>CBDDGS010000057.1:0-14107 GCA_965227935.1 Cyclobacteriaceae bacterium | reverse complement strand
GTTACACGACAAGGTGAAAGGATCCAAGCTCATGGAACTTGATATTCATGCTTTCGACAACCTTGCCCGTTCCGATCCTGCCAGAAGTTACCAGGCGCTGAAGGATATCATCAACAAGCACATCAGGAGGGAACGAGAGGAGGCAAACAGGAGAGAGCGTGAGAAGTCCTTGCATGTTCTTGCACGAAACGCTACACCAGCGTTGACCGAGGCATCAACCGGAGAGAAGGCTGGTGGTAGGAAGACGAAGGCCCCGGGCGTTCCTTCCGTCCCGAAGACCAAGGACATCCCCAACCCGCAGCCTCACGTGATCCAAGTCCAGGTCGAGGCCGCGGCGGTTCTTCCAACGCCAAATCCTAAGGACCATGGAAAAGGTGGGAAGGGAAAAGGGAAGCCCAAAAGAGGACGGTCATCGACGCCGGTGGGCAAGAGACCGACGAAGGGTGAGGGCAAGAGACGATCGCTCACGCCCGCAGACAAAGCAAAGATCGGTTGTCGGTTCCACTGGAATGGAGGATGCAAGAAGGGCAAGGACTGCGAGTTCAGTCATCAAGAGAAGCACCGACCGAAGAGCAGATCTCAGAGTCGTGATGGAAAGGGAAGTGGTCGATCTCCAAGCACCGACAGAGTATGCCATGCATGGAAGAGAGATGGCAAGTGCAAGTTCGGGGACAAGTGTAAGTTTCTTCACCACGACCCCGCTGCACCAGCTGCTAAGGAGAAGGCCAAGCCCAAGAAGGCGACTCCCGCCATTACGGCGGGGTCAGTCGGCGAGAGCGACTCTGAAGCGGAGACCACATCGAGACCTCGCACCAACAAGAAGGTCCTGAAGAGGATGAGGAAGGTGAGGTTCTCCAACAACGTCGAGACTATCCAGTTCAAGTCTCAACACGTCCTGAGCGACAGCGCTCCTAAGTCTCAGACTCAACCACGGGGGAAGGGTCAACGGCCCATTGACATTGAGAAGAAGATACTCTCACAGAGAGGCAGGGCCAGGCGAGACATTGAGACCCGAATGGCTATTGGTCGCGGAAAGGTCATTGCACAGATCGCCCGGGGAGACATGACGGTTCCCAACATCGAAGTGAGGATTCACGATGGTGAATGGCTGGTAGGGATCGTCAACCCGGAGGACCTCTCGTACATCGAGAGGGACGGCAACCAGATGACACCGAAGCACGGACAGAAGACGTTGTGTATGCCAGCTCCCGAGTACGTCGGGCAGCCAGTTCGGTTCATCCTGGACACGGGATGCGGTCATGACCTGATATCGAGGCAGAAGGTTGAGGCCATGTCCGGAGTCATCAGTCACGACGATGAAGGTGGCATGTCTTTTATGACGGCCAACGGAGTGACGCAGACTCAAGAGGTCATGAACTTCAGGCCTAAGGAGCTGAATCGGGACAGTAAAGCATATGTGCTGGAGGAGACACCAGCCGTGCTGTCAGTCGGGAAGAAGTGCATGGAGCAAGGTTATTCCTTCATATGGTTGTCTGGTCGTGACCCTTACATGATGGACGACAACGGAGAGTGCACACCGCTGACAGTGAGGGATAATATCCCGTATATCAAGCTGAACGATCCCAAGGGACGGCATGAGAAGTTCTCTAGCTGCGAGAGTACCATCATCAACCAGATCCGGAAGATGATCGACGAGGGAATCATTGAGGACAAGAAGATCACCGGAGATGATGGGAAGGATGGCGGGTCGGCTCTGCCCAGCATTAAGTTAACTGAAGATTCGCAGGGTCTTTCCGACCTACGATTCTCCTGGGCAGTCCCAGGCGAAGCAGAAGCCGACGGGGAGCCTCCACTTCCTCCACCCGCCGATGCGCCAGCCGACGGCGGCGACCACGATCCACCCATTGGGCGGTATGAGCCAGCATCCGAAGAGGAGTGGGAGGCCATCGAGAAGGTCAGTGCGGAATCCGACAATGGAGAGCTCGAGATCGACGTTGTCGATGGGGTCCCGCGTCTTGCAAGACCAGGATCCCTCAAAGCCGAGGCCAACTCGTTAGTGCATATCCTCACGCATAGATACAAGAACCCCTATTGCGAAACATGTGTGAGGGCGAAGATGAAGCATCGAAAGACTCGAAGAGGTGCCTTTAACCGACCATTGAGGAGATTTGGAGACCTGATTTCCTTTGACTACCTTGATCTCGACAAGTCAAGTCTCGATCTAGTGCCTGTGTTGGACTACAAGGTGCTGGTCGTGAGAGATAGGTTCACTGGAATGATCGCCGGCTATAGCTCGCGCACCGGAGAGACCGATCAGGTCATCAGGTCCCTGAAGCACTTCATTGGGAGGCGCAAAGTATTGCAGCTCTACTCTGATGACGCGCCAGCATTCGTCAAGGCAGCCAAAGAATTGAAGATCAGCCATGACTCATCACTACCGGGACGAGCCCAGAACAACTCATATGCAGAGCGCAACAATCAGTTCCTCATCACGACGGTGTCAACATGCCTGCTTCACGCGGGGGCACCACCATGTTTCTGGAAGTACGCTCTGGACTGCGTGTGCCACCTGTTGAACTGTGAACACACGACGGAGGACGGCAGTGCATGGATGAAGATGCACGATGAGGAGTTCAAGGGACAACTTATCCCTTTCGGAGCCAAGGTATTCTTCAAGCCAAGCGGAGCGCGAAGCATCGAACAGGATCACAAGATGGATCCAGACGCCATTCCTGGCATCTTCGCTGGTTATGAAGTTACCACCGGCCTCGGATGGTCCAACAAGCACCTTGTGTGGGCACTTGAGGATTTTGTGGAGCAAAACCTAGCTATGACGCAGACCGTCCTATCATGAAGCTCCTCACGCCCCATGTCACAGAGAAGATCGAGATCGTCGGAGGGATCGAGTTCCCCTTGAAAGAGAAATATGAGAAGCTTAACACGACTCTCGAGGGGCTGAGTGAGGTACGAAGGAGGGAAGGGAAAAGTGACGTCCCGGAGAGTTTCTTCATCGGCGATGACGATGATGAAGATGACGAGAATGGGAGTGATGATGATCATGGAGGTGGAGATGGCGGATCCAAAGCCGGGAAGAAGAAAGAGACCGTCGTCGAGTTCATCAAACTGCCAGATGTTGGTATCGAGCATTCATCGGCCGGGAAGCCCGGAGATGGACGGATCTATCTGAACGATGACGGTGAAAGAGTGAAGATTGGTTCAGACGGGAGAAGGTATCGTGTCGGCCCCGATGGCAGAAAGATCATGTCCGGATCGTCAAGGCTATCGGAGCTTTTCACGCCCGAGGAGTGGCAGCGGACGTCCGTGAAGGACAAGGAGAGAATGAAGAAGTTATCCGACAAGTCCGAGCACTTCAAGGAAGCAGTGAAGAAGAAGGTCGTTGAAGGCATCGAGAAGACCGCCAAGAAGAAAGAGGAGAGCAAGTATGGCCACCTCGATGAGGAGGCAGCCAAGGCCGAGAGGGCTGCCGACGAGCGAGAAAAGAGAAAGGCGGAGAAGAAGAAGGCCAAGAAGGACAAGTCGGAGAAGAAGAAGGAGAAGAAGAGGAAGAAGGACAAGGGAGATCCCGGGGAGGATGGAAAAGCTTCCGGGAGCGGCAAAGAGAAGAAGAGCGCTGCACTATCCATTCCTCTCCTCGATCGTGGGCCTCTGAGCAGATACGACAGTGACGATGATACTCCCATGTCATCCGTGTCCACCGCCGTTCCGAGCGATGAAGAGTTCCTCACATCGTGGGATGAATGGGGGGACATCGAGAGTGGGGGGACCGAGATGCCCAAGGCGGAATGGATCGACGGCAACAACATTGACTTCAAGGATGGAAAGGTGACTGCTGTGACCCAGACCGCTGCGGCCAGTGTCGTGAACGACATCGTCTCTGAATGTGTCTATGAGTTCAAGCCCAGTGATGAATCCAAGAAAGAGGAGCCAATGAATTACCCACGGATGCCCTGGATCGTTGATAACGACGTCCCAAGACAGAAGGCGATCATTACGCAGTTCTACAATGCCATGGTTTCCAGACCGGTCAGTCGGAGCGGGATGTTGTCCTCCCCGGAGGCCCTCGCATCCATGAAGAAGGAATGGAAAGGGTTGTGGGATCAGGATGTGTTCGATTTCTCAAGGGTTGTGGAGTATGATGAGATTGTACGTGAGTATCGGGCCAAGAACGAGGAGGTCCAGCTCGCACGAGTACACGGGATATGTGTCGAGAAGAACCATCAGCTCCCCAAGGACGACCCTAGGAGAAAGTTCAAGGGACGAGGTGTGTTGCTTGGAAACCAAGTGAAGAACCAGAACTTTGAAGCAGCACTCTTCCAGGATCTCGGAAACTCTCCGGCAACGTTTGAAGCAGCACGTTGGGCAGACTTTTTCGGTTGCCTGCCTGGTAATTCCGTGCAAATGGCTGACGCAATTCAAGCGTACATCCAAGCACTCCTTACAGGAATGGCTTGTTGGGTCGAGTTACCCGAAGATGCATGGCCGGATGATGTCCTCAAGCGGATAAAGAATTGGGATTGCGGAGACCCATGTGTCGTTTGCGCAAAGCGCTATATGGTCATCCCGATTCGGGTACCATGTGGGAGAAGCATTGCGACACCGAGGTGAAGGGACTCGAGTTCGATCCCGTGGGTCCCGAATGGCCAGGGATGTACTATCACAAGAAGCTTCAGTTGCTCTTGGTGATTTACGTTGATGATCTCAAAATGGCCGGGCCAACCCAGAACCTCAAGAAGGGATGGGACATGCTCAGATCCAAGCTCCGCATTGAGCCGGAAACAGAGCTCGGGCTGTACCTTGGGTGTATGACAAAGAAAGGTGAAGCCTCACTTCACGACGGAACCAAGGTGAAGACTGTGAGTTACGACATGTCTGATCTGTTGAAGATGACTGTCGAGAAGTACCTAGGCATTATTGGAGAGAAGACCTTGCGGCGTGTGGCGACTCCTATGTTGCCGGAGATCACCCGTGAGCACCCCGCGAGGGCTCCGGCTAGTGATGGCCATTCCATTCAATGCCCATGGTGCTCGTGTGACTTCGACCCGAAGGAGGCGGATAAGCGCAAGCTTTCCCCTGGATCCGGTGGCGCCCCCGATCCAGCATCTAAAGGGAAGAAGCAATCCGAAGAGAAAGATATGCCGAGAGGCAAGCTGGCACCCCATG
Source organism: Cyclobacteriaceae bacterium (assembly GCA_965227935.1). Classification (GTDB taxonomy): domain Bacteria; phylum Bacteroidota; class Bacteroidia; order Cytophagales; family Cyclobacteriaceae; genus JAWPMT01. The sequence continues at coordinate 8,965 of CBDDGS010000057.1, read as the reverse complement.
CAGCAAGCATCTTGATGAAGCTCTTGTACGCCGCACGGATTGCCAGGTTCGACCTCTTGAGGGCCATCAATTCCCTTGCCCGCAACGTCTCGAAATGGTCGGACAGGGATGATGCGCGACTTCATCACCTGATGTGCTACGTTAATGGAACTACTGGCCATCAGATGATTGGATGGGTCGGTGATGGAGCGGCAAAGCTCGAGATAGGTCTCTTCGCCGACGCCGACTTCGCGGGATGTGGACAGACTTTACGTTCTACTTCCGGTGCGCACCTGCATGTGCAGGGACCGCATACGAGATTTCCCATCTCCGGGGGGAGCAAACGGCAGGGATGTGTTTCACACTCCACGCCTGAGGCAGAGATCGTTGCGGCAGACTATGCTCTTCGCAATCTCGGGATCCCATCTCTTCGAGTTTGGGATACCGTTCTCGGTCAGGGTCGCAAAGTCACCTTCCATGATGACAATCAGGGAATGATCGGTGTCATGCGCACTGGTCGGAACCCGACAATGCGCCATCTCGAGCGTTCTCATGGGATATCGATTGTATGGATGCATCAGATGTTTCAGCTCGATCACATCGGTCTTGCGTATGAGATCACCGCTCGAATGGCTGCGGATATCCACACGAAAGACTTCTCGGGTGCACACCAATGGCGACATGCTTGCCAGTTGATCAACATCATGCCCCCCGAGGAGCTTTCTAGTCGTGAGGTCTTAGAACTTCACCAAACCACGAGGGCCGGAGCCGATAAGACTCAGATGTTCCAGAAACGAGGGACTCAGATCCCCACTTTCCCATACACTGACGTGCCCATTGTGCCACCAGAAATCTATCAGCCGGGACTCAGCAGTCGTGAGGGTCTCCAGGTCCTCCCTGGGACCGACCCCTACGTCATGTGCAAGTGTCCGAGTCGCTATCGCCTGCGGCCGCCCAGTGGGCTTCCGGGCGAGCGATGGTTGAGAACCACTTGGTTTCTCGAGAACAAGGTGTGGCGTAAGGTAGAGACCCGGGTCGATCCACTTCTTGAAGGTGATGTCATAGGACGATGGATCGAGCGAGCTGTTTTCCAGTTCCACCCGGTGCAATCCGCCATGACCTCCGTTCAGGAGTCCTGGCAGCATAACCAACGTGACCCCGTGTCACCCTCCGAGCCTAAGCTCCTCTTCTCGCTGCGGCCGCTGCTCCATCAGCGCAACGCCCATACCCCTGTGCCACTTCACAGCCTGGATCCGAGCGCCCGTGTGGTGCTCCAGACCCTGACACGCCTGGTGCATGGGGGGGGAGGGGGGCAGGTCGGATCATTATTCCCAGCACACGACGCTTCTACGAAGATCGTGAACAACGGGATCATATGGGATTTCGCCGTCACAAAAAGCGAGAACAGAGATGCTCTCTGCCATGACACATGGACGGTCGAGGAAGGATCTACGATCACAAAGGTGATCAGGCACCACAAGTTCCCAAGAAGCAGGAAATTCGTACCGTCCGAGGCAGACAGCACCCCCATCAATCCATTCTTGTTTCTCGACAAGAGAGTGACGATCATGCAGAGCCTAGGGAAGAAGGGAGAGAGAATAGAGGTGCGTGATGAATGGAAGCGTCGAGGCAACAACTTAGACAAGAGGAGAGAGAGGTGGATCGGTAAGACCATCTTCTATGTGCCGACGCAATCTGCCAAACAGAGTGAGGCAGCCGGACATCACAACGCATGCGTTGCGATATGCTCGGATGCACAGGGACTGTCGACGATCCCTCTGAGTGATCTATTCATCCCTTCGAAAGCAGCAATCCGTGTGTCTTATCTAGTGAAAGATGAGTACAGGGTGTTCAACACCAAGAGTGGGAAGCACGGATCTCAAGTAGTACAACCGCCGCTCAACCCCATCCAACGGGGGACGAGCCAAGCGCCAGAAGGGTTCGCACAAGTATGTGTCACCTTGCACAGGAAGAATGGAGGCAAGAGCTCCTTTCGCCTCCGTCTCTCAAATGGCGATACGGATATCGAAAGGGAAGACATGAAGATAGAAGTAGATCTCCATGAGCTAGGGACACATGATGACGCTTTCATACTAATGTGTGCTGAAGACGACAACCGCTTCGAGAGATACATGAGTCGACAAGAGCATTGCAAACACACTCCTGTTCTCATAACTGCGGATGACGATCTTCTGTCACCTTACGGAATCGCCAAATGGAAAGCTGCACTAAGATCATCGAGAGACGCATGCATGTTTGCAGGGCCGTGTACAGCAGGATCGCCATGGTCACGCCTCAACTCAAGCATGAGCAAAGCCATTGATGCCATGTTATCACTCAAGCAAGAGACTTATTGGAGATTATGGGATCAGTTTCATGAGGCGTACCGCATTTGCATCGAAAGAGGTTCTCCGCTCATCTTTGAGCTGCCAAGGCATTGTGACTACTGGAAAGACGAAAGGATCATCGCAATTGTAGGTGATGGAAGATGCCAGGTGCACGAACTCGACGGATGCATGTTCGGTCTTGCTGGGAAGAATGGGAAGCCAATCAAGAAACCATGGAAGATGCTGTCCTGGAACACGAGGATAGGTAATGGCCTCAGTCGGAAGTGCGATGGATCGCACGACCACACACCATGTGCCGGATCGGAGACGAAGAGCACACAGCTTTACACCCCGTTAATAGTGAAGCTGATTGTCGACTCGTTCGCCTCGCATGATCGTGGGGTAGGTAGCCTTCGTGAAAGCATTGGTGTTAGGAGTAAGAAGAGCACGAATGCAGCTTGTTGCGTTAGGGTAGGACATTGGCTTGATGAAGAGAGTGATCTTGAGACTGATGACCTTTCAATCCACCATGCACTCGCTGCGGCTCAAATTCATTCGTGCCATGTCAGGTGCACCGGTTCCTACGGAACCGAAGAGCTCATAGCGCCTGGTGAGCCCCGCTTCGCGGAGGCGAACCGAAAGACTCTCACTGTCAAGCGCGAGTGGACGGCCTTTCAGGTATCCATGAGCGTAGGCACAGTGATCGGAGGCGGGATTTTCCTGCCATGGAAAGGGAAGTTAGCGGCAGTGTACCCCGCGGTGAGCAAGATCATCCAGGAGACCACCAATGCCGTCGACCGGTTACCGAAGCGGATTGTCTGCACAGATCCATACATGGACTTAGTCTGGATGGCCGAGTGGGGCAGTCGTGGTTTACCGGCGGCTATCTTGGTCGCTGCTAGATGGGCCCAAACGCAAAGTAACAATCTTTCAAGGTGGGACCTACTAGCAATGCTGGAGATGTTGAGCCCGTTCATGACCGAAGAGGAAGAGGTTGAACCTCTGAGGTCCATCGTGCAGAAGTGCAATAGGGGAGTCGCTGCATTCTTCGCAAATGCTAAGGCGGACATTGACAAGAAGCGTGCGGAGGGGATCTCTGAGACACCCGTCACCAAGTACGTCATGGACGCCAATGTTGTGGAGAAGCTTAAGGACCTATGGGAAGGCGCGCTTTCAGCGGCAGAGCATCATGGAGTTCCTCCGGAAGAGTTGACCACCAAGCAGGTCATTTCAAGACTGCGAAGTGGGCAATCCTTGAATGTTGCCAACACAGCGGTAGGAAAGCTCCGCAATGCAGAGTACCACTTTTGCATGCGGACCTATCACAACATGTCTCGCAGAGAGTCATCTATCGATTGGCGTAACGTGAAGGACATCGTCAATCAGGGAACGGCAGCTTTGAGGGAGTTTCTAATCGGGACTTCATACTGCACTAGCGCTGGAACATGGAAGGGGAAGGCCAACGTTGACCAGTTCGACTTCCTCAACATGCTTGGGAACAATGACTATGAACTTCCTGTTGATCTTTCAGGTATCAGGAATGCTCTGGAGGTTCTTCAAATTTGTATCCATGGCGCAAGGTATTTCGATTCAGTGATCGCCGAGGCATTCAACCCACCTACGGAACGTCGGAGAGCAGCTTGCCGGGCCTTCATCGAGACGGTGGAGAAGTACACCATCTTCGAGACGGACATCTTCCAGTCCATGTATGGCCCACGGGAGTCCGATCCCAGTGGAGAGGGGCTCAAGGCTTTCCGAGGTATCCTCACCGACTCTTACACCCGGTACAAGAAATCACTGAATGCGTCGGAGGAGAAGGATAAGAAGGAGTTCACTATGAGGGAGATTCCTATCTACAAGAGCGCGGGGGATGTTCCCGTTCTGCTTGGTTTTGAGCAGATGGGTATCAACAACGTCCCGAAGTGGTACTCAGACCTTCGTGCATCATCCGGTGGCAGGAGATGGGGTAGCGCGGAGAATACCCCAGAGCCGAAGGCAAGACCAACGCCAACGGCCCCTGAACCCAAGCCGATGCCCAAACGACCTCAGCCGAAACCGAGGGAGAGATGGTTCATGGGCACAGCCACAGATGCTACGACGCAAGTGCATGAGATGAGGCATAAGGGGCCAGACCTGATATCGGTGGAATACGACGCTTACCAGGGCTACCCCGTGAAATGGCACCTTGAAGGTCCGATGACGATCGACAGGACGGTATCGCCATTCGCGATCTATGCGAGGCGCATGCTATATTTCATGCAACAATGGCAAGGAGGTAGATCTAGGAGATCAGTGGATCGTTCCCTGGAGGATGTCTTCAAGAATGACGAGCTCGTGGTGAAGGCTTATGAAGGCATCCGGACGACATCTACCCTCTCCAGCATTTATCAATTCATTCCTTCGGGGGCCGAATTGCTGGTCGCCATGGACCCTGACGCCTATTGGAAGGATGACACTTCAGTGGGACGTCTCGATAGGAAAGATATGATAAATGTCCTCAAGAAGTTGTCGGTTCCAGACTGTATTCAGGTCAGTGCTCTTTCAGAGACGGACCCGAACACTGTGCTCGACAACGCAGCATCACTCGCAAGGGTCGGGGGAGCGACGATCATCGTGACGGACCTGGATTAGCGTTGGTCATCACGGATTGGTGCAACACGGTATGATCTAAGCTATTTCCTCACGAATATTGCCGGATGGAGGTATACCGACGTCATCGTGATCCCCCAGGGCGAGATGCACAAGAATAGTCCGGGAGACAGGCTGGTAGAGGCTCTTAATGAGGCACGGGAGACCATACGACAGCACGGAGGGTCCGATAGAGCCTGTTCGTTGCACCTTTGGCTCTCTGGCTCATTTGCCGTTGAGACTACCTTCCAATCCTCAAACTACACGAAGCAGGAGATGGGAAGCCTGAATCCTTATCTAACAACCAAAGCCATCGAGATCCTGTCGAAGATACATTCGGAGGAAATGGGATGTCCCACAATGGTGAGGCTGAACCTTGACACCTGGGAGTTTCTAAATCTGGGAGACCGGGTGACTAACCCATACGAGATTAGTCCGGGATGGGTGATGCAGTTGAAGAGCAGGTTCAGGAGCATCGGGTGCATCGTGTCCCCCGACAAGCAATTCTGGCAGGAGATCTACGCATCAGCAGAATGGTCACAATTCTACAAGAAATGCTATTCTGGAGCATTCAAGGGAAGCGGTGCAGGATTGCAGCCCTTTGCCGTGATGGAGAAGTATCTCCTCAGGGAGAAGATGGTCCACTGCCTGTACTACCATCCAGCAGATATGCAATCGCTCCGAGAGGTGTTCAATGATGCGATGACGAAGAAACAGATCGATGGTGCCAAGATTGACGAGTTGTTAAAGAGGAGTGATGGAGAGGTCGAGGTCACCATGGACGACGTGGACGACGCCGACATTGACTGGCTTGAGACGATGGACAACCCTGCAGCATATGGAAGAGCCAGCATTTCCACGCTCCCTAAGTGGCAGAAGCACGATCCTCAGACATATGGATTCTTGAACCCAAAGCAAAGGGAACACTCTAAGGCAGTGTGTCCCAGGTGCCGCGATCTTTTGGGCCGGGATGATGCTTTTACGAAGGTCAACCCGATGTCCGATACGTGTGTCAGGTGCCGAGGGATCGATGAATTCGAGAAGGTCTCATCACTTGCTGGAGATGGGGGGTGGTCGCCTACGGCAGCCCTAGCCGCGAAGAGGCAGTATGAGACAGCGTTTGGGATCATCGTGAACATCTTCAACTTGACCAACCCACGTCAGAGTGACTTTGTGAAAGCATTGCCGACTCAGGCGAAGACGGACATCTTGCCCGTCCTCAGGGTCATTTGGAGTGCCATTGGATCCACGAGGGGGATCAGAAAGATGTTGTCGCATTTCGGTGCAATCCGAGTACCCCAGCGGGACGCCTTGAAGGAGATCGCGGGGGGGAACATCAAGCGGTACTACGTGGACATGCAGGAGTACACGTCCGTTGAGGCGGAGGTTTCTACATGGAGGTATCGGTTGAACTATGACGCCGGGAATGTGGCATATGCGAACTGGTTGCAGAACGCCATCGGGAGGGAGTCGGTACGCCTCTACACAGGGTCCACGAGCCCATCAGCTGAGGCGTGCGGAGATCTCGTTGAGGCGGCATTAGGAGTGTTCGAGGTGCTTTCAGCGTTCGTTCACATCCCCTGCATCAAGCCTATCCTTCCGTTGAACAACGTAAGAATGGGGATCGAGGAGGCCATTCTTTGCTCTCTGGCTGCGGACCACGTCCGATCAGGCTTCGAGAACAGCAAGGGGAAGACCTCAGGAACCATTCGCCAGGAAGACTTGGATCAGGCAGCCAGAACCCTCGAGGCTCTTGAGAGGCCGGTGATGAACCCATGCATCAGGGGAGCTTCCGAGAACATCTACGATGAGATCAACCCGGTTCGTGCGCATGTGAACGTCGAGAGCGACAGCGAGGTCACCGAGGTTGGTGTGGATGAGGAAGAGGCACCGGACTACGGGGGCGATGAGGAGAACATAGGAGATGGCGAAAGTGTCAAGCGAGGAGAGGGACTAGATGCAGCGCGGAAGGAATCCGTGGAGTCCTTCGAGGAGGTGTTGATGAAGCTTAGCTTGGCCATCCCGTGTCATCGCTGTGGATCACCTGACCACTCCGTTCTCGATTGCACGGTGGGAGTGAGCGTCAGGGAAATGGTGAACAACCTCAAGCGTGTCATCGGGGAGAAGAACTACGTCGAGGACGATAGCCGGGGCGCGAGGGGTTCAGATGGCGAAGCACCACCCAAGAGGCATCGCAGGAGCGAAGGAAGAGCTTCAGCCGACCCCGAAATGGAGTATCAAAGGGAAACTTTGTCCGATGAGACAGCCATGATGGAAAGGTATGTCATGGAGACCAATACCATCCGGTTGTCCGAGATTGAAGTGGACGTTCGAAGACCCGAGATGCTCACGGACGGCAGTGGCAGAGAGTACGCAGCACTTTATGACAGGAAATTCGCGTACAAGTGGTTGCTTCAGAAGTTGGTGGAGGACGACTATGAGATATCGCCAGGTGCCTATCAGCGAAACTCGATCGAGCTGAAGGAGGAGATTGACGCATTCGCGAAAACCAACGACCCAAGATTCAACAGGTTCGAGGGTCCGCTCGTCCCGAGGTTTGGTCTCACGAATGGTCTCTATCACCTGGAGCTATTCAAGCCCACCACCGGAAAGAGCAGCGGAAGCAGGATATGACCTCCCACCTGCCAGACTCATGAGTGGACACACGAGGAGCCCCAGCAGTGGCACTGATGGAGATCATAGGAGCAGGGTGGAGAGCGTGAGCCGGAACCTGTCTAAGTTCCTTAGACACACTGCAGGAAGTCCGACAGCCGATTCTACAGGGAGTCGCCGTGACGATGGTATGTGGGTGTCGTGGCTGGATGTCCTTTCCAAGGACCGGCTGTGGGAGGATGGGAACCGGTATGCCCGTGAACGCGATCCTGATCAGATCAAGCACATCGAGAGGATCCGTATTCATACCCTTTGTTGTTGCATTTTGCAAACGATGAAGGTGCAGTCGAAGTCGAGATTCCACATCATGGCAGTGAAGGTTTCGCCTCGCCTATACCAGGGAGGTGATCCGGAAGTCTTGAGGTTTGTGGAATACCTTCGATCGACTGGGGTGATAAAGCATGTCGACCAGGAGGACTTGTTCTCCTATGATGGAATGATAGCCTTCGACAGGATTCGAGCCACATCAGCTTGGTCGGAGACCCGGAGCGAGAACGAAGGCGCCATCATCGACATGAGCAAGATCAGCATCCCGATCTCCCAGACGCTTTCGGAGAGGATCCCTTTAGCATTCCATATGACAACGATGAAGTCACTGAAAGGGATCGCTGACAGCGGTATCATTCCTGGGGGGAGAAGGAGGAACAGGAGTTGCACATTCTTCAGTGCGTTCCCTCCTTTCGGAGAGCTTAGGGGCCAGTCCACCGTCAAATGGGACTTCAGCAGGGTCATCAACCTCGGCAGCGACGTCATGAATGGACTATTGATGTTGGTGATGCGGTCCAACGTGCTCCGTGGAGCATATGACGGTAGGGTTGACTTAGATGGACACTTCGTGACGAACCAGACCATCCCTTTCTCGGCCATCGACACCGCATGGTATGGACTATGGAATGAAGAGCGGAGAACGATGGAATGGAGTAAGATCTTGATCAGCAAGGAGGACCGAAGATGCTCTGGTAGGGTCGTCACTGGAGTCATGGAGGGACGGGTACGACTTCCCCGTGACCCTCGATGGGGAGATTTGGCCACCAGGGCCTATGAAGCCGTGAAGTTCGAAGATAGCGACTTGGTAGTTGGTCGCGTGGATTCTTTGGTTCAGCACTTCCCAGAGTTCAAGCGGAAGTCGGAATTCAAAGGTGAAGCATGGAAGGCTCTTCACGGCTACATCACGGTGCATCTGCCGTTGGACTACGAGCGACAACTGTGTCCGGAATGCGTCCATTGGATAGATGCAAGACTCAACATATGCAGCGAATGCTATGCGGAGTTCACTTCATCCCGCGAGATCCATACCGTGTCGACCTGGCAGGAACGGGAAGACATCAGACGACGTCGAGCCACAGAGAAGATGAAGG
>CBDDGS010000056.1:5000-104782 GCA_965227935.1 Cyclobacteriaceae bacterium | reverse complement strand
GATATCCATTCCGGAGATCTTGTTGACCTTGTCGATACTGATCTCTGGGAAGATGATCTGCTCTTCCACACCCAAGGTGTAGTTGCCACGACCATCGAAACCTTTCTCCTTGATGCCGCGGAAGTCACGTACCCGAGGTAGTGCCACTGTCATCAGTCGATCCAGGAATTCGTACATCCTATCTCCTCTCAACGTCACTCTTGCTCCGATAGGCATTCCTTCACGAAGTTTGAAGTTGGACACAGACTTCTTTGCTTTGGTCTGTACCGCCTTCTGACCAGTAATGAGCGTCAATTCATCAACTCCCACATCGATCAACTTCTTATCCGCCACTGCAGCTCCAATACCTTTGTTGATCGCTATCTTGCTGATCTTCGGCACCTGCATGACCGACTTGTATTGAAACTTCTCTTTCAAAGCGGGTACTATCTCTTGCAGGTACTTGTCTTTCAATCTAGGATTTGCCATGGCTTATATAAATTCTCCTGATTTCTTCGAATAACGCTGCAGCTTGCCATCATCATTGGCCTTTCGGCCGATGCGTGTGGCATCACCTGAAGAAGGGTCTACCACCATCAGGTTGCTGATGTGGACAGCAGCTTCCGTATTTTCAATTCCTCCCTGCGGGTTCGTAGCAGAAGGCTTCACATGCTTGGTAACCATTCCTACTCCCTGGACAACCGCGCGATACTTCTGACGGTGCACTTCCAGTACCTTCCCGGTCTTACCCTTGTCATTGCCAGCGATCACCTTTACAGTGTCGCCTTTCTTTATATGTATCTTAGGTGTTGCCATCTCTAGAGAACTTCAGGGGCTAGTGAAACGATTTTCATGAACTGCTTCTCCCTCAACTCACGAGCGACCGGTCCGAAGATTCGGGTACCGCGTGGTTCGTTGTTGGCACTAAGCAGTACTGCCGCATTGTCATCGAATCTGATGTATGATCCATCCTTTCGTCGGATCTCCTTCTTCGTTCGAACAACCACAGCTTTTGATACGGTGCCTTTCTTCACTGCACTGGACGAGGTGGCTGATTTGACGGATACAACGATGGTATCACCAATAGAAGCGTAACGCTTCTTTGTACCACCAAGAACACGGATGCAGAGCACTTCCTTGGCTCCACTATTATCCGCTACACTCAATCTTGATTCCTGCTGTATCATTACTTCGCCCTTTCAATAATTTCGACCAGTCTCCACCGCTTGTTCTTGCTGAGGGGCCGGGTTTCCATCAATCGTACAGTATCGCCGATGTTGCACTCATTCTTCTCATCGTGCGCGGTGAGCTTAGAAGACTTCGAGATAAACTTGCCATAGATGGGGTGCTTCTCTCTTCGACTTACTGTTACAGTAATGGTCTTTTGCATTTTGTTGCTGACCACCTGACCGATACGCTCTTTTCTTAGATTTCTTTCCATCAATAGTCGGGTTATTGATTTTTCTTTTTCGTAAGCTCAGTTTCCAGACGTGCAATGAATCTGCGAGACTCCCGAATCTTCATTGGATTCTCGATGGGAGTGATCGCATGCGCGAATTTCAACTTTCCGTAGTTTTCCTTCTCGACGGCGAGCTTGCTCTGGAGCTCATCCAGGGTCAGTCCTCTGATTTCAGAATTTTTCATCCTTGATAATCCCTCCTGACGATAAACTTAGTTCTGATCGGCAATTTCTGCGCTGCCAAACGTAGCGCCTCCTGAGCCCGTTCTTCACTTACACCTGAACACTCAAACAAGATGGTTCCAGGTCGTACGGTCGCTACCCAATACTCAGGTGCTCCCTTACCTTTTCCCATTCGTACTTCAGCAGGCTTCTTGGTCACAGGCTTGTCCGGAAAAATGCGGATCCAAACTTGTCCTTCCCTTTTCATGGAGCGCGTAACAGCGATACGAGCCGCTTCGATCTGGCGACTTGTGATCCAACCTGGTTCCAGCGCTTTGATTCCGAAGGTGCCGAAGGCAATCATATGTCCTCGCTGAGCAATGCCTTTAACGCGGCCTTTTTGCTTCTTGCGAAATTTCGTTCTTTTCGGTTGTAACATCTCTAAAGTGTCTTTTTAACCTTAATTACCTTTTTCTCTTCGGGCCGCCGCCGTCTTGTCTTCTACGACGAGCTCCGCCGCCACCAGCTCCGCCGGTGTTGTTGCTCATACCTACATTCGGTGATAGATCTCGCTTACCGAATATCTCACCTTTGAAGATCCATACTTTGATGCCGATCTTTCCGTACACAGTCTGAGCTTCCGAGATCGCATAATCGATATCAGCTCTGAGTGTGTGGAGAGGAATCCGACCTTCTTTGTACTGCTCCGAGCGGGCCATTTCCGCACCACCCAATCGACCAGAACATTTGATTTTGATACCTTGGGCGCCGACTCGCATGGCTGAAGCAATGGCTTGCTTCATCGCACGACGATAAGAAATTCGAGCTGCCAGCTGCTGCGCGATGGACTCGCCAACAAGCACTGCGTCCAACTCCGGTCGCTTGATTTCGAAAATATTGATCTGCAGGTCTTTGCCTGTGATCTTCTTCAGCTCTTCCTTGATCTTGTCGACTTCAGATCCGCCCTTACCGATAACTACACCTGGGCGAGCCGTGTGGATTGTCAGTGTGATCCTTTTGAGCGTGCGCTCGATGACAACTTTTGAGATGCCACCTTTAGGGATACGCGCCTTGATGTACTCTCGGATCTTGTGGTCCTCAACAATCTTGTCTGAGAAATCCTTCCCGCCAAACCAGTTGGAGTCCCAACCCTTGACAATCCCTAACCTAAGACCTACTGGATTTACTTTCTGTCCCATTGTGTCTTATTCGTTTTCAGTTTCGTTTTGGGCCGGAGCGGACTCTGCGTTGAAGTCATCGACCACGATGGTAATATGATTCGATCTTTTTCTGATGCGATGCGCTCGCCCTTGAGGGGCAGGACGCAGTCGCTTCAATATCCGACCGCTGTCTACGAAGACTTCCCTGATATAGAGGTCTGCCTCCTCGATCTTCACTTCCTCATTTTTCTGCTGCCAGTCAGAGATCGCAGTTAGGAGCAACTTCTCCATGGTGTTAGAAGCGTGCTTGGTATCGAATCGAAGCATGTTCAGGGCAACACTCACCCGTTGTCCTCGGATCATGTCCGCTACCAACCTCATCTTGCGAGGGGCAGTAGGAACGTTCTTGAGGGAAGACTTTGCTGGACCAAGCTTGCCAGCATTTTCCTGCTGCCACTCGGCGCGAGCCTCTTTTTCCATCCGGATACGGACAGACTTCTTCACTTTCGTCTTTTCTGTACCTTCAGCCATTATCGTCTTCCTTTATCTTTTTTAGCAATGTGACCGCGGAAGTTCCTTGTAGGAGCAAATTCACCGAGCTTGTGGCCCACCATATTCTCTGTCACGAAGACAGGGATGAATTTATTTCCGTTGTGGACGGCGAAGGTGTGACCTACGAAATCAGGTGAGATCATAGACCTTCTAGACCAGGTCTTAATTACTGATTTCTTGCCGGAGTCATTCATGGCGTCGATCTTGTTCTCGAGCCTGAAATCGATATACGGTCCTTTCTTGAGTGATCTAGCCATTATTTCCTCTTGCTTACAATCAGTTTGTCAGAATACTTGTTGGGTTTTCTGGTCTTCTTACCTTTCGTGTAGAGACCATTTCGCGATCGAGGGTGTCCTCCAGAAGAACGGCCTTCTCCACCACCCATCGGGTGATCGACAGGGTTCATCGCTACACCTCGTACCCTTGGACGCTTGCCCTTCCAACGATTACGACCTGCCTTACCCAGGCGAACGTTCATGTGGTCACCATTGCCCACTGTGCCGATTGTGGCAGAGCAAGTAACCAACACCATTCTCATCTCGCCAGAAGGCAATTTCAATGTCGCATACTTCCCTTCCCTGGCGACTAGCTGTGCATAGGATCCGGCGCTTCGCGCGATCGCTCCACCTTTACCAGGCTTCAGCTCGATGTTGTGCACGATGGTACCCATAGGAATCGCTGACAGAGGAAGCGAGTTGCCCACCTCTGGTGCTGCTTTGGGTCCCGAGATCAGTTTGGCACCGACTGCCAATCCATTGGGAGCCAGAATGTATCTTTTCTCGCCATCGGCATAATGCAACAAAGCAATACGGGCAGTTCGTCCGGGATCGTACTCGATGGAATGTACCGTTGCTGGTATCCCTTCCTTGTCGCGCTTGAAGTCAAGCACGCGCATCTTCTTCTTATGACCACCGCCAACGTTGCGGACAGTCATTCGTCCCTGATTGTTTCTACCCCCCTTGCTTTTATGCGATTTGAGCAACGATTTTTCCGGTTTGTCTTTGGTTATATTGTCAAAGACAGGAGCTATCCGAAATCGTTGGCCAGGCGTAGTAGGTTTTAATTTCTTAACCGCCATGATTTATATTCCGCTATAAAAGTCTATAATATCTCCGTCGGCCACCTTGACGACAGCCTTCTTGTACGACGAAGTACTTCCCTTGATGATGCCTGACTTTGTGTATCGAGCTTTGCTCTTAGCAGGGTGAATCATTGTATTCACATCCTCGACAGTCACACCGTAGGTTTTCTCTACTTCGTTTTTTATTTGAATCTTATTGGCCGACTTGGCAACAACAAAGCCATATTTCCCCTGCTCATTCATAGCAGAATATTTCTCTGTCACCAAGGGTCTTACAAGTACTCCCATCAGTTCAATCGGTTTGCTAGTGTATCTACAGCGCTCTCAAAAAAGACCAGGCAATCGGCATGCACCATGTCGTAGGTATTGATCTCGTCGATAGAGATCACCTTCGCATTGGGTATGTTTCGAGAAGACAAGAAAATATTGTGATTGGTCGACCCGAGTACGAACAGCGCTTTGTCAACGCTGAGTGACAGATTCGTCAGCACTTCAACAAAGTCCTTAGTCTTTGGAGACTCCATCTCGAAGTCTTCGAGGATCTTGACCTGATTGTCTTTGATCTTAGAGGCAATGACCGATTTACGGGCCAGCTGCTTCACTTTCTTATTCAGCTTGAAGCCGTAGTCTCTGGGCTTGGGTCCGAAGATGGTACCTCCACCTCTGAAAATAGGAGACTTGATACTACCCGCTCGAGCGGTACCTGTTCCCTTTTGCTTCTTGATTTTCTTGGTTGACCCAGTAATTTCGTTGCGTTCCTTCGTCTTTGCAGTACCTTGACGTTGATTGGCCAGGTATTGCTTAACATCTAAGTATACAGCATGCGAATTAGGATCTATCCCGAAGACCTTATCGTCCAACGAAACCTCTCGGCCCGTCTCTTCCCCTTTCGTATTGATTACCGTTAGTTTCATCGTCCTACTTCTCAAGAATTACAAAAGAATTTTTTGCTCCGGGGATGGAGCCACTTACAAGCACCAGATTCTTTTCTGGGTACATTCTCACGACCTTCAGGTTGAGCACTTTTACTCGGCTACCGCCGGTTCGTCCTGCCATCTTCAATCCCTTGAAAACTCTCGCTGGGAATGAGCATGCACCGATCGCTCCGGGAGCTCTCAGTCGATTGTGCTGACCGTGTGTAGCCTGACCAACACCGCCGAAGCCGTGTCGCTTAACTACCCCCTGGAAGCCCTTACCTTTTGAAGTACCGATGGCGTCTAAGAAATCATTCTCCTGGAACACGTCTTCCACCTTGATGGTGTTGCCCAACTTTACCTTGTCTTCGAACTCCTCACGGAAATCCCTGAACTCCACCACTTTCTTCTTAGGTGTAGTCTTGGCTTTCGCGAAGTGTCCCTTCAAGGCCTTAGGAGTATTTTTTTCTTTTCGTTCGCCATAGGCAAGCTGGACTGCACGGTATCCGTCAGTCTCAGGATTCTTCACTTGCGTAACGACACAGGGTCCTGCTTCAACGAGCGTACAGGCAACATTTTTGCCGTCCTCATTAAAAATGCTGGTCATTCCAATTTTACGTCCAATTATTCCAGGCATTTCTCGTTTCTATTATATTTAAACCCTCTCTTTTCAGTTTTTCAGAAAAGGACTGCAAAGATAGCAATTCCATTAGATGAACCAAATCCTCATCTGAAGTTTCAACACAAAAAAAGAACCAACACTAGATTGGTTCTTTTCAGGTTTGAAAGCCCTTATTTTCTTAGACCTTGATCTCTACGTCAACGCCGCTAGGCAGCTCCAATTTCATCAATGCATCTACAGTTTTAGCGCTGTTTGAGTAGATGTCTACCAGGCGCTTGTAAGTGCAAAGTTGGAATTGCTCGCGTGACTTCTTGTTCACGTGAGGTGATCTCAAGACTGTGAACTTCTCCTTTTCTGTCGGCAGAGGAATAGGCCCACTTACAACAGCTCCAGTAGTTTTCACAGCACGAACGATCTTCTCTGATGACTTGTCAACGAGATTGTGGTCGTAAGACTTAAGTTTGATTCTAATTTTTTGATTCATGATATCTCAGCCTCTTAAGCAGGCTGTCCTTTTACTTTGGAAATCACATCATCCGCAATACCCTGAGGAACTTGATCGTAGTGCGAGAATGTCAAAGACGCAGTAGCTCGTCCAGAGCTCATTGTACGAAGGTCGGTCACGTACCCGAACAACTCTGATAGCGGAACGTCGCCCTTCACCACCTGACTCGTGCCTTTGGTATCCATTCCTTTCATGATCCCTCGACGCTTGTTCAAGTCGCCAGTGATCGAACCAGTGTACTCGTCAGGAGTAACCACTTCCACACTCATGATTGGCTCAAGCAACACCGGCTTCGCTTGCTTTGCAGCTTCTTTGAAACCGATACGAGCAGCCAGCTCAAACGATAGGGAATCAGAATCCACATCGTGGAACGAACCGTGATACAACCTCACCTTCAAACTGTCGATGGGGTAGCCCGCCAAAGGACCGTTTGCCATCGCTTCTTTGAAACCTTTCTCAACAGCCGGGATGAATTCTTTTGGAATCACACCACCGACGATGTTGTTGACGAACTGCAGACCTTCCTTCTCATAATCCTCGTCTACTGGACCGAGTTCGAATACAATATCTGCGAACTTACCACGACCACCAGTCTGCTTCTTGTAAACTTCTTTGTGCTCGATGGTAGAACGTACGGCTTCCTTGTAAGCAACCTGAGGCGCTCCCTGGTTGATCTCAACTTTGAACTCCCTCTTCAGACGATCGATGATGATATCCAGATGAAGCTCACCCATCCCTTTGAGGATAGTTTGTCCTGTATCGTGATCAGTTTCTACCTGTAGTGTAGGATCCTCCTCTATCAGCTTGCCAATGGCAATCCCCAGCTTGTCAACATCTGCCTGAGCTTTCGGCTCGATGGCATATCCGATCACAGGATCAGGGAAGTCCATGGACTCAAGTACAATCTTGCCGTGCTCCGCGCAAAGCGTGTCGCCGGTCTTGATGTCTTTGAAACCTACTACCGCAGCAATGTCACCAGAGTGCAATTGATCAATCTGGTTTTGCTTATTCGCGTGCATCTGGAAGATTCGCGAAATCCGCTCCTTCTTGTTGGTACGCGTATTGAATACGTAAGAGCCAGACTCCAGCGTACCAGAGTACGATCTTACGAAGCAAAGACGTCCTACGAAGGGGTCAGTCGCAATCTTAAAGGCTAGCGCTGCGAAGGGCTCCTCAGGAGTTGGGCTTCTCTCAACCTCTTGATCAGTATCAGGATCAGTTCCCTTGATATTACCTCGATCCAAAGGTGAAGGAAGTAGCTCCATCACGTAGTTGAGCATGGACTGCACACCTTTGTTCTTAAAGGCAGAACCACACATCATAGGCACGAATGCCAAATCGATAGTGGCAGCTCTCAATGCCGCAACGATCTCATCTCGAGAAATAGACTCAGGATCCTCGAAGTACTTCTCCATCAATCCTTCGTCGTATTCAGCAACAGCCTCTACCAACTTCTCTCTATACTCTTCAACTTCGTCTGCCATGTCATCGGGGATGGGCACCTCTTCGAAGGTCATTCCCATGTCCTCTTCATTCCAGATCATGGCTTTGTTCTCAACCAGGTCGACAACTCCTTTGAAGTTTTCTTCGGCACCAATCGGCAACTGAAGAGGAACCGCTTTTGTGCCAAGCATCTCATGAACTTGCTTGCAAACATTAAGGAAGTCTGCACCGGCACGGTCCATCTTATTGACGAATCCGATTCGAGCAACTTTGTAGTTGTCTGCCAGTCGCCAGTTAGTCTCTGATTGAGGCTCTACACCGTCAACCGCACTAAACAAGAAAACGAGACCATCCAACACTCGCAGAGATCGGTTCACCTCGACTGTAAAGTCCACGTGACCTGGAGTGTCAATGATGTTGATGTGGTACTCGTTGCCTTTATATGGCCAGAACACTGTTGTAGCTGCTGAGGTGATGGTAATACCACGCTCCTGCTCCTGCTCCATCCAGTCCATTGTGGCGGCACCGTCGTGCACCTCACCAATCTTATGGCTTACGCCAGTATAATAAAGCACACGCTCCGTAGTAGTAGTCTTGCCTGCGTCAATGTGCGCAGCAATCCCAATGTTTCGGGTGTACTTCAGTTCTCTCTTTGCCATTACTTATGCGTTGTATGTTTCGGTTAGAATCTAAAGTGCGAGAATGCCTTGTTAGCTTCAGC
This sequence comes from Cyclobacteriaceae bacterium, assembly GCA_965227935.1. GTDB lineage: Bacteria > Bacteroidota > Bacteroidia > Cytophagales > Cyclobacteriaceae > JAWPMT01. Next base: position 96,184 of record CBDDGS010000056.1, on the reverse strand, counting down.
CATACGGTGCGTATCGTCTTTCTTCTTGATGGCCGCACCTTCTCCCTTAGCCGCTGCGATGATCTCTCCTGCCAACTTCTCCTTCATGGTCTTCTCACCTCTGAGTCGGGCATACTTGATCATCCACTTGATTCCCAAGGATATCTTCCTCTCAGGTCTCACCTCAATAGGAACCTGGAATGTAGCACCACCAACACGTCGGCTTTTGACTTCTACGCCTGGCATGATGTTCTGAAGAGCAGTCTTCCATGTCTCCAGTCCACTTTCCCCAGTCTTGTCTTCGACGATCTTCACCGCGTCATAGAAAATACTGTAGGAGATACTTTTCTTTCCATCTACCATGAGATTGTTCACAAATCTTGTGACCATGGTATCGCTATAGATTGGATCAGGAAGTAAGTACCGCTTTTTAGGTTTCGCCTTTCTCATCTCAGGTATTCCTTATTTTTTGTCCTTAGGTCTCTTAGCACCGTATTTGGATCGTGCTTGCAGACGACCACTGACGCCCGCAGTATCCAAAGCACCCCTAACAATATGGTATCGAACACCGGGCAAATCCTTCACCCTGCCACCTCGAATCAACACGATCGAGTGCTCCTGCAAATTGTGACCTTCACCGCCGATGTACGCATTCACTTCCTTACCGTTGGTCAACCTTACACGGGCAACTTTTCTCATTGCAGAATTCGGCTTCTTTGGAGTGGTGGTGTACACACGGGTACACACGCCGCGACGCTGAGGACATGAATCCAGAGCGGGGGACTTGGACTTACTCGTAAGCTTCTTTCTGCCCTTTCTTACTAATTGTTGAATAGTTGGCATTATGCTATGATTCTATACCGCATTTTTTTTGGGAACGCAAAGATAGAAATTATGTGCTTTTATCCCAATTATAATGATTGCTTAATTACGCTTCCCCGATGGTACCTCCAAAATTCATAGGGAACTTAGGAGCTTCCTCTGCTTGCTTGATGGACCCGAAGCTATTCTCATACTTCTGGACGTTCTCTTGCAGAGCACTCAAAAGGCGTTTTGCATGTTCAGGAGTGATGACAATTCGCGATTTCACTTTTGCCTTTGCCACTCCGGGCATCAGCCGTATGAAATCTATCACAAACTCACTGCTGGAATGGGCAATCATCGCCAGATTGGCGTAGATGCCCTCCGCAGTTTCTTCAGACAGCTCAATATTCAGTTGATTCGGGGTCTTGCCCTCCTGCTGTTCTTGCTCTGCCATGACTTATTGAGTTGCGTACTCCTTGCTCCTGGCGAACTCCTCACGGGAAGCCACCATCGCGTCGAGCTCCTCTTGCGAGCCTACAATATGGCCCTGGAAGTGTCGGACACCAGTTCCGGCAGGGATCAGGTGACCCACGATGACGTTTTCTTTCAAGCCCATCAGGCTATCAGACTTTCCTCGGATAGACGCCTCACTCAAGACCTTGGTTGTCTCCTGGAAGGAGGCCGCGGAGATAAATGACTCCGTACCCAAAGAAGCCTGTGTGATCCCTTGAAGGGTAGGCTTAGACACGGCAGCTTCTGCCGGACGCACCTGAACCAACTTAAGGTCTCTACGCTTCAAGTTTGAATTATCATCTCGTAGTCGACGGCTTGTGATAATCTGACCCGGCTTGAGCGACTCTGAATCGCCAGCGTCTGTCACGACCTTCTTGTCAAGAATCTCGTCGTTCTCTTCCATGAATGCGAACCTGTCAACTACCTGGTTGGTCAGGAAGTTGGTGTCGCCAGCATCGATGATGATGACCTTCTGCATCATCTGACGTACGATGGTCTCGATATGCTTGTCGTTGATCTTCACACCCTGTAGACGGTAAACCTCCTGGATCTCATTCACCAAGTATTCCTGCACTGCAGTTGGTCCTTGAATGGACAAGATATCCGCAGGAGTGATCGCTCCATCTGAGAGGGGCTCACCTGCTTTGATGAAGTCATTGTCCTGCACAAGGATGTGCTTTGACAATGGCACCAGGTAACGCTTCTTCACGCCATCCTTGGATTCGATGAAGATCTCCCGATTTCCTCGCTTGATACCGCCGTAAGTGACGACACCATCGATTTCGGTAACAACTGCCGGATTCGAAGGATTTCGAGCTTCGAACAATTCCGTCACCCGAGGAAGACCTCCAGTGATATCCCGGGACTTACCGGTCTTTCTAGGGATCTTCACCAGCACCTGACCAGCCTTGATCTTCTCACCTTCGTTCACCGCTAAGTGAGCGCCGACAGGAATATTGTATGACTTCGAATCGTCCTTGCCTTCCACAACGATGGCAGGGTTCTTCGTTTTGTCTTTAGTATCTATGATCACCTTCTCTCTGTGACCAGTCTGCTCATCAGATTCCTCCTTGAAGGTCACCCCTTCAATGATCGAATCGAATGCGATCTTACCGTTGAACTCTGAAAGGATCACCGCATTGTACGGATCCCAGTAACAAAGCTGATCGCCGGATTTCACCTCATCGCCTTCTTTGACCTGAAGGAACGCGCCATAAGGAACGTGATTACTTATAAGTACCTGCTGCTTCTTCTCATCGACGATCTTGATCTCGCCAGATCGACCCATAACCACCTGGATAGGCTTGCCCTCGTCATCTTCGGACTTCACAGTGCGCAGGTCTTCGAATTCGATCTTCCCGCTGAACTTCGCCTTAATGTTGGCATCAACGGCGATGTTGGATGCAGTACCCCCTACGTGGAATGTCCTCAACGTCAACTGTGTACCCGGCTCACCAATAGATTGTGCCGCGATCACACCAACTGACTCACCGATGTGCGACATGTTTCCTGTTGCCAGGTTTCTGCCATAGCACTTGGCGCAAACTCCACGCTTGGTTTCACAGGTCAATACTGATCGAATCTCGACCTCCTCAATGCTGGAAGCGTCGATTGCATTAGCAATCTCCTCCGTAAACTCGTCTCCCGACTCGATGATCAATTCATCGCTGATTGGATCATAGATGTCGTGAACAGACACTCGGCCAAGGATACGCTCAGACAGAGGCTCAACGATTTCCTCATTGTCCTTCAGCGCTGAAACCACCAGCCCTCTCAGTGTACCGCAGTCATCTTCGTTGATCACAACGTCTTGTGCCACGTCTACCAATCGACGTGTCAAGTAACCAGCATCCGCAGTCTTCAATGCCGTATCGGCAAGACCTTTTCTCGCACCGTGGGTGGAGATGAAGTACTCGATGACATCCAATCCTTCCTTAAAGTTGGAGAGGATAGGGTTTTCGATGATTTCGCCGACAGAGCCCTGAAGGTTCTTTTGCGGCTTCGCCATCAGACCTCTCATACCACCCAGCTGACGAATTTGCTCCCTGGAACCTCGGGCTCCTGAGTGCATCATCATATAGATGGAGTTGAAACCCTGGTGGTCTTCCTCCAGCTGCTGCATCAACGTAGATGTCAGCTGCGTATTGGTTCTCGTCCAGATATCGATCACCTGATTGTAGCGCTCGTTATCCGTAATGAGTCCCATGAGGTAGTTGTTCCACACGTTGTCCACTTCTGCTTTCGCCTCAGCGACCAGCTTACTCTTGGCTTCAGGGATTTGAATATCTCCAAGCCCCATGGATAGACCGCCTTTATAGGCTGCCTGGAATCCCAGGTGCTTAATATCATCCAAGAAGTGCGCAGTTCGTGCCATGCCAGCTATCTTGAAGACCAAGGCGATGGTTTTCTGCAGTTGCTTCTTGGTCAATAGCGCATCCACATAACCAACTTCCTCAGGAATGAACTGGTTGACAAGGACACGACCGGCGACGGTGTCGACGATCTTCGTTTCCAACTCGCCCTCTTCGTTACGCACCTTCGCGCGCAGTTTAATGTGGGCATGCTTGGAAACTTTCTTCTCATTCAAAGCAACAACAACCTCTTCCTCACTGTAGAAGGTCATGCCTTCACCCTCGATCGGATGTTCTTCAGTGCTCTTTCTACCCTTGGTCACGTAGTACAGACCGAGTACCATGTCCTGTGATGGTACCGCAATCGGTGCCCCGTTTGCAGGATTCAAAATATTGTGTGTCGAAAGCATCAACAAGGACGCTTCCAATATCGCCTCATGACCAAGTGGTACGTGTACTGCCATCTGGTCACCATCAAAGTCAGCGTTGAATGCCGTACAAGCCAATGGGTGCAGCTGGATCGCTTTACCCTCGATCAGCTTGGGCTGGAATGCCTGAATACCCAAACGGTGCAGTGTTGGTGCGCGGTTGAGCAGTACAGGGTGTCCTTTCAGTACATTTTCGAGGATATCCCAAACTACAGGATCTTTCCGATCGACGATCTTCTTCGCAGACTTCACCGTCTTCACGATGCCACGCTCGATGAGCTTGCGAATGATGAATGGCTTGAACAATTCCGCCGCCATGGACTTAGGTAGTCCGCACTCGTGCATCTTCAATTCCGGACCCACCACGATCACCGAACGGCCAGAGTAGTCTACCCTTTTACCGAGCAGGTTCTGACGGAATCGACCCTGCTTTCCTTTCAGCATGTCGCTGAGTGACTTAAGCGCCCTGTTTCCGTCTGAACGTACAGCATTTACTTTTCGGGAGTTGTCAAACAATGAGTCAACCGCTTCCTGAAGCATTCGCTTTTCGTTTCGAAGGATCACCTCTGGTGCCTTGATATCGATCAAGCGCTTCAGACGATTGTTTCGTATAATAACACGTCGATACAGGTCATTCAAGTCGGATGTCGCAAAACGACCACCATCCAAAGGCACCAACGGTCTCAATTCTGGCGGAATGACCGGCACCATGCGGATGATCATCCACTCAGGACGATTCTCTATTCTTGTTCGGGCCTCACGGAAGGCCTCTACAACCCTCAATCTCTTCAACGCCTCTGTCTTTCTCTGCTGAGAGGTGTCGGTAGCTGCCTGGTGACGCAGTTGGTAAGACAACTCATCCAAGTCGGTCCGGGCCAAAAGCATCTCCAATGCCTCAGCACCCATCTTCGCGATGAATTTGTTAGGATCATCATCATCCATCATCTGGTTCTCACGAGGAAGTTTGTCCAGGATATCGAGGTACTCGTCCTCGGTGAGGAAATCGAGTCTGTTGACGCCGTCTTCCTCTTTAACACCCGGTTGGATAACTACATATCGTTCATAGTAGATGATCTGATCCAATTTCTTGGTGGGCAACCCTAGCAGGTAACCGATCTTATTGGGCAATGACCGGAAATACCAGATATGGGCAACCGGCACAACCAATTCTATGTGACCCATGCGCTCCCTTCTGACCTTCTTCTCCGTCACCTCTACACCGCAGCGATCGCAAATGATGCCCTTGTATCTGATTCTCTTGTATTTACCGCAGTGACACTCCCAATCCTTCACAGGACCAAAGATCCGCTCGCAGAACAACCCGCCCATTTCAGGCTTGTAGGTTCTGTAGTTGATCGTTTCTGGTTGTGTTACTTCACCGTGCGAGCTCTCGAGGATGGACTCGGGAGAAGCCAGACTAATAGTGACTTTTGAAAAGTCGTTGGTCAGTTTCTTATTTTTTCTGAACGCCATATTCAAATATCTATCGTAACGTCAATTATTGACAGTTGGATTATTGTTGGATTAGTCAAGGGTGATCTCGAGTGCCAGACCTCTCAATTCATGAACCAATACATTGAATGATTCAGGAATGTTAGGCTTGGACATGTTCTCGCCCTTCACTATTGCTTCGTAGGCCTTCGCCCTACCGATCACGTCATCCGACTTGATGGTCAAAATCTCCTGCAGGACATGAGCGGCACCGAATGCCTCCAATGCCCATACCTCCATCTCACCGAAACGCTGGCCTCCAAACTGCGCTTTACCGCCCAAAGGCTGCTGCGTGATGAGAGAGTAAGGTCCAATTGATCTTGCGTGCATCTTATCATCAACAAGGTGGCCCAGCTTGAGCATGTAGGCAATACCGACAGTCACCGGCTGATCAAATTTGTCACCCGTCAATCCATCGTACAGGTACGTTCGTCCGAATGAAGGCAAGCCTGCAGCTTTCAACTCATTCTGAACATCCTCCTCAGATGCTCCATCGAAAATCGGTGTCGCATACTTCTTGTTGAGCTTCAATCCTGCCCAGGCCAAAACCGTCTCATAGATCTGACCGATATTCATTCGGGAAGGTACGCCGAGAGGGTTGAGCACAATATCCATTGGTGTGCCGTCCTCCATGAAAGGCATGTCCTCTTCACGAACGATCTTCGCTACCACACCCTTGTTACCGTGTCGACCGGCCATCTTATCGCCCACCTTCAGCTTGCGCTTCTTGGCAACGTAGACTTTGGCCAACTTCACAATACCCGCAGGCAGCTCATCCCCGACTTCGAGAGTGAAACGCTCACGCTTGAAGTTGCCGGAAATCTCATTTCGCTTTACGATGTATCGCTTTATGAGCCTAAAAATTAGCTCGTTGGTGTGCTCGTCATTGGTCCAATTGTCAATGTTCAAATCACTGATCAAGTTGGCCTCCTCCGGCACATTATAGGTACTCTCATCCCGGTAGATATTCTTCGCAGGGAAAAGATTGTTTTCGATGTTCTGTCGGTTGAACTTCACTCCTTTCGACATGACCTCCTCACCAAACTTATGCTTGATGCCATTGGTCGTCTTTCCTTCCAGTAGAGTAGTCATTTTCTCAATCATCTGACTACGAACCTGTGACAACTGCTTGCCATAGGTGCTCTTGAGGATCTCAACCTCTTTCTTAGACCTTGCTCTCAGGTCCTTGTCCTTCTTCGGACGTGCAAAGAGCTTCGTGTCGATCACAACTCCTCGTAGAGATGGCGAAGCTTTGAGCGATGCATCTTTCACATCACCCGCTTTGTCACCGAAGATGGCGCGAAGCAGCTTCTCTTCCGGCGTGGGGTCCGATTCACCTTTTGGCGTAATCTTTCCGATCAGGATATCGCCCTCAGTGATCTCCGCTCCGATTCTGATGATACCATTCTCATCGAGATTCTTTACAGCATCCTCACTTACGTTCGGTATTTCCGATGTCAATTCTTCCTCGCCCCGCTTGGTGTCTCGTACTTCAAGCTCATATTCATCAATGTGGATGGAGGTAAAGACATCCTCACGAACCACTCGCTCAGAAATAACGATCGCATCCTCGAAGTTGTAACCCTGCCATGGCATGTAGGCCACCTGCAGGTTTCGTCCAAGTGCCAGTTCTCCATTCTCCGTTGCGAAACCTTCGCAAAGGGGCTGACCCTTCGATACCTTTTGGCCCTTTCGGACGATAGGCTTCAGGTTGATGCAAGTATCCTGGTTGGTCCTTCGGAATTTGATGAAATCATACTCGACCAGATCGTCATCAAACGAGATGACCTTATCGTCATCAGTCTGGTCATATCGAACGATTACCTTATTGGCATCGACATAATCTATCTCGCCGTCTCCTTCCGCTACCACCAACGTACGAGAATCCAGTGCTACACGTCCTTCCAAACCAGTACCTACAATAGGCGCTTGAGGGCGCAATAGAGGCACTGCCTGGCGCTGCATGTTGGATCCCATGAGGGCACGGTTGGCATCGTCGTGCTCAAGGAAAGGAATCATCGAAGCAGCAACCGATACAATCTGGTTCGGTGCCACGTCCATGTATCTCAATTCGGTAGGCCCGACCACAGGAAAGTCTCCTTCAAATCTTGCCTTTACTTTGTCGTTTATGAACACACCATCGTCCTTCAGCGGCGCATTTGCCTGGGCGATGTTGTGCGTATCTTCTTCCTCGGCGGTCAGGTACTTCACATTACCTGACATATCAACGGTACCCTCATTCACCTCTCGGTAAGGAGTCTCGATGAATCCCATCTGGTTCACTTTGGCGTGAACACATAGTGAGGAGATCAAACCGATATTCGGCCCTTCCGGAGTCTCAATTGTACAAAGTCGTCCGTAGTGTGTGTAGTGCACATCCCGCACCTCAAAACCTGCTCGCTCTCTTGAGAGACCTCCAGGCCCGAGGGCCGACATTCTTCTCTTATGCGTGACCTCCGCCAGTGGATTGGTCTGATCCATGAACTGAGACAGCTGGTTGGTGCCAAAGAACGAATTGATCACTGACGACAGTGTTCGTGCGTTGATCAGGTCAACAGGCTTGAAGTCTTCGTTGTCGCGCACGTTCATTCGCTCGCGAATCGTACGTGCCATACGCGCAAGGCCGACGCCAAACTGCGAGTACAGCTGCTCACCTACGGTTCTCACACGACGATTACTCAAGTGGTCAATGTCATCAACCACGGCGCGGCTGTTGATCAATCCTATGAGGTACTTGACAATCAGGATAATGTCCTCAGTTGTCAGGACTCGCTTGTCGTAGCCGACATCCAATCCTAGTTTCTTATTGATCCTGTATCGCCCTACTTCACCGAGGTCATATCGCTTGTCGCTGAAGAACAAGCTCTGGATGATATCCCGGGCAGTCTGCTCATCAGGTGCTTCGGTGTTTCGAAGCTGGCGGTAGATCTGCTCGACGGCTTCCTTCTCAGAGTTGGAGTTGTCCTTCTGCAGTGTATTGTAGATGATCGAGTAGTCTGTGATGTTGACATCTTTGCGATGGAGGATTACTGACTTCGATCCGGAGTCGACGATGGTCTCTATGTCATCTTCAGAAATGATGGAGTCCCGCTCAAGAACGACTTCGTTCCTATCGATGGAAACCACCTCACCAGTATCTTCATCCACAAAGTCCTCTGTCCACGTTCTCAAGACTCTCGCGGCGAGCCTTCTTCCTACGATCTTCTTCAGCTCCGTCTTCTTGGCCTCGATTTCTTCTGAGAGACCAAACAAATCCAGGATATCCTTATCAGATCCATACCCTATGGATCGGAGAAGTGTGGTGATCGGGAACTTCTTCTTTCGATCGATGTACGCGTACATGACGTTGTTGACGTCTGTCGCGAACTCTATCCATGATCCTTTGAATGGGATGATCCTTGCGGAATAGAGCAAGGTACCGTTTGTATGCTTGCTTTGGGCGAAGAACACTCCAGGAGACCTGTGCAATTGTGAGACAATCACACGCTCGGCGCCATTGATCACAAAGGAGCCTTTGGCAGTCATGTAAGGAATATTCCCAAGGAATACTTCCTGCTCGATGGTCTCAAAATCCTCGTTTTCCTCATCGTTGCACAACAAGCGCAACTTGGCTTTCAGAGGTACCGAGTAGGTCAACCCTCGCTCGATGCATTCCTCCACGGAATACTTTGGCGGATCGACTGTATAGTCTATGAATTCAAGAACGAAATTTTCCCGAGAATCTGTAATCGGAAAGTTCTCCTTGAACACCTTGTATAAACCCTCTTCCTCTCTCTTTTCAGCAGGCGTGTCTAGCTGAAAAAAGTCCACAAAGGACTTCAGCTGCACATCCAGAAAATCTGGGTAATCCAATACTGACTTAATCGAGGAGAAATTAATTCGAGGAGTAGTGATAGATTGAACCAAAACTGTGGAATGTTTTCGTTTAGAAATAGAGTGCTCTTATACCTAGATACAAACAGGAAAAGACCTGATCCCGCATAACGTCGGGAGCCAGGCCTACTCCTAAAAATGATATTGGGATATTACTTTAATTCGACTTCGGCTCCAGCTTCCTCAAGCTGCTTTTTAAGAGCCTCAGCTTCGTCTTTGGCAACGCCTTCTTTGACAGCCTTAGGTGCACCGTCAACGAGTTCCTTGGCATCTTTCAGACCCAATCCAGTCAATTCCTTCACAAGCTTCACAACCGCCAACTTGGAACCACCTGGAGCCTTCAAGATCACGTCGAACTCAGACTTCTCTTCTGCTCCGCCACCTTCTCCACCGTCACCGGTAGGTGCGGCAACAGCGACAGCTGCAGCTGCTGCAGGCTCGATACCGTAGTCATTCTTCAATATATCCGCAAGCTCGTTTACCTCCTTAACAGTGAGGTTTACCAGTTGCTCCGCAAATTCTTTTAGATCCGCCATTTCTCTAAATTGTTCGTCTTTTTTCAGTTAATTTATTCTCTTTCAGAAAGTGTCTTTACAAGACCTGCAACAATGCTTTCTCCACTCTGAAGAGCAGAAATTACATTCTTAGCAGGTGATTGCAGAATGGTGATCACTTCGCCAAGGAGCTCTTGCTTAGACTTAAGCTTGCTGAGCGCATCGAGCTGATCATCACCCAAAAATATATCTGTATCAATGGAAGCAGCCTTAAACTGAGGTCTCTCGTTGGGATCCTCCTTCTTGTACTTCTTGATGATCTTCGCAGGAACATTACCATTTTCCTTGATGAACATCACCCCTGAGGTCCCCTTGAGCGCCGCATACATCTCTGTGTAGTCAGCCTCAAGATTTTCGAGAGCTTTTTTGATAAGGGTGTTTTTGACAATTCTGTACTCAACGCCCTCCTTGAAACACATGCCTCGGAACTTATTGATTTCCGCCACAGTCAACCCTGAGGTATCTGTGATATAGAAATGACTGTTTTCTTTAAGCTTGTCAGTCAATTCAGCAATTATCTGTGCCTTTTCTTCGCGTGTCATGACTTAAATTCCGGGTAAAGTGCTTTTATCAATCGTAATTCCCTTGCTCATTGTCGAAGAGAGATGAATGGAACGAAAGTAAGTTCCCTTCGCAGAAGCAGGTTTCAACTTCGCAACCGTGTTGATCATTTCAAGCGCATTCTCTTTGATCTTCTCTGGATCAAAAGAAGCCTTTCCGATGCTAGTATGAAGGATTCCAAACTTGTCTACTTTGAAATCGATTTTACCAGCCTTCACTTCTTTTACGGCCTTACCAATATCCATAGTCACTGTACCGGACTTAGGGTTAGGCATTAAACCACGTGGACCAAGTACTCGACCGAGCTTACCCACTTTAGCCATCACAGTCGGCATAGTGATGATCACATCGATATCGGTCCAGCCGCCTTCGATCTTGGAGATGAACTCATCCAATCCAACATGATCAGCACCGGCATCCTTCGCCTCTTGCTCCTTGTCCGGAGTGCAAAGCACCAAGACGCGAACATCTTTGCCAATTCCGTGAGGAAGAGAAACGACGCCTCTCACCATCTGATCAGGCTTTCGGGGATCTACTCCCAAGCGAATGTCGATATCTACTGAAGCATCAAACTTTGTGAAAGTGATCTCTTTCACCAACTTCGACGCATCTTCGATTGAATACTCCGCTGAAGAGTCAAACTTCTCCAGAGCGGCCTTTTGATTTTTTGTAAGTTTACCCATGACAACTATTGTCTAGCTCCAGGGAGCCGTTCCAGAAACTTTTACGCCCATACTTCTAGCAGTACCAGCTACCATTCTCATCGCCGATTCTACCTCAAAAGCATTGAGGTCAGGCATTTTCACCTCTGCTATTTCTTTGATCTGGTCCCAGGTGATGGATCCCACCTTCATTCGGTTGGGCTCAGAGCTACCCTTCTTCAACTTGGCCTTCTCCATGATCATCGCCGCAGCAGGAGGGGTCTTGATGACAAAGTCAAAGGACTTGTCGGCATATATCGTCACCAATACAGGCAACAATTGGCCTTGCTTATCCTGAGTTCTTGCATTGAACTGCTTGCAGAACTCCATGATATTCAATCCCTTCGCTCCCAGGGCAGGGCCTACGGGAGGTGATGGATTTGCCGCGCCACCACGTACTTGTAGCTTTAAGTAGCCAGATATCTCCTTCGCCATCTTTTATTCTTGTTTTTCTACCTGTATATAGTTCAGTTCTACAGGCGTATTTCGTCCAAATATTTTTACCGTAACATTGAGTTTCTTCCGATCCTCAAAGACTTCCTCGACGGTGCCAGTGAAACCGCTGAAAGGGCCGTCCATGACCTTCACAGATTCACCTACTATAAAAGGAGTATCCAAAACCTCCTCGTATTCTTCTACTTCATCCACTTTTCCGAGGATGCGATTGACTTCATTTTGACGCAGTGGTACAGGTTCCTTGCTTGCCCCCATGCCTCCCGCTCCCAGGAAGCCGATAACTCCGGGAATGTCTGTTATGACATGTTGGGTTTCTCCAACCGACAGGTCTGCGGAAACCAAAACATAGCCCGGGAAGAAGTTTCTCTCCCTGACACGTTTCTTGCCATTTCGCATTTCGTAAACCTTCTCAGAAGGGATAAGGACCTGAGGAATAGCTTCCTCCATCTTGCGCCTGTTGATCTCCTGCTCGAGGTAGGTTTTGACCTTTTTTTCCTGTCCGCTGACAGCCCTTACCACGTACCACTTAAGCTCTCCCATAACTCTTCCTTCTTAGAACTCCTCGTAAAACCAGGTCAGAACAGTATCGAAGCCGTAGTCAATCGCCCCAATGAAAAGGGCAAATATTAGCGAAGCGATCAACACCAAAATGGAACTACTCTGAAGCTCACTATACTTCGGCCAGTGGACCTTCGTCATTAGCTCCGAGTAAGAATCCTTTATAAATGCTGTTATCTTCGCCATATTACAAATATTGTAAGCACGGGAGGAGGGACTCGAACCCCCAACCAACGGTTTTGGAGACCGCTACTCTACCAATTGAGCTACACCCGTAAAAAACAGCAGCCCAAAAAGGACTGCAAAGGTAGATTAATGTATCGTTAAAAACAAATGCGCTCAAAGCAAAGTTTGTAGCGCATTTGTTAAGCTTTATTCCTATTAATCAAGGATTTCGGTTACCTGTCCTGAACCAACAGTTCGGCCACCTTCGCGGATTGCGAATCGAAGTCCTTTCTCAAGAGCAACTTTGTTGATCAGGTTCACCTCGATAGTGACATTATCACCAGGCATTACCATCTCTACGTTCTCGGGCAATTTGATCTCGCCAGTAACGTCAGTTGTTCTCAAGTAGAACTGAGGACGGTACTTGTTGAAGAACGGCGTGTGACGGCCTCCTTCTTCTTTTGATAGTACATAAACCTCTGCCTTGAAGTGAGCGTGAGGATTTACTGACCCTGGCTTGCAGATGATCATTCCTCGTCGGATCTCAGTCTTTTCAATACCTCGGAGCAACAGACCTACGTTGTCACCAGCCTCACCTCTATCGAGGATCTTACGGAACATCTCCACACCAGTAACAGTAGACTTCATGTCCTCAGCACCCATACCGATGATGTCAACAGCATCGCCAGAGTTGATAATACCACGCTCGATACGACCAGTAGCCACAGTACCTCGACCAGTGATAGAGAATACATCTTCTACAGGCATCAAGAAGTCTTTGTCGATCAATCGCTCGGGAAGAGGGATGTACTCATCGACAGCATCCATCAATTCCTCTACTTTCTCAACCCACTTGGCCTCACCATTCAATGCACCAAGAGCTGAACCTTGGATAACAGGGATGTCATCACCAGGGAAATCGTAAGCAGAAAGAAGCTCACGTACTTCCATCTCTACTAGCTCAAGAAGCTCAGGATCGTCGACCAGGTCAACTTTGTTCATGAAAACTACAAGCGCAGGTACACCTACCTGACGAGAAAGAAGGATGTGCTCACGGGTCTGAGGCATAGGACCGTCAGTCGCAGCCACAACGATGATAGCACCGTCCATTTGGGCAGCACCCGTTACCATGTTCTTTACGTAGTCAGCGTGACCAGGGCAGTCAACGTGTGCATAGTGCCTCTTCTCAGTTTGATACTCAATGTGAGAAGTGTTGATTGTGATACCACGCTCTTTTTCTTCTGGAGCATTATCAATTGCTGAAAAGTCTTTTTGCTCAGCCAATCCTTTGTTGGCCAAAACAGATGAAATCGCTGCAGTCAGCGTTGTCTTTCCGTGGTCAACGTGACCAATAGTACCAATGTTTACGTGCGGTTTGGAACGATCAAATGTTTCCTTAGCCATATTTGATAATCCTCGGTTTAGTTAATTTCTATTAATTAAGTATATGTCAAAATTCTTTTTCAAATCGAGCCAACGACGGGAATTGAACCCGTGACCTCTTCCTTACCAAGGAAGCGCTCTACCCCTGAGCTACGTCGGCTTAAGCCTCTGAGCTCGCAGCTCAAAGCTTCGAATAACGTTGCTCAGAACTTTGAACCGACTACTCAAAGTCAACTCGAGCGGGTGACCAGGTTCGAACCGGCGACCTACAGCTTGGAAGGCTGTCGCTCTACCAACTGAGCTACACCCGCTTGTTTACAATACGTGGGGGGAGCAGGATTCGAACCTACGAAGACATAAGTCAGCAGATTTACAGTCTGCCCCAGTTGGCCGCTTTGGTATCCCCCCTATAAAGAACAACCTTTTCCACATGTCGCGAAAAAGGGATGGCAAAATTATACGGAATTTTATTTTAATCAAAGCTTGTTTGAGCATCTCCTAGAAAATTTTGATTTTACGATTTCAATTTTGTTTAGCATCTTTCACGGTAGTCATTGGAAAGACATGAAACAAGCATTTATAATAAACAACGAGGCCTACCAAACGGACATCTCCAATGGTGCCGTCGCGATTGAAAAAGGTCCACGTGCAACCGTAAGCCCTCAGTCCAAAAACAAGTACATCATTACGATAGATGGTGTCGACAAAGAAGTCTGGGTGTTGGGTAGAGAAGGAGACACCTATATAATAGGTGTGGATGGGAAGGAACTCGAAGTGCGGGCACAGGATCCTTTTCAAGAACTCCGAAATAAGATGGGCTTTCAAAAGAGCGAGGAGAATCAGGAAAATGAGGTCAGGGCACCTATGCCGGGCAGAATAATCGAGATCCTCGTCAATGAGGGAGATGAAATTGAAGAAGGCACTCCGTTGTTCATACTTGAAGCGATGAAGATGGAGAACATCGTTAAATCACCGTCGGCTGGTATCGTATCTGGCGTAAATTCCGAATCTGGGCAAACCGTGCAAAAGAACGATGTTGTCATCAAGTTATAGGCGTGCCATTGGTCAGGTAGTTATGCATATATTTGCCCGCAAAATCCAGCCCCAGAATGAAATATAAACGCATCCTTTTGAAGTTGAGTGGCGAGGCGCTCATGGGCAATCAGCAATATGGCATAGACCCAACACGGCTTGAGCAGTACTCGTCAGAAATCAAAAAAGTGCATGACATGGGTGTAGAGCTCGCGCTCGTGATAGGTGGTGGTAACATCTTCAGGGGCGTCCAGGCAGAAAGTGCTGGAATTGACCGGGTGCAGGGAGACTATATGGGCATGCTGGCCACCGTCATCAACGCCATGGCGCTTCAAAGCTCTCTGGAAAAAAATGGCGCATATACTCGTCTCATGAGTGGGCTCGAAATGGAAAAAGTCTGCGAGCCCTTCATTCGACGCCGGGCCATTCGACACCTTGAAAAAGGTCGAATCGTCATCTTTGGTGCGGGCCTCGGCAATCCATATTTTACGACCGATTCCACAGCTAGTCTAAGAGCGATAGAAATAGAGGCTGAAGTAGTTTTGAAGGGAACGCGGGTTGACGGCGTGTACAGTGCTGACCCGGAAAAAGACCCTGATGCCACAAAATACTCGAAGATCTCTTTTCAGGAGGTGTATGAGAAAGGTCTTAGTGTTATGGACATGACGGCATTTACCTTGTGCCAGGAAAACGACCTACCTATCATCGTTTTTGATATGAACAAGCCGGGAAATTTGGGCCGGCTCGTTGAAGGCGAAGAAATTGGAACATTGATATCATAAATTCGAAAAACAAAGCAATGGACGAAGAGATTGACTTCTACCTGGACCATGCCAAAGAAAGCATGGATAAGAGCGTCGCCCACACCGCAGCCGAGCTGGCCAAGATCCGGGCCGGGAAGGCATCTCCAGCAATGCTCGATGGACTCCATGTCGAGTACTACGGCAATCCAACTCCCCTTAATCAGGTGGCATCCGTCAATACCCCGGACCCGCGCACGATCACTATCAAGCCGTGGGAAAAATCAATGATTCCTGAAATTGAGAAGGCAATCATCAATAGTGACCTCGGATTGAACCCTCAAAACGATGGCGAAATCGTTCGTATCAACGTACCAGCACTCACGGAAGAACGTCGCAAGGCCCTTGTAAAGCAGGCAAAAGCTGAGGCGGAGCATGGTAAAGTGAGCGTCCGGAATGTGCGGAAGGAAACCAATGATTCCCTCAAGAAGCTATTGAAGGATGGCGTCTCCGAAGACGCCGTGAAAGGCGCTGAAGATGAAGTACAGGAGCTGACTGATAGTCACGTGAAAAGGATCGACGAACTCCTCGCCACGAAAGAGTCGGATATCATGACCATCTGACAAGAACGCCTGTCGGTACCCTTTCTCCCTAATTGTGGAACTTGACGCATCGGCTGCTCAACTTATGATAGCTGCCAATTACAGCATGGGCGATGTCGTTCGTGCCGTGCTCCATAGTGATGATACCTGCGGCGTCCGAGCCCTTTAACTCAGAATCCCACCAGTTGCCACTGATCGTAATGTCCTTGAATTTGTGACCAGGCTCTGCAAATCCACCGTACAACATGTTCATGTGACTATCGCCATCGGGTGTGAGGTGCTCGCCGGCCTTGTGCATTCCTCCAAATAGTTTGAACAGGGTATTCCATTCTTCAATGGTCGGTACGTGCCAGCCCTCAGGACATGCCTCCTTAGCCGCTTTGTAATTGTAGAGCCTTCCAAACTTGTCACAATACGCAGGCTCATCATCATAGCAATAGGACCCGGGAACCTCGTAATTCACATTCTCCGCAAACCAGGTCCGCTCTACCATGATCCCGGCTTTCAGTTCTACTTTGAAAGTGATCGTCTCATACTGTTTGCCATCGCGTGAGTCGGTGTAGGTTCCTTCTGTGTAGCCGAAATCGCTATCTACTGCCCCATCCTGTGCTCCGGCTAATATTGCGAAAGTCATCAGACAGATGACTGATAGTTGTCTTCTAACCATAATTGATACTTATCCAATGTAGGAATCTCAAATTTAGGAACATTCCGACAACCCCGGCTACGTCCATCCATTTAGCCCGTATTCCGCCGCTGATTGCTGTGTTTGATGCGTTTAACGAGAAACTATTGAAACAGTTTTCGGGATTCGATCAACTGCAGGACTTCATCTGTGACCAGATACTTTGCTGACCTTCCGCTCTTTATCAAGTTGCGAATGAAGGTGGCAGAGATGTCCATCTTCGGAGCGTCCATCCATTCCACTTTGGGATGTTCCTTCCATTGGTCACTTGCTGCATTGGGCCGTGGATAGACTATCAAACCATAATGCTCCAATATCTGCTCATGATTTTTCCACTTGTGAAAAGAATCCAGGTTGTCCTCCCCAATCAGCAGTTGGAAGGTATGCTCTGGATACTTGTCAGAAAGCCTTGCAAGTGTATCTATTGTGTAACTCGGCCTCGGCATATCAAACTCTATATCCGAAACCCGGAATCGGTAGTGGTTATGAACGGCCGCCCGAACCATGTCAATTCTGTCAAATTCGTGAAGAAGGTTCTTGTTCTTTTTGAAAGGATTTTGGGGAGAAACTACGAACCACAACTCCTCAATCGAGGTAGTCTCATAGGCCAAATTGGCAATGATGAGATGTCCTGTGTGGATAGGGTTGAAGGAGCCAAAGAATAAGCCTACTCGCATGGCGACAGGAAATCACTGATCATTTTCTCTGCCTCTGCAAGCGCCACGTGGATCTTGTCATTCACCACGCTGCGATCAAACCGGGATTCGTAGAGCATTTCCTTCGCCGCTTTGTCCATTCTAATGGCCAGGGTGGATGAAGATTCGGACCGGCGCGATTCCAGTCGCTTCCTAAGCGTATCCAGGTCACTCACCTTTACGAATACAGCCAGGGCCTGGTCTCCCAATGCGGTCTTGAGGGAAAGACCTCCCTCCACATCCACGTCAAAGATGACATGCCGCCCAGAATTCCAGATTTTTTCTACCTCTGTCTTGAGCGTGCCGTAGTAGTGGCCGCTGTAGACTTCCTCCCATTCCAGGAAGGCCTGCTCATCGATTTTCTTTTTGAATTCCTCGGGAGTGAGGAAGTGATAATCGACGCCATCAATTTCATTCTCCCGGCGCTTGCGTGTGGTGGCCGAGATAGAAAATGAGAGGTTTGGATACTTCTTAATGAGATGGTGCACGATCGTGGTTTTTCCGGCACCTGACGGTGCCGAAAAAATCAACGCCTTCCCTTTATTCATGCACGCTAAGCTAAGGATTTTATCTTAGTCTTGATAGCGTTTACAAGGTCTGCAGGCACGTCTACTTTCCCTACTTTGGCTCTCAGAAGCTCCCTGAATTCCTTTTCAGTTTCTAGCTTCTGAAAGCACGGCGAACATTCGTCCATATGTTCTGACAAGTACTGCTCCTCTTCCTCCGATGCTTCATTGTCCAATAGCAACGAAATCAATTTGAGGAACTTCTGACACTCCGAATGCTCATCACTTTTAAGTCCCATTTTATATTTCAGTAGGTTCAATTTTCGCTTTTACCAAAACCCATCTCTCGGGCATAAGACTGCAACTTCTCCTTCAGCAAGTTTCGCGCTCTGTGCAGCCTTGACCTAACGGTCCCAATAGGTATGTCCAATATCTTGGCCATTTCCTCGTAGGTGAAGCCTTCCAAATCACATAGAATGATCACCGTCCTAAAGTCCACAGCCAGGGAATTGAGTGCATTGCTGACCTCATCCCCAATCATGTCCTTCACAGTGTCGATCCTCAGGTCGACCGTTTTGTTGTCATCAACATCGTCTGAGTTATAGAAGTTCTCGACTTCCTGATAATCTACTTTTGCCGGCTGCTTGCTCTTCTTGCGGAAGTCATTGATGAAGCTATTCTTAAGAATTCTATAAAGCCAAGCCTTGGCATTCGTCCCCCGCTGGAAACTACTGACAAAGCGATAAGCTTTCAGGTAAGTATCCTGTACCAGATCCTTGGCATCATCCTCATCAAATGTCAGTCTGTACGCGAAATTGTACATCGAATCAATGTGGGGCATGAACTCATCGTAAAAGATCTTGCCCTTCTCCTGATCGTTGTATTCATATTTCGTTGATATATTGGATTCCTCGCTATTTGCGAGTACGTCTTTTGTTTCTATCATTGCTTGTTACCCAGTATAAATCCTTCAATGCATGTCGCTACATGGTTTTACGACTTTAGGTGACATAAGTTCCCTGCAGAAAGTCGCATCTTTTACATTGTGGTACTGAATTTGCTGGTAGGGGCAGTTGATAATGAATAGAGCCGTATTACCGACTTTTCTTTTGACTCTTCTTTGTTGCGTAGCGAATCTGCAGGCACAAGAGTCAGATTCCCTAAGACTTTCAGCAAAAGTCGAGTCTTTGGCAGGCTTCTCGATAGGAGGGGCCATGCCGCACTGGCTCACATTCAACCGTTTCGGGTTCATCGATGGCGGCGATCAATTCGATGGATACGTTCGTGGAGAGATCAAATACGATTTCATTCGCACGAAGGACTGGTATCTTGAAGCCGAGATAGATGGGTTGGTGAAAACGGACAGGGCATTTTTCCATGAGCTTTATCTCAATCTGGGCTGGAAAATGTTTGACCTGCAAATAGGCAAAAATGAGGTCAACAATGTCGCCTTTCCCGACGAACTCAGCACTGGTAATCTCTTTTTAAGCCAAAATGCTCCCACCATCCCACGGGTAACTATCGGAATAATTCAATACACGAATTTCCCATGGACAAAAGGGTACTTACAAATAAGAGGCGCTCTAAGCCAGGCCAGACTTGAAGAGGACCGTGAAGTAGCGAAGCCCTGGTATATGGAGAAATACATATACGCCAGGACCCGCAAACTGCCTGTCAATGTCCACGCTGGCTTTGCGCATAATGCAATCTTCGGCGGAACACTGAACGGAGAAGAGCTTTCTGCCAAATATTGGGAGGTCTTCTTTGGGCGCCAGTCCAGTACTTCCAACTTCAACGGAGACATGAGCAATGCTGCGGGCGCGCATTTTGGCATCATGGACTATGGTCTCGACATTGAGACCAAAGATCTCGGCATCGCCATGTACTATCAACAGCCTTGGTCTGATGGCTCCGGACTCAAGGACTTCTCCGGCAAGAACAAGGACTATTTGCTTGGCATTCATATCAAACTAAGAAACCAGAAGTGGATACAGGAAATACTGTATGAAAACCTCAATACACTGAACCAAAGTGGCGAAGGACTTCCGGACCCCTATATCAATGGACGAGGGTACTTCAACTCCGAGCTGCGGGCGCTGGACTATGACCAGTTTGTGCTCGACGAGTTTGGAATCGTCACAGAAGGGCTGACATTTCAGGGAATGTTGAATATCATCGAGCGCGAGGCCAATAACGGCCTGGAACATGGTGGCCGCGATAGCTACTACACCAATCGAGCCTACCCAAATGGAAATACACACAAGGGATATATCATCGGAAATGCGCTGTTTTTGACTTCTGACAGAGTATTTGACCTTAAGGGGATCGACATCCTGGACGAGAGCTTCGTCGTGAATAATCGTGTGCAAGCGCAGCACATAGCGATAAAAGGGAATATCGTACCCCTCGACATCGACTACACCATGAAAGTGACTTTCTCTGAGAATTACGGTACGTACTCCGGACTGTATGGAGGCTTCCTTTATAGTTGGACGAGGGACCCGAACTACTTTTTTGCTGATGGTGTGAGAACGCACTATCTCATGCTGGATCTCAATAAATCATTTAAAGAAACTCCGTGGACTCTGGGCGCCACCTTTGGCTATGATGAAAAGGGCTTTGGTCAGTTCTTCGGCTCGCTGTTCAGCCTCACTTATGCCTTCCAATGAGCATCTCTGTTCTGCATGTCAATGGTGAGGCGACATGGAGAGGTGGCGAACGCCAACTCCATCTATTGCTTAGCTATACGGGTACGCTTTGGAACAATGCTTTGGTATGCAAAAAAGGTGGTGAACTAGATCTGCGATCAAAAAACCTGAACATCAAAAGGTGTCACCTTGGGCTAAGGTCGAGTATCAACATCGACTCCGCCTGGAAACTGGCAAGGCTCTGCCAAAGGGAAAACATCGACGTACTTCACTGCCACACACCAAAAGCTCACGCAGTAGGGGCCATCAGCACGATTTTTGGAAATACTGCCAAACTAATCGTTACAAAGAGAACGACCTTCCCCATATCAGATAATGCATTTTCAAGATGGAAATACCGACGCGCCCAACACGTGATCTGTGTTTCAAAAGCAGCCGAAGAGGTTGTCCTCCAATCCGTCCCAACTGCAAAGACCATTGTGATACCCAGTGCAATTGAGAGAGCAGGCGAGGTGGAACGGATCCCATATATGGACTTGACTGGACTGGAAGAGAAACCATTCGTCATAGGATATGCGGCCGCTTTCACATCGGAGAAAAATCCCGAGGGATTTTTACGCGTAGCGGATAAGGTGCTAAAAACCCAGTCAAACATCGTATTTGTCTGGATAGGTGACGGGCCTCTGAGGAAAGATCTCATTGATCGCGTACGGAAAATGGGACTAGCAAAGCTCATTCTCCTCCCCGGATTTCAAAATAACCCGCTCGAGTGGATCAACTCCTTCGACATACTGTTTTTCCCGTCGCTTTCAGAAGGTTTCCCCACGACGCTACTGAATGCCATGCAATGCGATGTACCCGTCGTAGCCAGCAATGTTGGCGGCATCGTAGAGATCATCGAGAATGGAATCACGGGAATGCTGGTGGAGCCAGAAGATCATGATGGGTTCGCAAAGGCGCTTTTGGCGTTGATGGCTAACGATGAACTGAGGCATGGCATAACGTCTATGGCCAAAGAAAAGCTCGAGGGCTATTATATTGAAAAGACCGTGCAGCAGCTGGATACACTCTACCGGAACTAGTCCCGACCTCAGCGCTTACCTCTCAACGTTTTCCACAAGAGACGCACAGCGTAGTATGTCTCCCTATATCTGAAGTACATCCCATAACGCCACGATGTGTCCCTGGAGCCAGTGGAGAGGACATTGTTGATCCGATGCCCCATAAGCTTGATCCACTTCCTGCTTCGCCTACCATCAACCCAGTCTATCAGTGCACCTACATCAATGCTGTTCCCATGGTACCCTGCTTCCCATAACCGCTTGTTAATGATCTTACTTGCAGCTCCGGCAGTGGGAATCACCAAGTCCACATTTTGGGCTTTCTCCAGTACTTCCGGCCACCACTTATCTATTTGGCTGTAGGCATTTCTAATAGGTGTCCTTACGTACTCATGTATCTCTCCAAATAACTTCTCCGCCACCGACCTGTCGACTCCACCCACAAATAGCTTGCGAGTCGGCCTCACATGAAGATCGAAAAAGACGTTGAATTCCACCGGATAGAATACAGCATAGTAAGGGAACGTGAAGTGATGTTCGAACACCCAATCTCTCCCGGGTGAATACTTTTCCGCGAGGAAGTCCGCCATCTCATGATTGTCAGGATAGAGCGTAAACAGACCCGCCTCCATGCCAGGGTCCAGTTCGTAATTCACACACATGGCCTTGAGATAGGCCGGATCATCAATCAGTATAGAGGACTCCATTTCAGCACGGATCTCCTCATTATAACTATGGTTGCGATAACTCTTACCCATCAAGAGATATAAATCGCCGTCACCAAATCGCGTGTAGAAGGTCCTCTGTGAATGCTGCAGCCTTTCTTCCAACAACCGAAAAGTATCGAATGTGCTCTTAGTAACTATGGGCATGATATATCCGCCATTTGTAGTCGTAAAAAGCTAATTGCTAACAATCATAAAGCAACAAAAAAAGCGGCCTTTTGGCCGCTTCAAATTGACTAATTTCTATTATCAGTACCTGTAGTACTCTGGCTTGAAGGGGCCTTTCACCTCTACGCCGATGTACTTGGCCTGATCGTCTGTCAGCGTCTCAAGCTCCACACCGATCTTTTCTAGATGGAGATAGGCGACCTTCTCATCCAGGTGCTTCGGCAGGGTGTAAACCTGATTCTCATACTGGTCAGAGTTGTGCCAGAGTTCGATCTGTGCCAACGTCTGATTTGTGAAGGAGTTGGACATTACGAATGAAGGGTGACCTGTTGCCACACCCAGGTTTACCAATCTACCTTCAGCCAATACAATGATGTCATTGCCATCGATGGAATATAGATCTACCTGAGGCTTGATTTCCACCTTGGTACTTCCATAAGTGCCATTGAGCCAAGCCATATCGATTTCGTTATCGAAGTGACCGATGTTGCAAACGATAGTCTTATCCTTCATCGCACGGAAGTGCTCCTCACGAATGATGTCTTTGTTACCAGTCGCCGTGACGATGATATCTGCTCGAGGGGCAGCATTGGCCATCGGCTTCACCTCAAAGCCATCCATAGCGGCTTGCAGCGCACAAATGGGATCGATTTCAGTGACGATCACTCGGACTCCAGCTCCACGAAGGGAGGCAGCAGAACCTTTTCCTACGTCACCATACCCCGCTACGACAGCTACCTTACCAGCCAGCATCAAGTCAGTTCCACGGCGGATAGCGTCCACCAGGGATTCTTTGCAACCGTACTTGTTGTCAAACTTCGACTTGGTCACGGAGTCATTTACGTTGATAGCGGGCATAGGCAATGTGCCGTTCTTTACGCGCTCGTAGAGTCTCAATACTCCAGTAGTCGTCTCTTCAGAAAGTCCCTTGATGTCTTTTGCCAATTCAGGGTACTTATCGAAAACCATATTGGTAAGGTCTCCGCCATCATCCAAAATCATGTTGAGCGGCTTACCGTCGGGGAATGCAAACAACGTCTGCTCGATGCACCAGTCGAACTCTTCTTCGTTCATGCCCTTCCAGGCGAATACTGGGACCCCTGCTTTCGCAATAGCGGCAGCGGCATGATCCTGCGTCGAGAAGATGTTGCATGATGACCATGTCACTTCTGCACCCAGAGCAGTGAGTGTTTCGATGAGAACGGCAGTCTGCACCGTCATATGCAAACAGCCTGCAATGCGAGCGCCTGCAAGCGGCTTGGAATCGCCGTATTCTTCGCGAAGTGCCATCAAACCTGGCATTTCGGCCTCTGCCAGTTCAATTTCCTTCCTGCCCCAATCAGCGAGGGCAATGTCCTTTACCTTGAAATTTTCTTTCGTGTCGATCATTTCCATATTCAATTTCGGCTTGCAAAAGTAACAAAAAGGACATCACGCAATGAACTTAATCTGCTGAATGTCAAATATCTGCTCCGTACCGTCATATTGCAGACGCAAACGACCAATTTCATCGATGCCCGCTATCGTACCGTTAACCGCTCGCCCGCTCTTGGTCAGTTGAAATTCGTGGGGCTCATGCAGCCACCGAAGGCGTGACAGATAGCGCTGCCTCAGCTCCTCCTCTCCCTCCTCTTGTAACAAGTGGTACAGTTGCTCGAAAAGCAGGCAAAACTGCTCCAGCAACTCCCAGCGATCCACTTCCAAGCCCTCAATCCGCAAACTTGTAGCGTTCAAGTCGGCGAATTCCTCCTGGTTGAGATTCAAGCCGATGCCTATTACAGCGTTCTCGAGTCGCTTACCTGTTAGCTGTGTCTCCAGCAATATACCCGCGCACTTCCTGTCATTTATATAAAGATCGTTGGGCCACTTCACTTCGACAACCAAACCGTCATTCGCAAAATACTCTATAGTCTCGGCCATTGATACCGCCGTTACCACATTTAAGAAATACTGTTTGCGACTATCCAGAAAGTCAGGTTTCACGCAAAATGAAAACAGGAGATTTTCCCCAGACTCGCTCTCCCAGGAATTGCCTCTTTGTCCGCGTCCGGCGGTCTGAAAATCCGCTATGACAATCGTTCCTTCTTTCGCGTGCCCCGATTTGACGTATTGTTGCAGTAGGTCATTGGTAGAGTGACAATGTGGCAGATATATGATGTTTTTTCCCAGAAAGGAGGTTTTGGCAAAGAATTTATGCAACTGGAATTGTGTAGTTTTATACCTAAATTATGACAATGAATGACAAAACCCATTGAGGAAGCTGTAGATTCCAAAAGGTTGTGTGACCTGGTGGTCGAGGGGATGACAGAAAAAAAGGCTTCCGATATTGTGGTCATGGATCTCAGATCGATAAAACATGCAGTTGCCGACTTCTTCATCATATGTTCTGGCACGTCTGACACTCAAATAGATGCGATCGCTGAGTCCATTGAAGAACATGTCCGCAAAGCTTCATCACAAAAACCCTGGAGGAAAGAAGGTCAAACCAATCGGGAATGGATACTTATTGACTATGTAGACGTTGTAGCACACGTCTTCAATATCGAAAAGAGATCGTTTTATGCGCTAGAAGAGTTGTGGGGTGATGCTAAAATCGAGAGCATCGAAAACCAGAACTAAATGTCCACATGCGCGTTTGTTAATAGAATATTTTGAAATCAAAGTAGATGGGAGATAAACCACGGCAGAAAAAGAATTTGATGGGGGGACCGGGAAGAAGCAATTACCAAGTATGGGTGATTGTCATTCTCATTGCTTCGGTGCTTGGATTTACCTATTTGAGCAATAGCAATGCCGCCAAGGAGATTACGGACAAGCAGTTCGAGGAGATGTTGGTGAGAAATGACGTTCAGACAGTCCTGCTCATCAAGAATAAAGATATGGTAGAGGTCACCTTGAAAGAAGAGGCCCTCCAAAATGCCAAATACCGTATTGATCTAGAGAACTCTAATCCCTTCAACAATCAGACGGGACCGCATTATAAGTTTCGAATTGTAGACACGAAAATCTTCGTCGACAACTTTAATCGTGTGCAGGAGCAACTTCCCGAGGAGCAGCGGATTGGATATAAGGTAGAAGAACGGTCTGATTTCACAGACTTTTTGTTCACTTACGGGATTTTCTTCCTTTTCATCTTCGGTTTTTGGTTTCTGATGCGTCGGATGACCGGTGGAGGTGGCCCCGGCGGGCAGATTTTCAATATTGGCAAATCTCGCGCCGCCCTGTTCGACGCCGAAAACAAGGTAAAGATCACGTTCAAGGACGTAGCTGGCCTGGATGAAGCCAAGGAAGAGATCAAAGAAATCGTGGACTTCCTCAAGAACCCTGGGAAGTTCACCAAGCTTGGTGGTAAAATCCCTAAAGGTGCCCTGCTAGTAGGCCCTCCAGGCACTGGTAAGACGCTCCTGGCAAAAGCCGTAGCTGGTGAAGCAGCAGTCCCCTTCTTTACGCTTTCAGGATCGGACTTCGTAGAAATGTTTGTCGGTGTAGGTGCAGCGCGGGTACGTGACCTCTTCAAGCAGGCAAAAGAAAAAGCGCCCTGTATCGTCTTCATTGACGAAATCGATGCCATAGGAAGATCAAGAGGCCGTGGACAGATGCCTGGTTCCAATGATGAGCGTGAGAATACACTTAACTCCTTGCTGGTGGAGATGGACGGATTCAGCACTGATTCTGGTGTGATCATCCTCGCTGCAACTAACCGGCCGGATGTTCTGGACTCAGCGCTTTTGAGACCTGGAAGATTTGACCGACAAATCAGCATCGACAAACCTGACATCGTAGGTCGTGAAGCCATATTCAAAGTGCACCTGAAGCCCATCAAGCTTCACGAAGATGTAGATCCCAAAAAATTGGCCGCACAAACACCGGGCTTTGCTGGTGCCGAGATTGCCAACGTCTGCAACGAAGCGGCACTGATCGCCGCTCGACGGGATAAGGAAAAAGTGGAGATGCACGACTTCCAGGATGCCATCGACAGAGTGATTGGCGGTCTGGAAAAGAAGAACAAAATCATATCTCCCGAAGAAAAGAGAATCGTGGCTTACCACGAAGCGGGTCACGCGATTGCTGGTTGGTATCTCGAGCATGCCGACCCGTTGGTGAAAGTAAGTATCGTTCCCCGAGGAGTGGCTGCTCTGGGATATGCGCAGTATCTGCCAAAGGAACAGTTCCTCTATCAAACCGAGCAGCTCGTGGACGAAATGTGCATGGCCTTGGGAGGAAGAGCGGCCGAGGAGATTGTCTTCGAAAAAATATCGACAGGCGCTCTCAGCGACCTTGAGCGCATCACAAAGATGGCTTACAGCATTGTCACAGTTTATGGAATGAACGACAAGGTGGGTAATCTATCATTCTACGATTCGAAGCAGAGTGAGTACAACTTCACGAAGCCTTATTCCGAAGCGACTGCAGAGCTGATTGACAAGGAGGTAAAGAATCTCATCGAACAGGCGTATGACAGGACAAGGTCGTTGCTGGAAGATAAGAGAGAGGAGCTGGAGATCGTCGCTAAAGAACTACTGGAGAAGGAAATCATTTTCCAAAGCGACCTTGAGCGATTGATTGGCAAGCGTCCATTTGAGACCAAGACTACATACGAGGAATTCACTCAGAGAGAAGACAAATCCGAGGAAGCACCTGAGGGCGAGTCCAGCGAGGTGCTGGAGGACCTTTCCACAGATGCTGCACCGGAGGACAACGGAGCAGAAAACACGAAAGAGCCTACTGAGGACACCTCTGCCTCTGTTTAATAAAGAGTCATTTAGATATCTAATCATATATTGTGGGAGCTACGGCTCCCTTTTTTATGATAGACCTCCGGTTCCAACACATTGAAGAAGGCAAGAAGCTCTACTTCGCGAGTGACTTCCACCTCGGTGTCCCCGATCGTGATTCTAGCCTGCAACGGGAAAAGAGGATCATAGCCTGGCTTGAGGACATCGCCCCCACGGCAGCCGGAGTGGTGCTTGTAGGAGATATCTTCGACTTTTGGTTTGAGTACAAGCATGTGATCCCCAAGGGGTTCATCCGTTTTCAGGGCAAGCTCGCCTCGCTCATTGACCAGGGTATCCCAATAGTATTCTTTACCGGTAATCATGACATGTGGATGTTTGGCTACTTCACCGAGGAGTTAGGCATTCCCATTTATCAATCACCGACCTGCTTCGAATGTAATGGGAAAGTACTCTACGTTGGGCATGGAGATGGTTTGGGGCCAGGAGACCATAAATACAAGGTCATCAAGCGCTTCTTTAGCAACCCCATTTGTCAGTGGTTATTCAACTGGCTACACCCCAATGTGGGCATGTGGATTGCGCAACGATGGTCCCACAGCAGTCGCAAAGCCAGTGACAAAAAAGAGGACCAATTCAAGGGTGATGATGAATGGCTGATACAACACATCCGCAGTGTGGAGGCCTCCCAACATCATGACTGCTATATCTTCGGCCATCGCCATATGCCAGCCGATCAGGCTGTGGAAAAGACACATTATATCAACCTGGGCGATTGGTTTCATTATCACACTTATGCTTCCTTCGACGGATCGCAAGTAGCCCTTCATCGCTATGAAGGTTAAAGTCATTTTTTTGATAATGCTACCGGTATTCTGCCAGTCACAGAGCTGGGAACTCCAGTCCTCGTTCGCGGTGAATGAGGATATCACAGCCTATTCATTCGACGATCGCGGGGCCATCTATGTAGGCACAAAGACCGGGACGATTACGAAGTATGCCGCGGATGGAACGAATCAGTTGTTTGCTTACCCCAATAGTGGAAGCACTACGCTCATTGAAGGGCGCAATACGCTGTTGCCATTCATGTTCTTTCGTGATAATCAACAGGCCATTGTCCTTGACCGCTTCATGAGCAATCCGGTGGTTTATGACATCAGCTCGTTCGCGAGCAGCTTTGCATGGCTGGCTACCCCCGGGTTAGATCGGCACATCTGGCTATTGCGGTCGAGCCCACTCACAATTGAGAAGGTGGATCCGCTGACCAGAACGATTGTTCAATCGACTCCTCTTTTGGTTGATTTTCCTTTGAAGGAAGTGGTCTTTTTCAAAGCACAGCGCAACCTGTTACTTATCGTAGATAATGAAACCGGGGTATGGATTTTTGACCTCTTCGGGAATCCAATAATGACAGTTGAGCAGCCCAGCCTCAGCTATGCTCATATCGATCAAAGTGAATTGGTCCTCTACGCTGACGGCAAATTGATCAGGCAACAACTATCCAAAGACGCGCAACCGACGATTATCCAAGCTCCTGTAGCTGAATATCAGACGGTCATCAGGCGCGGTGCCAATTACCACTTCATAGGAAGAAGGCAGGTGGACACCTACCAGCTTAGTACGGAGTAGTCTGTAGCCCTCTGTACAATTCGAGGATCCTCTTTCTCAAAGCAATGCTGTATTTCGCATTGGAGAGTTCTATCTCAGCCCTGTTCTTGTTGTTGAGACTCTCAAGGTAGGTATAGAAATCACTGTTGCCAGTTTCGAATCTCTTCTGCATGAAGTCAAATGACTGCTTCAGGGACTCGAGGTTTTCATGGGCAGATCTATAGGTTGCCTGTGCATTTATCAGATCGAGATATACAGTCTGCACGGTATTGGTAACATTGAGCCTCGCCTGCTCATTGTCCAACTCTGCATTGGCCAGGGCCAGTTTCGCAGTTTGGATCCTGTTGTGATTATTGAATCTCGTAAAGAGGGGCAGATTGAGATCAAATCGCAAAAACTGAAACTCATTGTATCCCAACTGCTCAAAGAATGTGGCATCAGTTTCAAAGTCATCTGTTTCAGGGTTGAATGCACCATTTGATGAGTAGTTGCTACCATAGACACCAAGGACCGAGATCGTGGGAAGCCTAAGGCCTTGCGCAGCACGGTATTGGTACAAAGAAGCCCTTCTACCCGCCTCTGCAGCTTTGACAGAGGGGTTGTAATTCATGGCCTCATCCAAGACCCTTGCAAAAATATCAGGCTCCGAAAGTATGACGCTATCCGCCAAAGGATAGGGTTCTACCTTATAGTCATACTCGGTAGGATCCAGCTGCATGGCTTGCAAAAGCTGCAATTTGTTTCTTCTAAAGGTGTTTTGGAAATTGATGAGGTTCAGTTGCTCATTGGCTAGTTGCGATCTAAAGTTGTAGACGGACTCAAGGTTGCCCACGCCAACAGATTCTCTTTTCACCTCACGGTCCAGTTGCGCGGTAAGAAGATCCACTCTCTGCTGAGCGATTTTGATGTTTTCTTCGCTAAGTATCACATTCAGATAAAAGGAAAGGATGCTCGCTTCTGTGTTGAGTTCTGAATTGTCCTTATTCATCTCCGCCGAGATCAATTCATTCTCACGCTGTTTTCTTTGGTGAAAATTGCTCAGGCCCTGAAAAACCACCCAATTCGCAGAGACCGAGGGATTCGATCGCTGGGTGGAAACATTCACCACCTGACCGGTATTGTTGTCGAACTGGTTGCCGACAGAGATGTCCCAGTTGATGCCAGCATTGATAGATGGCAGAAACTGCATGAGCGACTGAAGATTGTTGGATCGGGCAATCAGTTCATTATTGCCAGCTCGCTTAATATCCAGGTTGTTGCTCAGCGCGATTTCGATGCATTCGTCCAGGGTGAGCACCCTGACTTGTCTTTCGTCTTGTGCTTTGGCCATAGAGGCCACGACGAAACCTACCAGTAAAAAAGCAATTTTTCGCATTTTTCAATTTGAGAGTTAGTAAAAAGGCTACCCTAACGGATAGCCCTTTTATGGACATGCAACTAGGTATTCTATTTTGAGTTATGGCCTTTGAGTTCTCCTCAAGGCACAAAATGCTGGATGTTCGTGGCTATCAGACGAGGGCAGAATCCTTCGTATTGATATTTTCAGATACAATCTGGCCATCGAATAGGTGGATCACTCTGTGTGCATATTCTGCATCAATAGGTGAGTGCGTCACCATAATTACTGTAGTACCGTTCTCGTTCAGCTCTGTAAGGAGATTCATCACCTCCTGGCCATTTGCTGAATCCAGGTTTCCTGTAGGCTCATCCGCTAGTATTAGCTTAGGCTTGGCGATCACCGCTCGGGAGATAGCCACACGCTGCTGCTGACCTCCAGAGAGCTGCTGAGGGAAGTGGTTGCGTCGGTGCATGATCTTCATCTGCTCCATTACTTCCTCTACTCGCTTCTTTCTGTCGGCGGAAGAGTACTTCAAATAGATCAACGGAAGCTCGATGTTCTCATAAACAGTGAGTTCGTCGATCAGGTTGAAGCTCTGGAAGACGAATCCAATGTTGGCTTTTCTGAGGTCCGCTCTCTTACGCTCTGAATAGCCAGAGATCTCCAATTCACCGAAGTGGAAGTCACCCTCAGAAGGGTTGTCGAGAAGGCCGATGATGTTAAGTAGTGTTGACTTACCGCAACCAGAAGGACCCATGATGGCGACAAATTCGCCCTCCTTCACTTCGAGGTTCACTCCGGCAAGAGCGGTAGTTTCGATCTCATCGGTGTAGTAGAACTTCTTCAAGCCCGATGTTTTGATCAATTGCTTCGCGTTTTCCATTTTGTGCTATTTAAGTATTTCGTTATTGTTGAGTTATTCGGTGGCTATTTGAAGACAAGTCGGTCTTTATCTTCATACCCATCGTATGAAGAGACAACAACTTTCTCATTAGGTTGCAATCCCTCCAACACTTCGTAGTACCTGGGGTTTTGGCGTCCCAATCTGATGTCCCTTCGTACGGCATACGATTCGGAAGCATCGACGACAAAGATCCAGTTACCACCCGTGGTCTGATAGAAGCTACCTCTCGGGATTTGCACGGCGGTGATTTTTTGGCTCAGCTGTAGTCGGATCTGCAATGTCTGACCTCTTCTGATTTGTCCCCCAGGGATGGTATCGGTGAATTCCATGTCAACAGAAAACAAACCACCGGTCACTTCAGGATAGATTTTTCGAATGGATAGTCCGTACTCCTGGCCTGCCAGTGGGAATGTCCCCTGCAAGCTCTCGTAGATACGGCTGATATAGTGCTCATCAATTTGTGCTCGCACTTTGAATCCATTAAGATCGTCGATCTGGCCGATGTTCTGTCCTGGTGCGATGGATTCCCCAACTTCGGCGACCACTGTGGACAGGCGTCCAGAAATCGGGGCGCGGATGTAAAGATTCTCCAGGTTACCCTTGATCATTTCAATGTTTCGTCGCGTCCGCTGCAGTGTGTTCTCCGCCTGAGCAATTTGCAGTACAGCGTTCATCGAATCAAATCGGTTGGATTCTATTTGGATGGCCCGAGTCTCCTTTAAGCGCTCATACTCACGCTTGAGGTTAAGGTACTCCTGCTCTGAGATGATCTTCTCTTCAAATAATGGCTCGCCTCTTTCGTAGGCATCTTTGGCCTGATCGATTTGATAATCAAGCTGCGTCAGCTGTCGCTTCAGATCAAACTGACTTCTCTGGAGGCTCAGCTTGGTATTTTCCAGGTTGTTGACCAGGATGAAAGCCTGTGTTTCTTCACGAACAAAGTTTTGAACGAGGTCGTTGTTGGAAAGCTTCAGGATCGTATCACCTTCATCCACCAGGATACCACCCTCGTAATATTTCTTTTCCACGACACCACCCACAATGGCATCCAGTCGAATGGTTTTGATGGGCATTACCGTGCCATCTACTGGGATCGTTTCCATGAACTCTCCCTCGTGTACAGTGGCTACGTTGATCTTCTCCAGTTCAACGTTGAGTCGCGCTCCTCCTTCCGCGAAGATGAAGCTATAAACTACAAACATCAGGAACACAGCACCTGCTCCGATCGTCAGGATGCGCTTCAGTGTCCACTTCTTCTTTTTAATTTTTCGATCCATAAGGGATTTTAGGCTATGGGTATCGTTCGTGCCAATGGAATGCCAATTAGGATGCCATTATTCGTAACTGGCTAAAAATCAGTCGATTAAAAAATTTCAGTAAAATCGGGGAGTGGTGGGGCTGTACAGAATGATACAGAAAGTGTTCGATTTCGACCAAAAAAAAGGTTCAGGCGGTCAACCTGAACCCAAAGGTCAAAAACTCAAAATAAAAGGACTAATTAAAATTCTTAATCCACAACAACATCTCGAAGATAATCAATCTTATGTATAAATAAGAAACGAAAAACGAAACATTTACGAAATACGGTATGGCCATCTCCCGATACCCTCGAATAGCCATAATATTTTGATGAATCATCACTATTACCAAATATTCTTGCGTAAAGCCAATTGCTCTCTGCCAATGTGCCCGAAAACAAAACGCTCACATTGTCCGTTTGTGAACAATCAAATTTCCATAAATTGCCCCTGCTGAGCCTGGAGGCATATGGCATAATTTCTGGCACTAACAAAAACTAAAACCTCCGACACGTGGAAAAAGAACTTGGACGTATACTGATCATCGACGACGATGAGGATGTGTTACTGGCCGCGAAAATGCTTTTGAAGAAGCACGCCAAAGAAGTCATCATAGAAAAGAATCCAAAGAAGATCCCATTTCTCTTAAATAATGAGTCCTTCGACCTCATCCTACTGGACATGAACTTCAGTAAGGACATCACCAGTGGTAAAGAAGGGTTTTACTGGCTTGAGCAGATCCTGGATAAGGATCCCCAGGCCGTTGTAATTCTTATCACAGCCTTTGGGGATGTTGAGATGGCCGTCAAGGCGCTGAAAGCGGGGGCCACGGACTTCGTGCTAAAGCCATGGCAGAACGAAAAGTTGTTAGCTACGCTCCACAGCGCATCCAGACTCAAGAAATCATACGAGGAAGTCACCCAACTCAAGCAAACAAAGAAGCAGTTGCAGGATGACAGCCATCTTGCATTTAAAGATATCATTGGTACCAGCGACGCGATCAAGGACGTATTTAAGGTAATTGACAAAGTGGCGGCGACAGACGCGAATGTCCTGATCCTTGGAGAAAATGGCACAGGTAAGGAATTGATTGCCAGAGCTATACACCAGAAGTCGCTACGCAAAGACAATATTTTTATTGGTGTGGACATGGGAGCCATCACCGAGACACTATTTGAAAGTGAGCTCTTCGGTCACAAGAAGGGGGCATTTACTGACGCCAAGGAAGACCGGGCCGGCAGATTCGAAGTCGCGAACAAAGGATCTCTCTTTCTCGACGAGATTGGCAACCTCAGCTTGCCGCTGCAGTCCAAGCTTCTCACTGTCATTCAAAGCAGAGAGGTAACCAGGATCGGTGCCAACAAGCCAATGGCCATCGACATCCGCCTCATATGCGCGACGAACATGCCACTATACGACATGGTGGGGGAAAACACATTTCGCCAAGACTTGCTGTACAGGATCAACACGGTGGAAATCCAACTCCCTCCTTTGCGAGAGAGGCTCGAGGACATTCCTCTTCTTGTCGATCACTTTGTGAGTCAGTACGCAAGCAAGTACCGTAAGGCTGTCTCCAAGGTCGCACCAACCACAACAAAAAAGCTACAGAAGTACAGCTGGCCAGGTAATATTCGAGAACTGCAGCACGCGATCGAGCGTGCGATCATCATGTCCGATTCTGACACGCTCAACCCAGAGGACTTTTTCTTCCTATCGCAGAAGCAGGATGTCGCCTCCGTACCGGAGCCGGAGACATTCAACCTCGACGATGTAGAGAAGGGCGTCATCGAGCGCGTAATCGACAAACACAATGGCAACATCTCGAAGGCCGCCAAGGAACTTGGATTGACTCGGGCATCACTTTACCGCAGACTGGAGAAGTATGGTCTTTAAGCACTTCAAAGTACAGCTCATTGGGCGGATTGGGTTGGTGATATTGACGATCTTCGTCTTTGTCGACCTGATCTATCAAGACGCCTATGTCTTTACCCAGGGGCTCGTACTTGTGTTGCTACTTGTACAGATCTATTACCTTTTTCATTTTCTTGAAAAAGTCAATCGTGAGATCGTCACTTTCCTGAAGAGCATCCAGTACGACGACTTCTCACTTACCTATCCGGAGCATAGTACGAAGTCAAGCCTTGACGCCCTTTACCGTGAGTTCAATGGCGTGATCAAGAAGTTTCGGGAGATTCGAGCGGACAAGGAAGCGCAGTATCAATACCTAAAGACCATTGTCCAACATGTGGGGATCGGGATCATCACCATAGACACTGATGGCGAGATTCAGATCATCAACTCAGCGGCCAAAAAGCTCCTGGGTGTAGGGCAGGTGAAGAACATCTCCCAGTTTGGCACGATCTCTCCCCTCCTCGTCGGTGCGATTCGCGATCTCAAAACGGGCGGTCGAGACCTCATCAAAATCAACAAGGAGGGCGATGAAATACAATTGGCCCTTTATGTGATAGAGCTTTCCTTGCGAGGACAGGAGTTCAAACTGATCTCCTTGCAAAACATACAGAGCGAACTGGAAGAGAAGGAGATGGAGGCGTGGCAAAATCTGATTCGCGTACTGACCCATGAAATCATGAATTCCGTGACCCCCATTTCGTCATTGGCAGCGACAGTGGAAGGCGAGCTGAATGATTTCTTGAGTAACGAAGGTGACGTCAACCAGATCCCCAATGAAGACCTTGAAGATTTTCATCTGGCGGTGCACACCATTCATACCCGGAGCGAAGGGCTTATCAAGTTTGTGAGTGACTTCCGCAATATGACCCGGATCAAGCTGCCGACCATCGAAGAGCACAAGGTATGCGACCTCCTCACGAATATCATCGCCCTGCTCAAATACGATATCAAGGAAGGTGGCATCAATTTGGACTACAAGGTCGAGCCTGAGGACCTGACTTTCCAAGTCGACAAAGAGCAGGTCGAGCAAGTGATCATCAATCTGATCAAGAACGGCATTCAGGCATTGGCTGAAAATGACGAAGACGGCAAGGAGAGTAAAGACCTGATCATCAAGGGCTTCCCCGGCGAAAACGGTGGCGCTTTGATCACCATCAAGGACAATGGCCCTGGTATCGAAGAGGAAGCGCTCAAAAAGATCTTCATTCCATTCTTCACCACGAAGAAACATGGTTCTGGTATCGGCCTGAGCCTTTCCAAGCAGATCATGCGCAATCACCGAGGCAATATCACCGTGAAGTCAGTGCTCAATGTCGGCACGGAGTTTACTCTGAAGTTCAATCAGTAGCATCCATCTGAAGAACAAGTAGCCTCACGACTTTTCCATTTATCTTCACAGCTCCAACTTGGAGCCGCACCGATGAAATACTTCTTTATTGTCCAGGGTGAAGGACGAGGCCACATGACACAAGCCATCTCCCTCGGTCAGATCCTGCGAGGAGCAGGCCATGAGATCGTCCAGGTTGTGGTTGGCAAGAGTAAGCAGCGAGAGCTTCCCAAATTCTTCTTAGAAAAGATCGGTGCTACCGTTGAGCAGCTAGACAGTCCCAACTTTGTAACCGACAAAAATCACAAATCGGTAAAGCCCTTTCGTACGGCCTTTCATGTAGCGGCAAGATTTCCGGTATACCTTAAGAGTGTTCGGCGCTTGCACCAGTTAGTTTCAGAGCATCAGCCCGATGTTATCGTCAATTTCTATGACTTCCTTGGCGGCCTCTACAACTACATCAAGAAGCCCAGTGCGCGATACATCCCTCTCGCCCATCAGTTCCTCATCGTCCATCCTGAGTTTGACTTCCCGCGCGGCAGGAGACTGGATAGAGCGACATTGCACTTAGCGAATCGGATTACCGCACTCGGGGCAGAAAAGGTATTGGCACTTTCCTTTCAACCATTCGATGACCTGCCTTCGAAAAAGACATTCGTCGTACCGCCACTGCTGCGGGACGAAGTAAAGCAACTGACACCCACGCAAGGAGATCGGCTACTGATCTATATGGTCAATCCCGGCTACGGGGAGGAAGTGGATCGATTTCACCAGCAGTCACCTGAGATACCCCTTGATTGCTTTTGGGATAAGAAAGGGAAACCAGAAACTTGGGTAAGGGATGAGACACTTACCTACCATCAATTGGATGATAAGAAATTCATCGAAAAAATGGCTGAGTGCCGAGGCTACGTCACCACCGCAGGTTTTGAATCGGTGTGCGAGGCTATGTACCTCGGCAAACCCGTGATGATGGTCCCTGTCCAAGGTCATTACGAGCAGGCCTGTAATGCCGTCGATGCGGAAAAGGCCGGGGCCGGCATCCCCCATGACAAGTTTGAGATCCAAAAACTTGTGGACTATCTACCTCATTATCAAGATACTTCGGATTGGTTTCGGGATTGGGCTGATCGCAACAAAGAGGTGTTTTTGAAACACCTGGCGTAGGTAGACCAATCCACGCAAGCATCATTATCAGACTTCTGAAAAACTGTGCTCTCCACCTGAAATGATCATGGAGCACCAGGAAGGAGCAATGCCATCGGCGGTTCAATGGAATGGACATCGACTCTGCAGTCGTCAGTTGGGAAGCCGCGAAATATCACTGACTGACAAAAATCAGGCTGGTCGCTCTGATGCCTTCCAACAACCATGCTGAGAGGTAAAACCGCCTTTAAAGCCCGTATGAATGCAAACGTTTGCATAAAGTGTAGTCGCAACACTTAACATTCCAAATTTATTTCTATTATCAAACTTTAATCTTTCATAAAATTTCGGAACTTCGTGTCAACAACCCAATAATAAGAATTTTATGCAAGAATTTGGAAGACGCTCATCAAGCAGTGGTCTTACGGATATTGGCATAAGCCGTGTCGACAAAGCCTACTGGAATCTTAGCCCCTCCGAGCTCGTAGAAATGGCCCTTCAAAACAGAGAAGGGCAACTCAGCGATACCGGCGCGATCATGTGTGACACCGGCAAGTTTACCGGCCGCTCCCCTCAGGATCGCTACATTGTAAGAGATACCACGACTGCCGACAAAGTGTGGTGGGGAGACATCAATATCCCGATGAGTCCGGATCATTTTGACCGGATATACACAAAGATGATTGGCTACCTCGCAGAGAAGACCGTGTACGTGAGAGATGCTTACGCTGGCGCCGACAAAACCCATCGACTCAATCTACGAGTGATCAATACCATAGCCTGGCACAACCTGTTTTGTCACAACATGTTCATCCAGCCTGAGGAGTACAAGCTGGACAGTTTCGAGCCTTCCTTCACTATCATTAACTGTCCGGGATTTCTCGCAGACCCGGCTACTGACGGGACGCGACGGGAAAATTTTGCCATCATCAACTTTGATAAGCGCATCATTCTCATCGGTGGGACGGGCTATTCCGGCGAAATGAAGAAAGGGATCTTCTCCGTCCTCAACTTCTTGCTACCGGTGAAGCATGACGTCTTCCCCATGCACTGCTCCGCCAACATGGGTAAGGAGCGCGCTGATACTGCTATATTCTTTGGCCTGAGCGGTACCGGGAAGACCACACTTTCCGCTGACCCTGAACGCCTCCTCATCGGGGACGACGAGCACGGGTGGACCGCCAATAACGTCTTCAACTTCGAAGGAGGTTGCTACGCCAAGACGATCAACCTCTCTGAGGAACACGAACCATCCATCTATCGAGCGATCAGGTTCGGGGCGATCCTGGAGAACACCAGATTCGTTCCCGGAACGCGCCAGATCGATTTTACCAACAAGGAAGTCACCGAGAACACCAGGGTGTCCTATCCAATCGATCATATCGACAATGCTGTGGAGCCTTCCATCGGAGGTGTACCACGAAATATTTTCTTCCTCACTTGTGATGCATTTGGATCATCCCGCCTATTCAGCGACTATCCAAGGGCCAGGCCATGTATCACTTCATCTCCGGCTACACGTCCAAAGTTGCTGGGACCGAAGATGGCATCGTCGAGCCAACTCCTGTTTTTTCAGCCTGCTTTGGAGCCCCATTCCTGCCACTGCACCCGACTGAATATGCTAGACATTTGGGCAAGAAACTGGAAGAACATGACACACGTGTTTGGTTGGTGAATACCGGTTGGACAGGGGGTCCCTACGGTGTCGGATCACGGATTTCCATCCAATACACCCGCGCAATGATCAGCGCAGCACTCAATGGTGTGCTCGATAATGTCGGTTATCGAACGCACTCGATTTTCGGTGCTAAAATACCTACCACCTGCCCTGGAGTCCCTAACACCGTATTGTCCCCCCGGGAGACGTGGAAGGATGACATAAAATTCTATTCCGCAGCCAATCAGCTCGTGGAGCGATTCTCGAAGAACTTCGACAAATTCATTGAATTCGCGGACGACGAGATCTTGCAAGGCGCTCCGAAGAAGAACCTCAAATATGTAAAGGAATGAGACCGATAGATGACAACACGCTGGGGCTTCCAATAGGGACGACCCTCGACCGGTACATCAAAAAATCACAGGACAAATTCCCACAGTCCACAGGGGAGCTCAGCCAATTACTCCGTGATATCGCCCTAGCTGCCAAGATTGTCAACCGCGAGGTCAACAAGGCCGGACTGCTTGACGTCGTCGGTGCGTATGGCAATAAAAACGTACAAGGCGAGGATCAGCAGAAACTCGATGTGATCGCGGAAATCCGTTTTACACGGGCCCTCAAAAACGGTGGCATGACCTGCGCGGTCGTCTCCGAAGAAGAGGAGGACATCATCCACATCAATCCCCATAGTCAATACATCGTAGCGATCGATCCATTAGATGGATCTTCCAATATCGACGTGAATGTGTCCATAGGCACGATCTTCTCCATCTATCGGCGGCTCACTCCAGTTGGCTCCGAGGTCACCAAAGAGGATGTGCTGCGCAAGGGGAGCGAGCAAGTCGTCGCAGGCTATGTGCTCTACGGCTCCTCCACGATTCTTGTGTATACGACCGGGGACGGCGCCCACGGATTCACGCTGGAGCCTTCGTTGGGAGAGTTCGTGCTGTCCCACAAAGGGATTCAGTGCCCCAAGGACGGTAAGATCTTCTCCATCAATGAAGGTTCCTGGCATGGGTTCGAGGAATCTACAAGGGCATATCTCCGCGAATGCAAAGAGCGGGACTACTCTGCCAGGTACATTGGTTCACTCGTATCCGATTTCCATCGCAACATGATCAAAGGGGGCATATATATGTATCCGAGGACGAAGAAGTCTCCCAAGGGGAAGTTGCGCCTGCTATATGAGTGTAACGCCCTGGCTTTTATTGCCGAGCAAACGGGTGGAATGGCGACGGACGGAGAGCGACGGATCATGGACATCGCCCCTCAGGAGTTTCACGAACGAAGCCCCTTCTACATCGGCTCGAAGCACATGGTCGAGCGAGCTATGCACTTCAGATTTGAGGAGCAGACGGCTTGAGGTTTGCCGGCGAATTGGTAGTAATTTAGCAATGCCGGAGGTTGACTACGACAGTCATCCCCGTGCATTGATCTTTTCCAGCCATGGCGCTTATCTCGAAAAAGAAGGTCCCGTTTCCGATCAATGAGCCACTGCGGCAGTACCTCGATCGCTATTCACGTTCGATAGAACTGCCCATTGATCATGGGGATCTTATGCGTTACGACAATGCCATCACACTATACGATCGCACGGGCACCGATACGCTCTGGGTGACGGTATTCTATCCCCAATCGGACATGGATGCCATCCACACATCGCTGAAAAAGATCTATGCGATCATGAAGGCCAATGGCGACATGAGTGTGATGAAGCACCTCTTCGTGGACCGCGTCGACCTTTGCACTTACGCGAACACCAAGCCTTTCCGGGTCCGGGTTGTCAATCGTATCAACGACAACTTCGACTACTTCTACATCAAGCAAGCAGATGCTTCGAGGATCTATGGCCTGGAGTTGGAGCACCTCTTATCCCCCAATCGGATTGACTATCGCGTCTGTCGAGACACGCTGATCGAAGAGCACATTGTAGGCATACCGGCAGAGCAGTTCATTCGAACACACCTGACTGATCCCAATCTCAATGAGATCAGACTAGCAAAGGAATTCGTCAAATTCAACGAACGGTGCCTCGTACGCCTCCTGGGTGACATGCACTCATCCAACTTTGTGATTGACATCACGCCGGACTTTGAGGAGGTGTCTTACAGGATGCGGGCCATTGATTTCGACCAGCAGAGCTATGAGGGCAAGCGATCTATCTACCAACCGCAATACTTCAAGCAGAACAACCCGATCATTGAGTTGGGGATGCGACACATTACGCCTGAAACCATGCGCCAATACCAGCGCGAAGAGCGCACGATGATGAATACACGGCGCAAGGCCGAGTTGGATCAGGTAACGGATCTGTTGGCGGCCATGAAAAAGACCCGCCTATCGACGGATGCCAATGTCACACAGTTGGGACGGGAGCTGGCACGGTACTACAATGAGCCAGCTTTTGCATTGTGTCCTAACATGGGGTCCATTTTGGAGATGAGCCTGGAGATATTGGATCAGGTGCCCCAGTACTATAACTAGTCGATCTGCTCCGTGTATCCGAAATCACCTGGATACTTAAAAATCCACCCTCAATGAAAAGGTGGGAGTGAACCCCATCAACCGAACGAAAGTGTACGTTTGGTTGGGGACACGTCTCCTTGGTCCTCCCGGGGGTGGACTCCCCGGGCCTGGGGGTGCCCCCTGCTTTGGCCCTACAGGATCAAGACGGATGTCGTATTCATTCCGCCTATCGTAAATGTTGAAGAGGGTGCAGCTCAGATTAAAATCCACATCCCCCCAGGAAAGCAAATAAGAAGCGCCCATATCCAGCCGATGATAGGGCGCAAATCGCATGTTGTTCTTTTCCGGCACTTCTATCCTGTAGACGTCCTCTCGTGGTTTCTCATTCTGAAAAGGAGCGATCTGCTCCTCGTTAGTATATGGCGTACCAGACCCGTAGAACCATGTCCCAAAAAGTGACAGCTTCCCGAGCTGCCAATTGGCATAAATGTTCAACTCATGGCGCTGATCATGGTCAGCGTAGTAAGACTGCCCTCTGTTAATCTCAGGAAACTGGTAACGGACATCGCTCAGGGTATAACCCACCCAACCGGTTAGCTTCCCGGTATTCTTCTTCAGAAGCAGATCGAGTCCCCTGGCCCTACCTTCTCCCTCAAAAAACTGGTCTTCATAGTCCTCAAACTCCGTCAGCTGACTACTCCTACGGAAGGCGTAGTCGAGCAAGCCATCGAAGTCCTTGTAAAAACCATTGGCACTGAATAGGTAGTCTCCCCCAATAATGTAGTTGAAACCCAGGTTGCCATGAATGGCTCTCTGATCAGGCACCTCATCGTCGGCTACCACCCATATGTCACGACTGCCGACCAGTGCATTTACTGAGTTGACCTGGTTGACGAATTGGCGATAAATACCGCTGGAACCGATCACATTGACCTTCGGCGACACCGGGTAGGAAAAAGACGCCCTGGGTTCAAAAAGAAACTTGCCCATTGAGGACAGGTAGTTGGACCTGAGGCCGAGCGTGAGCCGCTTGGATTGCTCGCGCTCCCAGACATTTTGCACGTAGTGCGTGACGAGAAATATGCCTTGCTGCTCCTTGTCCGTAAGGGGGTCGTTGTTCAGCACATTCCGCACAGCCGTATTATAGATGGAAGCACTCAAACCCGTCTGCAGCAGGTTGTTCCCCAGGTGCCAGTCGTGATCGACCTTGAGCGAAATATCTTCGATGAAGTTGTCCTGTTCCACGTTGTTGTCATCACGCTCAGTCGCTCCACTCCGATAGGCATATTCGCTGACCTCCAACTCCTCAAACGTACTCTCATAGTGCGAGTAGCTCAGTAGGAAATGACTATAATGGCTATCATTCCATAGCGTCGACCACTTGATAGAGGAACCCACATTGCCCCAACTGATCTGTCCCACGACGTCTGCGCTGGTGATCGTAATGGTATCTCCGATTTCACCGGTATAGTCCTCGTCATAATTGAGGAGGTCGTGGCTGTCATAGAAGCTCAGCGAGACTTGGTTCTTCGCCCCTACTTTGAAAGATGTCTTGAAATTGAGATCTGAATAATAGAATTCCGGCTCAAAAGTCCGGTCCAGATCCCTGATCAGGAGTTGCTCTCCATTCTCCGTAAAGCTGGTCTCATACAAGTCAAAAATTTCCTCGAACAGAGAGGTACTGAATATGTCAGTATAGGACCGGCGTGCGGCAAAAAAGATAGTGGCGTCATTGGACAGCGGTACTTCGAGCGACGTATTAACAGACAGCTGGTTGAAGAGAAGCGTCCCCGACACTTTCTTCGTATTGCCATCCTTCCCCGTAGCCTCCAGGATACTGCTGGAGCGACCGCCGTATTTGGCATCAAAGCCTCCCTTGAAGAGGGTCAGCGACTTGATCGCCAATGGATTCAACGCACTGAAATAACCAAAGAAGTGATCAACGTGATAGATGGTGAATCCGTCCAGGGTCACAAGATTCTGGGTGGCAGTACCACCATTGACATATAGGCCCGACGACAACTCGTCCGTGGCGCTGATACCGGGTAGCAACTGCATCATGCGCATCACATCGGGCTCGCCATTCTTTGGGACCTGGTCCACCATCCGGGGATTGACCTGAATAGTGCTGATCTGCTCCCTCATCTCAAAGTCCCTCGTATTGAAATCCACCACTTCGACCGCATCGAGGGCCTGCGACTGCACATTCATTTGTACGAAAAGACGCTGGCCGTAGAAGTCTTCGGAGACACTCACAACAGTATCTTCATAGCCCAGAGAATGGACATATATCTCCAGTGGTTGGCGCGGTGCCTGCACGGTAAAAAAGCCGTCGACATTGGAGGTGATCACCTGATTGGTCGGCTTTACCAGGAGGTAGGCAAAGGGGAGTTGCTCTCCAGACTGAGCATCGA
The DNA here is from genome assembly GCA_965227935.1 of Cyclobacteriaceae bacterium. GTDB lineage: Bacteria > Bacteroidota > Bacteroidia > Cytophagales > Cyclobacteriaceae > JAWPMT01. The sequence goes on along the minus strand of CBDDGS010000056.1, from coordinate 52,702 downwards.
CTACCTGGCCTAAGAACCTCATCCCAGCTTCATCCTCAGGCCTTCTCTTGATGATGACAATGTCAGGTGTCACGTATTCGAAGGTGACTGCGGTATTAGTCAATAGTTTGTCGAAAGCCTCATGGATCGGCAGGTTTTGCAACCGGACAGTGACGAGGATGTCTTCCACAAGTTTCTCGCTAAAAGCCACCTTCAATCCATAGTTGGTCTTCAGTGTGTTCAGCGCCTCCTTCAAACTCACATTGTCAAAAGTCTCAGTAATGCGAGTTGGATCGGTACCCTGAAGGGCCAGTACTTGCAAGGAAATGAAAAATAACAGGCAGGATAAAATCCTTGGCATAGTAGAAGTCTATCTCATACTTGAACCCACAATCGTCATTAACCTTTCTATTGCGGACATAATCTACTTCAAAATCTGGGCCGTAACATTTCATTGGCTCGTCACCATAATACTCCATTATGCTTCCGCGCCTATGGCCCAGATTTTCTTGTATATCATGCCCTCATGACGAAATCCTAATAACGTCTCTGGGTTTAACGTCTTGGTTCCAGTTTTACTGTACGCTCCGATACTTCGTACGTAAGATCCATCGGTTCGCAGATCAGCTTCAAGGCCAGACCGCTGTCTCCCTGAGGGAAGTAGCCAGTGTATCGCAGGGCACGAATCGAATCGCTCATGTCGACCTTGAGGGAGAATTGGTAAGTGAATTCCTCGAATACTCGCGCCAGGGGCTCATCTTCAAAATAGAATTCTCCAGCCACCCAGTTTTTGCGGTCGGCATCAAAGTCAAAACTCCTGAGGGCCTGATCAAAAGTCAGCTTCACACCCTCCCCGTGAGTCAAAGTTATGACCTTCTCCGCTGACGTCACTTGTACCCGGCCGGTAAAGCACTGCACCTGATAAGCATTGTCCCTGGCAAAAATATTGAAACTCGTCCCCAATACCGACGTGGTCCCATGCGCCGAAACGACACTAAACTTGCTGCCTTTTTCCACTTCAAAAAAGGCCTCACCCTCCAGGCTTACTTCCCGCTCAAACAGCCACTGCATCCGACTATAGAATAGTTCGCTATTGGCATTGAGGTGCACCTTCGATCCATCCGGCAGGGTGATCACCTCGCGCTCTCCAAGCCCGGTATCGAAGCTCTGCGCACTCAGGACCCACAGAGAGGCCCCTGCTGCCAGCAAAACCACCACACTTGCGGCGATGCGCCACCCAAACCTTGCTTTTGCAGCCGCTTTGGCTTTACCATCCTCGTCATCCATCCCTTCAAAAAACGAGGCCACCTCTGCATCGCTTACGTCCTCATCGTACGTGTAGGACTTGAGTTTGTCCTCCACTATGTCATCCCATTCCTTCATGACGTCTTTTCAGTTATTTGATGCTTCATCAGTATCTGTTTCAGTTTCATTTTAGCCTTTGACAAATTCGACTTCGAAGCTCCCTCCGAGATCTTCAGTTTCGAGGCTATTTCATGATGCTTGTACCCCTCCACCGTGTAGAGGGTAAAGACTACGCGATAGGATGGCGGCAACTGCTGCACCAATCGCATGATGTCATCGACGGCCATCTTCTCTATGGCGTCGACATCCACTTCCGCCGAGTCAAGCGCTTCGTTGATCTCGAGTTGGTGGTAGTGCTTTTTCTGCGAGCGATAGTGATCGATGGCGGTATTGATCATGATCCGTCTGATCCATGCCTCCACAGGATAAGAGCTATTGTAGGATTTAAAATTCTTGAAGACCTTCATGAATCCATCATTCGTCACTTCCTCCGCTTCGAGTTTTGACTGTGAGTACAGCATAGCAACGCTCATCGCATATCGGTAAAAGTGCTTGTAAAACAAGGCCTGCGCAGGCCTCTTGTGTTGGCGACAGTCGGCTATGATTTCTTCGATGTTGGCTATCACTTTTACAATCTATTCAATAAAGGGATCACTCCACATTTCGTTGCTATAAACATCCTCACCCGTCAGAGTGCCCAGAAATGCCACGATAGCGGCTCTCTCATCACTACTGAGCATTAGCCGACGCCCCTCATTTCTCCGCCCTCGCAACCGTCGATCCAGGTTGTCATTGCCGGGCATATCTGCGATGTCATTGTAGTGTGCCACCACCTGTGCCAGGGTGGTCAGGCTACCATCATGCATAAACGGGCCATTCGTGGAGCCCTCAGGACTGAGTAGGTCCCGCAATGTCGGTGATCTCGTTACGTCATGGTCCATCCTGCTGGCGCTACCGAAGACCCCTGTGACGCCATTGTTGCGGGAGTCAGGGTCTATGTCAAACTCCGGCGGCCGATGACAGGTAGCACATCCTGCGCCTCCGTCGTCGGGCGCTCGCATAAACAGCCGTTTGCCCAGGTTCTCCTGAGCTGATAGATTCGGGAAATCGGCATTGTCACTATTGACTTGTGCCCGACCCTCGTCATACCGCGAATCAAAAGACTGAATACTGCGGATAAACTGTGCCAATGCCGTTTGCATCCTCTCCTCCGTAATCTCGCCGTCACCAAATGCCATCACCGAAAGGTCCGATAGGTAGTCGAGGTCGTTGAGTCTTTCGAGCAGATCGTCAAAGTCCGGATCACCATTCGTGCCACTGAATCCCATCTCGCCATGATCGCGAATGGGCATCGTCGTTTGCTCCTCCAAAGTAGCCGCACGCTCATCCCAGAAGAAGCGACGCTCGTCAGCAAACCTGGCATTGACAAGTCGCATAGAATGTCGCGCGGTCAAGCTGTTCACCCCTTGGCTCACCTGCTCAGTGTCACCAAAAGCTGCCGCCTGCTGATGGCAGCTAGCACATGAGACGGTATTGTTCGAAGACAAGTTCTTGTCATAGAACAAGACACGGCCCAGTGTCGCGACCTCATTTTCAATATCATTGCCCCTTGTATTGTCCTCATTGATATACGCTGGCACTTGCTGACTCTCATAATCCAGGTAGTTGTCCAGGCTGATATTGTCTCCGAAGACTTGCTCGATCAGCGAGCCACCAGAGGTACTTCCACCGGCGTCATCAGTTCCACCCTCCACTTGGGCATCCTCGGTGATTTGCTCAATGTCTTCCGTGCATGCTACCACTAAGAAGGCCCACATAAGTGTCAAAAAGAGTGTGTTAAGTTTTGAATTCCTCATGTTGTCTACTGCTTGTATTTAAAGAAAAAATCAGGGGGCCACCACGCCCCCCAATCAACCAACACTCGAAGCCTCTAACCTCGCATTCCGCAGGTTTTCAACTCCACGAACGCACCTTCCTCATCAAAAATCAACACTCCTGCGTCCGCAACTTTTACATGTATTTGCACCACTTCATCTATTGTCCCGATCCTTGCTCCCAAGACCTCATTGTCAGGGTAGTTCGTCGCGACATAGGTTGTGACAGCCTCGGGAAGCTCCGCCAGCTCCACCTCCTCAAATTGCGCACAGCCACCGCCGCGTCGCTCCCTCAGGCCTATGAATCCCCCGTCTGCATCGAAGATGAGTGCACCGACTTCTGCGACCAGTACATGATAGGTCGTCTCCTCATCCCGCACTTTCTCCAGCACTTTTAGTACCTCTCCGTCAGGGTAGTTTGCTGCCACATAGCTCTGAGCTCCCGTTGGCAAGTCTTCGATGGCTATTTCCGTCGGCACATTCGTCGAGTCGCGATCACCATGATGACGTCCCCTACCTCTGCGGCCATGTCGACCTCCCAGCCCCTCACCTGGAGAGCCATCGCACGTCAGCCTGGCACCAGCTTCACCAAAGCCGATCAGGTCACCATCCTCATCAAAGACCAGGTTGAGGTCGTTCGTCAAAAATGCCTCGTAGTAAGTATCTCCAGCCCACGTCAGGCGATAAGCACTCGTCACGATCTCCCCCATAAAGTTTTGCACGATGTATGTCTGCGACAGCTGCGGCAGTTCCTCCGCTGCGATCTCCGATATCTCCGGTGCCAAATTAAATTCCTCACCAATCGCCGCGTCCTGCTGGCAGGCACTGACCATTCCCACTATCAGTACCAGTCCCAAAAAGCTTCTCAATGTTCTCATATTGTTTGTTCGTTTCATTCAATCGGCCAGCAATACGGAGGGTGTACCGCAAATGGTTGCTTAGGGGATGCAATTTTTTTCTAACCGCATTGAAAAGTCTCTGTTGGGACGCCCCGGCCCACATTGCCCTGAAGTAGAGAACCTGTGATCAGATCGAGCCCATCAGGTAGTCGTCTCTACTTCAGGGCAGGCCTTGCGGCTAGACCGGCGCTAAGCGGGTCAGCCGCACACCTACGGAGCACATGAGCTCCTCCACCGTGGAGAGGGTACATCGCCGCACATTTACTGCACGTAGGGGTTTCTGTGCCAAAAACCCTCGATGAGCACAGAGACGACGCTTTTGAAACACTAGTTTTTCCAATTCACTTGAAAGGAGTTCGTCAGGCAAAGTCAAGGGGCTACCTTCCTGGACGTAACAAAACGACTGTCCTATGCCAGAAATCAAGAACCTCGAAGGCCTAAGCGGCCAGGACCTCCAACGCGAACTCCAGCACGGAGGCAAGTTTGTCGTCTACCAGTTTTGCATCTCCATCGTCATCATGACCTTCCGTCGGTCATCTGATATCTACTTTATCAGAAGTACAGAAAATGGAGTAGTCAAAGGATTGGGGTTCACCTTCCTCACCTTCATACTGGGATGGTGGGGTATTCCCTGGGGACCTATTTACACCATCCAGAGCCTTTACAAGAACCTAAGTGGGGGCGTGGATGTCACCGACGAAGTCGTCGCAGCACTCGTACAGGAAGCCTCCGCCCAGCCGCAAGAGGCCTGAGATCTAAAGCCAAAAAGGAACTGTGAATATCTAAAAAGCCGTCATTCCTGCGAGCTTGGCGAATGCTTATTGCCATCACTACACATGATGCGATGCAGGAATCTGGCTTTTTCGACAGTAAACTCTGGATGACTACTCCTGAGAGATTCCGGTATTCGCATACCACGAGCACAAAACGACAGCAAGACCAAGAGCGAAACCGGAATGACGCCGGTTGGGCGAAAACACCAATAACGGCACAAAAAGACAGAGGTATGAATTTCTAAAAAGCCGTCATTCCTGCGAGCTAGGCTAATTCTTGTTGCCATGACTGCAACTGATGCGATGCAGGAATCTGGCTTTTTGATAGTAAACTCCGAAAGACTACTCCAGAAGATTCCGGTATTCGCATACCACGAGCACAAAACGACAGCAAGACCAAGAGCGAAACCGGAATGACGCCCTTCTCCCTGGTTTGTGGCACACAAACCAGCACTCTATGTGAAAGCAAAGAATGGTCTGTATACCACAGACCATGGATAAAACGAAAATCCTAGCCCTGCTTCACCTTCCAAAGCGCGGCTTCCCACGGATGCAGCGTCATTTGCCCATTGGCACCCGGCTCCCGCGAGTTGCGGTAGTTGGAGACAATCCGAATCAGCCGCTCCGGGTCTACCGCCACGTCCAGATCAAATACCTGCTCTTCAGCGGAGAAATTGAGCACCACCAGCAACTGGTACTCATCATCCTGCCGGTAGTAGGCGAAGATGTTCGGGTCATCCATCGCGAACGGTTCAAACACCCCGTACACCAAGGCCGGATACGTCTGCCGGATGGTGATCATCTTCCGATAAAAGTTGAGGATCGACCGCGGATTCATATCCTGGCTGGATACATTGATGTCACCATAGTTGGGGTTCACCTTCAGCCAGGGGGTACCTGTCGTGAATCCACCATGGGCGTCTGCCGACCAATGCATGGGTGTCCGTGCATTGTCCCGGCTTTGCCATTTGGTGTTCTTCAGTATCGTCGCATCCTCTACACCAGCTGCCTGCGCTTCGCGGATATAGTTCCATGTTTCAATATCCTGGTGATCATCGACCTTGTCGAATTGGACGTTGGTCATGCCTATCTCTTCGCCCTGGTAGATGTAAGGTGTACCCCTCATGGTCAGCAGCATCAGGCAAAGGAGCTTCGCTGATTCCGCCCAATACTCACCATCATCCGCCCAGCGCGAAACGATCCGCGCAAAGTCATGATTCCCCAGAAAGATGCTCGACCATCCCTCATTGCTCATCGCCCGATCCCAGTCGAGGAATATCTTTTTGAAGCGCAGGAAATCATAGGGGACGGGGTCATACTTACCGCCCTCCCCGTGGTCAATGAACATGTGGTCAAAGTGGAAGATCATGCTCAATTCCTCCCGGTGGCGGCCGACATAGTCAAGGCCATTCTCCAACGTAATACCAGGCCCCTCCCCAACCGTCATCACATCATACTTTGACAGCACCTCCTTGTTCGCCTCATGCAGGAATTCGTGAATTCTGGGCCCATTGGCATATAGATTGGAAATCGTAGCACCAAAGTCCGCGTACGGCGAATCCTCATAGTGCCGCTTGGAGATCAGTGAGATGACGTCGAAGCGAAAACCATCCACACCTTTGTCCAGCCAAAAGGTCATGACCTTATGGAGCTCCTCCCGAACCGTCGGATTTTCCCAGTTCAGATCCGGCTGCTTTTTGGAGAAATAGTGGAGATAGTATTGTCCTGTGGCTTCATCTAGCTCCCAGGCACTACCCCCAAAGAATGATAGCCAGTTGTTAGGAGGACCCCCGTCAGCCGCTGGATCCTTCCAAATGTAGTAATCCCGCTTGGGGCTTTCTTTGGACTGCCGTGCTTCCTCAAACCATGCATGCTCATCCGATGAGTGGTTGAAGACCAAATCAATCAGCAACTTCATGCCACGCTGGTGTATGCCCTCAAGCAATTCATCGAAGTCGGCCATCGTGCCAAACTCCGGATGGATGTCACAGTAGTCACTGACATCATAGCCATTGTCATCATTCGGCGATTGAAAAACGGGGGAGAGCCAGATGACATTCACACCGAGGCTCTGGACGTGATCCAGTCGATTGATAATACCTCGAATATCACCCATACCATCGCCGTTGCTGTCCTGATAGCTTCGGGGATATATCTGGTACACAATGCTCTCTTTCCACCAAGCTCTATCCATGTCTTTTTCCTTTGCTCGCTAAGTCTCTTGTTAATCAATAAAATCTCTTCACCGGTGTGGGATCGTTGGCAATCCAGTGAAACTCGTAAGGGGCCAACTTGATCTGTTCATACGGTTGGTCAATGGCAAATCCGTTGCTCCTGTCCATCAGCCCACCCTCAGGTGCCAGTCCCTCTCTTCGCAGATGATCGATCCCGAACCACTCGTCCTGGTCATTCAGGTTGAATACACAAATGACTTTGGAATGTCCGTGGTATCTTCCAAAAGCCAGGATGTGTTCATTACCGCAGTCAAAGAGGTAGGTATTGTTCTCATCACTGAATTCACGGATGTCCTTTCGGGCGGTAATGAGGCGCTGCACAGCCTGAAATATTCTCCCCTCCACTGCAGAGGGGTCCGCCCTTTCCCCGGCCTTTTCCCAATCCATTTTCGGCCGGTGCACCCAACGGTTGTCCCCCCTTTTGGCGTCTTGATCCCGGTAGCCGTAGTCGTTAAGCATCCCGATCTCATCCCCCATGTAAAGCATGGGGATTCCACCAAAAGAAAGTATCACTCCGTGAAGCATGATGATGTGATCAATGGCCTGCTGCACCTGCCAATTGACCCCGGACTGTAGCGCCTTTTCCAGGCCCGCCAGGGAAGCCAAACTTCCCGACACCCGAAAAGTCCCGTTAGAGTGGTCCTCCATGAAAGGCAAACCACGGCTCTTGCTCCAATCTATCCTTCCTGTGAGATAGTCCTGAATGAATCGACGGTGACCATGGGGGTCATAACCTGCCCAGCCAGCGTGTAGGTCTTCGTAGCCCAATCCTATATCGTCATGACATCGCAGGTAGGTGATCCAACTCGCGTTGGAAGGTTTCTTGGGAACATTGTCCAATGAAACGCGCAGCAGCTTATTGCTTTTTGTGGTCACACTCTCCCATAGCAACGTCATCAAAGTGGCGTTGTAGGCCAGGTCGCATTCATTGGTCTGCTCGCCCTCGTATTGTCCGAAGTACTTAATGATCTCCTCCGGAGCCACTATTGCTTCCGCAAGAAAGATGCTGCCAGGAGCCGCGATCTGGATGCAGGCCTTAAAGGCCTGGACAAGCAGATGTGCCTCTTCGAGGTTTTGACTGGCGGTCCCGATCCTCTTCCACATAAAGGCCAGCGCATCGAGTCGCAAGATGTCTGCTCCCCAATTGGAGAGCGTCAATAGGTTGTCCAACATCTCCACAAAGACCCGCGGATTGGTATAGTTCAAGTCCCACTGGTAGGAGTTGAATACTGTCATCACCCATCGCTCCAACTCTTCGATGTAAGTAAAGTTGCCAGGGGCGGTTTCAGGAAAAACCTGCGGCAATGACCGCTCGAACTCGTCTGGAATGGTCCTATCCTGAAAAAGATAATAGTAGTCCTGGTAGGTTGGGTCCCCGGCTTTGGCCTTTTCTGCCCACTGATGCTCGTCGGAGGTGTGATTGATGACGATATCGAGCATCAGTAACATGCCGCGCTCTCTAAGCGCCGCGCTGACTTTTCGCAGATCCTCCAGCGTCCCGAAGCGTTCATCAATCTTCCGATAGTCGGAGACAGCGTAGCCCCCATCATTGTGATCCTTTGGGGAGGATAGTATCGGCATAAGATGCACGAAATTCACCCCCAACTCCTGCAGATAATCCAGCTTGTCCAGAAAGCCTTCGAGCGTAACATTGAATAGATCCACATACAGCATCATACCCACCCACTGCTGGTTTAGGAACCATTGCGGATCAGCGAGTCGCTCTGTATCGAGTTTTTTGATGTCTTGCTGACGATTTCGCCAATGGCTGCGCATGACGGATTTGAGATCCTCCACGTGGGTATCAACATCGGACCGCTGCGAATACAATCGCCTGAAATGACCTTCCACTTTAGGGAAAAACCGGTGTAACCTCTGGTTAAAATCCTTCATAACAGCCTCGTTCGCACAATCCTCCTCTGGCCGCTCTAAAACGCTATTTGTACCTGGTACTTCCAATAATCAAACGCTTGCTTCCCGTTATTCGAAATGACTGGCCAGTCGAATGGCCCGATCCAAATAGTCGGTGTTTACCTTCACTTCCTCTTCACTCCAATTGAAAAACTCCTTCATTCTCTCCAGGACCACTCCGCGGACTTTTGCAATAGAGTTGATATCGAAATACAGCCGACCTGTACGCCTCTCAAAGAAATCCAGCAGGGTGTAAGCGGACTCATTTTCAAGTGTGAATTCCAACTCACACAAAGCCATCCTTTCCTCTGGGGAACCCGCCTTCTGGTCATACTGCGAGAGTATCTCTCCTGTCTGTCGGCCGTAATTACTGACCAGGTACTCAGCCCTGTTTTTCAGCTCCGGCGCGAGTTTCTCCAATTTCTCCGCAATTGACTGGGTGTATTGCTTCACATCTTTTTGACTGGAAAAGACTCCTCCGACGAGTACCGTGTTTTCCGTCTGGCAGGGTTTGAGGTCGCGATCGTGATCCTCGCTCATCTTCTCAGCGACTTTGTTCACTATTCGTTCCGCCATCTTTCGGTAGCCCGTGAGCTTCCCACCTGCGATCGACAGCAACCCTGTTTCACTTTCGAAGATCTCGTCCTTGCGAGAAAGCTCGGAAGCGGATTTTCCCTCCTCTTCAATCAATGGACGAAGCCCCGCCCATGTAGATTCTACATCCGATACCTGCAGATTCACCTTTGGGAAGATGTGGTTGACACCGTCAATCAGGTACTGGACATCGGCGAGGTCCGTTCGCACATCATCCAAGTCCCCATCGTAGTCTGTATCTGTGGTCCCTACGTAGGTCACCCTATCTCGCGGCACGGCAAAAATCATCCGCCCATCGGGCACATCGAAGTAGATGGCATGATTGACAGGAAACCGCTCTCGGGATACCACGATGTGCACGCCCTTGGTGGGGTGCAGAAACTTGCCAGTCAGCGACTTGTTCTTCGCCCGCAGCTGATCAACCCAAGGGCCAGCAGCACTGATCGTGTATTTGGCGGACAGTGTGTTCTCTTTGTTCGTAAGTCTGTCCAGCCACTTAATTCCCGTGATTCGTCCATCTGTGTAGATGAAGTCCACGGCTTCCGCGTAATTGATGATATCAGCACCGTATTGCTTGGCAGTCTTCAATATCTCCATTGTCAGGCGGGCATCATCCGTGCGGTATTCGGCGTAGATTCCGCCTCCCTCCAGTAAGTCCTCACGAATCAGCGGCTCCATTTCCAACATCTCTTCCTTGGTCAGCATCTTCCGCTGATCTTCCTTCTCCACGCCGGCAAGCACATCATACACCATCAGCCCAATGGAGGTGAGCATCTTACCATACGTACCGTCGGTAATAAGTGGCAGCACCATCTTCTCATTGATGACGAGATGGGGGGCAAGGTTGTGCACAACCGCGCGCTCCCGGCCGACTTCTCGCACGAGCTGTATTTCGAATTGCTTCAGATACCTCAATCCTCCGTGGATGAGCTTCGTTGACTTGCTACTGGTGCCTGAGGCGAAGTCATTCTTTTCTACGAGCACAGTGCGCAGACCTCTGGTCGCCGCATCAAGGGCGATGCCTGCACCTGTCACACCTCCGCCGATAACCAACAGGTCATACTGCTCATCCTTTATCTTTTCTACGAGCGCCGCTCGATTAGCTGATCCTAATAAATTCATTACTCGTCCTTCGCCCAATTAAATGTTCGCTCCACTGCTTTCTTCCACGTCTTGTAGAGTTGCTCCCGCTCCCCATCTGCAATGGTTGGCGAGAATTGCTTCTCTGTTTTTCTCACTTGCTTGAGGTCGTCCGCTTGCCACACGCCAGCCTTAAGACCAGCCAGGTAGGCAGCCCCAAGGGCCGTTGATTCTGTAATCACCGGGCGATCCACAATTGTTCCGAGAATGTCTGCTTGAAATTGCATCAGGTAATTGTTCGCCGTAGCTCCGCCATCGACATTAAGACTCGTCATTTTGATGCCTGAGTCTTGTTCCATCGCTTCCGACACATCCCTGGTCTGGAAAGCAATGGACTCCAGGGCCGCCTTGATGATATGGTTTTTGCCCGTATCCCGACCGAGACCGAATATGGCGCCGCGGGAATATTGATCCCAGTATGGTGCTCCCAACCCCACAAATGAGGGCACGAGATACACATCGTTGGTTTTCACCTTCTGGGCAAAGTACTCTGAATCTGACGCCGAATCAATGACTTTCAATGCATCGCGCAGCCATTGAACGGCAGCTCCAGCGATGAATATACTACCCTCCAAGGCATAGGCAGGAGATCCGTCGAGGCTACAAGCCATGGTTGTTAGCAACCCGTTTTCCGAGGCCTTATGATTCTGGCCCATGTACATGAGCATGAAGCAGCCAGTACCATAAGTATTCTTAGCATCGCCCTCCTCGAAGCAAGCCTGGCCGAAGAGTGCCGCTTGCTGGTCGCCCGCCACACCGTAGATGGGGATATCGCCGTCACTGGTCTTGAATGTACCAAAGTCCGAACTGGAGCCCTGTACTTCCGGCAGCATAGAAGCGGGTATACCAAGCTCCGCCAGCAGGTCCTCGTCCCATTTCAAGTCTTTGATATTGTAGACCATGGACCGAGAGGCATTGGAATAGTCTGTGACGTGCTTTTCTCCTTTGGTCATCTTCCAGATCAACCAGGTATCGATCGTACCGAACCGAAGTTTGCCAGCCTCCGCCAGTTCCCTTGCGCCTTTCACATTCTCGAGCATCCAACGGATCTTGGTGCCTGAGAAGTAAGAGTCAATCACCAATCCCGTCTTGGCACGCACAGTATCGCTAAGCCCTTTGCCCTTGAGCTGTTCGCAATAGTCAGACGTCCGCTTGTCCTGCCAAACAATGGCATTGTAAATGGCCTCGCCAGTTTCGGCATTCCACACCACAGTGGTTTCACGCTGATTGGTAATACCCACCGCGGCAATGTCAGATGCCGAAACGCCCGACTCCTGCAGCAATTTCTTGTAAACCTCCAGCTGCGTCGACCAGATTTCTTCGGGGTCGTGCTCTACCCAGCCCGACTTTGGAAAAATCTGTGTGAACTCTTTCTGTTGGACATTGAGCATCTCACCCTTATTATTGAAGAGTATGGCCCTTGAGCTGGTTGTACCTTGATCTAGTGCTACGATATACGACATTTTCCTGGTCCTTTGATTACCAAAACATTCCTACTACAATCGCGGTGATGATGAGCAAGATCACTGCGAGGTACCTATAGTTCTTATACCATGGGAGGTCTTTGAGTTCTTCCGTCTCTGCCCTGAAGAGCCCGATGTTCCACGTCATTGTATTCACCGTTTCCTCGGATGGAGGTGCTGTCAGACTACTTACGATGATGTGCACAATCATGCACGCCAACATCAGAAGTGGCGCTTTATGCAGGAAGTGAATATCGTTGAGCACTGGGAACAGGTCATTGGCCTGAGAGGCAATGAAGATCGAAGAAAACACGATCCCAGCCATGAGGGCAGCAAAGGCGCCATGGCCATTTCCTCTCTTCCAGAACAATCCTACTAAGAATACAGCCACTACCGGTGGGGCTATAAACCCAAGAACTAACTGCAGGTACTCCCAAAGCGAATCAGAGATCTGCTCAATGTACTGCGTCCAAAATGCGGCTAGTAACACGAGCACGACTGTTGCTATCTGCCCTACTCGTACCAGCTGCTTGCTAGTGAGGCTGGGTCTTAGCTTCGTCACAAAATCCATTGTGATCAGTGTTGAGGCTGAGTTGAGTGTCGCCGAAATACTGGATGACATCGCCGCCAAAAGCCCGGCAATAACGAGTCCCAGAATACCGGTCGGTAACAGTTGCACCAACATCACCGGGTAGGTCATATTTGGACAGTCTTTAAGGTTGGTACACAGTTCGCGTCCACCCGTTTCAGTCGCAGTGAAGTAATTGATACTGCTGATGTCCAGGTCTGAGAACAGCGCAATGGCAATCACGCCAGGGAGGATCATGAAAAAGATCACAGGGATCTTGAGCAATCCTGCGAATAGTGCTCCCCATCGGCCGTGGTTAAGGTCTTTGGCACTCAGCACTCGCTGTACCATGAACTGGTTGTTGGCCCAAAAGTAGAAGCCCAATAGCGGCACCCCGAAGAGCAAACCTGTCCATGGCATATAGGGATCGTCGATAGGCCCCGCCATATCGAAGACCTCGTTGGCAGGCTTAGAGATATACCCCGCGCCGCTCAGCTCAGTAAGGCGATCAATCATCCCAGACCAGCCACCCACCTCGGTCATGCAGAAATAGGTAAGTATGATCGACCCGACAATAAGAAGCACCGCCTGGATGACCTCTGTATGCACCACCGAGGAAAGACCTCCGGGTATAGTGTAGGCGGCAGCTGCGAGTGCGAGCCCCAGAATGATGATGGTAGATGATACCTCAGGGAAGATGATCTTCAAAATCAGGTTGCCGGCGTAGAGCCCCGAGGCCGTATCGATGATGACGTTACCCACGATGGTAATTGCAGAGAAATAGTACCTGGAGCGACTGTCGTAGCGGCGTTCGAGAAATTCGGGCATCGTATATACCCTCGATTTCAGGTAGAAGGGCAGGAAGAAAATCGCAAAGAACACCAACACGACTGCCGCCATCCATTCATAGTTGTAGACCGCTGTATTGGTTTGATAGGCATCAGAAGAAAGGCCTATCAACGTATTGGAACCGATATTGGCAGCAAATAGCGAGATGCCCACAATGGGCCACGTCATATTACGTCCCGCCAGGAAGTAATCTTCGGAGCTTTGTTGCTTCCCTTTGCTGATACCGTACCAGACGATACCGACGAGATAAGTGATAATGATAGCCAGATCAATGCCACTTAATCCAATGCTCTCCATGCTTTCTCAGAGGTTTGTGAAGCTCTATAATACTAAGAAAATAGCAATTGGATACAAGGATTGAAAGGCCTTTTTGGGAGCCAATCAATACAAACGTTTGGATTTGAAATTATTTCAAAACCGGTGTTGAGCGTCAGGAAACTTAATACTTGGGAGCGTCAGAGAGCAGACCGAGATACACACCGTTTGTCCACCCAAAACCGTCCTGTGTGGGATATTCACCGCCTCCCGCGATCAAGGTCGTGTCGACCACGTTGTACTTCTCCATCATCTTTCCGGTGTTTCGGTAGACCTTCTCATTGACTGTCAACCAACGTTGGCGGATGTCATTCGCCAGGTCCTCCTCACCATAGTGGATTAGGCCTCTGATGGCCATCCACTGAAGTGGAGCCCAGCCATTGGGGGCGTCCCACTGCTGACCCGATTGGATGGGGGTAGTAAGCACCCCGCCATCAGCAAGGAGTTGAGTGCGCAACGTCTCGGCTTGCAGACTTGCATACTCTGAGGACGCGGCTTTGAAATACAGTGGAGTCATGGCAGCAGCCGTCACCCGCCCTGTGAACTCCCCTGTTTCCCAGAGAATATCCTGGTAAGACTGATCCTGCGAATTCCAGAAAAACTGGTTGATGGTCTTCTGCCTGATCTCAAACTTCTTTTGGTAGTGCTGTGCTTTGGCGACATCACCCTGCGCCTCATACATCACACTCAATGCGATCTCCATCGCGTATAGTAAACAGTTGAGGTCGACCGGCAAAAGGTCCGTTGTTCGGATGGATGAGAATTCGTCGCCTTCAAACCAGCGGGTACTGAAATCCCAGCCAGATTCGGCAGCCGCTCTCAAATTGCGATAGAGCTTCGCGCGATCATCCATGGGCAATTCCTCTGCCAGTTCTTTGTCCTCCCGGTACGATTCCGGTCGTGGCGTGGCATAGTTGTCCCAATAGCGATTGAGGATGAAACCCTTGTGCAATACCACACGCTTGCCTTCCGGCCGCTCCGGCGTCAGGTTTTCTGCACCCTCCATCCAGAAGTCATACTCCTTCTGGATAGCTGGTAGGTACTTCAGCGCCTGCTCGATGGAAGTGTGCTGAATGTACAGGTTTACCATCGACGAAAAGTAAGGGGGCTGACTGCGCCCCAGGTAGTATGTCCGGTTGCCATTGGGAATAAAGCCGATGGAGTCAATTAGGTATGCGAAATTGTCCAACATGGACTCCACCAAATCGATACGACCAGATACGCCCAAACCGATCATGGTGAAGTAGCTGTCCCAGTAGTACACCTCTCTGAATCTGCCGCCCGGGACTACGTAGATAGATTTGAGCGGAATAAGCGTCGTGTACTCTGGCTGGTCAACAGTCGATCGCGTCAGGTAGTCCCAGTGTGACTCAAGGTGCTCCGCAATGGGCTTTTCAGTATCTACCTCACCGGTCTCCGGCACGTAGGGAGGATCAAAATTCGCTTTGACAAAAGCTTCCAGATCAAAAGTGCTACGGTCTTTGTCGACAGTATACCTCTCCATGATCACCTGCGGGGATTGCCTGGGCGTCCAATCGACGAAAGTCTTGCTGTCCTCAAATATGCCAGACTTCTGCACATCGTCAAATAGAGGCTGCAGCTGCTCCCAAGGCAGGTAGTACACACTCTGTGTGGTCTCCTGCACGGAGGTAGGTGCCGAACAGTGAACCAGTAGCAAGACGGGCGCCAGGAATAGTAATCTCTTCATATCAGGATATTAGTGAATGCAGGCGATGCCGGCAATCCACGGTCGCTGCGAGTCCATCGGGCAAAATAAAGCAATCGACCAAAACCGGTCTTCACTCACTCAATTCAATGCCTGCTGATTGTTTTTGCGGGTCTTCAGGTTGGCAACGACAAACTTTCCAACCCTTTCACCTTGATCGACACCGTTGTCAATGGCCATCATGTAGTGAATACCGCCATACAATCTGCTAATTGCCGCCTCCTCCGATGCGTGCAGGAATGAATCGAACTGCCGTTCTTTCAAGCCATACTCCACTTCGGTGGTGTCATTGAAGGCAAAACTGTCGCCGTAGTAATCCGTGAGCGTAATCGCCGCGGCGCGTGAAATAACACTATGTCCACTCGTGTACTCAGGGAACGGAGGTGTCTGGAGCAACGGCGTCCACTCCTCATCGAGGTACTGGTTGATCAGGGTTTCTGGACGGACGACAATGCTCCTCCACTTCTCATCCCAGCAGCTGATGAATGCGTCGAACAAGGCAATCGATGTGCGTGCATACACTTCGATCGTCTCATCAAAGGAGTTGCCCGCCTGTCTCGTGGCAATGGCACAGATCCCCATCCAATGTCCCCCAGGGGTGATCTTCTTGGTAGCGAACATGGCGTGGCCCCGGTGGTGTGACACGTAAGGATTGCAATCCCAAAACTGGGCAATATCGGTCTGCTCCTCATCCAGCCCGTTCCCAACTTCGTAGACTTCAATCAGCTGGCGATAAAACTCTGTACCCTCTTCCATGCTGAACTCCTCCGGATCAACAGGTACGAATTGATTGGCACTATCGATCACGAGCGTGCGGATCTCTTTCCAGTGAGGTTCTATTCCCTCCATGTAATCCGGGGGAGTGGGTTTCCACTTCGACGTTTCGTCCATGACGGTGTACTTGGGATACGTCCGGGTTTGCTTGTACATGTCCTTGTCCGCCCAGGCAAGGATGTGCGCGGCCACCACCTCACCATATGCGAGGGAACTTGTCCGGACAGATCGTGAAAGCCCCTTGTCCGTGAGTCGATCATAGAGCCCTTGCGTAAAGCTTTCCATCTTGTCCTCTGAGAAAATGAGCGCCTTGCCCACGGTGAGGAATGCATGCAAGCTGGCCAGGTGCAAATCAACACCCTCGTCGGGTGCGGGCCCCTCCTCCAAACCTGTCAGTTGCCCAGCCATCGTTTGGTACTTGTCCGGATAGGCGTGACGCATGGTTTCATAGGCAGCAATATTCGGATAGGCATACACCCGCGAGGCCACCGGCGGTGAAAATATGTCATAGACAATGACGTCTGTGAGGCGCTTCATCGCAGCCTGATAGGTCTCGGGATCTGCGAGTATCTGCTTGTAAGACTCGTCTCTCTCGCAGCCGAAAGCAATCAGTGCAAAAAGTAGGTAAAAGAGTGACTTTCTCAACATGGTTTTCTTCGTTCGATTCTTCCTCTATTTCAATTGCAAAGATGCCGATAATTCGATTAAAGCACGGCACTTAATTGACTGACAAATGGTGGTTCCTAATGGTTCAGCGCCATTTACTCTGAAATCGTTTGCATTACGAAATTGGAAAAATGTGACTTACTTACATCAACATTTTTAGACATCACCAAGGTTAGTTGGAAGTCTTTTGACGAGTTGTTTGAACCGAACTCAGTACACGGGACTCCGGCTTAGGGATGGAGGGCAGAGCGTGGCCAGGCGCGGACAGCCCGACCCTGACGAGAGAGATACCGACTGAAATAGGACGGGTCTCACCCTCTCTCTGTCAGGGGAAGCCCCAATAAACTTGAGAAAACTACAGACAAATGAAGTTGCTAGGAATAGATGTCGGAAGCTCATCAGTGAAGGTTGCCCTCCTCGATGGTGACAGTGGCGAAGTCCTGGGCCAGGCGTACCACCCAAAGAGCGAGATGCCCATAGAAGCCAAGGAAGCTGGATGGGCCGAGCAGGATCCCCAAATGTGGTGGGACCACCTCCTCGCCGCTCTCAATGAACTGAAACACACCGCAAGTTTTGCGGGCGTGAAAGCCATTGGTATATCGTACCAAATGCATGGGCTCGTGGCAGTCGACGAAAAAAAGCAACCGGTCCGCCCTTCCATCATTTGGTGTGACTCGCGTGCCGTCTCGATAGGTGAAGAGGCCTTTCAGGCAATCGGTGAAGAGAACAGTCTCTCGCAGATGCTTAACTCGCCCGGAAACTTTACCGCTTCCAAGCTGGCATGGGTGAAGGCCAATGAACCCGACACCTACGCGAGAATCAGCAAAATCATGCTCCCCGGAGACTACATCGCCATGAGGCTGACAGGGGATATAGGAACGACTTCAACCGGCTTATCCGAAGGTATCCTTTGGGACTTTGGCAAGCGGGGAGTTTCTGAGGATGTAATGGTGCAATTTGGCTTTGACAAATCCCTGATCCCGGAAGTGCGATTGACCATTGGCGAGCAATGCAAGATCAATCCGGAGGTGGCCTCGGAGCTCGGGATCGACCCGGATGCAAAAGTCACCTATCGGGCGGGGGACCAACCTAACAATGCGCTTTCGCTCAATGTATTGGAGCCTGGAGAGATCGCCACGACCGCTGGCACGTCGGCGGTAGTATACGGTGTAGCGGATCATAACTGCTTCGACCTTGGACAACGTGTAAACACTTTTCTTCATGTCAACGACACGGAAGATACCCCTCGCAATGGGATCCTCTTATGCGTAAATGGCTCAGGCATCCTGTACAATTGGCTCCGTAAGCTGCTTGGGAAAAACTATGAAGAGATGAATGCGCTGGCAGCTGAAGCTCCAATCGGATCGGAGGGCGTTTGCTTCTATCCATTTGGGAACGGTGCCGAGCGTGTGCTCAACAATAAGGACCCAATGGCGAGTCTTTGGAATGTCAATTTCAACCGACATGACAGCACCCATATCGTACGATCAGCCAAAGAGGGAATCGTCTTCGCCATGAATTATGGGGTGGAAGTATTTCGGGAGATGAATATCCCAGTGCAAGTCATGAAGGCGGGGTTTGCCAATCTCTTCCAGAGTGCGCTGTTTCGCGAAGCTTTCGTCAATACGACAGGGGCGCCCCTGGAACTGTACGAAACAGATGGCTCTGTGGGTGCTGCCAGGGCGGCAGGAATGGGCCTCAATCACTGGACTGCCGCTGAAGCATTCGGTAGCTTGAAAAGAATCGGCATACAGGAGCCCACGGCAGAACGACAGCATAGATACCAGGAAGCCTATGCCCATTGGAAGCAAGGGCTGGATCAAATCATGAAGTTTCAATAAGTAAAATCAATAAGACCATGGCCGTTATCGGAAACACAGAATTTTTCAAGGGCATTGGAGACATCCAATTTGAGGGGCCCGAATCCAAGAACCCCTTTGCTTACAAGTATTATGACGCTAACAAGACGGTCCTCGGCAAATCGATGAAGGATCACTTCAAGTTTGCCATCGCCTACTGGCACTCCTTCTGCAATACGGGTGGTGATCCTTTCGGACCCGGAACGAAGGTATTTCCATGGGATGCCAAGGCCGACGCCGTTGAAAGGGCAAAAGACAAGATGGACGCCGCGTTTGAGTTTATCTCGAAGTTGGGATTGGAATACTTCTGCTTTCATGACGTAGACGTTGTCGATGAGGGCGATTCTCTAGCCGAAACCGAAAGACGCCTCCAGGCGCTGACAGCGTACGGGCAAGAAAAAAGAAAGGGCACGAACATCAAGGTCCTTTGGGGAACGGCCAATCTTTTCTCCAATCCTCGCTATATGAACGGCGCCGCGACGAATCCGGACTTCAACACTGTGGCCTACGCCGGTGCCCAGGTGAAGAATGCACTCGACATGACGATTGCGCTCGAGGGAGAGAACTACGTTTTCTGGGGCGGACGAGAAGGCTACATGACCCTGCTCAACACCAACATGAAGCGTGAGGTAGAGCACATGGCCAAGTTCCTCCACGTCGCGAAAGACTATGCCCGGAGTCAGGGCTTCAAAGGGACGTTCTTCATCGAGCCCAAACCTGCGGAGCCATCAAAGCATCAATATGACTTCGATGCCGCCACGGTGGTAGGCTTCCTGCGCCACTATGGATTGGACAAGGACTTCAAGTGCAACATCGAAGTGAACCACGCTACGCTCGCCGGCCATACCTTCCAGCACGAGCTGCAGGTATCCGCCGATGCCGGCATGCTGGGAAGCATCGATGCCAACCGCGGTGATTACCAAAATGGCTGGGATACTGATCAATTCCCAACCAACCTCAATGAGCTGGTAGAGGCGCTCTTCGTCATTGTTCAGGCTGGTGGCCTGCAGGGTGGCGGTGTCAACTTCGACGCCAAGACCAGAAGGAACTCTACGGACCTGGAGGATCTCTTCCATGCGCACATCGGTGGTATTGACACTTTTGCCCGAGCGCTGCTCATCACAGAGAAGCTCATCAACGAAACAGATTTTGTGAAGCGGTTTGAGGAACGCTATGCAAGCTTCAACTCCGGTGCTGGTAAGGACTTTGAAGATGGCAAAATGGGACTCGCAGATCTACATGCCCACGCTCAAAGAAATGGCGAACCTGAGCAGATCAGCGGGCGACAGGAGTACCTGGAGAACCTGATCAATAATTGTATATAGTTTCAGGTTCAAGGTTTCAGGTTCCATGTTTGAGGATAGCTGGATTTGCCTGTGAGTAAACAACCTGCCAATCCGATTCTGCGGGGATTCAATCCTGACCCTTCGATCATTCGGGTGGGCGTGGATTACTACATTGCTACGTCGACCTTTGAGTGGTTCCCAGGAGTGCAGATCCATCACTCCCGCGACCTGATCAACTGGGAAATCGTGGCAAGACCATTGAATCGAAAATCTCAATTGGACATGAGAGGGCACCCGGATTCCTGTGGGGTCTGGGCGCCTTGCCTCAGTTACGATAATGGCACTTTCTACCTGGTCTACTCCAACGTAAAGACCTTTGACGGACCGTGGTTGGATTCGCCCAATTATCTGGTGATCACCGACGATATTCTAGGCCATTGGTCGGATCCCATCTTCCTCAGTTCCTCCGGGTTTGATGGGTCCCTGTTCCACGACGACGATGGGCGAAAGTGGTACACGAGCATGCTGCATGACCATCGGGAAGGCCGGTTTTTCGGAGGCATCATCTTACAGGAGTATGACCACACCTCCCATCGCCTGGTAGGTCCGGTGCACAAGATCTTCGAAGGGACGGAACTGGGAAGTACGGAAGGCCCTCACCTGTACAAACGGAATGGCTATTACTATTTGGTCACAGCGGAGGGGGGAACAGAATACAATCATGCCGTCACGATCGCCAGAAGCAGAAATATAGAAGGTCCCTACGAGGTGCATCCCGACAATCCAATCATCAGTTCAGCGCAATCACCCAATCACCCTCTACAGAAAGCAGGACATGCTGACCTGGTGGAAACTCCGCAAGGGGATTGGTATGCGGTGTTCCTCGTCGGGCGACCACTGAGTGAGCGAGGGAAATGTATCCTCGGGCGCGAGACTGCCATCGAACCGATGGTTTGGAAGGACGACCAATGGCTCTACACCAGCTCAGGACGACCTACTCCGAGCAGCAGTAGCGACTCACACCCCTTGAGCTTTGAACACGATGATTTCGATGGCTCGATCAGCCGACATTTCCAGACGCTTCGGGAGCCGGCTTTCTCTGCCTGGCTCGATATCAAATCCAGGCCAGGATTTCTAAGAATTCGTGGACGTGAGTCACTCAGCTCCCTCTTCTCTCAAAGCCTGCTGGCACGTAGGGTCCAACATTTCAATGTAGTGGCGACTACGGTTCTGGAATTTGTGCCTACATCCTTTCAGCAAATGGCAGGCCTTGTCTTCTACTACAACACAGAACATTTCCACTATCTACATGTGACAGCAGACGAGCAAGGCAATCGCATCCTGGGGCTCATTACGGTTGACAAACATGAGTATAAGGAGTACGAGGCCCTTCCAGTATCTTCCGGAAGCATTTTGCTAAGAGGCAATTTGAAGGGTGAAGAGCTTCAATTTCAATATAGCCAGGATGGTGATGCATGGCACGCTGTCGGCCCGACGGTGGATGCTGGCATCCTATCCGATGACTATGTCCGCGATGGACACATTTACCGCCCTGCGTTTACAGGAGCATTTGTCGGGATTTGCTGCCAGGACCTGACGGGTCAGGGCCATCACGCAGACTTTGATTGGTTCCATTACGAAGAACACGAATGACCGCGATCAAAGAGGGTCACTACCCCCTCGGATGATGCCTCGGCCACTATTTCTCAGAAACTTGACTACCACCTCTTTCTCCGGAGAGTTCGGGATTTCCTTCTCGATGATATCAACAGCCCTGGAGGCGTTCAAGCCCTTATGGTAAACAATCCTGTAAAGATCCTGTACAGTATTGATCTGGTCGTTGGTAAATCCACGGCGACGCAGGCCTATCGAATTTACGCCGGTGAAAGCCAGTGGATCTCTACCAGCCACAATGTAGGGCGGCACATCTTTTCTAGCCACGACCAATCCGGCGAGCATCACATGGGCTCCTATGTGCACAAACTGATGGACACCGGTCATACCCCCGATCACCACATAGTCGTCAAGCACGGCGTGCCCTGCCAGTTGCGCGCTATTCGACATGATACAGTGGTCCCCGACGATGCAGTCATGCGCCACATGGCAGTAGGCCATGATCAGGCAGTCATTCCCTACGGCAGTCGTCAAACGATCGTTGGTTCCTCGGCTCACGGTGACAAACTCTCGGATCGTAGTATTGTCTCCAATCGTGGCCGTGGTGACTTCCCCCTGAAATTTTAGATCCTGAGGAATAGCGGCTATCTGGGCCCCTGAGTAGATCTTGCAGTTTCGCCCGATGCGGGCTCCTGAGCAAATGACAGCGTGAGGCCCAATCCAGGTGCCATCGCCTATTTCGACGTCCTCTTCGATGACGGCAAATGGCTCAACGACCACATTGTTGCCAATCTTAGCATTGGGATGTATAGCAGGTTTCGGCTGGCTCATTGGTCTTTCTTAGCGATTTGAGCAGTAAGGTAAGCTTCGCAGACCACTTGGCCTGCTACAAAGCCATGGCAATACATTTTTGCGATGCCTCTCCTGATCTCCCCATCCAGTTCACACTTGAGGACGAGCGCCTCACCGGGAACAACTTTTCTTCGAAAGCGACACTTGTCAATACCAATGAAGTACGTCCAGTAGTTCCAGGGATCAGGTACGGTACTCAATACCAAAATGCCCCCAGTCTGGACCATCGCCTCCACTTGCAACACCCCGGGGAAAATGGGATTGCCTGGGAAGTGACCAGAAAAAATGGGCTCATTGATCGTGATATTTTTTACGGCACAGACTACTCGATCATCCAGATGAAAGACTTTGTCGATCATCAAAAATGGATATCGATGAGGCAACATCTCCATGATGTTGTTCACGTCCTTCACCGCCGGACGGGAAGGATCATACGCTGGCGCGCTGGATTTTTTCATTTGCTTCTTCAGTTTCCGGGCAAACTCGATGTTCGCCGCGTGGCCCGGTCTCTCCGCAATAATATGGGCCCGCAAAGGTTTACCAACCAAAGCCAAATCTCCAATGAGATCCAGGAGTTTGTGTCTGGCAGGTTCATTGGAGTAGTGCAGTTCAATGTTGTTGAGAATGCCATCCTTCTGCACTTTGATGTCAGGCCGATTGAAGATGCGACCAATACGCTGCAACTCCGGGGGCGGCACATCCCCATCCATGATGACAATGGCATTGTCCAGATCTCCACCCTTGATCAGGTTCTGCTCGAGTAGTGGCTCCACCTCACGGAAAAAGCAAAAGGTCCGGGACTTGCTGATTTCCTTTTTGAATTTGTCAATATTATCGAGCGATGCCGACTGCGCAAAAGACTGTTGCCCTTCGAAGCTTATGTCGACATCCAGCTGCAAGTCCTGACTGGGCTGTGCGGTGAGTTTGACCTTCCTGCCAGGCTCTTCGTAGGAGACCTCGCTGCTAAACTCAGCGTAGTCTCTCAGGGCATTCTGAATAGCCACGCCATTCTCCTGGAGCCGCTCGACAAACATAGCGGCGGAGCCATCCAATATGGGTACTTCCGGGCCATCCAGTTGTATCAGTACGTTGTCGATCTGCAAGCCACTCAAAGCAGACATCACATGCTCGACCGTTTGCACCTTTGCGTCCCCAATCCCCAGTGTAGTACTCCGGGTGACGTCAACGACGTTGTCGACATTTGCCTCAATGACGGGTTGACCGGGAAGGTCTACTCTTTGGAACTTAATTCCAGAGTCCTCCGGGGCAGGAACGAATGTCAGATTTACGGTCTCTCCGCTATGAACGCCTACGCCTTGAAAATGAGCGGACTTACGAACAGTTTGCTGTCTTGTATTCATCAATATAAGCCAACCACAAATGTAGAAGATTTGCTATCAATTGTGAGACACGCTTTTCGGCGCAAAAGATGTAAATAAGAAATCACGAGGAGAATCAAGATCGAAGGCACATGCCACTTCTGGAGTCAAACTGTGGGCATCCCTGGGGCGTAGCGTCAAGAATACCTACAAATTGATATTTGCACCGCCGGCAGTTAACGCCCACTTTTTACCGCGACACCTTTTGATATTCCCGGCATACCTTTAGATTGTACATCCATTCAATAGTGACTCAATCAACGAATTATGAAAGATACTACTTCCAACTCACGACGAAAATTCATTAAGTCGACAGGAGCCACCGCTCTTGGAAGCACGTTTGCGCTGAGCGCACTTCCAAATATCACTTTTGGTCAGCAGACGGAGCAACTCAAAGTAGGCATTATTGGCTGTGGCGGCCGCGGTGCCGGAGCAGCTAACCAGGCGCTCTACGCGGATGATAACGTGGTCTTGACGGCCATGGCTGATGTCTTCCCTGATAGACTGGAAACATCGCTGAATGCCCTGAAGGAAGAACACGAAGACCGGGTGCAGGTGCCCAAGGACAAGCAGTTCATAGGGTTTGATGCCTATAAAGAGCTGATCGCCTCTGACGTGGATGTGGTATTGCTAGCTACTCCTCCTTCATTTCGCCCAGCGCATCTTGAGGCTGCCATCGATGCGGGCAAGCATGTCTTTTGCGAAAAGCCTGTCGCTGTAGACGCTCCTGGCGTTCGTCAGGTATTGGCAACGGCCCAAAAGGCCAAGGATAAGAATTTGTCGCTCGTTTCCGGTCTTTGCTGGAGATATCACTATCCAAAACGAGCCACCTTCGGCAAGGTCCTCGACGGAGAAATTGGCGAGTTGATGACCGTGTACAATACTTACAACACAGGGGCTCTGTGGTCGAAGGATCGTCAGGCAGGATGGACGGATATGGAGTACAAGCTTCGCAACTGGCTCTACTACAGCTGGCTTTCAGGTGATCATATCACTGAGCAGGCTGTGCATAGTATCGACATGATGTCCTGGGCCATGGGAGATGTCATGCCCGTGCGTGCCGTGGGAACTGGCGGCCGTCAACGGCGAATTGAAGAGAAGTTTGGAAATATCTATGACCACTTCGCTATCGTCTACGAATATGAGAGTGGCGCAAAAGGCTTCCACTTTAGCCGCCAGCAGGCGAACTGTGCCAATGCCTACTCCTGTGAGATCGCCGGCACGAAGGGTTCAGCCGTTGTGGATGTGATCCGTCGTAAGCACGATATCATGGGTGCCTCCCAATGGAAATACGAAGGAGAGCAGAACAATATGTATCAAACGGAGCATGATGAGCTCTTTGCTTCCATCCGTAAAGGTGAACCCATCAACGATGGCGAATGGATGGCCAATAGCACGATGCTCGCGATCATGGGACGAATGGTGGCCTATACAGGACAGAGCATCACCTGGGAAGACGCACTCAATTCAGAGCATACACTCGGCCCAACCATCGACGAGTATAATATGGATCTGAAGTGGGATGATCCAGCAATTGCGAAACCTGGTTTGACGAAAATCGGATAACGCATGAATCGTAAGGATTTTTTGACCTTGACTTCCGCCGCCGCGATAGGAAGCACACTCTTCCCATGGTCATCTGTTGAAGCTAAAGACATGCAAAGCAAGAAGCCCCTCATCAAAAAGAGTCTCAAGTTTGGCATGATCCAGGAAGACCTGTCGATCGAAGACAAGTTCAGGCTGGTGAAAGACCTTGGCTTCCATGGCGTGGAAATGGACAGCCCCAATGAGCTGGATGACAAGGAGATTTTGAAAGCGAGAGATGCGGTGGGCATAGAGATACCCGGAGTCGTCAACTCTGTACACTGGAGGGCTCCCCTGTCAAGTCCTGACCCCGTCGTCAGGATGGAATGCGTCGAGTCCATGAAGACTGCGCTTCGTGCCTGCAAGAACTACGGTGGCACAACAGTGCTATTGGTACCTGCGGTGGTAAATGACAAAATAGCCTACCAAGATGCCTATCAGCGATCTCAGGAAGAAATCAGAAAGATCCTTCCTGTAGCAGAGGAGACCGGTATCAAAATCGCCATTGAGAATGTCTGGAACAACTTCCTCCTCAGTCCCATGGAAGCCGCTCGTTACATCGACGAGTTTGACAGCCCCATGATCGGCTGGTACTTCGACGTGGGCAATATCATCCGCTACGGGTGGCCTGAGCACTGGATCCAGACCCTGGGATCAAGGATCATGAAGATCGACATCAAAGAATACAGCAGGACCCGTCAGCGTGAAGAAGGCATATGGAAAGGCTTCGACGTGCCACTCGGTGAAGGCGACTGCAATTGGCCCAAGGTCAATGAAGCGCTCGCCGCTGTAGGTTACGAAGGCTGGGGATCTGCTGAAGTTCGTGGTGGTGATCGAACCCGATTGCAAGAGATCTCTGAGCGAATGGATAAGCTCTATGCTGCTTGATGCATGCTGCGGATAGGTTGGATTCTCTCTTGCATTCTTGTGCTTGCCATGGTGGATGAAGCATGGGCCCAAGATCCTCTCTACGACGAAGAGAAAGTCGCTGACTACACCTTGCCCGAGGCATTGACCGCCGAAACAGGCAAGCAAATTAAGACTGTGTCAGACTGGGAAAGCGTACGGCGGCCAGAGGTACTTCGGCTATTCAAAGAGGAGGTCTACGGACATATCCCGGCGGGCGCCCTGGTACCACAAATAGAGCTGCTGGAAGCAAGCAGCGACGCGTTGAACTCCAATGCTATTCGCAAGCAGGTCGCCCTCACTTTTCGGAAGGGAGAAAAGCAGTTGACAGCGAACCTCCTTGTCTACCTCCCTCAGGGTGTCAAAAACCCTCCGTTGTTCATAGGGTATAATTTTTATGGTAATCAGACGATCATTGATGACGCCGATGTGGTCATCTCGCGATCGTGGGCTAGAAACAACGAGGACTTTGGCATCACAGAAAATATGGGGACAGAATCTTCAAGAGGCATGCGAAGCCATCGGTGGGCCATTGATAAGATCCTCGAATCGGGCTTCGGATTGGTCGCGATCTACTACGGTGACATCGATCCCGACCGCGACGACTTCGGTGACGGCATTCACACGTTCTTCTATGGGTCTGGTCAGACGAAACCAAAAGCGAATGAATGGGGGTCCATCGGAGCCTGGGCGTGGGGAATGTCACGAGTAGTAGACTATCTGCAGCAAGACCCCGATACACAAGGCTCGAAATACATCGCCTTTGGTCACTCGCGACTGGGCAAGACGTCTCTTTGGGCTGGTGCATTGGATACGAGATTTGATATTGTGATTTCCAATAACTCCGGATGTGGTGGTGCAGCTTTGTTCAACAGGAAATTTGGAGAGACCGCGGCGGCAATCAACCGCAACTTCCCCCATTGGTTCTCTGATACTTTCAATGCCTATAGCGGCAAGGAGGAAGTTCTACCAGTCGACCAGCACCTGCTGATCGCCTTGATGGCACCAAGACCTGTGTACATCGCGAGCGCGGAAGAGGATCGCTGGGCCGATCCCAAGGGTGAATATCTTTCGGGCTTTCACGCCAGCCCGGTATATGAGCTGTACGGTAAGCAAGGTTTTCCCAACCCTGAACCACCGGCGGTCCATCAACCAGTCATGAACGACATTGGCTACCACATCCGAGCAGGAAAGCACGATGTCACGGAATACGACTGGGAACAGTACATCGCCTTTTGTAAAAAACATCTGAACAACTGAGGAACTGGAGGAGGTGAAGCACAATCTTTGTTTTCAACACGGTCTGGGTGCCAATCGCAATCAGTCTTTTGATTTACTGAATGACTTAGCGGACACCAGGTTGGTGGCCTTTGACTGTCCGGGGCATGGCGCGGAGCCGCTGGCAAATCATATCCCTTCATTTGATAATTATGCTGATTTCCTCATTGAAGGACTGCGGGCCCAGGGCATAAAGCGATCGGTCTTCGGCGGGATCTCTATGGGTTCTGGTATATCCATCAACATAGCCCTTCGGTATCCGCAATTCGTGGAGGGATTGATCCTTGTAAGGCCAGCGTGGTTGGCGGCTGGAAAGCCGAAAAATCTGCAGATCCTCATCGAAGCGGCCAACTGGATTGGGAAGGAAGGCGGTGTGGAGCACTTCGCCTCTCTGCCAGAATTCATTCGTGTCAAAGGTGATTTGGAGTCAGTGGGACAATCAATCCTTGGAGTTTTCGATCCGGGTCAGCAACCAGCCATTCCCGAAGTATTGAAGGCGATGGTTCAGGATCACCCATTCCCAACCATGAACGCCCTGTCTTCGATTGATGTCCCGACGATGATCATTAGCAATCTGGATGACCCGCTGCATCCCTATGACATGGCAGAAACCATTCACCGACATATGGACGGAAGTACCCTCCATCAGGTACCGTCGAGGTACGTGGACCCTAAAAATCATAAGCAATCCATAACTAAATTGGTCACAGAATTTTTGAATCAACTATGAAAAACCTTTGGGATGAAAAAGCATTTAAGCGTTGCGGGAAAGATCCTGTAAAGCAAAGGGTCCTGACCTCAAGATTGCTGGGAGCTAATCCGGACCTCGTTATGCATGGTGGGGGAAACACATCGGTGAAAGCCACAAAGAAAAACTTCTTCGGAGAGAAGGAGGATCTCCTATTCGTCAAAGGGAGTGGCTGGGACTTGGCGACGATCGAACCTCAGGGCTTCGCTCCTGTGAAGATGGATACGCTACTAAAAATGGCGGAGTTGGACGAGCTGTCCGACCTGGACATGGTCAAATATCAGCGTGCCGCCATGACTGACCCTTCTGCACCCAACCCCTCCGTAGAAGCTATATTGCACGCCATCATCCCCTTCAAATTTGTAGACCATACCCATGCAGATGGTGTCGTGACGCTTACCAATACCAAGCAGGGAAAGCAGCTCATACAGGAGATTTATGGGGACCGAATTCTCATCATCCCTTACGTAATGCCGGGATTCATCCTCGCCAAAAAGATCTATCAGATGACCAAGAATCTGGATTGGTCTACGATCGATGGCATGATCTTACTCAATCACGGCGTATTCACCTTCGCTGACACAGCCAAAGAGAGTTACGATAAGATGATCGGCATCTGCGGGAAGGCAGAGGATTATCTTAAAAAACAATGCTCGGAAAAGCTCAAGGCGTCCAAGTCCAAGGTCGATTTGCTGAAGGTGGCTGCCGTTCGGAAAAAGGTTTCTGCGACTTTCGGCAAAGCAGTTTTGGCGCCTGTTGATCTCTCAGCCGTATCCAGTGGGTTTAGCAACCTTGACAAGGTATCGTCCATCTCGAACAGGGGACCGATCACTCCTGACCATATCATCAGGACAAAAAGAGCGCCCGCGGTGATAGGGAAAGACGTCGATCAATCCATTGACAAATTTGTCAGCGATTACAAAGACTACTACAAAGCCAACGCCTCCTCGGGTCAAAAGATGCTCGATCCTGCTCCCCGGTGGGCCATTTTGCCCAAAGTCGGATCCATGTTTTTTGGCACTACCCTTAAAGCAACCCGGATCCTGGCTGACATCGCCGAGCATACCCAAAAGTCCATCCACCAGGCGGAGCAGTTAGGCGGATGGAAACCCCTTTCGAAGAAGCATCTGTTTGAGATGGAATATTGGAGTCTGGAGCAGGCCAAATTGGGCAAAGGAGGTAAGGCCCCCGAATTGCAGGGAAAAGTGGCCATCGTTACGGGTGCCGCCAGTGGGATTGGCAGAGCTTGTGTGAAAGAGCTCGTGGCGAGAGGCGCAGTCGTCGGGGCACTGGATATCGACAAGAAACTGGCCTCCATCTTCGAAGAACCTGAAGTGCTGCCCCTGGTCTGTGACATCACCAATGATCAGCAGATTGTCAAAAGCATCGAGCAAGTTGTCACGGCGTTCGGCGGCATCGACCTGGTGCTCAGCAATGCGGGTATCTTCCCTGCGAGTGCCCAGATTGAAGACATGAATGGGGCGGTATGGAACAAAAGTCTGGACATCAATTTGACGAGCCACCAAAAGCTGTTGCAGTACACCACTCCTTACCTGGAACTCGGGATTGATCCGGCGGTGGTCCTGATGGGTTCCAAGAATGTCCCGGCGCCCGGTCCAGGGGCATCTGCCTATTCTGTGGCCAAAGCTGGTCTCGCACAGCTGGGAAGAGTAGCCGCCCTTGAGTTGGGCAGCAAAGGAATAAGGGTCAATACCATCCACCCTAACGCGGTCTATGACACCGGCATATGGACCGATGAGGTCCTCAAGGCCAGGGCCAAGCATTACGGGTTGAGCGTGACAGCCTACAAGACCAACAATGTCCTGCGTCAGGAGATCACATCAAAGGATGTGGCCCAACTGGCCATCTCAATGATGGGAGGCACCTTTTCGAAGGTGACAGGGGCACAGATCCCCATTGACGGCGGCAATGAAAGAGTGATTTAAGAATTCAAAAAAAAATCAATGATTGTACCTCAAACCTCGAGAGCAGAAATACTCGGAAAACTGCAAAAGAAAGTAGCTGACAATAAGCCCATTTTTATCGCGAGCGCCGGCAGCGGCCTGGTGGCAAAGCTTTTGGAACAGGCTGGTGTGGATTGTATCAACACCTTTTCTGGTGCCCGCCTGAGAGCCAATGGCATGGGAACGATGTCCATGCTTTGGCCCATACTTGATTCCAACAAACAGACCATGGACTACACGCGTGAGGACATCATGCCGGCTATCAAGGGGGACTCTTTTGTGTGTGCCTGCCTCAATGCCAATGACCCGCTTAAGGACATGCGGATGGTGTTGGATGATTGCAAGCGCATGGGCGTCCACTCTGCCTCCAACATTGGGCCATCTATCAGCTACGTAGACAAAGACAGTGAGATATTCAGGGTGTTGACCAAGAGTGGCATCACGCTGGACAATGAGATTGAGTTCCTCAAGCTCGTCAAGGAAATGGACATGGTGTCCATCGGATTGGCGTTCAACATGGAAGACAGTGTCAGAATTGTAGAGGAAGCTCAGCCCGATATCTTCTGCTTCCATGCAGGCACCACAAAGGGAGGGATGTCTGGCTATGACTCTGGGGAAACGATTGAAGAGACAGCCGCCCGCACCGAAGAGGCCAATCAGCAATTGAGAAAAATCAAGCCTGATGTATTGCTCATTGCTCATGGCGCGGCGATGGAGAATCCGACAGATGCCCAGTTCATGTTGAACAACACGACGTGCGATGGATTCTGGACCGGATCCTCGACCGAGCGTCTGCCGATAGAAAGAGCGGTGCTCTCCACTGCCCAGGAATTTGCCCGTCTTACTTTTCCGAGTAAGTGATTAAGTTTATGTAAACCCAAACCCAAACCGATGTCAAAGACAGTTGCCCTTCTTGTCACGCTGGATACCAAGGACCAGGAAGCTGGTTTTCTCAAACAACAAATTGAGGCACTAGGCCATAAGAGCCTCTTAATAGACATCGGTGTGGTGGGTGAAGCGGGTATTACCGCAGACTTCAGCAGAGACCAAGTGATCTCGTTTGGAGGGGGCAATTACGATGAATTGCTATCCAGCCCCACGAGAGAAAAAGCGAATCCATTCGTAGTCAAAGGGGCCATCGAAATTCTCAAACAGAGGATCAGCAAAGATGAGGTGCATGCGGCACTTGGATTAGGAGGCACGCAAGGTACGTCCACCTGTTGTGACATCATGCAGGCCCTGCCCTACGGCTTCCCCAAAATCATGGTGTCAACCATCGCCTCTGGGGACACATCAGAATTTGTGGGCATCAAGGATATCACGATGATGTTCTCGGTGAGCGATATCCTAAAGCTGAACCCGTTCACCAGAAAGATATTGGCCAATGCTGCCGCCGCTGCTTGTGGTATGGCGGATGTGCAAACGAAGTTTGAGGTTGAGAAATCTGACAAGCCACTCATTGGTATGTCCAACCTTGGGGTACTCACCACCGGGGCCATGCAGGCCATCAAGTACATAGAGGATGCGGGGTATGAAGTGATTGTATTTCATGCGGTAGGATCCGGTGGACGGGCCATGGAGCAGATGATGAAAGAAGGTATCATCGGGGCAGTCTTTGATTATGCCATGGGCGAAATCGCTGACGATGTCTGGAAAGTATTACGAGCCGGAGGACCTGAGAGGTTATCCGTCGCCGGCAAGTTGGGACTGCCTCAGGTGCTGGTCCCGGGTGGGGCGGAACACCTTGGCATTCTTGTCCACCCCAACGAGGTGCCGGATGAATGGAAAGATCATCAACATGTATTTCACAGCCCCGTGGTCTTCGTGCCGCGACTGAACAAGGAGGAAATCGTCCGGGTGGCTGACGACATCATCTCCCGATTGAAGGATAATCGCGAAAAGGCTTATTTCATGATTCCCAAAGGTGGGGTAGGCCGATATTCCTACGACGGCGGCGTCCTGGAGGATCGGGAATCGGATGCGGCTTTTTTCAAGAGGCTGAAGGAAGGTTTGCCGGACAGCATTGAGGTCATAGAACGGGAAGAGAATGCAGAGGATCCCGCTTTCGTGAAAGATTGCGTAGATCGGCTGATCACTTTGATCGAAAGTCGCTAGTACGTTCACCGCAGGGCGCTGGTCGAACTTATATCTTACTTTCATCATCTACACATTGCCACCTTGTGGTAAAATGCCATTAATTTTCTCAGATGATCCGTGACGGCTCTTGACCCGATCGGCCCCAATAAACCCAGACCTAACCATGGCAGAAAACAATCCTGTACTCCTCGAAGGATATCGCGACCTCAAGCGAAAAGTCTCACGTGAATCTTCTCAGTCCCTCGTAAAGTCCCTGGAAAAGCTCGGCGATGCTGTAGAGCTCAAATACAGGTATTGCCCCAACCTGGAAGAAAATCCATCCGCGCTAGTGGCCGCAAAGGCGGTCGTCGCGGCCGAAAAGCAGGGAAAAGCAGAAGACATCTATCAGACAGTTTCCGGTAGCGACAGCGAGTTTACGGAAGAGTCCATGATGAGCCTGGCAAAGGACTTTGGGCTTCAATTGGATCAATTTGCCAAAGACTTCCACAGTTCTGCCACGGCCAAAAGGATTGAGGAGGATATCGCTGCATCGAAGGAATCGGGATTGGTTGTTTTCCCTGGACTAACGATCGACGGCGTCGCCTATCACGGTGCCTGGGACGACTACTCCCTCTTCGATGCCATTAAGAAGCGAGGTGGGAAGCAGATCACTTTGGCCATCGAAAGCTTCTTCGAATGGGGGGCGTCGGCCGCTGCGGTCTTGATACTTGCTACCGTGGCTGCTTTGTTGATGGTGAACTTCGGGTTCCACGAAACCTACGAGCATTGGCGACACACTACGATGGGTGTGGCCATCGGAGAATTCCAGTTAATGCACCCCCTGGAGATCTGGATCAACGATTTCCTGATGGCGATCTTCTTCTTACTGATCGGCCTTGAGATCAAAAAGGAGATTCTTGATGGCGAACTCTCCGATATGAAACGCGCCGCCATGCCAGTGATTGGGGCCGTTGGGGGTATGGTCGTACCTGCAGGGATCTTCGCCATTGTGAACATCGGCGCGAGCACCAGCAATGGCTGGGGTATTCCCATGGCGACAGATATTGCCTTCACGCTGGGCTTAATGGCGTTGCTCGGCAAACGCGTACCTCTCTCGCTGAAAATATTTATCTCTGCACTGGCAGTGGCGGATGATCTGGGTGCAATTGTGGTGATCGCCCTCTTCTACGGGCATGGTTTTCACTTGATGCCTTTTATCGCGGCGATTGTAGTCATCGCCATCATGTATTTCCTCAACAAACGAAGGATTTACAACATAGAGGCCTATATGGGGCTTGGCACTTTGCTCTGGTTTTGCATTTTCCAGAGTGGCTTGCATGCAACATTAGCGGGCGTGATTACCGCGGTGCTCATCCCAGTGAGAGGAGGAGCGGATCTGACGAAGATCGCAGAACAAACTGCCATTGTCTTTGACAAGGAAATTCACAAGATAAAGGACCCCACGAACGAGCAGAAGAACATCGGCTTTGGATCTCTGCGAGTCATTCGCAATGCCATCGAACGATTGATCGAACCAAGCGACCACCTCCAACACAACCTGGAGCGGGTGGTGAACTTCTTCATTCTGCCGCTTTTTGCCTTCTTCAACACAGGTATTCTATTGTCGGGGATGGATTTAGACCTCGGCGCACCCGGTAACCTTGGCATTATCCTGGGCCTCGCAATCGGCAAACCATTGGGAATCGTGGGTGTGTGTTGGATCGCCTCAAAGCTGAATATCGCTCAGCTTTCCAGCGACATCAGCTGGCGACTACTCTTCGGTGGTGCGGCCCTTGCTGGTGTGGGCTTTACGATGTCCATCGTCGTGGCCTCCAGTGCGTTTAGTGGTGAGCTGCTATCGGCCGCGAAGGTTAGTGTGCTCCTGGCCTCAACGATCGCCGCCATTGCGGGCTTGTTGGTGCTTAGGACGGCTTCAAAAGACCCAGTCTGACTTGAGCTCCTTGGTCAGTTCTTGAGCCATTGCCATCGCTCGGCCCAATCGAGCAAGGCGTCATTGCGATGCTTCAAAACCGTGACAGCGCCTTGGCGAGTCCCATCGTAAAGCGCAGGATCGCCCTTATCTGTGTACCAGTTGGCTCCCAGTAGGTAATCGGTAGATCTGGGTTGGCCTGGCCATAGGTTGTCCACCATCATTTCACCGGTAACTTCCGGGAATCCGGGGATATCAGAGAAAATGGTGTAGGAAAGTGCTTCTGTCTGCTTCGGGGCATATTTGATGGCATATTCTCCATCTCCCAAATAATAGCCCTCCCATTTTTGCTCACCAATACCTGCTTGAACGGTCATCGTGAAGCACGCCGAGTCAGTCGAAATATCAACCTCTGGTCCTTGAAAGTGAAACTCCACTACGGAGCAAACCGTGACGGTATCTTCCAGGGTGGTGTTCCTGTCAAACACGATCCTCGAGCTCCGACGCGTGGGTTCGAAGCTACCTCCCCAACTCTCGCCCTGCGGATCGTTTGGGTCTCCATGGAGTACATAGAACACCGAGGGCGTATCTCCCATCTTTATCCTGCCATCGTAATGATTCCTGAAGTCACGTCCAAGGCTGCCTCTTCCTCCGATGAATGAGTCATAGTAGTTATCATTCTGCAGGCTATCCACGGTCACATTTCGAGAGAAGAAGCCATAGTAGGAGGAATTGACCTCAATAAACCACAGATCCGGAAAATTCGCAGCAATGTAGGCGTAGCTATTGGCACTCCATTTCTTGTTGGGTCCACCGATCCAGTACACCCGGATTTTGGATTCGATCTCCGGCGCATCATGCAGTGCCTGTGCCACATCTTCCAATCCACCCCATACGAGCACCCACAACGGTTGATCGCTATCTCGCCTCGCGCACTCTATGATCCAATTCGATCCTTCGGTGGAGGTACTATATCCCTTGTAAGGGGCACGCCCTTTACGTCCTTGCTTGGTCACTGCCCGAAGTACGTCGCCGTCAGGGAATTCCTGAGAGTAAGATCGCAGGTCAGCCAGATCCTTTTCATACAGGTCGATCGCTCTCAGGATCTGCTCTTTATTGCCATCCCCGTAGGAGGGAGATGAAACCAATCCTTCGATCTGCAATCTATCCGCATACATCAACAGGTGGATCATCGACTGGTTGTCATCCGGATCAGTTCCACCAATGTCCGTACTGATAAGGACCCTCGGTTTCGGCTGCTCCGCTTCGGCTTGTTGCTGACAGGCTGGAAGAAGTGCCAGCAAGACAAACCCAAGCGGCAGAGCTCTATGAATTTCCAATTTCATCAATACGAAAGGCCTTCATCAAACTTGAAAAGCGCGTAATCTGGACCTTCGTCGTAACCAGGCACATCCGACAACTGATTCTGAGCGGCATCTTCAGATATGGGAGTGGTAAAGGGCATTTTCGCGCTAGGATTGAAGGCACCAGTTACCACATCGAGTAAAGCCTCAGGGGTGGTGCCAAATGTGGCCAGGATGCCTGCCACGTTCGCCTTACCCTCCTCATAGACCTCATCAATGACCCAAGGGCTCGTGTAATTGACGGCCATGATCGTGGGTTTCTTGCTGATCAGTTCATTGACATAGGGGACATCCACAGCGCATTTGCTCAATGAGACATACAATGGTGAACCGTCGGAAGTGAACAAAGATTTCGTTTGTGGGAAGAGCCACAAAAGGACCACATCCGCTTCCTCAGGTGAGTCAACAAATTCCAGATCCCAGGTATTTGTTGATGGTACGATCACACGGTTGGCCTCGCCTTCTCGCTGCTGCTGGTAAGCCTCGAAATACACTTTCGTATCGCTCTTAAGGGGAAGTGCCGGCAAGTTGGCCTGCCCATTCCGTAGCAAGACAATTGACTTCCTTAAGGCCACATCAGCCGCCGCCTGAAATTCCTCTTTGCCAATGGTCGTCTCGGCCGCATCGACATCCACATAGGGATTTTCAAACAAGCCCAATCGAAGTTTCTCTAAGAGCAATAATTCCACTGATTCATCGACAAGTGGAAGGAGATCAGGATGCTTGCCAAGTGTCTCCAAAAGCAACGCCGGATCGGCAGTTCCCGAAAACAAATTGATCCCGGCCTCGAGTGCCTTTTTGTAGCGTTCGGTAGCACTCAAGTCTTCCACCCCCCAAGGCATCATCAGGATGGGCCCGGTGTCGGAATTAATAATGCCTTTAAATCCCAGTCGCCCCCGAAGGACATCACGCAGGATTTGCTTGTTGTAGGCGTAGGCAACTTCTTCATACTCCGTCTGATAGGGGAATGAGTAGTAGGGCATGATCGCCGATGTCCCCGCTTCTATGGCTGCTTTGAATGGGAGGAGATTCTCTTCGAACCTGCCGCCGGGGAATACTTCACGCTTTCCCCATTCGAAATGGGGGTCCTGGCCATTTTCCGTGGCCCCGCCGCCCGGGAAGTGCTTCGTCGTCAGAGCTACTGAGGTCTCACTCAGCGTCTCACCCTGGAATCCCAACACAAATTCACGCGTCATATCTGCGGCCAGTTGAGGATCCTCACCAAATGTCCCTTCGATTCGCTGCCATCGAGGCTCGGTAGCCAGATCAGCCATGTACATATAGCCCTTTCGCAGACCAGCGGCCGCCCATTCCTGCCGGGCGATATCAGCAAACTGTCGGGTTAGTTCCAGATCCCGCATTGCTGCCAGACCCAATTCACCGGGCCATTGCGAGAAGACAGTTTCTCCGACACTTAAGCCTACCGCTGCATTCGAAGTCACATGGTTTCTGGGATTGGAGGCGATGATAGCCGGAATGCCCAATCCATCACTTTCACACAAAGCCTGAAGGTTGTTGGCCCACTCCGCCATGATCCTAGCTGGGGGATTAGCGCGAAGAATAAAGTGTCGCTCGTGAAACTCGGTGACCGCTTTGGTAGTCCCTGCAGCGCCCATCATGGGATGTGCCAGGGGCTTTCGGGTAAAGAAGTTGACTTCCATTACCATGTCCTCCTCATTGAAACCACTACCAATAGGACCAGCAGCCGGTCCTCTCGAGAAGGCATTGTCATTCTCTAGTCGTGTAGAACTGATCAGCATAAAGCCGGCTTTTTGCTCGAGAGACATTCGGCCAACCAGGTCTTTGGCACGCTCCTCGTCGGAGAGACGCCAATCTTCATAGGGATTGAGCTCACCGTTGCGATTGAGGTCTTTGAACTGGAGGCCGTCCACATCCAATAACTTGGCTGATCGGTAGCCAAGGTTGGGTTGGGTAATTTTTTCTGCAGATTGACCACCTCCACACGAGGGCAGTAACACGGGAACAAGGAGGATAGCCAAAAGGCGTTGGGAGATACAGCGCAGGTTCATTGGGTTTGGTTTAGATACTCAGCCATGTGGCATTCAGTCAAACCTAATCAAAATGAAATGAAAAACTCCATCTGGATCTCGGGCTAATTTATGCAGAGGATTCGATCGTACTACAGGGTCTATGAATGGAACTGAGCTCTAAAACCCTAATTTATACTCATGAATGAGACTAGCCCCTTTCCCACTTTCAAAGCTGTACAGATCCGCTGGCCTTCGCCCACCAGAGGTATCTTGTCCTACTTTCCGCAGGCGGCCGGACTGGAGCATCTTCCTGCGGAAATTGGGTCGATCGATTTTTCTATCGAGTATCGATTCGAAGAGTGCATGTAGCTCCGGCAGCGTGAAGCGGGAAGGAAGGAGGTTCGCCTCGATGGGCGTATGTGGCAGCTCACGTGCCAATGTCTCCCTTGCCTGCCTTGCAATCTCACTGTGATCCATCGCCAGGGTTTCGGCATCTGTGACTGGCGACCATTCCGCAGCCTCTAAAAACTGTGTCGGCTGGAGCTCAATGTCTTCGTATTGGACGAGTGCCAGGTAGCAAACGCTGATGAATCGCTGACTGAACCAGTTGATGGTCTCCCGATCATCTTTATCCAGAATATCGTCGAGCAACGCAAACTCATCACCAAATGAGCGGGAGGAAGTGCCTGCAACGGCAAATTGACGAAACAGCATCTCTTCCAGGCCTGTGCTTTCCTTGACGATTCTGGTCACGGCATCCGACAAATCCTCGGTCTGCTTGACAAAACCACCCGGAAGGACCGTAAAATCTCTCTCCGCCACTGTCATGCGATTGACAACCACTTGCAATGAACGCGCACGGAAACCGAAGATGACACAGTTGATAGACACCTGCGGAATGCATTCATCCTTGATGCTCGCGACATACTCCTTGATCTTGTCTACCATTTGCTTCTCGCCGATGATGCCGGACTTTCGACAAACTTAACATATATTTGAGTCAATTTGACTCAAATCATTTAAGATCGTCTAGATACACTGAATCCTCCCTTATGAAAAAGTGGCAAATTGTAGTGCTGGTATTACTTGGCCTTGTCCTATCAGCGTATTTCTACTTCACCCGCGACACGCGTGAAATCAACGTCCTCGTCTTTTCAAAAACCATGAGCTTCCGTCATGAGTCCATCGAACCTGGCAAGGCCGCATTGATGGCAATGGCAAAGAAGCATGGCTTCACGGTCGACACGACAGAAAACAGTGAAGTCTTTCAGGAGAGAGAGTTGAGCAAGTACAACGTCATCATCTTCCTAAGTACCACAGGAGATGTACTCAACGATCAGCAGCAGTTGGAAATGAATCGCTGGGTACAAGCAGGTGGTGGCTTTGTCGGCATCCATGCCGCCGCCGACACTGAATATGAATGGCCCTGGTATGGTGAGCTGGTGGGCGCGTACTTTGACAGCCACCCGAATGACCCCAACGTTCGTGACGCAACGGTACAGGTGGTGGATGCCAGTCACATCTCTACGGAGCACCTGCCCCAGGTCTGGGAGCGCACAGATGAGTGGTACAACTATAAGGACATCCAGCCCGAGATCAATGTACTATTGAACCTTGATGAGACTTCCTACGAGGGCGGTACAAACGGCGAAAATCACCCAATAGCCTGGTACCGTGATTTTGACGGGGGTCGAAGTTGGTACACCGGGCTTGGCCATACCAATGAGACCTTTGAGGATCCCGACTTCCTTCAATTGCTCTGGGGAGGCATACAGTATGCGGCGGGCGCTGGTGTACCGGTAAACTACGACAACGCCAGTGTGGCTCCGGAAGAAAATCGCTTCAGAAAGATCGTACTGGACTTCAACCTCAACGAGCCCATGGAGCTCGACATATTGCCCAACGGGGACATCCTGTTCATCGAACGAAGGGGCGACATCAAGCTTTTCAAGCAATCCACGCAAGAGACACAGGTGATCACCACAATGCCTGTCTTCAGCGATTTGGAAGACGGACTACTAGGCCTGGCGCTCGATCCGAACTACGTAGAAAATCAATGGGTCTACCTCTATTATTCACCAATCGGCGATGCGCCGATCCAGCACCTTTCCCGATATGTTTTCGCCGGTGATTCGTTGGATCGCGGCAGCGAAAAAATTCTACTGA
Organism: Cyclobacteriaceae bacterium; assembly: GCA_965227935.1. GTDB lineage: Bacteria > Bacteroidota > Bacteroidia > Cytophagales > Cyclobacteriaceae > JAWPMT01. The sequence continues at coordinate 12,635 of CBDDGS010000056.1, read as the reverse complement.
CCGTCGATACCCAAAGGGAGGAGTGCTGTCACTCGGCCGGATCGATAGAGTTTGGGCCTGATGGACTACTCTATCTGTCAACAGGAGATAATACCAGCCCGCGGGCTACCGGTTACGGACCGATGGACGAAGGAGAGGGTCGTCAAAGCTGGGATGCGCAACGCTCTTCCGGTAACACCCAGGACCTTCGTGGCAAGATCCTTCGAATCCGACCGGAAGATGATGGGACCTACTCTATTCCAGATGGGAATCTATTTGCAGATGCCTCGGATGGACGCCCAGAGATCTACATCATGGGTGCTCGAAATCCTTTTAGGATCTCCATCGATCAGGAAACGGGCTTTTTGTACTGGGGCGACGTCGGTCCCGATGCCGGGAGCGACAGTGTGGGATTTGGCTCGCGAGGGTATGACGAAGTGAACCAGGCGCGCGAGGCGGGGAATTTTGGATGGCCCTATTTCGTCGGTGCCAACTTCGCTTACAACGATTACGACTATGTCAACAACCAGTCTGGCCCGTTGTATGACCCAAAGAAACCTGTGAACACCTCTCCTAATAACACTGGGACTCGCGAGTTGCCCCCAGCCCAACCGGCAATGATCTACTATCCCTACGCGATCTCTTCGGAATTCCCCATAGTGGGCCAAGGTGGCCGCAATGCCATGGCAGGGCCAGTCTTCTACAAAGATCAATACCCAGAGACTGAGAATCGTTTCCCCGTCTACTATGACAAGAAGTTGTTCACCTACGACTGGATGCGAGGATGGGTGATGGCTGTAACCCTTGACGAAAAGGGTGATTTTGTACGCATGGAGCGCTTCCTGCCTAATATGTTATTCAACAACTTGATAGACCTCATGCTCGGGCCCGATGGTGATTTATGGGCGCTCGAGTACGGCACCAATTGGTTTACCCAAAATATGGACGCACGGCTGATCCATATCGCTTACTCCTCAGGCAATCGGGTGCCCGAAGCCATTGCCGACGCGAACAAGACCATCGGCAAGTTGCCCCTGGCAATCAATTTCAGTGCCTCCCAATCGAAGGATCCCGACGGTGACGAATTAGTATTTAGCTGGGCCTTTGGAGACGGTACTACGTCAGATGAGGAGAATCCAAGCCACAGCTATGCTGACCCCGGCGAATACGAGGTTACTCTGACCGTCACTGACCCTGATGGCGAAACATCGTCTTCCCAGCTTTTGGTGATCGCTGGCAATGAGTTGCCCGAGGTTGACATTCGCTTCACTGGGAACAGTCAGTTTTTCTGGGGTAGCTCAACTTTTGATTATGAAGTCCTCGTATCCGATGCCGAGGACGGCACGATGGGTCAAGGGATCGATCCATCCACAGTCACTTTCTCTGCCGATTACCTGGCGAGGGGGCATGATGTGACCGAAGTACTTCAAGGCCATGAGGCTAATCTCGCAGCCTCTGCGAATCTCGTGGGCAAGGCGCTGGTACAAGGGTCCGATTGTATGGCCTGCCACCAGGAGAACTCGGTATCGGTCGGTCCACCATATACAATGATCGCTGAGCGATATGCCAACGACCCCGCTGCCATCGACGGCATCGTTGACAATATCATCAATGGGAGTACGGGCGTTTGGGGAGACCTCGTCATGTCTCCTCATCCGCAATTAACACCTGATGAAACTGAGAAGATGGTGCGATACATTTTCTCATTGGGAGATGAAGCGACAGTCAACGGATTACCGACCCAGGGCTCATTTGCGCTGAACCAGCACAAAACAGGAGAAACCGACGGTAGGTACATATTTATCGCCTCGTACACCGACAAGGGCGCCGCGGGAGCCAAGGCCCTTACAGCACGGAAGGTGGTCGAGCTCGCCTATCCGGTGCTCCCAGCAGATCAGTTCACCTCCAAGCAGAAGACCATGACCTTCAATGTCACCGAAGACCAATGGCCTGGCCTGGAAAACGAGTTCATGATGGTACTGCCGAGCCACGAGGCGGTGGTGAAGTACGCAGATATTGACCTGACGAATGTTGGCCAAATCAAATTTGAGTTGGCGGTCGCACCTACGTACTTCTCCGGGGGACTTTTGGAGGTTGTCATCGATGACGAAGAAGGTCAGGTAATTGGAAGTGGTACTTTCGAGCCTGGATTGACAGACTTTGGATTCAAAGAACTTCTGGTGGATCTTGAGGACGTAGATGGGGTGCACGACCTCTTTCTCGTCGTGTCGTGTAGTGACAAGGACAAAATGTTTGCCGGTATCAAAAGCCTGGAATTCAAGCAATCTAACAATACTGAATTATGAAAAAGTGGCTCAAAATCGTCCTATGGACCATCGGATCTCTCATCCTCTTGATGGTCCTGATGATGGCCGGACTCATGTACAAAGTCAAGTACGGCTTCCCGGTAACTTATGAAACAGAAGCGCCTGACATCACAATTCCAACCGACCAAACGGCGGTATTGTTATTCTCCAAAGCCACTGGTTTCCCTCATACTGAATCGATCGAAGCAGGGAAAGTGACATTCGCCAACCTCGCGAAAGACAATGGTTGGTTCCTTTACAGTACCGAAGAAGGTGGTGTCTTCAACAAGGAGCAGCTGGCGCAGTTTGACGCTGTCATCTTTAACAACTGCACCGGGCCGCTGCTCAATGATGAGCAGCGCCAAGAATTTCAGCAGTATATCGAGAATGGAGGCAAGTACATCGGCATCCACGGTGCTGGCGATGGCTCCCATCCTTGGGAATGGTATGTCGATCAGTTGATAGGGGCCAGTTTTTCCCATCACTCTATGGACCCTCAACTGCAGGAAACACAAGTAAGCATGACCGAGGACGTGGACAGTCTACTAGCTGCGGGAATGGCCAGCGAATGGACACACACCGACGAGTGGTATGTCTTTTTTGACAGCCCAGCGGACAAGGGATTCAATATTATCTACGAGATCGATGGTGAAGCCATCGTCACCAGTGGCAACTTCCTTTGGATCAGTGACAAAGACTTCGGGATGGGTGCCAACCATCCAGTAGCATGGCATCGTAAAGTCGGGGAAGGGCAGTCCTTCTACACATCAATGGGGCATCACGGCAAAGTCTGGGAGCAAGATGGATTCGTGCGGATGTTGCAGCGATTTGTGGAGGTAGAGTGACGGTTTACAGCCCTCACTAGGAGGCTGCGTTGGCAAGGTGGCGTAGTCTGGCGTAGATCGACGCGCCGGCGATAGCGACGAGGGCCAGTGCAATAACCCCGTACCTGGTGGTTGAGGTTTTTATCGGAGCGTCATCCCCAACAACGACGAAACTCGCCCAGAAAAAAGGGTGAGACCTGGTGATGTCTGCTCCGGCGAGAAAATCCTGACGGGCTTTGCGCAGCGCCGCTCCCTTACTCTCTCCTTCGGATAAGTGACGATAGAAATGCGTCATCAACGCGGCGGTCGATTCGTCGTCCACCTGCCAGTGGCTCATGACGATACTCGGGCTGCCCGCATAGGCAAAAGCCCGAGCCAGGCTCATAGCTCCCTCTCCCTTGGCCATTTTGCCATAGCCTGTCTCGCAGGCACTGAGTACTGTCATCTTAGACGGGATGCGCATGTTGTAGATCTCAAAAGCGTGAAGGAATCCATCCTCCAAAGTGTCCTCGTTATTGTAGAAGAGCATGCGCGAATTCATCGGCTCTTCATCGTCTACGATGGCGTGCATGGCAAGGTGCAAGATGCCTGGATCTCCAATATTCGACTTGAAGTTAGCCTCACTGGCTTCATCGGCGACAAAGGTTTGACCACTAAAAAACTCGCTGATGCCATTCACTTCTGGCAGGGTGTGGGCGAGAGAGGTGATCTGGTTCCTGAACTGTCCAAAACCTCTCATGCGCGCGGTGTCCTGGAGTGTCGTTTCGTAGGAAGGGGCGAAAGCCAGCAGGTCATTGTTTTTACTCAACGAAGTGAACTCATTGAAATATAGTGAGGCTGAATAGGCATAGTGGATCGTGTAATCATCCATCAGGTAGGACAGGTCCTTGAAGCTCTGGGGACGATCAGTCGATGCAGTCACTAGTGCCCCCAAGGGGAAATAGGACAGGTTGCCATCCGGCACGATGATCAATTCATCGATCTGAGGGCCAAGCTCGTCAATGGCTGGTTTTAGGTACTGCTCGTAAATCGGAAGCGCCTGGTCCTGATAGTTAGCGATGGAGTGGGACTGACCTCCTTTCTTGAAGGATTCCCTCAGCTCGAAGGTGAGAGAGTCATGCACCAGGTCGATTGGCTTCACTTCATACTGATCCTGTGTAATCAGGAAAACATACGAGACCGTGTCCCCAACATAGTACTCCATGAAGGCCTCGTTACTCGCCAACCGCCGCTGCACGTCTTGCACTGAGACCGAGTCGCTGGCGTATCGGAGTTGGTGGTAGCGGGGGTAGGTGGTTTCGAAGACGTTTTGGAGGGAGTCCTGGCTGTGCTGCAGCCGAAAGAGCTTGTCGTCGTAGTAGGCCAGTTTTGCGGAATCTGCCTCTTCCTCGCTGCCAAATCGCTGAATTTGTGACCGCGCATAGTTTTCGTTCACCAACAGATCGTTCTCTAAATCCAGCAAGTCCGCTGGTATATCTCCGTATTGCCGCGCTTCGCTGCCTCTCCAGGCGCCTTGAAGAGATTGGACTTTGCTCCATTCCGAAAAGGTGAAGGCTTGAAAGGCCCACTGAGGATCCTCTCGCTCCGCGAGTCTGAGACTGTTTCTAATACCTTCTTGGTAGATGAAGGAGGTTTCATTTACCAGATATTGCGGGTAAATCTCCTGGAAGAGCTTCGGCCTATAATCTTGATGCAGTTTAGATGCAAATCCAACACTCTTACGCGGAAACTGAATATCAAAATCTAGTTTATCATATAACTCCACCAGCCATCGATCCAGTAAGAGACGATCTCTCCGGCTACCCGCGCCAACGCCAGCACGAATTTCCATAGTGCCGAATCCCACTCTTTCCAAAACCGCGGCCTCGCCATAATAGACAGCAGAATCCATTTGGCCTTGATGAAAAAAGTTGAAACTCAATTTTTGAAGAACATTGTGATTATGAAAGGATGAAAGCAGAGCATTGGACTTGCTTAAATATTCATGAGCGATTGAATATCGCCCCTTGCGCGTATGTAGCTCCCCAAAATCCATGAGCGTCAGAGCCAACCTCCTATTGCTGGGGGGATGAGTTCCGTACAAGCCTTCCGCTGCCTTGAAGCATTTCTCGGCAGAATCCAGCTGGCCTAGCTCAAGGAACAGGAAACCCAAGCCCTGGAAAGCACGGCCTTTGTCTTCAACATAAAAGTCACTATTTACTTTCCTAATCGCTATGTTCTCCTTGTAGATGCGAATGGACTCTTCAAAACGGCCAAGCTTATGAAGGGTGATCGCCTTCCGGTGCCTCGCGTCAAAGTTGTCTCTAGCCAAAAGCGACTTTTCTGCATGCTCCAAAGCAAGGGAAAAGTTGAAATTGTTGTAATAAAGGCGAGCAAATCCATTGTGGAGAATCGTCTCGTCGAAGTTTGTGTGACCGCTTCTATCAAACAGATAATTCTGAGTATATCCCAAAACCCTCCTGGCCTCTCTATAATTACCCATTCCCTGCAAAATCGCAGATAGGTCCTTGGATAATTTATACAAAGTCTCCTGATTTGAGGCCGTAGTCGGAAGGCTCTTTGTCAGAACTATCGCCTCTGTGTAGTACTTAGAGGAAACATCTGACTGTCCAATTTCATCGTAGTCGTAACCTAAGATCCATATGGCATTTCGGTGACGTTCGTCACGAATCCCAAGTTCATCGAAAAGGACCAAAGATTTCTCCAGGAACTCGATTGCATCCGAATAGATCCCTAGGTTATGACAGGCGCGTCCATACAAGTAATTGGCATAGGCTATCATGCTGTCAGGTACGCTAGCTTCCTGGAACTCGGCAAGCAGTTCCTGTGACATTCGAAGACCAGACCTCGCGTCCTTACCTCTAATCTCACAGTGAATAAGACCCAATTCACTTTGCCAGACCCAAAGAGCATTATTCAATCTCGAAAAGAGGTCCTTGGCCTCAGCAAAATGCTCAGCGGCCGACTCGTAATTCGGAGCCGAGAGCAGTTGCAATGAATCCCCCTTCCTATACAAATCCATCGCCTCATCGAACTTTGACTGGCTGTTGCACAGATGGACGGAGAGGAGTAGACTTGAAAGGAGAATTGTTCTGGAAAGTGTCACAAAGTTGTTTTTTGTAAAGGTAGTGGAAGGAGTGGATTATTTTGAGATGGCCTGCTGGGGTGTGAAGAACCCACCCCCGGCCCCTCCCAGGAGGGGAGTTTCGATCCTCGGATTTTCGCTGGCTTACTGACAGGGCATAAAAAAAGCCCCTCGGTTTCCCAAGGGGCTTGTATAAAAACTGGCAACCTGCCTACCGGCAGGCAGGCGACGCGACCGGCCAGGCTTAGACTACGCGTCTGCGCTCGTAGAGTAAGTCGTTGCATTATCCCAACCATTCAGAATAAGACATAAAAAAAGGGACATCATTTTCATGATATCCCTATATAAAAACTGGCAACGACTTACTCTCCCACATGTTACTGCAGTACCATCAGCGCTGAGGGGCTTAACTTCTCTGTTCGGAATGGAAAGAGGTGGACACCCTCGCTATAATCACCATAAAGTCTTCAATGGTGTGCGACAACCGCCGCTATTCCCGATAGCTATCGGGACACCATAAGCCTTGACTGACCGCTACCCGATCAGCTTAATATCTTTGACATGTTGGTAGTAAGAGATTCACACGGAATTAGAAAAACGAATATATCGTTCGCACTAAAGGAAGCTTACGGGTAATTAGTACTGCTCAGCTTTGACATTACTGCCTTTACACCTGCAGCCTATCTACGTCATCATCTATAACATCCCTTTAAAGAAGTCTCATCTTGTAGTGGGTTTCGCGCTTAGATGCTTTCAGCGCTTATCCCTTCCCAACATAGCTACCCAGCAGTGCCCCTGGCGAGACAACTGGTACACCAGCGGTTAGTCCAACCCGGTCCTCTCGTACTAAGGTCAGATCTACGCAAACTTCTTACGCCCACAACAGATAGGGACCGAACTGTCTCACGACGTTCTGAACCCAGCTCGCGTGCCACTTTAATGGGCGAACAGCCCAACCCTTGGGACCTTCTCCAGCCCCAGGATGTGACGAGCCGACATCGAGGTGCCAAACCTCCCCGTCGATGTGAGCTCTTGGGGGAGATCAGCCTGTTATCCCCGGAGTACCTTTTATCCTTTGAGCGACGGCCCTTCCATACAGAACCGCCGGATCACTATATCCTAGTTTCCTACCTGATCGGCTTGTAGGCCTCACAGTCAAGCACCCTTATGCTATTGCGCTCCTCGCATGATTACCAAACATGCTGAGGGTACCTTTGAAAGCCTCCGTTACGCTTTTGGAGGCGACCACCCCAGTCAAACTACCCACCACACACTGTCTCCGTTCCCGGATTAGGCATCAGATAAATAAAGGGAGGTATTTCACCAATGACTCCTCAACGCCTGGCGACGCCAATTCAAAGTCTCCCTCCTATCCTACACATCATTTACCCAATACCAATGTGAAGCTATAGTAAAGGTTCACGGGGTCTTTCCGTCCCGT
>CBDDGS010000055.1:1905000-2421800 GCA_965227935.1 Cyclobacteriaceae bacterium | reverse complement strand
AGCGGTACAGTCGTCGCCGGTGCTTGATGTAATGCGTCGGTAACAGTCACACTGTAATTCGTAGTGGATCCAGGTGCTACAGTGATGCTCTGTGTCGTTTCACCTGTGCTCCACAGGTATGAATACGGAGCAGTACCACCTGAAGGAACGGCAGTGAGTTCGATGCTCTCGCCCAGGCAGATGCTCTTATCATCTACGGGAAACACTCAGTGCAGGATTGACAGTCACTGTGGCATCATCAGCAGCGGTACAGTCGTCGCCGGTGCTTGACGTAAATGCGTCGGTAACAGTCACACTGTAATTCGTAGTGGAACCAGGTGCTACGGTGATGCTCTGTGTCGTTTCACCTGTGCTCCACAGGTATGAATACGGAGCAGTACCACCTGAAGGAACGGCAGTGAGTTCGATGCTCTCACCCAGGCAGATGCTCTTATCATCTACGGAAACACTCAGTGCAGGATTGACAGTCACTGTGGCATCATCAGCAGCGGTACAGTCGTCGCCGGTGCTTGATGTAAATGCGTCGGTAACAGTCACACTGTAATTCGTAGTGGAACCAGGTGCTACAGTGATGCTCTGTGTCGTTTCACCTGTGCTCCACAGGTATGAATACGGAGCAGTACCACCTGAAGGAACGGCAGTGAGTTCGATGCTCTCGCCCAGGCAGATGCTCTTATCATCTACGGAAACACTCAGTGCAGGATTGACAGTCACTGTGGCATCATCAGCAGCGGTACAGTCGTCGCCGGTGCTTGACGTAAATGCGTCGGTAACAGTCACACTGTAATTCGTAGTGGAACCAGGTGCTACAGTGATGCTCTGTGTCCGTTTCACCTGTGCTCCACAGGTATGAATACGGAGCAGTACCACCTGAAGGAACGGCAGTGAGTTCGATGCTCTCGCCCAGGCAGATGCTCTTATCATCTACGGCGACACTCAGTGCAGGATTGACAGTCACTGTGGCATCATCAGCAGCGGTACAGTCGTCGCCGGTGCTTGATGTAAATGCGTCGGTAACAGTCACACTGTAATTCGTAGTGGAACCAGGTGCTACAGTGATGCTCTGTGTCGTTTCACCTGTGCTCCACAGGTATGAATACGGAGCAGTACCACCTGAAGGAACGGCAGTGAGTTCGATGCTCTCGCCCAGGCAGATGCTCTTATCATCTACGGAAACACTCAGTGCAGGATTGACAGTCACTGTGGCATCATCAGCAGCGGTACAGTCGTCGCCGGTGCTTGACGTAAATGCGTCGGTAACAGTCACACTGTAATTCGTAGTGGAACCAGGTGCTACAGTGATGCTCTGTGTCGTTTCACCTGTGCTCCACAGGTATGAATACGGAGCAGTACCACCTGAAGGAACGGCAGTGAGTTCGATGCTCTCGCCCAGGCAGATGCTCTTATCATCTACGGAAACACTCAGTGCAGGATTGACAGTCACTGTGGCATCATCAGCAGCGGTACAGTCGTCGCCGGTGCTTGATGTAAATGCGTCGGTAACAGTCACACTGTAATTCGTAGTGGAACCAGGTGCTACGGTGATGCTCTGTGTTGTTTCACCTGTGCTCCACAGGTATGAATACGGAGCAGTACCACCTGAAGGAACGGCAGTGAGTTCGATGCTCTCGCCCAGGCAGATGCTCTTATCATCTACGGCGACACTCAGTGCAGGATTGACAGTCACTGTGGCATCATCAGCAGCGGTACAGTCGTCGCCGCGTGCTTGACGTAAATGCGTCGGTAACAGTCACACTGTAATTCGTAGTGGAACCAGGTGCTACAGTGATGCTCTGTGTCGTTTCACCTGTGCTCCACAGGTATGAATACGGAGCAGTACCACCTGAAGGAACGGCAGTGAGTTCGATGCTCTCGCCCAGGCAGATGCTCTTATCATCTACGGAAACACTCAGTGCAGGATTGACAGTCACTGTGGCATCATCAGCAGCGGTACAGTCGTCGCCGGTGCTTGATGTAAATGCGTCGGTAACAGTCACACTGTAATTCGTAGTGGAACCAGGTGCTACGGTGATGCTCTGTGTTGTTTCACCTGTGCTCCACAGGTATGAATACGGAGCAGTACCACCTGAAGGAACGGCAGTGAGTTCGATGCTCTCGCCCAGGCAGATGCTCTTATCATCTACGGCGACACTCAGTGCAGGATTGACAGTCACTGTGGCATCATCAGCAGCGGTACAGTCGTCGCCGGTGCTTGACGTAAATGCGTCGGTAACAGTCACACTGTAATTCGTAGTGGAACCAGGTGCTACAGTGATGCTCTGTGTCGTTTCACCTGTGCTCCACAGGTATGAATACGGAGCAGTACCACCTGAAGGAACGGCAGTGAGTTCGATGCTCTCACCCAGGCAGATGCTCTTATCATCTACGGCGACACTCAGTGCAGGATTGACAGTCACTGTGGCATCATCAGCAGCGGTACAGTCGTCGCCGGTGCTTGATGTAAATGCGTCGGTAACAGTCACACTGTAATTCGTAGTGGAACCAGGTGCTACAGTGATGCTCTGTGTCGTTTCACCTGTGCTCCACAGGTATGAATACGGAGCAGTACCACCTGAAGGAACGGCAGTGAGTTCGATGCTCTCGCCCAGGCAGATGCTCTTATCATCTACGGCGACACTCAGTGCAGGATTGACAGTCACTGTGGCATCATCAGCAGCGGTACAGTCGTCGCCGGTGCTTGACGTAAATGCGTCGGTAACAGTCACACTGTAATTCGTAGTGGAACCAGGTGCTACAGTGATGCTCTGTGTCGTTTCACCTGTGCTCCACAGGTATGAATACGGAGCAGTACCACCTGAAGGAACGGCAGTGAGTTCGATGCTCTCGCCCAGGCAGATGCTCTTATCATCTACGGCGACACTCAGTGCAGGATTGACAGTCACTGTGGCATCATCAGCAGCGGTACAGTCGTCGCCGGTGCTTGATGTAAATGCGTCGGTAACAGTCACACTGTAATTCGTAGTGGAACCAGGTGCTACAGTGATGCTCTGTGTCGTTTCACCTGTGCTCCACAGGTATGAATACGGAGCAGTACCACCTGAAGGAACGGCAGTGAGTTCGATGCTCTCACCCAGGCAGATGCTCTTATCATCTACGGCGACACTCAGTGCAGGATTGACAGTCACTGTGGCATCATCAGCAGCGGTACAGTCGTCGCCGGTGCTTGATGTAAATGCGTCGGTAACAGTCACACTGTAATTCGTAGTGGAACCAGGTGCTACAGTGATGCTCTGTGTCGTTTCACCTGTGCTCCACAGGTATGAATACGGAGCAGTACCACCTGAAGGAACGGCAGTGAGTTCGATGCTCTCACCCAGGCAGATGCTCTTATCATCTACGGCGACACTCAGTGCAGGATTGACAGTCACTGTGGCATCATCAGCAGCGGTACAGTCGTCGCCGGTGCTTGATGTAAATGCGTCGGTAACAGTCACACTGTAATTCGTAGTGGAACCAGGTGCTACAGTGATGCTCTGTGTCGTTTCACCTGTGCTCCACAGGTATGAATACGGAGCAGTACCACCTGAAGGAACGGCAGTGAGTTCGATGCTCTCGCCCAGGCAGATGCTCTTATCATCTACGGCGACACTCAGTGCAGGATTGACAGTCACTGTGGCATCATCAGCAGCGGTACAGTCGTCGCCGGTGCTTGACGTAAATGCGTCGGTAACAGTCACACTGTAATTCGTAGTGGAACCAGGTGCTACAGTGATGCTCTGTGTCGTTTCACCTGTGCTCCACAGGTATGAATACGGAGCAGTACCACCTGAAGGAACGGCAGTGAGTTCGATGCTCTCGCCCAGGCAGATGCTCTTATCATCTACGGCGACACTCAGTGCAGGATTGACAGTCACTGTGGCATCATCAGCAGCGGTACAGTCGTCGCCGGTGCTTGATGTAAATGCGTCGGTAACAGTCACACTGTAATTCGTAGTGGAACCAGGTGCTACAGTGATGCTCTGTGTCGTTTCACCTGTGCTCCACAGGTATGAATACGGAGCAGTACCACCTGAAGGAACGGCAGTGAGTTCGATGCTCTCGCCCAGGCAGATGCTCTTATCATCTACGGCGACACTCAGTGCAGGATTGACAGTCACTGTGGCATCATCAGCAGCGGTACAGTCGTCGCCGGTGCTTGACGTAAATGCGTCGGTAACAGTCACACTGTAATTCGTAGTGGAACCAGGTGCTACAGTGATGCTCTGTGTCGTTTCACCTGTGCTCCACAGGTATGAATACGGAGCAGTACCACCTGAAGGAACGGCAGTGAGTTCGATGCTCTCGCCCAGGCAGATGCTCTTATCATCTACGGCAACACTCAGTGCAGGATTGACAGTCACTGTGGCATCATCAGCAGCGGTACAGTCGTCGCCGGTGCTTGACGTAAATGCGTCGGTAACAGTCACACTGTAATTCGTAGTGGAACCAGGTGCTACAGTGATGCTCTGTGTCGTTTCACCTGTGCTCCACAGGTATGAATACGGAGCAGTACCACCTGAAGGAACGGCAGTGAGTTCGATGCTCTCGCCCAGGCAGATGCTCTTATCATCTACGGAAACACTCAGTGCAGGATTGACAGTCACTGTGGCATCATCAGCAGCGGTACAGTCGTCGCCGGTGCTTGACGTAAATGCGTCGGTAACAGTCACACTGTAATTCGTAGTGGAACCAGGTGCTACAGTGATGCTCTGTGTCGTTTCACCTGTGCTCCACAGGTATGAATACGGAGCAGTACCACCTGAAGGAACGGCAGTGAGTTCGATGCTCTCACCCAGGCAGATGCTCTTATCATCTACGGAAACACTCAGTGCAGGATTGACAGTCACTGTGGCATCATCAGCAGCGGTACAGTCGTCGCCGGTGCTTGATGTAAATGCGTCGGTAACAGTCACACTGTAATTCGTAGTGGAACCAGGTGCTACAGTGATGCTCTGTGTCGTTTCACCTGTGCTCCACAGGTATGAATACGGAGCAGTACCACCTGAAGGAACGGCAGTGAGTTCGATGCTCTCACCCAGGCAGATGCTCTTATCATCTACGGCGACACTCAGTGCAGGATTGACAGTCACTGTGGCATCATCAGCAGCGGTACAGTCGTCGCCGGTGCTTGATGTAAATGCGTCGGTAACAGTCACACTGTAATTCGTAGTGGAACCAGGTGCTACAGTGATGCTCTGTGTCGTTTCACCTGTGCTCCACAGGTATGAATACGGAGCAGTACCACCTGAAGGAACGGCAGTGAGTTCGATGCTCTCACCCAGGCAGATGCTCTTATCATCTACGGCGACACTCAGTGCAGGATTGACAGTCACTGTGGCATCATCAGCAGCGGTACAGTCGTCGCCGGTGCTTGATGTAAATGCGTCGGTAACAGTCACACTGTAATTCGTAGTGGAACCAGGTGCTACAGTGATGCTCTGTGTCGTTTCACCTGTGCTCCACAGGTATGAATACGGAGCAGTACCACCTGAAGGAACGGCAGTGAGTTCGATGCTCTCGCCCAGGCAGATGCTCTTATCATCTACGGAAACACTCAGCGCAGGATTGACAGTCACTGTGGCATCATCAGCAGCGGTACAGTCGTCGCCGGTGCTTGATGTAAATGCGTCGGTAACAGTCACACTGTAATTCGTAGTGGAACCAGGTGCTACAGTGATGCTCTGTGTCGTTTCACCTGTGCTCCACAGGTATGAATACGGAGCAGTACCACCTGAAGGAACGGCAGTGAGTTCGATGCTCTCACCCAGGCAGATGCTCTTATCATCTACGGCAACACTCAGTGCAGGATTCACCTCCAACACCACATCATCACTGTCACCACACGAACCTAAAGTCACTGTCCATGTCAAAGTCACGGGACCACTATCCGAAAGGGTAACCGTCGTAGCAGGATCATTAACATCGGTGATTGTCACATTCGCAGGGTTACCACTTGTGACCGTCCACTCCCCTGTTCCTCCTGGAGGGGCTGCATCGGCCGCCATTGTGAACGGCTGATCGTCATCGCAAATCGCCTGATCTGGACCAGCGCTGGTTGTGATATTTCCATTATTACTAATGATCACATCATCGCTATCAATACATTCGCCGTTAGTGACAGTCCATGTCAGGGTAGCGGTAGCTCCCGAAGGAAGTCCTGTCACCGTAGTGGTCGGAGATAATGGATTAGCGATCGAGATGCTGCCGTCATTCGTGCTCCACACACCTGACCCAACAGAGGGGGTAGTGGCAGCCATAATGAAATTACTTTGGTCACAATCCCCCTGGTCTGGCCCCGCATCGGCCACGGGCTGCTCCCAGATCTTCACGGTAGCATCACACTCACTGGTTATCACGAATCCACCTTCCAGCGTTTTGTAGCTCATGATCTCCACCGTGAAATCGCCGGGACTGGATCCTGTATTGACGTCTACTTGAAATAACCCTGCCGTTTCCGGGATAGACGTCCCATTATTAGAAACGAAGGTCGCAGTGGATCCATTGGTGTTGGTGATCTTCCATGAAAACGAATACAAATTGAAATCAGGATCGGCATTAGCGCTAGTCGCCGTGAATGTCCTTATCCCAGCCTCAGTTTCACATATCTCCTCGGACCCAGAAAGATGACAATCAGGCGTAATAATCACCGCCGCTGCCTGAAGCTGCACTTCCTTATTACCACAACCATTCAAACCTTCTGCCATTCCACTTCCGGAACAGTCAGCTACAAACGTGTGGTATGGGCTACCCGAGATGGCCGAAGCAGAATTGCCAGCACCCCAAATCGTCTGACTGGCAATATTCGCGCCCCATGCGATCATCACCTTCAGGTTATTCCCGGATGCAGGAGTCGTGAATAATATTTCTATGTGCGACTCACTTGTGGCTCCGGCAGCCATGAAATCCTGCCTTACGTATTGAACGCTCTGGAAAGTGGCTCCCCAGATTCTCAATTCTCTTTCTGTGGGATCCAGTGATAGGAAATCAGCTTCGGCGGCTTGCATATTGGCCGCCGGATCATCACCGGCAAAACTTGGTGTAGGAATGGGAATCTGATCGTCGCCATTTACACCACTGAAACTTGTTCCCTGGAAAATATCAATTGGCTCGATGGTGTGACCGAACCGGTCATGATTACGATCCAAATCATAACTCGTAATGAAATCCAGAGCATGGACGCCGTTCTTTTGCGTATCCCAGCCAACGACGATTCTGTACGTTGTATTGGCATCAAGATTGGAGATCTGCACCCTGTAGGGAAGGGTCGTCTCCTCGCTGTAGTGCGCCTTGGACGCAACCACGTTCCCGGTTACCCAGCCTTCAGTAACAATCGGGTCGGCCAGTTGTCCGTTGGCCCATTGCTCCAGCTTGTCAACCTTCTGCCCATAGACTTGCGCCGGTGCAAACCCAAGAAGTAGGATCGCAGCCGTCAAGGCGACAGTCGCAAATCGAAGTTGCGGTCTATCTATCCTCGGTCTGTTTGACTTGGATTCTTGCGGAGAAAGAATTGAAAAAATGAAAGAATAGAAAGTCTGTAAAGAAGCTTGAAGGACGGAAATCGCATGGCGAATAATTCCCTTTTTCGCTCCAAGGGGCGAGTAAGCGCTTTTCATGGCTTTTTAGGTGGTTTGAGATAGTGATTTCGAATCACAAGATACACACTTTGTTGAAATTGTCACGTGCTTATATGTGCCGCAGTCAAAAAACGCTGAGAAAATTCATAATTCCATAGCAAGAATCGTTCGATCCGTGGCAGATAACCGTATAATCAGCCACTGACGATAGTAGGAGACCGTTTTACTCAATTATCATTTTTTTACAACGTTTTACAATCACTATTTGACAGGCTGCCTTTAAAGAGAAGTTACAAGTGCCGTTAATGGGTCGCGTCTACCGGCTTAAAGAAGATGAGTTCGCCCACAATTCTTTACTTAACACAATGGTAACTAACGCTTTATTTATACTCCCCCCGGTATGTCCATATATATAGGTGTCGGTTGGCACTTGATGGGAGGTAATTCTGCATTGAAAACCTGACCTGTTAGCCACAAAAGAAAAAGGGCCGTCATCGTGACAGCCCCTTCGTTTCAATTGTTGATACAGGTTTACCTCAGTGGAACCAGGAATCCCGTCTTGGTTTTACTTTCAGTAATTAGCCTGTAGATGTACGTGCCATTTGGCAATCCCGTGGCATCAAAGGTTCCGGAATAAGGCACATCACTTTCCACGTCACCGTCGAAGAGTATTTGTACCCTCTTGCCAGCCATATTGTAGACCTCCAATCGTACCCTCGTATTTTCAGGGATGACGAAGTCCACCTTTACCGTGTGCACAAATGGGTTAGGGTAAGCCACAAGTTCAATCTGCTCCTGAGCCCTGGTCGAGACTTCAATCTCACGTGTCACAGGTTCACTTGCTGTCCTGGCGCTTTCGCTACCATCTGTAAAGCTGATCACCTGCTCGCAGGTGGCGGTGTTGCCAGACGCGTCCGTGGCAATCCAAGTGCGATAAATAGTGTTACAACCCTCTTCGCGCTCAGTTGCCAACCTGGAGTAGCCGCATACCTGCCCATCCTCGCCGAGCCAGCCGACAACGGTGAAGTCATTGAATGATTCTCCAACAATAGGCTCAGAACAAGAAGTGTGAATTTTCGTTTCCTGACCATTCACAGAGAAGTAAGTATCATTCTTCAACTTATTCTGATCGATAGTCCAGGAAATGACAGTGATCAATCGTTCTTGGTCTGTAGTAACATTGAAGGTTCCCAGGGATTCCGGGTCCTTTCCACCAAAATCGGTAGTGATCGTGGCTGGGATTGGGCCATCATAGGTGACGCTCAATTCGATCATGTCGCGGCACTCGCAACTTTCGACGAGCGGAACACTTTCATTGCACGTATTTCCGGCACCATCTGTCCAGGCCTTGACTGTGAATCCGGCAGTTTCCTCACCGACGGTCCGGCCAATTATATATTTTGAGCATGAGGTGTGGACCTTTAGCTCCGGGCCGTCGCCAACATAGAATCGCGTGTCGCCTTTTAGCTTCACGATGCTTGCGTCATTGAGATCGGCTACGTCCACAGTAATGATGTCACCATCAAATACAATTCCTGAGAACAACCGCTCGTCGGCTTGCTTATCCTTGTCATAATAGACTTCTACGAGCTCGCCATCCAAATCCGCGGGATCTCCATTGTATTGAACGGTAAGCGTGCGCATTCCATCCTGACAGCTGCAATCACCTGCATTGTCGTCAAATGTGATAATGGGATCCACGAAGCAATTGTCTGTAGCAATGGGAGGTTCAAGCATGTCTTCCCAGTTCTCATCATTGCAATCGAAGGTAACATCGGCAGGACAAGTGATCATTGGTGGAGTATCATCACCTTCGATAGTTATCATCTGTATACATTCATCGGTGTTGCCGCATGCATCGGTGGCTGTCCATGTACGCTGCACCTTAGCAGGGAGATCAGGTACAATATCGCTATAGCCACAAACCTGACCGAGTCCATCAACCCACCCGACAACGGTGAAATTGCCAATTTTCAAATCGGAGATATCCTGTGAGCATGAAGTGTGGAATACCGCCGGATCCAATTCAGTAGGTGACACTACCTGAAATCCTGTCTCTGTATCCAAACTTGTTTCACCAATGGTCCAGGAGATGACCGACAATATTTGACCATCCTGCACGTCTGTGTAGGTTTCTATGACCGTATTACCATCTTTGTCAAGTGCCTGCACGGTCACACCAGGGTCACCTTCGTATCGGACGCTCAGTTCGATCATGCGCTTTTCACAAGCGCAGCTCTCAACTGGAGGCACGGTTTCGTCACATGTAGAACCGGAGCCATTGTTTCCATTGAGGTCTGTCCACCCTTTGACGGTGAATGGACCTGTGACAAATCCGAGGATATACTTCGAGCAAGAGGTATGTATCGTGTACTCTTCGGAACCCACGTAGAAGTAAGTGTTGGCCTTCAGCTTTTCAAACTCAACAGGGCCGGTTTCAGGGTCATCCGCATAGATGACAATCTCCTGGCCATCAACCACATTGCCTTCAAAAAGCAGCTCGGATGCTACCTGATCTTTATCGTAGTAGACTTGGATAAAGTCGCCATCCCCATTGTACTGCACCGTGAGGCTTGTCATGCCACCGTCGCACTGGCAGCTGCCATTAGTCGGTGGTGGCGTTAGGATCACGTCCTCATAAGTGACGACAGCACCACAATCGTCCGTGGCCGTAGCCATCTCCAGTTCTTCATCACAGGTGATAGTCACATCCGCAGGGCATGTGATCACGGGAGGCTCGGAACCATTGATCATGATGTCCTTGGTACAGCTACTGATACAGCCGGTATCATCGTTCTTCACGATGAGGGAGAGGGTGATCGTTCCCTCGCACGCCTCAGTCGTAACTTCAACTGTACCCTCTCCCGTGACTGTGAGGTCTGCATTGTCTGTGATGTCCCAGGTAAGGGTGAAGTTTCCTTCGGGGACGCCGCCTGCAAGAACGTACATCCCTACCTCTTCAGGGCACAATGACTCTGGTCCCTCGATCACGCAAGGAGGGGTCGGATTGATATCTACCTTCACAGACCCCTCGCCAGTACAACCCGTGACCTCGTTAGTGACAACAGCGTAGTACGTATTGATTCCCGGGTTAGCTCCCATCGGTGGCGCGAGAATAGGCGCCACGCTGGGGTTTTCTATCAGGAACGCTTCCGTACGGGCAGGATCGGAGTACCAAGTTACATCGCCTGTTCCCGCACTGATATTGTTATCATAGGTGGTCAGGTCGATAGTATTGTTGACAGGAAGGTTTTCCTCACAAATCGCCGGGGCATTGAAGTTGTTGGCAATTGGATTCGCATTGATGGTCAGCGTCACCACGTCAACCGCTTCGGGACAAACACCATTGGCTTCTGTTTTGGCCGTCAGGACAATATCTACAAAGCCGTTTGCTGCCACCTCATTCAAGTCATTGGGACCTGGTTGGTAGGTGGTGCTCGCTAAACCGGCGTTACCGAATGTTCCGTCACCGTTTGAAGACCATTCTTTGAAAATGGAATTAGGGCCAACAGTAGCGCTGATATTGGCTGGCGCGTCATCTACACAGATGGCAAAACTGGGGCCTGCGTCGATAGTGGGGTTGATATTGAAAGTGATGGTGACATCATCGTCATCAGGAGTACACTGATTGGGTGCATCGGTTGTGAGGGTGAGTGTTACACTTCCTGCAGCGATCTCACCGGCTGTTGGTGTGTAGACAGCATTGAGGTCATTGGCATTAGGTGCGAAGGACCCATTGCCACCACTCCATGTGATGGAAGTCACATCACCCTGTGTGCTACCTGCGAGCTGTACGGTTTCATTACCGGTGACGATACAAATTGTCTGATCAGGGCCTGCATTGGCAATGGGCTGATCATTGAAAGTGATGGTGACATCATCGTCATCAGGAGTACACTGATTGGGTGCATCGGTTGTGAGGGTGAGTGTTACACTTCCTGCAGCGATCTCACCGGCTGTTGGTGTGTAGACAGCATTGAGGTCATTGGCATTAGGTGCGAAGGACCCATTGCCACCACTCCATGTGATGGAAGAGACATCGCCCTGTGTGCTACCTGCGAGCTGTACGGTTTCATTGCCGGTGACGATACAAATTGTCTGATCAGGGCCAGCGTTAGCAATGGGCTGATCATTGAAAGTGATGGTGACATCATCGTCATCAGGAGTACACTGATTGGGTGCATCGGTTGTGAGGGTGAGTGTTACACTTCCTGCAGCGATCTCACCGGCTGTTGGTGTGTAGACAGCATTGAGGTCATTGGCATTAGGTGCGAAGGACCCATTGCCACCACTCCATGTGATGGAAGAGACATCGCCCTGTGTGCTACCTGCGAGCTGTACGGTTTCATTGCCGGTGATGATACAAATTGTCTGATCAGGGCCAGCGTTAGCAATGGGCTGATCATTGAAAGTGATGGTGACATCATCGTCATCAGGAGTACACTGATTGGGTGCATCGGTTGTGAGGGTGAGTGTTACACTTCCTGCAGCGATCTCACCGGCTGTTGGTGTGTAGACAGCATTGAGGTCATTGGCATTAGGTGCGAAGGACCCATTGCCACCACTCCATGTGATGGAAGAGACATCGCCCTGTGTGCTACCTGCGAGCTGTACGGTTTCATTGCCGGTGACGATACAAATTGTCTGATCAGGGCCAGCGTTAGCAATGGGCTGATCATTGAAAGTGATGGTAACATCATCGTCATCAGGAGTACACTGATTGGGTGCATCGGTTGTGAGGGTGAGTGTTACACTTCCTGCAGCGATCTCAGCAGCTGTTGGTGTGTAGACAGCATTGAGGTCATTGGCATTAGGTGCGAAGGACCCATTGCCACCACTCCATGTGATGGAAGAGACATCGCCCTGTGTGCTACCTGCGAGCTGTACGGTTTCATTGCCGATGACGATACAAATTGTCTGATCAGGGCCAGCGTTAGCAATGGGCTGATCATTGAAAGTGATGGTGACATTATCGTCATCAGGAGTACACTGATTGGGTGCATCGGTTGTGAGGGTGAGTGTTACACTTCCTGCAGCGATCTCACCGGCTGTTGGTGTGTAGACAGCATTGAGGTCATTGGCATTAGGTGCGAAGGATCCATTGCCACCACTCCATGTGATGGAAGTCACATCGCCCTGTGTGCTACCTGCGAGCTGTACGGTTTCATTACCGGTGACGATACAAATTGTCTGATCAGGGCCTGCATTGGCAATGGGCTGATCATTGAAAGTGATGGTGACATCATCGTCATCAGGAGTACACTGATTGGGTGCATCGGTTGTGAGGGTGAGTGTTACACTTCCTGCAGCGATCTCACCGGCTGTTGGTGTGTAGACAGCATTGAGGTCATTGGCATTAGGTGCGAAGGACCCATTGCCACCACTCCATGTGATGGAAGAGACATCGCCCTGTGTGCTACCTGCGAGCTGTACGGTTTCATTGCCGGTGACGATACAAATTGTCTGATCAGGGCCAGCGTTAGCAATGGGCTGATCATTGAAAGTGATGGTGACATCATCGTCATCAGGAGTACACTGATTGGGTGCATCGGTTGTGAGGGTGAGTGTTACACTTCCTGCAGCGATCTCACCGGCTGTTGGTGTGTAGACAGCATTGAGGTCATTGGCATTAGGTGCGAAGGACCCATTGCCACCACTCCATGTGATGGAAGAGACATCGCCCTGTGTGCTACCTGCGAGCTGTACGGTTTCATTGCCGGTGATGATACAAATTGTCTGATCAGGGCCAGCGTTAGCAATGGGCTGATCATTGAAAGTGATGGTGACATCATCGTCATCAGGAGTACACTGATTGGGTGCATCGGTTGTGAGGGTGAGTGTTACACTTCCTGCAGCGATCTCACCGGCTGTTGGTGTGTAGACAGCATTGAGGTCATTGGCATTAGGTGCGAAGGACCCATTGCCACCACTCCATGTGATGGAAGAGACATCGCCCTGTGTGCTACCTGCGAGCTGTACGGTTTCATTGCCGGTGACGATACAAATTGTCTGATCAGGGCCAGCGTTAGCAATGGGCTGATCATTGAAAGTGATGGTAACATCATCGTCATCAGGAGTACACTGATTGGGTGCATCGGTTGTGAGGGTGAGTGTTACACTTCCTGCAGCGATCTCAGCAGCTGTTGGTGTGTAGACAGCATTGAGGTCATTGGCATTAGGTGCGAAGGACCCATTGCCACCACTCCATGTGATGGAAGAGACATCGCCCTGTGTGCTACCTGCGAGCTGTACGGTTTCATTGCCGATGACGATACAAATTGTCTGATCAGGGCCAGCGTTAGCAATGGGCTGATCATTGAAAGTGATGGTGACATTATCGTCATCAGGAGTACACTGATTGGGTGCATCGGTTGTGAGGGTGAGCGTCACACTTCCAGCAGTGATCTCAGCAGCTGTTGGTGTGTAGACAGCATTGAGGTCATTGGCATTAGGTGCGAAGGACCCATTGCCACCACTCCATGTGATGGAAGTCACATCGCCCTGTGTGCTACCTGCAAGCTGTACGGTTTCATTACCGATGACGATACAAATTGTCTGATCAGGGCCAGCGTTAGCAATGGGCTGATCATTGAAAGTGATGGTAACATCATCGTCATCAGGAGTACACTGATTGGGTGCATCGGTTGTGAGGGTGAGTGTTACACTTCCTGCAGCGATCTCACCGGCTGTTGGTGTGTAGACAGCATTGAGGTCATTGGCATTAGGTGCGAAGGACCCATTGCCACCACTCCATGTGATGGAAGAGACATCGCCCTGTGTGCTACCTGCGAGCTGTACGGTTTCATTACCGGTGACGATACAAATTGTCTGATCAGGGCCTGCATTGGCAATGGGCTGATCATTGAAAGTGATGGTGACATTATCACTCGCTTCAGCGCACTGATCGAGTCCCTGGGCGGTCAGCGTCAGTGTGATAGTGCCATTGTAATTGGCAGGAGGCGTGTACGTAGGATTGAGTGTCGTGGGATCATCAAAACTTCCACCCGCAACACTTGCCGTCCATAGCAACGACTCGTAGTCTGCTGCGGTGGCGCCATTGAGTAGAATAGCAGTGCCCTCACAGACTTCTTGTGGATTGCCAGCTTCTACTTCTGGCGTCACACAGAAGAAGTTACCAAACAACAATCCTGTCTCCGTTGGGTCGTCCACGGTTATGAAGATGGGACCGTAAGAACCACTTACTGGCTCGGTTTGGGTATATCCATCCTGATTGATCTCATATACATAAATGGCATTGCCATTATTGGTAAATGGTGTCACGGAGAAGAAAAAGTCACCATTGGCGTCCGTCACGGTTGATGGTTCTTCACCATCAAGCACGCCATTGTCGTTGAAATCCAGGAATATCGTCCATCCGGCAAGTCCTAGCTCACCATCGTCTCGTTGTCCATTATTATTTACATCGCCATACTTGGTGCCACTGATCTCTCCTCGGATGATCGCGTCTGGATTCAGTTGTATCGATGTAGCTCCAGAACCTTCTATGTCTACTGTGGTCTGCAGGGATCCTCCTGTCCATGCCGAGGCACCATCTGTCGGACCGTTTCCTTGATCATCGATTTGACCAGGTTCTGCGATGTATAGGCCATAATAGATTTCTGCAAATCCTCTTCTTGTCTCGACTCCAGTGTATTTAAAGGTGACCGTCACTTTCTGGTCCAAAGTGCCCGTACCTACGGTTACGGGGTCGGAGGCGTCAATAATGTCTGCATCTACTGTATAGAAAACACCTTGATTTCCCGAGCCGGTGAAATTATTATCAATCGTAGGAGGTGTATCGGTGTTATTGGCACCTAGTAGATCTGGATCCCTACTGATATCGTACGTAGTGATGAAGGCGAAGCCGCCAGCATTTGTGTTCTGCTGATAGTAGTTGTAGGTAATAGTGAAATTGTACTCGTTTCCGGGTATCAATGGCTCTCGATTGGAGGCCTTGTACACAAATACGTGGGGTATCACCTCTCCTTCGAAGTAATCCGACTTATTGGCGCTGAGAATGTTATTATTCCAGTCCATGTCGGCATCCGCCCAGTGCTGGTACACTTTGCTGATGTTGCCCTCGATGTCTTCCATCGCCGAGGCTTTTAGCACAGTAGTGCCGTTTACGTTACCAGTTGCCGATCCATCCGGGACCACCGAGGGGCCATTCGAAACGGAACTCAAGCTCAAAAACATCGTCACCAAGATCAAAGACCTTAGGACTATCCAGCTTGAATTATTGGCTTTGAAGGTGTGAGAGGCCTTCGTGGCCGAACTAACTAAAAATTCGATGTGGGCATCGATTCGACGCTGCATCGCATCTCCAAACACCCTTTTATAGAGGTGTTGGATCCAGGCTAAAAAATTGAATTTGTGAATGAGAGGTGACTTGATGGAAAAAGCATTGGGAATGCGATACCATCTCCCCCTCGAGGGCGAGTTAGTGCTCTTCATGGCTTTCCAGGGTTTGGGTTAGCGAATACCTCGATGAAGGTAGCGGATTTCTTGAAAAAATCACGTACAACCATACGCCGAAAAATCCGGAGCTGAGGAAATCATTGAATTATGGCTTTTAACAAAGTGTGATGAAAGGCTTAGGAACTTGTAAGTATCTGATATTCTGGAGTAAAAAGGGCCTTTAACGCCTGTAATGGGGTCTGGTAACGTATTTGTAGGCTTCGATCCTTCTAGGGGAATGCTAACTGAGCTAGGAAATGCCGAAATTATGATTTTTGTCAGTTCTTGTAGCCATGGCGATTTCAAGGTCAAAGTCCCTACTTATCGCGGCATCATTATGCTGTTTGCCAAGGTTACTTGAACTACCGAATAGCGTACTGCTTTAACACATACCAGGATTCAACATCCGCTGGAAGTCGGCTTTTGAGTAGCTTTAGATTTGGAATTTCAGACTATGAAAAACGCTTCTCTTGTATTAAGTCTTCTTGCCACCACTCTAAGTCTTTTTGGTCAGAGCAGAGATGGTCTTCTGGTAGAAGCAGAAAGCTTTCGGGATAAAGGAGGCTGGGTGATTGATCAGCAGTCCATGGATGTGATGGGGTCTCCCTACCTATTAGCACATGGCATGGGTAGTCTTGTAGCTGACGCTAAGACCACCGTCACGTTTCCCAGCGCTGGGAAGTACACTATATATATAAGGACTAGAAATTGGACGGCGCCATGGTCGGATGTAGCCGCTGGTAAGTTTGATTTTTGGGTCGATGGCAAAAGAGTGAAGCAGACTTTTGGAATTGGCACCAGCGACTGGCAGTGGGTCAATGGTGGTACTGTGCGAATCAATAAGTCGGAGGTGGAACTGCAACTGACAGATCTTACTGGATTCAATGGCCGGGTCGACGCTATCTACTTCACGAGGGAGGAGGGCGATGTTCCGCCTAATGACGCTAAGGATCTCGAAGAATGGCGAAATGAGAAGCTGGGTATTGGTACCGACGTTCCGGAAGAGGAATATGACTTCGTCATTGTTGGCGGAGGCATGGCAGGCACCTGTGCGGCCATCTCGGCAGCTCGATTGGGAGTAAAGGTAGCTTTGATACAGAACCGGCCGGTGCTTGGTGGTAACAATAGCTCGGAAGTCAGGGTCCACCTGGGGGCTCGAATCAATCTGGAACCCTACCCAGCTCTGGGAAACCTGGTGAACGAGATCGGTCCTGACCAGGGGGGCAATGCGCAGCCAAAGGACTACTATGAGGACGACAAGAAGTTAAAAGCGGTCTTAGCGGAAGAGAACATCTCGCTCTTCCTCAGTCATCACGCGAATGAGGTAACGGTTGAGAATGGCAGAATTACCCGGGTGGTGGCAGAGAACCTGGAGACCGCCGAGAAGCGGGCCTTTGTTGCTCCCTTGTTTGCGGACTGCACGGGCGATGGCACGATCGGCTACCTGGCAGGTGCTGAATACATGTCCGGTCGCGAGAGCCGGGCAACGTTCAATGAACCAACCGCTCCAGAGGAAGCCGACAACCTGACGATGGGCATCTCGGTACAGTGGTTTTCTGAGACAGCGGATGAGCCCATCAGCTTTCCCGACATCGATTGGGGGTTACCGTGGGACGAGGAAAAGGCTTTTGCCATTACGAGAGGAGACTGGGACTGGGAGACCGGCATGGGCAAGGACATGATAAGGGAAACCGAGTCCATCAGAGACTATGGATTATTGGTGGTGTTTTCCAACTGGTCCTTCCTCAAGAATCGATATTCGAAGAAAGAGAAGTTTGCCAACGAACGCCTTCGATGGGTGGCGTACATTGGAGGTAAACGGGAATCACGGAGGCTCGTGGGGGACTACATTCTGACGGAAAACGATCTGACAGGTCAGAACTTTCTGCCGGATGGAACGGCACCGACGACCTGGACGATCGATCTGCACTACCCCGACAAGAAGAATGAGGAGATGTTTGATGGTGAGGCCTTCCGCTCCATTGCCAAACATATTCGGATCTACCCCTACCCTATTCCGTTTCGCTGCCTCTATTCCAAGAATATTGATAACCTGATGATGGGAGGGCGTGACATCAGTGTGTCCCATGTAGCACTAGGCACCGTCCGGCTGATGCGAACGGGTGGTATGATGGGAGAGGTGCTTGGAATGGCCGCGTCAGTGTGCAAACAAAGAGGTGTGCTACCACGAGCAATATACAAGGAGTACTTCGCAGACCTGGAGAAATTGATGCAAGAGGGAGTCGGCAATCCGTCACTACCCAAGACACAGGACTATAACCTCGGGGGCACATTGATGGAACTCGATAAAGGTCATTGATGAAGTTCATCTTATCTGGCCTTGTGGTCTTGGCTTTATTGATTCGGGATCAGTCAAGGGACCAAAACGGTATTACCTCTTTCCTGACCGCAGATTCCATCAGCACGTCTGTCGACGGGCTGTACGATGCGGCTGGGGTCCTTGATGGATACAAGGCCAGGATATTCACCCCTATATGTGAGATCGACAAGTGCTACGAGGTCACTATCGAATTCTATTGGGACGTTATTGGCCGCTTCCAACGATTCGATACCTTAACGGGTTCGCCTCTCACCAAACTCGATCATATCCCTTTCGAGACAATGGATTATGCCAAGCTAGCTGAGATCCTGGAAGACTCTAACTCTCCCCTGGCGCGCTACGAAAAGGATGAGCTTGTGCGAGACACACGCCTTTCTGAAATAGATGGTGTCACTGGGGCCACGATCCGTGAGATCAAGCAAAGTGTGATTGAGGGGGCGGTCTACTCCTGTCACACGCTATGGCACATCGCCCATGGATCCGTGCAAGACAGCCTCAATCTCGCAACAAGTAGGGCCTTGAACCCAGAACTTGTTAAAAAACTGGCTGGTACTAATGATCAAGCGATCAACTATTTTCTCATCGCTAGCCTGACAGAGGATCAGTGGAAATCGTCCCTACACGTGATGTTGGAGACGATACCCGACAGCCGTGGGTATTACGCCAAGAATGCCCTGGACAAAATGCCCCGATTCCTGTTTGCTGATACCACCGTACAGGACTTTTTCGGAAGGTACTTTGGCGAATTGAATTACTACGCGCAGGTCGCGCTTCTAAAGAAACTAGATGCCCCTTTGAGGAGCGTCTACCTCGACAGTGCATTGTCACGGTCCCTCACAGACAGGGGTTCCTATCGAAATGAGCTGATTCAGCAATTGATTTCCACAGAACCGGATTGAATCGGTGGTATCAGATTCGAAGGAATATCCTTTTTCGATACAACCAAAAACACATGTACCACAGGCTCGCCCATACGGCAAGACTCGTAAGGACTGCGGCTGACGCCTCGCCGGACCAGCCAAATAGGGCGTGGGTGAAGGGATGCAGGATCCTTTCGATCATCCGAGCACCTCCCACGTGAGCAAACAAGTAGATGAAAAGAGGATTCATCCCTACAATAGCAAAGAACAGCACCACCCGGTCTTTCTTTTTGATATCGATCAGCCAGTAGGAGAAGGCCAGGGCCACCAAGGTCCAGCCGCCACTTGCGAGGACGAAGGTGCTCGTAGCTATGCGTTTTATGATAGGCGTCAATAGGTCAAAAGCATAGCCTGCTGCGAGCAACAAGGCACCTGCGACCAATAGTTGTTTTAGTTTGGCTTTCTGATCCAATTCACTCAAGAGTAGCTTTCCCGCGAGGACACCCCATATCGTGTGTGCCGTGGTTGACAATGCGTTGATGGATACCCAGTGCCCCCCAGGTAGTTTGCCGTTCAGTTGCAGCTCAATCCACTCACCGAGGTTGTGATTGGGCGTGAAGGGTTGATTGAAGCCCTCGAGAGGGAACAAGCGGTACATCGCATCCGCTACGACGAGCAGGATGACAGAAAACACCACCTGCCACCAAAAAGATCTGTTCATAATAAGATAGGCGATCAAATAGGTGACAGACATTTGGGCGAGTACATTTTGGAAGCGCCACGTGATCTCCCCGTCATCAATACAGTACAACCCCCAGCCCACGAGGAGCAAGGCGATAGAGCGTTGCACGACATGGCGCGTCACGGACTTTTGGCCATCGCCACGATCGAGACGTTTGGTTACGGAAAATGCGAGCGATACACCGACGATGAACATGAAGAATGGTTGGACCAGATCCCAAAATCGTAAGCCATGCCATGGGTGATGATGAAACTGATGAGCGACCCACGCCACTATGGTGCCCTCGAAGGGCGGATCCACCAGATGCTCAAAGAGTCCGCTGAATTCGCCAACAAGGAGAAACATCGTTATGCCTCGGAAGAAATCCACAGATAGGTAGCGATTAGGAGCGGCAGTCGTTTGTTTCATCTTAGGTCAGGTTAAGTCAAAGAAAGGCCAGCTCAGAGTAATATAATAAAGTCGCTTGTGCCACTCCTCCGATTGGGCAGGTAAGTTCCCCTACAACCGCTTTTCGAGGCGCACACTTAAGTCAGTGTACACAGGGCCTCAGGCTTTGGAGCAAGCCTTCTACCGCTACTTGAGGGCCCCAATCTGGATATTACGATCGTCCCAATAGGCGTCATCTTTGAAGCCAAATGCCGTGGGCTGATAGACACCTACTATGTCAACATTGGCCTGCGCCGGCACTTCCATTTCCAGCAACCAAAAGGCTGCATTGACCAGGAGACGGCGTGTACCGGTCGCTAACAGGTCTGTCGAAGAACCAATGGTCGATGTGAATGACTTGCCGGGCTCACCATCAGGGAGCTGGTAGGACTTCGTCCATGCGACGGGCATCATCGGATCATTTTGATTGATCATTTCACCATTCACTTCCACCAGGTCAGGCAGCTGATCATCAGTCGGACGCATTCCGAGTAGCGGGTCAGTGTCATCCCTTGGCTCGGTGCGGTCGACAGTCTGGCCCAACACGATAGGAAGCGCATCGCCTGGAAGAGGCAGTCGGACACCATAGACATCAGTGGGTCCCCAGATACTTCCTTCATCGATCCCCTTCCAAATGGGGTGTTCCGCAGCTTCCGGGGCTCTCATCCCTCTGGTGCTCTGGTTGCCATGTTGCCCATGATGGCGGATCCACTTTTCTCCAAGTACAAGTCTGCCGAAACCTCCCTGCCAGGGCCCCTCCTTGTCATAGAAATTGCCATAGTGTCTGAAAGCGGAAGAATCATTTTCTGTAAAGCGAAAAGCGTGTGTGGCCGTCCGCAAACCAAGCACTGGTTTCCCTTTTTTAAGGTAGTCATCGATGAGCTGCATCTGATCATCAGGAAGCGCACGAAACCTGGTGAATATGACCATAAGATCTGCTTCTTCGAGGGCATCGAGACCCGGAATATTATGAAGGTAGTTGGCGTCGACAATACCCGGATTGCCAGGGTCTTGTGCATACAGCACAAGACAATTCATGCCATGATGTTGGTTCAGGATTTTGGCCATTTGTGTCATGCCTTCCTCCGAACGGTACTCCTCATCGCCGGTCAGAAAGACCACCAGCGGCTTAGCAGCATCACCATCCAGTTTCAAGACCTGTTCTGGCCGGTTGTTGGTCTCGGCCCCGTCACTATTGTTACTAGATTGTGGAGAGCAGGCAAAGACAAGGGTTGAAGCAAGAAGAGCAATGGAAAGTATTCTCATGGTGCGGAATTTGGGAAATAACAGGACAATCTATCTGCTTCAATCTATTGCAAATTATCCATATCGGTGAGTGTTTACCACAAAAAGTGGTCGAAGCGCGATCATAATCGGCCTATCTCGTTCTCCCGATTTATCTTTCTGTTTTGCTATATATTACAAGCGGTACTTTATTTAGCCACACGATGAAATTACGCACCTCTTACCTGTCATTTTTTATCTGTTGCCTGACGATCACTCTGATGCAATGTAGTCCTCCACCGGTAGAACTGAAGGACGGACAGCGCATAGCCTTGATTGGAAACAATCTTGGGGCACGGGTCATGCTATTTGGACATTTTGAAACAGGCATGCACATGGCTTACCCTGATAACGAGCTATACATCCGAAATTTTTGTGATGGGGGGAATACACCTGGTTTTAGGCCGCATTCCGGCCGACCAACACCCTGGGCTTTCGAGGGGGCGGAGGCCTTTCAAACTGATCTTGCGGAACCATCTGGCAGCGTAGGCCACCTGGAGTATCCCGATGAGTGGCTCACAAGGCATAAAATAAATCAGATCATCGCATTTTTCGGCTACAATGAGTCCTTCGAGGGAGAAGAGGGCCTCGAGGATTTCAAGGGAGAGCTTGCAGCATTTATCAAGCACACAAAGGCACAGCAATATGACGGTGAAGCGGCACCGTCGCTGACGATTGTTTCGCCGATGGCTTTCGAGGACCTATCAGACCGGTTCGACCTACCCGATGGTCAGCAGGAAAACGTCAACCTACGGATGTACGCAGAAGCTATGGAGGAAGTCTGTCAAGCCAACGGAGTGGCATTTGTTGACGTGTTTAGCCCCAGTAGAAATTGGATGTCCAGCGGTGAACCTTTGACACAAGATGGTTTTCAGCTAACCGATGCTGGTTCCAGGCGATTTAGCCATTATCTGATAGACCAGATATTTCACAAGGAAGTCCTGGAAGGAGGCAATTACGAGACGGTGAAAGAGGCTGTCCTCGAGAAGAATTGGTTCTGGCACAATGACTTCAAAATACCCAATGGAGTCCACGTATTTGGTAGAAGATTTGATCCGTTTGGGCCGGACAATTACCCTTACGAATTGCAGAAGATAAGAGAGATGACGGCCATCCGCGATACGGCCATTTGGATGGCACTGAAGGGAGAAGAGATGGACCTCGCCGCTGCTGACAGCCGAACTTCGACTCTGCCCGAAGTGGAAACAAACTATGTGCCGGGAGACAACGGACGTGGGGAGGAAAGATACCTTTATGGAGAGGAGGCCCTCTCCTCGCTTACGCTCCCACCGGGATATGAAGTGCAGATGTTCGCCTCTGAGCAGGATTTTACCGACCTGGCCAATCCTGTGCAGCTGTCTTTTGACAACAAGGGCCGACTTTGGGTGGGTGTGATGCCTTCCTATCCACACTATCGCCCGGGAGATTCAAAGCCTGACGACAAGTTGATCATCCTCGAGGATACGGATGGTGACAACAAAGCTGACACGCAAACCACCTTCGCAGATGGATTGCACCTCACGACTGGGTTTGAATTTGCACCCGAGGGCGTGTACATCTCACAAGGCACGCACCTGGTGCTGCTGGTGGATGAAGATGGAGACGATCGCGCTGACCGCCGGGAAGTTATTCTTAGCGGCTTTGACGATCACGACACCCACCATGGGATCAGTGCCTTCAGTGCGGACCCCTCAGGTGCCATATACATGGCGGAAGGTGTGTTTCTACATACCAATGTCGAGACAGCTTATGGCCCTGTGCGGGCGACCAATGGTGGTTTTTACCGATACAGCCCGCAGCGACACCATCTGGAGCGCACGGCACAACTCCCTATCCCGAATCCATGGGGTATCGCTTTCGATCGTTGGGGGCAAAACTTCTTTCTGGATACCTCAGGGCCGGCGCTGCGCTGGATGTTACCCGGAAGCGTAAAGCCAAGATATGGTGTGGCCACGCCACGGCCAGCCAATCTTATTGAGGAAGAATACCTGGTTCGACCCACTTCCGGGTTGGAGTTTGTATCGAGTCGACACTTCCCTGATGAGGTGCAAGGCGACGTCCTACTTGGTAACGCCATCGGCTTTCTGGGGATACGCCAACATGCCGTAACCGACGACGATAGTGGGTACAAGCTCAAGTTTCGTCATGACCTGATCTCTTCCAACGACAGAAATTTCCGCCCGGTGGATATGGAGTTTGCGCCTGACGGATCCTTGTATCTGGTCGATTGGCACAACATTCTTATTGGCCACATGCAGCACAATGCACGGGATCCTCTACGTGATCATCAGCATGGTCGTATTTATCGGATCACCTACCCTTCCCGTCCGTTGGTGGAGCCCGCCAAGGTGGCTGGTGCCAGCATATCTGAGCTGCTTGACAACTTGAAGTTGCCGGAGTACCGTACGCGCTATCGCACTCGCCGTGAGCTCCGAGGAAGAGACAAGGACGAGGTGTTGGAAGCTGTGAATACCTGGGTAAGCCAGTTGGATACCGATGATACTGAGTATGAGCACCACCTGGTAGAGGCGCTCTGGGTCACCTGGGGGCTCAACGCTGTGGATCAGGAACTGTTTGACCGACTAATGACAGCAGAGGACTACCGCGCAAGAGCCGCAGCCGTGCGTGTGCTGAGGTACAGCCAGCATCAGATTCCCAATGCGGAGGAGCTTTTTGCAGCAGCAGCGGCCGATGATCATGGACGGGTCAGAATGGAAGCTATGGTTGCCGCGTCTTGGTTAGAGCCCGCGAGCGGTCTCGAAATTCTCGATGTGGCGGCAAAATCACCCCTAGACCAATGGAGTTCGATGCCCTTCATGACCGCTCAGGCCCATTTGAATGGTAAGAAATTGGATCTCGGTGAGAAGGCGAGCGAAAATCCACTTTCTGGTGAACTTGCGGCCGTTTGGGATCTGGGTAAGAGGATCTATGAACAGGACGGTTACTGTGGCACTTGCCACCAGTATGACGGAAAAGGTCTGCCTGGGGCAGGCTTCCCACCACTGGCGGAATCCGAGTGGATCCTCAACAAGGAGCGCCTTATTAAACTCACTCTAAAGGGATTGCTAGGTCCTATCACGGTGAAGGCAATAGAATATCCAGGCCAGGTACCGATGACTGCCTTCGAAAAGCTGCTAGATGACGAAGAGTTGGCCGCGGTGCTTACCTACGTGCGCAACTCTTTTGGCAACAAGGCAGAGGCTGTGACCGCTGCAGAAGTGGCCCGGGTACGGGCAGATGTCCAGGACAAAAAAGGCTACTATAACCCTGAAGAGTTAAGGTAGCATTGACCTCAGGTCCCTTTTTGTTGCATGGTACATGATAGGCAGAGAGACTGTCGAAGTGGCCACTGGCGAGCGCAGGGTTAGGCGGAATTATGTAATTCAATGCAATTTCATCTAAGAATTGTACAAAAACAAGCAACAATTCAGGTAGATGGAATAGCTGAGCCTGTGCAAATTCATATAAATGGCGTATATTTGGAACGATAGTAAAACCTAAACAACCGGGCGTCTTGCTGACCACGAGATGCTCAAACCGCGTGGACTGATGAAAATTGAAAAAACTACCTACGATCAATTCCTATACTATTGGACCCATCCGTGCCAACGAGATATCAGCGGCAGAGTAAAGGATGTCCTGGCCCTCGATGCTCCCAAGTGGCTGCAGGAAGCGGCCATCACCGATCAAATCAAATATGACAACGGCGCCTGGCATGTGAGCCTTGTGTACATTCACCTCAGTGATCCGAACACTTTGTACATCCGGGAGATGAGTCAGCATGACACTTATGAGAGGGCCCGGTACAATGCAAGGATTCACAGGCGACAGGCATTGATGGAGCCGTACCGAGCGATTTCGAGGCTGACCAAACGATTCGACTGTCCTAGTAACTAGGACGACGTAGTTACTCTTGGCTGTTTCATTAGCAGCTCCAGTGGGCATTCACTATCTTTCCTTAAAAAAGTGGTGAATGGTTCGCTGTGTGTACTTTCTGCTATTGTCATTCCTTCTTGCTTGTCAAACTCCATCGATTTCCGATTCACGCGCTAGTTGGTCAGAAGCCGATCGTCAGTTTCTGCTTGATCACTTGCTAATTTCCTTCGATGCTGTCATGGACGAGGTGGCGGATCTGGACCCAGCTCAATGGGAGTGGCAGCAGGACTCATCCAAATGGTCCATTTCGCTGGTCGCAGAACATCTGGTAGTACACGAAGAGCTCTTTTATCGTGAAATGCGGGTCCTACTCGCATTGCCGGAGATGTCAACGGTTGCTGCCGATCTGTTTGCTTCGGATGAAGCCATTCTCAGCTATCGGACGGTCACTCAAGAGAATACAGGGCGTAGTCCAACCTATCTCGAGCCACTTGGCCGGTGGTGCTCAAAGGAGGACGCCATGGCTGGCTATCAACGTGCTCGGCGTGCAATGATTGATTTGGTGGGCAGCACAGACCGGGACTTGAGGGCCTATTACACTACCAGTGGTCGAGGGCCGACCAGCTATCGCGACTTGCATCAATTGATGCTGATCAGCATTGCTCATACTGAGAGACATCTTTCGCAGATCCGTGGGATCAAGAACCACACGGATTTCCCCACACCATCAGCCCGGCAGTAGTTGGACCTTCTGGGCAGCACTGATTAATATTGTTTTGCAAGCTTGCTTTCACCCGATACCATGAAACATACCTACCTCGCTTTTTTGGGGCTACTTGTAGCGATAATCTCTTGCAATGCACCTGCTGATCCCCCACGGAGGCCCAACATACTGATCGCCATCAGCGACGACCAATCATTTCTTCATACCAGCTTTGGTGGTTCTCAATTTGTGCGTACTCCGGCTTTTGACAGGGTGGCGGCCAGTGGTGTATACTTCACCAATTGTACCGCTGGATCCCCTGGCTGCGCGCCGTCTCGAAGTGCTTTGATCACAGGACGACATCATTGGCAAAATGAACAAAGTGGTCAGCATGCCGCCGGCTGGTTCAAGAAGTACGTCCCTGTAGTGGATGTGCTGCGTGACAATGGCTACCACGTGGGAATGACAGGAAAGGGCGTAGGCCCCTTCAGGTATGCAAGAGATTGGAGTGATTCCTTGTTGCGGACCGGAAATGCTGCAGGACCAACCTTCAATACCCATGGCTATGACGAGTCGAACGATCCAAGGCCAGCCAATGGGATCAGGGCGACTGATTATGCCAGGAATTTCGAAGAGTTTATAAGCCAGCGAGAAGAGGGAGCGCCCTTCTATTTCTGGTTCGGAGCATCTGAGCCGCATCGTCGTTTTGAGTTCCAGTCGGGCAGTCGCCTTGGTAAAAACATTGATGACGTGAGAGTGCCAGAGTTCCTCCCTGATGTGGATACCGTTCGCGAAGATCTGCTGGACTACGCCGTGGAGATCGAATGGTTTGACAGTCACCTGGCACGTATGCTCGATGTGCTGGACTCTCTGGGCGAACTGGAAAATACCATCATCATTGTCACCTCCGATAATGGCATGGCCTTCCCAAGGGCCAAAGCCAATGCCTATGAATTTGGCATCCACGTACCTCTGACTGTAAGTTATCCGGCGGCATTTCCTCGAGGAAGAAAGGTGGAAGACCCTGTTGGATTCATAGACATTGCACCTACGTTGTTGGACCTTGCGGGTATTAGAGAGCACAACATGCTCCCAATTACGGGTAGCTCGCTTTTGCCAATCTTGACTGTTGACAAATCCGGCCGCGTTGATGAATCCAGAAAGTATACCTTCTCCGGGAGAGAGCGTCACTCTTCTTCCAGGTGGAACAACCTTGGGTACCCTCAGCGAGCGATTCGCAGCGACCGCCATTTACTCATTTGGAATCTGAAACCAGAGAGAGCTCCTGCGGGCGTCCCCGTTATGCTGGACCCGGATTCCGGAGAGCCAAATCCCATGCATGGATTGCAAGGGGGGCGATATCTGCCAGGTACCGCCTATCATGATATTGATGACTGCCCGACCAAGACTTTCATGATTGAGAACCTCGCTAAGGATACGCATGGCGACTACTTCCAATGGGCAGTTGGCCACCGGCCGGAGTTCGAGTTTTATGACATTGTGGAGGATCCCTTTTGTCTCAATAACCTTATCAATGACCCAGACCATGGCGACACGATCGGCGAGATGTCCGATGCACTCATGGCAGAGCTTCGCGAGACAGGGGATCCACGCGTGGTCGGTCCTAGTCATGAAATATTTGACACATATCCCCGGTATAGCCGGATGCGCTATTTTCCATCACCAGCATGGGCTCAATAAAGCGTGATAGCTTGTATACCCGATTATGGGTTTTGGGTAGCTGAGGACCACTAAAGTTTACAACTACCGGATTGAGTGGCAACAAGCAAACAATTCGTCATTTCGTGCGTTGTTATTCCAAATCAGTACCATCATGGAGATCGGTAAGTCGGCATATGAGCAGTTCGTAGATTATTGGGCAAAGCCCAGTGTTGAGGAACTGATCGGTAGTCATTCAGACGTTGGCTTCCTATCCCATACGGACTGGCTTGAAGAAGCGGTAGTCATCGACCACATCCGCTTTAGCGAAGGGCGATGGCACATAAGCCTCATACTCGTTCATCCCAATGAAAGCAATGTTTTCATTGTCCAACGCATGAGTTCCCACGAGACCTATGAAAGGGCGCGGTTCAACGCAAAACTTCTTAGAAATAGAATGGGACGCACCTCCAAAGGAAATCTCGCTTCTACAGCTACCGGTCGATTTCATAAAAACTAGTCGGTCAATCCGCGATTTTTCTTAGTTTGCTGCATCACCAGTGTCAGCAGTCGTGCCAGCTTTTGGCGCTCGGCTTGCGCGTTCCTCTAATGTGATCGTGGACAGGTGGAAACGACGCGATGGCCTCCTTCGGGAGAACAGTGATCTGGAAAACTATGAAAACCGACCGACGAAAATTCCTACGAGATTCTATCCTCCTGGGGGCGGGAGTTGCCGCTCCCCCTGCAGTGCATGCCAGTCTATATGGCACAAGAGCTCGGGGAGGAGCTGATGATGTCCTGCAAAAGCTGTCCAAGTTAAATGATGATGTTGTCGAGGAGTGGCTGACTCGGCAGATCATCAATCCGGGGGATCGCTGGGATGGTGGTTTTGCCAATGCGTATGAAATCCCGAATGTTCATAGTACCAATTCCTTTGTTGTGCGAGCTGGCAGTGCATATGCCAGCGAGTTTTCAAAATATTACCAATCCCAGCAGCTTGAGGCACCCTTACAGCGAGCGATGAAGTGCATGCTCCACGTGCAGCATGAGGATGGGACCATCGACCTTCATAGTACAAATTTTCACTCTACGCCAGATACAGCATTCCTGGTCAATTACCTAAGCCCGGTTTATGTCCTGATCAAGAGAATGAATCCTGCGGGATTGGCAGTCTTTTTGGCAGATGCGGCGTCGTTTCTGAGAAGGGCTGCCAAGTGTTTTCTGATAGGAGGCATTCATACACCCAATCATCGATGGGTTGTATGCTCTGCGCTGGCCAGGGTTCATTCATTTTTTCCTGATGAACGCTTCGTGGACCGGATTGATGAGTGGCTTGGTGAAGGCATCGATCAGGATCCTGACGGCCAGTTTACTGAACAAAGCGTGAGTATATATTCTCCCACATGTGACACTATGTTCATCACGATGGGGCGCTTATTGCAGAGAAAAGAGCTATTGGATGTCGCGCGCAAAAACCTCGACATGACGCTCTATTATATCCAACCCGGGGGAGAGGTGCTTACGGATGCATCGGGCCGTCAGGATAGCGGAACGATCGGATATGTTGATCGGTATTACTATGCCTATCGCTATTTCGCCATTAAGGATAATAATCCACAGTATGCCGCCGTATGTCAGTTGATAGAAGACAATTTCCCGGAAAAGATCAGTTGGTATGTACCGAAATTGTTAGAAGACGAAATCTTTGAGCAACCACTGCCGGCCTCGACTGCCTTGTCGGATCAATACTTCAAAGTGTTTTCACATTCCGGCGTGATACGGATAAGAAGAGGAGAGATGGATGCATCGGTGATCGAAAAGAATCCAACGTTCTTTAGTTTCATGAAAGGATCTGCCGTGTTGCAGTCCATGCGTTTGGCTGCGGCCCATTTTGGAAGTCGCGGACAGTTTCTGGCCAGCAAGACAGAGGTCGATGGAGAGAAGATCACTTTGCGTGCGTCGGACACCCATGGATATTACCAGCCATACCCCAAAGATCAGATTCCTGGAGATGGTGATTGGGAAAGTATGCCTCGTGCCAATAGAGAGATGAGTGAGCTACAAACCCTGGACTACCAGGTGGAGATCATTGAGCGCAATCAAAAGGTGACAGTGAGCATCAAGATTGAGGGCACCCCACATGTCCCGGTTTCTATGGAGCTAAATTTCCGCGAAGGTGGTGATATCGCAGGTGCGGTAGCCCATGAATCCCTCGATGATGCATTTTTTATGGAAGAGGGCTATGGTACTTATCAATCTGGTTCAGATACCATCAGGTTTGGACCGGGCTTGACATTACATAAATGGGCGGAAATTCGTGGGATGACAGCCAAGCAGAATGGCGCTAGTGTCTACCTCACGGGGTATACACCATTTGAACATATCCTTGAGTTTAGCTGAGTGAATAAATCAATATAGAACTGTTGTGACGTCTCGATTGCTCTGACGGTGCAATTCTGTCTGAGGCCGTGACAATTGATCCCGATCGGTCCAGTAGTTAGTCAAGGGCGACTATATTTATCAGCATGAAAGGAC
The DNA here is from genome assembly GCA_965227935.1 of Cyclobacteriaceae bacterium. Lineage (GTDB taxonomy): Bacteria > Bacteroidota > Bacteroidia > Cytophagales > Cyclobacteriaceae > JAWPMT01. The sequence goes on along the minus strand of CBDDGS010000055.1, from coordinate 2,391,343 downwards.
GATTACTTATCTTCTACCTATTTCTGGGTATTCTGCCTGTTGTTGGCCTTGGGCAAGCCAAACTCGATAGCCTCTTGCCAGTTCGAGGCTTTTGTATCGCAGCACCATCGCCCGATGGTTTGAATGATTTCCTGGCCTTTATCGACGCCGAACTGGCCCCAAAGCGAATCAATACGCTGGTTTTGAGAGTGGACTATCGCTATCAATACAAAAGTCACCCGGAACTGGTGGGTGACAATGCCCTCAGTACGGAAGAGGTGAAGCAACTGGTTGAGAAATGCAAAGGTCACGGTATGCAGATCATCCCCCAGTTCAATTTGTTTGGTCATCAGTCCTGGCACTCGAAACTCGGCCTACTTCTCACAGAATATCCGGAGTTTGACGAGACGCCACACATTGATCTTCCCCCCGAAGGTGAGTATGTCTGGCCCAACGATGATGGCTTATACTGCAAAAGCTACTGTCCACTACATCCCGAGGTGCATGAGGTGGTCTTTGATCTGGTCGATGAGCTACTCGAGGTCTTTGAGACGGATGCCTTTCATGCCGGTCTGGACGAGGTTTTTTATATCAGCGATGAAAAATGCCCTCGCTGCTCAGGAAGGGACCCGGCGGAGATCTTTGCCTTGGAGGTCACGACCATCCGCAATCACCTGGCAACCAAGGGTGCCACACTCTGGATGTGGGGGGATCGACTGATCGATGGTAAAGATACGGGAATCGGTATGTGGGAAGCGAGCATGAACAATACACATCGGGCAATCGATATGATACCAAAGGACATTGTGATAAATGATTGGCATTATGTGCGAGCTGACCCGACGGCAGTGCTATTTGCCTCCAAGGGATTTCGGGTGGTAAGTTGCCCCTGGCGCATTGGTTCGGTGGCAGTGGAGCAGGTGCAGCAGACGTTAGATATGCGGAAAAATACGACCTCCCCCATGAGTGAGCGGTTCCTGGGTGTAATGCAAACGGTCTGGACGAGTGCTGAGAATTTTCTTCGGAACTACTACGCCACAGACCTGGACCCTGAAAAGTTGTATGACTCTGAGTGTTTTAAGGAGTTGGCTGCGGAGATTGCCACTTTGGAGTAAACCCAGAAGTACTAATGTTGCAGATATTTCGTCGCTCTCTTAACCTCCACCTGCAGATCCTTGTGTAGAAATTCTAGGAAATCTGGTTCTGACTTTCGTTTCGTAATCCAGTAAGCTATCAGGAAACTATAGATTTTGTAGTGCAGGTAGCCAGAAGTGCCATTGATCTGCCATCCAGAGTGTGTATTACCTGACCATGTTTTCATGGAACTGATAGAGCCATTAGCGAGGAAAACCACAAACCCAAACAGAGATGCTGTCAAGTCTGTTAGTGGTTCATCATTTTCCTCCAGGCGTCCTTCTCCGAGGAGTTTGATGTGGCACAGCTCGTGCGCGATAGTCCGGATGAGATTGACGGGGTTCTTGAGTAGAGAGCGCTCGATACCTATAAAGAAGAGATTCTCATCATTGATGGATTGTGTATAAAGTCCGTTAGTCAGTTTTGAGCCTTCTTCATACTTTGACATGACCCCTTCATCGGTGAACTCCATTTGCTGGAATTCGTCGTAGAAGTAGAGATCAATTTGAGAAGTCTCCTGCAGTCTTAGTTTCTCAGCGACGATATCGACTATTCGCAAGGCATCCTCTTCTTCTCCCTGGAAAGGGAATCCCAGGAATTGTTTCGTGGGTAAATAGACTTCTTGGGTTGCAAGATCTACATCAAAAGTCTGCTCGAACCAATCATAGGCTTCAATTATCCATTCCTCATCTTCAGGAGTGACTATGGATTTTGGCTTCTTTTTCCAGATCATTGTTTTGTAGGCCGTGGGTGGCACTGATCCGAATGTACAAAGACTCGCAAACTCCCCCAAGAACCGGCGGCTGGACCCTCAAAACTTTTTGATATTCAAGTCATTTCCTCAACAAACTTGTAAGTTCCAGCACTTGACGAACCATTCTCAACCCGCCCGACCGATAAACTCTCCCGTAGGGACCACTTCCAACTTCTGAATTCTAACAAGTCTTTTCAGAAGTTGATCGAGTGACACGGAGCGAATAGGCCCCCATCCTTCTTTGTCAACTCCGTGCAGATTGAGGATCAGCCAGCCGCCATCGGTCTCCAGAAATTGGTTGATCTCTTGCTCGACATAGTCATCACAGAAATCCGGGCCGTGGCCCCAGCATCCAAGTCGGCCAGATGATTCAGACGTGGAAAACGCATTGAGCTTTTCATTTTTCAGTACAAGCCAACCACCCGTGCGGATCGCCCGAACCTTCGTGAGTGCGAAATCTTCCAGTTCGGTGGTGGAGGCGTTGTAGGCGAAGTTGTAGACCGCCTTCTCGTTGGTATAACCATCGAGGTTCTCTTCAAAGTAAGTGAGGCATCGCTCGATGTTGTCTTTCGCCTGCTCTGTCTCAATTTGTGTGAGGTTCAAGTGCTTCCAGGTGTGAGGCATGATTTCATGGCCCTTTTCCCGGAGCTTGTTCCAATCGTCGAAGTCACCCAGGATCTTCTGAGGAATCCATTGCGGCTCGGTGTTGAAGTCCTTCAAGTGGCCTGTTGCTATGACATTCAGGCATGCGCGGAGTCCGTATTCTTCGTGGATCTTTGCAATCCGATAGAACGACTTCTTGAAACCATCGTCAAAACTCAACGACAGAAAGTGTGTCTTACCTTCTGGCAGCTTGAAGCCTGAGAGCGTCGCCAGTGCCGCCACACCGGCAGTTTGTTGCAGGAAGGTTCGTCGCTTCATAGGATTACCATTTCATTGGAGGAGTACTCAAACCCTAAAACTTCCCGCTGTTGACATCATGCTCAGGGACCGATTCCACATTATCCCAATGCTCCACCACCTTGTCATCCTCCACTCGAAATATATCCACCTGTGCGTAGTCCTGGTCGACCTGGCCGTCGTTCCAGTTGGCTTCAGACAGTGTCGCCACGAAATTGCCCTGACCGACGAGCAGCACGATCCTTTTGTAGTTGAGGGGGCGGTTGGGTGCTCGCGCCAATTGCTGAAAATGCTCGAGCCCATCAGGCACGTCCTTGTTGTGCTGAATGTACTGATCCTTCGAGATGTAGCGATCCAAATCTTCAGGGTTGCCTCCCTGCATCAGTGCGTCTTTGATGAGGTTGCGAACTAACTCTTTGTTCTCTCGGGTCTTCTCCAGGTCGGTGACGGCTGTCGGGCCATCGATGGACGAGTGCCCTGAGGAATTGGCCGCGTTATACGGCGCGATGACGTCCCAGTGCTCCACCACACGCTCCTCGTCATCGAAGTCGAAGAAATCTGTCGTCACCCACTCTGCTTCACCATTGTTGATGTTTTGGTAGACATGCAGAAAGACTTTATTCTCCTCTTCATCGATGATGTACCGGACGACCTCAATATCGCGCTGGGGATTCCTCGCGATAAAGGGCTCGAAGAATTCCACAAAACCCTCCTTGCCGTCTTTCACGCCCGTGCTGTGCTGCGTGTATCGGCTACCGGTGTACTTGTGAACGGCCTCTTTGGCATTCCCGTCACGAATACCCTCCATGTAAAGCCCCGTGCAGTTTTTGAGTTTTTTGCTCATTGGTTTGAGATCTTTTCGGCCGGTTTTGGCTTCTCAAAAAACGATACATCTTTGCACAAATCAAAGAGCTAGCCACGATGAAAAGAATCCTTCCTTCCATCACACTTTTTACTCTCATAACCATAGCATTCATGTCCTGCACTTCGACTCAGGAATCCACAGGAGAGGGCTCAGGAGGAGCGTCTACAAAGATCCCTGTCTACGCCTGGCTGGGCGGGCCCGGAGAGTCCTCCGATGCTGAGCTCAAGGCCCAGTTCGAAGACTACAAGGCCAAAGGCATCGACGTGCTCATGTACAATGGTGGCCAGGACCCTGCCACTTACAGCCGTGTTGGCAAGATCGCCAAGGCCGCGGGACTGGGCTTCCGCACCTGGATCCCGACGATGGTCCAGGCGCCGAAAGAGGGGATTGACAACTCCTGGTACGCCTACAATGGATTGGGTGAGTCGGCTTTCGACAAACCTGCCTATGTGGACTATTACAAGTTCCTGTGTCCGAGCAAGGAGGGCACTTACAACTTCCTGGAAGGCCTGTACACAGCCGTGGCCGAGGTGCCCGAAGTAGATGCCGTACATCTGGACTACATCCGTTTCCCTGACGTGATCCTGGCTCGCGGACTGTGGGACAAATACGGCCTGGTGATGGATCGGGAGTACCCGCAGTACGACTACTGCTATTGTGACGACTGCACGGGCGGTTTTCTGGAGAAGACAGGCATTGACATCAAGGCCGCCGAGGATCCGTCGCAAGTGCAGGAGTGGAAGCAGTACCGCTATGATTTGATTACGAGCATCGTCAACAGGTTATCAGAGGCCGTTCATGCCAAAGGGAAAAAGATCGATGCCGCGGTGTTCCCAGGCCCCCATTCAGTGGCCAAGAAGATCGTCCGACAGGAGTGGGATCAGTGGAACCTCGACGCCTTCTTTCCGATGAACTACAACGATTTTTATCTCGAAGGAACCGACTGGGTAGGGGCTGTGACCAAGGAAGCCGTCACGTCGCTCGATGGCAAGGCCCCTGTGATCAGCGGCTTGTTCATCTGTCCCAACCCGGAGGAGAAGACGGACGAGCCAGATCCGGAGTACCATGGCCTGGTGCCCGACGAACTAGGGGAGGCCATTCGCCAGTCCATGGTCAACGGCGCCCACGGGATTTGTCTCTTCACGCCGACTCGCATGACCGACGCACATTGGGTCGAGTTCAAGAAGGCGATTTACAAGGATTATTCGGAGTAGTAGGATGAGGCGCACGGGCCAGCCCTGAGTGCCCATCGCACAAGCTGCGTCGTCTGTGGCTTATTCTTTGCCTTTAAGGATAAAATGCTCCACCGTGCGTGACCTAGCCACGGCCAAGTCAGCAAAGGCAGGCATTGGGTCAAATCCTGGCAGTCAGTATTTCCACTGCTACGACGACAATATACTATCTATTGTGCCTCTGTCACATGGAAGTGACCATTCTCAATGAACGTGGACCTGTGTCTGGGTCCCACGCTCTTCTAGCTGTTCGGGTTCAGGAACCGATCAATACAGATAATCAGCCGACATCTGCGTCCAAAATCCCGAATTGTCGTGACCGTTTTTTATAACGTAACCAAGAAATTCTAAGAATATATTTAGGAAATTCCTATCTTCGGATGTTGAAGTGAGGATTTGAGACGAAAGGCGCATCTGTAAGACGTTATTAGAGATTCTGTCTGTCCAGTAGCCTTAACCAAGAAAAAACGATGAAGAGTGGATCAAAAAGGGGGTTGTTCCTGTCGAAGGACAGTTATTTCCGGCTGGGAGTGATTTTGGTGATACACTCCATGCTGTTACAGCATGCCGCCGCCCAATCGGTGGGTTTTAACAATGCCTTCCCGGATGGTTCCTCTATCATAGATGCTGCCGCTACCGATCGAGGCGTTCTTATCCCACGCATGACAACAGCCCAGCGAAATGCCATCTCTTCTCCGGCGAACGGCTTGCTTGTTTACGACACAGATTTCGAACTTTTCTACTTCAACTCCGGGACATCTGGCTCACCTATCTGGGTACCCATCAACAGTGGCTTTCACGCGAGCAAGACCCGAATCAAGATTCTTCCCAATGACTTCATGGCTACCGCTGACGAGAAAGGCGGCAGTCCAGATATAAAAGGCCCAGCTGTCTACGATACGATATCCAGCTCGAATTTCGGCGTAATCACACCTGACGATAGCACACCACTTGTTGCTTTTGTAGTCATCCCTACCGGTTATCAGGCAACGCACGCAAGGATCTATGGAAATGATACAGGCGTAACCTTCGATGTGTTCGTAAGCGATATAGAAACCGGCATCTTAACGTCTATCGGCAGCGCCAATGTGGGATCGGAGGCCGATATCACAGATACTCAAAGTACGACCACAAATTTTCTGGTAATTATTGTCAATTTCGATACTAAAGAGTCCGATAAGGCCTACGGTGGTTATGTGACGATCGCCCCATTCTAATGACGAATCAGGAGGCCACCGGAAATACCAAAATTCCCTCATGGCTGATATACACGGTTGCCATGGTCGAGGGTGGCGCCGTTATGCTAATCGAATTAGGAGGTGTCAATCTGATGGCACCCTTTTACGGTTCCACCTTGTACGTTTGGGCGGCAGTTCTGTCTGTTACATTAGGTGGGTTGGCCACGGGCTATTTCCTCGGAGGAAAAGTGGCCCGGCGTTATTCAGGGCTTCTCTCAGTCCCATGGATACTGTTGGTCGGTGCTATGCTGGTCGCAGCGATGCCCGCAAGTGCTAAACTGATAATGCCCATTACATTCGGCACGGGAATTAGACTCGGTTCGCTGCTATCGGCATTGACTATCATTGCACCCCCCCTCATACTTATGGGGATGATTTCGCCAGTAATCATTCAACTGAAAGTTCAAGACGTACACGGAGCTGGCAAAGAAGCTGGAACGATCTATGCCATATCAACATTGGGAGGTATAATCATGACCCTGGCCTTGGGATTCTACCTTCTACCGGAACTGGGGATCATGCTCTCGATCATCATAGTCACAGGTCTTTTGTGCCTCGCAGGCATCACATTCTTGTTGCTAAGAAAAAACTATAGACCGATACCGGCGATGATCCTCGTCTTCTGCCCGCTGCTGCCTTTATCACCGAAGAATACGGGAGAGCCCGTACAGTTGCTCTATCAGGACGATAGCGTCATGGGCCAATTGACTGTCTATGACTTTATTGACGAGAGTGGTAGTGATGCACGCTGCCTATTGGTCAATGGGGTCCCTCAGAACCTGATGGTGAAAAAATACGAACCCTTCTCGGCCTGGTCCTATCCTCATCGGATCGCTACAATTGCCAGCATCAAACCCCCTGGTTCAAGAGCGCTGTTAGTGGGCCTCGGTGCGGGCCACCTGGCAATGGAATTGAAAGGACTCGATTTCAAAGTCGACGCCGTCGAAATTGACGCAAGAATGCAAGAGGTCGGTCAACGATTTTTTGGCTTTGACCAAGAGGGGGTCAACGTGACTATAGATGATGGTCGTCACTTCATAGCCCATACAAACCAAAAATATGATATCGTCATTTTGGATGTAATAAAGGGCGAATCTCCCGCTCATTACATGTTAACAATAGAGGCTTTGGGTGATATAAAATCCATCCTCACAAATGACGGAATACTCCTCCTGAATTTTCAAGGATACCTCGATGAGGATCGAGGGCTTGCTGCTCGTTCGGTTTATCTAACCTTGGAACAATCGGGATTTCATGTCAAGCACCATCGGGCAATGGATGCCGACTCTGATATTCTATTCATCGCCTCAAAGCGAGAGCTATATATCGAGCAAATTGATGAGAGTCGACTGAATCTCTGCTGTCAAATCCTCGCCTTCGAACCCTTTGAGCTTGTCTCCGAAGACGAAATCGATACGAGGGACGCTATCGTCTTCGTGGATGACAAACCCGTCTTCAACAAGATCAATCTCCCGTGGACAGAAGAATGGCGTCGACGGAGAGTGGAGCAATTTGCACTTTCGCAAAATTCTTTTTCACCAAAACCAATATCAAAGTGATAATGGGCATCAGGGAGATATCGATATCAATCTTTCTCGCCTTGAGCTATGCGTCCTTAGCCCAAATCACGAATAATGGCGTAGCATTGACCATCGAATCCGGTCTGACCATGACTGTGGAAGGTGACTTCAGCCATGAGACCAACTTTGTCAACTGGCCCACTATCGTCTCCGCTACCATAGACAATGACGGCACAATCGACTTGAAAGGAGATTGGAATAACAATACCTGGGGTGACCCGGTCTTTATCAATACAAATGGCATCGGGGAAGTACAATTCACAGGAAACGATATACAGTACATTGGTCTCTCCGGCATAACGGATTTCGAAAACCTGACCATTAATAATACTTCGGCTTCGGGCATCCAGTTGGATATTCTCATCAATGTGCTTACACATTTGGAGCTTACCGACGGCATTGTCAACGGCACATTCAGCAATGTTGTGATCATAGCGGACGGCGCCACGAGTAGCCCTGGATCTCCCGACAGTTTCGTCGACGGGCCTGTAAGAAAAATAGGCAATGACAGATTCGTCTTCCCCATAGGTGACGGGACGGTTTGGGCAAGGTTGGCCATAGACAATACCGCCTCATCAAACAATAACACAGAGTTCACAGCGGAGTACCGGCATGAGCCTTTCTTCGATCAGAGTTTCGACGGATCATTGACGGGTGTAAGTTCCGTGGAGTATTGGACAGTAAGTCGCGTACTGAATGACGATGACGTACCCATGACATTGTATTGGGAGGACGCTACCCGCAGCGACATCGAACCTGGATCTTCACTGGTAGTTGCGCGATATGATGGCACGGACTGGACAAGTGAAGGCCAAACCGATATTGACAACGGTGACCCCGGTAATGTGACAAGCGACATTATCACCGATTTCACTAATCTGACTTTCACTTTCGGCACACGAGATGCACCTCTACCTGTCGAGCTACTCTTCTTCACAGCCAGCTCACAGAGCAAGGGGGTCCTGGTTGAGTGGGCAACAATCACAGAAGTAGACAATAATTATTTTACCATCGAAAAATCTCCGGATGGCTTGCATTGGGAAGAAATAGCACAAGTGCCTGGGGCAGGTAATTCAAGTTCACGTATAGACTATTCGATTTTTGATCAAACGAGCTTGTCAGGCAACCTTACATACTACCGGTTGAAGCAAACGGATTTTGATGGTACGTTTTCATTCTCGGAAATCGTAGCACTGCAGGACCCTTTCGGACCGACGGGTCTGGTCAAAGTCTACCCAAATCCCACTAGCGATGTGCTCTATTTGAAAACAGACTTACCGGTTACTGAAAATATGCGCATTGTCAACACATCAGGGCAGGATGTGACTGATTTGATCTTAAGTTCTTACGACGAGCATCTTCGACGCTGGAAAGTGGATGTCTCACCACTACCCAATGGCGTGTACGCGGTACGTATGCAAAATGCTACCTGGCGCCTTCTCAAAAACTGAAGTTACCAACCAGTATCAAGAGGGCCCTCAGAGCGCTCAAATGAGTTATTCACGAATTTTTGAACAAAACGATAGTGTTTATCCAATGTTGTTCTTTGCAAAAGAATTTGGTTCGCTTAACAACACCGTTATATCCGTTCAAGGCCATTTTAGAGGTATTCTCTGCATCAGGGAACTGAGTGCTGAGTGCTAAAATTGTCGTGCACCCATTAATTGAGTTCTGAAATCGCGGGAAAAAGGCCCTTTTTTCACTAAATGGGGCCCCTTTGCAAGAAAATTATCGAGCAAAGTCGTACCTTATCCTTTGAATCACCAACTCAACCACTGACAAAAGCCATGAGAAGTGCCTACTCGCCACAATGCGAGAGGGTAAGTAATGCTGTACTTACTACACCCCTCCGTCTACTTAATTTCTTCTGTCAAAGATCACTTTTTCCAGCCTCACCACCCCGTCATCTGCGACTACACCGCTTGTTTGCGAGTATGTCCAAAATGGCAAGTCTCAAGCTGTTCAAAGTAGCCAGCATTATCCTTCTTTCACTGATCATACTTCATACGGCACGCGCTGAAGAATCAGAAGAAAGGGCTAACCCACCAGTTAGTTTCGCACTAACGCTGGACTTAGACGCTCAAGACGAGACGGTGGAATGCGATGAAGACAGCGAAGATGCATTCGATGAATGGATTGATAACAACGGAGGGGCCATTGTCAGTGGGTTCTGCGGTACTGTCGACTGGGACTGGGACTTCGTTGACCAGGGAGATGTCTCCTTCTGTGGCAACACAGAAACTTTTGTGGTCACATTTACCGCTACCGATGATTGTGATGGTGCATCTGTCTCTACTACAGCAACATTCACTATCCAGGATACCACCCCACCTACACCTCCAGCGGCGCCCGCAGATCTGACACTCGACTGTGCAGATAATATTCCTGTCCCACCTACTCTCACAGCTTACGACGAATGCGATGGCGTTGACATTGCTGGCATCGTCTCCGAAACTGATAACGGCGGCACCAGCTGTGTGATCATCACACGTACATGGACATTCACCGACGAGTGTGGCAACGCAAGCACTTCTACACAGACCATCACCGTCATCGACAACACCGCACCCGTCATTATCACTCAGGCCCAGGACCAAACCATCGAATGTGACGAGGACAGCGAAGACGCATTCGATGAATGGATCGACAACAATGGTGGCGCTATAGCCATCGACAATTGTGGCAATGTCGAATGGGACTGGGAACTCGTCGACCAGGGAGATGTCTCCTTCTGTGGCAATACCGAAACCTTCATCGTCACTTTCACCGCCTCCGATGATTGTGGCAATGAAGCGTCTACTACTGCCACATTCACCATCGAGGATACTACACCTCCGACTCCGCCCGCACCTCCTGCCAATGTCACCCTCGCCTGCATCGATGATGTCACTATGCCCGTCGACCTGCTCGCAACCGACGAGTGCTCAGACGATGATATCCTCGGTGTCGTCACCGAAACCAACAATGGTGCTACAGGGTGTGTCGGCAATCCACTCATCATCACACGTACATGGACATTCACCGATGAGTGTGGCAACGCAAGCACTTCCACACAGACCATCACCGTCATCGACAACACCGCACCCGTCATTATCACTCAGGCCCAGAACCAAACCATCGAATGTGACGAGGACAGCGAAGACGCATTCGATGAATGGATCGACAACAATGGTGGCGCTATAGCCATCGACAATTGTGGCAATGTCGAATGGGACTGGGAACTCGTCGACCAGGGGGATGTCTCCTTCTGTGGCAATACCGAAACCTTTATCGTCACTTTCACCGCCTCCGATGATTGTGGCAATGAAGCGTCTACTACCGCTACCTTCACCATCGAGGATACTACTCCTCCTACTCCGCCCGCACCTCCTGCCAATGTCACCCTCGCCTGCATCGATGATGTCACTATGCCCGTCGACCTGCTCGCAACCGACGAGTGCTCCGATGGGGATATCCTCGGTGTCGTCACCGAAACCAACAATGGCGCTACAGGGTGTGTCGGCAATCCACTCATCATCACACGTACATGGACATTCACCGATGAGTGTGGCAACGCAAGCACTTCCACACAGACCATCACCGTCATCGACAACACCGCACCCGCCATTATCACCCAAGCACAAGACCAAACCATCGAATGTGACGAGGACAGCGAAGACGCATTCGATGAATGGATCGACAACAATGGTGGCGCTGTAGCCATCGACAATTGTGGCAATGTCGAATGGGACTGGGAACTCGTCGACCAGGGAGATGTCTCCTTCTGTGGCAATACCGAAACCTTCATCGTCACTTTCACCGCCTCCGATGATTGCGGCAATGAAGCGTCTACTACCGCTACCTTCACCATCGAGGATACTACACCTCCGACTCCGCCCGCACCTCCTGCCAATGTCACCCTCGCCTGCATCGATGATGTCACTATGCCCGTCGACCTGCTCGCAACCGACGAGTGCTCAGACGATGATATCCTCGGTGTCGTCACCGAAATCAACAATGGCGCTACAGGGTGTGTCGGCAATCCGCTCATCATCACACGTACATGGACATTCACCGACGAGTGTGGCAACGCAAGCACTTCCACACAGACCATCACCGTCATCGACAACACCGCACCCGTCATTATCACTCAGGCCCAGGACCAAACCATCGAATGTGACGAGGACAGCGAAGACGCATTCGATGAATGGATCGACAACAATGGTGGCGCTATAGCCATCGACAATTGTGGCAATGTCGAATGGGACTGGGAACTCGTCGACCAGGGAGATGTCTCCTTCTGTGGCAATACCGAAACCTTCATCGTCACTTTCACCGCCTCCGATGATTGTGGCAATGAAGCGTCTACTACTGCCACATTCACCATCGAGGATACTACACCTCCGACTCCGCCCGCACCTCCTGCCAATGTCACCCTCGCCTGCATCGATGATGTCACTATGCCCGTCGACCTGCTCGCAACCGACGAGTGCTCAGACGATGATATCCTCGGTGTCGTCACCGAAACCAACAATGGTGCTACAGGCTGTGTCGGCAATCCACTCATCATCACACGTACATGGACATTCACCGATGAGTGTGGCAACGCAAGCACTTCCACACAGACCATCACCATCATCGATGATGTCAATCCCGTCATCACGGCTCCTGCAGATGTCACCATCGCCTGTAATGAGTCAGACCTACCTACAAACACCGGACAGGCGACCGCTACCGACAACTGCGATACAGATGTCACCGTCACCTACGCCGATACCGTCACGCCTGGCGTCTGTGCCAATGAAAGCAACATCACCCGTACATGGACAGCAACAGATGATTGTGGAAATACAGCTACAGCCGTACAGATCATCTCCATCATCGACAATACAGCACCTGTACTCCTCTCACCTGCACAGGACATCACCGTAGAATGTGACGAGGACAGTGAAGACGCTTTCGATAACTGGATAGACCTCAACGGACTCGCTGCAGCAGCTGACCTCTGCGGTCCCGTCACATGGTCTTTCGACATTACCGATCCCGGAGATGTCTCCTTCTGTGGAAACACTGAAGTCATCGAAGTGACCTTCACCGCCACCGATGCCTGTAACAACGCCATCTCTACGACTGCCACATTCACCATCGAGGATACTACTCCTCCGACTCCGCCCGCACCTCCTGCCAATGTCACCCTCGCCTGCATCGATGATGTCTCTATGCCCGTCGACCTGCTCGCTACCGACGAGTGCTCAGACGATGATATCCTCGGTGTCGTCACCGAAACCAACAATGGCGCTACAGGGTGCGTCGGCAATCCACTCATCATCACACGTACATGGACATTCACCGATGAGTGTGGCAACGCAAGCACTTCCACACAGACCATCACCGTCATCGATGATGTCAATCCCGTCATCACGGCCCCTGCAGATGTCACCATCGCCTGTAATGAGTCAGACCTACCTACAAACACCGGACAGGCAACCGCTACCGACAACTGCGATACAGATGTCGACGTCACCTACGCCGATACCGTCACGCCTGGCGTCTGTGACAATGAAAGCAACATCACCCGTACATGGACAGCAACAGATGATTGTGGAAATACAGCTACAGCCGTACAGATCATCTCCATCATCGACAATACAGCACCTGTACTCCTCTCACCTGCACAGGACATCACCGTAGAATGTGATGAAGACAGTGAAGACGCTTTCGATAACTGGATAGACCTCAACGGACTCGCCGCAGCGGCTGACCTCTGCGGTCCCGTCACATGGTCTTTCGACATTACAGATCCCGGAGATGTCTCCTTCTGTGGAAACACTGAAGTCATCGAAGTGACCTTCACCGCCACCGATGCCTGTAACAACGCCATCTCTACGACTGCCACATTCACCATCGAGGATACTACTCCTCCGACTCCGCCCGCACCTCCTGCCAATGTCACCCTCGCCTGCATCGATGATGTCACTATGCCCGTCGACCTGCTCGCTACCGACGAGTGCTCAGACGATGATATCCTCGGTGTCGTCACCGAAACCAACAATGGCGCTACAGGGTGTGTCGGCAATCCGCTCATCATTACACGTACATGGACATTCACCGACGAGTGTGGCAACGCAAGCACTTCCACACAGACCATCACCGTCATCGATGATGTCAATCCCGTCATCACTGCCCCCGCAGATGTCACCATCGCCTGTAATGAGTCAGACCTACCTACAAACACCGGACAGGCAACCGCTACCGACAACTGCGATACAGATATCGACGTCACCTACGCCGATACCGTCACGCCTGGCGTCTGTGCCAATGAAAGCAACATCACCCGTACATGGACAGCAACAGATGATTGTGGAAATACAGCTACAGCCGTACAGATCATCTCCATCATCGACAATACAGCACCTGTACTCCTTTCACCCGCACAGGACATCACCGTAGAATGTGATGAAGACAGTGAAGACGCTTTCGATAACTGGATAGACCTCAACGGACTCGCCGCAGCGGCTGACCTCTGCGGTCCCGTCACATGGACATTCGACATTACAGATCCCGGAGATGTCTCCTTCTGTGGAAACACTGAAGTCATCGAAGTGACCTTCACTGCCACCGATGCCTGTAACAACGCCATCTCTACGACTGCCACATTCACCATCGAGGATACTACTCCTCCGACTCCGCCCGCACCTCCTGCCAATGTCACCCTCGCCTGCATCGATGATGTCATCTATGCCCGTTGACCTGCTCGCAACCGACGAGTGCTCAGACGATGATATCCTCGGTGTCGTCACCGAAACCAACAATGGCGCTACAGGGTGTGTCGGCAGTCCACTCATCATCACACGTACATGGACATTCACCGATGAGTGTGGCAACGCAAGCACTTCCACACAGACCATCACCATCATCGATGATGTCAATCCCGTCATCACGGCCCCTGCAGATGTCACCATCGCCTGTAATGAGTCAGACCTACCTACAAACACCGGACAGGCAACCGCTACCGACAACTGCGATACAGATGTCGACGTCACCTACGCCGATACCGTCACGCCTGGCGTCTGTGACAATGAAAGCAACATCACCCGTACATGGACAGCAACGGATGATTGTGGAAATACAGCTACAGCCGTACAGATCATCTCCATCATCGACAATACAGCACCTGTACTCCTCTCACCTGCACAGGACATCACCGTAGAATGTGATGAAGACAGTGAAGACGCTTTCGATAACTGGATAGACCTCAACGGACTCGCCGCAGCGGCTGACCTCTGCGGTCCCGTCACATGGTCTTTCGACATTACAGATCCCGGAGATGTCTCCTTCTGTGGAAACACTGAAGTCATCGAAGTGACCTTCACCGCCACCGATGCCTGTAACAACGCCATCTCTACGACTGCCACATTCACCATCGAGGATACTACTCCTCCGACTCCGCCCGCACCTCCTGCCAATGTCACCCTCGCCTGCATCGATGATGTCACTATGCCCGTCGACCTGCTCGCTACCGACGAGTGCTCAGACGATGATATCCTCGGTGTCGTCACCGAAACCAACAATGGCGCTACAGGGTGTGTCGGCAATCCGCTCATCATCACACGTACATGGACATTCACCGATGAGTGTGGCAACGCAAGCACTTCCACACAGACCATCACCATCATCGATGATGTCAATCCCGTCATCACGGCTCCTGCAGATGTCACCATCGCCTGTAATGACTCTGAGCTACCAACAAACACCGGACAGGCAACCGCTACCGACAACTGCGATACAGATGTCGACGTCACCTACGCCGATACCGTCACGCCTGGCGTCTGTGACAATGAAAGCAACATCACCCGTACATGGACAGCAACAGATGATTGTGGAAATACAGCTACAGCCGTACAGATCATCTCCATCATCGACAATACAGCACCTGTACTCCTCTCACCTGCACAGGACATCACCGTAGAATGTGATGAAGACAGCGAAGACGCTTTCGATAACTGGATAGACCTCAACGGACTCGCTGCCGCGGCTGACCTCTGCGGTCCCGTCACATGGTCTTTCGACATTACAGATCCCGGAAATGTCTCCTTCTGTGGAAACACTGAAGTCATCGAAGTGACCTTCACCGCCACTGATGCCTGTAACAACGCCATCTCTACGACTGCCACATTCACCATCGAGGATACTACTCCCCCGACTCCGCCCGCACCTCCTGCCAATGTCACCCTCGCCTGCATCGATGATGTCACTATGCCCGTCGACCTGCTCGCAACCGACGAGTGCTCAGACGATGATATCCTCGGTGTCGTCACCGAAACCAACAATGGCGCTACAGGCTGTGTCGGCAATCCACTCATCATCACACGTACATGGACATTCACCGATGAGTGTGGCAACGCAAGCACTTCCACACAGACCATCACCATCATCGATGATGTTGCGCCTACTGTTGATCCTATCGGCGATGTCTTTGTCGACTGCAACGAAAATGTACCGCCAGTGGACATCTCCATCGTCTCAGCAATGGACAATTGCACTGCTGTTCTTACCGTGACGCATGTAAGTGATGTCTCAGATGGCAATGTGTCTCCCGAGACGATAACCAGGACCTACAGAGTGGCAGATGACTGTGGCAACTTCACAGATGTCACACAGACCATCACCATCAACGACACCGAGGATCCAACCATCACCTGCCCTGCTGATATCAGTGTGAATAACGATCCAGACGTATGCGGTGCGGTCGTTACCTATACCACGCCGATTGGCACAGATAATTGCGTTGGGGTAACAACCACTCAAACCGCCGGATTACCTTCTGGCTCAACCTTCCCTGTAGGGACAACCACCAACACCTTCGTCGTCACAGATGCCGCAGGTAACACCGCCACCTGTTCCTTCGAGGTCACCGTCACTGACAACGAAGCACCTACCATCGCGTGTGCCGCCGACGTCAGTGTCAACAATGATCCGGGAGTGTGCGGTGCAGTCGTCACTTATGACGATCCAATGACCTCAGACAACTGCCCTGGTCAAACATGGGTGCAGACTGCAGGACTGCCTTCAGGAGCAACATTCCCTGTTGGAACGACTACCAACACCTTCGTCGTCACTGATGCCGCAGGCAATACAGCTACTTGTTCCTTCGAGGTCACGGTCTCCGACAATGAAGCACCGACCATCGCGTGTGCTGCTGATGTGAGTGTCAACAACGATCCGGGAGTTTGTGGTGCAGTCGTCACTTATGACGATCCAATGACCACTGACAACTGCCCTGGACAGACTTGGGTACAGACTGCTGGACTGCCTTCAGGAGCAACCTTCCCTGTCGGAACGACTACCAACACCTTCGTTGTAACAGACGCAGCGGGTAACACAGCCACTTGTTCCTTCGAGGTCACGGTCTCCGACAACGAAGCACCGACCATCGCGTGTGCTGCAGACGTCAGCGTCGACAACGATCCGGGTGTTTGCGGAGCAGTCGTGACTTACTCAGACCCTGCAACTACTGATAACTGCCCTGGTCAAACATGGGTGCAGACAGCCGGCCTGCCTTCAGGAGCAACATTCCCTGTTGGAACAACCACCAACACCTTCGTTGTAACAGACGCCGCAGGCAATACAGCTACTTGCTCCTTCGAGGTCACAGTCACCGACAATGAAGCACCGACCATCGCGTGTGCTGCCGACGTCAGTGTCAACAACGATCCGGGAGTTTGTGGTGCAGTCGTCACTTATGACGATCCAATGACTACCGACAACTGCCCTGGTCAAACATGGGTACAGACCACAGGCCTGCCTTCAGGAGCTACATTCCCAGTTGGTACTACCACCAACACCTTCGTCGTCACCGATGCAGCGGGCAATACAGCCACCTGTTCCTTCGAGGTCACGGTCACCGACAATGAAGCACCGACCATCGCGTGTGCTGCTGACATCAGCGTCAACAACGATCCGGGAGTATGTGGTGCAGTCGTCAATTACTCAGACCCTGCAACTACTGATAACTGCCCTGGTCAGACATGGGTGCAGACTGCTGGCCTGCCTTCTGGCTCAACCTTCCCTGTAGGAACAACCACCAACACCTTCGTCGTCACTGATGCCGCAGGTAACACCGCCACCTGTTCCTTCGAGGTCACCGTCACTGACAACGAAGCACCGACCATCGCGTGTGCCGCCGACGTCAGTGTCAACAACGATCCGGGAGTATGTGGTGCAGTCGTCACTTACGACGATCCAATGACTACCGACAACTGCCCTGGCGAAACATGGGTGCAGACCACAGGCCTGCCTTCAGGAGCTACATTCCCTGTAGGAACAACCACCAACACCTTCGTCGTCACTGATGCCGCAGGTAACACCGCCACCTGTTCCTTCGAGGTCACCGTCACTGACAACGAAGCACCGACCATCGCGTGTGCCGCCGACGTCAGTGTCAACAATGATCCGGGAGTATGTGGTGCAGTCGTCACTTACGACGATCCAATGACTACCGACAACTGCCCTGGCGAAACATGGGTGCAGACCACAGGCCTGCCTTCAGGAGCTACATTCCCAGTTGGTACTACCACCAACACCTTCGTCGTCACCGATGCAGCGGGCAATACAGCCACCTGTTCCTTCGAGGTCACGGTTACCGACAACGAGGCACCGACCATCGCGTGTGCTTCCGACGTGAGCGTCAACAATGATCCGGGAGTGTGTGGAGCAGTCGTGACTTACGACGATCCAATGACCACCGACAACTGCCCTGGACAAACATGGGTGCAGACTGCAGGTCTGCCTTCTGGCTCAACCTTCCCTGTTGGAACAACGACCAACACTTTCGTCGTCACTGATGCAGCGGGTAATACAGCTACTTGCTCCTTCGAGGTCACTGTCACCGACAATGAAGCGCCTACCATCTCATGTGCTGCTGACGTCAGCGTCAACAATGATCCGGGAGTATGTGGTGCAGTCGTCACTTATGACGATCCAATGACCACTGACAACTGCCCGGGTGAAACATGGGTGCAGACTGCTGGACTGCCTTCAGGAGCAACCTTCCCTGTCGGAACGACTACCAACACCTTCGTTGTAACAGACGCCGCAGGCAATACAGCCACTTGTTCCTTCGAGGTCACGGTCTCCGACAATGAAGCACCGACCATCGCGTGTGCTGCTGACATCAGCGTCAACAACGATCCGGGTGTTTGCGGAGCAGTCGTGACTTACTCAGACCCTGCAACTACTGATAACTGCCCTGGTCAAACATGGGTGCAGACAGCCGGCCTGCCTTCAGGAGCAACATTCCCTATTGGAACAACCACCAACACCTTCGTCGTCACCGATGCTGCAGGCAATACAGCTACTTGCTCCTTCGAGGTCACGGTCTCCGACAATGAAGCACCGACCATCGCGTGTGCTGCTGATGTGAGTGTCAACAACGATCCGGGAGTTTGTGGTGCAGTCGTCACTTATGACGATCCAATGACCACTGACAACTGCCCTGGACAGACTTGGGTACAGACTGCTGGACTGCCTTCAGGAGCAACCTTCCCTGTCGGAACGACTACCAACACCTTCGTTGTCGCAGATGCAGCAGGTAACACAGCCACCTGTTCCTTCGAGGTCACGGTCTCCGACAATGAAGCACCGACCATCACCTGCCCCGCTGATATCAGTGTGAATAACAATCCGGGTGTTTGCGGAGCAGTCGTGACTTACTCAGACCCTGCAACTACTGATAACTGCCCTGGTCAAACATGGGTGCAGACAGCCGGCCTGCCTTCAGAAGCAACATTCCCTGTTGGAACAACCACCAACACCTTCGTTGTAACAGACGCCGCAGGCAATACAGCTACTTGCTCCTTCGAGGTCACAGTCACCGACAATGAAGCACCGACCATCGCGTGTGCTGCCGACGTCAGTGTCAACAACGATCCGGGAGTTTGTGGTGCAGTCGTCACTTATGACGATCCAATGACCACTGACAACTGCCCTGGCGAAACATGGGTGCAGACCACAGGCCTGCCTTCAGGAGCTACATTCCCTGTAGGAACAACCACCAACACCTTCGTTGTAACAGACGCCGCAGGCAATACAGCCACTTGTTCCTTCGAGGTCACGGTCTCCGACAATGAAGCACCGACCATCGCGTGTGCTGCTGACATCAGTGTCAACAACGATCCGGGAGTTTGTGGTGCAGTCGTCACTTATGACGATCCAATGACCACTGACAACTGCCCTGGACAGACTTGGGTACAGACTGCTGGACTGCCTTCAGGAGCAACCTTCCCTGTCGGAACGACTACCAACACCTTCGTTGTAACAGACGCCGCAGGCAATACAGCCACTTGTTCCTTCGAGGTCACGGTCTCCGACAATGAAGCACCGACCATCGCGTGTGCTGCTGACATCAGCGTCAACAACGATCCGGGAGTATGTGGTGCAGTCGTCACTTACGACGATCCAATGACTACCGACAACTGCCCTGGCGAAACATGGGTGCAGACCACAGGCCTGCCTTCAGGAGCTACATTCCCAGTTGGTACTACCACCAACACCTTCGTCGTCACCGATGCAGCGGGCAATACAGCCACCTGTTCCTTCGAGGTCACGGTTACCGACAACGAGGCACCGACCATCGCGTGTGCTTCCGACGTGAGCGTCAACAACGATCCGGGCGTGTGTGGTGCAGTCGTCACTTATGACGATCCGATGACCACTGACAATTGCCCTGGTCAAACATGGTTACAGACTGCAGGCCTTCCTTCAGGATCAACCTTCCCTGTTGGTACCACCACCAACACCTTCGTCGTCACTGATGCAGCGGGCAATACAGCCACCTGCTCCTTCGAGGTCACAGTCTCCGACAATGAAGCACCGACCATCGCGTGTGCTTCCGACGTGAGCGTCAACAACGATCCGGGCGTGTGTGGTGCAGTCGTCACTTATGACGATCCAATGACCACCGACAACTGCCCTGGACAAACATGGGTACAGACTGCTGGCCTACCTTCAGGAGCAACATTCCCTGTTGGTACTACCACCAACACATTCGTCGTCACAGATGCAGCGGGTAACACAGCTACCTGCTCCTTCGACGTCACCGTCTCCGACAATGAAGCACCGACCATCGCATGTGCTGCCGACGTCAGCGTCAACAACGATCCGGGTGTATGTGGTGCAGTCGTCACTTACGACGATCCAATGACCACCGATAACTGCCCTGGTCAAACATGGGTGCAGACCGCAGGACTGCCTTCAGGAGCAACATTCCCTGTTGGTACTACCACCAACACATTCGTCGTCACAGATGCAGCGGGTAACACAGCTACCTGCTCCTTCGACGTCACCGTCTCCGACAATGAAGCACCAACCATCGCATGTGCTGCCGATGTCAGCGTCAACAACGATCCGGGAGTGTGCGGTGCCGTCGTGACTTACGACGATCCGATGACCAGTGACAACTGCCCTGGTCAAACATGGGTACAGACTGCTGGGCTGCCTTCTGGTTCGACATTCCCTGTCGGAACAACCACCAACACTTTCGTCGTCACAGATGCAGCGGGTAATACAGCTACCTGTTCCTTCGAGGTCACCGTCTCCGACAATGAAGCACCAACCATCGCATGTGCTGCCGATGTCAGCGTCAACAACGATCCGGGAGTGTGCGGTGCCGTCGTGACTTACGACGATCCGATGACCAGTGACAACTGCCCTGGTCAAACATGGGTACAGACTGCTGGGCTGCCTTCTGGTTCGACATTCCCTGTCGGAACAACCACCAACACTTTCGTCGTCACTGATGCCGCAGGCAATACAGCTACCTGTTCCTTCGAGGTCACTGTCACCGACAATGAAGCACCTACCATCGCGTGTGCTGCTGATGTCAGCGTCGACAACGATCCAGGAGTGTGTGGTGCAGTCGTCACTTACTCAGACCCTGCAACTACCGACAATTGCCCTGGTCAGACTTGGGTACAGACAGCCGGGCTTCCTTCAGGATCTACCTTCCCTGTCGGAACCACCACCAACACATTCGTCGTCACTGATGCCGCGGGCAATACAGCTACCTGCTCCTTCGAGGTCACAGTCACCGACAACGAGGCACCGACCATCGCGTGTGCTGCTGATGTCAGCGTCAACAATGATCCGGGTGTATGTGGTGCAGTCGTCACTTATGACGATCCAATGACCACCGACAACTGCCCAGGACAAACATGGGTACAGACAGCCGGGCTTCCTTCAGGATCTACCTTCCCTGTCGGAACAACCACCAACACATTCGTCGTCACTGATGCCGCGGGCAATACAGCTACCTGCTCCTTCGAGGTCACAGTCACCGACAACGAGGCACCGACCATCGCATGCGCTGACGACGTCAGCGTCAACAACGATCCGGGTGTATGTGGAGCGGTCGTCACTTATGACGATCCGATGACCACTGACAACTGCCCTGGTCAAACTTGGGTACAGACTGCTGGACTGCCTTCAGGAGCTACATTCCCTGTAGGTACAACCACCAACACCTTCGTCGTCACTGATGCCGCAGGCAATACAGCTACCTGTTCCTTCGAGGTCACCGTCACCGACAATGAAGCACCGACCATCGCATGTGCTGCCGACGTCAGTGTCAACAACGATCCTGGTGTTTGCGGAGCAGTCGTCACTTACGACGATCCAATGACTACCGACAACTGCCCTGGTGAAACGTGGGTGCAGACCACAGGCCTGCCTTCAGGAGCTACATTCCCAGTTGGTACTACCACCAACACATTCGTCGTCACCGATGCAGCGGGCAATACAGCTACCTGTTCCTTCGAGGTCACGGTTACCGACAACGAGGCACCGACCATCGCGTGTGCTGCTGATGTTAGCGTCAACAATGATCCGGGAGTGTGTGGAGCAGTCGTGACTTACGACGATCCAATGACCACCGACAACTGCCCTGGACAAACATGGGTGCAGACTGCAGGTCTGCCTTCTGGCTCAACCTTCCCTGTTGGAACAACGACCAACACTTTCGTCGTCACTGATGCAGCGGGTAATACAGCTACTTGCTCCTTCGAGGTCACTGTCACCGACAATGAAGCGCCGACCATCGCGTGTGCTGCTGATGTGAGTGTCAACAACGATCCGGGTGTATGTGGTGCAGTCGTCACTTACGACGATCCAATGACGACCGACAATTGCCCTGGTCAAACATGGGTGCAGACAGCTGGACTGCCTTCAGGAGCAACCTTCCCTGTCGGAACCACTACCAACACCTTCGTCGTCACTGATGCCGCGGGCAATACAGCCACCTGCTCCTTCGAGGTTACTGTCACTGACAATGAAGCACCGACCATCGCGTGTGCTGCCGACGTCAGTGTCAACAATGATCCGGGTGTATGTGGAGCAGTCGTCACGTACGACGATCCAATGACTACCGACAATTGCCCTGGTCAAACATGGGTGCAGACAGCTGGACTGCCTTCAGGAGCAACCTTCCCTGTCGGAACCACTACCAACACCTTCGTCGTCACTGATGCCGCGGGCAATACAGCCACCTGCTCCTTCGAGGTTACTGTCACTGACAATGAAGCACCGACCATCGCGTGTGCTGCCGACGTCAGTGTCAACAATGATCCGGGTGTATGTGGAGCAGTCGTCACGTACGACGATCCAATGACTACCGACAATTGCCCTGGTCAGACTTGGGTGCAGACTGCTGGGCTGCCTTCAGGAGCTACATTCCCAGTTGGTACTACCACCAACACCTTCGTTGTAACAGACGCCGCAGGCAATACAGCCACCTGCTCCTTTGAGGTCACAGTCACCGACAATGAAGCACCGACCATCGCGTGTGCTGCCGACGTCAGCGTCAACAACGATCCGGGAGTATGTGGTGCAGTCGTGACTTACGACGATCCTATTGGCACTGACAATTGCCCAGACGTGACTACAGTACAGACCACAGGCCTGCCTTCAGGAGCTACATTCCCAGTTGGTACTACCACCAACACCTTCGTTGTAACAGACGCCGCAGGCAATACAGCTACTTGCTCCTTCGAGGTCACTGTCACCGACAATGAAGCGCCTACCATCTCATGTGCCGCCGACGTCAGTGTCAACAATGATCCGGGTGTATGTGGTGCAGTCGTCACTTATGACGATCCAATGACCACCGACAACTGCCCTGGTCAAACATGGGTACAGACTGCTGGGCTGCCTTCAGGTTCAACATTCCCTGTAGGTACTACCACCAACACCTTCGTCGTCACTGATGCCGCGGGTAATACAGCTACTTGTTCCTTCGATGTCACCGTCACTGACAACGAGGCACCGACCATCGCATGTGCTGCCGATGTCAGTGTCAACAACGATCCGGGCGTATGTGGTGCAGTCGTCACTTACGACGATCCGATGACCACTGACAATTGCCCTGGTCAAACATGGTTACAGACTGCTGGGCTGCCTTCTGGTTCGACATTCCCTGTCGGAACAACCACCAACACTTTCGTCGTCACAGATGCAGCGGGTAACACAGCTACCTGTTCCTTCGAGGTCACAGTCACCGACAATGAAGCACCTACCATCGCGTGTGCTGACGACGTCAGTGTCAACAACGATCCGGGCGTGTGTGGTGCAGTCGTCACTTATGACGATCCGATGACCACTGACAATTGCCCTGGTGAAACGTGGGTGCAGACCACAGGCCTGCCTTCAGGAGCTACATTCCCAGTTGGTACTACCACCAACACCTTCGTCGTCACCGATGCAGCGGGCAATACAGCCACCTGTTCCTTCGAGGTCACGGTTACCGACAACGAGGCACCGACCATCGCGTGTGCTTCCGACGTGAGCGTCAACAATGATCCGGGAGTGTGTGGAGCAGTCGTCACTTATGACGATCCAATGACCACCGACAACTGCCCTGGACAAACATGGGTACAGACTGCTGGCCTACCTTCAGGAGCAACATTCCCTGTTGGTACTACCACCAACACCTTCGTCGTCACAGATGCCGCGGGTAACACAGCTACCTGCTCCTTCGACGTCACCGTCTCCGACAATGAAGCACCGACCATCGCATGTGCTGCCGACGTCAGCGTCAACAACGATCCGGGTGTATGTGGTGCAGTCGTCACTTACGACGATCCGATGACCACCGATAACTGCCCTGGTCAAACATGGGTGCAGACCGCAGGACTGCCTTCAGGAGCAACATTCCCTGTCGGTACCACCACCAACACATTCGTCGTCACTGATGCCGCAGGCAATACAGCTACTTGTTCCTTCGAGGTCACCGTCTCCGACAATGAAGCACCAACCATCGCATGTGCTGCCGATGTCAGCGTCAACAACGATCCGGGAGTGTGCGGTGCCGTCGTGACTTACGACGATCCGATGACCAGTGACAACTGCCCTGGTCAAACATGGGTACAGACTGCTGGGCTGCCTTCTGGTTCGACATTCCCTGTCGGAACAACCACCAACACTTTCGTCGTCACAGATGCAGCGGGTAATACAGCTACCTGTTCCTTCGAGGTCACAGTCACCGACAATGAAGCGCCCACCATCGCGTGTGCTGCTGATGTTAGCGTCAACAACGATCCAGGAGTGTGTGGTGCAGTCGTCACTTACTCAGACCCTGCAACTACCGACAATTGCCCTGGTCAGACTTGGGTACAGACAGCCGGGCTTCCTTCAGGATCTACGTTCCCTGTCGGAACCACCACCAACACATTCGTCGTCACTGATGCCGCAGGCAATACAGCTACCTGTTCCTTCGAGGTCACTGTCACCGACAATGAAGCACCTACCATCGCGTGTGCTGCTGATGTCAGCGTTAACAACGATCCGGGAGTATGCGGAGCAGTCGTCACTTACTCAGACCCTGCGACCACTGACAACTGCCCTGGTCAAACTTGGGTGCAGACTGCAGGCCTGCCTTCAGGATCAACATTCCCTGTAGGTACCACCACCAACACCTTCGTCGTCACAGATGCCGCAGGTAACACAGCTACCTGCTCCTTCGATGTCACAGTCACCGACAACGAGGCACCGACCATCGCGTGTGCTGCTGATGTCAGCGTCAACAATGATCCGGGTGTATGTGGTGCAGTCGTCACTTATGACGATCCGATGACCACTGACAACTGCCCTGGTCAAACGTGGGTGCAGACAGCTGGGCTGCCTTCAGGATCTACCTTCCCTGTCGGAACAACCACCAACACCTTCGTCGT
Organism: Cyclobacteriaceae bacterium; assembly: GCA_965227935.1. Taxonomy (GTDB): domain Bacteria; phylum Bacteroidota; class Bacteroidia; order Cytophagales; family Cyclobacteriaceae; genus JAWPMT01. The sequence continues at coordinate 2,365,464 of CBDDGS010000055.1, read as the reverse complement.
CACAGATGCAGCAGGTAATACAGCCACCTGCTCCTTCGAGGTCACTGTCACTGACAATGAAGCACCGACCATCGCGTGTGCTGCCGACGTGAGCGTCAACAACGATCCGGGTGTTTGCGGAGCAGTCGTGACCTACACCACTCCTATTGGCACTGACAATTGCCCAGGCGTGACTACAGTACAGACCACAGGCCTGCCTTCAGGAGCTACATTCCCAGTTGGTACTACCACCAACACCTTCGTTGTAACAGACGCCGCAGGCAATACAGCTACTTGCTCCTTCGAGGTCACTGTCACCGACAATGAAGCGCCTACCATCTCATGTGCCGCCGACGTCAGTGTCAACAATGATCCGGGTGTATGTGGTGCAGTCGTCACTTACTCAGACCCTGCTACCACTGACAACTGCCCTGGACAAACATGGGTGCAGACCACAGGCCTGCCTTCAGGAGCAACATTCCCTGTAGGTACTACCACCAACACCTTCGTCGTCACTGATGCCGCGGGTAATACAGCTACTTGTTCCTTCGATGTCACCGTCACTGACAACGAGGCACCGACCATCGCATGTGCTGCCGATGTCAGTGTCAACAACGATCCGGGCGTATGTGGTGCAGTCGTCACTTACTCAGACCCTGCTACCACTGACAACTGCCCTGGACAAACATGGGTGCAGACCACAGGCCTGCCTTCAGGAGCAACATTCCCTGTTGGAACAACCACCAACACCTTCGTCGTCACCGATGCCGCAGGCAATACAGCTTCTTGCTCCTTCGAGGTCACCGTCACCGACAACGAGGCACCGACCATCGCGTGTGCTGCTGACGTCAGCGTCAACAACGATCCGGGCGTATGTGGTGCAGTCGTCACTTACTCAGACCCTGCTACCACTGACAACTGCCCTGGACAAACATGGGTGCAGACCACAGGCCTGCCTTCAGGAGCAACATTCCCTGTTGGAACAACCACCAACACCTTCGTCGTCACCGATGCCGCAGGCAACACCGCCACCTGTTCCTTCGAGGTCACGGTCACTGACAATGAAGCACCTACCATCGCGTGTGATGCCGACGTCAGCGTCAACAATGATCCGGGAGTATGTGGTGCAGTCGTCACTTACGACGATCCGATGACCACTGACAACTGCCCTGGACAGACTTGGGTACAGACTGCTGGACTACCCTCTGGTTCAACATTCCCTGTAGGAACAACCACCAACACCTTCGCAGTCACTGATGCAGCGGGTAATACAGCCACCTGCTCCTTTGAGGTCACTGTCACCGACAATGAAGCACCGACCATCGCATGTGCTGCCGACGTGAGCGTCAACAACGATCCGGGAGTATGCGGAGCAGTCGTGACTTACTCAGACCCTGCAACTACTGATAACTGCCCTGGTCAAACATGGGTGCAGACAGCCGGCCTGCCTTCAGGAGCAACCTTCCCTGTCGGAACGACTACCAACACCTTCGTTGTAACAGACGCCGCAGGCAATACAGCTACTTGTTCCTTCGAGGTCACGGTCTCCGACAATGAAGCACCGACCATCGCGTGTGCTGCTGACATCAGCGTCAACAACGATCCGGGTGTTTGCGGAGCAGTCGTGACTTACTCAGACCCTGCAACTACTGATAACTGCCCTGGTCAAACATGGGTGCAGACAGCCGGCCTGCCTTCAGGATCAACATTCCCTGTGGGAACCACCACCAACACATTCGTTGTCACAGATGCCGCAGGCAATACAGCCACCTGTTCCTTCGAGGTCACTGTCACCGACAATGAAGCACCCACCATCGCGTGTGCTGCTGATGTGAGTGTCAACAACGATCCGGGAGTTTGTGGTGCAGTCGTCACTTATGACGATCCAATGACCACTGACACCTGCCCTGGACAGACTTGGGTACAGACTGCTGGACTGCCTTCAGGAGCAACCTTCCCTGTCGGAACGACTACCAACACCTTCGTTGTAACAGACGCAGCGGGTAACACAGCCACCTGTTCCTTCGAGGTCACTGTCACCGACAATGAAGCACCGACCATCGCGTGTGCTGCTGACATCAGTGTCAACAACGATCCGGGAGTGTGCGGTGCAGTCGTCACTTATGACGATCCAATGACTACCGACAACTGCCCTGGTCAAACATGGGTACAGACCACAGGCCTGCCTTCAGGAGCTACATTCCCAGTTGGTACTACCACCAACACCTTCGTTGTAACAGACGCCGCAGGCAATACAGCTACTTGCTCCTTCGAGGTCACAGTCACCGACAATGAAGCACCGACCATCGCGTGTGCTGCCGACGTCAGTGTCAACAACGATCCGGGAGTGTGCGGTGCAGTCGTCACTTATGACGATCCGATGACCACTGACAACTGCCCTGGTCAAACGTGGGTGCAGACAGCTGGGCTGCCTTCAGGATCTACCTTCCCTGTCGGAACAACCACCAACACATTCGTCGTCACAGATGCAGCAGGCAATACAGCCACCTGCTCCTTCGAGGTCACAGTCACCGACAATGAAGCACCGACCATCGCGTGTGCTGCCGACGTCAGCGTCAACAACGATCCGGGAGTATGTGGTGCAGTCGTGACTTACGACGATCCAATGACTTCTGACAATTGCCCGGGTCAAACATGGGTGCAGACAGCTGGACTGCCTTCAGGAGCAACCTTCCCTGTAGGTACCACCACAAATACATTCGTAGTAACTGATGCAGCGGGTAATACAGCTACCTGTTCCTTCGAGGTCACCGTCTCCGACAATGAAGCACCGACCATCGTGTGTGCCGCCGACGTCAGCGTCAACAACGATCCGGGTGTATGTGGAGCAGTCGTGACTTACGACGATCCGATGACCACCGACAACTGCCCTGGACAGACTTGGGTGCAGACAGCTGGACTGCCTTCTGGATCTACCTTCCCAGTTGGAACCACTACCAACACATTCGTCGTCACAGACGCAGCAGGCAATACAGCTACTTGCTCCTTCGAGGTCACCGTCACTGACAATGAAGCACCCACCATCGCATGTGCTGCCGACGTCAGTGTCAACAACGATCCGGGCGTGTGTGGTGCAGTAGTGGCTTACGACGATCCGATGACCACTGACAACTGCCCTGGACAAACATGGGTGCAGACTGCTGGCCTGCCTTCAGGTTCTACCTTCCCTGTAGGAACAACTACCAACACCTTCGTCGTCACAGACGCAGCAGGCAATACAGCTACCTGTTCCTTCGAGGTCACAGTCTCCGACAATGAAGCACCTACCATCGCGTGTGCTGCCGATGTCAGCGTCAACAACGATCCGGGAGTATGTGGTGCAGTCGTGACTTACGACGATCCAATGACGACCGACAACTGCCCGGGTCAAACATGGGTACAGACTGCCGGACTGCCTTCTGGGTCGACATTCCCAGTTGGAACCACCACCAACACCTTCGTGGTAACAGATGCAGCGGGTAACACCGCCACCTGCTCCTTCGAGGTCACAGTAACCGACAATGAAGCACCGACCATCGCGTGTGCTGCCGACGTCAGTGTCAACAACGATCCAGGAGTGTGTGGTGCGGTCGTCACTTACGACGATCCGATGACCACCGACAACTGCCCTGGACAGACTTGGGTGCAGACCGCAGGACTGCCTTCAGGATCAACCTTCCCTGTAGGTACAACCACTAACACCTTCGTCGTCACAGATGCCGCAGGTAACACCGCTACCTGCTCCTTCGAGGTCACAGTAACCGACAATGAAGCACCGACCATCGCGTGTGCTGCCGACGTCAGTGTCAACAACGATCCGGGAGTATGCGGTGTGGTCGTCACTTATGACGATCCAATGACCACTGACAACTGCCCTGGTCAGACTTGGGTGCAGACAGCTGGGCTGCCTTCTGGTTCGACATTCCCTGTCGGAACAACCACCAACACATTCGTCGTCACAGATGCAGCAGGCAATACAGCCACCTGCTCCTTCGAGGTCACAGTCACCGACAATGAAGCACCGACCATCGCGTGTGCTGCCGACGTCAGCGTCAACAACGATCCGGGAGTATGTGGTGCAGTCGTGACTTACGACGATCCAATGACTTCTGACAATTGCCCGGGTCAAACATGGGTACAGACTGCTGGACTGCCTTCAGGATCAACATTCCCAGTTGGAACCACCACAAATACATTCGTAGTAACTGATGCAGCGGGTAATACAGCTACCTGTTCCTTCGAGGTCACCGTCTCCGACAATGAAGCACCGACCATCGTGTGTGCCGCCGACGTCAGCGTCAACAACGATCCGGGTGTATGTGGAGCAGTCGTGACTTACGACGATCCGATGACCACCGACAACTGCCCTGGACAGACTTGGGTGCAGACAGCTGGACTGCCTTCTGGATCTACCTTCCCAGTTGGAACCACTACCAACACATTCGTCGTCACAGACGCAGCAGGCAATACAGCTACTTGCTCCTTCGAGGTCACCGTCACTGACAATGAAGCACCCACCATCGCATGTGCTGCCGACGTCAGTGTCAACAACGATCCGGGCGTGTGTGGTGCAGTAGTGGCTTACGACGATCCGATGACCACTGACAACTGCCCTGGACAAACATGGGTGCAGACTGCTGGCCTGCCTTCAGGTTCTACCTTCCCTGTTGGAACAACCACCAACACTTTCGTCCTAACAGATGCAGCAGGCAATACAGCCACCTGCTCCTTCGAGGTCACCGTCACCGACAATGAAGCGCCAATGATTACCAATCCTGCCTCCGACCTTACCGTGGAATGTGATGGTTCTGGTAACGGCGCTGATTTGCAAACGTGGTTGGATACTCAGGGAGGAGCAGAAGCCACTGATAACTGCAACATAATCGGGTGGAGCGATGACTTCACCGGACTCACTGACGATTGCGGATTGACGGGAAGTGCCATAGTTACATTCACGGTAATTGACGACTTTGGTAATGCGTCGACTACGACGGCTACGTTTACGATAGTCGACACCACTCCACCGGCTGTGGCTCCTCTGGCCGCATTGACAGTCGAATGTCCTGAAGATGTCCCTGCAGCAGATATCTCAATCGTGAACGCAAGCGACATCTGTTCAGCGCTAACCGTCACGTTTATTGGTGATGTCTCAGACGGCGAATCCTGTGCTGAAACCCTCACCAGGACTTACAGGGTGACTGACGCATGCGGCAACTTCACGGAAGTCAATCAAACAATTATCATCGATGATACAACTCCACCGGTACTCAAGGATGGAGCCGAGATCCCTTCAGGAGAAATGAACATCGTCGCTTGTTATTCAGAAATCCCAACTGGACCAACCGCATCGGAAATTGCAGATCTCTATGAGGACAACTGCGGCGGGGTTCATGTGGAGAAGAATGGAGCTCCTTCAGGCAATGACTGCAGCTGGAATGTGACTTATACTTACTCGATCTTCGATGATTGTGACAATTTCGCGGATCAGATAGAGATATCGTATAGCGGCGGCGATACCGAAAGTCCTACTTTGATCATTCCTGATGACGTCACGGTCTTTGGATGTGATATTGACAACGCCAACGTGGGTACTGCTACCGCAACTGATAATTGCGCAACTCAACCGATCATAACTTATGTGGATGATGAGGACGGATTGAATGATTGCCCCGGCGTAATTCTGCGCACATGGACGGCAGAAGACGCCTGTGGTAACAAGACTAGTGCCATCCAGACGATTACGACCATTGACGAAGAAGCACCAGTGCTCGTCGGTGTCCCCGACGATGTGACTTTGGACTGTGGTGAAGCCCCACCAATTCCGAACGTAACGGCATATGACACTTGTGATCCTAATGTTGAAGTGACTTTCAGCGAAAGCTCCGAAAACACGATGGAAGATGTCTACGTCAAGAACCACAGCTTTGAACATCCCTCGCTGCCCAATTGCGAGTGGAGTTCGAATATATCCGGTTGGAAGAAAGGATACTACAAGACGAAGTATCCTGGTCAATGGAAGCTCTCAAATAGCTCGTTTGCCGGAGCATACAACAACCCGGCCAGCTATGGGTACGGGGGTGTGGCTCCTGACGGAGACAATATCATGTATACCATCTCCAAGTGGGGCTACGTGAGAGGACTGAGTCAAGTGTTGTCTGAAACCCTGGCACCAGACAAGAACTACACACTCACGGTATTGGTTGGTAATCCTTCTCCTTACAACGAAGGCGCCGGCCCCGACTACCGTATTGAGCTCGTCGCCGGAGGAGTCGTTGTTGCCACGATATCGGGAGCATCACCTGCGAACGATTCGTATTGGCTGCCAATCGGGCTGCAATACAATTCCAACGACAACCCCGAGTTGCATGGTGAAAAACTGGAAATCAGGCTCCTTGCCGAGGAATTCCATAAAGGCTGGGAGTTGAATTTCGATCGCGTGAAGTTGAAAACCAGCGGTGAATCTGAAATTCTGACAAGGACATGGACGGCCGTTGATGCATGTGGCAACACAACAACGGAGAGCCAGGTAATACAAGTACAAGAGGATACTGAGCCTCCAATGCTGACCTGCCCTCCTGACGTTTCGTTGTCTTGCGATGATACGGATATCGATCCTTCCAACACGGGAATGGCCACTGCGGAAGACAACTGTGGTGTTGCAGACATCACCTACACGGACGTCTTCAAACCTAACACTCCTGAAGAAGGATTCAGCTGCGCCTGTGAGGGAGGAATGGTCACACTGACTGTGCAATACGATGGACCGGCGAATGCCACTGTGGAAGCATTCTATGATTCAGGCGAACCTCTCGCGACCTTCAACAATGTGCAGCCAGGTGACTGGCTTACAGTGGATGCCACATCTATTGGTGAGGACAAACTAAAGTCCAACACCTCATTCTATGTGAACGGCGGCCCTGAACTTGAGATTCACACGTCATGCTCCAAATACATTCTGGGAAGAGTCGTAGGCGAGTTGACTGTCATTGGCTGGACAGATCGCTACGGAAGCACATGCGATCAGTCTGTAGCTCCGATTGAGGATTGCGATTGTGATGGTGGCATGATAGAATTGAGCGTTCGATACGATGGGCCCGCAGGTGCCACCGTCAATGCGTTCTACTACCGCGATGAATTGCTTGGTACATTCACAAATGTGCAGCCTGGCGACACCCTCACTGTGATTTCCTGGACCGTAGGTGAAAACAAGCTGAAGAGCAACACCACCTTCATGGTCGAAGGAGGACATGAAAGGGAATTCCACACATCCTGTTCGAAGGACATTACAGGACAGACCATCGGAGAGTTTACGGTGGTCGGTTGGCTGGATGGTGATGGGCAATACTGTGGCTATACCGAAGTAGCCGGTGACAACGGTACCTCCTCCACAATCATAAGAACCTGGAAGGCCACAGATATCAATGGCAATGAGAGCACCTGTAAGCAAATCATCGAAATTGAGGGAGATCAGACACCTCCTGCAATCGAATGCCCCGCGGACGTGACACTGGCCTGTGGCGATGACAATATCGATCCAAGCTACACAGGAATGGCCACTGCTACTGATAACTGCGATGAGAACTTACTGATCAGTTATTCAGACGCTCCACTGAATACGACCGAGCCGGGTGGTTGTGATTGCAAAGGAGGAATGGTAACGTTGACTGTTCAATACAATGGTCCGGCCGGCGGAAAAGTGACAGTGTATTATGATTACAAGAAGAAGCTGGCAACCTTCCACAACGTCCAGCCTGGTGAGTATTTGACGGTGGATGCCAGACACATCGGCAAGGACAAACTCAAGTCGTACACTTCCTTTTATGTGAATCACGGCCGGGAAAGGAAAATACACACGTCGTGCTCCAGGTACATCTTAGGACAGGTTGTCGGTGAATTCACCGTCAAAGGTTGGACAGATAGATACGGCAACACATGTGATAGTTCCCAGCCGCCCGTGGAAAGCTGTGAGTGCGATAAGGGTATGTTGGAGCTTAGTGTCGTTTACGATGGCCCAGCTGGCGCCATGGTCAAGGTCTTCTATAAGAGTCGTCGTACGTTGGCTACTTTCACCGATGTCCAACCTGGAGATACACTAAGTGTCAATGCATGGGCAGTGGGTATGGATAAACTCAAGTCCCGAACAACGTTCGAGGTGAACAGAAAACGCAAGCGCGAAATTCATACATCTTGTTCACAGGATATCCAAGGATTGACTGTGGGCGAGTTTACAGTCATCGGTTGGCTCGATGGCAAAGGACAGGTATGTGGGTACTCTACGATAGTTAATGACGAAATAGAGGATTGTCAGGATATTGCCAGGACCTGGACCGCAACAGACTCGCAGGGCAACTCAAGTAGCTGCGTGCAAGAGATCCATTTCGAGCAGCCTGCAAGTAGAGTCATGACTCCTGGCAGCAATGAAGAAGAGGAATTGGCGAAGGGTCAGGTTGAGGTGGAAACACTGAGTGTGAAGGCCTACCCAAATCCATTTGTGTCCAATGTGTACATTGATTTCGTAGTGCCACAAACTACGAGAGTCAAGCTGGAAGTCTACAATATGACAGGAAAACTGGTGGTGACACTCTTCGACGATATCGCAGACCCGAATGTCGTTTATAATAACCTGTTCGACGTGACGAATCTTTCGAAAGGCACTTACCTGTACAAGCTCACAGCCGGGGATAAGACCAAAACTGCTTTCCTTATCCCAGTAAAATAATGGCCAGCTTTTGGCGAGCAGGACCGGAATCCTGCTCGCCAAATCACTGCTTCGACACGCCATTTTGCAGTAACAGCTTACAACCGCCGTTAGTCAATTTTCAACAATTGATCCGTACCGCAATCTTACCGGTAGACCGGTCATTCAACCACAACCCGTGATTAGGCCCACGTAGAGATCGAAAACAGGTCGCCGTATAGCTCGTAACTCCCTCATTTAGAACGCATAATCTGTCTGACGGCACGAGCTTGGCATTATGAAAAAAGGCGACTTTAGCAGCATTGCGATGCCGAAGTGCAACACCATCCAATCAGGATCGATCCTTGTTTTTGCTCCTTCAGCGAAAATATAAATGTAGCAGATACCTCTATGGGTAGATTTACCTAAGTATAAGTGCTAATGTCCACTGCTTGATGCTCAGCACCGTCAAGATCCGCACTTGAGCAATCAAATGGATAGCAGCACTCGGCTTAGACACATGAGAGACAGAAGTATCTTCTTTCCAATTTCGGTTAACACCCACTTCAAAGCCATTGTTGGTCTCTTACCCAGAGTCAGCGTTCTGGGAATAACAGCCTTACTATTCCTTTTTAGCAGTCAAAAAGCGCAAGCACAACTCTCTGGCTATAGCTTTAGAAAAGCCGTGACCATCGATTATAATCGTATCTCCGGCAGCGGCAACCTGAGCAACTTTCCACTACTTATTAGCCTCACAGACAACGACTTACGAACTACTACCAACGGAGGCAATGTTCAGAATGCCAACGGATACGATATAGCATTTACAGCAGCCGACGGCGTTACGCAGCTAGATCATGAGATTGAGAAATATGTTGCCACGACCGGTGAATTCCAGGCTTGGGTTCGCATCCCGACGCTATCCGGCACTGTGGACACGGACATATACATATACTACGGAAACCACGATGTTTCCACAGACCCTTCGGCGACATCCACCTGGAATTCAAACTACGAAGGCGTCTGGCACCTGGATGAGGAAGTGGGAGGAACAGGTACCAGCGACCTCTATCAAGACGGATCCGGCAATGGCAATCACGGTGATGACCAAACTTCATCCACAGGCAACAGTGGGGTGGTCAATGAGGGGCAGGAATTCAATGGGTCCCCTGATCATATAAATGCCGGAAACGGCGCAAGTCTAAACATTACCTCCGCTATAACACTGGAGGCGTGGGTCTACATGCCCTCCGTGCCTGCAAAAGGGGATTGGTTCAATGTTCTGGGCAAACAACAGTATTGTATGTATGTGTATCGTCCCTGGTCACTATTTCCAACAAATACTGTCCTCGGAGCACTGATGATTATCGATGGTACCACCCGGGAAATTGATGAGTTGGGTTCTGTCGCGCTGTCCGCCAATACATGGACACATCTGGCGATCACCTATGATGGGACCACCATCCGCGGATATGTAAATGGCACCGCCGATGGGACATATGGGGACGCCGGTTCCATTAATGACTCTTCGGGAGACCCTTTTTATATCGGTAGGTATCCAGGTGAAACCGAGAATATGGATGGTTACCTGGATGAAGTACGAGTATCATCTGTCGCACGATCCGCTGACTGGATCAAGACGGGGGTAGACAACCAAAACAATCCCTCCTCTTTCTACACGGTAAGTTCACAGGAGGTGGTAATTGCTCCCGGAGGAATTGGGACAAACCTAAGTCTCTGGTTAAAAGCAGATCAGGGTGTAACGGGTACGACCAGCGTAACGCAATGGGACGACTTCAGTGGTGATACACGTCATGCTACTGCCACCGCAGGACCTGACTATACGGTCAATGATTTGAACTTCCACCCTACATTGACCTTCAATGGTACCAGTGAATTCATGCGTACCCCCAATTCCATGCCGGCCATCACCAACCAGTTTTCCGGATTTGTGGTGATTCAAAAATCCTCCACAGCCACCGCAAAAAATGTAATTGCCTATCAGAATGCCAGCTGGGGGCAGTTGTGGTCTTACGGCGAAACTGCCGGTTCCAACAATTTCACGATCTACTCCTCATCCCCCGCCTCGTGGAACTGGAACTACGACGGCACTTACGGCATTGACACTGACCCTCATGTGCTTTCTGCGGACTGGATCACGAGTGGTAACTTAACTTATAATGTAGACGGTACCGCAAGCGGCTCCTATACAGAATCCAGTAGCAATACAGATCTTCCTATCAACTCCAGAATGATCATTGGCGCCAGAGGCGTTACAGGTTCCGAGGTCTCATTCAATGAATTCTTCGATGGGGAAATTGCCGAAGTGATCTATTACGATGCCTCATTGAGTGCCGCCAATCAGGAAAAAGTCCGTTCGTACCTGGGCGTAAAGTACGGCCTTACGCTCCAACATAATTATGTGGCTTCTAATGGTAGTGAGATTTGGAACTCGACGACCAATACCACATATCACTACGATGTTGCAGGAATCGGCCGGGATGATGACTCAGGTCTGGATCAGCAGAAGTCTATTAGTTCGAACGCCGACGCGATGGTCATCATGGATAAAGGCGGCAGCTTTAGTAATGACCTGGACTTTATTCTCTGGGGAAATGATAATGGCTCAGTGTCTCTGAACGGCTCCGGATCCTCTCAAGAGTACCACAATATCCTGCAACGAACGTGGAAAGCGGCCGTCACCGGCTCTCCCGGTACAGTTACCGTCCGAATGATCTATGGTAATTCGGGAGTACTTGAGGACTACGCCCTCCATGTAGACGGAGACGGTGATTTCTCAGATGACAACTCCACGAACTACGTTCCGTCCAGTGTCAGCGGAGACACTCTGACATTCGAAAATGTTACGATTGCCGACGGCAATTTCTTCAGCTTGGGCGTCAATCGAGCGACAAGCCCGGGATATATCGTAGAAGGTCTTTCCGTCTGGTTGAAATCAGATGCCGGCACTGGATCCATCGCCACCTCCTGGGAAGATCAGAGTGCGTATGGACGTGATTATGCCACCGTAACTGGCCCAACAGTAGTCAGCAATAGCGACAACTTCTACCCAATGGTAGAAATACTCTCAGGCGGATTCGACGCCCCTGCGGGTTCTGAATTGGGTACGGATTGGAGCTTGTTCTTTGTCTCAAGACAGCTTGCCTCGGATACCGATGGGAGAGTATTTGAGGGCCATAGTGGCAACTATTTGTGGGGTTACTGGGGCACTTTCCGAAACAGTATATACATCAACTCCAACCCTGCCAACTACAACAGCGGCATTGCCGTGACCACTGAAAAGGAAGACCTCCATATGTTCTCATATACAAGGGATTCAGGAAGTGGAGCAATAGACGCCCACACAGATGGTCTCCGTTTGAGCACCTTCGCGGGAACCAACAGTGCCAGCGGCACCCGTATTGACATCATGCAGGGAACGTATACCTCCGGCGGTGAGCACTCTGATGCTCGAATCGGTGAAATGGTCATCTACAACAGAGCATTGTCGGAGTCAGATCGACAGAAAGTCGAGTCCTACCTCGCACTAAAGTACGGACTCGTTCTGGACAGTGACACAGACGGCAACACCACAGCCTTTGAGGCACCTAATGGTGAGGGCATCAATGAGGGAGACTATATAGCCAGTGATGGAACGGTATTATGGGACGCATCGGCGCACTCGGCTTATCACAACGATGTAGCAGGTATCGGGCAGGATGATGACTCAGGCCTCTACCAGCAAAAATCCATCAGTAGCAGCGACGATGCGATGGTGATCATGGACAATGGTGGAAGCTTTGGAGAGTTTGATTTCATCCTATGGGGTAATGATAATGGCGCCACAACCCTTACCACAACAGACAAGCATCCCTCCTATCACCGACGCCTCGTTCGTGAGTGGAAAGTGGACGCCAATGGATCACCAGGGCCTGTCGATGTCAGGATCATATTTACCAATCCGCCGGACGGGATTCTTGAACAAGTGCTTCATGTCGATGGTGATGGCACATTTGCCGCAGGAACCACGGACTACGCTGTGACCAGCGTAAGTGGGGATACCCTCACCTTCGAAAATGTCACCTTCGCCGATGGTAATTACTTCACCCTTGGATTCAACATAGAAAGTCCAGGCTCCGTGGGCGATGACCTGGTACTATGGCTAAAAGGGGATGCGGGTACCTCTACTACTACTGATGGTGGCGGATTATCCTCGTGGGCGGACCTCAGCACAAACGGCAATGATGTCTCTCAAGGTACCGGTGGCAATCAACCACTTTTCAGAAACAATACGACAAATAATATTAACTACAACCCTGTCATAGACTTTGACGGAACAGATGATTACATGCAGGACGCTTCAGGAATATTGGGTACCGGTACCTATACTGACTTCAACCTTTATGCGGTGAAAGTGACGGATGTCGTAAAGGATCAATTCTTATTTCTTGAAACCAACACCACCCAACGAATATCCGCCCATATCCCCTGGAGCGATGGCACCTTCTATTGGGATCCGGGTGGTTACGACGGTGTTTATCGTCTCCAAAATGCATGGGGGGGAACAACAGGTGTGGCTCACCTCTGGAGCGGCCTGTCAAGTACTACTTCTGGCCAAACCATTGCTTCGATATCTCAGGCCATCCAACGAGATGGGCTAACATTGAATTCGGATAATGACGCTGGCAGCTTCACTGGAAATAATTCAACCTTCTATCTTGGCAACAATGGCGCAGGCACTAACTACATGGATGGCAAGATCGCCGAAATGGTCATGTACACCGGCCCCATTTCTGCCACAGAACACAGTCAAATACAGAGCTATCTGGCCATCAAGTACGGCATCACCCTGGACAACGCTTTTGGCAATTACCTATCGTCCACAGGCAGCACGATTTGGGATGCTACTACCAATAGTGGCTATCACAACGATGTGACAGGAATCGGTCGTGATGATGGTTCAGGCCTGGACCAGCGAAAATCCATCAGTAATAGCTCTGACGCCATGGTCATCATGGACAAAGGGGGCAGCTTCGGCAGTGACCTAAGCTTCATCGTATGGGGCAATGACAATGGCGCAACGACTACCACAACGAGCGGCACACACCCCAACTTCCTCAACATCCTTCAACGCAAATGGAAAGCGGCAGTCACTGGTACCCCCGGCAATGTGACAGTCCGAGTGATTTACTCGAATACCGGCGTCGAAGAGGATTACGGCTTGCATGTCGATGGGGACGGCGACTTCACAAGCGGTGCGACGAACTACCCGGTCAGCAGCATTAGTGGCGACACCCTGACTTTCTCGAACGTTAGTCTGGCAAATGGAGATTTCTTCACGATTGGAGAAGGGCTTGTTTCTCCGGGGGGAGTCATAACCAATATACGGTTGTGGCTAAAGGCCGATATTGGCGTGACTGGTGCACCTACTGTAACGTCATGGCAAGACCAAACTTCCAATGGTTGGATTTTCAATGCCTTCGGCAATCCACAGTCTACATCAACCATCAACGGCAACGCAGCCATTGATTTTGACGCCTCTGGAGACTACCTGCAGGCGGCGTCTTCAAGCGTCATGTCCGGACAAACACACACCATCTTTGTCATCGCCGAGCCAGATGATCTTTCTACTGAAAGAGCCCTTATAGGGGCAATGAGCGGCTTTATTGGCAACGTATTGTTCAATAGCACGACGGGAGTACTCTTGGCTCATCATTCTTTCAACGACCTCTTTGTGGGAGGTGTGACGATGACTGAAGGAGCACCGTCAATCAACGCCTTCCGTTACGGCTCAGGGGGTCTTGACAATATATCTATGGTGAATGGCCAGAGTTTCGTTGACAATACTGCCTCGGGCCCCAATCACGGCCTCCAACCCATCAATATTGGTGCAGATCCCTTTTCGACCAATGGTATCTCACTGTTCGATGGAAGGATAGCTGAAGTGGTCATGTACGAGACAGAGTTAACAGACGCACAAATAAGTCAGGTCCAAAGCTATCTGGCGCTTCGGTATGGCATCACTCTGGATAATGGCGGAGGCGGGACTTCGGGTGACTACCTGGCCAGCGACGGCTCGACAATGTGGGACGCCGATAATGGTGCAGCCTTCCACAACGACGTCATTCTAATAGGGAAAGATGATAACTCCGGACTTCATCAAAAGCAGTCACACACCCTCGACGACTCCTTGCAGGTATACATAGATGCACTAGCTGTCGACAATGCCAGCAATACCGGGACGGTAACCAACAATCGCTCCTTTATCGCCGTTGGCCACAACGGCGATCGCCAGATGGGCAGAACTGACGATGTGCCAACTGGCATCTATTCACGATTCAGAAGGGTATGGAAGGTAACAAATACCAACTTCAGCGACGACTTTAGCATGGAGTTCGAATGGGAGGAACTCGGACCTTTCGATATCAGTGACATCCGATTCCTCGTGGACGATGACGGCACTTTCTCCAATGCCACTGTATTCCAACACGGAGACAACGGCCTATCCATCACTTCAGGATCCATTATTGTTGGCGGTATCAGCACCACACATATTCCTGCCAACCAAACCAGGTATGTAACCATTGCCTCGACCTCCGCCAGTACCACACTGCCGGTCGAGTTGTTAGACTTCTCAGCAACTGCCAACGAAGTGGAACGAACAGTCGAACTTTCCTGGTCGACAGTCACCGAAACCAACAACGATTTCTTCACTGTAGAAAAATCCCTCAATACTGATGAATGGACGGAGGCTTTATTCATACCCGGCGCAGGAAACTCCACAACGAGAATCGATTACGAGGTGGTAGATGGCAATCCTTTCCCCGGACTCTCCTATTACAGGCTCAAGCAAACGGACTTCGATGGCTCGTACACCTATTCAAACATATTGTCTGTAACCCTCGGGGATTCTCAGGAACCATTGACCTTGTACCCAAATCCCGCGCAAGACGTGATTGTCCTTCAGGGGAACCCCGAAGAATTCCACTCGCTGCGACTGATAAATGCGCTTGGACAGGATATTACAACTAACCTGGAACAGATCAAAAGAGGTCATAACAGTATATCCCTCGATATCTCGTCACTACCACATGGCTTGTACGTTATTCAAACTGCCAAGTCAAGTTTGAAGCTGATCAAGGAGTAGAATATACTCTTCATACGTTTCAAGATCGATTTTTACCCATTTTCCAAGTTCATCGTGACACGCAACTAGCCCAAACCATGTACCCACAAATGGCTATAACTATCTCATAAACAGGTAATTATTATCCATCATCAGGCGACTGATGGTCGCCTATTTCCAGTAGCGCTGCCCTCATTCGACGTTGATTATACCCATCCACCTTAAAGAGCACAAAGAAATCCAACAAATGCTCTTTCTTCACAGCTACTAACGTTAGTAAACAGCCGCATGAAGCCAAAACACCGCCATTCTGGTTTCGGATCATTACGTGGAAAGTGAGGATGAGAATATTCCGAATAAACCATATATGTTCCAATTCCCTGCGCCACTTTTCGCACGGGTGCTGCAAACTTCAGAACGCTGGAGTCTTGCGTGGTATTCCTTTGATTTTGCTGCTACTACTCCTCGCAAGCAACGAAGCGGTGTCGCAAATAGCTGGTTACAGCTTCCGCAAGAAGATCACCATAGACAATTCTCTTGTCTCAGGCACTAGCAGCCTTACGGATTTCCCCGTACTATTTAGCGTCACAGACACAGATTTGAGAACTACCGGCAACGGTGGCAATGTTACCGATACCGATGGCTTTGATATCGTATTCGCGGGCGCAGACGGTATTTCCAAGCTCGACCATCAACTCGAAAAGTACACAGCCACATCCGGTGAATTTGTTGCATGGGTCCGAATACCTACGCTGGACTTTGACGATGATACGGAGATCTACATCTACTACGGCAATAGCTCTGTAACGACAGACCAATCAGCAAATACGACCTGGAGCGGGGACTATGAAGGAGTTTGGCACCTCTCCGAATCGAGCACCGGAGGAACGGACGACTTCAAGGATGCTTCCGCGAATGGCAGACACCTAACTGGATGGGCGGGTGCGGCTGCCCAGACACCAACACAGACCACCTCTGGCAAAATTGGCAATGCACAAAGCTTTGATGGGGGCGATGGGATTATTGCCACAAGCTACCAGGGCATCTCGGGAACCGCGAGCCGTACTTTGTCGGGATGGTTCCAGTGGACTTCGATATCTGCGGCAGTTGGCGTATTGGCTACTTATGGAGATACGGGTGTAGGGCAGAAGTTTGGCATGTATACACGATCAACCCTCACCTATCGCATCACGGCCGAGATGGGAGGGGGATCGTTGCAGAACGGCAATACCACAGGACTCAATGATGGCAACTGGCACTATGTCGTTTTGACGTTGACAGATGATGGCTCACCCACCACGGATGAGGTGAACATATTTATTGACGGAGAAGATGACGGTTATTCTACCACAGATACCGATGCCATCAATAC
Source organism: Cyclobacteriaceae bacterium (assembly GCA_965227935.1). Taxonomy (GTDB): domain Bacteria; phylum Bacteroidota; class Bacteroidia; order Cytophagales; family Cyclobacteriaceae; genus JAWPMT01. The sequence continues at coordinate 2,348,310 of CBDDGS010000055.1, read as the reverse complement.
AGCATCGAGCAACAATTTTAGAATTGGGATCAACACCAACACTGGCGGAAGGTGGGAGGGCTTGATCGATGAAGTCCGTCTCTCCAGCGCTGCAAAAAGTGCTGACTGGATCAAAACGGAATTTAATAATCAGAGTGATCCCTCAAGTTTTTACACTGTAGGGCCCGAAGAGGATCCTCCAGCCCCTGCGGGACTCAGTGACGACCTTGTTTTGTGGTTGACCGCTGATGCAGGGACAAACTCCACGGTTAACGGAGGCAGTATTACCTCCTGGTTTGACAAGTCCATGGAAGGACATGACGCCACGGGCACGGGCAACGCTGTCTACCAATCTTCATTTTCCAATTTCAATCCGGCGATTAGCTTCACGGATGATGACCGGGCGATTTCCGGCGCTATTTCCAGGGCCACCGGTACGGCTTCGACGATCATCGTCGTCGGCAATATCTCGACGGTCGCAGACAAAGGACTGATCGAAGTTGGGACTGCCACCAACAGGGGCTTTTTCCTCGATCAGCGCTATGCTGGCAATACAAGCTACTCACTGCAAACTAACACCCCATCTGTGTGGAGGGTCGATGACCCCGGAGGAACGACCGATGCGGTCATTTATGAGAATGCCGAGACTATTGATACGCAGATAAAGACCTTCAACACCGATTGGACCACAGGCAATTTCTACCTGGGCGATGACCGCTCAGGCGGCAACCGATTGACGGGCTCCATTGCCGAGGTGATCGTGTACGACAGGACACTGACGACAGCAGAAAAATTGAGAGTGGAGGGCTACCTGGCACTGAAGTATGGCATCACCCTGAGCAATGCAGATGGAGGACTTGCAGGTACCTACAGGGCTTCGAACTTATTCAACATTTGGAATGGCGACCCGCCCTATCACAATGACGTCGCAGGAATAGGCCGGGATGATGCCTCTGATCTCGAACAGCAAAAATCAATCAGCATCAATTCCGACGCCATTGTACTCATGGACAAAGGGGGGAGCTTCGACTCGGATCTCGCCTTCATTGTCTGGGGAAATGACGACGGGGCTGTTTCCCTCACTACAACCGATGCGCATCCTGACTATGACAGCCGACTGGAAAGGGAATGGCTCGCGGATGTCTGGGGAAGCCCCGGCGCTGTGTCAGTCAAAATCATATACCCAGCCAATACCGGGCTTTTCGAGAACTATGTCTTGCACCTCGATACCGATGGCGTATTTGCGTCCGGCGCGACAAACTACCCGGCTACTCGTATCTCCGGCGACACGGTGATTTTCGACAACGTCACTTTCACCGCCGACTCCTACTTTACGATGGGCCAGATCATTCAGGGACCGGGGGGTGTAAACACCGACTTAACTCTCTGGCTGAAAGCTGATAATCGGGTAAAAAACTCGGCGGCAGAGATAAGCAGTGGCTCCGTAGATGAATGGGAAAATAGCATCAGCAACACGAATTTCTCAGAAGTCACATTGGCCGACGGAGATCCGACACTCACGGTTAATGAGATCAACTACAACCCGACAGTCTATTTTGATGGCGTGGATGATAGGCTTTCATATGAAGACTTCGATGCAGACATCCTGGCCAGCAATCAAGACAACACCTCTTTTGTGACGCTCATTCCCAAAGACCTCGATGCATCAACGGATGTCTATTTGGGCTGGCAATCCAATGCTTCCGGAGATCGTATGGTCTACTTCGAAAGATCTCCTTTGAACTCATTGCGAGCCGATCAATTCACAACCAATATCGGCGGGACTATCAATGTCATAGATGCCGTAACCATCGGTAGCGCATATTCTGACAGTGGTGGAAAGGCGCTATTCATCAATGGCGAACAAAACGGGACGAGAGCTGCAGGTTCATTCACTGCCAGTGGGAATATTGGAGATTTCAGCCTCGGAACAAGTATCAACGGGGCTTTCGATGCTGAATCCAACATCGCTGAGGTCATTCACTACGAGAGCGCCCTAACGCCCGCCGAACGGCAACAGGTGGAGTCCTATCTCGCCATAAAATATGGTGTGACCCTCAGTACTGATAACGATGGCAATACCACGGCGCTTGAAGCTCCCAATGGTGATGGTGTCAACGAGGGCGACTATGTAAATTCCCAGGGTACGGTCCTCTGGGATGCCAGTGCCAATAGTACTTACCACAACAACGTAGCTGGAATAGGAAGGGACGACGCATCAGGACTGAGTCAAACCAAGTCCAAGAGTGTGAACAGCGATGCAGTGGTCATCATGGACATGGGAGGAGTATTTGGCAACAACCGAGACTTCATTCTGTGGGGAAATGATAACGCAGCCATCACTTTCTCGGCTACGGACGCACACCCGGATTACAATACCCGTTTGGAGCGTGTCTGGAAGGTTGCGTTAAATGGCTCGCCAGGCGCGGTAACTGTCCGGGTCATCCTGACTGGAAATACGGGAGTAGCCATCAATTATGCGCTGCACGTGGATGATGACGGCGTCTTTAGTTCGGGGAGCACGGATTACGTCGCCGTCGATATCACCGGAGACACCCTCACTTTCGAAAACATCCCATTGGTGGATGGACAGTTCTTCACTGTCGGTCAAATAGCCAACGGCCCTGGGGGAGTTGCGGGCAACCTTCAGCTTTGGTTGAGGGCTGACAATGGCCCTACCGGCACACCGCTGGCGACATGGGAGGACCAGTCCGGAACAGGAAATGACGGTACCGCCTTTGGGACGCCAGAGCTAACGGACAATGCCGCCAACTTCAATTCCGCCATTGACTTTGTGGAAGCTGAAACGGACTATTTCCAACTGGCGGATCCGACACTCCTCCCCACTGGAAATGATGCCCGGTCCTACTTTATCGTCTCAAAAGCGACAGTGGCAGGCACTGAGCTGACTACGTTTGCCCACGGAACTGACGGAGCCTACCAGCGCGTCGACCTCGCCAACTCTACAGACGAAATTGCCGCTCGCTTCAATGCGACCAACGACATCATGTCCCACTCCCTCACTACAGCCAATATTGCCATGCATACCTATGGTGCCGCCGAGAATATCAATCCCGGATTTGATACGCGGCAAAACGGATTTGAGGTCACGCACAACTATCTGGATCCAGCGGCAAGCAGTAATGACCTGAATACGGGAACAGGTGTGGCGTATGTGGGTCGCAACGTGAATGGAAACCAGGAGTTCACAGGGCAAATCATGGAGGTCATTGCTTATGACCGCGATTTGACGGAGACGGCAGGCGATGCCGAGAAAGTACAGAGCTATCTGGCGCTCAAATACGGCATCACGCTGGATGATACCGGGGGTGGCACTGCTGGAGACTACACCGCATCCAATGGAGATGTGCTCTGGGACGCCGACGTCAACACGGATTATCACCATGATATCGCCGGGATTGGCTGGGACGTCATTTCTGTCCTCGATCAGCGAAAGTCCATGAGCATCAACAGTGATGCCCTCGTTGTGATCGAGAGAAACAGCGCCTTCGAAAACAACCTGGACTTTCTCCTGTGGGGCAACGATGATGGCGCCACCACGCTCACGACCACGGACAAGCATCCGGAGTACAGCAATCGGTTGGAAAGAGAGTGGAAAGTAGCGATAAATGGTACTCCCGGAGCGGTGACCCTGAAGATCATATACGCAAGCAATACGGGAGTCATCACCAACTATGCCTTGCACATCGATGAAGATGGCACCTTCGCCTCCGGAACGACCGACTACGAACCAACCAGCATCAGCGGCGATACGCTCATATTCGAGAACATTGAATTCAATGATGGCGACTATTTCACCCTTGGTGAAATAGTACAAGCACCGGGGGGTATTGGCACCAACCTAAGACTTTGGTTGAGAGCAGATGCAGGTGTCACCGGGACTTCTTTTGTGACAGCATGGGAAGATCAATCTGGCAATGCCAACCATACAACCCGGTGGTCCGGCGACCCTCAGCTGATATCCGAATCGATCAACTATAACTCGGCCATAGACCTGGACGGCAACGATTACTTCGCGACGACCACCACCAATATCATGGATCAGGCGACAGGTGAAAAATATACGGCGTTTGCCATCGTCGAGACGGATAACGTCAGTGCGGAAAAGGCTTTTCTCGGCAATAGCAGCACCTTCTCCCGTGGCCTAAAATGGTATGTCAATACTTCTGGACAGCTTGCTGTGAGCCACTTTTTTGGTTTCAACACCTACCAGGGAGGAAGTTCTTTGGTCGTCGGTCAACCTTCTGTCGCTACCGTCAGCTATGAGTACACAGGTGTCGCAAATCCAGCGAAATCAAGGCTTGACGGCACGGAGTATACGCAGTCAGTCAATATGGTTGTGAATCACGGTACAGGAGAGCGCACTTATATAGGTAACGATTTGAATTTGGATGCATTTGACGGGCGGCTCGCAGAAGTCATCATGTATGAGGAGAAGCTCTCTGATAGTGATATCGATCGCATCGAATCCTATTTAGCGATCAAGGGGGGCGTGACCCTCGACAATACCGGTGGGGGAACCAATGGAGACTACATCGCATCCGATGGCACGACGACACTCTGGGACGCAGATGCCAATGCGCCCTATCACAACGATGTCGCCGGTATCGGCAAGGACCTGATGAGTGCCCTTGAGCAGCAAAGATCGATCAGCGCCAATAGCGACGCCATGGTCATCATGGACAATCGCGAACCTTTCGCCTCTGATCTCGACTTCGTCATTTGGGGGAACGACAACGGTGGCACGACGATTACGGCAACAGACGCCCACCCCAATTACCTGGGTAGGCTCGAACGCGAGTGGAAGGTCGCCGTCAATGGCAGCCCCGATACCGTAATGATCCGCATGATCTTCTCTGGGAACAATGGCATTTTTGGCGACTACGTCTTGCATGTTGACGGCGATGGCACATTTGCCGCCGGAGCTATCAACTATCCAGCGACGGCGCTCGACGGTGATACACTGACCTTCCCCAACGTCATCCTCAGCGATGGGGATTACTTCACGATTGGAGAGACGCCAAGGGCTCCTGGTGGCATTTCTGCAGATCTGACACTGTGGACGAAGGCAAATGATGGTGCCAGATATGCCAGCCTGCCGACCACGTCAGGCCCTCTGGATCAATGGGACAATGCCGAGGACAATCTCTCCCTTACTTCTATCACCTTAGCGGATGGAGCTCCCACTGTATCGTCCAGTCAGATCAACTACAATCCAGCCATCTACTTCGATGGAGTAGACGACCAACTGGCGGTGGAAAATGTAGATGGGGACGTATTATTCAGCAATCGTGACAATACGATTTTCTCGGTGATGATACCCAAGAACCGGGACGCAAGTACCGACGTCTATTTGGGGTGGCAATCCGACGCAGGTAGCGGTAGCGGACGTATGGCCTACTTCCAACGCACCGGCACCGGGCTGCGAACAGATTTGCTTACTTCCATTACAAGCAGTGGATCCATCGATGTCATGGACCAGGCCATCGTGGCTACGGCGCACTCAGACGTAGGAGGCATATCTCTGTCGGTAAATGGAGAAATTGTCAGTACCGGCGCCACTTCCGCCTTCACCGCTGGAGGCAACCAGGGGGACTTGCGAATGGGGACAGGAGCCGCCGGTTCCTTTGATGCCGAGGGCTACCTGGCTGAACTGGTCATCTATGAAAATGACCTCTCAGCCACCAATGTCAGCAAAGTGGAATCCTATTTCGCTATCAAATACGGAATAACTCTGGGCAACGACAACGACGGCGATGGTAACACGTACGAAGCTCCCAATGAAGACGGCATTCACGAAGGTGACTACCTCTCTGGCGATGGGACAACCATCTGGGACGCTGATGCCGACACAGACTATAACAATGATGTGATTGCCATTGCTCGCGATGATCAGCAAGCACTCTACCAGCGCCAGTCTCGTACGACAGACGACTCACTTCGAATCTTCGTAGGTGACCTGGCCAGTGACAATGCCAGCAATGTCGGCTTCATCGCTCCAGAGTCGGGTTTCGTAGTCATCGGTCACAATGGAGGTATCCTGTCTGCTGCCAACGAGGAAATGCCTGTCGGGATCACGTCACGATTTGGGCGTGAGTGGAAAGTCACCAATAGTGACTTTACTGATGAATTTGGCCTATACATCAAATGGGATAGTGCCGGCACCTTTGATATCAATGACATCCGCTTGTTGGTCGATGACAATGGCGACTTCGCAGATGCGGCGATTTACGCCAATGGGGACAACGGTATATCCATTTCTTTGGGATCAGTCGTGGTAGAAGGCATAAGCAATACCATTATTCCCGCCAACTCCACCCGTTATATCACAATAGGATCAGCCTCCCTCGGCACTACGCTGCCAATTGAACTGATCGACTTTCAGGCAGTACCCGATCAGGACAAGCGTCTTGTACGCCTACGATGGGCGACCGCCACAGAAACCAATAATGAAGTCTTCACAATCGAAAAATCCGTGGATTCGCAGGATTGGGAAGAAGCGCTAAGTGTCCCGGGAGCGGGCAACTCGACACAAAGGATTGACTACCAGGCGATTGACGAAAAACCGTACCCTGGGTTGTCATATTACCGATTGAAGCAGACCGATTTCGACGGGGAACACACCTATTCTAACCCCTTACACGTCGCGTTAGGCGATTTTAGCGATGGTTTGATACTCTATCCCAATCCCGCAGAGACAACTTTGGTAATCACGGGCGATCCTCAGGAGCTGCTACAAGTACGTATTATAAATTCTCTCGGACAGGAAGTGTCAAACAAGGTTCGCATCGTGGAGCGACAAAACGACAGGTTGATGTTGGACATATCATTGCTACCCCCAGGGATCTTCATAGTGAAATCCGCCGACCATAGTGTGACGCTCGTAAAATCCCAGAAATAGCTGGACCCGGCTCAAAGCACATTGATCATTAAGGGGCATCCTGGCCAGTCCGGCCTAAAGATCCTGGACGACTGCCCAAAGGACTAAAACACGATTCGAAGAGCCACGTCCTCATTGCAGGTCCTGAATGACTGGCATGAAGTAGAAAACCCGACGTATAAAGGGGAGTCAGTTGTCTGAATTTCTACCTGATGACACGCCAAATGCACGGGTTGGGTACCTGTGATTTTCCCCCATACCTCCCTTGATCTATTTTCACGCGCACCGTCAGATGAGGAATTCCATTCACACTAAGAACGTCCCTTATCGTTCAATCCAAGTCAATTTATTGGCTAAGCGTATGAGCTTGCAGTCCACCGTGGCAACTGCCATCAAAGGCGTTACCCTTCTCGTTATCTTCTTGGGTTTCCTTTCCAGTGCGAAGGCCCAGTTATCCGGATACAGCTTTCGGAAGAAACTGACGATCGATTACACGAAGATCTCGGGGTCTTCTGACCTGAGCGACTTCCCTCTCCTCATCAGTGTCACTGATACGGATTTGATGACCATTCTGAATGGCGGAGACGTGACGAGTGACAATGGTTACGATGTGGCCTTCACAGCGGTAGACGGTACCACCCAGCTTGATCATGACCTCCAATCTTTCAATGCGGCCACCGGTGCCTATCAGGCGTTTGTGCGCATACCCACACTAAGCGCCAGCGTGAACACGGAGATCTACATGTATTATGGAAATGCTGATGTCGCCACCGATCCCTCGAGCACAGGTACCTGGGATACCAACTATGTAGGTGTATGGCATATGGAGGAGACTGGGAACGGCACAGCGGACGAGTACACGGACATGAGCGGCACCGGCAACCACGGACAGGGAGGAAACGGGACAGTCGCAAGGGTTCCAACCCGAGCCACAGGTAAAATAGGCTATGGCCAGGACTATGATGGGGATGATGCATCAGGCAATGGTGACCAGATCAACTGCGGTAGCGATGTCACCCTGGACAACCTCGCAACTTTCACCTTTAGTTGCTGGATCAACGCCGGGGCCGCAGCTAACAACAGGAGGCTGTTTGAGAAGCGTGCTACATCCGCAGAATCAAAGAACCTTTACCTGCAGACGGATGACAAAGTAAGGTACTTGCAGAAACCCGCATCGGGTGGATCAGAAGTTGCCTACAGGGCGGCCACTATTACCGAAGGCACTTGGCAGCATGTAGCCATGACATGGACCGGAGCCATGCTTGAGAGCAGCGTAACCATCTACATTGACGGCGCTGTCTCCTATGAGAACGGCTATGATGGGTCGGGGTCTCCACTGGACGACTCCGGAGGTGACCTTTGGTTGGGCAATCGTCACAATGCAGTCAGGACCTTCAAGGGTATTATGGACGAAGTACATATGTCAAATACTGTCCGATCAGCAGACTGGATCAAGACAGAGTTTGATAATCAGGACGATCCTGGATCATTCCTTGCGTCCTCCGGCGCTGAGGAGCCTACCTCCTTCCCAGGTAATGTCTCTGCGGGACTGATGATTTGGCTCCGTGCTAACTCTGGGGTGTTGAATGCCCCCGACGTCACTGCCTGGGCAGATCAGACGGGCGTTTCTAACGCCGTCGCCGTTGCAGCGGGAGACCCACAACTCGTCGAAGACGCCATCAACTTCAACCCAGCCATGGACCTCAATGGTACGACCGATTACTTTGAAACGATCACCAATTCCATCATCGGCGGCAGCAACCCCTATACAAAGTTTGCAGTAGCCATTTCGGACAACACCAGTGCCAACTCCCAACTCATATCTTCCGACGGCGCTGGGGACCTGGAAATGCGACATGATGCCTCCGGCAATCTCCTCGCAACACATGCTGCAACGGACCTGTTCAGTGGAGGGGGTTCATTTACGCAGGGGACACCTAGTATTGCGGTCATTCGCTACGGCTCGGGCGGATTGGATAATATAGGGCGCCTGGACGGGGTGTCCCTGGTAGACAACACCACCGCGGCATTTTCAGATGCTGGGGCCTTCCAGATTGGTGCCTTCAATGGCAGTGGATTTTGGGATGGGAGAATTGCAGAGGCCATCCTGGTTGATTCTGAGTTAAGTGATGCCGACATCACCAAAATCGAGTCTTACCTCGCCGTGAAATATGGCATTACCCTGGCCAGTTCTGCAGGAAACTACATCGCATCAGATGGCAGTACTGTGCTCTGGAATCCTACCACATACAGTGCCCACCACTATGATGTGGCAGGTATTGGGCGAGATGATGCCTCGCTATTGGACCAACAAAAGTCCATGAGCTCCAACTCGGATGCCATGGTCATCATGGACAAAGGCGGCAGTTTCACAACGGACCTGGACTTCATTATGTGGGGCAATGATAACGAGGATATCGCCCTGACCACAACTGATAAGCACCCATCCTACGACCGACGACTCGTACGAGAATGGCGGGTGGCAATCAATGGGACCCCCGGAACAGTCGATGTGCAGTTCGTCTATCCCGGTGTCGCCGACGCCGTCTCTGGTTATGCGCTGCATGTGGATGCTGATGGCACCTTTGCCAGTGGTACAACCGATTACGCACCGACCAGCATCAGCGGAGACACCTTAACTTTCGAGAACGTCACATTTGCCAATGGCAACTACTTTACGTTGAGTATCAACCACAAGGCTCCTGGAGATATCAAAGAGAATCTCGCGCTGTGGCTCAAAGCGGATGTGGGAACCAGCGGATCCCCTGTTACGGATTGGCAGGATCAATCTGGGAATGGAAACGATGGCACCGGAGCAGGTACACCCGTGCTGACGACTAATAGTTTGAATTACAACCCGGGAATTGATTTTGTAGAAGGAGACGTCGATTATTTTTCGCTGTCGAACCCTGCCATTCTGCCCACAGGTAGCGAAGCACGCTCGTATTTCGTGGTTTCCAAAGCAGGTGCGAGTGGTACTGCGCAACCTACGCTTAGTCATGGGGCCAACGCAGCACTTGCAAGGGTAGACTTATCACATTCCACAACTGAAATTGCCGCTCGATTCAATAACGCCAATGACGTTATTGCCAGTACGATCACAACTCAGATTGCCATGCATACCTATGGCAGTGGAGAGAATATCGACCCAGGATTTGACACGCATCAGAATGGCTTAGCGCTTTCACACGGGTATGGTGGGACGCCCCTGAATCCGCTCAATACCGGAGGTAACATCGCCTACATTGGGCGTAATGTGGCGGCGGCGCAGTCCCTGACAGGCACAGTGCTGGAAGTCATTGCCTATGACAGGGATTTGACAGAAACTGCCAACCATGCGGAGAAGGTCCAATCCTATTTGGCTTTGAAGTATGGAATTACGCTGGACAACTCGCATGGTGATTACCTGGCTTCTGATGGGAGCCAACTGTGGGATGCTACAGGCCATGCCGCTTACCACAACGGCATCGCAGGAATTGGCCGGGATGATGCCTCGACCCTTGATCAGCAAAAATCCATGAGCACCAACTCCGATGCCATGGTCATCATAGACAAAGGGGGAGCATTCTCCAGTGATCTGGATTTCATCGTCTGGGGCAATAACAATGAGAACATCGCCCTCACTACAACGGACAAGCACCCCTCTTATGATCGGCGACTGGAGCGCGAGTGGCGTGTCGCGGTAAATGGCACACCCGGCACCGTGGATGTGCGCATGGTTTTCGCAGGGGTATCTAATGGCGTGTCGGATTATGCACTCCACGTCGATGGCGACGGCACCTTTGCAGGGGGAAGTACCGACTACACCTCTCCTGCAGTCAGTGGGGATACGCTGACATTTGCTAATGTGTCCTTCAGCGATGGTGACTACTTTACATTAAGCGTCAATCACAAAGCCCCCGGTAATTTGAAATCAAACCTGGTCCTCTGGCTGAAAGGGGATGAAGGCACCTCGACAACCACAAACAATGCGGCCATGGCAGGCTGGGATGATCAGAGTGGCAATGGCAATGATGTGAGTCAGGAAACAGGGTCGTCCCAACCGACTTTCAAGGACAATGCCACCGACAATATCAACTACAATCCTGTCATTGACTTTGATGGTACAGATGACTTCATTTCTACCACGAATACGGACCTACTGGTCAATCCGGATGGGCATTACACCAAGTTTGGTGTCGTGGTAGCGAGAAGTATAAGTGCCACACCACAGTCAATCCTTGGAGGCAGCACTGCTTCAGCGCACATCATGAGAATCAACTCGGCGGCAAAGCTATCCATGATGCATAATGCCGCCCAGGTCCGAATCAATAACACTGTAATTTCGACGGACACCCCCGTATTAACCGTCAATCGCTATGACCCCACAGGTACGCATGCAGTGCGTCTCAGTGGTAACGCGGCCACCGGCGGAACAGACAATACGCTGAATGATGGCGCCCTGGACATCGGCGGCATCCGCAATGGCAACACTACGGCAGAACAGTTCCTCGATGGCTACATTGCCGAAGTCATCGCCTACAATACGGCGCTCACCACGGATGAGATCCGAAGAATCGAATCGTACCTTGGTATAAAATATGGCATAACTCTTGACAATTCCTCTGGGGGCGCAGCTGGCGATTATCTGGCGAGCGACGCCAGCACCATTTGGGACGCCGATGTGAACGCGGCCTACCACAATGATGTCATCCTCATCGGCCGGGACGACGACTCAGATCTCTATCAAAAGCAGTCCGCGAGCCATGACGATACCTTGAAAGTATTTGTGGATGCACTCGCGGCCGACAATGCCAGCAACACTGGCACGATCACCAATGACTTGTCTTTTATCGTAATAGGCCACAACACCGAGCGACTCATGGCCCATGTGCCGCAGGAATATCCTTCTGGCATTCGGTCGCGCTTCAATCGAGAGTGGAAAGTAACGAATACCAACTTCACCGATGATTTCAGCATGGAATTCGAATGGGAAGAGGAAGGAGCGTTTGACATCAATGACATCCGATTCCTCGTGGATGACGACGGCGACTTCTCCAATGCGACAGTTTATGCCTCTGGAGATGCCGGACTCTCCATTACATCCGGTAGCATTATTGTCGGTGGCATTAGTACTTCGCACATCCCAGCCAATAGTACCCGATACGTCACCATCGCATCGTCCTCACTCAATACGTCATTGCCGGTGGAACTGCTCGATTTTCAGGCAGTGGCTGATCAGCGAGAAAATATTGTGAACCTCCACTGGTCCACAGCCACCGAAAGTAACAACGACTACTTCACCATCGAAAAGTCAGCGGATTCGCAGGAATGGGAAGATGTACTCTCTATCCCTGGTGCTGGCACCTCAGCACAGCGACTGGACTATGCTGGGGCGGACAAAAATCCCTTTCCGGGATTGTCCTACTACCGTCTCAGGCAAACCGACTTCGACGGGCAATTCTCCTACTCACCTATCAAGCAAGTTACGCTGGGTGACGGTCCATCAAAAGAATTGTCACTATATCCCAACCCTGCCCAGGATCAAATTGTCATTGTTGGCAGTCACTTAGATGTCTCGCCCATGCATGTCTATAACGTACAGGGACAAGACGTCTCCAATTTGATACGTTGGCAGGAAGGCCCGGCGCCGCAGACGATCCTGCTGGATATCTCAAGACTTGATCACGGCGTATACACGATAAGTGGCTCTGACATCTCTTTGAAATTCGTCAAAGAAAAGTAGTGCGCTTCCCAACTAGTTGAATTATTGTATCACACAACGGCTATTCAGCGACAGATAACCGCCATTCAACGACAATTTTTCTCATAATGGAGCCTCCTGGTCTATTTTAGTCGAGACCAATTGTGCTTAGACCACTGCATCAGTTACGAGAATACTTTTCTCAACACCATGATGCCGACCGACATAGACAAATGACAGTGATGACTTTCACACCGCTACTTCATGTACCCGGTCTGCTCCGAAGACCGTATAAAGTCGTTAGGACGATTGCGCTATTCTCAACATTATTGCTTGCTTCCTTCGCACATGGACAGCTGGCTGGCTACAGCTATCAGCAGGACATTTCCATTGATCATACCCGGGTTTCTGGCACCTCCGACTTAACGAACTTTCCCCTACTCGTCAATATTACTGAGACCTATCTCAGGTCTACCGCGAACGGCGGAGAAGTCACAAGCGCCAATGGATATGATATCGCCTTCACCGTCGATGGGACGACACAATTAGATCATGACCTGGAATCTTATGACCCTACCACCGGTAACTATGTTGCGTGGGTGCGGATCCCCACGTTGTATCATGACCGGTACACGACGCTATTGATGAGCTATGGCAATTCATCAGTAACAACCGACCCCTCGTCCACAGGAACCTGGTCTGGGGACTATACTGGCGTGTGGCACCTGGATGAAAATGTCACTGATGAAGCCTCGGGGGGCACGCACAATGACGCGACCATCAATGGAAACAATGGCACACAAAATGGCAATGTGGAAGCGACCGGTCAATATGATGATGGCCAGGACTTCGATGGAGTGAACAACGCTACTGGCGACTACATCAATGCCGGTACATCTCCTGGCGGTTCCAATAACCTCACAGTCAGCTTCTGGATGAAGACTGATGTTGACAACACCTACCAGCGAGTGCTGGGCAAATTAGCACTGGATGCCCCATCAGATCCGGAAACAGATCACGGGTGGAGCTTTTTGCTTCGACCTGCGGGGGAAGTGGGCTTTAACCGCGGGATGATCTTTCGAATCGGGGATGGTACAGACTACGGTGGATGGACCAATGAGGTCTCAGCTGAAAATGTATACACCGCTAGTACCTGGGTCCATATCACAGGGACATTCTCCTACAATGGCTCCAATGGAGGTACTGGAACGCTTTACGTCAATGGAACCTCAGTAGCTTCAAGGGCCAATACCGACGGTCGTACGGTCGCCAATACTGCTGACCCTGTCTACTTCGGATGGGATGGCGAAGCCCAGGGTTACGGCTGTAACTGTGAGTTCTTTGACGGTATCCTGGACGAAGTAAGGATATCCAACGTAGCAAAATCAGCGGATTGGATCGCTACTGAGTACAACAACCAAAGTGATCCCTCCACCTTCTACACGGTCGGCGGGAGGCCTACGGGACCCGGAGGGGTAGGAACTACCGATGGCGAAGGGGATCTGACCATGTGGCTGGACGCCAATAACATCGTTGGTCTCGATGATGGTGACAACCTAACAGGTTGGTCCGATGTATCTGGATATGGAAATAATGCCTCCGTCGGCGCAGCCCCCAATTACACCACCTCATGGGGGGGCAATGGCTTCCCGGCAGTACACTTTGATGACAACAACAATGAGTATTTGACGGTGACGGGCAACACACAGGTGAAACCTTCCGGGGCCCTGTCGGTATTCATCGCAGGTAATTATGATAGCAACAGTGATGAATTCGGTAGCTTAATCAACACAGCATCTAATGATAACTGGGATGATGGCTGGGGCATAGGCTCCGAATTTGACCCCGCTCTCATGCTGTACTACTTCACGGATTGGGCGGGCACTGGCTGGGGTTCCTATTCGACCTCTATTGACAATCAACGCCACATTTACGGACTCATCAACTCCGGAACCTCCAACACCCTATTTGAAGATGATAATACGGCCACTTTCACTGGAGGCATTTCATACACCGACCCTGGCGACCCCTTACTCCTAGGGGCAGGGCCCAACAATACCGGTGCAGCGTACTTCATGACAGGTGAGATCGCAGAGGTAGCATTGTTCGATACCAACGTCAACTCCGCCCAACGGATCATTATCAACAACTACCTGGCAGCCAAGTACAATATCACATTGCCTGCCACTAGCGACGCATATGACGAAGACGACCTGGGATTCGATTACGACGTGGCCGGTATTGGTCGTGTCAACGCATCTAACATTCACAACGATGCGCAGGGAACAGGTATCGTGAGGATCCTCAACGCCTCCGACCTGCAAAACAACGAATTCATGATATGGGGACATGACAACGGCCCCATGAGTATTGAGACCAGCGACCTGCCTGCGGGTATTGCCGCCAAGCTAGAGCGAACGTGGGCGGTGAGTGAAATAAGAGTGACCACGGGTGCCACAAGAGACGTGGGAACCGTACAGGTACGATTTGATCTGACAGACATGGGATCAGTCACAGCTTCCGACCTCCGTTTGGTAGTGGATACCGATGGAGATGGCGTATTTGCCGATGATGCTACTACCGTTGGCGGCGCCATTTATGTAAGCGGCAATGTCTACGAATTCAGCGGCGTCACGCAATTAAGTAACAATTCCAGGTTCACAATTGCCACGACGGACTATAGCACCACCCCGCTCGAGACAAGCCCTGGCAATGCACCATTGGGCCTGACGCTCTGGCTGAAAGCCGATGAAGGCCTGAAACTCAACGGCGTCGAAGTTAACTCTGGCGCTTTCGACACCTGGGAAAACTCCACGGACAATGCCGCCTTCACAGAAATCAGCGTCGATACCGGGGCACCCATCCTCGACGCGGATGGCCTCAGCTACAACCCAGCGATCTACTTCGATGGTGTAGACGACAAAGTCCAGAAAAACAACGTAACAGGAGGTGACCTTTTTAGCGATCAGGACAATACCATCATCGCCGTATTCCAGCGCAAAGCGCCGAATGGAACCGATGTATATGGCGGCTGGAGATCCACTGGCAACACCAGACGCATGGGCTACATCGAAGGCAATGCCAATGGAACCTTGAGAGCAGACGTCTGGACCGACGACTTTTCCGGAACCACCGATCATACAGATCAAAACGTCCTAATGACAATTCAGAGCAATGCCACCGAGACAAGAATGATCATCAACGGAGCCGAGGAGAATTCCATTACCCCCACGATGGACGCCATCACCGGACTCAATGGCGACCTTGCCCTTGGATGTAATGGAGAAGTAGTCCCCTACGTGGAAACGCTATTCGGTGAATATATCGTCTACTCCTCCTCTCTCAGTGACACTGAACTTAATCGCATCCAATCGTCACTGGCGTTGAAATACAGCATCACGCTGGACCCAGGGAATGGCGACTACTATGCCAGCGATGGTACGAAGATCTGGGACGCGACGGTAGGCGCTTCCTATCAAAATCAGATTGTGGCCATCGGCCGTGACGACAATACCGAATTGTACCTCAAGCAATCGAGAAACGAAGATGACTCCCTTATAGTCTACGTAGATGCCCTGGCCGCCAGCAATGAATCGAACGCCGGCAGCATCAACACGGACCGCTCTTTCATCATCATCGGTCACAACACCGAGCGGCTGCAGGCAACAGGTGCCGCAACGGACATGCCGTCTGGCATCACATCCCGTTTCGACCGAGAGTGGAAGGTCACCAATCACAATTTCTCAGACACCTATTCTATCGAGTTTGAATGGGAAGAAAATGGACCATTTGATATCAATGACGTGCGACTGCTGGTCGACGATGATGGCGACTTTTCTAACGCCACCGTGCTAGGGCCCGGCGACGGCCTTACGTTCACCGTTGGATCGATCGTCGTTGGGGGCATTACCGCGTCGCATATCCCCGAGGATCAGACGTCCTATATCACATTGGGCTCCGTATCGCTCGGTACCACATTACCGATCGAATTGATAGAATTTCGCGCTGAAGGACAGGAATCTGACCATACGGTCAAATTAAGTTGGTCTACAGAGGCAGAAACCGACAACGACTACTTCACCGTGGAGAAGTCCCAAGATGCATCCGAATGGGTAGAGGTACTGCAATCTCCAGGTGCAGGTAGTAGCTCCGAGAGAATCGATTACACAGGCATAGATACCGACCCCTACTACGGACTGTCCTATTATCGACTGAAGCAAACGGACTTTGACGGTTCGCACAGCTATTCGTACACTATCCCAGTCACATTGGGCAATCAAAATGGCGAAAAGCTAAGTCTATATCCGAATCCGGCAACAAGACAGATCGTCATCAGTGGTGCTCCTGTAGACGTGCAGCAACTGAGGGCTTTCAATGTATCCGGACAGGATGTCACAGCGCTGATCACCATCAAAGCTGCCAACCAAACCAACACCTATCAGTTGGATATCTCCAACCTCAATCCTGGCATATACACGATACGTTTGGCTGACGAGAGTTTAAAATTCCTGAAGAGAAGGTAAGCCATTGATAATCTGTGTGGTACACAAAAAGTGCATTCCCATAATGCCACAGATATGTGCTCGTTTTCGGGGAAATATCAATTAGTCGAATATTCGCTGGCTCCAAATGTCATTAGTTGATCCCACTTGGCGACCGTTTTATGCTATTGAACGAGAATTGTTGGTAGCAGACACCACTTCAGCTACCTTTAGATGGGATAAAATGCGCTTAGACAACGCTCTGGTTGGGACAGGACTCCTTTGCCAGTAAAACGACAGCCAACTATAGACAACTAAAGTGATGAAGACTTCTACATCATTCTCGGTAAGAGGTGTGCAGGACTTATTCGGACATCAATGGGCCGTAAGAGGGATTGCGATTGTATTGCTATTGCTGTCGGCCACCCCCGTCACTCAAGCACAACTGGCGGGGTATACCTACGAGCAAGAAATCACCATCGACCACCACCAGGTTTCAGGCACGTCGGATCTGACCAACTTTCCCCTCCTCCTAACTGTATCGAAGGACTACCTAAGATCCACCGGTAATGGCGGGGACGTTACCAGCACCAGTGGTTACGACATTGCCTTCTCTGATGGCACCACACAGCTCGATCACGAGATCACGGCCTACAACGCAGCGACGGGCGAGTACACCGCATGGGTTAGGATACCCACTTTGTATTGCGACCAGTACACATTCATCTACATGAGCTATGGCAACTCCTCAGTCACCACCGATCCTTCTTCGACGAACACATGGATGGCTGACTACGACGGAGTATGGCACCTGGAGGAAAAGACCGCCGGAACGGGAACAGCAGACCTCTACCAGGACGCCAGTGGAAACGGCTATCATGGCGATGATGGGGTATCAGCCACAGGAACGGACGGTGTAGTAGGCAATGGTCAGGAATTTGATGGCACCAATGACTACATCGGGATGGGCGACGTGCTGAGTCACGGGAAGAACGATGCCATGACGTATTCGGCATGGATAAAAACTACTGCTACTCAGCAGTCGATTGCCGGTAAATCCGATCATGTCACAGACCGGGGAGTATGGTTCTACCAGGAGGGCGACAATCTAAGCGCCTGGATATGTGATAATGGAGACTGCAAATACCGATGGTCCAATGAAGCCTTTGATGATGGCGAATGGCACCATGTCGCATTCACTTATGATGGTAGCAACAGTGCTGCAGGCATCGTGCTCTACGGAGATGGTGAGGTGCTGACCACTTTCGATGTGGCGAATCCTGCGATCGGTACGGTCACTAACAGCCACGCCTTTAGTATTGGCGCGGCGAACAACAGTGGTGAATTCTTTGATGGCTTCATCGATGAAATGCGCTTCTCCATTGCCACCCGCTCAGCCGACTGGATTAAAACGGAATACAACAACCAAAGCAACCCCGGAACTTTTGCCGTAGTGGGGGCTGGACCATCGGGACCCGGTGGTGTTGGAGCCACAGACGGCACCGGCAACCTTGCCCTGTGGCTTGATGCCAGCACCATCTCGCAAAGTGGAACGGAGGTCACCTCCTGGTCTGATCTGTCTGGCTACGGAAACGATGCCACGTCCGTAGCGGGTACCGGACCCGAACTGCAAGAAAATCAACTGAATTCGATCTACCCCGAAGTGCACTTCGATGTGGCGAATACGGAGTGGATGCGCGTGGCAGATGATGCCAGTCTCAATCCCGATCAAATTTCCGTATTCACGGTAGCCAGTTATACCAGCAGCACCCACTTCTGGGGCGCGATTATCCAAAAAACCAACAATCAGGGCGGTGGCACTGAAGAAGGAGGCGGATGGGGTATCGTCCGGCGTCAGACCCTTGACCAAATTCGAGGCTTCGTCAACAATCGGAACGCGAATGCCCCCGGCGGTGGCGTCAATGGCACATTGGCCTACAACACACCCACGATCTTTTCGATGGTATTCGACGAGACCGAAAATGAAATGTTTTATAACGAAACGTCTCAAGGTACACGATCTTATACTTCACCCATTACGGATGTTGCCACCTTCGTATACCTGGGTTATGACGAGGAAAACGCTATGTACCTGGACGGAGACATTGCAGAAACCATCGTCATCAATCGAGCAGTGAACGACGCAGAAAGGATCATCATCAACAACTATCTATCTGCTAAGTACGCCATCGCTCTCACCGACAATGATGTGTACAATGAAGATAATCTGGGATTCGACCACGAAGTGGCAGGCATCGGCCGGGTAGACGCTAGCAATGTACATGACGACGCCCAGGGCTCCAGTATTGTAAGGATACTGAACCCATCCGGCCTGGGTGACAACGAATTCATGATGTGGGGCCACGACAATGGACTCATGAGCATCTCTACCTCCGACGTCCCCACTGGAGTTGAGGCCAAAATAGGCCGAACATGGGCAGTGAGTGAAGTTTTACTGACCACTGGCGCATCCCGAAATGTTGGTAGCGTGGACATTCGGTTTGACCTAACTGACATGGGAACTGTGAATCCCACTGACTTGAGGCTTGTCGTAGACACAGATGGTGATGGAGTCTTCGCAGATGACGCTACCGCCGTCGGTTCAGCCACACATGTGACTGGCAACATCTATCAATTTACTGGTGTCACCGCCCTGACGGACAATGACCGATTCACGCTGGGCACTGCAGACTACTCAGCAACACCTTTGGAAGTAAGCCCGGGTAATGTACCTCTTGGTCTTACGGCCTGGTTCAGAGCTGATCAGGGATTGAAAAATGGTGGTGTAGAAGTGACTTCCGGCGCTGTGGATACGTGGGAAAATTCTACCCCCAATGACGACTTTCCTGAGATGACCATCGGGACCGGCGCGCCCATGCTTTCGTCCAATGGCATCAGCTACAATGCCGCGGTATACTTCGACGGCGTAGACGATAAGTTTCAGCGAGACAATGTGACTGGCGGCACCCTTTTCAGCGACCAGGACAATACGATCATTGCCGTGTTTCAACGCAAGGCACACGCAGGTACCGACGTGTATGGCGGCTGGAGATCAGCAGGAGACACCCGACGAATGGGCTACCTGGAGGGCTCCTCAAATGGCAGTATCAGAACGGACGTCTGGACTGAAAACTTTAGAGGCACCATAGATCAGACAGACAATAACGTAATTGTGACGGTGCAAACTGATGCCACCGAGAGTCGCATTATTATCAATGGACTGGAAGAAGAAACGCTTGTCCCTACCATGGATGCCATATCAGCCCTCAATGGTGACTTCGCCTTAGGTTGCAATGGCGGAACCGGCGCCTATGTCGAAACCTACTTTGGGGAGTATATCACCTTCGAGTCTGCCATTACAGCCGATGAGATCAACCGAATACAGTCGTCACTTGCGATGAAGTACAGCATCACACTCGATCCAGGTAATGGTGACTACTACGCAAGTGATGGAACCAAGATATGGGATGCTACGGTCGGGCCCGCCTATCAGAATCAGATCGTAGCCATCGGTCGCGATGACAACACCGGTCTGTACCTAAAGCAGTCGCGCGTGGATGACGACTCCCTTACGATCTACATAGATGCGCTTGCTGCTGACAATCAATCCAACACCGGTACGATCAATGCTAATCGCTCCTTCATCATGATTGGTCACAATACCCTGAGGTTGAATGCCTCCGGAACAGTCCTAGATATGCCTTCCGGTATCACATCACGCTTCGACAGGGAGTGGAAGATCACCAACCACAATTTCAATGACACCTATTCCATCGAATTCGAATGGGAAGAACTTGGCCCATTTGACATCAATGACGTACGGCTACTTGTAGACGATGACGGTGACTTTTCCAATGCCACCGTGCTAGGGACTGCAGACGGTCTTACATTCACTGTGGGCTCCATCATTGTTGGGGGTATCACTACATCGCACATCCCGCAAAATCAGACCTCCTACATTACCCTGGGGTCCGTCTCGCTCGGGACAACCCTGCCGGTCGAGCTGGTAGAATTCCGCGCAGAAGCACAGGAATCTGACCACACAGTACATCTCAACTGGTCGACTTCCGTGGAAATTGACAACGATTACTTCACGATCGAGAAATCCGCCGATGCTGAGGAGTGGTTCGAAGTATTGCGGTTACCCGGCGCTGGTACCTCCTCACAACGCATAGACTACAGTAGTGTAGATACCGACCCATTCTACGGTCTCTCTTATTACCGCCTGAAGCAAACGGATTTCGATGGCTCCTATAGCTATTCCTATACAGTGCCGGTCAATTTGGGTGAACTTCAGACCGAGCAGCCATCGCTGTTTCCAAATCCCGCGAACGACGTATTACTTGTAAATGGTGTACTCCTGGACGTGCATACAACGCACATCTACAACATCCTGGGACAGGACGTTTCGGATAAAGTCAAGCTGCGAAATGGTGATAGCCCCGGCCAGTACAAGCTGGACATCTCGAGATTGGCTCCAGGTGTGTATTCGATTATTGCCGATGGCCACAGCCTAAAATTCATGAAACAGCAGTAGACAGCAACATCGTATGATCCCTTTTTGCGGCGCCATGTTGATTGATACTGTCATTCCGCAGGGGAAGATCGTGACCTAACACGTCAAAAGCGAAATACACTTATCCGGAACGTTATTTTTCTTATGACATGACCCCACCAACTGCGTGATCAGCATTTCCCGTTGGCACAAAGCCGCTACAATTAATTCGTTTTTCAGCGGACTATTCCCGCATTCGCTTCCATCCATTTCGTGAATTAGGTAGAATTCACCACCTTTTTCCCTGTCAATACAAAATAGCTTAAGAAGTTCAGAGGCCATTCGGACACATGCACTTGCCCAATAGGCCTAATCAAGCACATAGATCCATGAGAAAGGCGACGATTCTGTCGATGGCCCTTGCCAGGAATAAGGGATGGGCAATGAAGAGATGGGGCCTATCACCGGTGATAGCTGTTCTCCTCGTGGCTATGCTATACACGAACCTGACGCACGCACAGCTCGCAGGCTATAGCGAGGTCGAGGAGATCTACGTAAATCATGATAAGGTATCCGGCACATCCAATCTGACAGACTTCCCCCTTCTAATCAGCGTCACTGAGGACTTTCTGAGAACCACCGGCAATGGCGGCGATGTAACCGACGCAAATGGTTACGACATTGCCTTTTCCATAGACGGCACCACGCAACTGGCCCACGAAATTGAATACTATGACGGGGCTGAGGGGCAATACATTGCTTGGGTCAATATTCCCACATTGTACTACAATCAATACACCATAGTCTACATGAGCTATGGTAATGCGTCAATTACTATTGACCCATCATCCACTTCCACATGGAATAATGGTTATGTCGGTGTTTGGCACCTGGATGAGGAAGTTGGGGGAACAGGTACTGTGGACTTTTACCAGGACGCAACCGTCAACGCTAATCACGGTGACGACCAGGTGTCCGCCACAGGTACCGAAGGAGTAATCGGCCAAGGTCAGCAGTTCGATGGTACGAATGACTATGTGGATATGGGCAATGTACTCGATTATGGAGAAAGTGATCCGATGACTTACTCCGCCTGGATCAGGACGACAGGCGGCTGGACTCAGATAGCGGGAAAATCATTTCAGGATCCTCCCTATCAAGGCGTTTGGTTCTATATAGAAAACGACGGTGGTTTAGCATTCTACATGTACGACAACAATGGTGATTTTATTGGTCGATGGTCTGACCCGGTATATAATGACAATGCTTGGCACTATGTCACGGCTACTTATGATGGTAGTGGGACATTAGGTGGTATCAAGCTCTATGAAGCCGGCAATGAAATCACGACCTTCCAGGGTACTTATGCCGGTCCGTTGACGGGAACGGTAGAGAATACACGTTCCTTCAACATCGGTGCAGTCAATGATGGCGCTGGCGATCAATTCGATGGGTTTATCGATGAAGTACGTCTCTCTACAGTAGTCCGCTCTGATGATTGGATTGCAACGGAGTACAACAACCAAAGTGATCCTGCCAGCTTCTTGAGCCTGGGTGGACCACCGGTCCCAGATGGACCAGGAGGTATCGGAAGTACCAATGGAGCGACAAGCCTCGTCCTTTGGCTGGACGCCGCTTCGATAAGTGGGGGACCCGTGAGCACTTGGAGTGATGAGTCCGGTTACGGCAATGATGCGCTCTCAGGGGCAGCAGCGCCCGGCTATTCTGCCACAGGTGGAGGCAATGGTCAGCCGGCGGTGACCTTCAACGCTGGCAGCACTCAGAATTTTGTAATAGACGGCCCCACCCACCCGGAGGTCATTCCTTCTGATGCATTCTCGGTTTTCATTGCAGGTAACTTCTCTTCGACGAACGTCTGGGGCTCGCTTGTGACGACTAGCTCGCTGGCCTCGTGGAATGATGGTTGGGGATTCAACGACGACAACGATGGCGTAGTTTACTATTACACCGACTGGAATGCGGCTGATGGTGTGGGTTGGCGCGACTTCGGCGCCGTGGATGATAATGACCACATTTACGGCATGGTCCGAAATAGTGGCGGGCCTGGCAACGCTTACGAAGACGAGAATTCGCTGAGCATGACATCCCCTTCACTGCCCTACAATGGAGGCAACGACCTACAGATCGGCAGCGCCCCTGGCCCATATTACCTGACAGGGGAAATCAGCGAGATCATCCTATTTGGCGATGCACTCAATAGTGCTGAGCGAATAGTCATGGCCAATTACCTATCCGCCAAATATGCCATCCCTCTCGACAACAACGACGTCTACGCACAAGACGGCAATGCGGAAGGCGACTATGACTTCGATGTAGCGGGAATTGGGCGGGTAAATGCCTCCAATATCCTCGATGACGCACAGGGTACGGGGGTCGTCCGGATATTGAATGCCGGTGATCTTGACAATGATGAATTCCTTATCTGGGGACATGACGGGGGGACCTGGGGCGCCTCCGAAACCAGTGATGTGCCAGGGGGTATGTTGAGCCGGCTTGTAAGGGTCTGGCGAGTCAGTGAAGCCAACACCTCCGGGGCGAGCGTAGATGTCGGCACCGTGGACATTCGGTTTGACTTGAGGGGTTTGGAACCAGACCAGACTTCAGATCTGAGGCTTCTCGTCGACACTGACCTTGACGATTCTTTCGCCGATGAAACACCCATCAGTGGCGCGGTAGCGCTTGGAGGGGGGATTTACGAATTTACCGGTATCAGTGACCTAGCGGATGATAGGCGCTTCACCGTCGGCACGATAGATATCGCTCTTCCGATCGAACTGCTGCGCTTTGAAGCAGAAGTCCTGGAGGACGGTCGAAAAGTAGAATTGCAATGGTCAACCGGGTCAGAAACTGACAATGATTTCTTTACCTTAGAACGATCCCGGGACAGCAAAGAATGGAGTGGCATCCTCCACATACCCGGAGCGGGCAACTCCTCCTCCAGACTGGACTATACCACCACCGACAACCGTCCATTGCCCGGCTTGAGCTATTACCGATTGAAGCAAACGGACTTCGATGGCGCTGTAAGTTATTCCTCTATCGTAGCTGTAAGTATTGGAAATACGGACGCCAGCGAACCTTATCTTTTCCCAAACCCTGCGACAGATGAGGTCACGGTGCATGGGATCGTAATGGACCTTCGAAAAACTCGTATCTACAATGTCCTGGGCCAGGATGTTTCAGATAAAGTCATGATCCGAATTGGCCATGATGCCGACGAGTATCGTCTGGATGTATCACGACTACCTTCTGGTTGGTATTCGCTAAAAACGGATCTCCTTAGCTTGAAATTTATGAAGAGGCGCTAAGGATCGCCCACCCAGTTGGTTACATATATACGTTGTATATCAAATTATCCGAAATAGTAGGGAATTCAGCTGCATTTCTTCTCGCTCACGTCGGTGGATATGCTCCGTTATTTAGAAGGAAATTACTTTGCTTATTGGTAAAGGCTAGACAGTAAAACACCACAACCAGCCGAATAACGTCTAAGCACCCAGCAACTTAATCACTCAGCTTTGCGCATTCCTCTTGTTGTTGTGTTTCTATTTAACCGTTAAGTACAATTAGAGCTCGTCGAGTGATGAATCTTTGGCCCGCGAACATATTTGCAAACAAGATAGCAGTCAATGTCACTATCGTTCTTGCGTTGGCATTATTCTGCCATAGCCAGGCCTCCGCTCAGCTAGAAGGCTACAGCTTTCGCAAGCAACTGACCATCGACGACAGCAAGGTTTCTGGAACTGCTGACCTTATTGATTTCCCCGCACTGATCAGCATCACGGATACCGACCTGCGAACCATTCTCAACGGCGGAGACGTGACCAGTGACAACGGCTATGACATAGCTTTCACAGCTGCAGATGGTGTTACGGAGTTGGAGCATGACCTCGAGTCTTTTGACGGAACCACGGGTACTTACCTCGCCTGGGTCAAAATTCCCACACTCAGCTACAACACCGGAACGAACATCTACATCTATTACGGAAATGCCTCCGTTACCACAGATCCCTCCAGTACGGGTACATGGGATAGCAACTACCAGGGCGTTTGGCACTTGAATGAAAATGTCACGGACGGTGTAACTGGAGGCTCGCATGATGATGCCACCACTAGCGCCAACGATGGCCTGCAGATCGGTAATTCGCCAGTATCAGGAAAAATTAACAATGCGCAATTCTTCGATATCGCCGACAACGACCGCATTGAGGCGGGTGCGCCCACAATAGCCAATGCCCTCACAATATCGGGTTGGATCAACCAAAGCAATGTAAGTGCCATACGCAACCGTTATGTTTCGCTCGCCAATGATTTTGTCATGAGGCACGACGGACCAGTCGGCGTTGGCCAACTGCACTTCTATATAGAAGACAATAGTGGAACAAAGTACCACCTACGGCAGAATTCTGCCATTTCAGCGGGCACATGGCATTACATCGTGGGTACTTACGATGGAAACACGCAAAGGCTATACCTCGACGGCTCCGAAGTTCAATCCCAGGTCCTCGGTGTCAGCCTGCAATCCGTATCAATTCCTACACTCTTCAGTCAGGCGTCAGAAACCATGGATGGGTCTATTGACGAACCCCGGGTGTCAGATATCGCTCGCTCAGCTGATTGGATTGCAACAGAGTACACCAACCAGAATGATCCTGCCAACTTCTTGCTCGCGGCCGGCACCGGTCCCGAAGAACCCACTTCCACACCTGGAAACGTTTCTTCTAACCTGATCATTTGGCTGAAGGCTGACGCCGGCGTACTTAATCCCCCAGGTGTCAGCGCCTGGGCAGACCAAACAGGCCTTTCCAATGCCGTGGCCGTCGCATCGGGAGATCCCCAACTCCTCACCGAGAGCCTCAATTTCAACCCCACAATAGAGCTGGATGGTACAGGCGACTACTTTGAGACCATTACCAATTCCATCATTGGCGACAATAATCCCTACACGAAGTATGCGGTCATCATCTCTGATGATATCACCACCCAACGGCAGATCATTTCATCTGATGGCAGTGGTAATCTGGAAATGTCGCACGGCGGCACCGGAAATATCCAGGCAGAACACAATGGCAATGCTCTTTTCAGCGGTAGCTCTACCCTTACCCAGGGCAGCGCAAGTATTGTCGGCATCCGATATGGCGCGGGGGGACTTGACAATTTCGCTCGACTAGATGGTGTAGCTACCATTGACAATACCACCCAGAGTTTCACCGATGCAGGAGCCATCCAAATAGGCGCCTATAACGGCTCTGCCCCAGAATTGATGGATGGTCAAATTGCGGAGGTGGTGATAACCGATGATGAGTTGAGCGATGCCGATGTTACAAAGTTGGAATCGTACCTCGCGATCAAATATGGCATCACGCTGAACAATACTGCTGGTAACTACATAGCTTCTGATGGTTCTACCGTACTATGGAACGCCACCTCGAACAGCACATATCACAACGACATTGCCGGCATTGGCCGTGATGACGATACGGGACTGGACCAACAAAAGTCCATTAGTTCCCATAGTGATGCCATCGTCATCATGGACAAGGGTGCCAGCTTCAGCAACGATCTGGACTACATACTTTGGGGTAACAACGACGGGTCAGCGACCATGAGCACCAGCGGAGCAACTGGGGCATTTACCAATATCCTCGGCCGGAGGTGGAGAGCAGCAGTGACTGGCTCACCCGGGACAGTAACAGTTCGGCTCATCTTCTCCAATACCGGAACCGCCACCGACTACGGCCTCCACGTCGACAGTGATGGCGATTTCACTTCAGGATCAATCAACTACACCGGCTCATCCATAAGTGGTGACACCATCACCTTTGAAAACGTGAGCATCTCCAACGGTAACTACTTCACCTTTGGCTCCGGCCGTCAGGAGGGAGCTGGACCACGCGGTCCAGGCGGAATCGGGGATACGGATGGTACAAGTAGCCTCACCCTTTGGCTGGATGCCGGTAAAATCACGGGGATAGCGGACGGAGCGGACATCACCGGCTGGTCGGACCTGTCTGGCTACGGCAATAATGCGGCCGTGGGTACTGCACCTAACTACACCACCTCCTGGGGTGGCAATGGCCAACCGGCAGTAGCATTTACTGCTGGGAGTAGCGAGTATCTTTCTCTTACTGCCAATTCACAAGTAAAACCCACCACCGCACTCTCTGTATTCATCGCCGGAAACTTCGATAGTGGGTCCGATACGTATGGCAGTCTCATCAATACGGCTTCCGACAACCTATGGGAAGACGGTTGGGGTATTGCAGAGGAGTCGACCACCGCACTCCAGTACTTCACAGATTGGAACGACCCCTACGGACAGACACGATTATCGCTGAACGCGGGAGTTGACGATCAAAAACACGTCTATGGGATGGTCCATGCTAGTGGCACCAGTACCGCATTCGAAGACGGGTCTACCGGCACTTTTTCTCCTAGTACACTTACCTATAAGAATCCAAACGATGAGGTACTGATAGGTGCGGGGCCCAATGTATCAGCGGCTGCCTATTTCATGACAGGCGAGATCGCAGAGGTGATCCTCTATGATGCGGATCTCAACCTGGCCCAACAGATCATTCTCAACAACTACCTGGCGGCAAAGTATGACATCGCGATCGCCAATGATGTGTACCAGCAAGACAACAATGGCTTCGACTTCGATGTTGCCGGTATTGGACAGGCCAGTGATGATTCCAATCACACAGACGCACAGGGAACGGGGATCGTCAGGATGTTAAATCCCACCGACCTGGGAACCGATGAGTTCCTCATTTGGGGCCATGACAATGGCAGAATGGAAGCCTATGAAACTACCGATGTACCCTCAGGTGTTGCGGCCCGTCTGACCGGACAATGGCGTGTCAGCGAGCTGAACGCTTCTCTCACCTCTGTCGACGTGGGCAGTGTAGACATCGTCTTCGACCTCAGTGGCCTGGGGGAAATTAACGCATCAGATCTCGTCCTTCTTGTCGATACGAACAATGATGGCTTTGCCGATGAGACAGCCATCACGGGGGCGAGTTATCAAGTGGAGGACTACTATATGTTCACCGGTGTAACGGCACTGGCAGATGGTTATCAGTTCACCATTGGCACAGCCGATCGATCACAAACACCACTTATTTCCGGAGCCTTCGGCTCAGATGGTCCAGGGGGTGTAGGATCCACCGACGGCTCGTCCAGTCTTGTCATGTGGCTGGATGCCGGTAGTCTAAGTGCCGGACCGGTCACCACCTGGAGCGATCAGTCTGGATATGGCAATGACGCCCTTGTAGACAGTTATGGATCACCGGGCTTCAACGCCACGGGTATGAGCAATAGCCAACCAGCGGTAACTTTTACTCAGGCCAATAGCGAGAACCTCTATATTCCGGGCAACTCACAGATATTGCCCACCGATGCATTATCTGTTTTCGTAGTGGGCAACTACGTGGACGGGACCAGCGAGAATAATGCAGGATTTCTTTGCGCCTTCAATGATGGGGGTCGCGACGATGGATGGGCCATCAAGCAGGACGCGGGCAACCTCAATATGCAATTTTGGCTCGATGACCAGGCCACCAACGTCTGTACAAAAGCCTTTACGTCAGGTGCTGATGAGATATGGGGCCTGATGTTCGACGGTTCGACAGGTTCCGGCTACATGAGTGAGGATTCTTGCGGTTACTCATTTGCAGGGCCCATTACTTACGCCACAGGCAAGAATGACGACCTCCTCATCGGCGTAACCCCCTGGAACAGCGGTCCCTCCTACTTTATGGAAGGGGAAATCGGCGAGATCATCGAATTCAATACAGCGGTGAATGATGCCCAGCGCATCATCATCTCCAACTACCTCTCCGCCAAGTACGCCATCGCCCTTTCCGCCTATGATGTCTATAACGAAGACGACCTGGGTTACGATTTTGAAGTGGCGGGCATCGGACAATCGGCAGGTGGGGATACGCACACCGATGCGCAGGGATCAGGCATCATTCGCATGCTCAACCCGGCATCGTTATCCAATGGCGCTTTCCTCATGTGGGGACATGACAATGGAGCCCTGACAGATACGGAAACCGCAGACGTACCAGGAACGGTCCATCGAAGACTTGAGCGAATATGGGCCGTGAGCGAAACGATAGACGTAGGCTCTGTCGACCTCATGGTGGATCTCTCATCGCTGGGCGTGGAAGATGCCGGCCTCGTGCGCTTGCTTGTGGATACCAACGGCGGGGGATTCTCAGATGCTACAGTGATCTCCGGAGCCACGGCACTGTCAAACAATATCTTCCTATTCGGTGGTACGACCGATCTTGCCGATAATGCCAGGTTCACCATTGCCTTGATGCGACCGGGTCCCGGCTCCGTAACGACAGACCTCCAGGTATGGCTCAAGTCAGATGAGGGTACAGTCGGTGGTGCCACTATCACCGGTTGGTCAGACCAGAGTGGCAATAGCAACGATGCCGACAACGCGACCGGCAATCCGGAATACCTCGAAAATATCATCAACTACAACCCTGCTATTGACTTTGATGGTGTATCGGACTACCTATCTACCACGGCCACGTCCATTATTGGCAACGATGGAGACTACACGAAATACGCGGTAATCGTTCCCCACGATATAAGTACCAACCAGTCAATTGTCGGTAGCGACGGAAGTGGCAATCACCGATTACGCCTTACCAATGGCGGCTGGGTGACCCCTCAACACGCTTCAATACAAATGAATAATATGAGTGGCTTTGTCGTTGACCAGGCGCATCTGGCAGGCTTTAGGTACGATGGAGCTGCAAATGTCACCTGTATTGATGGTAGATCGACTACTACGGGCGGAGCGGCAACTTTCACGGATGCTGGCGCTGTAGAAATAGGCGGCTATGGGTCCGGCAGCGACTTGCTCGACGGGTATGTCGCGGAGGTCATTGTCTACAACGCGAAAAAGGACGACAATGAGGCTGCGCAAATCGAGTCCTATCTGGCGATGAAATACGGCATAACACTCGACGACACGTACGGTGGCACCGCAGGCGACTACGTGGCCAGCAATGCCTCGACTGTTTGGGACGCTGATCTCAATACAGCTTATCACAACGATGTGATCGCCATAGGTCGAGACGATAATTCCGCCCTATACCAGCGTCAATCCCGAACGCAAGATGATTCGCTCCGGGTCTATATTGGCACCTTATCCGGAGACAATGCGTCGAACGGCGCATCGATCAGCAACGATGTATCCTACCTCGTGATAGGACACAATGGTGGTGTTCTGAAATCGGACGGGGCCATCGACACTGAAGCCCCAACGGGCATCACATCCCGAATGGTCAGAGAATGGAAAATCACTAATACCAACTTCATCGACGAATATGCCCTCGAGTTTGAATGGGAAGAAGTGGGTCCATTCAATATTGCAGATATCCGCTTGCTGGTCGATGCCGACGGCGATTTCTCTAATGCTACCATATATGGCCCGGCAGATGGGCTCACCTTCACTGAAGGATCAATCATCGTTAGCGGTATAAACACAACACATATTGCAGCAGATGGCACAAGTTACATCACACTGGCCTCTGTCAATATGGGGACAACGCTGCCC
Organism: Cyclobacteriaceae bacterium; assembly: GCA_965227935.1. Taxonomy (GTDB): domain Bacteria; phylum Bacteroidota; class Bacteroidia; order Cytophagales; family Cyclobacteriaceae; genus JAWPMT01. Next base: position 2,317,164 of record CBDDGS010000055.1, on the reverse strand, counting down.
ATCGAATTGGTATCTTTTCAGGCTGAGGTCGTTGAAAATGGCAGAGCAGTACAATTGGACTGGTCAACCGCTTCCGAGACCAACAATGACTTTTTCACCATCGAGCGATCGCAGGATACTGATGATTGGGAAGGGATCATGCTGATACCTGGAGCTGGTAACTCTTCTTCCCGACTGGACTACACAGTCTTTGACGAACGCCCACTTTATGGCCTTAGCTATTACCGCTTGAGACAGACGGATTTCGACGGTACCTATAGCTACTCCAATACTGTTCCTGTAACCCTCGGTGAATTTGACGACCGACTAACGATCTACCCCAATCCCACACAGGATCGAATTCATGTCCAGGGATCCCCCGAGGAATTGCGAGCCATCAAAGTTTTTGACAGTCAGGGTCGCAATGTCACTTCTCAGGTTCGATATGCAAAAAGAGATACCAACTCTGTAGTGATCGATGTCTCGAAGCTACCCATTGGGATCTACAACATATTGACCGCTACCAAGAGCATAAAAATGGTGAAATCTCCTTGATCTTCAAGGTAGATCTCAAAAAAGCTTACTCGAAACGTTAGTCACTCATAAGCTCCCAAGGAGCTGTTTCAAACGCAATTTTATCCCACTTTCCAGCCCCTTTTTTGGTCCCATCAATAGGTAAAGTCCGCCTATCGACCAACCATCGGGGTACTGATGTCCTAATTTCCTTGTCAGCAAGTTCTCGCTTATATTTGTTATATCCTTAGAGACTCAGCTCCGAACCATTTTGACTACCTAAAACTGCTTTGACCATGTGCCTCGCTTCACGCGCTGCTCTCGTCTCAGGACTGTGTCTGCTGTACTTCAACAGCGCCTTTTCCCAGGTGGCTCCCGTAGCTATGAATGACGATTTCCATTTACGACCAAAGGCCAACACAGGCGTGATGGGCTTGCCTGCCACCGGCTGGACTGATCCATCCGAAAATGGCTATTCTCTCGCCGCCGACATTGACGGATTCAACCCTGCCATGTACTTTGGTGACGGTGACTTTCAAAATATGAGTGTCATCAACGAAGACTTCTTCGGAAATGGCCAAAATTTGCGCCCGCTGCCGGATGGGCTGGTTCATTTCACTCCCGTCTATCGGGATCATGACCATAGCGTATTGGTGCAGTGGGCGACCACGACCGAAACGAACAGCGACTTCTTTACGATTGAGCGGTCAAAGGATGGTAGAGAATGGGAATCATTGGGGCATGTGCCCGGCGCAGGCAACTCCGCCGTGCCCGTGAGTTATTCCATGGTGGACAGAAACCCGATTTATGGTGGGTCATACTACCGCCTGAAGCAAACCGACTTTGATGGGGTCTATGCTCACTCCAGAGTCAAGGTTATCGACGTCGGATCCAATGGTGAAACGCTTTTATACCCTAGCCTGACCGGGAATTCCTTCACCGTTCAGGGTCCTGCAGTCAATGGAGAACATTTGACCGTTTACAATGTACTAGGTCAAGACGTTACTGGGATGGTACAAGTTACACCAAGGCTGGAATCCAACCTTATATCCCTAAATACCAGTGGTTTATATCCAGGAGTATACATTGTTCAGGTGGCGGAACAAGGCCTGAAATTCACCTGGAATCCGTAGACAGCATCGGCTGATGCGACCGTAAAAACAAGTCCAAATACCGAAACCAAGGAGTTTCTGGTATTTGAAAGTTTGACCTATTTATCTGCACTTCTCCCAGAAGTAACGCTTGTAGTATGCGCCAATAGTGCCGATCTAGCGGCTAATTTGCCGTCTCGCATCGTTACTTTTCACTAGGCGACTGCGTTTGCCGTATTTTCCACTGAGAAACTTAGGGCATGGACTGACTGCGCATCGCTAGAGCACCGACTCGCCATAGTCGATAATCCTTACAGCTACACGATGCCAACCAGATAGACGATGAAAAGGGTAACGGCGACTATATCTCTTCAAATGAAGCGTACGCCACACCGAGATGGAAGGGCGTGGGTTGTGGGTATCGTTTGTTTGCTGCTCTCGTTGAGCATTACGACCACCTACGCGCAAGATGGACCTGGAGGTATCGGCTCCACCGATGGCACAAGCAATCTTTCACTCTGGCTTGATGCTGGAACAATCTCCGGAGTCAGTGAAGGTGCAGATATCAGTTCATGGGCAGATCAATCGGGCAATGGCAACAATGTCGTCATCGGTACAGCTCCTAGCTACTCTTCCGCTGGAGGTGGCAATGGCCGGCCAGCGGTCTACTTTGATGACACCAACTCTGAATACCTCTATGTAAATAGCAATGGGGAGATCTTCCCCACCAGTGAAGTCTCCGTTTTCGTGGCTTCCAGCTATGATGTCGCCAGTGACAGCTGGGCCTGCCTCGTCAGTGCAAGTTCATACGACGCCTGGGACGACGGCTGGGGAATTGGAGAGGATAGCAACTCCGAGGACATGCTATTTTATGTCGAAGACTACAACACAGCGGGTTATTTTTCCTATCAAACAACTATTGACAATCCGGCCGCCAATCGTATCTACGGTCTCATTTACAATACCACCAGCAATACTGGGTATGGCTATCGCAGCGAGGCAGTAAGCACCTTCTCGGGCTTCATGGGGGCTCTCAGCTATGACGCGGGAGGCAACGATAATCTGCTGATCGGAGTAGGACCTGATGACGCTGGCCCAGCCTATTTCATGACAGGACATATCGAGGAAATAATTCTATATGATGCCGCACTCAATGACGCTGAAAGGATTATTCTCAATAACTATCTCTCAGCAAAATATGATATCGCCCTATCGGCAAATGATATTTACAACAAAGACAACGCGGCTCAGGGAGATTTTGACCATCACGTAGCCGGAATAGGAAGAGTCAATGCTTCCAATATCCACGATGATTCGCAGGGAACCGGTATCGTAAGAGTATCGAACCCAACCAATCTCAACAACGGAGAATTCTTCTTTTGGGGCTTCGATAATGGTGAACTAGCAGCCAACAATCTGTCGGACATCCCTGCGGGCGTCGAGGCAAGATTTGTGGGGCAATGGCGCGTAAGTGAGCGCAATACTTCGTTGACCGCTGTGAATGTCGGAAGCGTTCATATCAGCTTCGACCTGGACGGTATGGGAGACATAGACCCAGATGATCTGGTCCTTTTGGTAGATACGGACAACGACGGTACCTACGCCGATGAAACTGCCATTACCGGTGCAACACTGGTATCGGGCAATACTTACCAGTTCCCAGGCGTCTCCACCATCACCAACAACGATCGCTTCACACTCGGAACTGCAGATCGAGCTGCAACCCCACTCCTGGACCTATCAGGGGCGGCACCCAATGGCCCTGGCGGGGTGGGAAGTACTGATGGAAGTTCCAACCTTTCCCTGTGGCTGGACGCCGACGCCATTACTGGCGTTTCCAATACAGCGGAATTGAGTACCTGGGTAGATCAATCAGGCAACGGTAACAATGCCACTGCCACTAGTTCGCTGGCTGATCCAAATACTGCTCCGCACTATTACTCCACAGCTGGAGGAAATAGTCGTCCGACAGTGAGATTCGATGGTGTCAACAATGACGGCGATGCCATGGAAGTAGCTGGCAATTCCGAGATCTTACCTACAGAAGAACTATCAGTCTTCTGGGCCGGGCACTACGACAATGGTGACAACTGGGCCTCAGTCCTCTTTGCAGCCGATGACGACAATTGGGATGATGGATGGGGCTTCGGTCGTGAGAACGGCACTGGAAATATCAATGTCTGGGTAGAAGATTATGCCAACCCAGGTGTGCAGGTATCGATCACAGACTATGGCACGAACCATATCTGGGGATTGGTTTTCAATACTACGGATGACGAATTATCCGCCTACAAAAGTGAAGCCACACCCGTAACAGCTACCTTCGCAGGACCGATCAACTATGACGCTGGTGGAGGGGGTAAGAATGACAATCTTCTGATCGGAAGATCCTACGACCGAGGCGAGCACTTCCAGGGAGACATCAGCGAGATCATAGAATACGATGTCGCCGTGAATGACGCTCAACGCATCATTATCGCTAACTACCTTTCTGCAAAATATGCGATCAACCTCACCAACTACAATGTCTACAACGAGGACAACGCCGGTGCCGGCGATTACGACTATGAAGTAGCTGGTATCGGTCAGGCAGCTGATGGCAGTAACCATACAGATGCACAAGGAGGCATCATCCGTATGCTCAACCCAACGGATCTTGGCAATAGCGAATTCATGATGTGGGGACACAACAATGGGGCCATGACGGCTACAGAATACGCGGACGTGCCAACGGGTGTCGATAGCCGTTTAGTTAGGACATGGCGGGTTAGTGAGCATTCGGGTTCCGGTGCGGTTGACGTAGGTGCTGTCGATATATGGTGCGATCTGTCGGCGGTAGGCACAACCGATACTACCCTGCTCAGGTTATTGGTGGATACAGACAACGATGGCGTTTTTTCTGATGAAACACCCATTCGGGGCTCTTACCTGGTGACTGGCAATACGTTCCGGTTTCTTGGAGTTGACGCGATAACCAACAATGATCGGTTTACCTTCGGCTTCATTGAGGCGGCTCCGGGTCATATCACGGCCAACCTGGAGGTCTGGCTGAAGTCTAACGACGGTCTCGTGGGAGGAGCAACGGTGACAGGATGGGAGGACAAAAGCTCACAGGGAAATGATGCCACAGCATCAGGTGGTCCCACCTACGTAGCCAACGGTATCAACTACAACCCTGCGGTGGACTTTGATGGTGCTTCTGACTACCTATCCACAACCGCCACTGGGATCATCGGTGACAACAACGCCTATACCAAGTACGCAGTGGTTATATCAGACGACATCACCGCGGGCAGGTCGATCATCGCCAGCGACCCGAGCGGAGACCATGATATGCGCCATACGAATACCGGCGACCTCCGCATTCGACACGGGGGAACAAATTGGGGAGTAGTATCAGGTTTTGTACAGGGTCAGCCTCATATTGTAGGTATCCGATATGGCGTAGGTGGACCTGATAACATGAGCACCCTGGATGGCTTGACCAATACCAATACAACTACCTACAATTTCACCGATGGTGGAGCCATAGAATTAGGTACGAGAAACTCAGGTGCCGCCTTGTTTGATGGATACATTGCCGAAGCTATCGTCTACAATTCAGAGAAAGACGATACTGAAGTCTCCAAAATCGAGACTTACCTGGCGGTCAAGTACAGCATCACCCTGGACAATAGTGGCGGTGGAACGGATGGCGATTATGTGGCAAGCGATGGCTCCACTGTTTGGGACGCTGACAACAATGCCGGCTACCATAACAGCATTATAGCCCTGGGCAGGGATGACAATTCCAAACTCGATCAGCGCCAATCACGTTCGATGGACGATTCCTTACGTGTATATGTAGGCAGCCTGGCCGCAGACAATGCATCGAATACCGGCTCTATCTCCAGTGACATCTCCTATCTGGTCATAGGCCATAATGGAGAGCGACTCAGCAGCGCCTGGGATGAAACCGAAATGCCCGCGACGGTCACGGCAAGATTCCTGAGAGAATGGAAGATCACCAATGTGAACTTTGCAGATACGTGGGGCATGGAAATCGAGTGGGAAGAACTGGGCGCCTTTGACATCAATGACATCAGGCTCCTCGTCGATAGTGATGGGGACTTCAGCAATGCCACGATATTAGGGCCTGCAGATGGCCTTACGTTCACACAGGGCTCGATCATTGTGGATGGACTGAATTCCACTCACATCCCAGCCAATACGACTTCCTACGTGACAGTGGCATCAGTGGGAAGTACGCCGCTGCCCATCGAATTGATCAACTTCGATGCCACCGTCATAGATGATGGCCGAGCCGTACAGCTCGACTGGGCCACGGCATCCGAGATCGACAACGACTTCTTTACCGTCGAGAGATCGTACAATAATATCGATTGGAAACCCGTCCTGATACTTCCAGGTGCAGGAACGTCTAACGAGGTGTTGGAGTATACAGCCTACGATGATGACCCGCTCTATGGCCTCTCCTACTACCGACTGAAGCAGACTGATTTTGATGGACAGTTCACTCACTCCGAACTGCGTGAAGTGACCATTGGTGAGTTTGCGAAGGAGATGACCGTCTATCCGAATCCGACACAGGGCGAACTCCATGTGAAAGGTGACCCCGAGGAATTGGCATCGATTGAAATCGTCTTCCTATCGGGTCAGCGGGTGCAGGATGGACTCATGATCAAAAGAGTAAGCCCCACGGAGATCCGACTGGATGTATCGGGGCTACCAACCGGGATCTACACACTTCGTACCAGATCAAGAGCTATCAAGTTCATCAAGAGGTAAGTCCCTAGAATAACAGCAACGTCCTCCGCCAAAGTCTGATAGATGATTGAATGGCGTATACATGAAACGTTAATAAACGACAAATAGCTACTGTTCATCGACTTATTCTTCCGGTTTGACAAAAACAAAACGTTAAACGCAATATGTTTTTCTAGTTTACATGTTGGATTGCCCTGTTTGATAGGATGGCCCCGCCCACTCATGTGCATGCTTCGGGTGGAAGCCAATTAGCTAGACAAATATGAAAACTTCGCCGCCAGGAACGAACACATGCAACTCACACGCAATGACTGGCTATCCTGTCTGGTCAGCAAGCGGTATCCGCTTTGCTGTCATTCTGTTGATCTCTCTGATCGGCTGCATAGAGACGGCAAATGCTCAGTTGGCAGGTTATAGCTTCCGTAAGCAGATCACCATCCTCAATGGTCAGGTGTCAGGATCGGCAGATCACGCCAACTTTCCTGTGTTGATCAGCCATACGGATACTGACCTGCGTACCTTCCCCAACGGCGGCAACGTCATGAATAGCAATGGCTACGACATCGTCTTCACGGCTGCAGATGGCGTCACACAGCTGGACCATCAGTTGGAAAAGTACACGGCCTCTACCGGCGCCGTAGTTGCTTGGGTCCGAATACCCCTTCTTGACTTCAATGACGACACCAACATCTACATGTATTATGGCAATACCAGTATCAGTACCGATCAGTCGTCGACGGGTACCTGGGACAGTAACTACACGGCTGTCTGGCACATGTCTGATGACCCAAGTGGGACAGCGCCACAGATCCCGGATGCGACATCCACAACGAACGACGGAACCGCCAATAATATGGAAGCTGGTGACCTCGTAACAGGTCAGTTGGGTGATGCGCTGTCGTTCGATGGCGTCAACGAGTACATTGATGTGGATACCTTGGGCAATTTTGGCTCGAATCTCAGCGAGGCCACGTTTCAATTCTGGATCAATACGACGCAAGCAACCATCTTCTCGGCGATGGGATTTCTGAACACATCGAATAACACCGCTATATTATGCGAGTTAAACAGCGTACGACCATTCGGCTCAGAGTCTACTGGAGACACCCGATTCTTTGTTAGAGATAGTTCTAGCCCCACGGTACAACAAAGGAGCGGATCAGATATTACCGGCTTCAACGATGGAGGCTGGCACCAAATTACCTACGTCAAAAGAACGGGCAATGGCGCCATTGATATCTACTTCGACGGTGTGGCCACCTCGGTCAGTGTTGATAACAAAGACCCCAATACCTTCAGTAATTTGCAACACAGCATGGTACTAGGTGCCCGCAACAATCGCAATACCATCGATCACTTTGGCAATTGCAGCCTGGATGAAGTAAGAATCTCCGACATCGCTCGATCGGCAGACTGGCTGACCACCGAATACAACAACCAAAGCAGTCCCGGTACTTTCTACAACCTGGGTGCATCAGAAACCATGATCGGTCCGGGAAGTATCACCGCCAACCTCGCGCTGTGGCTGAAGGCGGATCAAGCCGTAGATGGCTCACCGATTACGACATGGGGGGACTTCTCTGGCAATGCGTATCACGCCACACAGGCAGGCACCGGAGACTACGCCACACTGTCGAGCGAAGTGCACAACTTCAATCCGGCGGTGTACTTCACCAATGGTGACAACGGCTACTTTGAGGCCAATCTCGATGAGATCAAGGGTTCCTCGTACAACTTGATTGCTGTTGTAGAAAGGGATAACTCCAATTCCGATAACTACCTCCTGGGCACCTCTTGTTCAGGCTGTACAGCCAATCAAGGGCTGCATTTTGGCTATCAGACCAATACTGCTGCGAGGCTGTCTCACTATGGTAACAACTTGAATGTCACTGTCAACGCATTTGACTCTCCTGAAACATCCGTGGCACTCCTCCGTGGCGAGCTTAATACTGCCAGCGGGAAGACCGTCTACGAACTTCGCGACGGCACGGCCGTCAGCAATACAGACGCCAATACAGCCACGGTAGCAGGTATCACCGGACATGTTGGAAAAGGCTTCGCCGGCTCGAGGGGATTTGAGGGGTATGTCTCGGAGATCGTAGCCTTTAGCTCAACGCTGTCGGCCACAGACCTGTCAAAAATCTACAGCTACTTAGCAATAAAGTACGGCTTTACGCTCGCAAGTGGCGAGGACTACATCGCCTCGGATGGCACGGTACTCTGGAACGCTACTACCAACTCCGGCTATCATCGAGATGTAGCGGGCATAGGACGGGATGACGAGTCCTTACTCTCTCAAACAAAGTCCCTGAGTACAAGTAGTGATGCTATGATCATTATGGACAAGGGGAGCACCTTCACCAATGACCTGGACTTTATCGTCTGGGGTAATGACAACGGCACGGCCAGTTTCAGTACGACCAACCCCCACCCCGATTACAACAGTATACTTGGCAGGAACTGGAAAGTAGCCGTCAACGGCACTCCCGGAAGTGTGACCCTTCGGGTAATTCTCCCCAATAATGGCAATGCTGCCGAGCATGCCTTGCACGTTGATACGGACATTAACTTCACCAGTGGCGCTACCACCTACGTGGCCTCAAGTGTCAGTGGTGACACCCTCACATTTGACAATGTATCGCTCAGCAACAATAATTACTTCACCCTGGGCAAAGACTCCGGGTATCCCGGGGGCGTAAGCACCAACCTTACACTCTGGTTACGCGCAGACTATGGATTGAAGAACGGAGGTGTGGAAGTCAGCTCCGGAGCGATCGATGAATGGGAGAACTACGCCGTCAATGCCAATTTCAGTGAAGTGACTGTCAACAACGACAACCCCACCCTGGTCGCCAACGATAAGAGTTACCAGCCGGCGGTATACTTCGACGGTGTAGATGACAACCTCATGAAGGCCAATGTCGATGCCGATGTGTTGTTTAGCGACCAGAACAATACCGTTTTCTACGTAGTACGGCGATTCCCTAAGGTTGCCACAGAAGTGCTGGCCGGATGGGAGAATGTCGGCGCTGGACAGCGAATGGGTTACTTCGAAAACAGATCAGTGGGTACGATGCGGACGGATGTCGTGAGTTCAAGCGTGGGTGGCACTACAGTCATCGAAAATGACAATGCGCTCATCGTCACGTACAATGACGCCACTACCATAGATATTTATGTCAATGGTGTCATCGAGGGTACAACAGGGCCCGTGACCATGACCGCAGCAGGTAATACCGGAGATTTTACTTTGGGCTGCAGACCAGTGTTGAACGCTTATACTCAGAACTATACATCCGAGTACATTGTATTCAATACCTCTCTTAGTGCCACGGAAATTGCCAAGGTACAGTCCTACCTGGCCATGAAGTATTCCATTACCATGAACGACTCCGGTGGAGGTACCGCCGGCGATTACCTGGCTTCCGACGGGACTACCATCTGGGATGCCTCTGAAAGCCCGACGTACAACAATCAGGTTGTGGCCCTAGGTAGGGACGACATCTCCTCGCTGTACATCAAGCAATCCAAAAATGAGAGCGACTCATTAATCGCATGGGTTGATAACCTGGCCGCTGATAACAATGCCAACACGGGGACCATCACGAATGATATTTCTTACGTCGTGATGGGTCATGATGGTGGGCTCAAGCGCGCAACGGGTAGCAGCACCGAAATGCCTACCGGCATAAAGAGTCGCTTCGATCGGGAGTGGAAAATTACAAACACCAATTTCTCCGACGCCTTTCACCTTGAATTTGAATGGGACAGTGCCGGGAGTTTTGACATCAATGATGTCCGATTGCTCGTGGACAGCGATGGCGATTTCAGTAACGCACTGGTCTTTGGTCCAGCTGATGGCCTGACATTCTCTGTGGGGTCAATCATCGTAGAGGGAATCACTACTGCACACGTACCCATGAATACGACGAGCTACGTGACATTGGGATCGGTGTCCCTCGGTACGACACTACCTATCGAGCTCGTTGGCTTTGAGGCCGATGTAGTCGAGGAAGGTCGCTCGGTGAAGCTGGAATGGTCAACGGCGTCAGAGGACGACAATGACTACTTTACAATTGAGAGATCTCCAGACAACGTCCAATGGGACCCCATCATCATGCTTCCTGGAGCGGGCGATTCCAATGAGCTTCTCGACTATCAGGCATATGATGATGCCCCCCTGTATGGTCTCTCCTACTATCGCCTGAAGCAAACGGACTTTGATGGACAATACAGCCACTCGGATATCCGACAGGTGACAATCGGTGACTTCGATGAAACTTTGACCGTCTATCCCAATCCGACCGGAGATGTCCTGTATGTGAAAGGCAATCCAGAAGATCTGGCTGCGCTACAGATTTTGAATATTACAGGTCAAGTCGTTCGGGATCGGGTACCGGCCATTTTAAAATCCGCCACGCAACTACAAGTAGACGTTTCTGCTCTTGAGGCGGGTATCTACACACTTCGGACCGCTTCCGGTGCTGTCAATTTCATCAAGCGATAAAGCCCTTTCGACCATAGCAAATTCTTGATTCGGTGGTAGCTTTGAGGCCGATCCAAGCCTCTCATGCGTCAACTTGCTGCCATCCTTTTTACTGACATAGCGGGCTACACAGCCATGATGCAAAAGGATGAGCGAAAGGCGATCGCCACTCGCCAGACCCATCGGAAGATATTCGAGGGAGCTCACGAGCATTACCAGGGGAATATCATTCAATACTATGGGGATGGCACCCTGAGTATCTTCAAGAGCGCCATCCAGGCAGTGACCTGCGCCCTGGAAATGCAAAAAGAGCTACAGGCCGAAAATATCCCCGTTCGCATGGGATTGCATGTCGGCGATATCATCCACAGCGACACCGAAGTCTATGGTGACGGAGTCAATGTGGCCTCAAGAATCGAGAGCCTCAGTGTACCCGGCGCAGTCCTTTTCTCCGAGAGGGTACAGCAAGAACTGAGTAACCAGCAGCAATTCGCAACCGAGACGCTAGGAAGGTTTGAGTTCAAGAACGTCGCCCATCCGATAGAGGTCTTTGCGCTATCAAATGAGCCCCTCGTAGTTCCCGCTGCGGAAAAGGTCAAGGGCAAAGGCCACCCCATCAGATCGATAGCGGTCCTACCCTTTGTCAACATGAGTACCAGCGAAGAAAATGAGTTCTTCAGCGACGGCATCACCGAAGAGATCATCAATGCCCTGACCAAAGTACCGGAGCTGAAAGTCACTTCGCGCACGTCTTCATTTCACTTCAAAAAGTCGGAACTCCGCCTACAGCAAATCGGCAAAGAATTGAATGTCGCCAATATACTGGAGGGTAGCGTCCGTCTGGCTGGCAAGCAGATGCGTATCACCGCCCAGTTGATAGATGTGGGGGAGGATGCTCACTTCTGGTCCGAAACCTTTGACCGCCAACTCGACAACATCTTCGAGGTGCAAGATGAGATCAGCCTCCTTATCGCCGACAAACTCCGCGAACATGTGGGCCACATGACCATCGAGAAGCATCTGGTCAAGGATCCTCATGTTCCTGGCGAAGCGTATTCTGAGTACCTCCGGAGCAGGCACCTCCTACTCAAAATGCACAAGGCGGACATCGATCGTGCCATTGAAATTCTGCTGGACCTGATCACAAGGCAACCCGACTATGTCTACGCGTATCTGGGGCTACACCAGGCCTACACATTCAAAGCGGTGATGGGTTTCATGTCTTCCGCCGAAGGATTTGCCGAGGGGTATAAGTACCTCAGCAAAGCCATCGAGTTGGACGAAACGCTGCCGGAGTGCCAGCTACAATTAGCCTGGATTGCATACCTGCAAGATTGGGATGCCGCCAAAGCTTATGAGCATCTTGCCCGAGTTGAAGACGGTTTGCCGCTGGTGGACTACTATCAGACCATGGCGAGTGTGCTGCTTGCCGAGAGGAAGTTCAAAACAGCCAATCGCTACCTCCAGACGGCTATGCAGCTCGATCCGTTCTCTGACATCAATCACCACTTACTAGGCTCCGTTTTCTACCTACAAGAAGACTATGAGGAAGCCATCGCTTACTATCTCAAGAGTCTGGAACTGAAACCCGAAGGAGCCGTGTCCAACCTCGAGCTGGGACTGGCCTACATCTTGACTGCAAAATTCGAGGAAGCGCTCGTGCATTTTCAAAACCTGACCGACACCTCTGATGATATCATGCGGGATGGCGGACAGGCCATGGTGCATTGTGCCATGGGCGAATACGAAAAGGCGCAACCTTTGATCAACAGCCTGGAGGAAGCCCGCAATACGGATGATCTGCAACATGCCCTGCATCTCCTGATCTTTTGTGAGACACTGCGAGGCAATCACGAGCAGGCCATAGATTACCTGGCGAAGGCATTCGAGTATCGTTTCCCGCTATTGGTTTATATCAAAGTCGATCCTGTCCTCAAACCATTGCGTCAGTACCCACGTTTTCGCGAGCTCATGGATCAGGTACTTCCATCCGTCTCTTCCACCGCTGACGAACCATCAAGGTACAAGAAGTCATTACTCGATCCGGAATTGCTGTCTGACCAACGTAAGGCACTCGTCACGCTGATGCAAGAGAGTCAACCCTACCTTGACCCCTACCTCTCTTTGAGGGATCTGGCGGAAAAGCTGGGGATACCCGCCAATCAGCTGTCGCAATTGCTCAACGAGGGCTTTGATCAGAATTTCTCAGAGTTTGTCAATAGCTACCGACTCACGGCCTTCAAGGAGAAGGTCAGCGATCCGGCGAATCAGAACTTCACCATCCTGGCCCTTGCTTATGAGAGTGGCTTCAACTCCAAGACCGTTTTCAATACCTACTTCAAGAAGGCTACGGGGATGACGCCCAAGGCGTATTGGAAATCAGTACATTCTTAAAACGTTCGGATTTCTAATCCGGAACGAAATCCGTACGTGGTGGCTCTAGCTTCGAATCATCAATAACATAAAAACTATCGAAGCCATGCAAACGCAAACAACACTACAAACCATGAACGCCATTGTAACACGCAAGTACGGAGGGCCTGAGGTATTGCAATTGGAGAACGTGGCCGTACCTGTACCGAAAGACAATGAGATCCTCGTGAGAGTCCACGCGACCTCCGTCACTGCAGCGCAAATGTCCATTAGAACTGGTAAGCCCTACATCGGTCGACTCTTCATGGGTCTGCTCAAGCCCAATAACCTGATCGGCGGCACGGATTTCTCAGGAGAAGTACTGAGCGTCGGCAAGCATGTGACCAACTTCAATATCGGTGACAATGTCTATGGGGCGACCGATGTTGCCGGTGGCACTTACGCCGAGTATGCAGTGATGTCTGAGGATGACGTAGTATTGACCAAACCCTCCAACGTCACCCACGAGGAAGCAGCCGCCATAATTGAGGGCTCATCAACGGCCTATGCCTTCCTGAATGGCACCATCCAGCTCCAATCGGGACAATCCATCCTGATCAATGGAGCATCAGGAAGCATCGGTACGGCGGCAGTTCAAATCGCAAAGGAAATGGGGGCTACTGTCACGGCTGTCTGTAGTACCAAGAATATGCAGATGGTCAGATCCCTCGGTGCGGATCATGTCATCGACTACACGCAGGAGGACTTCACTCAGAGTGCACAGAAGTACGATGTCATCTTCGACACGGTGGGCAAGCTTTCATTCATGCAAAGCAGAAGAGCATTGACCGCTCAAGGGGTCTTTTTGTCTCCAGTGCCCAGGCTGTCAGACCTGTGGAACATGCTACTTACTTCTCGCTCGAAAGGCCAAAGGCTGTTGTTTGCTGCCACGGGATTACGAAATAACGATGAAAAGAAGTATGACTTCAAAATTTTGAGAGACCTCCTCTCACAAGGAAAACTGGATGCCGTTATTGACAGAATCTACCAATTGCCGCAAGCGGCTGAAGCCCATAGGTATGTGGAGAAAGGGCATAAGAAGGGGAATGTGGTTTTGGTAATTGAGAATTGAAAATTGAAAATGGAGAATTGGGGATTTATGATGGGGATTGAGGATTTAGGATTTGGGATTTTTGATAATGGTGGACGGCAGACGGTATTGAGGATGGGGATTGAGGATTTGAGATTGAGGGTTTAGGATGGGGATTTGAGATTGCTGATTTCTGATTTGGGATTTATGATTTGGGATTGGGGATTTATGATTTGAGATTTGAGATTGGCGATTATTGATTTCTGATTTAGGGTTTGGGACGGAGAATGGCCCTATCTGCTGTAGAGGGAGGGGTCGAAGAAGTCAAAAGCCTGTAGAGCCCTATTGTCATCGTGAGCGTCGAAGAAGGTGACATTGTCCCAATGGGACCCTACTCCCCATCGTGTACTGCAAGGTGTCGAAATCCAAGCCGGCTCCCAGTAGATGACGCCCTCTCCCCCACCTTTGATTACGGCGTCAGTCAGAGCAATCATGAAGTCCTTTTGACCAGCTGGTGTAGCAGGGTACCCCTCAATCACTGCGTCAGGGCCCATGATATTATTGGCACTATCCACATTTTGGAACCCGTGTGGATAGGCTGTCTCTACTACCATTATTCGACGGGAGTGGTTGTCACGTAGTTTTGAGAGCGCCACAGAGACTTCATCCAATTTGTATTTGGACCACTTGGGGTAATAAGACAGAGCGATCCACTCAAAATCACCGAGTCCATTTTCAAATGCTTGTGGGAACCACCACTCAGCATTTTCTGGTTGCGCGATATGGATCATCCGCTCAATGGGCCGGTCAAAGTCCCGCGCCGCATCTTCCACGGCCTGTAGGCCGCGATTCAGCAGGTGAACATTTCGCTGCCAGTGGATGGAGTCATAATTGTCAGCTGATAGCGGCATACAGATCTCGGAATTGATCTCATTACCCACCTGCACCATATCCGGCAGAAGATCCTCTTGCGCCAGCTTTTCCAACGTGCCATACGTGTATTGATACAACGAATCACCAAGCACACGCCAATTTGCTACCTCCTTCCATGCGGCTGGCACGACTTGTTTGCCTGGATCTGCCCAGTCGTCCGAATAGTGGAAGTCAAGTAAGGTTCGCATGCCCTCAGCCTTCGAGCGTCGGATGGCTTTTTTCACATCCTCGAAAGTCGAAAATGCTGTCCAATCAGGATCATGCCACAGCCTCAACCGTACCAGGTTGCATCCTTCTGCAGCAAAAAGCTCATAAGGATCGACTACTTGTCCGGCGCTGTCGTGGTATTCTCCACCACAGTCGAGCATCTCATTGACATAGGAAAGGTCCGCCCCCAGATACAGCGTGGGCTTGGTCTCTTCGGTGGGTTGACACGAGAACAGTATTGCGATCGGCACTAAGTGAATCAGTCTCATTAGGGTTCAAGTAAAGATTTGAGGCGATCGGAACAAAGCATCAGGGATCGCACCGTATGATAAGGCCCCTTCCAGTTGTGGGCTTTGGCACGCTCCCTGAATTCCGGTTGGCGATCGATGCCCTGGGCATACCAGCCACCATGCTCCCAATCAAGGAAGTAGCTGTTGACATACAACCAGAGCCGCTCGAACTCCCTGAAATAGATCACGTCCTCCGGATAGAGTTGCGCGAAAAGCAGCAGCGAATTCATGGCCTCTCCCTGTGCCCACCAGGTTTTGGTGTCGGAGATAATCGTGACGGTATCGGCGAAGTAATAGCCTCGCTCATACAACCCGCCCAGATTCCCATCAAAGCCGTACCTGATTGTATGGTCGACAAGCTGCCTGGCTACCTCCGGCGTTCGCTCGTCTTCCAGTCCAAGTGCTTCTCGAGCCTCGAGCATCAGGAAGGCTGCCTCGATGTCATGCCCAAAACTGACATGATCCATCAATTGGTAGCCAGTAAGACCATGGCGCCAGTGCCGCCGAACCGAATCTTCGAACGATACTTTCTGCCAGTCTCGTGTAAAAAACAAATGCATATACCCACGCTCCTGAACGATCGTATCACGCAGCAACGTCAGTAGGCTTGACAGTCGCTCTCGCACCTTTGCATCAGGCCAGACTTGATAGAGCTCGGTGTAGGCTTCGAGCAGGTGAATGGTAGTGTTCTGGTCCTTGTAGGAAAGCCAATCTGTGTTGGATGGGTTCGCCGTTGTTTCAACTGGCTGCGGCGTGCCGTCGCGCGACGTCGCCTGAAAGTATCCGCCATATTCCTCATCAAATGCGTGGTCCTCTATCCATCGAAAGCTCTCCTGCGCGAGACTCAGTGCTTCCTCTGATCCTGACATCTCCGCATACGCGGCCAGCGCATAAGTCACAAATGCCTGGCCATAGATGAGCTTGCCATCCCCGGAGGAGAAGTCGGGCGATCCATCGCGATGCAACATCGAATGGTAACCGCCGAACTCATCGTCACGAAGTGTTTCTTTCAAGAACCGGAAGCCGTGATCAGCGTAGCTCTGTAACTCCCGGCGATCGGGATACCTTTCCGCCAGCTTCGAGAGCGTCCACAGATGTCGGGCCTGAGTGACGATGAACTTCGGCTGTGTCTCCGCCGCTTGCCATTGGTAATCAAAAGTGGACAGAAAACCACCGTGCACTGAGTCGATAGCCGCGGGATACCAGACATCGACCATTTGCTCTTCAAGGAAGAGATCCAGACTGTCTGTGATCTCCGAGGCGCGCTGATTCCAAGTAGAGTTGGGAGTAGTCGAACGAGGGCCGCATGCCACTAACAACAAGCAGAAAACCAAGCAATGGTGGTGGGATGTGCTCATGACAGATAAAGTTACTCTACCTCCAGTTGCCAAGCGCTTTTGTCATGGATGACAATCAATCTTTAAGAGTAGACTCCCTCTCGCCGTCAGATAGTGATGGGGTTTTGAATGCTAGCCAGGAAGGTGCTTGACAGATTAAAAAAAGTGTGAAATGGAAAAAAGGGGGTGACTTGTCTCCAAATACATCTCCTCACCCTCCTAACCTACCTCCCAATGCTATTAGTTAAGCGGTTGTCTGGCCATTCTCCAAAGCAAACCTTCTAAGGTCATGCTGACGCAGGAAGCATCTATTGGCATAAGATCGACGATTGACCTAGCACCGTAAATAGATTTTTCCTACGTCAAAATGACTTTGCTTTTGAGAATGGCTTTCGGAGTTACTCGCTTAATAGCATTGACCTCCCTCCAAGGGCGGGATTTATAACTGCGACCGACGCCATGCTCACCATTTTGTGGTTCAATTCCCACTAAGTTGACAGCAATGGGAACAGGTCCGGGGATGACTACATAGCTTTTTTTTAATCTGTCACCGGCAACCTCGTGATTTCTATTTCCTCCGTCGAAGACTCTTCCCGCCGCTACGAACCAGGCGTTGGATTTATGATTGGGGACAATGCTAATCAAAAATCTTAAGTCCGAAATCTACAATCCCTCCACAAGGAAAGGCCTCTCCAGCTAGCCCGGATAGTAGCGGGTACCAAGCATTGAGAGCCCCTACCTCATAGGAATGAGTTTTTGACCTTTGGGTATTGATTATCTGTTGATAGCGCCAATGCCCGTTGACACAATGGGGCTCGGCGCTGGGTAGCGCGGCGAAGGTACGAGCGGATAGCCGGCAGTCCATGAGCTCGAAGCTCGGTCCAGGGCTGCTCCGAATTGTACCCTCAGCTACTGTACTTAGTTCTCGTCTGGTGGAAGCGTGGACGGAACGACCTCGAGGGCTGCGCGCGTCAGCTTCATGGTTTCGAAGCCCACGAAGCTCACAACCAACTCGTCGGCGTCCTCGGCCTTCAGGCGAAACTTGCCATCGAGACCTGAGACCGTGCCCCTGGTGGTACCCGGCACGACGATGTTGGTACCTGGCAGCTTCTCGCCTGCGGGATCATAGATGGTCCCAAACCACTCACCATTGTCGTAACCGTACTCTACGGTGAACTTGTCCTTCTTCATGAATATCTCCTCCAGGATGACCATACCGGAAGGAGAATTGTCAGGGTTCTGGGCCTCATCGTTGATCTTGAAAATAACGGGCAGGATCATACGCGTTCTGACCGCACGGCCCCGCTGCTTCGCGGGCTTGAATGAGCCTACTGTTTCCAGGACCCGAACGACCTCCTGATCACAACCGGCGCCGATTCCCTTCAGCGCTTGAACGTCCGTGACTGACCCATCTCGCTGTACGACAAACTGGACAAAGACCTTGCCTTGTGTTCCTGACTGTCGGGCTTCCTTGGGATATCGGACCTCGCCCATGATATGCTTGTAAAATGCGTCCATTCCGGCCTCATATTGTGGCCGCTCCTCGACGATGGTAAATACCTCATCATCGGCACCCAGCTGCTGCACCGGCTCTTCGGTACAGGCAAAGGCGATAAATAGTGTGGCACCTAGTGCCGCTAATGTCCCGACCTTCCAGGGACTGACGTTTTTGACTTTTCGTTTCATTGCTTGCAATCGCTTGAAAATTAAACCATCATGAAACGAGCTGGCCAGGCTCAATCCATTTGACTTCAAAATAGAACTGATCAGTATCGACGAATACTGGTCGACGTCGTAAGACCTGAGGGCCAACGCGTCCGCCTGGTATTCGTGGATTTTTTTAATTTCTTGATGTGTGAACCACGCTGTCGGCAGCCACCAAAAGCAGGCCTTGAAGAGCTCCAGGAAGAGCAGATCGTAGGTGTGGCCCAGTGTGGCATGTGCGGACTCATGGTCGAGAATGGCTTCGAACTCGGGATGCCCTTTGTCGATCTCCTCGCCCAGGAATATCCAATGGAAAAAGGTGAAACTACCCTTGAGCCCCGGAACACGACGAATGTAGTGCCCCTGATATTTTTCAAAAGTGCTGCCCCGCTCCAGTCGGATCATGAACAGAAAATTGCGGGCGAACTTGAACAGAAAGAAGGCAGTGATGGCAATGTAGATGCCAACAAGGAGCTCAATGCCCCAGTTGGATGCCTGTGCAACGGTAGCCATGGGTGCGCTATCGATGGCGATCTCCCCTGGGGCGGCAAGCTGGACGGGCTTCGTGGTGCCAGGAAATAGCGTTGGGAGCTTGAGAAGCGGCACGACTACGGATATAAGCGTGGCGCCGATCAAGTACGACCTCATCTGAGCATACTGCACTTCCTTTCTCAGCAGCAGCCAATAGGCGACAATCAATGCGGCATGTATGGCAGCGAGTTCAATAAAATAGTTACTCATGATTGTCGTGATTTAAGTTCTTGTAGGAGTTGTTCCAACTCATTGACACTTAGATTGTTTTCGTCGGTAAAGAACGATACCATGTCCCGATACGAACCATCGAAGTACTTGGACACGAACCCCTTCATAAAGGAGTTGGTGTAGTCTTCCTTGGTGATGAGTGGGTGGTACTTGTGCGACTGCCCGTGCGACTCGTGTCCCACAAAACCTTTTTGCTGCAGGATGCGGACGATGGTGGAGACGGTGCTGTAAGCTGGTCTCGGTTCGGGCATTTCGGAGATGATGTCCTTCACAAATGCGGAGTCGAGCTCCCAGAGCACTTGCATGATCTCCTCCTCTGCCTTGGTCAATTCCTTCATCGAATTTTGTTATCCATAGGTACCCAACTAAATAATTAGTTCGAAACTAAAAGTTTAGTTCGGTAATTCCAAAAATCCTGACTAAAAATTTAGTTGGGATCACTGGATCATGGCTATATGGCTTTTAACCCGAATCATGCAATAGCCATCCGACTACGCAACTAAATAACTTCATAATCAAGCACTTAACACTTTGTTGGCTCGTCACCATAATGGTTAATTATGTATCCTCACCTAAGTACTTGATTCTCTTGCTATTTAGCTGCTCGTTACGAAATCCTATTGCATGAATCGGGTTTTAAGGTGGATTATTTTTTGGCGGCTGATCGGGCTATCCGCTTTAGCCTGCCTGCCGGCAGGCGGGCTTGGCCGCGCGGTCAACCTATTGCCGTTGGTGAAAACACCAACGGCGGCCACGCCGGCTGCCGCTCCTATCCCGGCCGGGACACGGTCAATGACACTCCGTTTACTCCAAATCGGCTACATCGTAGCCTTCGGGAATCACCAGGCTCACATATACATCGGGGACCGGCTCGGTCGTGACACTCGTAGCAGTGACGGTCGAATGTACGCCATTGTCCGAAGTGGTGTACTCCAAAGGCAAGCCATTGAGGCCGCCAAAGATTCGCGTGTTGTTTCTCAGCTCAATCGTATAGTAAACAGTGGCATTGATCACGGTGCCATCTATTAGCTGACACTTGACCTGGGCCTTTTGGCAGTGATAGCCGCAGATCATTTTGTACTCGTCAAAATAGGTAATGTCGGTATCCTGGGAATTTTGATCTCCATCGCCGACGCCTCCGTTGAGAAACGGCACCGCGGTCTTGCTCCCCAGCATATCCATCAACATCAGGGCTACCTCTGTGTCTGCATTGTAGATCATCGTTTGTGTGCCTCCCATTGGCATGGTTATCTCTGATCTGGAACTCCGACTCTTTAAATAGGTCGTGGTCTCCACTGGAAGCAGGGATTCATACCCTTCCATTTCGGCAGGTATCGTTGTGTAGTTGATCTGGTAGGTGACTTTTCCTTCAAAGTCAATTTGGCCGATGGCATGACTTCCTGGGATGGCCAAAATCACTGCAAGCAGGATTTTCAAGCCAGTAGCTCTTTGGTTTTTCATTGTCTTGGTTTCAGGTTGATCGCAGACCCAGTTTTGGCAGCGCTTATCCTGCAAAAACTAACGTTCCGCGTAAATCAAATTTAAAGAATTCTGTGGACGTCTGGAAATCTTCCCCAATTTGCCAGAGGCATACTGCTCAAAGAGTCGACCAATGGACCATCCGCAGGATCTCAGTAAGGTTTGATCAGCGCTAAAGCATCATCGTATCCTATCTCACCCTTTAGCCTAAGTAACAACGCTTCACGGAAGACTGTTACATCTTAGGCGTGATCTCCAGTGTCACGTCGTCGAGGTACATCTCGATATCAGAGGGAGAACTGTTGGCAGTCGCGCCAATTTGGAAGCGCTCATAAAAAATGGGTTGCTCCAATTCGAAGTCAATATCATGCCGTTGAAATTCCTCCCGAAATACGTCGGCATTGGGCATATTCATCGCGGTCTCCGTAATGACCTCCGTGCCATTGATGAACAGGCGGTTCATCCCATCGTCGTCGGCCGACAACTCCATCTCCCAGCGGACGTTGACCCACTCTCCTCTGGGGAATGGTTGGGACGATTGTATGATAGACGATTGCACAATCTTGCCGCGCTCGATGGAAAGGTAGTCACCTCCCTTCATCATGAGCCGCACTCCGGGACACTGGTTGTCTGGCACGGTCGGATCCCAGCAAGAGCAGCACTCGAGGTCGACGAGCACCAGGTTTTCTATATCCCCCTCGGTGCTGATGAGGAAGTTACCTTCGATTGCGATCATGGAACCTTCCTCCGCCATAAAGCCTCCTTTTTCAATATCCACCTTCGATAAGATGGCATCCCCTTTCTTTGAAAAGAAACGGAGGGAGCTCGCCCCTTCCAGCACGACCTCACTATTCAGCTCAAGCTCATTGGTTCCACCTTCTGGGTGAACCAACTGGATATTGGTCCAGCGACTGCCATCCTGTGGGAACAACTCGTTAAGGTCATTGCCTGATGTCTCGAAGCTGTCTTCAAAGAAGTACCCATTCTCATCCATTCCTTCGCTCCCATCATCAGAGGAACAGGCAGCCAATACAGTACACAGGCACCAAATGATTTGTATGTGAGTCTTTCGCATGACACAACTTGTGGTTCTCGTTTAATACTACAGCCAGGCCAGCTATCCCCCTCATCAGTTATAGGTAAAACACCTGACCTCCCCGACGAATGATCGCTCTCATCCGGAGCCTCGAAAATGATCATAGTCATAGACACGTACTATTTCCGCGCTATGTCTTCACATTCTTGCAAAAAACTTTGAAATTGTTTCATGGGCCTGAAAAAGCTGCGTACCGAGAAACCACTTCTTCGCTACCGGGCCATTCTTGGCGGGGTTTTGGGTGCGATCTATTCCTGTGTGGAGTACCTATCACGTCGAAATACGGAAAGCGCTGTTGACTTTTTGCCCCTGGTTATCAAAGCCATCCTCGTAGGTGCATGTGTTTCGCTCTCGGTGAGCGTCTTCAACCTACTGCTTCAGGAACAGTTCGCCAAAAAAGCCTTTCTGTATCATCTTGCGCTAAAGTCCGTCTTCTACACCGCCATTACCACCTTCTGGCTGCTTCTCCTCAACGGCATCTGGTATGCCATTAATGGGGGAATACCCCTCCGCGAAGAGTTGACCCTATACATCGTGAATGACATGTATGTCATCAATCTACTCACGGTGTTTCTCATTGTCACCATCATCGTCACACTGGCTCAGATCAATAGCCTACACAGAAAGCGTGAGCTGTGGAACTTCATCTTGGGCAATTACAATACCCCCCAGGAGGTGGAACGGATTTTTTGTTTCATTGACCTGAAAGGATCTACCACCATCGCCGAGAAGTTGGGGCACTTTCAATTCGCCCATTTTCTCAAGGACTACTATTCTGACATTACGGACGCCTTTCGCAAAACCAATGCCCGCATCTACCAATATGTCGGAGACGAGGTCATTGTCAGCTGGTCCTATGCCAGAGGATATGACGACAACAACTTCCTCAACTGCTTCTTCCAAATGAAGGATATTTTCCTCCGTTTGCGACCGAAGTACGAAGCAGAGTATGGGATATGTCCGGACTTCAAAGCTGGAGTGCACGGCGGGAAGGTGATTGTCACCTGGGTGGGTGAATTGAAAAAAGAGATTGTCTATGTAGGGGATGTGCTGAACACCGCAGCACGAATACAGGAGCAATGCAAAATAACGGGACACGATCTTCTTGTCTCTGAGGAACTATTACAAGCTGCACAGCTACCGGAAGAAATCAGCACTGAATTTGTCGAAGAGATTGCCCTTCGCGGCAAAGAGAAGAGCATCCGGCTTTACAGCGTGGAACACGCCTGATATCTTCAAGCCGCAGCTCCATTATTTTCATTAAATAAATTTTATTGAAAACATTAAAAACATAAATCAAAATTTATGTTCATAGTGTGGTCCTTTCTCGTTCTTAGCATCATGAGCGTTTAACTGAACGAGCAGAAGACTATGAATAGAAGAGCCTCGAGAATACGGGATGGATTGTACCACAAGTGGTTTTTGATTCTACACTTAGTGACGGCAACGATTTCTTTCGCCGCCATAAAGTGGTTGCTATGAGTCAACTGGAGTATAGCAAACTGATCCTGGAGAAGGTCAGCTTTGATAAGCGTCTCTTCTGGAAAGAATACAAGAAATTTTGCCGGATGCTGCGGACATCAGCTGAGGATCTTGCAGAGTTGAGAAAGTGGGTCCGGCACCAACATTACACAGAAAGAAAATAGCTCAATTGCGAGCGGGGAGGTCAGGTTGTTAGTCGTTTCCGTGGGAAGACCTCCCCTTTTTCAAGGCCAATAATCAATTGAATAGTATGGAAGCATGCATCGATCAAACTGACTTCGTCAAAGCACTAGAGCAACAAGTAACGCCACTCCGTAAGTATGCCATCTGGCTGACGAAAGACCCGGAGGACGCCAATGACCTCACTCAGGAAACGTTTATCGCAGCCTATCAAAATCACCACCGGTATGTCTTCAATGGCTCTCTGAGCGCATGGCTGCGACGTATTCTCTTCAACAAATACGTCAACCATTTCAAACGATCCAAGCGGCTTGTCAGTTTGGATACTGTGGATCAACAATCTGCGGCATATACAAGAAAGGAAATGGATCCTTTGGGTACGCTCATCGGTGATGAGATACTGGAGACAATACAAGGTCTTGACCAACGATACCGTGATGCCATCTCCCTCCGTATTCGAGGATTTAAATATCATGAGATAGCCGAAAGATTGGACGTGCCGGAGGGAACAGTGAAGAATAGGATATTCCACGCCCGACAGCAACTGCAGAATCGTCTATCAACATGACCAAAAAACCTCCAAAAGCTTCAAGACGCCGGTATCTGAAAAACGTGCGCGAACTGTTCTTCGTTATTTCCGGCATTACTCTTGGAGCCCTGGGGTTGAATGGCTTCTTACTACCCAGTCGTTTCATCGACGGCGGTGCCACAGGCCTGGCGCTTCTGTTCGCCGAGACGACGACTGTTGACCTTTCTTACGCGATCATTATTGGCAACGTACCCTTTGTGGTGATGGGGTACTTTCAGATGTCGACGCGCTTCATCATTAAATCCGCCCTGGCCATCATTGCCCTGTCGCTGCTATTGCTGGCCCCTTTTCCGGTGGTAACTACGGACCCTGTTTTAGCCGCGGTATTCGGAGGCTTTTTTCTTGGTGCCGGGATCGGCATGAGCGTTAGGGGTGGCTGTGTGATTGATGGCACGGAGATCCTGGCCCTGTACCTCACACGCCGATTCAACGTCTCCATCGGTGACGTCACGATCTTCGTCAATGCACTGATCTTCGCCCTCGCCGCGCTGTTGCTAGGGGTCGAAACGGCCTTGTATTCCATGCTCACCTATTTCTTCGCGGCAAAAACCATGGATTTTGTCCTACAGGGTATTGAGGAATACCTGGGTATCACGATCATGTCAGAGCACAATGACGTCATCAAACAACGCATCGTCGACGAAATGGGCACAGGCGTGACCATCCTCTCGAGTGAAGGAGGCTATGGAAACAAAGGCGTAAGCCCTCAGAAGAAGGGCGTCATCTACGCGGTCATCACAAGACTCGAATACCTCCGGATACGCAAAATCATAGAAGAATGCGATCCCACGGCCTTCTCTGTCATACAAGGAGTCAAGGATGTCCGTGGCGGAATGCTCCGGAAGCGCGTCTTGCCTAGCTAAAAAAGCAACCCTCACTTAAGTCATTCGTATATCCTTTCGTATATTTGTTTTACAATATATAAGCATATATATGTCTAAAGATAATATCGGCGAGTTCGAAGAGGTAGTGCTTACCCTAGTCTGTGCGATGCGCGAAGGCGCCTACGGAGCGGCCATTGCCGAGGAATGCAGTAAACGCCTCAACAGAAATATTAGCCTCAGTGCGGTTCACGTCACACTGTATCGACTGGAGGACAAGGGACTCGTTAGTTCTGAGATGAGTGCCGCCACCAACAAAAGAGGAGGGCGTCGTAAGCGCGTATACACCATCTCCAAGTCAGGCCTGGCGATGCTCAAACAGATGCAAGATGTTCGCATGGACCTTTGGCAGCTTGTGCCAGAATTGAGACTGAAGTAGTCATGCAGCCAGATATCCCCAGAACTCCGCTAAAACTCCTGAAATGGTTTTGCCCCTCCCACCTTCACGAGGCCATCGAAGGTGACCTACTGGAATGGTGGGAGCGCGACTGCGAGGAGCTGGGTGCATCCAAAGCACGTCGGCGTTTGTATTGGAACGCTATCCGCTTCTTCCGACCTGGGATCGTAGCCAGAAGAAAAATTTCCTCGCAAACAAGAATGTTCATGACCCCTCTCCCAATGATTCGCACTTCCTTTCGCAACCTCAAAGCGCACCGATCGACCGCTCTCATCAATGCCATAGGTCTCGCTATCGGCATCTCCTCAACACTCATTATACTCAGCATCCTCAAGTTCGAGATGAGTTTCGACCAATTCCACAGCGATGCCGAGCGGATCTACCGGGTAGTCCGCGTCAGCCAGGTGGAAGGTCAGGAGGAATACCGTACTGGGACGGTTTACCCCTTAGCTCCGGCCATTGAAGCAGACATGGCTACTGTAGAGTTGCAGACCTCCATGCTCTACTGGGACTGGGAAGACCTGAAGGTGGCGGTTCATGCGGATGATGCCACTCGTCGCAAGCTATTCAGTGAGTCCACCGGGGTCGCTATGGTCGAGCCTTCGTTCTTCGAGATGTTTGATTTCAAAGGCACCGGCTTCCGGTGGTTAGCCGGCAATCCCACCACCGCGCTCGAAGAACCATTCGCGGTCGTCCTGACAGAGTCTATTGCCCGAAAGTACTTTGGCGATGACGACCCCATGGGTGAAATCCTCTCCGTCAACAACGACTCCGAATACAAAGTGACGGGGGTCATCGCCGACCTGCCGCCCAATACCGATTTCCCGTTCAAAGTGCTGCTGTCTTATGCGACCCTCGTCCATTACACGAAAGACAGGCGCCACGAGTGGTGGCCTGTCGGCGACAATCAATTGTACATCAAGACGATGCCTGGTGCCACTATCGATGAGCTCAACGCACAGCTCCATCAGGTCCATGCGGCACGAACACCTGAGTCGCTCCACTCCTTTAGGCGCTACAAGGTCCAGCCCCTCAATGAGGTGCACAGCGATGTGAGATTCGGCAACTACAATCATCGCATCGTCTCCAACCAAAAAGTCTGGACGCTAGCAGCTGTGGGTCTGTTTCTGCTGATTGCCGCATGCATTAACTATATCAATCTTGCTACGGCAAGAGCCTCTCTGAGAGGCCGGGAAATTGGGGTGCGCAAGGTGCTGGGGAGCAGTCGTCGCGAACTCATCGCCCAGTTCATGACTGAGTCATTCATCCTTACATTGATATCGGGAGTACTTGGTCTGATCGTCGCCGAGTTGGTCTCCAATCAGTTCCAACAGTTGCTAAGCGCTCCCTCCACCACCTGGCTAATGGCGGACCCATTCCTATGGTTGGGATTGGGGGCGATCCTCGTCATCGTCACGTTTTTCGCAGGATTCTATCCCGCACTGATCATCTCCGGTTTTCACCCTTTGAAGGCATTAAAAGGAATCACCGACCAGCGAGGTCATCTCCACATTCGACGGACTTTGGTGATTGTCCAGTTCGGACTGACGATCGCCTTCATCGTGGGGACACTCACTGTGCTTCGCCAAGTTTCGTATTTCCAAAAGGTAGATCTTGGATTTCAGCGGGAGGCCATCGTCAATCTCGACGTTCCAGACAATGGTGGGGCGTTGGATGTCTTTGCGAGTGAACTGAAGTCACACCCCGCCATTCATCAGGTGAGCTTCACCTCCAGTATCCCTTCTGGTTTGTATCGACCTGCTAACTTCTGGGACATCAAACGCAGTCAGGTACAAGGGGAAGGGCTAGTGACTGAAGTACAGCAAATCGACTCCGTATACTTCTCGGTGTACGGCATCGAAATAGTCGCTGGCCGAAACTTCCGTCCCGCCGATGAGAAAAGGAGCGTCATCATCAATGAAACCCTCGCCAAAAAGCTGGACTACAAAACCGCCGAAGATGCCATAGGTCAGGAAGTGCACATTGGTGGCAGCGACCTCAACGTGGTAGGGGTAGTCAATGACTTCCACAGTAAGTCGCTAAAGGATGAAATTGACAAGCTGACCTTCCTCTATCACTGTGAGGAACCCAATGTGGTGAGTATCAGGTTCGCGTCTCCAGAAGGTGGGATCACACCGGAGATCACTCGCAAGGCTTTGAAGCACATCGAAGCGTCATGGGCTTCAGTTTTTCCAGACGATGCCATGAACTATCGCTTCTTCGATGATAATATCAATGGTTTCTATGAGGAAGAGGTCAGGTTTTCCAGCCTGCTGCAGGTTTTCACTGTGGTGTTGATTGCGATTGGGTGCCTGGGGTTGTATGGGTTGATCTCCTTCGTCGTACATCGGCGAATGAAGGAAGTAGCCATACGCAAGACTTTCGGAGCGTCCTTTGGCCGGATCCTACAGCTGCTGACATCAGACTTTTTGAAGCTCGTGGTCGTCGCATTTGCTATCGCCACACCTCTGAGCTACTTCCTGATGCAGCGTTGGCTGACGAATTTCGTGTACCACATCAACGTCACCTGGTGGATGTTGGCAATACCGCTGCTTGTTGTCGTAGCCATTGCAGTAACCATCGTTACGACGCAGAGCATGAAGGCAGCCCGGGTGAATCCAGCGAAGATTCTGAGGGACGAATAAGGCGCAAGCGGACGGTTACCCCATTGAAGGAAAACATCCAGTGAGGCCCAGACCGAGGATAGGGTGACTTCGGGAGGACAACACATGAATGAAAACCACGTTGACTAATCATATACTTTCGTGGTTTGCTGAGTGGAGGTGATAAGGTATTTTTTTAACCTTAGGTACAATCCATATGAATCAATTGAAAATTCCACTCAAGATATTAGCCCTTCTTTTGGCACTGTCTGTTGTTTCGGCATGTGATGATCAAAACTCATTGACGCAAGAGGATGCCCTGACCATCGCAGTATTAATATCCGATCAGATCTATTCTTCCATACCCACGGTCGACTATTTGACCATTAAACCAAATGATTCATCAGTACTTGTCTTTGAGAGTGAGAGAATGGAGGGTACCAATGGCCACATCATCTATTCAGGCACTGCCGTTGCTTTTGTCAGGGCTCCCGATCCACTTGTTGCGCCCCAATACTGTTGTCCTACTCGCTCTCGACATACGAAGTACACTGACAATCAAATGGAATTGTATACGTACTCGCCGATCTCGGAAAGCCAATACAAGTTGCATCGGGAGTACCCTGCATTGACGGGAGTCCTTACGATCAATGGAACTGTTGGTGAGACTGAGTGGCGCACCTTCGTTCCAGAGCCTTTCGGCGTGCTTAAGGTAGCAGGCCAAGTTACCTTGATCAATACCTCTTCGGTGAGAGACATTGGAACATACTGGGTCGAGTTGGAGTATTTCGATGATTTTTCCAGGGCATGCCATGCGACGATCAGAGATGCTGACGGACACGAGTGGGATGTCGGGAGCCTGATACAGATTTGTCCGGGTCCTTTCTGTCAGTGATTCCCCGGTATTGGCGCAAGCGCCCGCTTATGCCTAAGCCATAGACTATTCTAGGAAATGAACCTCCAGAAGCCCTAGTCCTCCAGCGTAGTCGATCGCACTGCTAAATCTCCAGTGCTCAGGTTCGTTCACATACCCGGCCGCAACAGGATTCACGTGCAGGTAATCAAGCTTTTGATCCATTATTTTGTTGGTAGCCAATTCCATTGGGATGATTGTGCTGTTGCCACAATTTCCAATCGATGTTATTCCCATTATTTCGTCCAGCCTTCTCCAACATCGAGGTGATCCATTCACGGCGGCTTCTTTCGGTGGCCTACCTATTTCTTCCTGAAGGGTCCGTGAGGTGTAGCCCTCAAAAAAATAGCCGCATGACCTTTGAGGGAAATCATCCATTGAGACCTGCTGGCATGAATTGAGACCTATGAAGGGTGGGAGAGGCTCTAAACTTGACCTAAACGATGGTCATGGAAACTCATATGTCGCACGCCGCTCACTTTCACCTCCTGATACTTGTGCTACTATCCGGATGTCAACAACCGGCTGAAGTCCCGCAATATCCCATCATGGGCAACCTTCAATTAGGGGAATATGCGGTTGGCTATCGAACGCTCTTCACCTACGACCAGACCCGTGAAGGATGGAGTGACGACATGCCTGGCCGTCCGCACCAAATCAATATCTGGTATCCGGCAAAAGCGGGGTCTGGTCGCGAGATGACCTTCTCGGACTACACCGAATTGCTTGCATTGCAGCAGTCATTCGAGAGAGACACTGGCACCGTCAGGCGGGCACAGCAGTTGTACATCGAGGCCACTCGAAATCTGGGAGGGGATTCCTTCGACGAGGAGCGGCTCGGTCTTCTTTCCCTGTTAGCAGTCACGGCTTTTGAAGGAGCTGAGCCCGAGCCAGGAAAATTTCCGGTGGTACTCATGGCTTATGGCACGGGACCCTCAGCGATGAGCATCACGGCTGAGTACCTGACGAGTCACGGATTCGTGGTCGTAGGATTCGTGTCGAAAGGACCGGATGGGCCGGAATTTGAAGTCTCGCCGAAAGGACTCGAGGCGGCAGCAGACGATCTGGAATTTGTACTCTCCCAAGCCGCTCAGCTGCGAAACACTGACATGACCAATGTTTGCCTTTTGGCCAATGCCATCCATTCATCGGTATGCGCAGTAGCAGCCTCTCGCAATCCCCGAATCAAGGGCCTCATTAGTCTCGAGGGTGGCCTGCCAAGCCGGTTTGAGCAGATGCTTCTTCAAAGCACGTCAAGGTATGAGCCTCACAGCATGCAACTACCTATGCTCTTCATATACGCCCCCCACTCCAGTATTGACCCGGCACACACCGACCACCTCAAATATTCAAAACGATACTATGCTCACTTCCCCGAGATGTCGGAGTTCCTCATGCTCAACTATGGTATGTTCAACTCTTTCGTGCCCAATATCATTGGCGAATTCGAAGGGGACATTCAACGGGGTTTTGAAGTAGCCAACGAACTGATGCTGCGGTTTCTCCAAGAACAGACACTAGATCAGGGTCGCACTTTTGATCCACCCTTCCTGGCCTCCATCGAAAACGTCATCAATACAACGTTCATTTGGGAAGCGGCAGATGCACCTCCCACGATGTCAGAAATGAAAGCGCTATACCTTGACAGAGGATATGCCGCCATCGATAGCATTTACAAGCAGCTGAAGTCGAGAGGAAATGATCAACCCTTTTCACTAAGCACCTACAAACCGCTTGGCTGGTGGATCGGATGGAGCCACGACGAGGACTTTGAGGACCGGTTGGCCCTCTTCCAATTGGCCTATGACAGCTACCCTGAGTCAGCCCAGGTCAATTACTACCTGGCCTACTTCCTAAGACAGCGGGGCTTGGATGAAGAGGCGAGGAAACACTATCGCCGTGTACTCGATCTACTACCAACTAACAATGATCCCCACATCGGTGAGATCGAGATAGAGAGGTTGAGAGGAAGGGCGATGGAGGCGGTCGGGGAACTATAAGATTCTAAAGAAGCCAGGTCAATTGATTCTGAAAATGTTGACCCCGCTATAATTTAATGAACAGATAGCGCGCCTGCTCGTAATAGATAGCTATGAACGAAACGGGACTACTCGGGCTTTTCTGTGGCGCTGCCTCCCTGTCTGGTTTGGCACTGTCGATCAACTTCTTCCTGAATAAGCGGCAAAAGAACCTATCGCACGTTTTTCTTGGCGTCCTATTTCTGGCGGTTTCGGTGAGACTGAGCAAGTCCATTTGGTATTTCATTCTTTACGATGTTGCCGAGTGGGGATTGATCGCCGGCTTCCTGGCTTTGAGCATTATGGGGCCCGCCCTCTTGCTTTACATCAAACAAAGTCAAAACCGGGGATTGGCCGCCCTGGACTTGCTACATCTTTTAATTCCAATGGCAGGGCTAGTGCTAAAAGTGACCGATGATTCCATGAGCTATCGCATACTATATATGTCTGCGACAGGTATTATCGGATTGTACATGGCCTTTGCCGCCTTTAAGCACTTCACTCATGCTTATGAATCGGCAACACTCAGGAAGTACAATGGATTGATACTCCTGAGCGCCCTGTTGATTTGGCTCGCATTTGTGTCGCAGCACTCCACCGGCACCATGCTCAACTACGCCTATGGAAGTGCCTTCGCGTCGCTTGTGATCTATGGTCTATCGATTAACAAAATGACCAAGTCCCTGGCGCTCCAGGACGCGATTAAGTCAAGCTTTATCATTCCTGAAGACACCCTCAACACAATCAAATGGGCCTTCGAAGAGGAGAAGATCTACCTGAGAAGCGGCGTCACACTGAACCAATTCTCAGAAGAATTCGGTATCCCGACCTACCTGGTCACCAAGAGCGTGAATAGGATCTATGGTAAGAGCTTCCCGGAAACGGTCAATTCATTTCGCATTAAGGAAGTGAAAAAGCACCTGGAGAACAATCGGAACAAGCTTTACAAAATTGAAGGCATTGCCTTTGAAGCAGGCTTCGCGACACCTTCCAGTTTTTATGCGGCCTTCAAAAAGGAGACGGGCATGACACCCACCTCCTATCAGAAACAATTCAACCTCGATCGCACAAAAGTTGCATGACCTCGCGACCGAGCTGCTTCCTCTCTAGATTTCGAGAGTTCCGTCTTGCACTTTGACCAGTAGTCCCTTGACGCTTTCGGCGTAGCTATCAGGCACCATATCCGTTGCGGTCTCAACGTATTTCTCTGCCCTTTTTCGATCACCATTGGCATAGTATGCTATACCGAGGTTCAGATTCACAAACCAGATCTCCTCATAACGCTCCTGTGCCTTCTTCGCCATGCTCAGGGCCATGTCCTTGTTTCCCTCATTGAGGAAGTAGGAAATTAATCGATTGGACTGCCCTGCGGTGAAGTTCAACTCCAGCATTTCTTCCAGCGTTTCCGCGTGTGCATCCACGAGTCCCAGCTTCTTTTGGAGCTTGGCTTTTGTCAGCGTGTTCATGGCATTCCGGTTGTAGGCGAATCCACCATACCCCCCATCAATCGATCGCTGCGCCCATTCGAGGGCTTCTTCCAGATTGACATCGTTGTCGTAGCACCAATTGGCCGCGTCGTTCCAAGCCTCCCAACGGTACGTGTTGATCCCCCGAAGTTCATCGCGAAGGCTGGCTATCACCGTCTCATTGAGGTCGACATTCACCGTAAATGGTATCCGCTTTTCGGCCCACTCAATACCCATGATCATCGAGCTTCCAGATTCGTGAATAAACTCGAAGTCCAGCTTTTCAGAAAAGGGACATGGCTCTGAGGTGACTGACACCCGCAAGGCCACATCCTTCTCCTGATCCAGGTAGTAGCTACCCCACAGGTTGTTATTGTGAGCAAAAAGGACTTCAAACTCTCCGCCCTTTGGGATCATGTGCAAACCGTACTTGCCCGCTGGGAGTGGTTGACCCTCGACTTCCACATCCGTAGAAAAAGAGATCGTCGTATTCATATTCGCTCCAACGCGCCATGGAATGGGATCGCCATTTTGCGGCACAATGTGAGCATCGTTCCATACGTCTCTTTCCCGAACACGTGGGCTGTGGTACTCTACGGTGATCTCAGTTACTCCGAGGACTTGCTTCTCATAGACATAGTTGCTTCCCTTTGGTAGGGACAGCGTGTGAAATTGTGCCATGGCCGTTGTACTGCAGAACAAGGCCAGCAGGATACTTTGAATTTTTGACTTCATCATGAATTTTGGTTTGACCGGAAAATTCATAGACAGGCATTGGTCTTCTCTTCTGATTTCGGGAATGCAGAGAAGAAATGTTGAATATTGAAGGTTTCCAATCAATAGCTTTTTCCTGTAATTTGTCCCGAGACACGGTTGATAAATGTGGCGATCCCGACTTCTCCGAAATGCACTGATTTCACTGTTCATCGCGAACGTGCTCATCCTAATCGGTAAGGACAATTGGCTGCCGCTGTACCAGATGCCGCTCCACTACGTCGACATGCTGGTCACATTCATCAGTGTGCTTATTGTTTTCGAGTATGTCGACTGGGTCAACCGATATCTCAATCGGCAACTACAAATCACTGGCGACTTCCGCCGACGGGTACTGCTTCAGATTGTTATGGGCGTGATCGCCCCAGCCCTTCTCGCAATTGTCTTGACTTTCCTTATGTGGGAATTTCTATGGCACCAAGATCTGGTTGCAGATGGTTATTTCAAACACGAATTCTTCCCACAATTCCTAATCATCCTGATTGTCAATCTCTTTTTCGTGGTTTCCGATCTGTTCAGAAGGGTTACAAAGACCACGGCAGATCAGGGAGAAGTCATTACCCTGCTCGCTCAAAGCGGGCCAAAGAAAGTGCCAGTTTCGCCTGATTCGGTCTCTTTCATTCACCTCAAGAATGGTCTGGTCTACCTGGTTCTTCTGGATGGCGAACAACTCCTACTTCCAAGTAACCTCGATGCTTTCGAAAAAATGCTTCCACGGGACGAGTTCTTCCGTGCCAACCGGCAGGTCATATTGAACAGGAAGGCATGCAGGGCTTTCAAATCTGTTGGCAATGGCAAAATTGAAGTCGAACTCCAATCCTCTGCTGATCCCGTCGTCGTCAGTCAGAAGCGGGCAGCCAGCTTCAGGTCCTGGATGAACCAATAATTCGCATCGACTTCGGACCAAGTTTTATCGACTTCAAGCGATTTGGGCACGTCGATTGCAACAGGACCGCGCATCCCATCGAATACACTAGGGAACGGTCAAAAACAAACTTCAAATGATGCAATCAACAATCCTTAACAAGTTCCGATCAACTCTCCAGTTGAGTACCATAGCTGTACTTTCCATCGGACTGCTTTCCTCATGCTCAGACGACGATGTCGATGGCATGGGCCCGGTAGTAACAGAAGAAATAGTACTCGAAGATTTTCGAAGCGTTGACTTTCAAATCGCAGGGGAAGTCATCATCACCCAGGGCGCAGAGCAAGAAGTCCTTGTCACGAGCCAGGCGAATATCATTGAACACATAAATCGCACAGTCTCAAATGGCACCTGGGACATCGGTTTGGGTGATGGCAACTACAAGTACAGTACCATGCGAATTGAAATCACAGTTCCCAATATCGAGGGTGTGGAATTGAGTGGGTCCGGCGGAGTAGCAGTGGAAGAATTTGCCAACCAGGGTAATATGAACGTCGCCCTCACCGGATCAGGGAACCTATCGCTGATGAACATCGACGGCCCCGAAGTGATGAGCGTCGTAATTAGCGGCAGCGGCTCGATAGAGGCAGCTGGCACATTCTCTGAGTTGGATGAATTGGATGTCACGATTAGTGGTTCCGGGAGCTACCGCGGTTTCGCGATCCCGTGCAGAAGTTGTGATGTCCTCATCTCCGGTAGCGGCAGCAGTGAAGTGACGGTGAGTGACGTGCTGAATGTTACAATACCCGGCAGTGGCAACGTCCGCTATAAAGGCCAGCCAGACATCACATCCAATATTTCTGGATCCGGAACGGTGATCAACGCCAACTAGATACCTACCTACATAACACGCCAAAGAGTTCGAAAAGGAGCAAGCATGCGGTTTGCTCCTTTTTTGTTCTGTCACTTTCCACCGCCGGCAACATTCCGAGGTTAGCCCCTGCGCGAAATTCGGCTTTTTGATTCTGTAGTGAATTCCCACTACTCTCCACTACCTTTCACGAATGTCAGGAATGGAGAGAATAAAGCGATGAAATTTTTAGCAACAACCCGGATTGGCGTATGTTTGAAGCTTCAAAACCCGACAGGATGAACCTAAAACTACAATTGTTGATTGCTATGACGCTTCTGGTCGCAGGCTTTTCCTGCAGCCAAAAGGCCAATAGTAATGAGCAAATTGAAGACAGTAAAAAGAAGGAAGTGACAGCAAAAGATATTTTAGGCAACCCCGAATACCTGGCCATTTCGTATGGTGGGTATCGTCAAAATACACGGGATATACAGCCCACTCTACCCCAACTAAAGGACGACATGAAGATCCTTGCGGCCATGGGAGTGGGCATTCTACGCACGTACAACGTGCACCTGCAGCAGGCGGCCAACTTGCTAAAGGCCATCAGCGAACTAAAGCAAGAAGACCCCAGCTTTGAAATGTACGTAATGCTCGGAGCATGGATCGACTGCAAGAACGCGTGGACCGGGGAGGCCCCCGATCACAATGCAGAAAGTGAGAGAAACGAAAAGGAGATAGCAGAGGCTGTGCGGCTGGCCAGCCAATATCCTGATATTGTTAAGGTCCTGGCCGTGGGTAATGAAGCCATGGTCCGATGGGCAGAGAGCTATTATGTGCAGCCCTCTGTGATCCTGAAATGGGTCAATCACCTCCAGCAGTTGAAGCAAAACGGGGAGCTACCGAAAGATCTTTGGATCACCAGCTCTGATGATTTCTTGTCGTGGGGTGGTGGCGATAGTTCTTACCATACTGAAGATCTGGAGAAATTGGTGCATGCCGTGGATTACGTCTCCATGCACACCTACCCCTATCACAACTCGCACTATAATCCTCAGTTTTGGTGGGTGCCGGAAGAAGAGTTTGGCTTGTCGACTGTCGAAAAAGTAGATGCAGCCATGCTGCGCGCTCTGGAGTTTGCGCAAGCACAATACGACTCGGTGGCGGGGTATGTGAAGAGTCTTGGTGTCGACAAACCGGTACACATCGGGGAGACTGGCTGGGCAACACAGGCCACGGGGCACTATGGGGTCAACGGATCCAGGGCCACGGATGAATACAAGCAGGCCTTATACTATCGACATCTTCGCGAATGGACCAATGCTGCGGGCATCTCGTGCTTTTATTTCGAAGGCTTCGATGAGCCGTGGAAAGATGCCGAACACCCAAAAGGCTCTGAGAATCATTTTGGGCTCATCACGGTCGATGGACAAGCGAAATATCCGGTATGGGACCTGGTGGATCAAGGCGTGTTTGAAGGGCTAACCCGAGATGGCAAGACCATCACAAAAACATTCGACGGCAATAAAGATTCGCTGATGATCCATGTGCTACCCCCACCTGTCCCGGGAGAAGCGGTTCCGAACTGACGCTCATCAATGCCTGCACTCAAACCTAAACTCACTGGCCTCCTGGCAATGCTTATCTTGAACGCTTGTAGTCCCGAAAGCAAAAAGCTGGACATGGAAGTCTATGAAACGAGTGCAGCGGGGAACAAGCTGACGCTAGTAACTGCTTTTGACGACTCCTCCAACGCTGCAGATCTCAGGATCCTACCTGATGATAAGTACCAAACCATCACCGGCTTTGGTGGGTCCTTCACTGAATCCACGGCGTACCTTCTAAACAAAATGGGAGCAGAGAATCGAGAGAAGATCATTGAAGCCTATTTCGGCGAAAGCGGCGCAAAGTATTCGATGGCTCGCACCCACATGAATTCTTGTGATTTTTCTCTCAGTCAGTATTCCTACGCCCCTGTAGCGGGAGACATGGAGCTTGAGAATTTCTCCATAGACGAGGATCGGGAAGACGTCATTCCCATCATCAAAGCGGCTATGGCCCGGTCAAAGGAAGGCTTCAAGATCATCGCCTCCCCCTGGACGGCACCTCCCTGGATGAAAGACAACCAGGACTGGGTCGGTGGAAAGCTGCTGCCCGAATATTATGATACCTGGGCGCTTTTTTTCTCCAAGTACCTCGATGCCTACCAAGCCGAGGGCATCGACATCTGGGGCTTCACGGTAGAAAATGAGCCACTTGGCAATGGCAACAATTGGGAGAGCATGCATTTCAGTCCTGAGGAAATGACCGCATTCGTCCAAAACCATCTCGGTCCCAGACTTGAGGCTGATGGAAAAAGGGCGGTGAAGATCCTGGGATACGATCAAAACCGCGAGCACCTCAAGGAATGGGTCGATGAGATGTACCGAGACGAAGACAGTAGAGAATATTTCGATGGAACGGCCATCCACTGGTATGCCAGCACTTATGAGGTGTTTCCAGATGAGTTGCAGTACGCACACCAAAAGGCACCCGAAAAGCACCTGATACAGTCGGAAGCCTGCATTGATGCGGAAGTACCCAAGTGGCAAGACGATGCATGGTATTGGTCGAAAGAAGCAACGGACTGGGGATGGGACTGGGCACCGGAAGACCAAAAACCTTTGCACCCCAAATATGTGCCGGTTTATCGTTATGCGCGGGACATCATCGGATGCCTCAACAATTGGGTAGACGGATGGGTGGATTGGAACATGGTACTGGATCGTCAAGGTGGGCCCAATTGGTTCAAGAACTGGTGCATTGCCCCGGTTATTGTAGACCCGGAGGAGGATGAGGCATACTTCACCCCGTTGTACTACACGCTCAGTCATTTTAGCAGATACATACGACCCGGCGCGACAAAGGTCGGCTTGAAACTGTCCGACAAAGAATTATTAGCCACCGCCGCTCAAAACCCTGATGGGTCTATTGCGGTTGTGGTCTTGAATATGACCAACTCCCCGAAAAGTGTAGCTGTGCACCTGGGGGAGCATTCAGCTGTGATCTCGATTGACCAACAAGCCATCCAGACGATTATTATACCTAACTAATGAACTAACCATATGAGCAAAGCGAGATCAAAGGTCCCATTCGGCCATAAGGTGGCGTTTGGCGTTGGCATGCTGGCCAATCAAATGTTCCCCGCTGCATTAGGGATCTTCATGGCTGTCTTGGTGCAAAACCTGGGATTCCCCGGATGGATGTATTCCCTCGTTTATTTCCTACCCCGCCTCTCAGACGCCCTGACTGATCCTATCATGGGCTTCATTTCGGATAACACGAAATCCAGATGGGGTCGAAGGAGACAGTATGTAATCATAGGAGCCCTGGTTATGGGAGCAGCCTTTGCCATTATGTGGCAGCTCTCTGCATCCAATTCTTTGTATGAAAACTTCTGGTACTTCTTTGGGTGGTCATTTGCCTTCTATCTGGGCCTCACCATTTTCAGCGTACCCTACGTGGCCATGGGCTATGAGATGAGCGATGATTTTCATGAGCGTACCAACATCATGGCAACGGCTCAACTTATTGGTCAGCTCGCATGGGTATTGGCACCGTGGATCTGGGTGATCATCTATGATCCCAACCTCTTCCCGCCAATAATGGAAGGCGGCGAAATAGCCGTTCCAACCTTTGAAATCGGTACGCACCAGCTTTCCATAGGCATTGCCATATTCTTCACTTTTTGTGCCATGGTACCAGGCCTGTTTATCCCCAGCAGATCTACATTGAATGATAATCTCGAGCCCCTTAGTTTCAGCGGTATTGGTGCGAGTCTGAACAAAATCAGAATTGGGTTTGTGCAGGCCTTCCAGTCAAGGCCCTTTCGTCAATTGTGCTTCTCTACTTTTCTGGTGTACAATGCCTTTATGACGATTTCTGGTTTCTCCTTCTTTATTATCGTGTGGTACCTATTCGGTGGGATCACGGGACCAGAAGGGTCGGACATTTGGCCAACATTATTTGGATCCATCGGAGCGGCAATTACTACCCTTTTTGTCATCCCGGTAGTCGCCTGGATGTCGAAAATAATGGGAAAGAAAAAGGCGTTTATGGTGTCGCAATCAGTCTCTATTGCAGGATACCTCAGTTTCCTCTTTCTATTCGTTCCCGGAAAACCCTGGCTTTTCCTGTTCGCCCTGCCCTTTCATTCCTTTGGAATAGGTAGCTTATTCACCCTCATGATGAGCATGACCGCGGATGTAATTGACTTAGATGAACTTAATCATGGCGTTCGAAGGGA
Organism: Cyclobacteriaceae bacterium; assembly: GCA_965227935.1. Lineage (GTDB taxonomy): Bacteria > Bacteroidota > Bacteroidia > Cytophagales > Cyclobacteriaceae > JAWPMT01. Next base: position 2,277,775 of record CBDDGS010000055.1, on the reverse strand, counting down.
AGGGGTCTTTGGCGCCATTTACTGGTACATGGTCAAATTCGGATTTGCCATTGCCGGCGGCCTCAGTGGAATAATTCTCATCATCGTTGGCTTTGACGGCGAGCTCTCCGTTCAGCCTCCGGGTGCAATTGATGGGTTGCGTTATTTCTTTACCGGTTTACCAATCCTGGGTACCCTTGGGGCATTGTTGATCATGCGCAACTACGATATCGATGAAAAGCGCGCCAATGAAATCCGCGACGAGTTGGCAAAGCGAAAATACCCTCCGGTAAAAGCCACTGAAGAAGTTTAAATAAAATAACAACCATGTCACTACGATCAGAAAAACTAATGTCCCTGGCAGGTGAGGCTGTCAAGGGAAAATCGAAAGAGGAGCTTGCCGAATTATTCAGGGAAGTGCTCGAGGCGGGGATGCATGGACTATGCTCCAGCCCCTACGTGGAAGGGCAAGAACCTGGTGACCAGCTGACTGAGGAGCAGATCCGGCGAAGGCTGGAAATCATGAAGCCCTACACGAAATGGATACGTTCATTTTCATGCACCGAAGGGAATGAGCTGATACCGAAGATCGCTAAGGAATACGGGCTCAAAACACTTGTGGGTGCCTGGCTCGGCGATGACCATGACATCAACAAAAGAGAAATAGAAGGACTCATCGAGGTGACTCGCGCCGGATATGTGGACATCGCTGCAGTGGGCAATGAGGTCATGTATCGCGAGGAACTGACCGAAGAAGAACTGCTGGAGTTCATTCACCAGGTGAAGGAGGCGATTCCTGGTACGCCTGTGGGGTATGTGGATGCCTACTACGAATTCGCCGCGAGACCAAAAATCACCGAGGCCTGTGATGTGATCCTGGCCAACTGCTATCCTTACTGGGAAGGCTGCCACATCGACTACTCACTGGTGTATATGAAGGACATGTATAATCAGGCCAAGCGTGCTGCCAATGGCAAGGAGGTAATCATCACTGAGACGGGATGGCCCAGTGAAGGGACTCCTTTGGAAGGTGCACAGCCATCCGCGGAGAGCTTCATGAAGTACTTCATCAACGCGCAGTTGTGGTCGGAAGAAGACAGTATCCCGATGTTCTACTTCTCGTCATTCGATGAAGCATGGAAAGTAGGATCGGAAGGAGATGTTGGCGCCTACTGGGGCATCTGGACCAAGGATGAGGAATTGAAATATTGACAAAAGCAGCCGGTGCTGACAAGTTGGCGTCCATCGGCTTTACCCGAATCTACCAGGCACTGGTCGGTGTCATTTGGCTTCGACCAGTGCCCAGGTGGAGTAAGCCTCTTTCTCAACTCCGTCTTCGTTGATGATGCCTGTACTAAGCCACACCTTCCCCAAATCACGGACTTCAGCGGGGAATGTCTCCCACAGCTCGTTATAGTCCCGGTGCGTCCACCAAATGACGTATTCATAGTCCTCCTCCTGTGCATTGGTTAACAATGACTCCAGATAGTCATTTTGCTCTTCGGCATTCCCTGGAATGAAGAGATTGGTCGACTCAACACTCAGATCTTCCGACAGATGGCCGGTTTCGGCGAACGCGATGGGCTTTGTGATTTCGCGATGAAGAAAGTCGAAGGCCTCCTGAAAGTCCTCCTTCGTGGATAACCCTTTGAAGTAGGGATAAAAGCTGATGGCCACAAAATCCAGGGAGTTGGCATAAGTAATAATGTCTTCGATCAAAGCATCGGGGTCCTGCACGTCCGGTCTAAACAGGTTATGCAATGTGATCGACTCCGATATTTGGACAGTAGGAAACCGCGCCGAGATCCGAGGACGCAGGTTGTCCATGAGTTGCTTGTATCCTTCCCACAATTCTGGTCGGTTGACGAGCAATTCATTTACTTCCAATGCCATGATCAGGTACTCGGGATCCATCAAGTCGGTGATATACTCGAGGTGCTTAAAGTAGGCATCCTCGATCTCCTCATCAGCGAACGATACATAGGAAGGTACACTGCCATCATAATCGAAAGCCAAATCATCCCTCGACAGATTCAAGAGGCTTACAGACAGAGTCAATTTCACATCTGACAACTTCCGCTGTGCACGCCCCAGAATGTCATTCGTAAATTCCTGAGGCAATGGATCATTATTCATCCACGAGCTCCAGGGAATATTGGCGTCGATATGCTCAGAATAAACATCGCCGTTCTGTTGCACAAATTGGTACGTAGCATCCACCGCCTCCAAAGTGGGAGCGTATGGCCACGTAGTGAATCCCATCTCGAAAGTGCGGGAGTCGTATTCGCTGAAGAAGTCCGGCTCCGGATCGTCATCTTCACCACAGCTTAGGCCTAAAGTGATGACCAGTCCTACCAAGACAATAGGTCTACCAAATACATTCATAGATTGATGTGTTGGTCCACAAACTATACAGGTCAATCCGCCTTGGCCCCCTCCAGTAGAACGGACCAGTAAGTACAAAATACAAATAAAGTGATCAGTTGTATACAACATCATCACAGATAAGATCGCCAAGTCATAGCAGTCAATCCATATATTTCTCCGAATCGGGGGACATGCCCGACTTTGTGGCTAGATTTAGCATACTGTCTAGCTACCCAATGACCAAGAGGAAACCCAGACTTTCTGTCCTGCTGATACTACTGATCTCTTGTACCTACAGCCCGGAGAACAAACCCACAGCAGATGGGTCCCACGCTGAAGAGGTTGTTCACGAAAAGTTCTCGGTGGTTCCCAACCAATCCGAACAGAAAGTAGACGTGCTTCTCGACGGTCAACTATTCACTTCCTACATTTACCCCTCCACCATCAAAAAGCCTGTCCTATGGCCGGTGGTGACTGCCGGGGGCAATGAGATCACTCGCCAATTTCCTCTGAAGACCAAGGCCGGCGAGCGCGTGGACCACCCCCACCATGTAGGCATATGGCTGAACTATGGGGATGTGAATGACTTGGATTTTTGGAATTACTCAGACGCCATTCCGGCTGAAAAAGCACCCCAATATGGCACGATCGTTCATCAAAGCGTCGAAAAGGTCGAAAGCGGCGAAGAGGGCGTGTTGATCACAACAAGTGATTGGAACGACCATGAGGGTAATACCCTGCTATCCGAAGTGACAACATTCGTCTTCAGGGCGAAGGGCACCACTCGTATCATTGATCGGGAAACTACACTAACCGCCGGTGGTAAGGACGTCACCTTCACCGACACGAAAGAGGGCATGTTTGCCATCCGGGTAACTAGCGAATTGGAGCTCCCCCGTACAGGAAAGACGCGACTTTTGGACGCGGAAGGAAATGTATCAGAGGTTGAGACTCCTGACAATTCCACGATCACCGGCAATTATTACAGTAGCGAGGGATTAACAGGTTCGGACGTGTGGGGCACCCGCGCTCGATACGTGCAATTGTCCGGGCGGATGAACGAAGAGGAGATTTCTATCGTCATTTTTGACCACCCCGATAATGTGGGATACCCGACGTATTGGCATGCAAGACCGTATGGCCTTTTTTCAGCGAATACCCTTGGGCAAAAGGCTTACAGCAAGGGCGAGAACGAACTCAATTTTTCACTGGCAACTGGAGAGTCTACGACTTTCCGTTACCGGCTCGCCGTGATCTCGGGGCCTACTAATGAAGACGTCCTCATCTCACTAGCCAATGAATTTAACACCCAGCAAATGGCGGTTACGAATTGAACACACAGATATCGATAGCAAATAGTTAGAACCATGAACGACCGACGAAATTTCATTAAAAAAACCGCAGCAGGCACTGCTGGTGTCGCTTTGAGCACAAGCTTCTTATCCGCCAAGTCCTATGGCAACGTCATGGGCGCAAATGACCGGGTAAACCTGGCTATCATCGGCACTCGCGGACGAGGCAGGGAATTGATGAACAGTTTTTCCAGCATGTACGGCGACGGCGTGCGAATCCAGACGCTGTGTGATGTTGATTCGTCCCTGTTTGATGAAAGGGTCCAGATCGTTGCCGAGAACCAGGAAGGACATAAGCCAGACACGGAGATGGATATGCGCAAGGTCTTTGACGACAAAAAGATCGATGCAGTCGTGATCGCTACACCCAACCACTGGCATGCCCTGTCGGCCATTTGGGCCTGTCAGGCAGGGAAGCATGTGTACGTGGAGAAGCCCAGTTCACACAATGTCTGGGAGGGAAGAAAGATGGTAGACGCCGCCCGCAAGTACAATCGTGTCGTCCAAGTCGGGTTTCAGAATCGATCTATCAGCAATGTCATGCAAGCGATGGACTTCCTTCACGGTGGAGGTATCGGGGACGTTTATATGGCGCGGGGCAATTGCTTTAAACCCCGGGACTCCTTCGGTATAGCTGAGGACAGCGAGCCACCGACATCCCTGAACTATGACCTGTGGCTAGGGCCCGCCGCCTACCGACCCTACAACGAAAAGAAAGGCCACTACAACTGGCATTGGCACTGGGATACTGGAAATGGCGATACAGGCAACCAAGGGCCGCACCAGTTCGATATCGCCCGTTGGGGCCTCAACAAGCGTGAGCATCCAGTCAAAGTCCAGTCGATGGGAGGAGTTTTCGGCATCGACAGCAACGAGTGCTCACAAGAGACACCAAACACCCAATCCTCCACATTCGAGTATGCCGATGGCAAGATCCTGGAATTTGAAACGCGAGGGCGGTATACAGGTGCTGAGGCCAATCTGGGTGTGCGGATTGGCAACACCTTCTACGGCACCGAAGGATGGATGGAGCTCAACGGATCTACATGGAAAGCCTACAAGGGACGAGAAAGTGAACCTTTCGCCGGCTCCGGTATGGCAGAAAGCGCAGCAGTAGGAGGAGATCAGAGTTTCCGAAAAGCCCCCGACAGCAAAGGACATTACGCCAACTTCATAGATGCCGTCCGTTCTGGTGACCGCAATGACCTGAACTGCGAGGTCGCCGAAGGGCATATGTCGACAGTTTTGCCGCTCATTGCCAATGTGGCCTATCGCGTGGGAGAGACACTCAGATTCAATGGCGAATTTGAGCGATTCATCGATAATGATGCGGCGGAGATGCTATTGAGTAGAAGGTATCGGTATCCGTACGTGGTGCCACAGGAAGTCTAGCCACCCTACATCGAATAGGTTGGATCGAAGTCGGGGCAAGCTTTTGAACTGCCCCGACCAGGGACAGATAGGTCGATTATTGACTTTTCGTGGCTACATCGTGGAAGACCTGTTGCCACGCTTTGTCTTCGTCCCACTTGCTGCGCCAGCCTTTCCAGGTGATCTGATTCGGCTCTGCATAGGAAACGGTAGCTCTAAAGAACCGGTCGCCAATAACATTTTTAGGTGAGATAGCCTGCAACAGCTTCTGCTCTTTGTTCAGATACCACTTTTGTTGACCATGTAGTGGGAAGTCGTGCGCAAGGTTCGTTGCCCAATAGCAGTTCTCCTTCTCGTCATAGTTGAAGAAGTAAGCATAGTACCTCTTACGCCCGCTTTTGCTGATGGTAGTTTCAGATTCGCATTTGATGAACTGATCGCCCAGATAATAACTGCAAGTTCGAACACCTTTTTCCTGGTATTCGCGGTCCGTCCCCGGAAAAATCGTTTCGGTAATGTCCCAGGAGCCAATCATAAAATCGAGATCCCGGATACTTTGCGCAGGGGCGGCATAGAGCGCCACAGCGAGCGCGGCACTTAAGACTATTCTTTTCATTTTCTATTTTGAGTTTTGCTGGAAAAGTAGTCTCAGTATGCATAGGCTGAAGTCTCACTGGACGTATTGAGGTCTCAAGAAATGTGAAATGGCGTAGGACCTTTAACTTACCGGGAATTCCCCCCGGCTACTCATGAAGACTTTTTCACTACTTAGGTTTCTACCACTGATTATTCCCTTGCTGCTACTATCGATCACGTTACGTGGACAGCGACGCAGTCCCTGGGACCGGTTGCTGGAACGGCCGAGCACACTCAATGTGGACGAAGGTGTGCGGTCTTTTGACCTTGCTGAATTCGACTTTGAGATCCTCAATAGTTCGCAGACCATCAGCAAACTGGCACCCAAGGAAGATCCGACTTTTGACTACACGCCAGCTGACCGGATGGAGCATCGCGACATTGACAGCTGTTACCACCTGGGAGATATCAACTTCAGATTGCGCACTGATGGTGACTGGGTGGACTACTCTACGGCAAGGAAAAGAAAGAACATTATCCCACTGGAAGCTGGCCCTAATCAGCTCGCCGTTGCCGACTTGCAGCCTACATTGGGAGAAGATCTGCCGGTCGAGGTAGTGAGATCCTGGGAAGAACAAAATGGATTGCTGACCTTGAGGTTTACATTTCTCAATACCTCAGAACAAGAGGTGGAAATTGGCTCGCTGGGCATACCTCTTATTTTCAACAATATTCTCTCGGGTAAATCGCTGGAGGAAGCGCACGCCGAAAATGTCTTTTACGATCCCTACATAGGGAAAGACGCTGGTTACCTGCAAGTCGTGAGGCTTCATGGTGAAGGATCGGTCCTTTTGGTCATTCCCGACGCGTCATCAGGATTTGAAGCTTATAGTCCTCTCAATGATGACCTCACCCCCAGAGGCATCACGTTCGAAGGCTTTCACGAGTGGATGATACATACCAAGGCTCACGCTGACAATGAGTGGAAAGAGGCCCAACCCTGGAATGAGCCTTCTTCCCGGATATTGGAGCCCGGTGAAAGCGCCTTCTACGGGATCAGGTTCACGCTGGCAAGATCAGTGAAGGCAATTGAGGACAGGCTATCTGAACTGAACAGACCCGTAGCCACGGGTACCCCGGGTTATGTACTACCAAAAGATGTGGAGGGTTCCTTATTCATCAGGCACTCTGAAAGTATCAGGTCTCTCCGGGTGGAGCCGACTGAAGCACTGGTCTTAACTGAAACTGAGTCAACCACTAATGGCTGGAAGAGGTACAAAGTGACAGGCCAACAATGGGGGCGCGCCAGGGTCACAGTCACCTATGACGACGACCTGGTACAAACCATTCACTACAAGGTGATCAGTAGTGAGGCGGAGACAGTCAGGAAGCTGGGAGAATTCCTAACGCAACGACAATGGTTTGATGATCCCGATGATCCCTTTCAAAGGGGTCCCTCGATCATGACCTATGACTACGACCACGGGAAAATCCTCACACAGGACCGCAGAGCATGGATCGTCGGGGTCGGCGACGAGGGCGGCTCCGGTTCCTACCTGGCAGCATTTATGAAGCAGCTCATACTGCCCAACAAAGAGGAGATCGACAAGCTCAGTCGTTTTGTAGACGAAACCCTGTGGGGAGGTATCCAATACAGTGAGGGACCTCAGCAATATGGGGTCAGGAAAAGCTTGTTTTACTATGAGCCCGATTCCATGCCAGCTGGTACTTATGACAGCACAGTGAACTACAACACCTGGGCCGCCTGGAACCGGGAACACGCCGAAACTACGGGTCGGTCTTACAATTATCCTCACGTCACGGCTGCCCACTGGGTGATGTACCGATTGGCCCGGACCCGTAAGGACCTCGTAACCAATCACCCCTGGCTATGGTACCTGGAAAATGCATTTCATACGGCCCAGGCCATGGTGGAGCAGGCACCACACTATGCGCAGTTCGGGCAGATGGAAGGGACCATTTTCGTGATGCTCCTTAAGGACTTGAAGAAAGAGGGATTCACCGAAATGGCGACAGCGCTGGAGGCAACCATGAGAAAACGTGCCGACCTCTGGAAGTCCCTGGCCTATCCTTTTGGCAGCGAAATGCCGTGGGACTCGACCGGGCAGGAAGAAGTGTACATGTGGTCCAAATACTTCGGCTATGATGAAAAAGCCATGGTCACACTCAACGCGATCCTCGCTTACATGCCCACAGTCCCTCACTGGGGTTACAACGGCAGCGCCCGTCGGTATTGGGACTTTTGGTACGCCGGTAAGCTCTCCCGACTGGAGCGGCAATTGCATCATTATGGATCGGCACTCAATGCGATCCCCGTGTTGAATGAATACCGTGAGAATCCAACTGACTTGTACCTTCTCCGTGTCGGCCACGCGGGGATGACAGGTGGTATTACCAATGTGACAAAGGATGGCTTTGGCCCGGCTGCCTTTCATTCCTTTCCCTCCACGCTGAAGATTGACGGTATCTCGGGCGATTACGGGACCGGCTTCTTCGGCTACGCCATCAACAACTCGTCGTACCTCCTCGAGGATCCCACATTCGGTTGGCTGGGATTTGGCGGTAATGTCCGTGAAGAGGGTGCAGAGATCACGCTTGAGATCACCAGTGCTGCCAGGTCGAGGGTGTTTGTTGCCCCAACTGGCCTGTGGATCAACTTGAATGCCGGACGCATGAAGGAGGTACGATACGACACTGAAACGAGAGACGTCTCTATTGTACTGGAGGCTGGCGACGAGTTCACGAAAACCGCATTGCTCGAAATCGAATGCCCTGCAACAGATAGGTGCTACCAAGTTGGCGAAAGACTAAAGCAAGACCCGTTGGGCTATCGGATCGAACTCGGGGAGCGAGAACGAGTTTTGAAGCTGCAGCCAGCTCGTTAGCCAAGGAAGAACAAATAAAAAAGGAGCAGGTCAATATCAACCCACTCCTTCGGCAGTCCCCGGGAACAAGACACAAGAGCGCCTTTTAGGATGCTTCTGCCCGTGCTTTGAGGTCCTGGTTCATTCTCTCGAAACCGGAAGCTGTGTCATCGTGGATCTTCTTCATGATCATGCCACTAAACAGCCCCTTGAAGCTTTCATACTGGACCAACCTCACCTGGTCAGGAGCGATCTCCTCGATACGGAATCCATGGGTCCCATCGAAAATGCCGGGCATAAAAAGTCTGCCAACCCAGACCAATTCCTTGTTGGGTTCCGCTTTCAAAACCTTCGGCTTAAAGGTCATTTCTTTGCCACCGTTGTCGAACGTGTTCTTCAGCTTACCGCCTACTTCTGCTTTCCCCTCACTCTTGATGATGAAGGTGTTCCATTGCTCCCAGTTTTCGAAGTCTGTCAACACGCTCCACACTTTCTCAGCAGAGGCGTTGATAACAATTGATTTCTCGAGATTCTTTAAGTCTTGTGCGTTTGCCATAAGTCCGAATGTAAAAAATGTGATCGTTGTAAATGCTCTCATGATCTTGATGTTTGTATTATGAGAGCTAAGCTAAGGGCCCGCTGCACTGAAAAACGTTAACAAAAGATAAGTACGTCAGTGCCGCTCTGAAATTCGCTTGCGGATCCGGCTCAAAGACACTGGGGTCACCCCAAGAAACGAGGCAATCACGTGCTGTGGAACACGGTTCAATAGGTCCGGTTGGGTAACCAAAAATTTCTCATACCGCTCTTCGGGACTGTCAAGCACGAAGGATGAGAAAAATTGAAGCAGTCCATTCAACCGCAGTTGAGTGTAGGTCAGAAGGGTATTGGCAATCGCCGGAAATGTCTCACATATGTATTGAAGGTTGTCCTTAGAAATTTCCAGACCTTCAACATCTTCAATCGCTTCGAGCACCAACTCGCTAGGCCTGTCAAAAAGATAACTCTGAACAGAACCTGCGAACATACCTTCCTTGAAAAAGAAAAGCGTCTTTTCCTCTCCATCTTTGTATCCGTACAGACGAGCTAGACCCTGAGCAATGAAAACATAACTATCGGAGACCTCACCCACCGCCAATAGTCGTTCCTTCTTTGAGTAGTGCACCCGACTACATCTGGCCTTCAGTTCCTCCCATTCCTCCTCACCGAGTGGCCGAAGGGCGCTCAAAGTCTGACGAAGCATTTGGTAGGGGTCTTCGCTCATAGTGATAGCAGTTCGGGATCAACGGAAGTAGTAAGATAATGCATGGGGATGTCCTGTACCCGTTCGGGAATCCCGATATTTTCCCCACCCCAAGGCAACCGTTTCGCTCCGGCCCTCGTCTCGGCAACATTGTCGCCGCAAACACAGGTCTATGAGCAACTTTTTAAACGCTGCCAGGCGCTATGCCCTCTCACTAGTGAACTCCCGGGCTGCTGGCATGTACATTGTTTTATTCGCCCTCAGCATTGGAGCCGCCACCTTCATCGAGAATGACTTTGGGACCAGCGCTGCACAGAAACTAGTCTATCGCGCTGGGTGGTTTTCCGTTTTGCTAGGCCTCTTTGGTGCCAGCATCATCTTCAACATCATCAAGTTCAGGATGATTCAGCAACGGAAATGGGCGCTGTTAGCCTTCCACGCCGCGATCATTGTCATCCTTGCAGGGGCTGCAGTCACAAGATATTTCGGATTTGAAGGTGTGATGCACATTCGTGAAAACGACAGATCCAACGAATTCCTCTCTGCCGAAACATACCTCCAGTTCACGCTGAATGATGGTCAACACCGCTACGAGTTTGACGAGGAAGTGCTCTTTGCGTCATTGGGTAGCAACGATTTTGAGGAATCGTACCTCGTCGGTAATCAGTTGGTAGAGGTGAAGCTGACCGACTTCATTCCGAACCCGCAGCAAAGCCTCGTCCCTGCCGAAAAGGGAAAGCCCACCATCAAAATCGTTTTCGGCGGTCAGAGTGGACGTGAAGAGTACTTTCTGGCTGAGGGCGAGAAGCGACGACTGTACAGCACGCTGTTCAATTTCAACTCCCAGCCCATTAGTGGAGCGATCAACATACGACAACAGGATAATCAACTTTTTCTCCAATCGGACCGGTCCCTGAGCCAACGGGTCATGGCTACTCAACAAGTGGATACTTTGCTTGGCGGTGACAAATTCCATCCGCTTGTACTTCGTTCTTTGTATTCCGACGGTCGGGATCGGTTCGTTTTTGGAGATTTTCATCCCAGCGCGTCGGTGGAGGTCACTTCTGGCGATCCGAAGGTGCGAAGGGAAAGCCGCACCGCGGTCAGGTTGCAACTCACGGTCCACGGCCAGTCACAGAGCCTGACCGTCTATGGCCAAAAAGGGGTGGCGGGAAGAATGGCCAGGGCTCAATTTGGGACCACTTCACTTGGCGTATCCTACGGAGCCAAGAAGAAGCAACTCCCCTTCTCCATCCAGCTGCACGACTTCCAGATGGAGCGCTATCCCGGCACAGACAATGCCGCCTCCTATGCCAGCGAGGTCCGGTTGATCGATCCCCGTTCGGGTGAGCAAAAGGACTTTCGCATCTACATGAACCACATTCTCAACTACGACGGCTATCGGTTTTTCCAGTCGTCCTTCGATCGGGACGAGTTGGGTACCTACCTGAGCGTCAACCACGATAGATGGGGCACATGGATCTCATACGTGGGATATTTCATGTTAACCCTGGGGCTAGTATTAGCCCTCTTCGCCCGTTCCAGCCGCTTCTATCAGGTCCGGGTATCCTTGCGGCAAATGCGACAGGCGACGGTGATGATTGGGCTGATGCTCTTCTTTTCAACCGGCGTATCAGCCCAGAAAGTCATCGACCAAAGGCACAGCATTCATGAGATAGATCGGAGCCACGCAGATCGCTTCAGCCAAGTGGTCGTGCAGGACCATCGCGGCAGGATGAAGCCGATGCACACACTCACGCGGGAGATCCTGCGGAAGGTGTCGCGGAAGGAGGCACTACTGGGGATGTCTGCTGATCAGGTGGTTTTGGGAATGTACGCCAATCGGCGAGAGTGGCTCCACGTGCCAATGATCAAATTGGGCAAGCATGAAGGCATCCACCAACAGCTCAGTGTGAATGGGGCTCATGCCAGCTACAGCGACTTCTTTGATCAAAATGGTGCCTACATTTTGCGAGAAGACGTGCAAAGGGCTTATCGCCTTGAACCCATTGACCGGGGTGTCTTCGAAAAGGAGCTGATGAAAATTGACGAGCGCGTCAATATCATGAACATGGTCTTTTCTGGAAGGCTGTTTCGTCTATTCCCCGCTCAGGGTGACCCAAACAATACCTGGCTGGCCAATGGCACCCACCATGGCCGACCGCAAGGCCGCGGCGTAAACGAGAGCGCCCAAAAATTCTTCGAATCCTACAGAGCAGAGCTTCGCCAATCACTCGTCTCGGGAGACTACTCGATCCCCAATCAGGTCCTCTCTGATTTGACAAGCTATCAAAAGAAAGTGGGCAGCGCTGTCTACCCGTCAGAGACCAAGGTCCAGGCAGAGATCGCGCTCAACAACAGCAAGATCTTCAACCGACTGGGCGCTTTCTATGCGTTCCTGGGATTGGCCTTTTTGGTATTCCTCTTCATCTCCATCTTCAAACCCAAGGCCAGTCTGAAGTGGCCCTATCTGGTTCTCTTCGGCTTGTTCGTACTCGGGTTCCTTTTCCACACCTCTGGACTGGCCATCAGATGGTATGTCTCCGGCAGAGCGCCCTGGAGCAACGGCTACGAATCGATGATCTACATCGCCTGGACGACGGTGTTGGCTGGGCTCATCTTCACGCGCAAATCCTTCGGGGGCCTTGCAGCTACCTCCATCCTTTCGGCTACCGTTTTGCTCGTAGCGTTGCTGAGCCACATGGACCCGGAGATCACGCCACTGGTTCCGGTGCTCAAGTCGTACTGGCTGACGATCCATGTATCGCTGGAAGCAGGCAGCTACGGATTCCTCATGCTCGGCGCCGTCATTGGCATCATCAACCTGTTGCTGTTCATCTTCCTCAACCCCCGCAACAAGGCGCGCATCAATCGCATCGTCAAAGAAATGTCGTACCTGAGCGAGCTAACGCTCATGGGGGGTCTCATTATGATCACCACAGGCACGTACCTCGGGGGTATATGGGCCAATGAATCATGGGGCCGCTATTGGGGCTGGGACGCCAAAGAAACGTGGGCGTTGGTGACGATCCTCGTATATGCCTTCATCCTCCACATGCGGATCATCCCCAAACTCTATGGGCTGTTTGCCTACAATGTGGCCACAATCTTTGGTCTGGCCTCGGTCATCATGACTTACTACGGCGTCAATTACTATCTCTCGGGACTGCACTCGTACGCTGCCGGAGATCCCGTTCCGGTACCGAACTGGGTGTATATGGTGGTGTCTGCAATCATTGCCATCAGCTCGGTCGCTTTCTGGAAGCATAGAAAGTACAACCTCGTTGGCACAGGGAAAAGTAAGAGCGATACGTCCACCCCTCGCATTCGGGTGAAGTTGAACCCGCAACTGAATCGGTCATGAGCAAAGCTGCACACCGCCTCTATATCGGCACCATGTCTGCGATCGTGATTGGCGTCACGATCTATCTGGCTGTAGTGGGCTTCGAGTACTACGCAACCCCGCAGGAGGACCGATTCTATCATGAAAGTCACGATTGGTTCAAGCCCAGTGGCCTCTTCGGGCAAGGTCTTGGGGTCATTGGCACCTTTCTGATGCTGGTCGGCGTCGTGATCTACATCCTCCGCAAGCGGTACAACTTCATGGGTAGGTTCATCCGCCTCAAGTACCTGCTCGAGTTCCACATTTTCCTCTGTACGCTGGGGCCCATCATGATCCTATTTCACACCGCCTTCAAGTTTGGCGGGATCGTGTCGATCGCCTTCTGGAGCATGGTGGCGATTGTCGTCAGTGGTGTCGTGGGCCGATTCATCTACATCCAAATCCCGCATACGATCGATGGACGAAAAATGAGTCTTGACGAGGTCCAAAAGGTGAAAACGGACCTCGCACTCTCCCTGGAAAACAATTCCCGAGTGGATCAAGGCCTGGTGCAGCTCATCACGAAGTTTAGCGAACGGGCAGCCAATCACTCCTCCCTACTCAGGCGGCTGCTGGTGAAGAGAGAAGCCGCACAGACCATCCGGCATCGATTGAAAATTAACGGCGTCCACCCGAGTGAGCGCACAGCCATCCTCTCGATGGTGAGAGAAGAGATCACCTTGGCCAGTCGCATCGCCCGACTGGAGTCGATGCAGCAGCTATTCAAATACTGGCATGTCGCCCACTTACCCTTCGCGGTCATCATGTTGGTGGTGGTCGTCCTGCACGTGGGGGTGGCGATTGCCTTTGGTTACACCTGGATCTTTTGAGTATGGCGTTGATCGCGGAAGAAATATTGACTTACGGTATCGTGCTGCTCATCTGTGGTGGGATTGTCTGGGTGTATCTGCGCAGGCACTGGAAGGAAACTAGAGAAACGCTTAAAAAGGTAGCCATTGCCAAGGAGGAAGGGCTACACGAACCCGTCTCTCTCCACCCGCATATTGATTTGAATACTTGTATTGGCAGCGCTGCCTGTATCGTCGAATGCCCCGAAAAAGACATCCTGGGCATGGTGGATGGTAAGGTGACTGTCGTGAATGCCTCCGAGTGCGTGGGGCACGGCACCTGTTTCCATGCTTGCCCCGTGGAAGCCATTAGCCTGCGCATCGGCACTGAAACACGTGGAGTGGATCTGCCCCACGTGAGTGAGTCTTTCGAGACGAACATGAAAGGCATCTACATCGCTGGCGAGTTGGGCGGTATGGGACTGATCAAGAATTCCGTGGAGCAGGGCCAGATGGCGATGGAAAACATTGTCAAAAGCACCAAGACCCGAAAAGAGGGCATCCTGGATGCGGTGATCGTTGGCGCCGGTCCGGCAGGTATCTCCGCCACCCTCACGGCAAAGAAACATGGTTTGAACACGCTGACGTTGGAGCAGGAATCCCTGGGGGGTACGGTCTACACATATCCACGCGCGAAAGTCGTGATGACCTCCCCCATGGACTTGCCTTTGTACGGTAAGGTGAAACTGCGCACGACGAATAAAGACGAGCTACTGGCCGTGTGGCGCGACGCGATCGCGAGGAACGATATTTCGATCCAGGAGTATACCAAGGTCGACAGCATCATCCCCATGCCAGACGACGTCTTGAAAGTGAAGATCGACGGAGGCACAGAGGTCCTCACCAATCATGTCCTGTTGGCGACCGGGAGGAGAGGTAGTCCCCGAAAGCTTAATATCCCCGGAGAAGACAAGCAAAAGGTGGCCTACCGCTGCCTGGAACCGGAGAAGATATCAGGACAGCGCATCGTCGTAGTCGGTGGCGGCGACTCCGCTGTGGAGTCTGCCATGCTACTGATGATGGACAATGACGTGCTGCTCTCCTACCGAAAGGAAAAATTCTCGCGCCTAAAACCGAAGAATCGAGAGAGCATCCTCCAGGCCATCGACGAGGGCAAGCTCGAGATGTGCTATAACTCTAATGTCGTCTCTATCAGCGACGACCATGTGCTCCTCAAGGAGGGGGACCAAACCAGGAAAGTGCCCAACGACCTGATTTACATATTCGCTGGAGGGGAGCTCCCCTCCAAGTTTCTGCAAGCTGTCGGTGTACAGATCACGCGCCGCTTTGGACACATCATGAAGCAACACGGCTGATGATTTGAAAAGCGCTCGCTACCATATCGCGTTGCTGCTACTGGGCTCCTCATTTAGCTTGATGGGACAGATCTCGCCAGGGGAGCTGACAGACGCTCACAAGGAGCTGGAGGGGATGAGAAATTGCACGCAGTGCCATGATCTCGGCAACCCCCAACCATCATCGGCCAAGTGCCTGGACTGTCACGCAGACATTCAGTCATTGATAGATGCTGAACGCGGCTATCATTCAAGCGAGGAGGTGCGGTCCCAGGAATGCGCGGACTGCCACAGCGAGCACCACGGTCGCAATTTCGACATGATGCGGTTCGATGAGGACGCATTTGATCACGACCTCACGAAGTATGCCCTTGAAGGCGAGCATGCGGTAATTGACTGTCGTGAGTGCCACCAGCCGGAGTTCATCCTCGATGAGGAAATCGCCGCACGGGAGGGCACGTTCTTGGGCTTAGGTGAAGACTGCAAATTGTGCCACGAGGACTTTCATCAGGGCACCATTGCCAACAATACGGATTGCGCCAGCTGCCACGATTTCGAGGCGTTCAGACCCGCGCCCCTTTTTGATCACGATGACACAGACTATCCGCTGCGTGGAGGGCATGTCGAAGTGGACTGCAAAGAGTGCCACCCAATGACCACTCGCAATGGGCAGGAATTTCAAGCGTTTGCGGACATCGCCTTCGATGACTGTGTTGCCTGTCACGAGGATACCCACAACGATCAACTTCCCGGGGACTGCATGCAGTGCCATGTAGTGAAGTCCTTTACCGCTTTCGTCGGTGAGGAGTTCTTTAATCACAACCAAACAGATTTCATCCTAAGAGGCCAACATCAGCAGGTCAGCTGCTACGAGTGTCATACCCAAACCAGCGAACCCCTTTCGGTCTTCCAGGACCAGAACGGCATAGGTCAGAATGAATGTAGTGCATGCCACGAGGACGTGCACGAAGGAAAGCTGGGCACCAACTGCATCGATTGCCACGACGAAGAGAGCTGGCTGATGGCCTCAGCCCCCGAAGATTTCGACCACGACTTGACGGACTACCCTTTGGTCGGGCTGCACCAGGAAGTCGATTGCCGGGAATGTCATGCGACCGAGAAGTTCACCGATCCACTGGCCTTTGACAATTGCTTCGACTGCCATGAGGACTATCACCAAGGTGAATTCATTGTCGCAGGTGTCATGACAGATTGCGTGGAATGCCATGGGCTGGAAGCCGGATTTGAAGAGACGACCTTCACTGTCGACCGGCATGACGATTCGGCCTTCCCCTTGGAGGGTGCCCATATCGCGACGCCTTGCTTTGCCTGCCACCTAAGTGAAGAGCCAGAGCACTGGACCTTCCGTGACATCGGCACCGATTGCGTTGACTGTCACGAGGACATTCATCGGGGGCAGTTTCTCGTTGACGGCATCAACGACTGTGCTCGGTGTCACGATGCCGAGACATGGTTCCCCACCTTTTTTGATCACGACAATACCGCCTTCGTGCTGGAAGGACGGCATGCAGAGGTCGAGTGTGCCGCCTGCCACCAACCGACCGAAGAGAGAGGAGCATCATTTGTTGAATACAAAATTCCGAAGTTCGAATGCATAGACTGTCATTCCCTATAATCGGATTTATCCTGTCTCTCACGGCCCACGCCCAAGAGGGGTCGCCGCATGGCGTGGAAGGACCCGTGGATTGTAACAGCTGCCACGTTGCTGGCGACTGGTGGACACTTACCGATCCGTTGCAGTTTAATCACGACACCACGCAGTTTGCTCTGAATGGCGCGCATGAACAAATCAGTTGCACTGACTGCCACCAATCCCTTGTCTTCAGTGAGGCGACCGGAGAATGTGCCTCCTGTCACGAAGACATTCACAGTGGATCCGTAGGCCGGGACTGCGCGAGATGTCACGATGAAAATAGCTGGCTGGTCCACGAGATCCCCGAAATACACGAGCAAAATGGCTTCCCCTTGACGGGCTCCCACTCCACGCTTAGCTGTGTGGACTGCCATGCCAATGAGATCAATCTGCGGTTCGATCGACTCGGCAATGACTGCATCAATTGTCACCAGGAGGATTTCAACCTCGCGCAAAACCCCAACCACGTGGAGTTAGGCTACTCGCTGGACTGTACAGAGTGTCACGATGCCATCGCTTTCGGTTGGGACGACCAGATGATCGATCACGACTTCTTCCCGCTGGTGGGTGGACATGACGCCGTGGCCTGCACTGATTGTCACCAGGGAGGCAATGGCTACGATGACAATGCACCTGAAAACTGCTTCGCCTGCCACTATAATGACTATTATGCTACGACCGCCCCAAACCATATTGAGGCCGGTTACTCAACTACTTGCGACGACTGCCACACGGTCTACTCCTGGAGCACCCTTGGCGCAGGTAATCACGACTTCTTTCCCCTGGTCGGTGGACACGCCATCAATGACTGCGCGCAATGTCATCTGACCGAAAACTTCAGCGATGCCTCTCCAGAGTGCCTCAGTTGTCACCTGGATGACTACAATGAGACCACCAATCCTAATCACCTCGAGGTGGGGTTCTCTACCGATTGTGCCGAATGTCATACGATCAACGCCTGGGAGGAGGCGGACTTCGACCACGACGCGATGTACTTCCCGATCTACTCGGGGAACCACCGGCGAGGTGTCTGGAACGAATGCACAGAGTGCCACATTCAGCCGAATGACTACTCGGTGTTTAGTTGCCTGCAGTGCCATGAGCATAATAGAAATGACATGGACGACGAGCACGATGACGTGAATGGCTACAGCTATGTCAGTAGCGAATGTTTGAGATGTCACCCCAATGGCAATGAATAGAGGCATGAAAAATATCGGAGCAGCTTCGGCGGCCATTGTACTGGTGTGTCTGCCATGGGTCGGACGGGGCCAGAAGGCCCAACCACAGACGGGCCGGGTGTCCTACGTCACCTCCTCCAGCATCTATGTGAAATTTGACAACACAGAAGCGATCCTTGTAGGCGACACGCTATCGCTTTGGCAAGCGGAGGATCTGGTTCCTGCATTGGTGGTGCAGCAGAAGTCGTCCATTTCCATTGTGGGCAAGCCCATTGGAGATTTGAAGTTGGTCAAGGGGAATGAGATCTACTTTAGTGGTCGCGAGCTTAAAAAGAGAGATGCGAGTAAGACTGTCAAAAAGCCGATTGCTCGCAAAAAGGACAATGTGAAGGGGCTCGTCTCCGTAGCGTCCTATCTGACGGGCTCCTCGGCGACCGACTTCAATGCCCGAAACATGGCTCGGATCCGATTCTCTGCCAACAACATTCACGATTCCCGCTTCTCAGTTTCGACGTACATGATCTACCGACAAAACCTCGAGGCATCGGAGGACAGCATCTACCAAAGTCCAGGCTTGTTCAATGTCTATAACCTGTTCCTGAAATATGAGAAAGTCGGAGACTACAGTATCGGCCTCGGTCGGAAAATCAACCGACGTGTGGCGTCACTGGGCATGGTTGACGGCCTGCATGCAGAAAAGCAGCTGGGGATGTTCCATGTAGGGGGCATAGCGGGCTTCCGTCCAGACCCTCACGACAACAGCTTCAATACCGATCTCCAGCAAATGGGTGGGTACTTCGGCGCCTCACAGGCGAAAGGAAAAGTGTCTTTCGAGACGACTGTCGGTCTGCTGGAACAACGGAACGGCCAAGCGGTGGACCGGCGCTATATCTATGGGCAGACCTCGGCCAGCGTAGGAAACAATTTCAACCTATTTTCCTCCGCGGAGATGGACCTCTATAGCCTCAATACAGATCTGACGCAAGGAGGCTCCAGGCTGACCAACCTTCACATCTCCTCCCACTTCAGGGTCCACAAAAGTGTGCGATTATCGGTGAGCTACGATACCCGCAGGCAGATCATCTTTTACGAAACCTATCGAACGTACCTGGAGCGACTCATCGCCGATGACGAAGCGAGGCAAGGCATCCGCGCCCGCATTAACTGGAAGCCTATGAAGGGCGTCAACGTCGGTCTGTCCTATGGCAAGCGGTATCAGAACAGCCTCCAGAATGCGTCTGACAACTACAACGCTTATGCCTCCATACGGAACCTGCCCGTGATCGGGGGATTGCTCAGCGGCAACATTAACGTCAACCAATCGGCCTACCTGAACTCCGCCTCTACCACGATCAGGCACAACCGCTTTTTCTTCAAGAACAAGGTGAACGTCTCCAACTATCTGAGGACCGTGGTGTACACCTACAATCCTGAGCGGGAAACGACGATCGTTCAGCAGTTTCTCGGGACAAACATGAACTATACGTTCGGCGATAAGTGGTCGGCCGGCGTCCTTGCCGAATTCTCACTTCGCAAAGCCGAATACAAAGGACGCATCAACCTCCGCCTCACGAAAAGATTTTAAACGACATGGACATGAAACGATCAATCCCATTTTTATTCGCAGCCGCTTGGATGGTGACAAGTTGCACAGATCAACCGAAGGTCATCGAGGCGGTAGTCACTGAAGGCGACCCGCGCATCCCCTACGCCCAACTTCCAGAAGGGCACTCGATTCCCATTGAAAGTCCAATGCTGCCGGCAAGTGACATTCACGAGGTGACGATCAAGGAAGTACTTCCGACGTCGCGGTATGTCTATGCACTGGTGGAAGAAAAGGGAGACGAATATTGGGTGGCCACCAACAAAATGGCGCTCGAAATCGGCGGGACGTATTATTTCAAGAATGGGCTCCTGAAGCGCAATTTCCAAAGCAAGGAGCATGATCGCACTTTCGACAAGCTCTATCTGGTTTCAGCCCTGATCTCAAACGATCATGGGATACAATCCGGAGCTATACCCAATCAGGCGGAGGTAGTCAGCCCTTCCTTCAAGCCCGCTCCCGGTAGTATCAAGATATCGGAGGTAATCGCAAATCCATCGAAGTATGCTGGGAAGACCATCCAAGTCAGCGGTGAGTGCACCAAAGTCAATCCAAACATCATGAAGCGTCACTGGATCCATCTCAAGGATGGCAGTCAGGATGATTATGATTTTGTGGTGACAAGCCAAACGCAGATACCCGTAGGTCATGCTGTGACCTTCACTGGCACCATCAATGTCGCCAAAGATTTCGGTTCTGGGTATTACTATGAAATCCTGATGGAGGATGCGGTGGTGATGTGATCACTGATCCAATCGGAAGATCAGCATCGCCTGGCCGGAGAGCGAATTCAGCTTGTTGTCGTAAGGGCCAAGATTCGATCCGCCAAGGGTTTGCTGGACACGAACTCCCCCACTGACTCTCGGTCCAAACTCGAAGACCGCCCCGCCAGTGAAACCAAACACCGGTAGGGAGAAGGTATTGCCCGATTCAAAATCAGGCGTGAAGTCGCCATTGCTGTTGCTCTCAATCTTGTACGATTGGTTGAGGATGAAGCGCGTGCGCAAGGACGCTCCGAGGAACGGGTTGATCTTCCGGTCCGGTAGGAGGTACAGTCTCCCTTCGAACGGGATGTCCATCCATGTCAAGTTCACTTTTAACTCCTTGATATCGCCCAGGATATCGGTGGGAATATCATCGAATGGCGTCAGGTCGAGACTTCCCGTATCGTAGGTCTCTCCTTCCAGGGAGGAATATTCTAATCCCGTTACCATGCTCCATCTGGGGTTCATTTTCCGTTCGATCAAAGCCGAGATGGCATTGCCTCGTTGCGAGCCCGCCTCGTTCAGTTTGGTAGTGGCCACGCCAGCTCCCGCCGACAACCACCACGATCGATTGCGGCGGCGAATCGCTTCCTCGCGGATGTCGTCAATGTTCACCGGGGTCACCAGTACAGAATCCATTGGTTGCTCCTCGCGACTGACAAGCATCAACTCTGGTGGGGATAATTCCGCCAGATCCCTTAGAAAATCATCGTCTTCGACGCTCCCTTCCGTAGCAGCCAGCGCCACCGCCTCATCTGCCAATACGAGTCGCTCAAAGAGTTCTCTTTTTTCTGTCGTCGGCAGCTCCTCGATCTCCTCGGTGGTCACTTGTGCAGCAACGGTTCCGAGTTGATCCTCCTCCGAGGCATTAGGATCAGTATTGGTCATCAGGGCTTTCAGCACCCGATTGCCCACAGAATCATCTGCCACTGCGACCAAAATATCATCCAAGTAATCATCTTCCTCCGCACGGGCACTCAGATCCTGTAGCTTCTCTCCGAAAGTGACAGGCCTGGGTTTCTCGATAACGACCTCTATGGGTTCGGACGCATTGCTTTCCATCAACGTGGCCAACAGCGTCGGATCCTCCTGCAACGATGTAACGAAGTCTTCTAAAGCCGCCTGTACCATGACGTCGACATCCTCTTGGCTGAACCCTTCCGGAACTGCCTGGGCTCGCTCCGTGGCGACAAACGAGGCTTCCGCCAACACTTGGGTGAGGCTGTCCCTTTCCTGAGCAAAGGCTGTGATGATCGACTCGGTGGTGACTCTGAGGCTATCAAATACCAGGCTGTCAAGGAAGGTATCCTGCCTCACTTGCTCCTCGAGCTGGACGACCTCATTGCGAGTTTCTACCAGTTGCTCCTCGAGCACAAAGGTTCGGTACACGTAGAAGATCGTCGTGATGAGCAACACCACGTTGGTGACCAATATGGCACGGGAGGTCCATGAAAAAGACGGAGGCGAGACATGAGGAAGATCTCGGGTCAGACGACTCAGCTCGGACGCAGAGGGTCCGATCGGGTCCTCGAAGGACTCTAGCTTGTCTTTGATGATATCGTCGAACTTCCCGCTATCCATGTTCCGCCAATCCCGGATCAATGTCTAAAATCTGCTTCTGCAACCTGGCCCTCGCCTTGAACAAGTTGGACTTGCTCGTCCCGACTGAGATCCCAAGCTTCTTCGCAATCTCTTCATGTTTGAATCCCTCTATCGCATAAAGCGTGAAAACCATGCGATAAGCCGGAGCCAACTGGCCAATAAGGGTGAAGAGGTCTTCTGCCGATAACCTCGACAAGGCATCTTCGGACAGGTCAGGTGCATCGTGCTCGACTACGTCGAGATGGTGACTGTGAACCTTATTGCGCCTGAACTCGTCGATGGCTGTGTTCACCACGATCCGCCGCAGCCAAGGCTTGAAAGCCGACTTGTCGACGGTATGCAGCTTCGCGAACGCCTTGACAAACGCATCGTGCACTATCTCCTTAGCATCCTCCCGGGACTCACAAAATCTCAATGCCACACTCATGCAATAGCCATAGTAATGCTCATACAGCGCCATTTGGCTCTGCTGATGGCCCCTCGAGGCCTTTTTGATCAGCTTCTCTATGTGGGTTCGTGCAAACACGAAAGTTTCAGTCGAGACGTAACAAATAAAAAGAGGGTTGCCACCCTGTCAAATAAAGGGTGAAACTTTTTTGGATAGCAGCATTGGGAGGTGGCGGGTTCATCAACAGCATTGAGGCGGGATCATTTGGGTGTGATGGAATGACAACGATGGTGACAAGCGTTTCCGTATCTCGAACCAAAAATCTACAACCTGTCACTCGACATCATCCAGAAGACTGCGAATCCATTGGTCTTACTTAAAAATGTGCCCAGCTCCTCCTGAGGGATATTACAATTTGTTCCACTGCCGGTGGGTTTCGAGAGAGATGGACTAATTTCATTGGTGTTTTTAGGCTCCGACCATGAACACACTACGAAGATGATCTTCACCATCGGTGTATTTGCCGCATTCTTTTTTGCGATCCTATTATTCAACAAAAAGAATAAATCACTCCCCGACAAGATTCTGGCCTACTGGATGCTTGTGATCGGAATACACCTGGCCAGTACCTATACAAATCTTCAAGGGTACTGGGAAGTCTACCCTCACCTCATCGGGGTGACGGCGCCTTTGCCCCTTTTTTATGGCCCACTACTTTATTTGTATGTCGTCTATTCCATCAAGGATGAAAAACGGATAAAAGCACAGGATTACGCCCATTTCGTCCCGGTCGCACTTGGTTATCTGTACATGTTCAGGTTTTACTTCTTCTACTCAGCCGAAGAGAAGCGAATGGTAGACAAAGGGCTCATTGATGATTTTGGGACCTTCTCCGTTATTCTACTGGTTTGCTTCATCGCCTCCGCCATAGGATATGCTGTCTATTCTTATCGATTGCTCTCGAAGTACAAAACACTCCTTGACGACAATTTTTCTAACACAGAGCATATCAATTTGAACTGGCTTGAGAGTTTCATCTGGGGGGTAGCGATCGTTTTTGGAACGGCTACACTGGTCCTGTTGACAAGAGATGTGCTGGGTGTCGTCTACCCTTTTAATCCCGACCTGATCTTTTATTCGATGATCATTCTCGGTATTCTGAGCCTGGGATACTTCGGCATCAAACATGAAAACATCTTCACCGACAATGTGGTGATTGATATCAACCCCAGCATGAAAGCCAGTTATCGGAACTCTAGCCTGAAAGAGGATCTGGCAACAGACAAACACAAGGCATTGACTGACCTCATGGCAGCGGAGAAACCCTATTTGCAAACCGACCTGACTTTGAATTCTCTCGCGGAAAAGTTGGACGTATCGCCACATCACTTGTCCCAGATCATCAATCAGTTTGAAGAGCAGAACTTCAATGACTTCGTCAATAAGTACCGGGTAGAGGAGTTCATCGATCGTGCTTCCAAAGACAGCCACTTTAGCTTCCTGGCACTTGCCCTGGATTCAGGATTTAATTCCAAGTCGACGTTCAATGCTGTCTTCAGAAAACACAAAGGCACAACACCCTCTCAATTCATGTCTTCACAAGTGGGGAAGGCCTCCTGAATTAGAAGAATTTTCCCCGACCCTATTTTCCACAAATACCTCGTAATCAATTGCTTATAGGTGCAATATTATAATACTGGACCACAAGCGAGTCTCGCATTATAATACTGGTCGAAAAAGCTTTGGAAAGAGTATCCCTTTGAATCAAAACTTGAAAACAAGGAATACTCATGAAAAAGTTAATCATCACCTGGTGCATCGTCTTTCTCTACTTATCGGCTCATGCACAGACCATCACGCAAACTGTCATCGGTAAAGTGACAGATCATACCACGCAGGAAGAACTGTTTGGTGCAACCATCTCCCTGGTGGGATCGAACCCCTTCCGAGGGACGACAACAGGAATCGACGGAACATTTCGGCTGGAGGGTGTCCCGGTTGGGCGCCAGACTTTCGAAATAAGAATGATCGGATACGAGACTCAGTACATCCGCGAGTTTCTGGTGACTTCAGGCAAGGAGGTCGTACTCCCGCTAGCCATGAAAGAGGATATCACTAGCCTCGACGAAGTGACGGTTGTCTACGAGGCCGGGAAAAGCGAAGCCATCAATGAGATGGCCACTGTGAGTAGTCGACAATTTACCGTCGAGGAGACACAGCGGTATGCTGGTGGCATGAATGATCCCGCCCGGCTGGTTTCATCATTTGCGGGGGTTGCCACTCCGTCTGTTAGCAGCAACGGAATTTCCGTGCGTGGAAACAGTCCCTCAGGCCTGTTGTGGCGAATAGAGGGCGTAGAAGTCCCAAGCCCCAATCACTTTGCCGACCTGTCCATAGCAGGAGCCGGAATCCTGACCGCCATGAGTAGCCAACTGCTTGATAACAGCGACTTCATGACTGGCGCGTTCCCTGCAGAATATGGGAACGGTACGTCGGGTGTATTTGACATGAACCTACGTTCAGGAAATCCTTCGAACCGGGAGCATACCGCCCAAATCGGGATCCTTGGTGTTGACTTCGCTACAGAAGGACCTTTCAAGAAAGGCAAAGACGCTACCTACCTGATCAATTACAGATACTCCACCCTTGCGCTCATCGCCCCGCTACTCCCCAGTGATGCTGGCGTCCTCAAATACCAGGACTTGTCGTTCAACATCGACATGCCTACATCAAAAGCCGGGAAGTTTTCTTTCTGGGGCATAGGTGCTTTGGATGGCATTGATTTCGAAGTCCCCGACTCCACGGAGTGGACACCCGACACCGATCGTGAAAACTCCGAGACCTCCATGTACATGTTTGCCTCGGGGGTCAATCACCAATTGAACCTCAGTTCGAGGGCTCTTCTGAACACGTCGCTTGCTTTCACCGGGAACGGCCTCAGTTTTGAAGAGGAATACGTGGATGACGACTTGCAGGCTCATCCTACATCCATCGCCAAGAAGGACCATTTTAAGTTGACGTTGCAGTCCAGTCTCACCACCTATTTCGGTGACAAGCACTATAACAAGACGGGTTTCTATCTAAATGGTCTTGGATACGGTCTGGACGTGGCCCACACGGCCGACTACCTCGAGGCACCGGAGACGATCTCTGACCGGACAGGACACTCGATGCTCCTCCAGTTCTATAGCCAGTCGCACTTCGAGCTGTCTCCTGAGCTATCGCTGAGCGCAGGTCTTCATTCACAATACTTCCAACTGAACAAAAACCTCACCATCGAACCAAGGGTCTCACTGAGTTACCAATTGTCTCCAAGGAGTAGTCTGGCCCTGGCTTACGGATTGCATAGCAAGACCGAATCTCTTGGATTGTACTTTGTCAGGGATGAACAGGGCAACGAGCCAAACAGGGAGTTGGACTTGATGAAGTCCCACCACTGGGTCCTGTCCTACAATACCCAGCTGAATGAGAATGTCCGGTTGACCGTAGAACCGTATTATCAGCGCCTGACCAAGGTCCCTGTGGCACCTGACAGCTATATCAGCACGATCAATAATCAGGACAATTTGTTTTTTGATGAGCAGCTTGTGAGTGGCGGAACAGGTCGCAACATGGGCGTCGACCTGACACTGGAGCATTACCTCAGGAACGGCTTTTACTCTCTGCTCACCGCCTCCGTCTTTGATGCCAAATACACCGCCCTCGACGGCATAACCCGCAATACTCGACTCAACAAAAACTATGTCGTCAATGCTGTCGTCGGCAAGGAGTGGCAGGTAGGCAAAAACAAGAATAACACTTTGAGTACCAATGTGCGCCTTAATTTCCTTGGCGGCAGTAGAGTGGAAGCCATTGATCATACGGCCTCCGTTGAAGAGCAGGCGGTCGTATATGGTGAATCGGATGGCAACATTTCATTCACAGACAAGCATCCTGACACGCCCATCTGGTCATTCACCGTTTCTTACCGAAAGAACAAACCGAAGCACTCCACTGTATGGAGCCTGCAAGTGTTGAATACAAGTCAGACAGAGGAATTTGACTACGACAATTTCAATCTTGAAACTCAGGAAGTAGAGCAGATATACACAGGGATCGTCATTCCGAATTTGAGCTATAAGATTGAGTTTTAGTTGACGAACGCTTTCTACCAACCTTGAGTGTCCTCACGAGCCCAAAAGATAGAACAGGGTACGTGAGGACACCATGGTATAGAGACCATGTTAAGTCTCTCTACTTTGTGCTGCTCTGAATGGCAAATTTCTCTTCACAAAGAATTAGCTTGGGACGATCAATGAAGCACTTCAAAACCATATCGGAGTACTGCGACGGGATCAACATCAGTCCACCGAAGCATCCACACTTCGATATCCGAAGTTTTGAAGAAAATATGTCCTCCGTGCGAGAGCAGATGCCTGCTTTCAGACATGAGTTCTACGCCATTGCCATCAAAGCTGACGGGGATGGGAAAGTGATCACCGGCCAGTTTTCAGATTTCCCTGAGGGCACTTCTCTGTTCTTCAATACGCCCTTTCAATTGCTTTCGTGGGATATCATTCCCAACTGGAAGGGGTACTACATCATGTTCAGCCAGGATTTTGTCACACAGTCCAATGTGCTTACACAGATCCTCGACCTATTTCCATTTCTGAAGATGGAAACCTCCATCCCCTTCAACATCCCGAGCGATCAGTTGGGTAGGGTTTTGGCTATTTACAGTAGTATTTGGCAGGAATACAACGGCCACGCCTCTGACAAATTTCAACTGATTGAGGCACAAGTGTATTTGCTCTTGTCCTACGTAAAGCGCCTGTTTGAAGAGCAGGTCGATAGTGACCTGGCCGCGTCAAGCCTGAGGGCCGCCGACCTGAAACTCCTCTCCCGCTATCAAACGCTCATCCAAACGAGCTTCTATCCCAACGCCAATCTGGAGACCTTTTCCAACCTCCATTCCACCAGCTATTACGCGCAGAAACTCAGCGTGCACCCCAATCACCTGAATGCGGTCGTGAAGGGCATCACAGGCATCACGGCGCTCAATCACATCCACAAACATCTACTTTCTCTGGCCAAGTCCTACCTGGCTCAGACAGATTGGAGTGTGAAGCAAATTGCCTATACACTGCACTTCGATAGCCCCAACAATTTCAGCTCCTTCTTCAAGAGGAACACTGGAAATACCCCTCTCTCCTATCGGGAGCAGGTCAATCTTTGAAATCTATACTCCTTCATTTGAAATCGTAAATCGTCCGGTTTAAGCGCATCGCAGCTTTGCAATACACAAACAAAGCAAAGCGATGAAACCAATCGTATTCGGAGTCCTGACCCTGATCATCTTAAATGTAAACGCGCAAAACATGAAGAACCCAGAGCAAACAGTGATAGGCCTATTCGTGGCTACCGATGAAAGAGATTGGCAGCAGGTAGAACAATCATTTGCCGCCGAGGTCGTACTCGATTATTCGTCGATGAACGGCAACCCCGCGGCGAAACTCACACCAGCGCAAATCATCACAGCCTGGAAAGGAATCCTGCCCGGATTCGAATCTACGCACCATCAGCTTGGGAATTTCTTGTCCTCCATAGAGGGTAACAAAGCGGAGGTGTTCTGCTATGGCATGGCAAGTCACTACCTCAGTGATGTCGGTGGAAACCTGTGGATCGTCGCGGGAACGTACGATTTCCAACTGCAGCAATCGAATGGAGCCTGGAAGATCACTTCCATGAAGTTCAATTTCAAGTACCAGGACGGCAATACGTCACTGCCTGCGAAAGCCATGAACAACCCCGGCAAGAACAAGGCGACGGTCAGGGCCTTCTTCCAAGCCCTAGAAGAGGAAAATGTGGACCAACTCGTAGCATTGTTTGCCAACGTAGCCACACACGTCAATCCCTATTCCTCCGGATTGTTCCCTGAAGGTGCCGATGGCAAGGAAGCCATTCGAGCATACTGGACCCCAGTGTTCCCCAACTTCGACGGAATGGAGTTTCCCATTGAAGAGATCTACTCCATGAAAGATCCCAGTATCGTCTTTGTGAAATACAAAGGCCGAATTACACTGAAAAACGGCGCTGGCCTCTACGAAAACGACTACTACTCCACCTTCAAATTCAACGAAGCTGGACTGATCACCGAGTATGTAGAAATCTTCAACCCCATCGTCGCAGCACGCGGCTTTGGACTCATCGACAAAATCAAATAGACATGAAAACAATAGCAATCGTCATTGCAGGCGCTGCCCTACTTGGCTGCACCGCCAAACAAGAATCAAACGAATCGACAATAACCAAAGAATCGACCATGAAAAAAGTAACATTCAATAGCGAAGGAGCGAAACTCACAGGCAACCTGTACTACCCAACGAACTATGATCCGACTCAGACCTATCCGGGACTCGTCGTGTCCGGGAGTTGGACGACTGTGAAAGAGCAGATGGCTGGACTGTATGCAGAAAAATTGTCAGACGAAGGCTTTATCACGCTGGCATTTGATTTCCGGAATTTTGGCGAAAGTGAAGGAGAACCACGGTTTTACGAAAGTCCAGCACTGAAGAAAGTGGATGTGCAAAATGCCGTTTCTTACCTGGAGAGTCTGGCCGAGGTAGACAACTCGAGAATTGGGGTGTTCGGGGTATGTGCAGGAGCAATGTACACCCTGATGGCTGCGTCCGAAGACCGTCGAATCAAGTCGGTCGTGACCACAGCCTCCTGGTTGCATGATGCAGAGGCCGTGAAGCTCTTTTACGGAGGAGAAGAGGGCGTGAATGCGAAAGTCGAAGCAGCACAGGCAGCCAAAAAGGCATACGCCGAAAATGGCACCGTCCAATACATACCGGCCATCTCTACAGAAGACGCATCGGCAGCCATGTACGGCCCCTACGACTACTACCTCAATCCGGAGAGAGGCGCCATTCCCGAATGGAGCAGTGACAAGTTTGCGGTGATGTCGTGGGAAGATTGGTTAACAACCGACCCCATGCCTACGGCTGCGAATCTGACTCAGCCCACGCTGATGATCCACTCTGATGGAGCAGTGCTGCCCCACTACACGAGGCAATATTTCGAGCGCGTTGCTGCCGAGGACAAGCAACTGCACTGGATGGAGACGGAGCTGGAATCGCCCTACCACCAGTTCAGCTACTATGACCAGGATGCAGAGGTCAATGAGTCTGTGGCAGAAGCGGCGAAGTGGTTTGGGTCGAAACTTTGACATGCCTTAGCCCACTTCAACAAATGCCTCTTGCCGTAGAAAGGGGCATTTTTATGCAGAAAGTTGCTTGTAGCGCATGACCTAGGTCATTCCAAAAAAGCACAGTACGGCGTTAATTTATGGGACAGGAATTCGGCGAAAATCCGACGAATATCCACCCAAAATTCTGCAGTTATGAAACTCGTCGCTGTACTGTTGATGTCATTGCTCAGCATCGCCTGCCAGGACTACTCGAGCTACTATACCTATCATCCTCCACAACCCACTAATGACGGCATCAATGTGGGCACGCTAGCAGCAGTCGGAATGGACTCACTCGTCCTTGCAAAGGCCGTTGGAGGCATTTGGGGAAATAAATACGACCAGGTACACTCTGTACTGATCTACAAAGATGGAATGCTGGTATTTGAAGAATACTTCGAAGGCAACAAGTATGACTACTTTGGCCTGTACCACTATGGCGAAAGAATCCAGTGGCACCGGGACAGTCTGCATGTACTGATGTCTTGTACCAAAAGTGTGGTATCCGCTCTCGCGGGAATTGCTGTAGACCAAGGACACCTGGACGTTCAGCAATCGATTTTTGACTACCTGCCCAATCATCAGCAGTATCGCACACCCGCCAAAGAAAAGATTACTGTCGAGCACCTGCTGACTATGAGTTCCGGGTTTGAGTTTGACGAATGGAGTCGAGCGCATGGATCCCGAGCCAATGACATTGACCGACTACACTGGGATTGCCAGCAGGACCCAATAGCCTGTGTGCTGGAAAGACCCTTGATCCATAACCCTGGAGAGCGCTTCAACTACAACAGTGGTTGCACCATTGTCCTGGGTGAAATCATAAAAAATGCTACCGGTCGGGACCTGGCTGACTTCTGCGATGAATTTCTTTTTGAGCCACTTGGCATCAAAACGGCATTATGGAGGCGTTTTGAAAATGGCGTTGTCAGAGGCGATGGAGGCCTGGAGATGACAAGCCGTGATATGCTCAAGATAGGCATTTGTTTTCTCAACGATGGCCTTTGGAATGATCGGCGGATCATCCCGTCAAGCTGGGTTGAACTGAGCAGAGAAAATTTTGGGAACAACTACGCCATCAAGGTACCTGGCAGTGACTTGGGCCGCCAGGGCTACTCCTACTCCTGGTGGACGAAAGAGGTAAAGTCTCCCCGAGGAGATGTGAAAACGTACGCCGCCTCCGGATGGGGTGGCCAGAAAATCATCGTCATCGACGAGTTGGACATGGTGGTCGTCTTCACCGGCGGCAACTATGTTGTCAAAACGCACTACCGAAAAATTCTGGAGAGGTTCATCCTTCCTTCCATCACACAAGGCACCTAGAAGTCATGGATGAACAAGTTGTCCTGGTTGCAGGTGCTACAGGCTCCATCGGTGGGGCCGCCGCTCTGGCATTGGCCA
This sequence comes from Cyclobacteriaceae bacterium, assembly GCA_965227935.1. Taxonomy (GTDB): domain Bacteria; phylum Bacteroidota; class Bacteroidia; order Cytophagales; family Cyclobacteriaceae; genus JAWPMT01. The sequence goes on along the minus strand of CBDDGS010000055.1, from coordinate 2,246,653 downwards.
AGCGAGGTGCAAGGGTCGTATTGCTGGGCCGCGAGCAGGATAAGCTTGATTTAAAAGCCGCACAGATCAAGCGCCAGTTGTCAGGATCAACCTCTGCGCCAGCTAACCCTTTGATCGATACTTTGGTCATCGACTTCTCTAATTTGGAAGGAGTAAAAGATGTAGCTGCTGATGTAAGAAAGCGGTACATCAATATCAACGCAATCGTCTACTCCGTGGGGATCCTCAAGCAGGATGGACCCAATATCCTGCCCGATGGGCACGAGTTCATGTTCGCCACCAACGTAATCGGACCTTTCCTCTTTACACGGCGGCTAATGGACAGGCTTGAAGATTCAAAAAGCATGGTACTCCATGTCATCGCTCCATTTTACAAAGCCATAGACTGGGACAATGTGGAAAGCATCAAGAACCACAGGCCCATGGTGGCATTCGATCGTACCAAAACCTGCAACAGAATATTTGCAGGCGAACTGGCCCGGAGGTTCGCAGGCAAGGTTACCTCAGTGGCATTTGACCCCACCTATGTCATCGACAAAACCGATCCTGATCTATACGCAAAGTGGCCATCAGGCATGACCGGCCTCTTTTGGAAAATGATGACCTTGTTGTTTGCCAAGCACCCTTCCATCGCCGGGGAGCCCATCGCCCGATTGATTCTTGAAAACAAGGATCGCGACTCCCTGAATGGATCGCTCTTTAAGCTGGACAAACAGATCAAAAAAGCTGATAAAGCCATGACCGATGAAGTTGAAGGCAGAAAGCTCTGGGAGGCTCTCGCCAAAATGACGGATGATTTGTGACTTATCGGCTTCAGTCGCTTAAAAGGTGCTTTCTTATGATCACCTTACTAGGCGTTCACTGACTCAACATCACACTCTCTCAAGCATTACCGGGTACGTCTTACCCGACATCCACTGAGGCACGTACAGGTTCAGGTCATTGTCCACGCAGACGTCATGCGGAGAGAGGAACGTGTTTCTGTCATACTCGGCTTTGGTCGCCGAGCCGGTCGAATCGAACTCGACATTCGCTCCCGGCGCCGATTTCAGCTGATGGTTCTTGTCAAAGATGGCCACGAATCCGTCGTAGTCCCACCAGGAGTTAGTGACAATGATGGCGAAGTAGAGGTCGTCCCCTTTGATCACCGGTCGGCATGGCCACATGCCCGAGATGTCGATGGATTCGATGAACTCTCCTTGCAGTGAAAATCTCTTGAACTTTTGAGCGGTACGAGACGTGATCAGGAGGCTGTCCAGCTGGTCCTGCCGGGTATCCAATGTGATGCCGTGGGCACAATCAAAGTGCTCGTTACCATCGCCCTTGCCGCCAAAGTAGGACTTGAATTTGCCTTTACTGTCAAATACAGAGATGTAATCCTTCCCATAACCATCCGCCACGTAGATGTCTCCGTTCGGGGCAATGGTAGTCTCGGTGGGAACAAACTCCTCACTCTTCTCATACACGCCCGAATCCATGGGACAATCAATAGTGAGCAAGATCTCGCCATCCAAGGTGGACTTATAGACTTGGTGCTTCACGGTATCGGTGATATAGAGAAACTCCTCGCCTCCCTCCTCCGAAAGCGTGAGTCCGTGTGCTCCCGGGAAGTCGTTGCCCCACGTCTTTAGCACTTTGCCTGAGCGGTCATAAAAGATGACATTGTTGCGTGTCTCATCAGTGAGCAGAATGAGCCTGCCCTGCTTGTCCTGGACCATCTCATGGCAGTTCTTCACAGGGACCTTTGAGAAATCCTGCACGCCCCACTCCTTATCGACCCGGTATTTGAAATCACCCTGCCCGACAACCGGCCCCTTTGCCTTCTTGCGGGAGATGATATTAAAGGAAAAGTGCGGTACGGCAGCCGCACCTGCAAGAACGGCACTCGATTTGAGGAAATTTCTTCTTTCGGTAATGGGTCGTAGTTTCTTTTTCATTGCATTTATGATCGTGAGTAGTATTCGGAATTTAATCAATTAGCCATTCATTGCGAACCGAGGACCTGCGGCAGGGATGGTAACGGTGCAAACCGTGGGCTCATCGGTAAGGTCGATTCTGGAATTTTGAGTTCTGAGTTCTGAGTTGACTTGACGGACAAAACTCAGAATTCAAAACTCCCAATTTCCTTACGCCAAAATATCCTTCACTACGTGCCCATGTACATCCGTCAAACGGTACCTCCTGCCCTGGTGCTTGAATGTCAGTCGCTCGTGGTCGACGCCCAGCAGGTGTAGCAACGTGGCCTGGAAGTCGTGCACGTGGACGCCATTCTCGGCGATGTTGTAGCTGAAGTCGTCAGTTTTTCCGTATGTAGTCCCTGGCTTGATACCGCCTCCGGCCATCCACATAGTGAAGCACCTCGGATGGTGATCGCGACCGTAGTTGTCGCTTGTCAGGGTGCCCTGGGAGAAACTGGTCCGGCCGAATTCCCCGCCCCAAATCACGAGTGTATCTTCCAGCAGACCCCGCTGCTTCAAATCCCTTACGAGAGCAGCCGACGCCTGATCCGAGGACTTGGCCATCACCTTGATGTCATTGGGAAGATTGCCATGCTGGTCCCATCCCGCATGATACAACTGGATAAACGGAACATCCCGCTCGGCCAGTCGGCGCGCCAGCAGACAGTTGGCGGCATACGTACCAGGTATCCGCGACTCGGGGCCGTACATATCAAAAATGTAATCAGGCTCGTCCGAGAGATCGGCAACATCGGGCACGGAAGTCTGCATGCGATAGGCCATCTCGTACTGATTGAGCTTGGAATCAATCTCAGGGTCTCCCCACGCGGCCTTCTGCTGCGCCTCCAGTTGCTCCAGATAGTCGAGTTCCCTTCTGCGGCTCTCCTTGTCAATACCGGCGGGATTGGAGAGGTACAGCACTGGATCAGCGCCCGACCTGAATCGCACGCCCTGATGGTGCGAAGGCAGGAAGCCGTTGTTCCACGCCTGCATGTTGAGATTTTGGGTATCGGCCTTGCCTTTGGACAGGAGCACGATGAAGGACGGCAAGTTCTTATTGGGGCTGCCCAATCCGTAGCTCATCCATGATCCTATGGAAGGCCTTCCCACCTGCTGCGAGCCTGTCTGCATAAAAATGATGGCCGGCTCGTGATTGATGGCTTCCGTGTACATGGAATTGACGACGCAAATGTCCTGCGCGATAGAACCGATGTGGGGTACGAGCTCACTGAAGTACCCTCCCGTCTTTGGGTTTTGATGGAAGGTGAAATGAGGGTTGACCAAAGGGAAACTGGACTGCGCTGCAAGCATCCCTGTGATACGTTGGTCGCCCCGCACGCTGTCCGGAATCTCTTGTCCGTGCCACTTCTTCAGCTCTGGCTTGTAGTCGAACAACTCCATCTGACTGGGCCCACCACTCTGGAAAAGGTAGATCACCCGCTTGGCTTTGGCGGCGTGATGCAGGGCACCAAGGATGCCGCCGTTTCCGGGGTTGGTGCCGGCTTCAGATGCAGCCTTTAGCGCATCCGGGAACAGCAATGAGCCCATGGCCATGGCGCCGAGGCCTTTCGTCGTGGTCCCCAGAAATTCTCTTCGCGTTTGCTTGTACAGCGCTTTGCTTAAATCGGAATCGTGTCTTGCCATGCGCTCTAGTTTTTGTAGTAAGCTTCTGTGGTGTTCATGACCGTGTTGGTGACTCGTGACAATGCCGCCAGGCCCGGCCGGTCCTGGATGTCGTCGATCTTTTTGTACCCCGTGGATAGGAATGCGATGGCCCTATCAGGGTTCGTTTCGAAGTAACTCTTCTCTGCCGAGAATTGCTTCAATAGAATCTCCGTCTCATCAGCCGATGGCTTCCTACTTGTTAGTGTCCTAAAAACCGTAACAAGTGCTTCTTCTACGTCTCCCTGGGAATCTTTCAGGGCGTTCGCGGCGAGTACCCGACAACCTTCGATGAATTGCGGGTCGTTCATGAGTACCAATGCCTGCAGCGGTGTGCTACTTTGTTGCCTCCGCACCTGGCACTCTGCCCGACTCGAGGCGTCGAAGATCAGCATGTTGGGTGGTGGCATGTTGCGCTTCCAGAAGGTGTATATGCTTCTTCTGTACAATCCCTCGTCATAGTCTACTTCGTACTCCGGCCAGAAGGTGTGTGTCATCACCTCTCTCCAGAGCCCCGGCGGCTGATAGGGGAACACCGAGATGCCACCCTGTTGCTCCTCCAGCAGGCCGCTGGCCGCCAGGATATTGTCACGTACCATCTCCGCGGGGTATCTGTACCGCGGTCCTCGGGCCAACAACACATTGCCCGGATCGATCTCTTGCAACTCGGGTCGAATTTGCGACGATTGCCGATAGGTAGCCGATGATACCATCTGCTTGATAAGCCGCTTCACGTCCCAACCATTCTCCTGAAAATCCACAGCCAACCAATCCAGCAATTCTGGATGTGACGGCAAGGCTCCCTGGTTCCCAAAGTCCTCGACGGTCTCTACGATCCCCTTGCCAAACATCAGGTACCACATCTGATTGACCGCCACCCGCGACGTAAGCGGATGATCCGGGTGAATCAGCCATTGGCCCAAGCCCAATCTGTTCTTTGGCAAGTCTTCCGGCATGGCCAGAATGGCCTCTGGCACATCACTGCTCACTTCCTCGCCATGGGCATCGTAAACACCCCGATCAAGAATGTACGCCTGGCGCTGCTCCTCGTAGTCACCCATCACCATCACCTCCTGTGCCGTGTCGACCAAGGCAACTTCCTTCAACCTGATAGCCCGCAGGTCCTCTCTTTGCTGAGCCAGTACATCATCGATATGCAAATCGAAGAACGTCTTCAATTCGGTTCCTCTGGCAGCCAAGGCCTGATCAAACGCCGCCAGCCCAGCCTTCTGATCAAATAGGTATTTGGCTGTGTACTCATCGACCTGCGTACCCAGGACCCGGACCTCATCGACCATGCCTCCGGTGAAGTCTTTGTCATAATGTCGATTGCCAATGATCAACCCCGAATAAGGCATGTACACCGTTGGTGCTTTGGTCGTGTAAGGCATGGTAGAGCGATAGATGTAGTCTCGCACCACATCAAATGAGACCTCCTCGCCGTTGCGATACAGCGCCATCCCCTCCGATTCGCTGGATCCATCATAGGTCCACACATAGTGGACCCACTCCCCGATCGGCAGTTTCTCAGGATCCCGAATGTCAATACTCTGATAAGGATGGGCATGGTTGATCCTGAAATGCAGTTGGTCTTTCTTGATAACCATATCCCATCCGCGGTAACCCTGGATGCGGTTGTTGCCATTGTAGATCACGTGGGCGTTTTCGTAGCTTTTGTTGGAATTGACCCAGAAGCTGATGGTGAAAGGATCCACGCGCTCGAATAGCGCAGGCTTGCCGTCGGCAATGAACTGACCGTTAGCGGCGCTAACGACAGCTTTTCCCTTGACACCCTCAGCGGTGGATATACCGCCCCAATAGAACGCCGGTCCATTTCCCGCTACCTGATCGGCGGCTTTGCCATCTTTCAGATCATCGAATGTGAGATGAATAAGTGAATGTTGTTGGACGACCTCAGCGGGGCCGGTAGTCGATGAACTTGCGAGCCACTCCTCGAAATCCGACTGATTGGCCTTTCGCCGATCATCCATCTCAGCTGCACCCTCGTCAATACTGGTCAACAGATAGTCCCTGATCTCTTCAGCCTCCTCTTCCAGGAGGGGAACCACCGGACCGGAACTCATCGAGTACTTATTGGGGATCATCTGCCCATTCTCAATCGCATTGTTGCTGAAAATGCCATCCCCACGCTCAATCGTGGAATTGAAAAAGCTGAAGAGCTGATAGTAGTCCTTTTGGCTGACGGGGTCGTACTTGTGGTCATGGCAGCGCGCGCATCCCAATGTCAGTGCCATGAAAGCCGAACCCACGGTGTTGGTGCGATCGGCCACATACTCTACCCGAAACTCCTCAGGAATGACACCGCCCTCTGAGTTTTGCTTGTGGTTCCGATTGAAGGCCGTGGCAAGGACCTGCTCTGTTGTCGCATTGGGGAGCTGGTCTCCTCCTATTTGCCAGAGGATGAATTTGTCGTAGGAAAGGTTGTCGTTGTACGCATCGATCACCCAATCTCTGTAAGGCCAAAATGTATGGTGGAAATCGTCGAGGTACCCTTCGGAGTCAGCGAAGCGAGCCACATCCAACCAATAGCCCGCCATTCTTTCTCCGTAGGCGGGCTGATCCAAAAGATGGTTCACCAGGTCCTCGTAGTAGCTCTCCTCATCGTACGCCAACCAGTAGTCCAAATCCTGAATCGTCGGAGGCAATCCTGTAATATCAAAATACAACCTGCGAATCAGATGTTCGCGGGATGCCTCCGGTGAAGGGTCGAGATCACTTGCTTCCAATCTGTCCAAAACGAAGCGATCGATCTCATTGATAGCCCAGTCCGAGTCGGTCTGTGGGATCTTCGTTTTCTCCGGCTTCATGAACGCCCAATGTGGCTTGTACTCTGCTCCCTGGTCAATCCACTTGATGAGCGTGGCTTTTTCCTGGGCAGTCAGCTGAAGATTGGACTCCTCCGGTGGCATCATGAATTCCGGATCCTCGCTGAGGACTCTATCCACTGCCAGGCTCTTACCGATACTCCCTGGTACAATAGCATGACCATTCCCACTTGCCAGTGCCTCAAAAGCGTTCTCTTCCACGTCCAATCGCAACTCCGCCTTTTGCTTTTGGGCGTCCGGGCCGTGGCAGGCAAAACATTTGTCCGATAGAATGGGCTTGACGTGAAAGTTGTAATCGATGACTTGCGGCAAATCATCATAAGCCACCTGTACCTCTTCGGGCAATGAAGGACCACAACTCGTCATCACAAGTGCCAGCGCCGCAACGGCCACGATCAGAAAGGGACGGTCGTATTGTACTTTCAGTGCCTTGGTCTTCATCTCAGGAAAAATTACGCCAAGAAGTGAGGATTACTTCCTTCTCAATTTAAATCAAATCTGTGTGTCGGGAAAACACTCATCGGGCAGTGAGGTATCATTCGCCACTGCAATAAGTACCCAAGCTTGCCTCGGCAAAATAATCCCTGGTGTGGTGGGAATCAGTCTGGACTGTGCTGGTCCCGGGCTCGCTTTCTCAAAAGGCGCTTTCCTCAGGGTCGATCGGGCTCCAGGATGATGTGAAATACCCGAGGAATTTGATCAGTGGCGAAAACAGGCCTGTCTGACCGCAACACGGTCAAAACGATTCTGAAATTCACTCGTCTTCGATCAAAACCTCTTTCACGCGTCTTGCCAGGGGTAGACTAATGGTAAAGGTTGTCCCTTTCCCCTCCTCACTTTCCACTTCTACTTTTCCTTTGTTCAACTGTGTGAATTCATTGACCAGCTGTAGGCCAAGACCAATACCCTTTTCACCAGATGTACCGTAAGTGCTCTTTTGGTCTTTCAGTTTGAACAGGTCATCTAACTTTTCCTGATTCATCCCGACGCCACTATCCTTTACCTTAATCAGTCCAAAGCGATCCGCTTCAGAGGCTTCGATGGATACACTTCCACCCTCGGGCGTGAACTTCAGGGCATTGCTGGTAAGGTTACGCAGGATCGTCACCGCGCTGTTTCGATCGACCCATACCGACAAAGTTTCTGGTATATCGGCACTGAGTTGAATGTTCTTCGCATCGGCAGTGGCCTTGAATGTTTGAAATATATTACCAACCATTTCATTGACCTGTATCCGCTCGGGATTATAGGGTAGATGGCCCTGCTGTTGCGCGGCCCAATTCAAGAGGTTGTCCAGTAGGGACGAAATGGAGGACACAGAGTCATCGATATCATGTGTCATACTCTCCAGGTCCCGGTATCGTTCTTTGGTGATATAGATCCTTATCATCCGACTGATACCATTGAATGCACTGATCGGCCCTCTCAAGTCGTGGGAAATAATGGAGAAGAATTTGTCTTTGGTTCGATTTAGTTGCTCCAGTTCACTACTCAGCCTGTTCTTGCGCTGATAATTGCGGTAAACCATAACCAAAAAGCCTACAGCCATCAGCAAGATTAGAATCAGGCCGGCTCCAATGATCTGCTGATTTCTCTTTTGTTGATTGAGTAAGTCAACTTCCAATTGCTTCTGGGAGACTTCAAACTCACGCCGGAGATCAGCCATATTCTGGATGATCTGTTCATTATTGATACTGTCTCTATAAGCAACATATACTTTTAGGTACTTATAAGCTTCATCTAAAACACGCTGCTCCTCAAAGATTTCCGATGCTATTAATGCGGCATCTCGAATTTGTTCTTTGAGCCTTTCTTGAACACCAATGCTGTAGGATTCCATGGCATAGTCAAGGGCCTGATCCAGATCTCCTCGTTTCTGATAGATACCTGCCATTTCATACTGGTAGGAAGCAATAGCATATCTGTCTCCCAATTCCTCCAACATACTTGTGGCTTCATTTAAACTAGCCACGGCCAGCTCATCCTTGCCTTGCTGAGCATAAACCATCCCTATATTGCCCATATTGTAGGCTTGCCCAATCGCGTACTGTTGCTGATTGAAAATAATCGCCGATTCAAAAAAATACTGTAGCGCTGAATCGAGTTTTCCAGATTTCACATACTCGTCTCCAGCATTGAGTAGGACAATCGCCAGTGTCACTGAATCTGGCGTGTCCCTGATCTCATCAATCGCTTGGTTATAATAATTAACAGCATTGGCCGAATTCCCTAAGACAGAATATGTATCGGCAATTCCCATAAGGGTCGCACCAATACCACCCTTATAATTTGCCTCGGTTGCAAACTTGAGAGCACTAAACATGGCTTCAAATGCTCTGTCGTAATCTCCCTTTCTTCTAAGGGCATTTCCTTTGTTGTAATTTCCTCTATATAACCATCTCGGATTTTGGTCATTGGAGCTGACTTCAGCTATCAGTAAATCAGCATATCTAATTGATTCATCAGGGTTATTCTCATTAAAAGCAATATCCGATAACAGCTGATACAAAACTGTATCCGGTTTCTTTTGATAATTGCCCGAGGAAAAGACAGTTTTAAGGCTATCTGCAGTACTCTGATCCTGACCATACAAAAACTGACCGGAGCACGAAATGAATATGGAGATTCCCAGAACCGATAAAAACCTCTTTGGGATTTTCACATAAAATCGTGCTATAGCCAATTTCTGAATTAATTACCTTCCTCAGCTTCGTCCCCCAGTAATTTTGGGTTGGCATTAAGTTTCGGATCAATCACATACCTGGGTGGTCCATTATTCCCGTCCCTTTTTAGAAAAATAGTGATCTGATAGTCCATCGTATCCTGAGTAGGATTCTGATTTACCTTTGCCTCGATCCGGTTAGACGGCCTGTTATCCGGATTTGATCTGTCATTCACCACTGGTTTTGTTGTTGGAGGACCAGGTTTCCTCATCATACTCTGAATCCTTACAGAATCCGAAGTATCCCCACTGTAGGGAACCGCAATCCAGGTTACCGAACAGCCTTCTACAACATCTGTAATAAACCCTTTATGATCGGCTCTAAACGGGCTCGTATTCACGCCATCCGAAATCTGTATGTAATTCTTTAATGAATCTTGATTGGGAGGTTTTGCCTTATAGAGTGAGTCCGTCATGACGGTGACGGTAATCTCTACATCAACACATGTAGAATCAGATGCTATTGCGTCACTTCCTTGGGTGCCCGATGATCCTGGCCGACAGCCAATAACAATAGCAAGAAGCAACAGTAAGATGGTTAGGTTTTTCATGTCAAATGGTTCAAGAAGTAGTTCAATTCACCATGAATATAAGGCAAATGATAGTTTTGTTGAACTGCAAATGCTTTATTTCAACTTAAATGAATATTACTCTCAAATTAATGCAAAATAGGACTTGCCGTTCCTAGCTGCCTTTATCCTGCTTTTTCTATTCCTGCAAGAAGCCACACTGCTGTTAGAAGTGGCCTAACTACTCGTGCAGATGGTCTTTATCTGTTGTGGTAATCGTAGGCAGTGAGTCATCTGGCAGGTAGTCAAAGCACTAGTCACCAACTGAAATCGAAGCCACTGCCCTCGCCACCTAGACCCGATCGAAGTGGCATCCCACGGCGCCAAGTCGGTGTCCACACCGGCGAGCGTGGGCCAGCGGGAGTGAGGATGAGAGCGTAGAGCGGGACTACAGCAAGAGGTGGAAGTAGTACCTGTCTCTCCACCATCAAAAAAAGGAGTACCACGCCAAACACCCACTGAGGGTGTCGTGTTTCTATCTTGCCCGTGCTATGATGATTCGGCCATGAATAGTGATTTTAAGGAAGCATTTCAGCGCTTTAAATTTTTAAAGCTCCAGGACCTGATTACCCTCTTCAGCATTTGCTCCCTGAAGTCATACAAAAAGGGGGAACTGCTGGCAAGGAAGGGGGAGTATTGTAGGCATGCCTTTCTGATTCGAAAAGGCATGATCAGAACGTATGTCATCACCGCCGAGGGTGCTGAAAAAACGATCAGACTGGCTCAAGAATCTGAATTTACCTCTGCCGGCATGAGCTTCTTGAAAGGGGAGCCGTCCACGGAATTCCTACAGGCGCTAGAGGATTGTAAGGTAGTGACCATCAATACGGAGAAGCTCAATGAGCTGGGGAAAACCAATATCAACATCCTGAGGCTAACGCACGAAGGCATACTCGAGGCCTTTGTCGACGCCATCCAGCGCGTGGAGTTTTTCACCGTCTTTACGCCGGAGGAGCGCTACAAAAGCTTGCTAGACGAGTCCCCTGTGTTGTTGCAACGAGTCCCTCAAAAGTACCTGGCCTCCTATCTGGGCATCACCACGGTCTCACTTTCACGCATCAGAAACCGGAAATAGCGGCATTAATTAACATATGTTATTTCCAGGGCTAACCGGCGGCTCTATCCTTGCAGCAAGCAACGGAATAGAGAATATATGCAGACGGTAATCATAGATGTAAGGACTGAAAAAGAATACTTCGAAGGCAGCTATCCAGGCGCAGTGAATCGGCCGCATGGCAGTTTTGATGTACAGCGATTTGAGGACTTCCGGGACAATCATATTGCACTGCTATGCTTCAGTGGCAATAGGGCTCAAAAGGTGAAGACACTACTCGAATTGGAGGGCTTTGAACATGTTTCCTTACTTCAAAACCAGATGGTACACATTGCCGAAGCGACTGATGCCCGCAGCTCCATCTGGACCGTTGACAGACAATTCAGAATGGCACTGGGCATCCTGTTGGGTATTGCGCTATCCAGCCAGTATCTCTTCCAGTCAAGTGCGTCGCTATTCTTACTTCTAGGTCTTTTTGCCGGCTTGCTGTACTCCTCTATTACTGACAATTGCTATCTTAAGTCGCTCATAGCTGTGCTGCCCTGGAATAAAGCAACCCGCATGAATACATCGATCACTAATCAACAAATTATAACTACCTAATATCCAATATGGGAGATTGCCAACCATTTGCCATCATGCGCCTGACGCATGAGTCCATCAGAGCCGGACTCAATGAAACTGAGGAACTGCTAACCAACGAAGGATCAAGTTTTGAGAATTTGAAGTCCAAGTACCAGGAAGTACAACGGGTAATCCAACTACATGCGAAGCAGGAGGAAGATGTCTTCTATGTCGAGCTGGGCAAAAAAATGGAAGGTGTGACTCAGTCCTTTTCTGAAGAACACCACGAGGAATTTGAAACATTTGAGAAGCTAGATACGCTGGCGGAGTCCTCTGACGATGCGGGACGGTCGGAGTTCAAAAAATTGCTTGGCGATTGGATTGCTGGTCACCGGGCACATCTGGTGCATGAGGAGAAGGGGCTGATGAAGTTGCTGCCAGAGGCGTTCACCTATGTTGAGTCTGTGGGGGTTGTTCGATCCATCATTGGTCATGACCTCCCGGAATTTGAGGGATTCCAATTACCGTGGGTGTATGCAAGGCTCAATCCGCAACAACGAGAGGCGTACAAAGGGATGTTGAAGTTTTGCAGCCCAGATGGGAAGTTTGAGGACTTTCAGAGGGTATTGCCCAACTAGATCGGATTCTTTGTCTCGCCGAAACTTTCTGCTGAATTCATTCGCTAACGGAGAGACAAACACCATAGATCAAGCCTACATAGCGGGTTTCAGATAAAGGACATGAGACTTCCGAAGTTTCTGAACTTCGGAAGTCTTCTATACTGTTAACTTCAGGTCTGAAATGATCAATCGCGTGAAGTCATTTGTCCTACTGCTTGCACTCGGGACCGTGTGGGGGTGCAGTGGCCCTTCGCCACTACCGCTGATCATTGACGCGGATACGGCCAATGAGGTGGATGACCTTTATGCTCTGGTAAGGGCACTGAAAGCTCCCGAACTTGATGTGGTTGGTATTACGAGCGCCCAATTCCATACTTCCCCACTGACCTCAGATACATCGGCGCTGGAGAGTCAGCACCTCAATGAGACCATCGTGTCATTGATGAATCGCCATGATGTGCCGGTCGCTCCAGGTGCAAACGAACCGATCACCGAAGGGACCCCCCGGCCATCTGAGGCGACCGCCTTGATCATTGAGGAGGCTCGGCGATATTCCGCAGAAAACCCTCTTCATGTAGTGATCCTTGGCTCCTGCACGAACGTGGCCTCTGCTATTCTCCTGGAACCGGCCATCGTCCCCAACCTGCATGTCCATTACCTGGGTTTCTGGCATGACCCTGGCACCAATGCTTACGATAAAAAAGAATTCAACTCCGGCAATGACACACTGGCGGTGGAAGTGCTCCTCGATACACCGAACCTCATGATGGATGTGATGACGGCCACAACGTCGCAGCGCCTCGTCTTCGCCAAGGAGACTGTAGATAGCTACCTGGCCGAGAAAGAGGGTATCGCCCAACTGCTCGTGGAGCGATGGGAGACCTTTGACCGTTGGTGGACCGACGAGGATCCCGAGAAACGGGAATGGATCATGTGGGATGTCGCCATTATCGAGGCGCTCATTGATCCTCAAAATGCCACGCTGCAACACATGAGCACGCCACCCGAAAACACCTCGCGATCTATAGGGATCTATACAGCCATTGACGTACCTGCTATGAAGGCCTCTTTCTGGGAGGCAGTAGCCGGAGATTGATTTTATGGGTCGCCCGAAGCCACTATCGCTACCTGGACAATTCCAACGTCACCAGGTACACGCAGTGGTCGGAGGCGTAGCTGTCACAGACCACTTTGCGATCGATTACCTTCCAGTTATTGGCAGGCATGTACATGACGTAATCGATTTTCGCTCTTGGATCATCGGAGGGACTCGTAGGCTGGGGGTCGTCCCTATCATAGGTGGACGTCCATATTTCCTCAAATGAGTCGATGGTCTTCGTTCCGGGTATCGCGTTGAGGTCGCCAGCGAGGATGGTGGGATACTTGTTGGCGGCGAATACCCGGTTGATCTCTGCGGCCTGCATTTCTCGCCCCTGAGGCCCCTCGTGAGATAAGTGCGTCCCAACGAAGGAGATGGTATCTCCCGATGGTAGCTCCACGGTTACTTCCAATGCGGCCCGAGGCTCCTGTCCTTCGACGTAAGGTAACGGCACATTTCGGCTTGCGATAAATGAATAGCGAGACAGTACGCCCTCACCGTACTCTCCTCCATCGTAGTACATCGCCCGGCCAAATAGTGACGCCATCTTCGTTCGGTACCCCAGCTCAGTAGCAAGGTCCACCTTGTGGGACCGATTCACTTTGTAATCAACTTCTTGTAGCGCCACAATGTCGGGGTCCAGGTCCTGAATGACCTTAGCAACAGCATCAATATTGAAATCGCCTTTTGTGGTTCTGCCGCCTAGCACGTTGAAGGAAAGCACTTTGATGGTTGGTGCTTCCGTGGACGGGGTTTGACCACTGGTAGGAAACATGAATAGGGATAACAGAAGAACGATTAGTATAGCTTTCATATCGGAGGGTGAATATGGAGTACGTAAGGTCTAAGACTCCCGTGGAATTTGCAAAAGCTGGATCTGATTCTGGTCATGAGACTCCTGAATTTTGGAAACTTCGGAAGTCTTACCGCCCTTCCTATGTCATCTCTCCTACTTCGTCTAACTTAAAGCCTCCTACTTGTCTTTGAATCACACGCAAACAATGAAAAAATACAAATACGAACCACTCCTGGAATTGGTAGATCTGCTATGCAAGAGCGCTGGATTTCCTGAAGATCGCGCGAGGATCAACGCAGAGGTTTTGATTGAAGCCGACTTAATGGGGCACACAACGCATGGTCTGGGATTGCTCGACCCTTATCTCAAAGATGCTGAGAAAGGTGGCATGAAAATGACAGGAGATCCCGTGGTGGTCAAGGATAGTGGAACCAGCGTAACCTGGGATGGCCAATACATGTCTGGCACGTGGCTCGTGAGGGAAGCGATGGAATTGGCTTTCGAACGAGTAAAGGAATATCCGGTGGTTTCGGTAGCGATCAGTAAGAGTCATCACATCGCCTGTCTGGCAGCCTATCCAGAGCTCGCCACTGACAAGGGACTGATGATGTTGCTCTCCTGTTCGGACCCCATCAACGCAACTGTAGCTCCCTTTGGGGGCAAAACGGGTGTATACAGCCCCAATCCTCTCGCGGTGGGCATCCCCACCGAATCGGCGCCTATCATTATGGACATCAGCATGTCCTCGACGGCCAATGGGTTGGTGAATAAAAAGAAAGCCGAAGGTGCCCGATTGCCACAGAAATGGTTGCTCGGTTCCGACGGGGTTCCTACTGATGACCCCAATACCTTTTTTGAGTCTCCGCCATCCACCATATTACCCCTCGGGGGATTGGAGACGGGTTACAAAGGCTTTGCTTTGGGCTTACTGATCGATATCCTCACTTCCGGTCTCGCTGGTCACGGAAGAGCAGATCATCCCACCAGCTGGGGGGCGAGTGTGTTTCTGCAGATCATCGATCCAGAGGGATTCGGAGGACTCGCCAATTTCCAGAAGCAGTCGCAGTACCTGGTAGATGCCTGCCTTGCCAATGAACCCCACGATAAGGAAAGACCCGTGAGAATTCCCGGTAGCCGGGCTCTGCAATTGAGAGACAAGCATAAGCAGGAAGGTCTCCCTCTGGGTGACGGCATTGTCAACGCACTCATCAGATGGTCTGATAAGTATGGGATTGAGTCTGGTAAGTATTTGTTGGAGGGGTAATTTATCTCCAACACTCACCGAAGGTGAAGTCTTCACGATCGGTCCATCGAGGTGAAGCAACACTTAGTGCCATTATTGTTTTTTCCGTTGATGCTTGCAAGTTCCTCTTGTCCTCAAGCCGGACGGGCTCTTCATTTTGCCTTGAAATACGCGTGATACGTTCGTTCACTTCGAAGTGCTTGCAACGACTAGTCAACTTTGTGGAAGAAGTATCCAGTTCCACCGTATCTGAAATTCTCTACTCCATGTTCAATGGTTCCCACTTCTACGGAAGTACCAACATTATTTATCCTCCAAGACTTTGTGTAGTAATTGCTCTGGCAGGGTTTACACCGCAAAAACTCCCCAAATTCCTTGAATTCCCCCACAAAGGTGTGAGAGATCGTCAAATCCGCATTCAGGATTATTTCAGCATAATTCTCATACCCTGAATCCAGAAATCCTGGCCCAATGAGTGAGATGAAATTCCCTTTCAGATCAAATGACATCAACAATGTCTTGTATAAATAGTCACCAGTACCATGAGACTGGAAAATAGCTAAAATGACAAAATCACCACTAGTTGGAAAACAAAATGCCGGCTCAAATCCGCCATAGATATCCTGGACAATTCCGTCCGCCTCGTAAGTAAAAATCTTGGAAAAGAAGTAAGATCCTTCATTATCCATCAGGTATTTCTTCACGTTTTCTTTGGACAAATTCTCAACTGGGTGAAAGGGCATATTCTCCGCTAGTCTATCTGTCTTAAAGGGTAAATCTCGGCGAGGAAATAGACCCAAAAAGTCTCGAAACCCTTGATCAGTGACACGATCATAAGCGCTAAAGTCCTGGGCAGAGCCGTCCAGGCAAGCTGTAATTACCAGTATCAGGACGGACTTTACTACTCTTTTCATATGTTGAAATATAATCGAGATATTGGGAATTGCATCAGGCATTAAGCCGAGCAGTCCCCTCTTGTTCCTCCAACTCAGCCGTGCCACTATCTAAACCTAAGGGCCACTGCGATCTCTCAAAAATCGGGAGTGCGGCTGGCTAGGCCTCCGTGGCTTGAGCGGTGGAAAATGATCCAGCATCGACGGCACGAACAATAGTGTTCCTCTCGTCCTAAATCCAATCGTGCTATTCGACGCATCACACAGCAAGAAATCAAGCACCGCAGACCGTGCTATCAATCGCTGTCATACTTGTACCAACAATTGTTATCGGGAGATGACGTACAAAACCCCTACTGATTGAGCTCGCGAATCTTCATGTTGCGGAAGGCCACACGTCCGCCCCAGTCCTGTAGGGCAATGCGGCCTGTCCGTGCCTTGCCGAAGTCTGGTCCCCCATGGCCCTTATCGGCAATGAGTTCCTGCCATTCCGGCCCATTCACGGGGAAGCGTAGCACCTCCACATCATTGAATCGAAGGAACCCTACGTTGTTGGCATGATCCACGTGGAGGAAGTAGTGGTTCCACTCGTTGGCGGGTTT
Organism: Cyclobacteriaceae bacterium; assembly: GCA_965227935.1. Taxonomy (GTDB): domain Bacteria; phylum Bacteroidota; class Bacteroidia; order Cytophagales; family Cyclobacteriaceae; genus JAWPMT01. The sequence continues at coordinate 2,230,025 of CBDDGS010000055.1, read as the reverse complement.
GCTCACGATCGATGAAGGGGCCATGAGGTTATACAGCGATCCTGCGCGATTGATGTCCCCCCGTTGTTCAATGTATTCTGTGTAGCCATCATCGAGGATCTGTATTTCTGCTCCTCTGTTATCGTTGAACTCAAGTTCCTCGTTTCCCTGCACGGCCCAGAAGAGTCCGGAGTTGCCATGTTCTGAAATCAGCCACTCCATCGATAGTTCAAAGCTTGTGTACTCTTTGTCTGTTACGAGGTTCGAGTTGCGCGCTACTGTACGCTGGCCCGGATCAAAGGCGATCACTCCCTGATCCACGTACCATCCGTTGTAGCCCTCTTCGATGCCGTAGGCATGCCAGCCGTCAAGGTTCTCTCCATTGAAGAGGTCCTGCCAGCCATCGTCAGAACAACCAGCAAATAGGAGAGCAGCGCAGATGGGCAGTAGTTTCTTCATCTCAAAAAATTTGGATGGGTAATATAGCAATTCAAAGTGCAGGTAGGCCTTTCAACCTGACTGATTTACCTCTGAGGTTCGGTGACAGGAAGCTGACTTCATCACAATTGCGCAGAACCGGCGTCGAGGAGATCCCGGTATTCGATTCCATGGTTCCCAAATCTTATCGATTACCTATCGAAACCGGGATGACGTCGGTGGTTTTTGGCGCCAAGCTATATCACCTGGAAACTTCCGAAGTCTGGCAATAGAAATCATATCTCATACTTCAACGTCAGCAGAAAGTACCGGGGCAGCACGAAGTAAGCATAGTCACTGACTAGACTGTCGCTGAAGCCATTGCGACGGATGGCCTTGGTGTCGGTCAGGTTCGTACCGCTCAGCAGCCACTGCCAGGGGCTGTCTTTCCTCTGAAAAGCCAGCGTGGCATCGAGCAGTTCGTAAGTGTTGACAGCATCGAGGTTACGATCGACGTAGCGGTTGCGGTTGTACTCCACATCCAGGCGGAGGGAGGGCAGGATCCTGATGCCCACCTCAGCATTGGGGTTGCTATTGACAAACGTATTGCTGGTGAAGTCACTCTGATAATCACTGTACTCGTGGACGTATCCGATGTCCAGCGTGAGGACCTTGAAGAGCTTCGTTTCTACGGAGCCACTGTAGCGCTGTGTCCATGTGTTGTTGCGGTTTTGTTCCCCGCTGATGACGTTGCCGATGGAGTTGTACATCAAGGTGGCAGCTGCCGTCGCCCTCCACTTCTCGAAGGTCTTGGTGAACTGCCCTGTCATGTTGAAGAACTCGTTCGCGCCCTGGAGGTTGAGGGGCGTCGTGAGACGCTGCAACCCTTCGTAAGCGAGCTCCTGGCTCAGGTCCCGGATGCGTCGCTGGTAATTGGCAAATGCAAAGAGGTTGATGTGGCTGAACATGCTGAAGTTGGTATAGCTCAAGTCGATGTTGTGACTCAGGCTGTTCTCAAGCCCCGAGGCACCACGGATCAGGTTGTTGTAGTTGAGTACGCGAAGACCTAACGCCGCCTGCTTCACGTCGAAGAAATTGACTTGCTGTCGGTACTGGAAGCGGATCGTCTGCGCGCTATTGAGGTCGTAACTCGCCGTGACCATCGGCAGCGCCTGGAAGAAGCCTGTCTTTTCGGTCAGACCTCGCTGCTCCTCCCGGACGTCGAAGCGATGCAGGTTGATGCCCGGCTCAACCTCAAAGTCCCCCAGCTTGGACCGAAAGCTGATGCCACCGTAGGTATCCAGCAGGCGGAAGCCCATGTCGTTGTTGTAAGCCGGATCATCGAGGTCTGTGTTGCCTTCCTGCAGGATAGCGCTGTTCATTCGCTGGTGCGCAAAGCTGTTGCCCGCCGAGAAATTGATGTGATTGGTCTTGTTGAGGATATAGTACCAGTTGAAGACCGACTCCTGCTGGTGGCTCTTCACTCGCTCCGACTGATCGAAAGTCAGGATCTCGGCGGGCACCAGGGGTAGCAATCCCGAAAACAGATCCGCATCAGAGGCGATGGACAGCAGCGGGTCCTGGTCGCTGTACTGGTAGGAGGTCTCGAGCGACAACACGTTCCGCTCACCGAGGGAGTAGTACGCCCTCAGGTCCTGAGACAGTTGCAAGGGGGTTTGATCTGTGAGGGAATTGATCCGGTTGACCTCACCAAACAGATTGGACAGTCGACGACTATCCGCTTCCAGCATCGAGCCCTTGGCGAAGGACTGCGCACTCAGGAAAAGCGCATCACTGGGATTGTACACGGCCTTGAATTTAGCGATCCCGGACAGGTTGAGCTGGTCCTCTTGATTGGCCACGGACTCCTGGTTTTCTTCTTCCGTATTGATGTAGGTCCTTTCACTTCGGGTGACAATCCGATTGTCATTGCGATTGCCGATGAGGAAGCCTGAGATCCGCCATTTGTTAGAGGGATGGTGGTCAAAGTTGAAGGCCCCCACAGCGGTATTGAGCCTACGGGCATTGTTGGCTTGCATCCCGAGCGAGCCAAACTGATCCGCCGACACATTGAAGCTGGCGCCGGACCGCGTGCCCAGTCCGCCAAACCCACCGTTGAAGCGAAACATGTCCCGTGCTGTGAAGGCCTGCCGCCCCACGTTGTTGGCATCGCCGATGAAGTTGAGCGTCGTCTTCGGGTTGAAGTAAAAGAGGTTGGCATGCCCAAAGTATCGATCTTCAGGACCTGCTCCCCCTTCGACATCGCCAAACAGAAGGTTCTTCTTGTCATCCTCCAGTTGGATGTTCAGTGCCAGCCGGTCCTCATTGTCGCCAATCCCTGCCATCGGCGAGATCTCGTTGAAGTTGCGCAGCAGCTGCACCTTGTTTACGGCATCGGCGGGGATGTTCTGCGTGGCCATTTTCGTATCGCCTTCGAAGAACTCCTTGCCCTCGACCAGCACCTTCTCCACGCGCTTGCCCTGCACACGGACCTCACCGTTTTCATCTACCTCAAAGCCCGGTATCGCCTCAAGCACATCTTCCAACTTCCGTTCGTCGCCCTTGGTAAAGGCATCGGCCTTGTAGCTGATCGTATCTCCGGAGATGGTCACTGGAAATTCCTCCACAACCTCTATCGCACCCAGTTGGGTGGTTGACGTTTTCATCGACACGGGGAAAGGGTCGTAGATATTCTCCACCGCCTCGATCGTCCGCTCATAGGGCTCAAACCCCATAAACGACACCTTGAGTTGGTAGGTCTTGCCCTCTTCCAACTTGAGGATAAATCGACCGAGGTGATCCGTCACACCAAAGGACGCCACGTCTCCCGTTTCCGGCGCGATGGCATACGCATTGGCCAGCTCCACTGGCGCCTCGAGACTGTCGGAGACGATGCCCATAAAACGGATGGTTTGGGAAGTAGCAGGGAGACAAGCCCCCCACAAGATTCCCAGGATGAAAACAAGTCTGAATTTCATGTTTGATTGTTTATTGGCAGGTTAGCCGATGTCTATTTTGAGATGTTTTGGGGCGCCCCAGCGCGCAAGCCGTTGCGCCATACCGTCTCTGAGCGTGTATGGCGCTGTGCCCAGGAGCTAGATTTTACTTGTCCCCAATTCACAGCTAGCGAGCAACTTGTTGTGGGGAACCCTCAAAAGCAAAGTCATTTTGACGCAGGAAAAATCTATTGACGTTGCTAGTCAAATCCCCGATCTAAGTCAATAGATCCCTCCTACGTCGGGATGACATTCAGGTGAATTGCTTTTGAGAGGCTACCCGGCACCCTCGCAATTCCCTGTATCATCCACCTATGCGGATCATCGTGCGCTGACCCTCACCCTGGTATTGATTCATCATCTCCTGCAGCTTCTCCTCTCGCAGGGCCTCGAAGTCAGCCTGTGATATCTTCTTACCCTTCTTTGGGATCTCTATCTCACCGATCTCGTCTGAATTCATCACTACTTTCGTGCAGAGGATCTTGAAGTTGCCGTTTTGCACTTCCAGGATCAAACCTGGCAATCCCCAATACTCGCCGGGACCATGGCTCACAGCGAGGCTGGGCGCGAACCAGGCGACGACCTCCACAGTATCCACGACTTCTACGAGCTCGCCCTGCTCTCCGTCCTCTGACTCCATGGTCATTTGCCGCTGAGTACTTTGGAAGGTTGCCTTCTGGCATTCATACTGACCAATCTGCTTGAACTCATTGACGATCTTCCATTCCCGACGCTCCGGCTCATCCACGACCAGAAATTCCTTGCCGAAGAGATCCTCAAACTCCCGAAACTCGTTGGTTTTCGTATTCCTGTAGAGAATGCCATCGCCGCCTGTCATCCGTATTTGGACGCCCCCTGAAGAGACCGCACCATTCTTGTCGAGTTCCTCTACTCTCTTATAAGAGGACTCATGGGTGTTGAAAGTCAGGGTATACTCGCGCTGCATCTGCTGGGAGATCTGCTTTTGGATGGCCTCAACATCTACGCCAGGCATATCATCGTCAATATCGACAGTCATGGAGGCGGCAGTTTTGTAGGTCGCCTGGCCTTTGAATTGTGCTTGTGCATGCGTAACAGCCAGAGCAATGAGTAGTGTAATCGTCGTTCTTGTTAAGTTCATGTTTCTAAAAGTTAGAGGTCTTCTGTATTTGTGTTTGACCTATTTTGAGTTTTTTAAACCCAGATCAAGCATCAGCCTCCCTGGCATGATACAATCATTTCAAGGACGAATCCTCATGCTTCGTCTGGGTGTGACCTTTGGGTTATCGTAAACCACTGATGCAAATGAACGCGACCAACTTCGGCTAGTAGGTTATCGAGTGTTAACGAGTGTTAACCTCCTCATTTTGAATGACGTACAGCCGTATATTTGAGTATGCAAAAGGCGAAATTCAAGCGGATATCGACGGTGATAGTGATCAGTATCCTGATCACATTGGTGACGCAGGGATACTGGAACTACCGCAATTTTGAGCTGAACAAACAGCGCTTTCTCAATGATATGCAGGCAGCGCTGGACAACGGTGTAGAGGGCTACTATGCCAACCTCGCCAAATTTCAGATGGTGAATGTCGCGGCAATTGCTCCCGACACGCTGGCCGATGCCTTTACAGTGAAAATGTCTTTTGATGACGAGGACACTTTCATGATCGACTACCAGAGCTTCAGCCACGACAGCATCAGCGGCACCCATGTTTTTTCCTCGGTCATGACAGCAGACGCCGGCAGCGTGGTTCACAGCGGCACAGGTGTTTCGGCTGTGAAGAAGGTCATTACCATCGACTCGGCTTTCGACATCAACAGTGGCAGCGGGTTCACCGATCTGGCATCCAAGATCGTGATTGCCCTTTCGAACGACACCGTCAACACGCGGGAGGTAGCCTCACACATCGAGGAAGAGCTCACAAAGCGCAACCTTCCGAGCGAGTTTAAACTGCTCCTTCAACCTTTCGTAGACAGGGAACTAAGGCCAATAGATGCACCCAATGTGTTGGTTGCGAACGAGGCTTATCTGCCCCCGGGTATGTCACTGCGAATGGGCTTTGGCAATCATACGTGGAAGATCCTACAGATGGGATTCATGAGTTTGTTGCTGTCGATCCTCATGGCCGCCGCCATCATCTGGGGTCTTTTATACCTGTACCGAGTCATCCAAAATCAGCGGCAGCTCTCAGAGCTCAAGAATGACCTGATCAATAACCTCACCCACGAGTTCAAAACACCCATCGCTACGATCTCCACGGCCCTGGAGGGCATCGACAAGTTCAACGAGACCAACGATCTTGAGAAAACCCACAAGTACATCGGTATCGGGCAGGACCAGCTGCGCAAGCTGGACCTCATGGTAGAGAAGCTGCTGGAGACCGCGACCCTGGAGAAGGATGAGATCGTCCTCAATAAGGAAAGCATCGACTTGTCCGAAGCACTCAGCCAGATAGTGGAGAAGTTCAAGATGACCACGGAGAAGACGATCGAGGCTTCTATTCAATCGGGCGTCGTGACGCGAATCGACCCTGTGCATATCGACAATGCCCTGACTAATCTGATCGACAATGCCATCAAGTACGGCGGAGATCAGATACGTGTGAATCTCACGGCCGGCGAAAAGCTGGTAGTAGAAGTGCAAGACAATGGTCCCGGTATCCCGAAGCGGCACCTGGACAAGCTCTTTGAGAAGTTTTACCGTGTACCCCAGGGGGATCAGCACGACGTGAAGGGGTACGGCATCGGCTTGTACTACACGGAGAAGATCATCCAAAAACATGGAGGCGACATCCGTCTGACTTCCAAGCCCGGAGCTACTACATTTACGATCACCCTGCCATGAAGACGAAGATATTACTAGCGGAAGACGAGTCGGCACTCGGTATGATCGTCAAGGAAAGCCTGGAGTCCCGTGGTTTCACTGTGCAATGGTGCGAGGATGGTGCGGAGGCGTGGCAGGCGTACGAGGAAAACCCGCCCCATGTGCTGGTCCTCGACGTCATGATGCCTGAGAGGGACGGCTTCTCGCTGGCCCGCATGATCCGCAAAAAAGACAAGAAGACCCCCATTCTGTTCCTGACTGCCAAGTCACAGACGCAGGACGTCGTCGAGGGCTTTGACCTCGGAGGCAACGACTACCTGAAGAAGCCCTTCAGCATGGAAGAGCTCATCGTACGCATCAAGGAACTGGCCCAGCGAGCTGATCGCCGGATGTCTTTCGAGACGTTGGAGATCGGAGCCTATACCTTCAACCATCCCAAGCAGACCCTAACTCTGAATGGCGAAGAGCAAACGCTGACCCATCGAGAGGCAGAGGTACTCCAGCGCCTGGCCAGCAAGCCCAATGAGCTGTTCGATCGGGTCGTGATGCTGGAAGAAGTCTGGGGATCAGAGGACTTCTTCAACGCGCGCAGCATGGATGTCTTCATCACTAAGCTCCGCAAGAAGCTCGCCGGCGACCCCAACGTGCAGATCATCAATGTGCGTGGGTATGGGTATAAGCTGATATGTTGAGCGGGAGCCTCTTCAATCTGCTGACGCCACTCGTTTAATGCCGAACTTATTGATCTTCGAGGTTAGGGTGGTTCTTGCGAGTCCCAGCATTTTGGCAGCGCCATTATCCCCTGCTATTCGCCATTCTGTTTTGTTCAGTGCCTTGATGATGTTCTCCTTCTCCAGTTGCTCGATTTGATTCATTGTGAGTATGCCCTCTCCCTCGGCAGACATTGGCCGCTCAAGAACCGGCTCCACTGAACCGTCCAGATTGAAATGACCATTTTGAGCTGTGATGATCCCACGCTCGATCACGTTCTGCAATTCCCGGACATTGCCAGGCCAGGAGTAATTGATCATGTTGTTGTAATCTTCGGTCGAAGGTGGGTGAATGTCCAAACCTCGTTGCTGCGTAAACTTCCGAAAGAAAGCCTCGGCTATCAGTTTGATATCCTGGCCGCGTTCTCGAAGTGGGGGTATTCGAAATGGAAAAACGTTGAGGCGATAAAACAAGTCTTCCCTGAACTTTCCTTCTTTGACCAACTGGCTTAAATCCTGATGCGTGGCAGCGACTATTCTTACATCCACGCGGACGGTCTCTGAACTACCCAATCTCTCGAAAGTGCCTTCTTGAATAACACGCAACAGTTTCGCTTGCAATGCCAATGGGAGTTCTGCGATCTCATCAAGAAATAGCGTCCCTCCATCCGCGATCAAAAACCGGCCTTCCCTTGCACTGTCAGCGCCGGTATACGCTCCTTTGACGTGTCCGAACAATTCGCTTTCGATTAATTCAGAAGGCAGGGCCGCGCAGTTCAGCATGACCATCTTTTCACCTTTCCGATCACTGCTGTCATGTATTGCCTTCGCGAAGAGTTCCTTTCCCGTTCCTGTCTCTCCGACGATGAGGACATTAGCGTCAGTGGGCCCGACTTGGTTGACCTTTTCAATGCACGCTATGATGCAATCACTTTCTCCGATAATGAATTGGAAATGGGTAGTGCCGAGTTGCTCCTTCAGCAGCGCCGTCTCGGTCGACAGTGCTTGGATCTTTCTCGCATCGGCGCTCTCCCTGGATATGTCCTTTAGATGAAATAGTCCATACCATTTCGAATCTGAAACATAGCCGCTCCAATTGAGTGCAACCTGAAATGTCTCACCGTGACGTTTCAGACATCTGAGCTCTGTCGTTCCTTCGAAATTCGCTGGCGATTCATTTTCGCCTACTGAGCGCCGTAGGTCATTCATTGCTTTCTTTGATTGCGCGTCAAATAGCTCTGCGACAGGTAGACCCTCCATGGCTTCTTTATCATAGTCAAAAACAGTCAACGCCGTTTCATTGCACTGACAGATCCGCCAGTCACTGTCTATCTCAATGATTGCATCGGACGTGCCATTGAACAATCTGTTCAATTGGGCTTCCCTTTCCATGATTTTACGCATGGCATTTTCCCTGCGCAATTCTGACGCCGCCCTCGATGCAAAAATTTTGAAGATGGCAAAAACCTCGGGCATTTCTGGCATGGGCTCATTGTCCAGCAGTGCCAGATGGCCTAATACGGTCCCATCATGGTCACGAAGCGCCATGCCCATGTAGCTTACAGCGCCTAGGGGCTTTAGGTCTGGATCCCTGGGGAAAAGATCTATCACCCTGCTTGGAATATGGCACAGGTCCTCACTCACTAAAACCGGCTCGCAAGGCGTATCAGCCACATCGTAGATGTACTCCGGCACTTTTTCGCCATCCAGGTAAAAAGCCAGCGCATTGAGCTTGTTCTGCTCAGGCCAAAATTCCGTGACCCATACGCCATGCACATTCAGAATCCGGGCAAGGTTTGACACCAGCGATTCAAAGAACTGCTGTCCTGTATAGAAGGACGTTTCTTCGATGATTTCCTTCAGCGCCAGCAGACTGGGGTACTTAGTTCTTTCCTTCATGACATCAGCAAATGACGAAAACAAGATACCCAAAAAGCTGAAAATGCCGAAATATCGTCATTAATGGTGATATCGAAAAATTCTAAGCAACTGATTATCTGTCACTTAGCTAATTGGCATCGGAAATGCCTTAGCTGATTCCAAAATCAATATCATCAAAATGAAAACAGACAGAACACACGTAAACGGTTTCAAAAGCCAGGATATTTTGGACACCGTAGGAGCCATTCAGCAAAACCCTGAGATCGCCAAATTCAATTTCCGGGTACGGAATAAGTGGATATCAGGTGGCCACAATCAGAGTTCCATCAAGGACTTTTATGGTGGATGTGTAGAGGATGAAAGCCGACAAGAGCCCTTCGTCTACGACAACAGCGAGCCGCCTATTTTGCTAGGCAACAACGAAGGAGCCAACCCGGTAGAATACATTCTCCATGGTCTGGCTGGATGCATGACTACCACGATGATTCTTCATGCCGCTGCCAACGGCATCCACGTGGAGCATGTGGAGTCCCACCTTGAAGGAGACATTGACGTACAGGGCTTCCTTGGTCTCAATGACTCGGTGAGGAATGGCTATCAGAACATTCGAGTCAACTTCAGAATTCTCGGTGACCTGACTGAGGAAGAGAAACAGAAGGTCAAGTCCTTCGCGCTCAAGTCCCCTGTATTTGACATCGTGTCAAACAAGGTCCCTGTATCACTAATCATCGAAGCCTAATATGGATACCGAAGGACTCACACTCCAACAATCGATCGACAAGAAAGACCTGGAAAGGCAAGTCAAATCGATGTACACTGAGGTGGCCAACAACCCTGAAGGGTCGTACCACTTTGAAACCGGTCACCGACTGGCGCAGAACCTTGGCTATTCGCCCATTGTCCTGGACATCATCCCCGCAGCAGCTGTTCAGTCATTTGCGGGGGTCGGGTACCATTTTGATCTGGCCAATCTGCAACCGGGTGAAAAGGTTCTGGATCTCGGTAGTGGATCGGGAACTGATGTCTTCTACGCCTCTGAGCAGGTAGGCGGTCGTGGAGAGGTTTACGGACTCGAAATGACCGAGGCGCAGATCCAAAAATCCTTGCTGCTAAAAAGGGAAGGGCATTACAAAAGCGTCCAATTCCTCGAAGGATACATTGAAGAAATTCCGTTGGCTGATTCGACCGTCGATGCCATCATATCCAATGGAGTGATCAATCTTTCGAGCGAGAAGGAGAAGGTATTCTCAGAAGCTTTTCGAGTCCTGGAGAAAGGTGGTCGTTTGGCCCTTTCAGATATCGTCGGAAGCAGGGAGTTTCCACCTGAGATCAAGTGCAACGCGACCCTCTGGGCAGCGTGCGTCGCGGGGGCCATTCCTCAGCAGGAGTACCTGGACTTGATCGAGTCAGTCGGTTTTCGCATCGAGGCAGTGAAGTCCAATGACTACAGCTTCGTTTCGAACCGAGCCTTGAGCGCTACTAAAAACTATGGCATAAGTAGCATCTCGGTACTTGCCAGGAAACTGTAGCAAATCGAAAGTGATCGACCCGTCTGCTGATGTAGGCGGGTCATTTTCTTCTTGGGCGGCCATCCGCCACTGACCAGTAACCGCGCAGGAGTGCTCCTTTGGGACTGTACAAAACATCAGTCCCAGGTTTGGAATGGCCAAAAAAAGAAAAAGCCCGAGCATCGAATTTGATACTCAGGTTTTTTGCAGCCCTAGGAGGACCGAGCGTTAAGGATTGATCCGCCTACGCGGCCAGCGGGTGGATCAATCTAGTGAGGGGCCAGTATGTAGCGGCGCTCCCCGAGGGGCGAAACGAAAAAAAGGCTTGCAATTTCTTGCAAGCCTTTTAAAGTGCAGTCCCTAGGGGAATCGAACCCCTGTTTCCAGGATGAAAACCTGGCGTCCTAACCCCTAGACGAAGGGACCGGGTATTTAAACCAATATTTTTCTGGGCGAAATTGTCTTTATTCAACTCCAGATTTTCATCCCAGTCTGAAAACCTGGCGCCCTTACCGGGCCGTGCCTAACCCCTAGACGAAGGGACCGGGAATAAATTCCAATTTCTTTCAAACAGCCGCAACTCGACTGTTCCGATTTTTCGGAGGGCAAATATAGGAAGCTGGCGGTCTTTTACAAAAGAGTCTAAGGAAAAAAGAAGAAGTTATAATGCCACGTGTCAAGGTCTATTAATGTGGGTTCTTTGGTGGTTACGAACGGTCCCTTCTTCCGTTGCCAGCCCCCTTATACTGCCGTGAAAAAGTAAATACCGCAAGAACTGGATTTTCAAATTGACGCTATTTGCCCACTTTCGAGGCTTAAAAAACCGCAATTATGTCAGCAAATAGCATGGGAGGCCGTGAATGGCTGCAGCTCTTGGTACTTTCCCTCCTTTGGGGAGGATCCTTCTTTTTTGTCGGCGTAGCCGTCAAGGCCCTTCCACCATTCACAATCGTCGCACTCAGGGTCACTGTTGCCGCACTCATATTATGGTTGGTCATTGCTTCTCTCAAAATCAAAGTCAATAGCTCGCCTCGCGTTTGGGGGGCTTTCGTCACAATGGGGATTTTGAACAACGTAATCCCATTTTGTCTCATCGTCTGGGGTCAAGTGCATGTTCCGTCTGGACTAGCCTCTATTCTCAATGCAACGACACCCTTGTTTACCGTCATTATTGCTGGCATCTTCTTAAAGGACGAGAGAATGACATGGAACAAACTAGTGGGAATCACAATTGGCTTTATTGGAGTAGTAGTGCTACTCGGACTCGAGTTACTACAAGAGTTGAGTATCACCACCGTCTCTCAATTCTTCATATTGATCGCAGCTATGATTTATGGATTTGCTGGTGTCTATGGGCGCAGGTTTAAAAAGATGCAAGTAGAGCCACTATTTACAGCCGCAGGTCAACTGACAGCATCGAGTATCATCATGATCCCCCTGGCATTGACACAGGATGGATGGCTTCATCTCGATAGGCTCACACCAAATGTCTGGATGTCAATCTTGGGACTAGCTGCACTGTCAACAGCCGTGGCCTACATCATCTATTTTCAAATCTTATCTACAGCTGGCGCTACTAACCTACTATTGGTCACCTTTTTGATACCTGTTTCAGCCATCCTGCTCGGTTACTTTTTCCTGGAGGAGCGCCTACTGGCTAACCATCTAATTGGGATGCTAGTGATTGGCTTTGGGTTGGTAGCTATTGATGGACGAGTTTTGAAAAAAAGCAAGAATCGAAGATGACATCGATTCAGATATTCGCAAATCCGTCATTTCAAAATTGATTCGATATGGTTTTTCGTCCTACTGAATCCAAACTCCCCAAACAGCTAACCGGAAGCAAAACCATCTTTAATCGACTACCGACTCTTTTGCCAAGCAGAACTAGTCGGTCATAATCACTAATTCCGCCACAATCCCTAATATTATGCGTCATGAAGAAACCCACTGTTTTGACCGCTAGCCTCCTAAGCTATTTCTTCCTGGCGCTTTTCTCCGGCTGTGCCGATCAAAAAGGCACTCAGATCAACGTGCTTAGTTCCCTCGATTCACCAATCATTTTCAAAGGCAATGACAGCACTGCTTATCGCGACCCAGCGATCTTGTATCACGAGGATGTATTCTATCTGTTTTTCACATTCGTGAAAACCCAAAACGGCAGGATCTATTCCTACACCGCTGAAAGCCATTCGAAGGACTTAAAAAATTGGAGCCCGGAGCGGATCCTCACCCCAAAGGACCAAACCTTGAATTTCTCCAGCCCAGGTAATATCATCAGGCACAACAATGAATGGGTTTTGTGTCTACAAACCTATCCGCGTCCTGACCACACCACTGACCAGGGAGTGCGGTATGGCTCCCGAGATGCCAGATTATACACCCTGCGCAGCAAAGACCTCAACAATTGGGGTGAGCCAGAGACCATCAAAGTAAAAGGCCCGGAAGTGCATGTTGCGGATATGGGAAGAATGATCGATCCCTACCTACTAGAAGACAAAAACGAAAAAGGAAAATGGTGGTGCTTTTACAAACAGAATGGCGTAAGCATGTCTTACAGCTACGACTTGGAGAACTGGACCTTTTACGGGCACACCGAATCCGGTGAAAATGTGTGTGTACTCAATGAGAATGATGAGTACATCCTGTTTCATTCACCACCCAATGGAATAGCTATGAAGCGTTCATCCGATTTAGAGAACTGGACCGATTGGGGCAACCTGATCACTTTGGGACAGAACGAATGGGACTGGGCAAAAGGAAGAATTACTGCTGGTACCGTGATCAACCTAAAAGAGAAAGACGGTTTGGGTAAGTATGTGATGTTCTTTCACGGTTCAGGACCCAAATCCGAAAAGGAGGGAGATTTTGACAAAAATGCGTCGATTGGGATTGCATGGAGTGATGACCTCCTCACCTGGGACTGGCCCGGGAACAATGACGCCATTAAGGTTTTCAAATGGATGGGAAACAGCAGGTATATCGACTTGGGGCCTGGCAAACTGTCGAATCCAGAGATAGAAGCACGAAACCTAGCGGTACTAGACTTTTTAGAGGCCAGGAAGAAACTTCAAGTGAAGAATTGAGTCACCGAGTTCGGAATACACACAAAATTGCTAATACTTTTTTGTAATAGAATCGCCGGGCGGATCTGGCTGAGCCGAAGAATCAGCCGTTCCCTCTACTCGGATTGGGTGGCGGATCCTGCAGTATCACCTGCCTCGTCCTCAACTGGCTCGGCATTTGTTGCTCCTAGGAGTTGCCCACCATACACATCGGACAGCCTCCTTAGCTTTTCGGCCAGTTCGGACCTTACTTCTTCTATGATTTCAGAAGGGATATCCACAACGTTATTATCTGTTCGGATCCCTTTCCTTCGGAGGGTTTCTATTTTGATTTTCTCCACGTCCTCGACGATTTTTACTGCCTCTACTTTGGTCTTGAACGCCTCCGCTCTTATTTTTTCTGCCTCCGCTTCTGTCTTAGCCGCTAAAGCAACCTTAGTTCTCACTTCGGCTTCTATCAGCTTTTCAGCCATGGCTGCCTTCTCTCCTACCCATGGCAAGAGCCATTTTACGAATTTTTCCCACTTTGATCCCTCCTTGCGCTTATGTGGGTTTTTCGGAACACCAGTGTAACCGACAACTTGACCTTTCTCCATTATCCTAAATCAGCGTCAAGAAGTTGATGGTTGGCAACTACTATTAAGTTTGTAGGAGCCTATGGTTCAGCCCATTCGCACCTTTCGATGCTTTTTGCACTTGGAAAAACCGTCAATAATGGCGATTCGAACAATCTAATTCTTCCATAGGATCTATGTAGTTAGCTACTTTGGAATTAAGTACCTTAGTAAAGGTCGCATGTTGATCGCACTATGGAAGTAAGACCTAATTGGGAATATCGGCGAGCAAAAAATTCCGGCAGTGGAATTCTCGGTTTGTCCGCTAGCATAATCACTATTTTCGCTTTTCTAACTGGTATCGATTCTCTCCCGATTTTGATGGGTGCCACTGAAGATGGCGAAAGTCTGGGCTTGTTCGGGTCTGGTGTGGGCAGAAGGCTTTCAATAGGAGTGCTAATATTGAGTCAGGTAGCATATTTTGTTTCATTATACATACTAGTTCGATCGGTCAAGGCATTATATCTCCCTTCAACAGAACATGGAGGAGGTGGTATCACATTTAAGGCGACATATTCTATCACCTCGGGACAATTGAGATACCGCTGCATTTTTCTTCTTCTAATATCAATGCTTTTTGGGATGGGTATCTCCTTTCTATTTATGGAGACGATATGGAATCCTCTTCCAATACTCTTAGATCAAAAGGACTATTCGGTGCTGTTTGGTTTTGGTCTGTTTGCGCTCGTAGGTAATTTTCTTACTGTTTGGACTGGATACGAGTTTCAATGGGGTGATTGAATGGTCGGTTTTCGCTCAAGAGTTTTTTGAGCTGGATGGGTAGTGATGCGTAGCTACCCCTACCTCAACAAATCCGTCCCAAGCAGTTCCATATCCAGGTCGTACCAGATCCTCTTGGTGGGCATGACGATGCCGTTGACGGTCTTACTCCCCTCGTTGAAGACGATCTCACCACCGCTATCGTCCTTCTTGACAAACTTGAAGCCTTCCAAATAATAAGACGCCCTGTTGATGTAGAAGTCCCAGTCTTCCTTTTCGTAAGCGATGTGGATCACGTAGACAGCCTTTTTATTGATGACCTTCTCCTCAAAGGCTTCCTGCACCTGCACACCCGGGTCAAAAAACTTGGACGGCAACCCCCAGATGTACGGATAGAACTTTGAGGCCCATTCGTAATTTTCACAGCTCGAGCTATCGTTGTGGGCGACGCATGTTCCAGGGCGATATTCCAAATGGACGCCTCGGAATAGATTGTTGTACTCAAACTCATCGGACCGATTGTCGATCCTGAGTTGGATGATCTCTGTATTGTTGTCGCTGAAGACGCTTTGGCTCTCCAATTCCAGCTCGAGCTCCTTATCATACCAGCGACCCTCCGCTTCATGATATGCCTGGCACCTCTTGGCAATTTCTTCGCTCGTTAAGCTGTCACCGCATGCAAGAAGACATACGACCAGCGAACAAACGACCAAGGATTTTATAAAGGTTGTTTCGAACTGACCGAAACGAACTAGTCTACTACTAACTGACCCTGGTGACATCATGGACTCACTCCTTGCATCATGTAGCCACACAGCAGTGCACCGTAGGTACCCACGGCATATCCAAGTACGGCGAGCAAAACCCCAACCGGAGCCAGAGAGGGATGGAAGTAACTCGCCACAACAGGGGCCGATGCTGCGCCACCCACATTGGCCTGGCTACCGACCGCCGCGAAGAAGAAAGGTGCTTTGATAAGTTTGGCCACTAAGATCAAGCAACCTGCATGAATGCAGATCCAGACGAACCCAACAAGAAATAGCCCGGGATTATCGAAAATGGCCGTTATATCCATCTGCATACCGATGGTAGCCACGAGAATAAAGATGAAGACCGTCCCTACTTTGGAAGCGCCTGCGCCCTCAAGGTTCCGCGCTTTGGTAAATGAAAGGGCGACACCCAATGTGGTGCTGATCACCACAATCCAGAAGAAGTTGGAGTCGAGGCTATAGTCCTTCAGGACGGGATAATTCTCACCGATAAACGGGGCGATGATGTCGGCCATCCAGTGCCCCAGGGCCGTACAAACGAAGCCGACACCGAGCAACCTAAAAAGATCGGCGGAAGAGGGGATCCTTTTAATGCCTTCTTCAAAGTCAATCATCTTCGTCTTCAACACCTCTATGGCAGTATTGTCAGCCTTTAGTTTTCTGTCGATGAGTTTCTCTCTCCCTACCCCAAACAATAAGATGGCGAGCCACACATTGGCGACGATGATATCGACAGCAACCACCTTGGAAAAGATGCTGTCGCTCACCTCAAAGACCTCTTTCATGGCCGCTTGATTGGCTCCACCGCCGATCCAGCTTCCTGCGACGGTGGTCAATCCCCGCCACACCTCATTGGGAGGAGGGGCATTGATAACGTCCGGCGCCAACCAGGAGAAAAGCAATATAGCCAACGGACCACCCAGCATAATACCCAGTGTCCCCGTCAGAAACATGATGAGGGCTTTTGGCCCAAGTTTCAGGATCTCTTTCAGATCGACGCTAATCGTCAGTAAGACCAAACAGGCCGGTAATAAGTACCGACTAGCAACAAAATAAAGCCGGGACTTTTCGGGGTCGATGACGCCAAAGGCAGTGAATATGGAAGGGGCGAAATAGCAAACCAGCACCGTGGGGACATAGGTGTAAAACTTTTTCCAAAATCCATGTTCGATACTGGATGTATGAAATACAAATGCCAGAATCAGCATCAGGAGTCCAAATACTACCGCATCATTGGTGATCAAAGCTTCCTCGTTCATAAGCAATTCTTCAATTAAAGCAGGGTGTCAACGTTATTAGGCGTCGGCTAAAAGTAAGGTAAACTAGCATTTGTAAAGGTCAAAGTAGTGGTGAAAGGTCGACCCCTCGCATATTTGCTACATATTAGTGAGCCCTAACAAGTTTTCCTCGCTAATGCGTTTCGGCACCCTTGGAAAACACAAACCGATGAAGAATGAGAGTGGAAAAGCTGCTTATTGGATTAGTAATGGCTGTTGGATTTACCTCCTGTGACAGCACAACCATCCAGGAAATGCCCATCACGTTTGATGATGAGCGTGTTCAACTCACATTGGAATATTTATCCACTCGCTACCGAATAGAGCAAAGCACACCCACCATCGATCCCAAAATGGTCGTCGTCCACTATACGGTCATACCTACTTTAGAAAAAACATTCGATGCATTCAACGACGCCAAGCTGCCCAACTGGCGAGATAAAATCGCTGGCGCCAGTGCGCTGAATGTCTCCTCGCAGTTCGTCGTCGACCAGGATGGCACCATCTATCGCCTGATGCCCGAAAACTACATGGCGCGACATGTCATCGGATTAAATCATTGTGCGATTGGGATCGAAAACGTCGGCGGGACGGAAGAGGTGCCCTTGACCGACGCACAACTACAATCCAATATCTGGCTGATCAAGTACTTGAAAAAGAAGTACGACATACAATACGTCATCGGACACTCTGAATATACCCTCTTCGACGGGCACGATTTGTGGAAAGAAGTAGACGAGGGCTACCGAACGCAAAAGTCCGACCCCGGTGATGAGTTCATGAAAGGCATAAGGGACGCAACTGACGATCTCGGTTTCCTTCCGCTACCCCAAAAACCGGCTCCACAAGAGACCTCTGACAATAATTAAGATTATGAGAAGATTTTTACTCCCACTGATTTTTATTGGCCACCTGGCCACAGCTCAAGACTTCACAGATCAGTTGTTTGCTGACTTCGACAAAGTGCGAGAGCCTACGCTCAAAGTTCAGCGCATCAAGCATGCGCAATTGGTGCCTTTGATTGAGAGGCTGGCTGCCAACCCAGATTTTACGGTCAGGGAAGTAGGCCAATCGATTGAGGGGCGCTCCCTTTCCCTAATTTCCATAGGCACGGGAGACACGGATGTCTTCCTCTGGTCGCAGATGCATGGCAATGAGCCCACGGCAACGATGGCGGTGTTTGACATGCTCAATATGCTGGCGGACCCAGACATGTACAAGGCGGAGAAAACGTCCATGCTGGAAAATGTGACGCTGCACTTCCTACCTATGCTCAACCCCGATGGCGCTGAACGCTTCACTCGCCGCAACCTACTGGGGGTAGACATCAATAGAGATGCCCAAAGACTTCAAACGCCCGAAGGGCGAACACTGAAGTATGTAAGGGATAGCCTGGATGCGGAATTTGGCTTCAACCTACACGATCAAAGCCGATACTACAATGCCAACCGTACTGACAAGCCAGCGACCATTTCCTATTTGGCACCTGCCTACAACTACGAGAAAGAAATCAACAACGTGAGGGGCAATGCCATGAAGGTGATTGTCATGATGAATGAAATTTTGCAGCGCTATGTCCCCGGTCAGGTGGGCCGGTACAATGACGCCTTTGAGCCCCGCGCTTTTGGCGACAACATTCAAAAGTGGGGAACCAGTGCTATCCTCATCGAGTCTGGCGGGCACTACGATGATCCCGAGAAGCAGTTCATCCGCAAGCTCAACTATATGTCCATCGCTTCGGCCATCTTCTCCATTGCCGATGGCAGCTATGCAGATGTCGACATTTCCCGGTACGAGGAGATCCCCAACAACGACCGTAAGCTTTTCGACCTCAAAATCGAAGGGGCGACCTATGAACTGAAAGGCAAAGACTATGTGCTGGACATCGGCATCCATCGCTTTGAAGTGGATGATGAAACCAATTCGACGTATCACTATGTCGGAAGAGTCACCGAGTTGGGGGACCTTTCCACCTATTACGGGTATCAAACGATCGACGCAGCCGGCCTGCAAGTGGAAGCAGCTGCAACCACAGCGCTCGATCAAGTACCCACAGATTTTCGGAAGCTACTCGAAAAAGGAACGGCTTATGTTACTGGAATTGCTTCGGATGCCAAATCCTTTAGTTCTTATCCAGTGCACCTGGCCAATAGTGACCAAGGTGAGGAGTATGACCTGAGTCTCGGAGCAAATGCCACTTTTCTGCTCAAGGATGGCGATGAAATCAAATACGTGATCGTTAACGGGTTCCTCTATGATCCGGCTAAAGACAACTACGGTATTCCCAATACGACAATAATGAAGTGATGGCGTAACGCTGTCTGCAGCACTCTGAATTACGTTTTCATATGTCTACAATTCTGAAGCTACGCACCTTTGATTTGGAGCTGAAGCACCGTTTCAAGATCGCTCACGACTCGCGCGACGTGCAGCGAACACTGATCGTAGAGATCGAGCAGGGTGGAATTTCCGGCTTCGGGGAAGCGACAGAAAGCAAGTATTACAACCAGCCGCTGAATGGCATCCAGCAGGCCATTGAAGACAATCGGGCGCTGATCGAATCATACGACGACCAGGAACCGGCCGATTTCTGGGAATTGCTTAATGAGCCATTAGGGCACAATTCCTTCGCCCTGTCGGCAGTAGACGCTGCCATCAACGATCTGTATGCTAAGAAGCGAAAGACCTCGCTATCCAGGCTTTGGGATGATGGGACTAGTCGCCAAATGCCCCTGTCCAACTATACTATTGGCATTGACTCCATAGATGTGATGGTCAGTAAACTCCGTGAGTTTCCCTGGCCCAACTACAAAATCAAACTGGGTACAGACGAGGACGTGGCGATCATTCGGGCCCTGCGAAAGGAAACGGATGCTTCCTTTAGAATAGACGCCAATTGTGGCTGGACGGCCGAGGAGACGCTGAAAAATGCGGAGATCATGAAAGACCTCGGTGTCGAATTCATCGAACAACCCCTCCCAGACGATGATTGGGAAGGGATGAAGGAAGTCTATGAAAAATCGCCCCTGGAAGTGATCGCTGATGAAAGCATCAAGTCCGAATCCGATGTGCAGCGTTGTGCCGGGCACTTTCATGGCATCAATATCAAACTGATGAAGTGTGGGGGGCTCACCCCGGCTCGCAGAATGATCAAAAAGGCACGCTCGCTGGGAATGAAGGTGATGGTAGGTTGCATGACCGAATCTTCCGTGGGCGTCTCAGCCGTCGCTCAGCTGCTTCCTTTCCTTGACTATGTCGATATGGATGGTCCATTGTTGATCAAAAATGACCTGGCCAACGGACCAGTTTTTGAAAATGGAGAAGTGCATCTGCCTCAGGATGCCGGGATTGGGATAGATCGGCTGATGGTCGATTAATCTGAAGGGGCGATAGATACAGAGTAACTCAACTCCCCGGGAGCTTCTCACCTTTGGCCGATAGCTCGACGATCTTAAGGATCCTGCTTTTTCTCGTTTTCTCAGTTTTGGCGAGCTTTAGCCAACGCAGGACAAATCGCTTGCTCGAGTCGTTGATCTGCTGGAAGAAAGTCTCAGCTGCCTGGTTAATTGAGAGCGCCTTGGCAAGGTCGGGGGGTGTGATCAATTGATCCACGTCATCCATAAACGTCCATAGGCCATTCTCTTTCGATGTTTCGATTGACTGGAGCCCTGCAGGTTCCATACGCCCGGCTTCGATCAGTCTCGCTGCCCGGTCTTTGTAGGTCTTAGCCCAATGTTGGGTGCGACGAGGGGATACGAGCTGCATCGTGCGTTCATGGTCTAGTTTTCGGCGTATACCATCGATCCATCCAAAACACAGTAGCTCGTCCAACACCTCGCCCGTCGAGAGGTATTTGACTTTTGCCTCCTTTGTGTAGGTGACAAGCCAGATGCTGTCCGTTTGTTGATGGTTTTGCGAGAGCCAGTGTCTCAGTTGTGCCGCGGAGGTGACCTCAACCTGTTGGAAGGAGTCCGTTTCGATCTTCATACTGTCTCAACCCAAATTCGTCGCTGGAGTTTGCAAACCTGAACTTCACAACTTCACCAAACTCGTCCCATGCCGGGGAGCTCGACGCCCATATCGAAAACGTCCAACTCAGTACTCAATCCCAAAATATTGACCTCCAGCCCCTCCTCTACCCCGACGGTAACGCCCAGAAGCCCATAAAGAGAAGCTTGCACACCCGTCCCGCTGGGAGACGAGCCGAACGTATCCGATATGGGCCGCCAGTCCTTGCCGATGGCTGTGGCAGGCAGATCCAGCTTAAGCTCGGGCACCTGCAGGCCAATCCACGCAAGGAAGGTATTGCTATTGGGCCCAGGCCAGGCCGTGTACTCGTTTTTCCATGGATACTCCGCGATGGCGCTATCCACCTTGTCTATCAAAAACTCAACATCTTCCCCTCTGATATCGAGCAAGAGTGTTGGTGCATTTCGGGCCCAAGACCTGTCCGGCACTCTTGGACCACGGTTCAATGCAGTGCCCCGACTACGGAGGCGCCACCCAAATATTTGTGAAACAATGTAATCGTCAGCGCCATTTCTCTTGGTAGCAATCCAGGTGTGTACCGCGACCGCTTTCTTAGGCCCCCTCGTCCTCGCCGCGTATACCTGTATGATGGCATCACTATAGTCACTGGGATGCGGCGCATATCCATAGCTCCTCTCGGCCCACTCCTGGTCAGTGGTATTAGTCGGCTGACGCTGCACAGGATCCTGCAAGGCTCTGGTGATCGTACCCGCAATCACACAGCCAAATAAGAAAAGGAACATGTAGCCGATCCATCGAAATCTGCTCCGCTTCTTCTCTACTGTCCTTGGTTTATCCATAGTGCCTCAGATTCAACGCAATGTACGGAGCGATGTTTGAGACTCACTCCAAAAAAAGAAGCCCTCAAGCGGATCACCTGGGGGCTTTCAAGATCTTTGTGTTTTCTTTCTACGTGTAGGGTCACAACGGCCGTGCCTTTAACACACCTGTCCGCCGTCGGGATCGAGGTAGCAGCTATCGGAAGAGATAGAGCGGCTCCAGTTCAGTTCTTTCTCCAGTGTTTCCAAAAACTTCTGGATCGACTCTTTGCCTTTGATGACGTTACCAGTCTCCAATAAATAGGGAAGTGAGTTCGCAGCGTTGTGAATGACTTCGTACGCCGCAACCATGTTCTTTAGTTGGTGCTCGATGTCGTCAGCGAGCTTGCTGTTGAGGGGTCGGATTAATGTTAACACGGGTGGTTTATGTTCTGTGGTTGTTTATAACGTCTATACAAAGATGATTGTTTTTCGAGAACAAACGTTTTCGTTGAAACAAATTAACAATGCCATGAAAGGGCGAATTTGTTTAGCTGGATTCTAGTTATACATTTGCACACTTATTTCATCACGGTTTAAACTATATGGCTATGTCAAAAACGAAAGTTGCTATCAATGGATTCGGTAGAATTGGCCGGATAACTTTCAGAGCACTACTCGATAAGGGCAATGTGGAAGTGGTAGCGATCAACGATCTCACTGACACAAAGACCCTGGCACATCTCTTGAAATACGACTCCGCTCAGGGCAAATTCCCCGGCACTGTTGAGGCGGATGATTCCAACCTGATCATCAACGGCACTGCCATTAGGGTATATGCCGAGCGTGACCCTGCCAACCTTCCCTGGTCTGACCATGGCGTAGAAGTGGTGCTGGAGTCTACAGGTATCTTCACCAATCCTGAGGGTGCCGGTAAGCACATCTCGGCAGGTGCGAAGAAAGTAGTGATCTCCGCCCCCGCGAAGGGCGACATCCCTTTCGTAGTTCTCGGAGTAAATGATGGCGACCTCACAGGTGACGAGCCTATCCTTTCCAATGCATCCTGTACTACCAACTGCCTCGCGCCGATGGTCAAAGTACTGGAGGACAACTGGGGCATCGAGTCTGGTTACATGACCACTGTCCATGCCTACACGGCTGATCAGCGATTGCAAGATTCCCCTCACAGAGACTTGCGACGAGCCAGAGCAGCAGCAGTGTCTATCGTACCTACTTCTACTGGCGCCGCCGGTGCGGTTGGTAAGGTGATCCCTTCAGTGAAAGGCAAGCTCGACGGTTTCGCCATGCGAGTACCTACTTTGACAGGTTCTATCACTGACTTCACTGCTACATTGAACAAGCCTGCGACAGCAGAGGAAATCAACGCTGCGATGAAAGCTGCTGCTAACGCTGGTCTAAAAGGCGTGATGGAGTACTGCGAAGACCCTATCGTCTCCGTTGACATCATCGGCAATCCTCACTCTTGCATCTTTGACTCTGCTCTCACAAAGGCTACTGGCACGTTGGTGAAAGTAGTGGGATGGTATGACAACGAAGCCGGCTACTCACACAGAGCTGCCGATCTGATCGAGCGCCTCGCTGGATAATTTCAGAATAAAAGATCTATCAATATATCGAAGGCTGCCCCAGTGGGGTGGCCTTTTTTTGTTGGGGGCGCACGGGCCACCGCGGAATCCATCGCACACCCCGTGAAGTAAGAGAAGTTCGATCCAAAGTAGCATCACAATACCCGCGACTCTCTACTTCACGGTCGCTCCTCGTGCATGGCCGAGCTACAGACCCCGCTGGCACCCCCTCATGTCTTGTCCTATCTCGGCCTTATGCTTTCGGCCTCCGTATCCTTTAGGAGAAACCATTCCCCTCCTGGGATTAAGTTAAGGTAGGGACAAGCCTTCCCGAAAAGCAATCCTTCTAAAGGTCATCCCGACGAAGGAGGGATCTATTGACATAAATAGCCGATTTGCCTAGCAACATCAATAGATTTTTCCTGACGTCAAAATGACTTTGCTTTTCTGGAAGGCAGCTTAATTCTCTTAGCTTAATGGGATTGGGGAGGGGCTAGGAGAGCACGGCCAGAGGTGGGAAGAACGAATCCCCCTTTTCAAAAGGGGGCTAGGGGCGCCCGGCAAGGGGGATTTTGTATCGACACGTCCTAGCCGCAGGCTCTTTGAATATTCGTCACTCGGCTGGAGCCGAGCGATAGATAAGCGTATCTCTTAGGAGAAATCATTCCCCTCCTGGGAGGCCTAGGCCCGCCCGGCCAGGGCAAATCCCTCAATCATTCAACGCCCTGATGTACTTCTTCCAGGGACCCACATGAGGCAGGTACTGCTTGGCCATCACCCGCGATAGCTGATACAAGTGTCCAAAGTCATGCGACGCCCACGTCGCCAGGAGTTGCCGCAGCGTCACCGCCCCAAACTCCGGGTGAATGCCCGTCTTGGATAGGTTCTCCTCACTCAGATCCAGCGATGCTAATTCATCAAGGTTGTGTTGGCGCAACGTCGCAAACTCACCGAGCAGGTCATCTAGCGATTGACCGACACTCTCTTTCTCCTGAGCAAACCGATCAAAAGGTTCGAAGCGCTTGTCCTCAGCAAATAGGATGATTTTAGCCCTCGGGATCCAGTCGGTCTTCTCCCCATGGATCAGATGACCCAGAATGTCATAGGGGCTCCAGGTGCCCTCTCCTTCATTGGAGAGACGAAGTTCGTCCGGCAAGTCCTTCAGTATATGGCTGAGTGTACCAGGGGTTTGGCGGAGAGTGGCCGTGATGGCCTCGATTTCGAATTCCATCCAACGAAGCTACGCGATGTTGGTGTACACCGCTTGCACATCTTCGTCGTCCTCCATTTTGTCGAGCATTTTCTCGATCTCCTCGAGTTGCTCTTCATCGAATTCTACTGGTGTGGTCGCGTACCTCTTCAGGCCAGATTTATTGATTTCGACGCCCTTATCTTCCAACAGCTTGGACAAGCTCCCGTAGTCGGTATAGTCTGCGTAGCAGTACACAGTCCCATCATTCTCCTCAATTTCCTCGAGGCCCCCGTCTATGAGCTCCAGCTCCAACTCTTCCAGATCCATGTCCTCCGCCTTCTCAAACTCGAAAACGGCCTTCCGGTTAAACATGAACTCGAGTGAGCCAGATGGCACAAAACCACCTCCTGCTTTACTGAAATAAGATTTGACGTTCGCCACCGTCCGGTTATTGTTGTCAGTCATGCACTCGACGAATACCAAAACACCATGGGGGCCCTTGCCCTCAAAGTTTACTTCCTCCATCGTCGTCGCATCCTTTCCGGTTGCGCGTTTGATGGCATTCTCGATATTGTCCTTAGGCATGTTCTCCGCCTTGGCATTCTGAATTGCCGAGCGGAGTTTGGCGTTCATTTCGGGGTCTGGCCCACCCTCGCGGGCAGCTACCTGAATGGCTTTGGCCAGTTTCGGAAAAATCTTTGACATTTTGTCCCACCGCTTCTCCTTCGCGGCGCGACGGTACTCAAATGCTCTTCCCATGAAGTATTAATCGCTTTAAACGTTAGTCCTGGTTTTTCGCCTCTAATTTGAGGAGTCTTTTGTCCAGTTCTAGGGAAAGGCGATTAATTTTTTCAAAGAAGTTATCGGTGTTGGCAGGTACGTTGAGCGACACACTCATAGCTGTGAAGCTTTCAATCCCCATGCCCCATTTGGACAAATCCTCGTCCAGCAGGTCGGTTGCATTTCTCTTCATAGTGGCTCTTTGTTAAAACAAATGTATGGGTTTGATTCAGAAAACCAAAGATTCAATGGTTTATTTTCAAACACACCCCTCTCAGGGCCTGTTTCGGAGCTCGCATTTTTCAAGAATCAAATAATCTATGGTTGCCACCAGACCTAACGTTCCCTACCCACTTTGTACAATTTCAAGCAGTCGAGATTAGTAGCCTACAATGGTTTGATCGAGCGCTTAAATAGGACGTTGCCAATGACACCCGCAATAACCAGAAACATGCCTAGATACGTGAGCCAGTTGAAGGTCTCGCCGAAGAATAAGAACCCAAATGCCAGCGCGTAGATCAGCCCGACATAGTTGAGGATAGAGACCTTGGACAACTCCTCAGATTGGTAAGACTTGGTCATAAAAAACTGCGCTATCTGTGTCAGAATGCCCACGGCGACCAGAAATAGCCAATCTGTGCCCTGAGGGGGCACCCACACAAAAAAGGACCACACAGCCCCGATCGGCAGCAACACGAGCGGGAAGTACAAGATGATCACGAGGGGGTGCTCAGTAGTGTTGAGCTTGCGTACGAAGTTGTAGGCCAGTCCCATAAAGAACGAGGTGGCCAGACCAATACCAAGATGCAGATACGATATGCGCACATCAAACCCCTGCACGACCATCACACCGGCAAAGCTCACGGCAAAAAACAGCCACTGCCAGGGTCTCACCTTCTCGTTGACGATGAATATGCCCAGGATAGTCGTGAAAATAGGCGCCAGATATTGTAGCGTAGCAGCGGTGGCAAGGGGTATTTGATGGAGCAGGTAGAAGTACAAGATCAACGCAATCGCTCCGGTGACGCCTCTAGCAATCAATATGGGTTTGTTCACTCCCCAGAAGCTCACCCTCTGCCGCTGGAGTAGATACATGCTAATCCCCAGAGAAATGATCGCGCGGAAAAAGATGATCTCTATCGCCGGGATGTGGGAAATGGCCTTCACGCAGACCTTCATCAGCGCAAAGAACAGCGTAGCCAGAAGCATGTAGCGAACTCCCGGAGTCAGGAATTGCTTCATAGGACGACCTCGTCCCGGATGAGTCCATCGACGATCTCGATCTTTCGATCGGCCATGTTGGCCAGCTCCTGGTTATGCGTGACGATGACGAACGTCTGCTTTAAGCGATCACGCAGCTCGAAAAACAGGTCGTGAAGCTCCTTCGCATTCTTCGAGTCCAGGTTGCCCGTAGGTTCATCCGCGAAGACGATCGACGGACTATTGATAAGTGCCCGCGCTACTGATACCCGCTGCTGCTCCCCACCTGATAGCTCGGAGGGTTTGTGATCCATTCGCGCCTCCAAACCAAGCAATTTGAGAAGTTCCTCTCCCCTACTGGTCACCTCTGATTCCTTGCGCTTCCCGATGAACCCGGGTATGCAGACATTCTCCAGTGCCGTAAACTCCGGCAGCAGATTGTGAAACTGGAAGATGAAGCCAATATTTTCGTTGCGAAAGGAGGCCAGTTTTTTCTGTGGGAGACTAGTGGCCAACTGGGATTTGATGCGCACTTCCCCTCTGTCAGGACTATCCAGCGTACCTAGTATGTGCAATAATGTGCTCTTGCCCGCTCCGGAAGCACCTACGATACTGACTACCTCGTTGTCACCAATCTCGAGATTGATGCCTTTCAGCACTTTCAGGCTCCCATACGCCTTGTGAATATCTTTCGCCACGAGCATGCCGCAAACATAAGGGAATGTTGAATTCTGAATGATTGAATTTTTGAATTCGATTCCTTACCATTCACAACTCCACATACCCATTTTCATTGAACCGAAAACAATCTGTCCCTTACCAAGTCGGACCACACTCACACTCCAAACTCACACTCACTCCATACTCACACTGGTCCGTGGTCCATGGCGTCAAGGCGGACTCGCCAATTCCATTTTCAATCCTGAGTTTCGCCGAAAGACGGATTGTTTGATTTTCGTAAGTTTCGATTTGAGTTTCATTCAGCCCCGTACCGACAGCGTCATTCAATAGGTAGAGGTGAAAAACAGAATTTCACCCTCTCACACAAACGCAATTCTCCGTGGCCCCTTTTCAATTCTCAATTCCGCCAATCGGCGCGAGTTTTGGTCAAACTAACATTTGCATCTACATTGCCGATGCAAGACATCAAGTAGCAAACCTCCAGGAATTATGAAACTTCACCTCTTTGCCCTAATAGTCACCTGCCTGTCGAGTACCCTCGTCGTCGGCCAGAAAAGATTGGAACTCAACTTGCAGCAGGGTCAGACCTACACGCAAGTGACCAACTCCAATGCCACCATCGTTCAGGACCTGATGGGTCAGCAACTCGAAATCCTGATTGGGCTGGAGGGTACGATGCTATTTGAAGTACTGAAGGCCAACAGCGACAGCTACGACATGTCGGTTACTTTCGGCCGACTACGGATGTCCATGGGGTCGCAGCAAGGCAGCACCACCTTCGACTCCAACGATCCGGCTGAGGACGATGCTTACTCACAAGTGCTCAGCAATATCATCGGACAGTCGTTTAACCTGGTGATGTCAAAGAATGGCAAAGTCCAGCAAATTGAAAACCTCGATAGGGTGTGGGAAGCAGCCCTGGCAGATAGAGACGTCACCGCCTCTGAGAGGCAACAAATCCTGAACCAACTCAATCAAACGTATGGAGCAAAGGCGATGAAAGGAAATATTGAAATGGTGACGGCCATATTCCCGGATGGACCCGTAAACCCGGGGGACACCTGGAGAACAGAAGCGGATCTCAATGCAGGCATGGAAGGAAGAATAACCACCCAATACTCCTTCGACGGCCAGGAAGCAGATCATTACCTACTCACCGGTCGTGGCAACATTGAAACAGTCAACAAAGATCAATACATCAATACCAATGGGCTCGACCTCAAATTTGATATGAGCGGAACCGTGGATTCGCAAGTGAAGGTGGATCGCAGTTCCGGGTGGATCTCCACAGCTACCATAGTGCAGTCCATCGAAGGCAAAGCCGACATGAAGGCCAACGAGCAGATGCCCAACGGACTCTCGATCCCAATGAAGATCAAAAGTGAGCTGAACATCACCGATCGCTAGACTAACCCCTACATTAGCACTTACCCGATGAAAAAAAGACAACTTGGTAGTGGCGATCTCAAAGTCTCTACCTTGGGACTGGGATGCATGGGACTGACACATGCTTATGGCGTTCCTGTAGAAAAGCAAGCAGGTATCAAGCTACTCCGAGCCGCTTATGAACAAGGTCTCACCTTCTTCGACACGGCTGAAGCCTATGGACCCTTCACCAACGAGGAGCTACTGGGAGAGGCGCTCCCTCCTTTCCGCGATGAAGTCGTGATTGCCACCAAGTTTGGATTCAAAGGAGGCGTCCCGCAAGATGGCCTCGACAGCTCCCCGCAGAACATTCGCAATGTGACAGAGGCCTCACTGAAGAGGCTGAAGACGGACCGAATTGATCTGTTGTACCAACACCGGGTAGACCCAAAAGTCCCCATAGAGGATGTTGCCGGGACAGTAAAAGAACTGATCGCCGAAGGCAAGGTCCTGCACTTCGGTATGTCCGAAGCAGGCGCCGAAGCGATCAGGGCGGCCCACGCCGTTCTACCGGTGACAGCTCTGCAAAGCGAATACTCGATGTGGTGGCGTGACCCCGAAAAGGAGATCTTACCATTGGTGGAGGAACTGGGTATTGGTTTCGTGCCCTTCAGTCCATTGGGCCGAGGATTCCTCACAGGGAAGATGGACACAACCACAGAATTTGAGAGCACAGACTTCCGTGCAAAACTGCCTCGGTTTGCTGTAGAGGCTCGTAAAGCCAACCAGGCTTTGGTGGACCTGATCACTCGCATTGCCGGGCAAAAGGAAGCTACTCCTGCCCAAATTGCGCTGGCATGGCTGCTCGTGCAACAACCATGGATCGTTCCCATCCCCGGAACAACGAAGCTGCATCGTTTGGAGGAAAACAATGGTGCAGTGTCAGTGGAATTATCAGATGGCGACTTGCAAGAAATAGACACCGCATTATCGGCAATAGAAATCGTCGGCGACCGCTACTCGGCAGAACTGCAGCGGATGGTTAACAAGTAGTGTCGACTTCTAATATGATTTCTTGAATTGCCACAGTCATCATCAGCAATTCAACATTGATCACCAGGTAGTTGACATTCGTCAGGCCCATGAAGATTGCCCATTCACCATCCGTTAATTGGTCGAGTTGTGCAGTAACTTTATATGGAATTTCAATATTTAAAGAGCTATTCCAATGGCCAATTTCACTCTCAACGTTAACGGAAAACAGCGTGAGGTCGACGTGGATCCTACCACACCCATACTCTGGGTACTGAGGGACCACCTGAACCTTACGGGAACTAAATATGGCTGCGGCATCTCACAATGCGGCACTTGCACCATCCACCTCAATGGGATGGCCACACGATCCTGCATGCTCCCGGTCTCGTCTGTGGGCAATGCCGAGATCACTACCATCGAGGGGTTATCAGACAATGCAGATCACCCCGTACAGCAGGCGTGGCTGGAGCATGACGTACCCCAGTGCGGATACTGCCAGGCAGGGCAAATCATGAGCGCTGCCGCTTTCCTGGAGGCGAACCCCGATCCCACGGATGAGCAAATCGAAGGAGCCATGAGCGGCAACATTTGCCGGTGCGGTACCTACGTACGCATCAAGGAAGCCATTAAGACCGCAGCTAAAATCTAAAGCCACTAAGCCATGACAGTATTAAAGACAAGACTAGGTAGAAGAGATTTCCTGAAGACCTCGGCAGCCGCCGGGGGAGGTTTGATGATCAGCTTCAGCTGGCTGGCCAGCTGTACTTCCACCACGACTGAAGCCGAGGTACTCGAAATGCCCGAAGAGTGGTTTGAGTTCAATGCCTATCTCAAAATCGGAGAAAATGGTGTGACCACCATCTATTGTCCAAACCCTGAGTTTGGCAGCAATGTGAAGACATCGATGCCGATGATCGTGGCTGAGGAGCTAGATGTAGACTGGAAGCAGGTGATCGCCGAGATGGCCCCTTTCAATGCAAGCCTGTATGAGCGTCAGTTCACTGGGGGCAGCCAGGGGATCCGGCGAGGCTGGAAGCCCCTGCGAATGGCCGGCGCCACGGCCCGACACATGCTACGTGAAGCAGCGGCTAATGCGTGGCAAGTACCAGTGAGCGAAGTCACGACCTCCTCCTCCAAGCTCATCCATGAAGCCTCAGGAAAATCTGTCGGCTACGGCGAATTCGCGATGGCAGCTTCAAAGCTGACACCACCAGAAGAGGTCGAACTGAAGGATCCCAGTGACTTTAAGGTGATCGGCCACTCCAAGAAAAATGTCGACGGCAAGAAGATCGTTACCGGAGCGCCTATGTACAGCATGGACATCAATCGAGATGATATGCTCGTGGCCATGATCGCTCAGCCCCCTGCATTTGGCATGAAGCCAAAGTCCTTCAACGCGGAGTCGGTGAAATCTATGCCAGGCATCAAGGACGTCTTCTCTTTCAAGACCTTCAATGATGACTTTGCCCGCAAGGGCTTCGATACAAATGCTTTTCCCGAGCTCGTCACGATTGTTGGCAATAGCACCTGGGAGGTGATGAATGCAAAAAAAGCCCTACGCGTCGAGTGGGAACCTTTCGCATCACACGAAGTACCAGTCGCTAGTCGCAGCGGTATCGGTACAGCGAACATACCAGCAGGTCTGGAAAGCACGCAGGACCATGTGGCAGCTATGAGAGCGAAAGCCGCTCAGCCCGGAGAACTCCTTCGTCGAGACGGCAACCCTGAGGAAGCCTTCGCCAACGCGGCCCAGGTGATCGAAAGGACCTACAATGCCCCATTCCTCGCACACAACATGATGGAGCCCATCAACTGTGTCGCAGACGTAACTGCTGAAAGGGCCATCATCAGTGCACCTATCCAGGCGCCAGAAGCCACAGAAAGCACAGTGGCTGCTCGACTGGGCATGCCGATTGAGAAGATCGACATCGTGATGACGCGCATGGGCGGCGGCTTCGGCCGAAGGGCGTATGGCCACTACATGGTAGAGGCAGCAGTCATTTCGCAGCAACTGAACCAACCGGTGAAGCTGGTCTATACACGGGAGGACGATATGAGCTTCGGCATCTATCGGCCTATGTACACCGCCACTTACCGCGCTGCACTAGATGAAGACAACAATCTCATCGGCTTTCACATCAAGGCGGGAGGTATTCCTGAGAGCCCACTGGGTCGTGGCCGTGCCAACCGATTCCCTGCTGGGGCCGTGGACAACTACCTGGCAGAAGAATGGTACATTGACTCCAACATTACTATCGGTGCTTTCCGCGCGCCAAGGTCCAACTTCCTCGCGGGAGCGGAGCAGTCCTTCCTGGATGAAGTCGCCGAAGCGGCGGGCAAAGACCCGATCCAATTCAGACTCGACTTGCTGGCCAAAGCGACGGAGAACCCCGTAGGCGAAACCAACGACTACGAAGCCGAACGCTACGCGGCGGTACTCGAGATGGTAAGGGATCAGTCCAACTGGGGTGCAACTGAGCCAGGCATCCACCGGGGTGTGGCGGCCTACTTCTGCCACAACAGCTATGCGGCCCACGTTCTCGACCTCAAGATGGAGAATGGCAGCCCAAGGGTGGAGAAAGTCACCTGCGCCCTGGACTGTGGCATCGTGGTTAATCCTGACGCGGCCGCCAATATGGCCGAAGGGGCCATAGTAGACGGTATTGGCAACGCTTTCTATGGAGAGATGACCTTCCGAAATGGTACGCCTGACAAGACCAACTTCGACTCCTACCGCATGATTCGTATGCCGGAGGCGCCGAGGTCTATCGACGTGCATTTTGTGCAAAACGGCATCGATCCTACGGGTATGGGCGAGCCACCCTTCCCTCCGATTTTTGGGGCAGTGGCCAATGCACTGTACAAGGGAACCGGCAAGCGGTATTACAATCAGCCGTTTCTCGGCCAGGGTTTTACCCTGGGGTAGATCAAATGAAGGCACAACAACCAAGCCGGCCAGAAGGTCGGCTTTTTTTTGTCCTGTGAAACCGGATGTCAATCAGATAATCCTCGGTTTGAATTTTCCCGATATCCCGTGGCGATGGCCTATTTTTAATGTTATGGAAAAGCTATGCCACCCCTCCCTAATCTGCCTGATGATTGCCATGGTAATGTTCCTACCAAATGAAGCAATGGCAACACTACTCACTGCGGAAAATGCGAAGACCAACTCCCAAGAGGAATATACGGTGACGATGGTCCCAGCCTCCAATGGGTCTTATACTGTCACCCCTCAGATCCCAGCAGACGGAAAGTTGCCTGCCGGCACAGAATTGACGATCAAAGCGAAAGCTGCCTCTGACTACCGGCTCGATGCCGTCTACTACACCTACAAGGGAGGCATGTGGGGCACGACGAGTGTTGAGAGTTTCAAGCCCAGGATGAAAGTCATTGTCGATCGAGACATGTCCATCGGCGCGACCTTTGTGCCCGGTCTTCTTGTCGACAATATCAAAGTGATACATGATGTCGTTTATGCTAAGCCAGGTGTCAAAACGCTGAAATACGACGTTTACGCTCCAAAGGGAGCTGACAACCTTCCCTGCATAGTGATCATTCACGGCGGAGGGTGGTCTTCAAATAATGAGGACATCATGCGCGGACTGGCGAGGGAACTAACCAAAAGAAACGAATTTGTCGTTTTCAGTATCGACTACCGATGGATCAATAACCTGGACGGCGACGAGGAACCCAACTATATGCATCATCTGATAGAGGATGTCTTCGGAGCCATCGCTCACATCCAGCAAAACGCCAAAAAATACGGCGGCGACCCCACTCGCATCGCCGTGACAGGGGATAGCGCCGGAGGACACTTGTCTGAGTCTGCCGCAACGCTCAGCACCATGATTGGCGACCGCGGGTTTGGAGAGCAGACTGGCGTGTATGAGTACTTACCTACTTATATCCCAAAGGGCAAAACTGTGGACCAGGTAAGAGAAGAGATCTTGACAGCCATAAAAGCAGTGGCACCCAGTTATGGCCCTTCTCATGCCTCAGAATTTAAAATGTTCATCCAACAAACCGATGAGACCTACTGGGATGCAGTTTCACCGAGCAAGCACGTACCCAATGTGAAAGAAAGGGCGCTACCGCATTTCATCGTACGTGGTACGGAAGACCCATTGATCAACCACGAGATGGTGCAGGGGTATGTCGATATATTGGAAGAAGCCGGTCAATACGTAGAATACGTCCAGGTGGACGGGGCCGGGCACGCCTTCTTCGATTGGAAACCTGATGCCACAACGAGGGCGACCTTTATCAAATTTGGCATTTCTCATGCCTCGATGATGCGTGAGTTTTTCCTGGATGTATTTGAGGGGGAATACAACTGAAATAGGGTGGCGGGGGCAACCGGCCCTATTTTGTTAGTGAAGGTAAGTCGCAGGCAACCGGACTATTCCATGACGAGAGTCTAGGTAATGATGACTGAAACTTAACGTGCCAGTGGATACGCGAAAACAGATCCGTCCTAATATTGCCGTTTAAACTCGTAGGCAAGAGAAATCCAATCAAACTGTTTACTATGGTCACTTTGGTGATCGCACATTCCACCTATGAACACAAAGACCGTAACCTTTAATAAAGACATCCAAACCTACATCAACGAAGCCAAAAAGGCCTTCGAAGGGATACCCCAGGAACGAAAGGAACTTCTGCAAGAGGTGGCGACATATGTCGAGGCGAGGATCCATGCTGAAGAAACAGCCGAACTGATTTACATCTGCACGCACAATAGCCGCCGAAGCCACCTAAGCCAGTTGTGGGCCAAAGTTGCCGCCGACTACTATGGCATCGGGGAGCGCGTCGAGACCTATTCAGGAGGGACAGAAGCCACTGCATTCAATCCCCGAGCGGTCGCCACCATGCAAAGAGCGGGTTTTGACATCACAAAAGCCAAAGATGGTGACAACCCGATATATGACGTCCGCTATGCCGTCGACGTGCCTGCCCAAAAAGCGTGGTCGAAAAAATATGCTGACGACGCCAATCCTCAGAAAGACTTTGCAGCCATCATGACTTGCTCCGACGCTGACGAGGCCTGTCCGATCGTCTTTGGAGCGAGCGCCAGGATTGCCATTCGCTACGAAGATCCAAAGGTGGCTGACGGCACGGACGAAGAAGCTGCCAAATACGATGAGCGCTGCCGGCAGATAGCCACGGAGATGCTCTACTGCTTTTCGCTGGTGAAGTGAAGCCTTATTTGCCAACTCATAAAAATCGAAACTCCTGACGCAGCTCCTCCTTTCTCTGAGTACTAAGAGGGATCTCTATGCCCTTCACGACCACATAGTTCGCACCAATTCGCTCTACCATGTGCTTGTTTACTGCATAGGAACGATGGACTCGCAAGAATTCCACCGGAAGAAATCGTAGAAAATCAGATAAGTTGTAGCGAAGTAGATACTTGCGGCCCTGAAGGTGAATTTCGACATATTTCAAATCGGACTTCACATAGAGTATGTCTTTGACACAGATGCGATCGTGGCCGTTCTTTTCCTTTACGAAAAGGTAGTCATCGCTGCTCAGAGGAGTTTTTAGTTCGGTTTCTGCGAGCAGCGGCTGTTTTTCATGATCTCTGCGAAAATGTCGAATTGCAAGCTCCACTGCCGTATGAATATCTTCCTTTTTGAAGGGCTTGACGATATAACCGTACGGGTTAGTCTCCAGAGCATCCTGGACGGTGCGATCATCACTGTAGGCGGTCAGGTAAATAAATGGAAGTTGGTAATGGGAGTTGATGTAGGTGGCAAGCCAAATGCCATCTCTTGAACCCTGAATATTCATGTCAAGAATAGCCAAATCCGCCTCTGTGTTTTCGAGGAGATGTATCGCCTCTTCAGCATCCCGCGCCACACCTACGACCTGATGGCCAAAACCCTGCAGGCACTCCTTTATTTCGTCACTCGTGAGGAATTCGTCCTCCACAATCAATATGTTGAGGGAATCCTTCATGCGAGCTTTTCCAGGCTGTTTAGGAATGTTACCTCGAAAGTGCTACCATTCGGCACCTTGGAATATTTTAAGGCCCCTCTTAGCTGCCAGGCGAGGCCTTTCACGAGATTGAGTCCCAGGGAGGACTTCGATCTTTCCTCAATATCCGATGGTAATCCGGCTCCGTTATCGGAAACAGTCAGTTTGTAATAGCCATCGCCTTCTTCCTGCACGGTAACATCGATCTGGTTATCGCCGCTCTCAGAAAAAGCATATTCGTAGCAATTGTTGATCAGTTCATTGAGTATAAGTCCGTAAGGAATAGCCACATCCACATGGAAGTCGATACTCGGAACATCCAAGGAGACATTCACCTCTCCCTGCCGCTTCTGGTGATAGTCCGCGATATGAGCTATCAACAGTCGGGTATACTCATCGAGGTCGACACTCTTGAAATTGTCCCCCCGATACAGTTGCTGATGGATCATCGCCATGGACTGGATCCTATTCTGCCCATCCGCCATGTATTTCTTCACAAGCTCGCTTTCGGCCTCGCGACCTTGTTTGCCCAACAAGCTGGAGACCACTTGAAGGTTGTTTTTCACGCGGTGGTGAACCTCTTTCAGCAATAGCTCTTTCTCTTTCAGAGCCTCATCTATCTGGGTTTTTTGCTTCTCGATTTCGTTTCTCTGATGTCGGGCGTGTCTGAGGAAGTAGTAAGTGGTCACCAGGAGGGTCAACGTCGCCAGCAAGCTGATGCCAAATATCAACTGGCGGCGACTGACGCGTATGAGCTCATTTTCGCGCTCCGCCAACAACAGTCGCTGCTGTTGAAGTTCCAGCTCTTTCTTGTTCGTCTCATAGAGTACTGCTGCCACTTGTGCAGTCACGTCACTGTTCGCAGCCCGGATTGAGTCTTCCATCGCTATTCTTTTGCGAAATATCAACTCACTCTGCCCGACCTGACCCTGTGCCAGGAGCACCTTTGATCGCAATTTCCAATCTTCCAAGAGGAAGGGAATGTCCCTTGTAGGAACGATCCATTTCGCTGCCTCATCCAGATAGGCATAGGCATCATCATAGGATTTCTTCAAATAATAGACATACGCAAGCTTATTGCAAGCCTGGATCACCGTGGACATTTCATCCTGCCGATAACCACTAGTGAGTTCTTTCTTTACCCGCTTGATTACCTCATCATACTGCCCATTTTCTACGTCTTGCCAAATGAGGTTGGCCGAGATGACATTGCGGAGGTGAACGATATCCTCAGGAGTTGGAGAATTATCGGCGTCCATGTGTATTGCTTCGAGCACCGTTAAGGCCAGAGAGTAATAGTGCCTGGCACTATCTTGCTCATATTGCTTCGCAAAGGACAGTCCGATGTTATTGAAGATACTTGCTGTCATGAAGATATCCCCTTCTTTAGTCAATTCATGGATTTGCTCGGTCCAATAATATCTGGCTTTAAAGTAGTCCTTCAGTTGGTAATGGGCCATAGCAATGTGCCCGTATTCTTCCGACCGGCGCCCCT
The DNA here is from genome assembly GCA_965227935.1 of Cyclobacteriaceae bacterium. GTDB lineage: Bacteria > Bacteroidota > Bacteroidia > Cytophagales > Cyclobacteriaceae > JAWPMT01. Next base: position 2,193,185 of record CBDDGS010000055.1, on the reverse strand, counting down.
CACGAAGTTTCAGCACTCTTTTGATCCGATTGAGACTATCTGTGAGTTCGATGAATCGGTTCATGATCCCTAACCTCATATAGAGTGGGACCAGACGATCAAAGACGACATGCCGATCCTCCATATTCACGAAAGAATTGGTTGAGATCATCTCTTCCGCCAATTGGATGAACTTAATAGGTGACATTGATCTGTTGTGCCGTAATTCCAATGTGTAGCAATCGAGAAGGAATCGCTGTGCCCTACCCAGATCTTCGTCGGCGCCGTTTTCGGCAGCCCACCGATAGGCATCTTGCGCATAGGCCATGTACTTCTCAGGCAAGCCCCTTTCCATCACATCCCTGGAAAACGGAAATACTCTGAAAGTTTGACTTAGAGCTAAGATCTTTTCGAAACTATCCCGACTATCCGGGACTGCACTATCAATGCGCTCTTCCAGCACCAGCAACTCCGGGTATTGCGCGTGAGCGTCGCAGACAAGCAGCGCTAGCAGGATGATCCCACTAAAGTACTTGGCATAGAAGCCACACGATGCTATTCGGTCCTCGCAACATGTGTTCATGGACGTCATAGAGAAAAGGAATTATACCATGGACTTAGTGGCTCCATACCCAAAAACAGCCACTTCGCGTCAATTTTTTCATAGTCGTCGATCTGCAACCCATATTCAAAAATGGTCCTTAGAGGACTCCAGCTACATGAATTAGACCTACCCAATTTACAGAAACTAATCATGAAAAGAATTCTGATCAATGCGCTGATTATTCTAAGTCTATTTGTCGTGAGCGTGATCGCCATGGTGCTGGCCGTCGGCATTCGAGAAGGGGCCTGGGGGTTCCCAACAGGCTTGGGTATTCTCTTACTTTTCCTAGTGCCGGCAATACTCGTTGGCCTCGGAGTATCAAAATTGAAACACAGATTGGGATTGGCAGGGGTACTCATTCCCATTGTGATGGCTATACTGCTACTTACAGTTCCCAAGGCGGTTTTTTCAACCCCCAAATACTCGATTAAGATCGCCCCTGCCTACTTATCGATGCTTCTGGGAATCGCCGCCGGGCTCTGGTATTGCCTTAAGGAAAAACGGAAAATAATGATCCCAGTTTTCATGGCCATCTTCCCGCTGATCATGAGCCTCGGTCCGTACAAGCTTTGGGTGCATAAGATCGAATATGGCACCTTCACGGGCGATGTGGCCAACAATGTGGTGGTCCCATTCGAATTGTCGGACAAAGCTGGTGAGATCATCAGCAATGAATCATTGAGGGGGAAGATCGTGCTTTTTGACTTTTGGTTTGTCAGCTGTGGCCCTTGCTGGGTCAAATTCCCGCAACTCCAGGCGATATACGAGAAATACCAATCCCATCCCAGTGTGGAGGTGTTCGCAGTCAACAGGCCCATGCGCCGTGACGAGCCCAATGAACTTTTTACATCTATCGAAGAAAAAGGTTATTCCTTCCCCGTTTTGCGAGGCACGCAACAATTCATCGATGACCTCAGTGTCTATGTGTACCCGACGGTCATTCTCCTCAACAAGGCAGGTGAGGTCGTCTTCATGGGAGAGATAGAGCAAGCGGCCGAGAAGATTGAGGCCCTATTGAAAGAATAGATCTCAACCTATATCGTCGGCATTCTATACTGCTTTTCGGTGGTGAAGGCTAAGTTTGCTTTTCGACTTCAGTCCCAAGCAAACCAAAAATGCCTACCATGAAGAAGCTATTGAGCACTGCCGGTGCTTTCCTGATGACCTTGTGGCTCCTTTCCGGTGTCCCATTGCAGGCACAAGAGACTTCCGACGTTTCGGCAGAAAAGGATTTCAAAAAAGAGCAGAGAGACGCCAAAAAAGAGGAGAGGCAATCAAAAAAGAGAAAGAGCTTCAAATTGTACGGAGGTATTACGGGCAGCACCATTGCCTTCAAGGAAAGCCGATTTGAATCCGCGCTAGCCGCCGGATATGACCTGGGGGTCTCTTATCGCAAAGGAAGGTTTACCTCCTGGGAAGTGGGACTTCGCTACATGGGCTCTGCAGCCGTTCTTGAGGAACCTGATAACCCCAATCCGATTACGGATAAGACATTCGGCATACACCAACTGGAGTTGCCCATAGCGGTCGGCATCAATTTGCTTGCTCCCGTACAGCGGATCATAGGAATACGGGCTTTCGGTGGGATCTCTCCGGGCTTGATCGTCAATGTCGCTGACAATCCACTGGGCCTGTCCGAGGATGATATCAATACTTTTCAGTTCGGAGGACAATTGGGAGTAGGTGTAGACGTACTCTTTTTATTCCTCGAAGCTGGTTACAATCGTGGGTTCACTGACATCTTCAAGGAAGGTAAATCCAAACTATCGCAGGTATATCTGAATCTCGGAGTTCGATTCTAGCACTGGCTCTGAGATGCTCTATTTGTTCTCGCTGGCGAAGAGTTGAGTTTTTTCGTACCTTACTAGTATGGCTATCAGGAACCACAAGACTTGGGTGCTAACGGTCAGATCTATTATGGTCGCAACAGTACTCTTGGTCCTCATTGTTGAATGGTGGCCTTCGGATGGGCAGACGGATGTCTACTTTTCTGTGACCAGTACTTTTTGCGACCCTTGTGACCTGATTATCAACAACGAAGTGATCGGATCCGTAGCAAGCCCTGAAATGGGCACCTACCACTTCGGTTGGCAGCTCGTGAACGCAGGGTTCCTTCATAAACGACTTGCCGCCGGGCACTATGAAATATTGATCGTCCGCGGGGCTGACACCCTTTTCGGCACGACGTGGGAGCCGATATTTCCGGAACTCGGTGGTCGCATGGGTGGAGATATCGCTCCGCAGTCTCCAAGGCACCATGAAACTGCCCTTGACATAGCGGGTGGAGAGGGGTCATTTCATGTAGTGCATTTCGCCTCCTATGCCAATGAAGAATTGGTCACAGCACTTAAGAGCGCTGATACTTCAGAGTACATTCTAAAATTCCTCAATGTCGGTGGCAAGTACATCCAACTGGATGATAAGGTGGCGTCAGACATCGATCCCAGCTGCATTTATGAAACCAGTGTATTCGACAGGATACAAGGCCCAGACGGGTATGAACTCCTGCCACAGGGAAGTAGGGCCGTGATCATCGACCTGGAGTACAATTGCCAGGGGCGGTACAGGGGCCAGTCGGATAGTGCAGAGAGCTGAGGGTTTCGGTTCGTCCCATAGCTCGCATAGGATCGGTCTTCACTTTCTCCCTATCTTTCGAGCACATTAAAACAATCATAGATGAGATTCCACCACCTGGCAATCATTGTAGCTTTAGCTGCCTGCTCCACCTCGAAACAACAAGAACCAGAGGCCTCCGGGCCACCTCCCGCAACGGTCACTTTCGAAACGACCAAAGGCAAGATCGTCCTTCAGCTATCGGACAAGACCCCGCAACACCGAGACAATTTCCTCAAGCTGGTGGAGGAGAAGGCATTTGACAGTTTGCTCTTTCACCGCGTGATCAACGAATTCATGATCCAGGGCGGTGATCCCAGCAGCAAGAACGCCGACGGCGAAGCCTCACTTGGTGAGGGAGATCGTGACTACAGAGTACCTGCGGAATTTGATCCGACACTCTTTCATAAGCGAGGTGCACTCGGAGCTGCCCGGGACGGCAATGCCGAAAGGGCCTCTTCCGCCATGCAGTTTTACATCGTACAACGTGGTCCCCGTCCCGATAGCATGATCGACGTAGACGAGCGAAGGATCAATGGGTGGCTGGCTGAAAACTATGCGCTGAACGCTCCGGAGAACAGCGGTTTAAAAGCAGCGAGACAGGAAGCGCAGGAGAACGCTGACTGGGAACTGTTCGGACAGCTCAGTGATTCCCTCAAGGCGATCGCAGAGTCACTGGAATTAGATCCCTATGTGATCCCTGAAGCACATCGAGAAGTGTATCGAACCCAGGGAGGCACGCCTCACCTCGACCAGAACTACACCGTCTTCGGAGAGGTCATCGAGGGCATGGCCGTGGTCGATGCTATCGCCACCACTCCGACAAACGACCAGGACCGACCCATCGAAGATGTGCGGATCCTGTCAGCGAGGGTTATTCAATAATAGTCTTTGGTAGAAAAGACTTCCGAAGTTTCAAAAACTTCGGAGTCTATCGAACTTATCAACTTATCAACTAAAAGGCCGCAAGCATAAGGCCGAGACAAGACTGGCCAGGAGCGTCGATAGCGGGGTCGATGGCTCGGCCATGCACGAGGAAGCCTAGTGCGATGGCTCAAAGCGTTGGGCCGTGCGCCATGACACCCACTTTTTGCTGCAATTCTCCATTATCCATTTTCAATTCTCAATTCGTCGTTCTCAATTCTCCATTTCCAATCCGTCATTCTCCATCCTCCGCGCACCCTTAAATCCCTAAAGGGACCCTCCACGCGCGACAGAACCCAATTCTCCATTTTCCATTCTCAATTCTCCATTGTATCCAGTAGATTCGCAGCAAAATAGTACGGCATGAATATCCACGAATACCAGGCAAAGGAAATACTCAAGAGCTACGGCGTCACGATCCAAAATGGTATCGTCGCAGATACCCCTCAAAAAGCAGTCGAAGCGGCGAAAGAACTCAATGCGCAGACAGGGACCAGTTGGTATGTGATCAAGGCGCAAATTCATGCTGGCGGTCGGGGCAAAGGAAAAATCAACGAGACCGGTTCGAACGGAGTGGTACTAGCCAAGAGCCTGGAAGAAGTGGAGCCAAAGTCAGAGGCGATCCTCGGTGGGACGCTAGTGACACATCAGACAGGAGCCGCTGGAAAAAAGGTGAACAAGATCCTGATAGCCGAGGATGTGTACTACCCTGGCGACTCAGAGCCCAAGGAATATTATCTCTCGATCCTTCTTGATCGAGGAACAGGACAAAATATCATCATGGCCTCCACCGAAGGGGGCATGGACATCGAGACCGTGGCGGAGGAAACTCCTGAGAAGATCGTAAAGGAGTGGGTCAATCCGGCAGTCGGCCTGCAGGGTTTCCAGGCGCGCAAGGTAGCCTTTGCACTGGGGCTCACCGGCGATGCATTCAAGGGCATGGTGAAATTCATCTTCGCCCTCTACAAAGCATACGAAGCAACTGACGCCTCGCAGTTTGAGATTAACCCCGTACTAAAAACATCTGACAACAAGATCCTGGCGGTCGACGCCAAGGTCAATCTGGACGACAATGCTCTTTACCGACACAAAGACCTCGCTGAACTGCGCGACTTGACGGAAGAAGATCCTTTGGAAGTGGAAGCCGGACAGAGTGGCCTCAACTATGTGAAGCTGGAAGGCAACGTCGGCTGTATGGTGAATGGCGCCGGCCTGGCCATGGCCACCATGGACATCATCAAGCTATCCGGTGGTGAGCCCGCCAACTTCCTCGACGTAGGAGGAGGTGCCAATGCCAAAACGGTCGAAGCGGGCTTTCGTATCATCTTGCGTGATCCTAATGTGAAGGCGATCCTCATCAACATCTTCGGTGGTATCGTGAGGGGAGACAGGGTCGCAAGTGGCGTTGTGGAAGCTTACAAGAACATTGGTGACATTAGCGTGCCTATCATCGTACGCTTGCAAGGAACCAATGCCGAAGAGGGTGCAAAAATCATCGAAGAGTCTGGATTGAAGGTGACTTCAGCGATCCTCCTCAAGGACGCCGCGGATAAAGTACGCGAAGTACTGGCATAAGCTATTCAGGTCATAAAGACGTAATTAAGTCCCTAAAGAGGAGAATTGTCCCTGCGAACACAGCGCTGGACAAATCCCCAAGGAGCGCGTCCGTGACGATTCCTTCATACACAGTCGTGCCACTCCACTTGATCCGAGGGTGGTACATCTCGCTAGTCCCTGGTGCCACTACAGTAATTCTCAGCAATGCCAGCTCTCGGAAGACCTTGTAGGAAGGAAGGATTTTTTGCCTCGTTTTTCATCCCTGAAAAATGAGGAGCCCCGCGGCTTGAGCGGTAAGGAAATAAGAATTCTTGGATACTGTGACTGACAGAAAATTGCAAATTCTTCAAAAGCCCACCCTCTCGTGGGCTTTTTTTATAACCACCCAGCAGATATCCAATTTCTTCTTGCAACGAAATAAATAATGAAAAAATCGTTTAAATAGATTTTCTATTGCAAGTGTATATTTTACTTTTGAAAGAAATTATGAAATTAATAACTGTAGATATCGTGGTCATTACCGTGATTATTCGAGTCGTACGACTAGCGAATAAGGGATGGTGACAATGTATCTACGAGAAAATACTAGGACGCCATCCCGACAGGATGGCGTTTTTTTATACGTGCGACCATGTATTACAACGACAACACGATCGTATTCCATAATGGCAACTGGATAAAGGCCAAAGACGCTAAAACAAGCCTCTTTGACCAGACATTGCACTATGGTACTGGCGCTCTGGAGGGCATCCGATCGTATAGGAGCGGCGGCAGCTATAAGATCTTCAAGGCCTTGGATCACTTCAAACGCCTGCACAAGTCCGCCGAAATGATGCACCTCAACCTCCCCTACTCTGCGGAGGAGCTTACACACATCGCACACGAACTCCTCGAAAAGAATCACCTGACAGACGCCTACATCCGACCCCTCGTCTACGCCGGTCAGGACATGATGCTACGCCCAACAAAGGACTCCAACATCTTCATGGCCGCCTGGAAGTGGAAAAAGTACAATGGCCTGAAGCCCCTGGATGTGATGGTCTCGCAGTACCGCAAGCCAAGCGCCCAGGCGATTCCCATCGAAGCAAAGGTCGTGGGCAACTACTCCTCAGCTACCATCGTGTCAGCTCAGGCACGCAACCTTGGGTACGACGAAGCGCTGCTACTGGACGCCAACGATCATGTGGCGGAGGGCCCTGCGAGCAACTTCTTTTATGAGAAGGACAATGTGCTCTATACACCCAAGAAGGGAAACATCCTCCCTGGTATCACAAGGGCGTCCATCTTCCACATGGCGAAGGAACTGGGTGTGACGATTGTCGAAAAAGATATTGTCGTAGAAGAATTGTATGACGCCGATCAGGCATTCTTCTGCGGTACGGCTTCAGAGATCAGCCAAATCCAATCTATCAATGGCGAGCAGATGAAAGGTGTCTGGGAAGACTCCGCTTCGTACAGCTTGCACTTCATCTATCAACAAAAGGTCCGCTTCGACGAGTTCGAGGACTTGACCATCGTATAAGCGAGCTCCCAATCCATGCCACTGAACAAATACAGCAGAACGGTCACACAAGACCCTAGCCAACCTGCCTCGCAGGCGCAACTCTATGCCACTGGCCTGAAAGAAGAAGATTTCGACAAGGCGCAGGTCGGAATCGTTAGCACCGGCTTTGAGGGCAATCCCTGCAACATGCACCTGAACATCTTGGCACACCGTGTCAAGAAGGGCGTACAGGAGGCCGATCTCGTAGGCCTGATCTTCCACACGATCGGCGTGAGCGACGGCATTTCCAATGGCACCACCGGGATGAAGTATTCGCTGGTATCACGAGATATCATCGCCGACTCCATCGAGACAGTATGCGGAGGCCAATTTTACGATGCCGTGATCCCGGTGGTCGGTTGTGACAAAAACATGCCAGGCGCCCTGATCGCCATGGGCCGCCTCAACAGGCCGGGCATCATGGTCTACGGTGGCACCGTGCGACCTGGTAAGTGGAAAGGTGAGGACCTCAACATCATCTCGGCCTTCGAGGCCTACGGCCAGAAGCTGGCTGGGAATATCAGCGACGAAGACTACAAAGGCATAATCCAAAACTCGATCCCCGGTCCTGGTGCCTGCGGCGGCATGTACACGGCCAACACCATGTCTTCGGCCATTGAGGCCCTGGGCATGAGCTTGCCCTTTAGCTCGTCCAACCCAGCAGAGAGCAACAACAAGCAGCAGGAGACACTTGATATCGGCAAGGCCATTCGCCACCTGCTGGAAGAAGACATCAAGCCGCGAGACATCATGACCAAGGCTGCCTTCGAAAATGGTATCAAAGTCGTCATGGCACTCGGTGGTAGCACCAATGCCGTGCTGCATCTGCTGGCCATGGCAAGAGCGGTCGAAGTGGATCTGACCCTGGAGGACTTCCAGCGGATCAGCGATGCAACGCCATTTATCGCGGACCTCAAGCCAAGCGGAAAGTACCTCATGGAAGACCTCCACAACATCGGAGGTACTCCTGCAGTAATGAAGCTGATGCTCAAGGAAGGGTTCCTCGACGGCTCGTGTCTGACAGTGACCGGCAAGACACTGGCTGAGAACCTTGAGCAAGCACCAGGGTTAGCTGATGGCCAGAAGATCATCCGATCGTTCTCCGATCCCATCAAGCCATCAGGTCACCTGCAAATCCTGTATGGCAACCTGGCACCCGAGGGGGCAGTCGCCAAGATCACGGGAAAGGAAGGCGAGTACTTTGAAGGCCCGGCACGTGTCTATGATGACGAGTTCGCCGCCATCGAAGGAATTGGCAAGGAAGTGCAGAAGGGCGAAGTCATTGTGATCCGATACTCCGGCCCGAAAGGGGGACCTGGAATGTCAGAGATGCTGAAGCCCACAAGCGCGGTCATGGGCGCCGGCCTCGGCAAGGACGTGGCCCTCATCACTGATGGGCGATTCTCTGGTGGTTCTCACGGGTTTGTTGTTGGGCATATAACGCCAGAAGCCCAGGAAGGAGGGCCTATTGGCCTCATTCAAAATGGCGATATCATCGCTATCGACGCGGTCAACAACCGCATGGATATCAAGATAAGCAACGAAGAATTAGAAGCACGCCGCAAAGCCTGGCAACAACCACCCTACAAGGCCAATAAAGGTGTGCTTAGAAAATACATTAACTCAGTGTCGACAGCCTCGAAGGGTTGTGTCACAGATGAATAGATTGATTATGAATACCTCATCACTCACCTTGACGGAAACGAAGAAGAAGGCGACCAAGCGAGTGTCTGGTTCTGAAGGTTTGCTCCTTTCCCTACTGGAAGAGGGCGTAGAAACCATATTTGGTTATCCCGGAGGGGCGATCATGCCCGTCTATGATGAACTGTACAAGTACCAGGATCAGCTGGAGCACATCCTCACACGCCACGAGCAGGGGGCTGCACATGCGGCTCAGGGCTACGCACGCGTGTCGGGCAAGACAGGTGTATGCTTCGCAACGTCAGGACCTGGAGCTACCAATCTTATTACAGGTATCGCCGATGCGCAGATCGACTCCACCCCGATCGTCTGCATCACCGGCCAGGTGCCTTCACACCTTTTAGGTACCGACGCATTTCAAGAAACTGATGTGGTGGGTATCTCCATGCCTGTGACCAAGTGGAACTATCAGGTGACCAAAGCTGAGGAGATCCCCTATGCCATTGCACGCGCATTTTACATCGCCAATTCTGGCCGACCCGGCCCGGTATTGATAGATATCACCAAAGATGCGCAGTTCGAGGAGTTCGACTTCTCTTACCAGAAGTGTGAGAAAATCCGCAGCTACCATCCCTATCCCATCCTTGACGAGGCAAAGATCGATGAGGCCGTAGAGATGATCGATAAGGCCGAAAGGCCCTATGTGTTGGTGGGGCAAGGCATTATTCTATCTGAAGCACAGGAGGAGCTCAAGGCATTCCTTGAAAAAACGGGCATCCCGGCAGCTTCCACATTGATGGGGCTATCTGCGCTGCCGGTGGACCACCCCAACTACGTTGGGTACCTGGGCATGCATGGCAACTATGGGCCAAACATCAATACAAATAAGTGCGATGTCCTCATTGCCATAGGCATGCGCTTCGATGACCGCGTGACGGGAGACTTGACCAAATACGCCCGACAGGCAAAAGTCATTCATATTGAGATCGATCCGGCAGAGATCGACAAAAACGTCAAGACGACCGTAGCGATCAATGCTGACGCAAAGCAAGCATTGCACCAACTCATTGGTAAAGTGGCCACGAATTCACACGAAGAGTGGATGGCCTCGTTCCGTGAAATGGACAAGATCGAAGAAGATCAGGTCGTCACCAGTGAACTGTATCCTACGGGTGATCAGGTCCGAATGGGTGAAGTGATCCGCCTCCTCTCAGAAAAGACGAAAGGCGAGGCAGTGATCGTCACTGACGTAGGGCAGCACCAAATGGTAGCCAGTCGCTACTACCGATTTGCTGACACTCGTTCAAACGTGACATCAGGGGGACTGGGCACTATGGGATTTGCCTTGCCTGCAGCCATGGGTGCCAAGAGAGGCGCACCTCAGAGAGAGGTCGTGGCTATTATAGGTGATGGTGGCTTTCAAATGACCATCCAGGAGCTGGCAACCATCTTCCAATACAACCTGAGAGTGAAGATCCTGATCCTCAACAATAATTTCCTCGGCATGGTACGCCAGTGGCAACAGCTCTTCTTTGAGCGGCGCTACTCATTCACGGAATTGGTCAATCCGGATTTTCAACTCATCTCTCAAGGCTACGGTATCCCTTGTAGTAAAGTGGAAAAACGAGAGGACCTCGATGGAGCACTGAAGACGTTCATCGACCATCACGGCCCCTACCTATTGGAGGTGGTAGTAGAGAAAGAAGAAAATGTATTCCCAATGGTGCCATCGGGTGCCTCAGTCTCAGATATCCGTTTGTCATAAATCAAGAAATCATGAGCGCCAATATCTACAGCGAAGACCATTCCGATCATACCATGAAGGACTACACCCTCTCTGTACTCACAGAGGATAAGTCCGGGTTGCTCAATCACATCACCATCATCTTCACACGGAGGAAGATCAATATCGTGAGCCTCAACGTATCCGCCACCGAGGTGCCGGGCTTGAGCCGATTCTCGATTGTGATCACCGCCACGCGCGACCAGGCGGAAAAAGTCGTGAAGCAGATCCGTAAGCTGATCGATGTACTGGGTGCCTTCGTCTACGAAGAGGACGAGATCTATTATCAGGAGATCGCTCTCTACAAAGTGCCTACGAAAGTATTCCTCAATGGCAACTCCATCGAGACATTGGTGCGGAACAATGGCGCACGGATCCTGGTGATTGAGAAGGACCACATCGTCATCGAAAAGACCGGACACAAGAGAGAGACACACGATCTCTACCAAAAATTAGAGCCTTACGGCCTGCTTGAATTTGCCCGTTCGGGCAGGGTAGCGATCTCCAAAAGCAAGCGCAAAACGGAGACGTTCATCAAGCAATTGGAAGAAACACAGTCAAACCAACTGAGCATAAAAGATTACTGATTTTTAACTATTCTAAACACAATGGCAAAAATTGATTTCGGAGGCACCGTCGAAGAGGTAGTGACCCGAGAAGAGTTCCCACTTGACAAAGCAAGGGACATCCTAAAAGATGAAACCATCGCCATCCTCGGCTATGGCGTCCAGGGCCCTGGACAGGCGCTCAACCTAAAAGACAACGGCTTCAACGTCATCGTCGGTCAACGCAAAGAGTCGAAAACCTGGGACAAAGCTGTCGCTGATGGCTGGGTCCCTGGCAAGACGCTCTTCCCTATCGAAGAAGCGGCTGAGAAAGGTACTATCCTTCAGTTCCTTCTCTCTGATGCTGGCCAGATCGCCTTGTGGCCTACCATCAAAGAGCGCCTTACACCAGGTAAAGCCCTTTACTTTTCACATGGTTTTGGCGTTACCTACAACGACCAGACAGGTATTATCCCTCCCAGCGATGTGGATGTGATTTTGGTCGCCCCTAAGGGTTCGGGTACGTCGCTCCGTCGACTTTTTGTGGCAGGCAAGGGCCTCAACTCCAGCTTCGCCATCCATCAGGATGCGACTGGCAAAGCGCGTGAAAGAGTCATCGCCCTGGGCATCGGCGTTGGATCAGGCTACCTGTTTGAGACCGATTTCAAGAAGGAAGTATTTAGCGACCTTACTGGTGAGCGTGGCAGCCTTATGGGCGCTATCCAGGGGCTATTCGCGGCGCAGTATGACCTGCTCCGCAAGCGTGGCCACTCTCCTTCTGAGGCTTTCAACGAAACCGTAGAAGAGGCAACACAATCCCTGTATCCGCTCGTAGCAGAGAACGGTATGGACTGGATGTACGCCAACTGCTCGACAACAGCACAACGCGGCGCTCTCGACTGGTGGAAGAAATTCAGAGATGCAGTCTCTCCCGTATTCGAAGAGCTCTATGATAGCGTAGCTACTGGCAACGAGGCCAAGATCACGATCGAAGCCAACCAGAAGTCAGACTATCGCGAAAAGCTGGAGGAAGAGCTCAAGGAGCTACAAGAATCTGAAATGTGGCAAGCTGGCGCTGCTGTGCGTCAACTGCGCCCTGAGAACAAATAATTATAAGGGGCTCCTCGTGAAGTAGAGAGAGACCAGTTGGTCTTAGCGATCAGGATCTGTTTTCTCTCACTTCACGGCGGGCTGTTCAGGGCTACGCTTACCGCTCCGGTCCTACGGACCAAGCCCTTACCATCCCTGAGCCGGAGTCATTACTTCGCAGGTCAACACTCAAACACTAGCAACATCATGACTTCCGAAACACTCGATACGGACGTGTACTTTCCAACGATAGAAGACATCAAGTCGGCGGCGCACAAGCTGAAAGGTGTGATCCATTCCACGCCGTTGCAGCTGAGCTACAATCTCAGCGAGCAGTACGAGTGTGATATCTATCTGAAGAGGGAAGACACGCAGATCGTGCGGTCGTACAAGATCCGCGGTGCGTACAATAAGATCACCTCACTATCTCCAGAAAAGTTAGCTGCAGGGATCGTTTGTGCCAGCGCGGGAAATCACGCCCAAGGAGTCGCCCTGTCATGTCAGCTGCTGAAGGTTCACGGCAAGATCTTTATGCCGTCGCCTACACCCAAGCAAAAGGTGGAGCAAGTGAAGATGTTTGGCAAAGACCAGGTGGAAGTCATCCTCGTCGGTGACACCTTCGACGACGCCTATGCCGAAGCCAAGCACGACTGCGATGAAAACGGAAGTACGTTCATTCACCCGTTCAACGACGAGAAAGTCATCGAAGGGCAAGGGACTGTAGGGCTCGAGATCTGGGAAGAGAGCTCCTTTCCTATTGACTACTTATTCATTCCCATAGGGGGAGGAGGACTCGCCTCTGGGGTTTCGACGGTCATCAAAGGCCTGAGCTCCAAAACAAAGATCATCGGTGTCGAGCCCAAAGGGGCACCGGCCATGTACGAGTCCGTGAAGCAGGGGAAGCTGGTGACGCTCGACCACATCGACAAGTTTGTCGACGGGGCTGCTGTAAAGCGGGTTGGAGACAAGACGCTCCCCATCTGCAGCCAGCATGTCAATGAGGTGCATCTCGTGGATGAGGGCAAGATCTGCTCCACGCTGATCAAGATGTACAACGAAAAAGGCATCGTGCTCGAACCAGCCGGGTGCCTATCTGTCGCAGCGCTAGACGACTTCAAAAAAGAAATTAAGGGCAAAAATGTTGTGTGCCTCCTGTCTGGCAGCAACAACGACATCACCCGCACAGAGGAGATCCGCGAGCGCGCACTCCTGCATGAAAACCTGATGCACTACTTCATCATCCGCTTCCCGCAGCGAGCTGGGGCGCTGAAGGAATTTGTAGCAGAGGTGCTCGGCCCAACAGATGATATCGTGCATTTCGAATACACCAAGAAGACAAGTCGCGAGAAGGGTCCTGCACTCATCGGCATCGAACTGAAGGACAGCGCGGACTTCGAACCGCTCCTTGAGCGCATGAAGGCCCGAAACTTTTTCCACGAATACCTCAATAACCGGCCGGACCTGTTGAGCTACATGGTCTGACGTCCATTTTTTAGCTATTCCTAATCTGATATACCGCGAAGCATGAAAGTACTGAAATTTGGTGGCACCTCTGTGGGCTCGGTAGAAGCGATCAAGCAAGTAGCTTCTATCATCAAGCAAGGTGCTGAAAAGGACCGGCTGCTAGTTGTAGTGTCGGCATTCAGCGGCGTCACCAATCAGCTGGTGGAGCTAGGGACCCTGGCATCCGCAGGAGATCCCAGCTACGGAGAAGTGCTGGATCTGCTCGCAGAAAAACACTACCGGGTTTTTGAAGCCCTCGTACCGGGAGCCAAGAAGACTTTCCTGGACGAGAACATCTCGCTGCTCAAGGATGTCTGTCATGGCATCTTTCTCTTGAAAGAACAGACCTCAAAAAGTGAGGCGTATGTGATGAGCTTCGGCGAGCGGATGTCCTCCTACATTATCGGTGAATACTTCAACACACTCGTAGAGACGAAGCGTTATGATAGCAGGGATTACCTCATCGTAAACCCCGAAGTAGGAGTCACCGCTGTTGACTATCAACTGTCGGGCGAACGAATGAAGGCCATCGATGATTTTGCCAAAGTCAATATTTTCCCAGGCTTCATTGCCTCCACCACCGAAGGCATCACGGCGACACTGGGGCGAGGCGGCAGCGACTACTCGGCGGCGCTATTTGCTAATTTGGTCGATGCGGACGAACTCGAGATCTGGACAGACGTAAGTGGCCTGCTTTCAGCCGATCCCAACCTGGTCCGCCAAGCCAAAGTCATCGAACACCTTTCCTATGAAGAGGCAATGGAACTCTCCCACTTTGGCGCCAAAGTGATCTATCCGCCATCGATTCAGCCCGCACTGTCCAAGGGCATTCCGATACTCATCAAGAATACTTTCAAGCCTGACGACGCAGGTACGCTGGTCACAAAAGAGTGGGACGAGGACAAGCAGCTAATTCGAGGCATCTCCAGCATTAAAAATGTCGTGCTACTCAATCTGACAGGTGCGGGTATGGTGGGTATTCCAGCATTCTCCCATCGATTTTTCAAAGCATTGGCTGATAGGAAGATCAACGTCATTCTGATCACTCAGGCCTCCTCCGAGCACTCGATCTGTGCTGCGATCGCCGAGTCCGAGGTGAAGGCGGCCGTGAAAGCCGTTGAGAAAGAGTTTTCACAGGAATTAAAGAGCAACAAAATCAGCAGTGTCGAGGTCGAGAAGGACCTGTCGATACTCGCCTTGGTGGGCTCCAATATGCGCAACCAGGTAGGCGTCAGTGGTCAGATGTTCCATGTACTAGGCAGGAATGGCGTGAGTATCAAAGCCATCGCGCAGGGTTCCTCCGAGCGCAACATCTCTGCGGTCATCCCGCAAAAACACCTTCGCAAGGCGTTGAATGTCCTCCACGAGAGTTTCTTCCTCTCCACGATGAAGCGGATCAATCTATTCATCGTCGGTGCGGGTAATGTCGGCAAAGCATTCCTCGCCCAGTTGGAGCAACAGTTCGAATTTCTTCAGGAGCACCATCACACGCGCTTTGTGCTCGTAGGCATCGCCAACTCCCGTACGATGCATTTCGAGGAGGAGGGGATCTCCTATTCGGACTGGTCAGACAAGTTGGCCAATGGCGAAACTTTTGACCCGCAGCAGTATGTGCAAAAAATGAGGGACTTGAATCTTCGGAACAGTATCTTCATCGACATAACGGCATCCGACAAAATCGCTGGCCTTTATCAGGAGATCTTGTCACAGAGCATATCGGTCGTCACACCCAACAAACTCGCTGCCACTAGTGAATTCGGGTCCTACGAAAAGCTTCTTAGAACTGCCCGGATATCCAATGTGCATTTCCTGTTTGAGACCAACGTCTGCGCAGGGCTACCCGTCATCTCCACGCTGAACGACCTCGTAAAGAGTGGTGACGAGATCCAGAAGATCCAGGCGGTCCTCTCTGGTACCCTGAACTACTTGTTCAATACCTATGATGGCACCACGCCGTTTGTAGATATCATCAAGAAAGCCAAAGAGCTGGGACTGACTGAGCCGGATCCAAGGCTGGACCTCTTCGGCTCGGACGTCATGCGCAAGATCCTGATACTCGCTCGGCAAAGCGGACAGCAACTAGAGCTATCAGATGTGGCGCTGGAGTCGTTCCTGCCAGAAAGTTGCCACAAAGCCAAGAGTATCGACGACTTCTACGATGCCGTAGCGAAGGAGGAAAGTCACTTCCAGACACTTGTGAAGCAGGCCTCATTGGAAAACAAGAAACTGAGGGTCGTAGCTTCATTCGACGAGAGCGGAGCGAAAGTCGCCCTGGAAGGCGTAACCGAAGAGCATCCTTTCTATCATCTGGAAGGTATGGACAATATCGTCCTTTTCTACACACAGCGTTACCCTGAGCAGCCACTGGTGGTCAAAGGCGCCGGAGCAGGTGCAGCAGTGACGGCCTCTGGCATATTTGCAGACATTCTCAAAGTAAGCCTCAACTAATGGATAGCATAAAAGTATTTTCCCCGGCCTCGGTCGCCAACGTCGGTTGCGGCTACGACATCTTCGGATTTGCACTGGATACCATCGGCGATGAGATCATTCTTCGGAAACGAAAGGACGATAAGCTGGTCATCAGCCATATCGAAGGGGCCAAACTGCCTTTCAGTCCTGAGAAGAATGTCGCCACAGTGGCGATATCCAGCCTGCTCAACATGCTGGACAGCACACAAGGATTTGACATCGAGATCAAGAAGAATGTCAATCCTGGGAGTGGATTAGGCTCCAGTGCCTCGAGTGCGGCAGGAGCAGCGTTCGCCGCCAACGAACTGCTGGGTAGCCCTTTCAACAAAAAGGAGCTCGTGCTGTATGCCATGGAGGGAGAGATTGTCGCCTCACAAAAGGCGCACGCCGACAACGTCACACCGGCGATGCTGGGAGGATTTACTGTAGTGCGCAGCTGCGAACCGGATGTAGATGTCTTCCAACTGCCCTACCCCAAAGACCTGAAGGCGCTGATCATCTTTCCCAAGATCCAGATCAAGACATCCGAGGCAAAGAAAATGTTGGGCGACACCGTCCGACTGGATAAAGCCAGAGAGCAATGGGGTAATGTGGCTGGACTTGTCGCCGGGTTGGTAAATGAAGATTGGGATCTGATCAGCCGGTCGTTAGTGGACGTGGTAGCAGAGCCTATTCGGAAGACGCTCATTCCGCATTACGACAAAGTGAAAGAGATCGCCATGAGCCACGGGGCATTGGGCTTCAACATTTCTGGCTCTGGCCCATCCATGTTCGGCCTTTATCGTGACGAGAAGAAAGCCCTGGAGGCGATGCCTGAAATCAAAGCGATTTACGATAGACTAAGTATCGACTCTTTCTTCCACATATCATCTATCAATCCACACGGCACGCACGCTATCAACTGATGAAGTTCTATAGCACCAATAGGAAATCGACTCCGGTACCTTTCCGGGAAGGAGTCATCAAGAGCCTGCCCAGCGACAATGGTCTCTACTATCCCGAGATTATACCAAATATTGCCAGGTACTACAGCACCTCATCCCCCTCATTGGGAGAGCTGGGGTACGAGATCATGGCACCCTTCGTCGGAGATGACATTCCAAGCGGACGCCTTCAGCAGATCGTGGAAGAAACGTTGGCATTTGATCTGCCACTGGTAGATGTAGCCGACAGAATCCAGAGCCTCGAGCTATTCCATGGACCCACCTATGCGTTCAAAGACGTTGGCGCCCGATTCCTGGCTCGATGTCTCGGATATTTCAATGAACAGTCTGACCAGGAAGTGACGATCCTCGTCGCCACCTCCGGTGATACTGGCGGCGCTGTCGCTTCTGGCTTCTACCAAGTGGAGGGCGTGCGAGTGATCATCCTCTATCCTTCTGGAAAAGTCAGTGACCTTCAGGAGAAGCAATTGACAACACTCGGTCACAACATCGAGGCCTTTGAGGTGGATGGTAACTTCGACGACTGCCAG
This sequence comes from Cyclobacteriaceae bacterium, assembly GCA_965227935.1. Classification (GTDB taxonomy): domain Bacteria; phylum Bacteroidota; class Bacteroidia; order Cytophagales; family Cyclobacteriaceae; genus JAWPMT01. The sequence continues at coordinate 2,175,461 of CBDDGS010000055.1, read as the reverse complement.
CAACTGGTCAAGCAGGCTTTCCTCGATAGCGACCTCAACAGTCAGTTGCAACTATCCTCTGCCAATTCTATCAATATCGCACGGTGGATTCCACAATCGATCTACTACGGGTGGGCCTATCTGCAATCTCAAAATCGTGACTCACTAGTGTTTTCAGTGCCAAGCGGTAATTACGGCAACCTGGCGGCTGGGATGCTCGCCAAAAAAATGGGTGCGCCTATCAAGAGATTCATCGCCGCCAGCAACGCCAACGACGTTGTCCCAAGATATCTGGAGTCCGGCAACTACGAGCCCAAAGCGACCATTGCGACCTACTCCAATGCGATGGACGTGGGTAAACCCAGCAACTTCCCGCGTATCCAGGAATTGTATGATGGTAGTTACGAGGCGATTCGAAAGGACGTCAGTGGATTTCGCCTAAACGACGACGAGACACTCGCATCCATGTCCAGATGCCTCGAAGACAACGATTACCAATTGGACCCGCATGGCGCTATTGGCTACGCCGCCCTGCAAGAGCATCTGAATGCTGGCGAGCAAGGCATCTTCCTTGAGACTGCTCACCCCTGCAAATTCGTAGACACCGTGCTAAAGGTCAACTCCACTTATGAGTTGCCATCCTTCACTCAGGAGCTAATGCAAAAGGACAAGTCTTCGATGGCCATAAAAGCAGACTTCAACGTATTCAAGGAACTTTTGGCGAAATTGTAGGAACCGGTTTTGGGGGTGTGTGCGCTATTTGTTGACTTATAGCAAACACACGTCCAAGCATGAGGATATACAGAGCGATCATATTGCTGTGCACCATCTTCTTTCTTCTATTGATGGTTTCTTGTATCGAGGCAGATGAAGCAGCCCCCACACGGGAAGAGCTCCTTGCTGGTTCGGATACCCAGGGTCGGTCTTATTACATCAGTGCCGTAGAATTAGCCCAGGAAGACTTCTCGGGCGAGCTTATCCTCAATGAGTGCGTCACCGACAATACATTCGTCTACTATCCCAACGGCCGGTATGAGGAAAATGAAGGTCGTACAAAGTGCGATCCAAGTGATCCCCCAGGAGTGGTAGGCTCATGGATCATCTCCGACAATGGCCGCGAACTGCACGTCACAATCGACAGGGAAACTACGACGTGGGAGATCCTTAGCATCACTGATGATGGACACGAAATCGTACGTCCTAGCGCAAATGGCGAGGTGATCTTCTACCTCGAGCGCTTCCTGTAAGCCCTTCAAGCCGTTAGATAAAAAACGTCCTCCAGGTACCGAAAAGGCCCTCCTTATCCCCAGATGAGGGTACATTCAAGGCCGAAATACCCACTTTTGGGGACTCCCAAAGGGGTGAAAATACCCCTAAAACGGTATTGTCAGCCTGTAGGTGTGCACCTACCTTCGTAATGTATTCAAATCATTAAACGAACGAAATCATGGAAGCAGAAGTAGTTGCAGCGTTCACCGGAAATCAAGCCATTACACTGGCTGGGGGAGTTTTTCTCCTCTTCTTGTTCTACTGTGCCGAAAGGTATGTTTACCGATTTAAATAGATCCTAATACCGCCAAAAATTAGGTGACATTAATAAGTACCCTCTAATAATCATCTTCATACAGCAGAGTGTAAAAAGGCTACCCCCAGGGTAGCCTTTTTCATTGCCCAGGGGTCAGAAAAGAAACATCAACAAAAGGATAATTGCCATCACAATGGCAATCCACATATAGCTTTTGGGCTGAGAGGTGAACTCGTACTGACAAATGGGGCAGATCTTTTCGTCGGCATCTACTTCCATCGCGCAGGATGGACATTCCTTCTTTTTCATGCTTGTTCTGGTGTATGCTCTAAAAGTAGCCAAAATATGACCGGACGACTGAACAAAAAATCTATATTTGCACTCCTTTTTGAGGCATGCACCCGTAGCTCTGCCGATAAGTTATCGGCATGGCCGAGAGTGTTCATAAAGGAAATGCACCCGTAGCTCAACTGGATAGAGCGCTGGATTTCGGCTCCAGAGGTTGAGGGTTCGACTCCTTCCGGGTGTACAAAGGCTGTTCCGTTAGGACAGCCTTTTTTCATTTCCCCACTCTTGCATCTCTTATGTCAACAACCCCGTAGCTCAACTGGCCGGGCAGACGTTCTGTAAGCGCTGTCCCGATAGCCATCGGGATTCGGTGCGGCCGGCAAGGTGCGGCCGGCTAGGCTCCAGAGGTTGAGGTCCGTGCGCGGAAGCGTCGGTTCGCCGCTGCGGTCGTCCGCGACCCCGGTCGTCTCCTTCCGTGTGTACGAGGGCTGCCATTGGTAGCCCTTTTTTATTTGCAGAGGATTCATCCCTTTGGCTGACTTGGAACGTTAACATACTAAACCTCAGAATCCAAGCGTTTTGCCCAATGAAACCTTTCGTGTTATGCCATCTTACCGTCTTCAGCTACTCGCGGCACTGTTAGTGTCGTTCTCTGTCATTTCACCAAAAGCAATTTCAGACCCTATTGATTTCCAATCAATAACTATAGAAGAGGCCAAGGCGCTGGCACGGTCTGAAGGCCGATTCGTCTTCGTCGATCTGTATGCCGAGTGGTGCGGACCCTGCAAGTGGATGGAAAGCAGCGTCTTTGCCGACGATAGCGTGGGAGGTTACATGAACCAGCACTTTGTTTCACTGCGCATCGACGCCGAGAAAGAGCAAGAAGCTTTCATCTCGTCCATTGATGTCAAAGCTTACCCCACCCTATTGGTTTATGACCCCAAGGGCCGTTTGGTGTATCGTCAGGAGGGCGCACTTGACTCGGACACATTCCTCGATTTGGCAGGTAGTATGGTCAACCTCCAAGACTACTACGACGATTTTCAAGAGCGTCCCAAAGATGTCGAAGTGATTTCAAGATACGTTCATGCGTTGAAATGGATCAATCGAAAGAAAGCTCGCTCCATCGTGCTGAAGCACATCAGCGAAGAGAAAGACAGGCGACTCGTTGACTCCCTGAATTGGGCGATGATAGAGGCGTTTGTTCCTGCCTCCAATAGAACTTTATTCCAAAGGATTCTGGAGAACCAGGACCTGGTACAAGCCTATACCGACCAATACAGGACGTACATCAACCAAGCCATGAATGACTACCTCATTGATGGTAAGAAGCGAGGAAACGATGCCTATCTCAGGCACTTCCTCAACTATGTACGAAAATATCCCCAGTACTTTGACAACCCGGATAGCGTTGCCATGAGGGGGCAACTTGTCTTCGGAGATGATGAGCAAGATGAAAAATGGTGTCAACTCTACATCCGATACATGGGAAAATATGGACCAAATGACGCATCGGGCAAGGCAAAGTTGGCTCTTACAATTTCGAACAAGTTCTATCAGGAAACTTTGTTGCAATACGCGCTCCAACTTGCCGACTCCAGCATGGCCATTGAACGTACTGCTGAACCCTTCCTGGCCAAGTCTCAGGCATATGATCGCCTGGGAAATTTTCAAAGCGCCTACGCCAATCTGCTACTCGCTTACGAATTCGTGGATGAAGATAAGAGAGAGGACCTGGAGCATCTACGCAATCAGCTCAAAGACAAATCGGAATTGGCATTCAAGGACGGTGTCAATATAGGTGATCAGCAGCTGGGTGATGATGGCAGGTTCACCCTGGGAGTCGGAGGCAAAAGGCTGATGTTTGGGTACCCATTGCCCCAATCCACCTCACACTTCATCATCAATGTAGACGGGAAGCTCGCCAGCAATGCTCCACATCTGCCCGGCGTGACATTCATCAAGGGTCTCCAAATATACGGTGGAGCCGGGGCGACGCCTCAGGTGACTACCAGCTACGAATTCAATGGCCTGCAGGTGACACAGGAATTGACACCCGTAGATGCCGCAGGACAGGTCATTCACTCAGGTTTTGCTCAGTACTACATGATACGGTACGAATTCATCAACAAAGGACCTAAAAGCAGGAATATTGGCCTTGGCCTCCTCATAGACACGATGGTAGGTGATAATGACCACTGCGCCATATCTGCGGATGATATGCTACTGAGAAGTGAGTATGGTTTCCGCGGAAATAGCATGCCGAGTAGGTTAAGCTTTTACCGAACAAAACTTGATTCGGCCGACCTTATGGGCGCCGCCATCATCAAAGGACTCGAAGCGACTCCTCCCGACAAAATGGTGGTCGGAAGGTGGCCGGTCCTCCATAGAGTGACTTGGAAACTCAATCCACAGAAGGTAAGATATGGGGATAGCGGCTACTTCCTAAAGTGGGAAAACAAGACACTTCCTGCCAGGACGACGAGGAAGTTTGTCACGTACTTTGGTCTGCCGGATCACAAGAAGCCGAGACTACGCATGATCATGCGCAATGAAAATACACCCACAAAGAACCTCACGGTCTACTTCAATCATGGGAGCTCGAAACTGGATCTAAACGCGAAAGTGCAGCTGGCGGACCTGATCTACAATGAGGACATCAAGATCATCGGGGTACTCCTAAAGGGTTATACTGACATCACAGGAGAAGTGGACTTCAACTTCGAACTAAGCAAGCGACGCATCAAGGCCGTGGGAGAGATATTTGAAGCCCACCAGATCCCCTATGTTCCCAAGCCTTATGGAATGGAGAAAGCCACCTCCTCCCCGTACAACAATCAGTTTGGCAACCTTGAGGACCGCAAGGTAGAGGTCGAGATCTACTACACCCCTGCTGCAGAAGGCGCCCCACTAGCAGCCGCGGCACAGGTATCTACAGATTCGCAATAGGTCTACCAACTTCTTGGATCCACACAAGCCGCGGGCAAGAATGGAACGAAGACGTACCTTCCCCTTCTCATTGTTGTCCTAGATTTGTGCCTTGACTATGAGGTGCCCTTCTTTTCTCCTTTGGATACTGCTATTCTTTGGGTCGAATGCTTCATTCGCGCAATTGGACCAGGAATTCTGGTTTGCCGCACCGGATATTAGCAATCAGCACCAGGGGGATGATCGTCCGGTCCGCTTCCGAATGTCTACACTCGATGAGCCAGCGACTATCAGGATCACCATGCCTGCGAATCCCGCCTTTGCCCCTCGCGTCATAGAACTAGCTGCCAACAGTACTTCTACAGTAGCGCTGCAAAATCCCCTGGAGTATGAAAACAGCTCTCCCAACCAGGTATCTAACAAAGGTTTCCAAATCACTTCTACCTCGGTCATCTCTTGCCTTTACGAGGTGGGAGAATTTTGGAACGTTGACATCTACGCACTCAAAGGCCGCAATGCCCTGGGTCAGGAGTTCATCATGCCCAACCAAATCTTTTGGCCTACTGGTAACTCTTACACTGACGCCCACTCGTCACTTACGCTGGTAGCGACGGAGGACCGTACGGTGGTGACATTGATACCCACAGCAAATGTTGTTGGCTACAGTGTCAGAGACACGATCACCTTTATTCTCAATCGAGGCGAGACCTACTACAACTACCTGCGCAGTGGTGGCAGGTTTTCACTGAATGGGACCATTATCAAAAGCAACAAGCCTATTGCCGTTACGGTGACCGATGATAGCATCCACTTCCAGGGCTGTCGCGATGTGGCTGGCGACCAGATCGTCCCTATAGGCGTATTGGGCGAAGAGCACATCGTAGAAAGAGGAGCCCTTCGGGACGATGAAAAAGTATTCATTACGGCTGTCAAGGACTCGACGCACGTCTTCATCAATGGAGACCCTGTGCCTGTTGACACCTTATCATATGGGGAAACCTATACGCATAATGTATCAGGGATCACCTATATCCGGAGCACAGAACCCGTATATGTAATGCATTATACAGGAATCGGTTGCGAAATAGGGGCTGCGCTTATCCCCTCCATCAACTGTAAGGGTTCCAATCAGGTTGGCTTCACTCGATCATCGGAGGAAGAGTTTTTCATGACCATATTGGTAAGAAACGGTGGAGAGAGCTCCTTTAGCTTCATCGGCAATCAGACGGCCATTCCACCTTCTTCTTTTGAGCCGGTCCCCGGAACAAATGGAGATTGGCTTATCTCGTCGCGCGCCTACGGACTAAATACGATGCCCGCTGGCAGCAGCTTTCTCCTGCGAAATGAAGAGTACTCTTTCCAGCTGGGTATCATTGACGGTGGTCCGGGCACGGGGACACGGTATGGCTACTTCTCCAACTTTGCCAGTCTGTTCATAGGGGATGACTTCACGCTTTGCACGGGAGCTGAGCGTGTCATCGTGCCTAAAGGAGAGGCGGGAGCGACCTACCTCTGGAGTGACGGCTCTAGCGGACCATCCCTGACAGTTTCAGAAGCTGGAGACTATTGGGTGTCGATGACAAACTCCTCCGGGTGCACATTGACAGACACACTTACCGTCGACGTCAACCCAGAGTCCTTCCTTGATTTAGACGAATCGATGGGTGGCTGCGAGGGTGATGTAGTCACCGTAGACCCTGGCGTACATGCTAGCTACGAATGGTCCAATGGCATACGAAACCGGTTCCTTCGAACCACGACGCCGGGCACATATTCTGTAGAAGTGATCAACGCCAACGGATGCCTTGACCGTGACACGGTCGAAGTTTCTTTTCAAGAGAAGCATAACGTGGACCTGGGAATCGATCAATTCGTCTGCCCACGCACCGAGATTGCCCTCAATGCCACCGTCGATGGTGGTGAAAGGTATCGCTGGCAAGATGGCATGGAGGAGCCCTTAAGAACGATCGTCGACCCCGGCATCTACTGGGCCGATGTGACCATAGGCGTCTGCACGGTGCGAGACAGCCTGCTGCTGGAAAACCACCCCGAACCCGAGGTCCCAAGAATCGTGGGCACGCCCGTGGTCTGCCCAGGTGTTCAAAATCTCACTTATGAGAGTAGGGAAAAGAACTTTGTGGATTTTTCGTGGTCCGTCGATGGAGGGACGCTTGTGGCGTCCGATGATGCCTCCGCAACAGTCTCGTGGGGACAGACGCGCAGCGATGCACAGATCAGGCTAATAGTCACAGATTCCGTCGGCTGTACAGCTGACACCAGTTCTCTGGACGTTCGCATCAACGTGAAGCTGGAGCCACCTCTACCGCTCGGCGATACGATCGTGTGTTCCAATCACGTCGGAGTAGCTTACGAGGTACCAAAGACCAATGGATCTACGTACCGGTGGGTGCTGAGCGCAGGTGAAAACATCGGCGAAGTAGGTAGTCATGAAGCTGCAGTCAACTGGCCCGGGGATGGCGCTTACCAGCTTTACGTTGTTGAAGAAAGCGTAACACCGGACACCGTGTGCGCCGGCACCTCCCCTCCTCTTGAAGTGCTGGTCTATACAGATTCGACAAGGATCGATTTGAGGCGAGTGACCACCGCGGAGAACGACGACCAGGAGATCCAGGTGCACTGGGACATCAATTACCCTCAGCAAATAGACGGAATGCTGACAGTTTTTCGAACCACAGAAGCAGGTAGCCCATTTGACATTGAAGTGAATCCCGGACTACAGGCATTCCGCGATTTTGATCTGTCCACGGACGCAGAGCAGTACAGCTACGCCTTTTCAGCTACTAATGGCTGCGGACAACAGCTGTCAACCTCACCGCACCGGTCCATCGTGCTCGAGGGCGAGGGGGAAGAATCGACCGGCATGGTCTCTCTTACATGGAATGGCTACGAATCGTGGGACTCCCCTCCGAACTATGAACTATGGCGACTCCTGGATGGTGAGGAAGACTTCTCTTTCTTCCGGGACCTTGGCGGCAGTGCCCTTTCATTCGCGGAAGCACGCGCCGCAGATGCATTTGATCATCAGTACAGGATCAAGGCTGTGGGTAGCACAACTGAAGAATTTTCCTGGAGCAACATCGTCGCCTTCGCCTTTGAGCACGAGCTCGTCATCCCCAATGTCTTCACACCAAATGGCGATGAGATCAATGACCGTTTCGAAATAGAGAATATTGGCCTTTACGAGAGCAACCTGTTGGAGGTCTACAGTCGGCAGGGGTCAGTCGTTTACAGGAAGTCTGGCTACAACAACACGTGGGACGGTGAGGGAGTGCCGACTGGCCAGTATTACTATCAACTGACCATTCGCAATTTGGATCTTACCTACAAAGGAACGCTGACAATCCTTCGCTAGAGAATTGGATCAGAAAAGCTCCTCGACCGACTCATCCACATAGTTGATATAATCCTCCCCGATTCTCTCAAGGATCACATCGATGCCTTCGTACTGCTCATCGTACGTTTGGCCACCCTTCAACGTCACCAGTGGATAGTAGTAGTCGGGGAAGAAAGAATAAGTGTTGTAGAGGACACCTCGGTCATTCACGCGCTCGAGTTCATTGACACCATGCAGCACAAGATTGATGCTGGAGAGGTTGATGGTACTGGTACGATATTCTGTCGCGATCTCCAATGTCAGCAGTGCATCCAGCTTCATTTTATCGGCAAACTCCGCGAGGGAGTTCGCCACTTTTGGCGACAGGCCGTCCATCGCCATCCCGTAAACAAACTCAAAATCATTGGCAGCCGGATGCAGTCCGTTCTTTTTGACAGCCGCATTGAAAGGCACCTGTAATTTCTGGATCTCCTCGGCTAGCTGTGAATACCGTCGTTCGTCGGATGGGCTCTTCAGAAATTCCTCAGGCATCAATAGCTCCACTTCCGACTCGCCAAATGCCTTCTTCAAACCCTCTATAGCAGGGTCGGCTATCCGATGATAAAAGTAGTCCAGCTCACCCCGCTTTGAATAAAGGTACAGGATATGGGACTTACGAAAGTTGAACCGCTCCTCAAAGAGATAGGCACTGACCAGGCCGATCCTTTTAGGCTTCAGATCTTCCGCCTCGACCATCCCTACTTCGATGGCCTTTTTGTAAGCGCGCTCGAGTTCGGATTGTACGATGATGTGATCGAGAAAGACCTCATCTTCTTCTTTGGAGAAATCTGCCAACGTCTTCATGCCCTCAGGTGAAGGGGCAAAGCTTGACAATGAGGGGGCCAGCAGCAGTACTGCGCAAATGACTTTCAGGTGAGACATGGTGCTGAGGTGTCTGTTTGATTAGCTAAATATCCCCACACCCCTCAGGACTTAAAACAAAATGGAAGTGAACCGGAAAACCCCGTGGTGAGCCTTGTTAGAGGCAATTGGACGATTCACAGGGCCCTGAAAAAAATGCAATAGGGTCCACAATGTCATTGCAGATACATACTTTAAGATTGGCACCCGTCCGACCAACAATTGCGGATATCTTTGCGTTAGGTTTTCAAGTAGATGAATACGATAAACATGGGAAAAACAGTAGAAATAACGGATGCCAACTTTCAGGAAATAATTAATTCCGAAAAACCCGTTCTAGTCGATTTCTGGGCCGAGTGGTGCGGACCCTGTAAGATGATTGGACCAGTCGTCGAAGAGTTGGCCTCTGACTATGAAGGCAAAGCAGTGATCGGAAAGGTGGATGTGGACAACAACCCCGAAGTATCCGCCAAATTCGGTATCAGGTCCATACCTACGCTTTTGGTCTTCAAGGGCGGTGAGATCGTCGACAAGCAAGTTGGCGCCGTACCAAAAGGCGTCCTAAGCCAGAAACTCGACGCTCAGATCGCTTAATTACACGATCACTTCCATAAATCATAAACAAAAGTCGCTTCTCGCGACTTTTGTCGTTGTAAAGGACCAGCGGAAACTGACCTATGTCAGCATCCAATTGATGGGAGACCATTCCGGAATTCCATCATTATGTCCTAATTTTGCCAATCGAAAATAAGTAGTGAGTAAAAGTGCTTAAGCAAACAACTTCTAGCAAAGTAGTAAAGTATCGCAGCAACAAGCGAAAAGATGATTTCGCCAAAGAACTGCGGAAGAGGGTAAATGCCTACTTCAAGGATCGCAATCTCTCACCGTATGCGAACACTGAAGTGAAGGTAAAGGGTGTATTTGCGTTTGTCATGTGGTTCGCTTTCTACGCGTTGATCATGTCTGATGTACTGAGTGGCAACCTTGCGTTGCTCATGTTGGGCTTTCTGGCCCTTGGGTTTGTCAATATCTTCATCGCGTTCAATATCATGCACGATGCGTGCCACAACGCCTACTCCAAGGACAACAAGATCAATAGGATCCTGGGCTATAGCATGAATTTCATCGGGGGCAATAGCTATTTGTTCACCCGTATGCACAATGCCCACCACGCCTTTGTCAACATCGCCGGGATCGACGTCACACTCGAGACCCATGGCATGTTCCGCTTCACACCGCACGAAGAGTGGGAGCCCAAGCATAAGTGGCAGCATATCTACACGCCAATTTTGTATTCATTGGCCATGATCCATTGGGTCCTTGTAAAGGACTTCAAATGGATGTTCGGTGAAACCAACATCGGGAATCAGAAGAACATAAAGCACCCAATCGGAGAGTACATCGTACTATTCACTAGCAAGATCTTCTATTACGGAGCTACCCTCGCACTACCGATAATATTCCTGAGTGCGCCCTGGTGGTGGGTAGTCTTGGCATGGGTCAACCTGCACATCTTGCCAAGCCTCTGCTTCGCGCTGTTGTTTCAGGTTACGCATGTATACACAGGCACCCACTATCCGCTGCCGGATGACGAGGGCAATATCGAAAACAACTACTTTATTCACGTGCTGGAGACAACTGCAGATTTCAGTCGTGAAGATAAGTTCGTCACGTGGCTCACAGGAGGCATCAACATTCACGTAGTTCACCACCTGTTCCCACATATCAATCATGCGCACTACATTCCTTTGACCCGGATCATCAAGGACACCGCAGAGGAGTTTGGTATGCAGTACCAGGAAAACAAAAACTTCTGGGTAGCACTGAAGCTACACATGAAGATGCTCAAGAAATTGAGCAAGAAGGACGCCACCGTACCCCAGTATGGGCCTAGTGCGGCACTGGCCTAGTCTATGAAAAGAAACGGAGAGAAACCCGGGGTCACAAGCTCCGGGTTTTTTGTTGCCCTTTCTGTATCTGTCACGCTCAACATCCGATAGTGAGCCCGAAAACAAGTCCATTCTCACGACCCCCACACTGGCTTTTGGAGAGAACAGGCGTACCTCAGGGCACAGGATAGTCCCGCTGTCATCTTCACCTCGGCCCCCGCTACCGCACGCCACTAGCCAGGCCGGGTTACGCCTCCATCGGGTCTATTTTGCCGGATACACTCCTTCGAGCCCGGCATATAAGTTCGCGTCATTAGCTTAGGTCGTGCGTTCTTAGCCACCGGCAACACCGGAAAAGTCTCCTTTTTTTCTTAGCTTGAAGCAACTAAATCACCCAACCATGAAATTCTATCTCACCCTCGTATTTGCACTAGTTCTCTCCAGCCTCACGGCGCAAGATTTGTCCGACAGACCACCCATCGAAGCCTGGGAAACTACCCTGGAGGACGGCAGCACGATGATGGCAATTGTCACCGAAGGTTTCTTTTCCGTCGCCGCATACACCGATAATGAGTTCAGGTTCACCTTTGGTGGTCTCTCAAAGGTGGAAGGCAATAAGGTCAGCCAGGTAATTGAGTATCATTCCGCCGAACCTCATCAGGTAGGGACCAAACCTGAGTTTACATTCGAGGTAAACGAACAGGGCCAGCTAGTGGGCACCGACGGGCTCATCTGGACCCGGGTCGACGATGGCAGCCCTGGCGACCTCAAAGGTGCGTGGCTCATCACTGGCCGCATGCGCAATGGGGAGATTTCCCGACGTACACCGGGCGTACGTAAGACCATGAAAATTCTCTCTGGCACCAGATTTCAGTGGATCGCCTACAATACCGAGACCAAAGAATTCATGGGAACAGGAGGTGGAACATACACCACCGAAGATGGTAAGTATGTAGAAAACATCGATTTCTTCTCTCGTGACAATACGAGGGTAGGTGCTTCTCTGGACTTCAATTTCGAGCTCAAGGACGGCGAGTGGCACCACAGCGGCAGGAGCAGCAAAGGCAGCGACATCTACGAGATCTGGAGCCTTCGTAGCGAGTGACAGCTTAGTACAGGGCGCCGCGAAGGATATCGAAGGCTTGCGCCATCTCTTCGGCACTGAGTGAGGCAAACCCCATGCGAATGGAGTTGTGACCTTCATTCCACGGATCATAGTTCTTCCACCCAGGTAGCTGAAGCCGGCCTGCAAGGCGCTGATGGACAGTAGTCCAGGGAATACGTTTGTCCAACTCTACCCAGTAGGCCATGCCCCCCTCCGGCTCCTGGTAGCTCAGGACATCAGAAAGCTCTTGCAGATGCGACCCGAAGATGGATCGACGTTGACTGTAGACCTTCAGCGCTTTTTTACAGTGCCGCTGTATGTCGCCATTTGCGAGCATCTGAGCAAGTACCCTTTCCATGAGCGTGTCCCCTTGCCGATCTATGATCCGGCGCAGGTAGATGGCGTCCTTTACAAACGCTTCGGGACCTACCAGAAAGCCGATTCGGAGTGCCGGTGACAGGATTTTCGAAAAGCCGCCAATGTAAATGACTGACGAGGAGGCATCAATGCTTGCCAAGGGCAGCAGAGGTGTCCGGGCATAATGAAAGTCATAATCGTAGTCATCCTCGATGATCGCAAATCGATACTTCTCGGCTAGTTCGAGCAAGTGCAGGCGGCGCTCCGCGCTCAAAGTCACGGTTGTTGGATGATGATGATGAGGAGTGACGTAGATGGCCTTTATCCCTCCCTCTTCGCACACCTGCTGTAGCCGATCGGTGTCAATCCCCTCTCCATCAATGGGAATTGTCACCAATTCCGCCCCCACGTACTGGATCGTCAGATTTGCCGTACCATAGTTCAGATGCCCCACAGCTACACGACATTGCTGATGATCGGATTGCAATAACTGCAGCGCCAGGAACAGTCCCATCTGACTACCTCTGGTAATCATCACGTTGTCTACTGTTAGTGACAGCCCCCGGGTCTGACGTAGGTAGTCCACTAGTTGCTCTCGAAGCGAATCATCTCCAGCTGCCGACCCATAGGACCAATATCTCAGGTTAGTCGTACGAGCGAGAAGGCTGTTGTATGTCCTACGTATTTCATCAGTTGGAGAAAGTCTAAGATCCGGCAGTCCCTCGTCGATCGCGAGGCCCTTGGGGTGTTCAAAAACCGGCAAATGAAGCGAGAAGGCTGGGGCATACGTAAAGCCTGCCTGACGCCCTTCATCCGTTTCCGTTGGTGTCATCGCCCGAGGTTGCACAAGGGGCAACTGCTCCGAGACAAATGTACCCTTGGCAGGTTTCGTTTCTATGAAGCCCTGTGCAAGGAGCTCATCAAACGCAAGAGACACTGTCCTGCGGTGTACGCCCAGCAGTTTAGCCAGTTCCCTGCTGCTTGGCAGGCGATCCCCCTTTGCCACCTTGCCTGAGGCGATCAAGTGAGTGAGTTTATTGCTGATTTGTACATAGATGGGAACATCCGAAGCACGATCAAGCGGTAAGATCTCTTTAATATGAAAAAGCATACTGGACTACTAAGTATCTTTATTCTGGATCACTAAAGTAGTCCAGATAATCAATAGGTTTGTCATGGTTGAAAACAAATTGAGAAGATGGAAAAAGCACCCGTCACCCCATTAAACAAAGTCGTGAGAGGTCCCAAGAGGGCTGTTACCGAAAAGGAAAGTGTCTACGAAATCATCGACAGTCACATGATCTGCTATGCGTCGTACGTCTATGACGGCTATGCGATCACGATTCCGACAGGATACGGCCGCTCCGGCGATACCCTGTACCTCCATGGTTCTATGAAAAACCGAATGCTACTCGGCATCCTGGATGCTGAAAAGGTGAGTGTCACCGTCAGTCACCTGGATGGACTGGTACTCGCTCGCTCGGTGTTCCATCACTCTGTCAACTATCGCTCGGCAGTTGTCTTCGGCAGGGCTCGGCGTGTGGAGGACCCAAAGGAGAAGATGGATGCACTGGAAATCATTACCGAAAACTTCATCCAGGGCAGGTGGCAAGAAGCCCGGCAACCCAACGAGAAAGAGTTCAATGCCACGCTTGTCATCGCTATATCCATTGATCAGTTCTCTGCAAAGGTCCGTGCTGAGGGAGTGAATGATGAGACAGCGGACATGTCTCTGGACGTCTGGGCAGGTGTTGTGCCTATTCGTGCCATGTATGGCGCACCAGAGGCTGACTCACATCTGTCCCCTGACATACCAGTACCTAAGAGCGTAAAAAATTTAGGATTGAAAGCACCTTGCTGACAATCAGACAAGCGCTACCTGCGAAATCTCCTCGAGCAACTGGTCGTTGTCCCAGGGCTTGGATATGATCTTGCGAATGCCCGCGTCTTCGTAGAGTTGATCGGTAAATTCCTTGGTGATCATGCCACTGAGTAAAAACCGTATGGCTTCAGGATAGATCTTTTTGGTCTCTGTCAGGAATTCGTCTCCCCGCATGCCAGGCATTTTCCAGTCGGAGAGGATAATGATCTTTTCCAGGGTCTGATCCTGATAGTCCTGAAGGATATCCAGGCCATCCACGGCGTTCTCGGCAAACTCCAAATGAAACTCCTTGAAAGATCTGCGAAAAAGGGATTTCAAAGTAACCAGAATATATGGCTCATCATCAACGCACAGGATCAACCCTTTCTTCATGGACTAAATATAGTAATGAATTCCAACGAACGGTGCTTACGATAAATTTTTTGGCAATGTGACGCTGAATAGGGCTCCGGTGGCCGTATTCTCTACCGAAATCGTGCCCTTGTGCTTGTCGATCACACGCTTGGTAATGGATAGCCCCAGGCCTGTTCCCTCACCCTCTGGCTTTGTCGTCTCAAAGGGTTCGAATATCCTTTCTTTCACCTTGGGGTCGATCCCTCCACCGCTATCTTCAATATCGACTTGAACCTTATCATCATATTGCTTCACGCGGATCCAGAGATTACCCCGGTACTTATTTGCGTACGTAGCATTGGAAATAAGATTGGTCCATACCTGGGTAAGTTCGTCTGGATAGCCCTCTATCTCCACAGACTCCTCAAACTGCTTGTAAACGGTGACGTTCTTGAGCTTGTTCTGGTGCAGAGTGATAATATTGTTGATGTTGCGAATCAGATCAAATTGCACCTTTTTGTCGTGCAAGTTTTTGAAGGAATAGGACTTGAGTGAAAACAAGATCTTGTCAGCTCGCTGCAATGCCTCCATCGCCGTGAAGATAGATCTGGTCCTGTTCGAAATAAACATCACCAACTCCAGGATATCGACACCCATCTCATGGCGGTAAATGGGCTCAAAACGCTTCAACCCGTCATATACTTTCAGGTCATCAAACATATCCGCGATGTCGTCCGGATCACCATCCAATTCTTCCTGGAAGTACGAGCGCAAAGTCTTCTTCAGCGCTCGCTGCTTCACGGTAGACAGCGGATTTTGCTGCGCCTGATATGAAGCTATGATGAGGTCTGTCATTTGTTCCAGGATCTCCGGATTGAAGACATTAGCGAGCTCTTTGAGTTTGCGGATCTCCTGCATCTGAGAATCCTCGATCAATTGCAGGTTCGACTTCACTGCGGCAATAGGCGTGTTCAACTCATGGCCCACCCCTGCAAACACCCGTCCCAAAAACGCCATCTTCTCAGATTTGATGATCTCTTCCTGCGCAAGGGCAATCTCTTTTGATTGCGTTACCACCTTGCGGTTGCTCTCCTGCAGTTTGGTGTAAGCCCATTTACTCTTCCTCAGGGTTCTTAGATATCGTACCGAAAAGAACAATGCGACAAACAGAGTGATGACAAGGACTATGATCCAGTTTCTCTGTCGTGCCAGCTCCTGCGCTGCTATATCCAGCCTTTGTGTAATTCTCGCCTGATCTTCGGCTGATCTGGCCGATCTGCCTACCGGAAGACCCCCTCTGGATTGGAAGGAAAAGAGACTATCACGCATGGTGAGATAGGTCTCTAATTGTGCAAGTGCCTGATCCGGAGCACCAAGTTCCTTTAAGACCGCGGAATACACCCTGTAGCTCTCTACTACTTCGATTTGTGGTGTCAAGTTGGTGACATTCATCATGGCGGAATCGACCACCAACCTTGCCTCCTCCTCCAGACCAGCTATCAGTAGGGCCTCCGCAAAATACCGGTACAATCCAGTGAGAAAGCGATGCTCCTCACTCGCCTTGGCCATTTGGATGGCCGCCTCCAGAGATGATATAGCATCCATGCCATCACCCGCCAGGAATTGCACAATACCTTGCGAACCCATGGCCATTGGCATAGCAGCGTCAGCAGTTCTCTTTGACAGATCAATGAAATGATTGGCGCTATCCACGAGACCGATATTTAGATAACAGTAGGCCAGTAAGGCACTCCAGTCTCCAAAAGAGGGTGCGGCAGAGGTCGCTTCGCTCAAAAGAGATCTGTAGTCACCAATGGCGGCCTCAAACTGCCCAACCACTACTTGAGCCCAAGCTTTCTTCGACAAAATTTGCTCTCTCTCCGGATCACTCAGCCCTGGGGTGTCCAGTAGCCTTGCGTAGATGTCAATGGTCATAGTCACGCCACCCTTCTCCACCAGGTTTTCGGCATGACTTGATAGCCACTGCGTGGATCCCGCATCCGCGCCCAGGTCATCCATTGAGTTCAATCCCATTTGATGAAAGTAGAGGGCCGAGTCGGACTCGCCAGCCTCCAATTTTGCTTCAGACTTGACAAAAAGTTCCTTTGCTTGCACTACGGGCGATGATGGCCCAGGGGTGTCCTGACAGTAGGCTCCCGCTAGTGTGACGAGTATCAAAAAAGGCACCAAAGCACGTGCGACCATGTAGTATCTAAGTCTACGCCTGAGATTAGAGCTTTAAATTAAGGTAAAAATTCTCCTAGAACACAATCAATTATTCCCAACAACGGCATAGCAGGATGAGCAGGTGTTTCATGTGGGTAAAAGCTACAATACGGCACATACACGGGAATTTACCTATCACTAGAGAGTTGATCAAGGCGCCCTTTCACCTCTTTTCGGTCGTTTCTGAGACCCTCTTTATGGAGTGAGTTTGTTTTTCAGCTAACTGAATTATGCTTATCTTTGATGTGCAACCTCAAAACAACTATTGAATACAAGGGAGAATTCCCGTCTCACAATTCACTGAACTGATACCTCTCGTTCCGTGCCCTTGATTTCTCAGGCAGGCATTCTTACAAAGTATTTTAGGCGCTTTGAGGTTGTGCTAAATTGATGTTCTACTTGACAAATAGAACTCAGCACAAAACACAACCAGATTACTAATCTCATGAAAGAATGTTATCCAATCCACAGAAAATCTACGCTCTTGCGCGTCTGGACCTTGACCTTTCTCTTGATGACCGTATGGGCCCACGCAGTTTTGGGGCAATTTAAAGTTGCTCCTCCACCGGCCATGAAGACCGGCACTATCGTAGATACATGCTACACAAATCATATCAGGAACGAATCGCACCAGACTCCCCTCAATAAATTCCTACAGAAGATTGGTCAAAAGGGGGGGCAAATGACTGAGAATGAAGAGGCCTACTTCGAATCAATGCGTACTTCAAGCTTCGTCGTTCGGACGATTGGAGGGCCAGTAGATCCTCAGGCTCTCAATGCGTTGCTCTTCGCAGTTGATATTTGGTCGACAGAGATTGTCTCTGGCATTCCAATAAAGATCGATGTATCCTTTGAGAACCTACCTTCAGGCACACTTGCGACGACATCTCGCACAGGTTTTTTCAATGTACCAAACGCTCCCGATCCTAGCGTGATCTATAACCCGCCACTTGCGGATGCTCTTGCGGGCTTCGACCTATCTCCCACTGAGGCGGATATCACTATCAGGTTCAACGCGAACGAAGCTTTCTATTACGGCACCGACGGCCTCACACCCCAGGGGCAGATCGACTTTGTAAGTCTGTCTTTGCATGAAATCGGCCATGGGATGGGTATGTCAGGCACCGTCAATGGCAGCGGTACTATGATTGGCCTCAATAGTGGCAGCAATTTACGTGTGTACGATCAGTTAGTAGAACTGGGAGACGGCACTCCCCTTTCTACTTTGGACAATGGCAGCGCAACAATGGCGGATGCATTGCGTAGCGAGGATATATTTATGAACGCGCCTTCTGCAACTGCTGCTCTGGGAAGCAGGCCAAAGTTGTATGCTCCAACGGCGTTCGCTCCAGGATCGAGCTATTCCCACTGGGACGAAGATGCGTTCCCAAACGGCGATGCAAATTCACTTATGAGCCCAATTTTCGATCTTGGTGAATCCAATCATGATATTGGTGACATCTTCCGGGGCTTGCTAAATGACATTGGCTGGAGTGTCGTATCGGAAGTACCTGCTATCGACGCTGCGATGGTATCAGTCGATGCACCAAAGAGTGGAAAGGCACTCACCAATTCAGAGCCCGTGACGATTACCATTGGTAACCTTGGGGAATTACCCATTGGCGGCTTTGATGTAGCCTATCGCATTAATGGCGGGATTCCAGTGTTTGAATTCTTCACTGGGACCATAGCAGCAGGGGACATTGCGGAACACACATTCAGCACCCCAGCCGACCTATCGGAACAGGGAACGACTTACCTTGTTGAGGCAGGAGTATTCGTGTCTGGAGATGAGCGCCCAGGGAATGATTTCAACGGGGCATTCGTTACCAACTTTCTTGTGGTTGACGAGCTACCCTACTTTGAAGATTTTGAGAATGGTGAAAACGGTTGGCGGGTCGAAGAGGGAGGCTCATGGCAACTCGGTACACCGTCTACTGCAGCGATCAATGGAGCGGCAAGCGGCACCAAGGCCTGGGCGACCAACCTTACAGGCAACTACCCGGACTTTGACGCCTCTATTCTACGAAGTCCATCTTTTGACCTAAGCGGCTTAACAGTAGACCCACTTTTGTCATTTGCCCTGCACACGGAAATCGAGGAAGGTTACGACGGATTATCAGTACAAATGTCGATGGACGACGGCCTCACCTGGCAAAACGTTGGCCAACTCGGTGACCCGGGCTGGTATACTGCGAATCTTGGAGACTTTGGATCGACAGCCCTGGATTTCTCAGGAGGAAATGGCGACGCCTTTTCCGGTTCTACCGGCTCCTACATTGAGGTGGCGCATTTTCTTGAGGGAGCGGCTGGTGAACCATCTGTCCAGCTAAGATTTGTATTTGGGTCCGACTTCACGTTCAATGAAGAAGGCGCGGCCATTGACGATATCTCTATTGCGGCGCCAGCTATCAATGGCTCGCTGGTTGCTCTCCGAAACCCGGTAACGGGGGCCGGCTTGTCCGCTACAGAGCAAATCACGGTATCGGTTCTCAATGCTGGCACCTCCGTATTAGAAAATTTTCAGCTGGCATTGACAGTCGACGGTAGCCAGGTAATCGTTGAGGAATTTGCAACTGCGATGGCCAGCCAGGAGATAGTGGAAGTTACCTTTCAACATACCCTCGACATGTCCCAGTCCGGTATCTATGAACTCAGTGTGGATCTGATTCTCGAAAATGACGAGGTGCCAAACGATAACACGATCACGAAGACTGTGACGAATTTCGCCGTTGCCGACAACACCTTCCCATACGTCGAATCATTTGAAAATGGCACGGGCGGATGGTTTGCACAAGGAACGAATAGTTCTTGGGAAATAGGCACACCCAACGGACCATCGATCCAGGGAGCCTCCGACGGCTCCAATGCCTGGGCGACCAATCTGGATGGCCCACACAACACTTTCGAACAGTCTTTTGTCATAAGCCCCGTGTTTGACTTCAGCCAGCTGTCCCAGCCAACAATCTTCATAGATATTTCCTACGATTTGGGAGTCTTTCCCGCGGATCCCCCAGTCTTCCCCAACGATGTACCTCTCAATGGTGTAGCTATGCAGTACTCTACTGACCTGGGAGCCACCTGGACCAACATCGGCGAGCTTGGAGATCCTGATAACTGGTACAACGCCAACATTACCAGCAGCGAACTGGGATTGGATTTGGCAGCCCTTGAATTCTCTGGTGGCAACGGCGACTCTTGGAGCTCCTCCAGCGATGGGTATCTCACTGCCATCCAAAACCTTTCTGAGCTTGCCGGAACCTCTCAGGTACAGCTCAGACTGGTGCTGGGAACAATTATCTTCCCAGATTTCGACAGTGACGGCTTTGCGTTCGACAACCTTAGAATTGTGGACGCGATAGAATTGACTTGCACTGACAATCCTGCTCCGCAGCCAAATGCCCAGGGAGCTTGCTCGGCCGAAGTCTCAGTGGTAACGCCGATCGTGACTGGATCCAACCATTTTGCTCTGACAAATAACTACAATGGTACTGACGACGCTTCGGATACTTATCCCGTAGGAACCACTCAAGTAGTGTGGACCGCCACGGACCTGACAAGTGGCTTGACGTCGACCTGTACCTCGACTATCGTCGTCGAGGACGGTGAGAATCCGACCATCTCGTCTTCTGATATCCAAGTTACGGCTGGAAATGGCGAAACATCGGCAGTGGTCAACTACGAGTTGCCGGCAATTGCAGACAATTGTTCTCTTACAACCGTGGTTAGCCATTCTACAAACTTGGGTCTGCCATTTGATGGAGGGACCATTAACTGTCCGTTTGGAGCGAATTCATACCTCAGGGTGTTCGATCCTCAGCGAGAATTCCAGTTGGCAGAAGAGTTCGTTGTGACCAAAGGCATCTTTGGAGTCAATTTGGCTTTTGATATCGCGGGTCAACAAGACGTGACATTAAATATCTACAGCCTGAAGCATGGTGAAAGCCTCTCCTACAGCAATCTAACACTACTGGCTTCGGAGATCATTGAAATTCCCAACATCGACATCGAGGACACAGACCAATATCGTCTGGTCGAAGTGCCTATTCAGGCGACAATCCCTAAAGGAAGTATCGCTGTGATGGAAGTACGCTCTAGTGATTTGGATGGCGCTTCACAAGGAGGCCGGGACTTTGGTGTCGCTAGCAATATGGCGGGACAGACATCTGAAAGCTATATCGCCGCAACTGAATGTGGTGTTACAGAGCCCATCCCTCTTAGCGCCTTGGGCTTTCCGGAAATCAATCTGGTCATGGGCCTTGAGAGTCATATCACACCCCCAATCTACTTCCTTGAAGGACGGGGACCGGGTGCGGAATATCCCATTGGCACCTCAACCGAGACCTATGGGGTCATCGACAGATCGGGAAGAACTGCCGTGACTTCCTTCGATATCACGGTAAGCGAATTGCCTTTCACCGTGGATCTTGTCGACGCCCCTTCAGGGAATCAGATAAGGCTCCTTCAAGATGGGGATGTCATTGATGTGATGGACCCCGAAACAAGAAGTACCAGCATCGTTGCTGATTTCAAGGAGGCGCTGGATGATGTTGGGAGCGTAGTATTTGAGCTCAACGGTGAAGTCGAAAAGATCGAAAATTTTGCACCTTATGCCATTGCCGGAGATTTCGGAAAAGGAGGTCTGAAGCCATTCCAGCTGTCGATAGGTACAAACGTGCTAACGGTCACGACATATACGGAACCGAAGGGAGAGGGGACACCGGAAGCATCTACAACCATAACTTTTGAAGTGATCAATGGCTCCGCGGTGACCAACTTCACTTTGATCGATGCCATGACTGGTCTTCCCATCAGGGACCTGACCGATGGCGACGTCGTGGACATAGCTCAGACACCTGAGGTATCTGTCGAGGCTCACACGGATCCACTGGAAGTAGGTTCGGTAGTCTTCGAACTAAACGGCGACAGGCGCAGGCCAGAGAGCTTTCGTCCCTATTCATTGGCAGGCGACAGAAAAGGAGACTATCAAGCAATCGAATTCGAAGGAGGTATTCAGACCTTGAAGGCAACGCCTTACGAATTGAAGGGTGGACAGGGCTCTACCGGTGAACCTCTGACAGTAAGCTTTGATGTGGTCTATGGCGCTACAGTAGCAGGTGTCGATATCGTAAATACGGCATCAGGCTCAATCATCGGTTCTCTAGTCGATGGTGGTACGATAGATCTTGTAGATCCGGAGATGGAGCACATAACACTAGTAGCGAATACCGCACCACTTGATGTCGGAAGTGTGGAATTTATCCTCGATGGGAAGCGAGTGCAAACAGAGAATGCGCTACCCTATGCCATTGCTGGTGAAAAGAAGCATCGCCTGCATCCGTTCGATTTCGGGCCAGGCGCCCACGAACTCGTAGTAAAGACCTATTCCAAGAAAGGCCGAAAAGGCATAGAAGGTGGATCTACAACCATCCACTTTAATGTGACCTACAGTGCCTCCATAAATAAGCTGAATATTGTTGATACTAAAAGCAAGAATGTTCTTAGTGCCCTGGACGGCGCAGTTATCAACGTCGATGATCGCGCATACAAGAGCATCACCGTATTAGCTGAAACTATGCCCCTGGAAGTAGGCAGTGTAGAATTTGTCCTGGACGGCAAACGGGTGAAAACAGAAAACAATGCACCGTATGCCATTGCCGGCGACTCCAAAAGAGGTGAGAAGCTTCGCAAGAAGAAATTCAAAGTAGGTGTGCATGAACTGACCGTGACACCCTACTCTGCGAAAGGACGAAAGGGGATAGCGGGAGAGGCAACAACTGTCACTTTTGAGGTGATCTCAAGTAAGGAACTACAGCGAGAAGACGCAACTATTGAGGAAGAGAAGACAGATCCTCAGGAGGTGGTAGAAGCCGTAACTGAAGACCTGACGGTCTATCCCGTGCCCTTCACCGATGCCTTGCAGTTCGCCCTCCACTCCAGTGTTGCCGAGGAACTGCAAATCAGTTTGCTAGATTTTAGTGGTAGGACAGTACTTAAGGAAACATTTCGGGTAATCGAGGGAGCCAATCACCTCACGCTGGATGTTACGAGAACACGCGTCATACCGGGCATTTACCTCGTACGGGTAGCCGGAGAACAGTTCGGACAGAAAACACTCCGAGTAATCAAGAAATAATCAAGCAAGTCCGAGGGCCGTCGTTGGCTTGTGCCAATGGCGGCACCTTTTCTTTGTTGCGCTTTGGAACTATTGACTTCTGCTCTCTATGTTTCCTGACAATCACTGCAGACTCCTTGAAGTATGAGATTGATCTCCTGAATATCATAGCCAGGTACGACGATTTCCGGAAGGTGTTCATCAAGGCACTCAATGGCGCCACAGGACTTGCACTTAAAGTGCATGTGATCATGATGATGTTCCATAGAGGTACATGTATCGTGGCAGACCCCATAGCTTACAGTCCCGGTGTCATCAGGGATTTTGTGTAGGACGCCGTGATCGGTAAATGAGCTTAGTGTTCTGTACAATGTGACTTTATCATACTCCTGAAATCGATCTTCCAGGTCCTTGACGGAGAGTGCTTTCCCTCTCTCGATGAAAAACTCCAGAATATCCATTCTTCCGTCCGTGATCCGGAGGTTATGACTTTTAAGTATTCTTTTTAATTCACTGTACTTGGCCATGGAACAAAAATAAAGTTTTTGCAATTCTCTTGCAGGTCAAAATTCCAGGACTCCGTTGCTCAAATGTTGGAAGAAATTGACCTCCAAAGACTTTTCATTTCCACGATGGAAATAGAGCGATTAATGTCTGAGTGTCATTTATTGGTTAATTTTCCGCAACAAAACTCGCCGCGCACATCACGCCAAAACACCAATGAAAACTAGAGGATCAAGAGGACGTGTTACAATAAGCAGAGTGCTCCTCCTATTTTCTGGCCTCTATTTTTCCATCACAGATCTTCCTGGACAATCCCTTCCCACAGGCTTTCCGGTGGTTGAGGAAAGACTCAGGGTCGAACAAGTGCTGGGTAGGTTCGATTCGACAACCTCCTTTGCACATCGACCGATTGCTTCAGGAAGGTTTACCGAATTGTACGGCGAGGTCCTGTCACGAGGAAGTGATACCATCAGGATCTCAAGGTCAGTGCTTGAGGCCAAGGGGTTAAGAGTGTCGCTACTCCCGGCTCAATGGGATACCGAAATCAGCTCACACCACCCGGAAGGCTACAACAATGGTTCACTAATCAGGTCAAGGGGCCTCCAGACACGAATTGCTGGTGGTGTACATGCAAAATGGTGGGTACTTAGTGTCCAACTGCGACCAGAGGTCATCTGGGCTCAGAATGCGGGTTACGATGGCTTCGTGCAGTTGCAGGACTCAGCAGCTATTGAAAAAAGATACATACTCTGGAATGAGATAGACTTACCTGAGCGCTACGGCAGCAAGAGTTATTCGGCGCTGCTACCGGGTCAGTCCAGCATCAACATTGAGACAAAATACGTAAGAGCTGCTCTCTCTTCGGAGAATATATGGTGGGGTCCTGGACAGGAGAATAGCCTGCTGATGACGAATAATGCCAGAGGTTTTTATCACTTCACCGCTGGCACGACTCAACCCGTCAATATAGGGATAGGCACCTTGGAGGGTCAACTGCTCGTCGGCCGACTCGATGCATCGGGATTCAAACCTACAGAGACCACCTACGACGACGAATACTACAGCGCTCCGACAGATGATTGGCGGTATATGTCCGCGGTGAACTTCGTTTATCAACCTAAGTGGATCCCAAAGCTTTACCTGGGCCTCAATAGAACTTTTCAGCAATACTGGCAGGAAGCAAAGGCGGAGAAAGAATTCTTTCCGGTATTAACTGGCTTGTTCAAGACTCAGAGAAACGACGACTCCTTATCCGTGGATCAACTGCTCTCTATCAACGGACGCTACATTTGGGAAAAGATCCAATCCGAATTCTATTTTGAATGGGGTCGTAATGATGCTGCATTCAATCTAAGAGATTTTGTTATCAGCCCATTCCATTCTCAGGCCTATATTTTTGGAATCACAAAAACACTCAGCACACAACGAAAGGACATCATCAGCATCAATGCCGAGGCGACACACCTCGAGCGCACTAATTCCCACATTGTCCGAGCGGAGCCAATATGGTACCAGCATGGTCAGGTACGTCAAGGCTATACCCACCACGGCGAAGTACTGGGAGCAGGCATTGGTCCGGGAAGTAATTCCCAGTCACTGAAGGTCACCCGATATCGAGGCCTGGAGCAAATAGGTGTGCAATTTCATCGACGTGAAGTTCAAGCAGACTTCACTGAGATCCTTGTTGGAGAAGAGGACACCAGATCCAAATCCTGGACTGACCTCACGCTTATGTTTAATGCTTCCAAAATATGGGGCAAACTGCTGGTGTATTCTGAACTCCATTGCACTGCCTCTCTTAACTATCAATGGAATTGGGCAGAGCCCTTTCCGGGTGTAGTCACAGGCGACGATGCATTCAATGTTTTGTTTCGCCTCCGGCTGTCCTACCTATAACATCGATAGCTTAAGTTCTCAGTGCTTTAGGACTTCTTAAGAGAAGCACATTCTCACCCTCTTTATCCTGAGTCAGGCCCTTTCAATAAGTGGCTTCATCGTTTTCTTCTTACCATTGCACCTATGCATGATCACGCGCATGCGTCCCATAAAAGCCTCAGGTCGGCATTCTTCATCAACCTGACCTTTGCTATCATCGAACTTGTAGGTGGCATGTACACCAATAGTATGGCCATCCTTTCGGATGCATTGCACGACCTGGGTGACAGCCTTAGCCTGGGTATCGCATGGTACTTTGAGAAGCTTTCCAAACGGGGTCGTAGCAAAACCTTCACTTACGGCCTCAAGAGACTATCATTGCTTGGTGCCCTACTGAATGCCCTGATCCTAGTGGTGGGCACAGTGATCATACTTTATCATGCGATTCCCCGTCTTTTAGAGCCACAAGCACCTGATATTCAAGGGATGATGTGGTTGGCTATTGCCGGAGTCATTTTCAACGGGTGGGCAATCTTTAAGATTCGATCCGGCAAATCCCTTAATGAGCAACTGGTGCAAATGCACCTCTGGGAAGACGTTCTGGGATGGCTGGCAGTACTCATCGGTGCCATCGTGATGCGGTTTGTGGACGCCCCATTTATCGACCCTCTCCTGTCCATTGGGATAGCAATCTTTTTACTGTATAATGTGTATGGGAAATTGAAAGTGACCTTGCGGGTACTCTTACAAGGGACACCGGAGCACTTCGACTTAAAAGCGATAGAACAAGAAATAGTTGCGCTTCCAGAAGTTGTAGAAGTGCATGACTGCCACGTATGGTCTATGGATGGCGATTACATCGTACTCACACTGCATCTGGTGCTCTCCGAGGATCATTCCCTTCAAACTCAATCAATAATCAAGGGAAAGGTACGTTCTATCGCTAGCAAGCATAAAATAGACCACGCCACAATCGAATTTGAAGCGGAGGACGAGTTTTGCGCCCTTCACGATTGCTAGGCTGCGTATGAATTTTTCCTATCTTCATGACTCAACTAATTTAGCTATGAGAAGAATCACCTACCTATCGATCGTCATTGCAAGTCTTTGGGGATGCACTCAAAAAGACCTACTCCCTGCGGAATCAAGGGCGACATTAGTAAGGCTCCTCGATACCGCCAATGTCACGGGTTTGCAATTGCATTACTTTGATGGTGGCAACTCTGTAGACTACGTCTATGGCTTGAAAGATGTGCGTGATTCCAGCAAAGTGTCGCAACAAACCATCTTCCAGGCGGCATCTCTCAGTAAACAGGTGACGGCCCTCCTTGCACTACGACTAGTGGATGCTGGCAAACTGGATTTGCAACAGAAGGTCTCGGAACTGTACCAGGAACCGAGAATGGCCCAAGAGCCTCGCTATGACCAAATTACTTTCGAGCACTTGTTGTCTCATTCCTCCGGCCTCCCTAATTGGGGCGGAGACCCGCTTCTTCTGGATTTCGACCCGGGAACAAAGTGGCAGTACTCTGGAGAGGGCTATGTACTAATCTCCAAGGCAATAGAAACATCCTTGGGAATGCCTTTCGAAGAGCTTGCAAGACAGTGGGTTTTTGAGCCTTTAGGAATGACCAATAGCAGCTTCACGTGGGAAGACCGCTTTGCTAATGATTGGGCCCTGGGTCATAACATTGTCCAACAGCCAGGGGAGCCTTATCAATCCAATGAAATCAATGCCGCAGCGTCCTTGTTGACCACCGCCCGCGACTATTCTCTCCTGATGAAGGGAATGACAGATTCGGACTTCCTCAGCAGAAAGTCACGACAACTAATATCTGATGAGTTCATTGATGCCCCTACCATATGGGGCGCAGATGAAGCCAATCCTTACATCGCCTGGAGTCTCGGGGCCGGTATTCAAAAAAACGAAAGTGAGACAGCTATCTGGCAATGGGGAGACAACTTCCTTTTTAGGGGAATGATGATGTACTACCCCGAGAGCAATAGAGGACTGATTTACCTGACAAACAGTGAAAATGGACTCTCAATTGCCGACACACTACTATCCTTCTTTTTCGAGGAACCCACATGGGCCGTGGACTGGATGGACTACGAGACTTTCGACAATGTCGAGAGGTTAGCATCCACCCAGCTCGAAAGAGCGTTCGTCTTCGGTGACTCTGCTGCAGCGTACGAAACCTACAACCTCGTCCTCAACAAACACCCTGAAGTCCTCACTGATAATCTTATTAGCAATACGGTCTGGTCGCTCTTCGGAGCTAAACGACTGGCCGCTGCATTGCAGCTCATTGAGACACACCTCAATAATTTTCCCAACTCAGCGGAGACTTTCGTTAGAAAAGGCGAGGCATTGGCTTTCTATCATGATTACCAAGGCTCCTGGCAAGCTTATCAAAAGGCGATGGAACTGGATGGAGAGACCTCCCGAGTAATTATGCCAAGATTCCCATGGTACCAGGAAGCATGGGGAGCGCTACAATCAAACGCTGAGGCCGTTGACGCTTCTCAATATGTCGGCCAATATGGGGAGATATCAATCTCCATGAGCGAACAAGGGCTGCTGTATTCAGATGGTGATAGGCAACAAATACCCCTTGTAAGGTTGAGCAATGAACTTTACGATCTCGAAAACCTCGAGACTTTCAGACTTCGATTTGATGTGAGCGGCAGCACAATCACCGGCGTCACACAATCCCACTTGACAGGACAGGAAGTATACGCCGAAAAATCAGGAGTCTAAACCTCGTTGGCAAACCGGCGCATTGCCGAATTGTCCATATGCTCCTGGAAAAGTACCTTAGCCCAGTACTTCCAGAACGATGTTGTGATTGGTATAGATATCGATATTGGCAGCTATGTGAAGGCTCTCTTTGACCATTTCTTCAGCAGACAATTGTGGCGCATGTTTCATGAGTGCCATCGCAGCAGGGCGGGCATAAGCGCTGCCACTCCCGATTGAAGCGATGTCATCATCTGGTTCCAATACATCCCCATTTCCGCTCACAACCAGTATTTCACTTTTGTCAGCAACGATCATCATAGCCTCAAGCTGCCGCAGGTACTTGTCCATACGCCAGTCCTTCGCAAGCTCTACAGCCGCTCTCTTGAGATTGCCCGAGTAGTTGCTTAGCTTCTCATCAAACCGATCGAGCAGCGTAAATGCATCGGCAGTGGACCCGGCAAAACCTGTGATGATCTTCCCCTCTGCCAGTTTCCTGATCTTATTCACATTGCCCTTGGCCACAGTAGACCCCATGGTGGCCTGGCCATCCGCACCGATGGCTATTTGCCCCTGATGTTTCACCGCCAAGACGGTCGTTGCATGTATTTCTGGTAATGCCATATCGCTATTTACAAAAAAAGTCCGGCAAAAGTTTACCGGACCCCATGTCTCTTCATCGCCCCTCTCAAACGAGGATTCGTACTGGATCTTCGAGCAAGCCTTTGAGCGTCTGCAAAAACGCTGCGCCCAGGGCACCGTCAACTGCACGGTGGTCACAGGACAAAGTGACCTTCATCACATTGCCAACCTTCATTTGGCCATTGTCCACGACGACGGTCTCCTTGATTCCCCCAACTGCCAGTATGCAAGCGTCAGGAGGGTTGATAATGGCCGTAAATTCCTCCACACCGAACATGCCGAGGTTGGAGATCGTGAAGGTATTGCCTGAGAATTCCTCAGGTTGCAACTTCTTATCCTTTGCTTTCCCAGCCAACTCCTTTGTTTCGGCCGAAATGTGGCTCAAGCTTTTATTGTCAGCAAACCGAATGACCGGAACGATCAGACCATCTGGAATCGCTACCGCTATCCCCATGTGAATGTGGTCGTGCCTGATAATTTTATCGTCTGCCCATGTCACGTTGATATCGGGATGCTGTCGCAGTGCCGCGGCAGTCGCTTTTACGACGATGTCATTGAAAGAGATCTTCACCGGAGACACCTCATTCATACTCTTACGTGCAGCCATAGCATTGTCCATCCGGATTTCCATGGTCACGTAGAAGTGCGGGGCAGTGAACTTACTTTCGGACAACCGCTTTGCGATGGCCTTTCTCATCTGAGAGAGCTTTATATCCGTGGAGTTCTCCTCCCCTACTACCCTAGGTAAGGCAACAGCCGGTGCAGCACTTTCGGATTTTGTTTCAGCCACAGCTGGTGCTGAGGCTTGTGAGGGCTGGAAGTTTTCAACATCCCTTTTCACAATTCTCCCGCCGTCGCCAGAGCCTTGTACCTCGCCGATATTGATCCCCTTCTCAGCCGCAATCTTACGGGCAAGTGGGGAAGCTTTTACCCGGCCATTGGAAGAACTTGTCTCCACAGGCACCGATGGAGATGCTGCAGCGGCCGTGGAAGCTGGCGTTGCACTTTCTGGTGCAGAGTTCCCCGATGACGCCGGAGCATCACTAGCACCGCCTTGCTTATGAGAACGTAGCAATGTTTCAAAGTCAGCGCCCTTTTCACCAATAATGGCGATAACATCATCGACTGGAACTCCATTGCCCGGCTCTACGGCTCTGTACAAAAGCGTACCGTCGTCATAAGATTCCAATTCCATGGTGGCTTTATCGGTCTCTACCTCAGCCAATATATCTCCAGATGCCACGTCGTCACCAACTTCCTTAAGCCACGAAGCAACAACGCCCTCTTCCATGGTGTCACTCATCTTCGGCATGGTGATGACCGTGGCATTGATTGATGATGTGTCGATAGATTCCGCAGCGGTCGCAGCTGGAGCCGCGGAGCTAGCAGAGGCTGTATCTTCTCCATTGGAAGAAGCAGCAGCACCATCAGCGTCATTGAGCAACGTCGAGATGTCTTCTCCTTTTTCTCCAATGACCGCGATAACAGCATCCACCGGAACAGTGTCGCCATCTTTGACTCCCACATGAAGCAAAACGCCATCATTGTAAGACTCAAGCTCCATGGTCGCCTTGTCAGTTTCTACCTCGGCCAGGATATCGCCCGAGCTTACCTCCTCTCCTTCTTTTTTCAACCACGACGCTATGACACCCTCTTCCATGGTGTCACTCATTTTCGGCATTCTGATTACTTCCGCCATTTTTCTATTCGTTGCTCATTGATTTAAGACAGCCAAAGTTAAGTGAAGTGAGGATTTTGAGCACACACCCCTCTCCTTTTCCCTGACTTAACACCGACTAATGTTATTATTGTTCATTGATGTCCAGCAATAGCAATATATCAACACTTTCCTCGGTGGATTACCGACCGCCATCCTGGCTTCGAAACGGGCATTTGGCCACAATATATCCAGCACTCTTTCGAAAGATCAGACTTCCCCGTTCTTATAACAGGGAGCGGATCAGCACTGAAGATGATGATTTTCTTGACTTGGACTGGCTCAAACAAGGGTGCAGGAGGCTTGTCATAATCAGTCATGGCCTGGAAGGAAGTAGCAATCGGCCGTATGTTCAAGGCATGGCTCACGCATTCTCAACCTTCGACTTTGATGTCTTGGCTTGGAACTATCGAGGCTGCAGCGAAGAAATGAACCGGTCATTGACTATGTATCACAGCGGGGCCACTAGTGATCTGCATCTCGTTATAGAGCATAGCATTGCGCAAGGCTACGAGGAGATCTACCTGGTAGGGTTCAGCCTCGGCGGTAATCTGACGTTGAAATACCTCGGAGAACGCCAACCTCCAGAAGAAGTCATCAAGAGTGTGGTCTATTCTGTACCTCTCGACCTATCTGCCGGATCGGACCACATTTCTCAACGCGGGAACTGGATGTATGAGCAACGCTTCCTCAAGTCGCTGCGGCGAAAATTAAGAGTGAAAAAGGAGCAATTCCCAGAACTAGACATTTCGCGCCTAGAGGACGTAGACACTTTGAGAATGTTCGACGATCTGTTCACAGCACCAATCCATGGCTTCGAAGGAGCCGAAGACTATTACCAACGGTGCAGTAGCAAGTATTTTATAAAGGCCATCACAGTTCCCACCCTCGTCGTCAATGCACTGAACGACCCTTTCTTACCACATCAAAGTTTGGACCCATCACTTTTCGAAGGATCAAGTTCCGTCATGTTTGAAAGGCCGCAACACGGCGGACATTGTGGGTTTGCATCCTATGATAATCGCCCTTGGTATTGGTCCGAGCAAAGAGCCGTTGCTTATTGCCTTTTGGACCAATAAAGATTTTACATTTGTTGGTAATGGTAGATAGGTACTCCATAACACAAGACCCCCACCAGCTGATCTCGCAAAAAGGGACATGGGAACCGCTTTTCAATGCGTACCCAACGCAAAAGCTACCAGTTATGCTTACACCCAACGAGATCTCTTTCTTCCACTGGGGACTGATGGCCAAGTGGTCCAACAACAAAGTGATGAGCAGTAAACTGTTCAACCTCGACGTGAAGCGTGCTTTGGAAAAGACATCCTTCCGAAAATCACTGCAAAGCCGTCGTTGCGTGGCGTTGGCAGATGGATATTATCTATGGCGACAAATAGGAAAAAAACAACATACCCCCTACTATCATTACCTTCCAAATCAGCAGCTATTTGGTATAGCAGGAATCTGGGAGAGCTCGGAAGATATGGATGGAAAAACCATTGAGTGCTTCATGTGTCTGACCCAGGATCAGGGCCTGGTCGGCACAGTGCCTGAGGAACATCCGGTGGTGATCGAATCCCAAGATCTATCGACTTGGCTCAGCGACGGTCCGGGCGATAATGAGATCGAGCAGATGATAGAAAAATCCAGGAGTTTGGAGTTTGAAGCGCATCCGGTAAGTCCGGCCATCAAAAATGTGTTGAACAACGGAAAATCCCTGATCACTCCCGCAATGCCCGCCGATCAGCACGGCAATTACACGTTATTCTAATTAAACTATAACTTGCAATTTATATGCGTAATTGCGCTATTTTCGTGTAATATAGCTTGTGATCTGGGAAATACCAGATTTGTTAGCTCCGCCATGAACAGTCTCTTTGGAATGAGGATATCACCCTTAGTTGTCTTGCTATTGCTAGTGACCACGGGTGCTATTGCTCAAAATCCAAGCAAGGACTACACCGAAGCCTCCAATCACTTCTACACAGAACGGTTAGATCTCGCAATGCCCTACTTCGAAGATCTGGCAGACAAGAAATTTCAGGACAGCGAGTATTTATACGAAATCATCTACCTGCTATTGATCGATCCAAGCAAAAGCCTGGATGACCTTGACCGGCTCTACGAAGAGATCTCCTATTCTGACAGTGATTATTTCTACTGGCTAGGAAGGATCTTTCATCGAAAGAATAAATTGGACTCGGCCATGTTCTTTTATGAGCAGTTCCTTGCCGAAAGTACAAGGTGGATGGATGCAGCCTTCCTGTTGGAGGTTGAGGATCGAATGGCTATGACTGAACGGGCCGGGGAGATGATGGCCAATCCCGGCGAATATGACGTACTACACCTGCCGCAAGCTGTAAACTCCACGCATGCCGACTTAAGTCCAGCCTTCTTTGAGCAAAACAACGAACTACTCTTCATGTCTTCGCGAGATGGAACACTTCGCGGAAAAGACTTCAAGGTTTTTCACTCGATCAACCAGGACGGTACCTGGCCTCTCAACGCCATGATGGACCACCTCGGAACATTTTCACGCGATAACTCCAAGATCGAGATGGTCAACGAGGCA
The DNA here is from genome assembly GCA_965227935.1 of Cyclobacteriaceae bacterium. Classification (GTDB taxonomy): domain Bacteria; phylum Bacteroidota; class Bacteroidia; order Cytophagales; family Cyclobacteriaceae; genus JAWPMT01. The sequence continues at coordinate 2,142,529 of CBDDGS010000055.1, read as the reverse complement.
GCGAAACTCTACATTTTTGATCCAGAGAGTGGCTTGAAGTACAGCGAGGGACGTGGTAGCGAGTGGTCGAATCCACAAATTGTCGATACCGAAATAACGAGAATTAAGGCCCAGTCACACTTTTACATCAATGACAATGAGAACCGGATCATATTCTCCAGTGCTGAAAATCTCAAAAAGAAAGGCTACGACCTGTATGAGAGTCGCAAAGACCCCAATACGGGTGAATGGAGCATTCCTGTGCCTCTGCCAGATATAATCAACAGTCCTGAAGACGAGGACAGCCCCTACCTGAGTCCTGACGAGCAAATACTCTACTTCAGCTCCAAAGGACACGAAAGCATGGGCGGTAAAGACATTTTCCGGTCATACTGGGATGCAGAAGCGGGTACCTGGACCGCCCCGGAAAACATGGGCTACCCTCTGAACTCCACAGGAGACGAGATCCATTTCGAGGTAAGCCAGGATGGCAAGTCAGGCTACTTCTCCTCCAATCGCATGGGGACAATCGGCGACTTCGACATCTACTACTTCTGGGAAAAGCAGGAGATCACATTGAATGGTCAGGTGCTGGCAGAGGGTATTCTTCCCATTTCACAAGCGGAGGTAAGGCTGGAGCTCGCCATGTCCCGAGAAGAAAACATGAGCACACACACGAGTGATAGCGGCTACTACGAACTTGCAATCAATCCTATGAAAAAATATCGCATTGTGATAACAAAGCACGGCGAAGAGATTCACAAGGAAGACTTCACGATTGTCAGCCCCGACCATCCGGAGTTTCATTTGAAAAACTTCAACATCGCGGAGTACATGGAGGAACTCGATACCCGCATAGCTGGCACAAACGAACTAACTGCGCCGCCTCCACCACTTCCTTCCTCACCAGGTTTGAGTGATGATGATCTGCAACAGTATTACGCGACCAAGAGTAAGGCCCTGGCAAACAATGTATACTTCAGGTTTGGGTCGATCGAACCAAAATCCATAGAAGTTCTGAAGCTCATTCGCGACTTCCTCCAGCTGCAACAATCCATTTCTATAGAAATAGCGGGACACACCGATAGCATCGGTACCGAAGACTGGAACATGGGTCTCTCGTTGAACCGTGCCAAAAAGGTCAAAGAGTGGTTGGTAAACGCAGGAATCAGCTCTGATCGTATTTCAGTGAAAGGCTATGGAGAGTTTATCCCCTTGGCCACAAACGATGACGAGAGGGAGGGACGAGAGCTCAACAGGAGAATCGAAGTACTACTCCTTAGCAACTACGAATCACCGGATGGCTCACCTTGATTGAGCATTCAGCAGGATTTGGTTTAATTTGTTGTGTAGCCATGATGAAGTTCAAGAAATTTTCCCTATTCCTCCTTTTGGTGACAATCCTCACCACGCAAATTACCCTTGGACAAAAGTCCGCAGGTGACCTGTACAAAAAAGGGCAGATGCATGAGGAGTTGGGAGAATTTAACCTGGCGCTCCTCAATTATCTCCGAGCGGCAGGAAAGAAACCGAAATACAGGGATGTCCTGTACAAAATCGAGCTGTTGCAGCTGGCAGATGGCAAGGATCGAAGCAGAGATATGGATGAGATCCTCGACCTGCGCAGTCAGGCGGATGGTATCGATCCCTACTATTCCCTGCACCTAGGGCGTATATATGATCAGCGCTATGAGTTCCAACGAGCCCTGGACACTTGGGACAGTTACCTCAATTCGGCCAATAGCCTTTCCAACTCAGAGACAGAAGTAGCCCAGGGGCTGGTCGAGAAAACCAAACGGAAGGTCGAGGCCTTCAATAATCCTGGCAATTATGAGATAGAGCATCTGAAGCCACCCATTAACTCGGCCTACGCCGAGCTCAGCCCCACTTACTTCCAGGCTGTACATGAATTGCTCTATGCTTCCAATAGAGGAACTTCCGATGATTCTGAATATTGGATCTATCACGCACAGGGAGAAGAGGATCGATGGAATGAGCCTACGCGTATTGGAATATTGGGGTCCTTTGTCCGTGAAAATGCCAACATCGAGGTAGTAGACGAAGACGGTAAGTTGTTTCTTTTCAATACGAATAAAGGCGGCGACCTTTTCTACAGTGAAACTCGCAATGGAAAGTGGCTCCTTCCAGTGGAGTTCGACAGCAAGATCTCCAACAGCCAACTCGAGTCTCACTTCTTTATCAATGAGCACGAGGATCGAATCATTTTCGCCTCAGCCAAGCAGGCAAAAGACAAAGGTTTGGACCTGTATCAGTCATTCAAAGATCCCAAAACTGGCAGCTGGACCCGACCTCGCCCCTTTGCAGAGAACATCAACAGTGAATTCGATGAGGACAGCCCCTATCTGACCCACGATGAGCACACGTTGTACTTTAGCAGTGATGGCCACGGCAGTATTGGTGGCTACGACATCTTTAAATCTGAACTTGACAGTGTCACACTTACGTGGTCGGACCCTGTAAGTATGGGCTTCCCTATCAACTCACCTGACGATGAGATACACTTCAAAGTCAATAGCGATGGCAAATCCGGCTACTTCAGCTCCAACAGACTGCGGAGCATGGGAGATTTTGATATTTACTTCTTCTTCGAGGTCAAAATGGTGAAAATAGAAGGCAAAGTGGTCGACGAAGCGAAGAACTACGAACGCCTGGGGGACGTGGAGATCATATTCACACCGTCAAGCTACGAGGATGAGAAGTTTCGTTCGCGAACCGATGCCAGTGGTAACTATTCGGCAGTGATCATTTCTACCGAGTCCTACAAGGTGGAGATCAAACGAGACGAGGAATTGCTTTATGAGGACCAATTGCACATCACCAAGGACTTTGGTAAGGTGTCCTCTCTCCTCATCAAAGACTTCGTCCTCAATCGCAAGGGCAGAAACGAATAGCCTCACATCGTATTCCAAGACTGGTTCCTGCTCTGTTCCCCGGTTCAAAAGGTGATTATTCCGCTTCATCTGAAATATTCATCAAAGACCGCAGTACAATCTTATATTCGTTAGCAAGGAGAAGTCGTATATCCAGCCCGATTTCTCTACAATCAACTAAAACCACATGCTTTTTAGCGCATTCGCTCCGTGATAATGAAAGTAAAGATCGCCTTGTTGTCATTAGTCCTGGGACTAGCCCTGCACACCGCGACAGGTCAAAGTATCCGGCGCATGCTTATCAACGCAGACTACAGTTTTTATTCTGAGCGATTTCAAGAAGCCATCGATCTCTATCAGGCAGTACTAGATAGAAGACCTGAGAACGACAAGGCAGCGTACCACAAAATGATTGCCGAATACCTCACAACCAAGAGGGGGGAGAATGTCAAGCCATTGATCGACTTCTACAAAACAGGAGGTACCACCGACCGGTTTTTTCACTATTGGATGGGCAGGATCTACTATGCCCGTTATGAGTTCGAGCTCTCAAGAAAGCACTTTGAAAAGTTTTTGGGTGCTGATTCTTTTAAGAGCAAGGAAATTATCGCGGAGTCCCGTGAGTACATCAAGAAAGCTGAGACGGCGGCGCAATACTACGCAGGCTCATCGGGATATTTTGTAAGGCGCATGCGCGCACCTATCAATTCAGAATATGACGACCTCTCCCCGGCGTCATTTGGTTCACAAGGCGAAATGGTCTTTGCCTCATCTCGCCCGATACCTGACTTCATAAAGAGCGAGAATGAATTCGCCGTTCTGAAGACATCAAAGTCCGGTCTCTCCTGGTGCGACCCTCAGGCTCTTATCAAACTCGGCACCCTCCCTCCAAATTTCACTTCCATAGAGATCGTCAAAGATGGTGCTAGGATGTATGTCTACAAGAAAACAGGACGGGGCAACTTCTACTACAGCGAGCCCTCAGCTGGTGGTTGGGGCACACCGAAACAATCATCATTGGCCGGCCGTGGCAAGACCCTGGAGTCCGACTTTTTCATTAACGAAGAAGAAGACTACGTACTGTTTGCTGGTATGAAAAGCTATCACCTGGACATCTACGAGTCCAAGAAAGGAGCAAACGGTCAGTGGTCTGCCCCCAAGGCCATCAAAGGCATCAACTCGAAGTGGGATGAAGACAGCCCGTACGTCACACCCGATGGCAACTATCTGTACTTCTCATCCAACAGATCCACTTCTATTGGTGGCTTCGATATCTACAAGTGCACCTGGGACCCGAAAAAGAAGAGGTGGTCCAAACCTGAAAACCTGGGCTATCCGATCAATACAATCGACGATGAGGTGAACTTCCAGCCCAATAAAGACAACACTTCCGGCTTCTTTAGTTCAAACAGACTATTCGCCATGGGTGGCTTCGATGTCTATTACTATAGCAATGAGAACAACGTCGTCGTCCAGGGAAAGATCACGGACTTCGATGATATGCCGATGTCAGATGTGGTGCTCACCTTCAAATCGATGGAAAGCACCGATCAGAAGTACACAGCCAGAACTGACACAGCGGGTATCTATCAAATCGAAATACCCGAGGATAAGAAATTCATCATCGACGTGACCATCGGCAGACACTTGGTCTCAGAGAGCAACTTCCGATCCTTCCTTCATGATTCTCTGGCCTTACTGGAGCATAATCTCATAGTGGAAGGACCAGAGCATGACAGCACTGAGCTGGCGCAAGCTCCAGTGGAAGTCAACCCTGACAAACTCTTTACGGCCAATATCAGCAATATCTATTTTGACAAGGAAAGTGCAGAGGTCCCTGGAGATGCCGAGTTTATCATAGGGATGATGCAAAGGCTTCTTGAGCATCACCCTGACATGAAGCTGATAGTACATGGTCATGCCGACAGTTTGGAACCTAACAAGGAGGAATTGGCTGTCCTCAGAGCAGAAAATGTCAAGAAGAAACTCGTTGCCAAAAACATCGACCCTGAACGTATAGAGGTCACCGGGTACGCAGACAAAGAGCTGCTCGCCTCCGGCGACGATGAGATCGACGGCCGTGAGCTCAACCGACGTATCGAAGTCTCCATCGTCGAATAACAATACACCCATTTCGCTATCTTTGGTTGCTAAAAAGCAGCATGTACAACTCCCAAATCGTTGGCATCGGTCATTATGTCCCCGAAAATGTGGTGACCAACAAAGACCTCGAAAAAATGATGGATACGACCGACGAGTGGATCGTCGAAAGGACCGGGATCCATGAACGTCGGTGGATAGATCCCACAACCGATGATTCCCCCTCTGTCATGGGGACGAAGGCCGCTCGTAAAGCACTTGAAAATGCCAACCTCACCCCTGACGATGTTGACTTTATCATTTTTGCGACGCTCAGTCCCGATTACTACTTCCCTGGCCCCGGTGTACAAGTCCAGAAGCAGCTCGGCATCCGGGAAGTGGGCGCCCTCGACGTGCGCAACCAGTGCTCGGGGTTCGTTTACTCCCTGTCCGTTGCAGACCAGTTTATCAAAACGGGCATGTACAAGACTGTATTGGTCATCGGCTCCGAAAATCACTCCGGTGGCCTGGAGAAAACCACCCGGGGTCGGGGTGTGACCGTGATATTCGGTGACGGTGCCGGTGCGGTCGTTTTGCAGCGTACTGAAGAAGACCGCGGCATACTATCAACCCATCTGCATTCCGAAGGAAAGCATGCCGAGGAATTGGCACTCATCGGCCCGGCAACCGGTAGATGGGTGGACAGGATCATTGAAGAAAACGATCCAGAAGACTCCTCTTACTACCCATACATGAATGGCAACTTCGTATTCAAGCATGCTGTCACGAGATTTCAGGAGGTAATCCACGAGGCACTCATGCATAACAACCTCAAGCCCGAGGAGCTCGATCTGCTCATTCCTCACCAGGCCAACTTGCGGATCAGTCAGTTCATTCAGAGACAGATGAAACTTCCGGACGACAAGGTATACAACAACATCATGCGCTATGGAAACACTACGGCTGCGTCTATTCCTATTGCCTTAAGTGAAGCCTATCAGGAGGGCAAGATCAAACCTGGTAACATTGTGTGCTTCGCAGCATTTGGAAGTGGGTTCACCTGGGCCTCCGCCCTCATCAAGTGGTAGTTGGAAGGACTCTCTGACAGGGAACTGCAAATCCTTGCTGACAGTGACTTTCTACTCACCAAGCAAGCCATACATAAGAAATTGATGGCCGCATTGGGAGAAGCCGAGGCAGCCATAAGGGAGGAGCTTACCACTACCAATTTCCAATTTCCACAGGGCACACTGCTCAAAGCTGGAAAGATATCTCGCGGAGAAAACTACAGGGGTCTCCCCTACTGGATTTTGGACTACCCACGCAAGTTTCTGAAAGAAGAGACATTCGCATTTCGCACGATGGTCTGGTGGGGACATGAGATCAGTTGCACGCTACATGTCAGTGGGCCTCCTACGAAGGCCTTCTCATCAGCTGGCGACGTCTCAGATGTCTACTTCTGCATCAATGACACTCCCTGGGAGTATCATTTCGATGAAGACAATTATCAAAAGCTATCAACGCTCTATTCTCAGCAGATCAATGAACACATTGAAAGAAACCGATTCGTCAAAGTCGCGTACAAATGGCCCCTCGAGAGGCTTTCTGACCTGCCGGACCTCTCATCAAAATCACTACAAATGGTGCTACAGTTGCTTTCTCACAACACATAGATGGCTGATACGTTTTACTGATGTTATTTTAGCATGACCTTTGCAAGGAATACGTCTATGACCCTTCGCCACCTTTTGTTCTACTGCTCCATACTTCTGGTCAGCCTGAGTCATGCCCAGATCAGCCTCCTATTCCCCCCACCCGAGGAGTTGGGGGAAATCAAAGTCGAAGAAGACGTATACAAAGCCTTTTATGAAAATGGAAAGCTTGCCGTACGCGGGAAGCTCGTCGACAGTGTCAGACAGGAAAGATGGTTTGTTTTCCATCAAAACGGCAACACGAACAAGATCCTTCATTTCAAAGATGGCGTGCTGGACGGCCGTGTGCTGCTATATGACGAGAGCGAAATCAGAATCAGCGAGACATATTACAAAAACGGTATCAAACAAGGCCTTCATTCCGAGTACTATGAAAACGGCCAGTTAGCGCTGGAAGGGACCTTTTCAAAAGGGCAAAAACACAGCGCCTGGACAGAGTACTCGCCATTTGGTTTCAAGACCTTCGAAAAGAATTATGCCGGCGGAGTCGCGGATGGTACATGGACTTACTATCACGAAGAATCAAGTACGATACAAGCTATTGAGCAATATGAATATGGCGTGGAGGAAGGGAAGTGGTCCATTTACTTCCGCAGCGGTAGACCTCAGAAAGAATTTCAATTCAAAGACGGCCTACTGCATGGATTATATGTCGAGTACCATTCCAATCAAGCCCGCAGCGTTCTTGGGGAGTATGCGTTTGGACTCAAGACAGGACGATGGGTCAATTTTTATCGGAATGGGCAACCCTACTCCGTAGGCAACTACAACAGGGACCAACGTGCAGGTATTTGGAAATTCTTCAGGGAGAGTGGTAAACTGGAAAGCGAAGGCCCCTATGCTTATGATCTCAAGGAAGGGCAGTGGATCTACTATCACGACAACGAGCAGCTTCAGGCAGTCGGTAGCTTCAAGAACGACCAAAAGGATGGTCTATGGGGCTATTTCTACGAAAACGAACAGCTGCAACAAGAACAGACCTGGCGTGACGGTCGACTGATTGCCACCTCCACCTTCTACACAATCAAAGGTGAGCCGCTGGAGAAAGGAACATTACAAGGGGGCTATGGCACTTACTACGAGTACCATGCGGAAGGGGCTCGCAAACTGGAGGGCAAACTTACTGATGGCTATTTCGAAGGAGAGTTTACGACCTTCTTCGAAGATGGCCAGGTAGCTTCTCGAGGTATGATGAAGAAGAGTGTGGAAGACGGCTATTGGGAATATTACCACGACTCCGGGCGCCTGGCCTCCAAAGGCTCCTTCAAAGACGGAGAGAAAGCAGGAGACTGGTCCTACTACAACCGCAGGGGCAAGCTCACCGAGATGGTCACGCACTGACCGATCCCTTACTCAAGGATTCACGATCTCGCGATGATCGGTGATGAAGTTCACCAGTTGATCCACATCGAGCTTCTTCGCCACAATCTTCCGCTCACCATCGAGCACATAAACCTGCGGAAAAGACCGTACGTTATAGTCCGCCCTGAAGTTGCTGCGATAAAATGGATCAGCCAAATTGACCCAATCCAGCTCATTCTCGATGATGTAGTTCTTCCACTTGTCCTGGTCCGTGATGCCGCAGACAGCCACGACCTCCGCACCCAGGTCTTTCAGGTCGTAGTACGCGTCACGCAAGATGGGCGTCTTCTTTTTGCAATGGCCACAGTCCGGATCGTAAAAAAACAAGACCAAATAGTCCCCATCGATCTCCAGAGCATTGACGGGTGCTTGCGCGGTATCGATCAACTGCAGCGCAGGTGCTGGCTGACCGATTAGATTGGGCTTGAGAAACGCTACTTCTTCTCTCATTTTCCCCAGCGACTCCTCAGTGATCCAATCTGCCTTTGAGCTCAGATAATAATCTTCCAGAAGGTGCACCAGCACAGCATCCTGCCCCATTAGCTTGGGGGTCTGATAGTGATTGGTGAAAGTGACCAGCCAAAAGCGGTAAGCTACGGGGTCATCCATCACAGTTGCCAATATCTCATCGAGTTCGGCATTGATCGTATCTGGCGCCTGTGGGATCACTTCTGTCAGATAGCGCATGACCTGATCCTTGAATATGGGTGTTCGCAATAATCCGAACTCCTCAAAGTCCAAACGCTCTCGATAGGTATTGCGATAGGCATGAAACACCTTTCGGCGCTTTTCCTCTTCGTCAGTGATCTCCGGAAACTCCTCAATGGGAATGGGCTGCATTAGTCGCAACATCTTGCTGATCATAAGGTCCGGGTTTTCCTCGATGATCCGGTCGCGTATATTGTTCGCTTCATCAGTCAGTGCTACCAGTTGATCCCTGACAGCGGCACTATCGGCACCAGTAAGCTTCTCCAGTGATTCAGCAAGCTCTGTCCGTTGCCGCTGGAGAGCTCCCAGTTTCGTCTGAAATTCCTTGAACGCGGCGTTTTCTCTAGACCCTTGCACCTCCAGGTTATCATAGCCCTCGCCCGTGCTGATCAACGCAAAGCTTGGTTCGTTGATCACAAACTCAATGTAGATGCCTTCAGGCACATAAATGAAGTAGAGCCCCGGACGCAATCCCTCTTCTGAGTAGATCTTCATCTCTCCACCCTCTCCTACCTTCAAGGTATCCTCCACGAATTTCTGATCCGCCAGGTGATAACCGAGGTAAGCTTCTTCGGCGGTGAGCCCCTTAGATGTAAAGGTGATATCTGTTGCCTGTCCCGCAACAAGGAAGCTGCCGGCGAGCATCACTATGCTGAGCAATTGACGAAGTAATCGCATACAATATTTGTCTAGATTATATCAAATATAGCCTGAATTATCGTTTCAGGGTGGCTCCATGGTATGAAGTGGTTGGCTCCTTGCAGATACCGAATATCCACTTTGTCAGCGGGCAGTTTCTCTCGTGCAAATTCCGCATTCTCCCATGGTACCAGCATATCTTTTTTGCCCTGTATAACGATCGAGCAGACATTAATATGGTCCCACAGTGGCAACATCTTTCCCAATTCACCCCGCAAGGGCATCAATTCTTCATTACTCACCCAAAAATCAGTAGGTGTTAGCCAGGCTCCCACCTTCGTTTTGATCCATGACCGGTACCACTCGTACTTTTCCATGTCAGGATCGATCGACGGAGCTACAAAGATCAGGCCATGGTACGCACCTGGATGATCCATCGCCATCCTCGCAATGACGGGACCACCCATGGAGTGACCTACCAATATTTTTCGCTTATGCTCAAACTGACTTAGGGCGCCGTGAAGCGAAAGACTCTGCTTCTCCAGATCCGGCTCGGCCCACCCCTTGTCCGACTGCCCAAATCCGGGGCGATCTATCGCAAGCACATCACACCGCTGTAGCAGAGAGTCGTTTTGGAAAAAATCCATGAAAGCGGTCCAACTCCCGGGTGATCCATGCACAAATAGCACCAGATCATCCATACCCCTATCTATATAAGCATAGTGCATGCTGCGCTCACCTACCGAAACAGTACAGAAATCGGGTTGGATAGCTTTTGAGGCAAACTTCTTTGCAGCCTGTTCATCAGTCATGGACAGTCCACAAGCAGTAAGAATCAGGGAAAAAGGTAAAATCCACCGCATACGCCTTTTGGAAACGATACCATGCGGTCGATGGTTTGAATAACGGAAACAATTGCCCGACACAAACCGTAACTTTGTTCACATGAGGTACTGCTGCTTACTTTTCCTCACTCTTTTTATCGGCATCAACGCCTCAGGGCAACCCGAAATCAGCTCGGAAGATCTTGAGCTGTGTAATGCCCTGTACGAGGAATCCAAGTTACTCATCGACGAAGGAAAGTACGACGAAGCAGTGGGTTTCCTGCAGCAGGCGCATGAGATCTACAAAGGCAATACGGATTACACCTATGTCGCTGCCTATGCCCTCTACAAGCTCAATAGGCTGGACGATGCGGCCGACAAAATCGGATGGTCCATCGCCCTGGAGCCTTTCCAATCAGACTATCTGGTGCTGGCCGGCAATATTGCCTACAAGCAGCGGGACTTCGAAGACGGCATCGACTACTATAATAAAGCCCTACGATACCAGGACAGCAGTCAGGTGGCCATTGACGAGCTCAACTGTATATACAATCGCGGCAACTGCTATCTCAACTTGAAGAACTACGAATCCGCCGAGCGTGACTACTCTAGCGTGCTATCCATTGACGGTGAAAACTTCATGGCCTTTCACAATCGCGCCCTGGCCCGACTCAGACTCGGCCTGAAGGAGGACGCCTGCCAGGACTTTGAAAATGCCGTGGAGTCGGGCAGCAATATTTCCTCGAAATACATCACGAAGCATTGCCAGTAGCTGGACCTTGGCCATCATTTGGAGAGACCGGTCATTACCAGCCTCTTCCGCATCCCCGCTATCCGCTTTATCCACGCCGCTCTACCCATCGCCATGGCCATGCGGGATGCCCGCTGCTATCGGGTCTATTTTGACAGGTAATCTCTTCGATCTTATTGCCTGGACCTACTTCAATATCTTTTGCAGGATCTTTTCGGTGATCAAGTAGGTCGGCCGTATCCCCTCAAGGCCCAGACTGCCTGAGGCCAGGGTACTTCCCGTTTTTAGAGGGTTGTCAGAAGCGTAGTAGGCATAGCATAGTTTCACATCTTCTTTGATGCTCAGGCGAATTTTTGCAGCTGACTGGACCGCCTTCTGGTAATGTGCTCCTTCCATTTCGAGCCCGACAGCGTTCCATGTGGAGGTGAGAAAGTGGGTGAGTATGTCATGATTCTGGAGAGAGGTACCAAGCACAGTGATCATGCTACCCTCAAACGCCTGGACATCCTCCGCTTCAAAGTCCTTAGCAGTCAGAAGATTGTTGATTGGGTAGTTGTCCGCTGTGCCTTCAAAAACATGGGCCGTTGGGATCATTATGTCTCCCTTTTCCCCTTCCAGAATACCCGCCTTGCCCATGATCGAGATAGAAGCAACATTCAACGGATGGATCTTATCCCCTCTTTCGTAGGGCTTCAACAATTCATCCAGGCATTCATAGGCTTGCTCGCCGAAGGCATAATCCATGACTACCACTACTGGTTGATCTTCTGCAAGACTAGAGACACCCAAGGAGGCAGGAAGCTTTGATGGGTCTAACTGGGTGAGATCCATAATCTGCACAGTCAGGTTAGTGCCTGAGGTATCCTGTATCTCACAAAGGCCGTGTTGTTGAGCATATTCCCATATCCTGAGCCGCAACTCATCATTTTCTGATTGCGCAGTGGCTATTGCAAGCTCCTCCAGCGACTCATAGGGGTTATCACCGTCTAAAGCCTCAAATCCATACAAGGTATTGAGGACGCTATGGAGATTCGCACTGATGATGTGCATAGGTCTTTCGATCCAGCCCTGATCATAAACGTACTGCTTGATCTGATCCGACCACTTCTCCCCATAAGAGTGATGTCCCACGATATCGCGCAGCTTCCGAGAGAAGCTGATCTGTTTGTCTTTTTTGTCCTTTTCCTCAGCGATGGCGACACGCCCCAGGTGGTAGACAATGTGATAGAGACTATGCTTCACGTTACCTGCCCGAAACTTCTCGATGGCCTCCTTGGTCTCGTGCAGCGTCCGTCCGATGATGTTGCTCAGGTACACGGAGGCACGCCGTTCGTCCACCTCCTTGCCACGGCTTTCGGCATCGACCACTTCCTCGAGGCGATACCAATCTTCCTGCACATCGCCCTTCGGGTTGATACAGTGATTCTTGATCTTGTTGGCTTCGATGAACAGAAAGGTGAGATGCGTGAGTATATCGTAGATATCACTTCGACCGCGTGTCATCTCGATGTACATCCGATCCTTGTCCACACGATAGCAATTGCGGCGCCTCTTTCGGGGAACAATCCGCTCATAGCCGGCATCCTCAAAGCCTTCCCGGGCGATGAGTTTGATCATTCGGCACTCCTCAATGCCATCGGGGAGCCGCTCCATCACATAGAGAAGACCGTCCAATTCCACGCGCTCAGCATCAGACATGGCACCATAGATCTCAGGATTGAGGACGAGCAAAGACTCGATGAGTGACTTGCCAGAGACGCCCAGTGGTTTGTAACTACCCCGGATGAATAGGTGACGCATGGTGATGTACAATCGCTCGATTGCAGCTCGGGATTCCCTGGTTCTTTTCTTGTCTGCCATTTGAGTTATCTTAAAAACAGAAGTTCTCGGTACTTGATCAACGGCCAGTCCTCGTCATCGATCATCTGTTCTAGTTTATCTACCTGGTAGCGGATATCTTCAAAGTATTGCTCTTTGATGTCGTCACAGTAGGCAATAGCACGATCCCGGGTATCGGTGATCTTATTGGCCTTCTTCCTTGCCTCCCTCATCGCTTCGCACCGTTCCCTCAGTGTGGAGATATGGTTGGAAAGCGTGGTGATGTTTTCCACCACATCAGCGGTATCCACACCCAATTCTTTCAAGCCTCTCGCGTTCTCTATCAGCTTGTTTTGATAGCTGATGGCCGTCGGGATCACATGATTGATCGCCAGGTCGGCCACCAGGCGCGATTCTATTTGCACCTTCATGATATAGTTCCCAAGCATGATCTCGTGCCGGGCCTCGATCTCCTTTCCGGTCATGATCCCCAGCCGTGAGAAGAGCGCCGTGGCACTGTCACTCTTAAAGAAATCCAAAGCCCGGGGGGTGTCTTTGACGTTGGACAGCTTTCGCTTTGCCGCCTCCTGTATCCATTTATCAGAGTATCCGTCACCCTCAAAGCGTATGGCTCTTGACGACTGTATGTACCCACGCAATACATCAATCATTGCCAGCCTCTTGTCTTCGTCATCATTGCTAATCCGCTTTTGCACCTCATCGTGAAAGTCGTTGAGCTGATCCGCGACGATGGCATTGAGCACCGTCATGGGGTTGCTCACGTTGGCATCGCCTCCCACTGCACGAAACTCAAACTTGTTGCCTGTGAAAGCAAACGGCGACGTCCTGTTCCTATCCGTATTGTCTACGATGATCTCGGGTATCTGATCGATCCCTAGTTTCATGTATAGGTTGTCACCTTTCTTAATCACCACGTTGCCATTCTTCTCCAGTTCCTCAAGGACCTGTGTCAACTTCGACCCTACAAATACAGAAATGATAGCTGGAGGCGCCTCATTAGCTCCCAGTCGGTAGTCGTTGCCAGCAGAGGCCACCGATGCGCGCAAGAGGTCCGCGTGCTCATGTACAGCCTTTATGGTCACCGCAAAGAACGTAAGGAACATAAGGTTGTCACGAGCACTGCTGGTCGTCTGAAAAAGATTGACTCCCGTGTCCGTGACCAATGACCAGTTGTTGTGTTTCCCGTTGCCGTTGAGCTTCGCAAAAGGCTTTTCGTGAAACAATATCTTTAGTCGGTGGCGTTGAGCAACACGCTCCATCAAGTCCTTTAGCAACTGGTTTTGATCGGTGGCAACATTGACCTTGTCAAACATCGGCGCCACCTCAAATTGTGAGGGCGCGACTTCGTTGTGCCGAGTCCGTACAGGTATTCCCAGCCGATGCGCCTGCACCTCGAAGTCCCTCATGAAGTCGTAGATACGGCTGGGTATGGCTCCGAAATAGTGATCATCCAGTTGTTGGCCTCTGGCAGGATCATGCCCAAACACTGTGCGCCCTGCCATCACCAGGTCCGGGCGTGCAGCAAACAAAGCTTCGTCGACCACGAAGTATTCCTGCTCCCAGCCCAGCATAGCGTGTACTTTGGTAATGTTCCGATCAAAGAACTTACAAACGCGCGTTGCCGCCTTGTCCACTGCTTCAATCGCCCTTAGCAGCGGTGCCTTGTAATCAAGTGCCTCACCCGTGTACGAAACAAATACAGTTGGGATACAAAGGGTATTGCGGTAGATGTACATCGGTGAGGAGGGATCCCATGCGGTGTAGCCCCGGGCTTCAAACGTACTCCTGATTCCTCCGCTGGGGAAGGAAGATGCATCTGGTTCTTGTTGAGCGAGATCAGTCCCCTTGAAGTCCTCTATTCCCTTGCGGGGATCGAAAAAGGCGTCGTGCTTCTCAGCCGTCGAGCCTGTCAATGGCTGAAACCAATGCGTAAAGTGGGTCGCCCCTTTGGACATTGCCCAGTTCCTGACAGCGGCGGCAATAGCGTCAGCAGTCTCGGGATCAATCTTTTTGCGCTTACGAATGGCATAGTTCACTTTGTCAAATACCTGCGGAGACAGCACCCGACGCATCTCTTCTATATCGAAGGCCAGCTCACCAAAATAATCAGAGATCTTATTGGAAGGTAGTTCGACTGGTACGGGCTCCCGACTATTGACAATCGCTAGTGCGTGAGATCGAATTTTTGCCATAGATTTTTCATTGCTTTCAAATTAGGTGAATTTAGGACTTCACTCAGTGATTGCCCAAGGAATTGGGCCTAAGCATGCATCATTTCTTTAAATCGGACCTTGAGGAAAACAATACCTTGGCGGATGAGGAATTCCAACACTGCGTGCAGGTACTGAGGCATCAGGTGGGTGATACGATTGCCCTCACCGATGGAAAAGGACTCCTGGCAACGGCCAAAATCAAGGCGATCACCAAGCGGTCACTAGATTTCGAAATACTCCAACAAACCAAAATTCCAAAGAAGAATTTCAAAATCCACCTGTTTATCAGCCCAACAAAGCAATCAGAACGAATGGAATGGCTGATCGAAAAGGCTGCCGAAATGCAAGTAGATGACATCACATTCCTGGTCACTGAAAATTCCGAACGGCGTAAACTTCGTCTCGACAGACTACAAAAGAAGACTATCAGCGCGTTGAAGCAGTCCAAAGGTGCCTACCTCACCAATTTGCACGAGCTTATTTCCTTTCAGGACAGTCTCAATGTTGAAGCAGCGAAATTCATCGCTTATCTCGGTGCAGATCTACCGCATGTAACTGAAGTGATACCCCCTGCTACAAGCGTTGGGCTTTTCATTGGACCAGAGGGTGACTTCAGTCCTGGGGAAATTGAACAGGCGCTAAGCCATGGCGCCCAGGGGATCAGTCTTGGCCAATCCGTGCTAAGGACAGAGACCGCCGGCATGCTCGTATGCCACGCGGTCAACCTTCTGAACAAATTCTGACTATCGGATAATAAGGCGCTCAAAATGCCGCTGGCCGTCGTGGATGACGTATACAACATAGGTCCCTCCCACGGCCCACGTTGGGAAGTGCAGCTCTTGCTCAAAAGTGCCACTACCATTGGCCGCACCAGCCATCGAATGTGTTTCTCGCCCATCCATCGCCACGACCTTCACCTCCACAGCCGTTCCTGGTACCAAACCAGTCACTTGTACCTTACAGCCCTGATTAATCGTTGCGGGGTTGGGGAAGACTGCAATTTCTGCCTCCGTCGGACGGTTGTAGTCGTACTCCACCATCACAAGATTGCTATAAGTGAATTGGCCATCGAAATCAATTTGCTTGAGACGGTAGTAACTCACTCCCGGTATTGGCGCCTCATCGACGAACTCGTAGTGCAATATTTCCTCACTGTCACCTGCGCCATCTACCATGCCTATTTCTTCGAAGTGCTCCCAGTCATAAGTGCGTTCTATGGTGAAGTAGTCGTTGTTGTGCTCCGAGGCCGTCGACCACGATACGATGACAGTTTCGTCATCTACCCGGGCTTCAAATGTCAGCAGCTCGATAGGTAGAGGTGATCCACTGCCTGTCGCCGTATAGTCGCTAAACGCCCCAAGTCCTGTCATAGTCACCGTATTGGTAACCTCATCCGTGGAGCCCGCTACAAGGGTTGCTCCGGATGTGAATTTCGCCCCTTCAAAGTCGGCTTCATCAGCCCGCATAATGTCGTCATCTGTGTAGGTGAAACTGACGTCGTAGTCAATGGCCCCTGAAATACCAGTTTGAGTCAAAGTCCAATATCTGCTGATAGCAACATCAGTCACCTGGGGGTGAATGATATCTCTCAAATTGAGGAACACCTGCGCAGAGGCCAGCGTCGCCGAATTCAAGGTGAAAGTGAAAGGAGAGTATTCATCATCGTCACCAACGGGAAAAGCATAAGAACCTGTTGCCGGCACAACTCTGTTGATCAATCCGGAGTTGTCGGCCTGGATGTAGGACGTCGCGCCACCTCCCGAAATCGTGACGCCTGACGACAGGGTAAGGTCATGGGACCCCAGTACCAGGTCACCAGCAATGAGGGTCAGGCTGTTGTCTATCTGAATCTCGCGAGACAGAATAATGTCGCCAGCAGGCTTGTTTACAACCAGGTCATGGAAGACCTCAGTCGCCGAAGAGGAGATCGTTTGGTCCGTAGACCCGATGAAACGTACAGTGCCACTGTGTTGGTTGAACGTCCCGCTATTCGACCAATTTCCGGTCACATCAATCTGATAGTTGGCTAGCGTGACATCAAGGGTTATAGCAGCATTGGAAATGTCTAAGTCACCGGATACTACAATAGGTCCAGATAGGGATTTCGAGCCACTTCCTGTGAATTGAATATCACCGTATGTTCCGGACGTTACGCACTGGGTGGAGG
Organism: Cyclobacteriaceae bacterium; assembly: GCA_965227935.1. GTDB lineage: Bacteria > Bacteroidota > Bacteroidia > Cytophagales > Cyclobacteriaceae > JAWPMT01. The sequence continues at coordinate 2,125,365 of CBDDGS010000055.1, read as the reverse complement.
TAGCGGCATACCTTACAATGCTACCAGCATCGGTCGCATCAAAAGTACCTGCTCCTGATATGCAGCCATCATCCAGCGTCAGCGTGTGCCCATTGAGATCAAGGCTCGCCCCCGTTCCGATCACAAGACTTCCGAGTGTCATATCTGCCGTGAGATTCATCGCATCCCCATCAGCAATAACTGCGGTCTGGCCACTCCCTGGAGTGACTCCAGCAAACCAATTGGCTGGATGGTTGAAATCGCCACTGACAATAGTGACATATTCGATAGAGACAATCGTGAGGTAGGTCGTTCCACTCACGTCGATCCCGGAGGCAGAATAAAGGGTACCAGAGGTGTTGGACAGAGGCACATAGCTGGCACCGCTGGTGAAATCACCGTCGCCATCCAATACCAGCGCGTAGGAATCAAACCCTGTAGAAGTTGCTGGCAGGCTTGCGATATCCACCGTGAGGGTGAACGTCCCAATATCTCCAGTCTCCTCGAATACCCACTCCTGAGGAATTCGCTGTGTCGCAATGTTGGGCACATTGGCGTTGGAAGTCCAATCAGCGAAGCCGGCATTATCATGGCCATAGAGCATGTAGTCGCCATCGCTCAATGCCAGCGGATTGGTCACCGAGATGATACCTGCCGTCGCTCCCGAATGGAAGTTGGCAATATCCTCCTGTCCGACACCTGCCACATCGTAGCCATGTGTAGCGTCACTGGAGAATTTATCATTGGAAATCGAGATGCCGTACTTCGAACTGAGGTAGTTCTCAATGAGAATTCTCTGCGCGCTGTTGAGCACTTTGTTGTAGACCGCTACCTCAGCAATGTCACCGTCAAAGTCCCTGGCATTTTGCCAATTGCCATTGATACCATCTTGCTCAGCCCCGATAGCCAATGTTCCTCCTGAGGTGAAATAGTCGCCTGTTGCGTGGGTACCACTGGCTGCAGCAGCTCCGTTCTTATAAACCGTATAGGCCCCGTCGCTGCTCTGCCACGTTCGAATGTCAATGTTCCAGTTGCCATCGTTGAATACCACATTCGGAGTTTCATTGCCTCCAGCCACGGTGAATCGCCCATTTTGCTGTCGGTCCTGTCTCCAGTCGTCATCATCAGCGCTACTTGCATACGAGAAGGTCGTACCATCATCCTCTGTGGTATTGAAGACCGCGATGGTGGTGATGGCAGTCGATGGGAAATCACTCATGTTCGTCCTCACCAGCCGTTCACTATTGCCATTGAATCTTATCACTGGTCGGCCATTCGCTTCATTCGTTTCGTACGAAGGATTGCCGCCCCTGACAAAGTCATTCGCGTTTCCACTGGCGTCCTCCCAGGTATTGATTGTGGTCCCGTCTCCAAGTCCTGTGATGTCCTCAGCATCCAGCCAGGCGACAAGGATCCCCTGATCCCCAACGCCACCCGGTCCGGTGATTCCGTCAGTATCGTTGTCGAGAATTGTGAATGTATGGGTCGTTGGAGCTGTAACTGTCGCGCCCGTAGCACCCGTTAGCGTAACGGTGAAGTTTTCACCCGGCTCCACATCCGAGTCATCGATAATTACTGGCTGAATGTATCCAGTGGTACTTCCTGCACCAATGACCACAGTCCCCGCGATGAGATTGTGATCCACCGCGCCTCCAGTAGCTGTTCCATCAGCCACTGTGTAATCGACGCTGACATCCTGCCCGGCCGCAGCAGAAAGGGTCACTTCGATGGAACCCGGGGACGACGCTTCAGGCCCCGTACTGCTGGCCGAGGTAAAGGAAACCGTGGGCGCCGTATCGTTGTCAGTTATCGTGTAGGTGAAAGTATTCAGCGTAGGCGACAAGTTGGCGTTGACAGGATTGCTAATCGTGATGGTGACCGTCTCACCGGCCTCCGCCAAGGCATCATCCACTACGACCAATCCTCGAGTGATATTCTCAAATCCTGCGGCTATTGTTGCTGTGCCATCAGCCAAGGTATAGTCTGTACCTCCGCCAGTTGCAGTCCCTGTAACCGTATAGTCGACAGATGTGGCATTCACAGCATCTATCTGCGCAGCACTTTCCAGCTGGAAAGTGATAGTGATGGGCGAAGTGGCTTCATCACCCATGGTACTGGCGCCGACCACCTCCACGCGCCTCGGAGAATCATCGTCATTGATCGTCAGCGTGTGTGTGAGGACAGAACCGAGAGAAATACCCGAAGATGGGTTGGAAAGAGTAATTGCCACGGTCTCGTCCGACTCAATATCGGAGTCATTGATCAGTGTGACGAAAATATCCTGTGTAATATTCCCCGGATTGAAGACCAGGGTCCCGGCGCTGAGCGTATAATCTGTCCCCGAACCGGTTGCAGAACCAGCAGTGACTGCGTAGTCAACAGTCTCCGTATCTGCTGCCGCAAAACTCAATGACACTTCGATAGAAGCGGGGCCATTTGGCTCGAAAATATTGGACGCCGAGGCGCTGAACTCTGCGGTGCGTCGCAAGACACCAAATGATACGTAGCTACCATCAGGAATGTCGAGGTTGTCGGCACTGAACTCAGGCCCGGACCAGGGGGACAATACATAGACGGCGGCATCATTGGCAAAATCGCCATCCGCGTCGACCATTACGACAAAGTCATTGAAATTACTTGGCCTGGCCGCAAATAAGCTGGTATCGACAGTAATCGACACCGTGCCCACGTCATTCGTACGATCAAAAATCCACTCCCTGTCGATTCGCTGGATATTGGTGCCGCTGTTGGGTGCATCCACAGTGGTCCAACTGTTTACAGCCCCATTGTCATGACCGAAGATCAAATACTCGTTTGTGCCATCGAGACCAGAAGGATTGCTCACGGTCAAGATGGACGCCGAGTTGGCCGCGGGATGCTCGTTGCCGGCGCTGGCTCGCCCAATTCCAGCCACATCATAACTGTGCGTGGTCTCAAAACCATATCGGTCGTTGGCGATCGTGAATTCGCCTCTGTACTTTGCCGCCAGGTAGTTCTCAACGATGATCCTTTGGGCATCATTAAGGACCATGTTGTAAATAACCACTTCAGCCAGATCGCCATCGAAGTCCTGGTTATTGTCATAACCTCCGCCTTGATTGTCCTGCTCGGCTCCAATCACCAGTGTTCCGCCAGTGCCTATTGTTGTACCCATCTCATGAGTGCCTGAGCCTTCCAAGGTACCGTCCTTGTATATCTCCCACTCCCCGTCGGAAGTGCGCCAAGTGTGTACGTCGATGTGCCACTGGTTGTCATTGAATACCACATCGGGGTTGGGATCGTGGATGTTGCCATCAATAGAGAATCGACCACTCTGCTGACGATCCTGGAAGTAAGAATTGTCTTCCGATGACGTAGCGTATGACAAGGTGGTTCCGTCGTCCTCATTGGTCTTGAGCAATGTGATCGTCGTTATCGCAGTGGAAGGGAAAAAATTAGTGTTATTGAGCTCCACACGATCATTGTTGCTATCGCCGAACCGAACCACGGGATAACCATTAATTTCGTTATCGACCCAATTGGGGCGATTACCACCGTCTACCGTCATATCGCGATTACCTCCTGATGCATCCGGCCACCCAGCTGTGATGTCATTAGCACTAGTAATACCTGTAATATTGTCCGCTTTCAGCCATATCATGATGTTGCCAGACTCTCCGACCCCTCCAGGGCCAGTAATACCATCATTGTCGTTATCAGCAATCGTGAAAGTGGTCACAGTAATCTGGCTGGTCAAATCTGCCCCTATCGCGTTGCTGAGTGTAATCGTAAAGTCTTCTCCTGATTCGGTTTCGCCATCATCGACGATTACCGGCTGGATGAAGCCTGAAGTGGCCCCGGCAGAGATCGTAAGGGTACCATCGGCGATATTGTAATCGACGTTGCCATTCAAAGCTGTGCCGTCGGCGACCGCATAATCCACAGTCACATCTTGACCCGAAACGGATGATAGCTGGACTTCGATATTGGCGGGACTTGAACCTTCCGAACCACTCGTTAGTGCACTGGCGAATGAGATCGTCGGCGGGTCATCGTCATCAAGAATGGTGTAGGTATACTCATTCATGGAAGTCGCCAGATTGGAGTTGATTGGATTGGTTAGCGTGACAATGATCGTCTCATCTACTTCATCCAAGGCATCCTGGCTTATGGGAATATCCACGGTCGTGCTGCCATCACCCGCAGGAACAGTAGCTGTACCCGCTGCAAGGACGTAATCTTCTCCTCCACCAGTGGCCGTTCCAGTGACCAAGTAATCAGCGGTTGTCGGATTTACCACATCGATGGGATCGCTCGCGTCGGTTGATGTTAGTTCGATCGTCAGTGTGACGGGGCTCACCGATTCATTGCCCGATGAGGCGGTGGCGTCAAAGCCTATTCGACGGGTGTTGTCATCATCGAGAATTGAAAAGGTGTGAACAGTGTTGGCCCCCAGGTTGACTCCGGAACTGGGGTTCGAAAGTGTGAGAATGATGGTCTCCGAGTTCTCGAGTACGACGTCGTTTGTAAGTGGAATATTAATGAGGCCCGAAGAGTTACCTGAAGTAATGGTCAAAGTGCCATCTGCCAGAGTGTAGTCAACTCCGCCTCCGGTTGCCGTACCGGTGACGGTGTAGTCCACGGTAATGTCCACATTGACCACGAAGTCTAGATCCACCTGCACCGCAGCCGGTCCATTCGGCTCAAATTCCTGAGAACTGGTGGTGTTGAACTGAATCTCGGTAAGTGCCACGCCGATGGTCATGAAACCACCATCCACGACAGAAACATTGCCAGCTTCGTATTCTGTCCCTCCAATATTGTTGAGCAAGTAGAAAGTGGAAGTGCTACTAAAATCTCCATCTGCGTCGACCAGCAGGTAGTAGGTATCAAATCCAGCCGGAGGAGCTGGGAAACCAGCCAGATCTATGGTTGCCGTGAAGTCGGAAATATCACCAGACTCGTCCATGATCCACTCCCGGGCCATTCGGCGGAAATTGGATCCAGCATTGGGAGCTTCGGTACTGCTCCAGGTCGTCATATCGTCATCATTGTGTCCTATGAAGAGGAAGTCGCCGTCGGCATCGAGACCGGAAGCGGTACTGATCGTAAACATATCATCCGACTGCGCGGCGAGATGTTGATCACCATTCAACTGTCCTATGCCAACCAGACCATGTCCATAATTGCTTCCAAAGGTGAAATAGCTATTCGCAATGGCAAATTCTCCGTTGTACTTGGCTGCCAGATAGTTCTCAACAATTGCCAGTTGTGCATCATTGAGGTCGTAGTTGTAGATGATCACCTCCGCCAGCTCACCATCAAAATCCTGATTGGAGTCATAGCCACCATTCGGTGAGTCCTGTTCCGCGCCTATGGCAAGCGTTCCACCAGCATCTATCCCACCGCCATTGCGAACAGTGCCGGTTGCCATCTCCAGGCCGTCTTTGCGGACTGCATAGTCTCCTCCATCACTCGTCCAAGAGTGTACGTCGATATGCCAAGTGCCATCATTGAATGCAACATTGGGCGTGGTGATTGTACCGTCAATGGCAAACCGACCGTTTTGCTGACGATCTTGAAAGTAGGAGTTGTTTTGACCGCTCGTCGCATAAGACAAGGTAGTCCCGTTATCTTCCGAAGTCCTGAGAACAGTGACGGTAGTTATAGCATTTGAGGGAAAGTCCTGCATGTTTCGCAAGTAGACCCTGTCATTGTTGTTGTCTCCGAATCTTACTACCGGCAATCCATTGATCTCATTCTCTTCAAAAGCGGGGACATTGGAGTTGTTGTCCGTCATGTCGTTGCCATTGCCACTCATATCAACCCAGCCGTCAACATCCGATCCATCGGCAATCCCTGTGATGGCATCGGCTTTCAACCAAAGGATATTGGTGGTTTCATCGCCTACACCCCCTGGGCCTGTGATGCCATTGTTGTCATTGTCTATGATCGTCAAAGTATTGACCGTATTGGCCCCCAGCGTCGCCGCGTTGGGAGAAGAAATGGTGATACTGAAGGTTTCAGCACCTTCTACCAGGTCGTCATCGACAATGGTAGGTTTGATGAAAGCCTGCGCATCTCCCGCTGGAATGGTCAGCGTCCCATCGATGAGATTGTAGTCGACATTGCCATTAGTTGCGGTGCCTCCAGATATGGTGTAATCTACCGTAACATCCTGACCGGATATGCCACTCAGAGAGACTTCAATATTCGCTGGAGATGAACCTTCGTTGCTGGAGTTTGTGGTCGACAGAAACTGTACGGTAGGTTCACTATCATTATCCAGGATAGTATAGGTATACTCAGTGTTAGTACCCAGATTGACATTGCTACTAGGATTTGAAAGCGTGATGATGATGGTCTCATCCACCTCATCAAGGAGATCCTCATTAAGATCTATATCAAAAGTCGTCTGCGTGTCCGAGCCATTTCCCGTGATCGTAGCCGTACCCGAAGTAGAAATGTAGTCGATACCAGTGCCAGTAGCCGTGCCACCAGTAATGGTCCAATCAACCGTCATGTCCGTCACATCTGCGCTACCCACTTCCACTGTCAGAGTCACAGGCGTTACGCTTTCGTCTCCGCTAGAAGAAGTACCTTGAAATTGGATCTTGTTGGCAATATCCGTATCGTGAATAGTCAAAGTATGCTGAGTGACTGACCCCAACTCGGCGTTGCCAGGATTACTCAGATCAATGATCAGCGTCTCATCACCCTCCGGTGCTGTGTCATCTGTCAAGGTGACCGACAACGACATCGACGTCACGCCAGCGGGGAATGTGATCGTACCATTCGGCAAGACATAGTCACTTCCACCCGTAGCGGTAGAGCTACCATTGATCGAGTAGTCTACAGTCACTTCGCTGTCCAGGGCATAGTTGAGTTGCACATTGAGCATCGCAGGCCCACCGGACTCGAATATCGCTGAGCTCGCCAATTCGAAAGCTACCGAAGGTCTGACCACCGCGATCGTGAAGTGATCTCCGTCGTTGAGATCAATTCCTGCAGCTTCAAACTCATTGTCACCCACAGCGTTCAATCGCGTTGCCGAGGAACCGGAGGTGAAATCACCATCAGCATCCGACAACAGGTAGAACAGGGTGTATTCCGAACCCGGTAAATCTGGAATGGCTGTAGAGTCCACCTTCAGACTGAAGACTCCCACTGTGCCTGTTTCGTCATAGCGCCATTCTCGCTCAAGGCGATAGATATCACTCCCCTCCAACTCATCAGTCGTCCACGCTGTGATATCGCGGCCATCGTGACCTATGAAGATGAACTCGCCATCAGTGTCGATTCCGGCAGCACTATTGATGGAAATAATACGGTCGGAAGCGGATTCATGAGTAGATCCTCCGTCCTGCCCTATACCCATCACATCCTCGCCGTATCCATTGTTGAAAGCGTAATAGTCGTTGGCAATCGCGATATCGAATTTCGCTGCCAGGTAGTTTTCGACGACGGTCCTTTGTGCCGTATTCAGCACACGGTCGTACAGAATGAATTCGGCCATGTCACCATCGAAGTCATTCGCCGATTGGTAGCCGCCGTTTTCGCTGTCTTGCTCGGCGCCAAGAACCAACGTACCATCAGGTTCAAGTGTCTGATTGACCAACACGTTGTCGTTGTTGCCTAGCGCCCCGTCCTTATAGATATTGAAATCTCCTCCAGAAGTCTCCCAGGTTACTGTCTGAATATGCCATGCATCGTCATTGAACGCGACACCCTGAGAACCTGCACTGTTGCCACCCAGCAAGGGTCTGATGTCCTCACTCCGTTGGATCAGGAATTCATTATCAGAACCCGTCGAAGCTGCGTAGGAGATGTGCGCGTCATCACTGTCAAGTGTTTTGTAAACGAGGATGGTCGATATAGCATCTGTTGGGAAATCCGGCATGTCACGCAGGTAAACACGGTCGTTGTTGTGCCCACCAAAACGAACTACTGGTTGACCATTAACCTCGTCCTGCACATAAATGGGTTCGTTGGACCCATTAGTCGTGAAGTCATTGGCATTGCCCGAGTTATCCGGCCATCCGGAAATCTGCGCTCCGTCGGTGCCGGCAATATTCTCAGACTCTAACCACACAATATTGGAAGAGGCATTACCCACACCACCGGGACCTGTCGATCCTATACCTCCCGCGTCATTGTCTCCAATCGAAAAAGTATGTGTGGTGGTCGCCCCCAGTGTCGCACCTGCAGGGCTGCTGATGGTCACGGTGAAGTCTTCAGCACCTTCCACATCTGAGTCGTCGTAGATCACAGGTTGGATGAAGCCTATCGTGTTGCCTGCGGTGATGGTCAACGTACCATCGTCAAGTAAGAAGTCCGTTCCCTCAGTTGCTGCAACGCCCGTCGCCGTGTAGTCCACCGTCACATCCTGGCCGGAAATCGATGACAAGGCCACAGCAATACTTCCTGGCGAGGTATTTTCCGACCCGCTACCAGTAGCGGAGGAAAAGGCAATCGTCGGGGCCGCATCATTGTCGTTGATCGTGTAGACATGCGAAATATTGCTACCGAGGTTCACATTGCTACTTGGGTTGGAGAGCGTGATCGTGAAGGTCTCGTCGGTCTCATCGATTATATCCTCATTGATATCGATGCTGATCGTCGTCTGGGTATCGCTGCCATTGCCGGTAATCGTGGCTGTACCACTGGCATTGAAATAATCCACGCCCCCACCGGTCGCAGTGCCAGCTGTTACCGTGTAGTCCACAGTCATGTCAGACACATCAGGGTTGTCTACCTGGATTGTGAAGGAGGCAGGCGTCAGATTTTCACTGCCGTTACTGCTGGTGGCTGCAAATTGAATTTTGTTGGGAACATCGGTGTCGTTGATGGTCAGGGTATGTTGCAGAATGCTTCCGAGTTGTGCAGAACTTGAGGGATTAGATAAGTCGAGAATCAGTGTTTCATCCGACTCTGGCGTCGTGTCATCTGTCAAAGTGATTGATAGTGTCGCGGTGGTACTCCCCGCGGGGATAGTCAGTGTGCCATTCAACAAAACGTAGTCGTTGCCAGAAACCGCCGAGCTACTGCCATTGACGGCATAGTCAATGCTCAGGTCCTCGTCATTAACAAAATTGAGGGAAACGTCAACCGCAGCCGGACCTCCTGACTCGAAGATCTGAGAGCTAGCTACGGCAAATTCGATGGCCGGCCGAACGACCGCCACTGTAATGAAGTCGCCGTCAGTTAAAGTTAGATTTGTTGCCGAATACTCGCCAGCGGATACTTCATCCATTGCATACAAGTCCGCATTCGCCCCAAAGGCGCCATCACCATCGACAAGGAGGTAATATTTTGTGTACTCAGCGGGCAGGGTTGGCAATGAGTTGGCATCTATAGATATGGTGATAGAGCCCGGGGAGCCACTATTATCAATTCGCCATTCGCGTTCGATTCGTTGGATGTTAACGCCCCCATTAGGCGCGTCGGTCGTGGTCCATGCTGACACATCTCCACCATCATGTCCCACAAATACAAAGTCGCCATCGGCGTCGATGCTCGCGGCACTCCCAATCTTGAAAGTATTGTCGGATGCCGTCAGGTGCTGATCTGTACCACTCTGACCAATACCTATCAAATCCGTACCATGCGTATTGTCAAAGGCATAAAAGTCATTCGCAATGGTAATACTGTACTTCGTACTCAGGTAGTTATGGACAATTTCTCTTTGTGCTGCGTTGATGACACGGTCAAATAGGATGAATTCTGCCATGTCTCCATCGTAGTCCTGTGATGACTGATATCCTCCATTTTCGGAATCTTGTTCCGCTCCCAAAACCAGCGTACCATCACGTTCATTGGTTTGGTTGTTCGCTACAACATCGGTATTCTCCAGCGTGCCATCCTTGAAGAGCTGAAGATTACCTCCTGACGTGGTCCAGCTCAGCATTTGTATGTGCCAATCATTGTCGTTGAAGGCTACTCCCTGATTACCCGCATTCGCCCCAGTCATTCGGACGTTCGGATCGTCACTACCGACGACAAAAAACTCGTTGTCCGACCCTGTGGAAGCAGCATAGGAAATCAAAGCATCCTCGGTATCTACGGTCTTGAACACCAGGAATGTCGTGAGTTCGGACTCCGGAAAATCCGGCATGTCACGGAGGTAAACCCTGTCATTATTGTGGCCTCCAAAACGGATGGCAGGCTGCCCATTGACTTCATCGGCTACATAGATAGGCTCATTAGAGCCATTGGTACTGAAGTCATTGTTGTTACCCGAGTTGTCTGGCCATCCGGAAATTTGAGCGCCATCTGTTCCTGCGATATTTTCTGATTCAAGCCATACAATGTTGGAGGAGGCATTACCCACCCCTCCGGGTCCTACAAAGCCAATCGAACTGAAGTCATTGTCAGCAATCGTTACTTCAAAAGATGTGTTAGCCCCCAGGGTCGCATTCGTGGGAGTCGCAATGGCGATCGTAAAAGTCTCTGACCCCTCAATCCCATCATCATCATACAGTAGTGGCCCAATGAATCCCGAGGTGCTACCAGACAGAATTGTAAGCGTGCCATCCGCCAGTGAGAAGTCAATATTTTCGGTAGCTGTCACCCCGGTGGCAGAATAATTAACTGTGACGTCCTGCCCCGAAACGGCACTCAGATTGACCTGTATGGCCGGCTGCGCGACACTCTCCGTATACGACCCATCTGTAGTGGCAAACTGCACTTCGGGCGCACTGTCGTCATCGTTAATTGTGTAGGTAAATGTTCGATTAGCCCCCAGGTTCACTCCCACGCTGGGATTGAGGAGAGTGACTATGATCGTCTCACTTGGTTCATCCAACAGATCCGCATTGATGTCAATATCGAAGGTTCCGGATACGTTACCCGCGGTGATGGTTGCCGTGCCAGAGCTATTGAAGTAATCTACGCCACCACCTGTTGCTGTCCCGCCAGTCGCGGTGTACTCGACGGTGACTTCACTGCCTTGCGCCGCGCTGAGTGTCAGCGGAAAAGAAGCAGGCGAGCTGCTTTCGCTACCACTCGCAGTGGTGGACGTGAATGCCACAGTAACGGCTTCGTCATCGTCCTGGAGCGTAAAAGTATGCTGAGCCTGATCCCCAATGACACCAACGCTCGGTGCTGAAAGATCGATAATGATCGTTTCATCAGTCTCAGGCGTCCCGTCGTCATTGACAGTTAGTGTAATGTTGGCTGTCGTAGAACCGGCAGAAATCGTGATAGGACTGGCTGCCGAGAATGAATAGTCTGTACCTCCACCGACGGCGGTGCTGCTTCCATTAGCGGCAAATGAAACAGTCAAGTCATTACTCAAAGCAAAATTCACTGAAACCTCCACTGAAGGTGAAGTGTTGGACTCTAGCTCGTAGGAAGTGAGTGCCGTAAACTGTATGATTGGCTGTACAGCGGCAATGGTCATGTAAGTACCTTCGCCAACGTCGACGTTCGTCGCCTCATATTCAGTGCCGGAAGTGTTTGTCAGCAAATAGCTTGTCGCACCGGAGCTGAAGTCACCGTTGTCATCTACCAACAGGTAGTAGTCTGTATATCCTCCCGACAAACCGATGGTGGCGGCATCAATTGTGACCGTAACAGTCCCCACATTCCCGGTTTCGTCAAAGATCCACTCCCTGGCGATTCGCTGCATACCTGCCACATCCGAGGGCACTTCTGAGGTCGAAAATGTCGTAGAACCGTTATCGTGGCCAAAAAACAGGTACTCATTGTTGTCAAAATTCGACGCGTCGCTGATCTGTAGCAAGCCTGCCGATTGTGCAGCGTCGTTTGAACCTCCGAACGCCATCCCAATACCGGCCACATCGTGACCATACGAGCCGTCAAATGCATATCGATCAGAAGAAATCGAAATGCCATACCTACTAGACAGGTAGTTTTCAATAATGATCCTTTGGGCATTACTGAGGTTGGTGTTGAATATGATTACCTCGGCTATATCGCCATCATAATCCTGGCTACTGTCGAATCCACCATTTTCAGAATCTTGCTCCGCACCGATTACCAGTGTTCCCATAGTTTGCATGGTTGCACCGCTATTGACAAACCCTATGTCCTCCATGGTTCCATCCTGATGGTACGAGAAAGCCCCTCCTACATTTCGCCAGGTAAGTACGTTAAGATGCCAATTGTTGTCGTTGAAGCCCGCGTCGGTGCTGGTTGTTGATCCGTCGATACTGAAAGTGAGGTTTTCACTATTCGTCTGGAAGAATTCGTTGTCACTTCCATCGCTCACCGCATATGAAAGCGTCGCGTCGCCTGTATCAATAGTTTTCTGGACAACGAAGGTTGTGATGGCCGATGTGGGCCAGTCCGGCATGTTTCGAAGATATACCCTATCATTATTGTGGGCGCCGAAGCGTATGATGGGTAAGCCATTCAATTCATCAGCGATGAAGCTTGGTTCATTTGAACCATTCGTCGTAAAGTCGTTGGAATTACCAGACTGGTCAGCCCAACCTGATATCTGAGCGCCATCTGTTCCGGCGATATCTGAAGCTCGCAACCATACAATGTTGGATGACGAGGAACCGACACCACCGGGCCCAGTTTGGGCACAGAGAAGTCCTGGTAAGAGAAGGTTTAGCAGTAAGAAAGCTCTCCGCATGGGTTAAGTGCGACCAATAGTGTTTCACCGAAAATATCCAAACACTACCCGATGGGAGAACGACGATGATTGAGGGGGGAAAATTGTAAAATGAAACGGTATTATTCCGAAAGTCGGTAAAGCGTGGATTCCAAGGACCTTGCACAAATACCGCCCTATTGCGTCAGGAAGCCGAGTACCTAGTGACTTTCACTCATCTTTGAATGGTGGTATCTTTCTTGCCGACGAGCAGCTACTTCTATGTGAGTTATGGTCAATTTCGAAATTGATCTCGACCACCATGTTCGACCAGAACAAAGATCAAACAACCTATAACAATGATTATTGATTACGCTTATTGGAATCACTAACGTTCAGCGTATGCTTTCCGAAGATACCGCCAGCCTCTACGGTATTATGACTTAATCGACCTTCTCGTACCGATAGTTTACCTCGCCTTCCCGAAACCCGAAAGTCAGAGAGAACGCTTCATTTATGATCCAGTATCGACCATCAGCAAATCGGATAGAATCGGTAAAATAGAGGCCCTCTTCCGCTGAAGCTTTGGCTCTTCCGAGCGCTACAGTATCAAATCCGGCCCCGCTGTTGCATAAGGGAACGAGCTGTGAGATTTCTAGCGAATCATCCAGACGGTCCTGCACACTGTTGTACAAGTGACTTATCATCAAACGTACTGAGTCCTCACAATCTTCCAGACCCAGACTCTCGCCTGAAATCACGATGGGCCTCCAGATTGCCGTATCTCCTTCAGAAAGTAACCGTTCGATTTGATAGCCATAGAATTGGTTCTGGATCTCATCCTCAGCACACGAGACAACTATCCAAATAAGCGTCAAAAGGAAAAGTGATCTACCTGACCTCCCCATCCTTGCCAATTATTAAGAAACCTACCTCCCCATTCGTAAGTGGATACTCCTCCTGCGGGTACAGGAAGATCGTGGTCTCCTTCCCGTTGGGCGTATAGACAGTGTACTGTGGCTTGCGCGTTGCAATGGCATCAGTCGCCCAATTGATCTCTCCACTCTCCAGCTCAATATTTAGAAATATGATATCATTTTCGGAGGAAGGTGTTTCGTCATAGATAAAGAAGCTCGTAGATCCCTCCCCTGCAGAAATCGTATCACTCGCAAAGTCGAATTCCTCGCCCTCTCCCAGAAGCGAGCTCTCAAAAGTTGTCTCCCAGATCATTTTACGATCGACACCAAACTTTACAACAAAACCCAGCAGTGTATCGGGCTTAACCCCCCAGGAAACGATTGTATCTCCTCCAACGTCAACGTGACCGGAAGTCAGGTAATCATTCACAAAGCTATCCTCCATCGGCCTGAGCGGGATGGTATCGGTTGGCGTAAATCCATAGTGATAGCGAAGATTCCAGTGGTGATAAATTGTGTCCCAATCCTCGATCATACTGGAAGCCCAATTGCGGCCTAACTGCGCATAAGTCTTGACACCCGCTACACCATCGAAGGATCCCGCAAAGTACTCGTCATAATACGCATTGGCCGCTTCGACCTCTGCCGCAGAAATGTCCAGCAGGTCATGCATCGAGCGACACGCCTGAAGAACACTATCACTTATCTGTACCTGACGCTCTATGGCAGTACTGTCCAACAACGTCCGGTTGATCGCCGTATCGCTGAGACTCATGGCCATCGCCTCGAGTACCCTGGCCTGCAACAGTCTGTGAGCAACAGATGCTGTGTCATATTTCTCGAAGGTCTCTTGAATGTCTGCAGGAACGGCCATCGGAAATTCTGCTGGTGCATGGTTCTGTAGACGTGCCCTGGCAGAAATAATCTTCCGATCAAAATCCAGAATATCAGCCTTCAAAGCAAACACCTCCTCATTGAGCGCGAGTTTCGTGGCACTAGCCCAATCCCCGAGCTGATAAGTCTTGATAATCGCATTGTCATCGGGGAAGATCGGCTCCAAATTCTCAAAACCCTCGATAGCTGTGTACTCTACAGACTTAAAATAGTCCTCCACCTTCAAGCTCTCTCCTGCCTCAACAGTAGCGGTGGCCATATCATCAAAGGAACGAAACAAAGCTTGTAGATCTCCCAATTGTGATATTGCCTCAAGATCAGATTTCATCATATAGTCCGAAAAAGACGAAGAATTCTCTACAAGTCCATTGAAGAGCGTAAGCATCTGGGATTCGATCTCTGTGAGTTTCATCACCGACTCATGCAGACTGGCAATAGCTGCGATTCGCTCATTAAGTGCTGCCACCTTCTGCTCTATATCCAGATGCACATCTGAAACCTTGATCCCGAAATCACCCGTGCGCAGGTCGCGCCGGTAAAAAGCCTGGTAGTACTCCTCGTTTTTCTTTACCTCTTTTTCGGTAATAAGAGATTTGCTTTTGGTGTAGTAGCTAATCGCTTGCGCCCCAAAATCAAAGAGCTCGGCAGTATCAGCCAATACATCATGCAGGAGAAATTTTGCCTCAATGATCAGACCCATTTGATAGTGGGCGTTGGCATGGTCATCGTTTTTCGGATCGGCTAGAAACGTCGTCAGGTCCTTCTCCACCTTGTTGAACTTACGGTCTTCAAGGTCTGGGTAGATGTCCTTGTACTTCACTTTCTGTGCCCCGGCGCTGCTGATTAGAGTAAGCGAAAGGACGACAAGCATCAAAATATTGCGCATCATAACTCCTGTTTTGCACTCTAAAAATACCAAAAATCGCGACGCATTGCCAGATAACGAATTTATGAATTGAATTTGCCCCTCAGTGCGGCCAACTTCGCCTGCAAATCACCATCGGGTGTCCGCCGCTCCTTTTGAGGTGTTTGTGACCTCTTTTGGGGAGTCTGTGTCTTCTTTCGGGGGGCCGGTTTCTTTCTCTCAGGGGTCTTGCCAAAAGGATCAGATTTCAACGATAGGGAAATACGGCGTCTGGAGATGTCCACTTCGGTGACTGTAACAGCTACTTGCTGGTGAAGGCTAACTACTTTGGCCGGGTCGGAAACAAAACTGTCTGAGAGGTGCGAAATATGCACCAAGCCGTCCTGATGAACGCCCACGTCCACAAAGGCACCAAATTTTGTGATGTTGGTGACAATGCCAGGAAGTTTCATCCCCACCGTCAGGTGCTCCATTTCCGTGATGTTTTCCGCGAAACTAAAGGTCTTAAAGTGTGCGCGCGGATCACGCCCGGGCTTATCCAACTCCGTCATGATATCCTTGAGCGTGGGCATACCCGTACCATCGGAGATGTGGCGCTCGAGGTCGAGGCGCTTTCTCAGGGCATCGCTATCCATGAGTTCCTTCACCGAACTATTGATATCCCTCGCCATCTGGCCAACGATGCCGTAGCTTTCCGGGTGAACTGCGCTACGATCAAGTGGATTGCTACTTTCCCGGATGCGTAAGAAACCGGCAGCTTGCTCAAATGCCTTCGCACCCAGCCGGGGTACTTTCTTCAATTGCTCACGATCGGCGATCGGCCCGTGCTGGTCCCGAAACTCGACGATGTTAGCCGCCAACTGCGGACCCAGTCCCGACACATAAGTCAGTAGTTCTTTGCTGGCGGTATTCAGCTCTACACCGACGGCGTTGACGCAGCTCTCCACTACATCATCCAAAGATTTCTTCAACGACGCCTGATCGACATCGTGCTGGTACTGCCCTACACCGATTGATTTTGGGTCGATCTTCACCAACTCAGCAAGGGGGTCCATCAGCCGCCTCCCAATCGAAACCGCTCCCCGAACTGTCACATCCTCGTTAGGGAACTCGGCCCTGGCCACTTCTGAAGCGGAGTATACGCTGGCGCCACTTTCGCTGACGACAGCGATCGTCACACCCTTATCCAGCCCGATGTCGCGGACAAATTGGTCTGTCTCACGGCTGGCAGTGCCGTTGCCAATGGCGATTGCTTCGATCTTGTACTTCGAAACCAGGTGACGAACAGTCTCGCCCGCTGTCCTGGTATCCTTTTGAGGGGCATTGGGAAAGATCTTTGTTTGCTCCAACAGCTTCCCCTGCCGATCAAGACAGACCAACTTGCACCCTGTGCGAAAGCCCGGGTCTAATGCCAATACCGATCGCTGACCGAGCGGAGCGGACATAAGTAGTTGTTTGAGGTTCTCTGAAAAGACCTGGATCGCTTCCTCGTCTGCCTTCTTCTTCGACCACAGTCGAGCTTCAGTTTCGAGGCTGGGTTTCATCAACCGTTTGTATGCATCAGCAACCGCCAGTCTTACCTGATCCGTCGAGGCATTATTTCCTGACATAAACCTGTTTTCCAAAACTCGAATGGCCTGTGGCTCATCGGGAGCGATGTCGAGACTTAGAAACATTTCCTTTTCTCCGCGGCGCATGGCCAGAAGCCTATGTGAGGGCACCTTAGCCAGTGATTCCTGCCAGTCGAAGTAGTCACGGTATTTCTCTCCTTCCTTCTCCTTTCCCTTCAGCACTTTGCTGGTGATCGTGGCGTACTTCTCAAAAAGCACCCTTACATCAGCCCGCGCTTCAGCGTCTTCATTGACTACCTCGGCGATGATGTCCCTCGCACCCTGCAATGCTTCGTCGATGGAGGAAACATCTTTCGAAATATCCACGAACGGCCTCGCCATGTCCTCGACACTACCCGGTCGTTGTTTTAGGACCTCATCTGCGAGCGACTCCAGGCCTTTCTCCCTCGCGATACTTGCTCGCGTACGGCGCTTTGGGCGATAGGGCAGGTAGAGATCCTCCAGAACCGTCATCGTTTCAGCAGCTTCAATCTTGTCACGGAGCAAGGACGTCAGCTTCCCCTGCTCATCGATCGACTTCAAAATCGTCTCTCGTCTTTGATCGAGGTCTCTCAGCTGTTGCAGGCGATCCCTCACCTGAGTGATCTGCAAGTCCTCCATACTGCCGGTCTTCTCCTTGCGATACCTGGCGATAAAGGGGACAGTGGCACCCTCGTCCAATAACTGAATACATGCTTGCACCTGCCGGGGGCGTAGTGCCAACTCTTTGGCGATTTTTTCCTGGTACATCTTCTATTTTTGGGCGGCCAAAGTTATTGAATGCGGCCTGTTGCCTGATCTTTCAAAGGAAAAACTTATTAACGACCCTCGATACAATTTCGTGCCAGCATGTAAGGGAATCAAAAACAGTCAATCATTGTATTGAATAGGTAGCAATGAAAAGCGTCTATGAGTAAGCGGAAAGGCTTGAAAAGGGAACTACTGGAGTGGGGCATTATGATCGCGGTGATTGCGACGCTGTACCTCACTGGGCTGCACACGGAAGTCATCGGAGGTCTACAACGACTTGTGGTAATGACTGGGATCATGCAACCCTCCGTCGAAGAAGAGATGACTGTAGCATCCTATGACCTGCTACTCGAAGACATAGATGGCAATCGTGTGTCGATGGAGCACATGAAAGGGAAGACCATCTTTTTGAATTTATGGGCCACGTGGTGCCCTCCTTGCGTAGCCGAGATGCCCGATATACATTCACTCTACGACGAAGTCAAGGACGAAGTCGTTTTCGTGATGCTCTCCCGGGATGACGATGAGGAGAAAGCCAAATCATGGATAGCGAGGAAAGGCTATGAGTTCCCGGTCTACTTTCTGCGAAGCAGGCTTCCTGAAGCCTATCGATCACAGGTGATCCCAACTACCTTCGTCGTCTCTCCGGAAGGATACGTTACTGTTCGAAATACCGGGATGGCCAAGTACAATACAGAGGATTTTAGGTCATACCTCCGGGGATTGTGAACCGCCTAGCTTTGGTCAGACCACTGCAATGAGCCTCGAGACAACCCAGAATACGTTGCTAGGAGATAAAGGACGCGGGCTCCAACGTTTGCATCCCAATCCCCAACTCCTGGGCTCACCTCGCACAAGTCAAATCCTACGATCCTTTTCCCGGACCGTCCCAATTGTCTGAGGAGAAAATCCAGCTGGGCAAAGGTAAGACCTCCTGGGACGGGCGTACCTGTGTTAGGGCAAAGCGATGGATCCAAACCATCGATATCCAGGCTGATGTAAACCTCTTGTGGCAAGGAACCTATGATCTCTTCTACCATCTCAGCCCAGGAGCGACCGCTTAGGAGGCGACTCTGAAGGTCCTGATCGAAAAAGGTTGTTATATCTTTCGGGCTTTGCTCGATATAGTTCTCTTCCTCCTCACAGTAGTCCCTGATCCCTACCTGTGTCAGTGAGACGATACCCTCTACCTTCATCGCATTGTACATGATGGAGGCGTGTGAATAGGTAAATCCTTCGTATGCTTCTCGCAGATCCATATGAGCATCAATCTGCAGGATGCCATACTCTTCCTTCTCTGCCAGAGCCTGCATTAGACCCAAAGGAGCTGAATGGTCTCCTCCGACAATGCCTACCAGCCGATTCCCCGCAAGGTGAGCATGAGACAGGGCCCTGATGTGATTGACGAGTTCCTCACACCCCTGATTCACTTCGTTGAGATCCCCTTGATTGGGTACGGCGCCATCTTCGAGACTTTCTATGATAGAGGTTGCCTTATCACGTAGTCTTTCTCCCCAAACGACCCATTCATTTTCAATCGCTGACATGACTGTCTTGTACTTCCAGGGGGTCTCGACGCCTGGAATCGAAAAGTCTAGTTGTGGAGATGCCTCGAGAATCGCCGCGGGGCCCCAGCCAGTGCCATCGTGGTAAGATACGGTCACGTCCCAGGGTACTGGCAGAATGATCAGATCAGCCTCTAGCTCCTTGTAAGGGAAGCCAAATAGCTGGCCTTTTCGACCGACGCCGCTGGGATCAAACGCCATCAGAGCCTCAACTGATTTCCCTGGGTGAAAGATACTTGATCAACTCCCCGGTTTTCTCGCCGATGCCGGACCAATCGAAACCCTGGATCTTGATATGGACCATGCTGCCAGGCTCCATCCCTTCTACACCATTACCAGAAATGAACTCCGCCAAATAGGTAATCGAGGGGTTGTGACCAACAAAGAACACATTGGTAAGGGCCTCGTCCGTACTATTGACAGCCTGCAGAAAAGACCGAACGGAAGCCTCATACAGTCCCTCAACCTCTTCCACCACCCCGGATACGCCCAGAGGCTCTGTAATCAGGTCGGCAGTCATCACTGCCCGGCGTGCCGGACTCGAAAACACTTTGTCAATATCCACTTTGTTGTCGAATAACCACCTCCCGAGATGTCTTGCCACACGCTCTCCTTCGGCGGTCAGGCTTCTATCAAAATCGGACCCCGAATCATTCTCCGCGTAGGCGTGTCGAACCAAAAAGAGATTTTTAACCATGAGGTTACAAGAACTGTTGAAACAGCGATGAAGTAAACAAAATAATGACTCAAAGCCAAGATTGGCTTGGAGTTTACAATTCATTCATTACATCTTTGGAACCAAATATGCCGCAGAATGGGTAAAAATCTTGTCATCGTTGAGTCGCCTGCGAAGGCGAAAACCATCGAAGGTTACCTTGGAAAAGACTTTGAAGTGACCTCCTCGTACGGACACGTGAGGGACCTACCAAAGGATGACAAGGCCATTGATATTGCCAATGGATTCAAACCTACCTATGAGGTTTCTTCCGATAAGAAGGACATTATCAAACAACTCCGGAAGCTCGCCAAAGACGCCGAAACAATCTACCTCGCTAGTGACGACGACCGTGAAGGTGAGGCCATTTCGTGGCATTTGAAAGAGGCGCTGGACTTGCAGGACGGCAACACAAGGCGGATAGTTTTTCGTGAGATCACCAAGAATGCCATCCTCAACGCCATCCAAAATCCTCGCGGCATCGACCTCGATCTGGTGAATGCACAGCAAGCCCGACGTATCCTCGATCGCCTTGTGGGTTTTGAACTTTCGCCCATTCTGTGGAAGAAGATAAAAACCGGTCTATCTGCGGGACGTGTTCAGTCAGTGGCAGTCCGCTTGGTCGTCGAAAGAGAGCGCGAAATAGAAAAATTTAATCCTGTCTCCTCCTTCCGGACATTGGGCTACTTTCTACTACCAGGGGGTAAAGTCCTGCAGGCTGAGCTAGGCAAGAAGTTTAAGACGGAACAGGAAGCCCAGGAATTTTTGGAGAAGTGCAAAAGCGCCGATTTCACCATCGAAAACCTGGAGACAAAACCGGCCAAGAAAACACCCGCACCTCCATTCACTACTTCTACATTGCAACAGGAGGCCAGCCGCAAGCTCGGCTATTCGGTGGCCTATACTATGTCGCTGGCGCAAAAGCTTTATGAATCTGGCAAGATCACTTACATGAGGACAGACTCCGTGAATCTCTCAGCTGAGGCGATCACCGGAGCCAGTAAGCAGATCACGACGGCGTTTGGAGACGACTTCGTCCAGACCCGCCAGTTCAAAACGAAATCCCAGTCGGCGCAGGAGGCACACGAGGCGATCAGGCCTACAGATTTTGGCTTGCCCAACCTGGGGACCTCCAATGCAGAAAACAGGATCTACGAGCTTATTTGGAAGCGCGCCATCGCCTCACAGATGGCTGACGCGAAGCTGGAGAAGACGACCGCTACGATCGATGTGTCCACGGCTGAAGAAAAGTTTGTAGCCAGAGGCGAGGTCATCAAATTTGAAGGCTTCCTCAAGGTGTATCTCGAGAGTAAGGATGACGAAGAGGAGGATGAGGAAAGTGCTTCCATGCTTCCCCCGCTGAGCATTGGCCAAAAGCTGGACCTACGGGACATCGTCTCCAGGGAAGGCTTCTCCAGGCACCCTCCCAGGTATACGGAGGCGAGCCTAGTAAAGAAGCTGGAGGAAATGGGCATTGGTCGTCCGTCGACTTATGCACCAACCATCTCTACGATACAGAAGCGAGAATACGTCATCAAAGAGAGCCGTGAGGGGAAAGAGCGAGGCTACCTGGAATTCCAACTCAGCAAGGGAGATGTCAAGCGGTTTGAAAAGACGGAAACATCAGGCACAGAAAAGAACAAGCTTTTCCCGACAAACATCGCCATGATTGTCAACGACTTCCTGGTTGGGCACTTCCCGAATGTCATTGATTTTTCATTCACAGCAAAGGTCGAGGAACAGTTTGACGATATCGCGCACGGCAAGATTTCCTGGGACAAAATGATCGAGTCGTTTTACGGCAACTTCCACACGAAAGTGGAGTCGACCGAGCAGCTGGCCAGATCAGAAGTCCCTACCTCCCGTGAACTCGGCAATGATCCTGGCACTGGCAAGGTTGTAACTGCCAAGATGGGCCGATACGGTGCCTATGTTCAGCTCGGAGAAAATGAGGAGATCAGCGGCGAAAAACCCAAATACGCCAGCTTGCGAAAGGACCAATTCATCGAGAACATAAAACTGGAAGATGCCTTGGAGCTCTTCAAGCTACCCAGAGATCTGGGTGAGTTTGAGGACCAACCCGTGCAGGCCAACATCGGAAAGTACGGGCCATATGTCCGTCACGCTGGCAAATTTGTGTCCCTGAAGCCTGAGCAGGATCCATACACCGTGACACTGGAAGAGGCCATCGAGCTAATTCATGCCAAGCGGGAAGAGGATGCCAACAAATACATCAAGACATTTGACGAAGATCCTGAGGTCTTTGTCCTGAAGGGTCGGTTCGGTCCATACATCAAGTTTGGGAAGAAGAATGTGAAGATCCCCAAGGACAAGAAGCCGGAAGAACTAACTTTCGAAGAGTGTAAGGAATTGGCTGAAAAAGCGCCTGAAAAGAAAGGTAGAGGTCGTCGGAAAAAGTAGCAGTTAATTGCTGGCCGCCGTCCGCTCGATGACGAATTCTACGCCGAGCAGCAGCAATTTCACCCGCAATTCCTGGCTTTCGCTATCAGAGGGCATGTTCTCTTTGACCAACTCCTGCGGAGCCTCCTTCCTCAACGGAAAATCGAGGGCTTGTGAAAGCACCAGCCAGCCGGCGAGGAGTAATCCAAAGAATAAAGTCAGGGCTCTCTTTCTAGTCATTGTGTTGCCTTCGGTAAAGCGTTTACAATCCATTAGTGCGACTGGTTCGAAATTTCTTACACCGGCAGTGAAAGAAATTCGATAATTTTTGCACTAACCAATCAAATTGCGTGTGTCGCAGACTTTCTTCAAGACGTTTGTCACAGAGAACATAGACCTGATCAGGCACCTGTGCCGGGCCTATGCGCGCAATGAAGAAGATTTGAAGGATCTCATGCAGGAGGTGACATTTCAACTTTGGCGTTCACATAAGCGATTTCAGGGCAAATCGCAGGTCTCAACATGGGTGTACCGAGTGACGCTCAACGTTTGCCTCTCGCAGGCTAGAAGGGATAAGCGGCAAGTACCAACTTCCTCCCTGGATACGCTGGACTTTGCCGAGAACGTATCCACTATTGAGAAAGAGCAGATCGAGCTGTTGTATCAGGCGATCAGAAAGCTGAAGGAGAGTGATCGGGCTGTTGTTTTGCTCTATCTGGAAAACAAGAGCTACAAAGAGATAGCGGACATCCTGGGTATGACCGTTTCCAATGTGGGGGTCAAAGTCAATCGATTGAAGAACCAGTTAAAGAAGATGATCCATGGCTGAAATCGATTTATTAAAGGTCTGGGAGAGTGGAAAAGAGGCCGTACGTGGCGAGGGCGTCTCCATCGATGTTCATAAGGCCATCAGAGGAAAATCGCGTAGCACGCTGCGGTGGATAAGTATCATCCTTTGGATTGAACTAGCCATTAATGTTTTGCTCACACCCTTCATCTACGTATGGTGGAAAAGGATTGGCCTTACATGGCAGTTTTGGATCTTCCTGGCGGTAGTCCTTGTGTATGTGGCCTACTATGTATTTCTTATCAGATCTATCCAGCGCTTCGATTTCGCGGTCAATGTACGTGAGGGACTGAGACGTATATACGGGTACCTGAGCTTCTATTTACTGCATTACAAAGTAGTGATCTGGGTGCTCTTCCCGCTGTGCTACCTCTATGGCTTGTACGTGGGCATGGCCCAGGAGGATTTCCCACCACTCACAACAGAAAAACTGCTGATCATCATCGGCATATCCATCGTGTTTAACCTGGTCTTCTCAGGCCTTTTCAATTGGATCATCAACCTGATCTACGGACGAAAGATCAAGCGACTGAAAAGCATGGTAAGTGAACTCGAGGCCGCTGAGTAATACCTTAGACGTAATTGTTAAGCATTACCGGCATCACAAGCATTAGGACATCCTCGTTGTCATCCTTCTCCTCAGGTAACAAAATACCGGCACGATTGGGGGCACTCAGTCGAAGTGTGACCTTGTCGGATTCCAGAATACCTAACATCTCTATCAGGAATTTCGCATTGAAGCCGATCTCAATGTCCTCGCCATCATGCTCGCAGGCCAATCGCTCGTTGGCTTCATTAGAAAAGTCGAGGTCCTCAGCAGAGATCTGCAATTCACTCCCTGTGATCTTCAGGCGCACCTGGTGCGTGGTCTTATTCGCGTAGATCGCGATGCGCTTTAGAGAGCTCAGGAACTGGCCCTTATCGATGGACATCGTATTGTTATTGTCGACAGGTATCACGTTCTCATAGTCAGGATACCGCTCATCGATCAATCGGCAGATCATCTTCACATTATCAAAATCAAAAAACGCATTCGATGCATTGAATTCGACATTGACATTTGTATTCTCACTGGGAAGCGTGGCCTTCAGGAGATTCAGTGCCTTCCGAGGGATGATCATGCTGTGACTCATATCGGAAGCAATGTCCACCCTGCGGTACCTGATAAGTCGGTGGCTGTCTGTCGCCACAAACGTGGTATTGGTCTCATCCAGCTTTACATATACGCCCGTCATTGCCGGACGCAGCTCATCATTGCTGGTAGCAAAAATTGTATTATTCAGAGCTACAGATAGTACTGTAGAAGAAATATTTACTGAATAGCCATCAGAAACCGTCGGCACCTTGGGGAAATCCGTGGCATTCTCACCTGCCAGTTTATACCGACCATTGTCAGAGTTGATCTCGATGCTGTAGGTGCTGTCGTCTATCGAAAAGGTTACCGGCTGCTCAGGGAGATTACGAAGCGTCTCCAGGAGGATCTTTGCAGGTATTGCGATGCTACCATCTTCCTTGGCCTCCACTTCCAGCTGTGTGATCATGGAGGTCTGCAAGTCCGAAGCCGTAACAGTCAAGGTCCCATTTTGAATCTCAAAAAGGAAGTTCTCCAAAATCGGCACCACCGGATTTGTGGTGATCACACCGTTGATGGATGACAGTTGCTTCAAAAGGAAAGAAGAAGAGACGATAAACTTCATAAGTAATTTTAATCATTAAGCCGGCGACGCTGAACCAGGGGCCCGACACAAAACCCTGTATAGGTGGCCGGAAACCAGATCTCATGACCCTCCAATCGCAATTAGCAAGGCATGATTACTTCATCACATTTCAGCTATAATCCTGAAAAATTTCGGGAGCCAAATTTATACACAAATCTTGAGATTGTGATGGCAAATGATGACGGGTAGTTTACTGCGGAGAAGCTTCAAAATCAGAAGGTCTCACCAATAACCGCTGAATTTTGGCAGCTTCAAAAACTGCCATCGTCCCGTCGTTGCTAACGGTTAGGTGTATCCCCTCACCAGGAAGTACCGGAAAGATCTTCAGGCTGAAAGGTTTGTTCCAACCGATGTCCTCGGCCGTGATCGTAGCAGCTGCGGTTGTTCGTGAAAGGCTGTCATACCGCGCAAACTTGCCTTCTGGTATGATTTCATTCGCCTGCAGGACATTGAGGCCTTCTATGTAGTCCACGAGGGCTGCAGTGTCGAGCGTGGCAACTCCAGCGATATCAAAGAATTGGTCATCAAATCGGATGTCTAAAGCTGCTCCATCACTGTACTCAATCTGCAAAGTATGTAGAGAATGGAACGAACTGCGAAAGAGCGTCCTATCTCGCCATTGATCCGTCGTCAATTGAAAAATGCCCCCAACATAGTCCCTGTAGCCTGTGATCTCCACCTCGTATCCTTCTTCTGGATCCACGAGAAAAAAAGTTCGGGTAAACTTCCCATTGCCGATGACTGAAAAACTACGCTCACTGTCTCCCACGAGGGTGACTTCCTGTCCCCGGTCTTTGACTTCTGCCCACAAGCGGCTGGTTTCGTCAGGACTCAGCTGTCGTCTTACAGCCACTTGATTGAGCACTGCAAATAGGACTTTTCGGAGATAAGAATCGACACCGTAAGTTTGATTCAGCGTCCAATCATCCTCTCCCCTTTCCAGTACATTTTCGAATTCATCGGAACGGATTATTACCTGTTTTAGCGCCGCGGTGTCTCGGATAGCGAATCGGTCCGCTCGCACGGAAGTACCCGAGACGCCACCTGCAAAGAAGACCGCTACGTTCGCTAGAGCCAGGAGGAGAATGGCAAAAAGCAGTCGTTGATTTCTCTTCTTCATCGCGCGTATTTCCTTTTTCTCACCACATATTTCACCAGTCCAAAAACACCGATCAAGAGCACTGGAATGACCGTATTGAGCACGATCCAAAAGCTCCGCTCATCTCGTATACGCACTCGGTCCAATGGACGGATCTGAATCTCCTTGTTCCTGGCCAGGGTCAACCCCTCTTCATCTGTGAGGAAGCTCAACGCCCGTAGGACAAACTCTTCGTTGGCGAAGGTAGTACGCATGTAGGGGTCCACACCGAGCGGCAATGGTTCACCGGATTGTATTTCGAAGTCATTGCGAATGAAGTCTCCATCTGCTACAAGGACAATCCTGGCCGGGGAACCCTTTTCTATGAACGTACTGCCATCGACATTTGACGGCAAGACGCGATTGGCAAATACGGAGCGGAAATTGCCCTGCAGCAGGTATCCTACGGCCTTCGGGCCAGACTGAAAGAACTCTGGACGAATTTCTCCCTGCCAGTCATTGAAGCGAACCTGAACCGGAGGAGAAAGGACCTTGGTGTATTCCGAGGTAAAGAGGAGCGGTGTCTTCTGGACTCCCTCAGCCTTGACCGTATCTATCGTGGAAGTGAATTTCAATAAAGTAGCGTCGAGGCCCCTAACCATTGGGTGCTCGCCATAGTGCGTCACAATAGGGAAAAACGGCCAGGGTAGCAGCTCAATGCGGGGCTGATTGCCCACCTGCCCGCTGATGCCTGGGAAAAAGCCCGAATTGTAGTCAATCACGTAGTCCCGGTTGATCCTGACGCCGTAGCGAAAGAGCATGTCATCCAGATTCAAATCATAGGGTACTGCTACCGTACCATCTCCTTCGGCCTCCTGCACATTGACACTTAGTGCGTCAATGAAAACCAGCAGGCTTCCACCATTCATGACATACTGATCCAGTAGGTACTTTTCTTTCTCAGAAAACCTGGCAATTGGTTTACCCAGGATGATGACGTCATAGCCCACCAAGGGCGCATTGCGCCCGGGCAGCGACACTTTCACAAGGTCGTATTGATCAAGAATGGCATTGGTGAAACCTGCCAGCTGGGTGGAGTCGGGTTCACCATGACCCACCACATAGCCGACTTTGCGACGGTTGATCTCGCTGATGGATCGGATACCGCGGATGAGTTCATACTCGAGTCCTTCAATGGACTGATTGAGCATTTCATCGGGACTGCTGGTTCTGTTACCCTTCAGCAGAGGTACAGCCAACTCCCGGCCCTGATACGATATGAGTACACCGGGAAAGATTACTTTTTCGCTGCGCTGACCGTCCTTCGTGTAGGTCAAATTGGTCTGCGGCAGTCCCTTCTCAATGAGACTCTGATAGTATTCATTGCGAGATCGTGCGGACTTGGCTTGAGAAGGATCGATGAAGCGGTACTGGATATTGGACCCGGCATAGACCGTGAATTGGTCGAGTAGCTCAGCCAGGGATTTGCGAAACCGTACAAAATTGGACGGCAGTTCACCGTCAAGATAGCTCTCGATCGTCACCGGTTCGCTCAGTTCCCTCAGCAATCGTTTGCTCGGCTCCGAGATCGTGTACCGCTTCTCTTCCGTCATATCCAGACGAAATCGGTACTGGGCACTCACTTGCAGGAGCAGGACAATGCCCAATATGCCCACCAGTAATATCAGATACCTATGTAGTCTAGCGCTTTCCCAACTCATAGCTTTAATTCTTTTTCGAGGCCAGTATGAATTGAACCATTAGCAGCATGAAGCTAATCAGGGCAAGGAAGTAGCCGATGTCCTTAAAATCCAGCAGTCCCCGACTGAGTGAACTATAGTGGTACAACATGCCCCACTGCTCGAGGTAATAGCTCCATGATCCCCACACATCGATATTGGCAACGGCATCTACCCCTTCATAGAGGAAGAAGCAAAGGACGGCTGCCACTACGAAGGATATGATTTGATTTTCGGTCAAGGCCGAGGACAAAATACCGATAGCTGTAAAGACCGCACCCAGGAGCAGTAGGCCTATGTAAGACCCTATGATCCCCGGCGTATCGAGGTTGCCCTGGGGACTGCCTAACTCCGAAATGGAGTAGTAATACACCACTGTAGGCAGCAAGGCGAAACCCACAAGAGCAAAGCTTGCCAGGTACTTTCCAACAATGATCTCCCACTCTCGGAAGGGCAAGCTATAGAGCAATTCCAACGTACCAGACCGCCGCTCTTCGGCAAATGACCTCATGGTAACTGCTGGAGCCAGAAACAAGAACAAGTACGGCCCAAGCGTAAAGAGCGATTCCATCGATGCGTATCCGTAATCCAGCACGCTGGAATCCGGGAACACCCACATCACCAATCCCGTACCCACGAGGAATACCGCCAGTACGATATAGGCGATGAACGAATTGAGAAAGTCATTGATCTCCTTCTTGAAAATGACAATCATGCTTCGCGGGTTAGTTGATGAAAAATCTCCTCCAGAGATCCGCCCGAAGCCTTTACGCTATTCAGCGGCAGCTCCTTCTCTGCGACATACCTGAGTACCTTACTCTTCGCTCCCGGATCCCGCGATACTACCTCGTACTCCAGGGCGTTGAGCGCCGTAACTGCCTCCACCTCCGGTATAGCTTTTAGTATTTCGGGATCGATGGCAGCTTCAAAAGATACTAGCAACACTTCCCGCTTGGACGATTGCGCTTTCAGATTGGCGACATCATCGTCAGCCACAATTTTTCCCCGATTGATGATGACCACGCGATCACAGATGGCCTCCACCTCTTGCATGATGTGCGTGGAGAGTATGACCGTCTTGTCAGCACTGACAGTTTTGATGAGTTGCCGGATCTCGATGAGCTGATTAGGGTCCAGTCCCGTTGTCGGCTCATCCAGCACCAATACCGGGGGATCCGCCAGCAAGGCCTGCCCCAATCCTACCCGCTGTCTGTAGCCTTTGGAAAGGGCCTTGATCCGCTTGTGCTGCTCGATATCGAGCCCTACCAATCCCACTACCTCCGCGACCCGTTCTTTCAACGGCCGCCCCTTGAGGCCATAGGCTTTTCCAATGAAGGTCAGGTACTCCTTGACGTACATGTCCAGATAAAGGGGGTTGTGTTCAGGGAGATAGCCGATATTTTTCTTCGCGAAAAATGGGGAGGAAGCTACTGATTGCCCCATGACCGCTACATCGCCGGAGGTGGCATTGATGACGCCATTCACGATCTTCATCGTTGTGCTTTTGCCGGCTCCGTTAGGGCCTAAGAAGCCGGTGATTTTGCCGGGAGATGCCTGAAAAGAAATGTGATCTATCGCCAGTTGCTGATCATACTTCTTGACCAGCTTGTCAATGACTACTGACATGGATTATATCTTTCAATTTTTCTGGTTGATCCGTGAGACTAACGTACTGCCAGGATATTTCGTGTGCGGTACAAGTCCGCTGATTCCTTTCGTCAGCTGCAATATTGATTAAATTATGTGACTTTGACCAGCCTCTGGTTGTCAGAAAGGCTATTGGCCGCTGACCTCGAAAAAAATCCATTGGAAATTCCGAACTGTGTAGCACTAACTTTGTTGTTCTTCGAAACACTTTTGCTACAGAAAGAGCTATTTAATTGACAATCAGATGATCACTATCATTTGCAGCACCAACCGGAGCAATTCCATTTCCAGGAAGGTGAGCCTTATCTACCAGGAGCTATTGAAAGACCTGGGAGCCGAAAGCGAAATCATCGAGCTGGAAACTCTCCCCGAAGACTTCATCGCCTCGGCCCTTTACGAAAACTCCGGGATGAACAAAGACTTCAACCCTCTCCGGGAACGGATGAAGGCTAGCAGTAAATTCGTTTTCATTATCCCTGAATACAATGGCTCCTTCCCCGGGGTCCTGAAGACCTTTATCGACGGCCTGGAGTTTCCAGCCACCTTCACCGGCAAGAAGGCAGCCCTTGTAGGTCTGTCCGCCGGCGTTCAAGGAGGTGGGTTGGCACTCAGCCACCTTACGGACATTTTGAACTACTGTGGCACAAGCGTATTGGCACAAAAGCCCAAGCTGGCAAGGATTGGTGGCGCCATGGACGACAACGAGATCACAGACCCTCTTTATCGTCAACTGCTGACGGATCAGGCGAAGGCCTTCGTAAATTTCTAATACGTCAATTCTGCGACGAGCTAGTCGCACCATATTGGATATCTTAGAACGATGCAAATTGATGAAATACAAAAGGTGCTCATAGCTGGCGCAGGCACCCTGGGACTACGAATAGGATTGCAGTTCGCGATCTCGGAATACGACACCTTCGTATACGATCACGATGAAAAAGCCCTGCTCAAAGGCGAGCAGACAGCCAACAAAATACTTGACTGGCTCATCTCAAAAGGCCGTGTAGATGGAGCATCAAAGACGACAATCTTAAGTCGCCTGACATGGACAACTGACCTGCAGGCTGCCACCAAAGACGTGGACTTTGTCAGCGAGTCAATTATCGAAGATCTCGATGCTAAGATCACTTTTTGGTCCCAGCTGGTGCCTATGTTACCCAAAGGCTGCGCGATGACCACCAACACGTCCTACCTCTTACCGTCGATGATTGCGGAGCATATTGGTCAACCACCCAACTTCTGTGCATTTCACTTTCACGATGTATTCTGGGCCAATGTCGTCGACATCATGCCACATCCAGGCACTGCTGCTTGGATGAAAGATCTTCTCAAGAATTTGGGGGTCAAACTGGAACAGACTCCGGTTGAACTTGAAACAGAGCACCCCGGATATATTTTCAATTATATGTTAATGGCCGTGCTGGGGTCTGCTGGCGCTTTGGTCACGGGTGAGGTCGCCAGCATTCAGGATGTCGATCGCTCATGGATGGGCAACTTTAAGATGCCCCGTGGACCATTTGGTATTCTCGATGAGGTAGGCCTCGACACGGCCTGGAGGATTGTGAGCGTTCGCAAAGACGAAAAGAGCCGGCGGTTTGCCAACCTGCTCAAGGAACATATCGACAGAGGTGAATTGGGAGTAAAGACAGGGAAAGGATTCTACTCGTACCCAAATCCAGAGTTCAAGAATCCGGATTTTCTCATCTCCTGAAAAGACCCTACCTACGGACATAAAGAAAACGGGTCACGCATGAATATACGTGACCCTACTTCCACGAAACCCTATCGTGAACCTAACCCCCAAGTTAAGTGTACGAGGATATCTGACCGGCATGTATCATAATCATGCGGAACAACAGACCACCCAGTAGAACCAGGGTGGGTACAACAAAAGCCGGGATCTTCCGACCTGCCTGTTCCAATACTTCGAACAATGCCGGTAAAACAAGGCCGAGAAAAATGACAAAGAACCAGAACCCAAAGGCAAATGGTCCACTAAGAAGCAGCTGCGCCGCTTCGACCTGTACCTGAGGGCCTGCCAGCAATCCCATAATTACATGGGTGATCAGCAAGATCTCCGTCAAGATCAGCCCCATATCTATATATCTGAAAGTTCTTTTCTCTCCTTCGCTCCTACTCAATCCCTGGATGAGTGCCGCCGCTGTCGAGAGACCGGACACGAGGAATAGGAATCCTAATGCCGACGTATTCCAAAGGGGACGGGCATTGAATGCGGACAGCAAAATACCTGTGTAGACTCCCAGGACGATCGCCAGGGTCATCAGCGGCCACGCAAGTTTCGTCCTGTTTCGATCCAGATACGCCTCAAGCTGTGACATCCATGCTAACCGATCTGTGAGTCTTGGGAACCACTGGACGTAGTATCGGAAGGCCCAAAGGATGGATAGCGGGGTGATGATCAGGAGTGTCCACGCACCCCAGGACATAGGAGAAGTAAGTCTCACGGTCGTATACAGTCTCCAGAACAGGGCCTTGGCATGCAAGTCAAAGAAGAGCATAACCAGTCCTATAATGATGGCGGGAGGAGCAATAATGGAAGCCCACTTCATCGCTGTCGGCATCTTCTCGGCTTTGCCAAGGATGTGGTAAAAGCTGGAAAAGAAGAGCAACCCGGCAGCCAACCCTCCCAGGAACAGGTATACCGCGATCGGCCAGTGCCACAGGTGCAAAACGGGATCCACATAAGGGTTGTCTTTTCCGATGATGATATATTCTTCATTCATGGCTCTAGCAGTCTAAGTGATATAGAAGATGTTGGGTTGTGTGCCCGCTTCCGGCGTCAGCGTCTCGATGTGGTGTTTTGCCAACACCTGCGAAATCTCACTTTCCTTGTCGTCGATGTCGCCGAAATACATGCACATCGTGGGACATACATCCACACAGGCTGGCTGCATTCCAAGCTCTACACGGTGATCGCAGAAAGTGCACTTCTCCGCAAAACCATCGGGATGCATTACGCGGGCATCGTAGGGGCATGACTCCACACAAGCACCGCAGCCAATGCACTTATTCTGGTTCACTTTCACGATACCTCCCTCTCCGACGAAGCTTGCTCCTGTGGGACATGTTCGCACGCAAGGAGTATTTGAACAGTGATTGCAGCGTTCACTTCGGAAGGCAAGCATCGTTTGAGGATACTCGCCAGTCACTCTTTCAGTGATCCAGGATCGGGTATATCCCAGCGGCACATGGTTTTCCATGTTACACGCAATCTCGCAATCTGCGCATCCTACGCACTTGCGGGTATCGATGGCCATAGCATATCTCATGACATCACCTCCTTCCCGGGATCGGTTGTAATAAACGTGACAAATGAGTTCCTCATACCCGTACCTGCCATGATGGGATCGATGGAGGGGCGAGTGATCAACTCCGTATCGCTCACACCCTTGCCATAGCTTCCCGTCAATTTCTTGTTGGAATGGCCAAAGCCATGGACCATATAGATCGAGTCTGAGCCTATTCTCTCTGTAAGCCGTACCCTACCTGGAAAAGATGAAACTTTTCCGAGGTGGTTTTGTAGCCATACGTACTGACCTTCACTGAGATCCCACTGCTTCGCTACTTTGGGGTTGACCCACACGCTATTCTCATCCATGATCTTTTGTAAAACAGGATTGTTATTGGTCTTCGCGAATGTGTGCATCGGCGCTCTGCCGTAGTTGAGGCGATAGAACCCTTCTGGTGGGTCAGGATGGGGCGTGTAGTTAGGCATGGGATCGAACCCTTCGTCTTCCAACGCGAAGGAGTAGAGTTCTATCATACCCGTGGGTGTATTGAACTGTGGCGTACTGCCCTCGGAGAAATACAGCTCACTCTCTGGTCTATCAAAGGTGAGTACGCCTTTCTTTCGGATCTCTCTCAACGAACTACCCATCTTTGACAGTTGATAGTCAAGGACGTCATCGTAGTCGTCGTAGTCAAAGTAGGCACGATACCCCAATCTCCGCGCCAGCTGCTGGGCAATCCACGAGGCGGGTTTGGATTGATATTTGGGCTTTGCAAGCGGCATTCGAACGGCGACCGTAGCTTGCTTGTAAGCAGATGTCCTCAAATCGTCATATCTCTCAATATACGTGCACTCGGGAAGTACCACATCAGCATAGCCGGTGATCTCCATGGGCATGGTGTCCACCACAACGACAAGTTCCTGATTTTGCAATGCCTCGATCGTCCTTTGTTGATTGGGAATCGTTTCGATCAGATTCGTGCCCGAAACGAACCAGGCTTTGATCTTGTGTTCACCACTAAAATCGGGGTGAGAAGCATCGATCAGCACATTGGATACAGCTGTTTGACTCAATTGATATTGGCCATCGCAGGTATCCCTCCAACTCCATTGGGGCTTCGGGTATGGCGGGTGTGGGAACGAAGGCGCCCTTGCCCCTGCAGACATAAAGAACCCTCCTTTACGGCCATATGAGCCTAGGAGCGCATTCAGGATGGCTATAGCCCGGCATCTCTGCGTATCATCGCCGTACCAGGTGACGTGTCGCCCGGGATGGATGATCGTGGCCGGCGCTGCCTCCGCCATGACCCAGGCAGTTTTTCGAATGTCCTTTGCATTCAATCGTGTTATGGGAGCGGCCCATTCTGGAGTGAAGTCCCTTACGTGCTCTTTCAGGTCCTCAAAACCAAAGGCATATTTATCGATGTAGTCCTTGTCATAGATATCGTCGTAGATCAAGACATGCATCCAAGCCAGCAACAGGGCGAGGTCCGTCGATGGCTTGATGGGCAACCAGTACCTGGAGTGCGCTGCTGCAGTGGACAGCCGTGGATCCACCGTGATAATGGGCAAGTCCTTGCCAATCATGTCAGACATCTCCTGGACCTGTGTATTGTGCATGTTCTCACCGAGGTGGGAACCAATCAAAACCAGGCACTTCGCGTTTTCCATATCCAGGGGCTCCGGTGATCCCAGTTGTTTGCCGAAGGTGGTTTCGAAAGCTACTTCACGAGGTCCTCGACATTGGGCGTATGACGGCGCAGCGATATTGCTACTACCAAATGCCTTGAGCAGACGGCCCAGATGTTTTCCTGAGGTGCCATGATTGAAAAGGGCCACTGACTCGGGGCCATGTTCATCCATCACACCCTTCAATTTCAGCGCAATATGATCCAAAGCCTCCGGCCAACTGGCCTCACGGTAGTATTGTATACCGTCTTTTTCGCTCCGGATCAACGGGGTCTTCAGCCGATCAGCATCTCGGAACATACCGAGCCCTGCCGATCCTCTGGGGCACAAACGACCTTTGCAAAGGGGGTCATTTTCATTGCCGACGAGCTTCCAGAGTTGGCCTTCCCGGTTGTAATGACCCCAGGCGGCACACTTCCAAAAACAAACGTCGCAATAGGTAGGTATTTTCTTGACGAGGTATTGCTCATGGTCCGGATTGCTCTGGCCTCCCAATAGGTGTGGAGCAGCCATCACAGTTCCCGTACCAATCGATGCAATTTTTAGGAATTCTCGTCGATTCGTACGAAACATAACTTTGGGGGTTTCTTGGAAAGAAAGGTGGGATTCTCACCCACCTTTACATATACTACAAGTCAGTCTATCTCATGGCTACTTTGTTGGCAGAGAGCGATTGCCATTCCATATAAGCACCATCGTAGACTTTTACCTTTGAATAGTCAAGTCCCCGCAACGCTGCGAAGACGATACCAGCACGTACACTGGTCTGACAATAGAGAATTACAGTTTTGCCCTTGGTTATCCCCGCTTCTGTGAAAAGCGCGGTAAGCTCTGATTCAGGCTTGATCATACCTCTCTCATCCAGCACGCTGGCAAAATCCAGATTGACCGCAGAGGGGATATGACCAGGTCTAACGTTTGCAGTGGCTTTGCCTTCAAATTCCTCGGAAGAGCGAACATCGACCAGCACATAGGAGCCATTGTCAATTGCTGACTTGACCTCCGACATCGTGGCCAGGATGGATTTGTTCACATTGGCGTTGAAGGTAGTGGAAGCAACGGTAGTTGGATTTTTGGTTACAGGCTTGCGAGCCATTCTCCATCCCTTCATACCTCCGTCTATGATTTGCACGTTGTCGGCACCCATGTACGTCAAAATCCAATACATCCGACCGGCGTATCTACCACTTCCATCATCATAAAGAATGATCCTGCTTTGGTCAGAAATGCCGTTGTCTCCCAGGATCTTTGCGACCTCCTGAGAACTCTTAAGCATGGTCATATCTCCATAAAGGGAATTATGATCAATATGAACTGCACCTTTGACGTGTACTTTCTGATAATCCGCTAGGGTGCGAGTAGAAACAAAGACTGTGTTGCCATCGCCAAGAAGAGCAGCCGCATCTTTCGCGGAGATTACATCTATTTGTGCCCACGAGCTTTGCCATGCAATGCTCAGAATCAAGGACAGGGCTATTACCATTAACTTTTTCATGATCGTATGCTAGATTTTTACTTGTATTTGGACGAGTAGGGCGTCGTTTTTGACTTCTTCGGGATCCTCAGCTTTGTAGAGGTAGTTGACCTGTAATCGGGTCCAGTCATTGAAGAAGATGTTGACACCAAAAGTGGTCACCT
This sequence comes from Cyclobacteriaceae bacterium, assembly GCA_965227935.1. Taxonomy (GTDB): domain Bacteria; phylum Bacteroidota; class Bacteroidia; order Cytophagales; family Cyclobacteriaceae; genus JAWPMT01. The sequence goes on along the minus strand of CBDDGS010000055.1, from coordinate 2,089,523 downwards.
GTCGAAGGTTGTCACTTATGCTTCGATCCTCGTCATATTGTTCGTACTTGATAACCGGCTGGATTTGTGGAGTGACATCGTACATGCCCATGACGTAGAATCCTTGTCTCTTGATGGATCCTTCATGTAGTTCGGCGTCGCCTTCGCAACCACCTCCAGTTGTGTAAGATCCGCGGTCCTCTCCAAAGAGGTACTCGGACTGTACTCGAAGCTTGTTCCACTGATAGTCAATGTCAGTACCGTAGCGGAATCGCTGATCATTCTCAGCACCTTCGTCTTCGATGGTGGGGTTGCTCTCGCCATACGAAAAACTACCTCCTATTGAAATTCCTTTGATAGGCCTGAGGTCCACTCGACCATAGTAGTCCATAAAGCCGTTATCATTGAGCCAGCCACTATTGCCACCATTCATAATGGCCACCTGATAGGAGACCAGGGAGTTTCGGTTGCCTCCCATGACGGTAAATCCCATATCCCTGTTAGTCGGGCCTGTCAGTTCATTGACCACCATGGATCTCTCGATGGTATGTAGTCCGGAACAAGGCGTCAGCAGCTCAAGGCCAATTGGTTTCTTAAACCGACCCACAGAGGCCCTGGCGAATTCATAGCGATTGTAGCTCACAAAGGCATCGATCAGGAAAATCTGTCCGTCATCGTTGAAGAATGGACTTGTTTCCAGCAATGCGTAATAACCGAAGTCATAAGGAATATTCCCCATGACGCCAATTCTCATCCGATTGAAGCGAAACGTACTGGAATTGCCTTCCTCTGCCATCACATAATCAAACTGGGGTTGGAGGAATCCAAATACAACTACGCCTTCATCGGAGGTGGGCTCGGCACATCCTTGTGATTGCGCCTGGTAACCCATCAGTGCCACGCAGATAATAAGAATTATTGGGCGTAAAGTTTTCATGGCTCACGATAGTTGGGGGTTCAACAAATAGTTTCATGGAAGAGCCGGGCCGGGAGGCCCGGACTCCCAAGCTCAAGCTCAATCGGTCACAACAGGTAAGTCCACTGAAGGCGGAGCATACTTGTGTCCTTGAAGCTCTGAATAGATCATTCCATTGGCGCCGAACTTCAGACTCTTGGCATTGTAGCCAAGTACAGTCAGATAGGCTGTCAACATGGAGGATGTCTGACCAGTCCAGCAGTAGCTGACAACTGTCTCGCTAGGATCCAGATTCATATACTGACCGCCGGCTAGTGTCAATGGCAGGATGCGATAGGCGCCATCGATATGGCCATAAGTGCTCACATCGTCCGCTGCCCAGTAGTTGTTGATGAAGAAGCTACCAGGATCTCCTAATACTTGCTCATTTGATACCCCTTGAAAACCATTCTCTAGCATATACTGGACTCTCTCGGCCAATATCGCTTCACCAGTCGATGCATTTGTGGTGAATGAAGGTTTGCTAAAGGTTTGATTTTCAGCAACGGGACCATCTGTCCAGGCTTCATGCCCGACCGCGGCGTCGCCTGTATTTCCACTCCATGGGCCGCTCAGGTCACTATGCCATCCGGACATGCCAAACTTCAGCACTTTCGCGTCAGAATAACCGCTCAGCCTTAGGGCCATCACGGCGTGCCCTGCACTCTGTCCTGTATAGCAGGCTACCAAAATAGGCTTGTTAGCATTTTGAGCAGTGGATAGGACATCCACGAGGTTCGTACGAACGGCACCTTCAATGTGCCCCTGCTCAAAATCAGACTGACTCCTAACATCAATGATATAGTAGTCGTCTACAAAGTCAGCGAGAGAGGCGTCATCGGGTGCGCCGACAATCCAGCCGCTCAATACATCAGGTACATCCAGATTGGACTGGATCATGTAATCAGTCATTGTATCAAATGCTGATACAGGAGCAACGTCCCCATCATTGTCTTTACAGCCAACCAACACAACCAATGGCAAGAGCGCTAGCAAGCTAAGTTTTGCTATTGTTTTCATGATAACGAGGGTTTAAGATTCAAAAAAGTGGTTTCTAATGTTTCGATTTTTAGCAGCCTCCTGGCTCCTCCTCCTCCGCAACAGGTGCTGCGGGGCCGTCAGTAGTCGCAGGAAGCATGGATAGTACGAGGTCGGGGTAGGCCTCCTTCCAGGCCAGCCAGCCTCCCTCCAGGGAATACACATCATTGTATCCCATTTTTTGCAGAGTGTAAGCAGATAGACTGCTACGATTGCCGCTTCTACAGGTGAGGATCAGCTTGTCCTCCTGAAGCGGAACATACATTCCTTCATCATCCCAGAAAGACTCCTTGCCTATCCAGAATTCGAGTGAACCTCGAGGAATATTGACAGCGCCCGGTATGTAGCCTCGCTCAAATTCACCTTTGTTTCGGACGTCCAGCAGTACATACATCTCCTCCGAATCCATCATCTCTCTCAGCATCGAGGGAGTGATCTCGGTGATGAATCCTTTCGCTGATTGCACCAAAGCTTCGGTGCTTGAATAATCCAAGTTTTGTATGTTGGACGGACCTTGGCAGCCGGTGAAAGTAAGCAGAAGTGCTGCCGGGTAGATAGTGATGATTTTTAGTATCCTCATATGCGCCTCCAGTGTTTAATGGGTGACCGTTCCATTATTCAGATCGCATATCAGGCCTTCAATGCAATTGCAAAGTAGATATTAATCAGTTTTCAACCATGACATTTCTCCTGTCAGGGATCAACGTTCAGTCCTATCTTGATCAAAGAAATTATTGATCCAGATCAAGTCAAAAGTTGCATATGAGTACCCCGTTTGGAAGACCGAATATCTTCATCAAATGCGCCAACTGCAGTTGCATGTCAAATGCCTTTAAAAAGCTAACCGACGACCAATTGCTGAGAGTAGATAGGCATCGTACAGAGATCCGATTCACCAAGGGCCAGACTTTGTGCAAGCAGGGCGCATTCATCGCCCACATGATGTTTGTCCGAAAAGGACTCGTCAAGATCTATCTTGAGAGTGCCGATCACCCGACGATTATCTCTGTTGAGACGCTTGGGTATTTCATCGGACTCCCCTCCATCTTCGGGCAGCGTGAATCGGTTTATCCCTATAGTATCGAGGCGCTGACAGACTGTGACATCTGCCAGGTGGACATCGATCTATTCAGGGACTTCTGTGTCGAAAATCATGACTTCGCCGTCGAAATCATCAAAATGCTAAGCGAGGAGGTAATGAAAGGATATGACAGAATGTTCAACCTTACACAGAAACAAATTCGAGGGCGCTTCGCCGAACTCGTCCTCTTCCTTGGTGAAAAGATCTATCGCCACCATCAAATGGAGTTGCCTATAACAAGAAAAGACATGGCCGATCTCATATCGACATCGCCTGAATCCATCTCGAGACTCATCAAGGAGTTCAATACGGACAAGATCCTTGACTTTCAGGGCAACCGACTTGAAATCCTGGATCAGGAGAAATTGCAATATATCAGTATGGTCGCGTGATCGTTCATAGGCGATCTACCGTTGGGCAAAAGTCTCAAGTCATCTTAACTATGTTTGCAGGAGCGAACCCTTTTGTTTCGAGCAATTAACCTACTATCATGAATAAGGCGGCTTTTCTTTTGCTTTTGTCCATTTTCACCGTGAAGTGCACTGCACCGACTTCCCCGACGGATACCGAAACTGCAAGTGCCCCCAATACTTCCGCGATCGCAGCAGAAGATGGCACCTCCGAGGGCACGTCTTCGTATGATGCCGATATGGCCGAGGAGGTGGGTGCCGATGATTATGGCATGAGGGAGTACGTTTTTGCCTACTTAAAGAAAGGCCCTAATCGAGACCTGCCGAAGGAAGAAAGCGACCAGCTCCAACGGGCTCACCTCGACAATATTCAACGGCTTGCGCGCCAGGGAAAGTTGGTACTCGCTGGTCCTTTCATGGATGATGGTGATATTCGGGGCATCTACATCTTCGCCGTGGAATCATTGGAAGAAGCTGAAAAAATAGCTATGTCAGACCCAGCAATAGAGGCGGGTAGCTTGACGCTTGAGTTGCATCCCTGGTATGGCTCAGCGGCCTTGATGAAGATCAATGAGCTGCATGCGAACCTCGCAAAGGAGAAGATCTAATCACTCCCTTTCGATGTAACGTGTACCGCACTGCGAGCAGTACTGATCCCCATCGTTGTCCGAGCTAAAGCCACAGTTGTGGCATTGGTGCGCGTGCCCACTCTCATCTCTAGCAGCAAGGGCCATTTCCGCGCTGACAATACCTGTGGGTACCGCGATGATGGCATAACCCATCAGCATGACGACCGAGGCCACTGTCTGTCCTATCACTGTTTGGGGAGCAATATCACCGTATCCGACCGTGGTAATTGTGACGATCGTCCAGTAGATACTTTTGGGAATGCTGGTAAATCCATTTTCGCCTCCCTCGATCAGGTACATGAGCGTACCTGTGATGATGCAAAGTGTGAACACCGCACCCAGGAAGACCAATATTTTGTACCTGCTGGCCATGAGCGCTTTGGTGATGAACTCCGCTTCCTTGATGTAACGTGACAGCTTGAGGATCCGAAAGACACGCAGTAGGCGAATCGCCCTGATCACTACCAGATAAGATCCCCCTGTCACAAACAATGCGATATAGGTCGGGAGGATCGCCAGAAGATCGATTACACCAAAGAAACTTCTTGCATAGTGCCAGGGCCTACGGGAAATGAAGAGCCGTAGCAGGTATTCAATAGTAAAGAGAATTGTGAAGGTCCATTCTGAGACAGTGAAAAAGTGCTCGTACCTGTCATTTATGGAGTTTACGCTTTCCAGCATGACCTGGATAATGCTCAGAAGAATAGTATAAAGCAGCACCACGTCAAACAGCTTCCCAGCGGGAGTGTCTGTACCAAATACTACAATGTATAGTCGCCTTCTGATCCTGCGCAGATGTTTGAAGTCCTCCATGGATTGTCTAAAATAAAAAACCCCCAGCACAGTGCTGAGGGTCTCCAGTAATTTGGGTTACTGTTATAGGCCTTCTACAAAGATGCCAGGGCGCGCCAACACATCGATCGGCGGGATCTGCGCACCAAAAGCCGCATTCACGGCACTAATGACTTCATTGCCAACAAGGGCAGCTCCACGTGGATTGGGGTGAATACCATCAGTGGAGAAAATGCTATTGAACAGGGAATTGGCATCCAGGCTGAGGGGCACCATAGTGAACCCATCCACTTCGATCCCCAGCTCCCCATCAGCAGCCGCTATAGCTGCAGGTGTTAGTGCCAATGCTGCAGCCTGCTCGGGCGTTAAGCCAAATCCATCTGCAAAAATGGGCTGAATATCTACCAAGGTTAGGTTGGGGTAGTTTGGCACCAAGGCAGAGATCACGCCATTGAACTCGGCAGTCCGTGTGATCACGTTGACCTGCTCCGGGAATGTCAAAGTAAGAGAGTCAGGTACCGGCACACCTACGCCTATCACCGAGGTGGGATCGTTAGGATCTGCCAGAGAGCCGATCGCCGCTATAGCCGTCAGCGGATATACATCCTGGGCATTCGCCTGTCTAAGCGGCGGAAGTACAATCGTCCCGGGAGGCAAGCCATTCGCTGCTGAGAGGTCGATCACCGTCATGCTCTCATCGGTCAGTACAGGGGCATTGTCTCCAGCCTCAAAGGCCACCGTGCGTGCTGCCAGTTCATCCGCATCGATCATTCCCAATGCAAATCCCGCCTGGAGTCCACCATTGTACTCCGCATATCCCGCGTTGACGAGATCTGCTGTCGCCTGATCCAGAGTAATGAACTCATAGGTACCGGTAGGGGAGAGCGCCGTCACTGTCTGGAAATAAGGCAAGATCGTGACCGGGCCAATGTTCAACACCGCACCTTCAGCGCCGGTAGCGGCAAGCGCATCAAGACAAGCCTGGAAAGCGGCGGTGAAGGAGGCAACGTCCGTCATGGTCGTAGGGTCGAGTGGATTGAAGTCTTCTCCTGACTTTCCACCCGTAGCCGCATAACCGAGTACGTCATTGTTGCCAATGAACATCGTGAAGAAAGTGGGACCGGCACTGATAGCATCCGCCAGAATTGAAGCTGTGGGATCAGACTGGAAAGCCCCATAGTAAGGGTTGAAGTTTCCATACCCGGCGGTAACCAGGTCGATCACCCGCGCCCCTGGTACTCCAAAATTATTGAGACCCGCAGGACCTATTCCTGACCCAACAAGAGGTGTTCCTGACTTGAACTGTATCGCCTGCGATGGATCTGATATCGCGGCACCGACGTCTATGAAGGACCGTCCTCGGACGCCCCCCTGCCCATCGGAACCACCAAAGCCAAATCCTGACGAAATGGGAGGGTAAACAAAATCCCCTCCACCGGCAAGGGCAAACTGATCGGCAATCATTCCAGGGAGTGAATTAAGCTGGCCACCAGGGTAGAGAGCCGCGTCAGCAAAGCCCGAAGTGACAGAGTTCCCAATCGCTACGTACTTAGTCAAATCCAGTGAACCCGGGTCAAAACTAGGGATCGTCGGCAATGGATTATTGTCCTCCCGCTCCTGGATAAGATCTTCCTCACTTGTACATGACGCCACTACAATCACCAACAGCGCCAAAAGGATATATTGAATATTGATCTTCATTTCTTCTCTTAGTTTAGGAATTCGTCAAATGTCAACTGGAGGTAAAAGATGGCGCCAAGCCTTGGGTTACCATAAGAGGTGGTATAGCGCTCGTTCAGGACATTCGAACCCCCAAGTTTCACGATAGTCTTCAAGTCCGGCAGCTTGTAAGACACCTGGGCATCCAGGGTCCCAAAAGCGGGGATCACAGCCGTACCGAACGATGATTGCCAGAGGAAGGCTTCCTGCCACCTCCAGGCCAAATTAAAGCCTAGATTAGGTGTGACCTTGCGATTCCCAAAGCTGACATTGTAGCGATACTCAGGCGTGTTGAAAGCTGCAAGGAACCCTTGCTCCTGCAAATCTTCATCTGAGATTAGCTCATTGTACGACACGTTTCCTGACAGACGATAGCCACCATTCAAGGTGTACTCCGCACTCAAGCCCCATCCATGGGACCTCACATTTCCATCCGCGTTGATATCCACACCATAGGTTTGCGTAGGTACATCGCCATTAAGGATCGCCAGCTTTCCAGCAGACGTAGTCGCATCAAAGCCTGGAATGGGAGTCTGCAATTCTTCACGTGTGGTCCCAGGATTACCATCCGACTGATAAGCCTGTACCGGTGATACCTCGGCTATGAAGTCCTGATAGATGTTGTAGTAGTAGAAACCATCGATCAGTAGGCGGCCGTCCAGGAACAGACCTCGGTAACCACCCTCCATTGTATTTACTTTCTCTGTATCAAACTCCTCCGCCAATAGATCGGTAGCCGGCTGAAGATCCTCTATAGAAAGCTCACCAGCAGCCACATCCTGTAGGTCGGATCTCAGATATGTCACCGAGGCTGCGGTGTTGTCGATGAAATTGTAACGCTGCTTCAGGAAGTCGGCACTACCTATCAACCATCTTGAAACCACGTTCAAATCGATGAATTGATCCTGAGTAGTCGGGATACGGAAACCGCGCTGGAATGAACCTCTAATATTGTGATCAGGGGCGACTTCCAATACTGCACTGAATCGTGGCGAGAACTGGCCATTGAAGAATTCGTTTTTGTCATAACGAATAGAGGCCTGAATGTCCAGAGCGTCATTGAGAAAGCTCTTCTTCAATTGGGCATAGGCGCCGTATTCTATGTAGGAGATCTCGTCTCCGCTGTCCTCGAGGGCGAATAGTGTACCTTCAGAATTAAGGTTGAAATTCCTGAGGTTGGCTCCTACTACCAGGTCCATGAACTCAATATCGTTGCTAAAGTTGTAGCTTCCCTCATAGTGATACATGTTGGACTTATCGAGGAACAGGGCACCTCCATCCGCAATGGACCTTGATCGGAATTCATCTACCGCTTCATTGAACGGCTGGCTCCCGGCCGCAGGTTGCTGAAGGTCGGCCAGGCTCCTTCCTGCGGCATGTGACTGATCAATGCTAAGACCTGCAAGTCTGCTGCCCAGGAAACCCGTGGCATACGGCGTCAAATAAAATCTCTGATTAACGAGTGATGCCACCGTATTGGCTGCATAGCTATCGCCAGAATCTTCCTGAGTCGTGTAAGCCCTTAAGAAGAAGTTAGAACCCCGTAGTTCCACCTTACCCGTCCAAATGACGAAGTTATCCAGAACGAATCGGTCATTTGCCGTGTACACTGTGCTTCCACTACCCCAGTTGAACTGTCCCAGGAGCTCCACATTGTCATTGAGTCTGTAGTGCAATCCCGCTCCCAGCTTGATACTCTCGGTCCGATTATCCACGAATGAAGATTCATCATACCCACGAGGAGTGAAAGATCCCTGAAGTCCACTTGGCAACAGCGATCTAAGTGGTGCCAGGGCTGGCGAGGCGTTCCCTATTGTGGCCATGTCAATGAGAAAGTCTCCATAAACATTGACCCCATCATAAAAGCGATTGTCACCACGCTCACTTTGGCCGCGCTCGACGACAAACCCTGTCGCCGCACCTTGATCTCGTGTATCAACTCCAATGAAGTCATTGGCACCCAAATAGGAGCCAGTGATCTTGAACGCAAACTTGTTGTTGAATGCCTTGGCATATCGGAACCCGTAGTCCTGATAGAGCGATGGATCATCGTCTTCTCCGTCGATATGGTTGACACCAAGCTTGGCGTAAGCTGACAGACCCTGATAGTCGAAGGGACTCTTGCTTTTCATCAGAAGAATACCCTGCAGGGCGTTAGGACCGTATAGCGCCGAAGCAGGTCCTGGTATCATTTCCACGCTCTCCAGATCGAGCTCTCCGATACCAACTACGTTGCCCACAGGGAAGTTAAGTCCCGGCGCCTGGTTGTCGATACCATCAATTAGCTGTACAAATCTCGTATTACCATTCGAGCCAAACCCTCGCGCATTGACAGACTTAAAAGTAAGACTCTGTGTACTGAAGTCGATGCCGTTCATGTTCTTCAAGGCATCATAAAAATCGGTCGTGGCATTGTTCTGTATGTCGAGGATATCCATTCGCTGGATGGAAACCGGCGAGCGTAGTGTACTTTCCTCGACACGGGATGCAGAGACAACAACCTCCTGCCCCAGTAGCACCGACTCTCGAAGGTTGATCGTCAGCCCGGTAGTATTAGCATTGGTAATTTCGACCTCTTTCTGCTCGTAGCCGACGCTCGATACTACCAGCGTAAGAGGCGGAGCTGATCTCACGCTGAGATTGAAATTTCCGTTAAGATCTGCGATTGTCCCCAGAACGGTTCCTTTCACTAGTATGTTGACACCCACCAGTGACTCCCCGGTTGTCTCATCTACGACGCTCCCGGAGATCGTCGTGCCTTGCGCATAGACGAAGGCGAACGTATGCATGCATACTATTAATGTAAGAACTATATGTGTAAGCGTTCTTTTCATACGGTTGAGGTTTAGAACTATTAATAATTCCTAATATTAGGTAAAATTTTTGTGAAAAACAGTTTCGCAAACGTTTCCAGTGGCATTCTTTTGAGACAATCGCAAATGCGAAAAGGTCTTCAGAAATAGCCGTTGTACCTAAGGAATTTGCACTTCGATAGCCTTCAATGGATCAGGCTGTCTTTTACCTAAATCTGGCTATTGTTGCTCCTTCTTGACGTGCTCGACCAGTCGATCACAGACATCATTCAACTCGGCCGCCATTATTTCATCGCCTGTAGAGTTGAGAAGGCTCTGAGCAATTCCTCCGATGCAGTCGATGTAGAATCTCTTCATATCAAAGACAGGCATGTCTTTGGTCCAAAGGTCGATTCTCAATGTGTTCTTACTTTGCTCGTCCCACAGCGAGACGGAAATGCTCTTGGTCTCACTCCACCCGGCAGCCTCTTTTTGATCGGCATCCCATTCGATCTTTTCGGGGACGTTGTCGTTATCCAGGTGGACTTTGAATTTTATGTCTGAAGTCTTCATATCAATCTTGGTTCCAGGTTCGCAAATAGGCCTGCGCTTCCTTCTTGTCTTTTGCCAGCTGTCCAATCAGCGCATCCACATTTTCAAATCTCATTTCGTATCGAAGGCGCTGCAGGAGGTGAACACTGATTCTTTGGCCGTAAATGTCCTCGTCAAAGTCAAAAATATTCACTTCTATTCGCCGCGAGGTTCCATCCACTGTTGGTCTCATTCCAATATTGAGCATACCCTCAAACCACCTATCAGACAGACCGACCCGCACTACGTAGACACCGTCTGCAGGTACCAGCTTATACTCCTCTGGTATGTAAATATTGGCTGTGGGATAGCCAAATGTCCTGCCCAACTGGTCACCCCTCGTGACAATTCCACCGAGGTGATAGGGCCTGCCCAGGAATTTCGCCGCCAGATCGACATCCCCGGCTGCCAGGGCCTTTCTGATCTTTGTGGAACTGATGCCCACTTCATCGATATCTTCTCGAGAGATCTCTTCGATCTCAAAACCGAATTCCTTCTGATTCTCCTTCAGGTAGTCAAAACCGCCCTCTCTGTTTCTACCGAAACGATGGTCATAGCCGATGATCAACTTTTTTGTACCAAGTCGATCAACAATGATATCGCGAACAAATTCCTCTGAAGACATCTCCGAAAATTCTCGTGTGAATGGGATCTTCACGAGATAATCTATACCGGTATCTTCCAACAGATGGATCTTCTCCTCGAAAGTGGTTAGCAATCTCAAATCACCCCAGCCATCTCCCAAAACAGAGCGAGGATGTGGCCAAAAAGTGACCACCAGGCTTTCACCCCCTTGTTCTTTTGCGATTTTGCATACCCTTTGAAGGATCTTCCGATGACCTAGGTGCACTCCATCGAAGGTGCCGCTGGTGACTACCGCGAAACGTAAGGAGCCAAGGTCCGCTACTCGATCAATTACCTTCATTCTTTGCGAGGGTGTGGGACTGAATAAATTCTTCCAGAGTGTGCGCATCTGCCAGACGGTACTCGCCAATGGCCGTCCGACGAAGGCCTTTCAGATAAGCGCCAACACCTAACTTTTTTCCGAAATCATGCGCCATGCTCCGGATGTAAGTACCCTTGCTGCAGTGTATGCTGAAGTCCACCTCAGGTAGTCTGGTCTCCAAAAGATCAAACCGATGGATCGTCACAGCCCGCGACTTCAGATTTACTTCCTTGTTGGCCCTCGCTCTCTTATATGCTCGTTGGCCATCGACTTTCACCGCAGAGTGTGCAGGCGGAAACTGCTCAATCGGACCTGTCAGCTCCTCAGCGGCGGCCTGCAGATGTTCTACTTTAATGTGCTCCCATGAGGATTCGGAGTCGAAAGGCGTTTCGAGATCATAGGAAGGTGTAGTCCGCCCTATCTCGATGGTTCCTTCATATTCTTTGTCTTCGGCCTGCAGGAACTGCAGCTTCTTCGTGAACTTGCCAGTGGCGATCAGTAGCAATCCTGTGGCGAGAGGGTCAAGTGTCCCTGCGTGACCGATCTTCTTCACCTTCAGCACCGAGCGCAGCTTTTTTACGACATCAAAAGACGTCCACTCATAAGGTTTGTCGATAAGTAGCAAACGACCCTCTTCGTATGTGGATGCGGAGGTCAATTACAACTGAGAGAAAATGGCTACCAAACCCACAATGAGACAATATGCGGCAAAATAGGTCAGCTTTCCGCGGCGCACAATGCTCAACATCCACCGACAAGCGATGTAGCCTGATATCAAGGCCGCAAAGAATCCAACCACTAAGCTCCCCGTAGCAATAGCGCCCGCAGCTTCTGGGGCTTCTATATAGTCTTTTGCCTTGAGGAGTGAAGCACCAAGGATCGGGATCAGCACCATCAGGAAAGAGAATCGTGTGGCCTTTGTACGTTCCACTCCCAACATCAACGCTGTAGCGATCGTGGCCCCTGACCGCGAGATCCCCGGCAGTACCGCAAGGGCCTGCGCGAGGCCAATTACAAAAGCCGCCACATAAGAGACACTCTTGTCATTGGATTTTTGGAAGTAGGTAAAGAACAAAAGTGCGCTGGTCACGATGAGGGCTGACCCAACGAGGAATAGATTTCCCGAAAAGAGCTGCTCAATCTCCTCTTCAAATAGAAGCCCCACGACCGCCACCGGGATCATGGAGATCACAATTTTCGTTGCAAACTGCCAGGCATCATTCCACTTCCATTCGAAAAGTTCACGGATTAACTGAACGATATCCTTCCAGAAGACAATGATCGTGCTGACAGCCGTGGCACCATGTACCAAAACGGTAAACAATAAGTGGTCCTCAGCCTCCACGGCCAGCAATACATTACCAATTTCCAGGTGACCGCTGCTACTGACGGGTAAGAACTCTGTCAGCCCCTGCAACAGGCCCAGAATGAGTGCTTCAATCCAGGTCATCTAAGTTTTATGCGGACTCCGAATCTTTCTTCGGCTTATAGAGAATGGCGACGAATTGTGCGAGGAAACCCAGCATTACGATGATGGGTCCAAGGGTCAATCCCAGGAAACCGAAGCCATAATCCTCGTTATCCAGGGTCATCACGAAGAAACCGATCGCCAACAGGACGAGGCCTCCTATCATGAGGATGTAATTCATTTTCGTAAAAGCGAATTTGTTGTCAGCCATATACGTGCGTGAAAATTGTTTAATAAAGTTCGTCCAAGGATGTCCTCAAATACCGTTTGATGGCTCGCATGGTACTGAAATAGGCCACAAAGATACCTATTCCTACAATGATCAAGGATAAGGTAATGAGGCTCTGCTGATCCCGTAGCTCGCCGAGGTCTTCAATCCTCGTCAATGCTGATTGATAGAGGAGATACAATATGCTGCAAGCCAGGAATCCCGCCAGGCCACCATACAAAGCGGATCTCACGAGGAAAGGCCTTTTGATAAAACCAGCTGTTGCTCCCACGAGTTGCATACTCCGAATGAGAAAACGCTGGGAGAAAAGGGCCAGCTTGATGGTATTATTGATAAGAATGACCACCACAATCAGCAAAATGAGGGCGAAACCTAGTAACACCAGACCAACTTTGGTCAGGTTTTCGTTGATGCTCTCAACGAGGGATGCTACATAATTTACCTCATACACCCCGCGCATGGCGTCGATATCGGCCTCCACTACCTCCAGACTATCCAGTGACTGATAGCCAAAGTCAATATTTACAATGAATAAGTCCCTGAGGGGGTTTTCACCCAACAGGTCGGTGAAGTCCTCGCCTGTGGCTTCCACAAAATCCTGTGCCGCCTGGTCGCGGCTGATAAATCTGATAAGGGGGGAACCATCCTTCTTCAGCACGTAGTCTTTCGTGCCAAGGATCCTCTCCATACGGTTTCTTTCGCTGGCGGTAATGTTTTTGTGCAAGTAGACCTGAAGCTCTACGTTTTCCTGTATCGCTGAGCTCAACTGCTGGCTGTGGACAAACAGCAATCCAAATAGGCCGATCACCAACAAAGAAAGCGTGATGCTGAACACCACGCTCATAAAAGGATAACTTCCTAATTTTCTTTTCTTCCTGGGTTTTCGAGGCTGCATTTGCTACTCAAAAGTAACAAATGTTGCCAACGGAGGTCTACTTTTCGTTCTTGAAGATCTCCAATTCCTCGATCATCTCAGGATCTTCGATTTTCACCAGAGGGAGAGGTTTCGAAGTATTCGCTATTGCGAAGTACGCATCCTCATGATACAGGAAGAGACGCTTCTCACCTTGCTGATTGATTTCGAGAATCTGATATGGGGAATCTCCGAAGTTGCCATAGAGGGCAAGCTTACCATCAAAGTATTCGTAACGCAGATCCTCACTCTGGCTATCAAAGTTGTCTACCTCCAGCACCTCAGTTGTGATCTTATGTGTAGAAGACTTGAATTCTTCACTCACTTCTTCAGGCACAAACTCTGTATCTGACGCTGAGCTATTGTCCTCAGGAAGTACGACTCCCGCATCGAATGTAGCCTTAGGAGACTCCTCTGCCACCAATACTGGTGCTGAGACTTCTTCTGCTACCCGAGTTCGCACTGGGGCTCGTTCGACCTTTACCTCCTCCACTGGCTTCAACTCAGGAAGTGTAAATTTCGGGGTGGAGTATTGAGGGCCTTCCATTGTGATCATTGTTGGCTCCGCAGCACTCTCGGTGTCTGTATTAAGATACCAGGTGCTTACTACTACTATAGAAGCGGCAATGGCAACAGCCAACCCTTTGGCTCCAATGGACTGCCAGGCTGGCGCTTCAGGAACGCTCACGTTAGCAAGTTGCTGCTTTAGTTGCTGCTTTCGGTAATGGCGGATACCTTCCACAATGTTCTTCTGCATAGCAAACTCCTCGGACAAAGCCGGATCTGAAGCTAACTGCGCTTCGAATTCGCTTGCGTCTGCGGCAGAAAATTTCCCTCGCAGGTATTGATCGATTCTATCAAACTGGTCGGAGTACATTGTCAAAAAAAGTCTTTTCTAGTGTAACGTTCTTTTATTAAACTATCCAATCGCTTCTTACACTTATACTTTTTTGTTTTAGCAGTATCAGTGTTAGCGAAACTCATTATTTCTGCTATGTCAGTCATCGACATCCCTTCGAAGTAATAGTAGGTAAGAATCTTCTTACATACATCTCCGAGTTCTTCGATGCAAGAGATTACAATCTTGTAATTCTCTCCTTCTTCATAAGTTTGGAAATCTTGGCCGTCTTTTTCCTCGTTTGACAATCGGCCCTTTCTATCTAGCTCTTTTCTCCACAAATTCTGACAGATACTGTAGAGGTAGGTACTAATTCTGGAAGTGAGAACAAGGTTACCGCTACTCGCCTTTTGCCAGAAGGCAACGAGTGCTTCCTGGTAAATGTCTTTCGCTTCATCCTCGGTGCCATTGTTTCGGAGCACCAGATTCAACATCATCCTATAATGTTTCTGGTACAAAAACTCCAGCACCTTCTCATCTCCTTGACCTATCCTGTCAAGAATTTCGCTGTCCTTCATACACAGTTAGGATATATGAATATCCTGATAATTAATACAACAAAAGAGTGATTGGTAACCTGCACCAAGTAAAAAATATTTATATAAAAGTAAAAATTTGAGACTACAAACGGTCATTTAATTGGTATGACACGGTCTGAGGTGACGGCAAACACCTTGTCTTCTTTGCGCTTTCGGAGGGTGTATGTTCCAGTAAAATTGCCAAATGCCGGCATAAACGCTTGATTGGGGCGGAAGTAGAAGCATGGCAAGACCAGGCCCTGCTTGGCAGCGCCTCGCAGTTTGATGGCTGGATGTACATGTCCGGAAATATTGTAGAGATCGGCTTCGGGTTCCTCCTGATGGGTGAAAGAAAAAGGTCCTACCTCCAACCTATCGATCAAATGCAGTCCACAATTTCGGTAGGCCGCAGCAGGCAAAATATCGTGGTTGCCCCGTACAAGGGTAAGCTTGATTTGGCTCCACTCTGCCGCCCACTGCTCAAATACCGTCCATTCAGCATTGGCATCACTGTGAAACAAGTCTCCCAAAAAAACGAGCTCTGCCACATCATAATTGAGCAGCAAGTAGCTCAGGTGATGAAGGTCGTAAGTATGAATATTGCCAGGCACAGCAATGCCGTGTTTGCGAAAGTGACCGGCTTTGCCCAGGTGGACATCCGAAACGACCATGAGCTTTTCGCTGACCCAGTAAAACGCCTTATTAGGCAGAAGCTTTACTTTTTCGCCCTTGAGCAATATGGTCGCTGACTGTTGTGCGGCGATATCGTCACTGGCCTGTCTACCCATCGTAGGGCTCCCAGGTCTGGGTACGATAGAGGAAAAGCAGGTAGCCTCGCACTTTCAACTTGCCCTCTTCCAGCCATATCTTGCATCCATACGTGCGGCCGTTTTCCGGGTCCAGTATCTCTCCATCGACATAGTTGCCGTCATTGCCCTTGCTCATATCCTCGATGATCTGCATACCGATGATCTTCTTATCCTTTTTGGCTCCTGAGCACTCCACACACACGGGATCCTGATCCTCACCCGGCTCACGGAAGAGCTGGATGATCTTACCATAATACTTGCCACCAGATTCGAAAATCTGCACAACCGATTTCGCCTTGCCTGTGGCATCGTCAATGGTCTTCCATTTTCCCTCGATGGATTGGGCTACAGTATTGCTTGCAGAAAACTGAATGATTATGAGGAGTAATGTCCAAGCTCGCATGTTATATGAGATTGATTTTGGGGTTGAAACACGAATTTAGGAATTGCACGGTTGATGACAGACACTTACTTTTTGTTTTCCTCCAATTGTCGGTTGGTAGTATTGAATTGTGGTCATGCAATGTTCTCTAGTTGCACTTGCATCTTCGCAATCCGATCAGCAATCTCCTCGGAAGAGAGGTTTTGTCGTCGAATGGAATCGACAAGTATCGGGAATGCAAAGGGGGTCGGTTGAGGCGTCTCCCTAAGCACGATCTGCTGTTGATTGATACGACGGATAGCTTCAAAGAGGCGGGATCGTTCAAACTGCAGATTCATGACTTCCTCCATGGATTGTTGGATAAGGAGGTTTTCGGCGTCATACGTTTCAAATACCTGATAGATAATTTGTGCAGAAGCCTGCAGGTGTTTCGATTTGATATTCTTGCCGGGGTATCCCTGGAAGATCAACCCAGCGATGGTGGCTATATCACGAAATTTTCGTTTCGCCAGTTCGGTCTCATTGAGGCTCGCCGCAATATCCTCCAGTAGGTTTTCCTCACTGAACAAATCCAGCTCAAGTGCTTCTGTGATATGAATCTCCTGATCGGAGAGCAATTCAAAACCATAGTCGTTCATCGAAATCGAAAAAGTGATCCTTTGCAATTGGCTGATCCGGTACGCAATCACTCCTGCCAGCACTTCGTGGACAAACATGCCCTCAAAAGGGAAAATAAATATGTGATGTCCAAACCGACTTGTGGTCTTCTCGATCAATAGCGTATTGCGATCCGGTACCTGGCTCCATCGTTTCTGTAGATCCAGAATGGGCTTGATCGTTTGCAATTCGATATGCTCTGAGGTACCAGCAGCGGCCTCCTCCAATTTGAGTCGTATGACATCCGAAAGCAATGAGGACAATGGTAATCGCCCTCCTCCCCAGGCTGGGGTTACGCCACTTTTCTTTTTCGACTTCTTGACCAGTACCGTCAGCTCTTTTACCTGGACAAACTCGAGAACTTGTCCCGCAAACCAGAAAGTGTCTCCAGGGTTGAGCTTGGAGACAAAATACTCTTCCACTGTACCGAGGTAACCTCCAGTCATGAATCTGACCTTCAAAGAAGGGTCTCCGACGATCGTACCTATGGACAGGCGATGCCGCGTGGCAGCCTTATTGTTGATGATGTGGTAAACGCCATCCGCTTCATAGACCTTGGCATATTCGTCGTATTCGCCCAGCGTCTTGCCACCTGTGCAAATGAAATTGAGGGCCCAGCGCCACTCCTCCGAACTGATCAGCCGATAGCAGAACGTATTCTTGATCTCCTGGAGAATGTCTATCGCCCGAAACCCACCACTGACAGCAAGGGTCACGAGGTACTGCACCAATACATCGAAGCACTTTTCTAATGGCTTACGGCTCTCATAGTTGCCCGCAGCAATGGCGTCTCGTAAAGCGGCTCCTTCTACCAATTCCAGTGAATGCGTTGGCACGAAATAGATCTTCGAAAGTTCCCCAGGGCGGTGACCGCTTCTTCCAGCGCGCTGCTGAAATCGCGAAATGCCTTTTGGTCCACCTACCTGAATGACCAGGTCGACAGGTCGAAAATCCACCCCCAAATCAAGGCTGGAGGTGCAAACCACGACTTTCAGCTTTCCGGCATGTAAGGCGTCCTCCACCCATGTTCGAATGTTTTGATCCATGCTGCCATGATGCATGGCAATCGCGCCAGCCAATTCTGGTGCGTGCTTCAGTACCGCCTGGTACCACAGTTCGGTCTGTGAGCGGGTATTGGTGAAGAGGAGCGTCGTATTGTTTTCCTTGATCAAGGGAATGATCTTGGGAAGCAGCTTCGTGCCGAGGTGACCAGACCAGGGAAACTTCTCTACCTCATCAGGCAGGACCGACTCGATCCTGATCTTCTTGTCGATCTCGGCAGTGATCTCCACACCTTTTTGGTACAGATCCTCGCCCAATAACACTCGCTTGGCTTGTTTCAAATTACCTATCGTCGCAGAGATGCCCCAAATCTTAATGGGGTGGCGACTGATGGTCTTCAGCCTTGAGATAGCCAACTCCGTAGCAACCCCCCTTTTGGTGCCAATGATCTCATGCCATTCGTCGACGATAATGCCCCGTACCGACTTGAAGTAGTTGGGATAGTCTTTTTGACAAAGGAGTATATGCAGGCTCTCGGGAGTGATGACAAGCGCTTGTGGCGACTCCTTCTTTTGCCTCTGTCGCTCACTGGTAGGGGTATCTCCTGTGCGTAGACCTACCTTCCACGGGAGGTCGATGTCCTCACAAAACTCAACCATAGCGCGGTGAATATCCTTGGCCAGAGCACGGAGCGGAGTGACCCATAGAATACGGAGCTCGGGACGGACATCGTGCTTCTCGTGATCGAGCAGATACTCCAACACCGCAGGAATCCACAAGGCATACGTCTTGCCACTGCCAGTTGGAGCATTGAGCAAGCCGCTATGATCGTCCCAGTAGGCCTGCCAGCACTCCCGTTGAAATTGGAATGGGCTCCAATCTCTGGAATCAAACCAGTCCTCAGCTACTCCTTTTAGATCCTCTTTAGTCATCCTTGTGCACCCAGCAATAATAGCGCCTTCAAATCTTCTAGTGTATTGGCCTCCTCCGGTTTCTTGTCTCGTCGCCACCGGTGGATCCTTGGGAATCGGACTGCGAGGCCCGACTTGTGACGCGTGGACTGGTTGATGGCTTCAAAATGGATTTCGAATACCAATTCAGGTGTCACCGTGCGCACGGGCCCAAACCTCTCCAATGTATGGCGCTGAACAAAGGCAGTGACTTCACGCATCTCTTTGTCCGTAAGGCCAGAATAAGCCTTGGCAAATGGCACCAACTGACCATCGTCCCACACGGCGAACGTATAATCGGAATAGATATCTGCTCTTCGGCCGTGTCCTTTTTGGGCATATACCATGACCGCGTCCACGGAATAGGGGTCCACTTTCCACTTCCACCAGTCTCCGCGCTTTCGCCCTGATTTGTAGGGGGATGACCATCGTTTGATCATAAAACCCTCGGCATCGTGCTGTCTGGACTGCTCCCTCAGGATAGCCACCTCTTCCCAGGATTGACATTTGAGGCTCGCGGACAATTGCAGCCGCGGCTCCAGCAATCCCCCAGAAAGCAGCGACTCCAGGCGAGCACGCCGGTCAGACAGCGGCTCACCGCGAAGGTCTCTTCCCCCAAATTCCAACAGGTCGTAGCAGATGATAGACGCAGGTGCCTCCTTTAAATGCTTCTTGGAGACATTCTTTCTCCCAATCCTTGTTTGCAATATTGCGAACGGCATGGGTCGCCCTTCACTAAATGCCAGCAACTCTCCGTCGATGACCGTTCCATTAGGGAGTAGCTCCCTCAGTGGATGCAACTCAGGAAACTTCTCAGTAATAAGTTCCTCGCCCCGACTCCAGAGAAACAACTCATCACCCCTCTTGATCAACTGCGAGCGGATACCGTCCCATTTCCATTCGATGTCCCAATCCTCCACTGCCCCCAAAGACGCCGCCTCCTCTTCCAAGGGGTATGCCAAATAAAAAGGGTAAGGCTTAGAGTCTGAAACCTCCAGATCAGAATGAAGCAGATCGTCGAACGAAACTTCGTAGGGATCCCAGTCGCCACTTAGTCGATGCGCGACTTCCGCCTGTTCGATGTCCAGGACTTTGCCTAGCGCCTTGTAGATAGTATTGTGAGACACACCCACCCGAAATCCACCAGTAATGAGCTTGTTGAATACGAATCGCTCTTCGTGAGGCAGGGTGTTCCAGGCGGATTTGATCGCCACCTCCTTTTCTACCTCACTCTTGTCGGTGAGTTGCTGCAAATAGGTCATCCAATCCGCAAGGGACCGATCATCCGAGTTGGTAGGGTTGGGGAGTATGAGAGAGATCGTCTCAGCAAGATCCCCCACTACATGGTACGATTCCTCAAACAACCACGTGTCCAACTGGCTGAAAGTCATGGCCCAGTCCGCAAGCATTCGTGTATTGACCTGCCGCTTGGGCCGACGGTGCGTAAATAGCGCAATGGTCCACACCTTATCTGCGTCACTGGCATCGAGAAAGAAATCCTCCAGATACTTTATCTTAGATGAAGTCTTGTTCGTATTCTCAAGGGAGAGGAGGAGTTGAGAGAATGCCTTCATTGGTGAAAAGCTATCTAATATTTTTCTTTCTGGTATGTACTATTACGTGCGCTAGTCAAGGTGGATTTGATCCAACGGGATTCGCCGTCCCATTTGTGGAGCCAGACCTCAGTGACATCAAAGGGGACCCATATCTAAATGATTGGGCGGAAGGCTCTATTACCACCAAAACCGGAAAGTTCGAAGGATTGTTGCTCCGATTCAATATTGCTTCGCACCAGGTTGAGCACCGAAGAGGGACGCACACCATGACATTCAATCGCGATATCCTTGATGGATTTGAATTGTATTGTGACAGTCAACCCCGCCGCTTCCTCCGGCAAGGAGACGATCGCGTAAAGAAATCGTCGCAAGCAGGTTTTTTTGAAGTGGTGCCTTTGGGCACGGACAGTGTCCAACTCTTCATCAGGCATTTGAAGAATTTTTATGAAGCCGACTTTGGGCCCTACAGTATACAGGAGCGATCTGAGTACCGTTATGAACCGGTGGTCTTCGTGGAAAGGAATGGAATACTGAACAAGGTCAAGTTGACCAGGCGCTTCTGTCAAATGACTTTCGGACTTTCAAAAGAGGAGGTACTCCGAGCGCTCGAGGAAAAAGGGATATCACTCGATGACTAGCTTCATGTCCCAGTGCGACTGTCCGTCAGACGCTCTTACGATATGCAGGCCTTTGCTGCCACTGACTGAATACATCCTATCGGGGCGCAGGCCTTCATCGAACCTCTCGACCAATTGACCTGACACTGACCACACTTCTATAGTGGAGAGCTCATCGGCTCCTTGAATCCTGAAACTTCCAGAGGAAGGATTGGGATACAACTGTAGGGAGACCTCTTGTGTGGGATCAAGACTCAGTGGCCTTTGAACCTCTATAGCATCGTAGACAAGCTCCATATCCGCAGACCATAATCCACGACCGTGTGTCCCGGCCAAAATTTCTCCATCCACAACTCTAAGGTCCCAAATAGCGACCGCCGGAAGGTCACTCTCCAAAACGATCCAGCTCTCGCCGCCATCCATCGTTTCGTATATGCCGAGTTCAGTTCCCGCCCATATTCTCTGACCATCGGGGAAGACGAGCAGACTGAAGACTCCCACATCGGGGAACCCAGTAGTACTTACACCATCCTGAAAGCCGGAGATGTCTAGCCAGGATTGACCGAGGTCTGTTGTTTTTAAGATCTTGGGCTCCGCCGGTTGGGAAAAGAGCAAGTAGGCTGTCTGCGCATCTGTAGGATCGACTTCGATCGTGGTGATATTGCCTTTTGAAGGGAACTCCTCGTAGAAATTTGCCGGCTCGAAGTTGTCACCACCATCGATGGACACAAAGACCCTTCTCCCCTGCTCCAGAGATCCTCCGGCCCACACAATGTCGACATCTACATCGGAGACCTCCACATCAAGGGCTCCACTGAAGCCCGCGGCTATCGACCGCAACTGCCAGCTTTCTCCGAAGTCCTCGGATCTCCAAACCCCACGATCGCTCACCGCGAACACCCGATCCGGTCCAAATTTCGAATACGCCAACTTGGTGAAGAATGGGGTGTTGGCATTTTCCCCGAAGATGTCAGAATCGGTCAGCCCATTCGTTGATTCTTCCCAGTCCCGTCCACCATTATCCGAACGGAATATGAAATTGTGCTGGTTCGATGCTAAAAGCCGATCACCATCTGCATTCCATGTGACATCAAAACCATCAGCAAAAAAGTCCCGAAAGACGTTATCATCATAGCTACTTGTACTCGTGGGATTCTCAGAAAAAGACAGGTGGACGTCGTTGTCTTGCGCCCCGCCCAGGTAGATCTTGCGAGTCGGATGACGATCTATGCTGTAGTACTGGGTGGTTACCAGCCCTAACTCCCGTTCCTCGAAACTGTCGCCATCATCCGTCGTAAAGCCCACACCACCGTCATTGACAGATATCAGGCGATTACCTGCAGAGTAGGCCAGGGCGTGATGATCGTTGTGCACCTGCCTGTTGCCATTGAGCAGCGTGATATCCGCAGTAAGGAATTTCGGACTTCCAAAATTTATCCGTAGGATGGAAGTAGGGAGGTCTTCGGGCACCCAGGTCGCACCGGATGCGAGGGTAGGCCATATGAACATGTACTGATCGGTAGTATGTCCTCCATCTACGGCGATATCCTCCGAGGGAATCGTATCATAGGGCTGATCATGCAGAAAGAGGTACTCTCTGTTGGTTGATTCTTCACTGTCCAAACCGGCTTCGTTCAGATTGAAGGTGCTATCCCTCTGCTGGTCTCGAAAAGAAACCATCAATTGTCGGTCATTGTCAGTATCCCACACCTCAAAGGGTATCTCCACATAATCCGCATAGGCATACTGACCATCCTGCACTCCAGACGTGGCCCCCTCTGGCACTACGAACCGATGTGCGCGCTGTGATTTATTGCCAAACCGAAGCTCAATCGTCGGAGTAGCACCGGGGTTGGCAATCTGCATGGAGTTGTTGAAGTGCGTGCCGGAGGAGAATCGGGTGAAGTCCAGAAAGGATGCCGTCCCTTCTTCATCTACACCGGCAAAGACTCTATTGGATGCCGAATCCACTTCGCCAGTCACCACCGCCTCATAGAGCTGGACTCCACCAAAGAACACTCTTTGCGCGTCGGAGGGATCAACAATAATACAATTATCGAATTCTCCCTGGATCAAAAAATCGGTTTCTGGCTCCGCGGGATCCAGCACCTGCATCCACGTTTCGGCTTTGTCAGTAGACCGATACAGTCCGGAGCCCGAACGATTTCGATAACTAACCGAGGCATAGATGATATCCGGATCCGTAGGTGCGATGGCTAACTCGGTTCGTTCGGGATCTGCTCCTGCTTCCGTCACCACATCTGCCAGCTCGGTAAGGTCCCAGGTCTCACCAGCATCGGTGCTTTTTATCACTCCAAAAACTATGGAAGAGACATACAATGTAGAAGGAGACTCAGGGTCAAAAAGGATCTGCTGAGCGAGTCCGGGAGGAGACAGAATCTTCTCCCACGTGATGCCGCCATCCTGGCTCTTCAACACTGCCGCAGCAAAACTCTGCCTGGCGCCGCTGGATGTGGCCGCATACAAGATGTCTTCGTTCTCAGGATGAACAATGATCCGATTGGTGTTTTGGAAATCGCTGCTTTCGGTTGGTGCAGTGGATGGCAGCAGGCTCCAGGTGTCGCCACCATCTATGGACTTGAAAATACCAATGCCGTTCACGAAGTTGCCTCCCAGCCCTCCTTCGCCACTTCCCGCATACATCACCAGGGGATTGGACGGGCTTTGCGCCAATGAAACGATACTAAGGTTGGGGAAAAAGGTAGAAACGTTGAGCCATGAAAGCCCCGCATCCTGGGTCTTCCAAATGCCTCCACCGGCTGTACCTATTAACCATGAATTCCCCGATGGATCGCTGCTGTCGACTAGGATTGAGCGAGAGCGACCACCGATGTTTCCGGGACCCCGCTCCACCCATGGAATGTCGTTTGTCACACGCGCAGACTGGAGAGGACGATTGTGCTGTGACTTGAAAAATTCCTTCGCCAGGTATCCTTCCGGATAAGTGATCTCCTCCGTTCCCGTACGGGTTTTGATGAGTTGATGAATCTGGCGAACGCCCGCGATCTCAGGCTTCACACGTGTGACCTTGTTCTCGCTGAACCATTCAATATTCCACGTCGCCACCATCACTGCGGCGACAAATAAACCACTTCCCCAAAACCGAACTGTATATTTCGTCATCCTCCACATCGCGTCATCTGTCTATTGAATTAACGGAATAATCAGACAAGATTATAAAGAAGATAATTGTTCAGTGCTTTTTGCTCAATGAACGACAGATTACCTGGTACGAGCGTGTTCGTACGCTATTTTTCGACAACGGTGTCGGCGTACTTAGCAAACCTTAGGATGTCAGCTTCGTCTTTGAAGTCCAGATTCTGCCCTTTGTAGAATTTTCTCAGTTGGGAGTAGGACGGCTCTTCCTTGAAATCGCCGATATTCTTCGTCACATCATAGCGGTTGCCCTCCTCGTCGATACAGTAATACTTGACTTTCATCTGCACTGTCTTCTTCTTGTTCCCTACCTGCAATGCTTTGTTCCATGTAGGTGGCAGAAGATCCATCCTCTGCTCTTTTAAGAGCGTCAACTTCGGGCCGCGATTCAAAACGTAAAGCAGCTGATTGGGCTCCAGATCGCCGGGAAGGTAGCGGGTATTGACCAACCATCGCCCCTTGAGAAATACAGAATCCACGAATATGGGCTGGACCGTGTAGACACTCCCTTCGAAATCCAGAAGCACAGAGTAGTCGAGCAAATTGATATTGCCACCCTCCACCCGGAAAGGGTCCCTGGTTGGAGCAAGGTGCAGCGTCATGGGAAAAGACTTCTCATCAAGTAGGTAATAGCCATCAATCTCGGGGTCGAGTGAAAAGGTGTTGATATAGCCAAATGCACCCCGATTCTTGAGAAGCAGCGCCGGATCATTCGTTGATTGCGCCGAGGAGCTGAAAAACCCCAGCAACAACAAAAAGGACAATAAATAGGGATGGTTCAACCTGTAATTCACTATATCGAATTTACTCATCATTTCCTTATCACAAAAAATGGCCCTCCCACATGCACGCTTATTTCCGTATAAAGATGCACTTATTCTATATAAAGACAATCCAATAGTACAGAGGCCCCTATGGCTCAGCCTCTTCCCAAGCATTTTTTACGAAACCAGGATCTATCCCGGCGCACTAATTTGATAGATGGTAGGCGACAAAAAAAGGCTCACGATTTCCGAGAGCCTCATTTAATGTCTTTCGACTACGCCGTGGAGTGTCTACTGATTCGTATCAGTGGTCATAGTCACTTCCTGACGATCCTTCTCCACATCTATCTGTGCATCAGCATGCCCATCTCCGTAGATCTCTCCAAGTATCGGAGCAATAACCAGCCCTACAAGGCATGACAACTTAATGAGAATATTCATGGATGGACCACTGGTATCCTTGAAAGGGTCACCCACTGTATCTCCTGTGACAGCAGCCTTATGTGCTTCAGAGCCCTTGTAAGTCATCTCGCCATCTATCTCGACCCCTGCCTCGAACGACTTCTTGGCATTGTCCCATGCACCACCCGCATTATTTTGGAAGATGGCCCACATGACACCAGATACAGCTACCCCGGCCATATAGCTACCGAGAGCCTCAGGGCCAATGAAGAATCCTATCAGAATAGGTGTGATGATTGTAATAGCTCCCGGAAGCATCATTTCCTTGATAGACGCCTCTGTGGAGATCTCCACACACCTATCGTACTCTGGCTTTGCCGTGCCCTCCATGATCCCAGGGATTTCCTTGAACTGCCGTCGTACTTCTTTCACCATCTGCATGGCAGCTTTTCCTACGGACTTCATTGCCAAGGCAGAAAAGACCACGGGGATCATTCCTCCGATGAATAGCGTCGCCAGAACCTCCGCCTTAAAAATATTGATGCCATCGATGCCCGTGAATGTCACGTAAGCCGCGAATAATGCCAGCGCCGTCAGCGCCGCCGAAGCGATCGCAAAGCCCTTACCGATAGCCGCTGTCGTGTTTCCTACGGAGTCGAGCACATCTGTACGGCCTCGAACCTCTTCCGGCAACTCGCTCATCTCGGCGATACCTCCCGCATTGTCAGCGATGGGCCCAAATGCATCAATTGCCAACTGCATACCAGTCGTCGCCATCATCGCCGAAGCGGCAATACCCACACCATAGAATCCTGCCAGCTCATAAGCGCCCCAAATAGCACCCGCGAATAGGATAATAGGTGCAAATGTCGATAGCATCCCGGTAGCTAGTCCAGTAATGATATTCGTGCCTGCGCCAGTGGCAGAGTTGTGAACGATTTCTAAAACAGGCTTCTTACCGAGACCTGTGTAGTATTCTGTGAAGTAGGAGATCATCGCACCTACAAAAAGTCCGACCAATACAGCGTAGAAAACGCGGATGGCTGTTATCTCCACCAGACCTTCGCCGAAAAGCTCCATCTGCATAGTGCCTGGGAGCATGCTGTCAATCACGAAGTAACAGGCAATACCTGTCAAAAGAATTGCGCCCCAGTTGCCCTTGTTAAGTGCTGCCTGCACTACGCTTTCCTTGGCATCGTTGCCAGATACTTTCACCACCAACGTGCCGAGGATGGAGAAAATGATACCCAGTCCGGCAATAACCAAGGGCAAAAGGATTGGGCCTATGCCTCCGAAAGCATCCGTGATGGATCCACCCATGTCGCGAATCACATAGTTTCCAAGCACCATGGACGCCAATACTGTGGCCACGTACGAGCCAAAGAGGTCTGCTCCCATGCCTGCAACATCGCCAACATTGTCACCGACATTATCAGCTATCGTTGCTGGATTTCGAGGGTCATCCTCCGGAATTCCAGCTTCCACTTTTCCTACAAGATCAGCACCTACATCCGCGGCTTTGGTATAAATACCACCGCCCACTCTGGCAAACAAAGCGATAGACTCAGCGCCAAGAGAGAAACCAGCGAGCGCCTCAAGCACAACTGTCATTTCTGAGACTGATGTCCAGGAACCTTGCATGAACATATTGAACAGCAAGATGAACAGAACACTCAAGCCAAAGACAGCGAGCCCCGCGACACCAAGGCCCATGACCGTTCCTCCTGTGAAGGAAACATTGAGCGCATTCGACAAGCTCGTTCGAGCAGCCTGCGTCGTCCGCACATTGGCCGCAGTAGCTATCCGCATGCCGATATTTCCTGCTAGTGCGGAAAAGACTGCTCCTATGACAAAAGCCACTACAATGAACCAGTGTGTCGTTTCCACAAACATGGAGACCACACCCAGGAGTATACCCGCGACGACAACGAAAATGGCCAAAATGCGGTACTCGGCGTGTAGGAAAGCCAGCGCACCCTCCCGGATATATCGCGCCAGGTCCTGCATCTTTTCATCTCCAGCATCCTGTTTGTTCACCCATCGGGCTTTCACTACCATCACTACCAATCCCACCAAAGCCAGAATCGGCGGCAGATAAATCACGTTGTCCATATTTTCGAATTATTTCGGTTGTACCCCTGCGAGTCTTGTCAGTGCTGACCCGCCTGCGTTATAGAGATCAGATCCGGGTAGCCTTTTGAAAATTTCGTGCAAAGATAGATGAATGATTAGATTATAAAAATGGTAAAAAGGAAGGTGTTGGAGTTCCCGCAAATGCCACGTAATCAGTCGACATCTATGTCTTCGCGAGTGGAAAGTGAATGGATGCTTTGTGACTCCAGGCCTTGCTGTCGTAACCAGCGCGCATAGGCATCTGAATAGCCATGGGTCACCAACACACGCTCAGCTCCTGTTGCTGCCACTGCCTGGTTCAGTCCATCCCAGTCGGCATGATCGGAGAGCACAAAACCACGGCCTGAATTACGCCGCCGTTTGATTCCCCGGATATTCATCCAGCCTGATACCGTCGCCACTTCATAAGGATAGAATTTGTTCATCCAACTCGTACCGAGGGGGGACGATGGCGTAACCACCAAACTTCCGGGATACTTTTTCTTGTTCACTTCGGGACTGGCGTAGATGGTTGGCGGAAGTATGGCACCACTGGCTTGCAGCGCATCATTGACATTGGCCACCGCACCATGGACGTAGACCGGGCCTATGGATTGATCCACACTGGTGATGACTCTCTGCGCCTTGCCTAGGGCATAAGCGCAGAGGATCGATGTTTTCCCCTCTGCAGCATTGGATCTCCACCAGTCATTGATTTCGCCGATGACCTCAGACTGGGGTCGCCATTTGAAGACCGGCAAGGCAAACGTGGATTCGGTGATAAATGTATGACAGGGAATCGCCTCGAAGGCTGGCGAGAACTGATCGGGCTCCACTTTGTAATCGCCCGAGACCACCCACACTTCTCCTCCTGACTCAACACGGACCTGACTGGAACCCCATATATGACCGGCGGGATGAAATGAGAACCTTACGCCATTGATCATAGCGGACTCACCGAACGACCTCGTCTCTAGACGGATGTCCCCTCCTAATCGCAGGCGAAGGATGTGTTCGTTATCCTCCTGAGCCAGGTAGTAAAGGGAACCGGGTCTGGCGTGGTCAGAATGGGCATGTGTGATGATGGCTCTGTCCACAGCTCTAGTGGGATCTATGAAAACATCTGCCTGTTGGCAATAGATCCCCTTATTCGTGAAAGTCAGTAGACCCAAGGTGCCAAAGTGCTACTTGGGCGTCTGGGTATTGACGTAGTTGAGAAACTCGTTTTTGATTTCCTGATCCTTGAACTTCCCACTGAAGTGAGCGGTGCCGGTTCGACTATTGGTATCATTGACACCTCGGGAAGAAACGCACATGTGCGTCGCATCCATCACGACAGCCACGTCCTCTGTTTCAAGGATCTTTTTCAACTCGTTAGCGATCTGTACTGTCAGACGCTCCTGCACCTGAGGGCGCTTGCTGAAGTACTGCACGATCCTGTTGATCTTGGAAAGGCCAATCACCTTTCCGCTGGAGAAATACGCCACATGCGCCTTGCCGTAGATAGGCACAAAATGATGTTCGCAGTGGGAGTAGAAGGTGATATCCTTCTCCACGAGCATTTCATCATAATTGTACTTGTTGTCAAAGAGCTTGGGGTGCGGTTTGTTTTCCGGGTTGAGGCCACTGAAGACCTCCTGCACATACATTTTCGCTACCCTCTTGGGAGTGCCTTTCAGACTGTCGTCATCGAGGTCCAGCCCCATGATAAGCATGATCTCGCGAAAGTGCTTTTCGATGAGCTCCATTTTCAGCTCATCATCCATTTCAAATGCGTCTTCCCTAAGAGGGGTCTCATCCGACCCTCCAACATGATCCATGTCAAGATCTTCCAGGTCTTCAATGGGCGGGGTATTCAACAAAGTTTCTTTCTGTTTCATAAAGTCTTATTTGCAGATCCAAAGTCGGATCAATCTTTTCTCTCAGGATGTTGTAAATGACAACGGCGATATTCTCAGCCGTGGGGTTCATGCTTCGGAACTCTTCCACGTCCAAATTCAGATTGCGATGATCAAACCTGTCCGTGACGTACTCTTTGATAAGGTCGCTGAGCAGCTTCATATCGTACACATATCCTGTTTTGCGATCTGGCTCTCCCACGAGCTTCACTATCAGCTCGTAATTGTGACCATGCCAATTAGGATTATTGCACTTCCCAAAGACCTCCGTGTTCTTCTCTTCATCCCACTCTGGATTGTGCAAACGGTGTGCGGCGTTAAAATGTTCTTTGCGATATACAGCTACTTTCATCCTCTGTCTTAAACACTACAAAGTATCATTAGATTTCATCAATCACAGGAAGAAACAAAGCCTTCTTTCTTTTTGTTTAACAACTAATCTCAAAAATTAAACAAAATGCATACGCAAGTGGCCATTATCGGCAGCGGGTTCGGCGCATTGACATGTGCTGCTATGTTGGCTCAGAAGGGGATGAAAGTGACTGTGCTAGAGCAGAATTACCTTCCTGGGGGATGCACATCTTCTTACTGGAGGAAGGGATTCGTATTCGAAGCTGGGGCGACGACCGTTGTTGGGATGGATGAGCACATGCCTCTTCGGCAAATAATGGATGCTACCGGCGTGGAGTTCCCCCTACGGAAGCTGGAACTCCCGATGATGGTTCACTTGAAAGATGGGACTGTATTGCGAAGGCATCAGGACCTGGGTCGGTGGATCGCTGAGGTGTCGAAAAGGTTCGGTGGGAACCAGGAGGGTTTTTGGCAACGCGCTTATGACGTGAGCAAGTTCGTATGGCAAACCTCCGGCAGATACAAGGCCTTCCCTCCCAGTAATTGGTCAGACGCCAGAAATCTCGTCGCCAATTTCTCACTGTCAGACTTAAAATATGCCACCAATGCCTTTGTAAGTACGAAGGCGATAATGGAAAAATATAAGGTCAGTACACACGAGTTCGAAACCTTTGTGGACGAGCAACTGCTGATCACGGCGCAGAATCATAAGGAGGAAGTGAATTTCCTCTTTGGTGCCGCTGCCCTGTGCTACACGAACTATTCCAATTACTATGTGGACGGAGGGCTCATCAACCTCGTACAGCCTCTCATTGATTATCTGGAGCAAAACAATGGCGAGCTGCTACTGCGTACAGGGGTACAACAGATCGAATCTAAAGCAGGTAAGTACCACATCCACACGAAAAAGGGAGAATTCACAGCAGACTTTGTGATCTCCGGGATTCCCCTCAACAACACTCAAAAGATCTTTCCTGGCCTTCCCGTTGCAGAGGAGAAGGTGATGGATTCAGAGCAGCTCAATGGCGCCTTCCAGATGGGCGTGGGCTTCAAGTGCAACAAGACCTTCGAATCACTACACCATCAGATCCATTTGGATAAGCCGCTTTCATTCACTGATTCGAAGAGCATTTTTCTTAGCCTTAGTCATGAGCAGGATGCCACCAGATCTGACTTACCCGGTCACCGGGTGGCGTCAATAAGCACTCATGTCCCCGACCCTGCCCACACCTGGGTCAACGGTGAGCAACTGGAGCAGGAAGTACTGGAAGTACTGGAAGCAAGGGGTTTTCTCGAAAAAGAGGATGTTGTCTATATGCACTCCTCGACCCCTAAGTCCTGGCAGAAATGGACGCAACGATCCTGGGGCTTTGTGGGTGGCTACCCACAGTATCTGAGGATCAAACCATGGCAAATGCAAGACGCTCGGCTCGACGGCAAAAAGGCCTATCTGTGCGGAGACACCGCTTATCCCGGTCAGGGCATCCCGGGAACCGCCCTGAGTGGCATCATCGCCAGTGAGAAACTCGCCAACGATTGGTTGTAGAGGTATAATGGCCATCGCGAGGTGGATTTGCTTGTTTTTGAGCAAATTCGCGTGTGCAAATAGATGAGATCAGACAAAAGATAGAGGGCTACCAACAGGAAGGGAAACGGTTGTTTACCACATCCTCCTTTCAAACCCATAGCCTTGTGATGCTTCACATCCTGAGCAGGATAGACCAGAACATTCCTGTATACTTCCTAAATACCGGTTACCTCTTTCCGGAGACAGTGTCGTTTCGAGATGAGGTAGCCGAGGAGTTTGGCCTGAAGATCGTAGACCTCAAGCCCACTACTCCGAAGCACCTGCAGCGTGATGCCAGCGGCAAACTGATGTTTACAAATGACCCTGACCACTGCTGCTACCTCAACAAGACGCAGCCGATGGAGGCAGTGCTCGCCAGTCACGATGTCTGGATCAACGGTGTGAGAGCCGACCAGAGTGCCGTTCGCAAAGCCATGAAGGTGGAACAGCCCGCGCCTTTTGACAGCATCCGATTCCACCCTATGCTTGATTGGGACAAAAAAGCCATCTTCCAATACATAAAAGAACACGACTTACCCCGGCACCCCATGGATGCCAAGGGCTATACCAGTATCGGTTGTGAGCCTTGCACACGTAAAGTGGATCTCGACATGCAAGAGCGGGAGGCCCGATGGTTTGGGCTCAACAAAGTAGAATGTGGATTGCACACAGACTTGATTTCAGCAAAATGAAGATACTGATCACGGGCGGAGCAGGGTACGTTGGGACCGAGCTCACCAGAGGGCTGGCCAATCATCCGGATATTGATGAGGTCGTTATTTATGACAATCTCAGTAAGGGCCACTTCAATTTCTTTATGGGTCATAGCTTCGGTGACAAACCCATTAAGTTTATCCAGGGTGATATCCTGGACTCTCGCCTTCTTAAGAAAGCCATGTCCGATGTGGACATCGTCATACATCTGGCAGCAAAGGTCACCACTCCTTTTGCGAATACGGACCCACACTTCTTTGAGCAGGTGAATCATTGGGGCACCGCGGAGGTCGTATATGCTGCTGAAGAGCGCAATCTCTCGAAATTCATCTACCTGAGCAGCACGTCAGTGTACGGCGCGAAGAAATCATTGGCTGATGAAGAGTCTACACCCAACCCAAGGACGTTTTACGGTATCTCCAAGATGCGAGGAGAGGAGCACGTCACACGGTTAATGGAAAAGACCAACGCCGTCATTATTCGTGGCGGTAACGTATACGGCTACAGCAAGAGTATGCGTTTCGATGCAGTGATCAACAAATTCATGTTCGACGCCAACTTTGCCAACCGCATTCAGATCTATGGCAGTGGCAAGCAAAAAAGGGCATTCATCCACATCCAACATCTGGTGCACAGCCTCGTGCAGATCTGCCTTCATGACGTGAGATCGGGGACCTACAATATCGTCGACAAAAACCTGCAGATACTGGATATCGTCGATGTCCTCAAGGAGCTTTATCCCTCCCTGGAGTTCCTGTTCACCAATCAGCACATGCAGCTTCGCGAGTTGCACATCAGCCCGGAGACGCGATTATTCGATCAAATTCCGAAGTTTGACGACACCAATTTCAAGGACGAACTCATAGAATTCAAGGGCAAGTTTGCTTTCTAAAACAGCAAAAGATCCCCAAAAACGATCACCTGCGACGACCCGGAGAAAAGGAAGTGACCAAGCCAAATCTTAAGCCCATCAGCTGCCTGTCCTCCAGGTAGTACAGAGGTAGTGTCAGGGCCGCATTGAGGCGTAGGTTCACAGCGGAGTTTCTATTGAGAATGAAGCCACCGCCAAGGAAAAAACCGACGCCACCATTGGTTTTCTTCACGTTGGGCTCTGACCTGTCGATTGTATGGAAGCCGTAGTCCATACCTCCCTGGACAAAGGGACTCAGCCCCTTGCCGGAAAATGCGTAGATCGCGCCGATATTGATATTCCCATGCTTGTACCGCTTATTGCCTGTGTCCTCGTCCTCGAGCACCGACGACGTTGGGTAAAACTCTAGATTGCCCGTGATCATCAAGTTAGGCGCATCGAAAGTATACCCTAACCCAAAGCCCGAGACCGTCTGCTCATTCATCACATATGTGCCACCCAACATAACGCCGAAATAGTGATAGATATCGGTGTGTACACTCTCAGCAAGCTCGGACTCGTAGTTGGTGACCTCATCGAACTCCGCGTCATTCCGCGCTTTGACGGGCGAATTAAAGTTTCTTCCTAATCTCGACAGCAAGGGATCCAGGTCCTCACGGACATTCCCCTTTAGCATATCATGCCAGATCTGTTCGCCAGAGGGTAGTCTCTGCAAACCCAAAGAGATGACATACTTATCACCCAACTCCACAATCGCTCCTGTCAGTATCAAGTCTGCCTCATACTCGCCGGCGTATTGGACGGTTTCGGCAAAGTCCTCCTTCTCGTAGTATTCATTGTGATTTTTGGGAAGGATGATGTTGTAGTCGTGGTGGTCTTCGATGTAGGCTTTGATTAGCCTCGAGGTCGAGTATTGCAGCCCTACGTCCAACTCCAGATTGATCAATTCGAAGTAGGGGAAGTAAACGTTTTCTTGTCCACGGGCAGTTGAAATAGACCCCATAGAAATGGCGAGGCAGACCACCAAAAGGCGAATAGTCCTTAGCGCTGTGAGTGTTGGGATGATCATCGCTTGAGAGTTTGTCCTTAGTAGAAGTAGAATAGTGAATAGTACACCCCTAAAAATCGTGCCTGAAAATACCACCACATGAATAGCGAAAGCCCACTCAACCAAAAAACCAGCACCTAACCGAGCACAAAAAAGGGAAGCCTTGTTAACGGCTGTTCATCACTTCGGCTAATTTTGCTGCTTCAAATTTTTCGCGAGCGACGATGACGGAACTATCGAGTAAGTACGAACCTCAATCGGTTGAGGACAAATGGTACCAGACATGGGATGAGAACGGCTGCTTCCATGCTAAGGTAAATCCCGACAAAGAGCCCTACTCCATCGTCATCCCCCCTCCCAATGTGACTGGCGTCCTCCACATGGGACACATGCTCAACAACACCATTCAGGATGTCCTTATCCGCAAGGCCCGCATGGAGGGTAAAGAAGCGTGCTGGGTGCCGGGTACGGATCACGCATCCATCGCCACCGAAGCCAAGGTCGTGCGTATGCTCCGGGAAAAAGGCATCAAGAAGAGTGACCTCACCAGAGAGGAGTTCCTGAAGTATGCGTGGGAGTGGAAAGAGAAGTACGGAGGCATCATCCTTCAGCAGCTGCGTAAGCTCGGTGCCAGCTGCGACTGGGAGCGCACGGCATTCACCATGGACGATGACTACTACAAAGCGGTCATCCGGGTATTCGTTGATCTCTACAAAAAAGGCTACATCTACCGAGGCCTACGCATGGTCAACTGGGATGTCGAGGCACAGACTGCGGTGTCCAACGAAGAAGTCATCTACAAAGAAGACGGCGAAGTATCAAAGCTGTACTCCGTCAAGTACAAGATCGCCGGCTCCGACGATCACGTTGTCATTGCAACACAGCGACCGGAAACGATCCTGGGTGACACGGCCATCGCCGTCAACCCGAAGGACGACAGGTTCAAGCACCTGATTGGTAAGAAGGCCATCGTGCCCTTTGTCGAACGCGAGGTGCCTATCATCGGCGACGACTACGTTGAGCTGGACTTCGGTACCGGCTGCCTGAAGGTTACACCGGCCCACGACCCCAATGATTACGAAATAGGCCTTCGCCACAACCTCGAAGTCGTCGATACCATCAACCTCGACGGCACGCTCAACGAAGATTGTGGCGTGCCCAAGTACGTCGGCATGGAGCGCTTCAAAGCTCGAAAAGAGATCATCAAAGACCTCGACGCTGCTGGTATCCTAGTAGGCGATGAAGAATTCACGACACGCATCGGGCGCAGCGAGCGGACGAACTCCGTGATCGAACCCAAGCTTTCTCTCCAGTGGTTCATCAAGATGAAGGAGATCTCGCGGCGCGCACACAAAGCCGTCGACGAAGATGAGATCCTGCTCTATCCAGCCAAGTTCAAAAACACCTACAACCACTGGATGGAGAATGTCCGCGACTGGTGCATCTCCCGTCAGTTGTGGTGGGGCCAGCGAATCCCCGCCTACTACTTTGGGCAAGGCGAGGAAGATTTCGTCGTAGCCGAATCGATCGAAGAAGCGTTGCCCCTCGCGCAAGAGAAGAGCGGCAACTCCGGATTGACTACTGCAGACCTTCGACAGGACGAGGATGTACTCGACACCTGGGCCTCTTCCTGGTTGTTTCCCTTGCAGGTCTTCAACGGCCTCAACGAAGAGTACTTCGACAAGGAAAAAGGAAAGATCATCCCAGGAGCCAATAAGGAACTCGACTACTTCTACCCTACCGATACGCTGGTCACGGCGCCCGAAATCCTGTTCTTTTGGGTAGCCCGGATGATCATCTCCGGCTACGAGTACAAAGGTGAAAAACCCTTCAAGCAAGTCTACCTGACAGGCATCGTTCGTGACAAGCTGCGACGGAAGATGTCCAAATCCCTGGGCAACTCCCCTGATCCGCTTGACCTCATCGCCCAGTTTGGCGCCGACGCTGTCCGTACGGGGATGTTGTTCTCCTCCCCTGCTGGTAACGATCTGCTTTATGACGAGAAGCTCGTCGAGCAGGGTCGCAACTTCGCCAACAAGATCTGGAACGCCTTTCGACTTGTGAAGGGCTGGCTCCCACAAGACCTGCCCCAACCCCAGGAAAATGTGCTGGCCATATCGTGGTTTGAGTCGGACATGAACAAAGCGCTGACGGAGCTTGATGATCACTTCTCCAAGTTTCGCATGTCTGATGCACTCATGACGCTCTACAAGCTCATTTGGAACGACTTCTGCAGCTGGTACCTTGAGTGGATCAAGCCCAACTACGGCGAGCCCATCGATCGCCCTACCTACGATGCGACGCTGGCTTTCTTCGATAAGCTAATGCGCGTTCTGCATCCATTCATGCCGTTCATCACGGAGGAGCTGTGGCAAAACATCTACGACCGCAAGAGCGACTTCCTCATCACCTCCGAGTGGGTCGAGGCAGGTGCTTACGACGAACTCAGTTTGCAACACGGAGAGGAACTCTTCGAGATCGTCGCCAATATCCGCAATATCCGCAGCAGCAAGCAGATCTCGCCCAAGGAGCTGATGCCGCTCGTGATCAACATGCATGCGGAGGAGTTCAGTCCGCTGTCGGATTCCATCAAGAAGCTCGCAAACATTTCCGACATCCAATTCTCCCCTGAGAAGCCCGAGCACTGCTTCAGCTTCGTGGTCCACTCGACGGAGTTTTACCTGGTATCCGAGGGTGCCGTGGACGTCGAGGCCGAGCGTGCGAACATGGAGAAGGAGCTGGCTTACCAGCAGGGATTCCTCGCTTCCGTAGAGAAGAAGCTCAGCAACGAGAAGTTTGTGAGTGGAGCACCTGAGAAGGTCGTGGAGATGGAGCGCAAAAAGAAAGCCGACGCCGAATCAAAGATCAAAGCGCTGCAAGAAGGATTGGCAAAGCTGGGATAGGGTCTACACGGGCTGACGCTTTGGCTATCCCGCTGGGGCCTCCTCGCGGCGTCCTCAGACCTGCCTCTCGCTACCCCGCACACCACCGACGGCGTTCTTCGGATTCGCCTCGCGGCCTTTTTTGTTGATAGGTTGATAGGTTTTTAGGTTGATGTGTTTAGTCGAGACTCCATCTGGAGGATCATGTAAAGACACACATACCAAATTCGTCATTCCTGCGAACGACGGAGAAATATCCGCTTTACTTTGGATGTGTTGTGATGCAGGAATCTCAATTGGCCGTCCACCCCCGCCAGCTTCCTGTATGCTCTCCAATTCATCATCAAAGTTGACGTTCACAGGGATGACGCTGGGTAGGGCTCGATCGAATCGTTCCTAGTGCCACCAGGTCTCTCGACAGACGACCTTACCGGTTAAAATACGGCGCTGCACCAAATCGGCTCAACGGCATATTGGGAGCATTTTCCAATGGGAGATCAGCTGTTAGCTCATTGATTGCAGACTGATGACCTTCATTGGCAACATTGGTCCACTCCGCAGGGTCTTCCTGTAAGTGGTAAAGTTCCCGCGATTCGTCGTCATACTGGATCAGGTGCCAGTCACTTGAGTAAACGGCATGATTACCAGGCCCAAATGTGACGACGGCCGTATTGCCAAGGGTCTCAGCATCGCCCATCAACACGGGCGTAAGCGATGCTCCTTCCAGTTGCTGGGAAGCTTCGCCCCAACAAAGATCGAGCAGCGTCGGATAGATATCGAGGAGCGAAGCGGGCTCTTGTGTCACCCTCGGCTTGATGTCTGGCCCTGCCCAGATCATCGGTATGTGGGTCGATCGCTTCCAAAGGGTACCCTTCTGAAACAGTCCCTTCTCCCCTACGTGGTAGCCGTGATCGGAGGCCAGCACAATCACAGTATTCTGCGTATAGCTGCTTCCCTCCAAGGCATCAAGCAACCTGCCGATTTGGTGGTCCACAAAATGCACACTGGCGAGGTACGCTTGCACAGCCTCTTGCCACCGACCCTCTTGCAGCATCCACTCCATCTCCGGCATCATCGGCCAGTGCGTCATCTGTGCTGCCACCTCTGGCAAATCGCTCCAGTCCGCAGAATCATAAGGTGGAGTCTGGACGCCCTCCAGCGGAAACAGCTCAAACCATTGCCGTGGCACATACCAGGGGACATGGGGCCGCATGAATCCTGCTGCGAGAAGAAATGGGCTTTGGTGATCTTTGGACAGCTGGTCGATCGCCCAGTCTGCGATACGATGGTCGAAAGTAAGAGTATCATGCTCGGGATAAGCCCCCCAATCTGTAGAGGTCCCGCGTGGTTTGCCAAACCACTCGGGGTCGTACTTGAACCGCTTCTCTGGCCGGGGGCCGAAGTTGGACAGACCTCCATACTCATCAAACGCGCCGGCACCGCCCCCATTGTGGAAGATCTTGCCGACGCCGAGGGTCTTGTACCCTTTTTGACGGAAGTAGGCTGGCAAGGTGGTGATGAAATTAGCTGCGACGTGCTCCTTTAGGTCATTGTCGCGAATGTGAAAGTAGATCCCGGAAGAAGATGGGCGTATACCCGTGAGCATCGAAGCCCGAGAGGGCCCACAAAGCGGCGCGTTGGTATGGGCGTTGAGGAAAGCAACGCCGCGCTCCGCGAGTCGATCGATATTCGGAGTCAGCGTCTGCGGATGACCTCCCAGGTATCCTACCCAGTCATTGAGGTCGTCGACCATGATAAAGAGGACGCTGGGAGGTCGTGCTGGAGGAGGCTCCTTACATGCAAGAAGAACAAGTAGGAGAAGGGCTGAAATAGGCCAAGAAGTGTGGGAACACTGCATAGAGCAATTTACATTTTACCTAATAAAAACCACCCCAACTTCTGTCCGCCATTGCACTCTGAAAACATTCCTTTCTTAACTTCCCTAGCAATGCCATCCATTGCGATTAAACCGTGAAGCTACCCGAATCAATAACCGGCACCACAACATGGTTGACGGACACGATCCCTCTCAATGTGTATTTCGTCCAGGGATCCCAAAGTGGGATCTTGGTTGACTCGGGGATCAACGCCATGCACGACGACCTGCTAGCGATGGTGAAGCAAAGTGGGGTGCCGTTGAAGGCAATCTTACATACACATTCCCACCATGATCACATCGGGGGAAGCGCAAGGCTAAAACAATCTACTGGATGCACGATTGTTGCCCCAAAAACCTACTCCCACTGGCACCACGACTGGGAGGCCCATTACGCAGAGTTTGCCCGACCCTTCCCTTCCATCTTCCACGATACGCCTGAACTGCGCGAGGAAGTATTTGGTATCCTTGACGATCCGCATCAAGTAGACAGCTATTGCCAGGAGGGAGACTGCTGGGATTTGGGCGGAGGCATTCGACTGCAGTGTTTCAGGTTTGCAGGACATATGTTGGAAGAAGTCGGCTGGCTGGAGGAGCAATCCAAAACATTGATATTAGGTGATGTAATCACGCTCCTGGAGGCACCCTTCATTCACGGACACCTTACGGTGGCAGGCTATTGGCAAAGCCTTGAGAAACTCCGACAACTGGTTGATGAGCAATCCATCAAGCAGGTGCTAATGGCCCACTTCCCTCCCATGGGCACTTCTGCATTTCTGGACCTCATCCATCAAGCAGAAATCTACCTCCGGCTACTCGAGGACATCATCATCTCAAAAGTTCGCTCTGGAGCCGCTGATCTCAAGACGGTCTGGTTACAGACGATTGCGCATCTCGACAAGCAGCAGGAGTTTCGTTCTTTGTCAACCGTAGACGCCCACCTCCAGGATCTGGCTCAGGAGGGACTTATCAAATATGAGAATCAACAAATTAAAATAACATGAACACTTCGTGGTTGGAAGGAAAGGTCATTATCGTCACCGGAGGGGCTTCTGGCATTGGAAGAGCAATTGTAGAAGAAGCCGCTGACTCAGGCGCCATCGCCGTCATTGCAGACGTCAACGAGGAAATGGGCACTCAGCTGGTGGAGCAATTGACCGGTGCCGGCCGGCGTGCGCAATTCATCACGTGTGACGTAACGAAAGCTGATCAGGTTCAGTCAATGGTGGAAGAGGCCGCCACGCTCGGCGACATAGGATTTCTGGCCAACTCAGCGGGACTGCAGACCTACGGAACAGTAGAAACCACCTCGGAAGAGTTGTGGGACAAAACCATGAACGTCAATCTGAAGAGCATGTACCTCACCGCTCATGAAGTGATTCCACATCTCAAAAAAAATGGTGGAGGCGCGATTGTGAATATTAGTTCGATTCAAGGGATCCGCTCGCAGAGGAATGGTCTCTGCCTATGCTACTTCCAAAGCCGGTGCGATCGCGCTCACTCGCTGTATGGGGCTCGACTATGCTCAAGAAAATATCCGGGTCAATTGTATCTGTCCAGGCGCCATAGATACACCATTGCTGCGCTTTGGCGCTGGCAAACACGGACCGGTAGAGGAGGTCCTCCAATCCTGGGGTGGTCAGCATCCCATTGGCAGGATTGGCACACCCGAAGAGATTGCCAAAGTCGCTCTGTTTCTCATGAGTCCGGAAGCCTCCTTCATCGTGGGTCAGTCTATCGTGGCGGATGGTGGGCTTGGCAGTGTCATTTTATAGCCTTTTCAGCCGATTTCAGCCACATGCAACAATAGCGAAGACTCCTGCAACAATACTGAAACAGGATCGCGGGCCGTTGGTCGACCTTTGAATCATAGTAGTTGGCCGGTTGAGCCGGAAGGTTAGGCCAAATGCTAATTGATAATTGGTGCTATCACCTGATTTTTTAACAAACATTCAAAATCATGAAAACGCTCAAAAGATTCTGCGGACTCCCAGCACTGATGTTGCTGGCATTGTCTATCATGTCATCTTGTGGTGATGATGAATACGAACCCCCAGAACTCGAAAATTACAAATTCGAGCATTTCGAGGGACAGGTATCACTTCAGGTCTTCTCCAAAACCTTTGACGAGAAGACAGGCAGCACCTTCGTGATCTACGAAGGAAGTGGAGAATCCAATCTGGCCAGTGACTTTCAGCTTTACATGTCGCATCAGGAAAGCCCTACACCGCAACTTCCTCAAGGGAGCAAGTTTGATGTTCTTGGAGGCAATTTCCAGTTGAGCAATGAGGAGGGCGACATTGTAAGAGGGACCTATCAAGGCTCCAAAGCATTGGACCGCCAGGAGCAATGGACACTTACCTGGACAATTCAGGAAGCACTAGGCGCTTTTGACGCACTTCCAGGTCAACTCAAGGCAGAGGTGATGAGAGATGGCCTGAATACTTACACAGGTTTGTTAACAGGTGAGCTGGACTCAGCACCTGAGGACCAGAGTAGCATTTCGTATGCACCCACCAAACATAGAGCCATTCGAAAGAATGGCTTTTTTCATGTGCCAGGTCCTGACACCCCGCTATTTAATGACTTCCTATTGAAAATGGAGCTGGATGCAACCACATTGACAGCTATTGCAACAGGAGTGAAACAGTGTGATACCGCCACTATTGACCTTTGAACCATAGTTATTCACCGCTCGAGCCGAAAGGTTGGGGCACAAAGTTCAAAAGTCATGAAAACAATACTCATCATCGCGGCAATGGCCATTTTAGCAGGTTGCTCTCATCAGATCAGACC
The DNA here is from genome assembly GCA_965227935.1 of Cyclobacteriaceae bacterium. Taxonomy (GTDB): domain Bacteria; phylum Bacteroidota; class Bacteroidia; order Cytophagales; family Cyclobacteriaceae; genus JAWPMT01. The sequence goes on along the minus strand of CBDDGS010000055.1, from coordinate 2,048,134 downwards.
TGAGTATACAGCTACTATTGACTACGGATACAACTTCCGAACAGGACTAGAAGAGGAAAAACCATTCGTAGTAGACTTCAGCAGAAACAGCGTAAAGATTGATGGTCAGTATCACGACCTGAAGTTCGAAGGTTGCTATGGCCAGCTGTGCTTGTGGAGCAATGACATCATCTCTCTTGAGCACGACGTCGTCCAATGGCCTTATCACCGTCAGCCTTGAATATGAAGATCGCGTCCTCGAAGATCAGAAGAAGTTTGCACAATATAGAGTAAGCAGCATGACCTTCGATAGCCAGCAAAAGATTCCCGGCATCGCTCCCGAACGTCAAGTGGCAGGAAACAATTGAATAGCCATAAAGAACCAGTAATAAGTCCCCTTCAGTCATGACTTTTGACTGTTGGGGACACCTCTGTCTGTTGTAAATTCTACCTCAATATTGGTGGCAATTTTTTAACTGCAACGCACCTACGATGACTTCTCATTGCGAGCCAGCTCCAGTCCTCTCTGTTGTAGAGCCATTATCGAACAAATGGCTCCTTTGCCGTCGGATGCTGTTCATTGCTATTGCACTGATCTGTTCCTCGCCGGTTGTAGGCCAGAGGGGACTACCATTTCCAGCACCTTACTACTGAGGACGGCTTGGCGTCCAACTGGACGATGGCAGTCTTTGAGGACAGCGAGGGGTTCCTGTGGGTAATCTCGGGTTGGCAGCTTTATCGGTACGATGGCTACGAATTCAAACCTATGGCCAACGCTGATGAAGCCGAAAAGTTTTTTGTTATCCGATCGGGTCTCTCCCAGGATCGAGAAGGCAACATTTGGTTGCCCGCCCTTGGAAGGGGATTGTGTAAAATGAACCCACGAACAGAGGAACTTGAGGAGTATTCTCCCGGATTGGACCTGGTTGGTGTTGAGATTGATCAATGGGGCAATTTCTGGGTAACTGCCTGGAAAGGCTTAAACCTATTTGACCCAGACACCGAGACCTTTACTAGGTTCCCGCTTTTCAGCCAGGACACCGCCCAGGTACATTTCGTCATGGAAGTGAAGGAAATAGTAGATGAGGGCCAATCGGCACTTTGGGCGATAAGTGAGCATGGGGTATTCAAAGTACCCCTTGACAAAAGACTGGATAGCATCGGGTACGACGTAGATCAGATTGAGAACTATAGGGATTTATTTCCATTGTCACCCGAGGAGGAATTTCTTGGTCTCCAAACGGTAGGTACAAGAGAGTTATGGCTTGTGACGCAACATTTTTTGTATTACCTGGATCTGATGGAGCTAGAAGTCAAATCATATCCACTGCCAACTTCTTTGCCTCAAAATACATATCATTATCTAGTTTTCGACCACACCGGGACTCTGTGGGTCGGGGGATTTGGTGGCGTGTTCACCTTTGACCCTCAAACAGGCGATTTCGCAGAGATCAAGAATGATCAGTCCAATCCACACTCTATCACAGATGATGAGGTCTTCGATGTTTTCAAAGATAGCCGAGGCAACCTGTGGTTTTCGACAAAGGACGGCGGTATCAACCGACTCGACCGTCACGATTATGGCATTCAGCATATCACGCAAGTGGATCTGCCATCTGACTCAGAAGAGACTCAAGTATTCCAAGTCATTAAGGATAGATATGGTAACACCTGGGCAGGTACTTCCTCGTCAGGCTTATACAAAGTTGAGCCAGATGGTACCATAACCAACTACAGACATCGAGCTGGTGAAGCTAATTCGATGATGAGTGATGACGTCATCTGCCTGATGGAGGATCAATTCGGAAAGATCTGGATAGGGCTTGCTCACAAAGGGTTCAGCGTATTTGACCCTGAGACAGAAACCTTCAATCACTACCCCTACAACCAGAAAGAAGTCTTTTGGTACGGTGTCCTGGTATTTGAGGAAGATGACAACGGCAGGGTTTACAGTCATTGGCCATTCCGTCAAATGGTATTCGACGACCCTGAACATCCCAATCGGCAGATAGTCGACTTCCTGAATTTCGTCGATCTTTTTGGGGAAGAAGACGCAGGACACTTGTTTGATCAAGAGCCCGGACCCTTTTCTCACGTCATGGACATGGAAGTCGACCAATATGAGAATCTCTGGGTGGCTGATTTTATGGGGCTGATCATTCTCAACTCAACTTCTGGTAAATGGCTGCAGATCCCCAACGACAGCACAAAAAACGCCGCTGTAGGTCAGCCTTACTGTACTTCAGTATTCCAAGATAAAGATGGCAATTATTGGATAGGTACCTTCAACGGTATCACCAAAGCTCTTTTCGATGGCGACCCTCTGTCAAATCCAATAACATTCAAGCACTATACGGAAAAAGATGGTATTGTGGGCAAGCGGGTAACACTATTGGGTGAGGACAGTCACGGTCACCTATGGCTCATTTCGACTAAAGGACTCCTGGAGTTTGACAGAGACAAGGAAACCTTCACCCATTATGATATTCGATGGAGGTATGACTACGGTGAAAGTGCGAATCAGTATCCCGGATACCAGGCTTCAGATGGTGAGATCCTAATAGGGTGTACGAATGGCTTCTTGCGTTTTCATCCAGATAGCGTTCGACTAAATCCCACCATCCCACCAGTAGTCATCACCAACTTAAAAATCGACAATGAGCTTGTCGGCATGAACGACACGCTTGGGATACTCGTGCATGACATTGCCTACACCGACGCCCTAACCCTCGACTGGGATCAAAATGATATTGCCTTTGAATTTGCTGCGCTGGACTTCACCTATCCCGAGCAAAACCAATACGCTTATCGTCTGGAAGGCCTGCAAGATGAATGGGTGTCGTCTGGTACTCGGAATGAAGCGTTCTTTACGAATCTGGATCATGGCAAGTACACCTTCGAAGTCAAGGGAGCTAACAACGACGGCATTTGGAGTGACGACTTTGCGTCTCTGGAGATTACCATTAGACCCCCACCCTGGTTGACATGGTGGGCCTACACTGCATACGCTTTGGCTGCACTTGGACTGCTAGTGTTTGCCAGACAGCAGATTATCTCACGTGAGCGCCTCAAAGGTCAGGCAAAGCTGGAACATATGGAACTCGAAAAGGCTCGGGAGGTCGATACGCTGAAGACGCAGTTCTTCTCGAACATCTCTCATGAATTCCGCACGCCCCTCACTCTGATCTTGGGACCCCTCGAGCGCATAAGAACGATGGTTAGCTCACGCGAAGTGAAAGAAGGCCTGGACGTCATGCACCGAAATGGCCAACGCCTGCAGCGACTGATCAACCAACTGCTAGATCTGAGCCGCCTCGACTCAGGACGTATAGAGCTTCAGCCTTCGGAGCAAGAGCTGGTCACCTTCCTCAAAGGCATCTGGGCCCACTTCGAACAAGCCGGTAAGGACCGATCCATCGGTTATTCGATGACCACTGATATTGAGCACTACTGGACCCGCTTTGATCGGGATAAACTCGAGAAAGCTATCTTCAACCTGCTCAGCAACGCCTTTAAGTTCAGTCAGGAAGGAGGTACGATCATTCTTGACCTCAAAACTGATACCGACGAGGGAGTCAAGATCCGCGTTTTAGACACAGGTCGAGGGATTCCCAAAGAGCAACTCACACACATCTTTGATCGATTCTATCAAGCAGATGCCACCCTTGACCGTAAGCATGAGGGCTCCGGTATCGGGCTGGCCCTGGCGCGCCAGTTTGTGGAATTGCACGAGGGTACCATCACCGTGGACAGTAAAGAGGGCCATGGCAGCACCTTTACCATTGAGCTCCCTCTGGAGGAACTCTCAGAGGCACCGGCGAAAAACGAATTACTGCACGGCGTGCTCGTCGACTCTCCTACATCTTTCTCAACCATAGGATCGAAGCAACACAACCTGGAAAGCTTGACTGCCACCAGCGATGATAGACCGCTCGTCCTGGTGATTGAAGACAATCCGGATATGCGACAATACCTGTGGAATGTCCTCAATGACACCTACAACGTACTGGAAGGAGTCGACGGTCTTCACGGCAGAAAGCTGGCCTTCAAAGAGATCCCCGACCTCATCGTCAGTGATATCATGATGCCGGGATTGGACGGGCAAGAGCTTTGCCAGCAGCTGAAGCAGGACGAACGCACCAGTCACATCCCGATTATCCTCCTCACTGCCAGGGCTGGCGAGAAGGCCAAACTTGAGGGTTTGGAGACCGGTGCTGATGACTACATCACCAAACCCTTCAGCCCTGAGGAACTCAAGGCCCGGGTGAAAAACCTGATCGCACTTCGGCAAAAGCTACGAGAAAAGTATTCAGGACAGTTTGCCTTTGACCCCGAGGAGGAGGACTTGTCCTCTGTGGATCAGGCGTTTCTTCGCAAGGTCGTGGACGAGGTAGAAGCGCATCGATCAGATTCGGCATTCAACCCCGATATCCTGGCCAATGCCATCGGTCTCAGCCGCTCCCAACTTCATCGGAAGCTCAAGGCACTCATCGATATGCCCACCATGGACTTCGTGAAGTGCTATCGACTCAAGTATGCGAAACGACTCCTGGAAAAAGGCGCCGGCAATGTGGTCGAAGTAGGTTACCAGTGCGGCTTCAACAGCCCGTCGTACTTCACCAGCTCATTCAAGAAACTGTTCGGTGCACCGCCCACAGAATTTCTCAATCCGATGACGGATGGGCATGCAACAGAAACTCGCTAGGTGATAAAAGCATACTCGTCATGAGAAAAATAAGCACGACTGACACTCCCACGCAAAACCTGCAGCCAGATAAGCATTATCTCAAAGGAAAACTATGGCAGCGCTGGGTGTTTTCCGTTACCATCATTCTCATGTCAGGCACTCTGCTTTTTGGCCAGAAGGATCACTACTTTCATCACCTTACCACCTTGGAGGGGCTCCCGTCCAACGTAACATTTGCCGCATTCAAGGATAGTAAGGGATTTCTATGGGTCGTATCGGGATGGGGGCTCTATCGATATGATGGCTATCAATTCAAAACATTCATAGACCCTGGCCAATCGGCGCCAATACTTAACGTTCGTATGGGTCTGACTGAAGACCACTTGGGTAACATTTGGATCCCAGCGATGAGTGGTCTATTGCAACTGAATCCGAAAACGGGCCAATTGAAAATCCATGGTGCGGGAGAAGCTTTCGGCAATAATCAAAGAGTTGCTCCCGTCCAACTGGTCATCGACCAATTCCAGAATTATTGGGTCGGATCTTTCTATAATATCCACTTGTTCGATCCAGAGCGGGATTTCTTCACAGAATTCCCTCTGGCCCCAAGTGGCGGTCCTCATGGACGAAAAACTTCCCGAATTGTAGAATGGAGAGAAGGTAATAGGTCGGACATCTGGATTCTACGAAATGACCGCCTGCATCGAATTCCTGTAACTGAAAAATTCGACGAAAGAATAGCTTATGACTTAGACTTGATCGAAGACTATACTAGCCTGCTTCCCGTAGATTCGGATGAGTTATTATTTGGCTTGCAGGTTTGCGGTCCTGAAGCCATCTGGGTGGGTAGTGAATATGCGCTTTATTTTCTCAACCCAGCAACAAAAGACGTACGCCGATATGAATATCCATTTCATAATGATACATGGCAGTTTCTTCAGTTTGATCTTGATAGCATGCTGTGGATAGGCAGCAGGGCCGGTTTGTTAACATTTGATCCACGGACCAAAGACATGCAACAAATAAGAAATGACCTGTCCAACCCTCATTCTATCACAGACGATGCGGTCATCGATCTGCAAATGGATGACCAAGGTAATCTGTGGTTTGCCACCAATGATGGGGGGATCAACAGGCTGGATCGACATGATTACGCCATCAAGCATTACCCCCTAGAAGCCATTGCTCCACAAGCAAAAGAAAGAGGCAGATCTCAGGTTATCAAAGACAGGCAGCAAACGATTTGGATGGGCACTTCGCATTCTGGCCTCTTCAGAATGGACAGCGTCGGCGACATCACGCACTATCAACATGAAACGCAGAATCCCCAATCATTGATGAACGACTTCGTCAGTGTTCTCATGGAAGACCAGTTTGGTAAAATTTGGACAGGCGCTGGCACCAAGGGCTTCAGCGTTTTTGATCCGACTGTTGAACGCTTCGATCATTATCCCTATCCCTCTTCATCGGACGTCTTTTATCTGGGTACCCTAAACTTTTTTGAAGACAACAATGGCAACGTTTTCAATTACTGGCCATTCCGTAAAATGGTCTTTGATCGAGCCGACCAACCTGATCGAAAGGTCACAGACTTTGTGCCGGATCAAGAACTGATGAATGTCCAGGAGAACCCCTTCACACATATCTTTGAAATGGAAGAGGATGCCCATGGTCTCCTGTGGATAGCCACCTACAGCGCCTTGTTTGTTATCGATGAATCCGCTTCGCAATGGCGTTCTTTTGTGAATCAAAACGGGGATGAGGCTAGTTTAAGTCACATCATGTGTGCATCGATATTCAACGACCACGAAGACGACTTGTGGGTCGGCACCTTGGTTGGGTTGGACAAAATCATCCTTAAAGGAGAGGACCCATTTTCTGGCGAAGTGTCCTTCAAGAGGTACGGCACCAAACAGGGCCTCAAAGGCGGTAAGGTTACTATATTGGGAGAGGATGCTGAGGGGAATCTTTGGCTATTGACAACCCGAGGCCTATTTGAATTCGACAAGAAAGCGGAGCGATTCTGGCACTATGATATTGGTAAAAAATTTGACTACGGTGATGGCGTTTGGTTCAACGCAGGATTCCAGGCCCACGATGGAGAAATCCTCGTAGGCTGCACTAACGGTTTCTTGCGGTTCCATCCTGATAGTATTAATCCAAATCCCATCATACCTACGGTTGCCATTACGAATTTCAAAATCGACAATGAGCCTATAGACATCAATGATACGATTGGATCGAGAAGCATACTGACAAATGACATCGCTTATACGCATGCACTTACCCTCGACTGGAATCAAAATGACATCGCCTTTGAGTTTGCAGCATTGGGCTTCACCAATCTCGAGCAACATGAATATATCTACCGACTTGAGGGCTTGCAGGAGGATTGGATAGAGTCTGGTACTCGGAATGAAGCGTTCTTCACCAATCTTGATCCTGGTCGTTATACCTTCCAGGTCAAGGGGTCCAACAATGACGGGATTTGGAGCGACGACATCGCTACTATTCAAATCACCATCCTACCCCCACCCTGGTTGACATGGTGGGCCTACACTGGATACACCCTGGCTGCACTGGGACTGCTAGTGTTTGCCAGACAGCAGATCATCTCACGTGAGCGCCTCAAAGGTCAGGCAAAGCTGGAACACATGGAGCTCGAAAAGGCACGAGAGGTCGATACCTTAAAGACGCAGTTCTTCTCGAATATCTCCCATGAGTTTCGAACGCCCCTCACTCTGATCTTGGGACCCCTGGAGCGCATAAGAACGATGGTAAGCTCACGGGAAGTGAAAGAAGGCCTGGACGTCATGCACCGAAATGGCCAACGCCTCCAGCGACTGATCAACCAACTGCTCGATCTGAGCCGCCTCGACTCGGGACGTTTCGAGCTTCAGCCTTCGGAGCAAGAGCTGGTCACCTTCCTCAAAGGCATCTGGGCCCACTTCGAACAAGCCGGTAAGGATCGATCCATCGGTTATTCGATGACTACCGACTGCGAGCACTACTGGACCCGCTTTGATCGAGACAAACTGGAGAAAGCTATCTTCAACCTGCTGAGCAACGCCTTTAAGTTCAGTCAGGAAGGAGGTACGATCATTCTTGACGTCAAGACTGACGGCGACAAAGGAGTCGAGATCCGCGTGTCAGACACAGGTCGAGGGATTCCCGAAGAGCAACTCACACACATCTTTGACCGATTTTATCAAGCAGATGCCACCCTCGACCGTAAGCATGAGGGCTCCGGCATCGGGCTGGCCCTGGCCCGCCAGTTTGTGGAATTGCACGAGGGTACCATCACCGTGGACAGTAAAGAGGGCCAAGGCAGCACCTTTACCATTCGGCTCCCTCTGGAGGAACTCTCGGAGGCACCTGTGGAAAACGAATTGCTGCACGGCATGCTCGTCGATTCTCCTACATCTTTCTCAACCATAGGATCGAAGCAACACAACCTGGAAAGCTTGACTGCCACCAGCGATGACAGACCGCTCGTCCTGGTGATTGAAGACAATCCGGATATGCGACAATACCTGTGGAATGTCCTCAAGGACGACTATAACGTACTGGAAGGAGTCGATGGTCTTCACGGCAGAAAGCTGGCCTTCAAAGAGATCCCGGACCTGATCGTCAGTGATATCATGATGCCGGGATTGGACGGGCAGGAGCTTTGCCAGCAGCTGAAGCAGGACGAACGCACCAGTCACATCCCCATCATCCTCCTCACTGCCAGGGCTGGCGAGAAGGCCAAACTTGAGGGTTTGGAGACCGGTGCTGATGACTACATCACCAAACCCTTCAGCCCTGAGGAACTCAAGGCCCGGGTGAAAAACCTGATCGCTCTTCGGCAGAAGCTACGAGAAAAGTATTCAGGACAGTTTGCCTTTGACCCCGAGGAGGAGGACTTGTCCTCTGTGGATCAGGCGTTTCTTCGCAAGGTCGTGGACGAGGTAGAAGCGCATCGATCAGATTCGGCATTCAACCCCGATATCCTGGCCAATGCCATCGGTCTCAGCCGCTCCCAACTTCATCGGAAGCTCAAGGCACTCATCGATATGCCCACCATGGACTTCGTGAAGTGCTATCGACTCAAGTATGCGAAACGACTCCTGGAAAAAGGCGCCGGCAATGTGGTCGAAGTAGGTTACCAGTGCGGCTTCAACAGCCCGTCGTACTTCACCAGCTCATTCAAGAAACTGTTCGGTGCACCGCCCACAGAATTTCTCAATCCGATAACAGGTGGGCATGCGGCAAAAAGTCCATAAGTGGAAACAGAAAACGACCGTTTTCATGCCTTTTATCGATGAAATGCGCGCTATGCAACCACATTGACAGCTATTGCAACAGGAGTGAAACACCGTAATAGCACCACAATAGACCTTTGAACCATAGTTATTCACCGCTCGAGCCGAAAGGTTGGAGCACAAAGTTCAAAAGTCATGAAAACAATACTCATCATCGCGGCCATGGCCATTTTAGCAGGTTGTTCGCATCAGATCAGACCTGAGTATACAGCTACTATTGACTACGGATACAACTTCCGAACAGGACTAGAAGAGGAAAAACCATTCGTAGTAGACTTCAGCAGAAACAGCGTAAAGATCGATGGTCAGTATCACGACCTGAAGTTTGAAGGTTGCTATGGCCAGTTGTGCCTGTGGAGCAATGACATCATTTCTCTTGAGCACGACGTAGTCAATGGCCTGATCACCGTCAGCCTTGAATATGAAGATCGCGTCCTCGAAGATCAGAAGAAGTTTGCACAATATAGAGTAAGCACCATGACCTTCGCCACCCAGCAGAAAATCCCCGGTATGGCTCCCGAACGCCAGATCGCCGGAAACAAGTGACCAGCCATAAAGAACCAGTAATAAGTCCCCTTCAGTCATGACTTTTGACTGTTGGGGACACCTACGTTTATTCTATCTTCTACCTGAAAATGGGTGATTATTCTTTGACCTGATCTCATCCAGCCATGACCACTCGAGACACCCCCTCTCCAATGCAGAGTGTTGCCGAGCTTCCGCCGCACGTTCGCCTATGTCCTTGGCGCATCTTGTGCTTCTTGACGGTCCTGACCTGCGCTCTTTCCGTAGTTGCTCAGAAGGACTACCGTTTCCAACATCTCACCACAGAGGACGGCCTGCCCTCTGACCTTGTTTTTGCGGTCTGGGAAGACAGGCAGGGTTTCATATGGGCTGTGACTCCCTCAGGATTGTCAAGATATGATGGCTATCACTTCAAACCGATGGTGAATTCAAAGCAAAAAATGAGGGGCACCGTTCGGCGTGGATTACAGGAAGATGATCGGGGCCACCTTTGGATCCCTTGGCTGGGGCCCGGTTTGTATGAAATGGACCCTTCTACAGGAGAACTGCAACTTCACTTCAATATCGATGATACAGTTGCGTATCCCAACGTTGTCATTGACCAGTACCAGAACATCTGGGTGGCCGGTTTTGCCGGTATGCAGCTTTTTGACCGGGAAGAGAAGACATTTACCCGCTTCCCGCTTTTTGAAGGTGATACTACTCGTAGGATGCAAACCTCACAAATATTTGAGACAAGAGATGGCGGTCAATCGCATCTGTGGGTCATCAACCCGCATAATATCTACAAGATCCCCATTGATCGTCACTTGGATAATAGTCGATCTCACAAGACCAGTTTGAACAAGGAGTATACAAACTTGTTCCCGTTCTCAGAAGGGGAACAGCTACTAGGTGCGAAAGTCTTTGAAGGACAGTTGTGGGTGGGCTCCGAGCATGCCTTATACTCTTTGGACCTCACATCGCACATAGTCCAAAAATACCAGTACCCAGTCCACTGGCCGACCTGGCAGTATCTCGAGTTTGACACAGACGGTACCCTATGGATCGGCAATGGTGAGGGATTGCTGACTTTCGACCCGGCGAGCGGAGCGTTTACACAAGTCAAAAAGGACCCTTCTAATCCACACGCCATAACTGACGACCAAATTCACACGATTTTCAAGGATCGACAGGGGACCCTCTGGTTTTCTACCCTGTCAGGAGGGATCAACAGACTGGATAAACACGACTACAACATCCGGTTTTACGCACAGAACGAGATTGTGGGCAACACCAATGAAGGCAATGAATTTCAAGCCATAAAGGATGGACAGGGAAACATTTGGGTGGGTACCTCTACAAGTGGTTTGTACCGAATCGATCCTGGTGGTAGTATCACCAATTACCGGCACAACCCAAACGATACCTCCTCCCTAATGAATGATTATGTGACTTGCCTCATGGCGGACCGGTTCGGGAAAATATGGGTGGGCGTCAACCGTCACGGGTTCAGTATTCTTGATCCTGACACCGGGATCTTCGTTCATCAACCCTATCCTCCGGGTTACATCTTCAGTATTGGAAGTATTGTGCTTTTTGAAGATGAAAATGGTGGCGTGTACTTCTATTGGCCGCTGATGAAGGTGGAGTTCGACCGACCCGATGATCCAAGCCGCGAGGTAAAAAAATTAGTGTCTGTAATGAATTTATATCCGTTCACACATGTCATGGACTTGGAGACAGATCGATTTGGCAACCTTTGGGTCGCCGACTATACTCGTCTGTTCCTTCTCAACCAATCATCGAATACCTGGAAGGTAGTTGAACACGATGATGGAGTTCCCACAAGTCTAAGTAGTAGCTTTTGCACCTCCCTTCTCAGGGATGACGAAGGTACGATGTGGATAGCGACGTACAATGGCTTGAACAAAGTCATGAACGGGAAAGTTGATCCCATCTCTACTGAGATCAAGTTCCATCGCTATATGGAGGAAGATGGTCTCACAGGCACCCGGGTTGTTATCCTGGGAGCAGACGATGAGGGTGATCTCTGGTTGATCACCAGCGACGGGTTATTTGAGTTCGACAAGACAACGGAGCACTTCTCACATTATGATATCCGAGGAAGGCACGACTATGGAAATTATGTCATGTGGAATCCCGAGCATCAGGCGCCCGACGGGGAAATTTTAGTAGGTTGCACGAATGGTTTCTTACGATTTGATCCCAATGAGGTAAAGTCCAACCCCTTTAAGCCACCGGTTGTCATCACCGATTTCAAGATCGATAATAAGTCCATCCAGGTAGGTGACACAATACATAGCAGTTGGGTGTTCAATAAAAACATCAACCTCACTGAAGAAATCGTCCTCGTATGGAATCAAAACGATATCGCCCTGGAATTTGCTGCGCTTGATTTCACCTACCCTGAGCAAAATCAATATGCCTATCGACTGGTGGGCTTGCAAGATGAGTGGGTGCAATCCGACACACGAAATGAAGCGTTCTTCACCAACCTGGACCACGGCAAGTACACCTTCGAAGTGAAGGGGTCCAACAATGACGGTGTTTGGAGCGACGACATCGCTTCTATCCAAATCACCGTACTTCCTCCCCCATGGCTGACCTGGTGGGCCTATACCCTATACGGAGCTGCGGCAATCGGACTACTCCTATTTTCACGGCACGAAATCATCTCCCGGGAACGGCTCAAAGGTCGGGCGAAGCTGGAACACATGGAACTCGAAAAGGCACGAGAGGTCGATACCCTGAAGACCCAGTTCTTTTCTAATATTTCCCATGAGTTTCGCACCCCGCTTACGCTCATTCTTGGCCCGATTGAGCGATTGCGTTCCATGGTTAGCTCACGGGAGGCCCTACAAACCGTGGACGTCATGGAGCGCAATGGCCAGCGCCTCCAGCGGCTGATCAACCAACTCCTGGATCTTAGTCGCCTTGACTCAGGCCGTATGGAACTACAGCCATCAGATCAGGAGCTCGTTGCCTTCCTAAAGGGCATTTGGGCCCACTTCGAACAGGCAGGCAAGGACCGTTCGATCACCTATTCGATGAACACCGATTGCGAGCACTACTGGACCAGTTTTGACCGGGATAAACTCGAGAAAGCCATCTTCAACCTATTGAGTAATGCTTTCAAGTTCACGGAAGCAGGCGGAAGGATCATGCTCGAGCTCAAGACTGATGTCGATGACGGAGTCGAAATCCGTGTGTCAGACACTGGTCGAGGGATTCCTCAAGAGCAACTCACGCAAATCTTTGACCGATTTTATCAGGCAGATGCCACCCTCAATCGTAAGCATGAGGGCTCCGGCATCGGGCTGGCCCTGGCCCGCCAGTTTGTGGAATTGCATGACGGTACAATCGGCGTGGAAAGCAAAGAGGGCCAAGGCAGCACCTTTACCATTGAGCTCCCTCTGGAGGAACTCTCAGAGGCTCCTGCGGAAAACGAATTATTGCACGGCGTGCTCATCGAATCTCCCACATCTTTCTCGACCATTGGATCCAAACAGCACAACCTGGAAGGATTAACAACTAAAAACGACGATAGATCACTAGTTTTAGTGATCGACGACAATCCGGATATGCGGCAGTATCTCTGGAACGTGCTCAGTGACAACTACAAGGTACTGGAGGCGGTCGATGGACTTCATGGAAGGAAGCTCGCCTTCAAAGAAATCCCAGACCTGATCGTCAGTGATATTATGATGCCGGGATTGGACGGACAAGAGCTTTGCCAGCAGCTCAAGCAGGACGAACGCACCAGCCACATCCCAATCATTCTGCTCACCGCCCGGGCTGGAGAGAAGGCAAAACTTCAAGGGCTCGAGACAGGTGCCGATGATTACATCACCAAACCCTTCAGTCCCGAAGAACTCAAAGCGAGGGTCAAAAATCTCATTGCCCTACGTCACAAGCTCCGAACCAAGTATTCAGGTCAATTTGCTTTTGATATCGCTGAGGAAGATCTCTCGTCCGTCGATCGACAATTTCTGGAGAAAGTCGTGGATCAGGTGGAGGAACACAGATCCGACTCTGCTTTCAACCCCGACGCACTTGGCGACGCTATCGGGCTCAGTCGATCCCAACTCCACCGCAAGCTCAAAGCCCTGACCGACATGTCCACCACCGATTTCATCAAGTGTTACCGACTGAAGTACGCTCGTCTACTATTGGAAAAGGGACTCGGCAATGTGGTCGAAGTAGGCTACCAGTGTGGCTTCAACAGCCCGTCCTACTTCACGACCTCGTTCAAGAAATTGTTTGGAGCGCCACCATCGGAATTCATTCACAGCACCCAGCAATAGTTGATGACTGGAATGCATTAATATTGGTGCATGAAGGTTTTTGTGACCGGCGGTGGTGGCCGCCTTGGCAATGTCGTGGTGCGGCAATTGGTCGATCGGGGGGATGAAGTCATTGTCCTGCATCGGGGAACAGCGGCGGAGTTACGGGCTTTGAAGGGACTTCCTGTCCATGCTGTGGAAGGTGATGTCAGGAACAAGGAGCAAATACTCCAAGTCACCGAGGGTGTCGATGTTGTCTTTCATATCGCAGCGAAGATCAGCCTCTTCCCTGACCGTGATGGCTCTGTTTGGCAGACCAATGTTGAAGGCACCCGCAATGTAGCTGAAGCCGCACTCAAGAACGGTGTTACCCGATTCGTGCACTGCAGCTCGCACGCCGCCTTGAAGCAAAAACCCTTCGATGGACCTTTCGACGAGAACAACTCCCTTGCGCTCGATGACCCGTCGGTCTATCATCGTTCGAAGGCGCACGCGGAAGTGGAGATATTGAAACTGGTTGAAAAAGGCCTGCCCGCAGTGATCGTCAATCCTGGAACCGTCATTGGCCCGAATGACTTCGAGCCTGCTATCTTCAGTCAGGCCATGATTGATCTCTATAGTGGCAAGATCCCATTCATGGTGGAAGGCCGCACGGATTACGCCGATGTCCGGGACATCGCGGAGGCAATCATCAAAGCAAGCGAAACGGGGGATGTGGGACAGAGGTACTTCCTCACCGGCTACTCCATCAGCAACAAAGAAATGGTAGACTTGCTAATCAAGGTCACCGGGAAGAAGCTACCTCGTCAATTGCTGCCTCTTTGGCTCATGTATGCGCTGCTGCCATTCGTGCAACTGATAGCCAAAATCAAGGGAGCTCAACCGCTTTTCAGTCGCGACATGCTGCACGCCACGGTCTCCAATCCCAATGTGAGTCATGCCAAGGCCAAGCAGGAATTAGGATACAGCCCACGATCGCTAGAGCAAAGCATGACGGATGCGTTCGACTGGTACGAGCAAATGGGTTGGATTGGCGACGCAAAATGAACTCTACACTACTCAGCAGCTAGTACCTGGTCGAGCGCCAATAGTTTTTTGCTAAGCGCGGCATACTCCACCTCGTGGATATCAGTGCCATCTGACAAGGCCATCGAGGCTACCGCCGCTGCACTTTGCCCAAGGATCATGAAGACAGGCTCCATACGGATAGAGCCAAAGGCGATGTGGGAACTAGAGACGGCAACGGGAACCAACAGGTTTTTGCACTCTTCTGCTTTGGGCAAAACGCTACCCAAGTCTATGGGATAGGGATCCTTGGGCTTGACGCCAATGTCCCCTTCATTTTGCACGTAGCCATCCGGCTTGATGTAGCGCTGCACGTTGTGAGAGTCCATCGTGTAGGAACCCATGCCCACTGGTCGTGGAACAGGGCTACGTCCCTGGATCTCGTTCTCCGTCATCACGAATTCTCCAATCATCCGCCTTGCCTCCCTCACGTAGATCTGATGAGGCCAATTGCCGTTGTCCTGAAATTCATCCTTCGACAGCCCCCATTTCTTCATTTCACTTTGGACGTCCTCTGGGATGCGAGGATCATTGGCATAGAAATAAAGCAGGCCTTTTTGGTAGCTCTCGTGCTCGGCGATGATCTCCTTCCGCCGTTCGTAGGTCGCTTCCGGATAGTCGTAGTTCATGCCAATGTTGTCAAAGCTGAAGGGCCCATGGTTGTTGACATCGGTTTTCAGGTTCGGAATGGGATCAAACTTCTGGAAGGTCTGTCGCCAGCCATCCTCAAGCACTCTCACGAGTAGCTCGAATTGCGTAGAATCGTAATCTTCCGGTCTGGGGAAAGGAATCCTGTTTTCCTCCACGGTCGTCAGGCACGTACGAAAACAATACGCTTGCAGCTTGTCGTCGCCCTCCCCTCTCACTCCGGGGTTCTCTGTTGTGATCCGGGGCAACACGCCGCTTGAGGGATCGCCGGGAATGACATAGGGGCTGATCTTACGATCAGAAAAATGGTGGCCATGGTGTAGAACACCCACTTGCACGCCATTCCATTCTTCGCCATAAACGCTATTGGCCTCCCGACCTACGTGGTAGGACACGCCTGCCGCCGCCATCAGGTCTCCTTCATAGGTAGCGTCTATGAAGATCTGCCCTTTGAAGGTGGTGCCATTGAGCATAGTGATGGATTGTATCCGCCCGTCCTCCACGACCACTCCTTCGGCGCGATCCAGCCAGTGATCTCTGTAAACAGATACCCCGCTCTCGGCAATGAAGTCCTCAAAGACTTGTTCGGCGACGTGCGGTTCGAAGATCCACATGGTTCTGTTCTCTCCGTCAATGGCTGGCGTGCCCTGCCCTACATTGCCATAGTCCTCTTTGTTCTGCCATACCCATGCTTCATCCTTGCTGTAGTGATTGTACACCCGTTGATAAAACTCCCTGGAAAGCCCCCCTATCACCGCCTTGTTTCCGGTATCCGTCCAACCCAAACCTCCTGAAGACAGTCCTCCCAAGTGTACATCGGGACAGACAATCACCACCGTTTTGTCGTCCCGTGCCAGTTGGACAGCAGCTGTAACCGCCGCGGACGTACCACCATAGATGATCACGTCGGCTTCGACAGTATCGCTATTTGAGACTTGCTCTGATGGTCCACAAGCGACGAGTAAGACAATCAGGCCAACAAGGAGGTTTCTGGTTTTTCGCATAATGTATTTCTTAAGATCTCATCGTCAGATTTGTGCCTAGTCCAGGCCGAGTCGCTTTCTATTTCTTTCGACAAAAGTTTGATCAGCCGGCGGCAGTACCACCAAGGCGGGCGGCAGGTCACCCAGGTCATCGATGGCCTGCTGCATGAGTGCCGTCATCTCCTTTAGCTTCTCAGGTTCACTTCCACTTAAATCGATGTGCTCCTCGACATCTGTGCGCAAATTGAACAGCAGGGTGTCGTGGGCGGGCACCTCTTTTCTCCAACCCGAAACGCCATTCCCGGGATAAGGCACCTTGATCTTCCAGTCCCCTTTGCGGTAGGCTCTGAATTGATTGTCCATAGTGTAAAGGATATCGTCTTTGGTGCGCGCCCCTTCGCCTGACAAGACATTCCAGATATCTACGCCATCATACGATCGATCCTGAGGAATGGTCCCCCCGGCGAGATTGACGAACGTTGGAAAGAGGTCCATCGACGAGACCATGCCCTCATGAACGCTACCGGCAGCGATTTTCCCCTTCCATTGGGCAATGGCAGGCACACGCATACCACCTTCGAACGTGTATTGCTTCCCTTCGCGTAAGGGATCGGCACTACCAGCCTCAGGACCAAAAGCAAGCCATGGTCCATTGTCACTGGTGAATACAACGACCGTGTTTTCTGCTAAGTTGAGCTCCTCCAGCTTCTTGAGGATCTGCCCCACGCTCCAGTCCAACTCCTCGATCACATCGCCATACATGCCTCGATCCGTCCTTCCTTCGAAATCTTCGGAAGCATAGATGGGCAAGTGGGGCATGGAGTGGGGAACATATAAGAAGAAGGGCTCACCCTGATGCCGCTCAATGAAGTCCAAAGATCTCTCCGTGTAGGTCTTTGTGATTTGCGACTGATCTACTTCCCAGTCTACAATCTCGTTGTCTTCAAAGTAGACCACGCCATTCATATCGTTGGAGTAGGGAATACCGAAATATTCATCAAAGCCTTGCTGCAGCGGCATGTACTTGTGGTGATGACCGAGGTGCCATTTACCGACAATGCCTGTCGCATACCCTTGTGCCTTTAGGGCTTCAGCCATGGTGATCTCTTCTGGCGCCATTCCGGTCCAGCTTGTTGGAAAGAATACACGGGCAATACCCATCCGCAACGGCTCCCGTCCTGTCAATAATCCGGCCCTCGATGGGCTGCATACCGGACTCGCCGAATAGAACGAAGTAAGCCTCATCCCATCAACTGCCATCTGATCAAGGTTTGGCGTGGAGTAATCCACGGCGCCATCGAAACAACCGAGATCCGCATAGCCCAGGTCATCAGCCATGATGATGATAAAATTGGGACGGTCGTCCGCTGATGTTGTAGTCGATGTGGTGGACTGGCAGCCTGGTAGTAGCAAGGCCGCTAGAAGGGAGAAATATGATAGAGAAAATTTCATTTGTAAACTGGATTAGTCAATTACTCGATCGGCGTCCCTCACTCCTACGTCTTCAGCCCATGCGAAAAACAACTCCTCGAGTTCCGCCTTCACCTGAGGAAACTCCACTGCAACATCAGTGAGCTCTGTGCGATCGTTGGCCAGGTTGTATAGTCGCCAATCATTTTCCTCATGACTGCGCACAAGCTTCCAGGCCCCTTTTCTGACGGCTTGGCTTCGAAGGTGCTCCCATACAAGGACATCATCATTCTCACGTATTTGATCACTCGAACCCTGCAAAACAGGTACGAGGCTCTTTCCCTCCAATGGGTGGATCGCTTGACCTTTGAACTGATCTGGATACGCCGCCCCAGAAACATCTATGGCTGTCGCCATCACGTCCATGATATGCCCAACGGCTGGGACGATGGCACTCTTGTTTGCAATTTGATCCCCCCACCGTACGATGAAGGGTGTCGCAAATCCTCCTTCATAGGTGAACCGCTTGTACTTTCTAAATGGGGTGTTGGCCGCATTGGCCCAGGACGAGCCGAAGGTATGATAGGAATTCTCCGAGCCCATGGCTTCGGTGAGATCAGGCCTGAAGTCCCTTCCAAACGCTCCACTTTCCGGCGAAGCCCCATTGTCCGACAGAAACATGATCAGTGTATTGTCCAACTGACCTTCGCGCTCCAACCGCGCAATGACTTCACCGACACCCTGATCCAATATATCGATCATCGCCGCATGGATCGCCATCTTGAGATCCATCGTGTCCTTTTGACCTTCGCTCAGTGACTCCCAATCCGCGGTAGCACCGTCTAGCGGGGACATATCGGCATCAGTGAGTCCCATCTCCTGCATTCTCGCGTACCGCTGCGCTCGGAGCTCATTCCATCCCATTTTGTATTTGCCCCGGTACTTGGCAATGCTGGAGTCTGGGGCATGTAACGGCCAATGAGGAGCCTGATGGGCAATGTACATGAAGAAGGGCTTGTCGCTATGATCGGCGTAGTGATCATCCAGATATTGGACCGCCTTCGCGGAATAAGCCGTGGTCGAATAAAAGCCATCTCTCACCTGATCATTGATGAGGGTAGTGTCTTCTACGAACTTTCGATCCACCGTGAAGTTCTTGCCCTTGGTGATGTTCCAGTAATTCATGGCGCCACTGATGAGGCCATAGTATCTATCGAAACCACGATCTACGGGAAAGCCAGGGCGGAACTCGCCAACGTGCCATTTTCCACTCATATAGGTGCGGTAGCCAGCAGGTCTTAGCACCTCCGCGATGGTCACGCATTGATCATTGAGATATCCCTGATAAGCATGAGGTTCCTCCGCTGGTGACGAATTGACCATCCCTCCCATCCCCGCGCGATGGGGGCTAATGCCCGTCAGTAGCGACGCACGTGTCGGGCAGCAACGAGCGGCATTATAGAATTGCGTAAATCTCAGTCCTTCCGCTGCAAGCCGGTCCAGGTTGGGTGTGTTGATCTCACTGCCGTAGCAGCCAAGGTCGGAATAGCCCATATCATCGGCCATGATCAGCAGAATATTGGGGGGATTTTGACTTTGCTCTTTTGGCTTTTCGCAATGGAAAAGAAGCAAGGAAATTGCGGGTAGAATAAAGTATTTCATCAGGTTAGGTATCCATACGAATATATCCTAATTTCTCTCCCGTTGCACACTAACCGATCACAACCCATGACCAAGATCAACGGACTTACTCTTATCTTGATCTCATTCACCTTCTCCATGCTCCATTCATGTCAGCAAGCAGACCAAGAGGCAAGTACCCCTAACATCATCTATATCCTCGCTGACGACCTCGGGATCGGAGACCTCAGTGCCTACAACCCCAATGGTAAGATACCGACACCCAACCTCGATCGACTCGCTAGCCAGGGCATGCGGTTCACAGATGCGCACACTTCCTCCGCTGTCTGCACGCCCACGAGGTATGGGATTTTGACGGGAAGATACAACTGGAGATCGCGCCTAAAGCAAGGAGTGCTGACGGGTAAGTCAAAGGCGTTGATTCCCAAGGATCGTACTACCGTGGCCTCACTACTAAAATCCGAGGGATACCAAACAGGCTTTGTAGGGAAATGGCACTTAGGGTGGAACTGGGGACTCAAAGACTCAGTAGAATTTGGTGGCACCGGGTGGAACGCACCAGACTTCGAAAATCTCGATTTCACAAAGCCCATTACCCATACCCCCAACGACCTGGGTTTCGACTATGCCTATGGACACTCAGGGTCTCTCGACATGGCACCGTATGTATATGTGGAAAATGGTCGGCCGACTTCCATCCCAACATCTTCGACCGTCTCGAAAACCCAATACGGCTGGTGGAGAGAAGGACCGACTTCCGATGACTTCATCCATGAAGAGGTGACGCCCCACTTCTTCGACAAGGCCACACAATTCATGCAACGGGCGGCGGACTCTGAAGAACCCTTCTTTCTCTACCTGGCCTTGCCCTCTCCTCACACCCCGATTCTGCCTACCGAAGAATGGATCGGCAAAAGTGGTCTGAGCTTGTACGGGGACTTCATGATGCAGATCGATGACCATGTTGGCCAATTGCTCTCGGCATTGGAAGAAACGGGGCAGGCGAACAACACACTAGTGATCTTCACTTCCGACAATGGCTGCTCTCCAGCAGCGGGTATCACGGAAATGAAGGAGAAGGACCATTTCCCCAGCCTGGTTTACCGAGGCCACAAAGCCGACATCTTCGAAGGGGGGCATCGGGTGGCTTTCATCGTCCGTTGGCCTGCTCGTATGAACGGGGGTGCCATCAATGACCAGTTGATCTGCACCACCGACTTAATGGCAACTGTTGCAGAAATTACCGGATACGCCCTGGCAGACAATGAGGGTGAGGACAGCTACTCGATGTTGCCCGCGTTCCTGGGCCAATCGTCTGAGAGGCCGGCAGCAGTCCATCATTCCATCAATGGGTCATTCGCCATACGAAAAGACGATTGGAAACTGATCATGGCCCCGGGCTCGGCGGGATGGAGCTTTCCCCGACCACGCCGTGATTCCGTGGAATTGGCTTCGCTGCCGCCGATCCAACTCTACAACCTCGCCAACGATCCCGGCGAGACACAAAACCTGCAAACAGACAACACCGATAAGGTAGAGGAGCTAAAGTCACTTCTCGCTCAATACATCACTGAAGGCCGCAGCACACCTGGCACACCACAATCCAATGATCCTATTGAGGGTGAGTGGAGGCAAGTGGGGTGGATGGAGGACCTGTGATTAGGCTGTGATTATTTGATGGACTGTGATTTAAAGGGCGCGTAAACAATGTCCGTCATTCAGAGGCGCCATCCTAATTGCGTTTTAAGGGCTCAAGTCAATGGCGCCGAAGAATCTTTGAAGATTGAGTAGGGAATCGCGTCAAGAGATTCTTCCTTTCGCTCCGCTTCAGTCTGAATGACGCGAGAGAAAGGAGACAAGGAATTGATGTCTATGGAAAAAACATGACAGAGAGGATCTCTTGAACGCCTAGAACAGGCCCACAACCACCAAGCCTTCAGGACCTCAGACTGACAATCTTGAGGGGTCCAAGGACACGGCCTCACCCGCCTTTATATCAATGACAGCAGACTCATCCCCGACTACCACCTTCACTTCTCGATCATACTTCGAATAGAAGACGGCCTCATCCAGTTGGCCATCTTCCCAGATCATATCGACGGTCAGTCCACCACGGGCTTTAAGACCTTTGACAGAACCTTGGCCCCATGCGGAGGGAAGTGCGGGTAGTAATCGGATCTGACCTGGTTCGTGAGACTGGATCAGCATCTCCGCGACACCGGCTGTGTAGCCGAAATTGCCATCAATCTGGAAAGGAGGATGAACATCAAAGAGGTTGGCAGCCGTGGATTTCTGGAATAACAGCTGGATATGTTCATGGGCCATCTCGCCATCGAACAAACGAGCGCTGCAATTGATCAACCATGCACGGCTCCAGCCGGGTCCTGCACCCCCGTTGGCCAGGCGGTAGTCCAGCGTCCTGCGGACAGCCTCGAAGATCTCGGGGGTCTCAGCTTCAGTTACCGCCACCCCTGGGTGAAATCCGTACAGATGCGACATATGGCGATGGCCTGGCTCGTGCTCTTCGTACTCCCTGTCCCATTCCAGGATTCGTCCATCACTCCCCAACACGAAGCCGGGTCTCAGGGCCGGTCGCTTTGCCGCCACCTGCTGGGTGAGGTCGTTCGAAATACCCAGAATGTCGGCAGCAGCCAGGTAGTTATCAAAAACTTCTGCGATCACCTGCTGATCCATGGCACTGCCAATGCACGTTGCGACCGGCTCATTACTGAAAGGGTGAAGAAAGCGGTTTTCCGGGGAGGTGGATGGAGATGACACAAATGAATCGTCCCTGGGATCCTGGATCAGCCAATCATTATAGAAAGCTGCCGACTCCTGTATCGCCGGAAACGCTCGCTCTCGCAAAAATGTCGTATCGCCTGTGAAAGCGAAGTGCTGCCAATAATGCTGCATCATCCAACCGCCGGCACCCACGGAGCAACCCCAGTAAGCGGTTGCTGCGCGCAACCAGGTGGGAGCCCATAGATCGGTGGCATGGGGGAGAAACGTACCCCGGCAACCAAAATTCTTCTCTGCCGTCACTTTACCATTCTCCACCAATCGATCGACGTAGTCGAATAGCGGGGCATTCAAATCTCCCAGCCCTGTCACGTTCGCGAGCCAGTAGTTCATTTGCAGGTTGATGTTCAGGTGGTAGTCGGCATTCCACGGCGCTTCGATGTGCTCATTCCAAAGACCTTGCAAGTTGGCAGGGTTTGTACCGACTCGAGAAGAACTGATGAGCAAATACCGCCCATACTGAAAGAGCAGCGACTCCATGCCAACATCAAGCTCACCCTCCTGCATTCGTTCGAGTCTGACGTCCGTGGGCAATGTATCGAGTTCAGTCCCCCCCAATTCAAAAGTCATTCTGTCGTAGAAAGATCCAAAGTCCGCCTCATGCCTCACCGCCAATTCCTCATAAGACCGTGTCTCGACATTTCGCAAATCGCGCTCGTTAGCTGCAGCTAAGTCTTCTTCGTAATAAGATGAATTAGAAACGAGATAGAAGGTCGCCTTATTCACACCCTTCATCTCTAGTCGGTCTTCCACCGCAGCGACTTCTCCCCCGACATTCACTATTTTCAACCGAGTCTCGAATTTGACGCCCTCGCTGATGGGTGTGGGTTCTGACCGAAACCTACCTCCGCTCTGTGTCACCTCACCTTTCATCACGAGCGTGTTGTCACCCTCAGGACTTGTTGTCGCTGTGGGCCAGTTGCCATCCAGAGGCCTGACAAGCTGGATACTACCATTAAAGCCCAGGGAGTCCTCAGTTGAGAATTCAATGACAATCACTCGATCTGGTTCAGACACAAAAGCGCGTTCTGTAAACAGGTGCCCATCGTTTCTGTAGGTCACTGTAGCAGTCGCCCTGGCCAGATCAAGTTCTCGGCGATAGTCTGATACATTGCGGTGGTGTAGGTCGATGAATAGTTCGCCAAGGGTTTGATGGGAACGAAGGATGCTCTTGTTGGAAAACTTCTCTACAAACAATCGATCGGCTTCGGCATGATCTCCTGCCCGCAGTGTCTCACGAATTCGTTGAAGGTCCTGTTTTGTACCTTCAGGTTCGTCCCAACCCAGATCCGCAGGCCACAATGAGTCATCGTTGAGCTGGATGCGTTCGCTGGTCGTCCGCCCAAAGAGCATAATGCCCAGCCGTCCGTTGCCCAGGGGAAGGGCTTCCTCCCAGGCTTCCGCAGGCTCGGCATACCAAAGCACTTGTTGCTCTGGCACAGATGGCGTTTCCGGTTGCTGGCAGCCATGAATAAGAACGATGGAAAGGGGGATTAGAAGTAGCCTAAGTTTCACAATAGGAGAAGTAGTTTGACGTGTTCCAAGATAGATGAAATCTGCCTTTCAAAAGGCCTTATCACGAATTCCCCTGATGATCACATTGGCATTTATAAAGACAGACTCGGCGACGCTATAACAAAAAACGCCCCTGCAGATGCAGGGGCGTTCCAACTTTATATATTACCAATTCTCACAGAATCAATTGTAGCCAGGGTTCTGGCCATAGCCGGCTGGCGTCCTATCGATCTGATCCTGAGGGATAGGCCGAAGTACGTGGAAGTCCTGAATGTTACCTCCACCTTGCACATTGTGTGCACGCACACGTTCAACCAAAGTTCCAGTTCGAGTCAGGTCTTCCCATCGGTGACCTTCACCAAATAGCTCACGAGCTCGCTCGTCAAGCACATAGTCCAAATCGACGTCGGCAGCAGTGATCTGCATGGCATCTTCCATTCCTTCGCGAGCCGCCCTTGTGCGAATCGCATTGATATATGGCACAGCATCACCAGGTCTTCCGAGTCCCACGAGGGCCTCTGCTGCCACGAGGTAAGCATCTGCCAATCGAGCGATCACATAATCACGCTGGCCGCTAGTCCACTGCCGGTCAGGGCGAGTTGGGTCAATGAACTTGTTGACTGTAGCATAGATACGCTCTGTATAGTCACTAGGGCTATACACAGCATAATCCACAGCAGCCTTTTGGGCATCTGTCCACTCTTCTGCAGGCAGGTACACGGAAGTGTCACCTATGTTATACACAAGGTTTCCAGAACCGTCATCAGGAATACTGCCTTCGTTGTTGGCTAACCATACGTGCTTGAAGCCATCGCGATAACGGATGTCCATATCGTCGATACCGTCAGGCCACATGTTCAGGAAGAAGTCCGTAGGCTTGAAACGCTTCCATGGACGACCATTCTCAGTATCGCGCTGCATACCCTGAAGCTTATCATACTCCATGAGGAAGTACAGGTGGAATCGGTGACCTCGGCCTCCTTGCAGTGTAATATCAGTCGTGTTCTGGAAAGCCCAGATGACCTCAGAATTCTGCTGATTGTCGATATCCCATAGATCAGCCCATACAGGTAGCAACTCGAAGTTGTAGTTATTGATGACGCCATCCATTAGATCCAATGCTCCCTGAAAATCAGCTGCACTACTAGTCCAATACGCTCTGGTGAGCAACACTTTTGCCTTGATAAACTCGGCGGCTGGTCGCGTTGCCCGCCCATAATCAGATTGCTCGTCAGGTAATGTTGCAATGGCATCATCAAGATCGGCAATGATGGCAGTCACAACCTCTTCTCTCGAAGTTCTGTTCGCCTCACGCTCAGCGCCAGTCGTTTCCTCCAAAGTCAAGTGAACATCCCCATATTGTTTCACCAACGTGAAGTAGTACATGGCTCTCATAAACTTCACTTCAGCAATACGCTGCTGCTTCTCGGCGTCAGGAATATCGAGACCCTCAGAACGCGCGATAACGGCATTGGCCTGATTGATACCTCGGTAGAAATCCCTCCAAAGGTCTCTGCTATACCTGTAGGAGGGATTCAAACGGGTGTCATATTGGTTAAATCCCTTATGACTTCCATCCGCACCATTGGTGAAGATGTCCGTACCAAAGACAGTCATGGTTCCACCGATCTCTTGACCGAAGAAATCCTTGGCAATACTATAAGTGGAATTCACCGCAGCTTCAAAACCTTCAGCGGTCTCGTAGAAAGCTGGGGCGTTTACGGTTACCAACTCCTCTTCCAAAAAGGACTCGCATGACGGCGCAGCAAAAGCGATGACCGTCAATAGTATGATATGCTTAATGTAATTTTTCATCTTCTTAATCAATTCTTCTGATTAGAAATTAAGGTTGATACCAAAGAAATAGCCACGAGCCGATGGAAGATCCCCACCAGTCACACCATTTTCGTCAGCTTCCGGATCGAAAGACTCGTACTTAGCCACTACGATAGGCGTATCCGCCATGAAATAGAGCCTTACGTTGGATATGTTCGCCGCATCTGTCCACTGCGATGGCAGCGTGTATCCCAAGGTAATATTTCGAACCTTCATGAAGCTTCCATCAAAGTAGCGCATGGTGTCGTCGTATCGAGGACGCTCTTGGTTCAGGTTCGGACGAGGGTAGGCATTGGTAGGATTATCAATGGTCCAGTAGTCAACATTCAGGTTGTTGTATCGAGCAAACAAACTGTTGTTGCCATCGTGGAAGTTACTACGAAGGGTCTGTCCCCATCTCCAGAAGATGAAGAAAGAGAAATCGATGCCCTTGTACTCCAGTCGGTTGGTCATTCCCATCGTCCAATCAGGGATATCTGTACCGAGAATTGTTCGGTCACCCTGGTCAGCAATGCCATTACCATTGAGGTCAGCCACTTTGATTGAACCAGGCACGGAGTTGTCAAAATCACTTGCATCATCCACTTCATTTGCCTGCCAGATACCTACTTTCTGGTAATCGAAGTAGACATTGATAGGCTCTCCGATGAACCACTGGTTTCCGATATCATCCACAGGACCATTGAACAGCTCAACGATCTCCTCATTGTTCGTATAGAAGTTAACATCGGTTGTCCAACGCAATCCATCAGCTTGATCTATGTTAACCGATGACAATGTGATCTCCCAGCCTGTGTTACGAGTTTTTCCAACGTTGCTGAGTACGGAATTGTATCCAGAAGTATAAGGGAGCTGGAATTGCAGCAATAGGTCGGAAGTCTCAGATCGATAGAAGTCAATCGTACCTGTCAAGCGACTGTCAAGGAGACCGAAGTCCACACCAATATCAAAAGTAGATGTTCGCTCCCAACCCAACTCATCATTAGGGATGTCACTCAGTCGGAAGCCTCGTGCTGGTGAGTCACCAAAGTTGTAAACCGTTGACCTCAAGGCCCCTTGCGTTGCGTACGGAGCAATGGCCGTGTTGCCCACTTCTCCGTAGCTAGCTCGTACTTTCAACTCATCGATGACGGACACACCTTGCAGGAATGCTTCATCAGAGACCCTCCAACCAGCGGAGATACCTGGGAAATACGCCCATTTGTTGCCCTCCGCCAGACGAGAAGAACCATCCGCTCTCAAAGTAAGCTGAAGTAGATATTTACCCTGGAAGCCATAATTCACACGTCCCATGAAGGAAGCGATGGCCCACTCTGACAAGTAGCTGCTCCGATCGGTGACATCACCACCGGCACCAAAGTTGTACCACAGCATGCTCTCTACAGGAACGTCCTCGCCACGGAATGAGGACCCTTCCTCACGATCTTCCTGGATACTTTGTAGCAAAGTCACACCAAAGTCATGACTGCCCATGGACTTATTGTAGGTAACAATGTTCTCGAGCGTGTAGGCAAACTCCTCACGATTCTCGACATATGCTCGGGGAGGCGCTCCACGACGGGCATTGGTCAGACTGCCTTCGAACCTACCTCTTCTTCTGGTACGGATGTCAGGACCAAAATTGATTCGGTACTTCAATCCATCAAGGATCTCATACTCAGCATAGATACTGGCAAAAATTCGGTTGAATTTTCTTTCGTCCACTCGGGCGCCGTCCACTATCTCATTGAGTGGATTGGTACGGATACCATCGGCGATAGGCAGGAACTGTATGTTGCCATCTTCGTCATACGGCTCGCCCATAGGGTTGTTTGCCAACGCTTCATTCAGCGTAGAAGGAGAACCCCAATCCTGAACTGTACGAGAAAGCATGGCAGATGCGCCGAATCGAAGGCGATCACCCACTTTCTGATCTATGCTCATGTTGAGCGTGAAGCGGTCAAAACCGATGTGCTCGATGATACCTTCCTCACTGAAGTAACCTGCCGCCATCGAGTAGGTAGTATTTTCTGTGCCACCCATTACACTCAACTGGTGATCCATTCTCGACCCATTTTGGAAGATCAGGTCCTGGTAATCGGTGGACCTGTAGCCTTCGGCAATGGAAGAAAACTCTGCAGGATCTTCAAAAACCTGGTCGTCCGGAGGAATCGTACCATCCCAGGCAGCCACTCCGTTTGCGTCCACTCGACGAGACTCCCGCTTCATATCGGCAAACTCGCGAGCATTCATCATGTCCACCTGCTTCAGAACAGTAGTAGGACCATAATAGCCTGAGTAGGAAACCTGTGGAGCACCTGCCTTACCTTTTTTGGTAGTAACAAGTATGACACCATTCGCACCCCTGGATCCGTAGATCGCGGTTGCAGCAGCATCCTTCAAGACCTCGATGGACTCGATGTTCTGCTGGTTGAAGTCGAAGATACTTCCTGACAAAGGAATACCATCCACCACGTACAATGGATCATTACTCGCATTGATGGATCTCCTACCACGAATAATGATCTGAGGCTCCTGACCAGGTCGGCCTCCCCTTGGAGTGATATCCAGACCAGCCACACGTCCTTGCAGTGCCTGCACAGCATTGGATACCGGAAGCTCAGCTATCTCCTGGGCTGAAACCTGGCCGATGGATGCGGTAACGTCTCGCTTCTTCTGGGTACCATAACCCACCACCACAATCTCTTCGAGCGTGGAGAGGTCGAACTCCAGAGTAGCATCAACAGTCGAACGATTGTTGACGGCTACCTCTTGGGTCTGCATACCTATGAAGGAAAAGACGAGCGTGGCATCGCCACTAACATTTAATGAGTATTGACCGTACTCGTTGGTGACAGTACCGTTGTTCGTACCTTTTTCGATAACGGTCGTACCCAACATTATTTCTCCGTTTGTATCATAAACGGTACCTGTGACACGGGACTGGAAGAAGTCGTCTTCCATGCCCGTCCCTGCCAGGGAAACGTGCGCAACTAATATACCAAGCACCAGCAGATTAAATCTCCGCCAAAGCGTTGGTAATTCTGAAGTAACAAAGTGCTTCATGTGATTATTGGTTAGGGTTAAAAAAAGTTCGTTTGGAAATAGAATGAAGGAGTCAGGTCTGTGCTCCATTCATGGTGTGAAAGAATAGCTGGTGAGCTTCATCCATTGAAATTGCAGGTTTAGGGTTCATCACTGATAAATCTTCTTTTTACCCCCCTAATCGGCCCCTCTAACTGAAGATTCTCTTAGGAATTTAACGGAAAATGTCAATTTCTTAAAAGGGTTGGACAAGAAACTGGCCCCAAAAACCGAAATAACGTTACCGGAAGGTCAAAAAAATCCAAATCGCCGCCGGTTTGTGCGTGTTTTTCGAAACAACCGTTTGAATCGTCGTTGAAATCGATTGTATAGCGATAACGTTCCCGGAAAAACCGCAAGTCCCTGCAAGCTTTACCGTACTGGTGGATGGTTTATGGGTAAAAAGCAGATCTCACATTTACCAGGTCCACCATTCGGCCCGGACCCCGAAGAAATGCCCCACCTTCTTGCTACCAACGAGCTGTAGGAAGGGTGAGTAAAGGTCTTCGCGCGCCTTTTGATTGTAGATACCCATGGAATAGATAAACCTCAGGTGTGGACGGGACCATATCGAGCGCTGCTTGCGCAAAGCCAGTGTAGGTATCAAACTGATCTTGCCCATTCGATACCAGTCCTGTTCGCCGTCCTGTCGCTGAGAATAGTGGACTTCCGTTTGCCAGTGGAAGAGATCCGAGATATAGTTGACCATTCGGAAACCCGCCGTGAAGTCCTGTTTGAAGTTGAAGACCTCTCTCCCGAAGTAGGTTTCTTCCGGGCCGCGTCCCTTCGCTGCTCCCTTGCTGCGATTGTAGACGCCATACCCATTGAAGGTAAGTCGCTCAGAAACGTTGACGACAAAGTGATCCACAATGTGCCATGAATAGGCTTTGTTGAATTTGAAGTTCTCTTGATTCACGGCGCCAAATGTCTCCCAAGTGCGCGAGGAACCGCCATCTCCACCATTGGCAATACCGCTTCCATAGCGGACCCCGATTTGATGAAAGGACCCGTCGCGAAACTGATTGAGGTTGTGTTGGTACCGGGCCCCAAGCACAAAGCCATCATCGGCAGGTGCAGACAGCACAAGGTTGCTGGTGTCCGCCAGGGAAGTGGAGGGGTCCCCCATTCGATGGTATTCCCCGAGAATGGAGAAGAGTCGCCCTTCGCCCAGTCGAATATCCTGCTCTACTATGTACATGATCCGGTTGCGGATCTCAAGGCTTTGCGTACCCGACTTAATATTGATATAGAAAAACGGCGGCACAGTACTGGACGTGTCTGTCGAAGCGACAAAACCGACCATTGCCCGTGTGCCTTTGTATTCCGCGCCAAAGCCCTGAGTGGAATGATCGTTGAAGACCCAGTAGTCAGCCATATAAATATCCGGCCCGCGATAGAGCCGTGAACCTACCCATAGATTGAGGTCTTTGGTCAGCACATTCTTCGCCTCAGCGTACATCTCCGGTAGAGCGATCGTCAATCCATTCGGATTGCCCGTGTTGTCGTTGCCGAAGAGGGAACCACTGCGTGAAAAGACCGATGCTCGCAGTTGGACGTTGACCTGCAGGGAATCAGGATTCGGCTTTTCAGGCTTCATCTGAAAAGCCATCCCAAATTCCAGGTAGTCCTGCTCCTCCATCCTGCCGCCGATGCTGCCCATGTTGTTGAGGTTGAGACGGCGACCATCAATTCCAGCAAAGCCGCTGGTCCAGCTTACACCTATACGACCATACGATCCAGCACCTACGGTGAACCAGTCAGCATTGGCGATGTCTTGATAAAGGATGTTTTGTTGGGCGTGCAGGCCGCTCACAAGGGCAGCTAGCAGCAGAGGAAAAATAATTCTCTTGATAACTTCTCAGGTTTGGGTTGGGATCAAGATACCCCGAAATCGGGATTTTGAGAAATTACAGAAGGAAGCTAACGGTTTTTCGAACGCTAGAACCTCGCCGCCATAAGCAGGCTGAGATCCTTGTACCCCAGGTTGTATTTCCGAGCCAGGTGGAAGTTCGTGAGGCTCCCCTTATACATATACACACCTCGCATAAACCACTTGTGCGAGAAGATCATCTCTTCGACGCCACCTTCCTCTGATATCTGTAGTAGTATGGGGGTGAAAATGTTGGAAATGGCCATGGACGCGGTTTGCGCCACCCGCGAGGCGATATTGGGCACGCAGTAGTGAACGACATCGTACTTGATGAAGGTCGGATGCTCATGGTTGGTGATCTCCGAGGTCTCCACGCAGCCCCCCTGATCAATGCTGACGTCGACGATCACGCTACCGGGCTTCATGCGCGACACCATCTCTTCCGTGACGACCTGGAGGTTGAGACCCTTCTCTGCCCTGATAGATCCTATAACGACATCTGCTTCGATCAGTGCTTTCTCCAGTGTAGCATGGTCCAGCGTCCCCGTGTGTACCTGCCGACCCACGGCATGCTTGAGTCTTCTGAGCTTGTAGATATGATTGTCGAAAACCTGAATATCCGCTCCCAAGCCGAGCCCGGCACGAGCCGCATGCTCGGCTACCGTACCTGCCCCTAAGATGACGACACGAGTCGGTGGCACCCCTGTGATCCCTCCCAGGATGATCCCACGTCCATTCTGCGTGCTGCTCAGGTACTCGGCCGCTATCAGCATCACCGAACTACCGGCAATCTCACTCATGGCCCGGACCAGAGGCAGCCCTCCTACCTTATCTTCAATGAACTCGTAGCCAATGGCCGTAATGCGCCTCTTGGCGAGTGCCTGCAGATAGTTGATGGACTGCTTCCCCGTTTGAAAGGCGGAGAACAAGACGGCTCCGGGGCTCATCATCTCAATCTCTTCGAGAGAGGGGGGTGCTACTTTGAGGATCATGGATCCCTGGAAGAGCTCTTTGCGATCGTAGACGATCTTGGCACCGGCCTCGCTATATTCTTCATCGCCAAACTTGGCCAGTTTGCCGGCGCCAGCTTCGATGTGCACTTGCAGTCCGTTATTGACCAGCACCCGCACAGAGTCAGGCTTCAGGGCTACCCTACTTTCCTGAAAACGCGTCGCACGAGGCACCGATACAACGACGGATTTGGCTTCCTTCTTGATCTTGAGGGGCGACTCCTGAGGAGCCAGGGCACTTTCTCGGACGATCTCCGCAATTTCGGAACCAAGTTTCTCCACGCTTACGTCAATTCCAGGCTAACACTTCGGGCGAATTCGTTGACTAATTTAATATTTATTTTGAGGTGTCCGTCGGGAAGCAACGATGGGATTCGCTCGGGCCACTCAATGAAGCAGTAATCCCCTGAATAGAAATAGTCCTCTGCACCCAGATCCTGGGCTTCCATCTCCTCCTTGAGGCGGTAGAAGTCGAAGTGGTAAATGGTCTCCTGATCGGCCGTGAGGTATTGGTTCACAATGGCGAAGGACGGTGAGCTCATGGGATCCGATACACCTAGGTGCTCACCAAGTGCCTTGATGAGCGTCGTCTTGCCTGCGCCCATTTCACCATAGAAGCACCATACACGTACATTTCCCGCCTCCACCAGGAGATCACTGGCCAAACCAGATAGCTCGTCCAGGGTGAATACCCGATCGGTTGTCATTTCGGTGTCAGCGTGATGAAAGGAATGATCATTTCCTCCAGGCTGATGCCTCCGTGCTGGAAAGTGTCTTTGTAGAAATTGACGTAGTAATTGTAATTATTGGGATAGGCAAAGAAGTAGTCCTCGGAAGCGAAGGCGAAGGACGTGCTCACATTGACCTTGGGCAACCGGAGCTCCGCCGGATTGCGGGAGGAGTAGACAGCATCCTCATCAAATGCCAGGTTGCGGCCGGCTTTGTACCTCAGATTGGTGTTGGTATTGCGATCTCCGACGATCTTCTCAGGTCTTCGGACACGGATGGTGCCGTGGTCAGTCGTGATAAACACCTTCACCTTTTTCCCGGCCAGGACCTTCAGCGTATCAAGCAGGGAAGAATGCGTAAACCAGGAGTTCGTGAGCGACCGATAAGCGGACTCATCTGGTGCCAACTGTCGGATCATCTGCATGTCTGTGCGCGCGTGTGACAGCATATCCACGAAGTTGTAGACGATAGCGTTGAGCTGGTTGGACAGCAGATTTGTGATATTCTCCGTCAGTTGCTTGCCATCATTGGCATGAATGATCTTGTGGTAGCTGTACTTCACATCGAGATGCTCCTTCTTCAAATTTCTGCCAAGGAGCTCTTTTTCCTTCATGTTCTTACCATCTTCCGAGTCCTCTCCCACCCATAGGTCGGGATGGCGCTTAGCAATGTCTTCGGGCATCATACCAGCAAAAAGGGCATTGCGGGCATAAGCAGTCGTGGTAGGCAGGATCGAATAATACTGACGTCGGTCCTCGACCTCAAACAGCTTGGCTATCTCGGGCTCCATCACCTCCCACTGG
Source organism: Cyclobacteriaceae bacterium (assembly GCA_965227935.1). Lineage (GTDB taxonomy): Bacteria > Bacteroidota > Bacteroidia > Cytophagales > Cyclobacteriaceae > JAWPMT01. Next base: position 2,014,981 of record CBDDGS010000055.1, on the reverse strand, counting down.
TCCTGCCTCAGGTTGTCTATCACTATCAGAAAGATAGACTGCCCATCCTCGATATTTGGGAAGACCCATTTTTGCAGCACCTGATGGGACAGCACCGGTCGGTCGCTTTCTGCGTCGTTGAGCCAGGAGACATACTCATCCTGAATAAAGCGGCTGAAGTTTGCATTGGCCTCATTTTTCTGCATCTGGAAGACCTCGTTCATGCTCTTGTCATCCGTGTTGTCGATGGCCAGCTCCCAGTACACCAGTTTTCTGTATAGTTCGGCCCATGTGGCATGATCACTCACCTCATTGAGCTCCATGCTGAGGTTGCGAAACTCCTGCTGGTAGTTGAGATTGGTTTTCTCCGAGATGATCCGCTGATTGTCAAGGATCTTCTTGATCGACAGCAGGATCTGGTTGGGGTTGAGCGGTTTGATCAGATAGTCGGCGATCTTCGAGCCCAGCGCTTCATCCATGATGTGCTCCTCCTCGCTCTTGGTGATCATGATCACTGGCACATTTGGATGTGTGGACTTGATGTAGTTCAGGGTCTCGAGCCCTGTCATCCCCGGCATATTCTCGTCCAGAAAGACCGCGTCGAAGGTGTTGTGATCGATCTGCTCGAGGGCATCAGCACCACTTAAGACGGGTACCACGTCGTAGCCTTTATTATTCAGGAAGAGTATGTGGGGCTTCAGCAACTCGATTTCGTCATCGGCCCATAAGATCTTGTATTTCATTCAGTCGCTCGTAGTGTATTATATAGGTAATGCGTTCATCACCCGTACCGTTCCAACGAACATAAACATAGGGCTAATTGTGAGAACAGGAAACTTTCTTTTTTTGGTTGATGGGTTTTTGAGTTATTAGGTTTTTGAGTTTCTTGAGATCGCACCGGCCAGCGCGCTGGCTCCGGCACTACCCGCCTCGCGCTGGCGCCAGACTTCTGCCCCGCTCCCTTACCCGCATATCAAGCCTCGTCTGGACGCTTCAGCTTTCGGCCATTTTAGTTGATAAGTTGATAGGTTTTTAAGTTGATTGTGGCGGTGGACGAGGTAATTAAAAGGAGTGAATATGCCTGTGCGGTTGAATCAGGGTCTCATGAGCCCTACGATCCCCACCACGCTCTGCCGGTGTCTCACCGGCTCGTCCGCCTCGATCTTCGTGAGGAGGCGGCTGCCCCGCCCGCGCAGGGCTGCCGCAATGATTCGTGCGGTGGGGCGCCTTCGCCAAGGCTTCGGCGACCAAAGAGCGCCATCACTAAAGCTTCGTTGCTCAATCGGCACCCCAGGCAATATTCCTCGGCAGTCGAAGACTATTATCCCTAATTTTGAGCTCCCGAATCATTGCAACTTGAACAAGAAAAAAATATTCAACGACCCGGTCTACGGATTTATCTCCATCCAGAGTGACCTGGTCTTTGATATCATCCAGCACCCATATTTCCAACGGCTGAGACGGATCCGTCAGCTGGGCCTCACGGATTTTGTCTACCCCGGTGCGTTGCATACACGTTTTCATCACGCGCTGGGCGCCATGCATTTGATGAGCAAGGCGCTGGATTCGCTACGCAGCAAGGGCCATATGATCTTCGACGCCGAATACGAAGCAGCCATCATTGCAATCCTGCTGCACGACATTGGGCACGGACCTTTCTCGCATACGCTGGAGTTCAGCCTCTTCAAGGGGATCCGCCATGAGCAGATCACGCTCTGGACCCTGCGCCGCCTCAATGACGAGATGCACGGGCGGCTCAACATGGCCATCCAGGTGTTTGAGGGGCGGTATCCGCGCAAATTCCTCCACCAGCTCGTCTCCAGCCAGCTGGATATGGACCGGCTCGACTACCTGCAGCGAGACTGCTTCTTCACGGGTGTGCACGAAGGCACCATCGGGGCCGAGCGCATCATCAAGATGCTCAACCTCCACAATGATGAATTGGTGGTAGAAGAAAAGGCCATCTATAGCCTGGAGAACTTCCTCAGCGCACGACGACTCATGTACTGGCAGGTATATCTGCACAAGACGTCCATCAGCGCCGAGCGGATGCTCATAGAGCTGATCAAAAGAGCCAAACAACTGACACAGAATGGAAAGGAAGTGAAGGCGACGCCAGCCTTGCAACTCTTTCTCGAGCGCGACATCTCCGTCAAGGACTTCGAGGAAGATCCGAATATATTGGACGTCTTTATGCTGATGGACGACACCGATATCTGGGGTTCGCTGAAGTTTTGGGCGCAGCATGAGGATCGCGTGCTGAAGACACTCAGCAACATGCTGATCAACCGCCAACTGTTTCGGGTGCAGCTGACAAATGAGAAGATCGACACGGAGGCTTTCGATGCGCTGACCAAAAAAGTGGCGACAACCTTGAACCTGACCGTGAGCGAGGCGAGGTATTTTGTAAGAAAGGGAAAGGTCACCAATTCCGCGTATATCGCGTCCGATCAGAGTATCCGCGTGCTCATGAAAGACGGACGTGTACTGGATGTGGCCAATGCCACAGATCTACCCAATATCAAGGCGATGAGCAAGATCGTAAAGAAGTACTACTGCTGCTGGCCAAAGCAAACACAACACACCTGGTAGGGTCCATGCTTTCACCTTTGTATAAAGTGAAGAACTTGCTACAAAAACATCTAAATTTGGCTCCCATTAACGATTACACGCAGACAAGTGGCTCTGCTTTTCTTCTCAACGGCTGGTCTCTAAGAATGAACCTACATCAGCATATCATCAAGGAGGACTCTTTTGGAGATCATCGCCAATAATATCGGCAAACGCTATCGCCGGCAGTGGGTTTTTAGGGACCTCAACCACCACTTCGCAGCTGGATCGTGTTGGGCAATTTGTGGCCCTAATGGGTCGGGAAAGAGCACATTGCTTAAGATCCTGTCAGGCTACACCAGCCCGACAAAAGGGAAAATCGAGTATCGGCAATCGGGTAGTGCCATCACAGAAGAGCAGGTGGTGACGCAGTTCAGTTTCGTGGCGCCGTATCAACAGCTGATTGAAGAGTTTACCCTGCTTGAGCAGCTGCAATTTCACTTCAAATTCAAGGAAGCACTCCTACCTAATTCCGAGATAGTGGAGAGAGCCGGACTGGGCGGCGCCGAGCACAAGTTTATCCACGAATTTTCATCAGGAATGAAGCAGCGGCTAAAACTGGCATTGGCATTATTCTCAGGATGTGAGTGCCTTTTCTTGGATGAGCCGACATCCAATCTGGACGAGAAAGGGATTGAGTGGTACCAACAGGAAATCTTGTCGATAAAGGGGAATAAAAACATCATAATCGCGTCAAACCAGCGTTATGAATACGCATTTACCGACCAGATTATTCAAATTAGCGACTTTATTTCAGGGTCACTCAATAGCTCAAAGCATTAGTTCTTAATTTATCATATTTTTATAAGCGCAATTTCTTACTTCATAACAACAACAGCAGTCATGAAATACGTACTGAACACTATTTCCGCATTGAGCTTCCTGGCTCTAGTGATCTTCGCTTCCTGCGGCGGGGACGACCCAGTAGATGAAAAATCTGATGGCCAATTGCAAGCAGAACGCATGGACGGAACATGGACGATCGCTAATGTCCAGTTTGACACACAAGAAAGAAACGACACATGGGGTACTAGCTTCACCATTACGTTCGACGACGCCACCGAAGGAGCCGAAGGCGTATGGGGTGGTGATTTCACTACCAGTGGTCATAGTACTGATGAGCCGGACGCACTCGAAGTGTGGCCTGCAACAGGAACATGGGATTTCTTAGGTACCAGTCTTGCTGAAACGCAAACATTCGTTAGGAATGATGGTGTGGAGGTGGATGTGGCTGTGACCGCTTCCACAATTGTTCTGACATTTACCGTGGACGATCCCTCTGGCAGAAGTGAGGCGATTTACGACCTTCCTTGGGTCTTCGAACTCAACAAGGTTCAATAGCAACCCCACGAGACACAAAGAAATGAAAGCGGCTGAATGGCCGCTTTTTTTTGTGGCCTTTCGGGCACTGAGATTATTCCTTCCCCCCGATCCCATATAAGCATACCAAGGTGCGAGAGGCGTTTTCATCAAAAACGAGCCCATGACTTTCATCACTTTCAGCATCCGACTGATGGACGTCATTCCTTTCCTGACTTTTTGAGCCGAACTATGCAAAAAGATCCGCCATGATCGTCCTCGCCATTGTGCTGACAGTCATTGTGGCTGTCCTGCTGGTCGTGCTACTTACGCCGCTCGTCTTTGAGATCGACACGACAGAAAATGTCTATCGAATAAGTCTTCGAGGCTTGGTGAAAGTGTGGCCGGGAATAGAAGGCGACTCCTTTTGTCTGCACATACAGGTGCCATTCAAGCACTTCCGCGTCACCAAATTCACATCGACAAAGAAGCCAAAGGAAGAGAAGCCAAAGAAAAAGCTCTTTAGGCAGAAGAGTAGCTTAGGAGCCCCTACTGCCAAACAGATGTTGGCGGTTGTCAAATCAATAAAGATCCGGGACTTTCGGCTACAACTAGACACCGACGACTTCGCCAGGAACGGGCAACTGTATCCCCTCTTTTATTGGGTCAACGAACAGGGGCTCGATTGCTCGGTAAATTTTCAGGGCGAAAACCATTTGTCTTTCACGGCGAGCACCAGTCTGATGAAGATGGGATGGGCATGGATTAGAAACACATAAGAATATTTTTTTAACCTTTTAATACGGTCGTTATGGAAATGCATTTTGAAGATCTATTGAAGAACATTACCGAGTTTATGAGAACAGAGGCCACGACCGAGACAGTCATTGGCGAATCCTTCAAGCTCGGGGAATTCGAATGTGTGCCTGTGATTCGCATAGGCATGGGATTTGGCAGCGGAGGCGGAGGCGGCAATGCTCCGAAAAGCGGCAAAGGTGAAGGTCTCGGAGCCGGCGCCGGCATGGGTATCGAGCCCATCGGCTTCCTGGTGACTCATGGTGAGGAGATTTCATTCCTGGGAGTGAACAAGTCCAGCAAGGGCATAGCCGCAGCTTTTGAGAAAGTACCTGACCTCGTGGAAAAGTACATCAATAAAAACACAGAGGCAGAGGTATCATAAGCGAAGATCCTGTAAGCGAAAACTGAGCCTCTGAGATGGTACCAGAAAAAGGAGTTAAGCGCAGCGATTTGCTGCGCTTTCTTTTTGATTCTGTTTATGGTTTGAAGTGTAGCATCCGACGACTTGCGCCTCTTTCACACCCTACAACCCCTTGGGTCAATACAGTCAACTGATTGCTTTTTGCACGAGGACAATCTTTCTTATCTTCAACCCCGATATGAAGATACAGTCAATAGTGGTCCGGCACACGCGTCTCATAGGAATGACCGCTGTGCTATTCATGATCGGCACTAGTTCACTGGCCCAGGCGCCTACGCTCCTGGTATCCGGCAGCAATGAGTTTCGCCACATCCAGGATTTCGAGCCTGATCCTACTATCGAAGGAAACTACCGACTGCTCTCTGAACCCACCACTGTAGCCCTCTACCTGGATGGGACCCCTGATCCCTATAACATTAGTGGCGCGAATATCAACCTGCTGGACTTCTCGGTGTTGCTTTCCTACGAAAGCAGTACTGTATTCATCGAGCCCAAGTACGTAGACTCGGTCCGAATGACGCAAAGCATATTGATCAATAGCAAACACCTCTCCTCCACTACCACTCCTGACAGACTTCTGCTCCTAATCAAGGAGGTGGGATCGATGACACTCTTCAAGGAGCAAAAAATGGAACTATTGCCTCCTACGTGGAATAAATCGCTGCAGGTGGGCAATAAGAACTATACGCTGCAATCCTCCACGACCTACTATCTGCTGGATGGAGGTGGGGACCTCTTGGGCATCAGCAAGAGTCTCAAAGAGTTTAAGAAGAGATCCTACTTCGCTACTTTGAAGAAGCGCGTCAAAGCGGACGGCATCAACTTCAAGGAAGAGGCAGACAACATCCGGTTCGCAGAAATCGTCGCCGAGCTCAACCCATGATCAAATCACAACGCGAACGGTAGATGCCTAAGGGCGAATAGACGAATGCACACTTGGACCTTCGGATAAAAACGGGCTCAAATAACCCGTCTGGTAACTTTTTCGTAGCTTAAGATAGCGCCGTATAACTTAGGGCCGTACATTTGTATTGTGGAAGGATACTATTTTGACCAGGACAAGAATTATCTTTTGAAGGAAGCGCAAGCGCTGACAAAGGATGTTCTGCTCGAAAAGTGGGTTCTTCAAGGTATCGAAGGTTACATCCAGCTTAACAATCCCCTCGGCCTGGTGGATGACTTCATTCGTACCCTCGTCAACGTCACGCACTACGACACCCAGTTACTTTCTGGTATCTACGACTTTATGGCAGCCGGCTATCGGCTCAAATACTCTACGAACCAGCTAGAGTTCCTCTGGGACGGCCGATCACACCTGGCGGTGTACCGTGACGAGTGGACAACACAATATAACCACTGGATCTACGGCCTATCCATGAACGACCACATCAATCGATCGATCATAAAGGCCTGTGTCCTGAAGCAAGGGGGCTCCACCACATTGCTGGAGAGAAACCTCAGCAGAATGGTACTAGGCCATTTGAATCTGCGCTGGGACGGTCGCAAAAAAGCCCTTCTAAAAGTAGCTTAAGGGCCCAAAAAGCCTGCTTTGGCCGCGAATTGCCAAAACCTCCCGCAACTTCACTCCACGATCATCGGCGTTTAGCGGCTAATCCTCCTTGTCGCGGCACCAGCCTGAAAGTTACCCCCCACGTCGCGTACTTTTGAGTCTGAATTGGCTTACAGACAAAACCATGAAATACGCCGTCTTTTTCTTCCATTTTGCTTCTATGCTGTGTACGTCTGCCCAGCAGCAACCGAAACATGCCGACATTTCAGGCACATGGTACGGCACGTCTCATGCCGTCGCCCATCCCATCCACATGAGGTACGAGTTGGTGCAGACCAACAATATGATTACGGGAACCGTTTTGTCTACCAATAAGAATAACAGCAAAGACACTGTCCTCTACACCATCCAGGGGAGCATTGACCACAGGTCTGCGGAACTCAACGCAATCGAAATCATCGGTAGAACGCCAAAAGGTTCGTCGTGCATGGCCGCCTCGCACAAACTTTTCTACGATGAATCTCAAGGACAAGCAACACTCAACGTAAAGTGGAAAGGAAGCATCAGTCTCAACACTTGCCTACCAGTGCTGTTCGGCTCGGTCACGATGTACCGAAGCAATCCTGATCACTCAGGGATCCAGGCAGAGAACACAGTTGCCATGCGGGGTATTGATCTCTTCGAAGAGGAAGATGACGATGAGATCAGTGAAGTGCTCGCAACAGAATTGAAAAAGAACCGCTACATCGGCCTACTGATAGGCATCGATTCCTACAATGATGGAGAAATTGACGACCTGGCGAATCCTATCAGCGACGCCAGCAAACTGGCCAAGGTGTTGGAGGACTATTACTCATTCGATGAAATCACTGTCCTGAAGAATGCGACGAGAAGGGAGATCATTCAAGCCCTGGACGACCTTGCTTCTAGGGTCGAAAGCAAAGACAACCTGCTGATCTTCTACGCGGGACATGGGATATGGAATGAGCAGCTCCATCAAGGATACTGGCTGCCGAAAGATGCCTCGAAGACATCAAAAGCGCAGTGGCTCTCAAACAGCACAATCAGGGACTACATCGGAGGCATCGATGCCAAACACACCCTGCTAATATCAGACGCGTGCTTCAGCGGCGGAATACTGAGAGAACGTGGCATCTTCACCAATGGCCGGGCCATGCTTGAACTATACAAACTTCCCAGCCGAAAGGCCATGACCAGCGGTACTTTGAATACCGTACCCGATGAAAGCGTCTTTATGCAATACCTCCTAAAGACACTCAAACTCAACCTCGATCCTCTGATGTCCGCCGATCAGCTTTTCAGAAAGTTCAAGACAGCAGTGATCAACAACAGTCCCAACGGGCAAGTGCCCCAGTATGGCCCCATTATACAGGCTGGCGACGAAGGCGGTGACTTCATCTTCTTGAGGCAGCCTAAATAACATCGGCAGGCTATTCACGGGACACCTATCTAGATTACAAGTGCTTCCCCAACAAGGTGGGTCTTTTACCTCCTACAGCTATAATTTCCCGGGAGCGCCTTTCACCCGATCAGTCGAACCAACGAGAAGTCGAAACCCTTCTCCATTGGCACTTCTACCATCTGAGTTGCAAAGAAGGGCCGCGAGTCTCGGTCCCCGTAGCATCCTTAACTGTGCAAAAGGAATAGCTGGCACTAGAAGCTCCCTTCTATCCATCACCACATCATGACGCGTGAAAAGAACCAGCAGCCTGTTGTAAAATGCCTTGGCAGAGACCCTAGGTCACTTCTGGAGTGACTTTGAACGAACTCGCCCTATCATCCAATATTGTGCCTACAATTCCCTTTTTCGAGGCGACCCAGGCGCCGGGCCCAGGGATAGGGACCTTGGGCCCTTATTTGATAGAGAGTAGCCCATTTGGCGGCCAGCATTCTTTTGAGGACTTCCCAGAGCTGATCGGCCCTAAACGGACTTCCGGTCATTGCAGAACACAGCGTTACAAGTTGATCAAGTACCCTGCGGACTCCTCGTGGAGCGAGTTTTTCGACCTGGCCATTACCTTCAGAATTAGAATCTCTCTGAAGTTCCGCAGAATATGAGGCTCTATCGCATAGGTAATTAAGAAGCGTATGGGTTGATAGGTCGAGGAGCAAACCATAAAAAAACCCCCTCACTTTCGTGAGAGGGCTTATCTAAGCTAATTAGATCAAACGATCAATTCATCATTAGTTGTAATCCTGGATACGGACGCCAGTACCGTAGTCAATATCGTGGACGATCGTCTCACCAGGGCGGATGAAGATGTTGAAATCATTATCATTACTTTGTGTTCCCTGATAGCCGGCCTGGTTAGCCTGGTTCAAGTTCTCCAGATAGCCTGAGCCTGGATGCGTCAAGTCAAAGTTTCCACCCCACTGGAATTCACCGGTATCGAGGAAGTCTCCATCTACCGCCACGATAATCGCTCCCGAACCTGGGGCACCTACTGCGGCGGGCACTATAGTGAGTGTCGGACGAGCTGCATATCCCTCACCTGTCTCCGAAATGTTCTGCGCCAGGTTGTTGATACTTCCATCGTCATTGACTGTGAAGAATGTTTGAATCTCGAACTGTATCTGCTGGGCCTGAGGGTCATCGACAATCACACGAGGAGCAGAAGGCGCATTGAAATTGGTGACGTACGAATTGACATTGTCATTGAAGACAATATTGCCACTACCATCAACCTGCAAAATGTCAAGGATGTCAGGAGCACCACCATTGATGGGATCAGTCACTGCCCCAGATGTCTGTACTGCTCTATCTCCAACGACGACATCGATGTACTCGAAACTCACATCTTCCGGAAGGACATTGTAGGCTGTCGTCACACCACTGTTGTCGACGGCTATTTGCCATTGCGTACCAAACTCTACTAGAGTAAGGGCAGCCTGTGTAGTAGCACCCCCTCCAGAGAATGTGAAGGTTGGTGTCTCATAATCTTCACCCGCGGCGTTGATGTTGACGTCCTCGACGATACCAGTTGCTCCAGATACTGTCACGACAGGGTCCGTCGTAGCACCATCTCCGATACCGACCAGTCGTAGCCCCGAAACCCAGTCGTTGATTGACTGAGGGTTCTCAGGATCGAAATACACATCATCATTGGCAATCGCTTGTGCAAGTGCTGCAGCAACGGAATCAGCCGTCACGGCACCAGCAGCGTCTGTACGCACCGTCAGGATATTGTTGGCCTGTGTGATATCAAAAGTCGTGTCCGTATCACCATCCGTGATGTTATTCTGGACCTCATCGTACACAAGATCAAGGAAGATATCCGTGTCAGCTGCTGCATCACCGGCTGTAGCAACGGTCAAACCAGTTATCGCGAACTGAATGTGTGCCTCCACATCGGCTCCATTGCCAGCACCGGCATCAGCAACAGTTACCTGTGGAGAGTTTTCATACCCCTCACCGACAGAAGTGAAGTGGAAGATCATATCATCAGCCAAGAACTCAGTAGGCGTTGTAAAACTCTGAGCGGTCAAAGTACCTGCTGTCAAAGCTCGACCATATCGGGTTAGCGTAAGACCGAAACCTGCGCCTGCCGCACTAGGAGCGCTGGCCTGTACGATGATTCCGGGCACATCAGGAATGCCTGAGCTACCCAGGTTAGGACCAAACTGTGCCTCCACATCAAAATACTCAGGACGCGCCAAAGGTACGTTATCCACTTCCTTGGCGGCCAATCGCTGAGTCCTGGTGATCACTGGCACAACAATCTCCGGGCTCAATCCGTCTGCAGTTGTAGGGATCTGCATAGTGTAATTGCCATTGGCATCGGACGTAGCCCGTCCTACCGTGAGGTCACTATCAAATACATACAAGGAAGGAGTGAGAGATCCATCCCTGGCAAAAAGTGTTGCAAAGTTGGCAAGGTCAGCAACTAATTCTACTCCATCAACAACTTCAGTGCTGTCATTAGTAAGGTCAGTCTCGATCTGGACGGTACCTCTCAATGTACCCAACTCCGTACCTGATCCATCTCCGAACAAAGGAAGGATCGAGCTCTCAACAACCTGAAGAGGGATCACCTCGCCGTTAATGATCTCGTAGTGCGTACCTTCCGTGATCTGACCGAAGTTGACATCTGCGGTGACGTCAAAAAATCCGGCTGCAGAGATCGATAGGATATTACCACCGATAACAACCTGGTCGAAGTACACCTGCCCATCAACATCAGTAGTCAACGTAGTAGTAGATGCCGTGCCACCTGTTGAGGCAAGTAGCGAAACGCTTGCACCTTCTACAGGTGTGTTGTCGTTGGTAACGACTTTCACCAGATAGCTAACAAGTTCACCAGCCTGGTTCAAAGCATCGGTATTACGAACAGTCTGCAGTGAATCATTTTCACGAGCAAGCTGGTTTTGCAAGTTCAATAAGTCTTGTTCGGTGAAGTCGTCCTCACACGAAAAGAATACGCTGGCGGTGAAACCAATCGTAAGAATGAAGAAAAGGGTCTTTTTGAAATTATTCATTTCTGTATTGATTTTCTTATGTTGGAAGTTGTTGTTAGAATTTAAAAGCGTAGTAGAAGTTGATCGAAATGGTCGATTGGTATAGGTCTTCCGTTAAGTCCGCTATTGCCGTGACGCTTTCATTCAAATTCATGAAACCACGGCTATATCGAAATTCGATGCTGTAGATGCCTCCTTCCTGGTAGAAATCAAAACCAGCACCAATGTGAGCTGATCCTTGAAAGTCTGGCATTTCACCTAGTACATTTTCCGTTCTATCTGATAGAAGTACTTGATTACCGTTATCGAAATAGAATATCTGATCCCGGGACTCGATAGCAGCGAAGAAATAATCAAAGCTACCTCCCGCCAATAGATAAGGAGTGACGGCGGTGATACCGAATGGAGTGAACTTAGCCGAAAGCGGCACAGACACTGTGTGGAGATAAGTCTGCCGATTTTGGTTGACAATCACCCAAACGGGCAGATCGAGAGAAGAAGAACTCGAACTTTCAAGACCCGGTCCGGGAATGTCAGTTAAGTCACGTGCAAAGTCTGCACGAGCTCCCCCCAAGAGCGTATAAATCAGCTCTCCCTGAAAGCTTATCAGGTCATTCAGGTTGTACCGGACGAAACCACCAACGTTTCCGCCGAAGACCGTACCCGGCTGATTGAACTGATTGAGATTCGCACCAAACTTGACTCCATAGTCCAGGTCGTCAGTCTCGGCAAAGTCGCCGTCATCCTGGGCCAGAGCAAGCTGACTGCATAGTAATAAGCCCGCTAACAGGCTTACAAGAAATTTTCCCATAATGAATAATTTGATTGTTTGATCGGTGTTATAACTAACTGCTTAATTGCTCAGCGCGCGGTACGAAAGTATGATTCCGTTTTATACGAAGCAATGATTTTTTGCACTTTACGAAGGTCGGATTGGATGATCCGGAATTATCAGCGTTGAACGGGAATATATCTCATCAATCCGGCCACGTTTTGAGAAGAGAAAGTCCGGTAACTATCGCAGAAACAGAAAAGAAATTAATCCCATAATTTAGGTATCACAAACGTTTGTATTTGCTAAATACTGCGAATAACCTATTTATAGGTAACACACCTTTCCATTACAATACGTTGTGTGCAAAGGGAAGAATACTTTTCAGTTTCACCACCTCGATCAAGTAGTTAGCGCACTAGTAATAATTACCCTTTTCCCAAGAGGAGATGTGTACGTGAGCAAAAGAAAAGACTCCCTACCCGGTGACACAGGTAATGGTAGTAACTTGGCCTTTGAAAAAACCTGAATTTTCACGCGATGGAAAAACAATTCTCCCACCTCTCTCCAGAGGGGGATCCCACCATGGTCGATGTGTCGTCGAAAGCCGTCACGCATCGTCTGGCGACGGCTCAGAGTAGTGTCGTACTCCCCAAGGAAATAGTGGATTTGCTGGAAAATGATGAGATCCACACCAAAAAGGGCCCTGTATTCCAGACAGCCACATTGGCTGGTATCATGGCTGCGAAAAAAACGAGTGAGTTGATCCCTTTGTGTCACCCCCTACCTATCTCGAAGTGCGCAGTCGATATAAAAATCGATAAAAGTCAGGAGGTAGTGATCCATTGTACAGTGAAAACTGTTGGTCAAACAGGAGTAGAGATGGAGGCACTGACCGGCGCATCCGTCGCTGCCTTGACCATTTATGATATGTGCAAGGGCTTCTCACACGACATTTTGATAAAAGACACCCAATTGATGCAAAAGGAAGGAGGTAAAAGTGACTTCAAACGAGCATAAGAAACATGCCGAGCTGGTAAGGCCCCAGGGAGGCAAATTTCATCGCCAGGAGGTGGCGATACTAGGAGCACCTTGCTCCGTCATTCAAAATCTGACAAGTCGCCTGGCAGTAGAACTTCAGACTGAATTGAAGCTCGGCTATGTGGACGCCGACCACGGCGAAGGTGGTGATGCAGGCCCCTTCAGCAAGGTCTATACCGATAAGATCAGCCACCACCAGGTGGAGTTCACTCAAGAGAACATCACCTACAGCTTCCGCCGGCTCTTTGAAGCAGAGGATGCTGTGCTGATCAATGGAAATCACTTCGTTGCAGACCGCCAGATAGTTATCATCAATCGAAAGAAGGAGGAGTCATTGAGTAGAAAGTTGGATCGCCTTACAAATGTGATGGCTATTCTCCTGGACGATGACATGGAGGAGCCTTTCCCATTTTTACGGGAGGCGCTGCCCAATTTGAAGGACATACCCATCCTGCCTCTTGATGGCGTAAAAGACATCGCTCAGCTACTACTTAAAGCCTTCAGGACGCCACCGACAATCAAAGGTTTGGTTTTCGCTGGAGGTCGTAGCATGCGTATGGGGAGAGACAAGGGGGCCATTGACTACCATGGCAAACCCCAACGCGAGTACATGGCAGACCTCCTTAGCAAATATTGCGATGAAACGTTTCTCTCCGTAAGAGATCTGGAATCGGTCGAGAGTCAGTACCCCCTGCTACCAGATACATTCATGGAATTGGGCCCCTTTGGAGGATTACTATCTGCTTTTCGCAGTGATCCGAACAGCGCATGGCTCGCTGTTGCCTGTGATGTGCCTTTTGTTGATGATAGAGCCATCGGCAACTTGATCGAGCAGCGTAACCCATCAAAAGCCGCGACATGTTATCACAATGAAGTGACCAACTTTCCAGAGCCGATGATTACTCTTTGGGAGCCACGGGCCTATGACACCATGCTGCAGTTTTTGGCCATTGGATATAGTTGCCCGAGAAAGGTCCTCATCAATAGCGACATCAACGAACTAGACCCCTACTCGCAGGAAGTACTCACCAATGTGAACACGCCCGAGGAGTACCTGGCCGCTCAGGACAAAATACAATGAGCAAAATATCTGCCGTAGTACTGGCAGCCGGCCTGTCCAGGCGAATGGGTAATCAGAACAAGTTGCTTATGCTCATCAATGGGAGACCTATGATCGAGCAGGTTCTTGATCATGTGGCGGAGTCAAAATGCCACGAATTGATCGTCGTCAGCAATGAAGGCACCAGGCAACACCTGCCGGATGACTACCGAATTGTAGTCAACGACGAACCCAATGCAGGCATGACCTCTTCTATTCAGATGGGTGTGCAGCATTGCGCCAAGGATGCTACGGGCTACATGATCTGTCTGGGTGATCAACCCTTCGTCACCACATTAGAATATGATGCCATCATCACTGCCTTCGAGGCAGCTTACATCAAGGACCCAAAGGCACTGGCCCTTCCCCACTTCGAAGGAAAACGCGGCAATCCTACCATCTTCTCAAAAGCCTATCGGACGGAAATTCTGGCGCACAAAGAGCCGGAGGGATGCCGGGAGATCGTTTCCCGAAATCGGGGACATTGGCTACAAGTGGAAATGAATTCGCCGTCTATACTGGTGGATATCGATACGATGGAAGATTACCAAACCTTCCTCTGAACCTCTTCCAGAGAACTATCCCCAGTAGTCGAAGATCTCAGAAATCTTAGCAGCAACCTTGTCTGCAGAAGGTAGCATGGTCTGTTCCAAAATGCTATTGAGAGGAATAGCGGGCAAGTTTTCGGCTCCAATCGTACAGACTGGCGCCTCCAGCGACTTGAAGCAATGCTCCTGTATTCTGCCTGCCAAGCTGCGAGCAAGAGAGTTATCTACCGGCTCCTCAGTTACGACCAGACATCGATTGGTTTTCTCTACTGATTCATAGATGCTCTGATAATCAATCGGATTGAGTGTTCGGAGGTCTACGATCTCTATTCTTCCATCAAACTGCTTCGAGGCGTTGAGTGCCCAGTGCACTCCCATTCCGTAGCTGACGATCGTGAGAGACTCGCCCGCCGCAACTGCCTCCTCGCTGGCGCGTTGAGCCACAGCAGCCTGTCCAAATGGAAGCATATAGTCTTCTGCAGGTTCGACTGTCTTGGCGGCATTCGTTCCAGGCACTTTGGACCAATAGAGGCCTTTGTGCTCAAAAATCACTACGGGGTTGGGGTCGTGGTAAGCCGCCTTGAGCAGCCCCTTCAGATCTGCCCCATTACTGGGATACGCAATCTTGACACCTCGGATGTTGGCGACAACCGACTCCACACTCGAAGAATGGTAAGGACCTCCGCTACCATAGGCTCCTATGGGAACACGCAGTACCATGGACACGGGCCATTTACCGTTGGATAGATAGTTGGAGCGACTGACTTCTGTAAATAGCTGATTAAGGCCCGGCCATATATAGTCGGCAAATTGCACTTCTACAATCGGCTTTAGGCCTACCGCCGACATACCTGCCGTGGATCCAATAATGAAGGCTTCCTGTATAGGCGTATTGAATACACGCTGATCGCCAAACTTCTGCGCAAGCGTCGCCGCTTCGCGGAACACACCTCCCAGTCTACCACCAACGTCCTGCCCATAGAAAAGGCAGCGTTGATCTTCCATCAATTCCTCCATTGCATGAAGCGCGCAGTCGACCATGACGGTCTTTTCTCCTCCTCTCGGTGCCCTTTCTCCCAACTCCCTATTCACGTCTGTCGGGGCGTAGTCATGAGTGAAGAGGTCCGAGGGTTCAGGATCCGACGCCAACAGGGCCTTATCAAAGTCCTCCGACACCTGTTCACGCGCTTCCGATTCCATGGTCATGAGTTCGACTTCGGAGATATCGCTGTCGATTATCCTATGTTTGAGAATAGGAAAGGGGTCCCGTTCCTGATGTTCCGCAAGATCGTCCCGGTACCATTCCTTACGAACACCCGAGGTGTGATGATTGAGAAGAGGGACCCTGGCGTGCACCAGTATCGGTCTGCGTTCAGTCCTTACAATTCTTATGGCCTCCCTCATTGCGTTGAAACACACGTGGAAATCTGACCCGTCGATGCTCATCACATCAATGCCTTTGAAGCCCTGTGCATATTCTGAGGCGTCCTGGGCTCTGATTTCGTCGGCACTTGCCGATATGTCCCACTCGTTGTCTTGCACTAGGTAGATAATGGGCAGTTGCTTGAGCGCAGCCATCTGAAAAGCCTCGGCTACTTCACCTTCGGTCACGCATGCATCGCCAAGGGAGCACAGCACCAGCGGAGCATCGCCCTCCTCAGCCATAGCCATGGCCTCTTTGTATTGCAGGCCCATGGCGGCTCCCGTTGCTGGGATAGCCTGCATGCCCGTGGCAGAAGACTGATGGGGGATTTTAGGCTTGTCGGGATCGTTGAGGCTGGGATGCGAATAGTACGTGCGGCCACCCGAAAAGGGATCATCCTTCTTCGCCAAAAGCTGCAGCATCAAATCATGAGGCTCCATACCCATTGCCAGCAGCATCGCATCATCACGGTAATAGGGGTATACAAAGTCTTGTGGAAGTAGTTGCATGCCAGCAGCTATTTGGATAGCCTCATGTCCTCGTGAAGTCGCATGCACATATTTGGAGGCGATTTTGAAGTTCTCTTCATAATGCTCCGCCATGGCTTTGCTTGTGGCCATCAGCCCGAAGGCCTTGGTAAGGACTTTTTGAGCTATCTTAGATTTGCTTACTGTGACTTGCATCTATACTATCTACGATTGCCTCTTTCAATTTTATAATTGAAAGAATATTCAACTATAAAATTAACGATTCGTAGAGGTAAATGCTTCATTTAATTGAAGATTGTATGATTCATATATTTTTTAATCTATCAATAGAAAATATTTCTATTTTTCATCATAAACTGCCTCCACTCAGAAAATTATTCTTCTAATGTCGACCACACCAAAAAAACTCGACGAAACGGACCTCAAGATCCTGGAACTGTTACAGCAAAATGCCCGGATGACAGTAAAGGAGATGTCCGATCAACTAAGCTTATCTACTACACCCATCTTCGAGAGAATCAAAAAGCTTGAGAAAAGCGGGGTCATCGACCATTACACGGCGGTTATCAATCATGAAAAATTGGGAAAGAAACTCAATGCCTTTGCCCACATTTCTTTCAAGGATCACTCGAAGGAACTGATCGCGGCGTTTGAGAACAAGATCCTGGCCTTGCCTGAGGTAGAGGAGTGTCACTATGTGACCGGAGCGGCAGACTTTATCATAAAGATATTGGTGACAGACATCGAAAAATACAAGGAGTTCATCACCGAAAAACTCTTTGATATTCCCAATATCGCAAGGATCGAGTCCTTTCTTTCACTTACTGTAAAACGAAAAGTCAGTAGCTGATTAAAGGCGGCGTTTACCCGGCTGACCCCTAGTTATTTCCCATTAAGCGATCCTGTTCTTCGATCCATCGACAAATGGATTATCGTTGTGATCTGATTTCTAGTTTTACACTGCAACTATTGAACAGGTTATGAAAATATTCCATGTAAGTCAGCCCCTAAAACGAACGGTGATCTTTGGTATAGTCGCCCTGAGTTACTTCGTCGTACTATCATTTGTTTTCCTATTAGGATAATTCACCCGTCTCCTACCTAGTCTCCGGCAGCAGCACTTTCGCTGCAACACATTTTTTTTGATATTTATCCCCCGCGCAACAACGCGTGAACTCTTTCCCGTTTGGACAACGTCCCTGAAAGCATCTATCTTGGCATAGTATAGGGTTTTATTGACTGTTTACCCTGTTTTTGGTTTATGGCAAGATGACATCCGAGCTGAGCAGAGACAGCGTATTGATTTTCTACGGATGGTGGCAGCTGAGTGTGTGCTTATTCGCTTTTCTCGGCCTGATGGCCATCTGGTGGCATCTGGGGAAAACGCAAGGCGACAAAGGTCAGGTATGGTTGGCACTGTCCATCCTATGCTGGAGCATGTCGGGAGCGGTAGAGTTGATTTTCATTTATCTCGACCTGATCTCGAGTCATGCGCACTACCTCGAAGGATTCCGAAGCATCTTCTCACTGATCAATAGTCTTTTTATTCTCATGGGGCTGCCATGGTTCAGATACCTGCCCACGTCCATCAAACCCATCATACAATCCAGATACTGGCTGGCGATCATTGGTCTCCCCTTTCTCTTCTCGCTCCTACCCACCGTCAGTAAGATGCTGATGAGCGACCGCCCCTCTTTGATCGCCGAACTCGACGTTTACTATTCACTTCTGACCATTGGCTTTCTGGGGTATGTCCTGTGGTCTTCCTTTCATCACCGGCGATTGCAATTGTTGGCCTGGTTATCCGTCATTTGCACACTAACAATAGTAGTCGCTCAACTCTATAAGTTCGCGGGAGCGGAGGTTTACCAGACGCTATTTTCTGCCATATTCAAGACCACGCTGATTATGATTTTCTTTGCACTGGCGCTCAGTTGGGTAAAGGAAATCGCCGAACGACCCTTGTTGAAGGCTTCAGAGATCTTGCTGTCGGTCATCGTGAGTAAAGATGAACAGAATAGAATGGCGCATAAGGTGCGACTGGGCGGATCCGGCTTGAAGACCCGAGAAATCCCACTGTCGCCAGCCAATCACGAACTGCTCAAGAAATTCATCGAGGCCAAACTCGATAACGATCGCTGGTTAGAGATACGCCCAAAGCATGACAACCGGACGAACATCAAATATGACATCCGTGACTACAACGAACTGAAGCGGCTCGTTGCATCTATTCTCGATGGTATCTACGGCAAAAGCAACTGGTCCCGGGAACAGCATGAGGTCCCCTTCAAAGACGCCCTCTTTGAAGCATCCGCAGAAAAGACACGGCGACTCCGACTCGCTATACCTGCTGCCAATATCAGTATGGAGAACTATTGACGGTAGACCTGTTGTCAGTAGAGACTCTTACTGACAAGACTTCTGGTTTTTACGACAATCCGCTTCTCCTGCTCACAATTCCTGCATTTTCGGCCTCATAATTTCGTCGTAAGTCATGAGCAACAGAGGTTCATTTTCTTCCCGCCTGGGCTTCATCGCCGCTGCCGCAGGGTCCGCAGTAGGTCTGGGCAACATCTGGGGATTCCCCTACGAAGTGGCCCAGGGTGGTGGAGCCGCCTTCGTCTTCATTTATCTTTTTTTCTGCTTGGCACTTTGTCTCCCAGTCATGCTGACCGAAGTGGCCATCGGCCGACGGTCACGAAGGAATGCCGTGGGAGCTTTTGGCCAGTTGGGCTTTGCCAAATGGCGTGGTGTGGGATTGCTGGGCGTGCTGAGCGGCGTCCTGATCCTGAGCTTTTACAACGTCCTCGCCGGCTGGTCCTTCGGCTACATCTTTGAAATGGCCAGTGGCAATTTTGAGATAGCGGGTCAGTTTTCAAACTACACCTCCCAAATCTGGAAGGTAGGTAGCTACGGCTTGATCTTCATTGCCATCACGGCCGTCGTCGTCTCCCGAGGAGCCAAAGGAATAGAACGAATTGCCTCCATTCTCATGCCCCTATTGGTGGTTATGATGATTGGGGTCAGCACCTATGCCATGAGTTTACCGCACGCGATCGATGGCATCATCTTCTATCTCGTCCCGGACTTTTCAGAGGTCGATGGCGTCCTCGTCCTCAATGCCATGGGACAAGCATTCTTTTCTCTCTCCTTAGGCATGGGAGCCCTGATTACCTATGGTAGTTATGTGCGAGACGGAGAAAACCTCTTTTCATCTACTGTGATCATTGCCATCGCCGACGTGGGTATCGCCTTACTGGCGGGCATGATGATCTTCCCATTGGTAAGTTTCCTTCAAGTCGGAGACATGTCCAACATTCAGGCCGGACCCGGGCTCATCTTTGAAACGCTACCCCCTGTCTTCCAACAGATTGGAGGAATGGGGGGCGTAGTGCTGGGCACATCCTTCTTCGCCCTCCTATGTTTTGCGGCGCTGACCTCAACAATATCCTTGCTGGAAGTGCCAGTCGCATATGTAGTAGATGAGTGGGGCATAGCCAGAAGTAAGGCTGTCTGGGCAACAGCGGCAGTTGTTTTCGTGCTTGGAATCCCAAGCCTGCTGGGGAATGGATATTCCCGCTACTTCACAGAGTTCATTACCTATCCCGGAGCAGAACTATCTACGAGCTTCCTTGACTTCGTCCTCAATGTTGCCAACGACTCCTTCCTGCCTCTGGGAGGGTGTTTGATCGTAATCTTCGCGGCACACGTTTGGAAACGGCAGCAGCTTACACAGGAAATAGCAAAGGGAGCGCCCAACTTCGAGTCGTCGATATATAATCGATACTTCCGCTTTGCGCTCCCTTACGTTGTCCCAGGTATCCTAATCCTTATCTTTTTCCTCACCGTGCTGCGTATCTTCGTCGGGCTACAGTTGTGACCCGGATACTACATTTTCACGCTAAGGAAAGGTGATTCAGTATGATTGGCCACGGACTCCACAGTACTGCCAGAAAGCATTCTGAGCAAGCCCTGTGTTCCATGAGTCATCATGGCAACAATTGAATCAGTGTCTCCGGCCAGGTAATCTTCAATACCCTTTTCAAGACTGGCGGCGTCTATCATCTCCATTGATACGATGTTTACTCCCGCCTCGTGCTCATAGGCCTTCATTCTTCCCATCATTACTTTGGTAGAAATGAAGTGCTCTGGTGTATTGACGTACAGGAAGTGGACAGGAATCGCCAGGTCTGATGCTATTCCAGTCAGCTTCGTAAGACCCTTCACTCCACTGTCTTCCATCTCTGAATCCAACTCTCCCAGGAAGTCCGATACCACCACCATCTTCATGGCGTTGAGGTGCTTCGTGCCAGGTTTCACGATCAAAACCGGGGCAGCAGAGGAGCGAATGAATCGCTGGGCGTTGGAACCGAGGATCAATTCTTTCCACCCTTTTGCGCCCTTGGATCCCATGACGACAAGATCGACGTTCATAGCTTCGATGTAATCACACATCTCCCTGGTCCCATCATTCAGTCCCAGGTAGGTGGTAGCACTCACACCTTTACTCTCCGCCATACGGGCAAGATCCCTCAGGTCTTCGTGTATCTCATTGATCTTCTTGTTTACCTCCGGATATAGCCTCTCTTGATCGGCACCAAGCGATATCCAATCCGTTGGAACCGGGAGACAGTGCACAAACTGCAATTCAGCCCGCGCCTTCCTGGCTATCTCAAGCGCCACGTTGATTGCATTGTCGGCGCACGTTGAGAAATCAGTGGGTACCAATATCTTTTTCATCTTTTCTAATATTTAAGTTCAGGTGGGATCAACCCCTCGAGGGGGAAGGTAGCAGAAGCCTCAAGAAAAAACCCTGATGCATATCAAAGTGGCAATTGACATCTGTCAAAAGACAGTTAGCGTGGCGACACACCGCGCAAAGACCCGCTATGACGATCCAGGTTGCGGATTTCTTCTTCCATGTATTCGATGTCCTCTTTCTTCATTAGGGCGATCAGCTTTTTCCTCCGGATGTCGCGGGTGATCAGTACGCCCAGCCAAATGTGGCTCGCGATCGGTAGAAAGACCCCCATGGCAAACCAGAACCAAAAGGACCTCCCATAACTCGCCGCGGCATAGGCCACCACCCCTGGAATGGACAGGTAGAAAGCAAGGGCAACGAGAAAGAAGTCAAAAATCATGTGTGTACACTACCAAATGTCGAAGAAAAGGGTTTCCAAAATCCTCAAAAGATCCAGGAAAACAGAAAATACTTTGGATGAGAGCGAACCCTACCTCCAGTAGTGCCGTTAAAAAGATATGTATATAATATCATTTTAATATCACATTACAACGATGGAAGAGAAAGAAATCAACCCCATATCAGGCTACGCGATGCTCCTTACCGTGCTGGTCGTATTCTTCGGCAGCATATCTGCCATAGTCCTCACACATCTACCCATTTTTGGATGGGGCTTCCTCATTCTTATTTTGGTACCGGGCTTTTTCTACGTCAACCCCAACAGTTCGCGGGTGCTGGTTCTCTTTGGTGAGTACATCGGTACGGTAAAGAAGAATGGATTCTTCTGGGTAAACCCTTTCTACATCAAGCAGAGCATCTCCCTGCGAGCACGCAACTTCGATAGCGAGCGGGTCAAGGTGAACGATAAAGAGGGCAATCCGATCCTCATTAGTATCATCCTCGTTTGGCGGGTGAAAGACACGTTCATGGCGGCATTTGAAGTGGACGACTACGAGCTATTCGTCAAGGTCCAGAGTGACGCCGCAGTCAGGAATCTGGCCGGTAAGTACCCCTATGACAACTTCAATGACAACGACGCTGAGATCACGCTCAGATCCGGCTTGCAGGAAGTAAACCATGCCCTCGAGGAGCAACTCAGTGATCGGCTGGCGATCGCGGGTATTGAAGTCATTGAAGCACGCATTGGCTATCTCGCCTATGCCAGTGAGATCGCAGGAGCCATGCTTCGTCGACAGCAGGCGTCCGCCATCGTCGCAGCCAGACACAAGATCGTCGAAGGGGCCGTGAGCATGGTCGACATGGCGCTGAGTGCGCTGTCCGAGCAAGACATCATCGAACTCGACGAGGAAAGGAAAGCCGCTATGGTCAGCAACCTCATGGTCGTGCTCTGTGCCGATAAGGACGTAGCACCAGTTGTCAATGCCGGTACTTTACATCAATAGATACCATGAGTTCAGCAAACTACCTGTTCAAGGAAACCCAACGAGTGAATCAGACACTCGCCGTTTGGCTGCTCCTGCTCATCAACGGGTCCGCACTAGGGCCCTTGATCTTTGGAATCGTTCAGCAAGTGGGGCAAGGAGAACCATGGGGTGACGACCCTATGTCCAATCAGGAGCTCATGGTCTTCACGGCATTCATGATTGTGGTCCTTGGTATCCTGAATTTCATATTCATCGCCTCCAGGCTGGAGATCGTCGTCACGAAGGACAGCATCTCCTACCGTCTCTTTCCTTTGGTCCGTAAATGGAAGCAAATCCCTCGCTCCCAAATCCAAAGCTGGGAAGTACGAAAATTCCACCGGATCAAAGACTTTGGTGGCTATGGGATCCATTTCGGGTTTATGAAACGACCCAAATCATTGAGTGTTTGGGGTAACTTCGGGATCAAACTGATTTTTGGCCGTAAGGACGCCATACTCGTCGGTACCCAACGACCAGAGGCCTTAAAGCTGGCCATGACAAAAATGATGGAGGAAGAATAGCTGGGAAGTTATGGGCAAGAAAAAGCCTTTTGCACTGCGTATCAATGAAGAGATGCTGGCGGCAGTAGAAAAATGGGCAGCAGACGAATTCCGCAGCACCAACGGTCAGCTGGAGTGGATCATCCATGAAGCGCTGAAGAAAGCAGGACGTCTAAAGAAAGACCATTGAGTCGGGGCGATAGGCCCCATTAACCTTTGGGGTCGCCCCATCCCTCATGCCTTGCGCCTGGACCTGCGCTGGCGGGTCAGGCGCCTCCTCCCGATGGCCATGAGCCCTGGCCGGTAAACCGGCAAAAATGTATTGCCATCGCTTGGACTCATTCAAAGCAAACCGGCATTCCTCACCTCATTTTCAAACTTGTCAACGCTCCTTAAAAGGCTTGAAGTCTACTTCGATCCTCTGCTGGTCGCGTTCGGAGGTCAGCGATCGCAATGGCTCGACTTCCTCTAGCGAATCGCAGCAGTCCGCCGGCAGCTGCTGATAGATCTTCGTCCCTTCTGTTTTCCAGGCAATCATCTCGTCGGAGACGTTCTTCACGACCTTAGCCGGATTACCCACCACCAGACTTCGAGGGGGTATGATCTCCTCGCCCTTGACAAATGCCAGTGCTCCGATGATGCACTCATCCCCTACCACGACATTGTCCATGATCACCGCGTTCATTCCGATCAAAGAATTGCGGCCGATCTCCGCACCATGAATGATGGCCCCATGACCGATGTGGGCTGACTCCCGTAGTAGCACCGTCTTCCCAGGAAACATATGAATGGTGCAGTTCTCCTGGACATTGCAGCCATCTTCGATGATGATCGTTCCCCAATCCCCGCGTATCGCCGCACCAGGCCCGATGTAGACATCTTTACCAATCCGTACGTCGCCGGTGACGGCAGCTTGAGGATGGACAAACGCACTTTCATCAATGACCGGGACAAATCCTTTGAATGAATAGATCATGGTGGTTTTTGGTTCTTTGATCTCAGTTTTTTGGTTCTTTGATCTTCGTTCTTCGTTTGTGGATCCCTATTTCACCAAGACCCAGGAACAAAGACCCAAGATCCTACTTATACTTCTGTAGTGCCTCTTTTGTGAACTCGGACAAGACCAGTCGTCCGCTCATGGCTGCGCGCTCCTTCAGCAACTGATCCCAATGCTCGCATCCTTCCCAGAATACCTGCTTGAGGTGCGCTCTGGCTTCCGGGTTGGTCTCCACAAGAAAGTCAGCCAATGATTGTACCGCAGCGTCCAATGCGTCGGCATCGTCCAAAACTTGGGCAAAGAGACCCTTGTCCCGAGCCCATTCCGGGGTGTAGAATTCGTCGGCATTAATGGCCATTTGACTCATCGCCGCAAGCCCCACTTTCCTCTCAACAGCTGGGCCGACTACGAAAGGCCCGATTCCCACGTTCAGCTCACTCAATTTAATGGACGCGTACTTCGTTGCAAGACAGTAGTCCACCGCCGAAGCCACACCAACACCTCCACCAACTGCTTTCCCTTGTACCCTACCAATGATCAGCTTGGGGCACTTTCTGCAGGCATTGATGACGTTGGCGAAGCCCATAAAGAATCGCTGCCCGGTCTCGAAGTCATCGATCCGGATCAGCTCGTCAAAACTGGCCCCGGCACAAAAAGTGCGATCTCCTCCGCTCTTCAGAATGATCAGAGAAACGGCGTCATCCTCTCCAGTCAAAGTGATCGTCTCTGCCAGCTGGGCCAATAGGTCGCTGGGCAAAGAATTATGCGCAGGGTGAAAAAACTCTATTGTTGCGACGCCATTTGAGGCGTCTGTTCTTTTGACGTAGGGATTCATGCAGGATACTAGTTAGATCAGTCCAAACTGTCGAAAGTGATGGTCAAAGTGTTTTCTGTTCACAAGATCCCAATGTTCTTTGTCCAGCATGCCGAAGATGACATGCGCGGTCTTCACATCAGGATGCTGCTTGAAGAATTCATGGTAGTGATCCCAGGCCTCAAGGAGGCCTTCTTTGGCAGCCTCCAATGACTCGAAGCGCAAGTCTTCGGTCTTCCCTTTGCGGAGCAGTGGGTTGTCGAAGCTCTCAGGCATGGGGCGGTAATTCCAAAGCGACTCCTGAAAGCGCTCGATGCGATGCTCCGGGGTCACAATTTCAACGGGTTCCTGGCTGGTAGCAAATCGGAGAAAGAACTCGATGTGCTCTACCATGTGCTGGGGCGTCAGTATTCCCCACTTAGGCTGAGCATCGATGGTAAGCCTGTCAAGTGTCTCTCGGACATACTCCCGGGTCAATTCGCGGAAGGGACTCCTCTTTTGCACAAGGGTCAGGATCGTCGCAAAAGCCACAAGTTCTCCGTCCTCATCCAGTATTTCCTCGTACCACTTCACGACACCCGAGGGAAACTCCCTCCCACGGCTGTCGCGGTCAATTTTCTGCTTGCACGTAAGTCGCACCTGAATGGTGTCGTTGTGATAGATCGGCCGCAGGAATCGACATTCGTCCAAACCATAGTTGGCACCGACAGGGCCCTTCGCCGGGTGCACGAAAAGCCCCGCACCTGCCGACAAGAGGAAATAGCCGTGCGCGGCCCTCTTCTCGAAGATCGTACCACCAAGGGAGGTAATGTCTGTGTGTGCGTAAAAGTGATCCCAGGTCAGATTAGCAAAGTTGATGATGTCCGAGTCGGTCACGGTTCTCTTATGTGTGAGAATGGACATGCCTGGTTCGATGTCATCGTAGTAATACTGAAATGGGTGCTGTGGTGTCTCCGTCACCCGCGCTCCAGGCTGATATTGCTCGGTGATGGCGGCAATGGTCGTTGGTGTCCCCTGGATTGCACAGCGCTGCAGGTAGTGCATGACGCCTCGGGCACCCCCCATCTCCTCACCTCCTCCGGCGCGGCCAGGTCCCCCATGGGAAAGCAACGGCATCGGGGACCCATGTCCCGTGCTCTCTTTGGCACTCTCCCGATTGAGGACCAGTATCCGGCCATGGTGTGAAGCCGCCTCCACCGCAAATTCCTTGGCCACCTGATCGTCCGCTGTGCAGATCGAACTTACCAGCGATCCCTTGCCCATTCTCGAGAGCTCAATCGCTTCGTCCAGCATCTTGTAAGGAAGTATCGTACTGACGGGACCAAAGGCCTCGGTGACGTGCACCACTTCACTTTTGAGTGGCTCATTACTTCGAAAAACTAACGGGGAATAGAAGGCCCCCTGATCTCGTTTTGCTCCGACTACATCAAAGTCATTTTCGCGGCTACCAATCACCAGGTCACACTCCTTCGCCAACTCGGCCACACGATTGTTGACCTCCTCCACCTGCTCTTTGCTCACCAATGAGCCCATGCGAACAGATTCGTCCTCCGGATTGCCTATTACGACTTTTTGCAGTTGCTTGCCCAAAGCGATCTGAAAGTCTTCGACAAGTTTTTCGGGAACGATAATACGCCTGATCGCCGTGCACTTCTGACCACACTTCACCGTCACTTCCTTCCTCACCTCCTTCACAAACAAGTCAAACTCAGGAGTCCCGGGCACAGCATCCTCGCCAAGCACAGCAGCATTCAGACTATCGGCCTCCATGTTGAATGGAATGGCATTGTCAATGATGACCTTCTGTGACTTGAGCATACGACCGGTACTTGCAGAGCCCGTGAAAGTCACAACATCCTGCTCATTCAGCGGCTCCAGGATCCCTTCACCGGATCCACACACCAGTTGCAATGCCCCTTCAGGTAGTATGCCTGATGCGATGATATCCCGCGCCATCGCCTCACTTAGATACGAAGTGGGCTCGGCCGCTTTGACGATAGCAGGCATTCCCGCCAGCCAATTGACGGAGCACTTCTCGAGCATTCCCCAAATGGGAAAATTAAAGGCATTGATGTGTACAGCCACGCCACGCTTGGGAACCATGATGTGATGCCCGACGAAAGTGCCCTCTTTGGATAAATGGGCCAACTCTCCATCGACATGATATGGCGTATTCGGGAATTGCTTTCTGAGGCTCGCATAAGCAAAGAGTGTCCCTATACCCCCGTCTATGTCAATCCAACTATCTGCCTTGGTGGCTCCTGTCTGATAGCTAATCGGATAATAGTCGAGTCGACGCTTATGTAGAAATAGCGCGAGCTTCTTTAGCATCATCCCGCGCTCCTGAAAGGTCATTTTCCGAAGATTATCATTGCCGACGTTTCGGGCATAGTCCGCCATGTCTCCAAAGGACAGTCCTTCGCTCCCGCAGACCGAGATCTCCTCGCCTGTGATCGCATTGTATTGGGGAATGCCGTCGCCAGATGGTGCGACCCATTGGCCCATCGCAAAGTTTTCAAGTTTCTTCATTTCACTCTTTTTTGGGTTGTATTGATCATCAGGCTCGCTCCAGGACGGCAGCATACCCCTGTCCCACGCCCACACACATGGTAACCAGAGCGTACCTTTTGCCTGTGATACTCAGTTCGAGAGCTGCGGTCATCGCCAACCTGGCCCCGGTAACCCCCAGAGGGTGACCTATGGCAATCGCCCCTCCATTCGGATTGATGCGTGGATCATCATCGGACAGTCCCCATTGCCGCGTACACGCCAGCGCTTGCGCTGCAAAAGCTTCGTTGATCTCAATGATGTCCATGTCTTCCATCTTCAACCCCGCTTTGTCCAGCGCTTTGTTGGAAGCAGGGACGGGTCCAATGCCCATGATACGGGGCTCCACTCCCACCACGGCTGAACTTACAATCCGGGCCAGAGGCTTCAAGTCGAATTGTTTGACAGCGGCTTCTGAGGCCACGAGCGTAGCAACTGCCCCATCATTGAGCCCGGAGGCATTACCAGCGGTGACAGTACCCCCCTCCCGGCGAAAGGCGGGTCTTAGTTTTGCCAGGATCTCGGGCTGGGTGCCCGGCTTGATGAACTCATCCTGATCTACAATGATCGGATCGGCCTTTCGCTGCGGGATCGAAACAGACACAATCTCCCGAGCCAATCGACCGTTGCGTTGAGCCTCAGCAGCCTTCATCTGCGACCAATAGGCAAACTGGTCCTGATCCTCCCGGCTCACTCCATGGATGTCCACAAGGTTCTCGGCTGTCTCGCCCATAGAATCGGTTCCGTAAAGATCTTTCATCCTACCATTGACAAACCGCCATCCAAAGCTGCTATCGTACATCTGTGCATCTCTGCCAAAGGCTTTGGAAGTCTTGGATATCACCCACGGCCCGCGGGTCATGTGCTCGACACCACCGGCAATGAACAGATCACCGTCACCGGTTTTGATAGACCGGTTGGCCTGGATGACGGCGGAAAGTCCTGAAGAACATAGCCGGTTCACGGTCTCACCGGGTACCGACCAGGGAAGCCCCGCCAGCAAAAGGGACATCCGGGCAACATTGCGATTGTCCTCCCCAGCTTGATTGGCGCAGCCGAAGATCACATCGTTATAGGCCTCCAGAGGAATGCTGCTATTCCTCCGGGCAAGCTCTTCGATGACAAGCGCACCTAAATCATCGGTCCGAACCTCCGAAAGTGCTCCAGTGAAATTCCCAATTGGGGTCCGTACGCCATCAATAATATATGCTTCCTTCAATTTGAGATGGGGTTTGTGTGCAAGACTTCTTTACTGGTCCGATAGACCATTCCTCGAAATGTATAATACAATTCCCCAGTGTTACGTTCCGTGATGTCCACATCAAAAGTGGCCGTCTTGTTAGTCACATTCAGTGCCCTGGCCTCAGCCACAAGGACATCTCCTTCCTTGGCGGCTTTGGCGTAATTCATGGAGCCATTGATAGAGACTGAGACTCTCCCATAGGAATTGGAAGCGAAAGCAAAGGCACTGTCAGCAAAGGCATAGGCAATACCTCCATGTAAGATCCCGTAGCCATTGAGCATCTCCCGCCGCACAGTCATCTGCATTTTACAGTGACCTTCTTTCAGGGTAAGAGGTTCGAGACCCATCCACTGGCTACAATAGTCGTGCATCATCATGCGATCATACACTTCCTGCGCTATGTCGTTCATCTTTGGGTGTAATTCTGGGTTGCCGGAAAAATACAAAGAATCCGGCGCGTCACCCTGCTGACACCCAACAATGAAATGCTAATTGATCGCTTATGATCTACAAAGGGACGGCAGGAAGCGCCGATCCCTGAAAAAGAAAAAACTTGCCGTTGCTGGTTTAGAAATCAATGCTCACCCCAAAGTACGGCGACACGTAGCTGGTGGCCTTGACACTACCGTCCGACGTCGGTGTAAAGGACCAGTAATAATCGACACCGAGCGCCAGGAATTGATTCATGTGGTAAATGAACCGCACTTCTGCCACGGATCTGTTATCCAGCTTGAAGGCATCCTTCAGTGAGGTAAGGTAGCCTTTCAGATATGTACCATGTAGCGAAACTTTGTTGGCCAACCTATGTACATCCGCATGAACTCTGACCGTTGCCGGAGACGTGATGCCCACATTGTCAGGAAGCATCAGACTTCCCCCTAACTCAATGATTCCCAGGATCTGGCCCGTCAAACTTCCGTAGGTCCCTGACATCTGTGGCGCAGTGACAGCAGACAGGATTCGGAGATCCTTATTGAGTTCGTAGGAAACAT
This sequence comes from Cyclobacteriaceae bacterium, assembly GCA_965227935.1. Taxonomy (GTDB): domain Bacteria; phylum Bacteroidota; class Bacteroidia; order Cytophagales; family Cyclobacteriaceae; genus JAWPMT01. The sequence goes on along the minus strand of CBDDGS010000055.1, from coordinate 1,985,259 downwards.
CGAAAAACTGAGGGATATAGTGCTCCGTGTAATTGAGCCGCTCAAGACGCAAATCGGTACGGAAAATGTCAGCAATGAAGTTCATTCTGAAATTGATACCGAAACTCATCCCAGTCCCATCCTGGAAGCCATTTTCCAAGCCTGGAAAGCTCGTAGTATCAACGCTCGAAAGAAAGTCTCCCAATCCTCCATCCTGAAGGCTCAGCTTCGAATAATTGAAGAAGCCATCAATCTGAATAAAAGGTATTTGCAGTAACGTGATTCCGGCATCGACACCAAAGGCTTTGATACCATCATCCTGCAGGAAGTTGTATTGGAACGAGGTCGAATCACTGACCGCGATTTGCGTTTGGTCGCGATCTGAGAGGAAAGTCGTCCCAACCTCGATCGTGCTCACGACTGGAATCGTGCTCCAGCCCATAGGGCGCACATATGGTCGTGTGACCAGCAAATTGCGGCTCTGAGGGTTGAAATCGCTATACATCCCTTCGACACCAACGATCCCTCGCCAGTGCACGTCATAGTGCAATCCGAGTTTTCGCTTCTCGAAGCTCACACTGTTCGTATAGTTGTTGACGAGACCGCCGTAACCGATCATCGTATTGCCAAGCTGTCCTACGCGAGCGTAGATCTGATCCTGCTTCTGCTTGCCATAGCTCATATAGCTGATCAGGCGGCCGACACCTACACCATCTTTGAAGATCTCATCCCTGAAGCTCCCATCCTCCATGCTGAAGAGGATTGGGATGTTGAGACCCATTCCTATTTTCCACACACGAAATTCAGGAGAGAGACTCATTCCGACGTAATTCTGGCCATCAATACGGGTAACCGTAACACCTCCTGTCACTGAATTATGAGGTTCAGTCGGATTCAGAGAAGTGCGAAAATCATTAATAGAGGGGTTGCCAATGGGACCACCATTTTTCGCCTTAGCCTCCGCCTCTTCGGCGGTGCCCAGACCGTAGTCATCAGCACCTTGCTCCACAGCCTCTGACTTTTTGTCCTTGACTTTCTTCTTCTTGCTTTTCTTATCATCCGCCCAGAGATACGAGTAATCTGAATAGGGATCGGTGGTTTGAGAGTATGCCCTGATTTTTCCGATCGCCACGAGGGCGATGAAGATGAAGATTATTCTTTTCATAGTCGCTGGATGTTTTGTTGCAAATAGCGCATTGATATGCTGGTATTTCAACCGCTACTTCCAAATCTATGCCTAATTGTCTGAATGTCACTTATACAATCACGTGAGTCAACACCCTACCGCAGTGGTCGGGTTTTTTTGCAGGATGAGCTAAGAAAAGTGCAGAAAATCAGGTAGTTCTACGCCCTGGAGAGCCTTGGAGTAACAGCATAAAAAAACCCCAGAGGAATATCCTCCGGGGTTAAAACCACTTGTACATCACATCTCCCAAATGGGTCTAACCCAGTTGGAACCAACTTCACTAATCAACCTTTCCATAGCTGCACAGAAAAGATCTCCTGTGCCAGAGACTGCCTAAGCCAGGCGCCCCCTTACTCGGTGTGGGACTGACGGGCCGCGAAGACCCGCCAATTACCCAGGTTGAGGTTAAGCCGCCACCTCCACTTCTACAACAAAGTGCTCCCGGCCAACAAGACCGGAAATCTAATGTCCAACTCAAAGCACTTCTCCAGCTTTTCCTTCAACCAATTACTTTCCGGTTGCTCCGTACCTTCCAAATGACACCGGACCTCGATCTTCTTCTCTCCCAGCCATTGATATCTTTCCGCCATCTTCAGAACGTGCATCATAAATAGGGTGGATGAGTTGTCGAGTGCCCCACAGTACATGTCCAGTTCCATATGGCCACAGACAATAAAGTACTGCTCGAGCTCGTCTAGCTGATGCATATAGATTGACCAGTGATCCCTTTCAAGCTGGCCAATCTTCACGGTCAATTTTTCTATTGCGTCCTGATAGTGAATCTCCACACCACTTTGGTGATTTTGATTCGAAGCGATGGTTCTCATTAGCGGTGGTCTGTTCCTTCTCAGAAATTCGACTGCAAATGTCTGAGACACCAACGATTTTCAGAACGGCATTTTTCGCATTCTCAACTTTTGGTGAATTACCACTATTGATTAGCGGATTCACGTAGGTGTTTCACCGACTCAATTGTTTGTCGGGAACATAGATGAGCTACCGATGCCAGATTCTATTGCCGATTACGCAGTGAGCTAGTAATTAGTGGCTAACTCTCTTCCCTTAGTGTGGTGATTAGTGACTCGTGATTTGGCTTTTAGGAGAAGAGAAAATCTATTCCCTTACCGCGAATCAGATTCTCTGCAGCAAGCCCCTGGTCACAAATCACGGATCACGACATTCTAGCTATCACTACTTTTTTATGCGATTGGAAACCAAATGTTATTTCTCCGGAAGACGGAAGGAGGTCCGAATGCGGCTATTACGTGATGTTGCGCTCAAGGGCAAAGACGACCAATCCCGCAATATTTTTGGCACCGGTCTTGTCCAGTAGATTGCGTTTGTGCGCCTCAACGGTGCGAATACTTATAAACAGCTCATCCGCGATCTCTTTATTCGAATACTCCTTCACAACCAGTCTCAAAACCTCTTTCTCCCGTTTTGAAAGCGAGGTCTCCACGGTGAGACGTTGTTTTGGCTTCTTGCCTGCGATACTATCAATGATCGTCTGATAAATCTCCTTCGCGTAGTAGTTCTCATTTTTGCAAATAGTGTCGATCGCATCAAACAGCTCTTCTTTTGGCGCGTTCTTGAGAATGTAGCCGTTCGCTCCCAGGGCGATCATTCTGTTGATGTAAACGGCGTCATCCAACATCGACAGCACCAACACTTTTTGGTCGGGATAGTCTTTCCTAATTTGGTCCAGCATAGTGATGCCATCCATTCCGGGCATGCTGATATCTGTCACGACGACATCGTAATTCTCCTTTTGAAGCAGTTGCAGCGCTTCAATCCCATTGGAGGCCTCTCCTTTTACCTGGTAGCCTTCCTCGGCTTCGAAGTAGAACTTGATCGCATCACGGATCATTGCATGATCATCGACAAGAAGAATATCAATCATGTAGTCACTTTCTTTTTTCCTTTCAAAGGTACTTCCACCAGTATTTGGGTACCCTTTCCAGTCATTGTATTTAGTTCAAATACGCCATTGATGGCCAGCGCCCTTGTTTCCATACTGACCAAACCAAAACTCCTTTGTCTCCCTAAGACCTCCGACTTGTCAAATCCCACGCCATCATCTTCTACCATCAACGTGAGTAACTCTTCTCTCTGGAACAGTTGCAGGTGGACTTTGTGGGCTTCTGCGTATTTGCGAATGTTCGTCAGGGACTCCTGAACGATGCGGTACAGGTTGAGCTCTACCGTAGGGTCAAACCTTTGATCGCCGATGTTTTCCTGGAATTCAAACGTGGTACCGTTGGTCAGATTCTGTCGGCGTATGAGCTCATTGAGGGAGCTCCCAAGCCCGAGGTCCACTACTGATTTTGGCGCCAGATGATGGGATATGTCCCTGACTTCCTTGATGCTTTTGTTGAGCATGTTGAGGGCCTGCTGAAACTTCTCCTGAAGATCAGCCGGCATAGCGGAAGTTCCAATGCCCTGCAGTGATAAGGCCACCGTCGCCAGCGATTGCTGGACGCCATCGTGCAATTCCCTGGCGACGAACGCACGTTCCAGATCGGCTGCTTTTATCGATGCCGCCATTAGTTGCTCCTCCATGGCTATCTCAGAGGTGATGTCATACATGACGCCCTCGATTTCATATTGGCCCTTTGAAGTAGGCGATTTTCGGGCGTTGCCCTGCATCGACACCCATATGAGGTCGCCATTACGATGAGGAACACGCAGTCGTACGCCGAAGCTCGGCTCGCTTTGCTGGACATGCGCTTTTACCGCCTCCCTGATCTGCGGCAGTCCTTCCTCTAGGAGCACCGAAAACGCCTCATCACTGCCAATAACTGATTCCGGATCGTAGCCGGTCAACTCCAGAAACTGCGGGCTGAGATAGTGCATACACAATCGGTCGCCCAGTCGGCCACGAAAAACTGCCCCCGGTATATTGGAGATGAGCGTACTCAACGAATCATTGAGTTCACGAGTCTTCGTGACTGACGTCTCCAGTTCAGCCGTCCGAAGCTTGACCTCCTCCTCCAGCCTCGCATTGAAAGTCCTCAGCAGATTCTGATGCGCACTCATGCTCATATGAGCTTTGACCCGAGAGATCAGTTCCTTCGTATTGAACGGCTTGGTGATGTAGTCTTGAGCTCCGACGTCAAAACCCCGAATCAGCGCATTGAAGTCTGTTTTTGCGGTTAGGAAGATGACGGATATATCCTGCCATTCCGGATTTTCACGTATGGACTTCAAGGTGTCAAAGCCATCAACTTCGGGCATCATCAAATCAAGTAGCACGACGTCAAATCGCTGTTTCTTGAGCCATTGAATCGCTCCGTGTCCGCTCAGGGCAAACTCAAACGCCAAGTCATTCAACTTCAAGGTATTCCCCAGAATTTGAATGTTACTGGGATTATCATCCACGACCAGTATCCGGGCCTCACTCATCCCCTTCGATCTTTTGTAGTCCCATCATGTTGTCAAACGACCTAAGCTGGTCAAGCATCGATGCGATGTCCAGATTATGAACGGCGGACTCCAGCCGCTTGCCAAAGTCCCTGAGGGTCTCACCATCGTCAGCCAATTGTATCTGTTGAAGCTTCTTGGCAAAGGCAAGCACCTCACCAATGGGCTGCTGCTCGCGTAGCTCTGCGAATGCCGGACCTAATTCTTCCGCAATGATCTTCCTCATTTCTTCAGTCACGGTAAACGCTGCTACCCCAGGCTCCTTTGCCGTCACATGATCGTCCATTCTTTGATGTGGGATGTATCGCTTCAAGAGCTGGATCAGATCATATCGCAACACAGGCTTGTATAGAATACCGTCAAACAGGTCCTTCAGGTGAGAATCAGTCCCGAAGACCGAGGCCGTCACCGCGACGATCGGTATATCTGCAGTGACATCGCTTTTCTTCAACTCCGTTGCCAGACCGAACCCGTCCATCTTGGGCATCCTGATGTCAGTGAGCACAAGATCGATGGACTCGCGAGCAAGGATTTCCAAAGCCTCAACACCATCCCTGGCCTCCCAGACGAGTATAGCGGTATTGCGAAATAGCTCGCGCAGGTAGAAACGATTGTTGTCGATGTCGTCAACGAGAAGCACTGAGGAACTCTCGAAGAGGACGTCCTCCGGCCGATGCTCTTGGAGGCGTTCTTTAATGGCCTGGGCATCTTCTACTATCGTAATCTGAGGGAACATTAAGCGGAAGACTGTACCCTTGTCCACCTCCGATTCGACGCTGATAGATCCGCCCATGAGCTTGACAAGCTTCTGGACGATGGCCAGACCCAATCCCGTACCACCATGTGCCCCACTCCCGGGTCTGTCAAGGTCCTGATAAAAATTATGGAATATTCGGTCTTTGGCTGAAGCTGAAATACCGATGCCGGTATCCTTTACCTCAAACTCCAGATTGTAGCTGTTCTTCGTTCCTGCCAGTACTCTAATGGTAAGAAATACACCCCCTTCGTTGGTAAACTTGAAGCTATTCCCCAGCAGGTTGATGAGAATCTGTTTGATTCGAAGTTCATCAAGGAATAGATATTCTGAAATCGGGTTGTCGACATTTACCTCGAAGTCCAGATGTCTCTCGCGTGCTCTGATGGCAAACATGCTTCGGATTTCCTCAGCGAGTGATTTGAGGTTCAGCGGTACCTGCCGTATCTCAAACTTGCCTGACTCAATCTTAGAAATATCAAGGATATCATTGATGAGTGCCAGGAGCGTCTTCCCGCTTGCCGCTATCGCCTGGAGATAACTCTGGTGAAGCTCCTCCGTGACCATTTGATTCAGCAGATCCGAGAAGCCAATGATCGAATTGAGCGGTGTGCGGATCTCGTGGCTCATGTTCGCCAGGAAGGCACTTTTTGCCCTGTTGGCCCGGTCTGCCTCCTTCTGCTTTTCGCGGAGATCGGCTTCCATCTTCCGACGCTCCGTGATGTCCGATACTACATTTGCCAGCGCAATAGGAGCGCCATCTTCGCCCCTGAGCAAGAAGTAATGTTCGTAAGTATAGACGGTGCTACCATCCTTTGCCTTCATCTTTCGCTCACCCTTCCAGAACCCTTCTCGCTCTATCGCAGGTTTGATCGTATTTAGAAAGATGTTTCGCTCCGGCTTTCCCAGATAGTCCAGAATATTTCGGCCGATCACCTCGCGTTCATTGGTTTCACCAACGAGCCGCAAGTACGCGGGATTTACAAAAACAATCGTATCTGATTCGAGATCGGCCATTCCCAATCCGATGGGTGCGCTGTCTGCAAACCAATTAAGGACAAGTAGCTCATTTTGCTTGCCCTTCAATTCCCTGATGTATTGACTCTTGAGTAAGTTGGCCTGCTCCGCCGCGTCTCTGGCCTCTCGTAGCTCAGTCTCCAACCGCTTTCGGTCAGTGACGTCCCGAGTGATCCCTATCAATCCCACGATGTCGCCCTGACTATCTCTCAAGGGACGCTTATTGGACTCGACCCATTTCTCGCCATCCTTGTCCACATACTCATCCTGGTAACTGGTCATCTCCTCGCCTGCCGACAGGATCGGCTCCTCTCGATCAAAATAACCCTGCGCAAGTTCCTGCGGATGTAGATCGAAGTCAGTCTTGCCAAAAAGCTCATCGCCATCAGAAAAGCCATGGGCGAGAGCCAGCGAGTCACTTGCCGCAAGAAATTTGTGATCCCGATCCTTGACGTAAACGAAATCCGTAGAGTGGCGCAGCAACCCAACCATGATCTGGTTGAGTCGGGTCACTTCGGTAATGTCGGTCGCGAAGCAACTTACTCCTACAATCTCGCCATTGAGTCGGATGGGATTGAAGAAGGTCTGAAAGTAGCGATTCGCATCCATCACCTTGTCCCTATCAGTAACATCATAACTCTTCCCTTCCAGAGCCTTGGCGTAGCGTCGGCGCCAGACTTCCCGCCATGTTTCCGGAATCAAACTGACGATATCATCGCCCTTTTGTACCTCCACACCCGTCATCTCTTTCATCAGGTTGAAGAAATTAGTGTTGAAGGTGACGAGGCGATACTCCCTATTTAAAGAATAGATCCGTGAAGAAGTGCTTTCGATCAGTGCAGTGAGGCTTGCCTGGCTGGCAAGTAATTTCTCCTCAATCCGTTTTCTTTTTTCTATCTGCCTTGCCAGGGACCGGTTCCAAACAAATATCAAAGCCAATAGCAATAAGAAGCCCCCTACAACCCACCAAAACCATTTGTAGTCGGCAAGTGACTTTTTCTGTGGCTGCACCAAACCTCTTCCCTGTACGAGTTCTCCGATTCTTTCAGTGGGCAACAGCAAGTGTGCCTGGTTGAGCACCTCGGCCACCACAGGGTCCTTCGTCTGGGATCGAAGATTCACTTTGATAGGTAGGACGCCAGCAATTTTCAACTCCGTAAGATCGTACAACCGCAGCCGATGGGAAATCAAAGGCAGCCCAGCAATGAAACCATCCAAATCACCATTTTCGACCTGTAAGATCCCCTCATCAATCGTGCGAACCTCCACGAGGTCTAGTGATTGATAAGTATCAAAAATCTGTGTCTTGTAAGGACTGTACGAGACGACACCTACCTTCTGATCTTTGAGGCTTCCAATATCCAGGGTGTACGGAATACGCTTTGCGACAAGCGCCAATGGAAACGAATGGAAAGCGATGGTTTCAGAAGCCGCCGAATCAGTTGAGGAAGATACGATGATATCAACTTGTCCGGATTTCAGTGCCTGTCTTAGTTCGCTTCTACCATTAAAGAATTGAAAATCCAGTTGCAAATTGAGGTGCTGGTTGATCTCCCGATAGTAGTCCGGTAGGATACCTAGTGCCACGCCATCTTGTTCGGAGCAAAAGGGTGGCCAATCACTCACCAGACCGATAGACAACGTATCCATTTCCTGCAGGCGCTCACGAGCTGCGGTGGAGGATACGGGTTCGTCAACCATCAAATCCAATAGCCATTTGCCAAGCATTCGGCGCCTTTCCTCGGCGGGGATCTGTGCCAGCGCCTTGTTGAAGATTGACACGGCTTCTGGCCAGTCTTTCCTGATGGAGTAAACCCACGGCACGCGAGTCTCTCGGGCTACGTATGCCAGCTTCACACCCATGAGCCCGTAGTTGGACAGGTAGTAGGTCAATGCACCCCCGGACATTACATAGTCCACCTCTCCATTGATGAGCGCCGCCACCAATGCCGCTACGCTCGGATAATCTGTAACATGGGGATTGTTGAATTCTGCCAGCAGATCGTGATGCATTTGGTTGCCGGACTGCAGACCGAGTCTCTTCCCATCAAAGTCCTGTAATCGGTCGAAAGAAGTAGTATCCGAAGCTCGCCGGTAAAACACTACATTCCCAGCGGCGTACTCATCCGTAAAGTTGAAATAGGGACGTCGCGATGGCCTGGCGGCTGAGGTCATCAATCCGTCGATTTGGCGCTCCTGTGCCATCTTCACCACCTCCTGCCAGAGACCACCAACTATCTCAATTTTCAGGCCCGAAAGCTCCTGAATGCGATTGAGAATGTCTTTCTCGATACCTGAATAGGTGCCGTCTGGATTGGCAATTAGGTAGGGCTCCAAAGAAGGATCGCCACCCAGACGTATCACGGGATGCTCTTTGAGGAAAGACTCCTCCGCTTCAGTCAGTTGGATGGTCTGGGCTCCTAGTGGAAAGAGGATTCCACAAATGATTAGGGTGAATAGCAGCCTCAATGGTTCGATCTTCACTAGTTCAATGATGAAGATAAACCAAAAAATGGGAAGGTTGATTGTGGTACCGCTAATAGTCAACTTTCATTATGCTTCGAGGACCACTCAATACTTCAATCGTCCGGAGCTATTGGGTTTTTGTCATTGTCAAATGTCATAAATCTACCAAGACACGTATCAGATAGTAGACGTAGACTTAACCCAATCATGAACCGGAGAAGCGCAATCAAGACCGTCTCTGCCGCCACGGCGGTAGCATCACTACCCATCCTGTCATGGAAGTCACCGGGGAAGATCGAGAGACGTCCAATCCCATCATCAGAGGAGACACTGCCATGCGTGGGACTAGGTACATGGCTCACCTTTGATGTCGACAGCGACGATCATGAGGCTTTCACCCAGCGCAGATCTGTAGTCTCAAACTTAATGCAGCAGGGTGGCGCTGTGATTGATTCGTCACCGATGTACGGTCAGTCGGAACGAATTGTAGGTAGGGTGGTGGATGATCTGGATGCCAGAGAGCAACTTTTCCTCGCCACCAAGGTCTGGACCAATGGACAACGGCAGGGCATACGACAAATGGCCGACAGTGCCTCAAAAATGGAAAAGCCCGTCCTCGACCTGATCGAAATCCATAACCTGATGGATTGGCGGGCACACATGAAGACACTGCAGGCAATGAAAGAGCGGGGTGAGGTGCGATATATCGGAATAACCCACTACCTCTCTCATGCCTATGATGAAATGGAGATGATCCTCAAAAACTACCCGATCGATTTCATCCAGGTCAACTACAACATCGCCGCCCGAACATCGGGTGAGCGGCTTTTGCCTGCCGCGAGGGACAATGGCAAAGCAGTCATCATCAATCGCCCCTTTGCAGGCGGCAATGTATTTCGGACAGTTCGTCACAAACCCCTGCCCAAAGTCGCCCGCGACCTGGGGTGTGAATCATGGGCTCAGCTGCTCCTGAAGTTCGTGCTGTCTCATTCGGCCGTCTCCTGCGCCATACCAGGGACGAGGCAGCCCGCACATATGCTGGAAAACGCTCAGACAGGGATGGGGAGATTTGCCTCCGAAAAGCAGCAGAAGCAAATCGTAGAGGCCTTCCAGGGATGAAGGGTTTCAAGCCAACCACCGAAGGATTTAAAGAGTATAGATAGTGTTTTCTCGCAAAAACAATTCCTATTTGTTTACTTGAGTATGAAGAGGGAAAAGGGGGCATCACTGCCCCTTTTTTTGATCTCTAATCAGAAGCTAATGCTGTAGGATATCGTCGGGAAGAATGGCAATTGGGTGGAAGTATAAATCTCCTCCGTTGCTTCCACATAATACTCGTTAACCGCCGCCTGTGCATTGATGACATTCTGCACATCGATCTTTAGCTCCCGAGTTGTGTTCCTCTTATTCCTGCGAATACCAACCGCCAAATTGGATACAAAGATGTCGTCACCTTTCTCAGATAGATGTGGCCCCTCCACCGCGCTACCTAGCTCTTGCGATGCTTCCAGGTCAATGGGGGTGTATCGGGCACCACCAATGAACGCCAGCTTCGCATTCACAAAAAGTGTTCTCTCCTTCTCTGGCTTGCCGAAGGCAAACTCCTTACCTGCGAGGAAGTTGGCGACGTAGTTGCCGTCAAATCTTGAGGCCCGCTCCACACCATCCAAAGCGGTGTACAGAGATCGGTACACGGATACCGTACCCAAGTAGTAGAAGCCACGTGAGAGGTACCGCTCCAGTGTCAGCTCCACACCATAGTTACGCCCCGTGCCCGCGTTGACCAGGTCCGTTACGATGTAACCCTCTACCATATTCGATAGCGAAAATGCACTGGAGCTGTCATTCTCCACGGGGATGTCGTAGAGGTGCTGGTAGTATCCCTCGATCTTAAGGTGGGTGTTCTCTGACAACATGCGATCATATCCGACGACAAAGTGTGCAGACTTGGAGATCTCAAGATCCTGATTGTGCATGGAGTACGTGCCGTCTTCATTCACTTGCCTACCGAGGTAGATGGAGATCGACTCGATCTTGCTGTGCAGCCCCATACCGGCAGTGAAGGCCTGATCATCAGCAAAATCCCAACGGAGACCGAAGCGTGGCTCGACGGAGAAGTTGTCGTTGAAACCAAAATGCAGATAGTGCAATCCCGTCGTCATGGTAAGGTCGTCGCTGGGTCGCATCCTCCAGCTGGCATAGGCCTGGTAGATATCAGCGGAGCCTTCGTCAGACAGCGTCGTTTCCAGGACGTCCGTCTCAAAATTTAGCGACTTCGCCTCCATATCGAATCGCTCCCTGGAGTAGATACCGCCGACCTCTATCTTATGTTGAGCGTTGATCTTATAGTTCCAGGCACTCGTGAGTCGCAGTGCCGCCTTGTTGATGTCATTTTCCTCGATGCGCTGAAAATCATCACCATCAGGAATGTTGTCCTCGTACGTGTTGGTAGAGGCATCTACGGACACGGTGCTTTTGACAAACATGCGATCATTGATCAGGTAGTTGTGGGTCAATCCTACAACACCCAGCCCCCCTGTGTAGTCAAACCGATAGGCCACCACACCATTGTCGTCCTCCTGATCACCACCGATACTACTCAGTCCGCCCAGGCCAAAAACTGATAGATAGTGTCGCTTATTGATGGGCAGATTCACCTTAAAGGAGAGGTCCTGGTACTTGGGTACTCCCCCAAAGTCCACCAGACCAGTCTCGGCCAGCAGCGCCAGTGAAGAGTAGCGATAGTTGAACAGATACGACCCTTGATAGCCGGGCTTGAAAGGCCCCTCGGCACTGAAGTCCAGCCCCAAAGTACTGGCCGTAAATGTGTATTCTTTTTGCTCGTTGTTGCCCTTTCGTAGCTTCATATCGAAGATCCCGGAAAGTGCATTGCCATACTCAGGGGCAAACGCGCCAGTGAAGAAATCAGAATCACTCAGCATGTTGCTGTTGAGGGCATTGATAGGCCCACCAGTGGATCCCTCATCCGCGAAGTGATTGGGATTGGGGATCTGTACCCCATCGAGTCGCCATAGAATCCCGCGGGAGGAATTGCCACGGACGACGATCTCGTTGGAGCCTTCTGCATTGGACTGCACGCCGGCATATGAGGCTACCATCCTCGCAGGATCATTGAAGGAGCCCGCAAAGCGCTTGGTTTCATCTACCGTGAAGGATCTCGCGCTGACGAGGGCCATCTCGTTGAGCACCTCCGATTTGTCCTTCTTGGCGGTGACGACCACCTCCTCCAATGACTCGACAGATTCTGTCATCGGTATGTCAAGGACGACTTCCTTCGCTGCACCTACAAGCATTCCTGGTATGACTCGCTCTTCATATCCGACATATCTTATCAGCAGGTCCACCCGACCAACGGCGACCTCAGTGATTCGAAAGTTGCCGTCAAGATCCGTAGTCGCGCCCTGGATGGGATCCGACCCGATAATCGTGATCGTCGCACCGATGAGCGGTGCTTGGGTGTCTTCATCCTGGATGTTGCCCCGGATGGTTTGCGTTAGGTTTTGAGTATAGGCTGCCCAGGCCAACATTGTGAGCTGGGCAGCCAGTAGGATTCGAAATTGCATCAGTAAAAAAGTGTGGTTGTTGTGGAGTGTTTGATGAGCGGTTTAGAACCGCACCGCCGCCCGATAGCCTATCCAGGCATTGACGGCCCAGTCGCCCGATGCATCATCAAACAAGGTCTTGTCAGGTATGATACTCAGGAAAGGATCCTCGCCATCCTCCTCCGGATTGCTGACATAAATGTTAAGTACCGGACCGGCGACGATCGCAACGTTGCCAAACAGGCTGTATCCAAAGTTCAGATTGAGACGGTTCATGATGTAGTGCCCGTCCAGGCGCTCATCGAGCGACATCAGGCTCGAGCTACTGAGCTCTACGTTACCGAAGAATCGCTGTGAGATGCGATACTGTGTACCGACCCCAACTCCGTACGTCCAGCGGTCCTTGTCAGGATCGATACCAGCCGTCAGGATGGAGTAGAGCGCAGGCGTACCTGATCGGTAAGAGCCATTGATCGCCACGATATCATCGTAGCTGACTTCAAATCGGTTCATGCCGCCGTGGACAAAGTTCAGCAGACCGATCGCCGCGCCTTTCTTGTATTCCTTGGCGAAGTTCACCAGACCTACCTGCACACCGCTGAGTGTTCCCGCATAGTTGAAGAAGGCACTTCCCTGCAGACCCTTCACTTCACCCCCAGCGTAGTTGGCCATGCCCGAGAGCTGAGCGCCTGTGATATCTCCTTGCGCAAAGTTGGTGAATCCAGCCAGCTGCGCTCCCTTGATGGATCCGAGCGCGAAGTTGAAAAAACCGGCACCTTGTACACCCACGACATGACCGCCAAGGACGTTACCAAAGCCAGCACCCTGGAATCCAACTACATTTCCACGGTTGACGTTGGCAAAACCAGCGCCTTGAGCTCCCTCGACGTCGCCACCAATCACATTGGCAAAACCAGCGCCCTGGAATCCGACGACATCATAACGGAGCACATTGGCAAAGCCCGCCAGCTCCGCTCCTCGCACGCCGTAAGCATAGCCGCCCAAAAGGCTCAATGAAGCGTTGTTGATATAGTCTCCTGCTTCCAGGCCATTTGTTCCTATGGGATAGATAAACGAAATCTGCACAGGTCGCACCTTGACCTCAGGTTCCTGTATCTCTTGAGCTGTTGCTGAAAATCCCACGCCTAGCGCGATCAGTCCTGCTATAAATCTTGATTTCATGATTGAGAGTTTTTGTTTCATGTTCACCTCCATGGAGCCTTCACCCGATTCTACCCCCACCCTCTTTTTAAAATTTTTCCGAAATTATTTTTTGGGGCGCACAGGCCAGCGCGCCAAGCCATCTCACTCGTGAAGTGAGAGAGGACAAAGCGCCCATAAGAAACCAGGCATCTAACTCTCTACTTCACGGCCTCCTCGCGTCGGCGCTAGCCTTCGACCCCGCGACCCAACGCACCAACGTATCTCGTCCAGCGCTTCGACTTCTGGCTACTCATCACCCGATCCCCCTTCAATGCTATTAAGCTAAGGATTCTTCGAGGCTTGAAATTGATGTCACACTGAGGTTCTCGAAGTGCAGACATCATTCCTTTGCCTCCTTCGAGGGCCTCAGGATGACAAAGGAAACAGAATCAAACTTTAACTTAATAGCATTGCCAACGCCCTCAAATGGGGTCATTTCCCCCTTATCAAAGGGGGGCCAGGGGGTTGTAGTTCTCCCTAAGAAGTGCCGTCAGATGTGCCAACCTGACCGCAGATATTGTATCTTGATCACTCACTCAAACTAATCTCTCAATGAAACTCGGAGCCTTCTCCCTCAGCCTCACCGTCAAAGACCTCAACGCATCTAAGGAATTCTATGAAAAACTCGGCTTCGAGGTCTTTGCTGGCAAAATGGAGCGCAACTACCTGATCATGAAAAGTGGCGACACGATCATCGGCCTGTTCCATGGCATGTTCGACAAAAACGTCATCACCTTCAATCCCGGCTGGGACCAGAGCGCCAATATTCTTGAAAACTTCGATGACATCCGAGCGATACAGAAGGAGCTAAAAAGTCAGGGACTGGCCTTGGCATCAGAGGCTGACGAATCGACCACCGGTCCCGCCAGCATCACATTGATCGACCCCGATGGCAATCCCATCTTGATTGATCAGCATGTGTAACAGACCGACCACAGGTCTGGCATGTTTCAAAAAAGATTTTCAGTGATAAACAACCTTTTCCCTGAATTCCGTTTATTTGTCTTACAATTATGACACTAATCCATGAAGGGTACACAACTGGGTGAGTTTGAAGAGCTGGTGTTGCTGATGACCGGACTGCTCGACGGCAATGCCTATACGGTGACCATTGTCGAAGAAGTAAACGGGCGCACTGGACGGAAGCTCACGCTGAGCGCGGTGCACACAGTGCTGAGTCGACTGGAAAAGAAAGGATTTCTACAGTCGTACATGGGTGGAGCCACTGGTGAGCGAGGTGGACGACGCCGACGACTGTACAAGATCACCGCCCAGGGATTTCAAAAACTCCATGAAACACGCGAAATGCGGAGCCAGATCTGGAGCGAAATGCCAAAGTTGAGTTTTGACTTCAGCTACTGATTTCTTTTTGATGATTTGTCTTACAAATATCACAGAAATATGAAGTCATCTCCCCCGGAATGGATCGACCGAGTGGTCGAATGGTACTGTGCTGACTACTATGTAGAAGAGGTACTGGGTGACCTTCATGAGTGGTACCTGCATCGCCAGCAGGAAAACCCTCGCTCCTCGTACCTGCAGCTGCGGTACCTGGTCTCCGTCATTGGCTACTTCACGATATCACGATCCAAACCCTTTCACAGACTGATCAACAGTCCAAAATACCTTGCCATGAACATGATCCTCAAAATCACCTTCAGAAACCTCTTCAAAGAAAAACTGTCGGGTATAGTCCGACTGGTCAATCTCGTGCTGGGCATCTCCTTCTTCTTGTTGTGCCTGATCTACACGAGGTATGAGTTGGCGTACGACGAGTTCCATACGAATTCCGAGAACATCTACCGCATCGGCTCTTCTTTTGACAACTCCCCTTGGGCAGCACAGCCGATTGGATTAGGCCCCTGGATGTGGGACAATGTCTCCAGTGTGAAGCGAATGAATCGGTTCGTGCCCGTGCGGACCACGTCGATGAAGTTTGGGGATCAGATCTTCTATGAGGAAAGTGGTGTCATGGCCGATAGCACCGTGTTTGACATGTTTTCCTATGAATTGATCCAGGGTAACCCAAAGACAGCCTTGCTGGAGCCTTTCTCCATTATTCTTACTGAGCGCCTGGCAAGGAAGTATTTTGGCGACGAAAACCCTATGGGCAAGCTGGTAGAGTTGTCGTTTGATACGAGTAGTCGGACATGGGAAAACACACCCCGCAAGGTCACGGGTGTAATGAAAGACGTCCCGGCGCAATCGCACTTGCAGTTTGACTTCATTTGCTCGCCCTACACGTTCTCCGATGAGTGGCTGAGGGCATGGCGTAACTTCTGGGTGTACACCTACATTGAATTTGAGCCGGGAGCCGATCTGGACCACGCAAGTGCGCTGGCCAAGGAGGAGTTTATGCGTCAATACGGCGTCGTAGAGGATGAAGGGCACGGCTTCGAGATGGTGCTGACGCCCATCGAGCGCATTCACCTCTATACCAATCACGAAAAGGAAATCGCCCACAATGGCAACATCTACAATGTCTACATCCTATTCTGCATGGGTGCGCTGGTCCTTGTCATCTCATGCATCAATTTCATCAACCTCACAGTCATCCGTGGGTTTGATCGAGCCAAGGAGATCGGATTGCGAAAAGTTGTGGGCGCAAGCCGGCACCAACTGATCTGGCAGTTCCTCGCGGAGAATGCTGTCATACTAGTGATGGCGGGAATCGTCAGTATTGGCATACTCGCGCTCCTGACGCCAGCTTTCCGCACGTTTACGGGATTGGACTTACCCCTCAACGTCTTTCGAGACCCTTCGGTGTTGGGCACGCTACTTTTGATACTGTTGGGTCTGCAGGTGGCGAGTGGCATCTATCCCGCCCTGGTGCTCAGCGGCATCTCACCATCCCAAAGCATCAAGTCAGCCACAGTCGTCACTCCCGCAGGAAGCATAGGTCTGACGCGTCGTGTCCTGATCGTAATGCAATTCTCTCTGTCCTTCATCCTCGTTATCGGTTCGATCGTGGTTTTCCGCCAACTCACTTTTATCCAAGAAAAGGAGCTCGGTTTTGAGAAAGACCAAGTGGCCCTGATCCATATCAACAAAGAAACCGGGCGCCACTATGAGGCCTTCGAACAGGCGATCATCGACCACCCAGGAATCAAATCTATCTCCACCGCCTCGGATGTCCCTGGCTACCGTATTTCGCTGGAGGGCTTACAGAAGATGGGCATCGATACTGAGCACAGCACACGCCTGATTTATGCAGACCATGCCTTCATCGACACCTATGGCATACGCCTGCTGGAAGGCAAGCCCTTCAATAAACAATTCGCACCGGCTAATCGAGAATTCTATGTCAACGAACAGGCTGTTCAGGAGTTCTTTGATGATGGAGACGTACTGGGCCAGCGATTGGTCGTCTCTGGAGATACGGGTACTGTTGTCGGCATCGTACAGGACTTCAATTTTCAGTCGCTGCACTCCCCCATCGAGCCTCTCACTATTTACAATATCCCCTGGGCAATGACCGGCGGATATGCCTCGATTAAATTTGAGTCCGCACAGGTAAAGAGTGTCCTCGAAGCCATCGAAACGGCGGGTAATGAGATCTACCCCAACTTGCCAGCTCTGGAAGTCGTCTTTCTCGATGAGCGCTTCGCGCAACTATATGTGGCAGAAAGCCAGCTCCGAACCGTTATACTCATTTTCTGTATTGTCACCATTCTACTGACAGTATCGGGGCTCATCGGGGTAGCGAGTTACAATGTCCGGAAGCGCGAAAAGGAAATTGCCGTTCGCAAAGTGCTGGGCTGCTCTACAACAGAGTTGGTAGCGATACTCAGCCGAAGTTTTCTATTGCTCCTGGGTATTTCTCTGGCCATAGGCCTACCGGGAGCATACTATTTGACACAGTGGTGGCTGGAGGACTTTGCCTATCGCGTGCCTGTCCAGCCTGGGATCTTTGTCCTCTCAGCACTGATCATGGTCTTCATTATTCTGAACAGTTCCGGACTCATCACACTTCGGGCGGCCCGCTCCAATCCCGCGAAGACGCTGAAGAATGAATGAGGGATGATTGAGTGTGGAGCCCGCCTTCACTTTGAGGCTATGGTGGACAAGTGTGAGTGTGGGTGAGTTGCTGTCGCGATCTTGGTCGATTACCTAGATTTGTCAAATGCAGATCGTACAGCTATTCCAATACCCGCTGAAGTCCTGTCGGGCTGATGAGGTGTCCCAACTTGAAATTGTTCGCACTGGAGTGCAAAACGATCGAATCGTGGCAGCAATGGATGCTACTGGAACAGTCCTTACCGCACGCACCCACCCCCTACTACTTCAGATCGACGCTCACATTGTCAAAAAGCAATTGACACTGGGCTTTGGCGGAATGGAATCGCTGACCGTTTCGCTATTGGGCGGGGGGGATGAAAGGCCCTTTCGCATGTTTGACCACAACCTGACGGGGCGTACACTGGGTGATGATGCTGCCATTTGGATTTCAGAAGCCCTACGAACGGACGCACAACTCGTCGCCTTAAAGGACTCCAAAAGACCCATGATGCCCCGACACAATGCAAAGGAGGGGGACACGGTGCTTCTTACAGATGCCTCTCCCATTCATCTGATCTCTACTGCAAGCCTCCAGGATCTCAATGAACGCTTGGACAGACAGTTTCCCATCCATCAGTTTCGCCCCAATCTGGTGGTAGAGGGATGCGATCCGTACGCGGAAGACAAGTGGAAGGAGGTACAAATCGGTGACTGCGTTTTCGAGGTGCACATGGCCTGCCCCCGGTGTGTGCTCTCCACCATTGACCCTGCTACAGGCATCGCTGACCCACAAAGCGAACCGCTTCGCTCATGGGCGGAATACCGCAAGGATGACAAAGGCAAGGTCAACTTCGGAGTCTATATGATCCCAAGGAAGCTCGGGACAATAAAGAAAGGTATGCGGCTGGAATTGTAGGAGACTACTTTGCGCAAGCTACCTTACTTGATCCCTCATCCACCCACTGCACCGATACCGTTCCTCGTGGTAGTGTCCATAAAGGTCATCCAGCTGTTTCACCACCCAATCAAACCCCAACTCTTCGCCCCAGGCAAATAGCCCCTTCGGGTAATTGACGCCGGCGGTCATGGCTGTGTCTATGTCTTCACGAGTGGCTATGCCAAACTGCAGCGTATCTGCCGCTTCGTTGATGAGCATGGCGAGGATGCGGTTTTTGATTCTAGCTCCCAATTCCTCGTCTTTGGTGGGGCCGAGATTGATCGCTCCATCGCGATAGTCATAATAACCACGACCGGACTTGCGGCCGAGGTAGCCAGCCTCCGACAACCGTTTCTGTGTAAATGCCGGTCGATACCGTGGCTCATAGTAGAAGGCGTTGAAGACCGTCTCAGTGACCGTATAGTTGACATCGTTGCCAATAAAGTCCATCAACTCGAAGGGTCCCATCCGGAAGCCCCCCAGCTCTTTCATCGCCCAGTCGATGGTAGCAAAATCCGCGATGCCTTCCTCATAGATCCGAAGGGCCTCACTGTAAAAGGGCCGGGCCACCTTGTTGACAATGAAGCCAGGGGTGTCTTTGGCCAACACCGTCAGCTTTCCCCACTCATCGATCAGGCTTTTAGTGCTAGAGGTGACCTTCATATCTGTTTGGATCGCTGGAATGATTTCAACCAGTCTCATCAGCGGCGCCGGATTGAAGAAGTGCGTACCCACAAATCGCCGTGGATTGCTCAGTGCTGCGGCTATGGCTGTGACGGACAATGAGCTGGTGTTGGAAGCAAGGATACAGTCGTCAGACACACGCTTCTCTAGTTCCACAAACACGCGCTGCTTGAGGTCTATGTTCTCCAGGATGGCCTCGATGACGATATCACAGTCCTCAAAGGCGGACAGACCATTGGGGTATTGGATATTCGAGGCGATGCGCTCCTTCTCGCTCTGGTCGATCTTGCCTTTCTCGATCAGTCGGCTCAGTACTTTGTCGAGCTGCTGGGCACTCCGCTCTTGTGCATCATCGCTCGTATCAAACAGCCGCACATCGCAACCGGCAGTACTCGCTACCTGGGCAATGCCGCTACCCATCGTCCCGGCGCCGATGACGCCCACTTTTAGTCTTTCGTTCATAGTCCCTGGTTCTTTGATCTTGGTTCGATGTTCGTGATGTTAGTTTTTCGTTCTTTGATCTTAGCCTTTGTGTTCGTAGATGTTGGTTGTTACCCCGGAGGGATAGGCCCATGACTCCGTCAATAGATTCATCGCTCCGGTGCCCTCCGCTCTGAATGACGATTGAAAGACTTACTCACCTCCCCTTAAAGACCGGCCTGCGTTTCTCTACAAAGGCCGTGACACCCTCCTGGTAGTCCTCTGTTCCCGCAGCGGCTAACTGGAGTTCCGTCTCCAGTGCCAGCTGGTCGCCAAAGTTGTTGCTAAAGGAAGCATTGAATGCCTGTTTTGTCATGGCCAGACCACGTGTGGGCATGCTGGCCAGCTTTTGTGCCATCCTGTTGACTTCGTTGTCGAAAGTGTCCGCAGGGTACCACTTGTAGATCATACCCATGCGCTCGGCCTCCGCCGCGGAGATCTTTTCCCCGAGCATGGCTAGTGCGCGGGCCTTTGGCCACCCAATGGCGCGCGGAAGTGTGTAGGTACCTCCACTATCGGGAATGAGACCTATGGCACTGAATGCTTGCACAAATGATGCTTGCTCATGGGCTACGATAATGTCAGTGGCCAGGGCGAAGTTGGCGCCGGCACCGGCGGCTACGCCGTTGACGGCGCCGATGATCGGTTTTTCGATCCGTCGCAGTCGCTTGACAATCGGGTCGTAGCGCTGCTCCAACAAGTCGCGGAAAGGTGGGATCTGAGTCTTGTCGGGATTGGTAATCTCCTTCAAATCCTGCCCTGCACAAAAGGATTTGCCTGAGCCCGTAAGCACAATGGCACGGACGGCATCATCTTCGGCGCATTGGTCCAATGCATTGATCAGCCCCTCGGCCAGTGCCGCATTGACGCTATTGAAGGACTCTGGTCGATTGAGGCGGATGGTTCCTACACCGTCAGCAATGTGGAGCAGTACTGCTTCTTCTTCCATGGTATTGTGGGGCATGCTTACTTCAAGCACTTAAAATAGTCAAATGGCTCGAGACAGTCGTTGCATTGAAACAAAGCCTTGCAAGCCGTGGAGCCAAACTGACTAACCATCCTAGTATTGTGAGAGCCACAATTTGTGCATTTTACGACCCTCGCTTCACCCAATAAAGCGCGCTTGTCAGCCGCCTCGTCCATCGGGGGAGCGATGCCATAAGCCGCCAATTGCTGTTTCCCTCGCTCGGTGATCATGTCGGTGGTCCAGGGAGGCGAAAGGACCAGGTTGACGGTGGGCTTGAAACCTCGATCACGCAACTCCTTTTTGATATCGTCGGCCATCGTATCCATCGCCGGGCAACCAGAGTAGGTGGGCGTGATGTCTACAGTAACATCCTTGCCCTCGACCCGCACTTCCTGCACAACTCCCATGTCCATCAAAGTGAGTACAGGGATTTCAGGGTCGGCCACTGCCCATAGGGCCTCGCGGACCTGATCGTCATCGATATGGGGAATTGTGTGAGCTTCAGGCATCAGCGTATGGCGGTTTTTTGACCCATCCCCGGCCCCTCCGCAATGCTATTAAGCTAGGAACCCTGAAAGCCATTCTCAAAAGCGGAGTCATTTTGATGTAGGAAAAATCTATTGACGATGCTAGGTCAATCGTCGACCTTATGCCAATAGATGCTTCCTGCGTCAGCATGACCTTAGAAGGTTTGCTTTGG
This sequence comes from Cyclobacteriaceae bacterium, assembly GCA_965227935.1. GTDB lineage: Bacteria > Bacteroidota > Bacteroidia > Cytophagales > Cyclobacteriaceae > JAWPMT01. Next base: position 1,963,904 of record CBDDGS010000055.1, on the reverse strand, counting down.
AGAATGGCCAGACAACCGCTTAACGTAATAGCATTGGGGCCCTCCCAGGAGGGGAGTAGCTGAGCGGTATAATTTCGTAATCCGTACAGGCTTAGGGGTGCCCGGCCTAGGGGCGCCCGGCTTAGGGGTGCCCGGCTTAGGGATGGGAAGGGTTTAGTCCACAGGACCGAAGCGACAGCGGAGCCCTGGACAGCCCGACCCGGTAGTGAGAGACTGGGGTATCTCATTGCTTTTGCTGCATGGCCCTCTCTCCACTTCAGGGGAAGCCCCAAACCCTTTAAGCCCCACTTCACCATTGCATATCGGGATAGGCCCGCTGCATGTACTGCAACTCGCTGAGGATGTATCCGAGGTGTTCGGAGTGGATGCCCTGCTTTCCGAGTGTCATTCTGGAAGGACCTTCAGGTCTCTGAAGTGTGGCATCAGAAAAAACGCTCGCAATCGTCTCTTGACTCTGCGTCTCAATGCTCGCAAGATCGGCACCCACGCCTTGCGCGAACATCTCCTCCTCGACAGGAGATGGCTGATACAGCTCGTCCACGAACGGATAGAGATGATCGATGGCAGCTTGCATGCGCTGGTGACTCTCCTCGGTCCCATCTCCCAGGCGCTTCACCCATTCGGAGCTGAAACGCAGGTGGTAGCGGGCCTCCTTCACAGACTTTGCCGCTATGGCGGCGATGGCCTCATCCTTACTATCCATCAGCCGCTCAAGCAAGGGCAGATGGTAGCTATCAAAAAGAAACTGCCGGCCAATGACATGTGCAAAATCTGTGTTGGGCTGCTCCACGAGCCACACGTGTCGGTACTCCCGGTCGCTGCGAAGCATGGCGATGCTGTCCTCTGTAGCGCCGTCTCCCCGCAACTGGGCCGCATACTGGAAATAGCTCCGCACCTGCCCAAACAGGTCCAGCGACATATTCGTGAGCGCGATATCTGTTTCGAGGGTAGGCCCATGTCCACACAGCTCAGATAGTCTGTGACCCAAGATCATCGAGTTGTCCCCCAGCATCAGCAGGTATTGGTACACTGAGTCCTTCATATCAGATGTGCTTCAAGTCGTCAGGTAAATTGTAAAACGTAGGGTGCCGGTACACCTTGTCCTGGGCGGGTTCGAACAGCTCGCCATTCTCTGTAGGATTGGAGGCGGTAATGTGCTTCGACTCGACGACCCAGATGCTGACGCCTTCCTGCCTGCGGGTGTAGACATCGCGGGCGTTTTCGATAGCCATGGTCGCATCGGCGGCATGGAGACTACCTACGTGCCGGTGCTCGAGGCCGTTTTTACTTCGAATGAATACTTCGAATAGGGGCCATTGCTTTTTTTCGCTCATGTTCTTGTGATTAGTGATTGGAAACTAGTGACTAGTTGACCTCATTCACGAGATGCTTTTTTGTTTCTTCAAGTAATTGATGTAACCATTGAGTAGTCTTCCGATATTATCGATTTCCTTTTCTAACTCCTTCAGCCTCTCTTCATCTATGAACCCATGATCAAAGGCACAAGTCAGATGATCATGAGACTCCGCTAGTGAACCTCTTGCAATGCGACAGAATTGCATATTTCTTGATAGTGAAAGCGACCGTGTCCCTCAGCGATGTTAGCGCAGATTGACCTCGAGGATCTAATCAACTGATCTGCCAAGCGATATTTCTCGTCCTTAGGGAAGCTTTGAGACAGAGTATAGATCTCCTGGCGAAATCTGCGACTTCTTTGCCAAAGATCAAGCTCCGTAAATGTTCTTCCTTGCATCGAATCACTAATCACTAATCACTTCTTACTCGTATCTGATCATTGATGGGTTGAGGAGCATTTAAAAAACCTATCAACTCATCAACCCCTAGCCAGTTTCCCGTAACTCCTCCGCTTTCTTCTCCGCGTGTGCTGTAGCGGCATCTCTTACCCAAGCGCCATCGTCCCATGCTTTCTGTCGGGCGGCAATGCGCTCCTTGTTACAGAGGCCATGTCCTTTCACTACCTGCCAAAACTCTTCCCAGTTGATCTCCCCGAAGTCGTAGTGTCCACGCTCCTCGTTCCATTTCAGATCTGGATCGGGCACTGTCAATCCGATGTAGTCGGCTTGGGGGACGGTATTGTCGATGAACTGCTGCCGGAGTTCGTCATTGGTCTTGCGCTTGATCTTCCATCGCATCGACTGTGCTGTGTGTGGGGAGTCTTCATCCCTGGGCCCAAACATCATCAGCGACGGCCACCACCAGCGATTGAGGGCGTCCTGCGCCATCGCCTTTTGCTCAGGCGTACCATTGGCAAGTCCCATCATTATCTCATACCCCTGGCGCTGGTGAAAGCTCTCTTCCTTGCAGATCCTCACCATCGCCCTCGCATAAGGTCCGAATGAGGTTCTTGTCAACATCACCTGGTTGATGATGGCCGCACCATCTACCAGCCAGCCAATGGCTCCGATATCGGCCCATGTCAGTGTGGGATAGTTGAAGATACTGGAATACTTGGCCTGCCCTGAGAGCAGCTGCTCGGTCATCTCATCGCGACTGATCCCCAGTGTCTCCGCCGCACTGTACAGATACAGACCGTGGCCTGCTTCGTCCTGCACCTTGGCCAGCAAAGCGACCTTACGTCGCAGTGAGGGTGCTCGGGTGATCCAGTTGCCCTCTGGCAACATACCGACGATCTCCGAATGCGCATGCTGCGAGATCTGACGGATATGTGTCTTGCGGTACTTCTCCGGCATCCAGTCTTTGGGCTCGATGATCTCGCCGGCGTCAATGCGCTCGTTGAACCGATCTTCTAGACTCTTTACTTGTGCTTCGTCCATGTCTTACGCGTCAAAATCTACCTCTACTTTATCACTGGTCGGAATGGCCTGGCAAGTGAGAGTGTAGCCATCTGCCAGCTCATCTTCCTCTAAACCATAATTGAGCAGCATCTCTGCAGTGCCCTTGACGAGTTTGGCCTTGCAGGTGCAACAAACGCCTCCCTTGCAAGCGAAGGGCATATCCGCGCCATTCGCAAGTGCTCCATCGAGGATGCTCTCCTTGCCTTGTGGTATTCTAAAGTTAAAGCTTTTCCCTCCTTCATGGATGGTGATATCTGCGGCGTCGCCATGGACATGACTGGCGACTTCTTCGCGCCGGGCCACGGTGGCTCCTGCAGTGGTGAACAACTCGAAGTGTATTCTGTCCCGATCGACACCGCGAGCCAGCAGGTACTCGTTGATCATGAGTGTCATTGCCTCTGGACCACAACTGAAAAAGTGGTCGACGTCTGCCGGTTCACAGATGGTCTTGAAAATGATGTCGAGCTTACCCTCGTCCATCCTGCCATTGAAGAACTCGACCTGACGGTGCTCCTGAGTAAGGAAGTAGAAGATCTCCAATCGATCGAGGTATTGGTTCTTCAATGCTTCCAATTCCTCTTTCAAAATGATTGAGGCGACGGTCCTATTGACGTAGAAGAGCTTGAAAGTGGAATTGGGCTCCTCAGAGAGATGGGACTTGATAATCGAGAGTATAGGTGTAATACCACTACCCGCGGCAAATGCCACGTAGTCTCTTTTTTTATCCGCATCGATGTCAACGTGAAAACGACCCTCCGGCCCCGCTACCTCCAGCTGATCCCCTACTTGCAAATGGTCGTTCACGTAGGTGGAAAACTTACCCCCCTCCAGCTTTTTGACACCTATCTGCCACTCATCGTCCTGCGGAGAGGAACAGAGGGAGTACGACCTACGCACCTCTTCTCCATCGATGATGGCCCTGACGGGAAGGTACTGTCCAGCCTTGTAGCGGAATCGATCACGTGCATCATCCGGAATATCCAGACTGACGATCGTACAATCATCCGTGGTTTTATCCAGTGCCTTGATCCTGAGGGGTGAAAATTCCATACTAACAATTATTAGTGTAAAACTAATGACTATTAGTATGAGTTCAAAAATACTGAATCAGTCAGCTCGTTTGACGTCCATCCGCTGCATGGGATCCCACACCTCGGGAACGCCCTCCTTCAGGATCTTTTCGCACCTGGCAAAATAGATCTGAGCGGCCGTATCCATCGTATTCGATTCGAGGACCTTCGTGAAGAGCTTCTTTGCCAACTTGAACTCGCCCCGGATGTATAGAGCAATTCCCTGCTGAAAATCGGGGTCGGTCTGCTGTCTGAGCTCGCGTTGTTCATCTGTGAGTCCATTGAGTACTTCGAAGACTTCCAGGGCTTCATTGCGGCCCTTGACCACTACATTGTCGAGGAAGCGAATGGCGTACTTCTTCGGATTTTCGATCCCTTCGAACATCTCACTACTGATGACAATGCTTGTGCCATAGACGGATGACAAACCCTCCATCCGCGATGCAGTGTTCACCGCATCACTGATTACGGTTGTTTCCATCCTGGTTAGCTCACCGATGGTACCAAGAATGAGGTGGCCGGTGTGTAGGCCCACTCCCACATCGATGGGAATCTGGCCATTTTCGACCCTGAGCCTATTGAATTCCCGTACAGCTATTTGTGTGTCGACGGCACAGTCGATGGCATCTTCTATGCGATGGGCAAACAGCGCCATCACCGAATCACCAATGTACTTGTCCACGAAGCCATTGTTGGCACGGACACACGGTACGACGCACTCTAGGTAAGAATTGATGAAGTCGAAATTTTCCTGTGGCGTCATCACCTCTGAGAACTTGGTGAATCCCCGTATATCCGAGAACATCACGGTCATGTTGCGCTCGACATTGTCCCCGAGCTGCACTTCCTCTATGCTCTTCTTATTGAGGTAATCAAGAAATTCACTGGGCACAAACCGTTTGTTGGCTTCGTTCACTTTCAAGAGCTTTTCATTTGCTTCCGCCAACTCCCGTGTCCGATCTTCCACTTTCTCCTTGAAGAACTGGAGCTGCTCGATGATCTTATCGCGCATGACGTTGAAATTGAGTGTCAACTTGCCGATTTCATCCTGGGTGAACGTGCTGATTTGTCCTGTGACAAACGTGAAGTTGCTCCCCACAAACCTGGTAATGTAAGAGGTCAGATCTGTCAATGGGACGGTGATGCGGCGAGAAATAACGAAACTCATCCACACACCAAAGAGGAGGAAAGCCGCAATTACACCAATAGATATCCATTGAAGGAGGGCGTATTGGCGGGCTTTACCTATCTCGGCCTTGAGGAGGAGCTCGTCGAAGTCCGCGGACAGCATCTTCTCAGTTTCGTCCAGTTGTTTCTTGAGACCCGAGTTGTCATAAAGCCCAATCTGCCTATCCATATCCACCACCTCACGGAATAGGTTCTGGTAGTTTCTGACAACGCCCGCAAGTTCGGTTTTGCGTTCGGCTGAGAGATTTCGCTTGCTCTCTATCTCCCCGATAATGGCTTTGGCCCGATCGTTTAAGCGGCGCAAGTAGATATTCTCATGCCGGAGAAGGAAGTCCTTCTCATGGCGCCGCATCATAAGCAGGTCCTGCATATTCACCACGTCGATCGTCTCCAACTCATGGGCAGCGTCCCGCATCCTACCGATGGTATTGTAGTCCTTGTAGCCGCGCTCCCGGATAAGGTTGGTCAATTGGGTGAAAATGGTGTCATAGGCTTGCACATGGATGCGAATGGAATCCAAATCGCCACCCAAACCAAATCTGAGGGCCACGTCGTTCTGGCTGAGCTCGTACAGGTTAGCGCGAACATCATTGAACAGTCGCTTGTGATGATCAATGTATTGGCTTGTGCCAAATTCGAAAAAGACGCGATTCTTCGTCTCCTGGGTGAAGAAGTTGAGTTGGTTTTTGTAGTCTTTCAGCAGGTAGCCATTCGTCGTTTCCAAGGTCCTGAACACCTCATCGACTCTGCTTCTCTGATCGAGGTAGGTAAAGTTGATAAGGACGATGACGAGGTTGGAACTGACGAAAACCAGAAACCAAAAGACTAGCTTATGTCGAAGGGATCTGAATCTGAAATGCATACCTCTACTATTCATCGGCTACAAAAGTTACCTGCAAAGATGGAAATAGGCTCGTGTGGCGGAGTTAAGAAATTTTTATGGTGGGAAGTCTACTCTACCCGCTTCCAGATTTCCTCGAGTCTTCGCTCCTGCAATACTACATAATCACCAATCTCCTCGTCATATTCTCGCTCATTGATGTAGCCGGAGTGGTGCCACTCATCGCCATTGACTACGCATTTGAAAGGGATATTTGAACCCTCCATATAGGTCCCGGGGGGGTGGTAATATTCGATGTGTTCCAGGTAAGATTCACCTTCCAGTTCGTAAGTACCTCCTCCGAGCATGAGCAGGTTGCGTGTATTCTTGTTGTACTGGTACCAGACGAAGGACTTTTCGTTGATGATCTTAACGTAACCGATCGTGTCGGGAGTGGTCAGGAACGTCGTGTCAGGGGAGTACATTCGTAGCTGTAGTTCCCACTTGCCAATCAGTGGGTTCGCTGATTTCCCTTCAACGGGTCTATTACCCCCCTCTGAAGGTGAGCAACCAGCCACGGCCGCCGCCAACAGTGAAATCATAAATATCGATCGAATCGCGTGCATTACTTTTTCTCCAAAATCTCGCTGGCGGTGCGATTTCCAAAGGTAATGAACATCGATTAAAGCTCATTTTCTTATGCCTCCCAGTAGACACTGGACCAGGTACTTCTCAAGATCGAATGTATTCAGGTCTGGGTGACGGTCGTACCAGGCATAGAACCGCTGCAGTGAGGACAGGATAGAGAACAAAGCCAGATCGATGTTGACATCTTGCAGGGACCCTTCCTCCGACGCGGCCTGAAGCAAATCACGAAAGGCGTTCTCATATTGGTCACGCATCTCTGCATATCGATCTTTTGGAGGCCCCTCCAGGTGACGCCACTCGACCACCATCAGCGCCATCAAATCTGAGTGCTCAATGCTTAGTCGAACATGCAGGGCAATCAACTTTTCAATTTTTTGGATGGCTGCAAGGCTGGACGCCTGCACCTCGCTCATGCCTTCAACAAAAAACCGCCCTCCCTGAAGGAGTAGCTCAGACAGCAACTCTTGTTTCGAAGATATGTGATTGTATAAGCTGGCGGCCTTCATGTCGAGCTCGTCGGCAATGTCCTGCATGGAAGTGGAGGCATACCCTTTGTGTCTAAATAGCTCGACGCCGACGTCAAAAATCTGTTCGCGCTTAGATTTCACACGGTGAAGTTAATCAAGCATCAAAGACTTGATCTGTCAACCGGTGACATGATCCACCACCTTTGACCGCCTCTTGCTGCCAACTATTCTCCGGCCGAAGCTACCTCCTCCGCACCAAATGGAAAAATGGATGACGTCGTGCGCGCCTCTAGCATCAATTGCGCTAGCTCCTGAACTTTATCTGGATATTGGTTGGCAATATCCGTGGTCTCAGCCAGATCCTCCCGCAAGTTGTATAGCTGCAAAGCTGAATCGGGCCTGGTCTTCGCTCCCAATCTCACAGCCTTCCAGTCCCCCTGCCGGATGGCTTGCTTGCCCCCCTGTTCGTGGAACTCCCAATACATATAGTCATGAATGGGCTGATCCGCCTTGCCTGTCAACAATGGCACGATGGAAATCCCATCCAACGCCGGAGGGGCCGGGGTCTCTGCGAGACCGGCGAATGTAGGAAAGACATCCCAGAAAGCACCGATATGGTCGGATGTTGACCCTGGTGGAACGACACCTGGCCACCAGGCGACGAACGGTACACGGGTACCTCCCTCGTAGAGGTCTCGTTTACCACCACGAAGAGGCCCATTGCTATCAAGGAATTCCGTGTACCATCGATCGGGCATACTGCCATTGTCGGAAGTGAAGATGACCAGTGTCTCATCTGCAATGCCCTTTTGCGCAAGTAATGCAAGCAGTCTGCCTACGCCCTCATCCAGCCTACTGACCATGGCGGCGTAATCTTTGGCTTCCCGCCCCCAGTCTTTGGTTGAATAAATTCCCTGGTCGGGTACTTCTTGCAGGGCGCTGTCCTGCGCCTCCCCATTGTCATGCGGAATAGTGACGGGGAGGTAAAGGAAAAATGGTGCATCCGACTCCCTATTGATAAATGCCTCCGCCTCATCCATGAACAGATCGTGAGAATACTCGATTTTAGCAGTAGAGTAACTACCAAGTCCATCATGCCACAGGGCCGTATCCAGATAGACGACTTCATTTTTTAGCATGATCTTCTCTCCATTGCGCCAGAGGTATTCAGGATAGTAGTTGTGCGCGAGGACCTGGTCGGAGTAGCCGAAAAAATGGTCCCAGCCCTGATTGAGCGGATCCCCCTCCGTACCGGGATCGCCCAGGCCCCATTTCCCTATCATGCCCGTGCGATAGCCTGCTGCCTTCATCACTTCCGGCAGGATGGTGACGCTGTCGGCCAGTGGCAACTGACCATTTTGGTAGCCATATTGGAAATTGCCCCGAATGGGGGTGTGCCCTGTGTGTAAGCCCGTCATGAGCACTGACCGCGAAGGGGCGCAAACGGAGGTGCCGGCATAGAATTGCGTGAAGCGCATCCCTTCCTGCGCCATCTTGTCGATATAAGGCGTCTGTATAAGCTGCTGTCCATAGCATCCGAGATCGCCGTATCCCAGATCGTCGGCCATTATGAAGATGATATTGGGCTTGGTGGGTTGGGTCGGTCCCTGCGGACCCCCGCATGAAAAAATCAGGAGGACCAGCAGGCTTTTCAAAAATTCTTTCACGGTTGGAAGGATATTACTTTGGGGTGGTAATATACCTCCTTTACCGCCTCCACGGTGTTCTCCCGCCAAATCCATTCGGCCCAGGTCATGAACCAAACCCACTCGGCCTGGGATTCGAAAATGGACGGATCAGGCAACTGGCCACACTCACCAATGGCGATAGGCCTCCCTTCCGCCAGAGCCAGCAAATCATCGTGGTGCGACTGCTTATAATCACCCTTATAAATGTCTGTGGCCAGGACATCCACATAATCATGGCCTGGGTAGAACAGGTGATAATCATAGGCCTCATCGTCCTTCCAATCGCGAGGGCCGTTGGCATTCCATACCCAAAGCAGGTTGTTGAGTTTGTACTTCTCAGTGTACCGCTCATACATTATGCGCCACAAGAGCTGAATGCCGGAAGGTCCGGGTCGGTCGCCATACCAGAACCACATGCCATTCATCTCGTGGAATGGTCGCCAAAGGATAGGAATCCGCTTTGCTTGCAGCTGCTGTAGGAAGGGAACTGGTCGATCGATCTTACTGATCAGGCAGTCATTTTCAATAGTCCCTGGTGTGATGATCCGCTCCCACTCCTTATCGCTCACGCGCTTTTTGACGCCCAAGGAGAAGCCGAGGCTGTCGTGCCCCATAGGTCTGATGATATGGTACATCAATGTGATAACATGACCGCGCTCATGGTGTCTGATGGCCTCATCGACAACGTCCTGGCGAAAGCGGGCAGCAAGGAAATCTGATCCCCACACCACGGGCAGTCGATTGGTCCTGCTCCTGACTGAGTCTTCAGACCAATTCAATCGTCCGGCGTAATTGTGCTGGCCAGACCATATCGATTGGCCCTTCATGTCATAGAGTTTGGTTAGCAGGGCTCGGGCTTCATCGCTCGTCTGACGGTTGGCAGGTGTTGGTGTTTCATTGCATCCTGCCAGCATGAAAAACGTGAGCCAGAGGCCAACAACGTAACTCGCCGCCTTTTGAATGTTTTCCAATTGCCTGAATCAAAAATATGAACGCAGGTCGCGCAACGGGATCATGCCTTGGCCTGTACCCTCCATAGCAACATTGGACTGAAATACAATTTCAGGACCTGACCTTTATTTATATAGATCCTCTTTTTTGCAGACTAAACCCTTTTTTGCACTGAGCAACGTCCTGTCTGAGAATGGTCTGCACCGCTTGCTGCGCCATACCATCGTAGTCGGGAGCGAACACCGAGATTCCTCCAGCCAATACCTCCTTCAACGGTGAGTCACTATAGCAAATGACGCCAATATCTTCGCCCAACTCCATTCCTTTTTCCCGGCATGATTTGATGAGACGGACCAAATCTTCGTCTGTCCTGATCAGGTACAGGTGGCCTTTTGCCACTTCTACACCTTCCATTGAGGAATTGGTGAAGAATGGGACCTTCTGGTCGAAGCAATAGTCGGTGAATCCCTCGTGCAGATCCTGATGATAGGGCAAATTGGGAAAGATCAAGTGAAAGCTCGTGTATTTACCTGGAGGAGTGTCAATGGTCTTCAGCATCTGGTACATCTCCTCCCGTTCGTCGTTGACGATCGATGAGCACCCCAAACAGCTATCAAAAAGACGATCGATAAATATGAGCTTGCTACGAGTTATCATTCGGATGGCCTTCTTCAACCCCTCTGTCACGTCGTGAAGCTGAGGGCTGATCACAAAGTAGTCGTAGTGCCCAAGGTTGCTGATGATGTTGCGCTCCAATTGATTTGGGTTGCCATTGAAAAGGATAATGTCCACCATGGAGTCATCTGGCATGTAATTGACAAATGACTTGTAAAAGGCCATCTTCTCGTCGGTCATCTCGCTAAACAACATCAGACCTCTCTTCGCACACATCTTGCCTGTACTTGCCACATAATACCCTTTGCCTTTCACGGCGCTAAGGATCCCCTTTTCTTTCAAAATCTTGTAGGCTTTCTCCACGGTGTCCCGTGCCATGTCAAACTCCGCACTGGTTTCATTGATAGAGGGGATTTGCTCTCCGATACCGAAAATGCCGTTCTCAATGTCCGACATGACGATATCCACGATTTGCATGTACTTCGGCACCTTTGATGAGTCGTCGACTTTCACCAGATTGAGGCCCCGAAAAGTTTCTTCTTCAGTACTTACTAACGGATTCATCTTCACTTCATACTTATAGTAAAAAAAGCTCTGTCAGGAGAAGAGTGAGGATGACCAGAATGATTGCAACTTCCACCCAGGAAATGGATTTAAGTTTATCGGACTTCTCACGTTTGCTCGCTGCCATAGAGTTTAGGTTATGACAAATAATTGCAAACGTTTGCTTTTGCTCCGGGACTATTTTTCGAGCGCTATTGACTATTTTCCGAAGGCCGTATTCCGGAAAATATTCCATGAATAATGGAAAATATTACCAAGAATGGCGGGTGGTTTAGTCGTCCACGACCTGGTGCTGCTCCTGGTATTCTTTCGGGGAGAGGTTGAACTGCTGTCTAAAGCACTTTGAAAAATAGCTTGGGTCTGAGAAACCCACCTTGTAGGAGATCTCCGAAAAGGTGAATTGCTTCTCTTCGATCAATTTGGCGGCCTTCTTAAGGCGGATGGTTCGGATGAAAAGGTTGATGGACTGTCCGGCAACTTTGTTGATCCTTTCGTACAATTTTGTTTTGCCAATGCCCAATTCATCCACAAAGTGCTGGTAGTTGAGGGAGGGATCTGACAAGTGCTCATCAATCACTCTGATGAGCTTCTCCATGAAGACCTTGTCGCTACGGTCTTCAACGATCTGATCGGGCAGCAGGTCGGAAGACTTCTCAAAATGGCTGCGAAGCGTCACGCGGTTGTTGATGAGATTACTCACCCTAATCCGCAAGAGGTTGAGATCAAAAGGTTTGGCGAGGTAATCGTCGGCCCCTATCTGGTAACCATCCATTTGGTTTTCCTCGCCCACCTTCGCAGTCAGCAAGATGATGGGTATATGACTTAGGTAATCACTTGATTTGATCCGATAGCAAAGCTCCATCCCGTCGATTTTCGGCATCATCACATCACTGATGATCAAATCGGGCACCATCTCCTCGGCCACTTTCAGTCCCTCTTCTCCATTCTTTGCCTCCAGTATGGAGTAGTGCGTCTTCAGCGCTCCCTTTAGGTAATCACGCATATCGATGCTATCCTCCACAATGAGGATCACATAAGAACTGCTGGAGCGCTTCGATCCTACATCGACTCCCTCGCTGTTTGTCGTGTACAGTTTTTGAATCGCTTCGGCTCTTTCTATTGCATCCACCTGCAACTCTACGCGCTCTTCCTGGTTGAAGTCCTCCTCTCCCACCGGCAAAGTGAGGAAGAACGTGGAGCCCTCACCAAGCTTGCTTTGGACAGTGAGATCTCCCCGATGTTTTTGGGCTAGTTTTTTGGCGAGATTGAGGCCAATGCCTGTCCCAGTCCCACGGTGGTCCTGGCTGTCGACTTGATAGAATCGCTCGAAGATATGTGCCAGTTGATCGCTCTCGATACCGATGCCGGTGTCTTCTACCGACAGTCGCAAATGATCATCGGCCAGGTGCAGGCTGACAATCACGCGGCCGCCCTGATCTGTGAACTTGAATGCATTGGAGATCAGATTGAACAGGATCTTCTCAATCTTGTCACCATCAAACCAGCAAATGTGACCCGCCAGATTGCACTCAAAGCGGTAATCTACATTCATGAAATGTGCGCGATAGTCAAAGGCTGCCACAATCTCCTTCACAAAATGGACGATATCACCTTCGCCCACTCGCAGTCGCAAGGTGTCTTTCTCCAGGTCGTTCGCATCGAGCAACTGGTTGGTCAATCGCAACATTCGATGAGCATTTCTTTCAACGACACGCAAATCCTCCTTTTCAGCATTGCCGATACGCTTCGACTTCATAAGATTGGTGATCGGGCCCATGATCAACGTCAGCGGTGTACGGAACTCATGGGACACGTTCATGAAGAACCGAATCTTCTCTTGGTCGACCTGGTGAAGTTTCCGGGACATCTCTTGCACTTCGAGGTTTTGCTCCTTCAAGTCCACGGTCTTTTCCTCCACCATCTTCTCCAGCATTCTGTTGCGCGAACGGATGTTTTGCACCCGAAGTCGATAGAGCAAGTAGGACAACGCGATCACCAGCAAGAGCAGCGTCAGGCGAAACCAAGTAGTATTCCACCAAGGTGGCTCTATCACGATCTGCAGATGTGCTTCGTTGTCACTCCACCTGCCGTCACTATTGGTAGCCCTAACCCGAAACAAGTAGCTACCCGGCGGCAGGGAAGTATAGGAGGCTGTGCGAGACTCTGCGTCCACATAGTTCCACTTCTCCTCTAGTGGCTCCAATCTGTAAGCGTATCTGTTGTTGTCAGGGGATGCAAAGTGCATGCTGCTAAAGCCGAGGGCAAGGATGTTGTTTTTGTGGTTGAGGACTACTTTCTGCTGGGAGGAGAGTGATGATGGCAGGATCACCTGACCATTGATCGTATCTCCCACGATCACTTGCTTATTGAAAAGTTTCAGTTCATTGATGATGGGTTGGGCCTGGTAAGGATTGGACCGAATGACACGAGGGTGGAAGTACAATACTCCATCACTGGACCCAAAGAACATGGTACCATCCTTCAGTGTCACCGCACTGTTCTTCAAGAAAGTATTGGAAGGCAAACCATCCGCGGTAGTGAAGTTGGTAAACGTCTTCGATGAGAGATCCATTCTACTCAATCCGCCATTCGTTGAAACCCAAAGGACGGTATCATTCTCTGCCAAGATGGAGCTTACGGAATTGCCAGACAAGCCGTGCTGCATCGTAACGCGAACAATGGTCTGCTGAGTGGTATCCAACCGCACCAACCCTCCTGATTGGGATCCAATCCAGAAACCGTTTGAAAGTCCTTTGATTGTATTGATCCCCTCTCGAAATGGCCTTTCATTCTCATACGCCTGATATTCCTCTAACTTGTTTGATTGAGGGCTATATCGATATAACCCATAAGTCGTACCTACCCAAACCTGCCCATGCTGGTCAGGATAAAGGACATTGACCGAGAGGTCATTTCTATGCTCTTGCTTCTCGAAAGGAAATGCATTTAAAGAACCAATCTCGCCCGCGTGCATCTGAAAAATTTGCCCGTTATGACTTGAAACCCATACATTGTCATTCACATCCTCGACGATTGATTCTATTGTCCAAGCAAAAAAGCCCGTAGTGTCATTACCGATGATATGTCGAAAGGGTGTGTTCTCCCAGGTATCCAGATCCATGCGTGAAACCTGGCTGGGAGAATGTCCCAACCACAACCTTCCTCTGGTATCAAGTAGGGTGGAGAAAACTACGTCATCGTTGATCGTGGAATTATCCGTATTGTAGACCTCGAACTTGCCCGTGGTAAGATTTAATCCTGTAACGCCGTTGGCAGTCCCGAACCATAGCTGGCTAGCATTATCGTACTCAATCGAATACACAATGTTAGAGCCCATCGAATTGGGATTGGTTGGCACATGCCTCATTGATTGAAATCGCTTCTGATCCAAGTCCAGCTTAAATAACCCGTGCCGTTCTGTACCCATCCACATGACGTTCTGGCGATCCAGAAACAACGAAACGAAGCGACTCTTATCAGGAACAGAAGATTCATGCCGATCGAGCTTCACCTCGAACTCATCCCTCACCGGGTCATACTGGCACAGACCATAGGCGGTGTGTCTGCTGACTGTGAAGATATTTCCATCTCGGTCCTCCACCATGCCGGCCAATAGGATCTGGCCATTGGGTCCCGGGATGGCGTCAGACAAGTAGTGCCTTACAATGAAATCAGCTCCTCCATCTGATACCATGGCCCTCGCGACACCGAAGCTGGTCAAGAACCACATCGACCCATCACTCGCTTCAAAAATATTTGTGACGTTGTTTCGGTGTGTGTCCGCCAGATTTCCCTTTTGATTTTGGCGTATCACATAATGGGTTTGCGTAAGGTCAGATATCCCAGGGCTATAGTCCCTGACTCTTCCAATGCCATTGTTGGTCGCTAACCAGATCCCCCCTTTCTGATCCTGATGGATGTCGTTGATCTTCTGCCGGCCAGTTCCAATTTTCGAAAGCTTGTCATTCTGAATGTCATAATGGTACAGGCCCAACCCATCATCATAATTATCGCCAACGCCCGTCCCCAGCCAAAGATTGCCAATGTTGTCAATCATCATCGCCTTTACGGGTAGGTCCTCTCCAAAATCAAATCGTTCGAAAGTCTCAGACCGATAATCGAACTTGAAAAGATCCCTATCCGTACCGATCCATACGATATCAGGTTCGTTGCTGTAGAAACACTGAATGTCGTAATTGCCTATATGCTCTGGTCGGGATTCATCAGGGTGGAAATTGACGAATTTATCTTTCTCCTGATCGAAATAGCTAACGCCAATACCACTGTAGTCCAGCCAGACATTACCTCTGGCATCAAGGTACAATCCCCGCATTCGGACCTTTTGGAACAGTGTCTTTGGGTTGTTGGGGTCATATCCAAAGGATTGAAAATGGTATCCGTCGTATCTGGCGACACCGACTTCCGTTCGGAACCAAAGGTTGCCCTGATGGTCCTGTAGTATATAACTGATGGAATTGCTCTCCAGGCCGTTCTCGGCGGTGTACCTATCTATCCGGTAGTTCTGCAGCTGCGCAATAAGAGCCGTGCTGTGAAGCAGAAAAAAACACGTCGTCAGAAGCCATCTCATAGGTCAAAGTCGTCCTTAACAAAAATAATCAAGAGCCCTCAGTTGTCAATTTTGCGCCAGGAGCCATCGTTCTGCAGACGCTCACCATAAAAAAAGGATGGAGCATTCCTTGCCCCATCCTTGATCTATGATGAACCAATTAACTAATGCTAGTAGCCAGGATTCTGGTCAGCCCCGGAAATCGCCGGGTTCGCGTCGATCTCTCTCTGCGGAATGGGCCACAGCTCATGGGTACCGACTTGATAGTTGGGCACCACTGAAGCAGCGAGGCCCCATCGCTGCAGATCTCTGTAGCGAACTTGCTCAGCGGTCAGTTCCACGATCCTTTCATGCACGATAGCATCGAAAACTTCGTCCCTGCTACCGACTGGGAATCCCCGGGCATCCATTTCCGCGGAACCATATAATGGCAGATCTACCGAAGGTCTTCCTCGCACCTCATTGAGCAATGCCACAGAGCCGGGCTGATCGCCCGTCTCATTGAGTGACTCCGCCCACATGAGCAATACATCGGCATATCGGATCACCCGGAAGTTGATACCAGACTCACAGCAAGGAGCGGCGTCTTTGTAGTGGCGCTGGTACTTTCTCCAGTTGGGGCGATCGTCTGCTGCGTTGACTCCTACGATTACCGTGTCCTGCCCATTATTCCACAAGTCTCCAGGGGAGTAGAAAGAGAAGCCATACCTGGGGTCATCGCTTTCAAACTCATCAAGAATGTCCTGTGAAGGGATGGTATTTCTCCACTGCGAAAATGAATATTCCTGACTTCGGAAGGTGGCCTCGGCAGCGCCAGTACCATTGAGCCCCCACGCTCCGGCTCCACCAAACTCCGTCGTAAACTGGACCTCAAAAATTGACTCAGAACCATTCTCCGCTTCTTCGGTGAAGTTGTCAAAGTATTCGTCGTGGAGTGTATACCCCTCTTGCTCGACCAGGGAAAAGTGCTGTGCGGCCTCAGCCCATTCCCGACGATATAGATGCGCCTTTCCCTTCATGGCCAAAGCTGCGCCCCTTGAAGCCGCGCCCAGGCGGTCGGCCGGCAGCGCATCTACTGACATCATATTGTCAATACCAAACTGCAGGTCGTCCATTATCACGGTATATACCTCGTCTACTGTCGATCGGGGAACGCCGTCCGTTGTCGTGGCCACCTCTGTCAAGATGGGTACACCACCCCAGCGCGTGACCAGTTCGAAGTAGTACAGCGCTCGCAAGAAACGCGCTTCACCTACCAATTGATTGCGCATCTCATCGGCAATGGCTACCTCGGGTACTCTTTCTGCATTCTCAATCGCGAAATTCGCTTTGTGGATACCCTGATAAAGCACGCTCCATGTGTTGAAGATATTGCCATTGGTAGATAACCATGAGTGATCCAGATACTGACGAAGGTCTCCGGCCAGACTCGCCAGGCCAAACGCCTCCTGCGACATAAGGTCATTGGCAAAGAAGTACTGGCGAGCATACAAGGGCCGCGATTGCAGAACGGCATAGGCCGCATGCACCGCGTCTCTCAACTGTGCCTCTGTCTCGAAAAATGTCTCAGGAGACAATTCGTTTGGGTTCGTCAAATCAAGCTTGCTATCGTCACATGAAAAGACAACTGCCAAACTTAGAGTCAGCGCTAATAATACATTTCTATACAATTTCATCTGAAATATCTTTTTCTGGTTTGGTCAATCAAAATCCTAGTTGCAAGCCTATCAGGAAGATCTTCGGCTGGGGGTAATTACCAAGATCAATACCCACGCGCCCTGTGCGCTCCTGATCCGTATTTCCGTTGTCACGATAGATACCGATTTCCGGATCCAGTCCGGAATAATCTGTGATGGTGATCAGGTTCTGGCCGGTAACGTAAACGCGCAGGTTGTCGATCTCGCCATTCAGTAGATTGTCTGTTGGAATGGTGTAGCCAAGTGTCATGTTTCTGAATCGCAGAAAGGAACCATCCTCCACATATCGATCAGAAGCCCTTGCGTTACCGGCAGGATCACCCGCAATTGCTCTCGGCACATCGTTGGATGTCCCAGGCCCCGTCCATCTATCGAGTACAGCTGTTCCGGAATTGAACGCACGCGTCATGCCTTCCAGATCAAAGATGTTGGTATTGTAGATCTGATTGCCCGATACACCGTTGAGGAACAGGTTGAAATCGAAGCCCTTCCAATCGAGGTTGATGTTGACGGAATAGATGACATCTGGGAAATAATTTCCTATGATCGTTCTATCAGCTCCTGTTATCTCCCCGTCAGGTCCGGTAGGGTTACCATTGTCATCTTCAGGTCCTGCTATATCTGCAAAGCGAATGTCGCCAGGCGCTGCGTTGGATTGACTCGCGTTGTTGTCAACTTCCTCCTGAGTCTGGAAAATACCCTGTGTTTTCCATCCGAAGAAGCTTCCAATGGGCTCACCCACCCGATAGATGGCGAGGTTGTCACCTTCGAATCCCGCGACAAATATGTCTGCATCCTCTTCTCCCAGATCGGTGATCTCATTGGAGGTGGTAGAGACGTTTGCTGTGACATCCCAATTCAACCCGAAGCCTGTTGTTCCCCGGTATCCCAGTGTAATGTCAAACCCAGTGGTCTCGACCGTTCCCTGGTTGACGAACGGATTGCTCAAATAGCCAAGAGAAGCGGGGATTGGCTGTCTGAATAACATATTCGCCGTCTCATTGTCATAGTATTCAATGCTTCCATACAGGGCGTCGTTGAACAGGCCAAAGTCCACCCCAATATTCAGCATCGTGGTCGTCTCCCAGGTGAGCGCACTGTTGGGCAGGTCGTTGATACTTGCGCCGCCGACATTGGTGTCATTGAGTCGGTATTGGTAGTTGGTCGCAATGGTCGACGTGTACCTGTAATCACCAATGTTTTGGTTTCCCACTTCCCCGTAGCTTGCCCGCAATTTCAAATTGCTGATAGCTGGCATGCTTGCCAGAAATACTTCCTCGCTAATCCTCCAGCCTGCTGAAGCGGAGAAAAACGTACCCCAACGCTCATCTTTTGCAAATCGGGAGGAGCCATCCGACCGGATGGAGCCCGTAGCCAGGTACTTGTCCTTATAGGAGTAGGATACCCGACCGAGATAAGAGATAAGGTTATTTTCATTTTTGAACGAGCTCGCTGTCAGAGCGTCCGTCGTTGTGATCTCCTGAATCTGTCCAGAAACTAGGTTTTGAGAGGAGGCTTGCAACCGGGTGAACGTATTCTCCTGAAGTTCTGACACCACAACTGCATCGATATCGTGATCTCCCGCGATTGTCGTTGAATATGAGATGCTATTTCGTATCAGAGTGGAGGTAAACTCGGACCTATTCTGACTGATATTGGCACGATCAGAGTTATGAATACCGGATTCGAATGGAGGAGTGAACTGACGCCCTATGGAGTTGTTGTAGTTCAGTCCGAAGGTGAACTGGTACTTCAAGCCATCGAGGATCTCATACCCCGCGTATATCGTACCGTTGATGGTCCATCGGTCGGTGAAATCACTTGTGACGTTAGCGGCGCGCACAGGGTTCTCCGCATCATTGTTGTCGATGGTCAAAGGTCCGGCATAGCCTCCGAGGTTGTTATCATCAAATACAGGCAGGTATGGTGCCGATTTGATGGCGTGCTCGATGAGCGACCGACCCCCCGACTGACGTTCTTGCAAAAACTGTGTCTTACCCAAATTGAAGTTTTCTCCGATGAAGAAGCCCTTGTTTTTGAACTCGGTATTCACCCGAAATGCGTAGCGCTCAAATCCCGTCTGGATGAAGATCCCCTCCTGATCCTGGTACCCAAAACTCACATTGTAGACAGCATTTTCCGATCCACCGGAAGCGCCAATATTGTAGTTTTGGATCATTCCTGTTTGGAAGATCTCATCCTGCCAATCGGTATTGTTGTTTTGTAACTGGCTCCACGAGGGATCATCAAACCGCTGAATGGTTTCCAGACCCGCATTGGTCTGCAGTTCGTTTGTGTAATCCACGTACTGGTCCGTATTGAGTACATCAAAGCGATTGGATGCACTTTGCCATCCGACGTAGCTATCGAATGTAACGCGTGCGGGCCCGGACTGTCCCTTTTTGGTGGTAATGATAATGACGCCATTGGAGGCTCTGGAACCGTAGATGGCGCTTGCAGCGGCATCCTTCAGGACTTCCATGGACTCGATGTCATTGACGTTGATAGAGTTGATGTCAACTCCGATCATGCCATCTATCACGTACAAAGGGTTGTTGTCGTTGATTGTGCCAAGCCCCCTGATCCTTACAGTCGGCTGAGTGCCTGGGGCACCACTATTGATCACGGTCACACCCGAGGCACGACCTTGTAGCGCTTGTGCGGCGTTGTAGACAGGCGTAGCCGTTAAGTCGGTGGACTTAACAGTGGTAATGGCACCAGTCACCTTTGCTCGCTGCTGCGTACCATACCCCACGACGACCAATTCCTCCAAAGTCTGTGTGTCTGGTGACAGATCAACATCGATCACCGATCTATTCCCTACAGACACCTCCTGGCTTTCGTAGCCCACAAAGGAGAAAACCAAGACCCCGTCATTATCTGGCAGATCGATGCGGTATTGTCCCTGGGCGTCTGTTACTGCCCCTTGCGTCGCCCCTTTAATCAGGACAGTCGCTCCCGGTAAACCTTCTCCGGATTCCCCATCACTGATGGTACCAGTCACCGTTCGCTGAGCGACGGCGCATAGAGCCATTACGGTGAAGGCAGAGAAAAAAGTAAGTAGTTTTCTTGCCATAAAAATTTCTGTTTACAGTCTCTTCAAACTTGTTAGACAATTAGATTTAATTAATCAAAAGTTACTTTTTCACTTAAGAGACCCATCATACACTTCCCTGAATACGTTTGCGGTTGCGAATTTTGAAATCGGTGACGATTCGGTAGAAAATGGCGCACCCTCCATGCCGTTGTGGCAGCAAAAGTCAAGTAAAGGGGTTGGAGAAAATGCGCAGCGGCACGTCGATCAATGCTTGATCTGCACCAACATCTCGGGACTCGCATAACCATACAAGCTTCCTCACTGTCGGCGGCGTTGAAGGACACCGGCCGCATCGGGATGGGCCTTTTGGATGTGTTGTAGGAGTTTAGTGACGAATAAACTCTAATCGATGGATGCGGGCCACTGCTCCCACCTCATCGCTCTTTTGCAATGATAGTGTCACATTCCCGGAAGGAATGTTCCGCACCATCAGAGAGGTCATTTGCCCGGAGAATGCGATTGGATACTGGCCGGCCGCCAATTTGATTGAAAAGTCCACGCCACTTGCCTCACTATGGTAGATGTCTACCTGATAGTCCCCAGCCTCCTCGACGGACAGCGCGTAAGAAGCCAAAGCTCCCGCATCCTGCCATTGGCTGAGCCAGTTGAACGTGGGGATAACCGACGGCGAGATTGATTGCGCTCCGACAGCGTAGACCAAATTCGTGTCTCCTCCGATGATATGGAGCGGCATGGCAAAAGGATGGTCAGCCCGCCGAATATCATCTTCGAACCATTCCGTGAGGACAGTTTTCAGGTGCTCTTCCTCTGACAAACCTTGCCCGATGAGATTATTCGTTTCGTAGGGATCTTCGGCGACATTGAACAGCGACCAAGGCAAACCTGCAACCTCCGGATTCATATTTGTTGCGGCATTCAGGAGCAACTTATGATCTCCATGTCGGACAGACACGACCTGGTCTCCGAATTGCAGACTCTTCGCATCCATAGGCCTGTACTCGCCCTTAACCCCTTCAGGCGTCCACGGCTGGTCGGAAGGTTGCCAAGCGCGATGGGCATAGTTGAATGAATACTTGATGGACCCATCGTTGCCTCCACTCAAAGATGCGATGGGTACGCCGTCCACAACATGATCGAAATAGGCGCCGGCACGAAGCGCAATCGTGGGAAATAGGTCAGTGATATCGGTAAGTGAACTGTCGATGCCCGGTGAGACAACACCCGGCCACGACACGAACAATGGAGACTTGACACCATTCTCCCAGATGTTGCCTTTGAAGCCTTTGTAGGGTTGAACTTTGCGAGTGACTCGATCGTCGTCCGAGAACTCCCGGCGATTGATGGCGGGGCCATTGTCGGAAAGGAAGAAAATGACAGTGTTCTCACGTTTCCCGGATTCATCGAGGTAACGTATCAACCTGCCGATCTCCCTGTCCATCTTTTCGACCATAGCATAGAGCGTAGCAAGGCCTTTCTCTAAGCCCGTGTCACGATACTTCTGTACAAGCTCCTGGGGGGCATCAAGTGAACCATGACAGGTCATGGAGGACACATACGCGAAAAAAGGTCGGTCCTCTGTACGGCCTATGAAGTCAATCGCATAATCCACAAGCACCTCATCCGACCAGCGTTGATGTGTCACCTGTCGGCCATTGAACCGGCCGGAGGCATCGCGATGCCGGTAAAGATCAGAAACGAAAGCCTCCTCAAACCCACGGTCTCCGGGTAGGTATCCCTGCGTCTTCCCGACGTGCCACTTCCCCCAAATGCCAGTAGCATATCCGGCGTCCGACAATACATCCGCCAACGTCACTTCTGAGAGGTGCATGTAGTCCTTTCCTCCGTGCACATGGGAGACTCCGGTCTTCAGGAATTGCCGGCCGGTCAGGAGCGAGGCCCTTGATGCAGCGCACACGGGGTTGACGTAAAACTGGCTAAACTGCAGTGACTCCTGAGCCAGGCTATCTAGAAAGGGTGTTTCTACGAGCTGGTTCCCGTGGACGCCCAGGTCATTATAGCCCAGGTCGTCTGCCTGAATGAGGAGAATATTAGGTCGTGGGGGAAACTCCTGAGTAGTTGGGGTTGCGCACGAAAACCCTATGAGGGCCAACATCCACAACCCCGGCCACTTCATTTGTCAAGGGAGTTGATCCATGCGGCGATCTTCAGCGCCTCCTCTTTGGGCACCTGTGGCATAGGTGCCATGGGTGTCGCGTACTCCGGCCAATTCTGCGGCTCGGGATTGTAGATCAGTTCCACTATGCGCTCATCGGAGTAATTCCTTTTAGATACCGCCTCGTAAGAAGGCCCCACAAGGCGCTGATCCTTCATGTGACAAGCCAGGCATGTGTTCTTCGCCAACAAAGGTTGTATCTCATCATCTGTCGGTGCCACCTTCGCGGGAGCTGCCGGCCGACGGGCAGTTCTCTTTGGTGTCGCCTTTCTCACGGAACTGGACCGAAAGATGGAGAGCTCTGATGTTTCCAGTTTCTCTCCTTCGGGAATGTTGTTCAGCGTGTAATAGAAGGACTGGTGCAACAAGTTCTCACCACTCTCTGCTTTGACACCAAACAGTGCCAACTCATGCACATGGTACTGTCGTAGATTGTCAGCCACCAATCTCAAACTCATGCCGTCATCACTGACCTTTACGCCCTTCAGTTTGACCTCTTCCAAATTCGTCTGTGGACTGCCATACACCGCGTGGTATTTGTAGATATAGCTCTTGCCCGTGTAGTTGTCCAGATCCTCGGCGGACTTCTTATCGATGGGCTTCGTGAATGTCACCTCAAATCCATCAGGCTGTGCCGTTACCGTCTTCATCTCGAAAGGCATTTTCCCGGTCCACGTCACAAACTGCAGTCCGGAGGTCTTCGGGCCGGCGGATCCCCAGCCACGGTTGGTTTCTCCGACAAACAACTTCCCGCTTCGATCCCATTCTAATCTCAGCACCCCTGACTGAAAACCAGCACGGAAATCGAAAGCCACACCCTGGTACTGCCCGTTGATCTCTTCGAGCACTACCCGCATGATCTTGCTCTGTCCCTGATCGCCGATGAAGATCTGCCCTTCAAAAGGTCCAAACGCTCCGCTGGTTTCATCCACAGTGACCTCACTGTTGGAGATCCCCAGAATTCCGTGCGGAAGAATAACCGCGGGCAATTGCAGCTCCGGGATCACCTCCTTCTTCTGATAGAGAAACGCGGGGTTTTCTTCATCCGCAATATTTTCTGGCTTGACATACGCCCCGTTGACTCGCACCTGCCGCATGTCGAGGTGTGTGTAGAATTCTTCTTCCGATAGCTTGACTGGCGATTCTTCCCGCTGGGACCATCTTAGCCCTGCAGGGTGCCCAATGAAGGCCCCTTTTGGCACATGCCAAAGACCACCAGAACCTATCCAATCGCCTTGATTTTCTGTATAGAAAAGCTCACCATCGATTAAGCCATATCCCGCTGGCGAACGTACGCCTGTAGCCCAGGGCTGTATCTCTCCATCTTTGCTGATCTTCAATATCCACCCTCTCCATGGCACCCGGCTTTCCCCGCGCCACCATTCCTCATTGCCAAAGGCCACATTGGTGGTGACGAAGAACGAGGTGTCTTCCGTGATCAATGGCCCAAAGCTGTACTCATGATAGTGCCCGGAGACCGGCCACGAGGTCACCGTCTCGTAGACATCGGCGACCCTGTCACCATTCGTATCCCGAAGTCTCGTCAGTTCACCCCTTTGCGAAGTGTAGAGATCGCCGCCGAGGTACGCCAGACCCAAAGGCTCGTGAAGGCCCTGGGCAAACTGGTGAATAACAGGAGGAGTTCCCTCAGCCAGAGATGGGTTGGCAACGATCCAAACGTCTCCACGGCGCGTAGCTACCGCCATAGAGCCGTCCTGCATCAGCGCAAGCCCTCCTACTTCGAGCAGGATGTCCTCAGGGATGGGAACTGTCGTGATGCGATAGTATTCCTTCTCGGCCTCGTAAGATTGCGCGGTCGCGGTTCCTACCACTAGCATGGCCGCGATGATCATTGAAAGGGCTCTCATTGTATCGTTTAATATTCTTGTCATCACCAGATTATTTCGTAGTTCACCTCCGTGCCTGTGACAGGCAATACTAATTCTTGTTTGCCATCTACCTCACGAACCATCGCATTGCCACCGGAAAGGACATTAATGTAGAAAGACCGATCGCCAATAGCATAGGAGCCATCAGGCATAGTGAGTACATCACCTTCTGCCAATTTCAAGTACCAATTGGCCAGTCCCCCTTGTGAGAATGTGACCTTTCTACTGAGGTACCTGCCCTCGGCATCAGGCGTCAACATATCCTGCACTTCAACACCCTTGTACGTGTGCTTGAAGATAGGAAGCCCGGTCCCCGCGTCGATCTGGTAGCCGCGCTCCTGAAATTCATCTTTCTCCTCGGGTAATGGGAACGGGCTATTGGCATCAGCCAGTTCGGCGAAGGACAAAGACAGGTTGTTCCACAACACGGAGCCTTGCGGACGGAAAGAGCCGTTGCCGCGATTGTGCCACATAGGGGTCGCATCGACAAAATTCCCTCGCCATGCGGCCACCCAATTAGCGCGAGAATGATCATAGACGAAGTTCACCTGATTCGGGTGACCTACGCCCACAGTGTGCGTCAGCTTTTCCCCACTGTCATGCCAGATGAAGGCACGCAGGAGCCGTGGCTTGGCCTGAGGGTTGATCAGGATGGGTGAAACAAAGTCTTCTGACAAAGGATAGGAGTCATAGTGGTGAAACTTCTTCACGTCCGTCGTCGGAGCATTCACGAACAGTCCTAACCTCGGTGCGTGCCATGGAGCACTCTTGATGTTCGTAAGTTCGAAGTCGTAGGAGCCTTTCTTCAGCGCCACCGTCTTCGAAGGTGCGGATCTTGCTGCATTTGAATTCACTTCAAGTACCGCCGAGCCATTGACCATCAACCGCATCCCGCCGGTGAAGCCCGTTCGAAAGGTGTAATCAGCATCTTCCGGGATATTGATCTTGCCGGCGTAGACAATTCCATAGGCATCCTCCTCTTCCACTGTCAAAATATCTATTTGAGTGGCCTCACCTTCGGACTCTGGCGTCAACTCCTTAAGCTCCCCGAGGTTTTTGAAGGCGCCTTTGTAGACCGCGTACTTTAGGTCAGACAAGGTTACCATTGACTCTTCCAGGGAAGTGTATTGGATATTTTTGAACGCCACAGGACCATGATCCCCCTGGATCATGAGCGGTCCGCGAGCAGCTTCATCCTTCGAAATGGGCCCTCCTGTAGGCAATACGACTTCCACATTGTTGTGGACACGGACGCCATTGATCTCGACAAATTCGAACCTCGCATTCGCAGTCTTATTTCCGGCATCATCAAAGCGGGGAGCTCGGAAACGTATCTTCATGTGCTGCCACAGGCCAGGTGCCTTTGCCGGGTTGCTTGTGGGAGGTACACCTTTCAGCATCAGCGAAGGTTCTGTTTCCCAGTTGCGGTAAATGCCGCCAAGGTCTCCGTACCTCGGCTGCTTCACCCCCCAGCTGTCGAGCAACTGCACCTCGTATCGGCCTTGCAAGTAGATTCCCGAATTGGAGCCCTTGGGGATCATCACATCCAGCTCCAGCTCAACGTCGCCATGCTCCCAGTTCGAAACCAGGTTGTCCCTGATGACATCGTCATTCATGTTGAGGAGAATACCCGTGCCCGCAGTAAACGTCACTGCCTTCCGAGGGGGTACTTCCGGCTCATTCTTTTTCTTCTTTTTCTTCTTCTTTCCCGTTGGTTCGGGTGCCTCTTCATGGTGGATGTCCAGCGTGCGATCCATGATCACGTCACCCACAATTTGCCAGTTGCCGGCTTGCTCTCTGAAGCTGCTCATGTCCTCCAATGGGACTTTGGTTTGTCCCACCGACTGAACCGAAAACAGCAAACTGGCCGAGATAAGGATAAGGATGTGCTTTTTCAAGGTTTGAGTTTTTTAATTGCCACTGCTCCAGTTGGGAGCAAAACATCGTGAATTTAATACAGGTGGCCGATTTCGAAGGCCACAAAAACAGGAACGGTTAGAAAAGCTTATGGCAACGAGTAAGCGATGTAGCTATCACCGGATTTCGTTCCCAACTTGCCTCCACCGGCAGCTATCACTACGTACTGCTTG
Organism: Cyclobacteriaceae bacterium; assembly: GCA_965227935.1. Taxonomy (GTDB): domain Bacteria; phylum Bacteroidota; class Bacteroidia; order Cytophagales; family Cyclobacteriaceae; genus JAWPMT01. The sequence continues at coordinate 1,937,603 of CBDDGS010000055.1, read as the reverse complement.
CCATCTACGATGTAGGTGGCGGGAGTGGCGTACCCAGCCGCCGGAAGCTGCGTTTCCCAAAGGACCTCACCGGAATGCCTGTCAAATGCTCTGAACTTCTCATCCAATGTCCCAGCGATGAATAACAGGTCTCCCTCCGTGACCACAGGGCCGCCATAACTTTCCGTCCCCGTCGTTGGCACTCCCCGTTCCGCAAGCTCGGGGTATTCACCTAATCTGACCGTCCATAGGTATTCGCCGGTATTTAGGTCAATGGCATTGAGGGTACCCCATGGAGGCTTGATACCGGGAAAACCCTCGTGGTCAAAAAGCTTGTTGTAGCCGGTAAAGCTGTAGGGAATCTGCGAATCTTCCCCGGAGGATCTTGTTGTGGCCCAATTCATTGTCCGGATCTTCTCCTCCCCATAGAGAAAGTCCATTAAGCCTTGCAACTCATCTTCTGGGATTTGGCCAAAACCAGGCATGCGGCCCTTGCCATTCTTGATGAATGCCAATGTTTCATCTTTTGTCAGTTTATCTTTCAAACCCACCAACCCAGGAAAGACATGTTGTTGGCCTTCCAGATTGCTCCCGTGGCAAGCCGCGCAGTTTTTGGCGTAAGACAACCGGCCGGGAGTTGAGATGGCAGTACCTTCATCGTCCAGTTCGATCATTTGGTGGAACCACGCCATTTCTGAGGCATTGATGTACAACACTCCTTCTGTGGGATGTACAGCGGCACCTCCCCAGTCGGCGCCCCCGTCAAAGCCGGGAAATACCACGGTACCCTCGATGCTGGGAGGTGTGTATTTATGACCGAAATTGGAATTCGCCAATCGGTTCTTGACGAATTCCGTTGCTTCTGGCGAAATATCCGTGATCAAGTCTTCCGTGAACTGTTGCCGAACAAAGGGCTCGGGTTTTATAGGATGGGGCTGCGTGAGAGCGGTTTTCTCGTTTTTCAGTTCTGAAGCCGGAACGAGCCACTCCTCGATCGGAAAGAGTGGCTTCCCCGTCTCCCGGTTGAAAAGAAATATCACTCCGTGCTTCGTGACCTGTGCCACTGCATCGATGTACTTGCCTTCGTGTTTCACGGTTAGGAGACTGGGTTGAGATGCGAGATCCCGGTCCCATACGTCATGGTGGACGGTTTGGAAGTGCCAAATTCGCTCCCCTGTCGCTGCATTGATGGCAACCAGGGAGTTGCCAAAAAGATTATCCCCATGGCGATTGCCACCATGAAAATCAAAGGAGGGTGAACCTGTGGGGGCATAAACAATTCCTCGCTCAGTATCGATGCTAAAGCCTACCCAGGCATTGGCCCCACCGACCTCCTGCCAGGCATCTTCTGGCCAGGTGTGGTGTCCATACTCCTCAGGGTGTGGGATCGTGTGAAAGATCCATTTTCGTTCACCGGTCCTTACATCGAATGCGCGGATGTGTCCGGGTGCTGCCTTTTGCCCCTCCGAAACGCGAGAACCCAGTATGAGTAGATCTTGGAAGATGCTTCCCGGTGTCGTGGCAATCACATCATAGCCGGTGACATCTCGGTCCAAACCGTCGTGGAGGTCTACGCGTCCATTATCTCCAAAATCTGAAACAGGGCTGCCGGTTTTGGCATTTAGCGCATAGAGGAATGACCCTGCGGTGAATAGGATCCGCTCATCGCCCTGGCCATCTGACCAGAAGACTACTCCCCTGTTGACTCCTGAAGCGGGACCCCCATTGAAAGGGTCAAAAGTCCAATAGCGCTCACCGGTGGCAGCATTCAGCGCGAAGACTTTTGTCTGTGGAGAGGTAGCATAGAGCGTGCTTCCGATGATGATGGGGTTGCACTGGATCTGTGAACGCTGATCATGGTCGCCAGTCTGATACGTCCATGCGACCTCTAGTTGCGCGACATTGTCTCTGTTGATCTGCGACAAAGTGGAGAAGTGACTGGAGGTCGGGTCCCCATGGTACACTTCCCATGTTTCGAAGGCGGGATTCTCAAAGACACTCTGTGGCTCCGTCGGTGAAGCGCAACTCAGTACCGCTGACAGCGCAGCCAATAGAGCTATGGGGCGAAGCTGTTTTTCGATGGTTTTTCTGGTATTCATTTCTGACTGGGTAAGTAAAGACCGACTTTCCACAACTCCAACATGACCTTTCATGGCACCTGCCTGTCGCCATTGCCACTGGGTCTTCCTCTTCTCCGCGATCCCGAATGAAAAGATACTCCCAATTCGCATTCTTTGGCAGTTTGTCCTAAGATCTCCATTCTCGGTTCCATATGGCACCGCGCGGTTTTCGAGTCACCTGATGGGCACGCATCCCTCTGATTTCATGGATTTCCAAAGCCGGGCTGTTTCACGCCTCTAAAGTTCCCATTCAGCGTTTCAAGTCTTTCGGTGCCCATTTTTCCTAGTAGATTATCACTAGAATCAGCATTGGACCAAGATCATGAACCAGCCCCACTTCAGATCTGCATTGTGCCTATTCGTGGGATTTCTCACCACGGCCGGCATAGCGCAGACATCATCTTCACCCATTTACAGTTTCACGGGTTATTATGAGTCCGTTCAGGGAACACTGTCCTATTACCCGTCTACAGTCCACTGGTCCTATCTGTATCAAGATGATGGCGAATCCATCCAGGGTCTAAGGATCAACATGCCCCATGAAGGCCTATCAAAAGACTATGATATCTCGGAACTTTGGGGAAACGACCGGGGCATCATATTCATCTGCGGGGACCTGACCATTCTCGTGATCAAGGAGCATGGAAGCAACTCGCCGAACACGCCACTGATCACGATATCCAAAACCTCCGAGCTTCAGAAGCCACCTGGGAGGAGATCCTACTTTCGCTATTACACGATGGACCACTCCTTTGAGCCTACAGCGATGGCAGGTGTCAAATCCACATCTGACAATTAGTAGACTCGCCGGTTTCCTACCCAGCCGCCTTTCTATTCATCTCGCAACGAGTGAATAGGATTGGCCAAAGCCGCAGAAATGGACTTGTAGCTCACAGCCATGACGGTAATGAACACGGCCCCCAATCCTGCAACAGCATAAACTCCCAGATGCCATGGGTCCAACAAATCGATACGGTACTGGAAATCACCAATCCAATTGGTCAAGAACAGATAGGCCACAGGCCAGGCGACGAGATTGGCAATGACGATCAGTAGCACAAACTCCTTCATCAAGAGCTTGATAATCTGCTGAATGCTGGAGCCCAGCACTTTCCGCACCCCGATTTCCTTCCGCCGCTGCTCGACCATGAAAAAGGACAATCCAAATAAGCCCAATGCTGATAGTGCGATCGACAGCCAGGTGAAAATCGACACGAGGGATGAGAAGAACTCATCCGAAGCAAACAACTGGTCAAACTCCTGATCAAAAAACTGATAATCGAATGGGTAATTAGGGAAGTCGGCCAGCCACGTGCGCTCCAAAAACTCGACTGTACCTCGCATGTCTTCAGAACTTATGCGCACGTTGAAGTTGGCGCTGGGGTTGGGATTGTAGAACATCATCAATGGCTCAATCTTGTGCCGCATGTTGGCAAAATGGAAATCCTTGATCACGCCAATCACCGTCCGCCTGGCGTCATTTCCAAAGACCAATTTTTTCCCCACGGCCTCATCCCATCCCAGTGCCTCCATCATGGCCTCATTGATGATGATTGCCTCATCCTGATCGGAGCCGAAAGTTTCATCATAGTTGCGACCAGCTGCCAATTCAATACCCATCAGGTCGAGATAGTCCGCATCCATGGACATGGCACTGACAATGTAGGGTTCATCTTCGTTGCCACCCTCGACATTGACACCGTTTCTACCCAGGGTGCGCCCAGGCATGTTGCTCGAGTAAGCCACACTCAATACATCCGGGTTTTGTGAGAGTTTCTGCTTGTAAGCTTCTAATCGGTCGCCTAGTCCCGGACTATTGATGCTGATGTTGATGATTTGGTCCTTGTTGAATCCCAGTTGCTTGTTCTTGATATAGTTGATCTGGCGGGCCACAAGAAGAGTCACGCAAATCATACCTATCGATGCCACAAACTGGAGGACGACGAGGGTCTTTCTCAACCATATTCCCTTGGAGCTGGTCTGAAAGCGACCTCTGAGAATGGTGACCGCCTGAATACCGGATAGAATCATGGCAGGGTAGAATCCCGCCAACAGCCCAATGACGATGGCTAGTGCCAGGTAGGCAGGCAGTATCCACTTCATGCTGACCAATATGGCGCTGACACTCAAATCGAGCCCTAGACCCACGGTATCATTTAGCAGGTACACGAGAGCACCGGCGAGCAACAGTGCCGCCACACTGAGAACCACAGACTCAATCAGATGCTGGGTGATCAGCAGACCTTTTGTACTCCCAACGACTTTGCGGATGCCCACTTCTTTTGCCCGACCAGACGATTGGGCGGTGGTGAGGTTAATGAAATTGAACGCGGCGATTAGAATAATGAAAATAGCCACGCCACCCATGGCGTACGTGTAGACAGCATCTCCTTTATTGATGTGATAAAAATCGAACAGGATACCGGAAGACTTCAGGTGGATGTCAGTGAGTGGCTGGAGCTGCGGGATCCAAAAGTCATTGACGTCATTGGCCAGGGCAATTTCCGCCATCTTCCCTTCGACCATGACTTCGGCGTCGGCGTCAGACAAGACGGCGTAACCAATCATACCAAGGCCACCCCAGGAGTCAATGTACTGAGCCAGCGAAGAATCCGACTGCGCCGGAAAGAGAGACATCAACACATCGAAGCCAAGGTGCGAGTTTGCTGTGACATCATCCATCAAACCAACGACTTCCCAGCTCTGGTCATTGACCGTCATCAGCTGACCAACAGCGTCCCCCTCTTCGCCAAAAACCTTTTTGGCGAAGCTTTCTGTAAATATCAATTTGTGGGGCTGATTGAATTTCTCAGCGGTTATTTCCGGACTACGGAGGGGAAGATCAAATATTTCCAGGAAATCTTGTTCGACATACAATGCATGCTCTGAGTAATGGCCATCGTCTCCTATCTCCAGTCGCTGCTCCCCAGCATATAGGACTCTGGAAGCTACTTCCACTTCAGGTATCTCTTCCTCTGCGGCTCGCGGCATTCGCGGATTGGAGATCGCTACTTCATTGCTTGTGACACCTAAGGCCTCATCGATGGTGGTGAACCGAAAAATGCGATCGGCCTTCTCATGCCACCGATCATAGGAAATCTCATTGAAGAAGAATAGAGAAAGAACAATGAAGGCGGCAAAGCCGAGCGTCAGGCCCAGAATATTAATGAACGTGGACAGGGCATTCTTCTTGAAGCTGCGGAAGGCAACCCTTAGGAAGGTTCGTATCATGCTAAATTGAGTTTTTGACTATTAGCAAGATATGACGAGGTAAGTCTGTGAATCAAGGAGGTTTACATTAATGGGCATAGACACATCCAAGTGGAAGATGTGCCCGGCTCTGATATACTCGTGTGTATTGACAGTGGTGGCCCATTCAATCGATCTCTTTTCCCACTCAACGGTTTAGTAGCCTGCCTGTTCTGAGAGGGCACGGCGCTTATGCAGAAATGTATAAATTAGTTAGAGAACACAGCATATAAATTACCAGAACACAGCGAACACAACCACCATGGAAAACCAGATATTCTCAAAGATCGTCACGGGATTCGTCGCGATCATTCTTATTTCAACTCCGCTCGGAGCACAACCAGATGAGGCCAGAATGCCTCACTTTTCTGGCTATTTCGAAATGGAAAGCGGCCAGCTGGTCTATTATCCCACCAGGGTCGAGTGGTACTTCGTCTACGGACGGGATGGCAAGTCCATCGTTGGGTTGAACTTTGTCCTGCCCTATGAAGATATAAAAAGAACCTACTCCATCACTGAGCGCCGTAGCACGAAAAAAGGAGACTTATTCATCTGTGGCAAGACCACCATCTACTGGGACAAACGAAGCGATTTGTCTGATGATGAACCCTTGATCACCATTTCTAAAACGGACGAGATCAAGCTGCCCCTGCACAAAAAGAGCGGCTACAAGGCATTTTCTGCGGACAAGTCTTACGCCTCTGGTGAAGCCCAGGTTCGCGTTCAGAGGCCGAGGTAAATTCTAGAAGAAATCAACGAAGCCTTTGAACGCTACATAAAGCATGTAGCAGTTGAAGATAAGGGTGATGCCCAGCATGATATTCATCGTCCGGGAACTGGTATGTTCACCCATGATGTCTTTGCGATTCAGGAGTAAGATCAGGAACAAGGTTATCAGTGGCATCACTAACGGGCTGACGGCTTGCGAAGCGATAAGGATCCACACGGGCTTACCACCAAAGACGGGCATCACGAGGCAGGTCAGCGCGATGAGTATCACCAGCCCCTTCACCAGCGGTCGTCTCATGTCACGAGGGCCGTGCGTATAATCGGCCATCAGCCAGGGAAACAGGAGGAGATTAGGAAAGATCGAAGATAAAGCGGCACCTACGATCCCCAGGGTGAACAATGTCAATGCAAAGTCTCCCGCCCAGGGTCCCAGTGCGTACATCATATCTGTGGGATCTTCTACCGATGTACCTGTGAAATACAATGTCCCTGTGGCACTCACCATGATGGCAAAGCTGATCAAGAAGGTCATGACCATGGAGATGCGTGCGTCCTTGTTTTCCCGCCGGAGGTCTTCGCGAGTCCATCCCTGTTCTTGCACAAGGATACTCCTGGAGGCGAGGCAAACACCTGCCATGGTCGTACCCACCATCCCCGCCACTACCAGTCCCGTGTTGGGAATGTTGGCCGTAGATGGAAAGAATGCTGCAAGATCCTGATCCGCCTGGCTGACCACCATGACGCTTGTGATGATGAATCCAATGGACATGAGCGCCACGAGAAATGACATGGCACTGATGAAATTCTTGTGCTTCCCACTCCAAAACAACCCAATTAGTATGGCGATAAAGACGAGCGCGACCACGACACGACTAAGGTCCGCAAAGCCCGTATTGATTCGTACCCACTCGACCACGACCTCGGCCACCACACCCATGATGCCAATAAGTGAGGAGACAATCGTGGTGGTCAGAGCGGCAATGATGAAAATGGTCACTGGACTCCCAAAGGCCTTGCGAAAATTGTACATCAGCGTCTCGCCGGAGACGAGGGTCAGTTTGCTGATGGCCACGAGCAGATAATAAGTAAAAAAGCAGGACAACAACAGCGCCCAACTTAGCGAAAGGCCAAACTTTGCTCCTGAGACGACCATGGAAGTGACACTACCAGTGCCGACGACATAGCCTATGATGAATAAGCCCGGGCCGAAGTTTTGGACCGCGGCCTTTACTCTGTCAAGTAGTTGGGTGAAGATGCTCATTCGTCTTTTTGGTTTTTGGCAAAATGCGTCGCTCGTACATCAAAATGTGGATCAACGGGATGTCCTGCCGCAGCCTGCCGGATGGCACTTTTTGCTAACCTAAAGGTGGCAGGCTTAATCAATCGCAATTGCTCCGTAAATGCGGTGACCTGAGCACTTTGCTCTTCGGTATTTAACACCCTTGTGGCAAGACCCAGTTGATAGGCCTCCTGGGCCATCAATCGTTCGGAAAGAAGGATCAGTCGCTTGGCACCAGCCTCGCCGATCAACCGGGTTGCACGAGGTATCCCTCCCCAACCAGGAAGCCAGCCATGGCTCACCTCTGGAAATGATAGCACCGATTGTTCGGTTACGAGCCGAAAGTCACAGCACAGGGCCAGCTCCAGTCCACCACCCATCGCATAGCCATCAATGTATGCGACAGTAGGTTTGGGCAAAGACTCCAGCGTCGAAAAGATATCGTGACCCAAGAGGATCCAGTCATCAATCTCTTTGCCCTCGAGGGCGTTGAATTCCTTGAGGTTGGCTCCGGTCGAGAACGACCTATCACCTGCCCCTCTGATCACGACGACATTCACGGCCTCCTCTCTGTGGGCGTATTGGATGGCCTCGTTCAACTGATTGAGCATCTCCAGGCCCATACAATTGTGCTTGGCCGCATTGTTCAAGGTAACTGTAAAGACGCTATTGTCCAGTGCGGTAATGATTGGATCAGCCATTACTCCTCTCTTTTGTCTCTTTTCTAATGACCTCCCCCGCAAAGACTTCGTTGTCAAATGGTTTGAGCTGATCGCTCACTCTGGGTTGGAAGTCCATCATATCCAAAATATCATTTTGCAGGTCCACACCGGGAGCGATCTCGATCAACTCCAAGCCACCTGTCACAAGCTTAAAGACCGCTCTTTCGGTCACATAAAGCACCTCCTGGCCCTTCTCCAAGGCGTATTTCGCCGAGAAAGTGACCTGCTCTACCGCGTCGATGAACTTTTTGAATTGGCCACTATGATTGATCTTCAGCGCACTATCAGTGACCCCGATATCAGCCTTGACGGCAAATGTGCCGCAGAATACGACCTTCTTGGCATTTTGAGAGATGTCGATGAAGCCTCCACAACCTGTGAGGAATTTCCCAAAGCGGCTCGAATTGACATTACCATGCTGGTCTATCTGGGCGAATCCAAGGAAGGCAATATCGAGCCCACCTCCGTGAAAGTAGTCGAACTGATACCCATCGTCGACGATCACACTGGGATTGTACATGGCGCCAAAATTGAGCCCTGTCGTCGGAATGCCCCCTGTGGACCCCTGCTCGATCATAAACACAAGGTCCTTGTCGAAATTCTCCTGCTGTGCGACAATAGGTACGCCATCGGCCATACCGTAGCCCAGATTCACAAAAGCCCCCCTTTGCAGTTCCCTGGCTGCGCGGCGGCTTACTATTTTCTTGACGCCTTCCAGCTGTAGCTCGTCATTCTCAAAAGGTGCATCACGCTTGACCAGGGCTGGATCAAACTTCGATATAAAAGTCATCTCCTGATCCGGATCCTGCACTACATAATCGATCAGCACTCCAGGAACTTTGACGCTTCCGGGATCCGCATGATTGTTATTGATGTTCTTTACCTGGCAGATCACGATGCCGCCATTCACCTTCGCTGCCTGAGCGAGTGACATCATGGCGAAGAAGCCGACCTCCTCTTCCATCGTCAGATTTCCTTCCTTGTCGACCGATGTTCCGCGGATGATCGAGATCTCTATTTTGTGGGCGTCGTAAAACAGGTACTCCTCGCCCTTGATATTGATGTTATGTACTAAGTCCTCTGTGGTGATGTGGTTGATCTTACCTCCCTCCAATCGGGGGTCCACAAACGTATGAAGCCCCACCTTGGTCACAAGTCCTGGTTTGCCCGAAGCACAGGCTCTCATCAACTGGCTGAGGACACCCTGCGGTAAGTTGTGGCCGGTGAGCTTATTGGCCTTTGCGAGGGCGACCATTTTGGGAGCATTTCCCCAGAAGCCTCCCACGGCTGAACGTACCAGCCCTTCATGGGCGAAGTGTTGGAGTCCTCTTTTGTCATTGTCGCCGAGGCCACAAGGGTGAATGACGTCGATCTGTTTTGGTTGTGCGGAGGTGACAAAGCGCTTACCAATCGCCTTCATGATGAGATCCGGTACAGCATGTCCAGCACCTCCTCCTCCAATGGCCACAGTAGCCCCGTCTGGGATAAGTTCTGCAGCGGTTTCTGGGTCTATGAGTTTAAACATCGATTAGGTTCTTGAACGCTCTCATTGCAAGAATAGCTGTCCGTCGGAAGTTAGCCAAAACTGCCCTTAATCGAACCTGAGCTGCTGGACAAACGTCTCAAAGCGCTTATCACAGCATCTTCTTGGCATGAAAACCAGCCCGGGGCAGCCTACTCCTGCAGCCTTGCGAAACACTTGCCAACGTCCAACCTATTGATTTGCGTACGGACTTCCACTATGTTCGCTAGCGACTCTAGAATAAAGAAACAGCTCCCACAACGTGATGATCAACAAAATCAAAAAACACCATCAAGACGCCATCGACAACCTCACCAATGAATACAAGGATGACCCGCAGTTCCCCGCGCTCATCATCGGCGGCTCCGTGGCCAAAGGAGTAGCAAGGGATGATTCAGACATTGACTTCATGATCATTGCCACAGACGACGTGTTCGAAGAGCGACAAGCACGGAATGATCTCTTCATTAACCGTACGGACCTCTGTGACTATCCGGGTGGATTCGTCGACGGCAAGATCATCAATCGGGCCTATCTCCAGGATGTGGCAGCAATAGGCAATGAGCCTTCCAGGGCAGCGTTCGACGGGGCTTTTACTGCCTACTCCCGTGACGAACAGTTGGTGGACATCATACAACAGATACAGCAGTATCCTGAGAAGGGACGCGATGAACGAATGAGATCATTCTATTCGATGGCCTTCATCCAAAATTGGCTGATGGGTGAAGCCAATCGACACCAGAATATCTACACCATGACCCGGGCTGCCTCTCAATTGGCATTGCATGCCGGGCGTCTGATCCTCACCTACAACCGGGTGCTTTTTCCTTATCACAAGTGGTTTCTCGAGTACATCAGCAGGTGTGAAGAAAAGCCCACCGATTTTCTCAATAATATTGACACACTGCTAAGGAAGCCCAACCTCCTCCATGCCAATCGTCTCTTTCAGAGCGTGCGGGACTTTCGGGATTGGGGCGTCACAGATCTGGAAGCGTACTCGTGGTTCATGCGGGAGGTGGAGTGGAGCTGGATGGATGGCAGGACGCCATTAGAGGACCTGTGATAAGAGTAATTATACAATGCTGTGACCATAGTCTTTTCTTAACTCCATACCAATGAGCAAAAAAGTAATCAACCCCAATCAACTATTTGATTCGAGGCAATATGGCTTCTCACAGGTAGTCATCACCCCGCCAGGTCGCCAGGTCTTTGTCTCGGGTCAGGTGGCATGGGATCATAAAATGAATATCGTTGACCCACGGGACCTTGCCAAGCAAACCCAGCAATCAATCAACAACTTGAAGATAGCCATTGAGGCAGCCGGGGGCACCTTGGAGGATATCGTGATGCTCAGGATCTACATAGTGGATTATCACAAGGAGTATGGGTCAATCATTACTAAGGTGCTCACAGACAACTTCGGGACCGACCATCCGCCCGCAAGCACCTGGCTGAATGTAAAAGGTTTGGCCAACGAGGCATTCATGATCGAAATCGAGGCACAGGCTGTCCTTGCATGAGCATCACCAACACCAGGCTTCCAATGACACAATGGAGCATGACCAATAGACAGGCCTGCATGTTTGTACCTGAGTGCCTCTATTCTCGTTTATTCGGATATTGATCTTGTTATTCAACTTCCCTGCTCATGAGCAATACTGAACTACAGAAATGGACCATCGGAAAGTCTGCCCTACTGACGGATCTAGGCATGTGCATCAACCACTATCGGATCAGGACAGTGGGATTGTTTTGCTGTATCCAGGTCGGTGTCAAAATCGGGGACGAACTTTTGTTTCCAGACCTGATGGTAGCGATTGGTCACGGAAAAAGGAAGCAGTGCGAACCGGATTTTGAGCAAAACTACTTCAAGGGGCCACCCAATTTTGTGATGGACATCCACAATGACCTGAAATCAGAATGGGTGAAGGAAAGAAAGAGGCTATTCGCCAGCTCAGGAGTACAAGAATACCTCCTGGTCAATGAAGATCTGTCCAAGATCCAGTGGAATCGACTCGAAAACAAGAAATACAAAAGCTTGAAGCCTGATAAAGAGGGATTGATCAAAAGCACCAGCCTTCCGGGGTTATGGGTGTCCATTCCTCATTTGAAGAAAAGGGACTTTCTTGGCATCATCGGCTGTATCGAACATGGCCTGACTAGAAGGGATCACCATGATCTCATGGATTCTATTTGGAATAAGAATTGAGCAATCCTCATGACACCCGTGGATGGACTTGCTCAAAGTACTGAACTCAATTCATCTCAAGGTTGGTCTCCCAAGTGAAGGAGATGGTCGAAGACGTTGCCTGCTTCAATGGGGATGAATTGGTACCATTATTGCCCGATGGGTAATGCCCTTTTGCGCCAAATTCTAAAAAACCCTACATTGATAATCATTGACCGAAACAACTTATGAAGCGCATTTTGATTTTTTTGTTACTCTGCCCCTCTACCCTGGTAGCCATCGGTCAGCAGCGCACAGGCGAGCACGATTATATCCTGGGTCCACTATTCAAGATTTCTAAGAAAGAAGTGCCGATCGAGTTCATCGATGCCGACAGAGAAGGCTTTTATGTCTACTACGAGCGCGTGAGCCTGTCCGGAAGGGGGCAAAAAACTATAAAGAAGTTCTCCTACCAGCTAGAGCCTATCGACGAAGTTTCACTCACGGAGGGCTCCTTCTCACGATTCGACTCCTACGCGGCTTTTATGCTGGGCAACCGCATGTACCACGTCTCTGTAAAGTACGTCCCTGCCAGCTCTAGCAGGGAACTCGTGCTGAAGAACCCCATAGTACACCTACAGCAGGTCAACAAATCCGACCTTAGCCTCGAGCCCAGATTGCCCCTTGCACAACTGACCACCGATGGGGAGGCGATCGCAGATATTGATGTCATATTCTCACAAGACTCTTCACTCTTCGCTGTGGCCTATTCTATCATGAACAAAAAGAACGAGCTGGACAGGATGGGCGTGCATGTTCTACGCGCGGACGATATGGAGGTCATCTGGGAGGATCGGGTGATACTTCCGTACACGGACAAACTCATGGAGGTGCAGGACTTTCTTCTTGGCGCAACCGGAGAATTCTACATTCTCGGAAAACGCTTCAAAGGCAAAGCAAAGAACAAACGTAATGGTCAGGCTAACTACGACTTTATGTTTTTCGAATTCGACCAAAGTCAGCTCCTCGATTCTATCAAATTCGAAGCAGGCGATAGGTTTCTAAGAGACCTGCGGATGCAATTCGCTCCCAATGGGGATATTCTGACAGGTGGTATCTTCTCCAATGAAGGAATGAATGGCACGGGTGGCCTCTTCTTTATGAGCCTCGACGGCACGACCAAGGCGGTCCTGAGTACGTCTTTCAAAGATTTTGACCTGGACGTATTGACGGCTAACATGACGGAGAAGCAAGCCAAAAAAGTGGAAAAGAAGGTCGAGAGAGGGGACGACGTGGAACTGCCCTATTTCTACATCAATGAATTCATCAGCCAGGCCGACGGGAGTGTCCAGATGCTCGCAGAGGAGCGCCAGATCCGTTCTGAGACGAGGTGGACCCAAGGCATGAATGGCATGGGCCCTACAGCGTATGAGGTCTTCCACTTCTATTACAGGGATATCCTCGTCGTCAATATCAATAGGGAAGGAGAGATCGACTGGATCGAGAAGGTAGCCAAGAACCAACATTCGGTCAATGATAATGGCATATACTCATCCTTCGCCACAGCCATCGTCGCTGACGCCATCTATCTCATATACAATGACAATAGGGCCAACCTAAACTATTCCGGCACCGGCAGAGTGGCACAGATGAGCAACAAATCCTCGACATATATTGCACTCAACAAGGTCCAGGCTGATGGCACATCAACACGGAGCCCGTTCTTGTCAATGAAAGAAACGGAGACCATCATTCGCCCTCAGCTGACGATGCAAGTCACTGACAGGGAAGTCCTCCTGTTCGGGCACAAAAAACTGAAAAAGCAGCAGTTTATATTGGTGAAGTTGGAGGAGTGATGTGGCCAAAGTCCGACTCCATCCGGCAGCCAATTGTAAATATTCCCGTGGCGAGCCCTTTCTACACCAGGACTCACAGGAAGTGAGCACATGGATGACAGTTTTGTCTAAGCTCGGACCACCATTTATCGCCCATCGAGCGAGGAAAAAGGAAAAAAGGTACAGTAGATTTGCGCGATGAGGTGCTTGATACTGATCGCGAATGTGCTGCTGGTCGGTCTTCTAGGTCCAAGCCGTGCAACCGCCCAATGTGAAGACGAACGACCACTTTTTGAGCTGCTTTCTCCGAAACAGACCGGAGTAAAATTCAGCAATACCCTTACCGAGGATGCCCAGATGAACTTCCTGTCCACCACCTATTTCTACAACGGAGGTGGGGTAGCCATTGGGGATCTCAACAACGATGGACTTCCCGAGATCTTCCTCACGGGCAATCAGAAGACCTCCCGACTGTACGAGAACAAGGGCAAGCTAAAATTTGAAGACGTAACTAAGTCCTCCGGCATAGGGGACGACGCAGGGTATTGGGCCACGGGCGTGAACATGGCAGACGTCAACGCAGACGGCTGGCTAGACATCTATGTCTGTTACAATGACGAACACCAGGTGGAGCGCCGGAGAAACCGCTTGTATATCAACAACCAGGATGGGACGTTCACCGAGCGCGCCAAGGAGTTGGGGCTCGATGATCCAGGTTTCGGTGTACAGGCCGCCTTCTTTGACTTCGACAAGGACGGCGACCTCGACATGTATCAGCTCAACTACAATGCGGACCACATCCCCTCCGCAGAATGGGAGCACTTCCGTGAAAACCGCGATCCTTACGCCGGAGACAAGCTGTACCGTAATGACAATGGTTCTTTTACAGACATCAGCGAATCCGCCGGCATAAAAGGTACATCCATGGGCTACGGATTGGGCGTGGCGGTATCCGATATGAATGGAGACCACTGGCCAGATATCTACGTGTCCAACGACTTCATCGAGCCTGACTACCTGTACATCAACAATGGTGATGGGACGTTCACCGAGCGAATGGCGGAGTACTTCCAGCACATTTCGCACTTCTCCATGGGCTCCGACATCAATGACTACAACAATGATGGCCATGTGGATTTGCTGACCATCGATATGCTGCCGGAGGACAACAAGCGCCAGAAACTCCTCTACGGGCCCGATAACTACGAGGAATACGCCCGGCAAGTACTTGCTGGCTACTACCACCAGAGCATGCGCAACATGCTGCATGTCAACAATGCCAATGGCACCTTTAGTGAGATCGGGCAGCTGGCAGGAGTGAGCAATACCGATTGGAGTTGGAGCGCTCTGTTTGCAGATTATGACAATGACGGCTGGAAAGATCTGTTCGTTTCGAATGGCTACTACAAGGACGTTACCAATCGCGATTTTTTAAAATTCAAAGGGGACTATTATTTCAACCAGCAGATCAACCGTGAAAAAGTGGATACCCTGTACATCGTGCAAAACACGGAATCCACTCCCACGAGGAATTACATCTTCCAAAACAAAGGCGACCTGACCTTCGATGACAAGTCGGATTGCTGGGGCCTCGACAAGCCCATGTTCTCCAATGGTGCGGCCCACGCTGACCTTGACAATGATGGGGACCTCGACCTCGTCATCAGCAATATCAACAGCAGAGCATCGATCTACAGAAACAACCTTCGCGAAAACTTCGATGGCGGCAATTACCTGTCAATCCAACTTATTGGTGATGGACTCAATACGAGGGCTTACAATTCAAAGCTCATGCTCTACGCGAAAGGAGGCTTTCAGCTCCAGGAACTGATGCCGATGAGAGGCTTCCAGTCGCGGATGTCAGATGTCGTTCATTTCGGACTGGGTCGGTCAGAGCAGGTGGATTCGCTCGTGGTGCTGTGGCCCGATGGCGGAAAAACTAAAGTCGTAAACCCATCGGTGAACCAGCGCATCGAGCTTTTCGAGAAAGACAAAGAAGCATTCGGTGACAAAGCAAATGACGATCAGCAGACGCTCTTCGACTTGACACAAGCGACACTTTTTGAGCACCAAGAGTACCCTATCAATGATTTTAAGCGACAGCCCCTTTTGATGACGATGCTGACTAACTGTGGTCCCGTGGTCGAGTCTGCTGACATGAACGGAGACGGCCTTGAGGATCTCTTCATTGGCTCCAGCAAAAACAGTCAGAGCAAGATCCTCCTGCAGCAGGCGACGGGAGACTTCACTGAGGCGTCCTTTGCCTACGACAACCCTCAAAGCACAGAAGCCGATGCCGAGTTGGCTGATGTCGATGGCGATGGAGATCTAGACATCCTGGTTGTCAGTGGTGGCTATCATGACTATGCCAAGGACGACGCCGACTTAAAGGATCGGCTGTACATCAATAACGGCACAGGCAGGTTCGCCTTGAGAACCACTGGCCTCCCTGAAAAATTGGTCAGTGGATCCAGCGCCAGTGCCGCTGATTTCGACAAGGATGGGGATGTTGATTTCTTCGTGGGTGGCAGGGTCGTACCTGGCCGATATCCCGAGTCTCCAGAGAGCTATCTGCTCATCAATGATGGCAGGGGCTATTTCACAGCACCGGAGGGCCTGGTCCCAAACTCCGGAATGATCGGGATGGTCACCGATTCGGAGTGGATTGATGTAAATGGGGATTCCTGGGAGGATCTGATAGTCATAGGTGATCTGATGCCGATCACAATTTTGATCAATGAGGAAGGGAAGCAATTGGTCGACAGAACCTCCGAATTCATTCCCAACTCCCCGTCCGGCCTATGGACCAAACTAATTTCAGGAGACTTCGACGGGGATGGGGACAAGGATTTCGTGATAGGCAACTTCGGCCACAATTCGCAGATCTATGCCTCGGCTGAGGAACCCCTCAGCCTGGTTTATGGCGACTTCGATTCCAATGGCTCGGTGGACCCGATTTTCTCTTATCACATACAAGGAGAGTCTTACCCATTCGCCAGCCGTGGTGAAATCACCAACCAACTGATTGCCTTGAGGCAGAAGTTCACCTCTTACGAGATCTATTCCGAGGCGACCATCAACCAGGTACTTACCAAGGCGCAACTTGCCGAGGCGAACAAACTCTACGTGACCGAGCTGTCAACGGTATATCTCGAAAACCAAGGATCAAAATTCGAGATACGACCCATGCCCCTTGAGGCCCAAATCTCACCCGTTTTTGCGTTGGAAGTGGCCGATTTCAACGGCGATGGAAACATGGATGTCCTGCTGGCCGGTAACCAGAGTCAGATCAGGATCCGGCTGGGTTTGATCGATGCCAACTATGGTAGCATCTTCCTTGGTGATGGCCAGGGCAACTTCGAGTACCTGAATCAATCCGAGACCGGATTGAAGATAACAGGGGATGCAAAGTCCGTCCAGATGATGAGCATCAATGGAAAGCAGCACCTCGTTTTTGGCATCAACAATTCCCCAGCACAGGTCTACAAAATGAATGAAGAATGAAGACATTGCTCGCAGCCCTTGCTCTGTGCATTTCCCTCACGGCCGCCGGTCAGTCCTCCTATGCCGATGACGTCTTCGAGGTAACAAAGGTCATGGTCCATGACATCATCAACCCGCCGGCTGCCGCTCGCTACTATGCCTACTCCAACCTCGGCGCCTTGATGGTGTTTGATCGGGATGCTGCTAGCAATTTGAACGGCTTCGATTACACGGTTCCGCAGGCCAACGCGGATGTCAACCTCGAATTGGCGGCTCGCTACGCGCTACTGGAGATTGCGTCGAGATTGCTGCCCTCCGGTTCCCAGATTGACGAATACCAGGAGGAGCTGATCCCCTCATTGAAAAAGAAGCTAAAACTCAAAGGCCGCTCTGTCAACGCAAGTGTGGCCTTCGCCAATGAACTGGCGGACATCGTCGTCGACTACTCCAGAACCGATGGCTATTCCAAATTGACCTCGCTGATAGGCTACACACCGAAGGTCGGCGAAGGCTTCTGGTACCCGACTCCCCCAGCTTACATCGAAGCCGTGGAGCCGCACTGGACGACCATCCGACCATTTTTTCTCGATTCGAGTACGCAGTTCGCTCCGAGCCCTCCAGTAGAGTTCGATATGAACGAGGACAGTCCCTTCTACAAGGAACAGCTAATGGGCGTGTACGAAGCGGTAAAAAATCGAACGCAGGAGCAGGAAGAGATAGCCAAATTTTGGGACTGCAATCCATTCGAGGTCAAGGTCTCGGGCCACACGATGATTGGCATAAAGAAGATCACCCCGGGAGGACACTGGATGGGCATCACAGGAATAGCTTGTGAAAAGGCTGGTCTTGATCTCACCGAGACTGTACGGGCTCATGCCTTGGTCGCTCTTACCCTCCATGATGCATTTGTCAGTTGTTGGGACGAGAAGTACCGTAGCGAGAGGATCCGCCCTGAGACTGTGATCAATCAGCACCTCGATAAGACCTGGCGGCCGGTGCTTCAGACACCCCCCTTCCCTGAGTATACCAGCGGCCATAGTGTGGCTTCCGCGGCGTCTTCAGTGATGCTGACAAACCTGTTCGGGGACAACTTCTCTTTTGTCGATGACACGGAAGTGTTCTTTGGACTGCCGGAGCGGTCCTTCAACTCTTTTGAAGAGGCGGCCAACGAAGCGGCCATTAGCCGATTGTACGGAGGTATTCACTACATCGACGCCTGTGAAATCGGCGTTGAGCAAGGCCGGGCCATTGGGAAGTTTATTGTGAGAAAGATCGAAGAGTAACAAGCTCAATTAGGCAGTCACTCACTCAATTCCTCGCGCCATTCTTGAGCAACCCCTTGGCAATGATGTTCTGCTGAATCTGGTTGGTGCCTTCGTAGATCTGCGTGATTTTGGCATCACGGTAGAGGCGTTCGACCTCAAAGCCACGGATGTACCCGCTGCCACCAAATATTTGCACAGCATCGGCCGTCTTCTTCACCGCCATATCACTGGCATATTTCTTCGCCATACTACTGATCACATTGGCATTCTCCCCATTGTCCTTCATCACCGCCGCCTGATGGACAAGCGCGCGTGCCGCTGAGATATCCGTCGCCATGTCCGCCAGCATCCACTGTACTCCCTGATTTTCTGCGATGGATTGGCCAAATTGCTTTCTGACCTGCGCATACTCCAGGGCGGCCTCAAGACCTGCCTGTGCAATCCCCAAGGCCAGCGCTGCGATGCCAATACGTCCTTTCTCGAGCACACTCATCATGATGTAGAAACCACGGTTGAGCTCCCCCAGCAACGCGTCCTCTCCCAGCTCTACATCCTCGAAAAAAAGCGCCCCCACCTGCGACGCGCGCTGACCCATTTTGTGATCTCGAGGTCCCCGGGTGACGCCTTTCGCATGCAGATCAACGATGAAAATGCTCATCCCCCGGTGCCCCAAATCAGGAGCCGTTCTTGTCAAGACGAAAGCCAAATCCGCCACTGGCGCATTGTGTATCCACTGCTTGCTACCGGATAGAGACCAGCCACCATCGACTTTCGTAGCCGTGGTTTTAATCCCTGAAACGTCGGAACCAGCTTCCGCCTCCGTAATGCAATAGGCTACTTTCAAATCATTGGAGAGTACCTTGGGTAAGTACTTTGACTGCTGGTCGGCACTACCATACTGAGACAGAAGGGTGGCAATCAGTTCTATCAATCCACACTGATCAGCCACTGACGCGTAGCCTCTGGCCAGCTCCTCCATCACCAGCGAATAGGCATATACATCCAGACCACTACCTCCCTGATCAGAAGGCACAGTAATACCAAAGAGCCCCTGACTACCCATCTGCTGATAAAGTTCTGCGGGAAACCTCTCTTCAGCATCCAACTGCTCGGCTACGGGATGGATGTGCTGCTCGGAGAAGTCACGCGTCATCTCCTTCACTTCTCTGTAAATCTCGATATCCTGTTTGGGGAGGTGTATCATGTCATTGGTCTTGTCTTCCTACAAGTTGGGTCAAACACGGGAATATTACACGAGTGGGTCTTTATCTTCTTTCCAAGCTCCTCTGTTTTGGTGTAGATTGCACTGAAGTCAATTAAACATCGGGCTGATCTATTCCCAGAGGATGAATGCCCCATCATGAATCTAAATCAACATGCGAACACACATTTTTCTCTTTGTAAGCGTCATCGCAGTACTCGTATTCAACCGTTGCGGTACGACCGAAAGCACTTCGCAGTCCGAGACGACGGACACACTGATGCTGGTGGCAGAGCGCATCTATGCTCAAAACTGCTCAAGCTGCCACGGGCAGCAAATGGAAGCGTTTGTCGACCGAAAATGGAAGCATGGCAAGGAGGCCGATTCCATTCGCAATTCCATCCTTGTAGGCTTCCCCGACGCAGGTATGCCCGCATGGGGGCAAGGCCTTGAGGAATACAAGATCGAGGCGCTTGTGAGCTATATACAGAAAGGCATAGAAAATGTAGAGAAGTATGGCTTTCAGGAGGAGACACTCGCATCGGATACAGTGCTTACTGAAGACTACGTCATCGTGCTGGATACCGTCTTCTCGGGCATTGAGAATCCCATGGATATGACATGGCTGCCCAATGGTGATATGCTCCTAACCGACCGGTCCGGAGCCTTCTACAGGATAAGTGATGATGGCCAGAGCAATACTATCTCTGGCGTCCCTCCAGTTGTGAATAAGGGGCAAGATGGGCTCTTTGATGTGTTGCTACATCCCGATTTCGAAGAAAATAGCTACCTCTATCTCTCCTATTCAGTCCCCGGTACTGGCGAAGGCGAGAAGCCCACTACGACAAAAGTTACTCGCTACAAATACGCCAATGACCAACTAAGTGCCCCGCTGGACATTCTGGAGGCCACACCTTATACCGATCGGCATGTCCACTTTGGGGCCCGCATGGTGTTTGATGATGCAGGCTACCTATTTGTAACAGTCGGAGACCGAGGCTCCCGGGATGTCAACCCACAAGACTTATCACTCCCCGCTGGAAAGATCCACCGACTCAATGATGACGGTAGTATCCCTCCTGACAATCCATTTGTCAATGTCGACAGTGCGGTCGCATCTATCTACTCCTATGGTCACAGAAATCCTCAGGGCTTGATCATCCACCCAACTACCAAGGTTATGTGGAGTCATGAGCACGGACCTCGTGGTGGTGACGAATTGAATATCATCGAACCGGGGGTCAACTACGGGTGGCCTGTGATCTCCTATGGCATCAACTACGACGGTACCACATTCACCACCGAGCTGGAAAAAGAGGGCATGGCCCAACCTGCACTTTATTGGGTGCCTTCCATAGCCCCGAGTGGCATGGCATTCGTCTTCGGAGACAAGTACCCCAACTGGGAAGGTGACCTGCTTGTGGGATCTCTCCGATACAAATATTTGAACCGCTGTGAGATGGAGGGCAATACTGTCGTTCGAGAAGAACCACTACTCAAAAACGTCGGCCGCCTGAGGAATGTCGAGCTGGGGCCTGATGGCTATATCTACATAGGTGTAGAACGACCCGGCTATGTATTTAGGTTAGTGCCCGCTGGAAGTCCTACATCCACATAAGACGGCAACCTGCACAAGCTGAAAACAAAAAAGGCCCTCGTACAAAACGAGGGCCTTCTTATTTATTGACTATTTGTAATCAGGCCATCTTTATTTCAGACTCCCATCCCTTCGCATACTCACGGCCCCACATCTTCATGGCTTTGTCATTGTTAGTGATCTTACCAGATTGGGCGTCGATGTCAAGGCTGGCTTGCAGGTCCTGAGAGATATTGCCCAAGTGGCACATGTGAGTAGAAATACTCGCATCTCTGATGTCTGCCTGCAGTTTGTCCCCCTCTTTGATCGCACCTACGAAATTGCGAATGTGACGAACAGTCAACCTGTCGAAGCCACTCGTATCAGAGGTGTTGCCAGAAGTACCTGGCGATGGTTCGCGCTCCATGGCGACTTCATTGCCTTTGAGATCATAGCGTATGTACCCTCCTCTATCAAGAATATAGGTACCCTCAGAGCCATGAACGATAGCACCACGGCCTCTGTCGTATTGCTTGATGCCGTTGCAGCTGCGTCCCTCCCAGATGATGGTCTTACCACCTTCATATTCGAAGTTCGCTACCTGCGTATCCCAAAACTCCCAATCGTCGTCGGAGAAGTGTAGGCGTCCCCCTGTTGAAGCGACTCGCTTCGGCATGTCCACACCCAGTGCCCACCGGCAAATGTCAAGCTCGTGTGTGCCATTGTTGTGAAGCTCACCAGTACCCCAGTTGCGGAACCAGTGCCAATTATAGGGATGCACATTGTCCTGGTAATCCACGCGTGGAGCTACACCTTGCCAGAGATCCCAGTCCAGGGTGTCAGGCACATTGACCTTCTGCCCCGTGCCGATAGACCCACGGGTGTTAGCGTACCAGGCTTTGGCGTAATAGACATCACCGATGATGCCATCACGGATGTCTTTGATGGCTTTGCCAGTGGTCACCGATGACCGCTGTTGGTTACCCATCTGCACGGGTAGGCCTGTCTCATTGGCCGCCTTGACCAACCACTCGCTTTCCTGCAAGTTGTGGCTGCAAGGCTTCTCGATGTATACTGCCTTTCCCGCTTTCATGGCCATGATGGCCATGGGCGCATGCCAGTGATCGGGCGTAGCGATGGCTACTGCATCTATGTCCTTATTATCCAGAAGCTTTCTGAAATCCGTCTCAGCCTTCACCGTCCAACCATGGTCCTCCTGGCACTTGCCGACGAAGCGATCCAATCGAGTCTTGTCGACTTCGGCTGCGTGGGTCAATCGTATGTTGCCAGCCAGGGCGGTGGATTTCTTCAATGCATAGGAACGGCCACCACAGCCAATCATGGCCATATTGATGGTCTCATTCGGCGCAAAGGCCAGAGTTTGGCCAGAGGACATGTAAAATGCGGTTCCTGCTCCGGCAGCCGCAGTGTTTAGAATAAACTTTCTTCTTTTCATGGGTATAGGGGTTCTGAGTTACAGGAACTTCCTCAACTGAATTTCAACTCAGGATAGTCCTTCCAATATTTTATTTCGCCGCTGTGAACGGCATCAAAAGCAATTTGTACGCATTTGGCAGTGCTGGCACCACTCTCCAGTGTGGAGACGACAGGATCACCGAGCACCACCGAGTTATAGAACTGCTGCAGGGCATCGACGGTGGGATCATCTCCGGGTGCCGGGATCGTAATGCCCTCTCCCTTTTCCCATGCGTTCAGGGTGGCCCCGGAAACACCGTCAACAAAGCCTTTTTCCTTCATCGCCACCGGCTCGGCGTAGATCCTAGCGGCGTTGCGACCCAGAATTACTGTCGCCTTTTTGCCGAGAATCTTGACCTGATAATCCTCGTAGCTATTGGTGGTCGTGCAACTAAAGGTCGCGTCGATCTTACTTGGGTATTCCATCATGAGATGGATGTTGTCGAACGTCTCTCTCCCATCCTTCCAATGGTCAATCCCTCCAAACCCTACGACCTTACTGGGGGTTTCACCGAGTACCCAGTTGATGAAGTCGAGTTGATGGGAAATAAGCTCCGCTGTCAGTCCACCTGACCATTCCTTATACATGCGCCAGTTAATGATGCGCTCAAATTTCGGATCTGGTACAGGCCGCCTCCAGTTGCCATTCCGGTTCCATTGGCAGACCACTGCAGTGATCTCCCCGATGTAGCCTCCGGCCACAACCTCCCGAACATTCTTGTACAAGGGGCTGCTGTGGTATTGGTGACCCGTCTGAAATACCTTCTCAGATTGCTGCGCTTTTGCTACTACCGACTGGATTTGAGGGATCCCTTTTGCCAGAGTTTTTTCACAATAAATGTGCTTATCCGAATCAATGCTCGCTAGCGCTACCTCATCGTGGGTACCAAAGGGCGTGGCGATGATCACAGCATCGACCTCGTCATCGCGAAGGAGCTTCTCGTAGTCTTTATAACCCTTTGCATTTGGAGAGATGGCCAACGCTTCCTCCAGTCGGAAAGGTAGGATGTCGCAGCAGGCAGTGACCTGGCAGCCCTCTACTTTCCCCAGAGTATGCATCAGTCCCTTTCCCCGGTCTCCAGTCCCGATCACACCTATTCGCAGCGTTTCTTTCGTCCTTTTGGCGGCCGAGGCACTGACCACACCTGTGCCAAGGGACAATCCTCCCACCGCGACGGCGGTGTGTTTCAAAAAATTGCGTCTTGAGGATTTCATTTTATATTATCTGTTCTGACTCAAAATTCCCGGATCTTGATACTTCGATAGTGGACTTCATCACCGTGATCCTGCAGTAGGATGCTACCAGCTGGCCAGCGGCCGAAGTTCTCCCACTTCTGGTACTTGCTATAGTTGACCAAAGCCGCAAACATCTGGGAAAAACGGTCATATTCTACGACCTTGATGTTGTTGAGCCAGTGCTCTACTTTGCCGTCACGAGAGACAATACGCGCTTTGTTCCATTGACCCACGCCGTTGAATCGCTTGTTGTTGCGGTTAGGCTCTGACAAGTTTTCTGCTTTGATCAGGTCATACAATGACGCAACTGTGCGGTTGCCCATCACGCCTTTTTTCGCATCGGGGTGGTTTTTGTCATCCAATATCTGGAACTCACAGCCTATGGCAGATCCTGCGCCCTTGTTCAGGGCGGGATCCACAAAGTACTTTATCCCACTGTTGGCCCCTTCTGTGATCCGGAATTCCAACTCCAGCTCGAAATCACCGTACTTTTTGGTCGTTACTATGTCGCCGGGACCTGTTGACTCTGCCCCGTCAGTCGCCTCGATAGTAAGGACGCCATCAGCAATCGTCCAACCAGACTCTGGGAATCCATCAAGCTTGGCACCACGCCAGCCTTCAGAAGTCTTTCCATCCCATAACAGTCTCCAGCCTTTTCTTTGCTCCCACTCCGTCAGCTCATTCACCAGATAGCTGACCTCCGGCACATCAGGATCATCTTCCCATCGTGCTTCGTCCAGGTTAGATGTGATTATTCGAACGTTTCTCCATCTGATTTGCACACCTTCCAGACCAGATCCCTCTCTGATGCTGTGCACCTGCAGGCCAATCTTTCCCTCACTCGTCATGTCGTCCACGAGTCGGGCGCATTGCACGCCGTTGAGCCAAGTACTGATAGAGTTGCCGATGGCTTGTACTCGGTACTTATTCCAGGAGGCCCGCTTGAATGCCTTCTGTCCTTTTGGGTTACGTGTCATTGGATACAACCATCCGCGACGTTGCTCGTCGTAGACTCCTGCACTCCACGCCCTCTCAGAGGGATCCAGCTCTATTTGATATCCGTGGAATACGCCATCTCTATAGTTGGGGTCCGAGTTAGATCTGACCTGTACACCAGAGTTCACTTCCGAATCGGTAAATACTTCAAACTCGAGGATGAAGTCACCATAAGTCTCCTTGGTTGTCAGAAAGCTGTTTCTAGTTTTCGGCACTGCCGTCCCGACGATGACGTCACCTTCAATCTCGTACTTGGCGGACCCGCCGATCTGCTCCCAGTTTTTGAGGTCCTTACCGTTAAAGAGTGGTTGCCATTCCTGTGCCTGCAACTGGGCACTTGCAAAAAGTAGTGCGCCTATGAACGCAAAATGAGTAGTCTTCATCTTCATGATTGGGTATTGTCTTTTAAATCTAACCAGAATCGATTACAAAATTTCAAACGATTTCATTGCAATCGCTACCGGTAACGATACCAAGTGCCAGGAAAAAATGTGGATGGTCAACGGCAGCCTTTCAAGCCAATAAAGGGCTAGTAATCAACCGCCTGCGGAGATCGCGAAAAGGGTATTGAGTGAGTGACTATGGGTCATGGCATCAATCACTCCCGAGAAATCGGCCGTGACAACCCACAGCAAGATGATCATGAGAAGAATGATCGTGATGAGTACAATAAGTAGGGTGCGGTACCCCTCTGCTCGTCGAAATTGTCTGATCCTCTCCTTGAATTTCCGTTGATGAAATTCATCCGCACCCTTAATGTCGATCGGTGTCCTTGATTTTGATGGGTGGTGCTCCTCTATTTCTTTCAGCCTCTTCCTTCCCCGCAAAAGCCGCAAATTGCTTTTGTGAGCATTGATCATCGAATCTATGGGTCCACCAAATGACATAATTATTAACTGCTACCTATAGTTAAAAACGATAAGCACGACAGCTTCGGTTTATGATCTTTGGCAGGGATTTGGGGGCCTTTGCCGGCTATCCGCTCCCATCTTCAGCCCCTCGACCCAGCGCTCAGGCCAGCTGAGATGCCGCTGCTATCCGGGGCCCGAGAGCCACGTGAACAGACCGTGAGGATGCAATATGGTTTGGAACTGGGAGTATAGTGAGTGTCAGCGGCTCCGACGGACAATAGAGCGAGAGACGTACGTTGCCAACACTAGAAAGAGCAAGGTCCCAAGGACCCAATAGAGCGTCGTTGTCCAGCTGCTCCCAATTGGTGAGTCGTCACCTACTACAACGAAACTCGCCCAAAAGAATGGATGGGAACGAGTTATATCGGCCTGTTCCAGAAAATCTTTCCGAGCCTGGCGCATTGCGGCCCCTTTACTCGCTCCTTCAGACAAGTGCTTGTAAAAGTGAGTCATGAGCACCGCCGTTGACTCATCATCTACCTGCCAGTGGCTCATGACAATACTAGGGCTGCCGGCATAGGCAAAGGCTCTGGCCAGACTCATAGCCCCTTCTCCCTTGGCCATTTTGCCATAGCCTGTCTCGCAGGCACTGAGCACCGTCATCTTGGATGGGATGCGCATGTTGTAGATCTCAAAGGCATGTAGGAATCCATCCTCCAGTGTATCCTCGTCATTGTAAAAGAGCATGCGTGAGTTCATTGGATCTTCATCATCCACGATCGCATGCATGGCCAGGTGCAAGATGCCTTGTTGTCCGATGTTTGACTTGAAGGTACTTTCACTGGCTTCGGCTCCAGTAAAGGTCTGTCCACTGAAATATTCGCTTATGGCATTTACCTCCGGCAACGTATGGACCAGCGACGAAATCTGATTTCTAAATTGCCCAAGGTCTTCCATACGTGTCGCGTCCTGTAGTGTAGTTTCATAAGAAGGGGCGAAAGCCAGCAAGTCATTGTTATCGCTTAGGGAAGTGAATTCATTGAAATACAGCGACGCTGAATACGCGTAGTGAATCGTGTAATCATCCATCAGGTAGGACAGGTTCTGGAAGGTCTGCGGGTTTTTCGTCGACGCATTCACCAAAGCACCCAGTGGGAAGTAAGAGAGATTACCATCCGGCACAATGATCAACTCATCGATCTCCGGGCCGAGCTGATCGATGACCGGGCGTAGGTATTGCTCGTAAATCGGTAGTGCCTGGGCCTGAAACTCCTGGGGAGAATGGGACTGCACATCACTTTTCAGCGAGGCTCTCAACGTGTTAGTAAGTGAGTCATTTACAAGGTCGATCTGCTTCACCTCATATTGATCTTCAGTGATGAGAAAAACATAGGAGACTGTGTCCCCAACAAAATACTCGATGAAGGCCTCATTATTTGCCAACCGACGCTGAACATCTTGGACCGAGAGGGAGTCATTCGAGTAGCGCAGCTGGTGGTAGCGCGGATACGTCGTTTCAAAAACTGTCTGCAGGGAATCCCGGCTGTGTCGCAGACGGAAGAGTCTGGCCTTGTATGAATTTAGATTTGATGAGTCTTGGGATTGATCCATTTTCTGAACCTGTGAACTGACGTAATTCTGCTGCAAGAGCAAATCATTCTCGAGGTCAATCAGTTCCTGCGGGATAGCACCGTATTGCCTAGCCTCGCTTCCTCTCCATGCCTGTGCAAGGACCTGCATTTTGCTCCACTCTGCGAAAACAAAAGCTTCACGAGCCCAAATAGGATCTTCCCAGGTTGCCATTTTTAATGTGTTGCGGACCCCTTCTTGATAGATGATATGAGTTTGCGTGGCAGTTCTTGCCAGATAGGGTTGGTCACTCAGATAATCCTGCAACTGATAGCAGTAGTCAATAGCCGCACTCACAGACTCAGCCTTTTCATCGGCGCGATTTTCATATAGCTCGAGCAACCATCTGCCGCGGTCAATAAGCCCTGTCCTTCCATGTTCAAGATTGATTTCGATTTTATCGGAAAGGTCCTCCCCGAATACCGCGATTCGGGCAAAGTGCAATGCCGAATCTAGCAAGCCCCTCTTGTAGTAGCTCCTACTGAGCAATTTGTAGGCAAAGTGCCTGGACGACGGAAGCGACACGTCGATTGATTCCCTGATGTAATATGCCATCGAATCATAATCACCTCTTTGCTCGTGAATCTGACCAAGGCGAAGTAGCGCCTGCGGCAAACTGGACTTGGTGCCATCCTTCTGCCTTTCTATCGCCAATACTTTGCGCATGTACAGCGTGGCAGAGTCTAACTCCTCCATGTCCAAATAGTTCTCCCCAATATGCTTTACCTGCCAGTCAGGGTAAAACCGCATTGTCAAAAGTTCTTTGTAGATGGCATTGGCCTCATGATATCGTCTGAGTTCGGAGAGCGCTAGTGCCGTGTGATACTTGGCAAATTTCAAACGGAACGATGGTCGGGAAGGATCACCGCCCTCAATAGCCATCGACTGCTGAGCGTACTCAAGGCTTTTCTCGAAGTTTCCGAGTTTCCTGTGAACATTGCTCATGGTATTGAATACATCTCGCCGGTGATCGACGGTCATGTACTCCGGATTTTCATCGACGAGCACCCCGCACTGGGATAATAAGCGCATCGACTCACGAAGATTCCCAAGCCGTTCACCATATATGATGGCTGTGTTCTTATAGAGTGAGAAAAGTGTCCTACTTCGATACCTGGATGGGGACAAGGCCTCTGCCATCATCACCGATTCCTTGTACTGTGCAAGTGCGATATCCAACTGACCCAAACTCTCATATATATAAGCCATATACCAAAAAGCCTCTATGGCCTTCTTTTGGGTACTGCCCTGGCCCTTAAAGAGATTGGAGGCCTTCGATAAGGGATCAACTGCTTCCTCCGGCCGGCCCAGTCTATGAAGAGCTGCCCCCGCTATGTAGTAGACCTCCGCCCTGAGCGTGTCATGGGCGCTAAGGCGCTCCATGTCTTGAGCTGTGGAGATCGCCATTTCCAATCCCACACTTTGCCGTCCATGCCACACCTCTTGCCTTGATCTGAGAAGGGCACATCGCCATGCCCAATGATTGCTATCTATCTCGAAAAAGATCTCACTAGCGGCCCCCAAGAATTCTTCGGCCTCTTTGCTATATCCTGATGTAATTTGATAGAGAGAGTCTCCACTATTGTACAAAGCCATGGCCTCATCGAACTTCGACTGACCGTCACACAAACGGGCGCAGAGGAGTAGGCTTGAAAGGAGAATTGTTCTGGAAAGTGTCACAAAGTTGTTTTTTGTAAAGGTAGTGGAAGGAGTGGATTTCGTTGAAGGGCCGTACTGGGGTGTGAAGAACCCACCCCCAGCCCCTCCCAGGAGGGGAGTTTCGATCCGTGGATTTTAGCTGGCTTACTGACAGGGCATAAAAAAAGCCCCTCAGATTGCTCTAAGGGGCTTGTATAAGAAGTGGCAACCTGCCTAACGGCAGGCAGGCGACGGGGGCGCCTGGATACCAAAGATGACCATGCAGTTGTTTTTTGTAGAGTTGATTGAAGCCTAGGGTTCCCAAAAGGGGTTGCTGCACTGTGAAGAACCCACCCCCAGCCCCCTCCCAGGAGGGGAGTTTAGATCCTGGGATTTTAACTGGATTACTGACAGGGCAAAAAAAAAAGCCCCTCGGTTTCCCAAGGGGCTTGTATAAAAACTGGCAACCTGCCTACCGGCAGGCAGGCGACGCGGCCGGCCAGGCTTAGACTACGCGTCTGCGCTCGTAGAGTAAGTCGTTGCCACTATCCCAATTATTCAGAATAAGACATAAAAAAAGGGACATCATTTTCATGATATCCCTATATAAAAACTGGCAACGACTTACTCTCCCACATGTTACTGCAGTACCATCAGCGCTGAGGGGCTTAACTTCTCTGTTCGGAATGGAAAGAGGTGGACACCCTCGCTATAATCACCATAAAACCTTTGATGACCCTCGATATAAGCTGCCTGCCGCAGGTAGGTCACCATAAAGCCTTGACTGATCGCTACTCGATCAGCTTAATATCTTTGACATGTTGGTAGTAAGAGATTCACACGGAATTAGAAAAAACGAATATATCGTTCGCACTAAAGGAAGCTTACGGGTAATTAGTACTGCTCAGCTTTGACATTACTGCCTTTACACCTGCAGCCTATCTACGTCATCATCTATAACATCCCTTTAAAGAAGTCTCATCTTGTAGTGGGTTTCGCGCTTAGATGCTTTCAGCGCTTATCCCTTCCCAACATAGCTACCCAGCAGTGCCCCTGGCGAGACAACTGGTACACCAGCGGTTAGTCCAACCCGGTCCTCTCGTACTAAGGTCAGATCTACGCAAACTTCTTACGCCCACAACAGATAGGGACCGAACTGTCTCACGACGTTCTGAACCCAGCTCGCGTGCCACTTTAATGGGCGAACAGCCCAACCCTTGGGACCTTCTCCAGCCCCAGGATGTGACGAGCCGACATCGAGGTGCCAAACCTCCCCGTCGATGTGAGCTCTTGGGGGAGATCAGCCTGTTATCCCCGGAGTACCTTTTATCCTTTGAGCGACGGCCCTTCCATACAGAACCGCCGGATCACTATATCCTAGTTTCCTACCTGATCGGCTTGTAGGCCTCACAGTCAAGCACCCTTATGCTATTGCGCTCCTCGCATGATTACCAAACATGCTGAGGGTACCTTTGAAAGCCTCCGTTACGCTTTTGGAGGCGACCACCCCAGTCAAACTACCCACCACACACTGTCTCCGTTCCCGGATTAGGCATCAGATAAATAAAGGGAGGTATTTCACCAATGACTCCTCAACGCCTGGCGACGCCAATTCAAAGTCTCCCTCCTATCCTACACATCATTTACCCAATACCAATGTGAAGCTATAGTAAAGGTTCACGGGGTCTTTCCGTCCCGTTGCGGGTAAACGGCATCTTCACCGTTACTACAATTTCACCGAGCTCATGGCCGAGACAGTATCCAGATCGTTGCACCATTCGTGCAGGTCGGAACTTACCCGACAAGGAATTTCGCTACCTTAGGACCGTTATAGTTACGGCCGCCGTTTACTGGGGCTTCAGTTCAGAGCTTCTCCAATAAAGGATAACTCCCCCCCTTAACCTTCCAGCACCGGGCAGGTGTCAGGCCTTATACTTCCTCTTTCAAGTTCGCAAAGCCATGTGTTTTTGATAAACAGTCGCCTGGATCGTTTCGCTGCGCCCTACTCACGTAGGGACCCCTTCTCCCGAAGTTACAGGGTCATTTTGCCTAGTTCCTTAGCCATGAATCACTCGAGCACCTCAGGATTCTCTCCTTGACTACCTGTGTCGGTTTACGGTACGGGTACCCATAACCTATCGCTTAGAGGGTTTTCTCGGAAGTCTGATTAGGCCTACTATCCACGCATCCGTAGACTTGTGGTACTATCACGTTCAGCAAGACTTGCGGGTTTGCCTACAAATCCTATACCTACACGCTTCAACGTGCTATTCCGTCAGCACGCGAGACTTTCACTCCTCCGTCACCCCATCGCAGTTATGGGTAGTATCGGAATATTAACCGATTATCCATCGACTACCCCCTTCGGGTTCGCCTTAGGTCCCGACTAACCCCCGGCTGATTAGCATTGCCGGGGAATCCTTAGTCTATCGGTGTGCGGGTTTCTCGCCCGCATTATCGTTACTTATGCCTACATTTGCGCTTCTCTGCAGTCCAGCATACCTCACAGTACACCTTCACCCCACAGAGAATGCTCCCCTACCATAAATCCTAGGCTTCGGTATCGTACTTGATGCCCGATTATTATCGATGCCCTATCGCTCGACCAGTGAGCTGTTACGCACTCTTTAAATGAATGGCTGCTTCCAAGCCAACATCCTGGCTGTCTATGCAATTGGACCCCCTTAGTTCAACTTAGTACGAATTTTGGGACCTTAGCCGTAGGTCTGGGTTCTTTCCCTCTCGGATTTGGACCTTAGCACCCAAACCCTCACTGCAGGAATAATTTATTAGCATTCGGAGTTCGTCTGGATTTGGTAGGATGTGACTCCCCCTAGTCCAATCGGTAGCTCTACCTCTAATAAACATCTTCCCACGCTGCTCCTAAAAGCATTTCGGGGAGTACGAGCTATCTCTCAGTTTGATTGGCCTTTCACCCCTACCCACAGTTCATCCAAAGACTTTTCAACGTCAACTGGTTCGGGCCTCCAGTTAGTGTTACCTAACCTTCACCCTGACCATGGGTAGATCACAAAGTTTCGCGTCTACCGCACATGACTAAACGCCCTGTTAAGACTCGCTTTCGCTCCGGTTCCAATCCTTAAGATCTTAACCTCGCCATATACGGTAACTCGTAGGCTCATTATGCAAAAGGCACGCCGTCAGGCAACTAATGCCCTCCGACCGCTTGTAAGCGCACGGTTTCAGGTACTATTTCACCCCCTTACTCAGGGTACTTTTCACCTTTCCCTCACGGTACTGGTTCACTATCGGTTTCTCAGGAGTATTTAGCCTTACCAGATGGTGCTGGCAAATTCAGACGGAATTTCTCCGGTTCCGCCCTACTCAGGATACCACTACCAATTGTAAACTTACCTGTACGGGGCTCTCACCCTCTACGGCTGACCTTCCCAGATCATTCCAATTCGTTTACTTCTCAGATATCGTGGTCCTACTACCCCGGCGCAGCCGTAACTACACCGGTTTGGGCTCTTCCGCGTTCGCTCGCCACTACTTGCGGAATCACTATTGTTTTCTCTTCCTGCGGGTACTTAGATGTTTCAGTTCCCCGCGTTAGCTCCTTGCGGTGACAGGTCTTCAACCTGCCGGGTTGCCCCATTCGGATATCTACGGATCAAAACCTCTGTGCG
>CBDDGS010000055.1:0-1900000 GCA_965227935.1 Cyclobacteriaceae bacterium | reverse complement strand
CGCCAAAGATAGGGTGAAATTACATCTCATTTTTGTTGTGTCTGGAGACATTTAGCACCCCTTCCACGTTCTCCAACTTCCTGATCATCAAATCGAGATGGCTTGTATCTTCCACATACAGCTGGATCTCTCCTTCAAAGATGCCACCCTCGGTATTGATCGTCATCGCGCGCATATTGATCTTGAGCTCACTAGAAATAACATTGGAGACATCGTTGATCAATCCAATGCGGTCGGTACCGATAATCTTGATCGCAGCCTCGAAAGTCGAATCCTTCTTTGAGCTCCACTTTGCCTTGACGACACGGTATCCGTAATTGGACAGTAGCCCGGGGGCATTGGGACAGTTGGTACGATGGATCTTGATCCCCTCTGAAACAGTAATGAATCCAAAAACATCGTCGCCCGGAATAGGATTGCAGCACCTCGATAGCTTATAGTCCACGACATCCAAATTGTCCCCGATCAATAGCAAGTCCTCTTTAGGATCTGCCTGAGGCTTCTTGCGGACCCTCGTGTGGACAGACTCCTGTGGTGCAGGGGGAGCGCTCACCTTCTCCTCGGTATCGTGAAACTTCTTCAGCTCGCTGTGGTCAATCTTGCCTTTCCCAACAAGAAAGAAGAGATCCGTGGGGGTGGGTACATTGAAGAAAGACACCATTCTGTTCAGCGTGGACTGGTCGAAGGGCACTTTTATTTGCTTCAGCTTGCGCTTCACTACTTCCTTTCCTTCAGCGGCAAACATCTTCTTCTCATCCTTGAGCGCCTCCTTGATCCCGTTTCTCGCCTTCCCGCTGACGACATACTTCAGCCAATCTTCATTGGGCTTCTGTTTCTTGCTGGTGAGAATCTCCACCTGGTCGCCATTCTTGAATTTGTAGTTGAGTGGTACCAGTCTCTGATTGACCTTGGCCCCGATGCAACGGACACCGATCTCCGTGTGAATATCAAATGCGAAATCCAATGTAGTAGCGCCACTGGGCAAGGTGATCAGGTCACCCTTCGGAGTGAAGGTGAAAACCTCTTCATTGTATAAGTTGGATCGGAAGTCATCGACAAACTCAATTGCCGACGAATCATTTTGCTCGAGCACGTCACGCACTTTGGCAATCCACATCTCGAGTCCCATCTCGGCGCCTCCGTCGTTGCTCTCCTTATACTTCCAATGGGCAGCATAACCCTTCTCGGCGATATCGTCCATGCGCTTGGTGCGGATTTGGACCTCTACCCACTGCCCGATGTCACTCATGACCGTGGTGTGCAGCGACTCATAACCATTGGCCTTCGGAATACTAATCCAATCGCGTAGGCGCTCGGGGTTGGGCTGATAGAAATCTGTCACCACCGAGTACACTTGCCAGCAAAGGGCCTTTTCGTTGACAGGCTCGGTATCCATGATGATCCGAATGGCAAAGAGATCGTAGACCTCGTCAAAGGAGACCCCTTGCTTTTGCATCTTGGTCCATATAGAGTGGATAGACTTGGGTCGACCTTTGATCTCGTACTCCACACCCATCTTGTCCAAAGACTCCTTGATGGGCTTGATGAAATTACGTATGAACTTATTCCTCGCTTGCTTCGTGGCATTGATGCGGGAAGCTATGTCGCTGTAAACTTCCTGATCTGTGTACTTCAAGCACAGGTCTTCCAGCTCTGACTTGATGGCATATAACCCCAGTCTGTGTGCGAGTGGTGCATAGATATACTTCGTCTCCGAAGCGATCTTCAGCTGCTTGTCACGCGGCATGGAATCCAACGTCCGCATATTGTGCAGCCGATCTGCCAGCTTGATCAAAATGACACGTACGTCCTCGGAGAGGGTCAGGATCATCTTGCGGAAATTCTCCGCCTGCTGGGAGGATCCCTGATCAAAGACGCCTGAGATTTTCGTGAGGCCATCGATAATGCGAGCCACCTTGCTATTGAACAGTCGCTCGATATCAGACAGCTGCATTTCAGTATCCTCTACGACATCATGTAGCAGGGCGGAAACAATCGATGTAGTGCCAAGGCCAATTTCATCGACACATATGAATGCCACGGCAATGGGGTGAAATATATAAGGCTCCCCCGACCTCCTACGCATCCCTTCGTGGGCCTTCATTGCCGTATTGAAAGCCTTCTTGATGATCGCCTGATCATCCTCTTTCAAAACGGGTTTTGCGTGGCGCAATAGCAACCTATATCTCCGCAGTACCTCCTTCTTCTCTTCCTCTATTTGCGTGTCCAGCATCTATCGTTTACGAAATATCTTTTCCTGTTTCTGTGAAACAATTTTTGTATACCTTTGCATCCTATTTTGCGGATGTGGCGAAATTGGTAGACGCACTAGACTTAGGATCTAGCGCCGCGAGGCATGGGGGTTCGAGTCCCTCCATCCGCACTTGTGCCCTCTCTCGGTAAACAACCATGAGAGGGTTTTTCGTTTTTAAAAGACTACTAAATCTGTTCAATTGTGGATATATCGCTTGATAAAACTGAAAACAATGAAGCTTTAATTAAAATTAAAGTAAACGAAGAGGATTATCAACCGGGTGTCGACCAAAAAATCAAGGACTACAGCAAGAAAGCCAACCTCAAAGGTTTTCGGCCCGGAAAAGTGCCCCCTGGACTGATCAAGAAGATGTATGGTCAATCCTTCGTCGTAGAGGAGATCAATCGGATCCTCAGCGAAAACTTGTCTAAATACCTCCAGGAGAGCGACCTACAATTTCTCGGAGAGCCTTTGCCTGTACGAGAGGAGAT
This sequence comes from Cyclobacteriaceae bacterium, assembly GCA_965227935.1. Lineage (GTDB taxonomy): Bacteria > Bacteroidota > Bacteroidia > Cytophagales > Cyclobacteriaceae > JAWPMT01. The sequence goes on along the minus strand of CBDDGS010000055.1, from coordinate 1,897,255 downwards.
CTCGCAATTGGACTGGGATAATCAGAAAGACTTCGAGTTCAAATACGATGTCGGGTACGCTGATGAGTTTGATCTGAAGATCGATAAGAAGGTAAAGATCGACTACTTCAAAATCAAGGTGGACAAGAAGGTGATGGACGATACCATCGACAGACTCAAGAGACAGTTTGGAGAGGAGTCCAGCACGGAAGTCGTCGCCGCGGATGATATGATCACCGGTAAGCTCGTATCAGAGGCTGCTGAAATCGATCGCGATGACCTCACCATCGACCTCAAGGAATGTCAGAAGGCTGGAAATTCCAAGCTCATCGGAGCGAAGGTCGGTGATACCGTCCAGGTGGATAGTAAGAAATTCTTCACTGACGCCGAGTATCTAAAGAGAATAGCGGGCATGACCGAGGATCAGCTCAAGGCCGCTAAGAACAAGTTTGACTTCACCATTGCTTCTATCAAGCACGTGGTGCCGAGCGAACTGAATCAGGAGCTCTTTGACAAGACTTTTGGGCCGGAGGCCGTGAAGACAGAAGAGGAGTTCAGGGAAAAGGTGAAAGAGACCGTGTCCAAAAACTACGATAGGGAATCAGATCAGCTCTTCGAATACAAGATAAAGGACTACCTGCGAGAAAAGGCTAAAATTGCCCTGCCAGACAACTTCCTGAAGCGCTGGCTTGTCGAGACCAATGAGAAGATGACGGAAGAGCTCGTCGAGCACGAGTACGAAATGTACAATCGTGAGCTACAATGGTCACTGATCAGTGGGCAGGTCGCGAAGAGCCAGGATATCAAAGCTGAACATGAGGAGGTCTTTGAGGAAGCAAAGAACCAGATCCTCCAGCAGTTTGGCGGGCCGGCCATCGCCGCCCAACTTGGCGATCAGCTCGACCAGTTTGCCAACAACTACCTACAAGGTGAAGAGGGCGACAACTATCGAAAGGTGTACAACCAGGTGCTGACTCAGAAAATCATGGACTACATCAAGGGCGAGATCTCCAAGAAGGAGAAGGAAGTCACGCTTGATGAGTTTCAAAAGCAGGTATCGAAGCTGTAAGGAGTTTAGAGTTGAAGGGTTGAGAGTTTAGAGTTTGGTTGAGAAGTTTAGGGGTTGAGAAGTTGAAATTGATTGTCAGTCCCTGGTTTCGGTAGTGAACGTGGGACCTCGAACTTTAACCTGGATTTTAAGCACGGAGGTGCGATGATGAGCCGGTGTCTCCACCGGCCAGGACTCACGTGCCATGGACGGTCGCAGCAGAGCCTGCCTTCGCCTTGAGGGTTACGGCGGAAGTGTGAGAGAGGCGTGTGAGTGTGAGTTTCAGGCCGATATCTCAGAGAAATCAAGACACACAGAACTAGAAGCCGAAGGATTCGGTTAAGAAAAAGTCCGTCAGTTCAGATGGACTTTTTTATTTTTGTTACTCAGCCCCAAAATATCCTATGATAGATAAGGAAGAATTCAGAAAATACGCTGTTAAGGCGCAGGGTCTTAACGGTCTTTCTGTAGACAGATACACCAACACAGTAGAAAACATGACCCGGTCGGTCATCGAAGAACGTCCGACCAGGTTTGCGGAGATCGATGTTTTCTCCCGCTTGATCATGGACAGGATCATATTCCTGGGTATGCAGGTAGAAGAGAATATCGCCAATATCATCACAGCTCAGTTGCTGTTTCTCGAGTCTGTGGATGCGAAGAAAGATATCCTGTTGTACATCAATAGTCCGGGAGGCTCAGTCTACGCTGGTCTTGGCATGTATGATACGATGCAATACGTCGGTCCTGACGTAGCGACAATATGTACCGGTATGGCTGCCTCAATGGGCGCAGTCTTGATGTCTGGTGGTGCGAAAGGCAAGCGTTCGGCGCTTCCTCACGCACGCATCATGATCCACCAGCCGAGTGGAGGAATGCAGGGACAATCCAGGGATATGGAAATCACCCTGAAGCAAATGCAGGAACTCCGCAAAGATCTCTATACTATCCTGGCCAATCATACCGGGAAAACGTATGAGGAGATAGAGAAAGACTCTGACCGAGACTATTGGATGCGAGCTACCGAGGCCAAGGAATATGGCCTGATCGACGAAGTACTAATCAAAAAGTAGCCTATGGCCCAAGTGACATGTAGTTTTTGCGGAAGGAATAAAAAGGATGTGGATCTCATGATCTCGGGCATCCATGCACATATCTGTGATAAGTGCATTACCCAGGCCCAGCAGATCCTAAATGAGGAACTCAAGACCAAAGATGATCCTGAAGCACCTAGTTTCAACCTGATCAAACCCATCGACATGAAGCGTCACCTTGACGAATTTGTGATCGGTCAGGATGAGGCAAAGAAATACATGTCGGTTGCGGTATATAATCATTATAAACGCCTGATGCAGAACAAGACTTCGGATGAGGTAGTCATCGAGAAGTCTAATATCATCATGGTGGGACAGACAGGTACCGGGAAGACTTATCTGGCACGTACGCTGGCCAAGATCCTCCAGGTACCTTTCTGTATTGCTGACGCGACAGTCCTCACTGAGGCAGGATACGTCGGCGAGGATGTGGAGAGCATCCTGACAAGACTGCTGCAGGCCGCCAATTACGAGGTGGAAGCTGCAGAGCGCGGCATTGTCTATATCGACGAGTTGGACAAGATTGCCCGTAAGTCTGACAACCCCTCCATCACACGTGATGTGAGCGGTGAGGGCGTACAGCAGGCGCTCCTTAAGCTACTGGAGGGTACTTCTGTCAATGTACCTCCACAGGGTGGTAGAAAGCACCCTGATCAGAAAATGATCTCTGTGAACACAGAGAATATTCTCTTCATCTGCGGTGGTGCTTTTGATGGCATCGAACGTCACATCGGCAACCGTCTCAACACACGACCGATTGGTTTCGTGGGCGCCGACGATGATGACTTCGCCAATATTGACAAGGACAATCTGCTGCAGTATATCACTGCGCAGGATTTGAAGAGCTTTGGGCTGATCCCTGAATTGATCGGCCGTCTACCGGTGCTGACCCATCTCGACCCTCTCAACGATGTTGCGCTTAAGCGCATCCTCAAGGAGCCCAAGAATGCCCTGATCAAGCAGTACACGAAGCTGTTCGAAATGGAGGGCGTGAAGCTGGTACTGGATGATGAGGCACTAGACTATATCGTCGCCAGAGCAGTGGAATTCAAACTCGGAGCTCGAGGCTTGCGCTCCATCTTCGAAGTGATCATTACGGATGCCATGTTTGAGATCCCGTCTTCGGATCTGAAAGAGGTGCTGATCACCCGCGATTACGCTGAGGAGAAATTCGAAAAGTCGAAATTCAATAAGCTGAAAGCAGCTTAGAGAGCTACCTCTTCGCCAAGGTTACGACATGGCTGGCGGTATTTTCAGAGGCGCTTTGCTCACCCAATACATTTCGGAGTTTTTTGTACCCGCTTAGAAGCTTGTCTCTACGAGGTCCAGCAGTGATGATTGCGTCCAGTTCAGAGACCACATCTTGCGCATTGTAATCATGCTGTAGTAGCTCTGTAACTACCTCTTCGTCCGCAATCAGGTTCACAAGGGATATGTAGGGCACTCTGATGAGCCTTCTGCCTAGGAAGTAATTCAAGCCACTGGTGCGATAACAGACAACCTGAGGGGTCCCTATTAAGGCCGTCTCCAATGTGGCGGTGCCTGAGGTAACAACTGCTACGTCACTTGCTCTGAGGACGTCGTAGGTTCTTTCGAAGAGCATCTTGATATTGCCACTGTCTTTCAGCGGTTCATAGAGGTCGGCAGACAAGTTGGTGACACCGGCTATGAGAAAGTACCAACTGGGCCGTAACTCTGCCAATTGCAAAATGACATCGATCGAGCGAGACACTTCGTGCGACCGACTGCCAGGCAGTACGCCTATGACTTTCCGGTCCGCGGGAATATCCAATCCCTGCGCAACATGGGCGTCCACAGCCTCGACGACGGGGTTACCCACGTAGTGCGCTGTGTAGCCCCTCTCCCTGAAGAACTCCACTTCGAAAGGCAGGATACAGTACAGTTGGTCAATGTATTTCTTGATACTGCTTACGCGCTTCTCATTCCACGCCCACACCTTAGGAGAGATGTAATAGGCTGTCTTGAGTCCAATACTATGCGCATGACGGGCGATCTTCATGTTGAAGGCCGCGAAATCGATCAAGACCAACACGTCGGGGTTGTATTCGCGCACTAATCGCTTGGCATCCCGCATATTCCTCAAGACGGCTGGGAGATGCCTGAGCACCTCTATAAGGCCCATGTAAGACATAGAGCGGTAGTGGATCAATAGATCCATACCCGCTTGCTGCATGGCATCTCCTCCGATCCCCACAAAAGTGGCGCTAGTGTCCATCTTGGCTATCGCCCTGATCAGATTGGCCCCGTGCTGGTCGCCAGACCTCTCACCCGCTATGAGGAAGTACTTCAATGGGTTACCTTAGAAAATGACAACTGAGGGCATCTACTCGCCATAGTATTCCACGAAGTTCCTAGGCGTCTCCATCAACTTGAGGGAATGCAGGTGGGCATTTGGAGCCATTTCTTTGATTTTGGGAGCGAGAATGTTCCAAAACTCTATGACAAGGTTTTCGCAACTAGGCAGCTTATTCTCCATGAATGGCACATCGAGATTAAGGTTCTTGTGGTCTACCCGCTCAATGATGTCATCTTTGATCAGCCGACTCAGTCGCTTCAGGTCGATGACGAAACCGGTATCCTCATCCACCTTACCCTTGACGGTGACGATCAACTCAAAATTATGCCCATGCCAGTTTTCGTTGGCGCACGGACCGAAGACCTCCTCATTCTTCTCCTTCGACCACTTGGGGTTGTACAGCTTGTGCGCCGCGTTGAAGTGTTCTTTACGACAAACGTATACCATCCAATCTCCTTGTTTTGCTGATGCAAAGATATGCCATGATTGAAACCCATTAGGCTGCAATACCTGCATTATCATTGCCAATAATTGCCGCTGGGCCGTGATGAGAATACAACTACTCTGGTCATCTACAGTACTCCCACCCGCTCAAGCCGCGGAGGCTCCCGATTTTTGAGAGATCAAAAACCGGGAAAAAAATCTTTCCTTCATACAAGGTCTTCCGAGATAGATCCTGCATCTAAGTTAGTTCTGTGGCACCAAGGACTAGCCATCGGCGCTATCTTCGCTCAAGATATGTGGCCCGACTGTGTATGAAGGAATTGACCCAATGACGACCCAACAACGTATTTCGCTTTTGCCGCTCCAGGAATGCAGCTGCCATTTCCCATTTTGATGCAACATATTGCCCCCGCTATGTCGTACCAAGCATCCTTAGACCTAAGTTCCATAACGACATTATGTTTGCCAGGTAAGTAGATGACATGATCGTAGTAACAGGCGCCGCGGGATTTATTGGCAGTTGTATGGTCCAACAGCTGAATGAACATAATTTCAACCGGATCATAGCTGTAGACGATTTCTCTGACGAGAGGAAGAACAGGAACCTGGAAGGGAAGAATATCAGTGCACGGGTACCACGTAAGGAGTTCTTTTCATGGCTAGGGGACAATCACGAAGAAACGGAATTCATATTCCACTTGGGTGCCCGAACCGACACAACAGAGCGCGATCGTGACCTCCTGTGGCGGTTGAATACCGACTATTCCAAGGAAGTATGGCAAAAGTGCATTGACTATCAGATACCCCTGATCTACGCGAGCTCGGCTGCGACTTACGGTGACGGCACCTACGGATATAGCGACGAGCAGCCCATCGATACATTGCAGCCACTCAATGCTTACGGGGACTCTAAACAGGCCTTCGACCTGTGGGCCTGCGATCAGGAACGTCAACCTTTCTTCTGGGCTGGCCTGAAGTTTTTCAATGTGTACGGTCCCAATGAATACCACAAGGGGAGAATGGCTTCGGTGGTCTACCATGCCTATGAGCAAATCAGCCAATCTGGGCGGGTAAAGCTCTTTCGTTCCCACCGACCGGATTTCGAGGATGGTGGGCAGATGCGGGACTTCATTTATGTAAAGGACGTTGTGGCGGTCATGTATTGGCTCATGCACCATCGACGCAACTCAGGTCTTTACAACCTGGGAACGGGCAGGGCGCGGTCGTTTTCAGATCTTGCCAATGCTGTGTTCGACGCTATAGGTGCCGAAAGGAAGATCGACTTTATAGATACGCCCGCTGATATTCGAGACAAGTACCAGTATTTCACAGAAGCATCTATGGGCAAGCTCCGTGGTATAGGCTATGACAAAGAGTTCCATAAGTTAGAAGATGGGATAAAGAACTACGTCCTGCAGTACCTCTCCTCTTCCTCGAAATTGTAGGAAGTGACCAGCTTCCGAGACTGCTCAAACAGGGCTATCTCGCATTCCCAGTTCCCTGGTCAACTCTGTCCAAAGCTCCTCTTGGGGCTTTCTTTTTTCCTTGTCCTCGAGTGGGGCATTCTCTCGTGCCTTTGCTTTCGCTTCTCGATTGAGGCGTGCAAACTCCTCGACATCCAGGAGCACCCGAGGTGCGCCATTCAGGGTGGTGTGGTATCCGAGCCCTTTGAGACTGTCCTCGGCCACCTGCTCAAAAATGTCAATTTCTTCTGCAGACAAACGCTCCCGAAAGTTACCTGAATTTCCCTTCATCACCGGTTTTGTCACATTGCCCCACATCTTTCCGGAAGAGGCGGTTAGTTGCGACTCTTTTGACTCGTAGTAACGCAGCATACCTGGATGATACTGGACTGCTAGTTTGTCGCATATCCGCTCCAGCACAGCCGCTGGATCATGTAACAATTCCTCATAAGCTACTTTCTCATACCTTTCGGGGCTTAGCCCTTTGAGAAATTCCATCGATAACTGCTGTTGCTCATGCCATTTCTTTCCAAGAGGATACACGTGCTTGTCACCGACGATGGCACGCTTGAAGGAGGCCGCCACATCCCTGCCATCCCGGTAGATATAGATGTAGAATGGCGAAAAACGTGCTTCGACCTGAGAGACGTAATACAAATTGGCCATGCTCTTGCAGCAGGCGATCTCTGCCTGATCCAGGACCATCTTTGTGCGATAAATCTCACCGAAAACATCTAAAATGTCTGACGACCGGCCGGCGATAGCTTCCACATTAAAGTCCACGCCCCAGGGGACAGGATTGGCCTGTACCCACTGACACATGTTTTCAGCAAGCTTTGGGAGGTAGGAATCTCCTTTCGTGCGCTGATAATCAGGCACTATCGGCATGAAGGTCCTCAGCAAGTGTGGCGGATGCGGTGCAGAAATCTTTGGATGCTCGTTGAGCATGAGCCTCAATAGATTGGACCCCGATCTCTGTGTACCAATAAACTGTATGAAATCCGTTCTCCTCATAGGTATCCTATCACCACATTGATCATCCCGCTTACCAGCATTGGTACCCAGAAGGAAACCTTCAAGAAGGAGATCAGTACAAAAGAACCTGTTAGCGACACAAAGGTAAACACATCCAATGGAGTAGCCTTCATGACCAAAAAGACCGAAAACAAGATAAGCGCTATGACCACGGGTCTGATACCCGCTATCGCCTTGTTAACCACATGGATGTGCGAGATAGACTGATACAAAGCGCCGACCAGTACCATCAATAAGGCGGAAGGCAAAAAAATCGCCAATGTGGCCATAGCAGCACCAACAACACCCGTATGCGCAAAACCCACATAGGCCGCAGAAATCAATATGGGTCCAGGCGTTACTTGCCCAAAGGCAATGGCGTTGTAAAACTCTTCAGAACTGAGCCACCCATGCTGTTCGACAACCAGTGCCTCTATCAAAGGAATCATGACATAGCCTCCGCCAAAAAGCGTCAGGCTTATTTGAGAAAATGCGGAAAAAAGCAGTCGATTCTCCGTGCTCGCCAAAAAGACCAGACACGCAACAATGACGATAGTGCCAACCAAACCCACTACCAAACCTCTGGTGGATAATGCCTGCTTATCCTTCGCAACCTGGTCGGCGGAGGCGCCGAGAAAAGCCCCAATAACCGCCCCTGCGGTGAGACAGCCCACGAGTACCCAATAGCCCCTAAAGAAAAACATGCCAATGAGGACCATGGCAAACACTATGTACTGCCACTGCTGCTTGAGATGCTTTCGCGAAAAATTCCATGCCACGCCGAGAATAATTGCCGCAATCACCGGATACACTCCGGCCAGGAACGTCGACACCGCAGGAATGTAACTAAACGTATAATACAGCCATGCGAGGCCGGTGATCAATACAAAAGACGGAAAAATGATCGCGGCAAAGGAGGTCAATGCTCCGGGCCAACCTCGGAGTTTGTAGCCGATGTAGGTGACTACATTCACCGCCAAAGGCCCTGGCAAAATGGATGCAATCGTGATGCCGTCAAAAATCACCTGCTCTTCCAACACCTTGTCTTCATCCACAAGCTTCTTCTTGATCATCGAGACAAGGGCCGTGTAACCGCCAAAAGCTGTGGATCCAAGAAATAGGAAAGATCTCAGTAGATATGGAATAGACGGCCGCTCCATCGAAGTCCTATCTCAAGACGGTTTCAGGCAGGAAATACGCCCGATAGAAAGATGCATCACTCTTCGCCAACCATAAGATGTCCCCCTGCCGATTGGTAATCACCAGGTAACCAGTCTGTGTGCTAGAAAAGAGGAAATGGTTTGTATCTATCTGTTCGACACTGCCCTGTTTGAAGCTAAACAGCGAATCCGGCAAAGCGATTGATAGCGTGTTGGTAAAAGCGCCCCCTTCCTCCCGAAAGGCCAGCGCGCGAGTCACAGGTCGGACACGCGGCAACCCGTTGTCAAACATCATATAGTCACCTTCCGAATTCCTCTGTATAGCATGTTGCTTATAGAATTGATCGGCAACATCGCTGATACCATCAGAAGCGTATTCCCACATCAAATGCCCATCCTCCGCGTCAATCTTCCAAATGGCGTTGAAGTCTCTCCACGAAACCAAATAGTTGCCGTCCGTATCCACATCTAATGCATTGGCATGGCCCCAATCCTTCCGATATTTCGTAATGTCCTTCACCGTATCCGGATCGATGACCTGGTCGATGGACCAATGCCATACTTTCTCCCCTTTCTCGGAGAGCACCAAAATACCATCGGATATTATCGTATCAATTTCTCCTTCTGGGTTCTGGACCCTCAGTTGTTCCTTCGTTAATCCGATGTAATTGCCTTCGTATTTGATCAGCTCATGGTGTAAGGTCCGGTCAAACCCACCCTCTCCGAAGACGAGATAGCTTAATGTGTCCCCATTATAGCCGATCTCTACGAGCTCCTTGTCACTATGTAAGGCAACGTAGCTGTTTTCATAGGGATGGAACGCACGAAAAAGCGTGGTATCTCCAGCTATGTACCACATGATCTCACCCTGTAAGTTGACCATGACTTGCATTCCGGGATTGACTGTTCTTCGCAGGAATATATAGCCAGCGCGGTCCTCCATTTCATTGACCAACACATCAAAGGTGGGTACCTCCGCCGGCAAGGCATTCACGGGAATAGGCGACCGGGATTGCGAACATCCCACCAGCAACACCAGGAGTACGAGAAATCTAAGGTTTAGCATAAGTTTCAACAAAGCTCAATAAAAAAAGTCGATCCCTGGTGGGATCGACTTTCTTAGTTCTATTGTTTCTTCTCCTTATGGAGCCAATGTGAACGGCACTCCGCCAGGGAATGTGATCACAGAGGTAGCAGACTCACCATAGGTATTATCCCAAGCGATCGTCCACTCTTCACCACTAATAGAAGAAGTGTAAGTCCAAGTATCACCGAAGCTATCAGTGAAGCCAGTGAAGCTTACGACCTCACAGACTTCTGTGAAGGTCAGGTCACCACCAGCTGTTCCACCACCGTAGCAAGTGCCATAGGAACCGAAAGCCCAGTCGCTGAACTGATAACGGCCACCGCCCAGAGCTTCGACATCTACGTCGCCAGTCACTGTAGCGGAGCCATCACACCAGATGTTGGTAGTAACATAGCTGTAGGTACCAGTCAAGTCCGACGGACAAGCAGCAGGACGCGTGAAATCGAAACGCCCAATGAAGGCAGCTCCATTCACAGTCGCCGAACTTGTAGCACCCGTAAACTCACGGCCGTCAGTCATGATAATCCGACCATTGAAGTCAAAATCATCACCAGCGGAAAGGTCAGCATAACCTAAACCGAACAAGCCTGCAATGTCAGGTGCAGCACTGCTGATCGTAGTTTGCAGGTACCCGCTTTCGCCAGAAGTGAAGGCAGAACCTGGAATTCTAACGAACTCTACAGGACCTTGATCGCTACCAGAAGCTGGATCATAGGTGATCTCAACCACATATTCAGCGACCTGGCCACCCTGAGCCTCGTCGACAAACTCCACTGTCCACGTATAGTCGGAAGCATTGAACTCTGCCTCTGTCAACAGGTTCATCAGAGTAGCTCCAGCCTCACTTACGAATCTGGGATAGGCCCCATGCCCGGCAGAATCAAAAGTTACAATAGGTGCTTTATCAGGATCCTCACAGCTAAACGCTACAAAAATCATCAACGGTAGCAAGGACCACTTGCTCCAGTTTCTAAGTTTCAGATTTTTCATCATCACAATGTTCTTTAAACGTCTAACCATTAGTAAACAGTAGGACCACTAACGTTCCAGAATACCCGATCAGCCAGCGTCTTCTGCTCGATATTCGAGTTTCTCGTGATGTGATCGATCGGCAACAGGAAGCTGTAAGGGAACTGTCCAAATGCAGGCTCGATAGCAGGCGTCATGTTAGACGGCTTACCAGTTCTTCTCCACATGTTGTAGGCTTCCAAACCACTACCAAAAGAGGCGATATAGTACTCCTTAATAATGACATCCAGTCGGTCATCATCATTGGCAGAAGCATCATACATGGCAAGGACCTCATTGATATAATCAGTTTTGGAATCCTCATCCATACCATAGAGCTCTTTTACTGTACCGGTGCTACCGTCTCTCAAGGTTAGCTGAGTGCTCATTGTAGAAGCCACCAGGCTCTCAAAGCTCTCTACCTTGTCCAATGACTTGCGGATACCGCTCGCCAATAAGGCTCTCGGATCCTCACCAGTTCCAAGGGTCAAAGCTGCCTCAGCTCTCATGAAGTCGACATACGACGAGAGCATGATAGGAGTAATACCGCCGCCAAGGCCGCCTGTAGTACCCAACTGACGCGTATCGTCGAAAGTGTCATCATCAAACGCTCCACCTGCTGGATACAATCCCCAAGAGGTACGGATAGGGCCATCTGGTGGAATACCCTCACCATTCAGGTGGTCACGTCCACTGTATCCATCTGCAGAAGCTACACAGTAAGGCAATCGAGGATCGATTGGATCCCAGTGCGCTGGAGATGCATCCTGATCTGGCAAAGTAGAGAAGTGACAGCTGTAAGTGGTAGGATCCTGGTTGACAGCATCATCCACCTTGCGATAGAAGTAGTACCGTAGCCTAGGATCAACTACTGTCACATCAGAGGCATTCACCTTCTCCGCTCTTAGCATCCACATGAAGTAATTGGACATGTAAGGTCCATCACCCACCTCATACTGTTGGTTGTAATAAGGATGCCGAGAGTTAGGATTGTTTCGCTCAGTGCCCCAAGTCGCCTCAAAATCCTCGGAAGCCTCGTCAATGATGTTAGACGAGAGTGTTGAACTGAACAGCGAACCGTCACCCATGTTCAGCGCCGCCTTCAACTTCAAGGTATTGGCTGCAGCAATCCAATTGTCTGCATCCCCACCATAGTAATTGTCATAGGCAGGGGGAGCAGCAGACGTACCAGAGAGCTGAGCAATCGCCTCATCCAACAACGCAATCGCCGCATTGTAGATATCCGCTCCACCGTCATGCATTGGACTAATGATATCCGTTCCCTGGCCTGCTTCCGAGTAAGGAGCAGTGCCAAACAGGTCTACCAAAGTCAGCATTACATAAGCCTCCATGATCTTGGAAGTACCTGCATGGATATCAAAGCCTGATTCCTCAGACAAGAGCAACACGTTGTCGATATCGGGAAAGACACCGGCATACGCATTGTTCCATCCGCCATTGAGGAATCCGTTGTTATCCGGAAACGCTGCTTCGTAGGTGAAACCGCCGTTGTTGTTGTATATCCGTGCAACTTGTCCAGCGGGGTTTTGAACACCCTGAACGAAACTGCCGAAGTTCAACCCTACACTATTATATAGGTCATTCAAACTGGCGTTTGCGGGAGTCACCGCCACTGGGTTATCCTGTAAGTCCAGATCAAAACTGTTGCATGCGCTAAAAGAAAGCACAATAAAGCAACCTACTATCTTATATAGATTTTTCATTGTTCTCTAAAAGTTTAATGCTGATTGCTCTTAGAAAGACACGTTCAGCGTCACACCATACTTCTTCGCAGTAGGAGCAGTACGGAAGTCAAATCCTCTACCATTACCCACACCCGTACTAGAAATCTCAGGATCGAAGTTGATGCCCACAGGGAAGTTAGGCGCATTGTACCACAGGTTCTCACCAGACAATGTCAGACCAACCGTACCAAATGGCGTGTTTTCCAACCACTCTTTAGGCAATACATAAGACAACGAAACCTCTCTCAGACGGATAACTGTAGCATCAAATACTCCCCCTTCTTGAGCGAAGAAGTAAGCACGGAAGAAGCTATCACCTATGTATGTCTGGATATCGTTATCAACATACACGGGGTTACCATTGTCATCCGTTCCTTGCTGCTTCACAGAGTTAGGCATTACAAGAGGGATGTTTCTGTCAACGTCCGTATCAACCGTGTTACCACGAGCTAACAGTGCCTGAACTGTCGAAGAGTAGATATCACTACCATCGATGTACTCCCACTGGAATCCAAATGACAGTCCTTTCCAAGACAAGTTGTTGATCCAGTTCAATCGATAGTTCTGGTTAGGGTTACCGATGATGTCGATACCTCCAGCGGCAAAGTAGTTACCCTGTCCGTCAACGACATACTGGCCTACCAAATCACCGTAGTTGGTCAGGTTATTGCCGTCATCGTCGAAGACATCCTCAACTTTTGTAAAGGCAGATCCTTGCATCACACCAAACTGCTCACCAGGGATGGCATAGTTACCAAGTCCACCACCAAATCCTTCGATTTGTACCTGATCAAGACCACCGAGGATCTCGTTCACCTTCGATACGTTTCTAGTGAAGTTGATGATGAAATCCCACTGGATAGGGCCAGGAATTGGAGGGTTCACATTCAAACCAAGTTCTACCCCTCTGTTCTGAACCTCAGCAGCGTTGCTGGAAGTAGAAGTGTATCCAGTTGATGGATCGAGTGGCAAGTTGACAATCAGGTTGGAAGAAGTCTTGTCGTACAAAGACAGATCCACACCGATGAAGTTATTGAAGAAACGTCCTTCAACACCAAGTTCTAGTTCTAAGTGCTCCTCAGCTTCCAGGTTTCGGTTACCCAGGAAGTTGCTCACAGAGTTGACATTGAGAGAATTTCCACCTTGAGCCACGAATACGTTCGTATTGGCATCCAGCACTGATCGTGTCTGGTAAGGATCAGGATAACCTTTGGAGATACCTACGCCTGCACGAATTTTCAAGTAGTCCACTACCTTGCTGTTGTCCAATCCCGGAATCACATCAGTAGGAACGAATGACGCACTAGCTGAAGGGTAGAAGTTGCTTCTGTTTTCCTGCTCCAAAGTAGACGTCCAGTCATTACGAGCCTGCAAGTTGACGAAGATACCGTAAGGCAACCCAACGGTAGCAGTACCATATAGACCCAGAGTATTCTCTTCAGAAAGACCAGAGAAGCTATTGTGAACACTGAAGTTCTGATGGCTAAAGATGTCGAATACGAACTGCTGAGTACTCTGCGTACCATTCGCTCGATTCACTTCTCTTCTTTGGTTGAAACCAATGATACCATCTATAGTGATGTCACCAGGCAGCCTGTAGTTATACACCACATTGAAGATCTGGTCGATCACCGAATTGTTCAGGTTGAAAGTTCCAAGCTCACCATTAGGCACCCGAGGTCCTCCTTTGTTGATGAATCGCGTATTCGTCTGATCGTACGTGTCGTAGCTCAAACGATACAGCAATGAGAGGTTCTCATTCAACTCATAGCCCAACTGCGTACTGGAGAAGAATCGACGGATCTGCTCAGTCTGTCCAGCGTTGTTCAGTACCCAGCGAGGGTTCTGAATAGCTGAACCTCTTCGATAGTAGACGTTAGACCCATCAATTGGAGACGCGTAAGGCAAACCATTAAGGTCCATTGAACGTGGTGTAAACAAAAGGGCCGCGAACAGACCGTTACCATCACCACCAAATGCCGTACCTGTCAGAGGTGTCTCACGCTTCGTATCCACGAAGTTGAAAGAGCCCTTGATAGTCAAGCCATTGGCCAGTGAGGTTGATGCCCCCAAACCAAAGTTGTTCTTGTCAACATAGTTTGAGCGGTCACCATTTGTCTTTTTAGGTGTGAAACCCTGGTCAGTCAAATAGCTATAAGTCGCTGACAAAGTTGATTTGTCATTCAGTCGACTTTGGACACCAACAGACGTACTAGAAGACCATCCTGGCTCAAAGAAGTTCTCTACACTCTCATAAGGCTGATAAATGTAATCAGCTCCGATGTACTCAGGGAAGTCATCATTGTACTGCGCCTGATCATAAGGGTGTGTGATCAGTACTTGCGTACCATCAGGAGTCAAGCCCTGGAAGTCGTTACCATAGCTACTAGGACGAAGATCGTCGAAAGCAGCACCCCAGTTAGAGAAGAACCATCCGAAACCAGCGTTGAAACCGTTTCCGAAAGTGTTCTGGTAGTCAGGCAAGTTGGCGATATCAGATCGATAAACACTTTGTCTGACCGTTACTTCGGCCTTCTTCTGTGCATTAGCTCCACCTGAACCGTTGGTAGTTGTAACGAGAATTACACCGTTACGACCTGCCTCTCCATAGAGTACGGTTGCTGAAAGTCCTTTCAGGATAGAGACGTTCTCGATTGTATTAGGATCGAGATCCAGGAATCGAGAAGATGCTGTAGCAGCACCAGCTCCAAAACCCTGTCCCGGACTGTTAGTATCCGTGTTGAAAGGAATACCATCAACAACGAACAAAGGCTGGTTACTACCTGTGATTGAGGAATATCCTCGGATAATCACATTCGTACCAGAACCAGAGAGTCCAGAAGTCTGCTGGATGTTAACCCCTGTCGCTTTACCGCGAAGCAATCGGGCAACGTCCAACTCCTGACGGTTTTGAAGTGACTGCTCATCGAGCGAGGCCACACCATAACCGAGTGCTTTTCGATCTTGGCTAATACCAAGGGCAGTAACAACGACTTCTTGCAGCTCCTTTACATCAGATGTCATAGCGACATCGATAGTGGACCGCGAGCCGATCTCTACTTCTTGGGAATTAAGACCGATAAAAGTGAATACCAACGTAGTAGCGTCATCGGCTACGTTCAGTTGGAATCTTCCATCGAGATCTGTCGTAGTACCAGTAGTGGTACCCTTGACGATCACGTTGACACCAGGAATCTCACTTCCGTCTTCTGCGGAAGTCACTGTTCCTGTAATCGTTCGCTGCGCCCAGGCACCGAACGAGATCATACAGCTAAAGAATAAACTAAGTAGTAAAATCCTCTTCATATTGAATTGGTTTAAGTAATCATTAAAAAACTTAATGATTTGGTGACGTCTAAATTATCACTTTTGAGGAATAATAAAAATTCGTGGCAACCTATTAGTTATTTCCTACGTAGAGGCATTTTCGTTGTAATTCTTCGAATTCCAGTAAAATTTCGTGGTGCTTCTTACGTTTTTTCCAGATTTGGAAAAGAAAAACAATCAATCGTTGGGAAATTCACTAAAATGTTTGGGGCGCAGAAAATGTGACTTTTTTAATATTTCAGCGCCTATCGCTGCAAATATCCAATGATTTCGAACTCAATGCGGCGGTTTTCACTGCTGCTGGGACCGCCTTCTACACCCGCCAGGGGGAATTCCGATCCATACCCCACATATTCCATTAGTTGCTCAGATACACCGCTCGTCACCAAATATTCATACACGGACTTGGCTCGATTCAATGACAGTTCCTTGTTGTACTCCTCAGAACCAACGTTGTCTGTATGCCCCGCAATTCGAACCTTCACCTGGTTCTTTGTGATGAATTCGGCAATTGTACCTAACTCAGAAAGCGACTTAGGCAAGAGGTCGTAACTATCAAACTCAAAGTAGATATTTTCGAGTAAGACGGTGGCACCCTCCTCAATAGGCGTCATAAGGACATCCAGGGTATCTGGATCGAATATACTGGCAGATCCCAGGTCAAATCGAAAGTCTTCAAAGAGGTAACCTAACGCCTCCACGTATGCGCCGTACTCTCCTCCTTTCTTGAGGGCGAGAAAATATCGACCATCCCGAGGGTCCGTCGACGTCCTGTAGAGCATCTCCTGGGTGTTGAGATCGTAAAGGCTGATATCCGCGTCGAGGGGATGAAGATCAGATTTGTCACGGACAGTCCCCGTGAGATAACTGGCCGTGTGCGAGATCAGGGTGTCAGTTTCAATCAAGAACCGGTAGATGAAACTACCGTCATCATAATCCCCTGTAAAATACGCTTCCTTACCATCAAACGTAATGAACAGTGCTGACTGGTCGCGATAGTCGTTGATAGGATAGCCCACGTTTTTGGCTGCCGACCAGCTATCGCCCTCGATCTCGCTGATGAAAATATCGAATCCACCAAACCCGGGATGTCCCTCAGACGCGAAAAACAGGGATTCGCCATTGACATGAATGAAAGGTGTGGTCTCATCAAACTCTGTATTCACCGAAGGGCCGAGGTTTTTGGGCTTCGCCCATTTGTTGTGCTCATAGTGCGAGACCCAAATGTCCCGCTTACCCAGCCCGCCTGGCCTGTTGGAAGCGAAGTACAACCGCTTGGCATCTGCCGAGAGAGAAGGCTGTGAGTCCCAATAACGTGAATTGACGCTAGCTCCCAAATTTTGAGGCTTTGTCCAACGCCCATCAACACGGGTGGAAATGTAGAGGTCGCAATTGCCATAGGACTTGCGCCCTTCGCATGCGGTGAAGATCAAAGTGCGACCGTCTGCAGAAACTGTGCAGGCTCCTTCATTGGTGTAACCATTGATCTCGGGAGAGATGCTACGTGCTTTGGTCCAATAACCGTCTTGCCAGGTGGACACAACGATGTCTTCATCGTGCTGGGGACTATGACCATTGCGTTTGGTGAAGAAGATCTCGCGGTTGTTGATGGTCAGCACAGGGAAGTATTGGAGGACATACCTGTTGACGGAATCACTCAATCGCTCAAGACGAACTTCCAATGGACGAGCCACACCATCTATAGAAAAGTTGATGGACTGGTGAAGGATGGAGTCGCGGGCGCTCCAAGGTTTGTCGTTCCCCTTTTCGAGAAATACATCGAAGGTCTCTTTGGCAGCTGCGTATTCGCCGTGAGAGAAAAATTGCATACTGAGCACTTTGGCGACCGTCGGCTTCAGCTGATCCTTCTGCACTTTTTCGTAATACTTTAGGTACGCAGCGTAAGCAGCATCCATCTCTCTTAGAAAGGAATAGACGTTAGCGAGTTTCAGATAGATGTAGGAGAAATTCTCATCTTTCTCCACTGCCTGATGATAGTAGGAGATGGCCTCGTCAAACTTGCGCATCTTGAGCGCTTCCTCTCCTTTCTCGTAAAGCTTAAGTGCCTTTTTGTTGGTCGTATCCAGATTGGGTCCCTGGCCGAATAGAAATACGGCAGACAATAGTGCGGCTACGAACAGAACTGGTCTCAAGGAATATCCAAATACTTGTGAGTTTGTAAAGATATCCGCCAAACAGGATTTTCCTTTACAAATTCCACAATTAGCGGCATTACTTCCGCTGATCTGGACCATTCCGGCTGTAAATAGAGATGTGCGTCTGGATTCATCCGCACTGCATGTTGGTTAGCCCACTCAAAATCAGAGCGATTGTAGATCACGACCTTCAGCTCATGACTGCGCTCGTAGAACTCGTCAAGAGGCTTTTTGAATTTCTTGGGTGAGAAGCAGATCCAGTCCCACTCTCCAGTCAATGGATAGGCACCGGACGTCTCGACATGCACCGGCAGGTTTCTATTTCTCAACGTTCTCGTGAGGGGCTCCATGTCATACATGAACGGTTCACCGCCAGTAATGACGACAATGGGTGCCTGCGATCCGTCGGCTTGGTCGGCCAGGTTAGCAATGTTGGCATCGGGATGCTTCTCGCGATCCCATGATTCTTTGACATCGCACCAGTGACATCCGACATCGCATCCCGCCGTCCTGATGAAGAAAGCGGGCGTGCCTGAGTGAAAGCCCTCTCCCTGTACGGTATAAAAGGACTCCATGACTGGTAGCGTCTCCTCAGCTATCATGGTCAGATCAGTTGAGGTGCTGCCTTTCATATGCTTTGTAAGTATTCAATAGCAATGAAGCGATGGTCATCGGGCCCACACCACCCGGAACAGGTGTGATGTAACTTGCTTTGGAGGAAACCTCATCGAAATTCACATCTCCACAAAGCCGAAAGCCGCTCTTGCGCGAGGCGTCTTCCACTCTCGTGGTTCCCACATCAACGACGACCGCACCTTCTTTCACCATGTCTGCTGTGATCATCTGCGGTTTGCCAACGGCCACAATCAATACATCCGCCTCTTGCGTGTGCTTGACCAGATCTTTCGTCGCTTTTTGGCAAACGGTTACCGTCGCCTCCTCATTCATCATCATGAGGCTCAGTGGCGCGCCCGCAATCCGGCTTGCCCCAACTACGACACAGTTCTGACCCTTCAGCGAAATATCATATCGTGCCAGCAACTCCATGATCCCAAAAGGAGTCGCGGGAAGAAGTAGTTGGTGCTCCGAGAGGATGCTGCCAAAGTTTTGATTGGTGAAGCCGTCGACATCCTTGGCAGGAGCAATGGCTTGAGTGATGGTCTCGACTGCAATATGGTCCGGCAATGGCAGCTGAACGATGAACCCATCGATATCAGTGTCAGTATTGAGCTGGGCTACATGCTTGGACAACTTTGCCTCAGAGATAGTACCGGCAAATTGCATGAGCGTGTAGTCAAACCCGACTTCCTTGCACGCCTTGATCTTGCCCTGTACGTAGGTGTGGCTGGCGCCATCATCGCCGACAATAATGATTGCCAGATGAGGGGCACGCTTCCCCTGATCTTTGAGTCGCAATACCTGCGTTTCTAATTCCTTCTTTATGTCCGACGCAATCTTGCGCCCGTCCAGGATTGTTGCCATAGTTTTTTCAGTTGTCGAGTTTGAGGACCGCCATAAAAGCCTCCTGAGGGATCTCTACGCTACCGACCTGTCGCATTCTCTTCTTCCCCTTCTTCTGCTTTTCGAGCAATTTGCGTTTCCTCGAAATATCTCCACCATAGCACTTAGCGATTACATTTTTCCTCAGTGCTTTGACGGTCTCTCTCGCGATGATCTTGGTGCCGATTGATGCCTGAATGGCGATTTCAAACATCTGTCGGGGAAGCAGCTCGCGTAGTTTTTCACATAGCCGTTTGCCCCACTCGTACGCCTTATCACGGTGTACTATGGCAGATAGCGCATCGACCTTTTCGCCATTGAGCTGAATGTCAAGTTTTACCATGGTTGACCGACGGTAGCCGATAAGTTCGTAGTCCAGAGAGGCATAACCCCGAGAGATGGTCTTCAACTTGTCAAAGAAGTCAAAAACGATCTCCGACAGCGGCAGATCAAATGTCAATTCAACTCGATCGCTGGTGAGATAGATCTGATTTTTGATTTCACCGCGCTTGTCCATGCACAAGGCGATGACTGCTCCTATGTAGTCGGCCTTGGTGATGATCTGGGCTTTGATGTATGGCTCCTCAATGTGAGAGATGGTGTTGGGCTCGGGCATCTCTGAGGGCGCACTTACCTCCAGAATATCTCCCTTGGTACCAATGGCTCGGAAACGAACGGATGGCACCGTGGTGATCACCGTCATATCAAATTCGCGCTCGAGGCGTTCCTGTACGATCTCCATGTGCAGCATACCCAGGAATCCACAACGAAATCCAAATCCCAGGGCTGCCGAAGTTTCGGGCTCCCAAACAAGCGCGGCATCATTGAGCTGCAGCTTCTCCATGGATGCTCGCAGTTCTTCAAACTCACTGGTCTCCACCGGATAAATCCCAGCAAAGACCATCGGCTTCACATCTTCAAATCCTTTAATGGCTCTTTCGGTTGGCCGATCTACATGGGTAATGGTATCACCCACCTTTACCTCCTTGGCCACTTTGATCCCTGAAATCAAGTAACCGACATTGCCCGTAGAAATGAGAGGCTCAGGCTGATGTTCTAGCTTGAGCACGCCAATCTCATCTGCGTCATACGTCTTCCCCGTATTGACGAATTTCACGCGATCACCCTTCTTTATTTCTCCATTGAAGACTCGGAAATAGACTTCTATTCCACGGTAGGAATTGAAGACGGAGTCAAAGATCATCGCTTGCAGGGGCTCGTTGACATCCCCTTTCGGTGCAGGAATTCGGTGTACGATCGCATCGAGGATCTCCGCTATGCCTATCCCCTCCTTTGCGCTGGCGTGGATAATATCTTCTTTGTCGCAACCGATCAGGTCGATAATCTGGTCCGAGACCTCTTCGGGCATGGCGCCCGGCAGATCGATCTTGTTAAGCACTGGAATGATCTCCAGATCGTGCTCAAGGGCAAGGTAGAGATTTGAAATTGTTTGTGCTTCGATGCCTTGCGCAGCATCTACAACCAGTAGAGCTCCCTCACATGCTGCGATAGAGCGAGACACCTCATAGGAAAAGTCAACATGACCAGGAGTGTCAATCAGGTTGAGCGTGTACTCCACATCCTCGTGCAGGAAGTTCATTTGGATCGCGTGGCTCTTGATCGTAATGCCTCTCTCTCGCTCCAGGTCCATGTTGTCCAGGAGCTGTGCTTGCATCTCGCGATCAGAAACAGTCTGAGTAAACTCCAGCAACCTGTCCGCCAGAGTACTTTTTCCGTGATCTATGTGAGCTATTATGCAGAAATTTCTAATCCGATCCATCAACTACGCCTCCAAAAGAGGTGCAAAAATAGCACAATGGCCGCATAAAAAGTGCAAAGGGCTACTGACGGTTCTTCGAATCGATGACGATAGTGACAGGGCCGTCATTGACTAACGATACCTGCATGTTGGCACCAAACTCGCCCGTCTCCACCGGCTGGCTCATTTGAGACTCCAGGCTGCTGATCAGGGACTCGTATAGCGGAATCGCCTTATCGGGCTTCGCGGCTTTGATGAAGGAGGGGCGATTCCCCTTTTTGGTGCTCGCGTGCAAGGTGAATTGACTAATTACCAGCAGCTGGCCGCCTACATCCATCACACTGAGGTTCATTTTGTCCTCCGAATCCGCGAAGATGCGCATCTGCGTGACCTTTTTAGCCAGCCAGTCTACATCTTCCTGATTGTCTTCTTCCTCTATCCCTACCAGCAGAAGCAGTCCCTTGGAAATGCTGCCATTGACTCTGCCTTCAATGGTCACGGATGCCTCACTGACCCGCTGCAAAACTATGATCATGCAGTAGCGAGTCTGTGCATATCTTTTGGTTTGAACTGATCGAGTCCGGTCTTCCCTTCCTGAGCGATGAGGAACATTGATTTTGCTACTTCTGCGCCCTCGATCATCCATAGTTTGCGGCGACTACCAATGACAAAAAATGAAAGCACAGCACTCATCGCTTTCGCCAGCTCCTCATTCCAGTGCCATTCTCCCTTGAATCCCATGAGTAAGGAATATCGGAAGATCTTTAGCGACCTGAGCCCAAGGCCCTGCATGGCCTCCTCAGTCTCACCTTTGACACGATTGTATAGTATCGGAGAATTGGCGTTGGCGCCAAAGGAAGAAGCGAATATTAATTGCTCAAAGGACGGCAGGTCCTTCACAACATTTGCCAGCAGCAAAGGGAATTCGTAGTTGATCTTTCGAAAGTTGTCTTTCGTACGAGCCTTCTTTAAGCTGGTACCAATCAAGCAGTACACATGACTGACATTAAGGCGGTCGGCATAGTCAGGAAGCTTTTCGAAGTCCGGTAGGACGATTACGTCCAGTCGACTGTCTTTGACTTCGAGTTCCTTGCGAGTGACTACCACAATCCTGTCGTAGTAGTCTTGCTCCAGCAGTAGCTTGAGCAGTTCCCTTCCCACCAGGCCCGTGGCACCGGCGATCAAGGCTGTCTTTTCGTCCATTTCTCTGGTTAACTGGGTTGATTTGTAAATGAAATTTATAAAGAATTGAGCAATTCTTAATGGACCGCAGCCATAGACTTATCGCATTTTTTACATCACATGCGACCGTTTGATCAACCTGAAAATGAGTGGTATACGACGCAATCAGCGACGTGGAAAACCTAGTAGAGCTGTCGTGCTTCTTCCTTGACGAAGAGCAATGCCGTGGTATGCATATCGGGGTTGCGTTCCAGCTTGAGGTCAAAGATCTTTTTAGCCAAATCGAGGCTCTTATCTTCGGCCTCACTATTCTGCCCTGCTTCATTGATCATGGACAAAGTGTCCTCCACGGCACTCTTGACGTAGTTCCACGCCTCATCGCTCATATACACTTGCTGAGAGAGGTTGTGGTTAAACTCTTCACGTACTTCTGAAAGTAAAATCTGCCGAAACTGGCCGGCTGTATATTCAGAGTTATTGAGTCGTGGAATCAGATTGTCCGGGGATACCCTTTCCAGGAGCAGACAGATACGCTCATAAGCCTGTAGGCGGATAGGGAGCACGGTGTCCTGTCCCTTTTGTTTGATCTGAAACTGTAGCTCCTCGAGCTGATTGTTCAAAAAGGATCGCACCAAAAGGTAAGCTAGATAAAGAATAAGAGCTGCTGGTGCTAAAATCTTGGCGAGTTCAACTAGTTCTTGCATGAAGAGTATTCAAAACCGTTTGTGCGATAAAGTTAGTTATTTTTGCTCCCCGCGAAGGAACAGATCCACTTTCCAACACTGACAAAAGAATGCACGAGCCAATCGCCATAACAGAAAGAGCGGCCGAGGAAATCAAACTGATCTTTGAGAAGAAGAGCATACCCCAGGATTACAAGCTGCGAATAACGGTCAGAGGCGGTCAGGGGTGTATGGCAGTGGCGCTCACCCTGGGTTTCGACAAACAGAAAGACGACGATCTGGCGATCACCATCGCATCCATTCCCGTCATCATACAAAAGCGGGAACTCATGTACATCATTGGAAAGAAGTTGGATTTCTACGAAGGCTCTGACGCCCGGGGATTTCACTTCGAAGACCAGGAGCCGGCTACAACGTAACGGTCACTGTCGCCGCCTTGCACTTCCCACCGATGGGCGGATTATATTTCGAGACCGAGATGGTCACGGACAAGATATCAGGAAATGTTTGACGTATGGCCCGCGCGATTGTCATCGCAAGGTGCTCCAGCAAATGAGAGGGTACTTCCATGATCTTTTTTGTGATCTCGTACAGCACCTCATAATTTACTGTCAGTTCCAGGTCATCTTTTTCCGCCTCCTTCTCAAAAGGATACTCGACTTCGATGTCTACACTGAATGTATTACCGTGCTCTCGCTCCTCAGCATAGACACCGTGAAAGGCGTGAAACTCAATAGCCTCCAGCTTGATCTTTCCCATTTACTGGCAAAGGGTCTTCTTACAGGGAATCAAAAAATGAACCTCCTTCGCCACCTTCCTCGGATTGACCTTTGGAAGAATCAACGGACTGCGCCTGGGGACGACGCGGCTCACCTTTTTGTTTGTTGCCGTTTTTGGAGGCCTCCTCCTTTTTCTTGGCACTGCCACCCTCCGTCGCGGGGTCCGACTCCATGTTCTGGGCTGCCTTCCTCGATTGGATAAAGGATTTTAGCTCCTCAACGCTGTCTTTTGACTGGGGATCCAGATCGGGAATTTGCACGGTTTTGATGGACGCACTGTCCAGATGCTGCTCCCTGATGCGCGCTTCTGAGTCCCTGACCATGCTCCGCACCTTTTTCATGTGATCTTCCACCTTGAAGGAAGCGCTGTGTTTTGTAGTCCGAGCCATCCGATCCATGATATCGGACGCCAAATTCTGCAACTCGCTCAAAAGGTTGTCGCGCTGATTTTCCAGTGAGCGATAGTTCTTCTCTAGATTCTTCAGGGCCTCCTGCATCTCCTCGATCATCTCCTTGGCCTGCTGTTCTGCGCGCTCGATAATACCTCGTGCTTTGCTCTTGGACTCACTCATGATGGCCTCCGCATTCATCTGCGTTTCCTTGAGATGCAATGCAGCGGCTTTGTTGGCCTGATCCACGAGATTGGCACCTGTGTCTTCGGCCGTCTTGAGGGTCTTGAAGAGCGAATTCTCCACCTCCCGCAACTTATCGACCTCCTTTAGTGCTTGATCAAGTTTGATTTTGTTTTCCTTGTTTTCGTCCAGGACGCGCTCCCATTCATTGGAAAGAGACAGCAAAAAAGCACTCACCTCCTCTTTGTCGTAGCCGCGCAGTTTCTTCTCGAAACTCTTTTGCCTTATTTCTATGGGCGTAATTTTCATGGTTTTAGTTTATGTCGATCTCCCAAACTGAAACAGTTCGGTCGTCACTGCATGATGCAACGATCGAATCTGTCATCCATTGTAACTTATTGACGGATGTACCGTGTCCCGCGTGGCGGGCTTTGTCTATCACCTTTAGGAGTTTGAAAGTTGCGTAGTCCCAGACCTTCACCGACTTATCCATGCTACAAGTTACGAAATAATGGCCATTGGGACTGAAATCAATGTGATTGATGGCGTACATATGAGCCACAATGGATTGATGGAGTGTGTAGCCCTCGACGTTCCAGATCTTCAAGTGGGCATCTCTACTTCCACTTATCAAATATTTCCCATCAGGGCTCATCGTCAATGCAAAAACGGAGTTTTGATGTGCCTCGAGCTCAAACCTGACACGGAAATCATCTTTGCCAATGATCTTGATGGTGTTGTCGCTGCATCCCACCGCTACTTCTTCTCTCCCAGGCACCTCGGCGATGCATCGGGCACTCTTATCGCTGATAGGTCCCTGATGTACATACCTCATATCCTGATCGACGACCAATAACTCACCGCTTCCAGTGACACACCAGTATTGGTCATCAATGACCTTGATGTCAAAAAAGGCGGCCTTGTTTTTCATTTCCAATGTGGATATCTCCTGTTGATCGTCGACATCGATGACGTGGAGGCCGTTGAAATTCTCCCCCACGATAAGCTTGCCGCCACTCAAGGTCATGGCGTACACAGAAGATTGCACTTTCGCAATCACAGCCCCTTTGTCCTGATCACCAAGGTCCCAGCGGACGATCATGCCATCAGCTCCCGCAGACAGGATTTCACGATCATTGATTTGTACAATTGTGAACAAGGAATCCTTGTGACCCGTAAGTGTCTGAGCTTTTCGTACTTCGACCTTTGGCATCTCTTCCATTAAAGAGATACAAAATTATTACAATTGCTAATAAACGCGGCTGCCGTAAATTCACTTATGCCCTTAATGCTCTCAAAGAGGATCGATGCTACTTCCGCTTACGCCATCTGGAAGATTTCGGAACCTCTGGATCAACTGGGCGAACTATATCCTCATCGTCCCGAACGCACCTATCATCCCCACAAACTAGCAGAGTGGATAGCCACTCGTATCCTCATCGAAAACCTTTGTATGCGGTTCGGAATTGACTTTCAGGGCATCCGCAAGGATGAATACGGCAAGCCCTTTTTGATCAACTCCACAGCGCAGATCTCCATCTCTCATTCCTTCCCTATCGCATCGGTCATGATAGACCTAAACGGTCCATGTGGTATAGATGTGGAGTGGCCACGCCAGCAAATGGTGAAGATCCAACACAAATTTTTGCACCAGACGGAGTATGTCTACGAAAATAATGAGCTCGCGCTATGTGTGATATGGGCCGCCAAGGAAGCCATATACAAGCGCTATGGTAAAAAGAATATCAGCTTCAAAGAACACATAAAAATACAACTACTGGAAAATGAGGTAGCGGCGGATCTGATCACGAAAGATGGCACCATACACGTTCCTTTGGTACTGGAGCAGGTAAAACAGTACTACCTCGTTTATTCCAGGCCGTGATTTTGCCTGTGGGAGAATATACCCATTGAACGATTCATATCGGTCGATCATCGAAAATCAATAGTAGAAGAGTCCACTTTGATGCTTGTTTGCATAGTCTCCGTTATAAACAACGAAGGCAATTGCCGCAAGGCATACAACCCTAGCATTGACGATTGTGAAGACTTTATTAAGATCACTTCTTATCTTCATTCTTATTTCCGGCCTGAAACTCCACGTCGTAGGTCAGGAGGCGATGACCATAGATCGCCTACTACAAACTGACGATCAAGCCGAAACAATCTTTTATGGTGTGACCGACGCCACAGTCACCACACCGGACCCCGCCCACACACGCTTCCGACCACTAAGTGCCCTGCAGGAATTGCCGTCAAAAAACAGCGGTAAAGCCCTGTGGCGGAAAATAGCGATCCAGACTTCGGACATAACAGAATTTATCATTGACTTTGGCAAGCACGACTACGTCGATGTTTTCATTTTCCAGGAAGGACAGGAGGTCAACCACCTGAAGACAGGCTACCTGGTACCTAGCGCAGAGCGTCAGGTTCAAAGCGACAACATAGCCAGAATACAACTCACTGAAAATGAAAGCTATGACCTTTATGTCCGTACAGAGGGTGTCTTGAATGGACACAGCACGGAATTGACCTTCAATACCCTAGACGGTTGGATGAAGGATCAGCAGTTGACAATCATGACTCAGGTGCCCTTCCTGGTATTTCTGCTTTGCGCCATCGGGTATACATTGTTCACTTATTTCAAGCAGCGGGTGAAAGCCTATTCCTGTTTTAGCATTTTGCTCCTGTCGACAATGGCGTTTTACACATTCTCAACAGGTTTCCTCAGGGAGTTTGTACTAGATGGGCAACCGACACTCGTACGGTTCTTTCTCTGCAGTATTCTGGTGATGCCTTTTTGCTATTACCGGATGATAGAGCAGGTGACAACTGCTGCCAAAGTAGAGCTCGAGTCCCAGGTACTGCTGAAGTGGACCGGTTACACGAACCTGGTGTTTTTTGCTGTTTGTTCCCTTGCAATGATCAATCCCGACTCCTTTGGGATCGTCGCTAAGGTGGTCAGGTACGTCCTGATCGCGGATGCAGCAGTGGGCGCAGTGGTGATCGTCAATATTTACAACAAGAGCATGGGAGAAATCAAGTACTTCTTCCTTGGCACCGTGATCATGGTAGTGGGACTCCTACTAGGGACCCTACTCTGGCACATCCCCATTGCTAGCAACCTGATCATAGCGCTCACCACGGTACTTCATGTTCCTCTATCTGCCTACTCACTTGGCATCATTGGCAAAAGCCTACGCCAAAAGGCCCAAGGACCTTATATCGAGGAAAGACAAGAAAATCAACAGATGATCGAGCGACAGAAGCATGATCTGGCCACACAGATCGATGAGCTTTCGCAAAAACTGGGCGGTGCGATGCAAGAAGTGGAGCACAGCGAAAAAGTCAAAGAGGACTTCCTCTCGATCATGAGCCACGAGATCCGGACACCTCTCAATGCCATCGTTGGACTGACCCACTTAATCTCCCGGGAAGAGAATATCGGGGAAATCAAAAGAAATATTGGCACACTCGAAAGATCAGTGGACGCGCTGCTGGGTCTCATCGATGACGTGTTGGACTTCAACCGGATGTATACAGGTCAATTGCAATTAGACAACATCGACTTCGACTTGCATGAGACGATCAAGAAAATAGCCAAGACCTACAAGCTATCTGCAGCGCAGAAGGACATCAAGTTCGACTTCAACTTTGATCCCTTGATCCCTATCCACGTAAGCGGGGATTCTTTCCGACTTACTCAGGTCCTGGACAACCTCTTGAGCAACGCCATCAAGTTCACTGATGAAGGTAATATCCGATTGACGGCCAAATACTGCAACAGGGAAAAAGGCGAGAAGGTCAGGGTACGCTTTGAAATCGAGGACTCTGGCATCGGCATTGCGCCCGATGATCTCACAAAGATATTTGACCGATTCCAGGAGGGGGACAACGACATCTCCCGCAAGTATGGGGAATCAGGTCTGGGACTTTCAATTGCCAAAGCGCTCATCAGCATGATGGGCTCGGACTTCACGGTAAAGAGTCAACAGGGTGGCGGATCCGTCATCTCCTTTGTGCTCGAGTTTGAGAGGTCAGGTCCCGAAGACAAGGCTAGCCGCCGTATGGAGCAGATCGATGAAGGCGTGCCTCAAGGTCTAAGAGTACTTGTTGTAGATGACAACGAGATGAACCGTATGATCCTCAATCAATTCCTCAACAAGTGGGGTATTGACGCTGATGATGCGGAGAACGGCAAAGAGGCCTTCGAGAAGATTGTAAAGAATTCGTACGATCTGGTCTTACTGGATCTACAGATGCCGATCATGGATGGCTATGAGCTCACAAAGCTCATCAGGAGCAACGACATGCTGCGCGACCTGCCGATCATCGCCATTTCGGCAGACTCAATCTCCAACGTGTATGAGAAGGTAACGGCGGCCGGCATGAATGACTTCATCGTGAAGCCTCTCAACCCCGCTGATCTAAAGCAAAAAATTGTGGTCTACAGTCACAACCTGCAGATGCACAGTATCTACTCGAGGTGAGATTCGCCCAAAGCGAGCAGCAGGTTTTTAACCTCATCGCTTTTCTGATATTCCCCCAGTTTTTCAAACGATACTACCAGATTTCGCAGAAATCGCACGGCTATTTCCAGGTGTGAGCACGGCTGAAAATACGCGTCCTTCAACGGCAGCTGCAAATGCTCAATGTAGTTGACAATGTCGTCTCTCGAAAAAATGAGGCCCCTATTGAACGTATTGATGTAAAACTGCAGCTGATCACTCTTATAGGTGAGAATGAAGAGGTTGGGTAGGTTGACGCCGTAGATTGGCAGACGGAGCTTCTGACCGATGAGTAAATAGATGGCGCTCAAGGATATCGGATTGCCGCGCTTGCTCTCCAGTACCGAATTGATCATGGAGTTGGCGGGTGAGTGAAAGTTCTTGGTGTTGGCTCGAAACTTGAATCTGTCAAACAGGACGCTGTTGATGATCTTCACCTGATCAAATGGCGAAAGGCCATCTTTCAACTCACGCCAGGTCTCTATGTACAGCTGCTCCAGTTGCTGGGATAAGTCCTGATAATCAAGGTCGGGATATTGATAAGTGCTGATAAGCCAAAGTACTTCGAGTAGGTCTTCCTGATCACCATCACTCCATGCAGAGAGCCGTTCCTGCAGAAGCTCAAATTGCAGTAGGTGGATAAGATCTTCCAGCCTACGCTGCAGGGTAGGGTTAAAATTCGTCTCCCACTCTTGCTCGAGGAACGGGATGATCCCCGTGCCTTGCGACCTGATCTTGTCCTCGACGTGCGATACCACCTCCGCATCCTCATCATCCAATAGCACCACCAGCGCCTTGAGCTCCGATTCCTTCATTCAATCACGTTTGAATTACTCCTACATTAAATGGCCTGTCAGGTGGTGACTGATTGGCGGCCTTGATTCCCTCAGATATGACCCGGCGCGTCTCCAATGGGTCAATGATGCCGTCCACCCAAAGGCGCGAGGCGGCATAATAGGGGCTGATCTTCTCGTCGTACGAGGACTTGATCTTGTCCAGCATCTTCTCTTTCTCCTCGTCACTGATCTCTTCCCCTTTGGCCTCTAACCCCGCCAACTTTATTTGCAGTAACGTCTTTGCCGCCGAGTTGCCGCTCATCACAGCAATTTCAGCGGTAGGCCATGCATATATCAACTTTGGATCATAAGCCTTGCCACACATCGCATAGTTGCCCGCACCATACGAGCTCCCGAGGACAAAACTGATTTTGGGCACCACAGAGTTGGCTACAGCATTGACCATCTTGGCGCCGTCCTTGATGATACCTCCGTGCTCCGACCGGCTCCCTACCATGAAACCATTGACGTCATGCAGGAAGATCAGAGGAATCTTGCGCTGGTTGCAGTTCATGATAAATCGGGCAGCTTTGTCGGCCGAATCCGAGTAGATCACGCCACCCATTTGCATCTCCTTGCCGCCACCAGATTTTTTGGCTTGGACGACCTTTCGCTGGTTGGCCACAATGCCTACCGCCCATCCGTCCACTCTGCCGAGACCACAGACCAGGGTTTGGCCATAGTCTTGTTTATACTCGTCAAACTCCGAACCATCTACCAGTCGATGGATGATGTCAAGCATGTCGTATTGCTGTGAGCGATTGGGCGGAAACAGGCCATAGATCTCGTTCTCATCCTTCGCTGGTGGCTGCGGCTCCTTTCGATCAAATCCAGCATCTTCGGGAGCGCCGATCTTGTCGAAGATCCGTTTTATGGCGTCGAGGCAGGCCTCATCCGTCTCGTACTTATTATCCGTCACACCAGAGATCTCACAGTGAGTAGTCGCACCTCCCAGCGTCTCATTGTCGATCACCTCCCCGACGGCGGCTTTCACCAGATAACTACCTGCAAGGAAAATGCTTCCTGTCTTGTCTACGATCATGGCTTCGTCAGACATGATCGGTAGATACGCGCCACCTGCCACGCAGCTACCCATGATCGCGGCCACCTGCACGATGCCGTGAGAGGACATCCACGCATTATTCCTAAACTGACGACCAAAATGCTCCTTGTCGGGAAAGATCTCATCCTGCATAGGCAGGAATACACCCGCACTATCTACGAGGTAGATGATGGGTAGGCGATTTTCCATCGCAACTTCCTGAGCCCTGAGGTTTTTCTTGGCTGTCATTGGAAACCACGCACCCGCCTTTACAGTGGCATCATTGGCGACAATGACACACTGGCGACCGGACACATAGCCAATGCCTGTCACCACTCCCGCCGAAGGACATCCGCCCTGCTCCTGGTACATGTCATGTGCGGCCAAGGCTCCAATCTCCAGCAATTCCGTGCCTTCATCGATCAAATAGGCAATCCGCTCCCTGGCCGTGAGCTTTCCCTTCTTGTGTTGAGAGGCGATCTTCTTCTCACCGCCACCAGCCCGGACCTTTTCCAGCTCATGATCAAGGCGTGAGATGAGTTGCTTGTTTTCGTCTTCGTTGCGATTGAAGTTGATATCCATTGGATGCCCTACCCCCTCATTAGTCGTTGGAGACGCCCTTCAGTTTCTTGTTCTTTCGACCCAGCGGCTTCAAGAAGTCTTTGGGGTAATTGTTGAAATGATTGACAAGGCTATCCATGTCCACGAGTAGGATATTGAGGCTGTTGTAAAGTGAGTCGTCCTTCAGGAATTTCCCGACAGTTCCCTCGCCAGCATTGAGACCTTCCACCAGGGTGCTAAGCTGCGAGGTGAGGCGCTGGATCTCTTCGAGGGTACTGACAGCTTCAGAGTTGAGAGAACTTACCAGCGTATCAGCACCGGCCAGCAGTGGCTCCAACTGGTCTATCCTATCGTTGATGTTTTGGATGAGAATCTTGCTTTCGTCCATCGTCCCTGTTGTAGCGTAGAGCGTACCATTCACGATCATGAGTGTGGTGTCGACTTTGGATACGGTCTGCTTGAGCTGGTCACCGATGCCCTGAAATTCTTCCAGTAATGCGTCCAACTTGTTCATCACAATATTGAGATTATTAGCAACGGGGCGGGCACTTTCGAGGATCTCTTCGAGGCCCTTGTCCACTCGTGAAGTAATGGTGTCCCCTGAATTCATCGGCTTCGAGAGATCGCCGGCAAATAAGATGATCGATGTCCCTCCCAATAAATCAGAGGTCAACTCAGCAACGGTACCCTCGCCGAGGATGATGTTTTCGCGAACGTCAAATTCTACCAGCACCTTGTTCGTGGCAGCTTGCAATAAGTCGATGCGGGTGACCCGTCCCACAGGTACTCCGTTGATCTTGACCAGATTGGAAGTAGCTAGACTGCCGACGTTGTTGTAGACTGCGAAATAGTAGTTGTTTTTGGAAAGTACATCACTGCCCTTCAGGAAGTTGAATCCATAGTATAAGATGACACCCGATACGACTGCAATGATTCCAATGCGTACTTCTTTTGACACTTAATGTCCTAATTTGATTCTACTTCTTTTTTGTAATCGCGGACTGCTCTGAAAATCCCTGACGCAATATAGCGTTGTTTCAGATCATCATTAAGGTCAAGCTCCTCTTTTGAATTGCTCAAATAGCCCGTTTCAACGAGCACGCTGGGCATGGTAGTATTGAAGAGTACGTAGAAGCCGGCAGACTTCACACCCCGGCTCTTGCGTCCGGCACGAGTGCCGAGTTGGCGTTCGATGCTCTCGGCAAGGTGAACGCTGCTCTCCTGATAGGCGCTCTGCTGCAGAGTCAGGAAAATGTACGATTCCGGGGAATTAGGATCAAATCCCTCGTAGTTTTCTTCATAGTTTTCCTCCTGCAGAATGACCGCATTTTCCCGTCGGGCCACCTCAAAATTCTCGTCAGTCTTGTGCAAGCCCATGACGTACGTCTCTGTACCATAGACCCGGGGATTACCGATCCAATTGCAGTGAACGGAAATAAAGAGATCTGCAGCGTTGCGATTGGCAAAATTGGAGCGCTCATGAAGGCTGGGGAAGCTGTCATCGTCTCGGGTGTACAATACCTTGACTCCCTCCATATTCTCTTCGATGATACGTCCAAGGTGCTTGGAGATGGAAAGTGCAATATCCTTCTCTCTGGACATGCTCCCACTGGTGCCAGGATCCCTGCCGCCATGACCTGGATCGAGTACGATAGTAGAGATAATTGTGCTGGGCTTCTCGGTGGTTGTAAACGATGCAAGAAGCAGCACGAAGGAAAACAACATCAGTATCGCAATATTCCTCACTTTACCCTAGTTGTATAGTAAAATGCGATAGTTTTACACAAAATTGTACAATTTTCCCCAAAATTAAAATCGGAGGACTGCTTGAGGCGACTTGCTTGTTTAGGGTTTTTCATCTTCCTTTTCTATTCTAGTTCCGCACAATCAGATTCTCTCTCGCAAGAATCCCTGGATTCTCTCGCTCAAATCCTTCCAGCTGATAGTATCGCAGACACCTCTTTCCAGCTGGATTCCGGCAGATTTGGATCCCGTGTCCAGTCCGGTATTCAAGCAGCGGATTCTGACATAGAGACTACTATCAACTATAACGCCAAAGACTCCATTTATTTCGATTTGAAGAGTCAGTCTATTGTGATGTATGGGCAAACCCATGTCGATTATGGCGAAATCACACTGGAAGCTGAGAAAACGGACGTCAACTGGCAGTCACAAGTGATCAAGTCGGTCTATGTGTCAGACTCCACGGGCAATAAAGTGGGTAAACCCGTATTTTCTGATGGGTCAGACATTTATGAAACCGACAACATCGTCTACAACTTCAAAAATAAACGTGCTTCGATCCAGGGTGTGATCACGGAGCAGGACGGAGCCTTCATGCATGGAGAGCAAGTCAAGAAAAATGAAAAGGATGAGCTCTTCATCACCCGTGCTCGCTACACCACGTGCAATCTGAGCGATCCACATTTCTACATCGAATCAAGCAAACTGAAGCTTATTCCCGGCAACAAGGTAGTCTCCGGCCCTTTTGTACTCAAGTTTCGGTCCACAGAGAAGAAATCTATCTTCACACCTTTGGCACTGCCCTTCGGTATGTTTCCCCAGCCCAAGACGAAAGTATCCGGCGTCCTGTTCCCCACATATGGTGAAGAGCGGCGGCGTGGGTTCTACCTACGCAATGGTGGGTACTACTGGGCCATCAGCGACTATATCGATCTGAGTGCGACAGTCGACATCTATTCTCGCGGAGGTGCAGGGTTCAACCTATCGAGTCGATACAAGAAGCGCTATAGCTACAGTGGCAGTTTTTCCTACTCATTCAACCGGACAATCACCGACGACGTGGAGGGGGGAACAAAAGTCAACGACATGTGGATCCGATGGAGTCACACACCTGAAACACGCGGACCCTCGAGCTTTAGTGCCGCCGTCTCTGCCGGTACCTCCACTTACAACGAAAACAACAACCTAGTAAATCAGGATTTTGAGCGAAGTATCAATGCCCAGTTCACCTCCAACGCCAGCTATAGGACACGTTTCCGATGGGGAAGCTTGAATCTGGGTCTCCGACAAAATCAGAATATCTCCACTGGCATCATGAACGTCACACTACCTGACATGACCCTCAATGTCAACCGTGTCAATCCGTTCAAGAAGTTGACGAATGACCCCAACAGCGTTCTGGCCAAGCTGAACCTCAGCCACAATTTCGTGGCGAGGAATGAGCTCTCAAATGCGCCCGTATCCACTCCCACCTGGGTAGTCAATGCCGACCCGAAGGCCGATAGTACACTTGAATTCTTCAAAGAATTTGATGAGGTGCTGGGCAGATCAAAGATTGGCGGCCGCCACTCCATACCGATCTCTACTTCGTTCACGCTTATGAAGCATTTCACCATTTCACCGAGCTTCAATTACCAGGAATTGTGGTACCCCAAAGAGCTGAAGTATGAATACGATGAGGAACTGAATGGTGTTCGCGTCGATACGGTAAATACCTTCAGCCGCGCAGGGTCCTGGAGATCAGGCGCCTCGATGAACACGATCGTCTACGGTACCTACTTCATCAAGGGCAAGAAAATAGAAGCCATCCGCCACGTCATCACTCCAAGTATCTCCTTCACTTACAATCCCAATTTCGGCGAACCCGGCAAAGGTGTGTACACGGACGTGCAGATCGATAGTCTGGGCAATACAAGGAGGCTGAGCAAGTATGAGGGCTTCGCATTTGGCTCACCACCCTCTGGGGAAAGCCGGAGCGTGGGTTTCAATCTGACGAATAACCTGGAAATGAAGGTCCGGGACAAAGAAGACAGCACACAATTCAAAAAGATCAAAATCTTCGACAACCTGTCGATGAATACGGGCTACAATTTTGCGGCGGACTCCTTTCAGCTGTCGAACATCAGCTGGAGTGCCCGGACTTCATTTTTCAACCGGGCTCTCAGTATCAACCTCAACGGGCAGATCGACCCTTACATCTACGAACTCATTAGTGAGAGCACCTCTTCTACGGGGACGAGAACTGTACAACAAAGACGCGTGAACAGCTTTGCCTGGGACAATGGCCAGGGACTAGGTCAGCTCACTAACGTAGGAGCCAACATGAGCCTCAGCCTAAGCCCCCAGACCTTTAAACGCAAGGGCGGCGATGAAGACGAGGAGGAAGAAGAAACGGACTTCCTCGATAGATCCACGACCAGCATTTTTGACGATCCGAATATGGCTCCACCCTTCGCTGATCCCGAGGAAATTGAGGCCATTAGAAACAATCCCGACGAGTACATCGACTTCAACCTCCCCTGGCGTTTGAGTGCCAATTACTCCATCAGACGGACGCAACGAGGCTTCGAGGATCCTCGCATCACCCAGACCCTCTCATTCAATGGATCGCTCGCCCTCACTCCGAAAACACAGATTAGTTTCAACTCCGGCTATGACATCGAGCAAAAAGAATTCACGACGACCCGAATCTCCGTCAGCAGGGATCTGCACTGCTGGACGCTGCAGTTCAGCGTTGTGCCCTTTGGCCGCTACCAGTCGTTTAATCTGAGCATTCGCCCACGAGCTACTCTCCTGCAGGAATTGAAGATCGAACGACGCAGAAACTTCCTGGATTCCTTCTAGCTGCCGCGAATTCGATCGAGAATAAGACATAGGTCAGCTACAAGACTTTATCCAAACAACCCCTTTTCACTTCTACCAGTATCATGAGTGTCACATGATAGAAAAGGTGCCCTACATGCATGGCTCCCGAGACTGTCATAAAAAGAATCTACTCATGAAAACAAAGAATTGGTACTTCATCGGATTGGTCGCGCTCCTTTACGGCTGCATTGGCACCGATGAAGTACAAGACACATTGATCGCCCTCGAAGTATTGCCGCCGGAGGATGCGACCTTTGTGAATGGAAGCTTCGCCAAGCTGGTGGGCGAGACCGCCCAGCTGGAAACTCAGGGATCCAGTGATCTGGGAGGTACCTTTTTGCTGGAAGGAGCTTCCTGGCAAAGTGACAACCCCGCAGTGGCTATGGTCGACGAAAATGGAACGCTCACAGCACTAAGCTCCGGTAGTGCGAGAATTCAAGCCAGTGCTTTTGGCGTCACTAGCGACGCAATCAATGTAAATGTCAGGGATGATGCGACATCTGTCGCCCTGGTTGAGATCACCTCTCCGGGCGATGTATCGGTAGTAGAACCAGGTACCACACTCCAATTGTCCGCACGTGCTTTGACAACCTCCGGCACCGTGGTGGAGGGAGTGACGTTCACGTGGGAAAGCAGCAACGAGACAATCGCCTTGGTCGATCAGGATGGTTTGGTAACCAGTACCTCCAACGAGGGAGACGTCAATATCCTCGTCTCCGGTGAAGGTGCAGAGGGCGTCTTCCAGCTTCGCGTTGGCACTCAGGAAAGCCTCTCCCGGGTAGCTGAACTGGAGGGGCTTAATGGTTATCGCGTCAGTGGCGAGGCCGTACTCTCGGCTACCGTCAGTGGCAATTTGAAACTACAGCTGTCAGAAGATTTCAGCGCTCAAAATGGGCCGGGCTTGTACCTCTATCTCTCCAATAACAGGACCAACGTAAGTGGTGGAGTAGAAATTGGACCTCTTCGATCCTCCAGTGGTGCCGATTCGTACAACGTGCCCTCTACCGTAGACCTTGGAGACTTCGATTATGTGCTGGTCTATTGCAAACCCTTCGGTGTTGGATTTGGCACCGGTCAGTTCGAATAGCGTTTCCCTTAAGATTTTACAAGAATGACAAGATTTACAAACCTCCTCATTGCGATACTGTTCACGATGGCCAGCTACTCCGCATTTTCTCAGGGTGCATGGCACAAGGATCGCGGCACCGGATATTTCAAACTGGCGGAATCATTTATCGTATCAGACGCCTTCTACTCTCCCGAGGGTGAAATTCAGGACATCAAGACAGCGGGTGTCTATATCACGAGCCTCTACGCAGAATACGGCCTCACCGACCGCCTGACGTTGGTGGCTTATGTACCGTTCTTCTTTCGAAATACTATCAACGAGCAAGAGTTTGCCATCTCAACCAATACCGAGGCTGGCGATGAATCGAACTCGTTTGGGGATACCGACATAGCCCTACAATTCGGCATTCTCAAGAAAGGTCCATGGGTATTATCCACAAGCCTACTGCTGGGTCTTCCACTGGGAGAAACGAGTGGCGGAGAATCTGGCGTCTTGCAATCCGGTGATGGTGAATTCAACCAACTGCTGCGTATCCATGGTGGCTACTCCTTTTATCCTGCCCCATATTACGCCTCCGCGTACGTTGGATTCAACAACAGGACAAAGGACTTCTCCGACGAGTTCAGGTATGGGGCGGAAGTGGGTGCTTTCTTCCCATCACGATTCTTCGTAGCTATGAAATTGGCAGTCATCGAATCGTTCAACAATGGAGATGCACCTGCGAGCCAAACGGGCATCTTCTCCAACAATCTCGAATTCACATCAGTGGGACCTGAGGTGGGGTATCTTTTTAAGAATGGCTTTGGAGTCTCGGCGGCGGCGCTAGGGGCTTTGAGCGGACAGAATATTCTGGCCAGCCCCTACTTTTCTTTTGGAGTAGTCTATGACTTGAAGAAGTAGAAGGGCCTTCTGCTACGGACATCTTCTATTGTGCATTCGTCCCAATTGGCAACGATCGGACGACTCTAACGTAGTTAAATCAGACAACGACGGATTAACCCAACACAGGATGAAAGATCACTACTCTCATGCAGCGACGATCTTACCCGTACGAGACGTGCAGAGGTCGCTGGCATTCTACAAGGACAAATTAGGATTTGAAAATACATTCAAGTGGGGCGATCCCGTGGACTACGCGGTGATGAAGGCCGGGGATGTATCGATCCATCTTACAAAGAGCGATGAAGACTTTCGGCCCAATAGCCAACACATTGCGATCATGATCTTCGTCTCGCGCATCGACGAACTCTACGAGGCCCTACGATCAGAGGGTGTCAACATCACCAGTGAGATAGGGGATCGAGACTATGCTATGCGAGACTTTGACATCGCAGACCCTGACGGCCACCTGCTCAGTTTCGGTCAGGGAATCGAACACTAGGCGACGGCTTGTGACGAAAGGGTCTTCTCCGGTGTGAAGCGCCTGACATAGTAGAAAGTCACGGCCAATGATAAGGCAAGGTATAGCAGTACCAGCTGGTTGGCGTAAGGAACAACAGTGCCCAACAGGAACCAGTCACCCTGCCATGCAATGATCCCGACGCCAACAACCGCCCTGACTGCTTCGACTACAAATGCCAGGCGATGTCTATCCATCAATGTCGTGTAACTAAAAATTGACAAGGCGATGAAGCCGGCATAGATCAATGCCTGTGAATACCCAATGGCCATCAACGTATTGAACATATACATCATCGAGAAAAAGGTGATGACAAACTGTACCCACGACCAGGTCTTCAGAAATGGCGGGAGTTGAGGGTCGTACTTTTCATACGTGTAGACGTCGTCAATGGCCTCCACGGGGTATCGCTCAACCACATCCTGTGGTCTCCATCCTGTTGGCATAAACCAAATCCTCAATTTGTCCTTGAAGGACCGAGCTCGCCAGGCATCCTTTATCAAAAGCCAGAGATGCATAAAATTGATGAGAATGGGATTCCACGTCCGAGGGGGGCGCTTTACTCCGTACACGGGAGGCACATCGTCAAGCTCTTGCTGGTAGGTCCCAAAAAGCTTATCCCAAAAGATAAAGATCTGCCCCAGGTTCTTGTCCATGTATTCCGCATTGATGGCATGGTGCACCCGATGGTGTGAAGGCGTAACGATGATGTGCTCCAGAAAGCCCATCTTTCCAATCAATCGCGTATGGTACCAGTATTGGGCAAAAAGATGCAGTGGTTGCACGACAGCAATCACCTCAGGAGGCACACCTAACACGGCAGTAGGTAAGAGAAAAAAGAAGGAAATAGAAAACCATGCCGAAATCGTCTGACGAAGGGCGCAACCCAGATTAAACTCTTCGCTACTATGGTGAATGATGTGATGATTCCAGAAGTAGTTGACCTGATGTGAAAGCCGGTGTATCCAGTAACCGGCAAAATCTACCCCGATGAAAGCAATGACATATACCAGCCAGGTCGATTGGATATCGAACAATCCCACACGCGCCTCCACCCACGCGTACGAAACGATAACCAGCGTAAGCCCCAACACATCCTTCGTGGCATTGGTAAGCCCGGAACTTAAACTGGAAAGTGTGTCCATGGATCGAATCACTGATTTGCCCTGGAAATGGGCGATCACAGCCTCTATCAGCAATAAGATGATGAAAAAAGGAATGGCATAATTCAGTACCGCGACATAAGCATTCATAAGCGAGCCAACCTTGTAAGGAAAAAAACAGTAACTTTTGTACAAAGATAAAAACTCAAGGATTCTTGATGGTCGGATGGTTTAGCGGCCGGATTTTTGTCCGCAGCAAGCCCTTCCGGTAGAATTTTGTGAGTTTCTTATATTGTTAATAACTCTTCAGCTAGTTTCCTAGTTAGAAAATTTAAATTATACCGAGAAATATACTTGCCTAATGAGAAAGATCTGTTTGATTTTGTGTGTTGGGTTACTCGCAGGGTGCGGTAACTACTACGGTCATGTTATTGAGTCGGACTACAGTTTTGACGGTAGTTTCGGTCATTATGACTCCTATAACTTTATTGCTGATAAGAACTTCGAAGGAACTGATACTCACAAGGAATTGATTGAGACGTACCTACGTCAGACACTTGATACCTGGGGATACGAGCATCGGGAAAAGAAGCCAAACCTGCTCATCTTCTACAAGCTCTATTACGACGATTTCCAGATGAAGGGATATTCCCAGCCTGATTTCGAGCAGTGGGTGAATCAGAACTTTTCCAGCAAACTCATCGCCGATGCGCCGGATGCCGGTATCGAAGGTGACACAACGCTGATGAATTTTAGTGCCAACTCCGAAGGTGGAACATGGAACGTCGAAGACGCTCAGTACAATCCTGTTCTCTGCGACCTGCGCGAGGGCACACTGCTAATATCATTTTATGACCGCAGGAAAAGAAAGACGGTATGGCAGGGCTATGCCTCCGGTATTTTCGGCAATGACCGCTTCGACAACAATCGATTTGTGAGACATATCGTCTTTCGGATCATGGACAAGTACCGAGTACTGGCTGATAAGTCGCTAGCAAGCAATTCTTAAGCAGACGGGCCGTCTATCCAACTTTGGACCTCCTCTTTAGTCGGGTTCTTTACGTCCTTTAGCTTTAACTTCTTACGCATTCCGCAGACGTCATTATGTAACTTATTGACGTTTGCGGAATGTATTGTTTCCAGCGTTGTATGTCCCAGCTGTTGGAGAATGGGAATGTACTCCTCACTAATGCCATTGTCTGCGTAATCCTTTTCGGTCGCCACTTGTGGCTTTTTCTCAGGCCTCATCTGTGGGAAGAACAGCACATCCTGAATTGAGTGTGAGTTGGTCATGATCATGGTCAGCCGATCGATACCCAGTCCTACCCCTGATGTCGGCGGCATTCCGAACTCCAAGGCTCGTAAGAAATCTTCGTCCAGCACCATCGCCTCGTCATCCCCTCTCTTTGCAAGCTCGAGCTGATCCTCGAATCGCTTCCGCTGATCAATGGGATCATTGAGCTCTGAGTAGGCATTCATGATCTCCTTGCCATTACATATGGCTTCGAATCGCTCCACCAGACCAGGCTTGGACCGGTGCTTCTTCGTCAACGGCGACATCTCCTCTGGGTAGTCAATGATGAACGTCGGCTGAATGAGATGTGGCTCGCACTTCTCTCCAAAGATCTCATCGATGATCTTGGCCTTGCCCATGGTATCGTCTATCTCCAAACCAAGGGTTTTACCTGTCTTTCTGAGTTGCTCTTCATCCATCTCCGAGATATCTATCCCCGTATATTCCTCTATCGCCTCAAACATGGTATAGCGCTTCCACGGCCTCTCAAAATCAATGACATGCTCCCCGACCGGCACCTTGGTATCCCCATGAAGATTGATGGCGATCTTCTCCACTACTTCCTCCATCAGATCCATCATCCAGAAGTAGTCTTTGTAGGCCACATACAATTCCACCTGGGTAAACTCTGGATTGTGAAACCGGGACATGCCCTCATTTCTGAAATCCTTGGAGAACTCATAAACACCATCGAATCCGCCCACGATTAGTCGCTTCAAATAGAGTTCATTCGCAATACGCAGGTAAAGAGGAATGTCCAAATAATTGTGATGGGTAACAAAAGGCCTTGCTGCCGCCCCACCGTGAATCGGCTGCAGGATAGGAGTCTCGACTTCCAGGTAGCTCTTGTTGTTGAAGAACTCACGAATGGTATCTATGAGCTTCGTCCGCTTGAAAAACGCCTCCTTTATCTGAGGGTTGACGATCAGGTCCAGATAGCGCTGTCGATAGCGCTGCTCGGGGTCTGTGAAGGCGTCGTACACTTTCTTTTCGCCAGACTCATCCACAGCTTCCTTCACTATGGGAAGAGGACGAAGCGACTTGGTCAGTACCTTCAATGTATTGACATGGATAGAGATCTCACCTGTCTGTGTGGTGAAAACAAAACCTTCGACACCGATGATATCACCAATATCGAGCTTCTTCTTAAATACGGTGTTGTACAGTTCCTTATTGTCGTCGGGACATATGTCATCACGGCGAACGTAGATTTGGATGCGACCGGTTGAGTCTTGCAGTTCGGCAAAAGATGCCGAGCCCATGATCCGGCGACTCATGATGCGACCAGCGATGGAAACGTGCTTGTAGTCCGTCTTGCGCCGCTCATAGTTCTCATGAATATCGGCAGCGGTGACGTTCACCTCAAAAAGCTCCGGTGGATAGGGGTCGATCCCCATGTCCATCAATTCCTCACGGGCCTTTCGGCGTTGCAGTTCCTGTTCACTCAACATGTCGAAGTAGTGTTTTTCTTGTTCGTCAACTCAAAATGAGCCCGCAAAGTTAATCCTTAATTTCAACAGATTTTGTGTGCCTCAAGTCCTATTGCTACCCGTCCTGGCGTCGCCGTTCGCGCTCCTTTTTGACGAGGGTAAGTTCACGTCCACTCTGTCCGGCAATAGATGTGTTTTCGTCTGCCCTTCGGAACAAATAAGGCAATACTTTGCGCACAGGCCCATAGGGTACATACTTGGCCACATTGAATCCCATGTCGGCCAGTTTGAAGCTAATGTTGTCGCTCATCCCTAGTAGCTGAGAGAGAAATATCCGCGAATCAGTGCGATCCAAACCTCGTGCATCCACACACTCAGCGACATAGGCACTGGAGTACTCGTTGTGCGTGCCTACGCAGACACTGAAGCGATCAAGATGGTCCAGCGCAAAATTGATAGCCAGATTGTAGTCTCGATCGGTGTCGTCCTTTGTTGGTTGTATGGGATCCTCATAGTCCAACTCCCGTGCTC
The DNA here is from genome assembly GCA_965227935.1 of Cyclobacteriaceae bacterium. Lineage (GTDB taxonomy): Bacteria > Bacteroidota > Bacteroidia > Cytophagales > Cyclobacteriaceae > JAWPMT01. The sequence goes on along the minus strand of CBDDGS010000055.1, from coordinate 1,854,557 downwards.
GGTCGCGCTCCTTCTCCATATATGCGCCACGGACCAGTTTGGCCCCAAAGTACAACCCATCCCGGCTCATTTTGTCAAAAGCACGCTGCATATTCTTCAAAGCTGCATGCCGGTAAAATTGATAAGTATTAAAGACCGCAGGCCTATCCCGATTGAACTCTCGCATCATCTCATAAGCAATCCGATCGATCTCGTCCTGGATCCACGATTCTTCGGCGTCGATCATGAAGCACATACCGCCCTCCGCCACACGTCCAGCCAACTGATGTACCCGCTCCTCAAACCGATCATAGCGCCGCTGCTCGTCCGCGTTAAGCGGTATCTCCGCCTGCTTCTTTGCCATGAGCTCCGTATTCCCCAGACCACTGAGTTTGATGACACAAAAAGGGATGTGTGGTTCGTTGGCAGCGAAGTCCGCAACGCGCAATGCTTCTTCCAATGTGCTATCGAAACTCTCCTCTGTATCCTGGCCTTCCACCGAGTAATCCAGAATGGTCTGGACATTGTACGATCCCAATTGATCGATGGTCACCTTGCATTGCTCGATGGTCTCACCGCCGCAGAACTGCCTGAAGAGCGTCTTGCGGATGATCCCCTTTACCGGGAGATGGAGACGAAGCGCCAAGGTCGTGATCGCCGTCCCCAACTTTACCAGCCAGGGATACTTCATGGCGGCAAACATCAGGTAGGTCTTCCGAAGCTCAGCATCGGACTTTGCGGCAAACGCAACGGAGGTGTCTTCAAAATTGACGACGGGCTGCTTCATCATTTTTTTGGGTTGCGCAAATATATTACCGGTCTCGATATGGATAACCCTGCGCTTTCAACTCTCGCGGAATTGGCCAAACCGATTAGGTTTCTACCCCATAACAAACTACTCAATACGTAGCAATCGATAGAGCGAGGAGGTGGCATCGAAACACAACTCTTCTTTCAGCAATGCCGTGGAAGTCTTGGCTACCTCCATTTGTCCGATCATCTGGACAACAAGTGTATCACCATCATTTGGCGTGGTGATGAGTCCACTTCCCAATACCAGCACCTCATTCACAACCAAAATCAAAGCGTTGGGAACCTCTCTACGGCAGAGTGTCGTGTCTTGAATAGCTCTTAAAGGGGTAATAGTGGCTTTGACCAAACCGGGACCTATGGGATCCGACGGATTGCCAACGCCAGGCGAAAAGGGTGGGTCGGGCTTGACTTCCTGAGCAAAGCATAGAGAAAGGCTCAAAGCCAGGTAGACAAACGCTGTGAATACAATCCGCATATATAAAAAGAAACGCACTCCCCACGAGGAAGAGTGCGTTTCGGGAAAAAAGAACTTTTATCTCTTAAGGACACGGAAAAGGTGCGAGCCTATCTCCGTCTGTACCTTGACCAGATACAGGCCAGGCTCCACGCCTGACGCATCCCATACATATTCTACTTGCTCACCAGGTATAGAAAGAGAGTTCAACACCTTGCCCTGCAGATCGTAGATGCTGATCACCTTGTCGGACTCCGTCTGGCCGCTGAAGCTCATTCGGAACACTGATGCTGATGGGTTAGGCCAAACATTTACTTTCACAGGAGCCTCAACTGTTTCCAACAGGCCTTCCTCGAGCTCATCTACAAGTGTCTCCGCAGCCTCAGTTACAGGTGCCGCTGATGTCGATCCGGCACTACCGTACAACTGGAACACCTGATCAGTGACACCACCAAAGACAGAAGCCGGTACCCAGTTGATCAGTCCAGCACCAAACAGATTACCCGGATCTCTGAAATAGCCTTGCTGACCCACTACTTGTGCTTGCGTCGACCAGAACCATTGCGTGAAGTTCGGGAAGAAGTTCAGGTTGGCATACACGCTGATCCAGTAGGTCCCAGCACTTAAGACTGCTGGTGTATTAAGTGTGAGGTCCATATTGGTGCTTGCAGGATTTGCAGGGACAATATTGCCACTGTTGTACACCTCCGCACCTGGCACTCCTCCAGCATCCGCGTAGATCACCACGGACGCGCTATTGAGTGTAGGCCCATTGTTGGCGCCTCCGGGAGCAAAAACGCGGGCAATCGTCCACTGCTCTCCAGCTGGAACCTCGATATCAGCAGCTGTCTGTATGATGGACCCGAAATCAGGGAAGAATTGCGAAGGCCGACTGCCCACCTGCGGCCCAAACTGCTCGTAGAAAGGTAGCTCAGTCACGGTGATTGCAAATCCCTCTGCCACGGTTTCCTTACCACTGGTAGCAACAAGTCCTATCGAGGCAATGCCTTCCGCATTCGGCGCGTAGCTGATTTCCAATAGGTCACCATTCAAAGTGGCAGTGACCAACGCCGGATTGCTATTGGTAACCGTGATGTCGATCTTATCCTTCTTCCCTTTTTTCTTTCCCTTCTTATCTTCGAGGACGAAGACATCCTGAATGTCGATCGCGGTATCCGGCTGATTTAGATCCACAAGATAATCTGACAACGTAGTGCCAACATTCAGTTTGGCCTCGGGACGCTTCTTCACTTTGGTTTCGCCAGAGTAAAGACCGTTACCATGTACAGCGACAGCTACGAACCCGTCATCCCTTGTACGCACCTGAGGTACGACCTGCTCACCTATGATCTTGTCGAAGTCTTTGGCGGACCACTTCTGCTTCTTGCCTTTGATCTTCTTTGTAGTGAAGAGCCCCACGCTGGTGCCAAGGAAGTAGCCTTCGGCGTCGCCTTCTACTGCCAGCCATCGTGTGGAAGGACCCGTGCCCGTTCCGTCTTTGTTTTCTTCGAGGTTTCCGCTGATGTCGGTCCATGTCTCCCCAGCGTCCTTGCTGTAGAAAACACTGGGAATGTTGTAGTTGGAAAATACCACAAACACCTTGTCCGAATCGGTAGGATCAACAGTGACACACACAACATTACCAGTCGGCAGACCCTTTCCTGTTGACAAGTCCACGGCAGCGTCCGTTGAGAAATTGGCATTGTCGATACGATAGACACCGCCGTTGCTTGTACCATAATACAGTTTATTGGCCTCCGGGTAGGTCGAGACATCCAGGGCGGTTACACGGGCCGGTGCCGGTACCGCTGAGTTGGTCATCTGTGTCCAGTTGACGCTCGTAGGAGCATTCGAGAACAAAGGAATGCCGTCCAGGTCGCTATTCCTCCAGATCGTATTGCCTGCAGGCATATACATGATATTGTCATTGCGATGATCCAGAATAAATGGCGCAATAAACCCGAACCCGCTGGCTCCCGCCGGCTGTACCCTCGTAAAGGAGGTGAAGTTGACATCGTCAGGGTTCGCGTAGTTCAAACGAAAGACGATCCCTCTCTGCGCTGAGACATATCTCGTAAGACCACCATCAGCAATGGCACAGTAGCTACCATCACCGCTGAAAAGGTCCGTCCAGGGATCATCCTCATCATCTGAGCTGGTGAACCAGGTGCTATTGTCCTGGAATCCTGCCAGGAGGCTTTCTGACTCCGTGCCGGGATCGAACGCCACAGTGTAAGGCTGCGTGGTGATGTATCCGTTGTTGAGTGATTCCCATGTCACGGGCTCGATCCCTCCGGAGACTTCCGTGATATCTGATGCGCGGTGCAGTCCGCCATCATTACCAGATATGGCCCTGTTGGGATCAGAGGGATAGAAAACAAGTGCATGCTGATCGGGGTGCTGGTTGGTGTAGAGGCTCACGTTATTCAGCGGAGAGTATCCCCCGATCCAGCTGTCTTGACCCGCGGGGGTCCGGAAGGCGTCAAAAGATCGGTACAGGTTAGTACCTCCGACAAATACCAGGTTGGGATTGGCAGGGTGCACTTTGACCACGAGGTTATAACTGGTCTGCGTATTTAGGCTTCCAACAGAGCCACCAATGGCAGGGAGGTTGGCGCTAAGATCTACCCAGGTATCAGTATTTGCATCGTACTCATACAAATAACCCAAAGCAAAGGCCTCAGACTCGGCAAAGGCGAAAACAATATTCTCGCTGGAAGGGGCGTAGCCAAGGACTGTCCGTCCCGCATCAGCTGCAAAAGTCGGAGGCGTAATAGCCGTCCAGTTATCGCCATCCGTGGATGTGTAAATACCTGCGGCAGAGGAACTCGCCTCCACAGAGGCATAGAGCACGCCGCCTCCTGTAACGATCAGGTCAGTCCAATTAGGGAATCCACCGGCAAGAACTTCAGTGAAGTCCTTCGCACCATTGGTGGACTTGTGAATACCATCTCGCGTAGAGACATAGACATCACCGGTCACTGGATGTACCGCAATATTTGTGATGATGTCAAATGGGCTGAAGTTCACAGGGTCATCATCAGCGGTATTCTTGGAAGGCTTGAAGGACTTACCTCCGTCCTTGGACACAAACACGCCGTTACCCTGGAAGAAAGCCCCTGCCGCACTCGCAGAGTTACCCACTCCTTCGCCAGTACCGTAATACCATATCTTGTCCTTGCCCGGGCGGGGATCCTGTACAATACAAGTGATACTTGGATGCTGATCGTCCTTGGTCACACGCTTCCACGACTGGCCTCCATCCGTAGAACGCCACAGACCACCAGAAACGCCACCAGCGAGAATTACGTCTTCGTCCGTACGGTCGATCGCCAGAGCGCGGGTTCGACCACCCACATTTACAGGTCCGCGATTTTCAACCTTGGACTTGTGTTTCGCCAGGATGTTCCCTTTGACAGGAGCCATCTCATGCAAGAACTCTAGCTCGTTCTCCCGTATGTTTACAGGGATACGACCCGTTTTGGGGTCTTGTAGCAATTCCAGCTCATACTGCATGCGTTGAACCGCATTGTCATTTACCCTTTTGGGGCTGGTGCCGTATTCCGCCACTTCGCTGTCGTAGATCTTGGACATCTTGTAGAGCTGATGTCCAGAATAGTAGTCAGCTTCAGACTTCGGTTTTGGAGGATTGTCTTGTGCGTTGGCTCGCTGCTGCACAACAACTACTCCCATCAGAAGGAGCAGTGATGCAACTCGTAGTAGATGATTTCTCATTTAGTTGAGGTTTGGTGTTTAAATAAGGTTCAATGAAGTTGCCAGGGTGCTGTTTGTCATTGGCAGAGGACCTTCCAATGAAGATTTACCATAGCTCGTTCAGCTTAAATATAGACGAGAGGATGATTCTACTAGTAAGAAATCCCTATTTTCTAGAATTATTTTCTGCCCACTAGTCGTCTACTAGTCAAATATCCTATAGTCCTACCATTATATGTAATAATTGCCCTTTCGGCAGCTTGTAGATACGTTTTCCTACGAAAAGATCACCCTGATCTTTTTTAATCTTACTTTTGGCGCCTCATCGCGAAATGCCATAAGTAAGTCCAGGCCAATTAGTCCTATGAGTATCCCGCAGAATGTATTAGTCAATGTAGATGCGAGCGAACGCCTTCAATCGATCATATCTCAAGGAGACTTCGATAAAGTAACGGTGCTTGTAGATGACAATACGCTGAGAGATTGCTGGCCACTACTCGACCTACCAGGTATTGACTTGATTCAGATTGAGAGTGGCGAGCAGCACAAGACACTTCAGACCTGCGAGAGCATCTGGCAACAAATGACGGATCTGCATCTGTCACGCAACTCTTTGCTGGTCAATCTCGGTGGAGGAGTCATTGGGGACATGGGGGGATTTGCAGCAAGTACCTACAAACGAGGGATCTCATTTATCAATGTACCCACTACCCTACTCGCTCAGGTTGACGCCAGCATAGGAGGTAAACTGGGCATTGACTTTCATGGCTTGAAAAACCATATAGGGATCTTTCAGGAACCTCATACCGTGCTACTCGACACTTCATTTCTTTCGACACTCGGTCCGCGGCAACTGCGGTCAGGATTCGCAGAAATGCTCAAGCACGGGTTGATTCGAAATAAGTCCCATTGGGAGCAATTGACCTCCGAGCCCTTTACTACCTCCCGCGACTGGCAACAACTTCTTCGGGAGTCTGTACATATTAAAGGGGAAGTAGTAGCAGAGGATCCTCGGGAACGTGGACTGCGGAAGATCCTGAACTTTGGACATACACTAGGGCATGCAGTAGAGACCTATTTCCTGTCAACGGACAAGCCGCTGCTGCATGGAGAAGCTATTGCCATAGGAATGGTTCTGGAGGCCTATCTGTCCACCGAAGTGTGCGGTCTATCCAGCCAATCGCTGGAGACCATCACTGGATATTTGCTAAGCACTTACGGGAAGCATCCACTACCACCGCTGGACGAAACAGAATCTCTCATGCGCCACGATAAGAAAAACGAGCAGGGTAGAATCAATTTTTCCCTACTCCGGGGCATAGGAGATTGCTCCTGGGATCAGCAGATCACCGGGCATCACGTCAAGGCAGCCTTTGATTATTACAATAATCTAGATGAATAAGTTATCACGGTCCCTCTTCTTGCCCTTAGAGGTCTTGAAAACCTGGGTAGTGTTCTTCAATGACTTGGTGGGGGTCACAAAAAGGAAAGTAAAAGCGCCAACAATCGCAGTAGCCAATATAGTTGCTATGGTTTTGCTCATAGTCATATACCTAAAGACGAATAACATCGTAGGATTGTTCAAGAATACCCAAACAAAAATCCCACTCTGATGCTCCAATTGTACAAATCTGATGCCAAACTGGTCGGAGACATTCACCTGTCCTCTTCCAAGAGTGAGAGCAACCGGGTCTTACTGATGAGCGCACTTAGCTCCCAACCCTTCGAAATAAGCAATCTGTCGGACGCAAAGGATACCCAAACCATGCACCGACTGCTCTCCTCAGGAGATCAATTGTGGGATGTGATGGAGGCTGGCACCACCATGAGATTCTGCACAGCGTACCTGGCGCTTCGTGGTGACGATCACGTCATCACAGGGACCGACCGAATGAAACAGCGGCCGATAGGGCTGCTCGCGGAAGCATTGAAGACTTTGGGGGCAACAATCCAATATGAAGAAAACGACGGATATCCTCCGCTGAGGATCACTGGGTTGAAAAAGCAGTTGACAAGCGAACTCGAAATCCCCGGAAATATCTCCAGTCAGTTCATCAGCGCACTGTTGATGATTGCACCATGCCTTCCTGAAGGTCTGCGACTGACACTGACTCAAGAGATATTTAGTCGGCCGTACATAGAAATGACGCTCAAGCTGATGGCCCACTTTGGTGTCACACACAATTGGGAAGGCAATGTCATCACCATCGCCGCACAGCCTTACGCGTCCAATGCCTACAAGGTGGAAGGAGACTGGTCGGGAGCGAGTTACTGGTACGCCATGGCCGCCGTAGCTGAGGAGGCCAATATTCGCCTTCATGGACTGAGAGAAAACAGCTTTCAGGGTGATCAGGCGATTGTTGACATCATGAAAGGCTTTGGGGTGGACACGCGATTTGAAGGGGAAGTAGCCGTACTATCAAAGAACCAAGATCGCAAAGGAGAGCTAACGATCAACTTCAAGAAGTGCCCCGACCTGGCGCAAGGGGTGATGGTTGCCGCGGCCATGACTGGCACAAAGCTGGAGATGACCGGATTAGAAACTTTGAGGATCAAAGAAACCGACCGCATCGCAGCAATGACCAATGAACTAGCAAAGATTGGTGCTACACTGCACGAAGATGGCAATCAATGGACACTGCTGCCAACAACGAGATCATTTGATATGCCTACCATCGAAACCTACGAAGACCATCGAATGGCCATGGCATTTGGTCCATTGAGTCTTCACAGTGATGTGATGATTGCCGACGAAGGTGTTGTGAGCAAGTCTTACCCTGGATATTGGGCAGATCTCAAGGAGATGGGGATCGCGATGCAAACTGTATAAACAAAAAAAATCCACCTGCAACAGGTGGATTTCTTATATCGTCAAACTTGTACTGACTTCTCTTACTCGTCGTTCGCTTCGGTAAGCGCCTGCCCATACTCCATAGAGCCGGACAAGATGATCTGGTTGGCAAAGATGACAGCTACCTTTTCATCACCACGAGTAGTCTCGAGAAGTTCCTCAAGATCAGTGGTGTCTTGATATCTAATGCACAGACCTATATCGATCGCCTTCACCAACTCACTTTCTGCGGCTTCTCTTGACATAACGTTCTTCTTCGCCGCCTTCTTGTAGTAGTTGTTCAATTTTTTGATCGAAGTGTAGATCCAGTACTTCTCAGTGATACGCTGTGGTACCGGGTTGGTAGGAGTTGCCTCCTGTACCCAAGTATAACCATCCGCCAAAAGGGCCAGTTTTCGGGCCACATCCTCACCGAAAAAATTACTTTTCACATCTATTGGATTGACTTCGGACTCGTCCAATCGCTCTTCTAAGAAATTGAACGTGAAAGTGTCCTGAGCTGTCGCTGTCCCAACAATTCCGAGCAACAGCACAAATAAAATTCTCTTCATAATCTAAAATGATTAATGCCAAACTAAACAGTAACAATGCAAAGGTACCATCCATTGAAAATTATCAAAAGATATACCCGCTATTTTCACAAAATAGCACGCAGAAATGCGATTCTTTAAAATGTTGATTATTTGTCACCAGCTCGATTGAAAGCAATCAAATTTCTACGGCTGATATTACGAAAATGGAGATGTAATATACGTATTTTTCTACTGATAGCAGTAGAACGTCCCTTTCACTGGACATTTGGAATTGACGCTTCTAATGGAAATTCCCTAATTCAGAAAGCTATTTGACCATCAAATGACCCCAATGTGAATAGAATCATTTCCTAGCGATCATTTTCCAGGGACTTGGCAAGAGATAATTTGGAGACGTGTTGGGTGAGCTAATTTCAACCGGACTACTAAGGCTTGTTCCTTCTGGCGAAGGATCCAAAGTGCACAAAAAACAAAAGACCGGAACTGCTCTTAGTTACGGTCTTTGGTCTAAACTGGCGGAAAAATGTGTCTATGTGTCTATGCTCGTTGTATACCCGTTCAAACCCAGTGCTAAAATGCGATTACAGCAGGTGGTTGGACAAATTCTTTCGATGAATGGATCGTTTTATTCGATAAACTGTTGGCGGGGCTCTTGCTGGCCTTAAAAAGGGGTAAAAAAAAGAGAGAGAACCACCTACGGAAGTTCCCTCTGCTTGTCTCACTCTTAATTTCCAGCAATACAAATTTGATGTGTAGACAGTGGGCATCAGTTAAGTACTCGATTTTTGGAGTCATTCTCTCGACGAAACGTCAAAAGCTCTCGACGAATCATAGTCACGACTTCTAATGCAAACCTAAAAAACAGTGATTGAAGGCCTTGAAGGCACATTTTTGCCATTCAGCCTCTGAATCTCTCTTATATATATAGAAGAGCAATCCTGGTCTCCAGGAGGGACCGATTAACGGGTTTTTGCTACACGAAAACCAATAACCGACAATTTTTTGCCGAAATCGACAAAATCAGATCATTCATCGAAACTGAAGATCGAGGCTGTCAATTTCTCGCTTACTTCGAATCAGTTAACAACGAAAACAGACACACAAAACATCAACTCTAAAGACTAGACAAATGGAACCAAGAATGACCGAAACTCTCCGATACCTCTTCATAGCTTTCCTTTTCATCCTTGCAAGCCAGGGAATCGCACAAGACAAGACATCTGATCTTTCTTCAGACACAAGCGTAACTGAAAACGCGCTTTACCCTAACACCGTAACTGCAGAGATCGCTATCGACCAGGCACAGACTTTCTCAAACGACACTCAGGTCACCGAAGCCGCTTCTACAATTGAGGAACTTCCCATTTCAATCGACGAAATCACTGAAGGCGTTTCTTACTTCAAAGTGAAGAAGGTGGTCCACAAGACAAAATTTGCCGAGGAGCGACTCGTTAGAAAGTCTTACATCGTCTAAGCACCCGACTGGCACTCAATATCCGAGTGCACTCCCCTTGACTACCTATTAGTCGACAAACTTCCTGAAAACCACAATCGCATTGTGGCCCCCAAACCCGAAAGTATTACTCATCACAACATTCACCTCCTGGCTCTGAGCCTCCCCTAGTACTAAGTCCAGATTCTCTGGCGCCCGTTCATCAACTTCTTGCGTATTAATAGTAGCTGGCACAAACGAATGATTGATTGCCAGAATGGAAGCGATCGCCTCCACACTGCCTGCAGCTCCCAGCAAATGTCCGGTCATCGACTTTGTCGCACTGATTTTCGGTGAGCCACCACTCGCAATGCCTGCAATAGCTTTCAGCTCACTCATATCGCCCATCGGTGTAGAGGTAGCGTGCACATTGATGTAGTCTACCTCCTCGATCGAAATCGCGGCCTCAGCTAATCCCAGCTTCATCGCCCTCGCAGCCCCCTCTCCCTCTGGATGGGTAGCGGTCAAATGATACGCATCACTTGTCATGGCCCCACCGGCTACCTCAGCATATATCTTGGCACCCCGCTGCCGTGCGTGGTCCAGGCTCTCCAGAATGAGTGTTCCCGAACCCTCGCCCATCACAAAGCCATCTCTGTCTTTATCAAAAGGCCGTGAGGCGGTAGCGGGATCATCATTGCGAGTACTCAAGGCCTTGCTGGCATTGAAGCCGGCGATACCCGGTGGATTGATGGCTGCATCGGAGCCTCCGACGACTACCATGTCCGCCTTACCCCAGCGAATATTGTTGGATGCTTCAATGATCGCTGTATTCCCCGTGGCGCATGCACTAACCGATGTAAACGAAATTCCTTTAAAACCATATTTGATGGAGATCACGCCGGAAGCCATATTGACGATGATCTTGGGCACGAAATACGGATTATACCGTGGTGTGCCATCTCCAGCTGCAAATTCCATCACCTCATCGTAGAACGAATGGATGCCTCCGTTACCTGTACCCCATATTACGCCTACCCTCTCCATGTCCAAACGATCAAGATCAAGACCCGCATCGTCGATTGCTTCCTGTGTGGTCACCAGGGCATAGTGCAAATAGGGATCATTTGTCCGGATCTCTTTTCTGTCCAAAAACTCCGAAAGAGTGAAGTTTTTGAGCTCACAAGCGAATTTGGTCTTAAATTTTTCTGTATCGAAATAAGTGATGTCTGCAGCGCCAGAATGGCCATTTTTCAGCCCATTTAAGAATGTCGGCACATTATTACCGATGGGCGTAAGCGCTCCCATTCCGGTAACTACGACTCGTTGTTGCTTCATTAGATTTAGTGGGTTATGTCCTTTTAGAAAATGGAAATACCTCAAAGTAGTTCCATTCACCAGATCGCTACAAGGTTAACATGCAATGGTCCACTGAGGCAAATTTTTGTAAGATGGGGTCGTCATTTGTCAGGAATAAAAAGAGTCATCAAGAAGGCCCTGGCGACCGTCGGCCCCATGATATTTTTCGATGAAAGCCTTCTTCAAATCAAAAGTTTACGCTAGCTTCATATATCCCAAAACCGCACAAACCAAACATTGTCGTGATCGAAAAATCTACTGTCGTTCTACAGAACTATAATGCTCTGACCTTTTTGGATGCAAGTTCTAAGGTCTTTCTGGAGCGCATGAGTGTCACCAATCTGCTGGACAGATTGACGTGGAATGAAAATGAAATAGACACCATTCTTGATATTGTGAGTGACTACCAGATACTTAGTAAAAAGGACCTTGTGAAGGTCTTTCGCAACCGCGGAGAATAACCTGACCTGACCGTCTGCTGTGGTCGCAGACTGCAATTATGTATCTTACGTTACTTCACCAACACAAGCAAGGCGTGGACAAAGTCGAGAAAGGACTCAAGGAGCTTGGCTATACCAGTCAGATCTCCGACGGGACACTCACCATAAAGCGAAAAAGGAAGTACACCTTGATTATCATAGGTACAGCCTTCGCAATTCCTGTCATGTGGATAGGCCTTTCCGCTCACTTCACAGTCTTTCTTTTCGGGCTGGGGCTGCTGCTTTTACCCTGGATCCTCCGCGGCTGGAGATTCCCCATTACAGCTCGATTTGTCCCTAACGAGGGTGTTGAACTGAGATATAGTGTGCTGGGCGCTCTTCACAAAGTGCCCTTCAGCGACATCACAGAACTACAGCTTGAACGGACAGTAAAACCAAGTGATGTCAGTCCTTTCATGGAGGGAAGCGACGAGTACGTCTACAATTTTGTGCTGGCTACTGCCAATACCCGCTACATGCTGCTAAGGGTAGAATACCGTACCGACGACCAGGAACAGATTGAGGACATTCGCCATTTCCTGCTCACCTACCTTCGTCACCTAAAGTCGGAAGGCTAGCTCAAAAGAGGCCCCACTGCCCACCTCCGAATGGGCCCTGATCCGACCACCGTGAGCCCGCATGAACTGTCGGGACAAGGGCAGCCCGATGCCAGAGCCCTCTTTCTTGGTTGTATAAAAGGGAACGAATATGTTGGAAAGTGTCTCCTTGTCGATTCCGGGGCCATTGTCCTTGATACTTAGGAGTACTTCGTCGGGCGTCTTTCTTAGGGCAATTTCTATGGCCGGCTCCTCTGTACCCTGCAGGGCTTCCATGGCGTTCTTGATGAGATTGATCACCACCTGCTCAATCATGGATGCGTCGATGCGCACCAGGACCGGGCCCTTTTCGAATTGCTGGACGATGTCGACGCCCTGGGTCTGCAAATGTTCCTGCTCCAATTCAACGATCTGAGCCACCAGTGCACAGAGGTCCGTATCCTCGAGCTCCGGCTGAGGCATTCGTGCCAGGTCGCCATACGAGTTGACAAACTTCACGAGCCCCTTGCTTCGCTTCTCAATCGTCCTTAGGCTCATTTTCAGGTCCTGTTCTTCCTCGTCGTCCAAGTCGGCAATGACTCGCGATGAGCCATCTGGATAGACCATCATTTGATTGATCACCTCGGTGAGGGTAGAAATGGGGATGACGCTGTTTTTGATTTCGTGAGTGAGTACCCGGATCAACTTCTGCCAAGATTCTATTTCCTGCTGATCCAGCTCAGCATGGATGTTATGAAGGGCAATGACCTTGTACGCTTGCTTCTGCAGCACCAGCACCTTGGCAATGATCGATAGTTGGTAGGTCTCGCCCCCGATCTCTGTCTTTAGCAGCACGCGCTCGTCGCTACTCAGATGCAGAACGGTGTTCGCAAGCTCCTCGTTGACTCTGGTGAGAGCGTTCGCTTTCGAAAGATACGGCACGTGTAGCAGCTCCTTGGCGGCTTCATTGATGAGCGTCACCTGCAGTGAGTCCATTTCATAGGCCAGCAAGGGCACCTTGCTGTGCTCCACGACCGTCTTGAAGAAGTGAAAATTGCTCTCCTTCTCGCTTCGAATTTTGATGAACTCGCGCGTGATGATGTTGAATGCCTGGTAGAGATTCCTGGTGCGCCTCCTCTTTTCCGGGTAGACGTTGGAAAAGTCATTTTGCTGGATTGCCATGAGAAAGTTGCTGAGGTCCTTGTTGGCCTTCTCCACGTAGCGAATGAGGTCTACCAGTAGTATAATAGCGAACAGGACTAGCCAAAATACCAACAGTGAAAATGGCGTATTGACCAATACAAAGACTGCAGAATAACCCAAGCCAAGGATCAGCAGGATCCTGACCACCACCTGAAAGCGGAAGTTTGTAAATGACATGATCCCTAGAGTCCGTATTTTTTCATTTTCCTATAGAGGGTCGTGCGCCCTATACCCAGCTCCTCCGACGCTTTACTCAGATTACCGTCGAAGCGCTCTATGGCCTTTTGAATCGCTTGCTTTTCCACATCCTCCACCTTGAGTGAATTGGTCGTAGACGACTTGCCTTTTTTCGGCATCAAAAAGTCCCCCGACTTCAACAAGCGATCATTGCTCATGATGATCGCTCTCTCCATCGCATGCTGTAATTCACGAATATTCCCAGGCCAGGGATACTTGGTCAACGACTTCATGGCATTATCATCCATTTTCATCCCTGGCTTCTGGTACTTGTCCGAAAACTGACGCAGAAAGTGGTTGGCCAAGGTGGGGATGTCCTCTACTCGCTCTCGCAGGGGCGGTACCTCCAGCTCCACCGTGTTGATCCTGTACAGCAGGTCTTGCCTGAATGTCCCTTCTTCGATCATTTCGTATAAAGGCTGATTCGTCGCACTTACGATACGCACGTCGAAAGGAATAGACTTCGAAGAGCCGACCGGGTTGACCACTTTGTTTTGCAGCACCGATAGCAGCTTCACCTGCAAGGACATATTTAGGTTACCTATCTCATCGAGAAACACCGTGCCCCCATCTGCCAACTCAAACACACCAGACTTGCTCTCCTTGGCATCGGTAAAAGCACCCTTTACATGTCCGAACAGCTCCGACTCGAAGAGCGTTTCGGCGATCGCGCCAAGATCTACCTTGATAAATGGCTGGTCACTTCGGTTGGACATCTTGTGCAGCATACGTGCCACCACTTCCTTCCCCGTGCCGTTCTCTCCCAAGATCAACACAGAAGCATCCGTCGCGGCCACCTTCTCCATCGTCTCATATATGTGCCCCATGGCGCTGGAGGAATAGATCAGCTGCCCATAAGACGATTCGGCATCCTCCTGGAGTTTCGCCTCCCGGCCCTCCAGCTTCTTGATTTTCTTGTTGGACTGCCTGAGGGCAAAGACATTGCGCACGGTGCTCAGCAGCTTTTCCTTTTCCCACGGCTTCACCAGAAAATCTACGGCACCCTTTTTCATCGACTCCACGGCCAGGTTGATATCGCCATATGCCGTATTGAGTATGACATGTATTTCAGGATCGATCTCCTGTATCTTCTGCAGCCAGAAAAGACCTTCATTGCCCGACGTCACTCCCGCTTTGAAATTCATGTCCAGGATGACAACGTCGATATTCTCACGCTTCAGAAGCGTCTCGAGTCTATTGGGGCTACTCTCCGTAGAAATCGTCTCGTACTCATGCTTGAGAATGGTTTTAGCCGTGAACAAAACGTCTGGATCATCGTCGACGATGAGGATGTGGCCTTTCTGCTTCATTGGTTCTGGACTTTCGCTCAAGCTTATCCATTGTTTCATTCCAAAACAAGGGATTGTTCCCAAATGAAACACATTTCAGAGCGTCCTCACGGGCCATCCCACCATCCCGCTCACCTTTGCCCCCTCCATCGGCCGCCAAAGGCTTGCCGACGGCGCAGCGCGCATGTGCGAGCCGTCAGGCCCGCTATCCGACCCGCAGTTTCCTTAGTCTCGCACCCATGCTTTCGGCCACTAAGCCATTCGTAGTGAGCCTCTTGGCGCAAGAATGGCATTTTGCCAATGGCATATTATTTAAGTATCTTGTATTACTTATACCGCTCAAACCTAACCTTACATGAAAACTTCGACTACTTATCGCCCATGGGCGAAGACACTCCTTTTTTCCTTCATTGGATTTTTTTGTTCTCCTGTGATCCCCGCTGAGGGCACAGGCCTTTCCAATTCTGACTTGGATTTTTTTGACTTTGAGGACAGCCCTTGCCCTGCGATCTACGTGGCTCCGGGTGCCTCTCCGTCTTCAGGTACACAGCAGGGTCCCACCTCATTCGAGGATGCCCTCGGAAAAGTGAATGCTGGCGACTTCGGTATCATCTACATGCTTCAGGGCGACTACGACATCGATCACGATATCTCGCTGCCATCTGGCGCCACCATCTCCGGAGGTTTTGAAGTCTCACCAGATGGATGGGTAAAAAATAGCAACCTGCGTTCAACCCTCAACATCACCCGTACAACGAGTCAATATGAGACTTTTGGCGACAGCAAGCACGCGATAGGCATCAGCTTAAGTGGCGCCAATAATCTCACACTCACCGACCTTATAATAAACATGGAGCCTATCCAATGTACGGACGACAGGAAAGGAGTCTCAGTCTATGGTATTCACCTGCAAAACGTGCAAAACTTTGTCTTTACTCGCATCGAGATCATAACCCCCGATGCCTGCAATGGTGTAGACGGAGTAGATGGAGCCGATGGCGCTGATGGCGGCGACGGCATACAAGGTGCAAAGGGCTCCGTCGATGGATCCAGTTGTGGGCGAGGTGGCCTTGGTGGTACCGGAGGGGGTAGCTGGGCCCATACCAATAACACTTCTACCTGCAGCGCTAATGGAATTGACGGCCGTTCTCAATCGTCCCGTATTGGCAGCAATGGTGGCAATGGTGGCAATGGTGGTCCTGAAAGTGGAGGAAGTGGCAGAGGGGGCGACGGCGGAGATGGTGGTTTCCAAACAGGCCAGTCCGCCAATGGCGGAAGTGGAGGCAATGCAGATATAGAGGGTGAAGATGGTAGTACGGGCGGCTTTGGGTTTGACGGATCAAATGGCATAAGTGGTAGTAGCCCGAGCACACCCAATCCCACCGGGGTTTTCTTCCAGCCTGCCAACGGCGGAGACGGTGCCAACGGTCGCGGTGGCCGTGGCGGCGGAGGCGGAGGGGGCGGCGGCGCCCAAAGAGGTTTTTGGGTCGATGATGGCTCGGGCAATGGCGGCTCCGGAGGCGGAGGCGGTGGCCAGGGAGGTGAAGGCGGCACTGGCGGCGGCGGTGGCGGTGGCAATTTTGGCCTGTATACGTTCACATCTTCAGGGATGCTGATCGATGTCATTTATGCTCGAGGAAATGCCGGAATTGGTGGAGATAGCAGTACTGGAGGAGATGGCGGCTTTGGTGGAACAGGTGGCATAACCCAAACTTTTGGGAGCGGTGAGATCGGGTCTGGTGGTCGTGGAGGAGATGGTGGCGATGGTGGACGTGGCGGTGACGGCGGATATGGCGCAGCTGGTCTCTCCCTAAATCTAAAGGACGTTCTTTCCAGTGTCACAATAAGCAATACGGCCAACAATCCCACAATATTCATCACCGGCAGTGCCGTACCCTGTACCAACTCCGTGATTTCACTGAGCAAATCCACAAGCACGTGGGACTTCAACCAAATGGACGCCCAACTCGTGGAAAATCTCGCTCCCGGAGTTCCCTCTGGCGATCCCAACGCGGCGAATATTGATGTGTTCTTTACCACGCCGGGTATGAAGGACATCGCCCTGGGCGTCAAAGTCTTCGAGGATTTTATCAACATCGCCGACAGCCGGGCCTTGCCTTTAGCCAGCGCCCCCACAGTAGTGGAAGAGGGTGCAGCATTCAATTTGTCCTCCTCGACTATCGGTGATGCCTACAAATGGAGGCTGATAGATAATAGCAACGCCGAAGTCGCAACTTTTAACACTCAAAATGTGAGCGGTGCGTCCTTGAGCACGGCAGGAGAATACTTTGTCAGCTTCCAGGTATTTACTGAGTGCTGTGGGTGGTCGATACCCGTTTATTCAGACCTGGACGTCGTACCCTGCGTGGCAGTCGCCACCTTCTATGAAGATGCGGATGGGGACGGATACGGTAATCCTTCAGTGACCGTCGAAGCTTGCGAAGCACCTAATGGCTTTGTGGATGTCAGCGGCGATTGCAATGACAGTGACAACTCTATCAACCCTGGCGCTCAAGAAGTCTGTGACGGTCTCGACAACGATTGCGACGGTTTGGTCGATGACGACGATCCTTCAGTCACTGGACAGCCCACGTGGTACGCCGATCTGGACGGGGATAGTTTTGGAGACCCTGGCGATTCCCAGGTTGCGTGTTCGGCACCACCCGGCTATGTAGGCAATAGTCTGGACTGTGACGATACGAATGACCAGGTCAACCCGATTGCTTCTGAAATTTGTGATGATCTGGACAACAATTGTGACGGACAGATAGATGAGGGTTTGTCCTGCATCAGTTTGGTTGCGTTTACGCCGCCGCTATTGACAGTTGTACAGGGCACTTCCGTGGTATACACAGTGGTGTTGAGCGATGTCGTACCAGGAGACTCCGATGGCGAGTTCGTTGATATCCGCGTTGATTTCGGCGGGACAGAGATCACTAATTTTGAATTGCCAGTACAACCGGGATTTTCGAGTGCCATATTCTTTTACGAACCCTCTGACGCTGGCACCTACTTATTGACCGCCTCCTACGAAGGCCAGGAACTGACAGCTACACTGATCTCCACTCTTGCAGAGCAGATCTACTATGCCGATACAGATGAGGATGGCTTTGGTGACCCGGACAACTCCATCAGTGCAACCTCTCAGCCCGATGGTTACGTCGACAATGACCTCGATTGCGATGATACCAACGCCGACATCAACCCAGATGCTCCGGAAATTTGCGACGGTCTGGACAACGACTGCGATGGCACTGCCGATGAAGACCTTCTCGTTTTCACCTTCTTCTTGGATGAGGACGGCGATGGCTTTGGTAATCCCGATAGAGTCGAGGAGAACTGCGTAGCACCTCCCGGCTATGTAGACAATGGTGATGATTGCGATGATAGCAATGCCGACATCAACCCCAATGCTGCTGAGATCTGCGATGGTATCGACAATAACTGTGACGGTACGGTAGATGAAGGTCTATCAGTGGATGCTGACGGCGACGGATTCACTGCAGTTGGTTCTTGCCTAGGCACTGCTGATGACTGTGACGATGCCGATCCTACGGTATTCCCAGGAGCACCAGAACTATGCGATGGACGAGACAACAATTGCGACGGCGTCGTGGATGAAGGTCTTTCCGTGGATGCTGACGGCGATGGATTCACAGCGGTCGGCTCCTGCGAGGGCACAGCCGATGATTGCGATGATGCCGATCCCACAGTATTCCCCGGAGCACCAGAACTCTGCGATGGAAAAGACAACAATTGCGACGGCGTAGTCGACGAAGGTCTATCCGTGGATGCTGACGGCGATGGATTCACTGCGGTTGGCTCTTGCGAGGGTACAGCCGATGATTGCGATGATGCCGATCCCACAGTATTCCCCGGAGCACCAGAGCTTTGCGATGGACGTGACAATAACTGCGACGGCGTCGTGGATGAAGGTCTATCCGTGGATGCTGACGGAGATGGATTCACGGCGGTCGGCTCCTGCGAGGGAACAGCCGATGATTGCGATGATGCCGATCCCACGGTATTCCCGGGTGCACCAGAGCTTTGCGATGGACGTGACAATAACTGCAACGGCGTCGTGGATGAAGGTCTATCCGTGGATGCTGACGGAGATGGATTCACGGCGGTCGGCTCCTGCGAGGGAACAGCCGATGATTGCGATGATGCCGATCCCACAGTATTCCCGGGAGCACCAGAACTATGCGATGGACGAGACAACAACTGCGATGGCGTAGTCGACGAAGGTCTCACTGTAGATGCTGACGGCGATGGATTCACGGCGGTTGGTTCCTGCGAAGGCACAGCCGATGATTGCGATGATTCCGATCCCACAGTATTCCCTGGAGCCCCGGAGCTATGCGATGGACTTGACAACGACTGCGACGGCGTGGCGGATGAAGGTCTATCCGTGGATGCCGACGGCGATGGCTACACGGCAGTTGGCTCGTGCCTGGGCACGGCGGATGACTGCGATGATACCGATGCAAGGGTATTCCCCGGAGCCCCAGAATTGTGTGACGGACTAGACAACGACTGCGATGGGCTCGTAGACGATGACGATGACTCTGTGACCGGTCTGGCTACATGGTATGCTGACAATGACAGTGATGGATTTGGTGATCCCACTGCATCCCTGGAGGCTTGCAATACACCGGCCGGGTACGTAGACAATGACCTCGACTGCGACGACAGCGATGCTGCAATAAATCCCGATGCCCTGGAAATCTGTGATGGTCTTGACAATGACTGCGACGGTGAAGTGGACGAAGAGGAGGTCTGCCCACCGATCGAGCTACTTTCCTTGACACCTTCTTCTGCGACGACGGAAGTAGGAGTACCAGTAGATCTGATTCTGGACCTCACCGAGCCAGCTCGGGAGGAAGGTATCGAAGTGCTGCTCCTGACGCAAGTGAATGATGGAGTCCCATCATCCAGTCTTTTCCAATTCCTGGAAGGGGAATCACAAGGGATCATCGCCGTACCAGTGGGCGTTCCAGGTACAGTCACGGTAACGGCTGTTTTGAATGCCCAGTCACTGAGTTCAGTGATCACCGTCGAGGACGATCTCAATACAGAGTTCTGCCACGCCGTGGAGGTAGTGGATTACAGCCCTGGCAAGAACGTGAAAAAGAAGGGCAGGAAGAAGCCCTCGAAAAAGCGCTCCGATCCGACGAAGGCACTGGGGGCACCGCAGGAGAATGATACGTACAACTTCGTCTCACTTGGATTCGGAGGTAGCCTTACGCTGAAGCTCGAAGGCAATATCTTCGACGATGGCACTGCTGAGCCCGAGATCATCCTGGTAGAAACATCGTACGGCCGTGCTGATGATATGTGCTACAGCTCAGAAGGGAATAACTATCCTGAAGAGGCCTTTGTGGAGGTGTCTGCTGACAATGTGACCTGGTACAGTTTGCCAAATAGCTACTGTAGGACGTCCTTCCTCGACCTGGGTCCCGCGGTCGATCAAGGCATGCCTTATGCGCGGTACATCAGGATCACGGACATCTCCGACAAGAAGCAGTTCAAGAAGCATGCTGATGGTTTTGACGTAGACGGTGTGATCACCTGCCGCGACGAAGTGCTCGCAGCCAAGGACCGACTGCTCAATGCCCGCGTAGCCAGCAACGATCCGCTGTTCGACGGATCATTCTTCAACCAGGCGCCTAACGAGGAGATTGAGATGGAAGTCAGCATCTATCCCAATCCTACTGTGGACAAGCAGTTGAAGTTGGCGATTGTCGGCGAGCATGATGCTGAGCTGACGCTCGAAATCTTTGACACGAGTGGAAGAAAAGTATTCGGTGGAGTCAAAAGGGTGCAAGTGGGTCAGGACATTTGGACCTCTGACCTGACAGCCAACCCAGAGGGTATCTACTTCTACACGATCACGGGTGAAGATGTAGCGTTCTCAGGTAAGTTTATCCTGCAGTAGATCCATGCAGGAATGAAGAATCAAGCCCCGCGCCATAGGATAGTGCGGGGCTTTTTTTGTGACTACTTCATCACCCTTATGTGGTAATTTTCGTGAGTTCGAATCGCTATCTCCTTCAATATCATGATGTTAGATGCGTTATTTTTTATTATATTGATAGAACTAACCGTCCCTTACCATGAGAAGAATCACCTACCTAACACTGATTAGCTGGGCATTTTGTTTTTATGTCAGCCCGGCGCTTGCTCAATTAGATGCAAATTCATTTTATCTTGATCTAAATGGCCGACGGCAGACAGGCATCATTTGCCCCGAAGGCAATACGCTTGGCTCCCTGCCTCCCCTGTCAGGCTCTTCACAGCTGGAAGAAGCGGCGCAACGGCATGCCGATGATCTGGCACTATCAGGATCCACCTCCAATACGGGCAGTGATGGCTCCACCTTCTCTCAGCGAATAGAGGATACCGGCTATCCATTGGGGGTTGCAACGCAGCTACTCTTCTTTTCACAGAGTTCGCTGACCAATGAGCAGCTCCTGGATGGGTGGATAGGCGACGCTCCCCATTGTAATGCCCTCATCGGAGATTTTGAATCTGGGACTGCGGCGTACACAGATGTAGGAATCGCAGTGAATGACGATCCCGGGTCCGCATTTGCCTACAATTACGTTTTGCTGCTGGCCTCTCGAGAAGAGCTAACTTATTACCTCGACGCGGATGGCGATGGCTATGGCGACCCTGACCATTCAGTTGTTGCCTCCATTCCGCCGACGGGCTATGTCCTGGACAATACCGATTGTAATGATGAAGATGCCAGTGTCTTTCCCTCTGCACCTGAGTTGTGCGACGGATTGGACAACGACTGCGATGGAGCAGTGGATGAAAACCTCTCATGCCTGGGGCTGGCGTCCTTAACTCCAGAACTCACTGAGGTGACTCAGGGCACCCAGGTGCTGTATACTGTAGCGCTCGGGAGTGCTGTGCCGGCAGATCAGGATGGGGAGGAGGTAAGCATCAGTGTAGACCTGGTGGGCGTTAACGTTACGACCTTCAATGTTTTTATCCCTGGTGGGTCTTCCAGCGCGGTTTTTCCCTACACTCCCACCGAGGTGGGTATCTATACAGTCATGGCGTCGTTCGAAGGTGAAGTGCTGGTGGCTACCCTGAATTCCACACAGGGTGAGCGAAACTATTATCGTGACAATGACCAGGATGGATATGGGGATCCCAATGACTTTGTTATTGCTACGTTCCCACCTCCGGGCTATGTTGACAATGCACAGGATTGCAATGACAATGATCCCGCCATCAACCCTGCAGCTATAGAGACCTGCGATGCCATTGACAATAACTGTAACGGTGCAGTCGATGAGGGCCTTCTTTGTGAAGACGATTTCTACAGCGCACTTAATGCCAGGAGAGCCGCCGGCATCGTCTGTCCGGAAGGTAATAACCTCGGGTCTTTGCCACCCTTGTCGGTCTCCGCGCAGCTGGAAGAAGCGGCGCAACGGCATGCCGATGATCTGGCACTGTCAGGATCCACCTCCAATACGGGCAGTGATGGTTCCACCTTCTCTCAGCGAATAGAAGATACCGGCTATCCACTGGGGTTTGCAACGCAGCTGCTCTTCTTTTCGCACAGTGCTCTCACTAATGAGCAACTCCTCAATGGGTGGATAGGCGACGCTCCCCATTGTAATGCCCTCATCGGAGATTTTGAATTTGGGACTCGGGCGTACACAGATGTAGGGATCGCAGTGAATGATGATCCCGGGTCCATATTTGCCTACAATTACGTTTTGTTGCTGGCCCTTCGAGAGGAGCTGCCCTACTACCTCGACGCCGATGGAGATGGCTTTGGCGACGCCAGCCATTTTGTGTTAGCGGCTGAAGCTCCCTCCGGGTATGTCGACAACGATCTGGACTGCGACGATAGCAACCCGGCGGTCAATCCCGAAGCTGTTGAGATCTGTGATGGCATAGATAACAACTGTGACGGCAACATCGATGAAGGTGTTGCCCTCGGCACCTTCTTCGCAGACACTGATGAAGATGGATTTGGAGATCCAAATAATAGTGTGCTGGCCTGTTCCACTCCCCCGGGCTTTGTCGCTGATAATACCGACTGTAATGACGCCGATCCTAACATCAATCCCGGGGCGACGGAGGTTTGCGACGGAGTAGACAATGATTGCGATGGCTCGGTCGACGAGGGTGTCTTAAACACCTTCTTTGCCGATACAGATAGTGACGGATTTGGCGATCCAAATAACAGTGTGCAAGCCTGCTCTCCTCCTCCAGGCTTTGTGGCTGATAATACCGACTGCAATGATGCCGATCCTAACATCAATCCCGGGGCGACGGAGGTTTGCGACGGAGTAGACAATGATTGCGATGTCTCGGTCGACGAGGGTGTCTTAAACACCTTCTTTGCCGATACAGATAGTGACGGATTCGGCGATCCAAATAATAGTGTGTCTGCCTGCTCTCCTCCTCCAGGCTTTGTGGCTGATAATACCGACTGCAATGATGCCGATCCTAACATCAATCCCGGGGCGACGGAGGTTTGCGACGGAGTAGACAATGATTGCGATGTCTCGGTCGACGAGGGTGTCTCAAACACCTTCTTTGCCGATACAGATAGTGACGGATTCGGCGATCCAAATAATAGTGTGTCTGCCTGCTCCGCTCCTCCAGGCTTTGTGGCTGATAATACCGACTGCAATGATGCCGATCCTAACATCAATCCCGGGGCGGCGGAGGTTTGTGACGGAGTAGATAACAACTGTGACGGCAACATCGATGAAGGTGTTGCTCCCGGCACCTTCTTTGCCGATACAGATAGTGACGGATTCGGAGATCCAAATAATAGTGTGCTGGCCTGTTCCACTCCCCCGGGCTTTGTCGCTGATAATACCGACTGTAATGACGCCGATCCTAACATCAATCCCGGGGCGACGGAGGTTTGCGACGGAGTAGACAATGATTGCGATGGCTCGGTCGACGAGGGTGTCTTAAACACCTTCTTTGCCGATACAGATAGTGACGGATTTGGCGATCCAAATAACAGTGTGCAAGCCTGCTCTCCTCCTCCAGGCTTTGTGGCTGATAATACCGACTGCAATGATGCCGATCCTAACATCAATCCCGGGGCGACGGAGGTTTGCGACGGAGTAGACAATGATTGCGATGTCTCGGTCGACGAGGGTGTCTTAAACACCTTCTTTGCCGATACAGATAGTGACGGATTCGGCGATCCAAATAATAGTGTGTCTGCCTGCTCCGCTCCTCCCGGCTTTGTAGCTGATAATACCGACTGCAATGACGCCGATCCCAACATCAATCCTGGAGCTCAGGAAATATGCGACGGCTTCGACAATGATTGCGATGGGCTGATAGATGACGACGACCCTTCTGTCACCGGCCAACCTACCTGGTATGCAGATGTAGATGGGGATGGCTTTGGGGATCCAAATGTCTCCTTGTTGGCCTGTGTGGTGCCCGCTGGTTATGTAGCAGATGCCAGTGATAACTGTCCATTCGATGCGAACAAGATCGAACCGGACGCCTGCGGTTGCGGGGTCGCGGACCATGGTACTGATGCAGACAAAGATGGAATCGATGACGGTTGTGATCCGGTATTTAATGTTGGCTCAGCTGCACAAGCACTTGCGGATTTGGTTATCGGTATGGCGCCAAAGGCGGGTATTGGCAATGCCCTCACCACCAAGCTCGAGGAGGCGCTGAACTATTGTTCCAGCGGGGATCCTTCAGACGCCCTAGGGGTTCTGGGTGCCTATATCAATCAAACAAATGCCAAGAGGGGCAAGGAGTTCAGCGATGCCGAAGCGGATTTACTTATTGCCGAAGCCAATACCATCATTGCTGCTATCGAGGCTGGAGAATCGGATTGTTTCTCTGCCGCCCGATTGGACTCCGACGAAGAGGGTCTTCAGCCTAGTGCGGAAATCGACCATGGCAGCTATCCGAATCCATTTAATACGAGCACCCTGATTCATTTCAACCTGTCGAGCTCCTCCAAAGTCTCGTTGGCCATCTACGACCTGTATGGCAACAGGGTCGCGCATCTCGTGGATGACACGCTACCTGCAGGAAATCACAAATTTACGTGGGAGGCAAGCGGCTACAGTACGGGGATCTATTTCTATCAACTCCGAATTGGAGAGGCCATTGCCATAAGAAAGTTGGTGCTCTCCAAAGACTAAGACTAAGAGAACCTTCAAAAAAAGCGGCAGTCGAGGATATTCGGCTGCCGTCTTTTTTAACGTATTTCGGCACATGTTGACTTCCGGCCAAAGTCGCGAGTACCGCTGGACTGAGGGAACTCTGCCTATTGGCAGCAAGAAGCGCTCACAGTTAACAAAATTTGGCAGAAATTCCGATGTTGTTTCATTCCAAAACAAGTGATTGTTCCTAAATGAAACACATTACACACTACTTGGGGCCTCTAAATAGCTGGAAATGAGAGATTAATTCTTTTGGTACGCTGTTGGCCTCAAGAATGGCAAATGCAATCGAAGATGTTTGAGAACTTCATAATAACCGCGCTTAGAAACTTCCGAAAGAATCGCATATACACGATGATCAATGTGCTGGGACTAGGTCTTGGGATGACGTGTTGCCTGGTGATGTATACGATCCTTCGACATGAATTCGGCTTTGATGATTTCCACAAAAACAAAGAGAACATCTATCGAATCGTCGAGCACTACAGCGGTGACAATGGCATGCACTACTCTGGCAGGCTACCCAACCCCCTGGGCTATTCACTGTCAGAAAACAAGCGGAAGATCAAGGATGTGATACCGATGCACGGGCCGCTGACGGCTACTGTAAAGATCCGCCAGAGCCATAAAGTGGACGTTTACAAGGACCGGGGCATCCTCTTCACCTCTTCCAGCTTCCTACGAAACCTCGACTTCCCCATTGCGGCGGGGAGCGGACCTGAGTTGCTCGACGAGTACGCGAAGGTTTTCATCACTCAGCAGATGGCCGAAAAGTACTTTGGCACCCTTAATCCACTGGGGCAGTTTATCACTTACGGCGAGGACCTGGAGCTTGAGGTGGTAGGCATATTGGAAAATACGCCAACTACGACGAATGTCCCTTTCGAAATCCTGGTTTCTTACCCGACGCTGCGCCGCCTCTACCCCGATTATATTTCTACCTGGGGAGCTACCTGGGTAGGTTCCGCTTATGTTGTTGCCAATCCTACCGATGACATCCAGGAATTGGAAGAAGAGATCAATGCACTCGTGCATTCGCACCTGACAGAGGAGGAGCAGTTGAAGAACGCATACTTCTTACAACCGCTGGCGGATGTGCATACAGACGCGCGATACATGGACAGCGTCAACTACGTGCCACCCACCGAGGCCATCTACGGCACGCTGTTTCTCGTGATTTGCATACTGCTGGCGAGCATCCTCAACTTCATCAATCTCGCCACAAGCCAGGCGGTTCGGAGATCGCGGGAGATCGGTATCAGAAAAACCCTCGGTAGCTCCAAGCGGCAGATCATCCTCCAGTTTTATGGTGAGACGTTCCTGCTCGTGACAGCCGGAGCCCTGCTCGCACTCACCTTTGCACAATTCATCATCAACCTGATGAACGATGCGATCAGCCCCATGCCGTTTCACCTCAGTTATGACCTCGTAGTCATTCCGTGGACTGGTCTTTTGGTCGTTTTGGTATCGCTGTTAGCAGGCCTCTACCCTGCCTTTATCCTCTCCAATTACAATCCGATCCAGGCACTTCGCAACCAGATCTCTCTATCCAAAGGAAGTGGAAAATTGACGTTACGAAGAGTGCTGGTGACCATACAGTTTGGTGTGGCCAATTTGTTGATCGTGGCCACGATCATCGTCTCTTCACAAATGAGAATGATCCAAAACAGCGATCTCGGTTTCGATCCCAGTGATATTCTCCAGGTGCATTTTCCTGACAATGCCCTCGATAAAAGGGATGTGATCATGGCCGAATTTGACAAGCAGAACTTCGTGGCCGGCACTTCCTGGAATTTCGGGCCTCCGCAGGCCGTGAATACCAATTGGAACACTACCTACCACCTGGTGGGCATGCCGGAAGAGGACCACCTCCACACGCGGTTGAAGTTCATAGATGACCGGTACCTGGATACTTACAACATCTCCCTATTGGCTGGAACGAATATTGAAAACAGCCGCCCATCAGACTCCACAACGCAGGTGATCGTGACGCGGGAGTTCGTGAAGCGACTTGGGTATACCAATCCCGCAGAGGCGCTGGGATTGAAAGTGGCCTACCAGGGCAGCAACCGCGGGACCATTCAGGGCATAGTCGAGGACTTCCATGCCGATAAGCTCACCAGTGAAATCAAACCCGTGCTCATGACCTATCAGCCATACCAGATGAACTTCCTGACCATCAAGCTGCAGGAAGGGGCCATGACCGAGCAGGCCGTGGCCGACATTGAGCGGCTCTACAGGACTTTCGCGCCCGAGGCCTTGTTTGAAATGAGTGTCTTGACGGAACAAATTCAGGACTCCTATCTGCTGGAGAACATGATCCACCATTCATTTCGGGTCTTTGCCATGTTGTCGCTTTTCATCGGATTACTGGGGCTTTACGGCCTGGTGACTTATATGATTGAGCGCAACAAAAAGACCATGAGCATCAGAAAAGTATTTGGCGCCTCCTGGCAGTCGATCATCCAATTGATCAGCCGGGAATACGTCGTGCTGATCCTCATCTCATTTGCCCTTGTGGCCCCTTTGAGCTATCTGATCTGTAGCCAATGGCTTGGCGGCTTTGCCTACCAGATTGATATCAGCATCTGGCACTATGTCGCAGGACTTGGCCTCATCATGGCCATTGCCATATCCACCGTTTCACTGAAATCTTACAGAGCAGCGACTGCTAATCCAGTGGATGCACTCCGTCAGGAATAAATCAAAACAAACTATTTCATTCACGTATTCTTTAGTTGAGTAATGCTTAGAAACTACCTCAATACCATCTTTCGCCAACTCCGCAAAAACAAGACTTTCAGCGCCATCAACATTCTTGGTCTCGCATTGGCGATGTCGGCTTGCTTGATCATCGCCCACTTTGTGGCCTTTCACCTTCGGTTTGACCGCCACCACGAAAAGGCCGACCGAATCGTGCGCATCGAGAATGAAACATGGCGGGAAGATGTGTACCAGGGCATTGGTCCCAACTCCAGTGCCATGATGTCTCAGGCACTCATGGAGAGCAGCCCCGCCGTAGAGCAGAGGGTTCGCTTTTGGGATGTGGATTATAGAAATAATACCCTCACCACGAAAAGAGATGGCAAGACCCTCACCTATCATGAGGATGGCGTCTATGGCGTTGACAAAGAACTCTTTTCGGTCTTTGATCTGCCGTTCGTCGCTGGCAACGCCGAGCGTTTCGAGGAGCCCAATAAAATCGTGCTGACCAGATCTTCAGCCGTCAAGTATTTTGATGACCTGCAGGCCGCCATTGGCACGACCATCGACATGAATGGCAATGATGGGGGTCGCAGCTACGAGATCGTTGGGATCATCAAAGACCTCCCTCCGCAGACCCACATGGAGTTTAGTGTGCTGTTCTCCATGCCCACGAGATACCTCGATGGCGAGACCGACACAGAATCATGGACAGACTACGACACGCGCAGCTATCTGCTATTGGCGTCACCTGAGTCCACAGATGAAGTACAAAAGGACATCATGCGTCTGTATGATGAACACGTAAAGGAAAGGTTCGCCACCTACGGGTACGATGTCAAGCACCGTCTGGTCCATCTGGAAGACATCCACCTGCACTCGGAGGCAGAGGGAGATTTCAAGGAGTCTGTAGACGCGCTGTTGGTGTATGGACTACTGGCCGTGGCGTTGATCATCCTGGTAATTGCATGGATCAACTATCTGAACCTTTCGCTAGTGAAGACCTTTGATCGCCTTAAGGAAATCGGTGTGAGAAAAGTACTGGGTTCGCACACGAAGCAAATTACTGCGCTCTTCACCGCAGAGGCAGCCATCGTCAACGTCACAGCCTTTATACTGGCCATGACCATCGCGCAGGTTTCGTCACCCTTCACCTTGCAGCTCACGGGTGTGCCCTTCAGTATTTTGGAGGCCTGGGACGTATTGTTGGTGCTGCTCGCAACCATCGTCGTCGGCGCCCTCATCATTGGATTGTATCCGGCGGTGATGCTTAGCTCCTTCAATACCCGTAACGTTTTGCTGGGCAATCGCCATGCGCAAAAGATGGGTGGCGTCGGGCTTCGTCGGTTCCTGGTATCGCTCCAATTCATCATCACGTTCGCCCTGATCACAGTAACTGTTACCGCCTACAAGCAGATTACGTTCATGAAGTCCGCGGACCTGGGCATCGACATCACGAATACGATGGTGATCAAAGCCCCTCCCGGCGATGTCAGTGATGGTGCCAAAGAGCAGGCGCAGATGTACAATTCCTTCAAGACAGCCCTACTCCAGGAAACGGGCGTGGCCCGCGTGACCAATGCCGGCGAGATACCCGGGGAATCCGTTGGGTGGTCGACAGGCATCCGGTTGAAGAATGCGCCAAAATCCCAGTCCATTCAAACAGGACTCATCTCCATGGGCTACGACTTCCTGGATTTCTTTGAACTAGAGGCCGTAGCCGGCAGGACCCTTCGGCAGGGAGATAGCCCTTGGTCCAAGGGAGATGTCGTCATCAACGAGAAACTGGCGGAGCAATTGGGGTTCGCGAATCCCGAGGACGCGGTGGGTGCAGAACTCGACGGCTTTTGGGCGCCGATCCAGGTAAGGGGAGTGATAGAAAATCACAACCACAACTCCTTGCACCACGACTACACGCCTATCGCGTACATCATCAGTTCATGGACGGAGTTCTACTTCATCAAGCTTCAGGTGAGTGACGACCTCGAGCCCTCGCAACGTTTGGCACAGTACCGTCAGTTGGTAGGCATGGTAGAATCTCGCTGGCAGGAGACCTTCGACAGTAACATGAACTATTACTTCCTGGACCAGTCCTTCAACAGCCAATACGCCAAAGACGAGCAGTTCGGCAAGATATTCGGAACGTTCGCGACGCTAGCGATATTCATCGCGTGCATGGGACTCTTCGGGTTGACTTCATTTACCCTGCAGCAGCGCACGAAAGAAATCGGGATCCGTAAAGTACTGGGAGCTACACTCTCACAACTGGTGGGGCTGCTTGTTCGCAACTACCTGGTGATACTGGTGATTGCCTACTTCATCGCCATGCCCATCTCGTGGTACCTGCTTTCAGAGTGGCTCAACTCGTACCATTTTAGCATCAACATCGGGCCTTGGATGTTTATCGCTCCCCTGATACTGGTGTTTGGCGTCTCGATGTCGACAGTACTCTACCGGGTGCTGGGGACGGTGAAGTCCAATCCCGTCGACTCGCTGAGATACGAGTAGTTATTTGTCTTTGCGGGAGGAGTCCCGGACGATCAGCTCCGTCTTCAGAATGGTCTGGGCATGAATGGGATCGTCGTCGTTCTTCAGCACTTCGATCTCGTGAAGGAGCGTTTCCGCTGCCTTCCGCCCCATTTCAAAAGCGGGCTGAGCAACAGCCGTTAATGCAGGTTCTACCAGCGTGGACATGGTGGAGTCATTGAAACCCACAACGGCGATGTCCCTGGGGATGCGCACCCCTTCCTCCTTGAGGCCCATGATCAACCCCAGCGCCGTCACGTCTGCAAACGCAAAGATCGCGTCCGGGCGCTCGTCCAGCCAGGCGATTTTCTTTGCCAGTTCGACCCCTTCTTCGATATCGGACGTGGTGTTTTCGAACACTAAATCCTCGTAGTAGGGAACACCACTTTCTTCCAGCGCATCGAGAAATCCCTGGACGCGGCGCTGAATGAGCGGGATCATCTGGCCTCTGACCAGTGCGATTCTTTTACAGCCTTGCTCGATCAAGTGCTTGGTAGCAGTGAAGGCGCCATCGTAGTCATCGACAAAAATCCGTGAGGACTCCAGATCGTCGGTGATTCGATCGAACTGTACAACAGGGATCCCGTAGTCCTGAAAGCGCTGAATATGCTCATAATCTTTCGTCTCGAAGGTTGAGGTGATCAGCAGCCCCTCCAACGGGCTATCGAGCAATATTGATGTCTCTTTCACCTCCTTGTCGTAGGACTCATTGGTCTGCACAAGGATCACTGAGTACCCCTGCTCATCGGCCACCTCCATGATACCATTGATGGCGGCACTAAAAAAGGTGTGGAAGATCTTGGGGCAGACGACTCCAATGATCTTGGAGCGCTGGCTCTTCAAATTTTGAGCAACGGGATTCGGACGGTACTTAAGTTCCTTGGCCAGGGCGCGGACGGCAGCTTTGGTCTTCTCGCTGATGCCGGGATAGTCCTTGAGCGCCCTGCTGACAGTGCCCATGGAGACCCCCAGCTGATTGGCGATATCTTTTAATGTAACTGGCCCGCTCTTCATAGTGGTGAGTGTAAAATGACGGTTAACTTCAACCTGCCACAAAAATAACTGACGGGGCATTAAGATGTTGGGAGATCAGTAGGTGAGGGGTCGTAGTATTGAATAAGATCAATGCAAAATTCCATCTATTCAACCCAATCTAGGAAAAGCCAAGTCCCTAGATAACATTTGAAATCACCGGATATCCGTAAGACTCCTGGTCACTCCTCCTCATCCCTCCTGACGAGCAACACGAAGTCATTGTCCAATAGCAGGTAGCCCTGATCGTAGCAGAAGCGGTAGTTGTCTCCCTTCTTGGTGGTGTAGGTATTGGTGTAGTACTGGAAGTCGAAGCCGATGTTCTGCAGTTTCTCTTTGTGCACGGTCGTTTTGCCCGACGGGTTCATCTCTTCCAGAATCCGCTTGTTTTTGCGAAGGATGCCATTCACGCGACGGATGAGACTTCCTCGTTGCGCGTTCTGGTCGTTGTTGTAATTGTTGCGGCAGGAATCCGAGCAAAACTTCTTGTCTCTTCGCCCCATGACTTCCTTGCCGCATTGTGGGCAGGACCGTATTTCCATTGTTTTGTACTTCCTTGATCTTTCAATTTCGGCTACTAAGGTGAATTTTTGAAGTCGATAGGATTTTTTTTCAGGTCTGGAAATAACGCCGATCCCCAGCAGTTTTATATTGCAGTAACCCCTTCGACACGCTATGCTGCAGTTGCTCGACATCCTTCTTTTCTCGTTTCACTTTGCCCTGATGATCTTCATCATTGCCGGTTGGGCCTGGCCCAAAACCCGGAAATGGCACCTGGTCGTACTGGGTCTGACCTTGGCCTCATGGTTCGTCATGGGCTACTGGAAGGGATGGGGCTATTGTGTCCTCACCGACTGGGAGTGGGACATCAAGCGCGAGCTCGGAGAGCGCAACCTACCCCCCTCCTACACTGGCTATATCTTCAACCGAATACTGGGTCTCGACTTGTCTCGAAACACGGTGGATTGGATCACCGGTTTGGGGCTACTTTTCGGCGTATTGATGAGTATCTATGTTAATTGGATAAAAAAATCGAAAAAAAAGTGAAATCGTAACTATCTGATTTCCATAGACAAATCCAAGTATAAGCGTTTAAAAACGACTACAAGTATTTATTAACCGACTCCAGTGATCGGGGCGTTTCAGCTTTGCATCGTTCGAATTGATCATCTACCGATCAGATCAGCAAACGAGTAAAATTCATTTTTAACCTTAACAATTTTCAAGCATGAACGCTCTCAAGAACAACGTACAACTTATTGGTAGATTAGGTAATGATCCTGAAGTCTTCACATTTGACTCAGGTAAGCGCAAGGCCTCCTTTTCACTCGCCACGAACGACGTCTACTACAACAACAAAGGCGAGAAGGTGGAGGAGACGTATTGGCACAACATCATCGTATGGGGCAAGCTCAGCGAGGTCGTAGAAAACTACCTCCACAAAGGCAGCGAGGTCGCTGTGCAGGGAAAGCTCATCAACAGGTCCTACGAAAACAAAGACGGTGACAAGCGCTATGTCACTGAAGTTGTCCTCAGCGAAATGCTCATGATGGACAAGAAGCCACAGTAACGTGCAGTTTATGTACTTCCGAGTTGGAATAGGCCGGGCGATTCGTTCGGCCTTATTCTGTTTATTCGCCATGTTACTCTCCGAGATTCAAACACCTTGACCTTGTCTCCTTCGAGAGCCTACCGATGACAAGGCTAGTAAGACAAAGTGGTCCTGGCATAAATGCCTTTGAGTTGAACACCGCTGTTGGGCTTTAGACATTTCAAAAAGCCTCTGTGAGGAACGGTCTTGCTGGTGGGAAGAAGAATCTATCGGTTGAGGACTTTCGCCTATGCATCGTCAATAGATTTCTCCTGGCGTCGAAATGACAGCTTTTCGATGATTTCCGTGCTCAACTCTTACATAGCGTTGACTCTACACGTGAAAGGACAGCAAAGACCCTCCCCCCATCCTTATTCAGTACTTTTGAAAATATTTTCATAGCCCGTGCAACCTTCAACCCCGGGCCAACATCTTCCCCATGAAGATCGACGAAATGTTAACCATTCAGAAGTCACCTACTCACGACGAACTGTCTGAGGGATGCCGCAAGCGAAAGCCAAAGGCGCAGAAGGCCCTCTATGAAGCTCTGTCTCCAAAGATGCTGGGGGTATGCCTCCGATATCTGCGAGACAGAGAGGAGGCAGAGCATGTCATGATCGGTGGGTTCGTGAAGGTTTTTGAAAAGATCGATCAGTACAAAGGTGACGGTAGCTTCGAAGGCTGGATCAGACGGATCATGGTCAATGAGGCACTGATGTACATCCGAAAGAACCAGCCCTTCTCTGTCGATGTGGACATGATGGAAGTGGAGGGTGAACTGGACTACGACCAACTGGAGCAGTCGCTGAATACGGAGGACATCATGGGCTTGATAAGTGAGCTACCGGTGGGTTACAAGACCGTATTTAACCTCTACGCGATAGAGGGATTTAATCACGCGGAAATAGCCGCGAAACTTGGAATTAGCGAAAACACATCCAAATCGCAGCTGAGCAGAGCTCGGAAGCTACTGCAAAACAGACTGGCGAAACTGGAAGATATAGAAAACTTAAAAATGTCGACAAATGGAGAATAACAAGCTGGATCGACTTTTTAGAGAAAAGGCAGAGCACTACGAGGTGCAGCCTTCAAAAGACGCATGGAGCCAAATCGCAGGGCAAACGTCCACCGCCAGCACCAATAGCTGGGTATGGAAGGTTGCCGCGAGTGTGATTTTACTGATCGCCGTGTCACTCATCTTCTGGCAGCGGTCCATGGATACTCCACTGGAGTATGCCATGATGGACTTTCCGCCAGTGCCGGCCGACAGCTTCGAAATTCATGCCTTCGAGCTGCCAAGTGAAGCCGTCGCCCTCGAACCGGGCACGACTAGTGCGCAAGAGGTGCAGGCAGACTTGCCACCGCCCACTCAACAAGTGGTTTACGAGCAATCTGATGTGACAGAACGAACACCCGAGATGATCCCGATGCTGACACTATCAACCAAGAAAGAAGTGTTGGCGATGGAGCAACCGGTTCCGAACAGAATGCCGATGGCTGTGCCATCACCCGAGATGCCCATGGAGGATCTTGCTCCCGAGGGCCCTGCGGTAACCATTCGGTACTATGCTGACAATACAGAGGTATTGGCGGATAGCACTCAAGGAAAGAAACGTTTTGGAAACTTCCTGGCGAGGGCCCAGGCCTTCCAGCCGGGCGTATTGCTCGCGGATTTGCGAGCTGCCAAGGATGACCTATTCCGATCAAAAAACTAAACTAAACCACGGTCTACAGGTCATGACCGTCCACTTATACAACTCAAAATAATAGGATAATGAAAAATGCAATGAAGTATGTTTTTGCCTTGCTCCTCGCGGCACCACTAATCTCTGCAGCCAACCCGCTTGTGGCCGACACAGTCGTGATCGAACTAGAGGGTGGCAGCAAAATCGTGATCTACACGAATAGCAAGCAGGACCTAAGGGATCTGGAAAACTACGATTTCAACAAAATGATCAAGGACCTCAACTTGTCCCTGGACTCCACCAGCACCACCTACGTCGAGATCAAAGATGAAGATGGCGAGCGCTACAAGAGCCAGCCACAGATCATCTACTACAGCGAGAGGGACCGAGACGATGACGATGACTCACGTCCAAGTTGGGCCGATGATGATGACGACGACGATGATGACGGCGCCTGGGAACGCTATGAACGAAAAAAAGAGCGACGATCCAATCGAACGCGCAATGTCTGGAATGTAGAGCTGGGTACGATGAACTGGCTGGAAGATGGCAGCTTCCCAAGTAACAACAACGAGCTCTACACCATCCGCCCCTGGGGTACCTGGTACCTTGGCCTGAATAGTAACTTCATCACTCCCGTATCCGGTCCGCTGCTTCTGCAGTGGGGCTTTGGCGTGACACACGGAGACATCAAGTTTCAAAACGACCGGGTACAAATGATCGAAGGACCCGACATGGTGGAGTTCATCGAAAACACGGACCCCATCGATCCGATCAAAAGTCGACTGAAGCTCTGGCACCTGAATTTCACGATGGTCCCGGTCCTCGACTTCTCAGGCAGAGGTTCACGCGGTAGCTTTATGTCCTTCGGCCGATACAACAAGGGTGTCAGAATCGGAGCAGGCGGTTACGTCGGGTACCGTGTAGGCGGCCGCACGAAATTCGTCTACCGGGACGAAGGCAGCAAGCGCAAGATCAAGGACAAGGACAACTTCTACATGAACAATGTACGCTACGGCGTCCGCTTCCAATTCGGATACAGTGGGTTTGACATCTTCGTCAACTACGACCTCAACGAGATATTCGCTGATGACAGGGGACCCGAGTTGAATGCCATGAGCTTCGGCATTGTCTTCTAAGGACAGCGCAACAACATCAAGAGAATCCCGGAACTGGTCATTCCGGGATTTTTTTATTGAGCTACCTCACTACTGGCCTTATCTCGTCTTCCCCGGCGGAGTTGGAGACCCACGATCAGCAGTAAGCCTACGCCCAAAACCAGATACCATTCCCAGCGAATCCGGGACTTGATCGGGGCCGTGTCCCCCATAACAACAAAGGCACCCCAATAGTAGGGGTGGATCTCAACGCCCTGAGCTGACTGGAGAAAATCGAGTTTGGCTTTCTGCAGGGCCACGTCCTTTGAATACCCCTCGGAAAGGTACTTGTAGAAAGCGACCATCACTTCTGACGTGGATCGATCATCTACCGACCAATGACTCATCACAACGGATGGGCACCCGGCATAGGAAAATGCGCGTCCCAGGCTTATGACGCCCTCTCCTTTTCGCAACTGACCAAACCCAGTCTTACAGGCGCTGAGGACCGTGAGCTCCGCTCCAAGCTCCATGTTCATCAACTCAAAGGGATGCAACATGTCATCCTCCACCGTATCGCGAGTGGCGGTAAAAACCAGCTTGGATCGCATGGGTTCCTCGTCATCAACCAGGGCGTGCATGGCCAGGTGAACGAGTCGATAATCGTTCACCTCTTTTTTGAAGGCTTGCTCATTGGCACTGCTATCTATCAAGAAACTCCCCTCAAAGAATTGGCTAATGGCATCCACCTCGCGGTCATTCCATGCCAAAGGGCCTATTTCGTCCCTAAACCGATCCGGTAAATTTGCTTCGATGGCGGGCACATCTCCATAAGTGGGAGCAAAGGCAATCAACTCTTTGCTGGCTCGCTTCTGTTTGGCATAAAATTCACCAAACAACAGGTTCGCTGAGTACGCATAGCTCACAGCGTAATCATGCAACAGATAATTCGTGCTGGTTCCCTCGGGATCATGGGTCACCATAAGCTCAAAGGGGAAGTACGACAACGCCCCATCAGGAATGATGACCAGGCGATCAGCGCCTTTGAGGAGATCGACCGAAGGCTGCAGTACACGCGTCCAGAGCTTGTAGGACGTCTCGCGGAAAGTGTCCACATCAGGATTGTCTGAGAGGTTGGGGCTACCCAAGGTTTGAACAAACTGCAAATTGTCTGCGTCAAAAAGGGAATCCCTTGCAAAAACACGGGCAGAGAAATCATTGGAGGATAGCGCAAAAGCGTAGTAGACGCTATCACTCTCGAAGTAAGCCACAAGGGCCTCTGAGCGTCTGAGCGATTGCTGGATGTCCTCGACCGTAAGCTGGTCACTTCGGTATTTCAACTCATGGTACCTGGGGAATGCTTTCTCCAGATGAACGATGAAGGAGTCATACCTGGCGTTGGCCTGAAAGAGCTCATTCTTCCAGCGAGATACACGTGATGTATCCTCAGGAGCAGTCATGATACGATTTCTGTAGAATTCTCTTGTAACTCTCAGGGTTTGCTCCTGATCCAGCAGGCTGTCTGGCACACCCACGGCATGTCGTGCGTAGCTGTCCATCAGATACGTAGATAGTGTGGTAGACTTGCTCCTCTCCATGAACTCGAATGCTTGATGAAGAGGTCTCTCCTCCCCAGTCAGTTCATTTAGGGCAAAGCAAGCAGCAATCCCGAGATCGTAAATCGTGGCCGCATTTTCTGCCATCACCAAGCGGTCTTCATGTCGCTCCAGGGCATAACGAATATCTCCTACTAGACTGTCAGCAGCCATGACCACATCCACGCACTGCATCAATTGTTCGGTTGCTCCAGGCTTTCTTGGACCACTCATCAGAAGCTTGGCCTTCAATTTAAGTATCTGTAGCAGGGTAAGGGGATCAGTAGTATCCTTAATGGAAGTAAATGTGTTCAGAGCGGTGGAATCACTCTGAAACGCACCTTCGCTTTGCCTTCCTGTGTTGGCGGCCAAGGCCCGATCAATGAAATCCATCGACTCGTCCCACTGCATTTGCTGCATGAGGGAAGCAGCCCATCGGTAATACACATAATCCAGAAGACTATTGCCTTCGGCACCCTTGCGCCTCAGGAGGCTCTCTGAGAGCGCGAAGTAGTCTGCCGCTTCATCGTACCGATCAAGGTTAGACAGCGCATCTCCCATATCGACATAGTCTGACGCGAGCGAAATACTTTGGTCACCTTCCGCCTGTTGGACGGATGCTATGGCCTTAGAGTAGTAACCAAGAGCTTGCGAGTGATCTCCCATTTCAAGATAGCACTCGCCTATGCCACTCAAAGTGGCAGATATAATCATGTACGACTCCTCCAATTCCTTTCTTTGAATGCGAAGTGCAGCCTGTAGATAAGCAAGCGCTTGTGAAGTATTGCCCATGCTTAGGTAGGCCTGACCCAAAGTCACATAAAGGTCAGCAACCAGGTCGTGCTCCTTGCCATAAGCCTCGGTCCTGATAGAAATGGCCTTTTCAAGGTATTCCACGGCCTGGGCGTGACGACCGAAATTCATCCATACATTCCCCAGGTTATGATAGGCGAAGGCGAAAATATGATGATCTGAGTCATAGGTTTTCGTCCACACTTCAAGTGCTTTTGTGAAATAACTCAGTGCCTTATCATTGTGACCCAGTTCGATATAGGAGCGACCCAGGTTACTATAGGCCTTTCCAAAGCCCTGAAAGGATTCAGTATCCAATCTCTCAAGCACTTGCACTCCTTCCATTTGATACTTGATTGCCAAGTCATAGTCGCCCAAGTCCATATACATTGAACCTACCTGGTCCAACATGCTGGCTACCGATCGATGGCTTGGTCCAAGCACCTCCTGGTTAATTTCCAGCGCCCTCCTTTTAAAGTCCAGTGCCTTTTCAAATTGGCCCAGCCGCCAGTAGATATTGCCGGCAAAGCTGTAGTAGGTGGCGGTGGTTTCATTCATTTCGCCACCAGAATCCCGTTGCAATCGTAATGCCTCTTCGTAAAAGGGTCTTGCTTTTTTCAATTCACCTCTACCCACCCAAACCTGGCCGACGCTCATTAGGATCGGAGCAATGTCTCCTTCACTGTTTGGAAGATGGTCTTTCCGTATCGAGATCGACTTCTCGTAATACGCGATGGCATCGTCGTACTCATGCTTCCCATAGTGGCCCGCGCCCAGATAGTAATAGGTCGTGGCTAGTTCGGAATAGGCCACCTGTTCACCAGATTGTGCGACACGCAAAGCCTGTCTTGAGATTCTTAGGGCCTCATTGGGCTGTCGCAGCGCCATGTAACAGAGCATAACCTTATTAAGGATCCAGGCATGCTGCACGTGAGTGCCCTTATCGGCATATATCCGCTCCGCATTGAGATAATGGTGTTGAGCGCTGTCAAAGTCGTATAAGTAGTAAAGCGAATCCGCCACCTCAACGATGGCTCGGGCATCGACCGTATCCGCCTCTTGAAATGCGGCAACCTGATGAGATAAGGTACCCGTAAATGCCAGAAATAATATGAAATGAAACGGACTGCGACCCATTGTCTGGACTTTTAGTGTAATGTGTTTTGAGATCGGACTGTTATGAGAGTCATATCAAGATGACTTTGCCTCACTCAAAAAGTAGTTATGTAAAGTAAAAACTAGTCAAAATTCTTAACAATGACTGATATCATCTTCTCGATACTCTTTGGTAGAGGTCAACAGCGCATACATAGAATGTTATTTCTACTCTGGAGATCATTTGACGAGGAACGCGAACCCTATTTATCCTCTAAATAACCTTTTCTGCTCCCTAAAAAGACCTGCTCAGACGCGAGATGGGCAAATTTCCCCCATTCAACAAGTAATACTCCCGTTCTGCGTAAGCTCCGTTATTTTGCGCACAGATATAGGTAATTTTCATTAGGAAAGGTCTGGCTAATTCCCGGAACCACTTACTGACACTGCCATGACAAGCTTCAAAACACTAAAGTTGATCGGGCTGGCATTGCTCATCAGCATCCCTACTATTGCACAGGAGTTTTCCGTAGGTATCAATACGGAAGATCTCAATCCCAACGCTGTGCTCAAACTGGTCTCACCCAACGGGAACCAGGGTATCATCATTCCAAAACTGACGACCGCCCAGCGAAATGGCATGGTCGGCAATCTGACGACCGAGGATCTGGGTCTTCTGGTCTATGATTCGGAAGAGAACAAGTTCTACTATTGGGTGGATACCTGGGTAGATCTCTCAAGTTCTGATATTGTCACCGACGGATCAACCATCATCGGTGACGGCATAAATAGCGTCATTGCCATCGGACAGGTACCTTCAGAAAATGTGACGGTCGAGCCATTTGGTTCCGTGGACGCCACCAATCTCCAAGAGGCGCTGGTTCAGCTCGAATCCGACATGGCCACCAATTCCAACGCGAGTATGGCCCCCGGAAGATACGATGCTAATGAAAATGGTCTGATCGACAACGCGGAGCAAGTAAATGGTTTCACGATCGAGTCGGACGTTCCCCCTGATGCTGTTTTTACAGATGACCAGGACATTTCAACCACTGGAGAAGCCGGCGTAATAGCCATAACCGGTGGCTCCCAATTGAAGTTGAATGTGAATGACGAAGACTCGGATCCTGAAAACGAAAATCAAACGGTATTAGCCGGGGAAGGCATCAGCGTCAATAATGAGGGTCAGGTCTTCGAGGTCCACAATACCCGACCGGACAAAGAAGTGACCCTGGAAGATGGTGGCTCAGGCAATGTCGTCATCGGTGGTGACTATCCCAATTTCACGATCGATGTGTCTCTTGCCGCGGGCGACGGAGACTCAGATCCTGAGAATGAAAACCAGACGGTATCCGCCGGGACTGGGATCAATATCAACCAAGTAGACCAGGATTTCGAAGTGATCAATACCGCTCCGGATCAGGAAGTAAGTCTAGCTGACGGAGGGTCTGGTAATGTCATCATTGGTGGCAGTTACCCTGCTTTTACTATTGATGTGCCCACCACAGGCGATGCGGATTCTGACCCTACCAACGAAAACCAAACCGTATCGGCAGGAACTGGGATCAGCATCAATCAAGTGGATCAGGACTTTGAAGTCATCAACACACAACCTGATCAGATAGTGACTATTGCTGATGCTGGATCGGGTACGGTCACAGTGGGTGGTACCTATCCCAATTTCACGCTAAACGTTCCGGCCGGAGAGGCCTCATTGTCCAATCTGAATGCAGATATCTCTTTTCTGCCCGGAGCGACAAGAAGTATCTTCGTAGAGGACAATACTGGCTCCGGTGATCACCTGGGAATCACCGCCGGAACAGGTCTGGCCGGTGTGGGCGGGGACTTAAATCTAATGGGAGGTGCAGGCTCCTCCTCGGGGGGCAATATCAATTTGCAAGCAGGATCAGGCTCTATCAATGGTGTCATTAATTTGAACAGCGAAGTAAGCGTGCTGGGCAACATGTTTCGCGTGGGAAGCTTCCTGACGGTAGATGGCTTCGGCCAGGCCACTATGTATTCTTCCACGCTAGGTAATGTTCTTGATATTACTCACAACGGCTCTGGAGGCGATGCCATCGCCATCAACATCGTAGGGACTGGAAAGGCAATCAACGTCGCAGCGGGTTCATTTGCCGTGGATAAAAACGGTAATACACAGACAGAGAACATTGATGTGGGTGGCAATGCTCGGATCGCCGGCTCGCACTACGTGAACACAAGAACGATTAGTGGCGCTTTCGGCGCCGCTGCAATCCAACCAGATGACTACCTGATCATCTTTGACGCCACTGCCGAAGTGGGAACCATCGACTTACCCGCGGCCCCGGCCTCTGAGATCGGCAGGAAGCTAAAGATTGTCAATATGGCCAATGGCACGAAGGCAATGACCATTCGCGCCGAAGGCGCAGGTGTAATCATCGCGAATGGCACCAATGCAGGAACCAATACTTATGCCATCAGGCATGATGGTGGAGGCCCCTCAGTCTTCGGGATAGAAATAGTTCAGATAGCTCCTGACACATGGATGGTCACGAGCATGTCAATCAATAACCCTGACTAATCTTTGAACCCGGAATCGTCATTGGCCTTCCGGCTGCGGACATAAATTACTTCAAAATCAGTCAGTTGACACGTGGGTTGGCTCGTCACCCTAATGGTTAGGAAAATCAGCAGGGCATAACCAGACCTCCGAAGTTTCAAAAACTTCGGAGGTCTGTTATTGCTATTTCCCGAAGCCACCTCCGTGGCAAAATAGACCTGATCGTCAGCGGCACCAAGCAAGACTTGCGGGAGGGACAGAGGGGCGCAGGTAAGCAGAGAGCAGGAGCGCAGCAGGAGGTGGACGCCAGGCTGTTCTCTCCAAAAAACTATTCAGATCTGAGCGTCTCAGTTGGGTTGACATTGACAAACCGGGAAACGACCGCCACCACTATCAGAAAAGCGATCACGAGCACAAAAACGAGAGGCAGCAAAAAGTGCATGGCTTGCAGCTCAATACGATAAGCGTAGTCACGCAACCAGTTGCTCATCAGCCAATAGGCGATGGGTATGCTGATGACACTGGAGACGGCAATGAG
Organism: Cyclobacteriaceae bacterium; assembly: GCA_965227935.1. Lineage (GTDB taxonomy): Bacteria > Bacteroidota > Bacteroidia > Cytophagales > Cyclobacteriaceae > JAWPMT01. Next base: position 1,812,298 of record CBDDGS010000055.1, on the reverse strand, counting down.
TCGGAGAAAGGAGGCGTTGAAAAGCCACACGAGCTCCTTCCAACTGGCACCCAATACCTTGCGGATCCCGATTTCTTTGATACGCTGATTGACAGAGAACAATGCCAGACCAGCGAGGCCAAACAGGGCGATAACAATGGCTAGCATAGAAAACATCCGTGTCACCTGCCCCAGCACAATGTCCTGCGCATACTGCTGATCGAAGTACGTATCAAGGAAAAAGAAGTCGAAAGGGTCCTGCGGATAGTGCTCGAGATAGGCCTGCTCCACTCGCTCTATCTCCGCCTCGAGGTCGCGACTACTCAAGGCCACAGTATAGTACTGGTACAGTGATGGTCTGTAGACAAAGATGATGGGCTGAAAAGTGGAACGCAGCGATCGCTGATGGAAGTTGTCCATAACGCCGACGATCTCGTGCTCCCGACCCTCAAACAAGATTTGCTGACCCACCGCCTGCTCAGCGGACTCGAAACCCAGCTCCAGCATGGTTGCCTCATTGATGACCAGTGACGAATCATCACGAAAGTCATGGGCAAAGAACCGGCCTGCCAGCAGATCAAATTCGAGGCACTGGAAGAAGCCTGGGTCCGCAGCAATGACCCTGGGGTACGAACCGACATCTGGGTCTGCACTCCGCCGCTGTATCCACCGCATGCGGGTGACCTCGTAGCCCGGCAGGTGCGCTGTCATACCCACCCTATCCACTCCGGCCGTGGACTGTACAGAAGTGGCGAATCTTCCAAACTGCGTATGGTGGTTTTCCTTGACGGTTGCCGGCGTCTTCACTACCAAAACCTGCTCCTTCTGGAAGCCGGTCTCATGGCCGATCATAAACTCCTTCTGGTCATGCACGATGATCGTGGCGATGATAAGCAGGGTGGTGAGGCTAAACTGAAAGATGACGAGGCCCTTTCGAAGGCTCACGCCTCCCGCTATTCGCCAATCCGTACGTGACAGTTGCCTCGTGGGTATTCTCGATATCAGGTAGGTAGGATAGATCGAGACAGCCATAATACCAGCGAGGAAAATGGCCACATTCTCTACCTGTTGGAGAGGCTCCCAAAGGAGGTGCAAACCATATTGCATTTCCAGGAACCTCGCCAGAAACTGACTGGCCGTCAATGCAATGGCAGCGGCGAACAGTCCCATGAGCAGGGAATCGAAGAGCAACTGGATAAGAATCCGGGATCGATTAGACCCTATGACTTTTTTGAGGACGATGGACCGCACCATGTCTACTGCCTTCGCTGTATAGAGATTTACGTAGTTGATCAATCCTATGATTAGGATCATCCATGCGATGATCTGCAGAAACTTGATGGTCGAGGCGCTGCCGTTAGCCTGGATCTCATGTCTCAAGTCGGAATGGAGGTGAATGTCTGCGAGAGGTTGGAGTCCGAAGCGCTCCGGCAGGCCCTCGTCAGGCTTCAGATGGGCTGAGGCCATCTCATAGATCCTCTCCTCCAACTCATCGCTTGAACTAGCTTTCAGGTAGGTGTGGAAATTGCCCCATCCCCATTCGTTGTCCAGGTCCCATCGCGCAGGGAGCGATTTCATAGAAAGGAGGATGCTGAGTGGGAGGTGGGTATTGTCAGGTGGATCTGCGAAGATGCCCGAAACGACGTAAAGGTCTTCGCCATTGAGTCGCAGCTGCTTGCCGAGGGCCGATCCCTCTCCAAAGTACATTTTCGCCACGGACTGCGACATGACGATTTGATTGGGCTCCGTCAAAACACCTTCGGGACCTCCCTCCACCCAGTCCGAAATAAAGAAGTCGGCAATCCCCTGATCAGCAAAAAAGGCCCCGGTGTGATTGAAGGCGATCACCCGATCCTCTCCGTCCTGATGGGACAATGACATGTGGGTCATTACTTTATCCGAGATCAGCACGCGACCAAAGGAGGATACCTCCGGCAAGCCCTCTGCAGCATGCGGGCCCACCGCTGCAAAACAATTGGAATAGGTGGTGGGCGATTCTCCACCGTACTCGCGAACTACTCGAAAAATCTCCTCATGATTAGCGTGGTGTCGATCGAAGCTACGCTCGTAGGCCACGTAGTTGTGAATCACCAGGAAGGCCGCCAGTGAGAGCGACAAACCGAGGATATTGATCAGGAAAAAAGGCCGATTTCTACGAAAGCTCCGAAGCGCAAACTTGAAGAGGTACTGAACCATGGCATTTTGCGTTTTTGACAGCAAAATGGTAGACAAGTCTCATGCCAGTAGACAAATTACTGAATAACAGTATTTTACGTAATTGTCTTCTGCGGGCTACTGTTTCAAAATGAAATGACGTTTCCAAGATGGAACAGGTCACGTTGCTCCGTCGCCCCCTTCCTGCAGCTCCTCCGTCTTGTTCTTCCACCAGGTGGCCAATGACGAACCTGAGATATTCATCCAGGGTCCAAAAACCGCCGGTGCCAATCCCATCGTCGCCACACGACCCATCTCGAGGGCTATGCCTGATGCGAGTCCGGAGTTCTGCATACCCACTTCAAAGGCGATCGTCCTGCAGGATTTCTCATCCAGTCCCGACAGTCGACCGCCCCAGTAGCCCAGGAAGTAGCCCAGCGCATTGTGGACGATGACCACTCCGATAAGGATCAGCCCGATGGACAACAGGGAATCTCGACCAGCTGCGGTGATGATCGTGATGATCACCCCGATGGCAATCATGGATATACGTGGCATGATACGATCCAGCCACTTGAACTTGCCGTGGGCCAGTTGGTTGAATATCAATCCAGCAACAATGGGGATGATGACAATCTTGACAATGCTCCATAGCATACCCCAGAAGTCGATCGGCACCAGTTGGTCGGCCAGCAGCTTCATGTAGAAAGGCGTTACCAGTGGAGCAAGCAGGGTCGCTACCGTCGTTAGGGTGATGCTGAGGGCGAGGTTGGCTCCTGAAATATAGGCCATGACATTGGAGGCCAATCCGCTGGGGGAGCAACCAACAAGGATGATACCCGCCGCGATCGCCGGAGGAAGTCCTGAGAGCGTAGCCAGGCCAAAACCGATGAAAGGCATGATAGTAAACTGACATAACAAACCAATAAGTACCCCCTTGGGCATCTTGGCTATACCCTGGAAGTCTCTCCATCCCATGGCCGTCCCCACGCCAAACATGATGATCATCAGAAGCGGCACGATCAGCTTTTGGAGATTGTACCCAAAAAGCTCGCGAAACGGCGCCGGGTAATACAGTGCAGCCGTCACCGCCGCCAGGATCATGGCCGAATAGGTGAATCCCTTGAGTCTGGGAGTCCCCTGCATGAAGAGGCTCAAAAAGACGATAAAGGTGATCGCAAATGGTCCCAGGGCTTGCGGTCCCTGCAAAATCCATAGAGCAATGATGAGAACGAGCAGCAATAAACTGATCCAGCCGGCAACTTTGGTGAGGGTCGAAGTCATTGAATAAATATAGTTCGGATTTCTTGCGCAGTCTTGCGCTGTCATCGATGCTTCGCGTCCCGCTTCCTATATTTGAACATGACCCATCTCATTCCCAAACTGCCGGATCGATCCCGTGGCCCCCACACTACTCTTCGATGGTTGGTACTTGTGGCCTTGCCCGTACTCTCTTACTCCCAGCCCGCTACTGATGTCTACCTTTTTGACCTGGAACTCGTCGATGGTACCTACCAAGTGTCACGTCCGATCAATGTCTCCGACAATCCCGGCTACGACAATCAGCCTTCATTTTCCTCTGACGGTCAGTACCTGTACTATACCAGCTGGCAAGAAGACGAACAAACGGACCTTATCGAATATGAGGTATCCAGCGGCACAAAGAGAAGAGTCACCTCCACAGATGGTAGCGAGTACTCCCCTACTGAAGTACCTGGTGGAGACTACCTGAGTACCATCCGGCTCGAGAGGGATGGGACACAGCTACTCTGGCGAGTGCCACTTAGCGAGGGCACCGAGTCGGTCCTGGTACCTGACAGGAAAATTGGCTATCACTGCTGGCTCGACAAAGATGCGATCTACTCATTTGTCCTTGGTGACCCCAACACCTTCCAGCGACATGACCTGGTCACCGGTCAACACCAGGTGATCGACAGCAACATCGGGCGTTCCCTACACAAAATTCCTGGCGAAGAGGCCATATCCTACATCAGCAAAAAATCCGATCCCTGGGAGGTCCGCAGATATTCCCCAAACACGGGCAAAACATCCTCACTGGCGGCAGCGGTCGAGAACTCGGAGGACTTGACCTGGACCAGCAACGGTGACATCATCATGGGCAGCGGCAGTCAGTTGTTTGTCTTGATGAACGGGGCCAAAGAGTGGCAATTGATAGCAGATCTATCCGACCATAACCTAGCCGATATCACCCGCTTAGCTGTAAATCCATCAAGTAGCAGCTTAGCCATCGTAGTAAATGACTAATTTGCTCCCATTTACTTGTTTGCGATTTTAAATTTTTCTATTATGTCGCAAACATTTATTCGGTATCATGATACAATGCATTGATTTTGTTCCGGAAAAGAAGAAAGGTAGCCTATTTAAGTCCGGTTCGATTCAGGATTTCGAAGAAGTGATGCGACAAATGAACAATTGGATAGATACCAACAATGCAGACGTAGTCAGTATTGAAACGGTGGTTTTGCCCAATATCCACGAATCCGACGAGGAAGGTAGTCATGATACCGAGCTTTGGACGGGTGGCGAATCCAGTTCGAAGTGGTATCAGCTCTTTCGCGTCTGGTACAGACTACCGTAGGCACTCCTTGAGAGATGTAGAAAATCCCCTTGTCAATCTTCGCAAAGTTTCCGACTGTGGGCGATTTTTGTAGGTCTACATGGCCTCGTCGACATCGGAAAAAATCATACTGCCCCAGAAGTACTATCTGGATTATTTCAGATACGTACTGGACTTTCTCCGACAGCACTACGGACATATATTAACAGAAGAAGACTTAGCCTTTTTCCGGGATTTTGGTGCCTTGTCCGAGGAAGCTCAGTGTCTTTTTGTTCGCTTCTCAAATAGAAAAGGCCCACTCTACCGGATCAGCAAGCTGGGATACGAGGAGATCCCGGACCCTCACACCACAGCCGACGAGCTCGTAGCCGCGGGTTTCGCACATAAGGACATCCCCAATGCTTACGAGACCTTTAATCTCTTTACAAGAGCAGAGCTCTTTTCCATTCTGGAGGAGCACACCTCGGGTCTCCGTCCACTCACCAAACCCGAAATCATCGAGCACCTGGTCGATGGAGAGGAAGCCCACGAACTGCTTGCTGCGCACGAACCGATCGTACAGGTTGATCGCCAGGAGGAATTCGAATTTTTCAAACTCCTGTTCTTCGGCCAATACAAGGCGCAGATGACCGAATTTGTTATCAGGGATGTGGGTCATGTTCACCTGGAAGAATTGCAGGAGGATAAGTTCAAACCCTGGTGCCAATCCCGCGAGGAAGCCGTTGCGTATTTTGAGATTTCCAAGCTCAAATCTGCTACCCGCCGGGCAATGAAAGAATGGAGCGCGACGCTTGTCCATGAAGAACTGACCGACGTAGAGTGGTCACAATTCCAAAAGTATGATCGAGCCTCCAAGGCCCTGGACCGGCTGGTGCTGGAGATAGGTCAGCAGCTCGAGCGCGAAGGCGAGCCAGAGCTCGCACTTTCCTATTACCGGTGGAGTCAAAAGCCCCCATCGCGTGAGCGCCAGATCAGGATCATGGACAGCCTCGATCGCAAGGAAGAAGCGCTAGCGCTGGCACAGGAGCTGTTGACTACCTATCGCAATGCGGAGGAGAAGATCTTTGCGCATGACTTCCTCAGCCGCAAAGCGGTAAGGATCAATCGCAGCATGTCCTCGAAACTGGCGACCGCGCCCAAGGTCCAACTACCGGCAACGGATCAGCGTGTCGAAAAACAGGTGATCGATCACTACCAGTCGATGGGCTACCAAGCGATCCACTCCGAAAACTTTCTATGGCGCAACCTCTTCGGCCTTCTCCTCTGGGAAGAGTTGTTTGACCAGGAACTGGAAGGCTTCCATCACCCATTGCAGCGCGTGACTTCCGACTTGTACAGCCCCTCATTTTTCGAAAAGCGGCGTGAGACGATCGAACAGAAGATGGCCAGGCTGGACTCAAGGCGAAAGCTCATCGCTCGAATGAAGCGGATCGCAGATAAAAAATGGGGCCGGGCCAATCCGTTGGTCTACTGGTACGACGACCTGACGGCACACTGCGAAGCTATGCTTGCAAGACTCTCTCCAAAGCAAGTTCAATCGGTGATTCTGGAGCAAGCCAAGAACATCAAGGACAATAGCACCGGCTTCCCGGACCTGTTTATTTGGAATGACGAAGAGTACTTTTTCTACGAGATCAAGTCGCCCAATGACCACCTGTCGGCACAGCAATTGTTTTGGATAGAATTCATGCAGGAACGCGGTATCCAGGCCGATATTTTGCGCGTAGAATATATTACAAGCTGAGGCTTATTGCGTAACTTCCGTCAATCTTCAACGCCTTCGACCGATGGAAAATGCTCCGCGAATATTGATGCTCATTTGGGAATTCCCGCCTAAAATCAGTGGCGGGCTGGGCATGGCTGGGGCGGGTCTCGTGAAGGCCCTGAGCGCCAGCGGAATAAAGGTGGATGTGCTCTTGCCGAGGGTCGATGCCACGCACGAATCCAATGGCGCCCACCTCCTCGACGCCTCTGAACTTTCGATCAAGGAAGACCTCTGGCAGGAGGAGACGACGGTCACAGAAACGCTGCGGCACATGGAGTTTGGGAGTCACCTGGTGCCGTACCTACCTCCCCAGGAATTTCAGCGGGAGGTGATATCACAGCGCACCACCACCGTCGAGCAACCGACCAAAGAAAGAGAAGCTGCCGAGGGCATAGAACTCGACGGCGAGTACAACGAAGGCATCGTCGGACAGGTGCACAAATACGCTCTCCTCGCCTATCAACTGGCGACGTCAGGCCATTATGACCTGATCCATGCACATGACTGGATGACTTTTCCTGCAGGAACACTCATACAGGAGTCGACCTCGCTGCCGGTGGTATTTCATGTTCACAGCCTGGAGTCAGATCGCAATGGCATTTATGGCAACGAAGAGATTGCGAAAATAGAGCACGATTCCATGAGCAGTGCTCGCTACATCGTCGCCGTCAGCGACAGGGTGCGAAATTCCATTGTGACGCATCAAGGTGTGAATGCGGACCGAATCGAGGTGATCCCCAATGCGGTCGAGAATAAGTTCATCGCACCCCATCAACTCAATGGTGTCCTGAAGGTGGGTTTTGTCGGTAGACTCACACATCAGAAAGGGCCAAACTATTACCTCGACATTGTCAAAGAACTGAAAAGCCGCCTTCCCGAAGCCTCCTTTGAAGTGATCGGTGACGGCTACCTGCTGCCGGAGCTTAAGAAGAAGGCCCATCACCTCAACCTGTCCCAGACGGTTCATTTCCACGGCTTCCTACCTCATGCAGAGGTGATGAAGAAAATGAAGGAGTTTCAATTGCTGATCGTCCCCTCGGTATCAGAGCCCTTTGGGCTGGTGATCCTCGAAGCGATCGCGAATGGTGTGCCAGTGGTCACCTCACCAAATACCGGCATTGCTGAGTTTGTCTCTAGCTTGCCACAAGTGGACAATTGGAACATCTACGAGCTGACGCAAGTGTGCTATCGTTTGCTGACCGACGCCTCATTCCGCGCCGATTCCATCGGGCAGTGCCAGAAGGAAGCCCAATCCCTATCGTGGGCGAAAGCGGCCGACCGACTCGCGTTCCTCTACAAAGAAATTGTCTCTCGCTGATGTCCGAACTGGTTAGCCTACGCATCGGCGGCGTCCCTGAGTATTTCAACTTACCCATCCATCTGGCCATAGAAAAAGGGGAGTTTCAGACCGCGGGCATTGACCTCCAGTGGCAGATGGTACCAGAGGGTACCGGCAAAATGATCAAGTCGCTGGAAGAAAGGGAACTGGACCTTGCCGTTACGCTAACCGAAGGGACCGTAAAGAGCATCGCACAAGGCAACCCCTCCAAAATCATTCACATCTACGTGAAGTCACCCTTGCAATGGGGAGTGCATGTGGCAGCCGGTAGTTCATTTCAACGCCTTGAGGACCTGGAACATCAGCGGTTTGCCATCAGTCGCTATACTTCGGGCTCGCATCTGATGGCCATTTTGCTGGCTCAAAAGCAAGGTTGGGATGTCAATGACGATTCTTTTGAAGTGGTTCACAACCTGCAGGGTGCCCGCAAGGTCCTTTCAGAAAACAGCGCACAGATCTTCCTTTGGGAAAAGTACACAACGAAGTTTCTGGTGGACAGTGGAGAGTTTCGCAGGATTGATCTCTTCCCCACTCCGTGGCCATGCTTTGTGGTCGCCGCGACAGATCGTCTGATCAATGATCATCCCCAGATAGTGGAGCAGTTCCTCGCGGTACTCAAGGGGGCCGTCCGCTCCTTCGATGCCCGGGAGGACAGGGCGCAATTGATCGCCGACCGATACCAGTTAAGTCTCGAAGATGTAGGTGAGTTCCTACCTCATACGCTTTGGAATGCCGATGACATTTCACCTCAGCAGCTGATCGATGACGTCACCACCTCACTGCGCAGCGCTGGTCAGCTCCCATCGTGAGACTCATGAAAATGTAGTATTTTCATCGTTCTGAAAAGCGTTCGGAGACAGCGCCTAAACCTTGCGACACATGAAAAAACCCGTCACTATAAGCTGGAAGCCCCTAATTCTCGGTTTAAGTCTGCTGCTTGCAGTCATTACGGCCCAGTCACAAAACGTAGAGCTCGAGAGCATCTTCGAACAAGTGGAAGCCATCGATGACGAATCCCGCCCTAATGGTGACTTCCTTCGCATGACGGAGGCCAACGAATGGCGCCCGGTGACTGTCGCAGAACGCAACGCGATTGCGGACAAGTACCGCGAGAAGTTGCAGGCTCTCCAGTCCCTGGATGACAACTCTCTCACCACACAGGAGGGTGTAAGCAAAGCCATCATGTCGCTGAAGCTCCAAAATGCCATCAGCGCGATCGATTTCCGCCGGTACTATGTCCCCTTCAATGCGGAGGGCGGATTCTATGGCAGACCGCTATTTCCACTTCGAAGGCTAGACCTAGCAAATACGGACGAGTACAAGGCTTATCTGAACTGGCTCGCCAACTATCCCGACTACATCGACGCGCACATTGCCTTGATGCGAGAGGGCATCTCTCAAGGCATCATGGCCCCGAAGGTGATCATCGAAAACAACATCAAGCTGCTGGCCCCGTGGTTGGCCGATGATATGGAGAGCAATCCATTTGCTACTCCGATCAACAAGTTCACAGCCTCCATGGAGGGAGCCCAAAAGGACGACTTAATCGAAAAAGGACGCGCAGGCATTGCTTCCACCGTACTACCGGCCTATCGAAAACTGGAGGCTTTTTTCACTGAGGAGTATTTACCAGCGGCACCGGACAAGGTGGGTATAAATGGTATCCCCGACGGCAAAGCCTACTACGAGGATCGCATCCGATTTTTCACGACGCTGGATATGAGTCCGGACTCTGTGTTTCAGCTAGGTATGTCGGAGGTACGGCGCATCCGTAGCGCCATGGAGCAGATCATCGACGACCTCGAGTTCGAAGGGGATTTCGCCCAGTTCATTGAGTTTTTGCGGACCGATCCGCAGTTTTATCCCAAGACTCCCGAGGAGTACCTCTACTTTGCTGCCTGGCTCAGTAAGAAGGCCGAAGGTGCACTCCCCCCTCTCTTCGAAAAGCTCTATGAGCTTCCCTTCACGGTGGCGCCCGTACCTGATGAGATCGCCCCGACTTACACAGGTGGGCGGTACGTTCCCGGCAGTCGTTCACGAGATCGTGCTGGCACCTACTGGGTGAATACTTATAATCTGAAGAGTAGACCTTTCTATGTGCTCCCAGCCTTGACACTGCATGAGGCGGCCCCGGGCCATCACCTGCAAGGCGCTATGTCCGCCGAGCTGGAAGACATACCCAACTTCCGCCGGCGCTACTACATCAGCGCCTATGGCGAGGGATGGGGGCTGTACTCCGAATATCTCGGGGAAGAAATGGGCATGTATACAACGCCCTATGAGTGGTTTGGACGCTATACCTACGAGATGTGGCGTGCCTGCCGACTGGTGGTGGATGTGGGCATGCATTACAAAGACTGGACACGTGAGCAAGCGGTTGAGTTCATGGCTTCGAACACTGCGCTATCCATGCATGAAGTCAATACAGAGATCAACCGCTACATTGGCTGGCCGGCACAAGCTGTCTCCTACAAAGTGGGGGAGATCACGATCAAGAGATTACGAGAGCGAGCTACGGGAGCGATGGGGGATCAATTCGATATCCAGAAATTTCATGGTCTCATCCTCGAAAACGGATCTGTGCCTCTCACGGTATTGGAGGATCTGGTAGATGAATGGATAGAAGCATCTCGCCAATCAGAATAAGCCAGTAGATTCCGGAGGCTACTGCTCCTTCTGTGCGAGGTACTCTTTTTTGGAGACAGTTTCCTTTGTTCGGATCTGGTAGACCTGCACGAGGTCATTCCTGTCCACGCCCTCCGGCATCATCCCCGGTGTTTGAAAGTACTCGACGTCGGTGTCGCCTACCCATTTTACATAGCCGCTCCGCAGGCGCTTTTCCAGGACCAGATTGCCCGCTTTGTCATAGATCTCAAATACCATGGGGTTGGGGAATGTCTGGGTATCGCGATCCTTAGTGCACAACTGAAATGTTCTGGAATCATTCCACTCACAGGTGAGGCCGTCTTGCAAAGGCGAGGGCGGTTCCCTCAAATCTCCACTTACAGAAGGTGGACTTTGACAAGCGATCGACAGAAGCAGCAGGGGGATCAACTTCTTAGGGATCATACCCAAATATAACCATTAACGTGATTTACTCACGCAGCTTTACCTCACCGGAATTGACGTAAAGTTCCTTGCCCACCTCCGCCTCGGCGCGCCTTTCGCTCAGCGTGGGCACATAGTACCAACTCGCCGTTGCCCGCTCTTCCGTCAAGGAAAGCAATAGGTAGCCATGATCTCGAAGGTTGGCATACTTAAGGTGTGGGTTAATGGCGCTATTGACGATGCGCTCCTCATGTATTAGGACGGTATCGGTATCGAAACGCTCATTGGAGTTGGCGGAATTGATACTCGTAGTACCAAATTCCACAGCCACAGCGCCCTCGCCGGTCTCCTGGTCATAGCTACCAAAAGGATCCGTTGTCACTTCAAAAGCCCAACTTGAGTGCGTGTCTCCAGTGATGAATATCACATTATCAATGTCTCGGATGAAATCGGCAATCTCTTGCTGCTCCACAGGATAACCATCCCAGCTGTCGAGATTGATGGTGAAGTTGGGCTCGTAGCCCCAATTGAGATAGGAGAAAATCACCTGGTTGCCAATAATCTTCCACTGAGACTGGGAAGTGGAGAGTTGCTCCTTGAGCCACAGGACTTGCTCTTCTCCTAGCATCGATCGGCTGGCATCCATGAGTGCGGGATCTGCCAAACTATCAAGCGGCCTTGACCGCCCTTCCAAACGCTCGTCCAGCATGATAAGGTCGGCAAGAGCCCCAAAGTCGAACTTTCGATAAAGCTCCCCACTCTCCCTGATCGGGATCCATTCGTAGTAAGCTCTCACGGCTGCTTCGCGCCGCTCTTCGTATGGACCTTCATCCTCCTGATGGTTTTGGGCCCCTGTCTCGTAAGAGTTATTGGCAATCTCGTGATCATCCCATATTGCGATCATTGGATGATTGTTGTGGACAGATTGCAGATCGGGATCGAGGCGATACAGCGAATACCTCGTGCGATAGTCTTCCAGACTCACAATTTCGTACGGAGGTAGATTGAATCGGCCCGTGGTGCTATCTCCATACCTGCCAACCCCATATTCGTAGATGTAATCTCCTAAATGAATGACCGCATCGATGTCATCCCGCTGGCCGATGTGCCCATAGGCATTGAAATAGCCAAATTCATAGTTGCTACAGCTGACCACCGCAAACTTGAGACGTCTGGGGTCCGCCGGTGCAGTCTTCGTGCGACCCACTACGGAAGTGCGATCAAGCGCGCTGAATCGATAGTAGTACTCGCTCCCGGCGGTAAGGTTGGAGACATCGACTTTTACGGTATAGTTCCTCGAGGGACCAGTAGTAAAAGTGCCAGACTGAATGACATTCAAGAAATCGGGATCGGTGCTGAATTCCCAGGTGACCACCAGGTATTCCGTGGCCTCTTCAGGCGTCACTTTTGTCCAGATCACGACTGCATCCTGCAATGGGTCCCCCGAAGCTACACCGTGATAGAAGGGTCTGAGGTCGTTGTTGTAAAGATCTGCCAGACCATTCGCCGTGGATTCACTGGCAGTGTCGCCTGAGCATGCCGCCAGAGCGGCCACTATCGACAGGTAGTAGAATACTTTCAAGGTTGTGTTGGTGTCGGTTAAGGTCTGGAATATACAATTCCCTCCGGAGAAGGACTTGGAGACTGTATAAATATTTGGTTTAACAAGGACAAACGACGCTATTCACCAGCCAAAATTCATTGTCCTACCTCCTATCAGCTGCGAGGTAGATGAGTCGGTGAGTTGGTGGTGGCTGCTGTCAATTTCGACGAGATTGAGGGGAACATCTCGTGACGGTTAAATTCTCATTAGCGTATCCAGGAACTTCATGTTCTCCCCCTTGCGCTTGACGATGAGCAAAGGGATATCATTGTCCTTGAATGTGAGCTTTTCCGCCAGAGAGCCCATCAATATGGCCGAAGCGTCGGTCCGCCCTTTGGAGCCAACGACAATGAGGTCCGCCTGCACCTCATGGCAAAAATCGTTGATGGGATCCACATAATTGCCGCGCTCCGCCAGTAGATAGTGGCAGTGATAACCTGGCGTGAGACCCATTTGACGCAGCATCTTGTCCGCGTGGGTTTCAGCGTTTTCCATCATAATATTGGCAAATTCCTCGTAACTCTTGCCAGTCTTGTAGAATCCGACTGGTACGCTGTAGGCGTTGGCCAGATGTAATTCCGCTCCACCATTTTTGCAGATTTCGTGGGCACAATCAAGGGCCAGTATCGAATGACGAGAATAATCGACGGCAACGACGACCTTCCGCAGGTTGTACTTACCATTCTCGGGTACCAGTAGCAAAGTGCACGGACTCTTCCTGGCTATATGACTTGAGACAATTCCCGATCCCTTCAAGCTCTGCTTCCTCCCCATCATCACCATGTCCACGTCCTTGATCCGTGAGAGCTTCAGAAGCTCTTGTATAGGGTTGCCTTCTTTGATGAGGATCGTCGTCTCAACATCTGAAGAGCCAAAATGCTTATCAATTTTCTGTCGAACGTCATTTTCTATGCTTTCATCCAATGGAGCCAACAGATCCGGGTATTTGTCCATCACTTCTTCGGGCAGCTCAAGGTCCTGTGCTACATGCACAAAGAATACCCGCTCGATAGGCAACACCTTTGTAATCAATGCAGCGTACCGGATGATATGATCGTCCATTTCGGTAAGGTCGAGCCCGGCGAGCGCAACACGTACCTGGCGATTTTCAAACTTTTCCATCTTCAAAAATTTCTATTGCTCAAATTATGGAATCTCTGGCGTCACTCACAGCAATATGCGAGCAAATTATCCCAGTGTGCTGCTGCGGAGATACACTTACAAGATTCCCCTTATCAAAAACAGTGACGCAAAAGCTATAATCGCATACAGCTCAGGGAACACTGCAAGTATCATGGCGCGGCCAAAGACGTCGTTGCCCGAACCAATGCTATCGATGCTATTGGCACATACCCTTCCCTGGTACATACCCGAAAACAACCCGGCCAGGCCCAGTGCGAGCCCACCCCCGAGTATGCCTGCTCCCTGCAAGACCGTCATCTCGGCGGTGATCAGGTCCTGGAGGATGAAGAAACCAGCAAACCCATACAGACCCTGCGTGCCCGGCAGCGCGCTGAGCACAATGTACGAGCCGAAGGACTCCGGTCTCTTTTTCAAAGCGCCCACTGTGGCCATAGCGCCGACGGCAGTACCAATGGCGCTACCACTGCCTGCCAGACCTACTAGGGCACCAATTCCAATGAAAGCGAGTGTTAATGCAAGGGCTTCTGATTCCATGATTCTATCATTTTTAGTCTTCTATTGATCTTAGTCTTTTTCTAAAGGGTTGGTACGCCACTCCCCCACCCTCAAACTGGGCATTGCTATAAAACTCCACGAACGTCAAACGAAGAGGGTGGACAAATGCACCTAGAGTAGCCAGCGCCAAATTGAGCGCATGTCCAAACAACAGGAATACCACAGCTATGCCAATGGACAACCAGCTATCGCCCATGATTTGCATGCCGATCTGATTCACAACCAGCCCCAGGACGGAGGAGGCAACGCCCAATGCAAACAACCGAACATAAGACAACGTGTCGCCTAGCAGTCCAGTGAATATGAAAAACAAAGGCAGCAGACCCGCTGGTATTCGTTTCCCCCAAGCCAATGAGCTGTCGTGGAAGGCCAACACCAAAATGATCCCAAAGATGGCCAAAGCCTTCATCCATCCGACATGTGGTTGCAAGGGCTCCACACCCTGATTACTAGCCAGGAAGATCCCTATGGCCGGCGCTATGATGAACAACTTACCGATGACGGGCAATGCCGCTGCAAAACCCTGGTACACCCATTTGTTGACTATGGCCAATAGGACACCGACGAATATCTGGACGACCCCAATCATCAGGGCTACATTGAAAGCATTGAAAACTACGCTGCGATCATCGCCAATGATGACATAGCCCGATAGGTACTCCAGGAAGGGATGTTCAGCACCCTGCAGGGGAATCCCAAAAATGCTTCCAGACTTGACTACCCCCATCACGGTAGTAAGCAGACCGAGCACCACCCCCAATGCGGCAAGGTTCCTGGCCTTTTTCATGAATGTGAAGGCCCCAATGATCGCGGCCGCCAGGAGCACGACACCATATCCCGCATCTCCCAGGCAATAGGCAAAGAATATCGGATAAAACACCGCGATGAATGGCGTCAGATCCATCTCGTAATAGTTGGGCAGTTGAAAGATCTTTGTGATCGTTTCGAAGAGCTTCGGATACCGTGAATTGCGAAGGAGAATCGGTACCTGATCGCCCGGAACTGGCAACGCAATACCGTAGGTGATGTGGGACTTCTTCAGGTAATGCTCCAACCGCCCCTGAATGGAGGCAGGGAACCAGCCTCGGATAGAAAGAATGGCCCCATTGCTGTGGCGATCAAAACTTCCATTGGCCTGGTAATAGGCAAGGGTCGTTGTCACCTCGGACAAGGCGTCTTCCAACTGCTCGACATAGCCGTGATAGGACCTGATTTCCTCATGAACTCTGTCATGGTCTCCGGCAAGTACGTGTTGACGGCGCTCTACTTCCGCCAGACTACGCTCGGGTAAGACCACCTCGTCAAAAGGCAGATCCGGCATGTCGCTGTCACTGAGAATGACAAAGTACACACGATTACCCCCCTCGTGGATCACATACGTATGTGTATCGCCGAAATCATGCTTATTAAAGGCAGAAGCGTCCGACATATAGAAATAGACGCCAATGCCACGTTGCTGGATCTCACTTAGGCGGCTGCGGTCGAAATGTCCCCAAGGCTCTAGCAGGAGCTTTTCTTTGCGAAGGACTTCCAGCTCCTGAACATTGGTGTCCACCCTCATGCGCAGATCCAGGACCTCCTCAACCACCTGCTCAATGGGCTTGTCCTGGTCGGGGTGTGACGTGCTCGCTCCATCCTCAGTTGAGTCATGGATTGCCTCCAGCACCTTTTGCATTTGAGATTGCTCTTTCTCCAGCGTCTCGACGTCATCATTGCGATAATTACGATCGATTTCCAGATGGATCACCCCCACTTGCTGAAGTATATCGACAACTTTTTCCCTCTCCTTGTGAAAGGTAAGGATGGATATTTTCTTCATCCGGGCCTTCATGCTGTTGCCGTCACCTCCTTCCTGCTCTTCATGATCTTTTGGGCTGCTTTCGAAATATTCTCCCGATCCTCGAGAAAACGTTTGATCTTGAGAATGGCCTCCTCATACTGCGGAATTTGCACCTTTTCATAAAGGTTGACTTTCTGGGTCGTCTTCTTGCGCGCTTGATGCAAAAGGCTGATCTGTTCCTCAAGAATCCGAATTCGCAAGTCCATCTCAATTGCCCTCTTCAAAATATCCACACCGGCGGGGATCCAGGGCCTTTCCTCCCACCAGGGTACATCGTCGATAGCAAACTGTACCTGCCGTATCTCGGGGATCTTTACTCCCACCATACTTTTCTGGTAGATGCCCAGGTCCTGAAGATGGAGAAGCTTTGGAAACTCACTCCAAAGTCCCTTGAACCAGTCGAGTTCTCCCTCGAGGTCCTGTCTTTCAGATTGCAGCTTTGCCAGCTTCTCCGACAGTGTTTTCACTTCCTTGCGTAGGGCTGTTTCTTTATTCTGCAAAATCGGCAATGCACGCTCCCGGATGGCCAGCTGTCTCCGGAAAGCCTGGATCGTGATTTTGTTATATTGAAACTTCAGAGCCATCTCCCTGTATTAAGCACTTTCTCTTACTGCCGCTGCCTCCGGCCAATATTTCTGCACCAGTTGCTCTTTGATGCCCACCTCGAAAGCCTTGAAGTAGCGGTGCATCAGATGCCAACCTCTGTCAAGCATCTCTTCCACCGATATATTGATATCAATAGCCAGCAGCTCGTTGGCATAGTCCCTGGCAAAATCGAGGCACCGCAAATCGTATTCATTGAGGTCGAAGCCATTTTCCTTTTTGGTCTTTGCCTCCATGGCGTCAGCATACAGTCTCACCAGGGCATTCATCACTTGCGGATGATCCTCTCGGGTCTTCTTGCCGATGACATTTTGCTTCAGTCTCGAAAGGCTCCTGAAAGGATCCACGATGGTTTTGCCAATCTCCACATCGTGCTTTAGGAAGAGCTGCCCCTCTGTGATGTAACCGGTATTGTCAGGTATCGCATGGGTGATATCCCCCTCGTTGAGCGTTGTGACTGCAAGGATGGTGATAGATCCACCATGCCCCAACTGCACCGCTCTCTCGTACGTCCTCGCCAGGTCGCTGTACAATGAGCCCGGCATGGCATCCTTGGAAGGAATCTGATCCATCTTATTGGAGACGATGGCCAGGGCATCGGCATAAAGCGTCATGTCGGTGAGCAATACCAAAACCTTCTGGTGATGTTCGTTGGCGAAGTACTCAGCCGCCGTACAGACCATATCTGGTACCAAAAGACGCTCTAGCGGCGGATCCTCGGAAGTATTGATGAATGACACAATCTTGTCTAGTGCTCCCGCCTCAGTGAAGGCGCTCTTAAAGAAGAGGTAATCATCATTGGAAAGGCCCATTCCGCCCAGGATGATTTTGTCTGCCTCCGCGCGGGTGGCGATCTCGGCCAGCACCTGGTTGTAGGGCTGATCAGGATCGGCAAAGAAGGGGATCTTCTGACCGGTGACCAGCGTATTGTTCAAGTCGATACCGGCGATGCCGGTTGCAAGCAATGTTGAAGGCTTGGAGCGACGTACCGGATTGACGACATTTCCAGCAATTTGGCGGGCCTCCCCCTCGAGGTCAGGCCCACCGTCTATTGGTTCGCCATAGGCATTGAGAAAGCGACCAGCGAGCAATTCACTCACTTTCAATTGCGGCGGCGAACCAGAGAAGACGATTTCGGCACTTGTCGAGATCCCCTCGGTCCCCAGGAAGACCTGCAGTGTCACCTGATCACCCATGACGCTGACGACCTGGGCAGGTCTGCCATCCACCGATGCGAGCTCACCGTAGCGAACACCCTCTGCCCGCAAAGAGCACGTGGCTTTTGTGATGTTGTAAATGCTGCTATAAATCCGTTGAAAGGCTGTCGTCTTCACATCATCGTCGTTTGGGTGGATAATTCCACTGCCGGCTGCTCCAGCAGCTTGTTTAATTGGCGCTCATATTTCAGGAACAAGGGCGTCTTGAACTCCGAGTAGTTCATCTGCTTCAAAAGATTGAGTACCTGCTTGAAATAGTTGGTCGCCTGCTCAAAATGCTCAAATTCAAACTTGCTGTCACAGATAGACATGATCGTGTTGAGCATGTATTGCTGCCGCTCCATGGGGCTGCGCATGTCGATATCGTCAAAGGAATCCTGCTGAATGATACCGAAGTCCAGAAGCTCGCTCTTCCAGAAACTCACATGATAGTCAATGGGGACCGCGTCATCTCCCAGGATGTTGATCTGGTCCTTGGCTTCGATGCCTTCACGCAGGAAGTCCTTGGCCCTCCTCACCAGTGGTACCCACCCCTTCTGGATGTGCTCCTCGGCATACCTGTTGAATTCGGCATACTCCAGGTACTTGGAATAAGAAGCCAGTGAGTCGATGGCGGGGTAGCGTTTGGCGTCTGCCCGCTTCTGCGACAGTGCATAGAAGCATCGAGCTACCTTACCAGTAGATTCCGTGACGGGTTCTTTGAAGTTGCCTCCTGCAGGGGATACGGTGCCGATGAATGTCACCGACCCATGCTGCCCGTTGTTGAGCTCTACAAGACCCGCCCTACTGTAGAAGTTGGCAATGATCGCTGGTAACTCGACAGGGAATGCATCGGGGCCGGGAAGTTCCTCCAGTCGATTGGACATCTCCCTGAGAGCCTGAGCCCAGCGTGAGGTAGAATCTGCCAGCATCAATACCTTCAGCCCCATGCTACGATAATATTCAGCCAGCGTCATACCGACATAAACTGATGCTTCGCGCGCCGCTACGGGCATATTGGAGGTATTGCAAATGATGGTCGTCTTCTCTTGCAGCTTTCTGCCAGTATGAGCATCTGTCAAGCGCGGGAACTCCGTGAATATCTCCACGACTTCATTGGCCCGTTCGCCACAAGCGACAATGATCACAATGTCACACTCACTGTTTTTGGCAATGGCCTGTTGCAGTACGGTCTTACCCGTACCGAATGGTCCTGGGATATAGCCGGTGCCTCCCTCTGCGATCGGGTTGAGTGTGTCTATCACTCGCAGGCCCGTACTCATAATGTTGAAGGGTCTCAGCTTTTGTCGATAGCTCGGCACGGCCATCTTGACAGGCCATTTTTGCGTCATAGTCACTTTCACCTCAGACCCATCAGGAGCTGCGAGTACGGCCATTGTATCGGTAATCCGATAGTCACCCGCCTTCGTGATCTTTAGCAGCTTGTGTTCTCCCCTCAGGTGGAAGGGAACCATGATCTTGTGGTCAACCCAGTTTTCTTTGACTTGCCCCAGCCAATCGCCCGCACTGACGGTAGCTCCTTTTTTGACGAGAGGTGTGAAGGCATAGTACACATCATGGTCCAATGGATAGGTGATCTCACCGGCGTTGATCACGAGTCCTCCCATCTTCATCAGATCATTTTGAAGGCCGTCATAGTTTTTGGACAGGATACCAGGGCCCAGTTCCACCTGCAGCATCACCCCGGTGAAATCTACCGGATCACCAATATGTATGCCCTCACTGGCTTCAAAAAGCTGCACAGAAGCCGTATTGCCTTTGACACGGATCACCTCTCCACGAAGCTGGGCGCCTCCACTGCGTACGACGCAGATCTCATTCTGACTCACCGGGCCGTGCGCTTCTATCAGGAGGAGGTTGGCAATCACGCCTTTTACTATTCCTTCTGTCATGTTATTGCGTTTTGAGGTTCTGATTCAATTTTCTTGATGTCATCCATGATGGCGGCTAGATGTCCTTCATCAGCTTTTTGGCGGAGGTTATACGCCCGCTGGATCATCATCAGTTTGAGGGCGTATGCGTAGACCTGATGACGGCCGAAAAAGCCCGGGAAGCTATCGAGGAAGTCCCATCGAATCCGATCAACCTCGTACTCCAGTTTATGAGGATCCCTGGACTCCATTACCTCGATCAACGATTCGAGATAGGGATAGGCTCTTGACAGCGTTGTACCTACAGTCTTTCCCGGTCCCAGGTGCTTCAGAAGAGTGCCATCGGCCGGCTCAGGCGGTCTGGAAAGAAAAGCGTAGGTGGCATAGTTGTAAGTGGCAACGATCGCTTTCAATGTGCGATCAAAATCCAGCCACGATGACACAAAATCGTCTGCGAGATTTTCTACTTCTTCCGTAAACAGCTGCTCCAGTCGCGCCATCATTTGGCTGATCGGCACCTCACCGATCTGATCCGCATAGACCTCCAGAAATTGACTTAGGTAAGACGGAAAAAGGAATTGATGGTGCCGATAATCACGTATCTCCTCTATCGAGAAGGCCGATGGTTGCACAAAATCGGCAAGGCGTCGTCGCTGGGCTTCTTCGAATAAAGTCAGGAGAATATTGCGGTTGTCATTGGGATAGAGCAGGTATCGGTACGGCACACGATCTTGCTCCGTCAGATTCCTTTCAATGGCATCATAGGCCTCCTCAAAATCGATCTGCCGCGGCTCCGAGTCGAGTCGAAGATCAGGCAGTCCGGATATGAGGTAGTAGTACAGCATACATCAACCTTTGAAGATGAGGGTATTGGCGTTGTCACTCAGGTAAGACTGAAAGAGCGTATTGAAATCCTCTTCCGAGAAAGTGATCTCAAAGTCCTCCTCATTGCGCTTGATCCTGAAGCCTCCACTCAGCTGACCACTAAAGTGAATCGTGAGTCCATCGACCACTTGACCAATGCCTTTTTCAAATTGCTTGTCCAGCTTTTCCCGAAGCTTCTCCGGCAAGGTGATCGTCACTTCCCCCGAAGTCTTCCAATACCCAATGGCCTCAATCACCATCTTCTGCAAGAACGCAGTATCCATAAAGGACTTCGACAGGTTGTCAGAAATCATCTTATGACTCACAAGCGTCCGTATTTCTCGTTTCAGGTCGCTGATCAACTGTCTGCTCTTCAATCGCAACTCGTTTTCGACACTCTTCCGTGTCCGCTCTGCTTCCCTGTTGGCCTCGGCGATGATCTGCTGGGCCTGGCCCTCTGCGGCAGCGAGGATCTCTTTCATGCGACTTTCCGCTTCATCTACGATTTCCTTCGAACGCTCCTCTGCTTTCTGCATCCCATCATGGTAGATCTTGGCTGTCAGTTCGTCGAGATTGGTAATGTTATTGTCTGGCATATCTTCTCATCAATTTTAGGATCGGGAATGGTTTTACAATACCAGAAGTGGTATGGGACTGTGGAAGGCTAGTTTTGTCGTCAGGCTTTCGTGAAACAGGCGTTCGACGAAGCTGTAACTCTTTGGTACTATAACAATCAGGCCGACCTCGTGATGAGTAGCGTAATCCACTATGCCATACTCGACGCTGTCGTTGAATGAATAGCAAAAGGAACTGGGAATGCTTTGCAACTTCTCCTTCACCTCTTCGCGTATCCCCTTCTCCCGGTCCGTGAGTGTGCGCTCTTCACGGTTCATGCTGATGACATCTACGGAGAGCGACATCTTCTCAGCAAAATCGACTAAAAACTGCATGGTCTCCAACTCGCTACCTTCGCTGTAATCACACGCCAGTGCTAATTTCCTGACACCCTTGAGGGTGGTATTATCTGGGAAGACCATCACCGGCACGTCCACACTCTTGATAGTTCTGGCAGTCTTGCTTCCCAATAGCTCCCCAAAGTCTTTCGCCCCCTTGGTAGCCATAATGATCAGGTCGAAGTACTCCTTATTCGTCAACTCATCGATCTTCCGAACGGACACACCCAATTCCTTTCTGAATTCGTGCGCCACTTCGTTGAGTGTGGGGTACTCCAGGAGCAGGTTCTCGAACTTCTCCTCGATCTCTATTTCTGTCCTCCTTAGCAGTTTCTCCGGATCCAGGTGTTTGTCATGCTCCAGGTAGGGGCGATTGTACGCATGATAGATGACCAACTGGGCCGAGAGCGCCTGGGCAATTTGTATCGCTTCTGACAAGGCGTGATTCGCTCTGTCAGAGAAATCTGTAGGGAATAGTATTCTCTTTTCCATCTTCTACAACTCTAGATTCTTGGCACTTTCAACAATCCCTAGCCTGCTGGCTAAGTGTGAAAAAAGTATTGAAAAACAGCAAGTTGACTTTTGACGGATATCTCGGCCACCAATGATATTTATCACGCTCCAAAGCACAACCCTGGCGACCAAATGCTCGCCGTATCATACCTTGGAATGGGCATCCACCTCAGACTGGCACGTCATGAGCTGGTGACCAGCCTACTGACATTTGGTGAAGGCTCAAGCACATGCCGGCGCATCAACTTCCAAGATATTTCCAATGGGTCAGGATAAATGCTGGCTCATAACTTCTATCGAAAACTATTTTATCAAATGTTATAAAATTGTTGACCGTATCCTCCTGATCATTATCCAAGAATAAATACAGCTATGAAAAGAGAGATCTATAGCATCCCAGGCAGAATGGTGGGTCACTACGATCCAGAGATCAATGGCATCATCGACACATGGAGTTCTTTGCTCGTGACACTGGATCAGTTCAGAGAAAACATTTTCGACATCGGCGTCCTTGATTTTGCTCCGAGACATGGGGTGAATACATGGATCGTCGACAACAGCACAGCAGAGGGCGTTTACCGTAAAGACGTCCAGTCCTTTATTCAGACCACGGTGGCTCCCAAATGTGCTGAGATCGGTATCCGCTATTTCTTCGTGGTCTTGCCACAGGGGGCTATCGCCAAGCTCTCCGCTCGAAACGTGGCAAAGATCAACGCCAATCAAGAGGGTATGCAGACCCTGGAGGTGGCCAGTGTACAGGAGGCGATCGACCTTTTGCAGGAGGCGCAGGTGCTTTAGACGTTTTTCATCTCAATTTGGCAGGCTTGCTGCGCTTTTCTTCGGAGCGAGTTGCGTATGTTCGCAATAGTTAAGCACAACTCCGTTGTAACCCTTTGCAAGCCATGAAAACACTTCGATTTGCCAATCAAGATCAAATGCCCGCTTTTGGTTTGGGAACCTGGAAATCCGATCCAGGAGTCGTCGGACAAGCAGTCATCACCGCCATCAAACTTGGATATCGTCATCTGGACTGCGCAGCGATCTATGGCAATGAAGCTGAGGTGGGTAACGCCATCAAGCATTGCATCGACTCCGGCATAGTCAAAAGACAAGACTTGTGGGTCACATCCAAGCTCTGGAACAATGCACACCGACAGGAGGATGTGCGTCCCAGTCTGCAAAAGACGCTCGCAGACCTACAACTGGACTATCTCGATCTGTACTTAATGCACTGGCCAATCGCTTTTAAGCCCGGAGTGACTTTTCCCACTTCGGCCGACGACATGCTCTCTCTGGAGGAAATGCCGGTATCAGAGACATGGGCCGCGCTTGCTGCCGTTAAGAAGGAAGGGCTTACCAGGCATGCCGGGGTATCCAATTTCAGCATCAAGAAAATACGGCATCTGCTCGATGAAGCGGATGATGCGCCCGAAATGAATCAGGTAGAACTGCACCCTGGACTGCAGCAGCAGGAGTTGGTAGATTTCTGTCAGTCTCATGGCGTACACATGACGGCGTATTCGCCACTAGGTTCCCTGGATCGTCCAGAGAGACTGATAAAGGATAGCAATCCTGCCCCTATGAAAGACCCTGCCATCTTATCGATCGCAGCAGAACATGATGCCTCTCCAGCACAAATCCTCATCGCCTGGGCTTTGCAAAGAGGCACGGCCGTCATTCCAAAGTCGACGAATGAAGCGCGACTAAAGCAGAACTTTGAGGCACAAGAAATCCAACTCTCCGATCAGGAGATGGACAAAATACGGGGATTGGATGTTGGCTCACGCATCATTGATGGCGGGGTATTCTGCCAACCGGGCAGCAGCTATTCCTACGAAACGATATGGGATGAGTGAAGACCTCTATGGGCCAAGCTCAATCTCGCCTAACCTATCTCGATCTTGACGCTATCGGTTTTGGGCATACCCACGCAACAAAGCACGTAGCCCTCTTCCAACTCATCCTGAGTGAGCCCTTCAGCCTCGTCGATGCTCACTTCACCCTCGATGAGCTTGCCACGGCAAGCGGTACACAGTCCGGACTGGCAGGAGTAAGGCATATCCAGTCCCTCTTCAAGGCCTGTCTCCAGAATCCTGCGACCTGGCTTCACACTGATATCGAAAGATTCTCCATCGAGTAGTATAGTGACAGCGGCATCCGCCTGGTCTTCGGCTATGATCTCTTTTGGAGAGGTCTTACCGGCTTCGAAGCTCTCCATGCGGATCTGCTCCTCTGCGACGTTGGCCTCTTTCAGACCGCTGACCACTACATCCATCATCGGCTGTGGACCGCAGATAAATACCTCTGTCTCGCTGGTGATCCCTACCTCTTCGGCGATCTCTTTGATCATCGTACTGGTAGGCCTCCCTTCGTAGTCAGAAGGACCTTCCTCCAATACGTGGATTACGTCAAACCTATCGGAATATTCACCTTTGAGGCGGTCGAGCTCATCTTTGAAAATGATGTACTCAGCACTGCGGTTGCCATAGACCAGGGTACAGGTCGTGTTTGGTTCCTTGACCAATACAGACTTAATCAGGGAAATCAGGGGTGTGATCCCGGAGCCACCACCGAAAAACACCATGTTGCGGAGGGCCGCAGGATCGTAGGTGGTTGTGAACATACCCATGGGCTCCATTACCTGTACGACATCGCCGGCAGCAAAATGGTCGTTGATATGATTGGACATGGCACCCCCCTCAACACGTTTCACGGTCACGGAAGGCTCTTCTTCGAGGAACGGCGTACTATTGAGCGAATACGCTCTGCGTATCTTCTTACCATTCACCTCCCGAATGAGGGTGATGAATTGGCCGGGTTCGTATACGAAATCATCGCCGGGTTTTTCAAAGACGAGATTGACCGCATCCTTTGCGATGGGTACGACGCTCGCCACTGTCAGCTGATGATATCGAGAACCGGAAGTCTCCTCGGTTTTCTTTTTCTTTTTCTTGAATAATCCAAATGCCATAAGTCTGTCCTTGCTTTCGCGGCCGCAAAGGTAATTGGTGGTCGCTTAGGACCCAAATTGGCCCAATATCCTCTATTTTTGCGCCTTTCTTTTCGAGATCCGAATGGACAGCATCAACACCCTAAAAGCCATATCTCCAATCGACGGCCGGTACCGAAGCAAGACCAGCGAATTGGAAAATTACTTCTCCGAATACGCCCTGATCCACTACCGTGTAAAGGTGGAAGTGCTGTATTTCATCGCCCTCTGCGATGCCATTCCCCAATTAACCGACGTCGATAAGGGCTTGTTTCACGACCTTCGGAATATTTTTGAAAATTTTTCTACCGAAGACGCAGAGCAAATCAAAACCATCGAGCGGACCACCAACCATGACGTGAAAGCTGTGGAGTACTTCCTCAAGGAGCAGTTTGACCAGCTTGGTCTCAGCCAATACAAAGAATTCATTCACTTCGGACTCACCTCACAGGATGTCAACAATACGGCCATCCCGATGAGTATGCAGGATGCGATGAACGAGGTGTATTTCCCGGCCCTGGAAAAATTGATTGTACTCCTCAAGCAGTTTGCTGCGCAGTGGAGTGATATTCCTATACTGGCACGAACACATGGCCAACCTGCATCGCCGACTCGGCTTGGAAAGGAAATTGAGGTTTTTGTGGTGAGGGTCGAGGAGCAACTGAAGGACCTGCGCTCGACACCACATAGGGGCAAGTTTGGGGGCGCCACTGGCAATTTCAATGCTCACAATGTGGCTTTCCCTGATGTTGACTGGCACCAATTCGGCAACGAGTTTCTCCAGGACCACCTGCAGATAGAGCGGAGTGCTCCCACGACTCAAATAGAGCACTACGACTACCTGGCGGCACTATTTGATGGACAGAAGCGGATCAATACGATTCTCATCGACCTTTGTCGGGACATCTGGACCTATGTGTCGATGAACTACTTCAGTCAGAAAATCGTCGCTGGTGAAGTAGGGTCATCCGCCATGCCTCACAAGGTGAATCCGATCGACTTTGAAAATGCCGAAGGCAATCTGGGCATTGCAAATGCACTTTTCGAGCATCTCGCGGCGAAGCTACCTATCTCAAGGCTGCAACGGGACCTCACGGACTCTACGGTGCTACGAAACATTGGCGTGCCGATGGCACACACGCACCTGGCCATCCAGTCGATCGTCAAGGGTCTTGGCAAGCTTCAATGCAACGAGGCGGTGATCCGACAAGATCTCGAGGACAACTGGGCAGTGGTGGCCGAAGCCATCCAGACTATCCTGCGACGTGAGGCATATCCATCACCCTACGAAGCGCTGAAGGCTCTGACGAGGAAGAACGAAAAGATCACCCAGGAAACCATCCGTGATTTCGTCGACGGGCTTGATGTCAGCGAGAAAGTAAAAGAGGAACTGCGCGCAATCACACCTTTCAATTACGTCGGGAGGTAGATATTGCGGGGCTATGTGCTTGTAGACCTGTCGACCACGTAAGGATCAAGTAGCCTGAAGCCGATGCACGAGACGAGGAAGGACCGGTGTGGAGGGTAGCGCGTCCGAAGGCTCGGGCCGGCACGAGGGGGGTATAGTGTGCGAGGCCTAAGGCGCTGGCCTGTGCGCCCCTAATTCACTCCTTCTTTCCAGCCAACAGAAACAACACAGCCATCCTCACGGCCACACCGTTTTCCACTTGCTGCAGGATGATGGAATGTTCGGAGTCAGCTACGTCGCTGGTGATCTCGACTCCTCTGTTGATAGGTCCGGGGTGCATGATGGTGATCTGTTTGTCAAGCGACGCCAGTAGCTCCTTGTTGACACCATAGTAGAGCGCGTATTCCCGAAGTGACGGGAAATAAGTCATTTGCTGGCGCTCGAGCTGAATACGGAGAATATTGGCCACGTCACACCACTGGAGGGCCTTGCGAATATCGAACTCGACGCCTACACCGAGGCTCGTGACGTACTTGGGCATGAGTGTCGGGGGCCCGCAGACCTTGACCTCCGCGCCAAGCTTCTGCAGGGCGAAAATATTGGAGAGCGCCACTCTAGAGTGTAGGATATCACCGACGATGACCACTTTCTTGCCGGCTACATCTCCCAGCTGCTCACGGATGGAGTAGCTGTCTAGCAAAGCCTGTGTCGGGTGCTCGTGGGTGCCGTCACCCGCATTGATGATGTTCGCTGATATGTGGCGTGCCAGGTAGTACGGTGCTCCCGGGCTGGCGTGGCGCATGACGACCATGTCCACCTTCATGGACAGAATATTGTTGACGGTATCGAGTAGCGTCTCGCCCTTTTTGACGGAAGAGCTGCTCGATGAGAAGTTGATCACATCGGCGGACAGCCGCTTTTCGGCCAACTCGAAGGAAAGTCTTGTACGGGTGGAGTTCTCAAAGAAGACATTGGCAATGGTCACATCACGTAGGGAAGGGACCTTCTTGATAGGTCGCTGCAGGACATCTTTGAAGTTGTCCGCTGTCTCAAAAATCAGCTGGATCTCGTCGGCCTCCAGGTCCTTGATCCCAAGCAGATGTCTGGACTTCAGCGCCTTCATAGTGCGTCCTTGTTTATGAGATAAATATTGTCTTCCCCACCCTGCTCCCGGAGCTCTACGAGCACCCGCTGGGATGGCAAGGTGTTGACTTCCTTACCGACGTAGTCCGGCGTGATCGGCAAGTGCCGACTGTAGAGTCGGTCGACCAATACGAGCAACTCCACCTTCTCTGGCCTGCCAAAAGTGGTCATGGCATCAAGTGCGGCGCGCACCGTCCGACCGGTGTAGAGCACATCGTCTATGAGTATGACGCGCTTCCCTTCAAGAATAAAGGGAATCTTCGTGTCGTAGGCTTTCAGTGGTTCGTCACGACGGCGGAAATCATCGCGATGAAAGGTCGTATCGAGGTAGCCGAGGTCAACATCATGTTGCAAAAGCTCCTCCAGACGAGTCTTTATGCGCTCTGCAAGGTAGATACCCCGAGGCTGGAGGCCTACGAGTACAGAATTCTGAAAATCGTCGTGAATCTCGATGAGCTGCCGACACAAACGCCAGATGGTGATATGAAGAAGTCGGTCGTCGAGAAGTTTGCGTTTCACCATGGTGCAGTGCACGCAAAGATAAAGGCAAAACTCAATTCACGGCCTGCTGCTGATAGTATTCGATCTTGTTGATGTAGAATACCTTTCTCGAGGCCCAGAAGCTACTACGATTCGCTGATGCCAGATTTTGCAGACCATAGGCGTAGAAGTTGTGATCGTACCAGTGGTCCAGCCCCTCGATCTCGGGGTCTTTGGATTTCACCTCCTCGTCCTGGTTGCTCAACTTCACCGGGTTGAAGGTCTGCCCCTCCACCACGCGATCGCCTTCGACGATCTTGGAGCGGATCTCGTTTTCGTCTAGATACATCAGTACGATCTCGTCATCAAAGGAACTCACCGATACGAACTTTTGCAGTGAATAGGTTAGGGCATCCTGGATCTTGAAGCTATGGTCCCAGATGATCTGACCATTGTTGTCAAAAGCCACGACAATGGTGTGGGTATACTTGAAGCCCAGGAAGCTCGAGGTCGGCCGCGCGTAGTTGTTGTAGCCATAGCTACCATACGGCGCTCCGAAGCCACCGCTGCTGGTGTATCGAGGATAGTATGCCTCCCCGACCATGATGTTGACACCGTCCTCGTTCTCTATCATGTCATGTACGAGTAGTCGATAGTTGAACTTGTTGTTCTTGCCCAACGCCTTGCGTCGCTCGATCCTGCGCTTGATCCGTTGTTCGCGGCGATCGCTCATGAAGCCGAAGAAGTTTTCCAGATCGGCGTAATTGTGATATTCAATGAATTGCTGTCGGCCGTTGACGAACTTGGCCAGATAAAGCCCTTTGCTGTAAGACGTGCTCCGTTTGGAATGGGCCCCGGCTATTAGCTGGATGCCATTTTCGAAATTGGTCGATGCTGCATCTATGAGATTACGGCGTTCGCCGGAGTCGACGAGCAAGTCTTGCACGAGCAGACCCTCGGCTGTAAAGGTTTTGGCCCGCACAGAATATTGCTTGGAAACCAGGCGCTCACGAAGGATGACTGTGAACATGAGCTCCTCATCATCGATGACTACATCTAAGATTTCGTTTCGATTGTCATAAAAACCGGGGAGCACTTTGGGTTTGCGCTCATCCAGGTTGTAAGTAATGATCACCGGGCGGGCGTTGACATTGCCACCCAAGAGCAGTGTCTCGTCGATGACTTCAAAATATGCCAGACTGATAGGGAAGACCGTAGTGATATCGAATGTCTCGATTTGGCCGTCCATGTCTATTTCGTAGACGACCATGTCTTGCGTTCGATATTGCGACTCGGACACTAGCACATAAAACTTTCCGTCAAAGTATTCATAACCCAGGAGATTCGAGGTGAGGTTAACCATCAGATTTTTGCGCCACTCCTCGTTGAGTTCGGTGTCCATTTTGACGACATACCAAGCGTATTTTCCCTCAAACTTGTTGTAAGTCTCCACCACCATCATCAAGCCATTTTCGGCGCCATTGATGATTGTGAAATCTTCGTCGTATTTGCCCACTGTAAATTCCACACGCTTGGGCTGGAAGATGTGACTGCTTGTGTCGCGGTCTTTTTTCTTCTGCCCAAAGGCGAGCAGTGTGGTAAATGATATGATCAGGACAACCAGGTACTTCATAATCTTCTAACAATTTAGCGGTTTGCTTACCCTACCTCTTCGCTCTTTGCGAGTATTAAATCGAATTCTTCCTTCTTCACTGGCTGCACTGATAGGCGGGAGTGCTTGACCAACACCATATCTGTAAGCCGTTCATCTTGTTTTATCTCCTGCAGCGTCACGGGACGCGACAGTTTTCGCACCGGGACAAAATCCACCACATACCATCGGTGATCATCAGTGGTCGGATCCGGGTAGTACTCCCTCACCACTTCGGCTATGCCAATAACTGACTTCTCCGAGACGCTGTGGTAGAAAAGCGCCTGATCTCCAACAGTCATGGCCTTCATATTGTTTCGTGCCTTGAAGTTCCTGACTCCATCCCAATGATCTCGCCCAAGTTTGACAAAATCGTCCCATGAGTAGGTGTTAGGCTCTGATTTTATTAACCAATATTGCATCAATTTGATTTAAGAAAGTGGGGACCGGCACTGGTAGTAATCCTTGAGAGAGCCTCCCGAGCCAAGGGCACCTATATAAATTTAACGGAAAGAATCTACAATTAATAGTCTTGACGCCTGCGATACCCTCGCCAACAGCCGACAAAAGCAATGATTAATACCGATATATGAAGATTCTGATCATTCGTTTTTCATCGATTGGAGATATTGTGCTGACAACACCAGTCATACGCACGCTGAGTACTCAACTGCCCAATGTCGAGGTGCATTACCTCACCAAAAAGCAATACGAAGGTATTTTGAGTGCCAATCCGCACGTACATCGCGTGCATACGCTGGACAAATCCTTACTCCAAACGATACGAGAAATTCGTCGGGAACACTTCGACGTCATTGTAGACTTGCACAAGAACCTGCGCACATCCCTAATCAAGGCGCTGACCGGTGGAAAAAAGCTCAGCTACCAAAAGATCAACTGGGAAAAGTGGCTGATGGTACGACTGAAGATCAACCATCTGCCGAGTGTGCATATTGTCGATCGATACATGGCCGCAATCGATGAACTGGGGGTGAAAATGGACGAAGAAGGTCTTGACTACTACATACCGGACAAGGACATTGTAGAGGATGACTGGCTCCCCGAATCGCACAGAAATGGGTACGTGGCTGTCGCCATTGGTGCTCAGCACGCGACAAAGAGATTGCCCAAGGACCGAATCATCGAGCTATGTGACCGAATCAACAAGCCGATCGTGCTCCTTGGAGGTAGGGAAGAGAACAAACTGGGAGAGGAAATCGAAAAGTTCTTCCAACAGGGCTCAGTAGCATCTGATGAGCACACGCTCGAGCATGAACTGGGGAAAAAAGCCCGAGTGTACAATGCTTGTGGCAAATTCAACCTCAACCAGTCAGCATCGATTATCTCCAATGCCTCAGTGGTATTCAGCCACGATACAGGACTTATGCATATTGCCGCTGCTTTTAAGAAAAACGTTTTCAGCATCTGGGGCAACACCATTCCCGAGTTTGGCATGTATCCCTACCGCACAAAATTCACAATTTTCGAAAATCGCTCTCTTAGCTGTAGGCCGTGCTCAAAGATCGGCTACAACAAATGCCCCAAGGGCCACTTCAAATGCATGAGGGAACTGAAATTTGATTTCTACCTTCCTGATTGAATCGCGCCCTCCCGACTGCTCTGAATGCCCAATAGGTAACTGGTAGTCAGTCAAGGAAATAAAGCCCGCTTCCTTCAAACAAAGTCGAAACATTTGCCGAAATTGACAGAACAACACCTGCCAAGACGATTAACCTAGATCAGTGAATCAACATGAAGAAGCTTTACCTGGTAAGACACGCCAAGTCTTCCTGGAATTTTGAGCAGCTAGATGACTTTCACCGCCCGGTAGGCAAACGAGGTCGGCGGGATCTGAAAAGGATGGGCGAATTTGTGGGGGCGGAAGTGAAGAAACCTGACCTGATCTTGTCCAGCACGGCAAGCAGGGCATTCTATACGGCCCTCTTCTTCGCAGACCACTGGAAGTACCCCGAGGAAGACATCGTGATCACCGATGCGCTCTATCATGCCGGAGTTCAGCAATTCCAATCCATTATCAAGGAAATCGACAGCTTCAAGACGGTGGCCATCTTCGCCCACAATCCAGGCTTAACGATGCTTTATAATCACCTATGCGACAACATCATCGAAAACATACCCACTTGTGCCATGGCAGGTTTGGGCTTCGACATGGACCACTGGCGTGATATCGGCAAAAGGAAGGGCAAGCCCCTTTTCTACTACGCTCCCAAGGAGATCTAAACCCCGCGGGTCATCCATTCCCGCTCACGACGTTCGAAGGGATTTAAAGGATATATTGGCTGAGATCCTTGTCTTTGACAAGATCTGCCAGTCTGCTGGTCACCATGTCCTTGTCCACGACCACCTTGGCGTTGGCGCCAATCGTATCGGGGATATCAAAAAGAATGTCGTTTAGAAGCTTACTCATGACAGTATGTAGTCTTCGTGCTCCAATATTTTCCACCTCCTCATTGATTTGGAAGGCGATCTCGGCGATCTCTTCCAGCGCCTCTGGGTGAAAGGTGAGTTCGACCTGTTCTGCATCCAGTAGGGCGGTATACTGCTTCGTCAGTGAATTCTTGGGCTCTTGCAAGATCTTCAGAAAGTCTTCTTTAGTCAGGTTCTCCAACTCCACCCGTATCGGGAATCGTCCCTGCAACTCAGGGATCAAATCGGACGGCTTGGAAAAGTGGAAAGCCCCTGCCGCAATGAACAGTATATGATCTGTCTGAATAACCCCATACTTTGTATTCACCGCTGTCCCCTCCACTATTGGCAGCAGGTCTCGCTGTACACCCTCACGGCTCACATCTGGCCCACTCTTGCTTCCTCTGCCACCAGCAATCTTGTCGATCTCGTCGATGAAGACAATACCGGCATTACCAGCCCTACGCAGCGCTTCTTCTTTTACCTCGTCCATATCGATCAGCCTAGAGGTCTCCTCGTCCATGAGGATCTTGCGTGCCTCCGCGATCGTCACCTTGCGCTTCTTGGTCTTCTTCGGCATCATATTGCCGATCATCTCCTGAAGATTGATCATGGACGACTCGTCCATCATGCCGCCGCCGATCATACCTATTCCGCCTCCATTTTGAGACTGGACGTCTATTTCGATCTTGCGGTCGTCCAGTTCGCCATTCTTGACTTTGTCCCGGAAACGCTCGCGGGTCTTTTCGTTCAGTTCTTTTTCTTCATCCTGGCCCTCGCCAACTGTGTAAGATTTCGTGGTAGCTTTTAGTGGTGGAATCAAGGCATCCAGAATTTGCGCCTCGACGGTCTCCGCAGCCTTTTCCCGCACTTCCTCTTTCTTGGCCACCTTCACCAAATTGACCGACTGCTCCACGAGATCACGGACCATGCTCTCCACGTCACGGCCCACGTAGCCTACCTCGGTGAATTTGCTGGCCTCTACTTTTGTGAACGGTGCCTCCGCAATGCGCGCCAGTCTTCTGGCAATCTCGGTCTTACCTACCCCCGTCGATCCTATCAGCAGGATGTTATTGGGGACTATTTCTTTTTGAATGTCTTGCTTCACATTCATCCGCCGCCACCGATTCCTCAAGGCAATCGCAACATTCTTCTTTGCGTCCCTCTGCCCAATAATGTACTTATCAAGTTCTTCGACTATCTGTCGAGGAGTAAGATTTAAGTCCTCCATAGTTTTTAAAATATCTTTTTCAGGTCTGAAAAGTTCCCTTGAATGCCAATTGAATTGAGTCCTCCACCAGCATGGTAGACAGCACGTGAATAGCGGATGTTCAGATTCTTCACCTTTATCATCAACCCAAATGAAAGCCCGGCTCCAAATGCTCCTTGCTGCAGTCGCAACTCCTGATTCCTAAGGTGATTGTATCCTACCAGCACCTCCAAAAAACGTCCAATCAATATCTCCATACCTAAGCTGATATGACGAAATAGTTCATTGGCAAAGGTCGCGCTCTCACCATCCCCCACCGTCTGATCGAAGTAGCCAAGATCACTTACGAGGTGATGGCCATTGATTGAGAATCGCACAGGCATATATTTTGGCTTGATACTGATGCCCGCCTGCAGGTCTAAAGGTACGTCAAAATCCCTCGAATCGAACGCATCAAAGGTGATACCAAGGTTTTTGAGGACGATGGCTACTACCAGATCTATCGTGGGGTGGTGGTAGGATCCTCCAAGATCCATCACAAGCGCATTGGCTCCAAAACCATCAATCGACGAATGCACGTACTTGAGTGATGCCCCCAACACAAAAGAGCTGATGCGGTGCGACTTACCCAGGTAGAGAACAAAATCCTGAGGATTGAAAGTACCCAAAGAATTGCCCAGCAAGTCTGTACGTTCAATTTCGCCGTAGTTGATGTACGTCAGTCCGACCACCATATTTCTGACATACGGAAGCGACAAGTGCGCTCCGGCATTGAGCAGGTTCACACCCCCCAAAAACGGAGAGTACTGCAACATGAAATCGCCGACATTCGTCGAGTCCATGATGGTGGGGTTGTCATACGTCAGGGCGATGTCGCTGTCGGCTATTGCCACGACATTACCGCCAAGTGCCATTGACCTGGCACTCGTCGGGAAGTTAAGGATCGGGAAGCCGCTGTCCCCGGCAGGTTGGGCATACGCCGACCATGAAGCTACCATGATGATAGCAATCAACCATGCATGCCAACCCTTCACGCCTTGATCTCTTCGGGGATTATGAATTCAATAGCTCTGGAAACCTTTTCCTTCAAAAGCGCAATATCAAGCACCTGAGATACGTCGGTCACGAAATGGATCTTGAGCCCCTTGACATAGGTTTCGTTGATCTCCTCAAAGTCCTTTTTATTCTTTTCACAGAGGATGATCTCCTTGATCCCGGCGCGCTTCGCTGCGAGTATCTTCTCCTTGATGCCGCCGACGGGGAGGACTTTTCCCCGGAGAGTGATCTCACCGGTCATCGCCAGCTTGCTCCTGATCTTCCGCTGCGTGAAGACTGATGCCAGCGCCGTCAGCATGGTGATCCCCGCAGAGGGGCCATCTTTCGGGATCGCTCCAGCAGGGACATGGATATGCAGATCGTAGTGCTCGAAGACGCGATAGTCCACTCCCAACATTTCCACA
Organism: Cyclobacteriaceae bacterium; assembly: GCA_965227935.1. GTDB lineage: Bacteria > Bacteroidota > Bacteroidia > Cytophagales > Cyclobacteriaceae > JAWPMT01. The sequence goes on along the minus strand of CBDDGS010000055.1, from coordinate 1,777,505 downwards.
TTGGACTTCAGAAAAGACAAGGCTGTCACGGCCGACTCCTTCATCACATTGCCGAGCTGGCCACTGAGTGTCAGCTTGCCCTTGCCTCTGCTCAGGCTCGCTTCGATAAATAGAATATCTCCCCCTGAAGGTGTCCAGGCCAGGCCTGTGGCGACTCCCGCGAAGTCATTATTTTCATATTGCTCCTTGTCGAAAATCTCAGGGCCGAGGATCTTGCGAACTTGCTCTTCATCGATTTTCGGCACGTGTTCCTCCTCCATAGCGATGGTCTTTGCGACGTGTCTACAGATACCCGCAATTCTCCGCTCCAGGTTTCTCACACCCGATTCTCGAGTGTAGTCATTGATGACTTTGGTAATGGATTTGGCCGAGAAGGAAATATGAGACTTTTTCAGCCCATGCTCCTTGATCTGCTTCGGTATCAGATGGCGTTTGGCGATCTCCATTTTTTCCTCAAGTGTATATCCTGTGATGTCAATCACCTCCATCCTATCACGAAGCGCCGGCTGGATAGTCTCCAAAGAATTAGCAGTCGCTATGAAGAGCACTTTGGACAGATCGAAATCTACTTCCACATAGTTGTCTTTGAAGGTCGTATTCTGTTCAGGGTCCAGCACCTCTAGCAAGGCAGAAGATGGATCCCCACGAAAGTCCGAACTAACCTTGTCTATCTCGTCGAGGATAAATACGGGGTTGGACGTTTTGGCCTTCTTGATGTTTTGAATGACCTTCCCTGGCATGGCCCCGATGTATGTCTTGCGGTGACCACGGATTTCTGCTTCATCGTGAACACCACCTAGCGACATTCTGACATATTTCCTATTGAGAGCTTCTGCTACAGATTTACCAAGGGATGTCTTTCCCACCCCCGGAGGGCCGTATAGGCACAGTATGGGACCTTTCAGATCATTCTTAAGCTTCCGCACCGCCAGGTACTCCAAAATCCGCTCCTTGACTTTGTCGAGACCATAGTGGTCTTTGTCAAGTACTTCCTTGGCATTCTTGAGATCGAAATTATCTTCGGAGTATTCTCCCCACGGTAGGTCGACCAGCAGTTCCGCATACCCCATGGCTACGGGATACTCTGCCGCTGCGGGGTTCATCCTTGAGATCTTATCCAGTTCCTTACTGAAGTGCTCGGCGACTTCGTCAGGCCAGTTCATCTCCGCACCTCGTATGCGGAGGGCCTTCAACTCCTGATCAGGGCCTTCCTGACCCAGCTCATCCTGCAAGACCTTCATCTGCTGCCGCAGGAAGTAGTCCCGCTGCTGCTGGTCGATGTCGGAGTGCACCTTGTTCTGAATTTCTTGCTTGAGCTCCAGCATCTGGATATCTCTAAGCATAAACTTCAGTAGCTTCTCGGCTCGCTTCTTGGGATCATCTATTTCGAGGAGGCCTTGTTTGTCAGATACCTCCGCATTGATATTAGAACTCAGGAAGTGCGTCAAGAAGGCTGAATTGTCAATATTCTCCAGAGCTACCTGCGCCTCCTTGGGTATTTCCGGATTGAGCTTCATGATCTTGTTAGCGGCCTCCTTCAGGGACTGGTTGATGGCGACCACTTCCTGCTGGCTACCGGTGAGTTTGCCTTCCCCCAATATTTTGAAGTCAACGGCGAGGAAAGGCTCCTCCTGCACGACCTCAGTTAGACGAAAACGCTTCTGACCCTGTATAATGATGGTGGTGTTGCCATCGGGTAGTACGAGCATCTTGATGATCCTCGCTACGGTACCCACCTGGTAGAGGTCCTTGGAAGAAGGGTCCTCTGTCTTGGTATTCTTCTGGGCGACGACACCAATGATACGGTCGCCCTTGTAGGCTTTCTTCACTAGCCTAATGGACTTCTGACGCCCGACTGTAATCGGGATCACTACGCCAGGAAATAGTACTGTATTTCGAATGGGGAGGATCGGAAGGGGTGTGGGAATTTGCTGGTCTCCGATCTCTTCGCCATCTTCAGGACTTATAATTTGGATCAACTCGTCAGAGTCTGAGTTGAGAAAATCCGCCGTAAGAATTCGAGGATCCGTTTTCTTATACATGTAGACAATATGTCAAATTGACAGGAGTTACGCTATTATTTACTCAAATAATTGTACGGTTTATAACGTTCAATCAATATGCCAAATTGAAATCTTCCTACTTTTAAGTATTAACTTTAGACAGATAAGCAAAATTGACTGACTTTTCGTCGGATTATATGGGGAGGAGCGTGATCATCCGGGTGTGGATCCTGCTGTTGGTAACATTGACAGCACATACAGGATTTTCCCAACTTGGCCTTTTCAAAAAGAATTCAAAAAAGAAAACGGAGGACGCTGTTGTCCTTGACAGTCTGCCCCATGACATCGAATTGAACATCTATCGATTCGAGGACATCAATAAGCCCGGTCATTATAAAAATGATGCGAAGCTCAACCGCATTCGAAAATACTATCGGGACCAAAACTGGGAGCGGCTTTATGTGGCGCTGAAGGACTACGTTAGAAACTTCCGAATCCAAAACTTCTACAAGGATACTCGTTTGATTTGGCGGCTGGCGAAACTGGAGGAGCTGTATGGTGACGAAGAAAAAGCCCGGGACCTCTATCGACTGGTATTGAGGCATCATCATGAAGGCATCGACATCAATGAAATAGAGATCTATTACGATACACTCAACAACATGCAGGCTGACCAGTTTGTACCGGTCGAGTATTACTATGAACTGGTAGAGCATCGCAGCATGATCGATACACTGCGCCCACCACGCGGCGTACTCCTCAATATGGGAACGCAGGTCAACAGCCAAAAAGCAGACTATGGCCCGGCTCTGAATATTCAGAACGATATACTCATCTTCACTTCGAAGCGCAACAGTCTGGATCTTTCTATTCGGAAGGTCTACAATGAAGACCTTTTCTATACTTACAAGGATGCCTACGGCCGCTGGGCGGAAGCCAAGGAAATGCGGGGTCTCAATTCGAAGTACAATGAAGGTAGTGCGACACTCTCACGAGATGGGCGTACGTTATACTTCTCCCGGTGCGAATGTATCGACTGCTATGGCGACTGCGATCTCTTCGTCACCACACTCAGTGAAGACAGTATCTGGACCGACGTCAAAAACCTCGGCATCAATGTCAACAGCCTTAGCTGGGACTCTCACCCCTCTCTGAGCCATTCGGAGGATACGTTGTACTTTGCTTCTGATCGATTGGGTGGCTTTGGATTGGCGGACATCTACTTCACTTACAAGCAGTCCAATGGCGAATGGGCTCCAGCGAAGAACCTGGGACCAGTGATCAACACACGACAAAATGACGTGAGCCCTTTCTATCATCCGAAGTTTAAGATGCTGTATTTCACCTCTAATGGTCAGTTGTACAACTTCGGAGAGTATGACATTTTCAAAGCCGAATGGGCTGATGAAGGATTTTGGGAAGAACCGAGGAATATTGGGCCTCTCGTCAACGGCACTGGCAGTGAGTTCTACTTTACGATCGACTCGGATTCGGAAAACCTGTTTTACGCCCGGTCCGCCACGAGGGATCTGACCAAGCAAGACTTGTATTCTTTCCCTCTGCCCATGGAGGCGCAGCCCAATGCCAATACAACATTCAGTGGGTCGCTGACCGATTCCATATCTGGAGCGCCTTTTAAAGGCATCGTATCAATCATCGATTTGGATGAGGGTGTGGAAGTAGCCCCGAGGTACCTGCGACCGGATGGCTCTTTCGAGTTTAATCTTATCGACCAAAGAAACTATCTGGTGATCATTCAGGGTGATGACTTCTTCAGAATCGAAGAGGCCTTTTTCCTAGACGGGCCATTGGAGATGCATCGAGTCACAGAACCCCTAACTGCCAGGGTAAAATTCGAATCCATCGAGTTTGACGTGGGAGCCGCCGAGCTGAAGCCCGGTATGTATGGCGACCTTAACAAGATCGTCAACTTCCTGTATGACAATATTGATTTCAAACTCAAGATCGCCGGACATACAGACTCGTTTGGCTCGGAGGACTATAATCTGGAGCTTTCTGAGGTCCGGGCCCGGGTCATACGAGATTACATTGTGGAATTTGCCGGGATCTACGAAGGACGGGTCGAATATGAGGGATATGGCAGCTCACAACCGATTGTGGTGGAGCGCACCGAAGATGATGCAGCCCTCAATCGTCGCGTGGAGTTCGAAATCTACAGACCCGCCCAGCCCACGGTCTCTAACGAACCAGAGGGGAACTAGAAGATTTAGGTCGGGGATTCTCTAAAAGAACTTGGAAACGTCGTTGAAGATGGCGAAGACCATGATCCCAAGGATAATGACCATCCCTACCTTCTGAGCATTCTCCAGGAACTTGTCAGAAGGCTTTCTGCCAGTGACTATCTCCCAGGTTAGGAACATGACATGACCGCCGTCCAATGCGGGAATGGGAAGAAAGTTCATGAATGCCAGCACCATCGAAAGGAGACCCACCAGGTTCCAAAAATTCAGCCAGTCCCAGGTACCACCGAACATGCCAGCGATACCAATAGGGCCTGATATGGACTTCTGCGGAGAGATATCCCCAGAAAAGATTTTTCCGAATGCTTTGACATTGAGCCAAAGGAATCCAAACGCTTGCTGTGCTCCTTTAGGGATGGACTGAGCAAATGTGTACTCGCGGCGAGACTCGTCCAATAACGCCTTTGGATAGAAGCCCAACTGACCTTCTTCATCCACGGTTGCCTTAATATTCATGGTCTGGGCACCTCTCTTCACCTGAAGGTCCAGTTCCCTTCCTTCTTTGCCAGCGAGAGCGCCCTGCATTTCATCGAAATAGAAAATCTCCTGCCCATCTACGGCAAGGATCTGATCGCCAACTTGCAATCCTGCCAGCTCGGCATTTCTACCCTGAGAAAGTCGGCCAATCTCAAAAGGCATACGGAAGCTGATGAACCTCTGTCGCCGCTTACCATCAGAGAGGTCATCCACAAAATCATTGGGTACACTGATCTTCAATCGCTCGCCGCCGCGATCGACCGTGTAAAAGACATCCGTCCCTAGCAGCACATCCATGCTCACCAGATCCTGATAAGTATCGTAATCGGCCCCATTGATATTGACCACCCGATCTCCGGTACGTAGGCCTATCTTTTCGCCAAGCTCATAAGCCACAATTCCGTGTTTGTTGAGTTCTTCCTTGGACAGGTAAGTATCTCCCTGGGTATAAGTGATCAGGATGAAAATGAAGATCCCAGTGACCACATTGACCACAATACCGCCTATCATCACAATCAGTCGCTGCCAGGCGGGCTTCGCGCGAAACTCCCACGGTTCAGGCTCTGCCTGCAGGTTCTTCACATCGAGGGATTCGTCGATCATTCCTGAGATCTTCACGAAGCCTCCCAGTGGAATAGCACCAATGGAATACTCAGTTTCGCCGAATTGGCGACCCCAAATCTTAGGTGGGAAGCCTATGGAGTATTTCTCCACGCGCATACCAAACGCCTTGGCTGCCAGAAGGTGTCCCAACTCATGCACGCCCACCAAAATCGATAAACCCAACAATAGCTGGGCTGTCATTATAATACCTTCCATTACGATACTAACTCTTTCGCTTTAATTCTTGTTTCTTGATCTGTGTTTATGTAATCCTCCAATTGGGGGTTGCTGACATAAGTCACTTTTTCGAGGCATTCTGCTATCAAATCTGAAATCTCCAGAAAGCCAATCCTATCGCGCAAAAACTCCTGCACTGCTACTTCATTCGCAGCATTGAGAATACATGGGTGATTACCTCCCGATTCCATAGCCTTATAAGCCAATGCTAAGTTACGAAAGGTATCGAGGTCTGGTTGCTCAAATGTGAGCGACGGGTAGTCTCGAAAGTCAAACCTAGGGAAATCGGCCTTGACCCGGTTTGGGTAGCTCAACGCAAACTGAATGGGAACCCTCATATCCGGCAGACCCATCTGTGCCTTGATAGAACTGTCCTCAAACTGCACCATGCTATGGATGATAGATTGGGGATGGACCACGACATCAATCTGGTGCAGCTCCACCCCAAACAGCCACTTGGCTTCAATCACCTCCAGGCCTTTGTTCATCATGCTCGCACTATCAATAGTGATCTTGGCGCCCATGTCCCAGTTGGGGTGCTTCAACGCCTGCTCCTTCGTGACAGTAACCAATTCCTGCCTACGCTTGCCTCGGAAAGGACCTCCGGAAGCAGTAAGTATGATCTTTTCGATGGGGTTGTGGAACTCACCCACCAGGCATTGAAAGATCGCCGAATGTTCGGAGTCCACGGGATAGATGTTCACTCCCCTGGATCGGGCAAGGTCGGTGACGAGTTGCCCGGCCACCACAAGTGTCTCTTTGTTGGCCAGTGCAATCGGCTTCCCAGCTTCGATCGCTGCTATGGTGGGTTCCAAACCAGAGTAGCCCACCAGAGCCGTGAGGACTACATCGACGCTATCCATTTGCACCACGCTCTTCAGTGCGGATGCTCCGGCGTATACTTTGATATTTATTGGATCCAGTGCTGCGAAAACTTCCTCGTATCGATCCTCATTGCCAATGACCACGACATTGGGTCGAAAGGCGGCGGCCTGCTCTATGAGCAGCTGGGCGTTGTTGTTCGCGGACAACACCTCCACCTCGAAGTCATCAGGATGAGAGGCGATCACCTCCAATGTCTGAGTTCCTATTGAGCCCGTAGACCCAAGAATTGCAACGCGCTTTTTTTCCCCTCCCAATGAATTATCGGCAATATTTCTGCATTACACCGGTAGTTCTGATTTTATGGGACATCTGCAGTATATGGCACTGTCCTGTAAACTCTCCGATGGACTTCATGTAGTCAATGAATGCGATTCTTAATCGATTTTTTTGATCCGAAGACTTCCAACACCTCCCAAGGATCCAGTCATTGAGGTCCGGTGTTGGGAATTCGAAGCTGCAAATCTAGTGTTTTTATGGATGATTGCACATGTGAAGATTGAACTGCGAAAGCCCGTGACGCCTTATGATAAGAAAGGATATTCGACAGCTCGCCTGACGAAATTTTGACAGGACTATATGATCCACCAATATTGCAACAATTTTGGCGGTTTGCCGGTACATAGTTCGTAAACAGATAAACCATGATGATGAGAAGGACATTGATCACCGCGTTGATAGGATTCGCCACAGGGTTCATGGGGCTGGTCGTGGGTGCAGAGTGGTATAAAAAAGAGATACTTTCATCAGTTGATCAGCACCTTCAACCTCAGTTCTCCGCTTATGATAGCAGCCTTGCCATAGCGAACGACTCAGAGGCGCTACCAACCCCGCCAAGTCGGTCCAACGTGGCGAACCTGGCGACGGAGGATTTTGTCAAGGCCTCTTCCTCCAGCACCTCCAGTGTCGTGTTCATTCAGACGGTGACCGAGCAGGAGTATGCAGGAGGTACTATTTTCGATTGGTTTTTCGAGCCTCGCCGATCCCAGAGGGTGGGCTCGGGCTCTGGCGTGATCTTCTCTAATGACGGATACATCATTACAAACAACCACGTTATCGATGGTGCCGATATCATCCGGGTCACAGCGGGCAAGAGTATTTATGACGCCTCGTTGGTAGGTACCGACCCTTCTTCGGACCTGGCCGTGATCAAAGTGGAGGCAAAAGATCTACCTGCAATCACGTTGGGCAATTCGGAAGCGGTACAAGTAGGAGAATGGGTCCTCGCAGTTGGCAACCCCTTCAATCTTACGTCAACGGTTACCGCTGGTATCGTGAGCGCCAAGGGTAGAAACATCAACATATTGAGGGATCGGTTCCCTATCGAGTCATTCATTCAAACTGACGCCGCGATCAATCCAGGTAATAGCGGCGGGGCGCTGGTGAACAAGGACGGCGAACTGATTGGTATCAACACCGCCATATTATCTCAAACTGGCTCCTATGCAGGGTATGGTTTTGCCGTGCCCGTGGATATAGTGAAGAAGGTGTATACCGACATCAAAGAGTACGGACAGGTCCAAAAAGCCCTGATGGGGGCAGAATTCCTGGACATTGATAGTGACATCGCTGAAAAACTGGAACTGAAGGACCTCAATGGCGTCATTGTAACGGATATCTTGCGGGGCAGCGCTTCAGAAAAGTCAGGACTGGAGAAGGGTGACGTTATCAAAAAGATCAATGGCATCGCCGTGGAGTCGGAGGCCTTCGTGGAAGAATACCTGGCCAAGCGCTATCCTGGCGACGAGGTACAGCTGGAGATCAAGCGTGAAAATAAGACCCTCAACAAATCACTGGTCCTTACCAATCGCGAAGGCACTACGGGGGTCATCCGGCGTGTCACATTCCATTCAGAGGATCTGGGTGCTACGTTTGAGAATCTCTCAAAAGTCGAAAGAGATGCTTTGAACGTACGGGGCGGTGTAAAAGTGATTGACTACGAACGTCGTGGATTCTTCGCCCAGCTAGATATACCGGAGGGTTTCATCATCACATCTGTGAATGGCACTCCGATGGAAAACGCCGAAGAGTTGACAGAACTACTGACAAAGATCCGCGGCCGGGTCATCATCGTCGGCATCGACAAAAATGGACGGCAGGTGTACTATCCCTACAGGTTTTAAAATACCAGGATGGAAATTGGGGCATAGAAGAGAGCTCCGCCTGACGGGATTGGAATGGGTAATTTGTGACTGCCTACTCCAGTCACGGACCACAAGTTTAAGCAGTACGCATCTTAAGCTTCTTCTTCAACTCTTCGATAGAGTATCGGAATTTAGCGTTGGTGTCGATCATGTCATTGACCGACTGCACGGCATGTATCACTGTACTATGGTCACGTCCGCCGAAATGATAACCTATCGACTTCAGCGAGTGGTTCGTATAATCCTTTGAGAAGTACATCGCTACTTGTCGTGCAATGACGATTTCGCGCTTTCGCGTTTTTGCTTTAAGATCGTCCAACTCTACTTTGAAGTAGTCTGATACTGTCTTCTGGATGTAGTCGATGCCTACCTCGCTGTCAATATCCATGACGATATTCTTCAGCGTCTGTTTGGCTAGTTCCAGGTCTATTTGATCCTTGGTAAGGGAAGCATGTGCAATAAGAGAAATGATCACGCCTTCCAATTCCCTGATATTCGTATCCACCGAATAGGCCAGGTACTCCACCACCTGGTCGGGAATCCTGATACCATCGGCTTGCAACTTCTTTAGAATGATTGCCATTCTGGTCTCGAAGTCGGGCTGCTGCAGGTCTGTCGTCAATCCCCACTTGAAGCGTGATACCAGTCGCTCCTGAAGGCCTTGCAAGTCCTTCGGCGCACAGTCACTCGTCATGATGATCTGCTTGCCATTCTGGTGGAGGTGATTGAAAATGTGAAAAAAGATCTCCTGCGTTTTCTCCTTCTCCTTCAGGAATTGGACGTCATCCAGAATTAAGACATCCACGTTTCTATAATACGCGATGAATTCCTGGATACTATTGTTTTTCAGGGCGTCGATGAACTGAGTAGTGAACTTCTCAGAGGCGACGTAAAAAACGTATTTGTCAGGATGATTTCTCTTGATCTCGTTACCGATGGCTTGCACCAGATGCGTCTTGCCAAGGCCAACGCCACCGTAGATCATTAATGGATTGAAGGAAGTGACTCCCGGCTTTCTTGATACTGCATAGCCAGCAGAACGAGCCAGACGATTGCAATCGCCCTCAATAAAGTTTTCAAAAGAGTACGTGGGGTTCAAATTTGAGTCCGAGGCAAGTTCTTGCAAAAATTGTGGATTCTTGTATTGATCGAATCCATTTACTCTATTCTTATTCTGGCTATTGATAGCTCCAGACACGTTAACTGTGTAGGGTTGAGCCACTTCGTCGCCCCTGTCCACTACAACAGAATATTCCAATCGTCCTTCGGATCCTATTTCTGATTGGATGGCTTGCTTCAAAAGATGTACGTAGTTCTCCTCCAGCCATTCGTAAAAGAACTGGCTAGGCACCTGTATGGTGAGAATCTTGTTCTCAAGATTCACAGGTTTTATGGGTAAAAACCAAGTCTTATAGCTCTGCGCGGGAATGCGCTGTTGTATGAACTGTAAGCATTTTTCCCAAGTTTTTTCGTGCATCTATAAGTAGTTTAAGGCGGTTGAAAAGTATGGGTGGGCACAAACTTTTGGTTTGGGCGGACATCAAAAGTGGGTCAATTTTTTTTAAGAAAAAAATGAAAATAGGCATTGACTTTTTCGAATCATTCCTGAAATACCCTCAGACGCGTTTTCCCAAGAAATCTCTTGAAAAAATGCAATTATGATTTTTCTTAGTTGTGGCGCCTTCTTGCATCAATCGCAAAGAAGCTATTTTTGAAATGACAACTCAAAACAGTGATGGTTGACTTCTCTGAATTTCCCAATGTTGACTACCAGCAATGGTTAGCGAAAGTGGCACAAGACCTCAAAATGCCCGATGTCTCCGATACGATCGGCTGGAGTCCGGAAAAAGACCTTTTGGTCGATGGGTATGTTGATGGAGGTCGCCGCGGCGATCACGCCTATCTGAGTGCCTTCTTCTCCGGGCAACCGGCCCGCAGTTGGAAGTTATTGGAGGAAGTTGAAGTAGGGCAAACCTCAGAGGCTAATAAAATAGCACTAAATGCCCTAAATAGCGGCGCTGACGGCGTTTTTTTCAGGATTTCGAACGGTGATATCAATCTGGATGCCCTACTGGCAGAGATACATCCTGCACACTGTTCGCTTGCCTTTGACAAATTGACCGCGGCGGGATTGGACAATTATCTGCGCATGGCCCCAGATCCGCTGGATGGCTTTATCAGTCATTCTGAAGAGTCTACGGCCACATTGCCCCCATCACTCACATCGCGGACCTTTCATCTTCCACCAGCCGCAGAAGACAACATTTCCGACAGTTTGGTGCAGGCGTTGTCATCCATCGTTGACAGCAAAAATGGCGATACAATCGTATTCATCGTCGATTTCAGCGAACGGTTTTATGAAGAAATAGCAAGACTTCGAGCGCTCCGGTTCTTAGCTCAAGCCTATTTTAACACACAGGAAATATCAGTTAACATTAAGTGCTATTGCCGACCGCAATTGGCTGGAAACGCAGAGCAGGGACTTCTTACGAACGCCTCTGCCGGACTAGCGGCGATCCTTGCAGGCGCGGACTACGTTTCTTTCCAGCTGCCCATTCTTCGCACGGAAGGGTTTGACAGGCGAATTGCACGAAACGTCGGGAACTTATTGAGAGACGAGTCGGATCTTGGCACTTTCGATGATGTATGCGCCGGCTCTCATTTCCTGGATGCATTCACCCATCAACTTGCCAGTCGGACCTGGTCCCTTCTCCAGGCGCAGATCAGCGACCTCCCCGATCTGGACACCTTGAAGGATCCTTGGGTCACATCTGATCTTCCTGAGCCTTTTCCTCATGAGGGATTTGCACCCGGCATACCGCCTTTCCTTCGGGGCCCCTACAGTTCCATGTACATGTCTCGTCCGTGGACCATACGCCAATATGCCGGTTTCTCCACCGCTGAGGAATCCAACGCCTTTTATCGACGCAATCTGGCAGCAGGTCAGAAGGGGCTCTCGGTCGCCTTTGACCTGGCGACGCACAGAGGCTATGACAGTGATCACCCACGTGTCAGAGGCGATGTCGGCAAGGCCGGGGTGGCCATAGATACTGTGGAAGACATGAAAAAGTTGTTCGAGGGCATTCCCCTCGATCAGATGTCAGTATCAATGACCATGAATGGGGCGGTCATTCCTGTCATGGCCTTCTTTATCGTCGCGGCCGAAGAGCAGGGAGTAAAGCCCGAACAGCTCTCCGGCACCATCCAGAATGATATTCTAAAGGAGTTCATGGTGCGCAATACCTATATCTATCCACCTGCTCCCAGCATGCGATTGATCCGCGATATCTTCCGGTACACCTCCCAGAAGATGCCGCGGTTCAATTCCATCAGTATCAGTGGCTATCACATGCATGAGGCGGGTGCCTCCCCTGAGATCGAGCTCGCTTTCACCCTTGCCGACGGATTGGAGTATGTCCGCACGGGTATCGAGGCAGGCATACCTATTGACGCCTTTGCTCCTCGCCTGAGCTTCTTCTGGGGCATCGGTATGAACTTCCGCTACGAGGTGGCGAAAATGCGTGCCGGCAGGATTTTGTGGGCGAAGCTCATCAAGGGGTTTGACCCACAAAACCCCAAGTCCATGGCGCTAAGGACTCATTCGCAAACCTCGGGCTACAGCCTGACGGCCCAGGACCCTTACAACAACGTCGCGCGGACCTGCATCGAAGCCATGGCTGCCGTTTTTGGACATACGCAAAGTCTGCATACCAATGCACTGGACGAAGCCATCGCCCTACCGACGGACTATTCGGCCAAGATTGCCCGAGACACTCAGCTCTTCCTTCAAAAGGACACTGGCATCACTCAAGCCATCGACCCCTGGGGTGGATCATTTGAGATTGAGCGGATTACTGATGAACTGATCCGTAAGGCGTGGGCGATCATCGAGGAAGTGGAAAAGAAGGGTGGCATGGCGAAGGCCATCGAGCAGGGCTACCCCAAGCTCAAGATCGAGGAAGTCGCCGCTACGAAACAAGCGGAAATTGACCGGGGTGACCGAGTGATTGTGGGACTCAACAAATATGTCACTGACGACACTACGGAGATCGAACTATTGGAAGTAGATAATCGAAAAGTACTGGAGAACCAGATAGCGCATATTGAGGCAACGAAATCGACGAGAAATGCTGATGCAGTATCTCAAACCCTGAATGAACTCGAGCAGGGAGCGAAAGATCCTGAAGCGAACCTTCTGGACCTGGCTGTCAATGCCGCTCGGGCGCGGGCGACTCTGGGAGAGATATCGCTTGCTATGGAAGGCACTTTTGGAAGATACCAAGCCGCACCAAAAGCCATCTCTGGCGTATATTCGGCACATATGCGCGACAATGAGCAATTCAAGGCTGCAAGGAAGCTCGCCGACCAGTTTGCTGAGATGGATGGCCGCCGTCCGCGAATCCTGATTGCCAAAATGGGGCAGGACGGCCACGATCGAGGGGCAAAAGTCGTCGCCACTAGCTTTGCCGACCTGGGTTTCGATGTGGACATTGGTTCACTCTTTCAAACACCGGCTGAGGTCGCGAGGCAAGCAGCGGAAAACGACGTACATGTGGTGGGTGCGTCATCCCTCGCTGCCGGGCATAAAGATCTCATCCCGGAGCTCATTAATGAACTGAAGAAAATCGGCAGGGAAGATATAGCTGTTGTAGCTGGCGGTATTATCCCCGAAAAAGATCATCAGTTTTTGAAGGATCAGGGAGTGATTTCGGTTTTCGGGCCGGGAACTGTAATATCCTCCGCAGCCGAGGAAATTCTAAACTATCTGGTGGATTAAGGGCTGAAAAATCCATACATTTAGGAGTAGAAAAATACACTTATCATGCCGCTGAAGTACCTGAGAATGGGGCTGTTGGCTCTCCTGATTGCCGGCCTCCATCCCGTTATTGCCCAAAAATGGAACAAAACCTACGACAAGCTCGACGCTAAATACGAAGTCGGTGATTACGCCACCGCAAAAAAGGGCATCCTCAAAGTTGAAAAGAAAGTACGGAAAAAGCTGGGAGCCAATAGCCCGGTACTGGCCACAACACTATTGCGGAAGGCCAAGTATAACAACGGATTAGGCCTACTGATTGAGGTCGAATCAGTGCTGGAGGAAGCGATCGAATTGAGCAATGCTGTAAATGGTGATCAGCCGGCGGAGCACGGATACTTGCTAAAGGAAGGGGCGAAGATCCTCGTTGAATATGGTAACTACCGCAAAGCACAGGATTATGTGGACAGCGCACGCCTTGTGTTGGAGAGCTCGGGCAACCTCATCGAAGATATCGAAGTGGAACTGAAGGTGTTGGATGCCCAGATTCTCATGGGTAAGGGTTTCTATCAGGAGGCAATTGCTCTTGTGGATGAGCAAACACCTTTTTTTCAACAAAGAGTAGCAGCGGCCTCGAAAAAGGATGAAGAACCGCGAGCAGAATTGGGTGCCTTGCTGATCGCCAAGGCCAACGCCCTGCGGCTAATGGGCGATTACCTTCGATCAGACTCCGCATTTATCTCCAACGAGGTGTGGCTCGGCGACGAACTGGGGAAAACCCACATGCTGTATGCACGCAACCAATACCTCAACACCAAGCTACTGGAAGAAAACGGCCTCGAGGTGAAGGCGCAGGCCGATCGGTACGAAGACATCTACAAGCTGGCCATTCGGAAGTACCAAAACTCCCACAAGGTCATCATGGATATCCGGGAGAGTCTGCTGAAGGCCTTTTATGAAAACAACAACAATTCCAAGCGCAAGCTGGTACAAGGCGAGCTGAAGAAGACGCTGCGAAAGTCTTTCCCCAAAAGAAGTATTCACACACTGGCAGATGACCTGGTACGCCTCAACTACCGGTACTTGAGTGAGGATCTCGATGCGGTGGAAAAACGGATAGCGCGACTGATGTCCGATTCCAGGATCCCAGGCAGTCATGAGTATCGCGTCATGATTCTGGAGTTTGCCAATAACGTAGCTCGGCTTCGTGGCAATACAAAGAATACAGAGTCATACCTCAATGAAATTCTGGACATCAAAGAGTATCTGTACGGCGATGAATCTGCCAATTACCATATGACCAAGGTCAAACTGGCCAACTACCTTATTGACTATACCGATCGGTTCGATGAAGCTTCCGGTATCTACGAGTCAAGTTTCGACGCCATAGTAAAGCCAGAAATCACGGAGGGTCATGTCGACTACCTCGATATACTCAACCACCAGGCCAAGTTCTATGAGGAAACCGATGAATACAAAAAGGCGGCCTCGATACTTGAGGAAGCGCTGGGTGTGGCACGCAGAAAGTATGATAATCGTGATGTTGCCTACGGCGACGAACTCGTCCAAATCGCAGGGCTCCAGATCCGCATAGGAAACTACGACGAAGCGGAAGACAACCTGGAGACTGCGCTGTCCATTTACGATGAATTGAAAGGAGATGAAATCAAGAGCACAACCGCCATCGCCCTTATCACCAAGGCCACGCTGCTGGGCATCAAAGGCGAATACGATGAAGCGGAGTACACGCTTAATCGGTCGGAAAAATTACTTAATAGAGGTGCGTTGATCGAGACGGCGACCCTCGGTTTGGACGAAAACCTGGCTTGGCTGTATGTGAAGCTTGGCCGACTACAAGATGCCGCCGAGGCCCTGGATGAAACGATCAAGACCACCACAGCACAGTTTGGAGGTAGCAGCCGACAGCTCTTAATGCCCCTTTCCTTACGGTCGGAGCTCCTGCTCACGAGAGGTGAGTACTCGGAAGCTGAGCAAGCCGCGCGACGCGCCAACAATATTTCCAAAGCCATCTTCGATACAGAGTCCTCAAAGCACGTCCCATCCATGCTACGACTGGCCAGTGTCTACAGCACCATTGGGGATTATGACAAGGCTCAGCGGGAATTAACGAATGCTATTGCCATACTCAAGGTCCAGTTCGGTACTGATCACGTGGATGTGGCAAAAGCCATCTCACAATTGGCGCTCGCCAAGTTCTACAAGAATGAACCACTCGATAAAGTAGAAGATGAGTTTCTCCAGGCAGAAAAGATCATCGGCCGAAAACTCGGCGCCTCGAACCCTACTTATGCGGAGGTCCTAAAGAACCTGGCCATTGTCAATATCGCCTCGGAGAACTACAGCACAGCCTTCACCTACCTCGACGATGCTGGCCGTATCTGGGAAGCCAAGATTGGTCGCCGCAACAATATCAATGCAGCCACCATCAGTGTGCTAAAAGGTGATATCTACTATCGCCAAAAGCGATTTGACCGCGCTGAGGTCTTCTACGAAGAAGCGCGAAAGGCCTATCAAAAGATTTTTGATAAGTCCCACCCCGAATACACGAAGGTCCGGTCCAAACTCGCCAAAAACCACTTCATGAAAGGCGACTGGAGCCAGGCCCAATCCCAAATGGAAGAGGTGCTGGACAACTACAGAACCTTCATCACGAAGTACTTCCCGGCCCTTTCCGAAAGGGAGAAAGCCAAGTTTTGGAATACCATCAAACCTGACTACGAGTTTTACAACACCCTCGTCATCAGTCGGGCGCAAAACGAAAAGTATCTGGGAGAGCTCTTCGACAATGCTCTGCTGACCAAAGCCTTGCTCCTCAATTCCTCCATCAAAATCCGTGAGCGAATTGCCAGCAGTGAAGATGAACAGCTGAAGCAACTCTACGGCGACTGGATCAACAAAAAGGAACTACTCACCGCGGCACTTTCGATGAGCGCAGAGCAGTTGGAGGAGAATGCGATCAGCACGTCCAGTCTTAACCAGGAAGTGGAACTATTGGAGAAAGAGCTGAGCCTCCGGTCCGAGCTATTTGGGAGATCAGTGGACCAGGCGCCTGTAACGTGGGAAAACGTAAAGGAGTCCCTCAACGAAAATGAGGTGGCCTTAGAAATGGTAAGGTACCGCGTCTTCGATCACGTATTCACCGACTCTGTGGTCTACGCAATGCTCTACGTCACCGGTGATAAAAGATCCGTGCCACAGGTGATCCTCCTGCAGAATGGAGAGGACCTGGAGCGCCGATATCTGAAGTATTATCGCAACAACATCAAGTACCGACTCCAGGATACTTATTCATACGAGCAGTTTTGGAAACCCATTCTTGACAAGATCGGGAGTATCGCGACCATCTACATGTCCCCTGATGGGGTGTACAACCAAATCAACCTCGAGGCCATCCCCACGCCTGATGGTCGGTACGTTCTTGACAACTCGAACATCATCTTGCTCAGCAATACAAAAGACCTCTACCTCAACCGTCAGCAACCCAAGCAGGTGACCGAAAAGCAAGTGGCCATGCTCTTTGGGAATCCAACCTTCTATGTCGATTCGAAGCCCGGGCAACCGGACAGCAACAGTGGTCTTTCGCGGAATTCTGTTGAGGTGGTATCGCAACTGCCAGGCACCGAGGCCGAGATCAAGCAATTGAAGGAATACCTGACAGAGAGAGGCTGGGAGATCCAGGACCGGGTAGAAATGGATGCCACCGAACTGGAAATGAAGGCCGTGGAAAACCCACTTGTATTCCACGTAGCGACACATGGCTTCTTTGAGAGTGCCGGACCCAAGACCAGTGCCCTGAATGCCGAGCTCAATGAAAATAACAGCTACGAAAATCCACTGCTGAAGACGGGTCTGCTACTGACAGGAGCTGGTGACATCTTCAATCAGACAAAGTTCAACTACAATGTCGACAACGGGATTCTCACGGCCTATGAGGCGATGAATCTCAATCTGGACCAGACAGATCTGGTGGTCTTGTCGGCGTGCGAAACGGGACTGGGTGAAGTGGAGGCTGGTGAAGGCGTCTACGGTCTACAAAGGGCGTTTCTGGTAGCTGGGGCTAAGACGATCATCATGAGTCTCTTCAAAGTATCCGATGAAGCCACACAGCAACTGATGGTAAAGTTTTACCGCAAATGGATCGAGACGGGCAACAAGCGGCAGGCATTCATTGATGCCAAGAAAGAAATCCGTAATGAGTTTGGTAATCCTATTTACTGGGGACCGTTCATCATGATCGGGCTGGATTGAGTTTAGACCCTCCTATAACAAAAAAGACCTCGTAGCTACATCGCTGCCAGGTCCTTATGATCATACCTATCTAATCGGGCTTTGATGCCCAAGTGATGCTGAATTTAAGCGAACATGTGACTCTGCATGAAAATTCTGCACTTGTCTTTCGACCCAACGTATAGTATGCCAGAATTCTCTTTGATCACCGTGTAATTGTCCAGTGTGTCGTCAAACTTGATACGCAAGCTTGGTCTGAATAAGAAGGTCGATAGGATATTCATAGCTAGTCTTAGTGGTTTTAATGTTCTACTAATCTATCGATTTTTAGCTCCGTTTCTTCGACGAACAGAGCAATATTGGCGATTAACTGATTGGACAGGAAAATTCCCGGATAAGAGTGATTCTTACCAAGTTTTCAGGACGTGTGGAGCACCGAACCACCGCACGGTGCTCCAAAAACCTCGAGAGAGCACCGATTTACTGCACCGCCTGCAGCGCGTCAATCAGCCCCCAGCCATAGTCTGAACTGCGACCAGGATAGAAATCGGAGGCCTGTTTGAGTCGGTTTAGTACCTGCGCACGACTCTGACCGGGATCCGTGGACCAAGCCAGAGCGGCAATCCCCGCAGTCATGGCTGTGGCTACCGATGATCCTCCTACACTGGATGGGGAGTTGCCACTATTGGCCAATGTGAGAGATACGCGACTTGAGTTACCCTGCCGCTGCATGACCGCAACAAAATCCACCTTACTTCCCTTATGGCAATTACTGCAGAGATTGTAACCACCATCCGTAATACCAGTGACGGCGAGCGTCTCATTCATTGACGCGGGGAATACGACGCCAACGAACCTGGTGAGTGAGGTTGAGGTACCGGCAGCGGCAAAGATCATTTTGCCCTTGCCATAGGCATAACGTACTGCATCCGCGACCTGTGAGCTATAAAAGGGTGTCCCGATCGACATACTGATGATTTTGACATCGGACCTTTGCCCGGCGAGTACCAAGGCATCAGATACTCCATTCTTTTCTCTGCTGCTGGTGATCACCACATCCTTGGTACCCCTGATACCTACCAGATTAGACTCATAAGCCACCCCGACTGATGAGCCATGGGAAGATCTGGGAGCAGTAGCAGCACCGGCCATTTGTGTACCGTGCCCACAGCGATCGTTTGGACCATCTGGCTTCGCCCAGGGCCACCAAGAACTGACATAAGTACCAAACTTCAGCCGATACCGCGGTCCATACCAGTCGTCAAAACCAGCGTTGAGTTTGTTCTGATCCGGAGAAGTACCTGTATCAATGATGGCAATCGTCACGTTCTTCCCTCGGCTATGTGACCAGGCTGCAGGTATATTCATGTTATAGAAGTTCCAGGGCACCTTGGCTTGAGGGGACACTGTGACATATTCTGACGCGGGAATATTATCGGGATCATTACCACAGCCCAATTTGCTTTCCAATCTGAGCCCATCTGCCATAGACCCCGGAAGAGGTTCATACGTAGCCGGCTCCACATAGCGCACATTTTCATGTGAGCGCAGTTGCTCGATGACTTCTACATGCCGCACTTTCAAGTGAAAGTAAGGCAATGTCTCGTGTACGTTGAGCACCTCCTCCTCTACATCCAGATCTGCTCCTAACCGATCGTAAGTTTGCTGGATCGACTGCTTCACGGTGGATAAGGAAAAACGCCAGTCGCTGTCTCCCGGATCGACCTCGTGCATAAGACTATCGATATCGGTGAAGTCCTCCGGCTGATAGCCAATGACCATGGTACTATCTTCCTGCACCACTACATTCCACAAAAGATCACTTGAGACCCCATCCCAGTAGAAGGGTGTCTGCTGCTCGAGTTCGTTGTCTATGTGCCGAGCAATATCTTCTCTGGAAAGTGTGGCGGGATTTCGTGGCTGTTGAGTATCGGATTCTGGTAGGGTCTGACAGCCGTATATAACGGATAGACCAACAAGAAGTGTGTATAGTCTCTTCATCATTAGTTAGGTTGGTTATAAGTTGTTGGTAGATGAAAATAATGGATTGACACCAAATACTGTCCATTGACGAGTCAATTATTCTGGGTAAAACTGGCTATTTGGTCTTTCAGGCAACTGTTTCAGGCATTGCACGATAAATCTTCTTAATTTAAATCCCGAAAGAGAAAAGTATAAACACCTTATGAAAGCACTGCCAGCAATTCTCTTGGCACTATTGTGTGTCCGCGTAGCTTATGCGCAACAAACTGTTACCGGGAAGGTAACTGAGGAGGGGGATGAATTTGGCTTAGCCGGCGTACTGGTCACGGTCAAAGGGACCGACGTGAGTACCATTACCGATGTATACGGTGAGTATTCCCTGGCAGTCCCCGATGGCGCCACAACAATTGTCTTCTCGGGAGAGGGTTTCGCTACCATGGAGGTAGAGATCGGCTCCACCACTAGCATTGATTTCCAGATGCAAAAAGGCAAGAAGACCAAGAAGGAGGCGAAGGGCACACGCTTTGTCCCCGTGGGATTTGGTACGCAGACAGAGTCCGAGATTACCAGTAGCATATCGCAAATCGACGCACAGCAGTTGGAAGGCATCCCTACTATCGACCTGGAGCAAGCTAACCAGGGTCGAGCCTCTGGCCTGCAGGTACAAAACAATGGTGGACAGTTGGGTGAAGGAACCTCCGTCCGTATTCGGGGAGGGTCGTCACTATCCGCCTCCAATGAACCACTGTATGTCGTGGATGGTGTCCCGCTAAGTTCCGGAGGGCAATCGGACATCAACCCGCACAACATCGCTTCTATCGAGATCCTCAAAGATGCCAGTGCCGCAGCCATCTACGGCTCCCGAGCAGCAAATGGCGTAGTACTTATCACGACTAAGCGAGGCGAGTCGGGTAAAACCAAGATCGATGTTGACTACCAGTTTGGAGTGAGTCAGACGCCGAGGAAGCTGGATCTCTATACACCCGAAGACTACAATGCTCAGTTCCTGGAGTTTGGACTCCGTGATGTGGAGCCTGAGCTTGGGATCCTGGCATTTTTCAACCCTGAAGCCCGGGACCTGTGGTTCCTCGTCTTGGATATCCTGGATGAAGGCTCAGCCGACAACTATCGCGATTGGGCAAGCACCGGCACCATCACGCTCGACGACGGGCGTACGCTTGTACTCAGTGAAAATACGCTGCTCAACCTCATCGCCCAACCGCTAGACTCGCTGATCTACGATACGGATTGGCAGGATGAAGTGTATCAGACGGCTTTTGCGCACAGGGCAAATCTTGGCGTATCCGGTGGAAGCGACAGCTTCAATTACTACGCCGGTGTGTCGTTCACCGATCAGGAGGGCATCCTCATTGGCAACGATTTTCAACGAATCAATGGCCGCCTTGATCTCAATAGCGAGGTCCTTCCAGGGCTGGACATCGACCTGAGTGCCAACTATGCCTACACAAAGAACAACCGATTGAGAGACAATCAGGACCTTGGATTTCCCCTGCAAGCCATTGTCCTTCCACCTTCGGACAGTTATGACCCCGCAGACGATTACAACCTGATCGTCAGATCGCTGGAATACAACCCACTGGCGGAAATTGCATTCTCCGACAATCTCGAACTGGGCAACAGCATCATCGGCGATATTGGTATTGCCTATGAAATCACAGATGGCTTGACCATCAATGTGGAAGGGGGTATTGACTTCTTCGATCAGGACGCCGAGCACCGTCAGGGACCGGGGACGTTGGAGGGTGGCCAGACAGGCCTTTCCAGCCTAACAGAGGTAAGCATTCGCAACTATGTTTACAATGCCTTCATCGACTACAGCCTGCCTTTGAGCAACGAGCAGCAATTGTCGTTCCTTGGGGGAGCCTCCTACCAGGAGTCAACGACAACTACTGCCTTCCGCTCAGCGAGGGTCAACTCTATCAGCGAACTAAGCGGCCTGGATGAATCAGATTCCACCTTGCTCAATGTCCCGATCCCAGATACGAGGTTCTCGTTCTTGTCATTTTATGCTCGGGCAACTTACAATATTCGGGACAGGTACATTTTCCAGCTCAGCGGTCGTGCCGATGGATCGTCACGATTCAGTGAAGACAATCGGATGGGGTACTTTCCTGCGGCTTCTTTCGGGTGGAATATCTCCAATGAGGACTTCTTTGACCCGACAGTTTTCAACCTCCTGAAGTTGAAAGCCAGTTATGGTCTGGTAGGAAATACACCAGAGGAAGATTTTCTGTATCGCAGCAATTACTTCGAAATTCTCTATGGACAGGAGCCCGGCATTCGGCTGTCCAATCTCGCCAACAGTCAGTTGAAATGGGAAACTACCGCACAAACCGACGTCGGTGTGGAGTTGGGTCTGTTCAATAGTCGTATCAATCTGACGGTCGACGCTTACATGAAAAATACGACCGACCTGCTATTTCCTGTGCCTATCACACAGACCACCGGATTCTCCTTCATCCTCCAGAACCTCGGTAGCCTCACCAACCAGGGTATCGAGCTGGCGTTGGGCACAGTGAATATCGATGGTGAGAATTTCACTTGGTCCACAGACTTCAATATTACCATGAATCGTAATGAAGTCACGGACCTCAATGGCAATCAGCTGATCGTGGGCGTCAATGCCTACCTGGAAGATCAGCCAGCGGGTGTTTTCTACACCAGAAAGTACGTGGGTGTCGATCCCAATACAGGAGAAGCGCTTTATGATAATGGCGCAGGCGGGACCACCACGGACTGGAACAACGCTCCCAGAATGGTAGTGGGTGATCCCAATCCAGACTTCTTCGGCGGATTGAGTAATACGTTGAGCTACAAAGACATCTCCCTGACTTTTCTCTTTCAGTTTGTCTCTGGATCCGATGTGTACAATGCCACCCAGGAGTTTTTGTCCAACAGCGGCATTCTCAATCTAAGCCAGAGCAAGGACCAGCTCAACCGCTGGTACAAGCCCGGAGATGAGGCGCCATTCCCAGCCCTCAATCCTTTCCAGGAGAATACGTTCCCCTCCTCCCGTTTCATCGAAGATGGCAGCTATATACGGCTCAATACTGCCACTATCACCTACAATTTACCGGCGGATGTCGTGAGCAACTGGGGATTGAGCTACCTGCGCTTCTATGTAGGAGGGCAAAACCTCATCACGTTTTCCAATTACTCAGGGTATGACCCCGATGTGAACTATGTGGATCCAACCTTCGGTACCATTGAAAGGAACATCAGCCGAAACATCGACAATTTCAACATCCCCCAGGCCAGAACCATTATCACCGGATTCAAAATCGGATTTTAAGCCATGAAAGTCTTGAAAAACATAATCCTAGCCTCGATTCTCTTCGTCACGTTCGGCTGTGAGTCACTATTGGACATCGAAGCAGATGGCACCATCAGCGGGGATGTACTCTCCGACCCGGATCGAATTGAGGAATTTCTATTGGGCGCCTATTACAGCCTCGGTGGTATCTCTGATGGTTCAGACGGCGGCGAACTCTTTGGTGGCGACTTCATGTTGATCCCCACCCTTCTTGCACACTCCAATGACGTCGAGATAGCATGGGATGACGTGAATGGGCCCGCCTATTCCGACTTCATAGACAAAGAGATCCTGGTTACCAATACCCGCGTGGAAAACAACTGGCGCAGAGCATATGAGGTGATCAACACGGTTAATGCGGTGCTCGAAAACATTGACAATGCCAACCCCCAGGACCAAAACAGAATTCACGGGGAAGCATTGGGTATCCGCGGCGTCCTGTATTTCGAAATGGTACGCCTATGGGCACCCCAGTACACAGAAATCAGCCCCACGACCGTAAACGCCGTTCCGATTCTCACAGGCTCGATTGCTGATATCGACGATATTCAAACGCCCGCGCTCGCCACGGTGGAGCAAGTGTACACGCAAGCTCAGAATGACCTAACGCAAGCAGCTACATTGCTCGAACCCTTTGGTGGTAATGGCAACAGACTTTCCTATTACGCCTGTTTGGCTTACCTGGCTCGCCTGCATTTGCAGAAAGGCGAGTTCGCTGACGCTCTGGGATATGCACATAGTGTGATCAGCTCAGGCAGGTATCGACTGGTGTCCACACCCGTAGAGGCCTTCAACAACAGCGAGAATAGTTCGGAGGACATCTTTGCAGTACAACAAACACTGGCCAACACCGCAGGAGACATTTCCACAGGTACGGGCGTTGTCAACTACTTCTCCTCACTGCCTGGAAGTGGCATCGGGGCGGCAAGGATCATTCGCAATTCCCTGAACACGGAGTTTGCCCTCAACAGCCCTATGTTTGAGGTTATCGACTTGCGAGGGACGGTAGACACTGAGGTCAATGACAATACGACGAGCGCCGAGATCACCACGTCCTTCTACCGAAACCTGAGAAACCAGGATCCTGATATCCTTTCCTGCAGCAAATACCTCAGAGGTGATCAGGTCATTCCCATCATTCGACTGGCGGAGATGTATTTAATACGTGCAGAATGCCTTTTCGAGGCAGATCCATTTGTGATCAACTCTCAGGCCCTGGAAGATCTCAATACAATTCGATCACGCGCTGGCCTGCCAACGGTAGCGGCCTCCTTCTTTGCTTCACCCTTCGAGTTCTACGAGGCCATCTTGCAAGAACGCACACGTGAATTGCTCTACGAAGGGCAACTGCTCTGGGACATGAAGCGACTCGATGGTCAACTAGGCTCGGCGCTGGATCCGATCGATGCCAACAGCAGCCGTACGGTATTTCCCATCCCGCAGTCCGAAACAGACACAGGGACAGATCCGGGATAAAGAAAAAGCCCGGCAGGTGAGCCGGGCTTCTTGATTTCTATGAATCTCCTTTTCTGATCATTCTTCCTCCTCAGGAACGATCTTGTAGTCGACCAGGAAATCCTCATAAAATACTTTGAAATCCTCCACCTCGGGCGAACCCTGCATTGCCTGCTCATATTGCGTGAGGGCATCTAGCAACAGGCCATTCTCTTCGTAGAAACCTGCCAGCACGATGTTGTTGAGTGGCGAGCCTTCAGGAAGGTCTGCAAGTAACGTATTGAGGTTGTCGGCGATCTCCGGCTTGTCGTTCGCGCCGATCTTCCTGATACCATACTCCTCAGAGGCCACTCCCTCATTGCCCGTTTGCTTCACCTGGAAGATATAAAAGTTGGATTCATTATCGATCTCATCAAACTTCAGACTATAGAAGCTGTCAGTTATTTCTTCCGTATGGATCACTTCACCGTAGAGATCAGCGATCGTCACCGTAAAGCCGGTGCTATCGTCTGCTGTCTCGTCATCCGCAGGCTTCGGTGGCATCCATCTGATGATCGCCTCGTCCGACAATACTTCCAGACTGACATCCGGTAATAACACGACAAACTCGCTGAAGCTACGACTAACTGCCCCAATAGTGTTGGTTCGTTGTCGATTTCCGGCATTGTCATCTTCGTTCATCTTAGCGGCTATGAACTGGGCATACCTGCTGATCGATGAGGTGTTCTTCACATTGACCTCTGCTGCGAGGTCCGCCACTTTTCGGGTACCCGCCCCCCGGATTTCGGCGGTCTTACCAGATTTGTGCATCAATCCAATATAAGATCCGTCGGAGGAGATGACCTCTTCCAGATCGAACAACTCGGTACCAGTTTTGAGGGCAACCGTCTCTCCGGATTGCTTTTTCACTTGATTTTGTCCCGAATTGACGAGCACCTTAAAAGTATAACCCTGCCCAAAGGCAAGCCCGATTGATAGCAACGGGTAGAAAAGGAGTAATGAAAGGTTCTTTTTCATTATGATCTGAATTTAGAGGTTCACTTAACAAAAGTATTGCTTAACGGCTATGTATATGTAGTTATGTCAAAATTCATCCTAGGTCACTCTTCAAACACGGCTAAATCATGCCTGGCAAGGAAATCATTGTACTGTTTTCTAGTAGTCTCCAGGTCCGGTGCAAGCTGCAGCGCTTGTTCGTATTGAGTAATGGCATCAAGGAGTAATCCATTCTTTTCGTAAAATTCGGCTAGTCTTATCTTATCTGCAGGGGCGTTTTCACCCAATTCGGAGAGCAATGACTGCAACTGGCCCTTCACATCTGGCATATCCCAGTCGCTAAGTTTCTTAATGCCGTAATCTCCGGAGATAAACCCATATTTCCTGTTCTCACTAACCCTAAAAATATACAAACCGGACTCGTTCTTAATCTCCCGAAGATTTAAGGGTATGAAGGTCTGATCTGTTTCAACGGTTAAGAGGTCATCATCAAAAATATTCTTTATCGTGACAGTATATTTTTGTCCTTTTTTCGAATCTCTGGGTAGCCATCTGACGACCGCTCTATCGCCATAGAGATCAGTCGATCGCATCGGTAAGAGAACAACCAGTTCACTGCCATCGTCTGACTTGTCTGCGGCGATGATTCCCCTCTGGCCATCAAATGGAACTCCCGACAGCCAGGGGAGTGCTATTTCACGCACTCTGACCTTTTGCTTGCCACGAAGTTCCGTGGTCCTTCCTGAGTGGTGCATGAGTCCAACATAAGCGTCACTATCGGTGATGATTATATCCTTATCATACAGTTCATCACCAGTCTTTAGAGGCACTTTCTTGCCGGACGCCCTTTTTAGTTTGTTCTCCCCCCGGTTGGCCAGCACCTTAAACGTGTAGTCTTGTCCGGAACTAGTGCCGGTTATGAACACAAAAGCCAAGATGGACAGCAACCTTTTCATATCTCAACGCGGGGTTTGTCAATCAAAAGTTCCACATTGCAATTATTCTATCACCATAGCGAGCACGTTCCTCGCCAGGAAGTCGTCATACTTTACGCGAAGATCTTTGTCTTCGGGTGCCTGTTGCAACATAATCTCGTACTGAGTAAGTGCATCTAATATCAAAAGATGGTCCTCGAAGAACTTTGCTAATTGAAGCCTTTCATTAGCGGAAATCTCAGTAGACCCAAAATTCGTTGACTTCAGGCCCTTAACTACATCGGGTCTGTCTGCACCACTGAGCTTCTTGATTCCGAAATAGTCGGAGGAAGCCTTTTGGTGACCAGACTGAGTAACTCTGAAAATGTACAGCCCTGACACATTGTCGATTTCATCAAAATTTAGGGTGAAGAAGGTGCTTTTGGTTTGCTCCTGGTGGATGACATCATCAAAAATGTTCACTATGGTTACTGTAAAAACATCCCCCTCAGACACCTCTGCGAGGGCCTTCCATCGGATGATGGCCTGGTCCCCATAGACATTTGTGGATTTACCAGGAAGCAATACTGCCAATAGAGGGACTTCAGTAACCTCGACAAAGGATGGATTGGTCATGACTACGTTCTTGCTATTCTCCCACTCGACCTTTAAGCCAAGATCTCCCACTTTTTCCTCAAAGAGTCCCTTGATATGCAGGATTTTGCCTGATTCATGGGCCAGCATGACATGAGCGTCGTCAGATGTGATTAGGACTTCAGGGTTGTGAAGTTTGAGGCCTATTTTCAGGGAAAGCAGATCACCATCGGCGGTTCTGACTTTGTTCTGACCTTGGCTGGCCAGCACGCTAAAGGTATAATCCTGGCCAAAAGCACAGCCAAAGGTGACTATGTAAAATAGGACTAATGAAAACTGCTTTTTCATCAGGGACTGGGTTTGAGTAGTTCGGTTCAACAAAAAATGCGGCTTCGTGAATTCACATCAGTCACCTATCTCGTCGGATAAGCGTCCAATTGGTAAGACCGCTCTGGCGCACATCTCGATACGCCTAATAAATACTAAAAATAGAAAAAAGAGCCCGGTTCACACCAGGCTCAATATTTCGTTTGTTTGGTTTTTTGCGTTTACCGATGCTTAGTCCTCGACCTTCACAATGTTGTTATTGATCAGGAACGCATCATAAAGCTGTCGGAAATCAGGTACATCCGGTGCACTCTGTACGGCCTGCTCGTATTGCGTGAAAGCATCCAGGAGCAATCCGTTCTCCTCATAGAAGCTTCCGATTACCAGCTTGTTCAGCGGCGTATCGTCCGTCAACTCTTGCATCAGCGACTCGAGACCCTGCGTCACTTCAGGCTTATCCGTGACCTGCAACTTCTTGATTCCAAAGTCGTCAGACGCTATTTCAGCATTCTCAGTCTGCTGTACCTTGAAGATATAGAGACCAGACTCGTTCTCGATCTCATCAAACTTGAGGTTGATGGAGTTTTTGTCCGTCTCCTCAGTGTAAATGACATCGTCGAATATGTTCTTGATCGTCACGGTATACTTCGTGCCCTCAGCGGTACCTTTCAACGGTCTCCAACGTACGATGGCTTCGTCAGAATATACGTTGATAGACTTTCCAGGGATCAGAACGTCCAGCATGGCACCTTCACCAGCCGCACGGCTTACCGCTCCGGTAGTATTTGTTCTGTTTCTGTTCGCGTTTCCTTCACCTTCTGCCATCTTGGCGGCGATGAATTGCGCGTATCTACTGGCTGCAGAAGTCTTCTTTGTGTTGATTTTCGAAGCCAATTCAGCCACTTTCTTTGTGCCGGCGCCTCGAACTTCAGTTGTTTTTCCCGTCTTGTGCATCAGACCGATATATGCTCCTTCAGAGGAGATGATCTCTTCCTGATCGTAAAGAAGGGCCCCTGTCTTTAGGGTAACCAACTCACCAGATTGCTTCTTCACTTTATTCTGGCCCTTGTTTGCAAGCACCTTAAAAGTGTATTCCTGCCCAAAGGCAAGCCCGATTGTCAACAGTAGAGAGAATAGGATTAATGAAATCTTCTTTTCCATTATGATCTACGTTTAGTGGTTTGTTACAAAATTATAGTTTATCTGCCTTGAATAGTGACCGTCGACCTTCCTTGGTAAACGTGTTCTTAACTACTCCATAGTATACTTCCAATGAATCTCCAGAGAGCGCTATGGCAACTAGCGCAAGCTTCAGATCCATGTAGTAATTATATAGGTCCATCACTTGCAGCATGAGGAAGTAGAAAAAAATCACTTCCACCAGCTGAAATACTTTTGTCATTCCATCGTACCACTTCGGAATGCGCTTATAAATAATTGAAAACAGTAGCACATTCAGGAAGCACAGTATGATCGCCAGGGCCGTCTGCAAATCGCCTCGCATAATATTCACGGGCTGGTCATTGAGTATCATACTGATGATATTGGCATGGATCACACCTCCATACATATCAGGAAACGCCCGTCCGGCGTAATTAGCGTTCAGCGGCGTGATGTACTTATCCTCCGCCGACGACCGATCGCCCAGATAATCGCCCAGATAACAGAAAATCACGATTTTTCCTTCGATGATTTCTGGAATGAAATTCCCCTGCTGTACATCTGGAACATCCAGTGCGTAATATTTATTCCCGTACTTCGTGGCGCCAAAATCAATGACATTTCCAACGAAGTTGATCAACTCCTCACTGTTACCCCGTTCGAGAAACTTTTGGGCATTGGCTGAATCCAGGTAGCTGGCAAGCTTGACACCAAAAGCAACGTGCTCCGTTCCTTCCTGATCCTTTCGCATGGGCCAGAATTGACGGCAAAACTTCAAATCTTCCTGATCTTCGGCAATAGCATCCAGGTTGGCATGCGCAAACTCTGCGTTCCAGGTGAAAAGTGGATAGCTATAACGTACAGAATCAGCGACATCATCATCGTCATATAACAATACCTGGTTGACCATGACCAGATTCTCCACACTGCCCAGCACCTCAGACAGGTACATGTCAGCCAGTGTATCCTCCTTCGGGAAGTCGAAGAAGGTATCAACGCCAATTACAGCGGGGTTATATTGATTAATCTGATCTATCATATATGCTATGCTGCCGCGTCCCTCAGTACCTATATTTATAAGCACCACGCGCTCATCAGCTACCGGATCTTCCCGAAGCTGAGAAAAAACAATGTCCGTTATCTGGAAATCACCAAGTGCATCTGCTATAGGATCGAAAATGTCAAAGATCTTAAAAGCAGTCAGGGAGCTAAAAAACCCCATAATACCAAAGACGAATATGGTTGCGAGTATGACGTCAAGCCAAAGTTTTCTGAACATTTCTCTCGAGTTAGATTAGGTAATTGAAATCAAATTAATTTACTCGCAATTAATATGTATTCAGTCAATGGTTCCAGTCCGGAATTAGTATAATAACATTTTTTATTGAAATTACGCAATTTTCCTTGACTTAACTGATTTGGGGTAAGAATATTCGTTGAATGGCAATAAAACGTAGATCAACAAGAAAAGACCTACTTAACGGTATCCTCAATGGCGACCGCATCCGACTCAGCCAGGCCATCACCGTCGTGGAAAGTCAACGCCCTGAGGATCAACAGATGGCAGCGGAACTCCTGGACAGCCTCATCACACATACCGGAGGAAGTATACGTATAGGTGTCACGGGGGTTCCAGGCGCCGGAAAAAGCACATTCATCGAAGCCTTCGGTCTCTATTTGACCTCCCTTGGCAAGCAAATAGCGGTACTTTCCATCGATCCTACAAGCGCATTGTCGCGAGGCAGCATTCTTGGCGATAAATCGCGCATGCCGTTGCTTGCACAATCTCCCAATGCGTATATCAGGCCCAGTCCCACAGGTCAGTCTCTTGGCGGCGTGGCGCAAGCCACCAACGAAATCATCCTCCTCTGTGAAGCCGCAAAGTTTGATGTTGTGATTGTAGAGACCGTGGGCGTGGGTCAATCTGAAACCATGGTCAAGGACATGGTAGATTTCTTCCTGCTGCTCATGCTGTCAGGGGGCGGTGACGAATTGCAGGGGATCAAAAGAGGCATCATGGAAATGGCTGATGCCTTAGTGATCAACAAGGCTGATGGGCAGAACATTGAGGCAGCAAAGGATGCTGCCCAAAACTACAAGATGGCCTTGCACCTCTTCCCTCCACGCGAAAATCAATGGCAAGTCCCGGTCGCAACCTGCTCCGCCATGGAAAACACCGGCATCACGAATGTTTGGGAAATGATCGGGCAATTTGTGGAGCTCACACGAGAGAATGGTTCATTCGAAAAGAACAGGGAAACCCAGCGGAGCAAATGGTTCGACGACGCTGTTAGAACATTCCTTGTCAACCAAATACTCCAAAACTCTTCGAAATACGATTCCCTCGATCATCTCCAGAGAGAGGTAATATCCAGGCACATCTCAGTACGTGGTGCGATCTCGCGATTACCGATGACCTAAGCCTCGTCGAAGTCTAACCAACCGTCTCCTTCTCCTTTTTATCCAACTCCCTTCCGAGCTCGAGGATTTTCTTATCCACCGCCTCGATGTTGTCCATCAGTGTAGACATTCGCTTGGTAGTAAGGAAGCGTTTGGCAATAGTCCCGTTCTTTTTGTACTCGTGGAACAAGGTGTCACCCAGCTTTGCTTGCAGTTCCGTTTTCTCGTCAGAAAGGGCCTTGATCTCTCGGTGACCCTGGTATTGATCGATATAGTTCTGTACGATACCAGAAGCTTGCTCGAATTTCTCGGCACCCGCTTCATACAGATGCTCGGCCTTCTCCTTGACCTCCTCAAACACTTCTTTGGACATCTTTTGGAACGCTCGGGCACCTTCGGTTATGTTCTCCTCAATATCGTTGAGGAATTCACTGAATCTTGACATGTCTCTACTTGGTTTTAGTGATAATACAATTTACTAATAGTCCTAAGATATTGAACGGAATTTGTGACACCTACGCTCCCAATTATTCGGGAATTCCATCAATTTTCTTTTCGAAGTGTGATCATCCAGGGTTGAGCCACCTCGCTACCCGGGATCTCAGAGGCCTTCAGTGACAGCAGATCACGCCCCTCCTCCATGTGAATGGTACCCATCGACATCTTGCCAAAATTCTGCACATAGCTTTCAATCCGCGGAGACCGATCTTCCGCCTCGCCAATGAGGGACTGATCAAAAGCCTCATTGATAACAGCCTCTGTTGATTCTCCACCAAACTTCAGGCTCAGGCTAGAACCCAGGTTCGAGGTCGCACAGGTATAGTAGAGTTCTACCCGGTAGGTGCCGGGAGTCAATACTTCGATATCCCACGTGATGCTGTCTTCGACAGACGTCCAGTTTTGAAAGAAGCTCGAATTGGGCCACCTGTTCGACCGGGTGACGTTCCCATGAGCGACGGCATCTCTCACCGGCAGCCAGATGGGTCGGCCGGCTGACGGTCCAATAGGGAAGGGACGCTCCTCCTCCACGTCGAGCTCTGATAGCACTTCACTCTTCCAATCCTCCTTCGCTTGCTGCATCTCGGCAAACATCTCCGGAAATTGGGTGCTGATGTTTTTCGTTTGGCCCGGATCTAACTGCAGGTCAAACAACTGATCCTCGTGGTCAAGCAAAAACTGACGATTTCGCAAGCTCACCCTGTCCCGCCAATGAGAAAAGATATATCGCGAGGGTGGTTGGCGACCAGAGGTTAGCAGCCCTTCCAGACTTAGACCATCCAGGGCCTTGGCAGGCCTCTCTTCAATACCCGCCATATCAAGGAGCGTGGGCAACAGATCGATCGCCCCCGCTACACGGTTGATGGTTTGCCCGGGGCTGATCCGCTCCGGCCACCGAATGACAAACGGCGAGCGTACGCCCCCCTCGTCGGTGGAACCCTTGCGACCTTCCAGACCATCTATCCATCGCCAGCCATTGGGGCCATTGTCGCTCAAGTACATAACGACGGTCTCTTCGGATAGATCAAGCTCCTCCAGCTTCTGCATCAGTCGACCCACATTCCAATCGATGTTTTCACACATGGCGTAGGCGGCTTTGGTATGCACTGTGTCTTCTCGTTCGCGATAGCGATGATTAGCCCCAAGTTCTTTGCCGACAAACTTATCCCACCACTCATCAGGCACTTGCATTGGGCTGTGGGGAGTATTCAGGGGCAGGTAAAGAAAGAAGGGAGTCTCTCGATGCCGTTCTACGAAGGACATCGCTTCACTCGTCAAATCATCGATGATGAATCCTTCGCCTCTTACGACCTCACCATTTCGATCCATGAATGCATCGAAGTAGTGGCCCCAATGCCCGGAAGTGAAGCCGTAGAATTCATCGAAGCCACGAGACAGGGGATGATAGGGATACTGGGAACCGTTGTGCCATTTGCCGATGGCCCCCGTCCTATACCCGTTCTCCTGCAGCATCTGGGCTATCGTCGTCTCATCAAGGTCGAGTCGCTCACCTCCTTGTGAAGTCGAATAGACACCACCCCTCGGGTGGTACCTCCCCGTCAGTAGTTCAGCCCGGGTCGGCGAACAAACAGGACTCACATAGAAGCGACTTAGAAAAGCCCCCTCCGCAGCCAGGCGATCAATGTTCGGAGTAGACAGGGATGTATTGCCGGTAAGGCTGAGGTCGCCCCACCCCTGATCATCGGACATGATGATGATAAAGTTGGGGGTTCGTTGATAATCAGGAGCAGTGGAGCATCCCAGGAGCAAAAAAGAGGCAAGGCAGGTCGACATAGCAACCCGAAAAAGTCTGAGGGTCATAGGGCATCATTCTATCCCGATAAAAGTAGTGACACTTCCACACCGCGCATCATAAGTAATCTTCCCATCTACCACGTCATACGTTCCAATTTCTCATTCCTCCAACTGCTTGCGCTTCGAGCGCTCTTTGCGTGAAAGGATGATCAATGCCACCAATGACATAATAGAGGCCACTGCCCAGGCATATTGAATGTACTGCTTGCCGATATCGGAATAGTACACGGCGACGCTCATCGCCACAAAAATATCTATCACCAACAGCGATTGCTTGAACCGAAAACCAAACATCGGGTTGAGCGCGACGATCACACCTATCAGATTGAGTGAACTGGCGACGAACTGGATGATGGCAAAAAAGAGCCTGTCATTGCCCAAAAACTCAAACCCACCGAGGAAGAAGAGCAAGGCGTTCATCAGGTAACTGATGCGAATAATTCGATTTTTTCTGATTTGATTCATACTCGGTCAGGCCATCACTGCAACCATTTGAAGGACTTGCTTCCCCAATCGCTCGTCCCCAGTCAAAGATATGCCCTCACTTATATTATTTGGCCGTATGTTCTTTGAGAACAACTGCCAGGCGACGGTGCCCTCTAACTGAACGGCCGCCGACGACGCCACATCCGGATTCGAAATCAACTCCCAGTGGTCCTCCGACTTTTGCAGAAACCAACGGCCAGCATCGATGACGCGAACTTCCACAATTGTGCCCACTGCTGCCTCGACCTCACGAAAAGTGTGTGGCAATGCCCGGATGTACGTCTCCATCAGCGGCGCAAAATAAGTGGTAGTCATAATGCCCTCCTTGCCCGTGGCATGTCTTATTTGCTGTTGGTGGTGCCACTTCTCAGTGTATTCCCGGGCTAGATGCATCCAGTTGAGGCTGCGGTGCTCCCCTGCCCAGTCCACAGCGAATATGGCCTCTCCCATCAAGTTCAGGGATTCGTAATACCCACAAGTGGCCGGCCCCGTGGCTTCGTGTAGCAGGATAAGCACATTGGAGCTCAATCTATTCATCGCTGACACCCATTGGTGGTTGAGCGTGTTCAACCAGTTAACCAGATCTGTGTAACCCTCTATATCAGGTGGCTGTTCTCCGAAATATCGATCACGTTGCATTGAGAGTGCACGGATATTACCATCAAGTAGGTGCGCGGCTACATCTTTTACCCGCCAACTGCCGGCTACCGTCGGCCTCTCCCATTCCTCACTTTCGAGACTCCTTAGCAGCGCTATGAGTGCTTCATCCAACGGCCGAAAAAGGTGCTGAACTTCAATTACATGTGACATACCACATCCATTAGGGAGCAACTTGATCCGGTACCAGGTAGAGCAGTCTCCTTCCCGCTTCCGGATTGTCCCGGACGGCCTCTTGCAAGCTCCCGACGTCCAGAGAAATCTTGTGGCCGTATCCGTCCTGCATCAGCACCAGCGAGTTGAGAATCATCAGTCCCTCCGCGGGTTGATCGGCGGCATAAAGTGCTGCCAGTAGGGTGGTCACAGGATCTTCACCCAAGGCGATTCGCAGAAACTCTGCCGCCCGCATCCTATTAAGAGATTCGGGGTCACTTTCGGCCAGACCCCTTACATCACTCGCCAGCGAGGCGGCCTCCTCACCGAGAATGGTGCATGCCGTGATACCCCAGTAGCGCTCCCAGGGATCTTCAGAGGACAGCGAGGCTCGCAAATCCTCCTGCACGGCATCGAATGGCCCAAGCGCGAGCTCTGAAATCTGCAGATAATTCTTCATAGATGTACTTTGTTGTTGGCCAAAAGCCACCGGATCCTCAAGCCCTTCCTCCAACAAAACATGCTCGGGAACCAACGACAGGTCAGGCAGAGACAGCATTTGTTCCCTAAGCGTCGACCTCAGGGACTTAAGCTGCTCTGCATAGGCTTCATCCATCGCCAGGTTTTCAGTCTCGTAGGGATCCGCCTCCAGATCAAAGAGCATCTCTACGGGCCTAGTGCCGAAAAATGCGTTCTGAATATCGTTGAGCTGCCCCTCGCCAGACAGATCCCACCATTCTTTATAGGCGAGCTGGCGGTAGCGGTAATTGTTCATCAGCCCATCGAAGTTGTAGGGTTGAAAGCTCCGGATGTACTTGAAATTGTCAACCCTGACCGAGCGCACGAAGTCATACTTTTCATCAAATCGGTCCGCATAGCCAAATGTTGTATTGCGTTCCTGTACTCCCTCCCAGTCCAGACCAGGTCCAAGAAACGGGCGACCATCCATGCCAGCTGGCACGTCCACGCCCGCGATGTTGAGGACGCTAGGCCCAAAATCCACGAAGCTTACAAATGCTGCATTTTCACCTCCGGCCTTTCCACCGAGCCATTCCCGGTATTGTTCCGGGGCATAGACTACCAGGGGAATATG
This sequence comes from Cyclobacteriaceae bacterium, assembly GCA_965227935.1. Classification (GTDB taxonomy): domain Bacteria; phylum Bacteroidota; class Bacteroidia; order Cytophagales; family Cyclobacteriaceae; genus JAWPMT01. Next base: position 1,742,028 of record CBDDGS010000055.1, on the reverse strand, counting down.
CAAGCCAGATTCATAGATGTATCCCTTGCTACCGGGCAGTACACCCCCATGGTCGCCGAAATAGAAGATGATGGTCTCGTCCATCAACCCGTCTTCGGTGATCTGATCCAAAACCACTCCCACTTGCGCATCCATCTGCTGGATCTTGTCCCGATAGTAGGCATTGGTATAGCGGAACAGGTCCGTCTGCGGATGATTCGGAAACACAAAAACGTCTTCTGGAGAGGAATTGGTCTGGGTGGTATCCATTTGCTCCACTGTGAAGTGAAGCCTACTCTCGTGCGTCGTCGTAAAGTTTTGCACGTGAAAGAATGGCTGACCCTCCGCCCGATTTCGCCAGGAAGCCTCGCGAGAGGACTCGTCCCAAACCGAATCCGACTTGAAGAAATTATAGTCTTCCTTGCTGTTGTTGGAAGTGTAGTAGCCAGCACTTCGCAAATAGGCTGGGAACATCTCCACTCCTTCAGGCATCGGCACCTTCTCAATCTTGCGATGATACTGGGCACCGACTCTTGGTGCGTAACAACCCGAGATCAGTGTAGACCTTGCTACGCTACAGACCGGCGCGTTGGAAAAGGCCCGTGTGAATCTGACGCCCCCTGCCGATAGCCTCGCGATATTGGGCGTTTCCACGCCATTGTCATCGAACAGCTTCATGTAGTGCTTCGAGTTGTCCTCCGAAGTGATCCACAGAATATTCGGAGGTGGTAGCGGCTCCTGCGAATCATTGCATGCCGCGAGTGATAATAGCAGGAGACAGAAGAAAGTCAATTGAATTCGGCCCATCACATTCCCATCAATCCAATGAAACGGTGATCGGCCAACCAACAAACTGCTCTGCGTCAGGCTGAGAGACATCGCCCATTCGGGGCCAGCACTCGAAGGTGACGTCCCTGGTGCTCTTATCAAAGTGGATCAACCCATAGCCGGCACCATTAGATGGAGCATCGGGATTGACATAGGCGTGCATGGTGATCCTATTGTCAAACCCGTCGCGGTACTGACCTGTCCAGGGAAGGATGTCGTTGCTATTGAGGCCGGGCTGTTCATCCTCAGGCCACCACCATCGGCTGTAGTAGTTGTTGACGATAGCCGGTACGACGAAGGCCCAGGGCCCATCATCAAATTCATTAATGCCATGTCTAATGACTGTGGCCAGGTGTTGATCGCCACCAATATGGACGGCATTAGCCGCCTGTATCAACCTCAACGCTGAGTTGCGACCGGTCTGAGGCCAGCCATTGCTATCCATGTCTGCGTGCAGTCTGTTCTCCTGATTTCCATGCAGATGGGCACCACCACAGAACCCTGTTTGGGATAGCACCGCTTTCATCGCCACGCCGTCATAATCGTCACCCCAGTCGTCAAGAAATTCCAGTTGCCGATCTCCTAACAACTTCAACCCGGGCACATCGACACTCGTCGGATCGTAGTCAGGATTCCGAATATGGTCAGGTCGCGGTCCTTGTTGCGGGATCTTACCGCTAGGCCCACTCTTAAACTTTCGGTCCTCGATGATGGCGAAGTCAACTCCCCCGAGAATCAAATTTGTGTAGTACACTCCGATACCCTGCTCCACAGGCGTAGAGTCATATGGGTCTGGCAAATGCGATGTCTGGCAGCGCTCAACCATCTTGACGTAGTCGTGGTCGTAAAAGTAGCCACCGTCATGACCTGCGGGTGTTTCGGAGATCTTCCCGTTCTCCCCCCAAAGGTTGCCCTGTCCTATGTCGTGATCATCGGGAATGGTGATGCATGGCCGCGAACGGAAGAGATCCCTGAATTGCAGACCAAACTTCAGCCAGGCAGCCGTGTGCTCTTTGTGGTCATAGGACTGGTCTCCGGCGAAGAAAAGAAGATCCGGATCATGAAAATTCACATTTCGAACGTAATTCTCCCGATCGCCACGATCCTTGTTACTGTTGCAGGAGAAGGCGGCCAACTTGATAACTTCCTTGTCTGTCGGATTCTTCCGCACCAGTCCTTCAAATGATGCCTCCTCCCCATGTCTAATTCGGTAAGGCACATCCTGGGTATCATCCCAGTCCTCCACACGAAAAAGCGCCGACCACCCAATATCGTTGACACTTTGCTTTTGAATTTCCACCCACTCATCGCCCCTTTTGACCTCGAGTCGCACCTCACGCGTCTCCTCCGGGAACAGTGGATAGAGTTGCGCCGACATCTTGAGGGTACTATTGGACACAGTATAGATCCCGAAGGCGACGACCTCCTTGCGAGGCACTTTCAAGTCAATGATGGGATTCTCCGCCCTGTTCCACCAGTCGTTGGTGGCCAGTGTGTCAAGATCTTCGAAAGGTGCTTTGACATACTCCTGGGAAGGCTGTTGGCAGGATGCTATCAAAAAAATTATCGTGCATCCAAAAAATAAGTAGCGCATATAAGTTGGGTTTAGGCTCTACCGCAACTTAAAACAAATGAACGACCCAACGAGAACTACTGAACGCAATGATGTTTCTACCCTGCAACTCTTGCAAGTTCCCAGCCAATGATGGCCTCCTTCCGATCTGGGCCCCAGTGATAGTTACCAAAATGGCCAGTGGACTGGATCACCCTGTGGCATGGGATCAGGTAGGCAATGGGATTGTCCCCAACCGCCGAACCAACAGCACGTGAAGCGGTAGGTTGTCCAATCTGCTCGGCCAGACCCCCATAAGTAACCAAACTGCCTAACGGTACTTTCAGCAGGGTCTCCCAAACGCGTAGTTGGAAAGGAGTCGCCCGTAGATGAAGTTTGATAGCACTGAGGTCGTTCCAGTCACTGTGAAATATTCGAAGTGCACTGATCTGGTGTTGATCCCGCTCAAAGCGGATCGTGGCGTTGGGGAACTCTGATTTCAATTCTTCCAGGGCGGCGGCCTCATCCTCAGCAAACATCATGCGGCACAAGCCCCTGTCCGTCGAGGCAAGCAGCATAGGACCGAAGGGACCTTGGGCGTAGCTGTAGGAGATCTCCAAACCAGACCCTCCCTGCTTGTATTCTGCGGGGGTCATGCCTTCGATGCTCACAAACAGGTCGTGTAGCCGGCTGCTGCCTGAAAGTCCTGTCCGGTAAGCTGTGTCGAACAGCGAGGATTGCTCCTCACGGAGCAGCTTCTTAGCGTGTCCCAGGCTGATGTACTGTAGAAACTTCTTGGGACTGGTACCCGCCCATGACGTAAATATCCTCTGGAAATGGTGGGGGCTGACGTTGACTTCATCGGATACCTCATCCAATCTCGGCTGGCGCTGAAAGTTGGAATGGAGGTATTGAATGGCCTCCCGGACCCTCTCGAAATCTATATGCGTCTGCGTTTCTTGTGATTCCATCATGTTCCAAATCTAGACTTTCCTGACTTCGAACAACACCCGAAATTTGCGGAATTGCTATTTTCGGAAACGTAAAATGCGGTCACAAGGTCGCTCACCTAAAAGTCATTCACAAGCCATGAAAACTTTGACCCAACCACTTCTCCTATTCGCGATTGCAATGACAATCGGCTGCACGACTAAGGAAGATCTGATTCCGCAGCAGCCCAACATTGTACTGGTACTCACCGACGACCAGGGTTATGGGGACATTGGCATTCACGGCAATCAACACATTTCCACTCCCAACCTTGACCGAATAGGGAAGGAGTCCATACGGCTCACCAATTTCCACTCCGCCACTACTTGCTCTCCCACTCGGGCCGGGCTGTTGTCAGGTATGCACTGCAATCGCGTGGGCGCCTGGCATACGATCATGGGCAGGTCTTTCCTGAGCACCCGATTTCCCACGATCGCCGAGTACCTGCAGGGGGCAGGGTACAAGACCGGTATTTTCGGCAAGTGGCACCTTGGAGACAACTATCCCTTCCGCCCGATGGACCGGGGATTTGACGAGTCCTTTATTCACGGTGGCGGTGGCGTAGGACAGATCCCTGACCAGTGGAACAATGACTCTTTCCGTGATACGTACCTACGGAATGGTCGGATCCAGCGCACAGTGGGCTATGTGACCAAGGAGTGGACAGATGGAGCGATCGACTTCATCTCTGATGCTGTCTCAGAGGAGAAGCCATTTTTTTGTTTCCTCAGCACCAACGCACCACATGGTCCCCATCAGGTACCACAGCGATACATAGACCAGTATGCTGATAACCCCGAGGTGCCGCATGCCCCGTTTTATGGCCAGATCACAGCACTTGACGAGCATGTCGGACGGCTGGACAGCGCCTTGTCAGCACTCAATCTCAAGGAGAACACCATCTTCATCTTCCTGACGGACAATGGTACCGCTCGCGGCGCCGATCTGGATCGCGATGGCCATGTAGCCAAAGGATTCAATGCCAGTATGCGAGGCAAGAAAGGCTCAGAATATGAAGGAGGCCATCGCGTGCCATTCTTCGTACGCTTCCCTACCACAATGGAAATGAAGCCTGCTACCTACGATGCCCTCACCAGCCACCTCGATGTCGCACCCACCCTTCTCGATCTGGCCGGCCTACCCGCCGCAACCACCGGCAACTTTGATGGAATGAGCATCAAACCGCTGCTCCTCAACGGAAAGATGGACGACCTGGAAAAGCGGAAGCTCGTCGTCGATACCCAGCGCCAGGCTCGGCTCACCAAGTGGAAGAATACATCCGTGATGATGAACAACTGGCGGCTGGTCAACAACCGTGAGCTCTATGATATCGCCTCAGACCCCGGGCAGCGAAACAATCTCCTCGATGAATATCCCGATATAGCAAAAGAGCTTGAGGCCCACTATGAATTGTGGTGGGAAGACATTGCACAGGACTCCAGCTATGTCAACCGCATCATCCTGGGAACCACCAATGACCGCCCCTCACTCCTTACTAGCCACGACTGGTGGACAGACGGCACGGCGCCCTGGCATCAAAATCACGTGCGGCAGGCGAGAATTTCGAACGGCTACTGGCCCGTGGAAATCGACCACGATGGGAAGTACATCATTCGCTGGTTTCGCTGGCATCCCAAGACGCCGCGAGCCATTATGTCCAGTGAAGTACCTGCCGGAGATAGAGTGCCGGGAGCAGAGCCCTATCCACCGGGAGTAGCGATCAAACCGGCATTTGGCACGGTCAAAGTGCAGGGTCAGAAGGTGAAGGCCGAACAGGCTGTGAGCGGCAAGTATTACGAGATAGAAGTCGATCTCAAAAAGGGGCTAACCAACCTGGAAGCGACCATCACGGACAATGAGGGCATCGAGCGGGGAGCGTACTACGTGGAAGTGGATTTCTACTGATCCGCTAGTCCGTCGGCCCACCATATCAGATTGCGCTCGTGATTCATTTTCAGCTTACGGCATTTATACGCAAATTGCCACCTGCCCAAAATAATTAGCCAATGAACTGGTTTTTCATCTTGACCTGGTCCTGGATAGCTGTCGCCGTCATCACCTTCCTCTCTCTGATAGTGACAAAAATTCGCGCCCCCTATGGTCGGCACACACGCGAAGGCTGGGGCAAGCTCATCGCCAATAAGTGGGGCTGGTTTTGGATGGAGCTACCGGCCCTGTTGCTTTGTCCTGGTTTGGCCATCATCGGCCCGCGGGAAAAAGATCTGGTGACGTGGGTGCTCGTCGGGTTGTGGCTCTTCCACTATACCAATCGCACGCTCATCTTTCCCTTCAGGCTCAAGACGCAGGGCAAGAAGATGCCACTTTCGATCGTATTCTCGGCGATCTTCTTCAATTCTGTCAACGGATTTATCAATGGTTATTACCTGGGTTTCCTGGCGCCTGATGATTCCGCACCGAGTCCATTATTCGTAATCGGCATTGCGTTGTTCTTCCTTGGTTGGTGGATCAATCACACGGCGGATTCGAAGCTGATCGCACTGCGCAAGGAGCAGGCGGGCTACCAGATACCCCGCGGTTGGCTCTTTCGGTACATCAGCTGCCCCAATCACTTTGGGGAGATCGTGGAATGGGCAGGCTTCGCCATAGCGGCCTGGAGTCTCCCGGCAGCGACTTTTGCCATCTGGACGTTTGCCAATCTGGCTCCGAGGGCCTTCAATCATCACGAGTGGTACCATCAGAAGTTTGAAGACTATCCGAAGGACCGCAAAGCACTCATCCCTTTTATCATCTGACCATCATGAAAATAGCGGTAACAGGCGCCACCGGCCATATAGGATCCAATCTCGTCCCCATGCTACTGGAGCAGGGGCATACGCTGAAGTTGCTTATCTACCACTCCGACCGATACAGCGATAGCGACAATATCGAGATCGTGCGTGGTGATATTACGCACGAGCAGGACGTGGACCAGCTGGTGGAAGGTGCCGACGCAGTGATACACCTTGCCGCGAAGATCACCATAGAACAGGACCGGGACGGCTCTGTGACACGCATCAATGTCGACGGGACGAGGCACGTTGTGGAGTCATGTCTGAAGCACGGTATCAAGCGGCTCATACACTTCAGCTCCATCCATGCCTTTGATCCTCATCCGCGCTACGAGCCACTGGATGAAACTCGCGGATTCAGTCAAAATGCCACCTACTACGACGCCTCCAAGATCGCGGCAGAGAAGCTTGTCCTAGAGGCCATGGAGAGGGGCCTGGAGGCGGTCATCTTGTGCCCCACCTCCGTCTTTGGTGTCAATGACTATCAGCCCTCGCTGCTGGGTAGCGCCATCGTAGACATTTACAATGGCAAGGTGCCGATGCTCACGCCCGGCGGCTATGATTTCGTATTTGTGCAGGAAGTGGCAAAAGCCACCGTTGAGGCACTGACAAGGGATGTCGCCGGGGAGAAATACCTTCTGGGTGGCGGCTATCTTACGGTGAAGGAGTTGGCCGGTCTCGTGGGCAAGGCGGGCAAAGTGAAGGTCAGCCAGCGCGTGCTACCTGCTGCCTTCTTGCGGGCGCTCGTGCCCATTTTTAAGCTTCAGAGTCTGCTGTCAGGCAAGCCGGCCATCTTTACAAAAGAATCCCTGAAGGCACTTACTGAGGGCAACACCCATGTCAACTGTGCCAAAGCGCAAAAAGATCTGGGCTTCCAACCCACGCCGATGGAGGAGGCGATGAAGCGCACGCTAGAGTGGTTTGAGGGACAAGGGGCCCTGAAGAAGAGGTGAGGAATTTTGGGGCATGGTCCACCTTCGCTGGGCCCCGCTCGTAGCCTTCCCTTCCAGCTTCGGCGCACCATCGGGCTCTCCTCAGTCGCCATGCCAACACCAAGGCCACTTCGGGCTCCGACAATGAGTCGATCCCTTCGCCGGGTTCCTGACCAGCTTCCCAATCTTCTTGCTTCTCAGAGGATCAGACGGCAAACAGCTCATTACATAGAGGGCTTTCATGATTAAAATCTCCTACTGATACTGGTCATCAATTGGTAATCAACCGCTTCTGACCTTTGCGTCTGATAACTAAATCCTCGCAATCATGAAAAGGTCAATTACCCTACTATCACTTTTGGCGGTTTGGGGCATTCTGGGGGGATGTGCCACTTCAGGCCTCACCGCATCCAGTCATCGAACTGAGATCGGTTTATATGAAAACAACTACCGCATAGTAGCTACGAACGTTGTCGGTGAAGCTACTAGCGAAGGACTTATTGGACTGAGTTTCGGTGTTGGGATGGGAGCTACGCAGATTTCACTGATCCCTTTGACCGCAGAGCGCACACTTTATGAGATTGCCATGAGGGAGCTTTGGAGCGACTTCGAAGGCACCCATGGTGAAGCCTCGGACCGGACGCTGGCATTGGTCAACGTGCGTTACGATTCAGAAAGCCTGAACCTCGCCGTCTACACCAAACTAAAGGTCGCTGTCATCGCTGATGTAGTTGAGTTTGAGTGAGCACTCGACTTTTTGAAGGTCCGGATAATCCATTTCATGCAGGGGCTGTATAAAAAGCCAAATAGCACGTCATCCAGAGCCTGCCTGCCGGCAGGCAGGCGGAGCGTGGGATCTTTTTAGTTTGATTATCAGTACATTATCTTATAGAGATTCTTCCGACTACGCGTCCCGCTCCGGTCTGAATGACGGGCTTTTTACACATCCCCACTTTATTTGATAGAGAGTTGATATAGCCAGATGGCATTCGCCATTCGGGCTTGATTCCATTAAGCATAATGGCATCATTGGGTGCTATGGGCCGAAAGGCGAAGACCTAGACGAGGCAGGCTCCAAGTGGTCTGGCCTGCGGGGCCGAAGGCTAGGTCCGCCGCGAGGGGGCCGGTAAGTGGAGTTGGCAGCAATCGTTTCTTTTGAGACGCCCTTGGTCTCTCCACTGCACGGGTGAGATGGCTCTTGCGCGGGGATGTGCGCCCCCACCTCAATGCATGGACGGCAAATTCAATCGTTCAAAATTCGAGGCATTCGCCTACCAAATCATCGAAACAAAACACATGATGACGTACGCCAGCGGGAAGGCCCATCGGGAGATCTTGTCTACTCGCAGGGCCAATTCGCGACTGCCATTACTGAGAAGGTTGCTGGTCATCACTGATTCGATCAGCGCAAGCAGCACCAGTATGTTGCAACTCAGAAGGTAGACGTCCAGCCTGGTGAGATAGGAGATGTCGGGAGTCAAGTCTTGCAGGGTGAACTGTAGCGCAATGATGGTGAGCATCGCGGTGACGGCAACCGTAAGCTGCTCCATGTACTTCGGGTCGACCCAGAAAACCGTCCAGGACATGATCACCACCAGGGTAAGCGGGACGAAGATCTTCCAGAAGTAAAAGGCCACATGTCGGCGGCCATCAAACGTGCGTACGAAGCCGGGGAAGTTGCGCCCAATCCGGTCGTGCGAAGAAATACCGAAGGCCTCATTCCACACATGCCAGTCGATGATGGAGTATTCCACCTGCAGCTCATTGACCTGCAGATCTATCTGGAAATCGATGGGTTCGGGATTGATCGCGACGCAGTGGATGGTGAACTGATGCTGATCAAATGGGAACTCCTGCGAGTGAATAGGTGCTGAGACCTTCCCAAAGTACCGCTGCCTGAAGAGGTGGCGGCCATCGGGGAACACTTCGACGACGCCTTGTTTCACCTGAGGCTCGATGGCCTGACCGTTGATCACCTGCAGCTCTGGATACCAGACCTCAGAAAGGTCGGACTGATTGTAGGTCCGGCGACCTTTGGTCCAGGTGGTGTCTTGCCATTTCATGCGAACAGCGAAGTCGATGGTCATCGCCTGGGTGGCATCGTCGATATCCAGCACATCGATCAATGCCAGCATGACATCCACCTTTCGGGCTTGAGGCGCTTCGTCATCCTGCGCCAAAGCCGCGGGCCTATGACTTGCCAGCAGGACGCAGAGAAGTATCAGTGACCACTTGGGTCTCCTGCGGTATCGGTCACGCTTCCCACACATATCCACAGTAGGCACACTGTGTCGCATGCGGGGAACGCGCGGGCTTTTCGCACTGCGGACACAGACGGAAGTAGATCATATCGGGGGACTCTTTGAGCACCCGTCGTTTGAGGTTGACGAGGAATTGGTCGTAGCCACTCTCGAGGAGTGACAGGACCTGTGGGTCACTGGAGAGGAGACCGTTGGCCAGGTAGTGCTTCTGCCGCTCGTGCCATTTGTCTTCACTGATGTCCACCCCGGGTTCACCAATCTTGGAGAGTGTGCGGTGATGGAGCAGCGCGCTGCGCTCCTGATCGGTTAGGGCTTCCTCAAAATGTTGGACGATGTACTCGGCGAGTTCTACCTCTTTCACGCTACCAAATGTAATAGAACGAGGTCATTTCGCACCCCATTTACAGGTAGAAGCGGACCGAGCCAGACTTGGCGCATACAAGTCCTGCCTGTCCAGGTTATCATCCTACGGGTTTAGCAGTGAAAACGGGCAATCTGTCAAGTGTCGCAGAATAGACCTCGTGCTGATGGGCGAACGTACTAGTTTTGCATTTTGAATGGCAACAACGCAAGCTAGACATCCCGACGTTCGGGTCATCATTCCTGCATTTAACGAACAAAACGCTGTCGGCCTCGTCGTGGACGAGATTCCTGCGGGCCTTGTCTCCGAGGTGATCGTCGTGGACAATGGCAGCACCGATGACACGTTTGAGATTGCGAGAAGCAAGGGTGCTACCGCCCTAAAGGAGGAGCGCAGAGGATATGGCAATGCGTGCCTAAAGGGCATCTCACATATCGCCGGGAGTGGTAGCAAGCCCGACATTGTAGTATTTATCGATGGGGATCACTCCGACTACCCGGAACAAATGGCCAAAGTCATAGAACCAATCGTGAAGGACGATGTTGATATGGTTATCGGGTCGAGGGTGCTGGGTAAGAAAGAGCGAGGGTCTATGACCCCGCAACAAGTGTTTGGCAACTGGCTGGCAACCACCCTGATGAAATGGCTGTACGGAACTAGTTACACAGACCTCGGGCCATTCAGGGCGATCAAATACGAAAGCCTGTTGAAAATCGACATGCAGGATAAGACGTACGGTTGGACAGTAGAAATGCAGCTGAAAGCTGCGAAGCTGAAAATGAACACTGCGGAGATACCCGTCGACTACCGAGTACGTATCGGAAAATCCAAGGTATCTGGTACTTTGAAGGGTACTGTCATGGCTGGTTACAAGATAATTGCGACAATATTTAAATATTTGTGACAATGGAATGGCTCATCATCATCGGATACGGTCTTTCCCTGTTGATCATTTGCATCTTCAGTTTGGGTCAATTCAACCTGGCCTGGCACTATCGTCGGGCCCGACGAAAGACCAAGGAGCAGCAGGCTACTATGACTGAATATCCGGTGGTCACGGTCCAGTTGCCGGTCTACAACGAGAAGTATGTGGTGGAGCGGTTGATCGATGCCGTATGCGCCTTTGACTATCCCGCTGAAAAGCTCGAGATCCAGGTATTGGACGACTCCGACGATGAGACGGTGGACATCATCGCGCAGAAAGTGGCCGGTTACGCCAACCAGGGAATAGATATCGTACATATCCGCAGACCGGAGCGTGTCGGGTACAAAGCCGGTGCACTGCAGTATGGCCTGGAGCGAGCCAAGGGCGAATACATCGCCATCTTTGACGCGGACTTCCTTCCTGATGACCAATTCTTAAAAACCACGATACCCACCTTCCAGGCACCGGAAATTGGGATGGTACAAACGCGCTGGGGTCATCTCAATCAGGACTACAGCCTGCTGACCAAAGTGCAGGCCTTTGGCCTGAACGCACACTTCACTATCGAGCAATCGGGTCGCTTGTCGGCCGGTAGCTTCATCAACTTCAACGGCACCGCGGGCGTATGGCGAAAGTCCTGCATCCAGGACGCTGGCGGATGGCAGCACGACACCCTCACCGAGGACCTCGACCTTAGCTATCGGGCACAGCTCAAGGGCTGGAAGTTTGAGTACCTGGAAAATGTATTGTCGCCGGCGGAACTGCCAATATTGATTCCGGCGGTGAAGTCCCAGCAGTACCGATGGAACAAAGGTGCTGCAGAGACGGCGCGTAAAAACCTGGGCGCAGTCATGCGCTCCGAACTAGGCGTAGCCCACAAAATACGGGCGGCGTTTCACTTGCTAAATAGTTCTGTATTCATGTTCCTGCTGACAGCGGCGGTTCTTTCGATACCTATGCTGTATGTCAAAGACGGCAATCCCACGTTGGCGTTGCTTTTTGACCTCGGTAGTGTATTTATCGTAGGCTTCGTGGCCATCAGCATTTTCTACTGGTTCTCCGCCAAGGCTTCGAATCTTCACTATTCCTTCCGACAGTTTGCGGTCCATTTTCCCATGTTCCTATCCTGGTCGATGGGGCTGGCGCTGCACAATTCCGTCGCCATCATCGAGGGCTTTTTGGGTATCAAGACACCATTTATAAGGACCCCCAAGTTCAATGTGCAGAAGAAGGGTGACAGCTGGAAAGGAAATATCTACCTCAAATCGTCCATCACACCCCTCACGATCATCGAAGGGTTGCTTGCCATCTATTTCATTTTTGGTATTGTCTCGGGAATCAGACTAGAGGACTATGGTCTATTGTTGTTTCATTTGATGCTTGCAACAGGTTTTGGCTATATCTTTCTGGTATCTCTGAAACCAATACCTAACCAAGCACTATGACAGGAGGACTGAGCGTCTACCAAACGAAACAGGCCGCTTACACATTCTTTTTCATTTTTCTTGCCAGTATCACGTTTCTGGGCAATGTAGTGGAGCGTCACGAGTCGGACTGGCTGCTGTTGACTTATGGCGTGGCGTTCTTCTCGTACTTCTGGATCATGAAGTTTTGCGACCTGCCTGAGCGGACGCTGATGATCCTGGGGGTGGCGACCAGGTTGGGCCTCCTCTTCACGCTTCCCAAGTTGTCCGATGACTTCTATCGATTCATATGGGATGGGATCGTCCTGACACACCTGGGCAACCCCTATGGAATCCTGCCCTCAGAGGCCATGGCCCAGGGGGTGGAGGGCTTGACACAACCCTTCTTCGAAAAACTCAATTCGCCGGGGTACTATACCGTGTACCCGCCACTGAACCAAGTGATCTTTTGGATCAGCACGTTGGTCGGCGGTTTCGAACGGCCCCTGGCATCTGTCAACGTGATGAGGCTGCTGCTGATAATGGCGGACATTGCCTCCGTGTTATTGCTTCGTCGTGTATTGGCGATGCGTGCTGATGAGAAAGGCCGCGTCATCAACGAGAAACTGGCCTACTGGTACTTCCTCAATCCCCTGGTGATTCTGGAGTTCACCGGCAACCTGCACTTCGAAGGGTTTGTCGTCTTCTTTCTGATGCTGGGCATGCGCGCTTTTTATCGCCGTAATATTCTCTCCCAGGGATTGAGCTTCGCAGGGGCTGCCGCCACCAAGTTGCTGCCGCTGATCTTCCTGCCAGCGCTGTTGTTTCGGGTGGGTATTCGTAAAGGCTTTTTGGTGTGCTTAATTGCCGTGGTCGGAGCAGGAATTACGTTCCTCCCGCTGTTTGGTGAAGCACTGTATTCAGGCATTACAGCGAGCATCGGCCTGTATTTTCGGACCTTCGAGTTCAATGCCAGTATTTACTTCCTCCTCCGTGAAGTGGGTTACGCCTTCAGAGGCTACAATATGATACAGACCATAGGGCCATGGATGGCCATTGCGACTTTTGTGCTTATCGTCGGATGGACCATGTACTCAGGGTGGAAGCGAAAGGACATTATGACCACGCTCCTCTTCACGCTCTGCATCTACCTGGCCCTCACCACGACGGTACATCCCTGGTACATCATCACGCTGGTCCCTTTTGGCATTGCGGCTGGGTACTACTTCCCAGTGGTGTGGACGGCCACGATATTCATTACCTACCTCGGCTACCAAAAGCAGGGCTATGACCTCTCTATGACGTGGATCTGGCTGGAGTACCTGGTGGTCATCGGATTCCTTATTTTTGAGGTGGTAAACAAACGAAAGCGTGCCACGTCTTAGCCTGATAATGCTTTGTTGGATCAGTCTGTCGACCACCTGCTGTGGGCAGGATAAGTTTGACAAGTACGTGAACAAACTGTATGAGGGCACCGTACCCATTGTGAAGCAAGACGAGGTGACTGAGGAACAGAACGTACTGTACCTGGACACGAGGTCAATGGAGGAATTCGAAGTCAGCCATATCGATGGCGCAAGGTTCATTGACTACGAGGCGTTCCAGCCACAGGATGTGGCGGACATTCCCAAGGACACCACGATCGTCGTGTACTGCTCCGTCGGGTATCGAAGTGAGCGAATTGGCGAGAAGCTGCAGCAACTGGGTTTCACGAATGTGCGGAACTTACACGGCGGCATTTTCGATTGGAAGAATAAAGACAATGAAGTGGTGAACATGTCGGGCGTACCGACCGACAGTGTTCATACCTACGACCGTCTCTGGTCCCGGTGGCTGGAGAATGGCGTGAAAGTATATTAACTGTAATTGAGCGAATAAGAATATAGAGATGGAAGGAACAGCTAGCAATTACCTCATGGTCTTCGTCAAAAACCTGATCCCGGGGACGGTGAAGACGCGACTGGCCGAAGACATCGGCATGGATGCGGCGATGGACGTGTACAAGGAGCTCCTCGACTATACGGCCGAAGTCGCCAATAAGGTGGAGACCGACAAGGGAGTGTACTACTCCGAATACGTGGAACTGTACGACGATTGGGACAATGACAAATACGAGAAGCACGTGCAGGAAGGGCCGGGGCTTGGAGAGAAGATGCTCCACGCCTTTACGGCGGCCTTTGAGAAGGGCTATCACAAGGTGGTGATCATCGGCAGTGACAGCTTGGAGATCGAAAAGAAGCACATCGATCAGGCTTTCGTCGAGCTCAACAAGCACGATGTCGTCTTCGGCCCTGCCGCCGATGGCGGGTACTACCTACTGGGCCTCAACAATATCTTCCCCGCGCTCTTCGAAGAGAAGAACTACAGCCACGAACACGTGCTCAACGAAGCGATCGACGAGGTCGAAAAATTTGGCATGACCTACAAGCTGCTTGAGCAACTCCACGACGTCGATACGATGGAGGACCTAAAGCGTGCCGGTTATGAGGTCATCTATGAAGATGATCCGGAGGATGGGGATGGGGTGTAGGGCTTCGTCCCCCAGCAAAGTGTAGCGCACCCAAAGAATAACTTTTCGTAGTTGCTTTCAAGTCCTGCTTCCTGGAGCATAGCACTAAAATCCTGGCTATCGCCAAAGGCGCTCGTATAGACGCCCAGCATTTTGTAGTCTCGTGAGTTGCCTTGAAAGAGGCGCCCGACAATGGGAATGATGACCTTCAAATAGAAGGCATATGGTAGCTTCAGAAGTACGTTACGAGGCATCGAGATCTCCACGAACGAAAAGTGCCCGCCGGATTTAAGGATGCGGTAAGTCTCACGAGCCAGAACTCTCAGTTGATCCTTGCTGAAAGTCTTGAGTCCGAAGGATGATACTATGCAGTCTGCCGAACTGGATTGGATATCATTGTCAAGAACATCCCGTTGCAGTATATTGATTTTATAGTTGGCACGAACTCAATTGTTTTGAGCGATGTGGTTCATTTTCGGAGAAATGTCCACAGCATTAATCTCCTTGACATTCCAACCTGTATTCTTAATCGAAGGCCACAACTCTCCCATACCACTCATTAGATCATAGACCAACAGGGCGTCTTGACGGGATGGTGAAATTCTTGCCACACAGGACTTGCGCCATCTCTCCGTGAATCCGAAAGAGGAGATATAGTTGGTCAACCCATATGTGGATGACATGGAATCGAAGAGGCTGGCAACGTATGCCGGGTTGTAGATAGACTGATCTTGCATTAGATAAATTGTGGTGGCACTATTCCCCTAATAGTGCCACCTTATCCGATGTATTGCCTCCCCTAAAAATACTGCCCCACCCCAATCACAAATCCATTGCGGCGAGGGTAGAAGACATCAATACCATAATCGATACGGAGGATGGCGTTGAAGATCTCTTTGTGTATCAAGCGGATGCCACCACCGGCGAACCACTCGAAGCTGTCAGGATCCACCATTTCCGCCAGCGTGCCCCCAGGCGAACGCCATGTACCAAAGTCTGAGAATGCTACCACCTGCGCAGCAACTTTGTTCCAATCAACCACGGCATGGCGGTACTCATTGTTCATGATAAACATGGCAGAGCCACGGTCCACGCGGTTGCCCACACCCCGGATGTTCACGTAACTATCGAGAACGAACGGCGCGAAAGGCGTATCGTGATTTGAAGCAATCCCAAAACGCCAGCGGTTGGCCAGGTTGCCCCTCATGCCCAGCCGTCGAAACCACCGGAAGTCGTCGAAGACAATACCGAAGAGGGGATCACCATCGTAGGAGACCACCGTCTCGGCATTGAGGGTATTGCTGACGCCGTCCAGGTAGAAGTAGTGGTAGTTGACCTTTTGTAGGTAGTGTATCACCTTGAAGAGTTGCTTGTGCGTCATCTCCCGGTCCGGTGCTCCTTCGATCGGGGCGTCATCCACCCGGTTGTACTCCTCGGTGAAGTAGGCCGTGCTCATCTCCAAGGTGCTGAGGAAATTAAAATAATAAAGCGCCCCTGCTCCGTAGGTGAAGTTGTCGTAGTCGTAGAAGGCCGTCCCGTCATCAAAGAAGAGCGGTTCCTCCGTTCCCCACTTCACGAAGTTGAGGAGCAAACCCCAGTTGCTTTGTCTGATGCGATCGAGCCTCAGCGAAGTGAACACCGAGCTCCGATCGTAGTATTGGTAGAAGGCGGTGAACTTGTGGCCCTTGCCGAATAGGTTGGCTTCGGACATCCCGAGTAGGAACCACAGGTTGTCTTCCACTCCTCCGAAGTTGAAAAGAGGCAAGAGCGTACTCACCTCCTGGCACTTGAAAGTCACAATGGCGCCTTCCTCGGTACCATCGACCGTGACCGTGGCGTTGGCCAACACCTCCAGATTCGTAAGCCGCTGGCGGTCCATCTCCAGTTTGACAGAGTCGATATTTTCACCTATGGCCGTCTCTACGAACTGTGCGAGGTAGGTCGTCTTCGTTTTTTGCAGCCCCTCAAATTGGATACGGGCCACCTGCTGCTGCGCCATGAGATAGCAGGAGCAGCAACCGACCAAAAGAACCGTACAAACTATCCTCGCATGTGGCACCGACGCAAGTTACTGATTGACAATGCGCACTCCAAGGTTGAAGGTCTGGCCCGCACCAGATCCCTCACTGCCATCGATAAAGTTGGTGTAGAGGGCCTCCAGCTCGATCTTATTGGGAATCAATTGGTACTTCAGGCCAAGGCCTGCTTGCACGAAGTAGGAATAGAAGCCCTCCGTCTTTTGCTCGACATCATTGTAGTGAGTAGGGAAGTACTCCGCCATGCCGTAGGCGGTCCAACGCGTCGTGGGGAAGTAGTTGAAGAAAACGCTTGTCTGTGTTTGCAGGAAGTTGTTTTCCCTGAACGAATCGCGGACGAAGTGATACCAGAAGGCCTGCTGAAAGAACAGCTGGAAGTCTGTCCCCAGCGGCAAATCGAAGAAGAACTGATTCAGCCACATCGCCGTCCGATCAAACTCCAGAAACAGAAAAGGCTTCTCCGCATCGGGTGCTCTGCCTTCGAGATCGTCTGCCAAAGAGAAAAGCACGGTGCTCTGAATCGAAAGTCGCCGAACGGACTTGAAAGGTGCGATTTTGATCTTAGGCCCAAAGCCAGTGATGGCTGTACGGGAGGTGAACTCACCGTTCTCAAGATTGACATTTTTGACCCACAGATCGGCACCTATGTTGATCTGGTCATTGACGCCATAGAGGAACTGATTGATCGACGTGAAGTACGATTCGCGACCACGGCCTGTGTCGACTTTCTTGCCGTCGTTGAAGGCCTTGGTCTGCAAATAGAGGTTTTGAAAGCTCTTGAACTCCCATGCCCCTCGGTCAAACAAAATGGAAGGGGTGTAACCCTGCAGGTTTTGTGCGCCCAACACCAGTGTGGAGCAAACGCCCAATAGCGTCAAAAATGATTTCATAAAGGAATAAGTCATGAATAAATCGAATAGTCTCGGAATCCTATACTC
This sequence comes from Cyclobacteriaceae bacterium, assembly GCA_965227935.1. Classification (GTDB taxonomy): domain Bacteria; phylum Bacteroidota; class Bacteroidia; order Cytophagales; family Cyclobacteriaceae; genus JAWPMT01. Next base: position 1,724,525 of record CBDDGS010000055.1, on the reverse strand, counting down.
CATTGAGACACCTAATGATGCCTCGCGAGTAGTCCGCTCCTTGACATTCGGGCTTAAACCAATTTATCCATGTCCCTGATGAGAATGCGCCTTCTATCAAAGTTGATGATGTTCTCGTCGCGCAGCTCGTTCATGACGGTAGTAACCGTTTGACGCGAAGTACCGGTGAGGCTCGCAATGTCTTTGTGGGTGAAGTGGTTTTTGATCATCATTTCGAAGCCGACCTTCTGTCCTCTTTCCTGGGCCATCTCGCGCAGGAAATCAACGATCCTCGTGCGGGCATCTTTGAATACCAGCGACTCGATCTTGCGTTCCATCTTCCGCAGCCGGAAGCCGATGATCTTTAGTATTTTGAAACTCAACACCTGGTTGTCTTTCATGAGGTCCTGCAGATCGTCTACGGTCATCGGACAGATGCGCGTGTTGTCATCCATGGCCACGGCGAAGTCCTCCCGCTTCTCTTCCCCTGCCAATGACAACTCCCCAAAAAGTTCGCCACGCGACAGAATCGCCTTCACTATTTCCTTACCGTCGCCGGTAAAGGTGCCCACCTTCACTCGACCCTGAGAGACCATGTACACATTCTCCGATGGCTCCTCGGGAAAATAGATGTATTCGTCTTTCTTAAATATGTTGGGATTGTGTTTGTCTTCCAGGGAAGGGCTTTTCGTAGGGCAAAGCAGTTCAAAGAGGTCTGAATCCTCGAAATACCAAATGTTGGACTTGTCATTCATCTGTGTGAACAGAAAATTTTAGTAACTAAAGATATGTAAAACTTGTCTCCACGGCAATTGTGCTGAATTTTTGAAACTCAACTTGTTTACCATCAGTTTTCTTTCCAAGAATGGACTATTTAAGCCTCAAGGCACTGCACATCATCTTCATCGTCACCTGGTTTGCCGGCCTGTTTTACATCGTGCGACTCTTCATCTATCAGACGGAGGCACTTGAAAAACCGGAACCAGACCGGAGCATTCTTCATACACAACTGAGCAAGATGACCAGGTTACTATGGTATGTGATCACGTGGCCTTCGGCCGTTATCACACTCATATTCGGTGCTGGCTTATTGATTGTCCAGCCTTCCTGGCTCTCGTTGCCGTTCATGCACATCAAGCTCTTGTTTGTCCTAGTACTGTACCTCTACCACTTTGGTTGCCATTCCATTTACCTCCAACTACAAAAGGGTGTAACAAAGTTCTCTTCGACGCAATTGAGAATTTGGAATGAAGTCGCCACGATCATCCTGGTGGCGGTGGTCTTCCTCATCGTGAAGAAGGACCAGATCAGCTGGCTTTGGGGCACATTGGGTATTATTGCGTTCGCAATTGTGCTGATGCTGGCAGTCAGGATTTACAAGCGTATCAGGGAATCAAAAACAGATCAAAACTAAGCATATGAGAAGGATCAAATCACTGGTCTGGGTGATAGTGGCGCTCGGCTGCTCGGACGTCCAGAAGGGCTACGAACTGAAGGTTTACGGACGCAGTGAGATAGTGGAGAGGGTCGAGAATGGGGAGACGGTGTATGATACCATACCCCACACCATCGCCAATTTTCAGTTTGTCAATCAGGATTCGGCTGTAGTTTCCAATGAGACCTTCGACGATAAGGTCTACGTGGCCGACTTCTTCTTCACCAGCTGCCCCACCATATGCCCAATCATGAAGCAACAGATGCTCCGTATTTATGAGGCGTATGAAGACAATCCTGAGGTAGCACTGCTCTCACATACCATAGATCCCGAGTATGATACGGTGGCCCTTCTCAAAAACTACGCGGAAGCCCTGGCAGTGAGTAGTGAAAAATGGCACTTCGTTACTGGCGACCAGGACGAGATCTATGACCTCGGGGAGAAGAGCTACATGTCAGTGATGGCCGAAGATGATCAGGCTCCCGGGGGATTCATTCATTCGGGGGCGATTATCCTGGTAGACAAGGACCGCAGGATCCGGTCTGTGCTTGACGGTACCAAACCCGAGCAAGTGGACATCATGATCAGCGACATTGGCCGGCTGCTCAAAGAGTACGAGAAAGATGAGGAGTAGGCTACTAATTGGCGTGCTGGCCCTATCTACTCTGTGGAGTTGCGGAACGTCGGGTAGTCAGGGCGGCATGGACCGATCCACCCGCATCAAGTTTGAACAGTATCTCGCCAAAGGAGAAAGTCTGTACGACGTCTATTGCATTAACTGCCACCAGGACAGGGGGCAGGGACTAGCGCAACTCTATCCACCACTTGCCAAGTCGGACTACTTGCTGGCTGACATCCCTCGTGCTGCGTGTATCATTAAGAATGGACAGATGAAGGAGATAGTAGTGAATGGCACTACGTACCATCAAATGATGCCAGGGCTCCCATCGCTTACCAATCTCGAGATTGCTGAGATCCTCACTTTCGTCACCAATTCATGGGGCAATGAAGCTGGCCTTCAGTCAGTAAAAGAGGTAGAAAAATGGCTACAGAACTGTGAAGAAGAGTAGGGTTACTTTGCGTCGTCAACCAGTTTTTGCCCTTCTGCCAACGCCGTCTCCATTAGCAATTTTACCTCGTTCATTTGCTTGAGTTGCCCCTCGAAGTATTGCTTTTCTTCCTCTTCCGATCCTTCGTAGTCGTACTCGAATTGCCGCATCCATACCGACATCGCCTGAAATGCTGAATCGGCCTTATTGGCTTGTGCGATATATAGGTCGATTTGGGCCTGATCTCCGGAGGACTCCGCCAGTTCACGCAGTGATTTCCCCAAAGATCGGAGCTCAGCATGGCGAGGCATAACTTCGTCGTGGACCGCTATAACCTCATTCTTCAGGTCCTGATTGCTCATTTCCGGAACGGGGCCTTCAACTTCAGGCTCTGCATTACTGTTCGCTTCCCTCTGGGGGGCGCTGCATGAAAAAATTACAGCCAGACCAAAACAAACCAAAAAAATACGTGTCATCTGATTTCAACTTTTGCGTCGCGCAATATAAACATTAACTCATTGGCGTCTTCGTTATTCAGCTCCAGCCGGCCCGTCACATTGACTGTCTTGGCCGTGTAGCGAATATCCTCCGTAAGAAATGCCTTGGCAACGGTCTCGGGTCCCCCAGACCCGCAGAAAAAGCACGAGGCAATCGGGAGCGACGACACGATCACCTCATCCGGATTGAAGAGCCCCTCAAACGGGATGATATACCCAGGCAACGTGATCTCCTTGCCTTCCAGTTCCTGGATGTTGTTGCTAAACTTGGGAATGTATATTTCACCGTACTCGTCCTGACTCTTCTCATAGTCGACCTCCGCGAGGATCTTCCACGTTTTGTAGTCAGGGTCAGCTTGTGCCATTGCCAACACCGGCAAAGAAATGATCAGATATACCAACAAGTTTTTCATGTGCTCAAATCTACAATCAAAATAGAAACGCCTTTTGGCAAAAGGAAGTTTGTACAAAAATGCTGACGGTTTCGACCCATCGTCTAATTGTTCCTCACCAGTGTGCTGATTCATACCGGTTTGAAATGGCTACGAACCAAACACCGCCGACAGGATTGCGCTTGCAGAAGGGTAGAAAAAGTCATAAATTCGAACCAAATTGGTCTGAGCCCTGTATAAATCACCCAACAATGCTGGCTAAGAAGACCGCTGATCCAACTTACACTCGTAATTTTGCGGCAAACTGCCTGGCATGAGCATTGATTAATTGGTTCAGTAGATGAGTATTTTCGACATAATAGCTCTATTCATTTTCCTTGCTGGGCTATTCATCTTTGTCAACACGTATTACCTGAAGCTGCCATCTTCCATTGGTTTGATGATTTTGGCTTTGGCACTTTCTGTTGTCATCCTCGTACTGGGCAAGATAGTACCAGCACTAAATGTCAGTGCTGTCGACCTGGAGGAGTACGATTATGCGGAGGTGCTGTATCAGGTGGTGCTCAGCTTCATGCTCTTCTCAGGGGCGCTCAATATTGATTTCAGGCAGCTCGCACAGCAACGAACACCCGTATTGATCCTTGCCACAACTGGTGTATTCCTCAGTACCGCCATCATCGGTACCCTGGTCCATTACACATTGGCCATGCTCGGGATAGAGCTCAACATCTACTATTGCCTGGTCTTTGGCGCGCTCATATCCCCGACTGATCCGATAGCGGTTACAAGATTCATCGAACGATTCAACCTCTCCAAAGACCTTGAAGTCAAGATCCGGGGAGAATCGCTCTTCAATGATGGTGTGGCGGTGGTGTTGGCACTCACGCTACTGGATATTGCCCATGCCCAGGATGACCATGTGTTGACGATCTACGAGATCTTTTACATCTTCGGTGCTGAGATCTTCGGCGGGATATTCATCGGTCTCTTCCTTGGCTATATTGGCTATAGGCTACTGCAGTACGTAGACAATGACCAGGTGGAAGCCGAAATCCTGATTACTTTGGCCATCGTGATGGTGGGCTCGCTGCTTGCCGATTTCATACACGTTTCCTCGAAGCAAGCCGCAGTAGTGATGGGACTGGTGATTGGCAATGAAGGGAGGAGTACGCACGTCAGTAGTGCCGCGGGTGACTATGTCTTTAAGTTTTGGGCGCTCCTCGAGGAGTCCCTTGCAGCCATGCTGTTTGTCTTGATAGGACTGGAAATGATTGTGATCCCCTGGCGGTTTGACTTCTTCGCGGCAGGGTTCTTTGCCGTGAATATTGTCTTACTGGGCCGATGGCTAAGTGTTTTCATTCCAATCAAGCTGATGTCGACCCGGCGGGCTTTTGAGAAAAATACAATCTCGGTGTTGACGTGGGGTGCTTTGCGTGGAGGATTACCCATTGCGCTTTCTATGTCCCTTCCTGACTTTGAAGGCAAAGACATCATCCTGACTATGACGTACATAGTTGTCGTCTGCTCAGTGCTCTACCAGGGACTCACTGTGCCCATACTCATGCGGGGATTTGCTGCCCCGGTAAAGGAGCCTCACTCCGAATAAAGAATTGACTTGGTCCAGATGGGTAGGTCGATCTCATTGATCACCCCGCCACTGATGATCCCACCAAATAGGCGTTCCAGGCCGTGGCGATCGTGCGTCGCCATTGCCACCATGTCCGCGTTGATCTCTTTGGCAAAATCGATGATTTCATGCACCTCATTGGTGCCACCCCTGGCGTTGACCGTATAATTCCGAATGCCGTGTCTATCGGCAAATTGACGCATGCGCTTTTCAACTTCGGTGGTTTTTACCAACCGGCTGTCGTGCACTTTTACCAGATGGATACCGGCATTCACCTGTCGCTGAAAAGCCACGAGCTCCTCTATGATCTCTTCCTGCTCATTTCTCAGGTCTGTGGCGAAAGCTATCTTCTGCGTGGCCATCAGGTCCGTGGGGCCTTTGATAGTGATGACCGGCGCCATTGCATGCTTGGCAACACTTTCTGCATTGGAGCCCAGGAAGAAGCTTTTCAGACCGTGGGCCCCCTTGCTTCCCATCACAATTAAGTCCGCTGGATAATGAATGACTTCCTCCATCGGATGGCCCTGCTTTACGAAGCCCTCGATATGACCCTCTGTGAAGCCGGACAGCCGGATTTGTTCGTTGATGCATCTCCTGGCCTCCGTGTCATCCTCCTTCCCGGTAATAACATGCAGCAAGGTGACCGTCGCGCCGGTTTGCTCCGCCATCCCAGCGGCAGCTACCAATGCATAACGCGATTGATCCGAAAAATCCGTAGGTACTAAGATACGTTTCATGATGTCACACGCCTGGAAATGGGTTTCCCTCTCTAAATTCAACGTATGTCTCTCAGAATCGGCTTATTTTTATCCCAAAATAACCAAAAGTGCGAATTATCATAGTGCTGATAGCGCTCGTCGGCCTGCTCTCTTGCTCGACCACCAACGAGAAGCAATCGACCGCCAAGAAGTCCCCGATCATTCGAAAAGCGAGCAAACTGATTTCCCCGAAGCGCAATACCACGGTGAAGTTTGGTGAAGCCGTCGTTTTCGAAGTGGAAACAAGGGATGGATCGACCATTGACTCAGTTCGACTCGAGTCGTCCACCGAAGCGGTATCATTCACGGAAACGAGCTTCACGTGGACACCGGTGCGCCCCAGAGCGGGGAATCCTAGCTTACGACTGATCGTCTATATCGGCGATAAGGAGGAAAGCCTCTACCCTAAGGTAAAATTCATCCCAGTCCAGGAACCAAAGGAGTATTCTTATCGGGTGATCAACACCTTTCCCCATGAAGAGACCGCATGGACACAGGGCCTCTTTCTCATCGGCGACACCCTGTTTGAAGGCACCGGAAGTGGGTATACGGGCAAGGGAGGCACCTATGAGTCAGTGTTGCGAAAGATTGACCTTCAATCCGGAAGGATCCTTCAGGAGATCAAACTCGACAAAGACCTGTTCGGAGAGGGGATTGTTTTGCATGACAATAAGATCTTCCAGCTGACCTGGAGAGCCCGGCAGGGCTTCGTATATGACCGGGACTTCAACCAACTACAGACCTTCCAATATCCAACAGAGGGATGGGGGATCACCAATTACTCTGACAAACTCATCATGAGCGATGGGACTGCAAAGCTCTATGTGATCGATCCAGACAGCTTCAACGAGGTTGATCGACTGGAAGTCTATGACACACAAGGGGAAATTGACCAGCTCAATGAACTGGAAATGATCAATGGCGTCCTGTATGCCAATGTGTGGATGGAAGAGTTTCTCGTCATGATAGACCCTGCATCGGGAGCCGTTATCGGCAAGATCGATCTGACCGGTCTACTCGAAAAAAATGTAGACAAAGGACCAGATTATGTCCTCAACGGAATAGCTTACGATGAACGCACCGGACATCTGATCGTGACCGGCAAGCTTCACCCCTTATTGTTCGAACTAGAGATCATCGAAAAACCATCTTTAAACTAAGCACCATTAACTAAATGACACTTTCTGAAGCAACCGACAAGGTGAAGAAATTGGCTGAACTGCATGGCGGTAAACTTAAGGCCACGACAAAGTTTTTGTTCCCTGAGGGAGCCATTTACCTGGACGATACGGTCTCACCAACTGCAGTGAGCAATGACGACAAAGACGCCGACTGCACAATCAAAATAGACATCGACAATTTCGACAAGCTGATGTCCGGCAGTCTCAATCCGATGATGGCCCTCATGGCCGGCAAGATGAAAATTGACGGCGACAAAGGAGTAGCGATGAAGCTTTCCAGCATGTTCTGATCAAGCGGATAACCCGAGGGAGATGCGATCCCTTTCCAGGGTTTTCCGAAAAAGCCCATAGACAATGGTGCCCAGGGACACCCCAATGAGAGACCCAATGGTCACATCAATCAGGAAGTGCTGCAAAAGGTAAATCCGACTGAAGGCCGTGGTGACCGCAACAAATAAACCCGCCATAGCTACCCAGCCTGCGCGCACATAAAGTAAAAAAAAGGTCGATATGGCAAATACGGTCATGGAGTGCCCAGATGGAAAAGCGTGGTACCCATGCACTGTGACCCCCTCGATAAAATCCAGCGGTACGCCTAACTGCTCGAAATAGACTTTTGGGCGTGGTGTCCCCCTGAATACTCCCCTCTTGAGCACCGCACTCACTAGCAGCTGAGCAATCCCAAGAAGAAGCAACACCAACCCGCTCCGCCAGCGGATGATGAGCATAGCAATCACCGCGACGGAAAAAAACCAGCCATCGCCGAAGTGGGTCCAGATCGGCATGACCGCATCCAGCAACACCAGGCGTTGGCCGTTCACCCATAGGACGGTGTCACCATGCGCTCCCGAAAAATAGATGATGAGGAAAAAGACCAGAAGAGCAGTGTACGCCTTGGCCGTCCGCAGGACCAGGCGCGTACTCATCGCTTACCGCAATAGATACAGCTTCCCATAGCCATTTTTGAAGGCCTGGTCTGCCGCGGTACCCCGATTCTTAACTTCTTCTCCATTGATTTTGGTAATGACCCTGTAAAAATACACGCCATTGGCAAGTTGATCACCATATTCGTCGCGGCCATCCCAGGCATATTGGGTGATATTGTTGCCGATGCGTATGGGACCGATCTCATCCTGCAGTATTTCGCGTACGACCCTGCCACTTACCGTCATGATCTGTATTTTGATCTCATCAGGCACCTCTGCACCTGTGAGTGTGAAGACAAAACGTGTGCTTGTTGAGAAAGGATTGGGATACGGGAAAAATCGGGTAATGCTCGACTCATTGACCACCTCGAAAGTAATCTCATAGGGCTGACTCCCTGAGGCATTGCCCGACGCATCCGTGGCCTCAACCCTCAATGCATACCGGTTGTCTTCCAGAGGTCCTGGCTCATACTGGATAGTGAAATCCTCGCCGTCGGTGGCGGGAGTGTAGTTTATCTGCGCGCTGGTAAATGGGATACGTTCGAACGAACCATCATCGCCGGTCCTTAGATAAACGGAGATTCCGGTTGTGTCCTCTTTTGTCAACACGGTGTTCTGGTCTTTGAGCAAGATATTGATCAGCGGACGCGGAGAAACAAGATCACCGTTGAGGATATAGGCACCGTCGAAGGTCACATCGAGAATTGGGTTAACACGGTCCGGCTCCACACGGGCATAACTCGACAGATTCAGGGCATTATTGACCTGGTAGATCTCCGGTTCAACGGGATTCATCCGCACCCTCAGATCGAACTCGCCAAGACGCCCAACCGTTCCCTCTTCGACGGCGAAGGTGATCGTATCACCAGATGCAGGCCCCATGATATTTTGAGTGACCTGAAACTCCGTTCCGGACTCCAGTTCACGGAAGGTGGCCGTCATCGTGACAGTATCCACGAAGTCGGTATTCGAGTAGTTGTAGAAGCTTATGTCGGCCTCAAGCGAATCCCCTTCCTGTAGCAATAGCATTTGGGTTTCCTCAGGGATCACGACCATACCGTCTGGAGGTGTCTCGTAATACATCCGCCAGTAGTTGAACTGCGGAGGCGTGAGTCCACTTTCATCATTGAAAATGGCCTCCAGGCGCAGGCTCGGATACTCCCCAGCGTCGATTGTGGAAATATCTATTTCTTCGCTCCTCCCCTGGGTGAATTGGATAACTTCCTGGCCCGAAGTATTAATGCCATACACGTTGATAGTGACGTTGTCGGTGGGGTCCTCATCCAACGAATAATCGAAGCGCCACCAATCCGTGGCAGGGCCTATTGGCTGCGTGATCAGCCTACCGGAGGTATATCGTCCTGTCGCCTCGCCAGCGAATGTCAGCAATTGCTCCCGAACAGGAAATCCCGTCGCATTCATAGTGATACTTGTAGCAGTACCAGGACTAGTACCCTTTTTTCCAAAGAAGATAACCGGCTGTCCATCGGTGAGCCCCTCTATAATCGATGAGTTGATCCCGACTTCCGAGAACTTGTTCAGCAATTGCGCATCCCAGTTCGAATAGGTGTTCTCCCCGATGGTAAACAATAGCAGCTGATCCCCCTCAGCCATGTTGTCGATGAGTTGCTCCATCCACCGCTGCTCATCGAGCATATCCGACTCCACGAAGTTGTGAATCAGTTGAGGCGTACGCCCACAGATAAGCGGATTCCTATTGGGTGACTGATCAAAGGTGATGGGAAAATAGGGATTGCTTGTTTGGCGATCGAAGGCAATGGCATTAAAAGTATTGGTACGACAAGCGGGATCCGACGGGTTCGCTGTCGTGATCAGGTCGACATTATTGACGAGCACTCGGATGTCCTCATACACCAACTCCGTATTGTCCGGGCCAAAGATCTCGAGAATGATGTCATTTGAAGTCTCCTGAAACTCCCATGTTCCCGTGGATGCGTTGTAGCTGATACCGTCAAGCGTAGATGACAGGCGTTGTTCGATATGAAACTGGCCCCAGCCCCCTGTTGTATCTTCTGGGAGATAAGTGAAAGTACTTTCCGTCCAAATCGTATCCTCCTCTTCTGAAGGTTCCGCAAATCGGGTCCTCCAAAATATTGTCGAGGAGTCTGGAAGCGCACTTAGATCCAGGGAAGACGACAGCAAGCCCGTACCGGACTGCGTTTGATTGGTCCAAAATGGAGAATCGTATGAGGAAGTCGTGTCTACTTCCAGTTGATAGGATCGATCTGTAACCGTCCCTCCAAACGGCTGCCATATCAGCTCTGTGGAAGATTCACTGACGATCCCCTGGTCAATGGGAAAAAGCTGTACCGTGTTGCCCGAGGAAATGTAAATATCCAGGGTGACCTGGTTGTTGGTCTCGTTGATTTCAGGAATGTTGTTATCAGGGTCCAACTGGATATCGAGCAAGTGGCTACCAGCGACATTGTCCGTCACATCAATCGGCACAAATATGGTCAGTGTGTCGGCATACAAGACGCGCTCAAATGTCTCACGTAAATTGATGATCCGGCCATCTGGCAACGTCTGATTGATGGCCACCTCCAAGGGTTGTAGCCTCGTCCGGCCAAAATTTCGGACGATGAGCTCGACTTTGAACGAGTCCTGTGTCGCCAATATCTGCGATCCGGCAATAGAACTCGCGGTGACTGATCCGGCATTGATCTCATAGTCGGGATCGGGAGCAGCGAAAGCCAAATTGGCAGGGTCACCTTGCAGGAGCATCGGATATACCTGCGCCTGGGCCGACTTGTCTACGAAGGATTCGAAATACCTCCTACCCGCCTCAACCGTGATCTCACCCAATGTCAGGCCATAAGTTGTGCTATCAGCATAGGCCACCTCGTAAAAAAGCCTAGAATAGCGGTTGAGGGATGTGGACAGGGCCAGGTCGGTGTGCGCGATAAAATTGGTTGCCCCCTTGTCTCGCAGCAAAACCCAATCTTCTCCAAAGGACTTGTTGGATGCGAAGATCTCTCCCGCATTACAGCCATTCACGAGGAAAATCGCCGGATAACGCCCCTTGTTTTCGAAACGATCCGCTGGGTCCACTTCGATATCAGTGATGGCCGGGCCCGAGTGTCCGAAAAATGTGATCATCCCCACGCCCTTGTTGATCTCCTCGCGAATGTTTAGAAATTCGACATTCGCTGTCGTTTCCTTGCTGAGGTTGGAAGTACGTGCACCCATAAAGTCCCTTTCGGCGATTTCACCAAATCCGCCAACATATTGTCTGAACCTCGTCAGCTCAAAGGCATTTTGCCCTCCACTCAGTTGTATGATGTTCTTGCGCCACAATCCATCATAAGGCACAAGTTCATGTTCGACGACTTTGTCAAGATAAGCCCTCACTTGATTGGGGTCAGTGGCTGTGAGCCTGCCCACAGCAACCTGGGGAGCTAAAGACCCAGGATCGAGCACACCAAAGAGGATGTCACTACCAGGATTGCCAAAAGTGGGCAAGTAGTGTTCCCCATTACCATCCCGATAGAAGTCGGTGGAGACCGTCGTACCACGCCCAATCATGAATAGCCACTGGACATTGCCTTCATTGTATCCCAATTGTAGCATGCGCCGAATAGCTAGGGGAGTGGGTTGGCCATAGCCAAACTGATCGTAAACGTCCTGGATATTGGTTATCTCTACATCGTGATTTCCGCCGTCCGCACTTTCTCGGTAAGCAGCATAGTCCAGGACCGGATCGGCATTACCGAGGGAATCTGGCTGCTGAAGATCAGGATGTGTGAGAATGATGTAATCTGCCGTTGACAAGTCAATCTCATTGAAATTATAGCTTGTGATGGATGGGACGCTCATCACCGTATTTACAGCCAGCAACTCCCGGGAAACGGACGTGCCGTTGACGACCACGTCCACCCGATCACTCAGTGGGTTCGTGATCAGACGGATTGGGTTTTCACGATCGGTGATATCATAAAAGCGCAAAGAAGAAGGCTCTGCGGCCTCCACCCTCAAATAGGATCTTCCCCCTTCAGCTGTGTCCAGAGCAAAGTGCTTTTGTTCTCCATCGAAAATGAAAGAACGGGCATACCTCAGCCTTACCGCAGAAATGGCAATGCGGTCCTGGGCGCCACTCAACCCCAGCGCGGTCGTCCTGACAACCATCTCCCCCGATGCACCGATATCTGACCACTCCAGTTCTATGTTGAGTGTCAAAGACGTTCTTCTGCTAAAATCCCTATCCGTCAATGCGACGGATCGAAGACTGGCGGCATCGGGCCCGACACTCACATCTACAATATGAGCCAATGAGTTTCGTCCAAGTATTACTACCTCCAATGTCGGGGGAGGTCCCGCCGACACCGTATCACGAAGATTGAAGTCGAAGTCTGCGGAGCCGCCTCTTCCTATATCGGGTCCGGTCCAACCTTCGCCTTCATCCCACTGGCTGAGAAGTTGCTCTCCATGCTGCAAGCCTGTCGCATAGCGGCTGGTCTGCAGATGCATAGTGTCCGCTAAATGGTAGGCATCAGCTGCCAGACCGGTGTTGTTATTGTCTGTCGAGAAGCTCATCCGCTGACCTGATTCGCCAGAGACATCATACGTCAAAAAGTACATGGTAGAATCGCTGAACAGACTATAGTATTGATGTGGCTGGGCCTCTGGTGTGACGTAGAGCTCTGCCTCTCTCGTACCATCATTCCTCTGACCGTAAAATTCCAGATAATCCAATCTGCTGTTGGTACTGGAAACCTGAATGGCCACCTCTTCTCCATTGTGGAACAGCTTGATACGGTCGGCACTCACCTGATCGATGGGGAAGCCCTGGGCTGTTAGCTCATCCGCCGTAACCCTGTATAGTCCATCTTCTGCGACCTGAAGTTTCCAATAATCCTGGTTGAAGTTGATCCATTCGTTGCCATATTGTGCAGAAGCCCCAAGTCCGGCAAGGATGATCATATGGAGTAGAAAGATCCTTCTCATTGCTTCTCCAGGTTAAAGTCCACTTTCAAAGAAAAGACGTGCGAATACAATGCTTCCGATTGGTCAGCAAGGTCTGTGAGAGCATAATCTATATACAGCTGTTTGATCACGACTCCGAGGCCGATATTGGGTTGCCATGTCCAATACATACTGCGATCAAAGTCAGTCAATTGCTGAATGCCGTTAAACCCAAATCGCAGAAATGCCAGGTCCTTGAATCCCAACTCTACACCCCCATGAGGATCTATAGACAGGGCATTGGTGCGTATCAACGTATTGCGCTTCCCGTCAAATGTCATATCCAAATCCACGGTCGCCAGTACGGAAAACATTTTGAGCACCTCAAACCTTCGGCTGCCACCAAAAATCAGTCTGGGTAATGTCACCTCGATGGAATTCGTTGGCACCTCGTTGCCCGTGAGGTTGTAGATATCTTCCAACTCCTCCGGGTTATGAGACCAGGTGTTGAAAGTGCCAAATATATCTTTGGCCATTACTCCGAAGTTCCACTCGCCCCATGACTTTTGCGCACCCAGATCAATGCCGAATCCCCAGGCCTTCGCAAAGCCACCAGCTGAGCGATGAATGATCTTCGTGTTACCCCCCACACGTATACCTCCAAGAATTGGAAGCTCCCGTGCGTAGGTAAGCAGAAAGGCTTGATCCGTAGCCGAGAAAAAACGGATCTGGCTGTAGTCGATGGTGCCGTTGGCGTCGAAAAGGAATCGTGTATCTGGAATATTGTCCACGGAGAAGCGAACAATGGACAGCGCGACCGTACTTTGATCCTTCAGAGAGGCCGCAAAACCTCCGTAATCGTAGCTGGCCAGTCCCCCGAAATAATCAGAATGCATCAGCCCCAACTGAAGATCTGTCTCCATGAGATTGAGACCAGCAGGGTTCCAATAGGCCGCGGTGACGTCATCTGTATGCGATACCATACTCAGACCCAGCGAAAAAGCCCTGGCCCCCACGCCAATGTTGAGAAACTCATTGCTGTATTTCGGAGTGTTATCTCGTGGAGCTGTATTATCCTGACCCTCAGCTACTTGACATATAAAGCATGCAATTATTGCCAGTAGCACCGAGGGGATGCTGATCCGTATTTTCATCTACTTCCTTTGGTTGCCATCTTAATGAGACGCTGTGAGCAGGCTTTGCAGTGGCAGGGGATCTGAATCATTAACGATTCACCTGCAATTTAATTTCGTTTATATGATTTTTCTTATAATCCATAGAATTTTTGGATGAAAATATCACTACCAGTACATTTTTTTGCTATGTACTAGGCCATGCATAGTACCTTTCCGTATATAGTGATATCGATTAATGATTTATTTACTTTAAGCACATGAGTCGATGAATATAGAAAATACACAAGTGCAGATGCGAAAAGGCATCTTAGAATTTTGCATCCTGCACATCATTTCGAGGGGAGAGGTATATGCCTCCAACATGTTGGAGGAACTCACATCGGCTAAGATCATGGTGGTGGAAGGCACACTTTACCCATTACTAACCAGGCTGCGAAAAGCAGGATTGGTAGATTACAAGTGGGTGGAGTCAAGTTCCGGGCCACCGAGAAAGTACTATACGATCACAGACACTGGAAAGGAATTTTTGGGCGGTCTTAATGCAACCTGGGAGGAACTGGTGACTTCCACCGAAAAAATCATATCACTGAACGGAAACGGCGAAAAAGGATGAAAAAGAACATCAGCATCAACATAGGCGGTATCATCTTCCATATCGAAGAGGATGGATACCAACGACTAAAGGCCTATCTCGAATCAATCAACCGATATTTTTCGTCATTCGAGGACAGCAAAGAGATCATTGACGACATTGAAAGCCGGATTGCTGAGATCTTTTTGAGCAAGCTATCAGACGTGAAACAGGTGATCGCCCTCGTCGATGTCGAGGAATTGATCGCTGTTATGGGTACTACCAAGGACTTCGAAGCAAGTATCGAAACCGGACCGGAGCCTGTGCCCGAGAAGAAGGAAAAAGCTGCTCCCAAGAAGAAGAAGGCTGCTACAGCATCTGATTCCACTACTGAAGAGCAAGAGGAAGCAGAAACATCTGACAAGCAACAGACAGAAGACCGGGAAGCTGCTGGCTCGCGCCGTCTCTACAGGGATGGAAGGCGCAAGGTTCTGGGAGGTGTTGCTTCTGGTATCGCCAACTACTTTGGCATAGATCCGATCTGGATTCGGCTGATCTTCCTGGCACTCTTTTTCAATCTCTTCGTAGGTGAGATCTCTGGCATGATCCTCCTCACTTACATCATCCTCTGGATCGTCGTTCCGCATAGAGACGACCTGGAAGAGGACGTAAAGATGAAGAAGCTCTTTCGAAGCTCGGACGACAAAGTTCTGGGCGGAGTATGTGCTGGTCTCGGGTCCTACTTCGGGATCGACGTAACAGTCATCCGCCTCATTTTCGTGATCTCCCTATTCTTTGGCGGCGGCGTAATCGTGTACCTGGTGCTATGGATCATCACTCCTGAAGCCAAGTCGCTGACGGAGAAAATGCAAATGGAAGGGCAACCGGTGACGCTACACAACATTGAGGAGAAGGTCAAACGGAATCTGAATATCAAAGAAGGAGAGGAGACCACTGCCAGCAAGATCCTTCTGTTCCCATTCCGAATACTGGCACAGGTGATCGAGGTATTGAGCAAAGCCTTAGGCCCTATTGCTACAGTACTCATCGAGCTGCTGCGAATCTTTGCTGGAGCCATCATCGTGATTGCGGGATTCTCCATGATGTTTGCCTTTACGATCAGCCTCATGGTATTGCTAGGCTTCCACTCTACTTTCTGGGTGGACCACCTTTATCTGGGTGATTTCCCAATGGAATTGGCACTCACCACTTTCAGTGGATGGGCCATCTTCTCAGCCTACTTGATCGTGTTCATCCCATCTCTCGCCATCACGCTGGGAGGTCTGATGATCATGCTGAAGAGAACAATCGGCAACGCCTACCTCGGCTGGGCACTCTTTGGCATCTGGGTTCTCGGACTGATCGGCGCGGCCTTCTTCTTCCCTACCACGGTACGGGAGTTCAGGTCAGATGGATCTGTCCGACAAGAAACGACCTTCGAAGTAGTGGAAGGCGAAACGCCCACGCTCAGACTAGAGGAGGGTAGCTACTCACGATACGATGCGGTGAAGCTCCGCCTTCGCGGACATGAAGACAGTGTCTATCGATTGGAAACAAGAATTGAGGCCCGCGGATCCAGCCGCGACAATGCGAGAACAAACGCCGAGGCCGTTTCTTACGTCGTGTCAAGGGATGGGGCGGACTTCATTTTTCCTGAGGAAATCGACTTCGGTGGTGATGCGAAATTCCGCTTCCAGGAAGTAGATGCGGTTTTCTACATCCCGAATGGACAGACCTTCAGAATGGAATCGGACCTCAAAGACATCCTTCGCGGAACGCTCTATCTCGAGGGCTACAGATCGTACCAAATGTCGGAAAACGAATGGGTATTTGATGAGGGACGCCTGGAATGTGTCAGTTGCAACACTCAACCACACAGAGGCAGCAGTTCACGAAGAGCACCAGCGGCCCGCTCCCCCAGGAGATGGGACGATATCCGTGGAGAGGAAGTGACCTACGACTACAGAGACTTCAATGAAGTACGTGTGTCCTCCTTCTTCCAGGTGTTCATCAGCGAGTCAGAGGATTATGAAGTGGTCGTGAAAGGAGATGAAAGGGACCTGCGTGATGTGCAGGTCCGCCGAATTGGCGATCGCCTGGAGATCAAGCACCGCGACCACGACTGGGGCTGGTGGGACGATAAGAGCTGGGCCGATGATATTGGCATCTATATCACCATGCCACAGCTCGAGGAGCTGGAACTGCTTGGTGCCACAAAAGGAGAGGTGTCCGGGTTCAACAATGACGAGATCGACATCAATATGGAGGGAGCTTCGGACCTGGTCGCAAGGATCTCCCCAGAGAACCTGACCCTAGAAGCTGTAGGGGCCTCAAAGATCTCTTTGGAGGGCAACGCGAGAAGGCTCCGTGCCGACATCAAGGGTGCTTCCCAGCTAGATGCGCTGGACTTCCGAACACAATACATCGAGCTGGATGTACTGGGAGCTTCCAAGGCAAGCGTCTACGCCACCCAGGAGCTGGATGTACGGACGGCCGGATTAAGTACGGTCACCTACCGCGGTGATGCCCGGGTAGAGGCCGATGAGGATGGCCTCAGTACAATCAAAAGATATCGAGAATAAACTCAGTGGAGGGCCCTATCACTTCGATTCCAAAGTGGCCCTCCTTTCTTTCTACTTGACCAATCTCTTGTACTTCACTCTCGTGGGCTCAAGGTCTCCCAGCCTTTGACGCCTGTTAGCCTCATAGTCGCTGAAGTTGCCCTCAAACCAATAGACCTGTGAATCGCCTTCGTATGCGAGGATATGGGTGGCGACCCGATCCAGGAACCAGCGATCGTGGGAGATGATCACTGCACAGCCCCCGAAGTTCTCCAGGGCTTCCTCAAGCGCCCGCAGGGTGTTCACATCGAGATCATTGGTGGGCTCATCAAGCAATATCAAATTGGCCCCCTCTTTCAATGTCATGGCCAGGTGGACACGATTGCGTTCTCCACCTGAGAGCATCCCGACTTTTTTCTGCTGATCAGTCCCGCTGAAGTTGAACCGGCTCACGTATGCCCGGGCATTCATCTCACGGCCTCCAAGATCGATGATCTCATTGCCACCTGAGATAATCTCATATACGGTCTTGTCTGGGTCCAGCGTGTCATGCTCTTGATCCACATACGCCATTTTCACAGTGCTACCCACTTCAAACGTGCCGCTGTCAGCGCCCTCCTTCCCTGTAATCAACTTGAAGAGCGTCGACTTGCCAGCACCATTGGGGCCTATGACACCTACGATACCTCCTTGGGGCAAGCGAAAGTTTAGGTCCTCAAAAAGCAGATTCTCGCCGTAGGCTTTCGAGACCTTCTCCGCTTCTATCACCTTGGCACCCAGTCTTGGTCCGGGGGGGATGTAAAGTTCCAGCTTGTTCTCTTGCTCCCGTGCGCCTTCACCCAATAGCTTCTCATATGCATTGAGACGCGCTTTCGCTTTGGCCTGGCGGCCTTTTGGGGTCATCCGTACCCATTCCAGCTCTCTCTCCAGCGTCTTCTGTCGCTTGGACTCCGTCTTTTCTTCCTGGGCCAGACGCTTCTGCTTTTGGTCCAACCAGCTGGAATAGTTGCCCTTCCACGGAATGCCCTCTCCCCTATCGAGCTCAAGGATCCATCCGGCAACATTGTCCAGAAAATACCGGTCGTGTGTGACCGCGATCACCGTCCCTTTGTACTGTTGTAGGTGGCGCTCGAGCCACAGGACTGACTCCGCATCTAAGTGGTTGGTCGGTTCATCTAGTAGCAATACATCCGGCTCCTGCAACAGAAGTCGACACAAGGCCACCCTTCTCTTCTCACCACCGGATAGGTTGCCTATGATCGCATCCTCCGGAGGTGTGCGCAGTGCATCCATGGCCCTCTGAAGTTTGGAGTCCAGTTCCCACGCATTCGTCTGATCGAGACGCTCCTGCACTTCCCCCTGCCGCTGGATGAGTTTGTCCATTTTGTCCGGATCTTCCAGGACCTCGGGATCGCTGAAGCTCTCGTTGATCTTCTCGTATTCAGCAAGCAACTCGGCCACTTCCTGTGCCCCTTCCTTGACAATCTCTAAAACGGTTTTCGTGGGGTCCAGCTGTGGCTCTTGCTCCAAAAATCCAACTGTATAACCCGGAGAAAAGACCACCTCACCTTGAAAATCACCGTCAATTCCAGCGATTATCCTCAATAATGAAGATTTTCCGGCACCATTTAAACCAAGTACCCCTATTTTAGCACCGTAGAAGAAAGACAAATAAATATTTTTAAGTACCTGCTTATTGGGTGGGTAAATCTTTGAGACACCCGACATCGAGAAGATTATCTTATCGTCAGACATTTTGCAATTTGTAGTTAGTGATCCAAGAGTTTATAACAGCTAGACCATTATGAGCACTGTAGAGGTTCCTTATGGTTCCATTGAAGAAAACAAAATTATTTTAAATCCTTGGAAAGATCACCCTAACAGAGTGATCGGTGAGGTAAGAGAAGAGGGTGAAGCTGTGGCGGTGGAATATTTCGTGAACCGGTTCAACGAACTGGAGCAGAAAATCGCGGAATTGGAGAAAACCATCGAAGAGACCGAAAACAAGGGTAGTTACTTACAGAAGGTTCTCCATCTCAAAGGGAGTCTCGAAACACACGATGCCCTGGGCGACTACGCCGCCCTTGATGATCGCCTGGAAGTCCAGCAAAAAGCGCTGGAAGAGATCATCGCCAAAAACCGGGTAAGGAATACAGAAATCAAGCATACGCTAATCGCGGAGTTACGAGAAGCAGTAGATGGCCTCAACTGGAAGGAATGCCAGGAAGCCATCCTGGATATCAAGGGTAGATGGATCAAGGTTGGAAACGCCGTAGCAGAGGAGCAGCAGCAACTTGATGATACATTCTGGGGAGAAGTCCAAAATTTTTTCGACCGTAAGAGAGCCTTTTTTGAAGACCGGAAGCGGTTGGAAAAGAAGCACGAAGACGACTATTGGACGCTCATCAAAGAATCCCAGCACGTCTGGCGACTCGGTGGCAAGGAGCGCTTTGAGAAAGTGAAAGAACTACAAGAACGCTGGCGCGAAGTGGGAAATATTCCCTCGTTCAAATACAAAAATTTACTTCAGAAGTTTCAACGCAACCTGAAGCAATCCGGGCCAAGACTGCGACCCGATGATCAACTGAAGCAAATACAGAATGAGCTGCTACAGATCCAGCAAGGTAACAAGCCCTTCGACCGGGCGCGAGCCGATGAGATACGTAGGGCACTTTTTGCCATCAAGCCACGTGACCCAAAGACCGATCAAAGAAAGCGGGATTGTGTCGATCTTCTCCAACTCCTCTCGGAGATGGACTTCGTACAAAACCTCTGCGAGAAACGCTTCGATGACTATCACGACAAGAACGTCCTGGAACAGAATGCGTTGCATGTAAAAGTTCTCAAGGAATTGGTCGCCAGAGACGAAGAGGAACTCCGTACTTTTGAAGATAATGCGGGCAATTTCTCTGCCAGCGACGACAATGGCAATCACATGGTCAACCGAAAACTGGCTCAGCAGCGAAACAAAATCAAGGTAAAACAGCGTTTGATCAGCATTCTAGGCGGATAATTACACCTTCACTCCTTCTTTATCGTCGTTGACGCAAACCTTCTTCCAAGAAATTCGAATAACCAACTAATTTAGTTAGGCGCATTTTTTGAATTCGTTTGTTTTCTTGTCAGAAAATGTACTTTTGCGCCATTATTCAGAATAACCATAAAGGTTTTGTGATATGTACTGGACACTAGAATTAGCATCGTATCTTGAGGACGCCCCGTGGCCCGCATCGAAAGATGAGTTGATTGATTATTCGATACGATCAGGAGCCCCTTTAGAGGTAGTGGAGAATCTGCAGGAGTTGGAGGACGATGGACAGCCGTATGAGAACATCGAAGAGATATGGCCTGACTACCCGACGAAAGAAGATTTCTTTTTTAACGAAGACGAGTACTAAGCTCTTTACTTGATCATCACCTCCGCGGTCAGTAAGTCCTCGGGGGTGGTTATTTTTATGTTCCTATAGCTCCCAGGCACCAGGGAGATAGCATGACCTGCACGTTCGAAGACGCTGGCATCATCAGTAAATTCAGGAATTTCCTTCTGCTCGTAGGCTTGCTTTAGGAGCGCCACTGAAAATGTCTGTGGCGTTTGCACAGATCTATACAGCGCCCTCGGCACAGATTCCGAACTGTCCCCTTCCACTTTTCTCAACGACTCCTTTACTTCAGTCACCAACACCCCGGATCCCTCTTTCTTCGCAAGCTCAAAAGTCGACCGGATATCAGATGGGTCCACAAGGGGTCGCACCGCGTCGTGTACTGCCACGCAGCCATCATCGCCGATCATACGAAGTCCCCGTTGTACTGATTGAAAGCGGGTGGCGCCTCCTGTGCAAAACTGAAGGCTGGCCTCAAGCCGAGGAAAGTGTTCTGAAATGATCGCTTGGCCCTTCGCTGTGTGATCCGCCGGCAAGACAATCACAACGTTAATTTCAGGATTGTAATCCAGAAAAGCCCGAACTGTGTGTACGATAACAGGCACACCCTTCAGCTGGAGAAACTGCTTCGGAGTATCCGTTTGCATACGAGTACCCTTGCCCCCGGCCACCAGGATCGCATATTCCTTCATGGGTAGAGTGAAAGGTCAGAGGATCAGCATCGCATCCCCGTAGGTGAAGAAGCGATAGTTTTCCTTGATCGCCGTTTGATAGGCCTCCCTAATGAGGTCATACCCGCCGAAAGCACTGGCCATCATCAATAGCGTAGACTCAGGCAGGTGGAAGTTGGTGATCAGCGAGTTGCAGATCTTGAATTCGTAAGGTGGGAATATGAACTTGTCTGTCCAGCCACTATTGGCCTTCAGACGGCCGCCAGCTGAAACTGATGACTCCAGAGATCTCATCACCGTCGTACCTACAGCACACACCTTCTTCTTGCTGTCAAGCGACTGATTGACCCTATCTGCAGTAGCCTCAGGTACCTGGAAATTCTCTGAGTCCATTTTGTGCTTGGTCAAGTCTTCTACATCAACGGGTCTGAAAGTCCCAAGACCGACATGCAAAGTGATTGGATGGATGTCTACTCCCACAATTTCCAGTCGCTTCATCACTTGTCTCGTAAAGTGCAGTCCGGCGGTTGGTGCAGCCACAGCCCCTATATTCTTGGCATAGATGGTCTGGAACCAATCCCTATCCTCAGGCTCAGCACTACGCATGATCTCCTTCGGAAGAGGCGTTTCGCCGAGGCGATCGATCATTTGATAAAACTCCTCTTCGGTGCCATCGAACAGGAATCGGATCGTACGTCCACGGCTGGTTGTATTGTCTATGACTTCTGCGACCAGTTCACCGTCTCCGAAATACAGCTTGTTGCCCACACGGATCTTTCTCGCCGGATCTACCAGCACATCCCAGAGATGCATGTCCTTGTTCAACTCACGGAGTAGGAACACCTCGATCTTCGCACCTGTCTTCTCTTTGTTTCCATAGAGCCGAGCAGGGAATACTTTGGTGTCGTTGATGATCATCACGTCACCCTCATCAAAGTAGTCGACAACATCCTTGAACATCTTGTGCTCAAACTCACCAGTATCCCGATGCACCACCATAAGGCGGGACTCATCTCGGTTTTCTGTAGGATACAAGGCAATGTGGCTTGAAGGAAGTTCAAACTTGAATTCGGACAGCTTCATAGTTCGGTACTAGGGAATAGTATGTAAAGAGTCGCAATAGAAATTAGTGCGCAAAGTTAGCAAATTGTTTTATTTTGAGGTTTGGAAATTGTGGGTTTACCAGACCTCTGAAAATGATCGTTTTTAGACTGATATTCGAGAGTTTGATCTTCGCGCTGCAGGCGCTGAAATCCAATCTTTTACGTACCACCCTGTCTTTGCTTGGAGTGACTATTGGGATCTTCGCGATCATCAGTGTCTTCACCCTTGTCGATTCTCTGGAGCGCAGCATCAATGACAGTCTGAGTTTCCTGGGACGTACCAATTTGGACATCCGACGGTTCCCCTTCGACTTCAGTGGCAACATGCCATGGTGGGATTATTGGAAGAGGCCCTACACCAACCTCAGAGAGTATGAGTTCCTACGTGATAATCTCGATAACATAGATGGCATAACAATTATGACCGCCACTAACACCATTGCCAAGCACAAAAGCAGTAGCAGCAATGGCATTCGATTAATGGGCGTGTCTCATGGTTTCAGCGATGTCTACAACGACTTCCCAGGCCTGGAAGGTCGCTACTTCACACCCGAAGAATCTCAAGCAGGGACTACTGTCGCCATCATTGGCAATAGGTCGAGGACAGAGCTTTTTGGTGCTCGGTCTGCGCTCGGGCAGACAATCAAATTAAAAGGTCGAAAGTTCACGGTCATTGGTGTGGTCCCGGAGCAGGGCGCGGGACTCTTTGGTGACACCAGTAAGGACGAAAACATATGGATCCCCTACAAGGCTTTCCAGCAGATCTACTACGTCGGCAAAGGAGGTGTCGAACCCGTTATCACCATCAAGGGCAAAGAAACCGGTGAGCCGTTGCTGGAATTGGAGTACCAGATCCGAGGGCTTGTCAGGAAAGTACGTGGCCTGAAACCTAAGCAGGGTGACACCTTCGCGGTCGCCCGTCAGGAGGCTATCCTCAACAGCATCGGAAGTTTCTTCGACGTCCTGACCATTGGCGGTTGGTTAATCGGCGGTTTCTCAATACTTATTGGTGGCTTTGGCATTGCCAATATCATGTTTGTGTCAGTAAGGGAACGCACCAACATTATCGGCATTCAGAAAGCACTGGGGGCCAAGAACTACTTCGTCCTGCTCCAATTCCTCTTCGAAGCTATCTTTCTGTCGTTGATCGGTGGTGGTTTCGGCCTCTTCCTTGTGTACCTGATTACTTTCGTTCCGTTAGGATCCCTGGACATGCAGATGTCCCTACAGAATATGGCCATGGGCATTCTGGTCGCAAGCGCAGTTGGGACAATATCAGGGATCGTACCTGCAGCCATCGCTTCCAGGATGGATCCAGTGGAAGCAATAAGGGCCTAAGCAGACTCCTTAGGCCTCGACCTCCACGCCGTTGATTTTGTCTTTGATCCTCTGCTCGAGCTGATCCATCAATTCGGGATTGTCTTCGATGAGCTGCTTCACGGCGTCTCTACCCTGACCCAACTTGTCTCCATTGTAAGAGAACCAGGAGCCTGATTTCTGCACGATATCCAGCTCAACGCCAAGGTCCAGCACCTCTCCGGACTTGCTGATGCCTTTGCCGTACATGATGTCAAACTCAATGACTTTGAACGGTGGAGCTACTTTGTTCTTGACCACCTTCACCCGGGTGCGGTTGCCGAGAATGTTATCTGCAGATTCTTTGATCTGGCCGATTCTCCGAATGTCAAGACGCACGGAGGCATAGAATTTCAAAGCATTTCCGCCCGTAGTAGTCTCGGGGTTACCAAACATCACACCGATCTTCTCACGGAGCTGGTTGATGAAAATGCAAGAACAGCCAGTTTTGTTGATCGAGCCAGTCAGCTTCCTGAGCGCCTGAGACATCAGTCGTGCCTGCAATCCCATCTTGCTTTCCCCCATCTCACCTTCCAATTCACCGCGAGGGACCAAGGCCGCAACAGAGTCGATGACGATGATATCAATCGCACCAGATCGGATAAGATGCTCGGCAATTTCCAGGGCTTGCTCCCCATTGTCGGGTTGGGAGATGAGCAGATTCTCGGTATCGATGCCCAACTTCTCAGCGTAAGACTTGTCAAAGGCGTGCTCCGCGTCAATGAAAGCCGCGAGGCCACCTTTCTTCTGCGCTTCAGCTATGCAATGCATGGCCAAAGTGGTCTTACCTGATGATTCCGGTCCGTAAACTTCAATGATTCGTCCTCGGGGTATCCCACCCACACCGAGCGCCATATCAAGCCCAAGTGATCCTGTGGATATGACGGGGATGTCGAGGATCTTCTCATCACTGAGCTTCATGATTGTCCCCTTACCATAGGTCTTTTCGAGCTTGTCTATGGTTATCTGTAGTGCTTTGAGTTTTTCGTTGTTATCAGCCATGCTACTAGAGTTCCTTTATTGATGTTGGGTCCGCAGAAAATTGGAAGCACGAATTTAGGCAAATTGTGCGCTTTCCTTTTAAGACCAACCCAATAGCAAAGCTAAGATTTTTTACTAATTATAATGGATTATATACTAATTATATTAGTATTTAGGTTTGATCGGGATGTGACTTTGGTGGGTATTTTAGCTCCTTCTCCTTCTGGAGCAGGTAGATCAACCACACACCCAATGCTGTTCCGATTGGAAATCTGAAGAGCAGCAAGACGCCCGGCACCCAGGCCAGCCGCTTAGCCCAGTCCTTCTCATTCACCAGGCCAACGCCCGTGACGATGAAGAGTACCGATCCCAGGAAGTAAAAACCCGGTATAACGAAGAGCCAGTTCCATGGAGCGCCGTGGAAAAAAGGCCAATAATCATGGTGATGGTAGTCCCAGTGGCGCGGGAAAGAATCATGGAACCAGTCAGACATCCACAGGAAGTTGAAGGCACCCCAGGAAAAAACAGATACAGGAATGGCTAAAATGCCTAAAATGACAAGAATTTTCCCGGCGATCGTTAAGTGGTACTGTGTGTTGTCAACTTTCATGAGATTGGTGGCTTTGGTACATGAAGGTAATATCCATTACTATGTATTACAAGGTAACTTACGATATTCAGTAGGAAAGGTTTTCTGATTCGAATCATTATTACCCATGTGTTAATTGATTCTTAAAAAAAGAAGAACTAGACCGCTCTATCGTATCACAGCCTGTCAGCGTTGTTACGGGAGGTTGCAGAAATTTTAATTACATGGTAAGTTGCCTTTGATTTCGTTTGTCTCGAAAAGGCTACGAGAGCGACCCGGTAAATAACCAAACTAACATGGGAAAGAACAATCAAAAGGTGCTGGTGGTAGATGATGAAGCCGACATTCTTGAATTGTTGAAATACAACCTCTCTAAGGAAGGGTATGATGTAAAGACGGCGCTGGATGGCATCAAGGCTTTGGAGATCGCCAAAACGTTTATGCCCGACTTGATTCTGCTGGACATCATGATGCCGAAACAAGACGGAGTAGAAACGTGCCGGCAGATACGCGAAATTCCGGAGTTGTCCAACGTCTTTGTGATCTTCCTCACCGCACGGTCGGAGGAGTACTCAGAGGTAGCAGCCTTTGATATGGGTGCCGATGACTACATCACCAAGCCCATCAAACCACGGGCGCTGATGAGCCGAATCAATGCGATGTTCCGCAGGGAATCAAAGAAAAAGAAGGACTCGCAAAAGATCATGGCGGGAGACCTGGAAGTGGATCGCTCGAGCTACACAGTGGTACTAAGCGACGAAAAGATCAATCTCCCCAAGAAGGAATTTGAACTCCTTTATTTTCTTGCTCAGAATCCAGGTAAGGTATTTAGCCGGGACGATCTACTCAAGAACATCTGGGGTACGGACGTCTACGTGCTGGCCCGCACCGTGGACGTTCACATCCGTAAGGTGCGAGAGAAGATCGGCGATGGTTACATCTCTACGGTGAAAGGCGTGGGATACAAGTTCGACGCGAATTAAGACGTAACTTGCGCCTCTTATGATCCTCAATTCCCGGGGCCTGGGACTGCTTTTGGCAGTGTGTATCGGCGTGATCACGGCTGCATTCCTGTCTCTACTCCCCTCAGTGACCGATACGGCACTGTTTGTTGCATTTGGGCTTTCTTTCTCTTCCTCGTATCTGCTGATGCGTCTGGTGCTGGAGTTCCTGTTTTTTAAGGAGATCAATAGTATCTACGAAGCACTCGAGAAAATACAGAATGAGGACTTCTCGACAATCTCAAAGCAGTCTGCGAACTCCTTAAGCCCACTCAAGTTGATCAATCGTGAGATTCGCTCCTACGTCGAGAATAAACAACAAGAGATCGACGAACTCCGAAAGATGGAAACATTCCGAAGGGAGTTCATCGCCGATGTCTCGCACGAACTAAAGACACCCATATTTGCCGCACAGGGATTTGTGCATACACTACTGGATGGAGCCGTCGAAGACAAAAAGGTGCGCAATAAGTTCCTCAAAAAGGCCGCCAAGTCCCTCGATGGTTTGGACATCCTCGTCCAGGACCTACTGACCATCTCACAAATGGAGACGGGGGACATCAAAATGCACTACGAGCACTTTGATATTGTGGACCTCACAAGGGATGTGTTCGATCAGGTGGAACGAAAAGCGGAGAAGAAAGAGATCGAATTGAAGCTGGAGAGCCCGTCAGATTCTATCTACGTCTATGCCGACTACCAGCGTATTTATCAGGTGCTGTCCAACCTGATCATGAACGGCATCAAGTACACCCGAAAAGATGGATGGGTCAAGGTGATATTCGCAGTAAATGGGGAAGATGTCACCACCACCATTGAAGACAATGGCAGAGGAATTCCGAAGGAACATCTTGGGCGGATCTTTGAGCGCTTTTATCGAGTGGAAAAGAGTCGATCAAAAGAAAAGGGAGGCAGTGGTCTCGGACTGTCAATCGTGAAGCACATCATGGAAGGGCACAAATCCAAAATCGAAGTCAGCAGTGAGTATCGCGTCGGGTCGAGATTTTGGTTCAAACTAAAAGTTGGGGAAAAAGTCGACAGAAGGGATTGGGAAGATGAAGAAGACTAAAGCGCTAAAAGGCCTCCGCTTTGATGACCTGATCGTCCACGAAGACGGGGACTTTATTGTTATCAATAAGCCTCCGCATGTTTCTACCCTGGAAGATCGCCGAGACCCGACGAACATTCTGGCCATGGCTAGAACCTACGATCCCAATGCTCAGGTTTGCCACCGACTGGACAAAGAGACTTCCGGCTTGTTGGTGATCGCCCGAAACCAGGATGCCTACAGATTCTTTTCGCGAAAACTTGAAGCAAGGGAGGTACACAAACTTTATCATGCATTGATCGCCGGTCGGATAGAGTTGGATGAACAGGAAGTGGATGCCCCCATCTACACTACCTCCAATCGATCGCGAGTAGACTACAGGGAGGGCAAACCATCCATCACACTGGTCTCCACACTGCAGATATACAAAGCACACACGCTGATCGCCTGTATGCCTTTCACAGGAAGGATGCATCAGATCCGCGTCCACCTCGCGCACCTAGGCCACCCATTGGTGGGAGATGAAATGTACGGCGGTCCCAAAATCTACCTTTCAGAAATCAAGCGCAACTTTAAGATCGGCAAGTTCGACACCGAGCAACCATTGATTTCGAGGATGGCACTCCACGCTCAGGGGTTGACTTTTGAGACAATATCGGGTGAACAATTGAAGCTTCAAGCCCCTTATCCTAAGGATTTTGCAGCAGTCGTCAATCAACTGGGCAAAAACAAATAGTGGGTATTGGTTTTCAAATTTTAAACTTCTATTTTTGTGTCCCTTTTTCAGGAGGGTCTTGAAGGAGGTATGTAAAGTACTGTATTTTGGATACGTTAAGTTATAAGACAATATCGGCTAACAAAGCTACCGCGACAAAGGGTTGGGTGGTTGTCGATGCCGAGGACAAAATCCTTGGTCGTGTGGCGAGTGAAGTGGCGAAAATGATCCGCGGGAAGCACAAGCCAAACTACACCCCCCACGTGGACTGTGGTGACAATGTGATCGTGGTCAACGCGGACAAGCTACGTCTGACTGGCAAGAAGTGGACCGATAAAGTTTACGTACGTCACACCGGCTATCCTGGTGGTCAGCGGACACAAAGCCCACTCGAGGTGAAGGAGGGTAAGTCTTCCACAATCCTCGTCGAAAGGGCTGTACGCGGTATGCTCCCAAAAAACAGATTGGGGCGCCAGCTTTTCAACAACCTTTATGTATATGAAGGTGCTGAGCATCCTCACGAGGGTCAATCTCCTAAAGAAGTTAAAATCTAATTGATGGATACAATCAATACTGTCGGAAGACGAAAGACATCCATCGCCCGCGTTTACATTGTCAGCGGCAAGGGCGAAATCACAATCAACGGACGAGAGTTGACGCAGTACTTCCCTTCCGAAGTGCTTCAGATCATTGTGAAGCAACCTTTGGTCAAAGTGGAGCAGCAGAGCAACTTCGACATCAAAGTCGTGGTAGACGGCGGCGGACTCAAAGGCCAGGCCGAAGCCATTCGCCTCGGTATTTCCAGAGCACTTGTCGAGATAGACGAGGAGTTTCGCCCAGCTCTGAAGGAAGAAGGATTCCTGACCAGAGACCCTCGAATGGTCGAGCGTAAGAAATACGGTCGTAGAAAGGCAAGAAGAAGATTCCAATTCAGCAAACGATAAGTTATCGATGGAGAATATCACAAGCAAAGAACTGTTGGATGCCGGTGTTCATTTTGGACACCTTACCAGGAAGTGGAACCCTCAGATGGCTCCATTCATCTTCATGGAGAAGAATGGTATCCATATCATCGATCTAAATAAGACGCTGAAAAGCCTGGAAGAAGCATCGGCTGCCATCAAAGGCATCGTGCGATCAGGACGAAAAGTAATGTTCGTCGCTACAAAGAAGCAGGCGAAAGAGGTAGTAGAGAATGAGGCTAAGCGTCTGAAGATGCCTTACGTGACTGAAAGATGGCTGGGTGGTATGCTGACCAACTTTGCCACTATTCGTAAGTCACTGAAGAAGATGGCATCCATCGACAAATTGATGAAGGATGAGGCCTACAAGAACCTCGCAAAGCGTGAGCGTCTGATGATCACACGTGAGAGAGCGAAGCTGGAGCGAGTTCTTGGTGGTATCTCCGACCTCAACCGACTGCCTGCGGCACTCTTCGTGATCGATATCAAGCGAGAGCACATTGCAGTAGCAGAGGCGCAGAAGCTCAACATCCCTGTCTTTGCTATGGTGGATACCAACTCAGATCCCAATCTGGCGGATTATCCCATCCCTGCAAATGATGATGCCTTCAAATCTATCCAACTCATCACCCAGTACATCGGTAGTGCGATGGAAGCGGGATTGAGCGAGCGCAAGAAGGACAAAGAAGAGCAGAAAATGGAAGAGGCCGAGGCTGAAAAGAGAGAGCTCGACCAGCAAGCAGCGGAGTAATTACCGAGACATATTCCAAAGAACAAAACTGAAATTGAACATGATTTCCGGTGCCTTCATCGCGAGACGTGTTCAATTTTTTTATTGAATCCAATCAAAAGAAAAAAATAGACATGGCAATTAGCGCACAAGACGTAAACAAATTACGACAAATGACCGGGGCAGGCATGATGGACTGCAAGAAAGCCCTCGTCGAAGCGGACGGCGACTTTGACAAAGCCATCGAGTTGCTACGCAAGAAAGGACAGAAGGTATCTGCATCCAGAGCAGACCGTGAAACTTCTGAAGGAGTTGTTTTTGCCAAGACGGCAGACGACCAGTCGAAAGGCATTCTCATCGCCTTCACCTGCGAGACAGATTTCGTAGCGAAGAATGACGACTTCATGGCTTTGGGCCAGTCGATCGCCGACAAGGCTTTCGAAGAAGGACCTGCTGACATCGCAGCCCTCAAAGCTCTGACTGTCAATGGCCAGACCATCGAAGAAAAGATCGTAGAGGCGACAGGAAAGATCGGCGAGAAGTTGGAGATCTCTTCTTACGAAACACTCGGTTCTGAAGCAGTGGTGCCTTACATCCACTCCAACGGCAAGTTGGGCGTGCTCGTAGGCTTGAAAAACACTGGCGGCAACAATGTCGAGACCGCTGGAAAGGACGTGGCCATGCAGATCGCAGCCATGAACCCTGTGGCAGTAGATAAGGATGGTGTAGATCCATCTACCGTAGAGAAGGAAATCGAAATCGGTCGTGAGCAGGCGCGTCAGGAAGGCAAGCCTGAAAATATCATTGACAAGATTGCACAAGGTAAGCTTCAGAAGTTTTTCAAGGAGAATACCTTGCTCAGCCAGTCATTCGTCAAGGACAATTCATTGACTATCCAAAAGTATCTCGACGGCGTATCTCAGGGACTGACAGTTTCTGAGTTCAAGCGAGTCGTTATTGGCTAAGTAATAAAGATCGGATAGATCTTGCTATGAGAGGGTCGTCGAGCAATCGGCGACCCTCTTTGTTTTTAATGGTTTCCTGTCGCCTAGAGTGCATGGATAGGTCCAGAGCCACGATGAAAAGATAAAAGCCACGAGGTCCCTGAGAATAGCGAATTAGGTGGTCTGACCGCACGAACGACAGAGATCGCGCTATGAAAGGTCAAAAGCATCTGGTGGCTTCACTGAGAGCCAGACTCGTGGTTGCGTATTTGCACGTCCTCATCGACTTCCAGTTTCTCCTCTACCTCCGAAGCTCTCTCCAGGCTATTCAAATCAGGCTGGCCCGCATCAACCCAGCACGTATACCAGAAATCTCCCACCATCTTAATGGAAGCTCTCATCCGGCGCTCTACCATACCCGATAGCGCCTTGTGATAGGCCTCTGAGAATTCATAGGAATACACGCGTACCGTAGAGGCCCCACGCCGCTCGAAGCTATATTTCTTGGACTCATCGAACTGCTCAGACAATCGCTGTTCAAAGTAGAGCACGGAATCCATCGCCAAATGTGCATTGGTCACAGCTTCCCACGCCTCGAGTTGCGGATTGTCGATGTAGCTCGCCTTCCCCACAAAGAAGTCGTACTCATCGAAAAACAACTCCGGCAGCCGTGATTCCCAAAGACCGTGAATACCCTTTTGGCCGGTAAGCTGCCCATTGTAGTTCTCGGTAGTATGCAGTGGCACGTTGGCATCAGCTATGTAGTGGCCTAGATCCGCTGATATCCTCAAAATCCTCGCTGCATCGCGCTTTCTAAAAGCCTCCGTCAGCTCGTACCGTACACGATCGATGTGCCAGGGCACGATACCATAAGCCTGGAGTGTGTCCATGGTGTATTTTGCCACCGCATCCTTCCAATACCTGGGCATCGTCCATATCGCACTATCCCCATATATATCAATATCGATATAGTGTCTGGGTGCCTCGAGTTTGTTGGTGTACCTGCGCATGTCCGGGTTGACCGCCTTTTCGGTGATGTACTGCAGGTTGCGCTTGTAGAAGCCAATCATCTCAGAGGGTAGGGTAAACGCCGCCAGGCGATTGATCCTCTGATGGGCAAAG
Organism: Cyclobacteriaceae bacterium; assembly: GCA_965227935.1. Lineage (GTDB taxonomy): Bacteria > Bacteroidota > Bacteroidia > Cytophagales > Cyclobacteriaceae > JAWPMT01. Next base: position 1,692,888 of record CBDDGS010000055.1, on the reverse strand, counting down.
AATCCCCAGTCCTCACCCATTGTGAAGGAGGTCGTCAAAGAGCATGAGAGGAACAAGACCAGGTAGAATCGTCGGGTCATGGTGGCCGGGTTTCTTAAATAATGATAACCTCAAAGATGATCTCGCGCAATATTTGATTTTAATTCGATAACAACTAACTTTGCGATCCTTTTAGAATAAAGAGCAGAAAAGATTTATGGCGAATCACAAATCGGCAGCGAAAAGAATTAGGTCCAACGCGGCAAAAGCCGTTCGAAATCGCTATCAGCACAAGACCACCCGTACCTACATCAAAAGGCTACGTCAATCGACTGAAAAAGGTGAGGCTGAAGAGCTTTTGAAGCAGGTCACCAGTATGCTGGACAAGCTCGCAAAGCGCAACATCATTCATAAGAACAAGGCGGCGAACTTGAAGTCAAGCTTGACCAAGCACGTCTCTGCGCTCTAAGAAATCGCTGTACGCGACTCAAAAGAAATACCAAGCCTGACGCTCGTCAGGCTTTTTTATTTGGCTGGATGCCACTAGATTTTCAAATCACAATCGAAATGACAAAGTGGAAAACAGCCGCAAACTCACCATCAAACATTGGGCTGAAGAGGACCGCCCCAGGGAAAAACTGCTACTCAAGGGTAAATCCAGTCTCTCCAACGCCGAGCTGATCGCCATACTACTGGGCACCGGAGTGCCAGACGTCTCAGCCGTAGACCTCGCGAAACACATCCTTGGCGATCACGGCCACGACTTGCATCGGCTTGCGGCACTCGAAGTGCCAGACCTCATGAAATACAAAGGGATCGGCGAAGCCAAAGCCGTCACCATAGTGAGCGCCCTGGAACTGGGTCGTCGACGTAAAGAGGCAGAAGTCTCCCGAAAGCCAAAAATCAAGTCTTCGCAAGATGCCTATGAATGCATCCGCCCTCACCTTGAAGATCTTCCACGGGAGGAATTCTGGATATTGCTGCTGCGACGAAACAATGAGGTCATCAAGGCAGAGCAGGTAAGTCAGGGCGGTGTATCGGGCACGTTGGTAGATCCCAAGTTGATCTTCAAAAAAGCACTCGATGAACTCGCCTCGAGCATTATCCTGTCGCACAATCACCCCTCCGGCAACACGCAGCCCAGCCAGGCCGACCGCCAACTGACCGAAAAAATCAAAAAAGCTGGGGAATTCCTGGAAATATCCGTCCTCGACCATATTATCTTCACAAACCACGGATACTTCAGCTTTGCAGACGAAGGAATACTATGAAGAATAAAAAAATCGTATGGTTCGGCCTCCCTGTTGTCCTTATCATTATCGTCATGAGTATCGGCTTCGGCGATCAGGCCTACGAAGACCAGGTGCTAGAGGAGATCGAGGAACGAAGAAGCTTTCTGAAGAATAGCGCCGAGTCACCATTCCGGCAGTTCGATGAGCCTTATGTGGAGCCACAGTACTTTGAGATCGATCCCAAGTACCGGGTCAATGCCAGGGTCGAGCGCCTAAAGGATCGGTCAATGGTACAGCTAGCGGACAGTGACGGAGACACTGCGCCCTATACCAAATACGCGTGGCTCCATTTCTCGCTGGAAGGACAGCGACTCAAACTCCTTGTCCTCAAACCTGTGGGATATGGAGATGCGGACTATTACTTCTGTGCATTTGCCGATGAGACCAGTGCCGTCGAAACGTATGGCGCCGGCCGGTACCTGGACATTGAGATTGGTAAGTCCGACAAGACCGTCCTTGACTTCAACCTCGCTTACAATCCGTATTGTGCCTACGTCGACGGATATACCTGTCCCCTTCCTCCACGTGAAAACCTATTAGCAGTAGCCATCCGCGCAGGAGAGAAGATGGTTGAGGGTAAGTAGCCCCTGATGACATAAAATCCTCTGCCGTGCCCATCCACAGGCCGCGTATTAATTATTTTTGCGGATCAAATTCGAAGCTCGTACTCTACAATGAAAATCTCTCGCAACTGGCTCTCTGACTTCATCGACCTCACCCAACCCGACGAAGAAATCGCCGAAGTCCTGACGCAGACCGGCCTGGAAATAGAAGGCACCGAAAAGGTGGAGGAAATCCCCGGCGGGCTCGAAGGTCTCGTGGTGGGGGAAGTAATGGAGTGCCAGCAGCACCCCAATGCTGACAAGCTCAAAGTCACGAAGGTGGATGCAGGTGGTGACAACCTGCTGGATATTGTATGTGGCGCTCCCAACGTAGCTAAGGGACAAAAGGTGATCGTAGCCCCAGTGAATACAACCATCTACCCCACGGACGGCGAGCCCTTCAAAATCAAGAAATCAAAGATACGCGGAGAGGTCTCTGAAGGGATGATCTGCGCTGAAGACGAAATCGGATTAGGCACTGAGCACGACGGTATTCTCGTTTTGGAGACAGACCAACCCAATGGTTCACCCGTTCGTGACATCTTCCAACCGCAGACCGATACGGTCTTCGAAATCGGCCTTACGCCCAATCGTGGCGATGCCGCTTCTCATCTGGGTACGGCCCGTGATCTCAAAGCATTTTATCAAACGCCTTTGGCAGACATGCCAGAACCCACGTTCACCATCACGGAAAAGGATCCTATCTCCGTGACTGTCGAAAACCTGGAGGCATGTCCGAGGTATAGTGGAGTGACTATCCGGGATGTGAAGGTCGCGCCCTCTCCATCGTGGTTGCAGTTTCGACTACGAGCGATAGGCCTCACGCCCATCAACAATGTGGTGGACATCACCAACTTCGTGCTTCACGGACTCGGCCAGCCATTGCACGCTTTCGATGCCGACGAGGTGACTGGTAATCAGGTGATCGTGAAGACGATGACCAAGGGCAGCACCTTCACCACGCTTGACGAAAAAGAGCGCAAACTCGATAAGCAGGACCTGATGATCTGCAATACCGTAGACGGCATGTGTATCGCCGGCGTCTTCGGCGGGATCAAATCCGGGATCACCGAGCAATCCACCAACGTCTTCCTGGAGAGTGCCTTCTTTTCTCAAGACTGGGTGCGAGCCACGGCCATGCGACATGGCCTCAGCACAGATGCTTCCTTCCGTTATGAAAGAGGCACCGATCCCGAGATGACCATGAAGGCCCTGAAATTTGCGACGAAGCTGATCCTCGACATTGCCGGTGGCTATGTGGCTTCGGAATTTGTCGATATCTACCCTACGCCCGTCGCGCCTAAGCAGGTGAAGATGCCCTACCGCAACTTCGAGTGGCTCATCGGCAAGCAGCTCCCCAAAGAAGAGATTAACGGTATCCTGTCAAGGCTGGATATTGAGGTCGATGACCAGGGTGAAGAGCTCATCGCGACGGTGCCAGCCTTCCGTAGTGAGGTGACCAGACCCGCTGACCTCGTAGAGGAGGTTTTGCGTATTCACGGCATCAACAACATTGACATAGATGAGTCCTTCTCGACGGACTATCTGGCAGAGTTTGAGGAGATGGAGCCTTACAAGGTACAGGAGGAGCTCTCGTACTTCTTGTCTGGGCAGGGCTACCAGGAAATTGTCACCAACTCCTTGACAAATCCCGAATACTACGAGAAATATCCGCTCGGCGGACAGCCTGTAGAGATATTGAACAAATCCAGTCTCGAGCTCGGTATCCTGAAAACAGACCCTCTCTACACCGGATTGGAGGTACTTCGACACAACATCAACCGGAGGATGGCCAATCTCAGGTTGTATGAATTCAGTAAGACGTACGAGCAGGACAACGGCACCTACAAAGAGACCGAATGGCTGACCCTGTTTCTCTCCGGCCAATCTGAAGAATCTTGGCTTGGTGAGTCGCAGCCCTTTGTATTTCACCAGCTCGCCGCCATCGTTGATAGTTTGTTCCGAATGGGTAACATCAGTCGGCTCAGCACTGAGGTGATAGATGACAGCCCAATATTCGGCTACGGCTTGAGGTATTTCGTTGATAATCAGGTCCTGGCCGAGATTGGCACCCTCAAAGGTGAAGTCACCGACCTCGCCGAGGTTGATCAGGAGGTTTTCCATGCAAGGATCGGATGGTCCCAATTTTTGGCCAGCTCAACAAAAAAATTGGAATTTCAGGAGCTTTCTAAGTTTCCGGAGGTTAGGCGTGACTTATCTTTAGTACTTGATAAGTCTATTAGTTTCAAGGAGATAGAGGAAATAGCTTTCAAGTCTGAGAAAAAATTGTTAACTAGGGTGAACGCTTTCAGTATCTATGAAGGCGACAACATTGGTGCAGACAAAAAAGCGTATGCCATTAGCTTCTTCCTGCAGGATCGTGAGAAGACCCTGAACGATAAACTGATCGACAAGGTAATGAACAATCTCATCAGGCAGTTTGAGAATAGAATAGGCGCAATAATCCGCAAGTAACATGAGCAACGACAACTTGAAAAAGGAGATCAGCAACCTGGAAAGGAAGGTCAAATTGCTTGTCAGTGAGCACCAAAAACTCAAGGACGAACTGGCGGGTTCACGCAAGGAAATCGACCAGCTGAAAGCGGAATTGAGCCTCCGGGAAGGCGAGTTGTCCAACTTTCAAAATAAGTTCAAAATTAGTAAACTTGTGGGCAACATGGTGGTCGAGAGGGAAGACACTAAGGAATTGAAGGCAGTGCTTGACGACTACATAAAAGAGATAGATAAGTGCATCGTCCATCTAGGCGAGGCCTAACTTAATCTGAATGGCAGAACTATCGATCAAACTCCGTATTGGCAATCGAGAATACCCTATGCGGGTCAAAGCCGATGACGAAGAAAGGATCAGATCTGCAGGGAAGATACTGAATCACAAAATAAAGTCTTACAAAGAGCAATTCGGAATAGAAGACAATCAGGACTTGTTGGCAATGGTGGCCTTCGACTGTCTGATTGAAAAAATGAAGAGCGAGGAAGAAAACGGTACTTTAGATGAGTTCTCTACTCAGCAACTTTCCAGACTCAACCAATTGATCTCAGAAGCTCTATAGCACTTACTCTCAGCCGTTTGTGTCCTCTCTATCACCTCTATAAATAGATAGAGAATGGACTTTTTACTCCCAATAATAGCTGCAGCGGTGGGCATCGTCGCTGGCTATTTTATCAATAAAATCCTACTGAAGAAGCAAGTCGAGGCCAAACTCAGTGAGGCCGAAGAGAAGAAAACGCACATCTTAAAAGAAGCCGAACTCACGGCTGAAAATATCAAAAAGGACAAGATCCTCGAGGCAAAAGACAAGTTCCTCAAACTGAAAGCGGAATTTGAAGAGGAGGCCAATCGCAAGAAGAACCAAATCATCTCCAACGAAAACAAGATCAAACAACGAGAAGGGAATCTCTCCAAGCAGATCGAGCAAAACAAACGGCAGGAAGCGGAGATCGAGTCCATGAAGGAAAACCTCACCGCCCAAATCGAGATCGTCAAGAAGCGCAAGGAGGAATTTGAAAAGCTAAAGAATCAGCAAGTATCTATCCTGGAGAAGGCCGCCAGCCTCAGTGCCGATGAGGCCAAGCAGCGACTGATGGAAGCCTTGAAGGACGAGGCGCGCACCGATGCATCTGCGCACATAAAGGAGATCGTGGAGGAGGCCAAGATGACCGCGACCAAAGAGGCCAAAAAGATCGTACTCTCCACTATTCAGCGGACCGCCACGGAGCACGCAATCGAAAACTGCGTCTCCGTCTTCAACATTGAAAGTGACGACATCAAGGGAAAGATCATAGGTCGTGAAGGACGCAACATCCGCACGCTCGAAGCAGCGACTGGCGTGGAGATCATTGTGGATGACACGCCCGAAGCCATCATCATATCGGGCTTTGATCCCGTGCGACGGGAGATTGCCAGGCTTTCCCTTCACCGGCTCGTGCAAGACGGCAGGATCCACCCGGCAAGGATCGAGGAGATCGTCAACAAGACACGAAAGAACATCGAGGAAGAGATCGTGGAGATCGGGGAGCGAACTGTGATCGACCTCGGTATCCACGGATTGCATCCAGAGCTGATCAAAATGGTCGGACGTATGCGCTTTCGCTCATCCTACGGGCAGAACCTACTCCAGCATTCCCGAGAGGTGGCAAAACTTTGTGCGACATTGGCGGCAGAGCTGGGCCTCAATTCCAAGCTTGCCAAGCGCGCGGGACTCCTCCATGATATCGGCAAAGTTTGGCCTGAGGAGCCTGACACACCGCACGCACTATTGGGCATGGAGCTGGCAAAGAAGTACAAGGAAAACAAGGAGGTTTGCAATGCGATCGGCGCACACCATGATGAGATCGAAATGACCTCATTGCTCTCCCCTATCATACAGGCATGTGATGCGATTTCAGGCAGCCGACCTGGGGCACGACGGGAGGTCATGGAGTCCTACATCAAGCGCCTCAAAGAACTCGAAGCACTGGCACTCGGATTTGAAGGGGTGAATAAGTGTTATGCCATCCAGGCAGGTCGCGAACTGCGCGTCATCGTCGATGCGGATCACGTCACCGACAAGGCGGCGGGAGACCTCTCCTTTGAGATCTCGCAGAAAATCGAAAAGGACATGCAGTATCCCGGACAGATCAAGATCACAGTGATCAGGGAGACCCGGGCAATTGCCTTCGCGAAGTAGAGTTATTTGATCACAAAATGATAGCCGACAGTCACCATCACTGGTGAAACCATGGACGTTCTGGCGTAGCTGTTTTCGTCCAGGTAGTCCAGGTGGTCCTTGTAGTTGCCAGACCTCAGCGTCATGAGGACACCAGCTGTCAAGTATCCAAGTGCGCCACGTTGGTACTTCTGATCGAAACCGAAGCCCACGGTAGCGCCCTTATAGGTCCGACTCAGCGAGTGATGCCGACCAACGATGATGGATCCATGGAAACCGTACATTGCTGTAACGTAGGGCTGCAAAAGGGCATTGTTGCCAGTGATCTTACGAAACTTCACACCCAGGGCGTAATTCGTCTCGCCAAGGAAGTTGTGTCCGAAACTTGCAAAAACACCAACGTTCTCTTCTCCATAGACCAGCATGCTGGCACCTATTCCGGCATAGTTGTATCCACCGCCAAAGGCGACAGAAACTCGATCCACGTCGTAAAATAGATTCCGGGCTCTTCTGGGTGGTTTGCCGCTGTCTGATGGCGAGAGGGCAAAGACCAGGGCTGGAAACAACAGTAGGGCGGTGACTAGCAATACGTTTTTCTTTAGGTAAGGCTTGCTCATAATTGTCACAGTTACAATAGGCAGTTCCTCGCTCACTGCAAACCCTCTCGGCGACGGTCACTCACCGGGAGAAGCCTGTGATTTTAACAAACAGCAGCAGTTTTTTCATGGAGTGGGTTATCTCCTTGCCAGCCGTATAAATTGTCTATAATCAGGTCAGTGGTTTAAGAACCAACTAGTTAAATATGGTAAACAGTTTGTTCATTAGCAAGAGAAACCTTCACCAATCGAAAGCTGCTCTTACTATAGCGTTATACGCTAATCTTCTTCATTCTATCTCAATACAAGGTGGTATCCGAACATCAATCTCACCGGAATTACCGGCTTAGGTGAAGGGATTCCCTGCTCCTGTACATACTCGGCATAATCGTGATAAGCCTGTCCGCGGATCGGCATCAGCACTCCAATCGTGAAGTACCCCGGGCTGCCTTTGTACAGCCGTTGATCCAGACCTGCGCCTATCGCGAATCCATTAAACTCTTTGGTCATCGATCGATTTGAACTTACATCCAATCGACCATTGTATCCGTAGGTGGCGATCATGTATGGGTTCACATTCCATGACTGCCCCGAGATCCGGCGCCACTTCAACCCGACAGAATAATTGCCTGACTGAAAATCGGAACCGAATCCGCCGTAAGCGGCCACGTTGGGGTGGAGGTAGTAAAGGACGTTAACGCCCAGGCCTCCATAATTGAACCCACCTCCTGCGCCCAATGAAAGCTGATCGAGGTAGTGGATATGCAAAGAAGATAATTTCGGAGGGTTGTCTCCCCCGGAAGTGGGAGAGGCAAGTGCTGTATGGGTTCCCCCAAAAATTAAGAGTGCGGCAAGGCAGAGGCTGGTGGTAAATCTGGTCATCTCCGAAATCTTTAGTCTTCTTCACACCTGTAACCAGAAGACCTGAATAAGAGTGATCACCAGCAATCCCCTCATCATCAGCCCTGGTCCTCTTACTTGTGCCCTACAAACAAACCGTGTGGCTAACTGCTAAAAGCAGCCTCAACAGCCCTTGGGAGGACATTCGTAAGAAAACATGAACTGATGCCGGTAGCACCTGTGAGGGTGCACCGTTGAGAGAATTGTAAGTAGTTTATGGTTCAGGTTTTCTAGGTATTGTAAAAGAAGTGAATGAAGTCGTTACAAACAATAAATTGTCAAAAAAAATAACGTTCCGAGTAAGCTATTACTATTTAATATTAGAAAAGTCCTATTTATTGGTCGTTTACTCGGTAATTGCGCTTATAACCTGCCGTATAAACTCTCCGGGGGTCATCAGCGGTTTGATGGACGGGGTGCCATTTATGACGACCTGATAGGCATCCTTCTTGAGGGCTATCTCAAAGTCAACTTCGCCGGCGGCGCCTCGTGCATCGATGATGACAGGCGACTCATCCTTTTCTCTGAGGTGAAATGATGCCTGCAGCTCAAGGTCCTCGTCGAGAACGTCGCGAAAGCTGGCGAGCAAGGGATAAAAGAATTTGCGCAGATGATTGCTGAGGTCCCTTTTACTTATCGCGAGCCGACTGGTCCACTGGTATACAGCCAGCCCTGCCATGGTCATACCGAGAAGGCCGACCCAAAGGTTTTGGATGACCACCGCGACCAAAAGGTTGAATGCAGCCATCGCCAGCAGAAATCGCAGCGACACCTTGAGCCTGGCCGTGGCGCTGTCTATCATGGCATCATAAGCAACAATCGGTTGGAGAAATTCCAACCACTCCCGAACGGTCTTGGTATCGGTCATCGTCTTTTCCAGAAGAAACCGCCGCTGTGAAACAGACAACTGCTCAAATATTTGTTTGGGTGTGGCGAGTGAGCTCATGGGATTTCGATGGTAATCAGTGTAGTCTCACCGGCAGTAATAGTAACATCCTGCTTGGACCAGGTGAACCCTTCCATCTCTCCAGTACCTGTAATCACAATTTCATAAGTGCCCGCGTCCGTCTCCTCTAACACGTAACGACCATTGGCATTGGGATTGAAGGCCGTCATTGTTGACCTCGTGCCAGCAGCCTTGAGTTGGAATTGCCCGTGAATAGAAACCACCCCGGCAAAGGGTTCGCCATTCTTCATCATCAAAATGTTCAGGTTGCCGCCCTCTTCGGGTGTCATGTCCCAGGCCATGTCCATGTACTCCGACATTTGCGCCGCCATGCGCCGCTGTTGGTCGGTTTCCTCGGATTGCGCGAGGACCATCAATGGCAGGCAAAAACTAAGTATGAAAGCGGCTAGCTTTCTCATGACAGGGCTTTTTTGATAGGCTAGTCATTCAAGATAGCAAAAATCCCCGTCCGTGATTCGGCAGACAGTCAGAAAGTTAAATCCTGCGCAACGTCTCGTTAGGGCGGGCATAGCTCAGCCGCACCATCTTCTCCGGTGCCAAATAGCCATCCAGGCCATTGATCGTAACTGTGCCCGCTTCGGCCAAATCCAGGTAGCCATCGTCCTGCAGGATCTTCCCCTTTAGACGCACCTCGACGATCTTGCCAATGACGAGTATAGTGCCATTGGCTTTGATAGGGTATTCCTCCTCGTAGGCCAGCCCAATCTGTACTTGCGACTCACCGACATAGGGCGCTGAGTGCACGTCCGACCATTCTTTTGTGAATCCGCAGACCTCAAACTCATCGACATCCGGGTCGTACTTGGCCGAGGCCTGATGCGCCTGCTCTACGTAGTCTTTTGGAATGTGATTGATCGTGTAGTGCCCACTCGCCTTCAGGTTCTCGTAGGTATTGCGCGGAACCGTCGTTGGCCGGAGGATAAAACCCAGCAGGGCAGGGTTGCTACCGAGGTGCGTGACCGAGCTGAAAGTCCCGAGGTTGCCCACGCCCTTCTCATCGACGGTACCGATGAGATTAGCACTCTTAAATCCCGAGAGGGAGTTGACGAGGTTGTTGCGGTAGCGCTTGTCCATCGACTGGATCTCGGCGGTGTGGAATTGGGTTGTGGAAGTATCGCTATTGGCCATGCACAGTGAACAGCCAGGGGCTATGATTGTTCAGTAGCTACTCACAATAGCGCCACGTTTCTCAGCCATTTGACTCTAACCTCAGAAATAAGTAAATTCCTTGTTAGCAGGTACTTGCGTGTAACCCAGTGCAGATTGCCATGAGGGGGGAAGGCTAAGCGCTCAAAATCCTTCCAAATGATTAGCTACTTAGATGTCTTGAAACCACCATTGCGCACGAAATGGCTACGTCTTGTGGGCAGCTGGCTCTGCGCTCTCAGTCTACAAGTTCCCTCCCAGAGCCAGTCCATCCTTGATACGAAATACTACCAACAGACCTACTACAACGACCTCTTAGGTCCCTTCAAGCATCAGGCAACTGATATATTGATGGACTCACACGGTTTTCTTTGGGTTGGTACTGAAGACTGTCGATTACTAAGGTTTGATGGTGTGGAATTTGAGGAATTCACTACAGGCCCTCAGGAAGTCCAAAGAATTGGAAGTCAAACCTACGTTTTCTCCCTATGCGAAGATATTGAAGGCAATATATGGGGTCTCAGCTCCGATTTCATACTTAGGTTAGATAGGCGCACGGAGAATATTGAAGTGGTTCCATTTGAAGAAGCGTTTCAAGCTTTCCAGATTGCCACTGATAGAGATCAGAGCCTGTGGTTTAGCCGCTCTGGCGAGATGGGCAGAGTAAGATTTCCAATCCCCGGCCGCCTGGATTCAACCGCAGTCAAATATCATGTTCCACAATCTGACTATCCGCCGGAATTCTATCAATGGATCAGAGACCTAGAAACGCACAAGATTGCCGGTTGGACTGGTGTCGGAAATGACCAAGAATTAGCAACCTATTTCGAACTCCAACAGCCAACAGAATTAATTGTCTTCATGATCGGCGAAATGAATCAATTCCAAGATTTTGACTTTGGTTGGCTATTGAATGGCAAAAACGAAACTGTTTGGAAGGCGAGCTTTCGAGATTCTCATACTGCTGGAGGTAATCACCGTAGTGCTCGCCTAGTCTTTGACACCCTGAAGTTATCACCCGGGAAGTATTCATTGAACTACCGCACAAGCCACGAATATTCATACACCGGATGGCTAGATCCCCGATCTGAACCCGAGGCTCCCGATCTGTATGGAATTCAGCTCTTTCAATCTACTGGCGAAATTGAGCAACAAGCAAAACAATGGCTAAGCGATTCCGCCCATCTCAAGCATCTGTCTGTTGCAATGCCTAAACCCAGTTTTGCCATTGAATCCGACAGCGCTGGTCAAGTGTGGATAGCAGCAGAGAATGGTCTATTTGCCAATATCTCCAAATCAACTGGCGATTTGAAGTTTGAAAGAATTAGCTGGAAGCAATACCCCAACTATAGCGTCACTTCACTCACCAATGGGCCGAAGGGTCGAATGTTGGTATCCGGTATTATCGAGGAGGAAAACGGTTCCGTGAGAGACTTCGTGGGATGGTTTGATACTGGCTCCAGAACTTTTTTAGATATCACCCTAGGCGACATCCCACTCACAAATTACCAGATGCGGTACGTCAATACCACTGAAGATATCTGGCTATTCAATACGATTGGAGACGGGCCAAAAAAGTCGAGGAGCCCTTTCTTAGACAAATGGCAGACAATAGAATTCGAAGAATCCGCCTTTAATAAACATCTAGGTTTTGCTGGCTTTGTTTACAATATCGAAGATATGGACTCTGATCCTATGGGTGGCATGTGGGTACTAGAGGCCGTGCATGGACTACGTCGAGTTTACAGTACAAACTACGGAGTTGGCTTTTTTCCGATCGACTTCGGAGGAGAAAGATTCCGATATGCTGGTGGCGAATTGACTTTGGGCGTTCAGACCTTTGCGGAATCTCCGGACTCAAGCATATTAATTGGATCCGAGAAAAACGGCGCTTGGCGTCTCGATGCTCAGGATCAAATTGTTAGACCATTGGCTAAGGGCATTTTCCCCGGCCAGGACCATGTGGAAATATTCCAATCTTCCTATGGAGATGTTTGGTTTACCAGTGGGCGCCTCTTAGGTAAGCTCGCAAGCTCTGGACAGCTTCAGACCTCCTCTATTCTGCCATCAGACTTCTTCGAATACTTGGGACACCTTAGGATAATAGGTGAATGGAACGAAAAACTGTGGCTATCGCTTTCATATGACCACTTTGCTTCTGGACGAGTTATTCTTCTTTCTTTTGACCCAAAATTCAATTTTTTCAACACTAGAGGATCTGTTGAATTAGCGTTATCCAACACTGCTTCAGAGAGCAATGTGATAGATAGCCTTGGAAATTTCAGACACTTCTTTTTCGACCCGGAAGATGGCCAACTGACTCTGACAACGATCCCATTTGACTCATTGCATTCCCGCACAACTTTACATGAAACAGTGGATTGGGCAATAAGGCTAGGAAGTGGATTCACTTGGGTGAATGATTGGAGGATAGATTCAGGTCAAACCTTGTGGATTGCTTCACCAGAGGGATTGCACCAGCATAAAATCCCTACAGCTGCTTCCACCATATACGGTATCGAACAAGGACTTCCATCAAGTAACATTTTGTCTGTGCTTCCAACTGCCCAAGGTGATATTGTTCTTGGCACAGAGGAGGGGGTATCAATACTTGATCATCAAAGCAACACTTTTCATACGCCACCGGCTTTACAGCATCTCCACTACATACACACCCTTTATGAAAACTCACAAGGCTACATTTTCGCAGCAAGTGCAATGCCTCCGGCAGTTTATATCTTCCACCCAGACTCACTGGCAACCAATCGCATCGCTCCACGCGCCTTGATCACCCAATTTTACCTCGATGAAGACCCAGTAGCGATTAGTGATACTTCCGTTCTGAAGCAGTCTTTGCTCTTCACCGACGAGCTGTCTCTGACCTATCAGCAAAATAACATTGCCTTCGAATACCGGGGCATGCATTTTGAAAAGCCGGAGGAGAATCAATATGCCTACCAGCTAAGTCCCGTTCACAAGGACTGGGTCATGGCAGATAAGGTCAAGATTGCAAGATTTGCCGATCTGTCTCCGGGAGACTATACCTTCTCAGTGAAGTCCTCGAACTCGCACGGTCTTTGGGGTGACCCCACGGAATTGGCTTTTACCATCCACCCACCCTGGTACTGGTCAGCGATGGCAAAAACGACCTATCTATTACTCCTTTTCGGCCTCCTCTACACCATCTATCGATGGCGAGTGCAGTCCATCAGAGCCGAAAACCTGAAACTCGAAGCCCTGGTGCATGAACGCACCCTCCAGCTCGAGGAACAAGCCGAACAACTCAAGGAATTGGACCAGGCCAAGACCCGCTTCTTCGCAAATATTTCGCATGAGTTCCGTACACCGCTGACGCTGATTCTCGGCCCGCTTAAAAAGATGTACCAGGGCAACTTCTCCGGCGACCCGAAGTCGATCTATGGCGTCATGATCCGCAATGCCCAGCGACTGCTGCGACTCATCAACCAGTTGCTGGACATTTCCAAGTTGGAAGCCGGCAAAATGGAACTGAAAGCCGCGAAAGGCGATCTCGTGCACTTCGTGCAACTGATCACTGCGAACTACACCTCGCTGGCAGCCAGTAAACAGATCAAATACCAATTCTACCATCGACAAGACACACTGGAAGCCTGGTTTGATCCGGACAAAATAGAGAAGATCATCACGAATCTGCTGAGCAATGCGTTCAAGTTCACGCCGAATGGCGGGGAAGTGAGCGTTTATCTCGGGCAGCAGGATGACCACGCTGAAATCGAGGTGAAAGACACCGGCATTGGTATTCCGCCAGAAGACCTCGACAAGATCTTTGATCGCTTCCACCAGGTAGATGCGACCCACACCCGTGAGCAGGAAGGTACCGGGATCGGCATGACGCTCGTGAAAGAGCTCGTGGAATTGCACCAGGGTACTATCACGGTCAAGAGCGAAGTTGATAAAGGAACGACCTTCACCATCCTCCTCCCTCTGGGCAAAGAGCACCTACTTCCAGGAGAAATCGTAGAGGAAGCACCGGAGCTGGCCCTGGAGTTGGAAGACCCCGAGGTTATGGAGGCACTGCAGACGGCAGCTAAGGAAGACGCCGCTCTCGAAGAATCAGATCATCCACATATCCTGATCGCCGAAGACAATCCAGACATGCGCACTTACATCCGTGAAGCGCTGGAAGGTCAGTTCAATCTTTCCGAAGCCCAAGACGGCCAAGAAGGGTGGGAAAAAGCCCAGGAAAGCCAGCCTGACCTCATCATCTCCGATGTGATGATGCCACGCATGGACGGTATTGAATTGTGTGAGAAGTTGAAAACCCACGAGCTCACCTCTCACATCCCAGTGATCCTCCTCACGGCCAAAGCCGATCGCTCCAGCCGTCTACAGGGATTGGAAACTGGCGCGGATGATTATCTGGCCAAGCCCTTTGATGAAGAGGAGCTACTGGTCCTCATAAGTAACCGGATCGAACAGCGTCGCCGCATGCGGGAGCGGTTCAAGTCCAACATCCACATCGGACCCAAGGAAGTCAGTGTTACCTCCGCCGATCAGCAGTTCCTCGAGAAGGCCATGGCGATCGTCGAAGAGAACATGTCCAACGACGCCTTTTCTGTTGATGACCTCGCGCAAGAAGTTGGCATGAGCAACCGCCAGCTGCAGCGAAAGTTCAATGCCCTCGTCGACCAGTCGCCTAACCAGTTCATCCGCACCATGCGATTGCGCCGCGCCGCCCAACTCCTGACTGCCAATAGCGACAGCGTTTCTCAGATCGCCTACCAGGTAGGCTTCAGCTCCCTCTCCTACTTCAACAAAGCCTTCAAAGAGGAGTTTGATATGACGCCTGGAGAGTATGGCGAGAAGGGGGATTCGATTTCGAGGTAGTTAATTCTGGATAGGGGCAGTTCTCCATTTGAGAATGACAGATTAAAAAATATTGAATCAGTAATCCCCGGATTTAATCTCACAGGCCGTCAAGTCAGTGGGATACAAAAGGGTGCTTACCTTCCAGTACTTGCAGACAAGTCCCTCCCTTGAGGGAGGCTAGGTGGGTGAGGAAACCAGTTGGCACACACATCACCCCCCCTCCCCCTCGAGGGGGAGATCTGATGGCTCAAAAAAACATCGCAAGACAACTAATTTCGAAATAGCCATCCATCTCCTTAATCCGGCTACAGGATTCATTCCCCCCGTCAAAGGGGATATCATCGTCCAAGAGTAGAAGACTCCCGGAACAAGTCCTGGAATAACGGCAGTATGCTTTTTTTTGCGCCCCTCCAGGCCAACTTCTCTTTCACCCCTCCCCAAAAAATACAATAATCACTCTCTTTTCAACCCATTTTATTAGCTAACTCCCTCCCCAAAAAACTCCCTCTCACAACCCTCTTTTCCTCCAATTCGTCCGAATCGAGCAATAGGATGTCCGATATGAGCAAAGGATAGAAAAACCTGCCTCAAAACCCTCCAAGTGGCCGAAATGAGCAAAAAGCGCCTGTCGGAAATAAACAAATCCGTGGCGGATTTCGGCAATAGACTCCTTCTCCCCTCACTGATCATTGCATTGTGCTTAGTCACAAAAACAATGAATCGAAGAACACTTAACACTATAAGAAAATGAAAACTCTAAGAACAATCTCCATCAGCACCATCATCGCCTTATTCGCCTTCGCTTGTGAGTTACAGGAAATCAACCCCGAGGAACAGTACGAAGGCCGGGAGGTTCCATGGCTCTATGAAACTACCAGCGAGTCACAGGGCTCATAACTAGAATAATAACCCTAACGCACAAGAAAATGAAACCTGTACAAATCATTCGACTCGGACTTCTGGTGCTGACAATTACGATCATCGGAGAAGTTACAAGACCTGAATACAAGCCCCGTGCCGACCAGGCAGAAACACCCATCTACCTGGGAACGGGCGCACAGCAAGAACTTTTTTAATCAATGTCCATCTAAATTTTAGCAAAATGAAAACTGTTAGAACACTCATCCTCCTGGCAACAATCACATTCACTGGTATTGCTTGCAACCCGATTGATGATGACCTCACCATCGACAAGCCTCAACTAATTCAAGACGATGTTCGTGTCAAAGGCGCCGATCTGGAAGTCGAGAATCCGGGTTGATCAAACGAATCAAGAACAGGAACACCGACGCCGCAAGATTATCACCGCCAACATTTTGAATTGGTATAGTAAGTGTTCCTTCAGTGGAAAAGGAACCTCGTAAGGGGTTCCTTTCTTTTTGTCCTTTGGCGAGACCTTTTTGAACCATTCCCCCTCCCACCAGTTTCCCTCCCATGGCGCGCCACCTCCTTCACTTTGAAACGGTCACACGCGATGACACCTCCGACTGGCTCGTCTTCCTACACGGCGCCGGCGGTAATATCAAGACTTGGAAGTACCAGATCGAGGCTTTTTCCAAGCACTACAACCTCCTGCTGATCGACCTGCGCGACCACGGCCAGTCAAAACACGTCCAGCCCGAGATCGACAAATACACCTTTGAGCATATCAGCACCGACATCAACGCTGTGATGGATCATGTGGGAGTAGAAAAGGCACACTTCGTTACCCTATCGTTTGGTAGTGTGCTGATGCAGGACTTTGCCTCGCGGTACCCAGAGTGCGTGGATAGGATCGTCTTCGCCGGAGGCATCTTTAAAGGAACATGGGCGATCAGGGCGTTCGTGCATTTCGCCAAGGCGCTCAACCTCCTCCTGCCATACGAAAAGATGTACTCACTCTTCTCGTGGCTACTCATGCCAAGAGAACGCAACCAAAAAGCACGGCGCCTCTATCAGATGCAAGCCCGCAAACTGACCCAATCAGAATACATGAAGTGGGTGGGATTGTATGAGGAGTTCTTTCGGCTGCTCAGAAACTTCTTTCACCAAAGGCTAGAGCACCGCTCACTTATCGTGATGGGGGGAGATGACTTTGTTTTTCTTAGAGGTGCCCGCCAGTTTGACCGTCGCCAACCTATGACCCAACTGGCGGTGATCCCAACGACGGGTCACATCTGCAACGTCGAAAACCCTGCGGCCTTCAATCGGCTAGCCCTCGATTTCCTGGCAGCAGAAACATCGTCAATAGAAAGATCAGCGTCCACAGCGCCGTACGGATCCAGTGTACCCGTATCAGTGTCTGGATAGCGTCATTCAAGTCCACACCTGCACCGATCTTGCCGTGAAGGGGTACAGCATACAGAAACGTAATGGCCCAGGTCGCCACAACCATGACCAAAGCAATCAATCTGACGTAACTGAAATCCTGGAATGCCCCCCAGGCATGTAGTACCACCTGTCCCAGCATCAACGGCATGACGATGTAAGTGATGTTTTGTGTGTAGGGGACATGCCACTTCACCATCGATGCCTTGTCGTAATACATGAAGCTGGGGTACACCACCAGCTGCACCATCCAGGTCAACACGACCAATCCAAAATCAACCAGCTTCAAATACATCGTCAGAGAAAATATTTAGTTGGCAGTTCAACAAATTCGAGGGCTGTCCTGTTCTCGGATTAGAACAAAAAGGGTAACGAATGAAGCGGGCGTTGGTATGGTTTCGGAATGATCTTAGGGTGCAGGACAACGTCGTCCTACATCGAGCAGCACAGGAATTTGACGAGGTCTATCCCGTCTATTGTTTCGATGAGCGAGAGTTCAGTAAATCACCGATCGATGTTCCGCGTACCGGACCTTTTCGGTCGAAGTTTCTACTGCAGTCGGTAGATGCGCTACGCCAGTCACTGCGAGAACTGGGAAGCGACCTCATCATCCGACAGGGCGATCCGGTGCAAGCCATTGCACAATTGGCCGAAGTCCTTCAGGTCCGTTCCGTATTGGCCTCCAAAGAAGCCACCAGTGAGGAAGTGGAGATCGAGCAGCAGCTGGAGAAGGCGCTGTGGGGACTCAATATCGACCTTCGGCTCACCTGGCAGTCGACCCTCTATGCACTGGACGAACTGCCTTTCCCTATTCGTCACCTGCCCGAGGTATTCACATCCTTCAGAAAGCGCGTAGAGAAGGAATCACCCATTGCTGACCCAGTGGCAATACCAAAGGCGCTGAATCCGATCGAGAATATCAATTGCGGAGCACTGCCGACGACGGCAGATCTCGGTCAGCAGGAAAGTACAAATGATGACAGGTCGGTGCTGACATTCGTAGGCGGTGAGGACATGGTCTGGAAGCGCCTGACATACTACCTATGGGAGACCGACCTCATCGCTGATTACAAGCAAACAAGAAATGGCCTGTTGGGGGGTGACTATTCCTCGAAGCTCTCGCCATGGCTCGCTCTGGGCTGCATCTCTCCCAGGTCGATCTATCAGGAAGTAAAAAAGTATGAAGAGCGCCGAACCAAAAACTCCTCCACCTACTGGCTCATCTTTGAGTTGATCTGGCGTGACTACTTCCGCTTTGTAGCGCACAAGCATGGCACTGCGCTATTCCGTCCTACCGGCATCAGAAACATCCAAAAGCCTTACTACGAAAACCTCAGGAAGTTTGACCAGTGGGCACAAGGGGAAACGGGTGTGCCCTTCGTAGATGCCAACATGAAGGAGCTCAACACCACGGGATTCATGTCCAACCGCGGTCGGCAAATTGTAGCCAGCTACCTCGTCAACGATCTCCATATCAACTGGACATGGGGGGCGTGGTACTTCGAGTCGCTGCTGATCGACTACGATCCCACCAGCAACTGGGGCAATTGGAACTATGTGGCCGGCGTGGGCAATGACCCCCGCCAGGATCGCTATTTCAATATTGAGAGCCAGGCCTCGCGCTATGATCCCCAGGGCGACTATGTCAACCACTGGTTGGGTGAACAGCCCGTCCAGCCCTAGGGAGCATCTCGGGCCTGACGGGATTTGCTTAATTTACCTGCTCGCAAAACTGCTGACCCATGAGAACTATTTCGTCCCTTGCTTCCCTTCTCTTGCCACTTGCCCTGCTGGCCCAGGGTGGTCTACTCAAAGAATCACTCAAGTGTCCCAGCAAGATCCTGGGCCGAGATGTTGAGTACAGCATCTACCTACCTGCAGACTACGAGTTTTCGCAGCGTAGCTACCCCGCCCTGTACCTGCTGCATGGCTACACCGATGATGAAACGGGTTGGACACAGTTTGGTGAAGTGAAACAGATTGCCGATCAGCAAGCCGGCAACATCAAAGTCACGCCGATGATCATCGCCATGCCAGACGCAGGCGTCGACTGGTACATGAACTCCCACGACGGCAAGACCCGCTACGAAGACTTCTTTGTCGAGGAGTTTATCCCCTGGATAGAGTCCAACTTCCGCGTTCGCGCCGAGCGACAGTTCCGCGCGGTGGCCGGTCTCAGCATGGGAGGTCATGGTACCCTGCTCTTTAGCTTGAGGCGGCCTGACCTATTCGCCGCGTCGGCTCCACTGAGTGCGGCCGTATGGACCAGGGAAAGCGTGATCGAGATAGAACAAGAAGGTTGGGACGAGTACTTCGGGTTCGTCTATGGTGAGGGGCTGTCCGGTGAAGACCGGCTGACGGACCACCTCCGGGCCAATAATGCACTGTTCATTTTGGAGGACGCCAGCGAGGAGCAACTCGAGCAAATCAAGCGTGTTCGCTTCTACATTGACTGCGGAGATGATGACTTTCTCATCGAAGGTAACATGGACCTCCACGCCATGATGAGAAAGCTCGAGATCGACCATGAGTTCAGAGTCCGCGATGGCGCTCACAACTGGACTTATTGGCGCACTGCACTTCCGACGGTCCTGGAGTTCGTGTCTGAAAGTTTCCACAGATAGAAAAGAGTGAGAATTTGTACTAAACCGTTATACAGAAATTTCGGATTTAGATGAAATCGCTCTTGGATATATCCAAAAAATCCAAGTTTTAGAGGTGCAGATTTTGCCTTGCTTTGGTCCCTCCTGCGAGGAATTGGTCTTTTGGCCCTGTTGTCTCGTGAAGATGCTCATTTCGGGAGCCTGTGGGTAGAGGCTGAGCTAACTTGCTGATTCCTACGTTTTTACCCATAAAAAAACCCTGAAGCGTTTTGGCTCCAGGGCATACAACCAGCATAGACAAATTCTGCGTGCGCAGAAATCTTAATGCAATTTACATGGTAATTACGATTTTCTCACCATTTAATTGCCTAATAATTTTATCGCCAAGTTTTGCCACAGTTGGATCTAACTCATATAGTATTTCCAATTCCGTCGTTTTTGCGGTGCGTTCACATTCGATCACGTAGTCTGAATACGACCCTAATTTATGGCGATTATCTTCGGGGTTAAACCAGATAAGTAATCTTGACATGAGGTTTAGGTTGTAGAGTTTTTTTGTTAAATCACACCTTCAAAAGAGGGATCAATCCCGTCGATTTTTGATGGCGCGAGTGTTGCAAGTAACATCAAATACACCGGGATGGCATTAGATCCGGAGTTCATTTTTTACCCATGTTTTCAACAGAATTATCCAGTGAATCCTAAGCAAATGAAGCGCCTTGGCGTGGCTCTCGGAGTCCTTTTACTTATCATGGGGAGTATGCGCCTGTGGATAACCTACAAGGCCGGCAACCCCAACTGGTACCTGCTTGTCATGATCTGTGGCATGGCACTGCTCCTGCTCTATACTTTGACGGGAAGTAGGAAAAGTTGAGTGGTTGAGAAGTTGAATAGTTGAGAAGTTTCCTCGCCGTCTTTGCGAGAAGCGATAGCGACGCGGCAATCTTTTGACGGCGGAAGAGTGTTTGGGTGGTTAAGTTTTTAGGTGTTTGGTTTTTTAGATTGAGAAGTTTCCTCGCCGTCTTTGCGCTGCGCCTTCGGCAAGCCTTGCTCCTCCGCTGAAGCTCCGGCGGCACGCGGATGGCGGCCGTAGGAGGAGCGGCAATCTTTTGACGGCGGATAGGTCAAAATCACCCCCCAACCCCCTCAAGGGGGAGATGCTGTACCGTCCTAAAATAAGTTGATCGCTATGCCGGTGTCCACACCGGCTGGACAATCGTATCATGTAGATTTCCCCCCTTAGAGGGGGCTCAATGCTATTAAGCTAAGGATTCTTCGAGACTTGAAATTGATGTCACACTGAGGTTCTCGAAGTGCAGACATCATTCCTTTGCCTCCTTCGAGGACCTCAGGATGACAAAGGAAACAGAATCAAGCATTAGCTCAATAGCATTGAGAGGGGGCTAGGGGTGGCCAAGGGGAGGAAGCGGCAGACCCGCCAGCGCCGGTCTGCCAAGAGGCCCGCCCTGAAGTAAGCGAATGCCAAGTGCTAAAGAGATATCAATTCACAATTCGCTACTTCAGGGCGTGCGCGATGGGGCGTCCCACCAAAAACGAGCCTTAGGCCACATGCGT
The DNA here is from genome assembly GCA_965227935.1 of Cyclobacteriaceae bacterium. Classification (GTDB taxonomy): domain Bacteria; phylum Bacteroidota; class Bacteroidia; order Cytophagales; family Cyclobacteriaceae; genus JAWPMT01. The sequence continues at coordinate 1,671,406 of CBDDGS010000055.1, read as the reverse complement.
CTAACCAAAAAACAATTGAGGAATCAGTTATTCCGAAAACAGCGTGCGCGCTGCTATGCTCTTGCCTAGCGTGAGCTCATCGGCATACTCGAGCTCGCCCCCGATTGGAATGCCTCGCGCGATGGTCGTGATCTTCACGTCAAAGTCCTGCAGCTGCTTGGTGATGTAGAAAGAGGTCGTGTCACCCTCCATGGTGCTGCTCAGGGCAAGGATGATCTCCCGAACCTCTGTAGGAGGCGTCAAACGCTTGACGAGCGTATCGATGTGAATGTCCTCAGGGCCGATGCCGTCGACGGGGGAAATGCGGCCACCCAAGACGTGGAACATGCCATTGTACTGCCCAGTGGCGCGGACAGCCAGCACATCAGGTGTATCCTCGACCACGCAAATCACGGAAGTATCAGTAGACATGCCCTGACAGGTACACTCTGTGGTATCGGCAATGATGTGGCAAGTGCTGCAGTACGTCACCTGGCGGCGAAGGTCAGAGAGAGCGCCGGAAAGATTGTCGGTAAAATCCTCGGGTTGCTTAAGAAGGAAGAGCACCAATCGAAGTGCGGTCTTGCGACCAATGCCGGGCAATTTCGCTATTTCTTCGACGGCCTGGCCTACAAGCTTGGAGGGATAGTCCATCAGATGATGGTCGCCTTGATGCCCGCATCACAGACACCTTCGCGCATAGGCTTGAGCTCTTTGTAAGTGCCTTTTTTGACTGTGCACTTGCCCTTGAAATGGATGATATAGGTACACTGCTCAGCTTGCTGGGGGTCATGCCTACAAATCTTGATCAAGGTAGCGATCACATGCTCGAAGGTATTGAAGTCATCATTGAAGACGACAAGGTCCCGGAGATCCTCATCATCGACAACTTCCTCTACCGCTACCTCCTCCTCTATCTGAAATTCGAATCGCATAAAATCCAAGATTTATACAAAGTTACTGGTTCTAATTATTTTCGGGCTACTTAATGGAGAAAGTATGAGTACCTCGCTGGTTGCAATCGTTGTCATCTGCTATTTTCTGCTGCTTATCGTCATCTCGTGGGTGACGTCTCGCAAAGCGACAGCAGAGACATTTTATACCGGCAACAGGCAGTCACCCTGGTACCTGGTAGCGTTCGGAATGATCGGCGCTTCCCTGTCGGGAGTGACGTTTATCTCGGTGCCCCGGAGAGGTGCAAAACTCCAATTTCTACTACTTCCAGGTCGTCATAGGATACCTGGCCGGGTATGCGGTGATCGCGCTGGTGCTGATGCCCATCTACTACCGCCTGAAGCTCATCTCCATCTATCAATACCTCGAAGACCGATTTGGCTTCTGGTCCTACAAGATGGGGGCGCTCTTCTTCCTCGTCAGCCGCGTGGCGGGTGCCTCCTTCCGGTTGTTTCTCGTCGCGTGGGTACTGCAAGACGCATTCTTCGCGGAGTTTAACCTGCCTTTTGCCGTATCGGTGGCTTGCGCCATTTTCCTAATTTGGATCTACACGCTGAAGGGCGGCATCAAGACGATCGTATGGACAGACACCTTGCAGACCCTGTTTATGATCCTCTCGGTGATCACCAGCATCTACCTCATCAAAGAGAGTCTGGGCTGGTCGTGGGGCGACCTCATGAGCCAGGTAGGTAGCGATACACGTAGCCGGGTGTTTGACTGGAGCGGCTCCTCGACGAATTTCTTCCGACAGTTTATCTCCGGGGCCTTCATCGCCATAGTCATGACCGGCCTGGACCAGGACATGATGCAGAAGAACCTCACCTGCCGGACGCTGAAGGACGCACAGAAGAATGTCTTCTGGTTTAGCATCACGCTCGTATTTGTCAACCTGATGTTCCTGACACTCGGTGTGCTGCTGTTCCAATTTGCCGAACTGAATGCCATCCAGCTGCCAGAGAGAACCGACCGGGTCTTTCAAAACATCGCCATAGATCACTTCTCGCTATGGGGAGGTGTGCTGTTTCTACTGGGCATCACGGCGGCCGCGTACTCGAGTGCAGACTCGGCACTCACGGCGCTGACGACGTCCTTCTGTGTGGACTTCCTCGGATTCAAGCCGGAGAATTTTGGCCAAAAGGCCAGAATCCGAATATTGGTCCACTTTGGCTTTTCCACCTTGCTGTTCCTCGTGGTCCTGGTATTTGACGCGATCAACAATGAAAGTGTGATCAACTCAGTCCTGCGAGTGGCGGGCTACACCTATGGACCCTTATTGGGGCTGTTTTCATTCGGGATTTTCACGAAGTGGCAGATCAGGGATAAGTACGTGCCCATCGTGTGCCTGGCGTCTCCGGTACTGAGCTATTTGCTCGCTGTCACCTTCCCACAGATCGGTTTCGAGATATTGCTGTACAATGGGCTCTTCACATTTATAGGGCTCGTACTGCTGAGGACAGGGCAGAATGCACCCGCGGAATCATAACTCCAGCTCCTTCATCGGTTCCCAAAGGACCTCCTTGAAGTGCTGGACCTGATCTTCTTTGACGACGATGCCCTCGGCCTCCAGGCGCTTCTGCATCTCATCCGGCACACCAAAAAACGCCTTGCCTGTCAGCAGACCCTGGCGGTTCACTACCCTGTGCGCAGGAATGCCTTCTCCTTTTGGTGTTTGATTCATGGCCCACCCCACCATGCGAGCTGAGGACTTCAGTCCCAAATAGGCGGCAATAGCGCCGTACGTTGTGACACGGCCATGAGGCACCAGCTTCACGACCTCATAGACATCCTGAAAAAATGTGCTTGGTAGTTTTCCCATTAGAACATGAAAAGTAATGAACATAAGGAAAAGTGCGAACCCTAAGTACGCAAGACACGTCTTCACACTAGGTCGCTTAGTTTCATCGTTTATTCGCTACTTTTATCGACCGAAAAACACAGGTAGCGACAGTAGCATCGAAGGGTCATGACTCAAATCATCGAAACAAAAGACATCGCGAGAAGATATGTAATGGGCAGTGAGACCATCCACGCCCTCAAGTCTATCTCTATCAATATCAAGAAAGGCGAATATGTGGCTTTTATGGGTCCTTCGGGGTCCGGGAAGTCGACACTGATGAACATCATCGGATGCCTGGACACGCCATCCTCTGGTACCTATGTTCTCAATGGCAATGATGTCAGCGACCTGTCTGAAAACGAATTGGCCGAGATCCGCAACCGCGAGATTGGCTTCGTCTTCCAGACCTTCAACCTACTCCCCCGGGCTACCTCTCTCGACAATGTGGCCCTGCCCCTGATCTACGCGGGATACGGGAAGGCCGAAAGAGAAGAGAAAGCATTGAGCGCACTGGCAGGCGTGGGCCTCGATGACCGGGCGCAGCACAAACCCAACGAACTGTCAGGTGGACAGCGACAAAGGGTAGCCATCGCTCGGGCGTTGGTGAATGATCCGAGTATCATCCTCGCTGATGAGCCCACTGGAAACCTCGACTCGAAGACCTCTTACAGCATCATGGACCTATTCCAGGAACTGCACGACCGAGGCAATACGATCATCATGGTGACGCACGAGGAGGACATCGCCGCCTACGCCCATCGGATCATTCGACTCAGGGACGGTATGGTCGAATCTGACGAGAAGAACACACAGGTAAGATCACCAGAACCTGTCTGATGGGCTGGAAGATCTATACAAAGACGGGTGACAAGGGCAACACCTCCTTGCTCGGCGGCAAAAAAGTGGCGAAGTCTGATAGCAAGATCGAAGCCTATGGCACCGTCGACGAACTCAATGCATTTCTGGGACACCTGCGGGATCAGAAGGAAGTGGAACCACGGATCGGCAACCAATTCTATTGGGTGCAGGAGCATCTCTTCTCCATTGGCTCCCTGCTAGCCGCTGACAAGGACTTTGATGGCTCTTCCCTGCCGTCTATTGGCACTCAGGAGGTCAAACAGCTGGAGGCATGGATCGACAAGTACGACGAAGAGTTGCCACAACTGAAAAATTTCATATTGCCAGGGGGCCATCCGGTCGTCTCATTGTGCCACATTTGCAGAACGGTATGCCGCCGCGCCGAAAGATCAGTCGAGAAGCTGGCGCAGGTAGAGGATCTGGGAGATAGTATTCTTCCTTTTCTCAATCGGCTGTCCGATTATTTCTTTATAATGTCGCGGAAGCTGGCCAAGGACCTCGGAGTACCGGAAACTCCATGGGTGCCCAAATAATTACGACGCTGCTATGATCGATACCATTACAATCAACACGCAAAGAACCACACAGTCCAAACTGCCGGACGTTGACCTGGACAATCCTGTTTTTGGCAAGGTCTACAGTGACCACATGTTCATCGCCGACTACTACGACGGCGAGTGGAGAGATCACCGGATCGTGCCCTATGGTGACCTGAAGCTGAGCCCCGCCAACACGACATTGCACTATGCCTCGACCATCTTCGAGGGTTTAAAAGCTTATCGGAGCGACTCCGGAGAAGTGCTGGTCTTTCGACCTCAGGACAACGCAAAGCGAATGGTGAAGAGCGCCGTGCGCATGTGCATGCCGCCGGTACCTGAGGAGCTGTTCATGCATTCGATGACAGAGCTGCTCAAACTGGACGAAGCATGGGTACCTGGTGCAGCCGGCACCTCCCTTTACATCCGGCCATTCCAAATGGCAATGGATCCCTACATCGGTATCCGACCGTCAGATACTTATACCTTCATGATCATCACCGGTCCTGTGGGCGCTTACTACTCAGAGCCCGTGAAGGTGAAGATAGAAACGCATTATACCCGCGCAGCTGCTGGTGGTGTTGGTTTTGCCAAGACCGGTGGCAACTACGCAGCGGCGCTGTATCCGGCCAAACTGGCTCAGGAGCAGGGTTATCATCAGCTCATATGGACTGATGCGAAGAACCACGAGTACCTGGAAGAGTCCGGCACGATGAATCTGATGTTCGTCATCAACGATACACTCGTCACACCACCGGCGGGGGATACGATCCTGCACGGTATCACGCGCGACAGCATCCTCCAGCTGGCCCGAGACAAGGGTATGAACGTGGATGTGCGCCCGATCAAGGTAACCGAGATCATCGATGCGATCGAAAACGGAACCTTGCAAGAGGCTTTCGGTGCCGGTACTGCCGCCACCATCGCACAGATCAAAACCATCGGTCATGAAGGCAAGGACTACGACCTGCCACCAGTAGAGGGAAGACAGCACTCTCTGGGATTCCTCCAGGAACTCAGTGACATCAAAGAAGGCAAGAAGCCGGATCCTCACGGCTGGGTGTACAAAGTCTGAGACTCCTCCATCGGAGGATAGCCCTTTGTCTTGTAGGAACTGGAATTTCTGCTACCAGAGGTAGGAATTTACACCTGCGCATATATTTTGCAGGTAAATTCTCAAACCAATGGAACCCCATATTGTCGTCGAGCTCATCCTCATCATCTTCGCGGTCTCCTATGTCGTGCTGGAAGTCATTCTCAATCTCAATGACCTTGACAACGACACCTCCAACATTCTGATACTGCAATGGTCACGTGGCAAGGCGTTTTTCCTGCCATTCGCCCTGGGCGCAGTCGGAGGACACTTGTTTCTCGGGACGAAGCTGGAGTTCTTCTATATGAACTACATCATCCCGGTGGTGGTGCTTTTTGGCGTCTGCTTACTTATGCTCCTCATTGGCCACTTGGTACCTTTCAAGAAGTCCAATACTTTCCTCATTTCGCTCCTGCTGCTGGGCTTCCTCTACGGTCACTTCATTTGGTCCATGAACATTAAAATCTCCTAGCCGTCATGCAGAGAAGACTTAAGATCATCAAAATCATCATCATCGTCGCTTTGGGGGCGATGATCGTTATAGACCTCATTCTCGTAGTCAGCAAAGAGTACCCCACCTTTAGCCAGATATTTCTGAAGCACCGTACAGAGTTGATTTGGTTCAACTTCCTCTACGGAGGACTGATGACCAAGATATTCTTCAACCGAAAGGTGAAGGAGAAACACTGGGAGTTCTCTGGCTTCTTGTCGTTCATGGTCATAGTTGTCATGCTTTTTGTCCTGGGGCAAAACATGGAGATCCACATGAATACACCCTACCAGATCATGTTCCTCATTTGCGGTGCTATCCTTGCCTATCGGGTCTGGCCCCAATATTCACCGACAGCGTGACTTTCAAGTTGGTGCTAGCAATGGTCCCAATATTTGTTAAGGCATGCGTTAAAATAAGTTAGGCGCTCCTCTACCGGGCTTCTAAGTAGTACCTTAGAAGTCGCCATGGTTCGCACTCTACTCATCGCCTGTTTGTTGTCCTGGACATCCGTGGATGCCTTTGCCCAGCAGCCGTTCCTCTACCTCAAAAAGCTGGGCGGAAGGCGGGAGGTGAGGTTTTTCAGTGGTGAAGAGATACGCTTCCAGTTGAAAGGTGATCCCTATTTTGTTTCGGGGCCTATCGAAGGTTTTGGGGATGATTACTTCGTCGTCTTTGGTACGGAGGTCTATTTGAAGGATATCGATCGATTTGATATCAAGGGAAAGAATGTGTCTTGGTTCAGCTTCCGAAGCTCGCCGGGCAAGTTGATGATGGCCGGGCTTGCCCTGCCCATTGTAGATGTTGGCAATCAGCTTATCACCGAAAAGGAGGGGAAAGTAAACCTGCACCCTTCCGTAATTATTGTCTCGGCGGCTCTCATCACCGCCAGTATCATTCTGAGACTTATTGAGCCGAAGTACTTTGTGTTGGGAGAGAAGCGAAAGGCAGTGATCGTCAACTAGTCTCCTACCCACGCGAATCCCGTCATCCAGAGACATAACATTTGGTCCCCAAACGCACAAAAAGGAGATGACAGCAGATAATTCTACGATTTTCAAGCCCCGTTGACCCCGACCCTAAAGGGTGCGCAGCTTGAAAATCTCTTGGTTCCCTTTAGGGGCAGGGTAAAACAAGAGATTTTCCTGGACCAAATGTAAATCTGTCTTCCAAAGCCTCCCTACCGAGGGGGCAGCGCCGACATTTTGAAGAAAGGGGCTTTCAGTGCCAGAACACGACCAGATTTCATTAATTTCGCCCTTCAAAAAATTGACAAACCCACTATGACTGCTGATCAGCTGAAAGACATGAAGGCTCGCGTTAATGCCTTGAGGGGGTACCTTTGACTACGATCGCAAGAAGAAGGAACTAGAGGAAGAAGAACTCGTCACAGCCCAACCCGATTTTTGGAATGACCCCGAAGGTGCCGAGAAGGTACTGAAGGCCATTCGTGCCAAGAAGAGCTGGACCACTGCCTTCGAAGAGCTCGAGACGTCCCTCGGCGACGTGGAAACACTCAATGAGTTTGCCGAACTCGGTGAAGCAGAGGAAGGCGAGGTAGAATCTGAATATCAAAAAGCACTCAAGCAACTCGAAGAGCTGGAGCTCAAAAAGATGCTCTCCGAGGAAGAAGACCAGCTGAGTGCCATGCTTCAAATCACACCTGGCGCCGGTGGTACAGAAAGCAACGACTGGGCGGGAATCCTCATGAGAATGTACATCATGTGGGGAGAATCCAACGGCTACAAAGTACGCGAAGTGGACTTTCAGGCGGGTGATGTGGCAGGCGTGAAATCCGTAACCCTTGAATTCGAGGGACCCATGGCCTATGGCTACCTGAAGTCTGAGAACGGGGTGCACCGACTCGTACGCATTTCCCCTTTCGACAGTGGTGGGCGAAGACATACGTCATTCGCATCGGTCTATGTCTATCCGGTGGTGGACGACTCCATCGAGATCGAGATCAACCCCAACGACATCGAGATGCAAACCTCGAGATCTGGTGGCGCAGGTGGACAGAACGTCAACAAGGTGGAAACCAAGGTCCAACTCACGCACAAGCCCACAGGTATAGTAGTCGTATGCCAGGTGGAGCGATCGCAGCTGGCCAACAGGGAGCGAGCCATGCAAATGCTGAAGTCTCAGCTGTACCAGCGCGAAGTGGAAAAACGCAATGCCGAGCGTGACAAGGTGGAGGCAGGCAAGATGAAGATCGACTTCGGATCCCAGATCAGGAACTACGTCTTGCACCCCTACAAACTGATCAAGGACGCCCGGTCAGGCTTCGAAAGAACGGATGTGCAAAACGTTTTGGATGGTGACCTGAACGATTTTATCAAATCCGTGTTGATGCAGGAACAGACGGACTGATTTTCAGACCTCTGATCATCACACGATAACCATAACCTATAGACCCGCTTTGAAGCGTTACACCGTCGACTTCTGGCTGCTGTGCCTGAGTTCCTTTTTATTCTTCACTAGCATCACCATGGCGCTCGCCGAGATGCCGGACTATCTCAAGTCACTGGGTGGAGAGGAGTACCTCGGCCTCATCATCGCACTGGCCACCTTAACTGCCGGCCTGTCGCGGCCCTTCAGTGGGAAACTTACAGATCAGTGGGGACGGATCCCTGTTATGATCGTGGGGTCGACGGTTGGGATGATCGTTTGCCTTCTATATCCGGCACTGGCATCAGTTTTCGGCTTCCTGGCATTGAGATTCATGCATGGATTTGCCACAGGCTTCAAACCGACAGGCACTTCGGCCTATGTGGCCGATATTATACCTGCCGACCGTCGCGGAGAAGCCATGGGTATCGTCAGCTTCTGTGGGACCACGGGAATGGCACTGGGGCCTTCGATTGGGTCGATGATCTTCCTTGAGTTTGGTATCAACACGCTGTTCTACGTAAGTGGTGCCTCGTCCATCCTCTCAATTCTGATCCTCAGTGGTATGAAAGAGACGCTGGTCAAGCGCAAGAAATTCCATTTCTCCATGCTTCGGGTAGGGTGGAACGACGTCCTGGAGCCTACCGTGATACCTGCGTCAGTGGTCATGATCTTCTCCATGATCGCGTTCGGTACGCTGCTCACGCTTTCACCAGACTTCAGCAAGCATCTGGGCATCGAGAATAAAGGCCTGTTCTTCACATTCTATACCGGGTCGTCCATGCTCTCGAGATTGTTTGGAGGTAGGCTATCGGATAAGATCGGTAGGGTGGCCGTACTCCGCGTCAGTATGGTCATCATATTCGGAAGTATGGTCTTCACCGGATTTGCGACGAACCCCGTCTGGCTGTTTGCAGGCGCATTGATCTATGGGGTCGGCAATGGATTGACCAACCCGACCTTGTTCGCATGGGCCGTGGACCTGTGTCCTGAGCAGTTTCGTGGGCGTGGGATTGCGACCTTGTACATGTTTCTTGAGGTGGGCATTGGAATGGGCTCGCTGGTGTCCGGATCCGTCTTCCAGCAAGACCCAAGTCGTTTCCCTCTGATCTTTGCCGTCTCCGGCGCGTTCTCATTGGTAGGCTTCGCTTATCTGGTGATCAATCGAGGCAAACCGGCATATGTCTAAACCCGCTTAGTTTTGAGTTGAGGAGTTCTGAATTTTGAGTTTGGGACTTGTCTGACAATTGAATGAATTCGAAATTCCTTAAACTCAAAACTCCGATTTCTGTATTTTCGACATTTACCTCCTAGCCAATGAAAGCGAAAGTCATCTTTTGGGCCTACTTACTCGTAGGCTTGGGAAACGTCATCGGTCACCTGCTTGGTGTCACCACCCTCACGGACTACACCAAAGTAGCCCTCATGCCCTTGTTAATAGCTTATGTGTATGAATCCACACGCGGTCATGTGACAGCCTTGAGCCTGCTACTCACAGCCGGACTCATCTTCAGCTGGTTTGGCGACCTCTCACTGATGCAAGAGGGAGAGATCTACTTCCTCATGGGCCTTTCTTCCTTCCTCATCGCCCACCTGGTGTACAGTTACACTTTTCTAAAATCCATCCAGTTCCAATTCCGCCTCAACTGGCGGTTCGCGACCCTGGTCCTCCTGTATGGCATTCTGATGTTGTATTTACTCGTACCACATACAGGGAGCATGGCCACACCCGTGATTGTCTATGCCCTGGTGATTTGCGCGACAGTGGGAATCGCCGCACACCGGCACGGACTGGTCAGCCAGAGTAGTTACCAGTTGGTAGTCATAGGAATTGTGCTCTTTGCAATTTCAGATTCCCTCTTGGCGTGGGGCAAGTTTGTGGGAGCATTCGAAGGAAGCAGAGCACTCGTCATGCTCACGTATATCGCCGCCCAGTGGTTCATCACTGAGGGGATCATCGTACAGGAAAAAGAAGGCTAGTCGGCGTACTCGAAGTCGATGCTACCGAGCGACACATCAACACGGAATGTCAACAGGTTTTCGGCGTCCTCACTGTAGGACCTGTTGATGAAGACATTCTTCTCCACCTCCTCGAAGTCCTTGCCCATGTTGAGCCCACGGAATGGCGAATCACTCAAATAGATGATCACTGGCTCCTCTCGGGGAAGGACGATCTCCAGGCTGCCAAGACCCACGTTCGCACGCACTTCGCAGTCCGTCTTCGGAGGGTGGGCGAAATCCAGAACGGCAGAACCGAAACCGATCTTGCAATTGATGAATTTTGCTCTGGCATGGTCGAGGTCAGTCGCCGTAAATGACCCCATGTCCACTTCGACATTGAGAGAGTCCATCTCGCAGAGGTTAGCATTTTCGTGGTCATAGGTGAGTTTCACATCGGCGCTGCCAGTCTTCACCTTGAGGCACTGCACCTTGGCACCACTCAGATCAATGTCTGATGTGCCAATCCCAAAATGGAGATCGAGGTTGTAGACCTTGTCATTACTCAGGAGCACCTTCCAGTAGTTATCATCGTGTTCAGATGGCGAAGAGCCCAGCATGGCAAACGCCAGGCCATCTCCCAGGCCGGAACGGCGATACTCCTCCAATCGCAACTTCACATCACATCGGCGCCCTTCGACGATCGCATCAAAGGAAGGATTGATCTTTTCCAGATCAGGATTGCCGTAAATGAGGAGAGGATTGTCCTGAGGAACCAGCCTCCAGTAAGAATGTCCGGAAGTCGCGACGAAATTAAAATTAACAGTATCGTAGTTCGATACTTCGTCGAGAGAATAGAATTTTTTTAACTGCGCTGCCAACTGTACTGTAAGCACACAGCTCATACCCATTGTCAATGCCCACTTAAGCATGCTGAATAATACGAATCTGGCCCTAAGTTGTTGCGATGTTAAAAGATTCTAAAAGAATTCTTTCATTTTCTCGAAAAAGCTTTTGTCGCCTTTCGAAGGACTGGGCTCAAAATTCTCAGATCCTCGCAGCGATTCGAGGATATTTCGCTCTTCTTTGGTTAGCTGCTTGGGCGTCCAGACATTGACATGAATAAGTTGGTCACCTTTGGTGTAACCATCGATATCACTCACACCCTTACCACGCAAGCGCAAGATCTTTCCGCTCTGCGTACCAGGGTCGATTTTGATCTTCACTTTGCCTGAGATCGTGGGGACCTCCACAGAAGTACCCAATGTCGCATCGATAAAGCTCAGGTAGAGCTCAAAAATGACATTGTTGCCATCGCGCTGCAGCATGTCATGCTCGGCCTCCTCGATGACGATCAGTAGATCTCCAGGGACACCGCCAGGCACTTCATTGCCCTTTCCCGACATCGATAGCTGCATGCCATCCGCCACTCCCGCAGGGATCTTGATGGAGATGACTTCCTCTTCCCTTTTCAGGCCGGTGCTATCAACACCCGAACCGCGACTATCGACTATCTGACCGGACCCGCCACAGGCCGAACAGGTAGTAGTCGACATCATTTGCCCCAGCATGGTGTTCATCACCTTTTTGATCTGTCCGGTACCATTACAGGTAGGACAATTTTTGAAGGTAGTATTGGGGTCGACCTTCAGTCGGTTGACCTTGATTTTCTTCTCAACACCGTGGGCGACTTCCTCCAGGGTGAGCTTGAGCTTAATACGAAGATTGGTGCCCTTGCGGGTGCGTCGTGTACTTCTCCCTCCACCAAAGAAGCTCTCAAAGGGACTGCCGCCACCGAAAATATCTCCAAACTGTGAGAAGATATCTTCCATGTTCATGCCACCGCCGCTGAATCCTCCGCCGCCAACACCCTGATGACCAAAGCGATCGTAGCGCGCCTTTTTGTCCTCGTTGCTCAGGATTTCGTAGGCTTCTGCCGCTTCTTTGAACTTGTCTTCAGCATCGGGATCTCCGGGATTCTTATCCGGATGAAATTTGATAGCTATCTTTCGATACGCCTTCTTGATCTCATCGGCAGAGGCAGACTTGTCTACACCCAGAACTTCGTAATAATCTCTTTTTGTGGACATAATCAGTTTTTAGCGCCCGTGACCACCTTCGCGAATCGTATCACTTTGTCATTCATGAAGTAGCCCTTCTCCACTACATCCACGATTTTGCCAGCGAGGTCCTCCGTCGGAGCGGGGATCTGCGTGATGGCTTCATGAAATTCATCATTGAACTCATCGCCCGGCTTGATCTCCATCTCCTTCAGGCCTTTGGCCTCCAATATCTTGCGGAATTTCTGGCTGATGAGCGTGAATCCCTCCACAGCCGTACCGGCACCTTCTTCTTTTTCTGCAGAGCTCATAGCCCGAGCAAAATCATCAAGTACCGGAAGCAAGTCCACCACCAAATCTTTGCTGGCAGTGCTCACAAGCTCCATTTTCTCTTTGGAAGTTCTGCGTCGGAAGTTCTCGAATTCCGAATATAGCCGGAGATATTTCTCTTTTGACTCTTTCAAGTTGTCTTCCAATTGCTGCACTGGATCCACTGTTTCCTCATTTTCCGATGCAGGCGCATCCGAATCTGAGGACATCTCATCATTGGAAGTTTGATTTTCTTCCTCGCTACCTACCACCTCTTTTTCTTTGATTTCTTCGTTCTGATCTTTCACTTCTTGCTGCATTTTCCTTCGGAAGTTTTACAAATGTGATCCGCTGCTAGTCGTCAATTTCTTTGCCAAACACGTGGACAGTGACATTATGACAGACTTAGGCTCCCTCAGTTGTTAGCTTGATCCAAATCTGATCCTTCAACTCCTGCAAACCCGCCTGGGCCACACTGGAGATGAACAAATGAGGCAACGCGTCTAACTCCTCAGAAATCTCCTGTTGGAGCTCCTCATCGAGCATATCTGACTTCGAAATGGCCACCAGGCGATCTTTGTCGAGCAATTCTGGATTATGTTTTTCCAGCTCATTCAGCAGGATACGATACTCCTTCTCGATATCGTCGGCATCAGCGGGGATAAGAAACAGCAACATGCTGTTCCGCTCTATGTGGCGGAGGAAGCGCGTACCCAACCCCCGACCTTCGGCGGCCCCCTCAATGATCCCGGGAATATCGGCCATTACAAACGACCTATGGTCTCTGTAAGCGACCACACCAAGGTTGGGCGTCAGCGTCGTAAATGGATAATCAGCGATTTCGGGCTTGGCGGCAGAGAGGACCGACAGAAGTGTCGATTTGCCCGCATTGGGGAAACCTACAAGGCCGACGTCGGCCAGTAGCTTCAACTCCAGTATGACCTCCTTTTCTATCGCCTCCTCACCGGGCTGCGCATATCTCGGGGCCTGATTGGTCGAACTTTTGTAGTGGCTGTTGCCCTGCCCGCCTCGACCGCCTGCAAGAATGACCTGCTCCTCGCCATCATCAAGAATCTCCGCCAGCTGCTCGCCGGTGTTTTGATCTCGCGCCACGGTACCCAGCGGTACCTCCAGGATAATGTCCTCCCCATCGCGGCCTGTGCGATTACCGCCCTCGCCCGGCAGTCCATTCTCCGCACGAATGTGCTTGCGATAGCGCAAATGCAGGAGCGTCCACATCTGCTTATTGCCACGCAAGATCACATGACCTCCACGGCCCCCATCGCCTCCATCCGGCCCCCCTTTGGGCACAAACTTCTCTCTCCGGAAATGAACAGAGCCAGCGCCTCCGGCACCCGAACGGGCGTAGAGCTTGACGTGATCTATGAAGTTGGTCTCCATCGAAGGAAACTAGAAGGAACCGATGGCGTCGGCGATCTTCTGACTGATGTCTTCTATTGATCCCACGCCATGAATGCTGTTGAACTTGCCTTGCTCTTCATAGTAATGGGCGACGGGTGCAGTCTCGTTTTTATATACCTGAATCCGGGTATTGATCTTTTCTTCGTTCTGATCGTCCACGCGTCCCGAGGTTTTGCCACGATCCAAAAGACGGCGCTTGAGCTCCTCCTCCGGCACCTCCAAAGAGATCATTCCTGAAATGCGCAGCGCATGCGACTTGAGCATGGTATCCAGCGCCTCCGCTTGAGGCACAGTCCGCGGGAAGCCATCGAAAATGAAGCCTTTGTCCTCCAGGTGGTGCTCAATCTTGTCCTCGACCATCTTGATGACCACCTCATCCGGGACAAGCTTACCTGCATCCATGAATCCCTGGGCCAGTTTTCCAAGCTCTGTACCTTCACCCAGATGCTTCCTAAACAGGTCTCCTGTGGATAGGTGAACGAGACCGTAGTTGTTGATCAATCTTTCACTTTGAGTGCCCTTCCCGGCGCCGGGAGGACCAAAAAGTACAATGTTTAACATAGTGCCGTCTTCAATGAACCGCCAAAGGTAACCGAATCGCGACGATTATTGGACCGGCCCTTCAAGGATTTCCCATCCCTTGCTCATTGCCAAAAAGAACCGATTCGTAGAAATAAGTGGAGCGGAGAATAGACCCCGCTCCGGACTTACCTAGTACACTTGCTCATTGTCTTTATTCACTCCGCAATCCATCCGTAGGATTCGCCGTGCTTACCTTGTGTATCTGGGAACTAAGCGTCAACAGGACGGTGAAGAGAATGACCAATATGGCCATAATGACGGGACCAGCACTCATCGCCATGTGGTACTCGTAGATGGTGTCCATAAATAGCTTAATAAGATAATAGCTGATGGGGGCGCCCAGCACCATGGCGATGATCATGAAAATCATGAAGTACGACCCTACAGCTTTGACCAAGGATCCAAGGCCAGCGCCCAGTACTTTGCGAATGCTGAATTCCTTACGGCGCCCAGCAACATTCAAGGCTACCAACCCATAGAGACCGAAACAGGACAACATCAGTGCCATGATGGCGACAGTGGACATCATCACCTTGTGGCCATTGATATTTCGGAAGAAATCGTTGAACATGTCACCTTGATAATCACCTTCGAATGGAAAGTCCGGGAAAAGGGCGAGCCATTGCGATTGAAGCTGTGCAAATGCTTCTTTCGAAGCACCAGACCTCGCCTTCAATGCCAGATACCTGTAGTCCTCCTCGTTGTCTACCCGTAAGAAAATGGGTAGGATCTCCGCCCAAAAACTGTAGTAGTGAAAGTCCTCCAGCACCCCAATCACCGTGTATTGAGCGCTGTCGAAGCGGAACCTCTGACCTATGGGGTCATCCCATTCCAGCTGTCGGGCAAAAGTCTCATTGACCAAGACGGCGGTCTCATCGGATGCATAGTCTTCTCTGAAATCACGCCCTTCGACGACCTTCAGCCCCATCGTAGCTACATAGTTGGCGGCCACATCCAGTCGCGACGCTTCGAATTTCCGATCCGGAAACTGCAGGATCGACGAGGATGAACTTCTACCCAGATGATGCCGTCCCCCTGAAACCTGCTCTACCTCAGGCACCGCCATCATAGAATTCCTAAGCTTTTCATAGGACGCATGGTCGCGGACGCTGACCATCATCGTATTGTCCCTATCGTAGCCCCATGGTCTCTCGGCAATCCAATCGGTATTGAGGCTGAAGGTGATACCGCAGACCACGGTGATACATGCCAAGATGTACTGGATGGTCAGGAAAATCTTCGTCAGCTTGTTGCGCTTCCCAAACTTGAGACTGCCGCGGAAGATGTTGACCGCCTGAAACCTGGAGATGTAAAGCGCGGGATACGCCCCAGAAGCCACGGCCGTAAGTACTAGCATACCAACGACGAAGATGACAAACTGGATGCTGAGAACGTCGAGGTAGAACTCAACGGCAAACAGGCTCTTGAGCCCTGGGAGGAAAATCGTCTGGGCAATCACAAAGCCCATCAACAAGGCTAAAAACGCCAAAACGAGGTTCTCGATGAGAAACTGAACGACGAGTCTTCCCCGATTAGCACCGATGACTTTCCGCACGCCGATTTCTTTCAATCGCTTTGTGGCCGACGCAATCGCGATATTCAGATAGTTGAGGCAGGCCAGTGCCAACATGAAAAGGCCGATGATGGTCAGGACAACATGCCCCTCCCGGTCCGATTCGCCAGATATATCCCAACGGATCTCATTGGAACGATCGTAGAGCGTCGATAGGGGCTCCATAGTGAAGTCCTCTACTTCCCAGTCGGTTTGCGCATCATTGGTGACCCCTCTGTAATTGTTGGCGCCAGCCGCTATCAGGGAAACATCCTGCGCATCCCTCAATTCGAGGAATGTTGCCCGAATATTCGTGGACCAATCGGAGGGTTGAAATTCCTCAACGGTCTCCAACAAGTCAAAGGAGGTCAGGAAGGCGAAACTCAGGCTAGTGGTCATTGGTTCAATCTCAACGACACCCGAAACAGTAAGGATCACTTTCTGACCGGAGTTGAAGCGCATTTCGATTGGTTTGCCCAGTGGATCCTCGTCCCCGAAGTACTTGGTGGCGACCTCATCGTTGATCACGACCTTGCCCCTTTCAATCAGTGAACCGCCTCCTCTGCGCACGAAGGCATAGTCAAACATTTCGAAGTACTCATGATCGACCATCATCACATACTCCTGAAATACGTTTTCGTCGCGCTTGACAATGACATCCCGATAATTGATGCGGGTGTATCGTTCGATTTGCGAAAAGTCCTGCTTCAACTGCGCACCAATAGGCGCCGGCGACACACCATACAAATTGGCCTCTCCATCCCTATTCACGAGACTGGTGACCATGAAGAGTCGATCGCGCTTGGTGTGGATTTCTTCCATCCCCATTTCCAGGGACAGGTACGCATAGGTAACCATGCAGGTACCCACGGCCAACGCCAGGCCAAACACATTAATAAAAGCAGAGAGAGGATTCTTGAGTAGGTTCCTCAGGGAGGACTTGAGGTAATTTTTGAGCATCGTGAGCTTTTGACTTTTAGCATTAGATGCACGTACCTCATGGAAGGTTGCTTCCACGAGGACTTTTCTACTTCAGAGTGGAAAGCGACCTGATCGCAAAAACGATACTGGTCACCGACAGTACGGTAGCAAGCGCGAATGGAGCACCCGGGAAGTAGATCTCGTTTTCCGGTGCTGTGAAGTAGTAGAAGATGCCTGTCATCAAAGGAGGCCCAATGATCGAAGTGAAACTCATCAAACTTGTCAATCCCCCCTGCAACTCTCCCTGCTCGGTGGCGCTGACCTGGGAGGACATGATGCCCTGCATGGACGGGCCGGCGAGGCCTCCAAGGCAATAGGGTAGCATGATAACGTAGATCATCCAGCCTTCGGTAGCCATGGCAATAAGCAGTAAACCCAAGGCATTGAAGGATAGTCCCAGATACAGTGCATTCTTCTGACCCACCCGAGACACGACAGGTTTGATGACCAGTCCCTGCACAATGGTGATAAGAACACCTATGAACCCTAGTGAAAGTCCCACATCACGAGGGCTCCATTCAAAACTCTCTTGGGTGAAAAAAGCCCAAGTACTGTGCGTGGCATGCTGTGCGACGTAGACAAAGAACAAGGCGATGAGCAGTCCCGCGATGATTGTGTATTTACGCAATTGGAGCAAGGTTCCCACGGGGTTGGCTCTTCGCAGCTCGAACGGCCGCCGATTCTCCGGAGAGAGCGACTCCGGCACGACAAAGAATCCATACAGCCAGTTGACGAAGGTCAGTCCTGCGGAAGCGAAGAAAGGGACTCGGGGCCCCATCTCACCCAGCAAACCGCCTATTACCGGCCCGACGATGAAACCCAGGCCAAAGGCGGCCCCTATCAATCCAAAATTCTGCGCACGCTTTTCGGGTGTAGAAATATCTGCCACATAAGCTGAAGCCGTGGTGAAAGACGCTCCTCCGATCCCTGCGATCACCCGGCCCAGAAAAAGCCATCCGATGGTAGGTGCCAACGCCAGGAACAGGTAGTCCACTGCCAGCCCAAAAAGAGAAATCAACAGTACAGGTCGGCGACCAAAATGATCACTGAGCCCCCCCAGGATCGGGGCAAAAAGAAATTGAAAGAAGGCGTATACAAAAATCAGCCAGCCCGAGTAAATGGAAGCTTCACTGAGTGTCCCACCAATAAGGTCTGAAATCAGCGTCGGCATGATGGGAATGATGATTCCCAGACCCGTAATGTCGATAAGGACCGTTACAAAAATGAAGCCTAGGGCCGCGGATCGGTTTTTCATGGCAGGAACGCTGAGGACGAATTAAAGAAATGCGAATCTACGTCAAAATGCATGGGTGGTAGCACATGTCGCGATTTATAAACATTAATTTGATGTTTAATTGATGTATGATGGGTAACTTGTGGCGTAAGCCATTTTTCCACTACCCCATTCACGCATGGCCTATTCCATTAACCCCAATCGAGAAGCCCCCTGGAATGACCTTCCACTGATGCCCATTCCCGATGACCACTTCAAGACGCTAGAGGTTTACGAGCAGCTGGGGAAAGCCAAGCAAGCGCTCGGCCGCCTCCAGGGTCGGAGCATCGCCATCCCCAATCAGGGAGTGTTGATCAACACCATCAGTTTGCAAGAGGCCAAGGCGTCCAGTGCGATTGAAAATATCTTCACGACGGACGATGAACTGTACAAAGCATTCAGCGAAGGCCAGGACGAGGTCTCCGGTCCTCCAAAGGAAGTCCTGCGCTATCGAGAGGCGCTGTGGACTGGTACCAAGTACCTTACGGAGAATGGGTTCGACAGACAATACTTCATACAGATCTACCGTGTCGTGAAGCAGGCCAACGATGGGATCCGCCCACCATTTGCGCAGATAGTCATCAAAAGGGGCAACTCCGGGCCAAGCGCCGGTCAGGTTGTCTACACACCACCCCGTGGAAACGGCGTTTTGGAACCGAAGCTGGACAACCTCGCCGAATTTGCTAATGACAATGACAAGTATCCCGCAGACCCTTTGATCAAAATGGCGATTGCCCACTGTCAGTTTGAGATGATCCATCCCTTCCGGGACGGTAATGGCAGGACAGGTCGTGTGTTTAATATCCACTACCTCACGCAACAGGGATTACTCGACTACCCCATTCTGTTTCTCAGCAAGTACATCATTGACAACAAAAGCGACTACTACGCTTTGCTTGCGGGGGTTTCTCAGCGTGGGGCCTGGGAGAAATGGATCGTCTACATGCTGAGGGCCATCGAAGTGACCTCCAATATCACGTACAATAAGATCAATGATATCATTTCCGCAAAGGATGCGATCCTGGAAGAAGTATCGAAGTCGACCGATATCCGACGGCCTGACCAGCTGATCGAAGCGATTTTTCAGAACCCTTACATCAAGGTAAAGCACCTGACGGATGAGAGGATCTATGCGGAGAACACGGCGCGAAACTATCTGAATACGCTAGCAGAGATGGGCGTTCTCGAAAAGAGATCTATTCAGGGGCACCACTACTACCTCAACCTGGAATTGTACAGGATCCTTGCCGACTGATATGACAGGATCTACATCATCCTTTACTGTCGAAGACATTCGACAGCGATTGGAGTTCCTGGCCGACCCACAATTCAGCAAGCAGTATGCCCGGTATGGCATCGAAGCACCACAAGTCCTGGGCGTCAGGAATCCCGTCATTCAAGGGCTGGCAAAGGAAGTCGGCAAGTCAGAGGAATTGGCTTTTGCGTTATGGATGTCCCCAATACACGAAATGAAGCATGTGGCCATCCACGTGATGCCGCCTGGGTCGCTGACGGAAGAACTCGTCTGGCAATGGGCGGGGGAGTTTTACAGCTGGGACCTGTGCGATAGCGCTTGCGCTCATTTGTTCCGCCGCGCACCCTTTGCGCCAACACTATCACATCAACTGGCTGCGGACGAGCGCCTCTATGTTCGAAGGACTGGTCTGGTACTCATGACAACTGTCGTCGTGCATCACAAACGACTCGAGGATGAGGTCATCAATGGATTTCTGATAACCGCTGAGAAGTACATCAACGACGACCGTCCATTGGTCCAGAAAGCTATCAGCTGGTTGCTGAGGCAAGTTGGTAAATCCCGAATAGACAGGCTGGAGCTCGTTTTGCCGATCGCCGAACGATGGAGCGGCTTGTCACAGAGAAGCGCGAGATGGATTGGAAAAGATGTCCTTCGCGAGTTGCGAAAGCCGGCGATACGCGAACGATTGGAAAAGAAAAAGCCCATCTAACGACGGGCTTCCTTCTTCTCAAATACTTTGAACTTCTCCTACAGACCTTTCTTTACCAGGGCATAGCCTATTGAGATCTGGAAGTTGGAGTTACTTGTTTCGAAATCAAAGTCAGTGTTGTCATTGTTGCTGAGCCCTAGGTTATAACGACCGTGTACGTCCAAACCGAAAGGCAGGTCGAATCCGACACCGAAGGCCAGGCTGAAATCAGTGCTCTTCAACGTTTCTTCACCCAGATCCTGTCCGTCAAACTCGTTGATCTCGCTGGTCAGAATCCCAAACCTCGGTCCCACTTGCAGATTGAGCGCCGGGATCGGATAGAACTTTACCATTACAGGGATCTGCACATAAGAAATTTTGGACTCCAGATCGCCGATATCATCAGGGATCTCGAATCTTGTGAAATCGTAAAGTACCTCAGGCTGTACCGCAAACAATGCGATCTTCACTGAGGCAAATAGCCCGGCGTGATACCCAGAGCTGTTGAATTCAGTATCATCATCAATCCCAAAATCGCTGGCATTAGGAAAGTTGAGACCGCCTTTGACACCAAGCTTGAACTTCTGAGCAGATGCCGTTACGGCGAGGGCCAGAACGAATGTAAATAGCAGAGTAATTTTTTTCATAATGTGTGATAGCGTGTGTGTTTCCCAAATATTAGAAAAATCTCACACAATTACCTGAATACTCCAAAAAGAAAAGGGGGTAAATCCCCCCTTTCAGCAATCGAACCTACTACATGAAAATCAATACCTTATGTCAGAAATATTTAGATAGCGAGAACTTGAGGAAGCTGTCTTCCCTGAAGAAATAGATAAACTCAGAATCTGACACCTTCGAAAAAATGCGGGCTTCCACCTCCGTCGTCCATGATTCACCAATTCTGCGGTCAGCCTCAATGGAATAGATCCTTGTACTGTACTCCAGATCCACGATGGCCCCCATCAAGATCTGCGTGTCCTGCGTGTCATTGAATCCTATGCGGGAGCCAACGAAAACGTCATTTTGAAGGCTATTGAGGGCCAAGGTCCCACGGTTATCATACAAGTATTCGCCAAGTATACCCCAGTCAATTCCCGAGCCGCCGATATTGCCAAATGTGTATTCAACGCCCCCGACTATCGCCACCATATCCTGTAGGTCATTCATCCTGCGAATGGCTTCCAGCTTCCACAAAGCAGGGCCTGTTGTGGCCTGCAGGTCCATCCCCACCTGGTGGATGACACCATATATGGGTCGAAATTCCTCAATGCTGGTGACGATCGGGTCACGGCCTGTGCCATAGAAATAAGAGAGACCTGCGTCAAACACGCCAAAGAACGTCGAATAGCGGACCGCTAGATCCGGCCTGTACTCCTCCGCAGAACTCTGAAACTCAAATTCACGGCTGTCCAATACAATGGGTGTTCTCAGTCGACCCTTCTCACCGGGAAAAGCCGGCCGACGGAAATAGGGCAGCAAGAAAAAATCCAATGTGCCGAATCCGGTCAGGTAAGAGTAGTGCACCATCGGCTGACCGAGCTTCTCCTCCCCGTCGAAGCTTTCGACGACGTCGGTCTGATTGATGATGTCCACCAAATGTGCTGACTCTGTCACTCCCCAGAACACCTTCTTTATCCCAATACTTATTTCGGCATTGTCTTGCACCACTTGCCAGTACAGTTCGCGAATATCAAAATGAGTTCTGCGTTTGTCGTGTTGGTCGACCCTCGCAAAGCCTACAAACTTGAAGGTATACTTGCCGTCCAGCCATTCCCTTACATACTCGGGCTTGACTGCAAATGATAAGTAGGATTGCTCCTGCCCTGGATACAGTCCTTCCTGGAAGAAGTACCGATAGTCTGCATTGAGCTCTACTCGGAAATCCTGGTAGACCTCCTCGGTGTCCTGAGCGACGACCTCGGTCGCAATCACCCAAGCCGCCAGAAAAAATCCGACAACAACTTTCAACTTTTTCATGTCAGTAGTGGATGTGTGATGTGAAATAGGAGGACCCAAAGAAGGCCCTCCTCTCAACTAGAATTACCTACCTGCCCTCACAAGACTGTTTTGCGAAAAGTCATTGTCAGCCAGTCCAACCTTGAACTCGTATCCCTCGAAAAGCAAAGTGGTCTCTTTCCCCGTTTGGTGGTTGACCATCAGGAACTCACTGGCTCTCCAGTGCTTGTCGAGATAGTTTTGATAGCCGCTGTAAGTCAGGGTCTTGAGGAGACCACCCCGGCGATCGTAGAAGTCCACTTTCTCCAGTCGATAGTTCTCCTTGTTATAAGCCACAATTTGCTTGCTGTAACCAGACTTCGGATCAACCGGATACCTCTCCACCAGGTAGACCGCTTGTCCACCCACATCGCCCTCTTCCAGGTATTTGTAGGTGTATTTCTCCACTTCCTGAGACGACAGGTCCTCGTAGGCAAATTCACTGCCAACAAAAGGGCCTGATTTGTTCGACGAAGAGATCCTCTTGACACGCTTCAACGCAGGTAGGTAGAGCCACTGATCATCCGGACCTTCCTTATGCGTGTAAGTCAGGGTCGCAGTTCCCTGCACATCACGAGGGCTATTGAATACGATCAATGATTTGTCGCCGTCCTCGGTCAATTCGAGGGTCTTATTTTCCAGGAATCTCGTGGTTTCCTGGCCATTCTTGTTGCGCATGACCATGGTCAACTTGACGCTGGAGCTCTCGAAGCCCTGGTCTACTTCATCCGCCTTCTGGGCGATTTCAAGTCCGCGATCTGCCGGACTCTGAGCCAACACTAGTTGGCTTGCAAATACTAGTAGTGCTATGAGTGTAGTTCTCATGATTATTCTTATTTAGTGTGTTATTCTTATTAATTGTTAGCTATCTAAGCTGGTATAGCTCTTTGTTCGTCGGCCTCCTCAGCCTCTTCAACAGCGACAGTATCTTGTTGACGCTTGCTCGGGAATGTGATCAGCAAAGCTGGCAGCATGAAGAAGTCCAGAATCAAGGCTAGTGCAATGATCAGAACAGTGATCTTGGCCATATCGGCGTTCAAGCCAAAGTCCGACTGGGCGATGACGGTGAAGCCCACCACTAAGACGAAAGTCGTTACTAGCAGGGCTTGTCCCACAGTCGAGAAGGCATATCTCACGGCGTCCTCGGGTGACTTCCCAAGCTCCCGGCGGGCGCGGAGATACTTTGAGAGGAAGTGCACGGTGTCATCGACGATGATGCCCAGTGTCATACCAAACACGATGGATATCCCCGTATTGATATAGCCGTACAGCAAGCCCCACATCCCGAGTCCAACGACGATCGGCGTAATGTTTGGGATCAATGAAAGGGCCCCGAACTTGCCACTTCTGATCGCGAAGCCCAGCACAATGGAGATGAGGATCAATGCGACCGCCGTCCCCGAAATCATGCTCTTTATCTGTCGCTCAGAGAGGTGGGCAAACATCATCGTGCTGCTCACACCTTCGGCATACATGTGGTCCGGAGCATTGCCCTTCAGCCAGGCAGAGGCTTCCCGTCCGAGTGCCAGCATTTCCTGCGTAGACACATTTTCCAGTGTGACAATCATCCTCGTCTCCGACTTGTCGACATTCACCTGGTTGTTGAGGTCCAGGCCCAGTGGCAGAGACAATTCATACAGCAGCAGGTACTGCGCCGCCTCCTCACGATTGCCCGGAATTTGGAAATAGGAAGGATCATCACCATGCATCGACTTATTGACATACTTCATCACCTCGGTGAAAGCATTGACGTGGATGACCTCGTCGTGGGTGTAGAGCCACTCCTCAAACTCCTTCAATTTCGCCTGGTAGGCCGGTTCACTGATCCCTCCGGCATCCTCAGCCGCAATGGAGAACTCCATCGTGTAGATGCCTGTGAGATTGTCACTGATAAAATCAGTATCAGACCGGAAGGGCACGTCCGTGCTGAAGTACTTGATGAATTCATCGTTGAGCTCATTGCGAACCACAAAGGAAGAGAAGCCGAAAATGAACAGCACACTGGCGGCCAATACGGCCACTCGACGGCGGATAACAAACTCGGCCAGGCGCTCAAGGAACGGTAAGCGACCGTCTTTCTGCTCTCGCACCTTTACCCTCATGGGCAATACAGACATCAATGCTGGCAACGTCAGGACCGAGTACAAAAAGGCTGCCGCCATACCTATCGCCGTGAGGTTACCCAGGTCCCGAAAAGGCGGAGAATCGGACGTATTCATACTGAGGAATCCAATGACCGTCGTCACCGACGTGATGAAGATGGGCATGAAATTCACTCGCAAAGTCTCAATGATGGCTTCCTGCTTGGAGTCCCCTTTTCGCATGCGCTGCAGCATCGTGATCAGCACGTGAATGCTATCAGCGACTGCCAGCGTCATCACAATGTTGATGAAGGAAGCACTTGGAGGCGTCAGCTGGATCCCTAACCAACCACCCAGTCCCATCGCTGTCATGATCGAGAAGATGATCACAATCAGGGTCGAGAACGTGCCGCTGACTGAGCGCGTGGTCAGAAAGATCGTCACAATAATGAACAGGAACATCAAAGGCGTCAACGTCCCTGCATCGCTGGAAGCTGCCTCAAAAAAGGCTGCGTTGAGCATAACCATGCCCGACATGTGCACCTCCAGATTTGGGTTTTTACCCTCAAAGTCAGCCACCATATCCCTCACATGCGCGACTATCTCCGTGTTTTCACCATTGTCGACGTCCGGGAGCCGAACGGTGATGTTCACAGCTGTAACGGTTCCCTCTTCATTGACAAGCCGGTTTACCAGGCGAGAATCAGTGGTAGCGATCCGCTTCAATTCATCCAGCTCCTGCTGATTCATGGAGGCAGCTCCCGCAATCAGGTCATCCACGTAGAGGTCATCACCCTCAGCACGCGTGTACTGAAAATTCGTGACCGCGTCAACCCGGCTGCTGTAAGGCACCTGCCATGAATCCGTTGTGAAACGTTCAATGGCATCCAGATGCTTAGGCGTAAACAACTCACCGGATTTTGTGGAAATCACCACAAACACATTGTCGTCCTTCGTGTACTTCTCTTGAAGGGCGTCATAAGCAAGTAGTTGTGGATTGTCCTCGCTGAAGAATACGTGATAGTCACTATTGAACTTCACGTACTGTCCACCAAAACCTGCCGCCATTGCGACGATTGTGGTGGAAATCAAGACCAGCCATCGGTACTTGATGACTGCATTGCCCCAGGAGGTACCAAACCTGCCGGAGTTCTTTCTAAAGATGTTTATGAGCTTTCTCATAATGCGCGATTGTGTATAAGGTTGTTGTGTGTACTTATTTCTTGTGGTGACGATTGAGTCCAGGAATTTTGGACATCAAATATTTCTTTCTCCTAATAATTCTGATAATGTATATTTCGAATTACGAAATATGTGAGTGTAGGAACGGTGCCTGGATTTTTTGGTTTCAGAATAATTCGACTTTCGAAATAATTTTTAGCTCTCCAGATCGAAGATCTTCGCCATTCTCGGGTCGGAGACTAGCGATTTGCCGATTTTACCGGCTATTGCGCGATTGTGGTAGGGATGATCCCTGTACAGTTCTAGGTACTCGCCGTTGATGGCATCCTCCAGCTCCTGTTGTCGTTGCAGTACCGTGTCCCGGATGGATTTCAGCCGTTTATCCGCAAAAACCAGATTATCACGGTCCACCCAGCCTCTCTGGATGAAGGCCTTGGTCTTGCGACTACATCTACACGGGTTAGACTTATTGATGAGGCCACATTTCTCCTGCATGAATGCATACAGCTCACGGCGAGCTCTAGACAACCTCTGCCGATAATTGTCGCTCGTGATATCGAAGATCTCAGCGCCTGTGTGATGGTCTATCTGGAAGATATCTCCCAGCGCATAAATCAGGCGTTGTTCCCGATCGAGACACAAGAGCATGGCGGACATGCAACCAATCCGAGCCTCACTCACAGCCTCAGCCATGGTCATCTCCTCTTCCTGTGTAAGTACATGGTCCGGCGTTTCATCCAGACTTTTGCCAAACGCCTCAAAGCTTGTCACCGCCTTTTCTGCATTCATTTTCTTGGCATTCAGAAAATGGTTGACCACAATTCTATACGCCCATGTCCGAAATGATGACCTACCTTGAAATTTTGAGAGGTTTGTTACGACTTTGATCAGTGCCTCTTGTGCGAGGTCTTGCGCATCATCAGGATTGAGCGCCATCTTCAGAGCGACGTTGTACACAAAATCCTGATGCCTCTTGATCAAGTCTTCCAAAGCAAGGCGAGAACCGGCCAGTGCCTTGTCGATGAGGAGTTGGTCCTCCTCACGGTTTCTATCAGTATTTTGACTCATGCGACCCAACGTTTAGTGTTATACTAGCTTAGACCACATTTCAAATGACGTGTGACAGTAAATGCCCAAAAAGCGAGAAAAAACTGAAAAAATCTTACAACACCTTTTCCAGCTTCCAGGTAGCTTCTGCCGCCCGGACCATAAAATCAATGAATTGGTCGCGTTCGTGGGGTTCAAATTCTTCAAGGACTGACCGCCCATACTGAAAAAGTTTCTCCTTGAGCATATCGTAGATGTCGCAGCCCTGGGCGCTCAGCTCGACCATGACAATCCGGCGGTCTTCTGGTGAATAGTCTCGATTTACCAGACCTTTCTCGATCAGCTTATCGACAATACCCGTTGCCGTACTCATAGGTACCTGCAGGAACTCAGCTACCTCGCGCATGATCATCTTCTTCTCCTTACCGAGCATGATACACAAACCAAACTCGCGTTTGGATATCGATCCAAATGCCTCCATGCAGGTACTATCCACACGCTGCATGCCAAGCATTAGTCCCTCCAGGCCGTGAATGAATCGCTCTACTCGGTCTTTTTCTTCTGCACTCATGATCGTTAGCATGTAAAAATAGTTCGGATTTCGAAATAAATAACCCAGTTCAGCGGAAAAAGGTTGCCTCGACGACGGGTTGGTTGTCATTACGATACGGCTTTCCTACATTCACCGTACACCAATTTTCCTAAGAATCAGTGAGTTTAGAGCTTATCGCTTTTGATGCAGACGACACTTTATGGGCGCATGAGTCCATCTTCCATGATGCCACCATTCAGTACAAGGCCAATCTGGAGCATCACGTAAGTCATGAGTATGTCGAAGAGATGCTGTATGAATGTGAGAGGAAAAATCTCGAACATTTCGGTTACGGTATCAAGGGTTTCATCCTCTCGATGATAGAAACCGCCGTCGAAATCACTAATGGGAAAATCACCGCCCACGAAATACAGGAGATGATTGACCTTGGTAAATGGATGTTGAGCCATCCTGTGGAGGTGCTCCCGAATGTGAAGGACGTGCTGGAGGAGTTGAAGAATGAATTCAAGCTGATCATGATCACCAAGGGAGACCTTTTTGACCAGGAGAGCAAAATAGCCCGTTCAGGACTTGCCGATCAATTTGAAGACATTCACATCGTCAGCGAAAAGGACGAGGATACCTACCAAAGAATATTCCAGCGGCACAAGGTCTCACCCCGGGATGCGCTAATGGTGGGGAACTCCCTTCGTTCGGACATTCTGCCGGTCTCAAAAATCGGTGGACATGCCGTACACATCCCATTTCATGTCACCTGGGTCCTCGAGCAAGTGGAGGATCATCACCTCAATGGTATCAACTACCACGAGCTTTCGGACGTCTCACTCGTACCCAATTTTGCCCGTCAGCTTGCCTGATGACAGCCGTTTGAAGTAGAATTTCTCGGACGAAGGGGGTATTTTACGTGCTCACGTGTCCACCTAACTCATGAGAAAAACATACACGCTCGCTTCGACAGCGGCACTTGCCCTCGTATTGTTGGTCAGCTGTAGAAATGACCAAAACACCTCGGAAGCCGATGCCTCCAACTACAATGATTTCCGATTCCTCGAAGCCACAATTGGGGAGCTTCAAACCCAATTGACGGACGGAACGCTGACCTCGGAAGTACTGACCAAGGCCTACCTGGATCGCATCGAATCGATTGATCAGAACGGGCCACAGCTCAATTCTGTTATTGAAGTGAACCCCGATGCACTGGCGATTGCAAAAAGCCTCGATGAAGAACGTGCCCAGGGCCAAGTCCGAGGACCCATGCACGGCATTCCGGTACTCATCAAAGACAATATTGACACGGGCGATGAGATGATGACCACTGCGGGAGCTCTGGCGCTAAAGGGCAATTATGCCTCAGAAGACGCCTTTCTCGTGAAGAAATTGAGAGCGTCTGGCGCAGTCCTTTTAGGGAAGACAAACCTCAGCGAGTGGGCCAATTTCCGATCTACCAGGTCCTCCAGTGGGTGGAGCAGCCGTGGTGGGCAGACGCGCAATCCCTACATCCTCGATCGCAATCCCTGCGGGAGTAGCTCAGGTTCCGGGGCCTCAGTGTCTGCGAACCTATGCATGGCCGCCATTGGCACAGAGACCAATGGCTCCATCGTTTGCCCCAGCACCACCAATGGCATCGTCGGCATCAAACCCACCGTGGGCCTCGTCAGCCGCTCAGGGGTAATTCCGATCGCTTTTTCCCAGGACATCGCCGGACCTATGGCAAGATCAGTAAGCGATGCTGCGATCTTCCTTGGCGCATTGACAGGAGTAGATAGCACCGATAGCGAATCAATGAAGAGCGCCGACAAGGCACTGACCGACTACACGCCCTACTTAGATGAAAATGGTCTGGAAGGCAAGAGACTGGGCATCTGGAGGAGCCGCCTTGGCCGGCACGAGGAGGTGGACTCGATTATGGTCAAGGCATTCCAAGCCATGGAAGCAGCTGGCGCCACACTGGTTGATGTGGATGAACTCATCCCCAATGTCAACAGGCTCTATCGACCCGCCAGGCTGATTTTGGAATACGAATTCAAAGACGGCGTCAACCGCTACCTGGCTACTCATCAAACAGCCACCGGAGTTCAATCCCTGGCAGATGTGATTCGCTACAATTTGGACAATGCCGAGAAAGCCATGCCCTACTTCAAAATGGAGATCCTCGAGTCCTCCGAAGATAGGGGCGACCTTTCGACACAAGAATATATCGACGCGAGGGACCTCGTAAAGTCCAGTGCTCAGGCAGGGATCGATAACACCATGGAGCGACTTGATCTTGACGCCATCATCGCTCCCACTGGAGGGCCATCCTGGTGCATCGACCTCATCAACGGAGACAACTTCGGCGGTGGAAGCTCATCGCCAGCAGCCTGGGCAGGCTACCCCAATGTCACCGTCCCGGCAGGCTTCATCGAGGGCCTTCCGGTGGGAATATCATTCTTCGGAAAGGCGTGGAGCGAAGGTGAGCTTATCCGGCTGGCCTATGCCTTCGAGCAAAAGACGCAGGTCCGAAAGGCCCCGGAGTTCCGTCCGACGCTCGAATATTGAATAACGCGATCTGGAATTCAGAATATGCTGGCTAACCAATACCGTCAATAGCAGACGTCGACAGTACCTGTGTGAGTTTCGCCCGGAGATCCTTGGGGTGGAAGGGCTTGAGCACATAGCCATCCATACCTGCCTGGCGGATCTGTTGCTCCTGCTCTGCAATGGTAGAAGCCGTGAGCGCTACGACCGGCAGCTTGGGAAAGCCCTTCTTGATTTCCCGGGTGGCCGCATAGCCATCCATTATAGGCATGTGCAAGTCCATAAGGACGAGATCGTAAGGCTCTTCTTTCACAAGCTTGATGGCGTCTTCACCGTTACTGGCCTTTCCCAGCTTCATGCCCCACCGGCTAAGGAACTCCTCAGCGATCACCATATTCATGATATTGTCTTCGACGACAAGGACACGCTTGCCTTCCAGGATGCCAAGGTTCTCAGGGACCTCAACCCTCTCAGGTTCGACCACGACAGACTCGAACGACTTATCCAGTTTTATCACAAAGGAGAAAACTGATCCCTCGCCCAACTGGCTACTGACATGGATCTTACTCCCATAGATACCGAGGATGCCTCTCACAATCGATAGCCCAAGGCCGGTACCTCCAAATTCTCTGGTAGTCGACGAACTTGCTTGCGTGAATCTCTCGAAGATCTGTTCCATCTTCTCTTTGCGGATACCAATACCCGTATCGGCCACCCGAAACTCCAACACCTGCGCATCCGCCAGATCCTGCACTACCGTGATCTCCAAATCCACCCGTCCACGCTCAGTAAATTTCAGCGCATTGTTAATGAGGTTGTTGAGCACCTGTGCCATACGGACGGGATCTGCCAACAGGTTGTCATGCAGATTAGGGTCTATAGAAAGTCCCAACTCAATCTTCTTCAGGTCGGCTTCTCCTATGTAGCCTTTAATGATCTTGGTGGCATGTGAGCCTAGATCCGTGGGAAGGTATTCAAGCGTGAGGTTTCCCGACTCGATCTTGTTGAAGTCGAGAATGTCGTTGATCAGAGACGTCAGGTTCTCCGCAGAAAAGGTCAGCGATTCGAGGTTTTTGATCTGGTCGGGTCGGGGGTTGTTCCTGAGCACAAGGTGCGACATCCCCACGATGGCGTTGAGAGGAGTCCGGATCTCATGAGAGATGGTCGCAAGGAAATCTGTCTTTGCCTCACTCGCAATCTCTGCCCGCTCTTTGGCCTTCTTCAGAGAGTAAGAAAACTGATGCGACAGTAGTAGCGATTGCGAAAAGAAAAAGACGATATAGCCCCAAAATGAAACGCCTCCTTGAGCTTCAAGGAGCTCAAAATAGGCCAGAATGTTGTAGCTGAAAACGAATAGGACGACCACCGTGCTCATCAACGCGTACAATGACCCCGGGCGTCGATGTCTCCAGGCCTGCAAATACACCCAGATGACGTACGCAAACGCCATGAAAAGGAAGATCAGATAAGGCCGTAGAATTTGTGTGGAATACGCCATGGGCAGTACCACGCAGGACGCTATGATCGACCACGAGCCTACGCGAATGATATTGAATACGAGCTTCGATGTCTCTTCCGGATACAGGTGGAGTACAAATCGCGAAAAGCAAAGCACACTGATATACAGCGAAATGTATTCCATACGGTAAGCAAGCCACCAAGGATAGTCTTCCAGCAATGAATGCAATACATAGAAACCTGATCCAATGATCCGGTAGCTATAGGCCAGGCAAAAGAGTGAAAAGAAGAGGATCGCTGCCTGCTGCCGACCAAAGAAGTACAGGCCGAGGAAGAAGAGCCCCCCCATGATCAGGCAGCCAGTCAATATAAGATCATAGGCGAGATGGTTCGTATGGATCCTGTGAATGGCCTGATTCTCCCCAAAGACGATCGGCTTGACCAAGCCTGCTCGTGCATGATGAAAATTGGCGATTTGTAGTACGAGGTCGACAGTATCAGAATTGGTCGGATAGAGATCCACCATCTGAGGTCGCCATTCGGGTCGATACTCGTGTTTGTTTTCCCCAACCTTACCATTGCTTGCCAGTAGCACTCCATCCTGATACAGTTCATAGCTCAGGTACATATGCTCGAGAATCATAGAATAGTGGGCCTCTTGAGGCAACAAGATCCTGATGTGATAGGTAGCGTAGCCTTCGGATCCCAGAGGTTCGCCATCTACTTCCAAATTGTGCCAATAGGATGGGAAGGCAACGGTTCGACGATTCGAAGAATCGAGTTGGTCCGCGTCACGCGCGAGTTCATGCCAATAAAAAGGCACTTGTCCTGCTATAGCTACGGGGTCGCGGAGATCGACATTGCGGAGGTCGAGAACACCGTCTTCTACTGTGGGATGATTGGATGATTGAGTTGCCGCCAAAACGCCAGAAGCCGTTCCCAGTAGCAGAGCTACTAGCAATAAGCCTGGAAAGCCGCGAAGAGGACTCGAATTCATCAAACTGGTTATAATGACGGTGTTTGCAATCGGCAAATAGCAAATCTCAGGGAAACTTTCATCAAGCGCCCGTCGACTTTACAGCCATTCGAAGCGCAGCCTACCCCTCGACCCGATTTCTGCCCATCTCCAACAACAAAAATATGACGCAAGAGGCTGTCCGCCACACGGCATCGGGTGATTTTGCGTTGAGTCCCAGCTTTAACGCGCTAAGTCGGTCAGATGTCCGCGCAGAGCAGTTCCGGGACCTGCCGCCTGAGAAATACCCCTTTGAAACGCTAGGCTGGCACCAAAAATTGCTCTCTTTGCGATCGAATCTGGTCTGAGGCAATATACTCGTCGTAAGTGGTGAGCTTGTCCATTTGGCCGCTAGGGAAGATCTCGATGATCCGATTGGCAATCGAGTTGGTAAACTCGTGGTCGTGCGATGTGAAGAGTACAGTACCCGGAAAATCCTTCAACGAATTATTGAAAGCAGTGATGGACTCCAGATCCAGGTGGTTCGTTGGTTCGTCCAGGATCAACAGGTTGCCTTGAGCGAGCATCATCCGTGCAATCATGCAACGGACTTTTTCCCCTCCTGAGAGCACCCTCGCACTCTTGAACGTCTCTTCACCCGAAAACAGCATCTTCCCAAGGAACCCACGAATGAAAACATCGTCGGCCTCACCTATAGCAAATTGACGCAACCAATCAATCAGGTTGTCATCGACGTCGAAAAACGACTCGTTGTCGTTAGGCAGGTAGGCGGTGGTGATGGTCTGGCCAAACTTAAACTCACCGGCATCTGCCTTCATGTGGCCCGTGAGGATCTCAAAGAGTGCGGTGGTGGTGAGACCACTGTCGCTAAGGAATGCGATTTTATCGCCCTTGTTGACGCGGAAGTCGAGATTATCGAAAAGCTGGATCCCATCTGCTTGCTTGGAGAGCCCTTCCACATGCAGGATCTGATCCCCGGCAGGGCGCTCCTGTGTAAAAATGATGGCCGGATATCGACGGGACGAAGGCTGAATGTCGTCGACACTGATTTTATCCAATAACTTCCGACGACTGGTCGCCTGCTTCGACTTGGCTGCATTGGCCGCAAACCTGGCAATGAACTCCTGCAATTCTTTCTTCTTCTCTTCCGCCTTCTTATTGGCCGCACTGCGCTGTTGTAAAGCCAGTTGCGAAGAGTGATACCAAAATGAGTAGTTACCGGTATATAGCTTGACCTGTGAGAAGTCAATATCTACCACGTGTGTGCAGACTGTATCGAGAAAGTGCCGGTCGTGAGAAACCACGATGACCGTATTCTTGAATTCCAGTAGGAAGTCTTCCAACCACGCGATGGTCTTCAGGTCAAGATCGTTGGTCGGCTCATCGAGGATAAGCAGATCAGGGTTACCAAACAGCGCCTGAGCAAGTAGCACCCGTACTTTCTGTGTTCCGTCGAGATCTTTGACTAGTCGGTAGTGGTTGTCTTCAGTGATGCCGAGACCACTAAGTAGTGCAGCCGCCTCCGGCTCCGCATTCCATCCGTCCATCTCTGCAAACTTCTCCTCCAACTCTGAGGCCTTGATCCCATCCTCTTCAGAAAAGTCCGGCTTGTTGTAGATGGCGTCCTTCTCTTGCATTACCGACCACAGCTTGTCATGGCCACGTAGTACTGTATTCAAAACTGTCTCCTCGTCGAATTCGAAGTGATTTTGGCGCAACACGGCCATTCGCTTGTTGGGATCGAGTGTCACTCGACCGGCATTGGGAGAGATCTCACCAGAGAGGATCTTCAAAAAGGTAGATTTCCCAGCACCGTTGGCACCTATGATACCATAGCAATTACCATCGGTGAACTTGATATTGACGTCTTCGAACAGGATACGCTTCCCGAATTGGAGCGTCACGTTATTGGCTGTGATCATTTTCCGCTACTTTGAGGCCGCAAAGGTATACGAATAAATTGGCCATTATGAGGCATCCGATTATTTCTGTGATTCTACCTTTTTTCAACGCCGCCAACACGCTGGAACGTGCCGCAGTCAGCATTCTGGACCAGACGCTTCAGGAATTTGAATTGCTACTGATTGACAATGGAAGCACAGATAGTTCCACAGCCATCGCGGAGCGCTTGGCCAGGGACGAAAAAGTGACATTGCTTACAGAGCCACAAAGAGGCGTGGTGTTTGCCTCCAACAGGGGCCTGATGAATAGTCAAGCACTGTACATCGCCCGTATGGACGCCGATGATGTCGCACATCCCGACCGATTGGCACTGCAAAAGGCCTATCTGGACAGCGACCCCAAGACAGGCATTGTAGCCACTTGTGTGAAATATGAAGGCAAGGCGGCCAACGAGGGTTTTCGACAGTTTGTGGACTGGAGCAACTCTATATTGTCGCCAGCAGAGATTGACCTGAACCGCTTCGTTGAAATGCCGGTGGTGAATCCTACCCTGATGTTTCGCCGGTCAATCGTCGACAAACTCGGTTGGTACACGGAAGGTGCCTACCCTGAGGACTACGAGTTAATCCTTCGATACCTTCGACAAGGCGTGGTGATTTCGAAGTTGCCAGAGGCACTCCTTACCTGGCATGACTCTCCCCATCGACTAACAAGAAAGGACCCGAGATACAGCACCGAGTCCTTCTATGATATCAAGTCCCAATATCTCGCCAGCTGGCTTGAAGAACACAACCCCTACCACCCTGACGTCTGGATCTGGGGAGCTGGTAAACTCAGCCGGAGGCGCAGTGCGAAACTGGGAGATCATGGTGTGGTAACGAGGGGCTATATAGATGTGAAAGCTCGAGACGTCAAGCCTGAGTGCATTCACTTTGAGGACCTGCCGACAGCCGGCGGGCGCTTTGTCCTGTCCTACGTGGGCAATAGAGGTAAGAAAACAGAAATTCGGGCCTTCTTGCAAGCCAGGGGATACCGTGAGGGCCGCGACTTTATACTGGCAGCATAGCAGCCCCAAAAGAAAATTCTTCGAGGATGTTTGTGAATTTTAAAACTAAACTTTTAGTTTTAACTAAATTTTTAGTTCATGCGCGGATTGATTATTGGAATGTTGTTTGTCCTATGCTGTTCGACAGCGGCGGATTGTCAGCGTGCAGATTTTGCAGCCATATTGGACCATTTCGAAGGGGACTCTGAGAAAGCACGGGATTCGTTGCAGCGCTACCGAACCTATGTCCGAGAAGTGGCTGCGCAAGATCGCTGGGAAGCATTGACCGTGAATAAAAGGCTGGATACGCTCAAAACCATCGACCTCTCTTATCTGCGAATTGACACGGTACCCACCCTTCTGCGATCGGCGGTGGGCATGGAGAAGCTGATTCTCAACCACAACCAAATTCGAAAACTGCCGCGATGGATGAAGGAGCTGCCTGAGCTCAAACGCATCGAATGGAGCAATAATGAACTACCGAAACCCCAGGTGAAGCTCACCAAGCTCCCACATCTCAGATCGCTGGAACTGGAAAACAACGAGCTGACCAAGGTTAGTAAGCTCCAAAAGGCAGGAAAACTGAAACGCATCAGCCTTGCAGGCAACAATTTCAAATCGGTACCCATCAAAGCATTAAAAAAGAACGACTCACTGCGGGAGGTGAGTCTGAACAAGAATCCCGGCCTTCAACTGGGCCCCGAGAAGTATTCGAAGCTTTCCATGGTGAAGGTCCTCAAGGTCCATGAGTGTGGCCTCAGTGAGTATGATCCATCTATTTATACAATGGCGTCGCTGGAGGACCTTCAGTTTGCCAACAATCAAATCACCGCAATCCAACCAGGCATCAGCCAATTGGCCAAGCTAACGAAGTTGTCGTTTTACCAAAATCAGCTCCAGGAATTGCCCCTGGAGATCTTCGACTTGCGAGGCCTGCAGATCATCGACCTCTATTACAATCAGCTCAAGGTGATCCCAACTGAAATCCAGCAATGGGATAGCCTGATGGTACTCTACCTGAGCAATAACCTCATCTATGATCTGCCTGAGGAAGTGGGCAAGCTTACTGGCCTCACTCAGCTCTACTTACATCACAATCGTCTAAGTGCCCTCCCTGCCTCGCTATCGAACCTCAAGAAGCTCCATATTTTGCGGATTGACCACAATTACCTCACCGAATTTCCCGAGCAGATCCTGGACCTCAGTAAACTGGGCTACCTCGACATTTCGGAGAACGATTTGACAACATTGCCAAAGAATTTCGCCGAGAGCTTTCCCGACTTGTACCTTTTCAACTTCCTCGAGAATCCCATCGATTTCGAAAGTCCCGGACAGGAATTTATCTCCCAGATGGTTTTTGACCTCCTGCAAAAAGGAGTCGTCTGCACACCGAGAGTGGAAAGGGAAATCGTCGAGGAACAAGGGCGTTGACATCCGGTCTGTTATAGGTCTGATTACGGTAATTTTGCGGGCATGCAATTAGGCGTGTTCAACAATCTGCGTTTGCAGCGACTCACCTCCGTAGGTGCTTTCCTTTCAGACGACGCTGGAGATGAAGTCTTACTCCCCAACAGATACGTGCCCGAAAAGGCAAAAATTGGTGATGAGGTCAGGGCTTTCGTTTACAGGGACTCAGAGGATCGACCTGTGGCCGTCACCACCCCGCCCTACATAGAATTGCATCAATATGCCGCATTGAGGGTGAAGGATGTGGGTCCGATGGGTGCCTTTATGGATTGGGGCCTGGAGAAGGATCTCCTAGTGCCATTTAAGGAGCAAAAGAGCAAGATGGTGGCCGGTCAGCGCTACATCGTCTATCTCTATCTCGACGAAAAAACGGGACGATTGGTCGGTACTGCCAAGCTTGACAGGGTGGTCCGCCGGGACCTCTCAGAGCTTAGCGAGGGACAAGCCGTCACATTGCTCATCGGTGAGCGGCATGACCTCGGCTACAATGTGATCATCGATGACCTATACAAAGGCCTGTTGTATCACAACGATATCTTTCAGGACATCCTTTTTGGGGAACGGGTGGGTGGCTACATCAAAGCGATCCGGTCTGACAGCAAAATCGACGTAACGCTTCGTAAAACAGGGATGGATTACCTGGATGACGGTGCTCAAAAAATCCTCGAAGAACTCCAGGATGCTGATGGTTTTCTACCTCTCCATGACAAGAGCGACCCGCAAGAAATACAGCACACCCTCGAGATGAGCAAGAAACAATTCAAGCGCTCGGTAGGTATGCTGTACAAGAAGAGGATGGTCGTCATCAAAGACGACGGTATATACTTAGCTATAAAAGACTAACTGAACAGGCCCTACTCATCCTTCAAACATCTCGCAGGATTGGTGCTGGCAGCTCTGAAGGCCTGGCTTCCAACGGTAATCCATGCGATCAGCATAGCCGCGAGGGCCGCTCCTGCGAAAATCGACCAATCAAGGGATATGCGATATTCGAAATCCTCCAACCACTTGCCCAACAGATAGTACGCGACTGGCAGTGCAAAAATCGTAGCAACGAGCACGAGCTTCGTGAAGTCAGTGCTTAGCATCACGACAATATTGCCCACCGTGGCACCCAGCACTTTTCTGATACCAATCTCCTTCAGCCGCCGCTCTGCCGTAAACGCTGCCAAACCGAATAATCCCAGGCACGATATGAGGATCGCAAATCCCGCGAAATAGGAGGATAGACTCCCTACCCGCTGTTCGGCTGCATAGAGCTGCTGATACTCCTGGTTGAGGAATTCGGGCTCGAAGACGAATCCAGGATTAAATTCTCGATACAGCTCCTCGATCTCTTGCAGATACGCTCTTTGATCACCAGCAGGCAGTCTTGCGGCGATATTCCAGGTGTACTTGCTGAGGATGAAAAAGGCCGGTTTCACGTCGTTGTGCAGTGACTGAAAGTGGAAGTCCTTTACAATGCCAATGATTTCGTAATTGTACTCGTCCCACAGTCGGATATTCTGCCCGATAGGGTCTTCCAGCCCCATGATCGCCAGGGCGGCTTCATTGAAAATGATCTTGCTACTGTCCGCACCAAAGTCCTTGCTAAAGGAGCGCCCTTCGACCATCTCAAAACCCATTGTTTCGAAGAGATCATAAGAGACCCGCATGTTTTCAAATAATATACGCTCCTCCGGTGACTTTCCAGGCCAATCCAGTCCACTAGTATTGCTATTGCGTCCCATCATGGAATGCCCGATGGCACCCGCGCTGATGACCCCCGGCAATCGCTCCAACTCATCCAGGAATGTGTTGCGCGAATCGTCCACTTTGCCTTCCTGTACGAACATCACGACATTCTCCTGATCATAGCCCAGGTTCTTCGAGAACACGTATTGCACCTGCTTATAAACCACTGAGACACCAACCATCAAAACGATGGTGAGCCAAAACTGAAAGACGACCAATCCCCGCCGGGCCCAAAGCTCGCCGGTGGAGGTTTTGATATCACCCTTCAACACGACGACCGGTCTGAATGAACTGAGGTACAACGCCGGGTAGCTACCGGCAAGCAAGCCAGTGAGCATAGTCGTCAGCAGCACACCAACAATCATAGTCGGTGACATTGCCATGGCGATAGACTTGTCCGTGATCTCATTGAAAGTGCCCAGTCCAAGCCAAACGATGACCCCCGCAAGGATCAGTGAAATAAAGGCGATCATCAGGGACTCACCGAGGTATTGCCCGATCAGCGAGTTTCTTCCTGCACCGACAGCCTTTCTAACACCCACTTCATGG
Organism: Cyclobacteriaceae bacterium; assembly: GCA_965227935.1. Lineage (GTDB taxonomy): Bacteria > Bacteroidota > Bacteroidia > Cytophagales > Cyclobacteriaceae > JAWPMT01. The sequence continues at coordinate 1,632,699 of CBDDGS010000055.1, read as the reverse complement.
GCCCTCTTGGACGCCCGGGCAGTCGACAAATTCATAAAGTTGATGCAGGCGATGATCAGAATGAAGATGGCGATGGCAGAGAACAGTCTCACATACTCGATCCTTCCACCATCCGGCACACCATTGGAATAACTACCGTAGAGGTAACTATCGGAAAATTTCTTTAAGAACAGCTCCACATTACTGTCCTCGTTTCGCTCGGCGATGTAACCAGCGATTTTGGTAGTCACCTCAGCAGGATCCGCTCCCTCCGCAAGCACTACAAATGTGCTGGGGCCATTGTTCCCCCACTCATTCACCCATGAGTTGCGCTCCTTGTAGTCTTCGAAGTTGATCACGAAGTCGAAGACATAAGTGGAATTCGGGGGGATATTCTCGAAGACGCCAGTTACTTGCAAAGGCCTGTCCTGAACATACCGCAGGGTCTTGCCAAAGGCTTCTTCAGGACTGCCAAAGAATCGCTCCGCCATATCGCGTGATATGCAGACCGCTGTTTTGTCCTTTAGAACATCATCCGGGTTGCCAATAAGCAGGGGAAATGAGAAGATGTTGAAGAAGTCCTCCCCAACGTGCCAACCCTCTTCCTTGAAGAACTTGTCCTCGTAGGAAAACTGGTCGTCGGATACCCATGTGGTTACCGCCGCATATTCGATCTCGGGGTAATCGAGTTTGAGGTTCTCTGCGAGAATGCCGGGAGTAGAATTAGTCGTACCGACATAGTCGGAATAAGTCTGGTATTCCTTCACCCGAAAGAGGCGATCATCTTTCGCATGGAATTTGTCCACGGCCAATTCATCTGCCACCCACAGGAAGATGAAGAGTGCACAAGCCAGACCGGTGGTGAGGCCCACAATATTGATGATGAAGGAGACGCGGTGCCTTAGAAAATTCCTAAAGGCACTCTTGAAGTAGTGAGAGAGCATTAGACCAGTTTTTGAGTTTTTGACCCTTGGGGTTGCTAGTACTACTCAGCGACTAGCCCAAGGTTACATTTCACTACTCAAAGACAGGAAAATTTTTGAAGGGTTGCTTAAGAGAGCCTGTTCCGGCTACTACGACTCAAATAACTGGTCCCAGCAGAGGACGAGGTGCGAAAGAAATAGTCCCTCCATGCGGTTGTGGAGGACGCGAGAATGAAGGACACTTTCGATTTTGTGATCCAGACAGCGATGTATGACATCGGCAGTGCCGGGTATCGCTGGCAAAGTCAACCGAACGGACTCACTACTCTCCATCACCTCTTGAAGATCATCGTACTTACCGAGGTAGTAAGGCTGCAGCACCGATGGTGATATCTGAAAATTGCAGGAATTCAATTCGCAGGGGAGTATCTCAGCCTCCTCCTCTTCTTTGCGGTTGTGGAAAGTCACATTGGTAACCGTATCCTCACCATTCTCAGCGGGACGGACGGTGATGTCCATGTACCAGCGAAGCGTCTCGGTCTTTCGGCGAATAAAACTTACCTTCTCAAAAATCTGAACTTCTGATAACCGGAACTCAAGGCCCGCCTGGAGATTGCCCTGTAGCAAGGTACCATTTAAGATCTGGGATTCGAAGACATAGCGATTGCCCTGGTAGTCCACCTTGTCCATGATCTTGTTGAGTTCATGGAAGGTGTCTTGCATCGGTAGGTTGGTCTCGAATCTCATGGCAGGGCTATTTTGTGTCAACGTTCGGCATGAACTGCCGTATCCTGGATGAGGAGTGTCTCCTCAGCCTGATAATAATTAAAGATCAGTGACGGAAACTCCTTTGTCAGCAGCCTGATGCGTTCGAGTCGCGGTTCCTGCTTCCTGGGATAGACCAGAAGAAAGCACTCCTCGCTGAGCTTCTTGAAACTGGTGAAATTGGCAATCTCAGTCTCCTGAGCCATTTCGATGACCTTGCTGACTTCAGCCATTTCAGCAGAGGGGCCTGCTATCATCAGAAAGTGGGACTTGGCACTCATACTCGCTTTTTAGAAACTTGTTCGGGGAAGTAATATACAGGCCTGTTTACCAGCCCTCTCTCCCATTTACTTTGGCGCCTGGACAGGGTATTTCTGAAACAACTTCTTCGCCGCCTTCTGGATCCGCTTTTTCGCCTTCTTGGGGTTCGGCGTCAAAGTCCCGACAGCCACTGATTGCCAGATCAGCTCATTCTTTTTGGTATCTACCAAATCGAGCGTGACAGTTCCCGCCGTATATTCCCTAACGACGACTTCTTCGGATTCCCAGTGGTAATTTCGCTGGCCCATGTACCTCGGTGCATCCCGGATATCGGTTTCACGAGTTTGAACCTCCTCGGTAATGTCAATACCAAGATTGAGGTAAAGATCTCCACCGCTCTCCACTTGCTGGTACCCCCGACTCTCCATTTCGCCGCTAATAGCTGCCAGCAACTCATTCAGTCCTTCTTCTCTGGGCTTAAATTCTGGAAAGGACTCTACATCCACCTTTTCGATTTGGAATGTCTTGTATTGCGTGACATCGACATCTCCCATGTGATCGTACGAAACCAGGTACTGCCCCGACAAGGTGAACGTCACTAAAGCGGTACAAAGAATGGTGGTAGCTAGCTTTTTCATTGTGATAGGGTTTCTTCTTTTTCGTGAAGGATCAACTACGCCTCTAAGGTAATTGTTACTTCGTAATCATGGCTTGATCTCAGCGCCCTCAAGTCAACACTAAGGGACGAGGACCTTTTTCGAGGCCAATTCATCAGCCATCATTTTGCCAAAGTACTTCGCCTCTTTGCTGATCGACTGCGGATCCTTTGTCTTCGTCATTGCGGTCCAAACCAATCTTCCAGTCTCCACATCGAAGAGATCAGACTCAAGAAAGTACGTGGATTTGGTCGTGTAGTAGCCGCCAGAGTGCACAGTGCTCGCCATGTGATGATAAAACTGATCGTAGGTATAGTGGTTGGCCAGCGCATAGTCATAGCCGTAGTTGTAGTAATTGGCGCCGGGAGGAATGGTGTAGGACACAGCGACGTCCACGCCCTTGCGGTGGTAGACCTTGTCTTGCTCCTCGCGAATCAGACTTATTAAGAGGATGGCATCGAGATCAAACTTCTGAACACGCTCACGCACACGTGCTTGGAAGTTTTCGGGATCCTCGGCTCTTACCTTATCCATATATTCTTTATTGCTGGCGAATGGAAATATATCGAAGGTACCGATTGCCTTCATGCCACGCATACGAAGTTCTGCGGCCAATTCAGTTTCGACTAAGGCCTTACTGGAGACCTTTGGCGCCAAAAGGATGATGCCTATGTTTTCGTACGATTTGGGTGTAAGTTCTTTGTCATGCCAGGAGCTTTCGAGCTTTGTGCCCACACACCCGGAGAGAGTCAAAGTCACAGCTAATATGAATAGAACACGACGAGACGCGTGATTGATATTCTTCATCTTCATTGGTTTTTTCAGCCCGTAAAGATGGACGAATTCTCCCAGATTCATTTGACACCTATCAGGATTTGCGATATTTGGCGAAGCCCAAATCAAGGTTGATCTATGATAAGCACAACTGCTCCATCTGAAATATCACCATCCAGGAAACTCCTGGCTTCAAAAAGCTATTCCCTGCTTCGATCGATAGTGCTCTTGCTGGCGCTGGCACCCTTGTCCCTGATGGCTCAGCACGAAGAACATGCGGAGGAAGCACATAAAGAAAACAAATGGCGCGTCGCTATCGCCATGATCAACTCTCACGTGCCGGCCATCGACGATCCCAAATCCCGGGCGATCATCCCCACCTGGGGCGTAGACCTGGAATACAGGCTCACACCCAAAGTGATCTTAGGCCTCCTGGTAGATGTCGAGCTGATGCGGTACCGTGTGACTCACGGCGATTTCACCGAATTGGAAAGAGAGTACCCCGTGACTGTTGGATTTGCGGCCTTTTATGAATTCACCCACAATCTCTCGCTTGGAACGGCTTTCGCGCGGGAGTTTGAGCCCCATGAGAGCTTCAATATGGTCTCATTTATCGGGGCCTACACGTTTCATCTACCCAACGACTTTGACATTGCCCCGGGTTTGACATACAACACTCGGATCAATGCCTTCGATACGTTCAGTTTTAATCTGGCTATCGGTAAGTCGTTTTGACTTAATTACCTATACGAATAGTAACACCACCGCCCAGTCCAAACTGGAAGAGGGTAGAATACGTGCTGACGCCGGCACCGGCACCTCCAGTACCAAAGTAGAAACCGCCACCTACGGACTGTACCGCAGAAAGGAGATGTGCCTGCATCTTCAATCCGACACGATCACTCGCCCAGATATTGGCTCCCAGCTTGAAGCCCCAGCCAAATTTTGTGGTGCTGTTGGGCTCCCCGGCCTCAGGATTCTTGTTATCATAGATGACAGCGCCTACCATCACTCCTCCATATCCTTCAAAAGGTCCGCCAGTAGACATATAGCGATTGCCCCCAACCATGATGTAGTTGATAGCTCCTTCCAGTCTTCTACGTACATCACCATCGTCCCAGTAGCGTACGTCGATATCTGTGTCCTGACGATAGTAAGAAACCTCAACACTGGTGTCATCATAAGGCATGACTTCAATCCCGACGCCCCATTGGTAGCCTCCGTAGATTTTGCCTTCTAAATAGCTCGTACTGCTAAATCGGGTATCAAACCTGTCGTCGAAGACATAGGCATTGTATTGATTGATGCGAATCTCCTGGGCAGATGCTGCATAGAAGCAGATCAATAGGGCCAGGGCCAGTAGCGATTTCTTGATCATTGGTGCGGATTTTAGTTATTACAGCATCAAAGCTATGGAAAAAAAGCGCAATGAGCCCTCTCGATCGACAGCTCTCAATCTGCTAATCAGAGCATCCCTTCGAGTGAAAAGTCCAACTCCGACTGCCCGTGCGGGTTGTACTCGGGCAATTCAGCTTTCACCGGTGCCGTCTGCCAGATCTCCTCGGCATATTGCTGAATGGTCCGGTCACTGGAGAACTTACCAGACCTTGCCGCATTCAAAATGGACTTTCTCGTCCACTCGAATTCGTCCCTGAACAGCTCCGATACACGGTCCTGACATTTGATGTAGGAAGCATAGTCGGCAAGCACGAGGTACGGTCCATCATTTCTCAAAGCATCTACCAGGCCCTTGAAAAGATCGTGATCGTAGGGACTGAAGTACCCGTGGTAGAGCATGTCAATGCATTGCTTAAGCTCGGGGATATTTTCATAGTAGGTCCAGGGGTGGTGCCCATCCTGCCACAGCTGCTCCACCTCCTCGACGGTAAGCCCAAAAGTGAAGAAGTTGTCCTCACCGACTTCCTCTCGCATCTCAACATTGGCACCATCGAGTGTGCCGATGGTGAGGGCGCCATTCATCATGAATTTCATATTACCCGTGCCAGATGCCTCCTTGCCAGCCGTCGAGATTTGCTCAGAAAGGTCTGCCGCCGGATAGACATGCTGACTATTGGTGACATTATAATCTGGCAGGAATACCACTTTCATGCGATCTCCTATGTCTGGGTCATTGTTGACGATGTCCCCGACGGCGTTGATAAGCTTGATCATCATCTTCGCCATGTGGTAGCCGGGAGCTGCCTTACCTCCGAAAATGAAAACCCGGGGGACCACGTCGATCGTAGGATCACGCTTGATCCGATTGTACATGGTAATGATGTGCAGCACGTTGAGGTGCTGACGCTTGTACTCATGAATCCGCTTGACCTGCACATCAAACATGGCGCGAGTGTCGATATCGATGTCCAGAATGTGCTTGATGTGCTGCGCCAGGTACTCTTTCACTTCGAGCTTTGCCGCGCGCCATGCCAATTGAAAGTTGGGATCTTCAGCACGACTTTCAAGTTGTCGGAGTTTGGACATGTCCCTCAGCCAGTCGCCCTCCACATTTTCAGAGATCAGTGAAGCCAGCTTGCGGTTGTTGAGCGCCACCCAGCGGCGGGGAGTGACTCCATTCGTTTTGTTGTTGAATTTCTCAGGCCATAGCTCGTAGAAATCCCTCATCACGTGGCTCTTCAAAAGCGACGAATGCAATGCCGCCACGCCGTTGATCGAGTAGCTGCCGACAGCAGCCAGGTGCGCCATGCGAATGTAGCGTTCTCCGGTCTCCTCTATGATCGACATCCGGCCCACCCGCTGGGGATCGTCCGGGAAGCGCTCCCTTACCTCCTCGAGAAAATGATAGTTGATCTCCAGGATGATCTCCAAATGTCGGGGTAGCAGCTTGTCGAACATCGGCATCGACCACTTTTCCAATGCCTCCGGCAGCAAGGTATGGTTGGTGTACGCGAAGGTATTCCTCGTCACGTGCCAGGCTTCGTCCCAACCCATATGATGGATATCCAGCAGCAGCCGCATCATCTCCGCCACGCCGATCGCCGGATGCGTATCATTCAACTGCAGCGTCATTTTCTCATGGAAGTTGTCAAGGGGATGCTTGCGAATATTGAGATGAAATCGAATGACATCCTGAAGCGTAGCTGAAACGAAGAAGTACTGTTGCTTCAATCGCAGCACCTGCCCGGCCTCCTGGTTGTCGTTAGGATAGAGAACCTTGGTGATATTTTCAGACTTCACCTTGTCATCCACAGCGCCGGAGTAATTGCCTTGATTGAACTTCTGAAAGTCGAAAGACTCCGAAGCCTCTGACTTCCAAAGGCGGAGAATGATGGCATTGTCTGTTTTGTAGCCCAGTACTGGTGTGTCGTATGGCACGGCCAGGACGACTTCTTCGGGCACCCACCGTACCTGATACTTAGCCTGGCTGTCAAAAGAAGCCTCCGTGTAGCCACCAAACCCGACCTCCACGCCGGCTTCGATCCGTGCGATTTCCCAGGGGTTGCCATACTTTAGCCATCGGTCGGTGATCTCCACCTGCCAGCCATCCTTGATCTCCTGGTCGAAAATCCCGAATTCATAGCGGATGCCATAACCCACCGCTGGAATATTGAGGGTAGCCATCGAATCCAGGAAGCACGCCGCCAGCCTTCCCAGGCCGCCATTGCCGAGCCCCGGCTCTTCCTCTTGCCCAAGTAGGCGGTCCAGGTCCAGTCCGAGTTCTCTCATTGCTCGTTCGACCTTGTCGTAGAGACCAAGATTGAGCAGGTTATTGCCCAGGTGGGGGCCCATCAGAAACTCAGCTGATAGATAGCCGACCGCCTTGGAGTCGTGCTCCACATACGTCTTGCTGGCATTGAGCCAACGATGGATCATGCGATCGCGTACCGTGTACGCCAGGGCCAGATAAAGGTCATTCTGTGTGGCATTCAGCGGCTGCTTGCCTTGAATGTAGAAGAGATTGTCGACGAAAGCTCTTTTGAGGGTTTCGACATCTAATCCTGTGCGATCATCTTCTATTTTGACCGAAGGAGCGTGGAGAGAATTGGCAGTCATCGGTGCTGTGGGTTTTATATAAATTTAGAAGAATACCCACTCAAAATAAAGGGCGCTACGTTGCCAAATCGCCAATTTTCCCCTCAAAATCCATGAATTATATCAGGTTCTGCACATGCTGTGAGATCAGCCTGTGCGAAGGCCCCTACAGAGGGTCTAAAGCGTCAGCATTAAACCAAAAGTGAGGCCCGAAATTCTCTGCGATCGAAGGATGTCCTCCGCACCTTCATCGAATTCCCACTTGACCAATCGGTACCCGGCATGTACAGAAACAATCTCCAGTAGACGATACCTCAAGCCAAGAGCGAGCTGGCTTGTGGTTTGCGAGCTGGCTCCGAAACCGCCAATGTTCCCGTAGGCACTGGCATGCAGCTTACCAAACACTCTCGCTCGAGCCCGCAATCCAAGAATGGGGTCCCAGAAGGAGCGACTTGTCGAGGATACGCCGGATACGGTACCACTCGTCGTAATGTCACTATTACCATTGTAGAACTGCACCCCCGGAAGGGCTTCGAGTGTAACTATGTCTCCTCCGTGCAGACGGAATATGCCCGAGAGGTTGATCAGCGTACTGTTGACATCCACGGAGATCCGATCAATATCCGGACTCGCTGGCTGGTCGCTCGCCGTCAATTCTATATAGCCGACGTCGAGCATCACCCCGAGTTTGCGAAGGCGTGCCTCACCTCTTAGCACAAGCCCTAACTGAAAGTTGTCGAGGAAATCGGGTAGTTCGATTTTGACGGGGTCCGTAGCTCCCTGTGGCAGAACTTCGACACCCGTGTTTCCAGTCCAGAGTGAAGCAGATAAGTCATATTGCCATTTCTCTTCCTCCTGACCAAATGCGGCATGATTTGCCAACACAAAAACCAGCACCAAAAGCGACCAAAACTTCTGGTTCAACACTTCACTCATCATCAGTCCCTTCATTTTGTGCAAATCTAGCGCCTCTATAATAGCTAAACCCAAAACGCATATCTCAAATTGTGCCGAAGGTGAAATACACCGTCGCAGGCCGGCCAATGAGGAGAGAAACAGCAACAATAGCCCTATCCACGCCGGCTTTTTGCCGATTCATCAAAGCACCGCAAATGCTGAGAAGCCCTTGGCGTAACTTGAATCAGTCAAACCGACCACTTACCGTGGTACGTGGGCATACAACTAGCTATTCAGATAACCACTATAATCGACTATGAACAGAAAATTTCAAATTCTAAGTACCGCACTTCTTTTCGCGGTAGCGCTTGTATTTACTTCATGCGGCGGTGATGACGAAGACGTGATCGTCATCAGCGTGGACAATCTTACAGAGGGTACCTGGTCATTGACCGACGTACAGGTATCGGAGGAAGCGCTAGAGCCACTGGTAGAGGCATTTTCCCCTTCGACATTCGTTTTTGACAGCAATAACACCTACAGTTCTGCAATCACTGGCTTTGGTGAAGATGAAGGCACCTGGGCTTTCAGCAACAACCAATTGACGCTTGATGGCGGCACTGAGTTCGAGACGATCTACGAAATTCGCGAGCTATCCGCTTCAAGAATGATCATGTTCGTCGAGGACGAAGAGGATGGTGTGCTGGTCAATATCACATGGACCTACGGTCGATAAAAACTCACCGACCAGAGCAAAAAAGCAGAGGCCCGCGCTTCTGCTTTTTTTGTTTCTAAAGTTGCGTCGCCTCTATTGGTGCAGTCTAAAGTGAATGGGCACGATCATTCGCACTTTGACCGGCCGACCACTTTGTTTCCCCGGATTCCAGGCAGGAACCAGCGCCATCACTCTCAAGGCCTCTTCATCACAACCTGAACCGATACCCCTTACCACTTCGATGTCGGTAATCTCACCGGATTTGTCAACTACGAATTGCAGAAATACCTTGCCTTCAACGCCCATGCCTCGCGCCTGCTTTGGGTATTTCATCTCTTTCGCCAAGAGGTTGTAGAACGACTGAAAGCCACCCTTTGGCATGGGCATCTTTTCAGCGAATACTACTATCTCCTCCACCTCCTCAACAGGAGCATCAGGGATGATGATCTCTTCATCCGGATCGAATGAATCCATTTCTACATCAACCAATATCTCCTCGATCTCTTCAGGTTCTTCTTCCGTTTCGACGACCTCCAGAGGTACCACTTTCGGTTTCGGCGGTTCCGGGGGCGGGATCTTCGTGATAAATACCATTTCATCCTCGATCCCACGATCAAGGTCACCTAGTGATACCAGTTGGGGATTGGCCGGCGTCTTCCACTCGAAAGCCATGATTGCCAGCGCCAGGCTAATAGTCAGTCCCAGGGCAAAGTATTGACCTCTTTTATGCTCAAGGGCCTTATTCGGATTCTTCTTCTGTTCCATATGATTATTGTTTTGTAGTTACAGTTTTTGTTGTGTGCTCTTAAAATTCATCTCGGGATGGTCGATCTTCCGATCGATTCCCACTGGGGCCGCCGTCACGCTGAAAATCAGAGCAAATACAAGGGTCACTATGGCGAGCGCCAATAACACCTTTGTTCGGAGCTCCCTCCGACGTCGCTCTCTGTATTCTCGTCTAAAGCGGTTGAAGTCTTTGTGACGTTGTATCTGCCCTCGCTTGAAGGACCCCCTACGTATCTTGTATTCCCTGGTCATGGTTGTAAAAGTTTCCTCATACGAGTCAATAGTCTATAGATTCTCATTTTCGCTGCACTCTCGGAAATGGACAGCAGTTGTGCAATGCCCTGGAATGTTTGACCCTCGAAGAACTTCAATTCGATCAGTCTCAGGTCCTCATCATTAAGGTCCCGCAGAATGCTAGTAAGCTTGGTCAGGAGATGCTCACTATTCACATCTCTATCCAAAACTTCCTCTACACGATCGATATCGATTACAAATACCTGCCCACGATTTCGAAAGTGCTTGCGAATCTCATTGGCTGCGATTTGATATAGCCATGCCCCAAGAGGCCGTCCCATCCAGCGATATTTTTTGAGGTTGGAGAGGGCCTTATAAAATGTCTGAGAGCATAGGTCAGCCGCCAGCGCTTCATCGTCCGTCCGGCGGAAGATGAAGCGGAAGATCTGATCGTAGTATTTGTCATACAAGGGCTCGAAGTACCGGATATCTTCCTTCGCCAGAGAGATCCACTCTCTTTCCTTCTCTAGTTGTATGTCGGAGTCAGATTTCAGCACTGGGAGTCCTTTTACCTTGACAATCCAATAACGTGCCGATAGTCACATTTATAATCTAAAATTTCTAAAATATTTTAAAAAACAGAATATTATACTAAGGAGCAAAGTGTAACTATTTAATTATTTGGGATTGTACAAGTAAAAAATCATGAAAAGTAAAGCCGACAATCCCACGGTCAATTCAGGCTCCATGGCAGATATCGCCTTTCTTTTACTAATATTTTTCCTGGTAACGACCACCATCACGCAGGAGGAGGGCATCACGCTAAAACTGCCTCCCGAGCCTGAAAAGATAGAAATCGCTCCCATACACAACAGAAACTTGTTCAAAATCCTCATCAATTCTAACAACCAGTTTTTGATTGAGGGTGACCTCCGAAATGACCTCACTGGGCTTCGTGAGGAAATTCAGGCTTTTGTTCTCAACAATGGCAGGAACCCCGAGAAGTCTGTGAGCCCTGATAGGGCGGTTATCTCCATCAAAGCCAATCGAGGCACCGATTACAAGTACTTCATTGAAGCTCTTGACGAAGTGAAGGGTATGTACTATGATCTGTACGCAAGGAACGTTGGCCTTACCAACGAGGAATATATGCGCCTGGACCCCACCGATCCGGTCGAAGGATTGATCTATCAGAAAGGGAAGCGCGGTATTCCCATGAATATCTCGATTGCAGAACCGTCAAAATGAAACAGATATGAGCAAATTCAAAACGTCCAATAAGAAGCAGACCGTGGTCAATACCTCTGCGCTTCCCGACATTGTCTTCCTTTTACTCTTTTTCTTCATGATGAGTGCGACGATACGTCCACAGGAAGCGCCCCTTGATATACAAGAACCCAGGGCAGAGTCCCTTACGAAGGCTGAACGCCGGGAACTCATCAGGGAACTCCAAATTGGAGAGAGAAAGACCGGCCTCAGAAAGCAGATCATCATCATGGCCGACGATCGACAGCTCCAGGTCGATAAGGTCGCTCAATGGGTCATCGAAGAGCGTGCTACCCTTCCTGAAAATCTGCAACCGCAAATGATTGTTTTATTACGGGCCGACGATGAGGTGGACATGGGTATCATCTCCGACATCCAGCAAGAGCTACGCAAAGCGAATGCTAGAAAGGTGCTCTATCGCGCCAAGAAAGAATTGAAAATTGATAATTGAAAATGATCTTGCCAATTATCCATTACCAGTACAATTCCGATAGCCAGGTTATTCTCTCAACACTTTCTTTCCAAAAGGGCTCCCCTGTTCAAGCACCGGATTGCTCAATTGTCATAGCCGAGGAAGATTGTCATTTCTTGCACTTTGCCATCTTCCCTATAAAGTCTTATCCACTCATCTGAATCCTCCAGGTGTACAGCCACTACCATTTGACCATTGGCAACATCTAATTGCGCTTCTTCAAAGTCGTCAATATATGTTGAAAGACTCGAGCCTGTCTTGAGAACGGCGCCTCCTCCAAACTTCAGCTCTGACCCCTTGGTCAGTGTAATTGACTGAATATGCAACTCCGGATTCCTCAACGCACTAAAGTGAATCGCTAACCCGTCATAAATATAAGTGACAGTATGACCAACGTTCGCCACTTCCTCTCTCTTTACCTCTAGTGGTTCACCCAGTGATCTGAGTACATCAGGATTAGCTTGCGACTGAATAATCGATTCGATAGAAACAGCACCATTGAGCTTCGCTTCATAGAGCGCCTTGCGCGAGATCTCCAACCGGCCCTTCCTCTCGGAATACTTGATGTGCTGGCCTATCGTCGTGAGACTCGGGATGATGAAAAGCACAAACACTATTGCTTTCCTTAAACTCAACGAGGGAAACTGTCTACCCACAAGTGGCCAAAATCAACTGCCGTTGAGAAATAATGATTGAAAATGATCTTGCCAATTATCCATTCACCATTTTCAATTCTCAATTCTACTCCGGCGTTTTCTCATCCGGCCACTCCTTCTTGAAGCCATCCCAGTACGCATTGACGGTCTCTTTCATATCCTTGCGAAGCATCAGGATGCCGAAAAGGTTCGGAAGGGTCATTACCGCGATAGTGATCCCTGACAGGGTCCAGATGATCGTCGTATCTGTAAATGCAGCCAGGAAGAAGGCGACGACGTAGACGATGCGATAGTAGACCACGGACTTACTACCGAAGAGATACGTCATGGCACGGTCTCCATAGTAAGACCAGGAGATCGCCGTACTAAATGCGAAGAGTAGCAGCCCAATGGACACAATGTATTGACCCCATGACCCAAACCAACCTCTCTGGAAAGCAATCGCCGTAAGCGGCGCACTGTGCACCAGTGACTTGCCTCTGAAATACACCTCCAAATCATCGGGGACTCCATCAGCAATGGCCAACTGGCCGTTGAAGAGATTGCCATCTTCATCGTAGACAAGCACGTCTTCTGCCAGCGAGCGTGCATGGATCACCGTGAGGCCCTCAGGCAGTTCACCATTCCTCACAGTTATTTCGGAGTTGACCGTGGGCAGGAGATCAGTCCCGCTGATGTGTCCATACAGTTGCTGCTTGCCCGCATCCGTGGCGTCGGTGTACACACCTTCTACAATGGACATATCTGTGAACTGGAACTCATTTTGGTGCTTTTCATTCCAAACCCCCGACGATAGTAATACAAGGCCCGTGACTGTGCAGATCACGATCGTATCGATGAAAGGCTCAAGGATCGCTACCAGACCTTCAGAAACCGGCTCGTGCGCCTTGGCGGAGGCGTGAGCAATCGGGGCACTACCCTGACCAGCTTCGTTAGAAAACAAGCCACGACCCACACCCTTGCTAAAGGCAAAAGCGATCGACGCGCCCAGGAATCCCCCGGAAGCCGCAGAGCCTGTGAACAGGTCAGCGAAGATAGAGACAAAGGAAGGCAGGATATTGCCAAGGTTGGCAAGTATCACCGCAAAAGCACCAATGAAGTAGATCACTGCCATAGACGGCACCAGCTTCTCCGTGACTGCTGCTATACGCTTGATTCCGCCAATGATGACGAATCCCAATAATACCGCCAATACAAGACCAGAAGCGATCTTGTTGATACCAAATGTTGCGAAAAGAGAGTTGGCGATACTGTTGACCTGCGGCAAACTACCGGTCCCGAACGATGACAAAACCGTCGCCACAGCAAAGATCGCCGCCAGCCAGCCCATGTTGAGCTTGTTTTTCATGTAGTACATCGGACCTCCAGCCATCGTCCCATCAGCGGCCTTTTCCCTGTACTTATGTGAAAGGGTCACCTCCACAAACTTCGTACACATACCTACTGCAGCAGTCGCCAGCATCCAAAACAGGGCCGCCGGACCGCCAATATGGACCGCCAAAGCCACACCCGCGATATTGCCGGTCCCCACAGTACCAGAAAGGGCCGTTGCCAATGCCTGAAAGTGCGAGGTATCCCCCTCATCGCCCTCTTTGTCATACTTTCCTTTGACGACGCGAACAGCAAACTTGAAATACCTGACCTGCGGAAACCTTAAGTATATGGTAAAGAACAGGCCCGTCCCCAGAAGGGCGTAGGGAAACCATGGTGAACTGCCAATGTAGCTGTCAATCAGGGATAGGAAGTCGTTCAGTTGCTGCATGAGTAGTAGGCTTGGGTTTTTCGCAAAGCGACAAAAATAAAGATTATGCGCTCCCCACCAAGTTTTTGAAATATGAGCGGCGCGAGACGTTCACATCATCTAACTTTTCGCGTATTTCACATCATGAGCAAAAGATCCCATCTCTCCACCGGCGCACCATGGGAAGCCACCGTAGGTTACTCCCGGGCCATCAAAGTCGGCAACACCATTGAGGTCTCCGGCACTGCACCCGTCAAAGACGGCAAACCTTTCCTCGGTACTCCCTATGAGCAAGCCAAGCGCTGCCTCGAGATTATTTCCGAGTCACTCACAAAGCTCGGTAGCGGCCTCGAGGATGTCGTACGCACCCGCATGTATGTCACGGACATTTCCCACTGGGAGGAGTTTGGCCGCGCCCACGCAGAGTTCCTGGGTGACATCCGCCCGGCCACATCCATGGTCGAGGTGTCGCGGCTTATTGACGATGGCTTACTGATCGAGATCGAAGCGACCGCCGTCATCGAAGGCAATATCATTTCCAATTACCTGAGCTAGGAGAGAGCTGTCAGACCTCTGCCTCCTCTGACATCCCGGTGCTCCGCTGTATCTCAGCCCCGCAGGCTCCCGCCAATTTTGAGTACAGAGTTGTGAGTTGTGAATTGCTCCGACACATCCCACCAATTCAAAAATTCAGAATTCAGACAATTTGAAACTCAAAATTCCTATGCTGGATGCCGCTTCGCCCCGGTCTATTTTGCCACGGCCTGTGGCTTCGAAACCAAACGAATGAGATGTGAAATAAGTAAAGTCGATCGCGCTGGAAACTCGGCAGAACACCCCGCACTCACACTTGTCCGCCGTAGCCCTAAGCGAAGGTGGGCTTGTCCGCCGTAGCTAGCGAAGGCGGACCCACACTCAATACCCATACTTCTCCTTCCAGCGGGCTCGTAGAAACTTGCGCAGCTCCTCCTCCCGGGCATTCTGCCCCGGGTCGTAGTACTTTGTATTCGCAATCTCTTCAGGCAGGAAGTCCATCATAGCAAAGTTCCCGGGATGGTCGTGGGCATACTGGTATCCCTTCCCATAGCCTGACTCTTTCATCAGCTTCGTCGGGGCATTGCGAATAGCCATCGGGACTGGCAGGTCACCAGACTTTGACACTTCCGCTTGTGCCTTGTTGATCGCCATGTAGCTGGCATTGCTCTTGGGCGAGCTTGCCAGATAGGTAGTACACTGGCTGAGGATGATCCGACTCTCCGGATAGCCAATCATGTTGACCGCCTGAAAGGCATTAGTGGCCAGAACCAGCGCCGTAGGATTGGCATTGCCGATGTCCTCTGAAGCGAGGATCACCAATCGCCGAGCAATGAACTTCACATCCTCACCTCCTTCGATCATGCGCGCCAGGTAGTACACCGCCGCATTGGGGTCACTCCCCCGAATGGACTTGATGAACGCTGAGATGACATCGTAGTGCATCTCACCCTTTTTGTCATAGAGAACCGTCTTCCGCTGGGCGACATCGATGACCGCCTCGTTGAGGATGACCTTTTCCTCCTCCTCAATATTCTTGATCACCAGTTCCAGCAGGTTCAGCACTTTGCGGGCATCTCCACCCGAGAGATTGAAGAGTGCTTCCGTCTCCTTCAGCGTGACGTCCAGCTTTTTGAGATCATGGTCCATGGTCAAAGCATGCTCGACGATCTCCTGTAGATGCTTTTTCTCCAGGTGATTGAGTGTATACACCTGGCACCGTGATAGCAAGGCAGAGTTGACCTCGAAACTCGGGTTTTCCGTGGTTGCTCCTATCAGTGTGATCGCTCCTTTCTCGACAGCACCCAGGAGCGCATCCTGCTGAGCTTTATTGAATCGATGGATCTCGTCGATAAAGAGGATGGTCTTGCTACCAGGCCTGGCTTTGGCAATGACCTCGCGTACCTCCTTCACACCGGCGCTGATGGCGCTCAATGTATGAAAGGCCATCTTCACTTCATTGGCGACGATGTTCGCTATTGTCGTCTTTCCCGTTCCCGGCGGCCCCCATAAGATCATCGACGGTATCCGCCCTGCCTTTATCGACCTCCGCAGGATCCCATTCGCGCCCACGAGATGCTCCTGCCCCACCAGATCATCGAGTGAAGTGGGACGCATTCGTTCAGCAAGGGGAGCAGTGGATTGAAACATCTTGGAGTTGAGTGTGGAGTGTTTAGGGTTGAAAGTTTAACGACCTGGCTAAGTTCTCGCCGATTTGTACAATCCGCTAAGCATACGACTAATTTCATCGATATCCTTTCGCAATGAATTCAAGTCACTTTCAGATAGAAAACCCAAATCATTGGCAAGAATGACCTGATTCAAAGCTTCGATTAAGCTACCATATGCAATCTCGTAAAATCTAGATTTGTCTTTCCCACTTAATCTCGAACTGCCTTCAGCAATATTGCTGCTGACGGAGATAGCAGATCTACGTAATTGGCTGGTCAATCCATATCGCTCTTGCTCTGGAAAATTGCTAGTCCCGCCATAAACAGCCTGAGCAAACGATCGGGACTTTTGCCATACTTCCAACTTTTCAAATGAATGCATATTCCTAGGATCTTAGAGGCAAGTTTAGGTAATCTGCCTTGCTACATCTATCACTAACCCTAAACTCTCCACAATCAACTCTAAACCCTAACTCTTCACTCTCAACTTTTCAACCCCCAACTCTCCACTGTAAAACCCTAAACTCTCCACTATCCACTCTCAACTCAATTCCAAGTTCCCCGTCGCGTACTTCAGTGCGTAGACGAAGTGGTAGATGCGCCAGCCGTGCTCGAGGCGCTTGAGTTTGAAGTCGTACGTACCGACAAATTCCCGGGTAGTGCCTTGTGTGGCGGACTCCTTGTAGTGGGTCGCGGTCGCGTAGCAGAAGGCCTCCGCTTCTCCGTCAGCGCTCAGCTTGACGAGGTGGTTACCAGATAGGTGATTGACAGCATCCAGGCCTTTGAAGCCTTCCTTCCACATGGCGGCGATGGCTTGTGGCGTAGTATCCATCGGCTCCCCTCCCATGGAAGACATGTCCAGAAAGACTTCCGGCGCGAAAACCTCGTCTTCCAACTTGTCCCACTCCTGGTAGTCTGTATAGATAAATAGTTTGGTAACGATTTCCTTGATTGCCTCTCTTTCAGTCATCGGTCCTAGCTTTTTTGTTAAAGACCAATTTCGACCATAACGATCAAAGAAGAAAGTGCCAAAGTCCTATTCGAAAGGTGACTCTCGTCATAAGGATATGAGTACTAGCGGACCCTTACCACGACGTTGCCGCGCTTGTGGCCTTTGTCCACATACTGGTGGGCCTTCACGATGTCCTGCAAGGCATACTCCCTGTCGATGAAGGGCTTGATGACACCTTTCGATGCCAGACACGCGAGGTACTCGAGATCCTCACTCCGCTTGGAGATATTCTCACCCATGATAAGATTGACCCCGGCCTTGCGTGCTCTCCAGTGGTCCCGGGGGCCGGCAAACGGATCCGTGACATTCAGATAATACCCCCCTTCCTCGATGTAGGAATAGGCTTCACGAAAGGACCAATGATCCACAGCGGCCATGACGACATCGTAACGTCCAAGTTGCTCCTGCCATCCAGTTTCTGTGTAGTCAATGGCGTGGGTGGCGCCGAGTGACTTGACCATATCGATGTTTGCGCCACTGCAGACGGCTGTCACCTCGGCGCCGATGTATTTGCCTATTTGGATGGCATAGGTACCGACGCTTCCCGATGCTCCGTAGATCAGCAGCCGCTGCCCCGGGCCTACAAGTGCCTTGCGCAAGTAGTGCAGGGCTGTTCGCGCACCAACAGGAATAGCCGCCGCTTCTTCGTAGGTGATCTCATCGGGCTTTTGTGCTATCGTACCATCCTGAGAAAGCCTGGCATAGCCGGCATAGCCCCCAAAGTTTTCGAGTGTAGCGGCAAAGACCGCCTGACCCACCTGCCATTTGGTCACCTCCGAGCCCACCGCCACGACATCTCCCGCCAGCTCGGCTCCCAATATTGACTGGCGAGGCCGGAAGACGCCCAAAGCAAGACGAGCTGGTAGCCACACACTCTTTGGGATCGTGAAGCTGCGGATACGAAAATCTGCCGCTGTTACGGTCGTGGCGTGCACCCGTACAAGTACATCCTTCGGCCCGATCTGAGGAGTGGATACCTCTGTGTATTTCAAAACTTCTGGGCTGCCGTATGCCTCGCAGATGACGGCAGACATATTAGAGGGAGTGGTAATCGTGGCCATAGTCTCAATAAGTCAGTTCTTCACATTGATAGTTGCTCTGCTGCACGAGGGTGATCACGTGATCGTAGGAAAGGTCTTCAGCGGCTTCTATGCGAAGGACTTTGTCGCAATCCTCCCGATCGACCGTCCATTGATAGATGGATGGATGCTGGTCGAAGAGTGACCTTACTTGTTCCTCGTCTTTGCGGTCGTTGATGTTCGTCTTGAGTACAAGGATTCTCATGTCTGTTGAGTCGTTTCGTTCTTATACGAGCAAAATTGCCCATGCAACTACAGTTGCATTTGATTGAGAGGTCAGGATACTTGACTAAAAAGTCAATTCGATAAAAAAGCGTCAGGCGGCAGTCTCCGGCACATACTTGCGCCTGTATTCGGAGGGGGTCATATCGAACTTCTCCCGGAATGCCCGGGACAGATGCGCCGGGCTTGTAAACCCGCATTTGTAGCCTATTTCGCTCACATTCATGTCAGACATTTTGAGCAGATCGGCGACCTTTTCTACCCGCTTCTCCATGATGTACGAGGCAGGTGTCGTGCCATAGAGTTTTTTGAACTCCGTCTTAAAAGACGTTAGGCTATGGCCCGTCATACCCGCGAGGCGTGGCAGGCTGAAGGGCTCACAGATATTGGCATCGATGATCTCCCGGAATGTGAAGCTCCGCTCTGAAAACAGGCTGCGGACGATCTGCTGCACGTAGGAGGAAGAATCCGTCTGCAGCAGCAAGAGAATGATCTCTTTCAGCTTCAGCACCAAAATGTCCTCCGTGGCAGCTGCAGGATATCGAAAAAGGTGTACGAGTCCCTGGCAGTATTGCCTGATAAGCATCGACGCTGACTCCTGCACCAGGTATCGGACGACAGGGGTCTCCAGTTCCGACCATTGCGGGGGCTTGCTCTCTTCATAGATCCTGAGAAGGGTCTCTTTACGGAAGTGGACAACGATCGTGCTGACCATGCCCTCCTCTTCTTTGTGTGTGGAGATCATGTCCTGCATGGCATAGCCACAGAGGGACAGAATCATCTTGCCGGCCTCGGCGCGAATGTCCTCGGCGAGGATGTGGTCATCCCCATCGACGATGTAGGCAAAGCAGGCATCAGAAGGTATGGGAGGCGTTTCCTTGTTGGGGGTCTTCAGCGTAACCCAGGTGAAGGCTGGAGAACCATACAGATCCAGTGTTTTGTGGTCCAGTATCATGCAAAAAATTCAGTGTGAGGGTCGTGTTGTTACACGAGAAAATGGGCTGATTAGTTATGTGGAAAGCGGGGGATTTTTTGGATTTTGGATTTAGGAATGTTGATTGCAGGGGAGGGCCTTATTTCGCCGTCATTGCCAAGGATAGACATTTGGCAGGTATAGAGGTGAAGGGGGGGCCTTCGTCATTCAGACCAGAACGAAGTGGCGGGAAGAATCTTCGACGAAGGCGTGAAGAATTCTCTAAAGCGCGTCAAAGAGATCCTTCAGTCGGGCTATCGCCCTTCTTCTGGATGACGCGAAAGTATTTGGCCGTACAATTGGTGACAAGGTAGGAGTGCCCAGCACAGAAGTGGACAGGTCGATATGTAAACCATTTTGAATTCTCCATTTTCAATTTCTCAATTCTCAATTTGCTCCCTTAGCTGACGGAGGTACTACCTATCCCTCTAGCCCGGATCGCAGCGGCAGCCGGCATGGGAATTTTTGAGTTCTGAATTCTGAATTTGGAATTGATGGCATCGAGTCGGGCCAATTCAGCGCTCGAACTCAAAATCGGCGGGAGCCTGCGCGGCCGCGCTATAGCGGAGAGCCGGCATGCCAGTAGCTAGAAGCAGTACAGTGGCTGCTCCAAAATCTACTTCCGCAAAACGATCAGGTTGCCCACGAGAATCAGCAGCATCCCGATGAGTGCATAGGCGCGGAAAGCATAATCCTCCAGCAATACCGAGATGAACAGCGCGATGACGGGGATGACAATCAACACGTAAGCCGCCCGATCGGCGCCGATCCTGCCAATCAGCGTGAGATAGGAGCCGAATGCGGCAATGCTCCCAAAGAGCGACAGGTACAGCAGCGAGCTGATATAGGGCGCAGTGAAATCAAAAGCCGGGGCAGTACCCGACAGGAAGGCTATGAGACTCATGGCCACAGACCCGTAGATCATCCCGAAGGCATTGGCCTGGAGCACGGGGATCCCCACCTGCTGATTGGCTGCAGAGGTCACATTGCCCAGGGACGCAGAGACAACGGACAAAATACAGACCACAATACTGAAGACCGGCCAGTGGTCGTAGTCCAGCTGCTGAAGGTCCTGATAGAAAAGCGAAATGGTCCCCAACAACCCTAGGACAGCACCAATGAAGACTTTGCCCTCCGTGCGGCGGCGAAGGAAAATGGTGCCAAAAAGGATGTTGAAGAAAATGATCGTGGAGAAGGCAACTGCAACGAGCGCGCTAGTCAACACTTCCTCTGCGATATAGACCAGCCAGTAGTTGAGGCCAAAGAGGAACACCCCCTGCATGACCATGCGGCCGTGCTGTCGCAAAGTGAAAGTCATACGCACACCGCGGATCATGCAATACGTCAGTAGGATCAAACCTCCCAACAGAAACCTGTACACGACCGACCACAGGGGTGGCACTACGCCCAACTGGAACTTGATGACGTACCACGTAGAACCCCAGATGAGTGCGGGCAGCAGAAAAAGCAACGCTTGGGATGTACGCGAACTGGACATGTGCGAATCTACTCCTGGGACGTAGAATAATAGAATCCGAAACTTGCGATTTCGATAAAAATGTCAAAAAACGCATCGCCCGAATTTGACCTCGATTTCTGACAATCTTGGGCGAAAAAAGCTAAATTACCAGTCGCTTCTCTCTGCCCTGGAGTCTCGGACTCACACCACGAACAATGTTGCAATCAGTACCCCTCATTACAGCCAGAGCTTCGGTCATTGGTGATTTAAGGCAATACGTAGCTAACCCCCTGGACTATCTGGTCAGGAAGCAACGGCTACACGGCGAGATCTACCGATACCGTGTGGCCAACCGCGAGCTCATCTCGCTCAACAACCCCGCACACATCCAACACGTCCTGCAGGACAACTACAAGAACTACCACAAGAGCACAGCATACAAACGGCTCGGACTGCTGATAGGCAATGGACTGCTAACCAGCGATGGCTCCTTTTGGCTGAAAAACCGGAGGCTGGCCCAACCGCTCTTTCACAAGCAGCAGATCGAGGGCTACGCATCGACCATGCGGGAGGCAACAGAATCGATGTTGGCAGAGTGGAAGAAGCAAAGCCACCTATCGCTGGCAAGTGAGATGACAAGACTCACCCTGGCCATCGCCAGCCGGGCCTTGCTGGGTATAGACCTTCGCGATCGGGGAAGCATCATAGAGGAAAATCTCCCCATCCTGATGCGGCAGGCGGTCAAGCGCATCGCCAGGCCGATGAATATCCCTCTATGGTTCCCCACGAGCTCCAATCGCCAGTTTCGTAATGGCATCAGGAACCTGAAGGCACTCATCAAGGAACTGATCCACGAAAAGGAAGCGAAAAAAGGCGACGATCTGCTGAGCCACCTGATGGAAGCCAGGGATGATGAAGGACACCACATGTCTGCACAGCAGCTAGAGGATGAGATCATGACTTTTTTCCTGGCCGGTCATGAGACGACGGCAGTGGCCACTTTTTGGGCGCTTTTTGAGTTGGAATCCAATGACTCGGTCAAAGCGGACTTCCTACGAGCGCTGTGGGCAGGAGATGACGAATACATACGGGCATTCATCAGTGAGGTCCTTCGCTACTACTCTCCCATTTGGGCGGTGAGTCGAGTGGCTGTCGGCGATGATCAGATCGGGGAATATGAGATTAGTAAGGGGAGCAGGGTCATCTTCAGCCCCTATGTCGTTCATCGGCTTCCTGAATATTGGGAGGAGCCTGAGACCTTCAACCCCCGGCGGTTCCTCGATGGAGAGTTGAAGCACAAGTTTGCCTACTTCCCTTTTGGCGGAGGACCCAGGGCGTGTATTGGCAACCATTTCGCACTGATGGAGCTGGAGATCATCCTCAAGGGTATTTATGAGCAGGTGGAGCTGCAGCTACTGGACAAGTCCTTTCCGGGCTTTGACTATTCGCTCACATTACGGCCAGGGTCGGACCGCAAGGCAACGGTCACGCTGCGGCCAGCTTTTTGAAGACCCCCGCCAATTGGTCGAGGTGGTCGTCGGTAAAGTCGAGGTGTGTGACAAACCGCACGAGACCTGGCCCGAAGCCTACTGCCAGCACATTGTGCTTCTTCAGTTCGTCCAGCAACCATGCCTCTGTCTTCCCCTCCAGTGATAGGATGATGATGTTTGTCCTTACAGGGTACACTTCCTTCACAAACGGCAGCGCTGCCGCCATCTCCCCAATCTTTCGCGCTCGCTCGTGGTCCTCTGAGAGCCTATCGATGTGATTGTCGAGGGCATAGATGCATGCCGCGGCGAGGTAGCCGGCTTGTCGCATGCCACCACCAAAGACTTTGCGAATTCGCTTCGCTTGCTTGATGGCCTCCTTCGTACCTAGCAATGCCGAGCCCACGGGCGCTCCGAGCCCCTTTGAGAAACAAACTGAAATGGTGTCGAACAGAGCGCCATGGTCCTGTGCCTTTTCCCCGGTTTCGACGATGGCATTGAAGAACCGGGCGCCGTCGAGATGGAGTTTTAATCCTGCCTTTTGGCATTCCTGACGGATCGCTGTGATCTCTTGAAGATCGTAGTAGCTTCCCCCTCCTTTGTTCATGGTGTTCTCGAGGGAGACAAGGCTCGTACGAGGCAGATGAATGTCATCGGGATTGACAGCGGGCGCGATTTGCTCTGCTCGCAGCTTGCCGTCTACACCCTCCAGCAGCTTGGGCGAAAGCATGGAATTGTAAGCGAGACCTCCCCCCTCGTAGAGGTAAATATGGGAATGCTTATGGCATACCACTTCATCCTGAGGCTGTGTATTGACCCGAAGCGCGATCTGGTTGGTCATGGTCCCCGAAGGGCAGTACAAGGCTGCTTCCTTGCCAAAGATGCCGGCTACTTTTTCCTGTAGGGCATTGACGGTAGGGTCCGCATCAAAGACGTCATCACCCACTTCTGCATTCATCATCGCGTCCAGCATACCCGGCGTAGGCCTGGTGATCGTGTCACTGCGTAAGTCTATCATGGTTTGGGAGTCATTATCCATTCATTGTGCCAAAAGTAATTCCATCTGGTCTGAGCGAGGTCTACCTTAGGATCAATGATCTGCAGGTAGGGGCTGCCATTGAGGCTCGTTGTGACGTGGGCATAGACCTCTACCTCTTGCCAGCCCTTTTCCTGGTAGATCTTCTCGAGTTTTTGGGCAAACTGCCAGGTCATGTCTGGATAGCCCCGCACCTTAGTTGCCTGCTTTCGTGTAAGGTACTCCTGTGTGTCAACTACTTCCTGGTCCCCGGTAACTCCGTCGACCACCTTGAAGTAGCCTGTCCCCGATTTTACACGAAGCATCATTCGCCAGCTCATCCGATGCCCCTCCTCTGTCCAGAAAACATCACCGGGTATCACCCAGTGGCGAAGTGGCAACAACACATTAACGGCCAGGAAAATGACCACTAGCATAGTCTTCCACCTGGGCAATTGAGCGACCCTTTCTTCTACTGGCTCCCGATGGCGAAAGAACTTCGAACGAATGCTATCTCCAGGATAGAACAACGCCGACAATAGCACCATCAGGTACGGAAAGATGCCGATCTGAAAGACGAAGGAATTGAAGGTATTGAAGAAAATGGAACAGCCAAAACCGAGCGCTCGTGTGCGTCGCCTGGAAAGCAAAAACACCACGATACCATCGTAGAAGATACCACCGTAGGAGATCGCATACTGAAACCACCGCTGATCAAGTAGCGGTCCAATGACAGGATAGTGACTCTTGCTAGTAAACCAAATACCGATAGGCTTCGCCGCCAGCCAATCGGGATATACCTTGTTCACCGCTGCGAACAGATACACAATGATCACCTGCGCAATGAAGATCCAGATGTAGATAAAGGCACAGCGCGTCTCCTCAGAAGTGCGTCCATGCCGTACGTCGAGGGAATGCGCCTTACCCGCCGGGAGCAGGATCATGATGAAGCTCATCACTACCAGGAGGTAGTAGTGATTGTTGTAGTGCGTTTTCTGCATCAGGTAGGTACCTGTCCACAGCACAAAAAACAAGGCTGCCGACCAGCGGTAATAAAACCCAAGGGCAATGCCCAAGGCTGCCAGGCCCATCACCACATAGTAGATGTACATTCCATAACCGGGCAGGGGCTGGAGCCACTCAAAGCCTATGAAGGAAAAGGTCATCTGGGGATCAATAAAAGCCCGACGCACCCAGCCAGTGAATATGGCACCCCAGCTTTCGGCAAGGGCGAGGAAACCGAATCCAATGCGATAGAGAACCAGTCGGCTATTATCCACTTCGCGTCCCAGGAAGTTTTGAAGTTTTTCCATTGGCTATGAGCGCAAGGGGAATTTAGGATCGAATAGTGAAAGCACCCAAAAACAAAAAAGGGAACCTCCCAGTGGGAAGTACCCTTTTTACTAAACCAATGTGTTTTACTAAAGAGAAATTACTTAGTACTACGACATCACTTGGGTAATGTTTCTTGGTTGGTTAAATATATGGAAGATTATTTTGCTAATGGTAAAAATGCCCTAACACACTGCCTTTATCTCTTTATTGACAGCACCATGACTGCGTGCAAAAGAATTTAGGATCGATCTATATTTGATTTTCTCACTGCCGAAAATGAAAGACAAAATAGCTGCGTTGCTGCAGCGCGAGATCGATGCCATCCAAAATCTCCCAATCGATGACAACATCGTAAGTGCCGTGAACCTTCTGCATGAGCATGTCCACAAGCGCAAAGGGAAGATTGTCATCAGCGGCATGGGTAAGGCCGGGCAGATCGGCCACACCTTGGCCACTACATTTTCATCTACGGGCAGTCCCGCTGTTTTCCTACACCCCTCAGAGGCGCAACATGGAGACCTCGGCCTACTGCAAAGAGACGATGTCCTGCTGATTCTGTCAAACTCGGGAAAAACGACAGAGATCCACCTCCTGGTGGAGCTGGTAAGGGGCCTGTATCCTGAACTGCCGATTATCTGCATAACGGGGCATCCCGAAAACCAACTGGGAAAAGTTGCCTCGATCGCCCTGGGTATTGGCGAACCAGTGGAGATCTGTCCACTTGGGCTAACGCCGACGACAAGCACGACAGTAATGACTGTACTTGGAGATATCCTCGTGGTCTTGCTCATGGAGTCCATCGGGTTCACGCGGGCGGATTATGCCAAGCGGCATCACAGCGGTTACCTGGGACAAAAAAGTCGTGGTTATGAATAAACTATTTCTCATCGCAGGTCCGTGCGTCATCGAGAACGATGAAGAGCCCTTTGTCATCGGTGAAGCGGTATCACGTCTTTGCGAGCAGCTGGATATCGACTATATCTTCAAGGCGTCTTACAAAAAAGCCAATCGTACGAGCCTCGGAAGCTTCACCGGCATTGGGGATGACGCAGCCCTTCAAATCATTCATGATGTAGGCCGACAGATCGGACGAGAGACGCTTACAGACATTCATGAGCCAGCAGATGCAGCGCGAGCTGCGCAATATGTCGATTGTCTGCAGATACCGGCCTTTCTGTGCCGACAGACGGACCTGCTGCTGGCAGCAGGTAGGACGGGCAAGAAAGTAAATATCAAAAAAGGTCAGTTTGTCTCACCGGAGGCGATGAAGTTCGCATTGGAGAAGGTACAATCCACGGGCAACAACAATGTCTGGCTGTGCGAGCGCGGGTTTGCCTTCGGATACGAAAACCTGATCGTAGATGCTACATCCATCGCCCGTATGAAAGCCCTGGGAGCCCCAGTGGTGATGGACTGCACGCACTCCCTACAACAACCCAATAAATCCGACGGGGTCAGTGGCGGAAACCCCAATATGATTGAAACGGTCGCGCTCTCTGCGGTGGCCACTGGCGCCGATGGACTCTTCATTGAGGTGCATCCCGACCCCTCACGGGCATTGAGTGATGGTCAATCCATGCTTCCCATGGCACAACTGGAAGGTATTCTGAAAAAGGTGGTGAAAGTTCACAGAGCGCTCCATGAATAATCAAATCAAGCTTCTGCTACTCGACGTGGACGGAGTCCTCACGGATGGCGGTATATATGTCAACGAAGATGGTAGCGAATTTCGCCGGTTCAACGCCAAAGATGGTATGGGTATCACCCGGGCAAGAAGAGCAGGATTTGAAGTGGGGATCATCAGCCATAGTCACCTTCCGGGTGTGATTCAGCATCGGGCCAAGGTCCTCGGCATCAATTGGGTATATGTAGGCAAGACGCTAAAGCTCGAGATCCTGAAGCAATGGATGGCAGAAAACGACTGGCAGGCCAATGAAATCGCCTTCATTGGCGATGATGTGAATGACATCGAATTGCTCCAGGAGATTGGCGTGTCCGCGTGCCCAAAGGACGCCATCGACGCAGTGAAAGAGGCTTGCGACCACATCCTAACAAAGGATGGTGGTCAGGGCGCCGTCCGCGAGTTCATCGATCTGTTTCTGCTATCCTGATCGCAGCTCGCTGTCAGACGAGCTTCTTACAGTGCTGTGGTATGAGTGCATGTAGGGCCTCGCTCAAAGTGCCGGTAACCGGGCCGCGACCGATTTTGCGCCCATCGATTTCCAGGACTGGGGTCAGTTCGCCCATGGTGCCTGTAGCAAACACCTCATCAGCATTGTAAAACTCTACCAGTGACAGGTTCTTTTCTATCACCTCCATTTGCTTCTCCCGGGCCAGTTCAATGGTCAGCCCCCTGGTAATGCCCGGCAGGCAGGCATCGGCATGTGGCGTGTAGAGGACACCGTCCTTCACCATGAACAAATTGGTATCGTTGAGCTCGGAGACAAAACCGCTGTCATCCAGCATCACCGCAGCATCGACGCCGGCAACATTGGCCTGGATCTTTGCAAGGATATTGTTGAGCAGATTGTTGTGATGGATCTTTGAATCCAGGAATTGGGGGCCATTACGTCGGATGGAGCTGGTGATCACCCGGATCCCACTCTCGTTGTCGTACACGAGCTTCTTCCATTCCGCCAGCACAATCAGGCAAGGTCCCGCCTGGTTCAGACGTGGGTCCATTCCGGAAGTCACTTTCTCACCCCTGGTCAGGGTCAAACGGATGTGGGTGTCGTGGTCCATGCCATTGGCCTCCAGTGTGGCTTTGATGGCACCTTCGATGAAGGCATCATCCGGCACAGTTTCGAATGCCAGCGCCTTTGCCGACTCACGCAGTCTCGTCAGGTGCTTGTCGAGGCTGAAGATACCTTCGCGGTAGACACGCAAACCTTCCCAAATGGCATCGCCACCCTGTACTGAGCTGTCCAGTACAGAGACTTTGGCTTCTTCACGAGGGTAGAGTCTGTCCCCCACCCACACTTGGATATTGGCATTCTTTGGGTTGTAAGTCTGTAACATGGGCTATTGAATTCGAAGGGCATATTTAGATAATTCCTCGTAGTATGGCAAAGACTCTTGGTAGAGGTCTTCACATTCTGCTGGCAACGGCCGATTAGAGGATGCCTGCGGTTGGAGTCCCGTGCTGGCATGAACGGTTTTGTACCAATACTTTTCCCAAACACCATCCGCGGCAATGGCACCGGCAGGCCAGCTCACCATGCTTTCACTGTAAGGGATCCCCAATTGCTCGCACAAAAGCTGCATATAGGTAGGAGGGTCCTTTAAGAGGTCCCCTGAATCCACTACCAAACATTTCGCATCCGCAGTGCGCAGCTCTTGAAAAATATCATGCTGCTGCTTGACGCCGATATCCCTCATGGTAGGGTTGGGTATCACCTGAGAAAAAGAGGAGATCAACTGCCTGGGATTGCGGAGTAGAATGATGTTGACGAACGGCTTCATAAAGCCCCAATCACAATCAATCAGATGATGTGCCATATTCTTGACAAAGAGATGGTCCCGGTCCCTCGACGGTACACTAATGGCGTCTGCGACTGTGGCAAAGTCAGTCGACTGACTGGACAATATCTCATCCCTACCCGGATGATCCGCTCCTGATTTGTGCAAGTAGTAGGCATAGAAAGGCTCATCTATCACGTCTGTATCCCCCCGGTGGTGGAAGGAATACATGAGTGCGGTGGACACATTTCTTGGGCTGGAGACTAAGTGGAATATCACGGTTAAAAAAGTTGGGCTAGTTACAAAGTTGTTGGTGGAGCTGAAGTACCTGCGGGATCACAGGTTGCTGGCCATCGTTGACGATGACGAAGTCGGCCATTTCAATCTTCTGCTCGTTGTCCATTTGTTTGTCCATAATGGCACGGACCTGTTCTTCGTCGCGATGCGGGTCTCGCTGGAGTACACGCTGAATCCTGACCTGCTCCGGAGCATCTACGGCAATGGTACCTTTCAGCTCCTTGTAGGAGCCGGTTTCGAACAGCAAGGCTGCTTCTTTTAGGACATAGGGACCTTCCTGACGCTCGAGCCACGATTGGAAATCCTCCGCAACCGCGGGGTGCACCACCGCATTGAGCTTGTTGAGTATCTCGGGGTCATGAAAAGCGATCTTCGCTACGTGCGCTCGGTCCAGTTTCCCGCCTTGATAGCTTTCTTCTCCGAATAACTCTTTGACCGCCGCAATGACCGGCGGGGAAGTGTTCATTATGCTTTTGGCTCTTGTGTCGGCATCGTAGGTCGCAACTCCCAAGGCCTGGAAGATCTTGCTGACCACCGACTTCCCAGCACCTATCCCCCCGGTAATGCCATAGGCTTTCATTGCTCCAGATACAATACTTTCATATTTTCAGGCTCGATCTCTACTTCCATCACCTCCTCAGGTGAATAGATAATTATGGCAATGACGGTAGAGTCCATTTCGTCCAATAAGTTATAATCCACGGTAATCCCGAAGTCGCGCTCCTCATAGCGGTCTCTGTCGCTACGCTTTACGACGAAGTGCACATCGATGGTCTCCTGGGAAGGAACTACCGATGAGTCTGCCGGAAAATTCAAAGCATCGAAGTGGATGGGGATGGTCACTCGTTCAAAACGCTCCACAGAAAATAGCACCTCTATGTCTTCGGGATCTGCGATCATGACATCGCGGCGAGGCATGCTGAGTTCAATGTCATCTTCGTAGTCATCATCGACTCGTGTATCTGGCAGGGCTATGACGTAAGGATCGCTCAAAGTATCGATGATGCTCATCGGACCTGTCAGCGTGATGGAGTCAGGTCGTATGGTAATGGGACTTGTGATCCTGTAGTCTTCGCGCATCTCGATAGCCGCCGAGTCGATCTCAACTTTGAAGCGTCGAGTACGCTTTTCCTCAATATCGAAAAATATAGTATCTGTGATGAGGTAATTGATCTTCAGCTCGCTCAATTCATCAGTAACGATCGGTAAGAGTGATGCCCTGGTGTAGAACCGAATGAGCGTGGGGTTGTCCAGCTCGATGGTAATAGGCGAGGGGTTGAAAAGAATGAACGTCCTTCGTAGAAGATTCCAGCCACCACTGGTGACGTCGATCTTGAGTGACTGAGGCAGGGGCTCCATGATCACGACGCTATCTCTCTCAAATTGAAATTCGAGTGGGTAGATCAGTCGTGTCGTGTGCTCTTTATTCAGTTCATTAAAAAACCAAAAGGTAGTGGCTCCCAACAATGAGAGCAGCACTACCTTCCAGCTTGATAGATTTCCAAGAAAACCTCTTCCTGCCATCTAGCTCATAGAGTCAAGATTGGTTCTGAAACTGCTTGGAGGCTTCGAGCGACAGCGATGACTTTTCTATCACCAGCTTATTGCCGCGGTCCACATCCAGGGTGATCGTTGAATCTTCGACGGAGACCACTTTTCCGTGGATCCCTCCGAGTGTGACCACTTTGTCCCCCTTTTTGACGGCCTCAATGAACCTCTTTGAATCTTTTTGCTTTTTCTGTTGCGGCCGAATGAAGAACAGATAGAAGATCGCTATCATCCCCACGGGTAACAGGAATTGTTGCCAACTTCCTGACGCGGCCGCCTGCAGTAGTACGGTTTTCATCATCAATGTTTATGTGTAGTCTTTACGACGGCTGGTCAGGCTTCACCACATTAGCCCTGATCTGCAACTTGGTGACCTTAGGGAATGTGTTAGCAGTGACAGTAACCGTCTTGTTTTGTGTTCCTGGCTTGTTACGGCTGTTGAACTGTACCTTGATCTCGCCAGAGCCTCCTACAGGAATAGGATCCTTGGAGAAAGCGGGAACGGTACAACCACATGATGCCGTAGCACTTGAAATGATCAGTGGCGCCTCACCATTGTTAGTAAAAGTGAAAACGTGATCCACGATATCTCCTTCGTTGATAGTGCCAAAGTCATGGTCTGTCTGTGTCCATGCGAATCCCGGTAGAGGACCTTCAGGCTTAGTCTCCGGAGTAGGTATAGGGTTTGTAGGTGAGCTGATTGACGGAGGAGGGGTAGAACCACCACCGTTTCTAGCTTCCAATTCTGCCACGCGTCCCTCAAGTTTGGCGATACGCGCCTCGGTGTCTTTGCTTGAGCAGCTAGCTACAGCTACAGCTACAAAAGCAATTACTAAAACTCTCAACATTGTCATATTCTGAATGATTTTTGTTTTTCACAAAGCTAGTGAATAAGGGCTCTATTATCTCCCTCGAAAATCCTAACGAAGTGTTAAAGTATTGAAGATCTAGCCTTTGCGGATCTGCTCCATCAGTCCATTGACGTCATCGAGCAGCTTCTCAGCCTTCTCTTTGGCACTAGAGATGATCTTTTCACCTTCGGCTTTGGCCTCGCTTTCGACCTTGACCTTGCCTTCCAGGATCTCTCCCATGATGTCCTCAAATCTCCTTTTGTACTTGTCCAGAAGAAAAGAAAGTTTGTCACGAGTATTAGAGCCCTTCTCTGGTGCATAGAGGAGTCCGACTACGGCTCCCGCAATCAGGCCTAAGAGAAATGCAAAAATTGAACTACCTGATCCTTTGCTCATTGCTTACCTGTTATCTATCAGTCCTCGTCCGCTTTTCTTTATTGTACCGTTCGAAGTTAGCTCGTTTGCCAATACATCCAAAATACCGTTCACAAATTGTTTGCTCTTAGGCGTGCTGTATAGCTTCGAGATCTCAATGAACTCATTGATAGTGACTTTGACCGGGATACTCGTGCAAGTGATCATTTCAGTAAGGGCCATTTTTAGAATGATCTTATCCAGTCGCGCCACCCTCGACATGTCCCAGTTCCTGGACTTGCTATCTATGATTTGCTCAAACTCCAGATCGCGATCTACTGTCGCGTCAAACAAGGTGCGGAAGTACTCAAAATCATCCTCCTCATTGAGGCTGAGTGCCTTCATCTCAAAGGCTTCTTCGACTTCAGGGTCGTAGCTCTGGATGGTTTTGGTCACCATGCTTTTGAGGATAGCCTTGTTTTCGGACCACTGAAGATCCACAGTACTCATGTGGTCATCGACGACAGACTCTTTGAACAGCAGCGACTTCATCACGTACTTCACCGCTTGAAAGTGATCCTCATCGCTGGGGGATTTCTTCGTTTGGTACTCAACAAGTGCCTCACTCTTGGACCATGTATCCCGGAACCAGGTGCGCAATTCTTCCCGGTCTTGATCCCAAGTTATATTCTTCGCCTTCACCTCCTCGAGCAGTGCGGGAAAGCTCGAGAGCGACTTCACGACGGGGTTGTTCATGAAGTGATAGTGGTACTCCATGCGTCGCTGGGTATGACTCTTCTCTCTGCGCTCCTTTTCCTGGGCTTCAAACGCGGCAATCTCCCCGGGAATGAGAAGGAATTTGATATAGGTCCGGTAGATATTGCGGATCTCCTGCTCCATCCGCGCTCGGGCAGACTTCCGCTCCTCTTTCAGTTGAGTTTCGAATTTCTCCTGATGCGTGGCGACACCCTGAGCAATGTCCGCATCTACGTTTTCATCGGCCTCCGTGCCCTCCAGGGCTTCAAGAAATGTCCGCTTGACAAAACGCTGCTTCTTCTCGAACTGCTTCTTCTCCAGCGAATCATGCAATGCGGGATCGAACTGAAACTCCCCGGCGAGTTCATTGGCAATGATCTCCTTCAGCGAATCGATTGAGAGGTCGTAGCCGTACAAAGCCTGCATCGCTTTGATCCTCAGTATTCGCCTATTTAACATATCCGCTGATTAACACTAATGTGATAGTTTAACTTTTCCTACTTTCTCGATGCGATTAAGCGCCAAATCTAACGCAGCCTTGTGTGTCGTCACCTGATTCTTGCTGGCATATTCTATGACATCGAGGCACACATCGTAGATTCTCTCTGTTTGAGACATGACCCTTTCACGATTGTAGTTGCCCTGCTGCTCATAATAGACATTGGTAATGCCTCCAGAGTTGATCAGGAAATCAGGAGCATAGAGGATCCCCTGATCCATTAGTTTTTGGCCATGAAGCTCTTCGTCATCCAGTTGATTATTTGCGCCCCCAGAGACGATGGCGCATCGCAATTGTTTGATAGTCTGGTCATTGATGGTAGCACCCATGGCGCATGGCGCGTAGATATCCATGTCCGTGCTGTATATATCTTCAGAATCAATGACCTCCACTTTGTGTGCTTTCGTGACTTGGGCTACTTTGTCCTCAAAAATATCACTTATACCTACTTTAGCACCCTCTTTCACTAAATAGTCTACCAAATGTGATCCGACATGGCCGACGCCCTGGACTACTACCTTCTTACCCTCCAGACTCTCAGAGCCATAGGTCTTTTTGGCGGCGGCCTTCATTCCCATGTATACTCCATAGGCTGTGACCGGACTAGGGTCCCCTGAACCACCCATACTCACCGGGAGTCCCGCCACATAAGGAGTCTCCATGCGGATATACTCCATGTCACGAGTCGTCATGTTCATGTCTTCAGCAGTCCAGTATCTGCCGCCAAGGCTGTCAACGAATCTGCCAAATCTGCGCATAAAGGCCTCGTCTTTCAATTCACGGACATCACCAATGATCACGGCCTTACCCCCACCAATATTGAGGCCGGCAATGGCGTTTTTAAACGTCATTCCGCGCGCCAGCCGTAGTACATCACGCAAGGCATCCTGCTCTGAGGCGTAGTTCCACATCCGGGTACCTCCCATACCTGGACCTAAAACCGTGTTATGCAGTGCGATAATGGCCTTGAGACCGGTGGCGGGATCACTACAAAACACGACCTGCTCATGCTCGAGCGAAGTCATCTGTTCAAACAGGTTGGCGGTGTGCGTTTCGGGGCTCATTTCTACCATTTGGGTCTATTTCTCTTCAGTGATACAAGGGGTGTTGGAATGATAACTCCTTTGATGCTGTTTATATTCGTGTCAAGATCGAAAAGATCGGCAAAACTAGCCCATTTTGGACAAACGAACCATTTACGCACTGGCGTGTTCCCAATAGGTACAAGTGAATTTTCAGGGGTCCGATGACCCTGTAAACAGCCAAGAGACACCCACATTCTGATTGACAATCTGTGAGAGAATTATCCGCCTTAAATAAGTATTTCTTCAAGTACAAGTACCACTTGCTGCTGGGCACACTGTTCATTATCATTTCCAATCTTTTCTCTATCGTGCCAGCATGGACCGTACGTCACGCTTTCGACCTCCTGGAGCAAAGTTTTGGGATTTATCAGCTGTTCGACGGTTTTGACCTGCAAAGTGACACGTACTCATTGTTCGCCTCCAGTATTCTGATTCTCGGCATGGTGATTTTGCTGTCAGCACTACTCCGAGGAATCTTTATGTTCTTCATGCGTCAGACGATCATCGTGATGTCACGGCACATCGAGTATGATCTGAAAAACGAGATCTACTATCATTATCAGACCCTGCCCCTGAGCTTTTACAGGCGCAATAACACCGGCGACCTAATGGCCAGGATCTCCGAGGATGTAAGCAAAGTGCGGATGTACATCGGCCCTGCGGTCATGTATGGCATCAACCTTTTCACACTCTTTCTGATGGTGATCCCGTTCATGTTCTCCATCAACCCGAAACTGACCATCTACTCTCTCATCCCTCTCCCTCTGTTGTCGGTCAGTATCTATTTTGTCAACAATATCATCAATAGAAGGTCCGAAGAAATACAGAGAAGCCTTTCCAATCTGTCCACGTTTGTCCAGGAGGCATTTTCAGGTATTCGGGTGATCAAGGCCTTTGCCCGCGAACAGGACATCGCCAGGAATTTTGACATCGAAAGCGATGATTACAAAGAGAAGTCACTGAGGCTGGCATTTGTCAATGCGCTGTTCTTCCCACTGATCATGGGACTGATTGGTCTGAGCGTGATTTTGACGGTCTACATCGGTGGCATCGAGGTGTTCAACGGTAGCGTGACTGCAGGAAACATTGCGGAGTTCATTATTTACGTGAATCTACTCACCTGGCCCGTCACCTCACTGGGATGGATCACCAGCATCATCCAACGGGCTGCAGCATCGCAGAAACGTGTCAATGAGTTTCTCAATACCCACAGTGAAATCGTCTCCACGGAGGATTTGGAAGAGTCGCTACAGGGGGATCTGGTTTTCAAGGATGTCGATTTCACCTATCCAGATTCAGGCATTGAGGCCTTGAAGGGTGTTTCTTTCGAGGTGAAACCTGGAGAATCCCTGGCCATCATAGGCACTACCGGATCTGGCAAAAGCACCATTGCCAACCTGATATGCCGAATGTATGATACAACTGACGGCGTGATCGAAATAGATGGTCGGGATATCAAGCGATATAACCTCTCGACACTGCGAGAACAGATTGGCTATGTACCTCAGGACGTCTTCCTATTCTCGGACACGATACTCAACAACATCTCTTTTGGACGGCCAAATATGTCCATAGAAAGTGTGAAGCAGGCAGCGAAGGATGCCGATCTTTTGGAGAATATCAGCCGATTCCCCGATGGATTCGACACGCGAGTCGGGGAACGCGGGATCACTCTCTCTGGAGGACAGAAACAAAGAGTGTCAATCGCCAGGGCAATTGCTAAGGAGCCGAAATTTTTGATCCTCGACGATGCCTTGTCCGCAGTAGACACGAAAACAGAAAGTGCCATCCTAAATGCCATGGCACAGATCATGAAAGGAAGGACCTCCGTAGTCATCTCACATCGCGTATCCTCCGCCAAATTGGCCGACCGGATCATCGTCCTGGACGACGGAAAAATCGTCGAGCAAGGCACCCACGAAGCGCTGATGGAGAGGAATGGCGTCTTCAAAGAGCTCTACGACAAGCAACTGTCGAGTGAAGATGCGATAGCATCGTAGTAAAGGTTTTGTTCAGGTCTAGCCTTGGGTCACGCCCTCAGTGGTGTCCTCGGCTTTTGGGGTAGCCTCCTCTATCTCGACACGCTCAAGCTCTTTCGCTTTGCTTCTGCGGTCCTCGCGCAGATATTCGTTGGTCATTGTACGTAGCTCTTTCGCCGATAGGTTTTGATGAAGCGCACCTTCTAGCACTACCGAAATCTGTCCAGTTTCCTCCGACACTACGATCATCATGGCGTCGGTCGTTTCGGACATCCCTATGGCAGCCCGGTGTCGAAGACCAAACTGAGCTGGAATATCGTCCCGTTCAGTCACTGGCAGGATACATCTCGCTGCGACAATGCGGTTGTTGTAGATGATCACCGCCCCGTCATGCAAGGGACTGTACTTATTGAAGACGGACAACAGGAGACGCTTTGAAATAATGGCGTCGAGTCGATCGCCAGAGTCCGCATAGAATTTCAACTCAGAGTTTTTGGATATGACGATGAGTGCTCCAGTATTGCTGCCACCGAGTGTTTTGGCTGCTTCAACAATAGAGGTCACGTCAGCACGCTGCAACTTACCATTGGCAGACCACAGCGAGCTAAAATTCTTCATGAAATTGGTCTCGTCCAAAACGGTAGTTCGCCCTACGAGCAGCAAAAACTTTCTAATCTCCTGCTGAAAAAGAATAATGACCGCCAGTACTCCTACTCCCATGAACTGGCCCAGGATACTGGTGACCAACTCCATGCCCGCGGCATTGACCACAAGGAAAAGTAGATAGAGGGAGAGAAACCCAAGGAAGACGCGAATGGCAAGGCTTCCACGTATCAGCTTATAGGCCTGGTACAACAACACCGTCACGAGCGAGACGTCAATCACGTCCACCAGCGTTATTTCCAAAAAACCTATTTTGATAGCTAAGATCACCTAATCAATCGCTTTGTCAATTCCACTACTTGTACGGCCTCTTCCACATCGTGAACACGGAGAATACTGGCACCTTTCTGTAAAGCTACGGTATTTAAAACGGTCGTACCGTTTAATGCGTTATCCGGTGTATTCTCTAGTGTTTTGTAGATCATGGACTTCCTGGAAAGCCCTACCAGGATCGGCAATTCAAAGAAGCGAAAATATTCCAAAGAAGCAAGTAGATGGAAGTTCTGCTCTACTGTTTTCGCAAATCCAAAGCCTGGATCCAAAATGATATCTTTCACACCATGCCGACTTAGGCTGTCAACCATGACCGAAAAATATTTGCCAATATCAGTCAATAGGTCTTCGTAGCTAGTCATCGTCTTCATGGTCTGAGGGGTGCCCCTCATATGCATCCCAATGTAAGGTACCTGCATCTCTCCTACCGCTGCATGCATTCGAGGGTCCAGATGTCCTCCGGAAATATCATTGACCATGTGAGCACCAGCCTCCACCCCAGCAACTGCCACCTGCGAGCGAAATGTATCTATGGAAATGATCGTGTCGGGAAAAGCGCGGGCCAGTTCCCTGATGGGCTCGATGATACGATCAATCTCTTCCTCAGGAGAAATGTCTGTCGCGCCAGGTCGCGAACTATAACCTCCGACATCGAGGAAAGTCGCCCCATCATTGACCATCTTCTCTGCCCTCTGTAATAGCGTATCCATCTCTCCCACTCTACTCCCGGAGTAAAACGAGTCCGGTGTAATATTCAAAATACCCATCACCAGAGGAGATTCCAGTGAGGTCAGTTGGCCGCGGACGTTAAGTGACTTCAATTTGAGAGTGATTGTTTTTATGGCCAAAAGTGGGCTATTTTGAGCCTCGTTTAGAAACAATCCTGGAATTTGTCGTCCTAGTGGCCACTATCTATCGATAATGAAACATCAGACCGTAGAAGAATATCAATCGATCATTGCCGAGTGCCAGGAACTATTCGCCAACAAAACAAAGGACTACGGTACTGCCTGGCGGATCCTGAGGCTCCCCTCGATCACCGATCAGATATTCATAAAGGCTCAGCGCATTCGGTCTATTCAGGAGAAGGGACGCCAACTGGTGGAGGATGATATCCGGTCCGAGTTCATTGGGATCATCAATTATTGTCTCATCGCGATGATGCAGATGGATCTCGAGCAAAGCCAAAGCACAGATATTGCATGGGAGGAATTGAAACCTCGCTATGAGCAAGCCACTGGTGACACCTTGGCATTGCTGACCAACAAGAATCATGACTACGGTGAGGCCTGGAGAGAAATGAGGGTAAGCTCCATGACGGACATCATTCTCATGAAGTTGTTGCGAGTGAAGCAAATAGAAGATAATCAAGGTAAGACCATCGTTTCTGAAGGCATCAAGGCCAACTATCAGGATATGATCAACTACGCGGTCTTTTGCCTTATAAAGATGAAAGGATAATGCAGATACTTAGAGAAATAGCCAGATGGCTCGTTGGAGGACTATTTATATTCTCCGGTGCCATCAAAGTGAACGACCCAGTCGGAACAGCGATCAAATTAGAAGAGTACTTTCAGGTATTTTCCGACGACATAGCCTCGGTCTTTGCCATATTCATCCCTGCCGCCTTGTTCCTATCTGTAGTCCTGAGTGTATTGGAAGTGGTATTGGGAGTAGCTCTCCTGATCGGCTACCGAATTAAGTGGACGGCATGGATCCTTCTCGTGCTCATTATCTTCTTCACCTTCCTCACGTTCTATTCCGCCTACTTCAACAAGGTGACGGACTGTGGTTGTTTTGGTGATGCTATCAAACTGACGCCCTGGCAGTCCTTCTACAAAGACATCATCCTGGTGGTCCTGATTGGCTTCATCTTCTGGCAAAGGGATGCCTATGGATCGAAATTTTCGGAAAAGGTGGGAGCGATAGCTGTCGGTGGCTCCACACTTGTATTCGTTCTCCTGTCCATTATGGCAATTCGTCACTTGCCCTTCATCGACTTCCGAACGTACGCCATTGGCAACAGTATCCCTCAGTTGATGCAGCCCAGCGGTGAACTGGAGTACGCCTATATCATGGAGAAAGACGGCAAGGAGTACAGTTTCCCCTCGTATCCACCTGACAAGACCTACACTTTCAAATCCCTCGAGGTGCTCAATCCAGAAGTACAGCCGAAAATCACTGACCTCGCCGTTTGGAATGATGATGGGGAATTTACCGAACAGCTGCTCCAGGGAGACAAGCTGGTGGTCATCACCTACAGCACCGAAAAAGCATCTACCAAACACGTCGACGACATCAAGAACCTCCTCAATACTGTAAACGGCACTGAAAACTGGATCCTTACCTCCTCTGGTTACGAACAGTTTGAGGCTTTTCGCCACCAGCATCAAATAGGTACACCCTATTTCTATGCGGACGCGACGGTACTAAAAACCATGGTTCGTTCAAACCCCGGCGTAATGCTACTCAGCAATGGTGTGGTCATGGGCAAGTGGCATCACAATGATGTGCCAAGCGCCAGCGAAATCCACCGTCTGTTGCGTTGAATGCTTCAAAGATCATCCTGGTCGGTATGCCCGGCGCGGGTAAGTCTACATTTGGCAAACGACTGGCCCGAGTGCTCGATTATGATTTCATAGATCTGGACGACGCGATCGAGCAATATGCCCGACAGTCAATCCCCCAGCTATTTGAGTCTGGGGAGGACCACTTTCGCGAGCAGGAGTCGGCTACGCTCAAATCCATCATAGATGATGCGCGCCCAATGGTCATCGCCTCGGGTGGAGGTACTCCTTGCTTCAACGATAATATGTCATTGATCCTTGAGCATGGTATTTCCGTCTTTCTGGATCCACCCCTGGAAGTGCTCATTCGGCGAACGGAAAAGGAAACACACCGACCACTACTGCAAGGCCGTGATTTGAAAGAGAGGTTGAGAGAGCTATACAGCCAACGTCAAGCCTTCTATCAGCTGGCAAATATTCACCTAACGGATGAATCCCCTGACCCGCAGGGGGTCATCAACCTTTTCGGCAGTATCAGAAATTGACTCCAATGGTCAGAATGCCGTTGGTCACGCTAGCGTCTATCTGCGCGGCAGGCGTGGCGCCATCGAGGAAGTAGGGTGAAATAACCTGCTCGCTCATACGGTGAGTGACAGCAAGATCAATAAAGAAAACTCTCGATCGATATCCCAATCCGCCCGTGAACGACGTAGCACTACGATCGGAAGTGCTTTCCAGGAAGGGATCCGCCTGATAGGCATACCCTGCTCGCAATCTCACAGCAGCCAATCTGAATTCAGCTCCCAAGCGATAGTTAACGACCGCCCTGTAAAGATTCTTGATTTCCTCGTTATCAGCACTCTCACGGAAATCCCCCGTCTTTATCTGTGCGTGCGTATAGTCAATGAACTCTACATCCCCGGTGAGGAACCCATTCTTACCCAGGAATAGCGTGGCACCGGCATTGACTTTGCCAGGAGTGCGAAGACTATAATTGGCCACGGAAATGTCACTTTCAGTAACAAACTCACCTAACTGCAATATCTCTCCGGGGAGCTGATAGGCATATGCCGGATTCCAATCTGTAATAAAGTCGAGGAAATATTCCTCCTCAATCGTATAGAGCGAGGGCGTCACATAACTCAGACCTACGGTCACCATGTCAAGAGGCCGGGCAATGATGCCCAGGGTGGCATTGACACCGGTCCCGTTGGATTGAAGTCGATCGTCGATGGTGATGCTATTGATCAAATCGTCCCTCTCCCCTTCAAAAAAGAACTCATCTTCCACATAGGTCCTTTCCCGACGGTATCGCAAGGTGGTGATGCCGAGGCCAGCACCAAAGTACAGCTTGTCGAGGTAGTTGCCGCCCCAGGACAGATTGATCTGATTCTGTCCTCCACGCTGGATGATGGTCT
The DNA here is from genome assembly GCA_965227935.1 of Cyclobacteriaceae bacterium. Lineage (GTDB taxonomy): Bacteria > Bacteroidota > Bacteroidia > Cytophagales > Cyclobacteriaceae > JAWPMT01. The sequence goes on along the minus strand of CBDDGS010000055.1, from coordinate 1,592,106 downwards.
CCGCCTGTCTGGGATACGAACCGCCATCATCCCCGAAAAGAGAGCGGTATCGATCAACTCCCCCATCGGATGGACTGGGAATAATCAGGCCTGTATCATCAATATCGAAGAAATCTGCTTGCCTTATCAGAATATCCCTGTAGGCGATGGCTTCCAGATTCCCGGCGAATGGATCTCCCAGTTGATCAGGAGTGAACCCTTGAGCATTGGCCAAAAATGAATCCACAATCGAGCTGGTCTCATTGACCCCAACATAACTGACCGCTGAGTTGAAATCGTTGATGCGATTGAAGGTGATCGCAAATGTCCCCCCGCGAAATTTGTTGTTTTCAGTATTCGGGCGACCGTAGTTCAGCGCAACACCCAGGTGCTCCATATTGAAGGTCATTCTGGTCCCAGAGGATGACTGGCCAAGGTAGTCCGCATCCGCATTGGCAAAAGACAGCAAGGGTGAGACGACAATCGTGCTTCTATTAAAGAAGCCAAGGCCGGCAGGGTTGGAGCCAGCCAGACTTTGATCGCCACCCAGGGATACCTGCGCACCTCCTATACCCTGAATCCGGGCTGTGCCACCGAAAGTTGTGCGGCTAAAAAGCAGTGCGTCATTGTAGTACCCAAATGGACCGTCCTGAGCTTGGGCGCCTGTTCCGATCAGGCAGACCACAACCAGGCTAAGACTTGTTAGCTTCCAAAAACTGCGCATGATAAGTGGTGTTTTCCTGTTTGCTAGTTACCTCTTCTACTTCGACTGGAAGTGCCCGAACTTGAGCGGCCGCCAGAGCTTCTCCCTGAAGACCGCGATGGGGCCGTATAAGATCGTGAAGATCCGCTGCTTCGCTGTATGCTACTACCAGATGATCGCCGCGCAGGTGAGCTGTAGCTGTTCGACCTGCTGGGACTGGAATAATTGCGGGAATTACTCCGGCTTGGCGAGCTGAACGACCTATTGGACCTGCCGCTGGAATTGCTTCTATATGTGCTGCTACTGCGTCCACTGCTGCTCGTAGAGTAGCGACGGGGGTTCGTTGTAGATCTATTCGTGCTAGTCGAACGAGGTGTCACCGACGTCGCAGAGCGACCGGTTGCGGAAGACCTGTTGGTGCTGCCATAGCTACTTCTGTTCGCGGTCCTTGTAGAATAGCTGGACCGATTGGTAGTAGCGCTGTATTCTCGTGAAGTCCCCTGACGCACATTCGATGAAGCCACCCGACCATTTGAGGCGCTGCTGGAAGCGTTGCGGTTACGTCGTGAACGATCATAGTAAGCATTTTGAGTGGCGGTATAGTCCCGTGCCACGCGACCATTCGAATTGGAAGTGCGTGTTCCCTCGGACCCTACTGTTGTAAGCCCCTGTCCCCTTGTAGTTACGCCACTTGCGGCAGCTCTCGGAGTACCCCTGGTCACCATACCTCTGCGTCCCTGACGGGCAGCTGTGTAGGACTCCCTCGGATTACCAACAACTACCGTGCGGGTACCACCACCTGCGTAATAGCCATTGTAGTACCCATTGAGATAGGCATTGCGCTGTGAGAAGCGGTTGTACCCATAGCTAGGAGGGCAATAGAAGGGATCAGACCAAGGATCGTAATACCCAAATCGATTGTAGCTGTATGGTGAATAGAATGGCGAATAGAAAGGATCGAACCTTGGATCAAAGAAAGGATCACCATAGGTCATGCTCATGCCAAACCCAGTTTGCCAGCCGTAGAAAGAATTGTACCCCATCATCATCGAGGGCCTGAAACTCCAACGACTAGGCTGATACCTATAGGGAGAGCTACCATAGTAATTATTGACGATCGTAGGCGCCTGCTCAGCGACTACTTCCTCCTCAGGGTAGTACTCCACGTCTTGCTCCTCCTCAGGCTCCCAATAGGCACCATAGGTAGGATTCTCCTCTCCTTGAGCAGACTGGCTTTGGTACCTTGCGATATATTCAGGATTTACATTTTTTGCTGAGTAATCATCAGTGTATGCCTCCTCAGAGAACGATTCCTCGAGAGACTGAGAGTCGCTAAGTTGTGCTGAAGGCCCCTCATCAGGCAGCTTCATCATATTCCTGTCCTTCGAGGTGAAATACAAATCATCATATTCCTGAGCATAGGAAACGTGAGCGATCCCGAGGACGAAAATGATAGCCAAAAATTGTGAAAATATGTGTTTCGCTCTCATAACCCTACAATTTACATAAATAAAACAATTAATTCGGAGATCAAGATTCCATTCCATTGCGGATTTATATTTGTGCCTCTTTACTCTCTCGGTGCAGAGTAAATCAAATACTATACCAAAAAGCTGAAAGACTCTTATGGCCAAAGCAATTCCTGCAAGATCTGAGGATTATTCATTATGGTACAACGAACTGGTGAAGAAGGCCGGCCTTGCCGAGAACTCGCCCGTGCGTGGTTGTATGGTCATCAAACCCGAGGGTTTCGCTATTTGGGAAAAAATGCAGCAAACCCTGGATGGCATGTTTAAAGATACCGGCCATTCGAATGTCTATTTTCCGCTTTTTATCCCAAAATCGTACCTAAGTCGAGAAGCGGATCATGTAGAGGGTTTTGCCAAGGAGTGTGCGGTAGTCACACACTATCGCCTCAAAACCAATGACGACAACACAGGTGTGACTGTCGACCCCGATGCAAGGCTCGAGGAAGAGTTGATCGTCCGACCTACTTCCGAGACAGTAATCTGGGACTCTTACAAGAACTGGATCCAGTCCTATCGCGATCTACCCCTCCTGCTCAACCAGTGGGCAAACGTCGTCCGGTGGGAAATGCGGACAAGATTGTTCCTCCGGACTGCCGAGTTCTTGTGGCAGGAAGGTCATACAGCCCACGCCACGCGCGAAGAGGCGGAGGCCGAAACCCGTCAAATGCTGGACGTGTACGCTGACTTCGTGGAGAACTACATGGCAGTGCCTGTTATCAAAGGTGTGAAGAGTGAAAGCGAGCGTTTTGCTGGGGCTGTTGACACCTATTGCATCGAGGCCATGATGCAAGATACCAAGGCACTACAGGCTGGAACGAGCCACTTCCTGGGTCAGAATTTTGCCAAGGCTTTCGACGTGAAATTCGCGACCAAAGAAGGACCCGAAGAATACGTGTGGGGAACGTCCTGGGGCGTAAGTACCCGCCTGATGGGGGCGCTGATCATGGCGCACTCGGACGATGACGGGTTGATCCTCCCTCCCAAACTCGCACCGACTCAAGTCGTGATCGTTCCGATCTACAAAGGAGAAGACCAGCTAGAGGCGATCCGAAAAGTGGCTGAAGGCATCAAAGCTGATCTTCGGAAGATCGGTATCTCCGTCAAGTTTGACGACAGGGATACTCACAAGCCGGGATGGAAATTTGCCGAGTATGAATTGAAAGGCGTGCCCGTGAGGATAGCAATGGGTCAGCGAGATATGCAAAATGGAACCCTCGAGATCGCCCGACGAGATACAAAAGAGAAGCAGACCATTGCTCTGGACGACGCCGTATCCCATATCCAGCAGCTGCTTGAGGAGATGCAGGAGAGCATTTTCCAGAAAGCCTTGAAATTCAGAGAAGAAAATACCCACTCGGTCGAAACTTATGACGAGTTCAAAGAGGTTTTGGAATCGAAGGGTGGTTTTATCTACGCTCACTGGGATGGTACAGCGGAGACTGAAGAGAAAGTGAAAGACGAAACCAAAGCCACCATACGCTGTATACCTCTGGACGGGGATATGACTCCAGGGACATGCATGGTGACCGGTAAGCCCTCAAAGGGAAAAGTATTATTCGCTAAAGCCTACTGATATGGAGTTGGTCATGATCATTAGTTTTTTGCTGCTTGGGCTGTTTCTGGTCATCGCTGAGATCGTATTTGTTCCTGGGACGACCATAGTAGGGATCGGTGGTGTAGCGTGCTGCGCCTACGGGATCTATCTGAGCTTCATCAACTACGGTAGCACAGGAGGAACCATCACAATCGTCGCTTCTGCGGTCGTGTATATCTCGACGCTCATCGTTTCATTCAAGGTAAAGTCCTGGGAGCGATTTTCACTAAAAGGTGTCATGAGCGGCAAAGTCAATGAGGACTTCAAACTGGACCTGAAAGTCGGTGATGAAGGAAAAACCGTTTCCTCTCTGCGGCCTATTGGTAAAGCGAGTTTTGAGGACAAAGAAATAGAAGTGACTTCATTGGGAGGTTTCGTCGACGAGAAGTTGCCCGTCAAAGTCATCAAGATCGAAAACAACAAGATTTACGTCGAGCCAATTTCGTGACAGAACAGCGAATTTGATTTTATCAAAAATTGCTTGAACTTCACAACAAAACGCCTTAACCAAATCATCAATGGATTTCTATTATATCATTATCATATTCCTGGGGATCGTTTTCTTTTTCGTATTCCTCTACTTCGTACCGGTCAACCTCTGGATCACGGCGGTATTTTCCAACGTCCGTGTCAGTCTGATCGAGTTGATCTTCATGCGAATCAGAAAAGTACCACCCTCCGTCATTGTTAATTCCCTTATCACAGCCACAAAGGCTGGTCTGATGATCACAGAAGATCAAAATGCTCCTCCGCGCCCGTTGAGGACGCAAGAGCTGGAAACGCACTTTCTGGCAGGAGGTAATGTCCCACAGGTGATCAAGGCGCTGATCTCTGCCGACAAAGCGAATATCAATCTGACCTTTAAGCAGGCCACGGCTATTGACCTCGCCGGTCGTGACGTCTTCGAGGCAGTACAGATTTCAGTAAATCCAAAAGTAATTAACACTCCTTCGGTCGCTGCTGTAGCTGCAGATGGCATCCAGCTCGTGGCAAAAGCACGAGTGACGGTTCGTGCCAATATCCAGCAGCTCGTCGGGGGTGCCGGCGAAGACACCATCCTCGCGAGAGTCGGGGAGGGTATTGTGACCTCCATTGGATCTGCGGCCACGCACAAAGAAGTATTGGAAAACCCCGACAAGATCTCGAAGCTTGTCTTGCAGAGAGGGCTAGATGCCGGTACGGCTTTTGAGATCCTCAGTATCGATATCGCCGACGTGGACGTCGGGGCAAACATTGGAGCGAAGCTCCAGACGGATCAAGCCTCCGCCGACCTCAAAGTGGCAGAGGCCAAGGCCGAAGAGAGACGTGCAATGGCCGTTGCCGAAGAGCAGGAAATGGTTGCGAAAGCACAAGAAGCAAGAGCCAAGGTGATCCTCGCAGAGGCCGAAATCCCAAAAGCAATCGCCGAGGCCTTCCGCGATGGCAACCTGGGAATCATGGACTACTACAAATTCCAAAACATTCAGGCTGACACCGATATGCGTGAGTCCATAGCTGGTACCGACTCCGGCTCCAAGAAGAAAAAAGAATAACCGTACTCGATAAGGTACACCGAAGCACTCAAGCCTCCCTGATGAAAATCGGGGAGGTTTTTTTGTTCATTCCACGGCACCATGGGACCAGCCGGCATTTTGCACTATAGGCGGATTACGTAGCAATATTTCATTGCAAATCAGTTATAATTCACTATCTTGAGAGGAGAATCCAAAACAACACTGGCCGCCCCATGTACGCAGTACTAACATACCTATCCGCGCTGGTGCTACTGTATCATCCAGTAGCTTCCGACCATGCTGTGTACATTTCCGTCGTCGAGATCACTGAAGAACGCGTGCAAGTAAAGGTGTTCACCGATGATCTTCAAAATGCCATCCGCAACTACGACAGCAACTACCGGCAGGTGTCTGATGGTCAGTTTTGCTCGGAAAACAGGCTGCTGATCCAACGCTACTTCCAGTCGCACCTGAAGATCAAAATAAACGGCCAGCCCATTCTACTGAGATATACTTCGGCTAGCAAAGAAGGGGATTCTTACTGGGTGTCCTTTGATATGCCACAACTGGGTGCCTGGCAATCAATAGAGGTAACAGATAAGCACTTTATGGAGCTCTTCCCCACGCAAGCCAACATCATAAAGATAATGGCCGGCAAACAGCGCTTCTGCAAGCTGACCGTCAACAAGCCTGACTGCAAATTTCCCCTGTAGTCTAGTTGCTCTTCGCTCCTTTGGCAAAAAGGTCAATCAATGATTGGCTTGTAACAGCCACCCCAGATTCAAGAGATTTCGCGGGCTCAGGAAAGTAAAATGGCGAATGCAATCCGGGCAGATTTCCCGACGCCAGACGCTCCTCTGGCACTGTCCCCAACCAGAAGAGTACCGTCGGCACGTCATCCTCCGTTTGTCCATATCGTGCAAAATCCTCACCCACCATCTGCGGTTCAGCGTAGAGGACGTTGTCTGCACCAATGGCCTTCGCAGCGGAAGCTTTGATATCTTCTGTCAGCTGCTCATCGTTGAAATTTGCCGGCGTATATACATCAGGAATGATTACCTCCGGCAGCTTATCCTCTGGCAGGCCCGCAGCGATACCGATGCCCCTGGATATCTCACGGATTCTCTTATGCACCAATTCTCTGACTTCCTGCTTGAAGGTACGCACGGTCAACTGCAGCGTGACCTCGTCAGGAATGATGTTGTGCTTCGTACCTCCCTTTATAGCACCGACCGTCACGACCGCATCGTCTACAGGCTTCAAGCTCCGGCTTACAATCGTCTGTAAGTCCATGACGATCATACTCGCGACCACGACGGGATCGATGGACATGTGTGGTGAAGCACCATGAGCACCGACTCCGAATACCTTTATGTCGATGCTCTCCGTGTTAGCCATAGTATATCCGGAAGCCAGGCCGACAGTCCCGGCTGGCAATGTCGGGCTGCAGTGGAGACCCACCCCATAGTCTGGCACTCCAAACTTGTCATAGAGCCCCTCATCCAGCATCATTTTCGCTCCCAGACCAATCTCCTCAGCAGGCTGACCGATCAGCATGAGGGTACCGCTCCACTTGTCTTTATTGGCAGCCATCGCCCTTGCCGTTCCCAGCCACGTCGCCATGTGCATGTCGTGACCGCAAGAGTGCATCGTCCCGACCATCGCACCATTCCAATCCACTTCGACCTCGCTCGCATACGAAAGCTCAGACTTCTCATACATTGGAAGGGCGTCCATATCTGTCCGATAAAGGATCTGCGGGCCAGCACCATTCTTGAGCATGCCGACAATGCCGTATCCACCAAAATTTTCTGTCACCTCAAAGCCGACCTTTCGAAGTTCGCTCGCCAGCTTGGCGGAAGTCTCTTTTTCTCGGAGAGAAATCTCCGGATTCTGGTGAATATCTTTATAGAAGCTGACGAGATAATCGATGTCGTCGGCAATCGCCGACCGATCAATCACTGGGGGATTGCCGTTGAAGCTTGCCAGTGGTAGGACCAGCAAGACGAAGAGCAGTTTTTTCATGATTCTTGACTTTGAGCAACGACAAACTTAAGGAAATCCTGTCAGTAGTTGTCCGTCGGTATTAAAGGATATTGGACCGAGTGTCAGCCAGAATCCAACTCCCTGGTTGACATCAAGTACCTTCTCCCGGTTACTAAGTGACCTGACAAGTACCACAACGATTGAGCCGCAATGGGAGCGCTAGGTAAAGGCGAAGGTGAGAAAGAAAATTAGCGCCCTGTAAAAGAACTGCGCGAGAAAAAGGCTTAGCATGATAGCAATCCCCACCAATATACAGAAGACCCACTTGTACCTGGCAAAGATCCTCGTACTCAAAACACCATATACAAAGGGAAGCACCAGCCCCACCAGGACCAACATGAAGCCATCGGGCATAGGCACTCCAGCAGCGACCGTAAGCTCATGGACGGCCTTCCCAACTACTAGCCCCAAGAGAAAAAGCGTAAAATAATGCAGGCTAAAAATGAGCGTATCATAGTAGAACCTGCTCCGCCTCGCGAAAGCAGGCCATAGGAATAGTGCTAAGAGCGGCACATTCAAAATCATGACAGACTTTGAAAGATTGAGTGAGGCGGCATTGTACGTCTGGGTATAGTCTTCCATTGTGATGTCGCGGGTCGCCAGTCGTTCCTGGACAAGCTTCCGGGCATACGCACTATGCGTTTGTCGCTGCAACTGGTCATACAACGGTAGTGAGTAGTCCGTAATGGGATTGGTAAAGAAGTACAGGAGATTGGCAAAGAGAAAAATAGAAATAGGAGAAATGAATTTCCGGCGCTTGCCTTCAAGATACTCCCGTGTCATCTGGCCTGGTTTCAAAAACAAGTAGCGCAAACTCACCCACAACCGATTGTCGAAGAAAAATACATTGGTCACCACTTCGCCTATCAACCTTCTCAGAGAACGGTCCGAATTCTCTTTGTTTTTCTGGCCGCACTCTCCACAATAGGCGCGCTCGATCGGCTGACCACAATTAAGACATGTTTCCACCATAGACCATTCAAATAAGCCGCACGACGAAGGAATTGTCGCCGGGATCCGTCCACTTTTCCTAACTTCAAAGAAAATCTAAAATTCTTCAATGAAGCTACTTCTGGCCTCCTCCCTGTTGCTCTCCACATTGTGGAGTCTTGCACAGCCACAATCAATCGAACGGATTGTCACCAAAGACAAAATCCAGGCGCACATTGGCTTTCTCGCATCCGATGCTTTGCGCGGTCGCGATACCGGGTCACCGGAATTGCAGATTGCCGCAGAATACGCAAAAGCCCTGTTCCGATCCATCGGTGTGCGAGCATTTGAACAGTACCCTGACTACTTTCAGCCCGTACCGCTCACCGAGCAATCCGCACCGGAGTCAGGGTCTATCGATATTGGTGGTACTTCTCTAAGCCTCGGAACCGATGCGCTGCTAGTCGCCGGAGGGGACATAGAGCTTACCGCAGACATCATCTATGTCAACTACGGTGAGCCCGCCGATTTTGAGGGTAAAGATCTTACTGGCAAAGTGGTCGTGGCCCTTTGCGGTGCCCCAGGGATCAGCAACCCACGGGAGTGGTTTGGGATCTCGCGTGAAAAGCGCGCACGCGCAGAAGCGGCCGGTGCGGTGGCCCTCATCGAACTGTACAATAGCACAGGCATTCCTTGGAGCTTATTGACCAGATTTTTGGGAAGGACCCGGGTGAGCATCGATGACGGTGGCAGCGATCTAATGTCCATATGGGTCAATGACTCCAACAACGAAAAAATCGAACTCTTCCGAGCAGAAGATGCCACGGCGTCCTTGAAGGTCGAGGGGGCAGTAGCACGATCATTGGCATCTCAGAATATCGTCGGTTACATCGAAGGGACAGACCCCGACTTGAAAGACGAATATGTGGTCTACTCGGCCCACTACGACCACGTAGGGGTCGGAAGACCCGACGACGAGGGAGACAGCATCTACAACGGCGCGCGAGACAATGCAGTAGGCACAGTCACCGTAATCTCGATGGCTGAATACTTCGCTCAATATCCTCCGAAGCGATCAGCGCTGTTCATCCTCTTCACGGCAGAGGAAAAGGGACTGCTAGGGAGCCGCCACTATGTAGAAAACTCACCTGTCAGCCTTGATCAGATCGTCTACTGCTTCAACAGTGACAACGGCGGCTACAATGACACTTCACTCGCCACCATCATCGGACTGGATCGGACGACCGCAAGAGATGAGATCGTCGAGGCATGTAAGACCTTCGGCCTCCAGGCAATCGAAGATCCTGCCAAAGAACAAAGCCTTTTTGACCGGTCGGACAACGTCAACTTCGCAGCGAAAGGAATCCCCGCCCCTACTTTCAGTTTGGGATTTACGGCTTTCGACGAGGAGATAGGCAAGTACTATCATCGGCCGGGTGACGATCCCGAGTCTCTGGATTATGAGTATCTACTGAAGTTTTTTCGGGCCTACGTCTATTCTGGACAACTGATCGCAGATCGGGAGGAGCGGCCATTCTGGGTTGAGGGAGACAAGTACCACGAAGCAGGAATGAACTTGTACGATGGACAATAACTACTTTCAAAAACTCGCGGAGATCCCGATCCAGGAACTGATGCCGGGATTCAAGGGAAAGTTGATGCACATGGAAACCATGACGATCGCGTATTGGGAGATCGATAAAGGCAGCGTGCTCCCAGAGCATCATCATCCTCATGAACAGACAGCCAATGTGATCAGCGGCGAGTTGGAACTCACTGTAGGCGGCAAGACCAGGGTGCTCACCTTTGGAGAAGTAGCCACTATCCCAGGAGATGTGCCTCACAGCGGCAAAGCATTGACAGACTGTGTGGTCATAGATGTCTTCTCACCGGTACGGGAGGACTATCGCATGGTGGATTGATGGTGATGAAGGTTGAGAAGTTGAGCAGGCACCTTGCGATGCCGGTGTCTTCACCGCCTGGGAGAGACTGTGCGAAAAAGGAAGCGGCAGCCCCGCTTTGCCCAGGGCTGCCAAGAGGAAGCTCCTGAAGTAATAGCGAACTACCCGTGCCATTGAGTCAAAGTCTTTCATTCGCTACTTCAGGGCGTGCGCGATCGGGCGCCCCAACTCTCCCTTTAACACGTTTTTAGAAACTCCGACCCAGGTCTGGCAAGAAGATTGCTTCGATTACCACAAAATTGGAGCCGATGAAAAGATTAGTGTGGTTGCTATGGTTGCCAATCCTGCTGGTGGCCTGTGCAGAGGATGATGAAGTAGATGCCGGTGTGCTCTCCCTGTCCTTCTATGAATCTTCAGCACTCTCCGGGGACTATCCATATGTCTCAGAGGGTGACGGTTTGGTCTTGCACAGATACTTCATGGCACAGGATGAGCCGAACATCGCCGATGATGAATATTCCGAGGATTTCCTTGTCGAGCTTCCGGCCACAACTGGTGATGAGTTCCTCCTGGAAGGCGACGATCTACTCAACCTCAATGTCCTGTACAATCAATACTGCTTTTGCCTATCCGGTGATATCATACAGATCACCGGCGGCGAAATATCTGGATCCCGTGTGGCGCAGGGCTGGTTGATAGAGGTAGACATCTCTTACGAACAGAGCTATCGCAATCCCCAAGATGGCGAGATCGTGGTGGTCGATGTGGACTCTATCAGCTTCTCAGGAATATTCCGGGAGCGTCCTCGACCTTGAAGGTCTCGCGCCACTTTCCCCATCACGTAGACCACTACTTAAATCCCCCACGCCAATGACCTCCGTCATGGCTTTTTGAGCCGCATCACAGGAGATTTGCCTAAAAAATGCTACAGCTTGACCTCATCAATCGGTTCATGGACAGCCGCCGAATCGCCGTGGTCGGCGTCTCCCGAAAGAAGGACCTACCAGCCAACTACATTCTCAAAAAGCTGAAGGCTTCGGGCTACGAGGCAGTGGCTATTAATCCCAACGCTGATGAGATCGACGGCGACCGGTGCTACGCATCGATCAAGGAGTTAGAGGAGCGGCCAGAAGCCGTGATGCTGGCTGGCACTCCCACTACGTCAGAGAAGGTTGTTAACGACTGTGCTGACATAGGCGTTTCGCTCGTGTGGATGCACCGGGGAATGGGTCCCGGCAGCTACTCACGCGAGGCAGAAGGCAAGTGCATCGAACATGGGATCGACGCAATCACCAACGGCTGCCCGATGATGTTCATCAAGCCCGTCGACCCCTTCCACCGAGTGTTGGGGTGGTTCAAGAGATTTTGAGCAGCGTGATTACCTGTTAGCGAGAAGCCTGTCATCCAAAATGAGCGGCCTTACATCCACGACCCGGATATTCCTATAGCCTGCGTGCAATGGATTGAGTACAAAATTGAACTCAGTAGGAATGATAGCGCTTGGTACTCTCAGGCAAAGACATCCCGATTCAAAGTGGCGAGTGCCCAACTCCACGGTCTGGGTCGTATGGGGATATCTGTTCCACCCATTTGCGAGACGGTCTATCGTGTGGATAGGTAAGTCCTCAGGAAATTCAATCTCTACGCAGTATAGATTCCTCGACAGTCTGGCACTTGATAAGTTGGCCAGGATCTCCAACGCCGCGAGCGCAAGGGTGGCCGAAGTGTACAGCATCGGTGTGCCCTTTTTGTTCCATCGGCCTCCATACAGCATCGCACCTGTCCCCGACAGGTCATGAGCATATGCCTTGGACGTGATTCGATGGAGAATCATCAGGAATATACACCCTGCTCAATCCTCCCGAGGATATCTCTGATGATGGAAAGACCCGTATCATTCTGCATGTAGTCCAACGGCCTCTTGTGACCCAATGCCAACAATGGAGTACGAATCCACTCCTTGAAGGAATCAGTCTCACCCAAAATAGCTGAACCGAACTGATACAAAGAAGCAATCTGGAGCACCCGGTCACTTACCACGGGACTCAACAATTCCTGATCTTTTACCTTTTCGACGGTCCGCTTGCTTACAGGGAGCAACGCAGAGAATTCGGTCAAGTTGAAGCCTGTCATGTCCATGATCGACAAGAAATCAGCTTTCGTGATGCCGTCTGTAGCTGTGCGATACCTTACAGCCGGATCGTTCAGGATGTTGTCATCTGAAGCCATGAGAAATGAATTTATTAAATATACGCATTTTTTCGCGAAATGATGCGCATTTTTTCGCACACTTCAACTAACCTCCAGAATCACCCACGCCTTGCCAGCCATTTGGATGGAATCACCCACTTTCTTGCCAAGCAACTGGTGTGCAATGGGTGCTGTGGCAGACACAGCGAAGAACTTCTGACCATCCAACACAACCTCACCTAATGAAGCAGCAATAAAGTAGTTGGCCCCGGACGTTACAACGAGGCTCCCAAATGCTATGCTTTCTGGGGGGCCACTGAGTTTCACCTGATCCAGAGCCTTCTTAAGCTTCGCCACCTCTTCCATCTGACCAGCAAGCCGCTCCTTTTCCAGATGCATCATCGCCCTGCCCGTCTCATATTTATCGCCGGCGCTGCTTTTGGTCTCATTGTTGGCAGATGACTGCACTTCTCTCTCCCTGGATTGCAGGGCAGACAGTCGCTCCTCTACGATCTCCAGGCACCGGGCGTGCAACCGGGGCTTCAAGTCGGAAGTATCCGACATATCAAAGATCAAACTTGATCCCCTGCGCCAGTGGCAGCTCTCGCGAATAGTTGATAGTATTGGTTTGGCGTCGCATGTAGGCCTTCCATGAATCGGAGCCAGACTCACGACCTCCACCAGTCTCTTTCTCTCCGCCGAATGCACCACCGATCTCAGCCCCTGATGTGCCAATGTTCACGTTGGCAATACCGCAGTCAGACCCGGCGTGGGAAAGGAAGAGCTCAGCTTCTCGCATGTTGGTCGTCATAATGGCTGATGACAGGCCTTGAGGCACGGCGTTTTGCATTTCAATCGCCTCTTCTGTCGATGCACACTTGATGAGGTACAGGATAGGTGCGAAGGTCTCATTGCAGACGATGTCGTAGTCGTTGCGCACCTCGTAGATCGCCGGCTTGACATAACAGCCGGACTCGTAGCCCTCGCCATTCAAAACCTCTCCTTCGATAATGGCAGTACCCCCCTGATCCACGATTTGCGTCATGGCCGACTCGTACATGCCCACCGCATCCTTGTCGATCAATGGACCCACATGATTGTTCTCATCCAGAGGGTCACCGATTTTTAACTGGGCATAGGCATTCACCAGGCGGTTCTTGACGTCTTCGAATAGCTTTTCGTGGATGATGAGGCGACGGGTACTTGTGCATCTCTGACCAGCGGTACCTACAGCACCAAATACTGCTCCAGGAATGACAATATCCAAGTCGGCGTGCTCTGTGATGATGATGGCGTTGTTACCTCCGAGTTCGAGGATGGTCTTGCCCAATCTGCTGCCGACCGTTTCGCCCACAGCTTTCCCCATTCTTGTAGAGCCCGTGGCCGAGATCAGCGGGATGCGAGCATCTGCTGCTAGTTTCTTACCTATCTCCACATCACCTACAACCAATCCGCAGACGCCAGGGTGGATGCCATTCTTCTGGAAGACATCAGCTGCGATATGTTGGCAGGCGATGGCCGAAAGGGGCACCTTCTCTGAAGGCTTCCACACACATACATCACCGCATACCCATGCGATGGCCGCATTCCACGACCACACCGCCACCGGGAAGTTGAAGGCAGAGATGATCCCTACGGTGCCTAGCGGATGCCACTGCTCGTACATTCGGTGCGAAGGTCGCTCGGAGTGCATGGTCAGCCCGTAGAGCTGACGTGAGAGCCCCACGGCGAAGTCGCAGATGTCGATCATTTCCTGGACTTCACCGAGTCCTTCCTGCAAGGACTTGCCCATTTCATAGGAGACCAGTTTGCCCAGGGCATCTTTCTTTTCACGAAGGGCCTCTCCCAGCTGGCGTACGATTTCTCCCCGCTTGGGAGCGGGCAGCACGCGCCATTCGACAAAGGCTTCCTGAGCGGCAGCGATTACTTTCTCATACGCCTCATCATCAGCGAGGCTTACCTTGGCAATAGTCTGTCCGTCAACGGGAGACTCAGAGGCAATAGTTGCGCCGCCTGAAGTCAGCCACTCATGGCCATAAGCGGCACCATAATTAGTGTCGGCAATTCCTAATTCTACTAGAAAGGATCGATCGATATTCATGGGGTGAAAAATGTTGCTTATTCCAAAATTTGGCTGCAAAGCTACACATTAAATGAGTCCATTACATGACCCTTTCAATTATCTGAATTCTCCCTGTCAACCTCCATGATCCACCGCTCAAGCCGCGGAGGCTCCTCATTTTTGAGGGAGCGCAGCGGCGCCCCGCCAAAAACGAGCGGTACGCCGCAGCGTCAAAAAATCCTTCCTTCCTACAAGGCCTTCCGAGAAATGGTCTACCTCGAAAAAAGCTTGTGGCACCAAGGACTAGCGAAAGAGTTTACCTTCGACCTGAATGAGTGGCACGACTGTGTATGAAGGAATCGCACCAACAACGAACTCAAGTAGAAGTCCACTACTCCATCACGGGCATTGTTTCAAGAGAAATTACCCATTGGAATGAGCCGCTACTTTTCCTTTGATACCGACCGCAACCTACTCCCTCGGAACGTTGATGTGCTGACCAAGGAATAGGGCGTTCATAAACAGCTTGTTCGTACCATACCACGACCCACGGAAATTAGGGTTCTCAGCGAAAAGAATCGCCCGACCGCCACCTACCCGACTCACCACAATGGAGGCGGATTTCTTCAAGAAGTCGTTCAGGTTCTCATCGCTGATGAAGCCATCGATATGGGGATTGGCCGTATATTTTGCCACCGTGGAGTAGGGATTCTGTGACGGCGCAAGCCACACTTCACTATTGCGATAGACGGGGATCGTCTCGCCGGTATAACCAAACGCGATAGGATGAGTCAGGTCCAACTCTACCTCGAAGATGGCGCCACCCACCCGTTTCTTGCCTGATCGCTCAGGTGCACTCACATAGGGAAGACGCTTCACTGGCTCCTTTTTTTCTTCCTCTTTGGCTTTCTCTTTCTTCACGAGCTTTTCATTGACCAGTCCTTTGTTGATGGCCCAGCTAGCCGCGCCGCGTTGCGCAATCAGCGTATTGCCTGCTTCTATCCAGGACTTCATTTTCGCGATGTCAGCGGAGTCCAGTTGGCTATAACTACCCGAGACCAACACCAGGGTATTGTACTTGTCCCAGTCGATCCTTCCGAAGTTGTTGACCCAGACTTTGGTGATGGGCATACCAATGCGCGTATCGAGCAGATGCCACACCTCGCCAGCCTCGTAGCTACTCACGCCGTCGCCGATGAGCATGATGGGCTTGGGCTTCTCCAAAGACTGGAAGTAGCGGCTGCCAAGATCCACCCCGGAAGTCGAATAGCCTCCATCCGCCGCAAAGACTGGCACAGACCATTTCTCCTGGAGGCCTGATAGCATTTCGTGCAGATCATCCGCGTTTTGCTTTTGCTTGCTGACAGGAATCAATAGTGTACCATAGCCGAACGCGCTGTTGCCCCGATCGGTGTCGATGGAAAACTCCTTAAATGCGCTTAGCACTTCGATCTTTTTGTCCAATAGTTCATCCAGCAGTGGCATCGCATTGTAGTCCTCCCACGGAATGAGGTAGGCGTAGTTTGATTTGGCCACAGCTTCCACCTTAGTCACATTGGATTCTTTTGTCACTTCACTTCCTTGCGCAGCCAGGGAGTTGGTGGCCGCATAGGTCATATTGTAGAAGTTGGCTAGTGACCAGGCAGATGCATCGTAGAAGACACTGTCTGTGTACTCGCTATAAGTCTCGAAAACACTCTGTACCAGGCGGTACTGCGGCTGGGCGGTGGGTACAATGTACGAAGTACCTGGATTGAAGCGCTTGCCACCTGCTGTCACTCCCTGGGAGAGCTCATGCACCTTTACGCGATGGATCAGCAACTTGTCGAGAAACGCCCGCGTGCGGTTCTCATCACCATCCGTGCCGAAGACATAGCCCTTGATCCTGGAGGCATTGGCATTGCTGATGGCCGACTTGAAGAAGTCTTGCTGATACCCATGCAGCAGTTCCTTGTTCTCAACGGCCGCTCGCACCGTCGCCATGCTCGATGTGTATTGGTTGCGAATGGTGAAGGCAAAAGTGATCTCGCCCGTAGGTGTCTTCTGCTTGTGACCCCGGGAGCTGGCTTGCTCAAACAGTAGTGCCAATCCGCCCTGCAGATCGGGGTAGGAACTGCCGTACCCCGGATAAGTACCATCGAAAACCTCCTTCGTGAAGTAGAAAGAGCCAATCTTATTGAGGTCCTCCTGGAAGTATTTCGCAAAGAGATCGTTGAGTGTGGTGTAATTCTCCTTGGGCATGATGGGATCCTTACTGGCATTGTCCTTCATCGGTTCGAAGAAGTACGTGCTGTTTGTGCCCATTTCATGGAAGTCCGTGACCACATTCGGATACCACTCGTGATACCAATTGAGTTTACCTCGGCTCTCTGGATTGATGGCCAGCCACCAGTCGCGATTCAGGTCAAACCAATAGTGATTGGTACGACCACGGGGCCAGCCTTCATTGTGCTCCGCATCGTCGGGGTCATCGACGAGCGGGGTGCCCTTGTACATGTTCGCCCAGTGCGTGTGGCGATCCCGCCCATCCGGGTTGATTGTGGGATCGATCATCACGACGGCTTCGTCCCGGTATTGTCGGGCCTGATCACTTTCTGAGGCTACCAGTGTGTAGGCCGTCAACATCGCTGCTTCCGAGCTGGAGGGCTCGTTGCCATGCACATTGTATCCCAGATTGATAAATATCGGGAGCGATGAAAAGTCACTGACATTCTGATCGACGTCGACCACAGCCATGTGTTGTTTGCGCAGGGCATCAAGATTAGACAGGTTGTCCTCAGAAGTCACGGTGAGTATGACCAATGGCCGATGCCCGTGGGTCAGCCCATACTGATGGAGCGAAGCTCTGGGCGAAAGCTCGGCGAGTTTCTCCAGGTAGGCTACGATGCGATCATACCTTGTGTGGTATGATCCGATGTCATAGCCGAGAAACTCAGCAGGTGATGGAATGGACTCGTCGAATGGTCCGCGGTCACTCAGAAAGTAATCCTGCGCAGTAAGGGAGAGAGGTGTTAGTACAGTGGCGACAGCCAAACACACGGTAATGAAAGCAGTAGATTTTTGCATTGCTAAGTAGTCAAATGGGTGTCTTCAATGAAGGACGCTAAAGATAGGCCATAGGTCCCAACAATAGCAGCTCGCTGATTTCAGCGGCAGCTTCCGTCGACCGAAGGGCCATGACATTTGTTAATGACTTCCAAATGAGCTGTTAAAGATGTGCTAAACACCTTCAGCAGTGCCGACACAAAACCATCGGCCCTGTACATTGGCTTTGTGAAAACGATCCTACGCATACTGATCTTCTATCTGCTGATCATGCCACTTTCCCTCTCTTGTGGCGACACTGTTGAGGACCAGATGGCGATAAAAGTTGACCTGTACTACGCAGCTAAGAATAGGCATGACTTCAGTTCGCCGGATTACACACAGTTCAAAAGAGACACGAGCACGACATGGCACGGCGAAAGGTCGGGCAAAGGGTTCCAATCGATTTTCAACCCAAACTCCGGGTGGAATCAGTGGGATATTGCATGGGATGGGAGATATCGATACGAAATCATCGATGCACGGAGTGACAGCCTCCTCGTCAGGCTTCGCTTTACTGAATTCAATGAATTCCTCACGGCTGTTGGCATCCCGGAGGGTTTGAGCGCCACCGTCACATTCTGGTTTGATGAGGATCTGCGTGTGAGGGAGACGCTCTACGGCTGGGATGATGACAATCAGAGCGTGCATGAAAACCTGAAAACCATCGTAGAGTGGGCCCTGTCTTATGACTCCGCGGCGATCGCGGAGGTCTACTTAAATGATGGCTTTGAGGCGAGTGCCCAGAAGGCCGATATGTGGAAGCCACTGCTAGCAATGTACCAGTCCTCACTGGCTGCGAGATGATATTTTTGGGGCCCTCGTGAAGTAGAGAGAGTCCGATTTTCCCTTGCAATAGAAATTGATCGACTCTCACTTCACGACCGGGCTCTCACTTGTATCTCGCTCCCCGCTCCCGGCCTTGTGCCGGGACCTCCTTCGAGTTAGAAGATCTTGCCATCCTTCATCGGCGCGAAGGGGTCCCGGCTCCCCGCGGATACCCACTCGATCCCTGGCCCGGGGAACCGCTTCATTTACCTTATCTACACACTTACATAAAAAAAGTTGAGTACATTTCTTACTTTCTCCGTCATTCAGACCAGAACGATAGTGAAGGGAAGAATCTACGACGGAGAATTTAGCAATCGCCACAAAGAAATCCTTCGGAGGGGCTTTATCGCCATCGAACCAAGAATCGTGTGGATTTGCAATCCACTCTGCCACATTCCATTGTCTACTCACACAAGCCGGATCTCAGATACGACAACTGCCTCCTCCACGATGCCCTGCAAACATCCCGAAAAGCTTCGGTCAATTCCTGCGAACTTGACCAAATGAATCGCTTTTGATGAATTTTACGTGATGCAGGAATCTGAATTGACTTGAACAGCGCCCGCCAGATTCCTGTCTCGCCTTGAACCCACTCCAATGAATGGACAATCCGGTGAAGGCCACAGGGTGACGGCCGGAGATCTACTATTTTCCTTGGTTTGTGTCCTCACAAACCAGCCCAACCAGCCTGACGCCGACAACAGGTGCGTGAAGACACGCACCTCGAAGCCCGGGGTATTTCATATCCACCAAATTGACCGAAGTGGCTCCCTGAGTTTGACACACCATTGTTCCAATATGAAAACCTGAACTGTACCAAATTGAAACGATCGATACACAATCAACGAGCATCAAATAATGCCTATTCCATTGCTCATCAATAACTTACAATAATTGGCACCCTGATTGGGTCAGAATTGGCGACTCACCAAAATTCGTTGATGATGCTTCGAAATTTTTTCATCACCTCACTCCGCATCCTTTGGCGCAACAAGGTCATCTCCTCGATCAATATCCTGAGCCTTGCCATGGGAATCACCGCCTTTGTGCTCATACTGCTTTTTGTACTCCATGAAACTAGCTACGACGAGTTCAACGAAAACTACGACCGGATCTATCGCCTTGAAGGCGATGAATACGCGAGGCTGCCACCACGGATCGGTGAATATGTGGCTGACAAGATCCCGGAGATCGAAAAAGTCACACAATTGCAATTCGATGCGGTCCGAGACCTTAATTATATTCCGGACAACGATTCAGGAATGGCGAGGAGCACAACCATCCGGATCAAGAGGGCAGACCGTACTTTTACCAAAGTCTTCACAATGCCCTTTGTTCGAGGCAATCCGAAGACCGCCTTGTCCGACCCCTTTACCGTGGTGGTGTCAGAAAGCTTCGCCAGGAAGCTATTCGGGGACGAGGATCCTATGGGAAAGACAATTATTTACGACAATATCTATCGTAAAAACCCCAAATACACCGTCACCGGTGTCCTCAAGGACTTGCCGCCATCACACGTTGCGATTGATGCTCTAATATCCCAAGCAACTTCAGAGATCGTGCATCCCCATCGTATCGACAAGGCCAACACCGTGTGGGTAGACCGCAATTGGTGGTATGGTACTTACCTGCTATTATCGAAAGACGCAAATCCGGCTGTGGTCGGTGAAAAGATCAATCAGGTGCTGGCAGAAATCAATCATGAGGACGTGCTGCCCAGAAAATTTGCGTGGTTCCACCTGGTGCCTATGAAAGACCTGTATCTAAATGCCACCGCGACACGACTGACCTATGGTCAACAAGGCGATAAGGATATGTTGTGGTCATTCGCCATCATTGGATTATTCATTTTGGTATTGGCCATGATCAACTACATCAACCTGACCACCGCGCGGGGCACGCTACGGACGAAAGAAGTTTTTGTCAAAAAAGTGATGGGGTCCGGCAATCGCAGACTCCAGCTTCAATTTGTCACCGAATCTGTCTTTGTCGCCATGCTGGCCCTACTCATCGCTCTGCCGATCATCCAGATCATTCTGCCCCACTTCAACCAACTGGTTTCAAGGGATATCCAATTGTCCAGTTACAATCAGCCGACTTACTGGGTGCTCCTAATCATTGGCATTCTGGTGACTGGCATCCTATCAGGGATTTATCCTGCCTTAATGCTGACCAAATTTCGCTCGATCTTGAATTTGCGGTCAAAATCGGGGCAGGGAATGCAGGGAGTACGCTTCAGGAGAGCCCTGCTTACCTTTCAGTTCTCCATATCCATCGTACTCATCATAGGTATCATCACCAATCTGCGGCAGCTACAATTTGTAAAAAATGCCGATCTCGGCCTTGACAAAGATCATGTGTTAATGGTCCGTGTGCCCCTGGCCGGTGTTGAGAACTACCTTGCCTACCAATCCACCTTCAAGGAACTACTCCTTCAGCATCCCGGCATCGAAAAGGTGAGCATCGCAAATAGCAGGCCAGCTGAAGATTTAGATAAGCTGAACTTTGAACTGGACGGAACCCCAGTATACTTTGAAAGACAACGAGCTGATCCGGATTTCCTTAGCGTCATGGACATGGAGCTTGTTGATGGGCGAAATTTTTTATGGGATAAGCAAAGCGACTTCACTATCATGGGTGAAAACGCTATCTGGATCATCAACGAAACGGCTGCCCGTATGTACTGGGATGATTCGCCCGTTGGGAAAATCTATCACTTCCCTCGTGAGGATGGGAGCACACTATCGTTAGAGATCATTGGTGTCATTAAAGATGTACATTGGCAATCCCTACATCACAAAGTGCAACCAACAGCCTATACATGGCAACACGGAACTCGTAACATGTACCTGAAGGTATCCTCTGACAATCTTTCGGAAACGATTGCGTCCGTCGAGAAAGAATGGAGACAGGTATACAGTTCCCAGCCTTTTCACTATTCCTTCTTGGATCAAGAGTTCGATGCCCAGTATCGAAACGACGAACGAACTGCCAATATCGTTGGATACTTCAGTGGCCTGGCCATTTGCATCGCATGCATGGGTTTGTTTGGCCTGTCCTCCTTCATGGCGGTCAGGCGAACTAAAGAAATAGGTATCAGAAAAGTGCTGGGAGCCTCGGCGCGGACCATTTTCATCATGCTCTCCCGAGAATATGTCAAATGGATCCTTCTGTCAGCGATTATAGCCACCCCGATTGCGTGGTTTGCCATAAACCAGTGGCTGGAGTCCTACGCCTACCGCATCGAACTCGGTCCGGATGCGTTTTTCATGGCTGCATTTCTTGTTCTGGCCATCGGGCTGTCCACTGTGGCCTGGCAGGCGAGAAAATCTGCCGTGTCCAATCCTGTGGAGGCGCTGAGGTATGAGTAATATGCCGGACTCGTGGGCAGGCAAACACCTGTGCGGGCGTGGCAGTGCATGCCGAATATTGTCAGTTTTTGATATCATCCCCCTCGTCTCCTTCTAGGGCTACCGATGACAGACAAAAAATATCACCATTCCCGGACCTCGCCTCTAGCACCTGTTCCGGAATCTCCTTATTTTGAATGATTAACCCTTTTATTGGAGGAGACCCCGGAATAAATCCGGGGATTACCCTAATGATATTTTTTGATCTGTCAAATGCATTTGGCTGGCCATGTTAAACCATCATCTCCGGCTATTGTCAAAGGGCCAAACAATTAAGTAATCATGGAAAATATCCTTAGCAAAAAGATAGCCGCCACACTACTTGTGATGGCAATAGCATTTCTCGGAATAGCCAACTACTCACGGGCGCAAAAGATCGTCGTTGTAAAAAAGACGACAGTGGTGAGGACACTGCCTAAGTCACACGTGACAGTCACCCATCGCAATGTGCACTATCGATATGTGGACGGCGTGTTCTATAAGCCCCATGGCAGAGGCTTTGTCATCGTCGATGCACCAGTTGGTATTCGAGTGGCGGCCTTGCCCAAATCGGCCTCAGTCGTTCGTGTACGAGGGAAGAGATACTACCGGGTCAATAACATTTACTACAGGAAAATCGGACGGAAGTACGAGGTGGTCACGATAGCGTGACCCGCAAACAACGAGCAACTGGAGAGCCGGCACTGAGTTGTCGGCTTTTTTTATCAGTCCTAATCGGCTCAAGAATGGCATGGATATGAGCCGAATAGAGTAAGTAATCGGCTCAGAGCCACATCAGATGCACCGTCTGGTCTTAGCGTCTCGCTGAGACCAGTGTCCTGTGCTGCAGGCTACAGGTCCCAACCAGCTAGTGGTCTTCTTCAAAATTCGAAATAGCTCTCTGTAAATAAAAAAGCCCGGCTTTCACCAGGCTTTGCTGCTCCTCCTCTTAGGTCGCCCGGATAGGGGCGGACGGCCAGTCCTCGAACCTTGGTTCGAGCCAAGGACCCTCTGATTAACAGGCTGGCCGCCCGCGTCAGATGCTCTAGGCTACGCGCCCCGACCACCTGAGCGAAGGAGGAATGTAATTTCCTTTCATCGTTCCTTCCAACCGTCTGGTCTTAGCATCTCGCTAAGACCAGTTCCCGTAATGCCCCAACCTGCTAGTCGTCTTCTTCAAAAAATTCGACCTGAATCTCTGTATACAAAAAAAGCCCGGCTTTCGCCGGGCTCTGCTGCTCCTCCTCTTGGGCTCGAACCAAGGACCCTCTGATTAACAGTCAGATGCTCTAACCAGCTGAGCTAAGGAGGAATGTTCTTTCCTTTCATCGTTCCTTCCACTTCGTCGGGTCTTGGACCCTCTGATTAACGACCAGATGCTCTAGGCTACGCGCCCCGACCAGCTGAGCTAAGGAGGAATAAATTAAAACGACCCATCTGGTCGCTTCGAAAAGGACTGCAAATGTACATGGTTGGCACCCAATCAACAATAACTTGCCACAAAAAAATCTTCAGTTTTGAGAGGCCCCGGCGAATGGAGGGCTTCTATGCTTCATCAATGCGATGCACCAAAGTAATGCCAAAGCTGATAGCCCGCCAATGCAATACCGGCCAACAACAAATAGGTGTTGGTCGCTTTGAAGAAGGGATCAAAACTATCCTTCTTCCTCCATTGATTGATGATGAATATGATCGGGATGAGGGCAGCGATCTGACCTAGCTCCACACCTAGATTGAAACTGATGATCTTCCAAAGGATACCTTCCTGCTTCAATGCAAATGACTGCAGACGGGCTGACAAGCCAAGCCCATGAATGAGCCCAAACACAAAGACCATATTCAATAAGTGCGGCGGGTTGACCTTGAGGTGCTTTTGAAATAGGCCGAGATTCTCGAATCCCTTGTAGAAGACACTGAACCCGATAACTGCATCAATCAAATGTTCATTGACGGCGAACTGAAGATAGGTAGCGCCGATGAGCGTGATGCTATGACCAATGGTAAACGCTGTAATGAACTTGACAATATCCCGAAACTCCTTCAAGAAGAAGATGACCCCCACAAGAAAAAGCAGGTGATCATAACCCGTGAGCATATGTTTCGCGCCTACCCATATATACGCTAAGAGTCCGCCATTCTCTAGTAATGCACGATCCCCACCAGATACATCGTGAGCGTAGGCAAAGAATGGGAGTGCGCACAGCAGCACCCCAAGTATTTTAAAACGTAGCTTGCTCAAACTATTTCTTTCTCCTGAACCAGAAAAACAACACAACGACCAAGAGCAGACTACCCAAAACGAAGACATAGGTGGGAACGCCCTCTTCGTGGCTATGCTCATCCTCATCGTGCTCATGCTCATGGGAATGTCCTTCTCCCACCGCAAATGTTAGTGTCGCCCAGTTTGACTCATGTGTAAGACCCTCTTCCTCTGACTCCACCAGGTGGATCGTCCTCAGGTACCAAACCCCGGCCGTAGATATCGGGACATTCAAAAGGCCTTTCTCATCAGTACGCAATTGCATTAGCTCATCGTGCTGGTGGTCACTCTCGGCATCATGCGAGTGTGTGGTCCCATCATGGGAATGCGCAGCACCGTCTCCATGCGTATGTTCAGCAGCCTCATACCCCACGTATACCAGTTGATTCGGCAAGGGCTTTTGCCGGAGCAGAAGCTGTACCGGCAGCTTGTGACCTGGGTGTATATCGTAAGGGTTCTCCAGTGCCACGAACTCAATAGGATATCCCAGAGGAGTTTTGAAGTCCTCCGTTAGTCGATCCCCTACCTGAAAGATCGCCTTGACATGTTTGGAATACTTCTCTACAGCAGACGAATCCAAGGTACCCTGCCTGGTGCGGGATTCCAACATATCCAACACGCCATCGTGCTCCAGGTAATCATTGAAATCCTCCGCGGACATAGCTAAGCTGCGTGCCCGGGTAGAGACTCCAGCAACCCACGTGGCTGGCTGCCCCGTCGTGATCTTCAGATAAGTGGTAGTCCCCTCTTCAAACCAGGCCGATGTATCGGCAGCTGTCCGTTCGCCGCTGCCTAACAAACTCACATCAAGCATACGGTCCCGGGTAATTACATTCTCACTTCTCTCGAACGTACCATTGAAGAGCTGAATGATCGACTCGGTATTGGGCTCCAGGAAATACTGGTCCAGTTTCAAGTACATGTCATGACTGGAAAGAAGGAGAAGCACGGTAAGCCCCAGAAAGTATCTTTTCATCATCGGTGAAGTGGTATAATCGAGCCGGAAGATAATTCTTCTGGACGGATCGGGAAAAATCTCATTGACCAGCGGTTGACACCGCCCGCAATGCCCCAAGTCAAACTATTAACCGTAATTGGCCGGAAGGCGAATAGCACGGATTCCCAGGTGAGAGGAATCGGAAGGAAGCTGAACCCGCCCTGCCTTTGCCTCATCGCTACGGCAGGCAGGCGCTAGGAGGCACTGAAGTAGAGTGGATCCACAAAATGTATGTCAAAGAAATCCTTGCCTATCTCTACTTCAGGAGTGCGATGGCTCCGGGTGTTGGCCTGTGCGCGCCATCAAAATCTGTCACTTTGTGTCATTTTGACATTTTTTAACAAACGACAGCGCACGATTCCTGTCACTTTGACGTAATAAGAGCAAGTCCGGTGGCATTTTGGGTGCTGGCACAGAATTCGATCAAGGGTGATTGAACACGATGTTGAACGAAAAACTTAAAGGAAATGGCACTTACAAAATATAATCCGGTTAACTATTCTCCTGTGTCATTTAGAAGTCTCGTAGATCGATTCTTCAATGATGATTTCAACGGGGGGATGAACGTTTCAGAGTTCTCACCCAGGGTGGACATAGCTGAGACTGAGAAGGCGTTTGAAATCGAATTTTCTCTTCCTGGTGTGAAAAAGGATGATATCAGAATAGATGTGAATGATGGTCGCCTAACCGTCAGTGGTGAAAGAAAATTCAAGGAGGAAAAAAACGAAAAGAATTATCGTAGCGTTGAGAGCTACTACGGCACCTTCAGTAGGTCCTTCCATTTGCCTGACAATGTCAATGATGAGCATGTCAACGCAAAGTACGAAGACGGCGTTTTGAAGGTGATTTTGCCAAAAGATGAAAAAAAAGTTGCGAAAAAGACGATCGCAATCAAATAAAATCAGTTTAAGTAGGTGAGTTAGGTTAGGTGATGAAAGGGCGGGCTTCCCAGGCTCGCCTTTTCTTGTTTATGCGCTCCCCGCGCTCGTGTGTTAAATGATGTTAAGCACCATCACCTCTTCGTCCTCTTCCCCGTAAAAGCGAACAAAGGTCATACGAATAAAGTATATTGATAAAAGGATCAGGTCATTAACAAGATATGAAGATGAAGACAAGAAACTTAGCATTTGCAATGGTCCTCTCCTCGGCAATGGGTGGGGTCATAGCAATCGTAGGATACTCATGGTTGGCACCAGCGGCCAGCCCCAATAATACACCAGGCATCCCGGCGAACTACACATCTTCGCTGCCTGTAAGCTTCACCAACTATGTAACAGATACGACGAGCATCGCGATCGCAGGTGGGCTCAACTTCGTGGCCGCCGCTCAGGAAGCCACTCCCTCCGTAGTGCATATCCGCACTACCTATGATGGAAGCACAGCCACCAGGGCTCAAAATCCATTTGAGGACTTCTTTAGAGATTATTTTGACCAGGCGCCACAACGTGGCAATCGACCACAATCCAGAGGTAGCGGGTCAGGCGTGATCTTCACTGAGGATGGCTATATCGTCACCAATAATCACGTGGTGGATGGTGCCAGCGAAATAGAAGTGCTGCTTACAGACAACCGATCGTACCCTGCAAGAATGATCGGCACAGATCCCAATACGGATCTCGCGGTCATCAAGATCGAGGAATATGACTTGAACCCCATCTCCTGGGGCAATAGTGAGGAAACACAAATCGGCGAGTGGGTATTGGCCGTGGGGAACCCTTACGAATTCCGGTCCACTGTGACCGCGGGTATCGTAAGTGCAAAGGCGAGAAGCATTGATATTCTTCGATCCCGCAACAGGTCGAGTCTAACGATTGAGTCCTTTATCCAGACGGACGCCGCGGTGAACCCCGGCAATAGTGGAGGTGCCCTGGTGAACCTCCGTGGAGAGTTGGTAGGTATCAACACTGCCATTGCCTCTCCCACAGGGAGTTTTGCCGGCTACTCTTTTGCTGTACCTGTGACGCTGGTAAAAAAGGTGGCCAGTGACCTGGTAGAATTTGGCGCCGTCCAGAGAGCACTACTTGGTGTGAATATTCGAGACGTCAGTGCGCAACTGGCGGAGCAGGAAGACCTGGAGGTAGTAAAGGGTATCTACATCGAGCGAGTGGTGGACAATAGTGCCGCTGAAGAATCTGGCATCGAACCTGGAGACGTAATCGTCAGTGTGAATGGCCGCCAGGTGAATAGCGTATCCGAGTTGCAGGAGCAAGTGGCGCTGAACCGTCCTGGAGATGAAATCGATGTAACCTACATCAGGGACGGACGCACAAGGACTGTGAAAGCACGTCTAAAGAATTCTTACGGGACGACAGAAACCGTCGAAGTAGCGGGCAACGTGTTCTCAACCGAAGGCGCAACGTTCGCTGACATCTCACGCGAGGAGATGGAGGAACTGGGTATCAGTGGTGGTGTGAAACTCGAGGAACTGGCGTCTGGCGTCTGGAAAGAAGCTGGTATCAAAGAAGGTTTTGTGATCACCCGAATTGACAAAGAAGAGATCAGGAACCTCGATGATTTGGTAAACTCCATTGAACGTCCACGTGGCGAAGGCATGCTGATAGAAGGGTACTATGCAAATGGAGAAAAGGCATTCTACGGCATAGGTTGGTAAGTTGTAGTTAGTTGGTGCAGTAAATGAGCCGTCTTCCTATTTGGGAGGCGGCTTTTTTTATGGTGCTCAAAAATGTTCCAGCCGCTCCTCCACAATCGAATCCAACGCCGCGCCCCTCTCCACCAGCTGCGCGAAGATCGCTTTGCGAATCGCCGTGTAACGCAGGAGGTGCAGCATGTAGTTCCGAAACTGGGGTGTTTTGTGGTACTGGTCATTGAGCACCTCACCTCCAAAGTATTGAAAGTTGGTTTCGAAATAGGGACGGAGATCCTGTTTGATGAAAGATTGCTCATCATCACTCACCTCCTCCCCGGCAAGCGAATACTGGTAGTAGGTCTCCAATGCCTCGCGCATGTCAACATCGTCGAAAAAGCGTTGGTCGATCTGCGGCTTGACTAAAATGATGGGCTCTTCATCACGAACACGTACACTGAGCGGAATGACTACATCGATCATGATGGCGTTGACAGAATCAATCAATACCGAGTCGGCAGGTTTCAGAATCGTACGGATTCGATTCTCCGTACTATCGAGCAGGTCGATTCGATCGCCTAGCTCGGTGGGTAGTTTGTCACACTCCGAGGATAGCAGCTCCAGCAATTCCTTGTCTTGCCGTCGCTGGCGCCTGTCGTCGCCGAGTTGCGAAAAGTAGAAGGCCAAAAGAACGCCGAAGAAGACCATCGCAAATTCGACAAGGTAGTTCAGGATATTTTTCTTGTTGGACATAGTTTGGCAGAGCTGGGCGTTTTTCTGGTCTAATTAAACACAAATCGCGCGAGTCTCGCAGGGGCGATTGACTTTTGTTGCCATCCGCTACATCAATGGTGCTTATCCTACCCCCTTACCTGATGTCGATCATAGTTTCGAGGAACGGCTTTGTGTATCTTCAGACTATGGCAAAGAAATCAGACAATACCATGAAAACGCAGGAATTCATACGATCGGTAATGGATAAGCTCCAATCGAACGCCAACGTGAAAACTGTTTATGGGGATCCGGTGGAAACTCAGGAAAAGACCATCATTCCAGTAGCACGCATTGCCTATGGGTTTGGGGGTGGTTTTGGCGAAGGCCACAAGGACAGGAAAGAGACCGCAGCTGATGACCTGGGAGGAGAAGGTGGCGGTGGTGGCGGTGGACTTATGGTTCGTCCCATCGGCGTCGTGGAAGTGACTAAAGAGAAGACCGAATTTGTAGCGCTTCGCTCAAACAAGAAATTGCTGCAAGCAGCCGCAGTGGGCGGTATTATTGCTTTGATCCTAAGACGCCTCCTACGTCGCTAGCTGCGAAACCCCTTTTCGGGGCAGCCGGTCATTTTTTGCTTTTCGTCGAAATCCAACCTGAAGGTTCACTTCGTATATGGAGTCAACCCATCAGGGAAGACTACTGCTAACAGTGCAATTCGACAAAGCAAAAACTAGATAAATGGACAGCATAGCAATCGAAAAAAACAGGACCCTCAAATGGCCAGAGATCTATAGCCTTGCGGCGCTAAACGCCGCCGTCGTCATCAGTTGGATAGCCTATCACGAGTATCAGCCGGTGCTCATTGAGCGCTTCAACTTCCATGGACTTGTGGACTTCATGATCGCATCGAAGGCCATCATTCTCGTGGTCGTACCGCCAATAGCGGGATGGCTCGCAGACAAGATCCTCGAAAAGAATGGCAAGTTTTTCACCATGTTCACGATTGGCATTGGGGCCACGGCGATGACGTTCATGGTCGTTGCCTCTCTGATCGGGGCCGCGCCCATTCAAGCCGCGAAATCCGCACTCCCTATCATGATCGTTCTCTGGCTGATAGCCATGAACCTCTTTATAAGTCCGGCCAATTCGATGATCGAGGCTTTTGCTCCCGCGAAGCAACTACCGATTGTCGTAGGCTTCCTTTTTCTGATCACTGAACTCATCTATGCGCTGGAGCCAGTGATCGTGGAACTCGTGAGATTCTTTGGCGACACACTGACCTTCATTGTTGGAGGCATCCTCATATCTGTCTCAGGCTATATTTTTCACCGCGTCTCAAGCAACGAGGTCATGCTTCGAAAGCAAGAACTGGTGGAGCAACCCTCCAGGCAGGTCCGCCCTATTGCCTACCTGTCGATTGTCATGGTTGGGCTACAACTCGGGCTGGGAAAGGCATTTCTTGTGGAGTTCTTTCCACACGCGATGTCCGAGCGATTCATAGAGTACGCCAGTATAGCCGACTATATCGCACTGGGTCTACTTGCTTTCTCGGCGTTTTTGGCATTTGCCGTCGGAAAATTCGTTGCCAGAAAAGGCGCAGGGAAGGTCATTCCTGTCAGTGCTGCGGTCCTGGGACTGGGCGTACTTTTAATACTGTTTGGGCATCATCCCATTCTTTATATGGCTGGCGGCATCGTCACGGCATGCTCATTTAGCTTCCTGAATGTCAGTGGGCTTCCTTTCGCCATTCAGAATTTATCGATCAAGCATATCACCTACGGGGTAGGAGTGTTCATAGGCGCCTCAGAGCTTTTCACGGGATTGTTTGAGTACTACCTGAGGTAGATCCCGATGCGCAGGAATGATTACTGACGTTCGGAATAGTAGTGAATGAACCTCATTCAGCAAGAAATACCCATAAAACCTTCTCTGATACGTAGATCCTTTTAGTTCATGACTTATGTTTGTGACATCAATTTCATGATATTCCTTTTTCGGAGTTCCTGCCGCCATGGTCATTCCCTGATTGTACTATCCTGACTTTGTAGAGTTCGCGTGTTATCATGATCTGACGTCCTGCTGCACGATCATCTCGCTATCTGTTTGTTTGATTAGCGCGCCCAAACCACAAAGCACTGCTTCAAAAGCCGGAAGTATTATCGTTTATCACCCTTTGGAATGATCCATTACAAGTTTTCAAAAGAAGTCAACAAGGAATTCTCAAAAACCCTCAAAACCCGCGTCAACGCCTACTTTCGCGAAAACGATATCTGCCGCAATGGTGACCATCGCATGGCCCTGAAATCGGCCATCGCCATTGGATTCTATGTATCTCTATACCTGACGATCGTCCTCGGGGGAATAACGAGTGTTCCCGCACTCTTTGCGCTGTGGATGCTCATGGGAGTCGGTCAGGCCTTTATCGGCACCGCGGTCATGCACGATGTCCTGCACGGATCGTACTCCAAGAAAAAATCTGTCAATGCATGGATGAACCTCTCAGCCATGATTGTCGGTGTGGAGCCTTTCACGTGGAAGATCCAGCACAATGTATTGCATCACACCTATACGAATATCGAGGACGCCGATGAAGACATTGAGGTAAAGTACGTCTTGCGGTTTACGGAAAATCAGCCCCGTCGCTGGTTTCACCGCTTCCAACATATTTATGTTGTCTTCTTTTACAGCATTCCCATCATTATCTGGGCTACCGCCAAGGACTTCATTAAAATGGTCAAGTATCGCAAACTTGGCCTGGTGAAAAAGGGTGGAACGTTCCGCCGAATACTAGCGGGTATCATCTTTCGCAAGGCACTCTTCCATTTCTGCATGCTCGGAATCCCCATTATGGTGTTGCCCGTGGCGCCTGGCCTGGTCGTCTTGATGTTTATATCGATGTTACTGGTGACGGGCCTGTGTCTGAGTTTGATATTCCAGACCGCCCACCTCACCACGGACCTTTCATTTATCCAGCAGGAAGAGGAAAATATCGAAGAGAACTGGTCCGTACATCAGCTATATACGACGACCAATTACGCTCCCAACAACAAGTTCTTCACCTGGTTTTTTGGTGCGCTCAACTTCCAGGTAGAACATCACCTGTTTCCTGATGTTTGCCACATCCATTACCCCCAACTGGCCAAGATCGTAAAGAGCACCGCTCAGGAATTTGATCTCCCCTACCACTCACAACCGACGTTTGGTTCGGCCATTGTGAAGCACTTCCAGATGCTCCACGCGCTGGGTAGATACGATGTGTTGCCTGCCGCCGTGAAGTAAGTCCCGGCTATTTCAAATGCAATATCGACTTCTGGATGGCGAGATTGTTGGGGTAATAGATCTCAATGCCATCTTCCCTGCGAATGCGAATAGAGAAGATCGACAAGTTGGTAACCACGCCTTCGGCTGAATTGTCACCGTCAACGATCTTCACGCGAGAGCCAATCTTGAAGGGAAAGAAGAAGAATAGAATGACCGCCGCAGTGATGTTGCTGACAATCGACCAGTTGGCAACCAGGCCGACGCCCACGATGGTGAGAAAGGACACTATGTAGACAGACAGCCCTGAAAAGGAGACCTCCCATACGAGAAGGAGCGTAACGATGAAAATGATGGAAATCACCACCCTCGCTGACCGCCTTACAAACATTGCTCGTTCCTCGGCAAAGTCATGATCATTGGCCCTTCTTGAGACATTGCGAACCAATACGCGCCGGGTGACAAGAAATACGATCAACAATACCAAGCTCGCCACCAGGCGAACTACGGGCAGATTCTCAACAGTTAATTCTGGCATCCTAATCAAAATTCTGACCCTACAAATATGGAGGGAAATCGAAAGGATAAGAAGGCATTGCAAAGAAGCAATCCACATCCATTGCGGGAAATATTCAGTAAGCAACTGCCAGTCTTCATTTTCATCTCAACAAACTCATAAACCCTTCTTTCCATGGGTGAATACGGTGTCTCTGTAGCCCTGGAAACAAGAAAAGAGGACCCGGCAGGTCCTCTCTTTTTTCATTCTTGATTTGATCTGTAGTGTCAAGACATCACCTCGCGCAAAGCGCGGATCTGCCGGCGTATGTCCTTGCGATGCTCGCAAAGAATGAACCGCTTTACTTCTTCCTGGCACTCTCCTACCATAACGCCCAAAGCATCTCGTACATCCTCTTCCAGATCCACCAGGCGTTTCATCGCCATTCGAAACTCAGAGGCATTACTCGCGCGGGAAATCAATCGCTCCGCTTTTGTCAGGATCTCATCGCAATTGACCAATCGTTGGTAGCTCTCCTTTCGGTGGAATGCTTTCGCCAGTTCGAATGATTGTATCTGCTTCTGTCGTCCGAATATCTCAAAGCAGGCTACCACTCGCTCATCCTCAGCGCTATTCTTCGCCAAGTCATAGGCGCTTCGCAGCAGGTGCAGCTGATACAGGATGCCTTCTATCTCTGTTGATAATGACCCCTGTTTCATAGGTACTATTTTTTGAACTTGTCAAACAGGTACGTCATCCCATTGCGGATGCCTTCATACGCTGTGTCTATTTCATACTCTATAGATTCGAGAGCGGTGTCGACCTTATCACTGTACCGATTCCACTCCTCGCCAGAAGCATCGCGAAGCTTCTGCGTTTTAGACAAGAAGTCTTCTCTGGCAGATTGGATGGCGTTGATACTTTCGTCGTATCGGGTGCGCACAGATTCCTCGGCATTTCTCTTCTTCTCTTGCAAGTCATTGATTTTGTATTCGAGTTTGTCGGCAAATGACTTGATCCTTACCTCATACTTGTTTTCCTCAATTACTTGTTCTTCTGTCATATTCATGCTTCTATAAAATTTAAGTGTTAAACAACGGCTTATAATGCTTTTCAATACTCCTCATTCAGAGCAGTTGATGTTCTTGTCGTGTCAATCATTTGTGAAAGCTCTTTTCCTCCTTTGATCCCAAAATCCAGCGTCCGAATGGGGAAAGGAATGGTAATTCCCTCGTCGTCAAAGGCCTTTTTTACAGCGATGATGGCATCACTGCGGGCTTTCCAATAGCCTGGTTCATCTGGATAGTGAATCCAGAGCATCAAAACGAAGTTGATAGAGCTATCTCCAAATTCCTTGTAGTGTAACTCCACCTGCTTTCCGGGAAGGAGGTAAGGAAGATCCTCAACTGCCTTGATTGCCACTCGCCTGACGTGCTCGAGGTCTTCGGCGTAGGACACACCGACTTCCAAGTCGATCCTGCGATCATGGGTTTTTGTAAAATTGGTGACGGGCGTCTGGAAGACATCCTTGTTTGGAATGATGACATGCAGGCCCTGAAATGTGCGGATCACCGTAACACGGAGATCGATCTTTTCCACTTTCCCCATAAATTCTTCAGTTTTGATGATATCCCCTACCTGTATTGGCTTTCTGAAAGCGATAAGGATACCCGAAATGAAATTGGCGGTGATATCCTGAAAGGCAAAACCAAGGGCCAGGCCGATGATCCCGGCACCTGCGAGCAAGGAAGTCACGGTCTGCTCCAGATGGAGTACATTCAGCGCCATGATCAAGCCAATGCCCAGGGTCATCAAATAGAGCAGCGTTGCAAACAGATTATTGATGGCTGCTTTTTCTGAAAAACGGTCGAGGAGCCGGTGGGACAGGCTGCGGATGATGCGAGCTATTCCGTAGAACAGCAACAACAACAATACGGCCACAACGAGGTTCGGCAACATGGCCGTTTTCGTTTCCATCCATCGCTCAATCTTATCTGCTACTATCCCGAATGCTGTTTGCAAGTTGAATTCCATATTTGTGATTTAAAAAAAGAACCAGACATGATACACATGTCATCAAATGATAGGCGAGAGGCGGACGATGACTAGCCTTTCTGGGAGAATGCAGTCATCATCCAGTGGTTCTTTTCAGTGACTTTCACAAACCCTTTGACCATGTCCTCCGTGCCACTATCACCATTCTCGATGGCCTTGTCGATAGCGTGGAACATGTGCTCAAGGAGTGTCTCATAGTCTTCGATGATCTCTCTGACCATGGCCATGGCTGTAAGATCTGTTGGGGCTTCTTTGATATCAGCTACTTCGAGGTAGTCAGCCATTCTACTGAGAGGGGTTTGACCAAAAACCCTGATACGCTCGGCGATATCATCGATGGCCACTTTGGCATAATTGTATTGCTTCTCAAACTGCTCGTGGATATCGAAGAAATCCGCGCCGGTCACGTTCCAGTGGAAGTTTCGCAGCTTCTGGTAGTGGATACTGTAATTGGCCAATAGCTTATTGAGTGCTGAGACCAACTCAGCAGTCTGGAGTTTAGAGTAGCCCAGCTGCTTGCTCTCTTCTGTGTTTGATAGCTTATTCTCTACTATTTGTATTGTATCGTTATTCATAGTCTCTTTCGAAATTCTTTTTCGACCACTATGGTCCAAAAAGCATTCCGAACGCCTAAACGTCCACTGAGAGGACTAAATGGGGCGATGACTCCCACAAAGAGAGGAATCTGCGAGACTGGTGGGGAATTTTTTCTACACCTTGGCGATTGGAAAGGTAATACTGAAGGTCGTACCAGCCCCCACCTCGCTATCGACATTGATCCTGCCGTGATGGCTATGGATGATATTTTGGACGGTCGTCAGACCCAGACCTGTCCCCTGTTTCTTACCGGTAAAGTATGGTTCAAACAACTGGTTGAGCTCGTCGTCCGACATACCCACACCATTATCTTGAATTGACAAGAGGACTTGGTCTTCGAGGCACTCGGTGGTCACAAGAAGCTGACCTTTGCCGACCTCCATAGCTTCAATCGCATTGATCAGCAGGTTGAGAAGTGCAACTTTGAATTGATCTGCATCCAATGGTAGTTCGTTGGGTTCTTCGGTCAGGGAAAGCACCAGCGACATCTCCCTGAGCGTGATGCGGTCGCGCACCAGATCCAGCGCTTCCATGACCAGCTTGTTCAACGATTGCTGAACCAACGTCAGCGCCCTCGGTTTAGAGGAATTCAACAGGTCCGCAATCAGCTTCCCAATCCGATCGATATTTCGATCAATGATCTCAAAATACATGTCTGCATCCTCAGAGTGCTCCGCGACTTCATCTTTTAGTTGGTCGATCACCAGTGTCAGGTTGGTCAGAGGGTTACGTACCTCATGAGCGATGGTCCTCGCGATTTTTCCGGTCATGGAGAGCTTTTCTGCACGTAAGAGGTCTCTCTCCGTTTGCTTACGTTTTGTCAGGTCCCTGATCACGAGCAGATACAACGGGTGGCCCTGATCGTCCTCTATCACCACGCCGTTCAGCAATGAGGGCTTGGCCTTGCCGGATTTGGTTTGCAGCGATAGCTCAAATTCTTCGACTTTGCCTTTTGTGGCTAACGTCTTTCGAAACAAGTCAAAAGCGGCCTCATCCCCGACCAGGTCGCTTAATGAGATGCAATGAAGGTCTTGCCAGGTATAGTGTAGCATGTCAAGGCAGGAAGAATTGGCCTCTCGGATATTGAAGTGCTCGTCGATCAGGCAGATCGCATCAATTGATTCTTCGAATAAGCGGCGGTACTTGATCTCCTCCGTCTCCATTTCCTGCTGAACTTCGCGCAACACTGTGATGTCTTGCATATTGAGCGTCACACCATCTCTGATTCTCACAGCTGTCACACGAAAATATCGCTGACTACTCTCGGCAAGATGCTCAAACGTCAACAACCTACCATCAGCAAGCACCTGCTTCAGTTGGCCGGCGAATTGCTCAATAGGATGGAACACTTCGAGCGCTGACATATTCACACCCAAGAAGGCCTCAACATCACCTCCGAGTGCCTGGGCTCCGATGTCATTGATGAAGACGCATCGAAAGTCCCGTACCTCACCGGCATCATCCCTTACCGTCTCAAAACAAAGGATACCATTAGAGGTGGCTTTTAGCATACTCTCCAGCAGCTCCTCTATAGAGATCGCTGAGTGCTGGGTCAATCTTTCTAGCATGAAATGGTCTTTTGATATCAGACTTCAATCCCGAAAGTCTTGAGTTTATTGTAGAGTGTCTTTCTATCGACTTTGAGAATCTGCGCAGTTTTTGTCTTATTGTTATTAGTCCGTGCCAGGACATCTAAAATCGCCTGCTTCTCGGCTTCTTCCGCCACTTCCTTCAAACTGCCCGGGATACGACCATTGAAGGAAACCTCCATATCAAGGCTATCCGAAGCTCGGGCCTCGGTGATCTCGGTAGGTAGCGCCGCTTCGTCTATTTCGGCATCAGGACATAGCAATGTTGCTCTTTTCACAACGTTTTTCAGCTCTCGCAGATTTCCATGCCAATAGTAGGACGCGAGTTTGGACTTGGCACCAGGGGTAAACCCTTTTACCGTCTTTCCTAACTGGCTGTTGGCTTCAAGTAGAAATTGATCAGCAAAAAGACCAATATCTTCCTTTCGCTCGCGGAGAGGTGCCAACTCGATACGAAATTCGTTGAGACGATGATAGATATCCTCCCGAAAGTCTCCCTCCCTTACGGCCTCCTTCAGATCTTCATTGGTCGCCACTATAACACGGACGTCCACATTGATGCTCTTGGTACCCCCTACCCGCTTCACTACACGCTCTTGCAGTACACGAAGAAGTTTCACCTGATTGTCATAAGACAGATTACCTATTTCATCCAGGAAGAGGGTCCCACCATTAGCCAATTCAAAGCAACCTTTGCGATCCTCCAGGGCGCCCGTAAACGCCCCTTTGACATGACCGAAGAGTTCGCTTCCCGCTAGCTCTTTGGGCAGGGCGCCGCAGTCGACGGCGACAAATGCCTTCTCAGCTCTCTGGCTCCTGGCGTGCACAGCCCGCGCCACATATTCCTTGCCGGTGCCCGTCTCGCCTTGGATGATTACCGACATATCTGTTGGAGCTATGAGGTCTATGTGCTGCTGGACAGTTTGCGATTGTCTGCTGGGGCCCATCACGAACTCGGCACGCTCGGTCGTTGCCTTTTTCTCCTTTGGCTTAGCCGGCACTTTTGGGCTTGCAGGTTTACCTAGTGCATTCTGCACTGTGTGAAGTATCTCATCTGGGTACAGCGGCTTGGTGACATAATCAAAGGCGCCCTTTTTCAGCGCCTCCACGGCGACCCTGACATCTGTATAGCCCGTGATGATGATTACCGGGACTGCAGGATCAATGATCTTGATCTTCTGGAGCATCTCGAGTCCCAAATAATCCGGTAGACGAAAATCGCAAAGTACCAGATCGACGGACTGTTGCTTAAGAAATGCCAGGCCTTTGGTACCATCCTCGTGTACGGAGACTTCAAAGCCTTTCTTTGAAAAGAACTTTTTCAGTAGCAGCCGGATATCTGCCTCGTCGTCAATGATCAGTAGTCTCTTCACTTCACTCAAATTGAATCATTCATTTCCCTGAAGTATTGCATGTATAAGCTGTTTTTTGGAAAAAGGTTTCTTGAGAAAGAGATCGACTTTTGCTCCCCCCTCCGGCTCCAGATCGTCGTAGTTGTCGTACGCGCTGATGACGATAATTTTGCAATCTTCATTCTGCCTCCGAATGGACGATATCAAGTCAAAGCCCGTGCCGTCAGGTAAATTGAGATCGAGGATTGCGGCCTCATAGGTGTTTTGCATGACCTCTGTACGTGCCTCGGTGATCATCTCCGCGCAGTCCACCTGCATACCCTCGTTCGTCAGAAACCTCGATACCATCGTCAGAATATCAGGTTCATCGTCCACTATCAATACTTTCATACTGCTTTGGTCCATGGTAAAAAATCTGTACCTGAAGTCGGTGCTGCAAAGAGTGCAAATCCTATACCGATTGTGCTGAGCGCCTTGAAAGGGCATTTGCCTCTATATGCTCCTGTGGAAATGTAGAGAAATTTCCCCAGTAAAGCAGGCAGTTATTTCTGTGCAGTCAACCGAACATGACTGTATTTCAACACCGCGACAAAAAATGCCCCTCCAATGGCGTTGCCTATCGTCGCCCATAGTTGAAACTTCAAATAGTCGAGGAGTGTAACACTGTCCCCGACCAATAAACCAGAAAACACTTCTATGGAGCCCACGATGCAGTGATGGAGGCCGGCGATGCCAATGATGGAGGTAACGAGTACAATCACAAAGATCCTGCTGATTGTCTCTTGCGAAGAGGTCACGAGCCATCCGAGGAGGCCCATCATCCAACCGGCCAACAAAGCACTCAATAGAATTGTGTCCCAGTCATACGCCACCAACTCATGACCTAGATGCTCAAAAGCCGACAACTGGATGAACCCGACTTCAGGTCCTATCCGGGTCAGCAACAAACTGAAAGCATACCCTCCGACGATGTTTCCCAGATAAACGATCCCCCAAAGGACAAAGAGGTTCTTCAGTGTCACTGAACCTCGCAATACGGGCAATATTGCCAACGCTGTGTGTTCAGTGAAGAGCTCGGATCGACCAATGATCACAAAGATAAACCCAATGGGGTAGCACAGGGCCAGGTACAGTCGCAGGGACTCAGGTGACAGCGAATCTCCAAAAAGGGTGAGTACCGTGCCCATGAAAAGGACACTGAAGCCAACCTCCAGACCAGCTGTAAATGCCGACATGAAGAGCCCCAGCCCCGATCGGTTAAATTCCTTCAGGCTGGTATCTATCTGCTCATCCAGGATCTCTTTCACCTCCTTGGGACGGTCCATTTTGGGAGTATCCCCACGCTTCTCACCAAAGCCCAGTGAATGGAGCAGTTTATTCATACCTATGTGATATAATGGCGTTCTTGATCAGATCGACAGCCTATTGCTTCGGCGTCTCAGCACTTTCTTCCTCCCAGGTTTCTGGATTCGTCGCTGGAGGTGATGCATCCTGTGGCACCTCTGTCTTCTTGGCAGGCTTTGGCGTCGTCGATTTCTTATTTCGCCGGAAAATGACGGGGGTCAGCCAAAGAAAGGTCGTGAACGTACCGATCAGGAAACTAATCAATAGCAAAAGGGCCATAGAGGTCTCCGCTGACCAGCTAAGAAACTTAATCATGGCGTAGTCAGAGTTCTGGACGGAGAAAATGACCAATATCAACGCCATTAAAAGGATTAGAATGATGCGAACGTATCTCATGTCCGGGTTTTTCTTTTGTGTACTACTCTTTGAAGTATAACAATCAGATCCAAGTTTCGGATCGATTCACAGGCCTAAAACTAGCCGAAAAAACGACCAAAAACCGGGATTCTGAAAGGTATTCAATGCAACGTTGTAGGTTGTTAATTCCACTACCTCGGATTGCCGAAGGCGCTGGTCCTATAACCTGCTTACCGCATGCTGGTAAGGACTCTAACCCTTTGGCTACATGGAGGTCACAAATTGCGCTACAGCTTCACTCCATTCCGATTTTGGCAGGATCAGGATTTCTGTACGACGGTTGAGCAATCGACCTACTCGTTTGTCATTTGCCGATTCCGGATCAAATCTACCCCTGGCTGCTGCCACGATATCCGTCCCATCCAAACCGGCATCTATCAAGGCCCTGGTAACGGTCAACGCTCTTTGCGCGCTGAGATCCCAATTGTCATAGGCGCTGCTGGCATAAGGCTTTCCATCGGTATGGCCCACCACCCATAGTTGTACTTCCTGCTCATATTCATAAACGGAGGCGGCCAGTTCGGCTATTTTCTCACGCCCCTGATTGGTCAGAGTAGCTTCTCCCGTATGGAACAGAATGTCATTGCTGAGATCTGCTGACAGTCTGCCTTTGTCCATTTCGAAGTAGCACTGTGCGCTTTTCAGACCCTCCTTCATCATGGCTACCGATGAAGGTTGGTTCACAACCGATTGGAGGGCTGCCGCTACGGAGTCGAGGGTCTTATTGGTGGCTAATAGTTGCTGGCGCAGTTCATAGATGGTTTCACTCTTTTTATACAGTGTATCAACTTTCTTGAAACTGGCCATTTCCTGATCGACCTTCAGACTGGCAATTTGATCCAGCGCCTCGTTGTACTTCTTGTTGCTGACGCAACCAGCGAGCAGTCCACTTAGAAACAGTAGTGCTAGCAAGACCAATACGAAAGCGCTGATCCTTTGAAACCAGGTCGTTGATGAGTTCGATTCATATCTATAAATGTCAGTCCAATTCATAATTCAGCTTATTTGATTCCCCTTATCAGGAGAAAAAAGCACACCAATTATGAATAGGCCTCGAAACGGCTTCCTAAGCCTTTTGGAGGAAACTACCGAGGATGATTGCCATCACTACTGTGGAAAAAATTCCACATCTCAGCCCTTCGCAGTCCTCAATGAGCCCCTCAAGGCATCACTACCCTGCTCTGATGCTGCTCATCCACAATCACTCTGAATCGCAGATTAGCATCATAAGGAATGGGCTCATCATAACGAGGGCTGTCCGACGTAGGGTCAGAACCATCCGTGGTATAGTGAATGGGCAGACCTGGGAACCGGACATTTGCACTGACAAGATCATTTTCAACATTCAGGCCTGGCAACGGTACCCGGTAGTTCCACCCTCCGAGCAGGGCATTCAGGCGTGGTAGTTCCCTGTTACCCACCTGGTGGACAAAGTCACTCCAATCGGCATTTCGGTCCGCCTCGCTTTCCCACTCAGGATCGCCTGTCCAGGCTCTTTCTACCAGACCAAACATTTTGGGCATGATATAGTACTCCAAAACTTCACCGCCTCGCACCGTCTCTGACCACAGCTCTCCCTGGATCCCGAGAATATTCCGTTTTCCGGTTGTTGTCAATATCGACTGGTCCACGCTGACAGCATCCGGATTCAACGACTGCCCAATATGGTAGGGTGATAGGGTAAACGCCGACTTGGTGTCGACAAATCCGGCCCACTTCAGTCCAGGCTCTGCCGGATCAGGATTGTAGGCAAGATCGAAGTAAAGATTCGCGGCATTGCAGAGTACTACTTCATAGCCTCGATTGGCAAGCCCATAAGCCAGCTCTTCATTGTGCCAGATATAGGGTATCAACGACTGATCCGCACCACTCGGATCACCTATTACTTCCTCCCATCCTGCGGTCCTCAGGCCTTTGGTCTTTAACATCTGAGAAACACGGGAGACAAAGTACTGCAAGAGATACTCTGATGGATTTCGGCCCTCACCTTGCGCAATCAGGTCCTGACAACCGGGGGAGTAGGCCCAAGCGCCGTGCGGCACCTCATCGCATCCAATGTGCAGGGTATTCAATGGCACTCCTGCCTCACTATAGAGATCGATGAGATGATCAGCGACCAGCTCAACAAAGTCGTAGGTAGACTCCTGGCACACGTTGATTACGTTGTCTGAGTATATCTGGGCGGAGATGTACTTGCTCGTATCACCGGGCTCCGCCAGGCGATAAGTGGCATCACCAGAAGATGCCAGCCTTGATTCCATGGCCTTAATGGCAGCACGCGCATGGCCTGGCAAGTCGACCTCGGGGATCACTTCAATATTCAGCGACTGGGCATACTGAAGGATATCGATCAGTTCCTCACTGGAATAAAAGCCACTGCCGTGGTTGTCTGGACTGTCTGGGTCAGGACCGGATCCGTAAGCCGGCAGAATATGCGTCATTTCATCTTCTGTATGTCCCCGACGGGCTCCGACGGCGGTTAACTCAGGCAGTGCCGGTACTTCAAAGCGCCAACCCTCGTCGTCTGTCAGGTGGAAGTGAAACTTATTGAGCTTATAGAAAGCCATCATCCGCAGTAACTTCTTCACTACCTCTGGCTTCTGAAAGTTCCTGGAAACATCAAGGTGCATGCCCCGGTAGCCAAAAGCCGGCTCATCTTCTACTTCCAGATAAGGCAGTGTCAACGCCCCATTTTTACTCGAAAGGTCATCGATACTTGCTGCGGACAGCACACTCATGAGTCCGTAAAAAACGCCGGCCGGCGAACCTCCACTTACATCCACTCCCTCTTCCGAGATGGACAGGCTGTAGCCTTCCTGTCCCAAAGAGCCATCAATCGATAGTCGTAAGTTGCAATCCGTGCCCGCTTGAAAACTCGTGAGGCCCGCCTCGGATTGTAGCCACTCACCAAACTGGGCAGCGGTGGCCCCTAGCTCCTCAGGGGCACAGTAAGTGATACTCTTTAAAGACAGCGTCCCGTTTCCGCGCTCATATCTCACCGGAGTGGGGAAAATATCGTTGACCTGCGTCGCAGATCGATCCTGAATTATCGCATTCTCCTCCCATCGGGAGCCAGGTGTAGGTCGATACTCTCCCGGGATGAGTGAAGGATCAATGGGCTTGACCTCAACCTCAAGTGCCTGTACTTCACCATTAGCGACCAAGTAGACTCCCACCGGTAGTTGATAGTCGTTCAGCATCAGACCTTGTTGCGGCCAATCAGTGCCAATGCTCCCACCATCTGGTAGTTCACTATTACCAGTGGGCTGCAGCTTCCAGTAGTCGCCCGTCACCCGCTCCAACTTCAAACCCGCGACCTCGGCTTGCACCGGCCCGACTGCAAACTGACTCCAATAGATGGCCCAATCAGGGGCACTCACGCTTTCACCCGTCTCGTTGATGACCTGGATTCTAACAGTACTGACCTCGCTATCAAAATCGATTCCGACAACCTCGTACGTCAGTCGCAAATTCTTTTGTCCGGCCTCCTGCTGGGGAGTACTGCAGGCCACAAGAAGCGCGACCAGCCAGGGGATGTAGTTTTTCATCTGGGTCATAATTCTCTAATTCAAGCCTTCGAAGATAGGTCATAAGTGCTTCCAACAAAGGGGATATTGAACCATTATAGGAGGGGAGGTAGGAGCCCACTGGAAAACTGTTTGGTTGAGATGGAGGAGGTTTGTGTACTATCGCCACACGGCAGATGTTCCAACATTTTTAGTTACGGCGGGAATTCATTAACCTAGTTTGCGAGAATCAAATAAGACATTCTATCCTGACAAATTTTTATGCATCATGAAGGAGACCAGAAGAAAAAGCATTAAGAAAATTGGCGCCGGTATGCTAGCCATCCCTGCGATCGGGGGCATCAGCGGGCTTGTCTCAGCCTGTGGAGGCGCTCAAAGCGGAGGAGAAGCGAGTTCCGAGTCCTCTGGAGGGGGATCATCGGAGCAGGCGGCGTCATTATTTTTTGACATTTCATTGGCCCAGTGGTCCTTGAACAAGGCCTTCTTCGGCCGGGGTGGCGCTGAGAAGCTTGACCCAATGGATTTTCCTGCCATCGCGAAAAATGAATTTGGCATCGACGCCATCGAATATGTGAATCAGTTCTACATGGGAATGGACGGCGGTTTTGTACAGGAACTCAAAAAGCGTTGCGATGACGCCGGTGTCCAGAGCCTCCTCATCATGTGTGATAGAGAGGGTAATCTCGGGGATCTGGACGAGGCTG
Organism: Cyclobacteriaceae bacterium; assembly: GCA_965227935.1. Lineage (GTDB taxonomy): Bacteria > Bacteroidota > Bacteroidia > Cytophagales > Cyclobacteriaceae > JAWPMT01. The sequence goes on along the minus strand of CBDDGS010000055.1, from coordinate 1,548,481 downwards.
CAAGAATCCAGGCAGTAGAAAACCACTACAAGTGGGTAGATGCCGCAAAAGAGCTGGGATGCCACTCCATCCGTGTAAACGCTGCCGGGCAGGGTACAGCGGACGAAGTAAAGGCTGCGGCCATCGATGGATTGGGCCGGCTGACTGAGTACGGGGAGCAGAACAGTATCAATGTCATTGTCGAAAATCATGGGGGCTATTCGAGCGATGGCCAGTGGCTATCAAGTGTGATCAGTCAGGTTGGTAGCAACTATTGTGGTACACTACCCGATTTCGGCAACTTCTGCATGGAGCGCGGAGAGAATGGCTGCGCCAATGAGTACGATCGCTACAAAGGCATGGAAGAACTAATGCCCTTCGCCAAAGGTGTCAGTGCTAAGGCGAATGCCTTCGATGCTGACGGCAACGAAACACGAACGGATTTTACGAGGATGTTGCAGATCGTGAAAGATGCTGGATTTAAGGGATTCATTGGCATCGAATACGAAGGAAGCGAACTAAGCGAAGTTGACGGCATTATGGCGACCAAGGCACTACTGGAGAAAGTAGGCAAAGCGATGGCTTAAGCTCCATCAGAAACAATCACCTTAAAAGGGAAGTGCTGTCAAGTAAGGCGCTTCCCTTTTTTGTTGCGGAGGTTGGTACAAACGACAGGGCTGTTTGGTACGTCCTCGTCCTTAGGAGAGCCTGGCATTTAATAACTTGGATGGATGTCCTTGTAAGACAATGCCACTAAGCCCTCTCAGCGAGAAAACATGTCGATACGAACTCGAAAACAACCTGCTGCCCTTCTGGACAGAGAAGATGGCTGATATACGCCATGGGGGACTGCTCGGAAGGATGTCAGGCAATGGGACTGTCCTTTCGGGGGATAAACTGGCAGCAATCCACGCGGCCATCCTCTATGTGTTCTCATCGGCCTACTTACGAATGGGCGGCTCCTCGAAATTCACATTTGCTACGCAGCTGTACGAATACATCGTTGGTCACTTCTGGGATGAAGAGCATGGGGGTGCGGTATGGTCCCTGGATGAAAGGGGTATGAAAAAGAACAACGATAAGAGCTTAGCCGCACAGGCGCTCATGTTGCAAGGGCTATGTGCTTACTTCAAAGTATCAGATGATCCGCAGGCTTTGCTTCTGGCAAAGGAGACCTTCAAGCTGATTGAAGAACACTTCTACGACGCCCGAAGTGGCGCGTATACGGATACACTTGATAAAGAGTTGGTGGAAGTAGTACCCCCTGTTGCTAATCCGACCAGCCTAAGATCCGACCTCATGCTCATCAGTGGCTTCTCCAGCCTCTACAAGACCTGGGATGATGAGTCAGTGTTGCAAAGTGCGATGCGCCTTGCACGACGTACCATTCGCCTTGTTTTCGACCAGGAAGAAACTCCCAACTTCTCCATCAATGAGTTCGGCCAATTGGAGAGCCATCCGATACTGGTAGGACACCAGGCGGAAGCAAGTTGGCTGCTGCATGATGCTGCTATCGCATTTGGAAGCGAAGAATTGTCGGGCCTGACTGAGAAGTACTGCCTGTACTCATCTCAGCGCATCCTGCGCGCGCAGGAGCGAAATGGTAGCATTCCAGATCAGCTACCAGACAATGCCCGGCCTACCAGCCAAAGGTCGTCTTGGACCCAGGCCCAATGCCTTGTCGCGCTTGTCAATACCTGGATGATCACGGGAGACGCCTACTATTTGCACCGGGCTGAGAAGACCTGGGAATTCATTCAGATACAGCTACTTGATAACCTTCACGGTGGGTGGTATGCTGCCACCTCTCCTTCAGGCGACCTCAATCCCAACCTTGACAAGGTGAGCCTCGAGCACTTTGGCTACCATAGCAGCCGTGCCATGCTGGAGTTAATGGACCGATTTACCATAGCCCATCCTTTGTCGCTTTAGCTAGTGATTCGTGACTAGTGATTAGCTGTCAGACCCAACTAATCACCAGTCACTGATCAAGGTAGACAGTCTTTTAGCGCATTGAGGCTGCGAGTGTATTGCCCGTGTTTGAAGGGGCCACCACCCTTACAACCTTCATCTTTTCGTTGTTGCAGGCTGCGACCACTAAAGATCCGGTACTCGTTTGCACCATTGCCAGGTCTTTCACATCACCCCTGATAAACAAGCCGCTTTCGCTATAAGCGATTGCCTCGAAACCTCCGGCGCCATTACCTAGCAGTAACTGCCCGTAGCTGGCATCATTTCTCGTAGTCTCCACCTCGGCACCATACAGGTTACCGGCGACTAGCAGATCCAGATGACCGTCTTCATTGAAGTCTTCAGAGATCATCCCATTGATGGAAGAAAGCTGCACCTCATTAGGCAGATTGCTTATCTCAAAAGACCCTCCGGTATTTTCAAGGTAGCTGCTGGCGAAATTTCTCGCCTGATAGTGCAAAGAGGCCTCCAGGTCCTGTGGCGTATAGATATCTTCCAAAGTGGCAGACGCGAAGGAGTTGTAATCCTCGTATTTGTACTTGATCGTTGGGATCTGTTCCGATGAACACTGGCGTCCGCGCAGCGGATACTGTACGCCATCGTTGTAATAGCCCAGTACAATGTCGAGATCGCCATTCTTGTCATAGTCATACGCGTACACGTCGAACGACTCTTCCATCGACGCCTGGTATTTGTAGTTGAGGCCAAGATTGCCCGCCACAAGATCTTCGTCACCGTCATTGTCAAAATCAGCCGCTGTGATCGAGTACCACCAGCCGACCTGATCTGCTAGTCCCAAGGCAGCGGTTTCGTCACTGAATTCATCCCCGTCGTTACGCAGGAAAGTGATTGGCATCCACTCGCCCACGACTACAAGATCTAATCGTTCGTCATTGTCAAAGTCCGTCCACACCGCGTCTGTGACAAGACCTGCCTCCTGCAGCTGCGGTGCTACGTCGGCGGTGACATCGGTAAACTGTGCTTCGCCGGATTGGGAGTCATTGCGAAGGATATAGCTCCGCGCAGGCACAGGATAAGACCGGGCGACGATCCTTCCGCCCACAAACAGGTCCAGATCCCCATCTCCATCAAAGTCTCCCGGTCGTACACGAGAACCACTCGCAGTGATCTCAGGTAGCCCATCGCTCAAAGCCAGCTGACCGGAGCCGTCATTGATGTAGAGTCTGTCCTGGTAGCCTTTGGAGCCGGGCGTTCTCTCATTACCACCACTCACAACATACAGATCCTGATGACCGTCGCCATTCGCGTCGAAGAAAACAGCACCCATATCTTCGGCGCCGGTTTCATTATTCCACTCGTCTGAGGTCTGCTCAAACTTCCCGGAAGGTGTTTGTAGGAACAGCGCCCCTTTCGAAGCCACCGCGCCTCCGATGTACACGTCCTCCAGGCCATCTCCATTGACGTCTCCCACAGCCAGACCCGGGCCGTTTGTGGAATACCGATGTGGCAAGAGCACTTCGTACCTGTAGTCATCGAAGTCATTTTCTTTGTGCGTATAGTCAAGGCCACTCTGGTCGCTGACGTCCGCGAACAGTCTCCCATTGGAACCAGCCCCCTGGAGCTCGCGGTCGGCAGCTTCAGCATACCCAATCTCCAATGTCTGATTGACATCGACATCTTTTAACGTCTGCACCTTACCGTCCAGCCACTGGACCTTAAGCTCCGAAATCTGACTGGCCTGCCCCACTCCGAAATAGACGTTGGGCTCTACAGAAGACTGGAATCCCCTGGTCATCTGATGCTCATGATACTGCTCTGCGTCGGCTGTCTTCACCCATAGCTTGGCGCCAATACCATGAGCGTTACCCTTAGGACCAGTCAGTTTGATCTTTACGAAATTGTTCAGTGCCTGATCCGCCGCCTTATTCTCGAAAATGAGTGCCGGGGCATCGATATTGTTGATAATGATCTCGAGGTCACCATCATCATCCAGGTCCGCGTAGCTGGCGCCATTGGAAAACCCTTCATAGCTCAAACCCCAATCCTCCATCACCTTCGTGAAGGTCAGGTCCTTTTCATTTCTGAAGACGTAGTTGTCCACTTTCTCAGACGGCATGTTGAGCGTTAGCGTCACATTGTCCATCTTCTGACGCTCTTCATACGAGGCATTTTCGATATCGTGGAAGTAGTCTTTGTTGTTGATGTCTCGTCGAGTACCATTGGTCACGAAGATGTCTTTCCAGCCATCCATGTCCAGGTCGACGAGCAGTGGCGCCCAACTCCAGTCGGTGCTCGATACGCCAGCCAGACGAGCGATATCGCTGAAGTGTGGTACTCCGTCCGAGGAGACTCCCTGATTGATCTGTAGGGCATTTTGCATGTACTGATAGTGCATGCCCAGGCCAATGATCTCCCAGAAACTTGGGATATTCATGCTTGCCATGTTCGCCTTGTTGCGGTAGTTATCTTCGGGAGTCATGTCCATCTGGATGAAATCCAACAGACCATCATTGTTGATATCTCCGGCATCAACCCCCATACCGAAGAAGGCGATGTGCTGGGTGGCCTCTTGTAGCTGGTCTGTGAAAGTGCCATCCCCATTGTTCATGAATAAGTAGTCCGGCGAGGCGAAGTCGTTGGACACGTAGATGTCTTGCCATCCATCCTGATTGAAGTCTGCCGCGGTCGCACTGAGAGACAAACCGAAATTGAGAATACCTGATTCGACAGTTACATCATCAAAGTAGCCATTGCCATCATTGCGATAAAGTCGATCGGACTTCTCCGGATCCTTCATTTCCAAAGACAGGTAATAGGAATAGTTGGGCGTCTTGAAGTTTGTAAATGGATAGTTGGCCACGTACATGTCGAGGTCACCATCATTATCGTAATCGAAAAATGTTGCCTGAGTTGAGCTTCGGTGATCAGCTACGCTGCGGTCTTCGGCTTCCTCCACAAAAGTGGGAATGCCGTCCTCGTTAAGGCCCTGGTTGATGAACAACTGGTTCTTCGTGGTGGTGAACTTACCCGACACTGAAATGTAGATGTCCATCCAGCCATCGGCATTGACGTCGGCCATGCTGACACCGGTCACCCAGCGATCATCACTGGCGACGCCACTCACTTCGGTAATATCCTGAAATTTCAGATCGCCTTTGTTCAGATACAGGCGATTGGGGTCCATGTTGGCCGTAAAATAGATATCTGGAAGACCATCATTGTTCACGTCACCGGTAGCGACTCCTCCACCCATGTAAATGTATGGGTAAGTGAAGTAGTTGATGACGGAGTCCTCATTGAGGTTATTGGCAAAATCTACGCCGGAAGCGGAGGGCTCAAGCTTTTCAAACAGGGCCGCTCCCCTCATTTCTTCTTCACTGGCTTGTTGATTGTCACATGCAAACGTTGTGACGAGTAGTCCAAGCACCACGGCAATATTTGATCTCATATCTGGGGTCAATTAAAAATCTCAAAAAATCAATCTTCATTCGTTCACAAAGCTATTCAACTAAGATTTGCGAACGTGCATGTGCCAGGCGGTATTCGGTCGCATGGTGGTCAGAATAGTACCCTTTCACCATACAAGTAGGAATTGAAGTAAAAAGGGCTCCCCCTCACGGGGGAGCCCTTTTCCGATAATATTATATAATTCTTAGTACCCAGGGTTCTGCGAGAGCACATCAGATCCCTGCAAATCAATTTCCTCCTGAGGAATTGGCAAGAACAAGCTCTTCGAGGTGAACGTCGCATTACCATACTGGATGATCAGCGTCTGACGCTCGTAATCGAGGAAGTCATTCAAGACCTGCTCAGCAATACCCCAACGACCGAGGTCGTACTTTCTGTGGCCTTCGCCAGAAAGCTCGAGCTTCCTTTCGAAACGGACAGCATCTCTAGCCGCCGCTTGATCTGTCCAAGCAGCATCATACGTGGCGACATCATAGTTGGCCGCATCCGTTCCATCAGGATTCAGAACTGGAGAATTTGCTGCTCTCGTACGGATTTGATTCACATATCCTCTTGCAGTCTCCAAGCTTCCTGCTTCAACTTCTGCCTCCGCTGCCATCAACAATACATCAGCAAATCGGATGATCTTGTAGTTAACCGCAGTATAACCAGGAGTCCATGAGCTACCATCAAAGTCACCACCAGCTGCTGTGTACACAAACTTCTTAGGAGAGTAAGGTCCACCATGCGACTGCTGACGAATCCAGTCATTACCAGGGTGTGGCCCCCAATCCAGGTAAGGGATACTTCGACGACCGATGGAGTGATCCAATCGAGGGTCCAGTGGTCCCGCATCAGGAGTAAAAGCGTCAGCGCTTGACAAGCCAAAATCTGTGACAAGCTCATTTCCTGCATCATTGTAGCTTCCATCCAGGAGAGGAAGTCCACCAGAGGTGCGGAATGAGTTAGCCAACTCCAAACTTGGCTGGTTGAACCCGCAGCATCCACCGGGACGAGCTGGTCCTGCCGAACCATGAGGGAAGTTAAGCACTAATCCAGGGTTGGCATTGTTGACACTACCTGTGTTGGCAGCAGCTTGTGAGCCAAATACAGTCTCAGAGCTATTGTCATTGGCAGCTAGCCAAAGGTCGCCATAGTTCGCCACCAAGGCGTAAGGCGTACCATTGGAAGTCTGACCATTGTTTACCACGTTGGTCAACGTAGAGAGTGCTCCAGAGAAATCGCCAGAGTACAACTGCGCCTTACCAAGGTAAGCCAACGCCGCCCAGCTGTTGGCACGTCCTACTTGCGACTGAGTGGCAGGAAGGTTGTTGGCCGCGAACTGAAAATCTGCTATGATCATAGGCCAGAGGTCCTGATTGTTAGGCACGGCCTCGATCTCATCCCAAACCTCATCGATAAATGGCACATCGTCGAAGTTCTTCTTCAGCTCGAAGTAGTAGTGACCACGCAAAAATCTCGCCTCAGCTTCTACCTGCGTCTTGATAGCATCAGAGACGTCATCGCCAGCATCAGCTAGCAGCTTCAGCGTGTTGTTGGCACGCGCTACACCTTCGTAGGTCCGCTCGTACTTCTGCAGCACAGATACGTTATTGGTCTGCGCATTGTAGGTCAATATTTCATTGACCTGCGACTGATCACCAGGATCCGTTCCCTTGTTGGCATCACCGCCAAGAACACTACCCCAGAACCAGTTCGTTGCATCCGAATAGAAGCCTCCGCGGCCTAGGAGCATACTGTACGCACCAATTACGGATCCATCCAGTCCGGCGGCCGTCGATAGCTCGGCCGAGCTCAGCGACGTCGTCGGAGCTACTTCCAAGAACTCATCCTTACATGCAGTGACACCAACCGTCACCATGAGAAGGACCATCAATGTTATTCTAAACTTATTCATTTCAGTCTTTCAAATTTTTTCTTCAACTACATGTTAAAATCCAATGTTCAACCCAAATGTGTATCCACGTGTGATTGGGAAGTTTCCTCTGTCAATACCAAACTGTGTATCGGCGTTACCCGCTACTGTTGGATCCAGCCCGTCATAACCTGAAATAGTGAAGAGGTTGTTAGCAGACAAGAATACTCTGACCTTGCTCATGTTCCAGCTATTGATGAGCGTAGCAGGAAGGTTGTAAGCCAATGTGATGTTCTGCATTCTGAAGTAAGTACCATTTTCCACATAGAAATCATTGGCCTGTGTATTGGTACTGAAGTTAGACGCATTCTCAAAAACAGGGATGCTGCCAGAAGGATCGCTGAATGTCCAAGAATCCTTCACGTCTGCACTGATTGCCGCTCCAGGGAAGAGAGGATAGAAGTGTGTGAAGAGCTTGGAGACGTTGAAGATTTCCGCGCCTGCAGAGAGGAACGTATAGATGTTCAACTCGAATCCTTTGTAGTCCAATAGAACATTCAAGCCTCCAGTGAAATCAGGCACAGGAGATCCTATAAAGGTACGATCATCAGGTGTGATCTCGCCATCACCATCCAAATCCCGGAATTTGAAACGTCCAGGGGCTGCATCTGCTTGGGTAGCATGACCAGAAACGTCTGCTGCATCTCTAAAGAGGCCTTCCACCTCGTACCCATAGAAAGAAGATAGCGATTGTCCAACGGCATTACGTATGGGCTGAATACCACGGTAGTCCACATTTCCATTGACAAACTCGACGCCGTCAGTCAGGAAGACAATCTCATTGCTGAGGAATCCACCATTCACCTGCAACTCATACTGAATACCATTGCTCATCTGCCCTTTGGTGATGATCGTAAAATCAATACCTTGATTTCGCATCTCACCGATGTTCACACTAGGAGCACTTGCAAAGAATCCAGACTGTACAGTAACCGGCTGCTGGAACAAGAGGTCCTCTGTGTCCTTTCTCCAGAATTCGATTCCGACGTCCAGCTTGTTATCAAGGAAGAGGGCGTCAAAACCAATGTTGGTTGTCACGGCACGCTCCCACTGAGCAGCAGGGTTTCCAATACGCGTACGATAGAATCCTTCAGCAGCAGAGCTGTTTGTTCCGGCGATATCGTAGCTGGAGGCTCCGATGCTTGTACCGTACAAGCTGAACTGGTTGTTAGGGTCTACGTTGTTGGAGTTACCAATGACACCCCATCCACCACGAAGTTTCAAGTCATCCAACCAAGTGATACCACTCATGAATGACTCCGCAGAGATTCTCCAGGCTCCTGAAATCGCAGGGAACGTACCACGACGATTTTCCTCTCCGAATCGTGAGGATCCATCATTACGAACCACGAAATCAAGGATGTACCTATCATTGAAGTCATACGTCAACTTACCGAAGTAAGAGGAGAAGTTGACCCCTTTGCCATGACCACCATTGACGACACGGTCATTGACAGTCGACATGGAGATAAAGTCAGGGCTCTGAGAGAATGGATTAAGTCCTGAGGCGTTGCTGGCTCGGAAGTTCCCAGAATTCAAGGCTTCCTGTCCCGCCAGTACCTTCACTCTATGGATACCAAACTTCTTCTCATAAGTAAGTGTGTTTGTCCATACCCAGTCAGTGCCGTGGAAGTTGCTTTCGTTGTAGCCAAACGATGAGTTGTTCTCAGAGTTCTCATATTGTCTACGATTATAACCTCTTGTGAATCCAGCGGTGTATCTTCCACCAAGGCTAGTACGGGCAGTCAATCCTTCGATGACATCCCACTCCAGATAGACGTTTCCGAAGCCTGAAGTCTGGAAGTTACGGTTATGCTGCTGGCCATCGATCGTTGCGACGGGGTTTCGTGGGTTGTTGAAACCTGGTGCTGCAGTACCGCCCCATCCTCCGAATACGTCATTCACAGGAATGATAGGCGACATTCTGTAGGCCTGGTTGATCAGGTTCTCATCATCAGCAGAACCGATACCTCCGCCACCGCCCTGAAGCAGTCGCACCGCTCTGTAAGTGATCTGCACGTTTTCACCCATCCGAAGGTTCGGAAGAATGTCAAACTCTGAATTGGCTCTGAAAGTATATCGGCTGAACTTTTGGCGCTTCAGGGTACCTTCCTGCTCCTGCAAACCAAGGCTCACATAGTAAGCACTCTTATCTGTACCTCCGCGAACACCAATAGTGTGTCTGTTAAGCAAGGCATTTTGCGTGATGGCGTCGTACCAATCTGTACCAGACTGGTTGGCCTGCATTACCAGGTAAATAGGTCCCGCCTCTGGATCATTGTTATAGTTCATCGCTTCAGAGGGCAGATCGATGCTTCCGACGATACCTGATGTATTGCCTACTAACAACCAATCAGGAATGATAGGCGTATCACCCGTACCATACTGAGGGTGGCTGAAGACTGGCGCCTCTCCCGCGTTTGTGGCGGCATTTCGAATAGCATTCCATGTCCATTCTGCCTGTTCCGCAGGATTCAACTGCTCAGGGCCATTGCCGGGAGTGGTCACACCGACCATTCCATCATAAGTCACCTCCATTGGTTGGTTGCGCTTTCCACGCTTAGTAGTGTAAACAATCACACCACCAGCAGCACGAGCTCCGTAAATGGAAGCCGCTGTCGCATCTTTCAGTACGGTAGTGGAAGCGATGTCGTCCGGAGCAAGGAACTCAATGGACGGAGTAGGAACTCCATCTACAATGTATAGCGGCTCGTTACCACCCAATGCGCCGTATCCACGAACACGCACCTGGCTAGCAGTTCCAGGCTGACCGTTTGTCAAAACAGTTACACCTGCAACACGACCCATCAGCTGCTGCTCGACGTTACCGGAAGGCTGGACTTGCAAAGCCTCGGCCTTGATCGTCGACACAGAACCAGGTGTAGAGCGACGAGCATCCACAGAGTAACCTGTGATGATCACCTCTTCCAGTTCAGCGACATCTACTTCCAAGGCCACATCGATGGTAGATCTCGTGCCCACGGAAATGGATTGAGACACAAAACCAATGGCACTGTATACTAACACGCTCGAATTATCTGGAACCGAGATGTTATAGTCTCCATTTAAGTCGGTCACTGTACCAGTCGTAGTACCCTGAATCACAACGTTGACTCCAGGTAGTCCATCACCTGAGTCATCAGTCACGTTTCCTGACACGGTCCGCTGTGCATAGGCACTGGGGACACTCACGCACAGCATCAGAAAAGCGAGGGTCATGCCAAAGGCATACCTCGACCATTCTGAGGTACGTAAAAAGTAGTTCTTCTTCATACTCTAGAAATAAGGATTAAACAAAAGTTATTTGGTGCATCAAAAATTCTTAGTACTTCCTATGGAAGCATAATTCAAACTTCCTGAAAAGGGCCTCCGGGCGAGCGTGACAAACGGTTCAGATTGCAAGGGTATATGGTGCAAACGTTTGAAACAAACGTCAGAAACCTTCTTAATGTACGCTCTGGGCATATTCTGAGGGGTTAGATCCAAACTGTTTCTTGAAACAATACCTGAAGTATTGGAGGTCATTGAACCCCACATGATAGGTCACTTCAGAGATAGTCATCTCCTGCTGCTTGAGCAATTGCGCCGCTCGCTTTAGTCTAAACGATCGAATAAACTCGTTAGCAGACTGCCCCACCAGTCCCTTCAGTTTTCGGTACAGCTGAGTCCTGCTCAGTCCCAGCTCACGGTACAAATCGTCCACGCCGAAGTCAGAGTTGGACAGGTTGTCCTCCACACAAGCTATCGCCTTCTTCAAAAATTCCTGGTCCTTGGATGGGATCTTAAGGTCCTTCGGCTCCAGGCTCAGGTCAGTGCCGGCCCCCAGCTGATTGCGCATATGATCTCTTGCCTTGAGAATGTTTTTGATCCTCAGCTCAAGCAATTTGGGATTGAAGGGCTTGGTCACATAATAATCGGCCCCCAACTCGAAACCTCGTTCGGTACTTTCTCCAGAGACTTTGGCCGTCAGCAATATGACTGGAATGTGAGAAGTGCGCTCGTCACTCTTCACCTTCTCGCACAGCTCATAGCCATTCATCTTCGGCATGATGATATCCGACACAATGACGTCCGGTATGTTCTCATTGGCAGCATCTAATGCCTCCTCTCCATTGCAAGCCTCGATCACCCGGTAATTGGTGATCAAGTATTCACAAATGAATTCTCGCATGTCATGATTGTCCTCCGCCACAAGGATGACCGGCAGATCATCACCGGCGCGTTTGGGGCTCTCTTCTACCTCGTTGAAGCCCCCGTTCTTCATCAACTCGAGCTCTTTGAAGTCCTCCTCGAAATGATGTCTGACTTCTTCGGCGGTCACTATCTCTTCTTCGGACAGGTGCTGATGACCCTTCCTCAGGTACACTTTGAACGTGCTGCCTTCTTTCAACTTGCTTTCCACGTCGATCTTTCCCTGATGCAAATCGACGAGTTCTTTAGTGAGTGCCAGTCCGATGCCTGATCCCTTCTCCTTGCCATTGTCAATCTGATAGAAGCGGTCGAAAATGAATTCCAACTGATCTTGGGGAATGCCGACACCCGTGTCTTCAACGCTGACGACCACCCAGTCATCTTCCTCAGAGACACGAAATGTGATCTTGCCAAACTCCTGCGTGTACTTAAAGGCGTTGGACAACAAATTGAGAATCACCTTTTCCAGTTTGTCTGCCTCAAAGTACAGGTCCACTGGGCCTTCCGGGAATTCACACTTATAGTCAATGAACTGGCGCTCAGCGTAGCTGGTAAAGGCATGTGCCACCGATTTCAAAAACTTGACCACATCAGCTTTGGAAGCTCTTAGCGTGACACCTCCGGACTCAAGTTTCGACAGGTCCAAAATCTGATTGATGAGGCGAAGTAGTCGCTCAGCGTTTCGGGCCATCACGCGATATTGGATTCGGACATCACCTCTGTAGCTGCCGTTGATCAATGACTTCAACGGACCGATGATAAGCGTGAGGGGTGTCCTGAATTCGTGAGATATATTGGCGAAAAATCGGGACTTCAGGTTGCTGATATCCTGCATCTTGGTGAGTTCCAGGTGCTCCAGCTTGAGTTCGTTTTTCAGTCGCTCGCGATGAATGGTCACCTGGTGGAACCATAGGAGCAGCAACGCTCCCAGGAGGAAATACACAACAATCATGAAATTGGACAGGTACCATGGCCGTGCGATCACGAGCATAATCGACGCTCCTTCTTCGTTCCAAACACCATCATTGTTGGCACCTTTCACATGCAGCGTGTAGGTGCCCGGTAACACATTTGAATAGGTGATGTCGGCGCCATCCTCGGAAGTCCTCCAATCATCATCATATCCCTGGAGAAAGTAGGCATACTCGTTTTTGCTTGACTGCGTATAGTTGAGCACAGCGAATTGGAAAGCAAAGTCGTTTTCGTTGTGCGCCAATTCAATCCGACCCTCGGGAAATACATCTTTCAGGAGTTGGCCTTTTGTGAGATCACGCCCATTTTTCCCCATCAGTGCAAAGTCAGTAAGGAATACTGCTGGGACCTGATTGTTGGTCACAATGTCATCAGGGTGGAATCGATGGAATCCATCGTTACTGCCAAAAAACAGCTCGCCCTTCTCATTGATATGACTTGCGCTTTTGGTAAACTCAGCATTGGAGATCCCATCGTGGACGCCAAAGGCCATGATCTCAAGATCCGGCGAGATACGACAAAGGCCATTGCCGGTACCTACCCACATATCACCGTTGTGATCCTCTTCTATAGAAAAGACCAGATTGCTGGATAGGCCGTTCCTCGTCGTGAGGTGGGAGAATTCGCCGGAAGCTGGATCCAGGATATTGACACCTCCTCCAAAGGTCGTGATCCAGATCTTCCCGTCATCTGCCTCCTCCAAATGGGTGACAACATTATGGTTCAGACCATTTTCTTCCTTTACGCTGTAGTTCTTCTTCTCAATGACATTATAGTCCTCATCAAGCACCAAATAATCCACGCCCGAGCCTTCGGTTGCCAGCCAGTACTCCCCTGGCCCTGGTTCGATGACACAGCGAATTTTTGAGCTGCTCAAGACATCATTACCCAATTCCCACAGATGGTCAGAGGTCGGGTCGTAGATGTTTGTGCCGTATCGGAATACAGACATCCAGATATTGGACCTGCTATCTCTAAAAAGCGCGTACGCGTCAGGTCCTACCAGGCTATTTTCGTTTCCCGGATCATAGGTAATCCTGTCAAAGTCATTGCTCCCGGGCTTCTTGATGCTGATACCCCCATCCCAGGAGGCGACCCAAAGCCTTCTTTGCTCATCCAACAGCAGACCAAGGACAGCATCACCGGCCAAACTGCGGCTGGATGCGGACTGCTCATAGATTTTGATGGTCTCGGTTGAGTAGTCGAGGTAGTTCAAGCCACCACCGTCGGTCCCTATCCAGAGTCCCCTTCCAGGATCTTCGACGAAGGCGCTCACCACTGGATAGCTGACAGATATTTTGTCTAAAGGATTGTCAGAATAATGCTGGAAACGCCTGTGCAGCGGATCCACCTTGTCAATGCCATTATCAAAAGTACCGACCCACATAATGTCGCTGTCGTCTGAAAACAGAGACCAGATGGAATTGCTTGCTACTGTGGAGGCCCCCGTCCTCGACGTCACAAACTGCTGTACGCTACCTGCACGATCGACAATGTACAATCCTTCGTTTTCGGAACCCACCCACAGATTGCCATGTTGATCGAGTTCTAGCGACAGGATCGCTGCCTCACTTAAGACCTCGGTATGACCGCTCAATCCGAGCTCAGACACTCTGTAGATTTTATGGCCCCCGGATTCAGGAACGATTTTGATAAGGCCTCTATGAGTACCTACCCACAGGTTTGGGCCATCGGGCAGGAGGCATCGTACGCTGTTGTTGGCCTCTGTTTCTGATAAATCGTAGGTAATGAATCTCCTGGTACTGCGGTCTAGGTAGTTGACCCCGGCCCACAGCGTCCCGACCCAAAGGTTGCCCTGATGATCGGCGGCTATGTCACTTATATTGTTGTTGGAAATGGAAAAGGGATCGTCCGCCAGGTGCTTGTATCGCGTGAATTCGTTGGTGGCAGGATCAAATACACTTAGCCCCTGGTCCTCGGTACCTATCCACAGCTTGTCCTGGTGATCCAGCAGAAGACAAACACTGAAGTCGCTGCTAAGGGAATTGGGGTCTTTCGGGTCGTGAAAGAAACGGGTCATTTCGCCCTTGATGCGGTCAAAGTAATTGACTCCCCGATCGGTTGATATCCAGAAATTGCCTTGCTTGTCTACCGCGACATCATTGATCCGATTGTCACTGAGGGAGGTACTATCGTTGGGATCATGCAGATATTTCTGAAAAAATCGACCATCGTACTTGTTGAGGCCATATCGCGTTCCAAACCAGAGAAAGCCCTCATCGTCCTGAAAAATCGTTGTGATAGTGCTTTGAGAGAGCTTTTCAGTGATGTGATGAAAGACAATGGAATCAGATCCCGCTGCTGGTCCGACAAATAGGACGCAGAACGAAACAAAAAAGTAAATCTTCTTCATACTATTCCTTCATTGGTCCACCAGCAGCCTATTTTGAGATGCCATTGACCCTTCGCAATAGGCAAATTAAAACGTTTGCAGTAATTCTACATCACATTCAGCCATTGTTGTAGTAAACACGCCCTCTACCCCATCTGGAAAATGAATATTCAAAAACAACACAAATGGATGTTGCTGCGAATGAGATGTGTAAGTTTGCACGCTATTACCCAGCAAAACTCAATAAGCTATGCAACCCACTTTGGTGGTACTCGCCGCGGGCATGGGTTCCAGGTATGGAAGCCTGAAGCAGATCGACCCATTTGGCCCTAACGGCGAAACAATCATTGACTATTCCGTTTACGATGCGGTACGAGCCGGATTCGGCAAAGTAGTACTAGTAATTCGTGAATCGCTGCTGAGCGACTTTGAAGAGCTCTACCTCGAAAAGTTTAGCAAGCGGGTAGCGGTGGACTACGTATTTCAGGAGTTGGACAATGTCCCCGCAGGGGTATCCGTTCCTGCGGACCGCGTCAAGCCGTGGGGAACGGGGCACGCCGTCATGGTCGCGAGCGACAAGGTGCAAGAGCCTTTTGCAGTCATCAATGCAGACGACTTCTATGGTGCCTCCTCCTTCCAGTTGATGGCACAGGAGCTATCAAAGCTGAGCCCTGAGGAATTGCGAGCGTGTATGGTTGGATTTGTTCTGGGGAACACCATATCCGACCATGGATATGTGTCTCGCGGCGTCTGTGAGTTGGATACGAGCAGCACACTGCAGAACATTATTGAGCGCACTCACATCACACGCGAGCCTGATGGGATCATCTATTATCAAAATGGTGAGGCGAAACACGCCCTGCCTGATGATCAGGTGGTATCGATGAACCTGATGGGGTTCACTCCTCCGGCGTTTGACTTGATGAAAACCGAGTTCGCTGAGTTCATACAAGAAAATCACAGCCATTTGAAGTCCGAGTTTTACATCCCGACGATTCTCGACCGCATAGCGAATCGATCCAAGGTGCCGGTTGTCACCTCTAAGGAAAAATGGCTCGGCGTAACGTATCAAGAGGATAAGCCCACGGTGATGGATCGCCTGCAACAGCTGCACACCAACGGGACTTATCCTGACAATATGTGGAATTAAACCAGTAATGCACCTATGAGCAAGATATTAGTCACCGGCGGTGCCGGCTACATTGGGTCACATACCGTGGTGGCACTGCAAGAGGCAGGTTTTGAGGTGGTAATTGTAGACGACCTCTCAAACTCAGAGGTGAGCGCCATCGATGGCATTGAAGCCATCACTGGAAAGCGCCCGATCTTCGAGCAAATTGATTTGGTGGACAAAGCAGCCACCGCACAATGCTTTGAAAAGTACGGAGATATCGCAGGTATCATCCACTTTGCTGCCAAGAAGGCTGTGGGTGAATCCGTCGAGAAACCCCTGTACTACTATCGCAACAACATCGATTCTCTCATCAACCTACTGGAGTTGATGGCCGAGTTTGATATTGCAAATATTGTGTTCTCTTCCTCCTGCACAGTATATGGTCAGCCCGATGAACTACCTGTAACGGAGTCGACACCCTTCCAGGTCGCGGAATCCCCCTACGGCTACACCAAACAGGTTTGTGAGACGATTTTGAAAGACACTTGCCGCGCCATGAGTCAGGTGCAGGCGATTGCGCTTCGTTATTTCAACCCAGTGGGCGCTCACGAGAGTGCGAGGATCGGCGAGCTACCGAGTGGTGTGCCTAACAACCTCGTACCATTCATCACACAGACGGCCGCCGGCAAGCGTGAGTCCCTTCGGGTCTTTGGCGCAGACTATGAGACGCCGGACGGATCAGCCATTAGGGACTATATACACGTTGTGGATCTAGCTGAAGCTCATGTGATGGCAATGAACCGATTGCTGCAAGGCAAACAAAAACACAACTACGAGTATTATAATCTGGGAACCGGCCAGGGGCACTCGGTATTGGAGGTAGTTAAGACTTTCGAACGGGTCAACGATCTGAAAGTGAATTATCAGATCACTGACAGACGACCCGGTGATATCGTCAAGATATACGCTGATACAGAGCTCGCCAACCGGGAGCTCGGATGGAAAGCCTCCAGAAGCCTGGAAGATATGCTCCGGTCTGCCTGGGCCTGGGAACGGTCCCTTATGTGATATCGAAATTTCGTAGACAACCCACACGCGAGAAAGATCAATGCGAGAACTACACCTGGTCTCCTGGAATGTCAATGGCATCCGGGCAATCATCAAAAAGGATTTTCTGAAGGATGTCGCCACCATGAATCCAGACATCCTATGCCTGCAAGAAACCAAAGGGCAACCCGAAGAGGTGCGAACAGCCCTCCAGTTATTGGCAGGCTATAAGATATATGTCAACTCGTCGAAGGCACGCAAAGGATACTCGGGGGTGTCTATCCTAACGAAGGAAGAACCCATTGAGGTCCATTACGACCTGGGGATAGAAGAACACGATCAGGAAGGCCGCGTAATCACGGCGGAGTTCGAGCAGTTTTTTCTCGTGACGTGCTACACCCCCAACTCGGGTGAGGGAATGCGCCGGCTAAGCTACCGGGAGCAATGGGATCGTGTGTTTCGAGACCACATCATGGCGCTGGAGGAAAAGAAGCCGGTGATCGTCTGTGGAGACCTCAATGTAGCCCACACAGAAATTGACCTGGCCCGCCCCAAAGCCAATTATGATAAGACGTCAGGCTACACACAAATAGAGATTGATGGCTTTGACAACTTGCTGGCATCGGGAATGATTGATACTTATAGAAAGTTCTATCCCGAAGAAGTGAAGTACTCCTGGTGGAACTACAAGTTCCGCGCCCGCGAACGAAATGTGGGTTGGCGGATCGACTACTTCCTCGCCAGCCAGGCGCTGGAGTCGCAGTTGAAGGGCGCCGAGATCTACAACGAATACATGGGCTCTGACCATTGCCCTGTTGGCCTCAAAATCGAGGTCTGAGGTGAGCCATCCCGGATTCTTGATAAATTGCGCAACGAAATTGATCCAAACATTACCCCAATGAAAACAGTACCCTTGCACGAAGTGCATGCCTCCCTCGGCGCCAAGATGGTACCCTTTGCCGGATACGAAATGCCAGTCCGTTATTCTTCTGACAAAGAAGAGCACCTAAAAGTCCGAGAGTCTGTCGGCGTTTTTGACGTCTCCCACATGGGTGAGTTCCTGGTGAAAGGCCCAAAGGCATTGGACCTGATCCAAAAGGTAACATCCAATGATGCCTCCAAGCTGGTGATTGGCCAGGCACAATACTCCTGTCTACCCAATGACAAGGGGGGCATTGTGGATGATCTCATTGTCTACAGGCTGGATAACAACGACTACATGCTGGTCGTGAATGCCTCCAATATCGAAAAGGATTGGGCATGGATCAGCTCTCACAACGACATGGGGGCAGAGATGGAGAACATCTCCGATGATATCTGCCTGCTGGCCGTACAGGGCCCCAAGGCTCAGGCGGTACTGCAAAAGCTTACCAATGTGCCACTTGACGACATCAAGTTTTACCACTTCGCACAGGGGGAAATGGCGGGTTTGCAGGACGTGATTATTTCTGCCACGGGTTACACGGGTGCAGGAGGCTTTGAGCTGTACGCCCAGAAAGACGATGCGAAGCAACTGTGGGCGAAGGTCTTTGAAGCGGGTGCAGATGAGGGCATCTTACCAATAGGCCTGGGAGCCCGAGACACACTGCGCCTGGAAATGGGTTACTGCCTGTATGGCAACGACATTACGGACGAGACCTCTCCTATCGAGGCGGGGTTGGGATGGATCACGAAGTTTACCAAGGACTTCATCAATGCGCCCTCCCTCCTGAAGCAGAAGGAAGAGGGCCCAAACCGTAGGTTGGTGGGCATGAAAATGGTGGATAGAGGTATCCCCCGGAAAGACTACGAGATCGTCGACGTTGATGGCAACCTGCTTGGCCATGTCACCTCCGGCACGCAGTCCCCAAGCCTGAATCTGGGAGTGGGGCTTGGTTACGTAAAAACCGGATCCCACAAGTCCGGCACCGAAGTATATATCAAGATCCGGAACAAGCTGGCAAAGGCGGAAATAACAAGACCACCATTCCTGGAGAAATCATGACGGCAGAAGTATGCCTGACACCTGCTCTCATTCACCAATATGATCTCGCAGGGAAGAGTGCTGTAATCATCGACATCTTTCGTGCCACCTCATGCATGGTAACAGGGCTTTGCGAAGATGTTCGGCGCATCTATCCGGTGTCGACCGTGGAAGAGTGCCTGGAGCACGGGCGAAATGGCAAAGTCATGGCAGGAGAGCGCGGCGGACAGAAGATCCCGGAGTTCGATATCGGCAACTCGCCCTATGACTATCGCTCGGAATTAGTCAAAGGAAAAGATGTGGCCGTCACCACAACGAATGGTACGCAGGCGATCGAGAAATCCCGTGATGCTGCGGAGGTCATCATTGGTGCATTCCTCAATTTGACAGCTACCAGAGATTACCTGCTCTCGCTTGATAGAGACATCGTATTGCACTGCGCCGGATGGAAAGGCACAGTCAATCTAGAGGATACTTTGTACGCCGGGGCACTTTTGGACGCCCTTGGACCGGAAGTGCAGTTGCTGGATGACTCGTCGCTGCTGGCACTGTCCCTGTATCAAAGACATGCGGACAACCTCACTGAAGTATCAAAGAAATCGGGTCATGCCAAGAGATTGGCAAAATTTGGAATTACCAGGGACATCGAATTTTGCATGACGATCGATCAGTACCAGGCTGTGATCGTCATGGCTTCTGACCACCTGGTCAAAAAGTAATCTTTGAGTCGAGCTCCATATCGCTCAATTCCAGATCAAGGGCTTTTGTCGACAACTGGACCTCGCGGAGCGAGATGATCAGAGAGGCGAGAAGCAGTACGAGCGACGCTCCGAAAGCGTACTGGCCATACGAAACCGATCCGTTGAAAAGTAGGAACATGCTCAGCACGCAAAAGAAGAAGCTCAGTACCCCCGTGAACTGCATCGATCTAATGAGATACAGTCGCTGCCGGAGATTCTTCAATTGTCCCACGAGCACACCCTTTTCGGGGTCCTGTAGGTAATTGGCATGCAATTGCCGGATCATACTGGCTATGGCCAGGAAGCGATTGGTATACGCCAGCAGCAAAAGTGATATGGCTGGAAACAGCAGCGCCGGAGTGGTGATCGTGATCTGCATCAGCGCAGTTTTTCGTTCTGCTGGTGCCGATCTTTGTCACGAATGTTCTTTTTCGCCAGGTTGGCTTCCAGTGCCTTAGTCAGGTCGACGCCCGTCTGATTGGCCAGGCAAATCACTACCCATAGGATATCAGCCAACTCATCTCCAAGATCCCGTCCCTTATCGGACTCCTTGAACGATTGCTCTCCATAGATCCTGGCGATGAGTCGTGCTAATTCCCCGACCTCTTCGGTGAGGATGGCCATGTTGGTCAGCTCATTGAAGTATCGGACACCAGTGGTCTGGATCCATTCATCTACTACTTTCTGAGCTTCCTCGATGGTCATTAATTGGCTTTCAGATTTTCGTTGAGGTGCTTGATGACAAATCCTTCCGTCTCCAGTTTGGAGACCAGGTACTCGATCCTCGATCTCTCACTGCTCAGCAGAGAGTCCATATTCGGCTCAAATTCCTGAAACTTCTCGTGAGGGAAGCGCTTGCCAGGCTCGTAGTGGTCCTCCCAAAACAAGCTCTCGACAATCTGGTCTTTGTCGTAATAGTATTTATACTCTGCCGCAAGTCTCTCGTCTTTGTCATTGACCAGATGACCAGAGAAGATCACATGACCTTCAGGGTCGAAATAGAAATAATCATCTCTTTCGATATGAGCGGTACGGAGGGTCGAAACGATCTTCTGCAGATGTCCTTCCATGATGTAACCTCTCATTTTTATGAGTGAATCCCCTGAGACGATATCGTCCTCCAGAATCTCTACTCTATGATTGCTGTCGATATGGCTTATGACTTCGTTGATAGAATTGACAAGTGGTCTCTTTTCTTTGCTGATCCCGTCTCCCGTACAGGAGAACAATAGCAGCGCAATTGCACTACAAATTGCAGATAATGGCTTCATAGCTAAAATTGTTGACGGTTGTTTACTTCCGAAAGATAAGTAATTCCTCACTGTCCCGCTGCTCATACTTCCAGCGATTGTGGGTCCACAGCCAGTGAGCCGGCATTTTTCGGATCTCGGCCTCGGATAGTCGTATGTAATTGCGCAACACCTCGTAGTCATTCTTAGCATAGGATGGCGAACCCATCGGTTCCACTTTCACAAGATATTGGCCTCTTTTGACCCTTTGCATTGACGCGTAGTAGGCAGGCCACTGTGTCAGGTATGGCAGGGCAAAGATTCCCCGGTAGAAAGGTGTGGGCAGATCTAGAAACGACGTCCACACTTTGCCTTTGTTTCCTTTAGAAGGGGACTGATCAGCCACAACACCGATGCCCCGAAAGTCCGTCAGGTGTCGAATGGCGCCGCCGACACGATCGATGTGGATGGGTTTGTTGCCAAATCTGGACCGATAACTGTACATCCATTTGTCCGCCGACCCGGTACTCAGCGGCTTGTAGATCGGATCAACAGGCGCCACCTGCAGACCAAAAGCGAGCGCAATCCATTCCCAATTGCAATAATGCGAAGCATACAAAAGGAAGGGTGCGTTGTGCTGTCTGAGGGCCTTGAGATCGTCGCTCTCCTCGATCTTTACGAGATCCAACAGCTGCGTGCGTGACATACTCGCACCCCGTAACGACTCCATTGCCACATCCGACAAATTGAGGTAACAATCACGGGCAATATTATTTCGGGCTTCCGCCGAAGCCTCAGGAAAAGCTCGCTCCAGATTGGCCTTGACTAGCTTTGGTCGATAGAACCGCGACAAAACAGCAGCCAGCAGGGACGATAATCCATAAAAAAAAGAAGATGGCAACGCTGCCAAGCACGAGGATAAAAACCTGAGCATCATATTTGCACTGAGCCAGGTGACAAACATAGCTGGAATCTGGAACGTTTAAAGAACAAACACATCCCGCGGAGAATGAAAAAGGCCAACCTACTTGCGACGCTGTCGTTGATGACTGTCATCAGCATTGGCAGCTATGCGCAGGTGAGCAACCGCCCCAGCCCCCCCGCGCAAGTCGAGGCTAAGATCGACGGTTTGACCATACTCATCAACTACAGTCGCCCCTCTAAAAACGATCGTGAGATTTTCGGTGATGTTGTCGAGTACGGCCAGGTATGGCGCACCGGAGCTAATGAGACAACATGGATAGATTTCTCTGAAGACGTCCTCATCAACGGTAATTCGTTGGCCAAGGGTCGCTATGCCCTCTTTACTATTCCCGGCGAAGATCAATGGACGATCATCTTCAATAACAAGTGGCAGGACTGGGGGGCTTTTGCCTATGATGGATCGCAGGATGTTCTTCGGGTCCAATCGATCCCGTTGGCCACTGATGTCTCGGAACAATTCACGATGAGTGTTTCGTCAAAAGGAGAAGTGAGAATGGCATGGGATGCCACCGAAGTGGCCTTCACAGTTGCCCAGGCTAATCGGGAGCGGTAGGCTACATTACGTTGAGGACCTGCTCTTTGATTTGCTCGAGCTCATCCTTCATGACCACCACTACACGCTGCATTTCAGCATCATTTGCCTTTGATCCTATCGTATTGATCTCACGACCTATCTCCTGGGCGATAAATCCCAATTTCTTACCTGATGCCTCGTTGCTACCAAGGACTTCTGAAAAATAGTCCAGATGACTCTGCAGGCGCACGCGTTCCTCGGCAATGTCAAATTTCTCGATGTAGTAGATCAGTTCCTGCTCAAAGCGATTTTCATCGACTTGGGTCTTGTCTTTGATATCTGCAATGGCCTGCTCTAATCTGTTGCGGACATTGGTCACCCTTTGAGGGTCCATCTCCGTAACCTTGGCCAGTCCTTCCCTAATGGCATCGATATTGGCTTGCAGTGATTGCGCCAGCTTACCTCCCTCATCGATACGAAACTGATCGCAGGCCTGCACGGCCTTGTCGATGACAGACTTGGCCACGTCCCATGAAATCAAGGACACAAAGTCTTCTCTGGGCACAATGACGTTTGGCGACTGTAGCGCCAATTTGAAAAGTTCGTCCTCCTTTCCTCCGACATCCGCAGCGAGCTCCTCATAGCGCTTGTAAAACAGGCGAAACAGCTCACCATTAATCTCCACCGGGGTCTCATCGAACTGCTGAGGTTGAAAATCGATCACGAAGGATAGCTTGCCGCGGACGAGCCTGGAACCTACGTAGTTTTTTATCTCTAACTCTTTGTCGCTAAACTCCTTAGGGACTTTCAGGTTGAGGTCCAGATAACGACTATTGAGGGACTTGATCTCTACCTTGAGCGTATAGCGCTCTTCCGACACCTCCGCGGAGCCGTAACCTGTCATCGATTTTATCATGGCCCTAATTTAGAAATCCAAGCCGATACTAGCGTAAAATCGATAGTCACCAAACTCGAAATCTCTAATCGGGCGAGCTACATCAAACTTTGCGTAGTAGCCAAGAAGGACCGTGCGGACTCCTGCGCCGACGCCAACTAGCCATGGATTTCGGAAGTTGGAGATCTTCGCGGAAAACGGCAAATTGGGCCGGTACTCCACCTCATTGGAGCTGGCATCTCGTGTCAAGGGGATGGCTCCGCTCCACGCTGTACCGATGTCGTAGAAACCGACCACCTGGAAATTGCGAAGGAAATTGGATGTGATGGGCCCTTTGGAAAGGTATTGAAAGACCGGGAGCCTCAATTCGGCGTTGACCACAAGCGCGGCATTTCCAAACAGCTCATTGTAATCGAAGCCCCGAAGGTTGGTCACGTACTCTACGAACAGGACATCCGAATTGTCGACTGTGTTCGAGATGGCCAAAGGATCTCCAGTTGGGTGCGTATTCGTGCTATTGAATAGCCAGTTGTCCACACCACCTATGAGGTAGTTCTGTTTATTGCGACCAATCGACTGACCATAGAACAGCCTCGTAGCAAATGTGATCTCACGATGCACCTTCTGGTAATGCCGCAGATCAAGTCTGATGTCTCCGAAACTGCGATTACTGTGCGTAAAGCTGCCGTATTGGGTGAATTCTGCGCGGGCTCTTGATCCCTGCAACACATTGAATCCACGGGCTACGGTGTTGTCAAACACTGCCGCAAGATTCACACCAGCAAAGTGTACGCGACTGTCCTGGGCAATATCTTCCCTATTGTTGACAGTGTTGACGGCTTCGTACTGCAAGTTTCGGAAACTCGTAATAGCGTAGAAAGGATTGACCTCAAACCTGAACCAATTGGAAATAGGAAGATGCACCCCCGGCTCAAAGCGGGTCAGAGAGTAGCGCTGACCAAGCTGCTCACCACCATCTTGCTTGATAGAAAATAGCTTGTTGTCAACCCTGAAATGGAAATCTATCCAGTACTTGAGGTACTCGTACTCCACGAAGAAATCACCGCTTCTCAGATCTGTAATCACGAGTGCACCACCCTTCAATTTGTGGTTCTCGAGCATGTCAGTGATTTGTGTTTCCAGGTTGATGCCAAATCCCCGTAAGGGGTCGATGGAAAAAGAGGTTACGAGATTGCTAAAGCTGAATCTGGGCACATACGGAATAGGTCCCATTACCTCCGTCTCCTGCTGGAAGCGCTGGTAGGTGGAGAAAAACGAGTCCGGCCGGTAGTTGTTGTCGGGTTCTTCCTTGGCATCATCCCCCTCGAAGACAAAGTTTTCCGTATCTATGAATCCTTCCTCCTCAACAGTCTCTGTCTCGTCATCCTGGAAGGCGAAATCTTCAGTATCCAGTACGCCGGCATCTCCCTCCTCAGTTTCGACCGCTGCTTGTTGCTCGTCGTCGGTCTCTCCTACTACCGGTGGTACCTCCAGGTTGGTTCCAAGGCGCTGGCTATACCTCGAGGCCACAAACTGTGCTTGTCGATACCGCTGACGGGGAGTTTGACCAGTGAATTGCTTGGCATTGAAGTCAACATTTTTCGTGTAATAGACTTTGTCTATACCATCATCCAGGGCCAGGAAGATCATTCCATCCTCGTCAAAATGGAGATCGTAACTCTGGACACTCTTGCTGTAGTTGGTCAGTTGGCTGTGGAGCGAATCCCGGAAGTCATATTTATAGAGGTTGCGAATCCCTCGCTGATCGCTGAGATAGAATATCTCAAACTCATTTTTGGGATGAGGCTTGGTATTGTTGCCGAGTGTATTGGTGAGCTTGAAATAAGTGGACCGAGTGGTATCAAGATCGTAGATATACAGATTGAAGTAATCAGGCACTTCCTCCACGGGGACCGAAGCCACTCTCAAACTGTCAGAAGGCCGGTTCGAACTGAAGACTACGGCTGCCGTTCCAGGAATGAATGCAGGGTCTGCATCGTCGTAGATGTCTTTGGTGAGGCGTCGTACGGCACTCCTACGCATGCTGACCAGGTAAAGGTCGTTTTGACCATCGACATCACCACTGATGACAGCAAGTCGGCCGTTGTCATTGAAACTAAAGGAACGGATCTGTTTGAATCTCGATAGTGGCTTATTGATCTTCCGGCCATTTTGGATGTTCACACTTGAGATATAGAGCCTTCCACGTCGGTAATAGACAATACCCAGGTTGTCATCGTCTATCCAGTCAAGCAGGGGTAGATCTTTATCTACTTTTTTCCCGGGGACGATGATACCTCCTTGCAGGACAGTTTTGGTCTTACCTGACTCGAGGTCCTTGACATAGACTTTGTATTTCCCCAGCCTATTGTGAGAGTAGGCCACCATCTTGCCACTGGGGTTGATGCGGACGTTCTTGTATTTGAATTCATTGCTGCGCTTGCTGACGAGGAGTTCATCGCTTGAAGGATCCTTATAGTCACGAAGGACCTCTTCTTCTGTCAGCAGGTAGTAGTTCTGCCAGTTGGCCAGGAAGGTCCGGTAATCTACCCCCAAGGTGCTGGCGATACTGTTCTCTTCGTTGCGAATAATTCTCGTAAGATTCAGGACATTGGAGATATTGCTCTTGCCGTAGATGAGGGCGATGTAGTTCCATATACTTTGCCCGACGATACCCGCCTCGTCCCCTTCGATCTTGATCAATTTCTTCACACGCTTGTGTCCGAGGTAGTCCCGGATGTGATCGTCCATTTCGATACTCCAGCCATACGCCAGGTATCTGGCTGCGCCATCGATGAACCACTTTGGCAAATTGAGCAGGTAAGCACTTTGGAAGATCTCTGCCAGGCTGCCACCAAACATCATGTCCTCGATCAGAATTCGGGCCAGGCGATAGATCAGCTCCTCTTTGAATTGTACGACAGAACCCGGGTGGGCGACCTCCATCTGTAGCTTGATGAAGTCTGTGCGACCTCCAATGGTGAAGGTGGCTCCTTCTATTCCTTTGTTACTCTGCTGAAGATCGTGGATGGAATTGTAGAGGAAGATCTTTGTTTTGGCGTAGGGAGCGTAGCCTAGTAGATCTGTCAGGCGGCTGAACTCGTCTTCGAGGAAATCGATCGTCTGCTTGGCATAGTCTCCACCTCCAGAATAGTAGTAGATGTCGAAGTTGGTCGTACTATAATAATTCCACTCGAAGTTCTTGTATTGAATTCGGTTTTGACCAAACTGGTTGCTGTAGGTCTGTGCTCCAGCAGACACAAAACCACAACAAATAAGAGACAACAATAAATAGCGGTTCAATTTCATACCAATAAACAAATGCTACCTTTCTATACTAACTTCCTTCGGCAATGGTGTGCCGTCCACTAAATGTCTTGTCATTGATTGGGCGAAGTGAGGACCCAGAGAAACACCTTTAGCTCCCAGGCCATTAAATATACCAATCCTTGGTGTTTTTTGCAGCATGCCCAAGTATGGTCGGCGATCAAAAGTAGCCGGGCGGATACCTGCTTTTTTATTAACGACAAAATAGGTCCCGCCATACAACTTTGCCAGCCTTTCTTGCAAGTCGCTCACACCCTGTCGAGAGGGCGACCAATCCAATACTTTATGATCGTATGTTGAGCCCACCTGAACGTAGCCATTCTTTGGAATCATGAAAACTCCACGGTTCACGATATGTTCAAATTCATCATCGGTTTGTATATCAATCAGTTCACCCTTCACAGCTCGAAACTTCAGCGATTGAAACCAGGGGTTGTCCTTCACCCAGGGACCTTCGCAAAACACGATCCAGTCGGCGGTTATGTCCCCATACCTAATGTCGGCATCAGACACCACTAGTTTGTCATATTGGAACAACTCTGATAACAACATCCCTTTTCCCGCAAACATTTCCCTCATCCCCTGAAGCAATGATGGAAGGTCTACATATCCGGAAAAGTTCAGATCAACACCCCCATACGGGTCTATTACACCAGGTAATCCACTTGCCTTCTGTCGCAGCAATCGTATGAACGGCGCGTATTGTGTATCAGCAGCTTTTGACTGCCAGTCATTTTGCTCCTCGATCGAGACAAAAGGCCGATAGATACCGATAGGATGGTGAAACGAGCAACCGGTGACCTCCTCCAAACGCCGATAGTAATCAGGAAGCGAAGGAAAGATCTCATCTGCCAACCATGTCTTCACCATTTGCCGTCCAGTGATTGGATTGTAGAGACCAGCCGCCACCTTCGACGATGTCAGGCCTTTGCCGTCATCAATCACCAATACGCTTCTGGACCTTAGGTCCAGTTCGTGAGCCAAAAGTGTGCCAGCAAGCCCTTGCCCTACGATGATACCCTCAACCTTCTCCAATAAACGCTACTTAATTGTGCACACAAATTTGCAATATTGTAACCGCTACATGAAGAATATGTTGATCAAGACCTTCACTTTCAATCCGTTTTACGAAAACACCTATGTCATCAGCTCAGAGGATGGCTCGGCCTTCATCATTGACCCCGGTTGTTACGAACCCTACGAGGAAGAAGAACTTCAGTCTTATGTAGCCAACAACAACCTCAACGTAGAACTGATCTTCAACACGCATTGCCACATCGATCACGTACTGGGCAATCAATTTGCGCAAAAATCCTTCCGTGCTCCTCTTTGGATCCCCTCTGGCGAGGAAGGTCTCTTGGATGCGGTGCGAGACTATTCCAAAATGTGGGGCATCCAGGGCTACAAGCCCGCCGTTCCCGACAAAATATTTGAAGAGGAAACGCTAACAGTCGGACCGATGACTTTCCGGGCAATCAAAGCACCTGGACACTCACCAGGCCATGTCGTACTTTACCATGAGGATGAAGAAGTGCTTCTGGGCGGCGATGTCCTCTTCCGGGATAGCATCGGCCGAACGGATCTGCCGGGAGGCAATCATGCCCAACTGCTTACCAGCATCCGTGAAAACCTCTTTGTACTACCCGAAGATGTGACAGTCTACCCCGGCCACGGCCCCACAACTACGATTGGCTATGAGAAAGTGAATAATCCGTTCCTCAAGTGACGATCGTATTGAGGCATATTCCAAACGTCCTGACGCTATGCAACCTGCTGGTGGGTATGCTGGCGATCGTCGAAATCTTCGATGGTGATCACCGACGAGCACTATACTACGTCGTCATATCGGGGATTTTTGATTTCCTGGATGGATTCGTAGCAAGGATGTTGAGGGTGAAATCCGAACTCGGAGGTCAGCTGGATTCTCTGGCGGACATGATTTCCTTTTCTGCAGTACCAGCCCTATTTCTTTATCAGCACCTGCAGTCGCTAGAGTACACCCATCTATCTTATGCAGCGCTGCTGATTGCCGCATTTTCGGCCCTGAGATTGGCCAAGTTCAACATTGATGACAGCCAGTCCGAGGTCTTTAAGGGCCTTCCGACACCCGCAAATGCGATCATGGTCACTGCGCTGATCTATGTGCAGATTGACCAATCCTGGCTTTGGATGACCATCGTGGTTGTCAGCTGCATTTTACTGGTCGCGCCGATGCCGATGCTCGCGCTCAAGTTTAGCAGTTTTGGCCTCCGACCCAATATATGGAGGTACTTGCTGATCGCCGCAAGTATTACGACATTGGCACTCCTGGGGCTCCCAGGCGTAGTGTTTATCATTCCCATGTACGTTTTCTTGTCAATTCTGGCCAACTTTGTCGGCTGAACACCTCGTAGCATAGTACGACCAGTAAATATTTCTTCTTCAAAGACGTTTTCCTCAGTAATGCGACCATTACTTTCCATAGCCCTACTCCTGACGTGGCTGACGGCAATGAGCCAGTCCGTGCTATCGTCAGGTGTGTGGTATAAAATGGAAATAACGGAACGCGGGGTCCATCGAATTGATTACAACTACCTGCAGGAAAATACCAACTTCAACCTCTCCGAGATTGACCCAGCCACGATCAAAGTCTATGGCAATGGCGCTGGGATGCTGCCCCAGGAAAACGACGCCTTTCGCTATGAGGACCTCACCGAGAATGCAATCCTTGAAGTGGGCGCTGAAGATGGATCCTTCGACCCGGGAGATTACGTGTTATTCTTCGGCGAAGGGGCCCACCGCTGGGACATAGCCGATGGACATTTTGCCTACGACAAACACCTGTATTCGACTTCCAACTATTACTTCCTGACTATAGGTGGGGAGGAAGGTCTGCGAGTGGATACCTCCCCATTGATAGAAGAAGAAGGTCAGACCATCGACTCCTTCGATGACCTCTTTGTTTATGAGGATGATGATATCAACATACTGAAGAGCGGCCTGAGCAGAGGTGGTAGTGGGCGTGAGTGGTATGGCGAACTCTTCCAGCTCAACGTGCAATTGGAAGAAAGCTTCCCATTCGACGTACCCGGGTTTACAGGCAAAGGGGAGGTGATTGTCACGACATTGGGACAGTCGATAGGACCGAGTTCCATGACTGTAGCTGTCAATGGCGATTCCCTCGGTCGACAAACACTCAGGTCTATCACGCCGATCGAGGTCAATCCGTACCTGAACCGAGGCTTCGCCAGCACTGATACATTCGCCATCGATCTGCCGACAGCGGATGTCGTATCCGTGGATCTACGTTTCAATCGGTTTGAGGGCGGGTCCTCGTCGGCCCGACTGGACAAAATACTCCTGATGGCCGAACGAGCACTGGATATGGTCATGGAGTCGGAAATGATCTTTCGCTCGCTCAGTAGCTTGGATTCAGAGGTGAGCGAGTACATGATTGCGGGGGTCCCTGCTACCGCTATTGTCTGGAACATAACTGACCCTCTGCAACCGATAACGATTCCCTCTACTTTGGCGGGAGATGAACTGACATTCACAGAGTCGGCCAATAATCTGCAGGAGTATGTTGTGTTCGCTGGAAATTCAGCACCGGTGCCAACCAGCATCCTGCCGCTGGAAAATCAGAATATCCGAAGTCTCTCCCCACGTGACGGGGTCATCATCGCTCATTCGGTTTTCCTGGGTGAGGCGGAACGGTTAGCGGACTTCCACCGGTCCCATGATGGGTTGGACATAGCCGTCATAGACGTCGAGCAAGTCTACAATGAGTTCTCCAGTGGAATGGTAGATATCACAGCGATTCGCGACGTGATCAGGCACTTCTACCGGAAGAATTCGCAGGACTTTCGCTATGCGCTTCTTTTTGGAGACTGCTCTTACGACTACCTCGACCGCGATGAGGACAATACCAACTTTGTTCCTATCTACGAATCCCGAAATTCTACCCACCCCATCGAAAGCTACTCATCTGACGATTTCTTCGGCTTTATGGAAGAAGATGAAGGACGGTGGTTTGAGGATTTTGGAGGAGATCATACACTTGAGATTGGCATCGGCCGGTTGCCTGTTAGGTCTGCAAAAGAGGCCACAGATGTAGTCAATAAGATTCTTCGCTACAGCACGAGTGAGCGAGTGGTTGGGAGTTGGAAAAATCGTGTAACCTACGTCGTAGACGATGGCGACCGCAATATTCACGTCGATGATGCTGAGGAATTTTCCTCAATTTTCTCCGAGAATCGTCGACAATTGCTGCTCGAGAAATTGTACCTCGATGCCTTCGAGCAACAAGTGGATGCGTCGAATGAGCGCTCTCCAATACTACGTGAAAAAGTGATCTCGGCATTGACCAACGGCACCTTTACACTCAACTATATCGGTCACGGTAATGAGTTTCTGTGGATGGACGAAGAAATCCTCGACGTTGAGTTGATTGACGGCCTCACCAACAGATTCAAACTGCCGCTGATCATGACAGCCACGTGTCAATTTGGGCGCTATGACGATCCTGACTTCTTCTCCGGGAGTGAACGAATGCTTCTGGCCCCCAATGGGGGCGCTATCGCGCTAATAACGACTACGCGACCAGTCTTCGCCTCGTCCAACGAACTGGTGAACGAAGCCTTCCACCTGGCCCTCTTTGAGCGAATAGACGGTGAGTACCCTCGCCTGGGTGATATCGTCCGAAAGACAAAGAACGCTAGCCGCGACCGCCTCGAGAATCGCAACTTCGCATTGCTCGGCGATCCGTTTCTACAGCTTCGTTACCCGCAGTTTGATGCCGTAGTCGATGAGATAAACGGCACGAACATACTCGCGGAGACGGACACATTGAGTGCCTGGGAGGAGGTCACGATCAGCGGACGTATAATTGATAGTGATAGCGCTACAGTGACGGAATTTGATGGCACGATTGACATCCTCCTGCTGGATGCAGAGGGCACCTCATTCACATTGGGCCAGGAGAGTGTGCCTACCAGCTTCACTGTGCAGCAAAACCCGCTTTTTCATGGACAGGCCACCGTTTCGGGAGGTAGGTTTTCTGCGACGTTCCTCGTTACACCCAATACGTCCTACCGTTTTGACAGGGGCAAAATCACCTTGTACGCCCTCGATGAGGAAGAAGTGCTGGAAGCTTCGGGCTACACGGAGAACCTGAGACTCGGTGGGACTGACGAGACGCCGCGAACCGACAATTCACCTCCGCAGATCACGATGTATGTCGACAGTCCAGATTTTCAAAATGGACAGGTCGTCGCCAGCAGTTCGCTCCTGGTAGCGGAGCTTAACGATGAGTTTGGGATCAATATCTCTGAGACCGCTATCCATCAAAATATCACGCTGCAGATCAATGATCAAGAGCCGGAAGTGGTCAATGATTTCTTTCAGTATGCGCTGGACAGCTACCAGCAAGGTTTTGTTAATTATCCATTGGAGAACCTTGCTCCGGGACGTTATCAGGCAACTATTAAAGTATGGGACCTGTACAATAATTCTTCGACACAGACAGTTGAGTTTATAGTTTCGGATTTACCGTCTCTAGAGCTTACAGGTGTGACCAATTATCCCAATCCGGTAAAAAACGAGACAACCTTTACTTTTGAGCATGATCGCATTGGAGAAGAACTTCAGATTACGATAGATTGCTACGATATGAAGGGCGCGATAGTAGAACAGTTAGTGTTCCATATCGACGATGCACCTGAGCGAATTGATGGCCTGGACTGGGACCTCAATACCTCCTCATTAGAAAAGGGAATGTACTTGTATCGCCTAACGGTCCGAAGCACACTGGATGGTGCTGTGGCCCACGCGTTTAGGCGACTCATGAGGAATTAAATACTTAACTTTGACCAACACTTAAAATTCGAATATGAGGCTTGTCGGCAAGATTTTAATCTTGACATTCTTACCAACCTTCCTGCTAGCCCAGGGCAGTCAAACCAGGATCAACGAGCTCAACGGTGCTTCCAATCCGATCACGGTTGCCGTCCCATTCGTCAATTTTGCCCCAGATAGCAGAGGTGCAGCATTGGGCGATGCGGGTGTCGCTACCTCGCCCGACGCTTACAGCACACACTGGAACAATGCGAAGCTTGCGTTCATAGAGAAGGACCTTGGATTTTCATTTTCCTATTCCCCATGGCTCGGCAACATCGTCGATGACATGTCTCTGAACTATCTGACATTTTACAAGCGTATCAACCGAGATCAGACCATTGGGGCCTCCATGCGCTACTTCGACCTGGGAGAAATACAGCTGACGGATCTCAACGGCGATGCGCTGGGAATCGAAAACCCCCGCGAAGCTGCTTTCGACGCGACGTACGCTCGTAAACTCAGCGAGAATCTTAGCCTGGGTGCCACGATCCGATTCATCTGGTCCAACCTCGCAGGAAACATTACGGGAGCACCGGATGTGAAGCCTGGTACCAGCCTTGCAGCAGATATTGGCCTGTACTACACACAGCCTCTAGCCTTGAAGGGCATCGACTCCGATCTTTCATTGGGTTTGAACATCTCCAATATTGGCCAAAAGATCACCTACACCAGTCAGGACAATGAGGACTTCATTCCTGGCAACTTGCGACTAGGCGCTGCCTGGAAACTGAATCTCGACCCTTACAATTCCTTCACTTTCGTCTTTGATATCAACAAGCTAATGGTGCCCACACCACCGGAGTACCAGACGGATGAGAATGGCGATTTCGTGAGAGATCCCGTGACAGGAGAGTTGATCATACTCAGAGGAAAAGATCCTAACAGGCCGTTGCTACGAGGTACATTTGGCTCCTTCTCTGACGCTCCAGGCGGTTTCTCAGAGGAAATGAACGAGCTCATGTATTCCTTCGGTGCGGAGTACTGGTACAGAGAACTCTTTTCTGCCCGGATAGGCTACTTTCTGGAGCACGAAACCAAAGGTGACCGCAAGTATTTTACGGCAGGTCTTGGTTTCAGATATCAGGTATTCGGACTGGATTTCTCCTACCTGATCCCACAGGTACAAAACCACCCTCTGGGGGACACCCTTCGGTTGTCTATCCTTTTCAATTTCGACCCGAAAGGAGAGGACACCACTCCTTAGTCCAGATTGTGCTAGATCGATCGATAGCTCCCGAGTATGCAGAACTCGGAGAGATAAAACTGCCCCAACCTACCATTTCTCAATTGAGTGCCGATTGGGAAGCCTGTATCCTACATGACGCGAGACATGCGGTAGTAGTCATCGAACTCATTTTTGCCAACGGTCGATGGTGGGAGTCTCAAAGGGGAAGCTCCTATTTTGCTGCCAAGATGCTTTCGGAAGGAACGGCGTCCCAATCTTCGTCAGAGATCTCCATGGCCTTTGCGAGGTATGGCAGCTATCTCGAGATCATTCCTGGATTTGATTTTGTGACCGTCAGGCTCCACGCGTTGAAGAAACATTTCCGTCCCTCGATGGAATTGCTCGTGCATATTCTGGGAGAACCATCGTTTCCCGACGAGGAGTTTGAGACTTTGAAACGGATCCGTAAGGCCAACCTTCGCAATCAGCTGGCGCGAAACAATCAAATGGCCAATGCTCAATTCTCCGAGGCGCTTTTCGGTCCTCGCCACCCCTACGGGCAAATCATCACCCCGGAGATCGTTGATCTCTGCACAAGGGACCTGGTCCAGGAGGAATACGGATCTTCCTTCTTCAACAGACCAAAAGTGATGATGTCGGGAGATGTGGATGATGAGATCTCGTGGGTGCAAGGCCTTCTTGCCAATATCAATACCCGAAACATCAACAACAATCATGAGGCGCTGATCCCAAAGTCCGGTAGGGCAAATATCGAGCGCGACGGCACGCAATGTTCCATTCGGATGGGCTCCCCAACTATCAACCGGCGCGACGAAGACATCTTCAAACTGACCATCGCGACGCGCCTTTTGGGTGGCTTCTTCGGATCTCGCCTGATGAAAAATATCCGGGAGGACAAAGGTCTTACCTATGGAATATATGCACACCTCGTGCACTTCGCTCGTGGCTCCTACTGGGTGATCGGATCTGAGGTCAGCAAGGCTGATAGTGAGCTAGCAGAGGCTGAAATCAGATCCGAAATTGGGAAACTAGCCACCGATCCTCCTTCAAATGAAGAGATGACATTACTAAGAAACTATTCGAGGGGCAAGATGCTTGGTGAAATCGATTCTCCTCTGTCATTAGCCTCTCTTTACAAAGCCCAATTTCTCCTGGGTATCTCATTGGATTATCACGAACGATACCTTCGGGAACTAGAAGATATCTCACCGAGCCAACTAAGCGAGATGATAGGCAAGTACTTCGATACGGAGAAGAACTGCACGGTCGTAACTGTCGCTTGACTCAGCGCATCAGAATGTAGGAGGGGAGGGCAACGATCTCATCGTGAACAAAACTCACCAGTAAGTTGCCTCCATGGTCGTAGATACCTTTTTTGTCATTTCGGGCAACAACAATATATCCGGTTCCGATATCATCCATTACATCATAGGACGGTGACAGCACCAGGCTACCGCCTGCGCTGGCGAGACCATGTTTGCCCAGGTTGTTCGTGATAATGTAGGAACCTGCAGAGGTGCGTTCAATATTCTTGTAGTCGAGTTCGAATTTTAGATCTCCATATCTGTCCACAAGACCGTATTTGCCGTTGTTGACGATCGCAAGCCCATCTGAAAAATCACTCACCCATTGATAATAGGGTTGGACGACAAGGCGTTCGTCTTCGTTGATAAATCCCCACTTCCCAATCAGCTTGATGGCGGCCATCCCTTCGCTAAACATCCGGGCCGAATCGTACCTATTGGCTACTCTCAGTCTTCCCTGCAGATCCACAAAGCCATGCATGCCATTTTTGACAATCTGGATATAGCCTTCAGATTCACCGGCCACTTCCTCCACACCATGATCCACGGTCAAAACAAAGTCACCCTTCCCGTCTTTCACCACCATGCCCTCTTCCAATCGACCTGCGTAGTACTCACCCATATGAGTCACCTGGGTGTATACCGGATCAAAGATCACTTCCCCTTCGCTGGAAATCAGTCCGAGGCGATCGCCAGCGTCGATTACGACAGACGCATTGCCTAGCGCGAGATCATAGCGAGATTGGTAACAGCGCGCACCTCCCATTGTCAGGACGTGATTGACACCCCTCTTGGTCCCGACGTATAGGTCCGTGATCTGGACGAGTTGTTCATACGCCGGGGAGATCACCCAGTCGCCAAAGACATCCAGCACACCCCAGGAGCCGACATAGTTCGCTGGGAAGGTAAGGTCGATGCCCACATTTAAGCTGTCATAGGCAAAGCCAATGATGGTCTTTCCCTGATAATCGAGGAGCCCCCACTGCCCCGCCCGTTTTGCGGGTACATAGAGTTCCACGGCGTGAGCCACATCCTCCAGAGGGTAGTCATTGAGGCGGCGCCTGAATTTATTGTAGATCGTCCATTCGTCAGATTCCTGGATGTAGAAATAGTTGCCGTCGAAGTAGATGGAATCTCCTTCAAAGATGGCTTCCCCTCTCTCTACGGCCAGCCATCGGTCATCCGTCATGCGCTGTACGATCGTGATGTCTTTGCCAGAGTACTCCACTGCGAAGTCCTCTTCAGGGAGCAACTCCGTGGAATCCGCAAACAGCCTCTGTGCGCCGTTGAGGTAGACAACTAATAATTCTCCAAGCTGTGAGATACTATCTCCCTTTACCTCCATTACCAACTTCAAATCCCGGTTGTAGACCGACCAGGTCTTGGGCTCCTCAACACTCAATTCCGGACCGAAATTCACCTGTTTGTATCGGGGAAGAAATACAAGACTCTGATTCCTCCAATTGATCACACCACGGGCACCCTTCTTTTCTATCAAGAGATAATCTCCGAACTCAGCGTATCGATCAAAGGCTCCATCGACAATCGGTTGGCCCTGGGCATTGAAAAAAGACCACTTTCTTTTGATGTCACGACCCATGAAAATGGGTCCCACTTGACGAATCTCCAGGAACTCGAGCGGTATCTTCACATTGTAATCAGCCCCGAGTACCCCATAGCGTACCTGATGATTTTGATACAAACTGGCGATGATATTTCCCTTGGAGCTCTCCAGTGAGAAGTAGTGACAGGAAAGTGCGAGTTTACCTCTCTCATCCACCAGCCCAAATCGAAGGTCGTTAGTGAATTTTCCGGTGACTCCCACTTTGTACAGTCCTTCACTTTCGAAAGGGTAAACGCCATAGTAGGTGGGCTCTGTCAGTTTCTTTCCCCGGCTATTCATCAGCCCCCAGCGATGATTTTCACTGTACCCGAAGACCTCCGAGGCAACCGGCTCATCATTGGTCCACCCCAGATCATCGTACACCGCCGGGACAACTTCGGCACCCAGGCTGTCCCTAAACCCAAAACGGCCGTCCTTCTCAAAGATCTCGATCCCTGAGGACTGGCCATGGCTTAGCTGGAGACTAAGAAATAGGATTAAGGCAGAGCTTAAATGGATCACGGTTTTCAGTCAAACTGGAAATATACGGCTCAAAAGAGCAAGTTGTGTCAGGGAAATCTACTTATCGGCGTGTTCGCCCTCGAGATTGAACAAATCGTGCAGTGTTTCGACCAGGTTTTCGGCATCTCCCCTTTTACAAGCGGCCTTCAATTGTAATACCGGAAGTCGGATTACTTTTTGGATGATCCCCTTGGTCGCTGAGTCGAGCAATTTGATTTCGGCATCTGTCGCCTTCTTCATGTATTTGGCTAGCTCCCTCTTTCTTATCTCTTCGAGTGCATTCTTGAGCTTCTGGATAGTAGGCGACACCTCCATCTCCTGTGCCCAGTCGTGAAATTCTGCGACAGATTCCTCCAGGATGCCCTGGACCTTCGGAATGGCTTTCTGACGCTTGGCCAGCACCTTGGAAGTTTTCTGATCGATATGATCAATATTGTACAGGAGCACATGGTGCTTTTCCTCCAGGGCCGGATCGATACTTCGGGGTAGCGAAAGATCGATGAACAGTTGCTGCGTCATGCGACCCGCGGGGAGTAGGTCTGGTGTAATGATGGGCGTCTCACCTTGTACAGTTGACACGATCGCGTCAAATTGAGCCAGGCTTTGTAACGCCTTGTCCAATGTCAACCAGGAATAGCCAAATTCCTCTGCCGCGGACTGTGCTTTTTCAACGGTTCTGTTCGCTACAGTAATATCGAGGTCAGTCCCTTGCAGGTTGTCTGCGAGCACCCCTCCTATTTCGCCCAATCCGATCAATAGAACTCGTGGATCTTTGAAATTGGGCGCAAACTGCTTGATGATCTCCACCGACGCGTAGGCAGTCGACGCAGAGCCATCCCTGAAGGCAGTCTCCTGTATTACCCGCTTATTGGCATAGAAAATGGAATGTAGGCACCGGTGCAAAAATGGCCCAGCCATACCCTCATCCGCCGACCACTGATAGGCCCGCTTCACCTGGTTGGATATCTGGACGTCTCCCAGCACTTTCGAGTCCAGGCCGAGTGTGACTTCGTACAAGTGCCGGACTGCCTCGTCCTCGTTGTATTCCAGAAAATACTTAGCCATCTCCTCACCATTGGTCATGCCTCGCAAGGCGGAAACCAACTTCACAATGTCCTTATCGAGTGATTGCTCGCTCGCGTAGTATATCTCCGTTCGATTACAAGTGGAAAGCACGAGGGCCTCTCCAATGCCAAAGGCAGCGTTCATCTTACGCAAAAGGTCCCGGGACGAAGGCTCGTCCAAGGTGATCCTCTCACGCAACTCCAGTGGAGTATTGTGGTATGAAATCCCTATTGCTCTGAACGTGGCTTGCATTTATCTCTTTGTATTAACCGCAAAAATAAGTGGTGACGAGCAAAATGTGCTACTGCATTACTAGTACAGCCTAACGTACCAAGCATAAAAGTATTATTTTGGTTTGAGAATTTGTCGAGAATTCAAGCACGTTGCCGTTGAAAAGACTTCGCATCTTTTTCTTAAACTTTTTCGGCTTCACCAAAACCGAAGCCAATGCAGCTATTGTCCTCATTGTATTGGTCATCCTGACCGCCCTGGCGCCGAGGGTTTACCTGCGTTTGGCACATGGCTCTCCGAATGTCGTCGAGACTGACAGCACTTCCCTTATCGAATGGCATCAGACCGTACGATCAAATCTGAGAAAGGCCTCTTTCATATCAGAGAAGAAACCAACGGATAGCCATGCCGAAAGGTTTGTTTTTGATCCTAACCTGGCAAGCCGTGCAGAGCTGGAGCGT
Source organism: Cyclobacteriaceae bacterium (assembly GCA_965227935.1). GTDB lineage: Bacteria > Bacteroidota > Bacteroidia > Cytophagales > Cyclobacteriaceae > JAWPMT01. The sequence goes on along the minus strand of CBDDGS010000055.1, from coordinate 1,509,612 downwards.
CTCGGCTTCCCCCAGTACATCGCCACAAGAATCGAGAAATATCGGGACGCAGGTGGAAAGTTCACGAGCTGGCAGGATCTCTATCGTATTTATGGGATTGACTCATCCTTAGTAACGGGGCTGAGGACCTACATCGAGATCCCTTCATCCATCCAGGAAAATACGGTATTGACCACATCGACCGAGATCACCTCAGCACCACATACAGTGGATGTTTCTGCAGACCTGTTGGTAATGGATCTCAATATCGCCACCGCCGAAGACCTAAGGCAAATCAAGGGGATAGGCCCCACCTACTCCGAGCGAATTGTAAAATATCGGTCGCTTCTGGGTGGATTCCATTCCCAAGAGCAACTCTCTGAAGTATATGGTCTGCGAGTCGAGGCGTTAGATTTATTAAAAAACCATACTTTTATAGGCGAACCTGCGGAAAGGAATATCCCGATCAATTCGGACTCCATCATGCTGCTTGCGAAACACCCCTACCTTAATTGGAATCAGGCGCAAGCCATTCATAGATACCGGGAGCAACATGGGGACTATGAGGAGTTGGAAGAGATCACAAGGATCAAGATCATCGGGGACAGCCTCTATCAGAAATTGCTTCCTTACCTATCCCTGGATAAGTAAAAATACATGCATCAGATTCTTCAATCGTATCTCAGAAGGCTTACGAATTTATCTGGCAGCAATAGGTCCCTACTGCTATTGCGCCTGATCTCCGAGCAGTGCATAGACATCCACGATTTCGATTTCGCTATTGACCAACCCAGCTGGTCAGTCATCGAAGGTCTGATCAAGCATCAACGTCAGATCGATCTGACTCAGAACATTGACAGTCGCGACAAGGATGCGAACAAACTTGGCCGTCGGCTGAAGAAAATCCAGAGAATCGAGCGCTTCATTTTCGATGAGCGCGGAGCTCGTGACCTGTATGTCGGCTGGCCTATGGTCCAGGGAAAGTTTGCTGATGAGACGCTTGTCCGAGGTCCATTGTTGTTCTTTCCCGTCGAGCTGCGGGAAGCCAACAATATGTGGCATCTGAAAATCCGGACGGATGTCAATATTACCTTTAATAAGTCCTTCATTCTCGCCTATTCCTTCTTTAACAAAACGAAACTGGACGAGGAGCTCCTGGAGACCTCATTCAACGACTTCGACCGCGATCCCACCGTATTCCGCACACAGCTGTACGAGTTGCTCAAAAACAGCAACATGGAGATTAACTTCAATCAGAGCAACTTCATGGACCAGCTCAAGGGATTTGAGGACTATCGGAGGTCCGAGCTGGAAAGCCAGGAGAAGTTCGGTCAATTGAAGTTGTACCCGGAAGCTGTCCTGGGCATCTTCCCGCAGGCAGGATCCTACCTCGTGCCGGACTATGTCGATCTCATCGATAATGAGCGTATCAAAGACCTCGAAGAGTTTTTCTTCCAACGCCAGCGAGAGGACATGGAAGATGAAAGGGATACCCGCTTTTCTGACCGCCTCCTGGAAGAAAATACATTTACCCCCTTCGAACTTGATGCCTATCAGGAAAGGGCCCTGGGTCTGATCAAAAAAGGCAACTCCTTGATTGTCCAGGGCCCACCGGGCACTGGGAAATCACAATTGATCTCCAACCTCATTTGTGACTACATCGCCCGCGGCAAGAATGTGCTCCTGGTATGCCAAAAAAGAGCAGCGCTCGACGTTGTCTATAACCGACTAAGGGAAAAGCTGCTACACGACTTTATCGGGTTGGTCCATGACTTCAAGAATGACCGCAAGAGCATCTTTGAGCAGATCGCGCGGCAAGTCGACCGACTTGGCGAGTATCGCCAGAAAAACAATTCGCTGGATGCCATTCAACTGGAGCGCACCTTCCATCAATCCAGTCGCAAGATTGATCAGGCCGTAGAGGAACTCACAGATTTTCGGGAGATACTCTACGACGAATCGGAATGTGGTAAGAGCGTCAAAGAGCTGTATCTCACTTCCGACCCGATGCAGTTATCAATCCCCCTGAATCAAGACTATCGAAACTTCGACTACCGACAGCTAGACGCCTTTGTCACGAAGCTGAGACAGTACCTCCAGTACTATCTGCAGTTTGAGAACAAGTCTCACTTCTGGATAGGGGGCAAGTCGTTCGCTGACTACAAAGTGCAGGACCTTGTTGACATACAGGAGCTGGTGAAAGAGGTAGTGGAGTACTCGAAGACGACAGTGGAGAAGGCCCGTGCCATCCTCAACCAGCCCGTGGATTTCGAGTCCCTCGAGATGCTATCGGACAAACCCGAGGAACTGGAGCAACTTACCAACAACCTGGACAATGAGCGTGTGTACCATCACTTTCGGCACATTGTCAAAGAGCCACCCATCGTCAAATATCCCTGGCTGGTTGAGCAGGAGCGTATCATCATGCAGTGCTTCAAAGGACCAGGACCGGAAATCTCTTTAAAAGCCAATGAACTGGGCCGATTTCAGGAGGCATTGGAGCACGCCATCAATGCCCGAAAAGGGCCTATCAGTTGGTTGCGGTGGAAGCTATTCTCCGACGACAAGATCCTTATCACCAGGGTCTTGGTCAGTAACAACCTGAAGAGCAACCGGGAAGGGTTCCAGTCATTGTTGGACAAAATTGACAACCGCCTCAACTACGAGCACCTAAGCTCAGAACTCCTGCAGAAGAAGTGGCTCTACGACTTCCCTGGCGTCATACGTAAGATCGATCTGCAGAACTGGTTCTTTTATCAAAAGTTGGCCTTCAAAAGCTATGAGCTGCTGAGCAACCTGCGACCGCTGGAGTCAATGATCCCATTTATCAAAGACCAGCGCAAGGACCAGGTGAACATGCTCAAGAAACTCATCAACCTGGTCAAGGACATTCCAGACAAGAAACAAAACTGGAGCCGGTACTTGTCGGAGACTCAAATCCGGGGCCTGACCCTTGCCAAGCATACGGCAAAAGAGGTGACCGATGTTCTTCGCAAGGATTTCGATAAACTGGCGGAGTATCACGAGCTGAAGCGATCGTTCAGCTTGTCGGAGGAAAAGATCACGGAGGACCTCATCGCATTGGTGGGCGATCGGTTCACACCGGATGGTGTCATCAATGTGCTACAAAACAGCCTCGCTCTTGCCTGGATCGACCACATCGAAACCAAGTACCCAATTCTTCGGGCCGTGTCCTCCAACAAGATGGAGATGCTCGAGAAAACGCTGCGGGAGGCCGTCGAGGATAAGAAGAATGTAAGCGCCGATATCCTGCTACTCAAATCCCGCGAAAGGACCTACGAAGACCTGGAGTACAACCGACTCAACAACCTGGTCACCTATCGGGATCTCTACCACCAGGTGACGAAGAAGAAAAGGATATGGCCAATCAGACGGGTAATTGCCAACTTCAACGAGGAGCTATTCAAGTTGCTCCCCTGCTGGATGGCATCGCCAGAGTCTGCTTCCGCCATCTTCCCAATGACGGAAATTTTCGATCTGGTCATTTTCGACGAGGCATCGCAGTGTTTTTCAGAAAAGGCGATACCCGCTTTGTACCGGGGTAAGCAAATCGTGATCGCTGGGGACAACAAGCAGCTGAAGCCCTTCGACCTGTACCGCGTCCGGTGGGACGAAGACAACGATGATGATATTCCGGAGTTGGAGATCGACTCCTTACTGGACCTGGCGCAGCAGTACTTGCCCGACACCAAACTACAAGGCCATTACAGAAGCCAATCGTTGGAACTCATTGAGTTCTCCAACGAACACTTTTATGAGCATCGCCTTCGAATGCTGCCGCATTTCGATTCTGTCAATCGCAAAAACAAGGCAATCAAGTACCTCAAGGTGGATGGTATCTGGGAGAGTAATATCAACATCGTCGAGGCGGTGAAGGTGGTCAACCTCGTTTATGAAATCATCAAAAAGGATCCTTCCAAGGATATTGGAGTTGTGACTTTCAATGCGCGTCAACAGTCCTATATCCTTGACCTCCTGGACGAGATGGCCACGCGAAAGAAGATAACCCTTCCTGAAAGCCTTTTTGTGAAGAACATCGAAAATGTGCAGGGAGATGAGCGGGACATCATCATCTTCAGCACCGCCTACGGGCCAGACAAGTCGGGTAAGATGCAGATGCGCTTCGGACCACTGAACCTGGAAGGTGGTGAAAATCGTCTGAATGTGGCCATCACCCGAGCAAAGGTGGGTGTGTATGTGATCTCCAGCGTGCTACCCTCACAGATCAAAGTAGATGATGCCAAAAATGTAGGTCCCAAACTGCTCAAGAAGTACCTGCAGTATGCCTGGGATATCAGTGAAAACAAGTGGGCACCAAAGCCCTACCAGCAGCATGAGCATCCAGACGGATGGTACCTACGAGAGAAGATCAAGGAGCAGTCTTTTCACAGATTCGATGACCTTCAGCTTGAGAAGACCTTCCAGTATGCGGACCTCACGGTCCTGCAATCCAAGAAATTGCGAGGTATGGTCCTCACCGATGATGAAGTCTTCCATGAAGCTGCTTCCGTCAAGGAGGCTTTTGTCTATTATCCGGGGCTGCTCTCTGACAAGAAGTGGCCACATACGATGTTTTTCTCACGCGCCTTTTGGATAGACAAAGAGGGGGTCCTGGAGCGAATGAAACTTTACCTCAACCGAGTCAGGGAAGCCAAAACAAAAACCAAATAGGCCATGTCCAATGCAGGTTTAATCATTGAGGAGCGAAGTCGGGACATTGGCGACTTCCTTGTTGGGCGGCTGATCCCCTTTCGCAAGAAAAGGATGGTCGGACCCTTTATCTTCATTGACCACATGGGCCCATCCGAAATATCAGAAGGGAAGTATCTCGATATCGGTCAGCATCCTCACATAGGCCTTTGTACGCTCACCTACCTTTTCGAGGGCGAGGTGATACATAGAGACAGTATAGGCAGTGTCCAGCGAATCACTCCCGGAGCAGTAAACCTAATGGCTGCTGGGCGTGGGGTAACGCATACGGAACGAACTCCCGAAGATCACAGAGACGGTGCTACTCGCACGGTACATGGGTACCAGATCTGGATAGCCCTACCTAAAGACAAGGAAGAGATGGAACCAGAGTTCTATCATATTGAGGCGGAGCGTCTTCCCAAATGGTCGGAGAATGGCGTTGATTTCACCGTCGTCGCCGGCGAGGCCTATGGGCAGAGATCTCCAGTCCCCTCCTATTCCCATCAATTCATGATGGATATGCGAAGCACCGAAAAGGTACCTTTCAATGCTCAAAATCTCAAGGGTGAAATCGGCCTGGTGGTCGTCGACGGCTACATCGAAGCTTGTGGCGAACGTATTGAAAAGGGAAATATGCTGGTCTCCAAACAAGAAGACGTCTGCTTCATACAGCTAGGTGAGAACAGCCATGTATTGCTATTCGGAGGCGAACCCTTCGCTGAAGAGCGACACATCTATTGGAACTTTGTGGCCACTAGCAAGGACAAAATCGAAGACGCCAAACAGCGATGGCAAAACCGTGAGTTCCCACAAGTGCCCGGCGAAAAGGGGTGGATCCCTTTGCCTTGACTGTCGCGATAGCCACACTTGCTTTCTGGGCAAATCCTTACATTTAACTCCCAAAAACCATGACCAAAACTTTCGACGCCATCGTCATCGGAACGGGACAATCCGGCCCGTCACTTGCCGCCAGAATGGCCTCGGAAGGCTGGAAGGTGGCCGTCATCGAGAAAGGCAAGTTTGGTGGTACTTGCGTCAATAACGGATGTACCCCCACCAAGACCATGGTAGCCAGCGCCCGGGTGGCGCGGATGGTGCAGCGGGCAGCAGAATATGGTGTGATAGTACCGGAAGGTGTGGAAATTGACATCAACAAAGTTCAGGACCGAAAAGATGATATTGTCAACGCCGCCACTACCGGGGTCGAGGAGTGGATGAAGGGTACCGAAAACATCACCGTCTTCGAAGGGCACGGGAGGTTCATTTCGGACTATACTGTCGAGGTCAATAACGACCGCCTTTCTGCGGAGAAGATCTTCATCAACGTCGGAGGTCGAGCGAGAGTCCCTGCCGGCTATGAGCAGGTGCCTTATCTGACGAATGACGAGATCATGCAGCTACGGACCATTCCAGAACATCTGTTGATCGTGGGCGGCAGCTACATCGGGCTGGAGTTTGGGCAGATGTTTCGGAGGTTTGGTAGTGAGGTCACGATCGTGGAACGAAATAGCCGCATTGTAAGTCGCGAGGATCCTGACATCTCAGAGGAGCTGCAACGATTCATGGAAGAAGAAGGGGTAAAATTCCGACTAGACGCGACATGCCTGGATGGCATACCTCAAGACAACGATCAAATCCTGATCAATGTCGACTGCGACAATGGCGATCGACAGGTAGTCGGGTCCCATTTGCTACTGGCAGTCGGAAGAGTACCCAACACCGACGACCTGGGACTGGAGAACACTGGCATTGCTAAAGACCGTAGAGGCAATATTGTCGTCACTGACACACTAGAGACCAGTGTGCCCGGCATATGGGCTATTGGCGACTGCAACGGGCGAGGCGGATTCACCCATACGTCCTACAATGACTACGAAATCGTGGCTGCCAATCTTTTCGACAATGACCCTCGAAGCGTCATGGATCGAATTCTTTGCTATGGCCTTTATACCGACCCTGCACTGGCCAGGATCGGGATGAGCGAGACAGAGGCCCGTCAGTGCGGAAGGAAAGTATTGATTGGATCACGCCCCATGTCGCGTATCGCCAGGGCCAAAGAAAAGGGCGAAACCAATGGCTTCATGAAAATCCTGGTGGATGCCGAGACTCAGCAATTACTGGGTGCTACCATCCTCGGCATCGAAGGAGATGAAGTCATTCACTCGCTGCTAGATATCATGTATGCGCAGGCTCCCTACACGGTAATCAGTCGTGCAGTACACATTCACCCGACGGTATCTGAATTGATCCCGACTGTGCTGCAGGACCTAAGGCCTTTGGACTAGTCAGCGGAGGCGTTCTCCACACGGAGGCCAACACGGAGAATATGGGGGATGCTATCGACCCTCATAAATTGTCGGAAGGTCACCTCATAGGTACCCGGCCCTGGAAACCGAAAATTGTCCTTCAGCACATGTTCGTGGTCGAAAGTATCTCCAATGCCACTACCCAGCGGCTCCCCTGTTTTAGGCTCAAAAAACAAAGTCTCCTCCAGGTTCTCCTCCAAAACACTGTCTGATTCATCGATCAGCTGATAGGAAAAGTAAAAGTTGTAATTGGGGAAATCAATGTCTTGTTTGAACTGCGCTATTAGGTCGTAGGGCAGGCTATCATTTTCGATCTCAAACTCAAAGCTGATGACCTCGTCCTGATGCCAGTACTCGGACATCTTCACAAACTTCTCATAGATGCGGTTCTCATCACATGCCGTGAAGACCATCGCTCCAAGGAGCAACCAGTGAAATCGTCTCATTGTCGGTGGTGTTGTTTATTCGATTTCTTTCGATGTTGTGACTTCGGATTGTTGGACGAGTTGCCTCCTCGTCGCTTGTTTTTTCTTTTCTTGTTTTTGCCCTGCCTCTTAAACTTGCGATCCATTGCCTCGAGATCGCTGTTGAGGGCGTTCATCATGCCCTTTTCCTCCAACTCATTGTCGAGGAGTGTAGCAGGCTTCTTCCCTTGCTTGTTCATCGCCACGATCTCGCTCACTCGCTCTGTTTCTACAGGGTGCCATGTATTTTCATCCTCCAGGCTGAACCACATGATCCTTCGGAAGATATCTGTCTTCTGAAGTTTTGCCGCACCCATTTCGAGGTAGAGCGGACCCTCCAGTTCAGGGATATGCTCCAGCGCCTGCATGTAGCTGTCGAGTTCGTAGTTGAGGCAGCACTTCAGTCGGCCACATTGTCCGGACAGCTTGTTGGGATTGAGCGACAGGTTCTGATATCGTGCCGCCTGAGTACTCACAGAGGTAAACTCCGACAACCAGGTAGAGCAGCAAAGCTCGCGCCCACATGAGCCAATACCTCCCAGTCGGCTAGCTTCCTGCCGTAGACTGATCTGGCGCATCTCGACACGAATCCTGAATTCCGCTGCAAGGATCTTGATCAATTCCCGAAAATCAACGCGCTCATCCGCGGAATAATAGAAAGTCGCCTTGGTATTGTCCGCCTGGTATTCAATGTCCGTGAGTTTCATCGCCAGAGACTGCTTTTGGATGATCTCACGGGTGCGATAAAGGGTGGGAACTTCTCGCGCTTTTACCTTGCGCAGCTTTTCGATGTCCTTGGCAGTGGCCAGGCGATAAATCTTCCGGATATCATTGTTGTCCTTTACGCTCTTCTTGCGCATCTGGAGCCTGACCAGTTCGCCCTGCAGCGAGACGTGACCGACATGGTGGCCATGTGGCACGTCGACGACTACGGCGTCGCCCGTTGTCAGGTTCAATCCCTGGGTATTGCGAAAAAACTCCTTCCGACCGTTCTTGAAACGGACTTCCACAATATCGTACAGTTGCTCCATCAAGCCGTCCATATCTGACAGCCAATCGAACACATTCAGTTTGTTACAACCCCCAGTTTTGCAGCTACCATTGCTTTGACAGCCCGCTGTAGAGGACTCACTATCACAACTGCTACATCCCATCCTTCTTTCGCATATCGAATCTTACCAAATATAGGTGGCGGAGGACTAATTGCCAATTTCTTATAAGCCCACCGGGTGTCCGGTTGTCAGGCATATGGGGAGTCTTCAAATTGCTATAGATCGCTACTGAAGTTTCGTAGGTCCCGACCGATATCGCGGCGATACTGCATGCCTTCCCAATCGAAGTGCTTTATGCCGGAATAACCTTTCGTCATCGCTTCATCCAGGTTTTTTCCCAGGCTCGTCACTGCTGCCACACGACCGCCGCTGGTGACAAGCTTGCCGTCCTTCATGGCCGTCCCGGCATGAAACGGCAGAATACCTTTGACCTTGTCGGAAATTGTGATCTCTCTCCCCTTTTCGTAAGCGCCAGGATATCCTTCGGACACCATCACCACGGTACAGGCAGTGTAAGGCTCGAATTCGGCTTTCGCCTCACCGAGTTGCCCATCCGCTGTGGCGACGAGCAGGTCCACGAGGTCCGCTTTCAGTCGTGGTAGGACCGCCTGGGTCTCGGGATCTCCCATCCGTACATTGTACTCGATGACGTATGGCTCATTCTTCACATTGATCAATCCGAAAAAGATAAATCCTGAATAGGGCACGCCATCTTCCTGCAATCCAGCAATGGTCGGCTTAATGATGCGACTCAATACTTTGCTCATGAACTGCCGCGACGCAAATGAAACGGGAGAAACGGCCCCCATGCCTCCGGTATTCGGGCCAGTGTCACCTTCACCTATTCGCTTATAATCCTTTGCCTCAGGCAGCAGGACGAAATCCTTGCCATCTGTCAAAACAAAAACTGACAGCTCAATACCTTCCAGGAACTGCTCAATGAGCACCTCAGCACTGGCCTCACCAAATCGCTTGTTGATCAAGAGGTCCTCCAGACTTTGCTTCGCTTCCTCGCGATCCTTGGTGATGATCACGCCCTTACCCGCGGCAAGACCATCCGCCTTTAATACATAGGGCCCTTCTGTCTCATCGAGAAACGCCAAACCTTCGTCGAAGCTCTCAGCATTGAAGGTGCGTGCCTTTGCCGTTGGGATACCGTATCGGTACATGAAGTCCTTAGCGAACTTCTTACTCCCTTCGAGGCGGGCACCCTCCTTTTGTGGTCCGACGATGCGCAGATCCTTTAGATCATCAGCAGCCTTCAGCTCATCGACCAAACCATTGACCAGAGGATCCTCCGGACCTACTACCAAAAGGTCGATCTCGTGAGTTTTGATCGCCTCTCGCACTTGAGTAAAATCCGAAACGTTGATAGGCAGGTTTTCGCCAATCTGATGAGTGCCCCCATTACCGGGAGCTATGTATAGTTTTTCACAACGTGGGCTCTGCCGAATCTTCCAGGCAAGGGCATGCTCCCTCCCTCCAGAGCCAAGGACTAGTATCTTCATAAAACTTACAGCGTGAAATTAATGCGCGTACTCAGACATGAATTTGATTCTCATCAGTCGAACCTCATCTTCAGAGTATTCGTCCCCCAACTCCTCGAGTGCCTCTGAAATGTCATCGGTATGCGTATTTAAGAAATAGTCATAGATATCATCTTGCCGGTCGTCGTCCAACAATTGATCAATGTAATAGTCCAAATTCAATTTTGTGCCAGCATCGCAGATCGTCTCGATCTCCGTGATCAGATCCTCGTACTTCATGCCCTTCGACTCCGCGATTTCCTCCAGATCTATCTGGCGATCTATCTGCATGATGATACCAATCTTGTTCTTGGATTTCGTCCCGGCGGATTTGACCAAGACGTCGCCAGCCGTCACGATGTCATTTTCTTCGACATAGTTCTCGATGGCCTCCAGAAATGGTCGCCCAAACTTACGGGCCTTGCTCTCCCCAACACCGACGATCTTTATCAGCTCGTCATTAGTAGTTGGGTACAGGGTGGCCATCTCTTCAAGGGATGGGTCCTGGAATACCACATAGGGGGGCACTCCTTTGTCCTTTGCCACTGACTTCCTGAGGTGCTTGAGCATCTCAAAGAGCGTCGTATCATACGACTTAGGGTCAAAACTTGGCCGCTCGGACTCTTCTTCGTCACCCTCCGTCGTATAATCATGATCCCTTGTGAGCAGGATCTTGTGGGGATCATTCAGAAATCTATGCCCAGCCTCCGTCACTCTGAATAGACCAGGATTTTCGATGTCCTTCGTCAAGAGTTCGTTGTACAGGGCTTGCCGCACCACGGACTTCCAGAAGCCGTCCGATTCATCCTTACCACTACCAAAAAGGCTCAGCTTATCGTGCGAGTAGCTCTTCACGTGCTGTGTATTCTTGCCCAGCAGAACATGCACTGTATGATTAATATCGAAACGCTCTTGGGTGTCCCTGACGACCCCCACGACCTTCATCACATAGTCCGTACCATCAAATTCTTCTTTGGGATGCACACAATTGTCACACCCACCATTGCGCTCACAATCAAATTCCTCACCGAAGTAGTGGAGCAGCTGCTTTCTCCGACATACTGAGGACTCGGCGTAAGCCGCCATCTCCTCCAGCAAAAACTTCGCGTTTTCCCGCTCCGTGACGGACTTGTCCTTATTGAACTTTTCAAGCTTAATGATGTCGTTGTAGCTATAGAACATCAGACACATACCCTCAAGGCCATCACGGCCAGCGCGGCCTGTCTCCTGATAGTAGCCCTCGATAGACTTGGGTGCGTCATAGTGGACCACGAATCTCACATCCGGCTTGTCGATGCCCATACCAAAGGCGATGGTAGCCACGATGACATGCAGGTCCTCATTCAAAAACGCATCCTGATTAGCCATGCGCTGGTTGGCATCCATCCCCGCGTGGTAGGGCTCGGCCTTGATGCCGTTGACTTTGAGAAAGTCGGCAATTTCCTCCACCTTCTTGCGACTAAGGCAATAGATGATACCAGACTTGCCCTTATTATCTTTAATGAATTTTATGAGCTGCTTTTTCGCCTCCTGCTTGGGGCGCACCTCATAGTACAAGTTGGGTCTGTTGAACGACGACTTAAATATCGTCGCATCCTCCATGTTGAGGTTTTTTTGGATGTCCAACTTCACTTTCGGCGTGGCAGTAGCCGTCAGAGCAATGATGGGAATATCTCCCAGCTCGTTGACGATGGACTTGATACGTCGGTACTCTGGCCGAAAATCATGCCCCCATTCGGAAATACAGTGGGCTTCATCGATGGCCACGAACGATATTTTTGCGGACTTCAGAAACTCAGCATTTTCCTCCTTAGTCAAAGACTCCGGTGCCACATACAACAGTTTGACGATGCCCGCCAACGTGTCATTCTTCACTCGGTTTACTTCGCTCTTGGAAAGCGTGGAATTCAAAAACCGCGCATCGACGCCTACGGCATTCATCTGATCCACCTGATTCTTCATCAAAGCGATCAATGGCGATATCACAATGGCCACCCCGTCCTGCACAATCGCCGGCAGTTGGTAACAGAGAGATTTGCCTGCCCCTGTGGGCATGATGACGAAGGTATTCTTGCCGTCGACAATGTTTTGAATGATCCTCTCCTGATTGCCACGAAAGTGATCATAGCCAAATACCTCTTTTAAGGTAGATTTGAGCCTGTCATTGGTGACTACTTCCATGATTTGAAAATTGTCCCTGGATTCATTGTATTAATTTAACAATTTCGGGGGACTTGCACGCAAACTTTGGTTTGTAAAAGGAAGGCGAATTTAAATGATCTCTGGCAGATTGTCATAGGGGCGATCCCAAGTTTCAAGTATCTTTGGGCTCAGCCAAAACAAGTCATTTTCGAATGCATAAAAACGTCTATGCCATTATCATGGCCGGTGGAACAGGTACCAGATTTTGGCCTTATAGTAGGACCAGCAAACCCAAACAGTTTCTGGATGTCATGGGTACCGGACGCACATTGTTGCAAATGACCTTCGATAGGTTCGCACAATTCGTCGCCACTGAAAATATCTATATAGTTTCCAACGCGCTGTATGAATCGCTGATCGGCGAGCAACTCCCGGAGCTGTCAAAAGAGCAAGTTCTTTTAGAGCCTGCCAAAAGAAATACCGCCCCATGTGTGGCGTATGCGTCATATAAGATACGGGAGAAGGATGAAGATGCGGTATTGATTTTCACACCTGCAGACCATGCCATTTTTCAGGAAGACAAGTTCAGGCAGGTGATCGAAACGGCCGTGGGAGGTGCCACCGAAGGTGACAAACTCATCACTATAGGCATCAAACCTCACCGTCCTGAGACCGGATATGGCTATATACAGTTCATTGAGGAGGACGGCGACGTAAAGCAGGTGAAGACCTTTACTGAGAAGCCGGAACTTGAGCTGGCAAAGACCTTCCTGAAAAGCGGCGACTTTGTCTGGAATGCGGGCATCTTCGTCTGGTCAGCGAAAAGTATCGTCAGCAGTTTCGAAAAGTTTCAACCAGAAATGGCCGAAATCTTCGAAAATGGACGGAATACTTTCTACAAAGACGACGAGAAAGCTTTCATTTCAAAGGCGTTTTCGATTGTCAAAAACATCTCCATCGACTATGCCGTCATGGAAAAGGCCAACAACGTCTTCGTCGTACTCGGAGATTTTGGGTGGTCCGACCTGGGATCGTGGAATGCCCTCCACGAGATCCGCGACCAGGATGACGACGGTAATGTCATAGAAGCGGACACGATACTCTACAATTGTACCAATAGCTTTATCAAGGCTCCCAAAGGCAAACTCATCGTACTTCACGACCTGGATGGCTACCTGGTATCCGACTTCGACGATGTCTTGCTCGTATGCCGGAAAGACGATGCCGCCAAGTTCAAGGCTTTCGTGACAGATGTGAAAACGCTAAAAGGCGACGATTACGTCTGATCAGCTGCGCTGCCGATTGATCTCGTACAGCACCATCGCGGCGGCCACGGAAACATTGAGTGATTGGATACTCCCCAGCAGGGGGATCTTGGCACGGTGATCGCATTCAGCGAGGACCTCCTCCGAAACACCCGTCTCTTCTGAGCCCATGACGACCGCGACTGGTGAAAAGAAGTCAACATCACTAATGCTGTCCTCCGCTTTTTCAGTGCAGGCCACAGTCTGTAGCCCCGAGTCCTTCAAATACCGCAAAGCACCCGGTAAGTCCTCTGTACGACAGACCGGCAGACTACTAAGGGCCCCTGCCGATGTCTTCATCGCATCAGCATTGATCTGTGCGGCTCCCTTCGTAGGAATGATCAACCCATCTGTGCCCATGCACTCTGCCGTTCTGGCGATGGCGCCAAAATTCCGGACATCGGTAACACCATCCAGAAGCAGAAGTAGTGGGGCACGGCCGTCCTCGTACAAGCGCTGGACAAGGCCATCGAGTGAATAGTACTTGACTGGAGATACAAAGGCTACCACCCCCTGGTGATTCTTCCGGGTGAATCGATTGAGTCGCTCGACAGGTACTTTGGAAATCGGCGTGAAAGTCCCCTTAAGAGATGACCACAACGACTTGACCAGGTCGCCTTGAAGGTTTTTTTGAATGAATACTTTTTCGAGATCCCGTCCGGCCTCCAGCGCCTCAATAACGGCGCGGATGCCATAGATCATGTTTTCATCCTTGATCGGCGCCTTTACGAACCTTGTCGAATGCTTGCGATTCTCTGTACCCACTTGTCTTTGTATTCAGGATCCCGCAGCAAGGTATACAGCGTAGGAGAGAACAACGTGGATATCCTGATAAATTCAAACTGCAATCCACCTGCATACATCCAGATTTCCTTTCGCCCCGTCCGATAGACCTGCTGTGGTGCACCGAATACGACGTAGATCATGCCCTGGTCGGTTTTCCATCCGGGCTTATAGTTTGTGAAGTATTGGTTGGCGCCGGTCACACGTCGGTAATACCGACGAATGGCGATCTTCGCTTCCTGCTGATTGCCCAGTGTGGAAATCCAGAAGTCCTCAAAACCGCTCCTAAGATTAGGGGCCGTAACCACCTCCTCAAACTCTTTGGAGGAACAGATATACTGCAAAGGGCCTACGAGTTCTTCAACCGTGCGATATCTCGGGTAATATGGCGGGCACTTTAGAAAACCGCTCCCCTTTGATGAAGCAGTGTCCTCCTGTACGAAATAGAAGACCCAGTCCTGAAAATCGGCGGTGTGATCATAGCTGAATATCGAATCTACTGACATCTCAGGTGACAGCGCTCTCATCACTCCAAAAGGTGGGTCTGCCAGCCCAAAGTCCATGGAGTACGCGTAGGCATAAAGAGAATCGGCCTCCCTGAACTCAGGGGCCTGCTGCGAAAACGCTGCTGTCACAGGACCATTCTGCCAGGGATAGAAGGACGACAACCTATCGGCGTCCATCACAATGGGAAAGTAGTACTTCTGATTACCCGTGACCAGTTGTATGACGACAATTTGATCGAGAGAGTCCGTCGCGAGTTCGCACTGCAGTACCGTGAACCGTTCTGAATGTGAAAGGGTATCTATCGATGTAGGCTGCACATAAGCCTCACTTGTGTCCGTATATTTCTCCTGCGTAAAAAAGCTCAAATCAAAAGTCACCTGAACTCGCCGCTCAACCCTCAGGTAATAGGTAGTCTGGTCAGCAGTAGAAGGGACCAGCTGAAAGCGAACGTCCACAGGACTCCCAAGCGAGTAGAGGTGGGAGAGGTCCGTCTTGCTGAAATCCAGTGCCTGCAGGCATAAGGAAGTGAGAAGTAATATGGAGAATAGCAAAGACCGAGACATATTTGAAGCGCGCCGTTTCGAAATGATCAATCTAAGCATTTTTTGATTTCTTTGTCGAAAATTTCCCATGAGTGTCTATACAACGGAAATCACCTCCGATCAGATCCCTTCTGACAATCCAATCCACCAGCGGCTGCTTCAGGCCTACCATCTAGCTGTACCTTTTATAAAGGGTGACCTGCTCGAGCTCGGTTGTGGAGAGGGACGGGGCATCGATGTGATTGCTCCTTTAGCGAGCAAGTATAGTGCCATTGACAAGATCGGCGCTGTGATCGAAACGCTCAGCGAAAAATACCCGTCAGGTGACTTTCGACAAGGTCATTTCCCACCGTGCCCGTATGAGTCTGATTCATTTGATACGATCGTTTCTTTTCAGGTGATTGAGCACATCAAAAATGACCACCTATTCCTCCAGGAAATACATCGGATGCTGAAACCAGGAGGTACTGCTCTGCTCACAACCCCGAATATCAAGATGACCCTCACGCGAAATCCATGGCACATTCGTGAGTACACAGCAGACGAATTGGTGGGGATCGCCAAAAAGTACTTCGACAACGTGGAAATGAAGGGAGTGGCCGGAAATGAGAAAGTGATGGAGTACTACGAGGAAAATAAAGCATCGGTCGAGCGCATCACACGCTTTGATGTGTTGAATCTACAGTACCGGTTACCAGCACCTTTGCTGCGGATACCCTACGACTTGCTCAACCGCCTCAACCGCAATAAGCTCAACAATCAAAATCAAGGGCTGGTGAGCGAAATCCAAGCCTCGGACTACTTGCTCAAAGAGAAAGATGAAACCAATCTGGACTTATTTCTAATTCTCAGGAAATAGCAAACCTAGAGCCACCACAAGATGTTTATTCACTAAAATTCATACGGAAAATGGCATCAGATCTTACGAAAGAGCTCAATCAGTTATTGAGCGATTATCATATCTATTACCAGAACACACGAGGCTTTCATTGGAACATCAAGGGCAAGAACTTCTTCGAGCTTCACCGGAAGTTTGAAGAGTTGTACACTGACGCTCTGCAGACGATTGACGAATTGGCGGAGCGTATCTTGACCATCGGTGGGCAGCCACTTCATACATTCGCCGACTACATGCAGACCACCAACCTGGCGGCACACAAGAATGTAACTGTTGACGTGGAAGCGGTGAAGGCCGTTCACGACCAATTGGGTCAGCTCGTGGAGCAGGAGAGCAAGGTGAAGGAAATGGCTGTTGCAGCTGATGACCAGGAGACAGAGGACATGATGATTGCCCTCATCAACGGACAGCAGAAAACGCGCTGGATGCTGGAAGCGTGGTTGGGGTAGCGATTAGTTGTTGAAATAGCGAGCATACCATTTCTGGAAGACATACAAGCTCCAGACCTGGATATGTACATCAGATGGATCAAGCGAGTGCAATCTTCGCTTGATCCTTTTTATTTCCGGCCAGGCAAACAAGCCTTGCTCACGTACGCGCTCCTCATTGAAGACAAACTGCTGCAACTCACTCTTCAGCTCTTTCTTGAACCAGCTCATAATAGGTACCTCAAATCCGTGCTTCGGCCGTGTGTACAGCTCCGGGGGTAGCATCTCCCGAAATGCTTCACGCAAGAGGATCTTACGCTGGCTACCCTTGAGCTTCAAATGAGCTGGTAGCGAAAAAGCATAGTCCACCACCGTGTGATCCAGGAATGGCACACGCACCTCGAGGCCGTTGGCCATCGACATCATGTCCCCTTTGCGAAGCATGTCCCCCCGCAACACCAGATCCATGTCCATGCGAAGCATTTCATTGAGCTCATCAGAGTGCAGACCACTGAGCAACTCCGACTGCCGTTCTTCCACGTGATCATCAGAGGAAAATAGCCGGTCAACCCTTCGCGCGGGAATAAATGCCGCCAGGTACCAATAGCGCTCTTTGTAGGGCAGGCGCATCATCTTCGCAAACTTGTCGAGTTGGCGAAAACGGTCGCTGATCTTGCCGTATCTGGACTTCGGCATCAAGCTCCATAACGGACCCAAGCCCCCGATCACCTGGTTTCTAAACCCTCTGGATTTGCTCATCTCCCATGCCTGGTGCTTGTTGTAGCCTGAGAACACTTCATCTGCTCCGTCACCAGAGAGCGCCACCGTGATTTTATCACGGGTCAGCTTGCTCAAAATGTAAAAGGGAATGGCGCTGGAATCCGCAAATGGCTCGTCCAGGTAATTGACAATGTCTTCCACATGGGCCAATAGGTCGCTATTTCGAAGCCGAAAAACGGTGTGGTCGGTGTTGAATTTCTTAGCTACAAGCTCTGCGTAGTGGGTCTCATCAAAGTAGTTGTTGTCCTCAAATCCTACCGAGAAGGTCTTCAGGTGCGGCGTCATCTCGCTTGCCAATGCCACGATAATTGAGGAATCGATCCCTCCGCTGAGAAACGCACCCAATGGCACATCCGCAATCAACCGGCGACGGACCGAGTCCCTCATAAGTTCGCGGATCCTTGGCATCGCTTCATCCAGACTGCTGTCCACCGCTTGCTCTCTCGTCAAGGCATAATAGGATTGAATGGTCAGCTGATCATCTTGGAGCAGCATATAGCTCCCGGCGGGCACCTTTTTGACACCCTCCAGCATACTTTGTTGATCGGGAACATACGTCAGTTCCATGAAGTGGTAGAGCGAAGCCCGGTCCAGGGTCCTTGGCACATTGTACGCAAGCAATGACTTCATCTCCGAAGCAAAGAGCAGCTTGTCATTGTCGTGGATGTAGAGAAGGGGCTTAATGCCATAGCGATCCCTCGCCAGGTAAAGAGACCGGTTCGCCATATCATAAATAGCGAAGGCGAAGAAGCCATTGAACTCTTTCACGCAGTCGGGGCCGTACTCGATGTAAGCCTTCAACACGACCTCAGTGTCGCAGTTGGTCCGGAAGCTGACCCCTCGATCCTGCAGCCGCTTGCGGATCTCCTGGTAGTTGTAGACCTCACCATTGTAGACGATCGCGTATCGCTGCGTCTCGTCGAAGAACGGCTGATTGCTCTGTTCGGAAGTATCGATGATGGATAGCCGGCGGTGACCGAGCCCCGCTACCTCGTCAAACCAGGTACGATGGACGTCCGGACCTCGCTTTTCCAAGGCGTTCGTCGCCGCCTCCAGGTGTATCAAATGGATCCTGCCAACGGGATTGAAGGAAAAAACACCTGTGATTCCACACATCGTTTTTTTAAATTTGAACGTTCTCAAACACCGGCAAATTAGTATCATAATGCGTTTAATCCGACCAGTATTCGTAATTCTACTTATGCTTTTCGTGGTATCCATCACCCCGGCCGATGCCCAAAATCGCAAAAAGCGAAAACGGATCTCGACGGTCATCACAGAAGCCAAAAAGTACCTCGGCACCCCCTATCGCTATGGCGGGATGTCCTACTCCGGCATTGACTGCTCCGCGCTGATCTACACCTGCTACCGTCAGATCGACGTCGATCTCCCACGTACTGCCAAGGAACAAAGCAAAATAGGCCGATCCAAAGGATGGAAAGGCCTGCGTGCGGGTGATCTGGTGTTTTTCAAGTTTAAGGAGAAGGGAGAGAAGTGGTACCACAGTGGCATCATCAGCGAGGTCGATAAGGATAAAGTCACGTTCATTCATGCATCCTCCAGCAGAGGCGTAACGGAGTCCAACCTCAAATCGGACTACTACCGTAAGAATGTGAAGAAGTTTAAGCGGGTGATTTAGTGATCTCGTGACCGGTGATCGGTGACTAGTGGCTGCATTTCGAGGTTCGCCGGAGGATTCCTAGAACCACACTGCACTAATCACGGATCACTAGCCACGATATACCAATTTTGATTTAATTTCGCACTTCCAATGGGGATGTAGCTCAGTTGGCTAGAGCGCTTGACTGGCAGTCAAGAGGTCGTCGGTTCGAATCCGATCTTCTCCACCTTCGCTCGCCAAAGCGAGCTATGGCGGACAATGTCCACCATAGTTTTGCGGAGGCGAAAAAGTTTCAGAGTTCCAGGTTCGAGGTTTCGAGAGCTTGGAACTCTTTTTTTTGTCGCACAGGTCCCACCTCTGCCTCGCACTCAGCCCACTCCCGCCTGCCTGCACGTAGCCGACACGGCAAAGGCGTCTGGCCATTCTCACAAAAGCAACCTTCTAAGGTCATGCTGACGTAGGAAGCATCTATTCACATAAAATCGCTGATTTGTCTAGCACCAACAATTGATTTTTCCTACGTCAAAATGACTTTGCTTTTGAGAATGGCTTTCGGGGTTACTAGCTTAATAGCATTGGCCCCTCCCGGGAGGGGAATTTGATTTCCTTAAAAGAACATAATCCCACTTTTCCTGAGGGGGCTGGTGAAAGGCCAAGAGAAGCAGGAGAATTGGTCGTAATCAGATCTGCTATCCACCGAAAAGGCAGTTTGTCAGCCACAAACGAGGCACTAAATTTACCCTCCGAAAAAAGCTCCAAACCATGAAGAAAAAATCCCTTCCTGTGCTGTTTTTGATCCTTTCTATCGCGGCGATCAATTCCTATGGCCAGTCTTTCACCGGTGGCCAGAAAAACCAGGGTTACGGAGTATTCGGTGACAAGCTGACTTTCATCTTCGATGAAGCACTGTACGGCGTGAAGCCGGATCGCGTGTGGGTCACTGGGGAGTTTAGGAACTGGGACGCGTCAACGGACAATCGCCAGTGGGACCTCAAAAAAACTGGTGAGCAATGGCTACTGACGATCGACAATATCGACTTCGGCACGGTGAAGCCCAACACGAAGTTTAAGTATCGCATCGACGACGGCGAGTGGTTGGAGCCTCCTGCAGAAGCGGAGAATGCAGCAGGCGGAGACCTGGTGTTTATGAAGGAAGTAAGCACCGCAGGGTTGACGGCAGAGCTCAAATCCGAGAGACTGATCTGGGCCGAGGTCAATGGAGAGCGACCGCTCATAACCTCTGCCTATCGTATCACCGATGCTGCGGGAAATGTCATCAACGTCGCGGGTGTATTACCCAACGAAGGCACTTCTACACTGATAGTGCCCGAGACCCCATTGGACAAGCGTAGGGTCTACTTTCTGGAGATCCCTTCGCTGGACCTGAAAGCGCACTGCTCTTTCGATGGCTGGTTTCGAGAGACATTCTCCACCAAAGAACTCGGCGCCAATATCGACGAAGGGAAGACCGCAGTGCGTCTTTTTGCTCCCCGAGCTACGATGGTCAGGCTTTATCTCTATGAGGGCAAAGATGATAGCGACGCCTACCAGACGGTGGAAATGGCCGTCGACGCCGATGGTGTCTGGGAGGCATTCTTTGATGAAGACCTCCATGGCGTCTATTACGATTTCACAGTGCATGGAGCCGACGACCCCGGGAATCACTTCTTCGAAACCAACCCCGTTCACATCAACGACCCTTATGCGCGTGTGTCCGACGACACGTGGGGCAAAGGGCGTATCTGGCGGCGAACTACGCCGGCTACACCATTGAGCGGTGGTATCCCTGCCATGGAGGACGTCATCGCTTACGAAGTACACATCCAGGACTTCACAGACCGCCTTCCACTGGAGGATAAGTATAAAGGCACCTTCCAGGGGATGATCACTCCGGGATTGACCAATAGCCGAGGAGAAAAAATCGGTTTCGACTATGTGCTGGATCTCGGCATCAACGTTGTCCATCTCATGCCCGTACAGGAGTATGTTCACTTTCCGACGGATGACTGGGTGGCCTCCTTCGCCAATGACGAATACATGATCAGCCAGGGCATCGCCGAAGAGAATTATCAGTGGGGCTATCGGACGTCTTTCGCCATGGCCGTGGAAGCGCGGTACCGTACGAAAGGAGGCGAACCGGGCACAGAGCGCGATGAGTTCCGTGATCTGGTGCAAGCGTTTCATGACAATGGCATCGCCGTCATCATCGACATCGTCCCTAACCACACCGCCGAAAACATGGATGCCAACTCCTGGTACTTCAACTTCAATGCCATCGACAAGCAGTACTATTACCGGACGAAGGACTTCGATCACATCGGGGCCTATGGCAACGAAGTGAAAACGGAAAATCGCCCCATGACACAGCGATGGCTGATCGACCAGTGTCAATACTATATCAAGGAGTTTGGGATCGACGGATTCCGTATCGATCTGGCCGGACAAGTCGACGAACAGTCCCTCAAGGCACTCCGCCAGCAAATCGGCATGGACAAGATCGTGTACGGCGAAGCGTGGATTGGCTCCAACGATCCCGCCTACGAGGCCAATCCAGATTGGGACTGGTACAAGGAAGATTCGCCCATCACCTTTTTCCAGGACGATTCGCGCAATGCCTTCAAAGGGCCCGTATTTGAGCTGAAAGACTACAAGAATGACCGCGGCTGGCCCGGAGGGAAATTCAGCGAAAGAGAAAAAGTCATGCTTGGGCTAGCCAACAAATTTCCTGATGACAAGACTCCGACGTCGGGTATCAGCTACCTGGACATCCATGACAACTTCGCACTTGCTGATCAGTTTGGCGGGGCCGGTTTCGATGGAAGAACGGCCGTAGATCAAGATGAATACAAAATCGCAGTCACCCTCCTGTATACCACACTTGGTCCGATCGTCACACACGGAGGTTCAGAGATTATGCGTAGCAAGGCGCACGCTCCCCTTCGAGAAGTCGTGAAAGAGACCAGGGATGGCTACAAGGTCTATATGCACGGCTATCGCGATACCTACAATCACCGCACGGCCAACCAATTTGTCTGGGAAACCGTCGGCCAAAAACCGACTACCGAGAATGGCAACGACTACCAAAACATGCACGCCTTCTGGCGGGGGATGAATGCCTTCCGCCTCTCAGAATATGGAAAGATATTTCGGGTGGCGGAATCGGTGCCTGATGGCTACTACCAATGGATCACACCTGAAGACGAAAGTCAGCTGGGCTATGTAGTCGATGAAAAGGTCTTTGTCATACTCAATGCTGGCCCCAATGATGCAGAGTTTTCCGACATCACACTACCTGAGGGGAACTGGACACTTATCGCCAATACCGATGGCGTGAATGTAGACAAAGGTGTCAAGGACACGAGAAGCCTTATGAAGCTGAGAGGGGGTCAGTCGTTTGATGTGACGATGGAGCCGACTTCGCTGCGGATTTGGGTGAGGGAATGAATTTTGAGTTTTGAGTTTTTGAGTTTTGAATTGAAGGAGTATTCAACTCAGAACTCAAAATTCCAAATTCCAGAACTAGCGCGTATCATCAAAAAAACCACCCCTGTCGCCAGGAGTGGTCCGGTTATTTATCTGTCTAAAGTAAAGTCTTACAACTTGGCGCGATCGCAGGGAATCCGCTCGGGGTTGAACTGCGAGCCATCGTTGCCGTAGGAGTAGGGTCCATCCGAAGTCGCGCTGACGTCGAATACTGAGACTCCAGCCTTGTAGCAAGTGCCGTCTGAACCCGTGTAAGTCATGCCGGCGGTATGCCTCCTGTAAAATTTCAGGTCGTCTCCTGTGTAGGGTACCCGCTCGCCCCAGGCGAACTGGTGGATCTTGATGTCCCATCTGTTCTCAAAGTCAGTGATGACGCGCGTTTTCAAATCGTCATCCTTGAATGCGTCCGTGTTGTCAAAGCTGTAATCGGCATTCTTACTCAACAGGTACTCGATGTACTTCTCCTTGCCGCTCGTGAGGTCCAATTCAAGTACCCCCGATGCCAGCGTCTCATTGCGATTGCGGCCGCCCCTGAACTGGGACTGCAACTTCACAACCGCATTATCGGCGTCCTCGACGTAGTTGAAGAAGAGGTCAGACTTGTCTTTGTCGGAAAGTTCAATTTTGAAAACCTCATAACCCTTGCCCTTCGCAACCTTCGTGAGCTTCTCCCCCAGATCTCTCACATCCTGGTACACCTCACGCCGGCCATCCCAACTCATGTTGAATTCCACCTTGGTGTACTCTTGAGCCTTGGAGGCTTTGCCCTTGCTAATGGGTGCCTTCACCCAAAACTCCATGGTCCCATCCGTGATCTTCGAGATAGGAGATGAGAGACTCTCATCTGAATAAAACTCCAACTCTTCGGGGGTATTCATAGCGGCCACTTTATCCAGCAACTTGCTCTGCGCGGAAGCCGTGAATACTGTGAAAATTGACAAGAGATAGGTCAATCTTTTGATCATTTCTGTGGGGAGTTGTGGTGGCTTAATCTCTAAAGGTAAGATCACCGCCAGCAAGGGGCAATCACCCACAGGAGGACCATTACATCAAACGGAATAAGAAGATGTGAGGCGGAATAATCGGCGATGAGCCGGAGCTTACCCCTCTACGGAATCGGCGCGTTTTCGAGCAATTTGTCTGCCGATCGTACTTTGCCCTCATTAGGCACAAATATCCACAGCTCACCTACCCTTTCGACATGCCTATATTCCTCATTGCCGGGGATACTCAACCTCGATTTGAATAGGAAGTTTCCAGCGCCATCCCCGAGGTACATAGCGCCTGCGTTCGCGTCGA
Source organism: Cyclobacteriaceae bacterium (assembly GCA_965227935.1). Classification (GTDB taxonomy): domain Bacteria; phylum Bacteroidota; class Bacteroidia; order Cytophagales; family Cyclobacteriaceae; genus JAWPMT01. Next base: position 1,485,785 of record CBDDGS010000055.1, on the reverse strand, counting down.
ATCTCCCCAACTGTGTAGTAGCTCCAAAGAAGTTGCCCACCGTCACAAGATCCTTGAACCCATCGCCATTAAGATCACCGACCTCGACATCGAAAATTGGGCTCAACTGCGCCTCAAACGGTAGGTCTTTTCGCGTAAACCCATTCTCCCCTGCTAAGAATACTGAGGACGCCCCCTGTCTCACCGGCAAGGTGGTCATATCGGCTCGGAACATGGGGCCAAGTAGCGTGCGGATCGAGCGCACTTTCGCAAAATCTTCATATTTCAAGTAGCCCTTTTTGAGGGCAGCTATCTGCCGAACGAGATCATCCTTGCCTGCAAATGGGATCGACTCACCGTTGAGATAGTAGAAGATGATGGGATCGGTGTAGCTGTTGTTGTCAAAGTCGGCAACATACAAGTTCGCGGGCTCCTCTATGGAGGCTTTGAGTTTGCTGTTCTCTCCCAGGTTGCCCGCGATAATATCCAGTCGGCCATCTCCATTGACATCTTCTGCAGTCACGGAGCGCCACCAACCCTGAGTATCGGCCAGTCCCAGATCCTCCGTGCGATTGGCCCATCCACTCTTCGTGTTCTCCAGTACCGTCACCAGCATCCAGTCCCCCACAACAACGAGATCCATGGCTCCATCCCGGTTGTAGTCCACGGCTTGCGCGTCTGTCACCATGCCCAATTCGAGCGTATCGGCGACGAAAATACCACCCTCCTGATTTTCGAGGATGTAGCTATATGGCGAGAGACCATAAGCACCCGGAATGGATCGTGACCCGACGAATAAATCCATGTCGCCATCTCCATCAAAATCCATCGGCCGCACACAGGCGCCATTGGAAGTGAGCACCTGATAGGCGGTTTGTTCAAACTTCCCGTCATTATTGATATAAATGCGATCTGCCAATATCAAGGATCCCTCCAGGTACTCTGCTCCACCACTCACCACATACAAGTCCTGGTCCCCGTCACTGTCGACATCAAAGAAGGCGGCATCCACGTCTTCATAGACAGAGTCGGCTCTGAAGACCTGCTGCTCCTCGAAGGTGCCTTCCTCAGTTTGTGTCAAGATCCGACCTGCGTAGTTGTGCGCTCCTCCGAGGAAGAGATCCTCCAAGCCATCCCCATTGATATCTGCTGTCGTGAAGGCTGGCCCTTCTGTTCCCAGGTTGAATGGGACCAACGGCTCAAAGTTGAAGTGGTTGAAGTCGTTGTCAACGACCTGCGTAACCTCTACCATCATAGTCTCGCTCATGGGCGTCGCTCCTGCAGAGTAAATTCGACCGGACTTGCGATAGGCTATGCTCACCTTCTGATTTGTGGGTACAGTAGTCTCGGACTGCAATGTGCCATCCGACCACCGAACGACCAATGAATCAACTGCACTCGTCCCTCCAAGTCCAAAATGCAAAACAGGTGGTACTGAGGACTGAAATCCTCGCGACAGGGAAAGTTCCTTTTCAATGACTTTGCCATTGACATGAGCTCGGACCACGGCTCCGACACCCAGCTTGTTGAGCTCTGGCCCCTCTAGCTCGACCATCAGCCAATTGGGTGGCTGCGACAGAGAAGACGTTAGGTTCTCAAATACCTGCGCCCTAGAGTTCAAATTGTTGATGGCTATGTCCAGATCGCCATCATTGTCCAGGTCGGCATAGGCAGCACCATTGCTGTAGGAGGGTGCTGACAAACCCCACTGATCGCCCACAGACTCAAAGGTCAGGTTACCTTGGTTGCTATACATCACGTTGGATATCTGCAGGGTCGGCATGTTCGCGATCAGGTCTTCCCAATCCCTCGCATCCGGACGCCCCTGCTGGTTGCTCATGTAGTTGATATAGTCCAGGTCGTTGGGTCGCTTGTAGATCCCATTGGTGATAAAGATGTCATTCAATCCATCGTTGTCATAGTCCTCAATCAATACGGACCAGCTCCAATCCGTGGCGTACGTATCCGTGATCAATGCAACTTCGGAGAAGGACCCACCTCCCTGATTCAATTGAAAATTGTTCCGGGCAAACTGATGGTTGTACCCAAACCCAATTTTCCGCTCGGACACCTGGTTGTTGTCTTCACCCGCCGACTTCAAGAGGATCTCGTTGCTATTGGGCAACATATCTAGTGTGAAAACATCCCGATGCGTGTCGCCATCGACATCAGCAACATCCACACCCATCGAAAAGCGACTGGTGTGCTGAATGTAATCCGTCAGCGACTCTTTGAACTGACCGTTCCGCTGATTGATGTATAGGTAATCGTTCTCATGAAAGTCATTGCCAACATAGATGTCTGTCCATCCATCGCCATTGACGTCTGAACACACCAGACCCAAACCATAACCGAGTGATGAGCTGTAAATCCCAGCTTCCTTTGATACGTCAATGAACTCCTGCTCGCCATCGACCAATTGACTTTGAAAGAGACGGTCGCCCGCCTGGGGATCAAAGCTTGTCCTCGTGTTCGCCGGAGCATAGGACCGGATCGTGTGCACGGCATTGTTGAGCAAGTACATGTCGAGGTCCCCATCGCGATCGTAGTCGAAGAAGGATGCCTGTGTAGAGAAGCCCTGGAAGTCAAGTCCAAATTCAGCGGCTTTTTCTTCGAAGACGCCATCGCCCTGATTGATGTAGAGACTATTTCTTCCAGCGAAGGACTTGTAGTCACCTACACGGCAGATGTAGATATCCAAAAGTCCATCGCCATTGACGTCCGCCATGGTGACACCTGTCGACCACTTGCCATCGAAAGCCTCCTCCAATACCACCCGCCGAAAAGAAAGATTCCCTTCATTGATGTACAGTTCGTCAGCGAGTTGGTTGGCCGAAAACACGAGGTCCACCAAGCCATCGTTGTTGACGTCGCCCGCCGCTACCCCACCACCATTGTAGTAGTACAGGTACTCGACGATATTTTGTGTCTCAGTGTCGGTGAGGTTATTGGCAAATGCAATACCCGTCTGCTCCGAAGGCAATGACCTAAACCTAATGTCTCCGCCACCCAGCCCACAAGAGCCGAGTATCAGACAGAGGGAAAGCGCCTTTACGGCCTCTCGACTAATATTCAAAAAAGACAAGTGAATCATTGTTTCTCGCTACTACCACTTTGTTCCCTACAACTTCCAAATCCCGGATCTCGCCTTTGACTTTGAAACCAGCTTCAATGACCGAAAACTGGCCCGTACCATCATTCTCAAGGTATGTCCCAAAGCCAGCATCGTACCTCCCCACTTCGGGCTTTGTCCCGTACAGGTTCCCCCCGAGCAGGACGTCCGTGTCACCATCACCATCAAAATCAGAAGTAGCAATGGCGAAAACCGGGTACAATTGCGCCTTCATCGGGAAGGGTTGAAACCGAAACTTCCAATCTCCCTCATTGATGAGCACGCCAGACCTGAGTTCGTTTACCTTCAGCGTAATCGCTTCAGCCAATGTCGCCTCGCCGAATATTTCCTGCATGCTCTTGTCCTTGAAGGATTCATAGTCTGGGAAAAGCTTTTTCAGGCCTTTCATCTGGTCGATCAGATCGTGCCTCAGCGCAAAAGGTCGCAAGATGCCGTCTTCCGAATAGCCAGAAAGCACAGGATCCAATGAGCCATTTTCATCGAAGTCGGCGACGAAGAGTTTGATTGGTTGATCGGCAGATGCACGGAATCTGCTATTGAGACCATGGTTACCCAACAACACATCCATATCCCCATCCCCATCGATGTCATCGACACGCATCTCGTTCCACCATCCCTTGAGGCTTGCAGGTACGCTCTCGTCGACCAGTTCTAGTCGACCGTCGTTGTTTTGGAGGAAGTGCACTCCCATGTACTCGCCGGTCAGTACCAGATCCAGGTCATTGTCACCATCAAGATCCAGCCAATCCCCCGCAGTGATCATCCCGATGTCGCTAAGACTTGGCGCAAGGTCCTTCGTCCTGTCCTGGAAATTGCCAGCCCCGTCATTGACAAGAACAAATCCTGAACATGTGGTGCCATACAAGAAAGGCTTAGATCGCTCACCAACAAACAGATCCACATCGCCATCTCCATCAATATCCGCAGGCGCTACCACCGAAGTGCTAATAAATTGATTGCCTTCGACGAAGACCCTGGCAGAACGGTCAAAACCGCCCGACCCATCGTTGAAGTAGATCCTGTCTAAAAGCGCCGAAGAGGACCGCGAGTACTCAACACCTCCGCTACAAACGTACAAGTCCAAGTCGCCATCACCGTCTGCATCGAACAACGCACTGCCCATGTCCTCACTGATACTATGCTCCTCCAGGAAGCTCGTGTTCCCTTCCGCATATCCTGTGGCCGTCCCCAGCAACAGCGCACCAATGTTCTCCTTCGCTCCACCAACAAATAGGTCTGTCACGCCGTCGCCATCGATATCCCCCGAGGACATTTTGGGGCCCTCCGTACTTTTCATGTGGTATTGCAGACGATCGCGGTGGAAGTCCACATACGTGTTCTCTTCGTGCGACCATGACAAAGGGAGCGCTGTTGGCTGGAAGATCATTTGACTATTGGCAGAAGTCAGAAACGATTCCGTGGCGTCAGCCATGGACACCTCAAGCGTCTGATTAACGGGGACATCCGTCAATCGGGTCAATGCACCATTCGGCCAAACGATGGTAACCGCTACAGGCTCATCCGTTTTCAATCCCAGGTTGGGTCGAAAATCCATGCTCGACTGGAAGCCGCGAGTGGGCTGGAGCTCGACATAATATCGATCTTCCCCGGACTGCACGGTGATCTTCGCCCCGATCGCATACGGGTTCAGGCCTTCACCGGCGAGACTGAACTTGAGGTAATTTCCTCCAAGTTTGTCGGCATTGCTTCGATAGATGAATGCTTCGCCATTCACATTGTTTACCACCAGATCCAAATCCCCGTCATTGTCGAGGTCCCCATAGGCTGCGCCATTGGAAAATCCCTCATCCGCCAAGCCAAACTCTTCCGTCTTGTTCGCAAAACCCAGGTCGCCCTGGTTGTGAAATGCATAGTTGGGAATAGGATTGCTGGGTATGATCTCGACCAGACGCTTATAGTCTACACCTTGTTTCGAGACGATGGATTTGACTACTTCCTCATTGGAAATGTACTGCAGATAATCCTGATCGGTGAGGTCCTGATAGATCCCATTTGCCACGAACAGATCCTTTAGCCCATCATTGTCCATGTCGAAGATGAGCGCCCCCCAACTCCAATCAGTAGCCTCAACGCCAGCCAATCGACCAATCTCACTGAAGGTATTATCACCATTGTTTAGCTGGAAGGTATTCCTTGTGAACTGGTGGTAATAGCCATTTTCAACATTGTACTGATAGCGGTTCCAGTCTTCGAATGTCGTCACAGACTTCAACCGCTCGTAATCCCGCGGTAGCATCTCCGTGACAAAGAGGTCGTTGTTGCCATCGTTGTTGATATCCGCCAAATCCGCACCCATGGATGCCCCGCTAATGGAGTTCATTTGATTGATGAGATCCTCCTTGAAGGTGCCGTCTTGCTGATTGATGTAGAGATAGTCTCTCTCAAAAAAGTCATTAGATACATAAATGTCATCCCAACTATCGCCATTGACATCTCCGACAGTCACACCCAATCCGAAACCGATAACGCTGCCATAGATGCCAGCCTCTTCGCTCACATCTTCAAAAATCCCCTCAGTGTTTCGCAGCAGCTTGTCTCCCCCCAGGGTATCTCTCTTGGGCCGCTCGTTTCGCCGCAAGTCAAAGCTGCCTATCGCCTGGTAGGAGTTGTTGAGCAAATACGCATCCAGATCCCCGTCCCTATCATAATCGAAGAATGATGCATGTGTAGAGTAGCCCCCATCATCCAGTCCATAGTCGGCGGCGCTTTCTGTGAAAGTCAAATCGCCATTATTGATGAAGAGCTCATTCTGCTTGTTGTCTCCTTCGATATCCCCGGAATTGCAGACATAGATATCGAGCCAGCCGTCAGCGTTGACATCCACCATTGTCACTCCCGTAGACCACGCCCGGGTACCGGCGACTCCGGCTTTCTCGGTGACATCCTCAAATTGCCAATTGCCTTTGTTGAGGAAGAGCTTGTTCTCCTTGAGATTGGAGGTGAAATAGAGGTCTTGCCAGCCGTCATTGTTCACGTCACCGATAGATACCCCTCCCCCATTGTAGTAATTGCGGTAGGTGTAGACATTGAAGTCTTCGTCAAACTCTAGCTGGTTGACGAACCTGATGCCTGTCTCTTCCGAAGGTAGTCGCTCAAAAAGTGCCCCGGAATCTCCACCGCACGCCAGCAGTAGCATCGACAGGGTTCCAAAATAAAAAATGTTGCGTCTCATGATTACCTGTAACTATTCGCAATTTCCGAATTGGTCAAATCCGATATCACACCCTTCACCTGAATTTGCTCAAACTTCGTCAGAGTAATGCGTCGGTTGCCATCGACTTTGACCCAAACCTCTTTCGGTTCCTTATCGAACTCTGTCAAAATGAATTCATTGCCACCGTACCATTTCATCAATGTATCCTTCGATGCTACCAACAGTGTATCCACATTCAGTTGAGGATGACCCGGCACGACTGCGTCCCATCGAAATGTCAAGTCCATGTTTTTAATCGTTTCGTTTTCGTCGAAGTCAGGGAAGAACAACATGTACATACCCAGATTTCCTCGCTTCTGGGCTGGCATGTGATATTGGACGGTTCTGTTAAGAGGGCCATGCATGATGGCTCCCGTCTTATTCACTTCCCAACCGACAGCATAGAAGTCCTTGCGAGTCATACCGAACTCGAAACCAAAAAAGAGTGAGTCGTTTCTCACACCACTGGCCATCTCTTTCTTCAACATCTTCTCATAATCCGATTGAAGACAGCTCGTCGCAACGACCGCCAGTAAGCAAATCCAAAAGCAATCTTTAATCCCCACGTTCATACACATCTACTTTAGCGTTGTTATTTGCAAGAATTACGATGTCACGCTCGCCTAAGGTCAGTCGTCCAATGTTGCGGGTTTGCCGAAACACAGGGATTTGATCGATGTCCCCCAGGGCGCCTTCGTCATTCTTGAGAATCGTGAATGGCAAGGCATCATACCTTCCAAATTGCGGCTTCACCAGATACTGGTTTCCTCCAAATAGTAGGTCTTCGAACCCGTCTCCATCGACATCGAAAGTCTCAATAGCATATACAGGTCCATACTGAATCTCAGGGGGCAGCACTACCGGTCGAAACCCGTCTCCTTCATTAACAAAAAGTGTTGAGGATAATGTTGTGGCATCTAGCACCAAAGCGTCCTTTAGCTGCTGCTCTGGGAATAAGTCGACCATCGACATCGAGGCATAATCCTTGAAATACAGCAATCGCTTCTTCAGCACCGGCAGCTGTGCAATCAGCTCATTCTTATCGGCAATTGGGAAGTATTTGCCGTCACGGGGCTCGCAGAAAATATAATCTGCCGTGCCATTTGCATCAAAATCGGCGATGTACAAACGCGTCTCATCTTTGAAGAAGGTGTTCTTTCCGTGGTTGCCGGCGAAGATATCCAAATCTCCATCCTGGTCCAGGTCGACAAGTTTCACCACATTCCACCAGCCTTTTTCCGGTGCCAGACCTAGCGTTTCGGTACTCCGCTCAAGCGCACCTTTGCGATTTAGAAACACTTCCACTGGCCCCCACTCCGTCGCCAAGGCTACATCGGGCATACCATCACCGTCCACGTCGCCCACAGCCGCATCTGTGACCATTGGCATTTCCATGAAATCCGGTGCCACTTGCTCTGTCACATCTTCGAAAAAGCCGCTGCCATTATTGGCCAGAACGTATCCTCGCAGCTTCGGACCATAGAAGAATGGATGAAATCGTTCGGTTACTACCAGGTCGTGATCGCCATCCCCATCGTAGTCCAGACTCACTACAGCGCCTGTGCTGAATCTCCCGAGTGACTGCAATCGCTCCCTATCCTTGACAAAACCTCCTTGGCCATTATTGATGTAAAGGCGATCATCCAGCGCCGAAGAACTCTTGGAATAGGCCCTGCCTCCGCTTGCTACATAGAGGTCTTGATCACCATCTCCATCGCAATCAAAGAAAAGGGCATCCACATCTTCGGAGATACCATCACCGAACTCATCAACAGACATCAGCTGCTTCGCATTACCGTCGCTGTCCAGTTCATAGAGGATGCCAGGAAACCCCTTTGCTCCCCCTACAAAAACGTAGGCAGCATCTCCTTCCAACTCTCCGGCTATTGCCAGTGCTGGTCCTTCATTGTGATACATCTGAGGAAATAGCCTGTCCCTGTCGAAGTCTATGAAATTGTTCTCTTCATGAATGAAAGGCACGTCCACTGTTGACGCCACAAGAGAAGGCTTATCCTTCGAAATACCTGGGTCCTTCCTGATTGCTTCTGCTTCCTTCACAATGAGAAGACTGTTGGTCTCCACATCCTTTAAGGTCGAAACACCTCCCCTTTGCCATTCCACGAGGACGGAATCAACCACCGTGATCTCACCCACGCCCAGGTGAAGGCGATGGTCAACGGAGCTCTGAAAACCCCGAGATGGATAGTTCTCTGAGATAAACCTCTTCCCGCCATGGTAGGCGGTCACCCGGGCTCCAATTCCGGTCCGATTCTGGCCTTCTCCCACAAGTGTCAATGCGATGCTGCGATGGGAAGATGTATCACTATTGTTTCGATACACAAAAGCGGGCATGTTGACATTGTTGACGATCAAGTCAAGGTCCCCGTCATTGTCAAGATCTCCATAAGCGCTACCATTGCTGAAGCTTGGTTCGCCCAATCCCCATGCTGCGGCGTGATTGTCAAAGACGAAATCGCCAAGGTTTTTGTATGCCGCATTCGGGACCGCTTGAGACGGCATGATGTCTATGAGTTGTGTGATCGCCTCTTCCCCGGAGGCTATGAGCTGTCTCACCTGCTCCTCATTGGCCATGTACGTCAGATAGTCGCGATCGAGTAAGTCTTTGTAAATACCATTGGCCACGAAGAGATCCTTCAGCCCATCATTATCCGCATCGAAAATCAGGGCCCCCCAGCTCCAGTCAGTTCCCGCCACGCCTGAGAATCGGCCAAGTTCCACGAACATATCGCCTCCCAGGTTTCGCTGCAGTACATTGCGAGGATACTGATGAGAGTAGCCACGCTCTACGTTGAGCTGGTACTTGTCCCAACTTTCATATACGGCCTTGGTCCTTTTCCTCTCAATGGTGCTAGGCAACATTTCCGTCACGAAGAGATCTGGCTCGTCGTCGTTGTCGAGGTCGGCTGCATCCGCGCCCATTGAGCCCATCGAGATACTGCCGAAATACTCCTCGCCAGACTCGATGAACCCCCGACCCTGGTCATTGAGATATAGGTAGTCCCTCTCAAAAAAGTCATTCGAAATAAAGACATCCGTCCATCCATCCCTGTCAAAGTCCGTCAACGTGATACCCAATCCAAAGCCGATATTGCTCGTATAGATGCCATGATCGATGGTCACGTCGGTAAAGCGTCCACCATCATTTCTGAAAAACTTATCACCGCTGCCTTCCGGATCAGGAATCTCCCGCTGACTCTCAATCAGATCATTGCCACCGATGGATCGAATGGAATTTGACAGGACGTAGCAATCCAGATCTCCGTCCTTATCGTAGTCAAAAAAAGCAGCATGGGTGGACAGCGTTTCAATATCCAGCCCATATTCTCGCGACTGGTCTGTAAACGTGAGGTCACCGTTGTTGATGAAAAGTTCGTTGTGCCGATTGTCCCCCTCTGGCTTGCCTGATTTACAGACATAGAGATCCAACAAACCATCTCCGTTGACATCTGCGAACGTAGCGCCGGTAGACCAAACTCCGGCGCAAGCTACACCGGCAGATTCTGTGATATCTTCAAATTGCCAATTCCCCTGATTGAGGAAGAGCTTGTTGTCTACCAGATTTCCGGTGAAATATATATCCACCAACCCATCATTATTGACATCTCCAAGCGCCACACCTCCTCCATTGAAAAAATTGCGGTAGGTATAAGGATTGAATTCCTCGGTATAGACCAATCGATTTTCGAAATCCACTCCCGAATCTGCACCCATGGTGCTGAAAAGCGTCTCTTCTGTTGGCTGACAGGATGCAAGCCACAGCGTCGAAAAAATGATGCAGTTCCAGATTTGGGGTCTCATAAAGCCCACAAAATTAGGACGAATTACATGAAAGGACCACATCCAATTTTGGCCCCAATCGCGGTTAAATGCCCTCACAGCTGACGGTCATGTGGGGCAATAAAAAAAGGGTCGCGTCGCCGCGACCCTTCACTATCATTTCAGGGTGTATTAATATCCAGGATTCTGTGAAAGCTTCGTAGAAGCATTGATAGAATTCTGGTGGATAGGGAAAATATCTTTGAACGCATCTCCGTGCGCAGGCTTCTCCCACCATGCGTTACCCCAGGCTCCAAAACGGATCAAGTCCTGACGTCGGAATGACTCCTGGAAGAACTCTCGTCCTAGCTCAGAAAGAAACTCATCAGCATCCAATGAAGCGTAAGTGGTAGCATTCGCTCGATCTCGGATCTGGTTTACAAGACCCAGTGTCTCACCATTGCTCCAGTTGCCATCGCGACGAGCTACAGCCTCTGCTTTCATCATCAGTATACCGCCATATCGAACAAGCGTATAGTCGTTGTCCATATTAGGCTGCTGACCGATTTTGTGAGAAAACTTACCTAGTCGAGCTCCTGCCTGACGTGAACCATTAGGCGCTAGCTCATTGATAGCAGGCGTAAAGTTCAGAGGCGCTCCATCAGGATCATCCTGATCAAAGGCCAGGTCAAGGATAGGGTTACCATTAGTATCGAACTGAGGACCTACGAGGAAGTTGTTGTCCTTTCGATCATCTCCATCAGCATAAGAGTTATAGAACTCTTCCAATGTGGAGTAACCATTCCAAGGCTGATCTCTGAAGTCAAACGACAACTGAGTACCATAGTGACCAGTCATCTGACCGAAGTTCATGTTCTGTCCAGTAGCCTCATCGAATGGTACAATGAAGATGTGCTCAGGGTTATCTACGTTATCAGGAGCAAATACTGAAGCGTAGTTGCCATCAAGATCGTAAACTCCGTCGTTGATGATCGCATCGCAAGCATCAATGCACTCTTGCCAGTGAGCCGTACCAGTATACACCTCTGCATTCAGGTACAATCTCGCCAGGATACCATAAGCACCGTACCGGTTGATTCGACCATAGATCTTACTTGTAGGAAGATCAGGAATGGCAGCCAGCAACTCAGATTCGATCAAATCGAAAGCTTCCGCTCTTGTGCTCTGATCAGGATCATCACCCTGGCTCAATGGTAGGGGAACATTTCCAAATGAGTCCATCAGTCTCCAGAAGAAGAACGCTCGAAGCGCTCTCACCATCGCTCGACCTTCCACGCTCAACTCTCCATCCAACAAGATGTTGCACTGGCTAACACCACCGTAGTTGTCATTCCAAGCACCTTCGATTCCACCAATACCTGTAGGTGTGAATTCGTGTCTGTGCATGTTCAACCAGATACCACCGTCAAACCAGTCACCACCCTTTTGGGTGATCACCATCTCATCAGTAGATACTTCCTGTGTAGAGAAGTAGCTATTGTGGTTGGCAGTACCGTTTCGCAATGTGCTATAAGCCGCATTCAACCCATCATCGGGAACTGGCTTATTAGTATTCTGGCTTGCGCCAAAGCCCGGATTACTAGGCTCGAAGCTCTCGGTAAAGTCGCCCTGAAGCTCTTCTTCAAGGTCCGTACATGCGTAACCTGCGAATACCAGTGTTACGACCAAAGAGATTTTTATAAGATTTTTCATCACTCTGCTTCTGTCTTACAATTCTTAAAATGAAACTTGTACACCTATCGTAAATGTTCGAGAAGTGAAGTAATTATTCCTTCTGTCAATACCAGGTGACAATACATCAGCATCTCCAGGAGCATCAGCATTCGCCACGGGACCAGATGCAGCCAAGACAGGCTCAGGATCGATACCAGCGTAGTTTGTAATCACAAACGCATTCTGAATGTTTCCATAGATCCTCGCATTGCTGAAGAAGTCGTTGTTGCTCACGTTGAAGTTGTAACCGATGGTAAGGTTATCCAACTTGAAGAAGTCAGCCTTCTCAACGTACAGTGAGCTGTACTGAGCTACTTCCAAACCGTCAACTGACTTGTCACTCTTCACACGGTTGTAAGAGTTGATCGCTCCTGGATCGATTGGCTCGTAGAACGCTCGGAATGTATTCACCAAGCTGTGTCCAAATGCTCCTCGGAAGAATGCATTGACATCCCATCGTCCGATTGACAATTGGTTAGTCCAGCCTAATTCCATGGTGGGCAAGCCACTACCCAGTACTTCGAAGTCAGCATCAGGATTGAGGGCCTCAGCAGGATCAGATATAACCTGCCCGTCTCCATTGATGTCCGCAAATGTAGGCGCGCCGTTAGACTCATCTACACCTTCGAACCTAGGTCCCCAGATCTGTCCGATCTCCTCACCTACTTTTACTCGGATCATGTTTGTACCATTCTGGCCAGGAGCTCCGAGGTTAGCTCTCATCTCCTCATCATTGATGTAGTCCTCAAGCTTCGTATTGTAAGTGCTCAAGAGCAGGCCTGTATTCCAAGTGACTGGACCAGTTTGAAGAACATCGTAGTTAAGCGATAGCTCAGCTCCACTCGTCTTCAACTCGCCAGCGTTCTCATATCGGCGTCCAGAAGGGAATACTGTCACATCCACATTACGCTCCAAGATAAAGTCTGTGATGTTTCGAGTATACACATCTACCGCACCGCTCAGACGACCATCGAACAGTCCGAAGTCCACACCAAAGTTGAACTCAGCTTTTTGCTCCCACTGCAAGTCTGTGTTACCATCTCGATCGAAAGATACCGTACCTCCAGCATCCAGGCTATATACCCAGAGGTCTTGAGAAAGTCCTGAAGGTCCGGGAAGAGCACCAGTCACACCATAACCAGCTCTTACTTTCAACTGGCTCACACCGCCTAACTGCAGGTAGTTATTCAAGTCCACACCCAAGCCGAAGGCAGGGAATGTACCCCATCGATTGTCAGGTCCCAGCTTCGAAGATCCTTCACGTCGAAGTGACGCGTTGAAGAAGATCGAGTTGTCGAAGGTCAGATTAACACGACCGAAGAAAGCGATGATTCTGTTCTCAGGTGAGGCATCACTATTGATATCGATCAACCTGTTACCAAGAACAAGATCACCAGAAGACTCAAGAATGTTGAAGCCCAATGCATCAGAAGGGAAGTTACCAGCAGTCACGTTGAAACGCTCATACTCGTCTTCCTGGAATGAATAACCTGCTGTTACGGTCAGATCAACATTTCCGAATGAATTATCATATGTACCGTAAGTTTCGAACAAGATGAATCGGAAATCATCTGCATTTCTTGTGGCCTGACCACCAGGGTTGAAACCACGGAAGAATGAAGTACTCGGATAGTACTCACCGTTGACATTGTTAGTGAATTGCTGAGCCAGGTTGGCTGTCCATGTTAGACCTTCAACGATTTCAAAATCAGCCTTCACGTTATAGTTAAGCTCTCTTCTTTTTCCAATGTTGGTGTTCTGCTCGATGATCGCAACAGGGTTGAAGTTATCGAAAAGAACCGCCTGGAAGAAGCTACCGTTGTCGAATCGGATAGGCGCTGTAGGATTGTACAGGGCAGCATATCGAAGTGCTTCGTTGAAAGAGAAGTTGGACTCTCTGTTTGTCATTGACATGTTGAATGTCAAATTCAACCGATCGTTCAGTGCCATGTGATTGATGTTGGCACGAGCGTTGATCTGCTCGAAGCCAGACTCCTCAAGGATACCCTCGATATCACGATAGTTAGCAGCCAAACGATAAGTAGTAGATTCGCTACCTCCAGCAACAGATACGTTGTGCACGTGAGAGATTCCTGTTCTGGTCACTTCATCTACCCAATCCGTCTCATCACCAAGATCTACACCACCTGCAGCGAGGTACTCGCTACGATTCATTACATCGATCTCATTGAGTACGGTAGCAGCAGCGACATAACCATTATAGCTTGCCGTCACTTTACCAGCTTTACCAGACTTGGTAGTCACGAGGATCACACCAGATGATCCACGAGAACCATAGATCGCAGCAGCTGATCCGTCTTTCAATACGTTGATCGACTCAATGTCATTAGGGTCAACGTTATTGAGGGACGCACCAATTACACCGTCCACAACAACAAGTGGCTCAGTGTTCTGACCTACGGTAGAAATACCTCGTAGACGAATGGTAGGATTCGCGTTAGGATTGCCCCCTTTGTTGTAGATACTTAGGCCGGGAACTTTACCTTGAAGGAGTGTGGTGGCATCGTTGATATTACCCACGTTGAAATCGGCAGCATCCAAAGAGACAGTCGCACTGGTGATCTCCTTCTTGTCCTGAACACCATAACCCACAACCACAACTTCTGCCAACTGCTCTACATCGACTGCGAGCTGAACGTCGATCACACTACGGTTGCCAATGGCGATCTCTTGCTGCGCGTAACCCACAAAGGTGACCACTAGCGTCGCGCCGTCTGGTACCTGTAGTGAGTAGTTACCGTCAAAGTCAGTGGTAGTACCGTTGGTAGTACCCTGCTCTATGACGTTGGCGCCGGGAACTGTTTCACCAGTCTCGGCATCAGTTACTGTACCTGTTATCGTACGGCCTTGCGCCCACAACGTGCACGCAAAAGCCATAGATAACATCATAAGTAAATACTTCTTCATACTATTACTATTTGTTATCCGGTTAATAAAACACCCTGGATTTGGACTTATCAAAGCGCATTTCTGCCCTTAGGCGAGCTCAAACCATCGGCATTTTAAAACAGAATTTAAATAAAACCAACAGGATTTTATAATTAATGAAATGAAAACGTTTGCAAATTGACTTTGCATTTCGAAAAACAAAAAGTTTCACTTTTTCAAGAAATGCAAACTTAAATAGGTGCTCACAAAAGAGTTGTGTGTCAAATATGGTTTTGCACAATAGGAGGCATACAACTGATGTGTGATGCGTGTTTCAAACACACTAATCAAGGTCGATGACCATCGCCTTTTTGGCCGGGACACGCAGTGAATTGTCCAAAATGACGGATTCGCCCGTTAGTACTTCTACACCCCGGGATCCCTCAGGCAGGATCTCTGAAAATCGTGACAGGTCAAGGTCCACTTCCTCTGCGCTCTTGCTTAATACTACCATCACCATGTCATTCTCGTCGTATCTGAATAGGACATAAATGCCATTCCTGGGTGAGAAATGCATCATCTTACCGTTATGAACAGCGGATTGGTCCTTGCGCCATGTTAGCAACTTTTTAGTGAATGCCTGAGCTTCCTTCTGATCGGCAGTTAGCCCCTGCCCGGTAAAAGCATTGACTTCATCGCCTTCCCAGCCGCCAGGAAAATCAGTTCGGATGACTCCGTGATCCGTGGTACCGGGATTGCTCATCAGGATCTCTGTGCCGTAATACAGTTGAGGGATCCCCCTTGTAGTAAGGGTGTAGGCCAGACCCAGTTTGAAAAGATCGAAATCCTCATTCACCTGCGTATAGAATCTGCTCATGTCGTGATTGTCAGGGAAGACAACCAAATTCATCGGATCGGCATATAGAAAGTCCATGCCCAGCGTCACATAGGTGGTAACCCACCCGCTGAAACCGGATTCCTCCTCGTTCAGCCCTTTCACAAGTTTTTCCTGTAGCGGAAAATCCATGAGACTAGGAAGGCACGAGGTATAACCATTGGCGTTGACTTTGCCCTGCTGCCAGTGTGCGACAATCGCGGGTTCGTTGAACCACTCTTCCCCCACGGTGTTGAAGTCAGGATACTCTGCTTGCACGGCGCAAGTCCAATCGGTCATAAAATCTTTGTCAGGATAGGGGTAGGTATCCATGCGGATACCCGCAATACCAGAGTACTCGATCCACCAAATGCTGTTTTGAATCAGGTACTTTGCTACGTAAGGATTGCGCTGGTTGAGATCAGGCATGGTCGTTACAAACCAGCCATCGGTAAACTCCTTCAAGTCGATGGCCGAGACATACGGATCCTGGATTGTACTCTTGCGATGGGTAGTGATCTGGTACTCTCCCTGCAGGTACTCATCCTGATAGTTTACCCAATCCGAAGTCGGCAGATCCGTCATCCACCAGTGGTCACTTCCGGCATGATTGACAATCATATCCATGATGACCTTGATCCCCATATCGTTGCACATTTTGACGGAGGCTCTGTACTCGTCATTACTGCCGAACCGCGCATCCACCTTATAAAAGTCCGTGGTTGAGTACCCGTGGTAAGAGTATTCCTGCATATCATTTTCGAGCACCGGATTCACCCAAATGGCTGTAAAGCCCATGTCTTTGATATAATCAAGATGATCGTTGATGCCTTGAATGTCGCCACCATGTCGGCCTCCTTTGAACTCGCGGTTGAGGCCCTCTTTAAGCCCTGCGACCTCATCATTGTCTGGATTGCCGTTGGCAAATCGGTCCGGTGTGATCAAATACAACACATCGGCGGGGGTGAAGCTTTCTCTTGTCGCGGAGCCTTCCTCCCGGGCCTTTAGCTCGTAGCTGTGACTGATCGACTGACTCCTGCGCGGACCCTGCAACGTGATATCCATTGTACCTGGAGATACCTGCTCACTCAGCTCCAAATCAAGGACCAGGTAGTTCGGATTTTCCAAACTTGTCACTTGCTTCAGCTTTACGCCCGGATACTCGATCGTTGCCTGATAGGCACCTATGCCTTCACCGTGGAGCATGATCTGCAGTTCGGGATTATTCATTCCTGCCCACCAGAAGGGCGGCTCTACATGTTGTAGCGTATTGGACTGTGCAAGAAGCGTCGTCGATGCCAGGGAGATGGCAATGACCAATGTCGACAGGCAAATCTTTTTCATAGGATCGGTTTTTTTCGGTTTGGTCTAATCAATGATGACTCGCTGATAGTGCGCAGCACCTGCGCGAGTGATTATTTCAACGATGTGCACGCCACGGAGGTCGGACACATCAATGGGTCTTGCAGCAGTGCTAAACTTTCCGGTCTTGACTTTACGGCCGGAAAGATCGAAAAGTGCGTAATACAACGGCTCTTCTGACCAATCGCTCGATACCTGCAGGAAGTCCGAAGTCGGATTAGGGAAGACAGTCAGCGCAGAAACGGAACTCGGCCCCTGAGCATCCAGCACGATTTCCGGCCGCTCCAATTCGACATCTGTCAGCAAGTAATACTGACCAGGAGCGAGTGGTATTGGTGTACTCAGCCCATCCACCTCGAAAGTCTCATCGGAGAAGTAGTCGTACCACGTTCCTGTATGCGGGAAGGCCGCACTCGTAGTGACATCCACCACATCAAAGTTGGCAACGACGACCGCATTCATCTCAGAAGCATTTGCTGGGTCGTCTGTGTAGGGTTCATTGCGAATGATTGTCGTCTGATATAACGTAGTCGCCCCGATGATCTCAGCAGTGCCGCTGGCAAAGAGGTCATGCGAAACTCTTAGGTCAATAATTGCGGCCACCTTTTGGCGCAGTACCGATCGAGCGTAGTCGCTATAGTAAGGATAGCCCTCGGATTCATCCCATGGCGTGGGCTTCTGTCCGGTCCTTCCATTGAATTCGATGTCGATGTCGTAGCCCATCTCGCCAAATTGCCAGAACAATTTCGGCCCGGGAATGGTCATGAGGAACGCAAAAGCTGCCTCCATTCGTGGTAGTGCAGTCCCTATTTCCTTCACATTGTAGTCGCCACTGCTATTGCCGAATTGCAGAGCCTCGTACATCTGGCGCTGTTCATCATGACTCTCCATGTACCCAATGACGTGTGGGTTTTCCCAATCACGACTTCCATGATAAATCCAGCTGAAATCAGAGTCCTCCGCATAACCAAGAATGTTTTGCTTGAATGCCCCGTGGGAGTTGCCCCAGAGCAACATTCCATAATTGGCTAGTTCCGTTTCCTCAACATTGTCTGCGAAATGCTCCAGCATCACATAAGCATCAGGCGTATGTTCCCAAATCGCATCTGCCATCCGCTTTAGGATCGCGATCCGGGTGCCGTCATACGCACTCCAGGCACCTACATCGGTATTGCGACGCTGGGTAAACCCCTTTGATAAGTCGAATCGGTAGCCATCAAATCGATACTCATTGATCCAATAATGATTGACGCTATCGACAAAACTCTTGGTGTACGCGCTCTCGTGATTCATGTCAAAAAAGACGTTGAAAGGATGCGCGGCTGTCTGGTTGAAATAGGGATTGTCGGCGGTAGGTATATTCCTGTCGAGATCGTAGTCCATCAGGACAATGGGGGATGGTTGATCCTGATGATTGAGCACGACATCTAAAATTACGGCCATACCCAATCCATGGGCTGCATCGATGAATCGCTTCAATTCATCTTTGGGGCCGTACGCCTTGTCGGCAGCGAACATGAATGTGGGGTTGTACCCCCAACTATCGTTGCCTGAGAATTCCGTAATGGGCATGAGTTCAATGGCGTTCACGCCAAGGCTCTTGATATAGGACAATGTATCGATGAGGTTCGCATAGCTTTCCCTGCCATTTCCAAAGAAGTCCCTGATCAGCAATTCGTAAATAACCAGCTCGCTTGGGTCCGGCTTTTGAAAATCGTTTTGCCACAGGTAATCCGATTGGTCGGTTTGCAAGACAGATACGACGTTGTACTCTCCGATCACGTTTTCTGCGCCTTCAGGATATCCTTTCAGGTCGGGATAGATGGACGAGGGAATGAACGGGTCGTTGTTCTTATCCAGGATCTTGTTGGTATAGGGATCCGCCACGTAGATGCTCTCATCGACGAGGTACTGAAATGCGTATTCAGTGCCAGGCTCCAGGTCTTCCAGCACCAGCCAAAAATATTCACCATCCTGCTTCAGCTGATAGTCCGCGCGAATCTCCCAATCATTGAAATCTCCCAATGCGTACACTGACGACTTGCCGGGAGCCAGCAAGCAGAGCGTAGCCCTTGTCGCGTCTCCTTCGTCGTAGTTAATCCCTTTGATGATGCCAGTGGGAAGGGGTTCCTGTGTGGTAGCAGTGCGCAATGTATAAGTGAAGCTCTTCGTGACAACGTTCTCCCCGGCTGTCGCTGTTAAGGCGACCTCGTGCGAACCTGAAGTCTCCTGTACCTGTAATTCGTAGGAGTACTCGGTTACCTCAGATTGAGCTCCCTCTCCAATTTCCACACCATTGACTTCCAGTGTGAAATCCGCGGCTTCCGACGCTGTCGCTTGAATAGTCACAGCGCCGCCCTCGTCGACGAATACAGATTGACCGTCCGGAAGTTCAAGAGTCATCGCAAATGCCTCATTCAGCACCTCGGCCAAAATGTCGGCTCCCCCGGTATCCTTACCTTCCCGACTGGTGTCAGCACTGCGAAAAACAAAAGTGATGTGCGTGATGGTCTCAGATTCCGGGACTCCGTAATACGACCTGATGGATGGACCAATCGTGATCTCGTACAAGTCACCATCGATCCTCGTGAGACGAGTGTCATCTGTGTTCTCGCCCCATTCTGTTTTCACATATTTCCAGTCAGAATTGCTGGTACTGGCGGAAGTAAGCACTCCGGTGTGGGCGTACACTTCGCCATCAAAACCCTGTAGGCCTGCATTACCCTTTGAAGCGTCGAACTGAACGACCACAGAATCCTCTGCGGTGGGGAAAGCTGGATCCAATGTAATGACCTGGGCATAGCCCGAAATAGACAGCGCACAGAACAGGGCTGTCAGGAGACCTTTCTCTATCTTCTTCATACTACTTACTCAACCTCGGCAGATTTCACGGCCTCAGCAGTCCTTTCATCGGTTTTTTCACCTGCATTGCTCCCTAATCTGCCACTCAATTCTTCTTCCGTTGAGCAGTTTATATAGGATTATTCACAATTACAAAGCGTCCCTTTTGCGAATTCCTTTACAAACGTTTGCAATTGACCCAGATGTTTGAAATTTTGCACAAGTATCTGCTCCCTCCTTCAGTGCATGTTTGGCAAAAGTTGGCGCTAAATTGGTGAGAATGAGGGCCAATTAATTACATATCTTTACTCCATCGTGTCTCGACATACAGAATGAAAAAAGGATCCGTCACCATCAAGGATATTGCTCAAGAGCTGAACATTTCTCCATCGACGGTATCCCGCGCATTGGCAGATAACCCGTTGGTCAAACCGGCCACTCGCGAAGCGGTGAAAAAACTCGCAAAAGAGTACAATTATCAGCCCAACTTCACCGCCTTAAGTCTTCGCAACAACAAGACCAAAACGATCGGTATCATCATTCCGCAGATCGTCCACGAGTTCTTCGCCCTGGTGATCAGGGGTCTGGAAGACTATGCCTACGCTCAGGGTTATAGCGTCATCATCTGCTCCACGCACGAAATGTATGAGCGAGAAGTGATCGATGCAAAAGCGCTCCTCACGGGACGTGTTGACGGAATGCTGGCCTGCGTGTCAAAACAAACAAAGGACTTCGGCCATTTTCAGGATTTTGTCGACAGAAATATTCCTATCGTTTTCTTCGATTGCGTTTGTGACGTAATAGATAGCCACAAGGTGGTCATCGACGACTTTGCTGCAGGTTATGAGGCATCCAAGCATCTCATAGAGCAAGGGTGCCGTCAGTTGGCCTTCGTAGGAGGCCCCAAGGCCCTGGCGATCAATCAGGACAGACTGTCGGGTTTCCGGAAGGCCATTGAGGACAATGGTCTGGACTTCCATGAAGACTGGGTCGTTCACTGCGAAACTGGCGATTTTGAAGATGGATTGAAATCCACAGAAGAGCTCATTGCCAATGCACCTATCGATGGCCTTTTTGCCGCTACGGACATGTTGGCAATAGGCGCCATGAAAAATATCAAGAAGGCCGGTAAGCGCATTCCAGAGGACGTGGCAGTAGTTGGATTCAGCAATTGGTCCATTTCTTCCCTCTACGAACCATCTCTCACCACTATCGACCAGCCGGGGTACGAGATGGGTTACAAGGCCGCCGAATTATTGATTAACCAAATCAAGGAACCCGAGGACGTAAAGCACGAGACGTTTACGTTGCAAACCAAGCTGGTCGTTCGCGAAAGCTCCACCAGGGGTTAATCGAAGCTTTTGCGGGTGCAGACCATTTCCGTACTGTACTCATAGAATCCGAATTGCAGGGAACTTTCGAGGTGCAATTCGCCACCACCTTCTTCAGCGTGCAGTACCATCGCATCATCCGGCAGAAAGATGTAGCTTCTGTCAATGGCAATTTCATCCCCGGCAATCCATTCAAAAAAGCGTTGCTCATCCTTGTCGTAGCCAAAGAACCCTTTCTGAACGACCTTACCACCGCTAGTATCCTCAAATTCGTGAACCTGTGCAAAAGCCTTCGAGTATCGCCGGGTGAATCCGGGACAGTCAAACTCGCCATTCAGTAATTGCAGGACCACTTCGGCATCCTTCGCGATCGAGCCAGTCCGTACAACCCTCGCCGACAAGTCAATAGCCATACGCAAGTGGTATTCCAGAGAATCAATAAATGATGAATTCTCCTTTGTCAGCGAGGCAGGAATTGCAAATTGCAAGAAGGACTCTGCCGTAGCAGAAGCCCCGTCAATGGTTTTTTCGATGAGTCGGTCGCCGCCCAGCGTGTGCAGGTGCAGCACATGCCCTTTGACAACACGCCCGCGATTCTCCGCAACCTCCTCCACGGTGATCGTCGAGGGATCCAGATGGTTGAGCACAATTCTTCGATGGATCCACTGTTTGTTGCGAACATCCTTTGGGTGATCCGCCGAGGTATTTTGAATGCGGATCACACGAAGCTCAGCATCATAATCCAAGCGATTGAGCCACCACTTACCTTGATCTTCATTGAAGTATTGATAGTTGAGGTGCCGTTCCAACCACTTTAAAGACGCTTCAAGTGCTTGCCCACGCGCCCCAAAGGTGAAAAATAAGATACCAACCAAGAAAAGAAATGTAGTCCTCATAAAATCTAGCAGCCAGTGCAAAGAAGAGCCTTTTCTAATTGTTCACCAAAGCATCACTGCTCGCATATCGAGGGATAATTACGACAAATAAGATAAATATTGAAACATTTTTACGACATTTGCGGTAAATATCTACCATGAGTAAAAATCATCTGGGTGAGTTTGAGGAGGTCGTCATGCTCACCGTCGCCATACTACAAGACAAAGCCTACGGGCTGGCCATCATTGAAGAGATCGAGACACGGCTCGGGCGCAGTGTAAGCATAGGTTCTATTCAGACCGTACTTCGTCGACTGGAAGAAAAGGGGTACCTCGTGTCGGAATTCGGTGAGGCCACCAATGTAAGAGGCGGCAAGCGCAAGCGCTTCTTCAACCTCACGATGTTCGGTAAGAACGCCCTCGAAGAGGTAAAGGAGCAGCGAATGGGTCTTTGGAATGCAATCCCGAAGTTCGTCACGAAGTAATATGACACCTGATACCCATACCTCACCACCGAAGCTACCCATATTACTTCTTCGTTGGTTCTGTAGGTCGGCCTACGTCGAGGACATCGAAGGCGATCTCGTCGAGCGATTTTACAGGCAGGTAGAGCAATTGGGAGAGCGAAAAGCCAAGCGGCGCCTGTACCTGGAAGTGTTCAAACTCATCCGACCCAACCTGGTCAAAACCCCATCAATCACTCAAAATTTTCCTCAAGTGGATATCTTCAGAAACTACTTCAAAACAACGATACGCAGCGCGCGCCACGAGATCTCGTTCACGATCCTCACCATCATTTGCCTGGTCATTGGATTGAGCGCGAGCATCTATGTGGGCTTGTATACCAAGCATGAGTTGAGCTACGATACCTTCCATGAGAAGGCCGACAGGATCTATCGTATCAACCAGACTTTTATCTGGGGAGAGCGAGACGAGCTATTTGGCTCCACGGGGCCGGCGATCATGGGCGCAGTGCAAGCCGAGATTCCGGAGTTCGAAGTAATGACGAGAGTGATCACCTTCAACGACGCATTGATCACCGTCCAGTCCAATAATCAATCCGTGGTATTCGAGGAAGGAGCGCTTCGTGGAGCTGATTCCACATTCTTCGAGGTTTTCACATTCCCATTCATCAAGGGCAACCAAAAAATAGCTCTTAATGAGCCCTATAGTGCGGTACTGACGGAATCCGCTGCGATGAAGTACTTTGGAACCACGGACATCCTGAACGAACAGCTGACAATTGAAGACGAGGATCACAAACACAGCTACCTCGTCACAGGTGTGACAAAAGACATCCCCTCCAATTCCCACATCACCTTCGATATCCTCGTGTCCATGAACTCCATCCAACGACTAAAATGGATGAGTGACAGCTGGTGGTGGACCACATTCATCAATTTTGGCGTGTTGCGTGCTGACGCTAACCCGGCATTCGTCGCGGAGAAACTAAAGCAGGTACCTGTCAAACACCTTGAGCCCTTCCTTTTGAAGTACATGGGCATGACTTACCAGGAATACATCGATAGTGGGAAAGAATGGAATCTCTATCTGCAGCCCCTCTTGGATGTACATCTCAGTGGCAAGGAGGTGTTCTCGCGACTCAACGAAACGGGCAATATCGAGATGATCATCACACTCGATCTCATTGGACTTTTGATCCTACTGCTTTCGATTATCAATTTCGTCAATCTTACCACCGCCCGCTCCTCTGTCCGCAGTAAAGAGGTTGGTGTTCGAAAAGTCATTGGTACCACGAAAAGGGCTTTAATCTTCCAGTTCCTGTTCGAATCACTGCTGTTTTGCTTTATCTCTATCTTCATCAGTGCAGCGCTATTGCTGATACTCGAACCGTACCTTTCAGTGATTTCTGGAAAGGAACTGCCGATCGGTGCCCTCTTGCTGGACACTGCTGTTATCTGGGGTATCCTTGCCGGAATGGTGCTGATCGCCACCCTCGCAGGCATCTATCCGGCCTTCTTCTTATCCTCAGTAGAGGCGGTGAAAGTTATCAAAGGACAACTGGTATCCGGATCGAAAGGCAGTCTCATTCGCCGTGTTCTTGTCACGGTCCAGTTTGCGGTGTCCATCGCCCTTATTGCCAGTTCGTTGATCATACAAAAACAGGTCAACCACTGGCTGAGCATGGACCTGGGCTTCACACGTGACAACATCATCGTTGTTAGAAATGCCGAAAGACTGGAAGCATCCGTGGATACCTACAAAAAGGAGATCGCTAACCTGCCACAAGTCAAGAGCACTTCGTTCTCATCCGATACCCCACCCTATGTCAAGGATGACGATGGGGACTTCTATCTGAGTGGCGTGGAAGGGCCTGCCCAGCACCTCAGTTTCTGGACAGCAGACGAGTACTTCCCGGAGATGTATGGGCTCAAAATAATCGCAGGCACCAATTTTGGTCCGGGCAATACGGAAAACACCATGGTCGTAAGTAAGTCTTTGGGTGAGGCATATGGGATTACAGACCCAGCGGACCTGATTGGTCGACGCCTCAAATATTATGAGTACAACAGTGTGATCATCGGAGTATTTGAAGACATCCAAACGGAGATCCGATGGGAACAAAGGCCTATCGCCATCTTCTATGAAGACTATGTCCAGGCTCCATGGAAGCATACTGGCCCGGGGCGTGAGCTTTCCGTCCGACTCAATGATCAGTTGACGGCCGCCCAGGTCAATGAGGTGCTCGTCGCCATGGAGGAGCGCTGGTCCGACTTCTCATCCATGCCTCTCAAGTACGAGTTTCTGGATGAACAGTACGCGGCGATCTTTGAGTCTTCCATAGAATTCGGAAAACTGATCAGGGTTTACGCCATCATTGCCGCTATCATCGCCGGGCTCGGCCTCATGGGTTTGGTCGCCTACGTCATCGAGCGACGCAACAAGGAGATTGGCATCCGAAAGGTCCTTGGCGCTCCCATTTCGAGTCTCCTGCTCCTGTTGACGAGCGAGTTCGGCAGGCTGTTACTCATTGGCTTTGTCATCGCTACCGGCCTCGCCTGGTATGTCATGCATCAGTGGCAGGCCGACTTTGAGTATCGAGAGACCATCAGTCCATTGACCTTCCTTTTGGCTGGGGTTATCATGCTTTTGGTAGTGGTCCTGACCTTGGGCTACCAGTCACTGAAGGCAGCTAGTGCCAATCCAATCAAGTACTTGAGGGATGAATGATTTGGGGCGCCCTCCCCGCAAATCCGTCTTGGCAGACCGGCGCGGCGGGTCTGCCGCTTTCGATCCTCCTCCAAAATTGCGATTCTCCTGAGTGCATGCCACATACGGTGGGTGTGCCTCTCTTCCTATCCGCCATAAGGTGTATTTTTAGGGTTGGAGATTTGATGCACAATTAAATACTTGCAGGCATGGAGACCCTAACAATGAACGAAACTGAAGCAGTCGAGCTTCAACGCATATTTGACCTTCAGAAGGCCCACCAATTCAAAGTTGGGAATACAACGGCAGCGGAGCGAAAGGCCAAATTGAAGAGATTACATGAAGCAGTACTTCGCTATCGGGAGGACATCCGGAAAGCCCTGTTTGACGATTTTGGCAAGCATCCATCGGAGGTAGATCTGTCGGAGATCTATCCGGTCACAGCTGAAATAAAGCATGCCAAACGGCAAATAAACAAGTGGCTCGGAAAAAACCGCCGGAGCACGCCGCTGGCATTAATGGGAGCTTCCTCTCGCATCAAATACGAGCCCAAAGGCGTTGTGCTCATCATCTCTCCCTGGAATTTTCCGATCAACCTCACATTAGGACCATTGGTATCGGCCGTCGCCGCGGGCAACTGCGTGATGATCAAGCCTTCGGAAATGACCCCACACACGTCCGCGCTGATCAAACGCATCATCTCAGATATCTTCGAAGAATCAGAAGTGGCCGTCATTGAAGGAAGCGTCAAAACCGCCGAACCCCTACTTGAACTCCCCTTCAACCATATCTTCTTCACAGGCTCCCCCGCAGTCGGTAAGATTGTGATGCAGGCAGCCGCAAAAAACCTGGCTTCCGTGACATTGGAGTTGGGTGGAAAGTCGCCGACGATCGTCGATGAGACTGCCAATATCTCCACGGCAGCTAAACGCATCGCATGGGGCAAGTACCTGAACAACGGACAAGTATGCATTGCACCAGACTACGTCCTGGTACATGAAAGCAAACAGGCAGAACTCCAGAAGGCATTAAAGAAGACGCTTAAGGCCTTCTATACAGAGGATGCCTCCAATGCACCATCCTACAGTAGAATTGTCAATGGTCGGCACTACCAACGATTGAAAGCGACCGTCGAAGATGCCTTCGAACAAGGTGCCAATGTTGTCGAAGGTGGGAAATTCAAGGATGACCAAAACTTCATATCACCGACAATCCTCACGGACGTAGCCATGGATTCGCGAGTGATGCAGGAAGAGATCTTCGGCCCCATCCTTCCTATCATCCCGTTCAAAGATGTGGACGAGGCCATCGCCATCATCAATGAGAAAGAGAAGCCCCTGGCGTTGTACATCTACAGCTCGTCGAAAGGAAACATCAATCGGCTTCTCAATAATACCCGAGCGGGAGGTACGTGCATCAATCACAACGAAATACACTTCTTCAATCTGCATCTGGGTTTTGGCGGGGTGAACAACAGCGGCATTGGGCGCGGTCATGGGGATGAGGGTTTCAAAGCGTTTTCCAATCCAAGGGGCATCATGCACCAGCACATGCCCAATGCGCTGGACCTGTTGATGCCGCCCTACAACAATTTCAAGCAGCGACTGATTGACCTGACCATCAAATGGTTCTAGTCATCATCGCTCAAAACTGAATCTCCGAGAGATACCGCCCATGGCCAATCCTCGGAGACTCTTTCTTATTGATGCCGTGGGAGCTGCTTTGACAGCTTCCCTACTCCTATTCGTTTTAGGGCCATTCGAGCAGTTTTTCGGTATGCCGATGACAGTAGTAGAGTGGCTCGCCGGTATTGCCGCCGTGTTCGCAGTCTATTCCCTTGCCTGTTTCGCTTTGTTCCCCAGTAGGTGGTCCATCTTCCTGCGCATCATCGCGTCCGCTAATACAGCCTATTGCTTTTTGACACTCACCTTGGCGCTGATTCACCAGACCACATTGACAGTATTGGGATGGGCGTACTTCGTGGGGGAAGTCCTCATCGTAATATCGCTCGTGAGATACGAGGTCAAAGCCACCAAATGAACCTTAGTGGGACTCAGTCCTGATACGTCTCATGGCTGGCATCCCCAGCTGCCTGCAGGTAGCTCATCAGATCGTACACTTCCTGCTCATTCAATCGATTGAGCATCGCTGGAAACATCCATGAGTTCGCCGAAGCGGTCTCAGACACCACCTCTTGAGCCGGCACCTTTTGGAGGTACTCCGGCGCCAGTGGGTTCACCATGACGTGCAAAGTGTCCGACTCGATTTTCACCACCTTCCCTCTCACCATGGACTCATCCTTCAGGACAAGCTCCGTCACCCTGTACTGATCTGAGACCTCTGCATCAGGATCCACAAGAGCAATGGCCATGTCCTTGATGGAGAAACGAGTACCGAGTTGCGTCAGCTCCGGACCGAGGCTGCTGCCCTTGCCCTGCATCGAATGGCAGGCCCGGCATAGCGCCGCATCAAACATCTTTGCGCCGTTTTCGAAGTTGGGCAGCAAGTCAGTTCGGGACATGAGCGTTTCGACATTTTCCACCGTCCAATGTTGCCCAGGTCCTTCCGGCACAGGTAGGTCCCGCAGCATCCTGGAACCGTACTGGCCCAGGTCCGCTCCTGAGAGTGCCCTGTAGTCTGCCTGTTTTTCAGCGGAAAGGGGCTCCAGTGCCTTTTCCATGATCGTCGTGATGTAGCCACGGTAACTGTGTCCTCCCTCACGGTCCCACAGGCCATTGAACCCGACGAAGTAGTCCTTGCGCATGTCATCGGTCCAACCTACCTGATAGTTGGCCATCGCATACATCAGCGAGATCTTGTGTGCGGCCGGCCGTCGCTTACGAAGGTTCATCACAGCTCCACCGTATTGCTTACTCCGCTGAGCCACTGAATCAGCTATGATGATCCCCTCCTCCGTATCTGAAGCCTCTCTCCACGCTGCAAATACTTTGGGGAGCCATCGATCATCCTTTGTGTCCATGAATAGGAAGGCCAGCTCCTCGTTTACCCTTCGGTCAGGTGACGGGAATTGGCCGATCCACTGCTCCGTCAAAGTGGACGATGACAACTGATCATTCCTGCTCATCAGTAGACCTTGTGCTCTGATCAATCCCAGTTGATCTTCTATGGACATGGCCGAGGCATCTATGGAAGAAAGCCGTTCGAAAAGTCTTTGCTGGTCCGAAGCCGATCCCGTACGAGCTGCGGCAATTCCCATTGGTATCAACTGCATTGGCTGCGCATCACCTTCGCGGTCCATCCAGTTCTGGACGCCTTGGTTTTCCAGAGCGATACGCGCGGCATATTGCACAAATCGATCGTCGCTATCCAATTCCGACCAGATGAGGTCCCTATCTGGCTGGACACTGGCATTTTGGAAGGTCTCCAATTCCTTCCTTCTGGAAGCCTCGATGGGCCGCTCTGAATCAGTCGTCGTAATGTCTCCGTCATACCAGACCCTGAACAATCCCGACTCTAGTCTCCGACCTCCAGTGGTGAAATACATTGCCCCATCTTGCCCAACCGCCACATCAGTTAGCGGCAACGGTACACCACTGAGAAACTCCGTCATCTCGCCTTCATAGCTGGCTCCCTTTGGCGTCAGTCCGACATGATACATCGTGCCAAAGCTCCAATCGCAAATGAATAAGCCTTTATCGAATGGTGCGGGATAGGAAAGTCCTGAGGCTGAAATGACACCAGTCGGAGAGCCTTGCCCCACATCAAGAATACCTGGCAAGTTGTCCGGGTAATAGGTGGGCCACTTCGCCGAGCCTGTACGCCAGCCAAACTCAGCGCCTGGAATAATGTGGCACACACGTATTGGTCGATACCATGGCAATCCCATGTCCCACTCCATATCTGAGTCGAAGGTAAAGAGCTCACCATCGTCATTGAAGGCGATGTCGTATGCATTGCGAAAGCCGTTGGCATACACCTCCCAAAAACTTCCAACACTGTCCGTACGGGCAATCCACCCTCCCGGCGCCCCACGCCGGATCGCGTGGCCATTGGGATCTTTCATCGATTCATACAATCGATCTTCTCGCCAGTCGTTGGTTTGGATCGAACCAAAATTCTCTGGTACGTCGGTGTGATTACCAGCGATGAGATACAAGAGCCCGTCAGGTCCCAGAATCACGCCATGAGGACCGTGCTCGCCCCATCCATTCAAATTTTGGAGAAAAGTCGCATTGTCGAGTTCCCCATCACCATTATCATCAGTTACACGATAGAGACCACTTCGGGTCTTGTCCCTGTCATTGATCATGACGTAAAGGCTATTGTACGCCCAGAGCAGACCCTGGGCCTTGCCCAAACTGTCGATAGCGAAAGGACTTACCTCCACCGAACCTGATCCACCTATCGGTGGTACATCGATCCAGTAGATCTTACCGTATTGATCGGAGGCTACAAATCGGTTGTCATCGACATGGGCCAGCGATACCCATGAGCCCATTTCACTGTCACCGGGAGCAAAGAGCCGTTCTACTTTGAAACCATCTTTTACCTGGATGGGTGGATCTTGCTGGCTAGTTTGTTGGGGCGTCTTCCACGCAAGGAGGACAACTAGGAAGGTGAGGGTAAGCAACTTTTTCATTTCTCCCAAGATAGAGAAATTCGCCCTATTTGATAGGTTGTTAAAAAGAGTTGCATTCTGGCCTGGTCTTACTATGACCAGGGGAGCTTTCCTACCTCACGCCGATGGAGAATAAGCACGATAAGGCTCGATACGAATACAGTGACCGCCAGGTAAAACAACAAGCCGCCATCGCCCATCACCTCTATTCCTAGCAAAGTGAGGTGCGCAACGATCGCCCCTGAGATGATCCCGAGACTACCCAATGCCCCAAGCCAAACCGTTTGAGGTATGAGCAGCAGAATGCTCACCACCAATTCGCCGATACCGGAACCGATTCGACCCCAGGGCTCCATACCGACAGTAGTGAAGATGTAGACGCTCTCTTCAGCGCCCGAAAATTTGAAGTAGAGAGTTTGGACCAGTATGACAGCGGCGACAATTCGCAAAACCCAGGAAATGATTTTCGTAGCCATATTCATTGCATGTTTTTTCGAGTAGTATCATCCTACGCCCACATGTGATCCAAGGGTGCGCATTTATTGAGCAAATTATGCAAATGCCATAAATGTGTCGGCTTCCCATCAAAAAGTCTCGGCTGTTCAAAAGACTGACACAACAGAAATGCCCTATTTCTTCGGAGGCTTCAAATCCCAATTCTTGAACATTGGGGCCCGTCCGATTTGGGAGCAAATGGGGCACTCATTGGGATTATGGCCTCGGGCAGGGCAATACTCGCGGCCAAAGAAAATGATCTGCAGGTGTAGTTTGTTCCACAGTTCAGGAGCAAAAAGTCGCTTGCAGTCTTTCTCTGTCTGCACGACGTTTTTGCCGGAGCTCAATCCCCACCGGTAGATCAACCTGTGGATATGCGTGTCCACGGGAAAGGAAGGCACCCCAAAGGCCTGGGCCATCACTACCGACGCCGTTTTATGACCCACAGCCGGTAGCTCCTCCAACGCCTCCATATCGGCAGGGACCTCGCCATTGTATTTCTCGACGAGAATCTGAGACAATTCAGAAATGCCCTTCGATTTCATCGGACTTAGCCCACAAGGCCGGATGATGGCCTTGATGTCTTCAACCGGCACCTTCGCCATGTCATAGGGATTGTCGGCGACAGCAAATAAATCGGGTGTGGTTTTGTTGACGCGTTCGTCTGTGCACTGTGCAGAAAGAAGCACGGCAACGAGCAATGTGTAGGGGCTGTAATGATCCAAAGGGACCGGTACAACGGGATAGATCTCTTCGAGCTTATTGACCACGAAGTCTACTTTCTCCGACTTATTCATCGCGCAAAAATGAATAGAATTCATTTGATGCACCCTCTACTGTCACGCTGAAATCTGTAGGTATGGCAGAAGTGCTGCTGGTCATTGCTCTCCCATTTTTTTGTATAAATTGAAAAGCTGCCTGACTTTCCAGCAGGACAGCACCTACTTAACAGAAACCCACAATGATGGATCTACAATTAAAGGGCAAACGTGCCCTGATCACAGGAGGAAGTAAAGGAATTGGCCTCGCCGTTGGACATGGATTGGCAGCACAAGGCGTCGACCTGATCATCTGCTCGCGAAATGAATCTGAGGTAAAGGCCGCTGCGGAAGAGATCGCCGCAAAACATGGAGTAAAGGTAGACCCACAGCAAGTGGATGTCACCAGCGCCGAAGCTATTGACCGACTGCTCACCCACATCCGAGATGCCTACGGCCAGTTGGACATCTTCATCAGCAACGCAGGACAGGGCAGCGAGGAAAAAATCGAAACGGCTTCGGACGAACGATGGCAGTACTATTGGGACTTGCACGTCATGGCGGCCATTCGATTGTCACGAGGTCTGATCCCCCTACTAAATGAAGGAGGCGCTATCCTCATGAACTCCTCCATTTGTGCCAAACAACCGCTCGGCTACGAGCCCATTTACAATACGACGAAGGCAGCACTCTCCATGTTTTCCAAGTGCCTGGCCAACGAACTCATCCCGAAGGGCATCCGGGTCAATACCATCAACCCAGGACTTATCATCACCCCGGACTGGCGCAAGACGGCAGGAAGCCTTGGAGAAAGGGAAGGCATCACTGCCGACCAATACCTGGACCGACTGGCAAAGGATTGGACACCAATTGGCCGCTTCGGAACGCCAGAGGAGCTGGCCAACTTCTTCGTATTCATGTGCTCACCCATGGCGAGTTACTGTGTGGGCTCCACTTACTATGTAGATGGTGGTTGGTTGAATGTCGTAGAGTAGCGGCGTGAATCTCTACCGACTCTCCGTACGCTCCGCGCTTTTGGCATTCCATCTCACCCTGGTGCTATCTGCTGCCAGTCAGACACCGCTGTTTCAATGGTTCCAGCACGCAGAACTACCAGCGGTAGGCGATCAATCTACGCCTCTTGGGGTTGCCGGTGCCATCGCAGGCATTTCCAATGGTGCGCTAATTGTAGCTGGGGGAGCCAATTTTGACGAGCCACTTTGGGAGAACGACAAGGTGTGGCATGATGATATTTGGGTGCTGCCAGCCTACGAAGAACCACTAGAGAATTACTGGCTAAGGGCTGGCAAACTGCCAACACCCATGGCTTACAGTGCCGTAGTCACAACCTCCCTGGGAGTCATTTCGATGGGTGGAAGTGACGGTCATACGGTCTCGAGGGAAACACTTCTCCTCCAATGGGACCCTGCTAAGCAGGAGGCGGTAATCGAGGAACTGCCACCCTTGCCTCGACCATGTGTCTATGGGAGTGCCACCGTGCAGAACCAAAAAATCTATTTGGCGGGAGGGACCTCCACGCTCCAACTAAACGACGCCATGACAAACTTCTGGGTACTGGACCTTGAAGCGTATGGGACGGATGCCTTCCAATGGCATGAGCTGACCCCCTGGCCTGGACCGGAAAGAGCTTTCAACTTGATTGCTACCCAGCACAATGGCTATAGTCAATGCCTCTATGTGATGACAGGTCGCAGATCGGGACCTACTCCCGCCACCTGGGAGGTGCTGAAAGATATGTATGAGTACAACCCGGGCAACGGGACCTGGCGCCAAAAGGCCGACATGCCGCAACCAAGGATGGCGGGAACGGCGGCCACAGTTGGGCAAAGTCATGTATTTGTACTGAGCGGTGCCGATGGCAGTTTGTACCAACACGCAGATAGCCTCCGATCTGACCATCCCGGATTTCCAAAAACCATACTAGGATATCACACCATCACCGATACCTGGTTTGATTCGGGAACGTCCGCAATCAACCAATTGACCAGTCACATATTCCAATTCGATGAGAACTACTTCCTGGCAAGTGGAGAAGTGAAGCCTCGGACTCGAACGCCAATTATTTGGAAGATTTCGACCAACTCTTCGACTCATCCACTTGGGTCGACAAGCATCGCCGCCATCGTAGTGTACCTCTGTTTATTGATTGCCATCGGTTGGTTCTTTGCTTACCGCAATAAGAGCACTGAAGACTTTTTCCGCGGAGGGCAGCGCATCCCATGGTGGGCTGCGGGTTGCTCGATCTTCGCGTCGATGCTCAGTTCAGTTACCTTCATATCGATCCCTGCAAAGACCTACGCAACAGATTGGCTATATTTTTTGATCAACCTATTCGTCCTGATCTTTGCTCCTTTCATCATTCATTACATCCTCCCTTTCTTTCGACGGCTCGACGCGACTAGCGCCTATGAGTACCTGGAGAAGCGCTTCAACCTGGCATGCAGGCTCTTCGCCAGCGCCTCCTATATTCTCTTTCAAATAGGTCGAATGGCCATCGTTATGTACCTACCCTCTTTGGCCCTGGCAGCGGTCACACCCATCTCTATCGAGACTTGCGTCCTGCTGATGGGTACATTAAGCATCCTTTACAGCGCTCTTGGTGGCCTCGAGGCAGTGATTTGGACAGACACAATGCAGACATTTATTCTGCTCGGGGGGGCGCTATTCAGCCTCAGTCTGGTCATCTCCCAGGACGACCTTGGCTTTTCACAGTTCGTTTCTTCAGCGGCTGCTGAGGGCAAATTCCGTGTAGTTGATCTAAGTTGGGATTATCGCTCTTCAGTTTTGTGGGTAGTCGTCCTCGGCGGAATCGGCCAGGTCCTGATCCCTTACACTTCTGACCAGGGGGTTGTCCAGCGTTACATGTCCGTATCCACACAACAGAAAGCCAAACAATCCATCTGGACCAACGCGGGCTTATCGCTTTTTGCTACGATATTGTTCTTCTCAATGGGAACCGCCTTATACATCTACTACAAGCAACACCCTTCGCAACTGGACCCGACCTACCAGACGGATGCGGTCTTTCCACAATTCATTGCCAGTCAACTTCCAGCAGGTATTGCAGGACTGGTCATTGCTGGAATTTTCGCCGCCGCTCAATCGACTGTGAGCACAAGTATGAACAGTATTTCCACCTCCATCACTACTGATTTTGTTCGGCGTTTTCAGCTGCTTAAATCAGAAAGACGTTACATGATTCTCGCCCGAGCGGCAACAGTAGTGTTTGGCATTCTTGGCACACTTTCAGCCCTATTTATCGCCAGTGCTGATGTGAAATCCCTGTGGGACTCATTCATGGGAATCCTCGGGCTGCTTGGGGGTGCTATGTGCGGTCTATTCATTTTGGGGATATTCACACGCAAAGCACATGGCCCGGGCGCCTTCGTCGGAGCGGCATCCGGTGTGCTTAGTTTATGGTGCGTACAGCGGTTCACAGATGTGAGTTTTCTGCTCTACTCAGCGATAGGGGTCTCCAGTACTTTCCTTTGCGGATATACTGCGAGCCTTCTGTGGAAAGTGGCACAAAAGGATATCAGTGGATTGACCATCCATACCCGAAAAGAGACGTTTGCAGAATAGGACGTTATGCCGTCATAGGGTTTGCAGTGCTTCAAAAAATCCGATCTCGCTCAATTCTGCTTCGAACCGCCCGAAGTCAAACGCACTCATGTTCTTCAATGGCAATCTTACAGGGCCGCACGGCACCCCGATCATCTGCATGATCGCCTTTTGAGGAGCTAGTCCCCCATACTTGAAGATGAGTCTGATCATTTCAATGGACTGCATCTGACATCGACGGGCTCCTTCCATATCTCCGGACTCAAAATGCTCAATCAATCTCCTGTAAATGGGTGCGGCGAAATTGTAGGTGCTGCCAATGAAGCCTTGCGCCCCGACGGCCAATGCACTCAGCATCATTTCATCGTGGCCGTAAAAGAGACTCTTATCAGCCTGGTATGTGGTCAAACAAGCCTGAAAGTCGTACAGCTTGTGGGCCGTATATTTCATCCCAGCGAAATTGGGAATGGCCGCGGCGGCCCCCGCCATGAAGTCCAGAATGTCCATCTCTACCGCCGTCAGAATGGGCACATGATAGTAGTAGAAAGGCAAATCAGGAACTGCTTCTGCAATCTTGCTCATGCTCTCCACGAGCGTGGAAGAGTCGGCGATTTTGAAATACGATGGTGGGGTAGCTGAAATGGCATCAGCGCCAATGGACTGCGCATGCCCGGCAAGCTCGACCGATTCCGACAGGCTGTTGTGTCCGACATGCACAAATACATACAATCGCCCGGCACTGGCCTTGACGAAGGCTTCCGCCACCTCTCGTCGCTCCGTCACAGAGAGTGAGGGCCCTTCTCCTGTGCTGCCACAGACAAAAACGCCGTTGACGCCCGATTTCACAAGATGCTCAACGAAAGGCGGGATGAGGTCCAGGGCCAACCGACCTTGTTCATCAAACGGCGTAAAAGGGGCGGATACCAGTCCCGTGATCTTTTTGTATTTCATTTTTCGTGGGCGCTCAATTGAAAGTCGATTCACATACAAATCAACCAAATGATGATTGGCATTAAATCTATCGGATTATTGGTATATATGCTGTAGCAGGACCCGAGCGAACCCTGCCATTCGACTCCGAGCCATGAAGATATTCTGCCAAATAAGAATTACCGACGATCAAAAACAATGGATGCAACGGCAACTGCCGAACGTGGAAATAGCCTTTCGGCAGGACTTCACTGACGCTGCTGCAAAAGAGGCATTTCGAGCATGCGAAGTCTGCTTTGGTAATCCGCCAGTGTTCTGGATCGAAAACTCAGAGACGCTTCACTGGCTGCAACTGGACTCTGCTGGGCTTGACCCCTACCAAGGCATTATCAAAGAAGGGAAGATCAAGGTGTCTAACCTGCAAGACTTCTTTAGCAGGCCTGCCGCCGAGAGCACTGTCGCGGGGATATTGAGCCTGTATCGCAAACTGCACGTCCTCCAAACTGCCCAAGGAGAAAGAAAATGGGTATACAATCCTATTCGTCATGAAGTGGAGACCATTGAAGGCAAGAGTATTCTCATTCTGGGTGCGGGCTCGATTGGCAGAAAAGTGGGAGACTACCTGTTGCCCTTTGGAGGCACGATCACTTTTTATACGCGCCGGTCATTAACCGACTTCCACACCACCGATTCGCTGGAGGACTTAGGAACCTACGACATCATTGTTGGATGTCTCGCCGAAGCTCCCGAAACGATTGACCTACTGAACGCGGAGCGCCTTAGTCAGCTTAAGCCCACCGCAATCATCGCCAACGTCGGCAGAGGGTCACTTATCGACGAAAAGCACCTGGTACACATGCTCAAAGAAGGAAAACTGGCAGGGGCGTTTTTGGACGTCACACGAACAGAACCAATTCCGGCGGATAGCCCACTTTGGGATACACCTAATCTACTCCTGGGTCAGCATACGGCTGGAGGAACCCGGGATGAAGTCCTCGGAAAGGCACGGTTCTGTGTGAAGAACTTCAGAAATTATCTGAAGGGCAAGCCGGAGAATGTGGTGAGGCTTTAAGCACAGCCGGGATTGCCTCACGGCGATCCCTCGGCGACCACTCCTGCAAATAGAAAGACACCCATGCTAGAAAACTCAGACTAAAAGGTTTCGGAAATTGTACAAGCAAGAATTCCCCCTTTTCAAAGGGGGCTAGGGGGATTTTGTTCAACCACCTCTGGGATTGCCTGCGGCGATCCCTTGGCGGCCACTCCTGCAATTAGAAAGACACCCATGCTAGAAGAATCTCACTAAAAAGGTTTTCAAATCGAGCAAGTAAGAATTCCCCCTTTGATAAAGGGGGCCAGGGGGATTGTATCGGAACTCGCCGGGATTGCCTGCGGCGATCCCTTGGCAACCACTCCTGCAAATAGAAAGACGCCCATGCTAACGCATGTGCCATTTTTCATTTCCTCCGGACCTTCTCAAACCTACGGTTTGGCAGTCCTCCAGAAATGAAAAAACCACATCCCTCTCGAGATGTGGCTTTCTGCTTGATGTGGGCGCTGAGGGATTCGAACCCCCGACCCCCTCGGTGTAAACGAGGTGCTCTGAACCAACTGAGCTAAGCGCCCTTGTCTTTCAAGCCATGTGGCTCAAAAACGGATTGCAAAATTAGTGTAGTTTGTTGCTCTTGCAAGTACTGATCAATATTTATTTAGCTCATCGCTACAGCGAAATACTGATTGAATGGTGACATCTGCTGAAAGAGTTGTAGGACGTTCTCTTTGAACTTGGCGTTCAACACCTCCTTGTCCTGCAGATCTCTGGTAATTAGGAAGCTCTTCATCCGCAACAGTTCAATATTCGGGTGATCCTTAGGGTAGCCCTTTGGTGCGGTTTTGAGGCTCTCGCCTGTCATTTCCCCGAAGGTCTTCTTGAAAGCGGCATCCTCCACGATCTTCTTCAATTCCGCCGGATTGTAGTCAATTTCTTGTCGGATCTTCTTGATATTCTCCGCCTCGGGCTTGTACACACCGCCAGCCACAAAGCTCTTGCCTGGCTCCACATGGATATAGTACGTGGGCTGTGGTGACTTACGCCCACCTTCCATAATCGCGGCACCATAGTGGGTCTTGTACGGACTTTTGTCCTTGCTGAATCGAATGTCTCGATTCAATCGAAACATGCAGTCCTTCGCAGTGAGCCCCTCCACGCTATTGTCAAACTTTGCAATGCCGTTGATGAGATCACCTACGAATGCTTCAAAAGCGGCCTTGGTTTCCTGGTACTGCTTCTTGTTTTCCTGCATCCAATCTCGGGTATTGTGCTCCTTAAGGGCACCAAGAAAGTCCATCACATTTTTCATTGTAGTGTATGGGTTGTGTTTGTGTCTTAATCTATGTCGTCTACCAGTCGTTCTAACGCCATCTTACGAGAACCTTTCAAGAGCACGAAGCCTCCAGCAAATTCTTGAGAGGACATTCTCTTTCTTAGATCCTCATAGGACTCGAAGTGCTCTGACCGCTTCACCTCCTCTGCAGCAAACTTCATCAACGGGCCCAGCAGGAAAACCTGTTCGATGCCCGATGCCTCGAGCCATTCACCCAACCGCCTGTGCTCTCCCTCCTCATCTTCCAGTTCCAACATGTCCCCCAAGACTGCGGTCTTTGTGCCCTTCATCTTCGAAAAGGAATCCAGCGCAGCCATCATCGAGTCGGGGTTGGCATTGTAAGCATCGACAATGATGCCAAGCCCACCTTTACTGACCACCTGAGAACGCCGGTCGGCAGGCACATACGATGAGAGTACATCACCAATCACCCAATCCTCCACGCCGAAGTGGCGACCTACACTTACAGCAGCCGCGACGTTGGCATAATTGTACTCACCTATCAAATACGATGTATAGACTTTGTCTGCCATCTCAAAAGTGATATACGGTTCGGCTTCCACCAACCTCATATCTTCAGGGGGAAAAACCTCCTTCTCCTCAAATCGATTGACCATCGGCGCTATCCTCGGGTCAGACGTATTGATGAAGGGAACCCCACCATTTTGCCGGAGAAAATCGAACAGCTCGCTTTTTCCTCGCAGTACGCCTTCGATCCCTCCGAAAGTCTCGGTATGTGCCCGACCAATGTTGGTGATCAATCCATGCGTCGGCTGGGCGAAGGAACACAGCTCTGCAATCTCTCCTACACTACTTGCTCCCATTTCAATCACAGCCACCTCTACCTGGGGGTGGATCTTCAACAATGTCAGCGGTACGCCGATATGGTTGTTCAGATTGCCCTCTGTAGCAAGGACCTGGTATTTTTTGGACAGGACTCCGGCAATCAGTTCCTTGGTACTTGTCTTCCCATTAGACCCCGTCAGCGCGAAGACAGGGCGTTTGAAGCGACTGCGATGAAAACGACTCAAATCCTGCAGGGCCTTCAGAGTATCCTCCACCAATAAGGTGCGATCGCCATCTGAATACTCAGCGTCATCGATCACTGCGCACGTGGCGCCGGCTTCCAATGCTTTTTGCGCGAATACATTCCCGTTGAAATTGGGACCGCTCAAGGCGAAAAACATCTCTCCTGAACGTAGCTTTCGTGTATCGGTCGATACGCCTTCGCTTTGTAAGAACTTGGAATAAAGAAACTCTACCAATTCACTCATTGACTTTCAAAAACATCTCGGATACTTATCCGTGGTTGATATATGCCTTCAACTCCAAGATAGCACAATGGTTATCTTTCACAGCGCTTCGATGATTTCCAACACCTGATCAATCTCATCGCCAGTATTGAAATAATGTGGAGACAAACGAATGACCCACTCCACACCTTTTGCTCCAAAGTCGATCTGTGCGCTGATTTTATCAGCAGTAGAAGAAGCTACTCCGTGATCCCTCAAGTGCTGCTGCGTGTCTTCGAAGGATCTTCCTTCCTTGACAAGGGTCACAATGTTCCCACGTCGACTCCCTTTATCATATTGGGTGACCCCATAGATCGACTCGAGACCGTCACTAAGGTGTGCGAGCACTTTTTGATTGTAGGTCCATATCTCATCCAACCCAATTTCCATAGCATATCTGGCGGCCTCCCTCAAGCCGAGAATCGTTGCGTACTGCCATTCCCACAGCTCAAACCTCCTGGCAGAGGGTTGAATTTTATACTCCCCGGGACTGGTCCACTCCGCTCCATGCAGATCGGGAAATAGCGGTTCCAATCCCTTATTCAGGACGCTATCAGAAACATAAAGAAAGCCCGTTCCACGGGGTCCTCGCAAGAACTTCCTGCCTGTAGCGCTCAAGAAGTCACATTGAATCCGCCCTACATCGACAGGCATTTGACCGATGGACTGGCAGGCGTCTACTAAATACAGGCAATCGTACTTTGAACACAACGCGCCCAACGCCTCCACATCCTGTATCAAACCAGAGTTGGTCGGAATGTGGGTGGCCGACACCAATCGAGGATTGAACTCATTCAATTGCCGCTCGGCATCATCTAAATCCAGGTCCCCATTTTCCAGATTGGCAATGCGAGCAATTCGAATGCCCATCCTTTTTTCCAATGAGATAAAGTGTATCTGGTTGGAGACATAGTCATCATTGGTCGTCAGAATCACATCCCCCGGCTGGAAGGGAATCGAAGAGAGTGCACGAATGTAAGCATCTGTGGCACTCACGGCCATGGCAATGTTCTTGGGCTGCGTGTTCACCAACTCTGCGACAACGTCATAAAAGGCATCAATTTCTCCTTTCATCTGATCTGCGTAGCCATATCCTCCCACATGGGCCTCTTCTCGCCAGTACCTTTCAGCAATATCCACTACTGATCGCGGCGGTAGTGACGAACCAGCGCTATTGAGAAATAGACTGTCAGTGACCCCGATGGTATCCTCTCGTATCCTTTGTAAGTCAATCATTCCAGTTTGGGATTTCGATACCCGCAAATATGCCCTCAATAATGGGAGTAGAGAACGTGTTTGTTACCAACTATATCATGTGAAGAAATCTTACCTTAGTGGACGATGAATGCCTGGATCATCATTTTTCTCTGTACCTCAGCCAATGGCTTGTTTTTGAGCATCGCGCTCTTCTCCCGAAAAGAGGCCAGGTCGTCTGTGCTGGGAGCCTTCATCTTGTCCTTTACACTGTTGCTGGTTTACTATGTACTGTTCTGGTCGGGCATGACTGCGGAACTGCCCCGCACAATCGGTGTGGCGTTCGGTCTTACCTATCTCTTGGGACCGCTGCTCTACTTGTACTTGAGATTCAATGCCGCCAACCGAATTATCTGGCATTTCGCCCCGTTTCTACTCTTCGTTGCCTACTTCTTCCTCACACCATTGATCAGCAGAAACTCGCCGGTTCACTTGGCGCAGGTGTTGATGCAGATCGGGCACATCCTGGCCTATGGCGTCGTACTGGTCCGCCACTCGCTGAGATACGATTCAGACATTTCGGCCACGGCGCTGAAATTTCATGACTGGCAAAAATGGATATCAGCGGCCTTCCTGGGATATGGGTTGAGCTACCTCACCTATTACGCAATGGTCTGGACCGGCGTACTAAAAGTGGAATACGACTACATGATCTCATTGGCCTCTGCCGTATTGATTTACTATGTCGGGGTGCAGGGCTTTCGCGATCCAAATCTGATATCCAAACCTCTGCCTTCGCGATACGGCAACTC
Source organism: Cyclobacteriaceae bacterium (assembly GCA_965227935.1). GTDB lineage: Bacteria > Bacteroidota > Bacteroidia > Cytophagales > Cyclobacteriaceae > JAWPMT01. The sequence continues at coordinate 1,444,579 of CBDDGS010000055.1, read as the reverse complement.
CGGCTTAACACACGCCGCCCGGCTGGCAATATTGCGGAAAGTAAAGGAGTATTTTGACCTGGAAAGACCCTTCCTGGATTCGGACGTCAGTCTCGGGTCCGTCAGCCAGGCTACTGAGATCCCGAGGCATCACATCTCCGAGGCGATCAACTACCTGGAAAGCATGAACTTCTCGGAATTCCTCACGAGGTACCGCCTGGAAGAAGCCGAACGCATCTTGCGAAATCCGCTGGAGGCCAAGACCAAGATCATCGACGTGGCCTACCGCTCTGGATTCAACAACAAAGTGTCATTCTATCAGGCATTTCGCAAACATCTTGGCACCTCTCCAGCTACTTATAGGGAGGAGCATCAGCTGGCATTGAGCAATTAATACTGGAATAAAAGTTCTGCTCCAGCGCCCTACCAATTTGGAATTAGACTCTAGAGACCACGCTTAGAGAGCTTGATTCAAGATAATTCCGGAGATTAGATTCCGGATAATCCAAGTCTTGCAGGTTCACAAGCCTTGCCAGGCGGGCCTTCATTTTTGAGAGATCAAAAACGAAGCAAAAAATCTTTCCTTCCTACAAGGTCTTCCGAGAACTAGCCCTACTTCGGGCCATCACAGCGGCACCAGGGACTAGCGAAAACAAGCATCTTCGAGACAATTCGTGGCTCGACTGTGTATGAAGGAATTTTCCCGAATAACAAAAAGCCGAAATGGTCTCATTCCGGTATCGCAGGGGAATACCTAAACCTATGTAAATGAGTTAAATCTTATCATTTTTTACTCTTCTGCAGGTTCCAGGAGCTACTATTGAGAAAAGGGGGCGACCCCGGTCATAAAAACTCCAATAGATATGCTTAAGAAATTCATCTACTTGCTGGCCGTCGTGCCACTCTTCCTCCACGGGCAGACAGCCAAAGAATCCGCTGACAAATATTTCGGTGAAGAAGCGTGGGAAAAAGCCGCGAAGGAATACGACTACTACCTCAAGACCAATGCTTCTGACTCAGCTGCATGGTACAATCTCGGGCAGTCTTATGTGAATCTGGGCAACTACGAAAAAGCACTGAAAAGTTTCGAACGCGCCGGCAGCACCAATTTCAACAAGCACTTTGTCGGCTTCAACAAACTGAAGACCTATGCCCTGATGAAGGATACAGAGGCGCTGATGGTGAATCTGAAGAAAGAGGCCGAGGGCGGGCTAGCGACTTTCGCCCTGCTGGAAAATAGCGAAGAATTCGACACGTGGCGTACCGATGCGCGCTTCCAGAAGGCCCTCAAGCAAATCGAAGTAAACGCCTACCCATGTCTATCCAATGAAGACTATCGCCACTTCGACTTTTGGCTTGGTGAGTGGGATGTCTACGTCGGAGAGCAGAAGGTCGGGGAAAATAGCATCACCATGGCCAAAGGAGGCTGTGCCATCCACGAAAGCTACACCACCGCGCGTAACTATGCCGGCCAAAGCATCAACTACTACGACCCAATCGACAAGAAATGGCACCAGCACTGGGTGGGTGCCGGCAGAGACGTATACAACTACCTGGAAGTCGACCGCGGTCCGGGCATGTTGCAATTTGAAAGTCCCTTCATGAATCCCGCCAATGGCGAACTAACCATCTCCCGCCTCACCTTCACACTCAATGACGACGGCACGGTGCGCCAGCTGTTCGAAAGCTCCTCGGATGATGGAGAGACCTGGTCGAATGCTTTTGATGGATTGTATAAAAAGAAAGAGTAGACGTAGTTGATCGAATATTCGTATTGTTTCAGGTTCAATGTTCATGGCGAGGAGTTCTTGGTTCCTGGATCATTGTTCATTGTCAACTGTTCTTCGTTCATTGATCATTGTTCTTGGTTTGGAAGCGATGCGGTCTTGGTCGGGAACTATATCCAGAATCTATGAACCAAGATCCAAGAACGCTTGCCCTAGTTAACAACCGTTAAAGAATCACAATGTCGGTGAATGGCTGCTGTTGAAAGCGAGGCATAGGGCTACTTTTGATCTGCAAGGTCAATCAAAGCCTCATGAACTACCCGGCAATCGTCGTCCTTGGCGGACTTCTTCAATTGATTTGTTATCCGGCGCTGATGGGTCAGGACAGTAAAAATTATCTGTCCTACCACCAGCGTATAGATGAAGCTGAAAGCGCGATTGCGGACGAGCTATACGAAGAGGCTTTGGTCATTTATGAGCAAGTGATTGCGGACTACGACTTCGTCTTTCTGCGTGACATGAAGGTCGCTACGCAACTCGCTTACTATGTAGGTCGAGAAGATCAAGGTGATGAATTCCTGAAAATGGCTGTGGCGTCGGGTTGGTCAGTAAAGTCCGCTCGCAAAAACAAGTACCTGTCCGAGGTCGTGAGCAAAGAAAAATGGCGATCGCTGGAAGCCGTCGAAGATAGTAGTAGGCGAGAGGTGAACGAAGAACTTCGGGAGCAGGTCAGGGAGATGTACAAGAAAGATCAGGGCAAGGCCCTGGCCGCCTTCATCAAATTGCGTGAGAAGAGTCGACTCCGCTATACCAGAGAGAAGTTCGCACCCCACAGCGAAGGACAAATGCTCCAGCTGATCGAAATCCTGGACGACCATGGGTATCCCGGCGAAAGGCTCATTGGCAACAACTACTGGATGTCGACAGTAGTCAGTCATCACAACTCTATCTCCCCCAACTACAGTCAGCAGGATACACTGTATGGGTATGTGCGACCTATCTTGCTTAAGGCATTGGAGCAAGGCCAGATCTCCCCTTACGAACTCGCGCTGATGGAGGACTGGCAAATCGCCGTGGCGAGCAACCGCCAGGATACGGGCTATGGCTACCTCGACCCTCCGACCAAATCAACACTCCAGGAGGCGAATGACAGGCGACAAGTGATCGGCCTTCGATCGATTGGACTGAGGAATCGCCTCGTCGACCTGCAGCAACAAACGGGCATGAGCTTCTACTTGCCGGATTGGGTAGATGGGGCTATAGAGATTCGTGAGGAATAGTGAGCTTGGGTTCCATGTTTCGCGTTCAAAGTTCACGGTCAACGCAGAACATTGTGCATGAAACTCGGAAAGGCAGCCCGAAGGGATGACCTTGCAAAATAGGCCGGATAGTAGCGGCAGCCGCGGGGATTCTGAGTTGAGGAATTTGGAATTCTGAGTTTTGAATTGTTCGGAATTCTGCGTTGCGTCAAAATGAATTCAAAACACCAAATTCAGAACTCAGAACCAGGGGAGGGTAGCGGGGAGCAGGCTATAGCGGATAGCCGGAGCCACTCCAGCCATGAAATGCCACCTCTCCCTCCAAAAAAGTTAGAAAAACAGCTTGAGGGCAGCGAGAATCGTAGAGACGATGAGGAAGATGCGATAAGGTCGCTCGGGGATGAGTTTGGTGACGCGCAGGCCGATGAAGACGCCGATGAGGATAAGTGGAAAGAGTAGTATGTTCATCTGGAAACTCTCCCAGGTGATGGTCTCCCAGGACCAAATGTGAAAGGGGACTTTGAAGACATTGACGCAGAGGAAGAACCAGGCGGCGGTACCGATGAAGTTGTTTTTGGGCAGGCTCATGGCCAAAAGGTAGATGGTCATCACAGGCCCTGCCGCATTGCCAATCATCGTCGTGAAACCTCCCAGGAATCCGGCGATCGAAGCAAAGTAGATGTTGTGAGGGATTTCCCGCTTGCCCGATCGGAAAACCATGATGGCAATCCCCGCCAGAATGATGACCGATAGCAACTGCCGAAACTGATCGTCATTGATCCACTCGCCCACAAACATGGCGACGATCACACCCAATATCGTACTTGGGGCCAGCTTGATGAGATAAGCGAATTCGGCGTGCTGGTGGTAGTGTCTGACGGCGAAAACATCCGCCATGATCAACATGGGGAGGAGAAATCCGGTCGACGGCTTGGCACCCAAAACCGAGGCCATGACAGGCACGACGAGCATGCCGATGCCGGACAAACCGGTTTTGGCCATACCCACACAGACCGCTGAAAAACCCAGCCACAGCCAGTCGGAGGTTGTTAGTTCGAATGCAAGATCGGGGAGGAAATCCAAGCGTTAGGTTTCGTGAGAGATTGGCTGTGAAGATAAGCGATTTGCACCGCTCCGTGATAGGATTTCTTTCCCAGCTATGAATCAGTCCCGAACGCGCGATTTTCGCAGGCCTTTTGGCAACCAGCGCTTCGCAGACTCCAGCACTTTGTCTACAGGATGAGGTGGTGTCTCCACCTGATGGGCAACCACTGCGGAATAGCCTTCGGCGGCTACTTCGGCTGGAGACAACATCTCATTGGCCTTCGGCGGAGCGCCGGCTTTGTCATGAAAATTGGTGTCCGTGCCGTCAGGTCGGAGTAATGCGAGCGTCACCCCTTTCTTGGCCCACTCATCCGCAAGACTGTCGTTGAGCGTCTGGATATATTGCTTGCTGGCATTGTACACGGCCATTGCATGTTTCGGTTCGTAGGGGTGGCCTGATACGTTGAGGATACCGCCGCGGCCTCGCGCCAACATGTCAGCGCCGAAGAGATAGGTCAGATGCGTCGGCGTGAGCATATTCACATTCATCATCATCTCGACCCGGTCCCAGTCCTTCTCTTGAAATACACCGAAATCGCCAAACCCGGCAATATTGAAGAGATACTCCACTTCGATCCCCTGAGCCGCTACGGCTTCGTACAGTTCCAGCGCAGCATCGGGAATGCTCAGATCCTTGGGCAGGACCAGCACCTCCACATGATAGGCCTCTTCGAGTTCACCCTTGAGCGCATTGAGCTTGCTGGTGCTACGAGCCACCAGGATCAGATCGCCGCCAGCCGAAGCATGTAGCCGGGCTACTTCCAATCCTATCCCGCTCGAGGCGCCTGTCACAAGAGCTACGTTGTTCATTCTTTTATTTAGAAACCACTAGTCTTATCTTAATATAACAGAAATCGTACCCATTTTCGAATATTCGAGAGTGAGTGGGCAAATCATTTACTTAACAGATATGAAACTAATAGATTATATTCACGTTTGTTAAGTAAATCAATGTGATCCATGAGCGAACAATCACTCGGAGAATTCGAAGAACTTGTACTATTGATGGTGGCAGCCCTGCACGATGAAGCCTACGGTGTCGCGATTCTGGAAAACCTGGAAAGTAAGGTCAACAAAAAGGTCAACATAAGCGCGATCCATGTCGCACTCAAGCGACTGGAGAATAAAGGTTTTGTGCAATCGCGGTTTGGAGGCATCACCTCTGACCGCGGAGGTCGCCGGAAGAAGTTCTACGTCATCACGGCGCTGGGCAAGCGGATGCTGGACCAACAGTATGCGCTGAGGACGAGCATCTATCAGCAGATCCCGAACATCTCCTTTAACTAAGCATGCATCCCTCACCACCGAAATACCCGATGCGATTCCTTCATTGGTTTTGCAAGCCTTCCTTCATCGAGGAGATCGAGGGTGATCTGGTGGAGCTCTTCGAAAAACGCTACGTGGCCTCTCCCCGGAGAGCCCGATGGCAATTCGCCTGGGACGTACTGAAGACGTTCCGATGGATCAATTTAAGGTCAATTACTATCAACAATCTGGTCATGAACTCTCTCAAAAACTACATCAAGGTCTATTTCCGCCGGTTTCGGAAGGAAACGACGCACTACCTGGTCAACATTCTTGGATTGGCCATGGGGCTTGCGGTCCTCTTCTACATTCTGATCTACGTCTACGACGAACACAACATAGATGCCTATCATTCGAAATCGGATAGGATCTACCGGGTACTGGAGAAAAGAACAGGTGAGGATGGCGAAGTAGCCCACTACGCCGCTACCTCCAATATGCTCTTTGAGGCATTGAAGAATGACTTGCCGGAAGTACAGGAAACCGCGCGAATGATCTATCTGGGGTCGGGCGGTCTCAAGTACGAGGAGACGCTCTTCAATGATCGGCAATACGCCTTCGCTAGTGAGAGCATCTTCAGAATTCTCGACTTTGAAATCACCGTAGGCGACCCGTACAAGGAATTTAATGGGCCGGTAGGCGTTGTCTTGAATGAGAGTACCGCCCGGAGACTGTTCCGCGATGAGGAGCCTGTCGGCAAACTGGTAGATCTTCCTGGGAAAGCGGAGGGTGTCGAAGTCCTGGCCGTCTACAAGGACCTGCCAAAGAATTCTACCTATCAATTCAATACGATTTATGTGTCTCACTTCGAGCAGTTTCCCGGCAACATGGGGGCATGGTTCAGTACGTACGAGAGTCGTGGAATGAGCACCATTGCCTTACTGAAGGAAAACGCTAACCCCGAAGATATTCTGGCCAAGAAGGAGGCTTTCCTGGCGAAGTACTTTGATGAGGAGAGCCGCCCTTTGCACGACTTCTACTTCCAGCCCATCACGGACATGCACCTAGGGTCGACCCATTTGCAGGAGTGGGGCACTGAGCCACTCCTGGCCCTCCCCTATTCACGACCCGAGTTCGTAACGATCATCCTATTGATCGGTCTATTCGTGATCGTGGTCGCGGCGCTCAACTACATCAATCTGTCCTCAGTACAGGCCTTGAAGCGTACGCTGGAGGCTGGCATCCGAAAGGTGAATGGCGCAACAGTGGGCCAACTCAGGTTTCAGCTCGTCGTCGAGACGTTCCTAACATTGTTCATTGCCTATGCTATGGCTGTAGGATTGCTGGTGCTGTTCCGAGGTCAGTTCCTGGAATTAGCCAACAAAAGTATAGCCTTGGAGCAATTCTTCACTGCTGATTTGCTCATGTACCATGGCATCGTATTTTTCACGATCCTGATCCTTTCCTCGCTGATTCCTGCGCTCTACTATTCGAAACTGAATCGGACGCTCATTCTGGCGAAAAATGTATTCTCTGGAAAAGGCGACCTGCTCCGAAAGACCTTTGTAGTGGTACAGTATGGCATATCGCTCTGCCTGATCATCGGATCGATCGTCTTGTACCGTCAGCTCAACTACGTACAGACGAAAGACCTGGGCTTTGACAATGATCGGCTCCTGACACTGGATATCAATAGCGGAGCGGCCAGGCGAAACTTCCGCGGAATTGTAGAGGGGTTGAAGTCGCACTCCAGCATCGAAAATGCGTCGACCTCCTCCCGGGTACCCGGAGAATGGAAGTACGTCCCATCCGTTGGCCTGAGTCAAAACAAGTCCGAGGAGAAAGTAATGGCCACGCACTATGCGGTGGATGCCAACTGGGTGGATACCTACAGCATGGAGATTGTGCAAGGGAGAAACTTCTCCGGCATCCCTAGCTCTGATACGCTAAAACTCGTCATCAACGAGGCGGCAGTGAAGGCCCTGGGCTTGGACGATCCTATTGATCAGATGCTGTGGATTGAAGAGGACACCATCGCCAAAATGCAGGTCATCGGAGTCGTGAAGGATTTTCACTTCGAATCACTGCATGAAACGCTCGGACCTGTAGCGCTCACAAGCTGGAACAACCCGATATTCCCCATCGATTACTTCACCATACGCTACAAGGACGATCCACAGGCGGCCATTGCCCAAATTGAAGAAGTGCAACGACAATTCGACCCTGATACGCCTGCTGAGATCAACTTCCTCGACGAGCGCTGGGAGCGATATTATAAGTCGGATATGACGCGCAGCAACCTTATCCTCGTCGCGACTGTGATCTCGATCATTGTTTCCGCCTTTGGGCTCTTCGGGCTGATCAACTTTACGGCGGAGCGACGAACCAAAGAGGTGGGCATTCGAAAGGTACTTGGAGCGTCTATCCCCAACATCCTGAAAGTGATCCTCAAAGACTATGTGTTGCTGTTGGCAGTCGCCCTATTGATAGCAGCCCCCATCTCCTACTATTTGCTCAGCAACTGGCTGGCTGATTTTGCCTATCGCATCAACTTGTCCGTGTGGATCTTCCTATTTGCCTTCCTCAGTGTCTTGATGATCTCTTTCGGAACGGTCGTCTCCCGCGTATATCGATTGGCGAAAACCAACCCAGTGAAGTCTCTCCGGTATGAATGACCGCCGCCCTCCTCAGTGGCCGCTCGCGTTCCTTCGATTCATCTGTAAAGCCTCGGTGATCGAAGAGATCGAAGGGGACCTCATAGAGCTATTTGAATTGAGGGCTGAAAGGTCCCCCAAACGTGCTGGACTGCGACTGCTTTGGGACGCTTTTCGCAGCATCCGGTGGATCAACCTGAAAAAACCAAAATTCATGACCTCAGGAGTTATGCTCAAGAATTATTTGCTGGTGGGCTATCGTAGCCTCCGCAAGGACTATCGGTTCTCACTCCTCAACAGTCTGGGCCTGTCCCTCGGTCTGTCAGTATTCATCGTGATGATGTTGATGGTCCGCCACGAATACAGCTTTGACGACTTTCATGAGAAGTCGGACCGAATCTTCGAAGTCATCCAGGTGTACCAACAGCCTGATGGACTGGACCCAGAGATCTGGACTTCCGCCCTGCTCTCCGATGCCTTGGAGACAGAGATACCCTACGTTGAAAGGTCAGTTTCTCTCTTCGGAGCGGCCAGCAATTGGGTGGAGGTGAATGGCAAGCGCTTCTTTGAGGAGGAGGGGATTATCGCCGATGAAGATTTCTTCCGGATTTTTGACTTTGCCCTACTCATGGGAGATCGGGAGCTCGCACTGAACAATCCGCGCTCGACAGTAATCAGCCAGTCGCTCGCGACCAAGTACTTTGCGGATCGCAATCCCATTGGACAGGTAATTGAGCACGAGTTCTACGGCCCCTTTACCGTCACTGGCGTGCTCGACAATGTCCCTGCCAATTCCTACATCCAGTTTGACTACATCATCAGCCCCGATTTCGACGAGTATTTCAACCATGTCGCCAGGTGGTTTCCGCCATGGTTCCAATCATGGCGAGGAGATCCGGCGGCGACCTACGTGCTCTTGGAAGATGCATCCAAGGTTCCTGACTTCAGACAAGACGTTGATCAGCTGTTGAAAAAGCACCTGGAAGCCGATCAGGTCAACCCGCACTACCTGGTCAATATGGGGGATCTCCATTTCGGTTCTAATGGCATCGATGGCCGCATCAATTATTATGTAAAGGGTGACGAAGAACAGGTCCAACTCTTTGCCCTCGTAGCGCTATTGATCTTGCTGATGGCCTGTGTCAATTATATCAACATCACCACGGCTCGTTCCATCAAGCGCCACAAAGAAGTCGGCATTCGGAAAACGGTGGGAGCGCTCCGGATCCAACTGATCTCGCAGTTCCTGGTGGAGTCCTTTTTACTTGTATTGGTTTCCGTGCTCCTGGCCATCGGGCTGGCTTATTGGATCCTTCCCTATTTCCGTTTGGTCACAGAAATCAACCTGACGTGGTCATGGGAGAGATTGGAGGATCTCATGCCTTACTTGCTCGTGACGCTGTTCGGAGTGACCCTTCTCGCGGGTTTCTATCCGGCCATCATCCTCAGCCACTCAAAAACACTGCAAGCGTTGAAAGGCGACAAAGCCAAACAGGGACGAGGTGCTGGAGTGAGGAACATCTTATTGATGGCACAATTTGGCCTCGTGCTATTCATCGCCTGTGGATTCATGATCATCAGGCAGCAGTACCAATACATGACAGACAAATCATTGGGGTTTGAGACGAAGGAGACCGTCGTCGTAGAAATCAACAGCGGTGAGGTGCGAGTGAATTACAAAACGCTGAAAAGCGAGTTACTGCGTATTCCCGGTGTCCGTAGCGTGACGGGGGTATCCCGAATGTTCAATGGCTATCGTTCGCCGACCTCGGTCAATGCGGGCTTGACTGCTGAGGAGCCCCAACTCCTGCCCATGAAATTTTATGGTATGGATGAGGATGGCCTGGCATCTCTGGGGATGGAACTTCTGTCAGGAACGAACTTCCAGGGTAGCTTCACACTCGACAGTGCATCAGTGCTCATCAATGAGTCGGCGGCTGCGGCACTCCAGGGAGACCCACTGAACCAATGGATCGACATAGAGACATCTGACGACGAGGTCTTCCGCGCCAAAGTCATAGGGGTGGTCAAGGATTTCCATTGGGAGTCCCTGCATCGACCAATCAGACCCATCATCATCGGCTACTACATCAATCCAATCATCGGACTGGACGATATCGCCATTAAGATCGCGGGTACGAATGCGAACGAAACCCTCGAGGCCATCGAAGAGATACACAACCGCTATGATACCAACGACGTCATGACCTGGGAATTTCTCGATGACATGACCCAAAGGGCTTATGAGGATGAACTGAAATTCCGTCGCGTATTCGGAGGAGCTGCCTTGGTGTCCTTCGTGATTGCATTGCTGGGACTGGTCGGCTTAATCGCTTACAGCTCCGCTGCAAGGACGAAGGAATTTGGCATCAGAAAAGTGATGGGCGCCACAGCGTGGGATATCTTCGGATTACAGAGCAGGTCCTTCTTAAGATTTATTGGCTTCGCCTCGCTCTTCACGATCCCTATCTGCTGGTGGGCCTCGGCGGGGTGGCTCAGAAACTATGCGTACACGATAGACCTGACGCCTGTTCCGTTCCTTGCGGTGCTAGTAGGAATTGTCACGACTACACTCGTTACCGCCTATCTGATGGGGCGTGGTGTTGCACGGCAGAACCCGGTAGAATCCCTGCGATACGAGTAAGTCGCTGAGGTAACAGCATTTGGCATGTTAGGACGGTCATGAGTACCTTGTGGGTCATTCACATCCACTTTCCCAATGATGAAGTCCATTCTAATCCTCTCCCTCGTTATTGCCGTCGTCAGCTGCCAGCAACCTCAAAAGAGCGAGCAGGCCACATCCCACTTGGGTGAACTGAATTACGAATTCTCCATTTCGGATGCAGCCAAGCCTCACTTTGATGAGGGTTTGCTGCTGCTGCACAGCTTCGAATACGATGACGCAAGGACCGCCTTCCAAAAGGCCGTAGAGGCCGATCCTTCAGAAATGATGGCGCGATGGGGAGAGGCCATGACGCACTACAAGGCCCTCTGGCGACTGCAGGATGTCGATGCAGGCAGAGCGGTCATCGAGCAATTGGGGGAGACGAAAGAGGAAAGACTGACAAAGGCCGAAAATGAACTGGAACGAGACTTCTGGACATCCATAGAGATCTTGTACGGTGAGGGTGAGTTCTACGAACGCAACAAGGCCTATGCCGACCACATGGGGGAGCTGTACGACAAGTATGAGGGCAATCAAGAGGTGGCGGCATTCTACTCGCTTGGGCTCATGTGGTCAGTGCCATTGGGAAGGGACGAAGAAACCCTGAAGCGCTCGGCCACCGTTGCTGCAGGTATCCTGGAAGAAAACCCCAACCACCCAGGGGCGCTGCACTACGTCATTCATGCCTACGATGATCCCGAATTCGCCACCTTCGCCGTCGATGCCGCGGATATCTACGCGCAAGTCGCACCGGACGCAGCGCACGCACTTCACATGCCTTCGCACATCTATCTTCAGTTGGGTCGCTGGAATGATGTCGTGGCCTCCAATGAGACCTCCTACGGCGCCAGTGTCCGTCGAATGGAGAGGATGGATCTTGGGGATGCTGCCAGAGGCTTTCACAGCTTCCGATGGCTGCACTACGGGTATTTGCAGCAAGGCAGGTTCGAGAAGGCTGCCGAGTTGATCCAAGACATGCAGACCTACACGGCAAGTGCTCAGACCATATCCTCCAAGTATTATCTCATCGAGATGCAGACTTCTCAGCTGATAGAAACCGGCGCCTGGAGTCTCGACATTGATCCAATGGAGGTGGAGATCAGCAGCCTTGGAGCATTCGGTGCTCAGGCCTTCTTTAAGAGTATGATGGCATATCATTCCAAGCATCCAGTAGCTATCAAAGAGCAAATGGACGTTCTCGACGAAAAACTAGCTGCCGCTGAACTACTGGTGACTGATCAAGGTATTGCCATGTGCAATGCAGGACAGACTCGCCTAGCGCCCAACAAAAACAGCTTGATCACAACCGAAGTGAGGCTTAGGCAAATGCAAGCGCTCATCGATCTACTGGGAGGTGATGAAGCCTCTGCGGAAGAGCAAATGGTGGCAGCTACCGAGCTCGAAGCACAGCTTCCCTACTCCTCCGGACCGGCTGATGTTGCCTATCCGTCTTTTGAAATGTACGGGGACTGGCTACTGGAAAAAGGGCGATTCGAAGAGGCACTGGCGCAATTCAATACCAGTCTGGACCGTGCACCCAACCGGGCCATGGCGCTTCATGGTAAGATCAAAGCTGCTACCGAACTGGGACTCGAGGACGAGGTAGCGGATGCTGAAAGTAAACTGGCGTTGTTCTGGCGTACGTCAGAACTAACAGCAAGCCTTTAACCGGACCTCGTTCTTAATCCAGCAAACCGAACACCTCTTGCAACAGGTCATTGATCCTGGCAAGCGGATTCTCGCGGATATTGGCTTCTTCCTGCTGGACTCGCAAGAACAGTGCATCGAGGCCCTCGCCTGTCGCGAATTCGGATAGGTCCACGTTTTCCATATCATTGAGCTCCGTCAGGTCTGCCACGGTAGTGCCGATAATGGGCACCACTTCAGTACTTAGCACATTGTTGTAAGTGGTCACAAAGTTCGCGTACAGAGTCTCAACGTCGGTATTGCCCACCGTCACATTGCTGATCGCCGCATCGATCTGCGGCTCATAAGTGCTGAAAAGGGCTGTATAGGTATTGTCCCTCAAATATTGCGTCGCCGCGTCATCCTGTCCGCCAAATAGGATATTGTCTGCGTCCTGGATAGTAATGCCCGCGATGGCGTCGATGAATATAGGGGCCGCTTCTGTCGCCGCACTTTCAGCAGCGCGGTTGATCCCCAAAATCAGTTCGTCCTCCAGACTCTGCAGACTAGGGATACCAAACTCCTGCAATCCTGTGCTATATACATCAGCACCCGTGAAGCCAAGAAAAGACGCCTCCTTGAAGGCCGTAATATTGTTGGCGATATCGTCAGGCAGAAGGATCTTGTACAATTCATTGCCAAAATATCCATCTGCCGCTCCCAGATCGTCGGATGCGAACTGTGCGCCGACCCTCAAGGCCTCTTTCAGACCCTCAGCGATGTCTGGGGGGCCTGGTTCATCTACGGCACCCTCGAAAATCTCACAAGAAGAAAACGTGATGAAGAAAAGCAGGAGATAGAGATATTTTTTCATGACTACGCAGTTGACATTCGAATCCAATAACGCAAAAAATCTGCCATTATGCATTTCCGACCAACGGAATTGGAGAAAAATCGTCGTGAGCAAGGGAGAAGAGGTTTTTGGTTCTTCGTTCGTGGATCTTGGTAGACCGCCAAAATCTATAAAGGACTAAGAACCACGAACAATGATCAATGAACCAGGAACAAAAAAAGGACCACCTCCTTTCGAGGTAGTCCCTTTTGATCCCGCGGGCTGCACAGGTCAGCCAGGCATGTTGTAATAAAATCTTTCGTGCACGATCTGGTCTCCTTCCCACTTCTTCACCGACACCTCTTCCATTTTCATCCGTCCCCGGCCTTCAAACGTCGCGTCGATCCAGGACTCGCTCATGGTGATACCCTCAGCTTCGTTGGAGGAAATCGCACCGACTCCACCGCCATGCATGGCTTGAATGGATGCCATAAACTCTTGCTCGCGCTTTCTGTTGGCGTCTTTGCCTTCAAATACATCGCCAGTCGCCTCTATCATCACGACATTATCGGCGTAGTACTTCTCAAAGGCCTCCATCATCTGGCCCTGGCCCATCATGGCATGCAGGTTTTGCTCTTTTTCTAAATAGGACATAGGTATATCGTTTGGGTCTAAAAATGTGTTGTCTAAAGCTACACCCAATGAGGACGATCGCGATCAATCGCCAATTAAGAAATTACTGCTTGATGTCCGGGTTTTTTTACCAGGTCGTTCCTTTTAGGTCCCTTGTAGCTTTCATGATATCCCGCCGGCTTACCTGGCCCTTCAGCTTCCCATTTTCCACAACGGGATAGCGCCGGTAGTGGCCTGTGACAAACATGTTGGCCACGTCAACCACATCCTTGCTGATATCTACAGTAGCGACTGTCCTGGACATATAGTCTCCAACAGTACTCTTCTGGTTGGGCAGATTGTTGTACTGTCGATCGACGATGATCTTCAGACAATCCTTTTCCGAGAGAATACCTACCAGATCCCCTTTGCCGTTGACGACAGGGGCTCCCGAGATACGCTTCTCGAGCATTGTGTCGATGGCCTCTACGACGGGTTGATCAGCGGTGAAGGTGATCACGTCTTTGGCCATGTAGTGAGCGACGGAGTCGAATTTGACCTCCTGGTTCAGGACCGACTCGTCTCTTTTTCCTTGAAAGTTCATGAGTTTTAAATGGGTTAAGATCTTTTGCGAGCCTATCAATATAGTGAATTATGCCCCTAAATCCAAAGGACCGTTAGGCGCAGCAGATCAATTTTTAATACCAAAAAATGAAACTTCCGAAGCTCATAACCGGTTGATACTATATCGATTCAATTGTTTGGTCATAGGTACGTCCTGTTGTATATTTGCGCCCTTTCCGTTAAAATAGGGTGAGGTGCGTGTTTTTCTGGTTCGCACCGCCAAAATCCTGACCCGTGAGTTGGTATTTTAACAATTGAGTGAGATATTGATATATTGTATAAGATAATTTTTGAATACTAGTTCGGCATATGCGACAACTTAAGATAACACAATCGATCACTAACCGTAGAGAAAGCCACACGCTGGAGAAGTACTTCACGGAGGTGAGTAACGTGCCAATGATCACACCTGATGAGGAGGTGGAGTTAGCGAAGAGGATCAGAGAAGGAGATGAACTGGCACTGGAGAAGTTGGTGAAAGCCAACCTTCGATTTGTGGTATCCGTCGCCAAGCAATATCAAAACAGAAGCCTACCCCTCAACGACCTCATCAACGAGGGTAATCTAGGCCTCATCAAGGCGGCAAAGAAATTCGACGAAACCAAAGGCTTTAAGTTCATCTCTTACGCCGTATGGTGGATTCGTCAGTCAATCATGCAGGCGCTCGCAGAGCAGTCCCGTATCGTGCGACTTCCGATGAACAAGTCTGGCGCCATCAACCAGATCCGACGCGCATATGCGGAGTTGGAGCAGCAGTATGAGCGCGAGCCAACTGAGGAGGAATTGGCAGAGATCCTCGACATGAAGCCCAACGAGGTGCGAAATACCCTGGGTGCCGAGGTGAAGCAGATGTCCATGGACGCTCCTTTTGGCGAGGATGAGTCAGGTTCACTGCTCGACGTCTTGGAAAACGAAACGACTGGCCCTACGGATGCCAATCTCGTTTTCAACGATTCACTGAAGGTGGAAACCATGAGAGCGCTGTCGACTTTGACGGCACGTGAGCGCGAGGTGATCATGATGAGCTTCGGCATTGGTCATGACAACCCCTACACACTCGAGGAGATCGGCGACGCCATGGGATTGACCCGTGAGCGGGTACGACAAATCCGAGAGAAGGCGCTACAGAAGCTTCGTGAGCCCGGCAAGAACCGACGTCTCAAGGAGTTCTGCGCTAGCTAAGAGCGATTACAAGATCAATATTTATAGACCCTGCCCTAACCGGTGGGGTTTTTTATTGCAGTTTTTGTGAGGATGGCGTAATTATTGCCCAGCCTACGGCCATTCTGAGTTCTGAATTCTGAGTTTCCACCGACGTAGTAAATTCAGAACTCCAAAACTCAAAACTCTGAATCCTCCGCCGATCCGGTCTATTTTGCCAGGGTCCTCCCTCAGGATCACTCATCCCTGAGACAGTCCACCGGATTGACGTGCGCAGACTTAAGCACCTTGCCCACAATGATGCCGTACGACATCACAATCGTCAAAACCGCCGCCAGAGCAAAGATCCACCAGTCCAGGCCGATCCTGTAGGCGAATCCATCGAGCCAACCATTCGTCAAGGCATAGCTGAGGGGCAAAGACACCACAAACGCGATGACCAGCAACAAGGCGAAGTCCTTGGACAGCATGTGCAGGATTTGCCTAACTGAGGCGCCCAGCACTTTTCGTATACCTACCTCCTTTACGCGTCGCTGAGTGGCAAATGTCACCAGACCCAGGAGCCCTAGGCAGGAAATAAATATCGCCAGGCCAGCAAAGTACGGAATCAGCGAAGCGATCAGCTTCTCAGACTGGTAGTCGTCTCCATAGACATTGTCCACGAAGCGATAGTCAAACGCATAGCCCGGATTGACAGTGCCATATACATCCTGCAGCGCCACCAGTGTCTCTCCGATCTTGTCTCGCTCAAGGCGCACCAGGACTGTTCCGAAGTTCAAGCCCTCTTTCACATCCAGTACCAGTGGCTCGATCGGATTGTGCAGCGATTTGAAGTGAAAATCCTTTACCACGCCTACAATCTTGCCTTGCTTGCCAAAAATCGCGGCAGTGCGATTGATGACATCACCCCCCATGACCTCCGCGGCTGTTTCATTGATGATAAAGTTATTCTGATCTACCGGACGGCTTCGGTCAAAGTCCCGGCCCTCGACGATTTCCAGCTGCATCGTCTCGACAAAGTCAAATCCCACGGAGGAGGGCGTAAATGGCGTATTGTTGCCATCTTCCTTGCCGTCCCAGCCCAGAAATGGTCCCGAAAAGCCCATCTTATGGGGCGTCTGACTGCTGCGATCAACCATCAGCACCCCAGGTACCTCTGAGGCCTCCTGTTTAAAGAGCTGATAGTTGTCGACCAAAGTACCCTCAATGGGTAGGTACACAAGGTCAGATCGCTCAAATCCGAGATCCTTGTCCAATAGGTAATTCATTTGGCTGCCGACAACAATCGTAGCGACGGTCAGGAAGATCGACAGCGCAAACTGGAAGACCACCAGTCCCTTTCGCACAAAGCCGGTTCTGGCACTGTTACTGTCACCCTTCTGTAGTGCCGACAGTAGTTTGATACCAGAAAGCACCAACGCTGGATATATCCCCGCCAGCAGCGCAATCAGGAGCGTCATACCGACCAGACCGAGAACAAAAACCGGATCCAGAATAGGCAGTGCCAGACTTGCCTGTGTAACAACCCTAAAGGCCGGCAACAGTGTCCATACGATCAACAGGGCAAGCCCTACGCTGATGGTTGTGAGCATCAGTGATTCAGTAAGAAATTGGCTCCGTAAGGTCAGCTTCGTTGCGCCAATCACCTTGCGAACGCCCACTTCCTTGGCCCTGTCCGTGGCATTCGCCGTTTGCAGGTTGACGAAGTTGATGATAGCAATGACGATGATAAAAATCGCTATGGCCTGGAATACACGCACAGAATCGATCCTCCCCGGAGCGGGTCGGCCATTCTCAAAATTCCCATACAGATATTGGTCGGAAAACCGCTGTAGCCCCAATTCTCCATTCGTGCCCTCATCAAAGTCGAGGTAATTGGACAATATGCTCTTCATCTTCTCCTCCACCGCCAGTGGGTCAGCACCCGCCTTTAGCTTCACATACGTCTGCGTGCCGAAGTGCCCCCAGCTGGGCTTGAATTCGTCTCCATCGACCCACGCATCCCAGTTTGTCAGATAATCAAACTTCAAGGACGACTCATCGCCAATGTCCTCAAAGACCAGAGAGACGATCAGGTCCTTTTCGTTCTGATACCTGATGGTTTGATTGATCGCTTCCGCTGGACTGCCAAAGAAGATCTCTGCCATCTTCCTGGATATAGCAATGTGACTGCGATCCAATAAGGCATTGTCGGACTGCCCCTCCAGAACATCAAAACTGAAGAGCTTGAAAAACTGAGGGCTAGCTCTCGATCCTTTCATTTTCAGTATCACATCATCCTTCTCAAAAGTTTCGGCGGTTACTCCCTGGAGGCTTAGCCGGAAACTCTTCGCAAAGCCTGTGGCGTACTCGATTTCGGGAATAGTTTCCTTCAACTCAGCTGGCAGCTTGGCGGGTGTGTTGCGAATGGCGGCAAGGCCACCCGGAAACACCTCGCGATAATAGACACCGTAAATCCGCTCCGAATCTGAGTGAAACTTGTCCGTGGCCAGTTCCTTGCTTGTCCATAGATAGATCAGGAGGCTACTGGCGATACCCAGACTGAGCCCCACAACATTGATGACGGCATATCCCTTGCTCTTTCGGAGATTTCGCCAGGCGATTTTGAGGTTGTAGTCAAGCATAAGATTACTTTTTTGAGTGGTGGGTTTGATCGATTTGAGTGCATAGGGGCGCAGTGCCTTGATACTGTGGAGGATGTAAAGGCGCCTAGCCTTCGCAGGGCCATATTCCTCTAGCCATAGATCATAAAATTCGAGGAGGTCACCTTCCAACTCCTCGAGTACCTCAGGCTTACAAAGGGTACGGAGCATTCTGGCAGTCCAACGGGGAGGATTGTTTTGAAGTCGCTTCATATCGGCAAGGCGTTTGGTGGCAGTTGACCCCATAGCAGGTTACGGGAATTCTGGATCTCCTGCAGCACCTTGCTACCGGCGACGGTGATCCTGAAGTAGCGTTTGCGACGACCCCCTCTAGCGGCCGTGGCCCCACCCATGTAGGAGTCGACATAGCCCTTCTCTCCCAATCGGTGCAGCGTGGCATGCACGGCGCTGACGCTCATCTTGCGGCCGAGTTGTTTCTCGATCTCCTGGGTGATGGCCACACCATAGGCTTCTTCGCCCAGGATTACTGTCATCAGCAGCACGATCTCCTCCAATTCTCCGATGTATGTCCTTCTCATTTTGATTAATTCAAATTATGTAGAACAAATACATTGCCAACAAGCACAAACCGGCATTCCCGGCTGTTAGAAGCGTTTTTAACGAACGTTACTCAGGTGGAAATGGTCACAGCCGTACATCTTCCGGACATCACCGGACAGGTTGCATATGGTTTTGAGTTTTGAATTGGGAGTTATTCTCGTGTCCAATTCGGAGCGCTGATCGAAGTATGCAATGGATCCCCGTGTCATCGAGTTGGCCTCAATTCATTCCAGCGGTCGATGAACTTGATAGCCGCTTCAATGGATCGGTTGGTCATGACCTCGCCCCTTTCGGCGGTCGATTCTTTGGGGTCCCTTTCACCCCAGACCCCGGTAGTAGACATTTCTGCAGACGACGTTTTTTTGCCAGTCTCTTCTGCTTTCAGTCCCTCTGCCAGGAATACCATCAGAGCCGTAGGATCGCCACTGACCACTTCAGGCAACATCTTCTCCAGGTGAGTGGGTAAGGTCAGTTCTGCCGTCACCGCTTTGTCCAGCTGCACCAGATTGGGAGTCAAGTACAAAGATCTGGAGGTCTCGGGCGTGCCCCCGTGACGATCAAGCACTTCACTCGCGGGTATACCTGATGGCTCCAGAAACGGTCTGATCGCCTCCCCATAGCTCACGGCGATCCCCGGAGTAGTCTGATTGATTTGGTCTACCAGCAATGTGGAAATGGCCCGGTTGCCCCCATGGGCATTCATGATGATAAACCGCTTGAAGCCGTGCCGCACCAGGCTCTCAACCGCTTCGAGATGGACCCGCAAGATAGTCTCCGCACTCAGCGAGATGGTACCGGCGAAGCCCATGTGGTAAGGGGACTGACCTGCCATTAGGATCGGAGCTACCAAAATATCCCGCTGCTGAGCAATCAGTTTACAGTGCTCTACGCCATTGAGGAAGTCTGTACCAATGGGAAGATGTAATCCATGCTGCTCCTGCGCCCCCACCGGAATAATCACCAAGTCGGACCGTGTAAGCAGATCCTCCACTTCGGGCACCGTCATGTGTGGCAGATAGTTCTTCACTTTTTGTTGGGTCCAAAGCGGATTTTGCTGGGCGGACAGATAGGATGAGCACAACCAGAATAAGACAAGGATAAAAGATCGATTCATGACAAGTTTTGCATTTGATTGGGTCGAGGAAGAAGATACATGAAAATTGGATATGCCGGTGGTTTTGGCCTCCTGTCCCTTGCCTCCTGTCACCATCCTCAGCATGTATCCCTAACTACTTACAAAATCAGTAAGAATGGAGCCTGTTTTTTGAAAATCGTTTAAGTTTTTAGTGCCATTCCCGCCATTTGAATTGGCTAACTTTGGGCGAATTTTTATTACCCACGATCAACAATGGAGGAATTAAAGTCTACCCGCATCAAAAACATCGCCGAATCTGCTACCCTCGCCATGGCTGCCAAAGCCCGTGAAATGAAGCAAAAGGGTATCGATGTGATCAGCCTAAGTCTGGGAGAGCCCGACTTCAAAACGCCTGACCATATTATTGAGGGCGCCAAATCTGCGTTAGACGAGAAGAAATACTTCTCCTACCCTCCAGTCAATGGCTACCTGGACCTGCGTCAGGCCATTTCTGAAAAGTTCAAAGAAGACAACGGCCTCGACTATGGCCCCAACCAGATTGTCGTTTCCAATGGCGCCAAGCAGTCGATTGCCAACATCTTTTTGGCACTGCTCGACCCTGGCGATGAAGTGATTGTCTTCACGCCTTATTGGGTGAGCTATACGGCGCTCATCGAGCTTGCAGAAGGTACACCTGTCTTTGTGTCCGGGGATATCTCAACCGATTTCAAAGCAACCGCCGACCAGGTCAAGGCAGCGATCACCGACAAAACCAAGGCGATCATCTTCTCCTCACCTTGCAATCCTACTGGATCTGTCTTTACCGAAGACGAACTCACAGCGATCGCGAAAGTATTGGAGGACCATCCCAACATCCTTGTGCTCTCCGATGAGATCTACGAGATGATCAACTTCACTGGCAAGCATTGCAGCATCGGGACACTTCCAGGAATGCAGGAGCGCACAGTCACGATCAACGGCTTCTCCAAAGGCTACGCGATGACTGGCTGGCGCGTGGGATACATTGGAGCTCCTGAGTGGCTTGCCAAAGCGGCCAATAAAATACAGGGCCAGCTGACATCTGCCAATAGCTCGATCGCTCAAAGGGCAGCACTGGCAGCATTGCAAGCGCCAAAGGACTCCTCAGCCGCGATGGCCGATGCTTACCGCAATAGACGTGAACTGGTACATGGCTTGCTCTCAGACATCCCTGGCTTCAAGGTCAATTATCCTCAGGGGGCATTTTACTTCTTCCCGGATGTGAGCAGCTACTTCGGCAAAGGTCCAATCAAGGATGCCTCAGACCTATGCATGTATCTCCTGGAGAACGCGCATGTGTCTCTCGTAACAGGGCAGGCGTTCGGTGCACCAGATTGCATCAGGCTGTCGTATGCCGCCTCCGAGGATGAGCTGAAAGAGGCCATCAGCCGAATCAAAACTGCCCTGGCAAAACTTTGACCCCGGCGGTGCAAAAGCTGGACATTGACGGCATTTTGAAGCAATTCTCGGAATTGCGGGTCCTGGTGATTGGCGATGTTATGCTTGACGCCTACGTGCACGGCAACGTGGATCGCATCTCTCCAGAGGCGCCTGTTCCCATTGTGGACGTCCAGCGCAAAGATCATCGGCTGGGAGGAGCGGCCAACGTGGCATTGAATATCAAGGCACTCGGTGCAGTTCCCATTTTGTGCGGGCTAGTCGGCGATGACGAGCCCGCTCAACAGATCGCTGACCTACTTAAAAGGCAAGAGATGTCAGCAGAGGGACTCGTTGCCAGCTCCACTCGTCAAACGACCGTGAAGACGAGGGTGGTCTCCGGTTCTCAACAGCTCCTGCGGTTCGATCAGGAGGACACACACGTTTCCAGTGCGGCCGAGCAGAAAGCGCTGCTAGCTGTCATTTCCAAAGTCGTGACCACCTGCCAAGCCATCATCTTCGAGGACTACGACAAAGGCTGTATCGACCAAGAGCTGATCTCCCAGGTAGTGAAACTCGCGCGTCAACACAATATTCCGACGATTGTAGACCCTAAAATCAGAAACTTCTCTGCCTATCAAGGGGTGACACTCCTGAAGCCCAATCTCAACGAGCTGCGGCAAGCACTCGACAACTCTCTCACTGCAATCGACGATGGAGGCCTCGTTCAAGCTGCCGAGGAACTTCATGAGTGCTTGAGCTTCGACCAATTGCTGACCACGTTGTCCGAAAAGGGCGTATTCTACTGGGACCGTAGCCACCATGGAATTATTGATGCGCATCACCGGGCTATTGCGGATGTATCTGGAGCTGGTGATACCGTGGTGGCGATGGCTGGCCTATGCACCGCCCTTCGGCTCCCCCTCGAGGCCGTGGCTCAGCTAGCCAATTTAGCGGGAGGGATTGTGTGTGAGGAGGCAGGAGTCGTCCCGATAGATCCGGCAAAACTGATTTCAGAACATCAACGATCGGTATAAGTCTACCGTCCGTAATTCAATTTGATCTGCACGTAATAGTTTCGTGGGAGCCCAGGGTAGTAATAGCGGGGTGCGTTGCCTCCGAAACTGCCGGCATTGATTTGCACCATCGATGCGTAGTGCTCGTCAAAAACATTATCAACACCAAAAGCAACTTTGGCCAGCACACCCCCAAAGAGGGACTGCTGCCAACTGATCCGTGCATTCAGTAGATGGTAGGGATCTGTGTAAACATTGTTGGCGTCGGTGATGGGCATCGCCCCGACGCTCTGCTCGGTAAATAGCAACTCCCCTCGATCAAAAAAGCCCAGTC
The DNA here is from genome assembly GCA_965227935.1 of Cyclobacteriaceae bacterium. Lineage (GTDB taxonomy): Bacteria > Bacteroidota > Bacteroidia > Cytophagales > Cyclobacteriaceae > JAWPMT01. The sequence goes on along the minus strand of CBDDGS010000055.1, from coordinate 1,422,047 downwards.
CCAATTGCGCCGAGAAATTGTAGGACGGATAGCCGGTCAGTTCATTGCCAGAGAAGTCTTCATCCTCATTGATGAATTCGTCAAATCGGAATCTATTGAGTGCATAGGCCACTCTTGCGCGCAGCGACAGGACATCATTCAGCGGCAGTTCCCCGGCCAACACAGATTCGAGGCCGGTATGCGAAGTCCTTCCGGCGTTGATACCTACAAAGGCATCCTCGGCGGTCCTTTGCGCAACCAGGAGATCGCGAACATCCATGTGGTAAAGATTGAGCTCTGCTGTCCAAAAATCACGGCTCCAGCGACCCCCCAGTTCATAGGAGAAGCCCTTCTCAGGTTTGATCTCTGTATTGAGTGAGCCGTCGGGGTTGAGGGTCTCCTCCAGAGCTGGGGGCGAAAAACCCTGACTTATCGATCCAAACACGACCCAGTTGGAACTACCAACGTAACTGAAGCCCACCTTGGGTGTAAACAGCGGATCGTAGAAATGATTACCCGTGTTGTCAACCGAGTCTCGAGAATAGAGGTTGATGAGTCTGTAGTTTGTGGCATTCAAGTTACCTCCAGCGGTGATGGTCCATCGATCCAACTGCCATGTCATCTCTGCGAAGACATTGGTATACCGCCTCCGCTCGCGATTCTGTTGGATGATATCTCCTCTTTCACTGGCGGGGCCGTTGAACCTCGAGAAATCGTTCACATAGGTCGCCCAGCTGTACCAGTCCATGAAATACTCGAGGCCAACAACCAATTGTACATCGTCATTTGCGTCCCATTCTACTTTGGGTCTCAAGCCCATCCCTACAGTATTCTCGTCGAGAATGTTGAATGGCCTCCGCTCGTCATTCAGAAAGAATGACCCAAAGAATGCCACTGATCCTCGCCAGGCATCAGAGAATTCTCGCTTGTGCGAGTACCCCAGCAGCGCCCGTTTGTAAGTCTCCAGACCTGCGGCCGCCGCCCAGTTGGGAGCCGCAGCTGTGGGATCATTTTCAAAAGTTTCTTCATTGAGAGAGCTCGGAATAAACGCTCTTTGATCGAGGTAATAGGCCAATAGATGGTTCTCACTCTTTTCACCATAGTTGCTGAATATCGTTCCCATCGCATGACGATCCACCTCGTTATTGTCGCGGTAGCCATCACTGTGCAGGTCGCTGAAGAAGACTTTGTAGCTGCCATTTTCATGGCCATAAGTTCCTTTTACCGCTGTCCTCAGCAACCCAAACGAACCCGCGGTAAAGTCGATATCCAGGCCCGTGGGCTCCACACGTCGATCTGGATACAGCAGCATTGCACCGCCCAGACCAGCACCATGTAAGGTGGAACTTGGACCCCTGATTATTTCAAAACGGCCAAGCCAATTGAGGTCTATGTCTTCGATCGTAGTCTCCCCCGAGCCATTGGTCAAAGGGATATCTCCAAAATATGCACGCAGCTTATTGGTCGAGAATGGTGACCTGGACCCAATCCCCCGAATGGAGATCCTGTTGGTATTGATGGCGCCTGATTGCATGTAGACACCCGGAAGAAGATTCAGGGCAGGTGTAACGATAGTCGGCGGGATGTCATCCAACTCCCGTCTACCAATGCGACTGATGGGTAGCGGGGTCTTCCAAAGGTCCCGACCAGCGACGAAACCATTCACGGTAATCCCTTCCATAGCGTAGATCCGTGGCTTCAATGCGATGACCTTGGAAAGCTCCGCCAAAGGCACTGTAAGCAGCTCATAGCCCAGGCCGCGAAAAGAGACCTCACCCTCTCTCACGTCAAGATTGAACCTACCACTGCCATCCGAGACGGTGCTGTCCGACAGATGACTGATCAAAATGCCGGGGAGACCTTCACCCGTTTCACTGTCCACGACCTTGCCATGAATGTTCTGCCCGATTGTTGAAGCTGCAGCCAACATAAGTAGGCACAGCGTTAGCGGGAGTCGCCTTCTGATCAAGGCCAATTGTCTATGATCCATTGTTAGTGTTTGCTTCGTCTTGCAGTAATTGAATCGCCTTGCTTACGAATTGTTTTGCTTTCTTTCCTTGAGTTATTGCGATGATTGGGGTGGCAACTGCGCCAGCAAGGGTCCCAAGGAATCCTGTCACGGCAATTCCAATAAATAGATCCTGTACCGGCTGTGACACCACCACCGCCGCACTAGCTGCTACAACACCAACCATACCGATCACTAAACTGCCACCTGTTACTATCGCGCCAATCATCCACGTTTTGTGTACCTTTTTTCGTTGTTCAAGGGCTGCAAGTAGGTATTGGTTGACCTCATGATTGCTCCAGTCATATCCCTGTATGTGGAATCCCCGTTTCCCAAGCCACTGTGCCTCTTTTTTGGAAATGGGAAAGGGTGGGTCGACATGGCTCTGTACATCCTGAGAAACGCCCTTCAGCGAGATCAGAACTAGTAGCACCATGAACCATACCCTCAACTTGATTCGCATCACCCTTCTCTTATGACGTCACTATCCTTTCGTATTTCTTGACCGCATCGATGAAGCACCGAACACTGTCCACAGGTGTGTCGGGATAAACGCCGTGACCCAGGTTGGCTATATGGGAGTGTGTGCCGTAGGCATCGAGCATATTCCAGGCCGCTCGCTCAATCGTCGCAAAGTCACCATACAATGCACACGGGTCCAGGCTTCCCTGCAATGTCTTATCCGGAAGAAGCAGCCTGGAAGAAGCGATGTTCATGTTCCAATCCAGGCCCACCGTCTGGCAACTCACTGTCGCCATGGACTCAAGCGCAAAGTACGCTCCCTTCGCGAACACTGTTATCGGCACATCATTAATTGACGACGCGATCCTTTCGATATACTGAAGTGAGAACTCCTGATAGTGATCCGGTGGCAAGATGCCTGCCCAGGAGTCAAATATCTGCAGCATATCGGCACCCGCCTCCACTTGCATCCGGAGGTAATTGATGGTGCTTTGTGTGATCTTGTCTAAGAGCTGATGTGCAAGATCGGGCTCACGATAGAGCAGCCTTCGCGCTTTTGAAAAGGTCTTGCTCCCACTGCCCTCGACCATGTATGCCAGTATCGTCCACGGCGCTCCTGCGAAGCCGATCAAGGGTACCCGGTCATTCAATTCCTTTTTTGTCAACTGTATCGCATCATAGACGTATTGGAGTTCCGGCCCTTCCACCAACCGCAATCGATCGACGTCTGCTGCACGCTCCACTGTTTGTGGGAAGATGGGACCTCGCTTCTCGACCATCTCATAATCCAGTCCCATGGCTTCGGGAATGACAAGTATGTCAGAGAAGATAATGGCAGCGTCGACACCCAATAGATCTACCGGCTGGATGGTGACCTCCGCAGCCCTCTCAGGCGTCGTCACGAGTTCCTTGAAGCCTGACAACTTGGCGCGCACGGCCCGATATTCGGGAAGAATTCTTCCTGCTTGTCTCATGAGCCACACAGGTGTACGCTCCACCGATTCGCCTCGGGCCGTTCGCAGGATAAGGTCGTTTTTTATTGGCATGGCTGCAAAGATAGGGTGAGACTATATTTTGTCTCAGTAACTTTGCCAGTACTGCAAATTCACCCCTATGTCAGTACTATTCGAAAGCTTTGAGGAATGGCGGCAGGCATGTGAATCCGGCGTTCCTCTTTACGAGCCGGTGTTGAATTACGAAGTTCAACAGCGCAAAGCCACTGAAAGCGCCGTTTGGGACGGCTTGCAAAAAGCCTATCAAGTCATGCGAGAGGCCGTGGACACGGGCCTAAACTCAGAGATGAAGTCCTACTCCGGAATGATCAACAACGGCGCAAAGAAGGTTTACAATCATCCGACCACGGTATTGTCTCCAGAATTCCAGCAATTGATTTCTCGCGCCCTCGCAGCGAAAGAAGTGAATTCATGTATGGGCCGGGTTGTGGCTGCTCCTACAGCGGGTGCGTCCGGCATTCTTCCTGGCACGCTGACGACCCTGCAGGATATTCACGGGTTGGATGATCGCAAAATTCTTGAGGGCCTTCTCGTGGGTGCCGGTGTCGCCCTGATTTTGGAGAAGCGCGCTTCGCTTGCCGGTGCCGTCGGAGGGTGCCAGGCCGAAACTGGGTCCGCTGCTGCTATGGCTGCTGCCGCAATTGTGTATTGTCTTGGTGGCACAATAGATCAGGCATTCAACGCTGTGGCGATCACCATCCAGTGTATGCTTGGTCTGATCTGCGATCCGGTAGCAGGCTTGGTAGAGGTACCTTGTGTGGTACGCAATGCTAGTGCCGCGGCCATTGCTAACTCCTCAGCTCAGATTGCGCTGGCAGATGTGAGTGCGGTCATCCCCGTGGATGAATGCGTGGACGCCATGGGGGAAATCGGACAAACGATGGAATCAAAGTACAAGGAAACAGCATTGGGGGGTCTGGCCGTAACGCCTACGGGTCAAGCGATCTCTAAGCGTGTGTTGATCCAGGATATCGAACTATTGGAGGACGAGTCCCTTGAATAGGTCCACCCCAAACCTCAGGAAATACGACATGATAAGTGAATCGACGGCCGAAAAAAACCAAAGCCATCGAATGTAAGGTCGTGTATCTGTGCTGAATGCATTGGCAATGATAGCCCCAGGTATAGGCATGAGAATGATCGGAACGAGGAAGGCAACACCCGGAAGGCCCCACCTCCGCCATACTCGAACAAAGATCCGATTCCTTCGTGTGAAGATACGTTGATCCTTACGTATGAACCATCGACGAAATATGTCACGGATACGATCTCCAAAAATCCGCAGCAGGTAGGCGGGAGTGACCATCCCCAGTGTGTTCAAAATCACCGTCTCAGGAATACTTAGGCCATAGGTCACCCCTAGCGCCGGACCGAAAATGAATTTCACGGCGCTAAGGAGATAGATGGTCAAATATTGCAGAATGAGCTCCAAATGAAATCTGTTGTTTCTATGCTATTAATGAACGTCTGAAACTATTGTTTTGATCTTTTTGTCGGGATCATCAACACGAAAGCGCGCAAAATTACTCCCGATTGGATCGAAGAAATATTTTTCTTTGTCAAAATTCTATGAAGTTGGAACTGCTGCAACAGCTGATGCAAGTACATTCTCCGTCAGGAGAAGAGCACCGCATGGCGACATTCATACAAGACTATGTCAAGAAACATCAATCGTCATGGCGGGTGACGCCAGAGCTCGTTGCTGATCCGGCTTTGGGTGATTCTCTCTTCCTCGTTTTCGGCCAACCACGCACGGCGGTATTCGCACACATGGACACGATTGGATTCATGGTTCGCTATGGCAATCAATTGATCCCAATAGGTGGTCCTGAAGTGGCCTCGGGCTATGAGCTCGTTGGCGAAGACCAACTCGGCCCCGTACAGTGCCGACTGACGGTGGATAAGCACCACAATTTGTTCCACGATATGCCAAGAGCGATAGACCGAGGGACCAGTCTGATCTACAAGCCTAACCTCCAAATTAGCCAGGACTTCATTCAATCCCCCTACCTGGACAATCGGCTTGGGATCTACAATGCCCTGAAGCTCTGCGAAACGCTCGAAAATGGCATTGTCGCCTTTTCCTGCTTCGAAGAACAGGGAGGTGGCTCTGTACCAACCATTTTGCACCGTATCATGCAAAAGTGGCCCATCCAGCAAGCACTGATTTCAGACATTACGTGGATCACTGAGGGCGTCAAACACGGCGAAGGTGTGGTTATCTCCATCAGGGACAGGAACATCCCCAGAAGATCCTTTGTGGACCGAATCATCGAATTGGCAGCCACCTCGAAAATCAAGTACCAACTCGAAGTGGAGGCAGCTGGCTCCAGCGATGGTAGAGAGGTGCACCAGTCCCCCTATGGTATTGATTGGTGCTTTATCGGCGCCGGAGAGGACAATGTCCATACACCAAAGGAAACAGTGCACAAGGCCGATTTGCAGGCGATGTTGGACCTGTACCAATACTTGCTATACCATCTCTGACCCGCGGGATTCACTAGCCTTCTTGAATTGCTGTGGGGCTATGCCTAATTGTTTTTTGAAGAGCTTGTGAAAAGATGCTACATCATCGAAGCCCAATTCAAAAGCAATTTCCTTTACGGTTTTCTCTGTGTATAGCAATTGCCTTTTGGCTTCCAGGACGATGCGATCATGAATAATCTGCAATGGCGTACGTTGGCCATACTTTGCAAAGAGATTTGAAAGCGTCTTGGGGGACTTGAACAATAGCTCGGCATAATGAGCCACCTGCTTTTTATCCTTAAAGTTTCGATCGACGAGTGTATTGTACTTTCTAATTAAATCCACCGAACTGTCATTGAGGTCTCTCAAGTCACCTTGCTCCTTTGCCAACCTCGTGATCTTAATGATCAGTCGCTTCAGCAGCATCTGGAGCATCTCGCCCTGTATTCGGTCACGTGTTCGGAATTCGTCCAAAAACACCTCATGAAGCAGCCCAAACTTGCGAAGCTCGAGGTCATCCAAGGTGATGACCGGCAGATGTTGGGCACCAAAGAAAATTAGACCATTGCAGGAGACTTCCTCGTCGTGCGTGTGTACGCAATAGAATTCTTTATTGAAAGAGTAGTACACGATTCCATCGGCATCTGGCGGTATCACGACTTTGTGAAGAAAGGTCAAAGTCACCACCTGCCTGGGAGCTAGGCGCAACTCGATGTCATCGATCCTCAACAAAACATCGCTGTCCCCGCGATGCCAGAAGATATGAATCAGACCTTTGTGTTGCTGCTCGACACCTTCATAATATCTCTGCTCGTCTGTCAGTGCAAAGTAGCTGCCCATCCTGGGATTTCTGTATTCCAAAAGCATGATCATATTACTGAATGAAGAGAAAATTCGTTCCTTCCATCAACATTTAGTTTTAGTCACGACGGGAAAAATTGACAATCCAGTGGGAAACATTAACCCTCACCAGAGCATCAAAACGGCGTTAATTGGATTGTAAAGAGAAACAGAAACTAAACAGATAGAAAAATGGCAACCTTTAATGTACCCACAAGAGAAGAAGTAAGTGAAGGAAATCAAGCAATATTCGACAACCTTCAAAAAGGCCTCGGATTCGTTCCTAACCTTTATGCAACATATGCTTATTCAGACACGGCACTCGGAGATTATTTGACACTGCAAAACAGAAAAAGCAGCCTCAGGGCAAAAGAGCGAGAAATCATCAATTTGGTGGTGAGCCAGGTCAATGGCTGTGCCTACTGTCTTGCTGCCCACACGGCACTCGGCAAAATGAATGGCTTCACTGATGAAGAGATACTTGAGATCCGAAGTGGTCGCGCGACATTTGATAGCAAATTCGACGCATTGGCACGCTTTGTACAGGACATCGTAGTGAATCGCAGTAAGCCCAGCGCCGAGGCCGTTGACAATTACTTTGCCGCTGGTTACACCAAGGAAAACCTCGTCGATACGATCATCGTCATTGGTGATAAAATAATCAGCAACTTCATCCACGGCACAACCCAGATACCTGTGGACTTCCCGGCCGCTCCAGAATTAGAGCCGGTTACCGTCTAACCCATTCAATACTTTATCAAGCAGAGGCCCCAACATCAGGGGCCTTTTTTGTTGTTTCAGACGCTATCGCCTTCCTCCTCTCCTGGCACCTCCGGTTCTGGCACCACCCCGATTGATCCTTTGGCGGTTGTTGTAGTTGCGATTGAGCTCCTGCCGTTGCCGGTCCGACGGGCGCTGGCTCTGCGTTGATCGATCCCGGTTCGCGTTACCCCAGTTCCCCTTATTGTCCCTCTGATAAACATTACCACTTCTGTCAGTTAAGACATCATTGGGCCGAGTGCTGGGCCTGGTTTGAGGACGCGTACTGGGCCTGGTCGACGGTCTCGTACTAGGAGCATTCCTACGGGACCTGGCATTACCCCGGTAGTTCGGGTGATTCATCGTTCGTACCCCTGATCGGTTACGATAAATATTGTTTCGCTGAGCTGCACGGTACCCCGCGCGAAATCCCGCATTATATCCGCGGTGATAGCCATGATGATAGCCATGCCGATAACCACGGTGGTATCCCCTGGGGCCCCAGTAAGGTCGATAGTATGGGTGAAAGCCCCAGCCTACCCAGCCATAGCTGACGCCAAAGGTGAATCCCCAACCCGTATAAGGGTTCCAATGCACCCCATAGCCATAGGTAACTGGTCTCGGGTAGTAATACACTCCGTACCATGGCCTATAGTACCAGCCTGTGCCATATACCACCACACCGCCATACACATAGGAATGGTAATAGCCCGGCGTATAACCAACATAAACAACCTGTGGAGTCACGTCATAGATGTATACATACTTGACATTCTGGACGGGACAAGAGGCTGGCAAATCGTCTACTTCATCAGGTCGTTCCGCGCTGACAGTGAAGGGCCCTTTGGCGTTGTCGGACACAAACCAGATGCCATCGTCCACTGCGTAATATTTACCCCCAATTTCCAGGACCGTCTGTGGCGAATTCTCTGCGTAAGCAACCTCTGTCCCTGTAACGGCAGTAAACTTAGGTTCACCATCGTAGGTGACTTCGAGTACTTTATTTCTGTCCACTTCGGCTGTCTGGGGAATCGACTGGTCCAAAAGTGCTTCCTGGGACTCGATCGTACCGGGCACACTAGACTTGATCGAACTGATCGTCTCCTCGTCAGGAATCTTGGAAAAATCCGCCGGTAGCTCGGCGGGTTCTACGAATTCCCAACTACCATCATTCAGTGACTTAGAGCCATAAAACCTGCCAGCTAGAAGGATATAATGCTTCTGCGCATTGATGTCAAGAATTACATCATTCTCAGTATTCTTAACAAAAAGGAGATTTGTCCCGGTGACCTGCTGATAGTCAGGTTGTCCGTCTATGAGAATGAGTTCCGCCGCAGTGGTCGCGACAATGATTTCCGGCGCCTCGGTGGGTTCCTCATAATCTTCGGGCTTCTCCTCTTTACCAGCATTTGACTCGGCAAACTCTATGATACTATTAGGGATAGATGAGGTCTCTTTCCATCCCGTCGTGATGTCTTCCGAGCTGTACCAAAACGTTCCTCCTCGCAGGTAAAATGTCGATCCATCTATTTCTTTGGCGATGAAAAATGGCGAATTCATCACATAGGCCACCCCCAATCCTGGCATTTCTGTCAAACGTGGCTCACCGTCAATGAGCACGAGTACAGCATCATTTTCCCGATAGAAGATCTCAGGCGGATCATGCTTCAGGCCGCTATCACCCGAGGCGTTCGCCTCCAGTTCCACGAGACTTGCCTCGAGGTTGTCCAGGGTGATGACTGGTTCCCAGGCGGAAATACCCTCTACGAGAAACTTCTTCAAACCCTCAATTTTGTCTTCGGGTATATCTTCCGGAAACTTTGTTTGTAGTACCTGAATGTTTTCAAAGGCGGCTATTCCCGCCTCTCGGTCGGTTGCAAGAGTAGCCTCAAGAAAGACGGCTCCAAAGACCAACTTGTCATCGGCATCTTTGGCACTTATCGCCATTCGTCCCCGAATTATGTTACCCTCCAGTTCGTCCAATTGAGGTTGGTACAGGGTGATTTCCGAACCATCCTTGGCCGTTAGCACCCGTGGCCAGTCTTGCGGCTCATTGTCTTGAGCTATAGCGAAGCAAGTGAGGACCGTACAAGAGAAAATCAACAACCTACGAATCATTGGCCTTTTTTTATTTCAAAGCTAATGGGTTCTACGTCGTGGGAAAAACCTGATCGTGAAGGGCGTCGCGGAATCGTCAACCAGGATCCATTCTGACAGGTGATAAATACGCGATGCAGATCGCAATCACCGTAAAGCCCCCAAAGCTACTTTTCGATGAGCTTTTCTATCTCCATGAGTTCATCCCGAAGCTTTGCAGCCTCCATGAAATCAAGGTCTTTGGCGGCACGCTCCATTTTTCGGCGGGTTTCGGCTGCGAGTTTGAGCAATTGGTCCTTAGACATGTAAGCCACCACCGGATCTGCAGCAATGTTCTGTTCTTCCTCGATGTAGTACTTCTTACTACCTTTCTTCCTATCGGCCACGCCGGTCTGCTGCAAAATGGCGGCCTTGTCCTTCTTCACGGTTGTCGGGGTAATGCCGTGGTCTTGATTGTATTCCTCCTGGATCATACGCCGGCGATTGGTCTCATCGATCGCACTTTGCATGGAAGTTGTTATCTGGTCTGCGTACATGATCACCTTGCCTCGCTCGTTCCGGGCGGCCCTTCCGATGGTCTGGACGAGCGACCGCTCGTTGCGCAAGTAGCCTTCCTTGTCGGCATCAAGAATGGCTACTAAAGAGACCTCAGGGAGGTCCAGTCCCTCCCGAAGCAAATTGACGCCTACAAGAACATCAAAAACACCGAGCCTCAACTCCCTTAGAATCTCTACTCGATCCAGTGTATCTACCTCGGAATGAATGTAGCGTGTCTTCACATTGGCACGCATAAGGTACTTGGTAAGCTCCTCGGCCATCCTTTTTGTTAGCGTCGTCACCAGTGTACGATCTTCCATGTCTATTCGCTGCTGGATTTCGTCCATGAGGTCATCGATTTGATTGAGACTTGGGCGGACCTCAATCACAGGATCCAGCAGACCCGTTGGTCGGATCAGCTGCTCCACGACGACCCCCTCGGACTTCCTCAGCTCATACTCACCAGGCGTCGCACTGACGTAGACCACCTGATTGATCATCTCCTCAAATTCATTGAAGGCCAATGGACGGTTGTCCAAAGCGGCAGGTAGTCGAAATCCATAGTCTACGAGATTGACTTTCCGACTGCGGTCCCCACCCCACATACCTCGTACCTGCGGGACAGTGACATGGCTCTCGTCAATGACCATCAAGTAGTCATCTGGAAAATAATCAAGCAGACAGAACGGCCGCATACCTGGGGATCGACGATCAAAATACCTTGAATAGTTCTCGACACCCGAGCAATAACCGATCTCTCGGATCATTTCCAAATCAAACTCCGTGCGCTCTTGCAGTCGTTTGGCTTCCATGAACCGGCGCTCTTCCTCAAAAAATTTGACTTGCGCCACCAGATCATCTTGAATCTCTTTTATCGCTACGTTCAACTGATCCTTTCCAGTGACGAACAGATTAGCAGGAAAGATCGTGACAATTCGCTCATCAGATATTTTGGAGCCACTCTGCGGGTCTATCCTCTGAATGGACTCCAACTCATCACCCCAGAAGATAAACCTGTAAGCAAAATCTGCGTACGCTAGAAAAACGTCGACAGTATCGCCTTTCACACGAAAGGTACCTCTTTTGAACTCGACCTCCGTCCTACTGTACAGGATGTCTACGAGGTCGTACAGGAAGCGATTCCTCGGAATGCGATCGCCCTCCTGGATTTTGATGACATTCTTACCAAATTCCTCTGGATTCCCGATACCATAAATACAAGAGACAGAAGCGATAACTACGACATCTCTCCGGCCTGTCAACAGCGACGACGTTGCACTAAGACGGAGTTTCTCAATTTCATCATTGATGGAGAGATCCTTCTCGATATAAATATTGGACGTCGGGATGTAGGCCTCAGGCTGGTAGTAATCGTAATAACTGATGAAGTACTCTACGGCATTATTTGGAAAGAACTGCTTGAACTCGCTGTAGAGCTGAGCAGCTAGCGTTTTGTTGTGACTAAGGATCAGCGTAGGGCGCTGGACCTCCTGCACAACATTGGCCATAGTAAAAGTCTTACCAGACCCTGTGACACCGAGCAATGTTTGTGCCGGCTCCCCGTTTACTATTCCTTCTACAATTTTTTCAATTGCCTGTGGTTGATCACCAGTAGGCTCGTATTCTGACGTCAATTCGAAGTTCATTCCCTATGATTATTCCAGATCTCCCATGAGAGCTCAGCCTGAAGCTCAAGCATCTCAGCCCCGTTCTTTATACGGGCACCGACGCGTTCCGCTTCGGTTAGGAGCAAGGTTTTTTCTGGATTATAAATCAAATCATAGAAAAATTGTTGCGGGTGCATACTTTCATAGGGAATCGGCGGCCCATCGTGCACGTCTGGGTACATCCCGATAGGAGTAGTATTGATCACGAGATCAAAACTTGGGAAGAGCTGATCGTCCTTGTAGAATTCTGTATAGATTAGATCCCCTTGACCTTTACGTCTGGACACCATGGCATACTCGTAGTTCAAATCATCCAAAGCCACCCGTACCGCCTTAGAGGCACCACCAGTACCGAGTATCAGGCTCCTGTATTTTGTACTATGGTCCAGCCAATTGGCAAGCGATTGCTTGAAACCTTCATAGTCAGAATTGTACCCCACAAGCCTCTGGCCGACTCTCTTCACTACGTTCACTGCGCCTACGCGCCTTGCTCCTTCCTCGATCTCGTCCAGAAAAGGCATAACGTTTTGCTTATGCGGAATGGTGACATTGACACCAATGAGGTCGGGATTTTCTTCCCATATAGCGGGAAATGCGGCAATATCCTCCATTTCGAAGAATTCGTAGACATGGGTGTCACTGATTCCCATCTCCTGGAATTTTTTTGTGAAGTACGCCTTGGAAAAGGAATGCTCCAAAGGATATCCTACCAATCCAAATCGATTCATTTTAGTCTATAGTCTGACGAGCCTAGCTCCTAGGGAAAAGTAAATTTAAGAAAGTTCAGAGTGATTCCGGCTAAATCAATTCGCAATGTCCGCTGGCCGAAAAACTGAAGAAGTGAACGCGTTATCTGCGTTTAATTTATGCCCGCTTCTGGCTTGCCACCTTCTCAATGGCGTAGACTATAAGGAACCCAATGACTGCCAGAATCAAAGCATATAGCAGTTGCTGGGACAATTCTGGCGCGTTCCAGGCATAACCAATGGCCTTCTGCTTACCCTCGGATACAGTCATGTACTGGGTCGTCTTCCAAGGCCAAATGATAAGAAGTGAACCCGCCACAAAGCCCATCATCAGTGCGACCGTTTGGTTCTTGAAGTGAGTAAATAGATAGGACAATATTCTCGAAAAAACTACTAAGCCTACGGCACAGCCCAGCCCCAAGGGGATCAATATCCCCAAATCCATCGTCCTAATAGCCCCCAGTACCAGGATGTAATTGCCCATGAGTAGTAGAATATATGCCCCAGATAGGCCCGGTAATATCATACTGCAGATGGCCACCACACCACACAAGAATACATAAAAAAATCCTCCATTAGCCGTGGCTGGTGGCAGAAGAGCTATGCCCGCGGCGATCACCGCACCCAATATTAAGGAGGCAATGACTGCCATCCCCCAATGATCAATCTGGCTGCTCACGGCCCACAGAGAGGCTACGATCAAACCAAAAAAGAAAGACAATGTCAGCTGCTCATAATTGAGAAAGAGCCACTCCAGTAAGTTGGCGAGGGTGAGAATACTGAGGAACGTACCGAGAAAAATAGCTAAGAGAAACCAAAAGTCGATCTTGGTGATGAGCGCCTTGATTTCACCTTTGAATAGCAGACCAATCGCCTCCAGATCAAGGGCTTTTAACGCATTGATAAGGCGCTCGTAGATGTTTGTAATGAACGCAATCGTCCCACCAGAAACTCCCGGGATCACATTTGCGGCGCCCATTGCCACTCCTTTTAACAGGTAGATCAGAAAAGGGGGCATACAGGAATTTATAACTTGTCGAGGAAGTAGCTGAAAGTGTCTCCCCTCAACCCCAATCTGATAGTCTCCAGTGGGATCACCTCATTCGGCGCAATATTGCCAAGATTGACGTTGGGCCCACACAGCTTGATAAACCATACCTGCTGAGCTTTCTGTGGCGCCTCCCAAATAATCTTTTCAGATGGGATTTTCGTAAGGATTTCTTCTACCAGTCCCTGACGCACCTCGCCAGAATCTCTAAAAAGTCCGACGTTCCCACTCTCGCGGGCTTCGCCTATCACCTTCCAGGCTCCGGCCTGCAACTCCGTTTCCATCTGCTGGATCCACTTGTAAGGAGGGATGATCTTCTCGGCATCTTTTGATCCCACCTCGCTCAGTACTGTGACATCCTGAGAGAGGGTCTCAATGTACTTGCACTTGGCATCGTGATCCATTTCGATGGATCCATCGCTGACCTCAGCAAATTGGATATCGTACTTCTCCAAGACCTTCCGATAATCATCGAATTGATCGCGAACCACAAATGCTTCGAAGAGGGTACCACCAAAGTAGACCGGAATTCCGGCGTCTTTGTAAAGCTTGAGTTTCTCCGAGAGAACCGGTGTCACATAGGAGGTAGCCCATCCAAGCTTTACAATGTCGACATATTCCCCGGAGGTCTCGATCAAATCTGAAACCTCGCGCAGTGACAGACCTTTGTCCATAACCATGGTATAGCCGGTCGTACGTGGTTTCGAGGGTCTCTCGGGAATCTTAGAAAGGTGATAGTTCATTAATAATTGAGGCTTTTCCAAAACAAGCCCCAAAAATCAAAAAATAACTTCAAAATGAAACTATGGATTCTCGTTTTTTCGGTACTGCTCGATCACTCGGAAGAGTGCTGCCTGCGTTTGGGGGTTGGGGAAGAAATCAAATAGCTGGGTATGACCCTTGAAGTCCAAAATCAGTGCCAGCTCCAGGCGGTTAAAAGCTTCCTTGTATTTACCCTCTGATATGAGATATACGACGCTCCTATATAACAGGGCTGACTCGTCAGGCAATTCGTTGAGGCCACTCTCTAGCACGGCAATTGCGTTTTCAAAGTCTCCTTGCTCAAAATAGACTCTGGACCAATCCAACCACAACTCGCAGTCTGTTGGATCGAGCTCGCTCGCCTCTATGAAGGCATCTATAGCAGACACCACATTCCCAATTTGATTCTCGGCTGTTGCGAGTGTTTTCCAATAAAGCGGATTTTCAGGATCGAGCTTGGTCGCTTTCCCAAGGAAGTGTACCGCCTCGTAGTACTTCTTCTGCAGTGACAACACCAATCCCAAACCAAACCACGCCTCGTGATACATCTGATCCAACTTCGTCGCTTTCTGATAATATTTCACAGAAAGCTCGAATTCGTCCATCTTCTCATAACACGCGCCGATATGACAGAATATCTCTGCGCTCGCACCCTCTATCTCTAAGGTCTTGCAGTAGGCATCCAGGGCCTGCTGATGGTGCCCCGAGTTCATGTGTGCATTGCCCAGATTGAAATAAGCACTGCTGAATGTCTCGTCTATCGCGATAGCAAATTCATAAGAATCTATAGCGTCGTCGAATCGACCCAATTTGTTGTAGACAATTCCAAGATTGTACCAGGCAAATTCGGAATATGGGTCCCGATCTATGAACTGCTTGTAGTAGTCGATGCTATCCTCTAACTCGCCTTGCAGATCCAGGCAAAAGGCCAACTCATACAAGATGTTTTCATTGGCCATGTTGCACTCCAGTGCCAGTTTGTAGTTCTCTATTGCCGCTGGATAGTCTCCCAGTCCCTGGTAGCTGAGTCCAATGTTGTAGTAGATTTCGTCTTTATCTTCAGCTGAGATCAGTGCTGTCTCGAACCGTTCAATAGCCATCTCGTATTGTGAAAGCAAAGCGTGGATCGTTCCCATTTGGATGAGAAGGTCGGGGTCATTCGGTTGGTAAACAAGTACATCTTCCAACTCCTTGATCGCCTGCTCGGCCTTATTCATCTTCACGAGGATCTCGGCCCGCTCGGCCACAATGTCGGTTGAGTAAGGGAAGTTTTCCTTCGCCACCTTTGAAGCCTTCAAGGCCATCTTTAGCTTGTCCTGGTCCTGGTAATAGTTGATGATATCCAGAAAGGTATCCTCGTCGAAGTAGTAATTAGCGTTTTGTTTAAGGAGAGCTTCAAACTTCTTGACTAACTCCCTCAGTTCTCTTTTTTTATGCTCTTCCTGCATAATACGAATAGAATATTTTGACAGTGCTTTGAATTAAATTACCCGATTTTCACCGAGATCTGACCAAAACCAGAAAAAATTTTATCCACACACCAGATTATGCCACAACGGCAAAAACAGGCAATGGGTTTGACGAAAATTGCGAATAGGTCGTGCTCTACCCGAAGAAACTACCGAAAATGGCAGCCCATCTTTTCTTCTTCTTCTCGTCCTCGTCATAGTAGCCGTAGCCGTAGCCATAACCATAGCCATAGCCATAGCTGTAACCGTAGTAGTTATAACCAGATGAGCCAGACTTCACACCATTGAATACGACGCTCATGTTTGTGAAATTGTTGACATCGAGCATGTCCTGGATTGTCCGAGCAAATACGCGCCTTGAGTATTGCGCCTTAACGACGTAGAATTGTAAGTCCGTTCTTCTCATGGCCAAAATCGCGTCCGTCACCAACCCGACAGGAGGAGTATCCAGAATGACAAAATCGAACTGGCTTTGCAACTTTTCCAAAAACTTGTCAAAGGCATCGCCAAGTAGCAGTTCCGAAGGATTTGGCGGGGTAGGTCCAGCAGGTATGTACTGCAAATTCTCAAGCTGCGTATTCTTGACGACCTTGGACCATTCGGACCTACCTATCAAGTAGGTACTGACACCGTCTGGACTAGGGGCTTGTTCAAACGCTATATGCACTTTCGGCTTGCGCATATCTAGATCAACAATGCATACTTTGAGATTGGCCGATGCCATGATAGCTCCCAGGTTCACCGCGACAAAGGTCTTTCCTTCACCACTTATGGTGGACGTGATCGTCATGGTTCGTGCTTTCTTACCTCCCATCATGAAATCCATATTGGTCCGGATGGTACGCAGTGATTCGCTCAAAGCGGATTTAGAGTTCTTCGACACAATCATCTTCGTCACCGGAAGCTTCTCCCTTTTGTAGAAAGGTACGGTACCGATGATGGGCACGGTTGTGAGCTTCTCCAATTCCCTGATGTTGGTGATTTGATTGTTCAGCAGGTAGCGAGCAATCACAAATAAGAAGGCAAAAACCAATCCTGCTATCACGCCAATGCCCATGATCAGGAGCTTTTCGGGCTTAATTGGGGATGACGGCATCGACGCCGGACTTAGGAGTATACCGTCGGTCACGGTACCCGCTTTGGTGAGCTCCAGCTCCATTTTTGATTTGCGGAGCTGCTGCAGGAAGGCTTCTTGGAGTTGGTAGACTCGTTTGGTCTTATTATACTCCGTGCCTCTAGACGGCAGCGAAGCGAAATCCCTCTCCAGTTGCCGTTTTCTGTCATTTAGACCTTGCAATGACTCCACCAGACCTTTGCGATATTGACGAAGCAAACCTCCCAGTTCACTCCTCGATTCTCTTAAGCGACTATCGATCTGTTGAATGACGAAAGTGTTCTCGTTGTAACTAGAGAGTTTTTCTCGTTTAAGGTCTAAATCAACCTTATAGCTCTCAAGAGCTGATTGCAGTACGACAGGTAAGCCTGAGACGGTAAAAGCATCAATGGTCAAGCTGTCATGCAGCATTTGTTCAGAAAGAGATTCAACGATATCCAGCCTGTTGCGGAGATGGAATCTTTGGGAATCCAATTGTTCTAACTGTATAATAGTTTCAGCAATATCTCTTTCCAGATCCACCGTCATATTTTCGATGGTAACATTCTCGAAATAATCTTCGAAGTCCTCCAGTACGGCTTCGGTTGTATCGATTTGCTCATCAAGGAAGCTAATTTTCTGATCTAGTGTCTGATTCTTAGCGTCACGTGTATAGCCTAGATATAGCGTATCCATGGCAACCAAGAAGTCTTTGGCTTTGTGCCTGTTGAAGTCATTGAGACTGACACGGATGGTCTTCGCATTAACATTCTCCGGCCTAACTGAACTGTGTTCTTGAAAATACTTGATCAAAGCCTGTTCACTGTTGATAGTGAAGTAGTAACGACCGAGAGCGTCATCGCTGAAATTTTTTGTTTTCTCAACAAGGAGGTTGAAATCATTCGTTGCAATGTCCTCTCCAAATCGATGTTCCTGCCGATAGCCTTCTCCATAATCGTAGGACAGAATGAAAGCATTCTCCCCGATCAAGGTCACATCGAACGAACGATCATAGTAGGCGGGATTCTTGATCTTGTAGGACACCACAAACGGCGAATTCCCATAACGCTCATCTGTGAGATAACGTCCATAAGCATAATACGCAACATCGTAGTCGATGACATCGACCACCTTCTTCAAGAACAGCTTTGATCTGAGTATCTCGATTTCGCCAGATATTTCCGAAAACTCCTTTTGCAAACTTCCGTTGTTCACGAGTCCTAAGGTATTGGCTTCGCTTTCGAACTCCAGCTTAATGATTGAGATTGATTCGTAAAGTGGTTTGGTGTATCGAATCACCAGATAGGCGGCAGTGATGCTGAAAACCACAAAAATGAACATCCATGCCAGACTCCTGCGTACAGTAAAGAGCAGCTTGCCTACATCAAATGAATCCAACGGAGAGTTGTTCTCGACATCTCTTGTTCGATTTACATGCAGCTCGTTCAAATTAGAAGGCTCTTTCAAATGCTCTGAATTAATAGTACGAAGGCAATCAAACTTGTCGTCGCTGTGAGAATGGGAGTAATGTCCTTGAGCGCCTCGAAAAAAGGTCGACGCCATGGCTCCACATAGATAATGTCGTTCGGTTCTATCGGGATGATACTGTTCATCATTCCCTCGATTGTATTGAGATTGACTACGTACACTTGAGGATTTGTAAGATCACCTCTGATGATACGTATATTTTGCGCCTTTGATCCATAGTTGACTCCGCCTGACAAAGCAAGAATTTCAGGAAGCGTCATATTTTCGTTCGTTAGTGGGACCATCAAATTACCCGCTGAACCAAGTACAGTCACGCGCTTATTTGCAAATGTCAATTTGACAAATGAGCCCACGTAGAACTCATTGAAACGCTCCTCCAAAACAGCCTCCGCTTCATCAATCGTGAGACTATCGACGTCTATCTTTCCTAAAACTGGCAATTTGACAAACCCATCTTGCTGCACCAGGTAAGTGAATTCGAAAAGGTTTTGGTTCTGGACATTGGTGCCCTGTATTAACTCGAAGTTCGGATCCACGATCCTCTCACCATCATTCGTGAAGACATCTATCGTCAACAAGTCGTCCTTCTGGATCACGTAGTTTCGCTCGATTCGAGCCACCTCTGCGGCCAGGGCAGCTTGCTCATCATCTAGCTGAAACATGATGTCTTGCCGATAAACTCGACAAGAATACAAGAAGCAAGAAACCACTACCAAGAGAGTGTATAGACCGGTTCTAATCATCCAAAGGGTGTTTGCCACGAAATTACGATAAAATGCCTATTCGCCTCGATTTGGCCGTTGTACCAGTTTATTGATAGCGTCAATGTAGGAATTTATGACGTGTTGCTCATCAAACTTCTCTTCAATCAGGCGACGGCTGCTGATTGCCATTTCCTTTTTGGCGGACTCATCGAGATTGATCCACTTTTCCATCGCGACTGCCAGATCATCAGCAGATTTCACTTGACATAGAAATCCGTTCACTCCATCACGCACAACGTGCCGACATCCTGGAACATCGGTCGCGATCAATGCCCGGCCCATGGCTCCGGCTTCAAGTAAAGTACGAGGTGTACCCTCTCTGTAGGAAGGGAGAACGACTACATCAGCATTTTCAATCTCACTGCGAACATCATCAGTCGTTCCCAGATACTCCAATCGACCATCATCCTGCCATTGTTGAAGTTCCGCCGGCTTCACGGCTCGCTTGTCATTCTGGTCCCAGCCTCCAAGTAGTTTGAACGTAGCCTGTGGATGCTTCTTGGCAATAAGCCTCGCTGCCTCGGCATACTCGTACACACCTTTCTCCGTCATTAAGCGACCTATCATCAGAAAGGAAAAGCTACCGTTGCTCCTGGTGTTCGACGGCACGAAGTGCTCAAGATCAATCCCCGAGCCATTCAATAGTTGAGTACATTCTTTGCGCAAGGGTACGCGCCTCATGAAAAGTGCCTGATCTTCATCATTCTGAAAAAAGACAAGATCTGCCTTCGTCAGCGACACGCGATATAGCAGAATGGCCACTGTGGGCACCACCCCCTTACGCATGAAAACCGTTCCCAGGCCACTGACATTGCAGATGATCGGTACCCCTGTAATCCTACGAATGACAGATCCGTAGATATTGGGCTTGATCGTGTAGGTCAGCATGACATCAGGTCGTTCGGAGACGACCAGGCGCCAGAATCTGAAGATCAACCATAGATCGCGAAAAGGATTGATGCCACTACCCGAAATAGGTAGGTACCTATACGTGCATCCAAGATCCTCTAGCTTGGTCGTGTAGTCATCTCGTGGTGCGATCGCCACGACCTCATGACCCTGCGACAATAGCTTTTGAACGATACCTTTCCGGAAATTGTAGATATTCCAGGCGGTGTTGATAATAATGGCAACTTTCAAAGTCGGTCCTAACGTGCTGATCAAACGTGAATTCTAATATAGTGGAAAATAGAGTCCATGTTTTTATAGCCATCTGAATAATGCAACTTTGTGGGAATATACGGTTGTGAATGGGATGGGGACAATGATTGAGACCAAAGAACAAGCAGAAACAGGCGTACTTATTAGCGTACCGTCGCCCCGAACAGAGCGATACCAGGTAGAGGAGCATCTGGCGGAATTGGCCTTCCTGGCTCAGACGCTCAACATCAATACAAAGAAAGAATTTGTCCAACGCCTCGATGCCCCAGACACCCGAACGTTCGTCGGCAAGGGCAAGCTGCAGGAGATAAAAGAGTACATCACAATGGAAAAGGTTGATGTCATCATTTTCGATGACGACCTATCACCCTCACAACTCCGGAACCTCGAAAAGGAACTCAAAATAAAGATCTACGATCGCAGCCTGCTTATCCTGGACATCTTCTTGAAAAGGGCCAAAACCGCCCAGGCAAAAACACAGGTGGAACTCGCCAGATTCCAGTATTTACTTCCGAGGTTGACTCGCATGTGGACACACCTGGAACGACAAAGAGGAGGAACGGGTACTCGAGGAGGTGCGGGGGAGAAAGAGATTGAAACTGACCGAAGAATCATTCGAGACAGAATCAGCCTGCTCCGAAAGCAGCTCAGCAAAGTGGAAAAACAAGCTGCAACCAGGAGGAAATCCAGGGATGGAATTGTCCGAGTAGCACTTGTGGGCTACACAAATGCCGGCAAATCGACGCTCATGAGGGCCCTGAGCAAGGAAAAGGTCTATGCCAAGGACGAATTGTTCGCCACCGTCGATTCCACGGTCCGCAAGGTCGTGATCGATCACATTCCTTTCCTCCTATCGGACACAGTGGGCTTCATTCGCAAATTGCCCCACAACCTGATCGAGTCATTCAAATCCACCCTCGCTGAAGTCAGCGAGGCGGACCTGCTGCTGCACGTGATCGATAGAAGCAACCCCGCCTACGAGGAGCACATTGAAGTAGTGGAACAGACGCTGCAGGAGATTGGAGCTGCTGAGATCCCCACCATCCGGGTGTACAACAAAATAGACGTGTTGGACGATGAAAATGATGGCCCTTTTGTGAATGGTAGAGAGTTTCCCTCAATTTTCGTATCAGTGAAAACGAAAAAGAATATGGATCGGCTGCGTAAGCTGATCGGCAAAGAAATCACCAAGGTGCATTATCGCATCTATCCGAATTACCTAAAACCACAGAGCTACTAATACGAACAGTACGAGGGATTCGCAAAAAATCTGCTCCTCACGTGATCACCAGATGGTGATGTCATAGAGGGTCAGTAGCAACAGTAGGACAAATAATGTCAGTGATGTGATTCGTTGGGCCCGACAAATGGGGAATTTGGACATGCCGCAGGTGGTGGCAGCCAAATTTGTGGTTCTACTCGGCGTCATGGTTCTTAATCTTGCTCTTAAAGGTTAGTGGCGGCCCGGGCTCACCCAAGTAAGCTAGTTGATTGCATATGCAAACCACTCTCGTTTATAAGTGAGCGACCCCTTCTACGTAGTGAGCCAGAAAAAAAGGCTTCACAAGATTGTATCCTGCAAAGCCCCGTCAAGCATATATGTACCATGTATGGTCAGTGAACAACCATGCGTTCTGCTGCTACCTGGTCTCCATCGTTCAGGCGCAGTATGTATATTCCTTCATCTAGCTTCCAGTCGGTCAGACCCTCACCTTCCAGTGTGCCTCTGGCCGTACTTTCTAAGGTCTTGTGCATAATTTCGTGGCCTTGGAGATCATAGAGTGATAGGTCGATCGTTCGCTGTGGCATGGATCCCTGTAGTGCCCACTTGAAGTTGATGCCGTCATTGACTGTGGGAAAAATGACCAGAGTAGTTCGCTGTGCTGCGTCAGCATTGGTCGCGACGATCTTGGAATAGGAGAATTCCCCATCAAAATCTACCTGCCTCAATCGATAGTAGACCATGCCTTGACCTGGCGCACGATCGACAAACTTATAGTCGCGGATCTCCTCTGAATCGCCATTACCCTGCATCTGGCCGATTTCCCCAAAAGTTTCACCGTCGAAGCTCCTTTCCACAGCAAAGTAGTCGTTATCCACCTCTGTAGCTGTCTGCCATGTCAAAACCACTTCATCATTTACAGCCCTGGCCTGGAAGCTGGTCCATTCCACAGGCAGGATCGAACTCAGAGAGCCAACCCCAAAAGGAGAGAAGTCGGACACATTACTCGATGTGATCGAGTAGTTACCACCCCCAAGATCATTCACAGATGAGGAGACGAGTTCCTCCCACCACGAGCCGTTATGGTGGGCAACAAAAGCGTCGCCATGACCGAATCCGGCTAACTCATCGGCAGTACTCCATTGCAGAACGACCGCTACATCAGATCCCCCTGGCGTACCTTCATCGATGAACCATGTCTTATCTACGGCATTGCCAGTCTGAGGCGCGCCGGTCTCTCCATCTGCCAGGACATCGTCCAATGTCTTGATACAGAAATCATCAGTCACACCACTGTTGTTCAAAGTCGCAGGGAAATAGCGGCCACTCGAAGAGCCCAACGGGAATACTACATTCGAGCTGCCTACTGGCCGGTTCAGGCAATAATCCGAGCCGGCAATCACGTACGAATTCGCACTCCCACCCGATAGCGTCCCGCGCAGATCCAAATTAGTTCCGGCCAACTCAAGGTGGCCCGCAGTCAACGTCAATGTCGAGGATGCAGGCAGGTCGATCGCGTCATACAGACGCAGGGAGGCGCCACCAGACTTATTGATGATCAAGTTGTCCACATCAAAGCTATTGCCCACAAAGTCTTGCGTCAGGCCACCGCCGAATTGCATCGCGCCGGAAGCGGCATTGATCGTGCCGTTATTAAAAAGATTACCTGTCAGCGTGAGCGTACTCGTACCAAGCGACAAGCCTGCACCAACTTCGATAATGACGTCTGAGACAGTGATGTCCGCGGACAAAAGAGGATCGTTGGCCGTTGGTGGAATGACAATGGTGGTCGTGGCGCCAGGAACGACGCAACCTCCCCAATTGGTTGTCGAGCTCCAGGCGGAGGTGTTCCCCAGCCATGTGATCTCCGATTCAGTCTCTGCCAGGGTCACATACCCTGTAGAAGACTGGTTGTTGTACTCTGTTTTGAGCCAATCCTCAGAATGAAGAGTACTGTAAATTCGAACCTCGTCCAGTTTTCCGCCATAGTGGTTGCCACTTCCGTGGGCTTCTGCGCCCATGGAGCTATTGCTGGAAGGGGTCGCCGGTGTCTGGGTATTGACCCAACTTACTCCACCTACCGTGGCGACTTCCGCACCATTAATAAATATCTTGATCTCATCTGTGGCATAGTTCACTTGCCCTACTACGTGAGTCCACTCGTCCTCCACAATGGTTCCGGCGAGCTGTGACTTGACGTAAAAGTCCAGCGGCGAATCTGCAGAAGCGCCTCCTACAACCAGTGCGTCGTCATCCAGGCGTAGAGTCAGTCGTGAATTGCTGGTCCCGGGAGAGCCGCCAATCGAGAAGCTCATGATGACCTGCTCACCATCGACACCCGTAGGATTGATCCACGCAGACATCGACACCTGCGACAAGCTCTGGACGATGTCTATATCGTTCGCCCAATCCAGGTGGTCTACACTATTGAACCGGAGACCTCGACCAACTATACCCTGTGTAGTATTTGTACCATTGTTGGTCAAAATATAACCATTGCCACTGTAGTCCTGGACGCCAGCGCCCCCTGCATTATCCAGGTGATAGATGCCTTTATAATCGGTATCCCAGATGTCTGTACTTGGGTCAGGGACGCTTCCTCCACAATTCCCGTAGTAAATCCAGATCTCGGTCGTCTGGGAGGCATAAAGCGTAGGTACCTTCAACCAAGCCTGCATATTACCCGTCGTGGGATCGTACTCTTCACGCTGATATTCCAGCTCCGTACCATCGTCCAATGCAAAGGTGATGTCATGCCCATCATTGCGGTATACATTTCCCCCATTGGCCACGGAGCGCAGCACATTGTCGGTAATGTCAATGAAAAAGGGAAAATCAGTCAAATTAGCTAAGCCTTCTACGACGGTTTCATCGATTTCCAACTTCATTCGGTAGGAGTAGCCGGCAAGAAAATCACTCCTTGTCAACAAGGACGTGTCCTGGCCCAGGGCCATATTCGTGAAAAGAAAAATCAGTAGAAGAATAAATAAGGTAAGCGACGTGACCCTCTTTGCTTTGGAAATTGGGTATCTCGACATGCCACATGCCGTCGCCGCCAAGCTGCTGGTTCTGCTCGGGGACATGGTTCAAAATGATGTTTTGTACGTAACTGTATTAGATTGCAAAGTGAAGATAAACAACACCCTCGGGCATACTATGCGCCGACGTACCAAGGAGGGAGATCACCGGTTGAGCAAGTAAAAAATGTAACTAAAGCAATATTTGATTGCACAAAAAGAATATACAATCAAATCTTGGTGATTTTTGGAGCTTTTGTGGGTTGGGGCAATCTATGTAAGTACGAAAACAAGTCGGGTCACCGATGAACCATTGCCATCAGCAACCCTGTCACATGGACACAGCCATCAATTGTTCTGTGCGTTATCTAGTGTCCAACAATCGTCACATGGTTGAAGCCTAACGCTCTGCCAATTACTGGCTAGTTTGTTGTTTGGGAGGATTAGGTGCGTCAAGCATTGCCTGACTGCTCTTCGCTGAGAGCTGATCGAACGAGGTCCGATCGGCATCGGCAGCAAATAAGATCTTTCCGATGAGTAGAAAAAGAATGGCAAGTAAGAGGACTTTGGCTCGTCCTGTATTCCCCAAGAGTCCTTCACGAACTCGGTAGCTGCATCTGGTTGTCATTTTGTAAGCTGGTTGTTGTTTTGCCTGGTGACTACCACCAAACTCATTGCTAAAGTATTTCAATCCGTTATAGGTCATATATGAGTTACGACGAATGGGATCGATTGCCCGATAATTGGCAACAATCATCGATGGACTAACTATCCGTCGCATATATATTGTCTATTGGGTCACACGCCCGGATCATGTATATTTATTTAAGGAAGCACAAATCAACACCCAAACCCAATTGATGATGACGATCAATGTCTACTTAACCTTTGATGGTAATTGTGAGGAAGCCTTCAACTTTTATCAATCCGTGTTCGGCGGAGAATTTCAGTCCCTTTCTCGTTTTGCGGAAATGCCTCCTCAGGAGGGGATGCCTCCGATTCCCGATGCTGAGAAGAACAAGATCATGCACATGAGCCTTGCGATAGGTTCAGGGACCGTATTAATGGGCAGCGACACGGCAGCGGGATTTGGTCCTCCACTGGTCACAGGAAACAACTTTTCTATTTCTATAGATACAGATACAAGGGAGGACGCTGACCGCGTCTTCAGGGAGCTGTCGGCAGGTGGCTCGGTGACCATGCCTATGTCAGATACCTTTTGGGGTTCCTACTTTGGGATGGTGACGGATAAGTTCAAGATCCAGTGGATGGTAAGTGTCGAGCAAACCCCCGACTGAAAAACAAGCTCAGTCCGCGTGAATTATCCCTCGCCTTCACCTGGCTGACGATAAGGCTGGAATGGAATGGACAATAAGTTCTTCAGGCTCGTATTTTCTTCCGTCTTCATGTGTGTGTCAATGCCATATGTGAGCTGATGCACGTCATCCACATAATGGAAAGTGCCAAAGAGCCGGTCCCAGATGGAAAAGATATTGCCATAATTGGTGTCGGTCAATGGTTGCTTATAATGATGGTGTACTTTATGCATATTGGGAGTGACAAACAACAGCGAAAGGACCTTATCCAATTTGTGCGGGACGTTCAAGTTAGCGTGCGTCATATGGCCAAACAGTACTGAAAGGGATTGGTACAGCATGACCACTCCCATCGGAGCACCCACCACCATCACGGCGACGATCGTAAATCCAATTCGGAAAATGGTCTCTCCCGGGTGATGCCTAAGCCCCGTAGTCACATCCACAGTGGTGTCGCTGTGATGCACCACGTGAAACTTCCACATCCACTTGACCTTGTGCTCCACGAAATGGACCAGGTAAGCACCGATGGCGTCAAGCATCATGACCCCGACGACCACCTGCAACCAAAGCGGCATTTCCACTATATATAATAGACCAAACCGATTGGCGGTCACCAGATCGGACGCCGCGAGCAACACTCCCGCCAGGCCAAAACCAATAATGGCCGTGGTCATGGTAAAAAAGAGGTTGAGGCCGGCGTGTCGGACCTTGCGGTACTGAAATCGGAATATGGGCAGGACGCCCTCCGCAATCCAGAAAATGACGATGCCACCCATCAATAGGACACTGCGAAACCACGTGGGCACATCTTCAAAAAAGGCTATTAGCTCTGCCATGGGTCATGTTGTTAATTCGTCGAAAATACTAAATGTTGAATTTCTATGTTTCAGAAATCTCAGTCTTACGCCGTCCAGCGATTCATTACTATTAAAATAGTTGTATAATTATAACTATCGTTATAGTTTTGCTGCCAGATGAAGGAATTGACCAAAGCTGAAGAGCAGTTGATGAAGCTCCTATGGAGGCTGAATCGAGCGCACCTAAAAGATATAGTGGATGCTTACCCTGAGCCGAAGCCCGCGTACACAACCATCTCCACGGTAGTGAACGTGCTCGTGAAAAAAGGCTTCATCAAATTTCAAGCACATGGCAAAGTGCGCGAATACTTCCCGGCATTTAGTCGACAGCAGTACCTGGCCCATCATGTGGGAACCATGGTGAGAGGATTTTTTGATGGCTCTCCGAGAAAATTCGCTTCCTTTTTTGCTCAAAATCAAGATATGAGCGTAGAGGAGCTTCAAGAGATACGAAACCTGATCGACGACGAAATCAGAAAGCAACAATCTCAAGATGACTGAGTTTCTGACGTACCTTTTCAAGGCAGCTGTTCTCCACGCTGCCCTGGGGCTCATTTATTTGCTCCTGTTGAAACGGCAAAAGACATTTGCCTTCAACCGATCCTACCTGGTGGGTGCCCTTCTACTTGGGCTCCTGGTTCCCTTACTCCAATTGCCTTCTTCGGCACCTGAGAACATCCATCAGTTGCATCAGGCATATTTAGAGCCCTTCTCTGAATCAGTCGAAAACATAATGCCGGTCAGTACCTTGGTAGGGACTAAAAGTGCTGATAAATCAGGCACCTATTGGGCCCTTGCGTTGTGCGGACTTATGGCCGCCGCGTCACTACTCTTGCTGACACGATTTGCCCTCCACCTGAGACAGCTCCGCCTTCATACATTGAATAGGAACCATATCAAACACAAAGACTATAGGCTCTACCCAACACCGGACGGGGAGCGAGATGTATTCTCCTTTTTCTCTCATATATTCATCCCTATTCAATATTGGAAGAAGCCAGAATTCGACACGCTACTGACGCATGAGCTAGCTCATGCCAGACGATTACATAGCCTTGACAGACTCCTGCTGGACTTCATCATTGCTCTTTTTTGGTTCAATCCCTTTATCTACCTGTACCGCCGAGAGCTAATGGCCATTCACGAGTACCAGGCTGATGAGATGGTCCTGTCTCAATTTCCTGATAAACGAATGTATCAGGAGTTGATCTATCAGTTCATCTCCAGCGGCAACCTCCGAATGTCCAGTCCTCTTGGTAATTACTTTATCAAAAACAGAATCAAAATGATGAACAAGAGCAAAAACTCAAAATCGGCGAAGATCGCCACTTACACGACCATGTGTCTGTCACTATTTGTCGCCTTGGGCTTTGCAGGCAGCGACAACGGGGGAAGGTCTGAAGACTTTCTGGTAATCGGGCCCTTCACCGAACCCTTCGAATTATTTGTACCAGACTTCGAGCGATTGTATGCCAGTCCACAACCATCACTATTTCCAGTGGACCAGAAGTCTGAGCACCGAATCTCCTCGGAGTTTGGTCGTAGAAAGAACCCATGGACCGGCAAGGAGCAGTACCATAACGGCATCGATATCGTCGCCCCCGTGGGTACAGAAGTCTATGCCACTGCCGATGGAGTCGTTGAAGAGGCCAAGATATATGTCAAGGCATGGGGCCACTCAGTAATTATTCAACATGAAGATGAGAGCTTCACTACCAGATATGCTCACATGGAGCGATTTGTTGTGGAGGATGGGGACAAGGTAAAGGCGGGCCAGATCATTGGCTATGTAGGGTCTACTGGAAAATCAACAGGTCCCCATCTGCACTATTCAGTTGCAAAGGATGGCAAGTTCGTAGATCCATGGAATTACATCTCTGACTACAAAGCGGAGGAATGATTTGAATCACTTGGAGGTCCCAGCATGAGTTGGGACCTCGTTCCAATGACCGGCATTGATTGGCGCTTTGTCGTTCCAATCAAACAGAGACCCAAACGTAAAATCGAATCAAGGCCCTATGGGCCCGGAACCCTTCCGAACATGTTCGATCAAACCATATAGAACAGTTATTTGAGAAAAATACTGTTCCATGACCTCGCGCCGCAGGTCAACTAGTGACAAACGCCCATTTTGAGTTTCGCGGCGTTCATCGAAGATTTGCTCCCGCTGACCGAAAATATTCCCGTCTACTCCACCTACCGGAGTACTTTCGTTTCAGCCTTTGTACAACAACAGCATAGAAAATCATGACGCCATACTCGTGTCTAATTATAGACTCCAACAAGTTCTTTAGTGGTATTCTCTCTGAGCTTGTCGTCCTTTGTCCAGAGCTGGAACTGGTAGATGTAATCAAGGATGGCAACGACCACTCGTGGTCAACCCGAGAAGATCTCGATGTAATATTCTATGATCCCGACGTGCTGGGAAGCCGGGGAAGGGAGCTCTTGAATCACTTGCCCGGAAGCCCCCAGTTGATCATCATATCGAGCGATGAGGAATACGCCATCCAAGCCCTCATGAGCAACGTGACAGACTTCCTTGAAAAATCAATTCTTACGTCTGAACGTTTCGAACAGACAGTATCTCTTATCAGGAGCAACGCCCGCGAACGTGTGCCAGTCATTCGAGACTGAGCATGAACAGAACGTTGGCAACTTCCTAATCTCCGAGTGAGATATTCATGCCCCTGGCGACCTGCAACAGGTAGTTGTCAGGCTCGATCGTCTTATAATGGCGCGTGGCCTCCACCAACGTCACAGCCTGGAAGTCGTTGTTTCGATACACCACCATGTGTCCAAACTTGCGCTCAAGGACCATCTCGAAGGCCTTGATGCCGAAAGACGTGGACAATACCCGGTCGAAGGCTACAGGGCTCCCACCACGCTGTAAGTGCCCAAGGATCATCTCGCGCATTGCTGCTCGACATCCATTCTCTTTAAGCTGCTCTGACAGTAGATAGGACACGCCGCCAAGGCGCCTCATCTTGTACCCAACTTCCGTGCTCTTTTCGTCTACCACCTCCACACCTTTGGCTCTGGCACCCTCGGCAATAACGACTATCGCATAGCCACTACCTCCGTCGTACCGATCATGAATGTGTGAGACGACCTTCTCAATATCATAGGGGATCTCTGGGATCAGACAAGCATGCGCACCACCTGCTATAGCCGCGTGAAGTGCTATCCACCCGGCATCACGCCCCATTAGTTCGAGGATAATTACACGGTCATGGCTCTTTGCAGTACTTTGCAACTTGTCGATAGCTGAAGACGCCTCTTGTACTGCACTCTGAAAACCAAACGTGAAATCTGTTGCGGCCAGGTCGTTGTCAATCGTTTTTGGTACGCCAATTATATTCACCCCTCTCTCAAAAAGCATCTGAGAAATCCGTTGTGACCCATCCCCGCCAATGCTTACGACCGCTTCGAATCCCATTTTACTGATTTTGCCAACCAGCTCTTCAGTAACATCTTTCTCCACGAAAGTGCCATCGTCCTGCATAACTGGAAAACTCGCGGGATCACCTTTAGTAGTTGCCTTAATGATTGTCCCTCCTAGCCTGTGGATCTCTTCACAAGCTTCTGGCGTCAGTTCCACCACCTGAGTTGGCTCTCTCATTATGCCATGGTAGGCTTCTACACTACCATAAACCTTCCAGCCCCCCTCGACATGGGCCCGAACAACGATGGCTTTGATTACCGCATTGAGTCCAGGACAGTCTCCACCACCTGTGAGAACAAGTAACTTTTTCATGCATTAGAGAAATTATGTCCGGTTGATTATCCCTTTGTCTCTCCTACCAAATTATCGATTCACCATCAAAAGCTAGCAACGCTGTGCTCAATACAAGACAAAAGTTTTCATCACTTAACATGCCAGGTGCCAGTTTGGAGAATTGACCGTCTATTTTTGGCTCCACCAATGCAAAAGACAATGCGCTTCACCCTCATATTCCTGTGGTGCCTATCGGTAATGGCCACGGCACAAGATGGTACTGACCGGCCCTACGTTTTACTTATTTCCTTCGACGGGTTCCGCTACGACTATGAGGATTTGCACGGTGCGAGCAATTTTCGCAGCATGGCAGAGAATGGTGCAAAGGCAGCGTCACTCATCCCCTCATTTCCGTCCAAGACCTTCCCAAATCACTACACGATCGTCACAGGGATGTATCCGCAAAACCACGGTCTGGTGGACAACAGCTTTTATGACCCCACCCGACAGGTAACATATGTGGTCAGGAATCGTGAGCTTGTCCAGGACGCTTATTTCTACGGCGGCATCCCACTGTGGCAGCTGCTCTCACGGAATGGCCTCAAATCCGGCTCCTACTACTGGGTGGGGTCGGAAGCGCCTGTAGCAGGCTCTTTCCCTGATTACTACAAGCTGTATGACGGCAGCGTGCCCAACGAAGAACGTATAAAAGCGGTATTTGAATGGTTTGATCTACCCCCGTCAGAGCGTCCACATCTGGTTACCCTCTATTTTTCTGATGTCGATATGCAGGGACATCGTTATGGTCCCACATCGCAGGAAACGAAAGAGACTGTGAGAGACGCCGACCGACTCCTGGGAATAATTTTAGACAATATCGCTGCGCAAGACTTGCCCATCAATGTGATTGTGACATCTGATCACGGAATGGTCCCCGTCAAAAACGAGGCAGCGTCTACGATTGATATTCGCCCGTACTTCGACGGAATAGCCGATGAAATCCAATATGTTACCAATGGCACTCACTGCCACGTTTACGTCGACAACAAAGTGAGGGTAAAAGACGTCTTTCAGCACATAAAAGCCTTAGCTGAGCCAGCCAGGGTTTACCTGAAAAGCGAAACTCCCGAGCATTGGCACTATAACCAAGGTAATCGCCTGGGAGATATCATTATCACTGCACCTGCAGGTATGGAACTAAGGGATAAGCCTTGGAAGAAAAGAGATCCTGGCACCTATTATGGAGCGCATGGCTACGATCCGATGGTAAAAGACACGCATGGAATATTCTACGCGATGGGGCCTAATATCCGACCGGGCAGCGAGTTACCTCCCGTTGAGAATATTCACATCTATCCCCTTATCGCAGAAATACTACAACTTCCGGTGGACCACCCGATTGATGGTAAGTTGGAGGTTATGCAGACCATCCTTCAGCCCAACTGATAGATGGGTAGTGAGAAAGAGAAGGTAGTTCCGGCATTGGGGCGGCTGAAAACGCTGATGGTGGAATCATGAATTTCCATGATCTTCTTCACTATGGCCAGTCCCAAACCCGCACCCACCTGCTCTTGTCCAGTCTTTGCTTGCCTGTACCTCTCGAAAATCAAGGCCTGATCTTTTTCAGGGATACCCTGCCCTGTGTCCTTGATGAGTATCTCCACTTCCTGCTCATGGCTTCTCAACTGGATTGAGATTGAGCCGCCATCAGGCGTGAATTTCACGGCGTTGTCCATCAGATTTTGAATAGCCCTCTCCACCAAACCCAGATCGGCAAAGACCAATGACAGCTTCTCTTCCACCTCCAGGGACAGCTTTATATCCTTTTTCTCGGCGAGAATCTGGTACTGCATGTACAGATCACTGACGAGCTCGCTGATCACAAACGGCTCCTTCACCGGCTCTATCTGATTAGCCTCCAGCTTGGAGTACTCAAATAGCTGAGAGACCAACTTGGAAAGGCGCTCGGTGCTATCATACACTATTTGTAGGTAGGTCTCTTGCTCTTCAGGGGAAAGTTGTGATCTCTTGATCTGCAAAGTCTCCACGTAGCCTTGCATCACTGACAAGGGCGTGCGAAGATCGTGAGAGATATTGGCAATCAACTCGCGCCGGAGATTCTCGACTGATTTGATCTTCTCAATATTGTCCAGAATCGTAGTTGCCATCGAATTGTACGTCGTGGCCAACAGTGCCAGATCTTGCTTTTCAGCATTTTCTATTCGGTAGTGCAGGTCGCCTTCTTTGAATCGATTGGTGGCATGAATGATCTCCCTGAGATTTCGGGTGAGGTACCAGATAGCCAGTGTCC
Source organism: Cyclobacteriaceae bacterium (assembly GCA_965227935.1). Classification (GTDB taxonomy): domain Bacteria; phylum Bacteroidota; class Bacteroidia; order Cytophagales; family Cyclobacteriaceae; genus JAWPMT01. The sequence continues at coordinate 1,389,247 of CBDDGS010000055.1, read as the reverse complement.
CGAGCAAGGCAACAAACAAAAGCGTGAGCAATGATGTCCCTACGCCCAGCCTTAAAACATAGCTTGACAGGAGGGAATCCCCGACCGTGGCAAACTCTTCTCCCGCCAGGACGATATAGATGTAGCCAGCAGCACCGTCGGTATCAAAATGAGCCGCCGAAAAGATCTTGCTGCTGTCCTTGTTCCTGGGGTCATCACCCAGAATAAAATCATGACCTCCATCAGCAATAAATGCCCGCACCGGATCGAGGTCTACATACGTCTTGGGGGACTCGGCTGAACTGTGATCCAAAACCACGGAATACAACACCTTGCCATCCAGGCCAAGGAGGTACACTTCTATTCCGCGATTGACCGCCATCATATCGTGCATCAAGTCACCAAAAAGAGCCTTATTCACCTCGCCACTCTCCAGAAATGGTCGCTCGTTTTGAAACTTCTCCTCAATCAAATGCCGGGCAAGGTTGGCATTGAGTCGCTGCTCGGTCTCCAGATAGTACTTATTGGCGAAGTAAATGGTGGTACCGACATAGCTAGCCGCAGCAAGGAAAATGATGAGCAGAAAGGAGATGATCAGCTTCGTGATCATTCGGTTGGAAACGGTCCGTCGCATAGAATTAGTCAAGCTCCTCATTGAATTTGTACCCCACGCCCCATGTGGTTAAGATGTACTGCGGATTGGCCATGTCGGGCTCGATCTTGGCACGAAGCCGGTTGATGTGCGAGTTGACGGTATGCTCGTATCCCTCGAAATCGTAACCCCACACAAGGCTCAGTAGCCTTGAGCGATTATAGCTCTTCCCAGGGTTAGACGCCAATACTACAAGCAGCTCGAATTCCTTGGGTGACAACTCCACTCGCTGGGAGTCGAGGGTCACTTTTCGCATCTCAATGTCGATCACCAGTTGCCCAAACCGTAGTACTTTGCTGTTCTTGGCCTCCATACTCTCGCGTATCATCTTTGTTCTGCGAAACATCGCCTTAACCCTCGCTATGAACTCACGCACGCTGAACGGCTTGGTGAGATAGTCATCGGCACCCACTTCCAAACCGAGCACTCTGTCAATTTCCTCCGATCTTGCTGTCAACATCAAAATCGGAGTAGTAACAGCATTCGCCCGAAGTTTTTGGCACACCTCGATGCCATCGATTTCTGGCAGCATGACATCCAGAATAATCAAGTCAGGCGTCATCGTCAGCGCTTGTTCGAGGCCGGAGGCACCATCATAAGCCTTCTCCACATGACAATCCAGGTCATTGAGGTGTATCTCCAGGAGATTCACGATCTCCTTATCATCTTCTACAACTAATACATTCTTCATTACTGCCAGTCAAAGAACCTTGATAAGTATCACAGAAGTATCACGATTCCGTGACGAATCGGTTCACATTAGCTGACCGTTGTGTCCGGACGCCAACCTTTTCCTAGCGAAAAAGAAGCGCAATAAATCATAAGATTATGATTATCAATTAATTATATATTATCACAATCTACTGATCGATTATTCTGTTTTTTGATCAATCTGTGATCGTTTGGTGATCTCTCGCCCGTTGATTTGGTCAAACGAAAAAATAAAGTGATGAAAAAGATTTTGACACTGATGATAGCAGCGGGATTTCTAGCGACTTCCTGCAGTGATGACGACGCAGACGAACCGGCCAACGGTTCACTGACATTGAACCTTTCCGGACTCGAAGATCTGGGAGCAGGATTCCTTTATGAAGGATGGGTAATTGTAGATGGCAGCCCGGTGACGACAGGCACATTCTCCGTATCGGCCAGTGGCGACTTATCTCAAACAACCTTTGAGGTCGCAGCGGATGACTTAGCCAATGCCACGGCATTTGTACTGTCTATTGAGCCAGATCCAGATCCAGATTCAGCCCCCGCAGCAACTAAAATGCTGATGGGTGAGTTTTCCGGCAACAGTGCTTCTGTCAACTCGGGAATTGTGGGTGATTTCAGTAACTCCTCAGGCCTCTTCTTCCTGCGTACTCCTACTGACGAGACAGACGGCAACAACGACAACGATGAGAATGGTGTGTGGTTTGGAAACCCCGGAATGCCTCCCACGGCTTCGTTGGAACTCCCCACACTTCCAGAGGGATGGGCTTATGAAGGCTGGGTAGTCGGGGACGGCGGCCCAATCACAACCGGTACGTTCACCGCTTTTGACGCAGCCGATGATACAGCTCCTTACAGCGGCACAGAAGCAGCCGGCCCTCCCGTACCTGGTGAAGACTTCTTTCTGAATGCTCCCTCAGGTGAGTCGTTTCCCCTGGATGTTCGTGGCCGCACCGTGGTGATCTCGGTGGAGCCAGTGCCCGACAACTCGCCAGCGCCATTTTCCATGAAACCTTTGCTCGGAACTTCCGGACAAGAAACAGCGCCCTCAACGCACGCACTAAATCCCAATCTGGCCTCTCTGCCTACAGGAACAGTGACAAGAAATTAGTCAGGTGGATTATCATGAGTGATGACTGTCCAGCAGTTGTCAAAGTTGTATGATTGGAGGCCCTCGCCAGCGCGGGGGCTTTTTTTGCTTCCCTGATTTTCCGCAGGACGTTTGGCACAAGTTTCGACATGGCGTTATCTTGTCGCCATGACCAAGAGAAGAGACTTCTTGCGCCTGTCACTGGCATCAGCCGCTGGCATATCTACCGTACCGGTGGTTTATGCCAAGTACCTCCCAAAAGGGCTCGAGCTGCTAGGCCAGCAAGATCCCTACCAGCTCTTTAGTAAGCATCCCGACATGGTGCTACTCAATGACCGACCGTGGAATATGGAGGCCCAGGCGCATTTACTGAACGATACTGTGACTCCCGCAGACCGGATGTTTATCCGCAACAACGGACTCATACCGAATAATATCGACCCCAGTGCCTGGACACTGACCATAGATGGGGAGTCGGTTCGGGAGCAAAAGACCTACACGCTAGCCGAGCTCAAATCGCGATTCAGAAAATATACTCATCAACTGACGCTCGAGTGTGGCGGCAATGGCAGGAGCGAGTTCAACCCTCCTGCCAAGGGCAACCAATGGACCATAGGAGCTGTATCCTGCGCCGAATGGTCGGGTTTACGATTGGCGGATCTCCTCGATGATGTGGGTATACTGGACAGCGCTGTGTACGTGGGGTACTATGCAGCCGACGATCACCTCAGCAGAGACTCGAACAAAGAGCCAATCTCCCGGGGGATCCCAATGGCCAAAGCCCTACAGCCCGAAACGCTAGTGGCCTACGAAATGAATGGTGGGGACATTCCCCTGGCACACGGCTATCCCCTCCGACTGGTGGCAGGTGGCTGGCCGGCATCGGCCTCTGGAAAATGGATCAATAGATTGGCCATCCGCAACCAAGTCCATGATGGTGAAAAAATGGGTGGCTCCTCCTATCGTGTGCCGTGCGAGCCGGTCGCTCCAGGCACAATCGTGGCAGATGAGGATATGTGCATCATCGAATCCATGCCTGTCAAGTCGCTGATCACCACCCCTAAGACGGGCGCCATCATCTTCGAAGGAGATACCCTGGCAGTGGGTGGTCATGCCTGGGCCGGGGAACAGGAAGTCAAAAGCATGGAATACTCCATCGACTTCGGCGCAACATGGCAACCGTGTGAGCTGGCTCCTCCTGCCAATCGCTTGGCATGGCAGCGCTGGCACGCTGACATCCAATTCCCAGAAAAGGGTTACTACGAAGTATGGAGTCGCGCGACCGATGAAAAAGGTACCAGCCAGCCTATGGTACTGCCCGGCTGGAATCCTAAAGGGTATCTCAACAACGCTTGCCATCGCATAGCCATAATGGTGTCTTAGGAATGAAAGAAAAGCACCAACAAAAGCCCTCGAAAACCTGGGCGTACATCCTGGGCAGCCTTGCGATGATTTTGGTACTATTGCTCGGTGGGACCTTGTACGATTTCCTGGGAAAGCAGGAGTCAATGTCCTCTGAGAACGAACCTAAGATGGCTCCTGTACCAGAGGGCCTGCTTCAGGATGTAAAAGACGGGATCCATGAACCTACAGGCTTCGTCGCAGATCAGGGATTGGAGCTGGTTATTGCTAATTGTACCGGCTGCCATAGCGCCAAGCTGGTGACTCAAAACCGCGCTACGCGAGAGGGATGGCTGGGAATGATCCACTGGATGCAAGCGACACAAAACTTGTGGGACCTGGGACCGAATGAAGAGGCTATCGTCACCTACCTGGCAAAGCACTACGCCCCCAGCTACGAAGGTCGGCGTAGAAATTTGGAGGACATCGAATGGTACGAACTGAGTGATCAGAAATGAGAACTTTTGCTCGAGGCACGAAGTTTTTGAAATAATGGAGTACTGGAAAATCATCAAGGACGGGTATACCGGCTATGCCAACTATCTGTGGCAGGAGATCACACACCCATCCTGGCACAACTATTTCTATTGGCTGATTGGCGTGTCCGCCTTCTTCCTGGTACTGGAGTGGGCTAAACCTTGGAGGAAAGAACAGGCCAGGTTCCGAAAGGACTTTTGGCTGGACTTCTTCTACATGTTCTTCAATTTCTTCCTGTTCTCCCTCATCATCTACAATGCAGCCTCGATGGTCGTTGTCCACTTCTTTCGGGATGCATTGCGGGCTATTGGCATTGAGAATCTCCTGCTTGTCAATGTCCTTACGTGGCCAACATGGCTTCATCTCTTAGTGGGATTTATCATCCGTGATTTCGTGCAATGGTGGACACATCGACTCCTCCACCGATCGCCCACTTTGTGGCAGTACCACAAGGTGCATCACTCCGTAGAGCAAATGGGCTTTGCGGCACACCTGCGATACCATTGGATGGAGAATGTGGTCTACCGCACCATCGAATACATCCCATTGGCTTTGATTGGTATCGGATTGAGAGACTTCTTCATCATACACATTTTCACACTCGCGATCGGTCACTTCAATCACTCCAATTTCCGAATCAACCTGGGACCGCTGAAATACATTTTCAACAATCCTCAGATGCACATCTGGCATCATGCCTATGATCTGCCGGAAGAAAAGAAATATGGTGTGAACTTCGGCATCTCGCTGAGCCTTTGGGACTATCTGTTCGGCACGGATTACATCCCCAAAGATGGACGTGATATCCGGTTGGGATTCCCGGGAGTCGAGAAGTTTCCCAAAGGATTTTTCGGTCAAAATCTTTACGGTTTTTGGAAAAAGAAATCCTCGACTTAGTAGGTTGCACGGTGTGCTACCGAAACCACTTCCCCACCTAACAGCCCTCAGCGCCCTTTTTCTATCGGCCTGCGCCAATGAGGGTGGCTCCGAACTAACAGAGCGGCCTGACCAAATCCAGCCAGTACCCTTCCACGAGGTAGAACTCGACGACAGCTTTTGGCGTCCGCGAATGCAAACGCAGGAAGAGGTCCTTATTCCTTTCGCCTTCGATAAAGTAAAGCCCGCTATCGACGCGCTGAAAATGACAGGCGACTACCTCGCTGGCGATGAGACGGCTCTTCCGAAGCCGCACCGCTACCAATCATCTGATCTGTACAAGATCATGGAAGGAGCGGCCTACATCCTCCGCCAAAACCCGGAGAACATCGAGCTTGAGAGCAAGATGGACAGCATCATCGATATCATCGCCAATGCCCAGCAGGAGGACGGCTACCTGTACGTGCCCCATATTACTGGAGCAGCCAAAGACCATGCTGCCTGGGGTGGAGGTGGCATGGGCGATCGACCTTATTCTTGGGTAGTACACAGCCACGAGTTGTACAACATGGGGCACATGTATGAGGCCGCCATCGCCTACTATCAGGCCACTGGTAAAGACAAGTGGCTCAACGTAGCGGCGAAGAACGCACAGCATATCAATCGCGTATTCTTTGAGGGCGACCCAGCCTATAACAACGGAGTCCCGATCAACCAAGCACCCGGCCACCAGGAACTGGAAATTGCTTTGGCCAAACTTTACCGGATTACCGGGGACACGCTTTACCTGAACATGGCGCAGCGGTTCCTGGATATTAGAGGCGTCTCCTACATCCCGGACGGAGATCAGTACCTATCCCCGACCTATGCACAGCAACACCTGCCGGTCGCCCAACAAAAGGAAGCCGTGGGGCATGCCGTTCGGGCAGCTTACATGTACTCAGCAATGGCCGACATATCCGCGCTAAAGGGCACGAGGGAGTATGAGGAAGCCTTGACCCACATCTGGCAGGATATCGTCGATCGAAAGATGAGTATCACAGGTGGCCTTGGCGCAGTCAGGGGCATCGAGGGGTTCGGTGCACCTTTTCGCCTTCCAAACAGGGAGGCGCACAATGAGACATGCGCGGCAGTAGGGAATGTCATGTTCAACTATCGGCTGTTTCTCATGACCGGTGAGGCCAGGTTCCTTGATGTAGCGGAAGTAGCGCTTTTCAACAATGCCCTCGCCGGTGTCAGTCTCGAGGGAGACCGCTTCTTTTATGTCAATCCGCTGGAAGCGGACGGAATCTACGACTTCAACCATGGTGCTACGGGGAGGTCCCAGTGGTTCAATACCGCCTGTTGCCCTTCAAACCTGGCGCGGCTAGTGCCACAAATTGCGGGAATGATGTATGCCGTTGACCGGCGCTCCATCTACATCACACTCTTCAGCTCAAGTAAAACGACCCTCCAAGTTGGTGATACGCGCGTGGCGATCACCCAAAAAACGGACTATCCATTTGATGGGACAGTGGTCTTAAGGGTCGATCCGGAATTGCCTTCGCGCTTCGCCATTCAGTTACGTATGCCCACCTGGTCCGGGACCGGTCAGTTTGTACCAGGGGAGCTTTATAGCTACATCAAGCCAACCGGTGCGAAACCCGAAGTCAAAATCAATGGGACTGCGATAAACGAATATGAGCAGCAAGATGGCTTTCTCGTGTTGTCCCGAGAATGGGAGCAAGGCGACGAGGTGCAACTGACCTTGCCTATGCCCGTGCAATTCTCGCGGGCTGCAGAACAGATTGAGGAGACAAGAAATAAAATCGCGATCTCAAGAGGTCCACTGCTCTATTGTGCGGAGGCACTGGATAATGATGTAGATATTTTGAAGGCCACGGTCGATCCCCAATCGTCAAAGGCCGTGGTTAGCAGTATCAATGGTGGAGTTTTGAACGGCATCCCAGGCTTGACACTAGAATCCGGAGAAAACAGAGCGCCTCTGCAACTGGTCCCCTATTACGCGTGGAACAACCGGGGGGATGGCGCTATGGCCGTTTGGATCCAACAAGAAGACCAATAGCACACACTCGATCAACATACCTTGTCCGTTATTCGCTGACTATTCCCTAAATTTCCCCTCAAACCCAAAAACTATGAAATCCATCCTATCCACAGGTCTTCTTTTGCTCTGTATCGTTGCCCATGGGCAGGAAATCGCCAGTGCAGAAGTACAGATCGCACAGGCGCTTCTTGCTGCCCCGGAAGCACAACGGGAGGGCGCCGCTGTATTAGGCTATGATGAAAGTGGCCAGCTCGTCACGTTGCGAGAGGGGACCAACGAACTGATCTGCCTGGCAAGAGACCCTCAATCCAAAGGCTTTAGCGTGGCCTGCTATCACAAAGAACTCGATTCGTTCATGGCCCGCGGAAGGGCTCTCAAGGCTGAAGGCAAGGAATTTCAGGAGATCTTCGACATTAGGGAAGAAGAAGTAAAAGCTGGTAAACTGGAGATCCCGAACAATAGCTCGCTGATGGTATGTACCGGAGATATGGATCCAGAAACGGGTGAAGTGACCAATACCTACGTGCGCTACGTCGTGTACATCCCTTTCGCAACAGGAGCCACCACTGGCCTTTCCGAAACACCCCTCGCACCGGGTTTGCCCTGGCTCATGAACGCCGGCACCCATCGAGCCCACATAATGATCACTCCGAAAAGAGATAAATGAAAAGAATGATGACCATAGCCAATCTCATGTTCCTTACACTGCTCGCTTGTCAGACACAGGGAATCGAGAATATCGACAACGCTCAATTGCAAGCGCTCCTGAAAGATGAGGAGGTGCAGCTTGTGGATGTGCGTACACCCGAGGAATGGAGTTACGGCCAAATAGAAGGAGCAGAGAAAATCGACTTCTATGACCCGGAGTTCCTCACGAAGCTCGAAGAATTTGACAAGGACAAACCATTGGTATTGTACTGTGCCGCAGGAGGAAGAAGTGCCCAAGCCGCATCCAAACTACAGAATACGGGATTTAAGAAAATCTACAACCTATCAGGGGGATTTCGGGGATGGTCGGCCGCTGGTCTACCCACTGTGAAATAGGGTTTTATTTCTGCGCATAACGGTACAATCGCTCGTCGGGCAAAAGCTGCCATTTACCGACGTATACACACACGTGAGCCATATTTAGCCAGCAACCCCTACTAAGGATTTACATTCGTATCGGAATAGTGAGTAACTATTTTCCATAGCTGGTTCTTTAATGATGTGGCAACCCCTTCCGAGGGGTTGCTTTTTTTGTGCCCTCCGTGCATGGCCAACTCCCCTATCTTCGCGCTCTTACCTCACATTTCTACCCTTTCAATTCACTCGTCGGGCAAACTCTTCCAATTACCGACCTTTAGGCATAGGTCACCTATTACCAACCTTTTCCTCATAACGGTTTTATATCTTCGTATTGGAATAGTGAGTAACTATTTTCCATAGCTGGTTCTTTAATGATGTGGCAACCTCGGTCCTACCGGGGTTGCTTTTTTTTGTACCTGTTCCTCTTCATCCGACACCTCTCCGCCTATTGCTGATCCGACCCATTTTTCCACCTCACGACCGTATTTTCTCACTCATCGGGCAAAATGTGCTATTCACCGACAGAACCCAATCCGTCGCCTAGTAACTAATTTTATCATATAACGGTATTATATCTTCGTATTGGAATAGTGAGTAACTATTTTCCATAGCTGGTTCTTTAATGATGTGGCAACCTCGGTAAAACGGGGTTGCTTTTTTTATTTCCAGGAGGGGTAACCTGACCTCGTCACTCCCATCGGTTCTCCATCCAATTCCCTACGTTCTCCCCCCAAAATGACATGCCTAATGCCCAGTTCAACAATCGGCAAAATCAGTCCATTCAACGGCACATACGTGGCCATTATCTAGTAACTATTTTTATCACATAACGGCATTGTATTTTCGTATTGGAATAGTGAGTAACTATTTTCCATAGCTGGTTCTTTAATGATGTGGCAACCTCGATAAACGGGGTTGCTTTTTTTATGCCTTCTCCTTTCTCAAACTTATCCCTTCGGTTTTGTACTAGCGCTGGAAAACCAAATTGCGTTGCACTGAAGAGTAGTACTTGAAACCACTTTCGAATTTTATTAGCTTTCCCGCCTATTCTTCAATTGGTCCCGTAGTTCAATGGATAGAATAGGCTGCGCGCCCCGGACTGCGCGCCCCGGAAGTTTCCTAAACTTTAGATGCAGCCGGGCGGCCGGTGCCGTTTGATTCCTGCCGGGACTACTCCCCTCTTTTCTTTGATTGGATGCCGTCGAATTCCTGGTTTTTGACCCTCCAGTCCACAAGGTGTTGCCGGAGATGGAAGATGATGTAATGCCATTATCTCAACGGTTCCCTCCTTGAATAGACACTGCACTATGCCGCACTTGTCCTCGACTAGATATTTGAAAGCACTTTCGAATTTTATTGGATTTGCCGCCTATTCTTCAATTGGTCCCGTAGTTCAATGGATAGAATAGGCTGCGCGCCCCGGACTGCGCGCCCCGGAAGTTTCCTAAACTTTAGATGCAGCCGGGCGGCCGGTGCAGTCGGTCAGCCGCTGCTGCGATTCCTACCGGGACTACCCCCTCTTTTCTTTGATTGGATGCCGCCGAATTCCAGGTTTTTTGACCCTGCCAGTCCACAAGGGTGCTGCCGGAGATGCACGATGATTTATGCCATTATCTCAACGGATCCTTCCTTGAAAAGACACTGCACTATGCCGCACTTGTCCTCATCAAGATATTTGAAACCACTTTCGAATTTTATTAGCTTTGCCGCCTATTCTCCAATTGGTCCCGTAGTTCAATGGATAGAATAGAAGTTTCCTAAACTTTAGATGCAGGTTCGATTCCTGCCGGGACTACACCTTTTTTCACCTTCGACTTTTTCCTGCTGTTAGAGCAAACGACCACTATGGGGCCTTCATTGCCTCCCTCAGTGCCCCTTTCCTCAATCCACTTATTCCTCTATCCCAGCTCTTGTAGCGGATCAGCTCGTGTGCAGATCGAAGCTGACTTATGCCATAAATTGCACTTTTCCAAAGTATTCCATGGCGACCAGTCAACCAATGTAACAATAGTTACGCCCACCCGGGTAATGAAACAATTGTTACAATCAAGCCCTCTCAGCGCTCGTAAACTTGCAAAAAAAGGGATGAGAGGAGCTTAAGGCAGATAATCAGAAATTGAGACAGCTTCCGTAACAAGAGTTACAGACCGAGCCCTTTCGTTGCCGTTATCATCTAAAACTTTTTTGAGAGAAGAAATGAAAAAAGGATTATTCCTATACACCATGACCCTGACCTCCATCTTCCACTGGAGTCTGGGGCAGGATACGCTGCTGATCTCCAAAGATGAGTTCATCAGTCAGGCAGTGGCCAATAGCCACAGGGGAAGGGTAGCGACGAAAGAGGCGGAGATGGCTGTCGCAGATTTTCAGCAATCCAACAGCTTGTATCTGCCGTCTGTCAGTGCTTCGTACACAGCCATGACCACCAACAATCCGCTAATGGCCTTCGGGTCCAAGCTCAACCAGGAGATTTTGACGCAAGAGGACTTCGATCCGAATAAGCTCAATAACCCGGACAACGTCAACAACTTCGCTACTGAAATACTCGTGCTGCAGCCCTTGCTGAATCTCGACGGAGTGTATGGCAGACGGGCAGCAGGAATCCAGCGGGAGGCCTACCAATTGAAGGCAGAGCGTACGAAAGAGTACCTCGAACTTCAGGCGACGGAACTCTTCATGAAGCTCCAGCTGGCCTATGAGGCAGTTGAAGTGCTCACAGGAGCGCAAACGACAGCGCAAGAGGCTGTGCAGCTGGTAAGTGACTATTACGAGCAAGGTCTCGTCCAAAAAGCAGATCTCCTGGATGCGCAGGTGCGAGCTACAGAAGTGGACAACCAACTGCGCTTCGCACGAACGAACATCCAAAACACCTCCGATCAGCTATCGCTGCTTATGGGCCAGAGTCCCGGTACGGTCACCCTTCGACCCACGGTACAGGCGGCCAGAAGCTACGATGCGATTCCCCAATTCCTTTCAGATGTCCCTCGCAGTAGAAAAGACCTTGTAGCCATGTCAAAAGCAACCGAGGGCTATGAGTCGATGTGGAAATCCCAAAAGATGAAGCACCTGCCTCGGATCAACGCCTTTGGCAGCTTCCAGCTATATGACAACCAAATGGTAGGCTTCGGCGCATCCGGCTACATCCTCGGCGCCAGACTCTCCTGGAACCTGTTCGATGGCTACGCCAATGTATCCAAAACAACAAAAGCTCGCCTGGCAATGGAAAAGGCCCAGATCGAGCAACAGGAGTACCATGCTGAGCAGCAGGCAGAACTTCAGAAAGCCATTCGCATGCTCACAGATGCACGCAGCAAAGTAGAGGCATCCCAATTAGCCCTGGACCAGGCAACTGAAGCCCACAAGATCAGAAAAGACCGCTTCGAGCAAGGATTGGAAAAGACCGTCGACCTACTGACGGCCGAGAGTCAAATGCAGCAGAAGGAGCTACAGTACCTCCAGGCCATTTTCGAATACGGCTTCACGAAGGAATACCTTCATTTTTTGACAAGAGAATAAACGAACAAATCTGAATAATTGAAATGAAAAGAATCGCATACATATTGACGCTTCCGGTCTTGACCATGATGATGGCGGGATGCGGATCCCACAACGACCATGAGCCCACGGCTTTTGATCCAATAAAAGTCACCCTGGGTACGGCCCGAGCGGATGTCAGATCACAGAGCGTCCAGGTCAGCGGCAGAATAGAAGCGGGCAACAGCGCCAACGTCAGCACCCGAATGATGGGAAATGTCGCACGAGTGGAAGTGCAGCCTGGGGAAACCGTGAAGAAAGGTCAACTGATCATCGCCCTCTCGAGCGTGGATCTGCAAGCTAAGCAAGCACAGGTGCAGGCCTCCATCTTGCAGGCCCGAAGTGCCTTCAACAATGCTGAGAAGGACCTGGAAAGATTCAAGATCCTCCACGAGAAAGGCAGCGCCTCCGCTAAGGAGCTAGAGAATATGACGACCCGCTTTGAAATGGCCCAGGCTGGTCTCGAGGCAGCGCAGCAAATGGAAAAAGAAGTCGCGGCTCAGTTCGCCTATACCCACTTGCGAGCGCCATTCGACGGGGTCGTCGCCAATACATTCGTGAAAGTAGGAGACATCGCACATCCAGGTATGCCTCTGGCCACCGTTGAGGGCGAGACGAACTATGAGGCGACCGTCTTTGTGCCAGAGTCTGAGATCGCACGTGTGGATGTCGGGGCCGACGCCAGCGTCCTTATAAAGTCGACAAGCCTAACGCTTAAGGGAAAAGTCGCTGAAGTGAGTCCATCCGCCAAAAACACAGGCGGCCAGTTCCTCGTCAAAATTGCCCTGGAAGATGTGGCTGATATTCTTCCCGGCATGTTTGTGAATGCCAGCATCACCGTCCATGAGACGCCCTCCATCAAGAGTTCCCCGACCATCTCAGAAGATGCACTGATCCGCAACGGTCAGTTGACGGGAGTCTACGCCGTTGGTACCGGTCAGACCGCAATCCTCCGCTGGATCCGAACTGGAAAAAGTCAGAATGGACAGGTGGAAGTCCTCGCGGGTATTAGCGAAGGTGAGCAGTACATCATCAAAGCCGATGGCAAGCTGTTCAACGGCGCCAAGGTCGCCACACAACCCATTGCCGAACGATAAGCAACCAAATCATGCAAGAAGGAATATCAGGTAAAGTCGCCAACTTCTTCATCCACTCGAAGCTCACCGTCCTCTTGATGGTGGCCTTGATGATCATTGGCGTCTACAGCTCTTTCCTCATTCCACGTGAGGAAGAGCCGCAGATCATTGTACCCATGGCGGATGTCATGGTGGGATATCCCGGGGCCTCTCCTACTGAGGTCGAAAGCCGGGTGGTAAAGCCCCTGGAGAAAATCATCTCCAACATCAAGGGCGTCGAGCACGTGCACAGCATGGCCATGAATGGTATGGCCGTACTCGTCGTCCAGTTTTACGTCGGTGAGGATACGGAGCGGTCATACGTGAAGCTCTACGACGAGCTCATGAAGTATCGCAATATCTTCCCCGAGACCGTCTACGAGCCCATCGTCAAAACAAGATCCATCGATGATGTGCCCATGCTAGGGCTCACGCTATGGAGCAACTCCTACGATGACTTTCAGCTGCGGCAGCTCGCAGAGCAAGTCACTTCCGAGATAGAGAAGGTCAAAGACGTCTCGATCACGAAAGAGATCGGTGGACGTCCACGTGAACTACGAATCATGGTCGACAAAGACAAGATGGCCGAGAATGGTGTAGATGTACTCAGCGTAATGCAGATGATCCGCGCCAGCAACAGCAGCTCGCAGTCCGGTCGGTTTGTCAATGCCGACGCAGAATTCCTGCTGACCACTGGCCAGTTCCTAAGCTCTGCCGAGGATGTGGGCGCAATCGTCGTGGGCATCAACAACGATTTGCCCGTCTATCTACACCAGGTTGCTACCATACTCGACGGCCCCTCGAAACCAACGAACTATGTCTCCTTTGGCTACGGTAGCGCCACAGACGAGTACGCCAACAATCCATCGATCTACCCAGCCGTGACCTTGTCAGTCGCTAAGGTCAAAGGGGCCGACGCAATGAAAGTCTCCGACCAGATCCTGGACAAGATTGAAGTTCTGCGCCGGACACTCATCCCTGATGATGTGCATGTGGAAGTCACCCGCAACTATGGGGAAACAGCCTCTCACAAAGTGAGCGAACTACTGTTGCACCTGGCTGTGGCGATCGTCGCAGTGACCGTACTCGTGATGCTTGCCATGGGCTGGCGGGGAGGATTGGTGGTCTTCCTTTCTGTCCCCTTGACATTTGCCCTCACGCTTTTCAGCTACTACATGCTGGGCTACACCCTCAACAGGATCACGCTTTTCGCCCTGGTTTTCGTGGTGGGGATCGTGGTCGATGACAGCATCATCATTGCGGAGAACATGCACCGGCACTTCAAGTCCAAGCGACTGCCTTTCGCTCAGGCGGCCATCTACGCCATCAACGAAGTAGGTAACCCCACGATCCTCGCAACCTTCACGGTCATTGCAGCGATCTTGCCGATGGCTTTTGTCTCGGGTATGATGGGACCGTACATGAGTCCGATGCCCATTGGCGCTTCGATTGCCATGATGCTTTCCCTGTTCGTCGCTCTGACGGTCACCCCATACCTGGGCTTTCATTTCCTGCGCGAAAAGGACAAGAGAAAAGGAGACGAGACGTCCGTCGAGGAGCATGGACCGGGCTGGATCCACAAATTGTACAACCGCATCGAATCGCCCTTCCTTGAAAGTGGTATGAAAAGATGGGCCATGCTGGGCATTACTGTCGTCCTCTTGTTCGGCTCCGTCGGCATGTTCTTCACCAAATCCGTAGCGGTCAAGATGTTGCCATTCGACAATAAGAACGAATTCCAGGTGGTGATCGACATGCCTGAGGGTACGACCCTCGAACGCACTGCAGCCGTCACTGCTGAGATCGCACAGTACCTTTCGACGGTTCCCGAAGTGGTCAATTATCAGACCTACGCGGGTACGTCGGCGCCCATCACCTTCAATGGACTGGTGCGTCACTATGACCTCCGAGGCGGTAGCAACATGGCAGACATTCAGGTGAACCTCCTGCACAAAGAGCACCGTTCCGAAGCAAGCCATGCGATCGCCACCCGCGTGCGGCCTGAAGTCCAGAATATCGCCACCCGGTACGGCGCCAATGTCAAAATCGTCGAAGTGCCCCCGGGCCCTCCAGTACTCTCTACGCTCGTGGCAGAGGTCTACGGTCCGGATTACGATGAACAGATCAAGGTAGCCGAGCAGGTAAAGACCATCCTCGAAAACACACAGGATGTAGTGGATGTGGACTGGTACGTGGAAGCGGGACAAACGGAATACAAGCTGGATGTGGATCACGAAAAAGCCATGATGTATGGCGTTGTTCCACAGCAGGTAGTCGGCAATCTCACGTATCTGATCGGGAGTCATCCCGTCGGCACGCTGTACGATGAGCACGTGGAGAATCCCGTGGAAATCGTATTTGCCCTCCATGACGAGGAGCAGGCAGGCATTGATCTCGTCCAAAACCTGAAAGTCAAAGGAGGCCGAGGGATGGTACCCGTCAGGGACATTGTTACCGTCAACGAAGAGACGCTGCAGTCCACCATTTATCGTAAAGACCAGCGGCGGGTAGTTTACGTACTGGCGGACATGGCGGGCGAATTGGAGAGCCCCGCCTACGCGATCCTGGGAATGACCGAAAAGCTGCAGGGCATGGACTTACCCGCGGGCTACAACGTCAGCGAGCTGTATATGTCCCAGCCTGAGGAGGAATCTGACTTTGCGGTGAAGTGGGATGGCGAATGGCAGATCACACTGGAGGTATTCCGGGATCTGGGAGGAGCTTTCCTGGTGGTGATCATCGTCATCTACATGCTGATCGTCGGGTGGTTCCAAAACTTCAAGACACCGATTGTCATGATGCTGGCAATACCCCTGTCCCTGATAGGCATCGTACTGGGCCACTGGCTATTGGGTGCCTTCTTTACGGCCACTTCGTTCATCGGTATGATCGCCCTCGCAGGCGTGATGGTGCGCAACTCGGTGCTTCTCATCGACTTCATCGAAATCCGATTGAAGGAGGGTATCGACCTGAAGACGGCGATCATAGAAGCGGGCGCCGTGCGGACTACGCCGATCTTGCTAACGACCGGCGCCGTGGTCATCGGCGCATCCATTATTCTGTTCGACCCCATCTTCCAGGGACTGGCCATCTCTTTGGTCGCGGGGGCCATAGTATCCACGATGCTCACGCTCATCGTCGTGCCGCTCATCTACTACATGACAGAAAGGAAGAAATGGGAAGGACAAGTCAATCCACAAATCGCAAAAAAATGAAATTACTGATAGTTACTGCCGTACAAGCCTTCCAGGAGGATATCAGAGCCATCCTGAAAGAAGCCGGTATCAAGGCCTATTCGCACCTCGGTGTGACGGGCTTCAAAGAACTCGCTGAAGAGTCACAAGACAGCAACTGGTTCGCCTCCTCTGGTGGCGAGCACCAGTCGGCCATGTTTTATGCTTTCGTAGACGAGGAGCTCGCAGATACTACGCTGGCCTCCGTTGTCGCCCTCAATGACAAGCAGGAAACACATTCGCACGTGCATGCCGCCGTGTTGGAAATCAACAAAATCGTCTAATAAACCCTGAAAAAAATGAGAAATAGAATAGTGCACGCGGTCGCGGGGATCTTCATTTTGATCAGTCTCTTCCTGGCCCTTTTCGTCAATGAAAATTGGTTGTGGTTCACTGCCTTTGTCGGTGCCAACCTGCTACAATCGTCATTCACCAGGTGGTGTTTGTTGAGTGACTTGCTCGCCCGATTTGGCGTGCAGGATTGAGCGGTGAGGACGGGATTCCTTCCATCGGAAGGAATCCCTAATTTCCAATACCAGCCATCACCTCGCCACATGATTTAGATCATGTTCCCACTGTAACATAAGTAACAGACTTCTAGGTAGTTAGACGCGTAAATTTGATTAGAAATCAACGAACAAATGCGTACCTTATGAAGATAGAGCAGATTTACACCGGCTGCCTGGCTGAAGCCGCCTACTACATCGAGTCCAACGGCGAAGTAGCTATTGTCGACCCTCTTCGTGAAGTCACCCCTTACCTCGACAGGGCCCAGGAGACAGGCGCCAAGATCAAGTATGTCCTCGAGACACATTTCCATGCCGACTTCGTTTCTGGCCACCTTGACCTCGCCAGAAAGACCGGAGCCACGATCGTGTTTGGCCCCACTGCTCAACCCAACTTCGAAGCGCACGTGGCACTGGATGGAGAGGAGCTGCCACTAGGGAATATTAAGCTGAAAGTGCTTCACACGCCTGGCCACACCATGGAGTCCTCGACCTTCCTCCTGATAGATGAGCATGGAACGGAGCAAGCCATCTTCACAGGTGATACATTGTTCATTGGCGATGTAGGCCGGCCGGACCTGGCCGTAAAGTCGGACTTATCCCGCGAAGACCTCGCCGGGCACCTTTTCGACTCCCTACGAAACAAGATCATGCCTTTGCACGACGACGTGGTCATCTATCCCGGTCATGGTGCAGGATCCGCTTGCGGCAAGAACATGAGCAAAGAGACCTCCGACACGCTGGGTCGACAGAAGATGTTCAACTATGCGTTGCGTGAGGATATGACCAAAGAAGAGTTTATCAAAGAAGTCACCGAGGGCCTCGTCGAACCACCACAATACTTTCCAAAGAATGCTGTGATGAATAGGATGGGCTATGAGAGTATTGATGAGGCCCTCGAGCGTGGCGTCGTAGCCCTGGATCCCCGTCAGTTTCGGGATTATGCAGAACGCGACGATGCCCTCATCCTCGACACCAGGCACTCGCAGGCATACATCGAGGATCACATCCCCGGATCCGTCTGGATCGGTATCGACGACAACTTTGCCCCTTGGGTGGGCGCGTTGATCCCTGATCTGCAGCAGAAGATCATCTTCCTCGCCGACAAAGGCCGAGAGCAAGAGGTGGTGATTCGACTGGCACGCGTCGGTTATGATTTCGCACTCGGCTACCTCGAGGCAGGTATCAGCGCCTGGAAGGCCGCCGACTTTGAGACGGACCAGTTGGAGTCCATCACGGCAGCGTCTTTCGCTGAGAGAGCCAAAAGCAGTCATCTCAACGTACTCGATGTGCGCAAAGCCAGTGAATACACCTCTCAGCACATGGACGGCGCGATCAACTTCCCGCTGGACTTCATCAACAAAAACATGGATCAGGTAGACAGCTTCAACAAATACTACCTGCATTGCCTGGGAGGTTATCGATCGGTGATCGCTGCATCCATCCTCAAGGCCCACGGCTTCGACCACGTCGTCAATGTCGAAGGCGGCTTCAGAGAGATGAAAAAGCAAGACATCTCCTTTACGGAATTCAAGGAACCAATCTCTATGCTCTGATTGGAAATAAGGTTGCGTTTGTTCTAAAGGCCCCACGAAGTGTGGGGCTTTTTTTGTTTGGGGCGCCCCACCACCATGGCCTTGCGACTAGCCCTGCGCCAGCGGGGCAGCCGCCGTCTTCGCAGGTATCTGCGGTGCGAAGAATCTTCGGAGCAAGTCACGAACGACGACCTCCCAATCAATTACCTGAGACAAAGTGCCACATCACCGACCAAACAAATCGGAGTCGACGACGATTAAAGACTCATGAAAAAACTTGCCCCAGCGCTCTTCGGCATCGCTTTATCCCTTAGCTGTAGTCAGCCATCCTCCCCTCCAGATGTTTGCTACCAACCCCTCTTACTGTATATCGCGCTGGACGGCCCCGGTAATTTCAACATTTATAAAAATGACCTCAACGGAGGCGAGACGCCGTTGACTAACAATCCCAGTTGGGACTATGCTCCACTTTGGAACCAGGAGGCCAATTCCTTCTCTTACTACGCCTACGTCAGCGACACTTTCCGTATCCTCCGCAAAGGTCTTGATGGCGGGGATCTGCCACTGGACATCTATGACCTGCAGGAATACAACCTGTCGCCCAACAACCAGCGGGTGGTGAGTGAGGTCAGTGTAGGGGATTTTCGCAAGCTGGTAATCAGTGACATCACCGGTGACAATCGCTACGACATCACTCCGGACACGAGCTACAATGGGCGTGCGAAGTGGTCACCCGATTCGCAGAAAATCGCCTACATCTCCGATCGCGATGGCAACAATGAAGTGTACATCTACGATCTCGAGACGAAAGAATCAAGCAGGCTCACTACCAACACGACCGGCGAAAAGTACCTGAGTTGGGCTCCGGACAGCGAGCGACTCCTTTACAGCACGGAGTACTATGAAGAGGGGAAACCAGATCGCAACGACCTCTTCGTGATCAACACGACGACTCGTGCAATCACACAGATTACCGACAATGCTTTTGAAGACAGTGAGGTCACCTGGTCACCTTTGGGAGATCGCATTGCCTTCCATTCGAAGCGGGACAGCGTCGATCACATTTTCACCATGAAACCTGATGGGTCGGACGTGCAGCAAATCACAACAGAAAGCAAATACCATGGAGAACCCAACTGGGCATTGATCGAAGTGCCCTGCGCTGGCGACTAAACCAGGCAGCAGCGCTTGTATTTCTTGCCACTGCCGCAGGGGCAGGGTTCGTTGCGCGACGGCTCGGGCGCATTCTCAAAGGTGGATGGATCGATGTCCATCGACCGGTCCTGTCGGAAGACTTCACTCAGCATTTCATACAGCTGCGGATGTTTTTTCTGCAGGAGATCTGGTCGCTCAAAAAAGTATTCGCTGGCCACTGCAAAAAACTCCTGCCGATTGTAGGCCCCGTACCCGTCGATGTCCGATTCTTCCGCGACGATCTCCCCAATCTTCTTGTGAACGAAGTCCAGCCACAGGGGGCTCTGCTCATCGTCAATACCGGGAGGGATGCCGTCGATCCAGCCATCCTCGCCATCGAACAGATGGACAAATTCGTGAATGCCCACATTGCGCTTGTCGGTGGCATTGTCAAAGCCGTGATGAAGCGCGGGCTTGGACAGGATGACCTTGCCTCGCATGGCACCACTGCCCACCATGCCGGTGATGATTTCTCGCTTACTGCGAATCTTGAAGTTGCGATCGAAGGAGTCCGGATACAGGAGGACCTCTGTAAGCCCATCGTAGGTCCAGGTGGGGAACCCAAAAAGCGGAATGACGGCACTGCTCGCTACGAGCAACCGGTCCTGCAGTGTGACGTCCACTTTGACGCCGGTGATGCGTACTTCAGATAGGAAGTTCTGGACGTCCGACTCAAACTGGCGCTGCTGATCTTCATTAAGATTTTTGTAAAAATTGACGCGATGTGCGAGTATGTGCCTCCACTTCTCCGGTGTACTGATAAGGTGGGCGTGCTTCTTCTGTCTCCGGCGCTTTCTGGCAAAGAAAAACGCCAATGCTCCCAAAATACCTGATACAACTACGGGCATAACTCAGTCAAAACACTTGTCTACAGCGCGATAAATTGCAATATAACGCAACAAATGCATATATTACACGTGTGCTTTCTATGAAAACAACACGTGTAGATGCGAACTAAACTCACACTTACGTTGGAGCAACAGCTCATTGAAAAAGCAAAAGAGTATGCCGCCGAACAGGGGACAAGCCTTTCAGAAATCGTGACAAATTACTTTTCTGCCCTTACAGCTGGGAAAAAGGATCCAAAGGCGATCTCACCAAAAATCACAAAATGGAGAGGCGTAATGAAGTCTGAGGGTGATATGGACTACAAGAAGGTACTGGAGGAAGAGATAATCAAAAAGCATCTTGGAAAGGATCTTCGTTGATTCAGATGTAATCCTGGATCTTCTCCTGGATCGGGAGCCGTTTGCAGAGGCTTCAGGAAAGATCTTGACCATGGCGATTGAGGGAAAAGTGCAGGGCTATGTTTCCAGCTTGGCCATCAATAATATTTTTTACGTCACTCGTAAGACATTGGGCTCGTCCATGGCCAGACAATTCATTTCCGAACTAATCGAATACATACACATTGTCAACGTGGGTGAAGAGGAGGTAAGAGGAGCATTGAAAAGCGACATTGCTGACTTCGAAGATGCTCTCCAGCATGCCGCCGCACAAACCATTGAAGGCCTGAGTATGCTCGTCACGAGGAACACCAAAGACTACAAAAAAGCTACAGTGGTAGTGACCACACCGGTAGCATATCTTGAGTCTCGTTGACGATCGACAGTATATAGCTAAATCCAACCTCTCTAGAAATCTACAGGTCTGACATGGCGGCCACTCCGATGCCCGGCTTAGGGGCGCCCCAATGTTCTTAAGTTGAGCAGTTGTCTAGCCATTCTCAAAAGCAACCCCTCTAAGGTCATGCTGACAAAGGAAGCATCTATTCTCATAGATCGACGATCTTGCAACCATCGCCAATAGATTTTTCCTTCGTTCAAAATGACATTGCTTTTGAGAATGGCTTTCGGGTTTTCTTAACTTACTAATAGCATTGACAGCGCCCGGCTTAGGGATGGAGTCCCGCAGGGAAAAGCCCGAAATGGCCTTGCGCGTCAGCAGGCGGAAAACGACAGCCCGGCCGCCTTCGATGAGCAGTCGCTTGATTTCGGACAATACCCCGTCCGAAACACAACTACCACCGTCGCATCCGGGACCTGGCGGCAAGGCCCAAAAACCTCTGGGGCTATACCCATGACCATTGCCCCGCTTAAATAAAATCAGATTTGATTTCCGTACGTGATCCGATAGTTTGGTCGACCATTAAACCAAAATGTTCAACTCAAAACTGAATAGGCCTTGAAACGAAGAAACTTTATGCATCTCGCAGGCCTGGGCGCAGGTGCAGCGATGCTGCCATCGGTACCTCTGATGGGTAATCCGATTGCTGCCGAGGAACTACTCAATCCGGGACTGTCACCAGCTCAGAAAAAGGAACTGGCGGATGTCGCACTGAACACTGCCAAGGGGCTAGGGTCCACATACGCGGATGCCCGCATCGGTAGATACCTGAACCAATTCGTATTTACCCGCGAGCAAAAAGTGCAGAATGTCACCAATACTGAGTCTTTCGGCATTGGCATTCGGGTGATTGCTAACGGCACGTGGGGATTCGCCTCCACGA
The DNA here is from genome assembly GCA_965227935.1 of Cyclobacteriaceae bacterium. Classification (GTDB taxonomy): domain Bacteria; phylum Bacteroidota; class Bacteroidia; order Cytophagales; family Cyclobacteriaceae; genus JAWPMT01. The sequence goes on along the minus strand of CBDDGS010000055.1, from coordinate 1,367,317 downwards.
ATGACGTCTCACCCGACGGCATCAAGAAAGCGACCGAGCTGGCCGTCGCCATTGCCAAAGCCAACTCTAAGATCCAGGAGGAGCCCGTAAAACTCGCCCCTGTCGAATCGTACGGTGAAGTGACATGGAAGACCCCTATCGTCCGCAACACCATGGAGGTGCCCATCTCGGAAAAGGTAGACCTGCTTCTCACAGCGAACAAGGCAGCCATGGACAATGGCGCCAGTTACGTGAATAGCGGCCTCTTCCAGGTGAATGAGCAAAAATACTTTGCCTCCACTGATGGCTCGTACATCGATCAGGATGTACACAGAATATGGCCACTACTGAGAATCACCGCGGTAGACCCACAGGGTGGCAAGTTCAAGTCCCGGCAGGAGCTCGCAGCCCCTATGGGACTGGGCTACGAATACCTGATGCCGGATAACAGTGAAATCGTGCCGGGCTTGGGAGGTGTCGATCTGTACCGCAATCGCTACGACATGATCGCCGATGCCACAGCTGGTGCTCAGCAGGCGAAGGAAATGCTGTCGGCAAAATCTGTAGAGCCTGGCAAGTATGACCTCGTGCTGGATCCCAATCACCTGGGCCTAACGATCCACGAGTCTGTGGGTCATCCGCTGGAGTTGGACCGCGTGTTGGGCTATGAAGCCAACTACGCTGGCACGAGCTTCGCAACCCTCGACAAATGGAAAGCCGGAGACTTCAATTATGGAAGTGAAATTGTCAATCTCGTGGCAGACAAGACGCAACCCGGGTCTTTGGGTGCCGTCGGCTACGACGATGAAGGTGTGAAATGCAAAGAGTGGGACCTGGTGAAAAATGGCGTTCTCGTCAACTACCAGGCAATACGCGATCAGGTCCACATGATCGATCAGTCCCAGTCTCATGGCTGCTGCTACTCCCAAAGCTGGCAGGATGTACAGTTTCAGCGGATGCCGAATGTATCCCTGCGTCCGGGGACCGAAAAATACTCGGCGCAAGACATGCTGAAGGATGTGGAAAAAGGCATCTACATCGTAGGTCGAGGATCCTACTCGATCGATCAGCAGCGCTACAACTTCCAGTTTGGCGGAACACTCTTCTACGAGATCAAAGACGGCGAGATCGTCGGCATGCTCAATGATGTGGCTTACCAGTCCAACACGCAGGAGTTTTGGAATTCGTGTGCTAAGATCTGTGATGAATCAGACTACCGAATGTTTGGCTCCTTCTTCGATGGAAAAGGCCAGCCATCGCAGGTAAGTGCGGTATCCCATGGTTCGTCCACTTCCCGCTTCAACGGCGTGAATGTGATCAACACAGGAAGAAATATTTAAAGAACTAAAAGACTTCAAATAGATATGGCAATATATAGCAAGGATGAAGCAAAGAGCATCCTCGAGAAGGCACTGAGCTTCTCTACAGCCGAGACCTGCGAAATCAACCTGGGTGGGTCTGACAGTGGGAATATCCGATATGCACGAAATACAGTATCAACTGCCGGCGCACAATCCAGCCAGCAACTGGTGGTGCAGTCCAGCTACGGACTAAGGTCTGGGACAGCGACGATCGACGAGTTCGACGATGAGTCACTGGCCAAGGTCGTGAAGAGGTCCGAGGAACTGGCGAAACTAAGCCCTGAAAATCCGGAGTTTATGCCTCCCCTCGGCCCACAGGAATACTCGGAGTCCAGGCAATACTTTGAGAGTACAGCGAAGATCTCTCCGGAATATCGCGCCGAGGTGGCGCGCGCGAGCATCGAACCTGCCCGCGCGCAGGATGTCACTGCTGCGGGCTTCCTGGAAGATAGCGCTGGGTTCTCCTCTATGATCAACAGTGCGGGGCTGTTCGCATACAATCAAAGCTCTTCGGTCGACTTCACGGTAACGATGAGATCGAACGACGGTACCGGATCAGGCTGGGTCACGAGGGACTTCAATGATGTCGATAACTTCGACGCTGAAGAGGCCTCCGCCGTGGCAATTGACAAAGCACTACAATCGCGCGAAGCCAAGGCCATCGAGCCGGGCAAGTACACAGTGATCCTGGAGCCGGCGGCGTCCGTAGGCTTGCTGGGCAACATGTTTTCGTCTTTCAACGCACGGACTGCGGATGAAGGTCGCAGCTTCATGGCCAAAGAAGGCGGCGGCACCAAGCTGGGTGAGAAGATCGTAGATGAGCGCGTGAATGTATACATCGATCCGACCAACGACAAGGTACCCTCGCGTACATGGAACGGAGCCGGGCAGCCCATCAAAAAGTTTAGTATGCTCGAGGAGGGCGTCGTGAAGAACCTCTTCTACAGTCGATACTGGGCCAAGGAGAAAGGTGTAGATCCACTACCCTTCCCCAATGGCAGTGCGATCATGGAAGGTGGCGATGCGTCGCTGGAGGATCTCATCAAAGACACCAACCGAGGTATTCTTGTGACCCGCCTGTGGTACATCCGTACGGTGGACCCACAGACGCTTTTGTACACAGGTCTCACTAGGGATGGTACATTCTTCATTGAAAACGGAAAGATCAAACACCCTGTGAAGAACTTCCGCTTCAACGAGAGCCCCATCATCATGCTCAACAACCTGGAGACCCTGGGTCAGCAGGTGCGGATGAATGGCAACCTGATCCCGTACATGAAGATCAGGGACTTCACGTTCACCAGCCTCTCGGACGCCGTCTAGAGTTTGACAAGTTGAAGGAGTGTCTCACGCGCCGTGGCTGTAGGGTCTGGTACGTGAGACACTTTTTTTGACCCCAAGCTGTTGAAGAGCGTAGTTGACGAGACATTATGAGGAAGCAATTCGGTTCGGAGTTCTTTTTTACCCGTCTGCAGTATGAGTCCGGCGACTGGGACACGGATCAGCGCATGCCCAGTAATCTGCTGAACTCGCTGGTGGAGTACACCAATCTGCCTGTGGACACCGTCGAGAACATCATCCCACTGGGCAGTGATGAGCTCTTCAAATGCCCCTTCTGCTACATCTCAGGGCATAAGCTCGTACAGTTCACGAAGGAGGAGGCCAACAATTTCAAGAGGTACGTCGAGAATGGGGGCTTTGTCTTTGCCGACGACTGCAACCACGACATCGACGGCCTGTTCGCCAAATCCTTCGAAAGGCAGATGGCTGATCTCTTCGGTGAGTCCAGCCTCAAAAAACTACCCAACGACCACAAGCTCTATCGATCCTTCTTCGAATTCGACGGTCCACCCACCACTTCCCAGGAGCTCAATGGCTGGGGCGACGACATTGTACATGATTACCTGAAGGCTATAGAGGTAGACGGCCGCATCGGGGTGCTCTACAGCAACAAGGACTATGGCTGTGAGTGGGACTACGACTTTCGCAACAAGCGATGGTACAAGATCGACAACACCCGCTTCGCCGTGAATATCGTGATGTATGCGATGACAGCGTGAGGGGGCGCTAATGGGGTCCCAAACTTTCCACTAAGTCTTATCTACCAATACCAGGCGCTTCCGGTCAGCTTTGTGAATCTTCGTGATGAATTCCTTGAAAAGTTCGCATTCATCAGCCTCATATTTGCCGGGGTTCAGAATCATTTTGCGAATGAACAGATAACCGTCTTCACCCCGTTCTAGCCGCATATCATAACTTCCAAAATTAGTTGAGATAGTGACCGGCGAGAAGTCACTTTCCGGATAGTAGCCGGCCGGAAAGTCCACTTGAATCGAATCATACTGACTGAACCCATACCTGATCTCGATGGGCACCGTGCGATTCCTTGACTTGAACTTCATGTCATTGAGGTTGGTGAAGACAAAAGGATTGAAGAAAATACGATTGGCGCTCTTCCGAGAAATATTGGCAATCTTGGCCTCAACCTCCATCATGCCGACGGGTACAGCATCTTGCGAGACATCGCTCAGCTGCAAATCCACCAACTGTAGGTTTCCCCAATCATGCTCATCGACAAACCACTTTTCCTGCTCCGATTTGCCCTGATTAGCGGCCTGCGAAAATCCATCATTACCGATTTCCAGACCCGTATACTGCCGTTTGCTATTGATAACTCCAGAACCATCGTCGGCTACTTCGATCTTTGTAATGGTGACCTGCCGGTTATCTGAAGGACTGTAGCTACGCGTATTGATAACTTCGGCGCCGTCATCAGTGATCATGAGCGCTTTTCTGCCGCTCGTAAATGTCCCCAGGTACCCAAATGGATTCGTCTGGGAAGTGCATTCCAACCATACAGTATCCTGATCCATAGGCACCGTGAGGATGGCATGATTGAAGCTCGACTGTGGGAAGTTGGGGTGAAGTGGTGGTACAAAAGCCCCAGCGCGTATCAATGTATAGTAGGACCTTACGTCCAGCTTTTCGAGCAAATTCCTGGTGTAATTGGATAAGGCTTTGCAGTCACCATATTTTTTCTCGTGTACGAATGACGCAGGAAATGGCCGCCATCCCCCTAGTCCCAGCTGAATACTCACATACCGTGTGGACTCTTGCATATATTCATAGGCAATTCTGACTTTGTCTAAGTCTGTAGCTCCTTCCGGCACTCGCTTCAATAGATCTGCGACTTGCTCGCTGGTAAGATCGTTGGTCCCGTGATTCAATTTGCCTATCCACTGACCAAGACCCTCCCACGTGGACAAATCGCCTTCGATGCCATCCATTTGAAATTCGTTGGCAGCCGTCAACACATAAGGGGCATAGTCCTCGAGATCGTAAGAATACTTTTGGTTTGAGAAGGCTGTCAAATTTCTGACTTGCCATCGCAAATGATTGGTACTCAAAATCTCTGGTTCTATTCCAACTGACTCATGTCGAAAACCCGCATCCGAATGACAGATCACTTCGAAGCTTGACTGCACGACTCCTTCTTTCTCAAATTGAGGGTACCATGCCGGATAGAAAAGAGATCCCTTGTAAACGACTGAATACTCCACTTCCACCACATAAGGCAGTGAGTGTTTGGGTATCTCGAGATGTTTGAACCTGGCATCGGATATCAAGTCCCCACCATCGAAGCCGTAATCCTCAAAATCCCGAAGTCGGTAAGTTTCAATCTCCCTACCATCTCCGCTGGTTACACGAACTTCCGCAGAGGTTATCTTCCTAAAATCGTCATAGCCCAAAGAGATCTTGTTGTAGCGACTGGCATTACGATTTAGAATAAGTGCGCGGTACTTTCTGCTGAGAATAGACTTTTCCTTCGACGAAACTTCGAAAACCGTTTCGTCACTAAGGGCTACTTCATGGGCACCTCGCAGGATAGAATCCGGGAGATGCACCATCTGGCAAATGGCGCCGGTGTGGAACAGCACGAAGACAAGATACCCGAACGCCCGAATGCTCATATTCTTTTGAGCACAATCAATTCATTGTTCTTGTCCGCAGCCATCTGAAAAAACTGGCGGAGATAAGGATACTCATCCGTCGAATAGTCGGGCTTCTTCAGTGAGAAGACGCTCGAGATGGATATGGTGCTCCCGTTCTGAGAAATCGAATAGGAAAACTGTCCGGCGTTATCAGGCAAAGAAACTACTGCTGGTTGCGGGAGTTCTACGACCTCAAAACCGTCTGCCAGCTGCACCTGCACGATCACTCGCCGCTGTACAGCGTAAGGGAAGTCAATGGGCGACGCTCTTTCCTCTCTTCTAAAGCTATTTTCCAATACCGTTCCCGTCTGTATGGGTTTGAGGTAGACCATCTCGCCATCTTCCAAATCAATGCTACAGTCTACCGCCCATTTGAGCGACTCGGGGCTGTCGTTGACTTGTACATTATCAACCTCGCCCTCCTCAAAAGCAGTGGCCAATCGATCCTTGTAGCTTTCTTCCCCATTGCTGAATAGAAATGCTTTTTCCTTCAGGGCATCATAGCCCGCATACTTCGACTGGTGCTTCGCAACGATCTCATCACCGACTTGGTAAGTAGAGGACACGGTAATGGATCCTTTCGCATTTTGCTTAAGATTCACCCACAACCCTCCCTCCTGTCTTACAAGCCAACCCTTACCATTGAGGCAGGCAGTTGGGAGTTGACCGAAGCCAAATGAGGAACTGGCATCACACAAATACACTTCCTCGCCAACCAGGACTGCACCAATCACGTAGTTGAAGTCCTCGTAGTTGGGATAGGTTGGATGCGGAATCCCATGACCGCGAGTGCTTAGGATAACGGGATAAGCGACCAGACCTGCCTGTCTCCAGGCGGCAACCATTGATAGATTGATATCAGATACGCTGCCCTTGGCATCATTGAAAGCCTTCTTGCCAGCCTTGCTACTGGCAATGGAAATTACACCATCGAATGAAAAGTGGTCCCTCAGCCAATAGTAGATGTCCTGGGCCTTGCGCTCCTCGCTCTCCTCCAATCCTGAAATGAATTGCTTGGCGAATCCTCCCTTTTGTATCGCTCCGCCAAAGTCGGATCTGCTCAGTAATTCTTTGGTGAAAGTATCGTAGGAATAGGCTACTGATTGGAATTCTCCACTTGGCGATTCATAGGACATCAACTGAAATTCAATACGGGAGGGGAGGTTAGGACGGTTGTTCATGAAAGGTTCATCCTCCAGTGGAAGTACATTACTAGCCGTGAGTGTGGTCAATGTAGACGTTGATTGCACAGAAAATAACCCCTTTTCTTCGTTACCTCTGTTCTCGGGTGTCGCTTCTTGTCGGAATTCGAAATCCTCAATTACCTCCTCCTTCTTTCGGTCAATGTTGAGCATAGAACCCTGAATGCTTTCTCTATAGTTGAAGTACTCTGGGATCTGATATTTAAACTCCGAATAGAGGACCGGTATGTCCTCTTGGAAATGCCAGTTGTAAAGATTCGAAATGTAATCGGAGCGGATCTTGTATTTATACTCAATCACTGAACCCTCTTGCACATCAGGCATCGTGAAGGTGATTTTCTGACGAAAATTGCTGAGGCGCTTTTTGAAAATCTGATCACGAGCCAATTTGGTCTTGACAACCTTACCTTGATCAAGGTTAAATGTTGTTGCACGTTGGTGAGAGTACTCTTCACGCGTTTGACTCCTGACAGGATCGTACAAAACAATTGAAATGTTGGCATGGTCCTTCCCATCCGTTTTGAGGATCTTTATCCTTTTGACAATATCGATCTCGTAGAACCAGTGCGTTTCCTCGGTGTAGAAAAAAGTCAACGTACCTGTCTGTCCCAGTACCATGGCATCGGCCTCCGGATAGTAGCTGCACTCTTTCATTGTCAAGTCCTCGACTGTGACCTTCCCAGGCTTGAACTTTGTCTGCGAATAGGAGACTGAGGTCGAGACTACGGCAAGAAGTAGCAAAAAATAGCGGATCATCTTAGTTGTTTCGATTTTACGATTTCATTTTCGTCGATGAATATACTTTTATTTACTATGCGGGGCAAATGCGCTGTAGTCACCACTGACAAAAGTTCGCTCTTACACTCCTACACCCCAAAGAGATAAGATCTCACCTAGTAACCGCCCATCCAAGATACCATTGGCAACGTAGCCTTTTTGCGATAATTTCATCGCCGCTAAAAGCCAAAGGCTCGAATAACTCTGAAATAATTGGAAAGCATCGAAGCAATAGAACGCGAAGTAGAGTCGCTGATCCAAAAACTGGATTCAGTCAAGACTGAGATACACAAGGTCATCATCGGTCAGGAGCAAGTGGTCGATGAGCTATTGATAGGTCTACTGGCCAGAGGACACGTCCTGATTGAAGGAATGCCCGGTCTGGCGAAAACGTTATTGATCAAGTCACTGGCAGAGGCCGTGGACCTGTCATTCAAGCGCATCCAGTTTACTCCGGACCTGATGCCAAGCGACATCATAGGCACCGAGGTAATCGAAGAGGATGCCCATGGTCACAAGACCTTCGTCTATCGCAAGGGGGCCATCTTCGCCAACATCGTCCTTGGTGACGAGATCAACCGAACGCCTCCCAAAACGCAGGCGGCATTGCTCGAGGTGATGCAAGAGCACCGTGTCACCTACGGTGGCACCGACTATCCACTGCCGCAGCCCTTTTTCTTCCTTGCGACACAGAATCCTATTGAGCAGTCAGGTACGTTCCCGTTGCCTGAGGCGCAGATGGATCGCTTTCTACTCTATACACTGATCGACTACCCCAGCGAACAAGAAGAACGCGACATACTGTCGGCTACCACTGGTAAGTCGGGTGAAGCCATCAGCGCCGTTCTCCATGCAGAAGACATCATCCGGTTGCAGCAATTTGTACGTGAGGTTACGATCGCAGATGAATTGATTGACCGCACCAATCTGCTGGTGCGAAACACAAGGCCTCAGTTGACTGATTCCTCTACCATCAAGGAGTATGTGGCCTATGGCGCAGGCCCGAGAGCAGGGCAGGCCATCATTTTGGCAGCAAAGGGCCGAGCACTTCTGCAGGGTCGATATGCGGTGATACCCGATGACCTGTATGCCGTTGTTCTTCCGGCCATGCGGCATCGCCTGGTCCCCAGTTTCAAAGCGGAGTCAGAGTCGGTAACCACCGATACCATCATCACGGAGCTGCTGAAGGCCAACAAATTCTAGGCGATTATGGCCGGTCCCTCCTTCGAGTCCCTGTTCAACCCCAGTGTCCTCAAATCGCTGGCCCATTTCGAGTGGACCATACGTGCGATTGCCAAAGGAACATTTCTTGGCAACAGGATCAGTAAGAGATTGGGAGCAGGGATGGAGTTCAGCCAATATCGTCCCTACACCCAGGGGGATGACATTCGCCGACTCGACTGGAAGATGTACGGCCGTTCGGAGCGCTTCTACATTAAGCAATCGGAAGTGGAAACGGACGTGGGCGTGTGGTTTGTATTGGATGATTCGCTTTCGATGACCTACCAGGAAGATGGGCTCACCAAGTTTGACTATAGTCGGATATTCATTGGGTATCTCGCCTATCTATCGCTGTTGATTGGCGATAGTTTTGGACTCATCACCTCACAAGGCACCCTACCTATCGGCCACGGTCATAAGCAATGGCAGCGATTTGTCAGTAGGCTCTACGCCTGCAAGCCTTCAAGTCATTTGGACCTGTTTACTCCGAAGCTGGTAGGTAAAGAAGTGATCCTGGTTCTCAGTGATCTGTACGACAATGGGGAGAATTGGAGCAGCGAGTTGCCCAAATTGAAGACGAGGCAAAACGAGGTCCTGGTCTTCCATGTACTCGGTTCCCGCGAGGAGAAGCTAAGTTTTGAGGGCGCCCTGACATTTCAGGATTTGGAGAGTGGCGAGAAAGTGCAACTGACTCCACAAAGGGTCGCGAACTCCTACCAAAGGAAACTGAGCCATTGGTGTGAATCACTACGCACCGGGTTTTCAGCTAAAGGTATTGATTATCGACGTGCAATGATGATGGCAGATCCCACTCCTCTCATTCACCAGTTCCTTTACGAAAGCAGTCGAATGAGGTGATGGGGCTGGGAAATCTGACATATCTCTTGGCATTGACAGGTGTCGCACTTCCTATACTGATCCACCTATGGAGTAGAAAAACGCCGAAAACACTGCCGTTTGGGTCCGTTCGATTTTTGCAGGAGTCCGAAACCCGCACACTGAGAAGCATCCAGCCTTCTGAGCTACTGCTGCTTCTTTTGAGGGTTGCGATCATCATTTGCCTAGTGATGATCCTCAGTGAGCCATGGAGCCTATCCACTCAAGACACGAAACAAAGCATCGTGCTCGTGGACCCAATATATGCGGACAGAAAGGAGGTCGCGGAGTTGCGAGACACCTCACAAGCCTCCCTGCATTGGCTCACCAATGGCTTACCGACCATTGACACAGAGATCTCCAGTCAGCCACCTGCGAATGTCTGGGAGCTGGCATCACACATCGCCCAACTACCCTTTGAGGAGAAAGTGGTGCTGAGTCCCAGACCTTATGCAAACTTCACGGGTCCAGCTACCCCATTACCAAAAGGATTACTATGGCAAAGTTTGCCAGCCTACGAAAACATAGAAGAGGTGGACAATATCCTCGCCTCGGGAAGAACGATCACGATAGAAGCCCTAACCAGTGAACCCAGCAGTCAGTTTCGTCATACGTTGACGAATGCAGAAGCGGGCAGGTCATTGGATGTCAAAGTCTTCGTGTCATCAAATCCAGAGACTGAGGAACTGGCTCAACTGGTGAGGACGACCTTCACAGCAATTAGCAAAAACGGGTTGATCAATATCGAAGAATCGCCCAGCCTTGCAGACGCAGATTGGGTCTTTTGGCTGAAGCGGGACCCGGCCCCACACCGTGACCATCTGGTGCTGATCAATACGTACGAACGTGGACTGAGCAGGGTAGCTCCTTACGTATACCAACTGGGGGCTGAATTGACAGCCGACGATTTCCTTAGCTACCATATTCCATTGAAAATGGAATCTATGTTCACCTCAGGTCTCATCGATACAGATCCGTACGATCAGCGGATGGTCTCTATCGAACAAGTTGCTGCGTTTACCTCAGGTGAAGAAACTGCAGCTGCAGCTTTCGAGAAGAATTCATGGCAATCAGCCCTCTGGCTGGTGTTGGTCGGAGCCCTATTGGCAGAAAGATGGTGGTCTCTAAAAACCAATCAATCATGAGGGAGGCCCATCGACTACTGGCCAAATTGAGAAGGCGCTGGCAGGCTTTGCTGCTATCGCAAATCCTGCTGATATCGATGTGTTTGGGTGTCGGCACTTTCGTGGCTACCGCGTCCGCAGGACTCGCCGTTGGTACCCTCTTGTTATCCCTGATCATTTGTTTGGCCATTTTTCGGCGCGCTTTCCCCAGCAGTGACGATGTGATCCACCTGGTCAATGCCCAGTTTCCGCAGTTGGAATACAGCATGGCCTTGACCACTGCGGAAGTACATGGTCTCGCGGCCGTGCAGCAACATAAAGTCATCAGTGAATTGGCATCGCTAAAATCCTCGCTGAAATACCCAATGAAATGGTGGCCCGTGCTGACGGCTTTGGGTCTAAGCATCCTGATCGCGGGGATGAAGCCATTGCTCCAGCAGCCCGACGACGCCTCCGAGCAAACTGCACAGTCGCTATTCAGCACAACAACGACGGAAGAGACGATAGCGGCAACGCCCCTCGAACTGCAAGGTATCTCGACGACGATCTACCCTCCGACCTACACGAATCTTAAGCGAACGTCATCCTCCGATCCCAACTTGAAAATACCCCAGGGCAGTCGTGTTTCGATTGCGGCGACATTTTCCAAACCACCGCAGGAAGTCCGCTTTGCATTGTCCAATCAGGCGCCGCTGAAAATGTCGTTGAACAATGAGGTAGCGTCGATTTCGCTGGCGCCCCTTTCGAAAGGCTTTTACACCCTACAATTTACAGATGGCAGTGATACTCTGAACAGCCCTTACTATCCGATCGAGGTTATCCCTGATGAACCACCCACCATCCAGTTAGACGGCCTTGAGGCCTACCAAAAAGTGGAGTACTCTTCCACGGCAGGGATGACTTTGAACGCTACAATCCGGGATGACTACGGATTGACAGAGGCCTATGTCACCGCTACCATCAGTAAGGGCTCGGGTGAGGCCGTAAAGTTCCGTGAGCAACGCCTAGATTTCGAGTCCGCAGTTGATGGCAAAGTCTTTACCAGTTCCATGCGTCTGAATGTTGCAGACTTTGACATGGAACCGGGGAACGAGCTCTACTTCTTTGTGACTGCCGTGGACAATCGCGAACCGGAAGCGCAGGCCACCCGCACAGAAACGTACTTTTTCGTTTTGGAAGACACTACCAGCATCGACTTCTCCCTGCAGGGTAACCTTGGGGTGGACCTGATGCCAGAATACTTCCGAAGTCAGCGCCAGATCATAATTGACACAGAAAAACTGATCGCCGACCGTGGGTCCATCTACAGGGAAGACTTCAACCAAACCAGCAATGAGTTGGGATTTGACCAAAAGGCCCTCCGCCTGAGGTACGGTCAATTTCTGGGAGAGGAAGATGAAAGCGGGATCGCCGTGGAAACCGAACCTGAGGAGGCTCAGGAGGAAGGGCACGAGGAGGATGACCACGACGAGGCTGGTGGATTCGGAGCCAATGTCCTCGAAGAGTTTGGCCATGACCATGACCACGAGGAGGAGGAAGGTCAGCTGCTCGATAAAGGCACCTTGGCGAATGAAGCTGAGGAAATCGTCGAGGAACTGGGGCACAGTCATGATGATGCCGAGACGGCAACCTTCTATACAATCTCCATGAAGACAAAACTGAAGGCGGCCTTAAGCGTCATGTGGGATGCGGAGTTGCACCTTCGCCTCTTCCACCCGGAAGAGTCACTGCCCTATCAGTATGATGCACTGAAGCTTATCAAGGAAATAAAGAATCACGCACGTATCTATGTCCAGCGCATTGGATTTGAGCCTCCGGCTATTCCCGTCGATGAGAAGCGTCTCACCGGTGACCTGGATGAGGTTGGCGGCCAATTATGGAAGGACGACATTGACCTCCATCTACGCTATCCCCGCATGGCCACTGCGGCCGAAGCTATCGCCCGAGTACTACCCGGTGAGGAAGGTATGGCAAATGATCTCCAGGAGGTCCTTCGTCTGGCGGGCAACGAACTGGCGGCCATTGCCCTGGAGGAGCCTGGTAACTACCTGGAGACCTTGACAGAGCTCAGTGGCCTCATGAATGCAGAAACCTTCGATGCCAACGACCTCAGGTCATTGGCGCGGATACACAAGGTTTTCCTCGTACGGTTGGAGACCAGAAAGAGCGTCATCTCGAGTCGACCTCAAGCGCAGCACTCGCTGTTGGAGGCCTTCCGTGAGGAAGTCGTGAGGACCCAAACCCTCCACGATCAATGATCCTCACCGAGCAGCCTGAGTGGTATTTCTGGATTGTGTCGGGCACGCTGTGGCTACTGCCAGCGGTCTTCGATTTTGCCCGTGGCGCTCGACGCCATCGTTGGATTCGAATGTTACTGTGGACCGTTGCTTGTTTTGCCCTTGCCGGACTTTTCCTGAGGCCGCAGCTAGAAACTCCCCCAACAGAAAGGACGCTTATCCTTACGACTGTGGGCGCCCAAGCCGAAGACATCGACAGCCTTATGCTGGCGTACCCAGGCGCCACTCGTCTCTCCTCGATCGACGAGGCTTCCAAAAGCACGTGGAAAAAGGCGATTGTGGTTGGCAATGGTTTACTGACCCGAGACTGGGAGCGGCTGTCTGCACAGGAAGTTGCGTATGTTCCTGCCCCATTACAGGAAGGTATTCTAGAAATCACAGTGAGCGAATCCACAGTTGACGAACCCTTCAATATTCGGGGGCGAGTCCTGGCAGATGATACCTTGCGACTTCTGCTGATCAGCCCGTCAGGGGTGGAAAAGTCCCTTGGCATCACTCCCGAAAACGCTGCCTTTTCGCGGTCGGAAACTATTCCGATCGCTGGCAACTGGCTCTATCAAATAGTTGGTTTGAGAGGGTCTGATACGCTCTTCCGGGAGCAGTTGCCCGTTAGCGTAGAGGAGTCTGCCCAGCGAAATGCTTTGATCGTCACGAGCACACCATCATTTGAGGTCACTGCTCTGAAGAACTTTCTGGTAAGCCGACAATTCGGCGTGGCCAGCAAGGTGACGCTTTCGACCAACATTGACCAAAGAGATTATGTTAACATGGATCCTCTGGGACGAGGTAATCTGGACAGCACCACCATCAGTCAATTTCGGCTGCTTGTATTTGATGGCACGGCCTTCATGGGTCTCAGCCGACGAGAAAAGGCCGCTGTACGTTCGGCCGTGAATTACGGCAACGTGGGTCTTTTATTGTTGACGTCGGATGCCGAGATTGTCGGTCGTTGGGGTGCCGTGCGATCGTCCGGCGAGCCTCAGCTGTCGGAGATCTCATGGGAAGGCAGCCAGTACGAATTGACTACGAACCCTCTACAGACCATGGGTGAAGGCTGGCAGCCGGTCAATTTGGGAGGTAAGACTGTCGGTCAAATCCATGCTATCGGTCTTGGGCAAGTAGCATTTCCTGCTTTCACTGACTCATACCTGGCCAGGCTCCAGGGCGGTGCGGCACTCTACGAAGCACTGTGGACGAATATGCTCAGAGAAACGATCGGCGCAAGCTATGAGAAGGCAGTAGTCGATCTCCCGGCTCTCGCAATCCTCGGCGAGCCAGCAAGCATTTACGTCGCGAATCCATCGCTCCCAAAAGTCACCATCAGTAATCTCGCAATCCCAGTGATCAATTCACCTCTTCGAACAGACTGGTGGCAGGCTGCGTTTTGGCCGACTGTAGCTGGTTGGAATGAAGTCCGGATAGACGGGGCTACGCATCACCTCTTTGTCCATGATACCGCCAAGTGGATGACAAGACGGCTCTACAGCCAACAGCAACTGAATAGGAATATAGTGTCCAGTCCCGCGGTCGTGGTGGAATCACCCCATCGCAGGGACATAAATCCCTGGATTTTCATTGTGATTTTCCTCCTTTCGATGAGTGGGATATGGCTGGAACGAAAGTTGGCCTAAATTGCAGGTAGAACTTAGCTAGTTATGAAATTGTCAATCAGCAGGGTACTCATGATCCTATTGGTGGGGTGCGCCGTGGTGCCGACCACAGCCGAGTATCAGCAAAAATATTTTCCGGAGGGAATCAACGATATCTACCTGGGAATGACCTATCGATTTCTGGACAAGACCAGGGAAGGGTCTGGCCTGGAACTTATGCCATCAGGTAATGACTCAACGATACTTGCCTATCAAGAGCTGCATACCGACAAAGAATTCGAAAAGGTTGTCTACTTCTTCGACAACGATGGTGACCAGCCCCTATACGAGATGGCCATTGAATATCCCGAGAATATCAACCCCGAAGAGGTGGCGGGCAAACTGTATGGCAGACCAAACGCTGATGAGGGAGAGTGGTATTTCGAAGACGAGAGGCAAGAGAATAGATTGAGCATCTGGGTCGACGGCCAGCAGCTGGTCATTTCTGACCGCAGCATTCGTCGCGGCGACTAAAGACTGGGTCAAGGAACTAACCACGTGCGTATAACCATTATCGGTTATCTTTACTGAAAATCGCTAATCGTGTCCCAAACCTACCAGTGCATCGCCATCGATGACGACCCGTTGTTCCTCCGCAAGATGGAGGTGTATATTGATGAGATCCCCTGGCTTCATCTCACGAAGACTTTCACCAATCCCGTCCAGGGTGCCACCGCCATCATTTCTGACAAACCCGAATTGGTTTTCCTCGATATCGAAATGCCCTATATAGACGGCACTTATTTGGTCGATTGGATTGAACCCAAGCTGGCAGGCCTCGATAAGCGCCCGCTGCTGGTCATTGTCTCTTCTCTCCATGTCGAGGAAGCGGATCAGCACCCATCAGTGGCAGGTTATGTCAATAAATCCCTGGTGAGTAGCCCAGAGGAACTGGCGGAAAGGCTTAAGGCCATCATAGGCTAGCTTCCACCTTCTCCGCAGGTAAGATGATTTTGAAGGTGGTTCCCTTGTTTGGAACACTCTCGACCTCCACTCGGCCATTATTCAGCTTTGTAAATTCCTGGACCAGTTGAAGTCCTAAACCAATACCTTTCTCCCCCTGGGTGCCATAAGTGCTGGACCGATCCTCGAGCTTGAAGACGTTCTTCAAAGTATCTTCCGTCATTCCGACACCCGTGTCTGTGACTGAGACCTCGACCCCGGACTCCAGCGCTATCGCTGAAATCTCTATCCTACCTCCTGAATTGGTGAATTTCAGTGCATTGTGGATCAGGTTTCGAAAGATTGTGAAGGTGCTATTGGGATCGGCCCACAGCGAAAGGTCCTTGTCTACATGAGAGACGATCTCCACAGACTTCGAGAGCGCTAACGCCCGCAAGCCCTGAATCAGGTCATTCACCATTTGCCAAATATTGATGGTCTCGGGATGATAAGGGATCTCCCTTAGCTCCTGAGAGGCCCAGTTGAGCAAGTTATCGAGGAGTCGCACAAGCTGCTGTGTCGTTTGATCCATGTCCGGCATCACTCGCCGGAGCTTGTCCAGTTCACGGTCCTCCACGTACATGGCAATAACATCGCTGATCGCCTTGAAAGAGGTAACTGAGCCTCGTAAATCATGGGCGATGATGGCGAAGAAGCGATCTCGCAGTTTTTTCTGCTCAAATACTTCGCGATGGAGTTCCTTGAGCTTATCATTCTGCGTTTGGATCTGCTGCTTCTGCCTTTCGATCTCATCATTCCTTTTTCTGGCTTTGGCAATAGCATTGCTTTTCGTGTTTTCATACACGAGCAGGATGATGAAGATGGTGATATTCGTGCTGACGATGCCACTAAAGAAGAGGTACTTCCGCATAGAAGGATCCACTCCACCTTGTGGCGCTCCGAACTGCTGCTCAAAGAGGTAAAAACCAATCAGCGCCAGGACGGTGGTGATCAACCAAAACATCGCGGAGCGCTTGCCCAAAGACAGCATGGCCACGGCAGGCAAGAGGAAGAAAGAGGCATTGGCCGGGGAGATCAACCCTCCTTGAAACCAGGCCTGAACGCAAAAAGCGATGCCATGTTGTGCAATGAAGATGTGTCCGAGGACCCACTTGTTGGCCCCTCTCTTGTAGAGAAATGCCAGACCAAAGCAAATCAATCCATTGGCCAGCAGTGTCCAGGTGATGGCAGCGGAACCTACTTGTCTCGCCAGGGAGATGCCCAATAGATCTGCAACACCAGAGATCAGCAGCAGCGCAATAAAAATTCCTGCGTCCCTGCGGCTGTCTTCGTCAGTAGTGCTCCTCTGCGGGAGAAAGTAGTCTCTTATTGTTCTGAATATCGTCAAGTAGCCGGACCCCCAAATAGTCTACCATGCCTCCGCCATAGGGTGATGATGAAAGCATTGTCCAAAACAAAACAACTCACTCCCAATAGTTGCACGAATTGGTTCTCTGGGTAGAAGATGAACATCGATACGGAAATGAGTCCCGTCCCCAGCATCCGACACCAGGCCAATAGCATAGAAAACCTACCTGTATCCTTCGTTTGAAAAAGCATAAACAAGCACTGCAATGAGAGAATTACGTTGATAATATAGCCAGAATTTGCACCAATCATCGTATCGTAACCCTCATTACGGTAAGTGTAACTGAAAAGTATCCAAAAACAGAAATTGATGATGGCAAAAATCTTGAAATGCTTCCGCGTCTCTGCTTGCATGGGCTGCTTTGTACCATAGCGCAGAACAGAATAGAAAATGAAGCAATCCAGTAAAAATGCCGCCTGGTAGCTCATTGCGTAGAGCAATCCTGTGTCTGGGTGATAGATAAAACTCCAGACAAATTCCCAACCGATATTGGCCCCAGCCACATAAGCAGGCATCTCCACGAACTTCTTTTTTCTGATCTCCCAGACCAGTACCGCATACGCCACTACCCAAAACAGGCAACCAATGCCATTGAAGACCAACCCGATCGTGGGATAGGCTTCAAAATTGATCAGTGGCTGATTCATGCGCTGGCTCTCTTCTCGGCGTGGTCGTTATGGACACCCCAGTCCTTCGTCAGCGAAGGGGGCAGGTAGAAGTTGATCTTGCTCGACCTATTCATGTACCAAATCATACCGTGTAGCATGGCCTGATTGACAAGGCGGAACAACAGAGAGAAGACTACGCTCTTTTCCATGAACTCCATGAAGCGAGCGATCCTTGTCATTTTCTTCTTGAGTTTTAGTACTTCCTTGGCATCGATCTCTGGTACACCCAAAAGGTCAGACATTTTATCACCCATCATCAAGCGCATCATACTGATATTGGCCTTTTCGGAGAGGAAGCCCTTAGTGAGGCTCATTTGAAAATCGATCAGGGCCTTCATCAACACCTGACCACTTTCGCTCGGGCCCATTTGATCGTTCAATATCGCATGCCCCAAAGCAAGTGCATCCTGAGAATTGACGGGAATAAGTTCTTCACGAAGGCCCATGACGTGTCCCACCACCCGCCAGCAGTGAATGTAGGCGTCCTTTTCGACATCGTCGAGACGAATACCAATAGTCTCCAGACCCTCGAGGACCAGGGCTGAAAATGCCATCAGCGTGCCGGCCATGTCTTCCTGATTGATGGGTAGGTCGAACTTCGCCTCGTCCCAATGCTGCTGTTGGAGATAGTACCGGATAATGGCATGGATCAACCGGACTTTTTGAGCGGCCTGCAGCCCTTTTCCATGAAAGGAAAGGCCTCCGGGAGACATCGTGTCCATAACAAACTGTGCGGTCTCTGCGATCCGCCGGTAAAAGGCATTGAGCGATCCGTGATGCTCATTCAGTCGACCCGTGTGGTAGAGCACCTCCACACCCTTCGCACAGGCATAACACTCAGGCAGCGACTTGTAGGATAGCATCAGGCTGATCCAAACACCATGTCGAATGTAGATCTGCTGACCAAGTTTCAAAAGTCGAGGATCCGCCCAATCGGGCAACTGCGAAGTCTTCTGAAAATACGCTTTCAACTCCGGTGGAGCATCTGCGGACAGACGATCCCCATCATTCTTCATAAGGCCAAATAAGTGATTGACCTTGGACAGCTCACGCTCGCGCATGATCTCATCGACAAGTTGATCAGCCAGGGGGTCGGTAAATTGCCGTTGCTTCTTAAGCCACGCGGGGGACCACTTTCGGGGTTGTGGACTTGGAAACCGAGTGAGGCGGCGACTAGCGGCCTTCTTGATAGATCGCAACCAGATTACATAGATGAGAGAAGAAGTGAGGAAGATCCCCAGAGCAATATAGATAATGACCATAGGCTGGTTTGAAAAATAAAATAAGACTTACAGGCCTGATCAATTATAGATATTCTCCCCAGAGATTACCACAATGTGTGAGGCAACGAGCCTTTTAGCTGATTGTTGGGGATTTTATGGGGTCGGAGCGACTGGCAGGCTTATTTTGAAGGTGGACCCTGACCCTGGAACGCTCTCCACTTCAACGTGTCCATTGTTGAGTTTGGTAAACTCAGATACGAGCTGCATTCCGAGTCCTACTCCCTTCTCGCCACCGGTACCATAGGTGCTCGATGGTAGTTTAAAAAGCTTCTGGACCTGCTCTGGGGACATCCCTACGCCAGTGTCTTTTACGTGCACTTCCACCTTGTCTCCTTTTACCTCGGTTTTTACCTCGATGCTGCCACCCGCTTCTGTGAACTTCAGTGCATTGTGGATCAGGTTTCGGAAAATAGTGAAAGTACTATTGAGGTCAGCCCATACCTTGGCGCCCTTCGTCACACTGTTGTGCAGCTCGACCGACTTGGACGTCGCGGATGAATGCAACGTATCAAAAATATCTGTAACCATGTCCCAGATGTCAATGCTGACGGGATTGTAGGGGATCTGACTCATCTCCTGTGACGCCCAGTTCAAGAGATTGTCCAGCAGGCGGGACAGCTGTTCGGTAGCCTGATCAACCTCTTCCATCATTTCCGTCAGCTTCACGAACTGCTCGTTTTGCACGTACATGGTGATGATGTCACAGATGCCCTTGAAGGAACTGACGGGTCCTCGCAAGTCATGAGATATGATGGCAAAGAACCTGTCCTTCAATTTCTTTTGTTGGAATATCTCGTCGTTGAGCTCTTTCAGGGTCTCGTTTTGAGCCTGTATCTGGGTTTTTTGCTTTTCGATCTCGTTGACATACTTGCGGAGGAGGCTGTTTTCCTCCATCGTAAGCTGTGACTGCCGGCGCTCCGAAACATGCTGGATGGTTTTATCCATGGTCAGTTCGAGATCGCGAAAATCTATCGGCTTCGTGATGAAGTCAAAGGCCCCACGGTTCATGGCGGTCCGAATATTCTCCATATCGCCATAGGCGGATACTATCACAGCACTTAGTGAGTCGAAATCATCCCTCAACTTGCCCAACAGCGTGAGCCCATCCATCTCCGGCATATTGATGTCGGTCAGGACCATGTCAATGTCCTTTTCCGCCTGTAGAACCTCGAGAGCTTTGATCCCATTGGTGGCAAAGACAAACTCGTACACGCCATTCCTGATCTGCTTTCGGAATTTCTGTTTGATGAGCTCTTCTAAATCTACCTCATCATCGACGACGAGAATCTTGCTTGCCATTTACGCCACCTCTCTTAGTTTATCTTTCAACACGTTGAAGTCAATAGGCTTCGTCAAAAAGCCATCAGCCCCCAGCTGCTCCGCGGAGTTGCGATTCTCATCGTCACCATAGGCCGTGATCATCATGACTACCGGCGGCGGCTCCTCGTAGGTATTCTTTATTTTCTGCAGCAATTCCAGCCCGCTCATCCCTGGCATGTTAATATCCGAGAGGATCAGCACGCCATCATGATTATGGGCATCCAGGTACGCCAGGGCCTGCTCTCCAGAAAAGGCAAAGGCGAAATCAAATTCTTTATTTCTAATCTCCTTCCTAAACCGCTGCTGGAATAGGAGCTCTATGTCTCGTTCGTCGTCGACAACCAGTATTTGCATCATTGGTCTAGGTTTGGTGGTGTGAGTTTAAAGGTAAAGAAACAGTGACAACCACTCCTTCGTCAGGGTGGTTTTTCAATTCCAACGTGCCCCCATGGCCTTTGGTAATTATGTCATAGCTTAGCGACAGTCCGAGGCCTGTCCCCGATCCAGGGGGTTTGGTGGTAAAAAACGGCTGCATGATCTTATCGTGAATTTCCTCCGGTATACCCGGGCCATTGTCACTCACGGTGACAACTACCAGATCCCCGGAGATTTGGGATGATACTTTAACTATCGGTGTAAATACCGCAGCCCCGTCCGATCCCTGCGAATGCTCCTCTACAAGTGCCGCTGCCCTGATGGACTTTTGCTTCTCAGAAACCGCTGCAAAGGCGTTGTTGATGAGATTGAGCAGCACTCTCCCGATGTCCTGGGGCACCACATCCACCTTTGGTAGAGTTTCGTCGAAGTCAGTAACAAACTCTACATTGAAAGAAGGGTCCTTGGCCCGCAGGCCATGATAAGCCAGTCGGAGGTACTCGTCTGCCAGGGCATT
The DNA here is from genome assembly GCA_965227935.1 of Cyclobacteriaceae bacterium. Taxonomy (GTDB): domain Bacteria; phylum Bacteroidota; class Bacteroidia; order Cytophagales; family Cyclobacteriaceae; genus JAWPMT01. The sequence continues at coordinate 1,346,365 of CBDDGS010000055.1, read as the reverse complement.
GAGATCTGTCGATATAGTCTTACCATCACCCACTCGGGAGTGTTGGAGCATGCTCTTCACGATCTCCTCTGCCCTCCTGCCATGGTGATTGATCTTTTGTTCGTTAGTGCGTAAGTCCTTGACGATCTCAGAGACCTCCTCGGTATTTCCCTTCGCCGCCTCCTCCATCAAGTCATCCAGCAGCTCCGTATTGACGTCCGAAAAGTTATTGACAAAGTTGAGGGGGTTCTGTATCTCATGCGCGATGCCAGCGGTGAGTTCTCCCAGCGAAGCCATCTTCTCAGACTGGACTAATTGCGTCTGTGTTTGCCGCAGGTTTTGCAGGGTCGTCTCCAGTTCATTTTTCTGCGAATTGATCTCCGCTGTCCGCTCGGCCACCTTGCGCTCAAGGTCCTCATAGAGCCGTGCATTGGCCACAGAGATGGCCATTTGAGAGGAGAGAATTCTGAGCAGCTCCAATTGTTCCCTTGTGAATGCCCCTGCAGATAGTGAATTTTCAAGGTAGAGAATGGCTGTCAGCATACCATGCCTTAGGACGGGCAGACATAGCACGGATCGAACGCCTTGCTGCCGGATATAAGGGAGGTGCGCGAACTCGGAACTGCTGACGGCATCTTCCAGGAGGAGATCCTCTTTCGTGTTTTGTACATAGTTGATGATCTCCATAGGGAGCAAAGCGCCATTGCCATTTTCAGCAGTTGCAGGAATGCCTTGCAGGAAGCTAAACTTCCTGGGGTTGAGATGGCCCTGTGCTTCTATTTTCCAATCACCTTCTTCGCCGAGCAGGAAGAATCCCTTTTCTGCCCCCGCATGTTCAAACACTACCTCCATCATGCGTGACAAGACCCCCTTGAGGGTAACCTCTTCCGAAATCGCCAAAGACGACTTCACAAGCGTCTGAGAATCGAAAGCTTCCAGGGACTGAGAAGTCACGTAAGAAGTGGCGTCCATACGCTCCAGGTCTGCATGCTTTTGAAACAATGCCGGGTGGTCCTCTTCGAGTTGTGTCAGCTTGACAGTGGCCCCATATTCCTGATAGGCGAGATAGGCATCCTTTAGGTGCATATCGCCCATCCTGTCTACACCGATCTTTCGCATCATCGCCCCGGCTTTTTCCAATGCAATCGCCTTGACCGGCAACATGGCATATTTCGAGGCACCTTGCACCGAGGACTCATAGAGATGCAGTGCGGCCAGGTGATCCCCCGCTATCTCCTGCTCGATGGCTTTGACCAGGTCCAGTCGAAACTGGAAGTTTTCGGGGACGGAAGCATTCCACTGCTCGAGTGCGGCTTTCGATTCTGCGACAACTTTTTCAAGCTCTTCGTCCGGGCCATTTTCTGCCAGCAACTCCAGGGCAATCAGTGGCAAATAGGTATGATAGTCCACCATGATAATGATACCAGGTACCGCGAATAGCAACATCGTGGCATTCTTGATATGCTCGTAGGCTTCCATCGGCTTGCCCTGCATATAGGAAACGTAGGCCTTGAAAACGAAAAAGAACATCTTGCCAGACAGATTGTGCGCTTGCTCTATGAGGGCAAACAGCTCATCGTCGGTGGCATTGGCATACTTCTGATGGCCCATTGTTGGGTCTCCCTCGACCAGGTCTCTGGCAATGACGTAAAAGGGCAAGAGATTGGTCTTGGTGAAATCATTCTTAGTCTTCTCTGCGATTTCAACTCCACGGTCACAATGCTCTATGAGCACAGAAAGCGGCGCTCCAGAAGCCATATGCGCCAACCCAAATGTCGCTGCATTGTACCCCGCAAATTGCACTTCGCCCGACTGGAGTCCGGCCATGAGACCTTCCTGCAGAAACGGGAAGGTGTGCTTCATGGACCTTGCGTACGGATTGAGGAAACATCCCATGACGAAGCAGGTGTTGCTTCGCTGGCGTACACTGTTGAGCTTGTGCGACAGTTGATACGACAAATCGCCAAACGCGTACCCCTGTTGAAAGTCACCAAAAGCAAGACCGCATAGAATGCCGTAGGAGCTATAGCCTGTGCAACTCTCCGGGATATTGCCCTCCTCAATAGATCTGGCGACACTCTCATTCACTAAGAAGGTCCAGAGGTTGCTCTCACCACCCAGGTAGGCAGGCGAGCACATGTTCACCAAAATGCGGATTTTCATCGCCGCTGGATCATCTAACTGCAGCGCAGGCTTGTCCAGCAGATCGATTGGCGGTTTGCCTCCCATGAGCTCCCCGATCTTCATAAACCCCTGGCCGATGGCCGCCTCCAGGTTTGCTTCGTCAGGAATGGCAATATCCAGCAATTGCAGCCCACTTCTGCCATACTCCAGCGCCTCCGGATACTGCACTTGCATGGTCGAAAAGACGGTCAAAAGGTTGTAAACGGACGCTTTTTCCAGATTGCCTTTGGCACGATTGAGTGCCTCGACCGCCAAGCCATTGGCTGTGGATGAGTTGCCCCTGATGAACTCGAGCTCTATCTGCTCAAATAATAGTCGCCATTGCAGATCATAATGCTCATTCCAGGGGTCCTGATCCTCGAGTAGCTGCTGAGCCCGCTGGAGTAAATCCATAGAGGCGTCGAAGGCGATCGCCTCCTTGGCCTTCAGGCCTGCCTCGATGTTGAACCTGGCTAGCCTTAGGCGGCTTGCCGGGGTTTTTATCATGGGGATGGCCCGATTGAGTTGATTGGTGATCTGGAATATCCAGTCATCTCCACGACCATCCGCAGTCGATTCAAAATACCGGCCTATCAATAAATGCAATGCCTCTTTGTCTTTGATGATCGCATAGGCGGCCTGATGAATTCTGTCATGGACAAATACATACTGAGTGCCCTCACGATAGAGAAAGGCTTCCTTGACAGCCGTATTCAGAGACTTATTGATCTCCTCCTCACTGACGTCATAAAGATCCGCCAATAGTGAGTCGGCAAATTCATTGCCAATCGCAGCTCCCGTGCCCAGGTAAGTACGCACTTCATCTGACAGCTCATCCATCTGCTTGACAAGGAAGTCCACAACATTCTCGGTAACGCTTTCCTTGTCAATTTCGTCCTCGTTCCACTGCCATAGTCCCTCTTCCAGGTCGGGATAAATGTGTCCCTGCTCGTGCAGACTCTGTAGAAATCTGTGGATATAGAATGGATTGCCTTGTGTCTTGCGATGCACTTGCTTTGCAAGAGTCGTCACCTCCTCCACAGGTCGCATGAGGCAGTAGCTGATCATCTTCTGCACCTCCTCCAACGGCAGGTGGTTGAGCATGATCTCCTCATATGGAAAATGGCCTTGCTTGAAGCCCTCCAGCATAATGTGCAGTGGGTGACTCTCATCGACTTCATTGTCGCGATACGCGCCGATCACCAGCAGCATCTGGTCCTGGTTGTTGGCCAGCAGCTGCTGGAGCAGATGAAGGCTTGCAGCATCTATCCATTGCAGGTCATCAAGGAAGATGGTTATGGGGTACGGCTGGGAGGTAAATACTTTAAGAAACTCACCAAAAGCAAACTCAAAACGATTTTGGGCGTCCGAGGTCTGCAGCACCTCGAGGGCTGTCTGTCGGCCAATGATCTTTTCCAAAGTGGGGAAGACGTCCGTGAGCACCTTACCATTTTGTGACAGGGCATCCTCCAGTTGGCTCTTCCAGAAAGAGAGCTTCGCCTTGTGCTCAGTCATCAACTGGGTCAGGAGTCCTTCAAAAGCCCTGATAAGCCCACTGTACGGCACAGGTTGCTGGAGCAACTCGTACTTGCCTTCAAGAAAAAAGCCATCCTCCTGTAGGACCTTTTGTCGCAACTCCTGGACGAGAGACGATTTGCCAATACCGGGGGCTCCCTTAACCAGGAGAAACTGCGTCGTACGTCGATTGATGCACGTCGAGCAGTTGTCGGTGAGCTTCTGGATCTCCTCCTCCCGACCAAACAAATGTCGGGGCAGTCTAAAAATGGAAGAAAAGTCATTTTCAGCGAGTTCGAAGAAGGGAATCTTTCCCTCGACCTCCAGCGAATCCGCGCAACGCAACAGGTCACGCTCCAGACCGTTGGCGGACTGATACCGCTCATCGGGATTCTTCGACAGGAGTTTGTGAATGATGGCTGCCAACACGCCGGGTACATCACGCACCCTTTCCGTCAGCGGCGGTGGCACCGTGGCGATGTGCTGGTGAATGATATTGTGGGGATCATCGCTTTCAAAAGGGAATCGTCCTGCAAGCATCCTGTAGAACAGGATCCCCAGCGAATAAAAATCCGTGCGGTAGTCCGTTTGTCTATTGATGCGACCTGTTTGCTCAGGCGACATGTAGTGGATCTTGCCCCCTGATTTTGTCTCTCCCACCTGATCGAAGGAGTTGGAAATACCAAAATCAATCAGTCGGATCTCCGTCAGGTCTTTGTTAACGAGTATGTTGTCGGCACTGATGTCCCGATGGACAATTCGCTGGCGATGCATCTCCTTCAGAGCCTTCACGATCAGTGGCGTCACCTTCAGAAACTCATCGACTGATAACTGGCGCCCGTCAGACAAAAAGCCGTCAAGTGCCTGGCCGTTGAAATACTCCAGAACGATGGCCAGCCCATTCCCATGGGGTACGAGTTCAAGGTACTTGGCCAGTCCCTGATCAGGCGGTGACTGCGTCGTGAGTGACTGACCTGTTTCGAATTCCGCACGGAATCGCTCTATCTGCTCTGCGGTGGGATAATCATCCACTTGCACCTTCACGATAAAGGACTCCCCTTTCTGCGCATGGGTCGCCTCAAAAACAGAAGTCTGCTGATTCTGAAATAGTTTTCGGTCGATTTCGTAGTCGCCTATTTTCATTGGCCCTTCATCATTACTGGTAGATTTTCACCCCCTGCGATACACGCTCTTCTCTAGTTAATCAAAATTGGGGAAAACATTGCGCTTAAAGAACCTTCTCACCTTTCTCCTGTCAAACCATATTTTATTGATCATGTAGTTGTAATCCTTGGCGACAGGTACATTGTAGGGGTTCTCGCTGTTCTGTTTTAGGCTCGGGGCCCAGACAGAGTGCAGCGTAAAACCAAAATTCAGATCCTTGTGAGACATGACGGCGAGCGGCCCCTGTTTCAGGTCGGCGGCATCGAAGATCCAAAGTTCACGAAAGACATTGGTTTCGCCGTTCAACTCCGCTTCGTTGAGCATCACCACCACAACGTATCCGTCGATGGCCGGGCGATTGTTCTTACTCCCTACCCTAGAGACAAATTGTATGGACCTAATCTCATAACCTTCGGGGAACTGGAAATAGTCTGGAAGCGTGAAAGCCTCGGTATCCATCCTCACGAGTTGGTTGGGGATACCATCCCCTGCAAGGTCATCGATCTCGCCAACATTGACTTCCCTATTTGGATAACCTACATAGAGGTTGTGTACAAATTTGGTGACGCGGCGATACTCCATACCATAGCACTGAAAGAACATATCGGTGATCTCATTGCTTGGAACCGTTCCTGAGTAAATATCCCTGTACGTGTAGAGGCCCACACCCCAGGTAGTAGCGCCCATGTCATCGCTAGCAACGTCACCCGTCTGGCGCATGATGTTCTCTGACAATACATCCCCCGAATCTCCATCGATTTCATACTTCCCTATTCGGCCAATATCCTGCGGGTTGGAGGCCATAATGCCATAGGTTTTGTCCGAGACGTCTGTTCCGTCCAACAACTGGTCGAATGGGCGTACCCACTCCGCAAGGCAAGCGGCGCTATTGCTGGCTCCATACAGCGTCAACTTACCATCTGGATTCAGATAATTCAGCTGGCAGTGCACGAATTCGGGTTTCAAACGGACTTTGCGGGCAGTGACCTTTTTCTTCTTAGGGTCCAGGTCTTTACGAGAGACGATATAGATATCTGTGAAGGCCTCCTGCGCATGTGTCGTATGCTTTCTGATGAAGCGATCGATCCTATCGTTGTGAGGGAAGGGATTGTTGAACATGAGGTCCAGCGTGATCTTGAAGGCAGCATCTATGAAGACAAAGTAATCTTCTGACAGCGTGGTCTGGTGACAGCACTGCTTGATGGCCACATTATGCCCTTCCGTGTCCACCACTCGCCAGGATTGCATTTTTGGGCTTCCGTCAAAACGGTGAATAATGAGCTTATCGCTCGTAGAAAAGAAATCGGCCACCCCAAACAATTGCATGATGGCCCTCATGATTTTTTGGACCAGATCGAAAATGCCCCCAAGTATCCGCCAGATCCAGACACCAGACGTCTTGTGCTCTTTGTGGACGGTCTCAAAGTAGTTATTGAGGTTCTCAACCGCCTCCTCTGGCTTCTCTATCTTCTCCCACTCCGCTACCTTTCCCTCCAGATGCTTTTCAATTTTGTCATGGTGATGGTGAAGCACCCTGGCGGTGTGCGCTTTCTTGAAATGGATAGACGAATCCTTCGAGTAATTGACGGAAAAAAGCTCCTTCGTGATAGGGTCAAATGCCGGGTGTGCCGATGTCTGCAGAATCGGGAACGGCCAGTGAATAAGGCCCGGAGTACCCCTTGTATATTCCTTCAGCCAGCCGATGGGTGTACGCAACTCCATCGTGTGTGGGTCAAACTCGTAAGGCCGACCGGCATCAGTGGTCGCAACATATCGGTCGTGCTGATCGCTACCGTACCGTATGGGCGTGACTGCTGTAGAGAGCTGATCACTCATGCCGAGCCAAAAAGATATGCGGGAGATTCCTAGGTTCTTGAAACCACTAAAGCTGTGCTTCTTCTTCGGATCGTGTTGATGATCACCATACTTGAGCGCCTCGTCCGCATAGTAGCTCGGTGACTTTAGCAGGCGCCCTTTGAGTTTAACTGACGGTGAGGTCCAGGCGTGCCCACTGTCAGGATCCTGGAAATCCAACCTGTAGACGTAACCGCTACCCAACATAATGGGGGATCCATATTCATGGTTGCGGGACCCATCGCCGTTTTTTGGGTGATAGGGCAGATGGGAATTTACGGTACCATTGGAACTGTTGAAGAACATGTGGCCCGCCATGTCGCTGGGAATCTCTCCGTAGATACATTCGAGTTCCAAATCCAAAGGTTCCCGATCGGACCAGACCAGCGGCCTAATGGGGGGATTCAGTCGCTCTCTTCCTTCTTGAAGCTTCTTGGGATCAAACATGTAGAAGTAGTTTTTAGTACATTGGTTAAAGCCATCCTTTTTGTCTACGCCTCCCTAACTCATCTCATGTTCTCTCTTTCCCAATAATCGCCGGCCGAATTGCTGATTTGGGTATGTTAGAAGTTCCTTCAAAAAATGCTAACTAACTGCTTAAGTTACAAAGGGTTTTGACAATAGACAATAAGACCGTTGGAATTTGCCGGGCACAACTCATTTGGGTATAAGCTCAAGGGTTTTAGAAACGAAACAGGTCGCTCATGAAATCGGTAGCAGGATAGTGAAGGCCGCCCCATTTCCTAACCCGGTTTCGAGCTCCAGACTTCCCCCATGCCCCTTTGTCACAATATCGTAGCTCAAACTGAGCCCCAATCCCGTGCCCTCCCCTGTCGGCTTGGTGGTGAAGAAGGGCTGAAAGATCTTGTCGCGGATGTCCCCGGGGATGCCGGGGCCGTTGTCGGAGATCGTAATCGTTACTGAGTTGTTGAGCTTTTGGGTTTTTAGGATCACCATCGGACCCGCAACATGGGTGACGGCGGCGAAGGCGTTGTTCAACAGGTTGAGGAGCACACGGCCGATGTCCTGGGGGACGATGTTGATCTCAGGGAGGTCTGGTGCGAAGTCAGTTTTGATATCAACATTGAATGACTGATCCTTGGCGCGGAGACCATGGTAGGCCAGCCGGATATACTCATCTATCAGCTGGTTGATGTTGGTGAGTTGTTTTTCACCGTCACCACCATGGGAGTGTTGCAGCATGCTCTTGACGATGGCTTCGGCACGCTTGCCGTGATGGGTAATCTTCTCTTCGTTATTGATAAGATCCTTTCCAATGTTTTCCGCCTCGGCGTAATTGCCTTGTCTGATCTCGTCAATTATTTCCTGCACGAGATCTCTGTTGACGTCCGAGAAGTTGTTGACAAAGTTGAGCGGGTTTTGGATCTCGTGGGCGATGCCTGCCGTGAGCTCTCCCAAGGATGCCATCTTTTCAGATTGAATCAGCTGGGCCTGCATGGTCTTGAGCTCTTCATAGGCTAGTTCAATTTCCCTCGCCTGAGCCGCCTCCCTATCTTTTTCGGCGGCAATGATCTTGTTGGTTTGATTGACGAACCGGTATCGCTGGTAGAGGACCACCGCAAGGACTAGTACCAGCAGTCCCGTGATCCCGACTGCAATACTAATAGTGCGCTGCCGGTTGGCCCTCAGCCGCTCGATCTCAGTACTTTTCTCAAGGATATCAATTTCGCCCTGTTTCTTTTCTACTTCATAAGAAAGCTGTATGAAGGACACTTTGTCTGAAAGCTCCTGATCATACACATCATCCCGCATACCACCAACGAGGTTCTTGTAGTGGTAGGCACGCCCAAAGTCCTTTCGGTCTGCATAGACTCTTGACAGCCCTTCGTAGGCCCTTTCCAATTCTTTCTGGAATCCTGCATCCAGGACCTGCTTCTCCGCCTGATGGTAGCTGGCAAGTGCCTCCTCATTTCTCGACATGAGTCGCAGTGTCTCACCCTTATCCAGTAGTGCTTCCACCATCTCCAATTGCTGATTCAGCCCCTGTGCTCCGTCGTAGGATTGCTCATGGAACCTCAGGGCCTCGTCATACTCCCCGAGATTTCGGTACACAATACCTATCTGATTGAGGACGTATGGAGCGTCTGCCGAATCAGAGACCATTGAGAGCGCACTCTCGAGGTAGTACAATGCCGAATCGTAATTACCAATTTTTATGTACAGGTCGCCCAAGTTCCCCGCTGCGGTGCTGACATCCTGATCATCCCCGGCCGACCGAAGCAAGGGTAGTGCCCGCCAATAAAATTGGAGTGCCTGCGTATAACTCTGAGGCAATGTGGAATAGACGCTTCCCGTATTGAGTAGTGCTGTGGCAATCCTCAGGGTGTCGCCCGCCGCCTCAGCAATATTCAGTGAGCGCAAATAGTATTCAATGGCTTTGGCCTCGTTTCCCTCATTGTAAAATACAGCCCCGAGATTGTTGACCATATTGGCGACTCCTACCTGGTCGTTGATCTCTTCAAAGATCTGGAGGCTTTGCAGCCAATTGTCCAGGACTTCCACAAAATCCGCAGAGATATAATATCCCAAGCCGATATGTTTGAGGGCATAAGCGGCACCGGTCTTGTAGCCAATCTCTCTGGCTAGTGAAAGTGCTTCCTCACCATATTGGATGGCGCGCTCAGGCTCCGTACTAAACAATGAATAGCTCAACTCATTGAGTGCATTGACCTTTGCTGTGTCGGTGGATGCCTCCGCTACGACCGCGATAAGGCTGTCAATAACCGGGTCCTGGGCCACTGCCTTCAGTGCAAAGACAGGGGCTAAAAGTATCAACACATATTTCCGTAGTCTCAATCTGGAGGGTTCTATTTCTTCACTATTGGAAAGACCCGGATACCCTGACCTTCTCCAATAGTTACGAAATATAGCCCATTATCGAGTTTCGACATGTCTATTTCGACAGTATTGATATCGTTGTGTCTGACAATGTCCACTAGCAGTCGCCGACCTATTTGGTCAACAAGGCCTATTTGCCCATTTGCCAAGTCCCCTCCTTCCACGCGAATACGTGCCATGTGCTCCACCGGATTTGGGTAAACGACATAGGCGCCTACTTCTGAAGGTGAAAGCTCATCAGCGGACTCGGTGGCTACCCGCTTGAAGTCCTTATTCTTGCAGCGCTGCGAATCCGAACTAGCGGAAGACGAGTTGGCAGACTTCTTTGTGCTCTCATTGGTGGTCAGTTCCCAGGTCAGTCCATTTCCGTCGAAAGGAATACCAAACTGCTCACTACCGGGGACGAAAAGCTCCGGCGGCGACCCGAGGAATGAAGCCAGCCCTGAAAACTGATTTTCAGGTCCCAATGGCACATATACAGGGGCAGTGTTTGGATTGACATAGCTGAAGAACGCCTCGAAATCGAATCCCGATGGGTCATTCCTAAGCTGCTTAACACAATCGAGATACACCCGGACCTTTTTCACTCCAGGACCAAAAGGATTGACATACAAAGTCCCATTCTCTGTACTCACGACATAGTTGGTCAGAGATGTCAGAACCGGTGCCACATCATATATTCCCGCAGACCTCGCCGGCTCGTAGTCCGGCGTGACCACATATTGGAGGCCCTCGGTTCCGAACAGTGACTCAGGTGTGTCGTCATAGACCAACCCTTCGAAGGTGGTCGCAAACTCAGGCAAATCATCCCCAGCATTGATTAACGCATCGGCCGTCGTGGCCGTAAGCGATGCAGGAGTAACTGTAAGCAGTCCCGCGACGAAGGTTGGGTCCAGGTTGGCAACAAATTCGTTGATGAAAGCGCCGGGGATAATCAAGTGGGGCTTGCCTACAGGTGTCACATCAAGGCCCGTCACAATGTTGATAGAACTCACACCAGAGATCACCTCTTCTACTTCATCGACAATCAGGATAACATCCACATTGGCCACCTTATCGTTGGGCTGAAAGATCGTTTCATTGACCAATGGCTTGGCCCTGTTTTCTATGGGATCGAAGATGCTGCCAAAACCGTCCTGTACGCTCTCCCAGTTAACGAGCGCCTTGGCGCGATTGGGGATCCCCAATGTGGGATCGTCGACATAGGTGGTCAGCAGATCTGGCTCGAGGTCGATGGCCTGTATCTCATTGACCAGGGGTTTGGCACGGTTCTCAATGACTGTCTGCGTCGCCAGCCAGCTGCTACCATCCAGTAGCTCTAGCTCTGAATTTACAAGCGGGCGTGCCCTGTTGAAGACTCCGAGGGTATTTTCAGCGAACGTAGAAGTGTGAGCCTCCACCAATGAGGTAAGAAAGTCAGCCCGCTCACCGGCTGAAATATTTGTGTCATCGTATTCGTATCGCAGTGTGATAGCAAACGACTCCCCGTAGGTCGCTGTGACATCTTCCGCAACGATCGTCACCGGCAGTGGCAATATGCTGAGGATACCGATCTCAAACACGAACTCATACTCCTCCAGCACCTCAATGCCCGGCTCGACGACGAAGGAGGGGGTGACTGCATAATTATTGACGCTGCTGGTACTCGTAGCGATAGTGCTGTACTGGATATTGGTGACGCCCAATCCGATGGAGGCAGGGTCCACTCCTTCCGGAATCCCGCTAATGGCTACTGAAAATGTGGGTAGTGCCTCGCCAAATAGTTTCTGCGTATCGTTGGCTTTGACAACAATCAATTCGCGGATGCCATCTCCAAAGTACAGCGTGCTGCTAACGCCACCGTCTGATCCAGCAGGCGTCTTTGGATCTGTCGAAACATTGATGGGCGGATCGCCGCCAACGATGGGTATCGCGGCCACCAATTCCTCGCTACTCACAAACTGAGTTGCCGGACTGCCATTGGCATCCACTACTGGCTCACCCCTGAGATTGATCTCGGAATCTTCTGTAAAGAAGCGCCCTGTTACACGGAAAGTGAGGGTCTCTGCATTTTCATCGATAATCTCCAGCGTCTCAACCTGGGGTGTGGGGGCAGCGATGAGCTTGAAGGCCTCATTCACCTGAGCGAATCCCGCACCGGTCTTGGATTCCGGGCCGATCGCCAGACTCGATTGCTGAATGAGCGAGAGGATCTCTTCATTGAGAGAGGGGTCCCCGTCCGGTGGACCATCGGGATACCACGCAGGTATCACTGATTTGAACAACGCAGCCGCGCCCGCCGCATGGGGTGCTGCCGCCGAAGTGCCGAAGAAATTGGGAAATTGCGTATCTGGGTCAAACTGGATATCAGCGCCGATCGAGAGCACGTTGGTGTTGACACCATCCGGGGCCGTGAAGTCGACAGCCACGTCACGCCCATTGGGCAGCAGCCCTCCAGAGGAGGAAAAAGGCTCTGCCGAAAGCGGATCGCCTCCGTAGAATGCTGCACCAATCGTCCATGCCTCTTCCACCATCGCCTGGCCCGTAATCGTTGGCGCTCCCTGGTTGAATTCATTCAGCACGAGGTCCGGCCCCTGAAAGATGATCAGGCGAAAACCAACGGAACCAGAAGGAGCTCCCTCCGCACTGCTGACCACAAAATTGGCCTGGCCGCAGGCCGTGGCTTCAAAGGCTACGAGCTCCACGGGATCCCCGACGAAACTAATGCGGTTGTTGCCCACGATCAGGTTCTGGCTGTTGTCCACGACGTTGACGTCAAGATCTGTCGCCACGCCGGGCAACTGGTTGAGGGAATAAAAAGGCTCATCCCATTGCAAGACTGCGAGGTACACACCGGGACACACAGAAAAGCTCAGCTGGAAATCGCCCCCGCCAAAGTCATGGGCTACGGCGCTTTCACCAAATACCGCTGGGTTCAGAGTCGCTGCGGCTGGCGTGAAGACATCCTGCACCGCCAGCTCACCAAAGTTGCCTGCGGAAGTAACATGAATGCCGCCGGTGGCTATGAATTCCTTGCTTGCCTGGCCCACGACCCCATCCTGGAAGAATGGCTCCGTCAGGAAGGTGATGTCATCTACCAGAACATCATACCCAGCACTCTGAAACGACTGAATGCCTTCCGCAAAATCGATGGGCGTCACTACTCCGGTTCGGAAGCCGAGGTCTGCTGCTGGGGCTACGTCGTGAAGGATTTGGAGCATGGCACGTCCTTCGTCAGACGCAATTCCAAAAGGGTACTCCTGCAACAGGTCAACAGTGGCCGGCAGATCACCCTGTGGGATATCCACTTGATTTGCCGGATCATTGGGCTGGGTATTGTAGCTGTCGGACAATACGCCCACCCGCACATCACTGCCATTGACTGGTAGGACCTGGCCATCTTTCTCGTACTGAAATGCCTCCAGGACCTCCTGAGATCCCTGTACGACATGACCCTGGCTCGTAGTGATGCCACGATTCAGAACTGCGGGGTAAACGGGACGTACGAAGTTGACATCCTCCTCCTCATTGAGTTCGAGGAGGCGATTGATTGGGAAGAAGACGGTCACAGCATTGGACTGCAGTCCATTGAGAAACGTGATGGTACCCTTATCAATGAAGTCGGATATAGCGGGATCTGGGTTGTCCACCCGTCCATATTTGCTGCTGAGTAGCTGCAGGACCGTGGTTAGCTTCGATTCCAGAGGCACGATCTCTACAAGTACCTCATTTTGGTCTTCGTTGATTTGGAACAGCAACTCAGGAGCTGAACCCCGATCTCCGGAACCCAGGGCTGTCAGGTCCAGACCTATCTTATTGTCACTCTTTCCAGACTGATTGATCACAGGGAATATAAATCCGCCACCCTCCCCACAATGGGATGAGTTGGCACTCGCGGTGATCAACTTTTCTTTGCCATTGGGCAGTATGAGCTTCCACGTGACGCGATCTTTCGATGAAAAATCTGAAGAGAACGCGTAGTCATGGCTACCCGATTCAAAAACATTGAGGGCATTCTCCGATGACTCACCGTCATTGATGATGATTTGACTATCCTCTGTGGGTAGAATCACCTGTTTGTTGCCCTTGTTGTTATAGCCAAAGCGTGCTCGAAACTTGCCGTTACCAGCATACTCAATACAATCGAAGGTAGGCTCCACATCTTGATTTTTGCGGCCTTTTCCTGGTTGGGCCAGTGGTTCGAAGCTCGCAAATAGGAAAAGGAATGTAATAGCAAGGAGGGAATAGAATCGCTTGGAACAAGCGCAATTATACCGTCTGGACATCCCAGAGGTTTCTAAGTAGTCAAATTTCATGGCACCAGGGCGTTAGCTGAAATAGTAAGATATTCACAAAAGCCCACAAATAACGCCATTTATGGAATAATTATCACTTAGTGCACAAGCTCCCAGGTACTCGAGTCGAGATGCGTCGTGTTTTATTCCAAAGGCAATTCCATCTGGAACTCCGAGCCCTCTCCCTCCTGCGTCTTCATTTCAAGCCTTCCCCCATGCCCCTTCGTGACGATATCATAGCTCAAGCTGAGTCCCAGACCTGTGCCTTGCCCCGTGGGCTTGGTGGTAAAGAAAGGCTGGAAGATCTTGTCGCGGATGTCGGCAGGGATGCCGGGGCCGTTGTCGGAGATGGTAATGGTTATTGAGTTATTAAGTTTTTGGGTTTTTAGGTTTACCGTCGGGTCGTCCACTTCTGATACGGCGGAGAAGGCGTTGTTGAGCAGGTTGAGGAGGACGCGGCCGATGTCTTGAGGAACGATGTTGATTTCGGGGAGGTTGGGGTCAAAATCAGTTTTGATGTCAGCGTTAAAGGAGGGATCCTTGGCACGCAGGCCGTGGTAGGCAAGGCGCACATATTCGTCAGCCAGTTCGTTGATGTTGGTGAGTTGCTTTTCGCCGTCGCTCCCACGGGAGTGTTGGAGCATGCTCTTGACGATTTCTTCGGCCCGCTTGCCATGGTGGGTGATTTTCGCTTCATTGGCAATCAGGTCATTTCCGATCGCTTCTGCCTCTTCCAGATTGCCCTTCTTCATTTCCTCGATCATCTCCTCCGCCAGGTCCTTGTTGACATCGGAAAAGTTGTTGACAAAATTCAGTGGGTTCTGGATCTCGTGGGCGATGCCGGCGGTCAACTCCCCGAGGGAGGCCATCTTTTCAGAGTGGATGAGTTGGGTTTGGGTGGTCTTCAAGTCTTGGTAGGCTTTTTCGACTTCTTTCGCCTGGGCCAGCTGCTCATCTTTGATCTTATCCCTTTCGATGCGGATCGTGCGAGCCTTTTGAAACCGATGGACTGCCAACACTCCGCCGCAAAAAATCAGGAAGTAGAAACCATACGCTCCGGCTGTTTGCCACAGAGGCGGATTGATAATAATCGTGATGAAATCTCCTTCTTCATTCCATATGCCATCGGCATTGGATCCCTTCACCCGGAATGTGTAGGTCCCTGGGGAGAGGTTGGTATAAGAGGCCGTTCTGGTCAACGATGGCTGTGTCCATTGATCATCGTAGCCTTCCAATCTCCATGCGTATTGATTGGCCTCCGGCCTCAGATAGTGGAGAGCAACGAACTCAAAAGCAAAGTCTTTTTGCCAGTATTCGAGCTCGATTTGATCTGTGTAGTCCACTGCTTTCTGAAAGATAGTCCCATCTGGTGCAGAATAAGTGCTATCCATAATGGTCATGGATGTGATCCATACCTTCGGAGGTATTTGATTCTTTTCCTGTAGCAACTTTTCGGGAACAATTCTATGGAGGCCCTTCCTGCCACCTATCCAAACCTCGCCATTGGCCCTGGAGAGGGCTGCTCCCCTTGAGCCGTAAAATCCATGCTCCTCACCAAAATTGGAAACTTGCGCTGTGGTCATGTTGAATACGGACAACCCCCTATCTGTAGTGAGATAAAGGTTCCCATAATCGTCAGTTGGAATGGCGCCATGAACCACATAACCACTTTCTGGCAATCCATGCTCGAAGCCAAAACTCTCGTACGTCTTGGTGGAGGGTCTGATCCTCACAAGGGCACCGAGGTAGTTCCCCACCCATAAATCACCTTGCGCATCTGAATAAAAGTTTGAATTCGCGGCAAATCCGGTTTCGTGACTTCCGTAAACTTCGAAGGAATCCGCTTTGGGTATGTACCTATGAAGGAAGTTGTCAGTCCCAACCCAGAGGATGTTTGCTGAGTCCTGAGTGATCCAATGTACTTCCCGATCCTGACCTGTCTCAAAAGGATAGCGTCTGAAGGTCTTGGTAGCTTCCAAGTATCGGAAAGGCCCTTGACCATGATGTGCTAACCAAATATTGCCCAAATGATCCTCGAATATTTGGCGAACTTCCCCCCTGAATTCGAAGAACTCGGTCTGAGTCTTTGTACCTGAATCATAGATCCAAATCCCTTTATTTAGAATCGATACCCAGATCCTTCCTTGACTGTCCTGATAAAGCGCCTTTATATGATTGGTCTCCAGCTCATTGTGAAAGAAGCGATGGAATTTTTCTGATTGCTCGTCGAGGAGGTTCAAGCCATTCTCAGTCCCAATCCAAATGTTCCCCGATTCTTCTTCTAAGATAGGCCCGACGTTATTGTCGCTGAGGGAGAATCTGTCCCCACTCGTATTGCGGTAGGTGGTGAAGCTTTGACTCGTGTCGTGATATACGACAAGACCATTTCTGGTGGAGACCCAGAGCCTTTCCTTGCTGTCCTCAAAAAGCCCGACGATAGTGTCGCTTGGAAATGCAGAAGATGTGCTATTCGCATTGAACCTCTGAATCCGCGTCCGATGGGCGTCCTCCTTATAAAGATTGGGCCTTGAACCAAACCATCTCGTAGAGGAAAAGTCCATCACTATATGCTGGAAATACTGCTGTGGATTCCCCTCGAAATTCAATGAACCATCAAAAACACTGAATTGAGCCTTATCGAAATCAAATCGCAAGTAAGAAGGCAGCTCATTGTTATCAGC
This sequence comes from Cyclobacteriaceae bacterium, assembly GCA_965227935.1. Classification (GTDB taxonomy): domain Bacteria; phylum Bacteroidota; class Bacteroidia; order Cytophagales; family Cyclobacteriaceae; genus JAWPMT01. The sequence continues at coordinate 1,329,876 of CBDDGS010000055.1, read as the reverse complement.
AACTCCCAGCCACAATCCTCCCCCATCCAACTCAGCAATAGGCCAGATGCTTTGTACATCGGCTTGTGTCCCAAACTGAAAGTGTTGATTCTTACTGAAGTATTCGAGACGACTACCGGATGCCGGATCAATTCTCGTGATAGTTCTTGGATGAACGATCCACAGAAAGCCTTCAATATCTTCAAAAGCAGCCCATTGAAATTTTGGGCTCGGATCATACGTGAAATAAGAATTGACTTCGCGCTTGATTGGATCCCAAAGAAAAGCATGCTGACGACTTGTCATAGTCAGGAACTTGCCTCGTTTCGTGGGCAAAACATCCATCAAGGTATCTTTCAGTTCGGTGCCGGGTAAAGTCTCTCCTGGTTTGAGAATCACCTCAAACTGGTCCGTGGCGGGGTCCCACCTCCGTAGCGTACCCCCTAAGTCTTGCGAAGCATCTACCGTCCAAACGGAACTGTCAGTTGGCACCATGGCCGTATAGAAGTTCCCTCCAAGGCCTATCCTACCTAAACCCGCATTATGATCGTAGCGCTTGATCTCCCCAGTCGTGGTTTGTAACCGACAGATCTTCACCTCCTCAGATTCATGTTCAAAAGCGGAAAACCAAATATCGCCACTCACATCTTCCAAGATCAGGTTGCAAGCGATACGGAATCTTGTATTGCTCTCCGGCAATACATAAGAGATGATTTTTTGAGATTGGGGGTCATAGTTCAATATCTGCCCTCCAGTGGCGCTACCAATCCAGATCTTCCCATCGCTCCCTTTCATGATATCCCTATGGGAGTTCAATTTTTCGTGGTCACCGGCCTTTGATGGTTTCTTCCAAGGAGTTTCGAATTGATAGCCATCAAATCGGACCATCTCCTTCTGGGTGGCTATCCAAATAAATCCGTGATCATCTTGGACAATACCCTTGATAGTCTCCTCCGGCAGCCCTTCTCGAACTCCATAAGCTTGCAAGGGAATGACATCCTGGGCATAGGTTGTGTCAGCTTTAAGAAGGCAGAAAAGAATGAGTATGAAAATCGAATACCTCATGAGACAACATCCAGGTTGATGATAAACTCCGTGCCCTCTCCGTCTTCTGTCTCCATCTCAAGGCTGCCCCCGTGCCCCTTGGTCACAATGTCATAGCTCAGGCTGAGTCCCAATCCTGTGCCTTGACCGGTGGGCTTCGTTGTAAAGAAGGGTTGGAAGATCTTGTCGCGGATGTCGGCAGGGATGCCGGGGCCGTTGTCGGATATGGTTATTTGAATGCCTTCGGCAGGGGAAACACCCCCCTGCGCCCCCCTTGATAGGGGGGAATCACCCCCCTTGCCCCGGGATGCCGGACCACCCTCAAGGGGGGATAGGTTAGTTGTTATTTGCACGGTTGGGATATAGGCGTTGCCGTCCGACTTCGCTTTCTCGGATACGGCGGCGAAGGCATTATTCAGCAAGTTGAGGAGGACGCGGCCAATGTCCTGGGGGACGATGTTGATATCGGGGAGATTGGGGTCGAAGTTGGTTTTGATTTCGGCATTGAAGGAAGGGTCTTTTGCTCGGAGCCCGTGGTAAGCAAGGCGCACATATTCGTCGGCCAGGTCGTTGATGTTGGTGAGTTGTTTTTCACCATCGCTCCCTCGGGAGTGTTGGAGCATGCTCTTGACGATCTCTTCGGCACGCTTTCCGTGGTGGGTGATCTTGCTTTCGTTGTCCCGCAGGTCATTCGCGATGGAGGTCACTTCCTCCACATTACCCTTCTTCGCTTCCTCCTCGAGCTCATCGATCAGCTCGCGATTGACATCGGAGAAGTTGTTGACGAAGTTGAGCGGGTTCTGGATCTCGTGGGCGATGCCTGCTGTGAGTTCTCCGAGGGAGGCCATCTTTTCGGCATGGATGAGTTGGGTTTGGGTGGTCTTCAACTCTTGGTAGGCCTTTTCAACCTCTTTCGCCTGGGCCAACTGTTCATCTTTGATCCTTTCCCGTTCGATGCGGATCGTGCGACTCTTTTGAAATCGATGGACAGCTAACACTCCTCCACAAAAAATCAGGAAGTAGAAACCATACGCCCCAGCTGTTTGCCATAATGGCGGATTGATTATAATCGTGATGAAATCTCCTTCTTCATTCCAGATGCCATCGGCATTGGATCCTTTCACCCGGAAGGTGTAGGTCCCTGGTGAAAGGTTGGTATACGATGCGGTCCGGGTATAGGAAGGCTCTGTCCATTGCTCATCATAGCCTTCCAGTCTCCAGGAGTATTGATTGGCCTCCGGCCTCAGATAGTGTAGCGCAACGAATGCAAATGCAAGGTCTTTCTGCCAATATTCGAGCTCGATTTGATCCGTGTAGTCTACTGCTTTCTGAAAAATGATCCCATCTGGCGCAGAATAAGTGCTATCCATAATGGTCATGGATGTGATCCACACCTTCGGAGGTATTAGATTCTTTTCCTGTAGCAACTTTTCTGGAATAATTCTATGAAGGCCCTTCCCGCCCCCTATCCAGACCTCACCATTGGCCCTGGTGAGCGCCACTCCCCTAGACCCGTAAAATCCATGCTTCTCATCAAAATTCGAAACTTGATGGTTAGTCATATTGAATACGGACAAACCCAGATCTGTGGCGAGATAAAGGTTCCCGTATTTGTCAGTTGGAATGGCACCCAGAACCACATAAGCACTTTCGGGCAAACCGTGCTTCAGGCCATAACTCTCATAACTCCTGGTGGAGGGTGTGATCCGTATAAGGGCACCCCTGTAGTTCCCCACCCACAGACCCCCTTCCTGATCTGCATGGAAGCTTATGTTTGAATGAAATCCTTTTTCCCAACTTCCGTAAACTTCAAACGAATCGGCTTTGGGATCAAAGCAGTGGAGACGGGCATCAGTCCCTACCCACAGATTCCTGGCTGCGTCCTCAGTGATCCAATGTACTTCCCCATCACCAGACTCAAAATGATAGTCAGTGAAGGTTTTAGTCTCTTCCTGGTATCGGAAAGGCCCTTCCCCATAGTGCGCTAACCAGATATTGCCTCGGTGATCTTCGAATATCTGACGAACCTCGCCTGTGAATTCGAAGAACTCGGTCAGAGACTTCGTATCTGAATCATAGATCCAAACGCCCTTGTCTCGAATCGAGACCCAGATCCTTCCATGACTATCCTGATAAAGTGCCTTTATGTCATTGGGCTCTGGCTCATTGTGCAAGAAGCGATGGAACTTCCCCGATTGTTCGTCATAAAGGTTGAGCCCATCCTCGGTCCCAATCCAAATATATCCGGAGTCATCTTCCATTATGGGTCCGCACGCATTGGCGCTAAGAGAGAATCTGTCTCCAATGGCATGCTGAAATGTACCGAAGCTGCGGGTGCTATCTTGATACAAGGCCAGGCCGTTGGTGGTGGAGACCCAAAGTCTTTGCCTGCTGTCCTCAAAAACCGCAACGACAGTATCGCCCGGAATATGAGCGGATCTATTATTTGTACTGAACCGCTGAATCCGCGTGCGATGGGCGTCTTCCCTATGAATGTTAGGCCTTGAACCGAACCATCTTGTAGAAGAAAAGTCCATCACCATATGCTGGAAATACTGCTGTGGATTCCCCTCGAAATTCAATGAACCATCAAAAACACTGAATTGAGCGTCATCGAAATCAAATGCCAAGTGGGAAGGACCTGTGTCATGTTCCACTCCCAGCCACAAAGCCCCCCCTGAAAGCTCAGCCTCAGGCCAGATGCTTAGCACATCGCCTCGTGTCCCAAACTGAAAGTGTTGATTCTTGCCAAAGTATTCGAGACGACTGCCGGATGCCGGATCGATTCTCGTGATAGTTCTTGGATGAACGATCCATAAAAAGCCTTCCCTATCTTCAAAAGCAACCCATACACCATTGGGGCTAGGATCATACGAGAAATAGGAGTGCACGTTGCGCCTTAATGGATCCCAGAGGAATACATGTCGATCACTGCTCATGACCAGGAATTGGCCTCGGTTTGCAGGGAAAACCTCGACCAAAGTATCGCTCAACTCGGTACCTGGTATAATCTCTCCAGGTTGGAGAATAACTTCGAAATCATCTATAGCGCTGTCCCACCTCCGCAGTGTGCCTCGCAAGTCCTGCGAACGATCTACCGTCCAGATGGAGCTGTCCGTTGGCACCATGGCAGTAAAGTAGTTTCCCCCAAGAAAATTCCTACGAAATCCTGCATGATGATTGTAGCACTTGATATCGCCTGTATCTGGTCGCAAACGACAGATCTTCACCTCCTCAGATTCATACTGGACGACTGAAAACCAAATATTGCCAATCACATCTTCCAGGACCAGTAAGCAAGCAATGCGGAATTTTGTATTGCCCTCAGGCAATGCATAAGACGCTATTTTTTGAGATACAGGTTCGTAGCTTAGTATCTCTCCTGTCCTACCGCTACCAATCCAGATCTTCCCATCCCTTCCTTTCATGATACCACCCCTCGAGTTCAATATGCCGTAATCCCGCACCTCTGTTGATTTCTTCCATGGAGATGTGAATTGATAGCCATCAAATCGGACCATCTCCCTTTGGGTAGCTATCCAAATAAATCCGTGATCATCCTCTACAATAGCGTGGATTGTCTCCTCCGGTAGCCCGTCCCGGACTCCATACGCCTGCAAGGGAATGGCATCCTGGGCGTAGGCTACGTCAGCTTGAAGAAGGTAGAAAAGAATGAGTATGAAAATCGAATACCTCATGAGACAACAGCCAGGTTGATGATAAACTCCGAGCCCTCTCCTTCTTCTGTTTCCATCTCGAGGCTGCCTCCATGCCCCTTCGTCACGATATCATAGCTCAAGCTCAGTCCCAGGCCTGTACCTTGACCCGTAGGCTTTGTCGTGAAGAAGGGTTGGAAGATCTTGTCTCTGATCTTGGAGGGGATGCCGGGGCCGTTGTCGGATATGGTAATAGTTATTGAGTTATTAAGTTTTTGGGTTTTTAGGTTTACCGTCGGACCCTCGACATCAGAGACGGCAGAAAACGCATTGTTCAGCAGGTTGAGGAGGACGCGGCCGATGTCCTGAGGGACGATGTTGATTTCGGGGAGGTTAGGGTCGAAATCGGTTTTGATTTCGGCATTGAAGGATGGCTCTTTGGCACGCAGGCCGTGGTAGGCAAGGCGCACATACTCGTCGGCCAGGTCGTTGATGTTGGTGAGTTGCTTTTCGCCGTCGCTCCATCGGGAGTGTTGGAGCATGCTCTTGACGATCTCCTCGGCCCGCTTGCCATGGTGGGTGATTTTCGCTTCATTGGCAATCAGGTCATTTCCGATCGCTTCTGCCTCTTCCAGATTGCCCTTCTTCATTTCCTCGATCATCTCCTCCGCCAGGTCCTTGTTGACATCGGAGAAGTTGTTGACGAAGTTCAGCGGGTTCTGGATTTCGTGGGCAATGCCGGCAGTAAGCTCTCCTAGGGAGGCCATTTTTTCGGAGTGGATGAGTTGGGTTTGGGTGGACGCTAGCCTTTCCATGGCGGATTCGATCTCCTCTTTTTGCTTTCTTAATTTCGTATTCGCCTTCTGTTTTCTTCTATTGTTTTGGAATAAGATGCCTGTTACGGTCATGAGAAAAAGCAGACCCATCAGCACCGCTGACTGCTTGACCCGATTATTATAGGCGATCCTCTCTTCCTCAATCTGCCTTTGACGAGCTTGTTCCTCCGCAAGTATTCTTTGCAATTCGATGACTCGTTCCGGACCGTACAACTGATCGTTTATCTCCTTGAATCTCATCAAATAGTGATAGGCCGAGTCTATGTTCTTTGATTCGTATTGGTTGGCCAGCGTTTTCAAGGCGTCGAACGTGTTGAATTTGGTATTGCCAAGCTCAGAGGCCATTAGAGCTTTTTTCGCATAATGTATTGATGAGTCTGTCTCATTCAAATCCTGGAAGAATTCAGAAATAACATTGTAGGCAAATGAGTTGTAGAAGTGACTGGCATTGTTCTCATTGATCCGTACGCTTTGTCGCAGGTAAAGAAATGCACTGTCAACGTTGCCTAGTTGCCACTGCAGGGATCCCATCTCCATCGCCAAAAAAGCGTGCCTGTTGTCATTTCTGAATCGGTCTAACTCTTGAAACCCCTCTTGAAAATAGAACAAGGCGGAGTCCAGCTGATTGCTTCTTCGATAGGCTCTTCCAAGATTGACTTTCGAGTTGGTCATAAGTCCCACCTCTCCTTGAGCTTCAAACACCTCTATCGCCTGCTTCTGATACTTCGCGGCAGCCTGGTTATCATTTAGCTGCGAGTAGACAATCCCAATGGAGTTATAGATTCTCGCTATGTAGCCATAGTCATCCAATTCTTTGGCTATTTCCAGCGCTTTGAAAAGCATCTCAAGTGCCTTTGGAAAATCGCCCAAATTCCGATAGGAATGCCCGACACTTCGGTATATGGCTGCATCCCGGCCTCGATATCCTATTTTCCGGCTCAGGGCAAGCGCATCTTCCCCATATATAATAGAGGAGTCCGGATCGATTTGGGTGTATCGCCCGGATAATCTTGATAACAGCCACACTGAAGCCGTGTCTTCACTCAGCGTTTCCAGTTGGTCCTTCAAGCTATCAAGATGCTGGCCAAAACCACAGTAACCGAGTACCAGGAATGACAGAATCATGATATAGCTGAAAACCCTCATAATGTGGCTATTCATGTGGCGAAAGGTAGTCGAATGATGAACTCCGTACCCTCTCCCTCCTCTGTCTTCATTTCCAGCCTTCCCCCGTGCCCCTTCGTAACGATGTCATAGCTCAGGCTGAGCCCCAGACCCGTACCTTGACCAGTGGGCTTGGTCGTGAAAAAAGGCTGGAAGATCTTGTCTCGGATCTTGCGGGGAATGCCAGAGCCGTTGTCGGAAACAGAGATAGTTACCGAGTTATTCAGTTTTTGGGTTCTTAGAGTTACCGTCGGGCGCTCCACGCTCGTGACTGCGGCGAAGGCGTTGTTCAGCAGGTTGAGGAGCACGCGGCCTATGTCCTGAGGTATGACGTGGACCTCGGGAAGTTGCTCATCAAAGTCAGTTTGAATGTCGGCATTGAAGGAGGCATCCTTCGCTCGAAGACCGTGGTAGGCAAGGCGCGCATACTCGTCCACCAGTTCGTTAAGGTTGGTCGGCACCTTCTGCCCATCACCGGCGCGAGAATGCTGCAGCATGCTCTTCACAATTCCTTCAGCACGCTTGCCATGCAGCAGGACTTTCTTCTCATTTTGAAGTGTCCCCTTGATAATTATTTTGGCTTCCTCAGTGTCTCCTTTCTCCAGTTCCTCTTCCGCTTCCTCGAGGAGTTCGACATTGACTCCCGAAAAGTTGTTGACGAAGTTGAGCGGATTCTGGATCTCGTGGGCAATGCCGGCTGTCAGCTCGCCGAGCGACGCCATTTTCTCCGAATGAATGAGTTGCGTCTGGGCGTTTTTGAGTCTTTCATAGGCAATCTCAACTCTTCTCTTGGCTCTTTGCTTGTTGCGGCTATAGACGAAAAAGAAAATCACTGCCATGACCAGCAGGCCGATCGTGCCCATAAAAACATTGAAGCGGACTTGACTCTCATACCTGTCCTGCGCAGTAGCCAGGGCCTGCTCCCGGATCTGAATGTCGTAGTCGGTGTAATCCAGCAAGGCTGTCTTACGACTTAATGCCAGAAGGCTATCCTTGAAGAAATGCGCCCACCGACTATAGTTGAGAGCTTCCTGAGGTTGACTCTCCCGATATAGGCTGGAGAGAAGCATGCTGGCCTCTATGGACTTTGAGTGAATCCCGCCCAAGCCGGCCCACTCCAGGGCCCTGTGAGCATAGTCAATGGCCAATTGCGGCTCACCGGTATCCCGATAGTACCGAGCCATCAGCAAGTTGTTTTTCGAGCGATGTGAGAGGTCCTCTGAGTAGTCAAATGCCTGGATAATGTATTCGTAGGCATCTTCAGGATACCTGGCTTCCAGCAAGATCTCAGCCAACACGACGGAAGCAGGGCCCAGTAGCCAATCGGCGCCGATCTCTGTAGCTTCGGTGTACGCCACTCTTCCGTAGTGCCAGGCAGTATCCATCTCCCCCATGGCCAAATAGGCATTGGCGATACCCATAGAGCTTCGCACGGGTTGAAATGGATCGGCGGAAAGGTCCTGACTTCGGCGGTAACACTCGATGGCCTTTAGGTTTTCGCCGCTGTTGAGGTAGATCTTACCCATCGTTGACAGCATGGTCGGCAGTCCCTCTTCCAGTCTTTGGCCCTCAAGACACAGTTGCATGGCTTTGGCATCGTTGCCCAACTCCAAATGCGCCAGCACCAGGTAGGTGATCGCCCAAATCTCCTCCTCCTTGTTTCCCGTCTCACGGGAAAGCACCAATGCCTTGTTGCCATAATAGACGGCAGAGTCCGGTCGTCGCTGCTTAAAGAAGTTGGCAAAATGATTCCAGACCTGTATCCTGGAGGAATCGTCACGAGCATCTTGCTTCATCACCACCAGTTCCTCATAGACCTCCTGCTGCCGTTGGAGGCTGGCACTATCGACATCCTGGATGATGAATTGGCCGAGTACCGAGTGGGTGAGGAGGAGTAGCAGGAGGGTTGCTATTGACCTCCCCCTCTTTCCCCCTCCAGGAGGGGGAAAGACGTTTCGATTACTTTCGATATTTCCCCCTCTCAGAGGGGGCCAGGAGGAGGCGCTACTTCTCATGAGTGCTTCTATCCAAGACTCAATTTGCGATCTCACATTATTGATATGTTTCAAGACATCCTCATCATCAAAGCGCAAAACAGTAAAACCGGCAGCTTCAAGTGCCTTCTGTCTAATTTCATCAGCAGCAGCTACTTCCGGATGTGAGTGAGAATCACCATCCACTTCGATGATCAGCATGAGCTCCTTACACATGAAATCCGCGATGTAATTCAACACCGGCCGCTGCCTACGGAATCCATAACCCTTCATTCCCTTGGCCCGGAGGGCATATTTCCAGAGACATGCCTCCGCTTTCGTTGCCGCGTTTCGATTCTCTCTGGCATAACCTTTCAGCCGTGTGTTGTAGGCGTAAAGGTTATCTTGATTTGCTTTCATCCGTTAATCCTTATAATCCGTGTTCAAACAACTGGCAATTGAATCCGAAACTCCGTCCCATCCCCTACCGCCGTATCCATCTCCAGTGTGCCTCCATGCCCCTTTGTCACGATGTCATAACTCAGTGACAATCCCAACCCGGTCCCTGACCCCGTCGGCTTCGTGGTAAAGAAGGGCTGAAAGATCTTTTCCCGAATATCATCGGGAACGCCGGGCCCATTGTCTTTCACACGTATCTCAATCCCGTTGCGCAGCTTCTTTGTAAAGACCTCGACCGTGGGTACATACCCATTGCCATAGAGGGCGCGCTTCTCAGAGACGGCACTGAATGCGTTGTTGATCAGATTGAGTAGGACGCGGCCAATGTCCTGCGGCACAACGTCTACCTCAGGCAAGTCATCGGCGAGGTGCGCTTTGAACTCCGCATTGAAGGACTTGTCCTTTGCACGAAGCCCGTGATAGCTAAGACGCAGGTACTCATCGGCAATGGCATTGATATCTGCAGGCCTTTTTTCTCCATCCCCTGCGCGGGAATGTTGCAGCATGCTCTTCACGATTTCCTCAGCGCGCTTGCCGTGGAAAAGGATTTTCTCCTCATTGCCAAAAAGGTCCTTTAGAATCGCCTCTACCTCCTCGATGTTGCCATCCTTCAGCTCCTCGCGTAAATCCTCAATGAGTTCCTTGTTGAGGTCGGAAAAGTTGTTGACGAAGTTCAGCGGGTTCTGGATCTCATGAGCAATGCCTGCAGTGAGCTCACCCAATGAAGCCATTTTCTCGGCATGTACCAATTGCGATTGTGTGGATTGGAGGTCATTCAGGGCACTCTCGACACGTAGTTTGGCTTCTTCCAATTCCGTAAAGTCCTCGTATCTGGCATAGGCCACTGAGAATGTCTGTGCCAACAACTTGACCAGTTCGATCTGGTCTGCATCTAGATGATCCGTATTCCCGACATACAACATGCCCTGCCTAAAAGGCACCAGATGCAGCACAAGGCGGTCAGGTGCCGGCTCTCCGTGTTGGTATCGATCGGGATCCTCGAGCAATTGGTCGTCCAACAAAGCCGTCATATTGGCAATGAACTGCTTCTGATCCCACTCTGTGACATACACTTCCTGCCTTCTCCAATTCTCCACGGACGCCTGTGCAAGGGGATTGGCATCAAAGGTCACATCGATGGCTGCGAGGGACTCTCCCTGCGGAGTGGTCAAATATGTATGCGCGATCCTCTGAACTTCATCCATAATGAAGATCCCGCACCTAAAAAAGGGCACCCCCAGATTGATCAGTTCCTTCCACATCAATGGAGTAATACGCTCAAGGTCCGTAGGAGCCCTCATGGATGTGATCTCGGCACGAATGCGATCGGTGACCGATTGGCGTATGGCCAGTTTGGCTTGTTCCTCGGCCTTCTGGAGATCCAGAAATCGAATATAGGCTTGTTCGAAAGTGCTCCTGAATCGCAATAGAATCCGTTCCTGGTCACGGTCCATCTCATGATCGGCGATGACCAGGATGTAGCCATGCGAAAAATTGGCAGTATAGAAGATGGTGGGATCCGGCATGGCCACAACTGCGAGGTTCTCTTCCTCGTTCCGCTGATCTAGTGGAAATACGATCTGCAGATGATGTGCTAACTGCGCTCCACCGACCTCATACTTGAAAATTGGAACCTGCTCTTTCCAGGCCTTATAGCGATCATCCAATACTGGATCACCTGTTAGCAGCGCGTCGAATTGTACGAGAAAATCTCTTTGCGTCTGAGCAAACCAGCACTTGGTCACTTCCGCAGCCTCATCGGGGATCAAGTAGCCACACGTTAAAAAGGCCTCCAGATCCAGCTTTTCAAACTCCCGAAACATGAGCGTCGCTACCTCGATAAGCTCGCTACTATCATGCATCGCCATCGACCGAGCGCGGACACGCTCCAGCGCTGCCTCGATTTGGGCATCGCGTGCCTGGGCTTCGGCTTTCTTAAGGTCCAGAAAACGGGTATACGCTTGTTCGAAAACCCCTCCAAAACGGCTTATGACTTCCTGCTCCTGAGTGGAAAAAGGCGTCCCAGAATAACTTACCAGGAATGTAGCGGAGTTTTTTTCCATGGGACCGGTGAACCCCCAACCCTCGAATGACAAGATGGTCTTCTTCAGGTCTTCCGGCAGGTATTTATAATCTGTATTTTTGAAAGCGTATTTCCAGAATGAATTCTTCTCCTTCAATGTCCATGTCTTCGAGAAAAACCGTACCCCTCTCTCTCTTGCTTCATACAGATCGTTTTGAATGGGACTCTCAAAAAATGGAAGATAAACTGATGATACGGAAAACAAATCTGGATTAGCGGCCCATGCCGTATGCCCTCTGCGAACGGTGTCAAATGTCAATATACAGGCAGAGTCCATTCCTATTTGCAGCGCTCTTAACTGCTCAAACACGACGCTTATTACCTCCCCAAGTTCTTTGCTGTCGTGCATGGCCATTGATCTTGACCGAACGCGCTCCAGCGCAGCCTCGATTTGGGCATCGCGTGCCTGGGCCTCCGCCCTTTTGAGGTCCAGGAAGCGGGTGTAGGTCAATTCAAAGGCCTTGGCAAAACGTCTTAGGATATCTTCGGCCTCTCCTGGTAGCCTGGAGCCACTGGCAACCTCCAGTACACCATGCTCCATTACTACATATGAGATGGTAATGTCATCAAAGGACAGAAATTCCTCCAGGAAAGCGCGTGGCGCGTTCCTGATTTCAGTTTTAGTAATATAGAACTGATGTAAGTCCCTGAGTAAGTCGCCATGTAGACGGACTACTCGAAATTTATCTGCCTCCGCCAGGCTTTCATAATGAGTAACATCATCAAAGACCTGATTGAAGTAGGCATGATCATAGTGAGGAATGGTAAAGGAAGGGGGTAGATTGATTCCATCAAATCCGGAACCCCACATGGTATGCTCTTTTTTCTGTATATCCAATAGCAGAATATTGGAGTCGTAAAGGTCCAAGTCGAACTTCTCCAATTCCCGGTAGATCAGAGCAATCACTTGTCGAAGTTCATCGCTCTCCCTAAGGGCCATGGCCCGTGCCCGAATCCGCTCAAGTGATCCCTCGATTTGCGCTTCCCTTGCTTGCGCCTCGGCCTGAAGCAGGTCTTTGTAGCGGCTGTATGCAAAGGAAAAAGCCCCACGAAACCGCTCCCATATACGGTAGGCCTCCTCATCCATGTAGTCCGGCGTGAAGGAGAACAGCGCTCCTTCCGAGAACACAAACGCATTGCAGACCTGTCGGTCAGGGTTCTCATCAAAGGGCAGGTGATAGTCGGGGGCATTGGCAATCGTCTGGTAAAACTTTTTCGAGTCTTCACCGAACAGCTCATACTGGAAGATCTCTTCTTGCTGCTGCCATGCTGTGAATATCCCCTCCAACATCGGGTGGATGGTCATCTCCAATCTACCAATCAGGTGCAGGATATCGGTATTCTCCTCCAGCATCGATGGCCACACTTCGCACCTGGGCGGATCATCGAATATATTGAGCACTCCGCACCTCAGGTTGTAGATACCCAGATCGCCAATCTCCTGAAACAGCACCGTTGAAACCAGATAGATGTCATCACTGTGTCGCATCGCCATGGTTTGAGATCGTACGCGCTCGAGGGCAAATTCTATTTGAGCATCTCGCGCCTGCGCCTCCGCCCTTTTGAGGTCCAGGAAGCGGGTGTAGGTCTGATCAAACACCTTCGCAAACTGTATCAAGATCTGCTGGTCCTCCTCTCGCAGGGGTTCCTCGCTGGCTACTCGAAAAAAGCCAGAACTCGTGTAAGCCTCCGTATGACAGATGCTTTGAAGTTGGAGGGTCACCCGCTGGAATTGCTCTGCAATTTGTTCTTCGGACGCATTCGCAGACTGTATCACCGCACTCATGTAGGATTGACAGTCCGGCCCCTCGAGTTTTGCTGTTCTTAGACACTCTCCGGACCTCCATGCCCTCCAACCCTCTTGATAATGTGTGTGGTCCAGTTTTGCTGTGGTGAAATGTATGACATGGTCATCTTGGGCTTCACCTGAGATCCAGAAAGCGGACCCTCCGGACACCTCATCAAATATCACGAGATCACACGCCCTCGCGCCAATTCCGAGATTGACGGCCTCCTCGAAGACCACGGCAATCACGTCCTCCAGCTCGGCACTCTCCTTCATCGCCATGGTACGCGACCGGATTTGCTCCAGGGCACCCTCTGAAGACAGCCGTCTCTCTAATTCAGCGACTTTAGCCGATAAGTCTTCCATTGGAGGTTAAGGTCAGGGCCATGTTGGAAGATAATAAAATGTTGTGGCAAAGTCACGTTAAGGTATTTCCAGCGCCGGTATCTATTGAATAGTCCATGCAGTACGGTATCTTGTCGCCAACTCATCCGAAATCCATGGGAACTACCAACAAAGTCGCTATCGTCACCGGCTCGGCCACAGGAGTGGGAGCCGCCACCTGTATCCAATTAGCCCAAAGAGGCTGGAATGTCGTCGTGAATTATTCCAGAAGTAAGTCTGAAGCTGAAGAGACGGCTGCACAATGCCGGGAATTTGGGAATGATGTCCTCCTACTGAAGGGAGACGTCAGCGCAGATGAGGATTGCACAAAGTTGGCCTCAGAGGCCATGAACGCCTGGGGACGCATAGATGCCCTGGTCAATAATGCCGGGCGATCAAGGTTATGCTCCTACGATGACCTGGACGGTCTTAGCAAGGAAGACTTCCTGCAACTCTACGAGGTAAATGTGGTGGGTGCTTACCAAATGACGAGGGCTTGTGCTCCACATTTAAAGACCCAAAAAGGCGCAATTGTCAATACCTGCTCCATCAGCGCTGTGTCGGGTGTGGGCAGCTCAATCGCCTATGCCGCCTCCAAAGGAGCTCTCGCAACGATGACCTTGGCATTGGGGCATGCCCTTGCACCGGAAGTTCGCGTCAATGGCGTACATCCCGGATTTATCGATGGGCGCTGGACACGTAACTTCCTAAAGGAGCGGTATGATGAGGTAGCGGGGCGTATGAGCGAACACAGCATCTTGAAGCGTGTGGCTACGCCAGAGGACATAGCCCGATCCATCGTCTACCTGGTGATAGATGCCACAGCGGTAACCGGTCAAATACTAGTCGTCGACAATGGCCAGCTAGGTCACATCGGAGGGATGTAGATCGGCTACGCGAGGGATGCTGCCACCATGAATCCGAGGTAGGTGCCAATGCCGTATCCCAGCGAACCAATCAGAATCGAAGGCAACAGCAAATCCTCCCTATCCAAGCCCTCGGCAAGGGCCAGCGCCGATGAGGGCCCACCAATATTTGCCTGAGAGGCAATCGCAGCCACGTCCCAGTCTTGCTTGAAAATACCTGCCAGGAGGAAAGTAACCGATCCGTGTGTCAGCACGATCACCAATATGACGCCTAGTAGGGTCACCGCCAGGGTGCCTATTTCCGCAACGGCAGCGATCTCACAATAAGCGCCTATGACGGCGAGGAATAGGTAGATGGCATATAACCCCAATACCTTAGCCCCTGTCAGGGACTTCACCCAGGGGATTTGTGCAAGCAACAGGGCGATCGTCGTCAGGATCAGCACCGAGGGAAAATTGATTGAAAACCATGTATCGAGTAGATCGGCCATGGCTTCCGACAGCCAGATCGTTAGTGCGCCCCCACCGAGGAGAATGGCGAGCGTCAAAGGTCGAAAGGCTTCGGCACCTCCAATGCTCTCAGATGGTTGGTTGACCTGGTCCGACTGCGCTTCGTACGTCCTTTTCCGTGGCCAGATTTTTTGGAAAAACCTCGGAATAGCAATGCACATCACCATCCACAGCGCGGTAATAATGTTGTCAATGGCAGCAGTCCCGGCAAACAGGTTGCCTTGCTTCATCATGTCGTATTCGATGGCAATGGCGTTGAAGTTGACACTGCCCCCGATATAGGTGCCTGTAAGCATTCCTCCCAACGCATGGCGAAATTCGCCAAGAGCCGAGGCGCCAAAGATGTTGAAAGCCAATAGCGCTCCCAGCATAGTGCCCGCGGCTCCTGCCAAAAACAAAAAAATCATCGGCCCACCTGCCGCACGGATACTCTTGAGATCGACACCAAGCAAAAGCAGAAAGATCGCCATCGGTGCTACGTAAGTAAAGATCCCGTCGTACAGAGGTGATCCCTGCGACGCTGAAGGCACCAAACCCAGGTTGGCAATGACAGCCGTCAGCAGGATGACAAGCAGGGTGGTCCCCAGGTATTTGAAGATGGTATTCTTCGCCAGCCAATCGCTAGCGATGATCATGAGGCAGAGGAAGAAGAGGACGAGGAGCGGGGAATGCATGGATGCAATGATAGTGAGGAATGGGTATTCCTCAGCACAACCCCCTCGGAGAGGGGGGTCACTACCCTCTCATCAATCCCTTCGTCAGCAGCTGAAATCTCCAGACGTGCAGAATAGCGGCGACAGTGAGGCCGATCAGTAGAGCGTACCAGATGCCATGGACACCCAGACCGAAGGTGAAGCCCAACAGATAGCCTCCGGGAATCGCCAACATAAAAAAGGCGAAGAAAGTCACGTAGGTGGGGATTCGAACGTCGGTCAGTCCGCGCAATACACCTAGCCCGACTGCCTGACAGCCATCGGAGATCTGGAATCCGGCGGCGATGAATAATAGACTTGCGGCCAGCTGCCGGACGGACTCATCGCCGATGTATAGCGATGGCAACTCATAATTGAAGACGATCATCACCAGTCCACAGAAACCCATGAAGGCGATGGATAGCAAAAAACAGGAGTAGCCTGCCTGCCGCAGCGTAACGATGTCATTGAGGCCTTTTTGATTAGCGACTCGTATTTGGGAAGCGGCCGCGATGCCGGTCGCAGCCATGTAAGAAATCGCCGCCAGATTCAGTGCGATCTGGTGCGCCGCTAACTCTTCCGCTCCCAGCCATCCTACCATGATGGCGGCAGTAGCAAATGCCCCCACCTCGAAGATGTACTGCATACCCGACGGGATACCGAGCTTAATGGTGCGCCTGATAATGGCTTTGTCAAACGCCCAGTTGAATCCAACCCATTGCTTTCGGCTCATCAGAATCATCATGATCGCCATCACAATCCGAGAGATGAGTGTGGCTAGGGCCGCTCCATTGAGGCCCATCTCGGGAAAGCCGAACTTTCCGAATATCAGGAGGTAGTTGAGTAGCACATTCAGCACATTGGAGACGATCGAGACGACCATCGGATTGAAGGTGTCTGATAGGCCTTCTGCAAACTGCCGGAAGGTCTGAAAGATCATTACCGGAAACAGTGACATGCACACAATGAAGAGATAGCCGCCGGCCGCCGATGCCACAGGAGGCTCCTGGCCAAAGTATCCCAGGAATGGCAGGATCGCAAACGACAACAAGACCATTACTACACCAAGAATGGCATTGACGAGTAATCCATTCTGCAGGTACTTGAGCAGCTGCGGCTGATCCTTGGGATCTGCTGCCGCCACGAGTGGCGTGATGGCGTAGCTCACGCCAATACCGAACAGCAAAAAGACCGCGAAGAATGTCCCGGCAAAAGTGGCCGCCGCCAGTGGTATCACTCCGACCTGGCCGACCATCGCAGTGTCGGCCACGGAGACCATGATATGGCCGAGCTGACCCACCATCACGGGCGTGGCGAGCTTGACATTTCTCCGTAGATGTTCCTGAATGGTCATAGGGGTGATTTGACGAGGCGCAAATGTCGTAAAGTAGTCAGGAACGACCAGCGTCCTGACTCCATATTCTTTCATTATCGCCGCCAACATCGACGACACTACAAGCTGACGTGTCTTGCTGCGTTGAATGATCCCGCCAGGATCTAATAGAGTTAGGTTTAGCATCACCGAAGAGTCTCTCCAAATGGCCTAGCTCTTGTCATTACAAAATATTTGCAACTTTTACCCGCTTCAGCCGCGGAGGCTCTTACTTTCTGTCTTGAACGCTGCGGCGTACCGCCAGAAAGTAAGCAAAGAAATCAAGGTCGCATCGGCGAACCGCCAATCATGCTCCCACCTCTCAGCCCACCGCGCCCCTCGCGATTGGACCGGCCCCCGCTCCATTGTGGAGTTCAACTAATTTTAGGCCGGAACAAATTCCCCCTTTCTAAAGGGGGTCAGGGGGATTCTAGGGCCACAGATAGAGCGGATTATCCGCGGGGACGGCGGGACCCCAGAAGCTGTAACGTCAAAGAAAAACAACAGGACTCACCGCGGGGTCCCGGCACGAGGCCGGGAGCGGGGAGCGAGATATGAGTGATAGCTGGGTCGTGAAGAGAGCGACAAGGATCTCGGCGTCCAGCAGGAATCACCTGATCGCTCTCTTCACGAGGCCCCACAGCAACTAGAATTCTAAACTCGGCGGGGGACCCCGGAATGAATGCGGCCGGTCCGGGGATTACTGCCTGGATATCTTACTCTGACCTCAATACATCGGCAGGATTGAGCGTCGCAGTCTTTATGGACTGCCAACTGACGGTCGACAGGGACACGACCAGCGTCAATAATCCACCGGCGCCCCACATCCACCACGCCAGGGACGTGCGGTAGGCAAACTGCGACAGCCAGCCATCGAGCAGGTAGTAGGAAACGGGTATGGAGATCACAAAAGCGACAATAGCCAGTGTCACCAGCGAGTAATACTGGATCCACACCACTTGTCCGACTTTGGCGCCAAGCACCTTGCGGATGCCTATCTCCTTCATCTTCTGCTCGGCGGTGTAGTTCGCCAATCCAAGGAGTCCCAGGATACCTATGAGTATCGCCAGCCCCGAGAAGGTGATGACAAGTGAGCTGAGCATCTGCTCTTCCTTGTAGGCCTTGTCAAAATCCTCATCGAGAAAGTGGTAACTAAACTGCCAGTCGGGGATGACTTCTTCCCACTGGCCCTTGAGTTGGTCGATCGTCGCCTGATAATTGCCGCCACTGACACGCACCATCAAATGGCGGTGCCAACTGGGGTGGATGAAGAGCATGACTGGCTTGATCTGTTCGCGAATAGATGTGAAGTGAAAATCCTTGAGAACTCCCAGCACACGCACATCGCGGGTACCTTCGGACATGTCAAACTCCGTGCCTACGGGCTCCTCAATGCCGAGGAAGTCAACCATCGCTTCATTGATGAGGATCCCGCCACCCTCGTCCGTGGCGAAGTCCCGGCTGAAGCTGCGACCGGCCAGCACCTCCATGTCCATGGTCTCGACGAAATCATGATCGACGGATATAATGGGAATAAGATCCTTGCGCTGCTCGGCCACGTTTTTCTGCGACATCCACCAGGAGTTGAGCTGTCGGGGCGGTGAATCGGAGGTGGCTGCGACGCTCACAACACTGTTGATGTTGCTATAGGATTCTTTCAGAATGGAGATATTCTTGCGAAGTTCTGGATTGTAGAAGTCCACAACGATCACCTGCTCCTTGTCCATGCCCAGCTCCATATTCTGCGCATAGCTCAACTGGCTGTAGATGGCAATACTGGAGACCACAAGCCCCATCGATATGGCAAACTGCAACACCACGAGACCCTTTCGCAGTCTGGATGCTAGTTTGGAATCGCCAATGTTGGTATTGCCCTTTAAGACTTTGAGGGGCTGGAAGGAGGACAGGAAAAACGCCGGGAAGCTGCCAGCCGACAGACCTACCAGGATCAAAATGCCGATGAATACGAAGATCAGATCGGGTGCAAAGAACATGGAATGCGTCAGCTCCTTGCCACTAAATGCGCTGAAGTATGGCAGCGCAATGGTCACGATGACAATGGCGACCACTGCCCCTATGACTGTGAGGAGCAGTGACTCACCTAAAAACTGGCTGACCAATACCTTGCGGTCTACGCCGAGGATCTTTTTCATGCCCACCTCCTTGGCTCTCCACGATGCCCTAGCGGTGCTGAGGTTCACAAAGTTGAAGCAGGCAATAAGCAGAATGAGCACACCCACGGCAATGAATACCTGCAGGAATGTCTTGCTGCCATTGGCCCTCATCTCTCCGGCAATGTCGCTATTGAGGTGTATGGACTCCAGCGGTTGAAGTGGAAATGATACTTTGAAGTTTTCAAGGACGGGAGGTCCAAACTCGTAGGCAATCCTGTCTATCTGCCCCCGTAGCTGCTCGGCCTGCACGCCGGGCTGACTGAGGATGTACGTGTAAGTCCATAGGTTGCCCCAGTGGGTGAACTGACTATCACCGTACCAGTTGGTTTTGGTTGTTTCCAGGGAGGCCAGAAAATCGAAATCAAAATGACTCGGACGCTTCCAGTCCTGCACGATCCCAGTGACCACAAAATTCCGTTTGAAATCTAGAGAGAGTGTCTTGCCCATGGCGTCTTCAGTGCCGAAGTACTTTTCGGCAGACGACTGCGTCAATATGATCTTGTTGGGCCCATTCAGTGCCGTGGAGGGATTGCCCGCGAGGAATTCGACATCGAACAGATCGAAAAAGGACGTCTCGGCCAGCAGTATCTTATTCTCCTCGAACCTGCGGGCTTTGTCCTCGGTGCTCATCCAGCCCCGGGTAGTACCAAAGCGTGCGACGCCCTCTATCCCCGAGAGATGTTCCGTAAGGAGATCTGCAAGGCTATAGTTGGAGGCGGCATAGGCACTCTGTTGGCCACTGATGGTCGCCTCTCTCGTCACCCGATAAATGCGGTCGGATTTTGTGTGGAACTTGTCATAGGACAGCTCATACTTCACAAACAAGTAAATGACCAGGCAGGCAGATAAACCCAATGCCAGTCCAAGTATGTTGATGAGGGAATAACTCCATCGTCTGGTGAGATTGCGAAGGGCGACTTTTAAGAAATTCATGGGCAATTAGGTTTAGCTACTCTCCAATAGAGAAGGGAAGGTACCAAAAGGTTGCATCCTAGCCAACCTTCATGATCGCTCCTAGCTTCAGAATCGCCGCCAGGCTCAGAGAATCGGTGATCTCTCCGCGCATGCACATGTCATACGCTTCGCGAAATGGCAGCTTGCGTATCTGCAAGTCCTCACTATCATCAAATTCTGTCTCACCCTCTGTCAGACCCCGCGCGGTGTAGGCATATCCCACTTCGTCCGTGACAGAGTTGGAGGTATGCAGTTTGAGGAAGCAGTCCCACTCACTGGCGATCAGGCCCGTCTCTTCTTTCAGCTCGCGCTTTGCCGACTCGAGGCGATCGACTGCCAGCGGCCCTCCGCCCATGGGGACCTCCCAGGAATACTCGTTGAGGGTGTACCTCCACTGACCGACCAACCAGGTATTGTCCTCATCGTCTAGCGGAATGATGGCGATGGCAAATCCTTTGAAGTGTACCTTGCCGTAGATCCCCTGGCCACCTCGGGGATTGATGACATCTGACTCCGTCAGGGTGATCCATGGATTGTCGTAAATCTGGCGTGTCGCCAGGGTTTTCCAGCCGTTCTCTTCCATGAGTTTCTTTTTTCTGCCCTAAAGCTGACAGAAAAAAGTCCATTCACCAAAGGGTCATTCTAAACCCAGCTCTGCCCGCAGGCCGCGATCGGCCTTGCTGTTCTTCTGCCAGTAGGGACTCAAGATTGATTGTTTGCGAACGGCCACAGTCTTCAGCGTTTCCCCCCCACTACGGTACTCTTCCTCCCAGCCGAGAATGGCAAAGGGGAAATTGGACTCATAGTAGATCGATAGACTTCGGTCTGGGTACTGCAGCGAATATCGGTTGTGGACTTCGCCTGAGAAGTCGCTCGACCCCAATGGCGTCAATGTCGCCGTAGCCGTCTGCGGTCGGGTGTCCTGATGTCGGAGACGCAGGTAGAACGTGCTGGGGACAATATCAATTTCCCCGGTGGGCAGCTGATCAGGATTGAGCCGGATCCTGTTCCAGATCTCATCCTCCAGGAGCGCTTTGTCCACCTTTTCTTCCAGATCACCCTCCGATTCAAAGTAGGAGAAACCGGTCACGCGGTAGTCATTTTTTGCCAGGTTGAGCTGCATGAACGTGTGCCCGCACCATTCCTGCGATGTCGTTGAGACCTTGAGGGCGTCGGGGAACCGGTCGTACGAGACTGGCACAAACGAGGACATCATCATCGAGTACGGATAGAGACCGGTCAGAAACTTCTTGGTCATATTCAGTTTCAGGACCGTGACGGCATCATCCCCCGCAGCTGCCGGGTTGTCCAGCTTTACTTGCTTGGAGCGTGAAAAGGGCTCCGTGACAAAGATGAGCACAGCATCACCCTCATGGACCTCACCATAGCGCGCCTGCCGCAATTCGTAGCTAGTTAGCTCAGCTACCCCTGCGTACCAGTAGTCGGCGAATTGCTTTTGAGTAACGGGGTCAATTTCAGGTGCAGATTGCGAATACGACTCGCAGGACATTAGAGCAACCAGCGTCGAAAGGTAGATCAGGTTTTTCATGTCGATAATGCATTAGGGGTAACTACTAAAAAAGAGCGGTACTTATGCTTTGGTTCAAATTTCGGAAAAAAAGAAAAGGGCGGCCGCGGACGACCACCCTTTGGGTTGTAGAACGGGTAAAAAAGATCTTTTATTCCTTCAAGAAGCGCTTCGAGGTGGTTTGCCCATCTTCGAAATGCACAACAATGTTGTAAACCCCAGGCATAAGGTAACTGACGTCAATGGGACCGGCGCCGTCTGCCTCAACTGGAGGCACAGTTGGGTCGACGGCACTTTGAATGATCACCTTCACTATTGCGTGCTCAGACTCGATGTTGAGTACATCTCCGGTCGGGACTGGAAAGAGATTCACTTCCCTGGCCGGCTCGATGACTTGGACATCAATAGCCTCGACCCCAATCAAGCCCACGGCCGGCGAAGAAAAATCTACGCCCACCACCAGACCTTCGACGACAACGCTGTACTCTGAACTCCCCAGACTGTTGTTGTCCACCAAGTAGAATCCAGAGGGCTGATCCGGGTCTTCACCTTCCCGCGTTAAGGTTGCAGCGACCTCATAAGAGATCGGATTCCCGTCCTCATCAAATCCCTCTACCTGGAAGACGGCATCCAGAGACGCAGGTAAGGTCGCATCGGGATCTAATGTCGCGTTGGCATTGCGGAGGATCGCCGAGGCGCTAAAGCTCTCGGAACCTTTATCGATGGCCAATTTGGCTCGCCGGATGTGAGGTATGAAGTGATTGTACTTCATGATGACCAGTCCCGAAGAACGGATTGGGGTGACCTCATCGCCTTTACGCAGCTCTGCCACGACAATGGGTTCGCCATCTGGCGATCTAAAGTCGCGTTCAATATCCGAGCGATCCCTTCTTTTATTATCAGGGTTGTCTACAGGTACGATATTGAATTCGATGCCATCATCCTCTTCGCTACTCTTCATGGCCGCTCGTAGCTTCACAACTCTGGTGCCTTCGCTACCAATAATGATCGTGGCTGCCACACTTCCGTCGGATTCCAGGGCATTGCTGATTACGGTTTGCACGGAATTAAATGTAGGGTTCTCTACCGCGATTGTGGATGGCACTACCTCTTCCAGAATTCCGCTCTCATCAAAAAGTGCGTCAAATTCTGGGTTGAGGTATTCCAAAGTGACCTCCGCCTCGAAGGCGCCGTTGTTCTTCTCCCTGATCAAAATCTTGTCGCCAAGTGTGATGCCATCCTCGCGGATAGACGGAGTCACCGATGCTCCAGCAATAGAGAAATCAGGCCCTTCAATTTCGATGCTGTACTCTATGTCGAAAAAGGAATCGACCTGAAAATCGCTACCGGGCAAGATCCCGTAGGTCCTCTTGTTCTTACCCGCCTCGAGAATGAAGATTTCCCCAACGACAGGAGTGAAGTTTGGATCTGTTGGGATGAAGGTTGCTTTCAATTTGTCATTGGGGTCTCCGGCAGTTCTCGCCGACTGGTCAGCAAATCGCACGCGCAGATCTACCTTGATTGTCGTGGCCTGAGGCTCATCACCGTTCTTGGTTTGGATGACAGTGGCGTCTCTGATGAATGGAATACTATGATTTATCGCTGTTGGAATGACACCTCCAGATGGCGGCGCAATGGAAAAAATGAAATCGCCCGCATCGAAGGTCGCCACATCTTCATCCTCCACAGTTATCTGGACATTGCGCCGTTTCCGCTTACTATTCTCAGGATTGTCGTAAAACTGTTCATCCAGGGCGGCCTTCAGATCTGGTAAGACGATCTCGATCGGCACGCTTACGCGCATGCCCCCATTCTTGAGGGGGTTCCGCGTCCATTCGGCATTGCCATCAGGGGTCACCTCGCCAAGAGTGATTTTGTTGACTTCCGGATCCTGAAAATCGATCTCTCCTAAGGTCATTCGAAAAGATGGTGGCTTCAGGAAGTACTGCTCGTAAAACTCATTTTCCCCATCATATTGAAAAGAGACCTGGAATCTATAGGTGCCCTCAAGATCCATCTCTTTAATAGCGACTCCTTGAAGGCGCAGGTATTCGCCCACCTGACTGATCGTAGGCGTGACGGTCGCTCCACCGATAGAGAAGTTAGCCGCTTGAAAATCAATGCGATATTCGATATCAAAAAATGAATCAACGTTGAAATCACCTGAAGGCAGGTTACGGTAAGTGACATTGCCATTTTCACCTATTTCAGCAACTTCCATCTTCACCTCGACTGGATCGTAACCTTCCGCGGTAGGAGTAAAGGTCACGATCACCTCGTCGCCAATCTCGGGCAGGGTGGCCTTTGCCGTGCTTTGGTCCGCAAAACGCAGGCGTGCATCTACCCGCACTGTGGTTGCTTGAGGTTCGTCACCATTCTTCGTCTGGTTGACCGTTACACTTTTTATATGGTTACCCGGAAAAACGAGCTTGCTTTCAAAGGCGTCGTTCGATTCAGCGAGGACAATATTGAATGGCTCGGAGCCATCGCCGACGGCAAGGTCCATCCTTTGGTTGACGATCATTTTTCGCAGTCTTGACAGGACGCGGCCATTGCGTGGATTCTCCCGAGCTTCCACATCGAGGAAACTTTGTAGGTCGGTGGATTTCAGAGGAATACTTGCTGTTGCCTTGCCGCGGCGGTTATTGCCTGACAACGTCCATTCAGTCTTCACATCACTCAAGGCTGGGAATGAGACTTCGAGGGCCTTGCCATCAATCTCGACGGTGCCCTTGCTACCCTTGCTGGTAAGCAGGGTTATTCCCCCAAAAAATTCATCATACACATCGTTGGGGCGCTCATACTCCAGTGTAAATCGGAAGTCGTAGTTGCCGGTATTGTCCAACTCTTTGACTTTTATGTCCTCGGTCACCTGCAGATCCTCACCTAGCTCCAGTATTTCCGGTTGTAATTCAAAGCCATCGATCGTGATGCCCCCATAGTTGACACTCACCCTGTAGGATATATCAAAGAAGGAGTCCACCGGTTGGGTTGGGAAATCACGATCCAAGTCATAAGTCCTTACGCCGTTAGGTTGCTCCTCCATGAGCTTCAGCTGCAACGTCACTTTATCAGCACCCTCTTTGAGAGGCACAAAGGTGGCCGTGATTAAATCTGTGGGCGCTGGTGGCTTGTCGCCATTGCTCTGATAAATGTTGATGAAAACTATGTCGCTTTTGGATTTGTACTTTTTGGCCTTTCCTTTCCTGATGTGGCTGGCTTGGATATCAGCATTGATCTCGACTCCGTTAGGAGCGCCCCCGACTGTCGCTTCGAAAAGGTCGGGTACGATCAGTTCACCCACATTCGAGGGGTCCTCGAACACAATCTCGATGTCCTCAATTCGCCGTCTGCTGTTGGCGGGGTTGTCGCGAGGGGGGAATAATGCATCGAGATCTAACGCCGATGCGGGGAATGCCTGTCTGAAGACAATGGTGGAAACATCGACCTCCGGATCATAACTGTAGTCATCATAATCGAACGAAATACTTTCACGGAAGATGGGAGCGCCATCTGCAGATTGGAAACTATTGGGGTTTAGAATCAAAAGCGAATTGGGGACTGGAGCGCTACCAGGCTGTAATTGCGCGATGCCAATCGTAACGACCGCCTCGAATACGCCGGGGTCTGTTTCTTTCAATGCAATGTTGTCACCAAGAACGACGGGTGCCAGCGGGAACGGACCAATTGTGACTTCCGTAACTTCTTTCGGAGACACCTTTTTGCTCCCGGCATCCAAAAAGTCGACGTCCAATATAAATGTCTTGCCAAGCGCATCGGCGTCAAGGATCAGTTCCTCGGTTTCGTAGGTTCTGTCACCGTTGTCATCTTCACCGGAGTAGTAGAGAACCACCGTCTCCAGAACCTTCTCCAGAGGTGCAGGCTTCTTGTCCTTGCCGGGATTGTCATTGGATGTCGGGGTCTTCTCAGAGACCGCCACCAGCAGCTTGGGAATAAGCTCTGTTTCTGGATTGCTCACAAGCTTAAATATCAAATGGTGTTTCATCCGAGACCGCCCAAAAGTGCGGCTGGCAGACACCTTCTTTATGTGCCCTTTGCCCGACTGGTCCAGGACAAAATCGACCTTTGACGCAAGAATCGCAGCGTCACCGACATAGGAAAAGCTCAAGACGAGCATTAGAATGCAGCTAAGTCTTTTCATGGTTAGGTTAGTGTTGGTTCTGGGTGTGTAATCAGTCGTTGTTTCGAATTACCACCCGTTGTTTTGAAGACACATAGGTTTTCAAAAAAATAAAGCACATACGATCAGGTATGTGCTTAGGAAAATAGAAATTTTTACCGTGCCTGTCAACCAAAAATTGGCACGATCCAAAGTATTGTTCAGATAGTTATAAAACTACCGTAGCGTGTAGGCTTTAGAAGCTGACCCTGTAGCTCAGGTTAGGAAACATGCCCACCTGTCCTTCTGAGACGACCGAATCGCTAAAGCTGCTGTAGTACCGGCCAAATTCATTGGTTCGGCCTACAGCATTTTGGATGTTGAGCGCTATGGCCGAAGTAGATCGACGACGATTGACTTTGTAGGTGATACCAATATCGAATCGAATGTACTCATCCAGTTTCATCTCGTAGTTTCTGGTGTAGTCTCTCACTGTATACCCCTCCTGTCGGGAAGCGTCGACATCGATCGGTGCCTCTCGTTTGCCTCCGGAGAATATGAACCTACCATTGGTACTCAATGTCTTACGACCTGAGCTCCCAAGCTTCCATTCTTTGCCACCGATCACATTGAAGATGTAGCCGCCGTCAAATCGGGTGGAGCGCTGTACCTCGTCCAGTGCCTTGTAGTTGGACTCATACAAGGAAAGCGTGGACAGGAAGTAATAGCCCTGACTGAGAAACTTCTCCAGCGTGAACTCCAGGCCATAATTCTGGCCGGTTCCCTCGTTGGCCAGCGCGTCAGAAGTCCAGCCATCATACGTGTTGACGACGGAGAACGAACGCAAGAAATCGTTGGTCGTGGTGTCCTGTCCCCAGATAGGCACATCGTACAGGTACTGGTAATACGCCTCGGTCTTGAAGCGGAGGTTTTTAGCCACCATCCACTCGTAGCCAATGGCACCATGGGCGGCCCTGGTGAATCCCAGATTCCTGTTGAACTGCTGCCTGGACCCATCCTCCATCTCCTGCGAGCTCATGTAAAGTGACAGCGTTTCCATCCTGCTGTGCAATCCCGCCCCGAAGGTGACGGTACCCCTCTCACTTGCTGCCCAGCGCATACCAAGACGCGGCTCTAGATACAGGTCCTCGTTCAGGGCAAAGTACGAGGCATGAAATCCGACATTGAAAGTCAGGTCCTGTGTAGCACGGTGCTGCCAGTTGGTGAAGGCCTGAATGAATTGCGTGGCACCATCCTCATTGAGATAGGAAAGCATCTGGTCCTGATCGTAATCCCATTCCCGGTAAAACAAGTCAAAGCCCAGGTTGCTGAATATCCCGCCTACACGTAGCGAGTTCCGGGCATTAAACTTTGTGTTGATGTATGAAGACAAGCGAAAGGCCGTCTCTTGGACACGCTCATCCTCCAGCACTTGCATCCGCAATGAATCAAATGCATAGTCACTTTCAAAGAAAGAGAAACTGGCCACCGACTTGATGAAAGTATTGTCATTGATATAAGCAATGTGCGTCAGTCCGCCAACACCCACCGTTTGCTCATTGTCTTCGTAGTCCCACTCGCCGAAGTCTTCCTGAGGAGTGTAGGTGTAGGTGTTGATTCCACCGAGACCCCAGAAAGAAAATGACCCAGCCTTGGTACCCGGAAAATTCACCTTGAAAGACAGGTCCTGGAAGGTAACATCCTCCTGATCCCCCAGGATTTGGATGCCTAGCTGATCAAATAGAGCGAGCGTCGAATAGCGGTAGTTGGCGAGGTAAGACGAGCGCTTTTCTTTGTTGATGGGCCCCTCCGAGGCCGCGGCCAATCCCAGCAGTCCCGCCTGCAGCGTATGTTCATGCGTGTCGAAATTGCCCTGGCGGAGACTGAGATCGAAGATGCCCGATGTAGCATTGCCATATTCCGCGGGGAAGGCCCCGGTGAAGAAGTCCGAATTGCTCAGCACATTAGAACTCAGCATGCTGATACCCCCGGCTGACGAGCCCACACTCCCAAAGTGATTGGGATTCGGGACCTCGACCCCTTCTAGTCGCCAGAGGATACCCTTGGGGGAGTTACCGCGAATGACTATCTCGTTCAACAGATCATCGCCGCCAGTCGCCACACCTGCATAAGTAAGTGCTGCCCGCGCGGGATCATCAAATGTAGCCGCGTATCTGCTGGTCTCGTCGATACTGATGGAGATGGCACTCACAGAAGCAAGTTCGTTGAGCGGTTTGCCCTGATCTTGCTCGTCCGCAACGACGACCAACTCCTCCATCTCTATGAGTGATTCGACCAACTCGACATTGATAAATTTCTCCTTTCCCGATTCTATCTCTATGCTGGGCAGGGTTTTCTGCTCATAACCCAGTGAGGAGACGGCAAGGGATACTCGACCGATATTGACGTTGCTGATCGTGAAGTAGCCATCTACATCTGTGACGGATCCCCTTAACGGCTCACTGCCGACAATGGCCACTGTCGCTCCTATGATTGGGGATTTTGAGACCTGGTCGACGATACGACCCTTTAAGTTTTGTGTGAGTTCCTGGGCCTGGAGTTGCAGCAATGCAAAGCACAGCACAATCCATCCCGCGATTATCCTTTTCATGACGGAATAAAAAAATTTGAGTTGTTGACCTTTTGTACCTCACTGACACCCTTATTACGCGAGGGTTGCCAAACCCGATCAAATAATTGGGAACTTTTTCTGAACTCTACCATAGTAGTACCATTCATCATTGTCAGCGTCTTTGGTCTAAGGCACCCGATCGTCTTTTTACCCTCACTCTTGAAAATGACTTTTTTCAATAGCCTCCCGGTGGCGGATCATAGCCGAGTTCCATACTACATTTGTAGGCAGTGAAAAAAAGGGATGCTCGAGGCATATTTTGATCCACATAAAATAGAAGCTGGCTGTGACGAAGCCGGTAGGGGCTGCCTGGCGGGGCCGGTGGTCGCTGCGGCGGTCATCATGCCCAAGGATTATTCACACGAACTCCTCAACGACTCCAAACAGCTGACTGCCGAAGAGCGGACGGAGCTACGCAAAGAAGTTATCAGCGCCTCCATCACCTATGCCGTCGGAGTGGCCTCTCCCGGGGAGATCGACGAGATCAACATCCTCAACGCCTCCTACCTCGCCATGCACCGCGCCATCGATCAGCTCAAGCGGCAGCCCGAGCTACTACTTATCGACGGCAACCGATACAAGTCGCACAATGACATCCCGTATGAGTGCATCATCAAGGGAGACGGCAAGTACTACTCCATCGCGGCCGCCTCGATCCTTGCCAAGACCTATCGCGACGAACTCATGCAGCAGAAGGCGCTGGAGTTTCCAGGTTACGGATGGGAGACCAACTTTGGCTACCCCACGCCGGCACACCGGGACGGCATCCGGGAGCAAGGTGTCACCCCACTACACCGCATGAGCTTCCAATTGCTGCCCCGGCAGTTGGAGTTGTTTGACAATTAAGATAAATCGAAATGAATGTAAGATCCATTGTCCTACTGCTCCTAATGCACGTGTCTTATGGCGCCTTTCCCCAAAGGCTGCAAGTAAGTGAAAACGGCCGATTCATGGTAAAAGAGGACGGCACCCCGTTCTTCTGGCTGGCGGATACTGCTTGGGAACTCCTCCACAGATGCGATCGGGAAGAAGTAAAAATGTACCTCAGCACCCGGGCCCGTCAGGGCTTCAACGTCATCCAGTGTGTCGCCCTGGCAGAACTGGATGGATTGAATACGCCGAACCCCTATGGCGATAGACCTCTGCTCGACAACGATCCCTCAAGGCCCAACGAAAAATACTTTGAACATGTAGACTATGTCATTCGGTTGGCGGACAGCCTGGACATGACATTGCCCTACTGCCCACCTGGGGGGACAAATTGGCCAGGTTCAGTTGGGGGGTAGGCCCGGAAGTTCTTAACGTAGAAAACGCCCGCCAATACGGCGCCTGGATCGGCAATCGCTACAAGGACGAAGACAACATCCTTTGGGTGATCGGTGGCGATCGAAACCCCAGAGAAAATACCACTGACGTAGCCGTATGGAATGCTATGGCAGAAGGTATTGCGGAAGCCGCCGGGGGCTATGACAATACATTGATGAGTTATCACCCACAGCCAAAGGACCTGGGTGGGTCCTCTACATGGTTTCATCAGGAGCCATGGCTCGACTTCAATATGCACCAAACGGGGCATTGCGCCAACCAGCCTACCTATAGAAAAATAGGATATGACTACGGGCTCACACCCATCAAGCCAGTCCTGGATGGGGAACCGCTTTACGAGGACCACCCAAATTGCTTCAATGCAAGAGAATTGGGCTATAGCGTTGCTGCTGACATTCGACGGATCATGTATTGGAATGTATTCGCTGGCGGATTTGGGCAGACATATGGATGTCACAATGTATGGCAGATGTTCGAGCTTGACAAGGAGGGAATCAATGGACCGTTGCGGCCCTGGACTCGAGCGCTTGAGCTCCCGATGGCCGAGCAGGTGCGCCACCTGAAGCATCTGATGCTCTCCAGGCCTTTCCTCTCTCGCATCCCCGATCAAACCATGATATTGTCGGAGCAAATTGACGATGAGCATTACGTCATCGCCACGCGAGATAGTGAGGGGACTTATGCCATGATCTATTTCCCGACAGGTCGGAACACCAAGGTTGATCTGAGCAAGTTCGGCGGTCAATCTCTTCGTAGCTGGTGGTACGATCCCAGGACAGGCCATGCATTTGCCGGGCCAGATTACACGAACGAAGCACAGGAAATTACGCCCCCAACCCGAGGCAAGGGGCACGACTGGGTCCTTGTCCTTGACTCCGTTGAAGCGGGGTTTGACAAACCGGGCATTTAGCCTGTTTTCGGAGCGAGCACGGTCTAAGCAGTTGCCATCTATGACAATTATGGCTACCTTCTCAGCTTGGTCACCAGATACGCGCTACACGCACAATCCCAACAATGAACGACTTTACAAAAGCCCCCAGAATAGTGACGATTGACGCTCTGAGGGGTTTCTCCCTCGCAGGCGTAGCCCTTGCTCACATGACTGAGCAATACATCGGTG
This sequence comes from Cyclobacteriaceae bacterium, assembly GCA_965227935.1. GTDB lineage: Bacteria > Bacteroidota > Bacteroidia > Cytophagales > Cyclobacteriaceae > JAWPMT01. Next base: position 1,299,218 of record CBDDGS010000055.1, on the reverse strand, counting down.
GCCCGCAGCCGGAAGGTTTTATGCAAGACGTCAACAGCCTCGCCGATCAAATTGTCATTGGTATACTGCAGTTGCTCATTGTAGGAAAGTTTTTCGCCTTGTTTTCCATCCTCTTCGGGCTCAGCTTTTCCATACAGATGGACTCGGCCGCCAATCGCGGTGAAGACTTCTCCTTTCGATTCCTCTGGAGGGCTTTCCTACTATTTGTCATTGGCTTTGTCCATCAGCTGTTCTACCGTGGCGATATCCTGACGATCTATGCCATGCTGGCACCGCTGCTGATCCCGTTCCACCGGGTGCCGCAGAAATGGCTCCTGATCGTCGCTGGACTATGTTTCCTCAGCTTGCCAAGATTCATTGCCTATGCCATTCAGGGCAACAATTCCCTATTTGGGTTGCCAAATGAACTTCAAAACCCCATGGAAGCGGCCTACTTTGAAACGCTCAATTCTGGATCACTGCCTGAGGTGATGAAAGCCAATGCGGACTACGGCATGAGATCCAAGATGAACTTTCAATTGCTGTTCCTGGGACGATTCTACTACACATTTGGGTACTTCCTCGTAGGGCTTTGGCTGGGACGGATCGGCTTGTTCCGAAAAGTAGAAGAGTACGCCAAAGCCATTCGCAAAGTGCTGAAATGGTCAGCTATAGGCTTGATCCCCGCTATTGCTCTAGTCGCAGTTACCTTCGGCACAGCACCCCAACCGATCGATTTTAGCAGTTGGCAGCATGTCCTGGGTCTCAATTTCGCCGATGGGATGAACCTGTTGTTAACGCTGATCATCGTATGTGCCTTCGTGCTGCTCTACAGGAAGCCTTCATGGGAGCGTAGGCTCAATTTCTTCGCCCCTTACGGCCGAATGGCGCTGACCAATTACCTGCTGCAGGCACTCATTGGTACGTCTCTTTTCTTTGGTTGGGGCCTCGGCCTGATGGAAGAGCTTCGGAGCCTATATCTGGTGGTGATGGCGCTAGTGCTGATTACCCTTCAAACTTTGTTCAGTCGCTTTTGGCTTTCCAGATTCAGGTACGGACCCATCGAATGGCTTTGGCGAAGTGGCACACATCTGAAGTGGCAGCCCCTTCGTAAGTAAAGCGTGCCGAAGCCGCCGGGTCAATCAGCTGCTGAATTGCCGTCTGATTGCTATCTTCCATCAAATTTTCCTGGACAATGAAACGCTTACTACTACTTAGCCTACTTGCAGTCGCTGTACTCCCTTCTTCAGCTCAATCCATCATCGGATTCGACAATGACAATGCCCAAAATCAGAAAGCCATGGAGCAGTCATTCGACGAGATGGTCTCCAAGGACAACATGGATCAATGGATGCAACGCCTCGCCGCGGAGCCTCACTGGGTCGGGACGAAGTACGGCGAGGAAAACGCCAAGTGGATGGTCGAGCAGTTCAAGTCTTGGGGCTACGAAGCAAAGCTAGAAACGTACCAGGTGCTGTTTCCCTACCCCAAGGTTAGATTGGTCGAGATGACGGCACCGACGAAATATACTGCCAAGCTTGAGGCTGTGGCCGTGGAAGGTGATGAGTTCACCGCTCAGGGAGACAAGCTTCTTCCCAGCTACAACGCCTTCTCCAAAGATGGGGACGTAGAAGCTGAGTTAGTGTTTGTCAACTATGGCGTACCAGCTGACTATGAGGAACTGGAGAAGCTGGGTATCTCCGTCGAAGGTAAGATCGTGATCGCGAAGTACTTTGGCTCCTGGAGAGGGATTAAGCCCAAGTTGGCAGCAGAGAAGGGCGCGATAGGCTGCCTCATTTATTCCGATCCCAAAGACGATGGCTACTACCGTGGTGATGTCTATCCAAAAGGGGCATTCAAAAACGAAACAGGCGTACAGCGAGGATCGGTGATGGACATGCCGACTTATCCCGGCGATGTACTGACACCAGGCATTGGCGCAACGAAAAATGCCAAGCGACTCGATAGAGAGGACGCTCCCACCATCACGAAGATCCCTGTTCTTCCTATCTCCTATCAGGATGCGTTGCCATTACTTCAGGCCCTGGAGGGACCCGTCGCTCCGAATAGCTGGAAAGGAGCGCTACCCATCACCTACCACATCGGCCCGGGACCGGCGAAGGTCCACTTGCAACTGGAGTTTGACTGGAAGCTACAGCCGGCACACAATGTCATCGCGAGAATGGAAGGCTCCGAATTCCCCGACCAGTACGTGATCAGAGGCAATCACCACGATGCTTGGGTCCATGGCGCCAATGACCCTATCAGTGGGATGGTAGCACTCATGGAAGAGGCGCGAGTCGTCGCGGAACTGGCGAAAGCCGGCAATCCTCCGAAGCGCACGCTCATCTATTGTGGTTGGGATGCGGAAGAGCCAGGACTCATCGGCTCCACAGAATGGGTAGAGGACCACAAAGCAGCACTAAAGGAAAAGACCGTAGCCTACCTCAATACCGACGGCAGCGGTCGCGGATTCTTTCGTGCAGGAGGTTCCCATGCGTTGCAGACACTTGTAAACGAAGTGGCAAGGGATGTGGTCGACCCACAGAAGGGCGTGTCAGTGTATGATCGGGTGAGTGCCCTGGACAAAGTCAATGGAGGTGATGGCGATATTGGGCTATATGCTTTGGGCTCCGGATCGGATTACACACCCTTTATCCAACATGCTGGCATCGCCTCGCTCAACCTCGGGTACGGGGGTGAGAATGCCGGTGGTGAGTACCATACGATCTATGACACTTATCCGCACTATGTGAGATTCAAAGATCCCGGATTCGAATACGAGGCCGCACTGGTGAAGACGGCCGGAAGGTTGACGCTAAGGATTGCCAACGCAGACATCTTACCATTTGATTTTAAACCCTGGCACAAGACCATCTCAGGTTATCTGGATGAGATCATGAAGATGACTGATGCCAAGAGGGAGGCGCATGCGAAGCACAATGAAATGGTGGAGCAGGACCTCTTCCAAATCGCCGCAGATCCCAAAAAGGCATTCGTGGCGCCAGAGAAAAAACCGACAGTGCCCTTTTTCGATTTCTCCCCTTTACAAAATGTCATGGCTCAACTGGGGGAGACCACAGCAGCCTTGAGCGAAATGGACAGGAGCAAGCTGAGCGAGGATCAACGATCCCGGATCAACGAACTATTGCTCCAATCCGAACGACTGTTGACTCGTGACGAGGGTTTGCCTCGCCGTGGATGGTTCAAGCATCAACTCTATGCCCCAGGATTCTACACAGGTTATGGCGTAAAGACGCTTCCCGGAGTAAGAGAAGCCATCGAGCAGGACAACTGGGAAGAAGCCCAGGAGCAGATCGGCCTGCTGGCCGAGACATTGAGTGCATTCAATGCCCACCTCTCCTCCATTGGAAGGGTATTGTCAGAATAATATGTATAACCTCCAAGAATCAGCCAATAGATAAGCGGTGCCTCCACCTGGCACCCGCTTGTCGACCTGATCAAAATGAAAAGCGCTCCCCTGTACTTCCTGTTAGCACTTCTCATAACCGTCGCATGTAAAAATGCAGATGACAATACACAGCCAATCGGTCTCATTCTAAATAATGAAATAACTGTCGGCAACGACACTCGGAACTACGCACTGTATGTCCCAGAAAGTCAATCCAACAGTCCGGTCGTCATATTGCTTCACGGAGGGGGCGATAGCGCGGAGGGATTGATTGGTAAGGAGGATCCGGATCGGGCAGCTCCGTATTTCCATTGGATCGACATCGCCAATGAAAACAATGTCATATTAGCCATACCCAACGGGACTCTGAGCACGCCCAATTTCCGAGGTTGGAATGATTGCCGTTCAGACGCCCAGGGCAACCCCGGCAGCGACGACGTACGCTTCATCTCTATGATGCTGGAGGACATTGCTGCCCGACTGTCTATCGACGAGTCGCGGATCTATGCCACCGGCTCGTCCAACGGCGGCCATATGACCCAGCGACTGGCAGCTGAGATCCCTGATCGGCTCGCGGCCGTAGCGGTCATCATCGCAGGAGCTCCAGTCAATAATAAATGCCAAACATCGCTCGCCCCTATGCCCATTCTCTTCATGAACGGCACTGACGATCCCATCGCGCCCTTCGAAGGAGGTGAGATGGCCAGCAACCGAGGAGTCATCTACTCCGCACAGGAAACCATCGCGCAGTGGGTCGAGCGCAATGGCATAACTGCCGCACCGGACACTATTTTTTTCCCTGATGTAAACAGGCTGGATAGGTCTACAGCACGCAGAATTACCTATGCGGGAGGCACCGACAGTACGGAGGTAGTACTGCATGAAATCGTCGGGGGAGGTCATACCGAACCCAGTCGCGACGAGCGCTACTCCATCATCTGGAAAGCACTGGCCGGTGAGCAAAACGGCGACATCGAAATGGCCGAAGAAGTGTGGGAATTCTTTAAATTCCATCATCGACCCTAGCAGTACTTACACAAAGATCATTCGAATATTCGGCGGGACGGTCGCAGGCCTCGCCTTCGTCAGCCTCTGCTATCGCTCATTCGATATTCTCGAAGCTACGATTGGCTGGGAGTTCCCCTTTTGGGATATCTCATTTTGGATCCTGCTTGGTGTGGCCGCATTGGGCTTGCTGCTGGCGATCTTCTCTCTCACAAGGTGGGGTGATCAATCCTGGAAAGTAGACATTGGTATACAATTTTTCCTGCGCCTTTGGGTGGCCTACAGCTTGATCAATGCCGGAGTCAGCAAACTGCTGGACACACAGTTCAACCTACCCGAATATGTCAAGGATACGCCGATCATCGATCTGCATCCTTTTCATCTCACCTGGTACTACTTCGGATACTCCCAGGGTTTTCAGAACGTGGTGGGGCTTTCCCAGATCATTGGGTCGCTGCTGCTGCTCACACGAAGGACCAGGCTACTTGGGGCCGTCATATTGTTCCCGGTGGTGCTGAACATTTTGATGGTCAATATATACTTCAGGATCAACCCCAACGCGTTGATAGACATAAGTATCCTGACCCTATGTGTCATGTACCTTCTGCTCCTGGATGTGCAGAAGCTGTGGAATACTTTCCTCACTTTCCCTGCAAAGGCCCCAGTACTGTTCAGCTTTCAGCATGTGCTCAGGACGACGGCCATCGCACTGGTGATTGTCGCAGGTGTTTTTCTGCGATTTCTCACTGCTGACGGGGACGAAAACAAGACTTTTCTTCGAGGGGTGTGGGCAGTTGACAACCTTGAGGTCTCCAATGATTCAACCTTCTACGTGCAATCCTACGACAAGTACCTCTCCAAGCTTTATTTTGAGTATTACACCGATCAGCAGGTCATCATGGAATTCGATGACCCAAAGCTGCGTAGGTTTCTCGGCAGTCGGCTCGACACGGCAAACAAGACACTTACTTTCCAAATAGATGGAGCATTGATGCCTCTCTCTTACGACAGGACGGATTCGCTTGTATATCTGGAAGGTATGTACAGGGGGGACTCTGTCTCTATGTCAATCCGCAGAATCCGTGAATCAACCAGGTAGACAGGCGATGCATTCTTCAAATCTCAATTGTGCAACATGGTCAAACTATTAGGTATCCCATTCGACGCCAACTCATCGTTTCTGCGAGGCCCAGCCCACGCACCAGCCCGAATTCGCCTGATGGACGCAGAGGGATCTGCCAATCGATTTTCAGAATCTGGCCTAAACATCACACCGGGAGACGCCTACGAAGACCTTGGAGACCTTTCGTTTGCCAATGAAAATTCGCGGGATGCCTTCCTGCAGATCAAGGAGTCTGCGACTTCTGCCATTTCCGACGGAGCGAGGTTGTTATCGCTTGGTGGCGATCACTCCGTCAGTTACCCCTTGATCAGTGCTGTGGCTGAGCAATTCCCCAGTCTCCACATTCTGCATTTCGATGCTCATGCGGATCTCTACGAGGACTTCGACAGCAACCCCTACTCACACGCTTCTCCCTTCGCGCGGATCATGGAGTCTTGCGATATCGGGTCACTGACACAAGTCGGCCTCCGCACCCTCAACACCCATCAGAGAGAGCAGATCACCAGGTACGGCATCCAAGCCATCGAGATGAAGGATTTGAACCTGGACTTTCTGCAGGGCTTGTCGGATCCGTTGTATATCTCGTTGGACCTTGATGTGTTGGATCCGGCTTTTGCCCCCGGCGTATCTCACCACGAACCCGGAGGGCTGAGCACGCGGCAATTGCTGGATATGCTACAACAGATAAAGGGTCGCGTTCTGGCAGCCGATATTGTCGAATACAACCCGATGAGAGACTTGAACAACGCAACGGCGATGGTAGCCTACAAGCTGATGAAGGAGCTGATTGGGAAGATGTTGTAGACGGTCCGCAACATGCACGTATTAGGCAGCATCCATGAGAATTGACAATTTCTCCATAGACTTGCGGTCTATGAAAAAACTGTTGCTCTCTTCCATTGTCATTGCCATTATCTCCAGTTGCTCCGCTCCTTCCGTAGACTCCGAAAAGCTGCCACGCATCGCCATCGCTGGCCTCGCCATAGAGTCAAGTACGTTCTCGCCAGCGCAATCAACGCGAGATGCTTTTCATGCCAGAATCGGGGATGACGTCTATGGGTACTTCCGCTTCTTTCATGAGGACTCCGTACTGAGGACAAAGGCCGAGTGGATCCCCACTGTCAAAGGGCACGCATTGCCGGGAGGTATCGTAACGCGTGAGGCTTATGAATCCCTGATGGGCGAAACGCTCGAAATGCTGGAGGCCGGGAAACCCTACGATGGCTTATTTTTCGATATTCACGGCGCGATGAGTGTGGTCGGACTTGACGATCCTGAGGGTGATATGATCCAGCGGATTCGAGAGGTAATTGGCGACGATGTATTGGTATCTACCTGCATGGATCTGCATGGCAACGTGTCCGAGCGACTGGCTGCAGAAAGTGACCTCATCACTTGCTATCGCATGGCTCCGCACGAGGACGCCATGGAATCCAAAAGGCGAGCTGTGACCAATCTGTTGGAACGGCTGGAGAGCGGCGCTGGGCGACCGGCCTACAAAGCCTGGGTACCTGTGCCCATACTCCTCCCCGGAGAGAAGACGAGCACACGTGTGGAACCCGGTAAGAGCCTTTATGCCAAAGTCGGACCCATCGCCGATCAGGAGGGTGTCGTCGATGCGGCTATCTGGGTGGGCTATGCCTGGGCAGACGAACCTCGCAATCATGCGGTGGTAATGGTTGTCGGTGATGATGAGCAAAGGGTGAAATCAGGGGCAGAAGAGTTGGCTCAGTCCATGTGGGACGTGCGAGAAGAATTTGAGTTTGTAGCCCCCACGACTACGCTCGACGATGCGCTGGCGCAGGCGCTGGCCAGTGAAAAGAAGCCGTTCATGATCAGCGACATGGGAGACAACCCCACCGCCGGAGGTGCGGGAGACGTTACGTGGACACTGCAGCAGCTGCTGGCGCGGCCGGAGTTCCAATCTGCCGACGGGCCCAATCTCATTTACGCCTCCGTCCCCGGCCCGGAACTCGTTGAAAAGGCCTTGGAAGTGGGCGTCGGAGGGTCATTGAAGGAATTGGCCGGAGCTGCTGTTGACGATCGATATGCCCCTCCGCTGGAGCTACAAGGCGAGGTCCGGGCGATTTTCGAGGGTGACCGTGACGCCGAAGTAGAAGTAGTCGTCCGCGTAGGCAGCATAGATGTGATCGTCACCAGGAAGCGAAAGCCTTACCATCACGAAGAAGACTTCACCAACCTGGACTTGAATCCGAGGGAGGCTGACATCGTTGTGGTCAAAATTGGCTACTTAGTACCAGAGCTGTACAATATGCGAGGAGACTGGGTGATGGCACTGACACCTGGCGGGGTAGATCAAGACCTGCAGCGGTTGGGCTACGAACGCATCAAGCGCCCCATGTTCCCACTGGATGCTGATATGGAAGATCCGGACCTCAGTGCGCGAATGATCCGAATGTCTAATGAGCAGTAAGTAAGGCTACACTACCCGCCAACTTCGACGTAGCGAGGGAATTACGGGTCTTTCTCAAGTACGATGTCCAAGCCAAACGTTGTTGCTCGGGCAACTTGAATACGGTCTTCTCTGTGCTCGAACCCGATATCATTGAGGGTAAGATACGCTACCGGTTGATCCAAATCTTTCACTTTGACCACTGTCTATCAATAAGTTCTCATTGCTGATATTAAAACCGTTATAAATAATATTTGTATATTTATACTGAATAATTACTAGCAGCCATGCAAAAGACAAAAATTCTTCTCGGAGGGGGTAACGGCGCAGGTGCCCGCATATTCGGCACGCTGTTTCTTCTCATTGGTGGCGGTATCGTCGCTGCTAATCAGCTCGGGGTGATTCCCCCAGGGGTAATCCCTGAAGGCTTAATTCCTGAAAACATGGGTTATCTCGTGGATGTGACCGGTGGGATCATAGCAGTCCTGGGGATCATCCTATTCGCCAGTGCCAAAGGCAAGTCCAGTGTCAATCTGGACAATGAGCGACTAATGATGAAGACTGGCTCCAAAAAGGGCGGTACTGATCTTGCCTGGAATGAAATCAAGAGCGTAGTTTTCAAGAGTTACCTCATCGTCCTGGATACAGCGAATGGGACGATCAAACTCCCCTACAGCGCAACACCCGAGGTATCCAAATCGGTAAAGCGCGCAATTAAAGCATTTGCCGAAAAGAAGGGCATTCCCGTGTATGCGGGTTAAAGTCAGCAGTTGCTGAGCTTGTGAGTCCCGTTTCACTCCCTAAGGCGTGGAACGGGACTTTTTTTTGAATACCTCAAGCGTATTGCTCTCCCGGATCTCTCTCGAGGTTGTACCAGGCTAGCCAATGAGGCCAGCGCTCGCACTGAAGTGAGAGGAATTCATTTCTCCTGATCGGTCAACTAAGGCCGACCTCTACTTCGGGGCAAGGGGGATAAGCATGATCCAGAGCCATCAGCTTCCGGACCTGCCACTATCTCTTCTTGTACAGCTCTTGATTCACGCGCTGTGATCGGCACTGCGCGCCAGCCGGTGAGGGTCTCAACCCCGCTTACCGGACTTACTACGGCCTCGTTTCCATTTCTTGCCCTTGATTGAGGGGGTCCCTTTCTTTTGCTGTCCACTGCTGTAGATGTAATAGCCAACAGATAAGGAGGGACCAGACAACTTCTCTCCGGATGTAGGAAAATCAGTGATCCCCGCACCGTATCGCAGGTTGAAGTCCAGACCCAGCGGCAGCTCATAACCCACACCAAAAAATGCGCCGGCATCCATGGAGCTGGTGGTCAGCGAAATATCGTGGCGGACGGTACCACGCGACTCAATCGTGGACTCTGACTCTGCCGTGATCAATATGCCCAGCTGCCCGCCCAATTGCAGATTGAGGCCACCGTAAACATAATACTTGAAGGCAATGGGAAGCACCACACGAGAGTAGTAGTAGTCTGTCTCCAGACCATTGACCGTCCCGCTAAATTGCGTGTAGTCAAACAACGCCTCCCCAGTAGCAGCCAGTGGACCTGATCGATACTCGCCGATGCCACCGCCGAAAAATCCCAATCCATCCAGCCCATCCTTGTTGGAGAAGTCGAAATTCTGTGTACTCGGATAGGAAGCCCCGGCTTTCACCCCAAAGCGAACCACCTGGGCTTGTACCGTCCCGACGACGGTCAGCGCCAGCAAGACAGCGGCAAAACGGGATTTGTTTGTCATAACTTCCGAGGTCTCTGAGGGTTGAAGATACGCATTTCTGACAAACGGCGATCCGTACCCCTCAATCACTCATACCTTAACGACTTGCTAGGGTTTCTCAGTATCGTGCGTAGTACAGCCACAGAAACAGTCAAGACAGCCACGACGAGCAAAATCACCGTGCTGCCAGCATAGGGTACCCAATCGAGTGAGGTCCGGTAGGCAAAAATATTGAGCCACTGATCCATGGCATAGTGTGACAGCGGCAGACCCAACGCCAGTGACAAGCCGATGATCACCAGAAACGGACGTAGCTCCATCCACCAGATATCTGTGGACGTGGCTCCTATTACCTTCCGTATGCCGATCTCTTTGGTCCTCTGCGTGATCACCAAAAACGCCATCCCCAGTAGACCCAGAGCTGCCATGATGATCGCTAGAAACGTAAATATCCTGAATATGGCAAGGGCTCGCTCCTCAGCCTGATACTGGTCGTCGATCACGCGATCAAGGAAATAGTAGTCCATGTCAAACTGCTGATCAAAGGAGGTATGTACTTGTGACAGACCCTGGACAACTTCGGATACATTGGCCCCAGCAGCGACCTTGACGAGGAGATAGTTCATATCCTGTGCATTGATCTGCATGATCAGCGGCTGAATGGTCTTGTGCAACGACTTGTAGTGGAAGTCCTCGATAACGCCGACGATCTTCCCTTCGAAGCCGGGACCTTCTGTCACCCATCGGATGGGTGTATCAAAAGGTCGCTCCAACTGGAGTTGTGCAACGGCCGCTTCATTGACCACAAAGCTCACACCTGAGGAGTCTACGCCCATGGACTGATCCAACCAGCGACCACCCTCAAGCTCCAAACCCATAAGCTCCAGTGTTCCGAAATCCAGCTTGACCTCCGCGAAGGACACGACGTGGTCAGGGTTGTTGACAGCAAAGACCGGATTTTGGTTAAACTGGGTACCTGGCAGGTTAGATATACCCGCGGCTCCAAGCACACCAGGGATCTTCATGACCTCGGCCTTCATAGCCGGAAGGCGCTGCATCTCGGACCGATCGTGTAGCTCCATCACCAGCAGCTCGTCCGTTTCGAATCCGAGGTCTTTGTCCTCAATATATCTTACCTGCTGCAGGATGACGGTACTGCCGAAAATCATGATCGTGGAGACCATGAACTGCACGAAGATCAGCGCCTTCCTCATACCGCCGGCCCTGGCCCTCGGGTTGCTTTTGCCCTTGAGTATCTCCACCGGCTCAATGTTGACGACCGCCAACGAAGGATAAATACCCGTGATGATCCCGATGAGGAGTGCAACCGCGACACTACTGAGCAAGATGGTAGGATGTCGCAAAACGCTGGTATCTACGGGCAATCCCGCGAGGTGCACAAATTGATTGAAAAGTAGCAGGGCACAAACGAAGGCCACGACCAGCGCCAGTAGCGTGGTGATCACCGACTCCAAAAGAAACTGTAAGGAGACGGTCATCTTATGAGCCCCCAGGCTTCGTCGGATACCCACTTCTTTGCTTCGTTCGAACGCCCTTGCGGTCGATAGATTGACAAAATTGATGGCTACGATCACAACCAGGAAGAGCAGTGAAGCCGCCAGGATTCGCACGAAAGTAATGCTGCCATTGGCTTCCAGTTCCCATCTGACATCGGAGTGCAAATGAATATCTGTAATAGGCTGCAACTCCAGGTAGTGATGCCTTGCACGTAGACTGGCCAGATCGTCCTCCGACAGATCCACATATCCTGTGACCCACTCGATCATGGCGGACTCTAAACTCGACGCATCAGTTCCGGGGCGTAGTTTTATGTAGTTGAAGTGGCCAAAATCCGCCCATGTCCACCACTCCAGGTCGGGCTGCGCGGACTTACGGGAGACATATGAAATCAATACTTGAGGGTGGAAGTGACTACCGGCTGGAGCATCCTCCATCACGCCCGAAACCATCCCTGAAAATCCATACTCGACGAATTCGATGATCTTGCCGAGGGGACTTTCGTCATCAAAGTATTTCCTGGCTAAAGTCTCACTGATCACGACATCGCCCACATCATCAAGGGCCGTCTTGGGATCGCCGACCTGGAGCTCGAAGTCAAAAACATCAAAGAAGGTAGAATCTGCCGAGAAGCAATCCGGCTCCCGGAACATCCGGTTGTTGAGTGGGTTGCGAACGTAGATAGACTGGAGCGTCAAGCCGGGGCCATAGACGGGACTAAAACTAACGGCGCTCTCCACTTCCGGGAAGTCCCGAACCAATGCTTGCGCAGCGGGGTGAGGTGTACGCGTCTGGGGATTGTCAGACTGCCAAATGATTCTGTAAATGTCTTCGGACCTCTCATGGAAAGTATCATAGGACAACTCGTGCTGCAGGTACACGAGAATGAAGATAGCACTACAGAGACCAGTGACGAGACCTATAAGATTGATACCACTAAACAGCTTGTTTCGAAGCTGTGTACGAAAGTAGACTTTGAAGAAATTTGAAAACATGACACTTGAGTTTTGAATCCACTCGAAGGTATCGAGCAGCCGCAAGGAGTCACGTTCGGCCCCGTCCGTAGGACGTTCGACTTTATAGGGTCGAACGTGCTGTGACCGATACTCAGAGGGTGTCCGCCCTGTCTGTTTCTTGAAGGTCGTATTAAAGGATGATTTGGAGGCATAGCCCACCTGGTTGCCAATCTCCTCTATTTTCAGGTGGTCATAGCTCTTGTTGGTGAGCAGGGACTTGGCCCTTCTCATCCGTACCTGCGCCTGGATCTCAAAGAAGGTCCTGCCCTTGGTTTCATTGAGTAGCTGGCTAACATTGTGGGTGCTGGTATGCAGCTCTTTGGAGAGCCCCTGGAGGGAGCTGTCACTGGCTGTGAAGAAGCTACCATCCTCAATGAGCGCGTCAAGCTGGCGAGAGAGTCTGGCCTTCTCACCGGCGTCGAGGGTCGACTTCGAATACTTCTTAGCTACTTCGATGGGTGCGTAGGTCTCGTTCTTTGACAAGTGCCACATGCTGTAGATCGCAAACGGTAGGACAACACCCATCAGGATCACCGTCGAAGGGAGGAGCCAGACCGTGATGAGGATCAAAGGATAGTAAATCGACGTGATGGTCAGCCAGGTGATGCGGCCGCCATTTCGACCAAGAAAGGCAATCCCATGTCTTCGAAAGAGCAGGGCCGTCGTTCGCCACAAGAAATAAGTCTCCAGCAAACCCGCTACCGCTACCGCTACAAAGTAGTACGAATGCTGTGGCCAGAGATTGCTCATGAAAAACAAGATGAGGGAACCAAGCGTGATTGATAGTGTCCGGAAGGGCTTGCTAACGGCGAAGAAATCCAGTAGCAGCAATCGGCTGATCGCGACTCCCAGTACCGCCCACCACAATACTTGAGAGAGTGTCAACTCCCACATTAAGGAGCCTGTGAACATCGTAAGATGCATCAGTAAAGACACGGGAAGCCACCTGCTCATTCGAGCACTTCTAATGATCAAGGCCATCAAAAGCCCCAGGGTGACGCCGAAAATGAGATACGTGCTCACAAATCACGATGTGATTAATGACCCAAAGTTACTATCATTCACAGAGCTGCACACTACTTCGGGCTGACGCAGCTCCCTCTGTTGCTGGAGAAAAACAACCATTTTACAAACGTAAGGCGGCATTGCACAAAAAGAAGTTGCATACGATTCAAAGGATTCTTATCTTCCATAAAGAACTGCGTAAATAATGAGGCTTCAACCTCTTGACGCTCAGTTTCTACCGTGTGACACCGACCGCTAAATTAAGACCAAAATTCATCTCTCGCGTTTTGACCAACCCAAACCAAGAGAGAGCATGTCAGAAGACATCGTACATGAAGTCGATAGTGACATAGATAAAGAGATTGCCCGTGTTGCCAAGCGGGTAGCCAAGGGTTCAGTTATAGCCATAATAGGACCCGACCTCCTCAAGATCAGTCATGAAGCGTTGCAGCCTCTGGAGAAAGAGGTGCAGCAGAGGTCTCAGGAACTACAGGACCATAATGGACGTATGCCTTTCATTGAATTCATCAACTTGGCCAGAGTCGAAGAGGAAGGCACTGAGTACCTGAGCCTCAACGAGGCCTACCTGGGTGCCGAAGCAAAGACCATTTTCTTGGAGGATACACATACTGCGATTACAGAGGCAATCAGCAAAAAGTCCCATCATCTTTTTATAGAAAGCTTTGAGAAACTCGCTAAGATCTCTACCATGAAGTTCTTCATCAACGCCAGTTACTACAACTTCCTGGACGAGCTGATCAAGAAATATAGAGGTAAGTGTGATGTTTTCAATTTCGAGGACGACGATCAAAAGGACATACCGCTCGATCGGGTAAACCTCAGAGAAACGGAACCAAGACCACACAAGGTCTACTCGGCGCTAAAGGACCCACTTATCTACAATGTCGCACCTCAGCATGATCAGTTGTCAGATGCTCCGCTCCCGATCGTCGATGATAGCTATATAGACATGGTCTTTAGGATCAAGGATGCGGAGACCCATCTCAATACCCTGAGAGATATTCTTGGAACCCCGAATTTGACGTTTCTTTTCCTAGGGTTCGCGTACTCCGAATGGCAATTCAAGTTTTTCCTGAAGGCCTTGATAGGCAAAGATCTGACAACGCTTAAAGAGTCATGCGTGAATATAACAGAACACGGATACTGGGGAGCCGATCCACGTACCCGGGAGCAAGAAATGACTGCGACGTTCGAGACGAAGAATTTGAGGACGTTTTATGGAATCTCTTCGCAAGACTTTATCGCGCGGCTTTTCTCAAAGTTGAGAAATGACTATCCGGATGTCCTGACAGATGACTTGAAAAACCAGCTGGTATTTGTCAGCTACGCCTCAGATAATGGCGCCATCGCTAATGGCATTGTCAAGCAGCTTGAAAGAGAAGAAATAGATCAGTGGTTTGACGAAAGCCAGATAGAGTACGGAAATACTTTCACTGACAAAATCAAGGCGGGCATTGATCGATCTTGTCTTGTATTGGCACTGGTCACCCCTGAATCGATCCAACGATACGAGAGTGAGGCGAAGTCCGGAAGCGCCAAACCGTACTTCCAATTGGAATGGGAATACGCCCTTGATCGCGAGTCAAACGGTTCCTACAATGTGGAAGTCATCCCGGTTTTGCTCGGCGATGACACGACGCTCCGGCTTGTAAGTATTTTTGAGCGGAAGAGTTACATCAAACTCGCCGATGATGGACTGCTTCCACAGTCTGCCATAACTCAATTACGCACCAGACAACAAGAGGCTCGACGGTGAAGCAGAAGGTCTATAATCCATTCAAAGCGCTCAACTACTACGAGAACACCGCAGAGGATATCGAATTATTCTTCGGGAGATCCACCGAGAAAATTCAGCTCGCCCAAAAGATCACTCAAAACCGACTGTTACTGCTCTTTGGTAAATCAGGAACTGGCAAAAGCTCTCTTATCAACGCCGGTATCATACCGCAGATCGATGAACAATTTTTGGCGGTCCGGCTGAGAAGTACCAATATTCTTGAAGAAGAAGACTTTCTTACCAGAATTCGTGAGCAGTTCGCTGAAGAAGGTACAACGGAAGAGCTCACAAACGAGACATTCTCCGTACCGAATAATCTATGGGAATACCTTGGCAGCCGGCACTTCTTCGATATAGATGGACAACGGAAGGCACCATGTCTGATCCTGGATCAGTTTGAGGAAATCTTCAATACAGATCCTTCGATGCTTCCAGGCGACGCAAAGGAATTCCTCTCTCAACTAGCATCGATTATAGAAATGCGCATGCCCAATGCCATTAAGTCGATGTCCAAAGACCAAGCAAATAAGACCAAGGAACTTGTTGAAAATGTAAGAGTGATCATCGGGTGCCGTGAGGAGGCGCTGGCTGACCTTGAATCTCTGAAATGGCAGATGCCATCGATCATGAAGTCGGGCATGCGCTACCGGCTCAGGCGGTTTGATCGCGAAAGTGCGATGGAGGTCCTGCAAAAAGCAGGGAAAGGATTCTTCAAGAACCCAAAGGCTCGCGAAAAACTACTGGACGTAATTGAGGTGAAGAATCCCCTTGAGCGACGAGGAAAGGACATCTACGAACCCTTCCTCTTAAGCCTGTACGCCTACCAGCTGGTGGAGGATAGATGGCGAGAGGTCTCAAAGGCAAAATGGTTGTTTTTCGGAAGACCTAACATCGACGGTACCAAAAAAGGCTGGATCAAAGGACACGAGATACGAGAATCACACATTAACCTGGAGGCCTACCAAAAAAGGATCAAACAATTCTACAAGGAGAAGACCCGGGGCATTGGGTTCTGGACCAAAAGAGTGATTTGGAATGACCTCATTACAGAAGAGGGGCGTCGATTGCTCTTTCCCTACGACGTAGCGAAAGGTAAGCTCTTTGTCAGTGAAGAAAGCCTAAAGGAGCTGGAGAACAGAAAGGTCATCCGGATCCCTGACATGGCAGGGAATAAGTACATCGAACTCATCCACGATACGCTCATAGATACCGTCAAAGCCGAAAAAGAATGGTGGAAAGGAGTGTGGAGAGTCGGTGGCATAGCAGTCGCCATCGCCGTGCTAGTTGGAGGTATCCTGGTATCTCTATGGTTCCTACAACGAGAGCAGGAAAGGGCTGATGACTTTCAACGGCAAAGAGATATTGCCACTGTGGCTACGGAGGCAGCAAAGAAGGCTCAAAAACAAGCAGAATTAGATAGAACGGAAGCTGAAAATCAAAAATCAATCGCAGAACAGGAAAAGGACAAGGCTGACTCTTTGAGAATTGAAGCTGAAAGGCAAAAGACTGAGGCCGAGATTGCCACGGAACAAGCCAGAAAAGCCCAGCAAGACGAACAGATCGCTAGGGTGAAAGCAGAAGAGCAACGCAAACAAGCCACTATAGCGAAGATCGAAGCCCAATTGAGTGAATTGAGAACCAGAGTGCTTGAGTTCAGAGCAAAAAAACAAGGGGAGATTGAAACAGCAAGAAAAAATGCACTCGCTGTAGTGAATACTGGCCTGTCAGCGAATGAAAAGGTCGATAGCTTGAAGAGCTATGGAAACGACTTTTTAGCGCCCGAAGGGCGCTAACATCATTCCATCGCGTTCCTAGCCTGAGACCAGATACTTTCAACGTCCTCTACTACAACTTACTCAAATTGGATTCAGCCTTGCAAGAGGAGTTTCCTGAAGAGACAATTATCAAGAACTTTAAGGATCGCGTCGCAGATGTGCTGAATACGCGTGCTAAAGAAGAAAATCCCTATACTCAGTTCCCAAAAGAAGTTTATGAGCAGCTCGTATGGCTATCGAGGGAGGAGACCAATCAGGATGCGCCCAGGAATCAGGACTATATAAGTTGCGAAGGTGACGTTCGCGACCGCGCCAAGCCACCGGCAGAAGAGAACGATGACGTGAATTGGTGCGTGGAAAACCACAAGTGGCGGCTCGCAGCTACGACAAAGACCCTGTACCTCTGGCCGATTGGAGGAAATGAACTGAAGTACCGGCTTGATAAAACCGAACCTTATATAATCTACCACAACGAAAACGCAACAGCCGATCAGATATATGACATAGCCTTCAGCCCAGACGCTGATTCCCTGTACTTTTTTTCTCAATCCAAGTCTTACCGACTTAATATTCTGATTTGTCATGATGGGAAATGCCAATAAGCTAGTAGCCCTATGCGTGCTGCTGTGCCTACTCTATGAGGTACGCAGCCAAGAAGCGAATTTGAAGGTGGTTTCAACTGAAGCATCAACTACCGAAGGATACCTGGATGAGGTCAAGAAGTTTGTAGCACCGCTACCCGACGAATTCAAAGAGTCCGATGATAAAATTGCCCTGGGCAGAATCAATGCTATCGAAACACTGAGGCCAAAGTTGATAAGCGCCTGGTCCGTAATCAGGAAAAATGGCAATAATAATGCAACATTCATCCGTTACTATGAGTATGCCTCATGGCTTGCATTGACCCAACTGCCGAGGGGAGATCCCAAACGGCAGCTCTACGTAAAGAGGCTACTGCAGTACGAACCCTTTTTCGACAAGGCAGGGAACAGCAATTTGAAACCAAAATCCAAGGAGGAGTTCCGATTGGTCATTCTGCCAGAGTTTGCTCTTGGTTTATCCGGCACCTACCAATTCCCGGCGTTGGACATGTCTCCCGAAACATATAGTGTGGTCGCCGATCTTCCGGCCACCGACAAGGAGCTCCTGTCCAACGGAGGATTTAAGTTTCAAGCATACGCAGATCTCCCATTGTGCAAGCGGTTTTACACCCGTGTGAGTGGTGGCGTTTCCTGGCAGCAATTGAAGTCCATTTACACGACTCCACCGGACCTACCCGGAGTAAAAGATGAGATCGTCAGTCGATTGCTCTTTCTGGACTTGGAAATGAGCGGAGGGTACCAGTTTGGTATTAGGCAAAAAGCAGAGCACGTAGAGTTAATACAGGTCTTTGCAGGTGCAAATACCAAATGGCTATCGCGGTATAAAAAAGGAGACGTATTGATCAATGAAGCATTTGACAATAATCGGGTGCTACACGAGGTGTTCTTCGGTTGGGGCTATCTATGGTTTTGGAAGTCCACTTCTTTCGGTGCCCACATGAGGGTCAACTATCCCCTAAACAGGCTTCAAGGCAATTTGAACAATCAAGCAGCTCGCGAAGTGCTTTTCGACGACTTTCAGACCGTAGAAAGCTTCAAACTCACGACTTTTGAGATCACCTTAACCCGTGGTTGGAATATCGGATTCAGAGCATTTCCTAAGAAAGCTAAGCCCAGATCCAATGAAGCAAATTGAAAAGATCGCTTATCTAATAGCCATATCTCTGGCACTGGGATGTTCGGAGGAGAGCATTATCAAGAGCCTTGACCAATTCACCGTTTTCAATGTCTTAAGTGACTCTACCAACGTCCTACTCTTTGATGTGGCCGACAATGGCTCTGCGTTTGTGCTTTTTGGCTTGTGCGAAGCCTCTCCGGCAAATACGAAGTTCCAGGCACAGGACGGACGTCTCATTATCTCGGTCGTGGGACACGACGGCGGTTTATCATCCTCCCCATGTCAGAAGCTAGCCCTTCCTCCGGGTGTACCTAGCAAAGTGCAGAGGGTCGGTGAAGAGTTTTGGTTCTTATGGAGCACTAATACAGGTGTTTATCGCGTCAGCACGAGCCTTGACGGTACGGTCAATTCAAACATGCCGATGATCTCGGAGGCCGGATGGGTGGAAGCGATCACCACGACTGCCGATGGTCGATTGCTGCTGCTGGGATTGAACCGTGACGACCTGGATAGAACGACAGCGCGTATCTCCGTGCTTTCAGATCCCAATAGCGAGGCGCAGACTATCACTGATTTCAACTATGACCCAGGAGCATTTCGATTCGGCTCGGACGATGTCAACTTCAGAACGGAGGTAGCGCCGTATTTGCACCTCGAGGTAGTGGGCGAAAAAATTGCCCTGGCAGCGCCAATTGGGAACAATATGTCCCTAAAGGCACTGGGTGAGGTCGAGTCAATTATCAATACGACCGAAGCGAGGCAAAATCATACAGCCCATCTCGAAAAAGCTTCGGGCGATCATGCATTCGAGTTTTTGTTAGTGGACAGGGAAGGCATTGGAGAGCCACTCGCATTTTATAAAGCGGAATTCCGCGGCCTTGAATCCAGGATCTTGTCACGCGACTATATTCCGAATCTACTTGATCCGGACTTCCCCGTCGAGGTTGCCAAGAACGGTGAAGACCGGTTCATTGCCGGAACCACACTCAACCGTCGAGTTGAGGTAATACGAAACCCTAGCGAGGAAGGGAAAGAGCCTTCCAGTATCTCATTTGGCGATCGACATCAGATGCAGGCAACGAAGGTATTGGAGCACGATGGGGATATTCACGTGTTCGGCACGATCCTCATTAGCAACACCCTACAGCGCCCCTTTCTCATCAGACTACGATCGGAAGACCTATCTACGATTTTTGACTGATCCCTAATCGGCCACCAACAGTTTTCGTACTCGTAGCTGCTCACTTTGAAGAATAGCTACAAAGTAAGTCCCCTCGGATAGATTGGGTAGCGATAGAGATATTTCTCTATCATGGTGAAGGAAAACCCGATTATCAATGACCTCTCCCTGCAGGGAGTAAATGGTCACCTGCGTCGGGGCCAGAGATCCCAATCGCAAATTTAAAGGACCTCCTGCCGGTTCCAATGGATTGGGGTACAGTATGGGCGCTGAGTCATCCAATGCAACAGCCAGAATCCGACCTCCACCGTGTTCCAGAGGATCGCTTGTTGCCGTGCATAGATCCAGCTTGATCTGTACCTGATACGCTCCCGGTGATGCATCTGCAGTGCCACTGTTTTCCAAGTCTGGTTGCTCCAATCCATCCACAAACCAACGGTAAGTAGCTGTATCAATAGCAGGGAAGACCTTGATCATGGTGGAGGAGTCCGTCTCTTCCAATTCCAGAACAGGTCGTTGGTAGATGACCACCTGTTTGGCTGCGCTGCGCCTGGTACCCACCAGCGTGCGGAAATTGACGGTATCTATGCCGCAACAACGTGCCCCTGACTCGTCTTCAGTCCGAAGCACATAGTTGACAGTTGGAGCTACAACATCTGGTTGACCCTCGGCGGGACGGTTAAAGTACCAGTAGGTGTCCACACCAATTGTATCCTCATCATTGGTCAATACAACCGAGTCGGAACCAATACAAAATGGTAGTGGCCGCTCCACAGTTGGCAGGGGTGGTTCTACCTGCAAGTCAAATACATAATGCATGCTGAACTTCTCTGCCTGGAACACCGAATCTGGATTCGTGACAATGGCACGATAGATCCCATGATCCGTATACTCAATGTTGTCTAGCGCAAGTTCGGCCGTCGTAGCGTCGAGTACCAATTGTGGATCTTTTGTCCAGTTGTATTCATTGCCATCAAAATCATCGCCAACGACCAAGACGGTGTCTTGCCGGCGATTTACCAGCAACCCCGCAAAAATCTCCTGTTGTGGAGCAAATAGAAAATTATCCTCCTTCCCTATCGCCTGAAACTTCTTATAGTTAGGAACCAGGAACTCGTGTGTTAACCGATTGTCCCTCACACGAACCTGCATTCTGTTGACCTCCGAATCGGTAAACGGCGGGATCCAAGTCAGGTTGTTTCCGGACAAAAAGAGGTTTCGCAGGACAGGAAGATCATTTGGCTCCTCCCAACTGCCCGCGGAAATTGAGTCCAGTTGATTACGTGAAAGGTTGAGCGTCTCCAAGCGCGAGAGACTATCGATCGCGGGAAAAATCTCGGTGAGGGCATTGTCGCTCAGATCAAGCTCCCGGAGATTGGTCAACTTGTTGATACCCGGTGGTACGCTACCTCCAAAACCATTGTCGCTCATATCAAGAATTTGCAGGCTGCGTAATGAAGTCTCTGCATCTTCCACGAGAAAATCCTCAAGGATAATCTCCTCAAGAGAATTGTTCGAAATGTCGAATACTAACAGATTCGACAGACCGTGTTTGAAATCCAACGTATCATAAGAATTATCAGAGAGATCCAGTACTCTCAACGAGTCGATACTCAAAACCCAATCTGGAACCCGCCCGTCCAATCTATTGGCCGATACATCGAGTACCTCCAGAATTAAAGTATCGCTGAAGGTGGTGTCTGGCAACACTGTCAACTGGTTTCTATTCAGCCTCAGCTCCTTGAGTTTCGGTAAGGCAGTTACCGAGTATGGCACAGCGCCGGTCAATTGATTGTCGCTCAGATTGAGAACCTCCAGATTCCTGAGACTGCCAAATATCTCAGGGAGGCTGTCACTTAAATTGTTTTCAGACAGATCGAGGAATTGTAGGTGCTCCAGATTAGCAATGGCCGAATCAGAAGGCAATCGGCCTGACCGGGACAAGTCCTGAGCGTATCCCGAAAAATCCACACTGACGATATTCGATTCTTCCAACTGAATACCGGGCCAAACACCGACGGGCAGATTCGTTAATTGGAGGTCCCGCCTCCAGTCTGTGCCGACCACCGATTCCAACAGCAAATTCAATCCCTCAAATTCTTCTCTTTTGACTTCGGTCACCACCTGAATCGTATTTCGAACCAAAAAACCATCAAGGCTTTCATTTTCTATCAAACAAGAATATGTTCCCTTCAAAGAATCAACATAGCTGATAGTGAGTGTATCAAAGTTGATGGCAAAGATCGACTTAGTCCCATCTATGAACTCACCGCCAGAAGGAAACCTTGTTCGAATCCTGGAATCACTATTCAATGTGCAATCGCTGTCGTCCGATTCACAGATTTTGAACCATCGGTACCGATTCTCAGCGCCACCCACAGACACTGTGAGCGTAGTATCATTGCCAATAGCAACCTCAAAAATCTGTTCCATATCCACCATTGCCTGATTACCATACGCAGTCGAATCCGCAAAAAGGTCCTCATTCATCTCCAGGTCACCAAAATCCAACCGGTTGCCACTGACAATGAGTGGTTCCCCATCCAATGTGGTCGTGAGATCGGGTAAACTTTCAATGCGATTGTCACTGACATCAAACGTGGTCACATTCGTCAATTCGATCTGAGGTGCGCCCAGACTGCTGAATTCATTGCCTGATAGATTGATGAACACAAGCTTGTCCCCGGCAAAGAGTGTAGCTGGAATGGCTCCTCGCAATTTGTTGTTCGACAAGTCAATATGAACAAGGGTCAATGCAAAGGAGGAGCTGGGTATAGAACCAGAAATATTGTTATTCCCTATGTCCAGAAGACTAAGGGACTCCAGATTGCTCAATTCAGGAGGGTATTCACCGGTAATAGCATTGGAGGATAAATTGAGCTCGCGCAACGTAGTGTTTACGCTGATTGCCTCAGGGAAATCACTCAATTGGTTGGAGGAAAGATCCAAAATCTCAAGGGATGGAGAGGAAAACAATTCACTGGCTGCGAAGGAGGTCAGCTGATTGCCACTTAGATCCAATTCAGTCAAATGGAGAAGTTTCGACAGAGCATTTGGTATCGTATCGCTAAGGGCGTTGCCACTTAGATCCATCGAAGTCAATGAGACCAACTGACCTAATACAGAAGGTATACTGTCGCCGAGCGAGTTGTCGGAAAGGTTCAGCGATGTAAGAAATTCCAGCGCATCGATCCCTGTCCTGGGAATGGAACCGGAAAGCGATCTATTGGAAAGGTCAATACTCACCACCTTGTCATCCTGCAAGGTCACGCCATTCCATAAGGCGACAGGGCCCTCAAACCCCAAAAGTTCACGCCACTCTTCCCCAGCAAGGCTTTCCAGCAGAGTCACAAGGGCGTTGTATTGGTCGCTATCCACTTCAGCCACGACCTGTATCAGGTTCCTGGAGAGTGTGAGGTCCACACTGTCATTTGTAATGGTGCACCCGTAAAAACCGCTCACGTCATCCGAAAAATCTTTGATGACAAAAGTGCTATCATCGCCCCCTACCGCTATCACCCCATCATCCCTCCGGAGAAACCACGCATAATGATTGTGGTCACCTTCCACTTGTACCGCCAACGTGGTATCAAGACCGGGCGCCAGGGCTATAATGATCGGCTCGCCTACCGGCTGCTGCGACGAGTAGTCTTCCGCGGCGATAAGTGATTTGTTTGGTTCAAGATCTCCAAAGTCCAGCCTATTGCCAGAGACAACCAGTCTCGCACCTGAAGGTAGGAAGCCTTTTAGATCCGGAAGTAAATCCAGCTGGTTGCCGGAGACATCGAAAAAAGCAAGATTGGTCATCAGCCGAATGCTGTCGGAAACATACCCTTGCAGTTGATTGCCAGACACGTCAATAGTATCGCAGCTAGCCAGTTCGTAAAGCGTGCGGTCAATGGTACCGGTGAAATTATTGCCGCTGATATCAAACTTCGTCAATGAGCTCAAGGCATTAAGTCCATCTGGAAAGTTCCCTGTGAACTCGTTGTTTTCTAATATGAGCTTTTCGAGCCATCCCAATGACAATAACTGGACAGGAAATTCCCCGGAGAAGGCATTGGCACCCAGATCCAATGCTAACAAGGTATCGAGCAATTTGATGGCGGAGGGTAAGGATCCTTCAAGCTGATTGTCGGAGAGGTCAAGTTGCGTCAACTTGCTGAAATTCCCAATCCCCTCAGGCAAAGAGTCAGAGATCACGTTTCCGGACAGATCCAGAACCCGCAAGCTGTCTAATGTGTAGGTACCATCCACGATGAAGAATTCCGCAGGAAGTGCACCTACCAGGTTGTTCTCCGCCAATCGTAGCTCACTCACCCTCTGCCCGTCTGCGGTCAGTACCACGCCATGCCAATCCTCCACTTTCTCGGTCTCCCAGGTTTTCACCCAGCCAGCCCCACTTGTCGCGTCGAAGAGGGCAATCAGGGCCAGGGAGTCCTTCTCATTGATTTGTGCAAAGGCGCTTCCCATAGTGAGACCCAATAGCAGGAATACCAAGCATCTATGTGCCAAAGCCGTAGTTTTTTCCGAGAAAGTAAGTTACAGAATCCCAAACCATCGACCAATACCCAATTCACGGTATTCTTATGTGAGTGAATACCAGGATCTGCCAAAAAAATATTTTGCATAGATCGAGGATCTTTGCGATTTTGCTATTGAGGTATCTAAGGTACTTCGATTTTTAGACAAGACGATCAACGCATGTACAGACCAATGGGTATTGAAGCACAGTTTTCATCGGGCTACGGACGTAGGGATCAGGGACCCAACCGAGAGTTGGCATCCTCTATCGCCGCTGGTCAAAACTACGACGCCGTATCAGAGATTTTCGGGTTGTTCGAAAAGAAAATGACGGCACGTCAACTCAATGATGCCGTACTGACGCTGGCAGCTGTGAGCAGCGAGGCGCCGGAGATGCTTCGCAATCACGTGGACGAATTGGCGGACCTATTGAACTCCAAAGTCAACCGTCAGATCTTCGGCAGTATGATCGCTTTAGCCAATGTCTCCTACCTCGTTCCCGAGAAGTTGCAGCCCTACCTGTCCCTCATACTTGACGCTATGGACTCGGGAACAGTCGTCACCCGCGATCATGGCTTTACAATACTTACACAGCTGTATAAAATCGACCGTTCCAATATGCTCCTCCCGCTCATTCTCGAACAACTGATGAAGGCACCACCCAACCAACTGGGGCAGTATACAGAGAAGTTTATTTCGGTGATGAAATACGAGCATCGAGAGGAGTTGGCACGCGTACTGGAGGACAGAATGGAGGAGCTGGAATCACTCAATCACCGGCAGAGATTGAGTAAAAACCTGAAAAAGATCACTGGTCAGTGATGGCTTTTCATTAGTAGGATTATGTGAAAAACCGACGATTTGCTTACATTTAGGGACAAGACAACCAGATCGGAAATTTTTTAAGAAGGTAACCTTCCGATCGCCAAAACAACTAATACAAGACGACTAACCAAAACACAACAGATATTCATGAGACATTTTTCTATGGCTCTTGCGATGGTAATTGTCGCAATGAGCACTCACTGCTTAGCTCAAAAAAGCCCCGTGAAGTTTGGCGAGGTGTCACTCGCGGACCTCAAAATGACCGAATCTGAAATCGACCCCTCCGCAGGAGCAGAATACCTACTCATGTGGGGTCTGACTTCATTTGATGGTGAATTTGAGACCGTCCTGTCGCTTCATACGAGGATCAAGATCCTCAACAAAAATGAACTGGACCGGGGGAACATCAAGATCCCATACTTCCGGGGAGATGCAGTCTCAGGCCTCAAAGCGGTCACCTATAACCTCGAGAACGGCCGTGTGGTAGAATCCAAAGTGAAGAATAGCGATGTATTCGATGAGAGAATACAAGACGATCTGCGAAGCAAGAACTTCAGTATGCCCGACTTGAAAGTGGGCTCTATTATTGAATACAAGTACAACGTCAAATACGGAGGATGGCGAAGCTTGAATCCCTGGTACTTCGAAATGGACATCCCCATCCGGCACAATGAGTACAATGTCAGTGTGCCTGAATACTTCGATTACAAGCAGATCCTATCAGGATATGGAGCCAGAGTAGACTACGGCGAGTCGACCGCCACCAAGACATACGGCAGTACGCCGGTAACGCTGAATAAGAAACATTATATAGCTCGCAATGTCCCTCCATTTAAGGAGGAACCCTATATGACCACCAAAGAGGATTATGTGAAAAAAGTCCGATATGAATTGTCATCCATCAACATTCCTGGTGTCTTCTACCAAACCTATCTCCCACCCAATTACGGATCGCTGAGTAGAACATACGCTAACGAAGAGTACTTTGGGACTGACCTCTTCAACAATGGTTTCCTCAAGGATGTAGTAGCTGTAATCGTCGCAGATGCGAACTCAGAAGCAGATAAGATCCAGAAGATCTATGAATTCGTCCACGACGAGATCGACCATGATGACGAATACGAATCCGACCGTCTGCGCGCCGTCCTAAAGGACCGCAAAGGATCCTGCAATGATATCAATCGACTCCTGGTCGCCATGCTTCGGGAAGCGGGGATCCAGGCAGACCCTGTACGTATCAGTACCCGCGACCACGGCCGTGTCCACCCCACGTATGCGATGACTTCGAACTTCAACCACACCATCGTCTGCGCCAATGCTGACGAGAAGGATTACCTCATGGATGCCGGGTTCAAAGGATATCCTTTCGGTATGCTCCCCAAGGAATGCCTCAATGGCCAGGGATTGGTCATTTCAGACGATAATCCGAGATGGGTAGATCTCGAAGGGAAGAAAGGTGACGTTGCCTTCTTCACGGGTAAGTTTGTCATCGAGGACGATGGTATCATGACCGGCGATCTGAAACTCTCACGCGGCGGGTACAACGCCGAAGACTTCAGAACATCGAACAAAGGCGATCTGGACGACTTCAAGCAAGACTTTGCAACCAGCCATAGCTCCTGGTTCATTGACAACCATGAAATCGAGGGAATGGACGACCTCGGCGCAACGATCAACCATAAGTTGTCGCTGGAATTCGATGATCACGTGGAGGTGATGGATGATCTGATCATCTTCAATCCGTTTGTACATGGACGTCAGCAGGAGAATCCCTTCGAGTCCGAAGAACGGAAGTACCCAGTCAACTTCAACACCAAAAAACAAGTGACGATGAGCTATCAAATCCAGTTGCCTGATGGCGTGGTGGTGGATGAAGTCCCTCAACCCTTACGGATTGCCTTGCCAAACAAAGGGGGATCCTACGTATGTCAGATTCAGCCTGTTGGGAACACTCTGAACGTCTTATCAAAGATGAGGCTGGACAAGATCGAGTTTAGCCCCGATGAGTATCCTTATCTGCGGGAATTCTATGCCCAAATGGTTGCCAAGCAGGCCGAAAGTGTCGTTCTTAAAAGGCAGTAAACGCCATCGCTTATGATGCATAGAATAGTCTTGATTGCTCTCGTACTTGCCATGAGCTCCCTGGCCAGGGGTCAGAAGCAGTATCCTGTATCGGACATAGCTGCGAATCTAGTGTCCGGCGCGGACGCAGTATTCAGGCTCAATGAAGCGGAATTCACAATTGAGTCTATTGACCGATCTACCTATCGGGTGCACAAGGTGATCACCATCCTCAACAAGGACGCTGCGTGGATGGCGACTCCAGTTGTTCATTACGATAAGTTGTCAAAAGTAGAAAGCTTCGAAGCTGTCGTATACGACGAATGGGGCAGTGAAGTCCAAAAGCTGAAGAGCAAGGACATCGTAGATCAAAGCAACATTCAGGGCTACTCATTGTACGAGGACAACCGCATCAAATTCGGTAATCTGCAACAGAGCAGTTACCCTTACACGATCGAATACAGCTATCAGGTCGGCTACAAGTTTCTTTACTTCATTCCGGATTGGACGGTATTGCCTGATGAGCAGGTTGCAGTGGAACGATCGGTATACACGATAAGCGCCCCAGATGGGTTGCTCCCACGGTACAAGCAACTGATGTATGATGGTGAGCCGCAGATCTCCCAT
Organism: Cyclobacteriaceae bacterium; assembly: GCA_965227935.1. Lineage (GTDB taxonomy): Bacteria > Bacteroidota > Bacteroidia > Cytophagales > Cyclobacteriaceae > JAWPMT01. The sequence continues at coordinate 1,271,508 of CBDDGS010000055.1, read as the reverse complement.
GGCAAAGGCAGAACAAGCTATCAGTGGGTATTTGAGGGATACGAAGCACAGGAATTGGAAGTCTTTGGCGACCGACTCGCCAACAATCCGAAAATTTTGGTGGCGCCCTCAAGATTCAAGTATGAGGATTATGAAGGCAATATGTCTACCTGGGACGAACTGGCCAGATGGCAGCTGTCATTGAATGCCGGTCGAAATGACTTAAGCCCTGCTACCAAGGCCAAGGTGCAGCGGCTGGCCGAACAGCACAACACCACGATGGAAAAAGTCCGGGCGATCTATGAGTACATGCAAGACCGTACCCGATATGTCAGCATCCAATTGGGTATCGGTGGGTTTCAGCCATTTCCGGCGAGCTCAGTCGATGAGAATGGCTACGGGGACTGCAAGGCGTTGTCCTTTTATACAAAGTCGCTCCTGGAGGCCGCAGGCATAGAGGCGCATTATACATGGATCTACAGTGGTAGCAATCCTCCAGACGTTTATGAGGATTTTCCTGATGATAGCTTCAATCATATCATTCTCTCCGTCCCCAACCACGGCGACACTTTGTGGTTGGAGTGCACCAGTCAGAATATTCCGATGGGATACATTGGCAAATCGAATAGCGACCGGCAGGTGCTGGTTGTGACCAAAGATGGTGGTAAGATCGTGCGAACTCCCTCGTACGACTTCGAGCAGAACCTCTATGTCACCAGCGCATCGATCAATTTGAATAAAGAAGGCCATGCGGAGTTCTCCGGGACGGTGGACTTCAACGGTCGCGCAGTGGACTACATGGGTGTCAGGCACTACATGCACCAGGACATGGAGACGAGAAAGGAGTGGCTTGAAGAATTCCTTGACATCCCCAATTACAAGGTTGTCAACTTCGAATTCGGGGAGGAGCGCACTCGTATTCCGAAGGTTACACTGGCGATGGATCTGCAAATCCGCAATGCTGCCTCAGTGAGCGGAAAACGCCTGTTTATCCAGCCCAATATCCTCAACCAGAGTACGTTCGTCCCGCCGTCAACTGAGCGCCAGACACCTATCAAGCTGACCAGCGCCTATCTGCAGAGGGACACAATTCGGATCGCTCTTCCAGAAGGAAGTTTTATAGAAAAACTCCCTGAAGCCATAGAACTAAGCTCCCCCTTCGGAGAGTACAAGGCGGAGTTCCGGAAAACAGAAACTGAACTGATCTATGTAAGGAGCTTCCGGGGAAACAAGGGCCAATGGGAGTCTAAACGGTATGCAGAGCTCGTCAAATTCTATAGAGATGTCCGAAGAGCTGATCGGAAGAAAGTAATTGTCTCCACTTCCACCTAACTTGCCCGTGTGGCAATTTCATGGCAAGACTTCGAAAAAGTGGATATGCGTGTCGGTACCGTGCTGGAAGCCTCCGTCTTCAAGGAGGCCCGCAAACCTGCATATATCCTTAAGGTCGATTTTGGTGAGGAGATCGGGATACGCAAGAGCTCCGCACAGATCACCGATCATTACCAACCGGCAGACCTGGTAGGTCGGCAAGTCATCGGCGTCGTAAATTTTCCACCCAAGCAAATTGGGCCCATTCGCAGTGAATGTCTGGTGATGGGCGTGTATGATCAGGACAATGCGGTAATTTTATTGCAACCTGACCAACAAGCACCCAATGGCTCCAAAATCGGCTGACTCTACTCTTCATATATTAAACGGCGACGCGACAAGACCGGAGTTCGACAGGGCCTCCATAGATGGCGAGGTAATAGTCTGGCGGGAGGTCATGGTCGAAGGGCCAGTCACGGAAGACATAAGATCTGAGGGATTTTGGGAGGCGCGGAGGCAGTACGTTGAAGGGACCTATGGGGCTCCTGGAAAGTATCAGGACACCTTCATGACACAGCTGCAGCAGCTGGATGACGCCAGCCAATATGAGGAAGTCGTTTTGTGGTTTGAATTTGATCTGTTTTGCCAGATCAATATGCTGGCCTGTCTCGCCTACCTTCAGCATAACCGTATCAGTCTGGTCTGCCTGGGGAATCAGCTAGGAGGTCGCTGGCAGGGATTGGGAGAAATAGGGGCTGCTGAGTTCTCGAGACTCTACGAGGAACGACTGCCCCTCTCCAGTGAGGATGTACAGTACGCGCACGAGGTGTGGGACGTCTATACGCACGACGACGCCGAGAAAATCAAATCCCTACGAAAAGCACACCCAACATTCGTCCATCTCGACCGGGCGCTGCAGGCGCATATCAGTCGGTTTCCTGGCCCCAATGGTATCAATGCCATAGAATACGACATGCTTGAGGTAGTCAAGGAAGGCGTCACTAACGAAAAGCAGCTAATAGGCAAAATGCTCAGAAACGACCCCTGGCTAGGCTTTGGCGATCTGCAATTTGAGCGAGTACTCAGGTCTTTGGGGGAGCTAATCGACAGTGATCTAACGCTGACGGAGAAAGCGGAACGAGTGCTCGAGCACCAGGATCGCTTCCCCCAGCCGGACGAGTTCCTTGGCGGCGTGTATCGCCCTGAGTTTTTCCGGCAGACCTACGGCTAACAATTTGGACTTCACAAAGTTGATTGAAGGTATTGCCAACAATCACACGCTCTTATGATCCTCAAGTTCTCTGACAACATTTTTCGCCAAGTCATAGGCATCACTTTTTATAACCTTCGGGCGATTGTGCTCTTCCTGCTCTTCAGCATTGTAGCGGTACTACAACACAGCTATAGCGAGCTTCACGAATGGATGGGACTGGACTTACCAGTAGTCCCTGTCACGATATTGGGTGGCGCACTTGCTATCTTCCTCGGTTTTCGCAACAACAGTGCCTACGATCGATGGTGGGAGGCGCGCAAGATCTGGGGAGGCATCGTCAACAAAAGCAGGACCCTCGCTTCCTTTGCGCTCACTTTCCCGTCAGCCAAGCACGGGGATGCGACTATCGCAGAGGTGCATGAATGGCAAAAGGTGATCATCCAGCGACACATCTCCTGGCTCTATGCTCTGAAGTTTCACCTCCGCCGGCAGAGTAGATTCGAGAAACTTGAGGAACACCTCCCCAAGGAGGAGTACGAGAACCTGATGAAGAAAGCCAACAAGCCGGCACAGCTGCTACATCTGCAAAATCAAGCCATTGCCTATGCCTTCGAAGCCGGGATGATTGACAATTTTCGCCACCTGGAAATGGCAAGACTGATCAAAGACTTCTATGATCTGCAAGGGATGAATGAACGCATCAAGAATACCGTCTTCCCTTTCTACTACAACTATTTCACGCAGGTCTTCCTGTGGCTCTTCATTTTGTGCCTCCCGTTCACTCTCGTACCCATCATGGGGATTGGCACGATCCCTATGGCGTTTGGCATTTCATTCATCTTTTATATCCTGGACAAATCCGGGGAATTGACCGAGGACCCATTTGAAGGTAGAGCGGCCGATACACCCATGAGTACCATTGTTCGGTCCATTGAAATCGACTTACTAGAAATGTTGGGAGAAAAGACACCACCCAAGCCACTGGAAGTACAGCGCACCCAGTTTGATGTTATGTTCATGGAGTAGTTGCTATTTTTGAGTTCCCCAATCACACTCCCATTTGGCACTCCGAAAAGATCACTTCTCATCCTACGCTGCCTCGTACGCGAAGTTCAGACCCAATTACCCTGAACAGCTTATCAGTGCTATCTCCGATGTGGTTGAGCACAAAATACAAGCGCTCGATGTTGGTACTGGCAACGGACAGGTGGCGATGCAACTTGCTGAGCACTTTCAGACCGTTTACGGCATAGATATCAGCCCACAGCAAATGGCCCATTCCGACCGTCTGGCCAATGTTCACTATATGATTTCTAATGCCGAATCGACACCATTTGCCGATCGGAGCTTCGACCTCATCGTAGCGGCGCAGAGTTATCACTGGTTCGGTGAAGAGCAGTTTTGGCAGGAAATGAAGCGGCTGGCAAAACCCGACGCTGTTGCTGCGATATGGGGCTATCAGCTACTGCGCGTGGACCATGACGTGGATGAACTCATCGATGACCTTTATTACAACCTCCTAGGCCAGAAGTACTGGGACCCGGAAAGGAAGAAGATCGAGGACCAATACCAGTCGATTCACTTTCCCTGTGATGAACTACCATTTCCTGATGCGGAAATTGTCCTGAACTGGACCCGCGAGGAACTGCTCGGTTACATCTCGACATGGTCCGCGGTACAAAAGTATACCCGGGAGAAGGGGCAGAACCCGCTTAAGGACCTCGAGCACTACCTTCTGGAACATTGGGAGGAAGAGGCCACACATGAGGCGCATTTCCCGATATTTGGCAGATTGGGAAGAATTTGCTGAGTTACCGAAAAAACCACAAACAATTGATCCTCTCAAGACGTAAGTTTTGGGAACTTCACCAGATAAAGCGACGCGACCTATGGCAAAACGGAAAGTCTCTCTAAGAAAGGTATTCAAGGACATCATCTGGCCTCGACGGAAGTCCGTCATGATCGGCCTTCTTCTGATTGTCGTCAGTCGCATAGCGGGTGTGGTGCTGCCTTACCAAACCAAGTTTATCATCGATGAGGTGATGAACAACCAAAACCTGGAATTGCTCAAGGAGATCATTCCGACCATACTGGCGGCTATCACGGTTTCCGCTGCTGCCTCTTTCTTGCTCACGCGCATCCTCAGTGTCGAGGCCCAGCACCTCATTTCGCAGTTGCGCGTGCAGGTCCAGCGGCACATTATTTATCTGCCCGTTCGATTCTTTGACAATCACCGGTCAGGCGAGTTGGTGTCGAGGATCATGACCGACGTAGAGGGAGTGCGCAATATTGTGGGAACCGGGCTGGTCCAATTGATCGGTGGATCACTCACTACCATCATTGGTTTCTCTTTCCTCTTGTCTATCAGTCCCGTTCTCACCGTGTCTGTTGTCATTCCACTGATCATCTTCGGTGTGATTTCCATGAAAGTATTCAGTTACATCAGGCCTGTCTTCCGCGAGAGAGGCAAACTCAACGCTGAGGTAACCGCGCGCCTTACGGAGACACTGAACGGTATCCGGGTGATCAAAGGCTTCAACGCCGAGAAGCAAGAGGTAGGCACCTTTGGGGAGGGCGCTGATCGCCTGTTTCAAAATGTGAAAAAGAGCCTCACCGCCACGGCACTCATGACCAGTTCCGGCACATTCCTAATTGGCTTGACCTCAGCACTGGTATTTGGCATGGGGGGCTACCTCGATATCATCCAGGGACAGGATCTTACTGCCGGTGATCTCGTGTCCTTTCTTTTCTTCCTCGGTTGGATGACGGCACCGATCATTCAAATGAGCAACATCGGTAGCCAGATCACTGAGGCTTTCGCCGGGCTGGACAGGACCGAGGAGATCATGAATACGCAACTGGAGGACAACCCAGCAGAGCGGCCCGTCACCATCAAAGACATCAAAGGAGATGTCAAATTTGACAATGTCACCTTCGCCTACGATGAAGATAAGCATGTGATCCATGACATCACATTTGACGCCCCCGCGGGGAGTGTGACCGCGCTCGTAGGAACCTCCGGATCGGGTAAGTCAACGGTAGCAGGGCTCGTGGCTTCCTTTCTAGTACCGGAGAAGGGTGTGGTATACGTGGACGGGCAGGATCTCTCCAAGGTATCACTGCAGAGTTACCGAAAAAACATCGGTGTGGTGCTGCAGGACGACTTCCTGTTTGAGGGCACCATTCGCGAAAACATTCTCTTCCCTCGGCCCGACGCCGGCGAGCATCAGTTGCAGGACGCGGTCAAGGCGGCTTATGTGAATGAGTTTACCGATAGATTCGAAGATGGCCTTGAAACTGTGATCGGTGAGCGCGGTGTCAAGCTATCGGGAGGTCAACGACAGCGCCTGGCAATAGCGCGGGCGATCCTTGCGGATCCCCAGGTCCTGATCCTCGATGAAGCCACTTCCAACCTGGACACGGAGAGCGAAGGTTTTATACAGGAAAGTCTTGGGCGTCTGATGCAAGGCCGCACGACTTTCGTCATCGCGCACCGTCTAAGCACTATCCGCAAGGCCGACCAGATACTGGTTTTAGAAAAGGGACGCATCGCCGAGCAGGGCAAGCATGACGAGTTGATTGCCAAAGAGGGTAGGTACTACGAGCTGTACACGTACCAGGCGAAGATCTAGACCGCATCGGCATCTGGGTTTCGTGAGACTGACGTAGACATTTTGTCAATGACACAGCACCGCAGATACTTCAGCAGACATCATGCCGTTGAATAAAGCGTAAACTACTACCTACTCACCAAAAACCCTTCGTTGCCGTGACCCACTACGACGTGCTGGGAGTCCCACGAGATGCTACCCACGAGGACATCAAGCAAGCCTATCGACGGCAGGTGAAGATCTATCACCCGGACGTCAATCCTTCACCCGATGCACGTACCATGATCAGACAACTCACGGAAGCATACGACGTGCTCTCGGATACCTACTCGAGAAACCTCTACGACCTCAAGCTCACCGACCCCCACCAGTATTTCACCTACACGCACCCGCCCAGTCAGGCAGAGTCTGACGATTTACGGGCATGGCGCACGTTTCGAAGAAAGAAAGCTAAAGAAGAGCGGGAGCGCATCGACCACCTGATTCAGATCAAGATTCGGTTCTATCGGTTTCAGCGGATATACAGCAAGGTCTTTCTCGTTCTCGCCCTGTTTTTCACGGTCGACTACTACTACTGGCCGGAGAGCCATGTAGCCAAGATCATCAGCATTGAAGGTAATGAGGACGAAACCAACGTGCACACGTCGATCATGTCACTATCCACGGACGAAGAACTCTATCGGCTCTACCATCAAAATCCCATAGATGAGCTTGAGATCCACTATTCCTCCATCTTTGAAATTCCGACACGGGTAGGCATTGTCGGCGAAGCCAATCGCCCGCTATACCGGGTACACAAGACGCTCCACACCTTCCACAATGTGTTCTCCTACATCATCATCGCCATCTCCCTGATAGTCATTATCAAGAGACAATACGAGGAATGGGCCATGACCCTGGCGATCATACCCTTTTTCTTAAGTGGATTTTTATTGCTGTTTGTAGTGGCTCCTTGAGCGTGGGTCGAACCCTTAAGACAGGGCTTTCGCCATCGTCTCACCGATGTCAGCTGGGGACTTCACAACATGGAGTCCACAGTCACCCATGATGCGCATCTTCGCCTCGGCAGTATCGTCCTTACCACCAATGATCGCACCAGCGTGGCCCATTCGGCGACCTGGAGGTGCCGTTTGGCCTGCGATGAAGCCTACCACCGGCTTCTTGTTGCCATTCTCTTTGATCCAGCGAGCTGCGTCGGCCTCATACTGACCACCGATCTCCCCGATCATGACGATACCCTCCGTCTCCGGGTCTTCCATCAACAGCTGCACGGCCTCCTTCGTGGAGGTACCAATGATGGGATCACCACCAATACCTATCGCCGTGGAGACACCGAGACCAGCCTTCACCACCTGGTCTGCAGCTTCATAGGTGAGCGTTCCTGATTTGGAGACGATACCTACATTGCCCTTTCTGAACACAAAGCCGGGCATGATACCCACTTTGGCCTCCTCCGGACTGATCACCCCGGGACAATTCGGTCCGACAAGTATTGCGCCTTTCGCCTTGACATACGGCTTCGCATGGAGCATGTCCTTGACAGGGATGCCCTCAGTGATGGTAATGATCACATTTATGCCGGCATCCGCTGCTTCCATGATCGCGTCAGCCGCAAAAGCCGGGGGAACAAAAATGATGGACACATCAGCGCCCGTAGCATTCACCGCGTCAGCGACGGTGTTGAAGACCGGCCGGTCCAGATGCGTCTGCCCTCCCTTTCCTGGGGTCACGCCGCCTACGACATTGCTACCGTACTCTATCATCTGGGTGGCATGGAATGTACCTTCCGAGCCCGTGAAACCCTGCACAATGATCTTCGAATCCTTGTTGACTAAAACACTCATTGGTAATCGTTTGGTGAATGTGCTGCAAAAATACCCGATTAGCGCACCGTTGCAACCTTTCAATTTCAAAATTGATGTGGGACTGGAAAGGGCATGAGTGTACTGGCCTTTTCCACCGAATTCGGCCGTTGGCAAATGAGTTGAGTTAAGTGCCCTCTGGCCTTCCCAATAGCCCTCCACACATGGGCCACCCGCGGTGAAAGCCTCCTCCCCACAACCCATTTCGGTCTTTCACCCGCTCCTGAGGCCTTTTTCCCATTCAATATGAAAAATACCGGCCTAAATATTATTTCATATAACGGGGTAGGGTTATGAGTAAATTACATGTAGTTCAACCAGAGCGCCGGGAAAGACCCATTGAACCACAAGGTCACCCCGGCCAGCAAAAAAGACCAGTTTATCATTACTAACTATCAAGAAAATGACAAGTAAAAAAACCGCCAGCTTCCTAGTGCTTGCATTCGCGCTAGCGGCCACAATGATTCTTCCCTCGTGCGGCGATTCAGAAATGGACGAGCCAGTGAGTATTATGCCGGCAAGATTTGGGCTTGATGTACCTTCCGCACTTGTAGAAGGCAACACTTCAGGTAGGATCAGCAGCTCTCTCGATACAAAGGGAATCAGCTCCGACGATCTCAATGGTGAAGGAGTTTACGAACTCCTAAGACACTTCATCTTTCTCGGGGAGGCCTCCAGCAACATTGTCGAGGGTCTGATTTTTCACATCGCTGCGCTCGAAGTGTACGGTGTGACATCGATCACCTATACAAGTGATGACGATGGCAGAGAAAAGAACCTCGAAGTCATAGAAGGTGGCACGTATGACGGTGTCACTTACGAATACAGCCTCCTTGTCACTGACAGTGAGTCAGAAGGCAACGACGACGGAGGCACAGCCCTTCGGGTATTCTGGAATAGAAGCCCTATCAAAGGGGTGGCCGTGCTGGTTCCTTACAATATCGACCGTGAAGAGAACCCAGAAGCACAAGGCACCGTGTACCGTATCGATTACGATGAGACAGGGGACAACGACTACGAAGCGACGATGATCGTATCAATCAGTGGCCTGCCACTGGAAGACGCATCAGTAGATGCTTTCTCCATCGACAACCTCAAAATGTTTGTAGGACGGAATGGCGATGTCCTTGATGTCTACGGCAATTCCAATCATCCAAATGCACCTTTTATCTTCGACGAGCAGCCGGGTATCAACTGGGCCTTCGTTGCCTCCGGCATCCACGATGGCGCTATCGGAGTAGCAGAAGTAGGCTTACCTCCTAGCGGCTTGAATGCTTCATCACGAGAGGCCATCCTTGAGGAATATGGTGTGCGAACAGTATTGAGAGACGTGTTCATCGAGGCACTCACCAATGAGTTTCCGAATGCGCCAGAAGAACTATTCACTGATATGCTGGATAGCTTGTTGGTAGACGCCGAGCCTCCGGGGTATTTTGGCGCCGATGGCTTCATCCAGGGTGGAACATCTCCTGGCGAAGACTGGGATGCTCTCACAGACCGTATTGAAGGGCTTGCACCTTTCAACCCTTCCGAGATCAGCACATTGGAAATTGATTTGAACTAAGCGCTAGTTCATACGCACCGTCAAGAACCGTTCTGAGACACACAGGGCTGATCTTTCGATCAGCCCTGTTTTTTTACCTAAGTAGTATATGTCCGTATAAAGTGCCTTCGTCCGCGCGGCACGCCGCGCGGACTCTTCATCGCCTATAGCTAGCAGGCCAACGTTACATTGACTCACTGTGTTAAATAATTAATGCTTCCTCAGCTCACTAGCTTTTCGCGATGTTCAATACATTGAGGGCCATCATCATTTTGATGACATCGATATCGTACTTGCCTGTATACCTGAATATCTCGTGTGTAGTCGCGATATCCGTCAGGCAGATGCTTATCGAAGGATGTCCTTTTTGCATGGTAAGCTGAAATACATTCGTGCTCCCCGCAATGTCCATCTCATATTCGCGGTACATCACCTCACCCCACGTCTTTACTTGCGAGATAGACGGTGATATCACCTTAAAGCCCAGTTTCTTCAATCCTTCGACCTCCTCAAAGTTGAGAGGCCATGATTTTGTAGTCTCTTGCATAGGTCGGTTTTTTCATTGGTCAATACAACAAGCCTCGGCAGCGTAGACATTAGTCTAACTGACACTTGCAAAAAGATGATCATTCCAAACCATCCCTGATCAACGCTGAAACTGTACCTATTCCCTAGGCCATCGTCGACGGCTTTCGGGTTGATTATACGTTAATTTGCCTATAGAATTCCACGGCATTGACGATTGGCGGAACGCCTCTTCCTTCGTGGAAAATGATGGTACTTCATTCAGTTTGGGTCAGTCACGGTTAAGGTCGATACATACTCATATCAAGCAAGCATCTCCACTAATGTAACCGCTTAACGTCTATTTTTTGGCATCCAAACAGGAGAAAATTGACCTTCTAAAAACCCATAAATAGGTATAACGGCACCTGTTTAGGGCCAGGGTGAATTGCACATAATTGGCCCGACAGAAATTTTGAATGGCTGACAAAGAATCTTACCGTTTGGAGCCACTTGCTGGTCATGCCAATAGTAACGTTCCGATCATGCTTCGATTGGGATTTTTGGCTTGTCCTCCGATAGGCCCGACGGCTCTCCGGGTCCTCCTGGATACGTAATCCCTGCACAGGACCATGGGTATAGCCATTGCTTACCAGATAGATCCAGCCAAGCTTCCAGCAAATGGTGGTTCGACGCTTCCGGATTACGCGCTCTTCTTCTCTCGTCTCTTCAGCGCGGCGATCTTGTTGATAGCATCTACGTAGGCTTTGACAGAGGCGATGATCACATCCTTGTGCACACCGAAACCTGTGTAGTACTGGTCCTTGTGCTTCAATCGAATGTGCACCTTGCCTTCGTCTTCGCGGCTACCCATCGACTGCACCAGAAATTCATCCATCTCAAAGTGCTCACTCATGATTTGATCGACCGCACGGAATGCAGCATCCACAGACCCTTCACCCATGGCCGAAGCCTGTATTTCTTCGTTTTGCACCTTCAGACGAACAGTGGCAGAGGGCATGACACTGTCGCCACACATCACTTGCACATTTTGTAGCTCCACGCCACCTTCTGGCAGCTTGCCTTCTACAAGGATGATGAGATCATCATCGACGATGTCTTTCTTCTGGTCTGCCATCTTGAGGAACTCCTCGTACACCTCTTCGACGCGGGCATTGTCCAGGTCATAGCCCAGTCGCTCCAAGTGGTACTTGAGCGCGGCCTTGCCGCTCCGAGCAGTCAGGATGATAGAGGACTGTGGAATGCCCACATCTTCAGGATCGAGTATCTCATAATTCTCCCGATGCTTGATGACCCCGTCCTGGTGAATACCACTGGAGTGAGCAAATGCATTGCGACCGACAATCGCCTTGTTCGGCTGTACAGGCATACGCATCATTTTACTGACCAGCAAACTCAATGGGTAGATGTGCTGGCTCTTAATGTTAGTATGTAAGTCGATGTCGTTTCGGGTATGAAGGATCATGGCGATCTCTTCCAGCGAGGTGTTACCAGCGCGCTCCCCGATGCCATTGATGGTCACCTCCACCTGGCGAGCGCCATTAAGGACGCCGCTTAGTGTATTGGCCGTGGCCATGCCCAGGTCATTGTGGCAGTGGCAGGAGATGATGGCGTTTTCGATGCCCTTCACATGATCTTTGAGGTACTTGATCTTGGCGCCATACTCCTCAGGTGTGCAATAACCCGTAGTGTCAGGGATATTCACTACTGTCGCACCCGCAGCGATTACTGCCTCCACGACGCGAGCGAGGTACTCATTCTCAGTCCTACCAGCATCTTCGCAGTAGAACTCCACATCCTCCACGTATTTCTTCGCATACTTCGTGGCGGCGATTGCCCGCTCCAAAATATCGTCTCGGTTGCTCCTGAACTTGTACATAATATGCTCTTCTGAAGTACCGATCCCGGTGTGGATTCGCTTCTTCTTGGCATATTTCAAAGCATCCGCGGCAATGTCGATGTCCTTTTGCACTGATCGAGTTAGCGCACATATGACAGGGTTTGACACCGCCTTAGATATCTCTACTACAGAGTTGAAGTCCATCGGACTGGAAATGGGGAATCCCGCCTCGATGATGTCAACACCCAGCATCTCCAGCTCCTTGGCTACTTCAACCTTCTCCATTGTGGAAAGCTGACAGCCAGGCACCTGTTCTCCATCTCTTAGTGTAGTATCAAATATTTGTACTTGCTCAGTCATGGTATCAATGTTTTTAAATTAAGTAGTAACCAGGGGTGAAATGCGTGAGAGCACTTGCTCGCCCATCGCGTCCGTGGACAATATATTCTCGGGTTTGGTTTGGTCGTCTTTGATATCGACAGTGCGCAGGCCATCTTTCAAGACCTGGTCGACTGCCTGGATGATGCTTTTCGATTCGGTGGTCATGCCGAATGCGATGTCCAGCAGCAGCGCTGCCGAAAGAATGGTCGCCAGCGGATTGGCTTTGTTTTGGCCAGCGATGTCGGGGGCAGAGCCATGGATCGGCTCAAAGATCCCGACACTGTCACCAATCGAAGCAGAGGGTAGCATACCCAATGAGCCCGTGATCTGGGAAGCTTCATCCGTCAGGATATCTCCGAACATGTTGCTCGTGACCACAACGTCAAACTGCTTTGGATAGCGAATCAGCTGCATAGCGGCGTTGTCGATGAACATGTGCTCCAGCCGCACGTCAGGATACTCTGCCGCTACTTCGTTGACTGTCTCTCTCCAGAGTCTCGAGGACTCGAGAACATTGGCCTTGTCAACCGAATGCACCACTTTGCCACGGGTCTGGGCCGAAGCAAATGCCTTTTCTGCGATCCGGCGTACCTCCATCTTGCTGTAGCGCATGGTGTCGATGGCGACGTCTCCCTGACGCTCCCTCGGCTGGCCAAAATAGATGCCCCCCGTCAATTCGCGGAAAAACAAGATATCTACCCCGGTGATGAGCTCCGGTTTCAAGCTGCTGGCATGCGCCAACTCGTCGAAGATCTGGATCGGTCTGATGTTGGTATACAGACCCAACTCCTTACGGATCTTCAATAAGCCCTGCTCAGGTCTCACCTTCGCAGACGGATCATTGTCGTAGCGAGGATCACCTACAGCGCCAAGCAAAATGCCATCGGAATTGCGGCATGCATCAAGGGTCTCATCAGGCAAGGGGTTGCCCGTGGCTTCAATGGCAGCATGGCCGATGAGATGATCCTCGAAGTCAAACGAGTGTCCATATTGCTCTCCCGTATGCTGCAGGATCTTCTTCGCCCAGGCAGTGACCTCGGGGCCAATGCCGTCTCCGGCCAGTACAACGATCTTTTTGTTTGCCATTAAGTAGTAATTCTTTGGTTTTCGTAATTGGTAATGTCCTGCTCCAGTGTGCGGATGTAGTCAATGTCATCCCAGCCGTGCATCAGGCACAGTTTCTTGTACTCGTTGATCTCAAATTGCTCAAAGCTGCCATCCCCGTCGATTGTGATCGTCTGTCGTTCCAGGTCGACTGTGAATGTGGATTTCGGATCGTCTTCGACCTGCTGAAATATCCTGGTGAGGAACTCATCGGAGATCTGCACGGGCAGCAGCCCATTGTTGAGTGCGTTGCCCTTGAAGATATCGGCAAAGAAGCTGGATACGACCACCATGAATCCATAGTCCTTGATGGCCCATGCTGCGTGCTCCCTACTACTTCCCATACCGAAGTTGCGGCCCGCCACGAGCATCTGCCCACTATAGGTCGAACTATTGAGGACGAAATCCGGATCAGGTTGCCCCCCCTTGAATCGCCAGTCGCGGAAGAGGTTTTCACCGAATCCCTCTCTTGTGGTCGCCTTCAAAAACCTGGCGGGGATGATCTGGTCGGTGTCTATGTTCTCGACCCTAAGAGGTACTGCTGTTGTATTAAGTGTCTTAAATCCCATGATCAAATTAGCTCTCGTACATCTGTAATCTTTCCGGTGACTGCGGCCGCTGCAGCCATGATTGGGCTTACCAGGAAGGTCCTCGCCCCCGGCCCCTGTCTTCCTTCAAAGTTTCGATTGGAGGTAGATACACAATACTTCCCGGCGGGTACTTTGTCTTCATTCATGCCCAGGCATGCGCTACAGCCGGGTTCGCGCAGGTCGAAACCCGCCTCCTTGAAAATCGCATCCAGGCCCTCCTCTCTCGCCTGCAGCTCGACGCCTTTGGAGCCAGGCACGATCCAGACCTCCACATCATCGGCCTTTTTCCGACCCTTCACAAATGCTGCCACCTCGCGTAGGTCCTCGATGCGAGAGTTGGTACAGCTACCAATGAAGACGTAATCGATCGGTTGATCTTTGAGCTCCACACCCTCTTCAAGGCCCATATAATTCAGCGCTTTGGCGAGATCGGGCACTGACCCATTGGAAGGAATAGGCTCTGATATTTTGATACCCATACCCGGATTGGTGCCATAGGTGATCATGGGCTCGATGTCTTCTGCCGCAAACCGCTCCACACGGTCATAGCTGGCATCTGCGTCTGAAGGTAACGATGACCAGCGCTGTACCGCCTCGTCCCAGGCTTCACCGGTCGGAGCATGCTCGCGCCCCTTCAAATATTCAAAAGTCGTCTCATCAGGAGCGATCATACCGCCTCGGGCACCCATCTCGATGCTCATATTGCAGATCGTCATGCGACCTTCCATTGACAAGGACCTGATCGCCGAGCCACCAAACTCCACGAAATATCCCGTGCCTCCCGCAGCCGTCAATTTTGAAATGATGTACAGCACTACATCCTTGGCGGTTACTCCTTTGCCCAACTCACCATTGACATCAATCAGCATGGTCTTCGGCCGATTTTGGAGTATGCACTGGGTGGCAAGCACCTGCTCCACCTGGGATGTGCCGATACCAAAGGCGATGCTCCCAAATGCGCCATGCGTGGACGTATGACTATCACCGCAGACCATCGTCATTCCCGGCTGCGTCAAACCTAGCTGTGGTCCGATCACATGCACGATCCCTTGCTTGGCGTGCCCAAGCCCATAGAGCTCGACGCCAAACTCCTCACAATTGTCCTTGAGCTTCTGTACCTGAAACCGGGAAAGCTCCTCCTGTATGGGAAGGTGCTGGTCTTTGGTAGGCACGTTGTGATCAGCAGTGGCTGTGGTTTGCGACGGTCGGAATACAGGAAGACCTCGCTTCCTCAGACCGTCAAATGCCTGGGGGGATGTGACCTCATGAATATAGTGTCGATCGATGTAGAGCAGATCGGGGTATCCCGCCTTGGAGGTCACCACATGTGCGTCCCAAACTTTGTCAAATAGAGTCTTTCCAGCCATCAATTGTAGGGTTAGTCATTTTCGCCTCTATCAAAACTATTTTCATGAACCTATAGCCAAAAATCGAATTACAATCCGATTACGATTTCTAAAGTACTGAATATGCCTATATTCGCATTACACGTGTCTATTAGGTTATTTTTGTTACGATGTCTAAGGTTAGATCTGATCAACTTTTCCAGCTAATTAAGTCCTTACGAAAGAGTGAGAAGAGGTACTTCAAGACCCATTGCCAACAGACCGGTAGAAGTGATTTGAAGTATGTGAAGCTGTTCGACGCTCTGGACGGCCTTGAGAAGTTTGAAGATGAGACGCAACTGCTCAATGAGCCTTGGGTAAACCCCTCACAGTTCAGCAATTTGAAGGCACACCTTTACCGCAAGATCCTGCGAAGCCTCAAAGATTACTCCGGGGCATCCAATACCGAGCTGGCCATACGAGAGCAGATAGATCATGTCCAGATCCTGTTTGACCGCAGCCTTTACAGCCAAAGCATCCAGCTCCTGGAAAAAGTCAAGAAATCAATCCGGGACACGGAAAATTTGGAACTGCGACTCGAGGTCCTCAAGTGGGAAAAGAACCTGCTGCCATTTACTATCTCCAAAAACAATCGGGAGCGTGTGCAAGAGATCATCCGCGAGTCCAATGACGTGAATGATCGCATCTCCCGGACCAATCTGCTGACGAACCTTTTGGTGGAGCTCAATGCCATTTACCTCCAGATAGGCTACATCCGCAACAAGGAGGATTATGATCACATCAACGACATCTTCAACAATCGCCTACCCGCCTGGGACGAGACAGATCTATCGCTGCGTGAAAAACTCCTGTGGTACGAAATCTATCATGGCTACTACAGCTTCATCCAGGATCTTGACAACACTTACCTGTACGCAAAAAACTGGGTAGGCCTGTTTCCGAGCGTGCCACACTCTGCATTTATGATGGAGAAGTACCTGAAGGGCCTCAACCACCTTCTCAACGCGCAATCCAGGCTCAGAATGGAGCGGGACTTCCTCCAGACTCATAAGCAGCTTCGTTCACTTGCGGGGCATCCTCTTTTGGCAGTCAATGAAAACCTGCGGATCAGAATTTTCAAATACTCTTATGCCCACCAGTTCAATAAGTACTTCATGATGGGTGACTTCGCCATGGGCGGTTTGTTATTGTCAAGGATAGAGTCGAGGCTGGAGCAATTTATAGGGATGATCGATAAGCACTCAGAACTGATCCTTTTCTATAAGATCGCTTGCCTGCACTTTGGCAACCAGGATTATCGGGGGGCGCTGAAATGGCTCAATCGGATCATCAATTCGACAGATCTCGATATACGGGAAGACGTGCATTCCTTCGCACGGATCATCAACCTCATCACCCACTATGAATTGGGCAATAGGGATGTTTTGGAATACGCCGTGCGATCCACGTATCGGTTTCTTCTGAAGAAGGACGACCTCCACCATTTTCAGCAGTGTATCCTGGACTTCATCAAGAACCTATCCTGGTCGATGACAGACAACGAGCTCATGGATGGGTTCCGACAGTTGCGAAACAAACTACTGCCCATTGCCACGAGCCAATACGATCGGCGGGCGTTTGTTTATTTTGACATTATCTCCTGGCTGGAAAGCAAAATCGAGAATCGGCCGGTCGAGGAGATCATCAAGGAAAAAGTGCGCAACGATAGTCTGGGCCCGGCCATACTGCCATCGCAGGTGCAAGTGGCGGCCATTTCGTAGGGAACTATCCGGTACTACTGAGGGGTGAGCGTGTAGCCTTCTTTTCTCAGCAATGCGATGACGCCCTTCTCACCAGCAAGGTGCGCCGCACCAACCCCAAAGAAGGTTGGGAAATCCTTTGCCGCCTCACCTATTTGTGGGATCCAGGCCGCGTTTCTGTTGTAGAGTAGCTCATCAATCTGCAATTGACCATCCATGCGATTGACCATGAGGTCGAACATTCCCTGCAGGTCTTCGGCTTTGTACTGTGCCAGCAGTTGCTGGTATTCCGCCTTGAGCTCTTCCTCGTCTTCGACCATTTCCACCAACTCCCTCGCCTGGTCTTCATAAGGGATCCGATCAAACACCGCCATCTGCTGCTCGACGGTCTCCAGTCCCTCAACCTCAATGCCCTTCTCTTCGGCCAGTCTGGCCAGCGTGAGCTCAAAACTGGCGGGGGCTCCATCGATATAACGTCCGATCAAAAAGGTACTGATAACAAAGGGTTTGAACCTATCAAAGCTAGCAAGACCAATACCCAGGGTCTCCTGAATGATGGCTTCCACTTTTGCGTAATCCTCCTCAGAAAGGATCGATGACAATCGTGTATCGTCCTGCATGGTGGCATATTTGAGCACTTCCGTCTGTATATTGATGTCGTCGATGTCAAGTTCCAGTACCAACTGCTCACAGTTTGAAAGTGCCTCAGAAACCTTGGGGTCGATGTTAAACTCCGCTCGTGGCATGATATGAATAGTACCAAACAGGTAGGAAGTCTGGATCTCGGGACCCTCTATTTTCCACAGCAGAGCATCGGGAAGCGAACCGGAGCTACTGCGGCTGCAGCTTGTGAGGATCAGCAGTAGCAGCATGCCGATCGACGTGAGTCGATTTTTCATTATCCTAGCAGTCATATCCACCGCAAGATTAGTGACTCTGCGAACCAATTTATTACAGGATACAGGAAAAGTTGTGAAGATCTAGAGCTTCATCTCCTTCGGGATCGTCAGTAGGAAACTGACGCCATCCTTGTGATTGATGGCTTCGATCTTGCCATTGTGACGCTTCACGAAGGAGTAGGCTACCGTCAGTCCGAGGCCAATGCCTTTTCCCAATTCCTTAGTGGTAAAGAAAGGGTCGAAGATCTTTGATTTGATGTCCTCCGGAATACAGTCTCCGAAGTTTCGGAACTCGATGGAGACATTTTCGCCGTCTTCCAACTCCTTGGTGCTGACTTGAATTTCCTTCTTCTTAGGCTTCCGCTCACTGTTGGCGGTGAAGTAGGTAGCATTGTCCAGGATATTGAGCAACGCTTTGTGTAAGTGGTCCGTGTAAATATCTATTTCGCAGGGAGTCTCCAGCTTCACGTTCAGTTTGATCTTGCCGGACATCCTCGTTTTGTGCAGGGAGATAACACTCTCCATCAGTTCGTTGAGGTTGGACTTTTTACGGATGGAGGCCCTGTACTGACCGTAGGAAGAGAGCCCGCCGACGATACCCATCACGCGCTTCATGCCGTCGTCGATCCAGCCCAGACCATTCTCCATTTCTTTCCTGATTTCCTTGGAGAGGTTTTTGGCATCCTGCATCTCCAGTTTGATCTGGTTCATGCCCCCTCCGATCAGGTTCAGTGAGTTGTTGATCTCATGAGCGATACCGGAGGTAAGTACTCCCAAAGAGGACATCTTCTCCTCCCGGATCAACTGCTCCTGCGTCAGCTTCAGATCATTCAGCGTTGAATGCAGCTCCTCCTTCTGTCCATGAAGGTCTTCGTTGGATTTTTCCAGATCCTTATTTGTCGACATGAGCGCCGTATTGAGATTTTCGATCTCTGACGTCCGATCACGCACCAGCTGCTCCAGGTGGCTCCTGTAATTCTCTAGCTCTCTTTCGGCCTTTTTTCGGGACGTAATGTCCCTGATGGACATCACAACCTCACCATTCTCATTGTCGAGGGGCGATAGTGTGATCTCTGTTTCCAGAACCAGTTCCTGTTTGGTGGTGCTGTGTGTCTCTTCTACGAAAGTGCCCTTGATCAGCGCTCGTTTCACGGATCTATTGAGATGGTCCCGCGCCTCCTTCTCAGAGAGATAGGGTGTTCGCACGGCCATCGGGTCGATACTCAAAAATTCCTCTCGGGTATAACCAAATAGCTCGCAGGCAGCTTCATTGACATCCAAAAAAGCATGGTTCTTGGAGTCATAGATGATCTTGGCCTCAAAGGCGCTGTCAAGCAAATTGCGATATCTCGCCCTTTCCTCGTCCAATCGCTGCTCGATCTGAATCTTGTCAATATCAAATCTCAGGTGATCGCTCGTGACATCCTCAACAATAAAGAGGCGAAGACATGGGGTATACTCGGGATTTTCCTTGTAGCGAATTTTCAACCATCGGACCTCGTCGACTACATTCTTCTGTACTGTCAATGTGAAACTCTCTGAGCCATCGGTCAGCGCATCTGCAAGAAGGTCTACACTCTCGGCGCTCAACAACGATTCAAAAGACTGACCAATTAGCGACTCACTGGACTTGTCCATGATCTTCTCGAAGCTCGAATTGCATTCAACAATGCGGTCATCCTCGAGGAAAACCAATCCTAGATTCAAATGGTCATAAAGTACATCAGTAGACGATACTTGAAACATTCCTTAGCTGTCTGGTTGAAATTGGACTTTCAAGATATTGAAAATGTATTCCGCCAGCCCGACAGCTCCACTTGATCAGGAATAATACTTTCCAAACATGGACTACACGTCACTCAAAACACCTTGGGCATTCGTGCCGCATCCTGTGGGAAATTCCTTCTACGAATGAATATTATTGTCTATAACTGCTTGATGTGCGTGTGACCGCTACTTCAAAATCCTCATGATAAACGATATCCCCTTTCCCGTCCCTCAAACTGACATAGTCTACCAGTCCCCGACCAGTAAAGCGAAAGGCAATTCCCTTTATCCCGCCGAAGGATTGCTCATAGACCAATTGTCGAACTTCGACACCATTGAGGAAGATGCTGGCGTGTTTGTCCTCTACTCGCAGCCGGACATCATTCCATTGCTGCAAATCGGTGCCTAAGGCGGACAAATCTGTTGTCTGCCCATCCAGAATGGTCTCACCTACCTTTAGCTCGAGGCCTGCTTCACACCCTCTGTTGGTTAATTGCACATAAAAAATGTGTTCCTCCGTCAGGATGCGCATCTCTACATATGAGCACGCCTCTTCGAAGAGATCTGCGAGCTGAAGCGCCGTGCTCAATTCGAACGAGTCACTGGTGGTCCTGAAATCTGCAACGTTGGTATAGGTAATCACCCAATCCTTGCTCATATCTCGCACTTTCTCCGCAAAGTCGTCTTTTGCGACCGTCAGTACGCCCGAATCCTCAAGGGGCTCCAGGTAGATGGGCTCTGGGTCCTCATAGTTGTATCGGGCGTAGGGAAGCCAGCCGTCCGTGAGAATATGTACACGCCGAGTAGCGATGATGGAGTCGTTGGCCAACAGTTTGCCGCGATGAAATCCAGGAATGTAGTAAACGGATGCATATACCTCATCGGCCGGATCGATAGGCTTGCGCATCAGCTTGTTCCACGACTGCTGAATAAAAAAGCTGTCAGCCTCGACATCTCCCACATCGTACCGAAACAAGATAGTATTGGGCACGCCACTGGCAACAGTCTTGTCTACTTCAAAGCCGACATCACCCAGAATCCGGACCGGTCGATCCGAGGGACTAAAGCCGAGATTGGCCACCACGACAAGAGCAACTCCAAATACAATGATCGCCGCAGAAAGGATCAGTGAGGTCTTACGCGTCGACGATTCTTTCGGTGCGGGATCCGGTGATCCCTGGCTGGCCTTGAAGTCATGCCAGTCCTGATAGTCGAGAAACTGAGCCAAGGCGTCCAATGTGGCTGCATGCGGCAATTGCGCAAACTGGTTTTTCCAGAGGCGCTTCAGCGTCGATAAACTGAGCCTCACGCCCGTCCGATCAGACAGGTCCCTTTGGAATCGCTCCAATTCCCGTTGCCTCCAGGCACCTTTTTGGGTATCTGCATACCGATCTTCTATTTGCTGAATGCACGTGCGTATGAACTGACTCTCAGTGGACTGTGACATCAATGAATAGGATTGACCTCATTTTGAACGGGGAATGACCTCATTTTGACCGGGGAATTGGGCAACTTCATGCGTCTCGAATCCATATACCTTTTGAAAAAAGACACGAACATTATGCATAAACTAATTTACTCAATTCTAGTATCGTTGGTTGTGGTGACGGCACGAAGCCAACCGATAAAAACGGACTTCACCGACTGGGACCTGTCCGAGGCTGAAACGAAAGAGGTGACTCTGGATGGGCAAAAGGGCTTGTCTTTGAAAGGGGCCATCTTCATGATGGAGCCGGCATTTGAAAATGGGATCTTCGAGGTCGACATCAATTTCGGCGCGGAGCGGTTTTTCCCCGCAATCGAGTTCCGCGTACAGGCGGACCAGCAGAACTACGAGCACTTCTACGTGCGCCCACATCAAAGTGGAAATCCAGATGCCAACCAGTACTCCCCGGTGTTTTTCGGGACCAGTGCCTGGCAGTTGTACCATGGACCTGAATTTGCCAAGCCTATCCAATACGAATTTGATACATGGCACCACCTGAAGTTTGATGTCAGGGGTGACGCTGTCAAAATCTATTTTGACGATATGGAGTCGCCCATTCTATACACAAGGCTCATGGGTGGTTTTGGCGCCGGAGGCTTTGGTCTGAGCGCTTCGAGGGACGACGTAGCATTTGCCAACTTCCAGTACGAGAAACGCAATGAGACCTCCTTCGAAGATCCGTTGCCCACTACGAGGGAGCTGCCGTCGAACCTCATAGAAAGCTGGGAAGTATCCAATGTCGTTCACGACTCCCTGTTTATAGGGAGCACAATCGACGTGCAATCAAAGGGCTTGACATGGACGGAGCAGGGAATAGAATACACTGGCAGCATCAACGTATCGAAGGGTCGCGCCAGAAGCCAGGGCAACAATACGGTAGTACTTCGCAAGACGATCAACTCCTCAACCGACCAGATCAAGGCCGTTGACTTCGGCTTTAGTGATGAGGTCACGGTCTACCTCAATGGCAAGGCGATCTTCTCGGGCAACAATGTCTTCCGAACGCGCGATTACCGATACCTGGGCACGATTGGGTACTTTGATACGGTGCATCTGGACCTGAAACGCGGCGATAACGAGTTGCTCTTTGTGCTGAAGGAAAACTTCGGTGGATGGGGTCTTCAGGCCCGATTCAGGGACATGGATGCGATTGACATCTGATAAGTACAGTCGAAATGAATAGTGTCTATCTGAAACTGGACAGCAGGTCGTGTCAAGAGATTCTTCAGCGCTCCCTACGGTCGGCTTCTGAATGACGCGAAAAAGGGAGAAGACTTCCGAAGTTTCCAAAACTTCGGAAGTCTGTTGTCCTCCCACGAGATTCCTGTATCTACTTCTACTCAGAGTCACCGGCACGGGACTCTGAGGTTTTTTTGTAGTAAGCGCTTGACCTCAGAGTCCTCACGCCAATTGGATGCCAATAATACAATGGCCCAAGAGTGACTCTGAGGAGAATAGATTTCTAGGCAATTCGTCATTCCTGCGAACTGGACAGATCGGGCCGCTAGGTGGATTTTGATGTGATGCAGGAATCTGAATTGATGATCGGCGGAGAGATTCATGTATCGCAGTCCATTCCTCTTTTGAAACCACGGGTTCCCAAGCTCACAGGAATGACCGGCGGGTGGCGGTTGACCGAGGGAGGAGACTCCCGCTATTCGTCCGTCTTCTTCTCCAGATTGATCTGGTAATTGATATCGTTGAGCTTCTCGTTGAACGCTGTCACTTCCTGCTCCAGCAGTTCCTCAAACCCATTGCTGACGACTTGTAGTCGCTCGTCGAGCACAGTGTAGACCTCACCTTGCTGATCGGTTGGCCGGAAGTCGATGCCACTACCGTTGATATCACTGGCAAGGGCACTCAGCCTCCCATAAAGTTTCATCGGCGAGCGAAAGGCATCCTCGCGAGCGCCGGTGAGGTGCACGTCGTACAGCGCCGAGGCTAGTTCCTGCGCCACGCGGTACAACCGCTCGGCCTCCTCCTTTTCGTCGGCGTCCTTCAGTGTAGGTCGGAGCTTCTGCAGCTCGCTCTTGAGCAGCTCCACGGTGTTGATCATCTCCACGGCAGAGTTCATCGCATCCCGAAGCTGGAGAGACATCGCTACCTGCTGCTCGATATCTTCGATGGTGCCCTGCGATTTGGGATCCTTGCGAACCGTCAACGTGGTTTTGTACTCCTCCTCGCCAACGATGAGCACCACCTCATATTCGCCGGGAGCTACCCGTGGGCCAAACTGCCCTCTCCACAGATCCAGGTCCCAAGTCACGAGTGGTCGCCATCCTTCGCCATTGAGCTGTACCCATGGCCGACCGGGAGGTAAAGTCCTCAATCGTGGCTTCAAAGTCGGCTCATGCCGCAGGTCCCACCAGATGCGGTTGATCCCGGCATCCTTGCTTCCCTCCAAAGATCTGATGGGTGCTCCATCGGCATCGCGGATCTCGACAAGCACCGACGCCTCGGTCTTTTCGGGAAGGTAGTAGTTGATGGACGCTCC
Organism: Cyclobacteriaceae bacterium; assembly: GCA_965227935.1. GTDB lineage: Bacteria > Bacteroidota > Bacteroidia > Cytophagales > Cyclobacteriaceae > JAWPMT01. The sequence goes on along the minus strand of CBDDGS010000055.1, from coordinate 1,247,818 downwards.
GGAGGGTGGGTTCATCCCAGCGTTGAAACTCCGCCCGTCTGTTTTGATCGCCTGCACGTCATTCATGCGATAGACTGGGCGTGGCTCAAGTATAGCCGTGGTATTCAATTGATCGGCCTGTCGCAGAGCTCCGAGGTCATCAAGGATGTAGTAACCGCGGCCGTACGTCGCCACTACCAGATCGTCATAGTTTTCCTGAATGGCCAGCCAATACACAGGAGCGGGAGGTAGGTTGTTGCGCAACCGTTGCCACTGCCCTCCGTCGTCGTAGGAGATAAAGATGCCATTGTCAACTGCCAGGTATAACATCCCAGCGCGCACCGGATCCTCCAACACCATGTGCGCGAAGCCGTGCACACCAGCATCTACGCCCTCACTGATCTTGCGCCAGCTACTGCCATAATCTTCTGTCACGTAGACGTACGTACCGAAGTCACCCATCTGGTGCAGGTCTACGGAGATGTAGGCTTTGCCTTTGGTGTGACTGGAGGGGTGGATGTTGGCAATCGTCCCCCACGAGGGCAAGTCGGGAATATTTTTGGTCAGGTTCGTCCATGTACTGCCCCCATCTCTGGTCAACTGTACCTGCCCATCATTGCTACCAACCCAAATATGGCCAGCATCCAATGGTGATTCTTCAATGGCAAACAGCGTCGAGCCATCGAAGGTCATGAGGTTGTCAATGGCGACACCTCCCGAGCTTTTCTGGTGTGACTTGTCATTGAGGGTGAGGTCGGGGCTGATCACCTGCCAGCTCTGTCCCCCATCATCAGACTGATGAACGAACTGGCTGCCGACATACACGCGGTGCTTGACGTGAGGTGAAAACGACAGCGGAAAATTCCAGTGCCAGCGATACTTCAAATCCTCCGGAGCCCAGCCATAGCCGGCTTCAGGCCAAACTCGTACCTCCCGAGCATGCCCTGTTCGCAAGTCGTACCGTTCGAGGCCGCCGTCGTAACAGCCAGACCAGACGATGTTGTTGTCAGCAGGATCGGGCTTGGCGAAACCACTCTCGCACCCACCGACACCATGCCAAAGACCTACCGGGATGTAGCCCTGCAAACTGTTGCTCGGCCCACGATAGGAGTAGCCATCCTGGCGGTTGCCATATACATAATAAGGCACCTGATCATCCACGGATACGTGATACATCTGCGCAATCGGCAGCACTACACTCGCGAAAGACTTGCCACGATTTAGGCTGACGCTGGCACACCCATCGTGTGCCACCATCATCCGGTCGGGGTTGAGGGGATCGATCCACATGTCGTGATTGTCACCGCCACCGCGAGGGGGCCGCTTCATGAGGGTCTTGCCGCCGTCTATCGACTTCGCGAAGCGGACGCTCAAAAAATAGATCTCTTCCGGATTGTCAGGTTGCACCGCGATCCGCGTATAGTAGGGAGCTCTTTCATTCATCGTATGGTCCTGGCTCCGCAGCTCCCACGTCGCGCCACCGTCATCACTACGATACAGCTCGGGGCTCTCAATCTCAAAGAGCGCATACACAACATTGGGCTGTGAATGACACAGGGCCACTGCGGTCTTGCCGACAGGCCGTTCTTCACCGCCAGGTAGCCCATTTTTGGTCATGGGTGTCCAAGTCTCGCCCCCGTCTTCCGACTTATAAATGCCCCCGCCGGGACCCTCACTTCTGAGGCCCCAGGTGTTGATGTGAATGGACCACATGGCGGCATACAGGACATTGGGGTTGGATGGGTCCATTGCCAAATCTGAGGCGCCAGTGCCTTCGTCGACGAAGAGCACTCTCTTCCAGGTCTTGCCACCGTTCACTGTTTTGTAAATACCGCGGTCCTGCTGATCGCCGTAGGCGTGACCCAAAGCCGCCGCGTAGACGATATCTGGATTGGTCGGGTGTACGATGACCCTCCCAATACGACCTGTGGTTTCGAGGCCCATGGGCTGCCAGGTCTTGCCTGCATCGCCCGACTTGTAGATACCATCGCCCATGGCATGGGCAGGGCGTATCAAGAACGTTTCTCCCGTGCCTATCCAAACCTGATTGGGGTCACTCGGGGCGATGGCCACGGACCCGATGGACGAAACACTAAGAGAGTCGGTGATGGGACTCCATCTGACGCCTCCGTCTTCGGTCTTCCAAAGGCCACCGGAAGCGGCGCCGATATAGCTTACCATAGGATCACCGGGTACGCCGGCAATGGCAATGGCTCTATTGCCTTCGGGTCCAATGAACCGGAAATCGAGCTGACTGACGCGCTCATCGAAGTTGGGGACCTGGCTGGTCGCCGATAGCACAACGAGGAGCGCAATGGCCAGAAGGCCACACTTTGAATTCAACATACTGAGCAAATGAACAATGGGAATTTTAAAATTAAGTAACGCTGGGGAGATATGTGGTGTGAATGGGATCAATGGTTGAGGGATGGGAAGGGTGTCTTTTGAAAAGGCCTTCATGGCAGGATCCCTGCGGCGAACTGTCACGGCCTTGCCAGGCGGGCCTACCCCAGCCCCGCGATTGTGCCGACCCGCCCTCCTAGGTGTAGAGAGTACTATTGTTCGATCCCTGTGTTGATCGTTCGGCTGTCGTATGAACCCAGCTACGAGGGGCCCGTCAAAAAAGAGATCACGGTATTCGCGGGACGATGGTCATGTGAAGACGTGACTGTGGGCGAAACCGGGATGACGATGGGGTTTAATCGTCAAGCCTTGCCAGGCGGGCCTTCATTTTTGGCTTGATCCAAAAACGAAGCAAAAAGATCAAGACCCAATCATGCTTCCTCGCGCTGGCCATCGCCAACCCCGCGATTGGGTCGGGCCCGCCCGCCTAGGCGTAGAAGTCACTATCGATGAACTGCGTCTTTTATTCATCGAATCCAGAACAGAGCGTCTTAATTCTAATGGTTAGGCGAAATGCACCGCCATAACTCCTAGCCACAGTGGTGGCCAGCGCGCACCTCCGTCGACTGCCGTAGGTTTACCGAAGGCAGTGCGATTGGGCTGGGCCAGCCCTCCTGGGTGTAGACGGTGCTATTGTTCGATCCCTGTGTTGATCGTTCGGCTGTCGTAGGAACCCAGTACGAGGGGCCGTCAAAAAAGAGATCACGGTATTCGCGGGACGATGGTCATGTGAAGACGTGACTGCGGGCGAAACCGGGATGACGTGAGGTGTGAGGCGAAGCGGTGAAAAGCACGCTTCACCGGCCCAGGGATCGGAAGGGCATCCGCGGGGCCTGCCGCGGCGGAGGGTAGCGGGGAGCGAGATACACTGGAGAGCCCGCCCGGGGCCCCAGGTTTTCTTAACGAGAGTTAAAATCTACAATTAGGAAACTAATATTCTCTACCTTCGTAATCATCTCATGACATTAGTAACCGGAACATGAAGCGAACACAACTGGGAGAATTTGAGGAACTCGTGCTGTTGATCATTGGTGCGCTGCAGGATGATGCGTATAGCCTTTCGATCAAGAAGGAGCTCAAGGAGCGTACCGGCCGCAACCCTAGCATCGGGGCGCTGCACTCTGCCCTGAATCGGCTGGAGGAAAAGGGGTTTATCTCCTCATTTGAGGGGGGTGCGACCAAAGAGCGCGGAGGTCGGCGCAAGCGCTTCTACCAGATCACTAGCGCTGGCAAAAAAGCCGCGCAGACATCGTACGAGCTGCGGTCGGGGCTATACAAGCTGATCCCGGGGCTGTCATGAGCGAATGGCCACTGGTGCTACTCCGATGGCTGGTGGGGGAAGATCAGTCGGAAATACTCGAGGGCGATGTGCTGGAGCTGTACGAGGAGCGCAAGCAGCAGAAGGGCCCCAGGGTTGCTGCTCTCATGCAATGGTATGATGTGATGGATGTGTCGCGATCATTTATAAGAAAACGAGAAAGTAGAAGGTACAGAGGCATGAACAAGAACTTAATCAAAGTCATCTTTCGCAATATGGCACGGCGAAAGCTGATGACGGGTGTCAATCTTTTTGGGCTGTCGATCGCCATGTTTGTGGCGCTGCTGATCGTCTTTTTTGTGGGTCATGAACTGAGCTATGACCGCTACCACCAGCACGCTGATAGGGTGTACCGGGTCACAATCGAAGACAGCAATGCCGACGGTCTGGTCGAGCACTGGTCTCGCGTGTATGCGGACTGGGTCAATGATCTGCCGGAGGTATTCCCCCAGGTGGAGGAGATGGTGCGCATCCAAAGCTTCCGCCCTCGCAATGTCCTCGTCGAGCGGCAGAAATTCCGCGAAGAGCATGCCTATGCGGTAGATGAGGAGATCTTCGAGGTCTTCGACTTCCCCTTCTTACTCGGCGACCGATCGGCCTTGGACGAGGCTAAGAGTGTGGTACTCACGGAGTCCACGAGCAAGAAGTACTTTGGGACGGTCGAGTCGCTCGGCCGCGAAGTCACGATGCAGGGCCACGATGGGATGCTCGAAAGATATACCGTCACTGCCGTGATCAAAGACCAGCCGGGCAACACGCACCTGCCTGTCACCCTCATGACCAGCCTCGAAGATGACAACCGGAACGGATGGGCCTACATCTACCTCCGGCTGCAGGATCCGGCATCGGCCACCACCGTGCAGGCCGGCCTGGAGGAGTTTGTATCGTCGAGAACGCCCGAGGATAGTCCTATCCAATCAGCCCTTCACCTGCAACCTCTGACAAGCATCCACCTACATTCGCAACTAGCTCGCGAGATTGCCCCCAATGGCAGACTGGACTATGTGGTGATCTTCGCGGTGGTAGCGCTGGTCATCCTGCTGGTAGCGGCCATCAATTTTGCCAATCTCAACACGGTACAGTCCCTGGATCGAGCGAAGGAGATCGGTGTGCGCAAAGTACTGGGTGCCGGTCGCGGCCAGATCTCCAGGTATTTTCTGATGGAGGCGCTGATCCTTTCGGTCCTAAGCGGACTGCTGGCGTTGGCCGTTTTGCTCGGGTTGCTACCTTCCTTCCAGCAATTTATGGGGACTGAGATGTACCTCCAGCCGACGACTATCGTCCTGGCATTGGTGATCATGGTGGCGGTGACGACGATTTTCTCGGGGGCCTACCCTTCCAGGATCCTGGCGAAGTACCAACCGATGCAGGCGCTGAAAGGAATGAAGAAAACCGGCCGGTCCAAACTGGGCATAAGAAAAGTAATGCTGGCGTGGCAGTTTGCGCTGTCCATCGGGCTGATCTCGGCGACGTTGATCACGCAGCGGCAATTCAACTACATCCATCAAAAGAACCTCGGATACAATGGCGACCAAATCATGGCGATCAGGAAAGTGCCTGATCAGGCGGTGCGAGAGTATGAGACCTTCAAGTCGCGGCTGCGGACGATCCCTGGCGTGGACGATGTGTCGGCCCTGATGGAGCTGCCGACGCAGGCCATTCGGGATGCGGGTTTTGTGCTTCTAGAGTCAGACTCCAGCAACGAAAATGCCCCTCGAACGGACATTCAGATCGTGGACCTCAACACCGACAAGTTTCTGGAGCTGCAGTTGGTGGCCGGCTCGGGCTTGCCGCAGAGCCTGCGATCCGGAGACCTCCACCCCCCGCAGGGCAGCAGTGTAGAGGCGACTTTTGAGTTCGTCAATGCCCGACCTCGCGCCTACCTGATCAATGAGTCTGCCGCGAAGCTCATGGGCTGGGATGACCCGCAACAAGCTATCGGCCAGCGCATTGCCTGGTCCAACGGATTCCTCGATCTCGCCACGGGACCCATCACGGGTGTTGTGGAGGATTTTCACCAGGAAAGTCTGCGATCGACGATTGACCCGGTCGTGATGGTGTACGAACCGATCTTCCTACACCATGTGCTGGTGAAACTGGAAGGCCAGCAAATCAGAGAGACGATCGAGCGGATAGAAAACACGTGGAATCAGTCGTACGCGGAATTTCCCATGGATGTCACTTTTCTCGACCAGGAATTTGCCACCTTGTACCAGGCCGAGGAGAAGCAGCTGCAGCTGATCAAGCTCTTTTCTATGCTGGCGTTGTCCATTGCCTTTCTTGGTCTTCTGGGACTGATCTCCTACACCTTGAAGCTGAGGCTGAAGGAAATGGCCATCCGCAAAGTGCTGGGCGCCACGATGCAAACGACCGTCCAATTATTTGCCCGGGAGTACGTGCTGGTCCTGATCGCCGGCGCCGTGATCGCCGTGCCTAGTGTATGGATCCTCATGAGCCGCTGGCTGGAAAACTACGCTTATCACACCACCATCAATGGGCTGAGCTTCGTCGTGGCCCTAGTGGTCATCGTGGTCCTCATGGGCATTACGCTCATTTCCCAGGCATGGAAGGCAGAGTCCACCAATCCGTCTGAGATACTGAAGCAGGAATGAAAATATACAATTAGGAAACTAATACATGATTTGTTCGTAAAGGCTATTAGCTGTCAAACGTGAGAAGGTCAAAAACACGAAATCCGACATTACCCCCGAGATGGGCAGAGGCTTTGCTCGGCTGGTTTTGCAACGATCAGCAGCGTGAGATCCTAGAAGGCGACCTGCGCGAACTGTACATCGAGCGGATCGAGAAGCACCCCAAACTCTGGGCGCAGACGCTCTTTGTCGCTAACGTCTTCGATTGTTTTCGGCCTTTTTCGCTGAAGCGGCAGCGTAGCTATCGAACAAACTCCATCGGCATGATCAAGAATTACTGGAAGATCGCCTTCCGCAACATCGCCCGTCAGAAACTGTACTCCTTTATCAACATCTTCGGACTGGCACTGGGGCTCGCCTGCTTCTTGCTCATATTCATCTATGTGCAGGACGAGCTGAGCTACGACCGCCAGCACGAGGCAGCGGACCGCATCTTCCGCGTCACCGAAAAGTTTGAGAGCGAGGACATCGGTGAGTTCTCCGCCAGCCTCCCCTTCCCCACCGGTCCTACCCTTCGCAGTGATTTCCCGTCACAAGTGGAGAGCGTCGTGCGCCTGTTCAACTTCCAGTCGCCGACACTGGCACTGGCCAATAGGCAGTTGGACAGGGAGTACAACGAGTCGCGGATCTTCTTTGCGGACAGCACTTTCTTTGATGTCTTCGACTTCGAAATGCTGGTCGGCGATCCGGGCACCGCCCTGGACGAACCCAACTCCATCCTCATCACGCGGAGCATGGTCCGCAAGTACTTCGGAGACGATGATCCCATGGGGCAGATCCTCGAGTTTCAGGGGGAGCACAACTATGTCGTGAAAGGCGTCTTGGAGGATGCACCTCTCAACGCGCACTTCCAGTTTGACTTCCTCATCTCCTTCCCGAGTCTCAAAACTTTCTACAACGGGGGCTACTACCCCTACTGGTATTGGAATCCCTGCTGGACGTACATCAAGGTGGCAGAAAACTCCGACCCCGCCGATCTGGAGGCGCTCTTCCCAGACTTTGTGGAGAAGTACTTTCCGGAGTTTGTTCGCGAAGACATCACGCTGCACCTGCAGCCGCTGACCGAGATCCATCTCACGTCCAAGCTGGACTATGAGATCCAGGCCAACTCCAGCTACGAAAACATCTACATCTTCAGCGGTATTGCCCTCTTTGTCTTGCTCATCGCCGCCATCAACTTTATCAACCTCAGCACGGCGCGGGCGACCAACCGCGCCAAGGAGGTGGGTGTGCGCAAGTCCCTCGGCAGCGAGCGCTCGCAGCTCATCACCCAATTCATATTTGAGTCGATCATCTATGTGGGTCTCGCCGTGGCATTGGCTATCGCAATGGTGGTGATCACCCTCCCGCAGTTCAATCTGCTGACCGAGAAATCGATCAGCTTTGAGATCCTCTTCGGCCCCATTTACCTGGCGCTCTTCTCGGCGCTCATCCTCGGCCTGGGCATCCTCGCCGGCTTCTACCCTGCCTTTGTGCTCTCCGCCTTTAAGACGGTGCAGGTGCTGAAAAACAAGGTCGGCAGAAGCCGGGGGTTCAACTTCCGCAAGGTGCTCGTCACCCTCCAGTTTGCCGTGTCGATGATGCTCATCATCGGGACCGTAATGGCCAACCTACAGCTGCAACACCTGCAAAACGAGGACCTCGGATTCAACCAGGAGCATGTGCTAATGATCCCCGTCATCCGCACACCCATGGGGCACCACTACGAAAACTTCAAAGACGAGTCCCTCAACGATGCCTCGGTGATCTCAATGACGGCCGTGGAGGAGATCGTCGGTGCCAAGCACCAAGTGGCCAACTATCAGTTTGGCGAGATGGAGCGGTCGAAGCCCTACCCCCGATTCAATATCCGGCACGACTTCGTGAAAACCTTTGACATCCCCATGGCCGCCGGGCGCACTTACGACGAAACCATGGCGACCGATGACAGTATCGCTCTCGTGGTGAACGAGGAGTTGGTTCGGTCCGTCGGTTGGGAATCTGCGGAGGCTGCGATCGGTCAAGACTACCACTTTGGCAGGGTGCGTGGCAAGATCATCGGCGTGGTGCAGGACTACAACTTCGTCTCTAAGCACCATCCCATTCGCCCCTTTGTGCTGCATATCAACACCCGAGCGCGGGCGTTCAATCTCTTCATCAAGTACGTCGCTGTACGTGTCGACGGCAACAACATGCAGCAGGCCATCAATCACCTGCAGTCCACGTGGAAGCAGTTTATCCCCAACCGGCCGTTTGACTACTTCTTCCTCGATAATCGCCTCAATGACTCCTACGCCACAGAGCGCAAGCTGACGAGCGTCATCCTCCTGTTTTCCTTCATGGCCATCCTCGTCGCCTGCCTGGGGCTGTTTGGCCTGGCCACACACAACCTGGAAACGCGCACGAAGGAGATCGGCGTGCGCAAAGTACTCGGTATCTCCTCGAAGCAGATCCTTGTGCTGCTCTCTCGCGAGTTTGCGCTGCTGATCGGCCTCGCTTTTGTGATCGCCGTGCCGCTGTCTTACCAGCTCCTCGAGCAGTGGCTCAACCAGTTTGCCTATCGTGTGGACATTACCCTATGGCCGTTCGCCCTATCGGGGGCAGTGACACTGGCCGTGGCTATGGCTACCGTGGGGTATCATGCATTGCGTGCTTCGCGGATCAATCCGGTGGAGTCGTTGCGATATGAGTAGGTGGAATAATTGGGGGCGCCCCGCCGCACATGCCCTGAAGCAGAGAGGACGCTTATGCTGTAGGTTGGAGATCGCCGGTCTCTGCACGTCAGGGCAGGCCATTGCGCTACACCGGCGCTAAGCGGGTGTAGCGCTTTCGGTAGTAAGTTCATGGTTTCGATGCTCTAATCAGCACCGATCGCCACAGCCTTGCCAGGCGGGCCTTCATTTTTGAGGGATCAAAAACGAGCCGCGGCGGCGGACCGTCAAAAAATCCTTAGCCCAATCAGCTCCTGCCCGCCGGCCTTCCCGGGCCCCGCGATTGGGCTGGGCCAGCCCTCCTAAATGGAGAGAGTACTATTATTCGATTCCAGTGTGATCATTCGGATAGTCATCCGCATGCAGATACCTGGTACGTCGTCAATGAGATCCCGGTATTCGCAGGACGATGGTCCAAGGCATGTGAGACTACAGGCGAAACCGGGATGACGACGGGGTTGAAACTTCAAGCCTTGCCAGGCGGGCCCTTAGTTCCTGAGGAGGAAGGGAACACGGGTGAGCCCACCGCCCTCTCCCAATTCTCGGCGTAGAGTGTGACTTTACTGATTGTTAGTTCCTGTCAGCTTTTTTCTTCTTTATCTTTACTCATTATGAGCTCAATAGTCATTAATCCAAAGGATGCGAAGGAGCTTCAATTCATATCTGAATTGCTCCAGAAGCTAGGAATCAAGGCTCAAGTTCTATCTGCAGAAGATAGTGAAGATTTGGGCTTATCAATTCTGATGAGAGACGTGGACAGATCTGACAAGGTGCCCATAGACGAGATTATGTCCAAGTTGAAGGGTTGATGGAAGTTCAATTCCTTCGCAGATTCAGCCGGGATCTAGACAAAATCAAAAAGCCTAAGGAAAAGGAAAAGATACTTTCGCTCATTAGCGAAGTCGAAAAAGCCGGTTCAATAGAGGATTTGAATGAAGTAAAGAAGCTCATTGGATTTGAGAATGCCTACCGAATCCGAAAAGGCGATTATAGAATTGGCGTGTTCCTGGAGGGCGATGTCATCGAATTTGCCAGGGTAGCACACCGCAAAGATTTCTACGACCTGTTTCCGTAATGTCCGAGGCTGATTGAAATTAAAAAATGGACGGAGAACCCCTCGATGCCGTATCCGACGGATTTCGACCGGGATCAAGTGCTTTGCTCTGCATAACATCAAACTGGGGGACAGTAGCGGACAGTCCAAAAATCCTTGACCACTAAGCCTTGCCAGGCGGGCCTTCATTTTTGAGGGATCAAAAACGAAGCAAAAAATCCTTAGCCCAATCATGCTCCTATCACGCTAGCCATCGCACACCCCGCGATTGGGCTGGGCCAGCGCTCCTAGGCGCATACCGTACCATTTCTCGATTGGATTTTCATTGTTCAGATTGTTATGGGAGACCAGAGTGGCGTTTATTTCCAACATAAAGAACCCGCCGAGGTAGTATCCGGCGGATTGAACAGGCGCGGATCCCGCCATTGCCCTTCCCGGCTTGAGTATTTGCGCTCAACTAAGATTTTCTCAACTACCAGCATTGCATTGAGCAAAATACTATCATGCTGATAGTCAGACGCTAATCCAATTTTAAGCGCTTATAAGCGACTACAAATGCTTATTAACCGGCTCTTGGGCCCTAAACGCCTTGTATTTGCAACCATGAAGACGATTAGAGGAACGCGATCGGGGTTGGTGACTCTGACGCACATCACCATGACGGGTCGGCCGATGATTGGTATCGAATTCGCTGCCGACGCCAAAGTCCATAAAGCCATATCAGAACTTCGGGGTGTTCTCTGGAGTGAGCGATATCGACGGTTCGTACTGCCGAACTCCCGCGAAAACCTTACCCGGTTGCTCAGCACATTGAGAGGTCTGGCATGGGTGGACACATCACAGTTTTTTGGCAATAAGCCATCCTACATTTCCGAAGGGGTCACGTCCCTGCACGCTATCCGCAACCGACCGGAAACCCCCGGTAGGCAGGCATGCCCAACATCGTACCTGGACAAATTGGAATTGCGCGGGTATGCCCTATCCACCTGCAAATCCTATGTATCGGCTTTCGAACAATTCCTCAACTACTATCCCGACGAGGACCTTTCTTCGCTCAATGAGTTTGATATCAGGGCTTACCTTCAGGAGATGGCCAGGCAGGGACGGTCCACACCATCGATCAACCTGGCGATCAATGCCATCAAGTTCTACTACGAAGTAGTCTGCGGTATGCCAAATCGCTTCTATGAGATCGAACGACCGATGAAGCAGCGAAAGCTACCCAAGGTGCTCAGTCAGGAAGAGGTACACCAAATGATCGACTGTACCGCGAACATCAAGCATCGGTGCGTCCTGGAGTTGCTCTACTCAGGCGGCCTCCGTAGAGGGGAACTCTTAGGCCTGAAACCTGGGGACATCGACAGCGATCGGATGGTAATACGCATCAACCAGTCGAAGGGCCGCAAGGATCGGCTCACACTGCTCAGTCGTCGGCTGCTGGATGACCTGCGAGAGTACTATCAGGAACACCGGCCCCGGCGCTATCTTTTTGAAGGAGCGCCCGGCCGACCGTACAGCGCCACCAGCGTAGTGAAGATTGTGCGACGCGCAGCAAGACTTGCAGGTATTCGCCGAAGGGTGACACCGCATATGTTACGACATAGTTTCGCAACGCACCTGCTGGAAAACGGTACGGATATTCGGTACATTCAATCCCTTTTGGGTCATGACAGCACAAGAACTACAGAGATCTACACGCATGTGGCGGTACGTCATTTCGATTCGATTCCAAATCCATTAGATTCGAGAACAGATAAATACACCTAGAGACATAAATGATTTAAACACCACAGGTGTTTTTACCCAATTGTTATCTCCCATCTTTACAAATGAGCAGAGTTTTTTCGATACTTCTCTTACTGTCTCTTTCTAACGCCGTATCACTGGCCCAGTCTAAATTGGTTGTAAGGGATTTGAATGGGCTTGATTGGGAATATGATGAGCGGTACTCAATGCTGGATTCGAACGAGTACTTCAATTACTCATTTTCCATCGCAGAGGTTAGGGAATTGGAGGAGAATTCCCAGAGATTTCTGAACCGATGTGAATGCTACATTACTGGAGATACTTTGAATATTTTCATTCATAATCTATTGGCCGAAGCGGGAGTTGCGGTCTCCATTCAGTTATTCGATGACTCATGGAAGTCTTTCATACAGCATTATTCGGATATTCAGGAATTTGATGGTCAGTACAATCGAAAGTACGAAGCCAAAAGAAGCTCTCTACTTTTGAACAAACCCTCATACAACGCTTCGGACCTTCTGATTGGGGCGATTGATCTGACCGCCAAAAACCTAGAAACCTTGAATAGAATTTCGATGAGGTTCAAAGGCCGATTTCAGTGCGTCATAATTGCGAAAGACGGGAGATAACAATCCTTTAGCTTAACCCCATAGTATTATTTCAAGATAGCACTATTACTACTATAGATGATTGAGGGGGTTCCAGGGGGAGACTTATAAGTTGTGAATAGTGTGGATATCTTCACCCATTTCAAGAATGGATCTGGGCAGGGTGATTTAACTAACAACATAGGATAAGGACCTATATAGTGATTCAATCCCTGCTCAGTACTTTGAGCCAGGTATCAGGTAGAAATTTGGGTATCAAGTCCCGTTATCAAGGTATTGATCTCCAGCTCAAACCATCCATTCCAAACAATAAAATGTAGAGCAATGTATGAGTTTTTCATCGGAATTGATGTCAGCAAGAGCGTATTGGACATCGTAGTAAGAGATTGGCGAAGCGTTCACTTTCATATTTGTATTGACAATACACCAACAGGTTTACGCAGTTTTTCCAGGCGACTTCATGAGGAGGGTATTGAGCAGTCCAAATGCCTTATTTGCCTCGAGCACACGGGTGTTTACAACCTGGTAGCGCTGGACTATTTACATGATTGTGGCTTTGCTCTGTGGTTGGAAAACCCGATGCAGATCAAGCGGTCGATGGGATTGACCAGAGGTAAGAATGACCGTCTGGACGCAGAGCGGATCTGTGAGTATGCGTTTCGATATCAGGACAAAATGCGGCTTTGGGAGCCTGAGAGGGAAGTCATTACGGAGATCCGTCATCTAACTGCTATGCGGCGGCGACTCATTCTGGCGAAGAATCAGTTAAAGGTTCCGGTCAATGAAGGTCAGGGACGTCTTGGTAATAAACTACAGAAGGAGCTGGAGTTGCTAAGCTTACCGGTTATCAACAAACTGGATCAACAGATAAAGCAAGTCGACTCGGCAATCAAAGTCGTTATCGAGAGAGACAACATCTTGAGGCGGCTTTTTGAACTCGTCACATCTGTTGCAAGTGTCGGCCCGGTGCTGGCTTGTGAGATACTGGTGACATCCAATGAGTTCAGGTCCTTCACCAACCCGAAGAAGTATGCCTGTTATGCTGGTGTTGTCCCCTTTGAGCATAGTTCGGGTAGCAGCATAAAAGGTCGTCACCGGGTAAGTTCACTGAGCAACCAATCGCTGAAGAAATTGCTGCACATGTCTGCGATGTCGAGTGTGTCGCGAGAGGGAGAGCTGAGGGACTTTTATCGCAGAAAGGTCGCGGAGGGGAAGAACAAAATGTCCGTCTTAAATGCTGTCAGGAATAAAATCATCCAGCGTGTCTTTGCCTGCGTGAGAGATGGACGGGAATATGAAAAAACTTATGCTCACTCTCTTGCTTAAGGCGTAGAAATCACTATACGTCATGCGCAAAACTGCTTCTAGCAGAGAGTGTGGGGTACGTCCGCGCACCCATGGCTGGATAGTGCTTCGAGCCGAGGCAGTGCGAACTCGATAAATAACTGGAATACGCAGTGGTTCTTCTTGTGCTTTGGTGGTTGGCCATGGTTGCACTAGATTGAAGCCAGTTAGCAACTGGTGGCGCACGCCGTATAGTTGTAGCGTTAGCTTTCAACTTCAGCCCAAAAAGAATTTTTGAATGGCCTTCTACAAATTAGATCCGGCTTGTGATACATCAGAGACAGGTCCGATATATCCACAAGTGCAGAAGATGAGGGAGGGATACGACTACGATTCTGATCGTTCCATTCATAAATTGAACTATCACAACGAGCTTTTTGGTGGTCCAGACTTAGACTATTTTGTGATTGAATCGAAAGCGAAGCCAACTGACATCTTGAGTGCAGCAGTTTCGTCTTATGGCTTTCTCGTTTCGGTTAACTTCAAAAATGCTCTTTTGAAGTGTGAGGTGCGTGAACACCGGTTTTACGAAGCTAAAGTACAGTACAAGAAAACGGACCTCCAAGACTATTATTGGTTTTTGCCTTTGGGTGATTTAAGCGATAAGGTTGATTTTCGGAAGACTAAATTCTACGCCCAGAACAGCTTTAGCAAAGTCCAAGACGTCAAAATCAATAGACTCTCAGACATTAAGAATGTTAGATCTAAAATTGGATACTTGTGGAAGATAAAAACAGAACGATTGGAATTCAAAAAACGCTTTAAACTGGAACAGGACCTCCTGATCATTGGTGCCTTCGACTTTGGGATTTACATTTCTGACCGACTTCGCGAGGAAATAAATAAAAGGGAACTGACTGGAGTAAAACTAAGACCAGCACCATTCTTGCAGCAGGCTTGAAGCGAAAAGCTAACAATCGCTATATGGCATGTGCAAAGCGTGCTTCTAGCCTCTGAAGTGGAGTACGACCATGCATCCTCGGCGGGGCAATGCCCAGGAGCAAAGGCAGATGAAAACGATAAATAACTGGAATACGCAGTGGTTCTCCCCGTGCTTTGGTGGTGAGCCGAGGTTGCACTAGATTGGTGGTAGTTAGCTACTGGTGGCACACGCCACATAGCTGTAGCGTTATCAGCAATTTTCCCTCTAGAACAATGAAGTTTGATTTTGATGCTGACCAACTTCCGAACCTTATCAAAGCATCCAAAAGAAAGTTTGTGATAGGCACCTTGGCTTTGGCCTTGGTCATGCTAATCTCATTGCAACTAATAGAATTGAAAGACTGGACATGGAGCCTTGGACTTTTGGCTTTCATCATCGCGGTGAACTATGGTTTACATCAAATCGCGATACGAGATTTAAAAAGGCTTGCTGATTTCAACGTGAGATTAACTTCAAACTACGTGACCCTGTATGTCCGCGATAAGGCGATAAGACACATTCCAAACAAAGAAATCATTAATGTCTTCTCACGAGGCAATTCAATTGTTGTCAAGACCTTGACGAATAGGACACTTGGAATTGCTATCAATAACCGCTTGACGGACTCAAAGACTTTACTGAAAGAACTGAACCTAATTGCTGAAAAAAATGCTGATAACAATCACTAAAGGTCATCCGCGAAACTGCGTATCGGCAGCTGGCGGTGGGATACGCCCGCGCCCCCTTGGCTGGTAATTGCCTTGGAGCAGAGGTAGTGCGAACCTGATAAATAACTACAAAGCGCAATGGTTCTCATCTTGCTTTGGTGGTAAGCCAAGGTTGCGCTATTTTGTGGTTACTTGAACTGGGGGCGGACGCCCTTTAGTTGTAGCGTTGTACAGCATATGACTTCATGAGAACGATTATCATACTTTCGAATCTCTCCCTGCTGCTTTTGTCCTGTCAACCAGAAGTGGAGTATTCCGTCGAAGACGAAATTATGAACTGCTTCATCAGACAATATGAAGAATATGGAGTTGATGTTTCCAAGAGCATCGATTCCGCCAACAGTGCTCTGGTGAACTACAAAGTGCTTCCTGACATATCGGGGTCCAGCTTCATTTCAATGCTGACCCAAATCCGGGATAGTAACGGCCTACCGTTCGAGCCCTCCGAAGATTTGATAGCTTCCTTGGAAAGTATTCAGTTGCTACCCTCAGGATTAAACTGTGTAGACAGTTCTTACATTAGCTTCGATTCGACTGATTTCTACAATTCTAAACTATCCGGCTTTATCACGATTTTTGATGCTCTCGCTCAGAGCGGGGACGTGTCTGTAGAAAGCATCGCCAATGACATTTTGAATATGTTCGATGAAGAGGACTTTGATCACCCGCTATACAGTACCATTGGAACGCTCGCTCTCAGCAACCTAATAAAAGTACAGGGTGATAGCAGAGCCCTAAGACTACTTCCACCACCAACTGGTGGCTTCAATGATGTACCAAAAGTCACCTTAGAACTCAAACTGACAAAGGATGATGACTTGCTTATTGATGATGTGAGTCACGATCCACAGCAAGTCTCTGAAATGGTCTTAGAATTCATAAGAAAAAACGAATTAAGTGGCTTGATCAAGATTAATGTCGAAAGGAATGCCAGCTTTGAGCTTTATACTCAACTCCTGGACGACGTAAACCTTGCTTACGAGAGATTCTATGACTCAAAATCAAGAGAATTGTACGAGGATAGCTATGAAAGCTTAACGCCCGAGCAGCAAAGTGAGATCCGAAAGCAATTCCCAAAACTCATAAGCCTTTCTGAAGAGGACCTTTGAGAAAATACGCTGTACAACAATCCTTTAGATTAACCCCATAGTATTATTTCAAGATATCGCTATTACTACTATAGATGATTGAGGGGGTTCCAGGGGGAGACTTATAAGTTGTGAATAGTGTGGATATCTTCACCCATTTCAAGAATGGATCTGGGCAGGGTGATTTAACTAACAACATAGGATAAGGACCTATATAGTGATTCAATCCCTGCTCAGTACTTTGAGCCAGGTATCAGGTAGAAATTTGGGTATCAAGTCCCGTTATCAAGGTATTGATCTCCAGCTCAAACCATCCATTCCAAACAATAAAATGTAGAGCAATGTATGAGTTTTTCATCGGAATTGATGTCAGCAAGAGCGTATTGGACATCGTAGTAAGAGATTGGCGAAGCGTTCACTTTCATATCTGTATTGACAATACACCAACAGGTTTACGCAGTTTTTCCAGGCGACTTCATGAGGAGGGTATTGAGCAGTCCAAATGCCTTATTTGCCTCGAGCACACGGGTGTTTACAACCTGGTAGCGCTGGACTATTTACATGATTGTGGCTTTGCTCTGTGGTTGGAAAACCCGATGCAGATCAAGCGGTCGATGGGATTGACCAGAGGTAAGAATGACCGTCTGGACGCAGAGCGGATCTGTGAGTATGCGTTTCGATATCAGGACAAAATGCGGCTTTGGGAGCCTGAGAGGGAAGTCATTACGGAGATCCGTCATCTAACTGCTATGCGGCGGCGACTCATTCTGGCGAAGAATCAGTTAAAGGTTCCGGTCAATGAAGGTCAGGGACGTCTTGGTAATAAACTACAGAAGGAGCTGGAGTTGCTAAGCTTACCGGCTATCAACAAACTGGATCAACAGATAAAGCAAGTCGACTCGGCAATCAAAGTCGTTATCGAGAGAGACAACATCTTGAGGCGGCTTTTTGAACTCGTCACATCTGTTGCAAGTGTCGGCCCGGTGCTGGCTTGTGAGATACTGGTGACATCCAATGAGTTCAGGTCCTTCACCAACCCGAAGAAGTATGCCTGTTATGCTGGCGTTGTTCCCTTCGAGCATAGTTCGGGGAGCAGTATCAAAGGTCGTCACCGGGTAAGTTCACTGAGCAACCAATCGCTGAAGAAGTTGCTGCACATGTCTGCGATGTCGAGTGTGTCGCGAGAGGGAGAACTGAGGGACTTTTATCGCAGAAAGGTCGCGGAGGGGAAGAACAAAATGTCCGTCTTAAATGCTGTCAGGAATAAAATCATCCAGCGTGTCTTTGCCTGCGTGAGAGATGGACGGGAATATGAAAAAACTTATGCTCACTCTCTTGCTTAGGGCGTAGAAATCGCTATATGGCATGTGCGAACGTGGTTCTGGCTGAGGCAGTGGAGTCCCGATAGCTATCGGGAGACCATGCACCCTCGGCGGCGCAGTGCCCAGGAGCATAGGAAATGCTAACCCGATAAATAACTGGAATACGCAGTGGTTCTCCCCATGCTTTGGTGGTGAGCCAAGGTTGCACTATTTTGTGCCTACTTGAACTGGGGGCGGACGCCCTTTAGTTATAGCGTTGGCATCAATACGCCGAACCAAAACACTTAAACGGCACTATGAAATTTTTACTCAAACTCAAGCACTGGCAACTTTTCGGTTTAACATGGGGACTGCCAATTTTGCTTAACATTTTTACTTTTTCGAACCCAGCATTAATGATCCAAGTCTTTCCTATTCTGATGGTTCTTTTCGCCGTTGGAACATTTGGCTGGATATGGGCGATCTCAACCAACCTTAACTCTAAACTACCAGACGGGGTAACGCTTAACTCTAGAAGATTCCAGTTTCTTTTTGCGATTCCAGTTATCTATTTGATAGCCATCATGGCATGGATGGGACTGTCTTTTACAGGTGGTATGATCGAACAAGAGAACATGAACCCTGGTGCAATTGCTGCAATAATTATCCCTTTGCATCTACTTTCAATGGTAATAATATTTTGGGGTGTAAGGTTTGCTGCTAAAACCATGAAGTCGGTCGAACTCGGACGGATGGCAAAATTCGGCGACTATTCAGGTGAATTCTTCTTAATCTGGTTTTCAATAATTGGGTATTGGATCCTGCAACCACGGCTGAACAAGCTAATTGAAGAATAGTACTGATGCCAACAATCGCTATATGGCATGTGCGAAGGTGCTTCTAGCAACTGTTTTTGAGTGGGACCATGCACCCTCGGCGGCGCAGTGCGCAGGAGCATAGGAAATGCTAACCCGATAAATAACTGGAATACACAGTGGTTCTCCCCATGCTTTGGTGGTGAGCCAAGGTTGCACTAGATTGGTGGTAGTTAGCTACTGGTGGCGCATAGTTGCAGCGTTACCTGCAAGCCCCTCTCTGAACTGTTGTCCTCGTCTTTTCGTAACTTTATTCTATGAGTATGGAAATGAAATTGTCTTTTGATCAGATTCTAGCCTTGGTACGACAACTGCCAAAGGATGACAAGATTCGTTTGACCGATGAACTAGAAAAAGAAGAGATCGGAATGAGATTGAAAAGACTTTTGAAAGCCTTCAAAACTGACGAATTGACCCTGGACGATATTACAAAGGAAACTGAGGCCGTAAGACAAAAGATCTATGACCGCCGAAAGGGGAACTAAGGTCATTTTCGACACTAACATATGGATTAGCTATCTAATTGGGCGTCGCCTTTCCGGGCTGACAGACTTGATAATCGAAAAGGAGATTCAAATCATACTTTCAGACCAATTGATTGAAGAAATCAAAGAGGTCACTGCTCGACCCAAGCTCTTGAAATACTTTAGGACTGAAGATGTCGAAGATTTGATCGACTTGCTAGAAACGATTGGAGAATCATTCACCGTTTCGAGCGTTCCGGATGTTTGTAGAGATCCAAAGGACAATTTCATTCTCGGCCTTGCTTCCGAATCACAGGCTAACTTCTTAGTAACAGGAGACGAGGACCTGCTTATTCTCAAGTCCTACGAAAACACGGAGATTATCCAGCCAGCCGAACTTATTGACCGGCTAGGGGCCAGCTGGTAACAATCGCTATATGGCATGTGCAAACGTGCTTCTGGAATAGGCGGTGGAGTCCCGATAGCTATCGGGAGACCATGCATCCTTGGCTAGGGTTACCCTCGAGCCGAAGCAGTGCCAATTCGATAAATAAAGTACAAAGCGCAGTGGTTCTCTTCTTGCTATCCCGCCTTCGCCCAGTTGGCAGAGGTGAATGGGATCCATCAATGTCGCCACCACTTGGAAGAAAAGCTCCGGCGGGCAGGTGTGGTGAGCCAAGGTTGCGCTAGATTGGTGGTAGTTAGCAACTGGTGGCGCACCTGCCTGCCGGCAGGCAGGCGCCACATAGTTGTGGCGATACATGCCTTAAGAGCAATGAAGAACATATTTTCTTTACTCCTAATACTTTCAACTTTTGCCGTATCTGGTCAATATATTGGATACGATCCAATCGATGAAACTAATGTTAGTAATTGGATTCCTAAGGTCATACCTGAATACTACGGAACTTACCATTTTGGTGACTCTGAAGGTGAGTCAACTTTAATATTATTTCATTCAGGAAAGGAGATAATCGCTCAAATAAAGAGTGGAACATGGGACTCTGACGCAACGGACTGGGTTTTGCTTTTTGATAATTTATCCAACGTCAAGATCGATAAGAAGGGACAATTTATTTCTGACCAATATACAGGTGAATTTGTCCTCTACACTGAAAATAGGGAACCTAAGAAATGCTTAAAAATTTATGATCCATGGAGCGGAGTAACTGAAAAAGAAGGTGAATATGAACTTGGATGGAAACTTACCCGGACAGCATATGAGATGTATTCAGGTGAATATTCCCATGCATCGACTAGAGAACTTGACACATCTGAACTAAGAAAGATGTCTGCTGACGAACTGCAAATAATGCGAAATGAAATTTTCGCACGCTATGGCTACAAATTCAAAAAAGGTGGAAAAATGGATATATACTTTCAAAAACAGAAATGGTATAGACCTCAGCACTCGAACGTAAACGACTTCTTAAGCGGACTTGAAAAACGCAATCTTGAACTTATACGGACAGAAGAAAAACGACCGTAACAGGCACAGAACAATTGCTAGCACAAATGTGCCTGAGATAATTCTATAACTTTCATCTGAACTTCACCGCTCCGCTACCCATTCTGAAACTGCATCTTCCCTAGCAGCATTCGTGTTTCGGGATCTTCTCTTCTCAATACAGTGCTTCGTAGGTACCGTTGGTGCCTGCTCCGCTATCTTAGTTCTTTCTGCCAAGCTCCGGGGGCACTCGTGCCAGCTGGTCGTTATACGTAATTGTATTCGCACAGAGATGAGTTTCAAATCACATATTTACGGGATTTCATTATTTTGAGTGTAAAACCTAATTGCTCATGCGCTCACTTATTCCATCGATCATCGCTCTTTTTCTTATCGTCATTGGTTGCACCAAATCAAGTGAAAATTCATCCGGCCTCGATGAGGATACCAACGGATGGTGGAAGACAACCACTGACTTATCCGATGATGCTATGGAAGGCCGCGATACCGGTTCACCGGGTTATGCCAGAGCCGCTAACTTAGTTGCAGAACGGTTCAAGGCTGCCGGTCTTGAGCCGCTGGGTGACAATGGCACGTGGTTTCAGGATGTGGCGATGGAGGAAATTAAAATCACACAAGCAAACATCAACGTAGGTGATCAGCCGCTTCGGTTTTTGCACGATATATATGTAGCGCCAAACAACATCACGGCAACAGTTGATGCGGCCATTAAATACTGTGGTTATTGCGACTCAGTCAGCGTCAAGGATGTAAAAAATAGATTGGTAATCTGTCACGGTTCTCGTCGCAAAGAGTTACCAAGTAATGCCGACCGGTTACGCTTCCTTACGAACGCTGGCGCATTGGGGGCGATTATTATCGCTGATCCTGGATTTACAGTTGAGCCACCGCGATGGCCATTCGCCTACAGCAGAAGAGTTACATTGGCCGGTTCAGCTCCTTCACCGAGTTCCCTGCTGAACTTTAGGCTCAACGCGGACGCCCTGGAGAAAGTAATTGCAGGAAGTGGTCAGAATGCTAAAGAACTTGTTGACTTGGGCAGTCAGGGCAAACCGCTGCCATCATTTGATGTGCCCAATCGTTTCAAAGCAAGTTTTGCAACAGCGAACCGAAACTTAAATTCGCCAAACATAATCGGTCGTTTACCAGGCACGGATCCTAATCTTGCTCACGAGGCGATTGTGCTCACCGCGCACCTGGATGGTTATGGTTACGGTACCCCAGTTAATGGCGATAGTCTTTATAATGGCACGTTGGATGATGCCGCGTATGTAGCGCTCATGATTCAATTAGCAGAGAGGCGAAATGGGAAAGGGTATAGAAGGCCATTGATTTTTGCGGCGGTCACCGGTGAGGAGAAGGGATTACTGGGCTCGCGCTATTTGGTTCAACATCTTCCGGTGCTCAAAGAAAACATCGTGGCAAATATTAACCTGGATCAGTTGCGGCCACTTTTTCCGTTGGAGATTCTCACTGTTCACGCACTTGACGAAACTTCACTTGGTGATGACGCGACGTCAGTGGCAGCGGGTTTGCAGATTAAAGTGCAAAACGACCCCGAACCAGAACGTAATCTATTGAAGCGGTCGGATCACTGGAATTTCATTAAGGCCGGTATTCCAGCGGTCAACTTTGTATTTGGCTTTCAGCCCGGCAGTGAGAGCGAGCGCATTTATCGTCAGTGGTATCGTGAGGGGTATCATACACCCAAAGATGATCTTCAACAAAAGATTGACTGGGGTGCGGCGGCGAAGTTCAACGAATTTTATTATCGATTGGTTGAAAAGGTAGCCGATGGCGCAACAACGCCCACCTGGAAACCTGACAGCAAACTGCGACCAACCAATCCTTAAGCGCTGGCAGTTGAATTCAATTGCTTATTGGGTTTGAAATCGTGTGGTTGAGAACGAAGCATAACAATTACTATACGTCATGGCTGGGCGCCCCCGCGCAAACCTGCTTCTAGCAGAGAGCAAGGAGTACGACCGCGCCCCCTGGCTGGGTGAGCTTCGAGCTGGGCTAGTGCGAACTCGATAAATAACTACAAAGCGCAGTGGTTCTCATCTTGCTTTCCCGCCTTCGCGAGCTCGACAATAGGGAGTTCGAACAGTCGGAAGGCTCAATGTGGCTGAAGAAATGCTTCGGCGGGCAGGTGTGGTTACCCGAGGTTGTACTAGATTGAAGCTAGTTAGCATCCCGATCCCGATAGCTATCGGGATCGGGAGGTGGCGCACCTGCCTATGCCGGTCTCCGGCGGCCATAGCCTCTGGCGACGGATCGCAGGCAGGCGCCCCTTAGTTGTAGCGTTAGATGCCAGCATCCGAAGCGTAGACCCGTGACGCATCCTTTATGGCATACGAATCCCGCATCGCATTAAATCGGAGATAGCATTAATAGGCTGATTTCCTATTTTTATCAAATGCTTACTTTCTTAAGGAAAACACGGCGCACTTTGATTGAGTCAGGTTCGATTCGTAAATACATGCTTTACGCTATAGGAGAGATTTTGCTTGTCATGACAGGGATCTTATTGGCCCTACAGGTAAATAACTGGAATGAAAAAAGCAAAGCATCAATTCAAGAAATGAAGTACTTGAACAGAATCTACTATGATTTGAAATTGGATTCTGTATACTTTTCAAATCAATTAGCGGATTCTCAAAAGGAAACAAATCAATACAGTGATCTTATTCATAAGATTTATCAAAAACAAGAAAGTATTGATGACTTCAGGGAGATCTTGGATATAGCTTTATTCTCTTCAAATCAACTGAATACTCAGAATTCTACTTATGTCGAAATGATTAATGCCGGCAAATTAGATCTAATTAGAAATGAGACTCTGAAAATCAAAATCATAAAACTCTATCACTATTATCAAGAAATCACCAGTCATGTGCTGGAAATCAATGAGTTTACTGCTAGAGAACTTAATGAACTGGATACTAAATTGATGATTGCGAAATACAATAGAGATCTACTGCCGATGCTTGATCAACCTAACATGTTTCAATCATACGAATGGGAATGGATCAATGATCCAACCTCATGGAAATTTGATTTGTTCGAACAAACAATTATCACTTACTCACTAAAAAATATGATTTTGAGTGATTACTTCAATGAAATTTTGGTTGAAATCAAAGAGTTAATAATGTTGTTGGAAAATGAAATTGAGGGTAGGAATTAGTTATATCCTTTAACTAATTGGAAGTATAAATGATTCATACACTTAATAGCCCTTTCTCTAGGATAGGTTTCGGAGATCCAGGGAGTTGATGGATTAAGGAAACAGAAATTAATCAAAAGAACATTGGAGACGAAATGAGAAAACTTATACAGCATCTTTTCAAAGTGAAATTGAAGAAATAAACAACGACAAGGAAGTTTTAGAAATACTAAAGGATCTTCAACCTATAGTAGTTAAACTGGATACGTTGGAAGAGAAGAAAGGGAAATAATGGAAAACAAAACGGCTACCAAAAATGGCTAGCAGCAATAGTCACTTAGGCCAACGCACGAATAAAAACTACAGCGGCTTGCCCAGCCGTCATACGCCAGGGAAGAGGTAACGAGAAAACCAAAAAGTCCGACTTGTAAGACCTTCAGAAAGGGCACGCTCCAATGGCGAGCGCGCTGTTTAAGCAGTATCAGCTTATTTTACCAGGCAGTTACTAAAGCAAACACATGCAAAAGATCTCTTTTTGGCAAATAGGGGTAGTGGCAGGCCTACTGATGGCGATGCCGGCGGCAGTCATAGCACAGGAAGCTGAGCTCACGCTTGATGACCTGTTCGCAACGCCCAAACTGACGGGAACAACCCCATCCCGGCCTGTATGGGCACCAAACAGCGAGCACTTCGCCTTTTCCTGGAGTGAACCAGGCAATCCTGGGCGCGGCCTCTGGGTATCCACAAGCGATGGGAAGGAAGTGCGCCTCAGTTCCGATACGGCATCCGAGCCAGTACGCGATATGGTCTGGACCGACGTAAACACCATTGTCAGCCTGCGAGGTAACAACCTATGGCTGACATCCCTGAGCCAGGGAGACGACACCCAGCTGATGCCCGTCGAGGCCGGTGCTCATAACCTATCGCTATCGCCAAGCGGCAACCAAGCGGCGTATATACAGAACGGTGACTTGTGGTTGGCTGACTTCTCATCCAAACAGAATCGCCAGCTCACCGAGATCGGCATCGCCAGTCTCTCGAGCTTACCGAAGGGGCGCTACAGCCGACCGGAACGTGAAATCGGTCCGGGCATCTGGAGTGGGCCAACGTACAAGTGGTCCCCGGATGGCAAGACGATCGCGTTTCACGTGGTTGACCGGCGCGAGATGCGAAAGGTGCCATTCCCGGATTATCTCGCTGCCGAAACCAACCCCAACGAGGTACGCCGAGGTTACCCAGGCGATCCAAACGAGATTCGCAGGGTTGGCCTTCTCGATGTAGAGAGCGGTAACATTACGTACCTCGATTTGCCAGACCCACACGCCAACCAGGTCATCGACTTCAACTGGTCACCAGACGGTGCGCTGCTGGTGGATACCGCATCCGACACGGCGGTTGAGCGCAAGTTGTTCGTCGTGGCACCCGGAGAGAGCCAACTGCGCGAGATTTGGCGAGGTGTCAGAGAGAGCCGCATGTACACATCGTTTGGATCCACCTGGCATCCAGATGGAAAGAGGGTCGTTTTCTTAAGCGATATGGGTGATCGCTATGGTCTTTATACCATTGATGCCTCACCGTCTAAGGATCTTCCGCAGCTCCTCACCGATCCGTCCTACGATGTACTGTCCGCCCCAGGTACTGCAGGTGATGCACTGTTCTATACAGGCAACGGCGTTAATCCGTACGAACAACACGTGTATGGCCTGAATATGTCCGGTGGCGATCCCGAGCAGGTGACGCGTCTGGCGGGTCGGAACGATGGCTACCCCTCACCGGATGGCCAGCACCTGGTGTTCATGCACAGCAACGACACATCACCGCCCGAGCTTTACGTGGTAAGCAGCGAGGGTGGTGACGCTACGCGAGTAACGCACTCACCGTTGCCCGCCTTCACGGAGCGAACCTGGGCTGCTGCGGAATACGTAAGTTTCCCCAGTCTTGTAGATGACTATACGCTGCATGCCCGGATTCTGAAACCTGCCAATATGCAGCCCGGCACGAAGTATCCCGTGCTGTTTGGGCCCGTGTATTCGAATACAGCGAGGAACCGCTGGGCCGGTAACTACAGCCTCGTACAACAGCTGTTAGTCAAGAAGGGATATATTATCGTGCAGGTGGATTCACGTGGTAGCAACGGTTATGGCCGGGCATTCCGTGAAGAGTTCCTGCTGGGCTTTGCCGACCAGGACATTGAGGATTATGCGAGTGCCGTTGCCTACATGGAGTCGCTGGCTTATGTCGATCCCGATCGCATCGGCATCTGGGGCAGCAGTTACGGTGGCACACTCTCCGTTTATTCGCTGCTGATGAAGCCGGGCTTATTCCAGGTGGGTGTTGCTGCAGCGGCGGCTGTTGACCCGGTGTTCTTTGGTACGGACGACGTCGCGATTGTGCGTCGCCCACAGACACACCCGGAGGTCTTCGAACGAAAAGCGCTCAAGCATGCAGCGAATCTGGAGGATAAACTCCTGTTCATCCACGGCCTTCAGGACCATGTGGTACCCTTCAAGACGACGGCCGTGTTAGCTGAAGAACTGATCAAACAGGGCAAGGACTTCGACTTTGCGTTTGCACCGGGTGCGACGCACGGATGGAGCCGTGAGCGGCGTTACGATCGCTACTTGTTCGGCAAGATGATCGAATACTTCGACCGACACCTGGCCGTGCCGTCTGAGTAGCTTTGTAGGTGCAATCAGGCTGCGAAGTGGTTCTCTCCTTGCTTTTGCAGTTAGCCACGGTTGCACTAGATTGAAGGTAGTTAGCAACTGGTAGCACACCTCCCTCTCCCGGTTTCCGGCGGCCGTAGCCTCCGGTGACAAATCGCAGGCAGGCGCCGCATAGTTGTATCGTTAGAATTAATATTAACTCCGATGAAAAACCTGTTATTCTTGCTGGGATTGAGTTACTCAGTTATCTGTAGTGCGCAAGATCCGAACAACCTAAGAGATGCCTCTGAACTCCTACGAACTTCGGATTTCAGCAAAATCTTTGCTTGCGAAAGCTTTCGAACTGATGAACGAGAACAAGTAATTGACCGAAGGGAACCTCTAGGTTACTTCGGAGACAATTTTCAACGAATATTCATTCATTTCATTTCAGTCGTGAAGAACAACGACAAGCCAAATGAGTATTTCGTTCATGGAAAATCTAAACTAAAAGGTAACATCTGCGATTTTCAAGGAACCATCAATATTCAGGAAGTTTCCGAATACATTGAACATGAGATTCCAGAGTTTAGACGAGGTGAGATTAGCGGAACATATTCCTTTCATGAAGACCAGAAACAAAAGGGTACTGGCAAGTTCGAAGGCAATTTTCGAGCATATTGGCTGCTGAATGAGAACGATGAAATTGAATATGACGGCATATTGTTCGTTGCGGATGGCTATACCAACAATGAATTCGAAGGTAGCTGGATAAGTCATTCATCTGGAGCAGCCAAAAAATGTAACTGGGGAGACTATAGAATCCCAGATAGTTACGACCTTGATGGAGGAGCAGCCGAATTTTATCCTGATGAAAAATATCACGACCTTGGCTGGCAAACTTATCTCGATCAATGGAATCAAGACAGTGATCCCAAAGCGATAGAAGCAAGAAAAATAGAACGTGCTGAATGGTGGAAATAAATAACACCCTAATAATACGCGTCATGGCTGGGCACCCCCGGCTGGGCGCCCCCGCGCAAACCTGCTGCTAGAAAAGAGAGTGGAGTCCAGATCAAAATCCCCATAGTCATCGGGACTATCGGGCGGCCATAATCTCTGGCGACGGATCGCAGGCAGGCGTATATTTGTAGCTGGTCAGTTAAGTTTAAATGAAGAACTTTCTATTAATAACATTAGTAGCAATTGCAGTTAGTTGTAGTCAAAAAACAAATGACACAAAGCGCGAAATAGAACAAGAACCTCAGGGCGAACACAACCCAAATCCTGAAGCTATAGAGCTAAATAACAAAGCTCTCGAGATTACAATGCTTCATAGAGATGACTCGGCAAAGGTCGACAGTGCTATTTTACTCTTGGACAAAGCCACCGAAATTGACTCGCTGTATTTTCTTGGCTACTCTAACAAGGTTCAATTCCTAATGATAAAAAAAGACTTCTCTAGGCTTCTTGAGACAAATCAAAGGATACGACAGCTAAGGCCTAATCAGCCTAATTGGATAATTCAACGGGCTTTGATACTTGAGCTCTCTGGTGAAATCGACAAAGCAGACACAGAATACGAAAAAGGAATAAATGAATATGAAGAAATAATGAATTCAGAAAAGAATCTACCTTGGGAGTTTGAACTTGAATTTGCTCAAAATCTAGTCTTGGCAAACAATTACAACAAGGCTCTTGAGATTATTAATAGACTCAAGAAAGAGAACCCGAATCTAGAAATTTGGGAAGCTTTCGAACTTGGAACGAAGGACGAAATTCTGCAACTGATGAATTAAAAAAGCATTTAGCCATAATTTTCCACAATGCAGCGAGACAGGTACAAGCTCGATTTGTTCTACAATCCTAACGAACCACAAATACCTTTTTCTTCTTTCAGTCGACTTCAAGAAATACCTGAGGATCAGTCTTATGTGTCATTGACCTTGACCGACCCTGAAAAACTGACTCCAAAAGAAAGAAATAGAAAAATCGAAGAGCTGTACAAATCGCTTCCCCATTTTAAGAACCTGAAGGGGCTTCAAGTCCATATACCGATCAAGGAAGAACTCTTTCAGGCCATATGTGAACTCAGCAACCTTGAAGTACTGAGAATGCATGGATCCAAAATAGAAAGTCTTGTGGGTATCGAAAGACTGCAATCCCTGAACCGCTTAGAGTTTGAAAGATTTACGCAATTGAAAGATATATCGGCGCTTCTGAAATTATCGGAGCTAGAATATCTACTTATCGAGAATTGCTTTCGTGTGGAGAATTATGAGATCATCGGCGAGATGAGTCAGTTAATTGGACTGAACCTTGGCGGTGATGCTTTTGCCCCAAAGAACCTGAAACTAAAAAGCTTGGACCCGTTTGCACGTCTTGGAAGCTTAAGGCACCTCGATTTGTGTCATACCTCAATTGCTGATAAGAATTCATATCTCAGCCTTTTGAAGCTCAAGTCCCTTTTGCGCTTCGATACTACAGCGGCTATAAAACCTGACTTGGTGGATGAAATATTGGCTCATCACCAGACCTTGGTAGCTGGGTTAATAACTGATTGGGATTTTCGAAAGAAGGAAATAAAGGTTGGGAAAGAATGGTGAAAACTATCGCTAACAATCACGATACGTCAAGCTTCGGGGCCCTTATCTTTAGAATTGTAGAATACCCAAATGGAAATCATACAAGAGATAGTCGAAACCTGGACGATGAATAACAACGGGACGCTGTACCTGCTTGAAAACATTGAAACGGAATGGCTACCAGCCAAACTTGCGGGAAAAGGAAGGTCGATTGGCGAGCAGTTCCTTCATATCAACAATGTCAGGTCCATGTGGGTCAATAAGGTTGGGGGAAAAATCGACTTGAAACTGGATAAGGATAAAGCTGTCGATAAGCATGAATTAAAAGCAGGTCTCGAGTTATCCTCAAAGAAAATGGCCGAAACCCTGACCAATCTGGTTTCCGGAAATACTGCAAAAGGCTATAAGCCACATCCAACCGCTTTTTTGGCCCGAATGATCGCGCACGAATCCCACCATAGAGGGCAAATAATGGCAACCATTTCAAGAAATGACCTCAAAATAAGTAAGTCGGTGAACTTTAAATTATGGAGTTATTGGCGATAAATAAAGGCAGCAGGTGCTATCCCTATACGTGATAGCTGGGCGCCCCCGGCTGGGCGCCGCCGCGCAAAACTGCTTCTAGCAGAGAGTGTGGAGTCCCGATCCCGATAGCTATCGGATCGGGATCAGGAGGTGGCGCTCCTGCCCATACCGGTCTCCGGCCATAGTCCTCTGGCGACGAGTCGCAGGCAGGCGCGGGATAGTTGTAGCGCTAGCATCTTAGGTATTCGCTTTCATCAAAAACAAAGGGTTATTTTAAGATTGAAAAAAATAAACTGATCAATATGACCTCGAAAGGTAAACTAGTCCTTGGCTTTCTGATGTCCATAGCGTGCGGAAATGTTATTGCTCAAAACTTACCCGATAGCCAATATTTTGACGCTAATGGTGTTAGCATCCATTATGTCGAGCAGGGTGCTGGCGAGGCTGTCATCTTGATGCATGGATATACAAGGAGTGTTAGTGATTGGTCACAGTTGGAAATGTTCAAAAGCCTTGCGCAGGACTATCGTGTCATTGCCTTCGATGCCAGAGGACACGGAAAGAGCGACAAGGCATCCGAGAGCTCAGCGTACGGTCTTGAGATGAGCCGGGACATTATTCGGCTATTAGATCATCTCGATATTAATAAAGCCCATATCATAGCCTCCTCCATGGGCGGACGCATATTTGGTCCCTTGCTTGCAACCCACCCCGACCGACTCCTAACTGTGACCTTCATTGGATTTGCGCCTGTTTGGAACTGGAGTGCCAGTGCCCAGGAAGCTATAGAAAGGAGGTCAAAAAATATGCTAAGTAACCCGCCTCAAAGATTAATAGATCAAGGTCAGGACACGCAAGCCCTCGGCCTACTCGTGCTAGGGTTCTCGGAGCTCGTCGTAAGCGAACAGGATCTTCGAAATGTGCAGGTACCAACATTTGCCATTGTTGGAAGCGAAGATCGTAATCTTGCTCGTATGAAAGAGCTAAAGACTTTGATGTCAGACATGGAGATATTAGTCATCGATGGAGAGGGGCACGGGTTGGCCAATGTAGCTCGTCACCAAGAGTTTGTTAATTCTATACGATCGTTCATTGCTGACCATTGACCTGATGTCTGATAGAAGCTCAATATTGGCCTCTGGCGACGGATCGCAGGCAGGCGTCGCATAGTTCTAGCGATAGCGACACTAACTCCTCATTCCTTACCTCTAACCCAACATTGTCAACATAAAGTGAAAATAAGTCCAAAAGCGAAAAGAAACATTTCAAGGATTACTCCCTTCGCGATAATCTGGGTATTGAGTGGATGGATAACTGATATAACTGAGATCGGAATAACACGTAACCAAAACCTCAATCCAGATACAGATATTTCCTTCACCATCCCTGTGCTGATTTTTGCTAGTCTGGCAAATGCCCTGGTTGGACTTATTGTAGGGGCTTTAGAAGTGGTTTATTTAGAAAAGAGATTCTCAAACCGAACACTGTGGGCTAAGCTTCTTTACAAATTCCTCATCTACCTCACCTTAATCATTGTCATTATCGTCATCTTCTATCCGGTGGCCGTTGCGCTCGAAACAGGCACTAGTCTTCTAGCAGTTGATGCCTGGCAAAAACTGGGTAGGTTTCTCATAAGTATCTCTTTTCTTGTCACGTTATTTCATTTGTCCGTCAGGCTTGTATTCAGCTTGATCTATTCAGCTATCAGTGAAAACTTAGGTCATCATCTGTTTCTAAATTTTTTCTCTGGGAAATACCATCAACCCAAAATCGAAAAGCGGATCTTCATGTTCCTGGACATGAAATCTTCGACGACAATAGCCGAAGCGCTAGGCCACATAAAATACTTCAAACTACTGGACACCTATTACAAAATTATGTCAGACCCCATCATCAATTCATTCGGTGAAGTCTACCAGTACATAGGAGATGAAATCGTGATTTCATGGAACCCCCACAAGGGGATTGACCAGGCAAACTGCATCAAATGCTTCTTTGATATACGCGATCAACTCAATGAACAAAAAGAAGACCTATGTAATGAGTTTGGCTTTGAAATTGGTTTCAAAGCTGGGATTCATTTCGGTGAAGTCACCATTGGAGAAATTGGAGATTTGAAAAAGGAAATCGTGTTTACGGGGGATGTCTTAAATACGACCGCAAGGATCCAAGGTCTCTGCAAGGAACTAAAATCAGACTTACTGATCTCAGGTGCTATTAAAGAATTATTGCCCCCTTCCGACTATCAATATATCTCTAAAGGAGAAATAGAACTGAAAGGAAGAAATAAGAAAGAAGAATTGTTTGGCGTAGATTTAGAAGAGAAGCTAACAGAAGATAACAATACATAACCCACATTAACACGTGGTCTACGCAAAGCCGCTGTTTTGGAGTTAGTAAGTAACTGTGGGCGCATCATATGACGCATCGTTTCAGGCAATATAGAAATAGAGATGATTGGAAATAAGGTTAAAGGCTTAGGAGAGATAGTTCTGCGAGTAAATGATATGGAATCGATGAAAGATTTCTACGGGAAAACTATCGGGTTTGAATTGATGTATGAATCCGATCATTATACCTTTTTCAAAATCGCAGATGGTGTTGGTGGCCATACGCAAACCCTAGCATTATTTGCGAAGAATAATCTAACTGCCTTTGGAGAAGAGTTAGAAGCTATGAAACCAGAGAATACTACACTACATCATTTCGCTCTCGAAATCGAAAAATCAGACTATGAAGAACTGCTGATTTTATGTAAACAGAGTAACATCGAGTATGTCACCGAGGTATTTGAATGGGTCAAATGGAGATCCATATTTATCAAAGATCCAGAATCGAATACTGTTGAATTTGTTTGTCATGATCCCGAGATTTAACCTGGATACAACATGATGTATGAAACCCAGGCCGGATAACGTATACGCTCACTCGATGCTACAATTCATACACAGGTTGGTTAGCAACAAGCATAACAGAAGACGATAATGAAAGACAATCTCAAAGGATTTATTAAAGATATTATACCTGTTTTATTAGGAGTTTTAATTGCCCTGTTGATCAACAGCTGGAATGATGCAAGAAAAGACAGAAATTATATAAGAAACTTCTACGTGTCGCTAAAGAAGGAATTCAATGAGACCAACGAGGAAATAAAAGACAAGACACCCTATCAAAAGACATTGGTGGACACCCTTCATTTTTATTCAAGAAATGAAAAGCTGGCATTAATAGATGTCATTGAAAAAGCGGGAGGTGTAAAGGGTCCTAGAATTAAACTGAATTATTGGAAAGGACTTTCCGATTCCAAAATAGAGCTCATTGCCTACGATAGGTTATCTATTTTGGCAGATATAGACGATGGAAATGAACTTTTGGTCCATCAACGAAATAAAATCTTAGACTACGTATATGACAATCTGACCGAGACGGGGGCGAAAGAAAAATTGATCCTCAAGCTAATGATGGAGGATCTCATTAGAACCCAAATGAGCATACAACAGGACATTCTGAAAATACTGAACGAATAAATGTCTGTTGCTAAAAACGACTACAACAAATAGCCCTAACGAACCAAACCATGCCTGCGCTCCATAGCCGTATCAGTTTTAGGAATACTACCATGGAAAAAACAATCAGAATTTTCTTCCTGGCCGTACTCTTTACCGGATGTTCTAACCAGCAAGAACTTGACAAGATCACCCTAAGGAATCAGCAGTTAGAAAAAGAACTAGTTTCAATCCGAAATGACTTGGCCGATTTGAATGCTCAGAACGCTGAACTTCTAAAATCATATTCAGAAAACTATGAATCAATAACTCTCCAAAATCAGATCTTCTTTCAATCGGTCGTAAGAGGTCTCTATCTTCCAAACATCCAGCTGGTAGATGGGAAAAATGTAATGCTGCTGGATAAATTCATTCAGTATTTGCAGAATTTGGAGATTTTCTCAGAAGAGTATTTAGCTGATCGGCGTGGATTTTTCCGTCAATGTCAGCTAGATATCCAAAATCTTGATGAGGGTGCTGACATTGGTGAAATACGAGATCTCTCATCGTGCGAGTTTTATGACTACAACCTTTACATGCGAACTCAAGAGCCAGCGGACCACTTTTTGACAAGGAGCTTAGAGATCAACAACGATTTCGCCTCTGCCGAATTGGAGTTTTATCACCTGGATCAGTCTGAGAGGCTAATGATCGGCACCTACCTGAGTGTGACCTACAAAAATCAAAATGGCCGTTGGTTAATACACGAGGTGACAACCCGAAAGAAATCCTCATAAAAATCGCTATACGACGCACGCAACCTTTCTTATGATCAGCATTCCTGAAGAGCACGAATTGATAGCCTTTTTCGAAACCGAACCGACACTGTTGGACGCAGATCAGCCTTGGCATTACAACACGCTGACTTTCGAATTTCAAAGCGCCGAAGAGAAAGTGACGGTTCATCTTTCACCGGCTTACGGCGATTTGGAAATTTACTGGACTCAAAAAAACGAATTGAGGTTGAACTGGCGCCTGTATGATCTGAAGGAGATCGTTATAGACAAAACAGATCAGAAGGAATGTATGAGGATAATCCCAAACGCTGAGAACATGACAGAGACGCTCCTTTTTCTGAAACCGGTGGTAAAGATCATTGGAGGTATGACTTACGAACCGTAGAGCGAAAAAGAGGAGGACAACAATCGCGGGAGGCATGTGCGTGCTTGCATCTGGCAAGTAGTGCGAAGGACGTCCATGTCCCGCTGGCGCGGCGGTCCTCGAGTTCCAACAAACACGGCTTTTCCCCATACTTAATTAACTTAATTCCCATGAAAGATCTTTTCAATATCCTCATAGGTCTTAGTATTATCTTTCTAATAGGATACACGGCGGTAGTCAGCATCTTGATTTTGACGGGGAATACAGATAAAACCTTTGATGATATATCTGTGCAACTGGTCGTGTCGCTTGTGTTTGTGGGAATCTTCCTGTTTCATTTCATAAAAGGTCTTAGAGAACCAGCTGGCCAGACGAAGGCTGCAGATATTCCTACAGTTGAAACGCGACCGTATAATCCGGAATTAGATCAACTGTCTTACAGCCATTATCAGCAGGAAAGTGAAACGTGGTGGTCTGATTCAGATGGCGATTCGCATTCCAGAGGTACTCAGTATGCTTGCTTACGGTTTTATGAAGATGGAACTGTTATTGCGAAAAGAGATCTCGCCATCTTAAAACTAGAAGTCGAAGAATCCTTCGTGTACAAAGGAAATTGGTCTGTCTCCGAACAGAATATCGAACTCCAATTGGACAAAGTAAAAGATGTAGACGACACCGTGTCCTTAAACATATCCCCGGAAGAAGAAAGAGACATGAAATACGCCGGGCACATTACTCATGATGATGATCTGATAAAAGCCGGAGTTTACAGGGGAACGATAAAAGGTGATACGCTGCAAATTGGCTCCATGACATTTTCAAAAGTGACTCCCAGCCGCTTGATCATAACGGCCTCTGAAAGTGCATGCGACGCATTAGAAAGTGAATTTAAGGACCACCCCCTGGTAACGGGAAGCTTTACAGATACGGGTAATTGGTATTCCAACGGCGAGACAGGTCCGGAATGGTTTACAGTGACCTTTGAAAGTCGATATGAATTGCGGGAAGAGCTTGAAAAGGCGCTAAAAGATTCCAAGACAGATTTTTCCAATATGTTTTGGGGATAGACATTGATAAAAGCAATGATTCTGTTCGAGCCCCGGGTCGGCTGAGGTTAAAATCTATTCCCCTCTAGCCCCTTTGCAGAGTCATCGAAGCAATGACCGCACAATCACTTCGGCAGCTACCTCGCTTCCCTTCAAGGAAGGATGAAACCCATCTGGTCCGTAATAGTCGAAATTTCCGGTCTGATCAAAGTATCGTTTCCATATGGAACCCACAGGACATAAAACGGCATCGTTGAGCGTGGCCGCATCGGTGTAGCTTTCTATCACTCCCTCAAATGTATGATAGTACTCTTGCGAAGGCCATACCATGTAAAAGGCAAGCCTCGCTTCGTTCGCTTCACACAGTTCTTTGAATTTGGCCCCATAATCAAGCAGCAATGAACGGCCCTCTGCCTGGGATGAGGGTCCCTGCTGCACGACGACCCAATCAAACAATCCACGCTCGATCTCTGATTGGACCTTCCCCTCATTCCAGTGATCGATCAACGCGTAGTTGCCTTCAGTGACCATTCTGGTGCCTACATTGTGGCCTCTTTCGAGCATGACCAACCGTACCAGTTCAGGTAGGTCATTCTGATACGTAAGGCTATTGCCTACAAACAGAATATTGAAATCAGTCGTCGTCAGATCCTGATCACCCTGATCTCCTGTGTCGTCTATCTCCGTGGTATCATCATCCTGGGGTTCGGGAGAGATCTCCTCTGTACAACCCACAAAGGCCAGGGTAATTGACGCGAAGAAAATCCAAAGGGTAGGCTGGATTGCTTTCATAATTGGATATTCAGGTGACTTAAATTGAAACATTTTGCAGTGTCACTTCCCCTAAATTTCGTTAAGGCGAAATTAATCCCTATCAAAGCCGCTGTTACCAGGAATCACTATTCGTCATGCTGAAATTACCCCTCGCCGAGAGCGGGTCACCGAAAGAAAAGCTTTTGCCGGCAACTGTGATTAGCCCAGGTTACACTAGATTGAAGGTAGTTGGCTAGTGGTGGCACACATCCTTGGGCCATGCATGCGCCGCGTAGTTATCCGCTTGGATGTAATTAAGGTACGAAATGACATGTAACCCCGGAAAGGAGGCTTTGGACTTTTGGCAATCCCGATGGGGCTTAGCACCTGACGATTGCATCAACGTCCATTCGCAAGCGAGGCAAACTGGACGATTCCAATGAAGTACTTTGGCAAAACTCGGAAAGGTATCCCCTGGCTAGGGTTTGAATTGAGATTGCCAATCCTTCGCACTCGCATTTACTGGAAAGAATTTCTGCAGGGAATGATTATTGCCAATGCCACAGGTCTGGCGTTGGTACCCCTGCTCACTTCTTCTTTTGGATTGACATTTGAAGAGGCTGTTGCTATTTCCTTCATTCAATCTGTTCTGATCAACTCGTCCTGGATGGTTTTTGGTGAACCATATGCACCAGGATGGATTACCCCCGCTTTACCATTGGTCATTTCGTTTGTAATCTCCAGCACCTTTCCTACGCCGGCTGAACGCTTTCAAGTGATGGTGGCTTTGTCCATTGACTTGATGATTATTTTGGCATTTTTTGGTATAACCGGATGGGGAGCATTTATCATTCGACGAATACCCAATGTGCTAAAAGGCTCCATAATTTTTGGTGCCGCAGTGTCAGCATTTATTAATGTCTTTGATGTATCCGCTCCAGGTAATCGATTGATGGCCCAGCCGATTACCATTATTACCGCCATTGCCTTTTCGTTGATCTTCACTTTTTCAGAGCCTTTGAAAAAGTTGGCTGAGAGTCACACTTGGGTCAAAAGAATGATGAGTATGGGGCTGCTTCCCGGCTTTGTGGGTGGGGCATTGGTTGGAGCATTAAGTGGTGAACTACAGTTTGATATTCAGTACGGCTGGATTTGGTTACCATTCGAAGAAGCTTTTAGGAAGGCCTCCCCCTTGCACATCGGATGGCCAGAAGCGACTCTTTATCTCAACGCACTACCATTGGCGATCATAACGTACATTCTTGTATTTGGTGATCTCATTACAGGGGAAGAGGTATTGAAGGAAGGCAGTGAATCAAGAAAAGATGAAAACCTGACCGTAAACCACACACGTTCTCACTTGTCATTAGCTATTCGGAATGGACTTATGGCGATTTCCGCACCTTTTTTTCCTACTCAAGGAATTCTTTGGACTGGGATCCATGTGATAATAGTCGAGCGATGGAAAGGCGGCAAACAGAACCTGAATTCACTTTTTGATGGTATCAGCTCCTTCTATGCCACCGGAATTCCTATCAGTTTTTTCTTTTTGCCACTAATTACTACGCTGCAACCCCTCATGCCAATGGCTCTTACGATTACTTTGGTATTGACGGGATTTGCCTGTGCTTATATTGGACTTGGAAAAGCACGCTCAAATGCAGATAAGGGTGCGATACTTTTGAATGGTGTATGTATCGCACTTCTCGATCCCTGGGTAGGCTTTGTCGTATCGATCGCCGTGGTCGCACTGCTAACTAATATTACCCTCACGCCGGACCAAGGGGACTAGCGAAACGCATTTTGGTATTGAAGCCTTCCAAACACAAACCAACATATCTATACCAAAAAAAGGGGCAGGAAAACCTCAATCTGCTTGTCAGCAACCTGGGCAATCCTTGATCAGTCCCGCAGCTTGTGCCATTAGCTGCCGCCTTGTATGCCAGGTACTGCCACACCACCAGCGGAGGGCCAGACGCCGAGCTTTTAGATCTGTGAGTAATCCGTCGCTTTGAGGAAGACTCGCGTGATGTCGCTCATATTGCCTTTGTATTCCTCATTGGATATCAAATTCTTCCAATCCGGATGGCCAATGAAATTTGACCAGCCCGCTTTGTTTTCGGCCATGTCTGTATTTCCGAGCATGTATGTCAGACAGGGCAATTGATCCCCCGAAATGTTCCTGCCAAAGAACACCATCGGCAACCCCGCCTCAGCGAATATGCTAAACTCGTCTTCAAACATTCTGAGTTTATTCTGCAGAGCGGCTTCATTATGACTCTCATAGATTCGGAGTTCGTAGATGCCGGCGTTATCAGGGGCAATCAATTCGGGAAACTCCTTGGTACTGTGGATAAGGCTGCTTTTGATCCTTGGGAAGGGTATGGCCGCTTGATCAGCTGACAGGTAAGCATCTGCAGCCTTTATGTACTCTTCATCATCAAATAAGCTTCTTTCGCTGTTTTGGAAAGCAACAATGTCTGCGTGAGGAACGAGCAGATAGATCTTCCTGGGTAATGACTCACCCATTTCCTCGAAAACTCCCACATTTTCCGCGCCTTGCCTGTTCAACGCCGGAATGAGCGCCTCTCGAAAATAAGTGTGCAACAGGTCTGCTGACCGGAAAAACTCCAACTCATATACCCGGAGCTCGTAAACCTGGGTCTGGGCGCTGGCAGAGGTCGTAGCCAGTAGCACGAAACAAATGATAGGGAACAACTTCTTCATAGGGCACTCAAGATAATCAATACCCTTGGAGTAATTGGCGATGCTCGCCGGGTATCCTTCATCTGTCACAATTCAATATCAGAATTCAAAATTCTTTCCTGGTTGCGCTAGATTGGTGCTAGTAAGCTGGTGGCGGCACACCTGCCAGAAGGCAGGCACTGCATAGTTGTGGCGTTGTTGGCATTCAAATACCTATGAATCTAAGATATCTATCAGGAGCCGTTGTTGCTCTTCCACTACTTCCGTTGATGTATTATCAGGGAAAGAGGATACGGGCCAAAGTACCGCAACTGCCGGAAGCAGAGGGGATTGATGGACACTGTCCTTCAGATGTAAGGTCAGGAGGCACGATCAACGTTCTCTCCATTGGAGAAAGTACCATTGCAGGTGTAGGGGTTCGGACCCATGAAGAAGGATTTACCGGGACGTTCGCGAAAGAATTATCAAGGTTGCTCAACTCCAACGTTAAATGGAAAGTCTACGCTCGTAGCGGTTATACAGCAAGAGAAGTAGAGAGGAGAATAGTCCCCAATATCACCGAGGATCAAGCTGATATCATCGTTGTGGGGCTCGGTGGCAATGATGCCTTCACGTTAAATCGCCCCTCAAAATGGAAAGCTGACGTGCGTGCTTTGATAGCAGCCATCCAATCAAAATTTCCTGACGCAATTGTGGTTTTCTGTAACATGCCTCCAATCAAGGAATTCCCTGCTTTTACACCACTTATAAAATTCACATTGGGGAACCTTGTGGAGATTCTAGGTGAAGAATTGCGAAACGCTGTAAGCGACTTCGACAATGTTTTTTATTTCGGAAAGACCATTACTTTGAAAGCGTGGATTGATAAATATCAATTGAATGTGAACAGAGAGGACTTTTTCAGTGATGGTGTTCACCCTTCTAAGCTCACCTACCAGACCTGGGCCAGAGACGTAGCCAATGAAGCATTTAGGAATGAAAAAATTAAAAACGCCTTACAACACGGTATATAGTGCATACTCTGGAGGAGAAGCATTATACGCAAATCGGGGTAGTGAATGAGATTGCCCCAGACTGCAGTTCTGGTTAACTTACAGGAATGAACACCAAAGAACAGATCAAACAAAGGCTTTTTGAACTAATCCGGAAATCGGAAGATGAGAGTCTGCTTGAGATTGTTTATCGGATTTTGAATCAACAGGCTACCAAGGAAAAGGATCGAATCCAGTTGACGTCCGAACAAGAAAAGCAACTATTGGAGGCGTATGACGAGAGTTTGGATGAGAATAACTTGATTGATCACAAAACGCTTGTTGAGAAAAATTCCAAATGGCTCGGAAAATAAAGTCCACGAAACGAGCCGACAGACGATTTGAGGAGATTAAGGAATATTTGAATGACGACTTTGGCGATGCCTACGTCGCAAGATTTGTGAAAAGGGTATTTGCATTCTACGATGTACTGGCCGAATTTCCTCGCATCGGGACCTTGCATGATCGTCAACGAGGAATTTATGGATTCGTACTTGAAAAGCAGGTTTCAGTATTTTATCGATTTGATGACAAAGAAGTCGTCATATTGAATTTCTTCGACAATCGATCAGGTCCTGATCGAATTAGGTACTAATTCGTTCCCTACAACAATCACTTTTCGACCAACCTATGCGTACTACTTCGAAACCTTCAGGTCGCAAACCGAGGACAATCAGCAATCATTATCAGCAATGAGTCTGCAGACGTTTATCCACTACTTTTTACATATCGGCTTTCCAGTTTTTATCGCCATTGGATTTTTCAGAAAGGATTGGAAAAAGGTCTACCTGATCATGCTCAGCACCATGCTGGTCGACCTTGATCACTTACTCGCTGATCCCATTTTTCAGCCCGATAGATGCAGTATCAACTTTCACCCACTACACACCTACTATGCCATGTTCGCCTATGTACTACTGCTCTTTTTTCGCAAACCATTCAACGTAATTGGTATTGGGCTACTACTACATATGCTGGCAGATTTTGTTGATTGTCTGATGATGGCTAACCATTGATCCCGCCAGGAAGACTGAAATGTATTTCCGCCAATAACCTTCGATTGGCCGTTGCCCATTGAATCCCGAAGCCAGGGCCTCAACGAGAAGAAATAAAGTGCATGAGACTATTTTTGTCAGTACTGGACCCGACGGCGGACACCCTTTTTTTGGTGACGCTGTGTGAAATGAGAAATACAGTGAAAAGCACTTACGGGACAATACTCCCGATATTGATAAGCCTGGCCTCACTCATCTCTGGCTGCAATGAGCCTGAGAAGAGCCCCTCACGTCCTAATGTTCTATTCATATCCATTGATGATCTTAGGCCAAGTCTGGGTGTTTACGGAGACAGCACCGCCATCACCCCCAACATTGACCAGTTCGCTATGGAGGGGATAACCTTCAGAGACGCTTATTGCCAAGCCGCCGTTTGCGCCCCGTCCAGGGCCAGTTTGATGACTGGCCTGAGACCCGATTCTACTCGCGTGTGGCATCTTGGAGATAAGTTTCGCGAGATCAATCCTGGTTCAGTGACGATGCCTCAGTATTTTTCCAAATTTGGCTATCATACCGTCAACATTGGAAAGATCTTTCACAACTATATGCCAGATTCGATTTCGTGGGATGAGCCGGACCTTCGGCCTCAGCGCTACGTGAGACAAGACTGGCTTAAAAGAGACGGCGAAACATTCTACATAAGCAAGAAGGTCAACGAATCGCAAGCAAAGAAGAGAGATTCATTACTGCAGATAAGGCCGGTCAGATATGCAGACGGCTGGAACACCGGACCTGCTTGGGAAGCTGCCAATGTGCACGATACGATGTACTACGATGGTGCTCAGACCAAATTGGCCAAACAGACACTGACCCGCCTGTCCAAAATGGACAAACCCTTCTATTTCGGACTTGGCTACTTCCGTCCTCACCTACCTTTTGCTGTCCCCAAGAAGTACTGGGACATGTACGACCCCAACGAAATCCCTTTGGCACCGAATCCCAAAATCCCCAAGGGGGCTCCTATCTACTCCATGAATTCCATGTACGAACTAAGGCACTATGATGGTTTTTCGCACATCGGCCATCCTACCTCTTCATACAGAATGAGTGAAGATACAGTGCGGACATTGAGGCAGGGATATTATGCTAGCGTGAGCTACGTAGATGCGCTGCTAGGAGACCTATTTGCGCATTTGAAACAACTTGGGATCTATGAAAACACCATTATTGTGATTTGGGGTGACCATGGGTGGAAACTAGGTGATCACAACAGCTGGGGCAAGATGACCAACTACAATATCGATTTGAAAGTGCCAGTCATTGTTCGATATCCCAATCAGCAGCACAGAGGAGTACAGACGGATGCGATCATCGAGCTGGTTGATTTGTTTCCATCAATCTGTGAGATGGCAGGAATCGACATTCCCGACTATGCCCAAGGAACAAGTTTTGTCCCACTCACGAAGAATCCGGAATTGCCATGGAAGAATGCTGCCTTTAGCCAGTTTCATCGCAGGCCGAGAGTATCTGCAGATGGTAAGCGCTACATGGGCTACTCTATAAATACGACAAAATACCATTTCATCGAATGGTATAGCTGGGACGCCGAGACTGGCACCAGAGGAGAATTGAAAAGCTATGAACTGTATGACAAAGAGCATGACCCATACGAAACGCAAAATTTGGCGGAGAGGGAAGACATGCCTAATGTCATATCCGCGCTGTCAAATCAACTTGATGAAGGATGGAGAAAGGCCTTACCAAAAAATCAAGAATGACCTTGTTTGTGGCAGGGGCCACACAGATGCGTTAGGCACAAATGTGACCTTTCGAAATTCTTGATTTGAAGATATGCGGTTTAGCGAGGAGGAATTATATGGAATCGAAGACAGCTGATAATAACACTTTTCAACCAGCAAGCCCCAAATATTTGGCAGGATTAACAATATCATATCTCCTCATACGACTGGTGCTCCTAATTTGTGGAGGGGATCTCGGTTGGTGGCAGGCATGGGTCTTCTCACCGCTGATAGTCATATCCGGTATTGGAGGACGCCTATGGGCAGAGTGGCGGCATCCAGGGCTACTGGCGGAACGAGCTAAATTTGACAAGGCTTCCGATGTGAAGCCATGGGATAAAGTGCTTTCTCCATTAATGGCAGTGAGTTCATCCTTCCCCCTGGTCATTGTGGCAGGGCTAGATCATCGCTTGGGGTGGTCACCGATATATCCGACATGGCTTAACATCTTGGGATTCACCCTGATTTTGCTTGGATACGCCTTCGCCGTGTGGGCTTTGGTGGAGAACCGTTTCTTCTCTAGCGTCGTGCGAATCCAGAAGGACCGGGGGCATGTGGTGTGTGACAGTGGTCCATACCGGATCGTACGTCATCCTGGCTATGCTGGAAATATTCTGCCACTGGCAGGCATTGTTCTGGCATTGAACTCGATATGGATACTCATACCAGCCATGGTGGCGTTGATCATTACCATGATCAGGACGATCCTGGAAGATAAAACGCTGCAAGATGAATTGCCAGGCTATCGGGAATATGTCCGTCGCGTGCATTATCGGCTGATGCCAGGTATCTTCTGAGACGGCTCCTCCTCGGAACAAGTCAGAGGCGCTCGGTGGAGTAGCAATAGATTGGTGGAAGTTGGTACCTTGGTGCCCTGTAAACAATCATGAATCCTAAAGCTATGAAAGCAAATAAGTACCGGTATCTGTGGATCAGTCTGTTGAGCGTTTCAACATTTTCGAGTTGCAATGGTCCAGAAAAAGAAAGTATAAGCGAGGACTTTGCAAAGTACGGCCAGGAATTCAAAGGAAAAATAGCTGAGAGTTATGAAGATTCTGAAGAGTGGTGGCCCGAAAAACAGCGACCACCCGCTGGCGCCCCAAACGTAATCATCTTTCTTCTGGACGACGTGGGTTTCGCACAGGTACAATCCTTTGGAGGACTCATCGAAACACCGAATATTGATGCCCTCGCGGCAAATGGCCTGCGTTTCAACAATTTCCACACAACAGCACTTTGTTCTCCCTCACGAGCAAGTTTGATGGCTGGTCGCAATCCACACAAGATTGGTCTGGGCTCTCACGCGCTAACTGCTATGGGCTTCCCTGGTTATAACGCCATCGTTCCTCCATCGGCTAAGTCTGTGGCTAATTACCTTCAGGAGGAAGGCTATGTAAACTATGCGCTTGGAAAGTGGGACCACACACCGTTGTACGAAGTTTCGCAGGTAGGTCCGTTTGACAGATGGCCCAGTGATGAAGGTTTTGATCATGGCTACAATTTCATGGCAGCTGATGTTCATCAATTCATCCCGGTAATGTGGGACGATCATCATCCCGAGCCCTATAGAAAATCGAAGCATCTCGATGCGGATCTGGCAGATAGGGCTATCGAATGGATCACGGGACACAAGTCGTTGGACAAGGACCTTCCATTTATGATGCTCTGGGCATCTGGCTCTATGCATTCGCCCCACCATGCCCCAGATGAGTACATTGAGAAGTACAAAGGAAAATTTGATATGGGCTGGGACAAAGCCAGAGAGCAAATTCTCGCCAGGCAGATCGAAATGGGAATTGCCCCGGAGAATACCAACTTATCAGCCCGAATCGATGAAATCCCAGCCTGGGATTCATTGACAGATGAGCAAAGAAAGCTGTACGCCAAACAAATGGAGGTTTTTGCCGCTCAAATGGAGCACGTCGATTTCCAGATCGGACGGGTTGTAGAGACGCTCAAGAGGATCGGTGAGCTGGACAATACTTTGATCTTTGTAACCGCTGACAATGGTGCGTCTGGTGAAGGTGGACTGCAAGGGACGTTTAACGAGACCTATGTTTTGAACGGGCTTCAGACACCATTTGAGGCGAATATGAGAAACTATGATAATTGGGGACAGTGGGATTCATACCCGCATTATCATGCAGGATGGGCCATGGCTGGAAACACGCCATTTCCATACTTCAAGCAATCTGAGCATAGGGGTGGTCAGCAGGATGCGTTAGTTGTGCACTGGCCGGCAGGCATCAAGGCGAAAGGTGAAATCAGAAGTCAATACCACCATATCACCGACATCGCACCTACGATTATGGAAGCTGTTGGTGTTGAACTTCCGGAAGAATATCATGGGATTCCGCAACAGGAATTTACGGGCATTCCTATGAACTACGCCTTTGACAATCCCGACGCACCCAATGCGAAGAAGGTCCAATACTACGAGATGTTT
This sequence comes from Cyclobacteriaceae bacterium, assembly GCA_965227935.1. Classification (GTDB taxonomy): domain Bacteria; phylum Bacteroidota; class Bacteroidia; order Cytophagales; family Cyclobacteriaceae; genus JAWPMT01. The sequence continues at coordinate 1,202,833 of CBDDGS010000055.1, read as the reverse complement.
GGAAATCGCGCCCTCTGGGCTGACGGCTGGAAGGCAGTAACGATTCACGCCAATAGAATGCCTTGGGATATCAACAGAAGAGCACCTTTTGACGAGGACGTTTGGGAATTGTACAACGTCGAGGAGGACTTCTCTGAAAGCAATGACCTGGCAGAAGAATATCCTGAGAAGCTCGAGGAACTCAAAGCACTATTCGAAAAAGAAGCTTGGGACAACAATGTCTATCCAATGTATGATGATATGCTGGCAAGACTCAATGCCGTGAACTACGTCTTGTTTGGCGACAAGAAAGAGTTTACCTACTACGCTCCGGGCGCAGTCAGAATTGCAGAAAAAGCATCAGCGCCGGTCAAAGGGCGGTCACATACCATTGAGACCACCGTGAATCTGACTGGTTCGGAGGAAGGTGTGATCGTCGCCTGCGGTGGAATGACTGGAGGCTATACGATGTATATAAAGGATGGAAGGTTGAGGTATAACTACAACTTCCTCGATGGAGTCCATCACCAACTGGAAACTAAGCCCCTTCCAAAGGGTGAAGTCACGTTGAAATTCGAATTCGAACTTGACAGATCGAAGCTGGAGCCAGGAAAAATTATTCCTTGGCCCGGGACTGGGTCTCTTTATGTGAATGGCGAAAAGCAGGATGAAGCATACTTTGAGACAACGCATATTTCGACCTATTCGCTCGCAGAGACTTTTGATATCGGTAAGGATACTGGAACTCAGGTTGACCCCAGGTATCAAGGCAGTCCATTTGAGTTCACGGGAACGCTCGATCGCGTCACAGTTACATTGACAGATTAAAGTCAATCGCTACAATGTATAAAGGGCATGATATGTCCTTTATACTATCAGCGTTACGCTCACTTTGCTGTGAGGGGCTATGGGTTCATCGAAGTTGACCTATTTTGGGAGCAGTGCAAGAATGTGACCCTGACATGTTACTAATAATGGCGTAGCCACACTCAAAACCTCAATGTATGAACTGGTTGAATGAACCTGACTTGTGGAAAGTGACGGATGACAAACTCGAAATGTTTGTTACCCCAAAATCGGACTACTGGCGTGAAACGCACTATGGTTTTACCGCAGATGACGGACCATTTTATTATGCCTTAAGAGGTGGTGAGTTTGAGGCGACCCTGAAAATCACAGGAGAGTACAGGAGCCGCTATGACCAAATGGGAATGATGCTGCGCATCGATGAAAAGCGCTGGATAAAAACTGGCATTGAATACGTCGATGGGATATACAACTACAGTACGGTGGTCACCGACAGCAAAAGTAGCTGGAGCATTATCAAACTATCGGAGCAGCCAAAATCAGTATGGATCAAAGCCATCAGGAGGTTGGATGCCGTTGAAATTTTTTATTCCCTCGATGGGCAGGAGTATACCATGAGCAATCTGAGCTACCTGGAAGCGAATGTCCCGGTACAGGTGGGCATGATGGCGGCAAGCCCCGATGGAGAGGGCTTCCAGGCGGTATTCGATGAATTTAGCATCAAACACCTACCTGACCTGAAAAGATTGGAATGGCTGGAAAGAAACAAAGAATAGCCATTGGCAGTAACGAAGAGCATGCAATCAAGCGCGTGCAATAAGCAAAATGTTATGCCTGTGACTTTGACGTTTAACCCTGCTTATTCCAGTTCGTCAACTATTAGTTCGATTACATTTTCAATATTAGATTTTACGATGTTCGTTCCAGTGACCTTAACCGTAAGGGCTTTTCGATAGCTGTTTAGTAATGACTTGAATACAGGACTCGCCCTCAAATCTGTGTAGTCAAGAGGATACATAACATCTGAACTGAATGCGGTGTAACCATTTTTACCCACATATGGTCCATAGCTATCGAAATTCTCGAAGCTGTACATCATTATCTGCAACCTTAACTGGTCGATGTATATTTCATCCTGAGAATCTGGTATCCTGTATATACGATCGAATAGAGTAATAATACTTTCTCGTAGCGATTTCTCTGATATGATCGAAATTCCCTTCGTTTTCAAGTCATCATAAATTCCACGCTGCGCTTGAAAAATTGTGCTGAAAAGAGACTGAGAAACCAAACGCGGGAAGCTCTCATCCATGTTAACATTTTCCATTAACAATAGAACCGAATCAATTTTTGTAATTTGATTGTTGAAAATAATTCCGCATCGCTCAATGTCAATCAAGTCTTTCTCAAGCCCAAATTTGAGATCTCGGAGTATCTCCTTTTCCTGGGCTCTTCTCTTGTTGGAATTCCGCCATTCGTCCACCATGAACGACAGCGTTATGCCGATTACAATAACAGATATCTCAACTAAATAATCGCGGAACTTCTTCATACTGTAACTTAACTATAATAGAAAACACAGCTGCCAACAAGCACTCACTTGATCACCGCCTCGGAATGATGTACCTAACCCCAATGATTTGAGAAGACTGACATAGATATTCATCCTGCATTGACTGTTCTCTCATTCTCCTGGCGGGAAACGACCGGACAAATAGTATGACATCATACATCAATGACCAACACGACCTATACACCCTACCATGGTGCCTGATCCTAGTTGATTGATTCACACATAGGCGCACCCCATGGGGCAAACAAACTACCATTCGAAGATACCTGTCCACGCCTCTAAACGTGCTATTCTCCCGCGTTGGCGTAGACCTTGATTGGTGGAAATAAGAAAAGAAATCTCAATGCGATGTGGGAATCGTCGTGTTTATGCTCCTATATAAGAAGATTTTTCTTCGTTTAGGACTGAAAATAGAATATAGTGATCAATCACTAAATTCCACTTTTTCAATCTAACCTAAAACACAATTCCATGAACCAGTTTAAGCGACTCAGGAGAGCTCTGTTGTTGGCTCTCGTGTTGTCCAACTTTTTACCTGTCTTTGCGCAAACACCGCAGCAAAGGCGACAAATCAGTAACAGCTACAATCTCCCACAGCTTCGACAGTTAAGTCAGGACTATCAACTTCAGGCTCAGTTTCGCAAGGCGGAGGCACTGAACATGGCCGCCCTGAATGGCTGGGAAACGCTTCGGGTAAATGATGACGGCTCGATCGACGAACTGATCGCAGTCTCTCCCGACGGGTACCCCATTTACTTCACTGTTTACAATGTGGATGCGGCAGTTTCTACTCGCGCCAATCACCTGAATATCGGTGGATCTCTCGGCCTCAGCCTCGATGGGCAAAACATGACTGCTCATGTGTGGGATGGAGGTCCAACCAGAACTACGCACCAGGAGTTTGATGGACCGGGAGGGAACAACCGTGTCACGATCAATGATGGGGTCACGTCCCTCAATGGGAACAGCTTCCATGCGCAGCATGTCACCGGTACCATCGTGGCATCCGGCGTCGTAGCTGCCTCCAAAGGGATGGCGCCACAGGCAAGAGCGCTGACCCACGATTGGAACAGCGATCTGTCAGAAGCGGCCGCGGAAGCTGCCAATGGCATGTTGTTGTCCAACCACTCCTACGGATACAGGGCCAGCTTGATCCCGGATTGGTATTTTGGCGCATACATCGACGAATCCCGGGACTGGGACAATCTCATGTACAACTCTCCCTACTACCTGATGGTAGTTGCCGCGGGTAACGACGGCAACGACAACTCTTCCAACGGCAACCCAAAGAATGGGGCGTCTGCCTATGACAAGCTCAATGGCCATGCAACCAGTAAGAACAACATGGTCGTCGGCAATGCACAGGATGCCAGTGTGAGCTCTGATGGATCGCTCATCTCAGTGTCGATCAACAGTTCCAGTAGCGAGGGGCCTACGGATGACCTCCGCATCAAACCCGACATCGTCGGAAACGGAACTGGAGTTTACTCCACCTACGACGACAGCGATGCGGCCTACAACTCCATATCAGGGACCTCGATGGCTTCGCCCAATGTCACCGGTACGTTGCTGCTTCTGCAGCAGCATTACAACAATGTCAACGGCGGCTTCATGCGTGCTGCGACCCTGAAGGGGCTGGCGATGCATACGGCAGATGATGCGGGTATCGCAGGGCCTGACGCCATCTTTGGGTGGGGCCTGCTAAATGCCAAACGAGCAGCCGAGGCCATCTCCCAAAACGGCAATGAGTCCCGAATTGAAGAACTTACACTCAATCCCGGACAGACGTATTCGATCACGGTGGATGCTGATGGCATCAATCCCCTGCTGGCATCCATTTCATGGACGGATCCTGCCGGTACCGCGAATACAGGGGCCGCCAACCTCAGCACACCGGTGTTGGTGAACGACCTGGATATTCGCGTTTCTCAGGCGTCCAGCACCTTCACTCCTTACCTACTCACCAATGTCAATGCCAACACCACCGGCGACAATGTCGTGGATCCTTTTGAGCGCGTAGATGTCGGAAGCGCTTCCGGATCATACACGATCACGGTCACACACAAAGGGTCGTTGAGTGGCGGAAGTCAGGATTACACCTTGATCGTTACCGGTGTGACAGGCACACCGCCGGTATGCAGCGCAGACACGCCTACGGGCCTGTCCCCTTCCAATGTCGGCACCAGCACGGCTACATTGAGCTGGAATTCGGTACCACTAGCCACGTATGACATCAGGTATAGGGCAGTGGGCACCAGCACCTGGACGACCATCAGTGACATCTCCGGAACGTCAACCAATCTTACCGGCTTGAGTAACGATACCCAGTACGAAGCACAGGTTCGCAGCAAGTGTCCCGATAGCTCGACTTCATCGTTTTCCAGCTCGGTGACATTTACAACCAGTTCTACCAATTGCCCCAATGGCATCAGCGCTTTCCCCTACAATGAGAGCTTCGAAAACACCATCGGCGCATGGACCCAGAACACCGGAGACGACCTGAACTGGACGGTCGATGCCAACGGCACCCCGTCCAGTGGCACAGGCCCATCTGGTGCGGCCGATGGCACCTACTACATCTATATGGAGGTATCGGGAAATGGTACCGGCTACCCTAACAAGCGTGCAATTATCACCTCGCCGTGCTTTGATCTCTCCGGAGAGACAGCTGCTTCTATCACTTTCAATTACCACATGACTGGCAACGCCGTGGGTACCATCGACCTCGAGGCCAGCAATGACAATGGCAACAACTGGACGTCCATTTGGAGCCGGTCGGGCGATCAGGGCGCTGCATGGAATGATGCAGACGTCAGTTTGAATGCCTATGCTGGGGGCACACTCCTACTCAGGTTCAATGGCGTATCCGGTACATCATGGCAAGGGGACATTGTCATTGACAACATAGAAGTGACCGGCAGCTCCGCACCCGACACGGAAGCTCCGAGTGTGCCCACCAACCTGGCTGCGTCCAACGTGACTGAAACTACACTAACACTTACCTGGGATGCGTCTACCGACAATGTAGGCGTGACAGGTTACGATGTGTACCTAGGCGGGTCTAATCTCGGAACGGTCACGAGTGCCACCGCCAACATTACCGGATTGGCAGCCAATACAACCTACTCCTTCCAGGTGAAGGCGAAGGACGCGGCGAGTAACGAATCAGGCTTCAGCAGTGCCTTGAGTGTCACGACAGCAGGTGGTGCGTTGAGCTGTAGCACCACTGAGGTCATCCCCTATTCGGAAGGTTTCGAATCCAGCTTTGGTGGCTGGTCCAATGTTGGTGGGGATGATTTTGACTGGAGTCGCAGATCCGGTGGCACGCCCTCCAATAATACGGGCCCATCTTCGGCCACTGAAGGCAGCTTCTACATCTATGTCGAGTCGTCAAGCCCCAACTATTCCAACAAAACGACCATCATCGAGAGTCCCTGCTTCGATCTGAGCGGTGAGTCGGAAGCCACGCTAAGCTTCAAATATCATATGTATGGTGCCAGCGCCATGGGCGGTTTGGTCCTCGAGGCCACGACTGATGACAATAGCTGGTCAAGCATCTGGTCGCAGTCCGGCAATCAGGGCAACAGCTGGCAGACTGCCAATGTGAATCTGAACAGCTACACAGGTGGGCAAGTCAAATTGCGTTTTGTAGGGACTACGGGTAGCACGTGGCAGGGAGACATGGCCATTGATGACCTATCGTTGATCGATGGTACGGTCACGACGATTGACGTCGATCTTACCCTGACTTTCGACAACTATCCAGAGGAAACTTCATGGGAGATCCGGGATGGCAGTACCGTCATTGCTTCCGGTGGCCCGTATGGTTCACAGCCTGATGGGTCCACGTTGGTCGAAACGACGACGCTGACGGCCGGGTGCTATGACTTGGTGATCTATGATTCGTATAGTGACGGCATGTGCTGTGCCTATGGCAGTGGATCCTATGCGCTAACCGCAGGGGCCACTTCATTGGCTTCAGGGGGATCGTTTGGCTCCAGTGAGACGACCAACTTCTGTGTCAGCGCCACCACCGCCAATTACTTCGTCTCATCTACACAGACAGGTACACCCCTCATCTTCGAGGTGTATCCCAACCCAATTGATCCTCTGGTAGGAACCGATCTCCACGTCATGATCAACAAGGACGATGTGGAATATCAGATCACCAATTTGAGTGGACAGAAGGTGATGAGCGGATTCTTATTGCAACGAAAAATTGATGTCAGACAGCTCCCTACGGGGCTATACACCTTGCACCTGGATACCGGTGGCAAGCCACTTACGAAGAAGTTCCTAAAAAGGTAATCTCTTATCAACCTGGAACAGTCGAAACCCCTCTCCCTCGTCGGAGACGGGGTTTCTTTTTTGTAGGGAATGCTGTATCATGCAAGTCGCCGTTGACCATGGCTCCTTGTCAGCTCACCCTAGAGCCTCACAACCATTGAGTACAACAGATCACATATGAACAAAACTCCATCTATCCTCATCGCAATAGTTGTGGTCATTGGCGCCTGTCAGGCGCCTACTGAAACCGACCAAAGCCGGTACTTATCCATTGTTGGTGACTCGTTGACCAACGAACTCCAAGGCATCTACGAACAGGGTTTCATCAATGGCTTCTCGGTGGCTATCGTCAACGAATCCGGTGCTTTGTACCAAAATGGTTTTGGCTATGCCAACAAGAATACCGAAAGACCATTCACAGAAAACACACTGATCAATATTGGATCAATCACGAAGACGGTCGTGGGCCTATCCTTATTGAAAGCGCAGGAAATGGGCTTGTTGGATCTTGACGATCCCATCAACGATCATCTCTCATTCAGGGTAGAAAATCCATATTATCCAGAAGAACATATCACCATTCGACAACTGGCCAATCATACCTCCACGATCATTGACTCGGAGCACTTTGCAAACACTTGCTACGTCATGCTCACTCAACCGGACACATCGCAGACGTCAGCTATTGAAATTCCCTACTACTTCAAGAACCCTGAAGACACCATGTCTCTCGCCAGTTACATGGAAAGCATGCTTAGGAAAGGAGCCGATGCTTATTCAGTGGCAGGGTTCCTGGAGTCTAAGCCAGGTGAGCAATTTCAATACTCCAATACGGGCGCGGGTCTTGCCGCTTTGGTCATAGAAACAGCGTCTGGGATGTCCTTTGCAGCGTTTGCCAAAAAACACATCCTCCACCCCTTAGACATGAAGTCTTCCGGGTGGAAACGGAAGAACCTGGAAGAAGGTCGATTCTCGAAAAACTATGCAACAACGGACACCGCGTACGCAGACTACCACCTGATCAATTACCCTGACGGAGGCCTACTGACCTCCGCGGCGGATTTGAGTAATCTGTTGGCGGAACTCATCAGGGGATACAACGGTTCTGGCTCCATTCTATCCTCCAAGAGCTTTGAGATACTATTTGCCAAAGATGTAGCCGAAGACCTTTTCTCAGATGTGGGAGGGGACGTCAACCCCGTCATCAATACGCGATTGGACAAAGGGATATTTATGGCACTTGCTCCTAATAAGACCATTGGTCACACTGGGGGCGACCCGGGAATTGTGTCTTTTATGTTTTTTCATTCTGAAACGGGGATCGGTCGGGTGGTAATGGTCAACATGACCATAGACGATCCCAGTCAAGGAGCATTTACGGAGATCTTTGATATTTGGAACAAACTGGAAGAATATCAAGAAAGATTGAGCGGCGATAGGTGACGATAGATGGGCAGAACGAGAATAATGTACATTGAGAAAAAGACTGAACCCACCGGCGAAGCAACCATCGGACGCGTGAGGTATTCCAAGTCCGGTAGTTCAATACATTATGATGGAAAGACCTTTGAGACTTTAAGGGGAACGGGCTTCAAGGCGAACTACTTTGACATCGAAACCGGCGAACACTATTGGATATCGGGACCAAAAAAGAACGGTGAAGACAGACTCTATGGGGAACGATTACCAATTCTAATCGACGAAGACGTCCGAGAGGAGTACTGGACAGAGATCAGAAACGAGCCTGAGAATAATCACATTTCCAGGATAAACTAGTCGGAGGCTAACTGGGCACTGACCTATCGCCACGGCTACATTTGGCTGGATATTCCTGGGTTTATCAACCATCTGCTGAACAATCAACCGCACCACCCGTTCCTCCGGAGAAAAAGGAAAGATCTTATGAGGTTATCGCTGTTTATATCAATTCTCAGCCTGGTGTGCATCACTGGTGCTTGCCAAACAAAATCCAGCACCAAAGAGGCAACTGCCTCCTACCCCATTCAGAAATCAGAGGAAGAGTGGAAGGAGACGCTTTCTGATCTTCAATTTTTCGTACTGCGTGAGCAGGGTACAGAACGCGCTTTCTCCGGAGAATATTGGGACAATAAGAAAAAGGGTACCTATTACTCCGCGGCTACGGGACAACCTCTGTTCCGCTCCGAGCACAAGTACAAATCCGGCACTGGCTGGCCGAGCTTTTACAAGCCCATCGATGAAAATGCCGTCAAGGAGATTGCCGACAGAAGCCTCGGCATGGTCCGGACGGAAGTGGTCGATAGCGGTAGTGGTTCACACCTTGGGCATGTATTCAACGATGGTCCGGAACCTACAGGCCTGCGGTATTGTATGAACTCCGCCTCTTTGATATTTGTGGAAGACGGTGAGGAGCTGCCCTCCATCGTAAAGGAATGGGAAGATAAGTTTGCGAAATAGCTCTTCCTGACGCCATTGCCCCTGCCTCAGGCTCATAAGAGCCACCGATCCTCTCCAACGTCGGAGTCAGCCGGCAAATGAGCCAATTCGATAGGCACGCAAGGCCCGGTTTCGCCGAGGTTGGACTATTTTGTACTGACTTATGCTGATACGTGCACATGACATCGCCCCTCAGCACTGAGTCTGGCCCTCATTATTGGCAGCCTATGAAGAAACGAACAAACCAGATCTGCATTCCTCTGCGTCTACGCATCCGACACTTAATCCCTATTCTTCTGATGGTGGCTATGGGTGGATGTGGGGTCAGTTCCCAACAAGAGACTGTTAAAAGTCCAGAGCCTCCTAATATTCTATGGCTTGTAGGCGAGAACATGAAACTGGACCTTGGGGTATACGGTACAGAAAACGTCTATACACCCCACCTTGACTCCCTGGCAGCGAATGGCTTGCGATTCACTCGAGTGTTCTCTACCTCTCCGGTTTGTGCGCCTAGTCGTTCCGCGTTTATGACCGGAATGTACCAGACGACTACAGGCACGCATAATATGCGCTCTCACAGGGAAGACGACTACAGGCTCCCTTCGGGTGTAAGACCCATCACCCACAGGCTCCAGGACGCCGGATATTACACGGCCAACATCAGCCATATCGGTGATAAGGAAGTCGGTACTGGCAAGCTGGATCTCAACTTCGTCAATGAAGGCCCCATCTATCAATCGGAGGAATGGTCAGAGCTGAAAGACAATCAACCCTTCTTTGCGCACATCAACATGCCTGAAAATGAGTACGACATTTATGACCGGCAGACCTGGAAGCACGAAAGGGTCAAATGGTACGGCGAAGAGCAACACCCTCAAATCGCTACAGGTGACAATGTAGCCCCCCCTCCCTATTATCCGGACCACCCGCTTATCAGAGAGGAATGGGCCCGCTATCTTAATTCGGTATCGGGCATGGATGTCCGCATCGGATGGATAATGGACCAGCTGCGGAAAGATGGACTGGCGGACAACACCATCATTGTCTTCTTTGGCGACAATGGGCGCATGGAACCACGGGGCATCCATTGGCTGTGGGATACCGGCATTCATGTCCCGATGATCATCTACTACCCACAAGGTATGGCAGTACCTCCTCAGTACAGACCGGGAGGGATCAACGAGCAGGTCATCAGCCTACTGGATATCAGTGCCACCACTTTATGGATGGCAGGAATTGACCCCCCCGCCGGTATGCAGAGTCAATTATTCCTGGGAGAAAACGCTGACCCACCTAGGGAATATGCTTTCAGTGCTCGCGATAGAATCGACGAGACGGTATTGAGAATGAGATCTGTGCGGGGCAAGACGTACCACTACATCAGAAATTACAGTGAGGGAGAAGGATTCCCAACATTGAACAGGTACAAGGAAAAATGCTTCAGCATTAAGCCTTTGATGCGTCAATTGATGGCTGATGACCAACTGTCAGGCCCGGCCCTGGACTTGATGCAGCCCATGCCGTACGAACTGCTCTACAACACGGAAGATGACCCCCATGAGATCAACGACCTGACAGCTTCCGACAACCCAGATGACCAAGCGGCATTGATGGCCATGAGAGCCGAACTGGATCAATGGGAAGAAGGGACCAACGATCTTGGGAGGTTCTTGGAACCAAAGGAAATTGTGGCCCCCTTTGAGGAGGAAATGCACAACTGGTTTGGCACACCCACCTGGTACAGTGGACAAAATTGAGGCTATTTTTGTCGGCCAGATTTCATAGTCCCCGACGATTGGGACACATGCTACGACGATAGCACATCCTTCACTCATTGTTCAAATAGAAAATATGCGAATCATATTATTTCTGAGTCTAATAATCATCTATCAATGGGGCTTGAATGCCCAGGTGAGTAACACCAGATTCTTGTATCAGGTAGGTGTATCCGACAGCCTATATTCGGAAATTCTTGCGGAGCAAAGAGAGATTTTTGTTCAGGTCCCTGATAGTTACAATGCCACGACCAATCGAAAATACCCCGTTGTGTTTGTGCTGGATGGAGGAGTTTTCCTTCCCAATGTACAAATGGTATTGGATGTGTATTCGGGAGGTTTCATGCCGGAAATGGTTGTAGTCGGTATCTCCAACAGGCAGAATAGAATCAGAGACCTCACCACTTCAAAAGCCACCACGCTGTACGGGAGGCCGTTCGATCAAGAGAGTGGTGAGGCGGATAAATTCATTGGTTTCATTGAGCAGGAGTTGATCCCACATATTGTGGAAAATTACCCTGTTACCAACTACCGAACGCTGGTGGGGCACTCGCATGGCGGATTATTTACGATCTATGCTTTGCTCAAGCATCCGAACCTTTTCCAGAATTATCTGTCGATTGACCCAAGTCTGTATTGGGACAATCAGCAACTGCTAAAAGAAGCACCCTCTCGCCTTCAAAATGAAGTGCTGAGTGGTAAGTCGCTGTACTTTTCCTTGTCGGGGCAATTGCACAATCAGAATCCGGAAATAACGATTGACAATGTGATGGATGACGAATCGGAATCTACTCTTTTCGCCCGGTCCAACATTGAACTCAAAAATCTTCTAGAGAAGAACAAGGAAAACGGTTTGCTGGTCGAATGGGAGTTCTTTGAAAACGATCTACATGGGACCATACCATTCCCCTCCATTAGAAATGGATTGATCGCACTCTTTGAATGGTTCCAAATGGAAAACACCAATAAGTTCAACTCACCCGAAACACCCGCCAATGAGTTGAATGAGATCATCCAATATCGAGCGACCAAGCTTCAAGGCCATTTCGGGTATCCCGTTCCACCTTACCCCGAGGATCTTTTGACCGTACTGGGTTACATGAGCATGGATACGGGCCAAATGGAAAAGTCAAAGATGTTCTTTGACTTCACGATTGAATATTATCCATCCAGCGCGAATGCCTATGACTCCATGGCTGACTTTTTCGAAAGGCAAGAGGATTATGCCAATGCACTAAAATTTGTCACCAAGGCATTTGAATTGAGCGGTGATGACTACCACAAAGACAGAATGAAAACATTGAGCGAAGCCATCAACAAAGGCTAATACACTTCGGAGCATTTTATATCGGTCGGCCTATAATGCCGTAACCATCGCATTGTATCATTGACTAAAGAGACCCCATGAAACCATTGATAAAAGCCATCCTATTCTTGGTGCTCCTAACCCTTACCGACTTCTTGCTTCGCAAAGGACTCGTAGGGCATTTCTTACCTTTTGTATTGCCGCTGAACCTGAACATTTTGCTACTTTTCGCCATGTTCACCGGTTGTGCGTGGTTCATCACAAAGCGGTTTGCCCAATCGGATCAAATGCGCTTGAATGACTTGGGTATCTCCCTAAGCAAACGCAACCAAATAGATTTCTTCATTGGCTTTGTGGTGGGTGCAGTGCTTTGGGGGATTGTGTCCATCAGCCAATCGCTGTTCGCCGGCTTTTCTTGGACCTTCAGACCAGACTTCAATGCGCTTACATTGATTCATGGTCTCGTCTTCATATTCATTGCAGACCTGGGCACCGAGCTTTTCACCCGTGGCTACCCGCTCATCAAATTGGAAGAGGGTTTTGGCGCAAAAGTCGCCGTCGCCATCATGGTTTTCTTTGAAGTGCTCAAGAGCCTTGCATTCAACATTGGCAGTGATTTGCTTCTTTATGCCGTTTTGATCCCAACTATTCACATTGTATTCTTTAGTATCATCTACTTCAAAACAAGGCGAATAGGTGCATCATTGGGTGTGCATACGGGTGCCAATTTCATCACCATTAGTGTTTTTGATCTTCGAATGGAACAACCCGGCCAAGCCATTCCAGCTGGCATTTTCCAGGCAGACGCTGATTTGGAAACCTTGTCTGTTCATGCCCTACAATTGCCGTGGGTGGTCATGGCCCTTATGTTCAGTATTGCTACTTACATTTGGTGGATAAGAAAATCCACATGAGAGTCAGGAGGCATTTCATTTCAATCCGCACCAATGAATAGTGACCTGGAAAAAGAACTGGAAACCAACCTTCGTGACATCAATGAAGAAGATCGCAAAGGACTCAAGGTCGATGTGCTTCAACGACTGATCAAAAAATTGGAGAAAGATGAGGATAGTGATATCGCTCAGGACCTTGAGCGCCTCATTCAAGATCTACCTGGCTCCCCGATAGATCGAATGAGACGCAAGGCTTGCCGAAAGTCTCTTAGAGCCATACAAAAGAAGGTGAAGAAGGCATTTGGCTATGTAGAACGAGGTACGTTGAAAGACGGATATATGGGTGCATGGCTGGCCATTGGCATTGCGCTCGGCGCTGGTATTGACTCCGGCGCAGGTGAAGGTTCGGGTTCAGGCGTTGGAATAGGGATAATAGCGGGCTTGTTGATAGGAATTTCTGTTGGCCGTGCCGAGGAAAAGAAGGCTGAAAGAAAGGGACTGGTCTACTAGACGTCCGGAAGAAACGCTTCACATCCGATAGGCCCATCAGCCCGCGTCAGAGTAGCCCTCTCGCCGTAGTGTGATGAATTTTGAATTCAAAAACTCAAGATCACCAACCACCCTTTAAGCAAACCAGAAACGACTTTTAAACAAAGTTGATCACTCAAAATCTCTAGACCTTTGCTCACAACAAAAAGAAGCTCTGAGGCTTCGTAAAAGTTGGAACAATGAACACGACAGAGAGATTTGGATCAAAGGGCTGGACACCGGAGCGACTCAGCTCCCTCGAGGGCAAAACTTATGTGATCACCGGCGCCAACGCAGGTGCGGGATTTGAGGCTGCGAAGATATTATTGTCTAAGGGCGCAGAGGTGGTCATGCTCAACAGAAGCGAACAAAAATCCAATGATGCCATCAGACGTCTCAAAGGGCAATTTGGCGCGGAGGCTAAAGTGTCATTTATCAAGATGGACCTGGCCGAGCTGACCTCGGTGCGAAATGCCGCAGCGAAGGTCATCAAATCAGTCCCGAAGATCGATGCGCTGCTGTGCAATGCCGCCATCGCGCAGGTACCGACGCAGCAATTGACGGTCGATGGCTTTGAAAGCCAGCTAGGTGTCAATCACTATGGTCACTTTCTGCTGTGCGGACTGCTCTTCGACACCTTGGAAGCCTCAAAAGGACGCATTGTGGTCGTGGGAAGCGAAGGGTATAAAATGGGTATCAAAACCATTCAGTTCGACGACATGAATTGGGATAAAAACTATCATCCCATGAATACCTATTGCCACAGCAAGCTGGCACAGATACTATTCGCGTATGAACTGCAAGACAGAATCAAGGCTGCCGGCAAGCAGGTAAAAGTCTTTGTTTGCCACCCGGGTGCTTCCGCCACGTCACTGATCAAGACCAGCGGCGGTTTGAGGGACAGAATTATCTGGGGATTGATGTCTAAGACACCATTGGTTCAATCGGCCGAAAGAGGTGCCTATCCTGAAGTCATGTGTGCCACGGAAGAGGGCTTGAATCAGAAGGCCTATTTTGGCCCGACCAAAAGAATGCAAACAGGAGGTCCGGTCGGAGAATGCAAACTCGAGCCACACGCCCAGGACATGGCAGTAGCTGCCAAACTGTGGTCGCTGTCCGAAAAGCAAACGGATATAAAGTTTCAACTATAAGTGGAGATCACACCTCCTTACCCCCGAAGGAGAAGCCGCATGATGGTGGTCAATAATTCTTAATTTACTCGTACAATGGCCCACCCATTAGCTACATACAGAGGCAAGGTCTTCTTGTCGGGGAACGTGGACAGCCAATATACCTGGGAAAGCATCTCACCTCAGCATATTTTGGTATTCATTTATTCAGGTGAGCTTGTGTTGACCTATGGTAAGAACACATTGACCTTCGTTCCGCGGGACACAGTGCTGATCCCTAAAAATCAGTTGGTGCGGAGCTTAAAGAGACCCACCAAGGGCGAGCCATTCAAGTGTGTGTCCCTGTTTCTGCCAGAAGAAGACCTCAGGAGGTTCTACCTGGATAATCCAGTTCCCGAGACCTGGACAGAGAACATTTCAACACAGCGGCCTATCAGATCAAGCCCGTTATTGGACGGTTTCTTTCGTTCCTTGCTACCCTACTTTGATATGGAGGATGACCTTCCCGACGAACTTGTTCCAATCAAGATAAGGGAGGTATTGACCATCATCGATTCCGTAGACAATAGGGCCAGCCAAATCCTGGGCACCTTTGGAGAGATTGGGAAAATAGATCTCGAACGATACATGGAAGAGCATTATATGTATAATCTGCCCCTCGAAAAATTCGCGTTTCTGACGGGCAGAAGTCTGACGACCTTCAAATCCGATTTCAAGAAGATATTTGGCAATACGCCCGGCAGGTGGTTGACTGAGAAAAGGTTGAACCTGGCGCATTATAAACTCACCACCCAGAAGCAAAAGAGTACCGAGGTATATCATGCTGTTGGTTTTGAAAACCTCTCACATTTCTCATTCGCCTTCAAAAAAGAATTTGGCTATAGCCCTAGCACATTAAATTGATTACTTAAAACAGCGCACAAATGGAGTTAGTAAAAGCGGCCACACAATGGGCCAAAGACGAAGTCTTCTCATCCACATTTTTCATTCTTTTCGGGATCATGTTTGTTCTCGGGACAGTGGGATTCTGGCAATTGGGAAGGACTGCGACAGCCAAGGCGTTCATATTCCCTACACTTGTCGCGGGCATTTTGCTGCTGACCATTGGTCTTGGACTGTTCTTCACCAATAAGTCGAGGGTCACAAGCCTACCAGCTGCTTATGAGACGGATACGCCAGCCTTCATCAAATCGGAAATTGCCCGCGCCGACAAAGCGATGGCAGAGTACAGGACCATCGTTTTCAAAGTCATCCCATTCATTATCGTGGCAGCTGCCTTACTGATTGTCTTTATCGACACGCCACTAGGGCGCGCGATCGGCATCACGACCATCGCCATGATGGTGTGCATCTTGTTCGTGGACAGCAATGCCAATGCACGAATGGACGCTTACAAGCAGAAGCTGGTGGCGACAGAAAGTCGGGAGGGGGATTAGCGTTTTTTAACTTCGAATAGATCTTTTACCGGCGGTCTGAAAGTGGCAATAAGAGCCTAATCCTTCCTATCGATCTTCTCCATCTGCAGCATGACCCTCGATGCTGGCCCATAGGAAATGAGGACCTGATCTCCCTTGTCGTATTCGTAGTAGGCATCGATATCGACGTGATACTTCTTTCCATCGATCGTGAACTCGCAGTTGGCCCGATGCCGGACCTTGTCTTCAAGGGCACCCTGTACCGCTTCTTTGACTCCTCCCCTTACGTCTGCCTTCAGCCTCCTATAATGGCGGCGTGACCACATGGCAAAGAACAAGAAAAAGGCAACACCAACAGCAAGAAAGAACCCGGCCGTATAGTCGCTGTCACCCAACACGATGGCCACACCAAGAATGCTCATCATCGCCACGGCGAAGAAAAGCATACTCGTAAGCATCAAGCTCATGATCCGCTGAAACCTGAGTTTCTTCAAGTCTCTTTTGGTCAGCTCCAATGTCCAGGTCTTGTGTGTTACTTCATTTCCCACTAGCGACAATGGTACGGAATTCTACTGAATATTGACGGTCAAGCCAGATTCCCGCAAAGCGAGAAAGCCGCTCTATGGACGGCCTCGGTGACCTCGCTTGCATTCCGTTCGATTACGGCATTCGCAGCATTCGGTACTTGTCCCACTTCCCTCTCTCTTTGCGTCCCTCATGCCTACCTCTCTCCCTGTTTCTTCCCTGGTGCCGGAGACTGTCCCGAAGGGCAAGGTCTCTGTATTCCGACGTTGTCACTATTTCTGTCTTGCTTCCTCGCGGATGACAGCCCACGACCATCAGGAGGAGCACTAGGTATCCGATTTTTAATGCCAAATTCATAGTTTCAGTTTTTTTCGTTGAAAAATCCAGTGATACTGAGGGCCTCTTTCAGACCATAGCGAACCGAGGCGTTGGCGAGTATAGCGACGGTGATGTTTCTCCCGGGAAGGGTTGCTACGAAAGCCCTTCCGCCAGGGGAGACGCCCCCATGATGAATGACCTCCTCACCCGATTTGGTCGCGTACACCCTCCATCCCAGTGCATAGGATTGAGGGTTCATCTCCCCGCTTTGCAACGGCACGGGAGTCCACAATTCCTCAACAGTCGACGCGCTCAATAACTCGTCCATGCCATCGATGATCCGAACAAGATCCTCTGCCGTCGAGAGGTAGCCCCCGCCGGCCCACTTATAGCTCAAATCGAAGTCTTTGACAGGCTTGTCCTTTCCAGCTTTGTAAAACTCCGCCCTGTCTGCGATCGCCATGGTGACATCATCAGCGATGGTATTCTTCACCCCCAAAGGCTCGAAGATCGCCTCGTCCATGTACTCGAGGAAGGGTGTCCCCGAAGCCTGCTCCATCACCGCGCTCAGTAGGACATAGCCAAATGTGCTGTATTGAAAGTCGGAGCCCGGCTCGAACTTCAGTTTCCTCTTTTCGAAAACCTCGAGGCTCTCGGTGACAGAGTCAAAATGGCGGTTGATAAAGAAATCCGTCGCTCTGTAGTGGGGGATCCCCGACTGATGTGTTGCCAGCTGCCGTACCGTGAAGGGGTATTCCTTCTCAGGGAAGTCAGGCAGATAAGATTGCACCTGTTGATCGAGATCAAGTTGCTGGTCCTCTACCAGTCTGGCCATGCCGATGGAGGCCAGGGACTTGGAGACACTCCCGATCCGGAACTTCGTCGTGCGATGGGCGGGTTCCTGTTTTTCGATATTGGCATAGCCAAATCCTTCGGACCAGACGAGCTGATCCCTGATGCTTACGGCTATGGCCAGCCCGGGGGCTCCCAGCGCATTTCGCAGGGAATCAATATAGCTACGCGCAGTAGCGATGGACTCACAGTAAGCGGCGACTTCGAACTTTTCTTTGTTTTGCGCGAGCCCCGTGTGACAGAGGATCAGCAATGTGACTAGATGAATAAGACCTTTCATTACTTTCGAATTTTTTGATTTCCTCAAAAGAACGGAGGGTCATCACGAAGAGAAAGCCATTGACGGCTCACAAGGTCTCAATAGACTTTACTGAGACGTATTACTGCCCTGCTGGGCCAGATATTCCTTGGGAGAAAGCCCCGTACCGGACTTGAATACGCGGTTGAAGGTAGCCTTGGAGCTAAACCCACACTCCTGGGCGATACCAAAAAGGGTGAGGTGACTGTTGGCAGGATCAACCGCTCTTTCCTTGAATTCTTCCACCCGGTATTGGTTCACATACTGGTAGAAGTTCTTCTTCAAAGATTGGTTGATGGCCATTGAGATATCCTTGGAGGAGAATCCAAGTTGGTCCTCGATATTGCGAAGCGTCAAGTCGGGCAACAAGTACAACTTCTGCTCTGCCATGGTCTTTCGCAGCTTTTCGATGATCCGGTCACTGGTCTCGAGTTCCAGGATTTGTGGTGGCTGTTTGGGAAGGTCCGTGGCATTCTGTTCCTGACTGAGTCCCTTGATGCCTAGCCAGATGATGGTGATCGTGAAAATGAAGTTAATAAAATAGGCCTCCTCAAATCCAAAGTCGACGATGAAATCCACAGCTCCATAGACGAGGCCCACGAGAAAAAGGCCACTCCACGCCAGGATGGAATTACTCAGCCATTGAAGGCGAAAACGCTGCGTGTTTGATAGGTAGTTGGGGAGCTCCCGATTGTACTTCTTGATGACCTTGAAGGTCAGGAAAAGGTAAATCCCGTTCGGGATCAACGAGAACAGTGAGAACTTATCCAGGACATAATGCAAGTCCAGATGCGCGACGCCTCGACCGTAGATGATATGATAGACGCTGTGAGGGTAGTCCAGCAGGATCAGTAGAAAGTGGCGGTACTGTTTGATGGTCATTTTGAAGGCGCTGGAAATGACGGCCTGCACATAGAAGTAAAGCAGCGGCCCGATGATGAAGGAGAGACCAAATGGCAGCCAGTGCAAAACAGGATAGTTGTCGTAGACCCGGTACTTGAGAATGATGAACAACAGGACATTGAACGACAGGCAGATAATCAGAAGCCCGAGCAGCGAGCGGGCCAGTGACCGTTCGCGTCCCAACAGCATGTACATAGACATGAGCAATCCATTGCCCACCCCAATGAGAATCAGTATGTCGCGAAGGTCAATAGGTACGGTCACGGTGAGAAAGATAGGTGATTCTATCTACTGGGGGTTTTACCAATAGATGTGATCCCTGCTGACTTGCTATCCGACTGTTGAGGAGTTTCTCGGCCAGGTGTTACATATTGCACTGTTGTCGGCATTTGAAAATCAATAACTATGAATAAGAGAAATGGATTGACTGCCTTGTTGATTATTACTATTGCAATTGCCTCAGTAGGTCAAAATCTCCCCATAATTGATGTCCATCTCCATGCTCATAACTCAGAAGACCCAATAATTCATACATTGTCAAAATATGTAAGAAAGGATTTAGGACTAGTGAAAGTTCAGACAAATGAAGAACTAGAAAGACAGACCTTTGAATTGATTGAAGAGCATAATTTGATTTGTTTAACTACAGGAAATGAGCTAGTTCAAGAATGGAAAGAAAAAATTCCAGACCGAATATACCCTAGTTTGTTGCTTACCCATCCCGACCATCTTGACCTTGGGTCTATTGAAAAGGAAATTGAATCAGGGAAGTGGGTTGCCCTGGGAGAAATTGTAACTCAATACTTTAATGTAGCTCCCAATGACACAATCCTTAATCCAATCTGGGAAGTGGCAGAAAGGCAAAATATACCAGTAGGAATCCATATTGGATTAGGGCCGCCTGGAGGAAACATAAATGGAGAGACAGATTTTCGTGCTTCCCTTGGTAATCCGATATTGTTAGAGGAAGTTCTAATTGCCCATCCTGAACTGAGAATATTTATAATGCATGCAGGATGGCCGATGCTGGATGAAACGATAAACATGATGTATCTATACCCTCAGCTATATGTTGACATCGCATTAATCAATTGGGCAATTCCTCAAGAAGAATTTCATTTTTATCTAAAAAGGCTAGTAGGGGCAGGGTTTGGTAAAAGAATAATGTTTGGAACAGATCAGATGGTTTGGCCAAAATCAATTGAATTGGCAATTGAATCAATCAAATCAGCTGAGTACTTAACGGAAGAACAAAAAAGGGACATCTTCTATAATAATGCCGCTAGATTCCTCCAGTTATCAGATGAGGAAATTGAAAGACATCATCAAAGGAAATAATGCCGACAACATCGTCTATACGGCTATCCCTCGCTAAGGCATCGGGGAAGCACATAGTCGTGTCGTTGTATACCATGGACAAGTCAACAAAATGAAATTCAGTCAACCGCCCTATCCCACCGCCTATTTTAGCGAAGAGGTCTGGGTCTCCTGCCCAAAATGCGGTGAGCCAGCGCGAATCGTGACACAACTGCAGGCTTCCACTGCGCGCCTTCCTGTGAAACACAATGCGACTTGTGCATGTACCCGTTGTGCGTTCCGCGAATCAGACACGAGTAACTGGTCAGGGTACGTACAGGGCTTTGTCAATCAGCCTTGCGGCAAATGTGGTACGCGGGTCATTCACTCGACTGCACCAACAAGGGATCCACACCCATCGATGACCATCGCCTGCGACGCCTGCAATACCAACGATGACTTCAACATCAATTGGTACCGCTATCACAAGGATACAGCGACTGAACCCTACTTTGGATTTGATCTGTGGCTGCAGACAAGCGTAAAAGATCATACGCTTTGGCTCTATAATATCAATCACCTGGACTACCTCCTCGAGTATGTAGAGGCGACTCTGCGATCAGACGATGGCAGGCACAAGTATTCGATGATAACCAACCTGCCGCAGTGGGTGAAGTCTGCAAAGAACCGTGAGACCATCACCAAAAAGCTCAACAGGCTGAAACGAGATTTTCAAAAAAAGATGCGGGAGAATTAGCGCCAGCATCCCTTACGATCTCTCTCCAAATGCAATCACTCAAGGTCCACAAGTGATCCCTGGTTGCACTATTTTGGGTTTGTGGGTTCGTGTTCGTACCAGGCTGAGTGCCCCAGGTGTAACTGGCAAGGCCACTATAGCGTTGGGGATGTAGCGAACCGGTATCCTCAACAGGGAATACGCTACTGAGTGAATCATTATTTCGACAAAATTTTGACTGTTTATCCTTTGCCGAGAATAGCCATCATCACCTTCTTCCTGTCTGTAATTCCGACGATTTTGATTGGGCAGACAGGTGTGTCAGATCGGTATTCTGCTGGATTCAAGACATTGCACCTCAAGGATACCAGCCGAACTTACAAGCCCAATACCTCCAGGACTGACCCCTTGCACTTTCGACCCATAGAGGTTGATATCTGGTATCCCTCCACTCAAGAGGTAGGAGAACCCATGTATTTCGGAGACCTTTTTCAATTATTGGAACAGCGAGCCCTGGAGTTTCAGGATGATACCGATTACACGGGATTGACAGAGGAGCTCGCTTCACTGTATGTGGCCCAATTGGGCATCGGAACCGATGGAAAATCACTCCTGGGTATTCGAACGGAGAGCTTTCAAAACCTGATTCCCTCCGATGCTCAGCATCCAGTCATTGTCTATATGGCCGGATTCAACGGTATGGGTTTTGAGAATTATAAGGTGCTCGAGAAGCTGGCACAAAATGGATTTATTGTCATTGCCATCGGTTCTGTTGGCAGATACCCGGGAGACATGACCAACCAAAAAGAAGATATGCTGGAGCAGGTTTATGATGCCGAGTTTGTCATCGAGCATTTCATAGAAGGGAAAACAGCATTTCACGTCGATAGCAGCCGCATTGGGATTCTCGGATGTAGTTGGGGTGGGATGAGTGCGGCGGTCTTTGCCAGTAGAAACCCAAACATCGGGGCCATGATCTCACTGGATGGTACCGAGACGCACTACTTCGGTGAAACGGATGCAAACATCTACGCAGATGGGGCGTCTGGTCTGGACAATGACCGCTTTATCAGGGAAATCCATGATAGCAATCTGCTAGATCCAAAAAGTCAAACTTTTGACTACCTGTACCTGGAAAGTGGAGACAAGGTGGATGAATTTCGACCTACTTCTGAATACCACTACTACAAGGAATTTGACAATGAAAAGTACTATTTGAGGTTTGCCAATAGCACGCATTCGGACTTTGTGTGTATCCCCTCCATCCTCAATTCATCCGAAGAGACTTTGGCTATTTATGGAAACATCGAAAAAGTCTCCATCAATTTCTTCAATACCACACTGAACGGAACAGGTGCATTTCAGCCTTTTTGGACTGATCTCAGCGCAAGGCCCAACACCACCAACCAGCCCTTTGATATTGAGAGAGAGGACGAACGTCCTACCGAATACACAATCAAAGGGCTAGTGGTCGATAAAAACACTTCCTCCCCTCTGCCATTCGTCAACATTGGTGTTTTGAATCAGGATTGGGGGACCGTGACTGATGCAAGGGGGGCGTTCAGTTTGAGATTGAAAGAGGATTTTAGGGATGATACACTTCGGTTTTCCATGATCGGCTACAATTCCCTGGAGACAATCATTGGTGAGATAGACATGCTAGACAGTCTGGTTGTCCACATAGAGGAGAGCCTTGACGAATTACAGGAAGTCGTCGTAACCGCCAAGGCACTCAAAGCAAGAAAATTGGGTAATAAAACAGAGTCCAAATTCCTGGGGACTGGTTTTGGCTATGATCAGTTGGGTGCTGAGATGGGGATAAAGATCAAAGTTCGACATCAGCCCACGTTCGTGGACGCCTTCAATTTTACCATTACGTACAACCGGCTGAGCGCTGTAACTATTTTCAGGTTGAATTTTTACGCCCTTGAAAATGGTGAACCTGGTAAAAACATTCTTAAGGAAAACATATTCATCCCAATCGATCCCCAACAAACCGGCTCGATATCATTCGACTTAAAACCCCATGACATCGTTTTGAGGGATGATGTATTGGTCACACTTGAGTGGGTCGGTTCCGAAGGAGAAAACAAAAAAGGAGAAGGCATTTACTTCCCTCTCTCATTACTGTCTAAAGGCACCTATTTCAAACCATCCAGCCAGGCCAAGTTCAAAAAACACAGCGGCCTGGGTGTCGGCTTCAATATTGATGTAAAGTTCTAATCGATCGTACAGATCTACCCATTGACAAACTGGACGAATGAGAGCTTGTGCTTTTTCCCTTATAAGACTCGCTTTTAGCACCTTGTTAGCGAATTGGAAATAGCCTGTCACTAAAAATGCTGTTGTATTATCGCAGCTCCACCTGACAAATTCATAACTTGAAACTATGATTTTGGAAGCTGTGTATGAGTTCATGAAAATCAAGAATCAAGTTGCTCTGATATCAATCTACACAACTCTGATTGTTGTACTTCTTAGCAGTGGATGCTCACATAGTACCAGACATGACGGCACCTCCACGATTAATCCGAAAGGCGTCTTCGCCCAACTACTTCGAATAGACGCCAGGGATAAATCTGAAAAATTTGAGCTCCTCATGGCTCAGCTTGTACAGGTTGCGGCTTCCAACGGCTTGGATAATCCCTACCACTGGATATGCTACTACGAAGCTCCTGATCACTATTGGTTGCTCAGCATAAGTGACTCCCTGGAGAATTTCGCTCATCCCGGTAGTATTGAAGGATTCGCATCAGCCATCGCTGCATTTGGTACTTCAATGGACCGCAATGAAATTTTCTCACTAAGTGAAGACCTCAAAGAACTACCGGTAACAAGAAATGTCACCCAGCAATACTCAAATTGGAGTACGACAAACAATGTAGAGTCCAGAGATTTCCCAAAATCCAGAATCGTGATTTACCAGATCAACGAAACAGATCTATTGGCATTCCATGAAAGTATGACTGAGCTGTCTACTTTTCTAAGTTCAAACAATATCACATTTCAAGTGGAGGGATTCATCGCTTACCCAAGAACACTGAATGCCGCCTGGCAGGTTATTTTTCTTCCTGAAAATGCTTCTTTCGACGCAGTTCATAAAAACTATGAATTCTCAATCGCCCTGGATAGCCAAGCACTCGATAAACTGCGAAGCATTCAAGAAAAATTAGAATCTCACACGATCGGTATTGCGTCTTTTGATGGAATCCGAATAGACACTTTGAGCTACGGAACGCAGTAGACAAGGGAGTCGCCAATCGCACCAAAAGCCAAAACCCCACCCCCTGGAATACAGTCTCGGGACCACCTGTATCCGCAGGAAGTGGGGATAGTTTTCTTAGCGGCTGGAAGTTGCTCCCACAGGTGGGAACAGACTTCTGGCAGTGCTCACGAGCTGAATGAATTCATTGCGATAGCCAAACTCATCAGCGCCCTTTGCACTCTTCGCCATTTCCAACACCTTGTCATAATTGAGCGCTCCCTTGTACTCGGAATCCCGCAAGAGCATGCCAAAGCCCGCTACTGCCGATGCCCACTGGAGGTTCTCACTCATCGTGCGTGTGGGTTTGCCTGACAGCGTCTCAACTATCAGTTGGCTCTTCGACGCCTCCGGGTCCTTGTATCGAAACTTCACCGTCAGCCACTCCTTGGACTGTGACATGCCGGATGTGGTCGTAGTCTGATATTTCAGGGGATCGACGTCTTTGATGAACTCGCTCTCCACGCCCACCGGGATCACTTCGTACAGCGCCGTCACCGTGTGTCCGCTGCCCAGCTCGCCGGCATCCTTCTTGTCATCGTTGAAGTCCTCTGCCTCCAGCAGGCGGTTTTCGTAACCGATGAGGCGATAGGCCTGCACCTTAGTGGGATTGAACTCCACTTGTATCTTCACATCCTTGGCAATCGTGAAAAGCGTACCTCCAAACTCGTTGATGAAGACCTTTCGGGCCTCGCGGATGTTGTCGATGTAGGCGTAGTTGCCATTCCCCTTGTCAGCGAGGATCTCCATCTTGTCGTCCTTGTAGTTGCCCATTCCGAAGCCTAGAACAGTGAGGAAGACGCCGTCTTCTCGCTTCTTTTCTATCAGTCGCTCCATGTCTGCATTGCTGGAGGATCCGACGTTGAAGTCGCCATCAGTAGCCAGTATCACTCGGTTGTTGCCGCCATTTACGAAATACTGCTGTGCAGTTTTGTAGGCCAGTTCGATGCCTGCGCCACCAGCCGTCGAGCCACCGGCATTGAGTCTATCCAAAGCGGTGATGATTTGCTCCTTCTCAGTGCCGGCCGTACTTGGCAGAACCATACCTGCTGCTCCGGCATAGACGACGATGGCCACACGATCCTGAGGTCGCATTTTCTGAACAAGCAACTTGAAGGACGACTTGAGAAGAGGCAGCTTGTTGGCGTCACTCATCGAGCCGGAAACATCAATCAGGAAGACCAGGTTAGACGGTGGCAGATCTTCGGTGGGGATGACTTTGCCCTGCAGTCCGATTTGCACGAGTACATGATCCTCATTCCAGGGGGCGGCTGCCAATTCCGTATTGATGGCAAAGGGGTGCTTGCCATTTGGCTGCTCATAGTCGTACTTGAAGTAATTGACCATCTCCTCGATACGTACAGCGTCTTTCGGTGGCTGCTGCCCATAATTGAGAAAGCGGCGCATATTACTATAAGAAGCGGCATCCACATCAATGGAAAACGTGGACAAGGGATCATCAGAAGGTTTCTTGAACCCATTCTCGTGTATCGTCGAATAGCCCTCTGTGTTGTGGACAATCCCCTGGTCCGCCGAAAAGCCTCCCGCAGGATAGGGACTTGACATCACATTATGAGATACGGCGCCGGCTGCTTTCGAACGCCTATCGGAGAATGAGATGTCTTCCGAGACAGGCTCGGCCATCTCCATTTCCACTTCCTCAATCACCAATGACAGCTGAATATTGATGGTCTTACGACCCCTGAGCCTTATCTCCTGGGTTTCGTATCCTGCTATGGAGAACGATAACCAGGCATTGGGTGAAGTGGCGTCTATTTGATAGCAGCCATTTTTGTCCGTAGAGGTAGTTACAAAAGTTCCCATGACCCGGACGGTCACCCCTGCTATTGGACCCCCGGAGAACTGGTCCACAACGGTCCCCTGCACCTGGTGCATCGCTGACAATTGTGAAAAACTCGTGAGGGTAAGTATGAAGATGATTAATTTTCGCATGACTATAATTTTTGGTGTCTGCCAGTTGAGATGCAGCAGGTGGCAGGATTCCATAAATGCATCGCAATTTTTTTGAAATTCTCGTGAGCAACTCCTGAAATCGTTTTGGCTGAAAATCGATCCAAACGATATGAAGCCCTGGACGACAGCGACTTACTGAGCCGCTATCGCCAGACAGCTGACGCCTCATACCTGGGAGCGCTTTATGATCGATATCTCCATCTTGTCTATGGATTGTGCCTCAAGTACCTACACTCCAGGGAGGACAGCCAGGATGCGACGATGGCCATCTACGAGAAAATTGCGAAAACATTATTGGACGCTGAGGTGGCCCATTTCAAGTCGTGGCTCTATGTGGTGTCCAAGAATCATTGCCTCATGCAATTGAGAAAGGCCAAGACGGAAAAGGAAAAAAACAACGTACTGTTTATGGAATCTCCAGACATCGTGCATCTCAATGATGAGGACGTTGATGGCGATCTCGATGCATTGACCCCATGTTTGGAGGAATTGAAGGAGCAGCAAAAATTGTGTGTCTCTTTGTTTTACTTGCAAAGGCAGAGCTATCAGGAGATTGCACAACAGACAGCACTGGAAATAAAGACCGTCAAAAGCGCCATTCAAAATGGCAAGCGAAACTTGAAAAACTGTATTGAGCAGCAGCGAGAAGCAAGGAAAGAGTGAGCGGACAAAAACCATATCGTCCCAATGCGGAGGACTTCCGCAAGTACCATCAGGGAGAGATGAGCGCTCAGGAGGCGCACGACTTTGAGCGTGCTACACTCAATGACGCCTTTGAACAGGAGGCTGCCGAGGGCTGGGAATTGCACGACGCAGATGACATAGTCAGAGACATTGCCGGCTTGCAACAGAAGCTCCAGTTGCCAAAGCGGCGAGTATTTCCTGTTTGGCAAATCGCGGCGAGCGTACTCTTGCTGCTAACAGCATCTTTTCTCATTTACTGGCAGGTGGAGCGACGATCGGACCCCATCGCTATGAAGGAAAGCACGGAAGCCCCTGGTGAGAGGGCCCCAGCTTCAGAGAGCCAGCCTCCGAAAAATATCACTGCGACAGATCCCAGCGACACGGACCCGCAGGAAGAAGCAATCGAATCAGCCTCTCCCGACGAAGAACCTCCGGTCGCGGACATATCCTTCAGTGCAGAGGAGGCGCAACCGGACGCTGGAGCCGTGCCTGAAGTATCAGAACCAATCGCTGCCGCTACAACTGTGGAGCCAGAAACTGGTTTGGTGCTAGCCGAAGTCGAAGAAGCGGAGGAAGAGACGTCGATCGAGGACGTGGTCTTCGCAGATCAGGAGTTTGCCGAAGTAGGTGAAGAAGGGTTTGCCGCGGCAGAAGAAGAACCTCTTACACAAGACCTACTCGTGTTCGAGGACGATACGAATTCCAGCGATTTGGTCTTCAATGAAACGCTCGTGACGGAAGAGGAAGATGTCTCGGGTGCAGCACCTGTTGCACTGGCCGTTGCTCCGCCCGAACCTGAGGAGGCAGAAACCAGAAAAGCCCGAGCGGCAGCAGCTCCAGCTTCTTCAACTCCCAGCCCAGTCGGCGGTTACCCGACATACTACGAGTATTTGAAGAATGCAGCAGCTGAGGCTCAAGGTGAACAGGACCTGAAACAGGGACAGGTAACCATACAAGCAGTCGTAAAGCGCAACGGGAAGCTCGATGACCTTGAAATCATTCTCGGTCTGGACGAGATCACCAATGAGGCCGCTCTTAAGATTGTTCGCGAAGGCCCGCGATGGAACCCCGCCGACAGCAATGGGAGACTAGTCAATTCGACGGTACAGATCATCGTAGAGTTCCTCTGACGACACGGTCTTTCCCAAAAACATCTTGAAAGACCTTGACGTCTCCATAACCGAGGGACGCGAGGAGATCGACCATCTCCTTCGCCTTTTTCTCATTGATCTCAAATACCAGGTGGCCATGGGCAGACAGTATACCCTTTGCCTTGGTGGCAATCCGCCGGTAAAAGCGCAATGGGTCTTCATCAGGAACAAAAAGTGCCTGGGAAGGCTCAAAAGCCAGCACATTCCGGTGCATCTCTCGCTTTTCGCCTTCAAGAACGTATGGTGGATTGCTCACGACGACATCTACCTGGGCATGTGGCCAATCATCCATTACATCAACCTGCGCAAAAGAAACCGCGACACCTGAATCATTCGCGTTAGCCTTGGCCATACCGAGCGCTGTCGGCGAAACATCCCAGGCCAGGAGGCTGGCATCCGGTCGCTCTTTGGCGATGCTCACGGCGATGCACCCAGACCCCGTACCGATATCCAGCGCAGATCCTCCGGTCGGCAGGACGCTCAAGGCTGTGTCCACAGCCAACTCTGTTTCCGTTCTTGGTATCAGGACACCGGCCTGCACAGAAAACTTCAGCGTTCGAAACCATGTATATCCGAGGATGTACTGGATCGGCTCTCCAGTGGCCAGACGAGCGACGGCGCGCTGAAAAGCGTCAGCGTCCCCCTTGGCTTCCCGACCAAGCGCGATGTCAACGCGGGTGAGTTGGAGCAGGTCCTCCATGAGCCAATAGATCAAAGATTGTCGCTCCGATTCCGGGTACAAATCTCCCAATTCAGCTGTCGCCTCCAGGAAAATTTTACGCCCTGACTGTTTCTCGTGCATAGATATTGGCGAATTTAGCCTGCTAGTTTCGATTGATGGAGACAGCGACTAACGACGAGCGATTTATGTCGAGGGCCCTGACCCTTGCTGGCAGGGGGCTGGGTACCGTGAGTCCCAATCCGCTGGTAGGTTGTGTCCTCGTGCGTGATGATACCATCATTGGTGAAGGGTACCATCAAAAGTACGGAGGACCGCACGCCGAGGTACATGCTGTGAATTCCGTCAAGGATACCTCCCTTCTGCGGGGAGCGACGGCCTACGTCACACTGGAACCTTGCAGCCACCATGGCAAAACACCTCCCTGTGCCGATCTGCTAATAGCCTCAGGTATAACCAGGGTTGTGATAGCACATGAAGATACGCATCCCCTTGTCAGCGGTGGAGGTATCAGGAAACTGCAGGAGGCGGGGATTCAGGTGGATGTCGGAATTCTTCGTGACGAATATGCCTTTTTTAACCGCAGGTTCCTTCTCCCCTTAGTGACGAAGAGACCCTACGTCATCCTCAAGTGGGCACAGACCACAGACGGATTTATTGCCCGAAAGAATTTCGATTCCAAGTGGATCAGCAATGCCCAAGCACGGCAGCTGGTGCACAAATGGCGGGCAGAGGAAGATGCCATACTCGTAGGCACCAACACTGCGCGGTATGATAACCCGGCGCTCACCGTCCGTCAATGGACCGGGCAGCATCCCACGCGGGTCGTCATCGATCGTAAGCTGGCGCTACCATCAGACCTTCAGCTATTCGACAAGTCAGTCGCGACCATCGTTTTGAACGGTAGGAAGGACGCCAAAGACGGGAATATACATTGGCTGAAGATTGAAGAGGATTCATTCGAAAAGGGGGCCCTTCGACGCCTCTACGAGCAATCAATTCGAAGCATCATCATCGAAGGTGGATCGCAGACACTTCAGGCATTCATCGGTCAGGGCCTTTGGGATGAGGCCCGGGTATTCCAGTCTACCCAGGAATTTGACGAAGGTATCGCCGCACCCAGGTTGCAGGGGAATTTACAGGAGCAAACTGACGTTGTTGGAGACACACTAAGCATATACTTCAAAGAATAATTATGGCCGAAGAACTATTAGTCAGCACCTCAAGCGACAAAACAGAAAGGTACGAGTCGCTGCTACCACAGATCCAGGCACTCGTCTCAGATGAAAAAGACCTGATCGCCAATCTGGCGAACATCGCGTCCGCCCTGAAGTACGGCATGGACTTTTTCTGGGTGGGCTTTTATCTGGTGAAGGACGATGAGCTGGTCCTCGGTCCGTTCCAGGGACCGATAGCTTGCACCCGCATCAGGAAGGGGAAGGGCGTGTGCGGCACTGCCTGGTCCGAAGCACGAACGATCATCGTCGAAGACGTGGACCAATTCCCTGGGCACATTGCGTGTAGCAGTGATTCCAAGTCGGAGATTGTGGTTCCTTTCTTCGAGGATGATCGCGTGACAATGATCCTGGATGTCGATAGTGACCAGTTGGCCAGCTTCGACTCCGTGGATCAGGCCTTCCTTGAGAAGATAGGCGATTATCTGGCGGCGAAAAACAGCTGATAAAGGCTGTCCAGAAGGTGCTTTCTTCGTTCTTCCAACTGCGGCATGGCGGTGCCAGGGTATTCACGATGAATTGATCTTGCTCCTTGCAGGCGGCTGTTGGCCGTGGCGGCCACAGCCTCCTGTAGAGCTGGTTCGACGGCGCCAGGGTTGATCCAGCGATACGCTGCAGACTCCGAGGCGAAGCTTCTGAAAGTCAGGTTAGGATAAACCATAGATACGGCCTTTGAAATGGTCTTGGCATAGATCTGGCCAATGGCCGAACGGGATTCGATGGTGGCCACTTTAGTCAGGTTTGGGATTACGGGCCTTACCAATTCTTTCAGGAAGTAGTTTTTCATCCACACGCGACATTCCGTGTTTAGCTCCCTTAGCTCCAGACGATTGATGATTACATCGGTGATGTCGTGCACCTCCGCGATCTCGGTGGCCTTGGTCAATACCGACTTATATTCCTCAAAGTCTACATTGCCGTGCCAGCTAATGAGAAGAAAGCGATAGGAGAAATCAACCGAAAGTGAGGCGGTTTTGTAAGAGAGAAGTTTGTCCATCCGTGCGAAATTCTTAATCGTTCCATCAAAATTGATGATGTAAAAGAATCTCATTCCCACGGCGTGGGCAATACCCAAAAAAGGGTATTTAGCGAGTGTCCCGCTACCTAAATATGGTTATCGCAAGGTGGCGATCATCGTCTCTCCACCCACCGTTCGGTCCCCGATTTTCACATGTAAAATGGCATCTGTGGGCAGAAAAACGTCGATTCTGCTACCAAACCGGATGAAGCCAAGTTCTTCTCCTGCCGCGAGCGGATCGTCCACTTTCTTGTAAAAGGCGATTCTCCTGGCAACGGCCCCGGCGATCTGGCGCATGAGCACTTTCACACCATCTGCAGTGGTAATACCGATAGAAGTTCGCTCATTGTCTGTGCTAGATTTTGGATGCCATGCCACCAAATACTTCCCTGGGTGGTACTTGTAGTACGATACTTTCCCATCCACTGGCGATCGGTTCACATGGACGTCCAACGGCGACATGAATATGGAGATCTGCAGTCTATTCTCTTTGAGGTACTCGCCCTCCTCAGTCTCCTCAATGACAACGACCTTCCCATCCGCCGGAGCTATGACGCGGTTGTCCTGCTCGGGCGTTTGGACCTTAGGCACACGAAAGAAACGTACGATCAGGATCCAGAAAATAATCGCAGCTGCGGCCAGCACCCACTGCACAATCTCGAAGGGAATCAACCAGTACAGAAATGCGTACAGTGCCCCAATCAAAATCGCCGAAACGGGAATGATCAGGTACCCCTCTTTATGTATTCGAGTCATTCTTAGTCTTTAGAAGCCGCCGCGGAACTTATAGGTCTTGGCAACTTTGTCGATGGCCACAATATAGGCCGCAATTCTCAAAGGCACCTCATACTGCCGAGAGGTATGGTACACGCGGTTAAACGCCTCCTTCATGATCCGGTCGGATCTGCGGTTGACACGCTCGCCCGTCCATTTGTAGCCCAGTCGGTTTTGCACCCATTCAAAGTAGGATACCGTCACGCCGCCGGCATTGGCGAGGATATCCGGTACCGCCATAATTCCCTGTGAGTTGATGATGGCATCTGCCTGTGCAGAGGTAGGGCCATTGGCGCCTTCCACGATGAGCTTCGCCTTTATCTTTCGGGCATTGGCCTCTGTGATCACGTCCTCCACAGCCGCTGGCACCAATACGTCCACTTCGAGAAGCAGCAACTCCTCCGGATCGATCTTCTCGACGCCATCCAGCCCTTCCAGGGTCCCGCCATTGTTCGTGCGGTACTCCGCCGCCTTATGAATGTTGATGCCTTCCGCGTTGTAGTAGGCACCAGAGATATCGCTAATGGCTACAATCTTCACGCCGCGCTCTTCGAGCAGCAAAGCCGCCCAGGAGCCCACGTTGCCAAAACCCTGAATCGCGCATGTCGCTTTGAATGGATTGATCCTGAGCCTCTCCATGGCGGCAAGTGCAGAGATCATCACTCCACGACCCGTGGCTTCGGTTCTCCCCAGGGAACCACCCAGGACAAGCGGCTTGCCCGTCACTACTGCATTGACTGTCATGCCGTGCCCACGAGAGTATTGGTCCATCATCCATGCCATCTCATTGGGGCCCGTACCCATATCTGGTGCAGGGATATCTCGATCGGGACCGATGATTTCGTACATCGCCTGCGTATAAGCTCGCGTCAAACGCTCCACCTCACCACGAGACATCTTTCGTGGGTTGCACGCGATGCCGCCTTTTGCTCCGCCATAGGGAATGTCCACGACAGCGCACTTCCATGTCATCCATGCGGCGAGTGCCTTTACCTCGTCAAGGTTGACGTCCTCATCGAATCGAACACCACCCTTGGATGGCCCCAGTATATTCGAGTGGATCACCCGATAGCCCTCAAATACCTTGATCGACCCATCATCCATCGTGACAGGCAAAGACACAATGACTTGCTTCGTAGGTGATTTCAAAACTTGATAGACTTGCTCATCCAGTCCCAAATGCTGCGCCGCAATGTGGAATCTGGACATCATCGACTCGAAGGGGTTGCCCTTATCCTTGATCGGGGCTGGCTCGATATATGTCATTATCTAAGGGGTGGTAATGTTGCCTCAAAAATTTGCAAGCAAAAGTAATATCTTCCGGAATAGAACAAACGTTTGCGAGGCCATTTCGCGTGCGAAATGCGCTGTATCAGAATAACCCGTTCATGAATGAAATTCACTCTTTTAAATCTCAGCCATTACTTGTTCAACTGCTTTCTGAGGCTACACGGACCATTACACCTCTGGAAATGGAGCTGAGCGACCTGGCAGCCGGCACCCTGGCTGTCGACAATCACTCCGGCATGGACCTGATCCATTTGGCCAAAGACCTGATTCATTCGGAGCACCCGATTGTCTTGCTTATCTGGAAGGAGGAATCTGCTTCGTGGGGCAAGACACTGCCCCTGCTACAAGAGCTCATGCAGGCGACAGAGCGTATAAGACTGGTCACCAATGCTGACGACCCCATGCTTGCTAAGCTCGTACCTCAACTCGCGGGTTATCTGCTAACCGCCAGCGAAACCGAAGCCTTACAGCAGATACGGGAGTGGCTTCAAAGCAGTTGAAAGCGATCCTGATCTTCTTGAAATGGGAAGCGTTCCCGGAACTTGGCCAGTTGATCCATGGAGAGTTCGACGGATTGCATCCCTTCCTCATTGTCCATAAATAGCATGGTATTGCCAACATAGTCGTAGACCGCGGAGTGCCCTGAATACTCTTTTTCATAGCCATCCAGCCCTACACGGTTCACCCCAATGCTGTAAGCGATGTTCTCAATGGCCCTGGCCCGAAGCAAAGTGTCCCAGGCCTGAACCCGGGGTGTGGGCCAGTTGGCAACGTAAACGATCACATCATATTCGTAAAGGGCCTCTTCGCTCCCTTGAGACCTCGACCAGACAGGAAACCGTAAGTCGTAGCAAACAAGGGGCATGATTTTCCACCCGTTCACTTCGATTACCACCCGGCGTTCCCCCGCGGTAAACGACCCATCTTCTCCTGCCAGCGTGAATAGGTGCTTCTTGTCGTAATACTGTATTTCACCCTCAGGCGTGGCGATCAGCAACCTGTTGTAATAGTTGCCGCTCTCTTTGATGATGGCACTGCCCAAAACGGTCGCCCCACTCTGTGCAGCCATCTGGCGCATCCACTTGTATGTATTGCCATTCACGGGCTCCGAGACCTCATCGGGTTCCATGGTAAACCCTGTGGTGAACATTTCGGGTAGGACGATCAGGTCCTGACCCTCGGGTGCCTTCCAGATCTTTTCTTCAAAGGCCGCCATATTGGCCCCGATCGATCGCCAATGAAGATCGGCCTGAATGAGAGTGACTTTTAAATCCTGCATAGGTCCAAAACTTGGTCAGATCTGTTTAAGAATTTGTCCCGCCCGTTCGAGTGTGCCGTCGTCTTTCGCAAAACAAAAGCGGAGCAGTTTTTGGTCCGTGCCATCCGCATAGAAGACCGAGACGGATATAGAAGCGAGACCGTTCTGCTTGGTCATGTTCTCCGCCATTGCCTGGTCGGCCTCGTCACTGATGCCTGCGTAAGAGAGAATTTGGAAGTACGTACCACTACTGGGCACTGCCTCAAAACGACTGCCCTCAATGCTTTGTAGGAAGTAGTCCCGCTTTCGCTGGAAAAACCCCGGCAATTGCTCAAAATGGACGGGATTCCGAATGAACTCTCCCAACGCAAATTGAATAGGCGTATTCACCGTAAAGGTGACAAATTGGTGCACCCTCCGAAGTTCGTCAGTGACTTCTTTTGAGGCTACGGCGTAGCCCATCTTCCACCCCGTCGCATGAAAAGTCTTGCCAAAAGAAAAGGCCGCAACGCTGCGCTGCCGCAATGCTTCGAACTCCAATACGCTGTGATGCTTCTGGTCATCAAAGACCATGTTGTGATACACCTCGTCGCTGATGACCAGCAAATCATATTGTACCGCCAGCTTCTCCAACTGCAGTAAGTCTTCATTGGTCAGGATGGTACCTGTGGGATTGTGCGGATTATTGATGAAGATGGCCCGCGTGCGGTCGTTTATACGACTCGCCACTTCCTCCCAGGGTATTCTGAAGTAAGGTGCTTCCAGATTGATGTGAACCGGCACCCCACCGTGCAGTCGGACAACAGGATCGTAAGAATCATAAGCAGGGTCAAAGATGATGACCTCATCACCTTTTTGGATCAAGGCGGCTATTGCGCAATAGATGGCCTCGGTCGCTCCGGTGAATACCGTAATCTCAGAATCTGGATCCGGCATATGTCCATATAGGTGCTCCGTCATTCCAGCGATTGCCTCTCGCAATGGGCCTATGCCAATGCTTGGAGGATATTGGTTGCGCCCTTCGCGCATGTGCTTAGAGACGAGGTCGATGAGTTCCTCGCTGATCTGAAAGTCCGGAAATCCCTGCGAGAGATTGAGGGCTCCGTACTGCGTCGCCATACCGGACATGACAGAGAAAATCGAAGTGCCCACGTCCGGTAGCTTGGATGCAATTCTCATTTCTTACCTTTTCAATGGGGCCTTCACCCGGTAATCTGCATCGACTTTGCCCTTCGTAATATTGGCCAGACGGCCCTTGAGCAGGCGCTTCTTCAGAGGTGACAGGTAATCGGTGAAAAGAACACCTTCAATGTGGTCATATTCGTGCTGGATAATGCGCGCCAGCACACCCGTGAAGCGATCTTCGCGCTCCTCCCAGTTTTCGTCCAGGTAGCGAATCAATACGTCCGCCTCGCGCTCCACATCCTCCCTGATACCGGGGATGCTGAGACAACCTTCTTCAAAAACCCAGGGATCACCATCGATCTCCAAAATCTCTGGATTGATAAATGCCCGCTTGACGCCCTTACGTTCGTCCTCTTCCATCGGCGTGCTGTCCAACACGAAGATCCTCCAGCTCTTGCCAATTTGGGGAGCGGCGAGCCCAACGCCACTGGCGTTGTACATGGTCTCAAACATACTCTCGATGAAGTCCTCGTCCAGCTCCTCTTTGGTCACTTCGCTGGCTTTCTTTTTCAGAACGGGATCACCATACAATACAATCGGATATATCATTCTCTGGATTCCAAATATGACTGCAAAATTATCGTAGCGCTAACCTGATCAATGGTCAACTTGTTTCTTCTTTGTTTTTTTCTGGCGCCTGATTGTATCATGCTCTGAACGGCCATCTTTGAGGTCGACCACTCATCCTGGAAGACTAGCTCATGGTCTGGAAAGACCTTTCTAAATCGATTGGCAAAAGCCTCCACCGGCCCTGTATTATGAGTTCGTTCCTCGTCATCGTTCAGTGGATAACCGAGTACCACCGTCTCCACCTCCTCTTTCTTGAAATAGTCTGACAGATAGTCGATCAAGTCGTGGGATCTCACGCCGTCCAGAGGGCTGGCGATAATTTGGAGAGTATCGGTTACTGCCAGGCCCGTTCGTTTGGTCCCATAGTCAATGGCCATGATCCGTGCCATCAATTGCGTCTGCTGAGCCTCCGAAGCTGGCCTTTGATCCTGGCTTCGAGCATTAGCGCCCTGGGGAACAGGATCTCATTTTCAATCTCTGCGTGATAGGTGATCTCGCGATCAAAAGCCTTCAGTTCTTTGACGATCACCCGGCTGCGCAGGTCCTCCATTTTGATGGAATCCGTCAGCTCGGTCAGATTGCCCATTGCATCCTCCTGATCATGTTCTTCCTTGCTATGAACAAGAGAAAATTTCCAAAAAGGCATCAAGGCCGAGATGGGACTGGTCTCTTTGCCCTGTTCAATACGATTGAGGGCATGAGCGTACTTGAAAACTTCGTCCTCCTCCTCGTAAATGTGCTTGATGAAATCTTCGACGAAAACCGGAAAAATGGCCCTTAAGTCTTGGGCGGAAGGCTCTTCGTGTTCTGAGAGCAGGAAGGAAATATAGGGTAGTTTCTCCTTGATGAATAAGTAATGAGAATGCCGCAGATACTCGAGGAGCAACTCCAGAGGATAACTGGCTAGTTCCTGGAATGAGCTTCTACGATTTGCGTCCATTTCGTAGAAACACTTGATCACCTTTTGACGGCTGATCCCTCGCTCACGACAGATTTCGTTGAGCGACTTGTGCTCATTCTCAAAAAACTCGATACCCAGGTAGTGGAGCGCCCTGGCGTACACAAAGTTTTCATCAATAACCGATCCTATGGTTTTGTCCAGTACTCGCATGCGATGAAGCAGTAAAGATAACGAGTCTCAAAAAGTCTGGAATAGTAATCTTTCAAAAACGAAATCTACCCATCTAGCGTTTACATTATAATTTTGAAGGCTAGCCTCATTACATTTAGTAAAATTCTCTTTCCGTGACAACGCACAAAAATTCAAGACAGGCCATCAGACTGCCTATCTACGTCGGAATTGCTATCGCTATCGGGGTTTTCATCGGAGCCAATATGGCGCATCCCGCCGGCTCTTCTACCTCTCTCAATCAGAACCTCTCCAAATTGCGGCAGATCCTCACCTACGTGGAGAATGACTACGTCGACGAGGTCAACACCGAAGAATTGATCGAGGGTGCGATCGAGAATATGCTGCACACACTCGACCCGCATACGGTCTATATGACCAGCGAAGAGATGGAACTCCGACGCGAGGAGCTTCAGGGCAACTTCGAAGGCATCGGCATCGAGTTCAATATTTTCAAAGACACGATTCATGTCATTGCACCGCTCAGCGGCGGGCCGTCCCTGGAGGCTGGCATATTGCCCGGCGATAAAATCATCAAGGTAGACGGCGAAATTGTCGCCGGAGTGGGTTTGCAAACGCTCGATGTCTTCACTCACCTGCGGGGAAAAAAAGGTACCGAAGTGATCATAAGTATCCTCCGAAAGGGAAAGACAGACCTGATTGATTTTGAGATCACAAGAGACGTGATCCCGCAAAACTCAGTCGACGCTTCTTACATGATCGATGACGAGATCGGCTACATCAAGGTAAGTCGATTCTCAGCCACCACCTACATGGAATTCAAGGAGGGGCTCTACACGCTAAAGGAAGCTGGGATGAAGAGACTGATCCTGGACCTCACCCAAAATCCTGGGGGTTATCTGGACCGCGCAGTGGACATGGTGGATGAGTTCCTGATAGATGGGCAAATGATCGTCTACACTGAAGGCAAAGAATCGCGATATGACGAAGAGCACCGCTCTAAAAATGGAGGTGATTTTGAGGAGGGTGACCTGATCGTGATGATAGACGAGGGTTCAGCTTCTGCTTCGGAAATCGTCTCTGGCGCCGTGCAAGACTATGATCGGGGCTTGATCGTGGGCCGCCGATCCTACGGCAAAGGCCTGGTACAGCTGCCATTGGATCTTGACGATGGCTCACAGTTGCGATTGACCATCTCGCGCTACTACACTCCGAGTGGCAGATCTATCCAGAGGCCCTATTCCGATGACATCGATGAGTATCATAAGGAATATGTGGAGAGGTTTGAAAATGGCGAGGTCTTCAATGAGGATAGCATCAAGGTCAATGAAAGCCAGGT
The DNA here is from genome assembly GCA_965227935.1 of Cyclobacteriaceae bacterium. Lineage (GTDB taxonomy): Bacteria > Bacteroidota > Bacteroidia > Cytophagales > Cyclobacteriaceae > JAWPMT01. The sequence continues at coordinate 1,164,288 of CBDDGS010000055.1, read as the reverse complement.
CTTCGAGACAAAGGGAGGCCGGAAAGTGTATGGCGGCGGCGGGATTGTCCCGGACCATTTCGTCGCAATCGATACCCTGGGGCGAAGCGACTATCTGAACGAGCTCTTCACGTCTAACTCATTCGCCGAGTACAGTCTTGACTACTCGCAAGAGCGGAAAAAAGAACTCGAGGCTATGGGACTTGAAAAGTTTCTCACAGATTTCGAAGTCTCTGATGATATTTTGAAGGAACTCGTCGCAAGTGCCAAATCCAACGAGATCAAATACAGCGATGAGGATTTTCAGACCTCCCAATATCGGATCAAGATCTACCTGAAGGCCTGGATTGGGCGCAATGTCTGGGGCAGTGATGCTTTCTACCCCGTCTACAACCAGTTGAACCCAATCTACAACTCTGCCCTGGAGTTGATGCGTAACACTGACCAGCTAGAGATCAAAGGTTCGTAGGTCTATAATTCGGCCTTTGTACAAAGGTCATAGGCCTGATCGTAGTACTTGACAAGGTTCTCCCAATCGAATAATTGTGCGGAGGCCTCTACCCTGTTTCGTAGGTCTATGCGCTCTCGACGGCTCAGCCGGATGTAGTTGTACATCTTATTGGCCAGCTGGCCGGCGGCATCGTCATAGCTGCGTTCATCTCTCTTCACGACATGGATCCCTGACAGATGAGGATCTTTTACATTCTGCTGCACGTAGTCGCCAAATCCAGCCAAATCGCTCGTCACCGCAGGAACTCCGCTTGCCAGGCACTCCAGAGGCGTATAGCCCCAAGGTTCATAGTAGCTCGGAAATACGCCCATGTGGCAGCCACGGACAAACTGGCTGTATTCCATTGAGAACAGCGGGTTGGTGTAGTTGATGAAATCCGGATGGTAGACGATCTTCACCCGGTCATCTTCATGGTTGACCAGGTTGGTGTGCCTAAGGAAGTTGAGGATATCGTCGTTCGCATCATCATGGAGGTTATGCGTGACCACCGCGGGTAGGCTATGCGATTTCCAGGACTGCAAGGTTCGACGATATCGAAGCCTCCAGTAGTCATCGACGAACTTGGATAGTTCGGGTAATTTTTGGCTTGGCTGGGTCATCGCCTCGTAGAAAAGACGGTCACCAACCTGCCGCTTGATATTCTCCACCGTGTCTTTGAATTCCTCGAGAAGTGCCTTGCTTTCAAGGATCTTCGGATTGATCGACGAGTATGGGCGCTTGGTGATAAAGAACATCACGATCGTCACATCAGACTTCTCTGTCTTCAACCGATGGTTGAGACGTGCAAGAGCTTCGAGCGTAAGGTCGTATCCCTTGTTTCGATACTCATACCTTCCCGACGTAAAGAAGTACATGGTCTTATCGAGATCGAACGTGTAGCTGGAAAAGAAATGCGCCATCGTGAATTGATGGATCATGTTCTTGTACTGCAGGTGCAGGTTTTGAAACTCGTGGAGTGCCTCGAACCGTTCGTTGTTGATACCATTCGGAAGGATCACGTCGGGTTCTCGGCCCAGGAGCTGACGACACTCCTTAGCGGTGACCTCGCTCACGGTGCTAAAGACGTGGGAGCCGTGTGCTGCCGCTCGTTCGATACCTACGGCGGCCTCGATATTAAAGTGCCGGGCCTCCTTTTGCCAATCCATAAATGGCAAGTGGTCGTAGAACTGGGGGTCGTTCATGGCCAGGTACCTCCCCAGAAGCGTCGCATGGGTTGTGAATACCAGGGAAGCCTTGACTTTGTCTTTGCGCAGCCCTGGTATGCCAGACCCCGCCATCCATTCATGGACATGGGCAATGATTCGTTTGTTGAGTTTTCGCTGGCTAGCAAGAGTAGTGATGTAGATGCGCACCATCTCGCCAAAGGCCAGGACATCATTGACCAGTAAGTCGTCAGTAGGAGTAGATATACCGTGGTCTTCCCACAGTTGGTATTTGATCTCTCCCAATCGCGGCATCACCGACCCCAAATTGAACAACACCACCTTTGGGCGACCACTCACCAACCACGCCCCATAGTGCACTTCATAGCCCTTTTCCCGCATGGCCAGTACCGCCTTACCAAATGGATCTTTGTAGTTGTCCGTAGGCTCAAATTCAGTAGCGGCATGTTGGGGCATGTAAGGACCGATGAGACAATAGTTCTGGCCCCACTTCTCGATGATCGTCGGGGTTTTGGACCTGACGACCGTGTAGATGCCACCTACCTGGTTGAGGACTTCCCAGGCCACTTCGAGCAGTAGAGAATTATTGACTTGACGCTTGGTGATCCTTCGCAGCGCGGGTTTTTTTACAGTAGCATTCATTGAGTTCAAAAGGTTTCAGTCCAACCGACCTGCCGGGTCAAGCAAGTCCATTAGGAGGGAAATGTTACTAAAAAAAGTGCAGCCATCCTAATAAGCCACAGTAACGTCTCTCAAAAAGATCAGTACTCCCATAAAGAACGGGCCCAGTGTGCAACCTACAGGTCTACCCCCGCATCCTTAGAGTGGCAAGTGCAAAACTATGAGCGCTAGAAAATTGACCACCATGCTTCTTATTCTCCTCCTCTTCTCTGTCGTGCGGGAGACGGGAGTGCGACTGACCACGCGCCTGGCTGCTGAGATCGAGAAGGTCCACAATTCAGAGCTGGGAAAGGAAGTAAGTGTCCTTTTAGCTGGCAATTGAGGCCGCGGAAGGGCCTTTTCACCACGTCAACAGAGCTGCCTCCCACCACTCCACTAACACGCAAAACTCGTATAGTTTGCCAATTGACAGCCGGGGACGGATCAGAAAATTGTCATCGGGACGTTGTACATTTGCGACGCAAGCCTAAAGCAAGCCAATCGATTAATTATGGAGCAAGAAGCATATTTGAATTTTCTGGGCACCTGGAACCTCATCATGTGGGGTCTTGCTGCTCTCAGCGTTTTGGTTGCCCTTGTCATCATCCTTGGGTACTACATGCGCCTCTCTTCGTTGAAGAGCTTAAAGGCAAAATTCGACCTTGCGAGTGAAAAGGAGGTAAGTAAGCTCCTCGCAGGTAACTTTTCCATAGCAGCCGCTATTTTCTTTATAGCCAATACAGCCAGTGAGTCAACGGTAGCGTTGAGCATTTTCTGGTTTTTTATAAGGATATTCATCGCCCTGTGCTTCGGCACATTGTATGGATATGTCGCTTATCTCATCTTCAACTACTACTATCCCAAAAGGCTGCATAAAAAGCTCCACCGCCTTCGATATACACCTCGTGTGAATCCGCAAACGGGTAATCAGATGAAGCTGCTTAGCGAAGAGGAGGAAGATGCCTATCTGGATGAAGGGATGCAGGCGGAGGAGAACGTATTCTCGGTCGACTACGATGTATGGATAGACGAGGAAAGTGGCGAGACCACGATTGAGAAATACAAAGGCCACCTCAGTGCGCTGGAATGCGACCGCTGTGGGTTCCAAACGCTGAGACTTTCCAAGGAAGAGGTGATCCACGCGGCCACCGACACCGTAGATGGAGAGTTGGAGAAGGAGTACAAATGCACCTATTGTGGCCGTATCCGTCGCAAGACAGTGAAGATCAAGGCCCAGATCGATCCAGACAAGGCTGGAGAGTTAGTAACAGATGTTCTGGCGCAGGATAACAAAATCGAAACCGTCAAGGTAGAGATTCACGATAGCCAGGGGGAGATCAAGAGCTACGAGTTCCCGAATCTGGAGCAGGCCAGCAATTTCCTTGGGGAGTTTGATCTGCAAAAGGTATCTAAAGAGGAACAATCGTTTTAAGCCGGGAATTGATTGACGCAGTGGATCAATTCCACTGCAGTCTGCCGCGGACCTCCCAGTAGTCTTTGGCCGGGACGGAGAGTGTCTCCAGGCCTTGCAACTCTTTGTTAGAAAAGTCTACTTCCAATGCTTTCAGGTTAGCCGCAAGATGATCGGGGGTCGCGGCTCCACTTAGTACCACATTGACAAATGGTTTGGACAGAGCGAAGGCGAGCGCGATGGCATCCTCTCCCACCTCATGGTACAAGCCCATTCGCTGCAAGGGCGGGAAGTAATTTGCCTGTGAGTTGCGGGCAGTTAGTAATCCATTCGCAAGACCCTCCTTGACAATCACCCCCAGGCCTGCATCGAAGGCTTTTTTCATAGAGGCCTCCGCAGAGGTCTCGAGCAAGTTGTAGGTAACCTGGACAGCTCCAAACAGTCGTTCTTCATTGACAACGATAGAGAGCGCCTTTTTGACCACTTCATTCTGCTCAGGCCCACTTACAGACAAGCCAATGACGTAGCCATCATCCTTGATCTTTTCGAGGGCCTTCAGCACCTCCTTGTTGTCCAGTACTCCGCTCTCAAGTGTCGCGGAGTGAATCTGGTAGATCTTAAGGTAAGGGTTGAGTCGCTGGCGACTCTCGGGCCATTGCCGCTTCAACCTTGACACCGTGTGCTCCTTGATCTCGTGTTTTTCGGCATTTACCTGCCAGTTGGCTGTATAGTAATAGCCCCATTTCGTGCCTACCACCAGGTTCTCCGGGTGGTTCTCCGTGAGCCAATTGCTGAGAAACAATTCGGCTTTTCCGTAGGACTGAGCAGTATCAAAATAGCGCATGCCCACATAATACGCCATGGTGAGCATATCATGCGTCCGTGCCTCCATATGCTCCTCGACATAGTTACTCTTCAGATCCTCGCCATGACCCAGGTTGATATATCCTGGTCTTCCCAACGCCGCCAGGCCCAGACCCATTCGAGAAGTCTCTATCCCGCTCGCTCCAAATTCCGTAAAAGCCATCTGCGACTCCATTCGGTGAATATATTGGATTTGCAGAGTTTGAGGCGAAAAAATCCGTTGAGTTCCATCGGCGGCGCTTATGCGTCGCCAAACCTTATATTGCTCATGCCCCAAACGAGCATTGTATTTTCATGACTAACTGACTAATTGTTTGTAATTTTTGTACTCACTAAAGGACCATGAACAAACTCGCTCTGTACACTTTGACCACCGTCCTTATCGCATTGACCATTCTGGCCGTCATTTCGATTCGCACAGCATTTTATGGAGACAGAATACGAGAAAAAGCCTACCCTTTGCCAGAGAGGGAGGTGGAGCGGCCTGAACCGGTGCCTGAATGGGTGCCTGAAGCGGCCTCCCCGCAGTACTCAACGGATGATGCAGCTAGTTCAGAACTGGACGCTGATATCGACATGGAATTTGTACCCATGAATCCGGGTACTGTCATAGAACGGCCCGCGGCACCTGAGATCGTAGAATCTGACATTCAGCAGGTCATGGACCAACTGACCCCTGGAGAAGTAGCATTTAATTCACCTGACATTATAGAACTAGGTGAAACCGAACTGATACAAGTGGTGCTGACTACCTCATCGCAAACGGGTACCGAGGAGTTGAAAGGGCATATCACCGCAATTGGCGAAAAGAGACATACGGAGATCCAGGTAGCCAATGAAATGATCGCAAAGCTTGCTGGAAGTGCATTCGATATTGTAAGCCTAGGTGATGAGCGGCAGTTGACGGTTGGAAGTGAAATTACAGAATGGAGATGGGAAGTTACACCTCGGCAGGAGGGGCCGCAGGAATTGTATTTGACCATGTCTGCCGTACTCAGCTTCCAGGGTAGGGAAGTTGTCAAGGCATACCCTGTCTATGACACCACCATTACAGTGAACGTGCCCTGGTCAAAGAGGGTAGCCTCGTTTATAGATGGCAATTGGAAGTGGCTATGGACAACGATATTGGTACCTGGATACGGTTGGTTAATAGCCGCCTTTCGCAAGTACCGTGCACGCCGGAAAGTCGCTTAACTTCAAATTGGATAGCTCCTACCCCCTGGAAACCTCCGTCGGAAGGGGACCAGCCATGGTGGCATGAAAAATACTCGAAAAGTCCTCCGTCCCCATCCCCTCGTCCATTGCCTGGAGAAATAGATCTCCAGCGATTGTCGCAGATGGCAACTCTATCCCCTTGTTATGGGCAGCTTGTTTGACCAGCCCCAGGTCCTTGGTCATCCATTGCAATGGAAAGTTGGGCGTACGGTCGCCGGACTCCAGCTTACCTCGCACATTCTGAAGAAACGGAGCTGTTACGGGGACATTGAGCAAGACGTTGAGCAGAAGCTCTCGTGAGAGGCCAAGGTGCACACCAAGCTTTACGCTCTCAGAAAATGCCAACATGGATTGAGCTAACATGAGGTTGACGACGATCTTGATAGAAGCCGCGGCACCATGCTCGCCCATGTAAATCGTCTTCTTGCCCATTTTCTCTAACATAGAATCAATCAGAGGCAAGTAGTCCTTCTTCCCTCCTACAAAGAAGACCAGTTCGCCATTTTCTGCAGGTTGTTTTGTCCCGGCTACAGGAGCTTCCATGTATCGGATCCCTGCCTCCTCAGCCGCAGTCAGGTTCCTCTGCACGTCCTCCGGAGAAACTGTGCTGCAATCCACCCATAACGAGTGCTTAGGCATGTGCTGCAGAAAGCCCCCACTTCCATTCGACAGGTCCTCAACGACCTTAGGTGTCGACAGCATCGTAAAGACAACATCGGCACCCCGAACCGCTTCCGTTATTGAGCTTGCCGCCCTGGCGCCTTTCGCTACCAATTCCTTGGCCTTGTCCATATCTCTGTTGAAAACAGTCAACTCGATATTCTCTGATACCAGGTGCCCCGCCATACGACTACCCATGATCCCCAATCCTATAAATGTCACTTTCATATCTCTTGATTTTCTGGCAAAAGTGGGTTGTGACCTATGGGGCATCTACCCCTATTCCGCAAAAATACCGTTAATCGGTCATGAGTATTTCGGGCCCTTGGTCTACACAGTTGTGTGATTCCGAAATTTGATCTGCAGCTGTTTAGGAGAGATGCCAAACTGCTTCTGAAAAGCTTTGATGAAGTAAGAGACATTGTCATATCCTGATTCAAAGGCCAATTGTGTGACGCTGATACCTGGTTGCTCCTGCAGACGGTCATGCGCACGCTGCAGCCGCTTCTCGACTAGCCAGCTTTTGGGAGCCATGCCAAACTGTCGCTTAAAGTCTCTGTGGAATGTCGAGATACTACGGCCCGTGAGATAGGCGTAATCTTCGATGCCCAGTGGTTTATCGAAGTGTTCTTCCATGAAGGCCTGCACACTCTTCTTCTGGCGGTTGCGCAGTGCCGACAAGTGCGACAGAAACGTGCCAGCCTCCCGAGAGCCCCCTACAAGATGTAGAAACTCTAAAAGCTTCAAGTTGGTGATCTCCCGATGTCGATAGGAATCCCTCAGGCTCATCAGGCCATCCAAAAATTGTCGGTAGATGGGTGTAAATTCAAAAACGCCACAGGCCCTGAGTGGAAGTGGGGAAGCCGGTATTTGCTCCATGCGACTGTCAAGAAAACTTTCAAGCAGCTCATCATCGAAGAAAAACACCGTCGCCGAGAATGGTCTATCCGCCGGAATAATGTCGGTAACCGCATACATCCCTCTAGGCAGCAAAATCATTTGGCCGGGAGCCACCTGGAATCTCCCTCCCTCCTGGCTATCTACGAGTAATTCCCCGGAATGAACGGCCGTAATGGCATGCGCCGCGAGGTACCGGTCGTTGTTCTCGCTGACGGCACTTGTCTCCTTACGCAATATGCAATTGCGCCCACGCCGCAATACCACGTCGATCTGCGGATTGTCGAAGAAGGCCTGTGGCACGGATATCATTACCACAAATGAACTCCGTCTATTTGACGAAAACTAACCGAAACCTCTAAAAGTAGCTTTTTTCGGTCACGGCCCTTGAATGCACTTTCTCTTTAAACGCCCGCTTTTTCTTTGATGGAATCCACAACCTCGGGATTGAGCAGTGTAGAAGTATCTCCCAGGTTCGCCGTATCCTTGCTGGCGATCTTCCTCAGGATCCTTCTCATGATTTTCCCAGACCTTGTCTTGGGCAGTCCTGGTACGATAAGCACCTCGTCCGGCTTTGCGATTGGGCCGATGATCTTGCTCACCGTCTGGCGGATCTCGGCCTTCAGGCTTTCTTCGGTACGACCTTCCATGTCACACACGGCAAAAGCAAAGATGCCCTGACCCTTGATGTCGTGGGGATATCCGACTACTGCCGACTCGACCACCTTCGGGTGCTCATCGATGGCGTTCTCCACTTCTGCAGTACCCATCCTGTGCCCAGATACGTTGATGACATCATCAACGCGACCCAATATCCTCAGGTAGCCATCGTGATCTCTCTTGGCACCATCTCCTGTAAAGTAGAGACCCTTGTACGCGCTGAAGTACGTCTGCCGGCAACGCTCGTGATCACCATAGGTGGTCCTCAGTATCGACGGCCAGGGGAATTTAATGCATAGGTTGCCCTCTACGTTTTTCCCATGGAGTTCATTGCCCTCCGCATCTACGATGATTGGCTGGATCCCTGGAAGGGGCAGCGAGGCATGGGCCGGCTTGTTGGGCGTAACGCCAGCCAGGGCTGAGATCATGATCCCCCCGGTTTCTGTCTGCCACCACGTATCGACGAGCGGGCAATTGCCCTTTCCGATATGATCATGGTACCAGTGCCAGGCCTCCTCGTTGATGGGTTCTCCCACCGAGCCAATGACCTTCAACGAATCCAGACTGTAGGGCTCGAGTGGCTCCAGGCCATAGGCCTGCAAAGCTCTGATGGCCGTCGGTGCCGTATAAAACTGATTGACCTTGTGCTTGTCGACGATCTCCCAAAATCGTCCTGCGTTGGGATAGGTGGGTACCCCTTCGAACATGACCGTCGTGGCACCAGCCAATAAAGGACCATAGACGATGTACGAGTGGCCCGTGATCCACCCGACGTCGGCAGTACACCAATAGACATCATCGAGGGAGTACTGGAAGACATTGACGAACGAGTAGTACGTATAAACCATGTAACCGCCGCAGGTATGGACTACTCCCTTCGGCTTGCCTGTCGATCCCGATGTATAGAGAATAAAGAGCATATCCTCAGCATCCATCTCCTCGGCGACGTTCTCCGTGGACACCCCATCGATGGCATCATGCCACCAGATATCGCGTCCATCCTTCATCGTGACGTCTGTATTGGTTCGCTGCAGCACGATGACTTTCTCCACACAGTCACACTGCTCCAGCGCCTCATCCACGACGCCTTTCACGTCGATCGTCTTGGCGCCACGGAAATTGCCATCTGAGGTGAGTACCATTTTCGCTTCGCAGTCATTGATCCTGTCCGCCAAAGAGCTGGAAGAGAAGCCCGCAAAGACCACGGAATGGATGGCACCAACCCGAGCACAGGCGAGCATCGCCACCGCCGCCTCCGGCACCATGGGTATGTAGATAACCACCCGGTCCCCTTTGCCCACACCCTGTGCCTTCATGGCATTGGCAAACTGGCAGACCTTTTCGTACAGCTGCCGAAAGGTCAGGGTGACGGTCTCCTCCGTAGGGTCATTGGGTTCCCAGATGATCGCCGGACGATCGCCGGCGGTGAAGAGGTGCCGCTCGAAGATGTTTTCAGTGATGTTGAGCTTGCCGTTGACAAACCACTTGACATCCGGTCCCTCGAAGTTCCAATCGAGGACCTTGTCCCATTTCTTCCGCCAATGGAAGGACTCGGCAATGCGGTTCCAAAACGCTTCGGGTTCCTGCGTGCTCTTCTGATATTCGTGAATGTAGCCGCTAAGGGTTTGGATCTTCTGACTCATCTACTTTGCAGTTTTTTCAGGTTTTCTAATCGTGATACTCGGCCGGATACCTCAACTTCTCCGTCATGTTCTGCACTTCTTCAGGCGCGTCGGCCGTGAAGCGATGTACTGTGAATGCGACGATAAAATTGAGAATCATCCCAACTGTGCCTATTCCCTCAGGGGAAATATCGAAAAAGTATTGATCGGGCGTTCCGCCGAGAAATTTAAAGTATATAATGTAACATCCGGTGAAGACGATGCCGACAATCATCCCAGAGATGGCACCTACCTGGTTCATTTTCTTATGAAATATCCCCAGGACTATGGCGGGGAAAAACGATGACGCGGCGAGACCAAACGCGAAGGCAACAATCGCCGCTACATAGTCGGGTGGATTGAAGCCGAAGTAGCCTGCCACGATGACGGCGAGTCCAATGGCAATTCGCGCCGCGCGCAGCTCACCTTTCTCCGAAATGTCTTTCATTACCACCTTCTTCAGCAGGTCGTGCGATATGGCTGTTGAGATGACGAGTAGTAGCCCTGCAGCCGTGGATAAGGCCGCTGCCAGTCCTCCCGCCACGACAAAGGCGACGACCCATGCAGGCAATCTCGAGATCTCCGGGTTGGCCAGCACCATGATGTCCCGATCGATGGTCAGCTCGTTGGTGGCGGGATCTGCCACATAGTTGATGCGCCCATCACCGTTTTTGTCGTCGAAGGATAGTAGGCCCGTGCTCTCCCAGTTGGAGAACCACGGTGGCACTTCGGCGTACGGCTTATCGCTCACCTCCTGGATGAGATTGGTACGAGCGAAAGCGGCGATGGCGGGAGCCGTAGTGTAGAGGATAGCAATAAACACCAGCGCCCAACCGGCGGAGATGCGCGCATCGCGGACCTTCGGCACCGTGAAGAAGCGAACGATCACGTGAGGCAATCCGGCCGTACCGAACATCAGTGCTGCTGTAACGAAGAGCACGTCGATGGTGGGCTTGTTACCACTTGTGTAGGCAGCAAACCCCAGATCTTTGTGGAGTAGGTCGAGTTTGTCGAGGAGGTAGGTGCCGTCGGCCAACTGGCCCCCAAAACCGAATTGCGGAATGGGATTGTCCACCAACAGAATCGAGAGAAAGATCGCTGGGAGCATGTAAGCAAAGATCAGCACGCAGTACTGTGCTACCTGTGTGTAGGTGATCCCCTTCATCCCACCGAGAACGGCATAGAAGAAGACAATCCCCACACCGATCACAACGCCCCAGCCGAAGGGTACCTCCAGAAATCGGGAGAAAGCGATACCCACTCCCTTCATCTGACCTACGACATAGGTGAATGACACAAAGAGCGCACATACTACTGCTACGAGTCGTGCGGTATCGGAATAGTACCTCTCCCCGATGAAGTCCGGGATCGTGAACTTGCCGAATTTCCTGAGATACGGCGCCAGCAGGAGTGCTAGGAGCACGTAGCCTCCTGTCCAGCCCATCAGGTATTGGGAGCCGTCATATCCCATGAAGGAAATGAGTCCAGCCATCGAAATGAATGAGGCAGCCGACATCCAGTCAGCAGCTGTAGCCATTCCATTGAGCACCGGGTGCACATGACCACCGGCGACATAAAATTCACTTGTAGAAGCTGCTCGGGCCCACAGGGCCACCACGATGTATACCACAAACGTGATGCCCACAATCACGAAAGTCCAAATCTGTACTGTCATGATTTACAATTCGTCTACGTGAAACTTACGATCGAGCCTGTTCATCAGGTAGGTGTAGATGAAGATGAGCACGACGAATATGTAAATAGATCCCTGTTGTGCCATCCAAAATCCCATTTTGAATCCGGCAATCTTGAAGGAATTGAGGGCGTCGGCAAAAAGGACTCCCAGACCCAGGGAGGACACGACCCATATTGATAGAAGGATTAGGACATACCGCACGTTGGTACGCCAGTACTTTCGTAGTTTTTCAGGCTGAGACATACCCCACAATTTAACCCGATCTATGCAATGCCTGCCTATTCGAAAGCTAAATCACATCGAAATTCGGTACAGGAGCCCGGGCAATTCACGGCGTACGGTGGGGGAGTTCGTCGTCTATCCCAAAAATTCAACGGCGATCGCCAATATGGCCGCGGCGACGCTGACTGCCGTCCTCTTAAATCCCAAATGGTGCTCAGGGCTGGTTTCGACGAAGATGGTGGAGGAAATGTGTAAGAACGAACCACTCACAATACCAAAGAGTACGAGCAGTCCCTCTTGTGACATGGACATGAAGTAGTTGCTAAAGACCATGCCTGCCGGTGAGGCCAGTGAAAAGACCAGTAGGAAAAGTAATTCTGGCCACCGGGGTTTATCACCGACCTTGATCACGGCCATGAGGGCGAATGCTGCCGGCACCTTGTGAAAAACGATGCCGAGAAGTAGTGAATATGACTCGTGCTGTCCGTGAAAGGGTGACCCATGGGTGAGCAATGAACCCTCCAGCAGCGAGTGGATGATCAAGGCGATAATCAGCCCTAGCTTGCCGCTCTGGGAGCCATGCCCACGATGAAAGTGGCCATGCTCGACACCCCTGGTGAAAGTCTCCAGCAACTGCTGAAAGAAAAAGCCCACCAGTACAAACACACCGATCCGCATGGGATGCGTGCTGATAGTAAACAACTCCGGGAGGATATGAATGACCGTTATGGAGAAGAGGAAGGCACCAGCGAATACCAACGGCAATCGGAGGTTGTCCGACTTGAAACCCAGCCAATAGATGAGCATGCCACCCAGGAAGGTGGTCAGAAACAATATGATGAAATTCAGTGCCATAACTGCGTCACAAATATCAGTCGCTCGGACTGCTCAGGTTGATACGGTTTGAGGTGATAATCACCAAACACGCGAATTGGTTTCATTCCTGCGTGCTCAAAGTACTCAATAAATTCTACCCGCCGAATGGCCTGGACCTTCTCTCGGTACGAGTAGCTCGTCCCTTCGTCCTCAAAATTGATGTCCTTCAGAATGAATTCGCCATCAAAACTCCTTTTTATGTGAAATTCGATGCCTTCGACGGTTTTCGTCTCCTCCGGGGTCAGGTCATGGATGACGCTGTAGGGATTGAGGAAATCCAATACAAACCTCCCGCCCGGCCTTAGTGATTGGGCCACCGCCGTGACAGTCTGCTGGTGCTCATCCCGGGTGTCGAAGTAGCCAAAACTGGTAAACAGATTGAGCACCAGATCGAAAGCCTGCTCCCGAAACACTTCACGCATATCATGCTGGTGAAACCTGAGGCGCTCATTGGCAAATTGCGAAGCATAGGTGATGTTTTCTTCCTGCAAGTCGAGCCCTGTGACGTCATAACCTTTGTCATTGAGATAGATCGCATGTCTGCCTTTGCCACACGCCAGATCCATGATCCGACAGTCGCTATCCGGCTTCAGCGCCGTCAGGAGATTGTCGAGGAAGAAACGCGCCTCCTCCGTATCACGATTCTTGTAGAGCTTGAAATAGTAGGGCGAACCGAACCACTCCCCAAACCATTCCTTCTTGCTCACTCGCCGCCGGCTTGTTGATCCAGATCCATGGTCACGTAGTCCGCGATGCCCGTGGATACGTAGGTCTTGGTCTCGTCGCCTTCGCGGTAAATGAGGATCGCTTCGATGTAGGGGTCTCCCTCCACTAACTCGACCGATGCGGAGACGCCCATCACCATGAAGGCTGTGGCAAAAGCATCCGCCATCATACAATCCCGCGCAAAGACGGAGGCGCTCAAGATATTGTTGAAGTTGTTGTAGCCCGTCCGCGGGTCAACAATGTGGGCGAAGATCTCTCCATCTTTCTCATAGTAGTTGCGATAATTACCAGACGTCGCCAGGGAGTTGTCTTCCATGCTGACGATCGCCAAAAGCTTTCGCTCATACCTGGAAACCAAGGGGTCCTCAATGCCTATTCGCCAGAGATTCCCATCCATATTGGCGCCCTTGGTACGCACTTCTCCTCCGATTTCCACCATGTAGTGTTCGACGCCCAGCCCCTCGAGGTATAGTCCCACAAGATCAACTGCGTAGCCTTTCGCGATGGCGCTAAAGTCGAGGTACATGCCTGAGCGCTTGGCCACATAATCATCAGTGAAGCTGACACTCGAAAAATTAACGAGCGCGAGCAACGAGTCCACCTCTGAGGAATCCGGGGAATGCGTCACTCCCTTCGGGCCCGAAACCCCAGGCATTGACCAGGGGGCCAACGGTAGGATCGAATGCGCCATCGGTCACCTCCACGATCTCCCGGCTCGCCTGCAACACCGGCAAGAAAAGATCCGACTCAAATACCAGCGGTGTCATTGGCGATTGAATCGCGAGATCTCCGAGTCAGGAATATAGGTCGAAAGTGACTGATTGAATGCTCGCAGCAACGAGTCTACTCCACCCTGGAGATCAAGTGGTCTGTTGGCTATCGCCTTAATGCTATACGGCACTGTACCCATGGTCTGGCCGCTTATTGCCGTCATCTGAGGTTGGGGGCCCTCTCTCCTTGCAAACCAAAACAGCGCCGCGATCAGCGCAAGGCCGAAGAGAAGACGGGCCCTCCTGCGGTTCGGGGGATTGCTCATTTCACATTTTTGTTTGCCCACAATAATAGGCGATGGACAACACTCATTCCTATATTTGTTATCGAAACGATGAGAGAAGATTACTTAAGCGGCGACAGCGGAGAGATGTCCTCCTCCGAAAAGGAATTTGAGAAAGCCCTACGGCCGCTTAGCTTCGACGACTTCACGGGGCAAGGGAAGGTCGTTGAGAACCTGAAGATATTCGTAGGAGCCGCCAAGCTGCGCAGCGAACCCCTGGACCATGTACTCCTGCATGGCCCTCCTGGTTTGGGGAAGACAACCCTTTCGCACATCATCGCCAACGAGCTGGGCACAAACATCAAAGTCTCTAGCGGACCGGTGCTGGACAAAGCGAGCGAGCTGGCGGGGCTGCTGACCAATCTGGAAGATCATGACGTCCTCTTCATCGATGAGATCCATCGTTTGAATCCCGTCGTCGAGGAATACCTCTACTCTGCGATGGAGGACTATAAGATCGACATCATGCTCGACTCGGGCCCCAACGCCCGGACCGTACAGATCGCTCTCAACCCCTTCACATTGATCGGTGCTACGACAAGGTCAGGATTGTTGACCGCCCCGCTTCGTGCACGGTTTGGCATCAATTCGCGGCTGGAATACTACGACGCCCAATTGCTGACAAAGATCGTCGGTAGGTCTGCCGACATCCTTGGTGCTGCCATTGACGAGGAAGCGGCCTATGAAATTGCGCGTCGAAGTCGAGGCACTCCCCGAATTGCCAACAACCTGCTTCGCCGAACGCGCGACTTCGCGCAGATCAAAGGGGACGGGTCGATCACGCTGGATATCGCCCGGATGGCGTTGAAGGCACTCGACGTGGATGACCATGGCCTGGACGAAATGGACAATCGCATCCTCGCGACGATAATCAATAAGTTCAAAGGCGGGCCCGTGGGGATCAGCACCATCGCGACGGCCTGTGGCGAGGAGGCCGAAACCATCGAAGAGGTCTATGAACCCTTCCTGATCATGGAGGGATTTATCAAACGTACCTCGCGTGGTCGCCAGGCGACTGAATTGGCCTACCGCCACCTGGGGGAGATCCCTCCTCAACAGATGGGCACATTATTCTGACCTGCGGATGAGCCCCGACAAGGCCAGCGGCATCGTCAAGCAAATAGCGAAAGATCTCGGTTTCGATCACTGCGGGATAGCCAAGGCCGAATTCCTGGAAGAGGAAGCCCCCCGGTTGGAGGAGTGGCTCAAAAGAAACTATCAGGGAAAGATGGGCTACCTCGAAAACCATTTCGACAAGCGCCTCGATCCTTGCCAACTAGTACCCGGTGCTCGATCTGTGGTGTCCCTTATTTACAACTACTACCCAGAGAAAGTATGGCAGCGGGATGGTCACCCTAAGATGGCCAAGTATGCGTATGGGCAGGATTACCACTACGTCATCAAGGACAAGCTCAAAGACTTCATGGAGCGACTGCGAGCGCAGCTCGGAGAGGTGGAGGGCCGTGTGTTTGTGGACTCTGCACCCGTGCATGAGCGCGCCTGGGCGCAGAAAGCCGGCCTCGGATGGGTCGGCAAAAACTCGCTCCTCCTCAATCGCCAGATGGGCAGCTTCTTCTTCCTGGCGGAGCTGATCATTGATGCGGCTCTATCGCCTGACCACCCTATTGGTGATTACTGCGGCACGTGTACCCGATGCATGGATGCCTGCCCCACAGATGCGATCCCCGAGCCCTACGTCGTCGATGGCAGCCGCTGCATCTCCTATCTGACCATCGAACTCAAGGACCAGATCCCGCCGTCTTTTAGCGGCAATATGGAGGACTGGGTCTTTGGCTGTGATATCTGTCAGGACGTGTGTCCCTGGAACCGATTCGCCCGACCACACCGGGAACCGGCCTTTGCCCCTCAGGGATGGGAAAACCTGGAGAAACAGGAGTGGGAGGAAATGACCGAAGAAGTGTTTCGCAAGGTCTTCAAAAAGAGCGCCGTCAAGCGGACCAAGTTCGAGGGACTGAAGCGCAATGTGAGGTTTGCTTTTGAGTAGGAGCGCACGACCCTTCGCGCTTGGCCCATCGCACATTCCTCCTCGCGCCTGCCTGCCAGTAGCTGTTACGGCAAAGGCAGGGCGACCTCAGTCAGCGGCCCCGCTACCCTACACACACCACATGCCTTGCCTTCGGTTTCGCCTTCCGGCCTTCGAGCCAAACGGATGACATCTTGCGTCCCAATTCCATTTTCTAAATAATGGCTAAGTTGCGCCTCTCTTGATGAGACCATGAAAAAGGAAGACGACCACCGCGCCATACTGCTCATACATTGCCCGGATCAGAAGGGGATCATCTCTGTGGTCACGAAGTTTTTGTGGGACCGCGATGCCAATGTCGTCGACCTGGATGAGCACGCCGATACGGAATTGGGTGTCTTCTTCTGTCGTGTGGAGTGGGAACTCAAAGGTTTCGACTACAGTAAACAGCAGATCGAGGAGGACTTCCAACGGGAGATCGCTACAGGCTACGACATGACGTGGCGGCTGCATTTCACTGATGTGAAGGCTCGTATGGCGCTGTTTGTTTCCAAGAGTACCCACTGCCTGTACGATATACTTTTTCGTGCGCAGCAGCGAGACTGGCCATTTGAGATCGCCGTTATCGTCAGTAATCACGAGACCAATCGAGCAATCGCTGACCGCTTCGAGATACCGTTTCGTGCTTTTGAGATGTCAGCCGCTAATAAGCAGGAGGTGGAGCAACAGCAGCTAGCTTTACTGGAGGAGCTCCGTGTCGACTTCATTGTGCTCGCGAGGTATATGCAGATACTAAGCAGCCAGTTTGTGCATCGGTACCCGAATCGGATCATCAATATCCACCACTCCTTCCTACCGGCATTTCCCGGAGCGCGGCCCTATCATCAGGCGTACACCCGTGGAGTAAAGATCATTGGCGCCACCAGTCACTACGTGACGGAGGACCTCGACGCCGGCCCGATCATCGAGCAGGATGTCGTGAAGATCTCACACAAAGATGAAGTAGCGGATCTGGTGCGGAAGGGTCAGGATCTGGAGAAGATCGTGTTGTCCAGGGCCATCTGGGCGCACATCCACCGAAAGGTGCTGCCCTACGGGAACAAGACGATCATTTTTGATTGAGGGAATTTGTGCTAATCGACTCGGTATGAACGAGGATCCACTTTATTTGGTCTGAAACTAACTATCTCCAGGTGTTGGTCTTTCACTCGATAGTATATACTCGTTTGCCTGCTGAAAACGCACTTTCTTAATCCCTTTCTTCGTTTCGAAGGACGGAAAAGCTCTGGCATAGTCGCAATATTGCCTACAACCCTATCGATTTTGTCACTGATTTCCTTGGCTTTTGTGTCTCCAAATGCAGCGGCGATCTCTTCGAGCAAGATTCTCCTCTCAACCTGTGCTCTTAGGGAATATCGAACCTTCAGCGCCAACTACATCTTGAATCGATTCTCCCACTCCTTTTTTACCTCCTCTTCGGGGACAAACTCTCCACGATCTAGCTGAGCAAGGCCATCATCAATTGCTTCTCGATCTCCAACGCTCAGCTGATCCCAGAAGTCCATCTCTGCCTCCTCGAGAATCTCCTTGACTCGCTCCAGAACTTGCTGTTGGTCAACCTGCAGGAGTCTTTGCACTAGTTCGATCTTAATTGCTTGAATATCCATACTCACAATCCCTTTTCCTCAAAATAACAATTAATCAGCTTGTCCGAGTAGTGGAAAGCCAAGAAAACTCTTACTACCTAAAACGATTCCAAAGGTACGATCACTGTCCGCAGATCGTCGCAACGAACGATCCCGACACCTGATTGTCGCCATCCATGGTGGCCTCGAGGTTGCCGAAGACTTGATTGCCGGTGATCTCGGTGATCTCTACGAAGCCACTTGTCGCCAACTCAAATCCTCCGACAGAACGATCGGCATAGAACTTCACACCCTGGTTAGCAAACTCGAATGGAAGCGCATACCTACCAGTGGCGGCTGTAACAGTAAACCTCACGTACTCCTGCCCCGGAAACAGGACACTGCAGCCATCATCTGCCAGCTGCTCATCTACACCGATCAAGTTGATCGTGTACTGCTCGTCGATCTCTTCAAAAATGGCTGTGCTCACATCGAGTTGCCACTCCACGCCGGCAATAACGCCAGTCACCGGATCAGTCAGACCACCGTCATCCATCGCGTCATCTTCACCGGAGCAAGCGACCATGGATATCAAGAGGATAAGGCTGAGAAGTCGTAAAGCAAATTTCATGGCGTTCTTAATTTTTTACATATAACGATATAAAGGAAAGGTACGACTCCGAACAGCGGGAGTCAAATGGTCGGGACCTATCGAAATGAAACGGTAGATCAGCCGGAGTGAGAGGGGGTGAATGGGGAGGGTGTTGGGAGCTTGTGGGCTTGAAGGTTTAGATGTGTGGGTGGTACTTAAGCCTTGTTCCTAGTGAAGGTCTTCTTCCGCTTGCTCCTGACAGTATTTTCTTTGCGAAGTAGATCTTCGGCCAAGTCGAGCGTTAGACAGCAAATATTACCGTAGCCTTCCCTTCCACCATTTGACAGTTCATAGGCATTGATAAACTGATAATAGGCTTTTTTCGCTGTAGAACTGTTGTGCGCTCGCCGATATATGTGATATGCATAGGTGCGAAGGTCACGTCTGAAGATTTCGTCGATGTACTTTTTTAAAATTTCATCATCGATCTCCACAGGGCGGTCCAGGCGCGTGAAATCCAGGCTTCTGGTGCTATCGGACCGTGCTCCCAGATCCCGTAGCTTACCCATGACCATAGCATCGTAGTCTTCTTGTGACCTTGTTGGGTTGGCCATAAGCGAATTGCCATCCTGATCGGGCGGGTACAACCAAAAGCCCTGAATGGACTTCTTTGTTTTTCGGGGAAGTCGGAATTTCTTCAACTAATGGGTCTTTTGCGTGGATTCTGGGCTAAGGTATCTCTCGTAAAAAGATATGATAATCAAATCTATCGCGAACATCTCCGCTATCACGGTTCAGGCGAATTGGACAGATTCCCAGGCCTGAATCACGCCATCTCTTACACCGGCGGAAGAAGATCCGCAGCAAGGCGATAGGCGTGCGACGGTGGATGACGCGGGCGGTAAACTCTACAATTCGATACTGATTTTCACCTTTCCACCCAGACCCTTCTCGATTATCCGCATTAGAGTAGAAAGACGAATATCACTGGCATCTCTTTCAATCCTGGAAATGTAAGATTTCTTAGTATCAGCCCGCTCCGCCAGTTGCTCTTGAGTCAGTTTCGCTTCTTTCCTGGCCTCTCTAATCATTACGCCCAAACGGAAAGCTTTGGATCTCCGCTCGTACTCATCTCGTGCTGGTGTTCCTTCTTTGCCATACTTCCTATCAAGCAGTTCACTAAACGTCGATACTTCACTTTTTGCCTTCATAATATTCCTTTTTGAGCCTCTCGGCTAGCTTAATTTCTTTCCGAGGGGTTTTCTGTGTCTTCTTCTGAAATCCGTTCAGCAAAACCACCAATCGCCCCTCATCGAAGAAGCAAAAGATTCGAAATATGTTGTTACCAACTCGAATTCGTATTTCATACAGTTGATCAGTTCCTTCAAGGTGTTTCAAAAAAGTAGTAGGAACACGCTCTTCATACCTGATCAAATCAAACACATATTCGATCTTCTCCTGAACCTTCTCCTGCAGCCCATCATAGAACTCAAGAAAATGATGTTCATAGAAGACAATTTCTCTCTCCATTCTAAACGTAAAGTTAACTAATTAGATTACTTTTTCTCTAACCCGATGGATGAAACCTCTGAAGAAGACATTCAGAATCTTACGATAAGCAACAATCAATACCAGAATGATTGATATGCACTAATAGACCTCAAACGAATCACAAAATACAAGGTCGGGCAAGATGGCAATCAGCCGAAGGCCATCGAAACCAATGAATTCTTAGACCAGAAACTAGAATACATTCACTCCAATCCTGTAGACGCAGAAATAGTGGATGAGCCCGAACACTACCTATACAGCTCGGCTAGGGACTACACTGGAACAAAAGGCATACTCAAGATAGAAATGCTGGACTAGGAGTCCGGAAAGCAGGCACAGAAGAGCACGCGTTGCAAACGCGCGCTAGCTAGGGTTCAGGCATTAGAGCGTATCATAGCACACGCGACACGCGTGCGCTAGCGAGGGGTATTAAAAGCACACGCGACACGCGTGCGCTAGCGAAGGGGAGACCAAACAGATGATCCTAAACTTCCTCGAACTGGCCATCCGTAATCACAAAGCCAAAGCTGTCCTATTCGTAGCAGATCGGTCCTCGCGACACGCGCGAACTAGCAATGGGGAACTATTAGGGCACAAGCGACACGCTTGCGCCAGCGAAGGGGAAGATCAAGTG
Organism: Cyclobacteriaceae bacterium; assembly: GCA_965227935.1. Taxonomy (GTDB): domain Bacteria; phylum Bacteroidota; class Bacteroidia; order Cytophagales; family Cyclobacteriaceae; genus JAWPMT01. Next base: position 1,143,647 of record CBDDGS010000055.1, on the reverse strand, counting down.
GACGTGGCTTGGCATGATGCACCAACAATAAATCTCCATTCCCTTCTCCTTTCGATTGAAATCGAGACTATCCAGTATTATCTGGAAATATATTTCGCGCACAAATACATCAATCCAATAAACCGTGGCAAAACTGACAAAATAGAGCCCTTCCTGATTGTAGAACTTGTACTTCCTGCTCACTCAGGCAATCTATGAAGAATCCGGTATTGGACCGCAGATTCAGGCATTAGAGCGTATTAGAGCACACGCGACACGCGTGCGCTAGCGAGGGGGATAACATGATGCTCCTCCGTAAGAAGAAAGGCTTGTCGCAAGCTGCACTAGGTAAGATGATTGGCACATCTGGTGACGTGATCGGCCGCTACGAGAGAGGGGATATCAAACCATCAATAGATGTTGTTTCCAAGATCGCTGATGCTCTGGAAGTCTCTATTGATTACCTGATGGGTAAGACCTCGCTGGTTCTCGACAAAGAGACGCTGAAAAGGCTAGAGAGCATTTCCCAACTACCAGATCACAACAAAGCCTTCGTGCTTGAGATGCTAGATATGGCGCTGCGAGATGCCAAGACCAAGCAGGCTTATTCTTAGGCACAAGCGACACGCTTGCGCTAGCGAGGAGTCATCACGAATTTTCTAAAAAAATGAAGACCTCATTATCCTGATCGATCTCCCACCCTTCTTGCACATCCGGCAGTATCTCAAGTTCCGCCACCCTCTGACTTAGTGTGATCAGTCCCTTACTACCCTTTTCGATTTCTGTTTTCAGAATCTTCTTTGATCCGAAATGTGTAAATGTCTCCTTCACTTCACAGTCAACGTACGTAGGGTGACCATTAATCTGAACTTCCTTTACCGGCATTCCTGGTCTTACCGGAAAGTCGACTAAGGCTGTCAATAAATAAACTGCTTCTTTACTCGAATCTATTTTGCCATATATTCTGATCTTCATAAAATCTAAAGTTCGCTTGCCTTCTTATAGAATGTCTCGATTTGTTGATCGGAAATTTGCCCACCTAACTCTTTAATATAGTTATCAAGCCCTCCGTTTATGTTTTCAGGGATGTTATCAATTCCCATATCTTTAAAAATCTCCCTGGCTTGATCTACCGAAAGCCTAAAGCTGGATTGACTTGTAAAATCCGACGCATTCAATTCAACAAAGACTTCAAAATCATGTGGTAAGGAAAGCGGATCGGTGTAGGTGTTTAATGATTTCGCTTTTTCAGGAGACATAATTTCCAAAATACCCTTTATACCTGTTCTAGTCTGATGCTCTATCGCATATAACAACGAAACTAGTGGATTAGTAGACGAATGTGTTATCCCAGCCGCTATGGAATTCCTACCACCAAGGTTTCCATCATAAGTTCCTCTAAATAATGCAGTCTTAGGACCAATGGACAGTCTCCTCAATTTGGATATTCCTTTGTCCCCAAGTACGCCTGCCACCACATCAAGGCCTAGTGTCGTTATAGCCTTGGTTCTGGTATATTGATCGCCATGCACAACGTTCTCCTCAAAACTTGTGATTTGAGAATCGATCATTGGAGTCTGTGGGAGTTCGCCAATAGGTCCGTAATTAAGAGAGTGATGCAATTTCCCAAATTCCCCCATGTATTGAGCTGCCGCATCCCACGTCTCCGATTGCCATGCATCATGCACTACAAAACTGTATAGTGATACGAACCATTCCGCCGTCGCATCACCAACGCCAGTAAGTACTGGATACTTTGGCGTTTGCGCCAATTGTGGGTCTGCCTCTTCCAGTCCATCCAAATCGATAAACCTGATCGGCTTATTCCCTGCAAACTGATACGGGGTATACCATGGATAGCTCTTCGTCAACGGATCCACGCTCAAGAACTTCGCTATCCTCGGATTGTAGATCCTGAAGCCATAGTCGTAATGGTTGGCTGATCCCCACTCGCCGTCGGAGTCTTTCTCTTTGCCATTGAAGCCATACCTGTATCGGCCCTCGACCCCTGTGAGCGTCCTTCCAGGCATTTCCAGACCAAAGGGATAGTAGTCCGTCGTGCGCTGGACCACGGCATACTTGCCCGTAGCTTCAGATACAGCCAGCTCGTCGGTGACAACAGCGACGACATTGCCCAGGTGGTTGCTGAGTTCGTAGTTCTTACGCCCAAGGAAACGTTTGGACCCCGGTACTTCACCAGTATACTGCCCCAGCCGGTTACTGCCATAGATGGGGATCTCCTTGAGGGCGTCATCCTGGTAGACAGCCATGATGTTGCCGCTGGCGTCCCGGACGTAGAAGGTCTGGACGGTGGTACCTCCATTGGTAAAGCTTTTGCTTACACGGTTGCCGGCCGCATCATAGAGGAACTCCGTACTCGCTCCGGCATCATGTGTGACCTGCTCCACCTTCCCATAGACTGTCCAGTCGATCGTAGTGCCTTCCGCAGCATCGTTAATCAGATTGCCTATTTCATCATACGTGTATTTGCCGATTTGAATGTTGGTGGTAGGCTCACCGATTGTGGTGCTAGCTGTAAACTCTGCCCCCGGCTCAGTAAAGAAACCAGGCGTCATCACGATTTCCTCCGTGGCCTGTACCTCTACTGGCTCTCCGGCTTTGACAAACGCATCGCTTCCCAGCGTCAGCACCTCAAAGAGATCGTCGTCATTGGTTACCGCTCCCGATGTTTGGTGCCTGACCTCGGGATTGCCATTGATTACGCGCTCGAGCTGGTTGCTCGTCACACCGGGATACATATAAGTGAGATCATCTGAGGTCAAGCCTCGTTGGTCTTTTCTGATGAGCCGCAGCAAGTTGCCATTGCCATCATACTCGTATTCCGAGTCGTAATCTTCGCCACTTCGCTGGAATCCATTCTCCTTTGTGTAGTCCGTCACACCCCGGCTATCCATGATGCGGTTAAGCTGATCATATTTGTACATCATGGCTTGCATCCCCGCATTGGGATCACCAGCACTCTCCGATGCATGGTCAATGTACGTGCTCATCCAGGAGATATTGCCATTCAATAAGCCTGTAGGCTCGTCATCTTCACCATATTCCGGGAAGTATACACTTTTGTAAGCATCCCATAGCTTGTCTCGACCATCCACATCCGTCATATCCGGTCGCGCATGGAAGTCCCCGGGATAATAGCCTAATGTCAGCGCAAACTCATCCTTTGCGAAAGGATTGCCACCTGGAAATGGATCCCCGTCGGGGACATTGATGCCCTTGAGCCAGCCCTGAAGGGTGTAGTAGTAGTCCAACCGCTGCACTTTCGCCTCACCCAGTTGGACATTCTTGAGGGGCCCATGATCGTAGTACTCGTAGCGGGCGTCACGGTCCCACACTACCCCGTCCCTTGAGGTATGTACTTCCGTGATGCGGTTGTCATCATCATAGGTATAGCGATGCATATAGCTATCCTCTGCTCCTCGCTGGTACATAACGTAGTTGACATTGCCGCTGATCAGGTCGTAGGCATAGTCGATACGTTTTTCTCCGAGTCCATCGATGTATTGGACCAGAGACTGCACGTTGCCATGCGGATCGTAGCGATAATAGGAGGCAGCCGTCCTTGTGCCCTCATTATGCCACACCTCGGTAAAAGCAACACGTCCTCTGAGGTAAGTGCCTTCGGTCTTGAAAGCATCAGGATAGCCACTTTCGGAACCATCGGGGTAACTGCCGCGGTCATAGTACGTACGGGTCATCTCTTCAAGAACGAACTCGGCCGCCGCTGGGAAATCTGTCTCATTGAGTCTGGCTGTAAGATTCTCGAGTGTCTCGCCGGAGTACATCAATCCCACTTCGATGATCCGGCTCTGCCGGTCGTATTTCGTGTAGGAAAATGTGCCGTCCACCAGTTGCTGGGCATTCTGCGAGAGGCGCAACTGACCCACCGCATTGTAGCGGAATCTTGTCAGCCCACCATCAGGAGACTCCTGCTCTACCAGTTGATTGAGCGAATTGTATTTATAAGTGGTCGCCAGGGCATGCGAAGTTGGGTCGTTGAGATTAACGCCCTTGGGAGGTATGGTCTGCGCCAGGTTGCCAGCTCGATCGTAATAGTAAAGGGTGTGGTGATACTCCTTAGGCTTGAAGCTCATCTGAAGACCCTCCTCGAGGTTATCTGAACAGTTTGTGCGCATCTCATCCACGAAAATCTCTATCAGACCATTGAGATATTCATCCTGCAAAACGGAGATCTGCAGCGACTCCCGGACCTCGAGTTCAGCGCGGCAATCTTCCTCGTACGCGTCGATCAGGGCTTGAAAATCTTGCTCGTACAGTCCGGCCGTGTACCGAATGCAGGCAGACCCCGGCCATGTCACCTCGCCTGTGCGATCGACATAAATGGGTTCACTGGTCATTACTACATCTTGCAGGCCGGCTGTTTCGTTGATGATCTCGTAATAATAGAAATCGTAATCTTCATCGGAGATGTCGATATCTATGGTGTGGTTGTCCTCGGAAAAATTGAGGATCCGTTCTGATTCATTGGCATAGATGGTACGTCGTTCGTTATAAAAATTCCAAAAGTGCGTATAGCGTACGGGTTGCCCTTCATCGCCAAATCGGGCGCCATACCATGCATACTTGCAATTTTCTGCTCCTGGAAACCTGGCACTGATGTTTCTGTCGATACCGATGGTCACCTGCAGGCGCTGGTCCGCTGTCGCGGCGATGGTCTGCTCCTTGCCGACGACCTGTGACGCGTGGAACTGACCATTCGCTATGGTCAGTGTATTACGATATTGGGCGAGTGGCACGAGGTCTTCAAAAGTGAGCAAGTTGTAGCTCAGGTAAAGTGCGCGAATCCCCCCCATCCATTCCGGAACAGGGCCGGAGAAGTTGTTGTAAGACACAGAGAGCTTATCAATACCCTCTGCAATGGGCCGAAGTCTTTCCAAGTCTCCTTCGAGGTCATTGCCGTGCAGAAACAGACCGTCGAGATCAGTATTTATAGTTGAGAAATCTGGCAAACTGCCGGTGATCCCCTTGTTACGTACATCCACAAAGGCCAGTCGCTCGGAATCTTTGTAAGGGCTAAGGCCATCCATCCCACAATAGTCATCCTTAAGACTGCCACTAGGAGTCTCTCTGTCGATGGGTGGTGAAGTCCACCGACCGTCCGCACTGGCAAAACTCCATGCCTCCCCATCCAGTAGGTCCCAGAGCCTGGCGACCAATCGGCGATCATCGGGGTGAATCGCTTGCCCCGGCCCACCGACCTCGACAATGGCACCATCATCAAGATCCTGCCCCCTTGTAATGACCAGGCACGTGGGCTCATCCTGGCTCGCATTGTTGATGAGGTTCTCTGTCCGCTGTGTCAGGTTGACCGGACCGAAGGTCATCTCTTCAGCGCATTCAAGATTGACCACTAGTGAGGTATTGACGAGGTTGCATCCCAACTCGATCATCACCGACTGGATCTCATTTAGATGCTCATTGGTACCGGCATTGACCTCCTCTGCCAGGATGAATCTGAGCGCTTCCGCCCCCCTTGCCAGGAAGTAGCTGCGGAGGTTGTTCCTAAGTAGCGTCAGTTGCGCTTCTTCAAATTCGAGATCACAGTCCTCCGTCAATACAGACAGCATCACCGTCAGCTCATCCTCGGTGATTTCGGCAACAATGCCCGAAGACTGACCCAATTGCGCAATTTCATATGGATCCGTAGGGAGGTCGGCTATTTGCCTCAGTGCATCTATTACTGGTTGGCACGCAATTTCCTCCGCGATCGCGAGACGCACCTGGCGCTTTGCATCCAAATAGAAGGCCCGGTACAACGTCCATCGCTGTTGTCTCAGGGCCTGGATAAGTTCATCAGGTTCAGATTCATAGCGTTGATGTAGATCGTAGTAGAGCAAATTATAGTCCGTATCGATTCCATCTCTGTCAGGATCCCCATGAAGTTCAGTGTTTTCGGGGTTGACGATGTCTTCCAATCTGCCGATTCTGCCGGCCACTTCGACATTGTCGAGGAGATCAGACATCATCAGCCAGTTGGGATCAGTAGTAGATAGACCGGCAAACTGTGGATCCAGGTCCATGAGTGTTCTGGGATCTATATCCCGTGGATCACCATCGCCGTACAGGGCCAGAGCGTCTGTCCAGGTATCCAGTATGTACAGCTCGCCATCGAAGATGTCGCTTTCTTGTGATACCAGGCAATCTTCATACTGGCAATACTGCGGATGATTGAGGATCGCATCTGACTCTGCGGAGCCGTCCTCCACACCAAACACCGCCTCCATATTGTCCCAGGTGTAGCCATAGGTTGCATTGAGTTCGGACATGATCTGACGCTTGATGTTCTCGCATCGCTGAGCGACGATCTCGGGAAGCACAGCAGAAGAGCCTTCGTTGTCATCGGTAATGGTTTCTACCTCACAAACTTCATCGTCCAGTTGGTAGGTGGAAGCGATTACACTGAGCTCTGTCTGTACCTCCGGGTAGCTCTCTACGATGGTCCTGATCTCACTCTGCCCTTGCTCGATAGGTAAGACGGACTTGATGATCTTGTACTCCCCGACCTTGGAGAAGAGCGTGGATGCCGGCATGTACTCCAGTATTCCACTAGGCTCACAATCGCTCGTTTCCCCGGACTTCACGATCGTCTTGAATTCGCTAGAACCATCACCCAGATCGACGGGTATTCCGTCAGGGTCCAGGATTTGCACGGTGATCTCAAACGTGCACGCCGCACACTTCTCAGTAGCACTTCCATTGATCGAAATCCTGGATGCAAAGGCCTGAAAAGACGACGACCAGAGGATCTCTGAAGGGGCTACATTGAGAAAACTGTGGAAGGTCACTCGCTGACCATTGACCCATTCATACCTTTCGGATAGGTCAATTGTGATTTTTGCCTCCTCCGTGCCAGGTTTGGACGGCAGCGATTCGAGGTTATCGCTGTTGTCACCAGCCAGGGCCGTGGCAACCGTCTTACCACTGGCATCTAGGTAGGTTACGGACACCTGCCCATTGGCATCTTGCACGAGGTTTTTGCGGTAGTGATCAGCGCTGCCAAAGTTGCCTTCCCCAAAAAGCCGTTCGAGTTGCTTATTCGATGCTGCTCCATAGAAGTAGTTGACGGTGTTACCACCAAACAGTTTGAATTGCTCACCAACCCCACCTTGCCGTTCCGGCAGGCCCAGGCCATCGTTTTTGTATTGGATTTGCGTATAGGGGTGAGCGCCGGCCAGTGGTACTCCCAAGTCAGTGGAATTGTTATAATAATCCGCGGCAAGACTACTTTCGTAGCTGCCTTCAGGATCCTGCCTCCCATGGTCATAAGCACTTTTGTACTGGAACTTGTCAGCCGTCTCGCCAAAGTAATTCCACTCCCGGTGTACGAAGTCATCAGTGGGGGAAGCGACAGGCAGAAAGTCAACCACCTTGCGGCCTTCAAAATCGTACTTGGACTCAGCGACCAGGGTTTTGCCAATGCTGGAGTAGTTGGTGAGGACCTGTACATTTTTCATCAGTCCATCATAGAAACTGACGACATGCTTCTTCTTGCCGTCTTCGGCGTAGGTCGATACCCGTTGCCAGTTCATGTCTGGTTCGGGGTTGGTCTGATTTTTCATGTCCACCGCAGCGTACGCCCACTGTCCTAGCTGCACATGAGATGTTTCGTCGGGATCAAAGGATCTGGTTCGCACACGGAAATAGAGTGTGCCGTCTGGCAGTATCTCATCTACCTCTACGTAGGGCTGGAGGGTGGTCATCCTGACCCCCGTGCGGTTTTCGAAGGCTTGCTGGGCAGTGCCGTAAGTCAATTCATGCTCATCCTCATACAGGACCCATTCCACGTCGTAGCCATCTGGTGAAAAAGCATCATCTGGCGGCATATCCGGAAGTCTCCAGGACAAAACACCGGCCACCAGTTCGAGGTCCTCGACAGTCACAGTTGGGTCGAAGTTGTCCAGGTTGGCCTCGTAATAGTCGAAGCCGAGCGCAATTGCCGACAATGGTACATCTCCCACAATTTCAATAGCTGTGATCTTGACGTACCAGTCTTCCCCTGGGTCGATCATCTCGTCGTGAAAGACAATATCCAAGAGCTGCTGGCTGGACATATCCAACTGAAGGGTATGGCCCCAGTAACTGTTCAGGCCTTCAAATACCTCGAAGGAAACATCCAATTGCCAATCTGTGGTTGGCAGTTGATGGTCCATATAGGATAGGCGAATACCTGTGAAGAACTGGTTGATCGAACAGGCGCATAGAATGTTGATCTCATCACCTACAGAAACCTGGTCCATCTGGTGGTCATTGATGACATTGAAGGGCTTATGAATCACCTTGCCATTATTGTCCACCACGATGCCATCCGGTGGACTGACTGATTGGGCCCGTACTGATGTCTGGCTAAAGGCAAATCCCAGGACCCACACACACAATGCCATCCGCAGAGCCCGGGCCCCTCTCTTTCTCGTTTGATGTTGCAATGGTACAGTCATAGTTCTTTAGTTGAGTTGAGTAATCGGGACCTCCTGAATTTCATAATCGGCATATCTCCCTACACCTTGTCTCTTGCCATCGACCTCGAGAAAAAATCGATCAATGGCAAAGGTTCGTGGGGAGATATCGGGGTTTCGTTCAAGGAATTCGAATTCTATCAGTGTATTGGGCATGGGTCCATAAGGTCCTTGGTGGAAGCGGAGCTCAATAGAACTGGTTTGAAAATTCCTGGCATCCACATTGACTTCGACTTCCCTCACCACATCATTGACGCCTTCCATGAGCAAGACAAATTCTTGCTCATTCTGCGCTATCAGCACTGGCTGCTTTCCAATTCGGAATAATGAATCCAACAGGGTAGTAGGGTGCGCAATGTTTTTGTTGGCGAGAGGTGTGGTCAATCGAACAAACTGCAGCAAAGCCATCCTGTGATTGGCTGTTACAAGTAACTCTGGAGTGACCAAGACATCCATCCCTTCAGTTTGCGTGAGGGTGTTCTCTGCATCAAACCAAATATTAGTTACTTGTCGGTCATCCACTCCCACCGAACTCGTTGTCATCCGAAAGTGCGCCGACTCCAGGTCTTTTTGAGCGGCGATCATCCGATCGAGGACATACTTCGAAGTGATCTGCGCCTCGCACACGAAAGCCGTGACGACAGCGATTGTACAGGTTATTGTCAATCTTTTCATCATTCGTCTCCGGAATTGTCAGTTATCACATAGTTCACGGATTGCTGAATCGTCTGGACACCAGCCACTGTTTCCTTTCGCACGAGGTACAGGTTGCCTTCCGCGTCGTAGTCGTAGTAGGTCGCGAAATTGTTTTCGTCGAGGGTTGATGATAACCTCCGTTGATCGTCGTACACGTAAGACATCATATTGCCCGATGAGGGGAACAGGCGAAGATCATCCACATAATAGGTCCCCTCACCATTGATCTCCAGGATGAAATAGTCATATGCGTCATCGATCAGCACTTCCCCGGATACCTGTTGCCAACCTTCCACCACCGGTCCCTCGACTGTGACGGAATTAGTCGCTCCCACTTCGTCATCACCATCCATGAAAATGAGTCTCATCGAGTACGAATCTCCTATGGATGGATCGGGGTAGAAAGTCTTCGAAGGATCCGGAGAAAACCATGCACTAATGAAGTAGTATTCACTGTTCGCTGGCTTTAGGAAATACTGGGGAAAACTCGCAGTACCTGTCAATGCCAATGCCTGACTTCCACTGTGACCCTTATTGAGCCCTGAATTATTCTGTAGTTTGTAGGTGACCTCATCTCCTTTGACCCTGTAGATCCCTCGGTAAAGCTCGCTTTCGCTGATTATTTGGTCAAAAGCAACATAAACGTAAGTCTCACCTTCTTCCTCCTCTTCACCGCTGCACACAATTTCAACCCGGGTGGCCGTGGCATCAGATATCACGTCACCGGTGAGATTGTCAGCTATTTTGTCCAATGGGATATCGACGATCGCCATGTTGTGCAAACCTGCCAGGATATCAAACTCACGGGTGCGGTATAACTTGAGGGATGCCTGCTGATCTATTTCCCCAAAGAAGAAGTTGCCATCTATGGCATTTTCCGACAGGTACTCGAAACTGGTAAAGCCCATTTGGTCATTGGCCATGTTTTGGCCAACCGCAGTCGGTAGCTCCCCTGAAGGCTCGTAGACAGCAGCACTATATATATCCAGTGCATCCTTGTTCTCTATCGAGGCGTTGAAAGCATTGTACTTCGTATTGGTGGCGGATGTAAGCCATTCGGCCTGCTCGCTGGCAATAAAGGAGCCCCATACAAAAGACTTAAGTGGAAACGTACCATCGTTTTCAAGATCTACACCTGTCGTGGCAGTTCGGTAAAGTGCCCCGGTGTTGAAGACAAAACTTTCTGAGGCTCGCCACACGCCGGCAGAGCCGTTGGCATAGGGATGCTTGTCGTGTACTGCTGCATCCGTCGAAGTGAGGGGCCAGGCGGAAGTGAAAGTGCCTGATCCGGCACTCAGTGTCTGAGGGACGATATCCGCTTGTTCAGACAGCAAGCTGCTCGTCAGTTTGTCTTCCGGCTGGCGGAATTCCGTGGTATACTCTATCACTTCCTGGTTGGGACCACAAGGCTCACAGCGGTACTGAACTGTCAGTCGTATGTCCCTGGGTCCAGGAGTACTGAAGGGGTATACGAACGCCTTTTGTCTGCTGATCAAAGTCCCGTCAGCAAACTCCCACCGCTGACCGATGATATCGACATAATCCAACTCCTCATCCGTGTCGGGATCAAAGAACTGTGCGTAATAGTTGAAGAAATGAGTACAGCCGTAGTTGGTATTGCTGGGCGTTAGTTCCACCCTTGGTCCATTGATGACAACATTATTTAGTGTTTTGACCACAGTAGGCTCACATAGGCTTACGGCGGGGCATCGGTAGGTGATGTATGCCCGTACATTGTAGCCATCCGGGTGGTTCCAGGGATCATCGAAGGAGTGCTGAATGGTGGTGTTCTCAAGAATCGCCTCAGTTGTCCTGAGGTCTACTGCACCGGGACCGGTACCAGCAATACGCACTTCCTGACCGTCACCAAATTGCCACACGATCTCATCAATAATGCAAAACTCGGGATCAACCCCCTCCAAGGCGAAAGTGGCCTCGCACAGGTCATCATCTAACTGGATGATCTGTCCGGACTGCGGCGTAGTACTGGTATAGATTTTCACCGTAATGGTCGCAAAGCCAGTCACACAATGGTGCGAGTCGCTTTCAGCTCTTACCCTGAAAACATGCGTGCCCACCGTGAGATCTGTAAAGTCCATGTCATTGCCTACGATTCCCAGGTATTCCTCCTCGTCGCTCAGATCGTCTTCGTCTCTCCCAAACCAACGGACAACGTAACCCGGCGGAACGCCATCGAAAATATTGTAGGGACGGGTCTGATCACACTCAGAGAAATGCAGTGTCTCGTCTCTGAGGCGTACATCACGTTCGACATCAATGACACGGATAAGTGCCGGCTCCGTCTCTACAGGCGGTCCAGGGCAGTTGTCATTGACTTGTCTCCTGACCCATGTATCTACTTCTAGCTGACCCAGAAACTCGGCAGGATCCGAGGCATAATAGTCAGACCATTCGGCATCGTCGTCTGGGCCGTTGCCGTAGCTCCACAAAATTGTACGGGGCCCCAGACCTCCTCCAGGCTCTTCTCCTGTCATTGGTGCGACCAAGTCGCCCAGACACACAACCTGATCATCTAGCCTTCCCGGATACAGCGAAGGAGGAGGTTGTGGAGCGTCCGCTACATCCATGATGTTGGAGGGCTCATTTTCATTAAATTCTGACGAGGCAAGGCGGCGATACTTCGTGAATGGCCAGTCACTGAAGGACCCCAAAGTAGCCTGGCCGGCCCTGGGATCACTGATATCCTGCCACGCACGTTCATCCTCCTCGTCATCACCGGGCATTAGTCCCTGCCATTTGTAGGAAGGCTCACCTTTGCCGCCGAAGGCATCAAATTGAGACTGCAACGAAACATCACTCGGCGAGCAAGGTGTTTCAGAGGAGAATTCGATTACACCCGGATCGAATTGAGGATAAACGTCAACGAAGACGTTTGGGCTTGTCTCTATACCACATCTTTCATCTTTCAAACGCGCACGATAGTAGCGGTCTTCAGTGACTGTCTCACCGGATACGGCTTCTTCCCAGCCTCCTGTACCGGAGATAGAACTTTCAAACTGGACGGGTCCTGTGTTACCGTCCACAGTAATGGTTATACTGGCCCCATACCTGGGCTTGAGAGGTGTAACCGTAATCGTGCCAGCGCTAGGATCAATGAAATCAATAAGGGCTGCCGCCGTGACGACCGGAGGTGTCTCATCACACCCCTCATCCAACACTTGTCGTCGGACCCAAGTATCGGCCGACTCCCCTGCCAGAAACCCGACAGGGTCCACATCATAAAAGTCCGTCCACTCCGCATCGTCACCTGGGCCATTCCCAAAACTCCAGAGCACCCTGAGGGGGCCTCGGCCACCTGCCGGATCTATCCCAGTAATCGGTGCAATATCGTCGCCAAGGCATACAAATTGGTCATTGAGGCTACCTGGATCCAGTGGCGGAAATGGCTCCGGCACGTCTGCGACATCCAGTACATTGGAGGGTTCGTTCTCCAGAAAATCCGAGGATGCAAGCCGGCGGTATTTCGTATATGCCCATTGGGTAAAGGCTCCTAGAGAAGCACTGCCTGCATTGGGACTGCTGATATTTTCCCAGTCGCTGTTTTTACTTTGATCCTTGCCGGGCATCAAACCTTGCCATTGATACCTCGGACTTCCCTTGCCTCCATTCGCAGCAAATTGGGATTCCAACGTCACATCACTTGGCGAACACGGTGTTTCAGTTGAAAATTCTATCCTTCCCGGATCAAACTGGGAGTAAACATCAACAAATACTTTCGAACTAGTCTTGATACCGCAAGTAGTGTTGTTGAGCCGTGTCCGATAATATCGATCACTCGTCACCGACTCTCCCGAAGTAGCATCCTGCCAATTGTCCGTGCCATTTGCTGATCTTTGATACTTGACAGAACCCGAGTTGCCGGATACTGAGAGGGTGACTGCGGCGCCATATTCGGGCTTAGTGGGGCTCACCGAGATCGTACCTGCAGTGGGATTGATGACATCCAGTAACACCGAAGTTGTTGTCTTCGACCCGCCACATAATGAAGCTGTGACCTTGCGCTTGACATAGGTATCAGATGTCAAGGTGCCTAAGTACTCCACAGGGTTCACGTTTCGGAAAGAAGACCACGAGACATTATCGGAAGAGAAGCTCCAGGAATAACTTAAGCTTCCTGACCCGCCACTTGCCGCTACACCCGTAATCTCGCTGGCTTTACTACCTGAACAGACTTCCTGACCATTGATACTACCAGCCGAAAGGGCAGGAGGAGTGGCTGGCTCATTGTTGCCGTCCAACCTATTGGACTCTGCGTTTTCATTGAAGTCCGACCACGCAATTCGACGATAATACCTGAAGGAGAAACGGTTGTAATTGGGGAGAGATGGGCTGCCGGCATCCGGATCACTGATATCCGTCCATGAGGAGTTATTAGTTGACCCTTGCCACTGATATCGGATAGTACCTTTGCCCCCCTCAGCGTCAAATGTGGAGTTGAGGTCAATCTGGCTCGGTGCGCATGCGTCATCTGCATAAAACTCTATGCTACCTGGATTGAATTGCGGATAAACTGTGACTGTCCGAATGCTGGAATAAACAGTTTCACCACAGGCGGAAGCCCTGATTCGGAACTTGGTTGTGGTTGTTACTGTAGTGGATGAGGAGGCTGTCGACCAGTTGGTGTCAGAATCTGTCGGACAGGTTGCAGAGGTACATTTCTGGAATGAGTAGCCAGCAGGAGCGTTGGTGGCAGTTAGTGAAATGGTGGAATTATACTCCACACTAGTGCCAGAAACTGACAATGTCCCCGCATCGCAACCATTGACTGATACATCCAGCTGAATAACGGTGGTCTCCCATGCAGTGTCTACTATGTACTTCACCCATCTGTCCCCGGCCGCGGTCCAAGTCACATCAACACAAGTATTGCCGGTTGGTGTACCCATAGTACCTCCCCAAACCTCCCAGTAGCCTTCAGGATGTCCGACAATGCTGTAGGTGTAGGTAGAGCCGGTATTGACAATAGTATTACCGCTGATCTCAGTACTGGAAGAGGGATTACATCCGATAGGCGTAGGTCGTCGTTGAGCGCTCACTTCGAGGCAGAACAAAAGCACGGGCACAAGTAGCCAACATTTCGAAAGCATTTTGCGGTTGCCGAATATCAGGTCATTGCCGGAGGTACTCATATCGATCGGTTGTTTTGACGTGAACTAGCGTATTGCCAAGTATTGACGTGATCAGGCGATACTGTATTAGTAGATTGAATGACTGCCTTGTCCATGGTCATGCTATTATCTTGGGTGGACAATTGTTTTGTTGAACGTTGCTGATCCTGAAGGTCTCGAAGGGTCGCCTAAAGCGGTTATATCCCCAGCATTCACCAGGAGTTGATTGCGATGACCCGATCGATAGATCGTTCCCTTCACCGGCCCATCCCAATTCGTGCCCTTACTGTAAATACGGTGTTGCCCCGATGACCTCCCCAGGTAGATACCATGACCTGATACTGCTATCAGGCCCGCTTCATCGAGCTCAAAAAGTAAGAGTTCATCCCCGGGCTCAAAGGCCCCATCAATACCTAGCCGAACATGCATCTCGAACTCATCAGGCTTGCCATCTACCGCGACGAGCGAGGCGTCGAAACGAATACCGCTATTTGTATAAGCGGGACCCATTCCCTCATACTCCGTATATGCAGGTACTTGCAACGAGGAGATGGTTTGGTCCTTGAACTTCTCTGTCACCCTTGTTAAAAGTGGTCGCCCGGTGAGCTTGTCCCACTTTAGGTCTTCAGTCACCACTTTCGCACCATCCGTAAATTTTGTTGTCCTGGAAAGAATCCCGCTTCGAAAGATGATCTTGTTGGTTACAAGCGTCTTTAAGACGGTTTCGTCCTCGGAAACATTGGGCCATGCTGTGGGTATAAAGGCTGGGACGAAAATGGCCATAAACCCATCAAGGTTGCCACTAATACCACCCTGTAAAGCAATGGATTCAAAACGTCTTGCGTCGGCGACAACTTCGTATTCAGTTCCCATCAGGTAGCCCCGGCTCTGGAGGATTTCTTCACTTACATCCGAGGCCTTGGTCACAAGCCAGGGATACTCTTCGTCTTCGACAAATACATTCTCGAGTTGGTTGGCTAGCTCCCCGTCGTAAGAAAGGACCTTACTCTGGTACTCGTAACTTGTGTAGTCAAAGGGTTCGGAGGCAAACGTGCCATCATCGCTCGATTGTCGATACTGACTGACTTTTCGTGGCTTACCATGCATATCATTTGTAACCACAGCGTACGATTGCACGGCCGTCATGAGATCCTGCTTGTTGATGCCTATGAAGGGATTCAACGTGATCCTGTTTTTCTTCTTGGTAACCACAGGGCGCTCCGTGGCAATCACTGGAAAGTCTCTCGCTGTGTAGAACTCATACTCGGTCTTTCCAGTCGTTCCAAATTTGACATTGGGGAAATAATTCTCGTCGGGATCGGGGACGTACCCTCCAGACCTTGCCGAGGCGGCGAGACTCATTACCGTCACCTTGCTATAACCGACCGAGGCTCCAGGATAATTGCTTTCATTAACCGGGTATTCAAACTGGAAAGTGTGGTCGGACTGGAGCTTGACGTCCTGAGAATAATACTTTGCCTTCCGCAAAGGATTTTCTTCACCGCCAATCAAAGGTTCATAGGCGGCCACACCGCTGCTTATGCGTTCACCATCTTCCATCTTCGTGTAGTCATATACCTGGCCGTATACCTCAGGGCGTTTGCTATTCATGTTTTCGAAGATCTTCAGTGCCTTCACTCTCAGACCACCTCCGTACTTCACTCTGTCGGGAGACGTCAGTCGCACCCATGACTTCTCTGTATCTACTGCCGAAGCCCAGCCGCGAATTCTCGCTTTTGTATTGAAGCCGGTGAACAGGTTGGTTATGGGACCAAACAAGAGGGCCAATTGCTTGAAAACGTCGAATGATTCGGAGATCCTCTCCTCTGGAATTGGATTGTCATAAGTCAGCTTAGGTTGGTCCAGTTTCATATGCTGCCACGCCATTCTCCGCAATGGGTGATCACCACCCATCAATTTGACATGGAAAAATCCCGTCTCGCCTTCAACTCCTATCGGCTTTGATTCATCCAGCTTAACAAACCCAGAAACGTAGTCGTAATTATCAGTGCCTTTGAGCAAAGTATATGCCTTGACATAAATTTGATCGCTGGCAAGATCGAGGTAGTGGGACCTGATGAAGTCCTCAGCATCATCCCCCTCGAATGGTTTCTCTAACTCAAAGCTGATTTTGCCATTCCCGTCTATAAGGTCCGCAGCTACTATGGGCACCATTTGGGTCGCTCGTTTATGCTGGACGTAGCCATAATCATCGGACTCATACTCGACTTCGATCCGTCCTCCTGTGGGAAGGTCAATCGCTGAAAGGCTCCAAGTGGCAACCTGACTGGCAATATCTTCTGCCGATTGCCCCTGGTCCACATACGGGAAGCCATTCGGCCATTTTCTCTGAAATTCGCCGTCCTCGGTTTCTATCTCAGGAGTTCTGTAATAGCCCCATCGATCGTGAGCATCTTCATGGAAGGGAACAGCCTCGTTGAAGTATTCAAATTTGTATTGCCCTATCCGCTTGTCACTGGCACCATACTCGAAGTGCAGACCATCAAGGGTCAATTTGCCACCAGCCGGGTCGCCGACAGCAGTAGAGTTCTCCGTACCAGGACATAATCTGTAGTTGTCGTTGTCGAAAACCACCTGCTGCAGCGGCTGCAGGCTCCCACGAACATTGAGCCGTATTCGGTCCAGTTTCCTTTGTCTTTCCCCCAGGGCCCCTCCTATTTCTCCATCTGTCACGCCTCGCGCGTCCTCTCTTTCCGATGTGAAGAACTCGGCCTCGTGGGATTTGGTCTCCGCTTTTTTCAGATACCATATTTCCTTTGCGCCATGCATATAGGTGGCCCGATCATCCTTGTTGTCAGAATGATACCCAGCATTGTATTGACCACCGACAAAAGGGGTGCGCCACCTATAAAGACCGGATTGAGTTTGCTCTTCATACGTGAATTTCACCCAGTATCCCAGATCGTCTTCACTCACCCCATCTTCTAGCACATCTACATAGTCCGGGCCGATTACGGCAGTCAGTAGATGGGAGTAGGCATATGCCGGCAAGACAGTGGTGGTTTTGATTCTCTCTGATTCGTCAATGGTAGCGACCCTTGCAGCTTCCTTATCCTGAATCTCCTTGACACCAACCGAAACCTCCACCTGGCTACGATTGTAGGTAGGTAGGGCATACACGTACCGAGTGCCATCATCCTTGGTAATGATAAAGGCTCCAACGTGGTGATCAGGGTACTTTTCTCTGTCGCCGCGATCGATTCCTGAGGTCCTCGTGATCATCAGCGCCGAGCCATTTGTTGCTTGCCGGATTTCCTCGTTAGTCAAAGACTGAATTACCTGTGCTCGAGATTTTCGCTGCGAAGGCAGGTCAACCTCGGCCAGGTTTACATTATCCAAACTGCTTAAAGATGGTTGTAATGGCTCCTCTGAGTTGATTCTGGCGAAATCTGCATAACTCGTGTTGGTGTGTTCACCATGCACCTGGAAATGCCAAGCTTCTTTCGTGCTGTTTGTTGGCTGACCCTCAAAATATGGTACATTCCGGTGGTTCCACCGACCAGATCTGGATTGTCCATGAAACAGTGTAAGGTTGGCTCCAGTGTGTGTAAATACCGGGCTAATGTCAAAACCTAATGCACTCGAAACAGAAATGGATTGACTTGCCTGGTCATGCAATGCTCCCAAATCGTTGCGTATAACACGAAAAGTACCTCCAATGCCTTGCCCGGAAATGGCATAAACGTCTGGTGTTGGTATTGGAATTGGAAGGTTGGGGGATTCCTCTCTAATGACACCATCTTTCTCCCGATTAAAGTCCAACATGTCCTCCTCGCTAGCATATTGCAGGTTCATGTAGCCGTATGCCTTTACCTTACGCGTCTCAGCATCATATCGTAGCACCTCTCGATTGAAGTATCCTCCGACATAGAATTTGGGGTAGGCGCCAAATGCAGATGCACCGACACTAAAGTTGATGGAGGAATTTGTCCCTACTGTCGGCATGCTCACCTGTGGAGTGTAGGCACTACTGGCAAATGAAAGCGAGCTATTGAATGAATTGGGAGGAATAAGGTATGCGTCGATGTTCGTGGGCCTTCCGGTATTCCTCACTCTGTTCATCAACTGACTATATGAAAGGCCGTATGACATATTTTGTAGCCCCATGCGTGAGTTGTAACCCAGGCGAATATTGGACCCAAATCTCCTGCCATCCTCACCTGCCAAAGTCAAACTCAATGATGGACTGTAACTGATACCCTCTTGGCTATCAGCATTGAAGCCAAATCCCAGATTGGCACTGAGAGGGCCGTCTTTGTTAACCAGAGGGAAGTTCGCCATCCCACTGATGGAATATCCCAATCCTCTGTAGGTGTTGAAGTATACTGATCCGCCAACCTGACCAAGTTCGCCGGCAGCTCCAAACACTTCCAAACCAAGCCCCGTATTGAGCCCCATAGTGAGGTTGTCCTCCATCTCTTGAGTGCTCTCTACCTCGTCACCATTGAATTCATCAGGTAAACCTCGCATCTGACGATTGATGGCCCCTGGAGCAAGATTCCAACCCAGGCCAACCCATGAGGCTTCCTGATCTGTCGATATCCCGGCATGATAGGCCAGGTTGAAGGGGTAGCCACCGTTGGGTCCCGGGAGCTCAAAGAGGGGAATGTTGTAGGTGAAGTCTCCTGTGAACATGTCCACCATGTCTGTCGTTCCGGCAGGTTCAAAAGACTGTACTTCGGGCTGTGTCGGGCCGGACGTCAGCGCGTGCACATCGATAATAGACGCGGTGTTGATCACCATGGAAAGCAGCATCACCATCGCCGCTTTCCTGCCATTTTTCCGTATGTAGCCAGTTAGGTTCATCCGTCGGTTGTTTTGCTTATTGAAAATGTAATGGGCTCCTGAATGAGCTCTGAGGTGTCAAGGATCACCTCATAAGGTTGATGAGGATCCCAGGTCGAGTCGTCAAATGCCACAATGATGTTTCGGTGGGGCATCAAGCCAAATGACCGCTCCAAATGACAGAAGGCTGCTGGAATTTGGACATCGCCCTGCCTTAATAATAGATCGTGCTGCACCTGAAAAGAGAAATAGTGCAAAAGACCAGCTTGCTGCTGCTGATTCCCTTGTTTCAACAGGTCTTGACCATCGGTTCGTCCAATGGTGAGCACGTAAGTGGTCAGACCCTCCTTTTCATCACCTGCGGTGACGTCCGGGATCATGGTCGCCCAATAGTCACCGCTCTCATGCCTGTTAAGTGTCTCTGGTTTTGAGGCGCAGGACGCAAAAATCACCAGCACCAGAAGTGCGATGGCTATCGTTCTTGTCATTTCTTTCATTGTCTTCAGCGTGTTTTGATTCGTTTTCATGTCACACTCAGTTTGTTGTTCTCACCCTGTCGTATTGGACATATTCCAGCAGAATGCTGGATTCCTTTTCCTCATCTGGCTCACAATGAACCATGACGGCATGCTCTCCAAAGTTTCCGCAGTCATCCTTGACACTTAGGACCAGTAAATAGGGTAGGGGATGGTCGATGGTAAACTTGGGTAGGCTGCTTTCATTGAGGACGACCTCTTGCTTAGGGGGAAGCAGGGGTGTTTGTCCTTCGGCATCCACAATGGTCCAGGCAATCTCGTAGGTAGGATTACCCCCTTTGAAATCTCCATAGTAGTCAATCACGCTGGTCGAGCCCTCCTGGCACTCGAGGAAAACCGGATCCACCACGATCTGCACCTCGAGGGGATCTCCCAGCGGCTCGGACAGCTGAAACCGGATCCGCTTTTCAGTGTTCAGCCCATCATTCAAAACCATCAGGTAAGTCTCATCCTGTGACCACCGCACGGCTATCTGCGCCAAATCGATCGCGTAGTTGCCTGACTTTTCTTTTGCGACTGCCAGTCGACCGACGAGGAGGTGGTGTTGGTTGTAGAGCTCAATACGAATCAGTTCATCCGTCAAGTACTCGTCTACGTATCGAAACTGCAAAAACTGATCATAGACCTTGGAGACGGGTGGATTCTTTTGTGCTACCGCATCCACTGTGTAGCGCAATACCCGAAATCTCTCACCCGCCATCGTCTGATAGGTCCTGAAAACATCACTGAAGAGGTCCATTCCATCGAGTCGCCACTCGTACGTCCGGTCAGGCGTCAGCGGACCGATTGTGATACTCCCCTGGTCTTCATTCAAATTCTGACTCTGCCACTCCGCATTGGGATTATTGGGGCCGGGAGCTATTCTATACTCGACCTTGCTTGCTTTCAGGTCATCGACTCCTTCCCAAAACAGTTCTGCCTCGTTCTCACCATCAACCATCCGTACCTCTGACCACAGTCGAGCGGTCTGGGAAAACGACCAATTGCTCAACAGAAATACTAAGGCGATGAAGAGCGTGACTCGGGTGATATCGTGTTGTTTCAGTAGCATAGCGAGTTATTTTATGGTGAATCCCAGGCGGAAAATGAAGGGTGAGGCATTGGGTGTCACGGTGGCTTCCATGACGCGATACAGCACGGCACCGTTGACATAGAGCCATGAGTTGACGGGGTACATGCCACCAGCTCCCAGGTTGATGGCATGTTGGTAGCCAGGAATCTCAGTTGATGGCACCTCCGTATTTCGGCTGAAAGAGACACCTGGGAAGTAGGAAACGCTTTCTCCCTGGAGATAGTAAAACGCATCTGTGGGGTGCCAGCGGACCAGGCCTTTAAAACCTATCACTGAGCTCCGCATGTCCTTTAGATACAAAGTGAACTCACCTCCTACTCCCACGAAGAAGTCTTTGAACAACTCGTGAGCGACATTGGGAGACAACAGCAGCTGTTCTTTGTCCTGCTCGTTGAGGCCGACAATCAGTTCGGCATAATCTGGGCGCCAACGCATCAACGCCTTCCGCTTCATCTCCACTTCCTCTATGTCCTCCGCTGCCTGTGTGCTTTTCATCTTGAGCCAGGCTTCATCTAGAGAGGCATGCGTCAGACTGTCGATTCTATCCCTGGCTCCTCGCTGTAGCACCTCTGATTGTGGTGGAGCTACCTGCATCGCGCTGGTCACGGAGTCTACCTTGGCAGTGACGGAGTCGCGGTAGTGGTCGTAGTAGCCCATTACACGGCTTTCATAATATTCCCTCGAGAGGGGCCATTCACTTTGGTTGGTGGCTGCTGCCAGTTGCGCTTGCTTCTCCTCCAGCTTCCGCGTCAGCTGCTTTCTCTGCTCATTGATGAAGGCCACCCTGCGCTCCGTCTCTTCCACATCAATGCGGTTCCTGAGCATCGCCTGGCGAAACTCTTTGGACTCCTGGATGCGGTTGAGCGTATCCAACACCTGCTCCTTCTTCCAGGTACGCATGATGCGGACGTCCTCCTCCACCTGTTTGGACTTGTCCACCAGTTTCCTCGTTTGCGGTGAGGTCTCAATCTTCTTTCGCTGAGCTTCTACCTCTTTGATCAGGGCGTCATTCTCATTGAGGAACTCGGTCACCTTCGATTCCAATTCCTCCCTCGACCAATCCTGGGATTGCATTTGTCGCCGAAAGTCCGATGCTCTGCTGGTCAGACTATCCACGACCTGAAGGAAGCGTAGTTGCGCCAACGAATCCATACCCGCCTGGGCCAGTTTCCCTTCCAGGTCAGTTACCTCGTCGAGTTTCCCGTCCAGGTCCGTCACCTCTTCCAGTTTTTGATCGAGGTTGCGGTACGGATCAATTTTTTCGTCCAATCCATCAACGGAAACCCCACTCTGCTTCATACCTGCGGTATCGAGTGGAGTGGACTGGTTTTGCTGCTCCAATTCGGAGAAGGAGATGCCATGGCGTTTTTTGGTACTTGTGGAATCAGCCCCCTGTGACGTAGACTGACTCTGGGCGGACACAGAGAATGCCCATAGGAAACATTGCAGAAGGAGGACAGCCCGGAGACATCTCCATTGCCCGGGACTCCTTCTGAAAAAGTGAAGGGCCTGGAAACGAGTTTTCCTCTGAGCTACTGACAATATCGTGTGTAGGAAGGTCATCATACCGCAGGTGTCACTATTAGATAGACCTTCTTACTTCTCAGCCTCTTGTTCTTTTAACAGGCGCTCAATCACCTCATTCTGTTTTTGGTTGAGCTCGCTCTGCTTTTGATTTTCCTTTTGCAGCTCGATGACATGCAGCGTCAACTCCTCGATCTTTTTTAGAAGTATTAGATTCATTGCTGCTACATCCTGACCGTCTCGTGCTATCTCTTCCGCGGAGGGCACTTCCGGTAAGTGGCTATGTTCTTTGACATAGGCCTCCACCTCCTCGAGAGGTTGCAATTCATATTCATCGCTGAACACATAGTCGGGAACAGATTCCACACTGGTGACGACTCGTACCTCTTCGGCCAGGATTTTTCCATTGACGGTCAGGTTGGTGCTTGGATCGGACGTCCCAATTCCTACAAATCCCTGTTCGTTGACCACCAGGAGCTGAGATACATCGCCATCTGTCTTATCGATGGAAATACCAGACTCAGTGGCATTGACAGCATATTGAACATTGCCAGGAGTGGCCTCAGAAATGATGGAGGTCCCGGAGTACTCCAATAATCGGTATTCAGCATTCGTTGCATCCCAAGCCAGCACGTTTCCATCTTCATTAGCTGATGGGGACAATGCAACTGCATTCAATGGGTGCCCTGCGAAAAAGCTATCGGAGTATTGTTTGTCTGGAATCCATCTTAGGTTCTCTCCCGGTCCGGCGTTTCGATTGGTTGTATTGACATTGTAATACATGCCCCGGAAGTTCCAGCCACCAAATGGATCGCCGATGATCACATCACCTCCCGCGTTGGCCTCGGTTCCCGAACGGGCAATCACTGACGCCACATTTCTGAGGCCAAGGTCTGCCACCACCATCCTCGCCTGCATGCCGTCGCCGGTCACGCCAGACTCGACACCACCATCTGTGAGTTTGTTGAAAGCAATGCGCAATGAAGGCGCTTCGGAGTCTCTCAGCATGAGCATTAGGGGTGCCTGGGCGCCAATTTCCTTCATCCGAAGTTCCGGTATGAAGCGTGTACGTCCATCGTTGATCGTGGTGATTTGGAAGAGATTCGTTCCGCGCTCAATGGAAACATCACTTTCTGCTGTTCCTCCGAGGCTGAAGGCATTGTTGGCAAACGTGATCCCGTCCCCACCGGACTCAGAAGTAATGAGCGCATTATCCTGTGCGTCCACATAGGCTTTCGATACCAACGCGCGCGGATCACTGACAGCATCATTCTGATTGATGACCCATCCGGTTTCGGTTTCGTATCGGATATAGTTGGAATACTGCTCATCACCGGCTTCGGTCGCTGCCAGTTCGATCAGGTTGCCCGGCACACCCGATTGCTGAATGCGGATGCGATTGTCTGCATCGCTCTGAGGATCGTCGGTTTCCAGCGTAGCAAAATCGCCCATATTGTCGATGGTCAACCCTGTCCGAGTGTCATCGCTTGCCTTTCCAGAAATTGTTACATCTGCATTGGCAGAAAACTGAGCTTCTACAGTCCCACCCGAAGCATTGGCATCGCTATCGCCAATCCATACACCGGCATTCGTGATAGTAACCGACGACCGATCTCCGTTCTTCTGACTGTCTTGCAAAAAGATTCCCCCAACGCCAGAGCTGTTGTACATGTTCAATGAAGTACCCCAATTGTTGCCATTGTCTTCATCTACTGCTGACAGCTGCAGCGATCCTGCATCCATTGAGAGACGAGTCGCAATATTATAGCCCTCGCCGAAGGGGAATGTCGCCTCGATCAAATGTTCAGGGGTATTTCCAGCAGAATTGGTTACTTGCAGCGATCCAGTTGCTGGCCCCATTGTGGCCCCCAGTACAGAAGTTAAATCCAGAGCTGCTCTTAGATCTACACCATCCAATGTATACCCTGAGGCGTTGATCACACCATTGACGTCGAGCTTCGACTGAGGGTCTGCAGTCCCAATACCCAATTTTCCGCTGTTGAGAACCATCTCATCATTGACTCCAGAGGACCCAAAGCTGAGGCGGTCCTGGGCCAATAGGTAAAGTGCCTCCTCTGAATATATGTTGGCAGATTCGTTGGGATCGCTGAACCTGATTTCGTAGCCATTGGTGGATTGTATGTCGAGGCTTCCCTGTGGATTGTCAGTTCCAAGTCCAAGATTGCCATCCTTGAGAACCATTTGATTGTTTGTCCCAGATGACCCAAAATTCAATTGGCCTTGAGCCAGGAGAAACATACTTTCCTCAGCATAAATGTTGGCCGATTCGGCCGTACCACTGAACTTGATTTCATAGCCCCCATTGGATAGAATGTTCAGGCTCCCTTCGGGATTATCAATCTCGCCGATGACCATGTTGTCTCCTTGACCATACATGGGAATACCATTTCTTAGAAAGTCCGTCGCATTGACGGTACCCGCCACATCCAGCTTATGCTGAGCGTTGGAAGTACCTATCCCCACATTCCCACTGAAGTAGGCGTCACCACTTTGTTCGATAGAAAAGGCCTTTGCCCCCAGAGCGCCCGCGTCAGTCATGGGCAGTACTCTGAAGCCACCATCCTTGATATCCAACCGCCAGTTCTCGTCTGCATTGCCGTCAGTTTCTTTGAGAAGCAAAGCGGGCTGGCTGCTTTCCACGAGTGTCTTACCGCGAACATGCAGGCGTTCAGTAGGTGACGCCAAGCCAATACCCACATTCCCTGTCAGAAAGTTGATGTCCGTCCCGCTGGTACCCCAGTTGCCTGATGGTGCTCCGTCCACGTTGATGGCTGTGGCATTGATGACGCCATTCACGTCCAGGGCGTACTGCGGGTCGTCGGTTCCGATGCCCACAAACCCCTCCGGAATCACCAGATTGGTCCCTGCTCCCAGTATCCTGACGTCGCCAAGGTTGGCGTTGCCGAAGAGCACATCATTGTTTTCATCTACGTAGAGCACGTGGCGATCTTCGCCATTGATATCATCGAAGCGCAGGGAGTTGATGGTGGTGTTGCCTCCACGTATGGCAACACCACCATTGTCGACTCTAACAACTTTGTTGTTGATGCCGTCACCTACGACATGGAGTCTTGTCCCTGGATCCGTCGTACCAATGCCCAACAGACCATCTTGCGTAAGGGACATCCTCGGACTCATGCTTTCTGCGCCCACATCGGCCGCATTGCCCATCAGGAAATCCATTCGACCTTCCCCATTTGCCCCTGTTATTTGAATATAAGCGGGATAATAGGATGAGCCCGTACCGCTGTAGAGCTTAAGTGCTGTGCTGTTGGCCACCAAACCAGGACCGATGTTGAATACGCTTGACCTGCTCAGATTAGCCCAGTTCAGGCCATTGGCCGTCTGCATAGAAATGTGGGAACCTGGGCCGGTCCCGAAAATGTCAAAGACGGCTTCCCCGATGTCGAAACGCATGAGGCCATCAGCAGTGAAGGTGGAATTGGTGGGATACACCGTCAAATCCAACATGGGCGACTCGAGCGCATCATTGAATCTCAGCCATGAAAAGTCCTGCACATCAGGATTGGTACCAATCAGAATGGCTCCCTCGTAAATGGAGACGTTCTCCTTTGATTCGATCGTGGTCTTGTCTCCTTTGACTTTCTTCCACTGGGCAAACGAGGTGCCGTAAGCCAAAAGGAAAACAACAACAGCCAGTACTAGGTGTCTTTTCATCGTCACGTGGTTTTAGGTTGGTCCGAAAAAATGCCAAAAAGCAACCGATAGCTGGAGGCTATAATGAGGGCCGAAAAGTTTAGAATTAGCGAAAGGCCATCCCTGCTAAATCAGTTGTTTTGCACTTAATCTTTAGTTTTTTCTGTGTTCAGTCTACTACGATAATAGTCGGCTTGCAGCTGAAAATCAAAGAATCCCCCGAGTATTGCAACTACATCTTGGAATATTACCACATATTATTGCTAGTGTACTATGGAGGTGCTAATTCCATAAATGACGGTTTGGTTTATTCAATGTTGGTAGCCACCCTGAACGTGAGACATGTAACTCCCAGGAGGGAAGCATTGCTATTGAGTTCAGGCAGGGATAAGCCTTCCTGAAAAGCAAACCTCTAAAAGTCATCCTGACGAAGGAGGGATCTATTGAGATAAATAGCCAATTTGCCTAGCATCGTCAATAGATTTTTCCTGACGTCAAAATGACCTTGCTTTTCTGGAAGGCGGCTAATTCTCTTAGCTTAATAGCATTGAGGAGGGTGATGGGGAATCCCGGGCCAGGGATAGAAGCGGTATCCGGCAAGGGAACTTTGAGTTTTGAGTTTTTGGAGTTCTGAGTTAGCCACCTCAAAAACGCTGTGACTTCACGTTCAAAACTCCGAAACTCAAAATTGGCGATGGCTTGCGCGGCCGAGATACAAGCGGATAGCCCGGTGCCGACAAGTCCACGTCCTACTGAAATCCCTCAACAATAACGCCATGGACGCAGTCGGCAGGCCCCCTCAAAATGCACCGGTTATGACCCGCAGTACTCCATGATGCCTTCCTTGATCCGGGAAAAGATCTCTTCGCGCTCGGTCTCATCCTCCTCCAGCAAGGTGATGCGAAAACCCAGCAACTCGGACGAAAAGGCCGAAATGGGGACTACACAGACGTGTTTGGCGGCTAGCAGGTAGTACACGAAGCGCTTGTCGAGGGGCATATCTTCCTCGGCGAGCCATGTATCGAGCAGTTCCTGGGCCCGGGGATCATCGATAGCCATCGACTGGTTGGGCCGAAGGGTCCCCTCCCGGAAAATGATGGTATTGTAGAAGGCGCCATTGGTCAGGTTGAAGGTGATGTAGGGAATGCCCCGTAGGTACTCCGTCAGGAACTGACTGCGAGATCCTACCCGTGCATTGTTCTCTGCAAGGAAGTCAGGGTATCGGGGATCACCAAAGATCCGTGGTATAGCGCGCTGTGGAAGCGTCGTAGAACTGACCTCCACCATCTTGGCATTGTCCAAGGTCTGGCAGAGTCGATCAAACTCGGCGTCCTTCCCCCGATTGTAGTACTCTGCCCAGCCACAGCGTCCACCTGGCCAGGGTATTTCTTTGGAGATGCCTTTGAGGCTGATGCCAGGCACGTCACCAATCACCTCTGCCATGAGACAGGTTTGGGCATTGTTGTAGACGATGTTCATGTAGATCTCATCGAAAATGAGGAAGAGGTCAAACTCCTCGGCTATCTCCACAATGCGCTCAAGGATCTCCCGTGGGTAAACCATCCCGGTGGGATTGTCGGGGTTGATGACGAGGATCCCGACGATGCTGGGATTGTACTTGACCTTCATGTACAGGTCCTTGAGGTTGGGGAACCACTGATTCTCCGGGTCCAGCTGGTAGGTGATGGGGTGGGCATTGGCATGTGCCGCCTCTGAAGACGAATGGGTCGAATAGGCGGGCGAGGGACCGATGACTCGTGCTGTAGGCAGCAGATACTGGTACACCTTGGCGATGGCATCGCCGAGGCCATTGAAGAAGGTGATATCCTGCGGCTGTAGCTGGGCACCCCCTATGCGATTGTTGCGCTCGACCAAAAACTCCCTGGTCTCCAGGAGGCCTTTGGAATGGCTGTAACTATAGGTGTAATCCTCCTTTAGTAATGAGATGATGATTTCTTTGATCCAGGCAGGGAGCTGTCGGTTCTTCTGAATAGGGTCTCCGATGTTTTCCCAGTGGATCTGCTTGCCGATGGCCTGCAACTGCTCGGCCTTCCGCACAATGCCGCGTATCTCGTAAGAAAGTTCGTCTGCACCCAGTCGCAATAATGCCTGCCTCATCTTGACATCGTCTTTTTGGAATAAAAGTGCGAAAATACACTACCGCCTTGAGTAACTCCATGACGTTCAGCAGCTATTGGACGAAATAGTAGGATCGCACGAAAGAAAATCGATCCCGGAAGTGCATTATTCCTTCTTAATTGGGTGTCATCAATCGTGGAAATGATAGAAGTAGTAGCTTTGCAGCCTTTAACGAAAAACATGGCTTCTAAAAGGATCTCTTCTGCCCTCATTTCTGTCTATCACAAGGACAATCTGGAACCCATCATCCGTCAGTTGCACGCACTGGATGTCAAGCTTTACTCTACTGGTGGCACCCAGAAATTCATCGCAGAATTGGGTGTACCAGTAACAGCTGTGGAAGACGTGACAGATTACCCCAGTATTTTCGGTGGAAGGGTAAAAACGCTGCACCCAAAAGTGTTTGGTGGTATCCTGCATCGCCGCGAGACGGACACTGACCTGCAGGAAGTCGCAGAATTTGAGATCCCACCTATTGATCTGGTAGTGGTGGACCTCTATCCTTTTGAAGCGACTGTAGCCAGCGGCGCAAGTCATGAAGACATCATAGAAAAAATCGACATCGGCGGCATATCCCTGATCCGCGCCGCGGCGAAGAATTATAAGGATGTGGTGATCATCCCCTCGATGGAAAACTACGACGACCTCCTCACCATCCTTTCCGAGAAGAACGGAGAGACGACGATGGAGGACCGACAGCTACTGGCGGCGAGAGCTTTTGATATCTCTTCTCACTATGACACGGCGATCTTCAACTACATGAATGGCGACAATACCATCACCTCGCTGAAGGTCAGTAGCCGTTCGTCAAAGACGCTGAGGTATGGAGAGAATCCGCATCAGAAGGGCGAGTTCCACGGAGACCTGGGCGAGTTCTTCGATCAGCTACACGGCAAGGAGCTGTCCTACAACAACCTCATCGACATCGAAGCGGCGGTACAGCTGATCGCCGAATTTGACGACACGACTTTTGCCATCCTCAAGCACAACAATGCCTGCGGCATCGCCGGGGGATCGACCGTCCTGGAGGCCTATAAGAAGGCATTTGCGGCGGATACGGTTTCGGCCTTTGGAGGTATCCTCGTCTGCAATCGGGCGATCGACAAGAAAGCTGCTGAAGAAATACACTCTTTGTTTTTCGAAGTGCTGATAGCACCTTCGATCGATGAGGACGCTCTGCCCATATTGAAGCAGAAAAAGAACAGGATCCTGTTGATCCAAAAACAGCCGTGGAAGCCGGGATCGCAGATCAAAACGTTGCTGAACGGTGTCATTCGGCAGGACCACGACTGGAAGACGGACAGCAAGGAGGATCTGAAGGTAGTGACAGAAGTGCAGCCTTCGGATTCGGAACTGAGAGATCTCATTTTTGCGTCCAAGGTTTGCAAGCAAACAAAGTCCAATGCGATCGTCCTGGTGAAGGATGAGCAGCTGCTTGCCAGTGGCGTAGGACAGACCTCCCGCGTGGATGCACTGGAGCAGGCAATTGCCAAAGCCAATCGGTTCGGATTTTCGTTGGAGGGAGCTGTTATGGCATCTGACGCTTTCTTCCCGTTCCCCGATTGTGTGGAGATCGCTGGCAACGCAGGCATCACGTCTGTCATCCAACCTGGTGGTTCCATCAAGGATCAATTGAGCGTTGATTATTGCAATGAACATAAATTGTCAATGGTCATGACCGGATTTAGGCATTTTAAGCATTAATACCTCATATTTGCGGTCAGAAAATCACGAAAGTGATGAGAACCTAAGCCGACGACAAATAGCTTTTTACCAGCATCTGCACGCGACCTCAATAAAGAATCGCAAGAAGCTGATATAAAAAACAAATTAGTATCTTCGATTTTCGAAATTTGACCTCAACCCTATGGGCCTTTTTGATTTCTTCTCTAATGATATTGCCATTGATTTGGGTACCGCCAACACGCTCATTATCAGCAAGGATAAGGTGGTGGTAGACGAGCCCTCAATCATCGCGATTGACAAAAACACCAACAAGGTGCTGGCCATCGGCAGAGAAGCGATGCAAATGCACGAAAAGACGCATGAAAATATCAAAACCATCCGTCCTCTGAAGGATGGTGTGATCGCCGATTTCCACGCCGCAGAACACATGATCAGAGGGTTGATCAAGATGATCGACGGCAACAACAAGCGTATCATCCCCGCCAGTCATCGAATGGTTATTTGTATTCCATCAGGTATAACGGAGGTGGAGAAGCGGGCAGTACGGGATTCCGCAGAGCACGCCGGCGCTAAAGAGGTGTACATGATCCACGAGCCGATCGCCGCTGCAATCGGTATTGGCATCAACATCGATCAGCCGATCGGATCCATGGTAGTAGACATCGGTGGGGGTACTACGGAGATCGCCGTGATCGCCCTGTCGGGCATCGTTTGCGACCAATCCATCCGCGTCGCGGGAGACTCCTTCAACAAAGACATTCTCGACTACATGCGACGACAGCACAACCTGCTGATCGGTGAGCGAACCGCTGAGCGTGTGAAGATCGAAGTGGGTTCCGCGCTGACGGAGCTTGACGAAAGTCCGGAAGACTATGAAATCCGCGGTCGTGACTTGATGACGGGAATTCCCAAGGTGATCAAGATCTCCTACTCTGAAATCGCCTTCGCGATCGACAAGTCTGTGTCGAAAATCGAGGAAGCGGTACTGAAGGCATTGGAGATTTCTCCTCCTGAACTTTCTGCAGATATTTATGATAACGGGATCTACCTCACTGGTGGGGGTGCATTGCTTCGAGGTCTCGACAAGCGTTTGTCGCTGAAGACAAAACTACCGATCCACATCGCCGAGGATCCATTAAGAGCCGTGGTGCGTGGCACCGGACTTGCACTCAAGAATATCCCAAGCTACAAAGCAGTGTTGATGACGTAGATGCGGAAGCTAATAGACTTTCTCTACAAGCACCGAATTACAGGCTTATTCTTGTTTCTTCAGATCGCCGCACTGTGGATGATCTTCTCGAATAACCGCTTCTACAACGCCGCCTTCTTCAACTCATCCAACGCGGTAAGCGGCGCGATCAGCCTCTTCAGCGAGAATACCGTAAGCTACTTCGAATTGCGCGAGGAGAATCAGCGCCTGGCAGAAGAAAACGCCCACCTGCGAAAACTTCTCTCCGAGTCTGTGAATGATTATCTCACTCACACAGAAATAGATACCATAGACAACAGCTTTGAGATCATCACTGGCAAAGTTGTTAGCAAAAGCTATCGGCGTAGTCGCAACTTCCTAACACTTGCTGTGGGAAGAAATGATGGCGTTGAAGCGGGAATGGCCGTAGTATCAGGCAGAGGAATAGTCGGCAGAGTGCGGGCAGCATCCAATCACTTCTCGACAGTGACGACGGTGCTGAACCCTACGATCATGATCAGCGGCCAAATCAAGTCATCCAACACCCTGTGCACGACCCAGTGGGATAGAAGGGACTATCGCCGTGTGACCATCAATTACGTACCCCGACACATTGCTCTCACCAAAGGTGATACCGTGGTCACATCAGGATACAATGCCGTATTCCCTCCCAATGTGATGATCGGTGTGATCGACTCGGTATACCTCGCCGATGAGGAGCCCTTTTACTGGGCACGAGCAACTTTGACAGAAGATATGGCGACTCTGGACTACGCGTATGTCGTCCGTCAGGAGTTGGAGCCGGAAATAGATAGTCTACAAACAGCCATTTTCGAGGAGCTATGAGACAGGACATCATCCGGCAAATATTCTACTTCATCATCTACGTCTTATTGCAGTTACCTGTCATATATCGACTGGTTCTCTTTGACTCGGCATTTGGCTTCTTCTACGTAGGATACATCCTGTTTCTCCCTAGACTGCAAAGCAAGGTGACGACATTGCTTCTCGCATTCTTTAGCGGGCTACTGGTCGATGTATTTTCCAACACACTTGGGATCCATGCCCTGGCATCGACACTTATCGCTTACGTGCGGCTACCATGGCTGGTGTTTACCCGTGGTGTGGACGACGATGACGCGCCCATCAGCGTTTTTGCCCTGGGATTGCGTGGTTTGTTGCTTTATGTTGTGCCACTTATATTTTTGCATCATAGTGTCATTTTTTTGGTCGAACATGGTTCGTTCTCCCTGTTTGGGATGACGCTTAGACGAATTTTCTTAAGTACAATTTTCACTTCGGCCATACTTGTCACTACCAATTACTTATTGGCGACGAAGCGGAGGAGGTTATGAACGAGAGATCGATCATTATTCGTGCGGCGATAGTGCTCACCACATTTATCCTGATAGTCAGGCTTTTTGCTATCCAGGTGGTGACGGACGATTACAAACTGGCTGCGGAGAACAATTTCCGAAGAGAGATCATTGCGCACCCTTATCGGGGGTTGATGTACGACAGGTACGGCTCGCTGATCGCCCACAATGACCCGATTTACAACCTGATGGTCATCCCCCGAGAGGTGGAACTGGCCGATTCGAGCATCGTGATCGAAGCCCTCTCTCTGGAAAGTGGGGAGTATACGAGCAGGTACCAGAAGGCACGAAGTTTCTCCAGATCCAAACCTTCCACCTTTGAGAGCCAAATACCGCCGGTGTTGTTCGCTGAGATACAGGATGAACTGAGTAGACTGAAGGGCTACTACTTCGAGGCACGTACTTATCGCGCATACAATCATGACAGCTTCGGGAACGCCCTGGGATATGTCGGTGAGATCAGCGGAACTACGTTGCGCCGGGATTCGACCAACTACTACCGACAGGGAGACTACGTCGGTATCAGCGGTATTGAGCAAAGCTACGAATCCGTGCTGCGTGGCACCCGGGGTGTCAGTATCAAGATGGTCAACGCGCAAGGTATCGTGGAAGGGGACTTCCGCGATGGTGAGTATGACACTCTGCCGATCCCTGGAAAGGACTTGTACCTCACACTCGACCTGGGGTTACAAGAATATGCGGAGTACCTGATGAAAGGCAAGGTCGGTAGCGTTGTGGCCCTGGAGCCCCATACCGGCGAAGTCCTGGTTTTCCTCTCTTCCCCCAGCTATGACCCTTCCTTACTTACCGGGCGAGATTTCTCACGCAACTTTCTTCAACTACAGCAAGATTCTCTCAAGCCGCTATTCAACCGCCCCATGCAGGCGAAGTATCCCCCCGGCTCCATGTTCAAGACAGTGCAAGCCCTGATTGCCATGCAGGAAGGCGTCCTCTATCCCAACGAGATGATTTACTCCGACCTCACGCTCATTGGTGATCTGGCACCTGCCGGTTACTATGACGTCGTGAAGGCCATCAGGATGTCTTCGAACAACTACTTCTACAAGGTTTTTCGACGTGTTATCCAGCAAGGCGAAAACCCAAATGCTTACCTCGACAGCCGGATCGGATTGGAAAAATGGAAGAACTACGTCAATCAGTTTGGCCTTGGCGTCAAGCTCGGTATTGATCTGCCCAATGAGAACAGCGGGAATATTCCCACAGTCGCCTACTATGATCGCGTCTATGGAACGAATAGATGGCAATTTTCAAACATCTACTCTCTCAGTATCGGTCAAGGCGAAGTAGAAGTGACACCGCTGCAAATGGCCAACCTCGGTGCCATCATGGCCAATCGTGGTTTTTACCGCACACCTCATCTGATCAGACAGATAGGGGCGGATTCGCTTGTTACGGCGGAAGAGCACGTTTTGCCCATCGATACGGCCCATTTCAGGGTAGTGATCGATGGAATGGAGCAAGTCGTAATGGCGGGTTCTGGCCGCCGGGGATTTATGCGAGACATCGCCATTTGTGGCAAGACGAGCACCGTGCAAAATCCCCCTTATCCCGACCACTCGGGATTTATGGGCTTCGCACCGAAAGACGCGCCGCAGATATCTATCGCGGTGTATGTGGAGAATGCTGGCCAGGGAGGCCGTGCTGCAGTGTCAGTGGCTAGCCTATTGATCGAGAAGTATATAAGAGGAGAGGTCACGAGGCCGTGGCTGGAGGATTACGTGCTTAAAGGTGAGTTCTTCTAATGAGCAGAGATAGGATAGAAAACAAGTTTGACTGGGTAGTGGTGACGATCTACATCGTGCTGATGCTCATGGGCTGGGTGAATATCTATGCTGCGGACTACGATCCTGATATTGGCGGGAGCATCTTCAATGTAAGCCGCAACTCCGGTAAGCAGCTGCTGTGGATCTTCTCCTCCGGGCTGATCATCGTGGCTATTTTCTTCGTCGACCCCAAGGTTTTTGACACATTTTCGTGGGTTTTCTATGGCGTGCTGATGTTGCTGTTGATCGTGGTGCTCCTGTTTGGAAGGGAAGTGGCCGGCTCGCGTTCGTGGTTTGAGATCGGCAGCTTTCGACTACAGCCATCAGAGTTTGCCAAATTCGCCACACTCCTGGCACTTGCCAAGTTTCTGGGGCCGGGCAAAGACCTCACAAACCTTAAGTCGTTGTCCCTGGCAGTGGGGATCTTCGCACTGCCGATGGCCCTGATATTACTGCAGGGAGATGCGGGCACTGCCA
Organism: Cyclobacteriaceae bacterium; assembly: GCA_965227935.1. Lineage (GTDB taxonomy): Bacteria > Bacteroidota > Bacteroidia > Cytophagales > Cyclobacteriaceae > JAWPMT01. The sequence continues at coordinate 1,109,081 of CBDDGS010000055.1, read as the reverse complement.
TTGTATTTGCCAGTCTGATCATCGTACTCTACAGAGAGGGGCTGTCGCCCATCTTTATCATCGCCCCACTCATTCTTTTTGTGATTTTCCTGCTAACGCTGCTGGTAAATAAAACCGTACTCGTCAGCGCCATTGTTATCCTCGCCGTATTTGGCGTGGGATTGACGCTGCGCTCCATCAAGCGAGTCGGCATGATCATTGGCCTCGCGGCGCTGTTGATTGTCACTGTGCAAAGTGTGGATTTCGTACTGAGCGAAGTACTAAAGCCCCACCAGCAACGAAGAATAACGCTCCTGGTCAACCCCAACAGCGATCCGCAGGGAGCTGGATGGAACGTCATGCAATCCAAGATCGCTATCGGATCCGGAGGCTTGACCGGCAAGGGATTCCTCAATGGCACTCAGACGCAGTTTGAGTTTGTACCCGAGCAATCGACTGACTTCATTTTCTGTACGGTGGGAGAAGAGTACGGCTGGTTCGGTACCACGACAATCATCATTCTGTTCGCCGTACTCTTGATGCGGATCCTCATGATCGCAGATCGTCAAAAGTCCGGCTTCGCAAAAGTCTATGGTTACGGCGTGGCAAGCATCCTATTCTTCCATATCGCCGTCAACATCTCCATGACAGTGGGCCTTTTCCCGGTTGCCGGCATACCTCTCCCCTTCCTCAGCTATGGAGGGTCGAGCCTTTGGTCTTTCACGATTATGGTTTTTGTGCTGTTGAAATTCGACGCCCACCGCACCCAAATATTGGGCAGGTTTTAAAGCCGCCTTATCGAAACTTCCTGAAGACGGCCTTGAGAAGCTCCTTCACTACGTCCGAATTCATGTCCCACTCGAATGGGCCGGCGTAGTTGGTGACCAGGTACTCGACGGCCTGATCAAACGATGGCTCATGCTCAATCTCGCCAATGGCCTTTTGGAAGCTGTTGGCATCACCAGAGAATAGCTCCTGTGCAAACATGTACCTCTGATTGAGAGAGATGGACTCAATAATGGCCCCTCCAGCACCCGCTCGCTCCAGATGGTCGGCCACTGTATTGTCGGGCGTCTTTTCAAATTGATCATTTATGGTCGTCGGGGGCTTTTCCGCCTCTGTTTTCTCGGCAGAGGGCTCTTTCGCCACCAACTCAGTTACAGCCGGTTCAGGTACCGGCTCCTCTTCCGGCTCAGGGACCTGGGTCAATTCGGCCGGGACCTCAGGCTCGTCTACGGTAGCGACATCCTGCAAGGAGATGGATTGTATTTCGCTCAGCTGCCCAAATACCAGCTCCCGCGCCTCAGTAAGGTCCACATCCGCAAAGTATCCTCTGGCCTTTTCGGTGATATCAGCATAAGTGCCCGGGTCTCCATCCAAAAGGACGTCGTGAAATTCCTTCGTCAATACCTTGATGTATTTGAGCAATTGGCTGACTTGCTTAGGGGAATAGGCAGCGTCCATCTTCTCCTCAAACTCATCGGCGATAAACTCCGCAGGGTCGATGACAATCTGAAGACAGGGAACGATTGCTTCTTCAATCAATGGAGCTAGGTCGGAGGGTTCAACGGAAATGTTTTGTGACAGCACATTCATGAACTGGACCATGGCCTTCTTCACTTCCGGCACTTTGTAATCGAAATAAGGGCTTTCCAGCCGCTTCATTTCATCCTGCCAGCGGTTGAAGAGGGACTTCATGACAAAGAAGTTCAGCTGTTTGCAAGGAGAGAGATTGAGGAGGTCCTTGCCCGTCAGTGACTCGCGCCCAGCATACGCTTTCGATACCACCGCATCGGCGAAAGACTTTTGGTAGCTTTTCAAAAAGTCTGGGTTCGAAAGTGTAGTCATACGGTCGTATCTTGCGTTGATGCTCAAAATTACGATCAAAAACCTTCTAAGTGAAACGATCGAATGGGATGAAGGTGTATCCAATCTGTTGAACGGTCTTCTGGCCCACACAGATATCATGCATGCCTGCGGCGGTAAGGGAAGATGCACTACCTGTCGGGTACGTGTGATAGACGGCGCCGAGCATCTGGGAGCCGACTCGACCGCCGAAGGGCGCTTCAGGGCATTAGGAAGATTGCAGCCGGACGAGCGATTGAGTTGCCAGGTTCGGCCATCGCAGCACCTGGTGGTTGAGATCCCCAATGGTACCAAACTTCCTCATCTCAGCTATTTGTATTGATATGTTTTTAGAGCCAAGACACAAACCGGGTAGCGATGCCTCCGGATGGATTGAAGTGATCTGTGGTGGTATGTTCTCCGGGAAAACGGAGGAATTGATCCGACGCCTGAAACGGGCGATGATTGCCGGCCAAAAAGTGGAAATCTTCAAGCCCCATATTGATGTAAGGTATAGCGCATCAAAAGTGGTATCACATGATGAAAATGAGATACACTCCGAGAGAGTACAACTTTCAAGTGATGTGCTGACCAAGAGCGGTCAATGCGAGGTCATAGGGATCGATGAGGCGCAGTTTTTTGATGACCTACTTGTCAACGTCGCCAGTCAATTGGCCAATGACGGTAAACGCGTGATCATCGCCGGGCTAGATATGGACTCAACCGGTCAGCCATTTGGTCCCGTAGACCAGCTGATGGCTTGTGCCGAGCACGTCACCAAACTCCACGCCGTCTGCATGGATTGCGGAAATATGGCTTCCTACTCTTACAGATTGAAGCAAAGTGAAGAAAAGATCGTTATTGGTGAAAAGGATGTCTATCAGGCACTCTGTAGATCTTGTTTCAATGAGAAAATGCATCGGAGCTAAACTGCAGCTTCTTTTGTTTTTGTTGGGTTTCCCAGCCCTCTCGCAGGACCTTCCCGTAGGTGAATGGCGATATCACCTGAGCTATCAGAACGCCAGGCTTGTGACCGGAAGTGGAGACGTCGTCTTCTGCGCCACTGAGAATGGCCTCTTCTCCTTCTCCGAGGGAAGCATTGGCATTATCACCAAGAATGACGGGCTGAGTAGTGTGGGCCCTACGGCAATGGCTTTCGACCCCTCCTCGAATACTCTGATCCTTGGCTACGCGAATAGCGTCGTGGATTTTGTAACACCAGATGGCGTTGTGGTGATGGACGACCTGGAAGCTTTGGACTTTGGTGTACCGAAAGGCATCAACGAAATCACTGTAGATGCAGGCGTGGCCTACGCAGCCACAGATTTTGGCATTGTCGCCATGAACCTGGCTAACCAACAGCTGACTCAGATCTTCACTGAGATCGGCCCTGGCGGCAGCCAGGTGGCAATAAGAGGTTTGGTCACACAGAATGATACCCTCTATGCATTGGCTGATGCGGGTGTACTCATTGGAGCATTGGAAGACAACCTCCTTGATTTCAACAATTGGTCACTAGTGGAAGGGGCGCTGCTCTCATCCATAGCCTCGTTCGGGGGAGCCATCGTCACCTCTCGAGCAGATGAGCTTTTTCTTCTCGACAACCAGGATCTCACGCTTGATCTTCTACTCACGGCACCCTTTGACATTATGGACCTGGAGCAGAACTCGGGAGAGCTCCTTCTTCTCGGAGGCCAGGAACTTGCCACATGGGATGGAGATGATCTGACTGCTATACCCTCCTCTAATCTTCTGGACGGTCAGGAGATACTCAGTACATCCGGTGATCTCTGGATCGCCGATGGGGTGTCTGGCCTCATCAGGAAGTCGGCAGAAGAACAGGTGATCGTCCCTAACGGACCCATTTCAGATGGTATTCGTCACATCAAATACGAGGAGGGCATCTATGCATTTTATGGAACGCAACCAACCAGTGTAGAAGTAGATTCGTCAGGTTTTTCCTTTTTTGATGACGGAACATGGACCAACGCTGCAATCGAGGGATTCTACAATATCTCGGATGTAGGCACTCTCAATGATCACGTCCTCCTCAGCTCAAACGGTTTTGGTGTCTTTGACCTAACGACCAACTCCACTGTGGATCTTGGGCTAGCTGAAAATCAGCAATATGTCCCAGCACTTCTGACCCGCAACGACGGGACCTGGGCGCTTCTTTACGGCCACGATGATGCCCTGATATTCCTGGAAAGAAGCGGTGGGCTACTCCACTTTGACCAGGCCACGGTCGGCAGCAACCAGTCGACGCAAATAGAGCAATCTGAGGCGGGAACCGTATGGCTGACCAACCCCGCGGCCTTGACGGGGATCTATACCTACAACCCCATTGAGGGCCTACGCCGTCGTATCACTACGGTCGACGACCTTCCATCCAACCGCATTGGCGATGTCATCATAGACCTTGAAGACGAGGCGTGGATAGGTTCGGCCCGGGGTCCTGCCTTTTTCCCGGACGCATCATTCGTCTTCGATGAGTTTGGGGCCATTACTCCCATCTTCGAAAATGGAATCCTATTAGAGGATGAAGAGATCACAGCACTAGCCATCGATGGTGGCAATCGTAAGTGGATCGGCACAAATGATGGCGTTTGGGTATTCAATGGGACCGTGGACGCCCTGGATTTGAGATTCACCGCTGAGGACAGCCCCTTGCTATCGGATGAGATCCAAGAGTTTGCTTACGATCCAGTGACGGGCGAGATGTTCATTTTGACGAGCCGTGGACTGTGCTCCTACCAAACAGGCTCCTCCGAGGGAGCGCCAACACACCAGAATGTAACCATCTACCCCAATCCCGTCTACCCGATGGACGAGGGGCCCGTAACCCTCCATGGCCTGGCCTCCAATGCTGCAATCAAGGTTACGGATATCAATGGCCGGCTGGTCACGGAAACCGAGGCCCTGGGAGGCACGGCGACCTGGGATCTGCGCGACATAAATGGCAACATTGTCGTCGGCGGCGTGTACCTGGTGTTTTCCAGCACTGCAGACGGCAAAGACACCTTTGTAGGCAAAGTAGCTGTCATCAGATGATCGTCAAGACTGAAGGCGTAACACTGGGCTACATCAAGTACAAAGACAGCTCAATCATTGCCAGGGTTTTTACTCGTGAGTTTGGTTTTCAATCTTTGCTGGTCAGCGGTATCCGAAGCAAGAAATCGAAGCATAATCCCGGATACTTCGAGGGGTTCTCCATTTTGGATTTGCTTCTCTACCAGAGCAAGAGAAGCAGCCTCCACCGATTGAGTGAATTCAAGCTTAGTCACCCCACCCATTCGATCAGATCTGATGTGCGTAAGCGCTCCATTGCCCTTTTTCTCTCCGAAGTGCTATATAGGCTTCTCCAAGGGGAAGAGGGCGAGCACGGTGCCCTGTATGACTATTTGCGCGAATCCATAGTTGCTTTCGATACCACCACCAGCGGAGTGGAGAACTTCCACTTGCAGTTTCTATTAAGACTGGCGGGTTTCCTGGGGTTTGGTTTTGATAGTCTTGGAGCAGCCGATCAAATCGGTTTGGGACACTCAGAGGAGGTCGATAAGCTTGCCAGTGTGCTTTATTATGGCGACTTCTTCGGCACCTTCCCTATCAATGGAAAGCAGCGAAGCGATATTCTGGAGGCGCTCATTAAATACTATCAGACGCATCTTCATCAGGGTCTTGAGATCAAATCTCTGCCAGTTTTGCAGAGCATTTTCAAATAATTTGGCCCTTCATTTCCTATCCATATGCGAGGCTGCTTATTTTTAGTCTAAATACCCAAATCATGTCTGATAAACTATATGACGAGATCCCTTCTCTGGATCTTGCAGATTTCACCACCGGCAGCCCTGAGGCAAAGAAGAATTTTGTTGATTCACTAGGTGAAGCCTATCAAAACATTGGCTTTGTAGCCATCCGCAACCATGGGCTTTCTGATGATTTGGCGGACCGCTTGTACGAGACCGTTGAGGCATTTTTTGCTCTCCCTGATGATGTGAAGCAACGATATGAAAGAAGTGATCTGCATGGGCAACGAGGCTATATCAGCAAAGGAAAAGAGCGTGCAAAAGGTCGAAATACTGGTGACCTAAAGGAGTTTTATCATGTCGGTCAGCCTGACGAAACGAAGCTGGCGGACTACCCAAGCAATGTGTGGCCGGCGGAGATCACAGAACTAAAGGAGTTGACAGAGAAGGCCTTCCTCGTATTGGAGGAAGCAGGGCTGCAAATGTTGCGGGCAATCGCCTTGCACTTGAATTTGGAGGAAGACTTCTTTGACAACAAAGCCCGGTCGGGCAACAGCATTCTCCGCGCCATTCACTACTTCCCTATAGAGGACACCTCCAATATCCCTGATGACGCGGTGCGCGCAGCAGAGCATGGCGATATCAACCTGATTACGCTGCTCATGGGTGCCAGTGCCGATGGACTGCAGGTCCAGCGAAGGGACGGACAGTGGATCCCAATCACAGCACTACCTGACCAAATAGTGGTGAACGTAGGTGACATGCTCGCGCGGCTGACCAACGACCGACTGAAATCGACGATACATCGCGTTGTCAATCCTCCAAAGGAGTTGATGCATACGAGTCGTTATTCGATTCCGTTTTTTATGCACCCGAGATCATCGATGGACCTTACATGTCTCCCGCAATGCGTAAATGATGCCAACCCCAAGAAGTACGACGACATGACAGCAGGAGAATTTTTGGACGAACGTTTGAGGGAAATTGGCTTGAAGGCCTGATGACAGTTCGGCGCGTCCGATATATTATCTTTTTGAGGGATGTCCTTTTCCTATCACTGACGGCTTTTGGTGGCCCTCAAGCGCACCTGGCGATGGTCATCGACACGATGGTCAAGAAGCGCCGCTACATCGACGAACAAGGCCTGATCGAGTTGTATGCCTTGTGCCAGATCTTACCCGGCCCGACCTCTACGCAAACGATCACCTCTTTAGGCTTCCGCCTGGGTGGTCCGGGCCTCGCTTATCTCGCGCTGTTGTTCTGGATGTTGCCCGCGGTATCCATCATGACTGCCGCTGGAATTACCGTCAATTTCATGCAGGAGATGAATATCTCTATTGAATTTCTGCGCTTCATCCAACCGATGGCCGTGGGTATCGTAGCGTACTCCGCATATCGAATATCGAGTAGTGTCATTTCGTCGAGGGTCGGCTACTTCCTAATGATCTTGTCGGCCTTCATTTCCTACTTCCTAAGGAATCCGTTCATATTTCCCTTCCTGCTCATCGCTGGCGGTATCGTCACTGCGACTCGCTACAAAAGGCAGGAGATTGAAGAGAAAAGTCGATTCAGAGTCAACTGGACAAACTTCCTGATTTGGATTGCTGTCATGATCGCGGCTGCCGCCCTTTGGCGTGTCACCAACTGGTTCCCCCTCCGAATCTTTGACAACTTCTATCGAAATGGCAGCATGATCTTCGGTGGAGGTCAGGTGTTAGTTCCGCTGCTCTTTACCGAGTTTGTAGAATTCAAGAAATACTTAACCTCCCAGGAATTCATCTCCGGCTATGCCCTTGTCCAGGCCGTACCGGGCCCGGTTTTCTCTTTCAGTTCGTACGTAGGTGCCCTGAGCATGCGCGAATGGGGTATTGGCGGTCAAATATTGGGAGGTTTTGTGGCAGCGGCAGGGATTTTCCTGCCTGGGACTTTCTTCATCTTCTTTGCCATCCGATTCTGGGAAAGCCTCAAGAAATACCGAGTGGTAAGGGCCTCTCTGGAAGGAATCAATGCGGTAAGTTCGGGAATGGTCATGGCCGCCACGTTCCTCTTATTCGAGACCATCGAACCGATTTTCATCAACTACACCCTGATGATTGGTACTGCCTGCCTCATATTCTTCACGAGATTCCCTACGCCGATCATCATTCTTATCGGCCTGGTCGTCGGGATCATATTAAACTAAAAAACCCACCTGAGGGTGGGTTTTTTGATTTCCTTTTTTGTCTGCGACCTTACTGATTCGTCGGAGGAGGGGGGTCGATGCCCAGGTGGGCTAGGATCTCATCGTCAAGGTTTGATTCCTCAGAAGCATACAATAGAATGTCCAGTCCTGGAGCGCCCGCACTAAATACGTGCGTGTAGCCATTGGCTTCCGCCACCGACTTGATGGCATTGCCGATCTTCTCAACAGCGGGTGCCAGAAGTTGATTTCGCTTCTTTAGCAACGACTGCTCAGCCTCTGCCTGGAACTTCTGAATAGACTCTTGCAAACCCTGTAGTTCCCGCTCCCGATCCGCTCTGACAGCCTCGATCATGGTCTCAGCGTTTTGCTGATAGTCCGCTGCTTTTGTCTGAAAATCCTGGTATTTCGCCTGCAGCTGATTCTGTAGCTGAGCCTCATAGGCCTTCAGCTCAGATTCTATCTGCTTTGCTTCAGGAAGCAGTGTCAAAAGATACTCCGCGTTTGCGTACCCGATTTTTTGCTGCTGTGCAAAAGCGCTTGTCACAGTGAAAGTCAAAAGACCCAGCAAGATTGTAATTCTCATAACTATAATTGTCAATTAATTCGTTGTTTCATTTGCTCCTAAGCCCAGTTCTTCAAGGACGAAATCCGTGTAATCATGGATCGGATCAGTGTAAATCATCACCAAGTCGCCTGATTTGTCAAATACGATCTGCAACCTATTATTCTTCGCTACCCGTTCAACAGCCTCAAAGACCTTATCCTGTACGGGTTTCACGAGCTCTTTCTTTTTGAGGAAATACAAGCCCTCAAATCCAAATACTTGTTTCTGATGATCCTTGATCTCCTTCCACTGACGCTCGATCTCCATCTGACGATCGTTGCGCATGTCCACCGTTAGCAGTACTTCTTCCGCCTGGAAAGCCGCCTCCATACTTTCGGCTTCCTTGATCATCTCCTGAATTTCCGTTTCCCAGGCCTGAGCGAGCTTCTCAAGCTCAGCCTGAGCCTGCTTGTACTCAGGCAAGCGCCCCAGGATGTAGTTGGTATCTACGTAGCCAAATTTCTGCGCAAAAGTAAAGGGAATAGCACAAAATGCTAGGAGGCTGCAAAAAATGATTCTCTTCATATCTACCTGATTTGTTGGCCAATAGAAAAATGGAACTGCGCTCCAGCGGGATTTAAACTGCCAGGCTCCGGATCGAAACCATATCCCCAATCCAATCCAAGCAAACCAAATGCCGGCATGAATATTCTCACACCAAAACCAGCTGACCGCTTAAGATCATAGGGGTTGTAGAAATTGAAGTCATTCCAGTTGTTGCCGCCTTCTCCGAATGCCAGCACATAAATCGTAGCACTAGGGTTAAGCGAAACAGGATAGCGAATCTCCGTCACGAATTTCGTAAAGAAGAGTCCGCCTCTGATACCATTTTGATCTATCGGGGTAATACTGTTATTGGAATAGCCTCTCAAACCGATCACATCCGTTCCCAAGAGGAAGTTTTGACCAGTCAAACCGTCACCACCCAATGTGAAACGCTCGAAAGGTCCGGGATCAGCCTTGTCCGTATAGGTGCCTATGAAGCCAAAATGTGCTCTTGTCGCAATCACTAACTTATCAACGAGCTGAATGTAGTATTGCGCATCCAAATTCCATTTATGATACTCGAGCCACTTATAAAGCTCCGCATTCTCAGCTGTCTCATAGTCAATATCCCTCCACAACGAGTGCGGTGGAGTGAGCGATACGCTGAGTGAAAGACTCGACCCACCCCGAGGATACATAGGGTTGCTGACGGAGTTACGAGCCAGTGTAGTGTTGAAAGTGAAGCTATTGGCATCACCTGTGGAGAAGCCCAGAGAATTGCCAAAGTTTTCCAACGAGTACTGCAAGAATCCTATGGAATTGCTGAGGGTGAAGAAATCATCCGGCCAGGTCAGTCTTCGACCAAGCGAAAGGGTGACACCTGATACTTTCAGGGAGCCAAACACCCTGTCAGTAAATGGATCCACAGACCGCTGCACCGATCGATTCAAGCTAATTCCAAAAGTATTGGGCCGCTTGCCCCCGAGCCACGGCTCAGTAAATCCAATAGAGTAACTCTGAAATCTTCGGCCGTTGGCCTGAAGCCGGACACTTAACTTCTGTCCGTCACCTGTCGGCGGGAACTTCTTCAATGTCAATGCCTCCTTCATAGAGAAGTTGTTGAAGGTCAACCCGAGCGTACCGATGAATCCAAATGTACCTCCCCAACCACCGGACATCTCGATCTGATCTGAAGGTCGCTCAACCAGCGCCCATTCGATATCGACTGTCTCATCCGCAGGATTGGGCTTCGGGATAGGATTCACCTGCTCCGGATCAAAGTATCCGAGCTGTGAGAGCTCTTGCTGTGTCCTTATCAACTCCGCGCGGCTAAACTTCTGACCTGGAAGAGTTCTCAGCTCGCGTAGGATAACGTGGTCGTTGGTTTTGTCATTGCCACTAATGGTTACTTCCCGAATGGTGGCCTGCGCACCTTCATAAATCCGCATCTCCACGTCAATGGAATCTTCGTCGATACCTACTTCTACTGGTGTGACGCTGAAGAACAGATAGCCATTGTCCATGTACAACGAGCTGATATCCGGGCCTGTAGGGTTGAAGTTTAGCTTCTTATTGATAAGTTCAAGATCATAGACATCGCCCTTATTGATAGCGAGGATTTGATCTAAAATGTCGTCCTCATGAACAAAATTGCCTTCCCAGGTAATGTCCCTGAAGTAGTATTTGGTGCCCTCTTCTATCCCGATCTTCAATCTCAGGGACCGCTCATCTGTGCTGAGTATCGAATCGTAAGTGAGCTCCGCATCCCTGTAACCACGGGAGTTGTAGAAAGCCAGAAGCATCGCTTTGTCTTCTTTGAAATCGCTCTGCACATACTTCGCGGCCTTGAAGACATTGACCTTCGCCTGCGCCGCCAAATACTCCTGCACCAGATAGGTCGTATCGCGGTGAGTCATAAATTCTGCCAGATTCACGGGATTCAAGAGCTTCAAAGACTTGCCCAGTAGATTAGATGGCAGCTTGAAATAGGGACGAACTCCCGTCTTCTTCAATTTTGATCTGAGCTTGGAATCAGCAAAAGCCTGGTTGCCGACGAAGTCTATGTCCTGCACCTTTACTTTCTTGCCTTTGTCAACACTTATAATTAGCACGGCGCTATTCCTCAGCAAAGTATCCCGGTCCTGTCGGACATCGATCAGGGCATTGCGATAGCCCTTGCTTTCCAGGTACTTCTTCACCGTCAGTTCGGCGTTTTTCACGACGACGTCTGTCAGTATACGTCCCCGAACCAACTCCAGATCTTCCTCTACCTCACCTTCCTGAGTTCGGTTCAAGCCTTCAAAAGCATATCTTGTGAGTCGTGGTCGCTCTGAAAGCTCAATCACCAGGTAGATTTGACTGCCTTCGATCTTCGAGGCACTGATGGTGATGTCACCTATGATCCCCTGATTCCACAGTTTTTTGAGCGCACCTGAAATCTCGTCTCCGGGAATCTTGATTTTGTCACCCACCTTAAGGCCGGAGAGGGATATCAAGGCATTGTTGTCCAGAAATTCAACACCTGTAACCTCTATTCCTGCGATCTCATACTCCTTTGGGCTGGAGTAGTTGATAGCCACGTCCTGCTGTTGCTGGTTGTCACGGTTTCTACCAAAAAGTAATTGGCTGTAAGCTGTGACCGCTAGTTGATAGCAAAAAACGATTAACAATAACTTCTTCATCCAACCACTATTTGCTCGCTCGTTTTGCCAAATCTTCGTTCTCTGCTATTGTAAACATCTATAGCCGCCTGCATGTGTTCCTTTCTAAAGTCCGGCCATAGTACTTCGGTGAAGTAAAGCTCAGTATAGGCCAGTTGCCATAGGAGGAAATTGCTAATTCTCATTTCTCCACTTGTGCGAATCATCAATTCCGGATCGGGCATGCCGGCAGTTGCTAGGTACCTATTCACGGTATTGGTATCGACGTCCTCTGATGACAGCGTGCCAGCCTGCTGATCGGCCATCATCTTCTTCACTGCCTGCTCGAGATCCCAGCGACCACTATAGTTTAAAGCCAAGACCAGCGTAAGGCCCGTATTGTTAGCAGTTTCCTGCTTGGCAAATGCCAAGCGTTCCTGGGCATCCCTTGGCAGTTTGGAGATGTCACCGATAGACTCGAGCTTCACATTGTTCTTTTCCAGGGTTGGTAACTCGTCGTTAATAGTGGCGACAAGCAAGGTCATAAGGCCATCCACTTCGTACTTGGGTCGCGCCCAATTCTCTGTGGAAAAGGCATATAGGGTGAGATAGTCTACGCCGTTTTCAGCGCAGAATTCCGTTGTCTCACGAACCGCTTTGATGGCATTACGGTGGCCGAAAATGCGCGATGCACCCTTACCCTGGGCCCATCTACCATTCCCGTCCATAATGACCGCGATGTGTTTCGGAAACTCCCTATTTGTTGAAAGATCTTGCATTCCACCCACCAATCTCTGAAAGGCCTACAAAAATGGTGACTTTTTTTTAAGATACTGAAGGAAAGTGCCCGATTTAACCGGATTTAACGCTTGAACATCGATCTATTCGGCACGTAGGGAAAGGGGCAAGGAATCTTATAGAGAATATATGTGAAGGTGATGCCTCCGTAGAAATACCAATCGTTGCTATTTGGATGACCGAACTGAAAGCCGTCCTTGCGGGTCTGGTCGCTGTCGGAAACACCATCGATGTGGTCGGTAAAAGTCCCTCGGACGCCCAACTCGACACCGAGATTAAACTGTTTGCCTAACAAATGCGTCAACCCGAGGCCAAATGGTACAACAGCCTGTATTTTGTTGAAGTCGTCAGGAGCACTTTCGACTTTTCCCAGTCGAGAAAGACCAAATCCAGCAAAAAGATAGGGTGACCACCGGGTTCTTGCGTCCTTATCCCGGAAGTTGAGAAAGTAATACTCCAGGGCTCCGGAAACCTCTACGACAGAAGTACTAAAGCTCTGCTGCCGAACCTCCCCCAGTGCGTCGATCGCTGGGTCATCCTCGCCGTAAAAGGAACCAATCGCGAGCGTCGTGCGAAAACTGAAAAACTCAGTGAAGTTCATGCGATAGACGCCATGTGCTCCAAACCGAGCCTTGAGAGGTTTGTACCCTCGAGAAAGGTCACCCGCATACGAAAATGTGCCAATGCCCCCTCCGAACTCAATAAATTGAGCACTAACCGGGGAAAGCATCCCGATCACGAGCAGGAAGAAAAGTAGTTTTTTCAAGTAGCCTTAAAGCTTATCTAAACTTGGCTGCGGTCCTAACGCCACCGCCATTCAATATGTACGTAACGCGAATCTGGGTGATAAAGTACATGTCGTTGTCATTGGGGTTTCCTCTGACCACTCCGCTATGTCCCCCATTGATATCTCCCGCAAAATAATAAAGGGTGCCGTTAAAATCTTCCTGAATGAGTCGAACATTGCGCTGTTCTCCTGTCACAACGGCCTCCAGCTCGGCACTTCGGTCAGAAAAAATCCGTGAAGCCGGATCTGTAAATCGATCAAGATCTACAAACTCGGTACTCACATCATCCAGGTAGTCCGTAAACACGTAACGATACCCGAGTTCCAATCCGACATTCAAATTCTGTCTAGGAAAAGCAACTCGCCCACCAATTCCCAGAGGAACAGCCACTTGCCAAAGGCTATAATTCTTGCCTGCAATAGTTGGATCGGCTATGTTTTGCCCCTCCGTGCCTAATGGCTTGAGATTCACCCATTCTCCAGGTATCATGCCAGCTGGCAAAGGAGCATCAGATCCCGTCTGATAATCGAATTTTGGCGTTTTACCTTGTGGTTGGTGGTGATAGCCGGCAACACCCAAGAAAACATAGGCATTAAATGGTGGCCGCTGAGCCGGTCGGCGATAATTGGGCAAGACGTGAAATTCTACACCCAGGGACAACTCGTTGATGAAGTTCCGGAAGCTTTGATTTCGCGTATAGCGACCGAAAGCCTGAGGATCCGTCGTCGAGGAAGTAACATCATCACCCCGGAGAAATCCCCAGTTGTATGCTGCCCTGAACGCCATCACAGGATGGAACCTGTAGCCATACATGACTCCGAATCCCGGCCTGGTAAAAGAAATGTCCGTGCTGGCGGCTTTATTGACTGGTGCTAAATCTCCGAAGTAGTTAAATGCATTGATTCCACCTCCGATGTAGTGGTAGGGTCTGAATCGACCGGCACCTCCAAACACGCGTCCACCGCGATATTTGGATATGCGTTTGCTGGTAGCTCTTCTGCGACGATACTTTCCTGGTCTTCTTCTTCGCTGTGCCAAAGCGTCATCTGCGATTAAAAAAAAGACAATGAATATCGCAAGAACCGTTTTTCGGTTTAAATGCATTTCGTTCTTTAGATAATTGAGTGGAAAAGTACTAGAAAGCCCTTACCATTTGCAATAATTATAGACCAAGCGAAGGCATATCCCGACTAACTGCGAAAAATTCCGGATGCTCCAGAATTTAGTTTCGACGATCAAGGCCCCAAGAAAGCTTAGCTCTTAGGGTTTCGATAAAGCTGTACCCCTCAATACGGATCATTTTTGCCTTGAAGGGAGCTTTCTTTACCGTGATCTTCACGCCGTCGTGAGTTGCTGCGGATCTGGAGTCGAGAGAGACTAAGAAACTTAAACCGCGGCTTTCTACCTCAAAACGCAAGGTACAGTCGTCTGATAGAACGAGAGGACGCACATTTAAATTGTGTGGGCTCACCGGCGTGATGACAAAATTGCCTGACTCAGGCATCACTATCGGCCCCCCACAACTCAGCGAATATCCGGTCGAGCCAGTGGGTGTTGAGACCATCAATCCGTCCGCCCAATAGGTGGCCAGGTAGCTGTCATTGATATACGCAGTGACCACAATCATGGAGCTGGTGTCCTTTCGGAGGATGGCAATTTCGTTCAGAGCGAAGTTCTGATCGAAGAGTTTTTCACTACTCTCCAGAGAGACCATCGATCGCTCCTCACACGTGAATTTGTCACTAAACAACCGTGACAGCGCCGGTCGAATATCCTCCCTTGCAATGTGGGCTAGAAAGCCCAATCTACCCATATTGATCCCCAAAACTGGTATCTCAGTGGCGCCAACATAGGTGAGTGTCTCCAGAAAAGTACCATCGCCACCAAGGCTCAAAAAGCAGTCGAATTGGTCGCTGCTCTGGACTTCAGAAAAGCGCTCCACTCCTTCAAACAGATGGCTATACCTGGTGGAACAAAAGGTGTCAGATACAAAAATCTCCACGCTATGATCCCGGAGGACCGAGATCACTTCCTTGATGTAGGGTTCTATCTCTTGGGAAACATCACGGCCATGAATGGCTATTCGTTGCATGGAGGTTCATAGTTTTAGGAAGTTCATCAGTTGGTCTAATCGCTCTTGCTCATGTACCGAGGCACTGGACTCTGAGTAAGATTCTATGACTTTGTAGCCATTGGCCTCCAGGATGGATATCGCGTAGGAAGTCTCTTCTTTGTTTAGCTTGAGTGTCAACTCCAGCTTTGATGGATCCTGGGTTTGTGAGGTGATGTAAGCACTTATCACCTTTGTATCGGTGGATTCGATAAGCCTGCAGATCTGGCTCAAATGGTAATCGCGAGAGTTGGTCTCAATCACCAGAATCGCCCCGGAACCGCTAATGGCGGACGTCCGCGCAAAGGCCTCAACCAGATCCTCGGTTGATACTACACCGAGATAGTGATTGGACTCATCCAAAACCGCGACAAGCTTGTTACCATGTGTGGAAGCCACCTTCAAGACATCGTAGAAGTGCTGCTGATTGTAAACGAAGCACTCCTTTTTGTCCAACTGGAGATCTCCAATTTTTTGTGTCCCCGCCTCGAAATCCTCCATAAACGCTTCCTCGACCACAAAACCGAGAAATCTCTCATCGCTTGCTACCGGCAGCTCAGTCAATCGCAACTCTTCCATCCACGTAGCCGCTTTGGAAGCTTCGTCCTCTATTTTTAGTGGGGGGATCATGTAATTGATGAGATCTTGTGCCGTCATATTCTGGTCTAAGCTTATACAAAAAACATCTGTACAATGGCGCTGGGTTCGTTAGCAGGCTCCTTTTTCAATCTGTCCTTCCCTTTATCGTAGAAGACCACCACCCTATTGGGCATTATGGGATTAGATGCCACGACCATTTGCATGGCCAATTGGTTTTGTCCCTTAGTCACTAACGGAGGCCTACTGATCCTTGTTATCTCCAGAGCCATGTCTTTTCGATATTACTCAATATACAACATCGCTATTACACAAAATGCTCATCGTTGTTGTTTCGTTCTCTCAACTCACGAAATTCATCCATAAAAGGCAACAAGGTCTCCACCAGATCAAATGCCTTGGGGCCAATGGCCGCAATATGCGGATAGAGCATTGACGACCGGAGGGTCTTTTGCGGTAACTGAAATCCCACGGCACTCAGCACCCAGAGTATAATACTGAGGATGAATGCCCATTTGAGCATCCCTATCAAACTGCCGAGCAGGCTGTCCAACCATCCGAGCAAAATGAGGTGCACTGCCTTCTTGATGATCTTCGCCAGCAGATTGACGGCAAAAGAGAGTGCAAAAAACAGTAAAACAAAAACACCAACCAGGACCAAACCATACCAGCCAGAGCCTTGCGCCAAGGCATCCGCCACAGGCGCAGCGAATTCGATCGCAACAAAAATCCCAAAAAAGAATGCTACCAATGAGAACAACTCGACGATCAATCCCTTATTGAATCCCTTGACCGCCGCTAACCCCAGTATGATGAGGATAAAGATATCGATGTAGTTCATCTAGGCCGTCAGGAGTCGTTTGGCCACGGAGGAAATGAGTTTCCCATCAGCTTTGCCCGCCAGTTTTTTGGTGGCAGCGCCCATCACCTTTCCCATGTCCTGTGGCCCTGCCGCACCGACTTGCGCAATCACGGCCTGGACCTCCTTCTCAAGTTCCTCCTCGGAAAGTTGTTTGGGTAGAAATTCCTCGATTACGACCAGCTCTTGCTTCTCTGTCTCTGCCAGATCCTCCCGACCCTGGCCCTCGTAGATTTCAATGCTATCTCTGCGTTGCTTGGCTGCCTTTTGAAGCAACTTCAGCTCTGTCTCCTCAGAAATACCGTCTCCTGCACCCTTTTCGGTTTCCGCAAGGAGAATGGCGGACTTGATGGCTCTCAGCGCCCTCAGACGATCTTTTTCCTTTTGTAACATCGCCTGTTTGATTTCTTGTTCTACTTGCGATTTCAAGCTCATGATGACCAACTATTTTTGCTTCAGATTATACCCATGATCAGATGACCAAACTTAGCGTAAACGTCAACAAATTTGCAACTCTGCGCAATGCTCGTGGTGGCAACAATCCAGACGTCGTGCAGGCGGCTCGCGATTGTGAAAAATTTGGAGCTGACGGCATCACAGTCCACCCAAGACCGGACGAGAGACACATCACAGGCGAGGACACCTACGCCCTCAAGGACGTCGTTACTACGGAGTACAATATTGAAGGGTACCCCGACAGGCGATACATGAAAATCATCGAAGATATACGGCCTACCCAGGCAACACTGGTGCCGGACAGCCCTGATGTACTCACATCCAATGCGGGGTGGAACACAGTGGAGCAGGCCGACTATCTTAAGGATATTGTGGCCCAGCTCAAGTCCTGTGGTGCCCGGGTGAGCATCTTCGTCGATCCTGTGGAGCGCATGATAGAAGGGGCCGCAAAGATTGGTGCTGACCGGGTGGAGCTCTACACAGAACCCTACGCGGCCGGCTACCTTATTGACAAAGAGGAGGCAGTGCGCGACTATGTCAATGCGGCCAACGCCGCGAGAAACCTGGGCCTTGGCGTGAACGCCGGTCACGACCTGGACCTAAACAACCTGAAATACTTGAAAGAACACCTACCGGACCTGGACGAAGTGTCCATTGGTCATGCGTTGATCTGCGATGCCCTCTACTACGGGCTTGAAAACATCATTCCCATGTACAGGCGACAGTTACAATGAAACTAAACTTTAGAGTAATGGGCGAGGGAGAACCCGTCCTTGTGCTTCACGGTGTATTCGGCTCGGCGGACAACTGGCAAACTGTCGGCAAGGAATTGGCAAAAAGCCATCGCGTCTATTTGATAGATCTGAGAAATCACGGACTGTCCCCGCATGACAATGCGATGAATTACTGGGCGATGAGCGATGATATCCATGAACTCTGCCAGTCGGAAAACATCCACGAATGTCGTGTCATAGGTCATTCCATGGGTGGGAAAGTCGGTATGTATTTCTCTTGCCGGTTTCCAGGGCTTGTTTCCCAACTGGTAGTGGTTGATATAGCGCCAAAATACTACGTGCCTCACCATCAGAACATATTTAAGGCATTTCACTCCGTCGACCTCGGGAGCATTTCATCCCGAAAGGAGGCAGATGACCAAGTGAGTGCAGTCATAGCCGACTTTGGTATTCGGCAATTCATCCTTAAGAATCTTCAAAGAACGGGTGAAGGTTTCTCATGGAAACTCAATCTCGAGGCCATCGAGAGCAGTATCGACGAACTCGGGCAGGGATTACCAGCTGATCTCTCCTTTGAGAAAAGCACCTTGTTTATCCGAGGAACCAACTCCGACTACATTAGTGGGGATGACGAGAGCCTGATACTTGATCATTTCCCTAAGGCCCGTATCGTGGATATCCAAGCCGGTCATTGGGTGCATGCCGAAAAGCCGATGGAGGTTCTAAGTGCCGTTCGGGACCTTTTCGTCTAGAACCTGCGAACCAGGTAAATGATCAAGCTCAGGACAACACTGATCAAAAGAGAAGAGGTTATGGGAATATATACCTTGCTGTTGCCCGACTCGAATCGAAGGTCTCCCGGCAATCTGCCGAGTGGCAACGATACGCCAGTTTCCAGTAAAATGCCCACGATGATAAGCACTGTGCCAATGACAATGAATAACTTCCCCATTTCCGAAAAGAGGTGAGTGCCAAAGGTAGACTTTTCTTGATCCCGACTTATCTGGATCCTTCAAACGGCCCGGAGATCATCGCACCCATGGTCAAGGATATCATTGCAGGTACTGATCACTTCCTCGTTGAACAAGTGAGAACAGCGCGGCGGTACATCAGCTCTCTAAATCTGGGTTTAGACATCAGCGCCCTTCATTTCTCCACACTCGACAAGGCGACTGAAAGGAAAGACATACAGCGACTGATGGCCCCGCTCCTTCAAGGTGAGGACATGGGGCTAATGTCTGAGGCTGGGATGCCGGGTATTGCTGATCCTGGCAGACTTGCCGTGGACTATGCCCACCAAAAGCAGATCACAGTCGTGCCCCTCCCGGGACCCTCCTCGATCATTCAGGCACTCATTGCATCAGGAATGGACGGACAGCGGTTCACCTTTCATGGCTACCTGCCCATTGAGCGTCGCGAGCGCATCGCTAGAATGGCGGCACTCGAAAAGGAAGTGCGGCGAACGGGGGTGACCCAGATCTTTATGGAGACACCCTATCGCAATGACAAACTACTGGACGACCTCCTGACCCATCTCGCCGGTGAGGCTCTACTATGTATCGCCTCTTGTATCACAGGAAGTGAGGAGTTGATCAGAACACAATCGGTGAAAGCGTGGAAGAGCGACAAGCCAAACCTGCACAAAAAGCCAACGATTTTTTGCCTCGGCAGCCGCCCATAGGTCGAAGAATTCAGGGTTTGTTCTCAGTATCAAGCACAATTCCACTAGAAACGATAAATTTGCGCCCTAAAATAGAAATAGATGTCTTACTTGTTCACCTCCGAGTCCGTTTCTGAAGGCCACCCCGACAAGGTTGCCGATCAGATTTCTGATGCTCTTATTGACCACTTTCTTGCTTTCGATCCTGATTCCAAGGTCGCCTGCGAAACACTTGTAACCACTGGTCTTGTCACCCTGGCAGGGGAGGTGAAATCCAAAAGCTACCTGGACGTCCAGCAGATCGCCCGGGATGTTATTGAGAAAATTGGCTATACGAAGAGTGAATACCAATTTGACTCTAAGTCTTGTGCGGTGCTCTCCGCTATCCACGAGCAGTCAGAGGATATCAACCGCGGTGTGGACCGAGACAACCCCGAAGAGCAAGGTGCCGGGGATCAGGGGATGATGTTTGGCTATGCCACTAAGGAGACCGAAAATTATATGCCCCTGGCGCTGGATCTGTCTCATAAGATCCTCAGAGAGTTGGCGGCACTGCGACGAGAGAACAAGGACATCACCTATCTCCGACCTGATGCCAAATCGCAGGTGACAATCGAGTATGATAATCACAATCAGCCAGTAAGGATTGATGCGATCGTGGTATCAACTCAGCACGACGAATTTGACAGCAATGACGATAGTATGCTGTCGAAGATCAAAGAAGACATTGTCAGCATTCTTATCCCTAGGGTAAAGGCAAAGGTGAAGCCGGAAATCCAGGCGCTATTCAACGATCAAATCAAATACCACATCAATCCGACCGGCAAGTTCGTTATCGGCGGGCCGCACGGTGATACCGGTCTCACTGGTCGCAAAATCATCGTCGACACTTATGGAGGAAAAGGCGCACACGGAGGGGGGGCCTTCTCTGGCAAAGATCCTTCAAAAGTAGACCGCTCGGCAGCATACGCCACACGCCACATCGCCAAGAACCTCGTCGCTGCCGGGGTTGCGGACGAAGTGCTGGTACAGGTTTCATATGCCATCGGAGTAGTGGAGCCCATGGGTATCTACGTCAACACTTACGGCACGGCTAAGGTGGATCTCACCGATGGAGAGATCGCTCAAAAAGTACAAGAGATCTTCGACATGCGTCCTGTCGCCATCGAACGACGTTTGAAGCTGCGAGAACCTATTTACTCCGAAACTGCTGCTTATGGCCACATGGGTCGCGTGCCAGAGTCTAAGACCATCACCTTTAAATCTTCCGGCAAGGAGGTGACCAAAGAGGTCGAAACCTTTACATGGGAGAAATTGGATTACGTGGACCAGGTCAAGAGTGCTTTCGGCCTGTAGGTACATCCTGGTCTTCAGCGGCCTTTGGCTCGCTAGCTGCTCTGCGGGTGTCAAGGATCAGCCGGTGGTTACCACCGACAAAAGCAAGCTGCAAGCCGGGTTCCTGTTAATAGATGGTGTGTACAACTCGGAGCTGATGGCTCCTTTTGACATCTTTCAGCACACCATCTTCCATACTGAGGGTGGCATCGAAGTATTCACGGTCAGTCCTACAAAGAATCCCGTCACAACTTTTGAAGGGCTTAAAATATTGCCTGATTATACATTCGACCAGCACCCGAAAATAGACATTCTTGTAGTGGCCAGCGCAGAACATAATATGGACAGCGACCTCGAGAATGAGGAGTTGATCTCATTCGTTCAGCGAGTCGGTGAATCGGCAGACTATGTGATGTCTCTTTGCGACGGTGCATTTGTACTAGCCAAGGCTGGTTTGGTAGATGGAAAAGTCTCAACCACTTTCCCCACAGATATAGGGCGCTATCGTCAAATGTTCCCAGACCTTGACGTGAGGGAAGGCCTCTCCTTCGTTCACGATGGAAAACTACTGACCTCTGCCGGGGGAGCAAAGTCGTATGACGTGGCACTCTACCTCGTCCACGAATTGTATGGTGACAGTGTTGCCACGGGAGTCGGTCGCGGACTAGTGATCGATTGGGATCTTACCAACTACGAGTACTTCAGGAAAGAAAGCCTAGAAAATTAGCTTGTCGTAGTCGCCGCCGAAGGAAACGTGCTTCACGCCGTCCTGCTTGAGGAAATCATGCGGGAATCCCAACTCGATAGCACTGACATCAGCCAATTTCTCCATGGCCGCCTCCGGGATTTCTATTTCCGCGGCTTTGAGACTATCCTGTATCTGCTCCAACTTTCTGGCGCCGACGATGGGTATTGATTGCGATGGGTGCTGCATGGTCCAACGAGTAGCCAATTGGGCTGGACTGACTCCCAACTCCTGAGCGAGGTCGACGACCGTCTGTGCAATCCTGTTGCTACGCTCACTTCGGCGTGCACTTTCCTCCTTTACCCGGCCAGCGTCTCCACCTTTGAGGTATTTACCGGTGAGGGCACCTCCACCCAATGGCGCCCATGGCGTCAGGGTAAGGCCCAAGGCATCTGCCATAGGGATCAAATCTCGTTCCGGTGTTCGCTGGAGCAAGCTATACTCAACCTGAAGTCCAACAAATTTGGACCACCCCCGAAACTCCGCAATCGTATTAGCTCTCGAGACGACCCATGCAGGTGTGTCGGAAATCCCAATGTAGTGCACCTTTCCCTGGCTGACCAAGTCCTCCAGACCCTTCATGACCTCTTCAACGGGTGTAGTACCATCCCACATGTGTACCCACAAAAGGTCAATGGCGTCCATTCGCAACCGACTCAAGCTGGCCTCTACGCTCCTCATCATGTTTTTACGATGATTGCCAGCGTAGTTTAAATCGTTCGGTTTGTCAAAGAGCGTATACTTTGTCGCCACAACGAAGTGATCGCGATCGGACTTGACAAATTCGCCCACATACTTCTCGCTCGTGCCTTCAGTGTATCTATTAGCGGTGTCGATGAAGTTGCCGCCTAAGTTGGCATAGTAATCGAAAATAGCCTTGCTTGTACGCTTATCAGCGCCCCAGCCCCATTCTTCTCCAAAGGTCATGGTTCCTAAACAGATCTCGGAAACCCTCAATCCTGAATTACCCAGTAGTCTATATTTCATCGGTCCTTCTTAAAATTCTTTCACCATTCGATCACTTGCTTGTCACGCAGGAACTTTCCATTTGGAAGGCGTTTTCGGTCCTCTGTCAGCAGCCACACTGGAGTCTCGGCGCCCTTGTCCACGGTTCTCGTGGCACCGGCACCTCCCATGTCTGTCTGTACCCATCCGGGGCAGACACTATTGGTCATGATCCCGTCTGTGGCCAGCTCCGCGCCGAAGATAGCGGTCATGGCATTCATCGCCGCTTTTGATACCCGATAAGATGGGTAGCCAGCCCCCATGTCACCCAGTGCACCCAAGCCACTGGACAGATTGACAATCCGTGCGTCCTTACTTTTTCTCAGGAATGGCAGGAGCCCTCGAGTGAGGAGCAGCGGGCCATAGAAATTGATTTCAATAGTCTGCCGGAAAATGGACATCTCAACTTTCTCCAGAG
Organism: Cyclobacteriaceae bacterium; assembly: GCA_965227935.1. Taxonomy (GTDB): domain Bacteria; phylum Bacteroidota; class Bacteroidia; order Cytophagales; family Cyclobacteriaceae; genus JAWPMT01. Next base: position 1,086,095 of record CBDDGS010000055.1, on the reverse strand, counting down.
AGGAGTTTTTGTCGAGGAAAACTCCCGCATTGTTCACCAGGCCATCAACGGAATCATATCGGTCACCGAAATGCTGCACAAACTGCTGAATGCTCATCTCGCTGCCGACGTCCAACTCGAGAAAGTCAACCGTCAAGCCGTCTGCTGCCAGGCTGGCTTGTGCTTCTTTGCCCTTCTCCGGATCCCGTGCTGTAAGTATCACCTCATGACCATGTACTGCCAATTGCCGGGCGATCTCATAACCTATGCCTCGATTGGCACCTGTGACGATTATCCTGCTCATCAGCTAAAGGTACAACGCCGATGGGTATCTACCTATCGTGGTTCGGTATGACTACAAATTGTGTGTTGTCTTCGCCAGTCCTCGTGAGATCAACTAAGGAAAGAAATCAGCACGCCCGCGGCTACGGCCGAGCCAATGACCCCTGAGATGTTGCTGGCCATGGCGTACTGCAACAGATGATTGTTGGGGTCGTGCTTCAAAGCGATATCGTTAGCAACTCTCGAGGCCATCGGTACTGCGCTGAGCCCTGTCGCTCCGATCAATGGATTGATCTTCTTCGTAGCAAAGAGGTTATAGGCTTTCACGGCGAAAATTCCGCCAGCAATTGAAATAGCAAAAGCCACAAAACCTCCCAGGATGATCAAGAGCGTTTGCACGTTGAGGAAGGCCTTTGCAGTCATGGTCGCCCCAACAGATAGGCCAAGGAAGATCGTCGCCGCGTTGAGAATAGTGTCCGAGGCAGCTTTGTGTAGCCGACCCGTCGATTGGCCAATTTCCTTCACCAGATTGCCAAACATCAGCAGTCCTATCAGCGGCACCGATGAGGGCACCAGTAACGCCACGATTGTCCCGACAGCGATGGGGAAAAGGATCTTCAATGCCTGTAGGTTCTTGACGGGCTTGCTAGAAGGAAACAGTCTATCCTGCTGTTTCATATTGATCATCAGTTCACTTTTGGTAGTTGTGAATCGCACAACGAACGGAATGATGACCGGCACTAGCGCCATATAAGAATAAGCGGCAATAGCAATAGGCCCCAAGAGGTGTGGCGCAAGTTTGATCGTCGTATAAATGGCCGTAGGGCCATCCGCACCCCCGATGATCCCCAAAGAAGCGGCTTCCTTGAGATCAAAACCCAAAGCAACAGACGAAATGAGCACTGTGAAAATGCCAATCTGCGCTGCTGCTCCGAAAAAAGCCAACCGCAGGTTCCTTAACATCGGACCAAAGTCCGTCAAAGCGCCTACTCCCAGGAAGATGATCGGCGGTAAGAAACCCGTTTTTATCAATGCATAGTACAGAAAGTTCATGATCCCATGCTGATTGGCAATCTGGAACAAGGTCAGACTTTCATCGACTTTGTCGACGCTCATTTGCCCTCCGGGGAAATTCGCCAACAGCATGCCGAAAGCAATGGGCACCAATAGGAGTGGTTCGTATTGTTTCTTGATCCCCAAAAACAGGAGAAAGAAAGCGATAACCAACATTAAGAGGATCTGGGGCTCATCCACAATGTTTTGGATGGCCGTCATCTCGTAGAGCTTCTGCAGTAGGTCCAACTCAGGCCAGCTTTATGAGTACATCGTCGTCAAAAACATCTTCCCCCTCGCTGACGAGGATCTCAGTAACTACGCCTTCTTCTTCACTCTTCACGGCGTTGGTCACTTTCATGGATTCGATGTACAACACAACGTCTCCTTTGTTGATTTGGTCGCCAACCTTCACGGCCTTTTCTCCAGCATCTTTTGTCAGGTATACTTTGCCCTCGAGAGGTGCTGTGATGGCCTTGGTAGAAGCCGTAGCTACTGGTGCAGGAGCTGTGGCTGCGGGAGCAGCAGCCTGAGCGACTGGGGCCTCTTCCCCATAGGCGATGGACACATTGAATTTTTCGCCATTGACATCGATCTGCAGCGATTTGGGCCTGGCGGGCGCCTGTCCATTGCTACTCGCCGCCACTTCCGTGGTTTCCGCTTTGGCGCCTCTCCGCTTGGCAAGATCGGCTTCAAAATCCTTCTTCGCCTTGCCACTCATATACGCCTCGTACTGCTGGGGGTGCATGGCATATTCGAAGAGCTCTTCGTCATCCTGGCCAGTATCCCAGCCTTTCTCCTCCATCTCTTTGCGCAAATCGTCCAATACGTCTGGATAGAGGTCCTGAGGATCGCCATCAAAGAATTCTCTGTTTTGCTCGGATGCCAGATCTTTCAATTCAGGAGCGATCTCTCCTGGCACTCGACCAGATTTTCCAAGCAACATGTCCCAGTTATTGTCATCCAGTAAAGACCATCGCTCTTTGCCTTTCTCCATCTGCATGACATTGACGAGCGCTGCATTCTTCACATATTGACTGTATGGGGTCACGAGCGGTGGATAACCCATTTTTGGCCAGATTTCCTCGACCTCGTCAAAGAGCTTGATGAGCAGGTCATCCTGTGTCAGTTTGGGCTCATTGTTCTTTTCTTTCCACTTATTGAGGCTCGTCAAGTTGTTCTCCAGATCGGCCATCAAGCTTCCCATCATACCTCCGGGCAAACCGGGACCTATGAGGAGCGCGTTCATCAGTCGGTTCTTGGGATTTATGTAGTAGCCCAAAAAGTCGTCGATGAATTCTTGTGTCAGTGCGCGGGCCTGCATGTAGGCCTTCATATTGATGTCGGGCACCGAGAAGCCGGCATCACGCAAGACTTCGTGCACTGTCAGTAGATCTGCATGGCCAGTGCCAAATGACAAAGGCTCCATCCCCACGTCGATAAAGTCGACTCCGGCCCTAGCACACTCCAACGAAGAGGCCACTGAGAACCCCGGGCCAGAGTGGCCGTGATACGTGACGAGAATATCCTTCTTGATTTGTTTGATGCCTTCTACCAGCTTACCCATGCTCGCAGGCCTGCCAATACCTGCCATGTCTTTGATGCAGATCTCCTGAGCCCCCATGTTGATGAGCTCCCCCGCCATATTAAGATAGTAGTCGACCGTATGTAGCGCCGAATGGGTGATACAAAGCGCACCCTGTGCGATCATCCCACCTTCCTTAGCGTACTCTATTGATAGCTTGAGATTACGGGTATCATTAAGTCCGTCAAACGATCGCGAGATATCCGTGCCCTGGATCTTCTTGAGCTTGAACATCAGTCTTCGGACGTCTCTCGGCACAGGATACATCCGCAGGCCATTGAGCCCTCGCTCGAGCATGTGCGTCTCTATACCGGCATCATTGAAAGCCTGCGTCCACTCTCTAACAGATTTATTTGGGTTCTCACCGTAGAGAAGGTTGATCTGCTCAAATCCACCGCCATTGGTTTCGACACGTCGGAAACATCCCATTTCGACGATGGGCTCGGCAACTTTCACCAGCTGATCAACTCGAGGCATGTACTTACCTGAGGACTGCCACATGTCTCTGTAGATGAGACTGAGACCAATTTCTTTTCCCATTACTATAATTTTTCGATTTTGGTGATGACCCCTTTTCCCTGAGTTACTGCTTCGACCGCGGCAGTTAGCACGGCTACTTTCTTACCTGGTATGGAGGAGTCTGGAGGGCCCTGATCAACGGGCAAGTATCGATTGACGAAATATATCAGCAGATTCCCGACGGAAACTACCAGGAAAAGGACCACAAATACCGTGATCATCCCGATCAATAATAGGGTCAACGCTGTATAAAGAGCCATAAATGTCTCAAGTTTGGGGCCTCAAAATAGCAAAATCTGCTCGGAGCACTGAATGACATTCGTCAGAAAACTGGATGGGGTTTGTTCTCTGCGATGCCCTGGGTAAAAGTCTACAGTGTTCGCTTTACCTCCTTCACTTCGAAGCCTTCAATCACGTCACCGACTTTGATGTCGTTGAAGTTCTTGATTGACACTCCGCACTCGTAGCCATTCTTCACCTCGTTCACATCGTCTTTGAAGCGCTTCAACTGGTTGATCTCACCCGTGTATACGACAATACCATCTCGAATGAGTCTCACTTGGTTGCTTCTCTTGACCAATCCGTCTGTCACATAGCAACCGGCCACCGTTCCGACCTTGGATATTTTGAAGACTTCTCTGACTTCGATATTTCCAGTGATGACCTCCTCCGAGGTCGGCTCGAGTAGACCCTCCATTGCATCTTTCAGCTCGTTGATGGCGTCGTAGATGATCGAGTAGAGTCGGATCTCAATTTCCTCATTCTCGGCCAGCTTGCGTGCTCCAGCGGAAGGTCTCACCTGGAAGCCGATGATGATCGCATCGGATGCTGAGGCAAGCAAGACGTCAGATTCTGAGATCTGGCCTACACCTTTGTGAATGATATTGACCTGGATCTCGTCAGTTGACAGCTTCAGCAATGAATCGCCGAGGGCTTCCACAGAACCGTCCACATCACCTTTGACAATGACGTTAAGTTCCTTAAAGCTGCCAATCGCCAGTCGGCGACCGATTTCATCCAATGTAATATGCTTCTTCGTGCGCATGCTCTGCTCACGAATGATCTGCTCACGCTTCGTGGCAATTTCCCGCGCCTCGCGATCGGTTTCCATGATATTGAATCGATCACCTGCCTGAGGAGCTCCATCCAGCCCCAGCATCTGCACTGGTGTGGAAGGTCCTGCTGTTTTCAACTGCTTTCCGCGATGGTCGAACATGGCTTTGATCTTACCAAAGTGCGATCCTGCCAGCAGCACATCACCAATTTTCATGGAGCCTGACTGGACCATCATCGTGGTCACATAGCCTCGCCCTTTGTCCAAGGAGGCTTCTATCACCGAACCGACAGCCGGCTTATCTGGATTAGCCTTCAATTCGAGCAATTCCGCTTCCAACAGCACCTTTTCCAGGAGATCATCAATTCCCTCACCCGTCTTCGCCGAGATATTCTGACACTGGTACTTACCCCCCCAGTCCTCGACAAGGATGTTGATGCCGGAGAGCTCCTCCTTGATCTTATCTGGGTTGGCGTTTGGTCTATCAATTTTGTTGATCGCGATAACGATGGGAACACCAGCTACTTGAGCGTGGTTGATGGCTTCTTTCGTCTGAGGCATGACGGCATCATCCGCCGCTACCACGATGATCACAATATCTGTGATCTTGGCGCCCCGTGCACGCATCGCCGTAAAGGCCTCGTGGCCGGGAGTATCGAGGAACGCAATGCGCTTACCGCTCTCGGTCATCACATCATAGGCACCAATGTGCTGGGTAATACCTCCAGCTTCACCTTCGGTGACTTTACTGTCTCTGATGTAATCCAGCAAAGAGGTCTTACCGTGGTCGACGTGGCCCATGATGGTGACAATCGGTGCTCTCTCCGACAGATCCTCCTCGGCATCTTCTACCTCCTGGATCTCCACCTCATCCTCGGCCGTAGTGAAATCTACGTCGAAGCCGAACTCATCCGCTATAACGGTGATCGTCTCAGCATCAAGCCTCTGATTAATGGAAACGAACATGCCAAGGCTCATGCATGTGGAGATGACGTCGTTGACTGAAACACTCATGAGTGATGCCAGGTCGCTGGCGGAGATAAACTCCGTCACCTTTAGCTTCTTGGCCTCCTCCTGCTCCATCATCTGCCGCTCTTCCTCAGCTTCCGCCCGAGCGCTACGCTTATCTTTTTTGTATTTGGCCCTATTGCCTCCCCCGCCGGGTTTGCTGCCACTTAGTTTGGCCAGTGTGGCTTTGATCTTATCCTGGATCTCCTTGTCAGAAAGCTCTTCTGTCTTGCGGGTATCTCTCCGACCCCTCTGGCCTCCACGACCACCGCCGCCTTGCGGTCCGCGACGATCCTGTCCACCGCCGCCCTGGCCGGGGCCTTGACCTCCCCCGCCTCGATCTGAGGCAATGCGCTTACGTGGACGCTTCTTGCGCTCCTTGCTTTCGTCTGAAGAAGCAACAGGCTTGGGCTTCTTCTCGGCAGGAAGCTCAATCTTACCCAACACTGTCAACCCCTTCAGGGACTCAGCTTTGGCCTTAACGACTTCTTCAGGTGCTTTCTTCTCCTCTGCTTTCTCCGCTGCAGGAGCTTCTTTTGGTGCTTCTTCTGTCGCTTCAGGTTTTGGAGGCTCAGTCTTCGTCTCCTCTTCTTTCTCAACAGCTGCTGGCTCCTCTTTCTTAGGAGCTTCCTCTTTCTTCTTAGGTTCCTCTTCCTTCTTCTTGGCCTCAGGTTCTTCCTTCTTCTCCGCGGCAGCCTTCTTCGGCTTTTTCTTCTCGTCAAGGTCTATCTTTCCTACAACCTTGGGTCCCGAAAGTCTTCCGGATGTGAGATCGACTCGCTCGACTTTTTCCTCCTCCTTGGGCTCCTCTTTCTTCGGGATTTCCGGAGGACGATCACTTTTTTCTTTGATAGGCTCGCCGGCGACATTGTCCTTGATCAGGATCCGCTCTTCATCTTTGTTCTCAACTACGGGCGATTCCTGACCAGACTTTATGACGAGGTTATCCGTGTGCTTGGTACCGATAGTGAGGCCAGACGCCTCTTCCTTATCATGCGCCGAGTCTGCAAATTCCTTAGAAAGCATATCGAACTGCTCCTCAGAAATCTTCGAATTAGGGCTACTATCCACTTCGAATCCCTTATCTGAAAGGAATTCAATGATGGTAGTCCTACCGACATTGAGTTTTCTTGCTACTTGGCTTAATCGATACATATATTACTCTAAGTGCAGCTCTCTTCCGATACCCTGCAGATTATTCAAATTCCTGGTTCAAAATAGAAATCACATTGTCGATGGTCTCATCCTCGAGATCAGTTCGTCGTATGAGATCCTCACGGCCCAACTTCAGAACGCTTTTGGCTGTATCCAGCCCTACTCGCTTCAACTCATCAATCACCCAGCTTTCGATTTCATCGGAGAATTCATCCAAATCGACATCTTCCTCTTCCATCTCACTCAACTCTCTGAATACATCGATCTCCAATCCTACCAACCGGCTGGCGAGCTTAATATTCTGCCCCCCTTTACCAATCGCCAAAGATACTTGATCAGGCTTTAAGTAGACAGAAACACGATTCTTGTCTTCTTCGATCTTCATACTTTGGATCTTGGCAGGGCTGAGCGCCCTGGAAATATAGAGCTCAAGGTTGTCAGTGAAATTGATCACATCGATGTTCTCATTTTGAAGCTCACGCACGATGGCGTGAATACGAGAACCTTTCATACCCACACAGGCGCCTACCGGATCGATCCTGTCATCATATGACTCCACCGCAACTTTAGCCCGCTCTCCTGGCTCTCTCACGACCTTCTTGATAGTGATCAGCCCGTCATATACTTCAGGAACTTCGCTTTCAAACAAGCGCTCCAAGAATGTGGGTGAAGTTCTGGAGAGTACGATCCTCGGGTTGCCGTTGTGCATCTCCACTCTGTGAACAATCGCACGTACATTGTCCCCTTTTCTATAGCGATCTTTATTGATCTGCTCCGGCTTGGGAAGGATCAGCTCATTTCCCTCACCATCGATCAGCAGCACTTCGCGGCTGAGTATCTGGTACACTTCGCCATTGATGATCTCGCCTACGAGGTCTTTGTATTTCTGAAAAAGGATGTCCTTTTCAAGATCTTTGATTTTCTGGATCAATGTCTGACGGGCTGTCATCACTGCGCGGCGACCAAAATCTTCCAACTTGATCTCTTCCGCTACTTCCTCTCCGATCTCAAAATCGGGCTCAATGTTGCGGGCGTCTGAAAGACAGATCTTGTCATGATCCCAGATGTCCTCCGAGTTGTCATCTACGATCTCACGAAATCTCCAGATCTCAAGGTCTCCCTTGTCGGCGTTGATGATGATATCGAAATTGTCATCAACCTTAAATTTCTTCCGGATCATGGTCCTGAATACGTCCTCCAGGATCCTGATCATAGTGGGGCGATCTACGTTCTTTCCTCTTGCGAAGTCGGCAAACGAATCTATTAATATACCAGTGTCCATCTACTTAAATGATACTATTACGTTCGATTTCCTTATCTCTTCAAATGCTACCTGTTTTTCCAGGCTTTCCTTTTTTTCCTTCACCTCCAGAGTGAGGGCATCTGCGCTCATCTCCAACAACTTACCTTCCAACTCCGAGTCATCCGTCAATGTGACTCGAAGTCTCCGGCCGATGTGTTTTCGATATTGCCGTGGCATTTTCAGCGGTTTGTCCGCTCCCGGTGAAGTCACCTCAAGTATGTACTTACCCTTGATGGGGTCCTTCTCCTCCAAAAGCTTGCCAAGCTTTCTGCTGATCTCACCACAGTGGTCAATGCTCAACCCGTTGTCACCATCGACCTCCACTAGCAACTTCCCTGAGTTGGTCTTGCCCCTGTAAGCAAGGTTGACCAAAAAGTGCTCTGGGTAATCAATGAGCACCTCATTTTCCAATATGGCAGATACTACTTCCTCTACGTTCTCCACGGCCATTTTTCCCAAAGAAAAGAGGGGACTAGTGTCCCCTCGCATCCTTGTTTCTATATTTGCAATGCAAAGCTAACCGAAAATAATTTCAATCCAAAGAGCAGTATCACGCTAAAAAAAGACGCTGACACGCTCCTCGGCCGGAAGGCTGGACATCTGATAAAAACATTGCTGAGAATGATAGGAAAACTGCGGGTCTTCAATTCTCTGACGAGAGAGAAAGAAGTATTTGAGCCAATAAACGCACCATATGTAGGCATGTATGTCTGCGGCCCCACGGTCTATAATGATGTCCACCTCGGAAATGTGAGGACCTTCATCAGCTTTGATGTGATCAGCAGGTATCTGCGATTTGTAGGATATCAGCTACGATACGTGCGCAATATCACCGATGTAGGCCACCTGACGGACGACGCTGATGATGGGGAGGATAAGATCTCGAAAAGAGCCAAGCTCGAGAATCTGGAACCCATGGAGATCGTCCAGAAATACACCGTAGGCTTCAGGGATGTGATGGCGACTTTCAACGCCCTCCCTCCTGATATCGAACCCACTGCCACCGGCCACATTGTGGAGCAGATAGAAATGACCAAGGAGATCATGGACAAAGGCTTTGCCTATGAGGTCAATGGTTCGATCTATTTCGACGTAGAAAAATTTCATAAGGAGCACTACTACGGGGCGCTGTCCGGTCGTAAGATCGAGGAGTTGATGGAGAACACAAGGACGCTGGATGGCCAGGATGATAAGCGCAGCGGGTTGGATTTCGCTCTGTGGAAAAAAGCCACCAAAGGCCATATCATGAGATGGCCCTCGCCCTGGGGTGACGGCTTTCCGGGCTGGCATTTGGAGTGCTCTGTGATGAGCACGAAGTACCTGGGTGAAATGTTTGACATTCATGGTGGTGGGATGGACCTGAAATTTCCTCACCACGAATGCGAAATCGCACAGTGCAAGGGATCGTCAGGTTCGAGTCAGGCGAAGTATTGGCTGCACACCAATATGCTGACCATGAATGGCACCAAAATGAGCAAGTCCCTAGGCAACTCTTTCCTGCCTCATGAGTTGATTAGCGGCGATCACCCCTTGCTAGAGAGAGGCTACAGCCCGATGACGATTCGTTTCTTCATGCTCCAGTCGCACTATGCCAGCACGCTGGACTTCAGCAATGATGCGCTTGCGGCAGCGCAAAAGGGTTGGATGAAGCTGAACAACGGCCTTCGCACAATCTCTGAGATGTCGTTCCCTGAGAACACCACTGAGGACCTCGATGCAAAGCAGGTAGAGCAGATCAACAAACTCACGGAGAACTGCTACCACGCAATGAACGACGACTTCAACACGGCCCTCACCATTGGGCACCTCTTCAATATGCTGAAGAAGATCAACTCACTAAAAACAGGGCAGTTGAAGTTTGAACAGGTCGGTCGTGACGCTTTTGACAAACTAAAAAAGACATTCCTTGATTTCACCAACGACGTGCTGGGGCTGAAGCAGGAAGGCAATGTTGACCATGAGCGACTCCTCGATGTGATTCTTAAGGAATACGCCTATGCGAAGAGGGCCCGCAACTATGAAAAGGTGGATGAACTGCGTGGGAAGTTGAAAGAAGAGGGCATCGTCGTGAAGGATATGAAAGACGCTGTGGATTGGGCTTATGAGGAGTAGGGATGAGTTGACGAGTTGAGGGGTTGATGAGTTGATAAAGTTGAGGGATTGAGAAGAAGTTGAGGGGTTGATAAGTTGAGAAGTTGAAATTGATTGTCAGTACTTGGCGTCGGTAGTAAACGCAAGACCTCAAACTATAACCTGGATTTTAAGCACGGTGGGGCGATGCTGAGCCGGTGTCTCCACCGGCCAGGACTCACGCGCCATGGACGGTAGCGGCAGACCCGCTTAGCGCCGGTCTGGCAAGAGGATTGCCCTGAAGTAAGAGGGGTCTATGCTCGCTGAAATAGGGTCGGAAGCGCCATCTCTCTACTTCAGGGCAAGTGGGCTGGGGCGCCTCCGCTTAGCAGCTTCGACGCCCAAGGTCGCCTCCAAAATATCGTCAAGATCGAAAAACAACCAACTAAGATCCACAAAAAAAGGGGCCGAAGCCCCTCCATTTCTATTTCACTCTTGCCGATTAATAGACGACATTTTTGGCTTTGTACTTCTTCAGTTGTCGTCTCAATGCTTCTACAGCCTCATCCGTCGCTGCTTCAAAGGATTTCGACTTGGTCCGTGCGAAAAGTTGGTCACCAGGTATATTCAGTTTTATTTCAATGATCTTGTTTTGACGATTGTCATCCTTGTCGAGGCGCATGAAAACCTCTCCATCAACTATGCGGTCGTAAAACGTTTCGAGCTTATCAGTTTTTCTTTGGATGAATTCTACCAACTTGGAATCTGCGTCGAAATGAATTGAATGCATCTGCAGTTTCATGACTTGTAATGGTTTAAACGTGTAACATTAGGCCTTCGGATGCGCTTGATCAAAGGCCGATTTAAGTTTCTCAAGGGAGTTGTGGGTGTATACCTGGGTGGCCGCCAAGCTGGAATGGCCCAGCAAGTCTTTGACGGCGTTGAGATCCGCCCCTTTCTCCAATAAATGTGTCGCAAAAGTGTGCCTCAGAACGTGAGGGCTTTTCTTCGTCAAGGTACTGACCAGTGTCACGTATCTCTTGACGGTACGGTAAACAAACATCGGATATAGCATATCACCTTTGTCTGTGAGCAAGAGGTAGTCTCCTGCATCGGGGAACTCCGCTGACCTCAAAGGGAGGTAGCTCTTTATAACTTTAACGATAAAGGTAGGGATCGGGATGATTCTCTCCTTGTTTCTCTTACCTAAAACCTTGATCGTCTGATCAAACTCATTAATGTCGCTGATTTTTAGGCCTATCAACTCTGACAGGCGCATCCCTGAGGCATAGAGCAACTCCAAAAGCAACTTGTCGCGCATATCACTGAAGGTGTGAGCGTCGAAGTCGATATGATCCAGGAGGTCAATGACTTCCGACTCCCGCAAGAAAGTGGGTAGCCGCTTTTCGACTTTGAGAGGTCGCAACCGCGTGGCAGGATTGTCTTCTATGACATCCCGAACGCGCAGATATTTGTAAAACGACTTGAGACAGGCAATCTTTCGATTGACCGATGTGGGCGACAGGCCTTTCTGAACGAGATCTACCACCCAGGCGCGTAAATGCACATGACTAGCTTCTTCGGGTGAAGAAATCTCAAAGGTCTGAGAAAGGAATAAAGAAAGTTGATTGAGATCTTCCTGATATGCGGACACAGTATGCCTACTGCTGCGCTTCTCAAATTCTAAGTATTTCAGGAAGTTGGATAACACTCGTTAGCCTTTACAATTGGGTAAAGACTAACATAAGAAATTTTCGAATAAAACGCCTGACCGGTGGACTATTTATTGTCCTGATCCTGCATCTTTTGTCGATAAGCCGCGCGAATGATCTCGTGACGTCTCTTCACAGAAGGCTTCGTGTAAGAGGTGCGTGATCTCAATTCTTTGAGTACACCGGTTTTCTCGAATTTCTTCTTGAATCGCTTGAGGGCCTTGTCGATGGATTCGTTCTCTTTTACGTTGATTACAATCATGTAAAAACTTTATTTAGGGCCGCAAAGATAGAGAGACTTTACGAAGAACGAAAAGAAATCACGAAAGCTTATCGAAGAAGCGATCGCGAAATCACGACCTTTTGTATCTCAGAGGTGCCTTCACCGATGGTGCAAAGCTTAGCGTCTCTATAGAATTTCTCAGCGGGGTAATCCTTCGTAAACCCATAGCCACCAAAAATCTGGACGGCCTCATTGGCGAGATCAACAGCGGCCTCGCTCGCGAAGAGCTTGGCCATCGCACCCGTGGTGTTCACATCACCTCCGGTATTTTTCATTTCTGCAGCCTGATAGGTCAGCAATTTCGCAGCATGCAGCCTGGTGGCCATGTCCGCGAGCTTGAATGAAATACCCTGAAACTGGGAGATCGGCTTGCCGAACTGTTCTCTTTCCTTGGAATAGGCGATGGATATATCGAGTGAGCCCTCAGCTACCCCACAGCTGAGTGCCGCGATCGAGATCCGACCACCATCCAGCACTTGCAATGACTGACGGAATCCTGCTCCTACCTCACCCATGAGGTTCTCCTCCGGTACTCGGCAGTTTTCAAAGATCATCTCTGCGGTCTCCGAACTCCTCATGCCTAGCTTGTTCTCTTTGCGCCCTCCCGAAAAACCAGGTGTGCCACGCTCCACAATGAAGGCGGAGGCATTGCCCCTTTGATTGGGCTCGCCTGTGCGCGCCACAACGACAGCCACATCACCGGACCTGCCATGGGTGATGAAGTTCTTCGCGCCATTGATTACCCACTCATTGCCATCTTTGACCGCAGTGGTTTTCATATTGCCTGCATCCGAACCGGTGTTGGGCTCTGTGAGGCCCCAAGCACCCAGCCATTCCCCGGAAGCCAGCTTCGGCAGGTATTTCATTTTTTGTTCGTGGCTCCCGTGGTAGTAGATATGCCCGGTGCAGAGAGAGTTGTGTGCAGCCAAAGACAACCCGATAGATGGATCGCACTTCGACAGCTCAATGATCGCCGCAACATATTCGTGGTAGCCGAAGCCGGACCCCCCATATTCCTCAGGTACGAATATCCCCATGAGGCCAAGCTCGCCCATCTTATAAAAGAGTTCTCTGGGAAAATGCTGGTCCTCGTCCCACTGCATCTTGTGGGGCTCGATCTCCCGGGCAGCAAAATCTCGGATCATCTGCTGGATCATCCGCTTGTTCTCTTCAATCATTTCGGGGGTGTGCTGTGTTGCGATCATGTAATGGGGTGTTTCGCTTGTATTTGCCTTAACAAAGATAATTCTAAATGCCTGTATAATGTTCTACGTAGCATACCGGTTCACCGCCGAAAATTACCGGGAGACCGATATTTTATTTGGTATCGTTGAGTGACCAGTCGTATTCCTTGTAGTCAATCTCTCCACCTTCGTCCAGGGGTTCGAGGGCAAACCTGTTGATGTATTCACGAAGGGTGCCGTGCCGGGTGAAGTCCGCCTGCCACCATTTGAATAGCTTAGAAAGCTCGGCAGACTGACTGGTCACTTCATTGCGGAAGGGGTCATTCATGAAATCCATGGCTTGCTCCTGTAACTGTCGGTCGATAAGTTCTCCTTTGTAGGCTTCCCTCCTCAATTTTGGGCATGACAGCGAGGCGCAGTTGATGGCGAAGTGTATTCGGGGTTCGTCAAACACCTTCCTCAATATATTGTGCTCGACATTATTGAGGTCATACTTCTCACCGTCGATCTCGATGAGTTTGAGGTCCCAGGGGGTATTGACAAAGGGCACCTGAATGGAGGAACCTATGTCTTTGATACTGGCAACCGGATAATACTCCAGGATCAGGTCGATGGTGAAGGCATTGTACACATTGATCCAATAGGCCAATTTGTCACCGGAAGTCCAAGTCTCATCATTGGGCGGATTGCTTGTGAGCAGCTCAAGGTACTCCTGCAACTTTCCCCGCTCGCTGCGAAACGCCTCGTAATCCACCATCCCATCATCACCGACATACTTAGCCAGTAGTTCGTCAAAAAGCTCATGAGAAACCGGTGTAGTCCCGGTCTGCTGTGGATCCAAAGACGAACAGCCTGCTACGGTGACAACAAGAAAAAAAGCCAGCATTAACTGCACCATACCAGGGGGCTTTCTTTTTATTTCCGAATAAGCCATTATTTTACGGGTTGCTAGAAACTGTATGAGATTCCTGTCCCAATGGAACGTAGACGAGCGTCCGGCGATTGGCTGAGATGATTGCTTTTGTTCTGCGCGGGACATTGCGGACAAGACTATGGAAATATTATTAGAACACCAACAGACGATCTCCCTACTGCTTGGGTTCCTGATTATTGCCATATCGTCCAATCAGATCGCCAAGGTTTTTCAGCGCATCAATCTTCCCCTGATCACCGGGCTCATCTTCACTGGCATCATCGCTGGCCCTTATTTGCTAGGGCTAATCCCTCTGGAGGCACCAGGCAAGCTTTCCTTTATTAATGAGACGGCACTCGCCTTTATCGCATTCGCGGCAGGATCGGAGCTTTACCTGCGCGAGCTAAGGAGCAGGATCAACAGTATCAAGTGGAACACCTTTGGGCAGCTTGTTGTCACGTTCTTCCTGGGGAGTATTATGCTCTACGCGCTGGCCGATTATATCCCGTTCCTTGCGGACCAGCCAGCCATTGCCAAGGCGTCTATTTGTACGATAACGGCAGCGGTATTTGTCGCCCGTTCTCCGGCGTCAGCAATAGCCGTGATCAATGAGCTTCGCGCAAAAGGGCCCTTCACTCAGACGGTGATGGGCGTGACCGTACTTAAGGACTTTCTCGTCATTGTTGTATTCTCCGTATGCCTCTCCGTTGGACAGAGCCTCATCTCTGGAAAGGAATTTAGTGGTATGTCAGTGTTGTTCCTGATCCTTGAGCTGATCATTTCGGTGCTCCTGGGTTTCTATGGATTTGGCTGGCTGCTGAAGTTCACTCTGTCACTGAAGATTCGACGGCTGGCAAAGATCATCCTTGTACTCCTGGTAGGTTATGGTGCATATGCCTTGTCTGGTGCCGTGAAGACTCATTCCGAAGCTTTGGTACACCATCGCATTTTTCTGGAGCCTTTGCTGATGTGTATTCTCGCGAGCTTTCAGGTGACGAACTATTCCCGTTACCGACCAGAGTTTCTAAAGATCTTACACGACATCAATATTCCTATCTATGTCGCCTTCTTCACTCTTACTGGTGCTTCGCTCTCTATTAATGTATTAGGGGATGTGCTGGGCGTGGCCTTGATCCTCTTTCTGATCAGGATCGTGACGATGGTAATAGGTGGCTACGTGGGTGGGACGCTGGCCAAAGATCCTGCGAAGTTTAACCACGTGGGTTGGATGCCATACATCACTCAAGCGGGAGTGGCCCTTGGCCTGGCCACGGTGGTAGCCACGGAATTTCCCGATTGGGGGCCGCAATTTGCCACCGTGATTGTAGCGCTGATCGTCCTCAACCAATTTGTGGGACCACCCTTGTTTAAATGGGCCATATTCCAGGTGGGAGAGGATCGCGTCAAAGCCACAAAGCAGGGCTATGATGGTATCAACGATGCCTTGATTGTTGGCTATGAAAGCCAGTCGCTGGCGCTGGCCCGTCAGCTAAAGGAAAATGGGTGGGAGGTAAAGATTGCTTCCAGAAAAGAGAAAGGAAGCTTCGCCGAACCCGAAGACATTCCCATCGCGTATTTCTCAGAAATAAGTACAGACCAGTTCGACGAACTTGAGATGCGGAAGGTAGATGCCTTGATCTGCATGCTCTCTGATGAAGAGAACCTGGAAATCTGCGAACTGGCGTACCATGAATACGGGACCAATGACCTCGTCGTACGACTCAACCATCGCTTCAATTCAAATAAATTCCTGCAACTCGATGCGATCATCGTAGACCCCTCTACCGCCATTGTGAGCTTGATGGATCACCTCGTCAGATCACCACAGGCCACATCCCTGCTGCTGGGTATGGAGCAAGGTCAGGATACCCGAGATATCAAACTCACTAACAGTGCACTTCACGGTCTTCCTTTGCGGGACTTGCGCCTGCCGAGTGATATCATCATCCTATCCATCTCCCGAGGTGGGCAATCGATCATCAGTCATGGCTATACCCGGCTCCGAATCAACGACATCGTCACAGTTGTAGGGTCAGTCGAGAGCCTCGACAAGGTGCAATTCAAATTTGATCGGTAGCCACCGGCTTCCTCTGACGTTTTTATTATCTCGCCGCCCTCTAAAATCTTTTGGCGATACTTCTATTTTTGCGCCATGGCAAATTTGGACGAGGCTGCGACACTGAAAAATGTAGCAGGACACTGCAAGGAATACGGTTTTATATTCCCATCTAGTGAGATATACGATGGCTTGAGTGCCACTTATGATTATGGCCCCAATGGCTCGGAGTTGAAAAACAACATCAAAAACTACTGGTGGCAGGCGATGACACGGCTGCATGCCAACATCGTAGGTATAGATGCTGCCATCTTCATGCACCCTACCACCTGGAAAGCCTCGGGACACGTCGACGCCTTTAACGACCCCTTGATCGACAACAAGGATTCCAAGAAAAGATATCGCGCCGATCAAATGGTCGAAGAGCAGATCAGCAAGATCGAAGCCAAGATCAATAAAGAGGTGACCAAGGCTGCCAAGCGGTTTGGGGATGACTTCAACGAAGAACAGTACCTCACCACGAATCCCCGCGTAGTCGGCTACAAAGAGCAAATTGCCCAAATCGAAAGTCGTCTGAAGGCCGCGCTGGACGGTGGCGATTTGGGGGACTTGAAGGCTCTTATCGAAGAGTTGGGGATCGCCGATCCCGTTTCCGGTTCTAAAAACTGGACCGATGTCCGCCAGTTTAACCTCATGTTCTCTACAGAAATGGGGTCCGTGGCCGGGGAGGCTGGAAGGATCTATCTACGCCCAGAAACAGCTCAAGGTATCTTCGTCAACTATTCCAATGTGCAAAAGTCTGCCAGGATGCGGCTGCCATTCGGTATCGCACAGATTGGCAAAGCCTTTAGAAATGAGATCATCGCCCGTCAGTTCATCTTCCGAATGCGAGAATTTGAGCAGATGGAAATGCAATTCTTTGTCAAGCCAGGGGATGAGATGAAATGGTATGAGCACTGGAAAGAGACGCGCATGAAGTGGCACCAGGCATTGGGCTTGGGCAATGAAAACTACCGCTTCCACGACCATTTGAATTTGGCGCACTATGCCAACGCTGCCTGCGACATTGAGTTTCACTTCCCAATGGGCTTCAAAGAACTGGAAGGGATCCACTCCCGAACAGATTTTGATCTAGCGTCGCATGAGCAGCACTCCGGCAAAAAGTTGCAGTTCTTCGACAACGAAACCAACGAAAGCTATGTGCCTTATGTCGTAGAAACTTCTATCGGTCTGGACAGGATGTTTTTGGCCATTATGAGCGCTTCCTATAAGGAAGAGAAATTGGAAGACGGCAGCGAGCGCACGGTACTGGCGTTGCCTCCGGCTTTGGCTCCCAATAAAATTGCTGTACTACCTCTACTCAATAAGGATGGACTGCCTGAAATCAGCCAAAAGATCGTGGATGAGTTGAAGATTGACTTCCCGCTGCAGTATGATGCGAAAGACGCCATAGGCAAGAGGTACCGACGACAGGATGCTATTGGTACACCATTCTGTGTGACAGTCGATCACCAGACAAAGGAGGATGAAACAGTCACTATCAGGGAAAGAGACAGCATGCAGCAGCAGCGGGTTCCCATCAGTTCTTTGTATGAGACGCTTGACAAAGAAGTGAGCCTGCGTCATCTCCTGAAGAAACTGTAGTCTTTTGCTGGGCCTTCTCTTCGTAGCAGCAATAGGCGTATTCGTACTGATATCGGTAACCAAACTGACGCAGCTAGCCCCGAGGTTTGTAAAGCATACGTTATCTACAAGGCAGAAGCGATACTTAGGCAAATACTCCCGCTACTATCAGAAGCTATTGCCGGCTCAGCAGTTGCACTTCGAAGAGCGAGTCGCCAGCTTCATAGCTGAAAAGACTTTTGTGCCTAGAAATTTTGACGTGGTCACTGACGAAATGAAGGTGCTGATCGCGGCTACGGCTGTGCAGCTCACTTTTGGTTTGCATGTGCGAATGAAGCACTTCAGGTACATCGTCATCTACCCACAGAAATACTATAGTCTGCACAATCGACAATTCCACCATGGGGAAGTCAATCCGGGGAAGAATGCCATTGTCCTTTCCTGGGAGCACTTCGTGGAGACTATGGCCTTCGACGACGGCCGGAATCTGGGCCTGCATGAAATGGCCCATGCACTGGAGCTGGAGAATATGATCCGAAATGGAGAGCAAGATTTCTTTGATCGCGATGTTTTAATCAAGTGGTCACGTGAAGTGACCTACGAAATCGACAGGATGAGAGACGGTAGTTCCACTTTTTTCAGGGAGTATGCCGGCACCAATCACCACGAGTTTTTTGCCACTGCGGTCGAAGTGTTCTTCGAGCAGCCGGACTCTTTGCGGGAGCACAACCGCCGCCTGTACTATTTGCTTTGCGTACTGCTCAACCAAAATCCACTTTTATTGAATCGATGAACCACTTACGCTCATGATGAATTGGGAAAAGCTCATGTCGCCTTTGCGGGCTGGCGAGTCACAAACAAGTGTTGACGATGAGATCCGGACGCGGTTTGATCAGGATTATGATCGGATCGTATTTTCTCATCCCTTTCGGAAGCTGCAGGACAAAACACAAGTCTTTCCCCTCCCGGAGCATGACTTCGTTCACACACGATTGACTCATAGCCTGGAGGTATCGAGCGTGGGCCGATCTCTGGGTAAGGAAGTCGGCAAGACGCTCATTGAGCGGCATGGGCTGTCACTATCGACACATCATTTTGGTGGTGTCGTGGCCGCAGCCTCCCTGGCCCATGACCTGGGTAATCCGCCATTTGGACACTCCGGTGAGGATGGCATAAGCACGTATTTCACAACGCCGTCGGGGACGAAACTCCAATCCGAAGTAAAGGGCGAGGAATGGGTGGAGCTAAACAGATTCGAAGGAAACGCTCAGGGATTTCGCATACTCAACCATGAAAGGTACGGCGGGCTTCGACTTACCTACGCGACGCTCGCGGCCTTCACCAAATATCCCAAAACGGCTTCCTCCCCCTCCGACAAGCGGCGAAGAAGTCAGAAGAAGTATGGCATCTGTATCAGTGACAGGGAGTTGTATAAAAATTTGGCTGCCGAAATGGAAATTCCGGCGGTCAGTCGGGACGTTTATCTACGACACCCCCTGTCTTTTCTGGTAGAAGCAGCCGACGACATTTGCTATCATATCATCGATCTCGAAGACGGATGCAGGCTAGGATTGGTGAGTTTGGAGGAAACTGTGGAACTGCTCTCCGCTATCATTGGCGATCGTTTTTCAGCGGAAAAATTTCAACGGATTGCCAGTAAAGACGAGAAACTCGGGCTCCTGAGAGCGATGGCCATCCACCAGCTGGTGACCGAATGCGTGGAGTGTTTTCTCGACAACGAGAAGGGCCTGCTGACTGGTGAATTTGACCAGTCCCTCACCGATGAGATACTATCCGCCCCCATCCTCGGCCGCATCATTGACCTATCTATCGAGAAAATCTATCGTGCACGGCAAGTTGTTGAGCGGGAAGCAGCGGGATTTGAAATCATAGAAAAGCTCATGCAGGCTTTCTGTGAGGCCATGTACGACAAGCACCACGGATCCAAATTCCAAAACCCAAGACTACGTGCCATCTACAGGCTGCTACCGACCGACTATGATCACCTGATGAGTCGTGAGAATTCCATCTACACAAATCTGCAGCTGGTCGTAGACTTTGTAAGTGGCCTCACTGACAAAGCGGCGGTCAATCTTTACAAGACCATCTCCGGCTTTACTCTGCCCAGTTGAGGAGACCCAGGAACTATGACCATTGTATGTAAACAATGCATGGATTTTAGGTGTTTCTTTGTACTTCAGAACCAGGCCCCTTCGTTCGATCGAAGTGGATAAAATCATTAAATTTGCGGACTGTTTCAACATGTAAGGGCTACAGGAAGGCGGAACGATTTAGAAGTGGCAATCTCTTTAGTACCAAAATCTATTTTCTCAGCGAAGAAATTCGGTCAATAGACTGTAACTAATGTGGTATAGGCTCTCAAAATTCATCCTCAAATACCGGTTACTCCTCATTTCAGCCGTGGCCATCATTACGGCCATCATGGGCTACTATGCTCAGTTCACAAGGATGTCCTATGAGATGATCAGTATCGTTCCGGATGACGATCCCGATGCGATCTACTTTCAACAGTTCAAGGAGCTGTTTGGTCAGGACGGGAATATCATCGCTTTCGGCTTTGAGGACAGCACGATCTACCAGGTGGACAACTTCCGAAGGGTCGGTTATATGATCGATGAGCTCGAGAAGCTCAATGGTGTAATCGATGTGCTGGGACTGCCCAACTTGCAGAAGCTCGCCAAAAATCAGGAGGCGAAAAGGTTCGATCTGCAAGACGTCTTCCCTGCTCAGATCACATCACAAGCGCATCTTGATAGCCTTATCGCCGGGGCGTCGTCACTCAAGTTTTATAGTGGCCAGCTGATCAACCCTGAAACAGGTGCATCCCTGGTTGTCATATCGCTGGACAAGGAAATCATTAATTCTGAGGATCGCATAGAATTGATCTACGACATCGAAAGGATCGGTCTGGAATTCGAACGAGCCACAGATATTGACGTGCATATTGCTGGTCTGCCGTATGTACGGACCACGAACATGACCCGCATCAAGGGGGAGCTCAATAAATTTCTGATCCTTTCCATTGTGGTCACTGCGGCGATCCTGTTCTTCTTTTTCAGGTCTATCAAGGCTGTCCTGATCCCTCTGGTCATCATCGGATCTGTGATTGTGTGGGTACTGGGGTCTGTCACGCTCTTTGGCTATGAACTGACGGCATTGACCGGGCTGATTCCATCGATCATTGTTGTGATCGGTATCCCCAACAGTGTCTATCTGCTCAACAAGTACCATCACGAATTCGCGCAACATGGCGATCATCATCGAGCGCTCAGGCAGATCATAAGAAAAATTGGTATCATCACCCTGATAACGAATGCCACGACTGCCATCGGATTCCTGGTACTGATCTCGACGCAGATCCCCATTCTGATGGAATTTGGCATCATCGCCGGTATCAATATCCTGGCAACATTTATCGTAAGCATCATCTTGCTGCCGAGCATCTTTTCCTATGTCAAGCCCCCCAATCAACGACACCTGAAGCATCTCGAGTTTCCATTGCTGCAGGCAATCCTGAGGTGGCTCGACCTGATTGTTAGAAGACATCGACCGGCCATCTTCCTGATGACCATCATCGGGATCGCGATCTCTGTATTTGGACTGCTACAGATCCGTGCATTGTCCTACCTCGTAGATGATCTTCCCGAATCGACAGATGTCATGAAGGACTTACGCTTCTTCGAGAGAAACTTCGAGGGAATCATGCCCCTGGAATTGGTCGTAGACACAGGAACCAAGAATGGGGTCAAGAACCTCCGGTTCCTGCGTGAAATCGACGGCTTCCAAAGCTACATGGACTCCCTGCCTTACATCTCGCAGCCCATATCGGTTGTCACCTTTATCAAGGCGGCGAAGCAGGCCTTTTACAATGATGCCCCGAGCTTCTACTCCTTACCCACCAATCGGGAGAGGGGATTGATTCTGCGATACCTGGAGGGCAACGAAGAGCAAAAGAAACTGTCACAGTCCTTTGTCGACACCACAGGTCAGATCATCCGCGTATCCTTGAAAGTGGCCGACGTGGGCTCCACAAGAATGGACTCCCTCGTCAACGACGTGATCAGACCACGGATCGATGAGTATTTCGCCGAAAGCAAACTGTCCGCTGATATAACGGGCACGACCTACCTTTTCATCAAGGGCAACAAGTTTCTCATAGAGAACCTGATCACCTCGATGATCATAGCCTTCGTCATCATCGCCATCATCATGGCTATACTCTTCCGGAAGGGTAAAATGATCGTGATCTCCCTGATCCCGAATGTTATACCACTGGTAATGACAGGAGCCATCATGGGCTACTTTGGCATTCCACTCAAACCCAGCACGGCGCTTGTCTTCAGCATTGCTTTTGGTATTTCCGTGGATGACTCCATACACTTTCTCGCCAAGTACCGTCAGGAATTGGCTCGAAATGGTGGAGATGTTTCCCTTGCTATTAGCGTCAGTATCCGGGAGACAGGCACGAGCATGATCTATACTTCGATCATACTGTTCTTTGGCTTCGTAATTTTCTCTTTTTCCCAGTTCGGAGGCACCATCGCCCTGGGGCAACTCACGTCGATCACTCTGCTCATTGCAATGCTGACCAATGTCATCTTGTTGCCGGCGTTGCTCATGCAATTTGACAACAGGACCGTGACCCAAACCAACGACGCCACTGTTCCGTTCAGTGAAAACGGACAAGACCATAGCCATTCCAGCTCAGAAATCCTGAATCAATAAGAAAATACTCGGTTCGCGCACCAATGAAGAAGTATCCCGAATACAAACAAGTTGATTACCCAACCATCGCTAGCGAGGTCCTCAAATTTTGGGAAGACAACGGTGTTTTTGAAAGGTCTGTCACAGACCGGGAAGGCGCAGAGACTTTCACCTTTTATGAAGGTCCCCCTTCTGCCAACGGTAGCCCGGGGATCCACCACGTCATTGCCCGGACCATCAAAGACATTTTCTGCCGTTACAAGACACAACAAGGGTACCAGGTAAAACGCAAAGGCGGCTGGGACACGCACGGCCTTCCGGTTGAGATCCAGGTCGAAAAGCAACTGGGAATCACCAAAGATGACATTGGCAAGAAGATCTCCGTCGAGGAGTACAATCAGAAGTGCCAGGAAGCGGTGATGAAGTTCAAGGACGAGTGGGACGACCTCACGAAGAAGATGGGTTACTGGGTAGACCTGCAGAATCCGTACATCACGTTCAAGCGAGACTATATGGAGAGTCTTTGGCATCTCCTCAAGCAGCTGTTCGAAAAGGGTCTGCTCTACAAGGGCTACACCGTGCAGCCGTACTCTCCAGCGGCAGGGACAGGACTGAGTTCTCATGAGCTCAATCAACCCGGCACCTACCAGGACGTCAAAGACACCTCGATCGTCGCGCAGTTCAAGGTGAAGAAAACAGAATTGTCACAAGAATTCTTTGACGGTGGTGAGGACTTGCGAATACTCGCATGGACCACCACACCATGGACGCTGCCCTCCAACTGCGCCCTGGCCATCGGTGAAGACATTGATTACGTGAAGGTGAAGACCTTCAATCAGTATACGCATGAAGCCGTATCGGTCATCCTGGCGAAGGATCTCGTCGCCAACTTCTTCAACCCCAAGGCGAAAGACGTTCGCCTTGATGAATATGAGGCTGGGGCCAAACTGATCCCATACGAGATCAGCGAGCCTTTCAAAGGCAAGAAGATGTTGGAGTGGCGCTACGAGCAACTCATGCCGTACGTCACCAATGAAAACCTGGAAAAGAATGCCTTCAGGGTTATTGCGGGGGATTTCGTATCCACCGAAGATGGTACGGGTGTGGTACATACTGCCTCGGTTTTTGGTGCGGATGATTTTCGGGTTGCCCAGCAGAATGGTGTCCCCGCAGTCATGGTGCAGGACGAAAGTGGGCACGACCAGCCATTAGTGGACAAACATGGGCAGTTTGTAAAGGAAGTGACGGACTTCGCTGGCCGCTTCGTCAAAGAAGAGTACTACGATGATGAGATCCGCAAGGCACCCGATTTTAAGCCGACGGACGTCCTCATTGCCATCAAACTGAAAGAGGACAACAAGGCCTTCAAGGTCGAGAAATACGAGCACAGCTATCCCCATTGCTGGCGGACGGATAAGCCCATACTCTACTACCCCTTGGACTCGTGGTTCATCAAAACCACTGCTTTGAAGGACCGGCTGGTTGATTTGAACAAGACCATCAATTGGAAGCCGGCTGCT
Source organism: Cyclobacteriaceae bacterium (assembly GCA_965227935.1). Lineage (GTDB taxonomy): Bacteria > Bacteroidota > Bacteroidia > Cytophagales > Cyclobacteriaceae > JAWPMT01. The sequence goes on along the minus strand of CBDDGS010000055.1, from coordinate 1,062,071 downwards.
ACCGGGACGGGACGATTTGGTAACTGGCTGGAGAATCTGGTGGACTGGAATCTGAGCCGCTCAAGGTATTGGGGTACACCGCTGCCGATCTGGGTGACGAAGGATCGGCAATCGATGAAATGCATCGGGAGTCTGGCGGAGTTGCGTGAAGAGGTGGACAAGGCTGTCCAGGCCAACTTGATGGATGGACCCCTCTCCGAGGATTTTGACCTGCATCGGCCCTATGTGGACAATGTGGTGTTGGTATCGGACAACGGCGAGCCGATGTACCGGGAACCAGACTTGATCGACGTCTGGTTTGACTCCGGAGCCATGCCTTATGCCCAGTGGCACTATCCTTTTGAAAACAAGGAGGTCTTCGAGGCTAATTTTCCAGCAGATTTCATTTCGGAAGGCGTAGACCAGACCCGCGGTTGGTTTTTCACCCTTCACGCCATTGGTGTACTGCTCTACGACAGTGTCGCTTTCAAAAACGTATTGTCAACCGGGCTTGTGCTTGACAAGAACGGCAACAAGATGTCGAAGAGGTTGGGTAATGCAGTGAATCCGTTTGAGACGCTGGCCAAGTATGGTCCTGACCCCACAAGGTGGTACATGATTGCGAATGCCAATCCATGGGATAACATGAAGTTTGATCTGGATGGGGTACTGGAGGTGCAGCGAAAACTCTTCGGGACGTTGTCCAATACCTACTCCTTCTTCGCACTCTATGCCAACATAGATGGGTTCACATTTGAGAATGACACCCTACCCCTGTCGCAGCGCACAGAAAGTGATCGCTGGATATTGAGTCGGCTCAACACGTTGATCGACGAAGTCTCTGCCAGCATGGATGACTATGAGCCAACGAAAGCTACGCGGGCCATCCAGTCTTTCGTTACCGACGACTTGAGTAACTGGTACGTACGATTGAACAGAAAGCGCTTCTGGGTTGGAGAGTACAACGAAAACAAAGAAGCCGCGTACCAAACGCTTTACACATGCCTGAAGGTAACGGCGAAGCTCATGGCGCCTATCGCTCCATTCTATTCCGAGCGATTGTTTCAAGACCTCAATTCCATCACACAGTCAGATGAAGCCCTGTCAGTGCACCTGACGCTTTTCCCCCGAAAAGACGAGGAGGCTGTGGACGAGGAGTTGGAGGCCCGTATGCACCTGGCACAGCTTGCGTCATCGCTCGTGCATTCGTTGCGTCGCAAAGAGAAAATCAAGGTACGTCAGCCATTGACGAAAATCATGATCCCTATCCTCTATCCGGGAGAAAGGGAGCGGCTGCTGCTGGTGGAAGAATTGATCATATCAGAGACCAATGTCAAAGCCGTCGAATACTTAGATGATGCTTCTGGCGTTCTGGTGAAAAAGATAAAGCCTAACTTTCGCAAGCTGGGTGCTTCGTATGGACCCAAAATGAAAAAGCTGGCTCCCATGATTTCGGCACTTGGTCAAGAGGAAATCCAAACATTTGAGAGGGCAGGAGAGTATTTGTTTGTTGTAGACGATGAAGATATCCAATTGACCCTCGATGACGTAGAAATCGTATCAGAGGATATTCCTGGCTGGTTGGTGGCAAGTGAGGATGGACTCACTGTCGCTCTTGATGTGACAATCACCGACGAGCTGCGACGGGAAGGTATCGCGAGAGACGTTGTTAATCGCATCCAAAACCTGAGAAAGACGAAGGGTCTCGACGTGCAGGACAAAATCGCAATTGCCTATCAAAGTCAGGAAGCATTGATGGAAGAGGCGATTGCAGAGCATGGTGAATACATCATGAGAGAAACCCAGGCTCTGACATTGAACCGAGGCGTCAATGGTTCAGACACCGACACGTTGGACATAGATGGCATAGACCTGGTCATTGGCTTAAAAGTTGTGAGCTAGTTGAAAACCGTTGAAGAATGATTGAAAAACTCAAAAACGTACTCCCCTATTACCTGATTAGCGTGCTGGTCATCACGATCGATCAGATTGTCAAAATGTTAGTCCACCTCAACATGGACATGGGATCAAAGGGTCAGATCAAAATATTCGGTGACTGGTTCAAACTCCACTACCTCACGAACCCTGGAATGGCCTTTGGTATGGAATTGCCCATCGAAAACAGCAAGGTCGTCCTGACAATCTTTCGTATCCTCGCGATGTTCGCAATTGGGTACTATTTGTATATGATGTATCGCCGGCAAGCTCACAGTGGTTTTTTGGTATGCATTGCATTGATTCTCGGTGGAGCAATTGGCAACCTTATCGATAGCATCTTCTATGGCGTGTGGATCGACAATGCGCCGTTTGACGCGCCCACACCTTGGTTCTATGGGCAGGTCGTCGATATGTTCTACATAGACATCTGGGAGGGACAACTTCCGAGCTTCCTCGGCGGAGGCTATATGGCGCTATGGCCGGTCTTCAACGTGGCAGATGCATCTATCTTCATCGCCATATCTGTGATCCTCATTTGGCAACGAAAGTTCTTCCAGGAGGAGACGAAAGAGGAGTCGGAAGATCAAAGCTCCGTTCCTGCAGATACCCCCATCAGCCCTCAGTGACCAAGCGGCTGATTGCCGTTGTCGTCGGCATTGTCGGTGTCTTACTCTTCTCGACCAAGGCGGTTTTGGTCAAACTCGCCTATCAATATGACGTTGACGCTGTCACACTCCTGCTTTTGCGCATGAGTTTCGCGTTGCCGTTTTATCTAACGGTGATCCTCACCAAGGCGCGACCGCTCTCCGGCACAACCCGCAAGGAATATCTCTTTGTATTTCTCTTTGGGTTTCTCGGATATTATCTGGCGAGCTATCTGGATTTCCAGGGTCTCAAGTTTGTAAAAGCGGGCGTCGAACGCCTCATCCTTTTCGCCTATCCATCGCTGGTACTGATCATCTCATATGTAGCACTGCGGGAGCGCATTCTCAGAAGTCAGATCATGGCGATCGCCGTCACCTACATCGGTATACTGCTAGTCTTTTTACCCGAAGTAGAAGCCTCTGCGGATAGCAAGACCCTTGTTGGTGGGTTGCTGGTCCTTCTCAGCGCACTATCCTACGCATCCTACATTGTCGGGAGCGGATGGCTGATCCCTAAGTTCGGAGCCTTGCGCTTCACCTCCTATTGTATGACCGTGTCGTGCCTGCTCGTGATGGTGCATTATGCTGGGCAACAGTCGAGTGATCTACAAGTGGTATTCTCACTGGATGCCCCAGTATACGGGTACGCGCTCCTGATGGCAATCATCTCTACCGTATTGCCATCCTACTTCATCTCCTACGCTATCAAAGAAATCGGAGCCAATCAATTCTCCATCTTCGGAAGCCTTGGGCCGATATCGACAATCGTGCTGGCTTATTTCTTCCTGAACGAGATGCTGGGCTGGATGCAACTACTGGGAGGCACCGTCGTCATCCTGGGTATTTGGATCGCTGAGAGGAAAAAACGAGCACTTAAAGCCCAATAACTACCATTCATCGGGTAGTCCAAGCATGTCATCTAAAAAAATTTCAAAAAATTTCGATCGAAAGAGGTTACCTTTTTTGAACTATTCGTATAAAAAATTGAACCATTTGAACACTGATTAATTCTGAACCAATCCTTGGGCGCTTCATTTTGAAGAGCCACCGATCCGTGCCCTTGTGCGGATCACGTTTGCAGAAGGCAAACCGACTGAATGAAATGATGGACGCATCAACCGGCGGATTCATAAAGTTTCTGAATGTCAACAAGGAATATACTTTGCGAGGATTTTCTATCGGTACCCTGGACGTCCGATAAGAAAGTTGTGTTGGTAGCCTTCCTCAAAGAGAATATTAGCTATGGAAAGAATGTCCAGGAACTAATACTCCAAACTGAACTACTTGATGCAGTTTACCTAGATCAGCACCAGGCCGGGATTCGCACGAATCCCGGCCTTCTGCATTTTAGGGGTGCCTTCATTTCCAGACGGTATTTTGAAGCCAACCGAAAAATTCCATCAGCCATGCCACACCCACGTGGATGAAAACCCCTCCCCAGATATTGCGACTATAGTAGGCTATGATCCCTAGGATGTAGCCACCAAAAATTGAGCTAATGGTCTCTGTCAGGGGTTTGCCAAAGTGCAGGAAAGCGTAAGACAAAACCATCGGCAGAATGACATGAGGCCCTAGGGTACGCGTGAATGCCATTACCAGAAAGCCCCTGAATATTAGCTCCACGGTCAGGAAACTGCTGCCATAGCACAATTCGTAAAGCATTACAAAGAACTGCTTTGGAAGCGAGGTCTCTCCAGACCTCAGGTACAACTCCAAACCCGCTTTGTTATAGCGGGGGTAGTAATCGCTCAGCTCTGAAATGAAAGAGCCTATAAAAATGCAAGCGCCGGTAATCAGGAGGAGCCATGCATAGGGCTTTGGATCAAACCCTCTCCACGACAAGCCATACCAATTCCGGGGTCGTTCCTTCTCAAAAACCCAATAGGTCAGCATAAACGCCGGAAGCGCAATAACCACCTTTGCCACTCGATTCATGCACCTCGCAAAGAAATGATGGTCAATGGCAGGCCACCAATCCATGAGTATTTCGTAGCCTATGAATGTGCGGGTAAGGGCCAAAATGCCAAAACCGATCATAAACTTGACCCAGAAGTCGCGGCTGGAAAGAAACTGGCGGTTGTGTCCAAAGAGGTGGTATAGGCAGGCAACTGCCAGGAATGGCAATCCTTGAAACAGAAACATCCACAGCCAAATGATCGGCTCACCCCAATAGCTGTCGATGTACGAGTCCTCAAAATCCAACCAATAATTAATGGTGATCGTGACAATAGCCAGAAGAACAAAGCCAGCATAAACGCTGCGGTCAAAGTGCTCCTGGTGGTAGAGCCGGAGATAATAGAGGATCTTTTTCAACTTTCGAGTCTGTCTCTCGCTAAAAATAATATCTCCTTGCGAGTGAGCGTGCTACAACCGAGTAGATTAAATATGTGTCACCGAATTAGACTCTTCATGGAGTTGTCGTTCTGGCTGTTTAGCACATGAAAAAGGTAATGGTCTTTCCTTGTGGCTCCGAGATTGGCCTCGAAATCCATCGTGCCCTACGTCATTTCTCTGGTGTGGAATTGGTAGGAGCAAGTTCCACAGATGACCATGGCCGGTTTGTGTACGAGCATTATGTTGCCAATGCCCCTCACTACTCCGAAGCCCATTTCATCAAGGCCGTCGCGAAGATTGCCAAAGAGCTTGCCATAGACTTCATATTCCCCGCCCATGATGGCGCTCTCCTGAAGTTGATAGAACATCAGGCATCGCTCGCACCCACCATTGTCACTTCTCCCCTTGCCACGTGCCGGATATGCAGATCAAAGCGGAAAACCTACGAAGCGCTGAAAGGCACTATCCACGTGCCCAAAATATATGATCAAAGTGACCAATTATCATTCCCTGTCTTTTTGAAGCCGGAGGTTGGACAAGGCAGTAAGGGTACCTATTTGGCCCTGGACCAAAACGATTTGCAATTCTATTCGGCTAAAGACCCGTCGCTGATGGTGCTCGAATACCTGCCAGGAGCTGAATATACGGTGGACTGTTTCACTGACCAGCACGGTAATTTGCTGATCGCCCAGGCAAGGGAGAGACTTAGAATAATGAATGGCATCAGCGTGAAGTCTCGTCTGGTGACTGACCAACGACTTACCGAAATGGCTACCTCCATCAATAAAGCACTGCAACTGCATGGTGCATGGTTCTTTCAGGCCAAAGAAAATGCCCAAGGTGAACCCGTCCTGCTCGAAGTAGCTCCCAGACCGGCCTCCAGCACAGGGATCCTACGACTGCATGGACTCAATCTGATAGAAATGACGCTGCAGGAGCGGCTGGGAAATGAACCTGTTGCCATTAAAAACCCTGTTCAGCTGGAAGTAGATCGTGCCCTTGATACGGTCGGTGCATGGAGAGACCTGGTATTCACCAAAATCTATATAAGGGCTGAGGGCACGCTCATACACAACAATCTCCCCAACCCATCGGTGATGAAGCTCCTGTATAATGCTCGCAACCTTGGCCATCACGTGATACTGGTGTCCCTGGAAGAGACGGACTTCCAGCACTTGCTGGACCAATTGGGGATCCATGAAAGTTTGTTCGGTGAAACGAAACTGCTGAAAGGCCTGGATGAACTCCTCCTGTATCTGGACCAGGAAAGCGCTATTTACGTGGATAGCGATTCGTGCGTAAGAGCCACGGTTGCAAGTAGGGCAAAGGTTCCCGTATTTGCATTGGACACCCTCGACACTCTTTATACATAAGCATCAAGCTACTTTTTTTAACTACCCAAAACCTCACTGAAATGACAAACGAAGTTCTAGACGCCACCAATATCCCTTTCGTGCGGCCAGAGTTTCACTGCTCTGACGACCTGTTGGATAATATCAGGAACATCCTCGAATCGGGCATAGTGACAAACAATGGGCCCAATGTCAGGCGTTTTGAAGAGCAGATGGCCACCTACATGGGCGCCAAAAATGTGGTCGCGGTATCATCAGGCTCAATGGCCCTATTGCTATCGCTTACGGCTCTGGACCTCAAACCGGGCAAAGTTGTCCTTCCCGCCTATACCTACATTTCCACACTCAATGCGATCGTCCATGGAGGCCTAGAGCCATTATTCTGCGATATAGATCCGACGACCTACACACTGGACCCTAATCATCTCCAGCATCTGATGCAACGCCACCAGGACATCCGATGCGTCATGCCCGTAAATGTCTTCGGTGTTCATCCGGACCTCAAAGTCATCACTGAGGTGTGTCGCCAGGAAATTCCCATCCTGTATGACAACGCTCACGGTCTCGGCACGCAACTCAACGGGCGATTGCTGCCGCCCGGACCCGACCTGCAGATTTTCAGTTTGCATGCGACGAAAGTATTTCCGGCCATCGAGGGTGGGCTGATCGTTGTCAGTGATGAGCGGACCATGGGGGTCATTGAGACGCTTCGAAATCACGGCTTATCCACCGAGTTCCATAACATCCGTAATGGCTACAATGCCAAACTGGATGAAGTCCGGGCGATTATCGGCTTGAACACACTGAGCCGTTTTGGGGAAACCCTGGCTTCGAGAAGGGAAATCGGCAAAAAAATTCAGGTGGCCTTGAGAAAATATCCAGACCTGCTGGCACTACAATCAATTCCACCTGGCATCGAATCCAACTACCAAAACCTTGCTGTTTTATTCAAAGAAAAATTACCCTCTGAAGGCATCGAGGGTATCGTGCAACAGCTTCAGGGAAAGGGGCTCATGGCTCGTCGGTACTTTCACCCTCCACTGCACCTGATAGAAGGATTCAAGGGTCGAGTCTCGTTACCCACAACAGAATATGTCTGGCAACACTCGATCTCGCTACCCATCCACAGCAGCATGTCGGATGCAGCACTCCAGAAAATGTTCGAGATCATTGATGAGACCTGTGAGGAGCTAGGGTGAACAGCTCAGGCTCGCGAATGATTTTCAGCCAGGAAATCGTCGAAATCCTTGACGAATTGCTCCCTCGAAAAGGTTGCCGCTCTTTTGGCGCCTTTTTCGATCAATGCCTCACGCAGATCGTCATCTTTCACCTTGTGCATCAGCCGGGCAAGCGAGCCGACCTCGCCGTCATCCCACACGAGCGAGGAGCCATCACTTATCTCTGGCAGTGACCCAGAAGCCGCGATAATCGTTGGCACTCTATGCTGCATGGCTTCGACCAGCGGTATACCAAAGCCTTCGTCGAGACTTGGAAACAGATAGGCAAATGGCCTGTTCGAAATAAGTAGGAATATCAGCCTCAGGAACATAGCCTGTCATGATCACCTCTCCCTCCAGTACTAAGGCCGAAATCATCTGACGCAGGTCCTCCTCGACGTTCAATAGGGTACTGGGTGAGGGACCTCCCACGAGTACCAATTGGTTGTCACCCCATCCTTCTCTTCGAAAGATCGAATAAGCCTCCAACAGCACCTTCAGATTCTTTCTCTTCTCGAGTGTCCCCACATGCAGGAAGAAATTTGTAGTGTCCAAGGCATTGGCATTGTCAACTTTGATGGTCCTAGGACATTGGTAGATCACTTTGATGGATGCTTGAGACGGTACGCATTCTCTAAACTTCTGCGCCGTGTACCTGGAGGTGGCCACCAATTGATGACGATTGGCTCGCATCCCCAGGTGCACAAGTCCCAACATCCAACTACGCCAGACAGGATGATAGGAATCCTTACGCTCCCAATAAAATACGTCATGGAAAACGATCACTACCAATCTCCCGGTAGGAACAATGGGGGCGATGTAGTCCGGTACGAGTATGATATCTGCTCTCCTGATCAGTGCCAGGCTCGGGAGCGCGATGTGCTTCCAAAAGAAATAGATGGAATGAAAGAGTACCTTTTTGCCCCAATTCATTCGACCATGGAAGAACCGGACCTGCCTGAACCACGGATAAGCCGGAATCAGGTACCGGGACTGTAGCTTCGGATGAGACTGGACCCCTTCCACCAACTCCAGGATGTAGGTTCGAATCCCCGTGCGAGCAATGAGCAGTAAGCTCGTATCGATCATCACTCGGTGGCTACTAGAACGGTCCATCCTGAAGAGCCTAATCGAAGCTCTCCGTAATGATCACCGGCTTTCCCTCCAAGGTCTTGTGGACAGGACATCGATCGGCAATTTCTATGAGTCGATTACGCTGCTCTGAACTGAGATCACCCTCAATTCTAATGCGCCTTTTGATCTGGTCGATTTTGCCTCCCGGCTTTTCGCTGCTTTGGCCATCCACCTGATGGACCTTGTCATGGGTGAGTTGTACTTCCACTTCGTCCAAAGCGATTTTCTTGTGATCGGCATACATCCGAAGTGTCATCGCCGTGCACGTGCCGAGTGCTGTCAGCAGATAGCCATAGGGGGACGGTCCAAGGTCCTTGCCCCCTACACTCTTCGGTTCATCTCCGAGGAGTTTGTGACTCCCGGCCGTGATTTCCGTAGTGAAACCATTGTCCGAAAGACGCGTCCAAACCTCACCCTCCGGCGCAATCTCCTCCTCATGGTCAGGCACAATGTACCTCATCGCCCAAGTGGCAACGACCGATCCTACATACCGTGAATCTTCCTGCCGGGACATGAGATGATCCGCACCATCCAATGTCACAAAGCTTTTGGGATGTCGCGCCTTCAAATAGATGTCGGAGGCATTATCGATACTGACAGTACTATCCTGTGGCGAGTGGAGGATCAACAAGGCCTTACCGAGATTTTCAATGGGATCGTGGGAGTCGTTCTCCTCCAAATCGTCGAGGAATTGCTTTTTGATCTTGAAAGGACGACCACCTATGCTCACTTCGGCTTCTCCTTTTTCAACAATCTCCTCCTCACCGCGACTCAGGAGGTGCCGGACATGCACAGGGTTAGCCGGTGCACCTATCGTGACTACGGCCTTGATATTGGGTAACCGGCCGCTGATATGCAGTACAGCAGCCCCCCCGAGAGAGTGACCAATCATGATTTGCGGTGTCTTGTATTCTTTATCCAGAAATTCATAGGCGCTTTGCAGGTCACTCATATTTGAAGAGAAATTGGAGTCGGCAAACTCTCCCCCACTTTGACCTAAGCCTGTAAAATCAAATCTCAGAACGGCCACACCCTCCTGCGTGAGGGACTGGCTAATATTATTGACTGCATTGAGATTTTTCGAGCACGTAAAGCAGTGGGCAAAGATGGCGAAGGCTTTGGGCTTACCTACCACCGGAAAGTCAATTGTACCAGAAAGGGATGCTCCGGCGTTATTCTGAAAGGTTACCTTTTTGGATTTCATGTTTCTTTAAAGTCTGAGAAGGAAAAAAAGGTTCTTCTATTCTCTACTTGATCATCCTGAATTTACCGTTTTCAATCAGGGATCAGTGGCATTTCGTACGATTATGAATATTTTTATTTCGCACTGCGAAATCCTGGCTGTACAGGCCAAAGAAACTAATCCACTGCATTGGTACGTTCGATTGTTTTCTTCTTCTTGACAATGTGTCTTGCGTCTGGCATATCTGCGCAAATACTGCACTACGACGCTTATCGCAAAGGCAGTATCGTAGGAGGTATGGACATCCGTGTGGAAGAGGAAGGTACCAGCCAGACATTCGAAATAGAAAGCAGCATGGACTTTCGAATGCTTATCACGCTCAAGGTCCGATTTCACAACAAGGAGACTTTTCGAGCGGGCATTCTCGAATCAGGCACTGTCAACAACCGCATGATAGGATTCAAGGAGAGCAATGCCACCATCCAGAAGCAGCTCAGGGGCTATCACCTCCTGATCAATGATGATCCCACCCCGGTACAAGACCAGGAAATAACTTATACCGTTGCCAAAATTTACACGCAAGAGCCATTTGATGGCCAAAAAGTCTTCTCGCCCTACTATGGTGAGTTCTTCACTTTCACAAAGGTTGGCCCCAACCAATACAAGTACTCCGCACCAGAGGGGGACAACTACTACACCTATCACGAGGGCGTATGCACGGACATAATTGTCGAGCGTGATTTTACTACGATTAGCTTTAAGTTGAAACCTGAAGTCATGGCAGCCGTGAAATCTAATGCTGCTAACTTCAGAAGCAATGATTGATACACTGCGTAAGCTCGCTCTGCCCATCGTCGCGCTATTGGCGCTGACCTTCTTGATATTCCTGGCAAACCAGGTCTCTGGTATCTACCTGCTGGCATCAGATCTCAACCCCCTTTTCGGGAAAATTGTGCTGGTGGCTCTGTCTCTGATCTTACTGGCATTGTTGCTGTCCCCAATCGCCATGCTGTGGAGGCTGCCAAAACCTTTGAAACGGCCCGAAACGGAAGCTGAACTGGAGGTCTATAAACTCGGACTTATGAAACGCCTGCAGCGCAATACGCTGCTCAAGGCCAAAGGCATCGAACTGAAATCCGTGGAAGACCTTGGGCCAGCAGTCGAAGCACTGAACGACGAAGCCGACAAGATCATTAAATCCACCGCCAGCACCGTATTTCTGACCACTGCCATCTCCCAAAACGGCAAACTGGATGCACTGACCGTCTTCCTCACGCAAATTAGGATGGTATGGAAAGTGGCCCATATTTACTACCAGCGTCCCAGCCTACGGGAAATGATGTACCTGTATGGCAATGTCGGTGCGACCTCCTTCCTCGCCACGCAGATAGAAGATGTCGATCTCACCAAGCACCTGGAGCCGGTCATCACCTCCATCGCGAAGAATGCCAGTGGCAGATCTGTCCCTATTATTGGTCCGACCGCGACCCTCATCCTTGACTCACTACTAGAGGGTACCACCAACGCCTTTTTGTCTCTGCGAGTGGGTATTCTATCGAAAAAATACTGCGCTCAGCTGACACTCACTTCCGAAAAAGAAATCAAGACAAGTACCCTGAAGGAAGCTTCGGTCCTCCTGCGGAAAGTGGCCATGTCTTCTTCGGCATCCATCATTAGTTCCATTGTAAAAGGCACACAGAAAGCTGGCGTCGATACGATCAAGAGTGGCTGGGAAGGTGTGGTCAAAACAGGCGGGCGCTTCAAAGATGTCGTGGTCGATGTCTCAAAAAAGGTTAGCCCTTTCCACAAAGGAGAAACGAAAAAAGAACCCGAAACCGCAGAGGAAGCGGGCGGCTAGCTTACTTCACCGAGAAGAAAGAGTCAACGAACTCCATCTTATTGAAGACCTGGAGATCAGTTACTTTTTCCCCGACACCAATGTACTTCACTGGAATCTTGAATTGATCGGAAATGCCGATGACCACTCCACCCTTGGCAGTCCCATCTAGCTTGGTGATGGCCAAAGCTGAGACCTCCGTCGCCTTGGTGAACTCTCTTGCCTGAATGAAGGCATTCTGACCTGTACTGCCATCGAGCACAAGGAGAACTTCATGAGGTGCCTCAGGCATGAACTTCTGGATCACTTTCTTGATCTTGGACAACTCATTCATGAGATTGACCTTCGTGTGGAGACGCCCGGCGGTATCGATGATGACAACATCTGCCTTTTCGTCCACACCCTTTTTGGCTGTTTCGAATGCCACGGACGCGGGATCGGTGTTCATCCCTTTTGAGACTACTTCCACCCCAACACGGTCCCCCCACATGATCAATTGATCCACGGCAGCAGCCCGGAATGTATCGGCCGCACCCAGAATCACTTTCTTACCTCGTTCTTTGAATTGTGCCGCCAGCTTGCCAATGGTCGTGGTTTTGCCCACCCCGTTGACACCGACCACCAATATGACATGGGGGCCATCGACGCTCGGCAGATTGAAATCGGCCAGGTCCTCGGTATTGTTTTCAGAAAGCAGACCTGCAATCTCTTCGCGTAGGATAGCGCTCAGCTCTGCAGTATTCAGGTATTTGTCGCGGGCTACGCGTGCCTCGATCCTTTCGATGATCTTGACAGTAGTGTCGATGCCGACATCCGAAGTAATAAGTATCTCCTCGAGCTCGTCGAGTACATCCTCATCTACTTTGGATTTCCCGACTACGGCTTTGCCCAATTTTGTGAAGAAGGAGCTCTTGGACTTTTCCAGTCCCCGATCCAGCGACTCCTTTTTGTCTTTAGAAAACAGCTCTTTCAGACCCATGTTCGCGTGAATGAAGTAGTGATGGTTGGTCGGCAAATGTAGCTGAGTTGCCATTCGCCTCCTAAAAATCGTAATTCTGGCGACTACAAAAACAAAAAACCCACGTCCGCAAAGAGCCGTGGGTTCGTCAAAATGTCGTCGGTGAGACGTCCCTGTCTTACTTCTTGTTAAGAACGTTCTTTACTTCACCCTCTGGCACCATCTCCTCTTTGAAGACATAAGCACCTGATTTTTCAGACTTCACCGCCCTGATTACTTTGGCGAATTTGACTCCACCGGGCTGCTTCAGCGTCGCAACTACCTTCTTTGCCATGTCTTATTTGATTTCTTTGTGAAGTGTATATTTTCTGAGAATAGGATTGTACTTCTTCAGTTCAATCCTTCCTGGTGTGTTTTTTCTGTTCTTGGTAGTGATGTACCGCGAAGTGCCTGGCTGGCCAGTCTCCTTGTGCTCTGTACACTCCAAAATTACCTGAACTCTATTTCCTTTCTTAGCCATCTTCGATCAGAGTTATTATGCCAACACGTTACCGTTTGCTCTTGCCTTCTTCAAAACGGACGTGATGCCGTTCTTGTTGATCGTGCGAAGTGCCTGTGTGGACACCTTCAGAGTGATCCACTTCTTCTCTTCAGGAATGTAGAAACGCTTCGTTTGAAGATTTGGATAAAACCTTCGCTTGGTCTTGTTATTCGCATGCGAAACGTTGTTACCAACCCTCGGCCTCTTTCCTGTTATTTGGCAAACCTTTGACATGATTTTTTTGAATTTTCAAAAACGGAGTGCAAATATCGCAAAAAGGCATGCAACGACAAACCTTTTCTATTTTATTTTGAAGCCATACGGGCAATGTCGGCAACCACTTTTGCAGCAGTAGCCACGCTTCAAATGATATCTCTCGGTGAAGACCATAAGCCCCTCCTTCGTGAAGTAGTAATCCTCCGTAGATTCCGCACTTTTTCGACCGCCTTTTTTTTGCATTATGGTCACACCTACAATACCTACCTTTGACAACCATTTCGACAAATTGTTCGAGATATCGTCAAAAGTTTTGAGTATTTAATTGATTATTCAACATTGCCCATGGCTAATTCAACTATTACGAGCCAAGATCTCATAGTGCTTGAAGACAAGCACGGTGCTCACAACTATCACCCCCTGCCTGTGGTCCTCTCCAGAGGTGAAGGCGTCTACGTTTGGGACGTCGAAGGAAAGAAATATTTTGATTTCCTGTCGGCTTACAGTGCAGTCAATCAGGGTCATTGCCATCCGAAAATTGTTGGTGCACTCAAGGACCAGGCGGAGCAGCTTACACTAACGTCCAGAGCCTTCTACAATGATGCCCTGGGACAATACGAAGAGTACATTACGAACTACTTTGGCTTTGACAAAGTGCTCCCGATGAATACAGGAGCCGAAGGCGTGGAAACCGCCATTAAGATCTGTCGAAAGTGGGCCTACGAAAAGAAAGGTGTAGCGGAAGAGGAAGCGCAGATCATTGTTTTCGAAGGGAACTTTCATGGTCGTACAACGACGATCATCTCCTTCTCCAATGATGAGGATGCTAGAAAGAACTTCGGCCCTTACACGCCAGGGTTTATTACTGTTCCCTACAATGACTTAGAGGCGCTTGACGAGGCCATGTCGCAAGACAACGTCGCTGGTGTGCTGGTCGAGCCCATCCAGGGTGAGGCGGGCGTAAATACCCCCAATGATGATTTCATCCCAGGCATCCGGGCACTGTGCGACAAGCATGAAGCGCTCTTCATCGCCGATGAGATCCAAACAGGAATAGGACGGACCGGCAGTCTGCTGCGGATTTGTGGCAATTGTGCCTGCGAAGGGAAATGCGAACGAGGAGAGACCTATACGAAACCAGACCTCCTGATTTTGGGCAAGGCCATATCTGGCGGTGTGTATCCCGTATCTGCCGTTTTGGCGAACAATGACATCATGGAGGTGATCCGCCCCGGACAGCATGGGTCTACATTTGGAGGAAATCCGCTCGCCTGCAAAGTGGCGATGGCCGCCCTCGATGTAATCGATGAAGAAGGCCTGACACAAAATGCCAGAAGGCTGGGCGAGATATTCCGGGACCGTATGAAGCTATTGGCTGAGAAGTCTGCCATCGTAGACCAAGTGCGTGGTGTGGGTCTACTCAACGCAGTATTGATCAACGACACACCTGAAAGCTCAACAGCCTGGGACTTATGTGTAGCTCTAAAAGATAATGGCCTACTAGCGAAGCCTACTCATGGTAATATTATTCGATTTGCTCCTCCTTTGGTCATGACGCAAGATGAGATCCTCGAATGCTGTGATATCATTGAGCAAACGGTAATGGAGTTTGAACAGGCCCGAGGTAATGGATGACTCGGAACGAATCGAGAAATTGGAGGTGGAATTGGATGAAGTAAAGGAGCAACTCTACAATACGCAGAGCGATCTCAAATACATCCTTAACGACAATATTGCAGTCAAGGACTTCATCATCGATTTATATGAAAACTGCCGGGAGCTGAAAGACCAGCGAGACATCGATGGTCCCGAAATGATCAACAATCTCATGCGCAACATCGAGGTCTTCGCGAAAGATCATCGGTTGACTCTCTGAGTGGGTAACCTCCAAACATTGGGGGCCAACGAGGGTTTTAACAAGAGCGGATCTGCAAGAACATCCTGTTGGCTGTATCACTATTCGCAAAACCTACGTAGAAAACACACATAACTCTAACTCAATACGTTGTCATGGGAAAGCTATTTACTACAATCATCGCCCTGGTGCTGGCTTTAGCCGTTAATGCCAATACCGGTTTGGACCTGAAGGCAAATTTCAAAATGGGTGATCCCGGCATCCAGTCGATCAATGCCCTGGAATTTGGCCCTGAGGGTATTCTCTTCATCGGAGATTCCGAAAATGCCAAAGTCTATGCTGTTGAAGTTCCAACGGCCGAGGCCCGGGAAGTGGCACGAATGGAAAATGTCGACCAGGCCATCGCCACCAAATTGGGGACCACTGTCGATAAGATTACCATTACAGATATGGCCCTCGACCCGGCAAGCAAGAAGATATTTTTTGGCATTCATCACCTGGACGGTACTCCCATTCTGGTCACGCTCCATGGCGAAGAATGGGGGGTAATGAATCTGGATGAAGTGAGTTACTCCGAGGCATCCATCAATGGGCCCATCGCTGCAGATGCGGAGGACAGACGTGGAAGGCCATTAAGAAAATGGGCGATCTCTGACATCACTTACTATAATGACCAGGTGATGGTGTCGGGACTATCCAACCAGGAATTTGGGTCCACTTTCCGCAGCATCGCTTTTCCATTTGGTGAGGCACAAAGCCAGTCGTCTCTCGAGATATATCACGCTGCCCATGGTCAGTATGAGACGCACGCGCCTATCAAGGCATTCACAGCAGCCAAGGTCGGCGGTCAGGATCACATGATTGCCAGCTACACTTGTACGCCCCTGGTCCTCTTCCCGCTGGACCAACTCAAGGCAGGAGAGCATGTGAAAGGACGAACCGTGGCAGAATTGGGCAACTCCAACACGCCCCTCGACATGATCGTGATGGAAAAGGAAGGCAACCAATACTTGCTGATGGCCAACTCTAATCGTGCACTCATGAAAATCAAGTTTTCGGATATTGAAGCATTCCAGGCTTCTTTGACGACACCGGTGGAGGAGCGATCTGCAACTGCTGGTGTGGATTTCATCGCATTGCCTTTTGTCAATGTCCTGCAATTGGATAAGATCGACGATGGGAGCTGGGTCATGCTGCAAAGAAATGCTGAGGGCAAACTGAACCTGAGCACGCAAAGCAACCGATGGTTGTAAGGAATTTCAAGACACTCGCAAAGCCAATCGCCACCTGGGTGCTTGGCTTTCTTTTTTTTACCGGTAAGGCGCAAGATGTGCAATTGATCTATCACGAGGGAAAGTGCATCGGGGTCCGGTGTGAGTCTTGCTCTGCCAACATCGAAGTACGGCTGAGCACCCAACCCACCACCATCATGGGAAAGGTCGAGTATCGGGCAGAATCACCCACCTTCTATCCTATCATCCCTTTTGATCCTCAGTTGACTTATGAACTATGGGATAACAGCCAACTCATTCAGGGGTTCAGTCCTGCCGCGCGTGAACTGGGAACTACCCAAATCACTGGCATTTTTCCGATGGACTCGATCCTTCCGGCTAACCTTCTAAAAATGCATCTCACATTTTCGGCACCGATGAGCGTGGGCAATAGCTATCAATACATCCACTTTTACGAGGGGGATAATGAGGTCTACCCCTTACTGGATCTGCAGCCGGAGCTTTGGAATGATGATCGCACGACCCTGACACTTTGGTTGGATCCGGGAAGGATCAAGAGAGATCTTTTACGACAGAAGCGACTCGGAACGCCCCTCCATTCCGACCGAACCTACCGCATGATCATAGACTCTACTTGGGTCGACAAATCTGGGACCACGCTAATGTCTGGTGCTCAGCGACAATTCACCACGCGAGATGCCGATCGCGAAATGCCATCTCCTACAAACTGGAGTATTGAGCCTCCAACAGGCCCCTCCGCACCGGTCACTCTCCACTTCGATGAGTCTATGGACTATTTGCTGCTCCACAATGCAATCTATGTTTCGAATGGGGAATCCATCATCGAAGGTCATTCGACCATACCAGACAATCAGCGGCAATGGCAGTTTGTCCCTGATCAGTCCTGGTCGGCCAATACAGACTATCACGTGGTCGTAGAGAGTCGGCTGGAGGATCTGGCAGGCAACAACCTCTCAAGACTTTTCGATCGAGATGTCGAGCAAACCAACAATGGTAGCACTCAAGATATTGTCTTCAACTTCCGACCTCGACTAGAAGAGTAGCTTCCAGAAGAGACAGCAATCATTAATTTAGCCTATCAGTCAAACCCTACTCTGTGAAAGTCTATCTTTCGGTATAGCTCTATGGCCCACATTACTCACTGCTTACGTCCATTGTTTCTTGTGCTGATCACCGGGATCCTAGCTGGTTGCGCTCAGGAGAAAACCATCACGTTCTCTATTGAATCCAAACCCACGGGTAATGAAGCCCTGATTGTTTCGATTGCGATCATCGATGAGCAAACGATTTGGGCAAGTGGCTCGAACTCCACCTTTATGCGCACAACCGATGGAGGCGATACCTGGGATATATTCCGACATCCCCGGATTGACACGTTCCAGTATCGCGACGTCCATGCCCTGTCAGGCAATGAGGTGATCCTTCTGGCCATTGGCGAGGGTGATAACTCACAGATCCACCGGTTCTCCATATCGTCAGGTTGGGAAACGGCATTTGTAATGGACGAAGAGGAAGGTTTTTTGAACAGCATCGCCATGTGGGATAAGGACCGCGGGCTGGCCTTCGGTGACTCTTTTGACGGCAAGCCTTACATGCTGGAAACCAGCAATGGTGGCGGCAGTTGGTCCCGCATCGAGGGCGATCGACTTCCCGACGCCGGTGAAGGTGAGGGGGGATTCGCCTCCAGTGGCAGTTGCATCGACGTGGGAGCAAAGGGTGTTGCCTGGGTGGGTACCGGAGCGGCCGGCAATGCCCGTATCCTCAGAACCGATGACTACGGAGGAAGCTGGGAAGCTTATGATTCACCGATCATCAAGGGTGAGCTGGCGGGTATCACATCTATTCATTTTCGGACCAATCGTGAGGGCTTCATCGCCGGAGGCGATTTATCCAGTGCCGATGCCTACACCGACAACCTCGCCCTAACGAGCAACTCCGGGAAGGAATGGCGCCTGACGAGCCAACCCCAGACGCCTGGCCCTTTCTATGGCAGCGATCTCATTCGATACGGCGGGAAAGATATCCTGGTGGTCAGCGGGCCACGAGGCGCAGACATCTCCCTCAATGGTGGTGATACCTGGACCAATATCACGGAGGATGAGCTCTGGGTGGTCGACCTACACCCGGATGGCTTCGGTTGGTTGGGAGGACGTGACGGGTTATTGTATAAAATAGCGTTCCAGGCAAGATGATGCTGAACCAAAAGACTTACCCGACGCGGCTGCAGGTCTTGGGGCTGATCTTCCTTTACCTCGGCCTGGCGGTCATTTCGGGATTCTTACTGGTCCCAGTCATTGAGTACGACTCGATGTTGCAGGGACTCTTGACATTGCTGAGCTACGTCGTACCTATGGGTCTCCTGTCCATGTTTGCCCTTCGGAATACTCCCCTGAAATGGCAGGAAGTCTTTGGCTCCTGGCCCGGCATGGACAGCTTATCCTACCTGCTCCTTCCTGCACTGGTACTCGTCAACATTTTCATCGTGGACCCTCTCATAAGCTTCGTTCCGATGCCCGAGTGGATGGAGCAAATGGTCGAGGAAATCCTACAAGGGCTCATCAAACCGAATATTGGGTCTTTCCTTACAGTCGTGGTTGCCGCCGCCTTCCTGGAGGAGTACCTATTTCGAGGGATTGTCTTGCGCGGTTTTCTTAAAAACTACTCGCCGACCCAGGCCATCATTTGGTCCGCGGTCTTCTTTGGACTATTCCACTTCAATCCCTGGCAATTTGTCGCGGCTTTTATCCTTGGGCTTTACATGGGCTGGCTATACTATCGGACCCAATCCCTATGGCCATGCATTGCGATCCATGCCCTCAATAACCTCATTGGCTACGTTGGTTTTGTCTTTTTCAACGAGGATGATGTGGTGATCTATGACTTCACTCAAAATATTCCGCTTGCCTTCCTTAGCATCTTTGGTGGCGTGATTGGCGTCTACCTACTCTACAAGGTGTTGGACCAGCGTTTGCCGGCAAGTGTAACTGAATCAAACCCTGAAGACCATGATGCGGAGACCTAGAAGAAACCGGTCCTCAAAAGCCATCCGGGACCTGGCACAAGAGACACACGTCACCACTGACGATCTGATCTTCCCGCTATTCTTGCTGGAAGGGACAGACAAGAAGGTGGAAGTAGATTCAATGCCTGGTATTTTCAGATTCTCCCTGGATAACATGCTGCGGGAAATCGAGGAGTGCCTGGAATTGGGGATCAAAGGCTTCGACATCTTCCCGGTCGTAGATGAGTCGTATAAGGACAAGTCCGCCACCCGGAGCTACGACCCGCAGTTCTTTTATCTCAAGGCCCTGGAAGCAATCAAAAAGCAATTTCCCGAAGCGCTCATCATCACGGATGTGGCGATGGATCCCTACAGCTCCGATGGTCATGACGGCGTAGTCGAAGATGGCAAGATCCTCAACGACCCCACGCTGGACATACTGGCCAAAATGGCTTTGGCACAGGCCGACACGGGCATTGACATGATTGGGCCCTCGGACATGATGGATGGTCGCGTTGGCTACCTGCGCGAAGTATTGGACAGGAATCAATATACTGATGTTGGGA
Source organism: Cyclobacteriaceae bacterium (assembly GCA_965227935.1). Classification (GTDB taxonomy): domain Bacteria; phylum Bacteroidota; class Bacteroidia; order Cytophagales; family Cyclobacteriaceae; genus JAWPMT01. The sequence continues at coordinate 1,042,063 of CBDDGS010000055.1, read as the reverse complement.
TCATGTCTTACACGGCTAAATACGCCAGTGCCTTCTACGGACCTTTCCGAGATGCGTTGGACTCGGCACCCAAATTCGGGGATAAAAAGACCTATCAAATGAATCCCGCCAACCGCGCTGAGGCCATGTTGGAAGCCCAGCTGGACTTTGAAGAGGGCGCGGATGTGATGATGGTGAAACCCGCCATGACCTACCTTGACATCATCTCCGATCTCAAGCGAAACTTTCCCCTGCCAATCGCCGCTTACAATGTCTCCGGCGAATATGCCATGATCAAGTCAGCGGCAGAAAAGGGATGGCTGGATGGCAAGGCAGTCATGCGCGAGACATTGACAGCCATCAAAAGAGCTGGAGCGGATATGATTCTTACGTACTTTGCGAAGGAGTTTGCTCTGAGCAATAAGTAGGAGGCCTATTCGAACAGGTCTTCCTCGCGCTCAAGCATCAGGATAGAACTCTGAGGAACGATGTAGTACTTCTCGTCCTTGTACTGCACCTCGAATGCGGCCTTCTGCAGGAAAATAGCCAAGTCTCCTTCTTTCGCCTGCAGCGGCACGTACTTGACCTTTTCTTCGTCGGGCTTCCACGCGTCATCCTCATCCATGGGAAGGGGAATGGGATATCCCGGGCCTGCTTTTACGATATAACCACTTTGGACCTTCTCCTTTTCATGAACTCCTGGAGGCAAGAAAATTCCCGAGGACGTCTTTTCAGATTCCTTTTTCGGCTTGATAAGCACTCGGTCCCCTACTACAATCAGATTGCGCAACTTGTTGTCCGCGGTTAGCTCCATTTCTCAGTGGTTTTCAGTAAGACAAAGTTAACATGCCCAACCTATTCTCCACCGAAAAGGTTCTGCTGCGCAATGGCTTCTTCGCTGTCCACTGGTTCGCGTGGCGGCTGAACCTCGGCCCGGTTCAGGATCTTAGGGTCCATGGCCTTGGAACTCTTTGCACCCAATTCTTTCAGGCGCTCTGTTTTTCGGATCAGATTGTCCTTACCCGTTGTGAGCTTGTTCATCGCTTCATCGTAGGTACGCTTCGTAGTAGCGAGGGAATGGCCCACTTTCGTGAGGTCATCCACAAAAGCCTTGAATTTGTCGTAGAGCGCCCCTCCCTGGCGGGCAATTTCCAGGGCATTCTTGTTCTGGTACTCGTGCTTCCAGATGGAGGCCACAGTGCGAAGGGTCGCAATCAAAGTTGCGGGGCTGACAATGACAATGTTCTGGTTGTGTGCCTCGTGATAAATCTCGCCACCCTGCTCTATGATCAAGGCAAAGGCGGCTTCAATAGGCACAAACATCAATACATAATCCAGCGAACCGGTTTCGAACAACTGATCGTAACTCTTTGCCGCCAAGCCCTTGATATGGGTCCGTACGGAAATGAGATGTTCTTTTAGAAATCGCTCCCGATCCTCCTCTTTTTCTGCATTGACGTACTTCTCATAGGACACCAAGGAGGCCTTGGCATCGACGATGAGGTTTTTGTTGTCGGGTAGTCGTATGATCACGTCCGGGCGAAGTCGTCTTCCCGCTTCGGTACGTATGGACTCTTGCGTGTAATATTCACGATCTTTCTGCAATCCCGATTCCTCAAGGATACGCTCCAGCACGAGTTCCCCCCAATTTCCCTGAATACGTGAATCCCCCTTGAGCGCCTTGGTCAGGTTCTCAGCCTCTGCTGTCATTCTTTGATTGAGCTCTCGTAGGCCAATGATCTGTTCGCGCAGTGCGGCGCTTCGTTGAAGGCTGTCCTTGTTGGTCTCTTCCACCTTCCGCTCAAAGTCTGCCAATTTCTGCCCAAGAGGCTTCAGCAGGGCATCGAGATTTAGCTTGTTCTGGTCGGTAAACTTCTTGCTCTTCTCTTCGAAGATCTCGTTGGCCAGGTTCTTGAACTGGGCTGAGAATTTCTCCTGCAGATCCGCAATCTCCGCCTTGTGCTCGGCCAGGCGCTCAGCCAAATTCTTGTTGGTAGCTTCGATGGAAGCCTTTTCGTTGTTGACGAGAATCAGACGTTCCCGTTCCTGACGCAGTTCCTCGTTGATGGATTGGACATCTCTCTGGTAGTTCCCGGAGCGGTCTGCTTCCATTTTCAACGCGGCGCTGAGCTGATCCACCTGACTCTTGAGGGCGACGCTCTTCGAAGTGAGACGAGCCAGCAAAAAGCCAATCACCACTCCACTCAACAAACCCACCGCAAGAATCCCTAGAGTCACCACATCCATATTCCAAATTTATATCATTACGATCTTGGGCACATTCTTTTTGAAAAAATGAATGTGATACCCATAACAACATGCGCCAATGCACCGAAAACGTGGCCTTCGATAAATTCTCAGGACAAACAGGGGGAACAATTTCAGGATTGCATTCATTAGCATTGTAGCCCAAAGCGAGTTGATCTATGTGTTTGATAGCGTTTGCCTTGAACGCCCACCCCGATTATTCATTGATTCTGGCTGCGAATCGAGACGAGTTTTATGAGCGGCCCACGGCCTATGCTCATCAATGGGAGGATGCCCCTCACGTTGTAGGCGGCCGGGATTTGTTGGGTGGAGGGACCTGGCTCGGAATCTCCCGAGCCGGACGAGTTTCAGCAGTCACCAATTACAGAGACCCACAAAATGTGAACCCCGATGCCAAAACGAGGGGCCATCTGGCGCAAAACTATTTGATGAACAGCTCAGATTCTGCCCGGGATTATCTAGAGAAAATTCAGGGGGAGTCTGCCGCCTATAATGGGTTTAATCTGCTGCTGTTCGATGCCACCGGCGGTTTCCATTTCTCCAACTACGAACGACGCATTAACCCAATCGTCAAAGGCGTCCATGGCCTCAGTAATGCCCTGCTGGACACACCCTGGCCGAAACTCACGAGGCTCAAGTCATCTTTCGAACAATCCATCAAGGACAGTTTCTCGCACGATGACCTACTGGGGCTGCTACAAGACACCGAGTTGGCGCCAGACGACATGCTCCCGGGTACCGGTATCCCTTACGAGTGGGAAAAGGCCATCTCCTCGATATGTATAGAGGCCGAAAACTATGGCACATGTTGCAGTACCGTCATCACCATCGACAAGCATGGTAGAGCGGAATTCACCGAGCATTCATATCCAGTGGGGCAACGCGAACATAAAGTCGTAAATTTTTCGTTTCAAATTGAGGAATGAAGTCAGCTAACAATTTGATGATGGGTCTTGCAATCGGGGCCATGGCGGTATTAGGTGCTTGCAAGAACGAGGGAAATGTAATGGACATCCCGTTCGTCGAGGGTGTCGTCGCCGGGGAAGAGTGGCAACTTCGATTTGGCAAAGCGTCTATCGATGTGCAAGACCGAGATTTGGAGATGACACTCTATTCTCAAAGTGAGCCCTCCCAAAATGCCTGCCTCATAGTGACCACGAACAACGGCCACATAACCATTATCGCCCCCGCCCGGACGGGAAACTACACCCTGCCCAGTCTGGATGCCAACCTCTTTTTCGAGCAACCGGGAACGCTGCAATCCTTTCAGGCAACCTCTGGATTTTTGGAGATCACCGAGATCGTGGGCAACCGGGTTACAGGAGTTCTTCAAGCCAATTTTGATGAAGATAACCTAGTAGAAGGAAGATTTATCACGGAAATCTGCAACTAATCCCGTTCACTGCTTCATTTTTCCCTCTGGTTCACGGTATATTCACGCAAAACGTGTTAAGGACTAGTTTTAACGCACAATCACCTAGAGGAACTAAACTATCAATTTGGCCATGTCAGCGACGAAGAGACCCTTGGGACTCTTCAGACCCTACACGCCAAAACCTAACCGAGAACACCATCGGTTAAATCTTTTCAACCAACTATAAAGGGCTTTAATTAGCCCTTTTTTTATTCCTCCATCAGGGCTTCTACAGAGTGGAGATCCTCATAGGTCTCCAGAGGTGGGCAGCTGCACATCAGGTTCCTGTCGCCATAAGCGCTGTCAACACGACTGACAGCAGGCCAGAATTTGTTGTACTTGATATCCTCCAATGGGAACGCGGCTTTCTCTCTGGAGTAAGGTCGCTCCCAGTTCTCGGCTAATACTGTTCGCTGCGTATGTGGAGCGTTCTTCAGTACGTTATCAACCTTGTCGGCCGTGCCTAGGATCACCTCTTCGATTTCACTTCTGATGGACAGCATCGTGTGGCAGAAGCGATCGAGCTCCCCTTTGGTCTCACTCTCCGTCGGCTCGATCATCATCGTACCCGCGACAGGGAATGAAACAGTAGGCGCGTGATAGCCATAGTCCATGAGGCGCTTGGCAATATCCTCCACCTCGATGCCAAAGGGCTTGAACCCTCGACAATCGATGATCAACTCGTGGGCATTGGTACCATGCGCACCGGTGTAGAGCACAGGGTAAGCATCCTCCAGTCGCGATTTGATGTAGTTCGCATTGAGAATGGCTAGTTCCGTTGCTTCGGTCAACCCGTCTTCGCCCATCATGGCAATGTACGCATGGCTGATCGGCAATATGCTGGCGCTCCCGTAGGGCGCTGAGGAAATCGGTGATACGCCATCGCCACCATCTTTCGACATGGGGCGTTTAGGCAAATAAGGCACGAGGTGTTTGGCGACGCCAATGGGCCCCATGCCCGGACCACCTCCACCATGTGGGATGCAAAAAGTCTTATGCAAATTGAGGTGGCAGACATCCGCTCCGATACGCGCAGGAGACGTCAATCCCACCTGCGCATTCATGTTAGCACCATCCATATATACCTGTCCACCGTACTCATGGATGACATCGCAAATGCTAATGATCGACTCCTCGAAAACGCCGTGCGTAGAAGGGTACGTGACCATCAGGGCTGCGAGGTCATCTTTGTGTTGCTCGGCTTTCTGATGGAGGTCCTCAACGTCAATATTTCCTTGCTCATCACAGGCGACGATGACAACGTTCATCCCTGCCATCACGGCGCTGGCTGGATTGGTGCCATGCGCAGAAGACGGAATCAATGCCACATTTCTATGTTTGTCTCCACGCGCCAGGTGGTACGCCCGAATGACCATCAGCCCGGCGTATTCTCCCTGCGCACCCGAGTTTGGCGAAAAGGAGATCCCATCAAAGCCTGTGATCTCCATCAGCCAATCACCAAGTTCATCGATCAACTCCTTGTACCCTTGCGTTTGGTCGGCAGGTGCAAAGGGGTGGATGTCACCAAACTCCGACCACGTGACGGGAATCATTTCGGTCGTAGCATTGAGCTTCATGGTGCAAGAACCCAATGAAATCATGGAGTGCACCAGTGATAGATCTTTGTTCTCCAGTCGCTTCATGTATCGTAGCATCTCATGCTCCGACTGAAAACTATTGAATACTGGGTGCTGTAAATAATCCACGTCCCGCCATCCTTTGGCCTCTGGGGAGATCTCGAATTGAGAGCTCACACTGACCGACTGATCAAGTAGCACTCGCAGCACTTTCTCCACGTCGACGGTCGTGTGGGTTTCGTCAAAAGAAATGCTAACCTCATGATCGCTACGGTAGCGAAGGTTGATTCGCTCTTCGGCAGCTCTTTGACGAACACCAGCTATATCAGACACGCGAACTCTGATGGTATCAAAGAACGCCTCGTTCAAAACCTCGGCGCCGCCGGCCTTCAGTTCCTGAGCGGTGACTGCTGTCATTCCCGCAATGCGAGTCGCAATTCTCCTTAGACCTTCAGGACCGTGATAGACGGCGTACATGGAAGACATAACAGCCAGTAAAACTTGTGCCGTGCAGATGTTGGACGTCGCACGCTCACGCTTAATGTGTTGCTCCCGCGTCTGCAGCGCCATACGATACGCGTCGTGGCCATCTGCATCTTTTGATACGCCAATGATCCTGCCAGGGATGGCTCGTTTGTACTGTTCTTTAGTCGCAAAAAACGCCGCATGAGGGCCACCAAAACCCATTGGAACGCCCAGACGCTGGGAAGTGCCTACAACGGCATCTACGCCCCAGTTTCCGGGTGCTTCAAGCAAACATAGGGCGAGGAGGTCAGATCCCACGCCGACAAAAACACCGGCATCGTTGGCCCGCTGTACCAGGTCACCTCGATTTATGACCTCACCGCCATCATCAGGATACTGGAAGTAGATGCCAAAAACGTCATCTTCGAAATCTCCGGCTTTATCGATATCGACGATATCAATGATAATGTCTTTGGGTTCGGCGCGTGTTTGTAGCACCTCAATTACCTGAGGAAAGACCCTATGATCTACAAGGAATCTATTGGCGCTCTTCTTGGCTCCTTTTCGAAGGCCAAAGAACATGGACATGGCCTCTGCAGCGGCCGTCGCCTCATCCAATAGGGAGGCATTGGCTATCTCCATTCCCGTAAGATCGGTCACAAGCGTCTGAAAATTGATCAGCGCTTCCAGGCGCCCTTGAGCGATCTCCGCTTGATATGGAGTGTATGCCGTGTACCAGGAAGGGTTCTCCAAAACGTTTCTAAGGATCACGGCAGGGACAATGCAATTGTAATAGCCCTGCCCTAGAAATGACTGAAACACCTGGTTCTTGTCCGCGATCTCCCGAACCCTTTTCAGGTATTCATTCTCGTTAAGCGGATCAGGGAGCTGCAGAGGTTTCTCCAGCCTGATCTGATTGGGCAGAGTTTTCGTGATCAAATCTTCAATGGATTCAATTCCGATAGCACTCAACATCCGTTCGCGATCTGCGTCGGTGGGGCCATTGTGCCGCCTTGAGAAAGGCCGGCGCTCGTTCAGGTTTATTGTCATGTTCTCTTCTCTCACACTCGTCAAAAAGCAAGCGCAAATCTAAATTGATTGGCTCTATTTTTCTTGCTTTTCATGGAATGCAGCGAGAACAAGCCAGATCGGTGAAGTGTTCCGATTTCCGCTGGAAAAGTCAGAATTATTATTCGTCAGCTGAAAGACAAAATCCACCCCGGGCAGCGAAAGAGAAATGGCACTTTACGTAGTGAGCAATTGCATTTTTCTAACATACAATGGTTTGCAAGCGTGCACTTTTGCAAGCCAAACGCTTCCTGTAGGGACACATTTTTCCTGCACGAGATGAGGTAAAGGTCTGCTCACCGCGGGCAAATACCTACTAGCAACGATCTTATAATCCTAATAACTGCTGCTAACCAACAACCAAAAAGAGGTAAAAATCCTGTAAAACAAAGGGGAAGCGTACTTGAGAGGGGAAAAGCTAATTGTTGGGGGGTGATCTGTGTGGGGAAAGGCTTCCCCTATTCCCCACAAGATCTTTTCAACCAGCTATGGAAAGAAAGACCATTATCCATCTTTCTCATACAATAATAATGCATTTACGTTTACAGCAAAAAGGAATTTGCATTATTTTCATACTTGCCGATCTGATCAGAAGGGCAATAAATTTGTCACAACCAGCTAATTTGCGATTGCAATTGGACGCTCACCACTCGAAATTCGACCCCAGACCATTATGCCAGAGAAAAACTACATCATAAAAAATACGCGCTTAGTCAATGAAGGAAAAATCCAGGAAGTGGACATCCTTATTGAAAAGGGGCGCATTACGAAGGTCGCAGGCGCAATAGACAATTCGCATGGAGCAAAGGAGGTGATCGGCGAGGGCTTGGTCACCATGCCCGGTGTCATTGACGACCAGGTACACTTCAGGGAACCTGGCCTAACGCACAAAGCTGAGATTTATACTGAGGCCAAGGCAGCCGTCGCCGGCGGGATCACCTCTTACATGGAAATGCCCAATGTAGTACCGCAGACCCTTACGCAGGAACTACTCACAGCGAAGTACGATGTGGCTTCGAGAAAGTCCTTGGCCAACTACTCCTTCTACATGGGGGTGTCTAATGAGAACATTGAGGAGGTATTGAAGACAAATGGTGAAAATGTCTGTGGCGTGAAGATCTTTATGGGCTCATCGACGGGGAATATGCTCGTCGACGATGAAGAGGTGCTCAATAAGATTTTCGCGAATGTGCCTCTCTTGATAGCCACCCACTGCGAAGACGAGGGAACAATCCGGGCAAATACAGAAAAAGCGAAAGCCACCTATGGGGAAGACATCCCCTTCTCACAGCACCCGATCATCCGAAGTGAGGAAGCATGCTACCTCTCCTCCTCGAGGGCCATCTCTCTCGCCAAAAAGCATGACGCCCGCCTGCACATCCTGCACATCAGCACCGGAAAGGAGACACACCAATTCTCGAATGACCTGCCATTGGATCAGAAGCGCATTACCTCTGAGGCGTGTATCCATCACCTGTGGTTCACCGATGCAGACTATGACAGCAAAGGAGCACTCATCAAGTGGAATCCCGCTGTGAAGACCATCGGCGATCGAGAAGAGATCTGGAAAGCGCTGCTGGACGATCGTATCGATGTAGTAGCTACCGACCATGCACCTCATACGATCGAGGAGAAGTCCAACAAATACCTGAAGGCACCCTCAGGAGGACCACTCGTGCAGCACGCACTGCCTGCAATGCTGCAAAAGCATAGCGAGGGAATGATCTCACTGGAGCGCTTGGTACATAAGATGTGCCACGCACCAGCGATTTGCTTCCAGATGAAAGATCGAGGGTATGTACGAGAAGGTTACTTCGCGGATTTAGTGATGGTAGACTTGAACAGACCCTGGACAGTGGCTAAGGATAACATTCTTTACAAATGTGGCTGGTCACCATTTGAAGGACATCAGTTTGGGGCCTCTGTGGTCAAAACTTTTGTCTCCGGCCATCTCGCTTATGATGATGGTGAATTCGACGAGTCCACGATGGGTGAGCGCCTAACTTTTCAGCGGTAAACCTTGGCAAATATCAGATCGATTGAATTAGATTTGCCTTCCGTTTTCAAATGGTGGTTGTAGCTCAGCTGGTTAGAGCGCCTGATTGTGGTTCAGGAGGTCGCCGGTTCGAACCCGGTCTTCCACCCAAAAACTTAGAAAAGCAGTCTTAACAGGCTGCTTTTTTTGTTATGTACTGCGTCTAAATCCTGCATTCCCCAAAGCTCGACAGATACTACCGAGGACAAACTGACGACCTTGAAGATCGGCTTAGCAGTCACAATGCTGGCTACGAGAAATCGACTAAGCATGGTATACCTTGGAACCTCGCTTGGTATGCAGAGAAGGAGTCCAGATCAGAATCGAGTAAGGTATGAGGACCGCTTAAACCTTTACCTCCTGGTTCGTTCTTGCAGATTCATTGATGGCCTCAAGAATGCGAATGTCTCTCAACCCTTCTGCGCCAGGAACCAGAACTCGTTCATCATTTAATATGGCCAGTGCGTCATTATCCATTTGCACTGCTTGCTGGTTTGATATCTGATCCTTGAAAACATGGCCGTCGCTCGTGGTACCCGCAATTCCGTCGTACTTCGAAAACGGATCGAGTTTCATCCAGCCTTCAGAGCCATAAAAGTCTAGTTCGTGGACATTCTCCCTTGCCGATGATCTCCCTTTTGCTTCCAACCCTGAATCAAAATACAGGGTAAATTCTGTGACTTCCGGAATGTCCGTAAACAGTTCTTTTCTCACTGTGGTATGTCTTGCGAAAACACTTGTTGGCTCCTCCTGTGCCGCATATCTGATGGCATTCACGGAATAGACACCCAGATCAAATAGGTATCCGCCGCCCAAAATGGAGGACATACGCCAGTGAGCAGGATCTGGGACCATGTCGTAGCCTATACTTGCACTCAGGCTTCTAACTTCTCCATATTTCGCTGTCCCCGACCATCTTATCAGTTGCTGTGTATTGGGTTCGTGGTGCATTCTATACCCAATACTGAGCTTGACGTTGTTTTTCTGGCATGTCTCCATGATGGCCTCACACTCAGTAACGGTCATGGCCATTGGCTTTTCACACCAGACGTGTTTCCCCGCATTGGCAGCTACGCGAGCATATAAGGAATGTAATCCAGTTGGCACTACGATATATACCACATCAATGTCGGAGTTATTGGCGACAAGATGGAGGTTGGAATAGTCGTAAACATTCACGTCTGGGATGTCGTACTTCCGTTGCCATATTGGAACTTTCGCGGGGCTTCCGGTTACAATTCCGGCCAGATAACAGTGGTCCGTTACTTCCAAGGCGCGAGCAAGTCTTTCGCTATACGACCCTAATCCTACCAGACAAACACCCAGCTTTTTTTCTGAGTAAGCATAGACAGTTGGGCTCCTTAGAGATAAGGCACCCAACGCTAAGCTTGAATTCTGCACAAAAGTTCTTCGGTTCATAATCAGGTCAACAAGTTTGATGAGATGATCTACTGAAATCCCCCAGCCAATACGCTTAGAAGGTAAAGGTGTTCAATTGCATAGGATTGTTCTTCGTGTACTTCCCTGCTTTGGGGGAAGAGCGACTATAGCATTCTGGATCGCTAACCATCTCAGCATTGGGTAGACGGAGTCAGAGAAACCTAATCCACACCTTTATTGACTTATTTACCGAAGTTTGCTCCCAATGAAAATCATTGGTGCCATAGGACTACTCTTCGCAACTGTCGGCGCTTGGGCCCAGGAAGACTTCCGCACTTGCTACACGCTCGAGGATTACGGTGGGATGTGGCCGCAATATTTCCAAATACAATCGGGCTTCGAAGGTGGTCTGTACGAATTGAAAAAGCAGGTCATTCAGCAGGACCTTGATCTCGGCGGAGCCAAAGATGGCTATTACACCATGCGGTTCATCATCAATTGCAATGGGCAAATTGGGCGATTCGAGCCAATGGCCTGCGATGAAAAATATGGCGAGATACCATTTGATCCCGAACTGGCCCAGGGCTTTATCAGGGTATTGAGTAATCTCAGTGGATGGAAAGCAGGAAAGCAAAGCAACGGGCTCGCCCTTGATAGCCAGAAATTCCTGACCTTCATTGTGTCTGATGGGCAGCTAATGGACATCGTACCGAAATGAGGAGCACGCACTACATGCTGGGGTTGCTGATTTGGTGGGCAACCGCCTGTCAGAGTGAAAAGGAGAGGCTGGTTACGGCCGAGGAAATCGCCCAATCCGATGCCTCCCTCGAAAGGGCCAATTCCACGCGTCAGGGATCAACAGCTTGGTACGCGCATCTCGATACCGCCATCCAACTTAACCCCAACAACGCAACCGCCTGGCGAGAGAAGTCTGTCTGGTACACGAAGACTGGGGATTATGCCAAAGCCTATGCGCTTTTGGACCGGGCAGTTGAACTTGATCCGATGGATGCCCTGGGCTACCGAGGCTGGCTAAAGTTGTATAAGACACACAATTATCAAGGCGCCATCGAGGATCTAATGGCTTTTCAGGCCCTACACCAGGAAACATCGTACCCCTGGGGAGAAAATGTCTACTATCTGATAGGCACAGCCCATTTGGGGATGGGAGAATATGATGAGGCCATCTCCTACCTGGACAAATGCATCAACGAAGTAACCGAGGAGAGCGGCGAGAAATGGGTAGACGTTTACGCATGGATCAATCGGGGGATCGCCTATATGGAGTTGGGAGATATTTCAGCGGCCAGGAAAGATTTCCAGAAAACGCTGCAATATGCGCCACAATGCCCCGAGGCCTTCTTCTACCTTGCCAAATCCTACTTCGAGGAAGGCAATCGGGTTGAAGGTTGCCAACACCTATCTGAATGTAGACGGCTCTTTGATGCGGGTTACAGCAAGGGCGACCCCTACAAGGACTTCAACTTTCAGGTCTACGGTGGGGAGATAAGGGACCTTGCTTTTGACGAGGATTGTGAGCTGCAATAAGCAAGGATCAATGCGTTCTAGAGAAACGTTGACAGAATTTCTGAGTATGGAGTCAGAGCATTTAGCACTGCCCTAACTCCAAACTCAAAATTGCGGACTACTCGTCCTTCAGGCACTCCACTGGATTCACCAGCGAGGCCTTGATAGTTTGATAGGAAATGGATAGCATCGTGAGCACTGCCGCAACCAACACAGGAGCCGCAATCACGAAGACAGATATCGATGTCTTATACACGAAAGTGTCGAGCCATCCGGACATAAACCAGTAGGCTACTGGAACAGCTACCACGAATCCGATTACCAGCAGGAGCAGGAATCGGCTGCTGATGAGGAACAGGATCTTCGCAATGGAAGCCCCAAGTACCTTTCGAATGCCGATTTCTTTGATCTTGGTTTCGATAACAAATCCCACCATACCAATCAGGCCCAGGCAGCTGATAAGTACCGCGACCCCCGTGAACACTTTGATGACCTGACTCAGGCGCTCTTCCTGCAGGTATTGATCGGCAAAGAGGTCATCGAGGAATCGATAATTGGCTGTAGTCTCAGGGTCGAATTGAGCCCAGGTTTCATCAATGTGAGCCAAAGTCTCTGAAAGCCCCTCAGGTTTCACCTTCAGACAAATGCGCCGATAGCCCTGATTCATGTGGGCCATCAGCATGGGGACGATGGGCGTTTTCAAAGATTCAAAGTGAAAGTCCTCTACCACTCCGATGATTCTACCGATCCCATATTGTTGACCATTAAAGGGTCCGTATGACAGCCGCTTACCTATGGCCTCCTCAGGAGAGGCAAAGCCAAACCGCTCTATGCATTTTCGGTTCACGATGTAGTAGCCCGTACTGTCTTTCAACATCTCATTCTCTCTTGTGAAATCCTCTCCGGCGATAAGGTCAATCTCAAATGTGCTGACGAAATCGTGATCTACACGGATGTAAGGCAGGCGAAAATCGGTTCTGACAGCAGTGTCTGCTTTGTAGATGGAAGAGCCCATGTTATCCATCAGTCTGCCTGTGGGTATGCGCGATGCATAAGTAGCTTGTAGGATATTGGGGTGATTGGTCAGCTCTCTTTTGAATGTCTCTAGATTACCAATACCCCTCCCCAATGACAAGTGGATGATCTGATCACGACGGTAACCGGCATCCGTATTATTGATGAAGGACATTTGGCTCTCGATGACCAAAATCGCAAAAATGAGAGCGATGGTCACAGCATACTGGAAGGTCACCAGCAAGGACCGGAAGTTCCATTTACTGGCATTGACTGCCTGTTCTCCCTTCAAGGCTTGAATCAAATTGACCCTTGATAGGAACATTGCCGGATAGAATCCTGCGAGTACCCCTACCGCCAACAGCACCAGCAGCGTTACACTCAGCAACTGACCATTGGCAATGATCGATAGTGAGAGGCTCTTATCTACAAATTGATTCAAAGGGTCTAGTGCCAGAAAGACCAATACCAGAGCCACTGGAAATGATACAATTGTCACAAGAGATGATTCTGTCAGGAACTGCTTCACCAGCGTGCTGCGACCTGCGCCTGATACCTTTCTAACCCCTATCTCTTTCATCCTTCGTGTGAAGTGGCTGGTCGCCAGATTCATGTAATTCACGCAAGCCACCAATAAGAGTAGTATCCCGATGATCGAAAAGATGTACACCTGCTGAATACTACCGTTGGCCTCATACTCACCCTCGAGATTGGAGTTGAGGTGGATACTTGTAATCGGCTGAAACTCGAATTCGTAAAAGTCTGACGCTGGCCTACCCCGCATCTCGCCCATGTACTTGTCAAAAAACTCTTCGGTCACCTTAGCCGGATTCAAACGAAGGTTGTCCGAATCCAACATGATGAACGTCATCCAGTTGTAGTTGCCCCCTACATTGTTCATCGCATCCTCTCCAAACAACTGCTCCAGAAATCGGAGGGGCGCCAGGTATTCAAAGTGAAAATGTTGTTGGTCCGGCATATCCTCAATGACTCCTGTTACCTCGAAAGGTGCCCCTTGCCCGTCTCGTGACAGCTCCACGGTCTTACCCATGATATCCTGTTCTCTCCAATCCGTGCCAAAGAGCTTGATAGCAGTACTTTCTGTGAGCACCATGGATGTGGTCTTGCTAAATGCGGTCGCTGGATCTCCCATGATAAATGGGAAAGAAAATATCTCAAAGACATCGTCATCTGCGAAAATCACCGGCTCCGATGGAAAACTCTGCTCTCCCACCTGCAAGTCCGGGAATGCCCACGGGAAGAAGCGAGTGGAATGAGTGATGGTCGGATAGTCTTCTTTGAGTCTCGTCGCATGCCCTGCCGAGGCGAAAGCCCAGTGACGTGACAGCTGGCCATCCTGCGAAAAGTTCTTTACCGTCACCCGATAGATACGGTCGGCATTGTCAAAGTGCCGGTCATAGCTCAGCTCGTCATTGACGAAAAGCGAAATGAGCATGAAAGCAGCCAGACCAGTAGATAGTCCGAGCACATTGATCACGGTACTGGACTTGTACTTCCACAAATTGCGGACCCCGATTTTGATGTAATTTCTAAACATAGTAGTTGAGTTTTCGACCGGCTCAATAGGATCAGGTTTGCGCATCATGCTCGGCTTAAAGAGCCTGATTACCTGCCAATTGTACCAGTAATTAGCATTCGTTTTTGAGTTTTCTTTTCTTTTAAAATGAAATTCCTCTTCAAGGTCTCCCTGGATGTCTTCGTAGTAGGAGGGTCTGAGAAACCACCTCAGAAACCTGGTTGACCAATTCGGAGGAGACTGACCTTCGTTTGTCACTCTCGTCCCATCTTATTTGGTAAATCCGTGGGAATTGCGAGCCACTGCCAACATATAATGGGCAAAGTCAAAGGACATTTTCGGCACGGCATCCCACAGCTTCATCCGAACGTCCTTCGTGTGGTCAAGTGCTTGCTTCCCCGTCCTGGTCACTTTGAAGTAGCGCTTGCGCTTGCCCCCTCGAACGGCAGTAGCTTCGCCAAGATGGGATTCCAGGTAGCCCTTCTTTTCCATGCGCCTCAGAGCAGTTTGGAGAGCACTGACACTGACCGTCCTGGCGGTCCGTTCTTCTATCTCCTGGCGCAGAAGTACACCATATGCCTCATCCTGAAGAATAGCAACAGTCAGAAGCACGATCTCTTCAAATTCTCCTAATTGAAATTCTTTCATTTTGTATTGTATAATCCTTCGTAATTCAGTCTTCGTATGTGGGGCAATATTTTGAGTTCTGAGTTTTTGCCAACAGGCTACAACTCAAAATTCCAAACTCAGAATTTCATAAGTAGTTTCTTGCCCCCTAGACCGGTTCTCTTTTTAATTCCGGAAACACCTCACTCCTCACAAATACCATTAAACTTCTAAATGTAAATTTAATATAAAATTCCTAAACGTAAATATTATCACCGGGTTGCAAGTCCAAGCGCTTCCATCAGTAAATTGGCATTGTGGAAACTGAGCAATTTGAATTTCTACTGAGCGATTATGCACGGTCATTTGTCCTGACCCACGAAAAGGACGACCTCAATAAGCTATTGCTCAATCCGCCATCGGACAGCGAGAAAAACATCCGTTGGCTGGTCGAACAAATACAAAGCCGTAGAAAGGCTCAGGGGAAGCTACCGCAGTGGTATGGAAATGCAGACCTCATTTACCCTCCCCCCCTCTCTCTGGAGCAGGCCTCGTCCGAAACCACAGCTGCGTACAAATCACAATTAGTCGGTGGTCCCAGGCTGGTGGACCTGACCGGTGGCATGGGTATTGACTGTCTGCAAATGAGCGAGAAGTTTGAGGAGACGGAGTACGTGGAGCGCAATGAGGCACTGTGCGAACTGATGCAGCACAACTCCAAAGCCCTGGATAAGAACATACGAATACACCATCTGGAGGCGGCTGATTTTCTCAAGTCTTGTCCAGCCAGGGCCTTCGCGGCCACGACATTTTTCATAGATCCTGCACGACGCAATCTCAATAAGGACAAGGTGGTCCTGCTGGAGGACTGCGAACCTGACGTGACCAAAATCATTCCCCAGCTGCTGGCGGCGGGCGCCAGGGTTCTATTGAAAACCAGCCCCATGCTGGACATCTCTTCTGTCACAAATGGTATGACTGACGTAAGTGAGGTACATATTGTGGCGGTCAAGAATGAAGTCAAGGAACTCCTATTCTGTTTTAATCCTGGAACCGCCGAGGACCCTCTTATCAAGGCGGTCAACCTTAAGACGGCGCACCCGGCATTCAGCTTCCATCGCCGTGAAGAGGAGCAAACTCAACTTCGAGTCTTGTCGGATGGGAATACTCTGGGGCGATATCTCTATGAGCCTAACGCCGCCATCCTAAAAGCAGGGGCCTTTAAGATTATCACAGCGAGGTACCAACTCGAAAAGCTTGCTGCACATACTCACTTGTATACTTCCGACAAGAAAATAGACGGTTTTCCGGGGCGTACTTTTGAAATATTCTCTGTGCTCGACAAGAAGGCCATGAAGCAACTCAGCCAAACGCCGGTTCACGTCATCTCTCGCAACCACCCGCTGAAGGTCGCAGCCATCAGATCGCGGTACAAACTGAAGGAAGGAGGCAGCGAATTTGTAATCGCCGTCAGGGTAGGCACACAACCATGTTTCTTAAAGGCTCGACTCATTGATTAAAAAAAGCTCCCCGGCACTCACCATTTTTGGTGGGAGGCCAGAGAGCTCGATACCAAATAGCCCATAGCGAAGTGGGTCGCTTGGATTCTTTTAGTTGATGTCCTCGCCGTTTTCCAGTTTCTGAATATTGGCCTCAATAACGGGAGGATTCAAGGTGTCATTCTCAGGCACTTTGGTCAGGGCCACCTTGAGGTGCTTCAGGGCATCCTTGTATTTTCCTACGGCAGATAATCCGCGGGCCATCCCATAATTGGTGGGCCAGTTCCCATCAAAACGCTCATGATTGTACTTGAAGACTTCAAGTGCCTTGTCCTTCTCTCCCAGTCCGATCAACTGTCGGCCATAGGCGTGTATCTGAAAGGCTGTGGCTGCGGGCTCTTTGATGGCTTCATCCATCATCTCCATCGCCCCTGCCTTGTCCTCTTTGGCAAAGAGTACGGTGGCTTTTGTCTGGAGTGTGTTGAAGTTTCTCTGGCCGATGAAAGGAGCGCCAAGCGCAGCATCAGCCCATGCAAGTGCATCATCGTGGAAGCCAGCGCCAGAAGCCCAGTTAGCAGCTTGCGACAGATTATTCCATTGAAATCCCAATTGCCCTGTCAACTCGCTTTTCACTTGCGCAAGGATATAGTCATTGTTTTGAGGTACAGCGACAGTGAATGGCAGCTTCTTGTTTTCCCACATAAGAGCGATGGTGGTGGCGTCCCCTTTGCGATCAACGAACTCGTAGCTCAGGTACTCGCGGAATTCGCCATCTTCAGGCGTTGCTTCCACACGCAGTACATCGTTGTCAGGCGAATAAAAAAAGCTCCCCCAGCTATTGGTCTCTGAAGAGAAAATCAATGTCCATGGGCCCTCCTCTTGGGTAATCACGTGGAAGCCATACTTCCCGGCAGGAATTGCCTCACCCTGCACAGTGACATCATGCGAAAACTCGATGGTCGTATTTTCATTGGCGCCGGCTCTCCATGGCGACGGATTGTCCTGTGTGCTGTTACCAAATCCGAAGGGATTGAGCCCATAAGGTACGACTGTGCCCCATATCTGGCCTTCACGACCCGCGACATCAGGACTACGATAATCGATCTCTACGTAGGCGACAGACCCCATGTATTGACGGGTCACGCTTCGTTCGTTTCCTCCGTTGGGGGGAAGGCTCAGTTGAGCGGTGGCGTATTGGGCCAATAAAAACATGCCCAGGACAAAAAAGTAGGGTTTGAATTTCATGTATTCTGAGTTTTTGATTTCTACTACTTGGATTAAACCCCTCAGACGAGGTAGCGCCCGAAGATTTTTACTTGAGTGGAAAGCCAAGGATGTGAATGGTAAAATAGAGAGGACAAGAAAGTCCTGTATCTTCACCCGAATAACCCCAAACCCGCAATCAATGAGACAAGCATTGAAGGATCAGGAAGTGGGTCTTGACCCAGGATTTCGGTATCGCGGCATGAGCCAGACGAGGATCGAGACATTTAGCGACACAGCCTTTGCGCTGGCCATTACACTGCTTGTCTTGTCTTCGACGGTGCCCGAAACCTACAAGGACCTGATGGCCTCTCTACGGAGTGTGGTGCCATTCGGCCTGTGCATCACGTTGCTAGCCATCATTTGGTATCAACACTACATTTTCTTCCTTCGCTACGGACTACAAAACGCACGCAGTGTGGTCTACAATGTCATTCTGCTCTTTCTAATTCTGGTGTACGTATATCCCCTGAAATTCCTGTTTAGGTTTCTGTTCGAGCTCTGTGCAGCGTTGATTTTCGGAGATTGGTCCATTGTGCAATCAAACTTTGGCGAAATGCTGGGGAAAGGCGATTCCATGCAACTACTGATGGTAGTCTACGGATTGGGCGCCGCGGGTATCTTTCTGATACTCGCCCTCATGTATCGTCACGCCTTCAATCTTCGAGAGAAGCTTGATTTGAATGAATACGAGGTGTTTGCCACGAGATCCAGTTATCTCATGAACTTGCTGCAAGCAGCTATCCCTACGTTGTCAGTATTGGTTGCCGTGACCAGTATTTTTGGGCAAGGCTATTCCTCTATGATCGCCGGATTCACCTATTGGCTTTATCCCATCATATTACCCATGGCCGGGAGATACCTCCAACGCCAGAAAAAGCAAAGATTTCCCGATCTGGTATAACTGCAAAAAGCACTACCCTAAGAGCCTGCCAGCCGCTTCAGTAGTGATTCACTATCGATGACCTCCGCAAACTCGTCTCTTAGCGTCTCAAGCGAGATCTCATGAATCAGCTCGGCAGGATAGCGTTTCCCATTGGCCCCGATTTTGTCAAAGGCTGCGGTAGCGTCTGAAACGAGCGTATTGTTGAATCCCAGATTGGCCGCCATACGCGCCGTGGTCGAGACGCAGTGCTCGGTGGTTAGTCCGACAATCACCAAATCCGTCACCGCTACTTTACGCAGAGCTTGTTCCAGGTTTGTACCTATGAACCCACTGTTGACCGACTTTCGAAAAACTGGCTCATGGTCCAGCGGGGCTACCAGCGGGTTAAACGAGTTGCCTGGTTTGCCGGGTGCCAACGGAGATTCCGGATTCGATGAATCGTGTTTCACATGGAATACTGGCCAGCCCTTGTCCCTGAAGAACTGAAGAATGCTTTGAGCATTGGCTTCAGCATGGGGATTGTTTCGCTCCGAACCATAGAATCCAGTTTCCTGGAGTGCGCTTTGAATATCGATGAGTACGAGGGCAGTTTTGGTCATAGGAGTTAATATAACCCCCGTTTTCAAAACACCTCGCACAATCCAACACTCACGAGTGATTTGGAGTCACTCATCGAATGTGCAATCGATACCATAGCGTTGTGAGCTATATTGGATGGCAAGCTTGACCGCAGTCAAAACGTGCGACGCAAGGACAAAACAACCATCTCTCGGGCCCTACTACTGCTATGCCTGCTACTGCCCAGAATATCTGTCGGGCAGACCGACCTGGGCGTGGAAGTCACTACAGGGGGATACTTCTGGGACCTCATGGCCACCTCCAATGGAGGTCGAGTAATCTATGATGCCAACCTCGAGGACTCCGGCATTCAGGACCTTTACAGCATCACGACGTCAGGTAGTGGCAGCAATACAAAACTGAATGGCACCATCGCCTCGGGCGGGTCGGGCATGTATCAATTTGAAATCAGTCCGGACGACCAGTGGGTAGTCTATCGCGCAGACGAAGACAATAATTGGGACCCTGAACTCTTTAGCGTCCCTACTGAAGGTGGCACGCCCTCCAAGTTAAATGTGGCTTTGAGTGCTGGCCAGGAAATCAAATACTTTCAAATCACCTCGGACTCGGATAGTGTGGTCTACCGAGGCGATCAAGACACTGCCGGGCAATTGGAGCTCTACGCCGCACCCATTGACGGAAGTGCCGGCGCGACGAAACTGAACCCAGCCCTGGATACCGGAGAGGATGTGAACGACTTCGATGTCAGCCCCGATGGTTCAACAGTCGTGTACATTGCAGACCTTGATGTAGACGGTGAGTCAGAAGTATACAGCGTACCGATAACTGGGGGAACCAGCACCCAGCTCAACGATCCACTGGTCTCGGGTGGCTCGACTTCCACTTTGCAGATCAGCCCCAATGGCGACTCCGTCGTATGGGTGGGAGATCACGACACAGATGGGATCTTCGAGATCTATGCCGTTCCCATTGAAGGGGGGACAGTCCAAAAACTTAATGACGCACTGCCGGCGGCAGCAGACGTCAACGGGACATTCTACCTCGCCAATGATGGCACGACCACATGGGTAGTGTATCTGGCAGATCGCGACACTGATGGCCAGGAGGAACTCTACAGCGTACCGATAATCGGTGGCACTGTGCAGGAACTGAATGGGACGATGGTAACAGGCGGAAAAATTGTCACTGTTAGAATTAGTCCTGACGCAAGCACAGTGGTATACAATGCGGATCAGGACGTACTGAATAAAATCGAGCTCTACAGCGTATCTATCGCAGGTGGTACCCCGGTAAAAATCAACTCCACCACCATGATTGCTGGTGGCGATATCTACGGCAGCAGATTCGCCATCAACTCATCGAACGATCGGATCGTCTATCTCGCAGACCAGGACACCGACGGCACCGTAGAGGCCTACTCCAGCCCAATTGGCGGAGGAGTGCCAATCAAAATCAGCACGGCGCGGACTTCCGGTATTGGGGTACGACAAATGGAGGTAAGCCCAGATGGCAACTATGTCGCATATCGGGGGGAAATGAATGGCAACAATATCTATGAACTGTACGAAGTGGGCATTACAGGAGGTGTGTCCGTCAAACAGCACAGCGACCTAAGTGGGTCTTCTGATGTGGACGACTTCATTTATACACCTACAGGAAACATTGTCTTCACTGTCGATATGGATGGGAATAGCTACGACGAGCTCTTTATCGTGAGCGCCGAGATCCTGCCGGTCGAAATGACCTCTTTTGAAGCCAGACGTACGGGCCCCGAGCATGTGCAAGTTGCATGGTCAACAGCACAGGAAACAGACAATGAGGGATTCCTTGTGGAAATGAGCCTGGACGGAACAGTTTTCGAAGGCGTTGGATTTGTGGCTGGCGCTGGAGACTCTGAGCAACCCTTGCACTATAGATATGAGGCATTAACTTCTCAATCCGCCTATTTCCGACTGCGGCAACAGGATTTTGATGGCGATGCCGCCTACAGTGAAGTCGTTTTCGTACCAGGGATTACTGGCGAGTTGCAGATAAGCGTAGGGCCCAACCCGACAGCCGGTGTAGTGCGCATATACAACAGCGCAAACCAGCCTAATCGTGAGTACTTTCTACAACTATACACCAGCACCGGATCCACTCTGCTGTCAGCCAATGGTCACCTGTCAACATTGACGGAGGACTTGAACAATGCGTTGACCCACTTACCAGCAGGCATCTACAGCCTACGGCTTGGAACTGGTGGCCAGGAATATTTTCAGCGCCTGGTGGTCCAATAAACCGTGGCTGACGAAGCACGAACTAATGTCCCCAACCGGAATAGCGCTTCCTTCTACCAGAGTAAGTGTTCCTAAAAGAGCAGCTGAAATACCCGCAGCTAGCTGCCAAAGTGAATGCTCCTAATCTTCATTTTCGCGCCTTTCAAGGATGCTACGGAGCCCCAAAAGCGGAACATGAGCACTCAACGAGAAATGCTTCAACCCATGCTTGAGCTCGACGAGGGCCCGCTCCGTAAGGAAAACATCCAACATATTCCTCAGGTCCTGCGGATCCTTAGGCAACAGCGGGGTATCCTGGACATTGTCCATGTACGCCCTCAGATAAAACTGGGAAACGTAGTGATACCACTTTTCCAGCCACGGGCGAAATGCGCTGTAGCCCTGTTCACCGATATCGTCATTGTCCAATATGGCCTCGTAGGCGACATTGTGAAAGGACCGAATCATGCCGGCGATGTCTCGAATAGGAGATCGCTTCAAACGGCGCTCGCTGTAGGTTTTGCCAGACTCGCCTTCGAAATCAATGAATATGAAGTCCTGACCCGTAAACAGGACTTGCTTGAGGTGGAAGTCCCCGTGGCAACGAATCTTGACAATGTCCAGCTTCTTGGCGTACACTTTCTTGAGCACCTCTAAAACCTGCTGGCGACGCTCCAGGACAAAGGCCGCGTCCTCTCGCATTCTCTCTGGAAGGTATTTCGACTGCTTCTTCAGCAATTGGAACGTCTCCCTCACCAGGGACTGAAAAGAGGAAAAGAGTCCGCGCTGATAATGCAGTGAAAACTCCTCCGGACTAAATACTGAATGGTCCTCGTCTCCCATCAGGATGCGGTGCAGCGCAGCTGTACGCTCACCCAGGAGCTTCATGTTGGTAGACGACAAAACCCCCAACAGCTCAATCATGTCTTCATCCTGAAGCTCCTCCTGGGCAATGGGTTTAGCAAAAGTGCCTTTCAAAGGTGACTTGGAAGGAGCAGTGGTGCGCAGCTGGATCCGCTCTATGTAGCGCTTCAGGAAATCAAGCAGGTACGACCAGGTGTCGCTCTGATACTCCACTGCCTCCTGCATCATGGCCAGAACGATAGAGTCGTCATGACTCCACTCTAACTGAATGGTCGCGACGACGGGAGAAATATTGGGGAAGCCCTTTTGGTCCCCGACATACCGCACAATCTCCAGGTCAGGATTGATGGCCCGGTCAAGCTTGCGATAGACTTTCAGGTAAAAGTCATTGTTGTAAAGCAAAGACGTATTGGACCGCCGGCTCGCCAATAGACGGGCCTTGAGCTCATGGTGCTTGTTGAGATAGGAGGCTATTCTCTTCTTTTCATCAAAGAAACCAACGATACCCTTACCCGCCTTGATCTTTCGTTTGGCGGCGATGGCATAGAACAACGCCTCATGCACGTTGGGGTCGTTGAGCGAGTCATAGAGAAAACCTTCTTGCCCATCGACTTTTGCTTCGACCAGGATGCTATGGGGATGATTTTCGACCACCCTGTTTTCACCCCGCCGGCCAAATGCCAGCCCGATCTGATAGAGATCAGGCAACCCGCTACCATAATTGACCTCCAGTATCAAGAGAAAGGTATGCGCCCCATCGAAGTCAAAAGGGATCTTTTGATACACGCGCACGCTTTCGATCTTCCTGTCCTTGGCCTTGAACCAATCACTGCGTCGGACAAAAGACGGAAGGACGTCTTGTTCGAGGGTTTGTTGGTTTTTCCCTGCCAGGAAGCCGTGGACGGACGGCGCTTCCAGCACCAGGCCATCCTCCTCCAAATCTGCCGCCGAATACTTCAGCTCGAACCAGTAATAAGCGTAAGGGCTCAGAGTGAATGGATAGTCTTCGTTTTCGCTAATGACCGGAAACTCGTTATGGCTAAATACCTCAACCGGTACGTAGCCGGCGAATTCACTGAGCTCCAACGCCGCCGACTCTGAAAAGCGCGACAGGTTGACCACGACCAGTATGGTTTGCTCCTGATAGGTACGTGTAAATGCCAGTACTTTCGGGTTTTCGGCGTGTAGAAACTTCATGTCACCACGCCCAAAAGCCTTGTACTTCTTGCGCATGTTGATAATACGCCGGGTCCACCACAGAAGAGAGGAGCCGTTGGACTGCTGCGTCTCGACATTGACCGCCTCATAGTGATGCTCAGGATCCAGGATCACTGGAAGGTACAGCTGCTGTGGGTTGGCCTTGGAGAAGCCGGCATTACGGTCAGGGGACCATTGCATAGGTGTACGGACACCATCGCGATCTCCGAGATAAAAATTATCTCCCATGCCGATCTCATCCCCATAGTAGATCACCGGTGTGCCTGGCAACGAATAGAGCAGCGTATTGATGAGTTCAATTTTCTTGCGATTGTTATTCATCAAGGGTGCCAGCCGCCGACGAAGACCAAGATTGATTCGCACTTTCGGGTTCTGGGCATACACCTTGTACATGTAGTCCCGCTCCTCATCGGTGACCATCTCCAGGGTCAGCTCATCGTGATTTCGTAGGAAGATCGCCCACTGGCAGTTATCAGGAATCTCCGGCGTTTGATCAAAAATATCAGTGATCGGATACCTGTTTTCCATCCGGATGGCCATGAACATCCGCGGCATGATGGGAAAGTGGTAGTTCATGTGGCACTCATCACCTTCCCCAAAGTAGGACGCCGAGTCCTCTGGCCACATGTTGGCTTCTGCCAGGAACATACGCCCAGGGAAGTTGTCATCCAGATGCTTCCGCAATTTCTTCAGAAAATCATGGGTCTCTGGCAGGTTTTCACAGTTGGTGCCCTCGCGCTCGAAGAGGTAAGGCACGGCGTCCAGACGGAACCCATCCACGCCCATCGCCGCCCAGTAGTCGACGATCTTCATGACCTCCTCCTGTACCATGGGGTTGTCGAAATTGAGGTCAGGCTGATGGTGAAAGAAACGATGCCAGTAGTACTGCTTCGCGACAGAGTCGTACGTCCAGTTCGACACCTCGTAGTCCTGAAAGATGATACGTACACCTTTGTATTTTTTGGGGTCGTCGGACCAGACATAATAGTCACGCTCCACCGACCCTTTCGGCGCCTTGCGCGCGCGCTTGAACCATGGGTGCTGATCAGAGGTGTGATTGATCACCAACTCTGTGATCACCCGGAGATTGCGGTCATGAGCGGCCTTTACAAACTTCTTGAAGTCCCGTACGTGACCATATGCGGTGTTGATGGTGTAGTAGTCCTGAATGTCATAACCATCGTCCCGTTGGGGTGAGGGATAGAAAGGTAGCAACCAAATGGCGGTGACACCAAGCTCCTCCAGATAGTCGAGCTTTGTGAGTAGGCCCTGGAAGTCTCCAATGCCGTCGCCATTGGCATCCATGAAGGCTTTGATATGCAACTCGTAGATGATGGCATCCTTGTACCACAGCAGGTTATCATCATTGGTTGGTTTCGCTAGCTTTTTCAACTTTTCAATAGAATGGGACTGATATTATGAAAATGAACCCCATAGCTAACAATAATTTGCGCGATTGTCAATAGTCAGGGAATATTTGGGTCCTGAAGATTGATGAATATCTGACCAGAAAAGTACTTGTTGTAAAAATATCGAGGTCCAAAAGGTAACCATTTCCATCGGAGAGAGTGTAAGTTCTAAGGACGAGTCAAACTATTGACTCAGGTCAAAACTCAAAATAGTCTTCTTGTGATCCGCAATTACCTACTCATCAGTCTTCGCAGTCTGCGAAAGAATCGCACTTTTTCCTTTCTCAACATCCTCGGCCTCTCCATTGGGATGGCGGCTTGTCTCCTGATCTTGCAGTACGTCTCCTTTGAGAGGAGCTACGACCAGTTTCACTCGAAAAGAGATAGAATCTACCGAGTGGACATGCAGACTTTTCAAAAAGGGGAGTACAAAGGCCGTGCCCCATGGAGTGGCTACCAATTTGGGCCCACCATCCTGGATCTCGCCCCGGGTGTCGAGACCTTCGTACGAACTCACCAGTACTATGGCGGATGCATTGTCACCTACGAAGGACTATCTGAGGCACGGAGACAATACTTCGAAGAAGACGTCGCCTTGATGTTTGCCGACCAGGCCTTCCTCGACGTTTTTGATTTTGATGTGCGGTCGGGCAATCCAGCCACCATGCTTACCGAGCCCAATACGATTGTGCTGACGGAGGCAATGGTTCAAAAATATTTGCCACAAGCATCTGACCCCGTCGGTGAAACGATCAGATTGGATGGTAACTGGGCGCCCGGTTCCTATAAAATCACAGGAGTGCTTGAGAGTACACCGGGTAATTCTCACCTGTCTTTCGACTTTCTGATCTCATCAAAAGGTCTTCTTGAGAATAGTCAATACACCAATGACGATGGCTGGGGATGGCTCAATTTCGTCACCTACATTCTGCTGGAGAAGAAGGCAGATATCGTGCAGGTAGCTAGCGTCACCAAGGATATTTACAATGACAGAAACCGTGAACGGTTCGAGGCCTCCAACATCAATACAGAAGTCACCTACATCGCCTTGAACGATATCCATCTTAGAGACGAAGTCGATACCGCAAGTGGTGTAAGCGAACAGACGCTGTTTTTCTTTGTGATCATTGCGGCCTTCATCATCGCCATTGCCTGGCTCAATTATATCAATCTGGCAACAGCGCAGGCGATGAAACGGGCCAAAGAGGTGGGCATTCGAAAAGTTGTAGGCGCGAGAAAGAGGCAGTTAGTTGCTCAATTCCTTATGGAAGCACTGCTCCTTAATATGCTTGCACTTTCAGTGGCGTTTGGGTTGGCCATCCTTGCTTTGCCCGTACTCGGCGAGGTCCTGGAGCGTCAGCTACTATTTGGTCAAGGCATCCCCGTATCCTCCTGGATCAGCTTCGGCTTCATCTTTTTTGCAGGCACACTGCTGAGTGGTTTTTACCCGTCCATGGTACTTTCAAACTTCCGACCATCTGTCGTGATAAAGGGAGTCGGCCGTACCGCCGGGAAGCGATTCGGCTTGAGACAGGTGCTCGTAGTGGTCCAACTTGTGATAGGTGTCTTTCTCATCTCCGGGACCATGACAGTCTATCGACAGCTACAATTTATGCGGACCCGAGACCTGGGCATGAATGTGGACCGAGTCGTAGCCATCCGCGGCCCGCAGATAGTCGACGATCGCGAAGACTTTGAAAGCAAAATGCGGGCCTTCCTTGATGAGATGAAATCACAGGCGTCCATCACGGGTGTTTCGAGCTCCGATGCAATACCCGGTGGGGACTATAATTGGAGTACAACCATGGTGCGAGCAGGTCAGGACGAAGCTGAGCGGCAACCGGTAAAAGTAATGTGGGTTGATGATGATTTCCTGGACACTTACGAGATGGGCCTGATCGCTGGGCGCTTTCATGATGACAATATCCAGGGAGAAGAAAACCTGGTGGTGGTCAACGAGACGCTGATTGAGAAGTTCAATTTCAGCTCCGCGGAAGATGCCTTAAATCAAAAACTGCAGGTGGGGACGAACGACTTTCGGATCATAGGTGTGCTGAAGGATTATCACTGGTATGCTCCACGTCAGCCAAAAGAGGCTATCCTGCTGAACTACACCCAATACGGCTCTAACATCTCTCTACGGATGGTATCACAGGATGCCCAAGGTGTTATGGCTACTGTTGAAGCGGCTTTTCAACGGATCTTCCCTGGCAATCCGTTTCAATACTATTTCATGGATGATTTTTTCGACCGACAATACAAAGAGGATCAGCGCTTCGGTTTGATCTTCTCTGCATTTTCCGTCGTGGCGATCGTCATCGCGTGTCTCGGACTGTTTGGGCTTGCCTCCTTCACGTTAAGTCTGCGCGTCAAGGAAATTGGAATACGCAAGGTGCTGGGCGCTTCCGTCCAGTCGATTTTGCGGCTCATCTTCAAGGATTATCTGCGGCTTGTCCTAATTGCTGGAGTCCTGGCATTACCAGCAGTGTATTATGCCATCAACCAATGGCTGCAGACGTTTGCGAGTCATATTGCCATCACCGCCGATTTGCTGTTGCTCCCGGTTCTGCTACTTCTGTTGGTTGCTATGATGTCGATCAGCTTTCGATCGCTACAGTCCGCTATGTCTAACCCAGTTGACAGCCTGCAGGATGAATAAACGGCCGCTCTAAGTCAGCGGTCTATAGCGCCGACCTACGCCATCGGTATACGCCAGTCTGCCGAAAACGCGTTAACTTTCTGTTTGGAAACAACATGATGACGCGTATGGACAGGCAATTGTACAAGAGTATATTGACAGCACTGCTGGTCTTGAATTTCAGTGTACTCCTGGCAGGTGAGACGGTCACCATCCAACTGACTTCTGCCAGCTCGCTACCCGAGGCACCGACAATCAAGTTCTCGGAGTTGTTTCTTGGACCAGAAGTCACTCATGCCTGGCCATCGGAGTCAGACATCCTCAAGTTTGATTTGGACCGTACGCGCGTGGTCGAACTGCATCACGGTAGCCAATCCATTTCGCTGTATCTGGTACCCGGCGACAGGCTAACGCTGAAGATGGAGGAAGACGCCTCTTTGTACGACATAAGTTTTGGTGAATCGCCAGCCGACCTCAACAACCAACTCTACCTGGCGTACCAAAAAGAATTTCAGCAATTGCTGGACCCGGAATACATCAAAGAGCGCGTATCACAACAGCCACAGATCGACCAATATGAATTTGATCTATTCGACGAAGCTGGCAATCAGAAAAAGTACATTGATGGGCACCCACTAAAGTCGCAGGTGACTATCGATTTTGGTGAATATATATCGAAGGAGCCCAGGTACTACTACTGGAGTCGGATCTTTGCCCACCCAGTCTTCCGCAGTGACGCAGGAGTGCTAAACATCAAAGGCATCCCCAGTGTGTTTTATGAAAACTTCAAAGCTTCGGACCTGACGGGTGGTCCCATGATCTCCAGAGAGTATCGCCAACTCCTGAGGTTCTACAGTGCCTACGCCACCGCTGAGCAAAACGGTTTCAAGACGTTTGAGCTAGCGGACTACCTAAAGAGTCTCTTCCAGGTATGTGACGAAGAACTCGGCCTAGAAGGCGAGCGACTCGGCTTTGCAGTCACCAATCTACTCCTTCGCAACGGTGAAAACCTGCCACCAGCTGCTATTCGCTCAGGCTACAATCAACTAGTCAATAGTCGTGACGCACCCGAGTACAGCGCATTGGTAGATGCAGAACTGGGCGAGCGTATGAATATGAAGGAGGAAGTATCAAAAGAGAAGAAAACCAAAGTGAAGGCCAAGGTGAAACATGACGTAGCTTTTATTGACGCGAATGGGAAATCGGTAGGCCTGGAAGAATTTGCGGGGAAGGTGGTCTACGTTGATTTTTGGGCTAGCTGGTGTGGCCCTTGCCGTCAACAATTTCCCTATGCTAAAGAGATGAAAAGCAAATTCACCCAAAAAGAGCTCAAGCAAATTGTCTTCCTCTATATATCCATCGATCGCGACGAGGCCAGCTGGCAGAATGGCATCGAGAGCCTCGCTCTGGAAGGCGAACACTTGTTTTCACCTGGTGGGTGGCGATCTGCCGCATGCTCTTACTTCGGGATCAACTCCATTCCCCGGTACATGATTCTTGACAAGGATGGTGAGATTGTCTATGCCAATGCCCCACGCCCATCAAGTCCTGAGACATTCGGGATCTTGCGCCGACTCGCATCTGAATAGGCGATTAGCGGCCAGCGCTGTATAGCAGCGAATCATCAGGGTACAGGTCGCTCGTATAAAGGGGGAATCTGAAGTATTCCAGCACGTTGAAAACTCTGGCAATTTGCTCACGGGTGAGTCGCTCTCTCCAAGCCGACAAATGGTCTGCACTCCCGAGTGTTTTGAGCGAATACTTACGCGTGTAAGAAGCCGCGCGATTTCGCACCTCTTCGACCCCTTCTGGTACGTCCATCCCAAGCCATTTGAACATTCGCTGCACTTCCGATCGGAAGTCCTCATACAAATGCTCATAACTGACCGTACACCAATCGACATTGTTCCGTGGATGTCCGATAGTCTGGACTGTATTTAAGGCCCAAATGAACGCCAGTACCTCCTCCGGATGGGTGAAGCCCTTGTAGAAGTCTTCGTGCTCTCTAAAGATCTCTGAGTATCGAAAATCGGGGATGGCTATTTGCGGTGACTTGACAATTGGCTGCCAATGTTCCAGTTGCATTTGCGAATAGACTACTGCACAGGGATGACGAACCAGAAGGATAGGTCTTATGCCAAACTTCCTTACCATCCAGGGCATCATCAGATTGGCAAAGCAAAACTTGAATACGAAATGCCTGGTATGCCGCAGCGACGCTCTATCGGACTCCCAGTGCAAGGCCACTTTTGGCACCTCCAGTCTTAGTAAACGACATACCACCTCATCCAATTCCGGCCACTCTGCGGCCTCCGGTACCGGTTGATAGTAATACGTGTTGAGCTCCCTAAGCTCGTCCATTCGCGCTTGACTTGGCGGCGGAGAACCACTCAATGTAATGGGAGACCACCGGTTGAACGGCTCGTTGATAATCTGCGACTGAGGCAACCGAAGGAAGATCTCCGAGAGCCACGTGGAGCCGCTCCGTGGTTGAGTGAACAAATAGATGTTGTCCTGCAGCACGGAATCAGGCAGCTCTTTCCGGTGCCTTACGAAAGGGTAGACATATCGGTACAATTCGTATCGATGGCGAATCCTTTGGGCTATATCGGATGGAGAAAGACCCATGCTATCCAGCTGCCAGCAAGTTAGATATTCAATTTTCTAATCCTACCACTTGAGTCCACTCCAGGACACTTTTGCTCCTAAAAAAGGAATTCACAGATAACGACATCACTATTGGTTCCAGGCACCGGAACGCCTTAACAAAATGCTCATCCCGATTCTGGTCAGATGCCGTGTGCTGAGAGGTGTCGCTGTAGGGAGATACGCGGTCGCAGAAAAAAGACTCCGCCAATTTGCC
The DNA here is from genome assembly GCA_965227935.1 of Cyclobacteriaceae bacterium. GTDB lineage: Bacteria > Bacteroidota > Bacteroidia > Cytophagales > Cyclobacteriaceae > JAWPMT01. The sequence goes on along the minus strand of CBDDGS010000055.1, from coordinate 1,011,719 downwards.
TATTTTCACGGCTCCCTGCAGGAGCCATGCTGATCTCAGAGCGATATAACTTCCTTTTTGTACATATCCCAAAAACCGGCGGTATCAGTATCAGAACCATCCTTCTTCCGTATTGTCTACACACCCGCAAGAGGCTCCCCGGTAAGCTTATCAGCAAATTAGGTCTGGATTTCAACTGGAGGTGGCATCACTTCAGGTTGCATGCCACATTGAGCGAGGCAGAGAAGACATTACCTACGGACGTGTTTGAGTCGATGCTGAAATTCACCGTGGTCCGGAACCCATGGGCGAAACTTGTCTCTAGTTATCACTTTGAGCAACAGCGAAAAGGGCATCGCCATTCGAAAAACAAGGTGCGCCAAATGGCTTTCTCTGATTATCTCAGGTATACTCTTAAGAAACGCAAGCGAAGTGCGCATACCTTCCTGCAGAAAAGACAAATCGTGGGTTTGGATGGCAATGTGGGCGTAAACGTCATCCTAAGGCAAGAAACCCTCCAAAGCGATTGGGACCAGTTGGTACCAAAGCTCAATATCGATGATCAGCTTGTATTGCCCAGAAAGAACACCAGTCAACATAAGGACTATCGGTCTTACTACTCAGATGAGGACATCGAATTTGTGAGGAGACATTGGCAGGAAGATATTGAGGCCTTTGGATACGATTTCGAATAGTTACGGAAGAGGGAAAACCGAAATCCCTTCAGAACCTGGAAGAAACAATAAGAAATGATGGTAAAGTCTATGTACCTTATCCGTGGCACCGAAGTAGAAGGTCGGTCGGAGTTTGCAGAGAGAATACGTCAGCTCCTTTTGACGATCGTGGAAAATCCCCAACTAGTGGCGTTGAAGTACACGATCACAGATATCACGCCGCCGTTGATCTCGGTAATCCCATTCTCCAAGTCTTTGTTGGCCAGTATCTCAGTTTATCAGGGAATGCCCCAGCTAATCGAAGATCTTACGCAAGCTTCTGGCTTTCGAGGTTGTTATGAGGTCGATGAGGTCTTCCCCATTGCCTATGAAAGGGATTGGCCCGACGGACAGGCAACGCCGGGAGTCGACCTGGTGACCCTCTTCAAGAAGCGGGGAGATATCGACCGCAGCACCTTTATCGACAGGTGGCACAATGGACATACGCCCCTATCGCTGAAAATTCATCCCATGTGGAACTACTCCCGTAATGTCGTCGAGAAAGAAGCAGTCGATCACTCAGAGCCCTTTGATGGCATCGTGGAGGAGCATTTTCGGACGCGTTCCGATTTGCTGAATCCTTTTCGCTTTTTCGGAAATCTCATAGACATCCTCCCCAATATGTGGAAGGTCTACACCGACGTGAAAGGCTTTCTCGATTACCCCTCTATCGAGACATACCTGGCCTCGGAATATCATCTACTGAGCCCAAACGCCAAGGACTAGGCGTCGGTGTGTCCTCGTCATTGCACTGTCACTGGTAGGTGCCAGACTCCCTCTACCTGATCAATGCCACCTCCTATTTGCTCCTGGACGACCCTGTCAATGATAAATAAGCCGGTCGTAGCCATTTCATCAAAGTCTGTCAATCCATCATTGGGAAAGTTTTGGCGCGTCCTGTGGATATTGAAACGGTCAGATAGAGGTATGTCAAATAGACCTTGCAGCGCCTCGGCCCCCATCATAAAGCCAATCAGCCCACCCCAGGTAGCAGTGGGGTTATCTGAGTCCCATCCGCAAAGCATGCCGATCTTCACCGTTTCTTTGAAATCCCCCTCTCCGTAAAAAAGACTTACCAGACTGGCAGCGAAATTGATCCCGGCGGCAAAGCAACCGTTACAATATAGTCCGCGAGAAGTGATGTCATATCCATCAGCCTCATCGACCTGATACCGAACATACACAGAGTCGCGCGCCTGCTCCCACGGAATCCCAGACTCATACTTGGCCTTTACGAAGTCGTACATCTTCGCTGAGTAGCTGGTATCAGGCAGGTGCTCCCGAGCCTTGCCTGCCATCCAGGACAGTTGTTCTTGAGTCGTACGCCAATTCCCTGGTGAGGACGCCAGCGAGTGCATGATGACATAGAACTCCGCGATCCACGCAGCATCTGCCCGTGCGGTCGTTCGAATAGGCAAGTGCGCCAGCTTCAGCGCTGCCAATGGATTGGCCGGGGCGTAAAGGCCGAAGATCTCCGTTGTCAGTTGAGCGTCAATCATCTCATAGTGCTCATTTCTGTCTGGAGCACTTGTCTCCGGTGGCGAGACTCCCTCTTTCATCAAGTCAAAAGCTCGCTGGTTGGAGACCCAGAGATAGTTCTCCTCCTCTGCCATGATGTGTTTCAGCCATCCGTCCCTGATTTGCTCTCCAGTCAGCAGGCCGGTACCGTTTGTGTATAGAAGATGCTGATAGATATATTCAATATCTGTATCGTCATCGGCTCCCCAGATCTCCGTAGTGTCCCTCAATACAAAATCAATGGTCTCGGACCATGGGCTCGGCCCGTCGGAGAAAATATTGGCTTGGTCCGGCTGCCCCCAGTCTTCCCGGGTATAGAACGCGCCCGTTTTTATTTCACCGATGTCGCCAATCTTGTCCATCTCAGTTACAAGACCGGACCAGTTGGCGATGCACTGCCCCAACCAAAAGCCCTTTAGGCGATTGTGGTAGGCAGCTCTGTCTATGGTGAAGTCGTCCGCATTGGCGCTGTAAGGGAGGTACTCTAACGCTGGATCGTATTGACCCGTTTGTCGACCCGAGGGACCACATGCGAGGAGAACGAACAGCAGCACACAAGAGAGAAGAGAGCCGGTTTTGATCGGAGGATTCATTCCTGGAATTTACGCTATTCGCACCTAATGCCATGTGGTGGCTAGGTGCCGAAACACGGCATGCTGCCCATAGGGAGGGGCAACCATCGACTCAATGATACTTATCAAACAACGGTACTGAAGTAGAAAATTTCCCATAAAGTGATTATAATCAGCACTTTCGCTGAAAAAAAATGCCCATTCAATCAGTAATTCTTTTTCAATTTGATTAAATTGTTTGGGTTATGACGATCACTCTGCTCACGACTCCAGTGGACGGCGGCTATTCCGGCAAACTCCCCGTTCATATCTATCCTAAGGAGCTTCGGTCTCGAAGTCGTCAGGATTTGATGGATGAGGCTTATAAGGTCTGCGACGATGCTTTCCCTGATGGAAGGTATTATCAGTTGCGCATTCTTGAGAAAAAAAGCTGATGCGTCCATCATAATCCCGGATAGAAATTCTCTCGCACCATACCTTCCTCCATGGTGCCACTAGTCAACTTTTGCTCTTTTTTGAAATCCAAGTTTACGACATCGCACCTGCCAAAATGTCTTTGCCGTGTGCTCTCCCTGGAACATATTCGGCCAGTTTGTCTTGAAATAATCCAAAAGGTTGGATGGTCTGTGATTTGATATCAAGAGACTGAACCAGAATGCATCGCACATGAATTTCAATAATTACACCATAAAATCGCAGGAAGCCTTGCAAAAGGCAACGGAGATCGCAGCGGGTAATGGGCAGCAGGTCATCGACACTGGACACCTAATGCAGGCCATTATGACCTCTGACGAAAATCTCATCTCCTTTCTGCTGAAGAAGACCGGGGCGAACCGTGCCCTGCTGGACACAAAGCTAGATGAGATCGTAACTGGCTATCCCAAGGTATCCGGGGGCCAGCCCTACTTATCGAATGAAGCCCACAAGGCCCTGCAAAGTGCTGAAAAGTACCTGAAGGAATTTGGCGACGAGTACGTCGCCGTAGAACATTTGATCCTGGGGCTACTCGCGGGGAAGGACACGCTCGGTCGATTGCTGAAGGATGCTGGCTTTGAAGAGAAGACACTCATCACCGCGATCAAGGAACTGCGCGGTGGAGAAACCGTCAACGACCCGAATGCAGAATCGAAATACAGATCTCTGGAGCGCTACTCCAAAAATCTCAATGAGCTTGCCAAGAAGGGCAAGATCGATCCAGTAATCGGACGGGATGAGGAAATCCGCAGGGTACTACAAATACTTGCTCGTCGGACGAAAAACAACCCCATGCTCCTGGGTGAACCGGGTGTGGGTAAAACCGCGATCGTAGAGGGCATGGCACAGCGGATCGTAGATGGGGACGTGCCCGAAAACCTGAAGACCAAAACCATCATCTCGCTCGATATGGGTCTGCTTGTGGCAGGTGCCAAGTACAAAGGCGAGTTTGAAGAGCGCCTTAAATCAGTGATCAAGGAGGTGACCGACAGTGAAGGGGAGATCATACTCTTCATTGATGAGATCCACACCTTGATAGGTGCTGGCAGTGGTGGCGAGGGCGCAATGGACGCTGCGAACTTGTTGAAGCCTGCTCTTGCTAGAGGAGAGCTTCACGCAATCGGCGCTACCACCCTAAAAGAATACCAGAAGTACATCGAAAAGGACAAAGCGCTCGAGCGCAGGTTCCAGGCCGTGACCGTCGATGAGCCCAGCGTCACTGACGCGATCTCTATCTTGAGAGGGATCAAGGACAAGTATGAGGTGCACCACGGTGTGAGGGTGAAAGATGATGCGGTCATCGCGGCTGTGGAGCTCTCCAACAGGTATATCTCAGACCGATTCTTGCCAGACAAGGCGATTGACCTGATGGACGAAGCAGCTTCGAAACTTCGCATTGAGATCGACTCTCTACCGGAAGAACTCGATGAGCTCAATCGCAAAATCATGCAGCTGGAAATAGAGCGTGAAGCCATTCGCAGAGAGAAGGACAAAACCAAAGAAGCCGAACTCAGCAAGGAGATCGCTGATCTCGACGGTAGGCGAAAAGATGTCAAGGCACGCTGGGAAAATGAAAAGGCGGTCATCCAGGGCATCCGACAGGAGAAGGAAAACATTGATTCGTACAAAACCGAGGCAGAACGGCTCGAACGATCTGGCGAACTCGGAAGGGTCGCCGAAATCCGATACGGCAAAATCGTGGAAGCCGAGCGCAAGCTGGAAGAATTCAAATCGCAGCTGGTCGAGATGCAACAGGGGCAATCACTTCTCAAGGAGGAAGTCGACAGCGAAGACATCGCGGAGGTAGTGGCCAAATGGACAGGTATCCCCGTAAGCAAAATGCTGCAAAGCGATCGGGATAAGTTGTTGCAACTGGAAGACGAGCTGGGCAAGCGTGTTGCCGGGCAGTCCGAAGCGATTGCAGCGGTATCAGATGCCGTGAGGCGCAGCCGGGCCGGCCTTCACGACCCCAAGCGACCTATCGGCTCATTCATCTTTCTGGGTACGACCGGTGTCGGTAAGACGGAATTGGCGAAAGCCTTGGCAGATTATCTCTTCAACGATGAGAACGCCATGGTGCGGATCGACATGTCCGAATACCAAGAGAGACACGCGGTCAGCCGACTCATCGGGGCGCCTCCGGGATATGTCGGGTATGATGAGGGTGGACAGTTGACCGAGGCAGTACGCAGAAAGCCTTACTCAGTCATCCTTCTGGATGAGATAGAAAAGGCGCATCCCGATGCATTCAATATCCTCCTCCAGGTGCTGGATGAAGGACGCTTGACAGACAACAAAGGCAGGGTAGCCAATTTCAAGAACACGATCATCATCATGACGACGAATATCGGTTCTCATTTGATCCAGGAAAACTTCCAGCAACTGGAGGAGTGGAACAAAGACCAGATACTGGAAGACACGAAAAAACAAGTGTTTGAGCTTTTGAAACAATCCGTTCGCCCTGAGTTCCTAAACAGGATCGATGAAACGATCATGTTCCAACCCCTGAGTCAGGACGATCTGCAAAAGATTGTGGGCATCCAGTTCAAGCTGATCCAGCAGCGTCTGATGGAAAATGGCATAAAGATCGAAGCGGATCAGCAGGTGTTGAGACACCTTGCTAAGGTGGGATTTGATCCGCAGTTTGGAGCACGACCACTGAAAAGAGTCATTCAGCGAGCAATTCTCAACGAGCTCTCAAAGGAAATCCTGGCTGGGCGCATAGCGAAGGAAGCCATGATCGGTATCACCTTGAGTGATGATGATCAGATCGAGTTTATCAATCTCGACGAAGTGAAAGTAAGTTGACATTCGATGGCCGGAGGGAGTCTCAGGGGCTCCCCGCCATCATCTGCTAAGCGTACGGTTCACGTCAAAAAACTTGCATTATTTGAGTTTTTTGCGGATCTTTTTCTACTAATCTACAGTTTACATTCAAAGCCCTGTTATGACTGCGAAAGAGATTCAAGCACAGATTGAGAAATTGGAAAATCAGCTCACTGGAGACATGTTTAATGACATGGAAGTGAGGGATAAAATTCACAATCTGAAAATGAAACTAAACGGTACCAAACCCATGAATTCGGAGATCGATTGCGTGGGTTGTGGAAGTTGAGGTTTTTTGCATAATTATAGTTGTTTGTTAGGCGGCTCCCATCGATTGATGGGGGCCGTTTTTGATTCAACCCGAAATTAGATGGAAACCCCTGTCCTTTGAATGTGTCTTTCAGGTATGAAAGACGTTATTCTTCTACTGACCGTGGCGGCCTTGCTGGCAGGTCATCCAGCCAGGGCACAGCAACCAGCCGACAAAACAGAATTCACCTTCGATTATATCGCCGACTACGGTGATCATAATAATCCACCATGGGCATTGGTCCGCAAGGATGCCAAGTACGGATTCATTGACCGGTCCGGACAGGTCGTGGTACCCCTACAGTACGACAAGATCTGGCGGTTTGATGAAATAGGCACCGGTCTGGCCCTTGTTCAACAAAATGGCTTCTATGGCCTACTCCACCGCTCAGGAGAAGTCCTGGTCAAGCCCCGGTACGACAAGATCTATCAGTTCAATGATCGGAAGCAAAACTGGGCCCTGGTGGAAAGCAATGGGCTCTTTGGCTTCATCGACCGAGCGGGAGCCGAAGCAGTGCCACCCACGTATGATTACATTGCCAGCTTCGGCGACAACAGCGTCCGGTGGGCAAAAGTGAAGAAAAACGGACTCTATGGCTATCTGGATGTCACCGGCGAAGAGACCGTCGCGCCCCGGTATTCCAAGATTTACGCTTTTGACAGGCGATCTAATTGGGCCAAGGTTGAAAAAGACGGGTTGCTTGGCTTCATCGATAAGACCGGGCGGGAAGTAGTCGCCACCGAATACGAGTCGATCCAGTCATTTGGCAGCTACTCCGAGCACCTGGCCAAAGTGTCAAAAAATGGGCTCTATGGATTACTAACAAAGAGCGGCGAGGAACTCGTTGAGCCCAAGTACTCCGACATCAGTCGATTTGGCTCCAAAAGACACAATTGGGCGCAGGTGGAAATGCAGGGGCTATATGGCTTTATCGACCTGGCGGGAAAAGAGGTCGTCCCCACTCAATACGAGGAAATTTCCTCATTCAACAAGAATGGGAATAAATGGGCACGCGTCAAGAAGAACGGTATGTACGGATTCATCGATTGGTCAGGTAAGGAGGTCGTAAAACCTGCTGTGTGGGACCACAGCAACTACTACCAGGAGCTGGCCCAGTTCTATTCCTCGAAGGGGGATCACCACGATGACCTGGGGGCAGTGAAAAACTACGAGGTGAGCGCATTCATCGAAGGGCATGCCATCATCAGGGACAAGCGCACGATGAAGCTGGGAGTCATCAACGATGATTTTGATGTAGTCGTCCCGATCGACCATAAGAAGATCATGATTGACGGCGGTGGCCAGATTCACGTCTGGTAAAAGAGAAAGGCCACCCCGCTATGGATGGCCTTTCTATATAGTTCGTAGCTCCAGTTGCTAGAATGCCGCCTCAAAAAGCTCTTGCATCTTACTCCATGATGCTGCATCCGCTTCTGCATTGTAGGCCAGTGGGAGGCCAAACTTCTCGCCATTGGCATCTGCCTCCTTACTTGTGAAGCTATGCACCGCTCCCTCGTATGCGACGTATTCGTAATCCGCACCTACCCCATCCATCATAGTCTTGAAAGCGCCAATGGACTCCGCAGAGACAAATGGATCATCAGCACCATTGCACACAAGTATCTTTGCACCAGGTGCTGACTCCGCGGGAATCGGAAAGTTTAGTCCACTGTGGAATGCGGCCACCGCCCTAAGGTCGTAACCGGCATTGGCCATATTGAGAGCGACTGTGCCCCCAAAACAGTAGCCTATTGCCGCAATCTTTGACCCATCTACCTGTGGGTGACTTTTCAACGCTTCTAGTGCCGCTTCAAATTTCTTCTTCGCCAGGTCGATGTTCTGAAATACCATTCCAGCGAACTTGCCAGCGTCGTCTGGGTGCTCGGCGACTTTTCCATCCCCGTACATGTCCAGGGCGAATGCTACGTAACCTAGCTCTGCCAGTTTGTCGGCTCGTTCTCTGGCGTAGCTGTTGTGGCCCCACCATTCATGGATGACCAGCACGCCCGGTACCTTATCCGTAGTGCCCTCCTGCTGAGTCGCGAAGTAACCTCTCATTTCCACGGTGTCGACAGAATATGTGAAGTCGCCCTGAGGGATAGCCACTGATCCGTCTTCAGAGGCGGGTGTCGATTGCTCCCCCTGGCCTGATTGGGGTGCCCCACAGCTCCAGATCAACAGAATGATTACAAGGTTGAAAAGTGTGAATTGTCGGTTCATTAAAGTCAGATTTTTGAATGTAAACGTAGCGATTCTGCCTGGTAAGTACCCAGTTATGGGTAGAAAACCGATGGTCGCTCGCATTGTTCATCGTGACCCCTCATCAGGTGTATTCGCCGGCATTCCTTCACGCAAGAAAAATTTTTGTTTAACTTTTAGATAATGGACGAAATAACACTGGTCAATCTTCTCAACAAGATCTGTGAGAAGAACAAACAGCTGACTTGGAACCTGAAATGCTGCTACGAAGACGGTATCGATCAATCAATCATGGAGACTAAACTGCTGGAAAGGGAATCCCAGGAGTGCCGGGGCTCTATCGTCTTCGGCATGGAGTCAGGGAACATTATTCGGGGCAAATACCTCGGGCTACTCTCCTTTCGGAGGTCTACATCGCTCGTGGATGCGTTACTTGAGATCCTCCACTACGAAAACTCCAAACAACAGTTATCACTGAATTGATATGATAGGCGCTTCAACCGTGAGGCTGTTGTCCTGATAGTGCAATTCAATGGTGAAGTTGGCAAGCGTCAGCCCATTTTCATCGGCATATTCCTGGATCATGCCCTCCACTTTGTGGGGCCTGGGCCTCACCAGAGGATGCATGGGCAATGAAATGAAGACACGCTGTGTCAGGTCTGTCTCCAAAACTTCATAACCAGCCGGTACCTCTGCCATACCACCGGCAATAGCCACACCGATAAACTGCTCGACCTCGTCATTGGCGAGCGAGTCATTTTGATAATTGACCACTGCCAGAAAACCCGCGATCTCACCATTATCCAGCAAAGTCCTGGAGTCCTTCCACATCTGCTCGATGTCTGGATGTGCATAGTAACCTTTGAAATATTTGCCGATTATGCTCTTGCGCTCTCCTGGCCCATGTAAGATCGCAATCTCTGCAAATCCCCCTAGCAGGGAATAGACAGACGTCCCAATGATGCCGAGAAGGACGACGATGAGCAGAGCATAGAGATTTCTTTGTGTTTTCAGGTTCATGCTATTGTAATGGCCGTGGAGTACCGAGCTTTGAAATTAAGTCAAAGGAGCTTCTTCACGAAATGTGGGAGTAAGTCCCTGAGCTCTTAGTCTTCTTGGCTGCGACCGATTAATTTTGAGAGATGAGTTTTGAGGACTATCTGAAGGGCAAAAGAATTGATGCCAGCAGGTACAAAAGAGCGGAAAGCAGTCAATATGAAGGCTTCGAAAAGCTCTTCCTGCAAATGCATCCGGATAGTTTCACGGCGCAGAAGCTCTTTCTGATCAATGGTATTCGCCGGCGGTTTCCATTAAAGGAAGAAGCGAAGGTGGCTGAACGTAAGGTACAAGCCCGGCCGAAGGTAGTCCCGAAACCGAGGAAATCAACCTGAAGTTCGAGTCGCAGCGTACAAGGCCCGCGTGCTCCTATTCCTTCGGCCTGGACAGACGATTGATCTCCTTCTCGTGATCTTTCAGGGACACGCCCTCGGTGATCCAGTCTGCGGCGGGGTCTCCTTTCAAATAGTGGTCAAACCATTCAAGGATTCTCTGGTGATAATCCATTTGGTTGGCCTTCTGTCGAAACCCATGATCCTCCCCCTCATAGACCAGAAGCACCATCTGCTTGCCAGCCCGCCGGGCAAAATTGTAGAACTCCGTCCCCTGATCCCAATCGACCACGCCATCCTCATTGCCAAATGCCATTAATATTGGGGTCTCCAGTTCATGAATCTTGTGGATAGGAGAGTTGCGATAATGCGCCTCCGGATCTTCCCAAAAGGGCACCTCCATGCGTGCCTGACCCGTCTCCCAATGATCAACTTCCGGAATTCCCGGATTCCAGTGAATCTGTCCCATAAAACTGACAAAATCCGTCAGGGGCGCTCCCGCAACCGATGCCGCAAACAGCTTGGTCCGTGTGGGCAAGTAGGTAGCCTGGTATCCGCCCCACGAATGGCCTATGAGTCCAACCTTCGCTTCATCGACGAATCCCATCTCCACAACCTTTTGTATCGCCGGCCTTACAGCTTCGATGGCTGAAATCCCCGGATCACGTGGCCGGTATTTGATGTCCGGCAATAGCACGAAGTAGCCGTTCTGTGTCCATGCCGTGAAATTGTAATAGTCCCGCATGTTGGGCGGTTCGAAGTTGTGAATCCCCGGTGAAAGCACTTCATAGGTGTATACGATCATCGGGTAGCGCTTTCCTTTTTTGTAATTCACAGGATATAGGAGCCCAGTCTGCAACCGAACCCCAGCCTCGCTTTGAAATTCGATCAGTTCAGATTTGGTCCATGCGTAGTCTTTAAGCCATGGATTCGTGTTAGTGATCTGCTTTGGTTTGCGAAAATCGATTGCTGTTACGAAAAGATCAGGTGAGTCATCGCGAGCTTGGCTTCCATATATGAAGACATCGGTGCTATCCGCTCGGTAAAGAGAACTGATCCGCCGATCTTCGTAGACGAGGTGATCAGCACCGCCGTCAAAATCCAGTTGGGCATAGCCGCGCTTCTCTGTCCATTCGCCATGTAGTGAGATGAACTGCGGTCGATCGGCATCGATAAATTCTTCGTCGCGGTAGACGTCCGATATCCGATGGATGATTTCTTCAGAAGATCCATCTGTCAATCTGATCCCGCCACTTCCATCTGGGCGGATGTTCCAGATATCGTACTTGTCATAAATCAGAATGCCTTCTTCACCCTTGAGCCAGCCCCCTATACCATAGGGGGGCAATTGGTCGGTGGGTGTGTCATATTCTTCATTCACAAAGTTGCCAGACAGGGTTTCGGTGATATTAGTGCGTTCACCACTTTCAATATTATAACAGAGGTAATCCTTGCCGTCGTACCACAGCAGGTATTTGCCACCCGCACTCTCCCAGCTATAGCGCACCTTCTCAAGGATCAGTTCTCTGGTCCCGTTAGATAAATCGGTAAGCCAGATATCATGGTATGGACGACCAAACATTTCGCCCCATGCATATTTTTCCTGCGTCCTTTCAATCGCAAATTGCCACCCCTCAAGAATAGATGTGCGTGCAAGTAGGTTGGTGCTTACGTGTATGACCTGGCCATTTTCCAAATCCCAAACTGAAAGAAGGGATCGACTGTCATCCCTAGACGAGGCTGCTTTTTGTTGTGGATAGATTCTGACATCAGAGGAATGCCATATTTGAAGCCCTGCCAAATCTTTCTCTTCTTCTCCGTCTGCTTCGACTTCAGGCGAATCTTCAGTCGAGGGCTCTACAAGGCGTACTCCAAATGAAATCCTCGTACCGTCATCAGACCAATCTGGCTTTCGATGCCGCACCAATTCCAGAGAGTCAACGCTGATGATGAGTGAGTTGGACTCTGGCGACTCTGATGCCATATTCTTCCAAACCATCAGCTCGAAGGAGGTGGTATCCTTGCTGGCAATCGCCGTAGATCGCAAGCCTGCTAGATGCAGGTCCTCTTCATGCCATGAGAGCTGTGTATACTCTGATCCGGAAGCATCGAGGCTGAGCAATTGGCTGGAAGCAGCACTGTAAGCTTGTATCCCATTCCCCGCATCGTTTCCAGTCGCTATGGACATCGCGATCCACGACTCCCGCGGACTCCAAACAAACTCCCCAACATTGCCAAAGGTCGTTTCTGTAAGGGCCTCCAGGGCAATCAATCGTAGATCACTCCCCTTGCCCTCTAGCTCCTTGGGTGGATATCCTTGCACTGCGAGAAAATTGCTGGTCGCATCGAAGACAAAGCTTTTGGCCCCTTCAAATTCCTGCTTTTCGCCTGTCCTCAGGTTCAACAAGACCACTTTCTTGTATAAGGGCTTCTTGTCCTTTTTCAGTCGCTTCTCCTCCTCCTCGGAAAATCCCACCTGCCATGCAAGCCACTTGCTATCAGCAGAGAAGACCGGAGATTCCCCCCAGGGAACGATCTGCGTGGTATCCTCATCCACAGGCGTAATGTGCAGTTCCCGGTCTCCGTTTACCTTCCTGATGGCATAGTGGACCCAAGTACCATCGGGAGACAATCGCCCAGCCTGCAGATACTCCCAGCGCCCATAGTCCTCGGGGGTAAGCGTTGGCTTTTGCGCAGAAGTCAGGGTTGGCAACAAGGTCAGAAACACCCAGGCGCAGTATGCGAAAAAATATTTTGAGGCATGCCGTTGGCCTAAAAACGGCCCTGGAATACTGAGGTCTCCGGTAGTTTTCGAAGTCATGGTTTTCTTGGTTGGGAGCGATGAAGCATTCAGTCGCGTACTAAAATTAAGAACTTCCGAGTCCATTTAAGGGAAACAATACATTCCTTTCTGCCTCGAAGACGGACTTTGGAGAAAACTTCGGGCACCAGTAAGAAAAGAGCCACAGACATTGCGTTAGTTTTGCATCGCGTAATTGACAACCCAAACCCCAAATGATATGTATGGTACCTTGAAAGCCAAGCTGGAAGGAGAGATTGCTGACATCAAAGCCGCAGGGCTGTACAAAGAGGAAAGGATCATCGCCTCACCTCAGGATGCTGTCATTCGGCTGGAAGACGGCTCTGAAGTCATCAATTTCTGCGCAAACAATTACCTGGGGCTCTCGTCCAACCCTAAGGTCGTACAAGCCGCAAAAGACACGATAGACCAACGCGGATATGGCATGTCTTCCGTACGCTTCATCTGCGGCACCCAAGACATCCATAAGACATTAGAGAGAAAGATCTCAGAATTTCTGGGCATGGAGGATACCATTCTCTATGCGGCTGCTTTTGATGCAAATGGCGGTTTGTTTGAACCCCTTCTGGGGCCAGAAGATGCGATTATTTCCGACGCGCTGAATCATGCGTCCATCATCGACGGCGTGCGGCTTTGCAAAGCGCAGCGCCTCAGGTACCAGCACAACGACATGGCAGATCTCGAGGCGAAATTGCAGGAAGCCTCAGGGGCGAAGGTTCGGATGATTGTCACGGACGGTGTCTTCTCAATGGACGGCACCATTGCGCAGCTGGACAAGATCTGCGAACTGGCCGAGAAGTACGATGCTGTTGTGGTCAGCGACGAGTGCCATAGTACCGGGTTTATCGGGAAGACAGGTCGAGGTGTCCACGAGTACCGTGGGGTAATGGATAAACTTGACATCATTACCGGCACACTGGGCAAAGCGCTGGGTGGTGCTTCGGGTGGATTTACCAGCGGAAGGAAAGAAGTAATAGACATCCTGAGACAGCGATCTCGCCCGTACCTCTTCTCCAATACCCTGGCCCCATCCATCGTCGGTGGGTCTATCGCCGTGATCGATATGCTTTCTGAAACCACGGACCTCAGAGATAAACTGGAATCGAACACAAAGTACTTCAGGACCAAAATGTCAGAAGCGGGATTTGACATCAAGCCTGGTGATAGTGCGATCGTTCCTATCATGCTGTATGATGCGGTCCTCTCCCAGCAAATGGCAGCTGAGCTTTTGAAGCGGGGCATCTACGTCATCGGCTTCTACTACCCGGTCGTTCCAAAGGGCCAGGCGCGCATCCGAGTACAGCTATCGGCCGTGCACGAAAAAGAGCACTTGGACAGGGCCATCAAGGCATTTGTGGAGGTCGGCGAATCGCTGAGCGTCCTGGGTTGAGAAGAGTAACTTCAGTGATCGTATCAGGCCGTATGACCCAACATTGGCGGTAGATCTGATCCGGCGAAGGCCTCATCAAAGGCGGTGCGCCCCGCCTGGATCATCTCCTCACCCTTGTGGAAATCAAATACGCCGCAGGCATCCCGTGGGATATCGATGACCAGATCGGGTTGGTACTGCTCGATCAACAGACCTGTCACCTTGTCTTGCATTAGATCGATGCTGCGAGCGAGCAAGTCAAAGTATCCGAGTTTTTTGGTGGGCTGAGCATCTGCAGGAGGAAGCATGCGCTCCCAGACGGCTTTCAATGCTGTTAGCTGCTTGCTGTATGCCGTCTGATTATCGGTCCGTGATTCCGACACATTGTCTTTTTGGAAACTTCCGGCAGCGCTGACATTGCAAATCACCAGGAGATCACCCTTCTTTCGTTTCACAAACTCCACAGGTATTGGCGTCATAACACCCCCATCAATCAGCTCCGAACCTTTGTGGCTCCGAGGCTTGATCACAGTAGGTATACTCGCTGAAGCCTTCAGTGCACGGTACATGCTCCCTTTCTTGAAGACCACTTCCTTGCCTTTCTGAATATCTGTCGCCACAGCCACGAATGGGATTGGCAAATCCTGGATCTTCCTATCTGGCACCATCGTCTCCAATGTCTTAAACACTTTCTCACCGCGTAGAAAACCCTGGGCGCTGAGTGTGAAATCCATCAACTTTATAACACTCCACTGATCCAAGCCCAGGATCCAGTTCTTGTAAGTATCCAATTCGCCACAGGCGTACAAGGCACCTACGACAGCACCGATTGAGGAGCCCGCAACACTGCGGATATTGAAACCTCTTTCGAGCAGAGACTCGATGACTCCAATATGAGCCAGGCCTCTGGCTCCTCCACTGGAAAGTACTAATGCAACATTTTTGGACATGGCGATGGCGATTTTATGGCAACATGTACTTTATTGGGAAACGATACAGCCGCAAACGGGTTGACGAAGCTCGCAAAAAATCAAATGTGAACTTATTGCATGTGGAGTCAACAGGGAAAATCCTCGCCTGTTCTAAAAGACAAGAGTAAAAAGTCCTCTTTTCACGACGACTATAAACACCGATGCCGCTACCTACCCGATTTTGGAGTCGTCAGCCGCAACTTATTCCCCCTTCTGCTCCTCCAACTGCTTCTCCAGATCCCGTACTTTTTTGATGAGGTCTGGCAATTTTCTCATGGAGGCAGTCATTCGGAAGAATTCCTTCGGGTCCATTATAGGGGCACCGACCCATGACTTGTCTGCTTCTTTAATCGAGGACATGACACCAGCCATCGGACCGATTTTGGATCCGTCAGCTATCTGCAGGTGGCCTCCTACCCCCACCTGCCCACCAAACATGCAGTTGGCTCCAATTTGCGTCGTACCAGCCAAACCGACTTGCGCGGCCATCACTGTATTCTCTCCTATAGAGCAATTGTGGGCCACCTGAATAAGGTTATCAAGCTTCGTTCCCTTCTTGATGACAGTGGCATCGAACGTGGCTCGGTCGACCGCGGTATTTGCGCCGACGCTGACGTGATCTTCCAATATCACCGTACCCAATTGAGGAATACGTCGGTAGGTACCATCCGACTGCGGGGCAAACCCGAACCCGTCTGAGCCCACCACAGCGCCGTGATGGAGCGTGCAATGAGCACCGATCTTCACACCGTAGTGCGCAGATGCGCCGGGATAGAGGATCGTGTGTTCCTGGATTTCCACGCCGTCACCGACATAGCAGTTTGGGTAGATCTTGACGTTGTCAGCGATTACTGCTCCTTTGCCCACATAGGCAAATGCGCCGATATAGACATCCTCTCCGATCGTCGCCGTCTCATCCACATAACTTGGCTGCTCGATGCCGACTTTGGGGCTTACGACTGTTTTCTCCACCATCTCGAGTACCTGTGTGAAGCTGCCGTATGGGTCTTCTACGCGAATAAGTGTGGCACTCACAGGTCCCTTGAGCACCAACTCCCGGGATACGATAGCGGCGGATGCCTCCGTTTCATATAGGAATGATTCGTACTTAGGGTTGGAGAGAAATGTCAGGTCGCCTTTCTTCGCGTTCTCAATGTCAGCGATATTTTCGACTTCCGCATCGTTATTTCCTTCAATTTCGCCAGAGAGATGTGCGGCGATATCTCTTACTTTGAATTTCATAGATAATGTATTTGTGCAGAAGCCCGTTTGATGAAGCCAAAACTAACAAGAATTGTCACCCAGCCCCCTGAAAACTTTGTACCCCAAAGGCAGATAGCATCCTTCGTATCAGGCTTGCTGGGCCAGCAGGGAAGGTCCGCTAAGCTGACGCAGGTGTTGTATCGTGCGACAGGTATCCAGGGCAGGCACGTGGTTTTACCCGACTACGGCCGGCAGCCAGGTGAGTACGAGTTCTACGCAAATTCCGACGATGGGGAGCCCTTTCCTAACCTGGAGAAAAGGATGGAGGTCTTCAAAAAGGAAGGGCTTAGGCTCTCTACATTGGGAGTAAAGCGAATGCTCGAGGATAGGGGCCTCAAACCTTCAGATATCACACATTTCATGGTCGTGAGCTGCACGGGATTGTATGCCCCGGGAATCGATATCGAAATCATCGATGAGGTCGGCTTCAAAAAGAACATCAATCGGCTAGGCATCAATTTCATGGGCTGTTACGCGGTGTTCAATGCGTTGAGAACGGCGAAGAGCATTTGCCAGTCAGAGCCCAATGCCAAAGTGATGATCGTCTCGATTGAGTTCACTTCCCTGCATTTTCAGAAAGAGGACACCTTGGGGCATCTGCTATCAACCGCGCTATTCGGCGATGGATTAGCCGTTGCGCTTGTTGAGAATAGTGACGAGCCAGGACTCGAACTTGGGGCCAGCTACGGGGAGGTGTTCAAGGAGGCACACGACCATTTGCTCTGGGAACTCGGCGTGCATGGATTCAAGATCCAGATCACTGACAAGATACCCGACCTGGTGAGGCAGTCGATCGGGCAGATGAAACCCTCCCTGGAGGCTGCGCTCGGCACCGCTTCCGAGGAATTCGATCTCTACGCCATCCACCCTGGAGGCAGGGCGATTCTCGATGTCATGGAAGAGAGCCTCGGCATCACACGAGAGCAGAATGCCATAGCGCACGAGGTGATGAAGAGCAATGGCAACATGTCCTCGGCCACAATTCTCTATGTCCTCGACCTGCTTATGAATCAGTTGACACCAGCCAACACCGGCCAAAAAGTGCTGGGATTCGGCTTTGGCCCCGGACTCACTATTGAGTCGATGGAGTTTACTTACAGGTAAGCCCCTACTGCCCGTACAAAAACGACTTGTCTGGAAATGGAGGCGGAGCCGGGACTTCCCGAGGATCCTGCTCGATTTTCTTGAGCAGGTGATCGATCGCTGCCTCTAGCTGGGCGTCCTTCCCATTGAAAGTCTCATGGGGCAGATTGTCTACGACGATGTCTGGCTCGAACCCATGGCCTTCGATCAACCACTCGCCATCGGCGCTGTAGACCCCCATCATCGGGGCTCTAGCCAAACCGCCATCGCTCAGTCGGTTGGAGCTATTGAGCCAAATCTCACCTCCCCACGTTCGCGTTCCGATTGTGGTACCTAGGCCCAGGCGTTTGAACCCGTCTGCGAATGCTTCTCCATCCGAATAGGTATTCTCATTGACCAAAACAACCATGTGCCCCCGGAATGCATACTGCATATTCCAGTAGGGCTCACCTGACCGTGAAACCCAGTACATCCAGGCTTTTCTCAGCAATTTCTCCAGGACGAAACTGTCGATATTGCCCCCAAAGTTGTAACGCGCATCGATGATCAAGCCTGCTAGGTTGAACACAGGATAGAACTCCCGATAGAATTGGCTGATGTCGCGACTACCCATCGCTCTTAGATGGAAGTAGCCAATCTTGTCCTCAGATTTCGACTCAACCTCTTTGCGCCTGCTGTATTCCCAATCCCTATATCGGAGGTTGTACAGATTAGAAGTCGGTGTCACGATGTGGTCGCGGCTGTTTCCTCCCCTCTTCACAGTTATCCGCACCTGTTTGCCTCCCTTATTACGAAGAAGTGCATTGATATCCATCGCAATAGTGGATGCAATACCATCTACATGTGTGATAACGTCACCGATCCTGATGTCCAGGTAGGGATCATCCAATGGACTTCGCTCGTCAGGGTAATCCGGATCTGCCTGATAGATATAATCGATACGAAACCCGTCGACCGACCTGCTAAATGTTCCCCCTAGACTGGGTACTGCGACATCTTTCTCATCCTCGCGCAAATCGCCCCCACGTACGGAGGTATGAAGCGCAGACAACTCACCCACGAATCGTCCGATCAAGTCGGAGAGCTCAATGCGGGTGGTCACGCGATCGACCAGGGGCAGGTACTTGTCGCGCATCTGCTCCCAATTCACGCCATGCATGTTGGGATCGTAGAAGTAGTCCCTCTCCATGCGCCAGGCGTCGATAAACATCTGCCGCCAGTCATCTCTCGGCGTGATAGCAAACTTCCATCCACTCATGTCGATCTTGTCATCGCCAAGGTCCTTCACCTCACTTGTACCAGCTTCGATCATGTAGTAGTCCTGACCCTTTCGCACCAATAGGTGATCTCCCTTAGCCGTCAATTCAAAAGATCGGACATCCGAAACCATGCGCTTCAGCTTTGGGTCTTTATTGTCTATTTCCAAGACTTCTAGATGGCTCTGGGCATCGACACCAGTTTCCCTCGATATCAGATAAATTGCGCTATCTGTTACAGCCAACTCACCGTAATTTCCTGCCTTGATCGGCACTTCCGCGATACGCCTGGTGATCCCCTCTTTTTCTATCGATACCGTGACTGCGGCCTTGGCATCAGATTCAGACGTGAGAGCAGTATACAATTCATCGTCCGGCCTGAAAGGTGACCTCACACTTCGAGTCAGCGGGATGTGATAAAGCTTCTCCTGCGCATCCAGGTAAGGTTCGGGCTGTCGGGACCCCCAGGGAGAGCCAACGAGTGACGTGAAGCTCCGGTCAGATAGGAAATAAATGAATTGACCATCAGGGCTCCAGCGGGGATCTGTACTATTGGCCCGATCGGTAGTGATTGGGAAAAGGTCCCCACTTCGGACATTGTAGACAAGGATCTGCGCCATCGTGTTCGCCGCTCGCTGCACAAAAGCAATCCATTGATTGTCGGGCGACCAGGACATACCTGCGATACCTTCCTCATTTGTGGAGATCTTCTGACTCTCTCCCGAACCGATATTGAGAACATACAGATTTTCCTCCAGGTCCGTATAAGCTAGCCATTTGCCATCTGTTGAAGGCGTCCCACCAAATCGCAAGACACGACCGTCTGATGTCACGCGTCGCGAATTACCCGCACCTATCGCTGGCATGCTCACAAACTCAAATTCACCGGTTTCATCTGACAATGTGATGATGTTCTTACCATCGTGTGAAAAAACGGCATCCCTAAACCGCACATCCTTCTGTTCGGTGAAAGCCACCTGACGCCCCTGCCCTACCGGCAGAATAAATACGCGGCCTCGGGCGGTGATGACCACTCGCTCCCCGTCCGGGTCGGGAGACACAGAAGTGATATAGTTTTTTGGATTGTCCACCCACTTCTCACGCAGCTGGTCCAGGTCTGAGGCTAGCGTGATCTCTAGTTTTTCATATGAGTCTGCCAATATGCGATACAGCCAAATATCCGCACCATGCTGGTAGACGATGTTACCATCAGCAATCTTCGCATAGCGTACATCAAATTGTTTGTGCTCGGTATGCTGCCGCAAGTCGAAACCCGTATCGGTCATCGACCAGACGTTCATCACGCCATCGCGATCACTGATGAAATAAACGCGGCCATCCAGCCACATGGGATGGTGGCTCTCGCCTGCATAGTCTTTGGTGAGTTGCTCGGCCTCAGCTTCGCCTTCGGTGAATTTCCATATTTGACGCGCGGTACCTCCCTTGTACCGTTTGGTGACATTTCGATGATAGGCTGGGCGAACGAAGAATACCGTGTTGCCTGAATCATCGTAGCTGGCCTCGCTTGCCTGGCTCAAAGGTACCCGCGTCCTTTCCCTGGTCTCCGTATCTATCGTCACCAACTGCTGGTCTGGCACCCGGGAGTACGCACGGGTATCATATATGACTTTGCCATCGGTTGTCCATCCATTGACCCTTGAAAAGTCACTTTCATAGGTCCACCTTATGGGCAGTCCACCGGATACTGGCATGGTGTAAACTTCCTGTGGCCCCTCGTAAGAGGCACTAAAAGCAATGCTTTGACCATCCGGTGAGAAATTGGCGTAAAGCTCTTCCTCAGCATGGCTGGTCAGTCTTCTCGCGAGCCCTCCCTCAATAGAGACCGTCCAGAGGTCTCCCTCGGCGGTGAATACTACCTGATCGCCATGCACATCGGGAAAGCGATAATAACCTTGAAAACCCTCCTGGGCATGAATGGAGATAGAAAGCGGTAGTACAAAGAGGATGGTAAAACATCTTGCCATGGTGGCAGTCCTAGTCATGAAGTTTGAGATTGAAACAGCCCGTGATTGATGAATATGGTCAATAGGATCGGAGCCCACGGCATGTCCAACGCCGCGGACTCCTGAAATTGTCTACTCTTCGGCCAAAAATGGATACCTGTAATCCGTAGGCGGCACAAATGTCTCCTTGATGGTACGGGCACTCACCCAGCGAAGCAGGTTCATCTGTGCGCCTGCCTTGTCATTGGTCCCGGACCCGCGAGCACCCCCAAATGGTTGCTGACCTACTACGGCACCAGTTGGCTTGTCATTGATATAGAAATTGCCGGCAGCATTGACCAGCTTCTTGGTGGCGAACTCGGCGGCGTACCGGTCTTTCGAGAAGATCGCACCTGTCAAAGCATAGGGCGATGTATTGTCAACCAGCTCCAATGTTGCCTCAAATTCCGAGGGTTCATAGACATATATCGTCAGCACCGGGCCAAAGATCTCCTCGCACATCGTGCGGTACTTGGCATCCTTTGCCAGGATCACCGTCGGCTCAACAAAGTACCCCTTGCTGCCGTCGTAGTTGCCGCCTGCCAGGATCTCGACATCGCCATCGCTCTTGGCCTGATCGATGTATCCGGTGATCTTTTTGAAAGCGCGCTCGTCTATCACCGCATTGATGAAGTTGCGAAAGTCTTCTGTACCTCCCATGGAGAAAGACGCTATATCTTCAAGTAGCTTGCCCTTCACACCCTCCCAAATATTGGATGGGATGTAGGCCCGCGAGGCGGCGCTGCATTTTTGTCCCTGGTATTCAAAGGCACCACGCGCGAGACCCGTTGCCACTTCGATGGGATCTGCTGAAGGGTGCGCTACCACAAAATCTTTTCCACCCGTCTCCCCGACGATACGAGGATAGGAGCGGTACTTGTCGATGTTTGCTCCAATGGTCTTCCAGAGGTGCTTGAAAACCGCGGTGCTTCCAGTAAAGTGAAGACCCGCAAAATCCTTGTGCTCGAAAATGATATCTCCCGCCACAGGTCCATCCACAAGGATCAGGTTGATGACGCCATCAGGCAGACCTGCCTCCTTGAATACCTCCATCACCACATGAGCAGAATACACCTGGCTATAAGCCGGCTTCCAGATGACCGTATTACCCATCAAAGCGGGAGCCGCGGGGAGATTACCCGAGATGGCCGTGAAGTTGAATGGTGTGATGGCAAAAACAAATCCCTCTAGCGGTCGGTATTCAGTTCGGTTCCAAATGCCTTCTGAAGACTCGGGCTGCACAGCATAAAGCTGCTGCATGAAGTGCACATTGAATCGCAGAAAGTCGATGAACTCACACGCAGCGTCGATCTCTGCCTGGAAGACATTCTTCGACTGCGCCAGCATAGTCGCGGCATTGATCTTGGCACGATAGGGGCCGGCAATCAGATCCGCCGCCTTCAGGAAGATGCTGGCACGATG
This sequence comes from Cyclobacteriaceae bacterium, assembly GCA_965227935.1. Taxonomy (GTDB): domain Bacteria; phylum Bacteroidota; class Bacteroidia; order Cytophagales; family Cyclobacteriaceae; genus JAWPMT01. The sequence goes on along the minus strand of CBDDGS010000055.1, from coordinate 989,552 downwards.
CTCCCAACTAAGGTCAGCCCAGGCGTCCTTTGCCGCGAGGACCGCATCGACGGCCGCGTTTACGTGGGAGCTGTCCCCTTCGCTGAAGTGACCCAAAACATGCTGATGATCGTGAGGGGGGCTCATCTTCAACTTTGTGTTGGTGTGTACTTCCTTGCCGCCAATCACCATGGGTACCTCGATCTGCTCTGAGCGCATCTGCTTTAGCGCCGCTTTGACCAGCGCCTTCTCAGTAGATCCCGGAAAGTAGCTTTTGACAGGTTCGTTCTTGGGTGTGGGGATATTATAAATTCCTTTTGGCATGTCGTTTACACATTGATTTGATTTCGATGTGCAAAGCTACGCAATCCCATGCCCTCAAAGAAGCGTCGCGATCTCCTGTAAGCGACGAACTTTCACCGTTTTGGCGGGCGCCTGCTCATCGGAAGTTGTGAACCAGATCGCATGCCAGTCGGCGGCATGGGCACCCTTGATATCCGTGTCGAGGTTATCACCAATCATGACCACTTCATCACGATGATTTCCTGTCAGGTCCAACGCATGGTCGAAGATCTCCGCTGATGGTTTGCGGGCCTCTGCTGACTCCGAGGTGATCACCTCCTCGAAGTAGTGATCGATGCCACTATGAGACATTTTTATCGCCTGGACATCGGTAAATCCATTGGTGATGACGGCCATGCGGTAGCTCTGAGACAAATAGTCCAGTAGCTCAATACTGCCCTCAATAAGGGCCGACTTGCGGGGACCCTCGGTTGTGAAGTAGTCTGACATGGCTACGGCAGCGCCATTCTCCGCTAACTCCGAATTGGCAAGGATCTGCTTGAACCGCGTCTGCCTGATGTGCTCGCGACCAATCACGCCGCGGTTGTATTGATCCCATAGTTCTGCATTCCTGCGGAAAAAGGTCTCACTGAATTGACCGAAGTCATCATAGACCTTGGAGACCTCAAACTGGTCGTAGATCTCTCGGAGGGTCTGCAGGGCGTTGGTATCGTAATCCCAAAGTGTGTGGTCAAGGTCGAAAAAGACCGTGGCAATCTTATCTTTCATTATACGCGGTAGTCCTTGGAGGCAATTTTGTTGACGGCGAGTTCCCGATTGTTGTGCATGGTGCTGTGGGCATCAAGATCCTTCTGTAGCACAGCATCTTTTTCCAGAAATTCCAGCATCTGGCTGACGAGGGCGAGCACCTCTTCCCTGATGCTATACAGCACCCATTGGTCTCTTTGTCTGGAATTGAGCAGATTAGAATTCTTCAGGTAACTGACATGCCTGGAAGTCTTTGTCTGTGTGAAATCCAGGATCATTTCAAGGTCTGATATGCTCAATTCGCCGGCATTGAACAGCAAATTGATGATACGGACCCGTGACTCATCAGCAAAAGCCTTAAAGATCTGAGTCCCGTAAGAAAGGCTAAAATTCTTGAGTCGCATAAGGCCAGATTAATACGCAATATTCACCCATTTAATGTTTTTTAAGAAATATTGATAGGCGAATCCATTACTTTTGAAACTACCATTCGAGCAAATCGGTTGGGTATTCAAACGTAGAAACCATTTTGTCCTCCAGAGTACTACTTGCAGTGATTATCGTTCTCGGAGCTTGGGCAGCGAACGCTCAGGACTCGACGCGTCATGTCATTCAACTCACTGGAGTGGTCTTTGGCGAGGATAGCACCAATGTAATCCCAGGGGTGCACGTGTACATCCCGAAAGGTGGAAGAGGTACTACTACCAATCCCTACGGCTTCTTCTCACTTCCCGTACTGGAAGGCGACAGCATCGTATTCAGTTCCGTGGGTTTTAGAAGAGCCACTTACATCGTCCCTAAGCATCGGGAGGACCATAGCCTCCGAATTCTGGTGACGATGAGAGAAGATGTGACCTACCTCGACGAACTGGAGGTTTTCCCTTATCCCTCAGAGGCTGTCTTCAAAGCGGCGGTATTGGCCGTGGAGCTGCCTGACCAACGAGACTACGACAACCTGCAAAGATTTCTCAACAGCGCTGCGATGCGAGAGGCGTACTGGAATCTTCCGGCAAGTGCCAACATGAACCATCGCTTCTTCATGCAGCAGCAACAGGCGGCGGCGTCCTATCGCTTTCAGCCTCCATCCAACCCGCTGCTAAACCCATTTGCATGGCGGGACTTTATTAGATCTCTGAAGAAAAAGAAGTAGTACTCGTTCAACTCGCCGAGCTAGCGGCAATCTCCTGTACTTTGTTCCAAACACGGAAGGTATTCTTATAGCAGATCTTCGCTATATCCTCTTCGGTATAACCTCTTCTCAACAGCTCCTCGATAAGATTAGGATACGTGGACACGTCCTTCAAGCCTGTGGGCAGGCTATCGCCCACGCCATCATAGTCAGATCCGAATCCAACATAGTCTATGCCGGCAAGCTCCACCACCCGATCGATGTGGTCGGCGACAGTCTTTACGTCCTCAAACTTTCTGTTTTCGGTCCAGTATTTTTCAGCATAGGCCTGGTATACTGAGTCGTCTTCACTTAGCCCATTGTCAGCACGGTAGTTCACCAGGTGTTCGCGGATCGCATTACGATTGTCCTGGATGTCTTTCGACAGGAAGCTGGAGCCAAAATTGATATGAATGACGCCACCGTTCTCGGCGAGGGCCTTGATCATATCGTCATTCATGTTCCTCTCAAACCCTGGTGTGAAGTAGCGACAAGACGAGTGGCTGGCAATCACTGGCGCGGTGGTGATCTTCAGTACATTATAGAACGTACTGTCAGAAACATGTGAAATATCCACCATGATACCCAGGCGATTCATCTCCGCTACCACCTGCTCCCCAAAAGGGCTGAGGCCATTCCAGGTGTCGTCTGTCTCATCATAAGAAGAGTCGCAGATCTGATTGTCGGTGCCATGCGTCAAGGTGATATACCGGATACCTCGATTGAAGAAGTATTCAACATTGCTCAGATCATCCTCAATCGGTGCACCATTTTCCATTCCCATGGGCAGGGACACAAGCCCTTTCTCGAAGTTGCGTTCAATCGCCGCAGGCGAGTTGGCCAAGGCAAACATGTCGGGGAACTCCTCAGGTAGTTGGCTCACCATCGTGATGAGCGAATCCGCAAACTCCTTGGCACCGCCTGTCTCCTGATACCTTGACGGTACGTAAATCGACATAAAAGGTGCGTCCAACCCTCCGGCCTTGGCCTTAGGATAATCGAAATTACCCTCGGTCTCTACCGACACGTCTTCCACAGCCTTTTTGATCATAAAGCCTTTTACCTCCATGCGATAAGGCAGGTCCACATGGCCGTCTACGATGATCGTAGACTGCGCCAATGCCTTTGCCTGATCAGCTAGCGCGTTGGACGAAGCATTGCTTTCGGAGGGTTTTTGATTGCACTGGACAGCGAGTACCAGTAGTGCTAGTAGAAACGAGAGTCGTTGCATTTCCAAAAAGTTATAATCCTAAGCCGCTAAAATTAACCACAACTTCATAACCCCGGAAGTGCAACTTATAATTGTGGGCCATGATCCTGAAATACGGCAAATCACTCCCCGCAATCACCACTGAACAGATGATCGAGGTCGATCGCCTCATGATTGAGGATTACGGAATCCAATTGATCCAGATGATGGAAAATGCCGGCCGGTGCCTCGCCATTGTTGCCCGTGAGAAGTTCATGCAGCCACAATCCGCCACCCAGGTACTTGTACTTGCTGGGACCGGTGGCAACGGTGGAGGTGCGATGGTCTGCGCCCGGCGATTGTCTTCCTGGGGTCATCATGTAGTCGTTTGGATCTCTTCACGATCTAAAATGGCGGCCATACCAGCTCATCAGTTGGATATATTGGAACGGATGAATATTACGGTATCAGAGGAGCGACCTACCATCGAAGGTGTCAATCTCCTGATCGATGGGATCATCGGGTATAGTGTCCAGGGTGATCCCAGAGGTAAGGCAAAAGAGATGATCGAATACGCAAATGAAAGCGTCGCACCCGTGCTGTCCCTGGATACGCCTTCCGGACTTGACTTGACTACGGGTACCATTCACAACCCGACCGTTAGGGCAGCAGCGACACTCACATTAGCGCTGCCGAAGAAAGGCTTGTTCCTGCAGGATACCCGGGTAGTTGTGGGCGATCTGTTCCTCGGAGATATCAGCGTACCGCCCTCGCTGTACCACTCTATGGGCATTGAGCTGGCGGATGGGCTATTCAAGGGCTCGGATGTTCTAGAGATCACCCCCTGACAAAGATCAGTTTCTTTGAGAACACCTATCAAGGGCCTGAGAGGCGCCTCTGTACTTTATTTACAAGTATTAGGCACCTGACTGGCCCGGGCTTTGGGCGTCGATCACTGTGCTGATTATTTGTACAAAGCACTACCTGACAACCATGAAAAGCAGAAAACAGAATGCCCTCCTCGTAGTAAGTGCAGTGGTCTTTTTGGCCGTCCTCGGATTCCAGGTGGCGGATCAGCGCCTTCATATGCTGCAGAGCCCCGGTGCGGAAATATCGGACTATCAGCCCAGTGATTTCGGACTGGGTAGCAGCTACGTTGACAGTTTGAAGCCCTATCCGTCGGCCGGAAAGGGTCAGCGAACACCGTTCGAGTTGTGGGAATACGCAGGTAGGGGAAACAGCTCGTTTGGCGTGCCAGAGCTGCCCATGAGTTGGGAAGAGTGGGTGGCTTTCCATGAAAAACAAAAGCCAGAGCTCATGCGGGATGTCCGGGCCTACATGGCGAGACGCTATGACTTTAGCGGAGAGACGATCCCCGATCAATACATGTCTGGAGGTCGCAAGCCCATTATGGCAGGGCCCATTGCGCGCCTATCGGAAGAGGCGGGGTCCTTCGAGACGCTGGCAGCAATGAGCCCAGCAGAAATCAAAACACGCGACCTCTTCCCCTACAAGCCCCTGGCGCACCCCCTGCATTCCACCGCACACATGGTCTTTCCTGATAGCTGGAATCAGGCGCACCCTGAGCATATTCGCATTGACTTAGATCACGACTTCCCTGACGAATACCTGCCTGAGTTTCCCCCGCCGATGTTTCTCACTACCCACAAGGAGCTAGGGGATGTAACTGAGGGGAAAGAGGTGACACTTGCCAACTACTATGAGATCTTCAATGGCCTCATCACGGCAGAACAGATGGAAGGTCTCAAGGAGCTTTTGAAACCCACGCCCACTACATGGTTCAACCACACACCGCACCGAGTGACACTGGCACCCAGTGCGGGAGTATCCTGCTTTTCATGCCATGTGAATGGACACACCAATGGAGCATTCGAATTGGCTCCTGATGCGCGGCCCAATCTCGCGCGACTACGCGTCGAGACGCCAACGATGCGCGGCAATTACAACCTCATGCAGCTCTCTTCCAAGCGCTCTATACGTAGTATGGACCATTTTGCTGAGGTGGAGGAATACTTCGACGGAGACCCCGGCATGCAGCAAGCCATCGGGCCGAGGTCGCAAAAGCGGGAGGTCACCAATAGGATGGGAGACTTCAATGCCATCCTGGACTTCAGCCCAGCACCAAAACTTAGCCCACTAGGTAAGCTGTATAAAGACAAAGCCACGGAACAGGAACTCCTTGGCGAGCAGGTGTTTTTTGGGAAGGGCCAATGCGCCCAGTGTCACTACGGACCGGCCTTCACGGACGATTACATGCACGACTTGCAGGTAGAGCGATTTTATAAGGGAAGGCCCGAAGGGCCCATCAAAACCTTCCCGCTCCGAGGAATCAAAGACTCCCCACCCTACCTGCATGACGGCCGGTGCCCCACCCTCGCAGACGCAGTCGAATTTTTCAACCTAACGCTGGAGTTGGCACTCACTGGGGAGGAAAAAGAAGCACTGGTCGCCTACCTCCTCTGTTTGTAATTCGCGGCCAGTTTGCGTTACGAGAATTGCCCAATTTGAGACACCAGTATTGAGGTGATTTACAACATTATACAACCCACACTTCAAATGTCCGCACTAGTCATTAATCATCATAAATAGTCCCCAATTGAAACGCCATATTTCATGGCTCACTGAGGATCTGTTGCAACTTCCCGCGTTGCTTCCTTCATTCGCCCTGACGTTGGCGGAATCGCCATAGTCCCTCACACTTTTTAACCTTATAAACTCAAAAAAGCACATGGTGGGCAAAACAGATATTCCCCCAAAGACCCGACCGGAATGGCGGTCGATTGTCACAGGGGATAGCGATCATCACTTTGACAATTATGTCTTGAAGATGAAATGCTTCAAAGCATCCAACCAGATCAAAAGTGGAGAATTAAGCATCGATCAGGCGGTAGAGGACCTGTACAACCTGGCCTCCAAATACTCCCGGTCAGTTCAACGAGATTTTAAAATCATTTTCAAAGAGTGGTAAACATGCAAGACAAACTTCTATCAGTATCAGAAGCGAGCGCCCTTATCGAAGAAGGGCGACTATTGGTCATCTTCGGCGAGGAGGAGCTACTGGCCTCTCTCCCTACCGGCAAGTGGATCGGGGGAACGATGCCCTACTTCTATCTAAAAGGCACAAAGGGCGTTTTTGACCAGAAGCATGTATTCGTCACAGACTTCACGGAGTACGCGAAGGATTTCAAGGTGAGTTCCTACAATGCGGATGATATCAAGCACATCGGTGTCAACGGATTCAGCAATGGCTTCCAATTCACCATCATCCCGGCATACCAGAGAATTCACCAGGAGTTCGCTATGAACTCAGATAACTACGAGCAGATCTACGACAATCCTGTGATCGGTCTTGTGGCGGGTGTCAGTCTCGAAGATCTCGGCAATGGCCGACCTACGAAGACATTCAATGGCACCACCGGCGAATCGCACGTTGAAGAAGCCGTGGCACTGCACATTGGCCTTCGCGATGATCAAGTGGCTCGTCTCGAGATCGTCAACATCTTCAGCCCGGAGGAAGGGGACAACATCGAACTCGAGGTGCTCGAAACATCCTTCCAGGTGAAGGATTGCCTGATCAATGGCGAAAACGTCAACTTGTATGACTACCTCACCAAAAACGGCATCGATACGAAGTACCCCTTGGTATGCGACTATGCTGGTGCGAATATCAATGTAAGCTTCGAGTCTCTGAAAGAGGATGAGAAAGTGGTGACGTTCTACGCCCCACTATTCAAGGGCAACAAATACAAGTTTGCCAGACCGAACACTTCCTACGCTCACGCCTTCCGCAATCAGGTGGAGCAGTTGGAGGACAAGAACAATATGGTCTTCAATTGCAATTGCATTCTCAACTACCTATACGGGGATCTGGAGAACCATGACATTGGATATTCCGGGCCAGCGGCTTTTGGGGAAATCGCTTACAACCTGGTCAACCAGACCTTCACCTACCTCGTGGTGGAGAATTGAAAACTTCAGTTAGTGAATCATGGAGGGTCACAGCCACTTGGTTGTGGCCCTTTTTTAGTCACTACTCTGGCGCTAGGAACATCACGTCCCATACCAGATGAATCTCCTGGCCGAAGGACTTCTGCACCTGCATCAGCAGCACCTCCAATTGGAGGTCATCGGATGCGGAAATCGTGGCCCGATAGTTCGAGCCGCTTTTGGTGAAGTCCGAGATCTTTTCTTGCTCATCCGCCAGTTCAGCCAGACGATAACTGAGTCCGGCCAGCATCGATGGCTCCTCCCCGGACAAGCGAAAGTACGACGCCAAGGACTCGAGCGCGGCATCACGAAAGGTCGGTGCAAAGGATGTGTCAGCCACAATGCTCGAAAGATCCAACAGGTCTCGGTACTTTGTGACAGCCGTCGACTTAAAATGCTCTAAGTCTTCCTCTCCGAGGCTTGCAGAGACAAACGGCGCCTCCAGTCGTGGGCCCTCTGGAAAATCAAATTCACTATCGGGGCGATTCGCCGTAGCACATCCTATCAGCAGTAGCAACACTACGGGGGCGATATGTCTACCAATGCTCATTTTCTTATATATCGTAGGATACTGATCTTGTTCTTCTCGTACGTGATGTCTACAATCTCCAACGGCCTACCTTGATCAATGGGCATCGTCAGCTTGTTCACGAACTCTTCTCTGTTGTACAGGGCCACGGGCCGCGACCCATTCGACTTCAACTCGTAAATGCGAGCATTGGCCATGAACATGTCCATCAAATTGGAGCGATAGCTTTCCCAATTTGCCACATCCGAATTGGCGAACATACTTATAAGCTGGGCATAGTCATCAGGCCTCAATGCCACTTGCTCGGTCTCGCCTTTTCGGGACTTTCTCACAATTGTATCGTTGACGAAGTAGGCAGATGAGACCATGAGCTGTGCACTGGCATTCATGTCATCTACGCATATACAGGCCTCCTCATCCAGCCCCAAAAGGCGTGGTGACTCACCTTCCTGAAGCAGATATACATTTACCTCCTGCCCGTCTATTGGCTGTCTGCCATATAGATTCACAAAGCAAAATTTTGAGCAGCCGGGATAAAACCCCCACCATGTAGCTGCCACTAACAGCGGTATCGTCACAAAAAAGAGCGGTCGCCAGGTGACGGTGCGTCGGTTGTGCTTTCTGTTGAAGTGATCCCAGCTATCATGGCCCACAAACTGCGACAGCATATCAAGCATATCTATTCTGGGCAATGAAGAGTGGTCGGACTTCATGTGGGTATAAAACCACTTCTCGCTGACCTGGCTCTTAATTTCCTGAGACAGGGCCTTTTGGAAGAGCCCGATCTCCTTTTTACGCCATGCCGTGATATCCGCCGGCACCTCGGGAAACTGCTCCTGCACCCGACGGACTATCTCCGACTTCAATCTTGCGAACCTTCTCCTCTCTGAGGATCTCATGGGGGCGATGATAGCAAAATTGGCGGATAAAAGGCTTGTAAATCATTGTACAATCGCTTTTCCGTGCGATCGTCGGGGCTCCCGGTGGGCTTAGGCTATTGTTGAGCCTCAGCAAACACTAAACGACTATGCGCCGAAACAAGAATCCTAAGTCCCGTGAACACACGATGGAGCTCATCGCTGCGGCAATCATCATGATCGTCATCCAGTGGCACTGGAGTTGTGAGAGTACGAGGCCCGGAGCCTCGAGGATGCTACGAGAGCCTCGGGAAAATGCACAGAAATATCAGTATGTAGAACCAGTCGATGTGGAACTAGACGTGGAAGTGATGGAGGAAACGATTGTTGAAGAAATGGTCTTTCTCGAAGCCTCTGAGGAGGAAGTAATCGACGAAATCGCTCGACAGCCCCAGAATACTGAGGAATACGCTTACCTACGAGAAAATCCATTCCAATCAGTGCTGACACACCCCCTGTCAACATTCTCGATAGATGTGGACAATGCGTCTTACGCCAACGTCCGAAGATTTCTACAGAACAATCAATTGCCCCCTCCGGACGCAGTAAGGGTCGAAGAGATGATCAACTATTTTCGTTACGACTATCCAGACCCCAAGCCGGGCCAACCGTTTTCGATCTACACGGAAGTAGGCCCCTGTCCGTGGAACCCAACCAATCAGCTGGTCCACATTGGCCTACAAGGCAGGAAGCTCGATTACGAGGATCGTCGGCCCTCGAATATCATCTTCCTAATCGATGTCTCTGGCTCGATGGACAGCCCCAACAAGCTGCCCCTCGCCCAAAGGTCCCTCAAGATGCTCTCGCAAAACTTGCAAGCGCATGATCGGGTAGCCATCGTCGTGTATGCGAGTAGTTCGGGTGTAGTCCTGCCCAGTACTCCTGCGGGAGAAAGAGAGACCATCCAGCGAGCAATTGCGTCACTGACCGCCGGTGGATCGACTGCTGGTGGGGCAGGGATAGAACAAGCCTATGCAATCGCAGAGCAAAACTTCATCCCCGAGGGCAACAATCGAATTGTGCTACTCACAGACGGTGATTTCAACGTCGGCACTTCTTCAACCGGCGATCTCGTCAGGCTCATAGAGGAAAAGCGCAAAAGCAAGATATTCCTCACGATTTGTGGGTTTGGGATGGGCAACTACAAAGACCATCGCATGGAGGAAATATCCAATGCCGGCAATGGCAACTATTTCTACATCGACAATATCCGCGAAGCCGAGAAGGTATTCAATCGCGAGTTGACAGCGAACCTTTTTACTATTGCCAAAGACGTCAAGGTCCAAGTGGAATTCAACCCCACATTGGTGAGCGAGTACCGACTGATCGGGTATGAAAACAGGGCCCTGGCGCCGGAGGACTTTGAGGACGACCAGCGGGATGCTGGTGAACTGGGGGCCGGTCACACGGTCACCTGCCTCTACGAGATCATACCTGGCAAAGCACAGGGTGGCACGACCTCCAGGTACATCAGTAAATCGCCCACATCCGCCGCCGACACCGATGAGTTGCTTACTGTGAACCTCCGCTACAAGGAGATAGACAGTGAAGTCAGCCAATTGATTGTGAGACCCGTCACGAACGAGACTCCAACCATTGCTGCGGCCTCAGACGACTACCGATTCTCGGCTGCGGTAGCCGCCTTTGGGCAAGTGCTGCGTCGCTCGCGCTACGCCGCCAACCTCACACTGGCAGACATAGAGAGCCTCGCGGAGGCTGGCGCAGATGACGAAAAACAAGAATTCTTTACGCTGGTTCGTACCGCCAGACTACTCCAAAACCTTAAGTAGATGTATCGATTGATTTGCACAATCCTGATGGTGCTGACTCCGGGACTCCATGCTTCGGGTCAGAATCGATGGTGCTGGCCCGAGGATACGGCCACGGCCAAAGAGATGGTCGCACTGTACAATGACAATATGAAAGCTGGAAAGTTGACGCAGTGCATGGAGCCACTCGAATGGCTATTGACCAATGCCCCGAACCTCAACCCATCCATCTATATCAATGGCATAAAAATCTACGATGGTTTAGTCGGTGGGGAGCGCGACGATAGCCTTCGGACCGTCTACCAGGAGAAGGTCATCCATCTCATCGAGCGCAGGGAGGAGACATTTGCCTCTAAACCCCAGAACAAAACCCGAAAAGCGTACTATGGATACAAATACTGGTCGCGGACACCCGACCGCTACGAAGACGTTTTCGAATGGTTCGTTGACGCTTGGGAAGCAAATGATGGAGATATCGGGAAAAACCTGTTCCCCGCCTTCCTGGACATAGTAAGTAAGACACAGCCCAGCGAGGCCGTATTGGATTGGTATGAGCAACTCTTTCATCACGTGATGAAGGCACCAGAGAATACGGAAAAGATCCTGCCAGTATTAGACAAGATTCTGCTGCGGAGTATACCGTGGACCTGCACCGATATCAATAGGTTTTGGCAGATGCAGGTAGAAGAAGCCAACTGGTGGGATTCCAAGGGTCAATTACTCATCAAACTTGGGTTGGAACACGACTGCTTGGCCGAGGACTACTTCAAGGACTTGGCCATTGCAGTTGTGCAGAAGTCAGGCAATGGGAACCTTCTCAAACTAGTGGCCCGAAAATATGATGCCGAGGGTGATTGGCAAACGGCCGCCCAATTATACGAGGTGGGGCTGGCTATCTCGGAATCAGACAGCACCTCCACCGAGTTGCTGATGCTATTGGCGAACCTGCACAGTGGCAAGGCGCTATTCTCAGATGCTCGCAGGTATGCCCGCCACGCCATCGCGCTCAATCCGGACTTCAAGCCCGCTTATGAATTGATCGGCGACCTCTACTTCGACAGCTACTATAGTTGCAAGGAAGGCGTAAGCCAGGTTGTTGATCGGGCGGTCTTTCTCGCTGCCTATGACGAGTACGGGGCAGCGGGTAATACCGAAAAGATGCTGCTGGCCAAGGAGCAATTCCCATCAGCGACGGAGATCTTCGAAGACCTGTACGACGAAGGGGAGATGATCACTGTGGGCTGTTGGATAAATGTATCCGTGCCCATAAGGAGGCGCGACTAGAGGCTATTTGTTGCTGGCATCGAAGAGCTTTTGCTTCTCTTCTTTGCTGAGGCTTTCGTAGCCTGACTGGGAGATCTTGTCCAGGATGGCATCGATCTCGTCCTGGCTAGCCTTCCCACTGGTGGAAGCACCACGTCTTCCGCTGGCACCCTTGCCTTTGGGAGCTGCACTGGCCCTCTGTTTTCGATGCGATACTTTGATGCTCGGTTGGCGGACAAACAGACTCTTGACAAAGCGCAGAAATCGAATTACCCAGGCGCCCCAGTCGGTACCTTTCTGCAACTGCTTGATATAGACATAGCCCATCAGAGCGCCGCCAAGATGTGCCACATTACCTCCGGCGTTGTAGCCGACCGAACCAAGGAAAGAAATAACTATGAAGAAGGCAGCAATGTATTTGATCTTTACCGGACCGAGAAACAACAGGAAGAAGGTGTAGTTCGGCACAAGCGTGGCAGCAGCGATCATGATGGCATTGACGGCACCAGAAGCACCCACCATACCTCCAATACTGGGGGCCGATTCGATATAGAAAGGAACCACGTTGTAAACGAACAAATAAGCTACAGCACCAGCCAACGCTCCTACCACATAGATGCTTATCACCTTGTCATTCCCGAGGTACTCCACGATGATACGCGAAAACCAGTAGAGGAAGAGCATATTGAAAACAATGTGGAAGATACGCGATAGACTATGCGAGAAAGCGTATGTGATGATCGTCCAGGGCCGCAAAATGAAATCCGAGAAAATCGGAGGTATGCTGAATTGCTGGTGGATGATATCAAACACAGGGCCGACATTGAGCAGTGTGGAGAGCACCGACAACACAGCCAGAAATAGGAACACAATTACATTGATGATGATGAGCTGGGCCGCCGCATTGTTGGGCTTGTTCCAGGCATTTTTGAAATCATCAAGGATACTATTAGTCATCGCTTTTTAATAGAGTCTTGTCCGGTCCTTTTGCCAATATTTTATCAGGAAGTAAGCAATCACCGCTCCCCCCAGGTGAGCCAAATGGGCCACGGTATCCCCCTCGGCCCGATTGATCTCAGCATATATCTCGTATATCAGCAGAGCCGTCACCACGTACTTCACCTTTACTGGAAATAGAAAGTAGAGGTATACGTCTGCATTTGGAAACAGCATCAGCATGGCCATCAACAAACCAAATATAGCGCCGGAGGCACCCACCATCGGTATGTCGATATAGAAGGAGGCCATGTTTTCGACAATGTCAACTGCCTCACGCTCCAATCGAGCGTTGTCGGGAGCATCGTAGTAATCGTTGGCGAAATCATACAACCGACCCATGTTGTAAACGGGCTTGCCATAGTTGAAGACTATCTTCCGAAATTCCAGCGGATCAGGATTGTCGACAAAGGCCTCCACCTGGTCCTTGATCCTCTTTTTTTCGATAAGGTCTGCGGTCCCATAGAGGACGCCGCCACCAATACCGCAGGCAAGGTAAAATATCAGGAATCGCTTCGAGCCCCATACCATCTCCAGCATCGGTCCGGCGAAAAAGAGAATGATCATGTTGCCGAATATGTGGCCCCAGCCTCCGTGCAGCCACATGTAGGAAAAGAACTGATGTACCGCGAAGTAATCGCTGAAAATCACCCGCAAACCGAAGAGGCGCGTTAGGTCCAGATTGGCGAAGCTCTGCAACAAATGAATCCCGATATTGGCTATCAGGAGGTTCTTTACCATCGGGGTCAGTCTAAACATGCACTACCTCTTAAAATAACTTGCAATTTGATCCAGGCCCAAAACTACGAAAGTTGGACTTCCATGGGGTGTATAATTTGGCTGCTCGCACGCAAAGAGCTGATCGATAAGTCCCTCAGCTTCTTTTTCGTCCAGCACCTTGCCTTTGCTGATCGACGTCCGCGCCGCCAGCGACCGGGCCAGGTTCTCCTGTTGCTCAATTTCCAGCTTCTCTCTATTCAGCTTGAATTGTTCGATCAGCCCTTCGATGATCTCGCGCTCGTTGTGATTAGACAAGTCCGCAGGCACACCAGTTAAGACAATACCTCGTGTGCCAAATGTTTCAAATTCAAATCCTAACTGGCGAATTTCTTGTCGCAACTCCTGAACAAGATTGAAGTCTGCATCGTTCAACGACAGCTGCTGCGGGAACAGGCACGACTGTGAAGTAGCACGGTTGCCGCGCAGTGTCTTCAGGTATTTCTCGAACAAAATCCGTTCGTGGGCCGCACTCTGATCAATGATGACCATGCCCGACTTCACCTGCCTCACCAGGTATCTTCCATGAAGCTGTAGGGATTTCGAGACCTCTGCCTGCCCCGTCGACGGCCTGTCGAGCGCCATGCCACTTGGCACAGTCAGTGTCTGCGGTTCATCTGACCCACCATCAAGCTCGAGTTGCGCCTTCCTTACCACCTCATCGTCTTCTTTCTTCGCTATATCATAGAGCTTCTCCCAGTCAAGAGGGCCTTTCTGCTGCTGGTCAATGGCCTTGAAGCGTTCGTAATTGCGATCGCTGGGTGTCTCCAATAGTTCGCGCCTCGAAGTGAAGTACTCAAAATTGACGTCGGAATTGAAGTCCAAAGACGGCGCAACGTTGAAGTTGGACAGTGCCTGTCGGGCACTGGAGAGAATGATCCCATACAGGAGGCGATCGTCCTGAAACTTCACCTCGGTTTTCGTCGGATGTACGTTGATATCCACCACCGCAGGGTCCAATTCTATGAACAGCACATAGAACGGATGGAAGTCGTCAGGTATGAGTTTGTCATACGCGGTGGTCATCGCGTGATTCAGGTAGTTGTTTTTGATGAAGCGACCGTTGACGAAGAAAAACTGTTCGCCACGGGTCTTCTTGGCATATTCAGGTTTGCCAATGTAGCCATGTATCTTCAGATCCGGCGTCGTCTCCTCGCAGGGAATCAGCTGATTCTGATAATTGCGGTTGAAGAGTTGAACGATTCGCTTGCTGAGTTTGCCCCTTTCCAGGCGGAAAGTTTCAGCGTCGTTGTTGTGCAGAGTAAAGGCAATGTCCGGATAAGCCAGCGCCACCCGATGAAATTCGTCCGAAATATGACGGTATTCGACAGGGTTGGACTTCAGGAAATTGCGACGGGCTGGCACATTGTAAAACAGGTTCTTCACACAAATCGAAGTGCCAGGTGAGGTAGCCACCGGTTCTTGCTTTTGTATCTCCGAGGCATGGACTACTATCTCCGTGCCGACCTCCTGATCGTGTTTGCGCGTTTTCATCTCCACTTGCGCCACGGCCGCGATGGACGCCAGTGCTTCTCCACGGAAGCCCATCGTCCTTATCCTGAAAAGGTCCTCGGACCTCGTGATCTTCGATGTAGCATGGCGTTCGAAACTCATGCGCGCGTCCGTGGTACTCATGCCTGTCCCATCATCGACCACCTGCACGAGGGACTTCCCCGATTCACGCACGATCAATTGGATGGACGTGGCGCCCGCATCGATGGCGTTCTCGAGCAGTTCCTTCACGACTGACGCGGGTCGCTGCACAACTTCACCTGCAGCGATCTGGTTGGCTATGCCTTCCGGCAATAGTCTAATGACGTCGTCCATGCCTATTTCCTGAAGATCTTTCTAAACCTGAAGAAAAAATAGATGGGGATCACGACGATGAAAGCATAAGCGATGTCGTTGCCATACTGCAACCATCCCACGAATGTGAGCCCCAGTATGGCAGCAATCGCCAATTGCATCAAGCTGGCGCTAGGCACTGCTGAGGTCTTTCGTTCGAAGGTGATCCGCTGGCCAGCTCTTTGCTCTAGTTCCCCTCGCATCTCCCGCCGTATCCTTTCTGTACGCTCGGCGATCTCCTCCTTCACAGGATCATAATAGCGAGGTTTGATCTCAAACTGTTTGTTTCTGGGAAGACGAATCAAGGAGGGAAATCTCATGGCGCTTTCTTAGGGTTTCATGTGGTCGCGTCGCTTTCAGCTCAAAGTACGAAGATCCGAAACTAGATTAACGAACAAACTTGGGCTGAGGTCTAACTTTCCAAGACAAAAATAAGGAACAATCGCCAGCGTCAGGTAGTCTGCTGTCCTGCAAGTCGTCATACATAACTCGATCGAGCCAGCAGGAATCAACTCGACCAGAAGGTGATGCCTCTCGTTGAGGCAAAGGCTATCAAGTGTACATACCCGAAAGGGATAGCTCAATAATATTTCACAAAGCGGCCTCATGGCAAATTCATACGACTTGAAAAATTGGCATAAAACTGCACAATGCATGATGTTATCACTGGTAACCAAGGAGTTAGTAAAAATTTTCTGAGCCAATAAGCGCCGTATGCGCCAGAAATTATTTATCTTTCTAGACACTGTTGGAGCCACCATTTTTTGCCCGACTCCTTCGCTAATTATCAACCTACAGATCTGGCCAAGTATTAATTGATTTCGCAGACCATTTAACTACTTAGCCCATGAAAAACTCTACCCAATCCGGGTGTTGTCGAGACAAGCTTCACCGGAGAGGTTTGCTTTTGCGCAAGCCGAACTTGAAAAACCCTATTCTCATCGGAATCCACGTTACGAGTCGATTCCGAGGTACGCAACATTACAGACTACTGCTTATCACGCTCGGATTTCTCAGCGCCGTGATCTTGAGCTCTAATCGGGCAGTAGGGCAGTTTTGCGCCGGCGATCCTGTCCCACAGGATCAGGTGGATTTGCGAGGAAATCCTGAGTATACCCCGGGTCAATGCCCTGCCAATGACATTCAGATCCTGGGGGCTTCACTTGACATCGGGGACGCTTGTAACGCTTGCGAACCCGGCACCGTCGTGACTGCTGATCTGCTAATTACAATCAATCACAACACCAACAGTTCCAACCGATTTCTTGGTGTCTTCGCCGATTTAACGGAAACGGTGAATGGCTCAGCTACGGTTTGTGATATCGCCCGGTGTTCTGGTCCGGTAGCAAAGAGCTCCGATCAGATAAACTCGCAGCAGACACTCAACTTTGGACAAATTACGTTTACCTGTGGTAGCGTGATCGACCTTAGCAACATTCTACTGGTTTGGACTGCTGCCAATGGTAGCTGCCCAGTGACTCCTGCCAATAATCCCAATGGTAAATACTGCTTCGACAATCCAGTGATCGTTGTAACGCCTCCCCTGAATGCAATAGCGACAGCAGACTGTGCTTCCGATTTCACCACGAATATTGACCTCACAGTAAGCGGGGGCTCTGGCAATTTCTCCTACTTATGGTCTAACGGATCTGTCACGGAGGATCTTGCAAGCGTTCCTCTCGGAACTTATAGTGTCACTGTGACTGATAACGACAGCGATGATGGCACCGGCAATCCCTGCACGGTCACTGAAAGCATTACATTTAATGGACCATGCTGCGAACCCCCGGTGATCACCTGCCCAGCTGATGTGACCGTGGAATGCGGCCAGTCCACAGACCCGGTGTCGACGGGAATAGCTACCTATATCGAGGGTTGTGGTACAGTGACAGTTACTCCAAGTGATATGGAAGTTCCCGGCTGCGGTAACACCAAAGTGATCTCCCGCACCTGGACGGTGACGGATGAGATAGGCCAGGTAGCCCAATGTGTGCAAACCATAACCATCGTGGATACCACGCCGCCGGATATTACCTGCGCCGCCGATGTCACTATCGAGTGTGATGAAAGTTCGGATCCAAGTAACACCGGTTCCGCAACCGCCACTGATAACTGTGACAATTCCGTGGTCCCTACTTTCTCCGACAACATCATCCCCGGAGCCTGTCCTCAGGAGAAGACAATCGAGCGTACCTGGACCGCAACGGATGATTGTGGTAACTTCTCATCTTGTGTGCAGATCATAACCATCGTGGATACCACGCCGCCGGATATTACCTGCGCCGCCGATGTCACTATCGAGTGTGATGAAGATTCGGATCCAAGTAACACCGGTTCCGCAACCGCCACTGATAACTGTGACAATTCCGTGGTCCCTACCTTCTCCGACAACATCATCCTCGGAGCCTGTCCTCAGGAGAAGACCATCCAGCGTACCTGGACTGCCATCGACGATTGTGGGAATACCAGCTCTTGCACCCAGACAATTACCATAGTGGACACTACGCCGCCGGTTATTGCTTGTGCTCCCGATCTCATTATCGAGTGTGATGAAAGTTCGGATCCAAGTAACACTGGATCGGCAACCGCAACTGATAACTGTGACAATTCCGTGGTCCCTACCTTCTCCGACAACATCATCCCCGGAGCCTGTCCTCAGGAGAAGACCATCCAGCGTACCTGGACTGCCATCGACGATTGTGGGAATACCAGCTCTTGCATCCAGACAATTACCGTAGTGGACACCACGCCGCCGGTTATTGCTTGTGCTCCCGATGTCACTATCGAGTGTGATGAAAGTTCGGATCCAAGTAACGCTGGATCGGCAACCGCAACTGATAACTGTGACAATTCCGTGGTCCCTACCTTCTCCGACAACATCATCCCCGGAGCCTGTCCTCAGGAGAAAAAGATCGAGCGTACCTGGACTGCTATCGACGATTGTGGGAATACCAGCTCTTGCATCCAGACAATTACCGTAGTGGACACTACGCCGCCGGTTATTGCTTGTGCTCCCGATCTCATTATCGAGTGTGATGAAAGTTCGGATCCAAGTAACACTGGATTGGCAACCGCCACTGATAACTGTGACAATTCCGTGGTCCCTACCTTCTCCGACAACATCATCCCCGGAGCCTGTCCTCAGGAGAAGACCATCCAGCGTACCTGGACTGCCATCGACGATTGTGGGAATACCAGCTCTTGCATCCAGACAATTACCATAGTGGACACTACGCCGCCGGTTATTGCTTGTGCTCCCGATGTCACTATCGAGTGCGATGAAAGTTCGGATCCAAGTAACACTGGATTGGCAACCGCCACTGATAACTGTGACAATTCCGTGGTCCCTACCTTCTCCGACAACATCATCCCAGGAGATTGTCCTCAGGAGAAAAAGATCGAGCGTACCTGGACTGCAACGGATGATTGCGGGAATACATCCTCCTGCCTGCAAATCATCAACGTGGTGGATACCGAACCTCCTACGATCCAGGCTCCTGCGGATGTAACACTGGAATCTTGTAATGCATCGACCCTTCCGGTTGATACAGGGGACAAAGTAGACGTGAATGTTGCGGATAACTGCTCCGCCGAAGTAACAATTCTCGATCCAGAAGATCAGGTCGCTCCAGGCGTTTGCGCCGGGACATCTGTCATCACCAGAACATGGACGGCGGTGGACGAATGTGGCAACACCAGCAAAGCCATCCAAAAGATCACCGTGACAGACACTGAGGCGCCCATTCTGGCGGGATGTCCGGCGAATGTCACAGTGGAGTGTGATGCTATTCCTACTAAGGCGCAAGTCACTGCAACCGATGATTGCGATCCTAGCCCTTCAGTAGGATTTACAGAGACCACCACTCCGGGGGACTGCTTTGGCAGATCTACAATTGTGCGTACATGGACCGCTACCGATGACTGTGGTAATTCCTCTAGCTGCGAACAGGTAATCACGGTCGTAGACACAACGCCTCCAGTGATAACTGGCTCTCCGGATAAAACAGCCCTTTGCGGAGTGCTGAATTTCGATTTCCCTACTGCAACTGACAATTGCAGCGGAGTCACCGTTCAGGAGGTATCTACCGTTGACGGACGCGACGTCTGCGGCAATGGGCCTGTGACCAGAACATGGAAGGCCACTGATGCCTGTGGTAACTCCAGCACTCATTCACAAACCATTACTACCAACGACTGCGGCACGATGGAGCTTGTCAAATTGACTGATGGCGTGCCAAATGCCAATCAAAGTTGGTCCTTTACGCTGTACGAGGGCCCTGACGGTTTCGGAGGCAGTCAAATCGCGTCGGACAACACCTTGGGCGATGGCGATGGCATATTATTCCAGAACCTTGGAAGTCTGAGCGCTAGCCAAACATATACCATCTGCGAGCTAGGTGTGCCAGCTGGATGGACCAGCACCTGGGAGATTGATACCGACGGTGATGGCATAGGAGATATTCCAATTATGCCTTATAACCCTAATGCAGACGATCCGGAACCTGCCGATATCGGCAATAGGTGCGTGGATTTTGGAGCTGGGACTCCTTATCCACTACCTGACGACGCTGCAATTAACTGTACACTGATTTTCCGTGTCAACAATACGTCGCCGGGAGGTGACCAGCGTACACCGGGCTACTGGAAAAACTGGAATAGGTGCTCGAATGGAAATCAGCAATATACCGCAGAGAAAAACGGTGGAGTTGAGGCGGGCTTCTACCTACTGGAAGATGTCCTCGGTAATGGAATCGAGTGGTGCCCTGCAACCGGTAACGGCAACGGCGGCGGCTTTAGCATCACTACTTGTGAGCTAGCCGTTGCGATCCTGGATTCTCGCGACTTCGCTACTGGAAGAAAGCGAGCGAGCGATGCCGCGTATACGTTAGCGAGGGCTTTGCTAGCGGCGCAACTGAACTTTGGCGCCGGGGCGGGCACCTGTGCGGAAGCGACCCAGGCAGCAGTCCAGGCTCAAGATCTACTCTGTGACATCGGTTTCGACGGTACTGGCCGTTACCTAAGGCCGAAAGACGATGAGTATGCGCAGGCATTGGCTTTGGCCGGCACGCTGGACGCGTATAACAACGGCTTGCTTTGCGACAATACCCAGGCACGAGTCAGCAACCCTACGATCGAGGTCGTTTCTCCAGAAACAGGGGTAATGCTCAATGCCTACCCTAACCCGTTCGTCAGCACCGCCACCATCGACTTCTCCGTGCCTCAGGCCGGAGAGGTAAGGCTCGAGGTGTATAACCTTACCGGTGTACTGGTCGAACGACTGTTTGATGGCGAAGCAGAAGCAGGTGTGGTCTATCACAATACCTTCGATGCCACTGGCAAGGCCAAGGGCATCTATCTGTACCGACTGATTACGGAGGACAAAGTGCACATAGGTCGACTCATGACGACCGATTAGACAGTTTATTCACTCATAAATTTCCAGAAGCCACTCCTCAGGGAGTGGCTTTTTTTAGTTCGATTCATCTGAATTGGCTGCAATCCATCGAAAAATAGACGAAAGGCCTCCCGTGTGCTGCTCAAATTCCTTATCTTTCTAGATGCGCCTTCGTCCGGCCCAAAACGCGTAAGACAAGGCTAGCACGACTCTTGCTCTATCGTCGTAGAATCCATGCGACTCCCGGATGAGGACAAGCGTTGACAATGAGACCATACTATAGACGTGTACGATCGATCCTCCTGCCGATCCTAGTGGCAGGCTACGTCGCAGCGGCGGCGGCAGACGAGGTCGCCATCGCTGACCTCAGCGAGGGCATGCGAAGTCGCGTATGGCTGGACCTGAGAGAAAAAGACGCCCAACTCCCCGATGGCGACATGCTATCCTCTTTTGGCGGTGTGATTGTCGATAATGCACGGTTTTCTGAAATCATGTCACTAGGTGAGTCACTTCCAGCCACGGTGACCTATTCGCTCTCATCATCACTGGATATCGGCACTCACGACTTCCCTGATCTGGAAACGCTTGCCACCATTCAGGACGAAATGTTACTGGAAGAATTCCTGAAGCAGTACGTTGAGGTAGCAGCGACGTTTGGGATCGATTTTTTGCTCATGCCCAACTCACAGGATCTGACTCCGGAAGAAATGGAAGTGCTGGAGAAACTTGACCGGTTTGCCCCAGAGTTTGTGATCGCCCCTACCTTCAATCGCATACAGGACAAATGGAAGAAGAAGGAGCTGGCACAGCACCTCACGAATGACGAATTGATGCTGACGCACGGCCCACTGAACAAGCGACTCGCCAAGACTCTCCAAAAGATTGACAAGAAGATCACACCTCAGCAGTTGTACGTCTCCCGGCGTCCAGCCAAGCGGGTCACTCATATCTCTACTGGCGTTCTTCAGCGGATCTATGACGAGGCAATTGTCTATGGCCGGAAACAAGCAGCTGTTTCCATTCCCTACGAGCAGCCTGACCTGTACCTGTTGACAGATGAGCCCTTCGGCCACTTACATCAAGAGCTGGAAAGGTATTACACCGTGCACAATGTACTTGAAGAGCACCCTACAAGGGGCTCAATGATCGTGGTGGACGCCAGGTCACGAGCAGACTACTTTGGACCGGTTCTGGCCCAATATGACCCTGACTACCACATATTGGCCCTGATATCAGGTGAGACACAGGTACCTCCCCAGGCAGATGAGTACCTGTACTTCCCCGAAAACCATTACCTCCACGATCGAAAGATCCCACAGATCCTTTATGGTGCTGCGGGGGTCAATGGTCGCCTGGTGGGTGCCTCCTTGCTTTCTGATGTGCAGTATCACAGGATACCGGACTTCGGCAAACTTCGATACATGGAACCCGATTGGGTGGGTCTATCCAACGACAAGTTGAGAGGCATCGAGTTACTTGTTGAGGACATGATAGAGCAGCGAGCCGCCCCCGGTTGCCAGGTAACGGTCATCAAGGACGGAGCCATCGTCTATGACAAGGCATTTGGTTACCTCACGTATGACAGCCTCCTGCCTGTACATAGCCATACCCTATTTGACGTGGCCTCAGTCACCAAAGTCATGACAACCTTGCTGTCGGTAATGCACCTATATGAGCAGGGTCACTTCCAACTGGACGACTCCATCTCACTCCACCTCCCTCAATACGAGGGGTCCAACAAGGGGCATATCACTATCCGGCAATTACTCGCCCATCATTCGGGACTCCGGTCCTATGAAGCCCTATGGCGGCGCAAGTTTTCAGGAGATCTGCTAGAGCCCTTCTCCTACGCCAGCGAGGAGGACTCCGTCAATGACATACGAAGCTACGGATTGCCGATACACCCGGTTATGGCTGACTCCATTCGGAGTTGGCTCGTACAGTCGCCGCTGCTAAAAAAGCGCGACCGGTATCACTACAGTGACCTGGGCTTTATGATCCTCCAGCAGCTTGTAGAAAGACTAAGCCAGATGTCGCTGGAGCAATATGCTTTTACACATTTCTATTCCCCCATGGGTCTTCACCGGACCTCGTTCAATCCACTAGAGAAGGGTTACGAGATATTTGAGATCGCCCCTACCGAATATGATCATCGCTACCGACGTAGTCTGGTCTGGGGAGATGTTCATGATAGGAATGCAGCGATATTCGGAGGAGTGGCAGGACACGCCGGTCTCTTTTCCTCGGCTAAGGACTTGTCCGTGATCATGCACATGCTACTCAATGATGGCTACTATGCCGGAGAGCAGTATTTACAGCCCACCACCATCGCCACCTTCAATGCCCGTTACTTCGAGGGCAATCGCAGGGGACTGGGTTGGGATAAGTACGATTCAGAAATAGATAACGCCTCGGCCAAAGTGTCCCCTGGCAGTTTTGGGCACACGGGATTTACGGGCACCATGATATGGGCGGACCCTGAGCACGACCTCGTCTATGCGTTCCTCTCCAATAGGATCTATCCGGACGCCAGGAATAAGAAACTCATGAGGCACGAGTTCAGAGAGAAAATACAGGATGTGATATATTCATCAATTATGCCTCAGGAATAGGCACAGGCGAACAAATCCTGTCCGGGTGGCGTTTAAATTGGCGACATGAAGATCGGTATAGTTTGTTATCCCACCTACGGTGGTAGCGGAGTGGTGGCCACGGAACTCGGGAAGTCACTCGCCAAAAAAGGGCACGAGATACATTTCATCACCTACTCACAACCCACAAGGCTGGACTTTTTTAATGAGAACCTCTACTACCATGAGGTGTCAATAAAGAACTATCCTCTGTTCGAGTATCCACCTTACGAATTGGCGCTAGCTAGTAAAATGGTCGATGTCGTGCAGCATGAAAACCTGGAAGTCCTCCATGTACATTATGCCATACCCCATGCTTCAGCGGCATACATGGCCAAGCAGATCCTGGCCCGCAATGGCATCGTCATCCCAGTGATCACGACGCTCCATGGCACAGACATTACTCTTGTCGGCAAAGATGCTACCTACGAGCCGGTAGTCACCTTTTCGATCAATGAATCCGACATCGTCACGGCAGTTTCGGACGACCTCAGAAAGGACACTTATCAGCATTTCCAGGTACAGAAAGACATTGAAGTCATCCCCAACTTCGTAGACATCGATCGCTTCAAAAAGCAGAAGAAAGATCACTTCAAAACAGCCATCTGCCCGGAAGGTGAGCGACTTCTTGTCCACACCTCCAATTTCAGGAAAGTAAAGAGGGTGCAGGACGTTATCAAGGTATTCAGCAAGGTCCGAGAGGTGATCCCAGCAAAACTATTGCTGGTAGGGGATGGCCCAGAGCGTTTCCCCATGGAGGAACTTTGTCGCGAGATGGGTCAATGCGAGGACATACGGTTCCTGGGTAAGCTAGAGGCAGTTGAAGAAGTCCTTTCGGTAAGCGATTTGTTTCTGATGACCTCGGAAAAAGAGAGCTTTGGGTTGGCGGCCCTGGAGGCTATGGCCTGCGAGGTCCCAGTGGTGAGTACCAACGCCGGAGGACTGCCAGAATTGAACCTCCATGGCCAGTCTGGTTATATGTGCAACATTGGGGACATAGAAGATATGGCAAGAAAGTCGTTGGAGATACTTGACGAAAAAAATCTTACTAGATTTAAAGAAGGAGCACTCGCCAGAGCAAGGGATTTCGAGGTGGACAAAATTTTGCCCATGTATGAAACTCTTTACGAAAAAAGTCAATTAACAACAAGAGTATCGGCAGGTAGTGTTTAATTTCGCTGCCCCGGTGAAAAGCTACTAACTGTAAGACAATTATGGATCCCAAAACCAAACCATCCAATGTTGGGTCGAAGAAGCTATTCAGTAATCCGATCCTGGAGATATTGTCGAAAACGCATATTTCCATCACGTTGGTTCTCTATACCGTTTTACCAGTACTACTCCTCATTTATGGGTTTGGCCAAGGCCATCTGACAGTGACCAGCGCGGTTATTCTGTTCATGACCGGCATGGTGGGTTTCACCCTTGTGGAGTACCTAATGCACAGATTCTTATTCCACATTGAGCCAAAGACGCCGTTTCGCAAGCAATTTGCTAATGTAGTGCATGGCGCACACCACGAATTTCCGAGGGATAAGGCCCGGATCTCGATGCCTCCTCTGCCGAGCGTTCTGCTGGCGACCTTCTTTTTCGTACTGTTTAGACTTCTCTTGGGAACGTATGTATTTGGCTTCTTGCCTGGGTTTTACTTCGGCTACATGCTGTACTCTGGAATCCACTATGCGGTACATGCCTACCAGCCACCGAGAAACTTCCTGAAGGTACTGTGGGTCCATCATGGTATACACCACTACAAGGATCCTGATCATGCCTTTGGCGTGTCCTCTCCTTTTTGGGACATGCTCTTCCGAACCATGCCTAAAAGGTAAAAGACAAAACTTCCGGCCGTTTGAGTGAAGCCTTCTTACCAGGGCTTTCGTTCCTGATCTTTACGACCGTTATCTTTGTTTTTTTGACTGGCAGGGGCCGAAGGTTCCAGCACTCTAATGGCGAGGTCTCGAATCCAATAGTAAAGGCCTGAAACCAACGTGGCGAATATGGGTTTGCGTCCGGGCATTTTATCTTGAAATAAAGTTAATTTTAAATTGACTGAATATCAAAATGCCACCTTTCCTGAAATTAGGTGCGCCATATAACTTATTCTTCAGTTTTTTGGTTGATAATAGACACACACCAAAGCTATGATAGGCCATCGATTCACAGAATTTATTCCGGAAAAGGATCCGCAAAAATCGGCCTTTGATAATCTCCTCCAGATCTTCTTGCAACTGATGGTCGTGACGTCTGGCGACGTTGATGAGGCCCTGAGTTGGCTTACCAACCTCGACCGGCAATACAGCATTTCAAATGAAGAGTATGGCATCGGTGACTTCATCGAAGACCTTAAAAGCAAAGGATACATCACCGAAGACAATGAAAAGGGAAGTTTTCAACTGACCGCGAAGAGCGAACAAGAGATCCGCAAAAGTTCACTGGAGGAAATCTTTGGCAAACTCAAAAAAGGCGGCCGCGGAAACCACCAGACCAACCACTCCGGAATAGGTGACGAGATGTCGACTGATTTTCGTGATTTCCAATTCGGCGATTCACCCGAACAGATTGCGCTCACAGAAAGTCTCAAAAATGCCCAGATCAACCATGGTTTCGGCGACTTTATGCTGACGGAAAATGATTTGGAGATCCGGGAAAGGGAATTCAAAACCCAAACTTCCACTGTGCTCATGATTGACATCAGTCACTCCATGATACTGTACGGAGAAGACCGGATCACTCCGGCCAAGAAAGTGGCCATGGCCCTGGCGGAGCTCATCACCAAAAAATATCCGAAGGATACGCTTGATATCATCGTCTTTGGCAACGACGCGTGGCAAATAGAAATCAAAGACCTGCCCTACCTCACCGTGGGTCCCTATCATACCAACACGGTAGCGGGGTTGGAGCTCGCTATGGACATCCTCCGTAGGCGGAAAAACAAGAATAAACAGATCTTCATGATCACCGATGGCAAGCCGACTTGCCTGAAGGTGGGCATCAAATATTACAAAAACAGTTTTGGACTGGATCCCAAGATCCTGAACAAAACCTTGAATCTGGCGGCGCAATGCCGACGCATTCATATTCCGATCACGACGTTTATGATCGCATCAGACCCATACCTCAAGCAGTTTGTCCAGGAGTTTACCCAAGTGAACAACGGTAACGCCTACTACAGCAGCCTCAAGGGTCTCGGGGACCTGATTTTCGAAGACTACCGTCGAAATCGCAGAAAGAACCTTTAATTATCATCATCAAAAAAGGATGGACTACGATCAGATCCCAGCAGACAAGCTGACGGGAATCAAAACGCTTGGTGAATTGCGGAGTGCCGGTTACCAGGCCATCAGTGTAAAGGAGGAACTTCGGAAGAACCTCATCAAGAACCTGGAGGAAGGCACCAACGTGTTTGAGGGCATATGGGGGTACGAAGACTCTGTCATCCCAGACATAGAGCGGGCCATCCTTGCCAAACACAATATCAACTTCCTCGGACTGCGTGGGCAAGCCAAAACCCGGATTGCCCGCACGATGACGAAGCTACTCGACACCTACATGCCTATTGTCGAGGGGTCTGTCCTCAACGACGACCCGTTCAATCCCCTTTCACGCTACGCTCATGACCTGATCGCCGAGCGCGGGGACAACACGCCTATCGCCTGGGTACACCAGGACGAACGTTACACGGAGAAGCTGGCCACACCTGATGTCACCATCGCTGACCTGATCGGTGATGTGGATCCGATCAAAGCAGCAAGCCTCAAGCTCCCTTATTCGGACGAACGCGTTATTCACTACGGACTGATCCAAGATCGCACCGGGCAATCTTCGTCATCAACGAACTGCCCGACCTGCAGGCTCGGATCCAGGTAGCATTGTTCAACATACTGCAAGAGGGAGATATCCAGATCCGGGGTTTCAAACTTCGCCTTCCTCTGGATGTGCAGTTTGTATTCACTGCAAACCCCGAGGACTATACCAATCGTGGCAGCATCGTCACGCCACTGAAAGATCGTATTGACAGCCAGATCATCACGCACTACCCGAAGTCCATTGAAATAGGGAAGAAGATCACGCACCAGGAAGCGCGTCTTGAAAAGAGCCAGGAAGATAGTATCCACGTGTTTGAAATGGCCAAGGACCTCGTCGAGCAGATCGCCTTCGAGGCCCGTGAAAGTGAATACGTCGACGCCAAAAGCGGGGTCTCCGCAAGGCTCACGATCTCTGCGTTCGAAACCATGATCAGCAGCGCGGAGCGAAGAAGGTTACTGACGAAAGAGAAAAAGGTCAACGTACGGGTAGCAGACATTGTCAGTGCAGTTCCGGCCATTACCGGCAAAGTGGAATTGGTATACGAGGGCGAGCAGGAAGGACCGGGTATCGTGGCCAACAATCTCATCGGCAAAGCGATACGAAAGCAGTTTACAGACTATTTCCCCGACCCCGAGTCGCTCCGCAAGCGACGTGAGGCCAAGAATCCCTACCAGGCCATTACTGACTGGTTTGGAAAAGGTAATATGGTAGATCTGCTCTATGGCTTCTCAGCAAGCGAGTATCAGAAAGAGCTGAAGAATGTACCTGGTTTGCAAGCGTTAATAGACAAATACCACAAGAAAGTAGATGCCGAGATGAAGTACTTCCTCATGGAGTTTGCCCTCTATGGTCTGGCGGAGTACAGCATGCTCAGCAAGCACAATCTCGAAAAGGGAATGCAATTCAAAGACTTGCTCAGCTCGATGTTCTCCATGCCAGAGGACGACGAAGACGAGGATGATTATTGATTGTTTTTTTGAATTGTCTATTGTGGACAAAAATCAAAGTTTGACGGAGGAAAACCCGTTGGATTTTGTAGGTTTGGTTGATACTAATCTTCATGGACATGGATTTGGTGGAGCTGAAAAAATTGGTTCGGCATGGGGAAAATGGGAAGGTAGAGTTTAAGCGCAAGATCCGCCATCCGGAAAAAGTAGTTCGAGAAGTAGTAGCCTTCGCCAATTCAGAGGGGGGGCATCTACTCGTAGGTGTGGATGATAATGGTGACTTACCGGGTTTGAAGTTTGCTGATGAAGAAGAGTATGTTCTCACCAAAGCCATAAAGGACCTGATCAGACCTCAAATTGACTTTACGCTGGAGATGATTGAAGTGGCACCCGACAGAGCAGTGCTTCACTACCATATCCAGGAGAGCAAGACAAAACCACACTTTGCCTTTCTCAATAAAAATCACCGGTATGGGAAGGTTTTTGTCCGCGTGGCAGACCGGTCAATTCAGGCGAGCAAGGAGTTGCGCAAGTGGCTCAAAGGCGAGCACGGTGGTAACCACCGAGGTTTCAATTACGGTGAGTACGAAAAACTATTTCTCAACTACCTGGGATCTCACGAGTACATAACTTTGAAAGAATTTTGTGAAGCGTCGAAGCTCAGTTTGCAGCAAGCGTCTGATGTCGTCATAGATCTCGCCCTCAATCGTGTCATCAAGATTGTCCCGCGGGAGCAAGAAGACTGGTACGTGTTTGCCGAGCAATGATAGACGCAGAAGCTAAGACTCTATTTGAATTTTTTATAGATAATACCCTCACCACACCCAATACAAAATGCCAAGAAGCGCCAAAGAGAAAGACAGGAAAATATTCGTCTTGGACACCTCTGTCATCCTTTACTCCCACGATTCCATACTCAATTTTGCGGAGCATGACATAGGTATACCTATCACGGTGCTGGAAGAGTTGGACCAGTTTAAAAAAGGGAACGACACCAAGAACTTCGAAGCGCGTGAGTTCACCCGTCTCCTCGACAAATTGGCCGAGGGCCACATGCTGCAAGAGTGGATCCCACTAAACGGCAAGACCAAGGGCAAGTTCAAGGTCCTTATGGAATCGGACAGCCCTGTCGATGCACGCAAAGTCTTCAACGACCAGAAGAACGATCACCGGATACTGAATGCCGCACTGGCTTTAAAAGCGGTGGAAAAGGATCGAAAAATCATTTTGGTTTCAAAGGATATCAACCTCCGGCTGAAGGCCAAGTCCCTCGACCTGCAGGCAGAAGACTACGAGACAGGTAAGATTAAAAATGTCAGCACCCTACATACAGGAAAGACCGATTTGGAGGGCGTGGACAGTGAAGCCATCGACACCCTCTTCAAAGACGGTTCGATAGATAAGAAGCTCGTCCTTGGTCGCAAGAAGGGGCTGGCCAACGAATTCTACATTCTCCGAAGTGATAAGAACTCAGTTTTGGCCAGGTACAATTCAGAAGAAAAGACATTTGAGAAAGTGGACAAAATCTCCGTTTACGGTATCAAGCCAAAAAATGCCGAGCAGACGTTTGCGATCAACGCCATGCTCAATCCAGACATCAGGCTAGTATCAGTCACCGGAGTGGCCGGCACCGGGAAAACGCTGCTGGCCCTTGCATCGGCACTCGAGCAACGGAGAAATTTTAAGCAGATCTATCTGGCGCGGCCTATCGTGCCTCTCAGCAACAAAGACATCGGCTACCTCCCGGGGGATATCAAGTCAAAGCTCAACCCGTACATGGAGCCCCTCTGGGACAACCTCAAGTTCATCCAAAACCAGTATGCTGAGGGCGATAAGGAAAACAAGCGGATTACTGACATGGTCAACCAGGAGAAGCTGGTGATCACTCCCTTGGCCTATATACGGGGACGTAGTCTTTCAAACATCTTCTTCATCGTGGATGAAGCCCAAAATCTGACGCCCCATGAGATCAAGACCATCATTACGCGGGCGGGAGAGAACACGAAGATTGTATTCACGGGCGACATCTACCAGATAGATACTCCGTATCTAGACTCGCAGTCCAATGGCCTTTCCTACCTCATTGACCGCATACAGGATCAGCCGATACATGCGCACGTGACATTAGAGAAAGGAGAAAGGTCGGAGCTGGCAAATCTTGCCAACGACCTGCTGTAGCGACTGACCATGCCATTCATACAAACAATAGATCAGGAGCATGCTGAAGGCGAACTGAAGGAGATATACGACAACCTGATCGCCTCCAGGGGAAAAATTGCCGAGGTCCACAAGATCCAGAGCCTAAATCCTGAGTCCATTGTTCGGCATATGGACTTGTACATGACGATCATGTTTGGGAGATCCCCAGTGAGCCGCGTACACCGAGAAATGATGGCCGTGATCGTATCCAGGGCCAACGAATGTGAGTACTGTCAAATTCATCACCTCGAGGCGGTCAAAAACTTCTGGAAAGACGAGGACAAAGTCCAGGCCCTTCTCAGCAATTATCACGAGGCAAATCTAGATGACAGGGAGCTGGCCCTTTGCGACTACGCATTTGCCATGACGCGTACGCCGGAGGCAAGTCAGGATGATAGCGCTGTCAAAAAACTAAGGGATGCGGGTTTGGATGATCGGGCGATTCTCGATGCCACGCTCGTCATCAGCTACTTCAATTTTGTGAACAGGATGGTACTGGCGCTAGGAGTAGAATTGGAAGAAAACCCGGGCGGGTATAAGTACGAATAGCTACCAATAAAAAACCCTCCATTTCAGGAGGGTTTCGACAGTTTTTAGGTTAATGCAAAACAGTGGTTTAAAATACCCTGGTACAAGTGCCCGAATCGATCGTAGCACCAGTCTCTCAATTCCGTAATCTCCGCTGGGACCAAAGACCTAATCGCCTTCTTCAGTTCTTTCTCGAACAATTTCCCATCGAAACTTACTTTTGAAAGGATAGTTTTAAAGTACTCCAACATTCACGTGAAATTTTGTTAAGTAAAAAAACTGTACGGTAAATTTGACGTTCTTTTGTGTTAGAATCAGTTGAAAAAAGATAGTAAAATTCACTGGCAACTGCAAGGATAATAAAAATAGTGCAAACGTTTTCGTTAAATCATCCAACGAGCCTAGTAGGGAGGTTATTGCTAGGTTGCTTTTTTATTACATCTTTCACCTTAGTGACTCTTTCACAGGACGTTAGCATTTCTTACAATGCCGACGAGGTGGCACTAAATCAGATGTTCACAATTACCGTTTCTATCGAAAACGAGCGCCTCCGAAACTACAGCCCCTTCCCCGAGATAGAGAGCTTCCAAAAGAGGGGTACGTCATCTTCTACTTCCACCAGTTTTGTCAATGGAAAGATGACCTCGAAGCAAAGCATCACACAGAATTATCAAGCCACCAGGGAAGGGACTTTCGTAGTACCCGCCTTTGAGATCACGGTAAACGGCAAGACATTCCAGTCCGATGGGTTTACGATCACCGTTGGACCAGCGATCCAACGGCAGCAGCGCCAGGACCCACTCGATCCTTTTGACTTTTTCAATAACCGAAGAAGGGGCACCGAACCTCAGGAGTTTGTCGATGTGGAAGCTCAGGCCTTCCTGGCTTTGTCCACTGATAAAAGTGAAGTGTACGTGGGCGAAGGTTTCACCACAACGCTCGCCTTCTATGTGGCCGAGTCGAATAGGGCGGACATGCGATTCTACGACCTCGGCAAGCAGATTACCGAGATCGTCAAAGACATCAAGCCTGCCAATACCTGGGAGGAAAATTTCAACATCGACAATATCAATGGGCAACCGGTGAACATCCAGGGCAAACCCTACACGCAATACAAGATCTTCCAGGCAGCCTACTACCCGCTGAACGTGGACGACATCAACTTTCCGTCCGTGGGTCTCAAGCTGATAAAGTACAAGGTGGCGAAGAACCCTACCTTCTTCGGTCGCAACCGTCAGGAGGACTTCGAAACATTCTATTCCAAACCAAAGCTTGTCAAAGTCCTGCCATTGCCTCCGCATCCATTGCGGGAGAGTGTAGCCGTGGGCCAGTTCGTCGTGGACGAGAGTATCTCTTCCGAGGAACTACAGACGGGGCAGAGCTTTGATTATAAGTTCACTCTTCGCGGCCGCGGAAACATTAGCGCACTTGAACCCCCCAGAATCACCGATGACAAGGTTTTTGACTTCTACGAGCCCAATATCCAGCAAGACGTCAGAAGGGCCCAAAACGTGGTCTCTGGTGTCAAGACCTTTAGCTACTACGGCATCCCCAATGAACCTGGCCAGTACAACCTGGGAGATCACATTCAGTGGGTGTACTTTGACCCTGAGCGGGAAGTGTACGACACCCTGCGATCCGACATCTCAGTGCTGGTCACTGGTGAGAGTCGCAAGAACGAGTACATTTCTTCCAATGACCTTGGGGAGTTTTACGATCGGATCCCCTTTGAGGACAATGACCTGCGATCGGTCAACGCCACTCCCTGGTGGCGTTACACCGCGAATATTGTGATGACCACCATCATCCTGCTGTCGATCGTCATTTTCCTGAAACCTCAGAATTGGTTCTCGTAAAGCAGCTTCAGATTTCAGCGATTAGCGATTTTCCTATTTCTTTGCCGCTTTGATCTGCACCCTTCGGGGTAAGTGAATTGAAGCGATGGGAAACTCTTTTGGACAAGTATTTCGAATTACCACTTTCGGCGAGTCTCACGGACCTGCGATCGGCGTGATCATAGACGGCTGCCCAGCAGGACTGGCGATTGACGAGGCGTTTATCCAACAAGAGCTTGATCGACGGAAGCCGGGGCAATCGCGCATCACCACGCAAAGAAAGGAAGAAGACCGGGCGATCATTCAATCGGGCGTTTTTGAGGGTGTCACTACCGGGACTCCCATTTCTATGCTGATTCACAACAAGGATCAGAAAAGCAAAGACTATTCGCACATCGCTGAGAAGTTCCGGCCCTCGCACGCAGACTTCACTTACCAGGAGAAATACGGCATCAGAGACTATCGTGGAGGAGGCAGAAGTTCGGCGAGAGAGACGGCCGCCAGAGTGGCAGCGGGTGCTATCGCTAAGCTGCTGCTCAAGGAGATCGGGGTGACATGCCACGCTTACGTCTCACAAGTCGGGGAGCTCAAACTGGAGAAGTCTTACCTTGAACTCGACCTGTCCCAAATCGATGCCAACGACGTGCGCTGTCCAGATCCATATGCCGCACAGCAGATGTACGATTACATTGACAGCATCCGCAAGGACCGAGACACCATAGGCGGGGTGATCACAGGCGTCATCCAGGGGTCACCCGTCGGATTGGGTGAGCCGGTCTTCGACAAGCTACATGCTGAGCTGGCCAAGGCCATGATGTCCATCAATGCCGTCAAGGGCTTCGAGTATGGCAGCGGCTTCGAGGGCGTCAAACTCAAAGGCTCTCAGCACAACGACGAGTTCTATAAAGAGGGCGACGAAGTCAAAACCAGGACCAACCATTCCGGCGGCATCCAGGGAGGCATTACCAACGGTCAGGACATCTATTTCAACGTGGCCTTTAAGCCAGTCGCCACATTGATGAAAGATCAATCCAGCGTCGATCAACAGGGAAACACAGTCACCGTCAGTGGCAAAGGACGCCACGATCCATGCGTCGTTCCGAGGGCTGTACCTATCGTCGAGGCGATGTCAGCACTCGTTATGGCTGATTTCTATTTGATACAAAGAACGAATAAATTACATTTTTGAACGATCCACAATTGCATCAGAACTAAGAGAAGATGAAGAAGCTCCCGCTCCATATAAAGGTGATCATAGGCCTCGTCCTGGGTACCGTATACGCGTTCCTGTCAGTGAAATTTGACTGGAACCAGTTTACCCTCGACTATGTGAAGCCCTTCGGAGATATTTTCATCAATATTCTCAAACTTATTGCCGTACCACTGGTACTCTTCTCTATCATCTCGGGTGTTGCTTCACTCAAGGACATCCGAAAGCTGGGTCGAATGGGCCTGAAAACGTTGGGTCTCTACCTCGTAACCACGATGATCGCTGTGGTCGTCGGATTGGTCATCGTGAATATTTACAAACCCGGTACCCGCGTCAATGACGACACCCGCAAGGAATTTCGCATCAGCTATGAATTATGGCAGCAGCGGACGGAAGGGGTTCCTAAGCTCGATGATATATGCGTGACGTGTGACTCAGAAAATGCCAGCCTGATAGCAAAAGTCCGTCAGAAAGAGGGACTGGATAGGTCACCTGCGGAAGCGCAGCAAGGGGCAGGGCCGGATGCGACACAGACATGGGTGAGCGACAAATTGAATAAGGCAGCCGAAGCGAAAGAAGAAGGCCCCCTGAAGCCACTGGTGGACGTAATCCCCGACAATATATTCACTGCATTGGCAGACATGTCGATGCTACAAATCATTTTCTTCGCCATCTTTTTTGGTGTCGTACTGGTATCCATTCCTGAGGATAAGGGCAAACCTGTCTTGCACTTGGTGGATGGGCTGAACGAAGTCTTCGTGAAAATGGTGATGCTGGTGATGCGGGTCATGCCCGTGTTTGTTTTTGCCCTCATGGCAGGTCAAATTGTACAAGCAGCTGGCACGGACCCCGACAAGTTCTTTGAGCTGTTGAGTTTTTTGTTGCAGTACTCCCTGGTGCTGGTTGTAGGATTAGCGATCATGGTGTTCGCATTCTATCCGGTAGTTGTAACTGCTATCGTGAAGCGGCTGTCTTACAAAAACTTCCTCAAGGGGATCAGAGATGCGCAAATCACGGCATTCTCCACCAGTTCATCGGTCGCCACGCTGCCTGTCACGATGGAGTGCATGCATCACAATATCAAAGTACCAGAGAAGGTGACCAGCTTCGTCTTGCCCATTGGTGCGACAGTCAATATGGATGGCACCAGCCTATACCAGGCAGTGGCGGTCATTTCTATGGCCCAGCTCCATATGGTAGACCTAACGATTTCACAACAGCTGGTGATCATCATCACGGCGACCCTGGCATCTATTGGCGCTGCGGCTATTCCTAGTGCTGGCCTGGTCCTGATGATCATTGTGCTCGAGTCGGTAGGCCTGAATCCTGCTTGGATCGCCATCATATTCCCTGTGGATCGTATCCTGGATATGTGTCGCACTGTCGTGAATGTCACGGGAGATGCGACAGTTTCCACGCTGGTAGCTTACAGCGAGGGGGAATTAGACACAGAGCCCGAAATGGCAACGGTCTAAAAAATTGGCAATTTTGAACTATTCGCCGACTTTTGCATTTGATACTTCAAACGCGAGGAAAAATGCAAGCAGAGAGCAAAGTCGTCAATATCTACACTGAGAGTAACCCCAACCCCAACTCTCTAAAATTTGTCGTCAATTTCATGCTAATGCCCGAGGGCATCAGTCGGGATTACCGTTCTGTCGATGAAACCAACGCCGCACCACTTGCTGCGGAGCTATTTCAGTTCCCTTTTGTGAAGGGCGTATTCTATATGAGCAACTTCATCACCGTCACCAAAGATGAAGCGACCGACTGGTACGAGGTAAAAGGTGATGTTGAAAAGGTCATCAAGGACTTTCTGACGGCTGAGAAGCCAATCCTAACGGAAAAAGAGCCTACGGTAGAAAGCAATCAGGCGACGGACAGTGACACAGACCTGGAGGTGAAGATCAAAGGGATTCTCGATGAATACATTCGCCCCGCTGTGGAAATGGACGGTGGTGCTATCTCATTCCACTCATTCGACGAAGGGAAAGTCAAAGTCTTGCTGCAAGGATCTTGTTCAGGATGCCCATCGTCGACGATCACACTGAAGGCGGGCATCGAGAATCTTCTGAAGCGCATGGTTCCCGAAGTGCTCGAAGTAGAGGCCGAGGGCATCTAGTCGGCTGCCATTGCCAGCAACACTTCATAATCTCGTCCTCTCGCCCGAAGACGGCCTGGATCAGCAGAACCTCGAGGCCTTTCTAAAAGCGAAAGGCCTGCTGACCGACGAACAATACTTCCACATACTACGCCGCTCCATTGATGCACGGAGCAAGCGGATAAAAGTGCACGTATCTGTGGAAGTGGATTCAGTGCCTCATGGGGTCCAGTACGTCGAATACAATCCCGAATTCTCCTCAAGCCCAGGGGGCCGCCAAATCATTATTGTCGGTGCAGGGCCCGCAGGGATGTTCGCCGCTGTTCAGGCCTTGGAAATGGGCGTAAAGCCGATTGTCCTGGAAAGGGGGAAGGACGTACGTGCCCGACGGCGGGACCTCGCTGCCATCAATAAGGATCATATTGTCAATCCAGACTCCAATTATTGCTTTGGGGAGGGCGGTGCCGGTACTTATTCGGATGGCAAGCTTTATACCCGATCCAAGAAGAGAGGCAGTGTGCGGCGCGTTTTCGAGATTTTGGTAGCTCACGGAGCTCCAGAGGAGATCCTCTATGAGTCTCATCCACATATTGGCACCAATAAGCTTCCAAAGATCGTGACGGCGATGCGGGAGACCATTCTGGACCGAGGGGGCGAATTTCACTTCAATGCGAAAGTCTCCGACTTGATTACCGAAAATGGCGAGCTTCGTGGGGTCGTAGTCAACGACCATGAAAAAATCACCGGTGATGCCGTCATCCTGGCAACAGGTCACTCAGCAAGGGACATTTTCTCACTATTGAACAATCTCGAGCTGGTAGAAGCCAAGCCCTTTGCTTTAGGGGTGAGGGTGGAGCATCCGCAGGCCTTGATTGACCAGATCCAGTACCACTGCTCAGGGCATCGTGGCGACTACCTTCCTGCAGCGTCCTATTCGCTTGTGCAGCAAACCCACGCTAAAAGTGGCCCCGAGCGTGGTGTTTTTTCCTTCTGCATGTGTCCCGGTGGGTTCATCGTACCTGCCGCCACTTCTCCTGGTGAGATCGTTGTGAATGGCATGAGCCCGTCACGCAGGGATAGCAAGTACGCCAATTCAGGTATCGTATGCGCGATAGAGTTAGAGGATATTCCGAAATACTCAGAATACGGTGCCCTCGCTGCAATGCAATTTCAGGCCGACACGGAGAAAGCCGCTTGGGAAGCAGGAGGACGTACGCAGACGGCCCCCGCCCAACGGCTGTCGGATTTCGTTGATCGACGCCCTTCCAGCACTTTGCTTCCCACCTCGTATCAACCCGGCCTCAACTCAGTGGACATGTGGAGTGTACTCCCTTTGGACCTTGCGAGTCGACTGCGGCAAGCCTTCAGGGCCTTCGGCAAACAAATGAAAGGGTATCTCACCAACGAGGCACAAATAGTCGGTGTCGAAAGCCGTACCTCCTCGCCTGTGCGCATCCCACGGGAAAGAGAGACCTGTGAGCACCCGGTGTTGAAGCGTCTGTTCCCCTGTGGTGAGGGTGCAGGATATGCCGGTGGGATAGTGAGCGCAGCCATGGACGGTGAGCGGTGTGCGAAAGCCGCTATTGCGCTTATGGCCAATCGCTAGTCCTCAAAGTACATTTTCATGGGATCGAAGTAGTAATCGACCCAACCTTGCTCATAATCTCCATCTGCATCCGTAAGGGCTGAGTGCTTGATCTTCAAAATCGTGCCCCCTGCGCCATCTGCGTCAAAGAAGATCTCCACGAGCGAGGGTTCCTGCTCTTCCGAGAAGTCTGTTGTGCGCCACGTCTGCTTGATGTAGCGATTAGGCTGTAATTCCAGTGTAGTGCCCCATATATAGCCATCCCAGGCCGTGAATTTGTCACCGACGTCTTGAGTGATTATGGCAATGCTACCGGTCATAGCACTATGCGCATCACTGTCCAGCCAGGCACTGTAGATACGTTCCGGGCTGGCTTTGATTGTAGTTTCCACAACAAACTCCATGTCTATAGGTAAGTAGGTTTCTAATAAAGATAGAAATCGAGCACGCAAATGGGAAGTGTGGCTGTTGCTTTGCTCCACATTAAGTCCAGAAAATGGCTAGTAGGCCTTTCTGAAAGAGGCCAAATCGTCGACCGTAAGCGGATCATTTGATTGTGCTTGCACGCTAGCGCCGATCTCGATAGCATTCGCCTTCCAATCCGCATGGAATCGTGATGGTGTGATCTGACGGATCACGATCCCTTCGGAGATGAGGTATTTAGCAATGTATTGGATGTCTCTTACGTCCACTGCGTCGCCGTAGTATATCGAGTTTGTCTGTACATTCTCGAGGCCTTCGGTGGTCTCTCTCTGATGTACGTAATAGCCCAATTCCTCCAGTTGGTAGATGATATCGCCATCAGGGGTGTGCGGGTAATACCGCACCACTACATCTTGCCGCTTCTCACCCGATACGAGTGTGGCCCGTATACTGTCCAAATAAAAATCCAAGCCGTCACTAAAGGATAGGTCTGCCGATGTGGCACTGACCTCCTCAGTAATTTCCTTAGGGGTCTCCTCTTCCTCACTCGTGAAAGTAAAATCATCGGCTTCAGTGGATTCCTCCACTGGTGATGCCGAGAGATCGTCGCCGGGAGACTCCTCAACGATATTGAGAGACGACTCCTCGTGCCCTCCATCGGTAATGTAATCGCTGCCGAAGAACCCATCGGCCAGGAAGAAAGCACCGAGGATGGCAACCATGATGAACGGATATACCGCGCCGGAACGGAGTTCAAATTTCATATTAGATTCAAGCTAGGGACACTTCCCAAGTTATCTAAGTTAGCAATTTTAGGGACTTGCCAAAAATGTAAGAGGCCATCTCAAATGATTGAGATGGCCTCTAAACACGTAAATAATTGAAATCTTAGGACTTAGCCCATCCCTTTTCTTACACTGAGATCCATCGCAACAGGTGTGGCGATATAGATCGAGGAGTAGGTACCGATCAGTATACCCACAATTAGTGCAAACGAAAATCCTTGCAAGGCCGGGCCCCCAAAGAGGAACAAGATGATCACCACAAACAACGTCGTAGCTGACGTAATGAGCGTTCTGGAGATCGTGTTGTTCAGGGATTCGTTGAACACCGCCTGCAATTCACTGCCGGATTTGATGCCAAGGTTCTCCCGAATTCGATCGAAGACCACCACTGTATCATTGATGGAATAACCAATGATAGTTAGGATCGCCGCGACAAAGACCTGATCCGCCTCAAACGATACACCCAGAGCATTGGCAATAGCAAATGCGGAGAGTACAAAAAGCGTATCATGGAAAAGTGCCACAATCGCGCCCAGCCCAAACTGCCATTTTCTGAATCGCATCACGATGTAAGCGAAAATGAAGATCAAGGCAAAAATTGCCGATCGATAGGAGGAATTCTTGATATCATCTGCGATGGTCGCACCGACTTTCGATGAGCTCAGGATCGTAAAGTGCGATTCGTCTGTGCCATTATCCTCCTGTGAGTACTCCAGACCTGTATGGCCAGAAATCCCGGCGATCAGTGCACTTCGCACCTGCTCATCGGCCTCGTCGGACTCATCATCAATCAAGTAACTCGTTGTCACCTTCAGGATGTTATTGGCGCCAAAGGTTTTCACTTCAGTGCCTTCCCCCTGCAAAGAACCAGTGATCAGTGCTTGCTTCAGCGTGGATGGGACCACAGGGTCCTGGAAGGAGACAACATAAGAACGACCTCCTTTGAAGTCCACACCCAAAGTCAAACCTGAAGTGCTCAACGCGATGATCCCTAGCAGGATAAATACGATGCTGAACAAGTACGCAAACTTGCGCTTGCCAAGGAAGTTCAAATTCAGGTTGCTCAAGGCATTCCTGGAAAATGCGTTGGAGAACGAAATCGTACTTTTCTCCCCCTTTCGAGAGAAGAATTCTACCACCACCCTGGTGATGAAGACTGCGCTAAAGAAGGAGCAGATAATACCAATGATCAAAGTGATCGCAAAGCCTTTCACTGGTCCCTGGCCAATGAAATAGAGTAGTGCTCCAGTGATCAGAGTAGTAAAGTTGGCATCCCAGATGGACCAGAATGCTTTCTTATATCCGGAGGAAATTGCCTGTTTGATGGCGGCCCCGTTTCGGAGTTCTTCTTTGATTCGCTCAAATATCAGCACGTTGGCATCGATCGACATACCGATTGTCAGCACTATACCTGCGGCCCCAGCCAGTGTAAAGGACGCCCCCAACTGGGCGAGGATTCCCAGAATAAAGAAAATGTTGAAGAACAACGCGAGATTGGCGATAAGACCTCCTTTGGAGTAGTACACCACCATAAATAGAATCACAACCGCCAGTCCGACGAAAATCGACCGGACGCCCTGTCGGGCAGCAACTTCTCCTAGCGTAGGCCCGACCACCACATCTTCTACAATAGTAGTAGGCGCCGGCAGGGCACCCGCCTTCAATATGTTGGCAAGGTCCTTCGCCTCGTCAATAGTGAAGTTCCCGGAAATAGAAGAACTACCATTAGGGATCTCGTCGATTACGTTCGGAGCAGAGTACACATAGTTGTCAAGTACAATGGCAATTTGTCGTTGGATGTTGGCTGCAGTCAATCTCCTCCACAACTTGGCCCCAGTGGCATTCATTTGCATGGACACACCTGGCTGCGAACGCTCGTCGAGCTGGTAGCGTGCATCGGTGATCACCTCACCTGTCAGAGGCGCCCTTCCTGTCCTGGACTGCTTGATAGCATACAATTCCAGAGCACTACGATCCGCCAAGATATCATCAGAACGCTTCGGCTTGACGTCCCACAGAAATCGGAGTGTGGGAGGGATGAGGTCCTGCACTTCCGGCTTTTGGAGGATACGGTTGATCTTCGCAGTATCCTTTTGGTCATAAACAAGGCCACCATACTCAGGGATGACCAGTGAAAAGAGTTGTGAAGTCTGGTTGGCCAACGCCAGGGAATCGCGGGCAGCAGCGAGTGAGTCCTCCAAAGCGACAACTGACGTATCGAGGCCCGCGGCAGCGTCCGTTGAATCTCCTGCCGATGTATCGTCCGCCAGTAATGAAGAGAAGTCCTCCGTCACCTGCGAGTCGTCCGATGTCAAGTCCTCTTGACCGATGCTAGCGCGTGCTTCCTGCACGAGGAAGTCGTTGATTCTGGCAAGGACATCCGATATCTCCTGGACTCGGTAGACCTCCCAGAACTCTAGCTTGGCAACACCCTGAAGCAACTTACGTACCCTTTCAGGATTGTCTACTCCGGGCAGCTCAATCTGGATACGGCTGGTCCCCTGTAGTACCTGGATAGAGGGCTGTGAAGTTCCAAATCGGTCGATCCGCGTTCTTAGGATCTCAAAAGAGCGATCGATCGCACCATCTACTTCCTCATTGATGATATCGAGCACCTCCTCATCCGTACTGCTAAGGCTGATCCGTCCACGGTTAGCCGCGTTGGAAAAGATCAGCGCCAACGACTTGTCCGGAGCTTTCTCGGTGAAGATGGAATAGAATTCCTCTACGTAGTTCCTCTGCGTACCACGGATGTTGCGTCTGGCCTCCACGAGGGCTTCCTGAAAGTCTGTATCAGGGTTGTCTCCACTGAGCCCCTTCAAGATGTCTACGGGAGACACTTCCAAGGTCACGTGCATGCCACCCTGCAGGTCAAGCCCCAGGTTCAGTTCTGTTTCCTTGATCTCCTCATAGGTATACTCGATCCCCAGAAGATTGTAGACCGGCTCATTCCAAACCGAATCCAGGTAGCGCTGCTTTTCAGCAAAATTCACCGCCTGAGACGCATCCGTAGCGCTAGCGGTCGCATCTCTCTGAATAGACCTGGAGACGAACGTAAACGATAAATAATAGATACTGAGCACCGATATCACGGTAGTCAGGAAAATCACAAATCCTTTGTTTTTCATAATTTCTTAGTTCTCATGTAAGAGCAGGCACATGGTAAAGGGCGTGCCTATTCCCTGTTGGAAGTCTTTTTTAGATAATTGTTTGTCTGGTTAAGCGCAGCTGAGGAATCAGCTGACAAACGCCAGTCTAGGGCGCATTCGGGGAAATGATCCTACGAAATAGTATTCTGGAGAGCTTGAGACAGGAATCGTGCAGGACATCATCTCTCAATGGAGCGACAAGGGCGCTACCATGAAGAGGTAGTATGTCGATAAGGAAATACTCCGAGACCACCGAAACATGCACGGAGGACTGTACTGCCTGTACGACAGTAATCTCAGTTTCTCCTGATCGCTCGTCGGAGTTCTCCGCCTGTTCGACATCAGCCTGATGCGTAGGCAGTGGTCTCGCTATGTCCTGGAAAACCACCGCAGACAAAGTGGCCACAATGAGAATCAACCCAAGGGCCTGTGCAGCCTTGCCAATTATTCTATGTTCTTGCTCTCTAGACATTTGCGGGTCGCAAAGGTAGGGAATTGTCGGTTCGCCCCCAACTATTGAGCAGATGCGGCGCTATTTTCCGTTGATTCGCGCGTCCAGGTAGGTGCGCAGGAGTGACAAGGCACTGTCGTAGGATTCGTGATTGGGGATGATAATGTCCGCTTTTTCGCGGAGTGGAAGAATGTATTGGTTGAACGCAGGGGCCACATGTCGCTCAAACCGCATGAGTGTTTCCTTCATATCCCCATAGCCTCTTTCGCTTTCATCCCGCTCAATGCGCCGTTTCATCATCAGCCACAGTGGCGCCTGAATAAAGACCTTCAACTCCAACAAATCGACAACCTCCTGAAAGTAGAAGGTGAAGATGCCTTCCACCAAAACCACTGGCAGTGGGCGGACGGTGATATAAGTGGGGGTCCCTCCTCGATCGATGTTGAATTGGTACTTCGGTACTCGCAGCTCCTTGCCCTCACTAATCTGCTGCAAGTCACTAAGAAGCCGATCTCGGTAGAATGACTCCGGGGTGTCGAAATTGGGCTGCCCTTCGTAATCCCGCGGCTGTTCTTCCTGAGGGCGATAGTAGTTGTCCAGTGAGAAGATCTCCACCGTACCTTCGGGGAAGCTCCTCTGTAAGTCGGAACCGAATCGGGTTTTTCCGGATCCTGATCCTCCGGCAATTCCAATCAACAAAGGCGATCTCACGGGTTCGGGCATACTCAATGATCTGTCAGGTGTTCAGGCAAAGAAGGATATGACCTAGGCTTTGCTACGGCTGAGAAAGATAGCGCACCAGCTTTTGGACGGCAATACCCCTGTGGGATATTTTGTTTTTTTCGGAGGCAGCCATTTCAGCAAAGGTGACATCGTGTCCTTCTGGGACGAATATAGGGTCATAACCGAATCCCCCGTTCCCTTTTGCCTCACGGATGATCTTGCCTCGGATGATGCCTATGAATTGCTTGACATCACCTTCCTCCATCACGAGGGTGATCACCGCTTTGAACTGCGCCCCACGAGCATCATCGGAAAGGTCGGACATGTCTTCCAGCAGCTTGTTGAGGTTCGCCCGGTCGTCCTTCGCCGGTCCGGCGTATCGGGCGGAAAACACACCAGGAGCTCCATCCAGCGCATCTACCTCCAGACCAGAGTCGTCAGCAAAGCATGTTTTACCAAACTTGTTGAAGATGGCCTCGCTTTTGATGTGTGAATTCTCCTCTATGGTCTGACCGGTCTCTTCGATTTCCTCATGAAAACCCAGGTCCGTCAGAGAAAGTACGTGATAATGTCCGCCGAGAAGCTCTCGGATCTCCCTTAGTTTATGCTGATTGTGCGTCGCAAAGACCAGCTCACTTACGGACATCCCTTATGGCTATTTCATAGGCGACCACCGCATTGGGGAATCCTTGCGGCCGCGTGGTATTGCCATCGATGGTCACGACGATTTCCTTGGAGGGAATCAGTATCGTGGCCGTTCCGCCTACGAGCATCTCGGGTATCCCATTGTGTCCAAGATTCAATGCTGCGGTGAGGCCATCACGGAACCCATTGGTGGCTGTGGAGCCACCGCGCTGCTTGAATAGATCGTTGAGTGCCCACCCATTGATGGTGTGTCGAAAAACCAACGGCTCTGAAACTGTGGCTTGTTCCGCTGTATCCACTACTGACTGCATAGAAGTACCGAGTAGAACACCCGTTTCTGCAAAGTAGGAAGTGTAGTCCAGTGTAATGACATCGTCGACTTCCACGAGATCACCCTCGCCAGCATCAGTGACGGCATATCGGACGCTCGTCACAGTCGTATCGACCGGGTCCAAACCTCGCTCGGTGATGTAGGTATCAATTGTGATAAGATCCTCGGTGAACTGGGCGTTGGGATCAAAGGGCTCCACTATCGTCAACTCATTACAGCTGATGGCGAGCGCCAGGCTCCCCGCTGCCAAACCCAACAACACATCCTTTGATAGCTTCTTCATGCGCACATCACATTATTTCAAGCACTTCTACGTCAAATATCAGAATCGAGTTCGGTGGTATGCCTCGCCCTCCGCGGCCATAAGCCAAAGGGCTAGGTATGTACAAGACGGCTTTTGTGCCAACAGGGAGGTAGGAAATACCTTCATCCCAGCCTCTGATCACCTCGCCCCTTCCGAGGATAAATGCATATTCACCTGCATCAAATTGCGCGCCACTTTCCATGAACCGTCCGGCATATTTTACATTGACCCTCTGTCCCTGCTCGGGAATCGGCCCGTTGCCCTCCTCGATAACAGCATACCTCAAGCCACTCTCGGTGGTAGTCGCTGTCACATTGTTGTCAGCCAGGTACTGGTCGATGGTTGCATTCTCGATATCCAACTGCTTGGCTTCAG
Source organism: Cyclobacteriaceae bacterium (assembly GCA_965227935.1). Taxonomy (GTDB): domain Bacteria; phylum Bacteroidota; class Bacteroidia; order Cytophagales; family Cyclobacteriaceae; genus JAWPMT01. Next base: position 944,639 of record CBDDGS010000055.1, on the reverse strand, counting down.
CCGCAGCTTGCAAGGCCCTGCTTCGCTCCTGGAATTGCTCTCTGGTCAACTGCTCAGCCACTCCCACCTCGAACTTCATGAGTGAGGCAGCATCGATTGAATCAGGAACAATAGGCTGGCGAAAAGTTTTTAGGAATACATCGCTTGCAGGTATCTCAAACGTGCAGCTATCGCCAACACTGAGTATTTCCAGCACACTCTGAAATTGCCCACCGATATTGGCGGTATCTTCTCTGTATTCGATGAAAAAAGGATTGTCATCCTCTGTCTCGATGATCACACCTCCTGTCGAAGTAGTAAACTTCATATTCAGTCGAAGGATGCTTTGATCGTTCAAACCATCAGCCTCCCCCCTTTTCACAAAATTCACCTTGGTGCCGAGATCTGTTTCTTCCAATTTCTGCGAGCTGCTTTCGCAAGCCACCAGGATACTCACAGCCATCAGCAGTACCCAATACGAATTATTTATCATTCTCACTTGACTAGATAGTTTTCTTTGTATGTATCTGTTAGTTCCTCGAATTTCTGCACGGTTGCTTCCAACCCGATATCTGAGGAGCCTCCCGAGGCATTCTTATGGCCACCCCCATTGAAATATTTGTTGGCAAAGGTATTCACAGCAAAATCCCCAACAGAGCGAAAGGACAGTTTTACTTCATCCTGACGCTCAATGATGATGGTGGCCATGACTATTCCCCGTAGTGACAGGGCGTAGTTGACCAGTCCTTCTGTGTCACCTGACTTGAGATCAAAGAGCTCAAAATCCTCTGCGCTGATCACGAAATAGGCAATCCCTTGCTCGGGCTTGACCTTTAGCTTCTTCAAAAACGCGTAACCCATGAATCTCAACCGATTCAAAGAGTTGGTGTCATAGATGTTGCGGTTGACTTTATTGACATCAGCCCCCAGGTCGATGAGATCAGCCACGGTACGGTGCACTTTGGCTGTCGTGGAGGGATGCTTGAAGGAACCTGTGTCAGTCATGATACCCGCAAAGATCAGCTCGGCGATATCTACCGTGATCAGGTCCTTTTTATCTAGCATTAAGATCAGGTCATAAACCAACTCTGCCGTCGCCGCCGCAGAAGTATCCCAAAGGACGAATTGCGCAAAATCGACAGGGTCAAGGTGATGATCGATCAATACCTTGATAGCAGTAGCTTGGGCCACCGGCTCCTGCATTTTTTTGATGCGCTTCAGGTCAGAAAAATCCAGACAGAAGACCACGTTTGCGTCGGCGATGATCTGCAAGCAACGTTCCTGATCTTCGCCCTCAAAGTTCAACACATCATCATTCCCCGGCATCCAGTGCAGGAAATCCGGATAGTCCGTTGGCGTGATCACCTGCACTTCATGGCCGAGCTGCACCAGAAAGTGGTACAAGGCCAACGATGAACCCAACGCGTCCGCATCCGGATTGCTATGGGTGGTAATGACAACTTTTTGGGGGGAATGGATGAGCTCCTTAAAACCGCTAAAGTTTTGCATAGTTGCGCTTGAAGCCGTGGGACCTCTGGATCCGGGCTCTGAAATGAGTTCGCAAAACTCTTAATAATTCAATAAAATACAAAATAGCCTCAAACCGCGGGCGGATGAGTTATTCCGTTATTTTTGCACCCGTTTAACTGACAGAGACTTAAAAAGATACATCATGGCGGGCAACCGAACCTTCACAATGATCAAACCTGACGCCTTCGGCGCAGGCAACTCCGGAGCAATTCTCAAAATGATGGAAGAAGCCGGATTCTCAATAAAGGCCATGAAGGCCACGAGGCTGACAGCGGAGAAAGCTGGCGCCTTCTACGCGGTGCACAAGGAGCGACCTTTCTACAGCGATCTCGTCAAGTACATGTCTTCAGGACCTATCATCGCGATCATACTGGAGAAAGACAATGCTGTCGAAGACTTCCGAAAGCTGATCGGAGCCACTGATCCTACGAAAGCAGAAGACGGTACCATTCGCAAACTATTCGCTACCTCCATCGAGGCCAATGCCGTACACGGGTCCGATTCAGATGAAAATGCTGAAATAGAAGGGTCTTTCTTCTTCTCTCAAGTCGAGAGAATTTAAGACCACCAGCTGGTTATGCTGCTTCGGGAAGGGATTCGATCCAGAAGTTGTTGAATCCTTCCCCGATCTTTATGCCGATCTTACCTAGCTGCAGAAGCTCGAGGATGGCCAGGAAGTTGAAGATGATGTAAACTTTGTCTGGCTTCTCGTCCACTAGCTCGATAAATGACAGCCTCCCTTTCTTTGCGATAATTCGATTGAGCAGGAATTTCTTCTGTGAGGAGATGGTATAGGGGTACTGCACGACCTCATGCGTCGGCTTGTTTTTCTCCCTTTCGTACCTCTCCAGTACCTTTTCAAAGGCTCTCATCATCTTGTACAAGTCAAGATCTTGCAGCTCAGCTTCGACATTGATCTGCGTGGAGAGGTGTCTGATTTCGCTCATGAGGTTGCCGCGCTTCTCCTTGCTGAGGCGGTCCTGCTCCATTGTTGCCAGCGTCGCGAGGATAGATTTGTACTTCTTGTACTCCAGGAGGTGCTTGACCAACTCGTCCCTCGGATCTATTTCATTCCCCTCCTCATCCAGTACCGGTCGAGGCAGCAGCATCTTCGACTTGATCCTCATCAACGTAGCGGCAACCAGGATGAACTCACTGGCAACCTCCACATTCATCTCTTCCAGTGTATGGATATAGTTGAGGAAGTCTTCTGTGATCTTCGAAATCGGAATATCATAAATATCCAGCTCATCGCGTTCGATGAAGAACAAGAGAAGATCAAACGGCCCTTCAAACAAAGGGAGTTTGATTTCGAATTTTTCCGTGTCCACTGCTTGAGCCATCAAAATGCAAAAGGGTGAATTACAAAGTTGACATAAATAATACTACCAAAACTCCTATTTTTGCTCGATTATTTTTACACGGTTGATGGATTCCAAACATTTATCATTCTTCAATGTTCATCTATCAATCTTGATACAGAACTAATATGCGGATAGAGCCAGGATCCCTATTAGGTCGGATCGATTCCCCTGCCGACCTCAAGCAACTCCAAGTGCACCAGCTCGCCCAAGTTTGTGAGGAGCTCAGAAATTACATCACCGATCATGTAGCGGTCTTTGGCGGTCACTTTGGTGCAAGTCTTGGTGTGGTCGAGTTGACCGTGGCTCTCCACTATGCATTCAATACACCAGAGGACCAGCTGATCTGGGATGTAGGTCACCAGGCCTATGGCCACAAGATCCTGACGGGTAGACGCAAAGACTTTCATACCAATAGACTATACGGAGGACTTTCTGGCTTCCCGAAGCGAAAAGAAAGCCCATATGATTCCTTCGGTGTTGGGCACTCCTCCACCTCGATTTCTGCTGCCCTCGGTATGTCCGTCGGCAACCAATACAAAGATGATGATCGGCAGCACATAGCTGTCATTGGAGACGGAGCGATGACCGGGGGATTGGCGTTTGAGGCAATGAATCATGCAGGTGTCTCCAATTCCAATCTGCTGATAGTCCTCAATGACAACTGCATGTCTATCGACCCGAATGTGGGGGCCCTGAAGGACTATCTCACCGATATCACTACGTCACACACCTACAACAAGCTACGTGATGAGGTGTGGAATATCCTTGGCAAAATCAGCAAGTTTGGGCCCAACGCGAGGGAGATCGTCGGAAAGGTAGAAAACAGCATCAAGTCATTCCTGCTACAGCAAAGCAATCTTTTTGAGTCCCTTAATCTCCGGTACTTTGGTCCTGTTGATGGACACGACGTCAACCACCTCGTGGATGTATTCAATGACCTGAAAGATATTAAAGGACCCAAGATCCTTCACTGTGTCACCGTAAAGGGTAAAGGATACAAAGCCGCAGAGGAAAATCAAACGAAATGGCACGCCCCCGGCAAGTTTGACAAAGTGACGGGCGAGATCCAGACGAAGGTGGATCCAAACCCCCAACCTCCAAAGTACCAACAGGTCTTCGGCAAGACGATACTGGAGCTGGCCGAGAAGAACGAAAAAATTATGGGCATCACGCCGGCCATGCCTTCTGGTTCATCCATGAACATCATGATGGAGGCCATGCCCGAAAGAACCTTTGACGTAGGTATCGCCGAGCAGCATGCTGTGACCTTCTCAGCCGGACTGGCCACGCAGGGGCTGATTCCGTTTTGCAACATCTACAGTACGTTTATGCAGCGTGCTTACGATCAAGTGATCCACGACGTCTGTATCCAAAATCTACCCGTCATATTCTGTATGGACCGCGCTGGTTTTGCCGGCGCTGACGGTCCTACGCATCACGGCGCCTACGACGTGGCGTTCATGAGATGTGTGCCAAACCTTGTGGTGTCTGCGCCGATGAACGAGGTGCAACTGCGACATCTTATGTATACGGCGACACTACACGATGGTCCTTTTTCTATCAGATACCCCCGAGGCAAGGGTGTTATAACTGATTGGCAGCAGCCTATGGAAAGAATCGAAATCGGTACGGGAAGGGAGCTCGTCGAAGGTGATGAAGTGGCCTTTTTGACCGTAGGGCATGTAGGCAACTATGCCACGGAGGCCATCGCCAGGCTCGAAGCAGAGGGAATCCGCGCCGGCCACTACGATCTACGCTTTGTGAAGCCGCTCGACGAAGCGCTCCTTCACAAGGTCATGAAGCGATACAAATACATCATCACGGTGGAAGACGGCTGCCTAATGGGTGGCTTCGGATCTGCGGTGCTGGAGTTTATGGCGGATGAGGGGTATTCCAATAGAGTAAAACGCCTGGGAATTCCCGACCGCATCGTCGAGCACGGTGAGCAAATCGAACTGCACCGAGAGTGTGGTTTTGACCCCGAGGGCCTCTATCATGCTGCACTTGCGATTTACACGCCTGAGGAAGTTTAGTTTCCCCACTGACCTACTTGTCGAGGAATTATAGTATTTTATTGTGCTATGATCAACCTCAGAACATTCACCTCTCTATCCGTTGTATGCGTTGCTTTTGCGCTTATAAGCTGTCAGAAGTCCACAACTGATGCCACTGCTGTAGCGGGGCAAACTTCTGAAGAAACTGAGGAAGTCGTCGATTTTGATTTTGACCAAATCCTCGAACGCGGCTACATCATAGCGCTCATTGACAACAGTTCGACCGGTCTATTCCAATACCGGGGACAGACCATGGGATATGAATACGAGTTGCTCAAGGCCTTTGCCGACTCGATGGGCGTGGAACTGCGAATTGAGATTGAGCATGACCTGGAAAAGAGCTTTGCACGCCTCAACAAAGGGGAGGGCGATGTATTAGCGTATAACCTGACGGTCACCAAGGAGAGAAAAAAGCGAATTGCCTTTACCCAATATCATAACCTGGTGAAGCAGGTGCTGGTACAGCGCAAGCCTGACAACTGGCGCCAGATGAAACTTCACGAAATCGAAAAGACACTCATAAGGAGCCCGGTAGAGCTGATAGGCAAAGAGGTATTTGTTCGTCACAGCTCGGCTTATGCCGATCGCCTACGAAATCTCTCAGAGGAAATAGGAGGCGACATCATCATCATCGAAGACGACCCCAGCGCGGAGACCGAGGCGATCATCAAGAAAGTAGCAACTGGCGAGTTTGACCTTACTGTGGCCGATGAGGACATCGCAAAAGTCAACAGGACGTACTATCCTATCCTGGATATCAATACCGCCCTGAGTCTGCCTCAGCAGATCGCCTGGGGCGTCAGAAAAAATGCGGTCTCCCTCCTAGATACCATGGACTATTGGATAGGTCGAATGAAAAAGTCGCCAGACTACTATGCGATCCACGATCGATACTTCAAAAACTCAAGGGCTATCCGTCGAAGAAATGCCAGTGAGTACTCTTCGATGGGTGGCGGCCAACTGTCCCCCTATGACGACCTGATCAAGGAGGGAGCTGAGAGGCTGGGATGGGACTGGCGACTCCTGGCCGCGCAAACGTTCAAGGAATCACGCTTTGATCCCAATACAGTTTCCTGGGCCGGAGCCGTGGGACTGCTGCAAGTGATGCCACGAACGGGTAGGGCGTATGGGATCGCTCGACTAAAGGACCCCGAGCAAAACATCCAGGCAGGTGTGGAGCACATACTCTGGCTGGAGGACTACTGGAAGGACAAGATCGCCGACCCGGTGGAACGACGAAACTTTGTGCTGGCATCCTACAATGTGGGACAGGGGCACGTGGGCGATGCCCGTCGACTCGCGGAGAAGTACGGGGACGACCCCGACAAATGGATAGTCGCAGCCGATTACCTCCTGAAAAAAACGACAGCCAAGTATTTCAAAGACCCCGTTGTGCAATTTGGGTACTGCCGAGGATCAGAGCCCGTCGGCTATGTGCACGATATCATGCAGACCTACGAAAACTACAAGGTACTCTTCCCCGACGGAAGCACGGAGGTGGACAGCACATCAGTAGCCATCAACTAAAATACTTGTCGACGATCTTGGCGGAAGATAAAGCCATCGGTATTCCCCCTCCCGGGTGAACGCTTCCTCCACAGAAATACAGCCCTTTGATGCGACGGCTGACGTTGGGGTGTCGGAGAAATGCAGAGAACTTATTGTTTGAGCTATTGCCATAAAGGGCTCCTAGTGACGAGCTGGTACGACTCTCGATCGTGCGTGGATCCAACACATCTTCGACCTCAATAAGGGGCTCGATTGGCTGGCCAAGCATCCTTTCTAACTTCGTGAGTATCGACCGCCTGGCTGCTGCGACCAATCCCTCCCAGTCTTGTCCGACATTATGTGGGGCATTGATCATTGTAAACCAGTTTTCGCCTCCCGACGGAGCATCCTCAGTACGGTGCTTCGAAGATATGTTGACGTAGACTGTAGGATCATCGTACAGCGTCATGTCTTGAAACAGGTGCTTGAACTCCGTCTTGTAGTCGCTGCTAAAAAAGATGTTGTGAAGGTCGAGCTCAGGGAATGATTTGCTGATTCCCCAATAGAAAATGACTGCCGAGCTGGATTTCTGTTGCTTCAACAGACGCTTCGGCTCGCTCACATCGGGCAGTAATTTTTTGTAGGTGGCCACCATGTCCATGTTCGTTACCACACGATCATAGTCTAGATCCTCTCCACCAACCCTCAATCCGTTTATTCTCTTGTTCTTCAGCAGGATCCGCTCGACCTTTTGGCCAAGGTGCAGTGTCACCCCTGTTCGCTCGGCCAATGCCACCAACGATCTGGTAATGGCATTCATACCTCCTTCGGGGAAGAAGGCGCCCTTTCCAAACTCCAGGTTGGGAATAATATTCATCGTAGCCGGCGTCTGGTATGGATCGGAGCCATTGTATGTGGCGTACCGGTCAAACAACTGCACGAGTCGCGCATCATTGAACTGATCCTCATTCGCAGCATGCATGGTCCGGAAAAAGTCCATTTTCCCCAGATTGAGATACGACCGAAAAGCCGATTTGCCTATGAAGGTCCGAATGTCATGCAACGATCGAAACATGAACATCTCTCCAAGGAAATCGTACAATTGAGCACTATTGTCGAGGGCCTTCTTAATGTGCTCGGCCGGCTCCGAGGTTTTCGTGGACAGTTCTTGTATAAGACGATCCCGGTCTCCATAGGCCGTGAACTGGGTGCCATCCTCATAGAAGTATCTACAGATTTCTTCGAGACGTTCGTAGTTGAAGTAGTCCCTGGGATTCTCCTTAGCAAGCACAAACAATTCATCAACGAGCTCAGGGAAGGTGAAAAGGGACGGCCCCGCATCAAAACGGTAGTCGCCGAGCTGTATCTCGGAGAGTTTCCCACCCGGATATGCATTGGCTTCGAAGAGGTCTACATGATGCCCTTTGACAGCAAGTCGGATGGCTGAAGCAATGCCAGCAATGCCCGAACCGATTATGGCGACTTTTAAAGACATATATTATTTCGAATCGGTTAATTTAGGGGTTAACCCGGGGAAATCCATTAGGTTCAAGCCTCAGCAAAGGACCGTTGTATACCGGGTACAATGAACTTCTAATGCCGCGCCCTGTATGAAGCACCAAGTGGACCATTTGTTTGACGAGTATACCAAAAACCGCAAGGTAGATCTCACGATTGACCAATTCACTTATCTCATGAATCTTTATCCTTCCGTCATTGTGTGCATGTGCGATGGCGTCTTGAACAAGGAGGAATGGGAAGGAATGCTTGGCGTGGCCAAGGGATTGGCGGACAACTACGCTGAGTCTCCCGACCCAGAGGAAAAGCAGCGCATCTCTCAACTATTCCAAACCGAGTTTCGGTACCTACTGGAGAACATCGACCGTTGGAGGAAGAAGTTCCTCAATGCACTGAAAAGCCATCTGGACGATCACCGGGACGAGAAGGAGTTTGTATTGGAATCAATGTACCTGTTTGCCAATGCCGCAGATGGCATTTCCGAGGTGGAGCAGGAGACTATTGATGAACTGGCTGAACGTCTTTCCTTAGAGCATTAAGCTCCGCGACCATTCGGTCGAGATCAGAAGTGTATCCCCCTTGTACAGCGTTTCTGAAAACCCTGTCCTGCAGTTGGCCTCGGCGCATGGCATCGCTGTAAGGTATGTGCGAGAATGTGACCATTGTATATAGTGGGATCCAATCCTCCGGATAGGCCTCATGTAGCAAAGCCTCGATTCGCTTCCTCTCAAGAAAACTGTCGTCTCGAACTTTGGCCCTCATCTCCTCGAAGTTGGACAGTGCCAGCGAAGCGATGGCATCTACATCCGGTTTGCGGCTGCTCTCAAACATGGGCAGTACGGTCTCCCAGTCGTAAGAATGGGCATCAGCTATTTCCGTCAAAATACGGCAGTCTTCGAAGCCGGCATTCATGCCTTGCCCATAGAAAGGGACGATGGCATGCGAGGCATCTCCTATCACAAGCGTCCTGTTTGAGTGCCACGGGTAGGAGTGGATGGTGACAAGTGATGACGTCGGATTTCGGTGGAACTCCCGCACCAAATGGGGCATCCGGGCTATGGCATCGGGGAAGTTGCCATTGAAGAATGCCTGTATCTGATCGTCGGTTTGTAGTGTCTCAAAAGAGACAGCGCCTTCATAAGGCAAGAACAGTGTGCAAGTAAAGGTCTTGTCAGGGTTGGGGAGAGCAATCAGCATAAACTGCTCTCTTGGCCAAATGTGCAGATAATTGGGCTCAAACTGGAAGTCACCATCCGGTCCCGCTGGAATCGTAAGCTCCTTGTAGCCGTAGTCCAGAAAGGCCTTGCGAAACTCCCTCTTCTCCTCCTCCAGGATGCACTTACGTACTTCCGAAAAAGCCCCATCGGCACCGATGATCAGGTCTACCTCCTTTTTCACTTCCTCATCCTCGTGAGCAAAATAGGCGGTTGTTCGTCGCGGGTTGATGTCCACGCACCGGTGGTTGAAATAGTACTCTATGCCGGCCTTTTCGCCGATATCGATGAGTTTGCGATTGAGGTTGATCCTGGAAACGGAATTGATGTACTGACCTTTCTTGCCATAAGGCTGAAATGTCAGGTCCCCCTTCGGATCATGCATCATGCGACCATGCATGGGGACCAGTTCGCTGGCGAGGTCTTCATAAATCCCGGAGTCTTTGAGGGCGCGAATACCCCGGTCGCTCAGTGCAAGATTGATGGAGCGGCCATTTTTGACTTTCACCTTTCGTAAGTCACCGCGCTTCTCGAAGATGGATACCTTCAAACCCCTTTTTCGTAGCAAGACCCCAATCAAAGAACCCACCAGCCCTGCTCCTACCACAGCCACATGTTGGGTCTTACTCATTTGTTTTGGGTGAAAGCATCTTCTAAAATTCCTTTAAAGGTAACTACTTCCTCAAAACTGTTGTACAGCGGGGTAGGTGCTGCACGGATGACGTTGGGCTCCCGCCAGTCCAGCACTACACCGTGATCGATCAGATAATCGAAGATCTCTTTGCCATGGTGAGGGAGGAATAGTGACAGCTGGCAACCCCGCTCCCCGGGATTCGATGGCGTCAAAATTTGAATGTTGTCTCGAATCGTCGGCGACTCATTGAGGACCTGCTCCAGAAACCTCGTTAGTTGGATGCTTTTCGCCCGGAGCTGCTGTATCCCCGCCGATTCAAATATCTCTAGCGAGGCGTGATGTGCGGCGGACCCCAACACATTCATGTTGCTCAACTGCCAACCGTCCGCTCCACGCATGGGTTTGAAGACGTTCTCCATTTGGAAGCGTTCATCCTCCTCTTGCGCCCACCATCCCCCAAGGCGAGGAAAAGTCGTATCCAGTGCATGACGCTCGTGAATGAATACGCCAGATACACTACCGGGGCCTGAGTTGAGGTACTTGTAACTGCACCAGACCGCGAAATCCGCACCGTCGTCGTGCAAGGCCATGGGCAGATTGCCGATGGCATGTGCGAGGTCGAAGCCGGCGTACGCTCCCACGGCATGTGCGGCAGCGGTGATAGAGCGGATGTCCAGCACCTGACCAGAGTAGTATTGCACACCTGGAAGCATTACCAGTGCCAATTCATCGCCGGCGTTTTGTATGATCTCCAGCGTCTCTTCTGGGGGCAGATATCCAGAGGCATTGGCTTTAAGCTCGATCAGGTGCTCGGAGGGATCCACACCGAGCATTTCCATGAATGTGGTCACAGCGAAGTGATCAGAGGGAAAGGCGCCGGACTCAATAATGATCTTCTTCCTCCTGCCAGCGGTGCGATAGAAGGAAGCCAGCATCAGGTGGAGATTGGTGGTAAGATTGTTCATGGCCACCACCTCGACTTCCTGCGCGCCTACAAGATTGGCAAGTGCCCCCTTCGAACGTTTGTGAAACTCCACCCACGGCAAGTCGCCCATGAAATGCCCCTCTACGGCCAATTCCCGCCACCGATCAATTTCGTTCTGGATATGGTCCACCGCGGAGCGAGGTTGAAGTCCGAGGGAGTTTCCACAGAAATAGATGACATCCTTTCCCCCTTTTTGTGGGATGTGAAATTTATCCCGGTAGCTCTTTAATGGGTCTTCCGCATCATGCTTGCGTGCCTGGGTCTGTGCGTCTGTCAATTCCATGATCAGACAAATCGCTCGTCGGCCTCCATCACCGTCCCACAATTGCTGCAGGTCCGTAGTTCTTCGGAACCATAAAACTCTCTAAATCTTGGCAGGAAGTCCTTTTCAATATTGGTCAAAGGAAAGTAGGTATCATGCAACTTGTTGTTGCAGTTGTCGCAATACCACTGGAGTCCATCCTGCTGGCCGTCCTTTCGCTTCAGTTCCACGACTAGTCCAACCGTGTTCGCCGGGCGAATTGGTGAGTGAGGCACGTTGGCCGGAAGCAGGAACATCTCGCCTTCCTTGATGGGGACGTCCACCGACTTGCCTTCATCTTGCACCTTCACGAGAATCTCTCCCTCCAGCTGGTAAAAGAGTTCCTCGGTTTCATTGTAGTGGTAGTCCTTGCGGGCATTGGGGCCACCAACGATCATGACGATATAATCGCCAGCATCATGATAAAGGTTTTTATTACCCACTGGTGGCTTGAGAATGTCACGATTTGCCTCGATCCAGTTCCTTAAGTTGAATGGCTGTCTCATATTTATGAATAAATCGAAAACGTCACAAAAAGTTATTGATTAGAGGTCCGGAGACAGAAGAATGCTCTGGGATCTCGTCGTACATAATTAACACATTTCCATGAACATAGATTTACAAAATCGCCATGCATTTGTATGTGGTAGTACCCAGGGTATCGGCTGGGGGATTGCCAGGCAACTCGCTACCAGCGGTGCTCGTGTCACCCTTGCCGCCCGCAACAATGAAAAACTGGCCAAGCAGCTGGCCGCTTTGCCTGGAGCAGGCCACGATACTTTCGTCTTTGACCAATCGAGCCTCGTGGACATCGAGCAAGCGGTCCAGCACATCAAGAAGTCCGAAGTTGACATATTGATCAACAACACTGGAGGTCCGGCGCCAGGACTCGTCAGCGATGAGAGCTGGCCTAAGTTCGAAAAGGCCCTCACGCAGCAGCTCCGATGCTCCCATGCCCTCACCACCGCCGCCTTGTCCCATATGACTTCACAGGGCTTTGGAAGAGTCATCAACGTCATTTCCACTTCGGTGAAAGTCCCCATCTATGGCCTCGGCGTCAGCAACACCGTACGAGGCGCCGTAGCATCCTGGTCGAAGACCCTGTCTCTGGAGGTAGCGGAAAATGGGATCACCGTCAACAACCTCCTGCCCGGGTTCATTGAGACTGGTCGCCTGCGTCAGATCATCGAGGATCGCAGCAAAAACAGCGGTCAATCCTACGAGGAGGTGTCGAAATCCATGAGCGCTTCCGTTCCCACCAAATTCTTCGGCCAGATCGAGGACATGGGATACCTGGCGGCTTTTCTCTGCAGTGATCAGGCACGGTACATCACCGGGACGAATATCCCTGTGGATGGGGGGCGCACTGGTACCTTCTGACAAAGACGGCTGATCGGTCACATTTCTCAATCGAATAAAGTAGCTTGAAGCGTATGAAAAATCTACTGATCCTCGCCGCCATCTTCCTACTTGCTTGTGAACAGCCGTCGTATGACCTCGTCATCCGCAACGCGCAAGTCTATGATGGCTTAGGGGGCGACCCCGTCCGGGCGGACATAGCCATCAACGGCGACCGTATCGTCAAGGTGGGGCAAATTAGTTCCGCCAACAACAGTCGGGAAATAGACGCTCAGGGCCTGGCGCTTGCGCCAGGGTTCATCGACATGCACACGCATCTCGATCCTATCCTCGAGATGCCTGATGCCGAGAGTCACGTACGTCAGGGCGTCACCCTTGCCCTGGGAGGCCCGGATGGGGGCGGACCGTGGCCCTTGAACGATCACTTTGATACGTTGGAGCAGTTGGGCCTTGGGATGAACATCGCTTATCTCGCGGGGCACAACACCATTCGCCGCAACATCATGGACATGGACAATCGCACACCAACGAGCGACGAGCTCGAGGCGATGAAAACGCAGGTGAGGGAGGCGATGGAACACGGCGCCTTTGGCATCTCCACAGGGCTGAAATATCTCCCAGGAGCGTTTTCCAATGTTGATGAGGTCATCGCTCTCTCCAAGGTGGCGGCCGACTTGGGAGGTATCTACACATCACACCTGCGCGAAGAGGGTCTGGGACTGATCGAAGGGGTGCAGGAAGCGATGGTGATCAGTAGGGAGGCCGAAATTCCGGTGGTTCTCACCCACCACAAGGCCATCGGGATGCCCGTATGGGGGAAAAGCCGTCAGACACTGGCGATGGTGGACTCTGCCCGAAACATAGGCCTTGATATCATGATGGATCAGTACCCCTACAACGCCAGCTACACCGGCATATCCGTGTTGATCCCTGCGTGGGCCCGGGGTGGAGGTAATGATGCTTTTCGAGATCGAACCGAGAGTCCCGCCTTGCGAGACAGCATACATGCGGGCATTGTCTTCAATATCATGAACGACCGCGGAGGTGGGGACCTTGACAGGATCATGCTGGCTCGTGTCCAATGGAATGAAGAGCTAGAGGGTAAAACGCTCAAGTACTGGGCCGAAAGCAGAGGGCTGGAGCCCACGGCCGAAAATGGTGCCGACCTCGTCATCGAAGCTCAACTCAACGGCGGTGCTTCATGCGTCTACTTCGCCATGAGTGACGAAGATGTGGACCGCATCATGCAGCACCCTATGACGATGATTGCCTCCGATGGAAGGCTCTGCCGCCCTGGTATCGGCCATCCCCACCCTCGGTGGTATGGTACTTTCCCTCGCGTGCTTGGTAGGTATGCTAGAGAGCGCGGATTGATCACTCTCACAGATGCGATCCGCAAGATGACTTCATTGCCCGCCCAACGATTGGGGATGGACGACCGCGGCATTATCAAAGAAGGAGCCTTCGCTGACGTGGTCATCTTCGACCCGGAAACGGTCATTGACAAAGCGACTTTCCAGGCACCTCATCAATACCCTGATGGTATGCCCTACGTGATCGTCAACGGTACGCTGATGGTGGATGATGGAGAATTCACCGCCAATAGGAGTGGAAGGGTGATCTACGGACCGGCGTATAGCGGCACACCCCAGTAGTATTAGCGACTTCGAGGCGGAGTCAATTCGGCATCACGTCGATGGAGCCTACACCTAGGCTGTGGCCTTTGACTTATTCGCCAGCTGACCGCATGCGGCATCGATGTCTTTGCCACGGCTACGGCGAACATTGACAATGAGGCCCTTCTTGCGGAGGAACTCAGCAAATCGGTCCAACCGATCAGCCTCTGTATTGCGGAAGCTGGCCTCGGAGATAGGATTGTACTCGATGATGTTGATCTTCGAGGGAATCTGCTTAGCAAACTGCCAAAGTTCACGAGCGTCTTCGATCTGGTCGTTGAAGTCGTAGAATACGATGTACTCGAAGGTGATTTTGTTCTTCGTCTTCTCGTAGAAATATAGCAACGCCTCCTTCAGTGCCTCCAAAGTATTCGTCTCATTGATCGGCATGATCTGGTTGCGCTTGGTATCGTTGGCAGCATGAAGAGAAAGCGCTAGGTTGAACTTGACCTCGTCGTCAGCGAGCTTCTTGATCATCTTCGCGATACCTGCCGTCGAGACCGTAATGCGCTTCGGAGACATGTTGAGGCCATCTTCACTCGTGATGCGGTCAATGCCCGCAAGCACATTCTTGTAATTGAGTAATGGCTCCCCCATGCCCATGAACACGATGTTCGAAAGGGGCTGTTGGAAGCTGTCAGTAGCCTGACGATTGATCTCCACCACCTGGTCATAAATCTCGCCGGGCTCCAGGTTGCGCTTGCGATCCATGTAACCTGTAGCGCAAAACTTGCAGGAAAGAGAACAGCCCACTTGCGACGATACACAGGCTGTCATTCGATCATCTGCCGGAATGAGCACACCCTCCACCAACTCTTCATCATACAGTCGAAAGGCCGACTTGATCGTACCGTCGTTGGAGTGCTGCGCGTTCTGGGTAACGATGGGACGGAGCACAAATTCTCGCTTCAGCTTCTCACGGAGACCCTTGGAGAGGTTGGACATCTCATCGAAAGATCGGGCAGACTTCACCCAAAGCCACTCCCACACCTGCCGTGCGCGAAAGGCCTTTTCCCCTTGAGCAAGGAAGTATTCGCTAAGATCAGCAAGCGATTGCTGACGAATGTCCTTTTGCATGGTGCAAAGGTACGGGCGAGAGCGCTTCTGGCTGCTGTTTTCGATAGTTAGTTGAAGGATTGAGTATCTTAGGTTACTTTTTGATTGCCGGAGCACTATTAGCATGCGTCCGCTATATTTTTTCCTTACCTGGCAGTTGGTGGTCCTATCTACCTCCTCCGCCCACGGACAGGATGTGACACCCTCAATGTCGTTGAATGCCGCCGACCTCCGTTTGCTTGCACGCGAGGGGTTTGAAGACTATGACTGGTCCTTCCCAGATGTCAACCGCGAGCTTGGAAATGCCCTCAGGTCCAAGAGGCAATCCCGGACTGTCGGCTGGATTGGCGCCGGAGTGGTGGTGGTCAGCGCTATCATAGTGCAACAGCAGTTGAATGTTGCTGATGGCTCCTTTGCTTTGGGATACGCGGCCTTCTTCACAGGCGCTGGCGCCGTGGTCTTCACCCCCACCTTCTCGATACTGAAAAGTCGCCAGGCGAAGCGATACGCAAGGCAAGCCGAAAAACTCCGAAATGCCCGGATGCAGAGCTACCAATGATGAAAGACGCGAGCACGTAAGTCTACATCTTTTATTAGCTTCACATCCATTCGCATCCTAAGCCATTGAAGAAAATCATTGACCTGATCGATCGCCTCAACCTCTGGGTAGGCAAAGCCATCTCCTGGCTCGTGGTGGTGCTTGTGTTATTGATCGTGTTCGATGTGATCCTTCGCTACCTCTTCAATATCGGCTCGGTAGCCAATGCGGAGATGGAATGGCACCTCTTTGGAGCGATCATTCTCCTGGGCCTTGGATACGCCTACCAGCAGGATCGACATGTGAGGGTAGATGTTTTTTACCAGCGATTCAGCCCAAAAAGAAAAGAATGGGTCAACCTCATCGGCACACTAATATTCTTACTTCCCTTTTGTGTCGTGGCCGCGTACAAGTCCTGGCCTTTCGTCGTGAGCTCCTTTGAGATCCGCGAGACAAGCCCCGATCCCGGAGGGTTACCCGCTCGCTATATCATCAAGTCTGCTATCCCCATTGGCTTTGTCTTACTGGGACTGCAAGGAATTGCCAAAATGATTCAAAGCATTCAAGTGATTTTGCGGCATGATTGAGTACCTCCCCTTACTACTGTTCGCAGCAGTCTTCATCCTGATCCTGGCAGGGTACCCTGTTGCATTCACCCTGGGGGGACTGTCTGTCCTCGTGGGCCTATGGGTTTTTGACGTCGACTTCTTTTATCTCCTCTCCCTAAGGGTCTACGGGGTGATGAACAATTTCGTATTGCTGGCCGTGCCGCTCTTTGTCTTCATGGGGATCATGCTGGAAAAATCGGGGATTGCCGAAAGGTTGCTCGAAACGATCAGTATGCTCTTCGGGCGATTTCGGGGGGGCTTGGCTGTGGCGGTAATCATAGTAGGGGGCCTATTGGCCGCCAGTACAGGGATCATCGGAGCCACCGTAGTTACTATGGGCCTAATCAGCCTGCCAACCATGCTGAAGCGCGGCTATGACCGGGGTCTGGCCACAGGCGTCATCGCCTCCTCCGGCACCCTCGGGCAAATCATCCCTCCCTCGGTAGTACTTGTTCTACTCGGTAGCGTACTCAATGTCTCAGTCGGTGACCTCTTCCTGGCAGCCGTTATTCCAGGATTGGCGCTAGTGGGAATGTACCTCATCTATGTGCTGAGTATTGCCAGGCTGCGACCTCAGCTTGTCCCCCTGATCCCTCAGGAGGAGATCGATGCTTTCAAGAGTGAAGGATTCACAGGGGAGCTGATCAAGAGCTTCGTGTTCCCATTTCTGCTGGTCCTTGCCGTGCTGGGATCCATCTTCGCCGGCATTGCCAGTCCCACAGAAGCAGCAGGCGTCGGAGCCATGGGCGCCGCCATCTTGACGGCGGTCCAGGGTAAGCTCAATCTGAAGATTGTGAAAGATGCCAGTCGTGAGACGGTACTTATCACCTGCATGGTCTTCATGATTTTCATTGGCGCCACGTCGTTTTCGCTCGTTTTCCGGGGACTGGAAGGCGACCGATTTTTCTTGTCGATCATCGAAAGTGCCAACCTCCAACCTTATCAGTTCCTGTTTGTCGTGATGCTGCTTGTGTTCTTTGCAGGCTTCTTCATCGATTTCATCGAGATCATTTTCATCATCGTGCCAATTGTCGCTCCCATCTTTTTGGCCCTGGGCATTGATCTGGTGTGGATTGGTATTCTACTAGCGATCAACTTACAGACAAGTTTCCTCACACCGCCATTTGGCTTCGCCCTCTTCTACCTGAAGGGTGTATCCCCCGCGGAAGTGAAAACTGGCGATATATACCGTGGAATCATCCCATTCGTCATCATTCAGATCGTACTCCTCGCCTTGCTAGTAGCCTTCCCAGATATTGTCACGTTTTTGCCTAGCCTAGGGGATTGACAGAGTGGCATCTCTCAGCTTTATGAACCAAATTTGGGATGAACCTATTCTAATCAATGAAATACTCACTAAACACACATGAAAGAAGTAACAGTTAAGGAACTGAAACAGCTACTGGACGAAGGTGCCGATTTCCAATTGATCGACGTTCGTGAGCAGAATGAATTCGACTTTGCGAATCTGGGTGGGGAACTGATCCCATTGGGTTCTGTGCCTGACAACATCGACAAATTTGCCAAAGACAAGCAAGTGATCATTCACTGCCGCAGCGGTGCGAGAAGTGGCAACGCTGTCCAATTCCTCGAGAAAAACCACGGCTTTGACAACCTGTACAACTTAAAGGGTGGGATCCTTGCCTGGTCCGACGAGATCGATCCATCTATCCCGAAATACTAATTGATACACCCAGGTGGGCGTCAGGCATTGAGCTTCTGATAGAATATTTTCTCGCTCACGTCCATCCAGCTCTTGACACGCTGCTTGAACGCTGAGAATGACTGATAGACTTTCTTGCTGGGAGGGTCATTGGCAGTGAGCTCGTCGATGACCTCTTGCGTGTTTTGGCGCAGTACATTGAGGACTTCCTCCGGGAAGGCCCGCAGCTTCACGCCCTCTTCGTCAATGAGTTTTGCCAGGTACTCACCATTCTTGGCATCAAACTCCGCCATCATCCAGCGGCTGAGCCTCATGCATGCGGTACGCAATATTTCCTGGAGGTCCTTCGGCAGCTCTTCAAACTTCGGTTTGTTCACAATCATCTCCAGCACGGGTCCCGGCTCATGCCAGCCAGGGTAATAGTAGTATTCAGCCACTTTGTGGAACCCCATTTTGTAGTCATGATAGGGGCCGATCCATTCCGTGGCATCGATGACACCTCTCTCCAGGTTGGTATAGATCTCTCCACCGGGCACTAGCTGTGGTGTACCTCCCGCTTTGGCCAACACCTTACCACCCAGTCCGGGGATGCGCATTTTCAGGCCTTGAAGGTCCTCGATCCTATTGATCTCCTTGTTGAACCAGCCACCCATTTGCACACCCGTATTGCCGCAGATGATCGGCAGCAAATTGAAAGGGGCGTACAGCTCCTCCCACAGTTTGTCTCCACCACCGGATATGATCCAGGCACCCATCTGCTGCGCGTTCATACCAAAAGGTACGGCAGCAAAGAACTGAGCAGCTGGGGCCTTGCCCGCCCAATAATAGGCGGCTCCATGGTTCATCTCCACAGCCCCATTGCTAACGGCATCGAAGCCCTCCAGCGCAGGGATGAGCTCACCTCCCCCATAGACGGTGATGTCCAATCGACCCCCTGACATCTCCCTGACCCAATCGGTTAGAAGCTTACACCCTTCACCCACGACGGGAAAGTTTGGTGGCCACGTCGTAGTCATTTTCCAGCGGTAGGTCTTGTTGAAGTTGATGTTGGGGCCACTTTCAACAGTGGGTTTGGGTTCGCACGCTGCTAAGGTGGCGGCAGAAGTAGTGGCCAGGGTGGCTTGAGCTGTTTTTCGTAGAAAATGCCGTCGGGAATCGGTTGCGGAGGATGGGTCTTTTTTCATCCGGGAAAGATATCAAATTTGACAATCCTCAGCGTGTGATGCCGCACGTGTAAGATTGATCCGAATTGATCGCCGGTCACTACATATTTGTCAGGCTCACCACATTTGGCGGAGCTTACATCAACCTGATCCACTGGAGGTCGTACATGCACCCAAAGAGCTTGAAGATGAAACTTTTTACCCCATTTCACGCCAGCATTACTTTGCTTGCCATTGTTCTTCTTGTGACAAAATCATGCGAACCTTTGGGGTCGAGCGAAAGGGCACAAGAGATCATCAATGAGAGCATTCAAGAGAATGGTGCTCACCTTTTCGCAACGAAAAGGGTCTCGTTTGACTTCCGAGAACGCCGTTATGCAGCGATGCGAAAGGGCGGCAACTTCATCTACACGCGCTCATTCGAAGATTCTACAGGTTGGGTCGTGGATCGACTCGTCAATAGCACCGACTTTTCCCGACAGATAGAAGGGCAGCCCATCCAACTGACTGAGGAGTGGCAACAGCGCTACGGGCGGTCAGTCAACTCGGTCTTGTACTTCGTCGAAATCCTCTATCGACTGAACGATCCGGCAGTGAACAAGACTTACCTCGGCAAAAAGACCATCAAAGGAGAACCGTACTATGTGGTGAAAGTCACCTTCGACCAGGAAGACGGAGGTCGTGACTTCGAAGATCAGTTTCTCTACTGGATCCATGAGGGGGACTTCACGCTGGACTACCTGGCCTACAACTACGAGACCGATGGCGGCGGGGTGCGCTTTCGTGAGGCCTTTGATCGGGAAGTGATCGGCGGGATCACCTTTCAGAACTACATCAATTACAAACCCGATAGCGAGACCACACCTCTGGAGGAGTTGCCCAGTCTCTATGATCAGGGAAAGCTGGAAGAGCTTTCACGGATCGTGAACACCAATATCAAGGTAGAATAAAGTCCTGGGCCGCTGGCAATGGCATAAAATCAGAGGATCTCTTCGCCAGACTCCCTCGATCTGCCCCCATGGCGATGGCAGAAAATCCCCTTTCATGCCGGGATTTTTCCTAGCGGGCCTTTTCATTGAGCACCTGTTCGTCATTAGTCATACATTAGAGCAAGTCACCTTCTTTGTACCGGTGATGAGACCGAAAATTTTTTTGACGCCGGATGTTTCCGAGACCGCTCCGCCAATTCCTAACGCCTAAAAAGGACCCCTCTTTGCCTGCTCACCTGTACACCAGGATCCAGGGAACGAATTATTCCGACCTGGGCATGGGTCTGTATGCGATGCTCCTGGGCTTGATACTGGGCATCTTTGGCAACTGGTTCATGGGCCTGCTGATGATGGGCTTCTTCTTCATCCCCTTTGCCAACGTAGCCCTGAAACGAATCGGATACTATGATCTCGGGAGAGCGAGCAACTTTACAACTACCATCCTATACCTCCTCCTGTGCAACTATCTGACGCATTCCCGGTTTTTGGAGATTGGCTACATCGAGGGAATCACCAGCCCGATGCTGTTCAAGCACATAGCTCCGGGCATCTTCGTGTGTATCATCAGTTGTTTTGATTGGAGACTGGAGCGTCACAAAGTCATCGTGACTACTGCTATCGCGATTGTCATTCTGGCTTTTTTCGACCCTGCTCTTCGGTGGTTGGGCATCCCCCTCGACAACCTGCCTTTTGTGGAGGGTTCGAATCACATCAATGTGATCCTTTTCTGGGGCAACCTGGCGGCGATCATGATGCAGTTCTATTTTCTGCAGTTTGCTTTTGAAGCTTCACAAAGGAAGGCCGCTCAACGCAAAAAAGAAATTTCCGCTCAAAATGAAGAGCTTGCCTCACAGAGGTCGCTGCTTCAAACGAGTCTCCAGGAGATCCAGGATATCGTGGGCTATACGGTTACCTCAGGGTATTACAATGGGCGCCTCGAGCTAGCTGGGAAAGAAGGGCATTGGAAGACACTGAGCCAGACAGTCAACGAGCTTTTTGAATCCATGGGAAAGCCTCTGCAGATCATGGCCGGCATCGCCAAGAACCTGGCCGACGGCAACTTCGTCAACCGCCTGGAGGGTGAATCCAAGGGTGAGATAGCGGAGCTCTCAGACAACCTCAACGCTTCCATCGACTCGCTCAATACTTTGCTGCTGGACATAAAAGACAATGCTGCTCATATCTCGAGGGCCTCCAAGGCAATGGTGGAATTGGGAGAGAGCGTCACGACAACCAGCATGGAAATCACCACCTCGATGGATGAGATCAATGCCGGTGCCAGCAGTCAGCTGTCACAGGTAGATCAATCGTCTACCCTCATGCGCGAATTGGTATCGCTATCAGAAGAAATCGATAAGCAGTCTCATGAAATCAATGACGCCTCGCTTCTAGGTGTGGAAAAGAGTGAAAACGGCGTAGCTGCAGTGGTCTCCCTCAAAGAGAACATTCAGGACGTAAATGCCGTGACGAATGAGACTGTGGAGGCCATGAATGCGCTCAATGAGCGGATCGGGGCCATCACCCAAATCCTGTCGTTTATGAACGACATCTCGGCTCAGACTAACCTACTGGCTCTCAATGCTGCGATCGAGGCAGCCCAGGCAGGTGAATCGGGAAGAGGGTTTGGCATCATCGCGGAAGAGATCCGCAAGCTGGCTGATGACTCCAAAAAGTCTGTCTCAGAAATCGAAGAGCTTGTGGCTGGTGTGAAAGATAGCGCCCGCACAACGGACTTGAAAATACAGGCGATCACGAAGAATCTGGAAGGTGGCAAAGAGGCTACGGAGAAGTCCAGTGTGGCCTTCGAGCAGGTCGCTACTTCTTGTCGCAATGCCCTGGAGATCTCGAAAGGCATCCTGACAGCAGCCCAGCAACAGTCAGAGAAAGCCTCAGTTGTCATGCAGCACATACAGCAAGTAGTGGTCGTAGCCGAAGAAACGGCGACAGGTACCGAACGTGCTCGCAGTGCCACGGGAACTTTGAGTAGCAGCCTGACTGAGTCGATCGCTCAGTCAAGGGCATTCGCAGAGATTGCCGATAAACTGAATGACAAAGTCTCCAGGTTTAAGCTGAAAGAATCTACCACACAAGCGCCTGATCGCGCCAATCATCCCATGGCAGAGGAGACAAAAATTGACGTAAAGTGACCTGTTGCACCAACAAGTAAAAAGCACCAAGCAAGTACAATAGTCCACCTTAGGTAGTAGCAGGGAAGATCTGGCCGCGACCGAGGATACCGATCCACAGTGTTGATGTGCTGCGGTGAGGCGCCCGGCCCGCAAGCCCGAGAAATCCGGCAATCACAATAGAATTCCCGCATACTCCAAAATGACTCGGTTTACGATCTCTCCGACGAATGACAAGGGCGGCGCAGGTCTGGGCGCAAGGCCACGAGCGACGGGGCGTCCCAGAAAAAATGCTATTCTTTGGCTTCTGCGCTCCCGCGCTTCTGATAGATATAGATCATAACTCCCACACCAAACAGGAACATGGGAATGGAAAGCCACTGCCCCATGTTCAACGGAATGTCGGCTTCGAAGTCTTCCTGGTTCATCTTGAAGAACTCGTCGATAAATCTCAGCGACCAAAGGAGAATATTGAACATGGCGAACAGGAACCCCGATGGTAACTGCTCTCTGCGGTTCTTCCAAAGCCAGTAAAGCAGGACCATGATCAGGAGGCAATAGATGGCCTCATACACCTGGGCGGCGTGACGTGAAATGCCGATACCGTAGATCTCTAGTCGCTGGCGGCCGTCTTCCTCGTAGACCTTATACTGCAACTCACCTGGCCCAAACTCTATGTGCTCTCTCACTTCTCGGCTATTGAGTAGGCGATTGCGCAAAGACGTCTCGATGAGGCGCTTCTCCTGCGGGCTGTTACCAAAATTGCTTTTCCGATTGAAGGTGACAATGGCTGTGATCGGGTGCCGACCGGGCTGATCGCTTTGGAGTTCGCCTCCTTTCCGGAACTTGACCGACTCCACTTCCTCACTAAAGTTGAGCACCTCTTTGGTACCTCGCGCGTAGATGATGCCGTAGTTGGCCTTGGTCTCGGTCCCCTCCATCTCAGAGTTCATCAGGTTGCCTGTACGGATCATCGCACCCGTCAGTGCCACTACAATCACCAACCGGTCGAGTACCCAAAACCATGTGTAGCCCTTGGTATTGCGGACAAAAAGCCAAATGGCAATGAGGATCCCGATGGTGGCGCCATGGCTCGCGAGACCGCCTTCCCAGATCTTGAGAATCTCCAAGGGATTTGACAGGTAGTGCCAGGGATTGTAAAAGAGGCAATGGCCCAATCTCGCACCTACTATGGTAGCGACGACCATGTAGGTCGTAAGCTTGTCAACGTCCTTCACATCACGGCCCTCTTCCCTCCAGATGCGATACATGATCTGCTGAGAGACGACAAAGCCCAGTGCGAAGAGCAATCCATACCAAACGATGGGACGATCTTCGAATCCCAAGGCGGACATGGGGATCTTGAAAATCACGGGGTCCTGGCTCCAGATGAGGAAACTGAAGATGCTTTGCATGGGGAGGGCTAAGATTTCGTTTGGCCGCTAAATTATCCTATCCGTGAATGGATGTTTAGATTTTTCGCCAAAAATACGGTGTGAAGAGAATGAGCACGGTGAAGAGCTCAAGACGTCCAAGGAGCATGAGGAACGCCAGGAACCACTTGCCGGCAGAGGGCAGGTGAGCAAAATTGTCAACGGGACCAACAGTACCCACACCGGGTCCGATGTTGCCCAGGCATGTTGCTACCGAGCCGATGGCGGTCATGAAGTCCAGTCCCAGGATCCCCATGATGATCGATCCAAAAGCGAAGATGCTAATGTAGATCATGATGAACGCGAGGATATTGAAGGTGATGTCCTGTGTGACGGCCTTGCCATTGAAGCGAACAGGGATGACAGCCGCGGGATGGACCTGGCGCTTGAGCTCCAGAATACTATTTTTTATGAGGATGATATGGCGCACGATCTTGACACCTCCCGCGGTAGAACCGGCCGATGCTCCGAAGAACATCATGATGAAGAACAGCAAGGTCAGGAAGGAAGTCCAGGCCGTGTAATCATGGGTGACGTACCCTGTGGTGGTAATAATGGATACCACATTGAACAAGGCATCACGCATCGATTTCTCAAAAGAATCGTGACCGAGCCCAAAGATGATGACACCGACCACTACGGAGATCGTCAGGCAAAATCCCAGGTAATACCGGAACTCTTCATTTCTCAGGACCTTGCGAAAATTGACATGCAGGCCGAAGTATGTCATCGTGAAATTAGTACCGGCCAGGAACATGAAGGCAATGATGACGTACTGGATGAAAGGTGACGCGAAATGGGCAATGCTGGCGTTTTTGGTGGAGAATCCTCCGGTAGCCATGGTGGTCAACCCATGGTTGATGGCATCATAGAAGTCCATACCCCCGATCCACAGTAACACCGTCTCGACGCCGGTCAGACCCAGGTAGATCAGCCAAAGGCGCTTTGCTGTCTCTTTAATACGTGGCTGCAGCTTATCCGGAGATATGCCGGGTGCTTCCGCCACAAACAGCTGCATGCCCCCAATCCCCAGTATCGGGAGGATCGCCACCGTTAGTACGATGATACCCATTCCACCGATCCACTGCGTGAGGCTCCGCCAAAAGAGAATGCCTTTATGGACCGACTCGATATCTGTGAGTATCGTTGCACCGGTGGTGGAATAGCCCGAAAGGGTCTCGAAGAATGCGTTGGTAAGGTCAGGAATGGATCCACTGAGTACATAGGGAAGCGAACCAAAAAAGGACATGGTCAGCCATCCAGCGGTCACCACCAAATAGCCTTCCCGTTTGCGAAGCTCTTTAGAGCGATTTTTTCGTGTGGCTAGCCAGAGAATAAGTCCACTGACGATCGTGATTCCTGCCGACATCGAGATGGCCACCAAATCACCCTCACCGTAGTAAAGGCTGAACGGTATGCATAGGAACATGAAGCAACCATTCAACACAAGGAGGATCCCTAGGATATTGAGGATGACCTTGTAGTTGAACCTCATGGCCGTTCGCTACTTGAAGAAGCTCTCAACATGGTGGATGCACTCGGGTTTTGAAAGGACCACTACCCGGTCTTTTGGCTCAAATTTAAAATTTCCTCGAACAGTGTATCCCCGGCTCTTCCGAATTACGCCGCCAATGATGGCTGTTCTGGGAAAATCCAGGTTGCGAAGCTCCCGCTTGAGGATCTTCGAAGTTGGGCTGACCTCAAACTCAAGGATCTCCGCATCCACGCCGTGGATACTGGTGAGATTGATGACTTGTCCCCGTCTGATGTATCGGAAAATGAAGTTTGCCGCGATCAGCTTTTTGTTGATCAACGTGTCGACTCCGATGCTCTGTGAGAGGTGGATATAGTCCATGTTCTCCACAAGGGCAATGGTCTTTTTGACACCGCTGTTTTTAGCCACCAGTGACGATATGATGTTCGTCTCGGAGTTGCCAGTAACAGCGATGAAGGCGTCCATCTGATCGATGCCTTCCTCCTTCAGCAGCTCTACGTCCCGGCCGTCGCCGTTGATGATCATGGTCTCGGTAAGTTCATCGGCCAGATGAAAGCACTTGTCTTTCTTGCTTTCGACCATCTTGACATTGTACTTCTTTCCGAGCTGACGGGCCGTGTTGATGCCCATCTTGCTACCACCGAGGATCATCACATTTTTGATGTCTATTCTTTCCTTGCGGGAGAGGTCCATCACTCGATCAATGCCATCAGGCTGAGCGATGAAATAGGCATGGTCGTGGAGTTTGAACTTATTGTTGCCATGAGGAAGGATGGTCTCATCTTCCCTTAGGATAGCTACGGTCGTGAAATTATGATCCGGATTGAGGTAGGCCGCTTCTGTCAGGGTCTTGTCTTTCAGCTCCGACTCCTCATCTACGGTAATTCCGATCAGTGACAGCATGCCCTTTTCGAACTCAAACGTGTCTGTCAGAGCTGTCTCCTTCAGCAAGCGCCGGATTTCCTTGGCCGCCAGTGACTCGGGAGAAATGATCTCGTCGATGCCGATAGTTCGAAGATCCAGCCTGTCTCGCTGCAAAAACTCTACATTGGAAATTCTGGCAATGGTGCGCTTTGCACCCAATTGTTTGCCAAGTATGGCCGTAGTAATGTTGGTCTCCTGGTCGGAGGTGACGGCAATGAGCATGTCAGCTTTGCCCACATTGGCGTCCTCGAGTGTTTTGTAGGAAGTAGAACTCCCTCTCAGCGTCTGAACGTCGAGGTTGTTGGCGGCATGGTTGAGCACATCTTCATTCCGATCGATCAACACAATGTCCTGCTCCTCGTTCGCCAACAGTCTTGCGAGATGGAAACCCAAGTCTCCTGCCCCAGCAATTATAATTCTCATTTTTAAGCCTCAAACTTAAGTGCACAAATATAGAGGAAAGCCTAAAGGTACGACTCTCACAATATCTTCATTCGGGTGAAAATCAGGTTGATAGCGAATTAAAGTAGGTTTTTGCAGTTGCCAGTGCTTTCGGCGCCAGCAATAAGGCTGAGATCACGGTAGGAAAAGCCATGAGCCCATAGCCGATAAAGACGATATTGACCACCAGGTCCAGCGTCGACACAGAACCAATGAGCACTAGCATGACATACCAATAGTTGAAATAGTTCCCGTACTTGGCACCAATCAGAAATGACAGGCTCTTACGGCCATAATAAGCCAATCCAAAGATGGTCGTGATGGCAAAAATCACGACGCTTATTACCAGGAGGTAAGGCCCCACGACTCCCAGCGACTGGCTGAAGGCCTGGGCAGTGAGCGTAATTCCGTTAGTCTCCTGCAATTTCCACACACCTGTAATCAGAATGCACAATCCGGTCATCGTACATATCACCAATGTGTCGATGGCCGGCCCCAACATGGCGACCAATCCCTCACGCACGGGTTCCTTCGTTTTGGCCGCTCCATGCATCATGGGTGCGGTACCGATGCCCGCCTCATTGGAAAAGGCGGCACGCTTGGCGCCTTCAATGATCAACGAGCCAATGGCGCCACCCAAAGCGGCCTTTGCCGTAAAGGCATCGGTAACGATCAGCCAGAGCGAAGGCACAATCTCCGATGCGTTGAATACAAGAATGAGCAAGACGCTCACTACATAAAGGATGACCATCGAAGGTACCAGCCGAGCAGCCACAGCGCCAATTCTCTTAATTCCGCCGATGATCACCATGGCTACGACAACGGCAATGACAATGCCGATACCCAATTCCAATCCGAATCCCGGCTCAATGCCGTTAGGAATGAACACCACGTCTTTGAGGGCTGCCACCATCTGATTGGCCTGAAAGACGGGCGTCGCCCCGATTAGGCAGGCGACAGAGAAAAATACGGCCAGTGGCCTCCACTTTTTTCCAAGTCCCTCGACGATGACGTACATGGGTCCCCCCTGCAACTCCCCGGCCGAATCTTTGCCCCGGTACATAACCGCCAATGTGCAGGTAAAAAACTTTGTAGCAATACCGAAGAAGGCACTCACCCACATCCAAAAGATCGCTCCCGGACCACCAGCGACAATCGCCAGCGCCACGCCACTGATATTGCCCATACCAATCGTAGCGGCCAGGTGACCAGATAGCGCCTGGAAGTGATTGATCTGACCAGGGTCGTCGGGCCGGTCGTATTTACCCCGAAGGACATCGATGGCATGGCCAAAGTACCGGAAGGGCATGAACCTGGAGTAGATCATGAAGAAAGCGCCTCCGCCCATGAGTAGAATCAGCAGAGGCATGCCCCACACGAAGTTGGCTCCTGCGACGATGAGGTCTTCGAAAGTTTGCATCATAAAGCTTAGACTCAAGATTCTGTATCTGATGGGGCCTCTTTTTCCAACAAAGGAAAGAGGTACTTCCAGACGGTCTCCGCGACGATGATGTGACCGTCAGGCGTCGGGTGAATGCCGTCGTCGAGGTTAAGCTCAGGATCCCCTGCGACACCCTCGAGAATAAATGGTATGAGTGTGGCATCATTGGCCTCTGCCACCTTTGGGAATATCTCCGAGAAACCCGCCGTGTACTCCTGCCCTAAATTTGGCGGCACAAGCATCCCGGCTACAACAATCTTGACATTGGGATTGGCGGCCTTTACGGCGTCTATAATGGCTTGCAAGTTTTTGGGGGTCTCCTCAAGAGACAGTCCGCGTAAGCCGTCGTTGGCACCCAGCTCCAAGACGAAAATATCTGGAACCGTCCGCAACACCCAATCGATGCGGCTCTTGCCACTAGCGGTGGTCTCACCACTGAGGCCCGCATTTACAACCTGATAGTCATAGCCTAGAGAATCCAGCCATCCCTGAATGATCGCGGGAAATGCCTGCTCAATCGCTAATTGATATCCTGCGGTGATGCTGTTGCCAAAAAATAAAATGATACGTTTGTCGGTAGCTCTGTCGCGGGCACTGGACTCATCCCGGGAACGCGGTTCTGTTTTCTCCTTGGCGGCAGGGCCACAAGCGAAAACTAACAGTAACAAAAAGACCTTTAAGTCGAGTTTTATGGTCATAAATCCCAAGAGTAATCGCCATCAAAAGGAGAGGTTAAACTACCTCCGCCGGAAGCCAAATGACCGCGAAGGCCTCGAATATAACAAACATGCTGCAAGGCAGTTCGTATTAATGATCTAAATAGCCTTACTAAATGTCCTCAATTTTAGTCGTTGATTCTGTATCCAAGACGTACACCAGTGGATCAAGAGAAGTACATGTCCTAGAGAATATCAATTTCAGTGTCAAGGAGGGTGACTCCATCGCCATTGTAGGCCCCTCGGGTAGTGGGAAGACCACACTCCTGGGTTTGTGTGCAGGGCTTGATCGGGTCACGGAGGGAGCCATTACTCTCAATAATATCCTCCTCAACCAACTGAACGAAGACCAGCTCGCCCAAATGAGGAACGAGCATGTGGGCTTCATATTCCAAAACTTTCAATTGATCCCTACGCTGACAGCGTTGGAAAATGTCATGGTACCGCTCGAGCTGCGCGGTGTCAAGGGTGCCGCCAAAAGCGCTTCGCACCTGCTGGAGCGTGTGGGATTGGGGGATCGCATGGATCACTACCCTACGCAATTATCCGGTGGTGAACAGCAGCGTGTCGCTATTGCGCGGGCCTTTTCCAATGAGCCAAAAGTACTCTTCGCCGATGAGCCAACGGGCAACCTGGATGAAGAGACGGGCGAGACCGTGGAGGAGCTTCTTTTTGAGATCAATCGCGAGAAAAAGACCACGCTTGTGCTGGTGACGCACGACCTGGAGCTTGCCAGAAGAACTCAGCAAATCATTCGCCTCAAGGGTGGCAGAGTGGTACAGGACGAAATCAAGGCCGCCATTTAAGTCGAAAAGCATTGGACAAGAAAATCACGATTCAGCGGACGAAATACAGCCCGTGGTGGCCATGGAAGATGGCCTGGAGAGACAGTCGAAAAAGTAGAGGCAAACTACTCCTGTTCATCACATCGATTTCGCTGGGGATAGCAGCCATGGTGGGGATCACATCTTTTCGTGAGAACCTGCTCAAAGAAATCGATGAGCAGGCAAAGAGCCTCCTTGGCGCCGATGTGGAAGTAAGTAGCAACCAGCCGCTGCCAGACAGCCTCTACTACGCCTTTCGATCGCTGACCGCAGATGACTCTCGTGAGAGCTACTTCAGCTCTATGGTATATTTCCCAAGCACTGACGGTACCCGTCTGACGCAAGTCCGCGCACTGGAGGGTAAATACCCCTACTACGGCACTATCGAGACAGAACCAAAAGAGGCTGCTCAGAAATTTCGCGATGGCAGGTACGCCATTGTCGACGAGAAGCTGATGATCCAATACAATGTGGAGCATGGAGACAGCGTGAGGGTAGGCAAGCTGGGTTTCGAGATCGTCGGGACGATCAAGCAGATCCCAGGTCAGTCTTCCATTCAGGGGGGTATTGCACCCGTCGCCTATATCCCCTATCGATTCATTGAAGAAACAGGCTTGATACAGAAAGGCAGCCGTGTCAATTATAAAACGTATTTCCAATTTCACCCGGACATCGACACCACGAACCTCTGGAGCCCACTGGCCAAGAAAACGGAAGACAAAGGGTACGATGTGGAGACCATCGAGGAGCGAAAGGAGGAGACCGGCGAGGCATTTAGCAACCTGTCGAACTTCCTCGAGCTGGTGGCCTTCACCGCGCTCATGCTGGGATGCCTGGGTGTTGCCAGCGCCATTTACGTCTATGTTAAGAGTAAAGTCCAGATCGTTGCCGTGCTACGCTGTCTGGGCATGCGGGCCAATCAAGCGATTGGCATCTTCCTGATTCAAGTAACCGGTTTTGGGCTACTCGGCGCTGCGCTCGGTAGCGTCCTTGGTTTTGTCCTGCACATGTACCTGCCGAGTGTCGTGAAGGACTTTGTGCCGATCGAAATAGAGCCCACACCCTACTGGCCTGCCCTTGGAATCGGCCTGGTATTGGGTATCCTTATTTCCCTTCTGTTCGGCTTGCTGTCGCTGATAGGGCTCCGCAAAATCAGCCCGCTGTCGGCTATACGGCTTGGATTCGGGTCCTCGAAGTTTCAATTTGACCGGTGGCTCATTCCGATCCTTGTAGGAGTAGCGTTGTTCATCTTCCTTTCGGTGTTTTGGCAGATAGGATCAGCCTCGGACTCGTTGGTTTTCTCAGTGATTTTAATAGGTACGATCCTCTTCCTCTTCGGCATTGGCAAAGCGATGAGTTGGCTCACACGTAAGCTGGTGCCATCGAGCTTGCCGTATGTATGGAGACAGGGTTTCTCTAATCTCTACCGGCCCAACAACCAGACGGTGATCCTCATTACAACTCTTGGGCTGGGCACCGCTTTTCTGGCGACTTTGTACTTCATGCAAGACCTCCTGATTGAGCGGGTTTCTCTGGCTGAAAAAGGCCAACGACCCAACACGATCCTTTTTGATATCCAAACAAGCCAGAAGGATGAGCTCCGGGAGCTTACCCTCAACTATGACCTGCCTGTGATGCAGGAAGTCCCAATCGTCACGATGCGATTGATCGAAGTGAATGGCTACAACAAGGACGAAGCGTGGAACGATTCTACCTTCAACGTCCCCAACTGGGCCTACAATCGTGAGTACCGCGTGACTTATCGCGATAGCCTCATCGATAGCGAAACGCTCGTCGATGGGGAGTGGATCGGGGAAGTCACGAGTCCCAATGATTCGATCTTTATCAGTATCTCTGAGGGCTTCGCCGAAAATCTCGAGCTGCAAATTGGCGATGAAATGCTCTTCAACGTGCAGGGGGCGTTGATCACGGCCTATGTAGGCAGCTTCAGGGAAGTGGACTGGCGGCGAGTACAGACCAATTTCATCGTGCTCTTTCCATCTGGCGTTCTGGAACAAGCACCGCAATTTCATGTGTTGGTCACACGAATCGACAAAACGGATCTCTCTGCCAGGTATCAGCAGGCAGTGGTGCGTAGCTTCCCCAATGTATCGATCATCGACCTCGAGCTGATCCTGAAAACACTGGAAGAGATACTCGGCAAGGTCGCGTTTGTGATCCGCTTCATGGCCTTCTTTAGCATTGGTACGGGTCTGATCGTGATGATCAGTAGCATCGTCCTCAGCAAATACCAACGAGTGCGGGAAAATGTGCTCCTTCGAACCTTGGGAGCATCGAGGAATCAACTCTGGGTGATCACAATAGCGGAGTACTTCTTTCTCGGATCATTGGGGGCTGTAAGCGGGATATTCCTGGCCGCCCTCTTCTCCACACTGTTAGGCAATTATGTATTTGAATTTCCTTTTGTGCCCGACCCGACGAAGATCGTTGTCATTCTCGTGGCCGTATCGGGCATCAGTGTGCTGATCGGCTTGATCAACAGCCGTGATGTATTGCGACAGTCCCCGCTCGAGGTGCTGCGAAGAGAAAGCTAAGCTGTGACCGCTGTGCCTGGCTAGAGAGCCAGGTAGACCACCGCTGCGAGGCAAGCCCCTGCTATTGGTCCCAGGACAGGAATCCAGGAGTAACCCCAATCACTGTCTCCTTTACCCTTGATAGGTAGCAATTGATGAGAAATTCGTGGCCCCAGGTCCCTTGCAGGATTGATGGCATACCCTGTGGTACCCCCGAGTGCGAGGCCAATTACTGTCACCAGCAGACCTACAGGCAAGGCATCCAGCGAACCGAGGGAAGCGGGCTGATCTCCCACCTTGGCGCCCGTGATGAAAAGTACCCCGATCACCAGAGCGAAGGTGCCGACCACCTCGGAAATAAAGTTGTTCACCCGATTCGGGATAGCCGGGCTCGTGCAGAAAGTGGCCCGCTTGGCTCCAGTGTCTTCCGTGACATCGTAGTGATCTTTGTAAACCAACCACACGACCGCGGCTCCGGCGATCGCACCGAGCATCTGCGCCAATATATATGCAGGCACCAGGGCCCATGCGAATGAGCCCGCTACAGCCAACCCCACCGTAACCGCCGGATTGATGTGTGCTCCGCTGACCGGCCCGACCATGTAGACCGCCACGAATACCGCCAATCCCCAGGCCAGCGTAATGACAATCCATCCAGAGTCATGGCCCTTGGTTTCCTTGAGCACGACATTGGCGACAACGCCATTTCCAAGAAGAATGAGCATGAACGTTCCCAGGAACTCTGCGATAAAGGGGGTCATAGTGTGATAGGTTTGGGTCAGAAAAAATTTCCTGAATATAAACAGCTTTCGTCTTTTTGACGAACATGGACAAAACCCAGCACATGGAATGTCAACCTTTGGCTAAATTGCCCGGCATGAAACCCCTGATGCTTATCGCGTGCTGTCTGCTCTTGAGCTGGACGCTTACCGCCCAGGAATTGGAGGGCGAGGCCCGAAAACAATTTGTGGCCGAACAGGACGCGTATCTGCAGAGTTTGCAGCTGTCTATCGACCAAAGAAAGTCCTATCAGCAGATCACCATCCAATATGAGAAGCGGTTCCAGGCGGTGGAAAGGTCCGGCATGAGCGATGCCAACAGGAAGGCGCAGAGGAAGAAGCTGCAAAAAGCCAAGGATGCTGAAATGAAGCAGGTCCTCAGCGACAGGCAGTATAAGATGTACGTACAAAGGCAAAAGGAAATAGAGAAAAAATATTATGAGTGAATTGAGCCCCTTTCATCTGGCGATTCCGGTCAAGGAAATCGTCGAGACCCGTCAGTTCTACGGGAATGTATTAGGCTGTTCTGAAGGCCGCAGCAGTGATCGCTGGGTGGATTTTGATTTCTATGGACACCAGCTGGTCATCCATCAGGTGGATCAAAACGAAGAAGTGGACAATAGCAACCCGGTGGATGGTCATGCTGTGCCCGTGCCTCATTTTGGGGTTGTGCTGCCGTGGGACGATTGGCATGCATTGGCCGAGCGAATGCAAGCTCATAACACAAGCTTTATCATCGAGCCCTATATCCGATTTGAGGGGCAACCGGGAGAGCAGGCGACCATGTTTTTCAAAGATCCATCAGGCAATGCCCTTGAATTCAAGTCATTCAAGGACCCCAGCCAATTATTTGCTACCTGATATTGCCCGCTGAACACCAGAAAATGGGGTTCACGACTGGGTCAGTGTCTATGTGCTTCTTAGTGGATACTTTAGGTAAACACAAAGCCAGTAGACAATGGACACAGTGACACAAGAATGGGCCGCAATTGGCACCAACAAGTACTTGATCTTTCGATTCAAAGGACACTTGACCGACGACGTCGCTAAGACCGCTGTGGCCGAGTGGGAGGACAACTTCCGAAACAAGCTTGGCGCAGACCAGCAAGCCAATATCGTTTGGAACTGCCTGGAGATGAGCAAGTACAGCCCTGGTGCTGCCCTTTCATGGAAAAACGCGCTCCCTAAGTTCTCTCAGCAGATTGGCGATATATGGCTTATCACCACCAATCCGTTCTTCAAGATGGGTGCGAAAACTGTGACGATGTTGACAAGCTTTAAGCTAAAGGTCGTGTCATCGCATGAAGAATTCATGCAGCAGGTTTCTGCCGTAAGGGCCGCTTAAGACTGCCCGGCCTTCTTCGCCCAGTTGTCTCGCAGTCCTACCGTCCGGTTAAATACCAATTGATCCGGCTGACTGTCTTCATCCACCCGGAAGTAGCCGATGCGTTCGAACTGATAGATATCCCCCACATTGGCATTGCCAACAGACGGCTCTAATACTGCGCGTGTGTTGACTTCAAGGGAGTCGGGATTGAGATGATTCTTGAAATCGTCATCAATATCGTTGAGATTTTCAGTCATGAAGAGGCGATCATACAGTCTGATCTCGGCATTGATGCCATAAGTGGCCGATACCCAGCCTAGCGTTCCTTTCACCTTCTTGCCACTTGTATCCTGACCACTTCGGGTCGCGGGATCATACTCCGCATAGATCTCCTCTATTTCGCCCTGGTCATTCTTCTTGAAACCCGTGCACTGGATGATGTAGCCAGACTTCAATCGGACCTCCCGATCTGGTCCTAGCCGAAACCACTTGCGCGGGCTAGGTGGGTTTTCCATGAAGTCCGCCCGATCGATGTAGAGTTCCCTCGTAAAAGGCATCTCGCGGGTTCCTGCAGATTCATCTTCTGGATTATTGACACCAGTCATCTGCTCTACTTTGCCCTCCTCCCAATTGGTAATGACCAATTTTACAGGATCGAGGATACCAAATATGCGATTGGCTTTCTTATTGAGATCCTCTCTGACGGCATGCTCCAACAAGGCAATGTCGTTGAGGCCGTCTCTACGCGCCACACCCACCTTGCGAATGAAGTTTTTCAAAGCATCCGGCGTGAAGCCCCTCCTCCGAATACCGGAGATAGTAGGCATCCGCGGATCGTCCCAACCAGCTACCGTGCCGTTCTCCACGAGCTCCCGCAGGTATCGCTTACTCACGATCGTATAACTCGGTCGAAGGCGGGCAAACTCGGTCTGCTCACTTGGGAATATTCCAAGCCTCTCGATCAGCCAATTGTAGAGTGGCCTGTGCTCTTCAAACTCGAGCGTGCACAGCGAGTGGGTGACATGCTCGATGCTGTCGGACTGCCCATGTGCGAAATCGTAAGTAGGGTAAATCACCCACTCATCCCCAGTCCGGTGATGAGGCATGTGCTTGATCCTGTAGAGAATGGGATCTCGCATATGCATATTGGGTGAAGCCATATCGATCTTCGCCCGGAGCACCATGGCACCATTTGGGTGCTCCCCTGCTTTCATCTCTTCAAGCCTTGCAAGGCTTTCCTCTGCTGGGCGATCTCTGAATGGGCTCATTTTTCCCGGCTCGGTTGGAGTTCCCTTGATGGCGTTGAACTCTTCCTGGGACAATTCGTCCACATAGGCATCACCCTGGTTGATGAGCTTGACGGCCATGTCATAGAGGTCATGGAAATAGTCCGAGGCATAGAGCTCCTCGTCCCATTCGTAGCCCAACCACTTGATGTCGGCCTTGATGGCCTCCACGTACTCGGTGTCTTCCTTCTCTGGATTGGTATCGTCAAATCGCAAGTTGCACTTTCCCTTGTAGCGCTCGGCGAGGCCAAAGTTCAGGATAATGGACTTGGCATGGCCGATGTGCAAATAACCGTTGGGCTCTGGGGGAAATCGGGTCTGAATGGCGTCGTGTTTTCCCGACTGCAGATCGTTCTCGATCTTTTGTTCAATGAAGTTGAGCGACTCCTTTTTCTCGATTTCCATAAGGGATAGATCTGAAATTTAAGTCGGCAAAATTAATTATGAGAGGGGCCAAAAAAAAGGGCCAGCACTTCTTGCTGACCCTATCAACCTAAAACATCACTGAACCAATGTTTACCTTAAATGTCTTTATGCTTGTCGTATTCATCTCTTGGTGAATGCCTTCATCCAAAAGACTTGATCAAAGATGTAAATAACTAAGGCTCATGTCAATTATTTATCGATGAGTGGAGGTGAATTATCGACGAATGACAGAAATCAGCGATTAAAAACGCTTTTTGTGAAACCGAACGGTAGGAGCTCCCTGGCGTCCTCCAACCTGATGAAGGATTTCTCGTCCACTTGCATCAGGATTCCGATGGTGTTTTCCTGCTGTGTGGCGTATTCCATGAGCACCTGACGGCAACCCCCGCATGGAAAACTCTCGCACAGTATTCCG
The DNA here is from genome assembly GCA_965227935.1 of Cyclobacteriaceae bacterium. Lineage (GTDB taxonomy): Bacteria > Bacteroidota > Bacteroidia > Cytophagales > Cyclobacteriaceae > JAWPMT01. The sequence goes on along the minus strand of CBDDGS010000055.1, from coordinate 908,353 downwards.
TTTTCGTTTCTGGCCATCACCAAAATCATGTCAATACTGGCAAAACCTTCAGATTTACCTTTAAATAGGGCGACCCGCTCAGCACAAAGTCCGGAGGGATAGGCGGCGTTCTCCTGATTGTTGCCGGTGACGAGCTGACCCTCCGAAAACAGTATGGAGCAGGCCACGGCAAAGTTGGAATAAGGTGAGTGCGAATGACTCATCGCTTCCAGTGCGGAGGCGTGAAGTCGACGTTCTTTGTCACCAAAATCATCGATCGATATACGTCTATATGGAATGGTGATCTCCATATCAGAAACTGAAATTGACGATCTGCTTGAAAAAGTCCGCTCCAGCATTTGGGCTGATCGCCAGTGCGAAGATCAGGCCGTAAATCGCTCCGTACAAGTGTGCCTCGTGATTGATATTGTCGTCGGCATTTCGCGACTGCGAATAGGAGTACCCGATGTATAGTATTCCCAAAAGAAATCCCGGGAGGGGCAGAATGCCCATGATGTAGATGTAGTTGGTAGGGTAATACAGAATACTTGCAAAGACAATCGCGGAAACAGCACCCGAGGCACCGAGGCTATTGTAGGAGGGATTGTCGCGGTTTCTCCAGACCACCGGTAAATCCGAGAGCACAATGGCAGAGAGATAAAAGAGGACAAAAACCGTTGAGCCTTGCCGGGACTCCAGCAGAAAGGTCTCTTCCACAATCCCACCAAAAAAGAAGAACGTAAACATATTGACCCCAAGGTGGGCATATCCATTGTGCACGAAGCCAGATGTGATGAGACGCCAATATTGCTTTTGATGTACCGTCTGATAGGGGTTCATCAAGAGCTTGACAAATAGCCGCTCATTACTGAGTGCCCCGAATGTAACGCCGATAGTTATCAGGAGAATGAATAAGGTTAATGACATATCAGGCAAAAATAATAGGGTGATAGCAACCCGTGAATTACGATTACAACGCTAAAAGAGATGGCTACTTGTCCCTCTTCATCAATTGATTGGCAAAACTTCTGAGGCTCTCCTTCGCGACATCTGACCCATCAACAGATTCAAGGCCAGCAAACGCTTGATCAAAGTAGTAGTTCATCTTCATCTTCACCATGTTGGGGATACCGATCTCATCGTAGATCTTTGTTACAGCAGCGACCTTCTCAGAAGGATCGAATTCCCGCAAATCAAGCCACCTTTCAAGTTCCTGTTTGTGATGGTCTGGCGCCATCTCCAACGCGGTGATCAGGAGATAGGTCTTTTTGTTGGCGATGATATCGCCACCGACCTGTTTGCCAAATTTCTGTTGGTCCGCATAAACATCGAGGTAGTCGTCCATTAGCTGAAAACCCACTCCCATTTGTTCGCCGATACGATAGAGTTGCTGTTGCGTGGCTTCATCACTACCTGACAGGATGCCACCCAGTTGCATACTGTAGCCCAGGAGCACCGCGGTCTTCAGCCTGATCATTTCGATATAGTCGGCCTCCTCCACCGACTGCTCGCTTTCGAAGTTCATATCGATCTGCTGACCTTCACAGACTTCCACAGCTGTTTTATTGAACGCCGCTATGACTTGTGGCAAGGACGCTGGCGGGCTGGTCAAAAGCAAGTCGTAGGCCTTTACCAACATCGTGTCTCCAGACAAAATCGCCACGGTTTTGTCCCACTTTTCGTGGACGGTGGGCTGACCCCGTCGAAGAGGGGCTTCATCCATGATGTCGTCGTGCATCAAGGTGAAATTGTGAAACACCTCCACCGCGAGTGCAACATCCAGGATGTCGTCGACTTTCTCACCACGCAGCTGATGGCTGAGGAGCACAAGTAGTGGCCTTAGCCGCTTGCCCCCAAGGGACATGATGTAGCGGATGGGTTCGTATAGGTTGTGGGGATTTGTCCCAAACTCGAGTTGGGATATCCGGTCGTTGAGTTTCTGAAGTAGTTCTTCGATGGAGTGCATGCTTCGATTCAATCTGCTACTCCTAAACGGTAGAGGAAAGCGATTGTTGACCGCAAGAAAAAGTATTTCGCGGTAGATGTGAAAGGTACAGGGCCTTTAAATAACGAAAAGCACCATAGCCATAAAATCAGCTTCGGCGCTCATCGCCTCCATTAGTAGGGCCAGTCTGCTCAGAAGCTCGCCTTGATACCAAGATTGAAGTTTCGGGGCATCCCAGGACGAAGGCCCAGTGGCCTGGCCGCTACTGCAAACTGATTATCAAATGCATTCATCAGAGAAAAATTGACTGTGAAGACCTTGCTGAAGTAATAGTTCGCCGAAAGGTCCACAGTACTAAAGGCGGGAATAAGTTCATTTTCAGGAATCTCTCCGGAGCCCGGTGCAATACGCACGTCACTTTGATACTTGAAGTTGGCAAAGACGCCAAATTGTCTATTCTGCACACCCCATCGCGCCTGGAATTGGTGCCGGGCGATATAGGGGAGTTCATCGCCACTCTGTACGGAGCCCCACTGATCAAAGTCCGACTCGAAATCGTCGGAGAAATGAGAGTCGGTGAACGTGTAGGAGAGCGTCAATGGCGTAGCGAGACCCAGCTCGACATGTGCAAAGTTCAGCTGTAGTTCACTTTCAATGCCTTGCGTCAGAGCCTCCCCGGCATTGAAGGCGTCCCCTGAGCCAATGCCACCAGCTGCTGCAATATCACGACCCAGCAAGTTGTCATAGTCATTGGCAAAAAATGTCACCGAGCCTGTCATAAAGCCTTCGTACTTCCGAATGCCGATCTCATAGTTTGTGCTTGATTCCGGATCTGTGTCTGGGGAGCTGCCTGTCGGTGCAAAGCCCCTATGGACACCTCCGAAGACATTGACCTGGGCGGACAGCTCGTAATTGACCCCCAAGCCTGGCAACCAGGCGTCAAACGTGTTTTGGCGCGTGGATAGATCTCTGCCCGAGCGTTCGATGTCTTCTCGACCATAGTCTTCCCGTGATACGCGTACATGCTCATAACGTACGCCGGGTGTGACATTCCAATCGCCAAAGGACAGTTTATAAAAGGCGTAAGCTGCAAAGGCATCGGCAGTTTCAATGCGATTGGCCTGAGTCCCCGGCGTTCCGGGGTCAACCAGCTTCATTACGCCATTGTTCATTGCGTAACCGTCTTCCCACTGAAAGCGATCTTCCTGGTCCTGATGGAACCGGCCACTGATGTGCAGATCATGAGATACCGCTCCATCGCCAAACTCGATATCGAAAACGGTTTGAACGCCCTGCGAGTAATACTCACGATTGTTGGCACGGACATTGAAACTCGCAGTGTCCGAGTCCCCGATTCCTCTGAGCAAATCATATTCTCGAGAGTACGCTATTGGATTGTCCAGGACGCTACCAATCGAGGGACCGTCAACGATTGATTGTAGCTTGTACCAGTTTCTAGAGAAATCGTTCCTGTATGCGGTGGTCACCACATTGAACCAGCCAGGCAACTCGAGGTAATGTTGCATGGATACCCGAGTTTGTTCGGCGCTCATTTTATCGACTTGGGAGGACGCGTAGCGTTGATAGGGATCTCGATCAAAGTCCTGTTGAGCCAGGCCAAGGTAAGTCTCATTGGATGTTTCTTTTGTCTGTCCCAGCATCATACTCAATGACTGATAGATTTTGGCGTCGGGATTAGTATTCACCCGAACCTTTACCTGGTAGTCTTCTTTGTCGAATCCCGTGTCGCCGTCATTGGGCAGCGTCTTGAAGCCATCGGCACCATATTGGAAGGTTTCCGCGACAAAACCCACATTCCTTCCGCTGGTCCCGACATGAGCATGCAGGCTCCTGAATCCAAAACTTCCTGCAGACAGCTGCATCTTCGACGAAAAAGCTGACGGAATAGGGGTGGACTGGAAGTTGATAGCACCTCCGGTAGTAAATGGTCCAAAACGTATCTGACTAGCTCCTTTGAGCACTTCCACACTGTTCATTCGCCCAATAGTAGGAAAATAGTAAGCCGACGGAGAAGAATAGGGTGCAGGTGCTGCGAGAATACCATCTTCCATGATGGTGATTCGCGCACTTCGCTCCAGACTGGTTCCGCGCAGACCAATGTTGGGTCTTAGGCCATAGCCATCCTCCTCCTGAATGTTCACGCCCGGCACCATTTTCAGGACATCATTTACATTGGTGAAATTGAAGTTATTGAGCTCTGCCGCGGAGATATAGTGGACCGAGCCCGGAATTTCTCGCATGCCCACGTGGCCGAGCGCCAGACTCTGTGATTCCACAACCAGCTGAGGCAGGTTGAGTACATTCTCTTCCAGCGAAATGGCTTGCTCCTGATCATCGGAGACGAGCACGTCTTTGGTATTGTATCCGTAGGACTGCACCGTGAGGTGCGTGATTTCCCCAGGAACATCCACAAGGACGAATCTGCCTTGTCCATCGGTGCGCGTACCAAACTCAGTACCCTTCGCAAAGATGTAAGCGTTGGGAATGGCCTTTGCCCCGTCCATCTCAGTGACGATGCCTTCAATCGTACGCTCTTGAGCGGTCAGGTTCAGGCTGAAGCTAAGTCCTAGTAGTAAGCAGATAACTCTCATGGTGCAGATTAGAATGATTCTAAATAATGGGGCAAAGATGCCCTCAGCACCATTGAGGGTCAATCACCATCGATAGTCAATTCTGCGTTCACTAATTGTGGTGAGACCTCCCTAGAAGTAGTGAAAAGTTGGAAAAAAGCCCAATAAAAAAAGGCATTTAGTAACTAAATGCCTTCCTGATTTCTGATATGTGAATCGACTCACCCTTCGCCCGTGCCGTCGTCGTATTCGACTGACAGTACGCGATCCTCGATCATCGCAAGGGCCAATTTATCCTCTCCGATGACGTCGAACAGTTCGAGCGTGCGTCTTGCGACGAACTCCTCTTCGATCTGCTCCTGCACGAACCATCGCATGAATTCCTCAGTCGCGATGTCGTCGTGCTTCCTACAGGATCTAACCACATCATGGATCGATTCTGTGACACTGATCTCCATATCAAGCGCGGCCTCGAATATGCTCCTAAGGTTGGGAAACTCGTGGTTAGGCTCCTCCACTCGAGGGGAAATCGCCGTCGCCTCCATATTGACCAGGTAGCGAAAGAGTTTCATTTGATGCTTCTTTTCTTCGTCCGACTGGCGGAAGAAAAACTCGGCGCAGTTGTCATAACCATTGACATCGCACCATCCAGCCATGGCCAGGTAGGCTGCGGAGGAATGGGCCTCCATTTGTACTTGTTTATTGAGAACGTCGATAACCTCTTCCTTTAGGGGACATTCTCTGCGGAGTAAATCTTTCATAGAAGTCTAAAAGTTATGGACAGTAAAATTAACACCGGTCGGGCGGCAAATGATTGCCAGCAACCAGTATATCGGCCTAATTTAAAATCAGTCTAAAGTAGAGATCAACCTGCCTGCACCAGAAAGGCGGGCTTTCGGACCGTCTCCCGGTGGATGTGGCTGTTGAGATGAAGCATCGCCATCGCTCCGTCCAGTAAGTCTTGCAATGCCGAAATCTCCAGGACAGAAAAGGCAAATAACCGATCGCAATGTGGAAGGTAGATCAGTTCAACATTGGCGCCCGTTGCGGAGAGCATTGATCCGATATCGGTCCTATTCACCTTTCGGCGAAACGTCAAGAGACCGCAAAGTTTCAACTCCAGGACCTCACCATAGAAATGCACATAAAACACGCCTCGCCGGTCACACTGAAGTACCTGTCCTTCGCGCGTCTTGTACACAAGGTCTAAAGATGTCTCGATGGTCTCGTTCAAGTCGAAGTTCTTATCTATTGGGGCAACTCTTACAACGCTTCTTGCCCTTCTTTTTGTATTTCTTGCAACACTTCTTGAATACACAATCTTCCTGCTCCCACGGACTTCTGCGATCGAAACTATCGACCGGCGCCTCTTCCCAATTTTCAAGATCTATTGCTTCCATTAATTTAGAATGTTTCTAAACAACAATGCAAATAAGACTCCTGGGGCGTTTTGTTGCAATAACTACTCGTCGGGAATTTTGCATTCGCTAGCAGTAGCGATGTCTCACTACTTCTAGTGATTGTCACCTCACCAAACCCGTTTCCAGGGCATATACGATCAATTCTGTCGGCGATCGGAGATTCAATTTCTTGAGAATGTTCTTTCGATGGGAGTTGATCGTGTGAATACTCACATGTAGCTCATCGGCAATCATTGTAGTCGTTCGCCCTTTGGTGATCAGCTGCAAAACCTCATATTCCCGAGGTGATAGGTCTGTCGGCGCACAGTTTTCGTCTTCTTCGCTCTCGGTCTCCTCCATCACGATATCCAGGACCTTGTTGCAGTAGAAGCGGTTGTCTTTGGCAACGGCGTACACAGAATTGATGATCTCTTGCTCACTGCAAGTTTTGGTGACCATCCCTTTGACACCCGTCTTGAGGATACCACGGATTCGGGACTTGTCCGTATCGCTCGTGGCGATAAGCACATTGGTGGCTTCCAGCGTCTTGATTTTCTCCAGCTTGTGAAGAAAGTCCTTGTCATCGGGTCGGTAGTCGATGATCAAAACATCTGGCTGCTCCTTTTCTACCCTCGCAAATAGCGTTGGGAAATCATCCTCGACGCCTATGAGTTCGAAATCCTCATTTTGCTGAATCAAGGACTCGAATCCCTGCCTTGTCAGGTATTGGAAATCAGAAAGAAATACGGTGATAATCGCCATCGCCTATTTAGAATGAATCTAAACTGTACAAACTTAGAGGGCCTTGGAATACCAAGCAATTTATTTAGAACAATTCTAAATAGTAATTTTTCTTAGACTCCAAACTGCTAACGAGCTGGTAATGTTTTGCATGTAGATCAGTAATTTCGATCTCGAGAGTTACTCACCATTTTAAAACTGCAATACCAAGACAGATTATGAGTTTTCGAATAGAGCACGACACCATGGGCGAGGTTCAGGTACCCGCCGATAAGTACTGGGGAGCTCAGACCCAGCGATCACGAAACAATTTCAAAATCGGAGGACCTCACATGCAGATGCCTCTGGAAATCGTTCGCGCTTTTGCGATTTTGAAGAAGTCTGCGGCACAGACTAATGAAGCCCTCGGCAAACTCTCAAAAGAAAAGGCAACGCTCATCGCAAAAGTCTGCGACGAGATCCTCACTGGAGCGCTGGATGATCAATTTCCACTGGTCGTTTGGCAGACTGGCTCTGGAACCCAGTCCAACATGAATGTGAACGAAGTCGTGGCCAATCGCGCCCATGTGATCAATGGAGGGCAGCTCAGCGATAGTGAAAAGGCGATCCACCCCAACGACGATGTGAACAAAAGTCAATCGTCGAATGACACCTTCCCAACAGCCATGCACATCGCCGGATACAAGATACTCGTGGAGGACACAATCCCGAAAGTCGAGCTGCTCCGCGATACATTGAAGACGAAGTCTGATAGCTTCCAGGACGTCGTCAAAATTGGCCGCACCCACTTTATGGATGCTACACCATTGAGTCTGGGCCAGGAGTTTTCAGGATATGTTACGCAGCTCAATCATGGGCTAAAAGCCCTCAGGAACACCCTATCGCACCTTTCTGAGCTGGCGCTAGGGGGTACTGCGGTCGGCACCGGACTCAATACGCCGGTGGGCTATGCTGAACTGGTCGCGGAGAAGATCGCCGAGAACTCAGGGCATCCCTTCGTCACAGCCGAAAACAAATTTGAAGCACTCGCAGCTCACGACGCTATCGTCGAATCGCACGGCGCCCTCAAGCAGCTGGCGGTGTCTCTTATGAAGATCGGGAATGACATTCGCATGCTTTGCTCTGGCCCACGGAGTGGTATTGGTGAAATCCTGATCCCTGAGAATGAACCCGGGTCATCCATTATGCCGGGGAAAGTGAATCCAACACAGTGTGAAGCCCTGACCATGGTCTGCGCACAAATCATAGGCAACGATGTGGCCGTCAGCGCCGGCGGTATGACCGGACATTTCGAATTGAACGTTTTCAAGCCGATGATGATTTACAATCTGCTCAACTCTGCGCGCTTGCTGGGGGATGCGTGCCAGTCGTTCAATGACAATTGCGCCATTGGCATAGAGCCCAACCACGACGTTATCCAAGAGAAGCTCGAAAAATCACTGATGTTGGTGACCGCTCTCAACACCCACATCGGCTATGAAAAAGCGGCGGCCATTGCCAAGAAAGCGCACAAAGAAGGCACTACACTAAGGGAAGCAGCGTTATCTCTCAAGTTTTTGACCAACGAGGAATTCGACCAATGGGTCCGGCCTGGTGACATGATCGGCTCGTTAAAGGACTAACTCTTGGCTTTATTGTACTTATTTATGTACTTTAGTTGCATCCATATAAATATATTGATATAACGCTATTTAAATGAAACACATAGCTACCGTATTAGTGGTCATTCTTTGCCTCACCTTCACCTATGAAGGCACCGCCCAAATGTCCAAAAAAGAGGAAAAAGAGTGGAAAAAGAGAGTTAAGAAATTGACGCCTGAGCAATACAAAACTTTGCTCGACGACAATAAGGCTCTGAAGACAGAAAACGCCAGCCTCAAAGCAGAAATGGCAGGTGTTGACGACAGATTAGCTGACAAAGACAGCCAGATTACACAGCTGCAAGGTCAGGTTGCTAGCTTGAGAGATGATCTCACGGCCGAAAAGGCTAAGAAAGCTCAACCTGCGACTCGAGGAGGTGGACCTGCTGTAGGATCAAGTATCAACGACCAGGAAGGCATCGTCTTCAAGGTGCAGATCGGGGCCTTTAAGAATAAAGACCTGTCAAAGTATCTTGAAGCTGGTGAGAACTTCTCTGGAGAAGTTGATGAAAATGGCCTGCGTCGCTATTCGCTGGGCGTCTTCAGAGATTACTGGGAGGCTGACACCTTCAAAAAGTATTTGCGCGAAATGGGTGTGAAAGATGCCTGGATCGTGTCATTCAAAGACGGACAAAGAGTACCTATCAAAGAGGTGCTTGAAAACGTTTCGAAGTCTTAATCAGATACTTCTATCGATCAGCCCCGATCTGAACAAGGTCGGGGTTTTTTTGTTGCTTACATTTGCATACACTTTTCAAAAAAGCATGATCCAGTACAAATCAAGGGAAGAAATAGAGCTGATCAGAAAAAGCGCGTTGTTGGTTTCCAAGACCCTTGGATTGATGGCCTCAATCATCAAACCGGGCGTAGTCCCCCTTGATCTGGATAAGATTGCCGAGGAATACATTCGTGATAATGGAGGGACTCCGGGCTTCCTGGGGTTGTATGATTACCCGAACACACTCATTACATCTGTGAACGAACAAGTCGTACATGGGATTCCCACCAAGCGGCCATTGCAGGACGGGGATGTTGTCGGTGTAGACTGTGGTGTACTCATGAACGGTTACTACGGAGATCATGCATACACCTTCGCCGTTGGCGAGATCTCGGATGATGTGAAGAAGCTGCTGAAGGTGACGAAAGAAAGTCTTTATCTGGGCATCGAGCAAGCCAAAACTGGCAACAGGATTGGTGACATCAGCTTTGCTATCCAGAGCTACACAGAGTCCCATGGCTACGGTGTGGTAAGAGAACTCGTCGGCCATGGCCTGGGCAAGAAAATGCACGAAGCACCGGAAGTGCCTAACTATGGCAAACGTGGCAAAGGACCCAAGCTCAAGGACGGCGTCGTCATCGCCATAGAGCCAATGATCAACATGGGCACCCGGCGGGTTGTCCAGTTGGATGATGGGTGGACCATCGTCACCGCAGATCGAAAACCCTCTGCGCACTTCGAGCATGATGTCGCGATCGTAGATGGCAAACCTGAGATTCTGTCAACCTTTGACTATATCGAGGAAGAACTCGCCAAAGTAGAGGGCCTGCTGGTCTAAGCCATCAAAGGGCCGAGCATCCAAGTCATTTCCCACATCACAGTACCCAGGAGAAGTCCTACAATCAAGGAAAGGACTATCCGTGTCCTATCCACCTCCAAATTCCGCACTAAGCCGAAGGCAATGACGGCGGTGTACATCAACCAATAACTATCGATCAGTGCTGGATCCATCGCTCTGGAAAAAGAGCTGAAAGCCTCGGAATTGAAATTCCAGAGCACTATAGGTTCGAAACTGCGGACCGGCAGATCGTTCAGGTCGCCCTGGAACACACGCATCCACACCAAGTACATCCAGGAAGGAATGAGATAAACGAGTTCGGCGAGGAGGATCATTCTGACACAGCCAAACGAAAGGTCCTGATGCTGGCTGAAATTGAGGATGATCTGTATCCACAGCGAAGTGAATAGCATCCGGGCACAAAAAATGAATAGCAGTTCAACCGGTCCGGAAGCTACCGTGGCACCCAGGTATCTCCAGTACCTGGCAGATTCAAAGTGCAAGACATGGTCAGAGGGACCCGCGACCCAGAGACCCGCGATCAGCACATATACTACTACAAAGAGGGTTGTATTCTTCCAGGGAACAGCTTGCACCTCGCTTCGTACCTGCTGCCAGGTTATCGTCACATTTGCCATCGGTTCGAGCACCCCGAAGGCAGGGCGCACCATGACTTCGAGACCTGAGTTGTTTCAACTCAAGATCGTAAGAATCTCAAAGAATTACAAAGGCCGTTAGATGCTAACAGACTGGCTTACAGTGATTTGCCTACATCGTAGCTGATGTAGAATGCGCGAAGCACCATGGTCAAAATGAATGGAATCAGCGCCTGGTGAAGATCCTGCGGGAATAATACCCAAAAAACAAGTATACACACATACAGGACACCAGTGAACCTGAAGTACCGTACGAGGAAGGGACGATACTTTGTCACTCGTAAAAGCCAGATGGCAGGCAGGTGAAAGGGGATGGCCCAGATCAGATTGTAATTGTATTTTGATAGGTGCTCCGTACCCAGCCACAGAAAGAGCATAATACACCCCAGGAAACCTACGGCCGTAAACAGAATGGCATCGAGCCATTTGCTCCTCTTTAGCGTTTTGAAGTTGCGATTGGTGATCAATCCAATGACAAAGAAGAGGATCACGAACGTATTGAAGGGTGTGAAAAGACCATTGGACAATTCTTGTGGCTCCGCCTCATAGGGAATAGTGCGCTTCACAAGAGGCACCTTGAGGGAATCCCTGTCGATCTGGGCGTCACGAAAAGCCGCTTCCACATATTTGGGCATCATCAGGTACTCGCGGTGGTCAGCGATCTTATCGATCTGTGAGCCGAGCAGTAAATCAATCAGTAAGTCACCCCAGGGCTGGTAGGTCAACCCCTCATCCATCAGGTCACGGATCGTCTGCCCTTCCACAATGAATGACTCGTCATAAGTGACTTTGCCCATTAGCACCGTATCGACGATATCCACCAGCCTCGTGGCGCAATTGTCATACACATAGTTGTAGAGGTACTCCCGGTTCTCCGGCTTGTTGTTCTCCTCCAGTAGCACCAGCACCTGCTGGACCTCCTCCGGAGTGAAGTTCATCACCTGCTCGTGTACCCAGCGATTTTCAGACAGATAGTACTCCCTTAGTCTTTCATAGTCGTTGAACTTGCCGATGCTGTAGTACGTCGTGCCCATGGCATAGTTCCAATAGAAATTTTCCTGCTTGAAGGAGAAGCGACCGAAGTCATACGCCCAATCGATCCTTCTCAGGGGGTCATGCACGCGAATGGCCGAATGCCCCCAGGATGACCATAGCTCCGGATCGTAGGGCCCAATCGTGACCATCGAGATCTCGGCCTGATCGGACAGTTGCACTTGTGCTAAAGCCCCGGAAAAGGCGTTAAGTAAAAGGAAGGAGATCGCAATTTTCTTGAACAACATAGGACAATTCAACAGTTCAGCGCTTAGGTTTACGATATGGTGGCAGGTCTAAGGGATAGTTATGCGTTGGCGTCAAAACTAACGTTTAATCGGATAACGAACGCTTCCAGGGTTTTTGTATCATACATTGTTTCCCGATTGACCGGCAAGCCTTCCACCGCTGGTTTGCCCATCAGCCTGGCCATCGAACCCACGACCGCCTGCAACCTCCGTTGTCCAGAATGTCCGAGTGGTTTGCGAAATTTCACGCGCCCCACGGGTAGGCTTGATCCCCAGCTCTTCCAGAAGATCATCGATGAGCTGTCTCCGACGCTGAGCTATCTCACCTTCTACTTCCAGGGCGAACCTTATCTCCACCAGGACTTTCTGGACATGGTGAGTTATGCCTCCCAACGCGGGATCTACACGGCCACATCCACAAATGGTCACTTTCTAGACAATGACACCGCACGAAAGACAGTCGAGTCGGGACTGGACCGCTTGATCATCTCCATTGATGGCATCACACAAGAAACCTATGCTGCCTATCGCAAGGAAGGACAGCTAGAAAAGGTTTTTGAAGCCACGTCCAACATCCTTCAGTGGCGCAAGAAACTGGGAAAGCGGGGTCCGACTGTCATATGGCAATACCTTGTAGTCCGGCCCAACGAGCACGAGATCAATGAAGCTCGGCGGCTGGCAAAAAAATATGGCGTGGACAAGCTCGCCCTCAAAACCGCGCAAATCTACGATTACGAGCAAGGCAATGAACTGATCCCAACCATCGACAAGTACTCACGGTATCGAGAGCTGGCAGACGGCACCTACCAGATCAAAAACAAACTCCTCGATCACTGTTGGAAGATGTGGAGCTCCTGCGTGATCACCTGGGATGGCGGCGTGGTGCCCTGCTGCTTTGACAAAGACGCCCACTACCGCCTGGGCAACCTGCAGGAGCAGACCTTCAAGGAAATCTGGTATTCCCAGCCATACCAAACGTTCAGAAAATCCGTAATGAAAGGCAGGAGCGAAATCGAGATGTGTAAAAATTGCACGGAGGGGACGAAGATATGGGCTTGATCAAGCGCAGGTGGAAAATCCTGATCGCAGCGTTGCTTCCCGTACAAATCTTGCTAGTCGCCTGGGCAAGTCACCACCCACAATGGGTGGAATCCTACTATTCCCAAGGGCTGTATCCAAGGCTGTCGTGGGCCATTCGGTCGGTGAGCCGCCTTCTGCCAATCCCTATTGGGCAGTTGATCTTCTACTCACTCATTGCGTTGATCCTTGCCCAACTATTTCGTTTCTTTTCCCGGCTCCGTAAACGGGAGACTTCCCCTAAGCGGCTAGGAGGCCGATTGCTGTTCGACCTTGCCTACTTCGGTTCCATCCTCTACTTCCTCTTTATGGTCAGCTGGGGACTCAACTATCAAAGGGTATCTGTCGTGGACATCGCGCAACTGGATGTCGACGAAGTCCAGGCGGACGAGCTGGTTGACATGTGCAGTACGTTGGTCGAGTTATGCAATGTGCAACGGAGCAATATTCACCTGAGGGACGGAGAGCTGCCGTTGACAGACGGCGAAATTCTCAGTAAAGCCCCCCAAGGATTTGCCAACGTCCCAAGCACTCACAAGTTTTTGGAATACTCACATCCTTCGGTGAAGTCTGTCTACGTCCCAAAACTGATGTCTTCTTTCGGTATTGGCGGTATCTATTTCATGTTCACGGGTGAAGCAAACGTCAATATGGACCCGCCCAATTTCCTGGTCCCAGCCACGACCTGCCATGAAATGGCTCACCAATTGGGCTTCGCTTCTGAGGATGAAGCCAACTTCATCGGCTACCTCGCTACGCAGTTCAACCCCGACAAGCATTTCAATTACTCTGGGAATCTGATGGCACTCAGATACTCGATGAGATCACTATACCGCGCAGACAGTGCACGATACAATACGCTCCGGGAGAAAATATCTGACGACGTCCTGTCGGACATTCGCGTCACCCGTGAGTACTGGACGAGTTTTGACAATCCTCTGGACCCACTGTCAGACGCCGTTTATGACGCATTCCTGAAGGCCAATAGTCAAAAGGCCGGGATCGCCAGCTACAGCCAGGTGGTCAGACTATTTGTGGGGGAGTATCGAAAAGAGCGTTTTGGTTTTGCGAAGCCTGGTGCTACCAGAACTTCTGGATCACCTTAAGGAGCTCGCCATGTACGGGGCCTCCGACAACCAGTTCGCGGCCCTCGAGAAAATTATCTCCACCCGAAAAGTCTGTGACAACCCCACCAGCTTCCTGCACAATAATCACTCCACCGGCGACATCCCACGGATTGAGGTTGTACTCAAAGAAAGCATCCACCCTGCCACATGCCACATAGGCCATGTCTGCGGCAGCACTGCCGATTCTACGGAGTCCGTGGGAGTCCTTCATCAAGCGATTGAGGACGGCAAGGTATTCATCGAGCCTGGAGAAGTTGTGAACTGGAAAACCGGTTGCAAACAAGCTTTCGTCGATTCTTTCCGCTGAGGATACGTGAATTGGTTCACCATTCATAAACGCACCGCCCCCTTCCCAGGCATAGAAGGCCTCGTCCCTGTTGATTTCGTAGATGACCCCCGAAACGATACGGCCATCGTACTGCAACCCGACGCTCACAGCAAAAACAGGCAGCCCATGGACAAAATTGGTCGTGCCATCCAGGGGATCGATGATCCATCGATATTCCGCCTCCTTTTGCTCCACGGTATTCTCCTCAGTCAGGAAACCCGCTTCAGGTATGAGTTTCTGAAGGCCCGCAACCAGCTGCTCCTCTGCGCCCTTGTCAACGTAGGACACCAGGTCGCTCGTGTTCTGTTTGAACTCCACCTTACCACCATCAAAAGCAGAGGCCTCTTGCTTGATGAATGCACCTACAGACTTCGCGAGTGTTACGACCTCAGGAGTAATTGTTTTCAGATCCTGCATGCTTGAGAAATTAGCTATTCTTTTGCTTTCAATACAACAACGATTTCACCCCTTGGTTTATGCTCCTGAAAGTAATCCAGTAGTTCCTTGGCAGTGCCGTTTTTGGTCTCCTCGTGTAGCTTCGTCAGCTCCCTGGAGACAGATACCTCCCGCTCCCCAAAGTACTCATCAAACTGCTCCAACATCTTTAGCAATCGGTGCGGCGACTCATAAAAAACAATGGTGCGCTCCTCTTCCTGCAACTTCTTCAAGCGTGTTTGACGGCCTTTTTTATGCGGTAGGAATCCCTCAAAGACAAATCTGTCCGTTGGGAAACCGGACTTCAGCAATGCCGGCACCAACGCAGTAGCGCCGGGCAGCACCTCCACTTCCAGGTTTTCTTTGACGACCTCTCGTACCAACAAGAAACCGGGATCGGAGATCCCCGGAGTTCCCGCATCAGAGATCAAAGCGATATCGAGGCCTTCCTGCAGATCGGCGATGATCGCCGACAGCTTCTTATGCTCATTGAAGGCATGAAAACTCTGGAGGGGTGTGGAGATCTGATAGTGCTTCAACAGGTGCCCAGAGGTACGCGTATCCTCCGCGAGGATCTTATCGACTGTCTTCAAAACCTCGACAGCACGAAAGGTGATGTCCTTCAGATTGCCAATAGGCGTCGGTACGATATAGACCTTCCCTGCTCCCACCGCCTCGACTACAACAATCCGTCGATAGCCGCCGCCAGCTTCCTATCCTTATCCGTGACAATATCCCCTGCATCGTGGGTACAAAGGCTGATCGTCACTCTGTTATACACATTGGACCATTCCGGGTGATGATCCATCTTTTCTACTACCAGCGCCACCTGGACCATGAAGGCAAAAGCCTGGTTGAAATCTTTGAATTCAAACTTTCTGACCAGCTTATTGTCAATTTCTTCCCACATACTTTTACAATGCTATTACATCGGCTATTTCCGAAGCCTTTAAGTAGATCGATACTATTTCATCGCTTGACTGCATGGAAGCCTCCGCGGTGACACTCAAGTAATTGCCGTTTGAGCTCTCGCGAAACTTGATATCCGCCCCCTCCGGTAAAATAGCGAGAACCTGCTCCTTCTTCGTGGGGGGGGCTATGAACTTGAAGATATACAGTCCGGGAAACTGGTGTTGGCTCTCCAGTTTCTCTTTGAATGAGGCGACGTCAAAACCCATACCTAAAGAAAACAAAAAGTCCTCCCAAAGAGGAGGACTTTCGTATCATATATTCTTTATCGGCTATCAGAAGAACTTGTACCGATTGTCTTCGATATCTGCAAACTGCACGAGTGCGTCGTAGATGCGCTGATCCACAAAAGGATCTTCTCGTCTGCGGAAGCCTCGTCTTGCATTGGTCACAGCGCTCTTGTAGGGCTCATAATCTTCCAAAGGCTGCGCAATGGTCTTTTCGTTAAGCTGCATCATCAGTACACCATTGTCGGTAGCAAAGGGCGCGGTTCGCTCACCTTCCTCCAACGCAAATGCGAGACCAACGGCCTCAGGAGCATAACCTACACCTCCTACTGACAGCGTACTCAACGTGAGTTCTGCGGAGTTGACACGGGCATCGTCACCGTAAGCCTCTTGTATTTCCTCAAAGGCACCTTCAGATTCTGAAAGCTTTGCAATAATGATCTCAGCTTTCTTCGCATCACGGACTTTACGCGTCACCTCATTTCGTACGTCTTCCAGGTTGGCCGTACCCTCTTCCTGGTGATTGGTCTGTACTGCCACAACATACTTGTCAGGAGTCTCGAGAACGTCTGACACTGTACCAGCCTCAGCTTTATTGAACAGCCAAAAAACAATATTGCGGGCTTCACCCAGTGCCCCCACGCGCTCATCATTTGCGGACAGCCTTGAAGCTTTCAGTACTTCGTAGCCTTTTTCCTCAGAGTTACGAAGGAAGTCGTCGTAAGAATTGCTCTCGTAGGCCAACAAATCCGCCTCGCGAGAGATGTTGTTCAAAGTCTCGTCGCTTACGAAGAGCTCCTTTTCAATCTTCGCTACTTTCACGATCTCGTTGGACTTGGGCTCGGTGATTTCGATGATGTGGTAGCCGAATTGTGTCTCCACAAGGGTGGGGATCAATCCTGTGCCACGGCGGTTGAAAGCAGCATCCTTAAATTCCTGTACGAAGGATCCATTTTCACCAAACCAACCCAGATCGCCACCTTGAGAGGCAGTGGCATCTGTACCGTGTATTCGTGCCATTTCGGCAAAGTCAGTGCCGTTCTTGATGTCTCGAAGTATGCCATTTGCCTGACGTCGTGCCTCGGCTTTTGCCTCATCCGACTCATCGGTCCAGTTGAAGAGAATGTGACGCGCCCTTACGAAGTACTCGTCTCCTGCTTCGACAGCAGAGAGCTTGAAGATCGTGTAGGAGTTGCCAACAATGGTGGGTGCTGTAACGGACCCGATCGAGGAAAGCGTATCAACACCAGCTGGCTTCGTACTGGGGTTGTAAGTGACAAAAACGCTGGCGCCCTCGCTATTCCTGGTAGCGTAAGCGGAATCATCCTCAGCAGCAAGAAGTCCCTCCATGTGCTGTGAAATCTCATCGTAAACAAACGCTGAGTCCTCGGCAGACGGCACGATGTCAAAAACTACGTAATCTATGCTTTTGGTCTCTTCGCGCTTATACTCGTCGGCGTGATCCTGCAAGTACGCTTCCAGCTCACTTTCAGTGACGTCGATTGTGGAATCATTGATAGAGAAGTACGGTACATACAAGAAGTCAACGGATGCTGTAGAGTTCTTGGCATCATAGTCATCTTTGGCCTCGTACTTGGATGCGAAGTTGGTCAGCGTCATCAGGTTTTCGTACTTGGTCAGTGCCCTTTGAGGACGAAGACTCTCTTCGAAGTTGATCCAGGCAAGGCGATTCTCCTGAGGCAGGGTGTTCATTTGCTGAAGGAAAGACATCAATTGGTCTTTGTTGAAAATGCCTGTCTGAGGATCAGAAAATTGCTGACGAACCATTGGATGAACATTGGTGCCCTGGACCATCTCCACCATTTCATCATCTGTGACGGCGACTCCCAGCTCATCATATTGCGGCTGAAACACATTCTGCACGATGAGTCGCTGCCACGCCTGCTGTCGTATGAAGTCCATATCCTGAGAAGTCGGATTGCGACCGTAGCTCATTCGGAAATTGACAGAAAGCTCCTCCACAACATTTTGGAACTCGTCATACTTGACAGTGGCCGATCCCATCTCGGCTATTTCATTGCTGGAGCCTCCCAGCAGGGTCGAATTGGACTGCAAGAAATCTGTGAGAATGAAGGCAGCCATCGAAAATGCGATCACTACGATCACGATTTTGCCCATTCGATTCCTTAATGTATTAATCAACGCCATGTTCCCATCTTGAAAATTAGTCCGCAAAAATAATGAGATGAGTTGAAAGACCCTAGCGTTTCAAACGCCGATGCAACTACTCGTCGTCGTTCTTCAGGGTTAATTGGACCCGATCGATCCTATTCTCCTCCATTGTCAGGATCTTAAACTCAAAAAGTTCGTGATCGATTATGTCCCCGATCTCCGGAATATTTTCATTGATATTGAGTATAAATCCACCCAAAGTATCATACTCTCCTTCCGGTACTTCTAACTGGTAGCGATCGTTGAGATAGTCGATTTCGTGCCGCGCACTGAACACGTAGGTGCCCTCAGATAACTTCTCTTCGATGAGGTACTCATCGTCGTGCTCGTCCCGTATCTCCCCGAATATTTCCTCTATTACATCTTCGATGCTCACAATCCCAGACGTACCGCCGTATTCATCCACTACCAGCGCAAGGCTCTTGCGCTCATTGATGAACTGAATAAGCAATTCATTGGCGGGGGTAGTTTCAGGTACAATGACGATTGGGGTCAATATCTTCTTTATTGTGTCCGGCTTCTTGAATAGCTCCAGGGAGTGGCAGTAGCCTATGACCTCATCTATGGACTCTTTGTAAACCACGATTTTGGAGTGTCCACTCTCAACAAAGGCCTTCTTAAGGTCACTGATATCATCCTGTATGTCCACGGCGATGATCTCCGTGCGAGGGATCATACATTCCCTGACCTTCACCTCTTTGAACTCCAGCGCATTGTTGAAGATTTTAGCATCAATCTCATGGTCATCGTCTTCTGCTACCTTGAGATTGCTCTTGATATAATTGTTGAGATCGGTCAATCCGTAGACGGGCTTGTCCTCGGAGTATTCCTGTCTCAATATCCCCTTGATCACACCTTTCGAGATGGATGCGATAACCCATACGGGCACATACAGGATAAAGTAGATCGCCCTCATCGGTAGGGCGAAAAACCGCAACATGTAGTTGGGGTTGAGCATGAACAGGCTCTTGGGCAAGAACTCGGCCGTCACGAGGACAATCAATGTCGAGATCAGCGACTGGAGAATCAGGATAACCACCTGATTATTGAGGAAAGGGGGTAGATAGGCAGCTAGCAGGGGATCGATGAGCTGGGCCATATAGATACCATAGACCACGAGAGCGAGGTTGTTACCGACGAGCGTAGTCGCGAGAAAGTTCGCCCGTCGCTTCTGGAATCCTCCGAGTATTCTTCCGACAAGGCCGCCCCGCTGATGGGCCATTTCGATCTTCAACTTGTCCGCTGATACATAGGCTATTTCAATCCCGGAAAAAAAGGCAGAAAATGTCAAGCAGAGCAGAATGATCAACCAGGCACTCTCTAGTATCACCGCTTTCTGTTTTTGGTTTTCTTACTATCCATGTCTGAGTCTTCACTCACCTGATGTCGTTTGCGATAAGCATAGAAGAAAAGGAATCCCATTGCCAACATAAAAAACGCATATGCATCGGCAATGGTATAAAGCATCGCCTGATGAATACCCATCATAAAGAATGCGACGCCAACGAAGAAAAATATGCTATTTGGTCCTCTCAAAATTCGTCTTCATCAAAGCTAAGTTCACCTTCCGGCTTATGGATAGTATAGGTTGAAAAATTTTCGTCGGCAGTCAACCCTTCCCCGGTATGCAATTCATCATCAGAGGTGATGGTCACAAACTTCTCCGTGAAAAACAGGTGCTCAACCGGATCCCAAAAGAGCTCTTCCGTATTTAACTCATCTCCATTGTCAAAGTTGCGAACAACGACATTGCCCGTACCACAATACAACTCTTCTTCATCGTCGTATGTGACGTGATCCGCGCTGAAGGTTGATTCCAAATCCCCCCGATCATTATAGATCTCCAGGTTCAGACCCTCGGGCCACTCCTGGTCGCCATCAAAGTAATCCAGACGTTTGGGTGAATTGATCTTCACAAGCGCCCTACCGGAGTCGGTCATCATCGTGTTCTCGTTGACGATGTATCGAAGCGGGCCCTCGTACGCTGGTGTATTGAGGAGGTCCTTGTTGGAATCACAGGCTGCGAATAGCCAGGTGCCAACTGTGACAAAAACAAAAAAGCGGCCAAGGGTCAATCCCCTGGCCGCCTGCGTTTCTTTATGTGGGTGATCAGTTCTCAGGTCTTCTTTCAAGATTTACACTCACGTTGATCCAACAACCTACGGTCAATGACTGACCCTCGGAATAGTTTTCGTTGAACAATTCCTCAATCGATGGGAACTGCGCCTGGGCCTGCTCCATCAAATCCCGATTTCCAGCACGTCGGAATTCATCATAGGCAGCTATGAAGATCGCACGGTCTTGTACCTTGCTCTCCCCGCCCTTGCACTGATCGAAACTCGTCAAATACAGTCGGCCGATCAATTCGTGCGCATCGCCCTTCGAAGGATCAAAGGCCAGGGCCTTACGAGCACTGCTCCGTGCATCGATCTTCCTTCCTTCACCAGTGTAGAGCTTTGCCATGTCAAGATGCACGTCAGCCTTCTTGATATTATCATCTGTCAAGCCTATTGCCTTCTCGAAGTATTCGAAAGCCGTTTCGAGGTCATCATTGGCGGCCGCTTTCTTCGCAATGAAGAGCGTTACCCCATAGTCAGGCTCTACATCGTTGATGATAGTAGCCGACTTCACGGCCAAAGGACTATCAGTGCATTTGTTAGTGAGTAGCAATTGGAAGATCTTCTTTGCCAGCTTCAGGTCGCCTGTCTGGTCGAGTTTAGGTCCTAGCTTGGTTTCCACAAACTCGCAGTCTACCTCGACTGTGGCCGTAAGCAGCTTGTCTACCTGGTCCAGCATCTTGTCATATCTACTCTGCTTGTCGGCAGACACCTTGTCCCTTTGCGCTCCCAGGGCGTCAGAGATGTTGGAGTAGATTTCTATCACTCCTTCGTCACTCAGGTCACCCCCGGCAAAACGGTACTTGTACACGACATTCATGTAGGCCACCAGATTACCTGCGCTCATTTTTGCCCCATTGAGCTCATATGCCTTTGCGAAAGTGTCGTAGAGATAGGGATACTTGGTCTTATCCTTATTGTAGAATTTATAAGCGAAAGTTGCCTTGCGGTTCCAGACGTACCCGTCTTTCTGGAAGTTTTCAACTCGCTTATCAAAAAGGTCCAAACCCTTTTGGATGTATTCTTCCTTCTTCGCAGCGTCTGTCTCTTTTGCTGCAAGGTTTTGATAGACCTTCTCTCCGTTTTGATAGATAGATACATGAAGGTCGGGTGTATTCTCCAACAGCCACTCAAGAGGAACCAATGCATCCACAAACTTCCCTGCTTTGTACAGGTCGGTATAGAGTGCATTCTTCTCTTTCGCCGCATCTACCTGGTCACCCCAATTCCAACCGGGCTGGCCATACGCGAAAAATACAAACAACAACAGCGCTGGTACCAGACACAGCTCTTTTTTCATGTTTTTCATAACCTCGGGTTTATATTCCAGAACCTTCAAATAGTGCAAGTACTCAAATATATTCAATAATGCTCGCTTTCCATTTAGTCATACCTCCTTTTGATAAACCATCGATCGTTTATCGTCAGTCCAAAAACCATTTGAACATAGTTCTCACGGATCAACCCATCGGCAGTGGTCCCTCTCCAGCCAAACTTAATCGCTGTATCTAAAGAGGACACCCCACCTATCGGAAAAGCGGAGCCAAAACTAACACCAAAATCATTAATCACCTGCCCTTGCACCAAATACGGTGACTGCACCAGGCTGAATCCTGCTCTATACGCCAGTCGGTCAAAGTAACTCGTCACACTATTGTAGTCAGGGATGAATTCCAAACCCGCAGACAGACGCATTGTTTCCCGATAGTTCTCAGGATCAGCCTCATAGAGACCACCGTTGGCCATCGTGAAATCGACGCCGATCATCAGCCGATTGAGATCCTCATAGGCGATTCCGAAGCCTATCTCTGTTGGCAGGTCATAGGAAATCTCTACTCCTTCATTGATCTCCTGGGTAGCAAATGTGGTGCCCGCCGAGACCCTTGTAAAAGTCTCATCCTTCGTGCCCTTTAGCGAAGTAGCCGGCGTATAGGTCGCCCCAAAGTTGATGCCTTTGTTATCTGCCAATGCCCACTTGTAGAATGCCCCGAACTGGATGGTGAAATCTCTGTAGGATTCGCGTTCATTGTAGAAGATAGAAAAGGGGGTTTCGTCACCTACGACAATACTCCTTGCGGACTTGCGAATGGACCCAAAAATGTAGGTCGCCTTCACCCCGAGTAGGAATCTGCCTGTAATACGGACCCCGTGCGCCCAATCCAATCGACTGAGTCCTCCCTCTCCCTCGAAAGCCTGAATGGCCTCCGCCTCGGTATCTTCGATCTGAAGATTCTCGAAAAAGTCATAGTTCACCGTGCTGTAGGGCGTAAGCGATACGGACGTGGCCCATCTGCGGGGTTTAATAGGAAATGCCAGATTCAATAGTCTCAGACTGGCAGTCCCATCAGATTGGGAAGTAGAATCCGATACGAATGTGCGGTAGTCCCCCTGGAAGCCCACCTGAAATGTGGTCAATTGGTTATTGGCGAGAAGTGCCGGGTTGACGGTATTGATACTCCAGTAGGACGGAGAGGCGATGCCTATTTCGCCCATCGCAATGTTGTGGGGCATACCGGGGTATACCAACTCCCCCAATCCCTTACTACTGTAAGGTGACACTGTGGTTTGCCCAAAACCGCTCAGGGTCAAGCTCATGAAGCCGACCAACACCAGATACCTAAACCACCTCATTGTACTCCAAAATCTTGTTTAGTCCTTTCAACACAATTTCAGGGCGTGCAAAGATGGGACCTTTTATAAAGGATTCAAAACGTTCCGAATCACCCCCTGTAAGTATGACATGCAGATCTGCGTAGGTCTCACGCAGACGGTCTATTATTCCCTTCACCTCAAATGTCAAGCCAAGTTCTACTCCCTGCCGCAGACACTCTACTGTGGACTTCCCGGGGAAACGCTGAGGGACCTCATCGTATTGTGACGAAATATCAGGCAATCTCTTCGTTCCCTCGTGCATGGATTGCATCCTCATTTTGAAGCCGGGAGAGATGACACCCCCATGAAATAGCCCGGATTTGTCCACAAAATCGTAATTGACACACGTGCCGGTATCGATAATCAGACAATCGTCATCGGGAAATTCTAAATGCGCCCCTACAGCACCCGCGATACGATCTTTTCCCAGGGTATCCTTCGTCAGATAATCCAGGCGGATCGGCAGGGGTGTCTCATGTGTAAGGATCATCAGATTGTCACGTGTTGGGACAGACATCTCATCCAGCTGCTGAGCGACAGAGCTGATCAATAGGGGCCCTTTTTCGTCGTGAAGAAAGGAAACTAACTCCTCCATACTGGAGAGGTAAAAGACCTCATTGAGCTGAAGCCCCTCGAACCGACCGGCCTTGATGCGGGTGTTTCCGACATCGAATACGTGTCGCGTTACTCTCATGCTTCCTTGGTGAAAGCTCAAAAATAGGGCCGGCGACAGCGAACGGCCATCGCGACGACGGACTTTAACATATTTTTGCGAATGCTTTGTCAAGCCAACCAAGAATGAAAGAATTACTCGAACGTTTTGAGGGCCAAAAGCCCGAGATCGTCTTCGAATGGTCAGACTCCGAAACTGACGCCGAAGGCTGGGTAGTGATCAACTCACTGCGCAATGGTGCTGCCGGAGGTGGTACCAGGATGAGACTGGGTTTGGACAAAAAAGAAGTCATCGCGCTGGCAAAGACGATGGAGATCAAGTTTACGGTGTCTGGCCCACAGATAGGCGGTGCGAAGTCCGGCATCAATTTCGACCCCAAGGACCCACGGAAAACAGAAGTATTGAAGCGCTGGTACAAGGCGGTATACCCCATATTGAAAAATTACTACGGTACCGGCGGCGATTTGAATGTAGACGAGATCTCGGAGGTCATACCAATAACAGAAAGTTTCGGCCTTTGGCACCCGCAAGAGGGCATTGTCAATGGCTACTTCAACCCCCCAAAGCCGGAGAAGATCCATATGCTTGGAAGGCTCAGGCAAGGTGTATCCAAGATCCTGGAGGATCAGGAGTATGTACCGACGTCCGACAAGAAGTATACAGTCGCAGACATGATTACCGGCTTCGGTGTGGCTGAGAGTGTACGCCACTACTACGACCTATGGGGCAGGGATATACAGTCAAAATCCGCCATCATCCAGGGCTGGGGGAATGTTGGCGCCACAGCCGCAACCTACCTGGCCAAGTACGGTGTGAAGATCAAAGGTATCATTGACAAGCACGGAGGCATCATCGAACCGGAGGGCTTGACACTCGAGGCCATCAAGCAGCTTTTTTATGATCGGAAGGGCAACGAACTTGTATCAGAGCGCCTTATCTCTTTTGATGACTGCAACGCGCAAATCTGGGACTTGCCTGCTGACATCTTTATCCCTGCCGCGGCGAGCAGGCTGGTGAGTCACGAGCAGGCTTCCAGGCTGATAGACAACGGCCTGCAAGTAGTCGCTTGTGGTGCCAACGTGCCATTTCAGGATCACGAAATTTTCTCCGGACCCATATCGGAATACGTGGATAGCAAGGTGTCCCTCATTCCCGACTTCATCGCCAATTGTGGCATGGCTCGGACGTTTGCCTACCTGATGCAGCCGTCCAGTGATCGGCAAGTGACGGATGATAATATCTTCAGTGATGTATCCGACACCATCCGAACTGCCATGACCAAAGTGCACGAGATCAATGCATCATACACTGGTTTGAGCAGCGCAGCACTGAGAATTGCGTTGGAGCAACTTATTTAACGTCTTATTTGGTTTTGACTGTTTGAATCGCAATTTTAGTGAGGCAGAAGTTACCTGCTGACTCCCAATGAAGAATATGTATCGTATTATCCTGTTTCTGCTGCTTACGACGGGGATTGGTCTCTCGACTACGACATATTCTTATGGTTCTGACACCTCCACAACGACCGAAATAGTCAGTGATTCTGACAGTGATCCCGAGGCTCATGGTGAGCATCATGCGCCTTCGGCATGGAGTGTTTTGCCCTTCGTTTTGCTGCTTTTGATGATCGCAACGGGGCCGCTATTCTACGAGCACTTCTGGCATAAAAATTATCCGAAAGTGGCCGTTGCCCTAGCCGCAGTGATCGTTGCTTATTACCTATTCGGCCTGCACAATTCGCATGCACCGATACATGCCTTGGCGGAGTACGTTCAGTTCATCGCCCTGCTATCGGGATTGTACATTGCCTCCGGAGGTATCATGATCATCGTGGACAAAAAGGCTGCGCCGACGACGAATGTGATCTTGTTGGCAGTAGGAGCGGTCATTGCGAATGTCATAGGTACCACAGGCGCCTCCATGCTTCTGATCCGGCCTTTCATTCGACTCAATAGAAATAGGATCAAGGCCTATCATATTATCTTCTTCATCTTTCTCGTCAGCAACATTGGCGGCTGCCTAACACCCATCGGCGATCCTCCACTGTTCCTTGGGTTTCTGAAGGGCATCCCCTTCTTCTGGACATTGACGCACAATTTCGTACCGTGGCTATTCGCCATTGTGGTGCTGCTCATCCTCTTTTACCTCTTTGACAGAAACAACAAGGCGGACTATAGCTTTGGAGAAGATACGACCGAACCTACCAATAAGATAGGCGTTCGCGGAACGCGCAACTTTGCCTGGCTGGCGGTGGTAGTGGGTTCAGTTTTTCTGGACCCCAATGTTTTCGAATGGGTACCCGCGATCCACTACGATGGTCAGAAGTTTTCATTTATCCGGGAGATCATCATGTTCTCCTGTGCCTTCCTGTCCTTTCGATTGGCGGACAAGCAAGCACTCAGCGGCAATGACTTTAGCTTCGAGCCAATACGCGAAGTGGCCTTCATTTTCGTCGGGATCTTCGGGACCATGATGCCTGCACTGGAGCTGGTTAGCAACTATGCGCAGAGCCCTGAAGGGTCGGAGCTCATCTCCCACAATACACTGTATTGGGGTACGGGCACTCTGTCAGGCTTCCTCGATAATGCACCTACGTATATCAACTTTCTGACGGCCGCCATGGCATCCACAGGAGCCAGTATCGGGTCGATTTCAGAAGTTGTGGAATATGCGCAGGGAGGCTTCCCTAATTCGATATTGAATCTGAAAGCCATCTCAGTAGCGGCGGTATTTTTTGGTGCGATGACCTACATCGGCAACGGACCCAATTTCATGGTCAAGTCCATCGCGGAGCAGGTGGGAATCAAGATGCCTTCATTCTTTGGCTATATCATCCGGTTTTCCATCCCCATCCTGATACCTCTCTTCCTGATCGTCTGGCTGATCTTCTTTGCCTTCAAGTAGCGTGTACTCCCAGCGTCCCTAGTTAGGAAAAAGGTGAGCATTCAAGCACTTGAGTGCTTCGGATTTGCTACTGCCATCGACCAAAATGGAGATGTTGTTTTTGCTCCCTCCAAAAGAGATCATTCGCAAGGAAACTCCCTCCAGGGCTTTGAAGATCTTGGCACCCACACCTTTGCTCTCCGCAATGAAGTCTCCGACAACACAGATGATGGCTTGCTCTCTATCGACCTCCACAATACCAAATGGCCGAATTTCCTCGACGATCTTTTCGAGCATGCTGTCATCATCGATAGTAAGTGAGACTGCGATCTCAGAAGTCGTGATCATATCGATCGATGTCTTGTACTTCTCAAATACCTCAAACACCCTACGCAGGAAACCGTAGGCATTGATCATCCTTGAAGACTTCACTTTGATGGCAGTGATATTGCCTTTGGCGGCGAGCGCCTTCACTCCTCGGGGATCCCGATTGGAAGTGATGAGCGTGCCCTCTGCGGTGGGTATCATGGTATTCTTGATTCGTACAGGGACGTTGTAATGTTGGGCAGGAATGATGCAATTGGGATGGAGGATCTTGGCACCGAAGTAAGCCAACTCTCCAGCCTCATCGAAAGAGAGGCGCGAAATGGGATGCGTCTTGTCAACCACCCTGGGGTCGTTGTTGTGCATGCCATCGATGTCCGTCCAGATCTGAACTTCCTCAGCTTGCACTGCGGCACCGATGAGTGTTGCAGTATAGTCACTGCCTCCACGCTTGAGATTGTCAGTTCCTCCGTCTACATTTCTACAAATAAATCCTTGTGTCACCAGCGTTTGTTGATCGGCATGCTGTGCCAGGATGTCTTTCAGACGTGCTTGGATCACGGGTATGTCCGGTTCTCCGTCAGCATTGAGGTACATGAAGTCAATGGCTGGTAGCAGTGCCCCGGGACTGTCTTGCTGCTCCAGTAGCAGCGTAAACAGATTGGTGCTGATCAGTTCACCCATTACCACGATCAACTTGTGGATCTGTGGGTTGTAAGGTTGGTCTGCCAGGCGCCGCAGCTCTTGAAAATATTTCTCAACGATCCCATCGGCACGCTGCATCAAACTCTCCTGCTCGAGCAATTCAGTGACGTAGGCTGTGTAGTGCTTTCGTAGTTTGGAGATGCTGTGGGAAGCTTCATCGACTTTACCAGCACTCAGCTGCTCGGCAACTTCCACCAGCGCGTTCGTTGTGCCTGACACAGCGGACAACACCACTAGTCGGGGAGAGGGTGCAGCCTTGACGATAGATGCCACACCTCGCATACGCTCAGGTGTCCCGAGACTTGTGCCTCCGAATTTGAGTACGATCATTGGTACAAAAAGTAGTTTGAGTTATTTGATTAGGAGCATCTTCATGGCGGTAATAGCGGCCTCATCACCCTTATTACCATGTTTACCCCCAGCTCGTGCGAGGGCCTGCTTCATATCATTGGTCGTGAGCACTCCGAAAATCACAGGCTTGTCATATTTCAACCCTACATCGGTGACGCCCTGAGCAACCGCCTGGCAAATGAAGTCGAAGTGCTTCGTCTCTCCTTGGATCACACAACCGAGGCATATGACGGCGTCGATGTCTTCCTTCTGAGCCATCTTCTGAGCCCCCAGACTCAACTCAAAGCTGCCGGGCACGTTGACGCGATGAATGCGATCCCTCGGGACACCACCAGCTACCAATGTACTTACGGCCCCGTCATAGAGGGCCTCAGTAACTTGCTCATTCCATTCGCTGACAACAATCGCATAGCGGCGTGACGCAGACTCCTCAATACCGGAGGTTGAAAAATCGCTTAGGTTTTTTTCTGAACTAGCCATAAAACAAAAAAAGGATAAAGTCGATCAACCTTATCCTTCCAATTAATTCTTTTTGGTTGATTCTTTATTGGTCTGCCAGTCCTTCCAACCTGGCTTTATGTTTCTTCGCTTCCTGCTCCAGCGCCGAACCCACAAAATCACTCAGAATAGTACCATAGGCCGCTGCCGCCAGCGCATAGTTGCCTCTCGCTTCTTGCGCCACTGCCAGCTTCTTCAAATACACTGGAGTGAACTGCTCATTGGGACGATAGCCTGCCGCACGCTCGTAATAGTCGACAGCATTGTCAAAATCGTCCAACTCCATATAAGCATCTCCGATCAGAGAGTAGGCCCGAGCTTGCAACAAATAATCATCGCTGGCAAAACCTTCAAGGTTGCGTATCGCTCCCTCAAAGTCAGACAATCTCATGTAGATCGCCCCGATATAGAATTGGGCAAGATTGGCAGCCTTTGTTCCGGAATACTCATCGGTGATGTCGAGGAAGCCATAGTTGTTACCATCACCATTGAGGGCTTTTGCGAGGCTATCCGCTTCGAAGTAGTAGATGGCTTGGAACATCTCCTGCTGGGCCTCACGGTTCTTGCTGGCATTCTGATAGCGGAAAAACATCACCCCGCCTACAACCAGCAATACGACAGTAAGTACGCCAAAAAGAATATTTTGATTTTTCTTGCTCTCAAAAAACTCCTCTGCTTTACTTGCCAGGACATCGGGATTCTCCAATAAATCAACCCCGTGACTCTCCTGCTTCTTTTTGGTCTTCGCCATTATTCCAATCAAAAATTTTGCGGACGCAAAGATATGACTTTATCTGATAAATGCCTTAGTCTGTGATGTATGGATAATCTTCATCCATGTAGACGTCTTTGTAGGCCTCCGATGGATCAGGCCATGGAGATTCCTCGGCAAACTGTACGGACTGCACGACACGGTCCTTCGTCTCCTTGTCAATGTTCTTCAGCTCGTCTTCGGTCGCGAATCCCTTCTCAAGAATGCTGGCCTTCACCTGCTCGATAGGATCCTGCCCCTTATACTCTTCCAACTCCTCTTTGGTGCGGTACTTTGCGGGATCTGACATCGAGTGACCCTTGTACCTGTAGGTACGAAACTCGAGCAATGTAGGGCCGTCGCCTTTCCGTGCACGATCGGCAGCCTCTGCGACAGCATGGTGTACCTCCTCTACATTCATCCCATCTACTGGGCGCGATGGCATTTCATACGCATGAGCTAGCTTGTACAGATCGGTTACATTGGATGTCCGCTGCACAGAAGTCCCCATGGCGTAGCCATTGTTTTCTATGACGAAGATCACGGGCACTCTCAAAGTCATCGCCATATTGAGTGCCTCATGGAAGGCCCCCTGCCTGACCGCCCCATCCCCCATGTAGCATATGCATAGGTTGTCTGTGCCTTTGTACTGCTCAGCAAAACCGAGCCCGGCACCTAAAGGGATTTGTCCCCCGACAATGCCATGGCCACCGACAAAACCCCGCTCTTTATCAAACATGTGCATGGATCCGCCTTTCCCCTTTGATACGCCAGTAGCCTTGCCAAAGAGCTCAGCCATTATAAAGTCAGGATTGGTGCCCAGTGCCAATGGGTGTGCATGATCACGATAGGCTGTGATGTACTTGTCTCCTTCCTTCAATGCTGAAACAGACCCGGCAGCACATGCCTCCTGCCCAATGTAGAGGTGGCAAAAGCCTCGGATTTTCTGTTGGCCATAGAGTTGACCAGCTTTCTCCTCAAATCTGCGCATGAGTACCATAGACCGGTACCATTCCATGTAGGTCTCTTTCGAAAACTCTGTCTTCTTGCTCTTCGCGGGTGCTTTAGTTTTCGTAGCCATCGTTGATAGATTCTTTTTTTACCGTATTAGCTTTGTCAGTACCTATGATAAAGGGATGCGAAAATAGCCCAATTTGATGGCCTCTCAAAATATTGGAAAATCCTGTATGCGATAGGCCATTGCTGTGACGGGAAAACCGCAAAACCCCGGCATTAGTTATTGCCGATCATGCTCCTGCGCTGTTAGAAAAAACCGCAACCGTTGAGAATTGAGACCCTAAAACTGCAACATTTCAAAAACTACGAAGAGGAGCAGTTTGCCTTCCATCCAAGATTCAATTGTGTCGTAGGGTTGAATGGCATGGGGAAGACCAATCTCCTTGACGGCATCCACTATCTGGCATTTACGAAAAGTGCTTTCACCGCCACCGAGACCCAACATATCCGACATGAGGCGCCTTTTATGGCTATTCATGGCAGCTTTCAGAACGAAAACAAAGTGGATGTCTCCTGTTACCTGGAACGAGGGAAAAAGAAAGTTTTCAAAGTCAACCGACTAGAGCCAGAAAAGCTGAGCGACCATATTGGCAGCATTCCACTGATCCTCACGACTCCCTACGATGTGGCCATCATCCAGGAGGGAAGTGAGGTCCGCAGGAAACTTGTCGATGGTACTCTCTCGCAATTCGATCACCCATTTTTGGAAGATCTCTTACACTACCAAAAAGTACTCCGACAGAGAAACGCCCTGCTGAAGAATCAGCACAACACGAGTTCGTCGTCACTCCACCGACTGCTGGATGTCTATGATGAGGACATTGTGAGGCTCTCTCTCTCGATTTCACAGAGAAGAAGCGAATTGATCGAAGAGTTTGCTCCGTTGTTTGCGGCCAACTATCAAACGATCGCCAGTGGGGCGGAACAGACAAGTATCGCTTTTGTGTCAGGAGTTCTGCAGAATAATTTCGAAGACGAATTCAAATCCCTGCGGAAGAAAGACATGCTATCGCAGCGGACACACCTGGGAGCTCATCGCGATGACATCGATTTTCTATTAGGTGGATATTCTGTGAAGAAGTTGGGGTCACAAGGACAGCAGAAGTCCGTTATCTTAGCGCTTCGTCTTGCACAGTTTGACTACCTCAGCAGGCACACCGCGACCAGACCCATCTTGATGATGGACGACATCTTCGATAAGTTTGACGACCGCCGGATCAACAAACTTTTGCACTTGCTGTCGGACGAGTCGCGATTTCAACAAATATTGCTGACAGATGCCAGACCCGATACTGCGAACCGCCTTTTCAAGGAGATTGACGATGTGAGCTTTTTTGAAATAAACCATGGAAAACACCTGAAATAATGTCCAAAGACAGCACCCAAAGCATAGGCCAAGCCCTAGGCGCCTTTTTAAAAACTGAGCGCCTGGAGAAGAAATACACTGAGCAGAAGCTCATACACTCATGGGCTGAGGTGATGGGCGCTCCCATCGCCAAGCGTACGTCTAAGGTCTGGATCAAGGATGGTGTGTTGTTTGTACGGCTGACGTCTGCACCGCTGCGGCAGGAGCTGACCATGGCCCGGGACAAAGTGATCCAGCATTTGGAAGACAAGCTGGGCGTCAACGTCGTCGAAGACGTCCGATTTATCTAGAAATTTCGCTGACCAAAACTGTTGCCGGGTCTGCCACCGCTGTCCTCCTCGAGGGGAGAGTTGTACGACTTGGGCGGCTTGATGACCCTAATAGGCACGGGCTTGTCACGAAGCTTGAAAGTCCAGTAGATGCTGTATTTGAATCCGAGCACCAGACCTCGTTTGTCTCGTCCGCCCGTGTAGGCCTGCCCGTATCCTGGTATGTAGAATGGCAATATTTCTCCGTCGTCATCAAATGATCCACCGAAGCGCAGATTGAAGTCGTAACCAGCAAAGAGCTCCTTCCAAATTCTCACCTTAAGACCCAGACCAGCCTCGAACCATTGGGCTGCTAAACCAGACTCAGACACATCTATGGCCCTCTGGCCAAATTCGTCATCCCGATTGATCATCATCTGGTGTTGATAGCTACTTCGCCCGTACCTGACGTTGAAACTGATCACATTTTTCGACCCATCGTATCGGATCATATTCGCGTCCACACCCACCCGAAAAAAAGTGCCCTGGCTACTATAGTTGGAGGCTGGAAAGGAACGCTCCTCGTACCCAAATTCAGTGGCAAGAAAGAGCATATTAAAATCCACTTCGGCGCTCGCACTTTGACCAAAAAAATCTGGCTCGAAAATCGACTGCCCGGCCTTAGCCAGGTCATAGCCCACGCGAATAAATGACGGCCGCCACGGAGTAGGATCCTTCCTCACAGAATCCGTCCGGATCTGAGCTGAGGCCGATCCACACAGGATCGAAAGCAAGATGATGCTAAAAGTAAACCTCAATGTTGTCGGTAATTCTGTTGGTAAGGATATTGTTGGTGACAGCCACCGAATCAAAATTGTGGTCGATCACCTCAAGATTGAAAAAGTAATTGGACGCCGGGCAATCTTCTCCATATATGCTGAGCTGAGTGTCATACGCCAAAGTGAGGGTGTAGTCCCCGGAATCAGTCACAAATGTATAGGTGAGCGATGGGCTCGTGTCGGTCAGCGGCAATTGCACTTTTGAGAATGATGTATCTGCGTCAAAGTACACCTCGGACGACAAATCGTTGGTCACCGACTCGAATGTCACCAGCCGTAGTTCGGTATGATCGAACTCAATGTAGAACTCCGAAATATTGGGATCCAGGGAGCAATCGGCAATTTGAGTGCACGCCATACAGCAGAAAATGACCAGAGGGCCGTACTTCATAGGCCGCAAATTTAAGATAAGGGTTCGGTTCGCCGTCGCGAATTTCGTCGATCTCGGGGGAAAGCGATTTCCACCAGTGGACTGAAAGTATGTCATAAACATCTACCCTGTAAAATCAGTTAGCTTTGCGCTTGCAGAAACCCCAATACTTTTGAAAACAAAGGGTCTTAAAAAAGACAAGGTCAATATCGTAACGCTCGGATGCTCCAAAAATATTGTGGACTCAGAGGTGATGCTCACACAATTGAAGGGAAATGACATCGACGCTACCCACGAGTCCACCGACGATGCGGCAAATATTGTCATCATCAATACCTGTGGGTTCATCGACAATGCAAAGCAGGAGTCCATCGATACCATCGTCAGATATGCCGATGCAAAGGAAGAGGGACTGGTAGACAAGGTGTATGTGACGGGCTGCCTGTCACAGCGCTATCGCGATGATCTGCAAGTCGAAATTCCTGAAGTAGACGCGTGGTTTGGCACCATGGAGCTACCGCTGTTACTTAAAAAGTTCAATGCGGACTATAAGCACGAGCTGATCGGTGAAAGAATCACGACTACCTCTTCACATTATTCGTACCTGAAGATCTCTGAAGGCTGCGATCGGCCGTGTTCTTTCTGCGCTATCCCACTAATGCGTGGAGGGCACGTCAGCAAACCGATCGAGCAACTGGTAAAGGAGGCTTCATCACTGGTAAGTCGAGGCACGAAGGAATTGCTCCCTTATCGCGCAGGATTCGACCTACTACGGCCTGGACTTATATAAGAAGCGTGCACTCGCCGAGTTACTTGATGCACTCGCCGACATCGAGGGATTGGACTGGATCCGGTTGCACTATGCTTTTCCTACCGGATTTCCCGAAGATGTACTGCAAGTAATGGCAGAACGAGACAACATCTGCAACTACCCTCGATATCCCTCTACAGCACGCATCCACCAAAATGCTTCAGCTCATGAGGAGAGGGACGACTCGCGAGAAAACCGAGCGCCTCCTGGACCAGATGAGAAGTCGCGTGCCAGGCATTGCGATCCGGACCACCCTGATCAGTGGTCACCCAGGTGAGACGGAGGAGGACTTTGAAGAGATGCTCGATTTCGTGGAGAAGAATCGATTCGAGCGACTCGGTGTATTTACCTACTCCCACGAAGAAAAAACACATTCCCACACCATGGAGGATGATGTGCCGGAGGAAGTCAAGCAGCATCGGGCAGAGGCGGTTATGGACTTGCAATCCTCCATTTCGGCAGAGATCAATGAGCAGAAAGTCGGACAAGTGATGAAAGTGCTGGTCGACAGAAAAGAGGGGGGCTTTTTCGTGGGAAGGACAGAACACGACTCTCCAGAGGTAGACAATGAAGTGCTGATACCGGCCTCCCATTATGTGCGGGTGGGAGATTTTGTTCAAACCCGAATCACCTCCGCAACCGCTTACGATTTACATGCGGTGCCATTGGCAGTCGAGAATCCCGTTTAGCTTTTAATCCGTATCCCATTCAGGCCCTATCAACTACCCAACTACGATAATCCAAAAATCTCAATGAAGGTCGAGCAATTGCCATTTGACAAAGTGCAGCGTTTTGCACCTATTTTTCTCGATTACATCTCAGACAAAGAGAGCCTCCGACCTTTTTATGCTGAAAGGCCAAGTGTCGAGGGTATTGGCAAAATACTTGAAGAAAGAAGGCTGAGTGCTCAGCACCGTGAGGTGTTGGTGGATGTACTCAATGAGCAGTACGCCGATTTGGAGGCCCATGAGGCCGTGCACCAAAATATCGAGAAGCTAAAGGACCAAAAGACCTTCACCATCACCACCGGCCATCAGCTCAATCTCTTTACCGGACCACTGTACTTTATCTACAAGATCGTCACGGTCATCAACGCCTGCAAACAGCTCAAGAGCCAATATCCGGACTATGAGTTTGTCCCTGTGTACTGGATGGCTACTGAAGATCACGACTTCGACGAGATCAACCACTTCAATCTTTTTGGAAAGAAATACAGCTGGGAAAGTGATCAGACCGGGCCCGTAGGGAGGTTTGACACCTCCTCCATGGAGGATTTGCTCAAATCCATCGCAGAGCCTATCGAAATCTTTGAATCAGCCTATCTTGAAGGTGCCACGCTCGCAGACGCCTGCTGCCGTTACGTCAATGCACTATTCGAGGAAGAAGGTCTGGTAGTACTTGACGCAGACAATAAGGAGTTGAAGCGCCTCTTCGCTCCGATCATTGAGGCCGATATACTTACACAGACGGCAAACAAGCTTGTACATGCCACCAATGACAAAATGATCCAGGCGGGTTACAAGTCACAGGCATTTTCCAGGGAAATCAATTTCTTCTATCTGCAGGATGGACTGCGTGAGCGCATTGTCCAGAAAGGCGACGAGTTCACCGTGAAGGATACCGACTATGCCTGGGACCAGGCTGCCCTGAGAGAGGAAATCGCCAATCATCCCGAGAACTTCAGCCCCAATGTCATCATGCGGCCCTTGTACCAGGAGACAATCCTCCCCAATCTGGGTTACGTGGGCGGACCAGCAGAGGTGGCCTATTGGCTACAGCTGAAAGATGTCTTTGCGCATTATGAAACGTCCTTCCCAGTGTTGATGCCTAGAAATTTTGCCATGGTAATCGACCATGTAGCTGCGCCGCAAGATTGAAAAAATGGGGCTCAGCAACGAACAGCTGTTCCATGATGCCCACGACTTGAAGGAGCAACTGCTTCTGGAGATTGGTGAAAACCACCTCCTGGACAACGATCGCCAATCACTGGTCGATGCCTTCGAAGACATCCGTCAAAAGGCAGCAAATATAGATGTGACCCTGAACGACCATGTCGCTGCACAGGCGGTGCGCGTCCAAAAGATCCTGGACAAGATCCAGCGCAAGATCATCAATGCCAAGAAGCGCAACAATGACGATGCCATGGGCCAGGTCGATGACATCAAGGACAAGCTTTTCCCGAAGGGTGGACTGCAAGAGCGGCATGACAACTTTCTGACATTTCACATCTCGCACTCTGAGTTCATCAAAGATCTGCTGGCCAACTTCGATCCATTCGATTTGAGGTTCTACCTGCTATGGATATAGTCGACAAAGGAAGTCTCCGCAGGGAGTTTCTCCGCCGGCGGAGGCTGTTGTCGCGGGATGAGGTGAACGCCAGAAGTGCTCAGATCCTACACCATATCCACGACTTTGCCGCATCACATCCTGAGCTGACGATCTATCACAGCTTCCTTCCTATTGATCGAAACAAGGAGGTAAATACCTGGCCTATTGTGAAGTATCTCGTGGCAAATGACAGAGACGTGCTCATCTCCACGACGGACTTCGAATCCCACACCATGCATCACTTTCACTACGAGGCCGATCTCGAGTTCGTAACAGATAGGCTGGGAATTCCGTCGCCAGTGAATGCCCGATCGGCCGAATTGTCGGAATGTCACTGCGTATTTCTTCCCTTGGTCGTTGCAGACAAAAGGGGCGGGCGCATCGGGTATGGAGGTGGCTACTATGATCGCCTACTGGAAGAGACACATCACGTCGTAAAGGTGGGGTTGAGTATGGGACCGTGCGTGGATGAGATCACTTTTTTGGAACCTCACGACGTTCGATTGGATTATTGTATTACGCCCACGGAAACAATAGATTGCAGGCATGGCTGACGTATTGGATGTATTGATTGTAGGAGCAGGACCGATAGGTCTGGCAGCAGGGATAGAAGCTGAGAAGCGCGGGTTGTCTTACGTCATCGTCGACAAAGGCAAGCTGGTCAACTCTATCTACAACTATCCGCAAAACATGACCTTTTTCTCCACTTCGGATCGGCTGGAGATCGGTGATGTCCCCTTCATTTCGCACAACCCAAAACCCACCCGGCCAGAGGCATTGGAATACTACCGGAGGGTGGCCACCGCCTGGAAGCTCAAAGTGCACCTGTACGAGCGCGTAGAGGAAGTGACGAGTCAGGAGTGCTTCCACATACGAACAACGCGGCGCGAGTACCAGGCACGGAATATCGTCATCGCCACAGGGTTTTACGACCTACCCTATCTGTTGAACGTCCCGGGTGAGGACCTGCCCAAGGTGCAGCACTATTATTCCGATCCACATCCCTACTATGCCATGAAGGTCATAGTGGTCGGCGCGGCCAATTCCGCCGTGGATGTGGCACTGGAGACCTTTCGTAAGGGCGCCCAAGAAGTCACAATGGTGATCAGAGAGGAAGAAGTAGCCCCAAGTGTCAAGTACTGGGTCAGACCCGATCTCATCAATCGCATCGAAGAGGGCAGCATCAAGGCCTATTTTGAAAGTCAAATCACGGAGATCCGCGAACGAGAAGTAGATATCCAAACCCCGGACGGCGCTGTCACCCTGGAGAACGACTTTGTATTGGCAATGACCGGCTATCAACCGGACTTTTCTTTTCTACAGTCGCTGGGGATTACGATCCGCGATGACGAGTACCACACCCCCACGTATTCAGAGGAGACAATGCAGACCAACGTGGACGGTGTGTACCTCGCTGGTGTGATTTGCGGAGGCCTGAAGACCAACAAGTGGTTCATTGAAAACTCGCGCGAACACGCCGAGATCATCCTCCAGCACATCGCTCAGAAGAAGGCCAGCGGAGAGTTAGTGCAGTAGCCCGTCCGGATAGACGTTGTACCGTTTCTTGAACTGATTGGAGAAGTACGTCGCATTGGAGATACCAATGAGGCGCGCCGCCTCGGAAATGCTATTCACCTTATGCTTTGAGAGGAGATTGTAGGCATACTCATACCGTACACTTTTGATGTACTCCAGAGGCGTCTTGTCGGTCAGTGTCTTAATCATTCGGTAGCAGCTTCGCTCCGCCATACACAGTTCCCCAGCAATCATGGCCACTGACAACTTGGGATCATCTATGTGCTCGTGCACCAGCGTTTGCAACTTGGTGAGCAAGTCTTTTTCGATCTGCGTTTTGTGCTTATGATTGAGATCCTCATAGGCATTCCAGTTATCCCGGTACTTCAGGATATTGGCCACCCGCTGCGAAAGCTCCTTCGGATTGAAGGGCTTCGTGAGAAAATCAAGGGCGCCATCGTCAAGCACCTTCATTTTATCCGACTCCGAGGTCCGTGCCGAAACGATCAGAATAGGTATCCCTTTGTACTTCTCATTGTTTAGCTGCTCCATGAGCTCAAAGCCGTCCAT
This sequence comes from Cyclobacteriaceae bacterium, assembly GCA_965227935.1. Taxonomy (GTDB): domain Bacteria; phylum Bacteroidota; class Bacteroidia; order Cytophagales; family Cyclobacteriaceae; genus JAWPMT01. The sequence goes on along the minus strand of CBDDGS010000055.1, from coordinate 870,191 downwards.
CCACGGCATCATGATGTCCGAGATCACCAGATCGTAAAAGCCCTTGTCAATTTTGGCCAGCGCCTCCCTGCCATTCTCCGCCTCGTCGATACCATACTCTTCCCCAAGAATATCGCGGATATAATCTCGTATTTCCTGGTTGTCATCCACTACGAGGATATTGGCTTTTTTAGCCTCCACCTTGATCGTATCCGTGCTTCGTTTGGATGCCGGCTGTGGCAGTTCGTAGTAGCTCCCCTCTATCTGGAAGCCAGTGGAGGTCACTTCCTTGTCCAGGTTGACTGGCAGTGACACGAAGAAGCAGGTGCCCTGTTTGCTAAGGCTATCCGCGACGATGCTACCTCCATGGAGCAGTGTGATCTCTTTGGCCAACTCGAGTCCGATACCCATCCCCTTGACATTGCTTCTGACTTGCTGGGCCTCCATTTGATAAAAGCGATCAAACAGCTTCGGCAAGACATCCTGAGCAATGGCGTCGCCGGTATTGTAGATGCCCAATGTGAACCAGTCCTCAGTCTTGTGCATTTGCAGGAGGACCAGTATGGTACCATCCTCCGGCGTATGGTTGAGGGCGTAGTTCATGATGTTGTAGAGGACCCTCGAAAACTGATGTTCATCGAAGTGCACCACGATGCTGTCACGGACATTGCTTTTGTATTTCAATGTTTTGCCTTCCGCCTCAGCTTTCGGCACAAACAGATCCACAATTCCACGGATAAACTGCGCCAGATTCACCTTCTGAAAATCCAACTCCAGCATCTGATTTTCCAGCAGTACCAGGTCGTTCATCTGATCGTTGAGGTTGCGGATGAGCGACAGGTTCCTCGACAGCTTCTGAAAGTCCGTCTCCGACTGCGCGCTGAGATAGGTATTTTCATCTGTCCGGATGCGATCGAGATAGCCATCGATGAGCATCAGCGGCGTACGCAGGTCATGATTCACATTCTCATAGAATCTATTTTTGGCGGCATCCATCGCCTCGAGCCTTTGTGCCTGCGATTCCAGTTCCTCTTTTTGGGCGATGATCGTTCTCGTGCGATCCCTCACCATGAGATCGAGGGCGCTGTTGCGTCGTTTCACCCGTAGGAAGGCAATACCGTACTGTTCGGAGATGTAGAGGAATTGGACAAGCAGAAAGACAGACAATCCCATATAGATCAGTCCTGGCTGCGAACCACCTAAAAGGGCCACGAAGTCAACGAGTGCCGTGAGCACCAAAAGGGAGACAATCGCCAGCTGGACAATGCTCCCGTCCTTTCGACAACCCAAAATGATATACGCGAGCAACCAGCCAACCCCAAGCGCAATAAACATATCAATGGCCACGTGACCGGGTACAAACCAGGCCGGCGGCAAAACAAAAAATAGTGTGGCAAGAGCGAAAAAGAAAAGCGCCGCATAGCGGGTCCATCTTTCGAACTTCTCCACTTTGTATATCTCCCGGACATACAAACCGCCAATCCCCAGCATCAGGGCCAGGCTGGCAAAGTAGGCCTTGATCTGCAAGGTTGCCGACAGTAGATCAGAAGTTTTCAGATAGTGATAAATGAAGTGATCACCGAGTACCGTAATGCGTAAGAGCAGGGCAAATCCGAAGAGCCCGGCAAAGAGATACGGGTAGACCTTTGTGGAGCTGGCGAAGAGCGTCAGGTGCAGCAGTGTCATCAAACAGAGGCACCCAATCCAGAATAAATACATGGACGACCTTGCCTGCATGTGGTAGAACAGGTCGTCATATTCTCCAACCCTGGGCGCTTCAACAAGTCCCGCTTTCCAAAAATCCTGATTGGTCACCTGAATGATGATTTCGTATCGGTCAGAAGCTGCAGTAGATGCCAATTGCTGCAAAACCAATGCCTCGTGATCCTGAGGGTCTATTTTGCCTTGCTCATGGACCAGCTCTCCATTGACCCAAAGGCGGGCCGCGCTAAAAGTCTTGGGTAGCACTACGCCAGGGCGACGTAAATCCGCGACCTCAACCACACTACGATACGTAGCCTTGCCAAACAACGGATGATCACCACTTGTCCACGAGGAGGGTACATCGATGAAAGTGACCTCCTCCATCGGCACGTTCTCAAAATCTACTGGAGCGATGTGCTTACCGGGGTAGAACTCCCACTGTCCATCTATTGTCACAGGGCCTTTGTATTGCGCTACTTCAAATTGTCCTTTCGCCTGCTCCAACGCGGCGTCCGAGCAGGAAAAAAGCAGTAACATGAAAGTCAGCAATGACAAACTACGTACAGCACCCGGAAAGGGTAAGGGCATTCCTTTCCGACCTAAAACAGTCATAACCTAATTTACTTTCGTACCAGTAAAAAGCGATGTATTTGCAATATAATAAGAAATTAATGCATTATTCCTAACGCATCTATCTCGGCATACATACACACCAGTAACAAGTACACGAAAACCAAAATATGATGCAACACTTCAGCCCTCATTTAAGATGGTTCAGCGTTTAATTCTTCAAAAAATAATGTCCATCCCTGAACAATTCTTCTTGTGATTCGTCCTCTACAAGGATCACTACAGAAATAGTCCTTCAAGATGTGCTGCAAAAGAAAAAATCGGAGGGTGAGGGGAAACGGCACGTTGACTGCCTCTAAGGTGAAAACCTTCACACAAATGAACAGACAAGAATCAATCTCACCACTACATCGCCATATCCCTTCTATTACATGCTAAAGTACATGCTTCACGGCACGAAGATGACGAGGTCATTGGTAGTGCTATGGCTCTTTCTTGCGGGGTTTGATAGCTCGGCGCAAGAAAAGTTCACGATCAGTGGCTACCTAAAAGATGCCTCCAACGGCGAAACCCTGATCGGCGCCACCGTCTATGTAGAAGAGCTGAGCGGCGGGGGCGTTTCCAATGTTTACGGCTTTTACTCCATCACCCTCCCGCCGGGTACCTACAACCTCCAGTACAGGTACATAGGCTTCGAGTCCGTATCGAGAACTGTGGAGCTCACAGAAGACGTCCGCATCGACATCGAACTGCCCGAGATAGAGCAACAGCTCGAAGCGGTGGTAGTCAGTGCACAAGCCGAAGATGCCAATGTGAGCGAAATCGAGATGTCTACTGCCGAGCTGGACATCAGGACCATCGAGAAGATACCCGCCTTCCTGGGCGAAGTGGATGTCATACGCAGCCTGCAACTTTTACCTGGCGTGACGACCGTCGGCGAGGGTGCCTCCGGATTCAATGTCCGAGGGGGTGGCGTAGGTCAGAACCTTGTGCTACTCGATGAAGCCCCTGTCTACAACTCGTCCCACCTGCTGGGGTTCTTCTCAGTGTTCAATCCTGATGCAGTCAAGGACGTGAAACTCTACAAAGGGGGGATCCCTGCGCAGTATGGCGGTCGAATTTCGTCCATTCTGGATGTGCGCATGAAAGAAGGCAACGCCAAAGAATTCGATGTCAATGGAGGGATCGGCTCGATCTTCAGCCGACTCTCGGTAGAGGGCCCCATCGTCAAAGACAAGGCGTCTTTCATCGCCGCGGGCCGCAGGTCTTACGCAGATATCATTGCGAAGCCATTCACAGATGTCCTGGAAGACGGTGCCGCACTCAACTTCTATGACCTCACCCTCAAAACGAACTACAACTTCAACGAGCGCAACCGGGTGTACCTATCAGGATACTTCGGCAGGGATGTGTTCCGATTTGATGAGAGGCAAGGCTTTAGCTGGGGAAACAAGACCGCCACACTTCGGTGGAACCACCTGTTCAGCGATCAACTCTTTGCCAACTTCACGATCCTCTACAGTGATTATGACTACTCCCTGGCTTTCGGCGAGAATGACCGTGACAAGTTTGAGTGGGACTCACGAGTGCGCACCTACAACGTAAAGACGGAGTTCACCTACTTTGCCAATACGCAGAACGAGCTGACCTTCGGAGGAGAGGCATTGCTGTACCGATTCAGGCCCGCGGACGCCGTGGGGGTCAGCGATGGCGAGAGTACAGACATAAGTCTGGATGAGAAAAAATCCCTCGAGACGGCGATCTACGTCGGCAATGAGCAAACTATATCCGACCGGCTGACGCTCCAGTATGGCTTGCGATTCTCTAACTACACCTACCTGGGAGACGGCACCATTTACTTCTATGGCGACACCATCCCCGGTAAGCGCAAACCCCTTATTGGTACTGAAGAGACAGACAACTTCGAGGCCATAGAATCTTTCAATAACCTCGAGCCCCGCTTTGCTTTCAAATATCAGCTGTCCTTCAATTCGTCGATCAAGGGTAGCTACAATCGGATGGCACAGTACATTCACCTGATCTCCAATACCACCGCGAGCAATCCCCTGGATGTGTGGACATCCAGCTCAAACAATATTGACCCCCAAACCGGTCAGCAAGTGGCATTGGGATACTTCAGAAATCTGAAAGAGAATCAGTGGGAAGCATCTGTGGAACTTTACTACCGCTGGACCAGAAATCAGATTGACTACATCGACGGTGCCGACCTACTGATCAACGAGCGGATCGAAGGAGACCTGCTCAGTGGCGATGGCCGCGCGTATGGTGCGGAGTTCTTTCTCAAGAAGAAGACCGGCCGGTGGAATGGCTGGGTGAGCTACACTGTGGGCCGAACGGAATTGCAGGTAGAAGGTATCAATCGCGGCGAATGGTATCCCAACCGCTTCGATCAGCTGCATAACCTGAAAATTGCAGGATTCTACGATATCAACGAACGCTGGTCGCTGTCTGGTAACTTCACCTACCTGAGTGGCACGCCCACTACTTTCCCCAATAGCCGGTTTGAAGTGCAGGGCTACGTGATCCCTTACATTGGGGACGATGCGAGGAATTCCGTGCGGATACCCGACTACCATCGACTCGACTTCTCCGCCACACGTTATGGGCGCAAAGTCAAAAAGAACGGCAAGCCGCGCAAAGTCGAGGACTCCCTGGTCTTTACCGTCTACAATATCTACGCGCGCCGCAACCCCTTCTCGATCTACTTCCGACAGGTGGACGACCGGGTGCCAGAGGGCACGCCCATTGAGACCCAGGCGAGACAGGTCTCCATTATTGGCACCTTCTTCCCTTCCATTACTTACAACTTCAAATTCTAAATGGTCATGAAAGCATTACGATATATCATCCCATTGACCGTATTCTTTGCCGCTTGTGACGACTTGATCGAAGTAGAGCTGCAAGAGATTGACAATTTTGTGTCCATCGACGCCTGGTTGACCAACCAGCCCGGACCTCAGGTGATCCGCATAGAGCAGACACAAGAGTACTTCGAAAACACGTTCCTCGAGCCTATCACGGGCGCTGAGGTCACCGTGACAGATGGAGATGGCCTGGTCTACAGATTCCGTGAAAATGAAGATGGCGATTACTTGTGGAATCCATCGTTTCCCGAGGACAGCTTTGGCACGATAGGGCAGACGTATTTTCTGCAAGTCATCGTCGATGGCGTCACTTATTCAAGTCAGTCACAGATGAGCAGAGTACCAGCCATCGACAGTGTCACTTTTCGGTATGAGGAATCCAACGCGTTCATTGAGGAATCCTACTTTGGAGAATTCTGGGCGCGGGACCCACTGGGTCCTGGCGATACCTATTGGATCAAAGCCTACAAAAATGATGTGTACCTCAACAAACCGAGTGAGATCAATATCGCCTTCGATGCCGGTTTCAGCGAGGGAGGCAATGTCGATGGCTTGATCTTCATCCAGCCCATTCGCGACGGTGTCAATGAGTTTGAGGAAAAAGAGGACGAAGAGGGTGTCTTTCGATCCCCCTACAATTTTGGGGATACACTGCGCGTCGAGCTCCACAGCATTTCCAACGACGCCTTTTTCTTCATGCAGCAGGTACTCGACGAAACCAATCGCCCTGGGGGCTTCGGTGAACTATTCGCGAGTCCCCTGGCCAACGTATCGACCAATATTGCCGTGAGCGATCCCAATACGCCCGTGGTCGGCTTTTTCAACGTCGGTGCAGTTTCCTCTATGACGAGGGTGCTGGAAGATGAGGAAGACGTCCGTATCGTAGACGAACCATAAGGCCTTTTGGTATTCTGGGGCGCCCCATCGCCGCTGGCATTGCGCCATACCGGCGCTGAGCGTGTATGGCGCTCGTGCCCCGGAGCCATTGTAAGAAGCATTCGCAAGAGCAGGTCCATTGATCCTCTGCGAGAGCCAGTTTGGTCAGGGCTTCCATGCCCTGACCATTTCTTTTTTACCAAGTGCTCCCGGTAGCACCTCCACTTCGAATCCACAGGTCTTCAGGTCCCGCTTAAACTGTCCCTGCGCACAATAGGTAACGAGCGCTCCTCCGGTATTGAGCAAGTCAAAACACTTCGACAGGTTAGCAGGCAACCAAATCTCCGCTTGCTTGCTTGGGGCAAATGCGTCCATGAAAATTAGATCTGCGCAGAGCTGAGTGTCGAAGTCCTCCAATCGGCTCTGGTACTTCATAAGAGAGAAATGCGCCCCGAGCCCATGTGGTACCTCCCAGCTCATTCTATGCATTTCCAGGAATAGGTCGGTCCCGTCATCCTCTGTGTAGTTCAGTTGTGTCACCAACTCCATTGGTACGGGCATTGGCTCTATCGTGTGATAGTCCACATCTACCAGCTGCCGCTCCGCATACTCCCACGACAAGAGGGCATTCAGGCCGGTACCAAAGCCCACTTCAAAAACCGTGACAGCCTGCTTCGTTTTTTTGTGGACGATATGATCCAAACCCGCCTCGATAAAGACATGAATCGATTCACTCCTGGCACCACGATGTGAGTGGTAGCTTTCATCCAGATCAGTACGAATCAGCGTATGTGAGCCATCGCGAGTCTCTTCGATTTGGAGTGGTAGCGGATGGCCTTTTTCATCGGAAATTTCCATAATTCTAATAGGCACCTCTCGCTATCGAGATCCTGTAGAGTGCCAGCTGCGCATTGAAATTAGCTAATTCGGGCGCGTAACTGGCATCGTCGTACAAGTTGTTTGTTTCGTAGGGATCATTGGTGAGGTCGAAGAATTCGTTCCAACCCGAATCCCTGCCATAGCTCACCAGCTTGTACCTATCCGTCCTTAAGGCCAATATATTCACTTGTGGCCCCACTGAGCCATGACGATATTCATAGATGAACTCCTCGCGCCAGCTAGTTGGCTGATCGAAGAGCAGCGGTTTCATGCTGAGACCGTCCATGGACCACTTGGCTCTCGCATTGGCCAGCTCCAAAATCGTCGGGGCGATATCGAGATTCAAGACCAGTTCGTCACAGACATTGCCTGCTTTGATGCCTGGGCCTTTTACGAGCATCGGGATCCTCATACTTTCCTCATAGGCAGTCCGTTTGTCACGGAGGCCGTGCTCGCCCATGTAGAAGCCATTGTCACTCACAAAAATCAAGTAGGTATTGTCCCAGAGGCCGTGTTGCTCCAATCGCTCGTTGATTCTGCCCATTTCCATATCGATAGCGGACAAATAGCGGAAGTAATTCCGGTCCTGCCAATTGTAGAAAGAAGTGTAGCTTCCCCTGCTGTAGAAATGGGAGGGTTCGTCCGACGCCCTGTAAGGCACCGATGAGGACAGGTTAGGAACGGATTGCCCCACATAACCTGGGCCCTGGTATAGGTGTTTCGTAGCTTCAGGAGGCGCGTCCCAGGGGCCATGGCAGGATTTGAAGCCCAGTACCATGCAAAAGGGATCCCCTCGGTCCAATCTCTCCAAATAATCCAGCATCGCCTGAGTGCTCACATGATCGACCCATCCGCTGGACGCTACCGGGCGACCATTCACCTCAAACTCCGCATCCATATATTCCCCTTGGCCTACAAAACTGTAAGAGTGATCAAAACCGCGCCGTTTGCCTGTCTGATTGCCCATGTGCCATTTCCCAAAATAGGCCGTTTGATATCCCGCCTTTTGTAGTTCCGAAGCAAAGGAGTTTCGATTGAACTCGTAGCTATTGTCCCATTTGCCATGATTGTGGGCGTACTGACCAGTTAGCATTGAAGCCCTACTGGGAGAGCACAGGGAAGTGGTGACAAACGCGTTGATGAAATAAGCACCCTCAGCAGCCATCTGATCCAGGTTGGGCGTTTCTACCCAGGGAAACCTCGCGGTGCCACTCAGGTATTTCTGTGAGACCTTCAGCGCATCGTACCGCAGATCGTCGACGATCACGAGGATGAAATTGGGGCGCTCACCCGCACGAGCAGGAGCCACGGAGTCTGCAGTCTCGCATGCAGACAGCAAAAGACACGCAGCCACTACGATTGCGCAGATTCGACACATGGTTAGGCTTCAGGTTAGGGTTAAGTCAAGGTTGTTAAAAGAAATATAGGAAATTTCGGCCGAACTCCGGAGGCTACTTATGACCGACAGGGCGCCAAGGGAACCCGCAACACCCACTCGCTTATTGCTGGATGCAAGAATCACCACTCGCGAATCATGGGTATTTGTCACCTTATTTCCTTCCGACAAGCCTTTGAAGCGACATTTTCAACCTAGCTGGTAAGGGAATTAAACATTAATATTGATATTTACTTATACATTTACCGCCCGTCCCCTAGCGGCTTAAGATGCTATTTCAAAATACTATGATGAGAAAAAGGTTTACATATTGGATGTTGTCAGCTTCGCTTGTACTTCTATCCTGTGGCGATGACTTGGAACTACCAGCATTGGATCCGGCATTTACCCTCGACCCGGCTGTGCCTGAGGTTGGGCTACCCGTCATGTTTGACAACACCACCCTCAATGCCAATGGCTACTCCTGGGATTTTGGGGATGGCAACACCTCCGAAGAGATCAGCCCTTCGCATACCTACGAAGAAGCTGGTTCTTACACCGTGACCTTGACTGCTACATCCGTCGACGGGCAAAGCATCGAATACGAGCAGAACATCGAGATACTTGAGCGTGTATTTACAGGATATCAGCTCACAGCTCTGCCCCTCTTCAATCCGGACGGAGAATTTTGGGATGCAGATGAACAAAGCGCTGACTCTCTCAACGCGGAGTATCCAGATATTTTGATTGGTATGTTCCCTGCCGACGAAAACAGCGACGTGTTATTCATTGATGGCTTCTTCCTCAATGTAACGGGAGCGGCGATCCTATCCGGCGCACCTGACAACACTTTTGACGAAATCACCCTGACCAATGAGGATTGGGTCTTTGCCATCGTGGAAATTGATGGTGACCTCGAAAGCGAGAATCCGGACGACTCCTCGACCGAGGATATCATCCGTTTCGCTTTTAATCCAGTGACGGCGCCTACTATCAAGTCCACCGATGGGCGAACCGGAGTTATTCGGCTTTTTGTAGCTGTTGATCAATTTCAAGTCGTCGATCTAGAGCTGGGCTTCGAACTTCAATAATTTCTTTCAAGTCAGTATGGTAGGAAGGGTCTGGTTACTGCTGTTAGCGAGTCTGCCACTGCTTTGTGCCGGTCAGACAATTGTGACTGGCAAGATCACCGATGCCTCGGGCGAAGGTCTCATTGGCGCTACGATTTTCAACGAGGCGGCGGAGCGTGGTGCTGTATCTGATATTGACGGCAACTACACGATCTCAGCTAATCAAGGCGATGTGTTGGTCTTTCAAATGATCAGCATGAAGTCTCAGCGCGTGACTTACACGGGGCAGGCGACGATCAATATCGTACTGGAGGACGATGCCATCCTGACCGACGAGGTGGTGATCACTGGATTTCAGGAGGTAGATCGCAAGTTGTTTACAGGGGCCTCTGAGAGTCTCCAAATGGACGACATCCGCCCTACGGGTATGGTAGATGTGAGCAGGGTGCTGGAAGGACAGGTGGCTGGTGTGAGCGTGGACAATGTATCGGGCACTTTCGGTACGGCGCCCCGGATCAGAATCCGAGGCAACGCCTCTATCAACGGAAACAACCAACCTCTCTTTGTGGTCGATGGAGTGATCCTCGAGGACCTCAACAACATTGACACGGACCAGCTCGCTTCGGGCGACGCCAGTACGCTGACCACATCTTCGGTGGCCAACCTTAACCCCAGTGATATCGAATCTTTCCAGATCTTGAAGGACGCCTCCGCGACAGCCATCTACGGTGCGAGGGCAGCGAATGGTGTCGTGGTCATTACGACGAAGCGAGGCCGAAGCGGCCAGTTGAGGGTCAACTACTCGGGTAACTTCTCTGTCAAGCTTCGCCCGACGTACAACCAGTTTGACTTGCTCAACTCTGCCCAGGAGATGTCGGTATATCGTGAATTAGCGCAAAAAGGGCACATCGACATCAGCACCGCTGTACGGGCTCAAAATTTTGGTGCCCTGGGGCAGATGTACACGCTCATAGCCGCCCATGACCTGCCATGGGGACCTGGCGGTACACTCAATGAAGAATATCTCAATGTCTACGAAAATGCCAATACAGACTGGTTTGACGAGCTCTTCAGGGACGCAGGCCTACTGCAGCAGCACTCGTTGAGTTTTACTGCCGGCAGTGAAAAATCCAATAGCTACTATTCATTGAGCTACATGGGCGACCAGGGGCAGACCATCGCCGACAAAGTGGACCGATTCACGGCGACGGCACGCAATACCTACTTCCTATCTGATCAGTTCACCTTTGGCCTGAAGCTCAATGCAAGTTTCCGCGATCAGTTGGCCCCGGGGACCCGGAATAGCGAATTCGATCCCATAACCGGCCGCATCAGCCGAAATTTTGACATCAACCCGTACAGCTATAGTCTGAATACGGCTCGGTCCATACGCCCGCGCGATGAAGACGGCAACCTGGAATTTGTACGAAGGAACTACGCACCATTCAACATCTTCCACGAAATTGATAATAACTTCATCGACATCGAGGTGCTGGACGTGTCTGCCCAGACCAACTTCGACTATACTCCAACAGAAAACTTAGCCCTCAATGGCGTGGTGCAAATTCGATATGCGAGTACAGAGCGAAATCACATCATCACTGAAAACTCTAATCAAGCTGAAGCCTTCCGCGCCAACGATACGCAGTTCATTCAGGACGCCAACAACCTGCTATTTCGCGATCCAGACAACCCCGGTTTGAACCCGGTCGTTGTGTTGCCACAAGGAGGTTTCAACTACATCGATCGCTCTTCATTGTTGAATTTCTTCACTCGCCTGAGCGCCAACTGGTCCAGAACCTTCAATGAAGACCATGAGGTCAACGCCCTTGCGGGACAAGAGCTACGACTCACAAATCGAAACTCCAGCACCGCCTCTGGTTTGGGTGTCGTTTTCGAGAGCGGGGGTGTCGTGGTCACCGATCCGAATATCATCGAATTCTTCAACCTCCAGAACATCGACTACTTCTCCCTGGGCGAAGAGCGCGACCGTTTCATCGGGTGGTTCCTCAACGGCGGCTACGCGTACAAGTCTCGATACGTCGCCAACTTCACGTTCCGCTATGACGGCTCCAACCAGTTGGGCCGCAGTCGACAGGCCCAATACCTGCCTACCTGGAATGTGAGTGGCGCCTGGAACGTCTACAATGAACCGTGGATGGAAAGCCTGCCCTTTTTGGAAAACCTAAAGTTTAGGGCCACCTACGGTGTCTCGGGCAACCTTCCCCCATTTGCGAGTGCGCTGCTCGACTTGCGTGCGGACGTGACGGTGAGACCGACAGATGTCGAACCGCTGCTATTTATCAATACACTCACCAATGAGGACCTGACCTGGGAAAAACTGAAGGAGTTCAATGTGGGAACGGACTTCTCACTATTCAAAGGACGAATCGGTGTGACTGCTGATTTTTACGTTCGTAACTCATTTGACCTCATCGGGATCGTACAGACCAGTGGTATCGGTGGAGAGGGTCTGAAGGTCGGCAACTTTGCCGATATGGAAATCACAGGGTTTGAGTTTTCCCTCAACACCCTGAATATCAAACAAGGCGACTTCCAGTGGACCAGCAATATCAACATGGGCTACAGCCAGGACAGAATTACGCGCCTGGATTTCGGCCCAAGACTGGTGGATGCCATCAGCCAAACTGGTGCCGCGGTACTGGATCGTCCACGGCGATCGCTCTTCTCGACGAACTATGATGGCCTTAGCAACACAGGCGTGCCCACTTTCCTCGATGAAAATGGTGAGCGCGTGACGGACTTCAATGAATACGACCTGCAGGAAAGGGAAGGCCTCGAAGACCTGCTGGTATACGAGGGCAGCACGGAGCCACGAGGTACAGGAGGTTTTACCAATACGTTTTCCTGGAGGGGTTTGAGTCTGTTTGCCCTGTTGTCGTACAAATTCGGCTACGTTATACGACTCAATGATGCGTTCTTCTCTAGCTACCGGGACTTTGACGCGCTTCCCGGAGAGCTAGCCGATCGATGGGCTGTGCCAGGTGACGAAGAGCTGACAGACATCCCCACGATCCTGGATCGAAATGAGGTGCAGCAAAATACAGATGCTAACCAGGCCTACTTCTTATACAATAAAAGTACGGTGCGTGTTGCCAGTGGCGACTACGTTCGATTGAAGACGGTAAGACTTACTTACACCCTACCTCCGGCCTTTACGCAAAAGATGCGTTTGCAATCAGCCAATGTCTCGGTGGAAGGACAGAACCTCGCCTTGCTCTATTCCGACCGCGAAAATCTTCGGGGTCAGGATCCCGAGTTTTTCAGTAGTGGTGGCGTAGCACTGCCACAGCCGCGATTGATCACGTTTACCCTCAATATTGGTCTATGATGTCGAAGGGAAAAAAATATTGGATATTGACGGTGGCCTGCCTGATGGCCATCAGCAGCTGCGAAGAGAAATTTCTGGATGTAGTTCCTGACAACCGAGTAGCACTCGACGATCTGGACAAGGCCGCCCAGCTACTGGTAAATGCTTACTCCATTGCGACACCCAACTTCGGAGATTGGATGTCTGATGACGTCGATTACACCGTGGGGACAACCAAAGAGCTAGAGCATGACCAGATGTTTGAATGGCAGGATGTAACGGCGGAACCCACGGAACTGGATACCCCAATATTCTTCTGGTACCAGACGTATGCGGCGATCGCCCATGCCAACGAGGTGCTGGCAGTACTGGATGACTTGCCGGCGACCACCGACGAAGAGGTAGCTTATAAGCGGTCGATAGAATCCGAGGCACTACTGGCTCGGGCCTATGGTCACTTTATGTTGGTCAACTTCTTTGGCAGGCACTATGAAGACGGTGACAACACGTCCTTAGGCATACCCTACATTTTGACCCCTGAGACCACTTTCCTGGCACAATATGAGCGAGAGACAGTAGCTCGGGTGTATGATTTGGTGGAGGAGGACATGCTCAGAGGCATCGAGTTGTTGGATGACACTTTCTTTGCCAACTCAGGCAAATATCACTTCAACCGCAATGCCGCATTGGCATTTGCAGCAAGGTTTTATCTCTTCAAGGGAGAGTTCTCCGAGAGCAAGCGGTTCTGCGACATGGTGCTGGGTAGCAACCCGGGGGCGTTTATCAGAGACCTGGGATCAGAACAATTTCAACTAGCAAGCTCTTCAGTAGTGGAATACCCGCAGCTATATAGCTCGCCAGATTTGGCCGCCAATTTCCTGCTGATGCGAAAGATCTCGATATTCAACTTCCCCAACTTTGCCTTTGGCATCGACCAAGACTTCTACGGGGATCTTTTTGATCTCAACCCGTTCCCAGGCCTGCAGGACGAGCGGGAAAATCCCGCCTTCGTAAAGGGGTTCAATGGGGTAGTCCCAGCAAGATACCAGGCGTTGTTTCAGAGAAGCAGTCTCAATTCCAATGTGGGCACGCCGTACTTTATTCAAATGTCCTTCACCGGGGAGGAAGTGCTGCTTACCCGGGCGGAGTGCAATATCTACCTCAACAACCTAAATGACGTCCTGGATGACATGCAGATCTTCAGCGAAAATCGTTTCAGTGGTGGTGAGGTGATATTGACCATCGAGAACATCAGAGCCTTCTTTGGAGGGTTCAATACGTCCGATCGACTGGCCATGCTCAACTATGTGTTGTTTGAACGACGCAAGGAATTCCTTCTGCAGGGTATGCGTTGGTTTGATATTAAGCGTTACCAGCTGGAAGTCGATCACGTGCTGCTAGACGGATCGACCATCACGCTGGAGTCAGATGATCTACGGAAAGCTTTGCAAATACCGCAGTCTGCTGTCGATGTTGGGGGATTGGAAGACAATCCAAGGTAGAAGTATTAAATAGATGGAGGTGAATATGATAAAGCAACGATTCAAGCAACTGATGATCTTCACGGGATTGGCGGTCGTGTTTTGTTCTTGCTACCCCTCGGAGGAGCTCAATGTGCCACAGAAGGAAGTAGAGATCGAATTCACTGAATTGGACCGGTACATTGACGAGAACTTTACCCAGGAGTATGGCATGGCCATCCGGTATCGCTTCGTGGACAACTACCTGAACCCGGGACAGTTTAGTACGCCACCACGCACAGAAGTAGTCCGGCCTATGCTGGATTTCGTCGAGGACTTTTGGATAGGGCCTTATGAGGATATTCCCGGAGGCGAAGAGTTCTTCAGGGCTCACGTACCAGCGGAAATTGTATTTATCGGAGGCCGGATCTTCAACGCCAATGGTACCGAAACGCTTGGGACTGCTGACGCCGGCGCACAGATCACTTTTGTGAATGTCAATGCGATCGACCGTACTGATACTGCCTGGCGAGACTTGCAGCTGCAGGTCGTTTATCACGAGTTTGCTCACACTGTCCATCAGTTGTACAAGCTCCCAAATGCCTTCGAAACTATCGCAGAACCCGGCTACACGGGCCCAACTTCGTGGTTTGTACTGAATGACGCCGAAGCCCTTTCGCGCGGCTTTTGCTCGCCCTATGCCACGAGTTCACCCAACGAAGACTTCGCGGAAACTGTGGCTTTCTTCTTGTTTGATCAAGAATTCGATGAAAACTTCATCATTCTGGACCCTGATTGTGAGACGGAAGAATGCCTTAGGGCTAATGAAGGGAAAGTCTTGATCGACGAAAAGCTGGCCTCGATCATAGATCACTATGATCGTGTCA
Source organism: Cyclobacteriaceae bacterium (assembly GCA_965227935.1). Taxonomy (GTDB): domain Bacteria; phylum Bacteroidota; class Bacteroidia; order Cytophagales; family Cyclobacteriaceae; genus JAWPMT01. Next base: position 855,175 of record CBDDGS010000055.1, on the reverse strand, counting down.
CAGGTGTAAGCCTGGAAGCACTGAGAGAAGCGGTCCAAAGCAGATTGTAGTATGCGAAAGATTTTCATTCCGCTCGTTTTGATAGTAGGCTTCTTCGGATGCGAATTCGACAAGGAGCCGCAGCTACCCTCTGTAGAGGAGCGCGTAGAGGAGGCATCTACCGACTTGATCGACCTTCTGACAGCACCTGCCAATGGCTGGCGGCTGGACTATCAACCCAGTATCGGAGGTGCTGAGTTTCTCATCATCATGGAATATGAGCAAGACGGGTCGGTGCGCATACAGTCGGATGTGATCACAGAGTCGGGAGAGTTTCGGGATGATACGATAAGCTATCGCATTGATGCCAGGCAGGGACTAGAACTCATCATGGAGACTTACGGTGTGTTTCATTTCCTGGCAGAAGCAGTAGGCGGAGGCTTCCAGTTTGTATATTCCAATGAAGTAGATGGCAACCTCGTCTTCAGAACCAAGAACGGATTAGGCCCGATTCTCGTTTTCGAGCCAGCAGGCCCCAACGATGCAGATGAGATTTCTGTGAACGCAATCCCGGACCTGGCAGAAGGAATTTTTCAGAGCTCCAATATTACTGGTGTCTTTGTCCCATACAACATCTATGTCCCTACGACCAATCATACGATTTCCATATCCTTGGACCTGCAAAACAGGCGTGCCCATGTGATCGGCGTAGCTACAGGACAAACGATGGCTGAGATTCTCTCCAATGGCTCCGGAACACAGGTGGACGAGCGGAGCAATTTCATTGTCAGAAATGACATTTTGCTCATGGACAATCCTATAAGCACCAGCCACAATGGCTCTAATTACACCATCTCCGAGATACCCGTAGAAAATCTGCAGGAATTGACCGAGAGCTTTTGCGTATCGACAACCGATTCCGTAGTGCGGTTCAACAGTGCCAATGTCCCGGGAATTGGCACTATGGAGATGACTTCCTCCTTATTCCTGACGCACACCACCTTCGTAGAAGATGGTGACAATCCTTATGGCGCTTCACCAAATGCCGTATTTGATGAGGATGACAATAGCCTGCTGCAGGAGGTGGAGGCAGCTTTTCCGGGTGTCGTTGTCCAGCAGTGGTACCAAGGCTTTGACCTTGGCAATGGAGAGGAGCTCACTGCCTTTGGCTGGGTGAGCCTCAATGACTTCAATCAGGTCAATTTCTATTTGCGTGAGTTTAGCTACACGATGGAGAACAATCTGATGACCCTTACGCTGGGAGATCTTTTCATTGTGAAACGCGATGGTAATGAGATCACAGACGAGGAGCGCGATAACCTTACCTCCTTGACCGACCGGATCTTCGAAGGGGGCGAATTGCTCACTATGGAAGTATTGTCACTGGATGGTGGCTTCCAGTTATTCAATGCTTGCAACGGATACAAAGTCTTTGTATTTGGTAGTTAAGCGGGCCGAAAGCCGAAACTGAAGAACTGGCAAAGCCCGTGCGTCGGGAAGCGCGGCCAAGGTCTGAGGCGTCCGTCGCCATAGGCTTTAGCCGCCGGAGACCGGTGCGAGGAGGCCAGGTGAGATGGCCTCAAGGCGTGGGCAGTGCGCCCAACTGTTATCGATAGATCAATGCTACAGCGTGAGCAGCTACACCTTCCTCCTTACCGACAAATCCCAGCTTTTCCGTAGTCGTCGCCTTCACCGATACATCCTCGATATCGATACCCATTACCTCTGCAAGGCAAGCTTTCATGTCTTCTATGTGTGGAGAGAGCTTAGGTAGCTGGAGACAGACTGTGGCGTCGACATTGCCTACAGACCACCCACGATCCGACAGCAACTTGATGACATCGCGCAAGAGTATCTTGCTGTCAATGCCCTTGTACTGTGGATCCTTGTCAGAAAAGTGGAACCCAATGTCCCTCAGATTGGCGGCACCTAAAAGCGCATCGCAAATGACATGTATGAGTACGTCTGCATCCGAGTGGCCATAAGCGCCATGTGTGTGCTCGACCTGAATCCCCCCCAGCCAAAAGGGATGGCCCTCGGCCAGGCGATGAACATCATACCCGTATCCTACTCGTATGTTGGGTTTTGCCATAGTCAGGCGGTTTTTTGATAGTGAATGGTGGAACAGTTCGTTGGTGTCAGAATGTCGTTTGCCCTCTCGGTCAATTGATCCATTGTGACGCTTCTGATCACATCGATCTCGCTATTGACAAGCGCAGGGTCGCCCAGAAACGCTGCGAAGGCTAATCCCATGGCCCGGTTGAGCACCTCCACTTCACCGAAAGTTGTTGCCGATTCCGCCTGATTCTGAATTCTCTCCAGGTCTTCTGGCTTGATCTGACCCTTTTTCACTTCTGTCAGCACCTCATCAATGGCGTCTTCAGCCTGCTCAAATGAGGTCTCCCCCAGAAGCCTGCCGCTGATAACCAGCAAACCAGGATCAACGCTGCCCAGGACATACGCTGATATCGTGCTAAAAAGAGGCTGCTTCTTCACCAGCCGCTCATGCAGGAGGGAGGCGCCGCCCCGCCCCAATAGATCACTCAGTAGATCGGTAGGGTGGTAGTCATCACCAGCCCTCGATCCCATGTGATAGGCCTTGTAAATGGCATTGGAAGGCAGCTTGTCTTCCAGCAGCTGGAATCGTGCCGCTTTCTGCGAGGGTTCCGACGGCAGGATAGCTCCGTTGGTCTTGATGGCTGGAATCGGCCCAAACCATTTCTCTGCCAGCCGTCGTACTTGTTGCTCAGTAATACCTCCGGCAAGGACCAGGATCGCGTTGTCAGGTCCGTAGTGGTTAGCAAAGAATGATCTCACGTCGTCCATGGTGGCATCAGCGATGTGATCGATCTTCTTGCCAATAGTCGCCCACTGGTAGGGATGCACCCTATATGCCAACGGCCGCATCTTGAGCCATACGTCACCATACGGCTGATTGAGGTAGCGCTGCTTGAACTCCTCGATGACTACTTTGCGCTGCACTTCGAGCACCTCTGGATCGAATGAGAGCGAAAGCATCCGATCAGATTCGAGCCAAAAGGCCGTCTCTACGTTGTTTTTTGGTATGGTGATGTAGTAGTTGGTGATGTCGGTGTTTGTAAATGCATTGCTATCACCGCCTACCTCCTGCAAAGGCTCATCAAACTGGGGGATGTGCTTCGAGCCACCAAACATCAGGTGCTCGAAAAGGTGGGCAAAGCCGGTCTTGTCCGGATGTTCATTGCGTGACCCTACCTTGTAGAGTAAATTCAGACATACAATCGGCGATTGAGCGTCCTCATGCACGATGACCTGCAACCCATTGTCCAAATAAAACTCCTTGTAGTCAATCATTCGGCAAATGTAGCATCCCACGGCCTATCCCGGCGCCACGGATACAACAGATCAACTAGATTTGCCGTCAGCTATCCCAGAAATGAAGTTTGTAAAGAGACGTCGCAGCAAGAAGAAACTCCTCGAGATCTACGAATCGCTGGTCACCCCCCGGCTTATCGAGGAGAAGATGCTCATCCTACTACGGCAGGGTAAGATCAGCAAATGGTTCTCAGGCATCGGCCAGGAGGCCATCTCTGTGGGCGCGGCCCTTGCGCTCGACAGCGACGAGTACATTTTGCCCATGCACCGAAACCTGGGCGTCTTCACAACTCGTGGTGTGCCGTTTGAAAAGCTCTTTGAGCAATTTCAGGGCAAGATGGGAGGATTCACCAAAGGCCGCGACCGGTCCTTTCACTTCGGAACGCAGGAATACAAGATCGTCGGGATGATCTCCCATCTGGGCCCACAACTTGGGATCGCCGACGGCATCGCGCTGGCCGCTCAGCTACGTGGTCTGCCAAAGGCTACGCTCGTATTTACCGGAGACGGTGGAGCGAGCGAGGGGGACTTCCACGAAGCCCTCAATGTGGCCTCTGTCTGGTCCCTGCCCGTCATTTTCGTCATTGAAAACAACGGCTATGGTCTTTCAACACCTAGCCGTGAGCAGTTCAACTTTGAGTCCTTCACCGTCAAAGGGCCAGCATATGGCATGGAGGCTCACAGTATAGATGGCAACAATATCCTGGAGGTGCTCAATAGCCTCGAACCACTTGTTGAAAGCGTTCGCGAGGAGCCACGACCGATCATCGTGGAAGCACGGACCTTTCGAATGAGGGGACACGAGGAGGCCTCAGGGACTAAGTACGTGCCCAAAGAACTGATGGAGTACTGGGCACAGCTCGATCCCGTCAAGCGCTACGAACAGTTTCTCATCAAGGATGGTGTCAGTTCGGAGGAAATCAATAGTATCCAGGACCACCTGCGAGGATCCATCGATTACGCGGTGAAGCAAGCATTTGCAGCGCCTCCTGTCTCTTTCACCAAGCCCTCTGAGCTTGGAGATGTGTACAGCCCCTATGAGCAGGAGGTGAAGGCCCCCAAAGGCGAAGTAGAAGAGCGTCGCTTTGTCGACGCCATATCGGACGGGTTGCACGAATGTCTGGAGAGATACGAGGATCTCATCATCATGGGTCAGGACATTGCCGAGTATGGTGGTGTATTCAAGGTGACGGAAAGATTCGTTTATCAATTTGGAAAGGAGCGCATCCGTAATACGCCGTTATGCGAATCGGCTATCGTCGGTGCATCACTGGGATTGAGTATTGCCGGAATGAAATCGGTAGTGGAAATGCAATTTGCCGATTTTGTGACATGCGGGTTCAATCAGATCATCAATAACTTGGCTAAGGTCCACTATCGATGGGCGCAGAATGCCGATGTCGTCATTCGCATGCCGACGGGCGCCGGCGTCGGGGCGGGGCCTTTCCATTCGCAATCCAATGAGGCGTGGTTTTTCCATACCCCAGGATTGAAGATTGTTTACCCCTCCAACCCGGCTGACGCGAAAGGGCTCCTGTGTGCCGCTATTGAGGACCCCAACCCTTATCTGTTCTTTGAACACAAATACCTCTACCGGTCATTGAGTGCTGCTGTGCCCAAGGGATTCTACACAGTCCCCGTCGGAAAGGGGCAACTGAAGACAGCAGGTAACCAGCTGACAATTGTGACCTACGGCCTGGGTGTGCACTGGGCCATGGATGTCGCCGCCTCCCATGATGACAAAATTGAGGTGATCGATCTGCGGACGCTACTGCCGTGGGATCAGGACATAGTTCGCGATTCGGTGGCGAAAACCGGCAAAGCACTGGTGCTCCACGAAGACACGTTGACAGGAGGAATCGGCGCCGAGATCGCCAGTTGGATTGGGGAGCATTGCTTCGAACATCTCGACGCCCCAGTAGCCAGAATTGGCAGCCTTGATACGCCTGTGCCGTTTGCCAAGGAATTGGAAGACAATTTTTTACCCAAACAACGGTTAAAAGATAGGGTGGAAGATCTTCTCCAATACTAATAATTCCTGCACAGCATGGGCAATTTTGAGTTTGACCAGATATTTGGCAATCTTTGATAGCACTTCGCACAAAAATGCAACTCAGGCATTCCATAGCGTTTCTTACATTCTGCGCCGTATGCTTTCTGTCTTCAGAGGTCCATGGCCAGTTACTGGAAGATACTGATCGCAAGCTGAAGACATCCAGAACGGAAGGCCGTGGTTTTCTCGGTGGCCTGTTCAGCAAGAAAGGTCGATCGTCGGGCCCGGGGTCATTGTCATTTGGCAGGACATCCAGCGGACGGTCCATTCAGCCTCGTTACTCCAGGCCAGTGTCTTTCGGTGGTGGAGGGCCCAACTATCGCTCCATTTCTTTTCGAGATCCTTATCGCAATCAAAAGCGCGTTTCACCGAGGTATTCGAAGTCCGGCTCGCCTTTTACTGCCCGGGATCGCGTAGCACTTTCCTGGAAAAGATCCTCCTCGCCCTGGTCCAACAAACGATACAAGATCCCGAACCAGTCAGCCAGTGGGATCCCTTTTTCAAATAAGAGATACACAGCGCAGATACGCTCGGCGAGCGGCATGCCTTTCTCCAATCGCAGGTATAAGCCTCAGGCCCGATCTGCTTCGGGGATGCCCTTCGCGAATAAAAGATACAAACCGATGAAGCTTTCCGCTTCTGGGATGCCCTTCCCAAACAAGCGATACAAACCTATGAAGCTGTCTGCTTCAGGAATGCCTTTTGCCAATACAAGATACAAGCCGGAGATCCGCTCGGTATCTGGCATGCCCTTTCCAAACAAGCGATATAAGCCGGGGAAACTGTCAGCCACAGAAATGCCCTTTCGCAACCAGCGGTACAATACGCAAGTCCGGTCGGCTACAGGGATGCCCTGGTCCAATCGAGACCTGAAGGTCCTGCCCATCGTATCTCCACCATCGCCCTATCCGAAGAAGTACTATAATGTGCGACCTCGATACTCCGGCACACCCACTTTCAACCTCGCCATGCGGGACTTTTGGAAGCGAACGACCGGACCTTCGGCACAGAAGAATGCCGGGCCTGTCATGTGGAAGCAGGAACGCAACAAGTACAAGAACATCGCCAAGTACAGCGGACCCTTTCCCAAACAACGATCTACGCATGGGAGCCCACCACCAAAATACCCGGAGCTAGGAGCTGTCGTCTGGAAAGTGCCCCGGTACAAGGGGCCTCTCGAGAACACTTCCGGGTGGAAGGGGCCATACCTCGTCAACGTACCTAAGAAGGGTGGAGAGGTCAACCTCGATGGTTATTTGGGTCCTTTTAGTGGAATGCGCATCTCGAAGAATACCTACAAGAAAGCCCACAGCGATCTTGGTGAATACCTCGGGCCACACAAAATGAAGATAAAGAAAGTGAAAGGCGACCTGCACCCCAGCTATCGCTACAAGAGGGCAGCATTGGTCAAGAGCGAGATGGTCCGGGACGGATACAAGAAGTGGAATATATTTTGGGCCGGAATTAATCGGAACCAAGAGCGGCCCAAGGGCGTTAAGGAAAAGGTCTCAAAACCAAAATTTGATAAGAAGGAAAGGGAGATCTGGAATAACTGACACCATGAATTGGCAGGCATTAGATAGCAACGAACTTGTAGACGGGCTCATCGAGCAATCAAAAGAGCAACCAGTACTGATTTTCAAGCACAGCACGCGATGTTCTATCAGCGCTGCAGCCCTGGATAGGCTGGACAGGAGATGGGACGATGGAGAAATGACAGGGGTAATGACCTACTTTCTGGATCTGATCCGATTCCGCGAGATTTCCAATCTCGTGTCGGAGCGTCTTTCTATTCCGCATCAATCGCCTCAGGCCATCCTTCTGAAGGGAGGGGAGGCGGTATACGAGGCCTCGCACTTCGGCATTGACTACGACGAGATCAAGGGATTGACGAAAGAGTCAGTCGGCAGCAACCGCGTTTGAATTTGGGCCGTTTTTTGCGGTATGCTCGGCTGGGTAGACAGGTCGATACACTCAAACCTCTAGAAAAAGGCTAAGTGCTGGGGATTTTGAATGCCTGTCCAAACCATTACTTTTGTAGTCTCGTTGTTACCGTACGAAATATTCCTGAAAGGTGAATCTGATTCATAAACTAATACCGGTGCTGCTCCTCTGCCCCGTCCTGGCATTCAGCCAAATTGACGAGGAGGACTTTAGCTACAGCAGAGAGTTCATCTGGGGTATCAACAAGAACACGAACTCTGGTTTGATCGGTGGATTCATCATGAAGTTTTCCAAATCTGCCGGAGAAGGGATCTACCGAACCATCGGGTTCGAAATGCTGAACGTAAAGCATCCCAAGGAGCGTCGCTACATCTCCCCGGCCACTGGTACTTCATTCATCTACGGGAAGCAGAATTTTCTGTACTCCATTCGCGGCCAATATGGCTATGAAAAAATCATGTTTCAGAAAGCTCCCCAGCAAGGGGTACAGATCAACATTGGTGCAGCCATTGGACCTACATTAGGAATAGTCGCCCCTTACTATGTAGTGAGTGGGGGTGAGAGTGAAGTATACGATCCCAATGTCCACATCAGCCCCAGTGCGATCGATGGCTCCGGCAAGCTCTTCGAGGGCCTGGGCGAATCAAGCATCGTTCCAGGCCTCAATGGGAAAATCGGCGTTTTGTTTGAGTTTGGCACCTTCAGAAAAAACGTGGCAGGTATCGAAATAGGCGTTGCCGCTGAAATATTCACAAAAAAGATCATCCTTGTCCCAACACAGGACAACAGGTCGTTTTATCCCTCCGCATACTTCAATCTATTCTGGGGAACGCGGAAGTAAGAGTTCAAGAGAGAGGAGAGGAAGTCAAGCATGATAGAGTTACCAACAGTATCACCTGGCGAGGGTCGCAAGCAAAAACCCAACTGGCTGAGAGTGAAACTCCCAGTCGGCCATGAGTATGCCCGAGTCAGGAAGATTGTCGATGAAAATAAGCTGCACACCATTTGTGAGAGTGGCAACTGCCCGAATATGGGGGAGTGCTGGGGTGCGGGTACGGCCACATTCATGATTTTGGGCAATGTGTGCACGAGGAGCTGCACCTTCTGCGCTGTAGCCACCGGCAGGCCACCGGAATATGATGAAGAAGAGCCGCAGCGAGTGGCGGAAGCCATCGCCACCATGGGCGTCAAGCACGCGGTGATCACCTCCGTAAATCGAGACGAGTTGAAAGACCGTGGTGCCGAGATTTGGTACCAGACCGTCATAAAGGTGAAGGAGCTGAGTCCTTCCACCACCATCGAGACCCTGATCCCCGACGTGAAAGGCAATTGGGAGGCGCTTTACCGCATGATTGATGGTGGACAGGAAGTGGTTTCTCACAACATGGAGACCATCGAGCGACTGTATCGCCGGGTACGGCCACAGGCAAAATATGCTCGTAGTCTGGAACAAACGAAGCTCACCAAAGAAGCTGGTAAGAGAACAAAGTCTGGGATCATGCTAGGCCTCGGCGAAACCACAGACGAGGTACACAAGGCGATGGACGACCTGGTAGAGCATGGCCTGGATATTCTAACATTGGGGCAGTACCTGCAACCAACGAAGCGTCATATTGAAGTAGCAGAATTTATCCACCCGGATCAGTTCGAAGCTTACAAGGAGGAGGGTCTGCGTCGCGGCCTCAAGTATGTGGAGTCGGGACCTCTGGTCAGATCATCTTATCACGCTGAGCGTCACGTAGACGTGCCTATTTGAGTCTGGAATAGACCGCCTATCCCCGTCTTCCTGATACGATCTTTCTCAGCACATCATAGTAGAGTGTGACGTACAAGATGGCTGTCATCAGCCAGATCACCAGTACGTTGAACACTTTCGTCGGCACGTACGATCCGAAGATGTACTTCTCGGGATAGTAGAATTTCGTGCGAAAATCAAGGGCATGCTTTGGCTGGTTATTTCTGGCATAGATAGGATACACCTGCCGCACCAGACCAGAGGGCGTCCTTAGCACTCGCTGCCTGACACTGGTATTCCGGAGCATGTAGACAAGTCGATCATTTTCGTGGTCACCGCGGAGCGCCGCAAAGGCTTCCCTGTCTTCGGTTGTTTTTACGATGGTGGCCAGGTATTCGTCTTTTTCTGCTTCCGCTGTTTTCCGACGGCGATTGTAAAAATTCTTGAGGTTGTTGATGAATTCGCCCAGGCTCTCTACAACAAGGAGATTGAAGTTGGCGTCCTCTAGGGTGGTCAGATCAAATTGATTGGCCCCGACTACCTGAAGTTCATTGCCTACTTCCCTGCGCAACAACGCCAAAAGAGAGGCAAGTTCCTCATCATTTCCATTCGAAAGTGCTTGCGCGCTCTCATCGAGTATTTCCTGCATTTCCGGCAGATAGTGCACGGTCTTGTACTCGGATTCCACTATCCGGCGATCAAAGGGGTACAAGGGCTTATTGTACCGGTTGTTTTTGAACTGCGTGACGGCCAAAGCCTCGTAAGCCCAGCGTGACGCCATGATCTCGCCGATCACGGGTACCCTATCCTTGGTGGACAGCTGTGCATTGAGCTTGTCAAAATTGACCACAACCCCACTCAGGATCAGCTGCGGAATGATCAGCAGTGGGATAAGAATGTAGATAGTGACGACTGAGTTAAACGCCGAACTGATATTCAGACCAAGCAGGTTGGCAAAAGCCGACACCGAGAATAGTATCACCCAATAGGACAATGTCATCCCTTTGATCTCCAGTATCCAGGCCCCGAGCACTGTAAAAAGGAAAGTCTGAATGAGCGACAACCCAAACAGCAGGAAGATCTTGGACGTCAGGTAACTTGATCGCGAGAGATTCAGGAAAGATTCTCTTTTCAGGATCTTACGGTCTTTGATGATCTCCTCAGCACTGACCGTCAGCCCCATAAACAACGCAACGATCACGCTGATAAAGAAGAAAACGGGGATATTAATATTTTCCCGGAAGGAATACTCCTCCCCGACCGGACTGTACCGGACGATGATGGCCAGGATAAATGCCAGCAAGGGAGCCTCCAAGAGATTGATCAGCAGGTATTGGCGATTGCTGAGCTTGGACAAGAAGTCTCTTTTGGAAAATACTGCCAGCTGCTTGACCCAGTTGGGTACAGACAGGTTCCGTGGAGGACTCTCTTCCACTTCCTGCACCGACTCCACCTTGACTTTGTCCCTGAAGTAGCCGTGCCACTCCTTGGGACTGACTTTTCTCGTCTGGGTGAACCGCCCATACTCATCGACCACCTTGGCATCGATGATATTGAAGATCTGCTCAGGGTTGACATTACCACAGTTGATACAGGCACCTTGCTCACGATCAACATGGTCCACAATGGACTTGAAGTAGGTGACCGCGTCTACGGGGTTGCCATAGTAGATCTGGAATCCTCCCACATCCAGGATGACCAATTTGTCAAACATCTTGAAGATGTCTGAAGAAGGCTGGTGGATGACGACAAACACCATTTTGCCCTTTAAAGCCAGTTCCTTGAGAAGGTCCATGATGTTCTCAGAATCCCGAGAACTCAACCCACTGGTCGGTTCGTCCACGAACAAGACGGAAGGCTCACGGAGCAATTCGAGACCTATGTTGAGTCGCTTGCGCTGCCCGCCACTAATTGTTTTTTGTAGTGGATTCCCCACTTTGAGATCACTTGTACTTCTGAGGCCAAGCGACCCCAAGACTTTGTCAACAAGCGTCGCCAACTGCTCTTCGCTGTAGCCCTCGAAGCAAAGCTTAGCAGCATAGTATAGGTTTTGGTAGACAGTGAGGTCCTCTATGAGCAGGTCATCCTGAGGGACGTAACCAATGGTCCCTTCGACTTTCTTCGGATGCTTGTGGATGTCAATGCCATTGATCCTGACAGATCCCTCCGAAGGAGCGGCATTGCCATTGAGGACATTGAGAAGCGTAGACTTGCCTGAGCCACTACCACCCATGATCCCAATTAGCTTGCCATTGCGCTCTGCAAGGTCAAAGTCAGTGAGACCCTTATTGCCATTGGGAAACAGGAAATTGACATGGTCAGCGACGAACGAGATGCTGACATCCTGACTCTCCTGATAGAAGCCGCCCAGCACATCGCTGAAATAAATGGGCGACATCACGGAGCTCACTGCCCTGATGCTGCTACCATGAGAAAATACCTTTATTCGACCGGGAACGAGTCCCAACCCATTCAAGGTGAGTGACTCCGCGCCCGTGTATTTGACAAAGTAGATGTCTATTCCCGGCACGTTGAAGAATGCAAGCATCCCAGTGAGGTCCTTTACCTTGAGGTAGTTGGCCTTCAACTCTGTCGGTGCCTCAGAGGAAGCCACCAGCACACTCTTCGCTGCGAACTTGTCCGCCTCGATAGTTTGCACGTACGATTTGAGATGGTCTACTACCTTCGCCGTGAAATTGAGACTCGTACCGACCACGTGGAGCAGGTTGTTCTCCCTATCGGTCACTTTCTCATCCGCGACGATCAGCTCCAACAAGCGGAGTAGTACGACCAGTTTTTGCTCCTGCTTCAGCTCCTTGTTGACGTCGTAACTCAGCTTGATGATTTCCTTCATCTCATCGCGCTGCGTCTGGTCCTTTGAGTTATCGACCAGATCGTCAAAGAATTCGATGTACTTCTTGGCCTCCTCCTTGTTCACATTTTCCTCGAGGAATTCAAGTACAGCATCCCTCTCAGAAGATGTGACGTCATCTTCTTTGGCCACGATCACCAATAGGCGCAGTATGGTCTTTAAGAGCTTATCACTCATAGGTTAGGTGCAATAAGAGCAAAAAAAAGCATTGAAAAAATTCAATGCTTTCTAAAATATCTTCCCGACGTCAATTAGTCTACAATGGACGCGCGGATTCTCTGAACCTCCGATGTGAGGTTGGCAATTGTTTCTTTCGTCAACTGGAAGTCACCAGTGTTTTGTGCGATTTGGTCACTGATCGTTGCCAGCTCCCCATCATAGATGGCCTTGATCTTGTTCAACTCACCGGTCATGCTTGTTACGGCATCAGTCTGCTCGACCTCACCCATGACCTTGAAAAGATCCTCCAACGTCTGCTTCTGGTCCAAAACGATTTTCACCAGTGGCTGAAGAATACGGTTGCGATCTGCTTCCGGCAATAAGTCATCAGGATAGGTGGCAATCACCTGTGTGGAGATGTAGAGTCCTTCCACAAAACTTCCACCTAGCGCGACGGCAGCCAGATTGACGCGATCCAATGTCTGCAGGCGTTCGCCAGTCACTGCCATCACCTCATCGATGAGGACAGCCAACGAATCCCGCTGACCAATATTCTCTTCAAACCTCGTCAGCAGGTCGATATCTATTGCAGAAGCTACACCCATGGTCTCTGCCAATGCCTGACAGACCTCCACCGTGGCGAATACCTGGTCAGACTCATCATAGGATGAGAGATACCCAACATCTGTGGCGTAGACTCCCAAATTGGCCGCGGCCTTGTCTTGAGAAACAGTGTATCGATCGGAGTTGTCAAGGTCATTCACCAGGTCCGGGTTGAAGTCACTACCTGTCGCCATCAGTAGGAAAGGCACTTCTGATGGAGGAGGAAGATCTTTGACATACTGGCTGACGTCCGCAGCTAGCTCGCTCTTGGCGGCTTCAAACTCATCGCTGGCACTCGATGATTGCTCTGAAGAGCCACCTCCGCAAGCCGAAACTACTACGATCAATGACAAGATCAGCCCTGTGTCAAGAAATCTTAAGGAAAGGGATCTCATAGGTATATTGGTTAGAGTTAAGTCTTTATGGTATATGGACCGGTTAAATTAGTAAGGCTGGCAATTTAAAGAAAATCTTTGCGCCTATTCATCCGACTTTTCGTACCGCATGTTGAATATTTCAGCAATATTTCGCTTGATCTTCACGCACAGTTCATTGAGTGGCAGGTCATTCACATCCTTACCAAATGGATCTTCGATCTCTTCAGCAATTAGCTCCACGCTCAGCAGAAAGTAGAACGCAAGCATCACGATGGGCACACTCCAGTAATGTACTTCCCAAATAAAACTCACGGGCAGCGTGATCGAGTATATAAATAGGAACTTCTTGATGAACATGCTATAGGAATACGGGATCGGTGTGGTCTTGATCCGTTCACATGCGCCAATGATATCGGTGAAGCCCTTTAGCTCTTTGTCCAAAACAAATAGCTGACTGCCATTCAGCACACCTCGTTGCTCCAAATCATGTACTCTCTGATACAAAAGATTGGTGACCGCGTTGGGGCGGTGTTTGCTTTTGATGATAAGATCTTTACTGGCATCATCGTACATGTCCAACTCGCCAATGAGGATACTTGAACGTAAATGTTCCTTCATAGCGAAGGTGACATTGGGGATCATCTTTCTGAAGAATGTGCGGTCATCCTTGGCATCAACAGGTAAGAACGCATTGAGTTTAATAGCTAGTTGGCGCGTATCATTCACGAGTTTCCCCCACAGCTTCCGTCCTTCCCACCATCTATCATAAGCGGTATTGGTTCTCAAAACAAGAAACAAACCGAGGATGACACCTAAAATTGAGTGAAATGCAATCGTACCTGAGTAGTGCCACTGGAGCACATCTATGACGATGAAACAAAGAAAGGCTGTGAACAGTCCCTGGAAGAGCAATAAAGGTAGAAGCGCACGAATGACATAGCGGCTGTAGACGTCGAAGATGAGCGAAAGCCAGGATTTCGGGTTGTATTGGATCATCGATCAGAAGATTAGCCTAATATAGGGCTTTTAGTCTTCTTTCGAGATTCTTCACATAGTTGGGCTCCAGGAGTCCCAAAGACCACTTCATCTTGCGAATACGAGCGTAGGACTGCTCGATCCTCGCAACACTAATTTCGTTGTCAGTCACCATCTTTCTTATCGCTGCATGCACTCTTCGGACAGTGACCACGTCGTGCCCGGTGACATTGTTGGCGAAGACCATGACATCTACCCCTGCCTTAATTGCCAGTTGCACGCTATTTTCCACGCCGTACTGGCTTGTGATGGCTTTCATTTGCATGTCGTCAGTAAATACCACGCCATCAAATCCGAGATGCGCACGTAGCAGTCCGTTGACCACTTTGGGTGAAAGTGTGCCGGGCAGCATGGACTCATCCAGGGATCGGTTCACCACGTGGGATGTCATCACAGCACGTACTAGCCCCGAGTCAATGAGCATTTGATAAGGATAGATCTCCTCCAGTTGCCAGGTATTGGAGACATCGGCAACCCCCAGATGGGTGTCGTTTTTACTACTCCCATGGCCCGGAAAGTGTTTTAGCGAGGTGGCGATGCCCACCTCATCATGGCCTCGGATATAGGCAGCAGCATGGTACGCCACCTTTCGGAAATCGGGGGAGAAGCTGCGCTCCTTACCTCCAATGATGGGGTTTTCAGGATTGATGTTCACGTCCACGCTAGGCGCGAAGTTGACGTTGATACCGAGATTATGCAGGTTCCGGGCTGTCAGCTTGGAGAAGTAGACGGTGGAATCATAGTTGTCCATTTTTCCCATGAATTGGGCAGATGGCGGCTTGTGAAAACCGTACTTGGGTTTTAGCCTGTTTACTTTTCCTCCCTCCTCGTCGATAGCTACCAGAAGTGGAGACCTGGATTTCTCCTGAAGCTTGAGAATCATATCGGCCAGCTCCTGCTTACTGTTTTCGGGCAGTACGTTTTTCTCGAACAGGATAATCCCTCCAGCCCTGCCAGCCGCCAGATCTTCCTCCAGTTCTTTGCGGATCTCGGGATCCTGGTAGTCTCTTACCCCTGCCATGATCATTTGACCAATCATAATGTCAAGCGAATCAGGCTCCTGAGCGATCACAAGAAGCGGAAACGAAAAAATGGCTAGTAGTAGCCCTTTGCAGAAAAAGCTTTTCATAAGAAGGATTACGCTGATTTGATCAATTTGTGCAAACGTCGTCCGTCAAAAGTAAAGTATCCCGGCATAAGATCGGCAGTCAGGCACGAATGGATTGGGAGAACGCCGACGACGTCGCCCTCCTGTATATCGCGCATAAAATCGTCATCACCGGTGATAATCCCATGCTCCTGGGAAACTCTTGCAAGCCTCGTGCCATGGGCGATTTCTGTGCAAGTATCTCTGATTCTAACCACCTGGCCAAAACTTGTACCCTCGTCCGTCTCAATTCTGTCCTTTGAAAAGTGAACACCGCCTCCATAGATAACGACTTCCCCTCGATCAGCGTGCTTCGCCACCACTGGACATGCCATGACCATGGCGATTTCCTCTAATTCGCAAGACCCGATCTGGTGCTGCATGACGTCGTAAAAGGCAAAGTTGCCTGGCCTCAGCTCATTGATCGAATCGAAACGATCGACCACACTGCAGGAAGGGGTGTCCCCATAGCTCAGAAACGTACTCTCACCAAATCGATCTCTGAGAGCAAGGAGCCGGGCCACAGATTCCTGGTGTATGGCCAATATCTGCTCCTTTGACCTTGCCTTATAGGTGTGTCCGGCATGCGCGAGAAATCCTCGAAAAGCCACGCGATCACTACTCGCCGCCACCAATGTTTCCAGGGCATCCTGAGCATCAGCTGCGACACCGGTGCGACCGTATCCCACATCGATCTTGACGAAGTAGCCAAGGGGGTTTGTGACATGTTGTTGCAGATGACCCAGGCTGGCTTCAGACTCTATCAGTACGTTCACGTTGATCCGGCCCGCCAGCTCATTGATCTGTTGACTCTCCAGCCAGTTGTAGGGAAAAGCGATGGTGATGTCCGTCCACCCCGCATCCGCAAAGTAGGTGGCCATGTCCACCGAAGAGACGGTGATACGATCCACACCCGCTTCCCTGTACCACTGCCCAATATCCGCCGATTGATGTGTCTTGAAATGCGGCCTCAATTCCGCTCCGCTCAATCTCGCCTTGTCAACCATCTTGCGAATGTTCCTCCGTACCTTGGCCTCGTCAATGAAGCAGGTCGGTTTGTATATGTCCATCATGGCTCTTGCTTTTTGGCTATCATATCGAGTACCCGGGATATGATTTCAGTATAGTATGCCCCCATCCCTGGTCCGTACCAGCTCATCACACGCGACTCGTACAAATCTTCATCATACCAGTCATCCTTGACCACATAGCCCGTATACGCGCCATTGAAGGAGGTTATGACCAGGTGCAGGCCTAATTCCCGGGCGTATTGATACAGCGGCACGGCCAGTTCACCCGAGAAGTCACAAGGCACACCTACCAAAACCAGGTCGCCCATCACCGCAACAGCCAGTTCCTGCGAGTAATTGCCTATAAGTCGCTTGAAAAGCCAACTTCGCAAGCTGTGGCTCCGATTGATCTTCATCATTGGGTCCGGTAGCTCCAGCGGCACCCTAAGAGAACTCACCACCATCTGACTGTCATACTCGGGGGCAAGTAATTCCAGGAGTGCAATATTCTGGGCCAGACTTTGCGAGTATTTTTGGGTCTCAACCTCCTCAGATATTTCAGAAGGCGTAACTGGGGCCATACTACCCACCGCACCCGCGGCGTACATGGAAAAGTCTATTCCTGGCATACGAAGGACTGCTTCATTGAAGAAGCCGGGGAAGTCTCCCGATAGCTTGCGATACCGGTGGCTGAGACTCGTGGCGTGCGCCGAATACACCGTCACATACCCCTGTAGGTCACCTGATTTGACCCCAAGGATTTTCATCCAGGGATCAATGATACCACGATCTTTCACCAGTCGGTTCCTTACCAACTCAGGCACTTGTAGCTCATTGTATGATAATGCCCCCTGTCGCAGCTGTTGCTCCGCTGATTGTAAAGAGGCCACCAATCGGTCGACGATGAAATCAACAGACCGCTCATCGTATTCGCCACTGAAAAGCTTTCCAACAAATCCCGGGGCCCACGCCCCAAAGCTGCTGTGCGAATGGGTGGCAGAAAAAAAGATCTCACTACGGTCCCAACCTTCAGGTAGTGATGCAAAAAATCTTCTCGAGACCTCAGGGTGAACCACCAGCAGGTCTGCACATAGCCAGGCGACATGACGGTTTCCGTCATCCAGGACCAGCGTCCTGACATAGACTGAGTCCGCCACTTCCTCGAACGTCTTGGGATTGCGCGCGCCATAGCCTGCCAGAGGCATTGGTTCTGAAGGCGTGAGCGACTCTACCGACCAGCCGATCCGAATTGGCTCTCCGG
Source organism: Cyclobacteriaceae bacterium (assembly GCA_965227935.1). Classification (GTDB taxonomy): domain Bacteria; phylum Bacteroidota; class Bacteroidia; order Cytophagales; family Cyclobacteriaceae; genus JAWPMT01. The sequence continues at coordinate 837,646 of CBDDGS010000055.1, read as the reverse complement.
ATTGGGCTAATTGCCAGCCGTCATCGAGCGAGTCCAGTCGGCGCATCATACTTTCATGGAAAGCGCTTGTGGACGGATCATTGTCAGGGATTTGGCCCGTGAACACCAGGCTGGCAATGATCAATAGCCAGTGAAGCGCGATAATAATTCGGAGCCAGGGTTTCATAGTAGTTCGTTCAGCCTGCCCAATTTTCTCGATCGAGACTGCGATACTGAATGGCTTCCGCCAGGTGCTCGATCTTAATATCATCGGAGGCTGCGAGGTCCGCTATGGTACGGGAGACCCTCAAAATTCTGTCATAAGCGCGCGCAGACAGGCCGAGCTTTTCCATGGCTGTTCGGAGCAGCGCCTTTCCGGCCTCATTGATCTGGCAAACTTCTTTCACCATTTGTGAAGACATCATGGCGTTGTTGTAGACATCGGATTGCTTTTCGAAACGCTTCTCCTGAATACCCCTGGCGCCGATGACACGATCCCTGATATCGGTACTGGATTCGGCTTTGCGGTTGGCAGTCATCTCATCAAATGAAACCGGTGTCACTTCCACGTGCAGATCGATGCGATCCAGAAGTGGGCCACTGATCCTATTGAGGTAGCGCCCGACCGCACCAGGCGGGCAGACGCATTCCTTTTCTGGGTGATTGTAATACCCACAAGGGCAGGGATTCATACTGGCGATCAACATAAAGTTGGCGGGGTAATCTATGGTCACCTTCGCCCGACTGATCGTCACCTGTCGCTCTTCCAGCGGTTGACGCATTACTTCCAGGACCGTCCGCTTGAATTCGGGTAATTCATCCAGGAAAAGCACGCCATTGTGGGCCAGGCTGATCTCACCCGGCTGTGGCAAGCCACCACCACCGACAAGGGCGACATCGCTGATCGTGTGGTGGGGGGATCGAAATGGTCTTTCGGAAATCAAACGAGCGTGCTCTCCGAGGCTACCGGCCACTGAGTGGATCTTTGTCGTCTCCAGGGCCTCATGCAATGACAACGGAGGGAGAATCGATGAAAGTCGCTTCGCGAGCATGGTTTTGCCGGCACCCGGAGGCCCGATCATGATTACGTTGTGTCCTCCCGCTGCCGCAATCTCCATGGCCCTTTTGATATTCTCCTGACCTTGCACGTCAGCAAAGTCCGCCGCGTAGCTGTCCTGGTCATGAAAGAATACGTCCCTGGTATCGTATGCCATCGGGTTGATGGGATGCTCACCCGACAGGTGGTCAATGGCCTCACGAATATTCTTAACCCCGATGACCTCGAGATTGTCTACAATAGCCGCCTCCGAGGCATTCTGCTCCGGCAGGATCAATCCCTTAAACCCTTGCTTGCGTGCCTCTATCGCGATCGGTAGGGCTCCTTTGATAGGTCTCAGGATGCCATCGAGTGATAGCTCCCCCATGATGACGTAGTCTTCGATATGATCCGCAAGGATCTGACCTGAAGCTTTGAGAATACTCAAGGCAATGGGAAGGTCGTAAGCGGACCCCTCCTTTTTGACATCAGCCGGCGCCAAATTCACAATCACTTTTTGCCGAGGCATGCGAAAGTCGTGGTACTTGATTGCGGCCTCCACACGCTGCTGGCTCTCCTTCACAGCGGAGTCCGGGAGACCCACCATATAGAATTTCGTGCCCTGACCCACGTTCACCTCAATGGTGATGATGAAGGCATCAACACCGTAAACCGCACTACCAAAACTCTTTGCTAACATCTAAGACATTTCTTTCTCGATGAGCAATATAAGGATATGTATGATCTTGATATGGACCTCCTGAATGCGATCAGAATAACCGCTGTGCGGCACTCGAATCTCGATGTCAGCCATAGGAGCCAGCCTTCCACCATCTTTACCAGTCAGTGCAATTTTCTTCATTCCCAAGGACTCGGCTACTTCAAAAGCTCGGATGACATTTTCAGAATTGCCGCTGGTGCTGATCCCCAGTAGCACATCCCCCGCATGCCCGAGCCCCTGCACGAATCTGGAGAATACTTCCTCGAAGCCATAGTCGTTGGCTGTGCAGGAGATATGGGTGCCATCGGAAACGGCAATCGCCGGAAGAGGTGCCCGATCACCTCGAAATCTTCCCGTGAGCTCCTCCGCGAAGTGCATGGCGTCGCAATGCGAACCGCCATTGCCACAGCTGATGACCTTGCCGCCGTTTTTCATGGAATTGGCAATGGATACGGCTGCTTCCGATATTTTATGCAGGTTATCGTCTCTGGATAGAAAGGTCTCCAGTACTTGCTGCGCCTGATTCAGTTCTTTCTTGATTGTCGCGAGGTATTCCATGACTTGGTAATGTCGGCCTTCAAAAAGAAGGGAAAAATGGTCAATTAACAACAGGCCCCGCTCCGAAATTACTAGTCGAAGGATTGAATGTCGGTAAGCTCCTTGTACAAACCACCCAGGTCTATCAGCTCTTTGTGTGTTCCTCGCTCGACCACTTTACCCTTGTCTACGACCAGGATCCTGCTGGCATTTTGTATGGTACTCAGGCGATGAGCGATGATCAGGCTTGTTCGATTCTTTACAAGGTTGAAGATCGCCTCCTGCACAAGCTGCTCCGACTGAGAATCCAGCGAGGAGGTGGCCTCGTCCAAAATAAGGAGCGGTGGATTCTTAAATACCGCACGAGCAATCGTTATTCGTTGACGCTGCCCACCCGAAAGCTTCGTGCCCCGTTCGCCTATTAGGGTTTGCATTCCTTCCGGTAGCTGCTCAATGAACTCCAGGGCGTTGGCGACTCTTGCTGCACGCTCTACATCTTCTACAGAAGCATCCGTATCACCGAAGGCGATATTGTTGAAGATCGAATCATTGAAGAGGATGGACTCCTGTGTGACAATGCCCATGAGCGACCGCAGCGAGTCGATTTCCAAGTCCCTCAAGTCCACGTCATCCAGCTTGATGGACCCAGACGTGGGATCATAGAAACGGGCCAGAAGGTCTGCGATGGTAGACTTTCCGCCACCGGAGCGGCCAACCAGGGCTACCACTTCGCCCTTCCTGATCTCGAATGAAACATCATTCAAAACCTCCACGCCCTTCTCATATTCAAATGATACCCGATCGAAAGCGAACCCCGTGCTGAAACTCGTTATCACATGTGCTCCCTCTTTGTTCGTGACCGCGGAGGGCTGATCTGTGAGCTGGAATACCCTCTCGCCGGCGACGATCCCCCGAGGTATACTCCCGACGGCATTGGAGATGGCCTTGGCCGGATTGAGGACTTGCGAGAATATCAGGAAGAAACCAATGAATGTGGAGCCTGTCAACTCCCCGTCGAAGACCATCACCCCGCCCTTGATCAGGATCAAAATCATAAAAACCGCCCCCAGAAATTCAGAAGTAGGGTGAGCCAGGCTTCTACCGAAGGCAATGCGATAGTCGTGCTTACCATATCGGAGCAATTCTTTGAAGAAGCGCGCAGACGTGTACTTGGTGGCAGCAAATGCCTTTACCACTCGAATGCCAAATATGGTTTCGTCCAGCAATGACGTGATCTGACTCAGCGCATCCTGAGACTGCCTGGAAGCCTGCCGCATCCTTTTGGTAAGAAAAGAAATGAACACGCCCGATACCGGTATAATGGCAACCGTATAGATCGTTAGCTCAGGCGAGATCATCAGGAGCGCCGTGAAGTAGCCAACAACAAACAGGGGTTCTTTGATAAACACATGAAATACATCCATTACTGTAGTTTCCAGCTGTTGGACATCCGTCGTCACTCGGGCGATCATGTCTCCCTTGCGAGTGGTAGTGAATTGGCCAAGATCTAATTTGAGGATGTTATCATGCAGTTGCTTCCTGAGGTTAGTGATGAGCCGTATTCTTATTCGAGACATCGTCAGAGAGGCAATAAATCTTGCAACGTTGGAAATAAGAAAAGAGGCAAGAAGGATAGCGCAAATCACATAAAGGGCCGAAAGCTTACCGTATTCCTCCAGGTACCCGGAAAAATGGAAATAGAATGCTTCCTTTCCGTAGGTCAACGACCATTCGAAAGTTGGCTTTACTGTAACACTACTGAGGGCCTCGTCGTCAAAGAGTACCTGCAGAACCGGGATGAGCGTCGAGATCTTGATCGTACTGAAGACAACATTGAAGAGTGTCGCTACCAGGTACTTGGGCAAGGTCCAGGTATAGGGTCGGCCGGCGGCAAGGATCCGAAGGAATGTCTTCATTTAAATGAGTACCTCTAAAAAAAGTAATCCCGCAGCGGTACATTCCAGCGGGCACCTACCGAGAATAGAACGGCATCTTTTGTTGGTCTCCCCTCTACCTCCTCGCGACGTGCTGCTACGTGCAAATCAGCGAAAAGATTATGTTTCCACATGTAGGACATCCTCAACTGCCCAAAAATAAGGCTTGATTGGATGCCCTGCCCCTGCGTATGGCCATAATCATCCTCTCGATTGCTGGTGTTAACTAGCGGATCACGACCGACACTAAAGCCATTTACAGGTCCTGAGCCATAGTCTGCCATCAGCAAATCGCCCCTGAAGGACCATCGTTTCCATGGTTGGTACGAAGCATTAAGCAATAGTTCGGTAAAGTTCGCACCCAGAGGATGAGCCAGGGGCTGTCGATAATGTACGTAGTTAGTGTAGGATCCATCATGGCCATAAGTGAAAGGGCGAGCCTGATTGAATTCTACCTGCAGGTTCAGCGTGGGCACGAACAAGTCAAAGTACTTCGCCCCCAACTGGTAAGCAAATTTGTTGCCCCACCAGCCTTCGCCGGAAGTAAGCTCACTCACAACCAGCTCGTCCAGGGTGAATTGGCCATAAAGCTGCAGGTGCTTTGCAATGTTCCAACTCATATCCATTCCCACAATCACGTTGTCAGCACTTCCATCCTGCTGCTCTAGAGCGCCAAAGAAAATGATCGGATTGAGGTATTGAAACTTGAAATCGGTACCCCCCAGGGAGTCAGGCCTTCCCGTCAACACAGACTCAAATAGTCCGAGATGTAAGTTCTTGTTGATAGCGATATCCAGGTGATGGAAGCTAAAGAATTTCTTGGGGTACACTTTGGATCCTAGGGTGCCCCCATCGAATACTTCCACGTCCGCGATCATCTCAGCAAATAGGAACGTGTACTTGATTTTCCAGACCTCGGCAGTCAGCCGCATATAGGGGTAGCTATTACCAAAATCAGACAAGATCATAGATCTTTGACCATTTCCCATAAAATGCCTCCCAAACCCAAACTGACCCGAAATGTGCTTGGTGAATCCAATATCCACGTAACCAATCGCCCTCAGAAAGTCGTAGGCATCGCCGTTGAATTCTTTCCAAAAACCCTCGTAAGGAATGAGACCGACCGTATCCTGTACAGCCTGCACGTAGGCAGGTGATCTCATTTGATTCTCCTGGATGTTTGTATAGAAAGACACTTTGTTGTCAATCATGCCCCGGATCTCAATACCACGTGTATTGACGAAAAGGGGATTGTCCAGGTCGCTGTCGTAGCCGTAGTTGAAGTACAGCATGGGGTTGACATGTAAGTCAAAGGACTCGTTATGGACAGAGACCATGTCACTTTCATAGTCATAAAGCTTCCACAGCAGGGGCTTTCGCGCACGCCCTAAGGTCGAATCCTCCATGTGCTCTCTGCTCTCAATCCCAATGAACTCCCGGTTGAAAGTCTGCACATCATTCATGTCGAAGGAGTGCCCGTTGATCAACTCTGCAGCCTTCCGGCGAGAATACGGCTTCATCGCAGTGAAAAACTGAGCCCCGGAACGAACGGCATAGTGGTCCAAAATACCGTAGGAGCTGCTTTGCAGAGGAAAATCGGTACTCTGACTGATTGCCTGGAAATCCAGAAACGCGATAAGGAAAATGGCTATGACAGCGTGTCTCATACTACAACCCAATCTTTTTAAAACTTCTCCTTCCTTTTCAATGAAAGGGAAGTGCATTAATCTTACTGACAGCTTTCACTTCTAACATGAATGCTCTACATTTGCAGTCCTTTTTTAGGGATGGGTTATTTGAATAACCAAAGTAGCATGGTGCGGGTATTGGCTCGTAAGTTACGCTAACAAGTTTCAAAAAATGAAAAAAGACATTCATCCAGAGTATAAGGAAGTAGTATTTCTTGACACTACCTCTGACTTCAAGTTCCTTACAAAGTCGACTATGAAGTCAGACGAAACCATCAAATGGGAAGATGGCAAAGAGTATCCGTTGGTCAAGATTGAAGTGAGCTCTGCTTCTCACCCCTTCTATACGGGTAAGAAGATCTTCCTCGACACAGCAGGTCGAGTGGAGAAATTCAACAGAAAGTACAAGAAAAAATAATTTGCAACAGACGTTGCAAGTGTAGGAGTCTTCAGCTCGTTAAGCTGAAGACTTTCTTATTTTTGGGCCATGCAAATCACGTTGATAGACTTGCCCGAAGACAGGGTGAATCTACTTCCTCTGACGTACCTCAAATCCATCGCCGATCTCCGTATTGGCATCCTCACGATTAGGGAAAAGTGGAAACACTGGCTAAGCGAAGAGCCGGAGGTGTCGACCGGAGGCTACCTGCAAAAAAGGTATCCGATCTCCGGAGGAAAAGGCCTCCTCGTGAATTCGGCAGTCCTTCCAGACGCAAAACTTGTTGAGGCCATACAGCAACTTCCTGTGGGAAAGCAGCTGGTGCATGGCGATACTTTCCTGGCGGCTCACGTTGACAATACAGAAGATGGGATTGCCGCGACGAACAGCTTGCCTTATCAAATCATGGATAGGGAACTGGCTCACTTAAGACATACCTGGGATTTCTTCCTGCTCAACCCTGGTCAGATTAAGACCGACTTTGAGCTGATCACAAGAGATCGCAAGTCCCAACCAATCTCGGATCCACACACAATAGTTTACGGCGAAGATATTTTCTGTGACGAGGGCGTGACCATAAAAGCTGCGATCCTCAATGCGGAGGATGGCCCGATCTACCTGGGTCGCGATGTCAATATTCAGGAAGGGTCGATCATCAAAGGTCCCGTGGCGATGTGCGAGGGAAGTCAACTGAGTCTGGGAACCAAGGTCCGGGGAAATATAACGATAGGACCATATTGCAAGATTGGGGGCGAAGTGTCCAAGAGCGTCATTCAGGGATACAGTAACAAGTCCCATGACGGATTCCTGGGCAACTCGGTCATTGGTGAATGGTGCAATATTGGTGCAGCCACGAATAATTCAAACCTCAAGAACAACTACGGGAGCGTAAAAATGTGGGACTTCGGCTCCAGTCGGTTCAGAGACTCCGGGCAACAGTTCTGTGGGCTTATGATGGGTGATCACTCCCGATGTGCCATCAACACTACCTTCAATACGGGGACCACGACAGGTATCATGACCAATATCTTCGGGGCTGGGTTCCCGAGAAACTACATACCCTCCTTCTCCTGGGGTGGTACGGGTGGGTTCACCACTTACAAATTTGACCCGGCACTTGAAAGCGCCGAAAGAGCGATGACTAGAAGGGGCCAGTTCTTTTCAGAGGAGGAGAGAGCCATTTTGACCCACGTTTTTGATGTCACGTCTTCTGACCGAACCTGGGAAGCACGATCATGAAGTTTGCCGATATCCCCGGGCACGAAGATCTTAAGGCGGCATTACGCTCGTCATTTCAGCGCAATCACCTGGCACATGCACAGCTCTTTCATGGGCATGAGGGGAGCGCCGCTCTTCCATTGTCCATCGCATTTGCCAATTACCTCCTGTGCGAGCAGAGGACCGACGATGACTCCTGTGGCAATTGCCCAGCTTGTCATAAGACCAGTAAGCTCATCCATCCCGACATTCACTTCTTCTTCCCAAAACCCAGTGCCAAAGCTGACCCCGCCAAGGACGCCCAGACCAAGAAGCTATGGCGGGATTTTTTGATCAACCATCCCTACGGTAACCTGGCTACATGGGTCCACTTTGCGGATATTGAGAATAAACTGGTCCAAATCAGCAAAGACGACTCCCGACAGCTGATCCGGACACTTAGCTTAAAACCTTTCGAGGCCGATCATAAGGTGATCTTTATCTGGTATCCTGAGTTAATGCATGGCTCGGCAGCCAACGCCATTCTGAAGGTACTGGAGGAACCTCCAGACAGAACAATCTATATCCTGGTGTCCTACGACATAGAACAGATCATCACCACCATTACGTCCAGAACCCAGCTCGTGCAGATCCCACCATTCACCGATGAGGAGGTGCAGCAGCACCTTGTCAGTGAAGGTGCCAGCGCGTCGGAAGCCAAAAACATCGCCCGAATCTCGGACGGTTCGCTGCTAAAAGCTCACGCCGTAAGAGAACATGCGGACGACATCGCCTACGATGAGTTCCAGGCCTGGATGCGCGTCTGCTTCAAGAGGGACTACGCACAACTCGTAAAGCTCAGCGAAGAGTTCTCACAAATCGGCAGAGCCAACCAAACGAATCGATTGAGATTTGCATTGAACCTGCTACGAGAGGCCGTAATTGCCAAAACAAACGAAAGCCAACTGATCCGGGCCACGGAGAATGAATGGGAGTTCATCCAAAACTTCTCGAAGGCCATCGCCTTTGAAACCCTGGAAGCGATGATCAGTCTGATCAATGACGGTATCTACCACATCGAGAGGAATGCGAATCCTCGCATCATGCACCTCAATTTGTCCATTAAACTGAGCCATCTTATAAAAAGGGGATGACAGATCCGGTAGTCAGAATAGGAACCCGCAAAAGTATGTTAGCGATGTGGCAAGCCAAGCACGTCGCTGCGCTCCTGGAACACCGGGGGATGAAAACGGAAGTCGTTGGCATCGACACCAGGGGAGACAAAGTCCTGAACGTCTCTATTGCCAAGATCGGCAGTAAGGGTGTTTTTACAGAGGAACTCGAAGAATTGCTGGCCACCGGAGAAATTGACATCGCAGTCCACAGCGCGAAGGATCTGCAGTCAACGCTGCCTGAGGATTTTTCAATAGCCGCTTTTACGGAAAGAGAGGAAGTACACGACGTTATTGTGAGCGACCACTCTGTCGATCTTGGGCAAACACTGCGCCTGGGGACTTCTTCCACAAGACGGCAGGCGATGTTCAAGAAGTATTTCCCTCAGGTGCAAACCGTGCCAGTGCGTGGCAACCTCCAAACTCGCCTGACGAAAATGAGAAACGGAGACTGTGATGCCCTGGCCCTTGCTTACGCCGGAGTTCATCGCATGGGCTACGGTGATCTGGTGAAAGTAAATCTGGACGTCACCCAATTCGTTCCCGCCGTCGGTCAGGGATCGCTGGCAATAGAGGTGCACTCCTCACTCTCAAAGGCGAAACTGGAGATGATCAGAGAGGTCCTCAATCATCCACTGACAGAGCGGCAATTGCTGGCAGAGCGGGCCTTTCTATGGAAGCTTGACGGTGGTTGTAGCATCCCCGCCTTTGGACTGGCGCAGGAGCATGAAGGCCTCCTCTCTCTAACTGGTGGTGTCATCAGTCTCGATGGGAAAGAAATTGTGAGAGAAACATTTTCCGATGCCGATCCCGAGACACTGGGACTGAAAACCGCCGAATACGTTTTGTCCAATGGTGGCGTCGGCATCCTTGAAGAAATCAGAAAGAGTTTATGATATTTGAAGTAACAAAACTTAGATACAATATGAATCGAGCATGGATTCCATTGATTTTCACGGCTATCTTATGGGTATCTGGATGCGGCTCTGACGCCGGTGGGGAAGAGGTCGACTACCTCGTCACGATCAAGACGCCGATGGGAAATATGAAAGCCATTCTATATGAGGAGACGCCTCTGCACAAGTCTAACTTTTTGGACCTCGCCAGAGAAGGGAAGTACGACAATACCAAGTGGCATCGTATCATCGAAGGATTTATGATCCAGGGTGGAGATGTGTACGGCGGCAATCGCGAACCAGAGGGCTCCCGCATCCCTGCAGAAATCGTCCCAGGTCTTTACCACATAAAAGGAGCGCTCGCTGCGGCGCGACAGGGCGACGGCGTGAACCCGGAAAAGAAGTCCAGTTCATGTCAGTTCTACATTGTCGATGGCGAGTCCTACGACATTCTCACCACGAATCTCGGTTTGCTCAATGCCAAATTCAGCGAGATGGTCCAGGGGGATCCGCAGGGGAACCGGGATGTCATCATGGAATACCAGGAGGCGCTACAGACCGGAGGTCAGCGAGGCGCGATAAAATACGTTTGTGACATCAAGGACCGGATCAGCGAGGCGACTGGCACTGATTTTACCCAGCCAATGCTGAGTGAAGAACAAGGGAAGTGCTATAAGGATGCCGGAGGCGGGGCAGCGTCTTTGGATGGGGAGTACACGGTCTTCGGACAGGTCGTAGAGGGACTGGAGGTCATCGACAAGATAGCCGCGGTCCAGACAGGCCCCGGCGATAGACCTTTGCAGGAACTGACGATGACAATGGAGGTGACCAAAGTCGCCAAGAGCGAGATCACCGAGAAATATGGCTACGAGTATCCTTTGACCTCTACACAGCCATGAGAAACCTACTGATCATCACCTTTCTGATTGGGAAAGGTGTTCTCCTCGGCTGCTCGGTAGCCGAACCTAAAGAGAAGCCCAAACCTAAGAAGAAGGATGACCTTGTGGTGATTCACACGGCCTTTGGGGATATGACGGTCCTCCTCTACGAAGAAACACCCCTGCATAAGGCCAATTTCCTGCGCCTCGCGAAAGCAGGGGCATACGATTCCACTATTTGGCACCGCATTATCACGGACTTTATGGTCCAGGGTGGAGATGTGGACCGAAAAGAGAACAGCGATTCATATTTCCTGAATCAGATACCGGCTGAGATCGTGGATGGATTGTACCACACGAAAGGGTCGCTGGCGGCTGCGAGGCAAGGGGACCAGGTAAATCCCGAGAAGAAATCCTCCTCCTGCCAATTCTACATCGTGGATGGCCGCACTTTCACTGAAGAAGAGATGCTGATCGATCAGTATAAGCTACAGAGCAGTGTCAGTCGACTGGTGAATGACCCCGCTTACGACACGATACGCCAACAATTCGTGGCCCTCTCGCAAAAGCAAGACAACGAGGGCATCAACAACCTGGCGCTGTCGCTTGTAGATTTGTGTGAAGACAAGTTTGACATTACTATTCGCAAAGAACTTGACCCAGAGGTCCTCAGAAGATATACAGAGGAAGGCGGCGCCCCCCATCTGGACGGCGCCTATACCATCTTTGGGCGCGTGGTCGAGGGAATGGAAGTGATCGATGAGTTGGCCGCCGTTGAAACCAATCGGAGTGACGCGCCTTTGCAAGAAATCTATATGACCATGGAAGTGGTCACCTTGAAGACGAAGGAAATCTCCGAAAAATACGGATACAAGTATCCACCGGTAGAGAAATGAGACTGCTCATCACCGGAGCCAATGGCCTGCTTGGTCAGAAGATCGTCGCAGAGCTGAAAGACGATCCGGATATTGACGTGATCGCCACAGGCAGAGGTGCCGATCGCAATCCAGAGGGCAGTCATCAGTACTTGTCAATGGATATTACTTCTGAGTCAGACGTATCCTCCGTTCTGGATGCGACGAGGCCCGATGCGGTGATAAACACGGCCGCTATGACCCAGGTGGACCAGTGCGAAACAGACCAGGAGGCTTGCTGGGCACAGAATGTTACGGCGGTACAGCATCTTATCGATGCTTGCGAGAGGCACAGCACATTCCTTATCCATCTATCCACAGACTTCATCTTTGATGGTGAGGAGGGGCCCTACACCGAAGAGGCATCTCCCAACCCATTGAGCTATTACGGTGAAAGCAAGCTGGCATCGGAAAAGCTGCTCGAGCAAAGCTCACTTGACTACGCCATTGTTCGGACCGTCTTGGTCTTTGGGATCGTACCGGACATGAGCCGATCGAATATCGTGCTATGGGTGAAGGGAAGCCTGGAACAAGGCAAAGAAATCAAAGTGGTCAATGACCAATGGCGAACGCCTACATTGGCGGAGGACCTGGCCATAGGGTGCATCCTGATCGCCAGGAAGCGGGCAAAAGGTGTTTTCAACATTTCTGGTAAGGATCTGTTGACGCCTTACGACATGGCCCTGGAGACGGCGGCCTACTTTGGGCTCCCAACAGAGACCATGCAGGAGTCAGATGGCAGCATTTTCAAGCAACCTGCAGCACGGCCGCCACGTACGGGATTTGTACTTGACAAGGCCAGAAAGGAACTAGGATTCGAGCCCCGCAGTTTCAAAGAAGGGCTCGCCATACTGGACCAACAGCTGGCGGCTTTGAACAACTAGGCTGGTGGAAGCAAAAATTGACAATTTTCAAGGTTGGCTGAATCTCTCGTCGGAGGAACGATTGAAGAATGATATCGAAGATCTCCTGCAAGAAGCGGGCTTCACTATTCTGAATTTTGTCGATCATCGTTTTGAGCCTCAAGGCTACACTGCACTATGGTTGTTGGCCGAAAGCCACTGTGCGTTGCACACCTTCCCCGAAGAGAACAGGTCCTACGTCGAGCTGAGCAGTTGTAACGGGGACATGTACGTCAGCTTTGTCCGGGCATTCAACGAGTACCGCAAAAAGCTCCATGGCGCGCACGCCTGAAAGATTTCTATCCAACCTTTCGTTGATCCTTTGCGGCCTTGGCATCTGGGCATGGAGCACCTGGTTGTACCAGTATTATTTCGACTTCAAGGAGCAGGATGCTTTTGCGATGGGCATCGCCATGTTGGTTGCAGGGCTGATCGTTTACTGGTTAAGGGATCCGACGGAGTTTCTTCATCGCGATGGCGCGTTATTCGCCCTTGTTGTTCTGCACTTCGCCAGCTGGTACATCCTCGAATGGCTCATCTCAAATACTGATCATGGCTGGACATTCGTGTACGGAAGCCAGGTGGTCACGGGTATCATTATCGGTGCTCGCTGGCGAACGCCAAAGCGTACATCGGTGTTCGGAGTAATGGTCCTTGGGGTATGGCTGATCTCCTTTCCCACGTCGAAAGATCAACACCTTTTCTATGATAAACTGGTGGCAAAACAGGCAACCAGAATTGGAGAAATCCATCGGGTCCAGTGGCGTGACGATGTCTGGACATATTACAACAAGCAGCTGTCGGCGGCCTCCGTGGACGCTCACATGTATTACGAGCCTCTGGTACATCCGGCCATGCACTTGGCTCCAAACGCTCCGAGCGTCCTCCTGATAGGTGGGGACAATGGATACGCCTTACGCGAGTTGGAGAAGTACGAGGACGCCGCCGCCCTCACTGTAGTACCTTATGACTCAGAGTTTCTAAGGTCCTCGACACCTGGAACGGATTTAGCATATGTGGGCAAGGAGATATTTCTCTTCCTTACCGAGACCGAAGAGCGCTACGACCTGATCATAGTGGACCTACCCGACCCCTCCAATACCACATTGAATCAGTACTATTCGCTGGAGTTTTACAGACTTTGCCACTCCCGGCTGACCCCCAGAGGATTGCTTGTTACTCAAGCTGGTAGCCCGTATCTGCAACCACAAGTATTCGCTAGTATCACAGAAACCATCAGGGCTGCAGAATTGACTCCCGTGCAGCTCCACAATCAAGTGCCTTCGTTAGGAGAGTGGGGCTGGGTAGTTGCTGCAAAGAGTGAGCAATTGCGAGATGCTTTGATGGGCGTAAAACCTAGGGTCCCCACCATCTGGTGGGACAGCGATGCGACGGCGATGATGATGAGTTTTGGCAAAGAAGAATTCTTCCATTCCGAGGATATCAGTGTAAATTCTATTCAGAATCCCTCATTGCTAAAACATCGAGTATCGAAACGGTAAAAGCAAATTGGCTCTTCGACAAGAAGACAGATCTCTTGTGGCTCTTTCTACCAGTTTGGGCCTGTTGGGTCGTTTTCCTTTTGCTCCCTGGTGAATTCCGAAGTATGGATGCTCCGCTTTGGGTATGGATCGTCTTTGTCCTGGGCATAGATGTGAGCCATGTCTGGAGTACGATTTTCCGTACCTACCTCGACAGGGAAGAGTTTGCCAATCACAAAAGGATCCTCGTGCTGGCGCCACTGCTCGGATTTGCCGCTGCTTTGGTGATAGCGTCAATCTCGCTCACGTTATTCTGGCGTATCCTGGCTTATGTGGCGGTTTATCATTTCGTCAAACAGCAATACGGTTTCACACGCATCTATAAAGCCAAGGCCAGGGACTTTCGGAAGCAGTTGCTCAGTGATAACTTCATCATCTATTTTTCAATGATCTACCCCATTCTCTTCTGGCACCTGAACAGAGATCGGGCTTTCAACTGGTTCATGGATGGCGACTTTGTCCAATTGAGCGTAGGTAGTGCACTCCCCTGGATCAACGGCATCGGCAATGTGCTGTATATCGGGATTATGTTCGCCTGGCTTCTTCAGGAGCTGATTACGAAGAGGGGAGACCTGCCCGTTGGCAAGCTACTCTGGGTATTGACAACGGCCGTCAATTGGTCGCTGGGCATAGTATTTTTCAATTCCGATCTGGTATTCACCGTCACGAACGTAGTCGCGCACGGTGTCCCCTATATGGCACTTGTAATCTTTTACCAGCGCCGCAAGGGAAGTCTGGTACAGGCCAGAAAGAAAGGTGTGCGCTATGCGCTTATGGTCGTTGGTGTCGTGTTGCTCCTTGCATTTGGTGAAGAATACTTTTGGGATCTCCTGGTGAACAAGGAGAATAAAGATCTATTTGGTGCCATACTACCCTACTTTGACGGCCTACCGGCGTTACACTGGCAGGTGATCGCCACGGCTATTTTATCAGTGCCGCAAGTGGCGCACTACATTATCGATGGGTACATCTGGAAAAGTAATGACAAGAATCCACATCTGCGGCCGGTCCTTTTCGGCAAATAATATCACTGTGCCATGAAGCGACGACAGTTCCTTCGCAATACAGCCCTAGGTGCGACCCTCCCATTTTGGTTACAAGAGTGTGCTGTGGCACCCTCGGTAGACTTCCCGATCGATCTGCATTCTGACCAGGCCACGGGGCATCTTGTGTTCGAATCTCAAAACTGGCCCCTTGGTGGTCGCGAGGTCTTCGATCGAGTGATCGTGGGTGCAGGGGTAGCGGGTCTTGCCGCAGCATACAAGAGCCGGGACCAGGACTTTGCCATGTTCGAGCTATCCGATCGACTGGGTGGTACCTCAGCCAGCGCGCAGGTGGGAGACCTTCACTTTTGCCAGGGAGCGCATTACGACCTGGACTATCCGGAATACTATGGGGAAGACGTCCTTCGGATGCTGGAAGAACTAGACATTATCCACTATCAACCATGGAAGCGAGCGTGGTCCTTCAATGACCAGCAGCACATCATCCCTGCCAGTCGACGGCAGCAGTGCTATGAGGACGGCATAATACGAAGTGATGTGATCCCCGAAGGAGCGGTGAAGGACCAATTCCTGGAGATCATAGGACAGTTCGCCGGCCAGATGGCTTTGCCAACGAGATTGATTTCGGGGGAAGTACGCTTTCTCAACGACATCGACTTCAGGTCTTTTCTTGCGGAACATATGGAAGTATCTCAGCAGCTCGAACGGCAGCTGGATTACCATATGATGGATGACTATGGCGGAGGAGCATCTCAGGTGTCAGCATTGGCCGGAATTCACTACTTCATGTGCCGACCCTATTACAGCCAGCCAGTGAGCCTCTTCTCGCCGCCACAGGGCAATGATTACTTTGTCCAACGAATTGCCAATAAGCTTCCGGCCAACCGCGTGCACCTGCAGCACCTGGTAAGGCGTATCAATGATCTCGGCGGCCACTTTGAAGTGGAGGTTTTAGACATAGCCGCTCAAAAAGTGAAGGTTGTAACTGCGAATCACGTGGTATACGCGGGGCAAAAGCATGCTTTGCAATACGTGTTCCCACAAGAGCACGCGCTGTTTGCCAACAACACCTACGCCCCGTGGATGGTGATCAATTTCATCAGCCACCAACAAGACGGTGAGTATGGCTTCTGGCAAAACGAATTCCTTGCGGACGAACGGAGCTTCCTGGGATTCATCGACTCAAGCGTGCAAGATGGGGTGTCGTTGGGTGGTAAGCGGATATTGACCGCGTACTACTGTCTGCGACCCGAGGACCGGGAATATCTATCCACGGTCTCCCAGGAAAGAGAAAAGATTGTCGCTGAGGCACAAAGCCAGGTACGAAAGGTGTTGCCTCACATGGACTCAATCGAGAGGGCCGCGGTCAAGGTCATGGGACATGCCATGCCCATCCCTACGCCTGGGTACTTGTTTCGGGACGCCAACGAAAATAACAGTCGCCTGACCTATGCGGGCGTCGATAATGGGCGACTGCCTCTGCTATTCGAAGCACTGGACTCCGGTATCCTGGCTGCTGAAAGGTCCTAAATTTCGCCCCTTCTTCTAGCCTCCAGTTCGTTGACAGCCGTCTGAAGTTCTCGCTTGAGTTTCACCTCCTTTTTGCGGGACTTGTCTCGGTGCGCCTCAAACTCGGCGGTCACGGACTCCAGTTCCTTCCGAGCAGTAGCAGTAAGGTGATGACTTTGCTGGTAGCGCCAAAATAGTAGCCCGCCAAGAATGATCAGGACCAGTATGATCAACCATACCATGACCTGGTAGCTGCCTTTCTCCATATCCACCCCCAGGAATGTGATACTACTCACACTCGTCTGCAGCTCCGACAGCTGTTGGCGAAGTTGCTCGGCTTCTTGCTGGCTTTGTGCCGCTATTTGCTTATGTCCATCGAGGGAAGTCTGCAATTCCAGTACCGAGGCCTGTTGCGCCTGGACAGAATCCATAACCGATGACCAGAAGTCATTGAGACGCTCGGTTCTGATGACTTTGAAGCTCAGACCAGTCGCCGTTTCATACGTTTCACTACGCCTCATCAGCTCCTGAAATGACTGATCCAACGAAAGAGTGTCTTGGCCTGAAAGGGGTGTCAGAGAGAAAATCAGGAGGGGCAATAAAAATATCCTGAGGTCAATTCTCAACATGGTTAATAGCCTTAGGTTAAAACGCGAAGTAATCCAAGAAAAGCTAATTCTGCAAAGAAGAAGCCATTAAGTATTGCATAAATTCTCTAAAAATATGGATTATTTTTAGGTACTTGTCATCAATATACATCCCACCTCCCAGCCAGGTAGTAGCGATAGAGAACCGGTCGGTGAATTCGATTGATCGCCACCTCCTGATCTTCCTTCCTGAAGACTTGCTTGCCGAAGGAGCTGATCAGTGTCAATGCTGAATTATTGAGCCATTCAGTATCCACAGTCACTTCCCCTCCCTGGAGATCGCTCTTTAGCTCGCGGCCCGCGTCTTTGGCTCCCAGCACCCATCCCCATTCTCCGAGGGTCAGAATTTGGTTGTGAAGTGGTAAGGTCTTGAACCCAGCCGCAACCATACTCTGCTCTATGCAATCGAAGGCCCTTCGCGCATAGTAAGGGCTTCCCGCCTGGGTAATAAAAATACCATCGACAGTTAGTGCCTGATAGGCCAGCCAGTAAAATTCCTGGGTGTATAAACGGCCCAAATCAACCGTTCTCGGATCGGGGAAGTCCGCGATAATGACGTCATAAGGTTCATCTACGCTCTCCAGATAGGTGAATCCATCCTGATTGATCACTTGTACCCGCGGATCAGCCAAAGAGTTTTCATTGATCCCCAGTAATACCTCGTGTGTTCTAGCCAATCTTGTGACGGCAGGGTCGAGGTCCACCAGGGTGATTTTCTTCACCTGATCGTACTTGAGGAGCTCTCGTGCGGCGACACCATCACCTCCTCCGAGAATCAGTACATGCTCGGCATCACCGTGCAGAATCATCGGCGGATGCACGAGCGGTTCATGGTACAAGGCTTCGTCCAACGTACTCAGCTGCTGATAGCCATTCAGGAAAAACCAATAATGGCCATTTCCATAGGTGAGAATGAGCTTCTGATACCTGCTTTGCTCTTCATATATCACTCGATCGCTATAACGAAGACGCTCCCCCCAGCTCACGATGGCGTCCGAAAAAATTCCCGAAAGCACCAGAACTGACGTGACCGTAGCTATGTATACCGACATACGTTGCCTCTCCTTCTTCCCCAGCTCCTTCCAGATCACATAGATGAAGACCAATGCTACCGAATAGTTGATCGCACCGAGTACAATGGGAGTCTTGGTCAACCCCAGATAGGGAAGCCCGATAAATGCGAAGAAGGCGCCCCCCGCCAGGCTACCATAGTAGTCATTCTCCATGGCTGACGAAACATTGACGCGCAAGCTCTCAAACTGCTCATTGAGGCGGATCACCAGCGGGATCTCCATCCCGATAAGTAGCCCGACCATGATGCTTAAAAGGTAGATGATCGCCGTCGTATCTGAGTAGAGAGCAAAAACCGTGTAGACAATCACCGTCACATTGGACGCTATGACCGAGAGAACGAACTCTATCCACACAAACTTCTCTAATAGATTGTCCTCTATACGTTTGCTCAAGCGACTTCCCAGCCCCATGGAAAAGAGCATCGTGGAGACGATCATTGTAAACTGAAAGACGGAATCTCCAAGGAAATACGTGGCCAGTGTGGAGAGGGTGTACTCTGACACTATGCCCGCCAAGCCTGTGGCGAACAGCGCTGCCTTCAGCAGGGTGGAAGTGTACTTCAATGAAGTATTAGAGAGCCCAGACGATCAACATGGAACCGCCGATATACGCGAAAGCCTCGACGAGCGCTGCACCAACATTGGGGTGCTCCTGGTTGACGATCTCATCTGTCAAGTTCTGCCCAGGCAGCAAGATCTTATCGGCTAGGAATCGAGCGATGGGTAAAAATACCAGCCCAATGCCAACATCTACGAACACGTCGACCAGCGTGGTACTCCAACTCACGAAATCGTGCATGAGTGCTTCCCGGATCAGGTTGCCAATGGCAATAATAGCGCCGCCGACGCCAACGCCTACAGCGACATTGCCCTTCTCGATGTGCTCGTGAATGTCATATGGGGTAATGAGATTGTAAACCAACGAAGTCACGAATAGAATGCCCTGGCCCAACACCCAGTACAATAAGGCCGTCACAATCGGCCCTCCCGTACCATAACCTTCGCCATGAATGGCTCCCAACACAATGAGGCCAGTGGCAATGGCATTGGCTCCCTCGATGACTCCAGTCCCCACGTTCCTATCGATCAGGATCTCTTTTTTCAGGTCAAATCGCCTGAAGATGATCTTGTCATTGATGATCAGCGATACATTGAGCAAGAGAATGGAAAGGACGCCGTAAATACCGATGTTGATCAAATCAGCGACAAGTCCCTCACTGTCGCCCATTACTGCACTACCGATGGCGAGCAACAGCCCGATGAAGTAGCCCACATAGGCCACCGAAAAGGCCAGATTGTCATTCTCAACCAATTCGAAACCAACCTTCACTCTAGGGTGAAAAAGCTGATAAACGGCCTTTCCCACAACAAACAGGACAAAACTCGCGGCAATGTAGATGATGGTCGTTAGGGCGCCATCCAATATGATCTGCATAAGGTTGGGTGTTTAAGTTAGGTCAGGATAAAAATAAACGTTACTTGCCAGAACCTCCCCCTCGTGAGCGAAAGCTCCCTGAAGAACTTCGACTGCTGGAAGATCGTGAGGTCCTGCTCGCCACCCTGTTTTTGAAGGTCGACGTATTGCGACTCCACGAGGAATTGGGATTCGATGTGCGATTGTAGTTGCTATTGGTACCGTAGTAGGATGTGCCGCCGGTTGTCGGCCCGTAGTATGGTCTCGATCCCCGGTAGTTGCCTCGCCAGTCATCATAATATCCTCTGTTGACGGGATATGTCCCCATCCGGAAGAGGCTGCTCATGAAAGCATACTGACCATAAAACGCCCAAAAGCTAGAACCACCGCGGTTTTCCCAGCGACCATACCTGGGATTGCCCACATAATTGTTGTATCCTGGAGGTGCTGCGGTTTTGGACAGATTGCCAGTACTGTCCCTGGCAGCTATTTCCATACCCATGTTATTTACATGACGCTGAAATTCCTCTTTGCTCACTTCCTTCCAGTCGGTGGTAACTTCACGAACATCCTCTCCCTCACCCCTGACCAGGCGATATTGGTGGAAATATGATTCAAAGAAGTTGCCCTGCACATCCATATCATGTAGGATGATCGAGAATATCTCATCTGTTGGGAGATCTCTAATGATCTCATCAACGGGGCTTTTTTGAAACTTTTTGCCCCCTCCACAACTCATGATTAGGAACAAACTGAGAAAGAAACCTAAGACCCTGATAGATCGGTGCATATTCTTAAAGTTTTTATTGTCCGGGTATGATGTTCGAGATTTGGTGAGGCTCAAGTGTCACGCCAGCAGAAGCCTCAAAGGTCTGCTCGTCCCACTGGGTGATTGACAGGACCTTGTCCTCATCTTCGGTATAATATTCAAATGCCATCAGCTCTTCCCAGTCCTCCGTCTTCTTGCCACAATCACGGAAATAGCCCGCTGAGTCCGAGTCAAGATGGTAGGTGTCCCCGTCATAATGCAACATCCGGGGAGCTTTTTCATTTCTTACGATCTCATCAGCAACGTCCTCATCGATCTTTCGGATTTTGATCGACCTCACAAGCGACAGGTTGAGATTACCATCGTCCTCCACGGAGAGAAAAGCCACATCATCCCCACTATCCACCTTGTACTCATGGGAAAAGTTGTTGCTTCCCCAGTCGTACTCATATTTCTCCCGCACGACCCAAGATTTCAAATCGTAGTCGAAAATGAATCCGACATCGAGGTCTGTAATCTTCAGGTCTGTCACGTCATACGACGGCTCCTCCTTTTTCTTCTTAAAGAGATTAAACACGATGTTAATTAGTTATCTTATTTCGTTTGGTGCTAAAAAGACGCTGTGCGCTGTCCCAGAAAAATCTTGGTCACAGGCTACTTATCTGTTACCTGTTTATAAAGGTATAAAATGCCCAATACCAGCAAGAGGATAATCCCGATTTTCAACAGAACTCGGAAGAAGATGCTGACGATAAGCACGACAATGACGATCACTAGGAACGCCTTTATCATGTCCATGGTAATCATACGATTGTGCGGGTTTTAGCGAAAAAAATAGAGCCATGATACTCGCATGGCTCCTTATATTTCAGCCAAGCCTACGCTTAGCCCTTCTTGTCCTTATCCATGCCCAACTTGGCTTTCATTGCCGCCAAATCGTCAGAGGCATTGGCATTTGTGCTGTCCAGGGCGCTATCGATTTCGTCGTCCAACGTTCTGGACTCGCCAGCGATGTCGCCGTAAGCCTCAGCAAGTGCTTCCTGCTGCGCCACTTTGTCCTTCATGCGCTCCAGCATAGACACAGTGCTTGAAGAATCGATCTGAGCCATTTGCTTATTGACTTTGGCGGTAGCCTCGCTGACCTTCACACGGGCCTTCAGCGTCCGTAGCTCGTTCTCGTACTTGCTGATCTCAGCACGAAGCTTTTTGATCTTGCCCTCGAGCTGGGACACGTTCGTCTCAAAACGGTCCTGCTCGGTCTTGGCCTGGGCCAACGCCTGTGAAAACTCGTCCTTGCGAGTCAACGCCTCTGTCGCCAGTCTGTCGGCCTCGCCACTTTCCAATTCACCCGATTGGGCTTTCTTCAGCAGCAACATCGCCTTGCTCTCGTAGTCCTGCATCTTCGATTTGTTGGTCTGAACGTCATTCTTGGCTCTGATCGCCATTGCCTTGACTTCCGCCATCGCCTTGAGACTGTTATCCAGGTCATTCTTCAGATCCCGAATTCCCTGCTCAGTCATTCTGATAGGATTCTCCAACTTATCGATAGCAGAGTGTACTTCTGACTCCCCTACCTTGAATAATCGTTTGAACACATTCATCTCTACTCTAATTAATTTTTACTAAATGCTATTAATTCGTCTGTGTATTCGCTGAGCAGTAACGCCAGAGAATTCAACGTCGCTTCGATCTCGTTCAGATCCAGGTTTTCACATTCATGTGTGTTTCGGAAAAGCACTTTCTTGCCTGTCTCATCGAGGGCAAAGGCACCATGAATGATGTCCCTGTTTTTCATCAGCAACTTTTTGAAGATGTCCTCAGAGTCATTCGTTAAATCGAAGAGGTACTGCTCTACGATGACGATCGGATCAGCCACGATGAGGACAACGTTTTTCATTCCTTCCTCTTCATTCTCCACGACAAATACTCCTTCTGCTTCATCTTCGGAGACAATCGTGAAATCTAGCTCTAATAAGTAGTCTTTTACCTTTTCAAAGTATGAGTTCATGTTTAAGCGTTTTTTAGCGTCGGAAACCGAAAATACGAATTTGATCGTTGAATTCTCATAGTCCTTTGATGCTTTAAATCATCTTTTCAAGCATCATCAGCGAATTTAACTACATTTACGAGAAGGTTGGACAAAAGTTGTAGCATGGCTCAAAAAAATAGCAAAACTCTTTCGTTCATTGGTGAGAACATCAAGAAGATCCGCACAGCGAAAAGCATAAGTCAAGCCGAGTTTGCTGGTTTATTCAACTTAGCCAGGCCCAGCGTAGGGGCTTATGAGGAAGGTAGATCTGAGCCAAAGATCGAAACAATCATACATATTGCTAATCATTTTAGATTATCCATAGACGTCTTGCTAACGCGAGAGTTGACTGTCAATGATATTTACTCTTTTGGGCTGCTCAATGAGAAGCTTAATAAGGCGCATCAATTCAAGAAACAGCCTAAGTCACTGCTGCCAGACCCCATTGCCCTGGTAAGGGTATCAGACTATGTCAACTACATAGTGCAATACAAGAATGGGGACTTCATCAGTGACCTGCCACGGATATCTGTTCCGGAAGGCAACATCCGCACAATGCGGGCCTTTGAGATGAATGGCAGTGAAATGGAGTACCATCAGCAAGGGATACATCATGGTGACCTCCTCATCGGCACGCGACAAGAGCCAGATAAACTGAAGAAGCTCGATGGTGCGTTCGTAGTCCTCGTCAAGGCCGATGGCATCATTGCCAGAAGATTGAGCACACAAGGAGACAATCTGCAATTAACCACAGATGACCCCAACTATGAGGTGATGCCTGTCAATATGGACAACGTGTTGGAATGTTGGAAAGTGGTAGCTGTCTACTCCAAGTACCTGAACCCCCCTACTTTGCTGGAGGAGCGTGTGCTGAAGCTGGAGCGCGAACTGGAAAAGCTGAAGGGTTCCTGAAGCTAGTCCTTCACTTCGACAATCATCTCGACTTCCACAGCGATATTCCGAGGTAAGGATCCCATCCCAACTGCAGCACGAGCATGCTTGCCACGTTCGCCAAAGACCTCCACGATCAAGTCAGAAAATCCATTGACCACCTCTGGCTGATTAGCAAAAGTAGAATCGCAATTAACCATCCCGAGCACCTTCACGACACGCACGACATTGTTGAGATCTCCGATCTCTGCCTTCAATGCTGACAACTGCGTGATGGCCGCAAGCCGCGCGGCTTCATACCCCTCGTCAATCGTTAGGTCCCGACCTACCTTCCCAGTGATGTACCCTCCCTCAGGCCTGGAAGGGCCTTTCCCGGCCATGAATACAAGATTGCCCGTCCGGACCGCATTTACATAGTTGGCCACAGGCTTGGACGGTTCCGTGAGCTCGATGCCGAGATCAGTGATCCGCTCTTCGACATCATAGGCATAGAGTGCCTCGTCCCCATCATCATTATTGACGGTGACAGTACAAGAGCTCAGCAATAGGACGGCTGCTGTCAGGAAAAGACTGATGTGCTTCATATCAGGTTAGTTATTCTTCTTTTTCTTTTTGCCGAAAGGTAGCTTGATTTTGTCAGTTACATCCTTGACTTCATTTTTCAGGGCTTCCTCGGCCGCCTTTTTCTCGTCCTCAAGCCTCTTTTCTGCTGCGGCCTTTTCTTCGGCGAGCTTCTGCTCGGCGGCTGCTCTTTGCTCCTCTGCCAGCCTTTCGGCCTCCGCTTTGCGCTTTTCCGCCTCTGCCATGGCTTCCTGCTTGGCTTTTTCCAATTCAGCCTCTGCTTGCGCTTTCACCGCCGCGGTGCTCACGGCAGGCTGCTGCCCCTCTGATGCCGACAAGCTGCGGAACTGTACTTTAGGATCGATGAACGTACCCCCAAGGCCCATCGCAATATCGACATTAGACGCTACTGCGCCGCTGACACCAAGCGTAGAAGACACGAGACTGTTGATCGCCTGACCAGCGGCACCAGTCTTCACATTTAGAACGGTCATGCTGTAGTCCAGGTCCCCCATTACACCATTGCTTCCTTCTATCTGTGTGGCGTAGCCTCCGAGATTGATTTGGAAGGGTTTCACCTTGACTCTGCCTTCATCGATTTCTACCTGCATCAGGACATCCTCCAGAGTAACACTCCCGTCATTGTCCCCAAAAGCATTGAGACCGTTCTTGAAGCCTGATGCGATGCTGAGTAGCTTGACATTCTGCAACGAAGCGTTAGCGACATTGAGCAATCCCAAGCCACGCATATCATTGTAGTTGGGCGACATATCGGGCATGAGCGTGCCTCCTATCTGGAACTCTGAAGAGAAACGACCCTGCATTTTCTCAGCAAAGGGTGCAAGCCGCTCGACCATAGCGAAGGCCTTGTACGCCTCAGAGATAGACATACCCTTTACGATGAGGTCGAAGCTATAGATCGGATCTTCAGGCATGGTTTCGTAGCTGCCGAAGATTTCAAACTGGCCATCAAGTAATCCAAAATCTGCCCGTTCGATAAGTAAAGCTCCGTTTCTGATGGTCACAAGGCCATTGAAATCTTTGATGTTCAGGTTGTCATAGACCATCTCCTCGATGCTCGATGAAAGCACAAAATCTATATTGGTGGGGATGCGAGCCATTTCCGTGGAAACGGAATCTTCTGTCGCCTCTACTGGACTTTCCTCCACTGCTGCTGTCTCTACGGTGTCCTCCACCACCATCCATTCGTCCAGGTTTACCATCTTCGACTTGAAGTCAAATTTTGCCTGCAGCACGCCTGTTTCCGTCAAAGCAAAATCCATGTAGTTGCGAATCTCACCACTCAGGTTGAGATCGGTCAAGCCGGCATTTCCCTGGAAACTTTTTAGGCTAATAGACGAGGGGTCAAAGCTCATTTCGCTGGAGGCGATGCCAAAACCTTGAGGTAGATCAGGTGACGAGTACAAAAAATCTGAAATGGCCATGGAACCTGTCGTCGGAAGCTCGGAGTATCTCTCCGCTTCCAATGCTGACATCCGGCCACTGCTGGTGAGTGTCGTATTAATCTTCCCCCTGAGGTCCATTCCCTCCACCGGGACGATCTTGGTGATCTTCTCCAAATCCAGATTGCCATCCATACTAAAGTCCCAGAAATAGTCCTCAAGGTCCTCTAGCTTCAGCTTCGCGCTTACCTGCTCACCATCCACCAACATTGAAAAATCACGCACCTGAAATACAAATTCCGATAGATCAGCTGATGGATAATCGAAGCCAGCATCAATTGTCAACTGGTCGATGGGGACGGGATACTCGGTGTACTGGATAGAGCCCTCATTGACAGAGAGGTTGGCCTGCACCTGTGGCATTGTGAATTCATTATAAACACCTTTGACAATCCCCGAAAAGCCAATCTGGCCTCCGGCAGTAATGCCTGCGAGGTACTCCTGATAGGCCCCGGGAATCAAGGACAGGATGCTCTTCAAATCGATATCCTGACCCTCAAAACTGATGTCCATTTCGATGTTGTCTCCGGGCATGCTCACAAAACCGTCGAACCCAAAGCCGAAATCATTCAGTGCGAGTCGATTGTCTTTGAAGGTGAACAGCATCTGACCCAAATCCATGTTCAGCGTGAGATCTGCTGAAAAGTCCTTTCTCGATAGATAGGCCACACCCTCGTACAAGGCGGTAATGTCTTTGATCTCGGTATTTGTAACGAGGTCAAATACTTCCAGCGAAAAGTCTCCGGATCCTGTATGATCAATTTCACCAAGAAGCACTTTGGTCTGTCCTGCGCGATCATCATACACAAGGAAGCCGTCGCTAATTTCCCAGCTTGAGATGGCAATATTCAGATCAGAGGCGGTAGTATCAGTTGGGGCCTCTTCCGCGGGCGCTTCGGTTTCGGCGGTGCTTTTGGCGATATCATAATTGGCCTTGCCGTCCTCAAGGACGATGACATTGAATCGGGGTTGATCCAAAAGGATCTTTCTGATGACGATCTGCTCACCAGAAATCGCTGACATCAAATCGACCGTGACCTCAAAGGAACCTACAGACACAAGTGTATCTGCCGAGAACTCCTCCACACCAACTACTCCAAAGTCACCCATAGCAACCGAGAGGTTAGGGAATTGCTTGAAGAGCGATAGCCCGAATTGGTCACTATCATAAAAAACGCGGGCATTGAGACTACGTCCCAGTTCCTTGTCAAGCGCTTGTTGGATGTCGTCCTTAAAAAAGAAGGGAATGGCTGCCATCGTCAGCAGTACTAAGCCGATGACTATTGAGAAAATGATGAGTACGCGTTTCATGCTGATATTGTTTTGACGGTTCTAAGATGCAGGCTCCTACCTAATAACGCAGTAATACACTGTATAGTGGCAAATACCTCAACCAAGGTACTGAAAATAGCAGCACTGCCGAATTTGGAAATCGTATTTAATCAAAGGGTAACTTTCTCATTTCGTGAGTGTAAGGAAGATGTCTTCCATCAACTGTAACTCGATCTTGCTCTCGGACCGAGACAACACCTTATAGGACATCCCGTACACGTCCTTTTCATTGAGAAGGTGCAAAGAATCGTTTGCCGTCCTCCAGCCTAGTGCATGTCGGAGCGTATCCTCACTGAATATGCATCCCTCATAGCCGTAGGCAGTGATCGCAACACTATCGGGAGAGAAGGCAATAACACCGGACATAGTGAAATCCATGTCTTCCATTCCTGGAAACGACTCTGGAAGCGTTCGCCATTGCGCGTCCCATTTGCCTAAGAAAGTCTGGTCCTTTTCGACCTCAGAAGTACAGCCTACCAATGCAAGCAGTACCAAGATGCTGATGACTTTGCCTTTCATAGCTTAATTGAATCTTAAACGAAAATAGGCACCACAGCGGAAGAATCGGCAATCTGCCACGTGGTTTTTGCCCCTTGGGGCCTCATCAAGAGAAGAAGTACCAAAAACCATCGATTATGAGCTCCAAAGGATGAAATACCTCAATGTAGCTTCCATTCAGGTTGATACGCCCAAATCCCCTGTTCACACCATTTCATTCCTGAAATCTGACTATAAATGATAATATAGTTAGCTAACTCATAAAATCTAAAGCTTGAATTGCCGATGTTGAAGGGATTATTTCTTGTGTGCTCTGTTTTGGTTTTCACCCACTTCTCCAATGCCCAATATCCATTCTTTGAGGAGGACACCAAGCTGCCGCAGGAACTTGAAGTGCTGGTAAATGAGCTACAAGCCAGCAAGATCCCAGTACGGAAAAAACTCACAAAACTCTTCTTCGAAGTCAAGCGAAATTATCTCGTCAATCATCAGTTGAGTAGTACATACGCCAGCACCCTACTTGGAGAAACCTATGACTGTGTAACCGGAACGCTGCTATTCGACAACCTACTTCGCGCTCTAGGGCTCGAAACCACCATCCACGAGTTTAATCACCATGTGCTGTTGGCAGTACATACAGGCAAGGAAGACTTCCTCTTTGACTCCACAGACCCTTATGGTGTCATCAGGGGCAACCGCGACATTGCCGCAACCATAGCATTCTATAAACGACAGAAAGAGGTGCTACCTAACAAAAATATCTATGAGACGATCGAGGCGGATCAAGCCATCGGACTGTACTATTTCAACCAGTCAGTAAAGCACTTGGACACAGAAGAAATTGGTGCGGCGAGGGCTTATGCGGCACTTGCTTTGCAGCAATATCCCTGCGATCGGACGTTCGCCCTCAGCGATCTATTGAGCCGAACTCCACAACAGATTTTGTCCGTCTACGGTAGCAAGTAACGGTCATTTGGGGCCACTCTGGCAAGCAAAATCAGTTTACCTCGAGAATTCTGAATTCCACTCTGCGGTTCTGCTGACGTCCCTCTTTCGTGGCATTGGAAGCAACAGGTGCGGACTCCCCATGACCTATGACTGTTATGCGATCAGCAGATACACCCTTCGAGACGAAATAGTTAGCTACCATAGTAGCCCGTCGTTCAGACAGCTCCTGATTGTAATCTTCCACACCCACGCTATCGGTGTGACCAGAGACCTCGATCCGCTGGATATCACCATTGGTGAGAAACTCAATGATGCGGTGCATTTCCACGTAAGCACTCGTCCTGAAATCCGCGGTGTCGAAATCAAAAAATATGTTGCGCATAGTAATGACCCGTCCCTTTTCGATTGGCTGGAGTAGAAGGCTGATGCGCAAAGAGTCGATTTCCTGCTCAAGATCAAGGTCCACGATTTCACTTTGCGCCAGGAAACCGTCCTTCTCAGCGACCACGGAGTATTTCGCACCGGGCATGAGCGCAAAGGCAAACTCACCTTTCTCCCCACCTTCGATTTCACCCAGGAGAATGCCATCTGGAAGTCTCTCAATATTCACGGAGGTACTGTCGAGGATCTTATTGCTACTGGCATCCCTGATCGTGCCAAGGATAACGACTACCCTGGGTGCTTCCTCAGAGGGTGGCACAGCTTCTTCACCATCCTGCGATAGGGCGCTAGGCGGACGACCGTCTTCCACGACGGCCGCAATCGCTGGCTCTTCCTCAAGTAGATGCGCCACCGTAGCGAATAGGGGGTTGTCTTGTGAAACAAGAAAATCCTCCGCCCGAAACGTGAAGATGTCCATGTTCTCATTGACGTCACTGCGAGCAAAGAATAGATTCTTACCCGCAGATGGAATACTGAAGTATTCATCATCAAAGCTGGTGTTTACTGCGCCTCCGAGATTCTCCGGAGGAGACCAGTTGGTCCAGGAACCGTCCAATCTCCTTGATACATAGATGTCTGAAGCTCCGTAGCCTGTATGGCCGGCGGAGGAAAAATAAAGTACGTCGGCATCCCCGGCAAGGAATGGCGCTGTCTCCATGGCGATCGTATTGATATCACCCCCCAGGTTGCGTGGTTCGCTCCATATTTCTCCACTCTTGAAGGACACATAGAGGTCCCGCTGGCCGTAGGTCTCTTCCCTTTCCGATGAAATGAGCAGGATTTCGCCTTCGGCGGCTAGAAAGAAGTCAGCTTTTCGGTCGTAGTTGTAGTCATTTTCAATCTCGAGTGGCAGTGGATCTGAGTACACACCATTGTCGTAGGTAGACGTGGAAGTGCCCATAAACATTCGGCCGTTGCGGCCATATCTATTCCCTAGCACCAATACCTCTTTGCCATCCACGACCGTGATGGAGCTGATAAAATTTGGTCCCTTGGTGTTGAGAGGCGACCCCAGGTTGGTGGCCGGCTGCCATTCCCCAGTGCTTTCATCAAGCGTAGATACCCAAATGTCCTCGGGATCCCCAGCGCCCCCTGTGTTCTCCGGGTGATATTGCCGGCTGAAATACAGTCGCTTTCCGTCCGGTGAGATGATGGGTCCGTGTTCCGTATAGGCGCTATTCACATTGGCACTGAGGCGTGTAGCAGGAATTTCAGGATTGACGCTCTTTGCGACCTGAATAAGCACGCTTATGGGGATATTCGATGCGGAAATACCTATGGCATCCAGGGCATTGTGTCCTGGAACCTGGTCCCCACTTAGCTCAATACGCAGCGCTTTGATTTTGTAGGATGTTTCCTCAAAAAACAAATTGAGAAGCCTCGATTCAATAGGTAGGACGGTAGGCGTAAGCTCGAACAGCAAATAGTCGTTGTAGTCTTGATCGTACGCATAAACGGCAGTCACCGCCCCTGGATTTTCCGATTCGGCAATAGCTACCTGCTTGGCTACGATGGGGGTGTCAAATTCGACAATGATATACTCTGATTTGTCAGACTTCTTAGGCCGCCACGAATTGGGGTTCTGCCCGCCACCCGGAAGTACGTTAGGTTTGTGTAGCGCCTGCAGGGCCGAGTATTCCAGAGGACCGTATTCTGACGATACATCCAACACCTCAGCCGCCCAAATGACAGTACCCTGGCCCAATACTGTCGAGGCGCATGCAATTGAAATGATGAAAAATAGAACTCTAGCCATTACTCATTGGTCTTTATCGAGCGATCACTCTCACCTCCACCCGTCGGTTAGCGGCAACTGCCTCCGGCGTGCGCTCCTCCGAAAGGGGGTGGGTGCCTCCAAAAGCTTTCGTCTTCACTCGATCTTGGTCTATACCCTTTTTTCTTAGGTACTCCTTGACGGCCGTCACCCTGGCCTCAGATAGCCTCATGTTCGCATCAGGATTTCCCGCGATGTCGGTGTGCCCCTCCAACTGAACTACGGTAGTGGGTCGGTCTTTCAGCCACCGAACAAAGTCATTGAGCTCCTCATAAGATGTCTCCCGAATCACATCACTGCCTCGGCCAAATATCAAATCATGTAGTGTGAAATTCTCTTCCTCAACCGGAAGGATGTAATAGTCAACGATCATCTCGCCGGATTCACCAGCACCCACGACCGATAAGGTGTCAAAATCTTCAGTCCACCCATCCCCCTGGAGACGGATGTAGTAGTCCGTTTCCACCGCCAGCCAGAATTCGAATGCGCCTTCTCGGGTGCTGTAGAAGTCTCCGCTATGTCCGCGATGGGGTAGTTGTTCATACCGGATATTCGCCACCGCAGGCGTGCTATCCGCAGCGCTGTAAAGATGACCCGAGACCTTCACGTACTGCCCTTGGGCCAGAAGAGGGTCACTGCTAGCGATGAACGCCGTCAATAGGACGGCTATGGAAAGTAGTCTTCTCATCATTACAATGTAAAATAAACCTTACATCATCATGCAAGGGGTCATTGGGCCCCTACTTGCTGCTTGCACCCACTGCCGCTCCCTGCGCTACACTTGCCAGGATGGCGTCTCTTTGCTGGGGGTGCCACTCTATTCTTTCCAGCTGGTCAACAACAATATTCTTCGTGTGCAAAAAATCCAGTAGTTCAGATGCATCGATCGGCTTGCTCGGAGGCAAGTCAACCTTCAAGGCATCCACCTGTCTTCCGTTCTTCCAGAAGCGAAAGCATAGGTGAGGGCCTGTTGCCAGACCAGTACTACCCACATATCCAATGGTCTGCCCCTGCTTCACCTGCATTCCGGCACGTATGCCCTTGGCAATTTTTGACAAATGAAGGTACTGGGTTGTGTAGTTGCTGTTATGCTTGACCTTCACAAAGTTGCCGTTGTACTTGCCATACCTCGCTTCCAAAATCACACCATCGCCCACTGTGCGCACAGGTGTGCCGGGACGAGCTGCATAGTCAGTACCCAGATGGGCTTTGTATCTTTTAAGTACGGGATGAAATCGCTTGGGAGTGTACCGTGAGCTTATCCGAGAATAATTGAGAGGTGCACGGAGGAAGGTCTTTCGCAAACTGTTGCCTTCTTCATCAAAATAGTCCCCCAATTCATTCTTACTGTAGTTGACGGCATAGTACTTCTTGTCGAAATGCTCGAAATAGGCGCCTTTGATTGAATTGATCGCTACCGGATTGCCATCTACCTGCTCCTCTTCATAAATGACCTTGAAGCGGTCTCCCGCCTGAATTCTGAAAAAGTCCACTTGCCACGCAAAGATGTCTACGAGCTTGCTGACAAGCGCTGGCGACGCTCCGGCTTCGAGTATTTTGTCGTACACGGAGGAGTTGCGCTCTATAACCGCTGCTATCTCCCGCTCTACGAATTGTGACTCCTTCTCCACATACTTGACATAGATGGAATCGAGCAAGTTGAATACGACGTAAGAACGCTCATCTGGCTCGAAAAACATCTGTCTGGCCGTCTTCAACGAGTCATTTTCATGGATGATCGTGTACTCATATCCAGCCTTGAACTTTCTGACGTCGTAAACGCCTCTGGCCTTAGACGCCAGCTCGTAGATCTGTTGGTGGTCAATGTTGAACGAAGTCAGGATATCGGAGATGTTCTGGCTCCATCTGACCCGGTTTTTGGTCACGATGAATGAATCGACGGGGAACCCAAAAAGTAAATTGGGCGCAGGCACTTCCGCTAGCAGCGTGTCAGGTACCTCGACCGGCATTTGGGATTGCTGCGTGCTGGTCTGATAATCGCAGGAAACTATGATGGCCATACTCGCAAGGAGCAGGACTGATAACGCTTTCAAAATCTTGACTAGTAAGTTAAACCCGTTACAAGCGACTCACTTTGGTACGCTTGCTTCCCTTCATCCAAGAACGATATAAAGTTAGCAATATTTAGGTCATATGCCTTAGGTCCGGCGATGAGGTCGCCTTTTTCGTTAAGTATGACATAAAATGGTTGGGCATTGTTTTGGAAGCGAGTTATTTGAAAATCCGCATTCTTTTTGCCCATCGATTTTTTCCACTTATTGTCGTACGTACTCTGGATCCACTCTCCCTCCGGCAATTTGGTTTTATCATCAACGTATAATGCCAATACGATGTAGTCTCCGCGTAGTCTGTTCAGGACGCCGGGATCTGACCACACCCTCTGCTCCATTTCCCTGCAGTTTACACAGCCATGTCCAGTGAAATCAATAAAAATCGGCTTCCCCTGCTCTGCTGCGCATGCCAATGCCTGCTCATAGTCGAAATATCCCTGCAGACCCAGAGGCAATTCCAGAATGTCTCCATATTTCGGCTCTTCACAGAGGGCTATTTGCTCTGAAGCGTACGACGCGTTGCCCCCTGGCTGTTGACGGATAACTTCCACCAGGTTAAAATCATGAGTGGTCATCGGTGGCAAAAAGCCAGCCAGAGACTTCAAAGGCGCCCCGAACAGTCCGGGAATCAGATAGACCACAAAACTGAAGACGATCACCGCAGACATCAAATTGCCAATGGGCACTCGATCCATGGGTGCATCCTTCGGCAATCGAATTTTCCCTATTAAGTAAAACCCCAGGAAGGCAAAGATCACTATCCACAGCGCCACGAACACTTCTCTATCCAGCAGCCCCCAGTGATAGGCCAGATCTGCTACGCTGAGGAATTTCAAAGCCAGGGCGAGCTCCAAAAAACCCAGGACGACCTTCAGGGTATTCATCCATCCGCCAGACTTAGGAAGGCTATTTAAGTAAGCCGGGAAAAAGGCGAAAAACCCAAAGGTGATGGCAAATGGCAGTGAAAAAGCAAACATGGACAAGGTCCCGCGCAGAATGTCGCCATTGATTACCGAGACAATGGCCGTCCCGACGATAGGCACGGTGCAGGAAAAACTTACCACTACCAATGTGGCAGCCATGAAAAAAATGCCTACATAGCCTCCCCGGTCAGCTTGCTTGTCAATTTTGTTGACAAATGAATTCGGAAGATTGATCTCAAAGAGACCGAAGAATGACAGCGCAAATGCCACCAGCAACGAGAAAATAATCAGGTTGAAGATCCAGTTGGTGCTGAGGGCATTCAATGAAGAAAAGCCCCAAACAATCGACACCAGGAAGCCAATCACGGAAAACATGGCGATGATCGACAAGCCATAAACCAAGGCTTTCTTTACTCCTTCTGACTGGCTCTTGCTCTGCTTAAGAAATATGGACACCGTAACCGGGATGAGTGGATACACACAAGGCATCAGCACTGCCAATATCCCGGCAAGAAAAGAGATCACAAAGAGGGACCACAGAGACGTATTCTCGTCACTGGGATCATAGACCGCTGGTGGGGCACTTCCCTTCGACACAGGCGTATTACCGCCGAACTCAAATACATCATCGAAGAGGATGCACTTGCCATCGATATCGGAGCAAACCTGATATTCATACTCCCCACTGATCTGGAAGGCATCCTTGAGGATCTTCACCCTTTGGACAAATGTCCCCTTCTTCTTGAAGTAAGAGATCTCTCCCAGCCAAAGGGAGTCGTACTTCCGACTCGGATTCTGAGGTTCTACGTCCCCGATCAGCTCATAAGTTTCGTTCTCTGTGAACTTGAAAGAAGTGATAATAGGCCCCAAGTCCGGGTCAAAATCATTGGAGTAGACGTACCAGTTGTCATCGACGGACACGTGAAAACGAACCTCCGTCTCCTCGCCCGCTTTGGCGTCAGGTGATGCTATCTCGTGCGTCCAACTGGCGGGCTTCAGCACCTGCGCCGCGGACACGAGACTTGCAAGACATAGTATTATCAGAAATCCTACTCTTCTCATCAAATGCAGATTATACGATTGCTACAATTTTGGTAAATGTATAGTTCCTATACGTAGCCTGTTACTTGTCGGTCATCAGCGAGTAAAAGTGCCGGTAGAACAGGGAAATGGTCTCTATACCCTTGTAAAAATTGAAGAGGCCGTAGCTCTCATTGGGCGAGTGGATCGCATCACTGTCCAGGCCAAAACCCATTAAGATCGAGTCCAGACCAAGTACTTCCTTAAAAAGTGCCACAATCGGGATACTTCCACCCTCCATTTTTGGAATGGGCTTCTTGCCCCAGGCTTCCTCAAACGCGTTACTTGCCGCCTTATAACCCAAAGAGTCAGTGGAAATCACGGCGGGTTCACCCCCATGATGGGGCGAGACCTTGACCTTCACCGTGGATGGGGCGATTCGCTCGAGATGATCGATCAGCAATTTTGTAATTTTCGAACTATCCTGATTGGATACGAGTCTGGTACTCAACTTGGCATAGGCCTTGGATGGCAGCACTGTCTTCGCACCTTCACCCGTATATCCACCCCATATACCATTTACGTCAAGGGTGGGTCGTATCCCCACGCGCTCAAAGGTCGAATAGCCGTCCTCTCCGGCGACATCGTCGATATCTAGGTCTTGTTTGTAGGCTTCCAGATCAAATGGGGCCTTAGCCATTTCTTCTCGCTCTGCTGCACTGAAGCCCTGGACGTCATCATAAAATCCTGGAATCGTTATGCGCCCTGTTTCGTCGATTAGACTGCCGATCATTTTCGACAATACATTGATTGGATTGGCTACCGCACCTCCATAGGCGCCAGAATGCAAGTCCTTATTAGGACCGGTCACTTCTATCTCCAAGTAGCTCAAGCCCCTCAGACCCACAGTAATTGAAGGGACATCATTGCTGATAATCGAAGTGTCTGAAATGAGAATAACATCGGCTTTGAGCTTTTCGACGTTTTCCCGGACAAAGACCTCGAGATTGTCGGAGCCCACTTCTTCCTCACCTTCGATCATAAATTTGACGTTGCAAGTGAGCTGTTCAGTGTTTACAAGCGATTGAAAGGCCTTGACATGCATGTACATCTGCCCTTTGTCGTCGCAGGCTCCGCGTGCATAGATTCGCTCATCCTTGATCACCGGCTCAAATGGGGGAGAATCCCACAATTCATAAGGATCGGCTGGTTGCACGTCATAGTGCCCATAGACCAACACGGTCGGTGCGTCTTCCGAGATGATCTTTTCACCATAAACAATTGGGTGACCGGCTGTTTCGTGTATCTCAACAGCATCAGCACCAGCCTCTTGGAGTTTCGTCTTCAAGTAGGCGGCCGCCCGCTTCACATCATCCTTGAATTTTGTATCTGCGCTGACCGATGGGATGCGCAGTAGCTCTAAGAGCTCGGAGAGAAAATCTTCTTTGTGTTGTTCCTGGTATTCTTTAGGAGTCATCGTTCTGGATTTGGCCCAAATATATCAAAAGCCAAACCCATCGTCTTCATCGGTTTCCTCCTCGATGGTTTTAATCTCCTCATCCTCCAGGCTGACATCCGTCGGTGAGACCAGGTCATAGGGCTCCGTGATCCCAAAGTACTTCGCCCGAAATTCGTTGATGAATTTCAGCGTCTCATTGGTGTCGGCGCGCACAATTTCCACACCATTCATCTGGGAAGCATATTCCGGGATCTCGGCGTTGAAGTCGGGATTAGATGAAAAGATCGCCAGACTATTGTCGAGGTAGCCAAAGAAGTACCACCACCCTGGGGCCACCTGGAGAAACAGGTTGACGATATCACCGCCAAGATCATCTTTCTTGATCTCTATGAACCCATCCATCTTGCCATTGATATCCACAAGTTCCACGTTGGATACACCCAGCTTAGTGGTGTTGTGCCAGGCCTTGTGCTCATTGTTCCACCTCATCCTCACACCTGAAATGACCAGGGTAGACCTAAACAGCTCCGACACTTCATAAAGAGGGAGATAACCTTTCAGTGATTGCTCCTCATAAGATCTGGCGGGTGCATCTCCAACCAGGTTGGCCATATTTAGCAGCGTCTCGATCTCGATATCATTCGCCGGGGGATTGCCCAACCTTTCCACAATATCCAGTAGGTCAGTGCCCATCATTTCCGCAAGCGTGCCGTTTAGCTTGTAATCGAGCACCATAAATGCATCTACATCGTATGAGACTTCGGCACCATTGCCTACCCCCACGACTGATGCATTGATGTCTATATCGTTGGTTAGATCATCTATGAAGTTGACCGGCCCCTCCACAATCATCTCTTGTGTCGCATCGTCGAATACGAAAGTCGATCCCTCATAGCTCCTTCCCTCGGTTTTCAGCGACCCCTCAATGATAAATTTCGAACCATCTCCCCGGGAGAGAACACCCTCCGCCAGAAAGAAATCCTGATCTGTAGGGAAACGGCGCTGGCCCGTAAACGTCGGGTAGAGTCTGCCCCCCACACCATAGTGCAACCCCGCCACAACGGGACTCCCGTCCTGATAAGAGCTGGCTTTTACATCGATCTGCACATCAGTTTCGGCATCAGTGCGGGCAAACTTCATCCATTGCGTCTCAGAAACTGACGACAGCCTTGCTTTTACAAACCCATCCAGCTCCATCGACTGTTTGTATGCTTTCAACGTGATCTCTCCTTTGTACAAGAACCCATCAGAGATGGACATAGAATCCTCCACGGGTATTGAGCCCTCAGCAAATGAGTACTTAATCGGCTGGCCTCCTTTCATTGTGGGTTCCAGGTAGTCCGACCCGAACGTTCTGAAATCAATATTGAAAGTATCCTTGGCGACTGGAAGCCGATATGTGGCACCTCCGGTAAATGAGTTTCTCGAGAGGATATCGATCGTAGCCTGTGAAAGGTAGTGGTAGGTACTATCGTTCTGGAAGATCACCTCCGCATTCTTAAAGGTCTCAAACTCCGAGTTGGCCAGAACCACCATTTGATGATTCTCGGGGATCACCTTTGCATCAGCCACAGCAATGTACGGTATGCCCTCTACCTGCATCTCCTGTGTATTGATGTCATAGATGGCCTTGGAGGCATTGAAGGCTAGTGAATCCAGCTCTTTTCGCGTCGAGTAGAAGTAGGAGTCTTCGAGGGCCACGTTTTGGGGCTTCTCCATGGTAATCACAGAGTCCTCGAGGTACCAGAGGGCGTCAGGCATGGAGGTATTGAGGGCGGCATATGGGAACGAGAGCGCGGCAGTACCGCGAATCTCCGGACTCACATCAGCTATGTTTCGCTCCAAATCAAATTGGATCTTGATATCATCACCCTTCATCGCCGGCTTCAGCGGGTTGTCCGTAAGCACTTCAAACTCCGCGTGCCTGGCAGAATAACTCAATTCCTCAAAGAAGAAATCATCAGAAATCGCCTTCGATCCACGAGTCAGTAGCGTACCTGATCCATACATGCCTTTTGTGGTGATGTTGGCTTCTCCGTCCAACTCTGCAGTGGCATCATAAAACTTGAAAGGCTCATCAATAGTCCTCAGGAACATACTGTCCTTGCGCGGCAGCCAATACATTCGGAAGGTACCGAGATCAGCCTCCGGATAGCTCGCCCCACCCAGGGGACCGGGACTGATAAAGCCACTATGGCAGTAGGCAGTAACCGAATCCAGGTAATAGATAAAGTCCTCAGAGTAGATAGTGGAAGTGAGGAAATCAATTTTTCCTCCACCTCGCAAACCATCGTTACTGAGGGATATCTTCTCATATGTCTTCGCACTCGTACCATAAAGGTTGTAGCCTTCCTCTGGTATATGGTGTATGAATCCCAAAGACTTATCTGGCTGGATGTGAAGGGTGTCCTCAAACGTGGGGAAAATCCCCCCGGAATTGAAAGTACCGGGAAACTCTAGACTGGTAGCATCCTGGCGATCCAGACTGTCCACCTCCAGCGGAGGCAAAATGAACTTCACGGTCTTGTCATAGGCACCACCAAGAATCTCCGGACCGTCAAAATACACAACAGCTTCAGAGTCTGACACGAAGTATGGATAAGCATCGCGTCCTCCAACACCTGCACGATTAGTGGGGTTCTCCAGGTACAGCGTACCGG
Organism: Cyclobacteriaceae bacterium; assembly: GCA_965227935.1. Taxonomy (GTDB): domain Bacteria; phylum Bacteroidota; class Bacteroidia; order Cytophagales; family Cyclobacteriaceae; genus JAWPMT01. The sequence goes on along the minus strand of CBDDGS010000055.1, from coordinate 799,325 downwards.
TCGTATGATTTACATGATTTTGGAGGCTCTGTTTATATTTTGGATTGTAGGATTTGGTCGAATCCTCCGGTGGCAATTGTATCCGAATACTGTCAATCGTTGGGAGGTTGATCAGGAAGGCACCATAGTCAAACTCAAAATCCTTGCCTTTATAGAAGAATTCGCCAGCATCTATCGAGCCATCGTAACTAATGTTGCGATCCCTGCCCAGCTTGACGACTTCTCCCTCAGGTTCGATCCTCACTCCAAAGTCCGTCGTCAGATAAAACCTCTTTACTCCCTGCACGGTGATGTACATGGAGTCCAGGTTCAAGGATGCATTGGGGCCTCGTGATTGCACGGAGGAGATGAAGAGGTTGTCATAATCCTTCTTCTTCGCTGAGGCGTCGTAATAGTGAAACATCTTGTCATAGAGACTGATCAGGCCATTCTCTTCATCATAAGTGCAGAAGTTGTATTGCTGCAGTAGTCGTGCAGCGCCCTGCACGAAGGCAGGGTTTATCTTATGGGCTTGTGCTACCTCATCTACAACAAACTCTGTGATGTCGTACTTGCGGGAATAATTGACAAAAACCGGGATAGGGTGAAACCCGAACTGCCCTGTCAGTCTGCTGTATCGAACCGGACTGAAAAAATCGTCCGACTCAAAAGTCGCTGGTAGGAGGTCCTTCCCATTCATGATGGACATGTCCATCGAGTCTGCCTCCAGGTCCCAACGCATCATATCCACATTGATATTAAGGGCGTGATAGGTAGAGTGAAAAGGAGTGACGTTGTGTTTCTTCTCCCGTAGGAGCGTAAGCTTTTGCTCCTTCAGTTCATACTCCATTTGGACAGCTGGGTGATAGATAGAGTCGCTGCCAAGCAGGATCGTCACACTGGCCATGTCTGAGGTGATCACCGAATCCTCCCTGAACTCGAATTTTCGGGATCGGAAAATCACAGTGTGGCCCCTGCCGTCCAATACCTCCAGACGACCGGGCTTTCGCGAAATCGACGTTCCAAATAGCTCATTGCCGCGAATCTCCACTCCTCCGGTGTATACCACTTTGCCTCCCGCAAAAGTTAGTTTGGCGTCATTGTTATTGGAGGTGAAAATGGGGTACTTGCTAAGGGCACGAGGAGGGCGGCGAACACTCCTGTACTTGAACACACCCTCCACTTCCTTATTGAGGAGAGCGGGAAATGAAAGCTTAGCATTGGGTGACCAGAAATAGGATCGCTCTACGTCGGAGCTGAATTGGCCCAAGGTGATCTCCGCGCCACGCATTCTTTCATTCTCCGCCGGCCATTCCATAATCCCATTCTCGCCAGCAAACGTACTATTCTTCAGGATGTGCGTCCCATCTACCTTCCTCACTGACAGCGAATCAAAAGGTGTAACCATCAACAACTGAATGTCTTTGAGTTCAATCACGGGCCCATCTATCACCGGATGGCGATACAGATACTGCTGGAGGGCAACGTAGTCTTCATAATCCGGTTCGATAATTTGCCGTTCTTCTACAGCAGCTTGTGTGGCCGCAGCCCAGGGATCTGCTCCGAAATCGTCGTCTGAACCCCAGGAATCATCACTGCCCCATGAATCGTCACTACCCCAATCGTCTCCGCTATCATCCCATGAATCGTCTGACCCCCAGTCATCATTGCCCCAATCATCACTGCCAGTATCCCAGGAATCATCGTTGCCCCAGTCGTCGTTGTTGTCCCAGGAGTCATCACTGCCCCAGTCATCGTCGGACGTTTCCTCGCCCCAATACTCAGTGTTTTCGGTGACGGCCACCTCCTCCTCCGGCAGGTCTTCGACTTCGACCATTTCTGGTTCCTCCGGTTCCACGTACCCGATCACCTTAAAGTCATAAGTACCCCCTGGAACCTGTACTGATCGGTTGGTAGTCAGGTACAAATAGCGGCGAGCGAAGAACACATTCATGCCGAACAGGAATTCGCCATACTCTTCTTTGTTGAGCGTCTTGAGGGATTCAGTGTTGATGTCCAGCACTTCGTGCAGCATCGCAGCATCTATACGCTCTTGGGTCACGGAATAAGCCAGGTAGCTGAAAAAATGCCAGAAATACGGGCGGAAAGCGTAGCCACGGCGATGCATATCAGTGGCCAGCTGCATGATCTTTTCTTTGTGCGCTTGCTGGAAATTAGCATTCCAGGCATTGCTGAAGTCATACGCCACCTTGCGCGCCGCCTCCGTACCCATATTATTCAAATACGAAGTTGCCTGTCTGTTGAAGACGGCGGGGTCATCGGAAAAACGTTGGCCGAAGGCAGGCTGATTCAACAATAGAATCAGAAGCATCAACGACAGCACATTCATGAAATGCACTCTCATGATCATAAAGTTAGATAATTATCCTACGTATTAACGGCTACTTAAGTGGAACTGGATACATGCCCAGTTGTCTTTTTCTGTCCTTCGTTGGATGCTCAGTCCCAATTCTTCACCGAGGCTTACCAGTTCGGCAACATCCTCAGTGTAAAAACCACTTATCAGCAAGTGACCATCAGAGCGTAGCAATCCAACATATTCTTTTAACTCCGTTTGGAGCACATTCTTGTTAATATTCGCAAGAATTATGTCAAATTTCTGATCAAATGTTATGTCCGAGATGGCCCCAAGTTGAATGGGAATATTATCGTAGCCATTCAGTTGGAGGTTGTCGAGGCTATTGTCGCGGCACCAGTCGTCAATATCTGTGGCCATAACCGTTTCTGCACCTCTTTTTAGCGCCATGATCGCCAGGATTCCGGTACCTGTTCCTACGTCGAGCACTGACTTGCCACGATGGTCCAGCTCCATTTGCATTGCAAGCATTTGGGATGTCGTCGCATGGTGGCCTGTGCCAAACGACATCTTCGGCATGATCACTATTTCATAATCGAAGGTGCCTTCCATCTGATGAAAGGGGGCTTTGACAATACAGCGCGTGTCAATGATCACTGGGTCGAAGTTGCTCTCCCAGACTTCATTCCAGTTGGACTTGGCCACTTCCTGTATCTTGTAGGAGATGGGGTGTTCCGCCTCGTACCTTGCCAGGCAGTTACTCACCAGATCGGCGTCCCACTGGTCGGCATCAATGCTGGCAATGAAGCCGTTGTCGACTTCCTGGAAGGAAGGGAACCCTATTGCGAACAGCTCTGCGATCAGGATCTCCCGAATCGCCTCCGGCGCCACCACCCTTAACTCAACAAAATCCATCTATTCGTTGCAGCCGGCAAAAGATTCGTATTCCGTGAAAAACACTGAGAAATGTGCTTTGTCACGGTCCTTGGTGAAATACAACTTGTACCTCGCAAAATCAGGATTGGTCACGAAGTGCCAGTGTCCCATGGCATTAGCGTAGAGCTTATTATCCTGATCATAGACAATGAGGTCAGCGAAACTCTCTGAGTCCTCCTCGTACACGAGGAAGTCTGCTTTTCGATAGTCGGACACTTCGTACATGACGCCAAAGACCCTGCAATAGCGGTTTCTCTGGTGCTCCATTTCAAGGTCATTGAAATCTCCAGAGGAAAGGGATAGGAAAAGGAGCGCCGACAAAAACATCGATCAGAAGGACTTAGCGATATCTACGAAATCCCTGGACTTAAGGCTGGCGCCACCTACGAGTCCACCGTCTACGTCGGCGCACGCGAAGAGCTCCTGCGCATTACCAGGCTTCACACTCCCCCCATAGAGGATAGCGGTGCCATTGGCAATATCGTCGCCGTACTTAGCTGCGATCGTGGCCCGAATGAAAGCGTGCATCTCTTGCGCCTGCTCGGCGGATGCCGTCACGCCTGTGCCTATCGCCCAAACCGGCTCATAAGCAATGACGATCTTCGCAAAATCGCTTCCAGCCAAATCGAAAAGGGATTCACTTATTTGAGCCTTGACCAGGTCAAAGTGCTGACCTTCTTCCCGGACCTCGAGCTTTTCGCCGCAACAGAAGATAGGCGTCATTCCGTGCTGCAAGACGATCTTGGTCTTTTCTGCCAGCAATTCATGGCTCTCTTCGAAATACTCCCGGCGCTCGCTGTGTCCGAGTACCACATACTCCACACCCAGAGATTTAAGCAGCTCTGCGGAGACCTCACCTGTATAGGCACCGGATTCCTTTTCATGACAGTTTTGGGCACCCACGCCAACATTTGATTTGTCCCCTTTGAGAGCTAGTACGGAGGACAGCAATGGAAACGGTGGGATTAGGATGACCTGCACGTCACTCTTGACTTCATCGGCGGCCATATTGACTACTTCTGAAGCCAGCTGCGAACCACTGTTTTTGTTGGTGTTCATCTTCCAGTTTCCGGCGGCAATTTTTGCTCTCATGATTATAGTTTTTCGTTTAGGAATCTTGCTGTGTGATTTGACGGCGCCAATTTAATCATATCTTCAGGAAGTCCGGCGAATTCGACCGTACCTCCTTTTTCACCTCCTTCAGGCCCCAGGTCAACGATCCAGTCAGCACACTTTATGACCTCCATATTGTGCTCGATGATAAGGACCGAATTACCCTCATTTACAAGGGCATTAAGGGAATCCATAAGCTTTCTGATATCGTGAAAATGCAGACCAGTGGTGGGCTCATCGAAAATGAATAGCACATGGTCTTGCTTGGACACTGCACCCGTACCCTTACCCAGGAATGAGGCCAGTTTTACCCGCTGCGCCTCGCCTCCACTGAGTGAACTGGAGGACTGCCCTAATTTCACGTATCCCAGACCGACATCGTCCAATGGCTTGATCTTGTTCACAATGCCCGACCTGTCCTTGAAGAACTCCAGAGCCTCTTCGACCGTCAGATCCAGCACATCCGCAATATTTTTATCGTGGTACTTCACCTCCAGGATCTCCTTCTTGAAACGCTGACCTTTGCAGGTCTCACATGTCAGGTTGAGGTCCGCCATAAATTGCATTTCGATCTTCACTGATCCTTCGCCCTCACATGTTTCGCAGCGACCCCCGTCGACGTTGAAGGAAAAATGCGCCGGTTTGAAGCCGTTTTTCTTCGCCAGCGGCTGGTCCGCAAAAAGCTGACGGATGTTGTCATAGGCTTTCACATAAGTCACTGGATTGGACCTCGAGCTCTTCCCAATCGGGTTTTGATCTACGAACTCTATATGTGCCACTTTTTTGTAATCACCATCCAGGGCGTCAAACTTGCCAGTCATTTCCCCGGTGACGCCAAGTAGCTTGCCTATTGAAGGATAGATGATCCTTCGAACCAGTGTCGATTTACCTGAACCGCTCACACCTGTAATCACCGTTATCACCCCCAATGGGATCTCCACATTGATATTCTTCAGGTTATGCTCTCTGGCACCTTTCACAGTAAAGGACTGATTCCACCCCCGACGAACGGAAGGAACATTGATCTTCTCATCTCCTCGTAGGTACTTGGCAGTAAAAGATCTGTCAGTACCATTCATTTGGCCGATGGTCCCCTGGTAAACGAGTTGCCCACCATGCGTGCCCGCTGCTGGCCCTATATCGATAATTTCGTCGGCCTCCTCCATCATTTTCTCCTCGTGTTCGACGACGATCACAGAATTACCAATATTTCTTAAAGTCTTCAACACAGCCACCAGACGATCTGTGTCCCTTGGGTGCAACCCAATACTCGGCTCATCGAGGATGTACATGGAGCCTACCAGCGCACTCCCTAATGAAGTTGCGAGCTTGATTCTTTGGAACTCACCGCCGGACAAGGTGTTGGTAAGACGATTGAGTGTCAAATAACCCAGACCTACTTCCTCGAGATACGACAATCGATTGGTGATCTCTTTGATTACGCGACCGGCGACCTTCTTGTCAAATTCTGAGAGCGTGACTTTGTCCATGAACGGTCGGAGTTGATCCACGGGCATCAGCACCAGGTCAGTGATCGATTGATCCGCCACCTTCACATAGGAGGCATCTTTCCTCAGTCTCGTGCCACGGCAATCCGGGCATACAGTCTTGCCCCGGTACCTCGACAGCATGACGCGGTATTGTATCTTATGCGTCTTTGTCTCCAGGTATTTGAAGAAGTCATGCAGACCGTCGAAATATTCATTCCCCTCCCACAACAGATTGTATTCTTCTTTTGTCAGCTCGGCGATGGGCCGATGAATCGGGAAGTCGAATCGGATGCCATTCTTCAGCAAAGGCTTCACCCAATTTTGCATCGTCTCGCCGCGCCAGGGCACAATGGCTCCCTCGAAAACTGAGAGATTGCGATCGGGAATGACGAGGTCAGGATCAATGCCAAGAATTCGGCCGAAACCTTCACATCTTTTGCAGGCCCCATAGGGGTTGTTGAAACTAAAAAAATTCACCGAGGGCTCCTCGAAGCGGATACCGTCCAGTTCGAAGACATCTGAGAACGTCTTTCTTTCATGACCCACCACATCGATAATACACTGCCCATCACCCTCGAAGAAGGCCGTTTGTACGGAGTCCGAAAGACGAAACTGGGTCTCCTCATCGTGCTTGACGACCGTGCGATCGATCAGTACTTCCACCGTCCCCTTGGGAGGATTCTCCAGGATCTCCTCGATGAAGTGCATCTCGCCGTCGATGAAAACCCTGGTGAAGCCTTTACTCATCAGCGCCTTCATCTCATCCTTGATGGAGCGATCCCGATGCGGGAGAGGGGAGAGCACCATTACCCTCTGCTCTTCCGCCAGTGAGAGGATGTAGTCCACTACATCGGTCACCGTATCTTTTTGCACTTCCTTGCCGGAAACAGGAGATATTGTCTTTCCAATCCTTGAATAGAGGAGCTTCAGGTAGTCATATATCTCTGTCGTAGTTCCAATGGTCGAGCGGGGATTGCGGGTATTCACCTTCTGCTCGATGGCAATGGCTGGAGACACTCCTTTTATATAATCCACTTCGGGCTTTTCCATCCTACCCAGAAACTGGCGCGCATAAGAGCTGAGGCTCTCTACGTATTTGCGTTGGCCTTCAGCGAACAGCGTATCGAAAGCCAGGGACGACTTCCCCGAACCAGATAAACCGGTAATTACGACCAGCTTATTTCTGGGAATGGCCACATCAATATTTTTCAGATTGTTGACCCTGGCACCCTTGATAATAATGTACTGTTTGGGATCTAACCGATCCACACCATTTTTCACCGGTTCACTCATGCATCTTATAGGATAAGAGGAGGTTTTGCTTGTATTGTATCTGGTCTAAGGAGAAAAACTATGTGAATCCCTTAGGGGTTTCCCTCTCTTTAGTTGACTACAAAAATAGGAACAGAAATTTTTGCTTAAATCAAGTATTCATATAGTTTTGGTATTCTGCTAACAACTATTCCACACATTTAAACCCCGATACAATATGGTATAGACCTCTACGTTAACTAACAGGTGAACTACATGAACAGAATAAGTTTGGATGACAGTCAATTGCTGTCAGCGTATGTTAAGGGAGACGAAGAGGCCTTTGCAGAGTTAGTCGGAAGACACAAAGATCGGGTTTTCACCACTATTTTATTGATTGTAAAAGATAGGTACCTCGCGGAGGATTTGATGCAGGAGGTATTTATCAAAGCGATTCGCACGCTGAAGAGCGGTAAGTACAATGAGGAAGGCAAATTCCTGCCTTGGATCTTGCGAATTGCCCACAATCTAGCCATCGATCAATTCAGAAAAGACAAGCGCTACCCCACTATTGTGATGGAGGATGGTAGTAGCGTGTTCAACACGTTAGAGTTTTCTGAGGAGTCGATAGAGAATAAGCAAATAAAGCAGGATACCTATAATCTTCTCAAGAAGTACATCCAGGAATTGCCGGAGGCTCAAAAGGAAGTACTGGTGATGCGCCATTATATGCAGATGAGCTTCCAGGAAATTGCGGACGTTACGGGGGTGAGTATAAACACCGCCTTGGGCAGAATGAGGTATGCTTTGATTAACTTAAGAAAAAAGTTAAAGCATAATAATGTTGCCTATGACAAAAACTTTTACCGAAAATGATCTTGTAAGATTCCTATATGATGATCTTACAAAGCGCGAGAAAAACGACTTACAATATAGCCTCCTGACGAACGGCGCACTGCGTCTCAGACTTCAGGAGTTGGAAGAGATCAAGGACAATCTTGATCAGGTCATTGTGAAAGCCCCAAAGCGAGCCGTGGATAGTATCATGGCCTTTTCGAAGAGCTTTGAGGTAGAAGATTTCCAGGCCGGATAAACTTCCATCAAATTGGGTAGATGGCCTAATTTTGGGTCATGCGTAAATCGGAGCGGTTCGAAGCCTTTGTTCAGCACTTTTCGGAGAATTCTCCGCCCGCTGAAACGGAGCTTCGATACTCTTCCCCATTTGAATTGTTGGTAGCTGTAGTGCTCAGTGCCCAATGCACTGACAAGCGGGTGAATATCGTCACGGAGTCACTCTTCCAAGATTTCCCGTCCCCGCAGCACTTCGCCGCTTCCACTTTTGAGGAGATTTTCCCCTATATCAAGAGTATTTCATATCCGAACAACAAGACGAAGCACCTCCTGGGTCTATCCAAGATGCTCGTTGAGCAGTTCGGTAGCGAAGTGCCAGCGACGATGGAGGAGCTACAATCTCTACCTGGTGTTGGTCGCAAAACGGCCAATGTGATTCTCTCCGTACTTTATGATGAACCAGCGATGGCTGTGGACACACACGTATTCCGTGTCTCGAAGCGTACCGGGCTTGTGACTCAAAACGCCAGGACACCACTAGAGGTGGAGAAGCAGCTGATGCGGCATATTCCCCGGGAGCAGGTTTCCAAGGCCCATCAGTGGCTGATCTTGCACGGTCGCTATGTTTGTTTGGCGAGAAATCCGAAATGCGAGTCCTGCGGGGTCACTCCTATTTGCAGGTACTACGAGAAGAATTATCTTGTAGCCAAGTGAATCAATGCTGGCAGCCATGAGGGTGCACCTCTATCATCAATATTTTCGTCATCCCGACGAGGGCGGGGCGCTTAGGTCCTTTTTCGTCGGAAAAGCCTTGCAAGAGGCTGGTCACGAAGTGCTGATAATCACGGCTCACAACGAGCAGCGCGGACTGGTCGACATCGACGGGCTGCAAGTTCACTACCTTCCCATCAAATACTCCAATGAGTTCCCTTTCGGGCGGCGGATCCGGGCATTTGTGCAATTTGTGAGGCAGGCCACCAGAACGTCCAGAAAGTATCCACGCGCAGATATCAATTATATCATCACCACCCCACTGACAACAGGGTTGATCGGCTTGTACCTGAAGAGATTCCGGGGAACACCTTACGCTTTCGAGGTGGGCGATCTGTGGCCAGAGGTGCCCGTGCAAATGCAGATGATCACCAATAAGTACCTGCAAAAAGCCCTGTACGGGCTGGAAAGAAGGATTTATAAAAATGCGGAAAAACTGATCGGCCTATCACCTCCTATACGAGACTACATGGAGTACACCTGTGATTTCAATGTAAAAGCTGTCTCAATTCCCAACATGGCTGACTGCGATTTCTTCCAGCCAACACCGACACCCTCTGAATTCACTCCTGAGTCACCAATGGTCATCAGCTACATCGGGACGTTTGGTAGAGCGAATCATCTGGATTATCTGCTGGCGCTCGCTAAGACCTGTGAAGAACAAGAGCTACCTGTCCATTTCCAATTGATGGGAGAAGGAGCGAAGCTGCCTTTACTGGAGAAGCAAGCGGAGCAACTGTCAAATGTCAGCATTCTCGAGTTTGGAAATCGGGAAGAGGTAAAAGCACTTCTCGATCAGTCCCAGGCTGTCTATGTCTCCTTCCTCGATGTACCCATTCTAAGTACGGGAAGCCCCAACAAGTTTTTTGATGGCCTGGCAGCAGGCAAGCTGATCTTATTGAATTTCGGCGGCTGGATGAAAAAGCTGATCGATGAGCACGAGTGCGGTGTCCATTGCGCGCCAGATGACCCTGAGGCGGCAGCAGCCAATTTGAGGCCCTTTCTCTCCAGTACCTTACTACTCGAAGAATACCAGTCCAATGCGCGGAAGCTGGCAGAGGAGCAGTTCAGTCGGACGCAGTTATGCCAGCAGGTGGTCGACTACCTGGCTAGTCATTGATGGCCTTGTAGTTGGACTTGGCAAAAATCTTGTGATGATCGGTCTCGGCCAGTAGTTCCTGCATAGTGACATCTTCCTGCGCCATGTAGAGCTCCACGATTTCCCATCCGACCCATGCCCCAACGCGACCCGGACAATTCTTGCTGATCTCTTGAATATTGGGCCGTTCGCCGAGGAACTTCTGTTTCATGAACTCGCTCGTCTCAAACAGCAGCTCATTTTCAATGAAATTGGTCCAAATGACCTCGCGGTTCTTTTGGATGGCCTCCATCTGGATGGGTGTAAAACCCAGAATGATCGAATCCGGTGTGCAAGGCAGTAGTCGACTCACAAAATAGTTGACCTTGCCAAAGTCAATCATCTCTGACAGCAACGTATTTTCCTTACCCGTTCTGGTGTGCGCATTGGCCACGAACTTCGCGATGATGGGCACCATGTGTCGGTGGGTGTACCGACGCTGAATGTATAAGGGGACATCCTGCGGTTTGAAAGTAGCCTCAGGGCCAACAAAGTAATCCAGGCCAATGATGATTTCCTCCTGGCCGATGAAGAGGTCATTGTACAGTCCCGTGACCATCGTTGACACGTTGGGTATGGCCGTTCCCGGGTAATAGTAGTTGAGCCTGGAAAACAACAACGTAATCTCCTCCTCGAAGTTGGCTTCGTTGGCTTCAAAGGCGGTAACAGATTCGCTATAGAGCGTATCCATGTACGGATCATTCACCAGTCCATGGATCCTCCTGGCCAGAATGTCTTTGCTTGGGTATTGGTCGCTGTGGAGGAAATTCACCGAAACCAGCTCGTTGGTTTCCAGAAAGCTGACAACAGATGCCTCATCTGGCAAGTCGAAGAGTTGCTGCTCCAACCGAGTGATTTGGATGTCTACTTCGTCCCCGATCGGCGGCACTTCACGACAGGTCTTTTGCTGGCAACTCGCGAAAACCAAAAGGCCAGAGATTATGATCAAAACTCTTCGCATTCCTCGTTACTTTTGATAAGCTAAGTTATTAACGCCGCATACAATCATTTATGAAAAGACTGCTCATAATTTGCTGCTTCACGTGCCTTTTTTCCACGTTCAGTCACGGGCAAACGAAACTAGGGCTAAAGTTCTCGCCGCTCTTCTCATTGAACAACGTTGAGCTCAACTCTGACACCCTTGATGCAGACAACAACGGAACCAATCTGAAATTCTCTTTGGGCCTCGTAGTGGACAACCAGCTGACGGATACTTATTTCTTTAGTACCGGTGTATTTATCATGCCCAAAAAAGTGGCAGTGCGAGTGACAGAAGATGGTGGCACCTTTCCCAACGGCCTCGAGGAATACAATCTGCAGTACCTTCAAATTCCGTTGACCTTAAAACTGATGACTTCCGAGCTATCACCGGACTTCGGTGTCTTCTTTCAGGTAGGAGGAGGATTCGAGGTCAAACTGAGCGACAAGCCGCTGGAAGAAGAATACGTGCTCGTCGAGTCGTTTAAGCCCTTTGATGTGATGGTAATGATTGGCGGGGGCATAGAATACCGTGTTGGCATCAACACCGCCCTATTCGGCGGGCTAAGTTACCAACACGGTGTTATCAATGCAGTTGATGATACGTTCTCGGACATGGACCTTCGCGTGACGAATGCCGTCCTGACCATCGACTTTGGTATCAAGTTTTAGACTTGTATCAACTCCCCGTTGGCGTTGATAAAGCTGTATTCGGTTATTGCCAGCGAAGAATCCTCCACCAGGTTTACCCACTTGAAGTATTTCATAAACCACTTCACACGGAGCGAAAAGACACCTTTCGTGAAATACGCATACACGTAAGGGTGTAGCGCTACAGTCAGCTTCTTCTCGTTTTGCTTCTCGAGGAAATACTTCACAGTATTCTCAATCTGATCTGCGATAATGATCGATGCTGCGATCTTCCCGGTTCCGGCACAAGTTGGGCAAACCTCTCTCGTCGAGATATTCAGCTCAGGCCGAACTCGCTGACGGGTGATCTGCATGAGACCAAACTTGGATAGTGGTAGGATCGTATGCTTCGATCGGTCACCCTCCATCTCCTTTTTGATACGCGCAAAAACCTTCTTCTTGTTTTCAGCACGCCTCATGTCGATGAAGTCGATCACGATGATACCGCCCATATCACGAAGCCTCAACTGGCGAGCAATTTCCTTTGCCGCCTCGAGGTTGACAGTCAATGCCGTCGCCTCCTGATCTTCCTCACGATTGGACTTGTTGCCACTGTTCACGTCTATGACGTGCAGGGCCTCCGTATGCTCGATGATGAGGTAACCACCATTGGCAATGCTTACTGACTTACCAAAGGAAGTCTTCAGCTGCCGCTCGACGCCGTACGCCTCGAAGATCTTGTACTTCGAGTTGTAGTGCTTGATGAGCTTCTCCTTGTCCGGAGCAATCTTCAATACGTAATCCTTGATCTCCTGATGCAAGTCCTTGTCATCGACAAGAATGTTGTCAAAAGACTCGTTGAGTACGTCGCGAAGAATGGAGTTGGCGCGGCTTACTTCGCCAATGACTTTGTCTCGGACCTTGGCCTTTTTGAGATTTTTGATGCCCTCCTTCCAGATATTCGTAAGGTTGGTAAGGTCGGCATCTAGCTCCTTGACGTCCTTGCCCTGAGCTACGGTCCGAATGATTACGCCAAATTTCTCTGGCTTAATAGAGCTGATCAGACGCGCCAGGCGCTTCCTCTCAGCAGAATCTGTGATTTTTTTTGAAACGCTAACCGCGTTTGAGAAAGGTACAAGTACGATGTACCTTCCGGCAATAGACAACTCACAAGAAAGTCGTGGTCCCTTCGTAGAGATAGGTTCCTTTACCACCTGAACGAGAATCTTCTGATTCCTCGTCAAGACCTGATTGATCTTCCCGAACTTATTAATGTCCGGCTCGTGGTTGAACCCAGTTAACTTGGAGCTGGCGTTCTTTTTATTGAGCACCAGCTTAGTGAACTTGTTGAGTGACTGGACCTGAGGGCCCAAATCCAGATAGTGTAAGAAGGCGTCTTTTTCGAAGCCTATGTCAATAAAGGCCGCATTGAGGCCTTGTACTACTTTCTTTACACTTCCAAGATATATGTCACCGACTTTGAACTGATTGCTGTTTTCCTCTTCATGGAACTCAGTCAGTCTTTTGTCTTTAAGAAGGGCAATCCGACATCCGTTTTGAGTTGAACTAATTAAAAGTTCATTGCTACTCACTCTAAATCGGAATTAGTCGTGGACTTACTTCTTCTTGTGTCTGTTTTTTCTAAGTCTCTTCTTTCGCTTATGAGTCGCGATCTTGTGTCTTTTCCTTTTCTTTCCGCAAGGCATACTTTTAAATAATTTCTGTCTTAGTTAAACAACTTTTTAATTTCTTCTTTGGGCCCAAGCGCAACGGATTGCACTAAAGCTCAAATCGTCTATTTGGTCATCTGGCGAGATATTCCTCAGCTGCTCTTCGTATGGCGGGATCTACATTTGCCGCGTTGAGGATCCTGGTGTAGGCCTCAGTTGCTCGACCTTGTTGTCCCTGCTGCTCCCAGGAGACAGCCAGGTATAGTAAGGCTTCGTAGTCCGCTGAATCCAGCTGTAGCAGTGTTTCGAATCGCTCGGTAGCTCTATCGTATTGTCCCGACCTGATGGCAAGGAGTCCCAGATTAATGAGGACTTCCCTATTGTTTGGGTCTACTTCAAGGATTTCTCTCAGCATCTGCACCCCTACCATGGGTGCCTCTGAGGAAATGATGGTCATGGCCAGTTTACTCTTCAGGCCAAGATCATCGGGACGTTGATCCAATGCTTCTTCGATGAGAGGTTTCAGTGCCAATGCCCTGGATTCTCCATCTGCTGGATCAGCTGCTCTTTCAAAGAGCTTATAGAGCGTCTCAATTGCCGCTACTTTCGCATTTAAAGAACTATCTCTTCTCAGCATCTCAGTCACTGCCCACTCGGCACTGTCAAGTTTGCCATAGCGGAGGTAGTAACCAGCCAAAGAGTCCGCAAAGATACTAATTTTTTCGTCTGAAGACGTCCGCAACAAGGCATTTAGCGAAGTAATAGCCGTTCTGTCCTCAAGTGTCACTTCAAAAGTGTGGTCGGCTACGTCGGCTTCCTCGTCATTTTCAACCACCACCCGGGGTAGCTGATAGATTAGGACCACGAGCACAACACCCACGACTGACACCAGGAGCTGTTGTCTGTTCATGCTGCGGTTGGCTACTTGCCTTTCAGCTTCGAACTGTTCTTGATCTTTTCCGTGAAGATTTTTGAAGGTTTGAAACTTGGCACATAGTGCTCTTCAATAACCATAGCGGTGTTCTTGGAAATGTTCCTGGCGATCTTTTGTGCACGTTTCTTGTTCACAAAACTGCCAAAGCCCCGAACGTAGATGTTTTCACCATCGGCCATGGAATTCTTTACTACCGAGAAGAAAGCCTCCACCGTTACCTGTACGTCAGCTTTGTCGATCCCTGTTTTCTCTGATATTTCCGTTATTACGTCAGCTTTCGTCACTGTTGATCTCTTTTTGTCTTGATATCTATTTATAAGCGGACCAAAATTAAATTTGGGGCTTGGAAATAAAAAGCCCTAAACGATTATTTGACCCTAGTATTGATAAGTGGACAACACTTTTTGCAAAAATATAATTGACTGGTATTCAATTACAAAGCGAGAACTGCCTTGGCGGGAAACAAAAGACCCTTATAAGATCTGGTTGTCGGAGATCATTCTGCAGCAAACAAGGGTAGTTCAGGGGCTCCCCTATTACGAACGGTTTGTCGAGCAATTCCCAACAGTCACAGACCTCGCCAATGCCGAGGCTGACGTCGTTATGAGGACCTGGCAAGGACTCGGGTATTACAGTAGAGCCCGGAATCTGCATAAGACCGCAAAAATTATCGACGAAAAACATGAAGGTCAATTTCCGTCGAGCTATGATGGCCTGATCGAGCTCCCGGGCATAGGCCCATATACCGCAGCAGCTATTGCATCGATTGCCTTCGGTGAACCCCGACCTGTGCTGGATGGAAATGTATACCGAGTCATAGCAAGGGTCTTCGCGATCGATAAGGACATAAGTGCCGCTTCCTCCAGAAAGGAATTTATGCATGTCCTCGAGCAGCTGATCCCAGCCGATACCCCTGACTTGTTCAATCAGGCCATGATGGAGCTGGGAGCAACCGTCTGCTCACCTTCACAACCCAGTTGCACCTCCTGCCCACTACAGGACCGCTGCCAGGCATTTGCAGCAGGCGAGCAGTCAAAATATCCTGTCAAGCTCAAAAAGGTGAAGGTAAGAACCAGGCCTTTTCATTATCTGGTATTGGAACATAATGGCTTGGTGGGCATGAAGCAACGACTGGCCAATGACATCTGGCAAGGCTTGTATGAATTCATGTTGGTAGAAGATCCAACTTTCCAGCTGGAAGACTATGTGCACCCAAATAGTACCAGTCAACTAGAGATCTCCAATGTATTCAAGCACCTCCTGACCCACCAAAGAATTGAGGCGAGATTCTATAGGGCGGAAGTCCCGGAGAAGAGCACTTTCGACAAATTGCTAAATAAGTACGACTTGAATGCTTACAGCTTCGATCAAGTATTAACTTTGCCCAAACCAAAATTGATGGTCAACTACTTGGACCAGCAGAATTTTTAGTATTTTTAGATTATGTCTGGAGTAAACAAAGTGATTCTTGTAGGTAGATTGGGAAGAGACCCAGAAGTGCGACATCTTGAGTCCGGCGTAGCCGTAGCGAGCTTTTCCATTGCCACTTCTGAGACGTATAAGGATCGCAATACCGGGGAACGAAGGGAGAATACTGAGTGGCACAACATTGTGCTCTGGAGAGGGTTGGCTGAGGTCGCTGAGAAGTATCTGAAGAAAGGTGACCAGGTATACATTGAAGGAAAACTTCGCACCCGGTCGTGGGAAAAAGACGGTGTCACACGCTATACGACTGAAGTCGTGGCGGATAATATGAATATGTTGGGCGGTGGAGGATCATCATCCACTGTAGAGCATGCCCCTATGCCTACTGAGGAAGACTATGGTTCACCTGCGGCGAAGAGCCCAGCTACCAGCACAGCGAATGACGTGTCGGATGACCTGCCATTCTAAAGTTTCACCAAACCTCCTGTAGTTGGAAACTTCTCCGGAAGACCCCTATCCCTGGCTTCTTTTATCTGCTCTGAACGAAGTGCCATTTTCGTTCTATTTGATATATGGCACCGTGCTTTTGGTATTGCTGGCCCTGTCAGGTTTGATCTCAGGCTCAGAGGTGGCCTTTTTCTCTCTGACCCAGGATGACCTCAACAAGTTTAAGAACTCGCAGGATGCCAAGGATCAGCGCATATCATCCTTGATGAAGGATCCCAGGCGACTCCTGGCCACAATCCTCATCATCAACAACCTGGTCAACATATTGATCATCACCATCTCTGCCTTCATGACATGGCAGCTGGTGGATGACAAGAGCCAGGAGGGTGTGATCATTGTCGCCCTGACCACCATTGTCACGGTCACGATCGTGTTCTTCGGAGAAATCGTACCGAAGGTTTATGCTACCAACAACAGCTACAACTTTGCACGCCTGACCTCTCCTATCCTCTGGGTGGGCACCAAGGTCTCCAAGCCCGTGGCATGGTTTCTCATCTCTATCAGTGACGTAATAGAAAGGCGTGTAGAGAAGAAGGGCTATAACCTGTCTGTGGAAGACGTGAACCAGGCACTAGAGATCACAGCAGAGCAGGAAGCTACAGAGGAAGAAAAGGGCATATTAAAAGGGATCGTCAACTTCGGCACACTATCGGTGAAGCAGGTGATGAAGTCGAGATTGGATATTACGGCACTGGATATTACCACCGACTTTCACGAGCTGATGGACCAGATCAATAAAACTGGCTACTCTCGGATACCGGTCTATAGCGAAACCATAGATAAGATTGAGGGGATCCTCTACATCAAAGACTTGCTGCCCTTTCTCGATGAAGAAGAAAACTTCGATTGGCAGTCTCTATTAAGACCGGGCTTTTTCGTCCCTGAAAGTAAGAAAATCGACGACCTGTTCAAGGACTTCCAAAAGAAGCGTGTCCACATGGCCATCGTTGTTGATGAATACGGTGGTACGGAAGGCCTCATCACTATGGAGGACATCATCGAAGAAATCGTTGGTGAGATCAACGATGAGTTTGACGAGGAAGCCAACGTTACTTACAATAAACTCGACCAAAACACGTACGTATTTGAGGGGAAGACATCCCTCAACGACTTCTGCAAGGTGCTGCAAATTGAGGCAGATATTTTTGAGGAGGTCAAAGGCGAAAGCGAATCTCTTGGTGGCTTGCTACTGGAGATCAATCAGAAACTACCCAATGCTGGCGAAAAAATACAATTCGGACCCTTTCACTTCACGGTTGTCGCAGTCGACCAGAAGCGAATAAAAAGAGTCAGAATATTCTTGGAACAAAGCATTTTGAAAGGATGACAAAAAACGCCTGGATGGGGGTAGTGTTTATATGGTTCGTGGTCAGCTGTGACACCAACTATCTCCCAAAACCCAAAGGATACAATCGCATCAACTTGCCCGAAGTGGCCTACCAGGTTTTACCCGACAGCCTGCCATACAGCTTTGATTACTCTGAGCACGCGGTTTTGTACGATGATACGTCGTGGATCTCAGAGCGATACTGGGTGGATCTCTATTATCCACTTTTTGATGCGCATATACAAATTACTTATAAGCCTCTCGACAGCAGGAAGACTTCGGACGAGGTGCTCGACGATAGCTACCGGCTCACCTCGAAGCACAATGTGAAAGCCTACTCGATAGAAGAAAAGATTGTCGTACTCAATAGCGGCAACGTCGCCTCGGTCACAGAACTGGAAGGGGAGGTCCCCAGTCCGTTCCAATTCCATATCACTGATAGTGTCCGGCACTTTTTGAGGGGGGCGGTGTACTTCCAAACCGCCGACAAGAATGACTCGTTGGCCCCGATCATTACCTACCTACAAAATGATGTCATGCACCTGCTCAACACCGTGACCTGGAAGGACTAGCCTGAGTCCCGCTCCTTTCGCCCTCTTGGTATAATTTCGAAGATCTAAAGGGTGATCGTATGTCCGGTTTTTTCTCCAAGAGCATAATGTACCTGAAAGGTGCGGGGCCGCAGCGCGCAGAGTTGCTGGAGAAGGAGCTGGGTATTGCCACCTACGCGGATCTCATCCAACATTACCCATTCCGCTACGAGGATCGTACGAAGTTCCATAAAATCGCCGACCTCGATGAGCAGCTACCATCTGTCCAAATCATCGGTGAGATAACAGGGTTTCAGCTCGTGGGGCCTCCACGGAGGCAGAGGTTGGTCGCAACTTTCAAGGACGATACGGGCAGAATTGATCTTGTGTGGTTTCAGGGTGCCCGGTGGGCGCAACAGCAGTACAAGGTGGGCGTCACCTACGTCGTGTTCGGCAAGCCCGCACGTTTTGGATCCTCTTTCAACATCGCTCATCCTGAGATTGACATCTTGCGAAGAGACAAGGGCGCCTCCACTTACCTTCAGCCGGTCTACCCCACTACCGAAAAGCTCAAGAAAAAGTACATCGACACGAAGGTCATCAGCAAACTGATGAAAGCACTGTTGATGGAGGCGATGAATCACATCTCAGAGACGCTCCCTGAGGGGATGCGGAGTGATTTCCATCTTGCCGACAAGAAGACAGCACTAGTCAACATCCACTTCCCCAAGGACGCGGATCACTTAAAGAAAGCTCGGTACCGGATGAAGTTCGAAGAGCTCTTCTACATACAATTGCGTCTATTGAAATTGAAAATCGCCCGTACGGATAAGTTCAAGGGTATAGTATTCGAGAGAGCCCCATTGCTTAATGAATTCTACGAAAAGCACCTAGAGTTTGAGTTGACTAATGCGCAAAAGAGGGTGATCAAGGAGATTTACGCGGACTTCCGTTCGGGGCATCAAATGAATCGCCTGGTCCAGGGTGATGTCGGGAGTGGTAAGACCATTGTCGCTTTTCTATGCATGCTCATTGCCATCAGCAATGAGACCCAGTGTGCGTTCATGGCACCCACCGAGATCCTTGCGGAGCAGCATTACCAAAGCCTCAAGGCAATGGGTGACGAAATGGGGATTGTCGTGGAGAAGTTGACGGGATCTGTCGGCGCTGCCCGACGCAAGGTCTTGCATGAGGGCCTGGAATCAGGGGAAATTCATGTGCTGGTAGGCACCCACGCACTCATAGAAGACAAAGTAAAATTTCGCCACCTTGGCCTGGCAGTGATCGATGAACAACACCGGTTTGGTGTGGCGCAGCGTGCGAAGCTGTGGAAGAAAAATGAAGAGCACCCTCCACATGTGCTTGTCATGACGGCGACGCCAATACCCCGGACCCTGGCGATGACACTATACGGTGACCTCGACATCTCGGTCATCGACGAACTACCTCCCGGACGAAAACCCGTCCAGACGATGCACATGCGGGACAGTCAGCGCATTCGCCTTTTTGACTTTTTGGACAAGGAAATTGCCTTAGGGCGCCAGGTCTACGTCGTCTACCCATTGATCGAGGAATCTGAGAAGCTTGACTACAAGGACTTGATGGATGGCTACGAAAGCATTTGCCGGCGATTCCCCGATATCCCTGTTTCCATTCTTCATGGCAAGATGAAATCGGAAGCCAAGGACTTCGAAATGCAGCGCTTCGTGAAGAATGAGACGAAAATCATGGTGGCCACAACCGTCATCGAAGTGGGCGTCAATATCCCCAATGCCTCCGTGATGGTCATCGAAAATGCTGAGAAGTTTGGGCTCTCTCAACTGCACCAATTACGCGGCCGTGTCGGCAGAGGCGCCGATCAGTCGTATTGCATCCTGATGACAGGGCTCAAGCTCAGCAAGGAAGCCAAACTGCGGGTCTCTACAATGGTTGCCACGAACGACGGATTCAAAATAGCGGAGACGGACCTGCAAATTCGAGGTCCGGGAGATCTGATGGGAACGCAACAGAGTGGGGCGTTTGACCTACTGGTATCGGACTTGGGCGTTGACGGTCAAATTTTGCAACTGGCTCGCCAGGCTGCAACGCAAGTCCTCGACGAAGACCCGGAATTGGAGACGCCTGCCTATGCAGTCATTAGAAAGCAGGTAGACTCCCTCAGCAAAACGGTCGTCAACTGGAGTCGAATCAGCTAGCGGCTACAGGTTCCAGTGCGGGTTGCTTCAGTTTCACGTAGCTTCGGTATTGGAACCAAGAACCCAGCAGCATAAACAAGTGCGCAAGATCCCGGTGATTGAAGAAAGTATGCAGAATCACGGGCTTGTTAAAGATGTATACCGCAATCAGCAACGATATCGTCGCCCACATCATCTGCAGACTTCCCAGATCCTTCGTCTTTAGAAACACAAACAGGTGGAATCCACAGACGACTACAATGAACCCATAAGCACTATGAATCTCTACGTACTTGAAATGGACCGAGTAGATCACCAGTGACATAAGAATCACAAGCTCTACTACATTGGCGATCAGGAAAAACTTACCCAAGGCAGGTGACACCAGCCTATTGGCATAACTAATGGATGAACGCTCTATCAAACCAACCGCAATCATGCTGATGATCCATCCCACCAGCTTCCAGCGTGGGTCAAGCGCATAGAGAAAGCCATGGCCAATAAATCCTCCCCAGGTCGTGGCCATTCCCATGAACAAGAAGTAATTCTTCAGGTAGACAAGTGTTGCGCCGATCACTTGGTCCTTGCTCATCTTCCAGTACGCATAGAAGCACATGACAGAGATCATCAGGTTGGTGATCACCGTAACCGGCTCCATCAGCAGGATGCCAAAAATCTCAATCCCTGGCTGGACGATCTTCGTGACGTCGACTTGTTCCATAGCTCAATATTAGTACATAAAGGTGGGGGCCATCAATGATGCCTGTCAGCTATTACAACTTTTACTATATGAACAATTCTAATTCATAGAATGATTGCTACCTTCCATAGAAAATTTACAATTAAAGTCATGGTAGATAAGGCGATCCAGCTCATCAAGACACGCATCCAACGCTTGGAGTCTGAGGACTTTGATCTCGAGGCCTGGAAAAGCGGCACCACCTCCGTATTGAAACGCTTCTTGCCAGCGTCTGACCCCCGCATCAAAGACATTGACGAGCTGAAAATCGACTATAGCAGCTGGGCACTGCGGGATTCCAACTCCAAGTACAATCCGATAGAAACCTGCAAGAAAAAAGGCAAGTCTATCCTGGAGGCGCTGGTCGATGAGATAGAAGTGATGGGCCTCGAAAACCTGGGGCAGGGCACTGATCCATTCCAGCTTGTGGCGGCGGAGCTCCAGGACATAGATGCCGAAAAGATCAAGGATCCCCAGGAGCGAAGCAAAGCACTGAAGGCCTTGAAAAAGGAGCAATTGATGGTAATTATCGAGAAGCTATTGTACTGAGGGTTAGGTCGTTTCGTACTTCCAGGAAATCAGCCAGTCAAACCTAACGACAAAGCGCCAGCAAACCTGTAATTGGCGCTTCAAGCAATATCATTGAGCTCAAAAGGGCTTTTCCGCCCTCCACGCCATATTATTTCACGGAAATATTACATCAAAGGGGTTGGGGAACTTCCAAATTATCCCTACCTTCATCCGTTACATGTCCTTCCTCCGCGGAGGTGAAACCTAACCTATTCATGAAAATTCTATCAATCCTCAGAGTTTCTGCAGCGACTCTTCTTGTGCTTTTTGTCTCCACATGGTCCTACGCACAGACCTTAAATGAAACATCCGGTACGGGCTCTGGTGTCAGTATCTCCTCTGGTGACTTCAATACCTTCTATGGTGATAGTACTGGTTCCAAGGTCACATCTGGATCCAGAAATACCTTTATGGGTTACGGAGCCGGTAGAAGTAACACAACCTCTGAACTCATGGCCATCGGATATCTGGCCGGCTACACCAATACCACGGGTTTCGACAACACGTTCATAGGATATGAGGCTGGACGCCTCAATCGAAACGGGGGAGACAACACGTTTGTCGGCGCCGAGTCGGGGGAGAACAATACTACGGGTTATGACAATACTTTCGTAGGCGAGGAATCAGGCGCCAACAATACCACAGGCTATGAAAACACCTTTATTGGAGAGGATGCTGGTTTTAGCAACACCACTGGCTACAAGCAGACATTTATTGGTAATGAGACTGGTATTTCCTCAGACGTCGGCTACCGCAATACAGCTGTTGGCAGTGAAGCAATGTCAGACGTTGACGATGGCCACCACAACACGGCGTTGGGAGATTCGGCGGGTATCGATATAGGGGATGGCCAATACAATACCATGGTGGGCGCAGCTGCCGGGCCCGCTACGGAGTGGGCTGACTTCAACACATTTATTGGCGCCATGTCCGGTTGGGACAACAACCGAACTAATAGCACAACTAACGCTAACAACAATACCTACGTGGGCTATTATTGTGGATTTACCAACCGTGAGGGTCAGTGGAATGTGGGAATGGGCTCACAATCCAACTTTACCAATACCAACCGATCGAGATGTACCTTTTTCGGTTCCGATCAGGTAGTAGGGAACAACGACGTGGAGCTTTGGGGTCACAGGGCTTATAACACAGGACGTTACGCGATGGCCATGGGTCAGGAGACGGACGTGAGAAGTAACGGCGCTATTGCCATGGGCTACTTTGCCACCATAAGCACAAATTCTCAGTACTCCATCTCTATGGGCTACCAAAGCGCTGTGAATGGCACCAACTCCGTCGGTGTTGGCAACCAGGCCAGCATCACCGGGATCGAGAGCGTGGCCATCGGTGCGACCGCTTCAGTCACTGGAGATAATTCAATCGCCATCGGCCACGGTACTACGCTTACCACAAGCAATGAGGTGTACGTAGGTAACGCCACCACTGTCTCTGTTGGAGGCCCGGTGAACTGGACCGCGACCTCAGATGGACGCGTGAAGGAGTGCGTCGAAGAAAACGTCCCTGGTTTAGACTTCATCAATCAGCTCCGCCCCGTCACCTATCACATCGACCTGGCTGCGGTCTATGAGATGCAAGGGAAGGAGCTGCCAGACGATCTGGACAAAAAGGGCAAATCTGATATTCGATATTCAGGTTTCATCGCACAGGAAGTGCTTCAGGCAACTCAGGAATTGGGTTACGACTTCAGCGGCGTGAAAGTTCCGCAAAATGACAAGGACATGTATGGGCTTCGTTATGCTGAGTTTGTGGTGCCTTTGGTGAAGGCCATGCAAGAACTTAGCGCCAAGGTAGAGCAACAGGAAGCGATCATCTACAGCCAACAGCAAAATCTCGACAAATACGAGGCTTCATTGGAAGACCTGCTTCAGAGAGTCCAGTCCCTCGAGGAACGTAGTACCTCTACAGCTTCGACGAACCGACCATTTTAGGGGTTACGGAAGGTAATCCTCACTTTTTCTCACTCTCATCCGCGGCCCTATGAACAATGCTCTGAAACCCTCGATCCATGGCCTCTTCCTCGCAGTAATCTGCATAATCTGGGCTTCATTCTCCCCCAATGAAGTGACAGCCCAACTAATCGCCACTGGTAGCGAGGCCCTCGTCAACGGCACCACTCAGGATAATCAACAGCGGCCAGCTGCAGCGACGGGGCAACTTGGATCCACCATCGTGGCCTGGGAAAGTGAGAATCTGGATGGCGACGGATTTGCCATAGCTGCCCAGCAATACGATGCCATGGGGAGCATCACAGTGGCAGAGTTCCAGGTCAATACGACAACCACCAACGATCAGCGCTTTCCCGATGTCGCCGTGGCAGACAATGGAAAATTTCTTATCACTTGGATGAGCTTCGACCAAGATGGCGACGGCTGGGGAATCTACTATAAAATGTATAACGCAGCTGGTATAGTCACAATGGATGAAACACTGGCCAACGTGACAACGACGGGGCAACAGCAGTTCCCAACCGTGACCATGGCCGCAGGAGGCACATTCGTCATCTCGTGGGTCAGTGACGGCGAGATCTTTGCCAGGATGTTTGATGCCAATGGCATTGCCACAGGATCAGAGTTCCTCGTCAACACGGCGTCCACAACTTTTGAGACCAACCCGGATGTAGCAAGCGATAATGACGG
This sequence comes from Cyclobacteriaceae bacterium, assembly GCA_965227935.1. Lineage (GTDB taxonomy): Bacteria > Bacteroidota > Bacteroidia > Cytophagales > Cyclobacteriaceae > JAWPMT01. Next base: position 775,115 of record CBDDGS010000055.1, on the reverse strand, counting down.
CAACTTCGCCATCGTCTGGCAGAGTACCGACACAACTGGTACAGTTGATATTGATGTTTATGCCAGGCTCTTCGACAATAGTGGCGTTGCGGCAGGGGCGGAGTTCCGATTGAACAGCACCACTGCCGAAAGCCAAATAGAGCCCTCTATCGGGATGGACACTGCAGGCAACTTTGCCGTAGCATGGAGCAGCTTCCTTGGGGATGGCGATGGATACGGCATCATTTTTCGAAGATATGATCCAAATGGCAGCGCCCTGAGTGGAGAAACCCAGGTGAACAGTACAACCGCCGGTGACCAGTTGCATCCATACATGGCAGCAAGCGCGGATGGCGAATACATCGTGACTTGGACAAGCTTTGGTCAAGATGGCGAGCGTGGTGGCATTTACGGCCAACACATCACCAGTAGCGGCGTTCTGGAGGGTCCCGAAACGGCAGTAAATACAACCACTGCCGAGAATCAGATTTTCCCTGCCGTTGGCTTCTACGACGGAGAAGGAACTGCGACCATCGTATGGCAGGATGGAGACAGGGTCTCCAGCACATCAGTAGATGCCAGCAACTATGGCTTGATTCAAAGGAGGTTTAAAGTAGGCACCGTGGCCCTCGCAAAAGACATTACTGTGGCGCTAGACGCAACTGGAAACGCAACCATCCAACCATCAGACGTGGACGATGGGAGCACACCAGGTGCCACATTGACGCTGGACATTACAAATTTCAACTGCAATGATTTAGGAAACAATATCGTCACCCTGACTGCAACCTCCAGTAATGGCACGATGGCAACCGCCCAATCGACGGTGACAGTCATTGATGAGATTGTTCCTACCGTCACCACACAACCATTTGACCTAGTACTTGATAATCAAGGGATGGCCACACTACTAGTTAGCGATGTGGCGCCGTCCGTATCGGACAATTGCACCGTGGCCTCTGTGACCCTGGCCAAGACGCAATTTGACTGCAGCGATTTGGGTGCACAAAGCATCAGCATCACCGCCACGGATGAGTCAGGAAATGAAACCATCACGTCCGCAGTTGTCACAGTCATCGACAATCAGGCGCCCGCAGCCCTGGCTCAAAATATCACCGTACAGCTGGATGCCGCGGGCAGTGCAACGGTCAACACCAGCCAGGTCGATGCAGGAAGCATTGACAACTGCTCAGTCACACTCAGCCTGGACGAGACAACATTCTCCTGCGACCAAGCTGGTCAGGATGTGCCAGTGATTCTAACAGCTACCGACCCCTCTGGCAACTCCTCGACCGCCAATGCGCTGGTGACAGTAGAGGACAATACACCGCCGGTCGTTTTGGCCCAGAATATTGTTGCTATTTTGGATCAGGATGGCAACGCGGTCATCACTCCCAGCATGGTAGACAATGGCACCAACGATAACTGCGGCTTTTCGCTAAGTCTTAACAGGACCAACTTCACTTGCCTCGATGTTGGCCTCAACGCATTGACGTTAACGGCGACGGATCCATCGGGGAATTCCAGTTCGGTGAACGCAAGCGTCACTATCGTCGATGACGAAGTACCGGTCGCCCTTGCCCAGGACATCACTGTGCAGTTGGACGCTGCAGGCAATGTAAGCATAGATGCTAGCCAGGTAGACGCCGGAAGTAGTGACAATTGCAGTGCCCTCTTAAGTGTCTCTCCCAGTACCTTCGATTGCACTGACATCGGAGATAATAGCGTCCTGCTATCGGTGAGTGACGCAGGTGGAAATATCGCCGTAGCGAACGCCACAGTTACGATCGAAGACAATTTGGCCCCTGCGCCAATCGCGCAGAACATCACTGTACAGCTCGATGCCAATGGTACCGCAACTATCTCAGCTACCGATATTGACAACGGCAGTGACGACAACTGTGACGTCTCTCTGGATCTAGATATTACCGACTTCGATTGTAATGACTTAGGCCCAAATACCGTCACCCTTACAGCAACCGACGGGTCTGGAAATTCGGCATCAGCTAGCTCCACTGTTACCGTGGTCGACAACATCCCGCCGTTGGCCTTAGCAATTCCTGTCGTCGTTGCACTAGACGCCAATGGTGTTGCTACGATCAATCCAAATCAAATCGACGGCGGATCTGCTGACAACTGCGGTATAGCATCAAAAACACTGAGCGTGACGTCATTCGATTGTTCCAATGTTGGGATTAACTCAGTCACCCTGACAGTCACGGACGCCTCTGGCAATTCGAGTTCTGCCACCACCAACATACTTGTCGTCGACCAGGAAGCACCCACTGTGTCGGCTACCAACATCAATATCTCTCTGGACGGTAATGGGGTGGCGACCATCACGCCAGAGTTGGTAGACAATGGATCGACTGACAATTGCTCCCTCACCCTGAGCCTGAGTCAAACCGATTTCGACTGTGACGATCTGGGGCCTAATACCGTGACGCTGACCGGAACAGACAACAGCGGGAATACGGCCAGTGCGACAACTACCGTGTTTATCATCGACGAGCAACAACCTGTGGCTGTCGCCCAGAACATAACCATCCAATTGGATGCCAGTGGAGCCGCGAGCTACTCGCCCGTTGACCTAGACAACGGAAGTAGCGACAACTGCGCCTTCACCCTTAGTGCCTCACCCCTCACTTTTGACTGCACTGACCTGGGAGCTAATACCGCTACGCTTACGGCCACCGATGCGACGGGGAACAGTCACTCGACCACTGCTACCGTCACTGTAGAGGACAATATCCCTCCAGTCGCTGTCTCTCAGGACATTACGATCCTGCTCGATGACAATGGCAATGCTACCCTGACAGCGAGCGACGTTGATGGCGGATCCAGTGACAACTGCTCGGTAGCCAGCCTCAGTCTCAGCCAAAGCTCGTTTGACTGCTCGCACATCGGCTCGAATACCGTCTCGTTGACAGTGACTGATGGCAGTGGCAATAGTTCGTCCGCTGCAAGCACAGTGACCGTAGTAGATGGAGGTGCCCCTCTGGCGGTTGCTCAGGATATCACGATCTCATTAGATCAGAACGGCGTGGCCACGATAGTACCGCAAGATGTTGATGGCGGCTCATCAGATGTTTGCGGAGCGGTGGCTCTCACTATCGATCGCAACTCGTTTGATTGTGACGACGTGGGGGATAATACAGTGACACTAACCGTAACTGATGCTACCGGCAATTCTTCCTCTGCCGTAAGCACAGTGACTGTTGTAGATGACATCCCTCCGACGATTACCTGTCAGGATGTGACGATCTCACTTGACGCCAATGGTCAGGCACCTGCCAATGTCTTCGTGATTGGGGCCCTTGTATCAAGGTCTGACAATTGTGGTGTGCAAGGCAGCGTCGGTGTGACAGGGCCTAAGGTCTACAACTGCGATCAAATTGGAACTCGAAGTGTCAGGATCTTCCAGAACGACGTCAATGGCAACGTAACCACCTGCGACTTTAACCTGACGGTCGTCGATGAATTGGCGCCTACGGCTATTGCTCAAGACATCACATTACAGCTTGATGCCAATGGCAATGCCTCCATCACCGCTGCTGACGTTGACAACGGATCTTCAGACAACTGCTCTGTCGAACTGTCCATCGATAAAACAGACTTTAACTGTGCCGATTTGGGGGCCAATACGGTCACTTTGACCGCTACAGACCCCAGCGGGAATACTTCCGCCACTACAGCTACAGTCACGGTCCAGGATAATGTGGCACCAGTCGTGGCGGCTCAAGATATCACGATCTACCTCGACAACAACGGCGAGGCGTTCACCACCGCTGAAGATGTCGATAACGGTTCCTCTGATAACTGTGGAGTTGCCGACCTCTCGTTGAGTCGAACAGATTTTGATTGTGACGAAGTCGGTAGCAACACCGTGACACTCACAGCAACAGACGCTGCTGGCAACAGTTCTTCCACGACAGCTACAGTAACGGTAGTAGATGACATCCCTCCGACGATTACCTGTCAGGATGTGACGATATCACTTGACGCTAATGGCCAGGCACCTGCCAATGTCTTCGTGATCGGCGCACTTGTATCAAGATCTGACAATTGTGGTGTGCAAGGCAGCGTCGGCGTGACAGGGCCTAAGGTCTACAACTGCGATCAAATTGGAACTCGAAGCGTTAGGATCTTCCAGAATGACGTCAATGGCAACGTAACCACCTGCGACTTTAACCTGACGGTCGTCGATGAATTGGCACCTACGGCTATTGCTCAAGACATCACAGTACAGCTCGATGCCAATGGCAACGTCTCCATCACCGCTGCTGACATTGACAGCGGATCTTCAGATAATTGTTCTGTCGAACTATCCATCGACAAGTCTACATTCGATTGTACCGATTTGGGCACTAATACGGTCACTTTGAAGGCTACAGATCCCAGTGGGAATGCTTCATCAACAACTGCTACGGTGACCGTCGAAGACAACATAGCTCCAGTGGTCTCTGCCCAGAACACCACTGTCTATCTCGATGCCAATGGACAAGCATCGATCACCGTTGAAGACATTGACAATGGATCTACGGACAACTGCGGCCTTACCCTTTCCATTGACAGGTCCGAATTTGATTGCGATGATGTTGGAAACAATACCGTCACACTTTCAGCCATCGACATCAAAGGGAACGTCGCAACAGCCATCGCCACTGTGACCGTGGTTGATGATGTTCCACCCGTCGTCGCATGCCAGGATCTCACGATCCAACTAGATGCCGACGGAGTCGCAATGATCAAGCCCTCGGATATTGAGAATGGGTCATCGGACGCCTGCGGCATTGCCAGTCTTTCCCTGGACAAGGACGAATTTGACTGTGCAGATGTAGGCGCAAATTTGGTGACATTGACCGCCGTGGATAACAACGGCAATAGCAGTACCTGTACAGCTACGGTGACGGTGCAGGACAATACTCCGCCGGTAGTGGTCTGCCAGGATATTACAGTTGCACTGGATGTAAATGGTCAGGTTGAGATCTCTCCGTCAGATCTGGACGGAGGAAGCACAGACAATTGTGCCATCGCCAGCCTTACTATCGACAAGACCAACTTTAACTGCGATGCCATTGGAGACCATATTGTTACCCTGACCGCAGTCGACGTCAATGGTAATACGAGTACCTGCACCTCGACCGTCACTGTCATTGACGATACTGCTCCCGAGGTGTATTGCGTCGACGTAACCATCTCTCTGGATGAGACGGGTCGTGCGGACTACTCGCTGCGAGATGCTTTTGAAAACAGCACCGATAACTGTGGTATACTGTTTATCGGACTGGCTGGCGGCGGCTTTTACGATTGCGATGATCTGGGACAAAACACAGTAACTGTGATCGCAGGTGATTTCAGTGGCAATATTGGTGTCTGCCAGGCCACAGTCACAGTAATAGATGACACTGCTCCGACGGTCGTTACGCAAGACCTGACAGTATATCTCGATGCTGCCGGAAATGCCGCTATCTCTGCGGCAGACGTCGATGCGGGCACCTACGATAACTGCGACTTTGATCTCACTTTGGATGTAACCTCGTTCGACTGCAACGATCTTGGGGCAAATACTGTACTGCTCACAGCGACAGATCCCTCTGGGAATGTTGCCTCCCAATCGGCCACGATCACGGTGATGGATGACATAAGCCCAGTGGCGCTGGCTCAGGATATCACAGTGCAGCTCGATGCAACGGGTGCTGCCAACATCGTCCCGGGAATGATCGACGCAGGGTCATTTGACAACTGTGCCATTGCTTCCATGTCCATCGATATGAGCTCATTCGACTGCTCCAACCTGGGAAGCAATGCCGTAACACTCACGGTGACAGATCCCGCCGGGAACATGCACTCAGCCACTGCCTCGGTGACTGTTGAAGACCTAATTCCACCAACGGTCATCGCTCAGGATCTAACCGTATCACTGGATAACAATGGAGGTGTCACCATCACTCCAGGCATGATCGATGGCGGATCCTTCGACAATTGCCAATTTGACCTTGCGCTGGATATTACGGCGTTCACGTGTAATGACCTGGGATCGAACTTCGTCAAACTCACTGCTACCGACATCTCCGGGCTCACCAGCTCGCAGACTGTCTCAGTAACGGTCATAGACGATCTGGCACCAAATGCCATCGCAGCTGACCTTACCATACAATTAGATGGAACAGGATCAGCCTCGATTACGCCTGATCAAATTGATGGTGGAAGTACGGACAACTGTTCGTTCACCCTGACCGCTAGCCCCACATCCTTTGACTGCTCCAACCTCGGGACCAATGCGGTAATCCTTACAGTTGAAGACGTTGCCGGTAATGTGAGCACTGCTGTGGCGAATGTCACGGTGGAAGACAACATTGCGCCTTTGGCTGTAGCAAATGACATCACTATCGAGCTAGATGCTGCTGGAAATGCTACCATCACACCCCTGATGTTGGATGGTGGTTCCAGTGACAATTGCTCGATCGCACAAATGACGCTCGACATTAGCTCTTTCTCCTGCGCTGATTTAGGGTCCAATACGGTAACACTTACCGTAACCGATGTTGCTGGAAATACAGACACAGAAAGCGCAACGGTAACAGTTGTCGACTTAGCAGGCCCTACCGTCGTCACCAGTGACTTGACGGTCTCCCTTGACGAGAATGGTCAGGCGTCCATTACCACGACAATGGCCGACGGAGGGTCATTTGACAATTGCTCGGCGACGCTCGATTTGAGCTTGAGCCAAAACCAATTTACTTGCGATGACCTTGGGGTGAATACCGTGCAACTCACCGCCACGGATGGTGCCGGCAATTCGAGCACAGAAAATCTGAGTGTCATGGTGCAAGATGAAATAGCCCCTGTCGCTGTCGCTCAGGACATTACCGTCGCGCTTGATCTCACCACTGGTGTGGCCATTGTACATCCTGATGATGTAGATGCGGGTTCCAGCGACAACTGTGTCATCGTTGACAAAGACCTTTCAACCACTGAATTTGACTGCGGTCAACTGGGACCTCAGACGGTCACATACTCTGTGACTGACGCGGCAGGGAACACCTCATCCACAACAGCTACAGTGACAGTGATAATAGACGGGGAAGTAATACCTACAGCTGTATGCCAGGATATCACCATAGCGTTGGACATAGATGGTAAAGCAGAAATCACCGCAGCAGATGTAGATGGTGGCAGCTTCGACATCTGCGGCATTAAAAAGTTCAAGCTGAGTAAAAGCAAATTCTCCTGTAAGGACCTCGGTACCAATACTGTGAAGCTGACGGTCGAAAACTTCTACAAGAATAAGAGTACTTGCACCGCCACTGTGACGGTCGTGGACAACCTTGCGCCAACCATATCAAAGGTGCCTACATCGCCTGTGGAGTACGAGGCGAAGAAGGGTTGCTCCACGAAGGTCGATTTCAAGAAATTGAAGATCAAAGCCAAGGACAATTGCGGTGATGCCAGCCTCTCCTATTCACCTTCTTCTGGCTATTTCGATGTGTCTGAGGAGCCTTATGTGATCACCGTGACCGCTACCGATGAGTCTGGAAACAGTAGCGAGGAAACCTTCGAGATCCTGGTTTCCAAGAAAACTCCGAAAGCCAAGATCAAGAAATTGAAGGCCAAGGATGACCTGGCAAAGATCGAAGGAGACTTTGACACTAAAGAAGTGATCTCTCTGAAGGTCAACTGGGGAGATGGCACAGGTAACCAGTCACTTGAAGTGAAGGGCAAGAAATTCAAAGGTCAGCACTATTATGCCATGAGTGGCACCTATTGGGTTGAGGTGTACCTGACAGATCAATGTGGTGGTAGCCACGTTCTTCGCAAGAAAGTGAAGGTGAAGATCAAGGATGCTCCGACGCAGAACCTGATTGCTTCGGAAGAGAGCACAAGGATAGAAGTCGAATTGCCCCGGGCGAGCATGGAGCTCTCAATTTACCCGAACCCATTTGTGTCGTCGATGACGGTAAGGTTCATACCTGAGATTTCTGAGACGATCGATGTCAGCCTGTATAGTCTCGATGGGAAATTGATCGACAGACTGCATACGGGGCATGTGGAGGTGAACAGAACCTATGAGTGGTCATTTGAGGATACGGACTTGATCTCAAGTGGACTTTACCTCCTCAAAATAAGGGGAGATGAGGCCGATTTGACGAGGCGGGTGATCTATCAGAAGCGATAGCCCATACGACTGCGCTGTGGGATTTGAGGTGAGGAGGTATCTTTGAAAAATGTACAATAGGTCACGAGTTCTGGGCCCCTGGCCATTTGTGATGTTGCTTTTGGCATTTTGGTCATCTGCCTGTGGGCCAAGACAAGACAAGATCGGCAAGGAACAAAAGGCTGCTGAGTGGCCGGTCCAATATGACAGTCTTCGTCAATCGCTAGCCGGAGTTTTTGGTGAACTTGATTTCGGTCTGCCAATCCCTGTACAAGGGACTTCTTACCTGATCGTACCACTAGGTCAATGGGAGAGGCGGCAGCACTTTTTTCAGGTACAAGGTGTCCAGGCGGACCAGAGAGGGCAGTTCACCACACCGATTGCCCTCTACCAGGAAAGCTACGATGGCGAATTTGGTAACATGATCCTCGTCAACCTGCAGGACGGCACTATGTCCAAGTCCTTCCGAGAGAATCAGGCAATCAGATCTCTTTTCCTGCTTCAACCTGAGCAGACACTCCTCGACAAACAGTTCATGTTGTTGGAGCTTGCGCCGGAGGACTCGATCCGAAACGGAAAAATTGTGATTTCTTCTCTGGATGGCAGCCTTGTGAAAGTAAGCAGCTGGCCAGTAGCTGGATGGTCTTACAGCCCGATCAGCAAAGCCGTGGTGGCAGTCCTTGATCAAGACGAAGGTTTCACACCTTCTACCGAATTTGCCTATCGCGCCTCGGAGATATCCCTTATCGCTCCCTAGTTATTAGCGCATGAGATTTGTGAAATTGAAAAGTCATCAGCAGCATCTTCTCGCCATCTTCTGCTTTCTAGGCCTGACCTATAGCTATATGTACCCCGTGCTTGATGGTAGCCATATAGCCAAGGGTGAGGCGCTACACGAGCCGTATTGGTACAGCGATACCAACAACTGGCGGGATATCGAGAATGAATGGACCGGCTGGACCAACCGGAACTTCGGTGGCATGCCTGTTGTACATCAATACTTCTCCAAAGGCCCAAACATCTTCGCTTACGGCCTCTTTGCCATCGAAAGGGCCCTGAGCATTGAGGTGGCTTTGCTTCTGATTGGCTTGCTCAGCTGCTATTTGGGACTGATGTCTGTAGGGATACGCCCTCTTTTGAGCATGTTTGGTGCGTTGCTTTATGGTGCAGCAACACCGTTGATTTTATCCATACAGGCAGGTCAATTTGCGAGTGCAGGCACCATTGCCATTGCCCCTTTGGTTTTTGCGGGGATAGCCCTCATCGCTCAGCGACGTTACGTCCGGGGGTCAGTGACCCTTTTGGTGGGACTGGGTACCCTCCTTGCCACAGGGGACTGGTGGTTGTTTGGCCCCATAGCACTGCTCTCAGTATTACTGGCGATCGGTCTTTATTCGAAGAGGGAAACCTTTGCATTGAAAAGCGTTGGCGTACTTCTGATCACAGTTTTACTCGCCGTGCTGCCTAGCACCCACAGTCTCTGGAGCACATTTGAATTTCAAAGAGAGAGCGCCAGCGAATTAGCCGGGGCCAGAAGTCGACAACAGGTACAAACCATGGACACCTATGGTTATACGCCCTCGGAAACTATCACCATCCTCTTCCCAGGAGCTCTTGGGGAATCATCATTCAAACTGATCCCACCTTCCTCGCCATTAAACCAGGTACTAAGTGCGCAGGAAGCCATCGGAGATCGGACAATTGTTTTGCCTCTTTACTGGGGTAATAAATGGCAAAGTCAGGGACCCCTGTATTTCGGGATTGTGACCTTGAGCCTCTTTCTTTTGGCCTTGCTGTGCCACGAAGATAAACGCACAAAATGGCTGTTGAGCAGCCTGTTTGCTTTGACGTGGTGCCTCTCATGGAGCGCGGACAACGGGGTATTCGAAGCGATCTTTGGCATATGGTCCCCCGGGGAGAATGACTATCGACCACCTGAAAACCTGAGTGGTGTTGGGCTCTTCTTCCTTTTGTGGCTGACGGGGGCCTTCATCCAGCAGAAGCAGCATGACTTCACACGCTACTTCAGAGTTGTTGGCATATTCACCCTCCTGGTGGTTGTGACAGGGATACTGTTCAGTGTGACTTCAGGCTTTGAAAAAGACAGTTTTGCTGAAGACCGAAGCCCTGGATCGGACTTCGCCTTTAGGTTCGAACTATCACAAGCCATGGACGATGGGACAGTCGATGCGTTTATCGACGCATTGCACCAAAGTCGGCGGCAACTGCTGACGAGAGATGTTTTGAGAGGGAGTATCTTCTTGATATTGCTATCGATGGCAAGTTGGCTCATAATGCGAAACAAAATCTCAATCCAGTATGCCGCAGCCTTTGTCAGTATTTTGGCGCTCATAGACCTGGTCCCGATTGGTCATCGGTTTCTCACTAAAGATGATTTTGAAGGATTAAGAACTAAGATAGACAGGGAGAAAATTTCTCCATCTGACGAAGTGATTCAACGATTTCGTGGGCCACAGGACCGGATGATCGACCTGACTAGTCAGTCATTTCAGAGTAGCAGTAGCAATCGTCTCCACCCGAACATTGGGGGCTTCCATATCAACAAATTGCGAAGATATCAAGATGTGATTGATCATCACCTCTCACCTGAGATTCAGCCCATTTTGGCCGGTTCTACTCGTGTGGGGGTGCCGGTCCTCAACCTACTAAACACCCGGTTGTTCAAAACGGGAGAGGGACCAACGGACTATCTCCACAATGCCACGAGTATGGGTTTTGCATGGTTCGCTAAGGACATCGTGTGGGCATCCTCCGACGCCGAGGAATTGGAACTCCTCGGTTCCCTCGAAGGTGACAAGACGACCATCCTGCACGAGGAGTTTCGCTCCTATGTCGGGGACTCCGAATTCCCTCCCTTACTTTATGGTCGGGTAGAACTGCTGCAATACAACCCGGGGCTTGTGAAATATGAGACAGTTTCACCAAAAGAACACTTGTTGGTCTTCTCGGAGGTATGGTATAAGGGGGACTCACACTGGAAGGTCACTATAGACGGCGAGCCCACGACGCATATCAGGGCCAACTACCTACTCAGAGCAATGAGAGTCCCTCCCGGAAAACACGTGATCCAGTTTGAATACAGACCCACCTCTTTAGTAATCGGAACAGCAATAAGTCGTTGGGGATCCATGCTCGCCGGTGCCATTCTGATCGGGTTGATATTCTTTGCACTATGGCGACGCTACGAAGATCGAGCGGACACGAAGCCCAATTGACCCATAACACTCCGGATGGTGAGAATATTTAGAGGGAACTCCAGGAACACATGCAGAAAACTGAAAAACAGCGCACATAGCAGCCCTACCTGGTAGTCATAAGCAAACAGGCCCACCAACCCCAGCCAAGTAGCCAACATCAAGAGGACTTTGGGCTTGGACAGCCGACGATGCCACCCAATGATGGTCGTCTTCGAGAACCAATTGAGATAATGGTAGGTATAGGCAAATGATATGAAGACTTGTGCTTTTGCGAAAAGATAAGGGCTGACAGGCGTTTCGCCGGTGCTTGACGAACCCGCCACCCTCAAAATCAGGTAATTCAACTCTTGAAAGCCCGTCTCCAGAAAGGTGTCCTTAATAAGAGTGCCGGGAGAGGGGGATTGGAAACCAGATATAGCAATAACAAGGGGGACGAGAAGCAAAACGCCCGCAGCGAGGAATCCGGGAGCACTGCGACTTTGCATGGCGCCATAAACCATAAAAAAGAAGGTGAAAATATAGACGTGGACCAGTGTCGGGAGCAGCATACCCACTATGATGACGAAGACAGGAGTCCCGGAAAGCAGCAGGCTGACAACGAGCCATGACGCGATGAAAAGTACCCAATGAATAGTCCGCTTCGCGAACACAAAACCTAATGCGAGCACCAGCCACCCAAAGATTATGGCATTGGAAGACTCAACAACAAAACGAAGAACATAGTACTCAGAATGCCAATCATTGATTCGGGCGAAGGTTGCAACAGCTATGAAGGCCGCGAAACCAATAGCCCATATCATGCCTTTAGGTTGACCTACAAAGAACCGCCGGTCAGCGAGCCAATTGATCTCGGTAATGTAGTGAAGAGGTCCCAGGACCGCATAGGCCACCAGGAATAGCGCAAAGGGAGTGAAATACGCAACCACGAGGCTGATGACAATAAGCCCGATGTTCAGCAAATCGATGGATCTACTCGTCATTGCGCCTGAAGATAAAGGTTCGGCACAAGAACTGAAGTCTTTATCTATACAACAAAAAAAGCCGATCAGCTACTTACCGATCGGCTCGATGTTTTTGTGTCGTCGCCCCTTATGGCTTGGTGACTATATCCACCTCCCTGTGGTAGCCATGAGCCAGGTCATTATATGGCATAAATATGCTCAAACGTCCCTTGCTAAATTCTGCAGTGATCTCGTCGTAATTCACCTCAGCGGGGATCACGATCCGCTTCAATAAATAGGGCACCCTCATCTCCTGCATGGTAATGAGGTTATATACAAACAGATTGTTGCTGTCAATTTCTACACTAAAATCTTCGGGTTCGACACCAGCCACTTGCACCTTGTAGATGTAGCCTTCATCCTTTTTCTGAAAACTCATTCGCGGCATCGCTATCCCTCCATTCAGCACATTGACCACATTCGTGGCCTGTGCCAGGCTCCTTGTCACGTTCTTATTTACCTTCATCGCTCGATTCTTTTCACTGGTTATCAACGGGACAAATGCCATACCGGATGGGTTTACTCGCTGATTCCATGTCACATTGTCTCGAAAAAGACGTCAGCTGCCAGGTTGTCATTTTTGCTCCATCTCGGTCATTCGACAGATGGTCTCTCAAATCCTACAATCCCGCGGAAACCTGCGAATAAAAGCTGTGTCCTTTTCTTACTTTGACAACGTGTCGCAAACTCAAATTATTAGTAATCATGAAGAAAATATTCTTCCTTTTATTTCTGGGCATGGCCACCTTGACACACGGTCAACGGCCCGATGTTCTTATTGGCAACGACTACGAAAACATATCCGGTTTTGGTGGTGTCTTTTTGTCTTTTGTACCCCTTGGAGGTAAGATGGCTGCCTATACTGGCGGCGGTGGTGCTGTTCTGATGGACAATGCCTTCTATCTAGGTGGCTATGGCATGGGACTGACCGACGACCGAAAAGTGACCGTAGACGGGGCCAGGTACGCAGTGGACTTGAGCCACGGCGGTTTTATCATGGGTTTCAATTTGAACCCTGAGCGAATCTTTCACCTCAGCATCAGCTCACGATTGGGTTGGGGCACGCTGGAGTACAACGCCCTGGAGAACAACATCGCCAATATCAGCGATAAGGTCTTCGTCGTACACCCGAGTGTCGAGGCAGAATTCAATATGACGCACTGGTTCAAGATCAACGGTGGAGTTGGCTACCAGCAGGTCATAGGTGTGGATGATTTTTACTACGACACAGGAGACGCTAGTGGACCAGCAATATCTGTGTCTTTTTTGTTTGGTTGGTTTTATTAATTTGCTGATCGTATGCAGCCCTCAAAGAGTTTATTTATTGGTTTCCTTATTGTGGCCATTGGGCTTTTCCTGCTGGCAGACAATATGGGTTTTGTTCCTTATCAACTTTACTTCCTCCGATCGTGGCAGATGCTGCTGATTGCGATTGGTGTCTTCAATTTCCTTACCGGAAGGAGGTCTGCTGCGATTGTGCTGGTCACCATAGGTACGTTTTTCCTCATCCATGAATATGGACCCTATGACCTGAGAGACTTCTGGCCACTGATTCTCGTAGTGGTGGGCATCGCGCTTATTCTGAATCGTGGAAAGCTGAACTTTGGCTCAGTCGAGACAAATGAAAACTTCTTTGATGATGTCAATATTTTCGGCGGCGGAGAAAAGAAGTTTGTCAGCCACAATCTGCAGGGAGGAAAGGTCACCAACATTTTTGGTGGTGCGACGATTGATTTGCGCGATTCCATTCCTGGGCGGGACGCCATGATCGAAGTACATACCATATTCGGAGGCTGTGAGATCATCGTGCCAGAGGACTGGATTGTGAAAATTGAAGTTTTCTCAATGTTTGGGGGATTCAGCGACGAGCGCCGAAGCGCGGTGACCACTCCTGACAGCCCAAGGGTCATTATTCGAGGATTTACGCTCTTCGGCGGTGGAGAGCTAAAAAACAAATAGGGCGACCTGATCAAGATCGCCCTATTCTTCCTTAACTTCTTAACCCATCAGGGCTCCGTCTATTCCTTTATCTCTACTCCCCTCCAGAAGGCCACGTGTCCTTTGATGCCTTTCGCCAATTCGGAAGGAGTAGGGTAGTACCAGGCAGCGTCTTTGTTCACCTTCCCATCTACCTCAATAGAGTAGTAGCTGGCTTGTCCTTTCCAGGGGCAGATGGTGTGTGTATTACTCTCCTGAAAAAATTCCTTGTTGATAGAGTCTTCAGGGAAGTAGTGGTTGTTTTCTACCACGATGGTATTGTCGCTTTCAGCAAGCAACGTGTCGTTCCAATATGCTTTCATAATCTAGTTGCCAAATCTAAGTCAATGCCTATTCATACTAGATGAGGCTGCACTTTGTTTCCAACGATGGCCGGTTTGTCTGACAGCATACCTTTTTTCGCCCCGAGCTCATTCGACCGGTTGTCGAAAAATAGCATCCGAGACACCATCTCCTACCACGAGGTCGTCAAAAACGTATTCCTTTTCCAGTTCCTTGGTCTTCAGGAGAATGACCGTCGGAAAAGTGACCCCGCCAAATTGCTTAAATATATCGTAGGTTTTGGTCATCAAGACCACCTCGTCGCCTACTGATTCCCTGCGGTTTACTTTTCTCAAATAGTGCTTGTTGATGTCGATGAAGTAGTCGTACTCAATGTTGTCCCTGACCTCCGCCAGCCAATGACAGATCACACCGTCTTCCTTGACCTTGCCTTTGTACTCGAGGTCAGCGTCCCTCTGAATTGGGGAGCCAAAATCAAACAAGTGACTGATCATCAGCTGCTCATGGGACAACATCAAATTCGCCTTACTCACGCCCGTCCACGGAGCCACGGTCCATCCAACTAAGCCATCATACGCCTCTGTAAACGGCTGACCTTCCCAGGTTCCTTTCAGTATGACTTTGTTGGGCCTTTTCGCATGAAGTGTGAAAACCGTCCGGTTGTTGCCTACAAACCAGGCGCCATCGACGGTGACCGTTCGAGCCTGATCCCAGAAGTCTTGCGACTGCGCTGCGAAGTGCTTCTCCAGCACCTTTTGTGTACTCTGCGCTTCGCTACTGATTGCAGCAAAAAGGAGAGCTATCAAAAGGACTTTGCCTATCTTCATATTGGATCGATTTATACTCATAACGTATTAGCTGACTTGCGAGTATTTTTGTTTTGATCTCAGCACATTCGATGAGGAATTTAACAAAAAAGACAGTTGGAGCTCAATAAAGTCCTTGGGAGATTACGCGTGGCGGGTTTGCTGTTCTTGTCAATCCTCATTGTAGGCACGATTGTCTACAATTCGATGGATCCAAACGCAACCCTCGTCGACTCATTCTACATGACGGCCATCACAGTGGCCACGATCGGTTTCCATGAGGTGATCGACCTTCGCGCTCATCCAGGGGGCCGACTCTTTACCATTCTACTCGCATTTTCGGGGATCGGTATTATTACTTACTTTTTCACAAACTTAGCCGCGCTATTCATCGAAGGTGACCTCCGCAGGGCCTTCCAAAGACGCCAAATGGAGAAGAAGATCAAAAAACTTGAAGCTCATTTTGTTATCTGCGGCTGCGGCCGCGTGGGACGAAATATTGCCCTCGAACTCCATGAAACCAAGCGGCCGTATGTCCTGGCAGATA
Organism: Cyclobacteriaceae bacterium; assembly: GCA_965227935.1. Taxonomy (GTDB): domain Bacteria; phylum Bacteroidota; class Bacteroidia; order Cytophagales; family Cyclobacteriaceae; genus JAWPMT01. Next base: position 759,126 of record CBDDGS010000055.1, on the reverse strand, counting down.
TTAAAAGTGAAGCAATTGAGCGCTTACTACAAGAAGAAGAAATTGAGGGTGCCCTGTTCCTAGTCGGAGATACTACGGACGATGACTTCCTGTTGCAGCTCGGGGTCGAAAAGGCACTGGGCGTCTTTGTGACTTCCGGTGACGACAATGTCAATCTGGTTACCACCTTGACGGCTCGTACACTCAATCCCGCAGTCAAGATTGTCTCCCTGGCGAAAGACGTCAGCCACATGAAAAAGATCAAGAAAGCTGGTGCGACAAAAGTGATCAGCCCCGCTTTCATAGGGGGTCGACGGATGGCCTCAGAAATGATCAGGCCACAGGTGACGACGTTCTTAGATGATATGCTCCGCTCCAGCTTCAATCAGCGCATCGAGGAACTCAATATCCCTGAAAGTGCCGAAGGCAAGAAACTCTCCGACCTGTATAGCGACAAGCTGAAGGAAACAATCGTCCTCGCCGTGAATGAGGATGGCTCATGGCTATACAACCCATCGAAAGATCATGAGCTGAAAGCTGGCAGCCACGTGATCATGATGACCACCCCCAACGAGCGTCTTGAGCTCGAAAAGCGCCTGGATTAAAGGGTTACGTCGAAGGAATCGAAAATACCGTCAGGTACCGCTTCCAAGACCTGCACATCTCTCAGGTCGCGGTTCCCACGCTGATTGGACAGCAAAATGCCGCCCATCTGCTGGTAATTGGACCACGGCAAGGTGAACCTCGGAACCGTATCAGACTCATTGACGTACCAAGCCCACTGCTTGACGAGGCTGTCCTGCTTGGACACCCAGACCTCGTAGGCATTGTTAGGTGTGACACCGACAGACTCAAAGGTCAACTTCAGCACACTGGCTTCCTCACCCTCCTCAGTGCTCCCTTCACCCATGTGGGAAAGAGTAACTCCGGAGTCCTTCAGCTTGAACGGCATCACCAGCCAATAGGAATCATTGATCCAGACGCGTTTGCCCTGATCAAGGTACTTACTGAGACTATCGGGATGATCAAGGAGCTCTCCGTTCTTCCATACTTGCCCCTCGCCCGTCTTCTCGTTGACAATGATCTTCTTGTCCTCGGTCTTGTATTCGATACGGACGTCGCCGGTGTGCTTGTCCCAAAGTAGCGTACGAAAACCAAAGAAATCCCAATACAGGTATCTTGTATTATCCCAATTTTTTCGGCCTCCCATGGCCAGCATCACCTGGTCGGCGACATCAACGGCCTGCGGATCTGACGAGGCCATGTTGAATCCCTCAGCAGCAGGATTGGTTTCCACTTCCTCTGCCTGCTCATTTTGTGGAGCGCTGCAGGCGATGATAAGCGTGGGGAGTATTAGTGCGTACAGAAAATTTCGCATAGTCAGGTAAGATTATAAAAACAGAAAGGCACACAATGGTGCCTTTCAAAGTTACCCGATGATTCGGGTAGATTATTCTCCTTTGGACTTAAATTGATCGAACCGGGACATTCCCTCTTGTCTGGGGAATACATTGTCCTCCACATCGACATCCGCCGTTCTTTTCTCCGGATCCAGCACAACATTGATCACCTGCTTGTCCTTAACGAAGACCTTAGTGATCGTTTTTTCGTTCATCTTCCAAATCTCTGCCGGGATCTTCTCCAGCTCCCTTGAGCCATCAGCATAGGTCCACTCGATCAACAACGGCGTCACCAATCCACCCTGGTTCTGGAAGGTGACCTCGTAGAAGTTCTTGTCTCCCAGCTTTTGCTTCACCCCCTCATTGTCATAATCTGTCATGAATTCCCCATAGGCGGAGCGATGTGCCTCTTCAAAAACAAAGAGCTCTGGTTCATTGCCAAAAGCCTTCTCTCCATCGCCATCGATGGAAGCATCGGCCACCTTCACATTTCTAGTTTCGAGTCCATTCTCTTCATTCTGCATACGCAACCACCTGACATTTTCGACAGACACATCCACGTAATCTGTTGTGTAGAACCACCCTTTCCAGAACCAATCCAAGTCTACAGCAGAAGCATCCTCCATTGTTCGGAAGAAATCCGCAGGTGACGGGTGCTTGAAGGCCCATCGCTCGGCGTAGGTCTTGAAGGCATAATCAAACAGCTCCGGACCCATGACGGTCTCGCGTAGGATATTGAGAGCGGTCGCTGGTTTTGCATAGGCGTTGCTTCCAAATTGCCGTATTTGCTCAGAGTTGGTCATGATCGGCCTTGCCAATCCATTGGCTCCGCTCATATAGGGAACAATATTGGCAGCAGGACCTCGACGAGAGGGATAATCAGGATCCCAGTCCTTCTCAGTTAGGTATTGCACGAAGGTGTTGAGGCCCTCATCCATCCACGTCCATTGACGCTCATCAGAGTTGATGATCATGGGAAAGAAGTTGTGGCCTACCTCATGGATGATCACGCTCATCATTCCATACTTCTTGGTATCCGTGTAGCTGCCATCAGGATTAGGGCGTCCATAGTTGAAGCATATCATGGGGTACTCCATGCCTATGGAAGCTGTATGGACTGAAATAGCCACAGGATAGGGATATTCAATGGTGGTTCTTGAGTACGTGATCAGAGTCTGCGCCACTACTCTTGTAGAGTACTCCTCCCAAAGGGGATTGCCTTCCTTAGGATAGTAGGACATGGCAAGTGGAGAGTTGTTATCACTCAGCTTCACAGCCATGGCGTCCCAAATGAATTTGCGGCTCGCGCAAAAGGCGAAGTCACGGACGTTATCAGCTTTGAACTTCCATGTCTTCGAATCGCTTGACCTCGACTTTTCGGCACGCTCCGCTTCCTTTTGAGTCACGATGATCACAGGATCCTCATAGGACGTCTTGGCCTTCTCGAATCTCTCTATTTGCTCAGTCGTCAAGACGTCCGAAGGATTTTGCAGCGTCCCGCTAGCGCCAACGATGAAGTCTGCAGGCACGGTGATGTCCACCTCATAGTCGCCAAACGTCAAGGCAAACTCTCCTCGGCCAAGAAACTGCTTGTTCTGCCATCCTTCTACGTCGTCGTACACGGCCATCCGCGGGAAGAATTGCGCAATCGTATACAGATAGTTATCATCGGCGGGGAAGTACTCCAGCCCTGACCGGCCGCCATCATTCGCGCGATTGTTGACATTGTAGGACCAGGCAATATTGAAAGAAACATTGTCACCCGAAGCCAAAGGCTGTGGCAAGTCAATGCGCATCATGGTCTTGTTGATGAGGTATCTCAGATCATTACCTGAAGCAGACGTGACATTGACAATTTTGAAACCACCATCAAAATCACTTGCCAATCCCTGTACCTGATAGGTCTTCACAGTATCAGGTAGTCCGCTGGTACTTATCCGTCGTGAATCTGAGTCCTGTGCACGCACGTTTTGATCCAACTGTATCCAGAGATATGGCAGATCATCAGGCGACTGATTGTAATAGGTAATTGTTTCTGTTCCGGAAATTCGCTGATTTTCGTCGTCGACGATGATCTCCATCTTGTAGTCGGCCTTTTGCTGCCAGTAGTCCTTGCCAGGTGCGCCAGAGGCTGTTCGATAGGAGTTGGGGGTTGGCAAGGTGGTCCCCAGCTGTTCAAACTTTCGGTCCCATTCTGTATCGTGCTGCGCCGAAGCCCAACCGGCACAGAGCACCAGTAGTAGAAATAATGTTCTCTTCATGTCAATATTGGTTTAGCTCGTATTCACTAAGGTCGTCACCAGTAAATGGCGCCGTAGGTCAGTTTCAAACCCACTACAGCCACCACAAGGGAGATGATGATCTTCCAGTAATTCCTGGGAACCTTCAAAGTGCCAACGAAAATAAAGGTGACTGCCAGAAAGATCAAAACGATAATTATTTGGCCTACCTCCAATCCTACATTAAAGGCAAATAATGGGGTCACTATGGATTCTTCGGTGCCGAGAAGGCTCCGCAAATAATTGGAAAAGCCTAACCCATGGATCAGTCCGAATACACCGGCATAAATGGCATTGAGCCACTTGAAAGGGTCGGCATCGTCAGACTTATGAACCAAGTTGGAGACGGCAGTGATCACAATTGTTATCGGTATCAGGAACTCGACCAGATCACTATTTATCAGGACGAACCCTAACGTGGCGAGAGCGAGGGTAACCGAATGACCAATGGTGAAAGACGTAACCAATATCAGCACCTTTCTCCATTCCCTGATAGAATACAACGAAGCCAGGGCAATAACAAAGAGGATATGGTCGTAACCTTGTACATCGAGGATGTGGTCCAATCCCAGCCCGAAGTAGAGACTAAATTGTGACATAGGGTTGAGCGATTATATTGAGCAAATCTTCACAATTTTGCTGATGCGAATTTGACTACCGCACGGTAGACACCCAAAAAAGATTCCACAAAAGGATGGTAAAGCTTCTTCCATTGTTGGCTGTAATGCTGTTCCCGGTGAAAACCACGGAGCACCCCTTTCATATTAGTGTCACAGAGATCGTCTACAAGCCCAAGGACAAAGTGGTGCAGGTAAGTGTGCGGCTGTTTCTTGATGATTTCGAGGAAACGCTGCGCGGTTTCACAGGAGATGAGCTCCTGGATATCATGGAAGCAGACGAAACCTTGCTGAATCAGCAAGTGGAGAAATACCTCGAAAAGAACTTTTCCTTACAAGGAAAGAAACCCATCGAACTGGAGTATCTGGGATTTGAATATGACCGAGATGTCATGTGGTGCTACCTGGAGGGTACGAAAGTGAAAAACCTGTCGACACTTCAGGTGACGAGCTCTATCATGACTGAAGTATTCCCCGATCAGGAAAATCTGGTGCACATCCGCAGGGAAGGCAAAGTCAAGAGCCTACGCCTCACATCGTCCAAGCATGTGGACGAGGTGGGCTGGGACGGCTAAGCGAAGTAGAACCGATTGAACTGCTCCCATTTCCCTTCGTCATGCCGTAAGAGCACGATGTGGTCCACACGAAAACTTGCCTGATAAGTCTGTTGCTCAAAGTGTGCTCGGGCCGCGGGAAATACCGATCGCTTCAGATCTCTAAAGGCGACGGTCATATGTGGATGAAAACCTCGGTCCTTGTGACTGGCATTGAATACGTGCAACAGTCGCATTTGCTCTGATACCCGATCGTACAGGGATCGCAGCACCTCATTTTTCACGACATCCACAAACACGACCCTTGGTGGAAAGAAATCGAAATCGGAAAGCTGAATATCAAACTCGTCCGTTCCAGAGACGGCTTTGTCGAGATGGTCACGCAAATCATTGATGCGTTCATCCTTCCACTTAAAAGGCATGTGTAAGGTGATGTGAGGAGGTGACTTCAGGGCGTGCTTGCTCCCGAAGTGCTCCGCACAGTAGCTCTTAAATGAGGTTATTTGATCCCGAATGTCCAGTGGTGGGACCACCGCTACAAAATAGAGTGATTGCAAGAGACAGTTTTTGCTATATTGGGTCTGACACAGGTCACTAGAACATGAAAAAACTACTTATCCTAAGCGCTGCGGCGCTTCTTCTACTTTCTCCATCTTTTGGACAACGTAAAAAGAATCAGGAACCCGCAGAAACCAAAAAGACCATCGCCTCTTTCACGGCAAACATGCAAAAGAGCGAAGGGTATTTCAATTTCTACTGGGATGACAAGACCGGCAAGATCTTCCTCGAAGTGGACAAATGGGACACAGATTTCCTCTACGTCAATGCACTGGCAGCGGGTGTAGGGTCCAATGACATCGGCCTCGATCGGGGCCAACTCGGTGGAGATCGCATTGTGGCTTTTCAAAAGCATGGCCCAAAAGTCCTTCTCATCCAGCCAAACCAAGGGTACCGCGCGGTAAGTGATAACCCCGATGAAGTGCGTTCGGTCCAGGAAGCATTCGCCTCCTCGGCACTGGGTGGTTTCAAGATCGAAATAGATGAGGGCGCCATTGCGCTCATCGACATCACCAGCTTCTTGCTTCGCGACTCCCATCAGGTTGCCAATCGCCTAAAACGCACCGGCCAAGGGAGCTACAGCATAGACGCTGCCCGATCCACGATCTACATGCCTGCCACGATGAATTTCCCTGAGAATTCGGAATTCGAAGCGATACTGACATTCAAAGGTACCCCCCAGGATTATTGGATTTCCTCCGTTACGCCGACGGCAGATGCCGTGACAGTTCGCACGCATCATTCCTTCATCAAGCTCCCTGATGATCAGTATGAGCCTCGTGAGTTTGATCCGCGAGGAGGTTTTGGCAGCATTTCCTATCAGGACTATGCTACCCCTATCGATGAGCCGCTCGTAAAGAGATTCATCCGACGTCATCGATTGGTGAAAAAGGATCCAAGCGCCGCCATCAGCGAGCCGGTAGAGCCCATCATCTATTATCTGGACCGGGGAGCCCCCGAGCCAGTGAAGTCCGCCCTCCTCGAAGGGGCCGCCTGGTGGAATCAGGCTTTTGAAGCCGCTGGCTTCCGAGATGCTTTTCAGGTGCAAGTACTCCCGGAAGGGGCCCATCCGTTGGACGTGCGATACAATGTCATCCAATGGGTGCATCGATCTACAAGGGGTTGGTCCTATGGAAGTTCAGTGGACGATCCCCGCACCGGAGAGATCATCAAAGGACATGTGAGCCTCGGATCGCTGCGTGTGCGACAGGACTTCCTTATCGCCACTGGGCTCCTACAGCCTTACGAAAATGGTGACGAGTCCTCTCAGGAAATGGTCGACATGGCCCTGGCCCGACTGCGCCAACTGTCTGCACATGAAGTCGGCCACACGATTGGCCTATCACACAACTTCGCATCCAGCTACAATGACCGAGCCTCGGTAATGGACTACCCACATCCATTGGTCTCATTGGACGATGAGGGGAACATCGACCTTAGTGACGCCTATGACGTGAACATCGGAGCGTGGGACAAAGTGGCCATCCGATACGGCTATGGGTATGATGACAATCCCAGTGCTATACTCGACGAGGCCTTTGAAGATGGCCTGCTCTATATCACTGATCGCGACTCCCGGCCGATGGGTGGAGCACATCCTGTCGCTCATCTTTGGGACAATGGTGCCTCGGCCGCTGATGAGCTCAACCGAATGATGGACATTCGTCGCAAGGTGCTGGACAATTTCTCAGAAGCAAGCATCAAAAATGGTGTCCCCCTTGCATCTATTGAGGAGGCGCTCGTGCCTATGTACCTATTTCATCGATACCAGGTGGATGGCACCTCTAAGGTCATTGGTGGAGTCAATTACTCCTATGCTACACGAGGCGATGGGCAGGTGCCTACCGAAATGATTGACCCTGATGCGCAGGAAGCAGCCATCGACGCTTTGGTGAGTACACTGTCTCCCGACGCGCTGCGCCTGCCAGATGAATTGCTTGCCAAGATCCCTCCCAAACCTCCCGGATACAGCCGTGGCAGAGAGAATTTCGTTTCCAAGACGGGTCCGGCGTTTGACTACTTCGCTGCCATTGAAACTGCGGCGACGCTGCCCATGTCATTCTTGTTGCATCCACATAGAGCCAACAGGCTGGAGATGTACCAGTCACTCGATGGCGATCAGCCCGGCTTGCAGACGGTGATCAACAAAATCACTGCTGCCACCTGGGAGAGCCCGAGCTCCAATGCGAAGGATCGTGCGATCCAGAAGATCGTAGAAAAGGAGACACTCGATCACCTGATTGCGCTGCACGCGAATGACCAATCTTATCCCCAGGTAAAAGCACTGGCAGGGATGGCGTTGAGGAACATCTCCGGGATTGCCAAAAGACGACAATCCTCCGATGCCGCGTATTACCTCCACGTCCAGGACATCATCGATCAATACATGGATGATCCAGGAGAGTACCAGCAGCAGCGATCAATCAAAGCTCCGGACGGGTCTCCCATCGGTACCGATCACGATTTTTTAAACTTCTGTTCCTATGGCTATTAAGAACACCCTACTCAGTCTGATCCTCGTCGGTGCTTGCTCGCTGGCGGGATGGACACAGGACCGATCCGTCGACTACATGATCGAAAACGTCAACATCGTGGATGTCACGGACGGATCGATCACGGCTGATCAGACTGTGCTGATTGACAATGGCAAAATCCTTTTTATCGGGGGCAAGGCCATGGCCAATGGCGCCACCGTCATTGACGGGGCCGGCAAGTACCTGATGCCCGGTCTTGCAGAGATGCATGCGCATATCCCTCAGCCTAGTCCGGGACGCGATATGACCAAGCCATACCTGTTCCTGTACCTCTCAAATGGCATCACGACCATACGAGGTATGTTGGGACACCCGAGCCACTTGCCGCTGCGGGAGAACGTCATGAATGGCGACATTTTGGGTCCGAGAATCTTTACGTCTGGGCCTTCCCTCAACGGTAATTCCGTGCAGACCGTTGCCAGAGCCACAGAGATGGTCACAGAGCAGGCTGACGCCGGCTATGACTTCCTGAAGCTGCACCCAGGTATCAAACTGGAAGTCTTTGATGAAATTGTCCGAACGGCAAAAGCAAAAGGCATCCCCTATGCGGGGCACGTCTCGGTGTTTGTCGGGGTCGACCACGCCATCAAATCCAACTATGCCTCTATTGACCATGTAGATGGATTTCTCGAGGGCCTGGTTCCTGACGGCAAAGAAGTGGACCCGGAATCCAACGGCTTCTTCGGATTCAACTTCAGCGAGATGGCGGATCAATCGGCCATCACGAACCTCGCAGCGACGACCAAAGAGCACGGCGTCTGGGTGGTGCCAACACAAAGTTTATTCGAGCGCTGGGCGTCACCGCTCGATGCCGACGAACTGGGGCAAGCTGCTGAGATGAAATACATGCCGGCGTCTACCGTCAAGAGTTGGGTTCAAAGCAAAAAGAACCTGACCGACAATGATGCCTTCACCGACAAGCGCTGGCAGGTCTTCATCGAGATTCGGCGCCAACTGATCAAAGCGCTACAAGACGAAGGACAGGGACTATTGCTCGGCTCTGACGCTCCTCAGGTATTCAATGTGCCCGGCTTTTCGATCCACCATGAGATGGAGGGCATGGCCAAGAGTGGGCTGACGCCACTAGAGATCATCCAGTCCGGAACTATCAATCCCGCCAAGTTCTTCGGAAAAGAGACAGTGTTTGGACAGGTGAAAACCGGTATGAGCGCTGATCTCATCCTCATCAATGGCAATCCCATTGAGTCACTTTCCAACATCCAGCAGCCAGCTGGCGTATTTGTGCGTGGCAAATATCTCAGCCGCGAATTCATTGATGAGGAATTGGCGAAGATTGCTGAGATGACGAAGAACATCTGATACTCATCTTCGAGCTGGATTTCGTCGTTAGTAGGGACTATGGATAGCCAAACCCTCCTCCAACACATCAGCCGTGGCCGCACGGACTACATCCTGCGGCTGCTGGAGCTCCCCAACTGGCAGGAAATCCTCCACCAGGGAGACGTCAAAGTGCTCCAATGGCTGGTCTATTACAATGATCTCACAGCCCTCAAGCTGATTTTGCGGGAAGGCGGTGACCTTTCCAGCATCGACCTCAATGCTGAGCTAGGCAACGCGGCATTTTTTGGGCACTGGAAGATCTGTGAATTTCTCATCCAGCACGGCGCCGACGTCAACGCCCCTGTCGACAAAACCGATGAACGTCCTCTGCACAATGCTTTGGCAAAAGCCGTAAGGCCTTATTATCTCTACACGGTCAAAGTCCTGGTAGAAAACGGTGCAGATGTCCACGTGAAAACAAAACCAGGGATAGAAACAGGAGCCTTCATGCGGGATGTTCGCACCAAGGGAGAAACTCCCCTCCACCGGGCCGCAGCCTACGCGGAGGTAGCAACCATCCAATATTTACTTGATCACGGGGCCGATAAAGAGGCCAGAGACACCCACGGCAATACACCGATCAGCTGGGCCAGCGAGCACCTACGGCCCGGAGCCATCTTGTACTTATTACAATTTGGCGAGCATCGGATCAGTAAAAAACACATTGAAGTCAATACCTCCGATCATGGGCAAGGGTGGGGCGGCATGGATTGGCACCTAATGGGAGACTACCTTCCCGATACCCCGGCGAAAGACTAACAGTTCTCTATTGTTCCCATTTGGCACACAAAATTGTTTCGATGTGGAACACATATAGAGTTGTAGGCGTGGCTTAATTGATTATTTATCAACAACTTACGCCAATGGCACATTTGGTGCTTCACAATTGACCAAATCCAATGTGGTATGGTTCGAAATTTTTTAGTCGTCGCCCTACGGTCCTTGTGGCGCAACAAAACCGTCGCGATCATCCAGATCGCCGGATTTGCAATAGGTATGGCCGCATTTATTATTGCCTGGCAGATTGTGAGCTATGAACGCAGCTTCGACAATTTCCACAGCCAGTCAGAGATTTACCGGATCAACTTTATGCTGGAAGAGTCCAGGGACACCTGGGGCAGTACTGGGTACGCATTGGGCCCCACACTGCTCAGTACCTTTCCGGAGGTGCAGCATGCCGTGCGCTTTAAGCGGCAGCGATCACTCGAACCCTACTTATTGATAGAGACTGAGCGTGGCGATGTATTTGAGGAAGAGGCAGCAGCCTATGCAGATGATGATTTTCTGAAAGTTTTCAATTTCCCCATCCTACTGGGAGATACCAGTCACTTGCTGGAAGGCCCGGAGGGCGTGGTACTCACATCCTCAGCCGCCAGAAAGTATTTTGGCACTGAGAATCCCATACGCAAAACCCTCACGCTGAAAACAGGCTCGAATCGGAGTCGGACAAACACTTACCAGGTGCAGGTGGATGCAATTGTTCCAGATCCACCACCCAATTCCGCGTTTCAGTTCTCGATGCTCATCCCCCTTACTCGGGTGTTCGCCAACTACGAACCCGGGTTAGAGCATTCCTGGGATGAGGGATCCGAAACTTTCATCACAGTCTATCCCAATACAGACCTCTCTACTTTTCAGGATAAGCTCAACCGGCACCTGCCTGACCACATTGTTGGGGATGGCCTGGCTGCCAGGTTTGCATCGCAGTGGCCCCTGGAAAGGCTGGCGGATATGCACTTTCATCAGACAGTGGACAGTCGCCATATGGGACGGACCATAGACCGCAGTCTGCTCACGAACATCGGCCTGGTGGGTGTACTGATCCTCTTGATTGCCGGATTCAATTACATCAACCTCACCACGGCTCGGGTCAGCAGCCGTATCAAGGAAATCGGGATCCGCAAGGTCAGTGGAGCACACCGCCAGCACCTCTTTTGGCAGTTTCTGCTGGAGTCCTTCCTCGTGAATCTGATCAGCTGGTTTTTGGCTATCACAGCCGTACAGTTGCTCAAGCCCCAGATCACAAACCTTACAGGCTTTGAGTTGCCGACGTCGCTGCCGCTCAATCAGGAGATGTTGCTGATTCTCATTACCTCAGCATGTCTAAGTACTATTGTCTCGGGCGTCGCCCCAGCACTGTTGATCTCCAAATTCAAGACCGTCCATATCCTCAAAGGCAAAACAAGTCAGATGTCTGGAAACGGCGGTCAATTGCGCCGTGTGTTGGTTGTAATACAGTTTTTCGGATCTCTCGTGCTGATCAGTTTCACCCTGGGTATCGTAAAACAGACCCAGTTTGTGAAAAATCGGGACCTTGGTTTCGGGCAGGAAAGGCGCTTTGCGATCAGTACCAAGGGTATTGAAGACCCTACCTATGCGGAATTCAAGGCCTTCAAACAATCCTTGAAAAGTCTCTCCGCTGTGGAGGAGGTTACGGCCAGTACCATCTTCCCAGGTCTTGGAGAAAAGACAAGACACCGGTTTGCCATCCCCGGGCGGGAGGACGAACATTGGACATGGTTTCATGCCTCCATTGATCGGGACTTTGTGGAGGCCCTCGGCCTGCAACTATTGTCTGGTGAATCCTACTCCGATCGCCACAGTCACCCGATTCTTCTCAATGAGAAGGCTGCCAATCAGATGTTTCAGTCACCCACCAACGCCATCGGTCAGATCCTTCGCCTGGAGGGGCAAGATCTTCAGGTAGTGGGAGTCATTGGCAACTTCACCCACGCCAGCCCGGGGGAGAGAGAACCGGGCTTCGTCTACCAATTTGAGAACCGGGGGAAGAAGACCACTGCCTACTTCCATCACTATTATGTACTATTCAAAGATGGGAACATCGAGGAAGGGCTGGCCACTGTCAAGCAAAAGTGGTATGAATTCTTCCCCAATACCCCTTTCGAGTCCGAATCCCAGGAGGCCGCTTTTGATAGTGTGCTCAGCCGAGAACGCCGTCTGATCAAGACAGCGGCACTTTTCTCATTCCTGGCGGTGTTTATCGCCGTGATTGGAATGAAGGGGCTGATCATCTTCGTCGTGTTTCAGCGGAAAAAAGAGATTGGTATTCGAAAGATATTGGGGGCCAGTTGGCAATCGATTCTAACCTTACTTTCATCAGACTTCACCAAATGGATCACCATGGCCTTCCTCCTCTCTGTGCCTCTGGCGTGGTACCTGATCAGACAATTTTTGAGTGATTACTATTTTGCCATCAGTATCACACCAGAACTGTTCCTCGTGCCGGGATTGGGCATGCTCCTCCTGGCGATACTGGTCACGGGACTTCAAAGCCTAAGAGCTGCACGGGAGAATCCCATTGATAGCATTCGCTACGAGTAAGGGGTATCTACCCTTCAAACATCTGAGACGTCCCTACGTTTTGTAGTTATTATTGGCGCACCCGCCGGTCCGATTGATTTGTCGGCCTACTGAAATGCATAAGACGTGAATACTGAAAGTTTCTCTCACCCCCTATCGTCCCAAAGTGCTTTCCTTTCTGCACAGTCATACTTTGCGCTGGCCCTGATGTTCGTCCTTTACTCATGTGCCGACGAGCCGGAAATGGGCCCAGCATCTCCATTGACAGCCTATGACAGGTCTGTCATCAGTTACTTCCAGCAAGTTGCTCTTGGCTATGAGTTTGGCAATGCCTCGGAGATCACCCGCAAGTGGCAATCAAACATGAGAATATTCGTCGGCGGCGTGAATGACGAAAATCTGCTGGATGAATTGGAGCGGGTGGTCGAGGAAATCAACCTACTCGCTACCGATGGGTTTGAAGTAGAAATTGTCGAGGACACGCTTCAGTCCAACTACTATGTCTTCTTTGGGCCAGGAAGTGAGTATGGCAGGATATTCCCCGGGTCAGCACAATTCGTCAATTCCAACTGGGGATTATTTAGCGTGTTTTGGAACAACAATGCCATCAATCGAGGATACATGTATGTCGATACTGAAAGAGCCGACCCGATAGTCGCGAGACATCTCTTGCGCGAGGAACTGACGCAGTCCCTCGGAATTGGCAAGGACTCCGATCGGTTTGATGACAGCATTTTCCGATCCTCGTTTTCAACCACTACTGAATATTCTGAGATAGATCGGGACGTGATACGGATGCTATACCATCCTGACATGCCTATCGGGATCGGGCGTGCGCAGGTAGAAGAGGCGATCACCGCGATTCTCATTGCCGAGAAGGGGGCCTAACCAAGCAGCAGATGTCTGGAGGAGATTGGAAAGAAATGTTGGTGGCGGTTCAGCTGGGCGATTTATCGCTCGTCAAATATCACCTGGCCAATGGAATCGATCCCAACTATGAGCACCCGGAACTCATGACCACCCCCCTCATTGAAAGCATCGAATACGGTCACTACGAAATTGCTAAATTCTTGCTCGACAGTGGTGCGGACGCCAGTCAGAAAGCCTGGCTGAGCAATGACACGCCATTGCGGATGGCCAAGAAGAAAGGAGACAAAAGGATGGTTCTGTTGATACGCTCTCACCTGCCGAAGAAAGGGTTCTGGTCCTTCTTCAGAGGTCGGAGTTAATCGCCCCAAATCGCCACTCAACGCGCCATTTTCCACTGGTGTAATTTCCACACATATAGATTGAACTTGCCGTAATTTTAGTTGCTTCTATATATGATGATGCATCGGATATTACTACTGATACTGGTTGCTGGCACCTACACCCAACTGCTCGCCAAAGCTCCTAAAGAAGACAATGGTGATCCCAGGCTGGCGGTCTATCTAGATTGCTGGTACTGTGACGAAACCTACCTTCGGAGCACCTTCACGGAAATTGATTACGTCCGCGACCGCAAGATCGCACACGTACAGATCGTATCAACGTCCGTTGGAAGCGCTTCAGGTGGTCGCACGTATACATTTCGGTTTTTGGGTGTGAAGCCCTTCAACGAGGACCTGGACTTCGAGCTCTCCCTACCGATGCAGCCGGGCACCACGAGAGAGGAACGACGCGTGGCCATCGCCGGAGTCATCAAATCGGGATTGTCCCCATTCCAGAGCAACTTCGAACATGCCGATATTGCCGCTGATTCGACGGCTGCGGTCAACCAACCCGCTAAGGATCCCTGGGACTTTTGGGTTTTCTCCATTTCGTCCAACATAGAGGTAGAGCGTGAACAGTTCCGGAGCGAGGTGGGGCTCAACAACGAATTGAGCATCCGCAGGATCACCGAGGAATGGCGCATTCAGTTTTGGGCCGAGCACGACTACCAGCGAACAGAAGTGGATACGGACGACGGAGGATTTGTCAGCACGCTCAACAACTACAGACTATGGGGACGCGCGGTGAAGAGCCTTGGACCACACTTCTCTGTCGGTGCGTCTGCCAGCAATTGGAAAAATAGCATCCGGAATACAAGGCGTGGGCAGCGGATTGGAGGAGCCGTAGAATACAGCGTTTTCCCCTATTCCGAAGTGTACAAAAGAGAACTGACCATCGCCTACTGGACAGGCGTGTACAACTTCTTGTATGACGAGGTGACACTCTTTGATCGAATATCAGAGACCCGACCCTATCAATCGATCGTCGCCAGATACAATCTCGTCCAGCCATGGGGCAATGTACGCTTCCAGGCAGAGGGATTCACCTATCTGCATGACATCTCCAAAAATCGACTGGAGCTTTACGCCCGGATGTCAAATCGACTGGTGAAAGGACTCTTTCTCGACACCGAATTCGGGCTGAGCCTCGTACACGATCAGCTGTATTTGCCTCGCGGTGATGCCTCACTTGAGGAGGTACTCCTCAATCGCCAGCAGCTGGCGACCAATTTTGAGTATGGATTTGAGATTGGCTTGTCGTACGTTTTTGGGTCTATCTACAACAATATTATCAATACGCGCCTCTGACAATCAATCGAGCACAGTAGACCGTCATGCCCTCTTCCTTTTCCTGTGGGTAAAAATCACCTTCGCTGAGACCGCCGGTTGTCCCACCCTGTATCCCGCGCCGAGGGCAAGGGACCAGGAGCGAGCTATACTCACCTGCGTGTTGATCTCCGGCGTCACCACCAGAAATTGGTTGTTGACAAAACCCGCCTTCAGACTGCCCGATAAAGCAAGCTTCTCACAAGTGATAATCGGAACGACGAAGTCGAGTCCGGAGAAGGACCGGTTCGACAGCCTCCCTTCAAAGTCAAATGCTTTGTTCGACTGATAAAAGCCTCCGAGACCCCAACCCTTTTGGTTGACCCATCTCAGGGCTACGCCAGGCTGCGTGCCGATGGCACTGAGTTGTACATAAGTTTCGGCCTGGATCCCCTGGCTCCTTCCTTGAGTTACTCCGGCCATCACAAAAAAGAGAATGATCACAATCCAGTGCACGATGCTCAAGGCAGTCCCCCACTTCGTCGTAGTTTTTATCGGTTTCATAGCTGAAAGGTCTCCATCACAACCCTCGCAAAGGAGAGCACATCCCTTAATTGTCCGAATAAGGGTTTTCGGTATTGAGTATGTGAAATACGTAGGCAACCGGATGGCCAGATTGCTTATCCCCTATAACTGTACTGGTAAAGTATGGGTCTGATGGGAGCCGTATTGACATCTCTACTCATTCGTACCAGAGGGGTTCAGTTTGACTGAAAAATCCGCTATTTTCATGCGCTCAACCAAAGAACCAATGAAGAAGATCTTGCTCGTCGACGATCACAAGATCATTTTAGAAGGGCTGAAACTGTATTTCCACGAGCTCGATGATCTTGTGGTAGCAGGGGAAGCGAGCAATGGCCGAGAGGCGTGGGAACTATTGGAGTCCAACCAATACGACATCGTCATCACCGACATCAGTATGCCGCAATTGGACGGTATCGGTCTAATGGAAAAGATTGTCGAAAAGTACACTGATCAAAAGGTCCTCGCCCTATCCAGTCTCGTGGATGTAGGGTCCATCAACAAGATGATTGCTCTGGGAGCGAAGGGCTATGTGCCCAAGAGCGTGGAAGTAGAGGAGATGCTGCATGCCGTCAGGGAGATCCTCGCTGGCAATACTTACTTCTCAAAGGAGATATACGATGTGATCGTCAATCACATGGCCAGGATCAAGCCCAAAGAGCGGCTAACCGTAGAGTCGACCATCTCCGAGCGGGAGAAAGAAGTACTCCGGCTCATCGTACAGGAATACTCCAATCAGGAAATAGCAGACAAGCTGTTTATCAGCATCCGAACCGTGGAGACCCACAAGCGCAATCTGCTCGAGAAGACTGGCTGCAAAAACATCGCGGGCCTGGTCATGTACGCCGTCGAGCGGCACATCATGTGACGCCGGTCTTGGGTTGTGCGCTGAGCCATTTCCAGTTCTTAGAGGCCCCTTTCTGCACCCTGTCTTGACGTCCGCGTGCTGCACCTGCTACGGTTTTCACGTAGACAGGTCAGTGAAATACGCGTTTTGGGACTTCCGCATTATCCTCTCGGTACCTCCCTGATACATTCCCAAATTTGAATACATAACCATCGAAACAATGAACAAACTACTGAGCATCGTGATTTTGAGTGTGGTAGCGGCAGGAAACGTGGTATGCCAGCAGCTCTTTGTGGAGACGTATTTCGAGAGGACACCAGCAAGTCCCAAAATGGGTGTTGCCCTGGGTTACACCTGTGGTGTCAACTACCAGATAGGGGGATTTTACCAGAACTGTGAACCCGCCGCATCCTCTTCCGATGCCAGAAACCCATTGGTCGAGCGCGAATTTTTCGGTCTGTTTGCCTCCGTCATCGTGAAGGAATGGGATTCATTTTCTCTTAGCCTCAGAGCCAAGACGGGTATCGCCAATAGACAGCACTTCGTCATTTCACCGGGCCTCCACATGGATTACGAGCCGATTCGCCGGCTGCACTTCCAGGGAGGTGTAGCGCTTCGCACCCTGACACCCTCGGCCTTGCTTGGCATCAGGTTTGATTTGAGCGGACGGAGAAGACAAAAAGTAGGAGGGAGAACAGACCTGGCTTTTGCACGATAGACATGAAGCAGCTATCTACTATGCTACTGCTCTTCTCCCTGCTGGCTTGTGAGACGAGCTACTATGAACCCTATCAGCTCTTTGTTCTGCCGGAGGGCAAGCATAGCAAGGTCAGCAAAGTGCAGACCCTGCAGTCCGACGTGCTCTCTTTCAAAGCCATCTTTGATGAAACCGCTATTTACACAAGTACCTCAGACGAAAACCAACACGACACCAACAAATTGCTGGGCTTCAGTGACTGCAACTCCCACCACCATGATCACAGTGCCAGATTTGGCTGGCGTTGGCTGGACGGCCAACTGGAGATTCTCGCCTACGCCTATGTATCGGGGGAACGCATCATTGAGCCCATCGGCCCCATCAGTTTGAATGAGCCATCGAACTTCACCCTGACACTTCACGACAATGCCTACGTATTCACGGTCAATGACCATCCTGAAGTCCGGATCGCCCGTGACCGGCCCTGCTATCGGGGCATCTACTACATGCTGTGGCCCTACTTTGGTGGGAACGAGGTAGCACCGCATGACATTACGATCAAGCTACTCATCGCCTATCAGTAATAGGACAGGCCTCAGCTATGAGGTTGGGGGTCGACTGCCAGGGGGAAAGAGGCAATTCAAAAACTCATCAACATATCAACCCAACCGCCGTCGGAGATGCCACGCTCCACTGCGTTGCGCTCTGCATGACGGCGAAAAACCTAAAAACCCAAACACTAAACCACCCAAAAACCTTAAAACTCAAATAAGGCATGGCTGCGCAGTACCTCGTCCGCATCTTTTCGTTTCTGCCTATTTTTATCACCTACGAAGAGAAAATCCACAGTCAATGCCCCAACCGAACCCACCAGAGAAGCCCACCTGGCTAAGTGACTTACAACAAAAAAGCTGGGAACCGGAGATCCTACTCTCAGGGATCGTACTCTATGGGATGTTTCAGGCGCCCGGGCTCCTGGATAGTTTCCTGGCCTTCGCCAAGCTCAATCTGTTCGGCACCTTTACCGATCTGGACAATTTCATCGCCTTGCTGAAGATCGCCCTGTACTGGCTTACTTTCGGGCTCATCCTTCATCTTATCAGCAGGGGCATATGGGTCGGCATGGTGGGACTCAGCTTTACATTCCCAAAAGGGATCAACAAGGACAATCTCAAACTGAGCCCACTTTTCCAGAAGAGGATAGAAAAGATACCGCCGATCGAGCAGATCATCATCAATCTCGAAAAACTCTGTAGCTCACTTTTCGCTATTTCCTTCCTGATGTTCATGATGGTGATTGGCGGCTACCTTTTTTTCCTTCTCACGCTGATCATACCCGTCATCTCTATTTCGCTCATAAGTGGACCGGAAGACCTCGACGGTCCTTTCGAGCAAATCGTGGAGATCTATGCCTACACCGTGATTATCATCGGCTTTGTCGGGCTGGCGGATTTCGTCACGCTCGGGCTGCTCAAAAGGATCAAATGGCTGGCTCCCGTTTACCTGCCTATTCACCGGCTGATCAGTGCCCTTTCCCTGGCGCGATTTTATCGCCCCATTTACTTCACGCTGATCACCAACTACAACAGATGGAAGGTGGGCATATTTCTGGTGTTTTTTGTGGTCATAAGTATTTTCATGCTGGATGTGACTTCCGACAGCGCGACGATACCGGGGGAGGGCTGGACACGTCTCTCGCTATGGAACAATGCCCGAGGCACGTCAAGTTTCAGTGGGTATTATGATGACCAAAATGAGGGTTTCCACTCTGTGCAGGCACATATACAGTCTGACATTATCTCTGAAAACACGCTGCGGCTGTTTACCGTCTTGAAAATCGCCCAGGAGGATTCTATGAAAAAGCACTGTGCGTACGACTCCCTTATCCAGTTGGGTACTGCATCCCGCTATGTGGAGCTCCAGTGCGCATCGTCATTTTATCAGATTTCACTCGATGATCAACCCATCGATAGTATTCAGTGGCTGTTCCATTACAAGCAAAAAACCAATCAAAGGGGGATCCTCACCTACCTGGATATCACGGACCTGCCGAAGGGTATGCACACGCTCAAAGTCCGTGGCCCGGACGAAATGTACAATTTTACCTTTGCGGAGATTCCCTTCTACCGTGAGCTGAGCCCCAATGGCTACGTAGGACAGCCCGCCGTCAGGAAAGATGAAAAGGACAGCTACATGAAGATGAAACCCATCCTGCCAAAGTAGCTCCTCAAATCAATGGCGCGGCCGGCGCTTTCATACTTGCGCGTTTCCTTGGAAAGGTAGGGAATCCATGACCTTACATGTAATACTGTCAACCACATAGACAGAACCACACGCCAAGATGATACTCCAAAACCTGCACCTACCAAATTTCAGGGCGTTCAAGCGCCTCATCGATTGGGAGCTGACCAGAAGTCACCGCCTGGCAACCAAAACAGCCCTCACTCTCGTACACCTAGCGATGGAACATGGCATTTCACGCGAAGAGGCAGAGGAGATCGTCGACATGTGCTGCGATGAGCGACACGTCAGACTAAGAAATTAAGGCCAGCAATTTAGGTTAGGTTGACGCTGAGGATTCAGCGGTCGATGGACGGACTCCCCAGGGGGTCCGTTTTTTTATTTTGGAGCAGCCAGGGTCTACCTTCGTCTCTACTTGCTTGCCGGCTCTCACCTTTAGCACGGCCCCGCTTGTCCCCGCCGCAGTGCCGGGACCCCCAACGTATTGCACTCAATTGGAAGCGATGGGTAGGGTCCGGCGACCCATGCCGGCTATCGGCTCCATCCGGGCTATGTGGGTAGGTCAGTGCTACGGGCTGGGGTTCGAAGGATTTTCTTACTTGTCGCCGTGCTCGACACCAGCGTCATCCATTAGAAACAGCCCATAGTTGCGAATCGTCTCAATGACAGGAATGCACGTTCGGCCTTTCTCCGTCATGGAGTATTCCACCTTCGGGGGCACCACGGGATACACCTCCCGATGGATAAATCCCTCCTCCTCCAACTCCCTGAGCTGCGTAGTCAGCATCTTGTCGGCGATATGGGGGATATCCTTTTTCAGCTCGCCATATCTCATGACACGATCCTTGAGCCTCCACAGGATCGGCATCTTCCAGGTACCGCCAATATGTGCCATGGCAAATTCCACGGGATTGTAGTACAGCTTCTTCTTATAAAGGAACTCAGGCATAACTATCTGTAAATCAATTTACTTTCCAAAAAGTATGTATCGGTGTATTTAGTAAGTATAGTATCAAAGATAGGGTATCGTCGTTCCTTTGGGCATGGACAATAAAAAATTCAATGATATGACCCAACAGGTAAAAGAATCACAGCACTATGTACATGCCCATGGCATGCCCACCAAAGGAAAGATCCTCATGGTAGCAAGTAGCCCTGCTATCTCAGAGCAAACCGGATGGCCCATTGGCTTCTGGGCAGCGGAGTTCACCCATCCACTTTTCGTCTTCCAGGAAGCAGGATACGAGATCACATTGGCCTCTACGAAAGGCGGAGAGATCGCAATGGACTCCTTCTCCAATCCTACAGATGAAAGTGGCTACTCGGCTCACGACGTCATCTCCCTGGGATACATGCAACAGGACTGGTTTCAGGACTTGCTAAAAAACACGCTGCCTCTTTCTGAAGTACAGGCCTCAGATTACGACGGCATTTTTCTCGTCGGTGGCCAGGGTCCCATGTATACCTTCCGGGGCAATACTGAGCTACAGCAGCTGTTCGCCGATTTTTATGAATCCGGTAAGCCCAGCGCCGCCGTCTGCCACTCGACGACGCTATTGCTGGAAACGAGGAAGTCTGACGGCGAGCTGCTAGTAAAAGGCAAGACGTGGACAGGCTTCGCCAATTCCGAGGAGGACTTCGCTGATCAGGCCGTAGGCCAAAAGATCCAGCCCTACCGCATAGAGGACGAAGCCCGGAAGATAGAGGGAACGGACTTCAAAGTCGCACCGGCATTCTCGTCTTATGCGATCACCGATGGCCATCTGGTCACGGGCCAGCAGCAAAATTCAGGGGCTGCCGCTGCATCTATGATGGTAGACCTGCTGACAGAAAGAGCAGCGGTACCCGCATAGGCTTGCAGATGGCCGACCTTCATTTGAAGGTTGGCCAATCTCCTGAAATCACTCCCAAGACTTCATCTAAATTGAGTGCATGAAAACCCTCCTGCCCCTTCTTTTCATTGTCGCTACACACAGCATCTACTCCCAGAGCCTCGAGGTGATGACGGGGACAGAGCGCATCTTCGCCGACGCACAGTGGCTGAAATCATTCGATGAGGAACGACGATGGACCCTCTTCAGCAGATCAAGGGCGACGGTCGATTACGACGACAACACGAACCTTTTCACCGGGGCCTATCTGAGCTACACGACCGCTTCAGGTTTCGGGGGTACGGTGGTAGGCCGAATCTCCAACGCCGGAGGCGGCAGTGATGCGGGCGTGCACTACTTCAAAACGAGTAAGACCCTCGTGATCTACGCCCTCACATCGATCGCCCTTCAAAGCGACCTTCGCTATTCCTGGTTTTCCATCATGCGTTGGACACCCAACCTCAATGAGCAATGGAAGTGGTACACAAGCCTCGAGCTGTTTTCCGCTTTTGACAAGGAGGGACATGCTTTCAGCGTTCAGCGCGTCAGAGGTGGAGTCGATTTCAAAGGCTACCAATTTGGCCTGGCCATCAACCTATCAGGTGCGGGGACAGACTATTCCACTACCGACTCCAATCCCGGCATCTTCGTTCGCAAGCAATTCTAAAAAATTCTTATCCCCATGATTGTCAAAAGAAATTTCGACCCCATCAAAGTCTGGCAGTACATCAAGTGGCCAATGACCTTTACCCTCCTATGGGCCATCGTGGTATGGACACTCCACATAATGGGCTTGTCAGTGGTTTTCAATTTTACACCGATCGGGGTAGTTGGATCCGCGCTCGCTATTTTCGTCGCCTTTCGCAATCAATCGGCTTATGGCCGTTGGTGGGAGGCCCGCCAGATCTGGGGAGGCATTGTGAATTCAAGCCGGATCTTGTCCCGATTGATCATCACATTCACCGACAGCCATGCGCATCAGGAAAACTATGAGCCGGAGCGGAGCGAGCAGTTCAAAAGGCGAATGGTTTATCGGTGCATCGCCTGGGTCAATGCCCTCCGCCTTCATCTCCGCAAACAAGACGCCTGGGACGACCTTCGGCCGCTACTCCCTACGGAGGAATACGCCGAGGTGGTAGCCGCACAAAACAAGCCCAATTATTTGCAAATGCTCATTGGTCGGGATGTGTATACTGCCATGGCCAATGGCACCCTGGGAGGCTTTGACAGCTTTCAGATGGAGCAGCAGCTGGCGGCACTCGCCAACTACCAGGGAGCAGCCGAACGAATCAAGAACACGCCTCTGCCCCGTCAGTACGACTTTTTCACGAGAGTCTTTGTTTGGGTCTTTGCGGCGCTCTTACCCTTTGGACTGCTGAGTTTCTTCCATTCCCATGAGATGGTGGATCTATCCTGGCTGATCATTCCCTTCTCCGGCCTTGTGGCTGGCGTATTCATCATCATGGAGCGTACAGGGGCAGCAAACGAGGATCCCTTTGAAAACAGAACCACTGACACACCGATGACTGCCTTGTGCAACACGATCGAGAGGGACCTCCGTGAAGCGCTGGGGGAAAAAGACCTGCCTATCAAAATAGAGGCAGCCAATGGCTACCTTTTCTGAGCCGTCGGGGTGATCTTCGTCACCCTTCTATGCGATGCTTGTGATTATCTTTAGTCCTCTCAACAAATCAAGGTATGAACAGAGCATCTCTCCTCGTCATTGGTGCATTGTTGGAACTGGCCGCAGGTAGTTCCTTGCTGGCCCTTCCAAAGCAAACAACCGCCCTGCTTGTAGATATCAATGTCGGCCCGGAAGCGCTCACTCCCTCACAGATGCTCGGTGCGGCGCTCCTCTCAATGGGGATCATGCTTTTCTTCGTTGCGAAGTCCAAGGAAAAGCAAACCCTCAATGGCGTTACGATTGCCTACATTCTCTACAACCTTGCGGGCATCGGGGTGATGACTTTTGGCGCACTCTCCCGAGGTCATGATGGCCCCATGTTGTGGCCTACGATTGCCTTACATACGTTGATCGTCGTCCTCTTACTGCGTGCCCATTGGAAAGAAAGAGAGTGACCTTCAAGCGAAGTGTTATCAGGTCTGCATTCAAGCCCAACTTCCCCTTCTTTCTTCACAAGAATTTCAGCTAATTTTGGGCCCATGGAGCGAGATGAAAAACTATTTGACCTGATCCGTCAGGAAGAGGGTCGCCAAATCAATGGGATCGAACTGATTGCCTCTGAAAATTTTGCCTCTCCGCAGGTACGGGAGGCTGCAGGCAGCGTCCTTACAAATAAATATGCCGAGGGCTTGCCAGGCAAGCGATATTATGGAGGCTGTGAAGTGGTAGATGAGGTAGAGGATCTCGCCCGCGAGCGAATCAAGGAGCTCTTTGGTGCCACATGGGCCAACGTCCAGCCGCACTCCGGCGCCCAGGCAAACGCCGCCGTCATGCTCGCCGCCCTCAATGCCGGTGATAAGATATTGGGTTTTGACCTCTCTCATGGAGGTCACCTCACCCACGGCTCTGCGGTCAACTTTTCTGGCAAGCTTTACCAGCCCAGCTTTTACGGGGTTGAGGAGGAGACTGGCACTGTCAACTATGACACGGTAGCAGCGACAGCAGCGAAGGAGCAACCAAAGCTGATCATATGCGGTGCCTCAGCTTATAGCCGTGATTGGGACTATGAAAGACTCCGAGCCATTGCTGAGGAGGTGGGAGCCCTATTGCTGGCGGATGTCGCACACCCAGCAGGGCTGATCGCCAGAGGACTGCTCAACGATCCCCTGGAGCATTGCCATATCGTCACCACCACTACTCACAAAACACTCCGCGGACCACGGGGAGGTGTCATCATGATGCGTGAGGACTTTGACAATCCATTTGGCCTCAAGACACCCAAAGGCACCATACGCAAAATGTCGAGCTTACTGGACTCAGGCGTATTCCCTGGTACACAGGGAGGCCCTCTGGAGCACATTATTGCGGCGAAAGCGGTGGCATTTGGTGAGGCCCTCTCCGACGAGTTCATGACCTACATCGTCCAGGTAAAGAAAAATGCCGAGGTAATGGCGGCAGCGTTTGTAGATCGAGGATATAAACTGATCTCTGGCGGTACCGACAATCACTTGATGCTTATCGACTTGCGCTCCAAAGGGATCACTGGAAAAGAAGCCGAAGCTGCACTGGGCAGAGCAGATATTACCGTCAACAAAAACATGGTGCCATTTGACGATAAATCGCCATTTGTGACTTCCGGCATTCGTACGGGTACTGCCGCGGTGACCACGCGAGGATTGAAGGAAGACGACATGACACGCATCGTAGAGTACATCGATCAGTGTATCAAGCACCATGATGAAAATAGCAAGCTGGCAGCCATCAAAACCGAAATCAATAGCTGGATGAGCTCCTACCCGTTGTTCGCGGAGCACACACTGGCCTAACCTTTAACGATTAGAGGATCTCCTATGCCCTTGGATCAGATCGAAGACGAGAAAGAAATGTCCTTTTTGGACCATCTCGAGGAATTGAGATGGCACCTCATACGATCGATGATTGCCATTTTGGTATTTGCCGTAGCGGCTTTCGTTGGAAAGGACTTTGTGTTTGGGACAGTGATTCTCGGGCCATCGAGGGCAGACTTCTGGACCTATCGCATGCTGTGCGACATCTCCAATTCCATGGGTTGGGATTTCTTCTGCATAGAGGAGCTCCCATTTATCATCCAAAGCCGGCAGATGACGGGCCAGTTCATGATGCACCTGACATCGTCTTTTGTGATAGGTTTGATCATGACATTCCCATACGCCTTCTGGGAAGTCTGGCGATTTATCAAGCCAGGGCTATACCCCAAGGAGCGTAAGGCAGCAAGAGGAGCGACGTTCTATGTCAGCCTGCTATTTACCATGGGTGTGCTTTTTGGATATTTTGTGGTGGCGCCGATCTCTATCAACTTCCTAGCCAACTACCAGATTGATGCCTCCATCCTCAACGAGTTTGACATCGTCTCCTATGTGATGACGGTGACGACGATCATCCTTGCTTGTGCCATCCTTTTCCAGCTTCCGATCATCGTCTTTTTTCTGACAAAAGCTGGCTTGGTCACTCCATCGCTGATGAGGACCTACCGCCGCCATTCGATTGTGGCCATTTTGGTGCTTAGTGCAATGCTCACACCCCCGGATGTATTTAGCCAGGTGCTGATCTCGATCCCTCTTATTGGATTGTATCAGATCAGCATATTTATCTCGGCACGCGTGATCCGTCAGGAAGTAGCCGAATCCGAAGGTGTAATGAAGGCAGAGGACTACGAATAAGAACTACTCCGTACGAATGTAGAGCAGCCCGCGCCGCTGATAGCGATATTCCAGATCGGGATAACGACGAAAGATCTTGGTGACTACCTGCTTTTCGTCCCAAATCACCTCCGGGCTGGATCGTTCTAAAACGGCAAATAAATGACCCGCTGGCTGATAGTAGTCCAGCTTTTCTATCCAATAGGTAGAAAGCTCCGGATCGAGAAAAGGAGAGGCAATCTCTCGATCCCTGTAAGGACCCAAGCCGTCCCCAAAATACATGAGTGAGCCCGCCTCCGGCAATGTCAGGTCGGCAATGTCTTGCTCCCGAGGCTGTAGGTACTGCTTGATCCAATAGGGGTGCCCCAACAATCCAATGAGAATTAAATAGGGTACCACCGCCCTGATCCAGCGACGTCTTAACAGCAAGAGGTAGTGCGCCACAAATACGCTGAGTGTCGGCACGAATAAGATCAAATGATGGTAGCCCAACTCGACATCCAGAAACAGGATGCCCACACCGGCGAGGGCCAGGAGCACCATTACCTGTTGAACTCTCGACTGGAAATTGGCATACCTCCCGTAGATAGACACGCGCGCCCAGCAGATGAATATTAGAAAGATCAGCAGTGAGCCTGCTACCACCAGGTTGTACCACCCTACATCGAAGGTCCTGGTGCCGGAGAGGCCCCGCAGAAAATACGACCGTATGAAAAACCATTGATCCCCATGCCAGAAATAATAGCTATAGACGAGCAGAAAAGGCATGAACAGGCCATAGATAAATAAGAGCAGGCGACGAACCGCGGGATTTGAAAAGAGGAGCAAGGACGCGAAGAGCGCAATGAAGTAAATGATCGCTGGCAAATAGAAAAGCGTGGCAACGCCCAGATACAATCCAGAATAGAGGAACAGCTCATCAGTCACCTGGTTGTCGATCCTCCTAAAGATATAGCCCAAAGAAAGGAGGATAAAAGTAAGACTCATCAGCTGCGGTGAAAGGACGTAGGAATCCGGTATCGCAGATGCTGCCAGTACGTAGAAAAAAGCCGGGAAATAGTTGTTCTCAGAGAAGGCCTTATTACGGAGAAGGGTGATATTCAATATGCCTGCCTGGAACATCACCAGCAGTGTCGAAATCACCTGGTGCAAGCCCCGGGAACGACCGCCAATGAGATCCAGCAGCTTGTAAGTGTAAGCCGCCAAAGGGCCGGTGTAATCGAACGTCTCCGAATACATGCGAAACCCATCACTCAGTCGCTCACCCACCAGAAGCCACTTGAGCTCTATGTCTTCCATAGGCAGGCCGACGATGCCCCCAATGACCCGGATGACGATCAGCACGCCGAAAACACCGACGAGAAGGTATGGATCATTGACGCGAAGAAGTTTGAACACGTGGCAGTCTTCTGTGAAATTCTGTGATAACGGTACGAAATTAATTCAATATCGCCTTGGTGTCATATTCCTCTGGTTTTTTAAATCGTCAGCCAAAATGCGGAATGGACGGAAGCACCTACCTTTGTAGGCTCTATGGACGGAAAGAGACAGAACAAATACTCGCGGCAGATCCTGAAAGACCTCAGTGAGATCTTCCAAAAAGACCCAAGGCACTTCTTCGGTAATGCCTTTGTTACGCTGACGGATGTGGACGTGTCACCTGACCTCAGTCTCGCCCGCGTATATCTGAGTGTATTTCCGATCAAAGATGCGGAGGCGGTTTTCGACAAGCTTGAACCTATGAAGAGCGAGGTACGCAAGCTTCTGGGGTTGAAGATCGGAAAGCGGATACGCAAGATCCCGGAACTGGCTTTCTTTCACGACGACACTGAGGAGCGCGCTGCCGCCATGGACAAACTCATTGACGACCTGGACATCCCACCCGGCGAACCCGAAGATCCAGCGTCTTGAATGTACCATTCTTCATAGCGCGCAGGTATTTCTTCTCCAAAAAGAAGAAAAACTTCATCAACGTCATTTCGATCATCTCGATGCTCGTAGTCGGGATCGCGACGATGGCTTTGATCATTGTACTGTCGGTTTTCAACGGCCTTGAAGATCTGCTCAGGGGGCTATACGAAAACTTCGACCCGCAAATACAGATCACTGCCACAGAAGGACGTTCGTTTCAATACGATGATGAGTTGAAGGAGAAGCTCCGTGGCGTGGAGGGCATTGCAGTGCTGACAGAGGTGGTAGAGGACAACGTGCTCATCAAATACAACAACTCGCAAAAAGTGGTGAGACTGAAGGGTGTCAGTGAAAACTTCGTCAGCAACAATCGCTTTGACAATGCAATCGTATTTGGAAGCAAGCAACTGGTAAGGGACGATATCCCCTATGCCCTCGTCGGTAGGGGCATACAGTATGACCTCCAGATCAAACCGACCAACGACTTCTTTGTGATCCAGATGTACTACCCCAGAGACATTGGTCCCGGTGTAGTCAATCCCGAACGGCTCACCACAATACGTTACATTCTGCCTGGTGGAATATTCGCCATCGAAAAATTCTACGATGAAAATTACGTGCTCGTACCCATCGACTTCGCGGTAGACCTCTTCAACTATGGCAGCAAGCGCAATGCGCTCGAGATACAGATCGATGAGACGGCAGACACCGAGGAGGTGAAGGCATCCGTATTGACAGCCCTCGGGCCAGATTTCACCGTAAAGACCAATGATGAAATACACGAGGATATTTATAAGATCCTGAAGCTAGAAAAGCTATTTGTCTTTGTCACATTGGCGGCGATCATTGCTGTCGCCAGCGTCAACATCTACTTTGCATTGATGATGCTGGCGCTTGACAAGCGAAAGGACATCTCCATTCTCATTGCCCAGGGTGCCCCTCGCGAATTGATTCAAAAGATCTTTATCACCCAAGGAAGTATCGTGGCATTCACTGGCGCCTTGACAGGCCTGGTGCTTGGGCTCATGGTCAGCTACGGCCAGCAGCAATTTGGCTTTATTTCTATGGGCATGCAGAGTGCGATCATGGATGCCTATCCCGTCAAAGTCGAGCTTCCCGATGTCTTGCTTACCTGCATTGCCATAGTGGTTGTCACGTTCCTGGCGTCGTTTCCCCCAGCCAGGTTAGCCGCCCGAAAGTTCTCCCTGCAGGACCTCTGAAAAGGCAACTTTACCAGTTCATAGCTTCGGATTGAAGCTTTACTCACAGATAATCGTTTTTTAATCTTATTTCATTAGTTTCGATGTTTGCATTGCTAAGAAGATCGAATGAAAGTCGCCCCGGAGCAGCCGTTTGAGCTAATCTACTCCTTGTTCCAGCATGAGTATCTGGGATATATTTTTGAGTCATTCGTCGTACAGCTAGACGCCAAGAATCAGCTTACTTTTTCGAATCAAAACATTTCTTCGAAAAACGCCCCTGAGTTCCATGAGGGTCTGGATGACAACGACTATGAACTCATACGTCTCATGGACAGCATGCAGCAGGATAAGGTGATCCAGCACTTTGTGAAGAAAAAGATCAAGGCGGAACAGTTCTTCCTGAAGGCCTATGATAAAAAAGCCGGCGACAAACTCCTGCAGCAAGAGATAAGCGGCTATCTCGAGAGACGCCGATCGCAGATCATGCCTCTACTCAAAGGCAAGCGGCTGTTCGAAATGGGCACCGATGGCGAACCCACCTGGAGAGAAATAGAAATACTGGAAGACAAGGCGTCTGTCCTTTTTCATTTTCGAAAAAATGAGGACAACACCCACTACTTCCCCACGATCAAGCTCAAGGGAGAGAAGATCGATTTCCTCAACAACGGAAGCTACATCGTCTGCCAGGAACCCGGATGGATGGTGGTAGACCAGCAATTGTTCACATTTCAGCAACCGATCTCAGGAGGCAAGCTAAAGCCTTTTCTCAACAAGAAATTCATACTCATCCCCAAGAACGTCGAAGAGACGTATTTCGAAAAATTCGTGGCGCCGCTGGTAGCATCCTTCGACGTGTATGCAAAGGGATTTGAAATAAAGACAAAGAGCTTCGAGCCCAAGCCGATCCTGAAACTGTCTGAAGTCCAAGAGGGCAATGGCACCACGTTGTTTGAAAATGGTAACCATGATAACGCCGAGGACAGCAAAATGCTTGTGGAGCTAAGTCTGGCCTATGGTGACCATCGCTTTCGTGCCGATCACCTAAGAGAGGTAAGTGTCTCCCTCGAAAAGCGAGACGAGGCCTACACTTTTCACAGGATCAAGAGAAAACTGGATAGGGAGAAGGAAATCCTCCAAACTCTCCATGAGCGTGGCCTCACCATAAAGAATGCCCGCACGACAGTCACAAGGGGTGAGATCTTCGCCTGGCTCAACGCCAACCGCGAGGTACTCGATGACTTCAGCTTCGACATTCACCAGCAAAAAAACAACGGCAAGGTTTACTTCCTGGGTGAGAGCTCCATCGATATCAAGATAGAAGAGGGCATCGATTGGTTTGACATAAAAGCAGT
The DNA here is from genome assembly GCA_965227935.1 of Cyclobacteriaceae bacterium. Lineage (GTDB taxonomy): Bacteria > Bacteroidota > Bacteroidia > Cytophagales > Cyclobacteriaceae > JAWPMT01. The sequence goes on along the minus strand of CBDDGS010000055.1, from coordinate 729,022 downwards.
GGTCCGCTTTGGGCCCTACGAGATCCCCTTCAAGGAGATCCGCAAGCTCATCCTCCAAAAGAAGAACGAGGTCAAGCTGCCTAATGGTGAGATCGGCATCATTCCGGACAACTGGCGATCGGAATATGGGGACCTCTTCGCCTTTTCCAGAGAAAGCGAATCATCCAATGATCTCGCACTGGAGAAGCATCATCTGGCACTGGTCAATGAGCTGAAGACAAACAATAGCGCTCAGGTATCTATCACCAGGAAGCTCAACCGCCTGCTGGATTTTGACGAGATCGAGACAAAAGCTGTTTCCAAGCATTTCCGCGGCTCTCTCCGCCCCTATCAATTAGCTGGGTTCAACTGGATGCGCTTCCTCGACGAATATGCCTTTGGCGGATGCCTCGCAGATGATATGGGACTGGGCAAAACTGTGCAAACGCTTAGTTTGCTGCAGAACGCCTCAGAAAGAAATAATGGTGCTACCCATCTGTTGATCATGCCTACTTCCCTTATCTACAACTGGGAAATGGAGGCCAACCGCTTCACACCGAAGCTCAAGATCCTCAACTATACGGGCAGCGGACGCTCGAAGGACCATCGCAACTTCTCGAAGTACAACATGGTGATCACCAGCTACGGCATCACACGGCTGGATATCGACATCCTCAAGGAGTTCTACTTCGACTATATAGTACTCGATGAGTCGCAGGCGATAAAGAATCCTGAGTCGATCATTTCAAAGACAGTACGGGAGTTGAAATCCCGTAGGAAGCTGATCCTCACGGGTACACCCATCGAAAACAGCACGATGGACCTCTGGTCACAGCTGTCATTCGCCAACCCCGGATTGCTCGGTTCCAAATCTTACTTCAAAAATGAATACCTAATCCCCATCGAGAAGAAAAGTGATGAGGACAAAATCCGGCGACTCAACGCTCTCATAAAGCCATTTATCCTGCGACGTGAAAAATCCCAGGTGGCCACAGACCTTCCTGAGAAGGTCATCAATATCAAGTATTGCTCCCTGTCGGAAAAACAGCGTGAGGTCTACGAAGAGCAGAAAAACTTCTATCGCAATAAGATCCTCGATGTCATCGAGGCCGAAGGCTTGAAAAACTCCCAGTTCCTGCTGCTTGAAGGTTTAACGAAACTGCGCCAGATCGCCAATCACCCGGGCCTGGTTGACGAAAACTACGACGGTGACAGTGGCAAATTTGAGGACGTCACCTATATGATCGAGAATGCGCTGCGAAGCGATCACAAGATCTTGATCTTCAGTCAATTCGTCAAGCACCTGAAAATTGTGTCCAAATACCTGAACGAGCGTCACATTCCTTTTGCATACCTGGACGGTGGGGTGAAGGACCGCAAGGGGCAGGTAGAGAAGTTCCAGGAGAGTGAGGATACAAACGTCTTTCTGATCTCCCTGAAGGCTGGTGGCCTGGGGCTCAATCTGACCAAAGCTGACTATGTGTTCATTCTTGATCCCTGGTGGAATCCGGCCATCGAAGCGCAAGCCATTGACCGGGCACACCGAATAGGTCAGCGCAACAAAGTATTTACCTACAAATTCATATCCCGGGAAACCGTCGAGGAAAAAATCCTGCTGCTGCAACAATCAAAGTTGAAGCTTGCACAGGACTTAATTACAATTGAAGAAAGCTTTGTAAAAAGTCTGACAAAGGAAGATATCACGAAATTATTCAACTAACTTACTATAGAGCCTATTTGGATACGGCTTCTAAGGGATTCGAAGACTTGTTTTGTTAAACTCATACCATACCTGAGTTCGTTTAACATAGTAGGAGGCTAAGCGGGATGAAGAAGTTCATATTCATCATATTTTTTTCTGTTGCACTTGCTGGTACTTGTCAGCAAACAATCGGCTTTAGTCTGCCCGACAAGAACAAGAAGGTGACCTTCAAATTCGAGTTGTACAACAACCTCGTGACGATCCCTGTGGTGATCAATAATTTCCTCACCGTCAAGTTCATCGTTGACACCGGCGCAGAGGCCACGATACTTACTGAGAAGGCTTTTGGGGACCTGGTAGGACTCAATTACGTCCGCAACATCCACATCACCGGACCAGGCATCATCGACTCAGTCGAAGCCTTTGTGGCTACCGGGGTAAACATCGACCTACCGGAGGGCATCAAGGGCACCAAGATGTCTATGCTCGTCCTCAAGAATGACTATCTCAGACTGAAGGAGAATCTGGGGGACGAGGTGTACGGCATTCTTGGCTATGATCTGTTTCACCGGTTTGTCGTGGAGATCGACTACGATGATTTGAAGATGACCCTTTACGATCCCAAGAAGTACAACCCCCGGAAGTTTTTCGAGGTATTGGACCTCAACATGCAGGATACCAAACCCTTTATCGATTCCTTCCTGACACAGCGGGGGACGATGGATTCTGTGAAGCTTATGGTGGACACGGGAGCTAGTCACGCCCTGCTCCTGGATGTACACAATACAGACGACCTTGTGCTGCCTGAAAAGACCATTACTGCCCAGTTGGGGCAGGGGCTGGGGGGCGAAATACCTGGTATGATCGGTCGCTTCAATAAGTACAGTATTGGCAAATACACTTTTGACGAGGTTTTGGTCTCTATCCCATTCGAGGGCATGTACAGCAACGCCATCAAGCGTGGTTCCAGGCATGGTACTCTTGGGGGTGAGCTATTGTCTCGGTTCAATCCCACATTCGACTATTCCCGCGGGAAGCTGTACCTCTCTCGGGGGCGGCGGTACAAGAAGAATTTTGAATTTGACATGAGTGGCATGACCCTGGGTGTACTTTCCCGCCACCTTGACTCGTTGGTTGTTAAAAAAATTGAACCCAACACACCTGCAGCAGAAGCCGATATCAGAGAGGGAGACCGTGTTCTCGATATCAATGGCAACAGCTTGTACAACTCGAAGCTCTCGGAAATCACCTCGATCTTGCGACGGCGAGACGGCATGAAAATCAAAATGCGCATCCTCCGCGATGGAGTGATGATGAGAAAGAGATTCCGTCTGCGGCGCCTCATTTGATTCTACGCTTTTTCCATAATCCTTTTCGAGTCCTATCTTGTTTCTCCTTAGAAACTGAGTGCCCTAATGGTTGATGCAATTGTGATCGGCGGAGGCCTGGCCGGAATCTTTTCCGCCTGGCAACTGCGCGATTTAGGTCTGGAAGTGGTGTTGATCGAGCGAAAAAAGTACCCCTTCCATAGGGTATGCGGCGAGTACGTTTCTAATGAAGTCATCCCCTTCTTGGAACATCGGGGCCTATTCCCACACGAATTAGGCCCGGCACTGATTGATAAATTCAAACTAACCTCCGTAGGAGGCAAGTCCCTGGATATGGATCTGGATCTTGGCGGCTTTGGTATCAGCCGATATGCGTGGGATCACTGGTTGGTAGAAAAACTCCGCAGTAGAGGAGTGCAAGTGATGGACGGCAACGCTGTCAATGATGTCCAGGACGAAGACGATCTGATGAGTGTCTCACGGCAAGATGGGAAACGTATATCTGGTAAGCTGGTAATAGGAGCATTTGGCAAACGCTCCACCCTCGACAAGTCCCTCGACCGATCATTTATGAAGCGGCGCTCGCCATATGTGGGCATAAAGTATCACGTAAAGAGTGATTTTTCCGATGATACCGTCGCCCTGCACAACTTCCCTGGCGGCTACTGCGGTATCAATAAAGTAGAGGGTGACCGGTACAACCTGTGCTACCTGAGTGAGAGAAGCCAACTAAGAGCCTACGGCAACATTCCCGACATGGAGGCAGCTGTACTCCATCGCAACCCATGGCTGAGAGATATCTTCCAGAATGCTGATTTCCTTCTAGATCAGCCTGAGGTGATCAACGAAATCACCTTTGAAGCCAAGGAACCTGTCTTCCGGGGCATCATCATGGTAGGAGACGCCGCGGGAATGATCACTCCGCTGTGCGGTAATGGTATGGCCATGGCTATCCATGGCTCCAAATTGCTGGCAGACAATGTGGCCCGATACGGATACCAGACGATCGCACAGCGCAAGCAAGTGCAGCAGGCCTATGATCACCAGTGGCGGCGCAAGTTTGGGTTCAGGCTAGCAAGTGGACGAAGCATACAGCGCCTTTTCGGCGGGAAGAAATCAAGCGGCTTTGCCGTGGTGCTGGGTAAGACCGTACGACCCATTGCGAAAATGCTGATGGCCCAGACACATGGCGAGCCATTCACCTAGCTTCAGCCGAACATCCACCAGCCTGCAAAAAAGAAGTTGAAGACAAGCGAGGACAGCCAGTTTAGCCGCATCGTCCGCTCAAAGTCTGCATTGAGATGATCTTTACGTACTTGGAAAAACCACCGCAGAAAGAAGATCAGCACGGGCATCAAGCACAACTGAAAAATCAACGATCGTTGTAAACCACTCTCCGTGTAGGTGAGGAAATAATGCCAAAACCCCACAACAGATAGCGTAAAGAAGACAGCTGTGAAGAAAAAAGTCCCTTCTATCCCAAGGATGATACTGATGGTGCGATCTCCTCGCTTATTATCTTCATCATGCTGGTATACCTGCGTCATCGGATAGGAACCAAAAAGCAAAAGGGACGAGAGTATTGCTGGATACTGTATGGATGGCTGGAAGATCTCAGAATAGGTCAAGTCTGACAGGGCCATCACCGTCATCAGGAAAGTGAAATAACCCTGGAAAATACCAGCTGCTAACCAACCGACAATTGGGTACTTTTTCAGACGCACCGATGGATGACTATAGGCCTTGGACACGAGTCCGTAGATAACAATCATCACCGCGAACTGCCATGAAATGAACAAGGCCAGGCATGTACCCACAACGTCCATCGCAAGTGCCACGCGGTAAAGCTCTACTGACACTCGTGGTGGAGTTTTGAGACCTCCGATACTGCCTTCATCCTTGTCAAAGTATGAATTATAGCCATTGGACGCCGGGTAGATGAGTAAGTGCAGAATGAAGAAGGACAAAACAAGATCAACATTTACGGACGCATTCAACACGGCAACTGCAAATAGGAATACGGGCAACAGGAAGATGGAGAAGGGTATTCGAAGGTGCAGAAAGGTGGATTTTTTCATTTAACAGCTAACAGGAAGCGAAATCCATTGGTTATTTAGTTGATATCTTACGCCCTTATGTCCCCTAGCATTTTGTCCATTGGCACGGCCGTTCCACGGCATAAAGCGCAGCAGTCTGAGCTCGCGCAATTCATGGCAAAATACCTGGATTTGGATCGCAATCTCTCGCGTAAACTGCAGGTACTCTACAATCTCAGCGGGATAGAGACAAGGTATTCGGTCCTACCCGATTTTACAACACCGTCCCCAAGATTTCAACTCTTCCCTGACAACGCTCACGCCCCAGAGCCGACTACCGAAAACAGGATGTCGGTGTATCAACAACACGCTGTTGAGCTAGGCAAAAACGCAGCGCTTGACTGCTTCGGGAGGTACGGACGTCGCCCTTCAAATATCACGCACTTGATTGCCGTGAGCTGCACCGGGATGTATGCTCCCGGGCTTGATATTGATCTGGTGCAGACGCTGGATCTACCGACGGATATCGAAAGGACTGCGATCAACTTCATGGGTTGCTACGCGGCCTTCAATGCCTTGAAAGCGGCTGATAAGATTGTAAGATCGGAACCTACAAGTACAGTGCTCATTGTCGCTGTGGAGCTCTGCAGTATTCACTTACAAAAGTGTTCCTCGGAAGATGCCATGGTCTCCAATGCGCTTTTTGGAGATGGCGCGGCAGCGGTTCTCGTCGGAAACGACCCATCTGTGCCGTCCTTGAAGATGGATGCATTCTATAGTGATCTGTACCTGGACGGCAGAGAGGACATGGGCTGGTACATTCGGGACTTCGGATTTGAAATGAAGCTCACGGCAGAAGTGCCCACGCACATCAAGGGTGGCATCTCAGAACTCACTCACCGACTATTGACGAAAATGGACGTGCCCTTGAGTGAGATCTCACGGTATGCTATCCACCCTGGAGGTCGAAAGATCCTCGATGTCATCGAGGAAGAATTGTCCCTCAAACCTGAGGACAATGCACCGGCCCGCCATGTCATGAAACATTACGGTAACATGTCTTCTCCGTCTGTGTTGTTTGTGCTACAGCATATCATGGAAGGTCTGGATGCTGCGGATGATGGGGAGCACATCCTCAGCTTTGCCTTTGGCCCTGGCTTGACTATGGAAAGTATGCTGCTAACCGTGTCACAGAATGCCTGATCTGTCCCGGCGCTCTACTGCTGTAGAAATAATGGACGACCTGGAATGTAGTGGGCCCGTTGTCGACCAAACACTGCGTGAGCTCAATACGATCAACAAGTGGTTGGGTGGGGATCAAATCAGCGTTAAAGCATTTATCCGCGCCATTGGCAATAGTCAAGGACCTATAAAATTCATGGACCTCGGCTGTGGGGGAGGAGATATTCTCATCGCTCTTGCCAAGTGGTGTCGAAAGCACAAGAAAAACGTACAGTTCCTGGGGATCGACGCCAATAATTCGATTGTCGAATACGCGCGCCGAAATTGTGAGGACTATCCCGAGATCACCTTTCGGTGTGTCAACATTCTGGAGGAGGAATTTGAGTCCCTGAAATGCGATATCCTCCATTGCTGCCTCTTTACACACCATTTCTCTGATGAACAGCTAATACGACTTTTCAGTCTGTTCAGAAGGCAAACGGAAAAGCAGGTCATCATCAATGACCTTCACCGCCACAACCTGGCTTACTACAGCATTTTGTGGCTCACGAAAGCATTCTCTCGCTCCGAAATGGTCAGACATGATGCCGCGCTGTCTGTAGCACGAGGCTTTCGAAGGTCAGAACTGAAGGAGATTCTCCACAAAGCGTCCATCTCACAGTACCACCTGCGATGGAAGTGGGCCTTCCGCTGGCGCCTGGTTTACTGAACCCAGCGAACTTTTTCGGAAATGGGTCTTCGGCGACCTTCGGGCCAATTGCCTTTCGGCATGCCTATGTACATGAACCCCAGCAATCGATCATCCGGTCCCAGTCCAAAGAAGTCCTTGGCTTCTTCCCAATAGGTGATGCCGCCACTTCCCCAGTAGCACCCGACTTCAGAGGCCGTGGCAGTCAGGTACATGTTCTGCACAGCGCACGCCACGGCCTCTACCTCTTCTATTTCTGGAAATTTTTTGTTCTCGGGACGCTTCATCCCAATAGCAATTATATGTGAGGCAAGCAGAGGCTTTTTTGCCAATTTGTCGAATTTGACCTGATCAAAGGTCCCTTCTCGTTCGGCTCGGGTCTTATACATATTGGACTGAAAATCCGCGAGCTTCTTGATCCCGTCCCCTTTGAAGACGACAAATCGCCAGGGCTCACTCAGACCGTGGGTCGGCGCCCAGTTGGCATTTTCCAGCATCTGGTTGATGACAGCATCATCCACTTCTTCGCCGGAGTACATGGCTGGATAGATCGAGCGACGCGTCCTGATCAGACGCGATACTTCACTTACGTCAAAGTTCATCCCGCAAAGATGCTTATAGGCAGATTCTCATCTGCTATCAGCTGGGAGAAGAATTATCTGTCGACACGTACCTTATAGACGAGGAATCCCTTGGCATGGCTCGGATCCACAAGTCGTAAGAGGTATATGCCTTTCTTCACGGCGCTGACATCGAGCGTCATCACGCTCTCCATGCTGCGGACCAACGGCTGCTCCATGATCAACCTTCCTTGCAGATCCACCAGCTGGGCCGCTACATCGTCGCTTTTGAGGCCCTTGTAGGAAATGTTCAGGTCGCGATCAGCGGGGTTGGGATAAACATCGATCTCGGTAAAGTACTCTTTGGCTACCGTCAGGATATTTACCAGTTGCACCGCTATACCCGTCTCGTCAACGGTTGCCTCAAGGGTCAAAGAAGTCTGCTCAAGACCACCTTCTCCAATTTGGAACTCAATGAAGGAGTTAGGGTCCATGGGTATACCCGGGTACTCTATGCTCAATCGATAGTCACCATCAGGAAGATCACCGAAGGTCACCCGGCCGTTATCGTCGGTTTCCTTATAAGCAATGAGTTCGTATTCATCCCCGGCCTCATTCGCTCCACGACCTCCTGTGGCACGTCGCCTTCTTCGAAGCGAGCAGCCGGCTCTCTTCACCTTCCTGCGAGTTTGAATACGCGACTCCCCTTCGATATCCTCCGCAAAGTCAGACTCAACCAACAGGCTCACTTCATTGCGGCCGACTGCTACATTCGTCGGTCTTTGTTGCATTCGCAGATCAGCATCCACCTCATCTCTGACTCGCAGGGTATCAGCCTCCTCCCAAAGGAACGTGCTCTTGTAGTAGGTCGGCAGTAAGCGAACGGAGTCTGTGCGACTGTTCTTGCTACGAATAAGTAGAGTGTCTGTCCTCAAAGCAATGAGGTAATCGCCCAGGACAACGTCCTCGAAAATGAGACCTTCCGATGTGACCTCAGGATCTGCCAGCGTGTCAAAGGGCATACCAGGCTCCGTTACCTTGAGCAAAAAGCCTTGCCCTTCATCCAGAGGCGCTGTGTCATTGTCAATATCCCTGTAAGAAGGTGAAAATTTCATGTCCACCACTGCCAGTATGGTCTGTGGAGCACTTGTCACTGTAAGGTTAGGGACCATTTGATTGCTCACATGTGCGGTGTATACGCCCATCTTGTCATAGTCGAGATGCTCAATGAAGTAGCTGGCTGACTCGGCACCCGCTATCTTCTCACTCACCGCAACTCCCTCAAAAAACCACTGATAGACGTTGGCGGTCCCTCCGACGTCAGCCGATACCAGGTAGTCGGAGCCTTTTCGCAGACGTACTTCGGTGCCTTCCGGTGGGCGTTGGTTTAAATAGCTAATTGTCGGAATATCTATATTGTGCTCCAGATCATCGAAATCGAGCATATTCTCTGAAACATCAGGGGCGACAAGCTCTTCCAATCCCCTCAAGTCCGGCAGGCGTGTGATAGAATTTTGGGCAAGGTCCAGGAACTCCAAATTGACGATATCCAAAATCGCATCAGGTACTTCCCCTACCAGGTTACTGTTCTTCAACATCAACGCGATCACCCGATTGCCACTGACCGTCACACCTTCCCATGTCTCGATATTAGGATTGTTCGGCCAATCAGCACCATTAGTCCAGTTATCCCCACCGGTGGCATTGTAGAGTGCCAGTAGTGACTCTCGATCACGCTCCAATGAGCTTACCCTCAGCTCAATGTCTGTCGTGACCAGTGTCACGCCTTCGAACTGTGCATTCGTCACCTCCACATGGTAGGTGCCTTCCTGATCAAAAGAATTGATATCAAGTTCGAAAGTAGGGTTAGTCTGGGCGATGAGTTCACCGTTTTTGAACCATTGATACTCGTTACCAGAACCACTGATCTCCCGATCAAATGTGTAGGGAGATCCCTGCTCGAGCAATATGGAAATTGGCTCGAGCAATTCACCTTGATTGTCAAGCGTCAAAGCTGCGCCCGTCGCGACGATATTCTGAAAATGCCCAAATGACAGTCTGTTCCCAGAAACATCAACCGTAGTCAGACCCACAAGTGGCGTGAGGTCGCCGATTCCTGTCAAGTCGTTATTTGACAGATCAAGATCCTCAAGCAAGTCCAACCCTGCAGCGACATTCAATATTGCGCCAGTCAGATTGTTATTAGGTAAATCCAATCCCACCACGCGTCCGTCCACTACGGTGACGCCAAACCACGAATCGAGGCGGTCCGCTTTCCAATTTGTACCTTCCGTCCAGTCCCCTCCGCCTGTTTCATCGTACAATGCCACAAGTGCCAGCGAATCAAGCTCTGTACTGGGATTGGACAGTGTGGTTGCATTGACACTATTGGAGTATTCCGAAAGGTCCGAGCTGTTGTATTGCACCTGCGCCCTCGCATAGTAAGTCCTGGCGTATTGCAATCCCGTCACAACGACAAAAGGATCGTCCGTTTCCTGCCGCTGGTAGCTTGCCAAAATCGAAGAGAAGTCCTCCTCCTCACTCACCTCCAGAATGTAGCTATCAACACCCCCATCGAGCGTCTCCCAGGCCACCTTAAATGAGCCCACATTTATATCCGTTGGGTCGTTAAGCGTGGTAGCCGCCGGAAGTATTTGAAGTTCATCTCCCGTATTATCTGTACCTACCAGGCTGGACAGGCTGGTAGCGCTGACGATCACATCATACGTATCAACGTCCAACGCAGCTATGATATCATCTGCCAAAATCCAGGTTCCATCCCCGTTGTTCGTTGCCGTGTAATCAGCCCCATCGATTGAGACCTCAATCGTGGCATCCGCGTCATCAACCTCCCCAGAAAGCGGAGGCGTGAAATCAAAGGTTGCAACTGGTGTGATTGTCACTGTGGGCGTTACACTCGTACCTGACAAAACCAGCTCGTCACTTGAACCATCCGTCCCCACATTGCCAACAGCATCTGTAGCGTTTACGACAACATTGTAAGTCCCGTCAATGAGAGCAGATGTGACAACCACTGACCAATCTGTCCCCACGACTGTGGCTGTATAATTCTCCCCATCGACCGTAACAACGACGGTACTATTGGTATCATCGACCGTTCCTGTTAGTTCCGGTGTGTTGTCAGAGGAGCTCAGAGGATCAATGGTCACGACCGGTGCTGTCAGATCAACTTCGAGTTCGTTGGCGGTGGCATCGGTGCCAATATTGCCTGCTTCATCCGTTGCCGTCGCTACGACTTCATAGTTGGCCTCAGGCAACGGGTTCGTAACAATTGCTGCCCAGGTTGCCCCCAGGTTTGTGGCGGCATAGTCTGAGCCATTTACATTGACGCTGATGGTGGCGGCACCATCATCAATAGTTCCTGAGAGCTCAGGAGTGTCGTCCATAGTTGCCACCACGTTCACCGTCACTACAGGGGCAGTGACGTCAATTACTAGCTCGTTGGCAGTAGCATCAGTGCCCGGATTATTCGCGACGTCGGTAGCTGTCACGACAACTTCATAAGTAGCCTCCGGCAGACTTGCAATGGTGTTATCAGCCAAAGTCCACGTTCCATTTCCATTGTTTGTCGCGGGATAGTCCGAGCCATCGACATTTACGCTGATAGTAGCTGTAAGGTCGTCTACTGTACCGTTCAGCGCCGGCGTTGCATCGTTGGTCTCGAAGGACACGACAGTCACCGTTGGTGGCGTGAGGTCAATTTCCAGCTCCTCAGTAGTTGCATCGTTTGCCGGATTTCCCGCGATATCTGTAGCCGTGATGGTTACTTCATAAATGCCTTCGCCTATTCCCGCGGTGCTGTTGTCGGGGAGGGTCCATGTCCCGTCTCCATTATTGGTGGCCGGATAGTCAGAGCCATCCACATTCACGGAAATGGAAGCATTCGGGTCGTCAACTGTACCGCCGAGTTGCGGCGTCTGGTCATTGGTAACAGTGCTTGCTACCGAGACTGCGGGCGGCGTCAAATCAATAACCAGTTCGTTGCTAGTGGCATCGAACCCGTCATTTCCGGCCACATCTGTGGCAGTTATTACCACTTCGTACGTGGTTTGACTGAGCGGTGCAATGGTATTATCATCGAGACCCCAGGTGCCATCACCATTATTCGTTGCGGCATAATCATTGCCATTGACATTGACACTGATAGTTGCCAAAGGATCATCGACCGTACCATCCAGCGGCGGCCTTAGATCGTTGATCGTCAAGGCGGTAATTGTCACTGCTGGGGCTATCAAGTCAATCGTTAGCTCATTATTAGTGGCGTCGTTGCCATCGTTACCGGCTACATCCGTGGCTGTGGCAGCAACATTATAAATGCCGTTCCCCAGGCTTGCCACCGTATTGTCCGCCAAAGTCCAGGTACCATCCCCATTATTGGTGGCAGCATAATCACTCCCATCAACGTTAATATTGATGGTCGCCAATGGATCATCCACGGTACCACTCAGTTCGGGTGTCTGGTCGTTGGTCTCTGCTGGGTTCACAGTAATCGAAGGTGGAGTGAGGTCAATAATCAACTCATTGTCTGTTCCGTCGACACCATCATTATCCGCAATGTCAGTGGCTGTGACTACCACTTCATACGTGCCAGCACTCAGACTGACAATGGTGTTATCCGCTAGTGTCCATGTTCCATCTCCATTGTTGGTCGCAGGGTAATCACTACCGTCCACATTGACGCTAATAGTTGCGGCGGCATCGTCCACCGTACCACCAAGTGCTGGGGTCTGATCATTTGTCTCCACCGGCAGGATGGTCACTAGCGGTGCAGTAATATCAATCTCGAGTTCATTCGACGTACCATCAATTCCCACATTTCCGGCGATATCTGTCGATGTAGCGACTACCTCGTAGGTGGCCTCGGGCAAAGAGGCAACAGTATTGTCGACCAACGTCCAGGTGCCATCACCGTTGTTCGTTGCGCCATAGTCTGAGCCATTGACATTGATGCTCACGGATGCAAGCGGATCGTCAACCGTACCTGTCAATTCGGGCGTTTGATCCTTGGTCACCAATGCCGTGACAGTCACGATTGGTGCCGTTAAGTCAATGTCAAGTTCGTTGCTTGAGCCATCTATACCCGGATTGCCGGCGATGTCCGTTGCTGTCACTGTAACCTCGAAGATCCCCTCCGCGAGGCTGGCGATCACGTTGTCAGCCAATGTCCAGGTGCCATCACCGTTGTTAGTGGCTGCATAGTCACCTCCATCCACGTTGACATTGATGGTCGCGTTAGGGTCATTGACGGTACCACCCAGCGCTGGTGTCTGGTCATTGGTCTCCTCGGGATTGATCGCGACGATAGGTGCCGTCAGATCTATGATCAGTTCATTGGAGGAACCATCGAAACCGTCATTGCCTACATTGTCTGTTGCGGTCACGGTGATTTCAAACGTCCCGGCAGAAAGACTTGTAACAGTGTTGTCGGCAAGTGTCCATGTCCCATCCCCATTATTGGTGGCAGGGTAGTCTGCACCATCTACGTTTACACTGATAGTTGCTGCTGGGTCATCCACCGTACCGTCAAGTTGAGGGGTTTGATCGTTCGTCTCAAGGGCCGTAACTGTTACAGAAGGTGCGGTCAAATCAATCTCCAGTTCATTGGAGGTGATATCAACTCCGGCATTGTCAGCATCGTCTGTTGCTGTCACAGTGACCTCGTAAATTGCCTCGCCCAGGGTGGCAATTGTATTGTCAGCCAATGTCCAGGTCCCATCTCCGTTGTTGGTAGCAGGGTAGTCCGCACTATTTACATTTATGTTTATTGTGGCAATGGGATCGTCGACGGTCCCGCTCAATTGGGGGGTCTGGTCGTTGGTCACAAGTGCGGTTATCGTAACTGCCGGATCAGTAATATCGATCCTTAATTCGTTATTGGTGGCATCCACTCCTGCGTTGCCGGCGAGATCAGTGGCTGTAGCACTGACTTCCCAGGTAGCCTCAGCCAGAGTGGCAACCACATCGTCGGCGATCGTCCAGGTGCCATCCCCGTTGTTCGTGGCTGGATAGCCATTACCGTCAACCAAGATGCTGATCGTGGCGTCCGGGTCATCGATGGTTCCAGACAGTGGGGGTGTTTGATCATTTGTGACTAGCGCATCGATCGTAACTACCGGGTCGGTCAGATCTATCGTCAGTTCATTGGAAGTTGCATCGGTACCCTCATTGCTAGACACATCAGTCGCTGTTACCACCACGTTATAGATGCCTTCCGATAGCGTGGTGATGGTATTGTCAGCCAAGGTCCAGGTCCCATCGCCGTTGTTGGTAGCGCCATAGTCGCTCCCATCCACGTTCACGTTGATGGTGGCAGCGGGATCACTCACGGTACCCGTCAATTCCGGTGTAACATCCATGGTGACGAGAACATCAATAGTGACTGTTGGCGCACTGGTATCTATTATCAATTCATTGCTGGTCCCGTCCGTTCCAATATTGCCCGCAAGGTCGGTAACACTAACACTTACTTCGTAGGTGCCATTGCCTAAGGCAGGTGTAATCGTCCCCGCATCCAAAGTCCAGAGGGCCTCCGTGGCAGTAGACGCAGGATAATTATTTCCATCGACCGTAATTGTCACGCTTGAAGTCAACTCTGAAAGCGTCCCAGAGAGACTTGGTGAAGTATTGCTAGTACTCACACCTGTCACAGTAACAGTCGGGTTGGTTATATCGATCTCCAATTCATCTGTCGTCGCGTCCGACTCCGCATTATCCGCCACATCCGTGGCTGTCACTATGACTTCGTAAACACCTTCCGCGATTGTGGCCACTGTATTATCAGCAAGTGTCCAGCTCCCATCGCCATTATTGGTAGCAGGGTAATCTGAACCATCAACGTTGACGGATATCGTGGCAGCCGGATCGTCCACGGCACCATCCATCTCGGGGGTCTGGTCATTGGTGATCAACGTGTTGATTGTTACCGTCGGGCCTGTTAGGTCGATCGTCAATTCGTTGGATGTAGATTCCGTTCCGACATTTGATGCCACATCGGTCGCAGTTACATCTACGCTGTATATTGCCTCCGGTAGTGGCGCGATCGTATTCTCGGCTAATGTCCAGGTGCCATCACCATTATTGGTAGCCGGGTAGGTGATACTGTTAACCTCGGCGACGATTGTTGCCAGAGGATCGTCAATGGATCCCGTGAGTTCCGGCCGCTGATTTTTCGTGACCAAGACGTTGATGGCAACTGTCGGTGCTGTCAAATCGACAACCAATTCATTGGAAGTAGCATCGGTGCCGTTGTTGCCTGCGACATCGGTGGCAGTGATGGTCAATTCGTACGTAGCGGCTGCCAGGGACGCAATGGTGTTGTCGGCCAACGTCCACGTACCGTCCCCGTTGTTGGTAGCCGGGTAATCGGAACCATCCACGTTGACAGAAATAGTAGCGGCATTGTCATTCACCGATCCGGTGAGTTCGGGCGTCTGATCGTTTGTCTCTCGAGCGTTGACGGACACAGTGGGGGCTGTGAGGTCAATAATGAGCTCATTGGATGTTGCATCAGTACCCGCATTACCAGCCAGATCGGTGGCTGTTACAGTCACCTCATAAGTAGCTGCTGCCAGTGAAGCAACCGTGTTGTCTGCCAGAGTCCAAGTGCCGTCACCATTGTTGGTCGCGGGGTAGTCTGATCCATCCACGTTCACCGAAATAGATGCACTATTGTCATTGACGGTACCTGTGAGCTCTGGAGTCTGGTCATTGATTTCCAAGGCATCCACTGAGACTGCCGGTGCTGTTAAATCGATGATCAGCTCATTGGAGGTAGCATCGGTATCGGAATTGCTCGCAAGGTCCGTTGCCGTCACTGTCACTTCATATGTACCGGCAATCAGGGGGGCGATGATATCTTCTGCCAGCGACCAGGTGCCATCACCATTGTTTGTAGCGGGATAATCAGAAGAATTGACATTGACGCTGATCGTCGCATCGTTGTCATTCACAGTACCGCTTAGCGCCGGACGCTGATTATTGGTCTCCAGTGAAGTCACCGTGACGGTTGGAGCGGTTAAGTCTACGGTCAACTCGTTACTTGTGGCGTCCACACCATCGTTTCCTGCGACATCTGTCGCGGTCACAGTGACCTCATAAGTGGCTTCTAATAGGGAAGAGACGGTATTATCAGCCAGGATCCAAGTCCCATCTCCATTGTTGGTAGCGGGGTAGTCTGATCCATCCACATTCACAGAAATCGTTGCAGTGTTATCATCTACAGATCCCGAAAGTGCCGGTGTCTGGTCGTTTGTGATCAGAGCAGAGATCGTCACAACTGGCGACGTAATATCTATGATCAGTTCATCTGCCGTCGCATCTTGACCCTCGTTTCCCGCGGGGTCAGTGGCCGTCACGACAACATCATAGGTAGCCTCAGCCAATGTGGCCACAGTGTTGTCGGCCAAAGTCCACGTGCCATCCCCATTATTTGTCGCAGGGTAATCCGAGCCGTCCACATTCACAGAAATGGTGGCCGTATTATCATCTATTGAACCTACTAGTTGAGGAGTCTGGTCGAATGTTTCCAACGGATTGATTGAGACAACCGGATCCGTCAAATCAATCTCCAGCTCATTGGAGCTCCCATCGACTCCCGCATTGCCAGCGACATCAGTGGCTGTAATGGTCAATTCGTAGGTGCCTTCGGATAGTGGTGCAATAGTATTTTGGGCCAAAGACCATGTGCCATCTCCGTTGTTGGTGGCCGGGTAATCGGAACCATCAACGTGTACATTGATGGTGGCAGCATTGTCGTTCACCGTGCCACTCAATGCCGGCCTCGGTATTTTTGATAATACTGGGTCCACCGTCACAATAGGAGCCGTCAGGTCGATGACGAGTTCATTACTGGAGGGATCCACATCACTGTTCCCCACCACATCTGTTGCAGTGACGACTACTTCATAAGTGTTTTCGGCAAGTGTCGTAATTATGTTGTCCGCCAACGTCCACGACCCATCGCCATTGTTCGTGGCAGGGTAATTGGAGCCGTCCACGTTGACGGAAATGGTGGCTGTATTGTCATCCACGGTACCTTCTAGCTGTGGTGTCTGATCATTGGTGGTCAAAGGTGTGATTGCCACAGTAGGAGCCGTAAGATCTACATCCAGGGCACCGACTGCTACCTCGACAGTTGGGTTGGTGATAGGGTCCTCAGCAGTCATGGTCACGTCGTAGACACCCTCAGGCAGTGCATCAGCAATAGGAATGTCCAACGTCCAACTGCCAGCGTTCACAGTCAGGTCCGAGCCACTTGACAGATACGTCTGCCCGTTGACTTCGACTTGCGTAAGCGTCCCATCGCTGTCGTCATAGGTACCGGTAAGTTGCGGCGTCTGATCCACGGTCACCAGCGGATTTACTGTCGGAGGAATAGGGCCTGTAATGTCTGGAGCTGTGAGTTGCACCACAAACATATCACCGTTGCCCGCATGCGTCATGGTGTGGGTATCTCCATCAGGGTCGAAATCGACGTTGGAGTTGTCAAAAGACCCGTGCAGAACCCACTTCTCGGACGATATGACTCCAAGGCCATCAGGTGCTACGATGCTAGACGTTCCGCCGATTTGGAATCCCATGCGATACCCTCCGTCGGTATCTAAGATGCTGACGAACAGATCAGTGCCTGCGGCAGTCTTCGAGTCAGTAGTGGCTCCTGGATCCAGATCCATCGTGTTGGCAAACTGCCCTACGATGTATAGGCGGTTGGCCACATCTACTTCCAGGTCGGTCAGGACGTCGTCGCCGGTTGCTCCCAGCACACCGGATCGCACGAAGTTCAAGGCGTTGTCATACTTGGCAAAAAATAGGTCTTCCATCGAGCCAGGACCCGCCAATTGTGTCCCTCCCGGAGGTGTAACGAAGTTTGTAAACCGACCTCCGATCCACAGGTCTCCGTCGCTATCGAGAGTGATTGCATCTGTTTTGGTGTCGCTGGTACCTGCCACAGCAATGGCGTCTACTGCATCACCGTCCGATTTTTCGAATTTCGCGAGATAGCCCTCCCACATACTGCCTCCCGAAAGCGAGACGCCATTGCCAAAATCGACAAATACCTTGTAGGAACCCGCGATGAAGTAATGGTCGCCCGAACTTGGAACAACTATGCCACAACCAAAATCATCCTGGCTGCCGGTGTAGCTCGCTGAGATGAGGGGAGCCCCGCCCGTTGTGCCGTTGAATTTCCTGACGAAGATCTCATTCCTGGCAGATCCTCCAACATCATAATGCCCGATCACGTAAGCATCGGTGCCATCCGTGTCGATGTCTCCCACGATCACGTCTTCTCCAAAATCTATCTTCTCCGCCCAATCAAACTCATCAGAAATCGTGTCGTATTTAGCGACAAAAGCCGCCATGCCTGTATTTGACAGACTAGTGACTCCCGGCAGATTCAGGGTGTTTTCAAACGTTCCTGCTATGAAAATGTCTCCGTTGGCATCTACAGCAACGGCACTAACCGTGGCACTAGTGGATGATGTAAGCGCCACCGAGAATTTATGATCTCCGTTGGACGCGTAGGAGGCCAGATAGCCTGTCTGTATGCTGCTCGCGTTGTACCTCGATTCTCCCGCACCAGGATCGAAGTCCACGTCTCCAAGGAAGTGACCAACTACGCTGATGTTGCCATTATTATCAATTGCGGCGTCGTTTGCTGTTTGGGCGGAATTGTCACCAATGGCAAAGGACCATTCGCGGGACTGAGTCCAACCTACCGTGAAGGCACCCAGAAGAAACAAAAGGAAGAGAATCTTTCTCATGACCAGCAAGATTGATTGTGAGAAGAGATCCCAAAAAATTGGCGAAAAGCCGTCCATAGGACAGGCATAGCACACACGGAAGCGAGATTACCAGGCGTTGTCATTCTGCGGTTGTTTAAGCGGCCAATTCACAGGCGTATGCGCGCCAAGTAAGAATTGGAGACGAAAGGTAGAGAAATTCTTCTACATTATTGACTTTTGAATGGAAAAAATAGGGTTTTACCCATAATAATTCCCATTCAGTTAGCCATTATGCTCGTTCAACCGGCCCTAAACGCCTACATATAACGGTTAATGTACTGTACGTAAAGTTTGATTGCTCATGATGATCTGTCACTATTTAGTGACGCGACACAATGATCTTGTGACTGGCAATGAGCGTGCCTTTCTGATGATCAAAGAAGCTCAGGAAATACATTCCGGCGTTCAATGCTCTCACGTCCAAACTGATAGAGCCATTTGACGAAGGTTGAAGGGCTTCGTGGAGCATAGTCCTACCCTGCATGTCCACCAGACGCAATGTCATGTGAGCAGCTGACCTGCTGGAATAGTTGATGAACAACTCCGACGCCACAGGATTCGGATAGATCTCCATATCCACAGTGAAATCCCTGGGAGAGGACAAGACCTCAACCAATTCCACTGAGATGCCCACCTCATCCACTGTCGCCTCCAGCGTCAATGTGTTTTCCTCAAGACCTCCCTCACCGATCTCAAATTCGATGAAAGAATTAGGATCCATAGGTATCCCCGGATATTCGATGTTCAGGCGATAGTAACCATCAGGCAGCTCGCCAAAGGTCACTTGTCCATTGTCATCAGTCTCGCGATAGGCAATTAGTTCATATTCATCTTCTTCGCTGAAACCACGACCACCGGTGGCCCGTCGTCGCCGTCGAAGAGAGCAACCTGCCCTTTTCACCTTGCGGCGCGTCAGCATTTTTCCTTCCTCGCCTGAGAGATCAGCGAAATCTGACTCCACCGTAAGTAGCACCTGATTTTGGCCTACCTCAACGTTAACAGGTCGCCTCTCCATCTTCAACTCCTCCTCCACTGCACCTCTTACCTGCAGGACTGTCGCTTCTTCCCAGAAAAGAGCATTTTGGAAATAGGTAGGTAGCAGTCGAACCGAGTCAATCATTCCACCGCTTCCGCGAATCAATAGTGTATCAGTTCTCACCGCGACTACGTAATCTCCCAGCACCACGTCCTCGAAAAGCAGTCCGGCCGCAGTCACCGCTTGCGCATCAAGCGTATCATAAGCTGCTCCCTCCTTCACTTTCAGTAGGTATCCTTCCCCTTCATCCAAGCCAACTGTCGACCCTGTTGCATCACGATAAGTAGGTGAGAAGACCATTTCTGTTGTGGCCAATACCTTCTGGGGTGCAGTGGTCAGCCTAAGCCCTGGAACCAGCGGATTTGTAACTTCTACCCAATACTCTCCCATGTTGTCATAGTCGATCTCATTGATATCGTACGTAGCAGATTTCGCTCCATCAATGGCCCCTTCATCATTTGCGCCCTTATAGTACCACTGATAGGAATTGGCAGTGCCACCGACATTTGCAGAGAGCGTGAAACTCGTACCTCTCGCCAACTTCGTCTCCGTGGGTTCTCCATCGATCTTCTGATTCGCATAGTAGATACTAGGGATCTCCAGATTGAGTTCCAGATCATCAAAATCCAACAAGTTGCTAGAAACGTCCGGGGCTGTCAGCTTTGACAGGCTTCGCAGGTCCGGTATGCGAGAAATAGCATTCCCGGAAAGGTCAAGGAACTCAAGATTGACGATATCGAGCAGTTCGTTAGGAATCTCTCCGCGGAGGTTATTACCTGGCAGTCTCAAACCAATCACTCTGTTCTCACCAACGATGACTCCCTCCCAGGTTATGACATTGGGATTATCATCCCAGTTGGTATTATTCGTCCACTCGGGACCATTAGTCGCCTGGTAGAGGGCCCTCAGGGATTCTCTGTCTCTTTCCAGCGAGCTCACTTTTAAAGCAATAGGGGCAGTGACTAAGACGAGATCAGGAAAATCAGCGTTCCTTACTTCCGCATAGTAGGTCCCTTCCTGATCAAAAGAATCGACGTCGATTGTAAACCCGCCATTGAAGTGAGCAATCATGGTGCTGTCCTTGTACCACTGATATGTATTGCCCACACCAGTGACCACGCGGTCCATTTCGTAAGGGGACCCTTGCTCCCGGAGAACTGCCAAGGATTCCAGCAATTCGCCAGGGTTGTTGTAGGTGATCGCCGCTCCGGTGTTTTGAAGGTTCTGTAGCGCTCCAAAGGCCAGTCTGTTTCCTGAAACATCGACGGTCTCCAGGCTGGCTAGCTGATTTACGTTGCCAAAATCTGTCAGGTCGTTATTTGAAAGATCCAGCTCTTTCAATGCACCCAAACCACCGACTACCTCCAGAACAGCACCCGTGAGGTTGTTGGAAGCGAGATTCAGGGCGATCACTCTGCCATTCTCTACAGTCACGCCAAACCAAGTCTCTAGTCGACCCTGCTTCCAGTTGGTGTTGTTTGTCCAGCTGTCTCCATCGGTCTCATCGTAAATGGCAACAAGGGCCGTCGAGTCAAGTTGTGTATTTCCATCCAGCAACGTGCGGGCTGACACAGTGTTAGAATAGTCCGATACAACACCAGAGTTAAAGGATACCCGAATTCTTGAGAAATAAGTGGTCGCGTAATTGAGTCCCTCAACAGTTTGAGCCGGATTGTCATCTGCCAAGCTTTGATAGCTCCCGACGATATTCGAGAAGTCGCTGTCATCACTGACCTGCAGGACATACCGATCAACACCGCCTTCGACTTTTTGCCAGCTAATGTTGAAAGAGCTTAAAGTGACTTCCGTGGCCTCATTCAGCACTGGGATGGTTGGAAGGATAGTGACTTCATCACCTGTGTTGTCCGTACCCACCAGATCAGAAAGGTTGGTGGCACTCACGTTCACATCATATGCTCCGACTTCCAAAGGATCAATCACAGCCTCCGGTAGCGTCCATGAACCATCGCCATTGTTGATGGCGTCATAACTTTTCCCATCAATGAGTACGCTAATTGTGGCCTCAGGATCATTGATCTCACCAGTGAGGCCCGGCGTGAAGTTGAAAGTCTCGAGCGACGCGATGGTAACAGTCGGAATGGAATTGGCACCAGCCAAGACAAGCTCATCGGTTGAGTTATCTGTACCCACATTGCCCAATGCATCTGTTGCCTCCACGATGACGTTGTACGTACCATCATCCAGGGGTTGCGCGACCTGCACGGTCCAAATTGCCCCATCGACTACTGCCGCATACTCCTGGCTACTAACCGTCACGAGAACAGAACTGTTGCCGTCATCTACCGTCCCTGTCAGCTGAGGGGTGTTGTCGGAGGAGTTTAAGGGGTCAATGGTCACAACAGGTGCTGTCGCATCGACCATCAATTCATCTTGGGTAGCGTCAGTTCCTTCGTTGCCAACTGCGTCAGTTACAGAAACAGACACATCGTAAGTGCCATCGGCCAAAGCGCTCTCAACAGTCACAGTCCACGATGCGCCATTGTTCGTGGCCTCGTAATCAACGCCGTCGACAGTGACGAGGATGCTCGCCGTAGCATCGTCGATTGTTCCAGTCAGGGTAGGTGTGTTGTCATTCGTCGTCAAAGCATCCACTACAACTTCAGGAACTGTGGTGTCGATCGTCAATTCATCCTGCGTAGCGTCAGTTCCTTCGTTACCTACAGCATCAGTCCCAGCCACAGACACATCGTAGGTGCCATCAGCCAAGGCATTCTCAACAGTCACTGTCCACGATGCGCCATTGTTCGTGGCCTCATAATCAACGCCGTCGACAGTGACGATGATGCTCGCTGAAGCGTCGTCGATTGTTCCAGTCAGTGTGGGCGTGTTATCATTCGAAGTCAATGCATCCACTGCAATTGCGGGAGCCGTAGTGTCGATCGTCAACTCATCCTGCGTAGCGTCCGTTCCCTCGTTGCCAACTGCGTCAGTCGCAGTCACAGCTACGTCGTAGGTGCCATCAGCCAATGCATTCTCAACAGTCACAGTCCACGATGCGCCATTGTTCGTGGCCTCATAATCGATGCCATCAACAGTAGCGATGATGCTCGCTGAAGCGTCGTCGATTGTTCCAGTCAGGGTAGGCGTGTTATCATTCGTAGTCAATGCATCCACTGCAACAGCAGGAGCGGTGGTGTCGATCGTCAATTCATCCTGCGTAGCGTCAGTTCCTTCGTTGCCAACTGCGTCAGTCGCAGTCACAGCTGCGTCGTAGGTGCCATCAGCCAATGCATTCTCAACCTCCACAGTCCAGGATGCGCCATTGTTCGTGGCCTCGTAATCAATGCCATCAACAGTAGCGATGATGCTCGCTGAAGCGTCGTCGATTGTTCCAGTCAGGGTAGGTGTGATGTCATTCGTCGTCAAAGCATCCACTACAACTGCAGGAGCAGTGGTGTCGATTGTCAGCTCATCCTGCGTAGTGTCAGTTCCTTCGTTACCTACAGCATCAGTCCCACCAACAGACACATCGTAAGTGCCATCAGCCAATGCATTCTCAACAGTCACAATCCACGATGCGCCATTGTTCGTGGCCTCATAATCGATGCCATCAACAGTAGCGATGATGCTTGCTGAGGCGTCGTCGATTGTTCCAGTCAGGGTAGGTGTGTTGTCATTCGTCGTCAAAGCATCCACTACAACTGCAGGAGCAGTGGTGTCGATCGTCAGCTCATCCTGCGTAGCGTCCGTTCCTTCGTTACCTACAGCATCAGTCCCAGCAACAGACACATCGTAAGTGCCATCAGCCAAGGCATTCTCAACCGTCACTGTCCACGATGCGCCATTGTTCGTGGCCTCGTAATCAACACCGTCGACAGTGACGATGATGCTCGCTGAAGCGTCGTCGATTGTTCCAGTCAGGGTAGGTGTGTTGTCATTCGTCGTCAATCCATCAACCGCGACTGTAGGAGCAGTGGTGTCGATCGTCAATTCATCCTGCGTAACGTCAGTTCCTTCGTTGCCAACTGCGTCAGTCGCAGTCACAGCTACGTCGTAGGTGCCATCAGCCAATACATTCTCAACAGTCACAGTCCACGATGCGCCATTGTTCGTGGCCTCGTAATCCATGCCGTCAATAGTTACGACGATGCTTGCTGAGGCGTCGTCGATCGTTCCAGTCAGTGTGGGCGTGTTATCATTCAAAGTCAATGCATCAACCGCGACTGTAGGAGCAGTGGTGTCGATCGTCAATTCATCCTGTGTAGCGTCGGTCCCCTCGTTGCCAGCAGAATCGGTTGCTGATACAGACACATCATAAATTCCGTCCTCCAGCGAATTCTCAACAGTTACATTCCATGCTGCGCCTGTGTTTTCAGCCTCGTAATCGATGGCGTTTACACTGACGATGATACTCGCCGTAGGGTCATCCACTGTCCCCGTCAGAGTAGGATTGCTGTTGCTGATAGCCAGGGAATTCACTGTCACCACAGGGGCGACCAAGTCCGACGGCTGGACATTCTGAAGGAAGACGTCAAAATCTCCCTGAGGCGAGAGCAGCAGCTCCGCTTCTGAAGGATCAAAGTCTACTGCAGAAGTGTTGAACTGTCCATGAATCAGTACTGCATCTTGAGACCCTAGCGCGAGGCCTGCTCCTGCTGTCTCACTGTCTCCTCCACCTACTTGATATCCCAATTTGAATTCACCATCGGTGTCAAGGATGGTGACAAAAATGTCTTTCTTGAATGGGACGACATTAGATGTACCAACTCCGGGGTCAAGGTCGATGGTCGCTTCGAAATCACCAGAGAAGTAGATGTTGTTTGCCGCATCGGCTGCAATGCCCTTGGCAAAATCCCGGTTGCTCGAACCAAAAGCCTTTGCCCAGATGATTTCTAATGAACTGCTGTACTTCGCCACGAAAAGGTCAAAATCTGCTCCCAACTGGGGCAGTTGAATCCCCCCAAAATCTGCGATCGCCTTATATTCTCCCCCCAGTAACACATTGCCCTCGCCGTCTAGCCCAAGCGATGTCGCATATTGAATGTCATTGCCATTTATGGCCACATTTTGCTGAAAAGAACCATCAGGGCCAAAATGGACCAGAAAACCATTCTCATTGCCGCCGGTCAAGGGTGTTTGATCGAAATTGATTGTTGTTTTGAAGTAACCAGCAAGAAAATAGTCACCAGTTGTTGACACAACAATATCCAATGCTACCTGGTCGTCATTTCCCCCATAAACCTGCTCTTCGCGACTCAGGGAACCGTCACTGCCACTGAGGACCATGAAGTACATGTCCGTGGCCATAGAACTATAGGTATTTTCGAAAATCGTGAGATCACCCGTAAATCCACCAGTCATATAGAAATCAGTCCCGTCGGTATCGATGCCCCCAATGCTCACTACGCCCGAGGCGTCGAAACTCTGTGCCCAATCAAAAGATCCTGTCGCAACATTGTACTTCGCGGCAAATAATGCCTGAGCCTCTGTACCAAGATTAAGGCCATCGACGGAGGCCTGCAGTGTCTGGCTGTAACTCCCGGCAACGAAAACATTTCCCTGAGCATCTACTGCGACAGTGCTGACAGTCGCCTGACTGGAAGTATTGAAGGCAATGGAAAAACGGTGATTGCCATCTTCATCATAAGATGCCAGATAGCCTGTGGGTTGGCCACCGGCGTCGAAAATTGCTGTTCCCACACCGGGATCGAAATCTACCTGGCCCAGGAAATAACCAACTATGTATGCGTTCCCCTGATCATCAGTGGTGATGTCATTCGAGAATTGCCCCTGGGTGCCCTCAAGGTCTTCATCCAGACGGAAAGCCCACTGGCTACTCTGTGCGAGACACAAAGTTGAAATCAGAAGCAGGATAATGAAACTGGCGATTCTCATACCAATACAATTGGAGTTTGTTGAAACGCCGGAAACGCGATAGAGACTTGATGTAATTTGAGAGAGCGAAGAGAAATGCCGTGACAAGTCTTCAGGCTCTTTAGTCATTTTGTGGTTTTACAACCGTGACTGGAGACGGCGCGTACGTGCTACGTTACCAATCGTTTCGTGAAGGTAGACAAAATTCTCAGAAATTTTACCTTTTATCAGAAAAAATTGGCTTTTACTCATGGAAAATTCCCATTCAAGTACGCATTTTCCCGGTTCAATCTGACTTCAATATGGCGCCTAAAGCTCCTGCGTCACTCCGAGGTATTTATGGTTCTCCTGCTTCGCATAGGCTATTTTCTGGAAATAACCAGCTTATGGGTAGCAATACCCTCATCCATTTGTGGACTGTACAATCTCAAGAGATAAATTCCTTCGTTGAAAGCACTTACATCTACCTCTACCTCCTTGTCGAAACCTCTTTCAAGCGAGTCCTGATAGACCGTTTTGCCATTCAAATCTGTCATGATCAACAGAAGTTCAGACGAAGATCTCTTCGAGTACTTCACGGTCAATTCATTGACTACCGGGTTTGGATATACCTCGAGATGCTGCAAGTAATCCCTCGGTAGGGCCAATACTTCTACCAACTCTACGGCAATGCCTGTTTCGTCAACAGTTGCCTCTAATGTGAGGGTGTTGTCTTCAAGGCCCCCTTCACCAATTTCAAATTCGATGTAAGAGTTGGGATCCATGGGCACTCCAGGATATTCGATGTTCAGCTTATAGAACCCATCCGGAAGGTCAGGGAATGTCACACGGCCGTCGTCGTCGGTCTCCTTGTACGCAATTAGCTCGTATTCGTCTTCATTCATACCACGGCCACCCGTTGCCCTTCTTCGACGACGTAGTGAACAGCCCGCTCGCTTCACTTTCCGGCGAGTTTGCACTCTGGCCTCGTCCTCACTTTCAAAATCAGATTCTACCAGGAGATTGATTTCGTTGCCGCCTTTTTCAACATCGGTAGGCTTCTTTTGCATCACAAGATGGTCGTCGAACTTCTCTCTCAAGAGAATGGTCTCGGCTTCTTCCCACAGAAAGGAGCTGGAGTAATAAGTAGGCAAGAGCCGGACAGAATCGACCTGGCCCCCGGTCCTTGTGACCAGTAAGGTGTCTGTACGTACCGACACCAGATAATCACCAAGAACTACATCCTTGAACTTAATTCCAGCGGAATTGATGGTTTCAACTTGGATGGTATCAAATGGGCCGCTCTTTGTGACTTCGTAGAGGAAGGCTTCACCTTCCCTAAGCCTGGCTTCTTTGCCATCCCGATCAAAATAGACCGGAGAAATATCCATGTCAGTAATCGCCAAGATGGTTTGTGGTTCGCTTCGCAACTTAAGATCGGGTACGAGCGTGCTCTCAACGATTAAGGTGTAATCACCCATATTTTCGTAGTTGAGGTTCTTGATCTGAAGAGAAGAGGAATTCTCATTGATCAATCCCCCGTCGACTTTGCCGACAAATTCCCAGCTGTAGGTGTTAGCACTGCCACCGACGTCGAGATGAATGTTGTAAGTGGCGCCTTTTCTTACCCTTGCCTCTAACAGATCACCAAAAGGCTTCTGGTTCAGGTAGTTAATGGACGGAATAGTAGCATTTACCTCGAGATCTGCAAAATCAAGGAGGTTATCCGAAACATTTGGCGCCGTCAGGTCTTCCAGACGAGTCAAATCAGGAATGCCCGAAATGAAGTTTCCAGAAAGATCGAGGAATTGCAGGTTGATAATGTCCAAAAGAGCAGCTGGCACCGTACCTACCAGATTGCTGTTTTTAAGGTCTAGCCCGGTAACCCTATTCTCTGATACAGTCACACCTTCCCAGGTGTCGACATTGGGATTGTTGGGCCAGTCGGCTCCATTCGTCCAAAAGTCACCTCCGGTAGCATTATAAAGGGCGAGCAGAGCAATCCCGTCTCTTTCCAATGAACTCACTTTAAGCGTGATCGAGGAAGAGATAAGCGTTAGGTCAGGAAATTCCGCATTCGTGATCTCTACATGATACACCCCATCCTGATCAAAAGATGTTAATTCCTCACTAAACGTGGCAACACTGCGAGCAATCCTGGTCTCATCCTTGAACCATTTGTACACGTTGCCAGTACCACTTATTTGCCGATCGAACTCGTATGATGTACCGATCTCCTCCAGCGTGACTATCGGCTCCAATACTTCCCCCTGGTTGGCATATATCACTTCCGAGGCCCGGGCCTTCAGGTTTTGGAAGGCACCAAACGGTAATCTGTTAATTGTAACATCCGCGGTCTCGAGGCTAGTGAGGGCTTCAACATTCCCAATGCCGGTCAACTCATTGCTCGATAGATTCAGGTCACGGAGCAAGCCCAGCCCTGATGCTACGTCGAGGATCGCACCAGATAAGTTGTTATTCGACAGATCCAGACCTGTTACTCGTCCATCCTCGACGGTAACGCCAAACCAGGTATCCAGCCTGTCTGTCTTCCAATTCGTATTTTGTGTCCAATTATCCCCGCCAGTCTCATCATATATAGCCACCAGAGCCAGCGAGTCAACCTCGGTATTCGGGTTTGTGAGGGTTCGCGCCAGTTTGGTATTTGAGTACTCCGACACATCTCCAGATCCATAAAGGACCTGTACACGCACATAGTAATTGGTACTGTACCTCAAGCCAGGTACCACAAAGAAGCTATCTCCACCAGCCAACACCTGGTAGCTGGCAACAATGCTAGAGAAATCCTCAACGGCACTGATCTCTAGAACATAACTAGTAACACCTCCTTGCAACTCGGACCAGGTCGCCTTGAATGAATTGATCGATATTTCCGTTGGCTCTTCGAGTGTCGCTGCTGATGGAAGAATGCGCAGCTCATCCCCTGTGTTGTCCGTACCCACGAGATTAGACAGGCTGGTGGCCCTTACAGCGACATCGTAAGTGTCCACCTCCAAGTCAACGATTGTACCTGCATCCAGACTCCAGGTCCCATCCCCATTATTAACCCCATCGTACTCCTGACCATCAACTGCTACTTCGATCGTTGCGTCAGCATCATCCACATCACCTGAGAGTGCAGGGCTCAGTGCGAACGTCTCGAGGGAATTAATGGTCACCGTAGGTGTGACACTGGTTCCATTCAACACCAATTCATCGCTGGAACTGTCAGTCCCGACATTGCCGGCCTCGTCCGTGGCAGTGACTGCCACATTGTATGTGCCGTCACTCAGTGCATTGGTTACCTGAGCTGACCAATTCACTCCATCTACCACAGCAGGGTAAGACTGACCATCCACTGTCACCTCAATATCTGCTTCGGAATCATCAACCGTTCCAGTAATCAGAGGAGTGGCATCTGATGAATTCAATTCATTGATAGTTACACCCGGGCTGATCTGATCGATCTCCAATTCATCGCTGGTAACATCGGAAGCGCTATTCAATGCAGCATCAGTGCTTGTCACTTCCACTTCGTTGGTACCATTGACGACAGGAGAGAAAGCGCCGGCCGTTGGGGTATCTGACCCCGTGTCAACGGTCCAGGTGCCATCTGATGTTGTCGTATAAGTAGCTCCCGCTACAGTAACGGTAACTGTTGAGCCCGATTCGGCCTCTCCTGATAATTCCGGAGTGTCATCATTCGTCACCAGACTATTCACTGTCGGGATGGCTGGATCGGTCGTGTCGATCGTGAGTTCATTGGCGCTAACATCTGTATTGTCGCAGCCAGCATCGGATGCCGTCACCCCAACCTCATTCGTGCCGTTCAGGTCAGGGTTAAATGTCCCGCTTACTGGTGTATCATTTTCAGTATCAATCAACCAATCCCCATTGCCGTCAGCTACAGTTGTGTATGTAGCCCCCGCTACCAGCACAGTGAGCGTATTGCCGGCATCCGCTGTTCCAGTGATCTCCGGGGTTGGGTCGTTGGTGGTTAGGAAATCGATCGTTGGGGTGGTGGGGCCTGGATCAACCGTCAGTACCACTGCATCACTTGGATCATTGCAAGAGCCATCCACAGACATCGTCAGCGTCACCGTTCCTGCAGCAATGTCCGCTGCACTGAAGGTGTAAATAGGATCTTCTGAAGTGTCATCATCAAAGGTGCCCGAACCTGATGTCGTCCAAAGGATCGTACCATTCGTCGCCGTGGCAGCCAACTGGTGCGTAGAGTTGAAGCATACCAATGCATCAGAGCCCGCATCAGCAGTAGCCTCAGGGTCAATCGTCAGCACCACTGCATCACTAGGATCATTGCAAGAGCCATCCACAGACATTGTCAGTGTCACCGTGCCTGCAGCAATGTCCGCTGCACTGAAGGTGTAAATAGGATCTTCTGAAGTGTCATCATCAAATGTGCCCGAGCCTGAGGTCGTCCAAAGGATCGTGCCATTCGTTGCCGTTGCCGCCAACTGGTGCGTGCTGTTGAAGCATACCAATGCATCAGAACCCGCATCGGCCGTAGCCTCAGGATCAATCGTCAGCACCACTGCATCGCTTGGATCATTGCAAGAGCCATCTACAGACATTGTCAGTGTCACCGTGCCTGCAGCAATGTCCGCTGCACTGAAAGTGTAAATAGGGTCTTCTGCAGTGTCATCATCAAATGTGCCCGAGCCTGAGGTCGTCCAAAGGATCGTGCCATTCGTAGCCGTCGCTGCCAGCTGGTGCGTAGAGTTGAAGCATACCAATGCATCAGAGCCCGCATCAGCCGTAGCCTCAGGATCAATCGTCAGCACCACTGCATCACTAGGATCATTGCAAGAGCCATCTACAGACATCGTCAGCGTCACCGTGCCTGCAGCAATGTCCGCTGCACTGAAGGTGTAAATAGGATCTTCTGAAGTGTCATCATCAAATGTGCCCGAACCCGAGGTCGTCCAAAGGATCGTGCCATTCGTTGCCGTGGCAGCCAACTGGTGTGTAGAGTTGTAGCATACCAACGCATCAGAGCCCGCATCGGCCGTAGCCTCAGGATCAATCGTCAGCACCACATCACTCGAGGGATCATTACACGTACCATCTACAGACATTGTCAGTGTCACCATGCCTGCCGCAATGTCTGCTGCACTGAAGGTGTAAATAGGATCTTCTGCAGTGTCATCATCAAAGGTGCCCGAGCCTGAGGTCGTCCAAAGGATCGTACCGTTCGTCGCCGTGGCAGCCAACTGGTGTGTAGAGTTAAAGCATACCAATGCATCAGAGCCCGCATCAGCCGTAGCCTCAGGATCGATCGTCAGCACCACTGCATCGCTAGGATCATTGCACGTACCATCCACAGACATTGTCAGTGTCACCGTGCCTGCAGCAATGTCCGCTGCACTGAAGGTGTAAATAGGGTCTTCTGAAGTGTCATCATCAAAGGTGCCCGAGCCTGAGGTCGTCCAAAGGATCGTGCCATTCGTCGCCGTGGCCGCCAACTGGTGCGTAGAGTTGAAGCATACCAATGCATCAGAGCCCGCATCAGCCGTAGCCTCAGGATCGATCGTCAGCACCACTGCATCACTGGGATCATTGCAAGAGCCATCTACAGACATCGTCAGCGTCACCGTGCCTGCAGCAATGTCCGCTGCACTGAAGGTGTAAATAGGATCTTCTGAGGTGTCATCATCAAAGGTGCCCGAGCCTGAGGTCGTCCAAAGGATCGTGCCATTCGTTGCCGTGGCGGCCAACTGGTGCGTGCTGTTGAAGCATACCAATGCATCAGAGCCCGCATCGGCCGTAGCCTCAGGATCGATCGTCAGTACCACTGCATCACTAGGATCATTGCAAGAACCATCTACAGACATTGTCAGTGTCACCGTGCCTGCAGCAATGTCTGCTGCACTGAAGGTGTAAATAGGATCTTCTGAAGTGTCATCATCAAATGTCCCTGAACCTGAGGTCGTCCAAAGGATCGTGCCATTCGTCGCCGTTGCCGCCAGCTGGTGCGTAGAGTTGAAGCATACCAATGCATCAGAGCCCGCATCAGCAGTAGCCTCAGGGTCGATCGTCAGTACCACTGCATCACTAGGATCATTGCAAGAGCCATCCACAGACATTGTCAGCGTCACCGTGCCTGCAGCAATGTCTGCTGCACTGAAAGTGTAAATAGGGTCTTCTGAAGTGTCATCATCAAATGCGCCCGAACCTGAGGTCGTCCAAAGGATCGTGCCATTCGTTGCCGTGGCGGCCAACTGGTGCGTAGAGTTGAAGCATACCAATGCATCAGAGCCCGCATCGGCTGTAGCCTCAGGATCGATCGTCAGCACCACTGCATCACTAGGATCATTGCAAGAGCCATCCACAGACATTGTCAGTGTCACCGTGCCTGCAGCAATGTCTGCTGCACTGAAGGTATAAATAGGATCTTCTGAAGTGTCATCATCAAATGTGCCCGAGCCTGAGGTCGTCCAAAGGATCGTGCCATTCGTCGCCGTCGCTGCCAGCTGGTGCGTAGAGTTGAAGCATACCAATGCATCAGAGCCCGCATCAGCAGTAGCCTCAGGATCAACCGTCAGTACCACAGCATCACTAGGATCATTGCAAGAGCCATCTACAGACATCGTCAGTGTCACCGTGCCTGCAGCAATGTCTGCTGCACTGAAGGTGTAAATAGGGTCTTCTGAAGTGTCATCATCAAATGTGCCCGAACCTGAGGTCGTCCAAAGGATCGTGCCATTCGTTGCCGTGGCTGCCAGCTGGTGTGTGCTGTTGAAGCATACCAACGCATCAGAGCCCGCATCGGCTGTAGCCTCAGGATCTACCGTCAGCACCACTGCATCGCTCGGATCATTGCAGGAGCCATCTACAGACATCGTCAGTGTCACCGTGCCTGCAGCGATGTCTGCTGCACTGAAGGTGTAAATAGGGTCTTCTGCAGTGTCATCATCAAATGTGCCCGAGCCTGAGGTCGTCCAAAGGATCGTGCCATTCGTTGCCGTGGCTGCCAGCTGGTGCGTGCTGTTGAAGCATACCAATGCATCAGAGCCTGCATCAGCCGTAGCCTCAGGGTCGATCGTCAGCACCACTGCATCGCTGGGATCATTGCAAGAGCCATCTACAGACATCGTCAGTGTCACCGTGCCTGCAGCAATGTCCGCTGCACTGAAGGTGTAAATAGGGTCTTCTGCAGTGTCATCATCAAATGTGCCCGAGCCTGAGGTCGTCCAAAGGATCGTGCCATTCGTTGCCGTGGCAGCCAACTGGTGCGTAGAGTTGAAGCATACCAACGCATCAGAGCCCGCATCGGCCGTAGCCTCAGGGTCGATCGTCAGCACCACTGCATCACTAGGATCATTGCAAGAGCCATCTACAGACATTGTCAGTGTCACCGTACCTGCAGCAATGTCCGCTGCACTGAAGGTATAAATAGGGTCTTCTGAAGTGTCATCATCAAATGTGCCCGAACCTGAGGTCGTCCAAAGGATCGTGCCATTCGTTGCCGTGGCTGCCAGCTGGTGTGTGCTGTTGAAGCATACCAACGCATCAGAGCCTGCATCGGCTGTAGCCTCAGGATCGATCGTCAGCACCACTGCATCACTAGGATCATTGCAAGAGCCATCCACAGACATTGTCAGTGTCACCGTGCCTGCAGCAATGTCTGCTGCACTGAAGGTATAAATAGGATCTTCTGAAGTGTCATCATCAAATGTGCCCGAGCCTGAGGTCGTCCAAAGGATCGTGCCATTCGTCGCCGTCGCTGCCAGCTGGTGCGTAGAGTTGAAGCATACCAACGCATCAGAGCCCGCATCGGCCGTAGCCTCAGGATCGATCGTCAGCACGACATCACTCGAGGGATCATTACACGTACCATCTACAGACATTGTCAGTGTCACCGTGCCTGCAGCAATGTCTGCTGCACTGAAGGTATAAATAGGATCCTCTAAACTCGCATCATTGAATGTGCCGGAGCCGCTTGTACTCCACGCTATGGCGGTCGCATTCATCGCCGTAGCTGCCAGTTGGTGGGTCGAGTTGAAGCATACCAATGCATCAGAGCCTGCATCGGCGGTAGCGGTAAGGCACAAACTCAGGTCCTCCACGAAGACGTCCCCCCCTTCGACATAGCTCAACGTCTGTGAACCTACGGTGAAAGGATCGAAGTCAACGGCAGCGTTATCAAATGATCCATGTAGGATCAACCTATTCCCAGATCTTGTGGTGATGCCCCCTGGATCGACAGTCGCTCCTGCACCACCAATCTGAAATCCGTTGATGTAGTTGCTATCCGTATCCAATATCGAGACGAACAGATCAGACACACCAAGAGGTGTTTTTGAATCAGTGCCTCCTCCTGGATCCAGGTCAATCGTATTGGAAAACTGGCCTGCAATGTAAATGCGCTCGGAGGCATCTACGGCCAATGATGAAACGACATCATCGCCATTGGCACCAAGTACGCCGGCCAATTGATAGTTGAACGCATTATCGTACTTCGCAAAAAATATCTCTTGTTGGTTACCCGTTTTTGAGAGTTGCGGTCCACCGGCAGGGGTTACGAAGTTGGAAAAGTGACCAGCAATCCACAGGTCGCCGTTGCCATCGGCAACAATTTCCTGAACGGAAGTCGCGGCAGTTCCTTGAATGGCAATTGCGGCAACCGCGTCTCCATCCACTTTTTCAAATTTGGCTAAAAACCCCTCGTCGTCGGGGCCTCCGGAAAGAGAAACGCCATTGCCAAAATCAATCGTATTCTTGTACAGACCAACAATGAAATAGTGGGCGCCGGCTGTGGGTGCGACGATACCCAAGCCATAGTCCGGCTGGTTCCCTGTATAATTTCCAGTAATGACAGGTGCGCCCCCTGTCGCGCCATTATACTTCCGTACAAAAACCTCCTCAAATGCAGGATTTGCACCAACATAAGTCCCAATCACGTAGACGTCGTCACCGTCAGTAGCAATGCCGCCAATGGTCATAGGGTCCGCCAGGTCAATGGCCTCTGCCCAGAGAAAATTTCCCGTTTGTGGATCAAATTTGGCTACAAAAGCAGCCTCGTTTCCAACACCGACAGACAACTGCGTGACGCCTGGTGCATCCAGCGTGTTCTCGAACGTTCCCGCTACAAATACGTCGTTTTTGCTATCGACCGCTACAGCAGAGATCGTCGCAGTGCTAGCGGAAGTTACCGCAACTGCCAGGTAGTAGCTGCCAAAATCATCATACGCTGCCAAATAACCAGCTTGTGTCCCACTAGCATCAATGAATGCATTGCCCGCTCCCGGATCAAAATCCACATTG
Source organism: Cyclobacteriaceae bacterium (assembly GCA_965227935.1). Taxonomy (GTDB): domain Bacteria; phylum Bacteroidota; class Bacteroidia; order Cytophagales; family Cyclobacteriaceae; genus JAWPMT01. The sequence goes on along the minus strand of CBDDGS010000055.1, from coordinate 694,610 downwards.
CCTAGGAAGTGACCTACGACATAAGTGCTGTCGTCTACAGGAGTAGCCACGTCATTAGCCACCTGAGATGCCGCATCACCGATGGAAAAAGACCATTCCAGAGATTGCGCCCAGCCCACGGTGGCGGACGAAGCCACCATCAAAAGAAGCAAAAGGAACCTCATCCTCGTGATGTTTTGTCTTTAGTCCCAAATTCGCCTGCGAGAGAGGGCTTGGCCAAAGGGTAGGGCCAAACCATGGCAACTTCAAAGAAGAAAACGGCAGTTTCTGCGAAGGACGCTATTGATAATGTATCGACGTTCGATCGTCGATTGTAATTTCCAAAGAGACGGTTGAAGGACTTCATCTATGCTTTCCAATCAGATCGCAAGTGCATGCGACCTCTCCCCGGCTTTAGGCTCCGAATTGCAAAAAGGGCACCAAAGACATGAGGGCGAGATCATGTAATACAAGCTGCTTTGCGGTTAAACCAAAGTTTTAAACCCGATACGGGCGACTGGAACTTAAGGGAGAGACAAGATAAGAGAATTCCCTACGAATATCGGCAAAGCATCTGATAAAATTCCTGTTTGAACACGAAAAATCCACATTCATCCGAAAAAAACACGGATTCACTCCATCTAACATAGTACTAATTCATGATGATATATCATTATTTACGGAATGGCCGATAACGGTGGTCACTCTGCATGTATGCGCCGTCGAGGATTAAGTAGTTTGCAGTCAGCACGATAGCTTCAGAAATTAGCAGTGATGAGGACTTACTCAGGCCATAAAGAAGGCTATCGGCACTTTTAAAGATTATTTTTTCGGCCTGCAGAACAAAAAAAAGCCCGATGAGTATCGGGCTTCAAAAATGTCAGGCTTTTTAAGCTTGATTAATGCCGCTTGATGATCACTCGATACGTCAACACACTGGAAGATCTCGATTGCGTATCATAGAACCTCAGTAGATAAATGCCCTCATCAAACCCTTCCACATTGATTTTCATCTCCTTGTTCAGGCCTTGATGGATCTCTTCCTCCAGCATTACCTGACCGCTTAGGTTCAATAATTGTGCCTTCACATCAGATGACATCAGCTTCTTGTAGCGGACATTGAGCTCTTTGTCGGCAGGATTTGGATAGACCTCCAGGTCCTTGAAGTACTGCCTAAGTATCCCCAGCGCCTCCACTAGTTCGACTGCAATGCCTTCATCTGCGACTGTCGCCTCTAGTGTGAGGGTGCTTTCTTCCAATCCTCCCTCCCCAATTTCGAATTCGAGGTAGGAAGTCGTGTCCATCGGAATACCCGGATATTCAATGTTTAGACGGTAGGTGCCATCAGGCAGGTTATTGAATGTTACCTGGCCATCGTCGTCCGTTTCTTTGTACGCGACCAGTTCATATTCTTCATTCTCCAGTCGACCACCAGTCGCTCTTCGACGCCTTCTCAGTGAACAACCCGCTCGTTTCACTTTACGCCTTGTTGTAATTTTGGCAGAGCCGTCCTTGCCACTCACTTCAGCGAACTCGCTCTCAACCGTGAGGCCGACGACACCATCACCATCCGCCTCGGTCAGAGGACGTGGTCTCTGTTGCATGAATAGCGAATCCGCATCGATCTCGTCACGCAATACCAATGTATCGGCTTCTTCCCATAGGAAGGTGCTTCTATAGTAAGTGGGCAATAACTTGATAGAATCAACCCTTCCATCTTTGTCCCGCAAAATCAAACTGTCGGTACGTATCGCCATCAGGTAATCTCCTAAGACGACTTCGTCGAAGTTGAGGCCGGAAGCATCAATGGTTACTTGCTGGGCGGAATCGAACGGCTTGTTAGGCGCAATGATCTTTAACAAATACGCGTCACCCTCGTCCAATGCAGCGGACTCCAAATCTATATCTGTGTAAATGGGGATGAAACCTACGTTGACAGTCGCCAATATTTCCTGGGGTAGACTCGTAAGTGTCAAGCCGGGGACCTCTGTATTCGTCACGGTCAGTTTGTACTGGCCTTGCTTGAAGTAATCTATGTCGGTAATGGTGTAGGAAGCCTCCTTGCCTCCCTCTATGTCACCTGAGGACTCCTCGCCAACAAAGCTCCACTGATATTCGTTGGATGTTCCTCCGACAGGCGCCTTGATTCTGTAGTCACTGCCCTTTGAAATCTTGATTTCAACGCCTTGCGGACCAAAGTTACCCTGATCAGTATAGTCAATGCCAGTGATGTTCGCATTGGGCTCCAGATCATCGAATTGAAGAAGGTTCTTTCTCACATTGGGGCTGACAAGATTCTCAAGACTCGTCAGGTCTGGTAACGCCGTGATCGAGTTTTCGGAAAGATCCAGGGCTACCAGACCGGGGATATCGAGGATGTCGTCCGGAAGATCACCCACTACGTTGCTAGATGAAAGATCCAGGGATGTGACCCTGTTATTGGATACACCGACCCCTGTCCAAAGAAGAATGTCATCCTGATTGGGCCAATCAGCACCGTTTGTCCAGTCGGCACCACCTGTGGCCTCAAAAATTGCTAATAATGCAGCCCTATCTCTTTCGAGGGAGCTGACCCTGAGCCTCACAGGTGCGCTCTTCAAAGTGAGTTCCGGCACATTGCTATTGGTAACTTCTACGTGGAAAACGCCCTCGTCCGAGGTGCTCTCGATGTCGACCACCAATGAATCTCCGCTGTTGGTGATCGCCTCCTCATCTCTGAACCATGCATAGCTATTCGCACTACCCGAGATTTTCCTTCTAACTGTATACGATGACCCGACTTCCTGCAAAGTTCGCTCGCTCTCAAGTACGTCCTTTTGGTCTCCATAACCCAATGACTCTACCTGCTCAATTAGTCGCTCCAAGGTGCCAAATTGCAATCTGTTTTCGGAGACATTGAGTGAGGTAAGCGAAGTCATGCCAGAGATATCCTCCAGCTCCGTAATCTCGTTGCCGCTTATGGAGAATGAAGTCACAAGATCAAGTGCCTCTACTATGGCCGGCACCACTCCCACGAGGTTGTTGGTATCAAGGGCAATCCCTCTAACCCGTGCTTCTGAAAACTCAACGCCATACCAGTCCTTCACTCGTCCGACCAGCCAATTGTCACTGGTGGTCCATTCATCACCACCAAGGGCTTCATAGATACTGACTAGTGCAAGTGAGTCTGTCGCGGTCCCCGGATCAGTCACCGTGGTAACTGCGGTTGTTTCAGAGTATTCAGAAAAATCGCCTGAGGCAAATTGCGCCTTCACCTTGTAGTAGTAGGTAGTCGAATAGTCCAGCCCGGTCACTGTAACAGAAGTACCATCCACCTGCAGTTCGTTGAAACCTTCCACCACCATCTGGAACTGGTCATCGCTGGCCACGGACAAGTAATAAGCAGTAACGTCAGAACCGACGTCTGACCAGCTGGCGAGGAATGAAGACACCGTCACCTCCCCTCCAGCGTTCGCGACTGGCGCTGTGGCCAGGATTTGAAGTCCGCTCAATGTGGTGTCCGTGGCGATATTGCTAGCGTCATCAGTGGCCTTCACGATCACATCGTAATTACCCACGTTTAGTGGCCCTACGATATCCGCGGCAATGCCCCATGTCCCATCACCATTATTAGTAGTCGCATATGCACTGTCCAACAAAATCACTTCGACAACTGCCGTAGTATCGTCTATGGCTCCGGAGAGTGCCGGAGATCGGACTTCTGTTGCCAGCGTATTGAAACTTACTGTTGGTGCACCAAAATCAACGGTCAATTCGTTGGTTGTTGAGTCCACTCCGACATTGCCCGCAAGGTCAGTCGCACTGGCTTGCACATCATAAATTCCTTCGGTCAACGCACTTACTATGCTATCCGCAAGAGACCATGTACCGTCACCATCATTCACGACAGTGTAGCTGGTCGTATCAATCTGGATAATGACCACGGCGAGACTATCATCAATAGACCCACTTAGAGGAGGTGTGTCATCCGTGGTGACAAGTGTATCAATGGTCACAACCGGCGCGGTCAAGTCGATGACAAGTTCGTTGGAAGTGGCATCAGTGCTTGCGTTTCCAACGGCATCAGTCGCCGTTGCCACAACATCATAAGTACCCTCCGCGAGCGCAGGTGCAATTGTACTGGCCGACAAGGCCCAGGTGCTATCAGCCGCAACCGTGGCACTGTAGGTATTGCCATCCACCGTGATATCAACAGTGGCGGCAACATCATCAACCGTCCCTGTCAGGGCTGGAGATGTCTCTGCCACATAAAGGTCATCTACCGTAACAACCGGCGCAATAACGTCGCCTTGTAGGATAGAGAAAACCTCACCCGGCGTAAGAGAAACCGCCACCTCAGTGGGTGATCCGGCAAAGAAGAATTGCGACGTGTCTGGGAGCGCGACACTGAATGTATTGGCCCCTGCAAGGCTGTCAAGATCTGCTGTCAAGTAGAAGTAGACCATAGAGCCATCGGCAAAAGTCTGCCCCACTGTCCAAGCGGCCTGATTCGTACCGATAGGTGCGCCATCGCCGAAGTCCCTATCACCCAAGCTTGTTGCCGACTGGATGTCATCCGTATTGACAGCATATAGCAGCTCAAATGGTGTCGCAGTGAAGTCACTTGCGCTGTAGGTTCCTTGCAACTCCATCACCAGACTGTCCAGCGTCACGCTGCCGAAACGCACTTCCATGGCCATGGTGTAGATATGAATGTCGCTTGTGTCTGCGGGGATTGAGTCTCCAGCTAGAGGAGGAGTCCCGAACAGTGCTGTTGGCTGAGGAGCAAAATTCGTGGCAGTCCATCCATCAAAGGCGGTGCTATCTGAAAGTCCGACCGTTTGGGTCCCAGCTCCAACCTGAGAAAGGAACACACCCAACTCTGACCCGACATTCGAAACTTTTGATGCTGACACATCGACGACGACAACAGAATCCGGCACCGCCGAACCGTAAGTAAACTGGAGTGAGGCGAACTGAAGATCATCATCGAGGTAGCTCTGGGAAGTGCTATCATCCGCAATCTCAATGTCACCCTGACCAGTTGCTTGGGGATCTTCGAAATCATAAGAGTAAACGTTGCTTAAGAGCCCTTGCGCATTCTCGCGGAAATCCGCAATCTCACCGGCGCTTCCTTGAATGACACCGTTTTGCAGGGTGAACCCCTGCTGCAAGCTTCCTTCCGGCCCTTCTATCTCCAGTGCATGATCTGATGGCATCGGTGCCAGGACCGCAAAATTGTTAATGGTGCCACCGTACCCCAAATCCATGGCAATTCCATCGTCATGGGCGCCATTGACTAGAACGCTCTGCAAATTGACAGTTCCTCCCAGCAGCTCGATTCCATCATCGAAGGTGCTGAGGATCTCCACGTGATCGATCGTCGTTCCTGACCCGACCCCTGCAAGCAACAAACTCTCAGTTTCAAAGCCACCATGTCGAATGGAGACATACTGTAAGGTGCCTGAGTTATCAGCGGCATTGGCTCCGCCAAAGTAAGCTCTGGTCTCCTCAGGGGGTGCCTCCTCCAGGAGTTGATCGCTATCGTTGTCCAAATCGCTAATGGGGGCATCACCCAAGATGATAACTCCTCCCCACCGGGCTACGTCATCCAACGCCAGTGATGTTCCCAGAAGATTTCCTGGACTTACCGGTGGCAGGATATTGTCCTGCTCTGAGGTGAATACAATTGGCGCTGTGGCGGTGCCTACGGCATTGATCGAGGCACCCCGTGGGATCACGAGCGTCCCAATGTCAGATGCGCCGGGACCTTTTCCCTTTATGATCGTCCCAGGCTCAATTGTCAACGTGGCCCCTGGATTCACTATCACGGTGCCATCCAAGACGTAGACAATGTCATTGATCATCGTGAGCGTTTCGATACCCATGCCCTGATCCCGGATAATCACGTGCGTCACGCCACTGATCTGCATCGTATCAAACTTCGTGGAGAAGTCTATGTCAGCAATTCGAAAGCCAGGTCCATGTAACATTTCAGTGCTTGACACCTCCGCAGGTGCTGTTACAGTGAAGTTTGAATTCGGCGGCTCAGCTACTCGGAACTCATCTCCGATTGTGGCCATCGAGTCAAGGGTGGCCTTCACATACATAAAGACTGTTGAGCTCTCCCAGATCGTATCGTTGAAATTGAACTTGAATTCCTGCTCTCCGACACCGCCGGCCCCAAAGTTGGAGGCGCCAAAATATGTGGCGGTCGAAGGATCGTCCACTCCGACATTATAATAGAGTTTGAAGGGATCTGTGCTGGCAAAATCCGCTGTATCAACAGTACCTTCAATCTCAAGCACAAAGCTTTGCGTTACAACATCACCAAAAAGCGCATCCCATTTGAACTCATAGATAAAGAACTCATCGGCACCAGGAGGTATCTCCTCGTCATTCTCGTTCTGTCGAGAGCTAAGCTGAGCCGTCGGTTGTGGATCGAATGTTGTAAGAGTCCAGTTAGTGAATACAGTTTCGTCCGCGCCGACAGTGTTTGAAGCTGCGGCGACCTTGGTTGCAAAAGTCGCGGTATCAGCTGTGACAGCCGAAGTCTGGATACCCGATTCGTCTTTAATAACATCCAGAAAGCTCACTCCGGGCTCGAGTGTGAACTCGAAGTCTGAGAAGATGAGGTCTGAATTGGCATAGCGCTGAGAAGTAGAATCATCCGACAATGACAGATCTCCATCCCCGTCGATGATAGGATCCTCGAAACCGAAGAAGTACAAGCTGTCTATAAACGCTCTTGCTCCCAAGCGGAAATCGGCCATTTCGCCATTGAATCCCCGAATATTGCCGTTGGATAATGTGAAGCTAGCTGTGGGGTTGAGTGATCCTTCAGGTCCATCAATCTCCAGCGCGTGATCAGACCCTAATGCATTGATCTTGAAATTGTCAATGTTCCCTGTATAGCCATGGTTTACCCCAATGGCATCATCGAATACGGCATTTATCAGAATGTCAGAGACATTAACGGTTCCTCCTGAAAATTCGATGCCATCATCCTCTCCTGAATAGAGCTCGATATGATGCACCTCCGTGGCGCTGCCGACTCCCGCCAGCAACAGACCATTCACTTGAGTGCCTGAAGGACTGGAAGCTCCTGTATGCCTGATAGAGACGTACTTGAAGACCCCGGAGCTGTCTGTTGGATCTGGTCCGCCAAAATAGGATCGCGGATCCTCGAAAGGCAGGCCTTCCACCGCCAGCGAGTCTTCATCCATGATATTGGTGATAGGCGCACGACCGAGTATGTACACACCACCCCAAAGGCCAGCATCAATGATCCGCAAATTGGACCCTTCCAAATTGCCCGTGCTGGCAGGTGGCAGAAGATCGTCTTGCTCAGATGTGAAAACTATGGGATTGCTGGCAGTACCAGCAGCATTGATGAATGCACCCTGACTCACAACGAGCATTCCTGGCTCCTCGGAGTCATAATCTTCCATTGACCCCTTCACAATAGTCCCGGGTTGGATAGTCAGCGCCTGTCCCGGATTGACGTAGACAAGGCCCTGAAGGACATACACTTTATCATTAGTAAAAGTGACAGTCCCCGTTCCCTGACCGCGATCGGTGATGTAAATGTGATCTACACCTCCCACATTGATAGTGTCATACTTGGTAGGAGCCGGCGCGAACCTGACCGCATCACTTGAAATTGAAAACCTACCAACATTTCTTCCGAGGTAGTAGGAGGCCTTGTTGCCTGATGCATCTTCTATTCCCTGCGTATGGTCGTTGCCGTCGTCTTCGCAGGTCTGACAGTGGACCTCTATCTCGTTGCTCCCCTCAAATAACTTTATCTGGAAATCAGCATACACTGAATCATTGACATGTCTAATACTGTCGTAGTGCAGCACAAACACCTGATTAGGCGAGGTCCCCAGCGTCTCATATCTAATGGGTCCACTACTGCCATCACTTGGATCCAGGTCTCCCCAGTATCCAGCCACAATTCCGTTTGGCATTTCTCCATCGGGCATGTATTGCCCGCTGCAGCAACCCGCTCCCTGACCCGGGAGGAAACTTAAGAATCCATTGGAAGAGACATGTACCTGAGAGAAGGTGGAACCGTAGAACTGAAAGTTGAATAGTAGAGGTACCGGCGCAGATACCTCTTCGTCATTTAATGTCAAGGTATCGGGAGTCACAAAGCTGTCATAGCCAAACGAGATCAGGTCCACATCGTACTCGCCAGTCCCAAAGTTGGGAGGAGTGATTTCGAAATAAACGAAACGAGAGAAGACTGAATTGTCTTCGGTGCGAATCTGCAATTTGGCATCATGCGTCGGCGTGTACATCGTTGAGTCCACAAACCAGTCATACGCTCCGCTGAGGAGATAAGAAGTGTCCTGGACTATGGTCTCAAAAGTATTGCCGCCGTCAGGGCTAAACTCTACGACGATGACTTCAGTGGAGTCAATATTCAGCTCGATCCAGCGAATAGGCACCAAGGACTCTTGACTAACGTCCATGCCATCAAAGGGGGAAACCAAGCCGATTAGAGGGGTGAGAAAGGCGGCATCAAATTCATCCACAATAAAATCCTGGTCGTAACTTCCTCCGTCTGAGACAATCTTGAGCCTGACCTCGGAGCCCGGATAATTCAAATCAATAGTCGCTTCCGAGAACGTGGTGCTTGTGGCTGTGTCTGCGAGCTCTATGGTGGAGAACTCTCCCCCATCGACGGAGGAAAGCACCTCAAAGCCAAAGCTTCCGGCCGACGGGAGGGCGTAATAAAAAGTAACCACACTGTCCCCATCAATCGGAGGGGTGATGAGTTCACTGCCAGAAGACGTATGATCCAGACGAGCTGCGGCCCTGCCGTCGTAGACAGTCAACGTATCTTCCCTTACGTCTTTCGCCTCCCAGTCTCCCGTCTCCAACTCAAATAATCCATTGGAAAACACCGGCGGTAGACCGTCGTCGAAAGATTCCAAAAGAACGAACTCTGTATTGCCATTATGACCGTCTCCAGAGACCGGCCTGAACGCAGTAGCCTCTGAGAATAGACTGAAATCCAGGGATGACCGCCCATCGGGGCTATAGCCTCCCTGACCAGATTCATCTTCGATACCCTGGCTATGAGGCTCGGAAGTCGGGCTCGGGCAAGCCTGACAGTGCACCTCGATGTCATTCGAGCTCTCAAAAAGCTTGATCTGCATGCTTACGGCATTGGCCGTATCAGAATGGTGTACGACGTTTGTGTACTCCGCAACGAAGATCTTATTCGGCGAGGTGCCAATGGTCTCATAGCTGATTGAACCTCCTGCGGAAGGGTTCAAGTCTCCCCAAAAACCGGCAATTATGGCATTAGGCGAGGCCATATCAGGTATCCCGTGAATGGTCTTTGATACGGAATCCGGAAAAAATGATAGATAGCCATTGCTGCTGATATAGATGCTATCGTACCAATTGTTGAAGAAATTGAAACTGAATTCCAGCGATACGGCATTCGACAGTGAGTCATCTCCCAGACTCAAAGCAGTCGGTGATCCCAGTGTGGAATATTCGAAAGCAGGAAAAACAACCTCATACCCACTTGGTCCCGGTCCCATGGAAGGTCTGAATTGCATGCCATCGTTGGACAAAGAGAATTCTTCATTGTTCCTTCCGGTGAAAGTGGTAGCAAAATCCCCTGGATCATTTTCCACGCCTTGGGTATGATTTTCACCTCCTGGGCCTACGCAAGTCTGACAGTGGACCTCAATATCATTGCTCCCTTCGTACAGGATGATCTGAAAATCAACAGGCGAGGTCCCGGTAGAAAAATGTACAACTCCCTGATATTCAACCACAAATTTTTGCGTCGGCGAGGTCCCGACCGTATCTATGAGGATCACTCCTCCCTGGCTGGGATCGAGGTTTCCCCAATATCCAGCGATTAGCGCATTTGGCGCCGCTCCATCCGCGATCGTCTGAGGAACACCTGTGGTAGCATCTGATCGGAAGGTGACATATCCATTACTGCTTATATAGACGTCTGTATAATTCGAGCCATAGAAATCAAAATCAAATCCTATTCCGACGGGGCCAAATAGTTGTTCGTCCGCAAGGCTCAGTGTATCGGGAGAAAGAAGCGTCTCATAGTTGAATGCTATCCCCTGAGCGTCGTAGCCAGACCCAGGCCCAGGTCCAGGACCGCTACCAAACTCCCATGCACCAGCATCCGGCGAACCATCATCCCGATTGTTTCCACATATGTCATTGGCCGTCGGCATGGTACTCGGTGCATCAATCGCGGGGCTACTTTCCTGCAGCTCGTAGTAATCGGCAAATCCGCAATTATTTAAAGTGAGGTTCAGCTCCGGATCGCTGGTGTTGTAAGTAGCAGGACAGTTCCCGGTGCAGACGCCAACAAAGTTATTTGTGTGGTCTGTTGGCTGTGATCCGGCATCTACCTGAATGTCACTGGGTGTACTCACACCCACGATATTGTAATGGATGATGTTGTTGTACAGTGTGGTATTTGCCGGCGTTCCCAAAATATACAGTGCTCCTCCAGACCCCGTGGCATTATCATCGGCATCGGCGTTGTTTTCCGCGATGGTATTGTTCAGAAACCACGACACCGAGTTGCCGTCTTTTTCGGCATACGCACCGCCGTTGTTATCTGCGTTGTTTCGTGCGATCGTCGTATTGCTCAACTCTGTGAATCCGCCGTCACTGTAAATAGCTCCACCATCCCCAATTGTACCATTGTACGTCAAGCTCGAGTTATAGATCCGCAGCTGCCCGGTATTGAAAATAGCTCCTCCGGCACTATCTGCATAGTTGTTGGACACGAAGCAATTGAAAAGCGTCAAACCTCCATCTTCATTGATGAGTGCCCCACCACGGAGATCACTATAACCATTAACTAAGTACAAGCGATCGAGGATCGTGGCCGCATTAACCCCTATATTTCTCAAAATCGGATGGGCGTAATCTGCATCAAGGATGCCCCCGGAACTTGCTATCTCCATCCGGCCGGTAACAAGTAGTTCCTGGGACAATTTGAGTGTATCTCCAATTTGCAGATCTATGTGGAAAGTGTCAGTAGTGGCTAGCTTTTGCGAGTTCGCCAGGGCGACCGCCTCTCTGAGAGAGCCAGGGCCAAAGTCCTTGCTATTGCTAACGGTCATGGAATTATTGACCGTTGAAGGGAATGGCTGATTGGCGTCCCACGTGGGGGTGTTGACAAACGTGCCATTGTCCTGTATGGAGCTGAATGTCGTCGCACTGTCACCAGGAGTGGTGCCTGACCCCTCGTTGAACAGGTAGTAAGATGCCAGGTCAGGATCCGACGGATCAATCTTGGTGAGGTAATCGGCACTTATCTGAGGGCCGTGGAGGGCTGTGTGATGGATTCGCACGTCGTCAATATTTCCGTAAAATGGATCTCCGTCCCCCGAGCCGCTCACTCCTCCAATGATCAGTGCGTTGCCATCAGTCAATGCATTTGGTGGTGATGCCACATAGGCCACTGCTCCGCCATCGACAAACAGGCCCAGTCCTTCATTATTGTGAACTACTGCGATATGTACCCAATTGTTGAGGGTCCACATACTGTCCGCGAACACCTCAAATGCAGCATCGCCTACTCTGGCCGTAATGCGTTGGTTCAATGTGTCCAGATAGATCATATAGCCATAGCTACCCGTCGGCGTGGACGACTTTGAGAGGACGACATTGTGGCCATCGACAGTCGTGGGATAGACCCATGCCTGTATGGTGAAGCCACTATCGAGGGCTACATCAACTGAACTGGCGATACTGACCTGGTCATTGGTGCCACCGTCAAACTGAAGGGAAAATTCCTGACTAAAGGACTGATTGACAGCGAAAAATAGCACTGCCGCAAGAATCTTGGCGGAGAATCTCATGGGATATAGTTAGATCTATTTTTAAGAAAATACCGAAGCTTGGTTGCTATCGAAATTTACAAAACCGGCAGGTGACATGAGATTGCCGCTGTCCGAATTCCCGCTGAAAGGGTGTTTTTCCCGAATCAATAGGTTCGAGAATGCGTATATCATCGAAGATTGTGTTATCTTCGTTTTTTGCATTCCCAGAATCCAATAAAATTTAGTTATTTTACAATTCTGAGACGCTGATATTTCCGCCATGACAATATTCTGCAAAAATTCATTGATGGCTTTGCTGGCTCTGATAATGAGTCAGGCAAACGCGCAGTACGCTTTCGAGTCTAAGAAAGCCGAGAAACTCTACAACCAACTGGAAGGTCTTTACGAAAAGGCAGACTACGCAGGGATCCTCGCAAAAGAAGACGCCATTCGAAGCAACTTCTTCGCGAAAAAGGACACGCTGACGGCAACCATGTACTCGTTCCTCGCAGAGTCATATTTGTATGAAAATGATGACTATCACACGGCGATAGACTTTTACCAGCAGCAGCGCGAGCTGCATAAGTCTTTGGGGATGCCTCCAGACATCGACCAGATCTATAACATTGCTTCGCTGCAGGATGAGATCGGCGAGTACGAGAAGTCCGAGACGCTTTATCTAGAGCTCCTGGATCTCCTGGAAGAAAGTGATCCCGACTATGTGCTCACTGTGCAGGCGCTCCTCGATCATTATACATACACTTTCGAAGCCGACAAAGGCCTTTCCCTTTTGAAAAAGACACGTAGGTTGGTCGACAAGGATACCTACGAATCTGCCATGCGTCTCAAGGCTGAAGGCGACTTCTGGGAGATCAAGGGTTCGTTTACAAGGGCAGAGCAGCGCTACAAGACAGCGATGCAAATACTGGAGAACACGGGTAACTTTCCCTCCAGAGAATCTGTGAACATTCTCAATGCCCTGGGGCAACTTTATCTCAACAAGAGCCAGCTTCCAGATGCTGAGGTGGCATTCAAGGAAGCAATCAATGTTCTGAACCGTATGGGCGGAGACAACGAAATAGAACTTGAAGTCACAAACTTTAACCTGGCCCAGGTCTATTTCGAATACGGATTCTTTAACGACGCCCTCGTGGCATATACAGACATACTTGAGTCTGACAAAACGCTTTACGGTGAAGAATCCCAACCAGTCGCACTGACGCAGTCCGTACTTGGAGGAATCTACTTTGAATCTGGAGACTACCCCAATGCAGAGTCCAACTTATTAGCTGCTAAGGCTTTGTTTGAGACCCTGGGGGATGTGGAGTCCTTCGACTACGCACGTGTCATGAGTGACCTGATGCGTCTCTACACAGCGACAAACGATATTGCCCAGGCTAGAGAGTACGGCAAACAAACGCTTACCCTTTTCAAAGACATCTATGGAGACGACCATCCGAGATACGCAACGGCCTTGTCAAACTATGCGGAGGTAAACCTGCAAACCAATGACCTGGACGCTGCCGAAGAAAAGCTGAGAGAAGCCCAGCGAATAAGGGACAAAACACTAGGAAAGAATCACCCACTGTGGGCACTATCTCAGCGCAAGCTTGCCATTCTCAATTGGCGAAGAGATAATATCGCTGAAGCGCTCGATTTCTATGATGGCACTTTTGAAAATTATTTCAATCAGATCAATACCTTCTTCCCTATTCTGAGTGAACAGGAGAAATCAAAATTCTATTACAACAAACTGCGGCCTACGTTTGAGCAGTTCAATTCTTTCGTTGTTGAGAAGAACAGGGACAACGGCGAACTCATCGGAAAGATGTACAACTACCAGCTCGCAACGAAGGGGATCATTCTAGCCGCGACTACCAAGGTGCGCGAAAATATCCTGAATAGCGGAGATGAAGAGCTCATCGGCAAGTATGAGGAGTGGATAGGACAGAAGGAGGAACTTGCAAGACTTTTCAGTGCGACGAACATGCCCATCGACGAGCGGAACGCGTCGATCGATTCACTGACAGCTTTAGCTACTCAACTGGAAAAAGACTTGAGTGAATCCTCTACATCTTTTAAAACAGCGTTTGCCAATCAGCAAACCACGTGGCGAGATGTGCAGGAAAAACTGAAGCCAGGGGAAGCGGCAGTGGAAATCATTCGCTTTCGGGATTTTGATCCCGCTCGCGCAGGCAGCTACACCGATCAGGTATACTATGCGGCCCTTATTTTGACCGCTGAGACAAAGGACGCTCCTGACTTGGTATTGATGGACAATGGCAAGATGATGGAAACCCGGTTCCTCGCCAATTATCGCAATGCCATCAAGTATCAGGTCAACGAAAACTATTCATACAAGCTCTTCTGGAAACCAATTGCAGAACAACTCGCAGGAGTGGAAAAGGTATTCTTCTCTCCCGATGGAGTGTACAATCAAATCAGTATTTACACCCTTCAAAATCCAGAAACCAAGGATTTTACTATCGATGAGGTAGAGATCCAACTGGTCAACAATACCAAAGACCTGGTGGCCTACAATTTTGATAAGGTTTCGGAGTTTGGTACGACTTCCTATCTCTTCGGCTTCCCCAACTATAACATGGGAGCTCTTGAAGAGTCTTCCGGAGCCATCACTACCACAGATATCACGGAGTTCTCTCAGGCAGCGGCGGAAAATCGCGGTAGTCGAAGTGTTCGTGGGGGATCCGATTTTGGAGCTCCTGCTACCGGATCTCTTTCACGAGGAGCTATTCCCAGAGGCATCCGAGGAAACCTGCTTCGATATGTGGACGAAAACTCCTTGCTGGCGCTTCTACCTGGTACCCAGACGGAGGTCAATCTGATTGACAGCCTGTGGCAGGAGAAAGATCGGGAGCCACTCGTGTACATGAGCGATGAAGCCATTGAAGAGCGCATCAAAGAAGTGGAGAATCCACATACGCTGCACATCGCAACGCACGGATTTTTCTTGCAAAATGAGCAGGGTGGTGAAGGCGAAAATGATGCCTACGTTGAAAATCCTCTGCTGCGATCGGGCCTTATTCTCGCTGGAGCCAATAGCTATATTTCGCATGGCCGTATCAGCAATACGGACAGACCGGAGGATGACGGTATTCTGACAGCCTACGAGGCCATGAACCTCAACCTTGACGATACTGAGCTCGTCGTATTGTCGGCTTGCGAAACCGGTCTTGGGGAAGTACAAAATGGTGAAGGTGTCTTTGGACTGCAAAGATCCTTTCAAATAGCTGGAGCCGATGCGATCATCATGTCTATGTGGACTGTGGATGACAACGCCACACAGGAACTCATGACCAATTTCTACGAAGAGTGGTTGGCAAGCGGCGACAAGCACGGAGCTTTCATAACAGCTCAGAAGAGATTGAAGGAGAAGTACGATGCCCCTTACTACTGGGGAGCATTTGTTATGGTGGGCAACTAAGCCTGCGAGTACTACTCCCTTCAAGGCGGCTGATTGGCATCGCGGAAATCGCGTGACAGTCAGCCGCTTTTTTTGGACTTCCTCCGATCCTCTGTAGCCAATCGGACAACATAATATAAATCATAATTTAGTTTGACATCGAAGGCACTTGCAATGACTGCTTTTAAGCTTTTTCTGGTCATTTTTTGAAGTTCTCTTCGAAGGTCAAGTTTTCTTTCTACTTTATATCAAAAACCGCCTTAGCGATGCAGAATCGCCTATTTCAGAGTATCTGAAGTACCCTTTTCAGCATGTTGAACGCTCTGAGAGGAGGCTGTACGAAAGCATCCCGTACCGATGTACTGAATAACTCCTGTAAAACGCGCTAAATACGCCAGTATTTGAGACAGCTGGGGAGCAATTTGATTCAACACGGTGGATAGAATGGAAACTTGCTATCACTATACATCACGTCAAGGCTTTCATGATGTGGTAGTTCACCGGGTCGAAGTCTACGTCCAATGTGCATAGCTATCCGCGCAAGTGCCAATAGCAGATGCTAATGGAGAATGACAGAATTTTGGGCAATGCTTCATTGATCTATGCTAGCTGCAAGGGCGAGGGGAATGATTGGGTTGGTAGTCCTTTGGGTGATAGGTCAGCTTAGGACATGGATGCCCGGGAACAAAAAAAGGGTGCCTTCGTGAAGGCACCCTTTTCTTCAGGTTATTTTTTTCTTCCTAGTAGTTCGATCCAGCGTGGATCATCGCACATCGGAAACCAATGGTCGCCGTGGCTGAATCTTCCATCAATGAACGACGAGTACCAGGAGACATCCAGTAGGCAACATCTTGCCATGAACCTCCTTTGTAAACACGCATTCTTCTCATGGGAGGATTCTCAGGATTGTATTCGCTAATGGCGATACCTGCCTTCTCAGCATCTTCCTGAGAGTAAGGCTGCTCATTTCCTATGAAGCTATATCCAGCGTCATATCCGTCTTCTTTGTCCAGGAAGCCATCACGACGTACTGGGTTGAAGTCTTCCATATCCTGGAAGGAAAGTGGACGATACACATCCTGCACCCACTCATTGACATTACCTGCCATGTTGTAGAGCCCGAAATCATTCGGAGGATAGTCATATACATAGGTAGTCAGCATCGCACCATCATTGAGCTTACCGGCAATACCGGCGTAGTCACCTCGACCTCTTTTGAAGTTAGCGAGGAAGAATCCCATGCTCTTACCATAAGGATTTCGAAGGGCGTGACCATCCCAGGGATAAAGTCTTCTGTGTGTTTGGTTCTCATTGAGCCACTGCGTTCCGATCAACGCTTGAGCCGCATATTCCCACTCAGCTTCAGTAGGCAGTCGATAGTTGGGTAGTACAATACCTGACTCCAGCGCAATTCTGGAAGTACCCCCACCGCCACCAAGAGAAGCATCTTCAGCACCTGCGAAGGCATCACTACCTCCCCCTCCGGGATCAAGCAGACCAGCATCCAGGGCCAGTTTGAAGTTCACCATGTCCGTTCTCCAGCGGCAATAGTTCACCGCCTGTCTCCAGTTGACACCTACAACTGGGAAGAATCGGAAGCCTGGATATCTATAATAATGATCTACGTAAGGGTCATTGAAAGCTAGCTCTTTGGCCCATACAGTAGTATCGGGAAGATTGTTTCTATAATAGACCTCGTCAGAATCGAGACGAATGTAGTATTCGTACTCCAACCAGTGGATATTGGCCACTTCGGTCTCATCCATGTAAAAAGAAGCAACTGTCACTGCACGCTCCAAATTGTCGCGGCTATAGACAACATCTTCTTCAAATGAACCGAGGACTGTACGTCCACCTTCTATAAAAACGAGATTAGGACCCTCCGGCTGACCGCGGTAGTCCATGACAGTAAAACCGCCCTCCTCATCATTGTACTCTAATCCGGTTGTGCGGCTGTAATTGCCTGGATTCGCGCTAGTGGGATTTCCTTTGTTCCCACCTATCCCGAACACACAAGAATTCAAGACTAGGGCACCAACAAGGCATGCCAATGCTTGGGAGGCTGCACCTACAAATTTTTTCATAACCTGTTTTTTATTCACGTAGCGTCTTA
Source organism: Cyclobacteriaceae bacterium (assembly GCA_965227935.1). GTDB lineage: Bacteria > Bacteroidota > Bacteroidia > Cytophagales > Cyclobacteriaceae > JAWPMT01. The sequence goes on along the minus strand of CBDDGS010000055.1, from coordinate 677,284 downwards.
GTTCGCTACTAATTAACATAAATATCTCAAAAATAGCTATTTCAAGGCAAGCTAAGCGAACATCTCTATCTATTAAATAGGAAATGGCGGATTTTATTGTGTGATCCGGTAATTATTCCGTGCTGATGAGCATCATTTGGTCTAAACTGGAGAGGGCATTTTGGATGGATTCCACGCCTTGAATAGTGATGACCAATTTGCGCTTGTATTCCTTCATGTGGCACTTACCGCTTTGGTCTTTCACAAACTGCAGAATACCTCCAAAAATTTCCGACTGGAAGTAGGCTTCATTTTTCTCCTCGTTGATATAGCAGCGCATCTTGCCTCCTTTGAGCGCAATCTTCTCGAAGCCAAGCTCTATTCCCTTCCATCGTAGTTTCACACTTTCAATAAGGTCTTCCACCTCGGATGTCGCCGGCCCAAACCTATCGATGAGACCTTCGCGAAATTGTCCCAGCTCCTCCACGGAATCAATATTGTCGAGCTTGGAGTACAAGGCCAGCCTTTCTGAGGTACTCGATATATAAGAAGGCGGGATGAGAATCTCCAGATCGGTCTCAACCAAACAGTCGGATTTGAACTTCTTGAGATTCTCGGCATTGAGCAGCTCGTTTTCAAATAGCTCCCGAAATTCTGTCTCTTTCAGTTCAGCGACTGCCTCGTCCAGTATCTTGTGATAGACGTCGAAGCCCATGTCATTGATGAAACCACTTTGCTCACTGCCCAGTAAGTTCCCTGCGCCTCGGATGTCGAGGTCTCTCATGGCCACTTTGAAGCCATCGCCAAGATCCGAGAATTCCTCCAGCGTTGTGAGCCGCTTTCGCGCATCGCTTGTCAGACTACTGGTGGGAGGTGTGATGAGATAGCAGTACGCCTTGGTGTTGGACCTACCCACTCTTCCGCGCATTTGATGTAGATCGGACAGGCCAAACATGTGGGCGCGGTTGATGATGATCGTATTGGCATTGGGTATGTCCAGACCAGACTCGATAATATTCGTGGATACCAAGACATCATACTCCCCATTGATGAATTTGAGCATGATCTTTTCCAGTTGTTTGCCCTCCATCTGACCGTGGGCTATGCCTATTCTCGCATCAGGAACCAGACGGAAAACCACATTGGCGATTTGCTCGATATCATCGATCCGATTGTGGACAAAGAATACCTGCCCACCCCGCCGCAATTCGTGGCTCACGGCATCGCGGATGGCACTTTCATCAAATTCCAACAGCTCAGTGGTAACCGGCCGCCGATTCGGGGGAGGTGTGGAAATAATTGATAGGTCACGGGCTCCCATCAGGGAGAAGTGCAATGTCCGAGGTATAGGTGTGGCCGTGAGTGTAAGCGCATCGACATTGACGCGCATCTCTTTCAGCCTTTCTTTCACCTTGACGCCAAACTTTTGCTCCTCGTCAATGATCATGAGTCCCAATTCCTTGAACTCAATGTCCTTATTGACAATGCGGTGTGTACCTATAAGAATATCAATCTTGCCAGCGGCAATCTCCTTTTTGATTTGAGTGATCTCTCGCGTAGTGCGAAAGCGATTGATATAATCGATCACTATTGGAAAATTCTTGAGCCGCTCAGTGAAAGTATGGAAGTGCTGAAAAGCCAATATCGTAGTGGGTACCAGCACGGCTACCTGTTTCCCATTGTTCACGGCCTTGAACGCTGCGCGAATCGCCACCTCTGTCTTGCCAAAGCCTACGTCCCCGCAGACCAGTCGATCCATAGGATGCGGCTGCTCCATGTCTTTTTTTACATCTGCTGTCGCTAAACTCTGGTCAGGTGTGTCCTGGTACATGAAACTGGACTCGAGCTCGGCTTGCAGAAAGTTATCCGTCGGAAATGCATAACCGGGTGCCGCCTTTCGTTTGGCATAGAGCGCGATCAGGTCCTTAGCGATATCCTTGACCTTGCGCTTAACCTTCTTCTTCTTGTTCTCCCATTCCTGGCTGCCCAACTTGTTTACCATAGGCGGCCCTCCTTCTTTGCCGGAATACTTAGAGATCTTGTGCAGGGAATGGATGCTGACATACAACAAATCATCGTCCCGGTAGACAATGCGCAATGCCTCCTGCTGATTACCGGCAACATCTATGGTATCAAGACCAGCGAATCTGCCGACACCATAGTCCACATGCACTACGTAGTCCCCAGTTTGAAGTGTCTTGAGCTCCTTGAGTGTAATGGCCTTCTTTCGAGTGAAATGCTCCTTCTCTTTTGCCCGGTGAAATCGATCGAAGATCTGGTGATCCGTGTAGAAGAGCATTTCCCGGCTTTCGTCGATGAACCCTTCGCGAAGGCCCAAAACAAGGCTTTCAAAAGTCAGCGACGGACGGACCTCCTCGAAAATGGTCTGTAGCCGTTCGTGCTGCTTGTATGATTGAGCAATGATGATCCTCCTGTATCCCCGTAGCTGGAAGTCTTCCAGGTTGTCAGCTAGCAGCTCGAAATTTTTGTGGAAGTGTGGTTGCGGTTTGAAGTCAAAAGCGATGGGGACCGCATCTGAGAGGTAGTTGCGTTTCCCAAATTCAATTTTTCTAAAAGGTCCCACTTCTTTTTGGAACTTATCTCCCGACAAGAACAAGTCCTCCGGTTGGAATACGACCTGCGTATCACCAGAGATATTCATCAAGCTATCGAAAGACTCTTTGGCCTTGTCGAAGCTCTTGTTCATGATGTCCTCGATCTCACGAAAGTCTTTCATCCACACGATCGTGTCATCGGGAATAAAAGAAAACACAGACTGTCGCTCCTCCTTCAACAGCTTCGTCTGTACATTGGGGATGATATTGATCGACTCTCTCGTTCCCTGAGATAGTTGTGACTCAGGGTTAAACTCCCTGATACTCTCGATTTCATCCCCAAACAGCTCCAGTCGATAAGGGAAGTCATGGGAAAAGGAGAAAACGTCGATGATCCCACCTCTCACTGCGTACTGGCCGGGCTCAAACACAAAGTCCTCTCGTTCGAAGTCATAGGCTTCGAAAAGCTCAGTCAAAAATGTGATGTCCACCTTCTCCCCAACGGATGCAGTGAAAGTATTTTCAACCAACGATCGCTTGTTGATCACCTGCTCGGTCAGCGCCTCAGGATAAGTCACGATGAACAGACTCTGTCCCTGATATTGATTGACGGCGTTGAGTACCTCAGCCCGCTGAAGGATGTTCGCATTCTCCGTCTCCTCAAATTGATAGGGTTTCTTGTAGGAGGTCGGAAACAGCATGACTTTGTCATTTGCGGTGACCAGCTGCTTCAGGTCGTCAAAGAAGTAGCTGGCCTCCTCGCGATCATGCAACACCACCAGCTGGAGACAGCCCAGTGGCTGACTGGTTGCCGCGCACACAAAAGCGTCGGCACTGCCGGCGAGACCTTTCAAAAACAAATCCTTACCAGCAGTAAGGTGGTCCCTGATGGTCGCCAACATCCTGTCATCCTCGTACTCCGCTATTATATCTTCAATCGACACCTTCGTATATATAATGTATTAACTGAAAAGCTCCTGCAAAGCTAGGCGTTCTGCGTATCTATTTGACCATTCGACTAACTCGATGGCAGAGGCTCACTATTTCCCAACTTTCTTTCCATTATTTCTGTTTATATCATCTAGCATCAGTAAAGAGAAACCCAAACGGGAGTATGCAAGAGCAACGAGTAGGGGAGAGGAACAGCACGGCAAGGCAGGGGCACAACGACTTCCATCCCCTGCAAATGATTTTCATTGCCTTCATGATCGCAAGTTGCGCCATCTTTCTTTATATCATCATTGCCTACCTGGCCACCAGCCACGATCAGTTTGCCATAAGATCCGACTATTTCATCCTTAGCTCAATCGTGATCCTCCTTTCTGGTCAAGGCCTCCGTGGCATCACTCAGCATTTTGATAACGAGCACTCAAAGAGGCTGCTCCTCCACCTGACTTTCGTACTCGTACTCAACCTGTCTTTCCTGGTCTTTCAATACCTGGGCTGGAAAGAAGTCTCAGCGGAAGCGGACGTGCTCCCGACTGTAGGGTCCCTCAGCTTTTTCTTCATCCTAATGATAGCACACGCAGGGATAGTAGCTACAGCTACGTTGATCACTTTCGTTTCAACTGCTCAATTGGCGCAGAAACTCGAGGACGCAATTAGCCGACTGGTCTTCTATTCGAACAAATACGAGAGGCTGAAGCTGACCCTGCTCAATCGCGTCTGGTTGTTTTTACAAATCTCATGGCTGTTCATCTACGTGACATTCCTGCTCACTAATTAATTATATTATTTTAACTTTTTTTTGCAACTATTTAAGATTTAGTCAGTATATTAGATTAAGAAAAAAGAAATAATTCGAAAGACACTTACGTTATACAAGTACTTTCTTTTAGGTTAGGTTGGTGATTAAGGGCACGTATCCACCCAGGAGCGTGCCTTTTTCTTTGTTTATTATTTCATAAACCGAGACCTATTCATTTTCACTCTACAGCGCGTAGATTTGGAAAATGAAGCGCATCATTCTCTTCCTTCTTCTCTCCACACCACTACTATCTCAAGCTGAATATTGGGGGGCTACCGGACATCGCGTGGTAGGCCTCATTGCCGAAAGACACCTTTCCAAGAAAGCTCTGAAAAACATCGAGCTGGTATTGAAAAATGAGACGTTGGCAGAGGTCAGCACCTACATGGATTTCATCCGGTCAGATCGGCAATATGATCATCTTGGCCCATGGCACTACTGCACCATCCCAGACGGCATGACCTATAAACAAGCAGGAACACCTGAAGAGGGCGACGTGATCGCTGGCATCCAGCGACTCACCGAAGAGCTAAAGACCAAAAACTTTACCATCGGTGATGAGGCCTTCACGCTCAAGTGTCTCGTTCATTTGATCGGGGACATTCATCAGCCACTGCATGTTGGGAATGGCGAAGACCGTGGCGGCAATGATGTAGAAGTCAACTATTTCTATCGAAACTCCAACTTGCATAGGGTATGGGACAGCGGCATCATCGACGAACAGCAGCTGAGCTACACGGAATATGCCGATTGGATCGATCATGCATCGCCCGAAGACCTTAGCCAATGGCAAAAAGATGGGGTCCTGGTCTGGGCATCCGAATCTTACGATCTCAGAGAACAGGTTTATACCATGCCTGAGGACAAGCGGCTGAGTTGGAGGTATAACTACGATAATATCAGTATCGTCAACCAAAGACTGCTACAGGCCGGATTGCGCCTGGCCAAGGTACTTGAGGATATCTACGGTTGAGGATTTAGAGAATAATCGACCGTAGCTTTTCGGCGGCCCGCTCTTGCTCGACCAGGGCTTCGATACCCAATACGGTCTCCTTGTCCACATTGAGCATCATTGCCGCTTCGCCCACTTTTTCCCTTTCACTCTTGGCGTATTCGTCATCGGCATAGCTCATTCGGATCGCATCATATAATAAAAGCTTGGCATAGCTCGCCACCGATCGGGAGTCGATCTTGGCAAATACTTCAGACAGAGGTTCCTCGTCAAAGTCATATTCTTCCCAAGCCGCGACGATTCTCTCATCCACCTCGAGGGCATCAGCCAGATCAATTGTAAGCCACTCCATTTCTGGATCAGACACGTCGCCATCGGAGCCGGCGATAATCAAAAGCGCAAAACCATAGTCCACCCATGATTCCTTTGGCACCATACTCATACCATAAAAGATCGGGGCGATATTGAACAGATCTTGGGACATACCGAATTGAGGTTTATGAAAGACAAATTAAGTACTAATGATCTAAATCTAAAGTTTTCGAGGCCCCTCCGAAATCAAAACCAAGGCAAGTTTGATTTACACCGGGAGTGAGCTATCTTTTTGCGACATCAAAAGCGCAAAGGATGCTTAGTGACTCAGACCTCAACCAAATAGAAAAACACGGCCTTACCCAGGAAAAGGTAAACCAGCAGATAGACGCTTTCAAAAACGGTTTTCCACCGGCAAAACTGACTGCCCCTGCGCTCGAGGGAGATGGTCTTTTGAAGATGGACGATGCCCAGGTGACCGCTGCCATGCGCGCCTATGACGAGGGCCTGGGGGATCTTGGGATTGTGAAGTTTGTGCCCGCATCAGGCGCGGCCACACGGATGTTCAAGAAGCTATTTGCATTCGTAAGCGACTATAAAGGAACAGATGAAGACTACCAGCAACTCGTAGCCGATCAGGGAAAAGGGTCGATATTCGAATTCTTCAAGAACATCGAGCAGTTTGCTTTCTACGAAGAACTGGCAGAGAAATACAAAGCCCTCCATGGCAAATCCTTGCAAGAGGCGCAGCTCTCTCGAGAGTATGTTTCGATCATCAATACACTCCTCAATGCAGAGGGCCTCGACTACGGCTCGCTCCCCAAAGGACTGCTTTCTTTTCACAGGGATACGGACTCAGTGAGAACCCCCGTGGAAGAGCATGTGGTGGAAGGTTGTCAATATGCGAAGCAATCCAACAAAACCGTAGCGATCCATTTCACGGTATCGCCCGAGCACATGGATGCCTTTAAATCTCATGTGGAATCAATCCGGCAATCCTATGAAAGTACATTTGATTGTCAACTAGACATCAGCTACAGCGTACAGAACCCAGGAACTGATACCATCGCCGTCGACCTCGACAATGAGCCTTTCAGGAATGCTGATGGATCTCTTTTGTTTCGACCCGCCGGTCACGGCGCCCTACTGGAGAATCTGGACAGCATCAAAACCGACATCATCTTTCTCAAGAACATTGACAACGTAGTCCCAGACAGATTGAAAGACCAGACCATACAATATAAGAAGGTCATCGGGGGGATTCTGTTGCAATTGCAGGAGAAGGTCTTCGGGTATCTCGGCGAGATCGATAGCATGGATGATAGCAAGCTGAGCGAGGTGGCGCAGTTTATCGAAAGCGATCTGGGCTACAAATTTGGTGGGTCCTGTTCCCGTGAGGATTTAAAGGCCGTTTTGAATCGACCCATACGCGTATGCGGCGTCGTAAAGAGCGAAGGTGATCCTGGGGGCGGTCCTTTTTGGGTAGCCGATGAGCAGGGGAATGTGTCTCTGCAAATTGTCGAGACGGCCCAAATCAACCTCGACGATCCTGGTCAGAAGCAGATATTTAATAGCGCAACACATTTCAATCCTGTAGATGTCGTGTGCGCGGTGAAAGATCATCAGGGTCAGAGTTTCAACTTGATGAACCATTTTGACCCGCAAGCGGGATTTGTCACCGAGAAATCGAAGGATGGTAGAGCACTAAAAGCTCAAGAGTTGCCAGGCCTCTGGAATGGTAGCATGGCACATTGGAACACCATCTTCGTAGAAGTCCCGGTAATCACGTTCAATCCAGTGAAGACTGTAAATGATCTCCTAAAAGAACAGCATCAAGGATAGCAAATAACGTAAGTGTTTGTAACGTCTTGCGTGGGCAATCGTCGCTAATCGAGCGGTTTCACGTCTTTCCAGCTGTCTCCGCGCTTAATGGAGAATAGCGTGGTAATATTGATTCCAAACCGCTTCGCAATGATCTTATAGCGAGTTTTGCGATTGGGATCGTGAATGATCTTCTTCAACAATGCCACCTTCGCCGGCGTCAGTTTGGTGTTGGGCTTGAAATCCGGTTTGTAGTCGTAAATGCTTTTGCGTTCACGCATATAGTCCGCGTAGGTCTCCCTCGACACCCATTCCAGGTTTGACGCATGACAGTTCGTACGATTCCTATCCCGAAAGACAAGCTTCTTATAGTCGTTGGGGTTGGGTACAAACAAATCTGCCACCAACTTGTGGACATAGATCAGCGTATTCTTCCCGTCCTTCTTTTTGGTAGGGATGGCGTGGTATCCAGCATTCTTATAGCCGGAAAGCATAATTGGGTCGTCGGGTCTATTGCTGGGGTATGACAGAACTCTCCCGAAATTGGAGATCTTGAACTTAGACCTCAAGTCATCCCGGCTCCATTCTTTCCAAACCTCTTCGACATTTTCCTTGCCGTCTTTGGTTGGTTTTTCTTTTTCTTGATTCAAAGTTCTCTAATCCAAATGTTTCTAAAACGTACTGGGTCGCCATGGTCCTGCAGTATGAGAGGCAGTTTCTCAGCATGAGCCTCATAGCTGGGCATACCAATGAACCGTGTTGGACCAAAAAGCGCTACGTTGTTTTGGGTTAAAACCCCATTGTGGAGTACTGTGATACGAGCAGGAGAGACAATCGCTCCCTTCTCCGAGAATCGGGGAGCAGTGAAAATAATATCATATACTTGCCAGCTTCCCGGAGGTCTTGAAGCATTGACCAGTGGCATATGTTGCTTATATACCGATGAGGCCTGGCCATTGGAGTAAGTGCTATTACCGTGTGAATTGAGAATTTGCACCTCGTACATGCCCATGAAGAAGACACCGCTATTGCTGTATCCCTGGCCTGTCTTACCCTCGGCCACCGGGGCATTCCATTCTATATGAAGCTGAACATCGCGAAATGATCTTTTTGTGGCTATGGATCCTGTCCGGGGTGCGACCACAAGATCTTTGCCTTCCAACGTCCATTCTATGGGCTGGCCAGGCTGCACATTGTCAGATGGTGCTTTTTGCCACTCATCTGTGGAGCCCCCATCAAATAGGACGATCCCATCGGAGGGTGCCGTGTGATCAACAGCCGGGGTGACGATACGCACCTCCCGGTCTACTTCGGTGACGGCCCATGGGGCCTTATTTTCTTCATTGGTTCCCTGGCCTTGGGACACAAACAGTCCAAGGCACATAGCCGACAGCAGCAAGTATTTCATATTACTCAAATCTGGATTTACTCAACAATTCGCACAGCGACCAACACTTCAAGCAGGATCAATGAATACTCAAATCCCTTGAAATGAGTTGGAGAAGATCAATAATGGTCAGAGCACTTAGAGAGTAACTCCTAGTCTTTACACTGATCAAATTTACCGGATCGGCTGAATGTTCGGCCCAAAATTTCAAAAATTTTGAACGACCATTCTATCAAATCCCAAAATTGTCAATGAGATAGACAAGTGCCGTCATCGCAGCAGCACCTAATTCCAGCTCTCGTTGATTGACGCTTTCGAAAGTATCTATGTGCGTATGATGGTATTTGAAATATCGCTGGGAATCTGGCAGCAGTCCCACAAGAAATGTACCCTGCTGCGCGAGAGGTCCAATATCCGCACCTCCACCGGGTAAGTCAAAACTGTGCAGATCATAAGGCAAAAAATACTGCTGACCCCAATCTACAAGCGTCTTCTGTTGCTCCTCAGTGCCGGTCGAAGTGAAACCCCTGGGCACAAAACCCCCACGATCAGACTCCATCGCCGCTATGTGTTTTTCTCCATTTTCCTCCGCATAGTCGGCGTATCCACGGCCGCCGGCGCCACCGTTTTCCTCATTCATCCACATGACTGCCCGCAACGTACGCTTCGGCTGGATCCCCAGGGCTTTGAAGGTCCTTAGCACCTCGATGCCCTGCATGCATCCCGTGCCATCGTCATGGGCTCCTTCCCCTACGTCCCATGAATCTAAGTGACCACCCACGGCAATGTACTCGTCAGGAAACTCACTGCCATTGAGTTGACCCACTACATTGTAGGAGAGCACCTCGCCCTGCATCTCGCAGTGTGTCTCCACGTAGACTTCCAGGTCGGCCTGGTCGGCGAGCAAGGAGCTGAGGAATTCCGCCTCATTGGTACTGATGGCCATCGCAGGGATCCTCGCAATGTTGGGTTTGTATCTGAGGGTTCCTGTATGCGGAATGTTGTCTTGAAAATTGGTCGCCGAGCGCACGATCACTGCCTTGGCCCCGTACTTAGCTGCTTCAGAGGCGCCGTAAACCCGTTGGATAACAGATTGGCCATACGCACGAAAGGAATGGATCAGGCTCTTATCTGGTGAAATATTGTAGAAAACTATTTTCCCGCGAAGTGCCTCCCCTAGCTCCTCCACTTCATCCATACTGTTGACCTGCACCAACTGGCCCTTTGCACCTGAGGGACCCGTCCCTACGGAATTCCCCAGCGCAATGGGATTGAGCGCGTAGGTTCCCAGCTTATCAGAATTCAGGAGGATGACTTTCTCTTTTTGACCACGTACCCATTTTGGGACCATCACTGGCTGAAGAAAGACGGTGTCAAATCCGTAAGACATCATCACCTGCCGAGTGAACTCCACCGCGGCAGCAGCACCGGGGGAGCCACTTAGTCTCGGTCCGATCTCCTTCGTCAGGTAACGTAGATTGTGATAGGCCTGGCTATTGTTGAGTTGCTCTTTATAGATACTGGCGATGACTTCAGATGGATCCTGGGCTGCACAGGGTAGGAAACCTGAGAGCACGACAAGTAGTATAAGCAGGTTTTTCATTGAGGCAAGATATAACCTGGATACCTCTTATGCATGGTCTGTTACAGAAGCGGTGAAAACGGCTCTATCAGGCAACAGGACGCTCCAGGAGTTTTATGGCTTTCTTTTTCGAGCTCAGCTCCGCATTGATCCCTATCGGGAGGGTGACATTGTGAGATTCGTGACCAAATGGCAAACCCATCACTACCGGTGCTTTCAGGTCGGCAAATTGCTCACGAAAGACTTCTTCGAGGCCGATGGAGATCTCATACCCAGGATCACCAGGCTCCTGGTCACAGTTCGTGAAATATCCTAGCGCAATTCCTGCCACACCTTCAAGGGCACCGCTCTGCTTCAGTTGCGTCAGCATACGGTCAATTCGATAGGGGGACTCGCCGACTTCCTCAATGAAAAGAATGTGACCGGCATAATCCATGGCATAAGGTGTACCCACAAGGCTCGCCAGCAAGGAGAGATTGCCACCGGCCAGTAACCCCTCCGCGGTCCCTTCGAAAATCACCTTGGCATCTTCACTCCGAATCCTGGTGTTTTTTCCTTTCATCACTACATCCTGGAAGTAGTCCAATGTGAAGTCATTGTACTCTGAGGCCCCTACCGGCCCGTGGTACCCAACTACACCCGACTTGTGATAGATGGCCTGATGCAGTGCCGTGATATCGCTATATCCTATCAGGGGCTTGGCATTGGACCTTATGAGCTCATAATCGAGTTGTGGCAACAGTCGCGCACTACCGTACCCTCCTCGCACGCACATGATACCGTGTACGCTGCTATCCAAATACATGTCATGAAGGTCCTTTACCCTTTGCTGATCGGTGCCAGACAAAAACCCACGTCTCACCCTCAAATTGTCAGAATACTTCACCTGAAAGCCAAGTGCGGAAATATTCTCCAGCGCTGACTCAAATGCCGACCGACTGACTGCACTGGCGGGTGCTACCAATCCCAGGGTGGCATCCTTGGGAAGCGCACCGGGAACGATGCGAGGCGCCTTTTCTTCGATGGGGCCCTTTTGAGGTATCAAAGTCAGGAGCGGTATTGATGCCAAAAATTTTCGCCTTTCCATGGCAACAAAATAAGCACAATCTACCGTGGGCCCGGTGCAAAAAGATCGATCGGTTTAAATATCATTGGTCTTGAATCCAATTCCAGACAGCCATGAGGGAATGCCTCTACACCCTGATAATGGTATTAATGATCTCTGCCTGTGAGAATAAGGCGTTCCAAGTACCCACCCCGGCAATGGAACCTACAATACCCGTCGGGACTCGTATCTGGCTCGACTCAGAAAAGCCGGCAAGAGGTGACATTATCATTTTCCATGCGCAGCTCCCTGGATCTCCTCCATTGGATTTTGTCTTCCGCATGGTGGCTATTTCCGGTGACTCACTGGTGATCGACAACGGGAGACTTTTTGTAAATGGACGGATCGAGCCAGGATCGCCAGACATCTACTATCAGTATCTGGTCCGAGCCCAGAGTAGAGTGAGGGACCGTGTATTCGACGAATTGGGCATTACAGATCCCCTGAAAGTCCCTGGTGGCCATATGGTTTTCACTGACCGGGAGCGAGCAGCACAGTTGGAGAGCATGAGTTTCATTGAAGAGGTGGAGCCAATGATTGAGCCGGCCGGTCGGGCAGGAACTCTGCTCGAACCAGACTTCAAGGATTGGAATAGGGATCATTTTGGGCCGTACTACATTCCAGGGAAAGGGGATTTGATAGAAGAACCCGAATTATCCAGGTACAACAATCTCATTCTCACGCACGAAGGCGTTGATGTTGCGGGTAAGTCCTCCTACAGATTCAGAAGGGACTATTGCTTCGTCATGGGTGACAATCGGCACAATGCGATGGATTCCCGATACATAGGTTTGATCCCCATGGACGATGTCCGGGGTCGTGCAGAAGTACTATTTTAATCTGCTTCAATCGGGGCGTATAGAGACAGCAAAACCACCACCGGGGGCCATCGTCAGACTCAGATTGCTTTGAGAGGTGACCGCCAGGGTATCGATGGCTATGGCCGTGGGGTTATCATCCCAGTGGCTCTCCTCCGTATCACGATACACAACTGCCTGGTAGGTCCTATCTGTGTCGAGGAAGTCGAAGGCTAATTCTGAATCCTCGCCTCGCTCATCCGCTACACCCCCTACGAACCATCGCTCCCCGGATCGCTCTTTTCGGGCAATCACCACGAAGTCACCCACTTCGCCGTCGAGGACCTTAGTCTCACTCCAATCCACCGCGACTTCTCTCACAAATTGAAAGGCAGGCTGATTGTCATAGTGTTCGATGAGGTCCGCCGCCATTTGCACCGGACTATAGATCACCACGTAGAGTCCCAACTGATGAGCGAGGGTGGTATTTACATGACTCTCCTCCTCCTTTCGATAAGGCGCCATTTTGATGTTGAAAATGCCGGGGGTAAAATCAATAGGTCCTGCCAACATACGGGTAAACGGAACGATGGTCAGGTGCTCTGGGGGATTGCCCAGTTCGACCGCCCACGCATTGAATTCCTGACCACGTAAGCCTTCTCTGGAAATAGCGTTGGGATAGGTCCGGCGCTTACCTGTCGCTTTGATCGGCTCGTGGGCATTGATTGCCACCTGATATTCCAGTCCTTTCTCGAGTACGCGATGGTAATGGTTGACCATCCATTGGCCATGATGTCGCTCGCCGTCTGGTATGATAGGCCCGACATATCCAGTCTTAACGGCGCGAATCCCCAGGGACTGCATCAAGCTATATGCGGTATCCAGTTGTTGGTCATAGGTGCGGGGGGCAGCGGAAGTCTCGTGGTGCATAATGATCTCCACACCTTTGCCTCGCCCGTACCGTACCACCTCCTGCAAGTCATAATCGGGATAAGGCGTGACGAAGTCGAAAACCCCTTCGCGGTCCGGGAAGCCTATCCAACGTTCCCAGCCTGTATTCCAGCCTTCGACGAGTACCGCCCCAATGTTGTTGGCAGCGGCGAAATCAATGTGCCTCTTGGTGTTTTCAGTGGTTGCCCCATGCTTTCCCCCCTCATATTGCCAGGTGGACTTCCCCACATGCATTTCCCACCAGATACCGACATATTTCGTCGGCTTTATCCAGGATACATCCAATGTGCTATCTACAGGGTCATTGAGATTGACTATCAGGTTGGATTCGATGAGATCACCTGCACGATTGCCGAACTGAATGGTCCGCCACGGCGTCACAAACGGTAGCCTCGCCTTTACCTTATGGCCCTCTTTCGACGCAACAAGTTCACTGGTAAGCTTCAGGGATACGGTATCTACCCGCAAGGTCATTCCCGAGTAGTCAGTGAGATCCGCTTCATGAAAACTCATGTACTTGCCATTGGCAGTCTTCAACGTGACAGGCGTGTTGACGGCATTTTCTGGAATGTAGGTAGCTGCCAGGTTGGGATGGTTGCGGTATTGGATCGCATTGATGTTCGACACCTTCGTCGTTCGATACAGGTGCTCATAGATGTCCCAGTCTCCTGGGATCCACCAGGCGGTATGATCGCCTGTGAGCTGAAACTCGGTGAGTTCATCCATGATCACTGCCTCCTCCCAATTGTCCTGCTCCGGAAACTCATAGCGAAACCCGACCCCATCGTCATAAATGCGAAACACGAGATGGACTCGTCGCTTGGGCTCGCTCATTTCCTGTAACTCCAGAAATAGCTCTTTGTACTCATTGGCCACCCACTGCTGTTCGCCCCAGGGCATCTCCCATTGTTCTGAAAAACTTGATTCTATCCTGTTTGTGACAATCAGGTTGCTTACCAGCGGGGGGGCGCTCTGAAATTCAAATCCGATGTAGGAGGTGTCGATGAGCACTTCTCCTTCAAACGTGACCTGATACCCTATTTTGGTGTCGGCCTCAAATACCTTTACCCCAACTTTCTCCTCGGGTGACATGCAGTGAAAGGACGACTGGCTTCTCTGACAGGACCAGCATAGCGGCACCAGTAGCATAAGTAGTAATCGAATGGGCTTCATCTTTCTTTTGGGGTTCAGGTCTGCTTTTTGGTCCAATAGCGCACCAGTCCGGCCACGCTCATCCAAGAGGGGTTGGCAGCTTCATACAATCGCTTCCCACGCTCGTCAACACCTCCAACGACCAGCTGATTCTCTGTGTATTGATTGAATTCGGGGAGCATTTCGTCATTGGTTCTGCCATTTTCCCACTCGCGCCGGATCCATTGCGCCCAGTCATCAAGGCACCGCTCAAGCTTCTCCAGGTGGGAGGTCACATCTGTGATTTCGCCAAAGTGCGTCAGCATCATTCGCTGAACATCCAAGCCTCTAATGAGGTCCAATGACTGCTTCCATGCTTCCAGGTCTATGTCTGGGGGTGGGCAAGGAGGAACGACAGGGCCTGACTGGATCTTCACGCCAGCAACATCGCCGGTGAACAATGTCTCGTTGATCTGCCAGGCAATGTGGTGTCTTGCATGACCAGGCGTGTGATGCGCTGTGAATTGGAGATCTCCGATGGTCAAAACCTCCCCATGATCTACCGTCACTACCTGCTGCTCGGGGATCGGTTTCATGTCGCCCCAGAGTCGATCCATTTCGTCCTGGTAAATCCTGCGGGCGGACTCCATCAGCTTCTCCGGGGATATGAGGTGCCTGGCACCAAAAGGATGGACATAAATCCTGGCGCCAGCCTCGGCAAAGGCCCAGGCAGCACCCGCATGATCAAGGTGAATATGGGTCAGCAGCACATGGCGGATTTCGTCAATAGATGCTCCCTGATCCTCGATGGCCTGCTTGAGTGTATCGAAAGTAGAGTATGGGCCTGTTTCCAGAAGGACCGGGCCCTCGCTCGACGGCACAAGAAATGCGGCGATGGCCCCGGGAAGGTCCAGAAAATTGAGGTCTAAAATCCGTGTCATGAATAACGCTAAATGCCTATAGTCACCGAACAAGATAGCGGTTTTTGGGCGCTTTGCAATAGTTTGAAAGGGTCGCTGGCATGTGGTTTCACTGAACCTTCATGACGCAGTGGAGGAGCAAGCGTAATTATTTGCCTAACTTCCCCGGCCACGAAACCTGACGATGATGGAGTATTTTCAAGATTTCATGCCGGGGAACATCTGCTTTGGTTGCGGAGCAGATAATCACGATGGGCTACAGATCAAAAGCTACTGGGAAGGCGACGTTGCTTGCTGTGAGTGGGAGCCTATCGAGAAGTACCAGGGCTGGCGAGGACTGCTCAATGGTGGGATCATGGCTACACTGATCGACTGCCACTGCATGGGCGCGGCCATGGCACATGCCTGTAGGGAGGAGGGACGCTCGCTCGGCACCGAACCCGAGTATCGGTACGCAACAGGCACCATGGAAATCAAGTACCTCAAGCCGACATCCAGCGAAAGCCCAGTGGTCCTAAAAGCGAAGGTCCAGGAGGCCACACCGAAAAAGACCGTGCTGAGTTGTGGATTCTATTGCGAAGGCGAATTGACTGCTGAGGCGAAGGTGATAGCCATTCGCGTGTATGATAGCAGCAATACTTACGCCGACAACCCATTCAATTAAAACCGCGATAAGACATGCATCCAAAGATTTTGTCTGTTGGTGATTTCACACTCTATTCCTACGGTCTGCTAATAATGACAGGAGCCATACTTGGCTACTTGTATCTGCGGCGGACAGCTCATCGAGAATTGGGTGTGAACCCAGACAAAGTACAGATGCTGGCGGTCTGGATCATCTTCGCCGCGTTTGTGGGCGGCAAGTTGTTCTTCTATTTCGAAAAGCCGTCCTTCTACTTCTCGCCACCGTCGAACATGCTCGTCAACTTTCGAACGGGCTTCGTCTTCTATGGCAGTTTACTCTTTGCTTTGCCCGTGGCGTTTTGGTACTTCCGCCGTGAGAAGTGGCCGGTATGGCCAATGTTGGATTTGTTGGCCATCACCGCAACGATCGTACACGGCTTTGGACGCATGGGATGCTTCCTCGCCGGATGCTGCTATGGCCTGCCTAGCGACCAACCGTGGGCTGTGACATTCACAGATGAAGCTTCAAAGGCGCCGCTGCACGAGGCGCTGCATCCTACGCAGCTCTATTCCGTGATGCTGATCGGTTCCATTGGTGCCGTACTTATGATGCTCAAACGCCATCGCCGGTTTGAGGGGCAATTGTTCTTCATCTATATCGCCTTGTACGCCGCTGGCCGAGCTGTCATCGAGATTTTCAGGGGCGATCTGCGACGCGGGTTTGTGATCGGGGATTGGCTATCCCATTCACAATTCATTTCCATCCTCCTGATTGCAGGAATTGGGTGGATGTACTGGCGCAGGTCAAAGAAAGTAGCCAGTCAATGACGTGAGCTATTCACTCGGATCTTGAACGCAGCCGGCAATACCTTAATGTCGAAGGGGGGTTGCCCCAGGAAATCCCCGTCAATGTGGGCAGCCACTGTCGAGTCTCCCTCTATTCTAACACTTGCCGTCTTGTACTCGGATACCTCGGGAAGCTGGAAGTGTGTGCCCTTACTCAGCCGATGGATATTGGCAAATCGCTTCCATTGGGGCAACTGCCGGATAACACAAATGTCCAGCATTCCATCATTCAAAGAAGCATTGGGGGTGAGTCTGAATCCACCGCCGAAAGTGGTGCCATTGCCAATGGTCATGAGAAACAAGTCTTCCTCCAGTTGTAAGTCATCCGCTGTGATGGCGATCGGCCTGGGTTTGTAGCCCGCAAGGATCTTCAGGACCGTCCAATAATAGGCCAGGTGTCCTTTGAACCAACCTCGGCCCTCCAGCATCTCTTTCACCACCTGCCCATCAAAGCCCACTCCGACCCCATTCAGGAACAGTCGCCCATTGCAAGTCCCCGCGTCGATTGTTTGAAGAGCACCCGAAATAGCGGTTTGCATGTATTCGGGGAAGTTCGAGCCGATAGCGATGTTCTTCACAAAGTCATTGCCTGTGCCAGCTGGCAAAAAGCTGACGGCCCAGCGTCTGTCCATATGATTGATGGCGCTATTGATCGTGCCATCGCCACCCACTATCAGTAGGTCAGTGACCGAATCAGTTTCCAGGGTCTCAAGCTGTGCAGAAAGCGGCACCTCTAATGAGGTAAAGACGATATCGCTCTCTATACCATAGTTAGTCAGCTCATTGCGTGCGGATTGTGCCAAAGTCTTGCCTCGACCTGATCCAGACGCCGGGTTGGCGATGATGAGAAATCTTCTCAAGCTACAGCCGCTCGATCCTGCAGTTTATCGGCATGCGTCAGAGGGCTGTTGTCGTCATAGCTCTCGGAATTGTCTGGCAGCCGCCTCAGATGCCGTTGTGTGTAGATCATATAGTAAAATCTCCATGAATTGATGGGTGCTACGGCAATATGAGCATAGCCTTGCTTGCGTGAATATTCCATAAGGAACCATGGGGTAAAAAGTACAATACTTGGTGTAAATAAAGTGTACTCAACCTTACCACAGATTAAAAACCAGCCTTTTAACATCTCTTGAACTCTCTTAATGATTATCAATTTTGTTATCTTTAGTTATTTCAAGTAAGTGTTGGGTTGGTTACTTAAACATTCAATGTTCCAATTGCATATAACCAACATAAAACCGCCAACCAGAGAAGCAAGCGCATCAGTGCTGGGCTTTGTTCTTAAAAATAGAATTCCAATTGCTTCATCCTCCTGACTCAATAAAATGATGTTCTATAAACCTCACTACTATGAAAGCTACAGTCCGGGTAATACCGTCCATAAAGAGCACCTACTGGTGTCCTAGGACTCTACTTATTTCAGTCCTGACAGTCCTTATTTTGATATTGAATAATGGGACAATATTTGGTGGCCCCTTGGAAAGTAATAATTCCAGGCCGCTTGAATCTTTATTGCAAGCTGATGGCACTTTGAATTTAAATACTGGATTCAGTGGTAGTTTAGAGACAGAAGGTTGGAGTATGGTTATTGGTTCAAATGGTGAACCAAACTTCATTCCTACAGGTGGAATGGAATTAAGTTCTTTTATGGAATCCGTTCCTGGTGATGAGAATTGGGATTATCGTTTCGGACATCCCGCTGGAACAGATGGTATAGTCAACGCTATGGTTGTTGACGGCAGTAATTTATATATAGGAGGTGACTTTACTAAAGTTGGTGGCGTTGCCGCACGTGGAATAGCCAAGTGGGATGGGAACAGTTGGTCACCACTTGGAGAGGGTCTGCCCAGAACTACATTAGCAAATGTCATACATGCACTTGCATTAGACGGTAACGATCTGTATGCCGGAGGAGAGTTTTTCAATATTGGTGGTGTGAGCACGCGTAGCATTGCCAAGTGGAATGGAAGTAGCTGGTCTGCTCTGGGAGGAGGAACAATAAGTGGGATTCAGAAATCTGGGGCACCAGGAATCGTATACTCAATTGCTCTGGTAGGAAATTATCTATATGTAGGAGGGGATTTCGATAAGGCCGGCGAAGTAAATGCTAATAACATAGCTCGATGGAACGGCAGTAACTGGTCAACTGTGGGCAATTTGGTTGCAACAAATGGTGAAGTTCGGGCATTTGCTGTAATCGGCAGCGATTTATATGTAGGCGGTTACTTTATTGTATCGAATGTACCCTGGTCATGGGGCGTAGCAAAATGGGACGGAAGCAGTTGGTCATCCCTTGGGGAGGGCATGATATGGATTAATCCAGAAAACGGTATTAGACAGGGAGGGCGCGTCTATTCACTCGCTGTAAGAGGTAATGAATTGTATGCAGGGGGATGTTTCAATAGAGCAGGTGGGATACCTGCAAACAATATCGCTAAATGGGATGGAAGCAGCTGGTCGCCTTTAGGTAGTGGTATAGGTAGTTCCGACAATTATTGCTGGAACAAAGTTATTTCCCTTGCTGTAGTCGATAATGATATTTATGCAGGGACCGGAAATATCGACAACAGAAAATTAATGAAATGGGATGGGCAGACCTGGTCAACCATAGGAGGAGATGAATTTAATGGACATTACCTGAGTTGGGTCAATGCGCTGGCTGTTCGCGGTAGCGAATTATATGTTGGAGGGAGATTTATAACTATTGGAGAATTGACTACAGAGAACATTGCAAAATTGAATGGCAATGATTGGTCTTCTTTTGGCAACGGCGTCGATGGGGAGGATTATATACAGCTTAATGCAATTGCAGTAATGGAAGGTGAATTGTACGTAGGCGGATGGTTTACTGAAGTTGGTGGTTTAAATGCAATTAACGTAGCCAAATGGGATGGTCAAACTTGGTCAACCTTGGGAGGAGGTCTAAGTGGTGGAATTTATAGTCGTGTCAATGCTTTTGTGGTTAACGGAAGCGAACTCTATGCCGGTGGTGAGTTCACAATGGCTGGTGATATACCTGTGTCCAATCTTGCGAAGTGGGATGGTCATAATTGGTCCGCCGTCTATAATAGGAGCGGAAGAGTAGGAGCACTTACTTTTCTGAACAATGAATTATACGTAGGTCGACACGTTTCTCCCGACGGCCACATTGAAAAGTGGGATGGCAGCAATGGTTATACAACACTGGGCATATTTTATGGTGAGTTTTATGGTGATATATTTTCCCTGGCGGTGATTGAAAACAATTTGTATGTAGGAGGGAGGTTCTTTAGAGTCGGAACAGTAAATGTGAATAACATCGCTAAATGGGATGGCGATAGTTGGTCTGCTTTGGGAAGTGGTTTGGACGGTAATGTTTTTGCACTTGCCGCAAATGAGAATTATTTATTTGCAGGTGGTGAATTCACGACGACGAATGGACTAACAGTAAACAATATCGCTCAATGGGATGGTGACAACTGGTCAGCCTTGGGGAATGGTTTAGATGGTAGGCTTCGATCGCTAGCTGTTGTGGGGTCCGCTTTATATGCAGGTGGTTCCTTCACAGAAGCTGGGGGGGCAAGTGCCAGTCGAATTGCAATGTGGGATGGAAATACATGGTCTGCTCTCGGGAGCGGTTTGAGTGGTGGTTCAATTTTTAATGGTGTGCCCCAAACCAGTGTCAAAGCAATTGGATTGATTGGAAGTGACCTGTACGTCGGAGGAGATTTCTATTACGCCGGTGAAAAATCTTCTAATCATATTGGCAAATGGACTATAACGCAGGACCACTTCCCTCCATTATTAGTTAATGTACCTTCCGATAGGAATTTTGATTGCCACACAATACCATCTCCAGCAAATGTTACAGCCGAGGATAATCGAGACGGCAGTCTTTCTGTAGTTTTTACTGAAACCGAAACTCCTGGTTCAGGATGTCCTGAAGTAAAAGTTATCACCCGGACCTGGACGGCTGAGGACGCTGCAGGTAACGTAGCGAGCGCAAGTCAGATTATCAGGGTTGAAGATAAAACCTCACCATCCATTACGGTTCCTACGGATAAAACGGTGGCCTGTGGAGATCCGACTGATCCTTCGGCGACCGGAATAGCTAAAGCCACTGATAATTGTGAAGGACATGTCACGATTACATTCAGTGACGTAACAAATAATGGCACTTGTCCGGAGGTATCAATTATTGAGCGTACATGGACAGCTACTGATGCATGTGGAAATAGTATGAGTGCGGAGCAGACCATTAGAATAGTCGATTTCCTGGCTCCTATGATTACCTGCCCTCCAGATCTGACCATTGAAAGTGGCGAATCCACAGATCCGACCAATACAGGTGTAGCGACAGCAACCGATCTATGTGATCCAACCGTCGATATTACTCATAGTGATGAATTCGTACAAGCTTGCGGGGCATCCGGTATCATAACGCGAACCTGGACTGCTACGGATAATTGCGATAATTTCTCCTCTTGTATTCAAACCATTGAGATCATAGATACTACCGAACCCAACTTTACCGAATTACCTTCCACTGTATCGCAACCAAACGACAATGGAGAGTGCGGGGCAATTGTAGTCTACCCCAATATAATAGCTGTTGACAATGGTTTGGGGTATGTTGACATAGTAACAGATCCTTTAACTGGTTCATATTTTGATGTTGGAATAACTACAGTTACCGTTACTGCAACGGATGAGTGTGGGAATGAGGAGACTGCTGAATTTGATGTAGAAGTAACCAATGATATACCAGACATATCACCAATTCAAGCGCCAACTGACCCTGTAGAAATAAATACATCTTTTTCAGTAAGTGCAACTTCCACAGACAACAATTTATTGGATGCATGGTGGGATTGGGGAGACGGATCGGGCTCAACCGGAATTATCAATGACGGTACAGTTTCTGGAGATCATAGCTATGCCGTTCCAGGAGTATATACCGTCAGTTTGACCCTTACTGACTTATGTCTCGAGACCTTTACGGACTACTATCGCTATGTGGTTGTCTACAATTCTGAAGGAGGGTTTGTTACTGGGGCCGGTTGGATTAATTCTCCTGCTGGCGCTTACATCAATGATCCTGAATTGACAGGTAAGGCCACCTTTGGCTTTACTTCCAAATACGTCAAAGGATCAAGTGTACCAGCAGGTAATACCAAGTTTAAGTTCAAGGCTGGCGATCTAAGCTTTGAAAGCTATGAGTACGATTGGCTGGTAGTTGCAGGTGATAAGGCCAAATTCAAAGGAAAAGGGACCATTAGAAATGATGCCAGAAACTATCACTTTATGATTTCTGCTATTGATGGTGAAAAGAAAGAGACTGCCGACAAATTCAGGATCAAAATTTGGTATGACGATGATCTGGTAGTATATGATAATCAATTAGGTGCTGAGGAGAATGCCGATCCCAGCACTGAAATTAGTGCCGGTGCAATTGCTGTGCATGACGGGAAAGGAAAGGCAAGAATTGCGGATATTAGCAATAATGCAGAACAGGATCTAAATCAACAGATCCATATCTATCCCAATCCTGTAAAAAGAATTGTCACAGTGGAATTTCCCTCTGGCTTCAAAACCAGTGAGAAGAACATTGAGCTTCATTTGTTCAATCTAACTGGTGTAGATGTCATGGACAACCACATGCGAACAGTAAGGGATCAAGCAATTGAATTGGATATTGTTGAATTGCCGACAGGTATCTATATCCTGACGATACAAAATGGAGAGACTACCATCAAACACAAAATCACTAAACTCTAAAACCTTCTGATTGAGCGTCTGAAAATCAAAATACCACACATTTTCACAGATTGTTCAGGACAAAGTCTGTCATCATCTCATACAAGTGAGACCGTCCTCCGGGACCTCGGAGCCCGTGTGCCCGGTCAGGGTAGTAGAATGACTGAAATTGCTTCCCAGACTGGATCAGTCGCTCTTGCAAAGCCACTGTATTGGCAAAGTGCACATTGTCGTCCCCTGTGCCGTGAATGAGGAGGAAGTTGCCCTGGAGTTTGTCGGCATGTGTCAAAGGGCTATTGTCATCGTATCCATCGGGATTGTCCTGCGGTCTGCGCAGATATCGCTCCGTATAGATGGTGTCGTAAAACCTCCATGACGTGACGGGTGCCACGGCGATTGCCGCCTTGAACAATCCCTCACCCAGAAACATCGCGAGTGAGGAGATGTATCCTCCATAGCTCCATCCCCAAATTCCCAGACGATCGCCATCCACATACGGCAAGCCGGCAAAATAGCGCGCGGCCTCCAGGTGATCGATCGCCTCGTATTTGCCAAGCTGTTGATAGGTCATTTTCTTGAAATCGGCGCCTCTGCCGCCAGTACCTCTCGGATCGACGACCGCTACGATATAACCACGTTGCGCCAGCATCTGATGCCAGATGAAATGACCGCCACCCCAGCTGTTCATTACGTTTTGAGAGCCGGGGCCACTGTATTGAAACACCAGCAATGGATACTCCTGATCTTCCTGAAATCCCGGGGGCTTGAGATAGTATCCATTGAGCGCTACGCCTTCGCTGGTTTCAAACGTGAAAAACTCCTTCTTGCTGAGATCGAACTGAGATTGGCGATCGGCCAATTCCTCGTTGGTGACGAGTGTCTTGATCATCGCCTGCTTACGAGTATCATGGAGCTGTACTTTGAGCGGGTTGTCTGCGGTGGAATAGAAATCCATGTAGTACTTCGTATCCGGACTCATGTCCACCGTATGCACTCCTGGTTGTTCTGTGATCTTCTTTTTTTGCTTCCCATTGAATCGGATACTGTACAAATGGCGCTCCATTGGTGAGTCCTCGGTCGAAAGGTAGTAGAGCAATTCTCTCTTCTCATCTAATCCTACGAGTGTCCTCGCAGTCCAATCGCCGGTGGTGATCTGATTGATCAGGGTGCCGTCCATGCTGTACAGATAGAAGTGCTTGTTTCCATCGCCCTCACTACTGTAGAGGAACCGATCTTCTGATAGGTAAGTCAGGTCATCACAAAAAGTCAGATGCACGTAGGTTTCGGAGGTTTCGGTGAGAATGCTTTGTGATGCTCCAGACACTGGATCCACGTGGAACACCTCTCTTGTATTTTGCCACCTATTCAGTTTCTGCACCGAGACCTGGCCAGCGGGCGTCCAGGAAACACGCGGATAATAGACATCCACATTAGACCCCAGGTCCGCTTTTTGGGTCTCTCCTGATGGGAGGTGATGGATCCAGACACTGACTACAGAATTCTTCTCTCCCGCCTTGGGGTATTTGTAGCGGTAATCACGCGGATAAAGGCTCCCCTGATCCCAATATTGCAGGTTGTACTCCGGGATCTCACTCTCATCAAATTTGATAAATGCGATGTACTGCCCGTCAGGACTCCATGCGAATGCTTTCGTGAGATAGAGCTCCTCTTCATACACCCAATCAGCACTTCCATTGATGATCTTGTTGAATGCGCCATCGTCAGTCAGTGCCCGAGTGGTGGTAAGGTCTGTCACATACATATTGTTGTCCTGCACATAAGCGATCTCTCCTCCATTGGGCGAAAACGTCGCATAAGAACAGGGGCTATCAGACACCTTGGACAACAATTGGCCCTGTTGCAGATCGTAGGCATAGTAAATGCCGACAAATGATCGCCTGTAGATGGATTGACGGTTGGTAAGCAAGAGGATCTTTGTCTCATCTCCAGAAAACTCATAGTCATTGAGTGTCACACCCAATTGATTCCCATCGACCAGGGTGCGAACCGGGAGGCCCGTTTCGATGCTGTACTGTTTGACGGCATTGTCACTGAGGGCCGTATAGTATTCGCCATTGTTCATCCATTGACGCGCTGTACGGTCTCAGGCGTGAAGGTCCCATCGACTACATGCGAAAGCTCAATCCGCTGGGCATGGGCGATTTGTGTAACAATCAGGGCGGTGATGATACAGATCTTTCTCATTATCAAAAAAATGGTGTTTGTCAAAAGGGCAGATTGCCCAAATCTACATTGCCGCCGGTTAGGATGATACCGACTTTCTTGCCGTGAAAAAGCTCTTTGTTCTTTATCACTGCCGCCAAAGGCACCGCACAAGAAGGCTCAACGATGATCTTCATACGCTCCCAGATCAGACGCATCGCAGCAACGATCTCCTCTTCGGTCACCAGGAGAATATCGGTAACCAGTTCGCGGATGATCTCAAAATTTCGTTTGCCCAGAGATGTTTTCAGTCCGTCGGCTATTGTGGGTTTGTTCGTAGGCGGAGCCAGTTTCCCACTCTTGAAGGAAGTATGGGCGTCGTTCACCTGGTCCGGTTCTCCGAGGATCACCTCGGTATTTGGCGTGAGGTATTTGACTGCCAGTGCTGCGCCAGCACTCAGGCCACCCCCACCCACCGGCGTCATAAGTACATCCAAATGGCCGCAGTCTTCTATCAGCTCCTTCGCGGCAGTGGCCTGGCCTGCAATGATGCGCTCATCATCGTAGGGGTGTACAAATATTGCCCCAGTCTCCTCGATCACCCGATCACAAGTAGCTTCGCGTGCTTCAACCGTGGGCTCGCAAAAAATGATCTTCGCACCGTATCCCTCTACTGCTCTCTTTTTCACCTCCGGCGCATTCTTGGGCATGACGACATAGGCGGGGACGCCCGCCATCTGGCTTGCTAACGCCACCGCCTGGGCATGGTTGCCAGAGGAGTGTGTTGCAAATCCCTTTTCCCGGTCTTCTGGACGATACGAGAATATGGCATTGGCAGCACCGCGCATCTTGAAGGCCCCTACTTTCTGGAAGTTTTCACACTTGAAGGCGATTTCGCAGCCCGTTAGGTCGTCGATCGAGTGCGACGTGAGGATGGGTGTGCGCAGAATATACTTCTCTATCCGCTGATGTGCCCGTTTGATGTCGCTGAGTGTTGGTTTGAACTGATTCATGCGTATATTTATAAACGGATTTCAGGTAGCTGTTTTCCTCACTCTTATATTCCGCCGTGCCCATACAAATATGGTGATACGAAATCTGAAATCACCAGAGTAGACCTCATTCTTTAAGTCAAGAGTTGAATCGCATTTGTGTTATGAATTGAGATCATCCTGGTCGTCTGCAGCTGCCGGATTCTGGCTTGTGCAACCAATAGACTGTTTTTTTAACCATGTTGATGATCGAAACAAATGACAGGCTCAGTTATGAGGGCAGCGGCGTCACCCCTTTCGTATTGATCGATACTTACGAGAACCTCCTGGAGATAAAGGGACGCTCTTACCCCGAAGTAGCATCCAGTTTCTATTTCCCTATCCAAGATTACATTCAAAACCGAGTTAAACGACAAACCCGAGGCCTGTTCACGGTGAACATCGCTTTGGAGTACTGCAACACGAGCTCGGTCAAATGCCTTCTGGGTATCCTCAAAGAATTGGACGAGCGCCACGTGGAACAGGGTCATCCCGTAGTGATCAATTGGTACTATGAGGCGCTTGATGTCGACAATCGAGAAATAGGAGAAGATCTTGCCAGCTGCCTGCAGGTCCCTTTCAATTTCTACGCCTGTAGCGAAACACCCGAGAAGGTGATCGTTACCTAGTGGGCTTCTAACCAGTTGCTCCCGTGACCCATACCCACTTCCATTGGAACATCTAGGGGTATGGCCGTCTTCATCAGCCTACTGACCTCCGCACTCAGAAGCTCCAGTTCATCTTTGTGTGCTTCGAATACCAGTTCGTCATGTACCTGCATGATCATTTTTGAGCGCAACTGCTTCTCACGCATCATTTTGTGAATATTGATCATAGCGACCTTGATCATATCTGCCGCACTTCCCTGAATTGGTGCATTTACGGCATTCCGTTCGTCGAAGCCTCGTGTGGTGAAGTTGCGCGAATTGATGTTTCTCAAATACCTGCGACGGCCGAGAATGGTTGACACGAAGTGCCGCTCGCGTGCCTCATTGACAGCGTTGTCCATGTATTCCTTTACGGCTGGAAATTCATTGAAATAGGACGAGATGATGTCTGCAGCCTCACTTCGCGGAATGTTGAGATTTTGCGAAAGCCCAAATGGAGAGATACCGTATATGATGCCAAAGTTTACCTCCTTGGCTTTGCGGCGCATATTGGGGTCCACCTCCTCCAGTGGCACTTTGAAGACCTTGCTCGCCGTATTGGCATGGATGTCCCTACCTTCCTTGAAAGCCCCTATCATACTGTCGTCACCCGAGAAGGCCGCCATGATGCGAAGCTCGATCTGCGAGTAGTCAGCTGATAAAATCAGGAAGTCATCGTCGCCGGGCACAAAAGCTTTTCGTATCTCACGTCCTTTGGGAGTTCTGATAGGGATGTTCTGGAGGTTGGGATTATTGGAGCTTAATCTACCTGTAGCAGCAACCGTCTGCCTGTAATCCGTATGCACTCGGCCATCTCGCTGACTGACAAGCTTAGGCAGCGCATCGACATACGTGGATTTCAGCTTCTGATATTCACGATACTCCAAGATCTTACTGGCAATCGCATGCTCGTTGGCCAGTTTACTGAGGATATCTTCTCCAGTCGCATATTGGCCGGTCTTCGTCTTCTTGGGCTTGTCCATCAGCTGGAGCTTCTCAAAGAGAATGACACCCAGTTGCTTTGGTGAGCCAATATTGAATGCCTCTCCGGCCAGTTCGAAAATTTCCTTTTCAATGTTCACACTGAGCGAGCCAAGCTCCTCTGACATGTCACTCAGGGCGGCCGGGTCAATGCTGACACCCTCATATTCCATGTCGGCCAGTACATAAGAGAGCGGCTGCTCTACATCGTGTAGCAGTTTGTGTAAATCTCTCTCGTCGATATCTTTCGACAGTTTGTCCTTTAGCTGTAGGGTGATGTCAGCATCCTCACCAGCATATTGACTGACTTTCTCGACCGGCACATCGCGCATGGATTTCTGACCACGGCCTTTCGGCCCGATCAGTGTTTCGATGCTGATAGGCACGTAGTGCAGATAGCGATCCGCCAGGACATCCATGTTGTGTGCCGCCTCGGGCTCAATGAGGTAATGGGCCAGCATCGTGTCGAAGATCTCCCCATGAACGTGGATATCATAGTTGCGGAGGATCTGCATGTCATATTTCAGGTTTTGCCCGATTTTCCTGATGTCTCCATTCTCAAATACCTCCCTGAACAGGTGAAGCCTGGACCTGGCCGCTTCCTGATCTTCTGGAAATGGCACATAGTACGCTTCGTGCGCTTTGATGCTGAAAGCAATGCCGACCAGTTCCGCATCCACTGTCTCCAGGCTTGTGGTTTCTGTGTCAAAGCAAAACTCAGATTGGCCGGCGAGAAGCGAGACTAGCTCTTCAATTTCTTTAGCGTCTTCGACCAGATGGTACTTCACATCAAAAGAGGATATACTCTTCTTGATGGAGTTAGTGGTGTCCTCCTTTTCGACGGGAGCTTCTTCAAACAAGCCCAACTGGGCCTTGTCTGCTGCCTTCTTCATGGCAGTTTCACCACCGAAGACCCGTTTGGATAGGGTGCGAAACTCCAGCTCATCGAACACCGGTATGAGCAGGTCCTCATTGGGGCCACTGTACTTCAGAAGTTCCTCGTCGAAGTCAATATTCACCCCCGTATCGATTGTGGCCAGTTGTTTGGACATGATGCCCTGGTCTCCGAATTCCTCGATCTTCTTTCGCAAGCTGCCTTTGAAGTCTTCCACATGGGCCACGATGTCCTCCACTGAATCGTATTCTTTGAGGAGTTTGGAGGCAGTCTTATCGCCAATACCCGGGATACCGGGGATATTGTCTACGCTATCTCCCTTCAGGCCCAGGACATCGATCACCTGGTGAACTTCCCTGATGTCGAACTTCTTCAGAACTTCAGGTATACCCAGTACTTCCACGGCATTTCCCATCCGGGCTGGTTTGTAGAGGTAGATTTTTTCCTCCACCAACTGCGCGAAATCTTTGTCAGGGGTCATCATGTAGACTGTGTAGCCCTTTGTGGCCGCCTTTTTTGCCAAGGTGCCAATGAGGTCGTCCGCTTCGAAGCCATCCATTTCCAGAATGGGGATCCCGAATCCTTCAATGATTTTCTTGCAATAGGGGATGGCCACCTCTATCTCCTCGGGCTGTCGCTCACGGTTGGCTTTGTACTCCTTGTATTCTGTATGTCGAAAAGTGGGGGCTTCAGTGTCGAAAGCCACACCGATATGCGTGGGAGATTCCTTGGTGATGATCTCATAGAGGACGTTGGCAAAACCCAGCGTGGCACCGGTGTTTACACCCTTACTATTGACAATGGGGTTGTTGCTCAATGCAAAGTGGGACCTATATATAAGGGCCATTGCATCCAGAAGAAATAGCTTTTTCGATTCGGACATGATCACGTAAAAGTAGAGCGCAATATTAGAATAGCTGCATCATCCAGCAGAAGCCCACATGAGAAAACTCAATTTCGTCGGCCATCAGCTGACGCCAGTAGCCAATGCGCAAAGAGTTATCGACTGCAATTCATAGTTGGTCAGCTCATCACAAATCGCACTCGTGGTAGCACCCGTCGTAATCACATCGTCGACGATCAGGACATTCTTTCCATTTAGCGCAACAGGGTCTGCAACTTCGAATACGTTTTGAACATTTTCCCAACGCTCGAGACGACCCTTCTTGGTTTGCGATTCGGTATGCTGCTTTTTCAGAATGATGTCTGTCGTCACTGGAATTCCCAGGACTTCGGACATGCCATGGCCCACTTCTTCGCTTTGATTGTAGCCGCGTTGCCTCCTTTTTTTCTGATGCATCGGCACCGGAATGATGATGTCCCAATCTGTCTTCCGGTCAGCGATCAATTCCTTTGCATAGAGGCGACCAAAGTGCCGACCAATCTCGGGACGGTTTTGATACTTGAGTGCATGAAGGAGGTGTTGGGCTACACCAGACACATTGAAATGAAGAAAAGCAAAGGCCTCCGTAACCACTGGGTGATGCGCGAAGTTCTTGTAGAGAAGATTCTCCGGTTGATTGTGGAAGTCTGTTCGCGGCAACGCCAGCTGGCAGGTGGTACAAAGAAACGACTCGTTTGTGACCAGAATATTCGTACAATTCAGACAATTTCTGGGATAAACTGTCGAAATGAAATCCGTTAAAAGCCGTTTTGCGTATTTTACAGGAAGCAGCATAAGCAAAGCTTCTCGCCATGGTTTACCAGAAGGACCTCGAACTCCAGAGGAAATGGTCCAAATTACAAAACTACTTAGCTGAAGTCATAGGGAAAAGACCAAGAGATCTTAACGGCGTACTTTTCCTCATTGGCACACAGGAGTTGGGCAAAGGACGGCAGTTCTTTTCCAAAGAGGAAAAACAAGACCTGATGCATATCGCCGTTTGCAAGGTACTGTCATACGCCGGCTACTACGAGCTCGAAGGAGTAGACCAGGATGGATGGCCACACTGGCGGCTGAAAAAGGCACTGCCAAAATTCGACCTGATCGACCAGGAGAAGTTGCTGAAGATGCATATAATAGAATACTTTGCAAAAGAAATCGGAATAGACGTAGGATGATGAAGCAGACATTGATCAAGAAACTGGAAGAGTACAAGCGACGATTGTACCTCAACCGACTGCTGAAGGGAAGCCTTTTGTCGGCAATATTAATCCTCGGGCTTGCCTACTTTGGAAGCCTCATCGAGTTTGGTTTCACGTTTGACACTGTTGGCAGGACGGTACTGTTCTTTCTGACGTTGACCTCCTTCCTGGTGATGGCCAGCTTCTGGGTCGTCATTCCTATCCTGCACCTGCTGGGAGTATTTGCCCCGGTCTCAGATGAGAAGGCCTCAGTGGAAATTGGCAAGTACTTCCCGGAAGTAAAGGATAAACTACTGAATACCATACAGTTAGGGAAACTTTCAGGCTCAGAGTCGGCATTGGTTGAGGCGAGTATGGACAAGCGTATCAAAGAATTGAGCGTAGTGCCATTTGCTAAAGCCGTGGACTTTAGTGTCAATTGGAAGTATGCTAAGTATCTGGGCGTCACATTGTTAGTAATTCTTATTTCGTCACTTACCTTTCCATCGATCTTTGTTGACAGCACCAAGCGGATTGTCAATTTCCGAACGGAGTATCTGCCGGAAGCGCCTTTTTCTTTCGTCATCGAGAATGACAAGTTGGAAGCATTCAGAAACGAGGACTTCGTCCTTTCAATAAAGTTGGAGGGCGACCTTCTGCCGTCAGATGCTTATATCAACATCTCAAAGCGGAACATCAAGCTCGAGCAGATTTCGGAGACGGAATACCAATACACATTCAAGAAACCTCATCGAACGATTCCTTTCAGTTTGGAGGCGTCTGGATTCAGCAGCCAGGAGTACGAACTGGCGGTTTACAGCCGACCGGAAGTGAAGTCCTTCAACATCGAGTTGGAATACCCCCGGCACACAAAGAAGCAGCCGGAGGTGCTGACGAACACCGGGAACCTCACAATCCCCGAAGGAACAAAAGCAACCTGGAGAATTGCCACTTCAGAAGCATCTACCGTATGGGTGGACATCGACGGGGCGGACTCAATTGTCGCCAACGCAGAGGGCAGTGTCTACTCCGCAGCCAATCAATTTTTCGAGCCCACTGAATATGAAATCAAAAGCCGCAATAGCTACAGCGAAAACAAAGAGAAGCTCATCTACCAGGTGAAGACCATCCAGGACGAATACCCTGAGGTCAGAAACGAATATTACGCCGACACGATACTATATGATTACATCATAGTGGCCGGGAGAATCTCTGACGATTACGGGATCCGAAGCGTCAGACTGAAGGCCGAGAAAGGTCGGGACAAAGAATCGGTGGCGGTACCCTTTCAAAACAATGGTCAGCAAGGGTCCTACTACTTCAAATGGAACCTGGACTCATTGGACTTGTCCGATGGTGAGAGAGTCGAGCTTTATCTGGAGGTGCGAGACAATGATGCGCTACATGGTTACAAGATGGTGCGGACGCCTTCCTTCTTTTTCAACCTGCCCTCCAAGGAGGATATCAAAAGCAGCGTGGCAGAGAAGTCGGACAACGCGGAGTCGGAATTGAAGAAGTCCATCAGTGAAGCCCAGCGACTCAATGATAAAATAAAGGAGTTGCAAAACAGGCTCAAAAGCAAGAAGGAGATGGAGTGGCAAGAGGAGCGCCTGTTGGAAGAGATCCTAAAGCAGCGAGCTGAGCTCGAAGAGCAGGTCAAGGACCTACAGCGCCAATTTGACGACTTGAAAGAAACAGAAAACAAGTTTTCTGATCGCAGCGAAGAGTTGCAACAGAAAGCTGAAGAGATCCAGAAGCTCATGGATGAAGTGCTGGATGAAAAGACGCGAGAGCTTTACGAAGAATTACAAAAATTGCTCGAAGAGCAAGGAGACACTGAAGACATTCAGCAGATGCTGGATCAAATGTCAATGAACGAACAAAACCTGGAGCAGGAACTCGAGCGAACATTGGAGCTTTTCAAGCGGTTGAAGGTGGAGACAAAGCTGGAGCAAGTCACGAATGAACTGCAGGAACTAGCAGAGGAGCAGGAACAGTTGGCGGAAGAGACGCAGAACAAAGAGAACTCGATGGAAGACATCCAGGAGAAGCAGCAGGAAATCGAAGAGCAGTTCGACGAAATCAAAAAGGATCTTGATAATGTCGAGCAGCTCAACCAGGAGCTGGAATCTCCCGAGCCTTTGGAGGATTTCTCACAGGATGAGCAAGACATTGAGCAGAGCATAGACGAGTCGCAGCAGAACCTGGAGAAGAACCAACGTCAAAAAGGCAGCCAGCAGCAGCAGCAGACCGGGCAAAAGATGCAAAAGATGGCAGAGAAGATGGAGCAGATGCAAGCGGGAATGCAGATGCAAATGATGCAAGCCAATATGGATGACCTGCGAGATATCGTGGACAACCTCGTCAAGCTGTCATTCAAAGAAGAAGAATTGATCGCCAATTTCCGTGAAGTCCGACAGGTAGACCCTCGTTTTGTGGAGCTTTCTCAAGAGCAATTGAAACTGAAGGATGATGCACAGGTGATCCAGGACAGTCTACTGGCATTGGCGGGTCGTGTTCCTCAGATCTCCAGTTTTGTCACTCGTGAAGTGACGGATATGAATCGCAATATCGACGCTGCGCTGCAGGAACTGAAAGACCGCAACAGGGGCAAGGCCCTGAGCAACCAGCAATTCGCCATGGCATCGATGAACAATCTTTCCCTCCTACTCTCTGATGTACTGGAGCAGATGCAGCAAATGATGGCATCGCAATCCGGCCAGTCCGGCAAACCACAGCCAGACGGTAAGCAACAATCCATGGGCGACTTGAAGAAGCTGCAGCAGTCGTTGAGCAATCAGATAAAGGAACTGAAGGAGAGCGGGCTGCAAGGTCGCAAGCTATCCGAGCAATTGGCTCGCATGGCCGCACAGCAGGAGATGATTCGAAACCAGCTGCGCGAGTTTGAAAAGCAACTCAAAGGACGACCCGAAGGCAAAGAAGCTGGTGATCAGCTTGGCAAGATCATCGAAGAAATGGAAAAAAATGAAATCGACCTCGTCAATAAGCGGCTGACTGACGAACTAATCGCAAGGCAGAAACTCATCGAGACGCGCATGTTGGAGGCCGAAGAGTCCATGCGTGACCAGGACTTTGACAATAAACGCGAAGGCGAAACCGCATCAGAGTACACTCGTGACCAACCAGAGATCTTTGAGGAGTACCTAAAGGCCCGGGAGAAGGAAATCGAATTGCTGAAAAATGTACCGCTCGAACTAAGCCCATTTTACATTAAGGAGGTTAACGACTATTTTAGGCGCCTAAGTCGAGATAATTAAGATATAGATGGATTCCATTCAGATACAGATCCCATCTCTTTCCGAGAACATTCGTATCATCGAGAGCTTCATAGACAATGCCAAAGAGAAGTACGCCCTCAACGACGACATCTATGGCAACATCATGATTGCTGTGACGGAGTCCGTCAACAACGCAATCCTGCATGGCAACAAGATGGACAAGAAGAAGAACGTGGACATCAAGTTGCATCTCGACAACAACGCTATCCGGTTCACCATCCAGGACGAAGGTGATGGCTTCCAATATGAGGATCTGCCAGACCCTACGGCACCTGAGAATCTCGACAAACCTGGCGGACGCGGAATTTTCCTAATGAAGCACCTCTGTGACGAAGTGCAGTTTGAGGAAGACGGCCGCGTGGTGCAGTTGACTTTTTACCTGTAGTCAGCGCCATTTCTCATGGAAATCCACTTTCACAACGAGGAGGTCGATTTTCCCGATCTTGATATTTCCATTGCAGAAAGTTGGTTTTCGAAAATCGCAGAGGCCGAAAACCATGAATTGGGTGAACTGAACTTCATCTTCTGTTCAGACGAACACTTGCTGAATATCAATCGACAGTACCTGGACCATGACTTCTACACCGACATCATCACTTTTGACTATGCAGAAGAGCAGGTTTCTGGTGATATCTATATAAGTCTGGATCGTGTGAAAGAAAACGCCAGCACCTTCGGGGAGTCATATGAGCGCGAACTGCGCAGGGTAATGGCACACGGTTTACTTCACCTGATGGGCTATAAAGACAAGAGCGACGAGGAGGCGAAAGAAATGAGAGAGAAAGAAGAAGCTGCTTTATCTTTGCTGTGATTTCTAAATGTTCCACGTGGAACACTTCACCACAACTTTCTAGAATATACTTAGATGTTCCACGTGGAACACCTTTTGAAGATGTTTGATAAATACGACGTAATCGTAGTAGGTGCCGGCCATGCCGGATGTGAGGCTGCAGCAGCGGCGGCGAACATGGGTTCAAAAGTTCTGCTCATTACAATGAACATGAACACCATCGCCCAAATGTCCTGCAACCCGGCGATGGGAGGAGTGGCCAAGGGCCAGATACTCCGGGAGATCGACGCCCTGGGAGGGCAATCTGCCATCGTCACGGACAAGACCATGGTGCAGTTTCGCATGCTCAATAGGTCAAAAGGACCCGCAATGTGGAGCCCCAGGGCCCAATCCGATAGAGTCCGGTTCGCAGAAGAATGGCGCCTCACTTTAGAGAATACCCCTAATGTCGACTTCTGGCAAGAAATGGTCACCAACATCCTGGTGCAGGACAACCGTGCGATCGGCGTGCAAACAGCCATGGGCCTTCAGATCTACGCACAATCCGTCATTCTCACGAATGGTACTTTCCTGAATGGCCGCATTCATATAGGTACCAAACAATTCGGAGGAGGCCGAACAGCAGAACGCGCGGCCACTGGATTGACGGAACAATTGGAAGAACTAGGGTTCGAAAGTGGCAGAATGAAAACTGGAACTCCTCCTCGCGTAGATGGTCGTAGTCTCGACTATGCCAAAATGGAGGAACAAAAAGGCGACGAGCAGCCCTCAAAGTTCTCCTACCTTCCCACCACCCAGCCATTGTCGGAGCAAAAAAGCTGTTGGATTACCTATACCAACCCTGACGTTCACGACCATCTCCGGGAAGGATTCGACCAATCACCCATGTTCAATGGCCGCATCCAGGGCCTCGGCCCAAGGTACTGTCCTTCTATCGAGGACAAGATCAATCGCTTTGCGGAAAGAAACCGACATCAATTGTTTGTCGAACCTGAAGGCTGGCAAACCATCGAGATGTATGTCAATGGCTTCTCCACCTCACTACCTGAGGATATCCAATTCAAGGCGCTCCGCCTGGTCCCCGGTTTTGAAAACTGCAAAATCATCAAACCTGGTTATGCCATCGAGTACGACTACTTCCCTCCGACTCAACTGGCAGCCACACTTGAAACCAAACTGGTAGACAACCTCTACTTCGCCGGCCAGATCAATGGTACAACTGGGTACGAGGAAGCAGCCTGCCAGGGATTGATTGCAGGTATTAATGCCCATCTCAAGATCACAGGAAAGGAGGCATTCACACTATCTCGCAATGAAGCTTATATCGGTGTACTCATCGACGACCTCATCAACAAGGGCACCGATGAACCCTACCGCATGTTCACCTCCAGAGCAGAATTCCGTTTGCTCCTTCGCCAGGACAATGCAGACCTACGTCTCACGGAGAAGGCATACAACATCGGCCTCGCAACGGAAGAGCGCCATCGGCATACGGAAATGAAGAAGAAAGGTACAGGTGAGATCTTCGACTACCTACAGCATACCACACTGCATCCAAGAGAAAGTACAGACGCTCTCAAGGCCATCGGAACAGCACCCATCAAGGACCGAACTTCCCTGGCCCAGCTCCTTACTCGCCCGGAAGTTCAAATGACTAACCTTTCTAAGCTCTCCCCTGCCATTGCACAATCTCTGGAAGAACACCCAGCAGAGCTATTGGAACAAGCGGAAATACAAACCAAATATCAAACGTATATCGCCAGAGAACAGCAACAATCCGAGAAGCTCGCGAAACTAGAGAACCAGAAGATCAATCCAGATTTCAAGTACGCTGATTTGAAATCACTCTCCCTCGAAGCCATTGAGAAACTCACTCAAATCAAACCATCTACGTTAGGCCAGGCCTCACGAATAAGTGGTGTTTCCCCTGCTGATATATCCATCTTAATGGTACATTTGGGTCGATAATAAGCGATGTACGAAAAACTCGAAGAATGTCCAATTTGCGGTTTCACCAGTCACGAAAACTACCTCATTTGTGACGATCACTCCGTGTCCAAGGAAAGCTTCGCGCTTGTCAAGTGCAACAAATGCCAATTGATCTACACCAACCCCCGACCCTCTGCTGAGACCCTTCCTTCGTACTACGAGAGCAATGACTACATCTCCCATACCAGTGCTGCCAACAACCTCGTCAACCTCGCCTACAAAACCGTAAGACACTATACGCTGCGGTGGAAATACAACATCATCCGCGACCTGCATAAGGAACCAGGCACCATCCTCGACTTTGGCTGTGGTACAGGAGACTTCCTGCAGACCATGCAAAACAGAAAATGGCAGACCATCGGTGTAGAACCCAACGAACAGGCCGCGCAGATCGCCAGGGACAAAAACCTTGAAGTTTATCCCGCGTTGTCGAAGCAAAACAAGTCCAAGTACGACATTATCACTGCGTGGCACGTCCTGGAACATGTTCCAGATCTGAAAGACACACTGCGACGACTCCGAAAAAGACTTACAGATACTGGCTACATCCTGGCTGCATTACCTAACAATGCCTCTTTTGACGCACAACATTATGGCGCACATTGGGCGGGATATGACGTACCACGACACCTCTACCATTTCACACCAGCATCCTTCCAGTACCTCATCAACCAGACCCAACTCAAACTGCACCAGACGATACCCATGCCACTCGATGCATACTACGTCTCTATCCTCAGCGAAAAATACCTGCAGACCAACCCATCCATACTTCAAGGATTGAAAATCGGTCGGCAGTCAAATAAGCAAGCCCAGACCAACAAACAATACTCCTCTTTGATCTACGTTCTCCGCAAATGAGATCCGGACACTTCTTACTATCACTGGTAGCACTCTACTTGCTCCTCGTCACTTCACGATGCGCAAACCCCATCTCACCTGCCGGCGGGCCGAAGGACACAATACCTCCAACACTCTTAGCTGCAGAGCCGGAAACAGGCACCATCCTGTATAAAGAACAGACCCTCCAACTCACTTTCGATGAGTTTATCAGCGCAGACAAACTCAGAAGCAATCTCATCATCACCCCCCAAACAGATACACGCTATCAGTCTGTTGTAAAGAAAAATCGGATCACCATCACTTTCGATGAACCATTCGAAGACAGCATCACTTACACATTCAACTTCTTCAACTCGATTACAGATATCACCGAAAAAACTCCTGCAGAGAATCTCATCATCGCGTTCAGTACCGGCCCCTACATTGACTCCCTGACCATTGAGGGAAAAGTAATGGACCTAATGACGCAACGGCCCCAAGAGTCATACATTGCCGCACTTTACCCCTGGAGCGATACGCTCGATTACGCCTCCGATAAACCCATGTATTTCGCCACGACCCAGGAAGATGGCACCTTTCAACTTACCTACATAAAAGCAGGTATCTACAAACTCCTGGCATTCGAAGACAGCAACAACAACCTCCTACTCGAATCACAAACCGAACCGCACGGATTCCTCTCAGACTCCATCAATCTACAGCAATCCATAGACAGCCTTACCATCCAAACGCTCTTGCTTGATATTCGAGAACCACAACTAATCTCCGCCCGACCCTTCGGAGCGTACTTCCAAGCCAGATACAACAAACCTATCATTTCATACACTTACTCCAGTGCTGACCCCGATATCCTGCTTTATAGTCGGCTCTCACCAGAACGTGAAAACATCCAGTTCTATCCCAATGTCCAGGTACTCGATAGCCTACAACTCATACTTCAAGCCACAGACACCACATCCACTACCATTACTGACACAGTTTATCTCAAGTACATACCCTCACAACTTCGACAAGAGGATCTGATCGTTAAACTCTCTCCACCAGATAAAGCCTCCTTCCGAGACTCCCTTCGAATCTCTCTTGAATTCAGTCAACCCATCACTGACTTCGATCCAGGAAGGCTCCGACTTCACAACGATACCATTCTCTCCCTCTCACCGGATACCCTCATTACAGATTGGTCTTTCGATAGGACTTCCCTACAGTTCTCAATACCCTGGTCATGGCCAGCCTACCAGGACTCGCTAACCAATACCATCCGCGCCATCAACGACACCATCCCCATTAACCCCTCATTCCTCAGCCAAGTCCAATTCACCCTCGACTCAGGCGCCTTCAAGACCGTTACCAACGACTCCACCGTTATGCTGACTCGCAGCTATACCCAATTCGATCCTGCCGAAACTGGAATCATTACCTACGAACTCACTCCTCCCACCTCTGACGTGATCGTTCAGCTCATCTCCAAGGACTACGCAACTATCCGAGAAATCAAATATGAAGCTAACTCTATCTTCAAAGACATTCCGCCGGGAACATATGGTCTTAGGATATTGTTAGATACCAATCAGGATGGTCAATGGTCCTATGGCAATATCAATACCAACCAAGAACCAGAGCCTGTCATTGTATACGACGAATTCACCGAGCTTCGAGCCAACTGGGAGGTAAACATCCCACCTATCTCCATCGATAACCTGTGAATAACCGCCTTCCTCTAGGTTAATAACTCCCACAAACTCCTCACTTCTCTTGTTCATCGCCAAAAATTCCCATTCACTCCGACTTTCTCCCCATTCATCCCCAGTCTCCTATCCATTCTACACATTCTTCCGAAATCCACACCACTCCCTACACAAGATCCTCCCACATGTTAACTTCCTCATTCCCCGTCACTTCCTGTTCTTATAACATGTTGATAATATTCGCACTTGTCAACTTCATCAACAATCGACAAATCCAAATTATCATTTGCCCATTTATTCACAAATCCACAGCCCTAATAATGAAAATAGGTTAATTCAAAAAACTTTAAATTATACTTACAGTATATACCACAGTGTGGACAACTCCCCTTTTCTTATGACTAAGCATTTCATCGCCTTCATTTTTGCGATCTCAAGTATTTCGCTGTTTGCGCAGATCGAAGAGAAGGTCCAGCTTGCCAATGAATACTTTGTGCAGGGGGACACTGAAAAGGCACTGAGCATATTTTCCAATCTGGCCAAGAACAAGAAGGCGATTCCCGGTATCCATACCAACTACTTCAATCTGTTGATGAACAGATCTGAATTCGACGAAGCAGAGAATTACCTGGATCGCGCGATCAAGTCATATCCTAATTTGTATCAGTACAAAGTCGATCTCATTTTCTTGCTAACCACCACTGATAGAACATCGGATGCACGCTCTGTTTTCAATTCTCTAAAGAAACAGCTTGCTAATAACCAGTACCAGCTCAACTTCATCGCCCAGAGCTTTGTGACCAAGGAGCTCTTCGACTATGCCATTGATTTCCTGATGCAGGCACGTCAACTCAATGGTCGACCCGGTGCCTATGCCCTCGACCTGGCCACTGTACATCGCCTGATGGGGGACAAGCAATCCATGGTCAACGAATATCTGTATTATGCCCTGGCCAATCCCGGCAACCTGAATTATATCAAAAACATTTTTCAAAACCTCTTCGCTGAAGAAGAGGACCTCGTATTTCTGGAGCAAACGCTTATCAAGAAGATCCAGAAAGAACCGGAGCAAAAAGTCTACAGTGAGTTGCTCATCTGGATTGAGTTGCAACGGAAAAATTTCTATGCTGCTTTTTTGCAGGCACGAGCACTTGACAAACGATCGGGTAGACCAGGAGATGAGAGCATGCGCATCGGCCAGATTGCTATGGACAATGGCGCATGGGAAGATGCCATCACCATCTTCGAATACGTAGTAAAAGAATTTGGTCGCCGCTCACCGAACTACGGTCGGGCACGCCAGCAACTGATCGCCTCGAAGGAAGGTCTGGTCAAAAGTCAGTTCCCAATTGACGAACGAGCGATCCGTACGCTTACCAGTGAATATCAAAATCTCTACAATGAGTTGGGTCCCAATGTCATCACACTGGAGGCGATGAGAAACAAGGCATTGCTTCACGCCTTTCATCTGGACGAAAGGGACGAGGCCGTCAAAATTCTCAATGATCTTCTGCGCATACCCAGAGTGAGTCCTTACCTCACCTCGAAATGCAAGCTTGATCTTGGTGATATCTATCTGTTGGAAGATGAGCCATGGGAGGCCAGCTTGCTCTACTCGCAAGTCGAAAAGCAAAATGATGATTCGCCGGTAGGGTACGAGGCCAAACTCCGCAATGCAAAACTCAACTATTATATTGGCGCATTTGCTCTGGCCCTCAGCCATCTCGACATTCTCAAACAGGCGACTACCCGCGAAATCTCCAATGATGCGATATCGCTAAGTCTGTTGATCAAGAACAATACGATTCTTGATACATCCGATTTTGTGATGAGGGAATATGCTGGCGTCGAGCTTCTGATGTTCCAAAACAAATACGACTCTGCGATGTTGAGCCTGCAGCTACTGATTGAGAACAATGCCAGTCACTCCATCGTGGACGAGTGCCTCTGGTTGATGTCTACCATTCACCGTTCGCAGGGACAGTTTACAGAAGCCATTGCTGTTTTGGATCGTATCCTGGCGGAGTACTCTTACGATATCCTTGCTGATGATGCCGCATTCCGCAAAGCGGAAATTGTCGAACGAAGCCTGGAGCAAAAAGAGGAGGCGAAGCTCTTGTACAGAGAATTTCTCACAGCTTACCCGGGGAGCATCTACGCGGCAGAGGCGCGGAAACGATTCCGGGAATTGCGAGGCGACGAGCTGTACTAGCCTAGTATCAGTCTGGGAATGGGGTTGAAAATGCTTGGATCCGGGCTGAAGTGTTTCTTAAAAAAATCGTCGAGAATATCGTTTGTACTAGCGGATAGTAGCGGCAGCAGATCTTCAACCGCTTCGTTGCTTACCATATAAGGGGGTACTTGCCTTTGGAGCGAATTGCCCTTGCAATACGCATAAATCTGAAATTCCTTCAATTCCTTTTGGGGCTTTCCCGTGATCAGGCACTGCCCCAGGCATTCGTCGATGTTGAAGTAACCCGAATTATCCAATAG
Organism: Cyclobacteriaceae bacterium; assembly: GCA_965227935.1. GTDB lineage: Bacteria > Bacteroidota > Bacteroidia > Cytophagales > Cyclobacteriaceae > JAWPMT01. The sequence goes on along the minus strand of CBDDGS010000055.1, from coordinate 635,956 downwards.
TATCGTCGTGGGACGTGGCACCACATCCGAAAAGTATTTTTCAATGGCCTCCATCGATTTCTCCGAAAATGACTGCCGGATGGCCAACGCGCAATTCACACAAATCGCGTAATCAAAAATCACATCGGTAGCGCTGTACCCATCATAGGTCTTCATCGCCTTCTCGATCATGTATTCGCAATCATCATCAAGTAGACGGTTGCACTCAATGCACCGCTTGAAGGGCTCTCCGCTATCGAAGGAATAGAACTGGGGTGGTATTGCTTGTTGCATGATTTGCTGACCGTAAATCTAACCGATGCCGGCCTAATGTCCATCGATAATCGATTTTAGACCAGAAATAGTATGCATGCATAACAAAATGCGACTATCTTTGGTGCCCTTGGAAGTTAGGATATATGAAAAGAGAAGACACGGTTGACTTCAACATCAAAGCAACTTGGCATGCGATATCCCGCATGTACAATCAGTACGGTGACAAATTTGAAATAACAGCGTCCACAGGATTTGTCCTGCTCAACATCGATGTTGAGAATGGAACTCCTGCGACAAAAATCGCTCCTCTGATGGGACTCGAATCAAGGAGTCTCACGAGGATGCTCAAATCCATGGAAGAGCGCAACTGGATTTATCGAAAGAGAGATCCTGAAGATGGTAGATCGGTTCGGATCTTCTTGACGGACCTGGGAAAACGTAAACGAGAAATCTCCAGGCTGTCCGTCAAGGAGTTTAATCGTCGTGTCCGAAACTTGATTTCGGATGAAAAACTGCAGATCTTTTTAGAGGTGATCAATGCCATCAACGAAGTAATCGAAGACAAAAACCATTTACACACATTTATAGAAGACCTACAATATGAAACGAGCCATTAAGAGAGCAGCTGTTTTGGGTTCGGGAATTATGGGTTCCCGAATCGCTTGCCATTTTGCCAATATTGGTGTCGAGGTGTTGTTGCTGGATATACCGCCCAAAGAACTCAATGAACTTGAGCAAAAGAAAGGACTGACACTGGATAGCAAAGCGGTAAAGAACCGAATTGTGGATCAATCCCTGCAGACCGCGATCAAATCGAAACCATCTCCGCTCTACCACAAATCACGAGCATCATTGATCAAGACGGGCAACTTCGATGATGATCTCGCAAAAATTGCTGACTGCGATTGGGTGCTCGAGGCCATTGTCGAGAATCTCGATATCAAGAAATCACTCTTCGATCGTGTGGAAAAGGTCCGTAAGCCTGGTACGTTGATTACGTCAAATACTTCGGGGATTCCCATCCACCTTATGCTGGATGGCCGTAGTGAGGACTTTCAAAAACACTTTTGCGGGACTCACTTCTTCAATCCCCCGAGATACCTGCGCCTGCTTGAGATAATTCCTACACCAAAGACAGACCCAGAGATTGTCAGCTTCCTTATGGAGTATGGAGATCTCTATCTTGGAAAGGAAACGGTGCTTTGTAAAGACACTCCCGCATTTATCGCCAACAGGATCGGGGTGTACTCGATGATGTCTGGGATGCATGCCGTGCAAAATACGGACCTTTCGGTTGGAGAAATTGATAAGCTGACAGGCCCCATCATTGGTCGCGCCAAGTCGGCGACTTTCCGAACGTCGGACCTGGTTGGCCTGGACACGACGGTGAATGTTTCCAACAACCTGTACGCTGGCCTGCCGAACGACGAGTCGCGGGACAATTTCAAATTGCCGGGCATCGTCAAGGAAATGCATGACCGCAAATGGCTCGGTGACAAGACGAAGCAGGGATTTTATAAAAAAACGGTCACAGCGGAAGGAAAGAAGGAAATCCTGGAGATCGACCTGAAAACCTTTGAGTACGGTCCGAAAAAGAAATCCAGACTCGACATTCTGGAGAAAACAAAGGACGTAGAAGATCTCAAAGAGCGACTTCGACTGGTCATCGCCGAGGAAGGCCCCATAGGAGACTTTTATCGGTCTACATTTTTCGACCTCTTCAAATACTGCACTTATCGGATTCCGGAAATTGCTGATGAGCTCTATCGCATAGATCAGGCGGTATCCGCGGGATTTGCCTGGGAGATGGGCCCTTTTGCAACGTGGGATGCAATGGGCACGCAGGAGATTTTCGACCAGATGAAAGCCAAAGGCATTGAGCCGGCCCCATGGGTAGGAGAAATGTTGGCGGCAGGCAATACGAGCTTCTATAAGTTCGAAGATGGTCGCAAGCACTATTACGATCTGGAGACTGGTACCTACAAGGTAGTTCCCGGAACGGAGGGCTTCGTTATTCTCGATGCCTTCAAGTCGAATGGTATTGTCTGGGAAAATGACGGCGCTACGCTATATGATGTTGGGGATGGCGTACTCAACCTGGAATTCCATACGAAGATGAATTCTATTGGCGCAGAAGTGATCGAAGGGATCAATGCCGGAATTGATCGTGCGGAGAAGGACTTCAAAGGCCTCGTCATTGGCAATGAAGGTCAGAATTTTTCTGCGGGCGCCAATCTTGCGATGCTGTTCATGTATGCTGTTGATCAGGAATTTGACGAGATCGATTTGATGATTCGTCAGTTCCAGAATACGATGACAAGAGCGCGCTTCTCCTCGGTTCCCGTCATTTCCGCTCCATCTGGTATGGCGCTGGGCGGTGGCTGTGAGCTATCTCTACATTGTGATGGCATTCAGGCGCATGCCGAGACGTACATTGGTCTGGTGGAAGTCGGTGTAGGACTGATACCCGGGGGTGGTGGCACCAAGGAGTTCACTTTGCGAGCTGCGGATGAGTACGTCAATGGTGATCCCGAGTTGAACACACTTCAGGAGTATTTCATGAACATCGCAACAGCAAAGGTGGCAACCTCCGCAGAGGAAGCCCGCGATATGAGGATCATCCGTGACTCGGATCGCATCACGCTCAACAGGTCTCGCCTTTTGGCGGATGCCAAGACGCGTGTGCTGGAAATGTCGGATGCAGGATATACTCAGCCGAGTGAGCGAAAGGACATCAAAGTACAGGGCCGAACAGGTCTGGCGACTTTTATGGCCGGGGTTTCAGGCATGCAGTTTGCGAACTACGCCTCTGATCACGATGCCAAAATCGCTAACAAAATCGCCTGGGTGATGAACGGTGGCGATCTTTCGCAGCCGACACTGGTTTCGGAGACCTACTTGCTCGATTTGGAGAGAGAGGCTTTCCTCAGCCTTTGCGGAGAACCAAAAACCCTCGAGCGAATACAGAGCATCCTGTTCAAAGGAAAACCTTTGAGAAACTAAGTCGAAGTGCCTTCGGGTTATATACATCAGAAATAAACGCATCAAAAAAATAAAGCAATTATGGACGCATATATAGTAGCAGGATATAGATCCGCCGTCGGACGAGCCAAAAAAGGTGGCTTCAGGTTTTATCGGCCAGATGATCTGGCAGCAGATGTCATCCAGCACCTGGTTTCTTCAGTGAAGGACTTTGACACCAACGAGGTGGATGACGTCATCGTTGGAAATGCCGTGCCGGAAGCGGAGCAGGGACTACAGATGGGTAGGATGATCTCTCTATTGTCACTGCCAGTGGGTGTACCGGGTATGATTCTCAACAGATACTGCGGATCTGGATTGGAGGCCATACACCTTGCATGTGCCCGCGTTCACTCTGGTACTGCCGACTGCATCATCGCCGGAGGTACGGAATCCATGTCATTGGTGCCCATGATGGGCTACAAGCCTGCGCTCAACTATAAGATCTCCACAGAGCATCCCGAATATTATCTTAGTATGGGGCTTACAGCTGAGGAACTGGCCAATGACTACGACATAACCAAGGAGATGGCCGACGAATTCGCCGTCAAATCTCACGCAAAAGCTGTGCAGGCTATCGCCGATGGTAAATTCAAAGATGAGATCGTGCCAGTGGAGGTAGAGGAAACCTACATCGGAGCAGATGGCCGCCGTGAAAAGCGCAAATACACCGTCGATACAGATGAGTGTCCACGACCAGGTACTGACATGGCGGGACTTGCCAAGTTGAGGCCTGCTTTCAAGCAAGGGGGTCAGGTCACGGCAGGTAATTCATCGCCTACCTCCGATGGCGCTGCTTTTGTAATGGTCATGAGTGAGGCGATGGTCAAGAAATACAATCTCGAGCCGATTGCCAGAATGGTGAGCTATTCGGCTGCCGGCGTGGATCCGCGTATCATGGGTATCGGACCTGTAGATGCTGTGCCGAAAGCATTGAAGCAGGCCGGTCTCAAGCAAGACGACATCGAGCTAATTGAGTTAAACGAAGCTTTTGCCGCGCAATCGCTGGCGGTGATCAAAGGTCTCGACCTCAATACAGACATCCTCAATGTAAACGGAGGCGCGATTGCCCTCGGTCATCCGCTTGGATGTACGGGTGCCAAACTTTCGATAAGCCTGTTCAATGAAATGCGCAGAAGAAAGAATAAGTACGGCATGGTCACGGCCTGTGTCGGCGGCGGCCAGGGTGTAGCAGGTATCTACGAGTTTCTGAATTAATAGCTCCCAAAAGGAGCACGAAGAGCAAAAGCCTGGTAAACGCCGGGCTTTTTTTATTTCAGGAATTTTTCGACTTTCCTCTGAAGCTGCTTTTTCATACCTGCGATTTTGACGCGGGCATGCACATGAGGATAAAGCTCCATGATTGCCTCATATTCGTATCCCAGTCGTGAGGCGATGTTTTGGCAGAAGACGATTTCCTCGTTGTAGACTTTGCCGTCTACTTTCATGAGGATCACGATGTTGTAGAGTATTTCGAATTTTTCATCATCATTCAAGTTGTCAAGGCTCAATTCCTTTTGACTTTGGATGATTTCCTCAATTCGCGAAGCCTTTAGGCCATGGGCCTGACCAAGATTCATGATGTAATCATACTCCCTCTTGTCGAGGTTGCCATCGCATTGTGCGACGGAGGAAAGTACGGAAATCTCTTGTTCAATAGACATAATCAGAGAAGTAATCCGAATAACTAAAAGTATGGGTATTTCTTCAATAATGTGGAAAGAGGAAGGTTCATATCGACTTTTCGCCTTCTGAGCCGGGTTTTCGGCGGGTGTATGCTGCAAAAAGAAGCCGATCTCAGGGAGGAAGTGAGTAAGTGTAAAGACTAGGACCCCCCAAGACCGGCATTCAAGATGGACTACCATCAACCTAAGAGCTAGTTATTCTTGCGAATAACACTTTGAAATTAGCTCAAAGAATTTTGAGAATTTACTACGCCGAAAATTACCGAAATGTTAACGTATTGATTTTCTGGTTCTTAAAGATTCTACTTCGAGTATTTTACCTACTAAGTGGGAACAAAAATACCCAATAATGGGTATATAACAAGGTACAAACAAATCAATTAGAAAGATACGATCTTGTTCTGAATGGCGTATCTGACCAATGAGACAGCATTTTTTGCCTGGATCTTCTTCATAAGGTGCTTGCGATGCGTCAATACCGTTTGCTCACTCAAAAAGAGTTCCTCACTGATCTCCTTCATGGTCATCTCCCTGCAGATCAATTGCAATACCTCTATTTCCCGTGGGCTAAGCGCCGACTTTCCTGTCTCTGTTTCGGTCTTTGAATTTGATCGTTGGAAATTTTGTCTCAGCGCCCTTGATACCAAATGGTTATAGTAGAAGTCATTATTGATCACCGAATTGATTGCCCGCTTGACCTCCTGCGGCTCGGCATCCTTAAGCAGATAGCTATGCACGCCTATTTCAATGAGCTCGGCAATCACTTCGAGCGTATCATTCATTGAGATAATGATGATGTATGTTCGAGGATACTTCTCAATGATTTTCTTCGTCGTTTCCCACCCATCCATGACGGGCATGTCCAGGTCCAACAAGACCACATCGATGGGCTCAGTCCTGAGAAACTCCAATGCCTCAGATCCATTGGCGCAATCATGCACCACTTCCAGATGCTCAAAAGATTCCAACATCAAGACCAGACCCTTGCGAAAAAGGGTGTGGTCGTCAACTACAAGGACCCGCGTAGACTTTTGTAACATAAGCTCATAGGTTGACCGAAATATCCCCGAGAGGAACTTTCGTTCAATGATCAGGAAATTCCCAGCCTTGCGTCACATGGTAGGTCACACTTCCCGGGTATCGTCTTGATCACAGATCGACTAATTTAGTGCAAAACGAGATTGAAACCCTAACCCTTCCTCACCATTGCGCGATCATCTCACAGAAGAAGATATCAATGATTTTCTTGGGGACATGGACCTCTTCCTCATGGACCAGGTACTCAAAGGCACTTTTCAGTCCATGGAGTCAGTCATGGATATTGGCTGTGGGAGTGGGCGCAATCTCCTATACTTCCTACAGAAGGGCTATCGCGTATTTGGCATAGACGTGGACAAGCTCCAGATCGATCTCATGAAACATATCATTGGATCTATGCCGAATAGCGAATCCCACCAGTTTATCGAAGCGTCGGTAGAGAGTCTGCCTCTCCCATCGGATTCCACGGATTTGGTGATTTGCAGTCGCGTCTTGCATCACCTGCCTTCGATCGAGTCCTACAAACAGAGTTGTCTGGAAATGCACCGCGTTCTTAATCAGGGCGGCATTCTTTATCTATCGATGAACTCTTCGATCAATTTTGAAGATCATGTAATCAAAAAGGGGAACTTGGGAGTTTTCAATGATGGAACCGAGGGTCTATTCTTGGACGAGGCGATGATCTCCTTAGTCGAGAATCTGGGTTTTGAAAAACTCATGCCCCATCGGACCGTGCACTTTGACAATCTACATGCCGAGACCACTATGATCCTGAAAAAGCAATGAGGAAACTCACCATTATCATCTTTGTCCTGCAACTAGGTGGCTGCCAACTCGCCGTCAATGACAGAGTTTCGCTGGAAGGCTTCGACTTTGGTACTACCGATCCATCTGAGCTATTCTTCAAGAATGTGCGACAATCCTACTACGATTTGGAAGAGCGACGGGAAGCTCGCATGAATGTCTTTCGTATCAAGGCTATTTCGGATGATTCGGTGATGATCACTCCAGCCATTATTCATCAGTGGGCCATTGACAAAGCCTATCTCTGGCTGGAACCCACTGAAGGATTGACTACGCCTTTAGATTTTCGGTTGGTCCTCCCTGCTGAAGAGCGGCAACTTACATTTGATGGGAGCTCTCCTCTCAACCACATCGAATGTGCTACGGAGATTTTCAACACGATTTTGGAAGACGGCCAGGTTTTCATTGAAGGGATGGAGATACTGCCCCGAGGATCAGAGGCTCGCGAGCAATACCGCATTGTGCTCAATGACTATTACCGATTAGTCGAACTGAAATAGCCAACTGTCGTTAGCATGTCACTTCAATAGGCAACAAACTCTCCAAGCCGACAGTAATAGATAACACCTGCTATTCAGACGAAAAATTATGAAGAAAACGATCGTGCTACTCATGGTGTTGGTGCCTGCTCTCACCTGGTCCCAAAAATTACCACCTCACCCTTACTCATCCCCCTCATCAACTGTCGCATTCGATGGCTACGACTTAACGTCTTACTTTGATGGGAAACTGGTAAAGGGAAATGCCCAATATGAGACCAACTACGATGGCCTTAAGCTGCAGTTTGCCAGTGCGCAGAATCAATCGGAATTCCTGACGGACCCGGAGAAGTACCTACCGGCTTATGGTGGTTGGTGTGCTATTGCCCTCACTCAAGACAGCTGGATACGACCTGATTATTCGGAGTACAAAATCCAGGATGGCAAATTGCTATTCTTTGAAGTACGGGCCTTTTTCAACGGCAAAACTGCGTGGGAGAAAGATCCGGATATCAACAAGATCGTCGCCGATCGCAAATACAAGGATGTTGTCCAGAAGCCGTAGGATCTAACGATTGATAGCCTTCAGTGCTTTCACTCGACCTCGTAGCTCGTGGATGGTTTCCTTCGATAGCTCCATGTAGATCCTGAAGCTCTCGTTGGCCTCGAGCTCTTCATGTATGAGCATATCAAAGGCCTTGTTTTGGGACTGCTGGATCTCCTGAATCATACTGATCCCTTCAGACGAGGACACAATTTTCTGGTTTTTCTTCTCCATGAGGTCCTTGTAGAAAATATCGACGCGGTCCTTTTTCTTCTGGCTCTGCCATCTGGAGAGCGACACAATGCCACTCACCAGGGCAATGGCGATGGAAAACAAAACGCCAATCAGCTCGGCATACCTTTCCAAAAATCCAGGCTCGTCCCTATCAAGGTAGACCCTTGCCCCTTCGTGCAATGGAAAACTCAGGATATTCCGGTCAAACTGTTCGTCCAGCCCTTTGAAGATCAGTGGACTCAGGTTGGCAAAGTCCTGCTTCTCATTGTATATCGTTTTGGTCAGGTCGTACACGAAGTTTTCTCTCATGTCACTTCGCACCACCAAGACCGCATCGGTTTCCAGTGTCACAATGGGCTTGTCCGTGATTTCCTGGTAGCTCGTCTGAGGAATGATGAATGGACGTACCTGTGGAAATCGCAGGGAAATGGCATCGACGACTGATCCTTTGCCGTAGTTTTCCAGCCTATCCATAGAGTACAGCTTGAAATTCTTCAGCAGCTCTAGATTCTTGAGCGGCACGATGTCAGTGAATCCTACGAAAACGTCATTCTCATAAGGGTTTCGGGTAATCTCAAATCGACTTGTGTCGATATCGAAGAATTCGAACAAGTCCTGCATGAAAAGGTGGGAAGACGTGCCTTCTTTCCCGATGTACACCTTCCGATCGAAAAGAAGCTCTGCAAACGAGCTTGGCTCAGGTCGACCGTCATCGAGATAGAAAATGTGCAGGATTTTCGGATATACGAGCGTCACCGAACGAACTTCCTCTCGCAGAGGGACGAAGTTCTCTATAAGTGCCATGTCTGCTCCACCCTCAGCGACACTATCAAGATTGGCAACGCTGCCCTCTCCCAGGACCAGTTCAACTTCAATGTTGTAGTTGCGCTCCATCACGGTTTTTATGGCCTTTGAGATCTGGCCATCGGGCTCATTTTCGTCGTATAGGAGGCGGTACTTTATTTTCCCAGGCTGACAGGCAGAGACGACCAGCAAGATGAGTAAGCCGAAAACTTGCAGTCTATTCATTTTTAACTTCGATGTCCGGCAATGATAGTCAATGTAGGCTCGTCCAGATCGCTAAACTGGAGGTAGTGTCGTTCAGCAATTACATCTCACGTTCATCGTAAAAATAAAATGTATATTTAAATATATTGTCGCCATTTGGGGCTTATTGGTAACTTTGGCCGCCTGAAGAACTGGCTTAAATTGATAACTGCCACCCTATGAGAAAAGTGCCCTTTAAGGAAAGGCTCAGATATAAATTCGACAATTTCGTTTCGCGGGGTACATTTCCCATGATCGCCGGCTTAGGTGTATTTGCACTCGTCGTGGTTCTCATGTTTTCCGTCATTCTGATCCTTTCCGGCTTGCATCCAAATCACAACGAGTATGGCTGGAATATTTTCGAATCGATTTGGGTGAACCTTACGCACGTCCTCGATCCCGGAACTGTCGGCGAGCATACCGAGAACTGGCCTTTCCGTTCATTCATGATGTTTGTGACCGTTCTGGGTCTCATCATGATCAGTACGTTGATCGGTCTCGTGTCTTCGGGTATCCTATCTAAGGTCGAAGAGCTAAGAAAAGGCCGATCATTCGTCATCGAAGAGGATCATGTCTTGATCCTGGGATGGTCTTCGAAGATCTTCACTATTCTGTCCGAGCTAGTGATTGCCAATGAGAATCAAAAGCGCGGAGTAGTAGTCATCCTTGCTGATAAAGACAAGGTAGATATGGAGGATGAAATCCGGGATAAGGTAGGTGACACACAAAATACGGATGTGATTTGCCGTACCGGTAATCCCATCGATGTACACGATCTCTACATAGCCAATCCGTTTGACACGAAGTCCATCATTATTCTCGACAAGGACAATGAGAACTCCGATAGCCAGATCATAAAAACGATCGTCGCCATCGTCACTAACCCCAACAGAAGGGAAGCACCGTACCACATCACGGCGGAGATGGAAGACAAGAAGAATTTTGAGGTGGCCAAGATGGTGGGTAAGGATGAGGTCGAGCTGATACTGTCAGATGAGATCATCTCCAGGATCATGGTACAAACCAGCCGCCAGTCCGGTCTCAGCGTGGTCTACATGGAACTAATGGACTTCGCCGGTGCCGAGATCTACTTCCAGGAGGAACCATCGCTCGTGGGTAGGACATTCCGAGAGATCTTGTTCTCTTATGAGGATTCGGCCATTATGGGTATCCAGTTTGCCGACAATCACGTGGAGATCAATCCTGCGATGGACACTGTGTTCAAGGAAGGCGATAAAGTTATCGGCATCACGGAGGACGACGATACACTGCTGCCCAATGCACCAAAGAATGTCGATAGGAATGAAAGCCAGATTATTTATACTGAGCCTGCCCCTTCTCATAGGGAGAGGATCCTCATCATCGGCTGGAACAATCGGGCCAGATATATTATCCGGGAGCTGGATTACTATGTCCCTCCGGGTTCGATAGTCAAAGTCGTATCAAAGTTTGGCGATGCTGAACGCACTGTGCAGAAACTCCAGAAACGTGTGAAGAATATCACGCTGGAATTCGACGTGCAGGATACTACCGACCGGGAGACACTTGAAAGCATGAACCTGGCGGAGAACGACTACATTATCCTCCTCTGCTATCAAAACTACTTCCCAATCCAGGAGGCCGATGCCCAGACGCTCATCACACTGTTGCATTTGAGAAACTTCACGGAGCGCTACGGGGACAAGTACAAGATCGTCAGTGAGATGCTGGACATCCGAAATCGCCAGTTGGCGGATATCACAAGTGCAGATGATTTCATCGTCAGTGACAAACTGGTGAGTTTGCTGATGAGCCAGGTGAGCGAAAACAAATTTCTAATGCGCGTCTTTGAGGATTTGTTCGATGCCGACGGCTCTGAAATTTATATCAAACCCGCAAAGGAATATGTGAAAATCGGGGAGCCCCTGACTTTCTATACCGTACTGGAATCTGCCGCGCGCAAAAATGAAGTGGCTATAGGATATAGGGTCATCGCCCAGGCCCGTGACGCCAGCAAAGAATATGGGGTCTACGTGAACCCCAAGAAGTCTGACGTCTTTACCCTGAGCGAAGGCGACTTCGTCATTGTCCTTTCCGAGGACTAGCCGACTTTACTGGTTTTCCAGTGCCTCCTTGATTTGTTTCATGGCTCTCCTGCGGTACCTCCTCGTGCTGTGCACGGTTCGCGGAATTTTTTGGATGTAATCAAGGACCCCGTGGCACTGAGATGCATTGAGACCTCTGACCTTCTCGAGGATCTCTGTTTCCAAACTTTGATCAATCATTGGATGTGGTGGTTTACCTTGCTAAGGTAGATTTTGCACGTTACCCATTTTTCAGGCTACTTTTTTCAAATTGTTAAAAGCATCGTGTCAAATGTTAACTCACCGCCAATTTGCGCCTTGACGAATAACACTAGGAAAGCGCTACATTTGACCTCGAACAACATTCACCCCTATGACAACCCAAAACCAATCGCTTGTTCAATCCTTCATGGAAAGGATTCAGCGAAGGAATCCCTATGAAACGGAATTTTTGCAAGCCGTCCACGAAGTCGCAGAAACCATAGTCCCCTTTATGGAAGACCATCCCGAGTACAAGGAGGTCAACATGCTTGAGAGGATGTGCGAACCTGAGCGCGTCATAATGTTTCGCGTGCCATGGGTCGACGACCAGGGAAACTTTATGGTCAATAGAGGCTATCGGGTGCAGATGAACTCGGCGATTGGTCCTTACAAAGGTGGCCTTCGCTTTCACCCGACTGTCAACCTAAGCATCCTGAAGTTTCTGGCTTTTGAACAAATCTTCAAAAATGGTCTAACGACCCTTCCCATGGGAGGAGGCAAAGGCGGAAGTGACTTTGATTCTAAAGGTCGCTCAGACATGGAAGTAATGAGGTTTTGCCAAAGCTTCATGACCGAATTGTCAAAGCACATCGGTGGTACCACTGATATCCCCGCTGGAGACATCGGTGTAGGTGCACGTGAGATTGGCTTCCTCTTTGGGCAGTATAAGCGGATTCGCAATGAGTTTGCCGGAGTCATCACAGGCAAAGGCCTATCCTACGGCGGCAGTCTCATCCGGCCTGAGGCCACTGGCTATGGCGTGGTCTATTTTGCCAATGAGGTGTTGCACGCCAATGGCCACCATATTGAGGGAAGAACGGCTGCAGTCTCGGGGAGTGGCAATGTTGCACAGTATACGATAGAGAAGCTCATTCACTTGGGTGCACAACCAGTTACCGTTTCCGATTCGCAGGGATTTATCCATGATCCCGATGGCATCACGGAAGAGAAGCTGCAATTCATTATGGATTTGAAAAACAATCGTCGGGGACGCATCAGGGAATATGCCAAGGAGTACAAGACAGCGAAATTTCATGAAGGGCTGACGCCATGGAATGCCGAAGTGGATTTGGCGTTTCCTTGTGCCACTCAGAACGAACTCCCGCAGGAGGACGCTCGCACCCTAGTGAAGAATCGATGCATTGGCGTATTTGAAGGCGCCAATATGCCATCTACCGCGGATGCTATCAAAGTATTCCAGGAGAACGATATTCTTTTCGCGCCAGGAAAGGCGGCAAATGCGGGTGGCGTAGCCACATCGGGATTGGAAATGACGCAAAATGCGCAGCGCTTGCATTGGAAAAGGGAGGAAGTGGATGGCAAGCTTCAAGCGATCATGAAGTCCATTCATGACAATTGTCGGGATCACGGAGGTCGCAATGGCCGGATTGATTACGTAAAGGGTGCCAACGTCGCGAGTTTCGTTAAGGTCGCTGATGCGATGCTGTCGCAAGGGAACGTGTAATGTGATCCGTGACTAGTGATTGATGCTTCAGTAGGTGGACGTCCACCCTTGGACTAATCGCTAGTCTCCCAATCATGATTTCCAGTTAGCCTGCCTTGGCAATTTGATATTTTATGCGATCAGATCTAGTAGCTGGAGTCAGGGAGGTTATATTTGCCCGTCGATAATCAACTAAATCTACATTCTCATGTTAATGATTAGCATCATCGCAGGACTTTTTATTTTGGCATGTATCTGTCCATTCATACTGCCAAATGAAAAAGTGAGCAGCCACAAGAAAGACCACGTTTAATTACAGGTCCTTTTGCGGATGGGTGAAGGAATAACCCTTATTGCTCCTTCTTTCTGCTTTCTTTCCTGAAGTCCACGAAAGACATTGCCGCTGCAAAGGCGATAAGCACAACGACGATATTCACAAATAAGTTGACGCCATCAGTGACGGCAGGATTGGTTAATTCCATGTTGTTGTCATTCTCGAATTGCGAATTTAAGCGACGACGGCACTTTTATCAACAGCTTCCTTCAAAGTTTTGACCAGCCGGTCAATATCGTGCTGATCATTGTACACGTTGGGTGAGATCCGTACCGAGCCACCTCGCACCGAAACATTGACACGGTTGCGATGTAGAAACTCCTGCAGCGTCGGTATCGATAAATGCTCCGGAACGTAGAGTCCCAGTAGATGGTGGGCGCGTTGATCCTCGGGGGCGATGTAGAAACCCATCTCCTCAGCGGCCTGAATCAATGGCTTACCGAGTTCCTGACAATAGGCCTGGATATTTTCAGGTCCCCAGCGACGCACTTGTTTGAGCGAGGCAATGAGCATCGGCAGCATGACGAAGTTGCTGTGTTCTCCTACCTCGTAGCGCAGGGCCCCCGGTCCATACTCGTCAGTATAACTCACCAACCCCCCGAAATTCTCTGCGCCCTTCCGGTTGATCCAATTTTCCTCGATGGGAACACCTCCATCAAATGCAGGACCGTAATAGGCGTATCCTGTGGAGTAGGGGCCGAAAAGCCATTTGTAGGCGGCACATACCAATGCATCAGGTTGCAGTTCACGGATGCTGATCGGAAGTGCACCGACAGATTGCGTACCATCGATCACGAGCAGAGCATCATGTTCGTGGGTAGCCGCCCTTATGGCCTGCAGGTCGAACAGGGTGCCATCCGCCCAGTGTACATTCCCAACTGCTACCATGATTGTTGACGGGGAAATTTGCTCGAGGATCCGTTGGCTCCAGCTCTCACCGCGAGGTGGTCGCTCAACGACACGAACCTTGATGTCATCATTTCGCAACGACAACCATGGATAGGCATTGCTGGGAAATTGCTCGTCAACAATGAGGATCTCACCTTTCTTCTTCGGCAAGTTTCGAGCGACATTGGCCATGCCGTACGAAACTGAGGGGACCATGACGATTCTGTTGGGCTCCTCACAATCCACTATTTCGGAGAAGAGTATTCTAATGGTCTCCGAATCCTTGAAGAAATCCTCGGCCGTAACTTTATACGGCTTTCTTTTCCCCTTCAACCCCTTGACACCGGCCTTTTCTACCTTCTTGCTCAGTGGCGACATGTAGGCACAGTTCAGGTAAGTGTACTTGCGCTGGAGTTGAAACTTATCTCTTTGACACTTTAACATAGGGCTTATCTCGAATCTCCTAAATTACGTCGAAAAGCTGTTTTCTCCCGAATGGCCAAGGTGCTCATTTTTCAGGATTTGCAAGAAGCGCAGAAGGTGATACCACTTGGGGAAAAGCGCCTTGTTCGAATTGGCGACCGGAGGATTTGTCTTCTGCACTTACAAAATGGATTCAAGGCCATCGAAGACGAATGTCCCCACATGAGCGATTCGCTAACGAAGGGAACCGTCAATCCCTACAACGAAATTGTTTGTCCGTGGCACAGCTATCGATTTGATCTCCGGACTGGAGAGGAAGCAGAAAGACGATGCCGCGATCTGAAGATCTACCCTGTTGACCAGGAAGACGGTCTCTCGATCGTGATAGAGTAAGCAGGCTTAGTTGATACGGAACGTGCGTACTATCGAGACGAGAGTATTGCCGATTTCCTGAGCCCATTCGCTACCGGTGCCTCTTCCTACCACATAGACGATGAACACAAAATAGATGGCCAGCAGGAGAACTGCTTTTCGCTGCCCCATGTGTTTGCTGGAAATAAAGATGACGAATGCTACTATCGTCAATAGCCACAATAAGAAACGGAGCTCCGTGCTCATATCGACGATCTCTGGGGGCATATGGATCGGGCCTGTCGCCAGAGTAAATACAAAAAGTGGAAAACCCAAGGCAAAACAAACGTCGAAGATATTGCTCCCGAGGGCATTGGAGATGGCGTCGTCATACTGTCCATTCTGCGCGTCTTTCATGCTTATGATGGTATCGGGCAAACTGGAAGCGGCTGCCGCCAGAACTAACGCTACGAACAAAACGGGAATATTGAGCCCCTCAAATTCACCCAAAACCGGGATGTAATAGGTATCGCTGCCGATCCATTCACAGGCCAAAACGAGGAAATAGCTGACCGTCGCAATAGACACCGTGGAAACGATCAATAGACTCCAGGCGTTGACGGTGTTGATTGCTCTACGTCCGAAGAATACCGATTCCAAATCGAAAGTAAACAACGCCTTCCACCAATTGGAATCGATACCAGCGGTGATCTCCTCTTGTATTTCGTCGGCCTTTCTTTGGCCGGATGCGAGCTGCTCTTCTTTGGTCTCCGTCCGATTGCGCTTCATCTGCCAAAACATGAACGCCACATAGAACAGATAGAGCGACATCAAGATAAGTCCGTGATACCAGTGCAGTTGTGAGCCTCCGATGAGCACAAGGAAAATGAACTCGGCAATAATCAGGGCAATACCATCCCTTCGGATCACTCGTTGGTTCACCTCGATCCTACGTGTCATGCCCATCATCACAACCGCGATAATTGATACGGCCGGTATTACCATACTATTGAAGATGGCACTGCCGGCTGTGGTACCGATACCTCCGGAAAATCCGGCAGCATCCTTAAGGATAAATAGAAAGAAGAACGAGGTAAAGACCTCCGGCATCGAGCTGGCCACAGCATTGATCGTGGCCCCGCGAACTCCCTCGGACAGATGCCTTCCGATATAGGAAGATGCTGTCATGAATCCGTCGCCGGCCCTCCATATCACGACGCAACAAATGGCGATCAACACCAGTGGTATCAGGATTCCCATACTTTGACAGCTATAAAGTGAATGTTATTAACAACAATTCTGACTCGAAATTAAGAATCCTTCCGGCTCGTCTCGCCATCACGCCTACCTTTTTTGAATATTGGCCGTATAAAAAAGCAACCCTTGCGTTGAACGGGCATCTTTATTACGTAATTCTTCCTGAACTGTACTCTCTATGCTACGCAATTTTTTTAAAACCACCTTTCGAAGCATTCTGAAGACCCGCGGCTATTTCGCGATTAATCTTATTGGATTGGGTCTGTCACTAGCCTGTTGCATCGTTGCCTATCTCAACTATAAGTATGCGGCTGACTTTGATCGACAGCACCTCAACTACGAGCAGATCTACAAGATCCAGGTAAATAAGAAAGTGGAAGGTCACGAAATCCCTTTCGGTATCAGCCCACTTGCGCTTGGACATGCCATCAACGAAGAATTTGCGGGCCTCCAGGGTGTGGTCCGCTATACACCTTCTGGCTTGGTGATCAAAAAAGATGAGAAGACCTTCCAAAAGACCGTGGGCTTTGCCGACCTCGGCGTCTTCGACATGTTCACCTTCCCCTTCAAATATGGTACGGCGGCCACTTTTCAGGAACCTGGTCGGATCATCATCACCGAAAACACGGCCATGGTATATTTCGGTGATACCAATCCCGTCGGAGAGATGCTGCAGATTATTGACGATGAGGGAGATGTCCGAAGCTTTATCATCGGTGGTGTTCTTGAAAAGGTTTCTCAAAATAGTAGCCTACAATTTGATGCGATTCTTCCTTTTGATGTCTACCTGGACCGCTTCAAAGTCGACAACTATGAATGGGGAAGGTTTGTCGGCGCGACCTTCATCATGTCTCAAACCGCTGAATATCCTGACGCCGTGGTACCGTTTCTAAATGACAACTTCATCGATATCCAGAATCGGGCCCGGGACGACTGGCAGGTACATAGTTACTACCTGGAGCCGCTGGCAACACTGGGTATTCGAGGAGACAACCTGCGCGCCAACTGGTTGAGTCAGGCACCCCCCGCTCCCGCTATTTATGTTCCGTTGATCATGGGAGGATTGATGCTGCTGATCGCCTGCTTCAACTTCACCAACACGTCTCTGGCGATTTCCAGTCGGCGCTTGAAAGAGATAGGTGTCAGAAAAGTCATGGGTGGCCGCCGTCTTCAGCTGATCATCCACTTCATGGGAGAGAACATAATGATCTCCTTCATGGCTCTGATCTTAGGTGTGCTCATTTCTATGTGGATGGTACCGGCATACAGCGCTTTGTGGGATTTCATCGATATCAAGCTATCGCTTACTGATAACCCTGAGATTTTTGCTTTCCTGGGAGGACTACTGGTCTTCACTTCGATTGTCGCTGGTGCCTATCCGGCGCTCTATGTCTCGAGCTTTGAACCGGTTTCTATTCTCAGAGGGACTTTGCGACTGGGTGGCTCCAGCCTTCTCTCCAAACTCTTGCTGGGATTTCAGTACTTGTTTACGGCTATCGCGTTGATCAGTAGCCTGGCATTCGTCGGCAATGCGAAGTATCAGGAGCAACTGGACGTTGGCTTCAAGAAAGACGGAGTTCTCAGCATTTTGATAGAGAATGATGAGAAGGTACGGACCTTCTACAATGAAGCCAGACAAGTCCCGGGTCTTTCAGATGTCGCCATGACCAAACACAGCATCGGTTGGTGGACGTACAGCCGCGTCTTCCGTCAGGGTGAACGGGAGCTTGAAATGGACATGATGGATATGTCGATTGACTACATGGACATGATGGAAGTCAAGCTCGTAGATGGTCGCTTCTTCCAGGAGGATTTGCGTGAGTACGATCGCCAGAGTTCTGTGCTCGTCAACGAGCAAACCGTCAAAGATTTTGGGTGGGACGAGCCTGTCGGTAAGGTGGTGCAGATTGACGATACCACCCGGCTAACTGTAGTAGGTGTAGTCAAGGACTTTTATATGTGGGGCTTCTGGCAGCCAGTGCAGCCTATGGGTATACGTCTGGCAAGAGATGGCGAACTCAACTTTGTGGTGGCTTCTGCACCAGTTTCCCAACTCAAGCAGGTGCAGACAGACCTGGAGGAAGTTTGGCACCGTCAAATTCCGAACAAACCTTTTGATGCAGAGCTCGAAGACGAGATTGCTGGTGCGATGGAAGTCAATGGCAATATCAGCTTGATGTTCACCTTCCTCGGCGTCCTCGCACTCATACTCTCCACTATTGGGCTTTTCACGCTGATGTCGCTCAATGTGATCAAGCGTACGAAAGAGATTGGCATCCGAAAGGTACTCGGTGCCACCGTGGTGGGCATTGTGAATCTGATGAACAGACCATTCCTGATTGTTTTGGTCATCTCGGCGACCGCGGGCTCAGTATTGTCCTACCTGGCGATTGACGCCCTTTTAGGCTCGATATTTCATTATTACCGCGCCCTGACGGTCACATCGATTGTGATTCCAGTTGTGGTGTTGTTTGTCGTGTCATTGGCCACTTCCTCCGGACGGGTTCTGAAGGCCGCGGTGGACAATCCTGTGAAATCTTTGCGATACGAATAGATCACAGCACCTTGCCGAAGGAAGATTCCGCAGGCGTCGCCTTTGGAAATCTGCAAATCATTTAAATGACAGGCAGAGGCTTATTGGTACAACCCGCTTCTCTAGCTACTTGCGGTCGATCGGTGTCCGAGAGGACCTCCTGATAGTGATGTCCTACGGAGAATCCCAGCCCCGATATGACAATTCAACGGAGGAGGGACGGCGCAATAACCGAAGAGTGGAGATCGAGATCTTACTTAAGTGACTAATTCGCCGAAATTGACTTTGTCACTTTCATCTTCTCCAGCTCTTTCATCAGGCCTTTGGACGCTTTGTCTACTCGCACGCGGAAGGCTTTCAATCCGCTCACACCCTGTAGCTCTTCAAGTTCGAATTGCTCGAAATGAGGCTCGATGTGCCCCTGGTGTTTCAGGTACTCGAGGTACGCCAGATACTCGCGTGCATCTTCTTCGTGCGTATAGACTATAGAAACCGTATTGGGCTGGGTCAGTCGCTCATTGGTTCCCTTGATATGCACCTTGTCGATGCGCTTCTTCACGATTTCGTACCTGATGTTGTACGCTCCGTCGACATCGAACTGCTTCTCATCCATTCTGAAGCGAACCGACAGGGGCTGGCTATGCACCAGTATCAGATGACCGGCCTCCAAAGGCATCGGCAATTCCTCCTTCAGCTCATTGGTCTTACGTGCGATTTCCACTGTCAGCAGCATTTGCCACAGGCGCAGATTTTTGAGATATAGATGACTGAACCGCTTATGATGTGAAATCTCGTCGCCAACGTAGGCGTTGTACTCCACGCCATCGGTTTTATACTTCTCAAAATAGTGCGGGAAAATCTCCTGCGATTTGACTTCTTCTTCCTCCAGGTAGGAGGATACCATGTCGTTGATGGCCGTCACGCTTTCTTCGAAGTCTTTTCGTTTGCGATAGACGATGCCAATCTCCCGGTTGATGTGTGACCAGTAGTTTTCTTCGCTGTAGGATTTAAAGCCTTCGATGTCACGCTGGAGGTCGTTGATCATCGGTTCGATCTCACGATGCAGGAAATTCACGATTTGACTTTCGTCCCCGGATAGGAGTCCCTTCTTTAGACGACTCAACTGTTTGTTGATCCTGTAGATGGCCTCACCGATGATGGGGAGGTCCACTTGTGCTTTTGCATATTGCAGCACGTTTTTGGCGATGGTCAGCTGCTCGATGAGGTCCGCTCGAATCGCATTATTTCTTTCCACGGAAGAATTGCGGATATCCGTAGACCCGTACAGTGGGTAGACATCATGGAATACGATCTCCTCCTGGATATCTGCTTTTCCATCTACCTGTTGGTCGTAGATCTTCTGCGCTGCTTCGATGAACTTCCATTCCACAGCCGGGTGGATGGAGGTGTAGTGCTCTTTGATGATCCCTTGAATAGTATTCTCCAGGGCATTCATGCGCTTGATCATTGTATTGGCAAAGAGCGGGAGCAGCTCCGAGATTTTTGCATACTCGACCGCACCCATTTTCGTAGTCTCGCTGGCCAGCTCCAGGTGACCGATGTATTCACCCTCGGCAAACAATGGCGCAACAATTACGCTGCAGTATTTGCTGGGCTTCTTTGGGTCGAAGTACTTGCTGTTCTTCGTATCCGAGATGATGATGCCATTCCCCTGATTGCGGACATCTTTGCTGAGTTCGTAGAACGTTTTGAGGAACTCATTTCTTTCGTCCACAAACAAGCTCGTGCTCCCGGTCCCACATGCCTCGTAGCTTTTCTTGAATGTATGATAGCTCGACAGTCCCAACTCGAGATCGGCCACACCTGTCAACGAGCGAAATTGCGAAGTGAGAAAAGTGTACAGGTCTGACTTTTCCAGTTCTTCTACCATCAGGCGATCCTTGACCTGCCGCATGATCTCATCGCGTGTCGCTTCCTGGAAATGATAGATAACAAATCCGGTGAATTCGAATCTGTCTGTTGGAAGTAGGCGCTGCCACTGTTCCAGGTCCTCGGGATTGCGGACGATGTCGTCTATGTCTTCTGAGGACAACACTGGCAATTCACCATGCTGTCTGATTTCACAGAAGCGTGGATCAAGGCTCAATTCAAAATGTCTTTCCAAGCCATTCTCTAGGCCCATGGTGAGGACCATCTTCTTCGTCTTGGGGATATCTACTCCGTAGAACTGCTGTAGGATCGAGTGATAGGCCGCGACCGTCTTCATGGCCGTCATTTCCTCTTCGCGGAGGTGTTTGGCCATCGCTCGGAGTGACCCCCCTGCTTCCTCCACCAGCTTCTGAAATGGCGTGGTGGCGTAGATGTAGTCAAAAGAGAAAGGGAAGAATATGGCCACATGCTCGTCGCTGCTCACTGCAGGCGCTACGACCGCCGACATAATCGTGGCGATGAGCGGCTTCAGGTCTTGAAGCTTGGACGCATCGGTGACATCCTCGCGCAGGATTGGATTCTCATCCACTTGTTTGATCAGGCGCTTGGCACATTCTGCCTGGATTGGATTGTCTGAATATTGTTGCAGCTCCCAATACCCGATGACGGTTTTGAGGCTGAGACTTGTCTGGAAAGGAAAATCGAACTTTTGCATGTCCTCCTAATAAGTAGAAAAAGTACAAATGCTTACGAACGGAGATGTGAATTGTTTAATTCTCAAACGCTGGTAGGCGACATCTTCCTAAGATACTGATCAATTTCAACAGGCTTTACTTATTTTCGGTTCCGAAGTACTACACAACGATTCAATTATGTACATCAACTTGTCGGGCTTGAATATCCTGGTGACCGGTGCGAGTCGTGGCATCGGTAAGGCGATCTCCACGAAGCTCGCCGAGGCTGGCGCGTCGATCGCTGTGCATTACAATAAAAATGTCCGCGAGGCAGAGAGCCTCGCCCATATGTTGGGCAATGAATCAAAAGCGTTTCAGGCGGACCTTTCCGAACCGGATGGCGCCATGAAGCTTTTCGAGCGTGTAGTGCTGGAGATGGGCAGTCTGGAGGTGTTGGTGAATAATGCTGGTATCGCGAAGCCAAGTGCTCTTCAGGATAGTGATGAGTCCTGGCAGGCCGTCTGGGATGAAACGATGATGGTCAACCTTACTTCGCCTGCAATTCTCTGTCGCAAGGCCATTGCCCACTTCATAGAACGCAAAATGGCTGGCCGCATCATCAATATTTCCTCAAGGGCGGCCTATCGAGGTGAAACAGCAGAATACATAGCGTATGGGGCCTCTAAGGCTGGTTTGGTTTCTTTGACCAGATCCATCGCTCGGTCCTACGGCAAAGACGGCATAAAGGCCTTCAATGTAGCACCAGGATTTGTGCGAACAGACATGGCGCAGGAGTTTATGCAGATGTATGGCGAGGAGCATGCGAAAGACGATGTGGCACTTGAGCGGCTCACAGAACCGAAAGACCTGGCCCCTTTGATCACGTTTATTGCCAGTGGAATGGTAGATCATGCCACTGGGGCAACTTTTGATATTAACGCTGGCAGCTACTTGCATTAATTGCTCCTGTTCAGTCACTTGATGGCCAACTTTGAATCATCTAGTTGCATGTTCCTTGGAATATTCCCTATATTAACCGTCACTTAATCACACGATCTAATTTCCATGGAATCTAATTTTCAGGCTCATGTGCGAATGTTGGTACGCCTGGCGCTAAGTGATCAGAACTTTTCCAATGTAGAAAGAGGACTCATCTTGAGTATCGGGAAAGCTCATTCTGTGAAAGAGGAAGAATTGAATAGAATTATTGAGGAGGAACTGAGCAAGGAAGCCGTCCCCAACATAGAATTCCAGGCATTAACGTTCGATGAGCGATTCGAATATTTATACGATATCATCCAGCTGATGAAGATTGACAATGAGGTCTACTTGAGTGAAATCCGCTATTGCCAGGAGATGGCCCAGAAGCTAGGGTTTGACAAGAAAGTCGTGAAGAAATTGTCAGCGAGAATCTACGGTGATCCCGCGATTACATCCGACAGGGAGCTCCTGAAGAAGGAAGCACGCAAGTACCTCAAAGTTTAGCAGCCCATCCACTATCTACGAAGCATTCAAGAAAGCAGCTAACCTAATAGAAAGTCATGAGTATACGATCGCAGCTGAGTGTATTGATTGGCCTGGCCAATGTCGATGGCGACTTTGACAGCGAAGAAAAGAAGCTCATTCAAATGTTGGCAAAAGCCAACGGGCTAAGTACGGATGATGTCGACGCCTTGATTGAAAATCCTGAGCCCCTGCCTCCAGTTTCCACAATGACTGACGAGGACAAGTTCCAATATTTGTATAGCATCGTGCAGCTCATGAAGATTGACAATCAAGTCTATCTGAGTGAGATCAAGTATTGCGAGGAACTGGCAGAAAAGCTGGGCTTCAAAAAGAAAGTGATCGCCACTTTGGCAGGTCGGATCTACAGTGATCCCTCGATCACTGCGGATATCGAAGCCCTGCGCAAGGCAGTGAAAAAGTTTGAGATGTAGAATTTCCCCTTACCTCAGGGGAAAGATGAACCACCATACCAACAACCTATTACACCAGAAACCTCAAACATGCGTTGGAAGGATATCAAGCCTTCAGATCTAGCAGCTCTTAGAGAAATAAGAATTCAATACCACCAGGCTATCCAGGCCGTCGCAGCCGTCGGACGCCATTTTTTAGAACCACTTCCTTTTGATGAAAACGCGACCTTGTCATGGAGCCGATCCAATAGTTCGTTGGTTAGCAAATGGATTACCACCGACAATGGTACGCTGAGGGCGGGATTTCACCTGGAGAGGGCCTACGTGTATGTCGAAGATGCAAGCAGCGTCGACGAGTTTCCCATCGCGGGAAAGAATTTTGGCCAACTGATGGTGTGGATGGAGGAGCATACTGGTAAGAGTGGATTACCCACGGCCTCATTCAGTGGTAACCTACCCTACGAATTGCCAGACTACCCAAAAATTGGATCCAAGGGCTTTGATATCGAAGAATCTGAAATCACCAGAGCTTTTACCAGTTATTTTGCTGCATCCTTCGAAGTACTGGATGCGCTGCAGTGGGATTTTGAAGTAGAGTCAGAGGTACTGGTGTATCCTCATCGTTTTGATCAGTCATTGTCAGTCAGGCTCAAGGACTCGGGAGACCCCGAGACTTCCAGCTACATTGCCCTGGGCATGTCGCCCGGTGACGAGCGGTTCGATCAGCCATTTTTCTATGTTAATTCCTGGCCGCACGTGGAGGAATCAGTATTGAAGCCGCTAACAGCAGGCCGCTGGTTTTCGGAAGAGTGGATCGGTGGGCTGGTGACGGCCGAGGAATTGTGGGACGTCGCTGACCAGAAGTCGTTTCTCACGGACTTCTACCGTCAAAGTGCGAGTCAGTTGCAAGCCTATCTACTGGATTAGTTCGAGCCAGCTCATCCCGAATTCGTGCCTGAGGGCCTCATCAAAGGCTTGCTCATTGTGGATCGTTTCCTCGATATGTACCTCGCCGCCTTGAAGTCTTTTCAGGTGTTGTGGCGTCAAAGTGATACGACCTGTGTCAGAAATCCTGGAGATGATTTTCTCCTCGGCCATTGGAGATTCATAAATATTCTGAAGCTCGTCATGGAGATGAAGAAACTCGATGAGCTTGCTCTCTTTCACCTTGAAATAGTAAATGTCGGTAAAACTGACCGCATCCTTCGAGGTCTGGAAGCACCACCATCCCTGCTGCTCGGGTTTGGTTCTTACGTACCTGGAGAAATTCAAAGTGAACTGAGCCTCCGAAATAGCCACAGGGTCCAGGAGCTCCTGGCGGCTGCCTACATCTACCAACCACAGGCCATTCTCCACATTGACAACTATCACCATGTGTTTGGGTTGGGCCCCCGCCTTGGTGCTGTGATAAGCCCCTACATACATGCACCGAAATCCCAGTTGTGTCAGCAGATCGCCAAAAATGGCGTTGAGTTCTATTCCCAGGCCTCCCCGCGATCCACCAATGATCTTTGAGGACAGTGCCTCCACATCCCAGCTCCGCCGGTTTCCCAGGAAGATATCGAAGTTCTCTATTGGTATCGCTCGCTGGTGTGCCCTTTGCAATTCCTTTAAGTAAGCGATGGAGGGCCGCTTCCAGCTAGAGTCCAGCCGCCGTAGATACAGGGCAATATCCAGCATCGACTCTTTCACCGTGTACCTTCTACCTGACGTTTCCAGGTGAAAATGAAGTTGCGAAGGGCTCGTGCTGCTGTGTCATCGGCATCCCACTCCTCACCTACGAATACGTCTTCCGATCGAGTACGCCGAACATATACCTTATACATCAGACTATTTGCGTCGAGTCGCTTGAGTGTCACATCACCCGCTGACAAGCCCGGTGTGACTGAGAGGTACTCCGTTTCATTTTTTTCAATGGGATAGTTCAGGATCTTTCGGATATGCTCACCACTTGTATGAAGCATAAAAACGAGGTACTGGATCCGGTCTCCCATGGCAGCCTGGTCATTCCTATAGACGATCGGTTGCCACTCATACTCGAATTCTTCGAAGGCCTCCTGCAATTGCACGTTGACTACCTGCACGTCTGCATTGTAAGCCTCGATGAGTTCGCGCTGGCTCCCGGTCACTGAAGTGGGGATCTGTATTTCTTCCATCAGTACCAGACCAACTTTCTGTCGTCGCATAGCACCCGCCCAGTTGGCGAGGCGATCTCCTTTGAAGAGGCTGACATCCTCGAGAAACTCGGGTTGCGTGAGGATCAGAAAGTTTGAGGACTGCAGCTGTGCCTGCTTCACCGCCACACCTAGCCGATACAAAACTCCTCCAGGACCGGTGCCGGTTGCTCGCCACCCACGGGCATTGCCTTTCCGTGCCATAAATTGTGCGTAGGGCACCAAAACGAGCTCGACTTCATAGTCGGGTTTGACCGTGAGGACGAAGAGATTGGTGATTTGCCGCTGCTTCAAGGTGGCCTCGAATTGTTGGCTGATGATGCGACTGGCGTAATAATCGAATGCATTGACATACACGACCGGGTCGATCGACATCTGGACAAGGCTACCGTGGATCTCTTCAGCTAGTTTTTTCCAATCCTCTCCCACCGGTGACTGCTGGTGGCAGATCATGACCGCCGACCTGGAGCCTGTGATATTGTCAGGAATCGCCGGGTTGCCAAATTGAATGAGCGCTAGCTCTGCCTCCAGTCTTGGGCTCCTTTGAGCCGAAAGACCATGCAAAAACGCTATAAAACAGATCACAAAGATTATCCGCATCATCAATGCTTTGAGAGGCTACAAAAATATGATTTCTTGCATCATGGGGAATGGGCAATGGGAGTCTCATTTCTTAACTACTTTGAGGGCACAATTATTTTA
Source organism: Cyclobacteriaceae bacterium (assembly GCA_965227935.1). GTDB lineage: Bacteria > Bacteroidota > Bacteroidia > Cytophagales > Cyclobacteriaceae > JAWPMT01. Next base: position 609,939 of record CBDDGS010000055.1, on the reverse strand, counting down.
TGGCAGACCTAACACGATGTGCGTGGGCAAAACCGACGAGTGAGGCCTACATTAAGTATCACGACGAAGAATGGGGCGTCCCGGTCACGGATGATCGGAAGCTGTTTGAATTTCTCACGCTGGAAGGAGCGCAGGCAGGTTTGAGCTGGAGCACCATCCTTGCGAAGAGAGAGGCGTACAGAGAGTCGTTCCATCAGTTTGAGGTCCCGGTGGTGGCGGCTATGAACGAATCGGAATTAGCGCACCTGCTCGAACACTCTGGCATAGTCCGCAATCGACTCAAAGTGCACTCTACTGTCAACAATGCCCAATGCTTCATCAGGGTCCAGGAAGAATTTGGATCGTTTTGCCAATACGTATGGTCGTTTACCGACCATAGTGTGATCCACAATCAATGGGAGTCATCTGCTGACGTCCCTGCGACTACCCCACAATCCGACACGCTCAGCAAAGACTTGAAGAAGAGAGGCTTCAAATTCGTAGGCAGTACCATTATGTATGCTTTCATGCAAGCCGTGGGTATGGTCAATGACCATACGGTACAGTGCTTCCGTTACCAGGAACTAAAATCTGGTCAGTTTCCCGGTTGTCCTTCGAAGTAAGAGGGCCTTTAGTATTTTTGCGGCTTGAAATAGCTATCAGGAATGGTCGATAAGCTCGAGGAGATAAAACATCGTTTTGAGGAAGTGGGTCAGCTGATCATTCAGCCGGACGCAATGGCCGATATGGCCAAATACCAAAAGCTCAACAAGGAGTACCGGGATCTGGAGAAGATCGTGAAGGAGTACGACCGGTACCTGGTGGCATCAAGCAACCTCAAAAAAGCACGGGAGCTATTGGCAGAGGAGAAGGATCCCGAGTTTCGTGAGATGGCGAAAATGGAGATCGAGGAACTGGAGCCTGAGGTGGAGGAGCTGGAGGCTCAGCTGAAAGTCATGCTGATACCCAAGGATCCCAATGACAGCAAAAACATCATTCTCGAGATCAGGGCCGGGACAGGTGGAGACGAGGCGGCGATATTTGCGGGGGACCTCTTCAGAATGTACGAGCAGTTTGCTGCCACACAGGGTTGGAAACTAGCGGTGATTAACCTGAACGAGGGCACCTCTGGAGGCTTCAAGGAGATCGTGGCATCTGTGGAAGGTGAAGACGTGTATGGCAAGCTCAAGTTTGAATCGGGGGCTCATCGTGTACAAAGAGTACCTGCTACTGAAAGTCAGGGCCGGATACATACTTCCGCGGCTACTGTTGCCGTTTTACCTGAGGCGGAGGAAGTAGACGTTCAGCTCAACATGGGAGATATCCGAAAGGACACTTTTCGAGCCTCCGGTGCAGGAGGCCAGCACATCAATAAGACGGAGTCGGCGGTCAGGCTAACGCACAATCCCACGGGGATCGTGGTGGAGTGTCAGGACGGCCGCTCGCAGCATGCCAACTATGACAAAGCGTTGAAAGTGCTGAGATCCCGGATCTACGAGATCGAGCTCAAAAAGCACAATGACGAAATCAGCTCCGCACGCAAGTCTATGGTAGGTAGTGGCGACCGCTCGGACAAAATACGCACATACAATTACCCTCAAGGGCGAGTTACTGATCACCGAATAGGCTACACCGTGTACAATCTGCCCAACGTGATGAACGGTCAGCTGGAGGATTTTGTGGAGCAACTGCGTATTGCAGAAAATGCTGAAAGGCTGAAAGAAGGAGAATAGTGCCAACACCCGTCAAGTCCGCCTTCTATCTTCTGCCTATCATCTTGTGGGTGGGTATCTCGTGCTCATCACTAGATGATGACGTGTCGACTGCCCCCAACCTGTCTCTCAGGTTCAGCACGGATACCATCATGTTCGACACGCTGCTCACTGACCGTACGAGCATCACGAAGCGGTTGCGCATTTTCAACGACAACAAAGAGGATCTGCGAATCGACCGAATAGGTCTCGGTTCTGGTCGCAGCTCATATTATAGCCTGGTCGTCAACGGCAAGGAGGAGGACGAAATTGAAGGGGAACTGATCCGCGGGGGTGACAGCCTCTTGGTGCTTGTAGACGTAACGATAGATCCGCAGGATGAAAGCAACCCCTATCTTGTGAAGGACTCCATCGAAGTGCAATGGAATGGCAATGCACAGGATGTGAAGCTCATTGCCTGGGGCCAGGACGCCATTTACCTCAATGCTGTGGCAGTCTGTAACCAGACGTTCACCGCTGAGCGCCCTTACGTCATTCAGGAAATATTGCTTGTGGATACGTTGTGCTCACTTACGGTGGAGCCGGGTGCGCAAATCTATGTCGACAATGGTGCGACCATTGCAGTGCTTGGGCAGCTAATCGTCGAGGGAGACAGTGGCAACCACGTGGTCTTTCGGAATACGCGATTTGACCCCAATTTCATCGAAGCGCCCGGACAATGGGGGGGAATCATCTTCTTCCCGGGCAGTCGTGGCAATGAAATCAGCTATGCAACCATCGAAAATGCCGTCAACGGCCTCTTCACTTTCGGGGTGAATGACGCCTCCAGCCGCGTGGAGATCTCCGTGGACCATTCCATTATCAGGCACATGTCGGGCAGTGGCATTCAGGCTTTCACTGCAGACATCGCCGTCTCCAATTCCCTTATCCACAATTGTGGAGGTTTTGTGGTGAGCGCCTTCGTCGGTGGTGATTATCGTTTTGATCATTGCTCCATGACCAACGAGCCCAACTTCTTCATCCGTGACGAACCCTCTTTCGCTTTCCTCGACAACTTCCCGGATGATCCGGCGCTGGTGCAGGATCTCTCGGTGACGATCCGCAATTCCATATTATGGGGTTCGGAGGATGAGGTGCTGTTCTTTAGTAATGACGGAGGTGCGCCGTTCGACACGCTACTGCACAACAACATCATCAAGGGTGCGGATAGTATTCCGGGGAACTACGTCTCTCAGGAGTTCAATTTTCCGGGATTTGACAGGCCGTTCCTTTTTGAATACAACCTGGACTCCACGGCCTTTGCACGGGATCGGGCACCGGACTCTGAGATTGTCGATGACATTCTGGGCCATCCTCGGGATTCTCTGCCCGATATCGGTGCGTACGAGCGAATTGATGGAGAGTAGTGGAGTTTGGAATTCTGAGTTTTTGAGTCGAGTTCTCGGATTTTCGAAGGCCACTCCACTTTTTCACTTGAGAGATCAATATTGAGAATAGACCCGCAAGGAAGGTTGAAGTTGAATAATAGTGACTCGCGCCGTCAGAGACTCCACGCTGTGCTCTGAGTGACGGCGCCCTGCAACGAAGCCACCTCTCTTTCCCCATAGACCCGATCGTACTGGCATCCAGCTTGGCTGCCGGCAGGGTCGGACTAGCCAGGCCCCCGGCAATGCGGCGGGCAGCGGGGCTGAGATACAAGGGAGAGCGGGACGAACAGCAAGAGGTGAAAGCACAACCGTTCTCTCCCTAGCTATTCTGCATTCATCCTTCTTTAACTTGTAGCCATGGTTTTCCAAAAGCAGTTCTCACTACCGGCACACCCTCGAGGGTTCCACCTGATCACGCACTATGTGGAGGAGGTACTCCGCGGCAGCACGATAGATAAGGGTATTGGTCAGCTGTTTATCCAGCATACGTCCGCCTCCCTCACCATCAATGAGAATGCCGATCCGAGCGTCCGCACCGATTTCGAAAGTCATTTCAATAAAATGGTACCGGAAAATGCGCCCTACTACATTCACACGTACGAAGGACCTGACGATATGCCGGCACACATCAAAGCCTCGCTCCTGGGCTCGTCCGTTTCCTTCCCGATCAGTGGCGGTCGGCCCAATTTGGGTACCTGGCAGGGCATTTATCTGTGCGAACATCGGGACCACGGCGGCTCCAGGCGCCTTGTATTGACCGTCTACGGCGATTGAGGCACTGAATTCACCGATTCTGCAATTCGGTACCATTTTCCAACAACTCGTTACAAGTTGGTTTCAGCCTTGAGGGATACAGACGATCATTGTATCGTGATAGAACTCAAAACACATACGGTTATGAACCCAACAGGTCAAAAACTCCGTCTCATGACGATTCTACTTGGTATCCTGGCAGCAGTACTGGTCATACTGCTGCCAGCAGACCTCTCCGCGCAGGATAGGGTCAAGGCTGTGAGTCAACACAGTGATAGCAACGGCAAAACCAAGGTAACTGTCAGTTCCCGGAATGGGGTCAGCACCGTGAAGTACTCCTCCTGGCAGAAGGAGTATCGCATTGAGTTTGATGGCGAGTTTGAGCTGTCTGATGACGATACAGACATCGTATCCATCTCCCGCAACGGCTACTTTGAGATCAGCAAGGCGGCTTTTGGCAGCAGACGCCGGGTACTGATTGAGGCCGATAGCCGAGGCAATCTTGACAAGCAATTCTTTATTGGTCGCGAGGAAGTGGGCTTTGAGCCGGAAGGTCGGGAGTGGTTGGCTGACGTGCTACCCGATATCGTGCGCAGTACTACTATCGGTGCCGAGTCCCGTGTCAATAGATTTTATCGACAGGGCGGAGCGCGAGCAGTCATGGACGAAGTGGAAGAGCTCAGTGGGGACTATCTCAAGAGTCACTATATCAAGCTGCTACTCGAGAAGGATGAGTTGACGGATGAAGAACTTGCCGTAATCATTGATGGCGCTGCTGATGAAGTCAACTCCGATCACTATCTCTCAGAGATCCTACGAAGCAATGAACGCCGCTTCCTTCAGAGCGACGCGTCCATCGAGGCCTATATCGAGGCCACAGAAGAAATAAACTCCGATCACTACCGTGCGGAGGTACTGAAGAGTGCGCTCTCCAACGATCGTCTGCGCCCTGAGCACCTGGGCAAGATCCTGGAATCCGCTTCTGATATCAACTCTGATCACTACATGTCCGAAGTCTTCCGAAAGGCATTGAAAGAGCGTGATATGAATGATGAGCTGATCAGTGAGCTGATCAGAGCTGCCCGCGCCATCAACTCCGATCACTATCTGTCAGAATTGTATCGCGAGGCACTGCGTGCTCACAATATCTCCAAGGATAGCTACTGGGAGATCATCGAGGCCGCAGGAGAGATCAACTCCGATCACTACAAGACGGAGCTATTCCGTGAGCTGCTGGAGAATGAATTGAGTAGCGAAGCGCTGGAGAAGATGATCGAAAATATCGAGGACGATGTACAATCCGACCACTATGCCCATCAGCTGCTGACCAAGATTATGGTAGAGCAGCGACTGGAGGGTCAGGTATTGGAGTCGCTGGTAGACGCCATTGGCGAAGTGAACAGTGATCACTACGCGTCGCAGATCATCATCACCGCCTCCAGAAAGTCTTCTCTCAACGACAAGGTCGTGCTGGCACTTCTGGAATCTACAGGTGATATCAACTCAGACTACTACATGTCTGAAGCACTCGTGGCACTGTCTGAGTATGTCAACGAAAGTGGCAACAGCAGCCTGCGGGAGGCCTACCGGTCAGCAGCCAAGAGTATCAACTCTGACACCTACTATGGTCGGGCCATGAAGGCGCTCGACTGATTTGATAGAAAATCTGGCCATTCTATGTAGATTGGTGCATGGGATGGCCAAACCTTCACCTTACCGATACCTTGAAAGACTTTCTTGCCGCGTTGGTCATCGGAGCAGTCACCGGAGTGCTCCTTTATGGTTATTTGGGTTTTAGTGAAGACAGCCTGCCTGTCCTCTCCACACGGACGGCCCTGCTGAGTGGTGCTGTAGGCATTGGCATTGCGTTGGCGCTTTGGCAGGTCTCGAAAAGATTGAATGGCCTTTTTCCCTGGCGTAGGAGCATTTCCACCAGGATGCTGCTTGGGGTGATCACTTCGTGGATAGTCCTTATACTTCTTGTCGCTTTCCCCTTTCACTACGTGGTGATGTCGGACTCGGAGCTGACAATCAAGCTTCTGATCATCTTATGTATTACTGGCCTGGTGTACAACGTGCTGTACTTCGCGGTCTATTCTTACTACCACTTCTCGCAAACTCAACTCCAGTACATCGAAAACCAGCGGCGGCAGCTCAGTCTACAGCTGGAAGCGCTGCGGAGCCAGCTGAGCCCACATTTCCTTTTCAATTGCCTGAATACCATCTCATCATTGCTGTATAAGGACACGAGGAAGGCAGAAAGATTTATCCGTCAGCTGGCAAGCGCATACAAGCACACGCTCGAATCCCGGGATCAACCCGTCATTCCTCTCGCCAAAGAACTTGAGTTTGTTCAGGCGTACCAATATCTGCTCAGCGTGCGGTTTCAGGATCAGGTACAGGTCGATATTGACTTATCGGAGGACACCCTGCAATCTCTAGTGCCACCCATGACGGTCCAGCTGCTGGTAGAGAATGCTGTGAAGCACAATATAATCTCCCCAGAAGAAAAGCTGTACATCGCGGTGACTGAGCGACAGAGAGGGCTGCTCGTCAGCAACAACAAGACCAAGACACCCGAACGGACCACCTCCTTCCGCATAGGATTGGAGAATATTCGCAGCCGCTATCAATTGCTGCATAAGCGAGGTATCAGGGTGATGGACGAGCGGGACGATTTTTCCATTTGGCTACCAATCATCAGCTCTTAAGCAACTGAGGGAAAGAATGAAGAAGCTGTTTATTCACAATTTTCTCTTTCGCCTGGTTGGCCCCCTCTTCATTGGCACGGTGATCTACCTGTTGATATTATTGATCAACAACTCGATAAGCCAGGTGGAGGAGCTTTTTGCGAGCCTGGAACTCTACCTGAGCATCTTCCTTGTCTATCTCGTCCTGGAGGCATCGCGCTTCCTGATGACCATCGTCAATCGCCGCATCGAGACGATCCCTTTTTATCAGCAAGTGCTTTTGCAGTTTTTGGTGGCCATGCTGGTGATGATCTCCGTGGTCTATGTGGTTGTCAGCTACTACTACAAGGAGTATGTAGGCTTCACAGCCTCCTTCTCCGAACTCATGGTCTTTTATTGGATCTATGGGTTCATGTTGCTGTTGTATCTGTCCCTGCATTTCAGCCACCTTTTTCTTTTTAAGGAGAACAAGCTGAAGGTGGATGAGGAATTGGGTCGTAAGCGAAGTCTCGAGTTTGAGTTTCGCAACTTCAAGCGGGAGATGAATCCTACACTGCTCCTGGAGAGCCTTGAGTCACTTATCGTCATCACCGAGCAAAAAGTGGATTCTGCGGATGAACTCATCGATGAATTGTCGGTCGTGTACCGCTATATTCTTGGAAGCAGCAGTTCCGAGTTGGTATCTGTCTCTGAAGAAGTGGCGGGGGTGCAGCACCTGCTCAATCTGTTTTGGTACCAGGGGATAGATGTTGATTTCAAGTCTGAGGACTTTGAGGACATGCTATGCGTTCCCGGGACTTTCCTGACGGTTATTGAGTGGCTGGTGCGTTCCTCTATCTACGCGACGATGCAGTCCCTGGAGGTGGATATGGAGCTAGGGGATAATCATATTTTGGTATTCTCAGATAGAAAGGAGAAACTTGACCCACCAGTTTTGGAATTGGAGGATATTCGCAGGGCCTATAAATTTTACACTGAACGCGATATTGAAGTAGCCAATGACGCGGGAGCTGTATTGATCAAGATACCCATTTTAATGTCGGCAAAACTCGATGCCTGATCACCTAACTCGACTCTTGACTACATGAAAGTACTGATAATCGAAGACGAATTACCGGCAGCTGAGAAGATCGAGCGCTACATCAAGAAGTATGATGAGTCCTTTGAGATACTCAATATTCTGGGATCCGTCGAAGCTTCCGTGTCGTGGCTTCAGGAGAACAAGGATCAGGTAGACCTCATCATTTCAGATATCCAGCTAACAGATGGCTTGAGCTTCGGGATCTTCCAGCAGGTGCAAGTCAACATTCCTGTGATCTTCACGACCGCCTATGACGAGTATGCGATCGACGCCTTCAAACTCAATAGTATTGATTATCTGTTGAAGCCGGTGACCTTTCTGGATCTGTCCAATGCCCTGAACAAGCTAAAGGAACTGAAGCGATCTTTCAAAACCACAAGCGATACGGTCAACAAGATCACCGAGGACATCAACAAAAGGAAGTTTAAGAATCGCTTCATGGTGAAGCTGGGGGAGCACATTCACTCCGTGGTGGTCGGTGATATCGCACTTTTCTACGCGGATGGCCGCACGGCGTACCTTGTCACAAAGGAGAACCGGAAATTTGTGGTGGACTATAAACTCGAGCAGCTCGAGGAACTGCTAAACCCTGCTGAGTTCTTCCGGCCCAATCGTACGTTCATCATCCATATCGATGCCATCAAAGATGTCCTGGTCTACTCCAATAGCCGCTTGAAGGTGACGCCATCGATTGCCTTTGACAAAGAGATCATCGTTAGTCGGGAGCGTGTCGGCCAGTTCAAAGAGTGGTTTGGCGGGGCGTGATAGACGCCGGTTTGTCGGTAGCTCTTTTTTTCTTTTTTCTTTGTGCCGGGTTTAGAGAAAGCAAATGGCTCAAAACAGGATCATCGATCAACTAAAGGAGATCGGCTTTGGCTCGAGGAGCTTCCGTCAGTCGGACCGACTGATCAATAAAGACGGCTCATTCAACATCCGACGTCGGGGCATAGGCCTCAATGGCTTCAGCGGCTATCACTGGGTGATCAACATGTCGTGGCCGATGTTTTTGCTCTGCATCCTGGTCTCGTATTTTCTGCTCAACCTGTTTTTTGCTATTCTCTACTTTGCCATTGGCGTGGAATACCTGTCTGGTTTGCCGCACGACTCATGGTGGCTGGAGTTCGTGCACTGCTTTTACTTTTCTACCCAGACCCTGACCACGGTCGGTTTCGGCCACATCAGTCCCACGGGAAGCCTTACGAGTTTTGTGGCAGCGATCGAAGCTTTGGTAGGATTGATGGGCTTTGCGCTGGCGACGGGAATTCTTTATGGGCGCTTCTCCAAGGCCAAGGCCAAGATCCTGTTTAGCGAAAATGCCATCGTGTCACCGTACCGGGGCATCACCGGTCTGAAGTTCCGGATCGCCAATATGCGTCGCAATAACCTCATCGAGATGTCCGCGAGGGTCATGTATTCATATATCAGGATCGAGGATGGGGTGGAAAAGCGCCGTTATCTGCAGCTACCTCTTGAGATCGACTTCATCAACCTATTTCCACTCCCATGGACCATCGTCCATCCAATAGACGAGGATAGCCCCCTCAAAGGGAAGCACGTGCTTGATCTATCGCGAGAAGATGCCGAATTTGTCATCATCGTGAAGGGCTACGACGATACGTTCAACCAATACGTTCACCAGGTGCACTCCTACAAACACGATGAAGTGGTATTTGATGTGGACTTCCTGCCCATGTTTGAGGCCCTACATGGAGCCACGGAAATTGACCTTGGGAAGATCAGCGACTTCCGAAAAGTACAGAACTAGCTCAAGCCCGCCATTTGATTTAGTGTTCGCGCTACTTCACTACGGTAGTTGCGGCCAATAGGCACCTGGAAATCGCCGAGGTCGATTTCACTTGCGCTGAAGGAGGTAATCTGATTTTTTGAGACAATGAAGGATCGATGTACTCGCACGAAATCGCTGGCGGGAAAAACGTTCTCCGCTTCACTGATACTCATGTGGGTGACGATCTCCTGATCACTGGTGACTACCTTAAGATAATCCCGCTGGCTTTCAATGTAGAGGATCTCTCCCAGTCGCACTTTGACCATCTTCTTATCTACCTTCAGAAAAAGGGCATCCGACTCGTGCAGCTCTGGCAGAGGCTGTTTTTGGCCATTGAGGGAGACCTTGGAGATGGCACGAATAAATCGGTCGAGTGAAATGGGTTTGAGCAGATAATCTGCCACTTCGAGTTCGAAGCCCTCCAATGCATAGTCCCGGTAGGCTGTGGTGATGATCACACTTGGTCGCTGAGGGAGTGATCGCAAGATATCGAGTCCCGTGAGCTTCGGCATTTGGATATCCATGAACACCAGGTCGACAGGATGACTTTTGATGAATTCGAAAGCCTTAATGGGGTTTTGGAAGCTATTGACCAGCTCGAGTTGTTCGAACTGCCCAATGTGGGATTCCAGCACTTCGATTGCAAGTGGTTCGTCGTCGACGACCACGCAACTCAATTTGTTACTCATGTATGCGATAGGAGAGTCTGTGTCAATAATACGGGATTTCAACACAGGGGTTAGTGACAAGTTGTGCCCCATGACCGGGGAATGGCCCTCTCTTTCTTATAATGTCAGCCTGAGGTGGGCTTCATAGGTATCGGCGGTAGATGAAGTTGTGAGCTCGTGGCTCCCCTCCCCATATTGCAATTCCAGACGGCGGCGCAGGTTCTTCAATCCAATGCCATTCCCATTTCCATTGCCGTTAGTGGTCGGGCCGGGGGGCTTGCTATTTCGGATACGAAACTGCAATTCGTTCCCCTCTACTCGCAAATCCAAATCTATCCACACGTCTTCGAGATCCGCACTCACTCCATGTTTGAAGGCGTTTTCCAAGAACGGTAAGAAAATCAATGGTGCAATCATCAAATCTGAGGAGTGTGAGGAGAAATGGGATTTGATGTCGAGCCGGTCGCCATACCGCAAGCGCTCTATTTCGAAATAGTTTTTGACGAATTGGACCTCTCTGTCCAGGGGCACGCGTTCGGTATCACCGCATTCGTAAAGCATATAGTCCATGAGCTCCGAGAGCTTTAGTACCAATTCAGGCGCTTTATCAGATTTCTTTAATGTGAGCGCGTACAGGTTGTTGAGCGTGTTGAAAAGGAAATGCGGATGCAGCTGGGTCCTCAGCAGTTTCAGTTCAGTTTCCAGGCGACCCTTTGCGAGCTCCGCAGTCACTTGCTGCTGCTCGTACCAGTGCTTTAGAAACTTGATCAGGAAGGCTACCAACACATAAGGATAGACGTAGGTCGTGGCTTTCAAAATCTTTGCAGGATAGAGATAGGGTCCCCAATACTCTCCGGGATAGTAGATGGGCTGCTCAATAAAATATTGCAATGTCCAATGCAGCCAGCCTGATAGCAGCAAAATCACCACGAGTCCTCCAAAAAATTGGGTGTACTTCTCGCGAAGCAGGAAGCGCGGCATCAGAAAGTACAGCGCGAAATAGGTAGGAATGACTTTATCAGGAAGAAAGAGCAGCTGCAATTGTAGCTGGTGCCAGTACTTGTCGTTGAAGCTACCGTAAAGCACCACGAAGAACAGTACGATGGTCACCCAGAACACGAGATGCCTCGTGAGCCTTGGGAGGAACTTGTTGCTATTTATCCATTCGTACATATACAAATATACTTTCTACCTCCTCGTCAGTTCCCTCCACGTACAAACTACCCATTGCTCGGCACCATGGGCCCATTGCAACCTACGAATGCACTTGAAACGCTCATGGGCTCTTTTCGAGCATCACAGGGTGTCGTAGGTCAATCCCGCGCAAAGAGAAATGCCAGGGTACGTTTTTCAAATTACACAAAGGTCAAAAACTCATGCATCGACAAATACTCATACTTGGGTTGTGCTCCCTCATGCACTTCGGATATGCCACCACGGACTCGGATGCCCGCGTCGAGTACGACGTCACAGCGCACGAAGAGCGTGAAATCAGCATAGACGGGATTCTGAGCGTAGGCGAATGGGACCAGGTGATGACCATGAGCCAATTCATCAACAAGTGGCCGGTCGACTCCGGGCTGGCGGTGGCCCAGACTGAAGTGAAGCTCACCTACGACAAAAACTTTCTGTACATATCAGCCAGGAGCTTTCAGAAGCGCAAGGATGTCGTCATCCAGTCGCTGAAGCGTGACAATGAAGATGGTCACTGGGGTAGCGACGGTTTCACTGTGGTGATCGATCCGATGAACAAACAAAACAATGGCTTCATTTTCGGTGTGAATGCCGGTGGTGCTCAGCTAGAAGGAACATTGACACTGGATGGAACGCAGACAGAAAGTGATCCCAACTGGGATAACCGGTGGTACTCCTCCACGAAAGTCTATGATGACTTCTGGGTGACGGAGATGGCGATCCCATTCAATACGCTCCGCTTTGACCCCTCCAATCGAACGTGGGGTATCAATTTCATCCGCCACGACATGAAAAACAATGTCTACTCTACCTGGGCAAGGGTGCCATTGGGTTTCCGCGGAACGGACCTTGGACACATGGGGCAGATCCATTGGCAGGAGGAGCTGAAGCCCAACAATGGCAATGTGATCGTGATCCCCTACGTGGCGGGATCTGTAACAAGAGACTTTGAAGAAGGTGAGGGCGGACCGGAAGCAGATGGTGGACTTGATGCGAAGATCGCCCTGACTTCTTCATTGAACCTGGATCTCACCGTTAATCCGGACTTCTCGAATGTTGACGTCGATCAGCAGCAGACCAACCTGACGCAGTTCAGTCTCCTCTTTCCAGAGAGGCGAGGGTTTTTCCTGGAAAACAGCGACCTCTTCAGCAACTACGGCGCGTGGGGCATCATCCCTTTCTTCTCTCGCCGAATAGGTCTGCACCAAGGAGAGCCGGTGCCTATTCTCTACGGCGCCAGGCTATCTGGCAACGTGACCAAAACACTGCGAATAGGTGTGATGGATGTACAGACCCGCGCCACGGATGACCTTCGGGCCAGCAATTACTTTGTCTCTTCCATTCAACAGCAAGTCCTGCAACGCTCGAGGGTAAAGGTCCTCATGACGAATCGGCAGGGATTGGGAGGTGGGCCTGAAGACGCTTCGTCAAAGGACTATAATCGTGCGGGTGGCGTGGAGTTTGATTATGTGTCGAAGTCAGGCTATCTGACCGCTACCGTGAAGTATCATGCAGCCACTGACGAGCAGAAGCTGAGCAACAACGATTACTATACGGTCGGCGCCCGCTATAGTGACAGTAAGTTCTTCGGCGCTTTTTTCTACAATCACGTGGGCGAAAACTACATTCCAGACATGGGGTTTGTGCCGACATTGAACCACTACGACCCCGTCGAGGACACCACTATACGAGTTGGGTTTGACCGTGTCAATGCGTGGGTCGGCTATCGTCATCGCCCCAAAAACGGCCCGATCAATGTGATGGAAATCAACCCATGGACCGTACAGACTTTTGATGAGGATGGTCGTGTGCTTTCCAGAAGGTATGGCTTTTGGACAAGTGCCCGGTTTAAGAATCGGCAGGAGATCACTATGGATTTGTCCATGCGAGATACCCGCCTGGTAGTCCCTGCCGACTTTGTAGGAGATGACAATCCATTACCCATTGGGCTTTACCGCAATACCTTTTATCGCATGGAATGGAACTCCGACAGTCGCAAAGCAATCAGTGGGAGCCTTTCACTGGGGCGAGGAGCATTCTATACTGGCACCCGAACGGAATTGGCCACGACCCTGAATTTTCGGCAGCAACCCTGGGGCAATTTCGGATTTCGGTATACACAAAATCACGTTTCACTTGGTGATGCCCACGGAGAAGCGACGCTCCATCTGCTCGGGCCGACCATGGAGGTCAACTTCAGCAATTCCATGTTTTGGACCACTTTCGTCCAATACAATACCCAGTCTGAAAATCTGAACATCAACAGCCGGTTTCAGTGGAGGTACCTGCCAATGTCGGACCTTTTCATCGTGTACTCAGACAACTATGGCACTGAGAACTTCGGTGTAAAGAATAGAGGAGTTGTTTTCAAATTGACCTATTGGCTAAACCTCTAGAGCGGATACGACTATATACGCCGTCACATGTGATGTCTTCTTTGGAAGTTGGGCAGAAGCTCGTAGCTTGTAACAAGAATTGTTGCCTAACTATGAAGACGATCTTTTACACGCTGCTTGCGACTCTTTTTTTCACTGCCTGCTCTCCTGCTAACCAGGAACAGCCTGTCAGCAAAATAATTGACGACGAGGCTCGAGGCCGCCTGGATGCTGCGCTGGCTGGATTTGTCGCCGATAGCCTTGTGGTTGGCGCGTCCGCCCTGATCATCGAAAAAGGCGAAGAAGTATATTTTAAGGCTGTTGGACATGCCAATCGAGAGGAGGATGTTCCTATGGCCCGCAATACGATTGCCACCATCTACTCAATGACAAAGCCCATCACTGGAACCACTTTGATGACGCTGTATGAGGAGGGTGCTTTCAAGCTGGACGACCGTCTACCAGACTATGCCCCAGAGTTTCGCGGTATGCAGGTTTGTACTGGTATAGACAATGCGGGTGAAATGATCCTCGCCAGAGCTGATAGGGAGATCACCATTAGGGACATCACCCGACATACAGCGGGTTTTTCGCGCCGCGAGGACCTTGGACTCAGTTCGCTGCACTGGCAGGCCGACCTATTGAAGCTCGACAATACGCTGGCCGATATGGCCATGGGTCTGAGCGAAATACCCTTAGGGTATCAACCGGGTACCAGGTGGGAGTACGGCATATCTGTAGATGTCCAGGCATACCTGGTGGAATTGCTATCGGGGCAGCCCTTTGATCAGCTGATGCGGGAGCGCGTTTTGGATCCACTGGGGATGAGCGAAACGAGCTACTTTGTACCGGAAGACAAAAGAGATCGTGTGGCGACGATTTACCGCAAAACTCGGGAGGGCCAGTTAGAACCCGTTCCGGAGGAAGTACACGCCATCAACTATCAGGACTGGCCCATGAAACCGGGAGGCTGGGGCCTCAAGTCTACGATCGACGACTATATGACCTTCGCACAGATGCTTTTGAACAAAGGCTCGCTCAATGGTGCGACGATCCTAAAGCCAGAAACCGTCGAATTGATGGCCACCAACCAGTTGCCAGCAGTGGAGGACAGCCTTTGGCTACCGGGCAAAGGCCGGGTGGGCTTCGGCATCAACTTCGCTGTAAGGACGGAACCACCGCGAGCAGCCGAAGAGAAAAACGGAGCGGTCGGGGAATTCTTCTGGGATGGTGCGGCTAGCACACTCTTTTGGGTGGATCCCGCGAACGAAATGACAGTCGTCCTGTTTGTGCAGATCTTCCCATTTAGCAATGAGGTGCACAAGAAGTTTCGGGATGCCGTCTACGGTCCTTTTGTCCCGGAAGAATCAGATCCTAGACCATCCTGACGTAGCTGCCCAGCCAGGTGATGTTGTCTTTGTAGGGGGCAATGGTTTCCTGGACCACTGGATCATTGTAGTGGCCGTCGAGTTCCACGAAGAATATGTACTTGAACTGTGACCCAATCTTAGCAGGGCGGCTTTCGACTTTGCAGAGGTTGATGCCGGCGTCTTCAAACTTCTTCAGGAAAGATACGAGCGCCCCAGGCTCATCCGGCAGGCGGGCGATGACAGAAGTTTTGTCCTCCCCACTGATTTCATTGACGAAGTTCTGACTCAGGATCAGGAACCGTGTTTGGTTGTCCGCTGAATCCTGGATGTTGCTGTATAGTATAGGCAATCGATATTGTCGTGCAGCAATGGGCGCGCAAATGGCAGCAGCCCCCTCTTCCTCCAAAGCTATTTTGCAAGCCCGGCTTGTGGAACTGACGGGGATCTGTTTCACAGCATGCGCGAAGTAGTCATTGATGAAGTTCTTGCATTGCCGAAAAGCGATGTCTTTGGTGTAGATCGTCTTGACATGTGCCAGGTCCTGCTCCAGTGAGGCAATACAGAAGTGAATCGGTAGGGCGATCTCAGCCACGATATTGAGCTCGTGCACACCCAGGTAATCGATGGTCTCCTGAACTGTGCCTTCCTGGTTGTTTTCCAGGGGCACCACCCCGAACCGAGCGCGCGACGTGGCCACAGCGTCGAAAACAGCCGGGATCGAATCTAACGCCAGATAGTCGCTCATGGCGCCATACCTTGACTCGGCCGCCTGGTGGGTGAAGCTTCCCTCTGGACCGAGGTAGGCAACCCTTTCGGGTAGTTCGTAATTGCGACTGACGGCAAATATTTCCAAAAAGATAGCTTCGATGGCTGCGCGATTAAGGGAGCCTTTCCCCTTTTTACTGGCCTCGTGTAGGCGATCGATGATGGCCTTCTCGCGCTCTGGTCGATAAATAGCTGATTTGTTGGTCCGTTTCAGTTCACCCACCTCACGCACCACATCCATCCGTTTGTTCAACAGCTGGATCATTTCGTCATCGATGTCATCGATGGCCTTACGTAAGTCTTCGAGCGTCATCTATTGGTATACAGGTTCGATCTAATCAAAGCTCTAATTTAAGTCAGAGGAGCGGAACAACCCTAGCCAAAATAATGGCCCTTGGGAGATAACTGTGTACGGCTTTATGAGCACCCTCCGAAATAGCCCCGCGAGTACAGGCCCGAACATGACGGTTAAGTGATGGAAGCCCCTCAATTTTGATTAGCTTAAGAAAGCATTGGCTTCTAGACGAACACCCATCGATAAATGAACCAAAATGAAAAAACACGACGCTAACGGCCCAGGTGACAACCGTAGGGCCTTCCTTCAGAAAGCCGGTCTGAGCGGCCTGGCGCTAGGTATGATGTTTCACGAAAGCGCCGCGGAACAAGTCGACTACCTGTCCCAGAAGGTGAATCGCCACTCTAACCCCTCGGACCTGAAGATCACCGATCTCAGGATTGCTTACACCACAAAGGCACCAATCATCAAAATCGATACTAATCAAGGTATCTATGGCCTTGGTGAAGTGCGGGACCATGGTAGCCCAAAGTACGCTTTGTTTCTCAAGAGCAGGCTCTTGGGCAAAAATCCGTGCAACGTCGAGCAAATGTTCAAGATGATCAAGCAATATGGAGGCCACGGACGAATGGGAGGAGGTGTCTCGGGTGTGGAGATGGCCCTGTGGGACCTTGCCGGCAAAGCCTACGGCGTGCCCGTCTATCAAATGCTGGGCGGTAAGTATCGGGACAAGATCCGACTCTATGCCGACACTCCATCCTCCAAAGATCCTGAAGTGTATGCCACCCGGATGAAAGGGCGAATTGAGAAGGGCTACACTTTCCTAAAAATGGATTTTGGCATTCAGCTGGTGAAGGATATTCCCGGTGCGCTCTCAGGGGCGGGAGTTTGGGATCAAAGCAAGCAGTGGACAGAGGAGCTGGGGAAATATGGGATGACCAAGCACCCCTTCACAGCCATTCAAATCACAGACCTTGGTTTGGACAAGATGGTAGAGTACGTGGATCAGGTGCGGTCGATTGTGGGCTATGAAATCCCAATGGCGGCAGATCACTTTGGGCACTTTGGCGTCAACTCCGCCATACGTCTGGGGAATGCCGTGGAGAAGTATCGACTGGCGTGGTTGGAAGACATGATACCATGGGAGTACACCGATCAGTGGCGACAAATCACTGAAGCCATCAATACGCCCACATTGACCGGCGAAGACATCTACCTCAAAGAGGCCTTTGTCAAACTAATCGACGCGGGAGCCGTGGATATGGTCCATCCTGACCTTGCGAGTGCAGGAGGAATTCTCGAGACGAAAAAGATTGGGGACTACGCAGAAGAGAAAGGCATTGCCATGGCACTGCACTTCGCAGGAACGCCCATCTCAATGATGGCCAACGTGCACTCGGCCGCAGCAACCCAGAACTTTATCGCCCTGGAGCACCACGATGTGGACACCGAGTGGTGGGAAGATCTTGTCACGGGGATTGACAAGCCAATCGTCCAGGATGGTTATGTGAAGGTGCCCAATACACCGGGTCTCGGCATCGACCTCAATGAGGCAGTAATCAAAGAGCATCTCAGGAAGGGTGAAAAATACTTTGCCCCCACGAAGGAGTGGGACAAGGATCAATCTTGGGATCGAACATGGAGTTAAATTCTAGAATCATGAAATACGCGCAATTTTTCACGCTTTGCCTGGTCACTTCAATGGCTCTTGGGCAGGTGGAACCGACAAGTAAGCAGATGGAATTTTTCACGGCCGAATGGACGGGCGACCGTATGGAAGATGGCCGCCCCATGGTCACCGATCAGCAACTGGCCCGACTGAAGAATATCTCCATTGAGGAGGCCTGGGGCTTCCTGAGGGGAAAGGGATATCACAATCAGTTTGATCGAGGATGGAAATCGCTCAATGACGATCCATTTGTGGGCCGGGCCCTCACCGCGCAATACATGCCACTCCGTCCTGAGTTCAATCAGCGACTGCTGGACCAGGGTCATGCCGACGGTCGGATTGGTGCTTCCAACTCGTGGCCGATCGATATGCTAAAGTCGGGTGATGTTTACGTAGCGGACTGCTACAGTAAGATCGAGGATGGTACGCTGATAGGGGACAATCTCGGGAATGCGATTTTCGCCAAGACCGGCACCGGAGTCGTTTTCGATGCGAGCGCCAGGGATCTGGAGGGACTGAGCAGGATTGAAGGCTTCAATGCCTTCGTGAGGGACTTCGATCCCACCTTCCTGAGGGAGGCCATGCTCACAGGCATCAATGTCCCTGTTCGGATTGGCAAAGCGACCGTTTTCCCCGGAGACGCGGTACTGGCCAAGAAGGAAGGAGTCATCTTCATACCTCCCCATCTGCTGGCTGACCTCCTTATCTCAGCGGAATTTGTGGCGTTGCGAGATCGCTTTGGGCACCAGCGCCTCAAAGAAGGAACTTACACTCCTGGTGAAATCGATGGTCGATGGAGCGATGCCATTAAGGAAGACTTCCTCAGTTGGCTTGATGCTAATCCCGATTTGTTACCAATGACTAGGGCAGAGTTGGATGAATACATGAAAGGGAGGACGTGGTAATATATGCCTAGTGCTGAAGTTACCTGTTTGTGACTTTGACCCCAATGGTCCAGGTGATGTTGTTTTCAGGTTCCAGGGTGATCACATAATCTACTACAGACGGGTTGACGGATACTGTGGCGACCGGGCCGATGCGCAGGAAGCTTATGTCCCGAAGTAACCCCAGGGTAAAGACGAGGCCCGGTCTCGAGAACATATCGTCATACAAATAGCCATCCCCGAATAGCACCAGGGAATCATCGCTGTAGTGGGCAAAGTCGATATGTGGCTCATCGGGTGGAATTATCTCGTAGTTCACTCCAAAACCGAGTACAATGTCCTGTCCTCCCAAAGGGAGTGCATAGCTGACGATCAGAGGTATTGCCCAATATTTTTGCGTGATATTGCCGGACAACGTGAATAGATCGCGACCATCTTCGAATTCGCCTGTTAGATCAAATGTACGCTTCCCTGACTCAAACCTGCCTTCAATGGCTAGCCCTCGGAGAATTCTAGGAAAACTCAATTCGCAACTGGCACCTATGCGGCCATGATTGGATCGGTACTGGTTGGGAAAGCGATCTCCTGGGGGATCTGACCAGATCCATTCCAGGTATTCGTCGTCTACATTCAGTATGGTTTGCGAGAATGACGCTATTGGCCCGACGCGAAACTTGACTATCGGGTCCCTTTGTTGCGCCGAGGAGTAGCACACGGCGCAAAAGCAGAAGGCAAATAGAATAAGGCGGGGCATAGCTGAAGTTAAGGAATCACCGTATACGAGGCAATGGTTTTTTCACCCCTGGGAAAAATGCTACGTTGGAGCTTAGTTGAGCTTGATCACCCGCGAGGTGTAGATGCCTCTCTTTGTTTCAGCGATCAAGTGGTAGACGCCGGGCTCCTGCCCCTGATTGAATTGTACTTCGAGCAAGCCTGTTTCGATCTGTCTTTGTTGTGGAGTGACATCTCTACCAGATTGGTCGAGTAGTCGTATGGCTGAGATTTCATCTTGGCACTTCACCTTGAATTGGCCATGAACAACGGGATTTGGGTATACCGTGAGTGGATTCCCCGGCAGTAGCTCGTCGTGACTCGCACCCAGTACTTCGAGTCCCAGGATCCACTCCTCGAGTTGCTTCAAATAGGCCGTGTCCAATACGTTCCTGGCCAGAGGAGGCATTTGAATAGCAGTCTGGCTTGTATCCCGTCGCCACAATTCGGAGCGACCTAAATCTCCGGGCGCAACGATCAGGTTTTGCTCATCGGAGTTTTGCGTCTTCGTGGAGGCGTTGAGGATTCCCTGGTCCGCCAATTCGGTGGTATAGCGCGCATCGAATGTGTTCAAACCCGACCCCGGTTGATGACAGTGGCTGCAGTTGGCATCCAGATAGGACCTGATGCGGGTTTCCAGCAATGCGGAGCTATCGTCCAGCGATACCATTGGAGACAGTTCCGAATGTACCTCTTCTGCAAAAAAGCCGAGTGCGGCGAATCGCTCCAATTCTGTTTCTGTGCCCTCAGGCCCATCGAGCTGCTCCTTCTTAAAGCCCAATACATATCCCGAGTTTTCATTGTGGCACCGAAGACACTGTCCGCGACTTGGGTAATCCCACACCTGCGATACCCTCGCGAGGGAGTGGTCGATCATCAGGGTGTCTTTGAGCAGCTCACCCTGCTCCACGAGCTCCGCATCGGTATCGGCCGCATTCCAGCGATAGGTGAGGCCGTAGGATCGTTTGTCCCTACCCATCACGAGAAACCGTGTTTCCAATCGCTTGACAGAATCCTCGGCCACATCCAATTCAAAGTGCTTGATGAAAACCGTTCCCACGGGAAAAACAAAGGCTCCATTGTCTTCGCGGATGACGCTGTCCTGAGGCAGCGAAATCCAGCGCTGCTTCGAGGCCCCGTCGGACCACAGTGGTGAGTTGATGCTGTAAGGAACCACCCCGTCCCTGGGCGTTAGAGTGGACAGGTCAGAAAATGCGTTAGTGGCTGACAACCGCCTTGGCGCCTCATCCGGACGAGTACTCTCTACCAGTCGGTGCATTTGCCCTCGGATTTGCAACACCACAATGTCGCCGTCCTTGTTAATAAAGAAGTCCACGATGTGAGGAATACCTCGGAAGAGTGTCTCTACAGGGTTTTCGGACGCCTCATCGTAGGACCAGACATTTCCACTGATCCAGTCAGAGAACAAAAATTTACCGTGTAGCCCCGGATACTTCTCTCCCCAGTATCTCAATCCGGCGATGACAGAGCTGCCCTGGTCTCGACCATATTCGTAAAGTGGGGGACGCTCCGTGCCCAATATCACTTCTGGCTTGAAGCCATTGGGCTTCTCCAATGTCCCCTCGAGGTAGGGCCACTGGCCATTGTCACCCAGTTCAAATAGGTTGAGCTCCTCTCGCGTTTGATCCCCGACGTCAGCTACCCAGATTTTGTCAGTGAGGGTGTCAAGGAAGGCTGAATACGGATTTCGCAATCCGATGACAGCGAACTCTTCCAGGTAGGCCCCTGACTCATCTACCCAGGGATTGTCATTGGGGATACTGTACCCTTGCGTGATGTTGGGGAGGAATAGTCTGGGTGTATTGTTGGGAGGGATCGGTGACCTTCTGATAGGATGACTTCGTGTCGGGTCATTGTCGACATCGATTCTCAAGATGCCCGAAAACAAGCGTTGATCGATATGCTGAGGATTGTTGTTCCACCAGCCATCGGCATTGCCTTCATCGCCTAGCGTCAGGTACAGCAGCCCTTCTTCATCAAAGAAGATCTCCCCGGAGTTGTGTGTATAGCTGCGATCATACTGCTGGATCAAAATTTCTTCTGAAGACTCCACAATGGTCGATAGGTCATTTGAAAAGCGAAATCGCGAGAGTCGGTCATAGATCGGAAGCGATTCTGTCTCCATGTGCGTGTAGAACAAGAATACTTCCCTGAAGTGCGGGCTGTCCTCATCATCGAAGGACGGATGGAAGGCGAAGCCTGAAATCCCTGCCTCACTTTCAATGGCCAGGTGGCCGGTGATATCCAGTAGCAAATGCTTTTCAGAGACATTCGGATCATCGTCAAACGACCAGATTTTACCGTTCTTCCCGACAATAACAAGTCGATCTGTACCTGGTAGCGGTACGACCTTGGTGTATTGATCGTCGGGGAGGTCTAGTTCGAGGTATGTCTGTCGGAAGCCGTAGGGAGAAAGGGCCTGTTTGGGGAAGACGCCATCAAGGTACGGTGCGAGGCCTGATTGTTCCTGATTTTCGCGTACAGGTCTGGTTGCAGCTACCGCCAAAAGCAATGCGCCTGCGGCCATCGCTAGTATGAATCTCCCTCTTCCCATGCTCTACTGCAATGTTAACGCCAGATAGGGCGGTGAGCAAAGAATTGATATTTCAATGTGGTGATTAATGGCCGGAAGCTGAAGCGCAAGACAAGAGAGGACTGGTGTGTTGGGATGCGGGCTCGCAGGCTTGTCGCCAGCCAGCCTCTGCCGTAACGGCTACGTGCAGGCAGGCGCGAGGGGGACGGTGTCGTTGGTCTTCGGGTTGGACCGAGGGCCTTCAAAAAAACTTCTACACCCACCTGTAACCTTCCCCGGACCTTCGGGTAACTTGCCCGAAACGACCAAAAACTGAGAATTGGAAGACTTAAGTGATGAGCTTGTAATGCAGCGCGTGCAAGCGGGGAAGCTTAACTACATGGAGCTGATCTTCAACAAATACCAGAAGCGGCTCTACAACTACTTCCTCAAGTGCACGATGGATGCAGAAGAAAGTGCGGATCTGACGCAGATCACGTTTATCCGCCTCATGAAGTATCGCGCGTCTTACAATCCCAGTAGGGGATTTGAAGTATGGTTGTTTCAAATCGCGCGAAACCTGGTCAAAGATCACTTTCGGAAGATGAAGGTGCATCGCGATCAGTACAACCTGGTGGAGTCCCTCCCTGAGCATGCCGAGGAGGACGAAACCAGGGAACAGCTGGAGCGGGAAAAGCTCTTGCAAGTAGCCATGGCACAGTTGCCGCCTGAAAAACGGGAGCTGCTGGTGATGGCGAAGTTTCAGGGCATGAAGTACGAACGCATCGCCGAGATCATGGAGACTTCGGTGAGCAACGTGAAAGTGCAGGTGCACCGTACGATTGCCCGACTACGGGATTTGTATTTTGAAGTGGAACAGGAAGAACAATGAGCAGAGAGATAACTGACGAGCAATTGCTCCAATACCTGGAGGGTGACCTGAGCGGCGAAGAGACCGCGACCATGGACCGCCGAATCCAGGAAGACGGAGAACTGGCCAGCCGATTGGAAGACCTACGGATGTTACTGACTACCATGGAAGGTGCTTCTGAGGCCACTCCACCCGAGGATATCGAGTGGAAGTTTCAGGCGGCGCTGCGAGAAGAGATGTCTCAGGCGTCTGACAGATCAGACCGATGGGGCTGGAGAGTGGCTGCGGCTGTGGTACTGCTCATACTGGGCTATGCTGGTGGTCGCTTAAGCGGTCCAGGCCAATCGGGCGATGAGCTGATGGCCTTGCAAACGGAGATCAGCACACTACGTCAGGTGGTGATGCAGACAACCCTGCACACGCCATCTGCGAGTGAGCGCCTACAGGCGGTCAATCTGATCGAAGCCGAAGCGGAGGTCAACGCCCCCAGTCCTGAGCTACTTCGCACCCTACTCAACACCGTGCGCGGTGATGAGAGTCCCAACGTCCGGTATGCGGCGGTGCAAGCACTGGAGCCTTACATGGACAACGAGGAAGTACGTCTCGAACTCACGGGAGCCCTGGAGAATCAAACAGATCCCCTGATACAAATCGCAATTATTAATTGGCTGGTGGAGGCTGAGGAACAAGCAGCCATAGGAGCCATCAAGGACTTGATCAACAACGAAAACACAACGCCCGAGGTCAAGCAACAAGGTCAGCTGGCTATTGACATCCTGATCTGAGCACGAACCCGATAGGCAAAAACTAAAAAAGGAAAAAGAGCAAAATGAAAACTCTAATCGCAACAACAATTACATCGGTCTTGCTACTTGGCACCTTCTCGCAGGCGAGAAGCCAGTCATACGAAATGACACCCAGTGGCAATTCCTCAGAACTCACAGTGACCATTACCAACTTGTACGCCTATATCGACGTCAGGGGCACGGCTGATGGCAAAGTGAGAATCGAGTCCGACGGCTACGAGGGGATTCCTGAGAAAGCCAAAGGTCTGAAGCCCCTGTCTGCCACAGGCCCTGATAATACCGACATCGGTCTTTATGTGGAGCAAAAGGGCAACGTCATCTCGATTTCCGGCGCCCACAGAGATGCCGACGATGCTGACTACACCATCTACATTCCCAAGGCGGCCAAGTTGAAGGTTGAGTACAACAGCTTCCAGGCCGACGACGTGCGCATCTCAGATATGACCAATGAGGTGGAGGTAGAATCAAAAATTGGGGACCTTGAGCTGATCAACCTGACGGGACCCGTCGTTGCCAATTCCCTGAGCTCGGACATCACGGTGGTATTCACCGATGTCAGTCAGGTGTCCCCCACATCAATTTCCTCAACAAGTGGAGATATCGATGTGACGATGCCGGGGTCTACCAAGGGTACCTTTCGCATGAAGTCCATGTCCGGTGAAGTCTATACGGATCTCGATTTTGAGATCGAGGAGAAGGACAACCTCCGACGTCTGGGTGGCGGGATGAGCGCCGAGGCCAACCTCAATGGTGGCGGCGTAGAAATAAGCCTACGATGCATCAGTGGTGATATCTACATCCGAAAGAAGTAAGACAATGAGACTTCGATATACGTTAATCATGGTTTTGATGACTGGCCTGCTGGTAGCGGGTCGGTCTCAAAGGATTGTGGAGAAAAACATAGCCGTAGAAGGGCAGCGCGAATTGGACATGGAGCTTCCTTTTGCTGATGACATCAAGCTGAAGACCTGGGATAAGAACGAGGTGTTGGTGAAGGTATCCGTCTCTATCAACGATGGTGAGGATGATGACCTGTACGAGTTAAACCTCACTACGACAGCTAACGCGATCTATGTGGAGGCCAATAAGGACTTCGATCGCAAGGAGGGGAAAAAGCGCAACTGCTGGGAAATGGATATCACGTATGAGATCTTCTTTCCTGAATCCCTTGAGATAGAAGCTGAAACTATTAGCGGCAGTTATGAGATGGCTTACTACGGCAAGCCTGCCTATTTCAAAACTATTTCAGGAGATGTGGACCTCACTGTGCCCGGTGGAAGTGGGATGGATTTTCAAGTGAAAACGATCTCAGGGGAAGTTTACTCCAATCTCGACATTGTCTATCCTCGTGGTAAGGATGGCCTTCGTCAGATGGTAGGGACTGATGTGAGCGGAGAGGTGAATGGCGGTGGTGAGTTTCTGGATATGGAAACCATCAGCGGGGACATATTCCTTCGAAAGGGGTAAGCCCCGGATCTTTTCGAGAAGCGGGAAAAACGAAAAGTTGGACGATCTTGTTGTTATCAAAATCGTCTAACTTTCATTAGAGACTTTCCCGCTTTTCATGGATGTATTTGAACTAGTAAAGACAATAGAGGGACTTACCAATGTCCCCGACAACCAGATCCAGTGGCTGATAGAGACATGTGAACCCTTCGAAATGAAGGAGGGCGACCATCTTTTCAAGCCGGGAGACCCGATGGATCGCATGTTGATTCTGCTCGAAGGGTCATACTCCCTGAAGTTCCCCCAGAATAACCAGTTGCGCAACGTGGGCACTTTTGAGTCACCTATGATCACGGGACTCCTGCCCTACTCCCGAGCCAAAGAAGCCGGAGGATATGCCGAAGCGCGTGGGGATACGTCTGGCCTGTATCTGCTCCGGGATCATTTTCATGACATGATTGTCAATCACGAGGAGCTGACTACCGCCCTCGTGCACATGATGAGTAGTCGCATCCGCGAATTCACCAAACTCCAGCAGCAAAACGACAAACTGATGGCCTTGGGCAAACTGTCGGCAGGTCTTGCTCATGAACTGAATAACCCCTCTGCCGCAGTGGTACGAAGCGCGCAGACGCTCAAACACCACCTGGGGCTCATGCCGGAAAAGTTCAAGAATGTCATGGAGATTGAGATGGATGTCGAGCAGGTGGATATTGTGAATGACCTCCTCTTTGGCAAGCTCGACGATGAACTCCCAAGCCTGTCGATGATGGAGAAGTCGTCCCGAGAAGACGAGATGCTGGATTGGCTGGACGACAATGAGGTGGAGAACTCGGAGGAGGTTGCGGAAAACCTCGTGGAGTTTGGTTTTGAGGTGGATGACCTCGAGAACCTGGAAGAACACGTCCCCCAAAGTGATCGCTCGGCCGTGTTCAACTGGCTGAACCAAGTCCTCACGACCGAAAAGATTGTCTCAGAGATAGAAGATGCATCCTCTCGGATCAACGAGCTGGTGTTGAGTATCAAGAGCTATACCCACATGGATCAATCGCCGGAGAAGAAGATGGCGGATATTCACGAGGGCCTCGACAATACCCTCGTCATGCTTGGCCATAAACTTCGCAAGGAGAATGTCGAGCTAATCAAGAAATACGACGAAGGCTTGAAGCACGCGGAGATTCTTCCCAGTGCTCTGAATCAGGTGTGGACCAACCTGATCGACAATGCCATCGATGCGATGAAGAGAGCTGATCAGAAGGTACTGACTGTCGAGACCAGGCAGGATGGCGGTTTTGTGAATGTACATATTCAGGACTCCGGGTCGGGTATCCCGGAAGACATCAAAGACAAGATCTTCGATCCATTCTTCACCACGAAGGGTGTCGGAGAGGGCACCGGTATTGGCCTGGAAGTGGTCCATCGCATTGTGACGAAAGATCACAATGGTTCCATTACCTTGCAATCAAAACCTGGAGAGACGATCTTCAAGGTCTGTTTCCCAATCAAAGCTGCTTAACCTGTCGATGGAGAAAAAGCCAATCATATTCCTGGTGGATGACGATCCTGCTGTACTAAAGGCCGTTTCGAGGGACATCCGCACCAGATATCGCCAGAACTATAAGGTCATGTCGACCCAGTCCGCGGAGGAGGGACTCGACGCGCTGAAAGAGATCAAGCAAAAAGGAGATGCCATCTCTCTTTTTCTGTCTGACCAACGCATGCCGGAGATGCTCGGAGTAGAGTTCCTGGAGAAGACACAGACACTTTTTCCGGACTCCAAGCGAGCACTGTTGACAGCCTACTCAGATACTGAGGCGGCGATCAAGGCCATCAACGACGTATCGCTCGACTATTATCTGATGAAGCCGTGGGATCCACCTGAGGAGAAGCTCTTCCCCATCATTGATGACCTGCTCGACGAGTGGCAGGGGTCGCACATCCCGACTTTCACGGGCATCAAGATCATCGGCTACCAGTGGTCCCCCTCTTCGCATGCTATCAAAGACTTTTTGGCGGGCAACCTCATTCCCTACCGATGGTACGATATCGAGACGGACGCCGAGACGATCGACCTGATCGCCACTTACGAGCTGGATATGACCAGCCTGCCGATTGTGATCTTCGAGGATGGTTCTTCTCTGAACAACCCATCGTTGCAGGAAATCGGGGAGAAGATAGGTTTGCGCTCGATAGCTCAGCAAAAGATGTACGACGTCGCCATTATTGGGGCCGGTCCGGCCGGTTTGGCGGCATCGGTCTATGGTGGCTCGGAAGGGCTCAATACAGTTTTGATAGAGAAAAGAGCTCCGGGCGGACAGGCGGGTACGAGTTCACGCATTGAAAACTATCTGGGCTTCCCAAAAGGGCTCAGTGGAGCGGATCTTTCGCGACGAGCGATCACACAAGCAACACGTTTTGGTATTGAGTTTTTATCTCCGCAAGAGGTGACCGATATCTCCTTCAAGGACAACTATAAGCTCATCACGTTGGCTGATGGCAGCCAGATCAATTCCAAGGCGGTCATTATCACGACGGGTGTTGACTATCGACGTCACCCCGCGAAGGGCATTGAAGATTTTACGGGTGCGGGCATTTACTACGGCGCTGCCACGACGGAGGCGCACTCCCTGCGAGGGAAGGAAGTGTACATGGTGGGTGGAGGTAATTCTGCTGGCCAGGCGGCCATGTACCTATCCAAGTTTGCCAGCAAGGTGCACATCGTCATTCGCAAGCCAGATCTTACGTCCAGCATGTCGCATTATCTGATCGATCAAATCGATATGATGGACAATATCGATGTGTTGGGACATACAGAAGTACTCGAAGCCATGGGCAGCGAGCGGTTGGAGCGGATCAAACTGCGCAACAATGAATCAAAGGAAGAATGGGTGGCTGATGCTGGTGGGTTATTCATATTCATCGGCGCTAAGCCCGTGACGGACTGGTTGAAGATCGATGTCATCAAAAATGACCGGGGATATATTGAGACGGGCAATGGCCTGGTGAAGTATCCCAACTTCAAGGACAATTGGAAAGAGAAACGCGAGCCCTATCTGTTGGAGACATGTAGTCCGGGGATCTTTGCGGCAGGAGATGTGCGCGCGGGAGCAATGAATCGCGTGGCAAGCGCGGTCGGCGAGGGATCGATGGCGATCAAGTTCGTCCACGAGTATTTGGCGAATAATTAGATGGAGTTTTTGAGTTCTGAGTTTGGAATTCGGAGTTGGTATGTCATTTAATGATTACTCATACGGTGAGGACTTCCTCAACTCAAAACTCAGAATTCCCCAACTCAGAATTCTTTATCCATGCTAAAAACAAAAAACTGCGAACACCTGGAGACGTTTGCGTCCTCGGGTGAACGAAAAGAACCCAAGGCCTACGAATGTGAAGAATGTGTGAAAACGGGGGACAGGTGGGTGCATCTTCGCACTTGCCAGACCTGTGGTGTGACGCTCTGCTGTGACAGTTCTCCCAATACACATATGACGAAGCACTTCCATGCCCATGGTCACCCGGTAGTGATATCCGCCGAGCCCAATGAGCGCTGGGCCTGGTGCTATGAGCACAAGGAGATCAAGATGATGACGAAATAAGAAAAAGTCTTGGCGGCGATCGATGTAGCTTATTGCACGATCCAGTCCGTATAGGTGCTGGACCAGGTACCGATCTTTTCACCTGCCTCAGTAACAGGCTGCATTTCGTCAAACATCTTTTGACCAAATTCGGAAGGCGTTCCGTCTTTGTTCCAATACTTGTCTCGCGCTTCCGCATTTTTAAATACAAAAACAAACCCGAGGCTACCTTCACCTTCTCCACGGATACCTTCAAGTAAGTAGAGTTTCGCATCTGGATTCAGTTTGTTGTTGGCCGGAATCCACTGGTCTTGCAGGTACTTCTTGTAGTCATTGAAGGTGGCATCTCTATCTAAGGATATGGTGAGGGTGTGTACACCTACCAAATTGCCTTTCTCAAGGCTTTGGGCAGATACTGGGCAGAGAGCAACGATTAGCATCACGGCGGTGAGTGGGGCTAGGATTTTCATGGTTATAGGGGTTTGGTTATCAACAAGTTACTGAAAATTGACGACTCCCTCGCTAGATCAACCAAAAGCCGATTTCGGTAATTGAGCTATAAATGGCTAAATTCTGCCGACTCCTTATTGATCATCCAATGAATAAATTATCCACCTGTCTTCTCTTGAGCTTTTTCGTCTTCCAGGGCCTCGCTCAACCTGTCGACATGTCCATCTTCCACGGAATGAAACCCCGCAATATCGGCCCAGCGGGAATGAGTGGGCGAGTCACCGCCATCGACGTGGAATTGCGGGATGACGACAATATTTTGATCGGCACTGCAGCCGGCGGCGTTTGGAGGTCTGAAAACGCTGGCCACACGTGGAAACCCATCTTTGAAAGTGAATTGGCCGCCTCCATTGGAGATATTGCCATTCATCAGGCCAATCCCAATATCATCTACGTCGGTACCGGCGAGGGCAATCCCCGAAACAGCCAAAATAGTGGATGGGGTATGTTCAAGTCCATTGATGGGGGAAGGACGTGGGAGCATCTTGGTCTGGAGAATACACGGCAGATCCATCGGGTAATTGTGAATCGGGACAATCCTGATATTGTGGTCATCGGAGCAAGTGGAGCCTCCTGGGGTGAGAGCGAGGATCGTGGTGTCTATAAGACGGTGGATGGCGGCAAAACCTGGCGAAAGGTGCTCTATATCAATAACAGGACAGGCGTAAGTGACCTTGTCGTCGATCCCAGTAATCCCAATAAGATGATCGTGGGCATGTGGGAGCACCGTAGGTGGCCTTGGTTTTTCAAGTCTGGTGGTGCCGGATCCGGGATGTACATAACCTACGATGGCGGCGAGACCTGGGAGCAAGTGACAGACGGTCTGCCCGAAGGCGAGCTGGGACGTATCGGTTTGAGCTTTGCGCCTAGCAAGCCGAACGTGGTCTATGCTTACGTGGAGTCTGAGAAGAATGCCGTATTTCGGAGCGAAGACGGTGGTGAATCCTGGAAGCAAGTTTCGAAGGCGAAGGACAGCAACATTGGCGGGCGCCCCTTCTATTATGCAGACATCTATGTCGATGTGAAAAATGAAAATCGCGTCTACAGCATTGCTTCGGAAGTTACAAGCACTGAAGACGGCGGCAAGACGTGGCAGGTTTTTGCACCCGGAAACAAAATACATACAGACCACCATGCCTGGTGGGGACATCCCGATGATCCTGACTTCCTCATGATAGGTCATGACGGCGGATTGAACATCTCACATGATAGAGGAAAGAACTGGTGGTTTGCTGACAACCTACCCCTCGCCCAATTCTACCACGTGCGGGTGGACAACGAGATTCCCTACAACGTGTATGGAGGATTGCAGGACAATGGGTCCTGGCGAGGCCCCAGCCAGAGCTGGTTCAAAGGAGGCATTAGAAATTTATATTGGCAGCGCCTTAGCGTAGGAGACGGATTTGATATGATCCCCGATCCGCTGGACAATGAATACGGCTATGCCATGGGGCAAGCCGGCAACCTCGTTCGCTACCACTATCCTTCTGGGCAACTCAAGCGCATCAAGCCTGTCCACCCCGGTGGGGAGTACCTGCGCTTCAACTGGAACGCGGGGATCGCGATCGATCCTCATGACCAAAAGACTATCTACTACGGAAGTCAATACGTGCACAAGACATCAGATAATGGCGCCAGCTGGGAGATCATTTCGCCGGACCTCACGACAGACGATCCAGAGAAACAGGATTTCTTAGCGTCCGGCGGCCTCAGCTATGATGTCACGGGCGCGGAGTTCCACACAACGATTATTTCGATTGCACCGAGCGCATTGCAGCAGGGTGTCATTTGGGTGGGTACAGACGATGGGAAACTTCATGTCACACAAGATGGTGGAGGCAGTTGGAGTGACCTCACGAGCAACGTAAAGGGTGTTCCGGCCAATACCTGGATCCCACATATCATTCCCTCTAAGCATGTGGCCGGAGAGGCTTTCGTTGTTTACGAGGATCACCGACGGAACAATTGGGAGCCCTACGTTTATCGCACGAGGAACTTTGGTAAAAGCTGGGAGCGCATCGTATCATCGGACGATGTTCGTGGTTATGCCTTGTCTTTTGAGCAGGATCCTGTGGAGCCCAAGCTATTGTTCTCCGGGACAGAGTTTGGCCTGTATGTAAGTTTTGATGAAGGAGATTCATGGAATCAGTGGACGTCGGGCTACCCCACGATGCCTGCGCAGGATATGGTGATCCACCCTCGTGAGCATGACCTGGTAATTGGGACGTTTGGTCGGTCCTTTTGGATCCTGGATGATATCCGACCACTGAGAGAAATGGCTTCGGCAGGAACTCAGGCGGTGCTGGATCAGGCGATTGCCGCTTTTGAAGCTCCACAAGCCTATCTGTCGATCATCGGTGAATCACACGGCTATCGCCATGGCAAAGTAGGGGACGCCCTTTACAATGGGGAGAATCGACCTTATGGTGCATTGCTCAGCTACTATTTGAAAGAAGTAAGCGACGCTGAATCAGGCAACGCGCTTGAGGACAGTGTAAAGGTCGAGATTGCCAGTGCCTCAGGTGAAGTCGTACGTACCTTGTACAAGAGTCCGAAGGCAGGCGTCAATCGCCTTAATTGGGATCTGACGCGGGATGCGGTGCGCATGCCCGGTAGGAAAAAGCCTACCAAACCGACCCCCTCACGATCTGGTATGACGGTGCCTGCCGGGACATATCAGGTGACAGTGAGCTACGGTGGAGCACAATCACAAACGGAGGTGGTGGTAGTGGCCGATCCAAGGCTAGAAGTCACACCACAGCAGATGCAGGATAAGGACGCGATGATCAGGCAGCATTATCAGATGACCGGGGCAGTCACTAGCGCCATGGATCGACTGAGAGCTGTTGAGGCGGGTATAAAGAATCTTGAAGAACTACTGAAGGACCGCAACGATGAGGAGGCGCAACAGGCACTGGCGGCAGCGGCCGCGCTTCACAAAGAATTGAAAGGGTTGAACGGGCAGGTCCTCAATCCAGACAAACAAGGGATCTATCGAGATCCTGGTGTGCTGGAGAACCAACTGCAATCGGTAGGGTACTTTCTGGATAATATTCTTGTGCCCGTGACGCCTAATCAGCAGCTACTTTTTGAGCAAATAAGAACCAAAGCCGAGGAATTCATTGCTGCCTGGGAGAAGTTGGACAAAGAGAGAGTGGAGGCTCTGAGGAAGCAGGTCGAAGGACTGGGCATTTCTCCTTTTTGAGTTTTTGGTAACGTATTTTCGCCGTCAAATGCCTACGAGCTAGTGCCAAAACCAAAAACCATATTCTTCTGTCAGAACTGTGGAGCGGAGTCGCCCAAGTGGTTGGGTAAGTGCCCCGCTTGTGGTGAGTGGAATACCTATGTAGAGGAGGTCAAGCAAGAGGCGTCGACACAGCCGATCTGGACGACGGCAGCCACCAGCAAAAAGGCAGCCCCTCAGAAGATCCAGGAGATCGCAAGCGAGTCCTATCTCCGCTATAGCACTGGCGACGACGAGTTGGACAGGGTGCTTGGGGGCGGCGTAGTCAGCGGGTCCCTCATTCTTGTGGGTGGAGAGCCGGGCATTGGCAAGTCCACCTTGTTACTGCAATTCGCTATCGCAAATAGAGACCAAACTGTGTTCTATGTGTCCGGAGAGGAGAGCCCACGTCAGATCAAAATGCGAGCGGATCGGATTGGTATTCAAAGTGAACGGTGTTTTCTTCTGTCGGAGACGTCGATCGATGCGATCTTCAATCACCTGGCACAAACCAAAGTGGACTACCTGATCGTAGATTCCATTCAGACATTGCATTCCTCAAGAATTGATGCCGTCCCAGGTTCGATTTCCCAGGTACGGGAATGTACCGGCCAACTCATGCAGTACGCCAAGCAGAATGAGGTATCCGTTTTCCTTATAGGGCACATTAACAAAGAGGGCAATATCGCGGGGCCGAAAGTGCTGGAGCACATGGTAGACACGGTCCTGCAATTTGAAGGGGATCGAAATATGACCTATCGTATTTTGCGCACGATCAAAAATCGATTTGGGTCCACTTCCGAGCTGGGTATCTATCGTATGAATGAATCAGGTCTGCAACAGGTGAAGAATCCCTCCGAGATTCTTTTGTCTGATCAGCATGCACAGAGTTCTGGTGTGGCGATTGGGGCATCATTGGAGGGCAATCGACCTTTGCTTATCGAGGTGCAATCCCTCGTGAGCCCCGCCACATATGGTACGCCCCAGCGGAGTACTACCGGATTTGATGTGAAGCGATTGCACATGTTGCTGGCCGTGCTGGAGCGGCGAATGGGCATCAGGCTCAGTACACAGGATGTCTTTTTGAATATTACTGGTGGCATCAAGGTCAATGATACCTCACTGGATTTGGCAGTATGTGCAGCGGTCTATTCATCCTACCACGACTTGGTCTTGCCGGAAGGTACTTGTCTCATTGCCGAAGTGGGATTGGGAGGAGAGCTGCGGAGAGTAAGCCGTCTTGTCACACGCATTCAGGAAGCAGAGAAACTGGGCTTCAACAATATTCTGATCGCGAAAGGGACAGAGCCTGTTGGGAAGACAAGCTCATCAGTGACTGAGGTGAGCCTAGTGAAGGAGGCTTTCGCCAAGTTGTTTTAAGACTAGAACTTCGGCTTCTTACTGCGCGTCCACTTGGGAGCCAGTCCTTTGAAACTAAACTTAGGTTTCTTGCTTTTTTGAGGTTTGGGTCCCTTGCTGTATTGCGGCATAGGGCCAGAACTCGTTCCAGTTAGTGGCTTTGGCTGCTTTTGTTTCTTGATGATCGTATAGGGGCCGTCTGTGCCTTTGGACTTGATGGTTTGTCCCAGGAATGAACTTGATTTGGGACCAGCCTCCTTTTGAGCGCCGCTTGCCGACTGCGCCTGGGACTTCACATATCCGCCAGAGGATCCTCCCAAACCGCTTGGGCCCGTGGGTACGGAGTACTTGCGTCCTCGCGACTTAAACACAAAATTGAGACCTGCCCGAAAATCTACTCCTCGCATATCGGCTACAGAATACCCCTTATATCCAATGAGGAGGTCGGAGGCGATGTAGAACCGAAAGGCCGAAACCTTGGCGGCCAATCCCGCGCCCAGATTCACAAATTGTTGATCCAACTTCGTCACGTTTCCTGACAAGATCAGGAAATCCGCTATACTGTACCGACCTCCAACACCAAAGGAGAAACGCGGCTCCCCCTGCACAATGCGGGTACCCACCGTTGAAACCACTTCTATTCCAGGGTATGCGTTCCACGTAATACTACCGTAGACGGTAGGGTTCATGACTGTCGTGTAGGGATCCTTGTTATTGTCATGGATCTGGAATTGGTCGAGGAAATCCGCGATGGAGTCCTGCAGTTCGATGAGGTTGATCCCAAAGAGATCGGCGCCGATATAGCGGAAGGTTGTATCCGTCAGCTCATAATGGGTCACATTTTCCTTCCACTTGATATAGCCAAGATCATTGACACCCAGTGCAAACTTGTACATGCCGTTGATTGCGTACTCAAAGCCGAAGTCCGCACCAAATCCCATGTTGCTGTTGCCTATCAGGTGCGATCCCAAATCACCATGATTGTTTTCTCCGGTAATGATGTCAAAACCTGATGTCCGGAATTCAGCGTTTTGCAGGTCAAGGTTGAGTTGATAATTCTCGTTTTCGGTGCGAGCGGAACCCTTCAGATTCCAGGGAAGGCTTCCGTTAAAGAATCCCTGGTAGTACTTCAGTCGAGCACCTACTCGAATGCCGGAACGAGGCTCCAGATAGGCAAGACCCAATCCATATTCTCGAAAGTGGGTGGCGTTGCCTGCCAGTCGATTGACCTTAATATCCTCTTCCAGTCGGGTGCCATTTCCCTCCCATGCGTATTCGACCGCTTCTTTGGTGAACAAAAAGTCGGCGTCGACCCGCTCGTTGACAAAAGCGCTAATCACCGCGCGGTTGGGTAGGCGGTAACCAAAGTGAAAGAGGTTTACTTTGTTGTGAGCGTACACCCCGTTCTGCCTCGTGAGTTTCTCCAGGGCGTTGCTAATGTTGATGTAGGTGTTTTCTCCGGTATTGTCGAAAATGTCGTTGAAACTCACCTTGCTACTTCCATGGATATGTACGCCGGACATGACCGGTAGACCAAGGAATATGTCCCCCTCGTCGGGCATGTAGGAGGCATTAAAGTCGGTACTCTGGTAGACGACATTCCCCAGATGATAGAGTGAAAGCCCATCCTGGCCACGCACCATCAAAGTGAGTAGCATCATGGTGATCAATATGTGCAGCCGGAGTTTCAAAACTTGATGGGCAGGTTGGTTTTGATAAGGACTGACGCCTTGACTTCCATCACGTACTGATTGAAGAGGTCCACGTAGATCTCTTGGGAGTTGGATGTCTCTGGGCTATTGAATGTCATGATGAGGTCCACACGATCGCCTTGCTTGAAAGCCTCTATACCTTCTCTATCCAGCGGCATATTGGAAATGTTGACCTCTCCCTCGCTCACAAGTCCGTCCCTGGTGAGGAAGGGTGTGGCCAGAAACAGTTGCTCAGGCACAGTATATAGCAAATCGGCTCCATCGTAGATCTCTATGCCCAGGGTAGCGTTGAGAGGTAGCTCGTTTTCGGTGACGAATCGGAGAATAACGGAGTCTGCCCCAGGTTCTTTCAATGCCGGGTACGGATAGGGGACGACAAACTCTACGTCTTCCAGCTGCACGGTGAAAGGCATACGAACCTCCACCGTCGAGCGAAGGGAAGATGTGCCTGTGAAGAAGTTGCGACCACTTGCTGCAGGGCTGTTGAGTTGTGCATCAAATGCAAGGCCCAAAGTGCTGGGCCCAAAAGCAAAAAACTCCCTGATGTCGGAATTGCTGGTATTGACCTGGAAAGAAGTCGTGAGGGAATCTCCTAGTTGCTGCTCTGTTGGTGCCGCCACGGGTACATTGGATTCAGTGATCGTACCACCTAGCTGTACTGTTAAAGGTGTGCCGTCTTCAGCGACGGCGGACCCGAAAATAGAACCCAGTTGGAAACCCATTGGAACCCCGTACGAATTGTCAACGGTGATATCCATCGTGGGCTCCCCGAACCGGACACCAGACCCGAATTGTTCGAAGAACGGCATTGCTGATTCTTTTCTCCCCACTTCTACCACCTTGGTACCAAAGTCCCCGAAGGCAGCAGTGAACGACTGATCTTCGAAAAGGACCTCAAGATTGATCACGTCGGTATTTGTTATCTCTTGTCCGGGCGCCAGCACGATATTGCCGGATATGGATGCCTGGTACAAATTGAAGTTGGTACCGCGCTCGAGTGTCGTGCTGTGATTGGCCAGCTGTCGGGAGTGAAGTGTCGTTCCGCTACTCACGCTACCGTTAAACGTCACCTGCTCTTCCTGATTCAGATCCCTGGTATTATCTAGTGTGAATTGGTACTGAAAAGTACTCGGCAGTGTCGATGAAATATTGAAAGAAACGACTCCTGCTGCATGCACAAGAGAGTCCAGCTGTTCTCCGCCGTCGGTGGGGAAAGTGAATGTATAGGACTCATCGATGGCGATGACGGTCGTGGATGCGACCGGCGGGGTAACGGGTAGCGAGATGAGTGCCGTATTGCGATTATCGGGGATCAAAACGAGGTCGTCGCTGGCGGTGAAGATCACCGTGTCCCTGAAGACCATGGTAAATAAAGAATCGGACTCTTCAAGGTTGATTGTGCTGTCGGTCACATCTTCAATGATGTCGCGGAACGCATAGGTCAGCTCACCCAATGGAAAGGCAACAACACCCTGATACCTCTCCAATTCTGGATCATTGATTTCCAGTTCGTTGAAGTCGCATTGGGCGAACCCTAAAAGGATGCCGCAGAAGAACACAAATCTTTTCATACTACACCTAGGTGTTTTTGAGCACATTACCAAAGCGGGCGTTGAAACCTTCAATCCCCTGCAAACCACCTGTATGAATTACAATTAATCGGGTACCTCTCTGAAACGACCCCTTGGCAATCTCTTCAAAAACGCCAAAAAACATCTTTCCAGTATAAATGGGATCGATCAAAAACCCGAAACTCCGTCTAAAAATATTAATAAACCCTATTAAATCCTGATCAAACCGGCCATAACCACCAAAATGGTATTCAGTGAGAATTTCGTAGTTGTGAAACGGAACATGCAGTTCCCGACATAGGTCGTCTACCTCCGAAAGTACAAAACGGCCCTTTAAGCTGGAAATCCCAATTACCTGTTTGGTTCCCTTTAGACCCTGCACTATGCCGACCAATGTTCCGCCAGTGCCGATTGGCGCGATGATGACATCGAAGTCCTGGGTGATTTCATCGACGAGTTCAGCTACCCCCTTCACTGCCAGCTGGTTAGTCCCTCCTTCTGGTAGGATATAGGCGTTCTCATCAGCATCTGCGCGCTGCTGTTTTTTTAGTTTTCTGTAGTCCTCTCTGGAGACAAATTGCAGTGACATCCCCTGAGATGCTGCAAACTTTAGTGTAGCGTTGCTATTGGCATTGAGCTCATCCCCCCGCACGATGCCGACAGCCTCAAATCCGTAGAGCTTCGCCGCCGCCGCTACTGCTGCGAGGTGATTTGAGAAGGCCCCGCCATAGGTAAAAAGGGTGTTTTTACCCATTTCTTTCGCGTGCAACAAGTTGTACTTCAACTTGCGCCATTTGTTGCCCATGATCTGGGGGTGTATCAGGTCGTCACGCTTTACCCAGACTTCTACTCCTTTGTCACGAAACAGCTCGTGGTCGATGCGAATGATCGGGCTAGGTGTTTGAGGTTCCTCCACGGGAGAAATATATTTCTTTTCTTTGGAGCATGACCGAGGAAAACGAGGAGGAACTTTATGAGCTCGTAGAAATCATTGTAGACCCAAAGCAAACACTGCTGAGGATAGACAAATTTCTGATGGATCGATTGGCCAATGTCTCCCGGTCCAAAATCCAGGATGGCATAAAGGGGGGGCTTGTCAAGGTGAATGGCGAGGTGGTAAAGCCCAACTACAAGGTCCGCAGTGATGATGTCATCACTGTCTACCTAACGGAACCGCCGAGGGATACGGAAGTGGTTCCTGAGGATATCTCCCTGAATATCGTACATGAAGATGATGACCTGCTCATCGTCAATAAGTCAGCAGGTATGGTCGTGCACCCAGCCTATCAAAATTGGAGCGGCACCCTGGTCAACGCGCTGGCGTGGCACTTCAAACAGCTCCCCGAGATGCCCGGAAATGAAGGGCGGCCGGGTCTTGTTCATAGAATCGATAAGGATACCTCTGGCTTGCTTGTGATTGCCAAGAGCGAAAAGGCGATGACGAGTCTTGCCAAGCAATTCTTCGACCATTCCATCGAGCGTACCTATCACGCCCTGGTTTGGGGCGTACCGGCTGAACCTAAGGGGACCATAGATGTGAATCTTGGCAGGAGCCTCAAAGACCGGCGCGTGACGGCGGCATTTCCGAAAGGAGACTTCGGGCAACGTGCAGTGACGCACTACGAGGTCCTGGAGGATATGCACTATGTGTCGCTCATCAGGTGCAACCTGGAAACCGGGCGAACCCATCAGATACGGGCACATATGAAATACCTGGGCCACCCACTATTCAATGATACCACCTATGGGGGTGACCAGATCTTGAAGGGCACCATCTTCACCAAGTACAAGCAGTTTGTGCAAAACTGCTTCAAGCTCTTACCGCGCCAGGCTCTGCATGCTAAGACCCTGGGGTTTATTCATCCAGCCACGAAGAAGTTCGTGCAATTTGACTCTGAGTTACCGGAGGATTTCTCGGCTACACTGACCAAGTGGCGGAACTACACACAACTCTCGAATTAGGTCGTGGGACGCCAAAACGAGTAAATGACGCTCACAGCCCCTTATTCTTGAGGCTAAAACCGGCTGGAGCCTTGAGTTCACCGAAGTCGTACATGTTGATGTAAATTGAGACGGTATCCTTTGATCCCTCCCATGTGACGCGATAATGGTCTAGAAGCCCCTCTCCCATATATCCGTTCTCTGTTTTGAAAGGACAGCAGCTCTCAAACCGAAAGTAGGAGATGCGCTCCCCTCGCGGTCCAGCCAATGCGTTGAGGTACCTACGTTCATTTAATGGTCCTTCTGAGTCTTTGTCACCACCGACCAGCACGGGATCATTTTCTGTCCGTCCATACTTTGGGTCCTTGGAGATTTTCGTTACAACAAAAGTGTCATCGTCGAATAGCTCTGCTCTTTTGCCAGTGGCTGAATTCGAGGTAGTGCTCTTGTTTCCCGCGCACGAGACAAGGATCAGCGGTATGAGTACGATGCTCACTTTGTAGATTACTGCAAAGGGGTTTTTGAAGGCCATACTTTTAATGAGTCTGAGAATGCATTTCGAGAATACTCTCCAGGTAGTTGCGGTCATTGGATAGCCGTGGGACTTTGTTTTGGCCACCGAGCTTATTGCGACTCTTCATCCAGTCGTGGAATGTACCTCGTGGTACCCGATGGATGACAGGAGGCTCCAAGGCGAGGTCTTTGTGCCGTTTGGCATCGTAGTCGGAGTTGATCTCTCGCAGCTTCTCATCCAGGATGGCAGTGAATCTGGAGACGTCGTCAGGGTCGTCCTTGAATTCGATGATCCATTCATGACCTCCTTTCTGGCCGGCATCTAAGTATCGTGGCGCGGCCGTAAAGTTTTCGATCGTGGAGTTGGTCTTTTTGCAGGCCTCAGCGATCGCGACTTCGGCGTTTTCTATGATCAGTTCCTCGCCAAAGGCATTGATAAAGTGCTTAGTACGTCCTGAAATACGGAAGCGGTGGGGATCCTTTGATGTGAACCGGATCGTGTCACCGATTTTGTATCGCCACAGGCCGGCGTTCGTTGTGATGACCACGGCGTAGTTTTTGCCCAGCTCCACCTCCGAGAGACTAATCACCTTCGGATCGTCACTATCAAATTCCTCCATGGGGATGAATTCGTAATAAACGCCGTAGTCGAGCATCAGGAGCATCTCGTTGGAATCGTTTTGATCCTGAATGCCAAAGAATCCCTCCGAGGCATTGTACGTTTCCATGTAGCGCATCCCTGACGATGGGATCTTCCGCTTGAAAAGGTCCCGATAGGGAGTAAAGGAAACCGCCCCATGGAAGAACACCTCCAGGTTGGGCCAGACATAGGTCATGTCTGGGACGCCTTTCATTTCCAATATTCTTTCGAGGAGCACGAAGGTCCAAGTGGGGACGCCTGAAATGGAGGTAACATTTTCCGTTGCCGTGGTCTGCGCCATCTTGTTGATCTTCGATTCCCATTCGTCCATCAGGGCAATGTCCATGCTTGGCGTTCTGACGAACTGCGCCCAAAGCGGCAAGTTCTTCAATATCACTGCGGACACGTCTCCATATCGGGACCGACCATGCTTATCGAGTTGGTTGATCTGCTGGCTGCCACCAATGACAAGACTCTTTCCGGTGAACATCCGTGAGTCTGGAAAATTGTTGACATAGATGGACAGCATGTCCTTTCCACCCTTCATATGGCAGTCTTCCAATGCTTCGTCAGAGACCGGGATGAACTTGCTCCTGTCGTTGGTGGTGCCGCTACTCTTTGCGAACCAATGAATGTCCGTTGGCCAGAGGACATTTTGCTCGCCCTTCATCAACCGGTCGATATAAGGGAATAGTTCTTCGTAAGAGACGATGGGCACACGCTCCTGAAAGTCCTTCAATCCCTTAATAGAATGAAACTTGTATTTTCTGCCATACTCGGTAGTAGCAGCCTTTTTGACCAGGCCATCCAGCAACTCTTGCTGTACATCGTGAGGGTACTTTATGAACAGCTCAATCTGATGGATGCGCTTTTTCATGACCCACGTCAATATGGAATTGAGTAGTTCCACGCGTCAGATCTTTCTTTTCAGTTCGAAATGCTTTCCGAGGTAGACCTTGCGCACTTGCTCGTCGGCGGCAAGCTCTTCTGCGGTACCGGCTTTCAGTAGCCTGCCTTCGAACATCAGATACGCGCGATCTGTGATCGAAAGCGTTTCGTTGACATTGTGATCGGTGATCAATATCCCAATGTTCTTATTTTTCAGTTGTGCCACGATGGACTGGATCTCCTCCACGGCGATGGGGTCTACACCGGCGAAAGGCTCATCCAAAAGCACGAAGTTGGGGTCCGCAGCGAGTGCCCGGGCGATTTCTGTCCTGCGACGCTCACCGCCACTGAGCACCATCCCCATGTTCTTTCGGACGTGCGTGAGGCTAAACTCCTCGAGAAGTTCTTCAGCCCGTCGCTTCTGCTCCGACTTGGGCATTTTGCGCATTTCCAGGACCGCCAGCAGATTGTCTTCCACTGACAATTTCCGGAAGACTGAGGCTTCCTGTGCCAGGTAACCGATTCCCCGCTTGGCGCGCTGGTACATAGGGAGGCTAGTGATGTCCTCGTCATCCAGGTAGATGTGACCGTCATTGGGCTTGATCAGCCCCACAATCATATAGAAGGAAGTGGTTTTGCCGGCACCGTTGGGACCTAGGAGCCCTACGATCTCCCCTTGCTCCACTTCCACGGAGATGTGGTTGACAACAGTACGTTTCTTATACTTCTTTACCAGGTTATCCGCTACTAACTTCATCCAACTACCGTCTCTTGCCGCACTAATTTTATGTCTTTTACAATCAACTGCAGGGTCTTGTTACCCATGTACTCGTTCTCATCCAGGTGATAGGCGATGTCCAGGGCAGTGCCATCCTGAAACTCTTCGGCCAGAGGTCCCATACCAAAAGCAATGGCTTCGTAGGTTCTCGCATTGTTTTGCGTCAGACTCAGCTTCAGATGCTTGTCTTTGATCACCCGATGAGATTTCAAAGATACGTTCCTGGTGACAAATACTGGCTTGGGATTTTGGGGACCAAATGGTGCCATCTGCCGTAGGATGTCGTAGCACTTGAAATTAATGAACGAAAATTCAACTTCCAGGTCTGCGTACAGCTTGGGCTGCAGTTGGTCCTCGGTAATCGTGGACGACACCACTTCCTCAAATTTTTGCTGGAATGCCTCGATATTGTCCAACGACATGGAAAGTCCGGCGGCGTGGTGGTGTCCCCCAAACTGATCAAGCAGATCACGGCATTGCTCTATGGCGCCGTATATATCAAACCCAGGAACAGATCGGGCGCTGCCCGTCGCCTTGCCGTTCGATGCTGTGAGGATAATTGTCGGGCGATGGTAGCTCTCAATGCAGCGGGAGGCCACAATGCCAACGATGCCCTTGTTCCAATCCTCGCGAAACAGCACGGTGGACTTTCTGTCGATTGATGGTGGGTCTTCTCGAATCATCTCCAGGGCATCCTCTGTGGTCTCCATGTCATACGTCTTCCTTTCGCCGTTGACAAGGTTCATTTCCTGGGAGAAGGCTTTCAGGTTGTCGGGATCTCGCGTTATGAGCATTTCCACAGATCGCCTGGCGTGCGTGAGCCTGCCGGTGGCGTTGATTCGAGGCCCTATGTAAAAGACGAGGTCCGAAACAGTGATCTCTCCCCTGAGGCCGCTCACTTCAATCAAAGCTCGAATTCCCGGCAGTGGAGACTTATTGATCTTGCGAATCCCATAGTGGGCCATCACCCGATTCTCCCCTGTGATTGGTACGATATCGCAGGCGATACTAGTTGCCACCAGGTCGAGGTAGTTGTACAGCTTGGAAAGTGGGACGGTGTTCTGAAGACAGAAGCCATGAAGAAGCTTGAACCCTACACCGCACCCAGATAGTTCCTTGTAGGGATAAGGGCAATCCGATTGCTTGGGGTCCAGGATAGCATAAGCAGACGGAAGCTCCGGGCCTGGCAGGTGGTGGTCGCAAACAATTAGGTCGATCCCCAATTCCCTGGCAAGTTGGGCATTTGTATTGGCCTTGATACCACAATCCAGTGTGATCAGTAAGGTGACACCTTGCTCTGCAGCCATTCTGACACCTTGCGCTGACAGCCCATAGCCTTCCGTGTATCTGTCGGGGACGTAGTAGGATAGCGTATTGGGTTTGGCAAATTCTGTGAGGAAGTCGTATACAAGGGCGACAGAAGTGGTGCCATCTACGTCATAGTCGCCATAGACCATTACTTTCTCGTCCTGGAAGATGGCTTCGGACAATCTGTTGACTGCGCGTTCCATTCCTTTCATGAGAAAAGGATCATGGAGGCCCTCGAGCTTGGGCCTGAAGAATTCTTTCGCTTTTTCGAAAGAGTCTATACCACGCTGTAGCAGCAATTGCGACAGG
Organism: Cyclobacteriaceae bacterium; assembly: GCA_965227935.1. Taxonomy (GTDB): domain Bacteria; phylum Bacteroidota; class Bacteroidia; order Cytophagales; family Cyclobacteriaceae; genus JAWPMT01. The sequence continues at coordinate 566,537 of CBDDGS010000055.1, read as the reverse complement.
GTCGTATTGATGTTGAGTGTCTTAGACAGCAGATCGGTCTGTGTGGAGGGTACGGCTTGAGGTAAAACCCACTTCTTTTCCATTGGAGCTTTGGGATTGTTTTGACGAAAAAGTAACTGCAAGTTTAATTGCTCCGAGCCTAGGTAAAGATAGTGAATGACAGGGAACAGCGCTACAAGAGCTCGTCCATATCTTTCTCTGTCAGGTAGTGATAGTCAAACCAGAAATCGTAGTCTTCATACCGGACGATGTCCGCTTTTTCCTGACTTAGGTCAGATGGTAAACCACTACTGAGGGCATTCGAGGTCCAGCCAGCAAACAACATAGCCTGCTGAGGTGGCAGATCAGATAGCCTCAAAAATTTGATGCCATCGAAGTATCTGGGTTGGACCTTTTCTTTCATGAGATGTAAAGATATTATGCTTGCATACTATTTATCAAACCGAATATGTGAACGAATTGTTACGTCTGCTTATTCTGAAAAATGTCATCTTTAGGGTGTCGATAGCGAAAACTACTAGGGGTGATGAAGATTGCGCTCAACGAAATCTGGGGATTCATCGAGATGATGAAAGACGAGCCCGATATAACGTATGCTCTGCAGGCGGGTCAGGTCGAGGTGAGTTCACTCGATACCAGTACACTCCTGGCAATCAAGAATGACGAAAGCTATGACACGGAGCTTTTGCCCTCTCTTTTCACGTTTCGCGAGATCCTATGGCAGCCGGATGTTTTTACAGAACCCACCATGTCCCTGCCAGCCATCAGGATACTAAAGGGGTTTTGTGAGGAAACGGCGGAGCAACTCAGTGCGGACGGCTCACCAACGAATGGCCTTTACGGTGAGTTGATCCTTGGCATCGCGCAAGCCGCAGAACGGGCTCTGCATAACATCGAGGCTCCACGCACCACAGTAGTCAAGGTGTTGCGGCTTTTGCGGCAGGATACGTTCCCTATCATCAAGTTCTTTATTTATCATCCCCGAAATCGTGCCGATTACCACATGGACGCAATCAACCGGCTCAACTATGCGGTGAAAATCATGCTCACCCAATTTTATGGCCAGTATTCGGAACTCAGGGATCCCTACTGGGTGTTACGACGGGGAGATCAAAAGCCACCAAAACGAAAAAAGTCTAAGACTCAAGCTGTCGAGGATTAGATTTTCAAAACTCATTGCCTATTTTCCCGTTTTCCTATTAGTCTTTTTCAAAACCCGGATTTTTGAAGGCCCCAAGTAGTATCCAATCTATCGAGCGAACACGGTTCTTGCTACGGAATCTTTTCAGAGGATTTCTGTGGCTGGGAGCCATCCTCGGAGGCTATGTCCTTGCGAAGAAATACTTCAATGCGGACATCGCTGAATGGATGGGACCACTTTACGATCAGCCCAAGACCATCTTTACGATATTCTTCACTTCCGAAGTCATCTTTGGGATCATCCCACCAGAGTTTTTCATGTTGTGGTCTTTGAGGCATGGTGACATGAATCTCTATGTGCAAAACGTCCTGCTACTCTCAGTACTCTCTTACAGCGCTGGCGTGATAGGTTACTTCATTGGCGAATTTTTCAATTCGACCAAACTGTACGCTACCATCAAGAAACGATTCCTGGGTAAGGCGGAGAAACATTTCAACAGATTCGGAGGTTTCCTCGTCATTGTAGCTGCGCTTACACCTCTTCCATTTTCTGGTATTTGCATGTTGATGGGCGCGGTAAGGTATGAATTACGAAGTTTCTTATGGATGTCTTTGACACGCTTCATTCGTTTCAGCGCCTACGCGTACATAATTTGGGAGTCAAACATTGTTTAACCAGAAATGAGTAAGCGAGGAATATTGCTCGTCAACCTCGGTACGCCGGACTCAACGAGTGTGCCGGATGTTAGGAAGTATCTAAGGGAGTTTTTGATGGACGGCCGTGTGATTGATATACCCGCCCTACCAAGGTGGTTGCTGGTCAATCTTATCATCGGGCCTTTCAGGGCACCCAAATCCGCCGCCGAATACAGAAAACTCTTCACGGAACGAGGGTCCCCTCTGAAGTACTACACCGAAGACGTCGTAGAATTGCTTCGGAAGCATTTGGACGATACCTACCTGGTGGAATATGCGATGCGTTACCAGAACCCTAGTATTGAAGTGGGCTTAGAAAAGCTTCGCAAAGCCAAGGTGGAGTCAATACACGTGATCCCTTTGTTTCCGCAGTATGCGTCGGCGACCACAGGTTCTGTCATCGATAAAGTCATGGAGATCACTCGTGGGTGGCAGATCATCCCTGAGATAAAATTCACCTCCCAATTCCTGGAGCGTGAGCTATTCATAGAAACAATTGCCGATCTGGGTCAGGACATGATGGATAAGAAGAGCTATGAGCACTTCGTATTTAGCTATCATGGTTTGCCGGAGCGACAGATCAGAAAGGGCTCTGTCAATGGATATTGCCAGTTGGGGTCCTGTTGCAATAAGCTCACTGACAGCAACCGGTTCTGCTACAGGGCGCAGTGTTTCGAGACGACACGATTAGTCGCAGCAAAGCTGGGCTTGCAGGAAGATCAATACACGGTTTGCTTCCAGTCACGGCTGGGCCGTGATCCGTGGATCAAGCCCTACACGGAGGATGTACTTCTGGATTTGGCCAACCGGGGAGTGAAGAAGGTGCTGGCTTTCTCACCTGCATTTGTGTCAGATTGTCTGGAGACAACCATCGAGGTTGGCGAGACTTACCAGGAGGATTTTATCGAAGCTGGCGGAGAAGTTTGGGATCTGGTGCCGAGTCTGAACACCGAGGCGAAGTGGATTGACTGCCTCAAGGAGATTGTGTTGGATTGATGCCCTGATTGTGTTGCCAATACTTCTTGGCGAATGCTTGGACATCCATTCCCACGGTAAACCGAAACCACATCCTAATATCAAACCATACCACTTTGGCAATACCGTGCTCCTGGAATCTTCGAGCCGAGGTCACGACCGGTTCGGGAATCAGTAGGAGCTTGCCGTGTTTCTTGAGGAGGCGGCAGAAGAAGGCGGACTCCATCAGTGATTTTTTTGGATAACCCCCAAGTTCCTGAGCCATTTGCGTGTCGCAGAATAAAGCCTGATCACCATAGTAGATGTCCTCAAAGTGATAACGGAGGTCATTGATTTTTCGCAATAGGCGGAGCAGGCCCCGCTCTTGATGAAATACCATGCAGAAAGCTCCGCCGATGACATGTCGCTGCGTCATGATCTCGAGTATCTTTTGGTCAAAGGAGGGAGGAAGCATTGTGTCAGCATCCAGGAACATCGTGATGGGACTCGTGCTTAAGTAGAGTCCTACATTCAGACTGGCATATTTCTTACCCCTCAATTTGCGATCACTCACTACTCGGACATTCATGTCCTCAACAGACTTCACAGTGCCGTCATCGCTCCCAGCATCTACTACGATTACTTCAACATGCTCGCGTTTGTAGCAGCTGTCAAACGTATGCTGCAACGTTTTTCGGAGGCAGCCTTCTTCGTTTAGCGTGGGGACGATGATCGTTATCTTGGCCATTGATCTTTGAGTCTCCCTGGGTTCATCGCACGATCAATCGCTTGAAGTAGGTAGCTGCTTGTGTACGGATCTTGAGTATGTGCACGCCTGAACTGGTCGGGGGCAGGTTGATCTGTCCATCGACACCCAGGCACGTAGCAATCTCCTGACCAGTCATGGACATCAGTGTGACAGCCACAATAGGGTCGCCGAACTCGATGTTCAACTGCCCGCCAGCTACCACAGCATTTGGGTAGATCCAGGGGGTCTCTACCTGGCTTCCCACTCGCACGTAGTCTCTCACATAGAGGGTATCCATGGAACCATCCACTGCCTCCCCCACCAACGTAATATCATAGACACCAACATGCTGGTAGTAGACATCCACACTTTCGGCACTGGACGTTGGCGGGGCGCCTTCTTCAAACAACCACAGATAGTTTTCATATCCTGTGCTGGTGTTCACAAAAGTCACCGTTGCCCTTGCGTTAATTTGGGACGGCCCTGAGAAAGACAGGGACGGTGGAGAGATGGGGGGTTCACAGTTGTCGATCGTCGTCTGGACCTCCACTCGCATCGAACTCAATAATGAGTAGAGGTTAGCGCCGGGGCAAAGTGTGCTACAGCCATCTCTATGACCCGAAAGGTGCTCGAGGGTTTGTCCTCGATGCGTTGAACTGGCTGTGGGGTCTATATCCAGTTGCTCAAAGCTGTAAGCCAATAAGTCACGAAGGCTCTCCAGAGCCGGATCTGTAGGCGCTGCGGTCTCGTAATTGCCCAGAAGTGAGATGCCTAGCGTACCAGAGTTTTTCGCACAAAAATGTGCTCCGACCACTTCAAATTCCGTGAGGCTTTGTCCAGGATCACGCCCTTCATAGATGGTGCCATCCTGCGCGATGAGGAAGTTGTAACCGATGTCCGACCAGCCATTGACCTGCGTATGATAGAGATAAATGTCTCGGACGACTTGTGTGTAGTTCGAATTGGAGTTGGATCCCGCGGTGTGATGGACAATGTGATGGCTAACATCGTTGGCCGACCTGGTGAAGTTGGGTGCTTGTAAACCATCGCGCCATATTTCTTGGGTGACTGCAGAGGGAAGTGTCAAACAGTCTGTTTCTTGGGAATGTCTTCGTTCAACCACGGGAGTCCCACCGCTATGAATGGCATAGAAATCGATTGTCTCGGAATGGTCAATCTCGATAGCGGAGGTCGCTTCCGGCAGTGATAGGAAGTATGTGGGCCTTGGCGCGTCTTCATCTCGGGGAATGAGCACTTTCTGGCCATTGATAGTTGCGGAAATCGCCGAAGTGCCGGGGTCAACCCTGGGAACAATCGCCAAAGCGGTACACTTCAGTTCACCCAAGTCCTCTTTCAGGGAATGCCCTTCAGAGGGATCCAATTCATACTTTTTGACGAACGCCTGTTGACTGAAGGCGGGAGAAACGCAGAAAAGTGTGATGAAGCTACACGCCAACAGCAACAGCTTCCGCCAGCTTCTCCACTGCATAATCCACCTCCTCGATCGTATTGTACTTGCTGAATGAAAATCTAATAGCCCCTCGTCGCTGATCTCTGTTCAATTCCGCCAGCACATGCGAACCAATGTTGGAGCCGCTACTGCAGGCGCTACCGCCTGATGCCGAGATGCCGCTGATGTCCATGTTGAACAGCAACATATCATTGTCATCCGAAGGAGGTAAGCAGACATTGAGCACTGTATAGAGGCTATTGTTCAGATCGGCTGAAGTGCCATTGAACTGCACGTCCGGAACCGCCGCCCTCATGCGGTCGATCATGTGTAGCTTCAGTCGCTCTATGTGTTCCCGATGCTCGACCTGCTCATCGTAGGCGATCTCCAAAGCCTTGGCGAGGCCGACAATACCATACACATTCTCAGTGCCACCGCGCATATTTCTTTCCTGAGCGCCACCGTGTATAAATGGGTGAATCTTGGTGTCATGTCGCACATACAGAAACCCTACACCTTTTGGTCCGTGCAGCTTATGGGCTGATCCTACGATGCTATGGGTCCTCAGATCCTGGAGATTGTGCGGGATGTGACCGACCGTTTGTACAGTATCGGAATGGAAGGTGGCGTCATAGGCTTCACACAAGTCGCCTACTTGATCCAAATCAAGGAGGTTGCCGATCTCATTATTGGCATGCATCAGCGAGACAAGTGCTTTGGGATATTGCTTCAGTAGATCTTCGAGGTGATCCATCTTGACCCGGCCAATATCATCTAACTCCACAAAATGCAGCTGGAGCAGCCCTTCCTTCTCGAGGGCTTCCAGGGTGTGCAGTACCGCATGGTGCTCAATCTTGGAGGTAATGGCGTGCTTGAGATCTTTTGCTTGCGCGGCGCATCTCAGAAAAGTGTTGTCTGCCTCTGTCCCACCCGAAGTGAAAAAAATCTCCGAAGGACTTGTATTGAGTATATCTGCTACCTTTTTTCGGGCTCTCTCAATGAAGGACCGGACTTGCCTGCCATGTGCATGGATGGAGGAGGGATTGCCATAATGCTCCGTGAACAAGGGTCGCATCTCCTCGAATACGGTCGGATCGATGGCAGTCGTTGCCGCATTGTCAAAATATACGCGCATCGGCTATCAGGTTTTGGGTGTATGTCAGTTGGAGATAAACTCCTTAATGTCTGTTATCAGCTTATTTGCCAAGTGCTCAGCGGTCGCCGCACTATCAGACTCTGCAAAAATACGGATTATTGGCTCAGTATTCGACTTCCGTAGTTGCACCCACTCCCTGCCAAATTCAATCTTCACGCCATCGGTAGTGTCGATCGGCTGTTGCTTGTACTTGTCTTTTAGCTTGTCGAGTATACCATCCACATCGATATCTGGCGTGAGCTCGATCTTGTTTTTGGAGATGTGATAGTTGGGATAGGTCGCTCGTAGCATTGAGACGCTCTTCCCAAATTGCGCCAACAGACTCAGGAAAAGGGCAATTCCTGCAAGGGCGTCTCGACCATAATGGAGGTCGGGCACGATCACTCCTCCATTGCCTTCACCACCGATGACGGCGTTGACTTCCTTCATCTTCTTCACGACATGTACCTCTCCGACGGCCGCCGCGTGGTACTTGCCTCCATGCTTCTCGGTCACATCACGAAGAGCCCGGGTACTCGACAGGTTAGAAACTGTATTCCCTTTCCTTTTGCCGAGGACATAGTCGCTTACGGCTACGAGTGTGTATTCTTCTCCGAAGACCTGCCCATCTTCGCAAACCAATACCAACCGATCTACATCTGGGTCTACTACTATCCCAAGGTCGAAGTCCCCCGCCTCTATTTCCTGACAGAGGTGCGCGATGTTCTCCGGTAGTGGCTCTGGATTGTGTGGAAAGTGCCCATTCGGCTCGCAATACATCTCATGGACCTCGGCACCTAGTTTCTTTAGTAGCATGGGGACGGCGATCCCTCCGGTGCTGTTCACCGCGTCCACGGCTATCTTGAAGCGACGATCTTGAATCTGCTGCACGTCGACAAGCTCATGATTGAGGATGTCGTCGATGTGTCGCTCGAGGTAGTCTTTATTCTTTGAGTACTCACCAAACTTTCTAGGTTCGGTGAAGAAGAGGTCAGGCGAGTCGGCCCATTGGAGGACTTCCTTGCCTTCTTCTGCAGAGATAAATTCGCCTTGATCGTTGAGCATTTTGAGCGCATTCCATCCTGCGGGATTGTGGCTCGCAGTGACGATCACACCCCCGGTGGCACTTTCATACTTCACGGCCATCTCCACTGTGGGTGTGGTAGACAGCCCTAAATCAACCACATCGATTCCCTGGGCGACCAGCGTATTGGAGATGAGCTGAGAAATGGCTTTCCCGGATGGACGTGCATCGCGGCCAATAACAACCTTCGGCTTGTCGCTCCTACTTCGCATCAGCATGCCATATGCCGCGGCAAATTTTGTCACGTCAATCGGTGAGAGTGTCTCGCCGATTTTGCCACCGATTGTACCTCGGAAGCCGGAAATGGATTTAATGAGTGTCAACTTCGATCAAGACTTTAGCGGAGCGCAAATATAGAATTATTTCAATACCAGTTGCGCGCGGTCCAGATCAATAGATCAGTCGAATTTGGCAAGTACTTTGTTGACTTCGGAGTCGGGGTTGGCGCAAGAGTCGCCCGGTGTGACCGTCTTACCACAGAAGCCGCACTGTGCCCCTTCTTTGTTGAGGTAGGGGGACTGAGAGGCACATGTTCCTTTGAACTCCCCGTTCTTGAGGAAAATGAGACGGACGGACATGAGGATGAAGAAAATCGCTACAAAACCTATTCCCAGAAGTATCGTTGTCATTGCCCTTTGTTTAAATGCAAAATTAAGCAAATTGCCTTCGATCCTTACAACTAGTGAAAACGCGAAAAGATTCAAGAAAATGAAGAAACCGCTAGCCGCACCTGATCCGAACCGTGCCGACAAGCTTCAGGCGTTCGATCGCCTCCTGACCATTATGGATGAGTTGCGGGAGAATTGCCCCTGGGACAAGAAACAGACCTTCGAAAGTCTAAGGCATCTAACAATCGAAGAGACCTATGAGCTTTCGGATGCCATCCTGGAGCATGACATGGATGAGATGAAGAAAGAACTAGGCGACCTGATGCTGCACATGGTATTTTATAGCAGAATAGGCCAGGAAAGGGGGGCATTTGATGTAGCAGCCGTCTTGAATGCGGTCTGCGACAAGTTGATCCGCAGGCATCCCCACATCTACGGGGATGTAGAAGCCAATGATGAAGAACAGGTGAAGGCGAACTGGGAACAAATTAAACTGAGAGAGAAGGGCAACAAGTCGGTTCTAGGGGGTGTGCCCCAATCACTGCCAGCGCTTGTGAAGGCGATGAGGATACAGGAAAAGGCCCGGGGTGTTGGATTTGACTGGGAGGCGCGACATCAGGTATGGGAGAAAGTGGAGGAGGAGATGCACGAATTCAAGGAGGAGTTTGACGTGTCCGAAGACCAACCCATAGATCAGTCGAGAGCCCAAAGTGAGTTTGGGGACCTGATCTTTTCACTGGTCAACTATGCGAGGTTCCTGGAGATCAACCCGGAAGAGGCACTCGAGCGGACCAACAAGAAATTCATCAAGCGATTCACCTACCTGGAGGAGGCCTCAAAACGCGATGGCAAGGCGCTGGGCGAGATGACCCTGGCTGAGATGGATGTGTACTGGGAGGAAGCCAAGAAATTGTAGTCCGAGATCAGGACGTACGACTTTTGGCAAAACATTAGGCTTATCCGCATGTTCACCTCCATATGAGGTTAAAGATTTCGACGGGCGTTCGATCGTCACTGGAGAAAGTTCAGCATGGTTTTAACGAGGACCTTTTCGTTCAATTGAGCCCACCATTCCCAAAAGTCAAGCTGCTTCGTTTTGACGGATCAGAAACCGGAAATATTGTGTCGCTACAGCTCAACTTCATTTTCTTCCGCCAGGAATGGACCAGCGAGATCGTTTCAGATCAGAAGGACACGGATCGTTGGGTATTCGTTGATAAGGGGATCAAGCTTCCATTTTTTCTCAGTTCATGGGTACATCACCATGAGGTCAGGCAAGACGGCGATGGAGCGACGATCATTGATGACATCTCCTACTCCACCGGCTGGATGTTGACGGACCTTATTATGTACCTCCCGATGTACCTGCAGTTTCTGTATCGAAAGCCCATTTATCGAAAAGCTTTTGCATAAAAAAAGGGAATCAATGCAGATTCCCTTCCATGACTAGTTGTCAATCTCGTTTTAAGACTGCCGCCATTTAATGGCGCACCCGACAGCACGCTTACTGGTAACTGTTGGCTTCTCTCCATTCAGCAATGCGTTGATCGCATTGGCCACGAATGCCTCACCTACGTCGGAGGCGTCTCTGGGACTATCATCGATGGCTCCGATGTACTCCACTCTATACTTTCCATTCTCTTCTTTGTTCAACACAAATACATGAGGAGTTTTTGCGGCGCCGTAGGCGGCTGTCACGTCCTGGGCATCATCTCGTAAATACGGGAAAGGGTAGCTCTTGCTGGATGCACGGGCTTTCATCTCGTCCATGCTATCTCCAGGTTGTTGCGACGGATCATTGGGATTGATCGCAATGACTGGAAAGCCCTTGGCCTTAAATTCTTTGTCCAACTCGATGATGCGATTCTCATACATTTTAGCATACGGGCAAGTATTGCAAGTGAATACGACGATAAAGCCCTTAGCGTCGGAGTAGTCTGCCATTGAGACCATCTTGCCGTCCACGTTCTCGAGTTCGAAGTCTCTTGCATAGTCCCCTACTTCATATCCACGCACATCTGATGATGCATTCATGAAGAGGATGCCAACTACAGCCAATACCCCGGTAACCAATAGGAATGTTCTTTTCATGTTGCCATGCATTTTGTCAATTGACGAATTTGTTAATTTTTGAAAGCAGCTCCTGGCGATTGAAAGCTTGCTCATAGAAATATTTCCTGCCGCGTTGATCCACGATCAATGTTGCAGGGATTGCACCGGACCAGGACTCGTCGACCTTGCCCATGTAGTCATCATAGTCTTTTTCGTCTAGTAAGTAGACTTCAGACTGCAGGTTTCTTTTCTGTACGAAATTCTTGACTTTGGCTTCATCTTCCACAAAATCGAGACTGACAAGCATCACGCGGACGTTGTCCATTTTGTTGGCCTCTTCGAAGTGAGGAAGTTCTTTGATGCAGGGACCGCACCAGGTCGCCCAAAAGTTGATGACGGTAAGCTGATTGCTACCAGTCATTTCGCTAGCCAGTTGATGGTACTTGATTATCTCGAGATCTTGAGCATTCGCAAATGTCAAGGATAATGCCAGTACCCCGATCATCACATGTCGCATAGGCCTAATAATACGTGGAAGTGTCCCGCAATGTTTATCATTTGAGCAAATCTTTACCTCTGGGTTGTCAATTATTGAATATTTCGGGGAATGAATGGGGGAGATATTGACGTGAACGGTGGGTGTGAAAAAGCTATCCTTTTGGAAAACCAGGTCCCAGAGGAGTGACTTTTATTCCGTTGTGTATGGCACGCCTGGGTTTACTATTGAATTTGCATTTTTCGGAGAGAAGGGTACTTTTCCACAGCTATGGCCATTTTTCAACAGACCCAAATAATATTTGGTATAAGTAGCTGAAAAGCAATCATGTAACGCTATTGACTTGAATGCCAGATTTTGTGGATAATTCAATGGACCACTAGCAGAGGCACTTTTTGTAGTTTTTTGTGCTGTGGTGATTTCCTACTCCTGGGTTTGCTTGATCAATTTGCTCCGGTAGGCATTGAAGATGCGACTTTTGGACACAAATCCCACGTATTTTCCGTCGTCGATCACCGGTAGGTTCCACGCCTGCGTCAGCTGGAATTTATTCATAACTGATTGCATTTTCTCGTGGGGTGATACGTAGGCTGGGGGCTTCTGCATGATTGCCTGGATCAGGACATTGTCGCGTTTCTCCTGATCAAACATGATGTCTCTGATATCGTCCAGTGTGACAATTCCCTGGAGCTCATTTTCTTCATTGATGACAGGGAATATGTTGCGCTTACTTTTTTTGACTAGCTCTGTCAGATCACCAAGACTTTGCTCTGGGTGGATGGTGAGCAGATCTTTTTCAATGAGCTTGGAGATATTCAATAGACTCAACACGATCAGGTCCTTGTCATAAGGAATGAGGTCGCCTTTCTCGATCAGTGACTTGGTGTACAATGAGTATTTCTCGAAGTAAGATATCGTCGTAAAGGAGATAGCCGAAACCAACATTAGCGGGACAAAGAGCTGGTAGCCGCCGGTGATTTCAGCAATCAGGAAGATAGCCGTCAATGGAGCGTGGAGCACACCACTCATTACGCCGCACATGCCCACGAGCGTGAAACTGCTAAGGCTGAGATTGGCACCTGGAATGAGAAGGTTGATAGTATATGCTAGCGTGAATCCCGTTAATCCACCCATGAAGAGCGAAGGAGCAAAGATTCCCCCGCTGCCACCAGCCCCGATGGTGATCGCTGTGGCGACAGGCTTTACCAAAATCACCAGGGTCAGCAGAAAAACAGGCAGATAGGTGTTGTCTCGAAAGACGGAGAAGAAGCTGCTCTCGAATACTTGTGAGGCCTCACCGGAAAGCAGCTGTTTGATGGACTCATACCCCTCACCATAGACTGGAGGAAATATGAGTATGAGTATTGCTAGTGCCATGCCTCCGAAGACGGCTCTGCCAACGCTGCTGCGGATGCTTTTCACTGCATTCTCCACCCTGTACATGATCCGGGTGAAATAGACGGAGATCAACCCACAGACAATGCCCAGACCAAAGTAGTGCAACGTCTCTGAAGTGCGGAATCCGTCCACGAGGCGGAATGAAAAGAGGATGTCCTCGCCTAGCAATACGATGGTTACGAGCTGCCCCGCAACGGAAGCGATGAGGATGGGAATGAATTTGGAGATAGTGACCTCTGTCAAAATTACCTCCACGGCGAAAATCACCCCGGTGATGGGCGAGTTGAATATTGCTGAAACGGCCCCAGCAGATCCACAGCCGATGAGCAATGTGCGTCGCTTGTAATTGAGGTGGAAAAAACGGGCCACATTTGATCCAATAGCTGAGCCAGTTACGACAATGGGCGCCTCCAAACCAACAGAACCACCAAAGCCAACGGTAATGGCACTGGTGATCATCCTCGAATACATCTTGGCTCGCGCGATGATGCTTGAGTTCTTGGAGATGGCATAAAGTATCTGTGTGATGCCGTGACCTAGACTCTCTTTGAAGATGTATTTCGCGACCAGCATCGTCAACAGAATTCCAATAAGTGGGTAGGTGATGTAAAACCAGTCGAAACCTATGAAGTCCGTATTCCGAGCCAGGAAATTTTGAATGGCATGCACAGAGGTCTTAAGGGTGACCGCAGCCAGCCCCGCGATGAGACCAATGACCCCCGCGACAATCAGGATGAAGTTGTTCTCGCCAATGTATCTGAGGCGCCAGATAGCCAGCCGCATCAGCAGTTTGTTCCAATTCAAGACTTCCTGGGGATATTAGTTGGATGCAGATCGGGTGGCAAAGATAGGAGACCCCTATAAAATACCCCTGTTCTTGCCTATTTTCAGTGAATGATTGGCAACATCACACATATCAAAGAGACGTGCATTTATGTACATGACCTTGTACGGACCAGGGAATTTTATCAGGAAGTCATGGGGTTTGAGCTGATCAACTTCACTGCCGGGCGTCATGTCTTCTTTCGTGCGGGCGAGAGTGTGCTGCTATGTTTTGACCCTGCAGCGACCAAGGAAGAAAAGGTACTGCCCCCACACTACGCTGAGGGTCATCAGCACCTGGCATTTGAGGTGCCGGTTGCGGAATACGAAGAGACAAGGGCCAATGTAATACAGAGAGGCATAGAGATCATCTTTGAACAGGAATGGCCCGGGGGTTTGCGCTCCTTCTACTTTCTGGACCCGGACGAGCATGTGCTGGAGATTGTGCCTTCAGGGCTTTGGGGTTAATTCACAAACCACAAATAGAGGTTGTAGGCTCCAAGGCTCAGAAAGGTGACGCCTGGGAGGACGTGCACCAGCAGCTGATTGTCGCTGATAGCCGTGAATCGATTGCCAAGCCGGATGGCCAGGATGAGCGTCACAATGGAGCCTAGGAATATACCCACCAGGTATGTCCAAAAGGACCACCCTTCCACCGAGATCCACCCGTGACTTTGCAGGTAGGCTGTCACGGCCAACCAAAACGGGATAGACAGAGGATTCAAAAAGCCGAGCACAATTCCTTTTACAAAACCATTGCGCCCGCGTTCGGCAGATTTCAAGGCGATGGTCTTCGACGTGCTATGTGAGCGAATCGACAGAATGCCGAGGATGCAAAGCACGATACCCGTCACGAGCGTGAAGTGATGGGTAAATTCAATGTTACGACTGAGGAATTGCTGAAATTTCAGTACCAGAGAGGCATAGAAAAACTCAACGATAGTAGCTCCAAGGATCAGGAAATAGGCCGCTCTCGTCATCCCGAGGATCCCCATCTTCATGGCCGTGATGTTGATCGTGCCGGGTGGGATCGAACCCAGAAGACTGATGATAAAGGCGATGAAAAATACCTGTAGTGCCATGAACTAGGTGGTGCGTGCCTTATTGTAGGTGCGGACTTCCTGTAATTTGTTCCAACCGTCGGAGAATTTCCAATATTTATGTCCTCTTCTTCTGTTGGCTCTACTGACCTCAAAAAGTAGCTTTAAGTGCCATGTGACATCCTTGTAAGCTTGTATCAGTGAATAACCGGGTTGGTAGATATGACCCGGTTCTGCGCCTGCTCCATTGAGTTCCAGGATCTTGAAGTGCTCACCTTTTCTGAGGTCGTCAATACTCCGGCAGCGAATATCGAACCGCCCAAAATAGAACTCTTCAATCTGATCGGCGACCTCGTCGAAGGTGATACTCAAGGCATCGTCTATCCAGTCCCCTGCGTCGAAGAACGTCGTGCCCCTGCAGTGGTTGCCAATGGACTCTATCTCGATCTCCTCGCCTTTGCCCGGGATATTCGCCGCTATGGACTGTACTGCGGGACTGGACATATCCGCTTGCAAGACAGCTCGTACATTTTGCTCCAGCAACTCCTGAACCGTGTGTTGTCCATCACCTTGTATGGATAAGAATCCCTTCCGGACAACGGAGGTGATACGGCCCCTCTTTTCTCCAGGCATACGTACGTAGAAGACACCAACTTCTATTGGCTCGCTCACAAATTCCTGGACGAGAAAGTCCACCTCAATCGTGGCCAGGTACTTCCGAAGTTGCTCGTTGGTCGAGATCTTTTCCACCATCCATCCTCGGTCCCCCATATCGGGCTTGAGGATCACGGGGTACTGCAGACTTGCCTCTTTGAGGTATTGGAGCAGTGCCTCAGCGGAGGAGTCGGCCTTGAAGAGCCTGGTTACGGGAATATACTTTGGTGGGATCAGATCAAAGATGTCAGATTTCTTCTCGCCCATCATCCCGCCAAACTCAATGGATGGATTGGAGGCTGTGAAAAAGAAAAGCGATCTGCTACGGAGGGCAAGCCAGCCGTAGTAGCCGAAGACGGGTAAATAAAACAGTGTGAATGGCCAGAATTCAAATCTGGAAATCCTGGTCCACCATTTTTGCAGGGTCCCTACTTTGGTGGGCATGAAACGCTTAGGCCTGCCCTCGCTGGTACCGCACCGTGGAGCTCGCGACGCCGAAGTGGTCGGGGATGTTTACATAATTACCCACATCCCGCAGTCCAATCTTTATGAGCGCCATGTGGTGAATCGTGTGCTCGATATTGTAGGCTAGTTCCCGGAAGAAGCTGCTGGGAATAGCAATGGACTCCGAACCCTTGGGGTCGTAATCTGCCACCAGGTCCATCGGATGATTTTCGAGGGTTCTGGTCAGGAACTCGTCGACAGATGCTATCACACTCAGGGCCAGCTTTCGGTCTTCCTGGATGAATTTGTCATGCTTGCGATTGTCATAGTTGATCTCGCCTTTTCCCACACCGTCCATGAGGCACAGGAAGAACTCGATCGTATGACGGACATGCTGCCCAATGGAGGATCCACTCAACGACTGGATAGGTTTGGAGAAGTCCTCATCCTTCAGTTCATCAAGTACGTCACTCAGTTGAAGTAGTAGCTCGCGTGCTGCTTGCTGGATTAGCATAGATCCTCAGTGCTTTAAATCAGACAAAAATAAGACCATATTATTTAGTGGACACAATCTCCGACCAATACTTGTCGGCATTGCCTTTTAGCTGTTTTTCCTTTCTGTTCCACGATTTGAGGGTGTTATTGCCCCAAAAATTATAAAAGAGGTATAGCCGATTATCCAAGATCTTGAAGGTCTCTGGATCGATTTTCACCTTCTCGCCAGTCGCCCCCATCGCATAGGCACACCACCCTCCGTAGACTGGTGTGTATTTCAAAGGATCGGACTGGAACCTCTTTCGATTCTCTGCACTGGTGAAATAATAGGTAGCCCCCTCATAGGCTGCCTTGAATTGGCGATCTCCCTTCAATGGGCCCGACTCGCCGAAGTAAGAGACGGGATCATAACCGCCGATGGCCAGCCCATTTTTGAGGTTGTGGTGGGACCCCACCTGCAATAGCAGGAGCGTAATGACTGCGTATTTCATGTTCGTTACTACACTTATCACAAGTGGAAAGATGCCTTCGGGGGCAGTTTTCGCCTCTCACTGTTAGCGAGAGGACAGATCAGCGGCCACTTTTCGGGCTACATCAAATTCAAAGCCCTTGGAACGTAGAAAGTCGACAATCTTCTTTTCACGATGGCGGGGAGAGAGGCTCGTGCCCAGTTGGCGGTCTTTTTGTGTGGCTATCTGCAGCACGCAGTCCTCGTAGTCACGGGGTTCGATTGTCGCCAGGGCATTTTCGATTTGATCTTCAACAATGCCCAGCTGCCGGAGGTTGAAGGCTATTTTCACCTTTCCCCACTTATTGAAGCGAAACTTGTCAGAAACGAAGGCCCGGGCAAAGCGTTCCTCATTCACAAAATTTTCGTCGATGAGTCGCTGAAGAAGTGCCTCTGCTTCGTCGGCCGAGGCACCGTAGCCTTCCAATTTGCGCAATATCTGGCTAGGAGCTTTTTCTTGTTTGGCGCAAAGTGCGGAGGCTTTTTGCCATAGTTCCTTCAGCCGATCCTCCTGCACTACTCCTGAATGTAGCCTTTTCTCTTCAGGACGGTTTCGAGAAATCTCACTTCATTGTCGCTATTGAAAATCCTGAAAGGCAGATGAATGATCTGTGCTTTACTGACAAACAAAGTGAAGCTGTCCTTTCCTTTTTTCGCTCGGCGGATCTGGTCCCACTTCATGGGCATACCCTGTTTGGTATTGAGCTTGATCAGTATCTGCTGACTCGTTATCTCATACGACAACTTCTGAAATAATACCTTGCCCTGCTCCAGTTGGGTGACTCCCGCGAACTGAATCAGCCAAAACAGCAGATATAGCACCAGTCCAATGGACGCACCGATGACCCACCACCAATTGGGGATCACAAAATAACCCGCACAAATGGCCAGGTAGATCAGGCCTACCCACCACTGCTGCTTCAGGACGGCAGCGAGTGCCGTTCTGATGTACACTTTGGTTGGTAGCTGGTACTTTTTTGTTTTGATAATCATAATGTCTCCTAAATAGCCTTTAAACTCATATCTAAGCTTTTGTAGGAGTGCGTCAGAGCGCCTACAGAGATGTAGTTGACACCCGTCTCTGCGATTTCTCGGATGTTCTTTTCGGTAATTCCTCCAGAGGCTTCGGTTTCGTATTGACCGTCAATCAAAGCTATGGCCTGCCTCATTTCGGAGGGGATCATATTATCCAACATGATCCTTCTGACGCCACCTACTTTTAAAACAGCCGCAAGTTCATCCAAATTTCTGACTTCTATCTCTATGTCCAGCGACAAATTGTTCTCTTCGAGGTAGTGGGTGGTGCGATCAATGGCTGCTCTGACCCCTCCTGCATAGTCGATGTGATTGTCCTTGAGCATGACCATATCATATAAGCCGAAGCGATGATTCACACCGCCGCCTATGGCCACAGCCCATTTTTCAAGCATTCGGAAGTTGGGCGTTGTCTTGCGGGTATCCAGCAATCTGGCGCCGCTACCCTTGATAAGGCCATTCAAGTAGTGTGTGTAGGTGGCGATGCCACTCATTCGCTGCATGCAGTTGAGCACCAATCGCTCGGCCTTTAAAATCGAATGGGCGTCTCCGTGTACTTTAAAACCCTGATCCTCTGTATGCACCTGATCCCCGTCCGCCTTGTATCGATCAATCGTGTAATCCTCACAGACGGTTTTAAAAATGAAATCTGCTAAATCGATCCCTGCCAGGATACCATCGTCTTTTATGAGTAGAATCGCTTCACGGGTGGCGCCAGCAGGTATCGCACCGAGCGATGAGTGATCGCCGGGGCCAACATCCTCCATGAGTGCCGCAGAGACAAATTTTTTGAGTCTCTGCTCCGATACATAAGTAGGTTTCATTGAACCGGGTGATTATTCCTTAGTAAGTGTGATGGTGTCCAACTGAAAACCATCGTCGTCTTGTTTGAGCAATAAAACCACTCGAAATGCGCCATTGTTCACCACGTATCTCCCTATGCAGTACTTGAGCCCCTCTGTCGATGATCCCTGGTGAATGTAGTTGAAATCCACTGGCGGATTATCGAGAAAAAACGCTCTCAGCTGTTCCTCGGCTTGTGCCTTTCTGTACGTGGTGGTCTCTCCTTCGAGTTTGAGAATTACGGAACTGCCACAAAATTTTACAAGCTCTCGTGCCGATCCGTTGCGAAGAGACACGCCTATGTCTTCAATGTCCTGATCCTGGCCAAAGGACCATTGCACAAGTACGGCTTGCAAGAAAATGACGGTGAATATTTTCTTCATGACAGCATCAATGACAAATTTGTTGCCAAAAGTTAGCGATTCCATTGATAGAAACGAGTGAAGGGGGTAAACCTGTTTATCAGCGAGGTTATCTTTGCCGCAAATTTGTAAAGTTCATCACTTCAACTAGACGATAAAAGTCAACCCATTCCTATGAACAAGAAGGTGATTCTAATGATACTCGATGGCTGGGGCATAGCCAAAGACAAGTCTGTGTCAGCGATAGATAAGGCTAAAACACCCTTTATGGATCGTGTGCTGCAGGATTATCCGGCAAGCACATTAGAGGCATCAGGTCTGGCTGTTGGATTGCCAGAAGGTCAGATGGGGAATTCAGAAGTTGGTCACATGAATTTGGGAGCTGGCCGGGTTGTGTACCAGGACCTTGTCAAAATCAATAATGCCGTCAAGGATGAAACGCTGATGGAAAGTCCAGTCCTTCGTGAGGCTTTTGACCATGCCAAAAACCAGGGCAAACCGCTACACCTTATGGGATTGGTTTCAGATGGAGGGGTGCATTCACACATCGATCACTTGAAAGGACTGATCACCGAGGCGTCAAAGGCGGGTGTTGAGGACATCTTCGTACATGTTTTCACAGATGGACGTGACACCGACCCAAAAGGTGGACTCGGATATGTACAGGACCTGCAGCGGCACATGGCGACTACAGGGGGCAAGATTGCTACGATCACCGGTCGGTATTATGCAATGGATCGCGACAAGAGATGGCCGAGAGTGAAGAAGGCGTATGACGCGCTGGTCCATGGTCAGGGATCTCATTTTGAGGATATGGAAGAAGGCATCAAGGCATCCTATGCCAACAATGTCACGGATGAATTTATTGAGCCCATCATTCACGTAGAGAATGGCAATCCTGTAGCGACAATCAAAGAGGGGGACGTGGTCATGTGCTTCAACTTTCGAACCGACCGGGGACGTCAGATCACGGTGGCACTCACGCAACAGGATTTTCCTGAGGAGGGCATGGAGAAGCTGGATCTGTATTACCTGACCATGACGAATTACGATGACTCGTTCAACGATGTCAAGGTGGTTTTTGGAAAGGACAATCTCACCAATACGTTGGGAGAAGCTCTGGAGCACCAGGGCAAGAAACAGATAAGGATTGCAGAGACCGAGAAGTACCCACACGTCACGTTTTTCTTTTCCGGAGGTCGCGAGACGGAATTTGAAGGGGAAAGCCGCATCTTATGCCCTTCGCCGAAGGTCGCAACCTACGATCTGGCACCGGAGATGAGTGCCGGAGATATTCGCGACAAGATCATCCCAGAACTGCAAAAACAAGAAGTGGACTTCGTGTGCCTCAACTTTGCCAATCCAGATATGGTTGGTCACACGGGTGTCTTTGAGGCGGCAGTAAAAGCTTGCGAAACGGTCGACAGCTGTGCGGACGCAGTCGTGTCAGCTGCACTTGAAAATGGCTATTCTACGATCATCATTGCTGATCACGGCAATTCCGATATTATGATCAATCCGGACGGTTCACCCCATACGGCTCACACGACGAATCTTGTCCCATTTGTGTTGGTCGATGGCTCCGGTGACGTAAAAGCGCTCAAACCCGGCAAATTGGGAGACTTGGCACCTACCATACTGACACTAATGGGACTTAATATCCCCGAGGAAATGACTGGCGACATCCTGGTCTGATCGATCGATGAGATACCTGGTTTTTTTGATGCTCCTGCCGGGGCTTTTAAGTTGTTCCACCACGCCGTCGGAGGTCGTTCGGAGCGAGTATTTGGATCTGGACTCACTTCTGGCGGATGAAATCTCCTGGATGGTCACACAGGGAGTCGCTCTCCAAAAGGAGGTCGTCCTTGGGGATACAGTGCAAGTAGCGGAGCTGGAGGGGGACTCCGCTGCGCTGAGCAAGGAGCTAAAGATTTTCATGGCCATCAACCCTGCTCAGCCCAAATACCGCAACGCCTTTGAGACCCGAAAGCAGGGCTCAAAGGAAGAGTATATAAAGGTCGATGACACCGGCGAACTGCAGAGTTTTACAGTGGAATACGATGGTAGTGCCCTGGATAGAGTTACTGGCATAGTGAATGAAGAAACTGCTATCTATACTGCCTATAGGGAGTTCGCAATTGATTTTGACGATGGCCATATCGCCGCTTTCTCCGTAACGGGCTACCAAAAAATGATCTTGTCAGATACGGTCTTCTTCAGTGCGGTGACGAAAGTTATCGACGGAGGAGAATCCCAAGACTAGACGAGTTCCACTTTTCGGCGCAAATCTTCATCCACTTCTTCTAATTCCAGTGAGGGGCCGGAATCCGGAAGCGTGACACCGGGTGGTAGGTCCAAATCTGGCTCCCAGTTGAATTCAATGGGTATGCCCCCTTCTCCATCGCTATTTTTATTTCTTGGGCGCCTGTATGAGCTGCGCCATTTAATAAGAAATATCAAAAGCGTGTAGATGAGAAGAAAGAGCAATATGTCAATCCAAAGCCCGGGCATGCGTACGAGGAATCAATTTAAAAAAATATGCGCAGAAACTTTGTATCTTTGCCGCTAACAAAAGTGAAGCTTCATTTAATTCATGGTTGTCCCAGTTAATGAATTGCTTCCTTGGGTTCCTCAGCTAGAGACATCGTGTGAATTGTGTAATTAGAGGGTAACATATGCTACTAGCACTCTTGTCGGGCCAAAACGAGGTCCTGCTCTTCGGAATTTTTGCAGTCGTCATCGTCCTTTTCTTGATAGTAGACCTGGGGGTTTTTCATAAGAAAAATCAAAAAGTCTCTCAAAAAGAAGCACTGCGGCAGTCCCTGTTCTGGGTGGCGGTTTCCGTCGTATACGGGTTGATAATATACTACTTTGGAGATGGGAAGGCGAGTACGCTTGAGTACTTCTCCGCATACGTGACTGAGAAGGCACTATCCGTTGACAACATATTTGTCATCCTCTTAATCCTGAGGTATTTCAAGGTCAAGGAGGAGTATTACCACAATATTCTGTTTTGGGGTATCCTCGGGGCCATCGTTTTTCGAGCCATTTTCATCTTCGTCGGCGCTATGCTGATCTCCCAGTTTCACTGGATCCTGTACGTGTTTGGCTTCTTCCTGGTGTATTCAGGCATCAAAATATTCAATGACGACGAGGACATGCAGGTGGAGCCTGAGAAGAACGGCCTGTTGAAGTTTGTCAAGCGGTTCCTGCCGATGACCACAGACGAGCACAATGGCAAGTTCACTGCCATCGAAAATGGGAAGCGCGTATTTACCCCGTTATTCCTTGTGATCGTCCTCATTGAATCCACTGACCTGATATTCGCAGTGGACTCGATTCCGGCCGCATTTGCTATCACGCAAAACGAGTTTGTGATCTATACGTCCAACATTTTTGCAGTCATGGGCTTGAGGGCCATGTTCTTCCTTCTTGCCAACGTGCTGGATCGTTTCTATCTATTGCAGAAGGGACTTTCGATTGTCTTGATATTCATCGGGGCTAAGATGCTCCTGGAGATGGAGATCATTCAGACATCGTTGGGCTCGCTCTTCAATGTGGAGCATGTTCACATTCCAATATTCCTGTCCTTTGGGATCATCATGGCAGCGTTGACGCTTTCCATTGTCCTGTCATTGGTATTCCCAAAGAAGCCGGAATTGGTCGAGCACTCTTAGATTAAAAACCGATCTTCTTGCCCTTCCAGCCGTTTTGCTCGAGGGATGTGGCGCTATCAAGCACTTTGTCTTTGAGGGACTCCTTGTACTCCGCGAGCTTGTCTCCGACGACTTTGTCATGAGATCCGAGGATCGCCGCGGCCAGCAGGCCGGCGTTCTTCGCGCCGTTCAGAGCCACAGTGGCTACCGGTATGCCTCCAGGCATCTGCAGAATGGACAAGACTGAATCCCATCCATCTATTGAGTTGCGAGATTTGATCGGCACACCGATCACAGGCAAGGTTGTTAGCGAAGCCACCATACCCGGTAGGTGCGCTGCGCCACCAGCTCCGGCGATGATCACTTCGATCCCCCGATTTCTGGCTTCCTTGGCAAAGTCATACATCCGCTCCGGTGTGCGATGCGCCGAGACGACTGTGACTTCTACAGGCACTTCTAATTCTTCGAGGATCTCGGCCGCCTCTTGCATGATGGGAAGGTCGGATTGACTACCCATGATGATGCTTACTCTTGGTTGGCTCATGCTATGACTTTTAATACATTTTTGACTTCTCTGGCCCGTTCTTTTAGCTGCTGTACATCCTCGTCGCCAAGCGTGACATGCCCCATTTTCCTGAAAGGCTTGGTCAGTGCCTTGCCATAAAGGTGGACATGCACGTCTTTCATGGCGGCAATTTTTTCGATGCCTTCGTATTTTGCCGGCCCGGTGAATCCATCTTCACCCAGGAGATTGACCATGGCTGTAGGGCGGGTAATGCTGGTATCCCCCAGGGGCAAATTCAAAATCGATCGAAGGTGCTGCTCAAATTGTGATGTAATATTTCCTTCTATGCTTTGGTGACCGCTATTGTGAGTCCTCGGTGCGATCTCATTTACCAGCAGCTCATCATCCTTGGTCAGAAACATCTCCACCGCCAAAAGGCCTATCATGTCCAGTTTGTCAATCACATCGCGAGCCAGCGCCTCAGCCCGGGCTTCTACTTCAGAGGAGATGTCTGCCGGGCAGAACAGGAACTCCACGAGATTCTTTTCCGGATGGTAGGAAAGTTCGACGGCTGGAAAGGACCGGATTTCGCCATCAGGATTCTTAGCGACGATAACGCTGAGTTCCTTTTCAATATTGACGAGTGGTTCGAGAAGACCCGGGCGGTCAAATGCCAGGTCAAGATCCTCAACCGTCCTGATGATCTGCACACCTCTGCCATCGTAGCCTTCTGTACCTAACTTGTGCACGGCGGGCAACATGGATTGATGCTGCGCGACATCTTCCTTGGTTTCGGTCAGTATGAAATCTGCCGTGGC
Organism: Cyclobacteriaceae bacterium; assembly: GCA_965227935.1. Classification (GTDB taxonomy): domain Bacteria; phylum Bacteroidota; class Bacteroidia; order Cytophagales; family Cyclobacteriaceae; genus JAWPMT01. Next base: position 543,594 of record CBDDGS010000055.1, on the reverse strand, counting down.
TATGCCATTGGCTTTGTAGAATGTCTTCTGTTTTCGCTTGTCCTTGATGAGTTCTATCACGGCGGGTTGAGGATAGACTTTTTTGCCGGCTGCAGCCAGGTCTTTCAGTGCCTGCGTGTTGACGTTCTCTATCTCGATGGTCATCAGGTCACATTTCTCTCCGAAGGCCATTACCGCCTCATAATTAGTAATGTCACCCATCACAAAGTCATCCACCAGTCTCTTGCAAGGCGCTTGTGGATCAGGGTCCATTACCCTGATATCGAGGTTGTAATCGATGGCGGATTGGATCATCATCCGCCCCAATTGCCCTCCTCCGAGGACGCCGATGGTAGTAGTGGTGAAGTCTTTCATCAGGGTGCAAATATGGAGACAATGGCCCGATTGGGACAAACATGAAATTCCAAGGTTAACCACTGTCACCCACATACTGTTTTTGTCGTATACCTATAAGGTGACAAATGACCAGTACCATGAGGCAGAAGGACAAATCAACACCCAAAAAGCCGGCACCGACTCCCAACGTGGCCATAAAATACGTTTCTCAGGATCTGGGACTTCCAGATCTGGATCTGAAGAAGTTTATTGGCTGCGGCAGATCATAGCCATGAGTAGACCCGTTCCACGCGCGGACTGATGTTGGTAAGGATCTCGTAGGGGATGGTATTTGCCCATTGGGCCAGGTCCGTAATATGAGGATTTGCGCCCATCAGTACCACCTCTTGACCCACGTCACAGGCGATTTCCGTGACGTCAATCATTGACATGTCCATGCAAATATTACCTATGGTTGGAGCCAGAACTCCGCCGACGTTGACTTTGCCAACGCCATTACCGAAGGCCCTGAGATAACCATCCGCGTACCCCACGGGAATTGTCGCAATTTTGCTGTCTCGTGCTATGGTTCCTTTTCTTCCATATCCCACCGACTCCCCTTTCTTCAGATGCTTGATCTGGCTGACATAGGTGGAAAACTTGCCGACACTTTCCAGGCTCAGTTGCCCAACGGGGTCGATACCATACAGCCCAATTCCCAGGCGCACCATATCGTATTGATGTGAGGGTTTTGTGACGATTCCCCCCGTATTTAAGGCGTGCTTGATCGGTGTGTACCCAAGGACTTCGGTCAATTCATCAAAGCGGCTATCGAAAAGCGACAGTTGCTCATCTGTAAATGCCTGCTGTGCAAGGTCCTCCGATGTTGCCAGATGAGTAAAAATGCTTTTCACTTGTTGAGGAGGTATCCCGGGCATCTGTGCCAATAGCTGCAAGAACTCCTCTTCACCAAAGCCGAGTCTGTTCATGCCGGTTTCGACTTCGAGATGGATAAATGGCGGCGTGGGCAAGCTGAGAATTACCTTCAACAGACTCATGTCATAAATCACCGGCTCCAGGTCATACCTTTTGAAATCACCAAGGGATTCGACACTTGGATTCATCACCATGATGGGGACGTCGATGCCGTGTTCACGCAGCAGCCTGCCCTCATCGAAGTAAGCAACGCCCAAATAATCCACGCCCTGGTACTGAAGGAAGTTGGCAATCTCCACGGCACCACCACCGTAGGCAAAGGCCTTCACCATGACCATCACCCTTGTTTCTGGATGTAGGAGACCTTTGAAGACCATAAGGTTTTTTCGTAAGCTTTCGAAACTGACACTCAATTGGGTCCGATGCCTCTGTTGGGCCAGCTGGCCCACGATCCGCTCGAAACCAAATGGCCGGGCGCCCTTTATCAATATTAGCTCTTCGCGGAACGGCGGCATGTGATTGAGAAAGTCCTGCGTTGATTCAAAGAAGTGACATTCCACGCCGGCTGGATCTGTGTGCCAGTGCGGCTGATCAAAACCAATGGCAAAGAATCTGTCAATATGATTTTCCAGGAGCATTTGCTTGATCCTCGCATAGACTTCTTCCCGTTCAAGACCTGTCTGGAGCACTTCCGACAGGATAAGGGTCTTCTTCCTGTGTTGCGTTCGTTGGGCAGATTGAGTCTCGAGTGCCGATTGCAAGCCAATGAGGTCGTTGTTGTAGCTGTCGTCAATCAGATAGGAATCGTTGATGCCTTTCTTCAGCGACAAGCGCATATCCACTGATGGAAGAAGCCGGATACCTTGCTGTATTTGCTCCTCCTTTACCTTGAGAACCATCGCACATGTAACTGCATGAAGTAAGTTCTCCACAAGTGGTTCCTGATGGAAGGGCAGTGTGACTTCCACTTTTTCTTGACCCCAGGAAATGACGCTTTGAAGGTCTTGCCCCTCGATAAGGATATCAGCACCCTTGTTCTGCGTGGACCAGGTCAAAACTTGGGGTCCGCTGAGCTCTCCGAGAACTTCGCGCACCATCAGATGCTCATACCGGCAAATGACTAATTGGCTACTGGCGAATAGCTGTGCCTTGGAGCGGGCTTTTTCGATTTTGGAAGTGAAACCCTCTGCATGGGCTTCTCCGATATTGGTGAAGATGCCAATGGTCGGTTGGATCATCCGCTCCAGGTTAGGCATTTCATTTGGTTGCGAGATGCCAGCTTCGAATATGCCCAGGTTGTGTTTGTCCTCCATCTCAAGCAGAGAGAGTGGCACACCGATTTGAGAGTTGTAGCTCTTAGGGCTCTTCACGACGTTGAAGGCCTGACCCAGCATGGGGGCAAGCCATTCTTTGACGATGGTCTTGCCATTGCTACCGGTAATCCCAATGACAGGATAGTCAAAAAGCTGACGATTGTATGCCGCAATCTGCTGCAGGGCCTTCACCGTGGAAGGCACCACGTAGAATCCCGCATCCAAACTTTCATCTGGAATCCCCTCCACGAGGAACTGCCGAACGCCTTTTTCAAACGCATCTATGATAAAGTCGTGGCCGTCTCTCCACGGGCCTTTGAGCGCCACAAACAGGCATGATGGGGCATTCCGTATTTGCCGGGAGTCCGTGATTATCTGTCGAATGTGGCCTTCGTGGGTTTTTGCAGCCGGCAATCCCAGAATTCCCTCAAGGTCGCAGAATGGCGTTTCTTTCATGACCAGAATTTCAGCGGGCTAATCCGCTATGGACATGTCAGTCGCGGAAGATGAGCATAGGGATGTTGGTGTCAATGGCGATGTGTTTGGTGACTGATTTCTTGAATATTCGCTGCCAAAAACTATGCTTCTTCGGCATCATGGCCAGCATATCGAGGTCATGGGCTGTGACAAATTGATTGATGCCTTCGGGAACGGATTTGGCTTCTACGGTCCTGATGGAGCAATTCACTTCGCCAAGCACTTTCCTGAGCTTTTCTATGACCTCCTGATCTTGTAGGGAGACCTCTTCGGCATTTGATTTGATGTGGAAGACCAATAGCTCAGCATCGAAGATCTCGCAGGTTTTCTTCAGGATCCAGTAGGTCTCCGTGGTGATGGAGCCCATGTACTCGAATGCAAAACCGACCTTCCTAGGAGCCAGTCCTACGAAATTTTCTGGTATGACCAGTATAGGCACATCGATTACGTCAATGACATCTGTGGAGCGCGTGCCCAAAAGATGTTCCATGGTCTCGTGCTTTTCACGGGTGCCCATGATGATGAGATCGATCTTCTTTTCTTTCGTTTCTGTGTAGATCGCATCCGTGAGGTAAGCTATGAATCTATCGGCCTCATGTGGTACATCCTTGAGTTCGATCAGTTCAGACTCCAGTTCCTCGAAAGAGGCCTTCACCTGTTCTTCGTAGTCCGCCAGGATCTCTTCGATGATGCCGCCAGTGATCTCCGGGTGAGGTGAGTGTACATGCACGGCATTGACCATGTGGATCTTGGCGCCGGTCTTTTTCGCGATAATGATGGCACTCCTCAATGCATTCTTCGCACACTCGGAGAAGTCTACGGGTACCAATATATTCTTGATTTCCATGGCTTTTTGCAGATGGGTACTCACTAATTTATACGTTAGGTGCGGGAATCCAAATAAGTTTTTCTTGCATTTATGTTCTCGAGAAATTTACTTTCCCGTTCCATAACCTCCTTCATCCGCTACCCTCACACCAATGCCCGATTATCCCTATTACGATCGTGACCTGAGCTGGATTTCCTTCAACTACCGCGTGTTGATGGAAGCGCGAAATCAGTCTGTGCCATTATTGGAGCGTCTGAGATTTGCGGCCATTTACTCTTCCAATTTGGATGAGTTTGTACGCGTCCGCGTGGCGAGCATTCGGTCCATCCAGGAGATCGACAAACAAAAGATCACGGAGTCGGCGGGCGTAGAGCCTGGCTTGTTGACGGACATTCGGGCCACGTTGCGAAGCCACCTGCAGGATTATGGTGCCGTTTTGGAGGACATTTTGGCGCGCTTCAAAGAAAAGGGCATCCACCTCGGCGCCTTTCTTGATATGCTCTCTGAGGAGCAAAAGGCTGAGATCTCCTACCATTTTCGCTCAAGGATTTTGGCGTATCTGCGCCCTCACGTTTTTGGTGTCTCCGGTGTTGAGCCCTTTTTGAACAATCAGCAGCTGTATTTGGGTCTCCGTCTCGAAAAAGGGGGGAAGGAATACTTTGCCTATGTCAATATCCCCTCGGATGTACTTCCGCGATTTCAGTTTATTCCAGGAGCTGATGGCCAGTATTACTTCGTCTACCTCGATGATATCGTCCGAGACAATGTGGGGTTGGTATTTCAGGGATATACCGTCCTTGAATGCAAGAGTGTGAAGCTCAACAAGGATGCGGATCTTCATATCGATGATGAATACTCGGGTGATCTTGTCGAAAAGATTGAGAAGCAGATCCAGAAAAGGAATCTTGGAACACCCGCTCGCTTCCTTTATGACAAGTCCATGTCCATGGAGATGGTCAACTACTTCACCATGGCCTTCAATCTCAAGGAAAGTGACCTGGTAGCAGGTGGCCGTTACCACAACCTGAATGACTACTTCCAGATATTCAATCCCTCCAAGCACGACCTGGAATATGAGAAATTGGCCCCTCTCAGGAGCAAGCAAATCGACGAGTACCCCTCAATTTTGGAGGCCATGGAGCAAGGGGATCGGTTGCTGCACTTCCCCTATCAGACCTACGATTATGTCCTGCAATTCTTTAGTGCGGCGGCGGTAGATCCGGACGTGGAGGAGATCTATGTCACCTTTTACAGGATGGCCAAGGACTCTGTGATCGGAGAAGCCTTGATCAGCGCAGCCAACAACGGCAAGAAAGTCGTTGTATTCATGGAAGTAAAGGCGCGTTTCGATGAAGAAAATAATCTCCTCTGGTCCTCCAGAATGAAGGCGGCGGGCATCAAGATCATCTACAGCATCCCTGGCCTTAAGGTACACGCGAAAGTGGCTCTTGTTCGCAAGAAGGAGAAGAGCTACGGCTTCTTTGGCACCGGCAACCTCAATGAAAAGACCGCGAGAATCTACTGCGACTACGGGCTTCTCTCCTGTGATGAAGTGATGACCAACGAATTGTATCAGGTTTTCAGGTTCCTTCACAAGAAGAAGCAGCCAGAGGAGCTTAGCCAACTGATCGTTTCTCAATTCAATGCGATTCCCACATTCACCAATTTGATCGATCGGGAGATAGCCTTGGCAAAAGAGGGCAAAAAAGGTAAGCTGATCGTGAAAGTGAATAATCTGGAGGAGTCCCATATGATCGCGAAACTCTATGAAGCAGCCGAGGCGGGCGTGGATGTGACGGTCCTTGCCAGAAGCATCTGTTGTTTGGTTCCAGATACTTTCGGAATAAGAGTGGTACGATTGGTCGACCGATACCTGGAGCATGCGAGGGTATTCTACTTCCAAAATGATGGCAATGAAGAAGTCTACATGGGTTCGTCCGACTGGATGTCGAGGAATCTGCATCGACGTGTGGAAGTCACCTTTCCGGTAAAGGATCCCTCATTGAGACAGGAGATACTGACCGTTGTCAAGCTACAGTTGGCCGATAACACAAATGCCGTAGCGCTCAGCAAAGACATGGAAAATGTGCCTGTGCCTGAAGGCAACCCCAAAGTCAATGCGCAAAGAGATACCTATTTGCAGGTCAAGGAATGGAATGATTGAATAGCCCTTGCTGATCGATCAGTAGGGATAGGGCGCTTTGAAGAACATTTCGGCGATCACAAAAGAGATCACGGCGGCCACAAAGCCAAACATGAAGATCGTATAGCACCAGCGCAAGAGCCTGTATTTTCTACCTAGAACAGCTCCTAAAAAGTAGATGTCCCTGATCAGACTACTATAGAGGTAGTCGCCGTCCTGCAGCATCTGCTTCATGGCCCACTCGTAGTCATTGAGATCCATACTGTGGAAGTTGCCAAAGAAGAGCAGATTCGTTTCTTTGTTCTTGATATTGTCGCGGGTGAACTTGCCTTTGGATACATTGGGCCTGGTGGCGATGATCGCAAATACGATGGTCACAAGGCACACGATCGTGAGGATCATCGAAGGGATGGTCAGATGCGGGTATTCCTCAATTTTACGAAACAGTACCGATATCATGATTGACAAGATCAGGGCGTTGATCGAAATCATGATGTTGGCCTTGTTATCCGCGATCGAGCTGAGCTCGAGGTGGTTCTTTGATGTGAGTCGAAACATCGTCTCAATCCCTCTCGTGGGTGTCAGTCCCTTGGCTTCTTTGACCTTCTCCTTGAGTGCGTCTATTTTTTGCTGGAGTTTCTCGATCTCCTCATTCTTTTTCATAGACTTCAATTTCTTTTTGACCTGCTTAAGGTTTTTTTGCTTTGCGGTTCGATAACGTTCTCGAGCGTAGTCGGTAAAAAATGTATGCTCCTTGATGAACTTCTTGTTCATCTTCATCCACTCTGCGTCCTCTATTTCCACTCCCTTGAGTTGGCTGATCTCATGCTGCAGGAGACCAGATTTCTCAAAGTAGTTGCTGTCAGCAAGGTGGAGTAGGTCGGCGTCACACAATACTTCTTCGATCTTAGTCTTCGGAGACTGGGGAATCTTTGTGGACATAATACAGCCAGCTACCTTGGCGGCTTTGTGGTCGTCGTACCCCTGTGCACCCAAAAACTCCAGCACCATCTGCGTGCTGATATCCTCGTGGTTTTGAACGGATTGCCGATATCCCAAATCGTGAAACCACGCGGCGATTTGAAGGATCTCCATATCCTCCTCAGCCAGGTCACTGTGTTGCCCGATTTCTGTAGCTGCCTCTACTACGAAGGTTGTGTGTTCCAAAGAGTGGTAACTGACATCTTCCGGCAGTTCCTCTTCAAGGATTTTGGTGGCGAAAGACCGGGCTTTCTCGACGATGTCGGAAGGCTTTCCTGGCATAAGAGGGAGGTATCCCACAATAATAGCAACTTTGCCAAATTGGATAGTCATAAATCTTTCCCGCTTGGTTAACTTTTAGACGGGAATATCCAAGCCAATGTATCGTCTCTTCGCAATCGTCATCCTGGCAGTCGCCATTGTAGGAGGAAATAGTTGTCGACCAAGCACTTCGTTTACTATTGCCGATAGCCTTTTTTTGATCCTCCCTGTATCCGATTACTACTATGACCTTAAAAAGCCCGCGGACAAGCACTTCCTGCCCTACGTCCTCTCCGAAATCTCCGGACTTACCTATACTCCCGACGATCGCCTGATCTGTGTCGAAGATGAAGGAGGGCGAGTTTATTTCTACAATCCAGCTACCAGGGAGATTGACCATTCTATCAGGTTCTGGGGTCCGGGAGACTTTGAAGGCGTGGAGTTGGTCGATGATCAAATCTTTGTTCTCGAGAGCAATGGCGACTTGTTCAAGTTCCCGCTCACCGATGAAAAGGAAGCGGTGGCCACAAGGATCGAGACGGAGCTCAGACGCGGAAACAATACCGAGGGCTTCGGGTACGACGCCGAGACCAATAGTCTCCTGATTGCGTGTAAAGACGAACCGAATCTCAAAGACACCGACCATGAACCCCGCACGGTCTATTCTTATGATTTATCCTCGGGCGAACTAGCCACGCAGGCTAGATTTATGATCACCAAGGAGAGCTTGAAGAAATTTTATGAGACTCACCGCGACTTTGACTATGAGATGGAACGGATCAAGTTCAAACCTTCGGGCATTGCCTATCATCCACTAGATAAGACCTTTTACGTGCTGGCGTCGGTGGGCAAATTGCTGGTCAACGTCAACGCCGAGGGTGAGATCATTGGGACGTACCCCATCCAGGCGCGCGTGCTTAGTCAACCGGAGGGGATCTGCTTTGCGCCCAATGGGGATATGTATATAAGTAGCGAAGGTGAGGGGGACAGAGGCTATATCTTAAAGTTCCCAATGGTCAAAAGGAAAAGGTAGGGAACTATGCTAATGAAAAAATCTATTTACTTCCTGCTTTTCGTCGGGTGCTCGCTTGTAGCCTGGACGCAGGACATGTCAGTTTATCTAATCGGAGACGCTGGCGAGCCACAGCCTCAGGATCAAAACCTTGCTTACCTGGGTGAGAAGATAGCCAACGCCTCTCCCGATGATGTGCTCATATTCCTGGGGGACAATCTCTATCCAAAAGGGTTGCCAAACCCTGAGGATCCCGATCGTGCCAAAATGGAGGCCAAACTCAATCCGCAACTGGACCTCATCAAAAGCTTCAACGGCAGGTCCTTCATGATACCTGGCAATCACGACTGGGCGCAGGGCCGGGCCCAGGGGTGGCAAAACGTGCGGAACATGGCCAAATATGTGGCTGAGTACACGGGCAGGCCCGATATCTTCTTGCCGAGGAATGGCTGCCCCGGGCCTGTGGAAATCCCTCTCAATGACAAGGTCACATTGATCATTCTTGATACGCAGTATTTTCTTCATTCTGAGGAAAAGGCCAGGGACGAGGATGGTTGTGAGGCACGAGGGGGATCTGATGCATTGGCGCTCTTGCATGACATGGTCCTACGCAATGCCGACAAACACATCTTGGTGGCAGCGCACCACCCCATGTATTCCTATGGCCCACATGGGGGAAAGTTCAAATTTTGGAAGACCAACCTTTTCCCCTTGACAGAGGCGAAGTCCATGAAGAATCTCTATATACCACTTCCGGGACTTGGCACTGTCTATTGGGCAGCGAGAGCGGGGATTGGGAATATTCAGGATATCCCCAACCCTAAGTACAAGTTCATGCGCAATGTATTGGTGGACGCCATAGAAAAGGCAGACAATGTGGTGTGGGCAAATGGCCATGAGCATTCGCTTCAATACATCAAGCGCGGCAAGAGCCACTACGTCGTGAGTGGGTCAGGTAGCAAGACTTCGCACGTGACCTCCGGTCAGGGTACTCAGTTTTTTCAGCAGGTTAGAGGCTTTGCGCAACTTACCTATCAGGACGAGGGAGATGTGAACCTTAAGTACTGGGGCGGTGATACGCAGGAGCTATTGTACGAAGAAGATATCTACAGTAAGCAGGTTGTGACGGACGAGATGGAATTATCCAACAGACCGAGCTTTAGCGGTCTTGTCAAAACCACATCGGCCAGTAGTAAATACGGAATTTCTAAGAGGGGCAGGTCGTGGCTTGGCAAGAACTACCGTGATACATGGGCGGTTCCCATTGAGGTTCCCTATTTCGACATATTGGAGGAACATGGTGGCCTCGAAATTGTCAAGCGAGGAGGAGGACGTCAGACCACTTCATTGAGGTTAGAGGAAGGAAACGGCCGGCAACATGTCCTGAGATCGGTGGAAAAGGATCCGTCTCAGTTGCTGCCCACTTCTTTGAGGCGCACCTTCGCCGCTGACTTCCTACAGGATCAGATTTCCTCATCACACCCCTATGGCGCCCTGGCTGTGCCGAAGATGGCAGATGCCGTGGGTGTTTATCACGCCAATCCGAAGCTGGTCTTCATACCCGAGGATCCGGCCTTTGGCAAATACCAGTACACGGTGGACAATACCATGATGTTGTACGAGGAGAGGCCCAATGACGAGAATGCCTCGGAGCCCTTCTTCGGCGGCGGTGAGGATGTGAAGGGGACACTCGACATGCTGGAAGCGGAGATCTATGATGACAATGACAACTGGGTGGATCAGGATTTTGTCCTCCGCAGCAGGTTATTCGATATGGTTATAGGAGACTGGGATCGTCATGATGACCAGTGGCGCTGGGTCGGTGTGGACAATCCCGATCGCAAGGGTCGACGCTATCGCCCGATACCCAGAGACCGTGATCAGGCCTTCTTTACCACCGATGGTTTCCTGCCAAAGATTGCCGCATCGAAGTGGGCCGTACCGTCTTCTGAGGGCTTCAATGAAGAGATGAAATGGGCCCCAGGCTTCAACTGGAATATGCGATTTTTCGACCGCACATTTGTCAGCGAGCCGGAATGGTCAGATTGGCAAAGGGAGATTGACTACATACAGGAGAATCTGACAGATGAGATCATCGATGAAGCAATTCAGGACTTGCCCCAACCAGCCTATGATTTGCGGGGCGAAGAGATCAAACGGATTCTAAAGGCCCGGCGTGATGGCATGGAGAAATATGCGCGCCAGCTGTATGAGTTCCTGACGAAGGAGGTGGAAGTCGTAGGGACGCACAAGCATGAGTACTTCCTTGTCGAGCGGATCAGTGATGATGAGACGCGTGTTACCGTCACGAAACGCGAGAAGGACGGAGACCTCAAACAAGTCTACTACCAAAGAACATTTCAGCACAAGGACACGAAGGAAATACGACTTTATGGCCTCGGGGGCGAAGATGTTTTCGACGTGCAGGGTGATGTAAACAAAGGCCTGAAAGTCCGAATCATTGGGGGCGAGCACGAAGACGTGATCACAGACGCGTCCTCGGTCAGGGGTTTGGGCAAGAAGACGGTGGTCTATGATAACGTGTCCAATACCGAATTGACCAAGAGCTCGACAACACGCTCCAAATTGTCAAAGAAGTCTGATGTCAACGAGTACGATCGCAAATCCTATGTTTATGATAAGGTCTATCCGCTTATCAGCGCCCAGTTCAACCCCGACAATGGCTTGTACCTGGGGCTGGGATTTTTGTCAATAGACTATGCCTGGAGGAAGAAGCCCTTTCGTTCGCAGAACCTGTTCCTCGCCAATGGCGCACTCGGGATCGACTCCTACAATTTCAGGTATGAGGGTTGGTTCACGGATGTCTTTGGTAAGTGGGGACTGCGCATCAGTGCCGAATTCCAGGAGCCCTTCTTCGTGACCAACTTCTTTGGTTATGGCAATGAAACGACCTTTGATTTTACGGGTAACGAATCTGGCTTCACTGAGGAGCCCATTGATTACTATCGCGTGCAGACGGATCGGGGCTTGCTCCGTCCCAATTTGGAGAGGAGCCTAGGTGATAATGTGAAATTCCGTTTTGGTCCCGTGATCGCCCTGGGGGAAGTATCAAGAATACAGAGTGATAGATTTTTGAGTACCCCCGAGAGTGGCGTGGATCCGGCAAAGGTGAACGAGCAACATATCTATCTGGGGGCGAATGCTGGATTCACTTTTGATGTGCGAGACCACCGTGGACTACCGAGCTCCGGTGTATTCTTCAATGCAGACATCGAGAGAGTATGGGGAATGAACGAGCGGTCTGAGAACCTTACCAGAGTAAAGTCTGACTTTTCACACTATTTGTCTCTGCGATTTCCGGCGAGGCTCGTAATCGCTAACCGTGTGGGTGTCGAGCACATTTTCAAAAACGACTTTGAGTTTTTTAATTCTGCCAAACTCGGTGGATGGACAAACCTGCGTGGATTTCGCCGAACGCGTTTTCACGGGCAGACCGCCTTCTTCCACAACCTGGACCTGAGGCTCAAACTGTTCACATTCACTACATACGTCTTTCCTGGAGAGTTTGGAGTGGTCGGTTTTCAAGACATTGGTCGGGTGTGGTACGATGGAGAGTCATCCAGTAAGTGGCACATTGGCCGGGGTGTAGGTCCGTACATCGCGCCACTGGACGTCCTCGCGATCAATTTCTATTGGACATTCACCGAGGAGGAGGATTTGTTCTCGGTACGATTTGGGTTCTTTTTCTGACTATTCAGGTGCCGTTTGTTGCCAATAGTCGAAAATCTAAGCCTATTCATAGTAAGCAGCGGTTTATTTGGATTGTTATTAATCAGCAAGACAATTAGATCAGCACTATGTTATCAGACAAAACATTCGTGGACCGCTATCGCGAGCTTCACCACAGAACACTTCCAGAGTTCATAGATAGCCTGGATGAAGACCAACTCTATTTTTCCATTTACGACGCCAATCCGATCATTTGGATCTACTGGCACATGCTCCGCACGATGGATGCAGGTGTGAGCAGGTTTGTGATGGAGCGCCCGCAGATGTATCCCATTTTTGCTGACGCCGTCAACTATCGAAGCAACTACAGTGGTACGGGGATGAGCAAGCAGGAAGCACTTACCGTCGCCCAGGGGTTATCCATTGAGGGGCTGAAGAGCTACCACAAAGGGCTCAATGAGCGTCTCACGCTCGTGCTTGAGGACCTCGACTCTCTGAACCTGGATGAGAAGCCTCCCCGAGAGCTGATTCAGCAGGTGGCGTGCAACGAGAAGCTGATCCCTGAAGGATCATGGCACCTCGTCAACTCCTACTATGGTAAGTCGCGAGAGTGGTTTTTGCTCAATATGTGCTTGACCCACGCGTACATGCACCTGGGCCAGATGACTATGCTAGCGACTATTTCCGCCAACGAAAGTCATACAGTCAGCCAAGCGATATCATAACGTCGCCCTCCATGTCGGTCTAATTTCGTCCCTATAAACACAGGGAAAATGGGACCAATAGACAACTTGAAAGATTTGATGATTGAGCAACTTCGCGAGCTCTTCGATGGCGAGGTTCATTCTCTTCGAAAGCTGCGAAAGCTCATCGAGCAGGTGAGTGACTCTCGACTACGGGAGGTTTTGGACGAATACATCAGTGCGCACGACGAGCAAGTCATGCGTCTTTGTCAGGTCTTTGAACTACAGTTTATCAGGAAAAGGGGCGAGATCTCTGAGAGCCTTGAGGTGATGTCTGAAGAAGCGCTGCAGCTAATGGAGAGATGCACCAACGAGATCATTAGAGATGCAGCGGCTATTACCGCTCTGCAGCACATGATCCACTTCAAGATCGCTGGATACGGGGCCGTGACTACTTACGCCCGCACTCTCCGCTTATGGGATGAGGCAGCAATTCTCCACAAATGTCTGGAAATCGAAAAGGAATTTGATGAGAAACTGGTGATGGTCGCGACAAACGATCTGAACCGCAAAGCGACCCATGCTGAGGTAACGGTGAAGTGAGGCATACTGGATTCGAACCAGTGACCCCTACCCTGTCAAGGTAGTGCTCTAAACCAACTGAGCTAATGCCTCATTGAGTAGCTGCAAAGCTATACAAAGTTTCAATATGCCCTATTGACCCAAGCTCCTTTTTGCCAATCCCGCTAGATGTTAATGACTTGTTAAAGGGCTGTTCTGCCGGGTGGTTCCCTCTATTTTTGTAAAATGAACAATGCCCCCATACGCGCGCTGGTGCTTCTGGCGACATTGGCACTGGTGGGAATACTGGCATCGCAAATGTATTGGAGCACAAGAGCCGTAGCTCGTGAGCAGCAACAATTCAATCATTCGGTGCAGATGGCACTCCATAGCGTGGTCGAATCACTATGCCAAATAGATGGCAATGACATACCGCTGAACAATCCTATCGATCGTGTTTCTAACAATTACTTCATCGTTCGTACGAACAACAAAATCAATCTGACATCGCTGGAGTATGTGCTCAAAGCGGAGTTTGAAAAACGAGCCATCGTTCAGGACTTCGAATATGGCGTCTACGATTGCGAGCATGAACAAATGGTATACGGTGATCTTGTTCAGCTATCCTCTCACCCTGTGATAAAGGCGCAGTCAACACTGCCGGAGTTGGCTGACGAAGCCTATTACTTTGGGATTCTCTTTCCCGGTCGGGCCTCTGGATTCTTCGGAGACGGAGATTTTTGGAAGATTACCACCCTACTTACGGTGGTGGTGACCTGTTTCCTTGGCTATGCGATCTTCATTGTGCTCCGCCAGAAGCGGCTTGGGGCGGTCCAACGAGACTTTGTCAACAACATGACCCACGAGTTTAAGACACCCCTAGCAACGCTCAAGGTGGTGTCTGAGGTTCTGGAGTCCGCCGCCGTATCGGAGAATAGCCGGTTGAGGCAATATGCCGAGATCATGGGTCGGGAGACTTCTCGGTTGGAAAGGCAAGTGAATCAGGTATTGAAAAGCAGCTGGATCGAACATCGCCCCCAGTTGAAATGGGAGCTGATTGATTTGGGTGCGCTCATCAACGATACCTTACAGAGCTTCGATCAGCGGTTGGAAGACAAGCCCATGAAGGCTGAATTTTCGAGCCATCCAGAAGCTTTCGTGAATGGCGACAGAGAATTTCTAAAGACGGTCTTCTTCAATCTTATCGACAATGCCATCAAATACGGAGGGGATCGCCTGCAGATCTTCATGGATGATTCAGGCGGTAAGCTGGCGGTTGTGGTGGCCGACAATGGTGAAGGAATTCCACGGAATCTTCGAGGCCGGGTATTCAAGAAGTTCTACCGGGTGACAAGGGGCAATAGGCACGATGCAAGCGGATTTGGACTAGGGCTCTTCTCTGTTCGAAGCATCTTACGTCAACACAAGGCGTCGATCCAGATCCTGGACGCCCCAGGATGTCAGTTCATGCTAAAATTCAAAAAGATTGGAAAAGGGTAAGATACTCGTTGCCGAGGATGATGAAAATCTGGGCTTCGTGATTCAGGATAGCCTGGAGCAAGAAGGCTACGAAGTCACATGGTGCAAAAATGGCGAGCAAGGGTGGCACCTCTTTGGCGAGGAGTCGTTTGACCTGTGCTTGTTGGACATCATGATGCCAAAACTGGACGGATTTGAATTGGCCCGCCGGATTCGTACCCGGGATGAGTTCGTTCCCATCGTGTTTCTGACAGCTTTGGAGATGGAAGCGGACAAATTGCAGGGATTTGAGATCGGCGGAGATGATTATGTCACGAAACCTTTCAGTCTGAAAGAACTGCTCTATCGAATCGCCGTTTTCATGAGAAGGGCACGAGTCTCAACTACAGCTACTGAGGTTATGACAGTAGGTAGCTATACACTGGACCTTCGAAACCTGAAATTGGCGCACAAGCAGGGTGAAATCACATTGACCCAGATGGAGGCGAAACTCCTGCAGATGCTGTGTGAATGCAAAAATGAATTGGTCAAAAGGGAAGACATTCTCATCCGGATTTGGGGTGAGAATGACTACTTCAAGGGGCGGAGTTTGGATGTCTTCATCTCGCGCCTGCGAAAGTACCTACGCCATGACGCTAGTCTCAGCATTGAGAATCATCATGGTGTAGGTTTTACCCTCAAATGTTGAGGGTCATGCCTCTTTGTCTGGCGTCTCCTCTTCCTGGCTTACCTCTACACCCTCTGGCGGAATCTCCACTTTGATGTGGCCCCAATTCTCACCGCTTTTGATACGATAGAGCTGCATCTCCGAAATACCAAACTGCCTGGCGATCATCTTCATTCTCGTCTTCCTGTTGGGATCGAAAATTCTTTCTTTGATCAGCCTCACTTTGGATTCAGTCAATTTCGCACTGCGCGTGATACCATCACGCCAGGCGGGATTGCTTTGTTGATGCTTTTCCTTCTCTTCTTTGGTGGCCCACTGCAGGTTGTCTACCTGATTGTTTTCCTTGTCGTGATCGAGGTGCAGAACGAACTTCTTCTCTGCATCGTCATTAGGAATAAAGTGATTGGCCACTAGCTTGTGGATGTAGAATGAGCGCCTACCGCCGCTCTCCAAACGTAGGGTGATGGTTTTGTAGCCTCTAACGGTTGCAAACTTCAGAATGTGACCCTTTTCATTGGTCTTAAAACTCTTCAATCTACCGTCACTGGAAATGTGGATTTTCTCCTTATCCACCACTTCTTCAGTTTCTAGAGGCTTCCATTCCTCATAGTCTCTGTGATGTAACATTCTTCCTGGTCTTCAATAATGATGTGCTTGCGGGACCCCTAAAAATAGTAATTTTTATGGAACTAAATAGCACTTTTATAACTCACTCAACGGATTTTTATTGCTCGCTTCTAACGGACCGTGTCTATTTCGTGTCGTACAGGCACCATTCTGTGATGAAAGTCATAGTCACAAATCCCAAGCCTCTATCAACGACCTGCGTATGTGCTCAAGTGAAATTTGCCGCGACATTTCACTGATTTCAGCCGCAGGTTAAAAAAGGTTAAACCTCAACCAGCGAGATTTCAGCGCCGTAAATTTACAAAGATTATGAGCGGCATCAGGTTAAGATCGGTCATCATTCTCATGAGTTTCGCCCTTGTCGGCCTTATCGGCTTCCAGCTGTATTGGATAGACGGGGTAATCCGCTCCAATGAAGAGCGGTTTCGTAAGGACGTAATTGAGGCGTTGCAGACGGTCTCTCAAAAAATTGAGAAACAGGAGACCTACGCCTTGATCAGAAAGACGATGATGGCCCAAAGGTCAGGCCAGGGTGCACCGGGGGGCCCGGTGTATTTTGAGATTAGTGATAGTCTCTGGCTCACTGAAGAACTGAGCTTCTCACTCAACATCTCCGCAGGCCCGTCGCCGGATGGTCCCATCCCCGAGATGTCGACGCCGATTGCTGCCAGTAATCCAGAGGCATTGCGTCAACAACCTCCCATGGAAATGCAGCGGGCCTCCGACAGGTCAGGCATTGTGGTCACCGTCTTGCAAGAGATGCTCATGAGCACGCAATCAATGGCTACCCGCCTTCACCCTGATTATCTGGACTCACTCCTGGCGTATGAGCTTCACGAACGCGGCATAGACATCAGCTACCATTACGGGGTGATTGTCCCTCATCAGGACCGGTTTCTCTACCTGGGTAGCCCCGAGCGGAAGCAGGCGCTGCTCGAAACAGAGCTGCGTGCGAGTCTTTTCCCTAATGACCTCACTGGTGACTATCAGTACCTCGTCATAGACTTCCCTGAAAAAGGCCGCTTTTTATTGGGCAAGATCTGGTTGACAAGTGCCAGTTCCGGTATCCTGGTCCTTGTGGTTATGTTCTGCTTCGGATATGCGATTCGTACGATTGTGCGTCAGAAGAAGCTATCCGAGATGAAGACCGACTTCATCAACAACATGACGCACGAGTTGAAGACGCCGATAGCGACGGTGGGATTGGCCGTCGAAGCGCTGCAGGATAATGATGTACGCAAAGCACCAACCATTGGCGATCGGTACCTGGGCATGATCAAAGAAGAGAACAGTCGCCTCGGTCAGCATGTGGAGAAAGTGTTGCAGATGGCAGCGATGGAGCGGAATGACCTCCGTATCCGAAAGGAACCGGTGGACCTGCATGCATTGGTACTGGATGCAGTAGACAAGATATCATTGCAGGTCGAAAAACGTGAGGGGGACATTCGCACGATACTCAACTCGCCAGCGTCCGTGGTGGATGGAGACCCGGTTCACTTGATGAACGTCGTGCTCAATCTGTTGGACAACGCCAATAAGTACTCGCCGGACACACCTGCCATTACTGTTCGGAGTGAAAAGCGTGGAAAGTTCATTGTTCTTTCTGTGCAAGACCATGGGATCGGCATGAGCCGTGAAGCTGCCCGACAAATATTCCAGAAATTTTATCGTGTCCCGACGGGAAACCGGCACGATGTAAAGGGATTTGGCCTGGGGCTTGCGTACGTGAAGAGTATCGTAGACCAGCACGAAGGCGAGATCAGTGTGGAGAGTGAACCAGGCCGGGGCAGTAAGTTTTTTGTCACATTACCTTTAATCTAATGGACGCAGCGAAGATCCTTTTGGTAGAAGATGATCCCAACCTGGGGCAGATATTGAGCGAATACCTCACGCTCAAAGGGCTCAATACACAATTGGCTCAGGACGGTGAGGCTGGTTGGGAGGCATTCAAGGGCGGTCATTTTGACTTGTGTATCCTTGATTTGATGATGCCCAAGAAAGACGGTTTTACCCTTGCATCGGACATTAGATCGCAGGATACCACTGTGCCCATCATCTTTTTGACGGCCAAGAGCCTAAAGGAAGATGTCATTCAGGGGTTCAAGATTGGAGGAGATGATTATATCACCAAGCCATTCAGTATGGAGGAGCTGATGTTGCGTATACAGGCCGTCTTGAAGAGAACACTGAAAGACACACAGGAGTCGCAGATCCCGGATGCATTTGAGATTGGCACTCTGAAGTACTTCTACAATGAGAACCGGCTCGTCACACCTCTACGAGAGATCAAACTGACCACCAAGGAAAACGAGTTGCTGAGAATATTCTTCGAAAATGTTAATCAGACGGTCGACCGCAGCCATGCCCTGAAACGCATTTGGAAAGATGACAGCTATTTCAATGCACGGAGCATGGATGTTTACATTGCCAAGCTTCGAAAATATCTGAAGGACGACGAGCAGATCAAGATCTTGACAGTGCACGGTGAGGGGTTCAAGTTGGTGCATTTGACGGCCTAATCGACTATCTTTACTAAAGCGGCGGGCCCAGAAAAATATAGCCTTGCTCAATTTCGATTACCAATGAAAACGGAATCCCTGTAGATGCAACTTGTTCCATCATTATCTGTACGCGAAGGCCGGACAATCAGACTGACAAAAGGTGATTTCGACAACGAGACCCACTACGATGAGTCACCCCTTGACTTCGCCAAAAGGTTCGAAGATCATGGAATAAAGCTGATACATATGGTCGACCTGGACGGTGCGAAAAAAGGCCGCCTGATCAACTATCCTCTACTTGAAACAATAGCCGGGTATACAAATCTCGATATCAACTTCTCCGGTGGCCTACATACCGATGGCGACCTCAGCAAGGCTTTCGAGGCTGGAGCGCACAGTGCGACATCCGCTACTATCGCAGTTTATGATCCGGAATTGTTTTCGTCCTGGCTCATGTCCTATGGCCGGGAGCGAATTGCTTTGGGAGCCGATTCATTGCATGGGCGTATTCGCGTCGGAGGTTGGCAAAAGGAGACGAAGATCGATCTTTTTGAGCATGTCGAGTACTTCTACAATCGAGGGCTGAAATACCTAAAGACGACTGATATTTCCAGGGATGGGGCCCTTGAAGGCCCTGCGGTGGAACTCTACCGAGAGCTCGTGCAGAGATTTCCGGACCTGTGCATTTTCGCCAGCGGCGGGGTCCGCAATATGGAGGACATCAAGGCGCTGGAAGACGCTGGCGTCTACGGGGTGCTATTCGGTAAGGCTTATTACGAGGGGAACATTACACTGGCAGAGATCGACCAGTTTGTAGCGACTAGTTAGTTTCCAAACCCAATGGCGCCAGGCCATTGCTGTAGCGTGGATCTTTATCGTACTTGTACTTGTACAGGAAGTAGAAAATGAAATTGAACTTCTGGAAAGCATTCTCACTATAGTTCAGTGAGTCAACCTGCGCCTCTGCTACAGGCGTCCTGTCAATTCCGATACCACCTGACGTAGTTTCGTCTTCAGAGGATTCTGGAGCGATATCCTCCTTTTGACCCTGTTGATCTACCTGCTGCTTATCACCCGGCTTCTCTTTGTTGTTGGCAATGACGTCGCTAACAAGAAAGAAAGCAAAAAGGGATAACGCTATGGTTAGAGTCTTCTTCAAATGGTATTAAGACTTCATTACAAACGTATGCAGGGTGCAAATAGTTTTGTAATCTATCAATTATGTGGATAACCAAGGCATAAAAAAAGGCATGCCAGTAAGACATGCCTTTGAATTGCTTAGTAATTACTAGGGTTAGAAGCTGTATCTGACACCAAATTGTGCCACCCATCGGGCGCTGTAGGTTCCAGATTGAACGACACTGTAAGGATCTCCGGGATCATTGAACTGGAAGCCTGTCAATCCGGTATCATCGAAGACCGTGGTGAGCAATGGTGTCGTGTTACCGTTTACAAAGTAGCGTCTTCCCCAATCCTTGTTCAGGAAGTTGGTGAAGTTGAAGATGTCAAAAGACAACTGAAGCGTGTGTCTCGTGTCGCCCTGTTGGATGAAGAAATCCTGGGTGATCTTGAGATCGACCACATGCTCAAATGGTGTGCGCACTTTGTTTTGCTCTACATAATCGCCGCGACGACCGCTCAGGTAGTCATCATTGTCGATGAATGCATCAAATGCGGCAGCCTGCTGATCGGCAGTCTGAATCACATTACCACTTCCATCAATCTGGTCGATGAACGTAAGCTCGTTGGCATTTTGCGGCACGTAGAGGAGATCCTCTACATCAAGAGATCCTGAGAGATCGGAGATGTTGGTGGAGTACACATAAGAGAATGGTGTCCCATCTCGGCCGGTATAGAAGAGTGAGATACCCGTTGCAAAATTGTTGAGGTACTCCTTTCGCCAGTTGACAAATGCCGTGATACGGCTACCTGCGTCAAATACTGAGCGACCAACCGTTGGATTGTTGTTTCCCTGGACACTCAGGATGTTCTGCCAGTTGGTGTTGTTGATAAATCCGGTTCCATCAAATAAAGCATCTGCTCGGGTAAATGAATACGCGAGGCTCGCCTGAAACTCCCTTGAGAATGTCTTGGAGGCCTGCGCTGTCAAGTTGAAGGTGTACCCTTCGTTGGTGTTGTCGACCAGCGTGATGTTGGTGTAGGTATCATCCACTGGGTCGCTGAAGTCAACAATGGCCCTGTCGTCATTCGGCCCCAGAGCAGGAATTCGCACATTCAACGGAGGTCGTAGATTCACCTGCTTCACGTCGATGTTATTCATCGTCTTGGTGAAGGTCGTCTCCAAAGTCGCATCGATGCCACCAGGGAGCTTATGATCCACGGCCACACTTGCCCGGAAGATCTGTGGGTACTTGAAATCCTCTACGAAAAGATCCACGTCTCCAGTAGGACTTACGTCAGTCGTCAGGTTGTCAATCCAGTCCTGAGGATTGGAATAGATGGGTAGACCAAAGCCGACATTAAAGGCACTGTTCAAACCATTTCGGATGTACATACCGCCTGGCCATACCCATGGTACACGGCTGGTAAATACACCCAAACCACCGCGAACCTGTGTGGTGTTCTCTCCTGACACGTCCCAGTTGAACCCAACCCGAGGGCTGAAGAGGATCTGTGTATTGGGTGTGTTGCTCGCTCTGGCTCCTTGCAGGTCGTAGAACTGCTCGATAGCTGGAACCGTCGTGTTGTTGAACTCAGTGTTTTCGAGGGGAGGATCTTCGAGGAAGATGGGAATATCCGCTCTCACACCAAGTGTCAATTTGAAATCACTCGTCATCTGAATCTCATCCTGCACATAGAACGCCATTTGCAGCGCGTTGAAGGTCGGTCCTAGGTTCTCCGCGTCGTCACCCAGTCGAATTTCATCCTGGCCGTCTGCGAGCTGCTCGTGGCCAAATAATAACAGGTCCGGATTCTCATCATTCAGGAATCGGTTGATACCGTCGAAGAAGTACTGATATCTCGGTGTGGAGAAGATCGTAAAGAGGTTCTGGATCTTAAAGAACTCATTGTGCGTCCCAAATGTCCATGTATGCTTGCCTTTATAGAGGTTGAAGTTGTTGGTAAGCGTGTACACATCCTGGAAGACAATATTCGAAAGAGAGAAATTGTCTGTACCTGCGACCACTTCGGCGTTGCCATCGGCCATGATGATCTGAGGAAAGGGATCTCCGAGAATATCCCTGTCATCTCTCACGATCGTGGCACCGAGGATGAGGTTGTTGGACATGCTGCTGCCAATGTTAGTCTTCAACTCCAGCGCGCTCGAGTTGGTCGTCGATGGGAAGATGTACCCCACATTACCAAAAATCGCCCTGGTATTACTGGGAGTCGGGTGTATTTCCGTATCTCCTTTCACGTAGCTGTGCCGGAAAGACAACTTATTGTCTTGGTTGATATTCCAATCCAATTTGAAGAGCACCTTGGTTCCATCGGTCGTCTGAGGATTGTCCCTGAATCCTCCGGGATCGTAGCCGTAGTCACTTATGAGCTTTTGCCGAATGCTTTCCAGATCACCGAGAATATCGCTGGAGTTGCCCGCATAGTCGCTTGCGATAAAGGGGCGCGGAGCCTCATCTCTTTGTAGCTCTACATTAGTAAAGAAGAAAAGCTTATTCTTGATCAGTGGGCCTCCCAGTCGAAAACCAAAGGTTTGTGCAGTAAACGGATCTAGCTTTGTGCGCTCTGCTCCTTCTACGTCCGTCGGTGTTTTGCCCGCCAAATTCTCATTTCGAAGGAAGTAGTAGGCCGATCCCTCCAACTTATTTGTCCCACTCCGGGTCACCGCATTGATACCTCCGCCAGCGAATCCTCCGAGCGTCACGTCGTAGGGAGCCAGAACGACTTGGATCTGCTCCAATGCATCCGGGCTGATTGGCGAAATACCCGCCTGACCACCATTAGTACCGGAGTTGGCAAGGCCAAACACATCGTTGTTGACCGCACCGTCGATAAATATGGAATTGAAGCGGTTGTTGACACCTGCAAAAGAGATCGCTCCACTATTGGTAGCACCATTGTTGCCTACGGCTGCCTGCGGTGTGAGACGCAGGTAATCGTTCAAGCCCCGGTCTGCAGTGGGAAGACTGTTGATATCGTCTTGTCCAACTTTCGTTTCAGACCCCGTACGATCACCGTCAAAGAGCCCCGATCCAGATATGACCACACTTTCCAATTCGATGGAGCTTTCCTCCAATTCAATGTCCAGATCTTTGGTTTGACCGAGCGAGAGATAGATATCGGAAAGTGTGCGCTCTGCAAAGCCGATGAAGGTGATCTTTACTTCATAAGGCCCACCGACGTTGACATTATTCAATGTGAACAGGCCCTCGACGTTGGTCACGGTGCCATATTCAAAGCCCGTGGGTGTGTGCACGGCGAGTACTGTGGCGCCCGGTAGAGGCGACCCGTCCTGGTCGGTTACAAATCCTCGAATACGGGAGGATGTAGAGCCTTGACCAAAGGAACTGAACTGCGCGAAAACCATTGCGCAGAGAAACAAGAGTATAGTTTTCTTCATAGGCTTAGAGTTGGGTATTTTGAAGATTGGTGTTGAAGGCGGCGTGGTACCTACGGCTAGCCACTTTCAACTACACCAAAGCTACATCCGGTGCATCATGTTTTGAAGTGGCCAAGTATATATTTTCAAAATTTCTTGATCCGATGGGAGGTCCATCAATTGAAAAGCCTGATTTTTTGTAGGAATTGTAATTATAGCGACTCCTGTTTTGAAATTCAGATTTAAATTGGAGCCACATTCCATGGAGGATTTTTTCAAACTCAAAGCCAATAAAACTACTGTCAGGCAGGAAGTCGTTGCGGGCGTCACAACTTTCGCCACAATCGCCTATATCATATTTGTTAACCCGGCGGTCCTGTCAAAAACAGGGATGGATTTTCAGAGCGTGCTGGTGGCGACCTGTATCGCGGGTGCAGTAGGGTGTCTCCTCTCCGGGCTTCTGGCCAATTACCCTTTCGCCCAGGCCCCGGGCATGGGGCTCAATGCATTTTTTGTGTACACAGTCGTTTTTCAGGCGGGGTACACTTGGCAATCTGGGCTGGCCATCGTTTTCATCTCGGGGATTCTGTTCATTCTTCTTACCGTGACGGGTTTGCGGAGCAGTATTCTGGAGGCTTTTCCTCCAGCCATCCTCAAGGCAATTCCTGCAGGTATCGGCCTGTTCATTGCGGTGATTGGGTTGAACAATGCAGGCATTATTGACATTAACCAGGGTCCTATTATAGACATTCTACTATCCGCTCCTTTGACGGATGGCGAGGCATTGGTCGATCAGGTCCAGCAGGCACCCCCTCAAATCATTCAATTTGGTGACCTCTCCTCCCCCTCGGTCGCCATGGCGATTTTTGGCTTTGTGCTGATGACGGCCCTGGTGGTGCGCAAGGTCAAGGGCGCTATCCTACTGGCGATCGTCGCAGTCACGATCATTTCAATTTTTGTGGGGACCGTACAGATGCCGGAGTCCATCACTTCTGCGGATATCTCACTTTCCCCTACATTGATGAAGCTGGACTTTGGATCACTATTGCCTTCGGAGGGTTCATTTCTGGTCGTTTTTCTCGAGTTCTTTACCCTATTGATCGCCTTTACGATGGTCGATCTCTTCGATACCCTTGGCACATTGTATGGCACGGCCGAAAAGGGAGGTTTTCTGACAAAGGACGGGAAGCTGCCACGCATCAAGCGTGCCATGTTGGCCGATGCCGTGGCTACGACAGTCGGGGCCCTGGTAGGCACATCTACGACCACGACTTATATAGAAAGTGGATCGGGCATAGCCGCCGGAGGAAGGACTGGACTTACATCTGTAGTCGTGGCGGTGTTGTTCCTAGTTTGCATCTTCTTCGCACCCATTGCCGCCATCATTCCCACCAGTGCTACAGCCCCAGCGCTCATCATGGTGGGCGTCTTCATGATCAGCTCGATTCGCAAGATAAATCTGGACGACTTGCAGGAAGCCATTCCCGCATTTCTTACCATCGTGCTCATGCCCCTGACCTACAGCATCGCTAACGGCATTGGCGCCGGCATCATATTTTTTGTCTTCATCAAACTGATCACGGGGCAAGGCAGGCAGATAAAGCCGGTACTATGGATTGTGGCGCTGCTCTTTGTCATTAAGTTCGCGTTTATCACGGCATGAGAAACTTGCTTTGGCTGGCTCCGCTCTTTTTCTTCGGTTGCAGTAGTCACACTGTCGAGACCTATGAACAGCGTAGGGAGTCATTGATCAGTGCAGACCGCAACCTGAGGTTTGATCGGGACATACAGCTTACGGGCCTTGAGTCGAAGGTAAATGACCAATTCGTCGCCCTGCGTGACTCTATGGTCGCCCATTACCTGGAGGTGGGATTCTTCCCTCCCGCAAAACCCTTTAGTGACAGCAAAGCACATGTTGAGAGTACACCCCTCTTCCAGTTGTTGCGGCGAATGCCGAAAGGAGGCATCCACCATCTGCACGGCTCCGCCGGTATAGATTTTCGCTGGCTGGTAGCTCGTGCTCCTGAGTTGGCCAATTGCTACGTATACTGGCAGGAGCATCCCGCCGATTTCCTGAAAGGTGAAATTAGGTTCTTTCGGGAGGAAGAGGTTCCGGAGGGATTCGTTCTTGCCAGTGAGCTGGATGTCGATCCTCAATTCCGCGACGAATTGCTGGACCTGTTAATATTCGATGAGGAACCCTCATCCGACACCGTGAAAATCTGGACGGAGTTCGAAAAGATCTTCCAACGGATCAACGGCTTTTTCCACTATAAACCGGTGTTCGAAGAGTACACTCGTTCGATGGTGGATACCCTTAGGGCTGATGGGCTGCACCATGTAGAAGTGCGGACGATCTTCCGTGGTGGCTTGTACGACCTGGATCACGATGGTGCCTATTACAATACAGATACGGTCATCCAGATCCTCAAGCAAGTCGAGCGCGATGTACAGGCTGAGGATCCCGACTTTACATTACGGTCTATCTATACCTTTCTGCGCTTCTTGCCTGAGCAGCAGGTGTTTGAAGAACTGATACAAGCCTACCAATGCAGGCAGAAGTATCCGGAGATGATCGTGGGTTTTGATCTGGTCGCGAATGAGGATGCAGGAAAGAGCACGTACCATTTCAAATCCGTGTGGGAAAAGATGGATTCTTTGGAGAAGGCATATCAGATAAAGATGCCCCTGTTTCTCCATGATGGTGAGAGCGACTGGGCCCATGTTGAGAATCTTTATGATGCTTATTTATTGGAGTCACGGAGGATAGGGCACGGGTTCAATCTCATGCACTTTCCCAGTTTGCTACCGGCCATCAAGGAAGCCGACATTTGCATAGAGGTGAGTCCATTGAGCAACCAGATCCTTGGGTATATCCAGGACCTGCGAGTGCATCCCGCGAATTATTGGTTGAAGGCGGGTATTCAATGCACGATCAATTCTGATGACCCCGCGATATTCAATTACAATGGTTTGAGCTACGACTTCTGGCACATCGCTTTGGCCTGGGAGCTGGACCTGAGAGCCATCAAGAAACTAGCGATGAACTCCATCACCTACAGTACCTTGGATGAGGAATCCCGAGCCAAGTCCCTGGCGGCATGGTCGAAGAAATGGGATGAGTTCATCATTGAAGCTGACACCTTTTTGACTGACCTGAACTTATGAGAATTTCTCGAATCCTTTCCTTGCTGCTGGCGATGACAGTTGCTTGCCAACAGCTTCCTCCGACCCAACTTGCACCTATTGAAATCAAGGTGGTGGTTGTAAGCATGTTCGAAATCGGGGAGGACACAGGAGACCGTCCTGGAGAGTTTCAGCATTGGGCAGAGCGGTTTCCCTTGGAGGAATCTATTGATTTCCCAACGGGTTTTCGGAACCTGAGGATCAATCGGGAAAAAGGTGTCCTGGGAGTTGTAACGGGTATTGGCACTGCCAAGGCATCGGCGACGATCATGGCCTTGGGCCTGGACCCTCGGTTCGATCTGTCAAAGGCCTATTGGCTCGTTGCTGGGATATCGGGAGTCGATCCAAATGACGCGTCGGTGGGTTCGGCGGCCTGGGCGGAATGGATTGTCGATGGTGATATCTCACACGAAATCGATGCCCGGGAGATCCCGGAAGATTGGGCGACGGGCTATATTCCTTTACGGCTTTCGACCCCTTATGAGCAACCCGTGCCACAGAATAATGAAGGTGCTGTCTATCACCTCAATGCTGAACTGACTAACTGGGCCTATGATTTGACCAAGGACATAGATTTGGGGGACAACGAGACGATCACAGCATTTCGTGGGCTATATGAGGGATACCCGGCCGCACAGCAACCACCAAGGGTACTCAAGGGCGACCAATTGGCGGCAATGACGTACTGGCATGGGGAAAAACTCAACCAGTGGGCGAATGACTGGACTTCATACTGGACGCAAGGTGAAGGCAATTTTGTCACCTCAGCAATGGAAGACACCGGCACTCTGCAGTCCCTCACCTTTCTTTCCAACGCAGGCCGAGTGGATCTGGATCGCGTCATGGTGCTTAGAACGGCCAGTAACTATACGATGCAGTATCCGGGCATCACAGCAGCCGAAAGCCTCAGTGGCGAGAAACTCACCTCACAAGGATATACAGCGTACCTGCCGTCACTCGAGTCTGCCTATCTGGTCGGTAGTGCAGTGGTAAACGAGCTTGTGGAGAATTGGGACGATTATAAAGAGCGGTTTTGAGATCATCCATCTGGAAGTACTGTTGGTGGATTGTACTTGCGGCCGGTTGTGCGACAAAGAATGGCGATGATATGAAGGCCGAATACTGGATTGAGAAACTGGAGATGCAAAAGCATCCTGAAGGAGGATACTACAAGGAGACCTATCGCTCAGAAGGGAGCATCCCTGCGATGGGATTGCCGGCATCCTATGCGGGTTCCCGTTCCTTCGCTACCGGGATCTATTTCCTATTGGACAATGATAATTTTTCGGCCTTACACCGTCTGAAGCAAGATGAAATGTGGCACTTCTACGCCGGCACTTCCTTGGCTGTGCATGTCATTGACTCGACAGGGCAGTACAAGATGATCAGGCTGGGTACAAACCTCGATGAGGGAGAGGTGTTCCAGGCGGTGGTTCCAGGTGGCAGCTACTTCGGCTCCGAGGTCATTGACAAGGATTCTTATGCGCTGGTGGGATGCACGGTATCACCGGGATTTGATTTCCGTGACTTTGAAATGCCCTCCGCAGATGCGCTGAAAGAGCTTTTTCCTCAGCACTCCGAGCTTATTCAGCGACTCACGCGGCACTAATACATTCTATGGGGGCTCCTGCCGCACATGAGTGAGGTGTAACCATTCCACTCCCCAGGATTCTTGATAAATTGAAACCGGTACCGATTAGACTACTTATGGTTTCTTACCTGCTTAGGAGCTTCCTTCTTCTGACCATTATTTCGTCTCCTGCAAGTGGCCAGTTGATCACAAGCGTGTCTATCGATAGCAAAGGCCGGGTGGAGGCTATGGAGTCTGAGATTGGCGAAAGCGTAGCCTTCGATTCGAATATTCCACTCGTCTCATTTGTCCTCAATGATATGCAGTATGAAATCAGCGAGGCACAGCCTGATGATCGAGGTTGGAACCTGGGCGGCCTTCAAATGATTTTCGAGCCAGAGCAAGCTGGTGAAAAGAGCCTGGGGAGGATTGTTTTTTCCAATACGTCCGAAGATACCCTTACCCTCGAAAATGTGGTTTTCCTTAGTGTCTCCGAGGACCGTCATCACATCACGGGGTACGGCGATCACTGGCTGTCGCGCACAAGGTTGTTTCGTCCGGGCACGTCCGATGTGCCGGTCATCCTGCCGGACAATGCCTGGGAAATGGGCTACAGTGACCTTCCCCTGGGTGAAGGGAAAGCCATCTATGGCTTGAGTCGCCGTCGATCGTGGAGTGAGGCCACACGTCGTCGCTTTGAGACCATCATTTATCCCGGGGGGGAAGTCATCTACGAGGTCAGGGCAGAAATGTATGAGGGCACCTGGCAGGAGGGCCTGAGAGCGGCATTCCAAAAAAGGTGGCTGTTTGACCTGTTGGAATTTGATGATACCATGTACCGTCGTGAGGATCTGAATTGGATTCAAGAGGCCTACGTCATTCACCTTATGATGGCTTGGGACCATTGGTTCTATGACGAGGGGGTCAATAGATTCACACTCCCGGATTTCCTGGCGAGAGGAAGAGATTGGTACGGTGGTGATGATATCATAGGCTTGTGGCCCACCTGGCCCACGCTCGGGCTTGATAACCGGAATCAATGGGACCATTTTCGGGATTTGCCTGGAGGCATACCTCGCTTGAGGGCACTTGTCGACGATATGCACAGGCAGGGGGTGAGATTCTTTATGTGCTACAATCCCTGGGATGAGAGCACCCGACTGGAAGATCATTTAAAAGGAATGGCGGAATTGATCGATGAACTGGATGCCGATGGCGTGGTCCTTGATACCCGAGGTAGTTCGAGTAGCGAGATACAGCGGGCCGCGGACGCCGTCCGACCAGGAGTTGTGATGCTCAGTGAAGGCATGGCCGTTCCAAAGGACATGCCAGGTATCGTCTCCGGCAGGGTGCACAATGCGCTCTACTATCCTCCACTCCTGAACTTGAACAAGCTCATCAAACCGGATTTCGCGATTTTCCGGGTAGCGGAATTGACGCACGAACGGATTCGCCGGGAGTACAATATCAGTCTCTTCAATGGCCACGGAGTAGAGATCAACATGTTCCGACCTGGTCAACCAGAATGGGTGGAGGAGGATTATCGGCATCTCGGCAGAGTCGCACGGATCCTCAGAGAAAATAGTTCCAATTTCCGTAGTGATGACTTCACTCCTTTGGTGGAGAGTGCTGACGATAGCGTGTTTATCAACTTCTGGCCGGGTGAGGAAAAGGACCTGTACACTTTCTTCAGCCTTGTTCCGGAGGGTTTTAGCGGCTCAGTGATGTCATTGGACATTGCCGAAAATCAGCACGTCATTGACCTGTGGCGGCATGAGGAGGTTGAAGTGGCGGATGGTAGGGTATCGCTGATGATGGAAGCTTTTCATCAGTCGGACCTGGGTACCAACAACGAAGGAGCGGTGAGCGCGGTGGCGGTGTTGCCTCTGCATCTCACAGCAGCCATCGAGGGCGATCAGTTGGTCTTGGGTGCGTCGACCGGTGACTCCATACGGATTTGGAGGGGAGTGCCGTCCTATGGCAAGTCGCCGATAGTTGTCCCTGCCGGAGTTGACAAATTGCCATTGCGAGATGTCCTTTCTCGCCATGAAGGCAAAGTCGTAGTGCAGCTGTTCGCGGGCGCCGAACTTGTCGATGAACGGGTATTGTACATCAAGCCGGGGACGACCTACCTGATCTCAGGTTGGGCGAAGACACCTACTGTGAGCAGAGCGCCTTCTGGAATGGTGGAGATTCCCAAGGGGTCCTACAAGTGGATCACTTCCCACGGGGATGATTTTATAGGTTATCCAGCGCAGGACACGTCAGCCGTCCACGGAATGCCATCTTTCTACATGGATAAGTATCCCGTGACCAATCGAATGTTTCTCGAGTTCGTGGAGGATTCCCAATACAGGCCTAGTGATACGACAAACTTCCTGGCCCATTGGGACAAGGGCCGCTACCGAGAAGGCCAGGGAGACTTCCCTGTTGTCTTCGTAAATTATGAGGATGCGGTAGCCTACGCCTCGTGGGCGGGCAAGAGATTGCCTACGGAAAAAGAATGGCAATACGCTGCGCAGGCTGGCAGCAATTCTTTGTGGCCGTGGGGCAGTGACTTCGATAGCACAGCAACGAATTCCGGCACGGGTTTGCCTTATGCCGTTGGTTCTTTCCCCCGCGCGGCGAATGCGTTAGGCTTGGAAGACTTGGTGGGCAATGTGTGGCAAATGACCAATGATGTCTATGAGAGCGGGTCTTACACGTATCAAATCCTAAAGGGAGGCAGTTACTACAAGCCGACCTCCAGTTGGTGGTATGTTCAGGGTGGCCCACAACCATTACCCCATCGTCAGCAGTTGCTGATGGTTTCGGATGGCTTTAATAGAAAAGGGACAGTCGGCTTCCGATGTTTGAAGGATAGGTGATGGACTATCAGCCCAATTCGACCCTTTTACCTTTTTGAATGGATTTGTAGATCGCCTCGATGATCTTCATGTCTTGCAACCCCATTTCACCAGGTGTCCTTGTTGGCCGACTCTCCTTGATACATTGGGCGAAATCATCCATGTGCTTGGCCTGATGGATTACCTGGGGAAACTCCATGGCGCCATCGGGGGTTTCGCCCCGTAGTCCCGAATAGACGTAAGCTGGCGACAGACCGAACTGGCTTCCCCGGGTGTAGGCCCAAAGCCGCTGGATACCGAAAGCGTAGGTCGTACTGGCACTGGTAGTGATACCTCCTGGAAACTCCATTTGCCATGTGATGGTCTCGTCCACCTCCGCAAATTTTACAGGGTCTGTCTTGTACTCCTGGGCGGTTACGGCGATGGGCTCTAGTCCTGTGACATATCTCGCCCCCTGAATGCAGTAAATCCCGACGTCCATCATGGCGCCCCCTCCGGCCAGCCCCTTTTTCAGCCGCCACTGGGTTGGGTCGCCGATAGGGAATCCGAAGTTCGCTTCAATATGCTTCAGTGGGCCATATACTTCCTCCTGCCCGAGTCGCATCATTTCCTGATTGAAAGGCTCGTATCGAAGCCTGTAACCGATGGACAGCATCCTTTCGGCTTGTTTGCAGGCGTCGATCATCCGCTCGCAGTCTTCCACCGAGGTAGCCATGGGTTTCTCACAGATCACGTGCTTACCAGCCTGTGCCGCTCTAATAGTGTATTCAGCGTGCATCGAATTGGGTAGGACGACATAGACGATATCTATTTCGGGATTGTCCTCGATGGTATCGAAGCTATCGTAGTCATAGATGTTGCGTTCAGGGATGTCGTATTTCTTTGCCCACTCCTCTGCCTTCGAGGGTGTCCCCGTCACTATTCCGGCCAGGTAGCAATCCTCGGTCGCCTGCAGCGCTGGTCCCAATTGGCCTCGACTGTAATTGCCAAGTCCGACAAGGGCGACTCCCAGCCGTCGCTGCTTGGGCGCTCGTGATGTGTTCATAGCAGTGAGAATGTTGGGTGTCGAAACGGCTGCCACGCTCAAAGCGGCTTGATTCAGAAATCTCCGACGGGAAGCATTGGTCTTTTCGGGCATGATAAGGTCAGGGTTGGGTTCCAAAAAATGCTTTTTCAATTGGAAAATGATACCTTTTCGTCACAAAACCAAATACAGTCAGTTTAGAGCCATTCACCCGTCATGGGTGTCATACATAGAACCTGCGTTCAGCAACATGAAGAAGATCACTGGAAATCTGGTCGATATACATCAGGGGGACATCTATCCGGCTGAAGTCCTATACGATGATCACATCATCAACATTCGGCGGTTGGAAGGGTCCGTGGATGGTTATTTGATTCCCGGGTTCATCGATGCACATATCCACATCGAAAGCTCGATGCTGGTTCCGACAGAGTTCGCAAGATTGGCGGTCGTACATGGCACGGTGGCTACCGTCTCGGACCCGCACGAGATTGCCAATGTCTTGGGCGTGAAAGGTGTGGAGTTCATGATTGAGGACGGCAAGAAGGTCAACTTCAAGTTTCACTTCGGTGCACCTTCTTGCGTGCCGGCGACGTCATTTGAGACAGCAGGGGCACACATTGGCCCCGAGGAAATCAGACAATTACTTGATAGAGACGACGTCCTGTACCTGGCGGAGATGATGAACTGGCCGGGTGTATTGTCCGGTGACAAGGAGGTATTCGAAAAGCTGGCGATTGCCAAGAAGATTGGTAAGCCCGTGGACGGCCATGCACCGGGCCTGAGGGGGAGAGAAGCGGTCGACTACATGGAAGCTGGGATCACAACGGATCACGAATGCTACACCTACGAAGAGGCATTGCACAAGCTGAGGCACGGCATGAAGATCATCATTCGCGAGGGCAGTGCCGCAAAGAATTACGAGGCGCTCATCGATCTGTTAGCCGTAGATGCCGACCAAATCATGTTTTGCTCTGATGACAAGCATCCCGATGATTTGGTGAAAGGACACATCGACGAACTGGTGCGCAGGAGTCTCAAAAAGGGTTATAACCTGTTTGATGTTCTGAAGGCGGCCTGTGTGAATCCGGTGAGGCACTATGGTTTGCCGGTGGGTTTGCTCCAGCAGGGAGATCCTGCTGATTTCCTGGTGATCAATAGCATCAAGCCCAACTTCAAAGTACTGCAAACATGGATTCGAGGTGAGCTCGTCGCCACAAAAGGCAAGCCCCTCATTCCTCGGCACAAAAGTGAACCGCTCAATCAATTTGACACGGCGGAGAAGGCGGCCAACGAGTACCAATTGGCTATTGAAGGTTCCCGAGCGAAAGTGATCGAGGTGGAAGACTCGCAACTGATCACAACTACAGGGTTGGTTGATACCGCCAAATTGGATGGGACACACCAAACGAGTATCGCCGACGATGTGTTGAAGCTGACGGTCGTCAACCGGTACATGGAGGCCCCACCGGCAATTGCCCTTGTACGGAATTTTGGGTTGAAACAAGGAGCCATTGCGTCAAGCGTTGCGCATGACTCGCACAATATCATCGCGGTAGGGACCAATAACGAGGACCTGTCAAATGCAGTAAACTCCCTCATCCAGAAGCAAGGAGGCGTGTGTGCTGTACAAGGGTCCATGAAACATATACTCCCCTTACCTATGGCCGGACTCATGTCCATCGAAGATGGCTATGAGGTTGCTGAAAAGTATACAGCTCTCAATGAGTTTGTCAGCAAGGAACTGAAGGGCAAGCTGCAGTCTCCTTTTATGACGCTTTCATTCCTGGCTTTGTTGGTGATCCCGGAACTGAAGCTGAGTGACCGCGGACTTTTCGATGGGGCGCAATTTCAGTTCACGCCCCTCTTCGCATAGCAGTTTTAGTAAACCAGGCTGTGCTGAACCATGAATTCAGCAATCTGAATCGCGTTGGTAGCAGCACCCTTTCGGAGGTTATCAGCCACTATCCACAGGTTCACAGTCTTGGGCTGGGTCTCGTCTCTTCTGATGCGACCAACAAACACATCGTCCTTGCCATGGGCCGTGACAGGCATTGGATACACATTGTTGGCAGGGTCATCCTGTACCACCACCCCGTCCGTGTTCTGAAGGACTTTGACCAGTTCCTTCATATCAAACTCGTTTTCGAACTCCACATTCACTGCTTCGGCATGGCCGCCGACAGCAGGAATTCGAACACAAGTAGCGGTAACGGCGATGGAGTCATCATTAAGAATTTTCTTGGTCTCATTGACCATTTTCATTTCCTCCTTGGTGTAGCCATTGTCGAAGAACACGTCAATGTGCGGCAGCGCATTTTGATCGATGACGTGGGGATAGACCATCGGTCCTTCTATTCCGCCGCGTTCGTTGTTCATTTGGTCGACAGCCTCTTTCCCGGTGCCGGTCACTGACTGGTAAGTAGAGACGACAACTCTCTTGATCTTGTATTTTGCGTGGAGGGGAGCCAATGCCAGGACCATCTGTATGGTCGAGCAATTGGGGTTGGCGATGATGCGATCATCAATCCTCAGATCTTTGCCATTGATCTCTGGGACCGTCAACTGCTTTTCCGGGTCCATTCTCCAGGCTGATGAATTGTCAATCACAATGGTGCCCACTTCAGCGAACTTAGGTGCCCATTCCAATGAGAGTGATCCTCCTGCGGAGAATATTGCGACATCAGGTTTTGCGGCCAATCCATCCTCGATGTTGATGATAGACCACTCTTTGCCTTTGCAGGTCACTTTCTTACCTACCGATCGCGCGGAGGCAATGGGGATCAATTCTGAGAATTCGAAGTTTCGTTCTTCAAGGATTTTGAGGACCTCTTGTCCCACCAATCCAGTGGCTCCGACAACTGCTAGTTTCATTATTCTGTCGTTTGCTATTGGTAAAAATTGATGCCTTTATCGGTCATCACTTAGGGGCCAGTGATTGTTCAAATAGTTCGCAAAGCTACTACTTTCTGAGTTTGAAAAGACGCACACAGCCGCTCAAAAGACGATCGGTTTTTGTACCTATAGTTCCGTTAGAAGACATGAAGGCTCAACGGATGATGAGATGACAATTGTCATGATGAATGGATGTTTACCTTCCTGGCCCGGACTTACTTACTAATACAGTAGGGCACGAAGACTCGACGCGCCCCTGGCTTAATAACTAAAAATTATACTACTATGAAAAAGCTAAGTCTATTCCTGCCGGTTGTCCTCATTGCTTTCTTTGCTTGTGATGAAGCGGAGATTCTACCTGAACGACCTTCAGATTCAACAGCAAGCGTCTATTCGCCTGATGAAAGCACGGCAGGTGCCAGAACCATGGATGACCCCGCCGATGATGGATCGGATGATCCTTGCGAACGGGATCCTGCAGGATGTCCAAGCGATGGCGCTAGTGGGGGAGCGGAGCCCGAAGATGATTATGTAGGTGACCCGAAGTTTGGGAAACCTGGTCCAAAGTCCCCTGTTAAGCCGAAGGAGTTGCCTGTATATGATAAAATCAAACCGGCACTCAGTGAATACCGAGCAGGTTACGTGAAGGATTTCAATTCATCTCAACTTTTCCCTGGCGTTTCATTCATCCGATCCGGGAACTTCACAATCGATAAAACGAACATTTATGTTCTCGGCTCATTAAGTGCAAGACCAGGGTCCTCCGCCTACATAATTACGAATGGTCGTCGATTGTATGTCAATCTTGGGAGCAGTTATCTCTCAAATGGGGATAGAATGGGCATCTATGTGCTAAACGTCATCCTTCCAGGAGGTGCGCGTAAGGCGGCGTTATTTGATGCGGAAACAGGATCTTCCCTTGGATGGTACTATGCTACGATCAGTGGAGCCCCAACCTTGCAATATCAGACGTACATCGAGTTCTTACAGCATCTGAACCGTCTTCGATACTGATCCTACCGTGGTATTTGGTCCTAAGGTAAAAGTACACAGGCCTCCAGCAATCTGAGGAAACCCGCAATTGGCGCGTTTCCTCTTTTCATTTAAAGAGTCCTGACGTCGATCGCTGATTGTTTTGACACCTTAATAATCGCTGCGCTACTTTCAGCAAGCGTGAATCCGCTATTTTTATTAGTTCGGAATCGCACCAAACCGATGTTCAAAACTACTATTCTGATAATAATCACGGCCATTCCTTTGGCTGTGAGCGCGCAGATCACAGATGCTTTTGATGATGGCGATTTCACCAGCAATCCCGTCTGGAGTGGTCAGCATTCTATAGGGACCGGCAACCCTTTCGAGATCGTGGAGGCCGATAATCAGTTAAAGAGTCAGGATATCAGTGGGGGCTCGGGCACACGCATTTCTTACCTGAGTACACCAGAAGCGTCACAAGTGGATCTATCCACGTTCGATGCCCAGTGGTCCTTTCGGTTGAAAAATGACTTTACCTTCTCGGGAACTTCCGGACTGGGAAGCACCAATCACTCCAGAGTATATCTCATGAGTGATGCAACGGATCTTTCTGGCGATGTCGACGGCTATTATCTACAACTGCGAGATGTGTCCAGTGGCGATGAGGAGGTGCGGCTCTTTCGTCAGATCGGTACCACTAGTACCGAAGTAACACTTGATGGCACGCTGCAAGCGATTTCCTCGCAGACCTTTGTTGATGTGGTTGTTACCAGAAGTACGGCTGGCGTTTGGGAGGTGTCTGTCAATGGCAATTCGCAGGGATCAGGCTCAGATGACACCCACACAACCACTGACTACTTTGGCGTGCAGATCCGGTACTCTGCCAATTCCAGAAGTGATCTGTTCTTCTTTGATGACTTTGTAACCAGCTACACACCCGTAGCGGATACCGACCCACCAACGATCGCCACTGTGGCTGAGGTTTCGCCCACAGAGATTCGGGTTGACTTCAGTGAAGATGTCGACCAGTCGACAGCCGAGAATACGGCCAACTACTCCATCGACAATGGCATCGACATTGCTGCTGCGGTGCGCGATGGCGCTGATAATAGCCTGGTTGCATTAAACGTCAATGCGCTTACAAGTGGCGTCACTTATACGATCACTGTCAACAATGTCGAGGACCTGAATGGGAACGCCATACTGGCCAATTCCGAAAGTTTATTTGAATATATCGAGCTATCCAGTGCTGGCGCGAGGGACGTAGTGATCAATGAACTGATGATCGATCCTTCACCGGTGGTAGGACTCCCTGAAGCGGAATTCATAGAGCTGTACAACCCGACGGACAAATTCTTTCAGCTCGAGGACTGGGCCATCTCCGATGACAACAGCCCCTCTGCGTCGGAGCGATTTGGGTGTTTCATTTTGAGACCGGATAGCTATGTCATTATTTGTGATGATGCTGATGAGAGCCTCTTCACAGGCTTTGGAGATGTGATTGCTGTCTCAAACCTGGGTGCCTTGACCAACAGTGGCGACGATGTGGTGCTCTCGGACGCGGCTGGGAGTATCATCGACGAGATCACCTATACTGATGCCCCATCGGATGGTGTGACCTACGAACAAGTCAATCCTTTCTTGCCTTGTCAGGGGACTTTTAACTTCGTGGCGTCGACTGACGCAGATGGCGGCACACCTGGAGCGGTAAATAGCGTTTTTGATGATAGTCCGGATGAGGAACCGCCAACAACCGTAGGTATAGAGGTCTTTGATGGTGACTCGCTGGTTCTTTCCTTTTCGGAAGCCATTGACCCGTCCACGGTATCGACCGGTTCCTTCATCATCGAAGGGTTCACCGCGACAGACGCCACAGTCTCCGCCTACGATGTGGTATCACTGCAATTGGATGTCCCGTTGGAATCCGAAGCCTCTCACGAAATCGGATTTACGGGGATTACGGATTGCTCGGGAAATCAGGTGGTGGAGGCGTTTGGATTTTACTATGACGTCACACCTCCGGCCATAGAGGAAATCATCATTGCTACAGACCAATCCATTTTCGTACTGTTTGACGAGCCAATTGATGAGTCGTCGGCCGAGGATGAAGACAATTACTTAATGGACCAGTCTATTGGGGTCCCCAGCCGGGCGACGTTGCAGGACACTACTTCCAATCGCGTGCTACTGACTTTTGAAGGTGCGTTCTCTTTAGGGTTGACTTATACCCTTACCTACGCGGGCGTCGAGGATACCCTTGACAATGCCGCCGCATCGACTGATGAGTCCTTTGATTTCCTTTCGGAAATGGACTCAGTGCTGGCGATCACTTCGAGCATTTTGCAGATCGCATTTAGCGAAGTGCCCTCATTTTTGTCGGCAACCAATGTAGACAATTACCTGCTCGATGATACGGGTCGTCCCAATGAAGTCATCGTAGCCAACGAGGATTCCAGTGCCTTTCGCCTGGTCTTTGCAGAGGCCTTTGATGACAATGAAGATCTCCTTCTCTATGTCGAGGGGGTGAAGACCAAGGCATCTGACCGTAAAATGGTCACGCCGGCTTTCGCGTTCCGTTTCGACACCGATGCCCCGTCAATCGAGGAGATTGAACCAATAGATTCGAAACGCTTACTAATTCGCTTCGACGAACTGATCGAAGCGACCTCGGCAGAAAACCTGAGTTTCTACCAATTGGAAGATGATGCTTATCCCATCGACGCTTCCGCTGAAGATTCCACGGTCGTCCTGACCTTCGCTGAGGAGTTCATTATTGAGGAGACCAAAACCCTCGCTTATACGAGGATCGCCGATCTCTATGGCAATTTTTCAACAAGCAACCGACGTGTAGACTTCGTATATGATCCCCGAGCGCCCCAGCTGGTTTCAGCCAGCAAACGAGGGAGCAAAGCGCTGACGATCGAAACCAGCGAGATAGTGCAGTTCGATTCTCTCAAATTGACAGACTTCACCTTAGATGGCGTCAGCCCTGTTTCATTGACTGTCGAAGGACCCGACAGTGTTATGCTGATACTTGGTTTTGCTGATCCTTTTACTGAAGAAGAAGCCTTGGAACTTACCATTGAGGATTGGCAAGACCTACGCGGCAACCGCCTTCCCGAGCCACTTACTGCCTCCATCAATACAAGAGATCCCCGTATCGTCAGTCTGACCGCTTCCAATGATTCTACATTGGATGTCACATTCAGCGAGCCGATGGGTACGGCTGCATTCAACAAAGCCAATTATAGTCTCGAGAGCCTCACTATTACCGAATTGGTCGGAACTGGAGATACCGCAGTCTCATTGGTGGTTTCTCCGCTGTTGACGGATGGAGAGAACTACGTGTTGAGGACCAATGGGTTCATGGATGAGGCCAGCAATCTCCTGCAAGTAGATACAGCTTCCTTTCAATATGAAACTTATCTGCTCGAGATTGAGGCCGTTGATAGTCTCACGATCATACTTAGCTATGAGACTGAATTCACGTCTGTAACAGCAGGGAATTTTCTGGTCGCGGGCCTTTCCCCTCAATTGGCTGCTCTCGATCCGGACAACGCCAGCAGCGTGCAGCTAGTGCTCACAAGCCCCCATACTGAAGACGAGTATGTCGCCATCTCATGGAGTGATCTGCAGGATAAATATGGCCGAGAGCTACCGGACCATCAGAGGCAGTTCATCATTGATACCCGTGCGCCGACATTGAGCTCGGTCACCAGTGATTACGACGGAGAGATCGTCGTCACTTTCTCCGAGTCAGTCGAGGAGGCGGCGATGAGTGCGCCTTCGCAGTTCTCTATCGTCAATATTGGGCAGACCTCGCAATTAGAATTCCTGAATGACGCTACCGTCTCCTTGCTCTTTGTGGGCCTGGCACAGGGGACCGATTATCAACTGGTGGCACAGAACCTGGAGGATGAACAAGGAAACACTCGCTCATCCGATACGCTTGCCTTCACCTATGGCCCACCGGCAATTGCACCAGTCGGGTCAATCATTATCTCGGAGATTATGGCAGATCCGTCTCCTTCCAAGGGCTTGCCCGAACAAGAGTACATCGAGCTTTTCAATCAAAGCGATCAGTCGTATTCCCTTCGGGCATTGCTGCTTGCCAGGGCCTCGGATGAGGTCCAATTGCCCAATGTCATTTTAGGGCCAGGGGAATATGTTACCCTGGTAGACGCTGGGGCCGAAGGTCTATTCGAGTCGCCGAATGTCGTTGGGGTTTCAGGATTGTTCAGTTTGCCCAATAACGGGGACTCGATAGCACTCAAAAACAGATTGGAGGAAGTGCTGGACGTCGTGGAGTATGAGCTCTCCTGGTACCACGACAGTGACAAGGATGATGGCGGTTATAGTCTCGAGCTGATCAATCCTGAAAGTGACTGCGGCGATGCCACCAACTGGCTCGCCTCCGAATCTGACATCGGAGGGACACCGGGCTTGCAAAACTCAGTCTTTTCCCTGCAGCCGGACACCGATGCCCCATTGATCGTGACATCCTCTTTGTTGGACCCTTCCACGCTAGAAGTCGTCTTCCATGAAGAGATGGATCCGAGCACATTGATCCCCTCAAACTTTAGCCAAGCCCTTTCGGGATTGACCGTATCGCAAGTGGAGATTGACCCTTCCTATGAGCGGGTTGTGCTGGCATTTGCTACGGAGATCCCGGCGGGAGAAGGGTTTTCACTCCAGGTGGCCAATGTTACAGATTGCCATGGCAACCCCATCGAGCCCGTCAGCATTGCGATAGCTCGTGGCGCTCAACCTCAATTCCTGGACTTGCTGATCACCGAGATCTTTGCCGACCCCGATCCGATGATTGGCCTGCCGGACGCAGAGTACCTGGAGATCCAAAATGTGTCGGGTCGATTGCTCAGTCTTGACGCAGTGCGAGTAAAGGATGAAGGTGGCCTTTCCCAGGCGATTGGTGGCATCATCGCGCCAGGCGAAATACTGGTCCTGGCTCCGAGTGGTGAATTGGTCGAATTCGACAACATACCGGTTCGCGGCGTGGGCAGTTGGCGGTCGTTGGCAAATGGCGGCGAGCGGATGGCACTTGTGTCAGAGGAGGAATCTTTGATTTTCCGGCTCGATTACGCACAGGATTGGCATGATCAAGACAAGCGTGATGGCGGGTACTCACTCGAAATGAGGGACACTGGTAATCCCTGTGGCCTCGCGTCCAACTGGGGGAGCTCCATTGATCGGATCGGAGGCACTCCAGGAAGCACTAATTCCATTCAGGCTTCTGTGCCCGACAACTTTGGCCCAAGACTTCTAAGTGCCTTTGCACTCACTGAGGATTCCGTCAGGCTCGACTTCGACGAAAATCTTTCACCTTTTGCCAATGGTTCTGTTGAGATCACGAGAGACATTTCAGTTACGGAAATGACCATCTACGAGGACATGCCCAGCCACCTGTTCTTGTCTCTCTCGCCGGCACTTCAGGGTTCTTCCGAATATCTATTGACGACGAACGATATCGGCGACTGCCTGGGCAATGCGCGAGACGATAACGAGGCCGTGCTCGTATTGCCTGTCGAGGCGATTCCGGGAGATGTATTACTGAGTGAGGTCTTGTTTGACCCTCGGCCAGATGGTGTCGACTTTGTGGAGATCTATAATAGCACGGGCCTGCATCTGACCCTGAAAGACTGGCAAATCGCCAATGCTGCCGACGCCGA
The DNA here is from genome assembly GCA_965227935.1 of Cyclobacteriaceae bacterium. Lineage (GTDB taxonomy): Bacteria > Bacteroidota > Bacteroidia > Cytophagales > Cyclobacteriaceae > JAWPMT01. The sequence continues at coordinate 502,417 of CBDDGS010000055.1, read as the reverse complement.
TGTGATTACGGAAGATGAACTGATTCTCTATCCGGCGTCATTCATGGTCTTCACGGAGGACAAGAGCCGATTGATGCTCGACTATCCCCAGGCAGTGGGAGACAACATTGTCGAGGTATCATCCCTTCCAACGTTTGCCAATAATGAAGGAGTCGTCAAGATCATTGACGAGCTGGGACGGGTCCAGGACTCCTTATTCTATTCGGACGATTATCACAATGCGCTGCTAGCTGATGTGGAAGGCGTTTCATTGGAGCGAATCGATTTTACCGCTCCCAATAACGCGGACAACTGGACCTCTGCCTCAAGTACCATTGGATTTGCCACACCAGGTTTTACCAACAGCCAGGAGAGAGGTGAGGTAATAGTGCAGGACGCCGTGGAAGCAGATCCGAAAGTGTTCGTTCCAGGAAGCGGCACTGCCTCGTTCACTACCATCAATTATGATTTTGGGGTTCCCGGCCAGTTTGCGAATATTACCCTGTTCGATCAGAACGGCCGGTTGGTTCGGACGCTGGCGGAGGGATTGGCACTCTCCAGTTCAGGTTTCGTCACGTGGGACGGGACCAACGATGGCGGGGCAGTCGTGAGGATGGGCTATTATCTGATTGTCTTCGAGGTTTATTCTGCGAACGGCTCTTCAGAAATCGTGAAGGAGACGGTGGTTGTAGGCAGGGATTTTTGAGGACTGATCCACGGAGCCCTTTTTGAATTGTATCGGAATATCCAGAACTTTATTTTAGGGGTAAGAGGCCAACACCTAACTAATGAGAGTCAGGATCTTCTGTTTGTGCATACTTGGGTTGGTGACTGCGTGCAGTGACCCCGTGCCAGAGGAAGCTCCAGAACCCAGCAAACCCGGGGTGCTCTTCATGGTAGTCAACTTCACCGGACATCCATTCCCTCCCGATCAGAATTCTTGTGGTGAGCCCGTCGATGTCACCTTCCACTTGTCCTCAAATCCTGATAGGACTCAAATATTCATGCAAGCCAATTACGTAGATATGGTCAAGCACTCCATTGAGATCGGGGAGCTTCTGACTGTGAGCATTGTCGATGACGCTGGGAGGACCGTGGCAGAGCGATCTGTGGTCTTCGGGGACATTTCTAGTCCGGCGCTCTCGCAAGATGACTATCATACGATCAGCTTCTGTCAAGATCGTATTGACTTCAATTTCTAGGCCAGGGCGCACTGTCGTCTCGCTTGATAAACAAAGGAAAACAGCCGCTGCTACAAAACTATTCGGAGCCATATCCTGTATTCTAAGTAAATTGAGGATTACTATAAACCTAAGACCATGAATTGTTTGATCGATCAAGCCATCGACGAGAGCCTTCGTCGGGGACAGACCCTGGACGCGATTAAGGCGTATATCAAAGATCGCTACCACGTTACCATAGACCTATCCCTTATCAAGAGGAGGATTAGGGCGCTGAAGGAAGAGGTACCTGCTTAGTCTTTTTCGAGGGTAACGACACTGATTGGTCGTCTCACTTTCGAATTTTCTTAGATTTGCGGTCCTACTCCACGGGTAGCTGGTAAAATGTATTTGGCTGAAAACTTTACTTATGGCTGAAAAGACGAAATACTCCCCAGAGGAGCTAAGCGAATTTGAGTTCCTGATCAAACAAAACCTTGAAAAGGCCCGCAACGAGCTGAACGTGTTACGGCAGTCACTGACACGCAGCACGGATGAAGGCACGGATTTCACACACAGCAACGTGAAGACATTGGAAGACGGCGCCGATACAGCAGAAAAAGAGCAACTGAGCCAGTTGGCAGCAAGGCAGCAGAAATTTATTAATAACCTGGAGAATGCTCTGATCCGTATCAAGAACGGTACCTACGGGATCTGCGTGGACACTGGAAAGCTCATCAGCAAGGAGCGATTGCGTGCAGTACCGCACACGATGCATTCTATCGAAGCGAAGCTCAAGAAGAGCAAATAGGGCTGCATGGACTACTTGCGGCACCACGTGGAAGCACTGATTTTTTGCTCGCCCAAACCCATTTCAGTCGAAGACATTACATCTTGCTTTCGGGAGATGTTTGATGCGGATGTCCCGGTAGCGGACATCGAGCAGAGCATTGATGAACTAAAGTCTCAGTACGAACATGACAGGTACTCATTCTCGCTCGTCCAGAGTGGAGGTGGTTACCAATTTCTGACCAAGCCAGCCTACCAGGCAAGCATTGGTATTCTCCTTAAGCAGCAATCGAAGAAACGCTTGTCGAACTCTGCGCTGGAGACTTTGGCCATCATCGCCTATAAGCAACCGGTGACCAAAAACGAAATCGAGCAGATCCGTGGCGTGAACTGCGACTATGCCGTGCAAAAATTACTAGAGAAAGAATTGCTGGAGGTCAAGGGTAAATCGGACGCGATCGGGCGCCCGATACTCTACGGGACCAGCAAAAAATTCATGGATTACTTCGGGATCAACGATCTGAAAGACCTGCCTACACCGAAAGACTTCAAAATCGAAGACGAAAATACCATTGGAAAACAGGAGGAGTAATCGTCCAAAAGGTGCTCCACGAGGCAAGAAGCCAAGTGATCAGGGTCGCCGAACAAAGAAGGATCACAAGGCGCCTAAGCCGGCAGAAGCCATGCGTCTTAATAGATACATCGCCAGCGCGGGTGTCTGTTCGCGGCGCGATGCGGATGAGCTAATCAGCTCGGGACAGATAAAAGTCAACGGCAAGGTGGTTACAGAGCTGGGGACAAAGGTGGGCCCAGGCGATCGCGTTTTCTATAAGGGCAAGGCGCTCAGCACGGAGCAGTTGCAGTACGTCCTTCTCAATAAGCCGAAGGATTTTATCACCACGATGTCCGATCCACAGGATCGGAAGACGGTCATGAGTCTCGTGAGCAATGCTTGCAAGGAGAGAATATACCCCGTTGGGAGGCTGGACAGACATACCACAGGTTTGCTCCTATTGACCAATGATGGTGAGTTGGCGAAGAAGCTAACGCATCCAAGACACAAGGTGAAAAAGATCTACCAGGTGGAGCTCAACATGCCCCTACGGGCGGACCATTTTGAGGCCATCCTGAAAGGGGTGCCATTGGACGATGGCACGGTGATGGTGGATGAGCTGGCCATAGTTGGGGATGATGGGAAGACCTTGGGTATCGAAATACATGTGGGCAAAAACCGTGTTGTTCGCAGGATCTTTGAGCACTTTGGCTATGATATCGTGAAGCTGGATCGGGTGATGTTTGGCCCATTGACGAAGAAGGATTTGCCACGCGGCAAATGGCGTCATTTGGGACCTAAGGAGATTCTCTCACTCCGAAGCCTGGTAAGCAAACAACCTTTGCCTCCAAGAGGCAAGAAATAAAAAAAGGCCTTCTTTCGAAGGCCCTCGCTGGTCCCATCCGACTGCAACCTTATGCAGGTTGCTCACTCTCAGCTGTAAAAAACTCCTGGATGGGAAAGCTCTCTAACAACATCTCTACCGCCTTGGGTATTCCCTTCCCTACTTTCTTGTTGTTGATCTTCAAGTCGCCTGCGGCAGTAGTGTACCACAATAGCTCGCCGCTTTCAGCATCTTCAAGGGAGATGGTCACCGTCCCTGTAGGGACCTGATGCTGCTCTACCTGAGTCGTGCTCATCCCGGGACCTGCACCATACCAACCTCTACCCCAGCGGCCATAGTATCCTCCGCCCATATCAGTAGTAGTTCCGCTGTAGCTGGTTCTTTCGCTTTGAGTTACGGCATAGTTGATGATGACATCAGGGGTCTCGCTGGTCGACATGCCCTTTTCTTGCAATCCATTGTGGAGTTCGCTTTCGAACCTGGCCATATTGATGGGGTTGTTCAATACGCTTGATGGCTCATCAGCATCAGTCTTGTTGACGAGGGTATACGTCTTGTATTCTGAGAAGTCAACGCCGATCTTCTGATCAGATACCACGTCTATGCCAGAGCAGGCAGTGAATAGTACCGCAATTGCTAGTCCGAGGGTGATTGATCTTGTTTTCATTGTCGTAATTATTAGTGTTCATTGTAATTAACGACAAGGAAAATGACAGGATATGGTCTCTATGCCGCTATAAATTGTACATTTCTGACATAATGGGTGAAATGCATTCATTAACGGCTGGAAAACGGTGAAGTCCCTCGCTCCCTCCCCGGATGGCGACAGGGAAATCGACGGGGAACACCATTGATGGGCGGGATGGATACGCGTCGACAGAAAAGGGCATAAAAAAACCGGCCAATTTTGACCGGCTTTCTATGTGGTGCTGAGTGGACTCGAACCACCGACTCACGGATTTTCAGTCCGATGCTCTACCACCTGAGCTACAGCACCCTGAAAAAGTGGAAGGCAAAATTAGAGATTTATCAGAAAGAACCAAGATTTTAGAAAATTATGGCCGGAAATCTCGAATATATTCGGCATGCATACTATTCTAGCTTTATCTGCTATATTTGGAATAGTTGAATCAGTCATTTCATGCAAATCATTTCTCAGCTAGCTTTCATCCTCATCGCAGGTTTTTTTGGGTTCTTGATTTTTAGGAGAATCGTCCGCATTCGGAAGAACATTCACATGGGGCGATCAGTAGAAATTGCTCCTGATCCCAAGCGCTGGTCGAACCTTTTGCTCATTGCTTTTGGGCAACAAAAGATGTTCAAGCGATTGATCCCCGCCGTCTTTCATCTCTTTATTTATGTCGGGTTCATTTTGATCAACCTGGAGGTGCTCGAGATTGTACTCGATGGCGTGCTTGGGACGCATAGGCTTTTCGCACCCCTACTGGGAGCGGCGTACGGGCCGCTGATTTCATTCTTTGAAGTCCTCGCGGTGCTCGTCTTGGTGGCTTGCGTCGTATTTCTTATCCGTCGAAATGTGTTGAGACTGCCAAGATTCACCAAGCCGGAAATGAACGGGTGGCCAGCCCTCGATGGCAATCTCATCCTGGTGATCGAGATTGTGCTCATGGTGGCAATCCTGTCGATGAATGCCGCGGATCAGGTACTGCAGGTGAGAGGTGTTGATCATTATCCGGAAACCGCTGCGTTCGCGGTGAGTGCATCAATGACAGGCTGGTTCAGTGGATTGGATAATGCGAGCCTGGTCATCGTCGAACGGGCCGCCTGGTGGTTTCACATCGTCGGCATTTTTGCTTTTGCGCTCTATGTGACCTACTCAAAGCACTTGCACATCTTCATGGCTTTCCCCAATACCTACTTCGGTCGGGTGACCCCTAAGGGCCAGATGGACAACATGCCGGAAATCACTAACGAGGTGAAGATCATGCTGGGGATGCCCATGGAAGGTGAAGCCAGCCCACCACCAGAGGGAATGAAGTTTGGAGCCAAAGACGTGAACGACCTCAGCTGGAAGAACCTGATGGACGCTTACTCCTGCACAGAATGCGGAAGGTGTACGTCGGAGTGTCCTGCTAATCTCACCGGAAAGAAACTGTCGCCTCGAAAGATCATGATGGATACACGCGACCGCTCTGAGCAGGTAGGGTTGTCCCTACAAAAAGGTGGAACGGGGCTCGAGGATGGCAAGTCGCTACTTGGAGATTTCATTACCAAGGAAGAGATCAATGCATGCACGAGTTGCAATGCCTGTGTGGAGGCTTGCCCGGTGAGCATCAATCCTCTGGATATCATCTTGCAACTTCGCCAATACGTGGCCATGGAGGAGAGTGGCTCGCCGGCGTCGTGGAATTCAATGTTTCAGAATGTCGAGACCAATTTCGCACCCTGGAAGTTTTCAGCGCAGGATCGGTTCGCGTGGGCAGATGATTTGAAATCGAAAGACTAAACATACACAACGGATATAGACATGGCGGAATACACCGTACCAACGGCAGCTGAACTGGCAGCGAAAGGAGAGACACCTGAGATACTATTTTGGGTGGGGTGCGCAGGCTCGTATGATGATCGGTACAAAAACGTGACACGGTCATTGGTCAAAATTCTCAATCACGTGGGGATCAAGTTTGCGGTATTGGGGCCCGAGGAAACATGCACAGGGGATCCCGCCAGAAGAGCGGGGAACGAATTCCTGTTCCAAATGCAAGCCATGGCCAATATCCAGGTGCTGAATGGCTATGAGATCAAGAAAATCGTAACGGCATGCCCTCACTGCTTCAATACATTGAAAAATGAATACCCTGAGCTAGGAGGCACTTACGAAGTCATCCACCATTCTACCTTCTTGCAGCAGTTGATCAACGAAGGCAAGGTCAAAACGGACGATGGCGGGCCCTTCAAAGGGAAGAAGATCACTTATCATGACTCATGCTACCTGGGCCGGGCCAACGATATCTATGAGGCTCCCAGAAAAGTGCTCGAGGCGTTGGATGCGGACCTCGTTGAAATGAAACGGTGCCGGACGAAAGGTCTCTGCTGTGGAGCGGGCGGCGCACAAATGTTCAAAGACGCGGAGCCGGGCAACAAAGAAATCAACATCGAAAGAACCGAAGAAGCCCTTGAAACGAAGGCAGAGACCATCGCTGTCGCATGCCCCTTTTGCATGACGATGATGGCTGACGGTGTCAAAAACAAAGAGAAGGAAGGCGAAGTGCAGGTGAAGGACCTTGCGGAAATTATCGCAGAATCTAAGAACTTGTAGTCGGCGACATTCAAACTTCTTTTCTTTTTTTGCTGTTCATACTTTCACGGTAAAGTTTTTGATCCATGCAAGTCACTTTCGATTCCCTACCCAATAATTCCAGGCTTTGGGTGTACCAGGCCAATACGCCTCTGACTCAGGAACAAATCAGAGCAGTACGGCAGACCATGGAAGTCTTCCTATCGAGCTGGGCGGCACATGGCAATCCACTGCGTGCAGGATATGACATCCGTTACGATCAATTCATCATTCTCGCAGTAGACGAGTCGCTGCATGGCGCATCAGGCTGCAGCATTGACGGATCCGTAGCGCTGGTTCGCAAGCTAGAGGAGGTTTTAGGATTATCACTGCTGGATCGGAGCCAGGTGGCTGTGGAGACGGGTGAAGGCATCCGACTGTTCCAGTTCAATGAAATTAAGGGACGGATCGCTGCGGGAGAGATCGCTCCTTCTGACCATGTTTTCAACAATGCCGTTGCGACCATGGAGGCATTTCTGGACAGCTGGAGGGTACCCGCGGAGCAATCCTGGCTCAAAAGACATTTTGCTTCCGTCGCATAGGGTTTTCGGCGCAATTTTTGTTTGAAAGATATCCGCTAGGTCAGCTTTCCCGTTTTGTTTAAATTGAGAGTAAGATATTCGTATAGATGAGAGCACAGATTTTCAGCACCGCCTTTGTCGTCTTGATGCTCGCTGGTTGTGGGTCGATAGACAAGTCCATGACGATGGGCCAATACAATACCATCATTAGCAAGTATGAGGCTTCCAATCCTGATAAGAACAATCCCGACCTCAACGTACAGATAGCAGAGGCGTTTAGAAAATCCAACCGGATTGCGGACGCGACGCCATTCTATGCAGCTGCGATCGATCAGGGCGTGGATGACGAAATGGTCAATCTGCACTATGCCAAAGCCTTGAAAGCGAATCAGCGCTACGAGGATGCTGAGGCAGTTTTGCAGCGGTACATGGCCAGAGCAAGCAATGACAATGTGCAGGCAATGGCAGAGAGAGAGCTCAATCACCTCACCGATGTAGACGACATGGCCAAGGAAGAGAACTACTTCCGTGTCAAAAACCTCGAAGCCCTCAACTCAAACAGCGCCGAATACTCTCCCGTCTATCGCAACAACTACCTCTACTTCACTTCTAATCGAAGTGGCGGTAAGATCTACAAGACGACTGGTACACCCTTCACAGATATTTATCGAGTGCGTACCCGCGGAGCTAATGTTGATATGGCAACCGCCGAACCGCTTGATCCAGCGATCAATGATCCGATTGTCAATGAGGGATCTATCGCGATATTCCCTGATGGCCTGTCGATCATTTTTGCTAAGGGCAATAACGGTAAAGCCACAGGAAATGATGAGGTCAATCTTTACTTCACAAGATTCCGAAATGGCAAGTGGATCACACCTCGTCCATTGAGAATCAATGACCCCTCCTCATGGGACTCTACGCCTGCTTTGAGCAGGGATGGCAAGACATTGTACTTTTCTTCCACCAGACCCGGTGGCTACGGCGGTGCTGATATCTACAGTGCCAAATTGGATCGTCGAGGCCGTTGGGTGGATGTTCGAAACCTGGGCCCAGACATCAACACCTCTGGCAATGAGGTTTTCCCATTTGTCTCCGAAGATGGGAGCATGTACTTCTCCTCCGATGGACACCCTGGTTTCGGAAGTTTGGACCTCTTTAAGGCTACAAGACGTCGTGGGCACATCACTGTACAAAACCTGGGTAAGCCCATGAATTCACATTCTGATGACTTTGGACTGTATGAATTCAATCTGACAAGAGGGTTCTTCTGCTCCAATCGTAAGGGTGGTGCGGGAGACGATGATGTCTATACCTATGTCAATGACGATCCGGACCTGAAGATCGTCAACTACTTCCTGACTGGAGTGACGACGACCCTGGACGATGGAGGCGAGAAGATCATAGTAGCCAACACGAAAGTGACGCTGATGGGCGAGGACGGTTCGATCCTTGACGAATCTTTCACCGGAGAAGATGGGCAGTTCCGGTTCCGAGTCTATCCAGAGGAAGACTACAAGCTGCTCGCTCAGAAGACGGATTACTTCTCTGTCCGCGACAACTTCACCACCGTGGGCAAGAGCGTAGATCGCTCCACGCTGACGGACATGATCACGACAGTCAACTTCGAGACGGAGATCCCTCTTGAAGCCATCGTGATCGAGAAGCCAATCGTCCTGGAGAACATCTACTACGATCTCAACAAATGGGATATCCGTCCAGATGCGGAACCTACGCTTGATAGCCTGGTCACCATTTTGGAAGACAATCCTGAGATCTTCATCGAGCTTGGGTCTCATACGGATTCAAGAGCACCAGATGATTACAACCTCGACCTTTCCTGGAAGCGTGCACGATCAGCCGTTACGTTCATCATCAACAAGGGCATCAACCCAGCTCGTATCACCGCGCGGGGCTATGGTGAGTCCCAGCTGATTGTTCAGGAGGCGCAGAATGAGGAAGAGCACCAGCGCAACAGACGTACTGAGTTCAAGGTATTGCGCTACAACCCTCAGGATCGTGAGGAGGCGGCGCCGGAAGGCGATGGCCTGGACGAGTATGAGCGTTTCTTCCTCGAAGGGGATGACCTCCTCGAAGAAGGTGGGAATTGATTCTGGCGGTCTGACATAGCTTTTTATCATCTGAAGACCGGATCCCATTCACGGCGCATATCTTTGCGGCAAAAAAGATGAGTGATCGGTACGCTTCCCGTGGTGTTTCCTCGCAGAAAGAAGAAGTTCATGCGGCGATAAAGGACATCGACAAAGGCCTTTTCCCAAATGCCTTTTGCAAGATCGTTCCTGATCACCTGAGTGGTAGTGAGGACCATTGCATCGTCATGCATGCTGACGGGGCAGGCACAAAATCGTCTCTCGCTTATATCTACTGGAAAGAAACCGGAGATCTTTCGGTTTGGAAGGGAATCGCTCAGGACGCCGTGATCATGAATGTCGACGACCTGCTATGCGTAGGTGCTACCGACAACATATTGCTCTCTAGCACTATCGGTCGTAACAAAAATCTTATCCCTGGAGAGGTCATATCAGCCATTATCAATGGCACCGAGGAGGTATTGCAGATGCTTCGAGACAATGGCATCGGCATCCACTCCACTGGAGGAGAAACAGCCGATGTGGGAGACCTCGTGCGGACAGTCATTGTCGACAGTACGGTCACCGCAAGGATGTCTCGGTCAGCAGTAGTGGACAATCGTAACATTCAGGAAGGCGATGTCATCATTGGACTGGCATCCTTCGGACAGTCGACCTACGAGTCCGCTTACAATGGGGGTATGGGTAGTAATGGCCTCACCTCCGCGCGACACGATGTCTTTGATCACACCTATCATCAGAAATTTCCTGAGTCCTTCGATCCGCTGGTTGACGAGTCCCTGATCTACTCAGGCAGCCAGCTACTCACGAGCGACGTGCCGGACGCCCCTGTCAATGCTGGCCAGCTGGTGCTAGCGCCGACCAGAACTTACGCGCCGATTATCAAAGAAGTGCTGAAAGAATACCGCTCGGACATCCATGGTATGATCCATTGCAGTGGTGGTGCTCAGACGAAAGTCCTGCACTTCATTGAAGGTTTGAGCGTGGTCAAGGACAATATGTTCCCCATCCCCCCACTCTTCAAATTGATCCAGGAAGAGAGCAAAACCGACTGGCGTGAGATGTACCAGGTATTCAATATGGGCCACCGATTTGAACTGTACGTGCCTTCATCTGCGGCCGACGGCATCATGGACATAGCTCGGTCTTTCAACGTGCAGGCGCAGGTTGTCGGATCAGTGGCAAAGGGCACCAACAAAGAGGTGATCATTCAATCAGAGTTTGGGGAGTTCCACTATCCCTAGGTGGCAACGATCCTCCGAGGATCATTATCTTTAGCTTGTGACTTACGTTCTACTCATCCTTGCCCTCCTGCTCATCATTGCGGGAGTGATATTTTCTGTCCTTCCGCCTTTGCCAGGTCCTTTGCTTTCGCTTGCCGGATTACTCTGTGTGCATTACAGTGCCGTGGAAGCGAGCTTCTCCACGGGAGGGCTGATATTTTGGTTTATAGTCACTGTACTTGTAGTGATTGGAGATTATGTCCTGCCGGTCGCCGCCACGAAGCAGTTTGGAGGCACCAAGGCTGGTGTCTGGGGAGGAGTCATAGGGACCGTCGTTGGGGTCTTTTCTGGTATTCCCTTCGGGATCATCATTGGACCACTGCTCGGGGCCATCATCGGGGACCTGTATGGCGGCAATCATATTCGTGCGGCCGTGAAGTCGGGATTTGGTTCCTTCATGGGCTTCATCGTAGGTACCACCATGAAGGTATTGGTATCCTTCGGGATCGGCGTGGCAGTGCTCATCAAGGTCGGCCGTTACGGCTGGGAGTTACTTACTCAATAAAAGGCATCAGGAAAGTGGCGGAGCTCGCCGGTTTTCTCATCGATGCTAATAATGTCAAAACGTACATCCTGGGACCAATTGATGGCATGAATATAGGCATCCGCTGTCTTCACGATCCGTTGACCTTGCTCCGTGGATACGAATTCCTCCGGATGGCCAAACCGATGACCGCTTCGCCATTTCACCTCCGTGAATACGAGCAGGTGGTTATCAATTAGGCTGATAATGTCAATTTCGGCATTACCTAGTTGATAGTTCCTTTCAAGGATTTCATGGCCGTGTTCTACCAGCCACTTCGTGGCGAGTTCTTCACCCGCTTTTCCTTTAGCTTTGCGATCCAAATTCAATTGACTCCTTATGGGCGCTACTCCTCTCTATCCACTCAAGTTTCACACAATCTATAAAGATAAGCTTTGGGGCGGACAGAAAATCAGGACCGTACTCGGTAAGGATTTTGGTGACTTGCCCAACTGTGGGGAGACCTGGGAATTGTCTGGGGTGGGGGGCAACATCTCTGTAGTGAGCGATGGCCTTCTGGCAGGCAAAGATTTAAAGTCTCTCATCCAGGAGTACAGCGGTGAGCTGGTTGGAAACGGGATTTTTGATGAGTTCGGAGATGAGTTCCCGCTGCTGATCAAGTTCATCGATGCTGCGGACGACCTCTCCATACAGGTGCATCCCGACGATACGCTGGCGGCAAAGCGGCACAACTCGAAGGGCAAGACAGAGATGTGGTACGTCATGGAAGCCGATGGCGGATCAAGCCTGATCAGCGGTTTCAACCAGGAGCTCGATCGCGACAAGTACCTCGAGAAATTCAATGGCGGGAATCTCACAGATATCTTGAATCGGGAAGAAGTCACAGCAGGAGACGTGTTTTTCCTGCCGGCAGGCCGCGTGCATACGATTGGGAAAGGGCTGTTAATCGCCGAAATTCAGCAGACGAGTGATATCACCTATCGCATTTATGACTTTGATCGAGTAGATGCGGAAGGCAACAAACGGGAGCTTCATATGGAGGCAGCGCTCGATGCGATCGACTTTAAGAAATACGATCATTACAAGACCTCCTACCAGGATATGAGCAATGACCGTGTCGTTCTCGAATCCAATCAATTCTTCACCACCAACAAGCTGAATCTCGATCAGTCGTTTAGCGTGGCACTTCCCGGACTGGATTGTTTCAAGATCTACATCTGCCTGAGTGGCGCTGGAGCTATCACAAATGGCCAGGAACAGTTCGAGCTGAAAATGGGAGAAGTGATACTCGTACCAGCGTCTTGGAAGGAGTACATCATTGAACCTAAAGGAGCGATGACGTTGTTGGAGTCCTATATTGATGGATGATAAGGAATAAGGTCACACAATTTCACCATTTGGGGCTCCGGGACTACAAGGAGACCTGGGACTTGCAGGAGGAGGTTTTCAAGCAGACGGTTGACCGGAAAATAGCCAATCGGAAGCTCGCGCCGGAAGATCAGCGGGCAACTGAAAATCATTTGTTGTTTGTCTACCACCCCCATGTCTACACCTTGGGTAAAAGTGGCGACGAGGCCAATCTCTTGTTGGACGAAAAGGGCCTGCAAACCGCTAAGGCATCCTACTACAAGATCAATCGTGGCGGAGACATTACCTACCACGGTCCAGGCCAGTTGGTTGGCTATCCCATACTGGACCTCGAAAACTTTTTCACGGACATTCACAAGTACCTGAGATACCTGGAAGAGGCGGTCATCATGATGTTAGCCACTTATGGTATTGAAGGGGGTAGAATCGACGGTCTTACGGGTGTGTGGATCGATTTTGATGACCCTGATCGGGCGAGAAAGATTTGCGCACTAGGCGTTAAGGCCAGCCGATGGGTGACGATGCATGGGTTCGCGTTGAATGTCAATACTGATTTATCCTATTTTGAGCATATCGTACCCTGCGGCATCGATGACAAAGCTGTCACCTCCATGCAGCGGGAGATTGGTCGCGACATTGATATTGCCGAGGTCGAGCGCGAGCTATTGGGACAGCTTGCCAAGCTGTTCGAAATGGAGATAGTGGATGTAGAAATGGAGAAAGGAGGGATAAATTGAAAAAGGACATTCCTGATTTGCCAGTGGAAGACGTCCTGGTTGCCGTTGTGCAGCAAGGGGACGATTGGCATGTGTATTTATTGAATAGGGGGGACCATCGACTGGAAAACGTTATGGTCACTTCCAAAGGATATGGAACTAAGGAAGGCAAAGAACAGAAAACTTCGACATTGCGCCACATGATCCCGCATCTGGATCCCGGTGAGCATGCATTGATAGAGCCCATCACTCCGGAGGTATTTCATTTGAACAATCAATATTGGGTGAGCTTCTACATCGACGGCCACATCTATGACAAGAAGTACATTTTCGTGCCCGACAGCATAGTGAGCGAAAATTTGAGCTATATTCCAGAGATAAGCGCGCACGGCGTGCTCCATACCTAAAATGCCCAACCTACGCGATATCCTTATCATCGACATCGAAACGGTGTCTGCCTATCCCTCCTATGATGAGGTCCCAGAAGGCCTTAGGGACCACTGGCTTCGCAAAGCGTCATTCATAAGGAACAATGAGGAGAAGGAACCCGACGATCTGTACTTCGATCGGGCCGGGATCTATGCGGAATTTGGAAAGGTGATCGTCATCGCTGTTGCGGTATTTGATGTCAAGAAAGAGTCCCCCTCGCTGCGGGTGAAGGCATTTTCCAGTCATGACGAAAAGGCTCTCCTCGAGGAATTTGCAACTTTTCTTGAGCGTCAATTTGACCCAGAGCGCCTGACGCTGTGTGCCCACAATGGCAAGGAGTTTGATTTTCCCTACCTATGCCGCCGCTTGCTCGTCAACGGAATTGCCATCCCCTATGCCCTGAACTTGTCAGGGAAGAAACCATGGGAGGTAAAGCATATTGACACCATGGAGATGTGGAAGTTCGGGGATTACAAAAGCTTCACCTCTCTGGATTTGCTCACCCAAATTTTTGGTATATCTTCCAGCAAGGCCGATCTTGACGGCTCAAAGGTGAATCAAGTATATCATCGGGAAGATGGTCTGGACCGGATTGCAGAGTACTGCTGTCAGGACGTCATCGCTACGGCACAGGTGTACCTCAGGTTGAATGCCCTTCCCGTTATTCCAAACGAATTGATCATCAGAGTGCCGTAGAGCGCATGGCGAAGAGACGAAAGAAAACCAAACCGCAATCCGGGCGCAAACCGAAAGTCCGTCTGGATGACATCAAAACCCAACTTCAGAATATCTTTTATGAGGAGCCGGAAGCGAGCTTTTCGTATAGGCAGCTGATAAAGAAGCTCGGCATTCGCGACGCGAAAACGAAGGACTCCGTAAAGGGTCTCCTTTTCTCCATGGAGGGGGAGGGCAAACTGGGGCGCAACCGTGATGGGCGCTTCTTCGCACAAACAAAACCCAAGACCATTCGGGGAAGGGTGGATCATGTCAACCCACGATTTGCCTACATCATCAGCGATGAATCTGCTGAGGATATCTGGGTGCGAACGGAGGATTTGAAGTTTGCGATCGATGGTGATGAGGTGGAGGTCCTCGTTACGAAGAAATCTGGTAAGCACTTTCGACCCGAAGGAAAGGTGGTCAACCTGCTCACGAGATCCAAGGATGAGTTCGTGGGCCGCATAGAGGTCTCAGAAAAATTCTCCTTTGTCGTCCCCGACAATCGCAATTTGCACTTCGATGTCTTCGTCTATCCGGAGAAGACCATGAAGTCGGCCGCGAATGACAAGGTCATCGTCAAGATCACGAAGTGGCACGATCGCAGCAACCGAAGCCCCATGGGGGAGGTGATGGCGAATTTGGGGCAGGCGGGGGATCACGAAGCAGAGATCCACTCGATCATGGCAGAGTTTGGGCTACCCTTCGAGTTTCCTGAGCGGATTGAGAAAGAAGCAGCGAAAATCCCGGAGAAAATTGACAAGAAGGAGCTCTCCTACCGTCGCGACTTTCGGGAGATCACAACATTCACGATCGATCCCTTTGATGCCAAGGACTTTGATGACGCCCTTTCCATAGAGAAGAAAGGGGACGACATGTGGGAAATAGGCATCCACATTGCGGATGTGTCGCACTACGTCCTGCCTGGAGGACTGTTAGAGAAGGAGGCCTACGATCGTGCGACATCTGTCTATCTCGTAGATCGGACGATACCGATGTTGCCGGAGAAGCTGTCCAATGGCCTCTGTTCGTTGCGCCCGGAAGAAGAAAAGCTGACATTTTCCGCCGTCTTCAAGATAGACGGGCAGGGCAAGGTGCACGACAAGTGGTTTGGCCGAACGATCATCTTTTCCGATCGAAGATTTACGTACGAGGAAGCACAGGAGCGGATCGAGTCCAAAGAGGGCGATTTCCATGAGGAGATTAATTTGCTCAATGACCTGAGCAAAAAAATTCGCGATGCGAGGTTCAAGAGTGGAGCGGTGAATTTCGAAACGGTCGAAGTCAAATTTGAGTTGGCCGATGATGGCACACCGCTGCGGGTGATCCCCAAAGAGCGAAAAGACGCCCACAAGCTCATCGAGGAATTCATGCTCCTGGCGAACAGGGAAGTGGCGACCTTTATTCACGACCGGAAGCAGAAGGGCCTGTCTGCCGGTGAAAGCACTTTTGTCTACAGGACACACGACGACCCGGATCCGGAGAAGCTCGACTCCTTTGCCCAGTTCGCTGCCAAGTTTGGTCACAAGCTTTCGGCTCAGGGAATGATCTCCAAGAACCTCAATCGCCTCATGACGGACATTGAGGGCAAACCTGAGCAAAACGTGCTGGAACAGCTCGCCATTCGCTCGATGGCCAAGGCGAAATACACAACAGAGCCTCGGGGCCACTTTGGATTGGCATTCAGCCACTATACGCACTTCACATCTCCTATCAGAAGATACCCCGATGTGATGGTGCACCGTCTACTGTGGCATTACCTGGAAGGTGGTAAGTCGCCGGATCGGGACGAATACGAATCGAAGTGCGTCCACTCCAGCGAGCGGGAAAAGCGGGCTGCCGAGGCTGAGCGCGCCTCCATCAAATACAAGCAGGTGGAGTTCATGCAGTCGATGCTCGGGCAGCCGTTTGACGGCCTTGTGTCGGGTATTACCGAATGGGGAATATTTGTTGAGATCGTGGAAACAAAGTGTGAGGGGATGATAAGGATCTCCGATCTGGAGGATGACTATTATGACTTCGATGAGAAGCAATATGCCGTGATTGGTAGACGCAGCGGCAAGAAAATCACCCTCGGGGATCAGCTGAAGGTCCTTGTAGCCAGGACCGACATTGATCGCCGCACGATCGATCTCGATATGGTCAGGGAAGAGTCCCCGTGGCAGGCTGATGATTTCTAAGCATGGCCTCCTATAAAACGAAGCTTGGAGTACTGACCGCCTCTTCACTGGTCATCTCTGCCATGATTGGAACGGGGGTGTTTACAAGCCTGGGGTACCAGGTGGTGGACATTCACACAGGTTTTTCAATTGTGTTGCTTTGGGTGCTTGGTGGCATTGTGGCGTTCTGCGGCGCGGTTACCTATGCCGAATTGGGAGCCATCTTCCCGAGATCTGGCGGGGAGTACAATTTGCTGGGGAGGATCTATCATCCCGCTCTTGGGTTCGTTGCCGGCTGGGTGTCTGTCACCGTTGGATTTGCGGCACCTGCGTCGTTGGCGGCGATGGCGTTTGCGAAATACATGTCAGCATTGATCCCCAGGTTGCCATTGGATCATACTGCCGCTGCGGTCGTCCTCCTATTGAGCATCTTGCATGGCTCTTCTGTGCGGATGGGCAGTAGCTTTCAAAATGCCATGACCATCCTGAAGGTCTTGTTGATTATTGTCTTCGTGGCATTCGGCCTTACGTACGCTGGCGTCGGGATTTCATGGGCTCCCACCTCCAATAGTTGGTTCGAGATGATCAGTCCGCCTTATGCAGTTGCGCTTGTCTATGTTTCTTACGCTTACACGGGTTGGAATTCATCCATTTACATCATCGACGAGATGCGCCAACCGGCAAAGGACCTGCCCCGGTCATTGTTTTTGGGGACACTGGTCGTGATGATACTGTATGTCGCCTTGAATATGATCTTCCTTCATACTGTACCCATCACAGAATTGGCGGGAAAACTAGAGGTAGGGGTACTATCAGCTGGAGCAATCTTTGGAGAAAGCGGCACCCGTTGGATGGTGCTTGCAATAGCGATACTGCTCATATCAACGGTGAGCTCTTATGTCTTCCTGGGCCCTCGCGTGTCAAAAGTGATGGGCGAAGACCTCAAAGGCCTGGCAATACTAGCCAGGACCACCGAGCGGGGCATTCCGCTTAACGCCTTCGTCTTTTCGACCATTTTGAGTCTGCTCTTTATCTACACAGGGACCTTCGAGCAGGTGTTGGTGTACACTAGCTTTTTGCTGATCTTAATTACTACATTGACCGTCGCGGGTATTTTTATTGTGAGAGCCCGCAAGCTGCACCTGGAGGCTACTTACCTCACCTGGGGCTATCCCTACACGCCCATTGTCTTCGTGGCGGTGAGTGTGTGGATGCTGGTGTTTGTTGTTCTGGACAAGCCATTCGAAAGTCTGGTGGGCGTTTTCATTCTGGCTATTGGGCTGGGGATATATTATCAGGTGGAGCGTCGTTCAGGAAAGGGTTAGTGCCGTCTACTTTCGAAAAGTAATCCCAGAGGATCACGCCGATACTTACCGATATATTCAGAGAGTGCTTAGTGCCAAATTGAGGGATCTCCAGGGTGGTGTCGGACATGGCGACGCTTGCGTCCTCTACACCAAATACCTCGTTGCCGAATACGAACGCGTACTTATCTGTGGGCAGAGGGGCAAAGTCCTTTAGGCTCACACTTTCATCCGCCTGCTCAATGGCAACAATCTTATAACCTCGGGACCGGAGCGCACCAAGGGCATCAACCGTCTTCTCAAAGTAGCGCCAATCCACTGAGTCCGTAGCGCCCAGTGCAGTCTTGTGAATTTCACGGTGGGGCGGCTGGGCTGAGATACCTGTAAGGAAAATTTCATTCACGCGGAAGGCATCTGCCGTCCGAAATGCCGAGCCAATATTGTGCATACTCCGTACATTGTCCAATACCAGCGCAACGTTCAATTTCGGGCTACGCTTGTAATCCTCAATTGACAGCCGGTGGAGTTCCTCGTTTTTGAGTTTTCGCATAATATCTCAAATTCCTTTCCTTAATATTGCTGATAGTCCCAATTCCAAAACTCAACCATTTCCGCCGAATGGCCAAAAGCACAGCAAAACCCAAGGAAACGCCTTTAATGAAGCAATACAATGCCATTAAGGGGAAGTATCCTGGAGCGCTACTGCTATTTCGAGTCGGGGATTTCTACGAGACTTTTTCTGAAGATGCTGTGACCACCAGTAAGGTCCTGGACATTGTCCTGACCAAGCGATCCAATGGGTCAGCGTCGGAGGTGGAATTAGCCGGTTTCCCTCATCATGCCCTGGATGCCTATCTGCCGAAGTTGGTGCGCGCTGGGCATCGCGTGGCGATTTGTGATCAGCTGGAAGATCCGAAAACCGTCAAGGGTATTGTGAAGCGAGGAGTCACTGAATTGGTTACACCGGGCCTGGCGATGAGCGAGAATGTCCTCGAGCAAAAGCGCAACAATTATCTCTGCTCTATTTACTTCACCAAGGAGGCTTGCGGCATTGCCTTTCTGGACCTGTCGACCGGCGAGTTTTTCGTTTCGGAAGGAGACAAGGAGCACATCGAGAAAATGGTGCAGGGCTTTAGTCCTGCAGAGATCATCTACTGCAAGCGGGACAGGGACTTCTACGATGCCACGTTTGGGGACCACTACAATGACCTGGCACTGGACGATTGGATCTTTGCGCAGGATTTTGCCTACGAGCGGCTGCTCAATCATTTTGAAACAACGAGCCTCAAAGGTTTTGGTATCGAGCAGATGAAGCTGGCCATTGTGGCGGCAGGCGCAGTTTTGCATTATCTCGAGGCGACCGAACACAAACACCTGGCGCATATCACGAGTGTGGCCCGCCTCGAAGAAGAGCGCTACATGTGGTTGGACAAGTTCAGCGTTCGCAACCTGGAGTTGCTCCGGTCGCAGCAGGCAGACGGTACACCACTTATCGACATCCTTGATCACGTCGTGACACCCATGGGGGGTCGGATGCTTCGAAGGTGGCTGGTGCTGCCACTCAAGAATAAGGAGGAGATTGAGTCCCGCCTCAACGTCGTGGAGGCCTTTGTGGACAACGACCAGCTACTGGATCAGGTGGTCGGTCACTTGCAAGAGATTGGTGATCTGGAGAGGTTGGTCTCGAAGGTCGCAACTGCCAGGATCAACCCTCGAGAAATGCTGCAGCTGGCCAATAGTCTGGCGATGCTGCAACCGATTCAGGAGACCTTGAAATCGTCGGGTTCCGATGTCTTCTACCGATACGCGGACCGATTGCATCTGTGCACGACCCTGATCGAGGAGATACAATCCAAAGTCCGAAAGGACGCACCGATGTTGGTACATCAGGGCAATATCATCCGAGAAGGCGTCGATGATGAGCTTGATGATCTGCGCAAGATCTCCACATCTGGCAAGGATTACCTGTCTCAGATCAAGGAGCGGGAAATGGAGCGTACGGGCATTTCGTCTCTCAAGATCGCCTACAACAAAGTCTTCGGGTATTACCTGGAGGTGACCAATTCGCACAAGGACAAGGTGCCGGAGGAATGGATCCGGAAGCAGACATTGGTGAATGCCGAGCGGTACATTACCGAAGAGCTGAAGAGCTACGAAGAGAAGATCCTCAATGCGGAGGAGCGCATGGCGGTGATTGAAGTCCGCCTGTTTCAAGAGCTCATAGCCCATGCTGCCGAATTCATTGATTTGGTCCAGCAGAATGCCCAGGTCGTAGGGAGTCTGGATTGCCTGAGCAATTTTGCCTTGCTGGCTCGCAAGTTTGACTACATCAAGCCCAGTCTCTCTGATGAGACGGTCCTGGACATAAAAGAGGGCCGACATCCCGTGATCGAGCGCTCGCTGCCTCCCGGCGAGAAGTACGTACCCAATGATGTCTACCTGGATACGGACTCCCAGCAAATTGTGATCATCACTGGCCCCAACATGGCGGGTAAGTCGGCGCTGCTACGCCAAACGGCTTTGATCACGCTCATGGCGCAGATGGGCTGCTATGTGCCCGCCGGATATGCCCGGATTGGCATCGTAGATAAGATTTTTACCCGTGTCGGGGCCTCGGATAATTTATCCCGTGGTGAGTCCACGTTCATGGTGGAAATGACCGAGACCGCAAGTATTCTCAACAACCTCAGCAATCGCAGCCTGGTGATCATGGATGAGATTGGTCGGGGGACCAGTACCTATGATGGTATTTCCATCGCATGGTCCATTGTAGAGTATTTGCATAAGCACCCGAAGCATAGAGCGAAGACACTGTTCGCGACGCACTATCACGAGCTTAACGAACTGGCGAATGATTTGCCGAGAGTCAAAAACTTCAATGTGTCGGTGAAGGAGCTGGATGGTAAGGTCGTTTTCTTAAGGAAACTGGTGCCGGGAGGTAGTGAGCACAGCTTCGGTATTCACGTCGCTCAGCTGGCTGGAATGCCCAATGAAGTCGTCCTTCGGGCCAATGAAATATTGCTTCACCTTGAGAAGGAAAAACTGCCTGAGAAGCAACGGGAGAAACTCGAAAACATGAAGGCCAATGAGTTCCAACTCAACTTGTTCGATGCGGACCCACGCTTTGAAGAGGTAATGAAGTTGCTGGCGGAGATCGACATCAATACGATTTCACCTGTCGAGGCCTTGCTCAAGCTCAACAAGGTGAAGGACGTGCTCAAGGGTGGTAATTAGAGATTTCAGTTGTTGCGCCGTAGCAACAATCCCGTTCGGAAATTCCAGATAGAGGCGAGAAACATTCCTACAGCAAACACGTGATAGATCCCCTTGGACTCTCCTAGCAGAAAAGGGATCACCTCCACAAAGGCGATGATGAGCAACCACAAAAAACCGTAACCAATGAACTTCGCCGTTTTGTCCTTTTGCGATTGCGTTTCGAATCTTGTGGGGCTATCCATTCTGCTTGTGATTTGAATCAAAGTAAGTGAAAATTTCAGGGCCCTCTCCCCGTCTATGCTCAATCATCACGCAGACGACAGAATGACCCTCCAAGGGGTGAAGTATTTTGGCTATTTCGATTCCTGAAAAGAAAGTGCCGCAGTTATTGTTTTTGTTCGTTGTTCACTTAAATTTGCAATCCTTTTTAAAGGAAAGGAATGCGAGAGTAGCTCAGCTGGTAGAGCACAACCTTGCCAAGGTTGGGGTCGCGGGTTCGAATCCCGTCTCCCGCTCAAGAAGAAGCCGGATTTTCGTCCGGCTTATTTTTTTCACCCATGCCCGGGTGGTGGAATTGGTAGACACGCAGGACTTAAAATCCTGTGACCCTTAAAGGTCGTATGGGTTCAAGTCCCATCCCGGGTACCAACACACGTCAGTACCTCTGATCATCAGGGGTATTTTTTTGCCCAAAATCTGGCCGTCAAGACAAAGTTCAAATTCATTCGAAAGAAGCGCCAAGTGTGTGGACTCTCGCGGAGGCAGGCCGCCTCTGAAAATTAGGTTGGTAGACACGCAGGGCTAGGCGCCCCCGGCTGGGCGCCCCGACTTAAAATCCTGTGACCCTTAAAGGTCGTATGGGTTCAAGTCCCATCCCGGGTACCACACACTTCAGTACCTCTGATCATCAGGGGTATTTTTTTGCCCAAAACCCGGCTGTCAAGACAAAGTTCAAATTCATTCGCAAGAATCACCAATTGTGTGGACCCTCGCGGCAGGCTGACCGCCTCCGAAAATTAGGTTGGTAGACACGCAGGGCTGGGCGCCCCCGACTAGGCGTCCCCGACTTAAAATCCTGTGACCCTTAAAGGTCGTATGGGTTCAAGTCCCATCCCGGGTACAGAGCCGTTCGTTTCAAGAATGGCTTTTTTAATTGGTCCATTTCTGCCTACGTCCCGTCTCCAACTGTTAAAAAGTATTAAGAATCCCGTGGCTTCATCACATTGGATTTCCTCTTTGGTGATGAGCAGGGTATTTTTGCGACCTTCGATAAGAACTCATAGAGATAGAGATGGAAAACGCGATCGATCAGGGACTTAAACAAGAGCATCAGCAGAAGATCAAGCAGGTCACCCAGGAAGTTGCCAAAGTGGTGGTGGGCCAGGAGTACATGGTCAACAGACTCCTTATTGGACTCTTCACTCAGGGACACATCTTGCTAGAAGGTGTACCGGGTCTGGCCAAGACCCTGACGGTAAACACCCTGGCGGATGTTCTCCATCTTGATTTTAAGCGTATCCAGTTTACCCCGGACTTGCTGCCGGCAGACTTGATAGGTACGATGATCTACAATCAGCAGCGCTCTGAGTTCGAAGTAAAGAAGGGTCCCATCTTTGCTAACATGATCCTGGCAGATGAGGTCAACCGATCTCCGGCGAAGGTGCAATCCGCGCTTTTGGAATCAATGCAGGAGAAGCAGGTGACGATCGGTGAGACTTCCTTCTCTCTGGACCGTCCTTTCCTGGTGATGGCCACACAGAACCCCGTAGATCAGGAGGGTACCTACCCGCTTCCTGAAGCACAGGTGGATCGCTTCATGCTCAAGGTGCACGTGGACTATCCATCAAAGGATGAGGAGCTCGAGGTGATGCGGCGCATGGCCAATATGACTTTCAGTTCCGAAGTCAACACCATCCTATCGAAAGAAGACATTTTCTCCATCAGAGAAGAGATCAACCAGGTCAGCATCTCTGAGACACTCGAGCGATACATCGTAGAGTTAGTCTTTGCGACACGTGATCCGAAGAATTACGGCATGCAGGAGGAAGCGCAGTACATCCAGTTTGGGGCCTCACCTCGAGCATCCATCAATCTCAACCTCGCAGCCAAGGCCGTGGCGTTCTTTGACGAGCGTGATTATGTGCTCCCTGAGGATATTAAGGAGGTGGCGCCAGATGTGATGAATCACCGGATCCTACTCAATTACGAAGCAGAAGCAGATTCCGTGTCCACGCTTGATATTATTGGTCAGCTCCTGTCTAAAGTGAATATTGCAAAGTGACGAAACAATTCCGTAACACTGGCAATACATCCATAATCTTTTCCCACTGAAATTAACGATATCGTAAAGGATAGTCATCAAAGCAGTTAACACTGCCACGTCAATTTTGTACCGAATCCAAAGGAACTCGAAAGACAAAATTGACTATGAAGAAATTACTATCCCTACTGGCTTTTGCTGGTCTCCTAATATTCATTTCATGTGGAGACGACGATGGCCCTGCACCCGACGGTGACTTGTCTATCGTCGGTATTCCCGAGACAGCGACAGTTGGTATTGACGAAACCCTGTTGGTAGAGGGCATCACCTTGACGGCTGAAGATGGCCTCGCCTCATTCACCGCTGCTATCAATGGCGGAACTCCAATAACACTCAGCGGCATTCCTGCAGGAGAAACTTCTGTGACAGTAGACTTCACTATCGTAGTCTCTGAAGAGAATGGGTTCAATATTGGCTCCAATGCAGTAGTCTTTGCCCTTGCAGATGCTGACGGCGATGAAGTCACATTCGCACACGTTTTGACGGTCACCACCTTCACCACAATCGACGTTCGTGGTAACATCACAGGCGCCGTGACCTGGTCTTCTGACAATGTTTACGTTTTGCAAACACGAGTAACAGTGCTGGATGGCGCGGTGTTGACCATTGAGCCTGGTACTATTATCAAGGGCGAGGCCGGTCAAGGTGCTGCTGCCACGTCGCTACTCGTCGCTCGTGGAGGCCAAATTCAAGCTGCAGGTACCGCCACTGCTCCCATCATCTTCACTTCTACTGATGATGAGCTTGATCCGGATGATATCGCGGCAGGAAACTTTGTTTCTCCTAACCTAACTCCATCGGAAACCGGCCTATGGGGCGGATTGCTCATCCTTGGACGGGCACCTATCTCCGCTCAGAATGAGAACGACGAGGACGTGACGGAGGTGCAAATCGAAGGTATTCCTTCTTCTGACACAAACGGCCTATACGGTGGTACTGATGAGAATGACAACTCTGGCACACTTCAGTATGTATCCATCCGTCACGGTGGATCTGAAATAGGAGCTGGCAACGAAATCAATGGCTTGACGCTTGGAGGCGTTGGTGATGGCACGACCATCGATCACGTCGAGGTAGTTGGCAACCAGGATGACGGCATCGAGTGGTTCGGTGGAGACGTTGATGCGTCTGAAGTACTGATCTGGAATTCTAATGACGATGGCCTTGACACCGACCAGGATTGGCAAGGGACATGCAGCAACTTCATCATCGTTACTCCTGTTGGTGGTTCTGCTTTCGAACTGGATGGTCCTGAAGGGTCTACCTTCCGTGGCAACTTCCACACATTCGATGGAGGTGTTGTCTATGCCGGCGGGGACATCGATCACCTGGTGGATTGGGACGGAAACACAAATGCAATCGTCAACAATATGTACTTCTTCGGATTGTCAGATACCTACGTGGCTACTTCTGAGTTCGACCCTATTGAGTCATTTCCTGGCTCAGTGGATCCGGCTGATGCTGCCCTATGGACATGGGAAGTGACCTCAAACACGAATTCAATTGAAGCAGTCTTCGGTGCTGATGCTGCAGCGGTGACTTCCGAAGTAGAAGAAAATGCAAACACTGTGGGACCTGCGGACCTGGCCGAATTTGCCTGGACATGGGGAGCGCAGTCTGGTGCCCTTGGAGAGATTGGGCTCCAGTGATAAGAACTATTTGAGAAAAGAAGAGAACATAAATAGCTATTGGGGAAAAGCTTGCTTTACGAGGCAGGCTTTTCCCCTTTTCCATATCTAACGTATAAGACAGTGATTTTCAACGTTGACTCTATGAAAAACCTCGCGAAACAGCTGCTGAGGTTTGGCTTTTTCATCGCTTTTGGTGTTGCGAGTGCGCAGGATAATGGATTTATCCGCGGAACGGTCTATGAGACCACCACTGGGGATCCGCTCTTTGGTGTGGCGGTCCGCGTTCCCGGCACTTCCACTGGCGCAGTGACCGACTTTGACGGAAAGTTCAACATCAAAGCAGACCCTGGCACTTACACCCTGGAGGCGTCATTCGTCTCATTCAAAACGGTGACGATCACAGATCTGCAAGTCAGCTCTGGCGAGGTCACGTTGATCGACGGCATCTGGATGGACGACGCCGTCGAGGAGTTGGAGGCCGTCGTTGTCTCTGCCGAGGTCATAAAGAATAGCGAAAGCTCTCTGTTGACGGTCAAAAGGAAGTCAGCCAACGTTCTGGACGGGATCTCTGCTGAGAGCTTCCGCAAGATTGGCGACTCCAATGCCGGTGAAGCTGCAAAGCGCGTCACGGGTGTTTCCGTGGAAGGTGGAAAGTATGTTTATGTCCGGGGGCTGGGTGACCGCTATTCCAAGACAACGCTCAATGGATTGGACATACCTGGTCTGGATCCAGATCGGAACAGCATCCAGATTGATGTTTTCCCCACCAACCTGATTGACAACATGGTGGTCGTCAAGTCCTTTACACCGGAGTTGCCGGCAGACTTCACAGGAGGTATCGTCAACATTGAGACAAAAGATTTTCCCGAGGAGCGCGTCCTGGATGTATCGTTCAGCGTCAGTGTGAATCCTGCCATGCACTTCAACAGCGATTACCTGGAGTATGAAGGAAGTGGGACAGATTGGTTGGGCTACGACAATGGCACTCGTCAGCTCCCTGATGATGCCCGTGCCGGGGATATCCCGCGACCAGGTCAGGATCCTGATGGCGAAGTGGGTGCATTCCTCGATCAATTTGCTCCTACACTTGGGGCGGAGCAGGCAACGAGCTTTACTGACTACAGCCTGGGGCTCACTGCGGCAGACCAGATACAGCTACCCAATGGACATACGATCGGCTACCAGGTCAGTGGAAGCTATCAGAGCAATACAAGGTACTTTGATCAGGTATTCTTTGGAGAATATCAGAACTCGACGGACCTGGATCAGACGGACTTTCAACGCGCATTCAATTCAGAAGGTGTGATGGGAGAGCGCTCAATATTGGTCGGTGGATTAGCAGGGTTGGCCTACAAAACTGAAAACTCGAAGTACCGCGTGAATTTCATGCACCTACAAAATGGCGAGAGCCGTGCCGGACAGTTCGACCTTGTCGACGACGAAGATGCCGTCGGGAAGTCTGGTTACATCGGTATGTCAGACAACCTGGAATACAACCAAAGGGCTGTAACCAACGCGTTTGTGAACGGCCAACACCACCTTAATCAGGGCAACTGGCAAATAGACTGGCGCGGTTCCTGGACACAGTCTTCACAAGAAGATCCGGACATTCGCAAAACGGCCTTTACCCGTGTTGGTAACTCCTCGCTGAGATTTGTTGCCGGAGCTGCTGGGAATCCGAGTAGGCTGTGGAGAGAGCTGGACGAGTCCAATATCGTAGGTAAGGTGGACGTCACCAGGAAGTTCAAGTTCAATGGTGAGGAAGGTAAATTGAAGTTCGGTGCCAGTCATGCCTACAAGGAGCGGGATTATCAGATCCTCAACTACAACATCAACTTCTTCCGTAGCAATCAGCCTTCCTGGACCGGTGATGCTCGTGAGGTATGGACCGACGAAACCGTGTATCCTACAGGATCATTGTTCCTGGCATCGGGTGTGGCAGATCCCAATCCTAACGAGTACAATGCAAGCGTGAACAACACGGGAGTATATGTTTCCGGCGAATTCTCGGTGGCTGAACCACTAAAGACTATTGTGGGTGTCAGAGCTGAAAATTTCGTGCAGCGTCACACAGGTCGCAACCAAGGAGAAACTAAGGTTTTGGACAATGAGAAGGTACTCGATGCGCTGGATTTCTTTCCAAGTGTCAACCTGATCTATGCACTGCAGGAGAAGCAAAACCTGAGAGCGTCTTACTCCAGAACCATTGCTCGACCTTCGTTCAAAGAGCTGTCATTTGCTTCTATTCTTGATCCTGTATCAAACAGAATTTTCACGGGCGGACTCTTCGCCATCGATGACTGGGATGGTAACCTGATTGAAACGAGGATCAACAACTACGACCTACGATGGGAGCTCTTCCTCGAAAGAGGACAGATCTTCTCTGTCAGTGCGTTCTACAAGGACTTCGATAGCCCTATTGAGTTGGTGCGACTTCCTCAGCAGCAAACCAATGCAGAGTTCCAGCCCCGAAATGTGGGAGATGGACGCCTATTTGGTCTGGAAGTGGAGTTCAGAAAGGCCCTTGACTTTCTGGCTGCCAGCATGTCCAATTGGAGTCTCTACGGTAACCTGACACTCGCGCAGTCTGCGATCGACATTTCGCCAACGGAATTGCGAAATCGCGAGAACAACGCCCGTAATGGCGAGGAAATTGAAGCTACGAGAAACATGGCGGGCCAGGCTCCCTGGATTGTCAATGCGGGTATTCAGTACAATGATTTTGCCACTGGACTGGATGCAGGAATATTCTACAATGTGAAGGGCAGAACGCTCATGGTTGTGGGCGGCGGTATCGACCCAGATGTCTTCACGGAGCCATTCCATAGCCTCAACTTCAACGTGAACAAAGCTTTTGGTGAAGATCGACGTGTGGTAGTCAACCTGGGCGTTGACAACATTCTCAATGATAAGTTGGAGCAGTACTACCGACGGGACTTTGGCGACGCTTCAGCGCTCTTCCAGCGATTCAATCCTGGTACATCCATCAATGCCGGAGTGAAGTATAGCTTCTAAGGTACCTGAGGTCAAAAACACAGAGAGGGGGATGCTGCGGCATCCCTTTTTTTTGCGCATAATTGGAGTGTGCCCCACTCCCTTACCGCTGCAGCTGCATCAGGTCCTCCGGTTCACCGTTCATTTGGTTAAATTCCCCAATTCAAACTTCATTCATGAAAAAGCTAGCAATACTTCTAACATCCGTTGTTCCCTTTTTTGTCATTGCCCAAGACACCGCATACGATCTTAAATCTTATCTGAGTGAAGGGGTTAAGGCGCCCAATACCCATCATATTGGGGACGCTTGGTTGAACTTTCTGATTGAAGCGGATGATGAATTCGCCTACAATGTGACACAGGCAACGTTTAGCCCCAACTCCACTTTGGATTGGCACAAGCATGAGACAGCCCAAGTGATCATCGTAGTTGAAGGTCAGGGGTATTATCAGGAAAGAGGCAAAGAGCCTGTTATCATGAAGACGGGAG
The DNA here is from genome assembly GCA_965227935.1 of Cyclobacteriaceae bacterium. Lineage (GTDB taxonomy): Bacteria > Bacteroidota > Bacteroidia > Cytophagales > Cyclobacteriaceae > JAWPMT01. Next base: position 474,052 of record CBDDGS010000055.1, on the reverse strand, counting down.
ATGTCATTCGGTGTGAAAAGGAGACCGAACATTGGCACACGTCGTCAGCCAATAGTAAGGTTTCGTATATCGCAATTTACGGGAGCGCCCCCACGGTTTGGACAGAAAAACTAACTCGCGCGTACTATAATGAAGTGGCACAAAAACTTGGTGATAAGTAATATCCAAGTCATTTGTGCCGAGCAATTTTCAGCTAAAAGACATCCAACTGCTTTGTTCGAAGTCTTTCGATCTCTGCATTGATCTCGGTGAGTTGCTCAAACAGTGTAGAGTCGGACGTGGAGGCTTTCTTCTGAAGTCGCCGACTGATGGTACTGGATTCTTTCTCCAGCTTTTCAATTTGCCCCTGATAGTAGGCCAATAGGATTTTTTTCCTGAGTTGCAGCAGTGTCTCCTTCACATAGCCGTCCACGTTGGCATGTGCCGTCACAAGTGCCAGAAATGTTTTGCTGTCTTGTATGCTGGCGACGGATCCGTAGAGGAGCAAGTTTTCACCATTTTCAGCCGCCACATTGATTTCCAGTATGTCTCCGTACTGCTGCACCCTCGCGACGGTCTTCATCTGCCTCCAAAGTTCTCGCCGAACAAAATCTGATGGGGCGTCGATCTCGCTCTCATACCCGTTTTGCACGACTTTCTTTATCGTCAGCTCCTTGGGCTGCAAATTACCTGGCTGATCCTGACCTTGGGTACTGCCGAAAGTAATAATCAGGGCAAGAATTAGAACCTCTCGAATCATTCGTTATGTTTACTGAGTTAATTGCAACGTATGGCAACAAAGGTATTGATAACGGGAGGAAGTGGTCTTGTCGGCACTTACTTGAGCGACATGCTCACCTCCGAAGGTTTTGAAGTCTGGCACCTCAGCAGGTCCATTAGAGGAAAGCGCAAATACCCGACCTTTCAGTGGGACGTAAAGGGTGGTGACTTAGACGAAGCCGCGTTGGCCGTAGATCATGTCATTCACCTCGCAGGAGCGGGTGTCGCTGACAAGCGATGGAGCGAGAAGCGTAAAAAGCTCATTTACGACAGTCGGATTGAGAGTACCGCCCTCTTGAAGCGGGCGCTGGAGGAAAACAACATTAAGCTGAAATCTTTTATCAGCGCTTCGGCCATCGGTTTGTATGGGCTGGATACACAAGATCTCATCGTCGATGAGGAATCAAAAGTGGGCGATGACTTCCTTGCCCATGTAGTCAAAGACTGGGAGGCCGAGGCGGCGAAAATCGAGACGCTTGGTATTCCAGTGGTACGCATTAGAATTGGTGTGGTATTGGCTCGGGAAGGAGGTGCTCTTCCTAAGATGTCGCTCCCGGTGAAGTTTGGCCTGGGGGCACCATTGGGGACTGGCGAGCAGTATGTAAGTTGGATCCATATTCGGGATCTATGCCGGATCTTCCGTTGGTCGCTGGAGCAGTCCACAAGCGACGTGTACAACGCAGTAGGTCCGAAACCCGTTACGAACACAGAGTTAAATCAACAAATAGCCAAGACTTTGAAGCGACCGATCTTCTTACCCAAGGTACCCGAATTTGCCTTGAAGAAGCTGTTCGGGGAAATGGCGTCAGTGGTACTCGGGGGGAACAATGTTTCTTCGCGAAAACTGGAGGACGCCGGATTCAAATTTGAATTTGCCCGGGTTGAGAATGCGCTGTCCGATCTGTTCGCTTAAGAATCAGGCTATCAATCAATTAGACAACAATGGACATAGATGATAAACAGGAACACCTGACCCGACAGGCATTTGTAGACAAGGATTGGGCGGAAATCAAGAGCGCCAATTCCTGGGTGATTTTTAAGGTGATGGCCGAATTTGTAGAGGGCTTTGAGAAGCTTGCCAAGATCGGCCCATGCGTCAGTATTTTCGGATCCGCGAGGACCAAAGCGAACCACAAGTATTTCCAGATGGCAGAAAAGATTGCCGGTAAACTGGTCGAGAATGGCTACGGTGTGATCACCGGGGGCGGACCAGGTATTATGGAAGCTGGAAACAAGGGCGCCGCCGGCAAAGGGGGCAAGTCGGTGGGCCTCAATATCGACCTGCCATTCGAGCAATTCGATAACCGGTTCATCGATCGGGACAAGCTTATCAATTTCGATTACTTCTTCGTCCGCAAGGTCATGTTCGTCAAGTACTCCCAGGGCTTTGTCGTCATGCCCGGTGGTTTGGGTACGTTGGACGAGCTATTCGAAGCCTTGACATTGATCCAAACAAAAAAAATCGGTCGGTTTCCGATCGTTCTTGTCGGGAAAGAGTATTGGTCTGGTTTGATTGACTGGATCAAGGCGACGGTGATGAACGTGGAAAACAACATCAGCCCCGAGGATCTTGAGCTTTTCAGTATCGTAGATGATGCGGATGAGGCCGTCCAAATAATTAACGATTTCTACAGCAAATACACTTTGTCACCCAATTTTTAATCACTGCCTGGGTCGCTTAAATTTGCGGGTTCATTTTGCTGATATATGAAGGAAGAGGCAGGCATTGCAGAGGAGATTGCTGAGGCACCGTTGGCGGAGGAGGTCATTGAGATCATTGGTGCTCGGGAGCACAACCTGAAAGACATCCACTTATCCATACCGAGGTACAAGCTGGTGGTCGTAACCGGCATCAGCGGGAGTGGTAAATCCAGCCTTGCCTTTGACACGATCTACGCCGAAGGGCAGCGGCGATACATGGAGAGCTTTTCGGCCTATGCTCGGTCATTCATCGGGGACATGGAGCGCCCGGACGTCGATAAGATCAACGGACTGAGTCCGGTCATCTCCATTGAGCAAAAGACTACCTCGAGAAATCCGCGATCTACCGTGGGAACTGTCACTGAGATTTACGACTTCCTACGACTTCTTTTTGCACGGGCGGGTATCGCCTATTCCTACCGCAGTGGCAAGAAGATGATCAAGCAGACGGAAGAGCAGATCCTCAACCACATCCTGACCCAGTACAATGGCAAAAAGCTGAGCCTGTTGGCGCCCGTAGTCAAGGGTCGAAAGGGTCACTACCGAGAGCTGTTTCAGCAGATACGCAAGCTAGGATTTGCCAAGGTGCGGATAGACGGCGACTTGCAGGAGGTGGTACCGAAGATGCAGGTAGACAGGTACAAGACACATGATATCGAAATAGTCATCGATCGCATATTGGTCGAGGAGAAGTATGTGTCCCGCATCTCTTCCTCCATCAATACGGCCTTAAGGCATGGCAATGGTGTGATGATGAGCCTCGATGAAGAGGGTGAGGTCAGCCATTTCAGCAAGAACCTCATGGACCCGGACACCGGCCTTGCGTACGATGATCCCGCGCCCAATACCTTTTCCTTTAATTCCCCCTATGGCGCTTGTCCTGAGTGCAATGGTCTCGGGAATATCGAGGAGATTTCGCGTGAGGCAGTGATTCCGGATGACTCACTAAGTATCAGTCGGGGTGGCATCGCCCCTCTTGGCGAGTACCGCGATATCTGGATCTTCAAAAAGGTAGAGGCCATTCTCAAGAGGAATCAAGTGAATCTCAGCACCCCGATCAAGGACATTCCCGAGGAGGTTTTGAAGGTCTTGCTCTATGGTGATTCGGTGCCTGTTGCCGTGGGTTCTGTCAAGTACCCCGGCACTGATTGGCATACCAAATTCGAAGGCATCGTCAACTTCCTTGAGAAGCAAATGGAGAGCGGGACGGAAAAAACGCAGCAATGGATCAAGGACTTCACCGAGGTCCGTCTTTGCCCATCGTGCGAGGGTTATCGGTTGAAGAAAGAGTCGCTACAGTTCAAGATCGCCGATGCCCATATTGGTGAGCTGGCTGAAAAGTCGATAGAAGAGTTGGGTGCATGGTTTGTCGGCATCGAGGATCGCCTGGACGAGCGACAGAACATCATCGCTCGCGAAATACTGAAGGAAATCCGCAAGCGGATCGGATTTCTGTTGGATGTGGGGCTTACCTATTTGAGCTTGAATCGGCCGCTAAAGACCCTTTCTGGTGGAGAGGCGCAGCGAATCCGATTGGCCACGCAGATTGGTACCCAACTTGTCAACGTACTGTACATCCTCGATGAGCCGAGCATAGGTCTTCATCAGCGGGACAATACGAAACTTATCAGGGCGCTACAGGACCTCAGGGACCTGGGCAACACGGTCATCGTGGTCGAACATGACCGAGACATGATGCTGGCCTCTGATTATGTCGTGGACATCGGTCCTGGCGCCGGCCGGCATGGTGGCCATATTGTTGCTCACGGAGGGCCACAGGAAATTCTCGCCTGTGATACGATCACCGCTCATTATCTCAATGGCGATGTGAAAATCGAGATACCCTCGAAGCGAAGGGCTGGAAGCGGGAAAATGCTGAAGTTGGCGGGGGCTACAGGGCACAACCTCAAGAATGTGGACCTGACACTACCGTTGGGGAAAATGATCTGCATTACGGGTGTTTCTGGCAGTGGAAAGTCAACCCTCATTCACGAGACGCTGTATCCGGCACTGAAAAAGGAACTGTACAAGAGCAGGCAGGAGCCATTGCATCACAAGTCCCTGCGGGGGGTAAAAGAAATTAACAAGGTCATCGAAGTGGACCAATCCCCGATTGGCCGTACCCCACGCTCAAATCCTGCAACGTACACGGGGGCATTCTCTGATATTAGGACGCTATTTGCTGAGCTACCGGAATCAAAGATCAGAGGATATAAACCGGGCCGTTTTTCTTTCAATGTGAAAGGTGGTCGGTGTGAAACTTGCCAGGGAGGCGGGATGCGCGTGATCGAAATGGACTTTCTCCCCGATGTGCACGTACCCTGCGAGACTTGTAAGGGGAAGCGGTACAACCGCGAAACGTTGGAAGTGCGTTTCAAAGGAAAATCTATCTCGGATGTGTTGGACATGACCGTCGAGCAGGCGGTAGAGTTCTTTGAGCACCAGCCCAAGATCATCAGGAAGATACAGACCCTCAACGATGTAGGTCTCGGCTATATCTCTCTGGGTCAACACGCTACGACGCTGTCGGGGGGAGAAGCGCAGCGTGTCAAGCTGGCGACGGAGCTGTCCAAGAAGGATACTGGTATGACACTCTACATCCTGGACGAGCCTACTACAGGGCTACATTTCCAGGATATCCAGCACCTCCTTGATGTGCTCAATAAGCTCGTGGACAAAGGCAATACCGTGCTCATCATCGAGCACAATATGGACGTCATCAAAGTGTGTGACCATCTGGTAGACCTGGGGCCCGAGGGAGGCACCGGAGGCGGTAGCATTGTCGCCGTAGGAACCCCGGAAGAGGTAGCGAAGGTGAATGAGAGTCACACGGCTCGATACTTACGCGAGGAGCTTGAGCGGGACTGATCAATTTTTTTCTTTGGCCGGGCCCTTTACATTAGCAATGTGAATAAATCTACGCTGTACTGGACCTGCCAGGTGATCGGCTGGGGTACCTACGGTTGCCTCGAGGTGATTTTGTATTTCGCAGCCAATGGCTTTGACCTATCTAAAGTCGTTGGTGAGATTTTCATGGTGACATTCTACATCGTCTCGTCACACATTCTCAGGTACTTGATCTTACGACTGGGCCTTTTGGAGTTTCGGTGGTTTCAGGTCATCCCACGGCTGTGGGGGCTTATTGGGGCCCTTGCGGTAGTCAATTATTTCTTTCTCGTAGCGGTTTCATTTTCTACCTCCGATTTTTTGCCGAGCCAGGAGCTGAACATCGTTTCTTTCGTGGTGAATTTTGCAGTTTCCTCAGCACTGTACTTTGTGTGGTCGCTGGTGTACTTGTCGTTCCTGTATGTTGAGCGATACAACAAGTCCCTCCAATATGAGATGGCAGCGCGGGAGATCGAACTGCAAAACCTGAAATCTCAGCTGAATCCACACTTTATTTTCAACGCGCTAAACAGCATTAGGGCCTTGATCGACGAGAACCCACCGAGATCGAAGAACGCGATCACACAATTGTCCAATATCCTACGGAACTCGCTTCGCACTGATAGCAAGCGATTGGTGCCGTTTAAGGAGGAAATGGCGACGGTCATGGATTATCTGGAACTTGAATCCATACGTTACGAAGAACGACTGAAGACCAAAGTGCATTTGCATCCGGATTCGGAGGATTTCCAGCTGCCTCCTCTTATGATACAGACACTTGTGGAAAATGGCATCAAGCATGGCATCGCCAATTTGACGGCCGGAGGGACCATCGATATCCGCACCGAGGTTGTCAACGACACATTGAGGATAGAAATACGCAACTCAGGGCAGTATCACAATGGCGTGAAGCTGGATGTCGGATACGGCCTGCTGAACACAAAAAAGCGACTTGATTTGTTGTATGGAAGGGAAAGCTACTTCCATATTACAAATGAAGACAATGAGACCGTTCTGACCACGGTTGAGGTCCCCCGAAATAGTATGAGCAAAACTGTGAATCAACGAATATGAAGGCACTGATTATTGATGACGAAAGACTTGCCCGCAAGGAGCTTATCAAGCTGTTGGATGATTACAAAGAAATCGAGATCGTAGGGGAGGCCGTCAATGCTGAGGATGCTATGGAGAAGATTGAATCCTTGCATCCCGATTTGCTCTTCCTGGATGTACAGATGCCGGGTAAGACAGGTTTCGATCTTCTAGAGGATCTGGATGCTGTTCCGAAGGTAATTTTCACGACTGCGCATGATGACTTTGCGCTACGGGCATTTGACGTCAACGCACTCGATTACCTACTTAAGCCGGTGCAACCCAACCGCCTTTCTGAGGCGATCACCAAGGTGCTCAACTCCCCTGTGGAGACACCAGAAGCCCCTGAGGAGGAACGCAAGTTGCGGGGTGAGGACCAGGTATTTGTAAAGGATGGAGACAAGTGCTGGTTTGTTAGGCTCTCTGACATTCGGCTCTTCGAATCGGATGGTAATTACATCAAGGTGTACTTCGAGAATTTCAAGCCCATGATCCACAAGTCACTCAATGCACTGGATGAAAAATTAGACGACCGGAGCTTCTTTCGGGCCAGCCGCAAGCACATCATCAATCTGGGCTGGGTAGAGACCATAGAGACGTGGTTCAACGGAGGATTGCTGGTACAGCTAAAAGGGGGAGAAAAGGTGGAGGTCAGTAGAAGGCAGGCCGCCAGATTCAAAGAGAAAATGAGCTTGTAGGAGCGAGGAGCGGCCTACTGCTGCACGGTATTCAAAAACTCCTTTTCAATCGACCAATCCTTCGCCAGATTGATCATGGCTGTGGTTTCCATCTCCGTCACGTAGCCCTTCTTGTGATTGTCTTCCCATACGTCCACGAGATGCTCGATACGCTCCTTTTTGTCGAGCTTCATAAAGATCTTGGAAAGAAATTCGCGGGAGCGCTCAAATGCTGACAGGTAATCCTTGGATATGAATTCCAGGGCCCATTCGAGTTCACTATCTGCATTGAGTTTCTTGACACTTTCGTCAAGCAGTTTTTTCTCATCGTGATCTAGTCCATGATAATGGAAGATCAGCGACTTCAATAAGATCAATGCTCGCTTTTTGTCTGTTTCCATGGACTGTCCGAATCTCTTCGTGTGGAATCCAAAGTTATCTAAATCAGTTTTCTAAAAACAACTTGAGTGCAATCTCATCCGCCTGGAACATGCCAGAGGAGGTGAGTGTCAGGGTGCCACGGCGGTCGACCATCCATCCCTTTTCTATTAGCCAGGCGATTGTGTCGCTATTTTGCTGGGAAAATCGTCCTTCTGTGGCGTCCTCCAGATACTGCCGGTCGATGCCAAAGGTGGTGCGAATCCGGGTCATGACGTACTCATTGGTCATTTGTACTGGCGTGAGTTCCTCAGACTCAACGGGCAGCTCTCCGCTGGAGAGACTTGAAAGATATTTTGCGTTGTGCGGTAGGGTGATCGCCCTACTACTGCCATTGTAGGAGTGGGCTCCGGGACCGATTCCGAGATATTCCTTTTGCAGCCAATAGCTGCTATTGTGTTTTGATCGCCGCCCGGGCAGGCAAAAATTGCTCACCTCATAGTGCTCATAACCTGCAGATTTTAGTCGTTCGATGGCATAAGCATATTGCTCGGCGTTTTCGTCTTCACTTACCTCTTCAAATTTCCCTGACCGCCGCCAACGCCCAAATACGGTATTTTCTTCTACTGTCAAGCTGTAGATGGAGAGATGCGGGAGCTGAAAAGCGATCATAGTCTCCAGGTCCTGCTGCCAGATCTGCATGGCTTCGGGTGGTATGGCATAAATGAGGTCGCCGTTGAGGTCATCAAATCCGGCTGACCTGGCCATCTCGATGGATTCCAGGGCCTGGTTACGATTGTGGGCGCGGTTGAGTCCCTGCAAACGGGAGTGATCAAAGGTCTGTATACCAATGCTCAGTCTATTGATGCCCAGCGATTTCCAGTCACCAAGTATTTGAGGATTGATGTCGTCGGGATTGGCTTCCAAGGTGATCTCGGCATCCGGTCTTACTTCGTACCTGGAAGTGATCGAACCCAATAAATTTGACAGATGGACCGTTTTCAGCAATGATGGTGTCCCCCCACCGAAATAGATGGTATCAATTTGTCGATCACGCAGAAAGTCATGGCGCATTTCGACCTCTCTACACATTGCATCCATCATCGCCTCAATTGGCTTTAAGTTTGTGCTGAAATGGAAGTCACAGTAGTAACAGGCCTGTCGACAGAATGGTATATGGAAGTATACGCCAGCCAATGACTTTTTTTGGCAAAAATACAGGTTGTTCGTTGCTACTCTGTGGGATCTTATGCCTCCGCTTCTCACTAGCTCAAGGCCAACAGGTGCTGGTCATTGAAGATGGAGGTCGCCAGGTAGTGCGGGAGAATTGGGATTCGCTTGCTGTCCGGTCTTCTCTTCAACAGGAGCTCTGGGAACATCTATTGGATGGCTATGTATTTGCGGCCTGGGATACATTGACCCAAAACTCCGATAGCCTTGTGGTCAGACTTCACAAGGGGACGCGATACGCGATGGAGCAAGCGCCTCCTAACAAGAGAGCGCGGAAGAAGATGTTGCGGCCATTTATCGATCAAGGGTATCCATTTGCTACCGTAGTGTTGGACTCTGTAGCTACAAAGGGTGATACGCTGGCTGTGAACTATCGGGTGGACCGGGGTCCTGAAATAGTCTTCGACTCGATCTCCCTGCGAAGCCCAGTGAAGTTGACGGATGCATTCCTCTATCGCACGCTTGATTTTCAGATTGGCGATCCATATAGCGAGAAGGTTTTTGCCAACAGTCGGGTGAGGCTTGGGAGATTAAAGCAGGTAGAGATGATAGCCGATCCAGATGTAGCCTTCGAAAGCGGTCTGGCGACGGTATTCCTAAATCTGAAGGACAGGAAATCCGACAGCTTCGAGGGAATCCTCGGGCTGCTCAACGACCAGAACCAGGGGACCACGCTCACCGGTTATCTCAACCTGCATTTGAACAATCTCTTCGGCAGCGGCAAGGAGTTGCATATCGATTGGAATCGCTTCGCAGCGGAGTCACAGGACCTGGATGTGAGCTATGTTCATCCTTATTTGCTTCGATCCGAGTTTGAACTGAGGGCGGCTATTGCGATCTTCAAGCAGGACAGCTCTTTTGTAAAGCGGGATTTTGCTATAGGGATGCAGTTTCCTATCGGATCAGATCTGCTACTTGGCGCCAGCTTTGGTCAACATGTCAGTGACCTCCTCGGCGATGAACCAAACATCAACCAAGGTCTGGATTATACGAATACCGCCTATAAAGCGTCGGCTCGGTGGAAAGCAGACCCGGAAACACTGGATGGATACCGGGATGCATTGGGGATGTCAGCTTCGGTCGAGATTGGGGACAAGCACATCAGGGAAAACACCCAGGTGCCTACAGAGGTATATGATACGCTGCAGCTAAGGTCGACGAACTACCAGATGGATTTTGTGGTCTCGGGGCAATGGACATTTGGGAAGAAGTCAGCACTCTTTGGACGCGCAAGAGCCGGTAGCGTGGAAGGGCCTGAAGTTTTGAGGAATGAGTACTATCGTGTGGGAGGTCTGCGCAGCTTTAGAGGGTACAATGAAAACGAGATCTTCGCTCGCTGGATGGCGGTCATCCAAAGCGAGTATCGACTTTATTTCGAAGAGCGATCCTACCTGCTGGCCCTGATCGATTTGGGTCTGGTGGACTCGATGGATGGCAGTGATTTTATACGCGGCTATGGCGCAGGATTATCAATAGAAACGGAAGCTGGGGATTTCCAGCTTATCTTCGCGCTGGGAGACTCTGAGGAGATCCCTGCAGACATTCGCAATGTCAAAGCCCACTTTGGTTATTCGATTACATTTTGATGAGAAGTCTGTTCCTTATTTGTCTCATTTTGGTGCCCTACTTTCTAGAGGCACAATCTGATACATTGTCCATTAGGCGGTTGTCTTCGGCATGGGTCAGTCATGATGAGCGCGGCGAGCCCTTCCAGGCATTGGGTGGTGACGATGTATCGGTGGGGGGATTTTTCCTCTCGGAGGAAGAGCTGGGACAAGACTTGCTGCGCATTTGCGGTGAGAAGTACGACTTCTGGGTAAATGGCAGATTGCTACTGCATGACGGATCAGATTGCGAGTATTTCACAGCCACGGACCTGTTTGCCGATCACCTGAGAGATACTGTATACTGCGCCGTGATTTCCTCAGAACTGGAAGGTGTGGTCGTTGATCTGCAACGGATACAACCGGCTGTCACCCGCCTGTATGATTTGCCTGGCGCAAGACTTAACTCAATGGAGGACAATGTCTGGTGGATATTGATGCTGACCGTCTTAATTCTAATGTCCATGCTGCGTGTGGCAGATGACCAGTCCTACAGGGCGATGATGCGTTTGTCATTTCTGCAAAGAAGGGTCGGCTACGAAGAGGATGCGATGCTCTCATTGAGCAATCTGTTGATGATGTTGCTCCTGGGTCTGCTTCTGGGTTTTCATATAGTGGTGGTCACTGATGGTTTAGGGGATATCGGGAGTATGTTGGGAACATTGGGCAACGCTGCATTATATTTTTATGGCTTCCTGATTGTGAAGATGCTGTTATTGCAGCTGAGTGGTAGCCTATTCCGATATCGCAAAACAAGGACATTGCATTTCCGGGCCTACCTGCTTTACATGACCATATTTATGTTCCTCTTGTTCTTGATGCAGTTGGGGGGTCATTGGTTTGAAATTGAGGCTGGCTTTTACTGGCGCCTCATTCAACTGGCAGGTCCATTGATCAGCGCGGTGTTCGTCATCTGGATATATTTCCAGCTATCATCGGAACTCTCAAAACGAAAACTTCACATTATTTCCTACCTTTGCACCACCGAAATTTTACCGACTTTTGTATTGGCCAATTGGCTCTTGAATTAAAGAGGAAGCAGCATTATGAGCAACGAAGTTCTGTTTGCAAATAAGGAAAGATTGATAGCAGTAGAGAGTATTTTGGTGTCGCAGCCCGCGCCTAGTAGTGAGAAATCACCGTACCATACCCTTGCAGAGAAATACAATATAAAGATTGACTTTCGACCCTTCATAGAGATCGACCCAGTCGATATCAAAGATTTTCGAAAGCAAAAAGTCAATATTCTTGATCATACGGCTGTCATCTTCACGAGCCGGAATGCTGTAGATCACTTTTTTCGACTGGCCGCAGAGAGTAAGGTAGAGATACCTACGGATATGAAGTACTTCTGTATTTCGGAGCAGACCGCCAACTATCTGCAGAAGTACATCGTCATTCGCAAGCGAAAGATATTCACTGGGACGCGCACAGCGTCTGACCTGATTGAGGTCATTAAGAAACACAAGAACGAAAAGTATATTTTCCCCTGTTCTGATATTCGGAAGGACGACATACCAGACTTCCTAAAGGACAATGGCTATACTTATAGCGAGGCCATTATTTACAAGACGGTCGCCAGCGACCTTTCTGATCTCGCAGATGTCAACTATGATGTCATAGCCTTCTTCAGTCCTTCTGGAATTAGTTCGTTATTTCAAAATTTCCCAGATTTCAAACAGAACAAAACAAGAATTGCCGCCTTTGGTCCTACAACTGCCAAAGCGGTGAGAGATGCTGGCCTGATTTTGGATATAGAAGCCCCATTGCCTAACGCTCCCTCGATGACAGGCGCTCTGGAGGTGTATATCCGGGAGGCCAATGGATTGAATTAGTGCCGGAGTGGTAGGGAAAATCGAACCAAAGTGGTTTGATTAGTAGTTAAAAAACGAAACATTTGTTTCCAATGAAGAATGTACTAGTCTCCATCCTTGTTCTCTGCGTCTTCAGTGCCTTCGGACAAAACGATGCCTACTTCAGTCATTACATGTTCAATCGGCCCTTTTACAACCCTGGTGCAGCAGGTGCGGACAAGGTGGCAACAGTGACACTTCAGCACAGATCACAGTGGCTAGGATATTCTTCCTCTTTTGATGGGTCCGGTGGCGCACCCAGTACCCAACTGCTAACAGTTGACATTCCGGTGGAAGAGTACATTTCGGGAGTGGGCCTGTCCGTAATGAATGACAATCTTGGGCCAGAGGCCAATCTCGCTATACAAGTCCCAATATCCTATACAATCCCTCTTCGGGTTTCTACACTAAGCATAGGTGTGATGCCTGGCTTTTTTACGAAGACACTTAAGTTTGATGAGCTTCGATTCAATGACCCAAGCGACCCGTTCAATATCGGGACGCGCGAGTCCCAGTCAGTTTTCAACTTGGGTGCGGGCCTGTTTTTTCAGACGGACAAGAACTTGTTCGTAGGGGTAGCTGCGACCAATATTTTGCAGCCAGAGTTTGACTTTGGGTTGGATAGCTTACAGAACAGGTTGGAAACAGTATTGAATGCAACGGCAGGGTTCACATTTCAAGTCTCTCGTGATCTTGATGCTACGCCTTCGCTCCTAGTACGTAGTGACCTGAATACCTACACCTTCGATGTCAACCTGATGATGGACTACAAAAACCTTGCATGGGGCGGTTTGTCGGTAAGGCGTGGTGAAGCAGTTGTGCTTCTCTTGGGTTATAGCTTCTTGGCAAACAATGAGTTGAAGGTAGGCTACGGGCTTGATATCGTTTACAATGAGCAAGACGCCAAACAGCCCACGTCGCACGAATTTCTTGTCCGCTACAACGTTCCAAATTTCCGGTTTGGTGGCAGGAAACAGGTGAAGACACCGAGATTTTCTTTTTGAACCGGTCTTTTACCGGTTGGCCCTATTATTTGCTTTCTAAATTTGTGGGCGTCCTCCCTAAGATTATATATTTACCACGCTAAGGCACAATAATTTTTGTTTAAGTCTGTTTAATTTACATACTTGCAAGTCTTAAAGGTGTTATGATTATTATGCGTGTTACAAAGTTATCTACATGGTTTCTCCTTGGGGGAATTGTGGTCTTACAGGGTTGCGGATTGTTCGGCATCGGCGGAGGTGGAGGCCACGAAGATTACGGGGAGTTGGTCGGTGTTCCAGACCGCCAGGGATGGGAAATGACCCGTCCGTTCGGAATGGTCGCAGTACCATCAGGAACCTTTCATATGGGCCAGGCTGACGAGGACGTCGCCGCCACACAAATCAACTTCAATAAACAGGTGACTATAAGCGCCTTTTTCATTGATGAGACTGAAATCACAAACAACGAGTATAGGCAATTCACCCAGGAACTTACTGAAGGTTCTGAAATAGATCTACCCGCAGGTTTTTCTGTTGCGGATCTTCTTCCCGATACTACAGTTTGGACGCGAGACTTTACCCATCACATGGGTGATCCGTTTGTCGCGTATTACTGGTCGCATCCGGCCTTCGACGATTATCCTGTAGTGGGCGTCGACTGGAATGCTGCTAAGTATTTCTGTACGTGGAGAACCAATCACCTCAATGATTGGAGACAAGAAGTAGGACTCCCTATTATGCCTAATTTCCGCCTTCCATCTGAGGCAGAGTGGGAATATGCGGCAAGAGGTGGACGAGATATGGCCAAGTATCCCTGGGGTAACCCTTATATAAGGAATGCGAGAGGCTGTCTACTGGCCAACTTCAAGCCTGGCCGAGGTAACTACTTCGATGATGGTTTTGCCTACACTTCTCCTGTAGCGACCTTCTTTTCAAACGATTACGGTATTTATGATATGTCAGGCAACGTTGCTGAGTGGTGTGAAGACGCTTTCGCGCACGCTTCCAGCCCGTTAGTATGGGATTTGAACCCTACTTACTTCGACGAGCGAGTGGACAACAAAGTCGTTCGTGGAGGTTCCTGGAAAGATATAGCTTACTTTTTGGAGACAGGTACGAGATCATTTGAGCACAAAGATTCGACTCGTTCATCTCTGGGCTTCAGATGTGCGATGACCTATCTCGGTCGATCGTCGGGCTATGAATTTTAAGACATTTCTTTAATCGATAATTTACTAACCTAAATAACGAAATAATGAGTGGTAAAAAAGGTGGATTTTCGGAGCTTCTCTTCTCGACGATCATGCCGAAAGTCTATGGAATTGGAGCTGCGATTGTTATCGTCGGCGCCATGTTTAAAATCCTCCACCTCCCTGGTGCAGGTGAAATGCTTGGTATCGGATTGACGACTGAGGCGATTATCTTCCTGTTGAGTGCATTTGAGCCGAAGCACAAGGATCCGGATTGGGCAAAAGTATACCCTGAATTGGCTGACGACTACGAGGGCGCACCTCGCAGAAAAGCTGTCGGACAAGGCGCTGGAACTGCTGCTTCTCTCGACAAGATGCTTGCCGATGGTAAAGTAGGTCCTGAACTAGTGAAGAGTTTGGGGGATGGCATGAGGCACCTGGCGGATTCAGCACGCAAGATGACTAATCTGGGCAATGCATCAGTAGCAACCAGCGAGTATGCAAAGAATATCACGATGGCTTCCAAGTCCATGCAGGACATGAACAGGTCTTATGGCACCACTGTGCAAGCAATGAGCGCCATGGCCGACGCCACAAAGGATGCCAAGGAATATCACAGCCAGGTACAGAATGTGACCAAGAGTCTCAGTGCTCTGAACGCGCTGTATGAGATGGAGTTGAAAGACTCTCAAAGTCATACGAAGGCGTTGAACAAGTTCTACACTAACATGAGTGAAGCGCTTGAAAACATGGCAACAGCCGGTAAGGAGACTGCGCAATTCCAGAGAGAATTGAATAATTTGACTTCTAATCTTGCCTCACTCAATAAAGTATACGGCAGTATGCTGACAGCAATGAGAGGCGGAGGTGGCGCACCTAGCGGCGGCGGAGCACAATAAAAAGAAAATAAAACCCTAAGGAACATGGCCGGAGGAAAAGAAACCCCACGTCAAAAAATGATCGGTATGATGTATCTGGTGCTAACAGCTCTGTTGGCCCTGAACGTCAGTAATACCGTCATCGACAAGTTCGTATTCATCAACGAAAGCTTGAAGCGGGCGAATGATGAAACTTCTCAGCGAAACACTGAGACGTTGAAAAGCTTGGAAAAATCCGTTGAAGAGACGGGTAACAGAGAAGCGGACGTAAAGGTCGTGAAGGTAGCTGAAGATCTCCGCGCTCAGACTGACAAAGCTGTTGAAGAACTAACGAAGTTCAAAGTAGCTTTCATCGAGATCACCAAAGGCTACGAAGAGGGGCATAAAGCTGAATACCCCGGAGATAGCCGTCACCTGAAGGGAAAGACAAATTATGACCAGGTAGGTCACTATATGATGTCTGAAGCCGAAGGTGGAAAGGGTCACGGTGACGAGTTGAAGGCAGTTCTTGATGCCTATGTGGACAATATCAAGTCGGAGTTGGCAAAGGTAGGAGTAGCACCGGAGGACTTGGCTCACTTCGAGAAATTGGCTCTGGATGCCAACAATCACCCCATCTATCAGCACGACAACAACCAAAAGGGAAAGAAGTTCGCTCAACTCGAGTTTGAAAATTCTCCAACCCCTGCTGGTATCGCGACGATCAGTGAATTCCAGTCAAGGATCCTTGGCTATGAGACACGCGCGCTGGACATTCTTCGAAAGAAGGTCGGTGCAGGTGACTTGAAATTTGATCAGATCATCCCGATGGTGCGACCTGAGTCCAAGTACGTGGCTGCAGGTGGTACTTATCGAGCTGAAATGTTCATAGCAGCTTCGTCTTCAGGTGTGACGCCCAAGATGAGCTACGATGGCAAGGAGATCGAGGTTAACTCTCAGGGATTTGGTTTGGTCGAGTTTACGGCTACCCCCGGTCAGTATGACAAAAACGGTAATGCCCAAAAGAAATTCCAGGCGGAGATCACAATGACGATGCCCGGTGGTAGGGACAGTACCTTTACAGAAGAGATTGAGTATTACGTTGTACGGCCTGTGATCCAAATCCAGTCGCAGTCTGTCAACGCCCTGTACCTCAACTGTGGTAATAAACTGGATGTACAGGTGCCAGCGCTTGGTACTAGCTACAATCCGAGATTTACCGTCCGAGGAGGTGACCATATTCGCGGTCAGGCAACTGGCCAGGTCACAATCATCCCTCAGCGCCTTGGGAAAGTGACACTGACAGTGGCAAGTGGTGGAAACACCATCGGATCAAGAGAATTTGGTGTACGAGCCATCCCTGCTCCAGACATTATCCCCCGGACAGATAGAGGTGAGGTAGACATGAAAACAGGTATGTCAGCCAAGACTCCACGAATGTATCTTGCTTGTCAGCCCGACAAGAGTTTCGCAGAATTCCTGCCGGATGACGCGAAGTTCCAGGTGGCTGAAGCTGAGGTGACATTGGTAAGTGGTGGCCTGGGTCGACGGTCTATTCGCCAGGGAAATCGTATCAATCTGAGCCCAATCGCTGCACAAGCTAGAAAGGGCGATCAGTTAGTTATCGAGATAAAGAAAGTACAGAGACAAAACTTCAGAGGTCAGGTAGAGGACTTCCCTATTAGCAAAGCGAAGTCATTCATCAACATCTCTCTGAAGTAGATGTCAAACAATAGGTAGGTTAGTTATGAAAAAATTTGTTTTTGCATTGGGCGTTTGGGCTGTTGGTATTGTGCCACTGGTGGCACAGGAAGGGACGGCGCCCTTGATCAAACCCTCGGTTCCACAAAGCTATGAGCTTTTCAAGAAGATGGTTTGGCGACGTATGAATATGAAAGAGAAGCAGAATTTGCCATTCTTTTCATTGAATGGAGAAGTTTCTCGATTGTTGATTGAAGCCGTGGACGAAGGTTTGATTCGAGCATACCGATCAGATTCTTGCATCAACTTCATGCCTGACATCGTTTTCGTATCCAACATTTCTGTTGAGCGCGAAGACAATCCATACATCGGTGGTGGTTTTGATTCTTTTGGCACGGATGCGCAGAATGCGACGCCAGCCGAAGATGAAGGCCCTCAGCTCGATGCGATTCCACCCGAACTGTTTTCGGTGGTCTATATAAGAGAAGAAGTGGTTTTTGATCGCAATCGATCAAGAATGTATACGTATATCAAGAGCTTGAGTCTCGCACTCCCTGCTTCTGCAGGTACAGATTGGAACCCTGGAGGTTTCGAGAAATTCGTTGCTCACTTTAGCTACGATGAGGTTGTAGAGCTGTTCAAAAATCAATATGCGGATAGAGCTGTTTGGTACAACGTACAAAACGAGGCGGCCAACCTCAATTTTGCTGATGCTTTTGAGTTGAGACTGTTCAATGCACCAATCATCCGTATGTCAAATCCTCAGAATCTGGATATTCGTCAGGAGTATGCGGATGAGATGGCTCAGGATCCTATGGCGCCATTGATTTTTCAGCAAAAGTATGAGTACGATCTGATGGAGTACGAGGCTGAACTGTGGGAATACTAAATTCAGATCCGCCAAGTTTTTAATTAACACGATTCACAGTGAAGTCATTATTATCAATCACCTTAACCCTAATTTGTATCTCAGTATTTGCTCAGGACCAGGAGCAGCAAGAGGAGGACGGGAAACTAGTGGATCCAAGAGATGGGCAAGAGTACAAAACCCTCGACCTTGAAATTCCCCTCGTTGGAGGTGTGAGTGTGTATCGAACGTGGATGGCCGAAAACCTCAATTATGAGGTAGAAGGTTCGTATTGCTACACAAATGAGCCTGCTTACTGCAAAAAGTATGGTAGACTTTATACTTATGCTGCAGCCAAAGCTGCTTGTCCGGAAGGTTGGAGAGTTCCTACTTTTCGTGACTGGAACACATTGGCACTGAAGTTTGGTGGCATGCAAAATGCTGCTGACGAACTGATTATAGGTGGCACGAGTGGCTTGGACTTGCTGTTGGGTGGCTTTGGCGACCCAGGTGATGTTTTCAAGAACATTGCCATCAGTGGTAATTACTGGGATTCTGAGAATCAGTCAGAGAATACTTCCGGATTGATTACTATTCAGGGAGATTCTGAGATAGTTTATCACGGACTCATCGGCGCATTTCACAGAAATAGCGTCCGGTGTATCAAAGAATACGACACGGAGTAGGGCTAGTTAACGTCCTCCCCTTCAAGAGCCGATTTCAACGCCTCTGCACGCTTTTTACCGATTAAGCTTGCAAGGTCTTTGATGTCGGCTTTTTTCATTCGGGCGATTGTTTTGTATTCTTTTAGCAGTTTGTCCTTTGATGATTTGCCAATTCCATCAATCTCGTCCAATTGGGACTTGAGTGAGGCCTTGGAACGCTTCTGACGATGAAAAGTGATGGCGAAGCGGTGGGCCTCGTCCCTCAGCTGCTGTAGCAGCTTCAGAGCCTGGGATTTTTTGCTGATATGCAGCGGAATAGGGTCTTCAGGGAGGTAGATTTCCTCCAGTTTTTTGGCAATACCAGCAATGGGGATCTCACCATACAGATCCAAGTCCTTCAGGGCTTTCATTGCTGCACCCAGCTGTCCTTTGCCACCGTCGATCAATATGAGTTTGGGGAATTCAGCACCCTCTGATTTTAATCGTGAGTACCGGCGTGTGACGATCTCGTACATCGAAGCGAAGTCATCGGGGCCTTCGACGGTCCGGATGTTGAACTTACGATAATCACTTTTCGAAGGACGGCCATTCCGAAAGCATACCATGGAAGCCACTGGGTTGGTGCCTTGCATATTAGAGTTGTCGAAGCACTCGATGTGATTGGGCAACTCCTTGAGCCTCAGTGCCTCCTGGAGCTCTTCCAGGACTGGACTTTTACTTAGGCGAGCTTTTTCTGCTCGCTGCAGCTTCTCTTGTTTGGCGAGAAGGGCGTTCTTCAGGGAAAGGTCCACCAATTTTCTTTTGTCGCCGATTTTGGGGACAGATACATCCATGTCCAGCCATTCGGGAAGTTCGATGTTGGTGAGGACGTCGCCATTGTTACTGCTGTATTTCTCCCGCAAGGCGAGCATGGAGAGAGATAGGATCTCCTCCGGGCTTTCTGAGAGATTGTTTTTCACCTCGACGGTCTCGGAGATCTTGATGCTACCACTGTCAATCATCATGAAGTTGATGAAGGAGAATTCCTTGTCATAGATGATCGTGAATACGTCGGTGCTTGTGATTTTCTGCTGTACAATCAGCGATTTCGACTGGAATTTTTCCAGATAGTCCAGTTTTTCCTTGAAGGTTTGCGCCAGTTCGAAATTCAGGTTTTCTGAGGCCTGATTCATAAGGTCATTGAAAGACTTGCGGACGAGGCTGATATTTCCTTTTAGGATTTCTTTAGCCTGGCTAATGTCTTTGAGGTAGTCTTCCTCAGTCTGAAGGCCCTCGCAAGGCCCAAGGCAATTGCCGATGTGGTATTCAAGACACACCTTGAATTTACCCTTGGCGATGTTTGACTCCGAGAGGTTGAAGTTGCATGTGCGGATCTTGTACAGCTTGTGAATAAGGTCCAGGACACTATTCATGGCCTTTACGCTAGTATATGGCCCAAAGTATTGACCCTTCGATTTGTCGATCCTTCGGGTAGAGTAGATCCTTGGGAATCGCTCATTGGTGACGCATATGCTGGGGAAACTCTTGTCATCCTTGAGGAGGATATTGTACTTCGGCTGGTTTTCCTTGATGAGGCTGTTCTCCAGGAGCAGTGCGTCGAATTCCGAATTGACGATGACAATTTCAATCGCCTCTACTTCCTGTACCAGCCGAAAAGTCTTGCGGTCCGCGCCAGTGGCCTTCGTGAAGTAGCTCGAGACCCGTTTTCTCAGATCCTTGGCTTTTCCTACATAGATGATCCCTTGTGCGTCATAAAACTTGTACACACCAGGCTCATGAGGCAGTCTTCCATAGTCTGATTTTTGAAAGCGCTGAAATTGCATGTATCAGAAGAAGTCATCCTCCTCTACGGTGTTGAGGATCAGCGAATCTGCAGGTATTTCGCTATTGTAGACACTGCAGTCCAATTCTACGGAGATAGGCGTCAGCGGCCTGTCAAACTGGCCCTTTTCGTAGGGAAGTGAATTGTCTTCGTAGACCTTGATCATGAATCTCTCGTAAATCGGCATGGCGGTTCGCGCCCCCTGTCCCAAATACCAGTGCTTGAATCGTATGCTACGATTGTCACCGCCTACCCAGGCACCGGCTGCTAGGTCATGGGTGACACCAATGAACCAGCCATCGGAGGCGTTGTCGGTCGTTCCCGTTTTCGCTCCCACTTCATTGTTTGCACGGATCTTGGGGTCGAGTACGAAGCCAGTACCTCCAGGTTCCTCCGTGGTCCCTCTGAGCATGTGTAGCATCAAATACGCCGTTTCTTCATTGAGGACTTCCTTCGGTTCCGGTACGAACTGCTGGATAACATTTCCGTTTTCGTCCTCTATCCTCGAAATGTAGAAGGGTTTCGTATAATTTCCTTTATTGACAAACGTGCCATAAGCCCCCAAGAGTTCATAGAGAGAGACGTCACCACCAGCGCCAAGACATAGTGCCGGCACGGGATCCAGTGGGCTCTCGATGCCAAGTCTTTTGGCGTACTCAACCACGGTCTCTGGACCGAGCTGCTTCATGATGTAGGCTGTTGAGCTATTGACTGATCGGGCCATGGCCTGTCGTATCGTCATTTTCTCACCCGTGAAGTTGCCAGACGCATTGTCGGGTGTCCAGGTAGGGGGCTCCTGACCGGGTCGGGGGAAAGTTACTGGTGCATCTACCACCGGGAAGCATGGAGAGTAACCATTGTCAATGGCTGCTGTATACACAATGGGCTTGATGGTCGAACCGGGTTGCCTTCGGCCTTGCTTCACGTGATCAAACTGAAAGTACTTGTAATTGATACCGCCAACCCATGCTTTGATGAAGCCAGTATTGGGGTCCATGGCCATGAAACCTGCCTGTAGAAAATGCTTGTAGTAGCGCAGGGAATCATAGACATTGAAAGTGGTATCTATCTCGCCACCCCAGCTGAACACGGTCATTTTCTTCTTTTTCTGCAGGTAGAATTCCACTGAATCTGAATTACTGCCGAATTCTCTGGCCAGGCCGCGATACTGAATGGTGCGCTTGATCTCGTTTTCTATGAAGTCTTCTATCTCTTCATTGTCATCATTGATCCATGGAGCATCTCCCTCCAGATGCGCGAGGAATACCGACTGCAAGGTGTCCATGTGCTCCTGGACCGCTTCTTCTGCGTAGCTCTGCAAGCGACTGTCGATGGTCGTATAGATCTTGAGTCCATCCTCGAACAGATCGTATCCATGCTCTGCTGTCCATGACATGAGGAAATCTCTGATCACTGTCCGAAAGTAAGTGGCCAGTCCAACATTGTGACTTGCGACCTTGTAGTTCAGCCCAAAGGGCTGCACCTTCATGCTATCGTATTCGTCACGGCTCAACAAGCTGTACTTGTGAAGGTTGTACAATACCTCCGTGCGCTTGGCCATGGCATTTTCGGGATTGTAAACCGGATTGTACCGCGTGGGGGCGTTGATAGAGCCGATCAGGACTGCGGACTCTAAGTAGTTGAGTTGAGCAGGCAGCTTATTGAAGAAGGTCTTCGCTGCCACCTTGATCCCATAGGAATTGGATCCATATTCCACTGTATTCAGGTACATGGCGAGGATTTCTTCCTTCGTGTAGGACTCTTCCAGCTTGATGGAGATGATCCACTCCTTAAGTTTGGTAATGATCATGCCCACTTTGGGTATGCTGTACAGCGATCCGCGATTAGCGGAAGAAGTCTTGTAGAGGTTTTCTGCCAGCTGCATGGTGATCGTACTTCCACCACCCGTAAATCGTCCTGTGAGCTGTCCTAGGACGGCACGGACTAGTCCCTTCAGATCAATGCCAGCGTGCTCCTTGAAGCGGAGGTCTTCTGTTACCAGCAAGGTGTTGACCAGTTCGGGTGAAAGCTCGTCGTATGATACAGGTGTGCGATTCTTGCGGAAATATTTTCCGAGGGAGACGCCGTCCGCACTGATCAATTCTGACGACAGGTCAGGATCTGGTTTTTCCAGGGCCTGCAGACTGGGCAGACCGCCAAACCAGCCGAAGGCGTCGTATTGAACCATCAATATGACACTGGTTACCCCTATGAAGAAGGCGAAGAAGGAGGCCCAGACAAACACATTGATCCGCTTGATAGCTTTCTTGGTCATATCTTGTAATTTTTCTCGAAGAAATTAAGATAGGTTTTTAAGTCTTTCGATTCGTAAAGAATATCGAAGTTTTGCTCGGTAATGACGAGGTCGTAGTAAATCTCGCCCTTGTGCGCCTCCAAAAAGTCAGAAGACTTACGAAAGATCTTGATGAAAGACTCCGCCGACCCTTTACCGGGCAGTTCGTTGACGGTGACCATGGAGTATTTATCGTCCAAAACAACACCACTCACCTTTAGCTGCAGATTATTGGCCTCTACCACAGCTTCGATATCGTCAATGATGGTCGAAGCAAGAGTCCCTTCAGGGTTGTAGACAAAGATGAAATAATGTGAAGTATTGAGGTTTCGTACGTACTGGCCCCTTGAGCTACTAAACAGATTGATCTGATGCTCTTCGGATGCGGTCACAAGCTCTTCAGCATAGGCAGCAACATCACTGCCGGGATTTTGGCGAATGAAGCTGTTGAGTTCCGATTGGTATTTATAGACATCATCGATTCTTCCGAGGTTGAGCACTCGTAGCAGTTGCAGATTGTCGTGATACTCACTTTCCTCATACACCTGCAGGGTGCTGTCAATCACGGCAATGCTCGCTTCGTGTCCACCAGTTTTGAAGAGATGATAAGCCCGCGAGTAGATTTCCTGTACCTTCTGATTTTTGGCAAGATTCTCCTCGCGGTATCGTGGGTTGGAGATAAGCTTTGCATATACTGTCTCAGGGAATTCACGTTGTAGCTGCTCGCCTTTTCGTTGCGCCAGGGAGGGTGATTCATCCTTGTACAAAAGGTACAGCTGATAAAGCACTTCTGGCTCATACGCAGTTGTGTCAAATCGGGCAATGAGCGTTTCAAAAGCGTTGATGGCGTTGTGCTTTTCGTTGAGCTGGAAATTGTAAATATTCCCCAGCTGATAATAGCTTTCTTCTACATCCGCCAGCAACTTGATCTGATCTTCGAGATTATTTGGGATCGTAGCCATCAATTTCTTCTTCTCTGCTTCCACATCCATCTCCACGGATTCAGGAGGAGCATTGGCATTAAGGTCTTCCAGCACCTGTTCAGATACTACGACGGTCTCTTCCTGCCCTACTTCCGCTGTAGCCCCTGATCGGTTGCTTCTTCTCCAGTCGTCCTCAAGCGCCCGCTGTCCCCATACACGAACAAATTCGGACTGACCACGGCTGACTGATGTGATGTTATAGAAATACCACACCCCTTCGGTTTTAGTGGAGATGGTGGCCCCGGTTCCCTGTGGGTCCAGGTTGTTAAACTGTGTTTGTCGCCTTTCTTCCCTTTCCGCCTTTTCCTTCCTTTTCTTCTCCTCCTCAGCCTCGGCTACCTGCTTTGCTATGACTTCTCCGAGGAAGGCATCAAGCTCAATGTCATTCATTTGAGCAAGGTTGAGCAGGCTGTCGTTGTCCCGAATGGTCGTTATGTGTTTGACGAATTCGGTAAGTATCTCCTGGCGTTCTTTTACGTACTCGTAGTTTTCTTCGTCACTGGGCATCACGCTGGCGGTAGAGTCATAGTACAACTTGGCCATCTCGAAGTCCGCAAGGCTGTCGTAATACAGCTCGCTCAGTTGAAAATAGGAATAGGCTTTCTGCCGATTGTTCGAGATGCTGTTTTTGACTGACAGCTTGTAGTATTTCATCGCCTCTGCCAGGTTTCCCTGCTTCAGCTCAAATGCGCCCATCTCATAATAGATCTTGTCTTTGTATTCCACGTTTTTTCGATCCCGGAGTAGCTTTTTGAAGTACTTGTCAATCTTCTTTTTATCAGAATTTCGTGACAACTCGCTGACCTGTGCCATGTTCAGTTTGGTGTGGAATGCCAACTCATAGCTAGGACGGTTTTTGAGCGTATTCTTATAGAATCTATAGGCTTCCGAATCGAATCCGAGATCCTGGTATATCTGCCCAATGATGTAGTTGATGCGGGCCCGCTCTGGGCCGCTGGCGAGCAGCGCCTCTGCTTGTACGAGATTTTGCACCGTCTTATCGAGGTCCTCCAGCTCCTGATAGAGATAGGACCGGTTGAGGTGCAGTGTCCTTTCATTGTCTGTATTCAGTTGCTCTTTTCTCAAGTAGTCGGACACGGCGACGGCGTTTTCATATTCCTTGGCCTCTACGAATGCTCGTAGCAGGTGGACGAGTGCCTCGTGTCGTTCGTGCTTGTTGTCACTCTTTGTGTTGACATACTTGAAGGTCTCAATCGCTTCGGCAAATTCGGACCCATAGGTGCGCGCTCGGCCCACCAGTACATAGCAATCATAGGCCCATTTCGAGTCTGGATGCCGCTGAATGCTGATCGATGCCTTCTTAATACAATCTTCCAGAGGGCCTTCTTGTGAGGCAGAGAATAGCGTATCGTAAGGAGGGTAGACCGGTAGGATCTTACTGTAATTCCAATCGTGCTGATCCCATAGGGCTTGTTCTACCTCCAGGATATTTTGATTTGCGTAGAAATAAGCATTGAAGCGGGCGGTAGTATTGTGGTACGCGCCTGAAACCGGACCCTGTGCTGTGGCACCGAGTGGACCAAGAATGATGATCAGATGAAGTAGGAAATGTCTATACCCCCGAAAAAGGCTCATGCACCGTGTTTTTCCTTTGCAAAAATAAACAGCACCGTTCAATATATTTGTCAACGAATAAATTGGAAATAGATTGGGAACGAAGCGGACATTGTCAGGATGGCTGACTAACAGATATCTCCTCATCATTCGGAATGAGGAAAACTTTGCTGAAAAACGCACCCTGAGCTTCAACTACGCACGCGTGCTGTTGCTTTTTATGCTGTTTTTCATTTTGACTTTCCTCCTGAGTATGTACCTGGTCACTACCATACTCAAACAGTGGTTTGACCCGAGATACCAGCAAAGTCTGGCGAACAGGAGATTGATCGAGCTGTCTTTGAACGTAGATTCGCTGGAAAATGAGTTGCTGGAACAACAACAATTCGTAGGAAACATCCGATTGATCCTTGAGGGCAACGACAGCATCTATGCGGCTTTGTCGGATCCTTCCATAGAAGTCCCAATCGACCAGGACGACATTATCCTTTCTGAGCAGCTCCAAGAAGTAGACTCGCAGTTTAGGGTGGCTTACGAACAATCAGACCTGGGTCTGGTGCGATTTGCCAGTGCAGAGAGCAACGAGTTGAGAGAAATGTACTTGTTCCCTCCCATAGAAGGGATCATCACCGACCGATTTGACAGACAACGGGAGCACTTTGGTCTTGACATAGTGGCTAAGGAAAACGAGCCGATCAAAAGTGTCGCCGAGGGCATCGTTATTTTTTCTTCCTGGACACTGGACAATGGCTACGTCATTGGCGTACAACATACCAGAGGTAATCTCATCTCCGTTTACAAGCACAATTCGGAATTATTAAAAAACGTGGGTAATTTTGTTGCAAGTGGAGAAATAATCGCCATTATTGGGAATACCGGTGAGTTGACCTCTGGCCCTCACTTACATTTCGAACTATGGCATAAGGGAAACGCGATAAACCCGGAGAACTACATCGCTTTTTAAAATATCATTCGGTAACACGAACTAGCATGTTTAATAAACAAGAGCAGAAAGAAGTGCACGAGCAAAGCAATTCCAGCAACATCATCCGGACAGGTACCAGCATCGAGGGTGACATTCAGACTTTTGGGAATATTCGCATCGAAGGGAAGCTAACTGGAAATTTGAAAACCAAGTCCAAGGCGGTTTTCGGACAATCATCTCGCGTCGAAGGGAACGTGCTGGCGCAGAATGCTGAGATCGAGGGACATGTGAGCGGAACTGTAGAGATCGCTGAAATTCTCGTATTGAAAGCGACTGCCGTGGTAGACGGAGACATTATCACCAACAAATTGATCGTGGAATCTGGCGCGGCTTTTAATGGGAGCTGCAAAATGGGCGTAAAGACCCGCGAGATAACTATTGGAAAGGAAGACAAAGCCCCGACCCTCCTCAAAGCCCAAAGCTGACAACGACAACTCCTACCTCAAATTTACTGGAGTAGCCTTTGAATTGGTCGTCTACAACCTCGTAGTCGTATGGGGGGGCTATAGGCTGGATTTATATTTTGAGAACGAGGTGCCATGGTTTATCATTCTGGCTGTACTCCTGAGCGTGGCGGGCACGATTCTCTATCTTTTCAAGAGGCTGGGTTGAGGCAATGAAGAAATACCTGCTGGGTTCTCTGGCCTACTCGGTGCTCCACCTTCTCGCTTATTGGGGAGCGTCACTGGCAGGTTGGGATTGGCATCCCTATTTCCCGCTCCTGATCATGTTCTTCTTTTTGCAATCGGTGATATTGTCTTGGATCCTGTCCCTTGCTCGTTTCGACAAGCAGCGGTTCCCAATTTATGCGCTGGCATCGGTATCCATTCGCTTTGTCACTGGTGTCCTTCTTTTGATCGTTTTTCTGGTTTTTGAGGTCCCGGATCTTCAATCCCTTACGCTTCTCTTCGTAGCGGTCTATTTGTCATTCATGATATTTGAATTGACCATCCTGTTGGCTAACTTGCGCCGGAATTCAGGACGCAACTCGTAGAGATGTTAGGAAAAGAGGCCAAGAGTACCACCAAATTATTGAGAATCACACTTTTAGCACTACTGTGTTTCGGCGCTGTTTCGACGTTTGCGGCCGACAGTGAAAGTGATGGTCCCTTCAATCCCGGGGAAATGATCAACCACCACATCATGGATTCTCATGTGTGGGAGATCGCTCACGGGGTCGAGGTACACCTACCGGTGATTCTTTACTCCGAAAAAGGCCTTGACATCTTCTCCTCGGCCAACTTCTTCGACGAAGATCACAATCCTGTGGCCTACAATGGTTACGTCATGGATCATGATCACATCACCGCCGAGGATGGCACACACGTATTGGATTTCTCTATCACCAAGAACGTGCTGTTCCTGTTTATCAACGCAGGCTTGATGTTGATCATCTTCTTTTCAGTGTCTATCGGCTACAAGGTCCGAAAAGGCAAAGCACCAAAAGGTATTCAATCCTTCTTCGAGCCAATCATTCTATTCGTAAGAGATGAGATCGTTAAGCCCAATATCGGGGAGAAGAAATATGAAAAGTACTTGCCATACTTATTGACATTGTTCTTCTTCGTCTGGTTTGGCAACCTGCTTGGTTTGCTCCCTGGTGCTGCCAACCTAACAGGAAACATTGCGGTCACGATGGTATTGGCTGTAGGTACCTTTCTCTTGACCAACTTGAGTGGCAACAAACATTACTGGGGTCATATATTCAATACTCCGGGTGTGCCTCTACCTCTGAAACCTATCATCGTACCTGTCGAGATCATTGGCATGTTCACCAAGCCAATCTCTCTTATGGTTCGACTATTTGTGGCGATCACTGCCGGGCACATTGTGTTGCTTAGCTTGATGAGCCTCACATTTATATTTCATTCATATGCTGTAGGCGTCGGTACCACGGTTATTGTGGTAGTGATCACCTTTATCGAGATACTGGTGGCGACGATCCAGGCGTATGTGTTTACGATGTTCTCCTCCATGTACATTGGTATGGCGGTGGATGACCATCATTGATGTAGAATTTTCAATAATTCAATTATATATCTATGTTACTTTCAATCTTGATGGACATAAGCTTGGCAATCATGGGTGCTGGTATCGGTGCTGGTCTTGTTGCAATAGGCGCTGGACTTGGTATTGGTAGAATCGGTGGCTCTGCTATGGAAGCAATGGCTCGTCAGCCAGAAGCAGCCGGTAGAGTACAGACCGCGATGCTCATCATTGCTGCCCTTATTGAGGTAATTGCCCTTTTTGGTGTGGTTGTGTGTTTCTTGATCTCACTGAAAGGCTAAGCGAAACTGTTAACGGAAAAGGAGGCTCGCGGACATTAGGTCTCGACCTCCTCTTCTTCTTTTTGGATTGACATAGATTCACTAGCAAATTATGGAGCTTCTTACCCCTGATATTGGATTGATTTTCTGGCAGACGGTTGTATTCGTCATCGTCTTCCTACTGCTTGCGATATTCGTTTGGCGCCCGGTTTCCAGTGCGCTGAAAGCTCGGGAGCATACCATTGCGGATTCACTCGAGGCAGCTGAGCGAGCCAAGGAGGAGATGAAGCAAATCAAAGCTGACAACGAGTACCTTCTGAAAGAGGCGCGCGCTGAGCGTGACGAGATCCTCAAAGAGGCCAATAAGGTCGCTGTGCAGATCAAGGAAGATGCGAAAGCAGAGACGGCAACGATCGCCGACAAAATGGTCGAAGATGCAAGGGCCAGTATAGAAAACGAGAAGAAGAAAGCACTCGCTGAGGTGAAGTCACTGGTTTCTGAATTGTCTTTGGAGATCGCGGAGAAAGTGATCAAGGAAAAGCTCTCTGATCAAGCTTCACAAAAGGAACTGGTCCAGAAGTTTTTGAACGAGACCAAAGTCAACTGACATGTCGTCTGGTAGAATAGCGAAAAGATATGCCATGCCGCTCCTGGAGCTAGCGACTGAACAAGGTGCGCTTGAAAAGGTGCGCGCTGATGTACAGATGCTGCTGGACTCCATTGCAGGTAGCAGGGACCTTTTGCTGATGCTACGAAGTCCGGTCATTCAGCACTTGAAGAAAGGTGCTGTGCTCCAGAAAATCTTCGAGGGCAAGGTCCAGGACCTCACCATGAAGTTTATACGAATCGTAGCTGCGAAAGGAAGAGAAAACCTGTTGCCCGAGATCGCTGAGGAGTTTATCCGATTGTATAATGATCAAAGCGGTCTCCAAGAGGCCGTGGTGACGACAGCTTTCCCCATAGACAAAGGCATCCGGGGAGAATTTGAAAAATTGGTAGGTGACTATTCCGGCAAGAAAGCTGTTCTGGAAGAAGTCGTAGACGAGTCCATCATTGGTGGTTATACGCTCTTGATGGGGGATCGTAAGATAGATGCCAGCGTGACTGGCAAGCTCAAGGAATTGAAATTGAAATTTAGTACAGGAGAAAATTGATGCCCTCAACGGGCCCAAACAGATTACAAATATGGCAGAGGTTAGACCTGATGAGGTTTCAGCGATATTAAAAGAACAGCTTTCCGGCTACAAGTCAGAGGCCGAACTCGAAGAAGTAGGTACCGTTCTTCAAGTGGGGGACGGCGTTGCCCGTATCTATGGCCTGTCAAAGGCCCAGGCGGGTGAGCTACTGGAGTTCGAAAATGGACTCAATGCGTTGGTACTTAACCTGGAAGAGGACAATGTGGGTGCCGTACTTCTCGGTGATTCCAGTGAGATCAAAGAGGGTGACAGCGTAAAACGTACCGGACGGATCGGTTCTGTTCGCGTAGGTGATGGCATGTCTGGCCGTGTGGTTGACACCTTGGGCCAGCCCATCGACGGCAAGGGTCCACTGCAGGGAGAGCTTTACGAGATGCCTATCGAGCGCAAGGCCCCCGGGGTGATCTATCGTGAGCCTGTAAGTGAGCCGCTGCAGACTGGAATCAAGGCCATCGACTCCATGATCCCAATTGGCCGTGGCCAGCGCGAGTTGATCATCGGTGATCGTCAGACGGGAAAAACGGCTGTAGCGATCGATACGATCATCAATCAAAAGGAATTCTTCGATCGAGGTGAGCCTGTCTACTGTATCTATGTTGCAGTGGGTCAGAAAGCTTCGACCGTTGCAGGAATCGTGGCTACCCTTGAGAAAGCAGGTGCCTTGTCTTACACCACTGTCGTGAGTGCGGCAGCATCAGATCCTGCTCCTATGCAGTTCTTCGCACCATTTACAGGTGCTGCTATCGGTGAGTACTTCCGTGATACCGGACGTCCTGCGCTTGTCATTTACGATGACTTGTCAAAGCAGGCCGTATCCTATCGTGAAGTATCCTTGCTCTTGAGACGTCCTCCGGGTCGCGAGGCTTATCCTGGTGATGTTTTCTATCTGCACTCTCGTCTCCTCGAGCGGGCAGCGAAGATCATTGACAATGATGAGATCGCAAGCCAGATGAACGACTTGCCGGATAGTCTGAGACCGATGGTCAAAGGTGGCGGGTCATTGACGGCCCTGCCGATCATTGAAACACAGGCGGGTGACGTTTCCGCATATATTCCTACGAACGTAATTTCCATCACCGATGGACAGATCTTCCTGGAGACCAACCTCTTCAACTCAGGTATCCGTCCGGCGATCAATGTCGGTATCTCAGTTTCCCGTGTAGGGGGCTCTGCTCAGATCAAGTCCATGAAGAAAGTGGCGGGTACGTTGAAGCTTGATCAAGCGCAATTCCGTGAGTTGGAAGCATTTGCGAAGTTTGGGTCCGACCTTGATGCCGCTACACAGCGTACTATCGACAGAGGTAGAAGAAACCAGGAAATTTTGAAGCAGCCCCAGTACTCTCCGGTGTCTGTGGAAGAGCAAGTCGCTGTGATCTATGTTTCCACGAAAGGATTCCTCGACAAGGTGCCAGAATCAGAAGTCAAGAAGTTTGAGTCTGAGTTTTTGGAGATCATGCGCACACAGCACTCTGATTTGCTGGTGTTGCTAAAGGACAAAAAGAACTTTGCCCAGGCCTTTGAGCAGGTCGAAGGGATTGCCAAAGATTTGGCAAGCCGATACACTGAAGGGTGATTCATACAGGTAGTTTCAGATGGCGAATCTCAAGGAAGTAAAAAGCAGAATACAGTCGGTAACCTCCACGCAGCAGATCACCAAAGCGATGAAGATGGTGGCGGCGGCGAAGCTTAGGAGGGCGCAGGATAAGATTCTGCAGATGAGACCTTACTCCCAGAAGCTGTCGGGGATCATTCAAAATGTGGCTACCGGAGCGGAAACGGATGAAGCGGAGAGCCCCTATGCTGACACGCGACCCGTGAACAATGTGCTGCTCGTGGTGGTAACATCGGATAGGGGTCTATGCGGGGCATTCAATAGTAATGTCTTTAAGTTTACCCGAGCTAGAATAGAAGAGAAATACAAGCACCTCGTCCGTTCTGGTAATGTGCGCATTTTGCCTATAGGAAAGAGATCTTACGATTACTTCAAGAAGCGCAATTTCAAGGTCGTCGACAAGTACTATACGTTGATGGGTGACCTGGACTTCAATCACGTCCGTGAGGCTGCGCAATTTGTGATGGACGGATTCCTCAATGAGCGATTTGACAGGGTCGAGCTCATCTACAATGAGTTCAAAAATGTGGCGACGCAGATCCTGCGTAATGAGCAATTCTTGCCGATCCAGGCTGCACCACAGGAGGAGACGGAGAATAGCAATCAAACTGACTACATCTTCGAGCCTTCACAAGAAGTGATATTCCAGGAGATCATCCCGAATTCGCTAAAGATTCAATTTTACAAAGCCCTACTCGAGTCCAATGCTTCAGAGCATGGGGCACGAATGACGGCGATGGATCAGGCGACAGACAATGCCGGCGAGCTTTTGAAAGAGCTGAAGCTGACATACAACAGGACCCGACAGGCGGCGATCACGAAAGAGATCCTCGAAATTGTCGGCGGTGCGGAGGCATTAGCACAAGGCGGCTAAGGTCATGACTGCTTTGAGATGGCAGTGCTAAGAAATATCAGATGGCTCTCATTGCACATAGCAGTGGGAGCCATTTGCGTTTTGGGCCTCGTGGATCATGTGCAAGGCCTGCAAATCGGACTTGCAGTCTACGCCGCCCTTTTTCATGGCGTTTGGTCCATTTATCTATGGGATCACTGGCGGGATATCCACCGAGAGGTGCTCGTCAATCCCCGGCGCCTGTTCCATAAGCGCGTAAAGGCCTGGATTCGTGGATTGCTCATTGTCAATTTGTGCGTTGGAGCCGTTTGGGCAGTCTTCCTGCCCTTGGAAGTGTTGATAGCTGGCCTTAGTTTGAGCGCCTTGTGCGCTGTGTACTTTTTTGGCGTTCATCAATTTGGGCGGGCCAACCTGAAAGAGCCATTGAGTGCTATCCTGTATGCTGGGGGGATCTTCCTGGTGCCACTGGTGCATGGAGACCTGCAAAGCAATCTCCTGATGGCAGGGCAGCTGGGACTGCTGGCATTTGCCAACTTGACACTATTCTCGTTGTACGAGGTGGATTTCGATCGCATGGAAGGGTTTTCCTCAATCGCCTCCAATGTGGGAAAGGCGACAACTGAGCGGATCATCGTACTAACTCTCATCCTACTCACTTCGTCCGTTGTGTTTACGTACACATGGGCGGGTATATCCCTGAACTACGAGATTTTCATCTTTGCCGCTACAGTGATTACCGCCATTATTTTCGGTGCCAGAGGGCACTTCCAGGTCAATGAACGCTATCGAGTGGTTGGTGATGTGCTGTTCATTGCACTGCCGTTGATATTGGCGATATGAACGACTTCAACCGTGTTGCGTGGATCTATGACACACTCGCACAGGTAGTTTTTGGTGGCCAGTTGGATACCATGAGGAAAACAAGTTTGAAGAATGTCCTACCATCTTCTCGGGTATTGATTGTTGGAGGAGGGACCGGTGCCTGCCTTGAGGCGATACCAGCCTCATGTTCGGTGGACTTCGTGGAGAAGTCGCCTGCGATGATCACTAGGGCCACTCACCGTGAGAGGAACTGTGCGGTCAACTTTATCTGTGAAGATTTTCTCAACTGGCAGGCGGAGGGAAACTACGATGCGATCGTCACGCCTTTTTTTCTGGATGCCTTTGCTCCGAATAGTCTGGAGCGAGTATTAGCAAAAATTGCCAGCCTCATTGGGGATGATGGATTGCTCTGTGTAACGGACTTTCGTCATACGCGAAGGCTCCGGCATCGATTCCTACTATGGGTGATGCATGCATTCTTCCGGTTGATAGCCCGATTAGAGTCGGGAAAACTGCTGGACCTGCACAGCGCCGTATTAGAAAAAGGTTGGCAATCAGTGGACTACGACCTGTCAAAGAGCGAATTTGCTTACTCAGCCACCTATAGTCGGGTAACATGAGCCCTATTGTGGTGTATAAGAAAATTTCAGGAATGAGGAAACCTTCCGCTCTTCTTCCTGTCTTTGGAAGTGATATCGATCGTGAGTAGCGACTACCAACATATTCACCGTGACTTGATTTTGCTGGCGCAGCGAGGGGATCCCTCTGCACAGGAGCGACTGTATAAGCTCTATGCGCAGGCGATGTACAATGTCTGCCGGCGGATCATGGGTGATGATGAAGACGCCAGGGACTTGCTTCAGGAGTCATTTGTCGATGCCTTTCAGAAGCTCGGCTCGCTGAGGGACGTCAATACCTTCAGCTCGTGGATCAAGCGAATTGTCACCAACAATTGCATCAATGCTGTGCGCAGACGGCGATTGATGACAACAGAGTTGAGGGAAGGTTATGATACGATCGATGATGACGATGGGGATTTTGACTATACAAAATTCAAGGCCAGCCAAGTGATGGGTGCCATAGAGCACCTGCCCGATGGCTGCAGGACGGTATTGAGCCTTTATTTATTTGAAGGCTATGACCATAAGGAGATTGGCGGCATACTGGGGATCAGTGAGTCGGCATCGAAGGCCCAATACTGCAAAGCGAAGGCGAAGATTAGAAATCAGCTAGGTAATAAAATGCAACAGTATGTCTGATGAACTGAAGAAGTACGTGGAGAACCGGCGCGACGAACTGGAGGTGTTCTCATTTGACCCTGATAAGGGTTGGGATGAAATCCGGGACCGCGTGCGTGTAGAGCCACCGAAGAATCGCTTCATTCGACCGTGGATGTATGCCGCGGCGAGTGTATTGATTGTGGTCACTGGGCTGGTTATTGGGTATCGGTTCGCGAACGCCGATAGTCAGTCAGAGTTTGCAGATACGCAGTTTTACTATCAGGACATGGTCGACGCGAAGTTGCAGCTTGTGCGCCAGCGAGTGGATGACCCAGAGATATTGGCAGACCTGGAGGCGATGGATCAGGCCTTTTCGGAACTGAAAGCGGACTTGCGCGACGATGTAGACAATGAAGAAGTGGTGGAAGCAATGATTGACAACTATCGGTTGAAGTTGCAGATCCTGGAGAGAATATTGGACGAATTAGAAGAGGAAAGTGATGAAGAACATGAAAGAAATTTGTAGCCTGCTGGCGGTGCTCCTGGTGGGCTTCGGTCTCCATGGGCAGGTGGTGACGATCGAAAAGACGTATGACGAATCCTTTGCCTACGAAGATGGCGATGAGATCGTGATCGCCAATAAGTACGGCGAGGTGATTGTCAATACATGGTTCAGTGATTCGGTCAGGGTCAAAGTCCAACTGGAAGCGGCAGGCAAAAATCAGGATGCGGTCAACAAAGTAATGAGGCGTGTGGATATCGAACTCCGAAAGATTGGTGATCGCATTGCGGCTGAGACCGAAGTAGAAGAACGCGGTGGAGGTGTTCTTGGCGATTTCATCAGGGATGTAGGCGATTACTCCAAGTCGTTGTTCAGTAGCAACAACAAGTTTACTGCCAATTATGAAGTGTGGATCCCGGCCACAGCGGAGATCCAGATCGACAACAGGTACGGTGATATTTACCTCGATGATCTGCAGGGCAGCGTCGAAATCTCATTAGCGCATGGCGACTTGCGGGCGGATCGGATCGAAAACGAAATTGATTTGGACCACAGCTTTGGCAAGGCGAGCTTTGATTTTGTCAAGAAGGGCAATATTTCACTGCGAGGCGTAGAGCTGTCCATCGATGAGGCCACTCAATTGATTTTCGAAAGCAGTTCTTCGGAAATAGAACTCGAGACATGCCAGGATCTGCAATTCAATTCCCGAAATGATAACTTCGACATTGGCAAGGCACAAAATGTTGTGGGCAAAGGCTCCTTCACCAACGTGGTCGTCGGCCAGCTGCAGGAGCGAGGCCGCCTGGACTTCAGGTATGGGGACATCTTCCTGAACTACGTCGACACCGAGTTCACCGAGCTGACTGTCAATGGTAAGTCCACGGACATCAGCCTTGTGCTGGATCAGGCGTCCTATCTCCGAAGTAGGATCACTGGAAAGGAAAATGCCATGGTGTTGCCGAACAGCATGTTGACCATGCAGCGCGAGGTGCTGGAAAACGATATGGTCCGCTTGGAGGGCATGGTCGGCAATACCAATAGTACGATTGGCGATGTGACCATTGAGGCGGATGGTGGTGAGTTGATTGTGGCGATACAGGATACGCCTATCTTTACCAGCAAAGACTAAAGGTATCGATGTCCGCTGCTCCTAAGTGCCTTCTCCTATTGGTTTTTCTTTGCTCCATTTTGCGTGTGGAAGCTCAGGAATTTAAGCACGCGGCGGGCTTGCGATTGGGGCATACATCGGGTATACAATACAAGGCTATGCTGGCCAATCAAGAGGCCATCGAGCTTCTGATCAGTGGACGACATCAGGGTGTGCAGCTGACGACACTTTATACCTTTCACAAGGGTTTGCAATTTGGGCACAACGAGAATTTCTTCCTGTACTTCGGGCTTGGAGCTCATTTGGGGTATGAGGAGTATGGTGACCTTGAGAAGGCACTAGTATCCCTGGAGCCCCGCGCATTTGAATTTCGTGACAAGAGCTTCTTCGTCATGGGTGCAGACGCACAGGTGGGTCTGGAGTATCGCTGGTTGGCGGTGCCTATGACGATTGGATTTGATATCAAACCCTACTTCACCTACATAGGCATGCGCTACACCGAGCTTCAGTTTTGGGATGCCGGCCTGTCATTGAAGTACATTTTCTGACCCGACGCAAAATGCAAAAGACTCCTAACCTACTCCGATGTTGACCAGACTGCTGACGACCATATTCTTCGGCGTCCTGGTATCCACAGCATTTGGCCAACGATACGAGGACGTCAATGACCCCGATGAGATCAAATCGCTCCTGAGTACTGAGAACGATATTCAGGGCTTTGGCGGTCTCGATGTGAAGATCACAGACCTGATGGACGAACGGTCTGTCCTCACCGGAGCCTATGGAGGTGTGATTATCAACCGCACTTATCTGCTCGGGTTGGGTGCCTACGGGATTACTACGCGGCCCTCTTTTGATGGCGCGATCCCGGGCCTTGCCGACACCACCCGATTGCGACTATATGGGGGATATGGTGGTGTGCTTATCGGCGGCACTATTCTCGCCAAGGAGGTAGTGCACTTGAGTGTTCCTTTGTTCCTTGGTGCTGGGAACCTGGAGGTGTCTGATGACGACTTCTTTCAGGGAATTGGCGATGCTGATTTCACCGTAGAGAGCTCGGTATTCTTTGTTGTCGAGCCGGGCTTGCAGCTGGAGTTCAATATCACCTCCTACCTGCGGATCGCCGCAGGAGCCTCCTACCGGTGGGTTCAAGGCCTCGAGTTACTCAACGTCGAGGATGAGGATATGACAGGAATCAGCGGCATTCTCTCCATCCGCTTAGGTCGTTTCTGAACTATTGGCGAAATTTGTTCTTCATTAAAAAGGACGCTCATGAAGTTTTCGAGATTATTCATTCCCGCCGCAGTGCCGATGATAGCCATTTTCCTTTTTTTCGGCAATGCTGTTTCCGCCCAGTCTTTCTTTGGCCAATATGGTGACGAAATCACTGCTGACAATGCGGTGGCAGTAACAGATTTGGATGAGGGTGCCGAAGTGCCGGATGAGGTGATCAAGCTGGAAGGAGAGATCGACGCGACCTGTAAGATGAAAGGTTGCTGGATGACCGTCAAAGACGGGGATGGAGGTACGATGAGGGTGACTTTCAAGGATTACGGCTTCTTCGTTCCGAAGGAAGGAGTCGCAGGCAAGACCGCCGTCATGCAAGGTAAGCTGGAGCGCAAGACGACCAGTGTGGAGGAACTACAGCACTACGCGAAGGATGCCGGTAAAAGCGATGAAGAGATTGCTGCCATCACCGAGCCGAAGGTCGAGTTGTCCTTCGTGGCGGATGGCGTGATAATTAGATAGTTTAAGAGTTTGGAATTCTGAGTTTGGTGTTGATTTCAGTTCTCTGATCTCAAAACTCTGAAACTCTTGAATTTTGAATATGGGCCGTGCGATCCCTGCATAACTGGATTATTTCCATGATCCAGTAGTCCAGAAAATTCCGAAAGCATTGCCCAGTCAGTACCTGTGCTAGCATAAATGGTAGATCTTAAGCCGGGCATGCCCGACGTAGGCCTTAGCAGAGACGAGCTTTTTGATAGACAATTGGACAAAAAAAAGGCCGCCTTTGTTCTGTGTAGAACTCCGGCGGCCGAAGTCGGGATGACTGGATTCGAACCAGCGGCCCCTACTACCCTAAAGTAGTGCGCTAACCGGACTGCGCCACATCCCGTCCATTTTGGGACAGCAAAACTAATAACATTTCAAGTCTTTCAGGTCTGGTTTTTTAGGATTGTTGAGTCATCAAAAATGAACAAAGCATCCAGGATCAAACTGAGAGCACCCCGGAGATGAACAGGATGACTGAGGCGGCAAACGACAAGTAGAATTGATTATACAACGCTCCGACTTTTCCCTCTTGCTCAATGGTGACCTTCTTATAGATTGGGAGGTATCTGAAGATCCTGCCCTTCACAAAAAATCCATGTTCGCTCAAGCTGGCATCTATATTTTGTGACTTCAAATACTTGACGATCCTCACGCTGATCGACAAGTTCCACCAGATAAGTAGCAACAGTACAAAGCCGATGACAATTGACGCATTCATGGTGCTTGTGACTTAAGGCTCCCGGCAACCTAAAATGTAAAACGGATAGCTAGTGAAGCAGTTTTATGACGAATATCATCCGCACTTGCCCATAGTTTACTTCTCCTAGGTGATCCTTATCCGTCTTGACCTGTCACATTATCATCGTCCTTCAACCTTCGATCTTCCCGGATCTCGCCAACGTGATAGTAGGAGATGATCTCCTTGATCAGCCCTTCCTCCACGTAGATCCACTCGCTCACATCCATTGCGAAGTCTTCTTGTTGTGTGGTATACCTGACGCAGCCTCTGGCGCCGTCGATGATTTTGTCGTGGAAGGTAAATCGGTGGCCAAGGAACTTGTCTCGGTTTTGCTTCACGAGATTCAGATAGGCCTCTTTTCCGTCAATAGTCCCGAAAGGGCTTGTGTGCTTGAAATCTTTATCAAGAGGTAGGCTTAGAAAATCCCCCCGTTCCCATTTATCAAACCAATCATCGATCAATGCCAAGGTCTCCATGGAGTCTTCTTTTTGGGTTTATGAAGCGAAAGGTCCTGAATTTCGGCCAGAGCCAAAAATCGATTGACTAATAAGCGCGACTGCTGATTTTGTTGTAGGATTGTGTCCTATGACGCTCAAGGAAAATCTATACCAAGGCCGAATCCTGTCGATTGATGTGCTCAGGGGCCTCACCATCTTCACGATGATCTTCGTGAACGAGCTAGCGGGAGTGACGGAAATTCCCGGCTGGATGAAGCACATGCCTGCCGATGCGGATGGAATGACCTTCGTGGACCTTGTCTTCCCAGGCTTCCTATTCATCGTGGGTATGTCCATCCCTTTTTCATTCAATGCGCGCCTGAGAAAAGGAGAGGCGCCACTGACGATCTGGCGACACACGTTATGGCGAACGATGGCCCTCATGATCATGGGTCTGTTTATGGTCAATATCGAGTATGGCTATGATGCCTCTGCGATGGTCATTCCCAGTGCCTTGTGGGGATTGCTGGCTTATTCGCTTCCTATTTTAGTCTGGAATCAGTACCCCAAGGAGTGGTCCCCTCGGTTGAAGTATGGCCTGCAGGTGTTGGGGCTGTTGATCTTCCTCGCGCTCCACTTGCTGTACGTACAAGACGGAGGTGAACGCGGTATGACTGTCAAATGGTGGGGTATCCTCGGTCTGATTGGCTGGGCCTATCTCTATTCGGTGCTGGCCTATTGGTTTGGAAAAGGTCGCCTGGCGGTGATGCTGATTTTTCTGGCAGTTTGCATCACGCTAAACATACTCAACTCGGCCAATCTCACTTCCGGCTGGCTGGGTGGCCTCTGGAGCTATGTAGGAGGCCACTTCTCGCACACATCCATTGTCATGGCAGGTCTGATTGTTTCGCTGCTTTATTTCGACGGCAAGAAAGTGGGCCCCGATAGGTGGTTTGCAGTATTTGTAGCGTCCTTGTTTGTCATTGGCTATTTGCTCAGGCCGTATTTTGGTGTGTCCAAGGTTGGGGCGACGCCGTCATGGTGCCTCTACTCCGCCGGAATTTGTGCCATCCTCTATGCCATCTTGTATGTGATCATTGAGGAAAAGAAAAGGGTGAAGTGGGCCAACTTCTTCATGCCAGCGGCGAGGGATCCTTTGCTGATCTACGTTTTGGCGGGGATTCTGATTTACATCTCGTACCTATTTGGCTTCTGGTACAGACCGGAGTTTCTCGGTAGTGGCATTCTGGGGATACTGTACACGATCGTGTTTAGTGTGGTGATGCTGTACCTAGTGAAGCTCTTGAATCGTGTGGGGGTGAAGTTGAGGTTGTAGTGACAAAGGACTTCATTCTAATGGTTAGGCCTGGTGTAGGGCCTTGGTCAAATCTCGAAACAAGTCATTTCGAGCCTGCGAGAAATCCATTGATGAATGGACGATGAGCGAATTTGGACTGAATAGATCCCTCCTGCCGTCGGGATGACCTCAGGGACGGTTGTTTTGAGATTTGGCTGTCCAGGGGACGGGGACAGATTAAAAATATCGCGCTATTCCCGGACCTCGCCGGCAGCGCCTGTTCCGGGATCTCCTAGATCTCGGGCGGTATCGTCTTTTGGACGAGACTCCGCAATAAATCCCATACCCGTCAACTTAAGGAGATGCCGTGCCACTTACCCCACAATTGTTGTTTTTTGGACCATTAAATCTCCCCCTCGAGGGGGAAAAGGGGGTGACTTTGCCGCCAAATTGGTTTCCTCACCCTCCTAACCTCCCTCACAGGGAGGGACTTATTACCTGCCATCGAAGCCCTGCCGACTGTTTTGTGGTCAACTTGCACTAAGTTGACGGCTATGGGGACAGCGCCGGGGATAGCGCGATATTTTTAATCTGTCATTCCCATTTTTGACTTGCAAGCCAACCGTCGGTCACAGAGTGCAGCGCAGCAAGATTCACCACATTATTCCCCGTTGCTGTATTTTGCGGAAGCAAAATTCCCATTCCTAGCCTACCATGGAAGAACACCAATTCACGCTCTACGACTTGCGCGTCGAGACCATTGAAGGAGACAAGCCCTTCGTCTGCAGCCATCAGCTCGGCCCGAACTTTGAAGTGCGGGGCGAGAACCTCCACTTCACCTCGGACCAGCCCTTTTCGCTTTATGCACTGGCGGCCCTGCTCCCCCTGCTGCCAGCCAAGCAGCGACCGCTGAACGAATATGACTGGATGGCTACGGACCACATCATCGCATGCCCCGACCCCCACTGCGGGGCGAAGTTCAAGATCACGCGCATTGGGAAGCAGGAAGTCACCCGATCGGAAACCACCATTGAGCCGCTGCCGGATGACAATCCCTGGAAGGAATGATTGAGCGGTTTCAACTCAATCCTGATTACGACATCTCCAGGGTCATCAAAGGGGGCTGGCAATTGTCCGAAGGACATAGTGCCTCGACATCGGATGATCCCGTTAACGATATGCGCCGGTATGTGCGTGCGGGAATAGATACGTTTGATTGTGCCGATATCTACACCGGCGTGGAGGACTTGATCGGGCGGTTCATTCGGGACAATCGTGAGTCCGACGAGCAGCTTCCCATCAAGGTACACACGAAGTACGTCCCAGACTATGACCAGCTAGGTAAGCTCACCAAGGCCAATGTGGAGCACATCATCGATCGCTCCCTGCAGCGACTGGGACTGGAGCAGTTGGATATGGTGCAGTTCCACTGGTGGGACTATTCGATTCCGGGGATGATGGAGGTAGCACGATGGCTCACCGAGATCCAGCAGGAGGGCAAGATCAACTTACTATCTACCACCAACTTCAACTCTGAGAGCACGAAAGAACTGATAGACGTGGGAATGCCGATTGCGACGGTACAGGTGCAATACTCGCTGTTGGACCCGAGGCCCGAAAAGGCGCTGATTCCCTTGTGCGCTGAACACGATGCGCACTTGCTGTGCTATGGCACATTGGCCGGTGGATTTCTCCATGAACGATGGTTGGGTGTGGCGGAACCTGAGACTTTTGACAATCGCTCCCTCATCAAATACAAGCTGATGATCGATGAGATTGGCGGCTGGGGACTATTTCAAGAGCTATTGGCGACGCTCAGGGAGATTGCTGATAAGCACAGCTCCTCACTGTCGACCGTTGCTGCGCAATACGTCTTAAGACAACCTCAGGTAGCCGCTGTGATCATTGGAGCGAGGAATGCTGCGCATGTGGATCGCTACGATGCCATCTTTCGGTCGTCATTGGATGAAGAGGATCTGGCGAAAATCGAGAAGATTCGCAGTCACATGAGTATCCCGGATGGCGATGTGTTTGACCTGGAGCGAGACAAGCAGGGGCGACATGGTCGCATCATGAAATACAATCTCAATGCCCGCTAATCGCCGCTGGTCTTCCCACACGCTTTTCTTACTGGCGTCCATTGGCAGCACGGTGGGGCTATCCAACATTTGGAAATTCACCTACCTGGTGGGGGAGAATGGTGGTGGCGCTTTTGTGCTCGTCTATCTCGCGTCGCTGTTTCTACTTGGGATCCCGGTACTCATTGCCGAGATGATGCTGGGAAAGATGGGAGGAGAAAGCATGGTGGGCAGCCTCATCAAGCTGGGTCAAAGCGAGGGATTCAGCACACGATGGCAATACTTCGGGTGGATCTCCAACCTGGCGGTATTCCTGATCCTGAGCTTCTATTGCGTGATTGCAGGGATCACGATCGACTACACGGTCAATATGGCCGCGGGAAATGTCCTTATCGAAAGTGCGGAAGCCGGCTCGAACTACTACAATTCGATCATTGCGGACCCCTGGCGGCTGATTCTCTTTCAGGCACTGTTTGTTTTGGCGACTACCGTCATCGTCGCCCGCGGTGTGCAGAAAGGACTAGAGAGCAGCATCCGATGGATGATGCCCGCCTTGTTTGTGATTCTCGTAGGGCTGGTAATCTACTCGGCCGTCACTGGCAATTTTGGTGAGGCACTGCAGTTTATGTTTGTCACGGACTTTTCGAAGATTGACGCCAATATCTTGCTGGTAGCTTTCGGCCAGGCGTTCTTCTCCTTGGGGGTCGGTGTGGGGGTGATGCTCACCTATGGTGCCTATATGCCGCCGAGCTCTTCGGTGGCGAAGTCTGCCGCCACGATTGCGTTCTCTGATGGACTGATCGCGATCATCGCTGGGCTTGCCATTTTTCCCATCGTCTTTCAATATGGGTTGTCTCCGACAGAAGGACCGGGCTTGATCTTCGTGACCCTGCCTATCGCCTTTGGGCAGATGACGGCAGGGACGTTCATAGGCTTCCTGTTTTTTATATTGCTGGCGTTTGCGGCTCTTAGCTCCTCCATCTCATTACTGGAATCGGTCATCGCCCGTATTGAAGAAGTCTCCCAATGGTCTCGAAAGCGCATTACGTACATCGCGGGGTTTCTGCTCTGGTCGTTTGGGTTGCTCACTGTATTCTCGTTCAATATTTGGGCGGACTTCAAACCGCTGTCGATGGTAAAGCCGCTGGCGGATAAGACGATCT
Source organism: Cyclobacteriaceae bacterium (assembly GCA_965227935.1). Taxonomy (GTDB): domain Bacteria; phylum Bacteroidota; class Bacteroidia; order Cytophagales; family Cyclobacteriaceae; genus JAWPMT01. The sequence continues at coordinate 430,901 of CBDDGS010000055.1, read as the reverse complement.
TTGGCTTGATCGACTACTTCGCGTCTAACCTCGTAATGCCCATTGGAGGCATCCTGATGGCCGTCATCGCCGGCTGGTTTGTCAGCAAAGCACATACCCGCGCGAATGTGGGTCTCGACCAAAACTGGCTTTATGATGGATGGAGGCTGCTTGTACGATGGATAGCACCAGTGATATTGGGGCTCATCTTTTTGTTGAATTTGTAGGCGCTTGAGCTGAAGAACCACAGCAGGGGCCAACTAGCCGGGATAGCAACGGCAGCCCGCATAGGAATTTTGAGTTTTTAAGTTCTGAGTTTTGAATTTGATCTCGATGAACCACGCCTCTCCAACTAAGAATTCAAAAACTCAGAACTCAAAATTGGCGTCAGGCAGCGCGGCGGTGCTACAGTGGATAGCCCGACTTACTTGGGCTAGAAGTAGCAACTGGCTGCTTCTAAATAAAAAAAGGAACAGTACCGTCTGTACTGCTCCTCAATGTTTTTCGAATCCATTTGCTGGGTGGAATCGAAAAGACGATCCCGCCAAGGTGGCGGAATCAATCACCGCTTAAAATACTCGCCTTTGTATGATGTAACAAATGTACCCTGTGGCGGATTTCTGGCGGCCTTATACGCAACGGTCCGGCAAATAACCAGATAAATGGGAATAATCGCGTGATGCCCTTCGTATAGGAAATAGACGAGTTCGGAATACTTTTGCTGCGATGAAGAGGGATTGGATAAGATACGTGCTGGTGGGCCTGTGCCTGGTGATGATGTACGCCCTGGAGGCGCGTGATCTGAAGCGTGTGCTCAGGGCGATCGAGAAGGGGGACTACCCCAAAACGATCGAATTGATAGAGGAGGCGCTGGCGCTGCAGCCTGTCAATCCGGGCGTGAAATACGTCCTGGCGGAGCTGATGACGTACGATTCCCTGCCGATCTACAATATGGACTCGGCGCGCATTCGCATCCGTGAGGCCATGGATGACTATGCGATCGCTACGTACGATGACCTCGAGGAATTGTCGAAGAATGGCATCGGCATTGATGACTTTGAGGGGCTCGCCTCCAAGATCGAGCGGATGCACTACCAACGGGCGCTGCACAATCACGGCGTGGCGGACTTCGAAGAATTCATGGACCTCTATCCTTTGTCAGACCGGGTGCCACATTTTGTGCGTCTGCGCGATAGCCTGGTGTGGGAGGACGTGCGACCCCGCTTCAGCGTACAGGAGCATAAGGACTTTATGCAAACGTATCCTCGATCGCACCTGGTACCTGCGGTGAAGGTGGCGTATGATTCACTCCTGTTTTTTAACCAGACTGCCGGTGACAAGCTGGAGGACTACCAGGCATTCTTGAGGGATAATCCCGAAACGCCGTTTCGAGAGCGCATCGAGCAGGTGCTGTTTCGGCGAATGACGGCCTCTGATGATCCGGAGGATATTCGGGCATTTATCGATGCCTACGATAACCAGGCGCTGAAGATCAAGGCCTTTGATATTGGCTACCACCTGGACCCGGACTTTGACTTCACCGATCACCCTCGTGCGGATTCGCTATGGGAGGTGGACCGGCAGGATCAGCGCACGCTCACCACGGTGATGATCAATGGGAAGTACTCCTTCATGAATTCACTCGGTGCCAAAGTGAGAAATGTGGCCATCGAGCGAACGCCCGAGGACTACGTGTGTGGAAGTATTGACAGTGACATTGTGATTGGCCTGGGGGCCAATGGTGCCATTTACAACCGGTTGGGTGCCGAGATCTTTCGCGGAAATATCCTTGAGGCCCGCGATCTGGGGCTGGGGGTGTTACTGGTTCGGGCCAGTGGTAAGCGGCGCCTGATCCATAAGTCGGGCTTCACCATCATGGAGGGCCTCAGTGATGCGGAGGTAGTCGGCGATCAATGGATCAAGGCGAAAGTCGACGGGCAATACGGGCTGATGTCCATATCGGGGTATGCGGTGACGGGCTTCAAGTATGATGACATCTGGAAGGAGGGATCGTTTTGGGTATTTGAGAAGGACGGCCTGTTGGCAGTGTATACTACAGACAAGATCATGGAACGGCTGTATGACCAGGTGCTTGAGCTAGAGTTCAAATTTGATGACCTGGAGATCTATCGGGATACACTGATCATCGGTTTCCGTGGCGAGCGGGAATGCCTGATGGATGGGCAACTGGATTTCTTGATCCCATGGGGTGAGCATCGGGTGTCTCCCGGCTGGCCGTATCACTACAGCCGCACCGATGCGGGGTATGAGCTTCACGGTGATGCACTGCCTTTGAGTAGCAAAAGGACCTATGAGAAGCTACAGGATACCGATGCGTGGACGGCAGTGCAGAGCGAGGGCTCTTGGTCCGTGATGAATAAACTGAACTCGGAGGATGGGTTCGTGGCGGTGGACAGCGCCCATTTGGTAGGCAATGAAAATGCCCTGGTCGTGGTGGAGGGCAAGCATCTTTTGCTCTTTCCTGAAGGGGATACAGTGGCCCTTGATCCGGAGCAGTTGGTGACCGCCATGATTCCGTTGGAGGCAGGTACACCTGCTCGATTTCTACTGATCTCTGGAGAGGACGATAAGCAAGTTTATGGCACAGATGGCAGGCTGATCTTCGAGGGCGACTATGATGAGATCAAGCCGCTCAATGATTCCCTGTTTGTGATAGAGGAGCGAGGGTTGCTGGGTGTGATCGATGCCGAGGGCACCAAGGTCGTCTCCCAGCGGTATGAAGCTGCTCAGGTCGCCAATGGCATGATTTTCCTGTTGCGTGATGGAAAAATTGGGGGCTATGACCTTCGAACGAAAACTGCCTTTGCAAACAAGTATGAGTCGCGACTCGAGCCCATGGGACCCTACTTCGCTACCACGGTCGATGGCAAAATGGGATTGATCGACGAGGACGAAGATGTGATCGTGCCTTTCGACTATGAGGACATCAGCTTTTTCAACGATACGATCTTTTGGCTGAAAGAGGAGATGAAGTGGTCGCTTGTCGATATTGAGGACATGGAACCCCTGCTGGAGGAGGTGACTCGCTTCGGTAACATTGCAGAAGGTGATGGCGGGGATATTCTTGTTTTTTACGGAGAGGATGGCAATGGGCTATTGGGCCCGGATGCCAACGTCATTCTACCTCCGAAGTTCAACAGCATCCACAATGTCGGGAGTCCAACAGATCCGATCTTCTTCGTGGAGGAATACAGCCAACTGGCTGATTTCTACATAGTGACGTACCTGAATGCACAAGGCGAGCGGCTGGAATCCTTCGGGTATCGACCGGAAGATTTTGAACGCGTTATTTGTGAAGATTAATTCATTGCGTTTGGCTTATTCTTTCTGTATCTTCAGTCACATATTTTTCGCAAATGTCGCCCGACCAATTTTCCTCGATGTCCGTCTCTCACCAGTTGCGGTGGGTGTACTTCGAGGGTGAATTCATTACTTCCATTCGTTACTACAAGTTCAAGGTGAATTTGTATCTCATCGAAAATTTCCTTGTCGAGGTGTTTTATGATCCGAAGGAGGATCGGATCGCCAAGGTGGAGATTCTGGCATCCGGAGAGACGCGCCTCAAGTTCTACGCTGATCAGATAAAGCTGCCGGCCGATATCGACCGGCTAACTTCTCATTGAATTTTGAATTCTTGAGTTCTGAATTTGGAGTTGCGATTTGGCGAACTCAAAATTCAGAATTCCAAACTCATGACTATTCCTTCACTTCCGCCGTCCCTGAGCCAGATCCGATGCGGATTCGGATATCCTTGTCGCCGAGCTTTACGGTTTTTTTCAGGGTAGGACTCGATCCGCCATTGTTGATTTCTTCTTCGGTGTCGAAGTCGAAGGGAGCCACGATGCGACCATACCGCTTGCTGACCTGCATGATGATCACACCCTCGATGTCGGCGCCATTGAAGTCGAGCACGGCATCGCCCGAGCCGCTATTGATGGATATGTCATGATCCAAAGTCCCGGCTAGTGAAACCTCTACATCGCCAGATCCTGAGTTGAGGTTACTGGAACCAGTCAGGGACAGGTCATCGGCCTCGATATCACCGCTACCTGTATTGGCATCGATGTCGCCATTGACTTTCGCCAGTTCGATATCGCCGGATCCGGTGTTCATTCGGTAGCGGCCTTCGCTATCGCGAATGTCTACGTCTCCAGAACCTGTGTTCATCTTGAACTGGCCTCGAGCCCTTGACAGCTCAAAGTCACCAGAACCGGAATTGCATTCAATGTCCATCTCAAGGCCGGTAACGCTCACATCTCCTGAGCCTGTGTTGAAGTCCAGCTCCATGCCATCAGGCACGGTGAATTTCCAGGTGGCTCTGCCATTTCGGCTCCAGTTGCCATTGTTGCGCTCTTCGCGGATGAATAGCTTATCACCTCGCTTTTCGATGATGGGCTCATAGTCTTTGAAGGTGTGCGTAAGTTCCAGTGTGACCTCGTCACCGTCACCATTTTCGAAGATCGCGTCACCCGATCCAAGGCTCATGTCGATTTCATCAATGCCGTCAAAAGTGCGCTCGACGGTAGTCTGTCCAAAGGCCGTAGATATCATAAGTAGCCCAAGACAGTAGGATAGCAATTGCTTTTTCATAGACAAGTGTGTTTTTGTGGTATTAGTCCGTGGTGATAAGGACCGCCGGAGAATTGGAGGGTTGCATTTTTGAATTGAAAATTGAAAATGGAGAATTGAAAATGGGGATTTGGGATTTATGATTGAGGATTTATGATTTGGGATTGGGGGATTTAAAGCGGTTGACGGCTTTGGGATTGAGAATGGAAAATTGAAAATGGAGAATTGGGGATTGCTTAGGGTTTTGTGATTGGGTCTACTGTGTGCGGAGGGTTCCCTTTAGGGAAGTGAAGGGTGCGCGGGGGAATTTTTTGGGAATTTTGAATTTTGAGTGTTGAATTTTGAATTTGAGGTACTAAGAATTCAAAATTCATCATTCAAAATTGATCGTCATCCCTTCATCATCATAGGCTGGCCGGTGCTCTCGAGCACGCCGAACCACAACTCACCTTCGAGATCAATCTTCTTACGCTCTTTCACCACTTCACGGATGGGCAGATAGACGAACCGATTATTGAGCATGCCGACGACAAAGCGGGTCTTACCGGCCATCGCCCCGTGGACGGCATGATGGGCCAGCTGGTTGCAGAAAACACTGTCGCTGGAGTTGGCCGGGGCGCTGCGCACGATATAGCTGGGGTCGATGTACTTGATGGTCACTTCGTAGTCCATGCTGGCGAAGTGCTTTTTGATCGTGTCGCGGAGATAGGTGCCGATGTCCTGGTGCTGGACATTGCCGGAAGCGTCTTTCACAACTTCGCCTCCCTCCTCAAAGAGGTGCTGACCTGCTCCCTCAGCAACAACGATCACTGCATGATGGCGCGAATCGAGCCTATCTTTCAGGGTTTGCAGGAATCCGGTCTCACCATGCAAATCGAAATCCATCTCCGGGATTAGCACAAAATTGACCATCGGCATGGATAGCGCTGCGGAGGCAGCAATGAAGCCGCTGTCGCGTCCCATGAGCTTGACGATGGCGATGCCGTTGTAAGCCCCCTTGGCCTCATTGTGGGCATCACGGATGATGGGGCTGGCCACGTCGAAGGCCGTCTCAAAGCCGAAGCACTTCTCAATGAGGTTGATGTCGTTGTCAATCGTCTTGGGAACGCCCACAACCGAGATAGGCAGGCCCCTTTTCTTTATCTCCGCGCCAATGGCGTCCGCGCCTCGCAATGTACCGTCCCCGCCAATCGTGAAAAGGATATTCACACCCTCGCGCTCCAGGGTATCCACCATGGCAGATTCATTCTGTGCACCTCGTGAGGATCCGAGGATCGTCCCCCCGAACTGGTGGATGTCCTTGACCATGTCCGGCGTGAGGTTCACGAAGCCGTGGCCGTAGTCTGGGATGAATCCCTCGTAACCATAGGGGATGCCGATGATGGAGGGCACGCCATATCTGTAGGTTAGTCCCATGACGATTCCCCGGATGACATTGTTGAGACCAGGGCAGAGGCCGCCACAGGTGACAATGGCCGCTTTCGTCTGTTTGGGATCGAAAAAGATCTTCTCCCTGGGACCCGCCTTTTCCATGCACAATGGTTGGGTGTCTTGCGCTACGCTGGTCTGAAATTGCTCGAGTGTGACGTCGTACAGGATGCGCTCCTTGTCGCTCACGAAGTTGAAGATCTTATCGCCCTGCTGCTTACTCAGGTGAATGGGCGAGTCGAACGATGCCGTGCCAAGTGTTCTGATATCGAAGTCCATGGATGGGTTTCTCTTTGGCAGGCAAAATAGGCAAGAGTTTTTTTAGTTTTTGGGTGTTTGGGTTTTTAGGTGTTTGGGTTTGTGAGTTTTCGTGTGAGTAGTTTTTAGGTTGATGAGTTGATGAGTTGATAAGTTTTTAGGGCTTTCGAGTTTTTGAGTTGAGTTGATGGGTTGATAAGATTTTTGAGTGTTTGGGTTTGGAGTTGATAGGTTGATAGGTTTTTGAGTTGAGTTGAGGTTGATAGGTTTTTAGGGCTTTGGAGCTTTTAGTTTTTTGAGTCAGGGTGTTTTCGAGCTATTGATCGGGGATAGGGCTCTCAGATTCAGGGAATGAGGGTTGCTTGATGAAAGTTGTACTTTCTCCAGCCGGCGCGCCATTGGGGGATTTACGCACGAGCGCAAAGTCTTAGCCGAAACGGGTACCAGTAACGTGCTCTATCATGGTAATACGTGTCGTACGTGCGCCATTACAGCGGCAAGACACTATCACGTGATCAGACGTAGCCTACGGGCCTCACCAAAGCGCGTATGGTCCAACGGACGCTAGTAAAAACTGCGTTTAGAGAGGTTAGGCGGCGATATGTGATAAAAGTGATCTTTGTCGAGTGTGGTCAAATTAGGCTAAAGATGGCAAGGATAATAAGTAGGACAAAAATCCATTCGCGGTGTATTCGATGGGACAACATGTCGGTTTGGGTTTGGTTGTACTTCAGTTATTGGTTACTAAAGATCTGAAAAAAATTGGAATATTCCTAGTAACTGATTGGTGGAGTTCGTGGCAAATTAAATTGACGTATAACGCAGATAGCTGAATTTGAACACAAAAAAAGCCCCACCTTTCGGCGGGGCTTTGTTATTGCGTGTCGTTGTGTTAGTGCTTATTGCGGCTCTTCGAACTTCACGTCGAACGTGATCGTACGATCACTGCCTTGAGTCCCGTCCACCGAAGTGACATGGACCAAACCAAGCGTTTCGCCACGTTCTGCCGCGAACTGGAAGGCAAAAACGTCTCCAGCTTCCAAACCATTAATCAATGTGGCCTCGGGCGCTACTTCACCGACGAGGTTGTTCAAATCAGCCACTGTTTCCACTTCTGCGAAATTGTTAGCAGTAGCTTCCGTCAACGCCTTGAATCTTGTAGGATTTCGAGTTTCGATGGTTTCCTCAGAAAGAGCGCCATCGCCCACAGCTGAATTGAAAGCTATGGCTGCCTGATCGTCATCCAATGCGGCGATGGTGTAGCCGTTTGTCTCACCGTAGAAGAACAGGAAGTCAACATTCGCCGACTGTTCGTCTCTTGTAGGAGCGTAGTTATAAACCTCATTGGCTACTACATCATAGAAGCTACCCGTTGTGGCGTTGAGCTGACCACCCAGGATCACGCCGACGTTTCCACTGGCAGGAGGAGATGCCTCGCCTACAGTAAATTCCACGACATCGGTTGAGGACTGATTCGACTTGTCAACCACCTCAAACTCTATGCTTACTGTAGCACCTGAGTAAAACTCCTGGTCGAGCACTATCTCCATGATAGCGGTCTGTAATCCTGTCTCAGTATCGCTCAGGCCGATATCAGAGGGAGAGTTGAATTCTTTGTCGCCGGACTCTGCATCCACAGTGAAGGTCCAATTCACACCACTCAGTTCACCGGGAGCAGTCACATCGATTGTAATTTCGGCTGTCGCGCCAAACTCGTAAGACGCCGCGTCAGGCGTAGCCGAAATCGTCGGCAAATCAGGAAGTGTTTCTTCATCCTCACCGCAGCTGTAGAGCAACATCAGAGATGCTACCACCGCCAGCGATAGCAGGTTCTTAAAAAGATTATTCGTCATGATCATGAAAATTTGATAATTAATCGATTGAAATATTTATGTGAGTAATCAATTCCTCCTCGGTAAGCAGACCGGACTTCTCTCCGGAACTTTTCATTATGGTTTAGGGGATTTTCTGTTCGCCAGAAATATTCACGAACAACGTCCGCAATAATCGGACCCATTCCATACTTGCATGCAAAAAGAGGTGCGAGCATGGAGATATCTGACTGGCAGGTCAGACGATAATTTGGCGGCGTTCTCATGTCATTTACTGGCAACGAACGTCATCTGTGATGACCATCGTTAGTCGTTCCGCGAGATAGATATTCATACACAACTACTTCATCTCTCGAAACCCGAAAACAAAGATGTATAATTAGCAATGCTTTGTCAACGCTTTGTTCTCATTTCAGTTGTGCATGGAATAAAAAATTGGTTGAAATTGCCGTTCTGGCCGCTGAATGGGAAAGAAATACCTCAAAGTAGATACTTCGTCACCCCCGGTAGACGCAATTTGACGGACACTTAGAATTTGGTTAGATTTCAATATGAAAGCTCGATGCTATGCGTATATTTGGCGCAGGAGGTTAAGCGAGTTTTTAAAAAAATGTACATTTTTGTTATATAGCTTAACCGCTAAAAGTAAAGTACACTGCTATGACAGAACCTATTGCACCCCTATTGCTTGACTCGCTAAACCAGTATGGTCAATATTTAGCGATCGCTATTGCCGGGGTTGGCGTCCTTATTCTCGTAGGGCATTTTCTCAAACTGGGTACGACAAAAGACTTCAAGACACGGTATGATTACATCAACATGCATGAGATCAACCTCTTGTGGTATGGTACATTGCTCATTTTGATCGGCCTCACACTACTTGCCAATACGCTCGTCATCAATACCAGCTGGCTGTGGTTCTTCGTGAGATTGTTCGTCAGTATCATGATGGCTATGATCGTAGGGGTCGTCGTGCAAAATATTCTGAAATTTTACTATCCGTTTTTTATCGAGAAGCGCCTCAAGAGATTGCGATATACGCCGCGGATGTCCCCGGATGGGCGCAAGATGAAGTTGCTAAGTGAAGAGGAAGAAGATGTCTACCTCGATGAAGGTATGCAGGCAGAAGAGGATGCCTTTTCTGTGGACTACGATGTGTGGATAGACGAGGTCAGTGGCTTCACCAAGATCGAAAAATACAACGGTCGACTCCACGCGCTGCAGTGCCCTGAGTGCAACTACCAGACGCTGAGAGTGGATCGCGAAGAAGTCATCCAACCTGCCTCTGAGACTGAGGAAGGCGAGTTGATGAAATATTTCACCTGTGGCTACTGCGGCTACAAGGAAAGAAAATCCTTCACCATCGCCCGCAAGCGAGAAGAAGGAACTACAGCATAATAAACCTAACCTACACTCGAAAGAACCTCGCCAAAAGACGGGGTTTTTTTATGCCCAGGAAGTTTTGGGCGGCCCGTGAAGTGAGAGAATACAGGATCTCTTACATTGAGCCGTACCAAGACTCTCTACTTCACGGCCGGGCTCTCACTCATATCCTGCTCCCCGCTTGCAGCGCCTTCATCCTCCGCGGATATACTTTCGATCCCTGCCGCGGAACAACCACACGGATCTCGTCACCCGTTCCTGACCTCATGCAAGAAGGAGCGGAGTCAATTCTTATTGGCCCGCTTCAAAGCTGGTGGATCTTAGCATCCCATAAATCCGAAGCAAACAGTCCAAAACATCCGTCAGGTAACGTATTTTGGTGGCCTCAATCCCCTACCTGATGAAACATCTGCGATCGATCCTCCCTTGCCTTACTATCGTATTACTGCTGGTCCAGTGCAGTCTCCCCACGGCTGAAGAGTCCCCCACCACTCGCCCCAACATCCTCTTTATCATGACTGACGACCATGCGAAGAATGCCATGAGCATCTACAGCGATCGGTTGCTCGAGACCCCCAACCTCGATCGCATCGGGCAAGAAGGCATCACCTTCAACCGGTCCTACGTGACCAACTCGATCTGCGGGCCGAGTCGCGCCGTCTTCCTTACCGGCCAATACAGCCACATCAATGGCTTTCGCCACAACTATGACACCTTCGATAGCGCCAGGATGACCTACCCCAAGATCCTGCAAGCCAATGGTTACTACACCGCGGTCGTGGGTAAGTGGCATCTCAAGAGCGTGCCTGCGGGGTTTGACTATTGGAATGTGCTCATCGATCAAGGGCACTATTACAATCCTACCCTGGTGGAAATGGGAGATACGGCCCAGTACCCGGGTTATGCCACGACGGTAGTCACCGACCTGGCGATCGAAACTTTAGAGCAGCGGATTCCTAGTGATCAGCCTTTTTGCCTGCTGGTTCAGCACAAGGCGCCCCATCGCAATTGGATGCCGGACACGTCCTACCTCGCGTTGGGGGAGAAGGAATACCCCATTCCCGATAACCTATTTGACGAGTACAACAATCGACAGGCGGCTGCTGAGCAGGACCTATCCATAGATCGGATGTTCATGTCCGGGGATATGAAGCTACCACCGGATCGGGTCGTGGAAACCGGCACAGGCGGCGGACCCGAGGGCTTCGACGCCGTCCGCAATTGGCGGAATCTGTATGGCCGTTTTAACGACGATCAACGGGCCGCTTGGGACGCCTACTACAATCCTGTTGCCGAGGACTATTATTCAAGGAATCCCACCGGACGTGAGTTGTTGATATGGAAGTATCAGCGGTATATCAATGATTATGTGAAGACAGTGATGTCGGTCGACGACAATGTGGGGAGGCTACTCACCTATCTGGAGGAAAAGGGCCAGCTGGACAATACATTGATCGTCTACACCTCCGACCAGGGATTCTACCTGGGTGAGCACGGATGGTACGACAAGCGATTCATGTACGAGGAGTCGTTTGGGATGCCACTGGTGATGAGGTATCCACCGCTCATTGAACCAGGGACGGTGAGCGATCAGTTGGTACTCAACCTCGACTATGCCCCGACAGTAATGGAGTTGGCAGGCATCGATACCAATGAACCCTGGCAGGGGCGATCACTCCTTCCCCTGATGAAGGGCGAGGAGGTGGCCAACTGGCGGGAGGGTATCTATTACCACTACTTCGAGTATCCTTTTGGTTGGCACAGTGTGAAGCGACACTATGGCGTTCGCACCGATCGATACAAGCTCATTCACTTTTACAACGACATCGATCAGTGGGAGCTGTATGACCTGGATAACGATCCGGATGAGATGCACAACATCTACGACACTGCTGACCCAGAGCTCATTGTGGAGCTGAAGACCCAACTCCAGGACCTTCAGGAGCAGTACGGTGACGAAGCGTGGGACGGGGAGATGTGATGCAGGGATCCTCATTCACCTGACCGTGTCCCGCCAGCTTCCTGTCTCGAATGGCATCGTTGAGTCAGTCATTGCGAACGAAGCGAAGCAATCTTCCATTTCAACCTCCTGATTTCGATCGTCATCCAGAGGCGCCGTCCTGCTTGCTGCGTCAATGTCTCTTTGCGTTGGCGCCGAAGGATCTTTGACGTGTGGTAGCGCAACGACTTCTTTTAGGGACCAGAATTTCGGTCTGTGTGCCACAGACCGAGGGAGGGGTTTCGCCAGCGATACAAAATGTCCTCGACCAGCTCGTGTGCGAATACCGGGATCCCTTCCTTGACGGTACACTAAAAAAAGAGGCAACCTAATTTAGTACGATTCGTACTATATTTACATAATACGATTCGTACTATGCGACTGACAACTCTTGACTACGCGATCATTGGCCTCTTAATGGAGGTACCCCGGACTGGCTACGCCATACGTAAGGTTTTCGACGAAACGGCGATGGGCAACTACAGCAGCAGTCCGGGATCTATCTACCCGGCCATCAAGAAGTTGAAAGCCCATCGGCTTATTTCTTCTTCAGCACAAGGCAAAGGAGAGCTACTATCTGTCGAGGATGAGGGGAAAAAGGCGCTGAAGGCCTGGTTGACGGAGCCTGTGGAGGCAGAGGATATCGCCAAGCGATCAGATGTTCTTCTGCTCAAGTTTGCATTTATGGATCACCTCGTCAGTCACGACGAGAAGCTCGCGTTCATGAAAAGCCTTGTGGACTTGTCATCTGGCTACCATCAACAATTGAAGGCTTTTCACAAGGAGCAAGGCCCTGACATGCCATTGCACGGTCGCCTCGCCATCGAGCATGGCATCGCAGCGGTCGAGACCTTGTCCAAATGGGCGCATTCCACCTATGAACTTTTTAAACATCAAAGCGATACTGAAAAATGAAAAAGATCGGACTCAAAATCTTACTGTCCAGCTTGTCAATCACTGTATTGACCGCTGTTATGCACCTGATATCAGGAGCCCTGGAAACCGGAAACTACTACTTGTGGCTTTGGGTGGCCAATGTATTGGTGACAGCCTCATTGTTCCCTGTGATCAGGAAAAACGTGTTGCGTGGAGGCACACTTGTCTTCGCCGTTTTTGTGGTGTACTACATCGTTGGCATCTTCAGTCTTCTGATCGAGGCGTATATCTTCAACGTCACGGAACGGTCATTGACTCTGATGGGCATGCTTTGGGGTATCCCACTTTTCTATTTGTCCTCTTGGATACTTGTGAAGCTCATAGGCACAGAGGGAAATGGTCGATCCCTCGCATTACAGGATAGGGGCATCGGTTCTTGGATCGTCAAGGTACTGTCAGGCAACGTCCTGTATTTTGTGTTCTATTTCACAGCTGGTCTGATACTGCAAATGTCCTACCCCCTCCTGATGGACTACTACAGTGACAAGATCCCTTCGCTCCAGACGATCGCAGCGACCCAGCTGTTCCTTCGTGGGTTTCTTTTCGTTGGAGTGGCGATCATCATAGATCGGTACGCAATGCTCGGTAACTGGGAGAAAGCACTCGTTACGGGTGCCATTTTCGCCATCATCGGTGGGATAGCGCCACTGCTTACACCTAGTGAGCTAATGCCTCAGGGCATTCGCCTCGCCCACGGATTTGAAGTGGGGATCTCAAATTTTCTCTACGGTGTCGTGCTATACCGCATCATTCGTCAAAAGCCCATAGGTCAAACTCAACCCGCTGCCGGGGGCGCATTTCAATCAAACGCCGTGGCGTCCTGATTTTTGGCAATGCGTAAGGCTTCATGGATCTGCCCTTCGAGCATCCTGTCTTCGGAGAGCTCGGGCAGGTCCATCACATCAAACCAGCCCACATCCAACGTATCGAAGGCCTTTTGTAGTGTGCCACCAAGCGGCTCGCACAGAAAGACCATCTTATAGACGTAATGCGGTTGTGGGGGATGCGGATGCATCCTTTTGTCCCAAACAGCCAGCAGCCGCTGGACGCCCACCTCCAAACCGGTTTCTTCCTTCACTTCTTTCTCCACATTTTCAGTAGGTGTTAGTCCAATGTCAGCCCAACCACCGGGAACAGTCCATTTGCCATCCATCCGCTCCTGTACCATGAGGAGCTGATCGTTTTCATTTAAGACAATTGCCCGCACATCTACATTTGGAGTTTTGTAATCGTCAAGCTTCCGAAAGAAATTGCTTACGACACTGACCTCCTCCCCGGCATATGCCGCCAACACCTCATCCGTCATCGCTTGCAGCTGCTCGTAGCGGTCGCGGTCGTAATCGCTATTGGAGTAAAACAGGCCCGTATCAGCCGTTGCCCTGACGGATTTCAGGTAATTGACGAGCCGGTCTTCAAATTTCATTCACGTGCTATTTCGCTGAAGGAGGGGTAGTAGGCCTTACTTCTATTTTGCTTGGCAGCGTTTGTTGGGGCAACTCAAGCAGGTTCACGACCATCTGACCGATGTCCTCTTGTTGGATCTTCCAATCATCGCCCGGACCGGGTTCGTGATTGTTGAAATAAGTGGCTACCGAACCCGGCATGATGGTCGTCGTTTTGATTCCGTGCTTGCGCAGGTCGAGCATCACCGCCTGCGTGAATCCAGTCAGTCCAAACTTACTTGCGTTGTAGGCAGAGCCGCCGGCGAAGAAGTTGGTGCCTGCCAGGCTTGAAATTGTGATGAAGTATCCCTTAGATTTTATGAGCGCATCCATGGCCGCTTTGATGCTGTAAAACACACCCGTCAGATTCGTGTCTATGGTGTCATTCCATTGCTCTGGGGTTAAATCTTCGATGGAAGCAAAGTGGCCGATGCCCGCGTTGGCTACCAGCACATCCAACTTGCCCCATTTTTTAATGACCTCGTTGACAGCGTTCTCCTGCGAAGCCAGGTCCTTCACATCCGACTGAAGCCCCATCATTTCGCCTTTGTCCGGCAAAGTTTTTAGCGCTCCCAACGCACCATCTACGGATCTACTGGTAATGGCCACGCGCATGCCTTGCCGCAGCATGGCTTCTGCGATACCGTACCCAATGCCTTTGCTGCCGCCCGTTATCAGGGCTACTTTATTCTTCAATCTTTCCATAGATGATGATCTATTCTTGGTCTCCGGCAATTTAAGTAATGAGTGACTACTATTCCACTCAGGAGGTAAGCTTCAGGGGCATCCATCGATCAGCATGGATAATTTATTGACTACCAGGAGCGTTGTAGGACGTACCCAAATGACAATGCGATGCCGTTACCCATTTTTCAATCTGCCCTATGCCTTTCGTTCCTTATGACATCCCTTTCTCCCTTTCCGGGCGATAAGGGTGAGCAAAGAGGGCGTAGCGATTCCCATCTTTTCTTTTCTAAATACGAAACTACGAACCTGGAGTACCGACTTTTTCTAGAGGATCAGGCGGCTTCGGCCGATCTGACCGAGATACTCCCAGATACGAACCAATGGACCTTGCAATTTCCCTACGCTTTTCTGGATCCGATGTCCAGATACTATCATTCGCATCCCGCGTATGACGATTATCCGGTGGTCAACATCTCGCGAAAGGCCGCACAGCAATATTGTGCCTGGCGCACAGCACAATACAACAGTGATCGAAAGCGCAAATACAACCGGGTGATATTTCGTTTGCCTACCGCTGACGAATGGCGGGAGATGGCTGCCAAAGAGGAAGGGGCTACCTTTCCCTGGTCGGGGCATCACCCCTATGAAATCAACAAGAAGGGGGACACGGTGGCCTTGGCCAATGTGAAGATCTGGAATGACAATACCCAGGAATATCACCATGCATTCGATGGATACATGCATACGGCTCCCGTAGGTCGCTTTGGCTCCAATGACCTGGGTGTCTACGATGTCATTGGCAACGTGGCCGAGCTCACACAGGATGGACTGATCGTCGGAGGCAGTTGGTTTAATACGCCTGAAGAGTCTTCAATCCAGTCCACTCAGGACATGGATCCACCGCACCCGTGTGTGGGTTTCAGGGTGGTCATGGAGGTGGTGGAGCCTTGAACCCCATCATTGTTATTCGTTTCTAAGGTACTTGGTAGGGTTTGATCGCACGACTTGCAGGACGTTTCCCCCCATGGTGACAAGCGCCAGGACCGTCGTCAAAGCAATGGCGAGCAGAATGACATACAGTTCAATATCAACCCTGAACACAAACTGAGCCAGCCATCGGTCGAGACTCCATACCGCGAATGGGATGGCAACGGCGATGCCTATGCCAATGGTGATGCTGAGCTCCCGAAGCATAAAACCGGTCAACTGCCAGGAAGAAGAACCCATCACCTTGCGGATGCTCACTTCCTTCTGCTTCTCCGATGACAGGAAGATCACAATGCCAAATAACCCTATACATGAGATAATGATGCTCAGGCTGGTGAATATGCCGAAGAGCTGGATGAAGCTGGCTTCCGATTCGTACGCTTCCTGAAAAGCTTCGTCGACGAAGTGGAAGTCGAAAATAGTCTCCGAGCCGATGGTCTCCCACGTATCACTCAGTTGCTGGATGGTCCGTGATGCCTCGGCAATGCTCATTTTGACGACCAGATTGTCCGGGCTCACCCGATAGCCTGGACCATAGACCATGTACGCCACAGGCTCAATGGGAGACTTCAGTGAGCGGTAGTGATGGTCCTCCGCGATGCCTATCACCCGTCTGTCAGTGCCACCGATCTTCACAAGCGACCCCAGTGCCTCCGCTCCTATTAGGGAAGCAGCGGTCTGATTGAGGATCACAGACCGTGCCGAGTCCGAGCGAAAAGGAAGATTGAAGTTGCTCCCCTCGATGATGTCAATCCCGACAGTCGGGAAATAATCCTGGTCTAATCCGACGATATCTATGACGTGATTCTGGTCTTCCGAATTCTCATCCCAGTAATAGCCCCATGTATTGTTCATTTCGCTAGGGAGCGTTTCACTGGAGGAAGCAATGGCCTTCACGCCATGGACCTTGGCCATTTCACTCTTGAGGAGATCGAGTTGCCTCTGAAGATCGCGATCCTCCACTTTGATGCTGACCAGCTGCTCGGGGTCAAAGCCAAGGCTGGCATCTGAAAGCCGCTGAAATTGCTGGAACACAACGATCGTGCAGAGGATCAGAAAACTCGTCAGCGCAAACTGGAAACCAACCAACCCTAATCGCAGGCCCTTTCTTCCTTTGCTTCGTTCCTGGCCTTTGATCAGCTCAGTAGGCTTGATCCTGGCCATGAGGAGGGAGGGAAAAGATGCAGCCAGTAAGCTGGGGATCAGCAGCATGCCAGCAATCAGTAGGTACGCTGGCCATGTCGATAGCACGGACATTGGAATTTCCTTGCCAACGAAGTCACAAAAGGGCTCCCACAAGACCAAGACAAGAACGGCCCCAGCGGCGAGACTGAAGAAGGTCGTAAGCAGAAACTCTATCAGGAATTGCTGCACCAGCTGGCGGCGAGATGCGCCGTTGACGTGTCGCACGCTGATTTCTTTCAGCCGCTTGCTGATACGCGATGCTGAGAGGTTGATGAAGTTGACCGTGGCGATGAGCAGCAGAAAGCCCCCGATGACGATGAATATCATCACCTGCTGACTGTCACCGTAGTTAGACCTTCTTATATACTGGGAACGTAGGTGGACCTCAGCAAGTGGTTGGAATTTCAACCCGATCAACGTTTTGAAGCGCTCTCCGAGATTCTTTTCGATCAGGTCAGGTACAGCCGACTCCAGCTTCGGCAGATCTGTGGGCTGCGGGACGTGTGCATAAGTGTGGAGCCAGTTGAATCCCCAGCTCTTCCCAAACTGCTTGTAAAGGTCCAGGCCAGTCACCAAAGAGCCGATCACCTCAAACGGAAGATCTGTGTTCGTCGGCAAGGCTTTCATGACGCCATCGATTCTCACCGATAGATCTGTGTCGCTGTCCAGCACCTTGATCGGCAGCGTCCGACCTGTGGGGTCCACGCCAGCACCAAAGTATTTCTCCGAGACCTCTTCGGTCAATACCACCGTATTGGGCTCCCTGAGCGCCGTTCGTTGATTTCCATACAGGAATGGAAGATGAAAAATGTCAAATAGGCTTGAGTCCCCCCAATAGAATTGAGCCTCATAAAACTTCTTACCGTCGATATCGACATACACCTCGTCGTTGCCGAATCGGGCAAACTCGATCATCTCATCGTATTCACTCAAAAAAGCTGGCGCCAAGGGCGTGGGAGTCGGACGCCCCAGTTCCCCTGTTACAAGGTCTTGGGTCAGGATGCGATAGACTTGATCGCCTTTTGGATGGAAGTTGTCGTAGCTGCGCTCAAACGAGACGTAGGCAAAAATCAGGACCGCCGCTGTGAATGCCGTAGTCAGGCCAACGAGGTTGATGGCAGTGAATTGCGAATGCTTGATCAGCGATCGGACGCCCATTTTGATATTGTTGGAGAGTAGCGAATGGTCCATCATGAGTAAAAGAAGTTTTTGAATCGATTTGAGTTTGTAAGGGCGTAGGGAGTACAGCAGGTATTTCCAAAGCGCCCAGCGGCTTTGACTGGATTGATTTGCGTGACTTTGCAGCTCGTACCATTCGTAGAGGTCACCAATGGACTCGTCCACAAACCGGTCTTTGAGCAAGCGCTCCAGCAGCCATTCGCTCCACCGTGGAGGGGTGTTCACTGGCCTTGGATCAGTAGGTTCCACAATCCGTCTCGCTGGGCCTTTGCCAACTCGAGTGCCTCACGTCCTTCTGCGGTGATCTCATAGAGCCGTTTGCTCCGCCCTCCGCGGGACTTGCTTGCCCCACCGACGAAAGACCGGACAAAGCCCTTTTCCTCCAATCGGTACAGCGCCGTGTGGATGGTACTCACTGTCACAGTTCTCCCAGTTTGCTTTTCGATTTCCTGCATGACGGAGATACCGTAGGCCTCGCCTTTCAGGATACCAACCATCAAGAGGATGAGCTCCTCAAATTCGCCGAGATGTGTCCCTTTCATATTTCGTTCGTAAATGCCAAACAAATATAGTTTATTAGATACGTAAATGTCAAACAAATGGTTTCTGTGAGTGAGAGTGGGTGCCTGGCGGCTTTGGCGGTAGCTGCCAATTTGGAGTTAAGAATTTTGAATTCTGAGTTTGCTGTTATCCGTGCTCACAGCCCGGAATCAGGAACGCAAATTCCCAATCCTCCCGTGACTTTTTATAGGTCTGGGCGAGCAACTACAATTCAGAATTCTCAAACTCAAAATTCAAAATTACTTTAAAGCCTCCCACATCACCTCCACCGGATGCTTGGCGATGCGGCCCGTGCCATCCTTGATTTGGTGACGGCAGCTGGTGCCGGGAGCGACAATGATCGTATCCTCCGACTGGTCCCGTACAGCGGGAAATAGCACCAATTCTCCAATTTGCATGGACAGATCGAAGTGCTCTTTTTCATAGCCAAAGGATCCCGCCATTCCGCAGCAGCCCGATGGGATCATCTGCACCTCGTGTCCTGCAGGGAAGGAGAGGAGTTTCTTCAGGGGAGTGAGAGCGGACATCGCTTTCTGATGGCAGTGTCCGTGGACTTTCATCTTTCGAGGGGTCGTATCGAACTGATCTTTGGCGATGTGATTTTTGGTTATCTCCTGTGCCAAAAACTCCTCTATCGTGAAGACATGTTCTGCCAGGTCTTTGGCTTTCCTCTGTACCTCCCCTCGCAAGAGGGAAGTGTATTCGTCCCTGAATGTCAGGATGGCGGAGGGCTCCAACCCTATGAGGGGCGCGTTCTCGTCGATGATCGGTGCAAACAAATTCACATTCCTCTCTGCGATCGTCGTGGCCTGATTGAGTAGTCCCTTTGAGAGGTAAGTCCGCCCACTCTCCGCATGATCAATCAATTCCACCCTGTAGCCCAGGGCGTCCAGCAGGCGGATCGCCGTTTTGCCAATCTCTGCATCATTGTAGTTCGTGAATTCATCGCAGAAGAAGTACACCTTGTTCTCGACCGCCTTTGGCTTAAATTGCTTCCTGTACCACTTTACGACCGTTTCACTGGCCACCTCCGGCATACTCCGACCCCTGGCAAATCCCGTAATGGCTTTTGCGAGATTTCCCGTTACGGGGTTGCTGTATACCAGTTTGTAGCCCCAGGGGAGTGCGCTCGCCAGCTTCATCCCCTGAGTGAAGTTGGCGATGAGCTTAGTCCTAAAGGGGATGCCGTTTGTCTGGTAGTATTGATGTTGCCACTCTGCCTTGAGCTTGGTCATGTCCACATTAGACGGACATTCGGATTTGCAGCCCTTGCATGACAGGCACAGGTCCATCACTTCTTTGATGTCCTCGCTATCGAATGGATTCTCCTTTTCTGATCGCGTCAGTACTTCGCGCAGTATGTTCGCCCTGGCACGGGTCGTTTCCTGTTCATTGCGAGTGGCCATGTAGCTGGGGCACATGGTGCCCCCTGATAGCTCCGACTTTCGGCAGTCCCCGGAGCCATTGCACAGCTCGGCAGTGCGCAGGTATCCCTGGTTTTCAGAAAAGTCAAACATCGTGTCGAAGTCCCGTGTCTGCTGACCTTTCTCGAAGCGCAGTGACGTGTCCATGGGAGGCGTATCGACAATTTTGCCTGGGTTGAAAATTCCGTCAGGGTCCCAGGTTTTCTTCACCTGCTTGAGGAGTGCGTAGTTGTGATCACCAAGCATGGTCGGGATGAATTCACCCCGCAGGCGCCCGTCACCATGTTCGCCAGAGAGCGACCCATTGTACTTCTTCACGAGGCGGGCGATCTCCTCGGCGATCTTTCGGAATAGCTCTACACCTTTTTCCGTTTTTAGGTCCAGGATCGGCCGGAGGTGCAGCTCACCAGAGCCCGCGTGGGCGTAGTGCACAGAATAGAGGCCATAGTCCTCCAGTATCTTGTTGAACTCCGCAATGTAGGCGGGCAAGTCCTTCACGTCTACGGCGGTATCTTCAATCACCGGTGCTGGTTTGGCATCCCCCGGCACATTGGATAAGAGCCCCAATCCTGCCTTTCTCAGGTTCCAAACTTTCTTTACGTCGTCGGCACCCTGGATGATTGGAAAGGCGTAGCCAAGATCAGCTTTCTTCAGTGCTTTTACCAGGTCATCCGCAGCCTTATCTACTTCCTCCTCCGATTCACGGATCAATTCGACGACAAGAATCGCCATGGGTTTTCCCTCGAGGAAGAATCGGTTCTCACGGTACAGAATACTTCTCTCCGTGGCTTCGAGGACGTAGTGATCCATCAGTTCGCATGCACTGGGTTCGTACTCCAATGCCACCAGGTTGGCGCGAAGCGATTGATCGATGCTTTTGCAATGGATGGCAACGAGCCGCTTATGTTCTGCTGGTAGTGGCGTGAGTTTGACTTTGGCAGCCGTGATGAAGGCTAGTGTCCCTTCACTCCCAGCGATCAGCGAGCAAAAGTTGAAAGGTGTGCCTTGATCGTCGAACGGGGCATGGCGCAATAGCATGTCCAATGCATAGCCTGTATTACGCCGAGGAATGTCCGCCTTGGGATAGCCCTTTTGTATGGCCTCCTGATTCTTGTCGTCGATGAGCATCTCGCGAGCATCGAAGTAGATCTGATTGTGCAATTCGCTGACCGTGCCCATGCCATTGCAGTGGGCGAGAAAAGCGCTCTGGTCCATTGCGCCAAACCATGCTCTGGAGCCGTCCGCCAGTACCGTCTCTACTTCCAACAGGTGTTCGCGCGTACTGCCATAGACGACCGAATTGGACCCGCAGCTGTTGTTGCCAATCATACCCCCGATCATCGCCCGATTGGCAGTGGACGTCTCAGGCGCAAAGAACAGCCCGTATTTCTTCAGTTGATAATTCAGGTCGTCCCGCACGATGCCTGGTTGCACCCATGCCCATCTCTCTTTTTCGTTGACCTCGATGATGTGATTGAAGTGCTTCGAGATGTCCACCACGATGCCACTGCCTACTACCTGGCCAGCGAGGGATGTCCCCGCGGTCCTGGGAATGAGAGCCGTATTTTTTTCCCTGGCATAATTGACCAGTGATACGATGTCATCGATGGTCTTCGGTAGGGCCACTGCCTGAGGCAATTCGCGATAGGCGGATGCGTCGGTGGCGTACAACTTGCGGATCGCCGAGCCTACCTTAAACTCGCCTTCCATTTGCGGAGGTGAGGTGCTCATGACACAGAATTAGTCTTCTACTTTTTTCAATACCAGTCCGACGCGATTTGGGAGATACACACTGAGGAAATGCTCTCCAAAAATCGAAACACTCGGATAAGTCATCCCATCGTCCACGCGACCAAACCCTCCAAATGCCTCGGCATCTGTATTGAGGATCACACGGTAGTTTCCTTTAGAGGGCACGCGAAAGCGATAATCAGGAATCGCATTGCTAGGGCTGAAATTCATGGCGAAGATCAGGTTATTGCGCTCGTAGATCATCGTGTGATTATCCTGATCCATGTTGAGTTGCTGTGCTGGTGACGCAGAAACCAGATGGTTTTCACGGGCCATCTGGACCATGGCACCGCCAAAACGATAGAGGAACTTATACCTCAGCTCTTCATTTTCTGCCAGGGACCACTGACGTCTGGCATAGTGGTAGCTCCAATTGTTGCCCTCTCTCGGGAAGTCTACCCACTCCGGGTGGCCAAATTCATTGCCAATGAAATTCAACCAGCCCTCCCCGCCCAGACTGAGGGTCAGCAGTCGGATCATTTTGTGCAGGGCTATTCCCCGATCGATGATGAGGCTCTCATGGCTGACATGCATGTTATCATACATCTCTTTGTCCATAAGCCAAAATGCAATCGACTTGTCCCCTACCAGGGCCTGGTCATGCGATTCGGCATAAGCGATGGAACGTTCGCCGTACCTACGGTTTGCGAGCACCTCCCAGATCTCGTGCACGTTCCACTCGTCGTCCGTTTTGTGCTTGAGGATCTTGATCCAGTAGTCCGGAATGCCCATGGCCAGTCGAAAGTCAAAGCCAAGGCCGCCTTCATCAACCGGTCTTCCTAGCCCCGGCATGCCACTCATGTCCTCCGCAATGGAAATCGCGTAGGGCTTCAATTCTTTTGCCAGCTGATTGGCAAGCTGCAAGTAGACCAGTACATCCCAGTCCACATCAGCGAAGTACTTGTCATAATTATCAAAACTTACATGATCGCCATGATGGAAATACAACATGGACGTAACACCATCATACCGGAACCCATCAAAGTGAAACTCCTCGATCCAGTACTTCACATTGGAGAGCAAGAACCGAAGCACCTCTTCTTTTCCATAATTGAAGAGCTTCGAATCCCATTGGCTGTGAGTACCCTTGCCACCGGGGTGGAAATACTGATCGTCACTGCCATCAAATTCATTCAACCCTTCTGCGAGATTTTTGACGGCATGTGAATGGACAATGTCCATGATCACCGCTATCCCTACTTCGTGGGCTTTATTCACGAGGTACTTGAGATCTTCAGGCGTGCCAAATCTGCTGCTAGGCGCAAAGAAGTTGCTGACATGATAGCCGAAAGACCCATAGTATGGGTGCTCCTGGACCGCCATCATCTGAATGGCATTGTAACCCTGCTCAGCGATCTTCGGCAGGACCTTTTCAGCAAACTCCAAGTACGAACCTACCTTGGCCTCCTCCTGCGCCATACCAATATGACACTCGTAGATATAAGGCTCCTTGTGCGCCTCTTCGGGGCTGAAGGAACTATCCGTCCATTTAAAAGGCTTTTTGGGTGCTCGCAGGCATCCTGCGAAATCGTGCGTATCGGGATCTTGTACTACGTATTTGACATAGGCCGGCAATCGGTCCATCGCAGGCTTATCCGAAACGACGTGGACCTTGAACTTGGAGTCTTCAACGAACCGATCGCTGTACGTCGCGTCGTCCAGAAATAGCTCCCAAATTCCCTCAGAGCCTTTGGTCATCGGATTGGCTTCGCGGTCCCAATTATTGAAGTCACCCACGAGCGCAAGCGACTTGGCCTGAGGCGCCCATTCCCGGCACCACCAGCCTTTCTTTTTTGAGTCGTAGTTCAGGCCCAGAAATTTGTAGCCATCAGCAAACGCTGATAGTGAGCCATGCTTTTCTTCGATTAGCTTTTTTCTATCCTCCTGCCTTTGGATTCGGGCCGAGATCTCCTCCGCGAACGGCTCCAGCCAGGGGTCATTTTTGACCAGCTTGGGTATTTCCAACTCCTCCATGCGATGTGTTCTCCATTGATTAGACGCAATTTATCGGAATGATGAGCGGCCACCAAAAGATTAGATTGATATGGCAATTCCTTTGATATATTTTCAATATCTCCATGCATTTATTGTGACCGAATCAATTTTGTCATGAGGCTTCATGCATCCACGTGAATCGCTCCCTTGTGCCCTTTCACTAAATTCCTCTAATTATTGTAACCTATTCCAGAAACGTCGGTTACCCCGTCGAAAATCAAGAAGGCGAGTGGATTCACTATCAGATCATGCCATCATGTTGAAGATAAAAGGAGGGGATTTAGAGAAGCTAAATCTGCTCTATCACCGCTATAGCAGGCGGATGTTCGGGTTCTTTTATCGGATGACAAATGATGGCTCCTCAAGCGAGGATCTTGTTCAAAATGTGTTCATGAGGGTGCTGAAGTATCGGCATAGCTATGCCGCTAGCGGCCAGTTCGAAAGCTGGCTTTTCCAGCTGGCTAGAAATGTCCATCATGATCACTACCGCAAGAACAAAAGATATAGTTGGCAGGAAAATATGACGGACTGGGAGGCATACCTACAGGATTCGACAAACGTGGAAACAAGGACACAAAAAGAGGAGGAGCTTGGGCTGCTGCATCAGGCACTGGAGTCCCTGGCACCGGATAAGAAAGAGCTCATCGAGTTGACCCGGTTTCAGCGGATGAAATATGCCGATATCGCGGGGATGCTCGGAATCAGTGAGAGTGCAGTGAAGGTGAGGGTCCACCGCATATTGAAGGAATTGAGGGAAAAATATTTGGAACTGGAATTAAGCAACTAAGGCATGGAGGTTATCAATGAACAAATCGCCATCGAATGGTGGATGGACTATCTGACCGGGGATCTGACGAGCGACCGCGAAGAGGTACTGCGGAAGTTTCTGCA
This sequence comes from Cyclobacteriaceae bacterium, assembly GCA_965227935.1. Taxonomy (GTDB): domain Bacteria; phylum Bacteroidota; class Bacteroidia; order Cytophagales; family Cyclobacteriaceae; genus JAWPMT01. The sequence continues at coordinate 406,354 of CBDDGS010000055.1, read as the reverse complement.
GGATCATCCAGATGTCCGGGCAGAGCTCAATGTTCGTGAGGAGATATGGCAAAAGCTCGAGCAGCTCGAGACTCCGGAGCCATCACCCGCAATGGATGCCAAGTTTGAGGCTTCCCTGCAGGGATACCTGGCAGCAAGCAACCAGACCAGGAGATCGGGCATCACGCTACCCCAATGGCTTCAGGGCAGTTGGCAGACGGGTCTGGCTTTCATGCTTGTGGGTCTGGTCATCGGCGCCCTGGTGATCCCTCGACCTCAGTCGACGGAGCAAATCAGTGACCTGTCGCAAGAGGTGATGGAGATGAAGAAGATGATGATGCTGACACTCATTGAGCAGCCAAAAGCACAGGAACGGATAAAGGCGGTGTCTATGGCCAGTGAATTCAGCAGTGCGGATGAGAAGGTCATCGAGGTACTGTCAACTACCCTCCAGCGGGATGACAATATCAATGTTCGACTGGCGGCCATCGAGTCTCTCCTGAGGTATTGGAAGTTCCCTGAGGCCCGTCAGGCGTTGGTGATGAGCATTGCTAGTCAGGAGTCACCACTGGTACAGGTGGCGATTGCCGATGCCATGCTCGCCTTGCGCGAAAAGGAAGCCATTGGCGAGTTCCAAAAATTGATTGAAGAACAGCAGCTGGATGACGCCGTCAAGACGAAGATCGAGACCACTATTGATCAATTGAAATCTATCTAAAAACTCAAAATGAAAGTATTAACAACACTATTAGCGGGCTTTTGCGCGATTGGACTGCAGGCCCAAACCGAGACGGTGGAGATCACGAAGTCGTACACGATTTCGGATCCGACCACATTCCACCTGCAGATCGAGAATATCAACGGTGATGTCACGGTCACCGGCTATGACGGGTCGACCGTGGAGCTTGATCTGGAGATCCGTATTTCCGAGAAGCGATCTGGCGGAATGGAAGAGGGCAAGAGAGAACTGACACTTGGTGAATATGAATTGGAGGACGGTCTGCTCTTGACGATGGACGCCCCCTGGATCGAGCGCAAGTGGAAAGATGGACGCGTTTACAGTCGCAATTACCATGGGGAAGCCAGGGACTACAACTACCGGTATACTTTTCGTGTAAAGGTCCCTTATGATCTGAAAGTGAGTGCCTCTACGGTCAATCGGGGCGACGTACAAGTTGAAGGGGTCAAAGGCCCCTTGGACGTCCATAATGTCAATGGCCATATCGATGTGCTTGGCGCCCACGACATCAGCTCTGCGGCCACGGTCAATGGTGATATCACGATCCAGTACAACCGCAACCAGACGATGGATGCTGTTTTTCACACGATCAACGGTGACATCGTCCTGAAGCTGCGGGATGGATGGAATGGCGAAGTGACTGCCGAGTCCATGCAGGGAGACTTCTTCACGGCCTTTGATTTTGACTATCTACCAGCTAGAGTCGAGCGGACAACAGAGGAAGACGATGGCGGGACGGTATACAAAATCGGGCAGAAGAATGCCGTGGCCATCGGGTCGGGTCGGGGCCCCAAACTCGAATTCGAGACACTCAACGGAGACATTTATCTTAAAAGAATATAAAGACATGAATACGCATTTGCTTAGAAATACACTGTTGCTGCTTCTGACACTGTCAGCCTTTGGCCTGTCGGCGCAGGATGCAGAAAAGAAGAGATTAGCCATTTCGCTCGCAGATCCTGGTGAGCGGGGTAGATTGGAAGTTAGTCAGATCAATGGCTCCATCACGGTCGAAGGATATGAGGGCGATGAAGTGATCATCGAAGCGGAGACACCTGCTGTCAAGGACGAAAAGTCCAAGCCAGCGCCTCCAGGTATGAAGCGGATTTCTTCGAATCCTGTACGGATGAACGCCCGCCAGGACAACAATGTCGTGGAGGTCAGCACGGAATCGTGGAAACGCCGAATGGACCTGGATATCAAAGTGCCGCGCAACTTCGATCTGCAATTGCACACCGTCCATGGCGTGATAGAAGTGACAGGCGTCAACGGGGAGCTCGAAATATCCGGTGTAAATGGGGGCATCACCCTCGCTGGAATCGAAGGTTCGGCCGTCTGCAATACCGTGAACGGCGGAGTGAATGTCACCATGGCCAAGGTCACACCCGATGTGCCCATGTCCTTCGTGACGTTGAATGGTAATGTGGACGTGACACTGCCTGCCTCGGTGAAGGCTGAAGCCAAAATGCGCTCTGATCAGGGTGAAATCTTTAGCGACTTTGACATGGTGATCTCTACTTCTGAATCGACTGCCAAGCCAGTGCTTGCCGGATCAGACGAGTACGAAGTGTCGATCAACGAATGGACTATCGGTAAGATCAATGGCGGTGGCATTGAGTACACCTTCAAAAACCTCAATGGGGACATACTCATCCGAAAAGGCGGCTGAGTCATCTACTCCAAGCATTGAATTCATAAGCCCGCTGCACGAAAGTGTTGTGGGCTTTTTTTGCGCCAGGGAATACTCAATTTGGAGATACCTGCGAATGCCACTAATATTGGGTCTCATCCCACGATACTCACCATGAACGAACTCGATGCGGCGAAGCTCAACTACGACATGGACAATATCCTCTATGTCAACATCAGCTTGGCGTTCATCATGTTTGGGGTGGCCCTGGGGCTCACAGTAGAAGCCTTCAAGAATGTCTTATCACAAAAGCGCCCAGTCCTAGTGGGGTTGCTCTCTCAATTTCTTGTCCTCCCTTTTCTGACTTTTTTGCTGGTCATGATTTTTCGTCCGATTCCAAGCGTCGCTCTGGGGATGATGATGGTTGCGGCTTGTCCGGGGGGCAACATCAGCAATTTTATGTCGTCCTACTCTCGTGGCAATACAGCACTCTCCGTCAGCCTGACCGCTGTTTCGTCGATACTGGCGATCGTGATGACGCCATTGAACTTGTCGCTATGGGGCTCGATGTACGCGCCCACCGCAGAGATCCTAGCCGTGGTGCGACTGGACATCTTAGAAGTGTTCAAAACAATCTTACTGATACTCGGAGTGCCCATTGTAGCGGGCATGGCAGTACGCCACTACTTCCCGAAAGTGACGGAGAAACTGCGTCCTGTCATGACGGTGCTCTCCATTCTCATCTTTGCAGGGCTGGTGATTGGGGCGTTTGTGGCCAACTACAGTCTCTTCCTGGAGTACATTCACTATGTGCTGCTTATCGTTTTCCTGCATAATGCTATCGCCCTTATTTCCGGCTATCAATTGGCCAGTCTGTTTGGCCTGCCAAAGCCTGACCGTCGTTCTTTGTCCATTGAAACAGGCATTCAAAATTCGGGATTAGGGCTACTTTTGATCTTTTCGTTTTTCGGGGGCCTGGGAGGTATGGCTATTGTCGCTGGCTGGTGGGGAATATGGCACATCATTTCGGGCTTGACGTTGGGTACGTGGTGGCACCGAAGACCGATTGGACAAGTAGCATGAAGAAACTCTTTTATTTTTTCATAAAGCGGGCGGCACGTATCAGCGAGCTGGCCTTCTTCTCAAAGGTTGAGATCGTAGGTGCTGACCGCATCCCACGGGGCAAGCCCTTGATTTTCACACCCAATCATCAGAATGCCTTCCTGGATGCGTTTGTGGTCGGGGCGATATCGCCTGTGGGGATCCATTACCTTACGCGGTCTGACGTATTCAAAAAGCCTTTCCACTGGTTCCTGGATGCGCTGCAAATGATGCCCATCTATCGCATACGCGATGGTTTTACACAGCTGTCTCGCAACGATGGCGTTTTTGAGGCTTGTAGACAGTTATTCTCCGAAGACAAGTCTGTACTGATGTTCTCGGAAGGCAATCATGGCGAAGATTACTACCTGCGGCAGTTGAAAAAGGGTACTGCGCGCCTGGCATTCGAGTCGCAGCAGATTCTTGCTGATAAGGAGATCTGGATACAACCTGTGGGTCTCAACTATTTTGATCTTCGGAGACCAGGCCGCAAGATGAGCATCGTCTTTGGGGAACCGATTCGGATCCAGGACTTCATGGCGTCTTACGAGGAGAACAAGTCGAAGGCGCTGCTGCACTTCACACGGTTGCTAGCCGAGCGCATGCGCGCCTGCCTGATGATCCCGAACAATGATGAGTTTTACGACGCCAGGGTGAGTCATTTGGTGAGGAGCAATGAATCCCTTCGGTTTGAAGAGTTGAAAAAATATCTGGAGGAGGTGCGCGAACCGCTTCCAGCGCCAAAAAGACGGCCAATACTTAAGGTCATGGGTCAATTCCTGGGCATAATCAACTTCCCTCCATTGCTCGTCATATCCAAGGTCCTTAGAGACAAGGTCAAAGACGTCGTATTCACATCATCCATCAAATGGGGAATAGGCCTTTTTCTTTTCCCTCTCTGGTGGGTGATTTTATTTGTGACGTTGGCTTTGATATTCTCAGCGAAGGTTGCCGGCATTGTCACGCTTAGCGCCATTGTACTCTTATTTATCCGGAGGGATCTCCTCCAACTGGCGAGGGGCTAATCGAGGTCTGAGAGGAATCGCTCTCGATCGTAGATGAGTCTGCCATCGGACCCCCATTCCTTCGTGATGATGGGAGTAGATTCGAAGTCGAATGGATCGTCAGGATACCTCACTTCCCGTTTGGTAGCTCCGCTGGGATAAAACTCTCTCCACAACCCCACGCGATAGTCGAATTTGTAAGTGCCTCGAACCGCGACAGATCCGCCCGGGTGAAAGGCGTAGTATGTTCCCTCTTTTTCGCCGAAGTGCACGGGGATTACTTCACGGACGTTTTCCTTCCTTTCATCGTAAAAGGAAATCAGTGATTCCTGGGGCCACCCTTTCCAGTAGATCTCCTTTTCCTGGAGTATGTCGTGGGTATTGTAGCGCATCCAGCGACCATGCTTAACGCCCTTGTAGAAGTGTCCTTCTTCCAGGATCTGATCACCTTGTTTCTTGACATAGTGGCCGTGTAGTACCAGGGCGACATCACGCCGGATCTTCAGCGAGTTGACAAGGGTCTTTTTCTTGGTATCGTACCAGTAGAAATTACGTGTGTATTCCTCCGGCCCTTCGTACACTTTCAGATAATGAAAGAGCTCCAGGACCTGTTTCTTGCCGTAGCCGGTCTTGGTGAAACCACGTTTGGTCTTAATGCCGAAGAAAACCTTCTTGTCTTTTTTCTTCTTTTTCTTGCCAATCAGAGGGTCTCGGACCTCGTCTTCATCTTGCTCGGCATCTATATCGATCGTGAGCGGGGTATCGTAATCCACTTTGAACAGATCGCCGAGATTTTCCTGGGCATGGCCTTGAAAGCAAAACAGGCCAAGTATCGCTATGAATAGATACCTTGAGTTGAGCGTTCTCATTTCTTTGTGACTAGATCGGTGTCCAAAAAGATAACGATATCTCCGAAATATATTGCACGAAGGACCGCGATGAGGGGCGGGCAAAAAAGAAAGGTCGTCCCTTGAAGTTCTTTCTACACGGGGCTCTGGACTTGTTTTCAAGGCAGGATCCGCGACTTCAGAGACGACCTATACAAAATGGCTTAGTTCGAGGCCAACTCCACGCTGCGGCGAATGAAATTGGTGAGACTTTCACCTTCCAACATTCCCTGTGATAGCAATGCCAGGTCATAGGCTTGCTTGGCCAGCGCGATCTTTTCCTCCTCTTTTTCCGCTTCCAGGATCTTCTTGGTCATCACGTGGTTCGCATTTACTGCAACCGACAAATTGAGGGGCATTTCGCCAAACATCATCGGTCCACCTCCACCAGTTTCCTGCATGTCTTTCATACGTCGTAGAAATTCAGGGAGAGTCACAGAGACAGGCAAATCATCGGTTGCCATAGGCTCCACGCTCACGGTGTTGCCCTTATTGTCAATGGCCTTTTCAAACAGATCCTTGATGGACTCTTTTTCCTTATCGTCCAGTACGGACTCCTTCTCCTCACCGTTGTCGATCAGCTTATCCAGCACATCTGCGTCGACCCGCTTCCATGTCACTTTCTCAAACTTCTGCTCGATGTGATTGATGAAGTGGCTGTCCAGCACCTCATTGAGCAACAGCACGTCGTAGCCGCGCTTCGTAGCGCCATCGATGTAGGTGTGCTGTTTGGCCTTGTCATTGGTGTAAAGGAAGACGTGCTGCTCATCCTTGTTCACCTGGGTAGCCTTGATATGCTGTTTGTACTCCTCGATGGTGAAGTGCTTGTCGTCGATGTTTGTGACCAGTGTGAAGTCCTTAGCCTTCTCACTGAATTTCTCCTCTGAGATCATTCCATACTTCACAAACAATCCGATGTCACCCCACTTCTCTTCAAATCCAGCGCGGTCATTTTTGAATAGCTCGGATAGCTTATCCGCAACTTTCTTCGTGACATAACCATTGATCTTTTTCACATTGCTATCACTTTGGAGGAAGCTCCGTGACACGTTCAGTGGAATGTCGGGAGAGTCAATGACGCCATGTAGCAGCTGCAAGAACTCTGGCACTACATCCTTCACCTCGTCGGTGATGAATACCTGCTTGCTGTAAAGCTGAATTTTGTTTCGCTGTACCTCGAAATCCTTCTTCAGCTTCGGGAAATAAAGAATACCCGTCAAATTGAAAGGATAGTCCACGTTGAGGTGTATCCAAAACAATGGATCTGGCGAAAACGGATAGAGCTCCTTGTAAAACTTGAGGTAGTCTTCATCGTTCAACTCATTGGGAGAGCGTGTCCAGATCGGCTCGGCATCATTGACGACGTTATCTATTTTGACGGTCTTGTACTGGGGATTGCCGTCTTTGTCCTCTCCATCTTCAACGCTGTCGTCCTTCTGCCCAAATCGGATGGGCACAGGCATGAACTTCGAGTACTTGTCCAGGATACCCTGTATACGTTGGTCCTCCAAAAACTCCTCGCTGTCATCAGCTACGAAAAGCGTGATTTCCGTTCCTCTTTCCTCTTTCTTTGCTGCAGAGATCTCAAACTCGGTACTTCCGTCGCACACCCATTGGGCAGCTTCTGCTCCTTCCTGATATGAGAGGGTGCGAATTTGGACTTTCTTCGCCACCATGAAGGCCGAGTAGAATCCTAGACCGAAGAATCCAATGATCTGCTGGTCCTCACCCTTGTCCTTGTATTTTTCGAGGAATTCGCTGGCGCCGGAGAAGGCGATTTGGTTGATGTATTTTTTGATCTCCTCGGCGGTCATCCCGATACCGCGGTCGGTGATAGTGATGGTCTTCGCTTCCTTGTCGACGCTGACATCGATGGTCAGGTCACCGAGTTCCCCCTGGTATTCACCCAGAGAAACTAAACGCTTGACTTTCTGAGTGGCATCTACTGCATTTGAGACCAATTCACGAAGAAAGATCTCGTGATCAGAATAGAGAAATTTCTTGATGATCGGAAAGATATTTTCCGTGTGTATCGAAATAGTACCTTTTTCTTCCATCGATTGACTTAGTTTTTTCTCTAGCCAACCAAATACTATTCCAGCCCGTGAGTACTGACTTTTTGTCAGTCCGAGACTCCTTCCCAGTAGCGATTAGTTGCGCTCTTATCTCAACGCAACGTTACTAGTTCGGTCCTACTAGCTCGATAAATATGCCGTCTGGATCCTTGATGATAATGAGGCTGTACCCTTTTCCTGAGACACGGCCAATGATCTCGATATCTGCTTCGGTGACGCGTTTTTCGACATCTTCCAGATCGTTGTAATTCAGCGTCAAGTAGTTGACTCCGGAGATTTCACCTACATTTCTGATCGATTCCCTTCTGTCCGTTTCTTCGAAATACGCCAGTTTCAAAATCGTCGCGGAGCTCTCATTGACCATTTTGAACATCTTCACGGAGAAAGGCATTCCGCCGGACATTCCGGCCTGGTCACTCCAGTCGCTATCCAACGAAAACTCTCCCGCCGGCTGCATGCCGATGACTTCAGTGTAAAACTGCTCAGAGGCCTCGATATCGGAGACCACGAGTCCAATGGCTCCGACGCCAAGGTCCGCAGGACTTTGGGCGAAGACTGAAGAAATAGCAGCTGCTATCAGGAGTAGGGAGGCAAATAGCTTCATGTTTTTGGGAATTTGAGTTCCCAAGATACCTCTGAAAACCGATTTTTTTGCTGATTTCTGCTAAGCCGACACGGGACCCAGATGTCGCTGCACTTCCTCACTTAGCACCTGGTAGCTGTGCAAGCTGGACTTGGGGATATGACATAGAAACTGATCTCGCATAGCGTGAGTTTCCAGTTCAGTGCCGGATATTGCCACGATATGTGGCTGTAGCCCTTTCATCTGAAGGGTCGGGTATAACCAATCAACCAGGTCATAGCCATTCATATGGGGCATTTGCAAATCCAAAAAAATCAATTGTGGCTTTAGTCGAATGATGGCCGAGGCGGCCTTTACGGGCTCTGTAAAAGTAGCCTGCAGGTCGAGCCACTCGATCGAATCGATGAGCGCTTCCATCTTTCGGATGAAGAGCCGTTCATCGTCAATAACTATACAGGTGAGTGAATCTCTCATGATGTGGACGGTGTAACTCAAATTATCTGTACGTGCCTGTTGGGGGAAAGTTGAAATTTTTTGTCATCAAAAGTTTTTTGTTGTCTGTCGCCATAGTAATGGGCTTGTTGCGTCGCTCACTTTTTGTGCAGGGGACGTAGGAGGTACAGGTAAAATACCCTCTTGTATTCCACAGAAAACACCAAAGAGCATTTGGTTTGAACAGCCACATTGGTGTATAATCGCTTTGAATTCAAAGCCCAGACCCCCCTTCCTATGAAAGTACTTCTTCTCACAATTTCCTTCCTTCTTCTTTCTGATTCATTGGTTGCCCAGGATCGCCTTACTGGCAAATCTTTTGCGACACGTTCCGAAGTACTGGGGCGAAATGGCATGGTTGCAACCAATCATCCAATCGCCACACAGATCGGGATCGAGATCCTCAAGAAAGGGGGATCCGCTATCGATGCTGCCATTGCTGCCAATGCTTTTCTGGGGCTGGCAGATCCTGGGATGAATGGTATCGGGGGTGATCTCTTCGCGATTGTATGGGATGCAGAAAAGAAGACCATGCACGGCTTGAATGCTAGTGGCCGCGCGCCTGTTGCGCTCAGTTTCGATGAGTTGAAGGCCAAAGTGGACAATGGAGGGACGTACGGTACAGGCATTTTGTCAGTCACCACCCCCGGCTGTGTCGATGGATGGGTGGCACTCAATGATCGGTGGGGTCGATTGGCACTTGCTGAAGTCCTGCAGCCCACAATATCCTATGCAAGGGAGGGTATAGCGATTACCAGTGAAGTGGCGGACAACTTTCAGTCCATGGAGAAGCGCATGCAATCCAGAGACAATCCGACATTCAAGGCGACCTATTTCGTCGGCGGAAGATTCCCTCGAAAAGGGGAGGTATTCAAAAATCCGGCATTGGCCAGCTCTCTGGAACTGATCGCAAAAAATGGAAGGGATGGATTCTACAAAGGAGTCACCGCGGAGGCAATCGTCGCCCATATGAAAAAAGCTGGCGGCTATCTGTCGAAGCGGGACCTGGCAAACAACACCACGGAGTGGGTAGATCCTATCTCGATCAACTACCGGGGCTACGATGTTTGGGAACTGCCACCCAATGGGCAGGGAATGGCAGCCCTGCAGATCCTTCAGCTCATGGAGGGTTTGGACGTTAAGGGGATGGGATTTGGCAGTGCTGACTACGTGCATCATTTCCTTGAGGCGAAGAAGTTGACTTATGAAGATATGGCCAAATACTACGGTGACCCTGCATTTGGCGAGATACCGATAGAGACCCTGCTGTCAGACGACTATGCGTCGGAACGGAGGAAAGAAATCGACCCATCCCGGGCGGGAGAGTACTTACCGGGAATGGCTTTCGGAGACCACACCATTTATTTGACTGCTGCTGATGCCGAGGGTAATATGATCTCACTTATTCAGAGCAATTCGGCATTGTTCGGATCGAAAGAGGTGCCGGAGGGCGTAGGCTTTGCCTTGCAGAACCGAGGATCTGGGTTTATGCTAGAGGAGGGACATGTCAACGCCTATGCGCCTGGGAAGCGGCCCTTCCACACCATCATACCTGCATTTGTGACGAAGGATGGCGAACCATTCATCAGTTTCGGGCTGATGGGTGGTGATATGCAGCCTCAAGGTCATGCGCAGATGATCATGAACCTGATCGACTTTGGTATGAACCTGCAGGAAGCAGGTGATGCCCCGCGGATCAGGCACATAGGTACTTCAGCACGAGGTATCGGCCATCGAGATGGAGTGGGGGTCACTTTCCTCGAATCTGGTTTTGACTATGAGACCATCAGCCAGCTGATGGACCGGGGGCACGACATCCGATTCGCTAAAGGAGTCTATGGTGGTTACCAAGCCATTATGCTCAAAGATGGTGTGTATTACGGCGCCTCAGAATCCCGCAAGGATGGGCAGGCCGCTGGTTATTGACGAGCCGCGCGGAGACTGGGGAAGTGGCAGTTGCAGCTGACTTTCCGTCAATCAGTTAGTATCAGATGGCGTGCTTTTTTACCGACGGCGCATAACGATACGTTAAAATTCCTTACATTTATCTCAAATTCTGACAACCAATGATTCTGATATTAGGAGTCGTCCTCCTATGCTTCGGAACAGTTGTGTCAGTGCTCGCTGTTTTAGACTTCCGCAATGTCGAGGGATTCGACCTCAATTGGGGCAAGTTCAATCTAATTTCGTTTGCGCTGACATTTCTGGCTTTGGGAGCATACTTAGTTCATTCCGCCTAACCAGCGAAGACAAGATCTACCGCCGCTCAAACTCAAGCCGCATCCTGATCTTAATAGGTCTTAAGAGACTGTGCAGGGAAACTATACCCTATCGCAGGCGCTCTGAGCTACGCACGAGTTTTTCGTCTCTTCGGATAAACCTATTTGCGAAGGAGTTCAGCAGTAGGGCAACAAGGGGCAGGTAGAAGCTCAGCTCAAACTTCCCTTGTTGGGTAGGGTCCAGTACCACTTCTGATTTACTGATATACACGAACCAGGTGAATACAATGCATCCACCTATGATCAGTGAGTTGAGTGCCCCGAGCTGTATTTGCCGCAAGCGATTCTTGAATTGGAAGATGGAAACGAAGGCGACAATAGCTCCGGCAAACAGAAAGAAAGAGATGTAGTAGGTGTCTTTACGATTGATCACTTCCCCAGCGGAACCATCGGCCAGCAGTTGTTCATATCGCAGCTCATACACATTCAGTTCGACCCGTTCTGTGCCCTCAGGGTTGACCTCTGACCATATGGGGAAAAACAATGCGGCGATCACTGTGAGCGCGGTGAGCAGAAGAAAAACTGACTGGATTCTTTGGATCATTGGTCTGGCATTCTTTTTTGAAGGCAACAAATTTATCGAATTACATGTGAATCAGTACGGAGGGCAAATGTTTTGCTCTCTTCGTTTTTTGCAGACTTTTGCGGTATGAGATATTTTCTCGATATCGTTTACGACGGCACCAGCTACCATGGCTGGCAGGAGCAGGACAATGCCATCTCCGTGCAGCAGACGATCAATGACGCTTTGAGCACCCTGCTGAAGAAGCCGACCAAGTGTGTGGGAAGTGGGAGGACAGACACTGGGGTGCATGCCCTACAGCAAATCGCTCATATAGAAGTAGACAAACCCCTGGCTGCTGATCAGTTAGCGTATAAACTCAATCGCATTTTGCCTGGGGATATCTCAGTAAAGCGTGTGATGCCCGTTGGCGACGACGCTCACGCGCGCTTTAGCGCGGTCTCTCGAAGCTACGAATACCATATCCATACGGAGAAGAACCCGTTTGCTGTTGGCAGATCGTATGCCTTCAATCGGCCCATCGATTTGGACGCCATCCATGCCGCATGCGAGCAACTGCTCAGTTGGAAGGACTACGAGTCCTTCAGCAAGGTCAAGACTGATGTTACGAACTTCGATTGTGACGTACACGAAGCAAGATGGGTAGCGGGCCCCGGCAGTTACACATTCCACGTTTCTGCCAATCGCTTTCTCCGGGGGATGGTACGGGCATTGGTTGGCACACTGCTGGATGTTGGTGAGAAAAAACTTTCTTTGCAGGAATTTGCTTTAGTACTAGAGCGCCGCGATCGAAAAGCGGCGGGAAGAGCGGTACCCCCGGAAGGATTGTTTCTGACTGCGGTGAAGTATCCCGACGAGATCTTTTTGTAGCAGACAATTTTGGAAAAAGAACAAAACATCAGTGGCAGCATAGTCGACCTGGGAATCCTTAGGCGTCTTTTCTCTTTTGCCACCCCTTATATAAAGCAGTTCTACGTTCTGGTCTTTCTGACGATCACCCTGGCACTTCTGGTGCCAGCGAGGCCTTTTTTGATCCAAAGGACGATTGATCAGGACATAGCCAATGGAGACCTGAATGGATTGGTCAACATGATCATCATACTAGTGGTGCTCTTGTTTACCCAGTCGATTGTGCAATACTACCACACCTATTTGTCTGGATGGTTGGGTCAATACATCATCAAGGATATTCGCATCAGCTTGTTTCGTCATCTCCAGAGGCTCAAGCTAAAGTTCTTTGACAATACGCCGATCGGCCGGTTGGTGACGAGGAACGTGTCAGACATAGAGACGCTGGCCGAGGTTTTTAGCCAGGGCATTGCGGCAATGATTGGCGACTTGTTGCAGTTGCTGGTGATTTTGATCGTCATGTTTTATATGGACTGGCGGCTGACGCTCGTGAGCTTATCGACGTTGCCCATCCTGATCCTGGCGACCTACGTCTTCAAGGAAAAGATCAAATACGCCTTCAATGAGGTGCGCACGGCCGTTTCCAATCTCAATTCATTTGTGCAGGAGCACGTAACGGGAATGAACATCGTGCAGATCTTCAACAGTGAAAAGGTTGAATACGAGAAGTTCAAAGAAATCAATGAAGAGCATCGCCGGGCCAACCTGAAGTCGGTCATGTACTATTCCATCTATTTTCCCGTGGCAGAGGTGATCCAGGCGGTGGGAATTGGACTCATTGTTTGGTACGGATCGGGTGAGGTCATTCAAGAGCGGTTGACCTTTGGTATTCTGATAGCCTTCATCATGTACATCCAGATGTTCTTCCGACCTATACGGTTGATTGCTGACCGGTTCAATACGCTACAGCTTGGCATCGTATCGTCCAATCGGATTCTCAAGCTTTTGGACAGTGAAGAGTTCATTCCTGATGAGGGGAAGCACGAGGTGGCAAAAATTGATGGTGCCGTGCGGTTTGAGCATGTTTCGTTTGCCTACAATGAAGAGGACTGGGTGCTTCGCGATGTCAATTTCGAGGTGCAGCCCGGACAGACGCTGGCGTTAGTCGGTGCTACAGGAGCAGGCAAGTCTTCTGTAATCAACCTGTTGAACAGGTTTTATGAGGTCAACAAGGGAATGATCACTTTGGATGGCCGGGATGTTCGAGAGTACAGCCTTGAGAATCTACGGTCCCACATTGCGGTTGTGCTCCAGGACGTATTCCTGTTTTCGGACACGATCATGAACAACATCACGCTCAAAAATCCGAATATACCGCGGTCCAAAGTGATCGAAGCGGCGGAGCTGGTGGGCGCGCGGACATTCATCGAACGTCTCCCGGGCAGTTGGGACTACAATGTGATGGAGCGAGGCGCCACCTTATCGGTGGGGCAACGGCAATTGCTCTCTTTCGTACGGGCATTGGTGTACGATCCCAACCTCATCGTATTGGACGAGGCGACCTCTTCGGTCGATACCGAGACTGAAGAACTCATTCAAGGGGCCATTGAACAACTGATGAAAGGCCGTACGGCCATCGTCATTGCACACCGCCTATCGACCATTCAGAATGCCGATCAGATCCTTGTATTGGACAAGGGAGCCATTGTGGAACGAGGGAAGCACGAAGAGCTGCTAGCTCAAAAAGGATATTACAGCAAGCTTCATGAAATGCAGTACAAAGAGATCATATCGGCTTGACCCATTTGGGAAGAATTCGAGAGCCCGACGGTACCAGGAAACTGCGAGGCTTGCAACCAAACTGACTAGATTTGCGCTGACAACATTAGAACCCCACCCCTAGATGAAGCGAAGTTTGATCATTGGCGCCGGAGGCCAATTGGGCTCTGAGCTCACCCAAAAATTGCGTCAGAAGAAAGGCGCTGATCGTGTAGTTGCGACAGATATTCGTCCACTTCCGGTGGAAGACCATGATGGCCCAACATCGGTTTTGGACGTGATGGACCACGACGCTCTCCTGCAGCATATTGAGCGATACGATATTGGTGAGATCTACCATTTGGCAGCAGTCCTATCTGCAAAAGGGGAGGCTGACCCGCGGTTTGCCTGGGACCTGAATATGAACAGCTTACTACAGGTGCTAGAGGCAGCGAGAGATCACAACATCAAGATTTTCTGGCCCAGCTCCATTGCTGTTTTTGGGCCCGATACCCCTAAGGAATACACGCCTCAATTCACGCTCACAAATCCTACGACCGTCTATGGCATCTCCAAGTTGGCTGGGGAGCGTTGGTGTGAGTACTACCATAAGAAATATGGCGTCGACGTCAGAAGTATCAGGTACCCGGGCCTGATTGGCTACAAGGGCAAACCTGGCGGCGGAACTACCGACTATGCGGTGGATATTTTTTGGAAGGCACTGAGTGATGAGGTCTTTAAGTGCTTTTTGAAGCCCGATACTCAATTGCCTATGATGTATATGAATGATGCCGTTGATGGGACCATCCAACTGATGGATGCCGAACCCGACCGAGTGAAGATCAGATCAAGTTATAATATGGCGGCAATGAGCTTCTCTCCCAGTGAGATCTATCAGCGGATTAAGCAGCATGTGCCGGATTTTGTGATTGATTATCAACCGGATTATCGTCAGGAAATTGCGGATAGCTGGCCCAATTCATTGGACGATCAGCCCGCCAGGGAGGATTGGGGTTGGCACCCAAACTTCGATATTGAAGGCATGGTGCGCGATATTTTGAGCCACTTGCGGGAGCTTATTCCACAGGCTTAAAATATAGGTAAACCCTTGACCTGTTGTTTTAATTGACCTTATCTTTCCCCGACGAAAGTTCCCCACTTATGGAAAATTTCCAAAATCTACTCCTCGAACGCGATGGTAATATTATGGTCATTACCATCAACAGAGAGAAGAAACTGAACGCTCTCAACCAGGCCACGCTAGCGGAGCTGAAGGAGGCCATCCAGATTGTCTATGACGATCAGGAGATAAGGGGTGTGATGATCGTTGGTTCTGGAGAAAAGGCCTTCGTGGCAGGTGCAGACATCTCCGAGTTCATCGAAGTCAACGAGATGAATGGCCGGAAGTTCTCAGAAGAAGGGCAGGAGATCTTTCAAATGATTGAAGACTGCCAAACGCCTGTGATCGCAGTGGTCAATGGGTTTGCTTTGGGTGGTGGCTGCGAGCTGGCGATGGCTTGCCACATGCGCGTGGCGACCAAAGATGCGAGGTTTGGTCAGCCGGAGGTCAACCTGGGGATTATACCTGGATATGGTGGCACTCAACGCCTCACTCAGTTGATTGGGAAGGGCCGTGCCTTCGAATATTCGATGACGGGAGACATGATTGATGCACAGCGAGGCTATGAGATGGGACTGGTAAATCACGTCGCCGACACGAAGGCGGATGCGGTCCAGCTGGCAAGGGCGATCCTGACGAAGATCGAGGAAAAAGCACCTAAGGCGATCGATATGGTGGTCGACTGTATCAATGCCGTGCATACTTCGGAGAATGGCTACCAAACGGAGGCCAACGCCTTTGCCAAGTGCTTTGCTACAGAAGACTTCAAGGAGGGAGCGACAGCTTTCCTCGAAAAGCGCAAACCTGTTTTCAAAGGAGAGTAAGTCTCTTTCCACCTCAAAATGCTAAAAAAGCTTCTCGGCGAAACGGCGCTGTACGGATTGAGTAGCATCATCGGTAGGGCGCTCAATTTCCTTTTACTACCTTTTTACACAGGCATATTTCTCCCGGGGGAATACGGCGTAGTCACCGACATATATGTCCTCATCGCCTTCCTCAACATTGTCTTCACCTTCGGAATGGAGACCACTTTTTTTCGCTATGCCACGAAACACAAGTCGAGCTCCAGCGAGTACTTCCGAATGGCGCAGAGTATCCTCCTGTCGGTCAGCCTGCTACTGGCGGGGGCAATCTTCCTACTGTCTAATCCGATAGCACATCTACTGGGTTACGGCGACAGTGAATTCCTGATTCGTTGCATGGCCCTGATCCTGTTGTTTGATGCTTTGGCTGCAGTACCCTTTGCCCGGCTAAGGTTAGAGGGGAAAGCGTGGCAATTTGCGTCGTACAGACTGTCAAGCATCGCGATCAATATTTTTCTTAACATCTTCTTTCTGCTCATATGCCCGCGACTGCTGGCCATGGATGCCTTTCCAGGATACGAGCTGATTGATCGGATTTATGATCGTGATTTTGGCGTCGGCTACGTACTGCTGTCCAATGTGATCTCCAATAGTTTCTTTTTCCTGTACTTCCTTCCGACGTGGAGGAGATTTCGGCCATTGTGGGATCGTGCGAGTGTCAGACAGATGATTCGCTATTCGTCACCCCTGATCATACTGGGGTTGGCGGGTATTACCAATGAGATGCTATCCCGGCAATTGATCAAGTACATACTGCCTGAGGGCTTTTATCCCAACAGGACAAATCTCGAAGTGCTTGGGATCTTTGGCGCGGCTTACAAATTGTCCGTATTCATGACGTTGGTAGTGCAGGCATTCAAGTACGCTTACGAACCCTTTTTCTTCAAGAATGCGGCAGAGCCCAATTCCAGGGCTCTTAACAGCAAAGTGATGACGGCCTTCGTGGCCTTTACCTGCGGGGGCTGGATAATGATCATCACTGTACTGCCAGAGCTGGCACCTATCTTCCTCCGAAAGGCGGACTATCTCGAGGCTTTGGGTATCGTGCCCATACTCTTGGGGGCAGGAGTCTTATTGGGGATTTTCTACAATTTATCTGTTTGGTACAAGCTTACCGAGACCAATTGGTACGGGGCGATCATTACCACAGCGGGTGCCGCCGTCACCATTGCACTGAATGTTGTTTTGATCCCTCATTACGGCTATATGGGGAGTGCCTGGGCGTCGTTGTTTACCTATTTGACGATGGTGATCATCAGCTATCTGTGGGGTCAGCGGATCTATCCAGTACCGTACCAGTTGCTTAGAATCTTCTTGTTCTTCGGACTGGCGATGGCCATAGTGATGGCCCTGACGTATCTACCATTGTCCGTAGTAGGCAGGTATGCCCTCGGTTTTGGCGCATTTGCGGTCCTTGCCGTGGCATTCTGGAAAATGGAAAAGCCAAAACTATTATCTACTTTTGAGCGTTGATTTACACCGCGTTGCAATCCCAAAATTTACGGAAGAGAGCTACGATTGTGGCGTCAGGCGAATATGAATACGGAAGGTTCTTAAAGGCCCGGAGGATATGGTGAAGAAAGGTATTGTCATTTTTTGTATCGCAGGTTTGCTATCGACCGGTGTGTTGGCACAGGGCAAGAAGAAGTCCAGATCCTCGCTGCGGGAAAGGACAGAGAACGTCGATTTTAAAGCTGAGAGCGCACTCATCGAGGCGGAGAAACAGCTAATCCTTGAAAACTATACGAAAGCCTACGAACTCTTCCTGGTGGCGAATGAGTTGAGCCCGGATAACGCAGCGATCAATTTCAAATTGGCGGAGGTGCTCCTCAAGAATGGGGACAAGGAGAAAGCGTTGACACACGCACAGAGGGCCCTCGAACTGGATGGTGAAAACAAGTATTACTATCTGCTCAATGCCGAGGTTCTACAATCCCTGGGGGATCTGCAGGGCGCTGCAAGGGTGTTTGAGGTGATGACCTCTCGCCTGGAGGGCACAGAGCAATACCTATTTGACCTGGCGCTCATCTATCAGTACCAAAATAAGCTTGACGATGCCCTGAGCGTCTACAAACGAGCCGAAGAGCACTATGGAAATACTGAAGCGCTTCTCCTCGAAAAGCAAAAGATCTTACTGAAGAAAGGTGATCTGGAGGCCTTGATTGCTGAATGGGATCGCCTGATCCTGGAAAATCCTGACGAGCCCCGGTACACGATCAAGTTGGTGGAACTACTGATCAGTAATGAGCAATTTGAGGAAGCCAACAGGCGCCTGCTTGCTCTCAAAGAGAAAGAGGAATCAGCACAAGTGGATCTTCTATTGTCGGAGATAGAGCGCAAGAAAGGCAATCTGACGGGAGCACTGGAGCTCTTGAAAGCCCCACTGCAAAGCAAGCAGATAGACATCGATGAAAAGCTCAAGCTATTGGGAAGTTACATTCGTTACCTGCCCAATGAGGAGGTCAAAACGAGTATCCTCGAGGCTTCAGACTACCTGGCCACTGAGTTTGCCGAGAACTATACGGTGCAGGCCTTCGCTGGTGATCTTGCGTACCAGATTGGTGACCGGAAGGACGCCATCGGTTATTACCTGCGGGCGATCACTCTGGGACCGGCCAACTACGCCGTTTGGCAGAATATCATTCAGTTGGAAATGCAGGAGTCGCAATATGACAGTGTCATTGTGCACGCTGACCAGGCACTGGAGTACTTCCCCAATCAGGCGATTTTCTATCTTTTCAGCGGTGTGGCCAACTATGCCCAAAGTGACTATCGCAAAGCGGTACAAGTCCTGGAGCTCGGGAAGCGATACACGACTGACAACAGGCTACTGGGGCAGTTTTATGGCCAACTTGGAGATGCCTACAATGGCCTCGAGGACCACGCGAAGTCAGACATGTCCTATGAAGAGGCATTGAAGATGGACCCATCCAACGACCATGTGCTCAACAATTACAGCTATTTCCTGTCGCTACGTAACGAGAAAATGGACCGCGCTCGTGAGATGGGCAGCAAGCTGATAGCGGCCAATCCGGATAATCCGACTTACCTGGATACTTACGGATGGGTGCTGTACGTTTTGGGAGAGTACGAGGAGGCGAAACGGCTCCTCGAAAGGGCCGCGGAGCTGGACGAGGATGGCACCATCATTGAACACTATGGCGATGTGCTGTTCCGTTTGGGAGATATCGACGCTGCGGTGGAGCAGTGGGAACGAGCAAGCAGAACAGATGAGGCTTCAGACAATATTCAGAAGAAAATTGAGGATCGGAAAATTTATGAGTAAGAGTGCTTTCGTGGCGCTATCGCTGCTATTGATCTTCTCATGCAAAGACAGACTGGTCAGTTTCAATCGAGACCTGGCGGTTGATCACTTCACATTTGAGTTTATGCAGGCACGAGCCAAAGTGCGGTATGCCGATGGCAAGCAAAGTGTCAACGCTATAGCGAATATTCGGATCAAGAAAGACAGCATTATCTGGATGTCGGTGAGCAAGGTCGGGATCGAAGGTGCGCGCCTATTGATCAATCCTGATTCGGTGCTCATCATCGACAAACTCAACAAAAAGTACATCTCCTACTCCTTTGAAGAGCTCAGCAAGGAATTTGATTTTGATATCGACTATCACCTGGTGGAGTCCGTCGTCCTCGGCAACCTCATTTATCCCTATGAGAAGGAGAAGGTGAAAAAAGCGGAGGGGTTTCTCACCTACGACCAACAGCTGGAAAACTTCCTGTTTAACAATTCCATCGGGACCGACACCAGGAAGCTGGAAAAGTTGCAGGTTGAGGATGTGATCACCAAGAATACTATTTCAGTAAATTACGGTGACTTTCAGCAAGTCAGTCAGGAGATTTTTCCGTTTTCTATAGACGCATCGATCATCTACGTTGAGAAGTCCAAGAAAAACATCGACATCAATATTGGTTTCAGCAAAGCTGAAATTGGTAATGAACCTCTCAGCTTTCCATTCCGTGCTCCCTCGCGTTATCGCAAAATCTAAATTGAGGGTAGCCATTGTCGCTCTACTCTTGCTCTGCGCCGGCACCGTCTGCGCTCAGAAGAATAAGTCGCAGCTAGAGCAGGAAAAAAAGGAAAACCTCAGAAAAATTGCCGAGGCCGAGAGGATCCTATCTGAAACCCAATCTCGCAGAAAGGTGACAGTCGGGCAGCTCCAGGCGCTCGAGCAGCAAATAACAGCTCGTGAGTCGCTTATCAACGGCCTCACCCAGGAAGTCAGTCTGCTGAATACAGAAATTACGGATCTCACCATTGTCGTCAATGCCCTGCAGGTGGACCTCCAAAATCTTCGGGAGGAGTACGCGGCGATGATCTACTCGGCCTACAAGACCAACTTTGGCTACAATATCCTCACCTACCTGTTTGCTGCCGAGACCTTCAATCAGCTTTTTCAGCGCATGCAGTACCTCGACCAGTATGCAGAGGCCCGACGGATGCAGGTAGAGCAGATTGAAGTGGTGTCAGAAGAGCTCAACAGTCAACGCAACAGCGTACAGGTAAAGCGCGATGAGCAGAATACACTGCTGAGTCAACAGTTGACTGAGAGTCGCAAGCTCCAAACGGCCAGACAGCAAAAAGGCAGCATGATCGCCGAGTTGAATAAGAAGGAAACGGAGCTGCGTACGGAGGTGAAAGAACGGAAGCTAGCGATCGACAAGCTGGACAAGACCATTGCGGCCATTGTCAAGGAAGAAATCAAAAATGCTGAGGCCGCTACGGCCATCGAGGTGCTGGATGAGGAGGAGTTTACCATGACTTTCGAACAGCAGAAGAGCAATCTGTCCTGGCCCGTGGCATCGGGCTTCATTTCCAGGAAGTTTGGTACTCAGCCACACCCGGTGTTGCGCAGGATCAAGACCGAGAACAACGGCGTCGACATCCAGACCAATGGTCAGGAGCTCGTACGATCTGTTCATAATGGGGAGGTGAAGATGGTCGGCTACCTCCAGGGGATGAACAATTTCGTGATGGTAAAACACGGCAAATATTTCACGGTCTATTCCAGGCTGAAAAATGTGCTGGTAGAAAAAGGACAGAAAGTGGAGGCGCTCGATCCCATTGGGGAAGTTTATACAGATGCCGATGGGATTTCGGAAGTTCACTTCGAGGTATGGCGCAATACCAGCAAACTCGATCCTGAAATATGGCTGAGGCCTCTCTGATCCTCGCCTGCAGGTCATTTGTAGCAACAACTGTAGGTTGTTTTTGTCGCCGACCTTTGATCGAGAAAGAGTCCTCCTTCATTGAGGGAGTTGATTTTTAATACCTATCTTTGATAGATATTTAAGTGGACTCAAATTATGGAAACTGTATTAGCAATAGCATTTCCTGGCGGATGGGAATTAGTGGTGATCGCCTTGGTAGTCGTGATATTTTTTGGTGCTAAGAAGATACCTGAAATCGCGAGAGGCTTTGGTAAGGGCATCAGAGAGTTTAAGGATGCGACCAAAGAAATCAAGAACGAAATCGAGGAAGGCGCTAACGAGTCACCCAAGAACCAGGCATCTTAATTTTTTCTCTAATCTAAGATTAAGACTTAACTCACCCCACTTAATCTGCACTTCACAGATCCGTGGTAAAATCCTATACTCACCTCTCCGATATTCAGAGAGATCTTGAGCAGGGTATGTCTTCGGTTGGTGATCTGGTGGATCACTACCTGGAAAACATACATCAACACAATAGCAGCCACAATGTCTTTCTGGAGGTCTTTGATGACGAGGCCAGAGAGGCTGCACTAGTCATTGATAAGAAGCTGGCACAAGGCACCGCTGGCAAGCTGGCAGGTCTCGTCTTTGGCATAAAGGACGTCCTGTGCATAGCTGGTCATGAATTGACATGTGGCAGCCAAATCCTGAAAGGCTTTCGGTCTCAGTTCAGTTCTACGGCCGTTCAGCGAATGCTGGACGAAGATGCCATTGTCATTGGCCGGCAGAATTGCGACGAGTTTGCCATGGGCTCTTCCTGTGAGAATTCGTCCTTTGGTCCTACAGTGAATGGCGCTGGGGAGAACCGGGTACCTGGTGGTTCCAGTGGAGGATCCGCGGTAGCCGTCCAAATGGATATGTGTCACATTTCTCTGGGATCAGATACCGGTGGGTCCGTGCGACAACCTGCGGCATTCTGCGGGGTCTACGGTTTGAAACCCACCTACTCTCGGGTGTCGAGGCACGGGCTGGTAGCCTATGCCAGTTCATTGGATATCATCGGGGTCTTGTCAAAGAGCATAGAAGACGCGGCAGTGGTACTCGAAGTCATCGCCGGAGCGGACGAATATGACGCGACCGTCTCCAGAGAGCCGGTACCGGCCTATAGCGAGCTGGCCCCTTCATCTAAGAAATACAAGGTGGGATACATTGAGGAGATTTTGAAATCGCCCTCACTCGATCCCGAAATCAAGAAAGCGGCATTTGACATGCTGGAAGGAATGGAAGCGGCCGGACATCAGGTCGAGCCGTTGTCCTTTGAATACCTGGACTACATTCTTCCTACCTACTATATCCTGACGACTGCCGAAGCAAGTTCCAATCTATCCAGGTTTGATGGAGTGAGGTATGGCCATCGCTCGGCCAATGGTACTGATCTGGAGAGTATGTACAAAAAGAGCAGGACAGAGGGCTTCGGGGATGAGGTTTTGCGGCGAATATTGCTGGGCACTTTTGTATTGTCGGCAAGCTACTATGACGCTTATTTCACGCAGGCGCAAAAGGTCCGTAGCCTGATCAGGTCCAAGACCCGGGAGATGTTGGATAAGTGTGATTTTGTCCTGTCTCCCACCACGCCAACCACGGCGTTTGCGCTTGGGGAGAACACTCAGGATCCACTTCAAATGTATCTCGCCGACTTGTACACGGTGCAGGCTTCTTTAGCGGGAATGCCTGCCATCTCTATTCCGAGAGGTACGGACAAAGACGGCCTCCCAATCGGTATTCAGCTGATGACAAGCGCTTTTAACGAGGCTCAGTTACTTTCTTTTTCAAAAGAGGTAGCTGGTATGTAATTTTCTGTTACATTTCGGAAGATCTATTGAGTAGAGGAAACTGTCGAGCATGTTGAAGGATTTAGCAGGAAGGTTGGCGAGCATCTCGCTTGTGTGTATGAGTCTGGCATTACACAGCCAGGATTTGGAAATAACGTCTTACGATTACATTCCTGATGTCACTTACCAGGAAATGGAAGACCGTCTGGGTTGTGTGGAGAGCACTATACCTCTTCATTTCAATCAGAGGATAAAAGATTTCATCGATTATTTCACGATTCGGAACAGGGAGTATACACGGGACATTGTCGCGAGAAAGGATGTCTATTTCTCCATATTCGAGGAGCATCTGAAAAAATATGATTTGCCGGATGAGCTCAAGTACCTGGCGATCGTCGAGTCGGGTCTTCGACCTAATGCCGTCTCAAGGGCAAACGCCGTTGGGCTGTGGCAGTTCATTTCCTCTACTGGTCGCATTTATGGCCTTCGGGGGGATTGGTACCTGGATGATCGCATGGATCCATACAAAGCGACGGATGCTGCATGTCGCCACTTGAAAGACCTTTATAATATGTTCGGGGACTGGGAGCTTGCACTTGCAGCTTACAACTGCGGTCCCGGCAATGTGCGAAAGGCCATCCGCCGAAGTGATTACCGGCGCACCTTCTGGGAGATCTATCGGTACCTGCCAAGAGAGACCCGTTCTTATGTACCGCAGTTTGTGGCCATGATCTATGTGCTCAATAACTACGATTTGCACAACCTCTTTCCTGAGCAGTTGGATTACTTGCCAGACTTCGACACAGTGATGGTAAGCCAGTATATGCATCTCGAAACTTTCGCCAACCAACTGAATCTTTGCGTAGATGACCTCATCGCGCTTAACCCCCAGATCAAGCGGGGAGCGCTGCCGGAGGGCACAAAGAACTTTGCCCTTCGGGTACCTGAAGACCTAAAGGATACTATTGTGGCCAACAGGTCATTTTTGTACGATACAGCCTCCAAGGTGGGCAAGGATCACTTGAAGTACCTCGCCAGAAATACACCGGGAAGCACATATGGTCGCCAGAGGGTATCCTACAGGGTGCGAAGTGGCGATGTGCTGGGAACAATCGCCCAGCGATATCATGTGCGCATCAGAGACATCAAGGAGTGGAACAACCTCCGCTCCAATATGATCCGTGTAGGTCAGAGACTCAATATTTGGGTACTCCCTACTTACAACAGCAAAACCAGCGACCTCTACGCGTCGAATGCCAAGCCTCGGGCAAAAACCCCGGCAAGGGTGCCCAAGGCCGTCAATGGTAGTACTTACACGGTGGTTTCCGGCGACACCCTCTGGGACATCAGCCGGGCCAACAATGTCTCCATTGCCGAGCTTAAAAAGTTGAATAATCTCACCTCCAATAGGATCACTCCCGGCCAATCGCTCATTGTCAGAGCAGATTAAGAGAGCCGTACTTGCCATCCTTCTTTTAATCCATAGATTTGTCGCAATTCTGTATAAATCGATAGACGGGACCATGAGACTATTGACAATCCTTTCACTTGCTGTTGTCATTATGACTTCCTGCGGCGAGACCGCGGAAAAACTGCAAAGAGAGCTGATGCCGGCGGCCAGTGGAGAGGTTGGCGAGATCATTCTCGTGATGGACAGTGCCCAGTGGGGTAGTGAACTCGGCAGTGAGATCAAACAGACATTCAGAGCGCCGATGCCTGGCCTGCCTCAGGATGAACCCATGTTTTCAGTCAATAAGGTGAACCCCAAGCGCCTCAATAACCTACTGAAGACCGCCTCCAACATGATTTTCGTAATGACGCTGAGCAGCGGCACCGCCGAAAGCAGGCTATTAAGGGGTTATTTCACCAACCAGTCACTCAAAAAGATCCAGCGTGACAGCAGTCTCTGGATGACGGTAAACAAAGACGAGTTTGCCAAGGGACAGGTAGTGTTGTACCTCTTTGGACAAGACGAACAAGCGCTGATCAACAAGATCCAGCAGAATCGTGGTCGCCTCAGAAACTACCTGGAGTCTGTCGCTCAGACAAGGATCCAGGATAAATTGTACAAAAGCCGGGAACTGGAAGCCGAGAGGGCGATACGCGAGTTGCAGGACGTTTCGATCAAGGTGCCTTTTGGGTGGGATCTGGCGAAGAACTTGCCCAACTTTTCATGGCTTAGGTTCCTGGAGGTAGATAAAGAGCTCAACGTTTTCATCTATCAGGAGCCGTACAAGTCAGCAGAGATATTCGAAGACATCCCTGCGTGGCGTGACAAAATCACCGAGACCTATTTGAGAGATGCAGAGAGGCCGGATCTATTCATCAACCGGCAGCAACTCGATGGTGACTTTATAAAGGTTTTTGAGGAACGCCAGTCTTTCAATGGCCAGTATGCCGTGAAGAATAGAAGCCTTTGGAAGATAAGCGATAGCTCTGGCGGTGGTCCGTACGTGAGCTATGCTATACTTGATGAAAGCAAACAGACCGTGTACTACATCGAAGGCTATGTGTACTCTCCCGGTACAGGAAAGAAGAACTTCATCCGCCAGGTAGATGCCATCTTAGCCACATTTAATAGTAACCCGGGCTAAAGCCCTCCTCGAGAGGGAAGTATTCAGCAACCTAACCCTTTTATGAGTTCTAAACTTAGAGCCAGCGAGGCCCTTGATTTTCATGAGTCCAAGCCCGCCGGCAAAATCGCCGTCACGCCCACCAAACCCCTCAGCAGTCAGCGGGACCTGGCACTGGCCTACTCTCCCGGAGTGGCTGAGCCATGCAATGCCATCGCCGCCAATCCTGAAGACGTCTACAGGTATACCGCGAAAGGTAATCTGGTAGCTGTCATTTCCAACGGAACGGCTGTTTTGGGACTGGGCGATATCGGCCCTGAGGCATCCAAGCCTGTCATGGAGGGCAAGGGAGTGCTCTTCAAGAAATTCGCAGGGATCGACGTCTTCGATATCGAAGTCAATGAAAATGATCCCGACAAATTCATCCAGATAGTCAAGGCACTCGAACCAACTTTCGGCGGCGTCAATCTCGAGGACATCAAGGCCCCAGAGAGCTTTAAGATCGAGACGGAGCTACGCAAGCAGATGAATATTCCCGTCATGCATGACGATCAGCATGGCACGGCAATCATCTCCAGTGCTGCTCTCCTGAGTGCACTAGAGGTCAATGGCAAGAAGATTGACGAGATCAAGATTGTGGTGAGCGGAGCAGGGGGAGCGGCTGTGGCATGCACCAACCTCTATATCTCATTGGGTGCGCGGAGGGAGAATATTGTCATGACTGACAGCAAAGGGATTATTCGCAAGGATCGCGAAAATCTCAGCCCTGAAAAGGCACAGTTTGCTACAGATCGGGATCTGCATGGCCTGGAGGATGCATTGGTGGATGCAGACATGTTTCTGGGGCTTTCGATCGCCAATATAATGACACCGGAGATGCTGCAGTCTATGGCGAGCGATCCTATTGTTTTCGCTTTGGCCAATCCAGACCCAGAAATCGCCTATGACCTTGCGATCAATACCCGCTCAGATGTCATCATGGCCACCGGACGGTCGGATCATCCCAATCAAGTGAACAATGTACTCGGCTTCCCATACATTTTTCGGGGAGCCCTGGATGTGCGATCCACTGCGATCAATGAAGAGATGAAGCTGGCGGCGGTGCACGCTTTGACTGCGCTGGCCAGGCAGCCCGTTCCAGACAAGGTACTCAAAGCCTATGGTGCGAAGTCGCTCAAGTTTGGTAAGGAGTACCTTATTCCCAAGCCGTTTGACCCGAGACTGATCACGGCAGTGTCCCCGGCTGTCGCCAAAGCGGCAATGGACACGGGAGTAGCTCGGATGGATATTACGGACTGGAATGGCTACAAGTTGGAGCTGGAGGAGCGCATCGGAGGAGATAGTCGTCTGATGTCCAGGATCGTGGAAGTGGCCAGGCGAGATCCTAAGCGCGTGGTGTTTGCCGAGGCAGATGACCCGACGATCCTCCAGGCGGCGCAGCTGGTAAAAGACGAGCAGATCGCCACGCCCATTTTATTGGGAGATAAGGAAAAAATCAATCAGCTCATCGAGGAGCATCATCTGGAACTCGAGGGCGTGCAGGTAATCAACCCGCTGGAAGAGCAGGAGACAGTAGACCAGTATGCCGAGCTGTACTTTCAAAAGCGCCAGCGCAAAGGGATCAACCAGCGGATGGCCCGCAACTCCATGCAAAGCCGCAATTTCTTCGGGTGCATGATGGTAGAGCGGGGCCAAGCAGATGCCCTTATTTCGGGATTGTCCAATGACTATCCTAAGACCATCGCACCAGCCCTGCAGATCATCGGTGTCGCAGAAGGTGTGGATCGCGTGGCGGGACTGTATATCATGACGACAGAGAAGGGCAACTACTTTTTTGCCGACACCTCCGTCAATCGAAATCCAACCGCGGAGGAACTCGTGGACATCATTGGCCTGACAGCCCGAGTGGTCCGGTTTTTTGATCACGAGCCTCGAATGGCCGCTTTGTCGTATTCGAACTTTGGCTCCGCTAAAGGCGACGTTCCGACCAAAATGGCCAAAGCTGTGGCACTGGCGAAAGAGCGATGGCCAGACTTGCAGATCGACGGTGATATTCAGGCAAACGTCGCCTTGGACAAGGAGATGCTGGAAGAGAACTATCCATTCAGCTCCCTTGCGGGCACTAAGGCGAATACGCTCATCTTTCCTGATCTCGACTCAGGCAATATTGCCTACAAGCTGCTGATGGAGCTCGGAGGGGCTGAGGCCATCGGGCCGGTATTGATGGGAATGAACAAGTCAGTGCATGTCCTGCAACAGGGAACCAGCGTGCGGGGCGTCTTCAATATGGTGGCGATTGCCGTCGTGGATGCTCAAACCAGAAATCAATCTCCAATTTCATGATAGCTTTTGTAAAGGGTAAAATCCATGAAAAATATCCAACCCACGTCATCATCGATGTGAATGGGATGGGATATGAGCTCAAGATCTCACTGCTGACCTACAGCGAAATAAAGGAACTAAACGAGGTGAAACTGGTCACTCACTTTCATGTGAAGGAGGACGCCCAGACGCTTTATGGCTTCTCGCAGGACTCCGAAAAGAAGCGCTTCCTTGATCTGATATCGATCAGTGGTGTTGGACCTAGTACCGCACTCATGATCTTGTCCTCGCTGTCGCCTGAGGAGATCCAGGCGGCGATCCTCCATGACGATATCAGGACCATTCAAGGGGTCAAGGGCATAGGTCTGAAAACGGCGCAGAGAATAGTACTCGAGCTGAAGGACAAAATGAAAAAAGAGGGGCTGCTGGAGCGTGAGATACAAATTCCGGCAAAAATTGACAATACAATACATACTGAGGCGTTATCCGCCCTGATGACTCTCGGTATTTCCAAGCCAACCGCCGAGAAAACTATTAACCAGATAGTGAAGGAATACGGGCCCGACATCAAACTCGAGGAGTTGATTAAATTGGCCCTCAAGAGAGCCTAAGCAGCTAATTTTTTTTGAAGACACGGCATTATATAGCTTTACTCACCGTCCTTTTTTGGACCAACCTAACTCCCAGTGCCTACGGCAGCGCTGCCTCTATGTTCTTGTTTCAGCAAGACACTGCAAGGCAGGATTCCGTACAGGAGGAATATGTGCCGACGAACACGCCCACTTATCGGCCTACTTATCGCTTTGGCGATCCTTTTTCTAATCGCGTCAGCCAGTCCCCTTTATTGCTGAAGGACCCCTCGAGCCTCGATTTTCGGGTGGAGTTCGATACAGGTGGGGTGAGCTATTCTGTATACGAGAATCTTTCTGAAGTAAACTTCCGGCCTGCGACGTCCATGACATTCCAGGAGTTTGACATGTACACGACGCAGCAGATCAACAAACAGTACTGGAAGGACCAGTCGGCAGGGCTCGATGGTGAGAGTGCCGTTAGTGGTCGGCGCCTCATTCCCAAACTATACATCAGCCCTGTTTTCGATCGCATATTCGGAGGGGACTATATCGATATTCAGCCTACGGGATTTGCGAACCTCGACTTCGGTGGACGCTGGCAATTCGTGGACAATCCGGCAGTGCCACAAAACCGCCGCCGCAACGGAGGCTTCAACTTTAATATGCAGCTGAGCACCAACGTCGTCGGAAAGATCGGTGAAAAGCTGGCCGTCACTTTCAACTTCGACAACAACAACACTTTCGATTTTCAAAACAACATGAAGATCGAATACACGGGTTACGACGAAGACATCATCAAGAAGATAGAGGTGGGTAACGTGAGCATGTCCGTCG
This sequence comes from Cyclobacteriaceae bacterium, assembly GCA_965227935.1. Taxonomy (GTDB): domain Bacteria; phylum Bacteroidota; class Bacteroidia; order Cytophagales; family Cyclobacteriaceae; genus JAWPMT01. Next base: position 377,170 of record CBDDGS010000055.1, on the reverse strand, counting down.
AGAATAGCCTAATCACTGGTGCCCAGAGTCTCTTCGGAGTGAAAACACAGTTGCAATTTGGTAAGCTATTCGTCACCGGTATCGCATCCCGCCAACAGGGGCGTGCTGAAGTTATAAGTGTTGGCGGTGGCCAGGGCATTACCAACTCCACCTCGGGCCGTGGGGGGCAGCTGGATCCTGCCGACAATATCAACATACCGGCTTCAGGCTACGATGAAAATAGGCACTTCTTCCTCAGCCAATACTTCCGGGACAATTACGAGAGGTGGCATCGCAATATTCCCGTGATCAATTCAGGTCTCGACATTCAGCGTGTGGATGTATACACTATCAACAGGCAGAATGATACGGAGAGTACCCGAAACTTTGTTGGGCTGCAGGACCTGGCGGAAGGAGACCCTGAGAATGCTTATCAGGATGAATCGGTCATCGGGCCATTCACGAGATTGGAAGCCAGCAATACTTCCAACAACCTCTTCCAGTTGGTGCGCTCGCAACCGAGCCTGGCACCAGACGCGGTCAGGAGCTATCTCGATGGTATTGGCTTCCAGGATGGCACAGACTATGTCGTCGTCACCACAGCACGGAAGCTCGATCCGAGCGAGTACATCGTCAACAAAAAATTAGGTTACATCAGCCTCCAAAGAAGGCTACAAAATGACGAGGTCATTGCCGTCGCTTATACCTACTCGCTCAACGGTCAAATATTCAAGGTGGGTGAAATGATCGAGGATTATCCTGGACGTCCGGATGATCAGGTGGTCATTCTGAAAATGCTGCGACCCAACAGGATTGCCACGAACCTGCCGATGTGGGATCTGATGATGAAGAATATCTACAACCTCCGCACAACGCAGATCCAGCAAGAAGGCTTCTCTCTTCGCATCCACTACAAGGATGACCGCACGGGCCAGGACAATCCCTCATTGCACGAGGGCCGAATCACAAAGGACGTACCCCTACTCCAATTGATGGGATTGGATTCACTCAACCGAAATGGAGACCGGCAGCGGGATGGCAACTTTGATTTCGTCGACGGGATCACCATTGACACGAGGAATGGCAACATCATATTCCCGGTCGTGGAGCCCTTCGGTAGCAACATGGAGCGCTTCTTTGATCCACAGTCGGAAGCGGAGCTCATCAGGCGGTATGTTTACGACACACTCTATCGGACGACAAAAACCAATGCGGAGCAGGTAGCCTCCCAAAACAAGTATGTCATCCTTGGTAGCTCGCAGGGGACAGTGTCGAATATTATTCCTCTGAATGGCTTCAACATCTCCCAGGGATCAGTGACGGTGATGGCTGGCGGAACAATACTGACAGAAGGACTGCACTACGATGTCGACTACAACCTCGGTCAGGTAAGGATCCGTGATGATGCCATTCTGAATTCCGGGCAGCAGATCACTGTCTCATACGAAAAAGCGGACCTTTTCAACTTTCAAACAAGGTGGCTTACCGGTGCACACCTGGACTATCGGGTGAGTGACAACTTCAATATCGGAGCTACGATTCTCAAACTCAATGAGCGGCCAGGGGGTATTTCCCGATTCGCGATTGGTGACGAACCGAGCAAGAACACCAAGTACGGTATGAACGTCAACTGGCGTGATGAGTCCAGGCTCGTTACCAAGATCGTCGATGCCTTGCCATTGATCAGCACGAAGGAGGCAAGTAATATAAGTTTCAACGCGGAGATCGCCCGGCTCGTCCCTGGGACCTCCAACATTGTGAATGGAACCGGCACGTCTTATATTGACGATTTTGAGAATGCCACCATTCCGGTGAATATGGGCTCATGGCCCGCATGGCGATTGGCCACTACACCACCGGGACTGGAAGGCAACAGTGCCACGGTCTATGAGGTGAATGACCGCAAGGCGAAAATAGCGTGGTACACGGTGGACAATTCTGTCTTCTACCAGGGGCAGCGCCGCCCCGACAATATCACCACGGAGGACCTCGAAAACCACTACATGCGGGCGGTACTACCACAAGAGATCTTCACACAACGTGATCGTACGCTAGCTACTGTCAATCAACCTATTTTCGATATTGCCTACTATCCTGGTGAGCGGGGACCCTACAACTTCAATCCCAACCTGCGACCGGATGGGAATTTTCCACAGGAATCTGCGGGCGACCTTCAGGCCTTGAGGGACAATTGGGCGGGGATCACGAGGGCGATCACGACCAATGTGGACTTTCAAGCCGCTAATACGGAGTATATCGAATTTTGGCTACTGGATCCCTTTATTGGTGGAGAACAGGGTCGGGTGATTGATGGAGTGAACAACGAGAACAATACCACGGGCGGGCGACTTGTTTTCCACTTGGGTAGTTTGTCCGAGGAACTGATACCAGATGGCTTGCACGCTTTTGAAAATGGCCTTCCCGAGGACGGTGATCGTGGAGCTACCCGTACCACGGAATGGGGCCGTGTGACTACCAATCAATTCCTTACGAACGTTTTCGTCAATGATCCCAATGCAAGATCCAACCAGGACGTCGGCCTTGATGGCATGTCCAACGCGGATGAACAGGAGTTTCTCAATTATCCACCCCAGTTTCTTACACTTCCAGATCCCACAGGTGATGACTTCAGCTATTATCTGGGTAGTGAGTTGGACCAGCGGGATGCGAAGATCCTTGAGCGGTACAAAGGCTTTAATGGGCTGGAGGGCAATTCGCCGGTAAGTAGTGGGGGGAGTTTCACACCGGCCTCGACACAGGTACCAGACAACGAAGACCTCAACAATGACAATACGATCAGTTCATTGGAGGAATTCTTTGAATATGAAATACGCTTGCGACCCAATGGCTTCAACGTTGGAGAGGGCTTTATCATTGATGAAGTCGAGACTATCGAGAACGCCCGATGGTACCTGTTTCGTATCCCCATTCGCAACCTCAACAATGTGTCTCGGGTGGTGGGTAGTCCCAGTTTCCAAAACATCAAGTACATCCGCATGGTGCTCACCGGCTTCCGTCAGCCTGTGGTTTTGCGAATGGCGCAGTTTCAACTGGTGGGTAGCCAGTGGCGGAAATCAACGCTGGCTCTCAATCAGGAGGGGCTCAATGAGATCCCGGAAAGCACCACCAGTGACTTCGATGTATCTGTTGTCAATATCGAAGAAAATGGCGCCAGAGGGGACGGTATCCCCTACGTGGTGCCGCCAGGCCTACAGCGGGATCGGGATAACACGACGACGCTCAATAGGGTGGTGAACGAGCAGTCCCTGCAACTGTGTATTGAGGACCTGCAGGACCGGGATTCCCGTGCTGTGTTCAAGACCAATCTCGATTTTGACCTGATCAATTATGGCCGGCTCAATATGTTCCTCCATGCCCAGGCCTTTAGAGGGGATGACGTGCAGGATGACGAGCTGACTGGGTTCTTGCGAATAGGCTCCGATGAGAATGAAAACTATTACGAGATCGAGGTGCCACTGAAGATCACCCCCCAGGATGTAACTGGTGTATCGCAGGAAGACCTTCCCAGATTTGTGTGGCCCCTGGAAAATGAGATCAGCGTATCCATCAACGAGCTGCTGGGAGTGAAGTCACAAAGAAACCTGGGTCAGCTGACCTCCGGAGCAGGAGGCAACGATAGCCGTATCCCCTTCACAGTGCCAAGCCAGGACGGTAAATACCTCTTCACAGTCAAAGGAAACCCTGACATCAGTAACATCACGACCATGCTTATCGGCGTGAGGAACCCTGGTAGCGACGATCGCGAGAGTAAGTCTGTCTGTATTTGGGCCAATGAGCTTCGCGTGACGGACTTTGACACTCAGAAAGGATGGGCAGCCAATGCCCGGCTCAATCTGCAGTTGGCGGATTTGGGAAGCATTTCAGCCTCGACGAGATACACCTCATTCGGCTTTGGAAGTATTCAGGACAAGATTTCGCAGCGAACTAGATTCGAGACCTTCCAATACGATGTTTCCGCTTCCATCAATGTCGACAAGTTTCTGCTCCCCGAGAAGACTGGTCTGAAGGTGCCAATGTTTGCCAGCTACCAGCAGAGCCGGTCAACACCCCAGTATGATCCGCTCGACCCCGATACACCCCTGGAGGCATCGATACAGAGCTTCGCGACGGAGCAGGAAAGGGACGAATATCGGCGGATAGTCGAGGATCGGCGAACCAGTCGAAGTCTTAACTTCACCAACGTCCGCAAGGAAAAAGTCAATCCCGACGCCCGACGAAACATCTATGACATTGAGAACTTCTCCTTTACCTATGCTTATAGCGACATCAAGTCGAGCAACGTCAATCAGCAGGCATTCCTCCAGAAGACGATCGCTGCAGGCTTTGCCTATAATTACACACCTCCGACAATTTCGATCGAGCCATTCGCAAATACAGGGGCCTTCAACAGCCCCTTCCTGAAGCTGATCAAAGACATCAATTTCTCACCCATCCCCAACAACCTCTCCCTACGGATGGACCTCAATCGTAGCTTCCGAAGGACGCAGCTGTACGACGATGACCTCTCCATTCCCGATGACCCTAACCAAAATGACCTGTTGCTGATCGAACGGCTTTTCACATTCACCCGCAGCTATAACATGCGCTGGAGCCTGTTCAAGGGCCTATCCATCGACTACAGTGCTCGGGCCAACGCAGTCATCGACGAACCGGAATGGGAAATCCAGGGAGAAATTGACACGCCAGAGGAGCGTAGCTTCATCTGGGATCAGATTTGGGGATTTGGGCGTATGAAGAACTTTTCGCAAGACATCTCCGCGCAATACAAGCTACCACTGGACAAGCTACCACTGACAGATTGGATGAGCGCGGATTACCGATATTCTGTGAGCTATGGTTGGACCGCCGGTTTTGTCAACAGACAAGGACAAGATCAGGGTAACCTGATTCCCGACCCCAACGATTCTACATTCTTCGGCAACTTCATCAACAACTCCCGCGATCAAACGCTGTCGGGTCGGGCGGATTTTGTCAAGTTGTACAATGTGCTACCCTTCTTGAAAAGAGCGAACGCCCCCGCACCTACGGCCAGACGGAGCACTTCCAGAAGTCGTGCGAACGGGGATAATTCTCAAGCGCCTGCCGTCAATCCTCCAAAACCCTTTGGCAATGTCCTGCTTCGGCTGCTGATGTCGCTACGGTCCGCAAATGTTACTTATGGCGTTAGGGAGGGCACTACCCTGCCGGGATTTTTGCCGACGCCTTTTCTATTTGGTCTCGATAGTGGCTTCAGTTCGCCGGGATGGGGTTTTGTGCTCGGAAGTCAGGATCCGGGCATTCGCAATCGCGCAGCGGACAACGGGTGGATCACTCGCAATACCTTGCTCACCTCGCCTTTTGAGCAGGTGCGCAGCGAAGACCTCACCCTGGGGGCAGCTGTGGAGCCTACCGACGACATCAAGATCCGGGTAGACGCCAAGAGAACGACGACCGGCAATTACCAGGAACTCTTCCGATTCAATGCCGTCGATACGGTGAATGCGTTTCAATCACTCACACCAACGCGGGGAGGTAGCTACTCATTGACATTCCTGTCAGTTGGGACCACTTTTGAAAAGCAGCTAGACAATGTGTCTCCGGCCTTCAACCAGTTCGTTGAAAATATCGACATCATGCGACAACGGCTGAACGAGAGCGTGTCCGGTATTGGCATCCCCGGAACCTATGATTCACTTTCGCAGGATATCTTGATCCCTGCGTTCCTGGCTGCCTATTCAGGTAATGATGCCAATACGTCGAACACCAACCCCTTCCCCAAGATCCCGCTACCAAACTGGCGACTGGATTACGCGGGACTTAACAAGCTGCCTGGCATCCGAGATGTTTTCTCTTCCATCAACATCACACATTCGTATCGCTCGGTGTATTCCGTCAGCAACTACATCAACCAGCCGCTCTATCAGTCAGGCATTGAGCTGAATAACTCGATTGTGGACTATCCACTTCCGACGCTCACTGATCCGGTTTCTGGCAATCTCGTGCCCTTCTATATCATCAGCCAGGTAAGTATCGCGGAGCAGTTTGCTCCTCTCATCGGCGTGAATGTGCGTACAAAGAGCAATCTCACGACGCGCCTGGAATACAAAAGGGACCGGACTCTTTCTCTCAGCCTTTCCAACGCGCAGGTCAATGAGACAAGGGGAAGCGAGATCTCTTTTGATTTGGGCTATACGAAGGACAATCTGAAGCTACCATTCAGGAGTAGGGGAAGAACCGTCATTCTTGAAAATGATGTGACCTTCCGTATGAATTTCAGCATTCGGGACACACGGGTAGTTCAGCGGACCTTGGAGGGAGAAAACTCCGTCACCAACGGAAACAAAAACTTCCAAATGCGACCTACGGTGAGCTATAGACTCAATGATCAACTCGACCTTACCTTCTACTTCGAAAGAACCGTCAATGATCCGTTCGTAGGTCAATTTTACAGGGCCAACACTGCTTTCGGTATTCAGACGCGACTCAGCTTTGCGCAATAGATACAATTCGGAAGTTCAGAACCTGATAATTTGCTGATGTGCCTTAATTTTGAGCGCATTTCATAAATACACAAACCATGGATATACCTCAGGATCTCAAATACACCAAGGACCACGAATGGGTTCGAATGGACGGGGATGTTGCTACTATTGGCATCACCGATTTCGCACAGCGCGAGTTGGGCGATATCGTCTACGTGGAGATCGAGACAATGGGCGAGACGATAGCAGCGGGTGAGGTCTTCGGCACGGTAGAAGCAGTCAAGACGGTCTCCGACCTCTTCATGCCAGTAGGTGGTGAGATCATAGAGGTGAACGAGAGCCTGGAAGGTACACCAGAGGCCGTCAACTCAGATCCTTACGGAGACGGGTGGATGATCAAGATCAAGGTGTCCGACGAAGGTGACCTCCTTATCCCTGCTGACGAATACAACTCGCTAATAGGCGAAAGTTGAAGTTCCGAATAGCGCTTGTAGTTTGGACACTGCTCGTGGCCTACGGTTTGCTCACTCCGGGCGACCCATTGGGCTGGGGGTATTACTTCTTTCCTCAGGAAGATAAACTTGTCCATGCAGCGTTGTTCTTCGTAGAGGCCGTTTTGGCCATGCTCGTTTTTAGAGTCGAAATGGGCCTTCCACGTGCCAGGAGCTTTATTCTGGTGGCTATCGCAGGCGTGGCGGGGGCCGGACTGACGGAGTGGATCCAGGAATTTGTCGATTATCGGGCAGCCGATATTATCGATTTCATATTCGATCTGATAGGCCTTTCAGCTGGTTTGCTTTTCTTCCATCTGATGGAAAAAAGGAATCAAACGTTACTGAATTAAGTTGTTTTGGTAATATCTTTGATATTCTCGGGTTGTTAAAAGAAAAAACTAATTAAGCTTTATGATTTTTATTCCAATTGCTTTTTTGGTTGTGATTGTGCTGGTCGCTGTGCTTTCGAAGGTGATCATTGACGGTACTACCAAAAATTTCAATGCGAAAGAAACTGCAGAAGGACAAAATCCGCTGACGAAAAAGTACAAGCATGCGAATCTGGATTACTATTCCAGAATGTTTGCTTTTGTAGGATTGTCCCTGTCGCTTCTTGTTGTCATCTGGGCTTTTGAGCACAAGTCTTATGATGATGCAGGTCTCGTGGACCTCGGACAGGTAGAAGATGATTTTGAAGATATCATGGATATCCCTCCTACCGAGCAGCCACCACCCCCTCCACCCAAAATACAGCTACCTGAGATCGTAGAGGTTCCTGATGAGGAGGAGATCGAAGAAGAGATTGAAGTGGAACTCGATGTGGAGGTAACAGAAGAGACTGTTGTTGAAGACATCGTTTTCGAAGAGGCTCCTGAGGAGGAAGTAGTGGATGAGATCTTCGATATTGTGGAAGATCAGCCAGAATTCCCCGGAGGAATCCAAGCCTTCTACGCGTTCGTTGGTAAGAACATGAAGTATCCCAAGCAAGCTCGACGAATGGGCATCGAAGGGAAAGTATACGTTCAGTTCGTTGTGGACAAAGACGGTAGCGTTACAGACGTACGAGCTGTGAAAGGTATCGGCGCCGGATGCGATGAAGAAGCTGAAAGAGTATTGAGATCATCTCCAAGATTCAAGCCTGGTAAGCAGCGCGGACGACCTGTGAAAGTGCGAATGATGATGCCTATCATCTTCAAGCTGAACAATTAAGAGATAATCCAGAAAAGATAAGAAGACCGCTTTCCGAAAGGGAGGCGGTTTTTTTATGGCTGAAAGTCTTGCGGCAAGCTGTCAAGTGTGCTTTGATACTCCCGTTGAAATGATCGGAATTCACCGCTTGTCATCAACTGGCGCAGCTGAACTAGCCCGTCCTCCGCATAATCCCTAAGTCCGATCTGAAGGGCAAGAAGTGTATAGTTCTTCAAGTAATTCACGGAAGTGGGATAAGATGCGGATGCTGCGGACAGCATATTGAAGCCTGCGATCTCTTCGCCTTCGTTCAGGATAACCCTTGCCTGAGCGATGGTCAGGGTTTCATCAAAGGAATTGGCATATTGAGGTATACTGCCGGGCGTATCACCTCTAAGTACCGCAAGGTCAAAAGTGGCTCGTTCGAGGGTATTAGCATCCAATTGCCCTTCAAGTACCCGAAGGTAACGGTCGAGTAGTGCTGCATCCCAACCTCGTCGCGCCTCCAGCGATATTTTTCTCCAAATGGAATTGACATACTCTGGACTTGCCTGGATTTCTGTGAGCATATCTGCAAGCGCTGAAGGTGGATAGCTCTTCCACTGATAATAGTAGGTGAGAATGGGTGCCGGGTTCGATGTGAAAATGGACTGGACTTGACTGTAGGCTTCAAGGTAGCTAGGCTGTGCCACCAGCAGTTCCTGCCACACCTGGTTGGCCTCTTCCAATTTGCCTTGCTCCATCAATGAGATGGCCAAATGAAATGAAGCCTCCGTATGAGCGTTCTCGGCTGCCGTCTGCAAGTATTCCGAGGCTCGGTCATAGACACCCTGCTCCAGCATGAGCAACCCCAAAACATTCGCAATCTCTGCTTCCTGAAATGGGTTAGCGCCGACGAGTAGCCCTTCCATCGTTTGCACAGCCGCGTTTACATCCCCATGACGGTAGAGGTTGAGCGCACCGGCAATCTTGAGGTCGTTCTGCAATTGCACATTGTAAGTGTACCGCACCGCCCGGCGAAAGACGGCAAAAGGCAGCGCTGCACCGGTGTAAGCAGTGTTGTTCAGCAGCGTCAGGCCATGAAGGTTCAGAGCTCCCTGGAATAGCGTCGTATCTATAGGTGGGAACGAGTTTGCTTCTCTGCCCAGAAGATTAGAAAGCACATTCGTGCGCACGGCATTGTTGCTGCTGAAGAATTCGTCAGGATCAATGTCCACATCCTGACCGAGGTGTGTGAAGACTTTCCATTTGTTGGTTTCAGGGGCTTTGTTCCAATCACCCGTGCCGCCACTTTCATTGAGCAGATCCAGGGCCTCCTGCCACCTGCTCGTTCTAGTGTAGTGCACTGCCAGGTTGTTCTGTAATTCTCCAGCCGCAGGGAAGTCGATGAGGCCGCGCTCCAGAAAAACCTGCGTCTGCGAGGTATTTGGAGCAGCCTGGGCCGCATTTACGAAGGCCTGAGGTGTCGGGTATCTGTTCGTGGCATTTCTATATCGTAGCGCCTGTTCAGTCTCATTGCCTTTGAAACGGGCCGCCATCGCCAATTGGTAGTTAGACAGGTGATTGTTGTGGCCTGATACAGCCCCAGCGATGAAGTATTGCTCAGCTAGCTCACCCTCGTTGGTCTTGATGGCATGTTCCCCAAGGGCATTATAACGAGCGGCCTGCGTGAGTTCCATGGGCTCCTTGTTGGCCTGAAAGAAAAAAGCCGCAACAGCTATCAGACCTACAAGCCTGCAGGTCACGTAGGGAAAATTCCTTTCCTTGTAAGCGATGCGATAGACGGAGTGGCCAGCAATAAGGGCGTCTATGAAATTGAGGATGATATACAGTAAGAAGGCACCCCCAAAGCCCAAATGGATGTATATGATCAAATAGTGGAAGCTTTCGTACAGCGGATCATTACCGGAGGCAAAACCGATCGCCAGAAAAGAAAGACCTATTAATCCCATGCCCACGAGTAGATGTCGTAGATCAAGGTTCGTACCGGTGTTGGTATTGAAGAACTCCTGTTTGAATCTGAGACTCCATATGGAGACAAGCACCGAAATGACCAGTAGCCAGTAAGGGTTGACGATGGGTAGGATATTCGGATAGATCCCAGCCTTTTTCAGATAATACAGTGTCACGAATAAGAGATAGACCGCGCTGGCAATGATGAAGTGCTTTTCACTGCTCTTCCCTTTGGATTGCGTCGTGACAAAGAGGATGCCGAAAATGATCTCTTCAGCCACGAGGATGACGAAGAGAATGGCCATGATGGCCATCCCATAGGTGCCTGACGCGATCAGGTAATTGGGGAAATGTGGAATAGCAGAATTGAGGTACCATCCAAGGATCACTGTCAACGCCGCGAACGCCGCTCCACGTACCCAAAATGGGACCCTGAGCAGAAAGGCATGGAAGGCGTATCCGAGTCCCAGGTAAAGAAATGCAATGATGCCGGTCCCGACCCGTGACGGTGGTGCCATGCCGAAGATCGGATAGCTATCCAGTTGCAGACTGATAAGAAAGAAGAGAAACAGTGCGCAGAGCACGATAAATGTCGTTCGCCGAAAATATGTGAAGGCTGCCAGTAGGTAGCAGATGCCAACCCAGATGGTGATCAGCAGAGGGGTCGTCAGATGGCTGGTGTCATTGACTGCGGACCCGCTGAACTCTTCGCTGATGGTATAGCGGAAGGCAGGCACTTCCATTCGGAAGGGCCCCAGACCAAACTCAGTGAAGGCAAATTCAGTGCGGTCTGTGGAAGACTCGATCTGCCAATCGATAAAGTGCTCGTGCCGGGTGAAATAGAAGTAGGCATAGATGGCAGTCATCCCCACAAGCGCCACTAACCATAGCTTGTGTACTTGTGCAGGTGCGGTAGGAAGTATTTGGGACATTTTCGGCTAGGTATCGAGTACCTTGGGTACTTGAAAATACTGACCGTTGTTCTCTGGCGAGTTCGCAAGCCCCTCCTCTCGTGACAGCGTATTTTCAGGAGTATCTTCTCGAAATGAATTTTGCTCGAAGGACATGTGCGTCAGTGGAGCAACATCAGAGGTGTCCACCTCCTTCAGCTTTTCCACCCATGTGAGGATCTTTTCGAGGTCGGCAATGACACGATCTTCCATGCCTGCCGGTACTTCGACACGCGCCAGGTGGGCGACTTTTTCGAGCGTGGTTTTGTCTATCTTCATTTGCTAGCCAATCTTCAAAGGCAATAATAGGCTAATCAACGGAATTGTCCTTAAGTCCGCTCTCGATAGCGGCTCGTACCTGCTCCTTCAATTTTTGTAGATCTTCCTTGCTTTTGCCGGTAGCCATGATAGGTGGATGGACCACAATATTCACTGGTCCTCTGTAGAGGTACAATTTCGGATCGTCAGGTAGAACGTGATAGTTGGTGCATAGGGAGACGGGCACAATAGGCCAGCCTAGCTCCGCCGCCAATCGGAAGGCGCCCTCTTTGAAGGCTACCATCTTCGGGGGCTCGGTTGAGATCATGCCACCCTCAGGGAAGTACGTCATGCTATAACCCAGCTTGGCGAGCTCGAGGACTTTCTTCTGACTTCTGGCACGACCCGCTGTACTGCCCCTTTCGACGGGGATATGTAGCTTCCTGAACATGTAGCCAAACAACGGAACCTTTGCCAGTGATTGTTTGCCGATGAACTTGAAGGGAACCCCCATCAAACCCATGGCCGGAATATCGAGGTAGGAGAAATGATTGGCGCAGAAGATGTAGTGCTTATTCCTTTTGGGTTTGAACCTCCAATCGATCGATAAGGGCAGCATCATCAATCCAAAGAAGATCTTCGCCCACCAATTGTGAACAACCAGCCCCGGCCTGTGCCACCTGGGATGGATACTGACCAACAGAAAGAATGGCAAAAAGATTAGGAACGGAACTGCAAATGCCAGCGCAGCGTGAATGGAATTGAGCCTGGCAATGAATCTGCTGAAGCCAGAATCCTTGATCATCCTACCGTCAAGTCCGAGTACTCTGATGCCCATGAAAGCCGGAATTTCCGGCGTAAAGTTACATTTTCTCATCACACTAGAGTGCTGATGGGGGTCCGCTGAAAATCAAAAAAATATTTCGAAATGTTGTAAGAAATCTTTGGGGCTTGGCACTAATCACTTGAAATTGACCGAGAATTCAAACCCACAGACGAATTGCTGGAAGTAAAAAACATTCACAAATCCTACAGCGGCAAGGAGGCCTTGAGAGGCATTTCCCTGACCGTTCCGGAAAAGTCGATCTTCGGCTTGTTGGGCCCCAATGGGGCGGGGAAGACGACACTGATACGGATCATCACGCAGATCATCAATGAAGATGAAGGTGAGATCATTTTGAAGGGGAAGGCGATCACACCTGCCGATGTCCGAAAAATTGGTTACCTCCCGGAAGAGCGAGGCCTCTACAAGAAGATGAAAGTAGGGGAGCAGCTGCTTTTCCTGGCTGGATTGAAGGGATTAAGTAAAGCGGAGGCCAAGAAGCAGATCAAGTTTTGGTTTGAAAAGCTGAGTGTCGAGGGCTGGTGGAACAAGAAAGTCGAGGACCTTTCGAAAGGAATGAGTCAGAAGATCCAGTTCATTGCCACGGTGCTGCACAAGCCGGATCTGCTAATACTGGATGAACCTTTTTCGGGATTTGATCCCGTCAATGCCAATCTGATAAAGGACAACATCCTCGAAATGCGAGAGCAGGGCACGACGGTCATCTTTTCGACACACCGGATGGAGTCCGTGGAGGAGCTGTGTGATCATGTCGCGATGATCCACAATTCTGAGAAGATACTTGATGGACCTAAGGAGGACATCAAATCGGAGTACCGCAGCAACACGTACCTGATCCGACATGTCCGACCGATTTCAAACCTTCCAATGGATTTTGCACTGCTTGGCAGCGAAAATGGACATGGGGACATGATCTCCTCTCAAGTACGAATTGACAACGGCAAATCTCCCAACGAACTATTGCAAGCCCTGATACCCATGGTGGAAATACATTCCTTCAGTGAAAAGATCCCAAGCATGAACGACATCTTCATTATGAACGTGGAAGGAGGTAGCCATGAATAATATCCTGCTGATCATCGAGCGCGAATACATGGAGCGTGTGAAGAAGAAGTCCTTCCTCCTGGCCACTATTCTTACGCCCCTGATTTTTCCGGCATTTATTGCACTGGCGGCTTTTTTGGCTGTCAACGAATCCACAGACGTTAAATCGGTCTTCATCATAGATGAGAGTGGATACTTTGGAGAAGGTTTTGACATTACCGATTTTGATATTTCAGTTGTTGACAAGACACTGGATGAAGGTGTCGAAGCCCTGAACGGTGGCCAGGCGGAAGGCGTGTTGTTCATTCCCAAGATGGACATCGATAATCCCCAGGGCATCGCCTACTATTCCAAGAGCAACCCGGGGTTAGGGTTCCTGAATAGATTTCGCCGACCTATCAAGGAGAAAATCGAGGACCTGAAGCTGGCAAGGTTGGATATCGACAAGGAAGTGATTGATAACCTCAGAGCCTCAGTGTCCATATCCAACTTCAATGTGTCAGATACTGGCGAAGCCAAGAAATCAAGCTCCGACATTGCGTCACTCGCAGGATATGTCATGGCCTTTCTGATGTACATGTTTGTGTTCATCTACGGAAGCTTCATTATGCAGAGTGTCCTGAGTGAGAAGACGAGCAAGATCGTCGAGGTGATCGTATCCTCGGTGAAGCCCTTTCACTTGATGATTGGCAAGGTATTGGCCAATGCCGCCGTGGCCCTAACACAATTTGCTATATGGGTAGTGCTGATTGCTACTTTCACATTCCTCCTGTCCGCCTTCTTCAATTACGACCCTGGTGCGGCGCAACAGCAGATGGTCCAGGAACAGCTAGGAGCGGCAGACGTCGGAGCTGAAGACCTGCCTCCGGAACTGGTGGCCAATATCCTCGATGTTTTTGCAGCTTTACCTGTTGGCCAAATCCTGACATTGTTCATTTTCTATTTCCTCGGCGGATTCCTGCTATATGGGGCGCTTTTTGCCGCCGTTGGATCTGCCGTAGACAGTTTGCAGGAGGCGCAACAGTTCATGCTACCGGTTTCCTTGCCGATCATCCTGAGCTTGCTGCTTATGGGTGTCGCACTACAAAACCCAAACGGAGCCACCGCTGTGTCACTTTCAATGATCCCATTCACCTCACCGATCATTATGCTGGCGAGGGTGCCATTTGAAGTGCCCATCTGGCAAATCATTGTCTCACTGCTTTGTCTGGTTGGGGGCTTCCTGATGACCATCTGGTTTGCCGGACGTATATACCGCGTTGGGATATTGACCAGCGGCAGCAAAGTGACCTACAAGGTGCTGGCGAAGTGGTTCATGATGAAGAACTACTGACAATCCATAAAAAACTCAATTTCATGAATAGCATGTCGGGGCCGAATCTGGCCCTGATGTGCTATTTTCGTTTGCAGTGAAAAGGACAAGTGAGGCCAAGCCGATCGATCTGTATTCAAACAAATCCTACTTCAAGTGGGGAGTTTTGATTGTATCTCTGGTGATTGGGCTATCAAGTATTATCTATACGAATGTTCTGGTCGAGAAAATCAGGGAGCGCGAAATCAACCAGATCAACCTTTATGCGAAGACGCTGGAGTACCTCGCCAACGACAGCGAAGCCCAGGACTACACGTTTCTCCTGGAGGATGTGATTCAGTCCAATGAAACGATCCCAGTGATCCTCACGGATGAGGCCAATAACCCGGCTAACTACCTCAACATCCCAGAGGTGGACAAAATTGATGAGCCCAAGAGGCGTAACAACTATCTGCGCAATCGTATCCGGGAGATGCGCAATGAACACCTGCCGATTAAGGTTACGTTGCGAGATAATCAGGGTAACCTTTTTGGAGTACAGTATATCTACTACCAGAACTCCCGTCTACTTACACAGCTGCGTTACTATCCCTATATCCAGCTGAGTATTATCCTCATCTTCGGTCTGATTACCTTCGCGATCTTCAACTATTCGCGTAGTGCTGAACAAAATCGCGTGTGGGTT
This sequence comes from Cyclobacteriaceae bacterium, assembly GCA_965227935.1. GTDB lineage: Bacteria > Bacteroidota > Bacteroidia > Cytophagales > Cyclobacteriaceae > JAWPMT01. The sequence continues at coordinate 361,981 of CBDDGS010000055.1, read as the reverse complement.
GGACTGGCAAAAGAAACCGCTCACCAATTGGGTACTCCCCTTTCCTCCCTGATCGCTTGGCTCGAATATCTGAGGGCCACTTATCCGGCCGACGAAAACATCGAAGAACTTGACAAGGATATCGCGCGGCTCGAGATGATCACTGCAAGGTTCAGCAGCATTGGGAGCACACCGCACCTTCATGAAGAAAACGTCTTTGATGTCGTGCAGGGGGCGTTGGCCTACCTTCAAAATCGGCTGTCCACAAAAATCAATATCCGATTGACCGTCTTCCCCAATCGCAATGTCGTCGCCCAACTCAACAAGGATCTATTTCAGTGGGTGATGGAGAATCTATGCAAAAACGCTGTGGATGCTATGGGAGGTCGAGGCGATATTTTGGTGAGTATCCTCCAGGTCAATGAAGGACAGGTGGCGATTGATGTGAAGGACACTGGAAAAGGCATTGCGAAGAATAGGGTGAAAAAAATTTTCCAGCCGGGATTTACTACCAAGAAGCGGGGATGGGGACTGGGCCTCACCCTGGTGAAACGGATCGTCGAAAACTATCATCAGGGGAAGATTCTCGTGAAGAAGACAGAACTCAACAAAGGAACCACTTTTAGAATACTGCTGAATCGCTGACCATGCAATCCATTCCATTTGAAACCATCCGCTTGAACCAACTGTATGTCGGAGCAATCAGTGAGGAAGGTATCTTCAAGAATGCGGAGCTCCTCGACTTACAGGAAGACCTGTCGGAGATCCTGACGATGTTCTTTTTGAAGCCCTTCCGAATGGAGAACTTCATGACATTTACGCATGAACTGGACGTGGAGTACAACGGCGCCTTTGCATCGGTACGAAGTGTATTTGAGGATTCTGGCAATTTCCTGACGGAGGCACAAAACTTCCTTAAGCTACTTTTTGCCGTATCTGATAACGACAATATCAAGGAAGGGGAGCTGTACGTGGCCCATTTTGATGAGGTGCCACTGGAAGAGGAATCAGTCCCGGCGGTAGGAGTTTTCAAGTCGGAGGATCGGGACCCATTTATCAAAGTCTACCAGCAGGACCAGCGCCTGGGAATGGTGGCAGACGAAGGAATCAGTGTCAATAATATCAGCAAGGGCGCACTTATCTTCAATACAACAGAGCCAAAAACCTATCAGGTGCTGGTCTTCGACAAGTCCAGCAAGGGCGGCCAAGCACGGTTTTGGGTGGATCATTTCCTCAACCTAAAACCTCTGGAGGACGAGTACTACCACACCAAGAACTTTATGAATCTCTGCAAGGACTTCGCCCTCAATGGCCAGGAAACCGCCAATCGATCAGAGCAGGTGGACCTTATCAATAGGTCCATGGAGTTCTTCAAGGAGCGCGATCATTTCAATCAACGAGCCTTCGAAGAAGAGGTCTTGCCGGACATTGAACAGCGGGAAGCCTTTCTGCAGTATCGCGACACCTTCGTAGAACAGCGTCAACTGGAAGGCATGGAGGAAGACTTTGAGATCTCAGCGCCTGCATTCAATGCTGCCAAGCGACAAATGAAATCAGTGATCAAATTGGACAAGAATTTTCATGTCTATGTTCACGGCAAAAGAAGCCTCATCGAGCGGGGTTATGACGCTGATCGTGGGAAGCACTTTTATAAGCTGTTCTTCGATGAGGAAAACTAGTATTTGCGCGCTGATTTACAGGCAGATGAAACATCATTGGTGAGTCTGCGACATAACCTCTGGCATCCTTTCCACTTTACCCGAATTATGTAGTGGAATTTCGTAGCGAGCGGGTAAAGCACAAGAAAATCAGGGACTTAGGTGAGGAGGCATAATCGGCAATTATGGTGACGAACCAACATGTGGTAAGTGTCTGATTTTGAAGTGATTTGCCGGCACAGTAGAAAGACTACTGCATATTTCGGGTTTATCCTATTTGTGCTTAATTTCGCAGTCAATTTAGCAACACACATTTATTTACCGATTTAAGAAATGGCAAATACGGGCAAAATAACCCAGGTGATTGGTCCAGTAGTGGATGTAAGTTTTGACGCAGAAAGCGCCAAGTTGCCAAATATCCTTGATGCATTGACTGTAGAGAAGGAGGATGGAACGAAAGTCGTCTTGGAAGTGCAGCAGCACCTTGGAGAGGATCGGGTTCGCGCCATCGCGATGGATGCGACAGACGGTATGACGCGAGGAATGGATGCAGTCGATATGGGTGGCCCCATTCAAATGCCAATCGGTGAAGATATCAAAGGGCGACTTTTCAACGTAGTCGGCCAGGCAATAGACGGTATGGATCAACCGAAAGGTGAGCAGGGTCTCCCGATCCACCGACATGCGCCTAAGTTTGACGAGCTTACTACTTCTACAGAGGTACTATTCACAGGAATCAAAGTAATTGACCTTATCGAGCCCTATGCAAAGGGTGGTAAGGTTGGTTTGTTTGGTGGTGCTGGTGTGGGTAAGACCGTATTGATCCAGGAGCTGATCAACAATATTGCAAAAGCTTACTCCGGTCTATCTGTATTTGCTGGAGTAGGTGAGCGAACTCGTGAAGGAAATGACTTGCTTCGGGAAATGATCGAAGCGGGTATTGTCAACTATGGTGAGGATTTCAAGCACTCCATGGAAGAAGGTGGCTGGGATCTTACGAAGGTTGATAAAAAAGGACTTGAAGATTCAAAGGCGACCTTCGTGTTTGGTCAGATGAATGAGCCTCCAGGTGCAAGAGCACGGGTGGCACTTTCCGGATTGACAGTGGCTGAGTACTTCCGTGATGGAGATGGCACAGGCCAGGGTCGTGATATCCTGTTTTTCGTAGACAATATCTTCCGATTCACTCAGGCGGGATCCGAGGTGTCAGCCCTTTTGGGACGTATGCCTTCTGCCGTGGGTTATCAGCCTACGCTGGCTACAGAGATGGGTATCATGCAAGAGCGCATCACCTCCACAAAGAGAGGTTCGATCACATCCGTTCAGGCAGTTTACGTACCTGCGGATGACCTTACAGACCCCGCTCCTGCGACAACATTCTCTCACCTCGATGCGACTACTGTACTTTCAAGAAAGATCGCCGAGCTAGGTATCTATCCTGCGGTGGATCCTCTGGATTCCACTTCTCGGATCTTGAGTGCAGAAGTACTCGGAGATGAGCACTATGACTGCGCGCAGCGTGTGAAGGAGATCCTTCAGCGATACAAGGAGCTGCAAGACATCATTGCCATCCTCGGAATGGACGAATTGTCAGATGAAGACAAGCTCGTCGTACACCGTGCTCGACGGGTGCAGCGATTCCTCTCGCAGCCATTCCACGTAGCAGAACAGTTCACTGGATTGCAAGGAGTACTTGTAGACATCAAAGACACCATCAAGGGGTTCAATGAGATCATGGATGGTAAGCACGACAATCTCCCTGAAGCTGCATTCAACCTGGTCGGTACTATAGAGGATGCGATAGAAAAGGGAGAGAAACTACTGGCAGAAGCTAACGCCTAAGAACTATGTTTTTGGAGATCATCACACCTGACGAGAAGTTTTTCGAGGGAGAGGTCGATAGTGCGACCTTTCCGGGTTCCGATGGCTCTTTTCAGGTACTCAACAATCACGCGCCTATGATTTCGACATTGGGCGTCGGAGACATCAAGTTCACAAGGAAAGTAGAAAAGAAAGTAAAGGAGACTCATGTCCTGGTTGAGGGTGGCATCGTAGAGGTCCTCAACAACAAAGTGACAGTACTCGCTGAGAAGATCCTTGACGATTAGGTCTTAGAGAAAAATATCTAGCAATGGAACCGCCTCCACAAGGGGCGGTTTTTTGTTAGTTGTCAGTGACTTGCTCGGTGGCCGGCTCTGCCCTTTTCTTTCTTCGGAATCGATTGATCATCTTTTTTTCATAGTTCCAGAAGAACTCAAATTGACCGAAAACGAAACCATAGAAGAGCAGGATGACATTGTAGACCGGGAAGATCAAAAGCCAATAAAGGAAGGTGAACCAACCGGTCTTTTCTCCACCCGTCAGGAAGTTTACGACCGGTTCCTTGATGAAGAGCACGGTGAATCCAGTACATGAGAAAACGATCAGCACGATGACCACTTGCCACATCGACTTCAATCCCCACTTCTCCTTAAGCCTTTCTATCCAACTCATCGATTTTTGCTTTGTACGTGATCCATTCTTTCGATTCCGGTGCGCAAGTTAATTGCATATCAATTTTTTTCACCGGATGCGTGAAGTTTAATTGAAACGCATGGAGGGCAATTTGCTTGTCCGGGAGTGGGCTGGATGCACCATACTTCACATCACCCATGATCGGGCAATGCATCTTCGATAGCTGTACACGGATCTGGTGAGAGCGCCCGGTTTTTGGCTGGATCTTTAGCAGCGACGTCTCCCTTTGACTGGCAATGGATTCATAGTGGAGCACCGACTTCTTGGCATCTCCCTTCGGTTGTTGGTAGGCTTTGACCAGGTTTTTATTGCGGTCCTTCCAAAGCCAGTGAATCAATTCGCCCTCCAGGCTATCGGGGCGCCCCTCCACTAGAGCGAGATACGTCTTCTGAATGGTGTCGTCTCGAAAGGCTTTGGTCATTCGTTCCAGGGACTTGGAAGTGCGGCAAAAAATCACCAGCCCACTGACCGGTCGATCCAGCCGATGGGCGGGGTGGAGAAAGACATCCCCGGGTTTGTCATATTTCTTTTTGATGTATGCGCGGCCCCAATCTGTCAGTGTAACATCGCCGGTCTTATCGCCCTGTACGAGCCACCCTGCAGGTTTGTTGACAATCAACAAGTGATTGTCTTCATAGTTGACGATGGGGTTCATCTTATTGGTCACTCAGTCATTGTTCAAAGATTGAAAAACACACCCAGGTTGTAAGAGGGGTCTGCGATGAATTGCTTGCCAGATAGAGGCACCGCTACGGATGCGGACACGCCTATCTGCTCATAGACCACGTAGTTAACCTCTGGCGCGAGAATGGAATACTCCATGTTGTTGTTGAAGATCCCCGGGTTTTCATTGGGAGAGGGATCACCGTTCCTAAGCGAGCGTACCCCGTAGTACTTGAGTATGATGGATGTCTTGGGAAATCCAGTGTAGCCAGCCTCCAGCCCAAATCTAAATTCGTCCGAGAGGTCTTTTGTACGATTGTTGATGCCGCTGTACGTGCTTACATAGACTGGCGCTGCTTTGAGGGAGTGACTCAAATGGAATAAGACCATCTGATTGAATTCGCCATCCCCTGTCTGCAACGCCATAGATTCGCCTCCGGCGGGATTACCAAAAGGCAAACCGAGCGTCAGGCTTGCACTCAACACGATGGGCATGTCTCTGAGAATTCCCCATTTCAAGGTCAGTTCGCTATCTCCCACACTGTTGAAAGCATCCCCCGTATCAACGGAGCCATCGAGACGGACAAAGTCATTTTGAGTGGCCCTGGCGAAAAAAGGGAAGTAGACGATGACATCCAGCTGATCGGTGATGCCATATTCTCCGTAGATGCTGGTCGCGTAATAGCCTAGTCTTGGAAGTATCTCAATCCGGTCGCCCTCTGGGTTAAAGTAGTTGGCCCCCCATAGAACGGACTGGTTCAGTTTGAAGTATCCCCTGCCTTTTTGCAGTGTCCATCCGCCACCAGCGAAAACTGTCGATTTGCTCAAAATGAGCAGTACGATCAATGATATGTTGATTCGGTGGGCCATTTTAGTCATTGAAAATGTCCGACGCCAAGAGTCACTCTAAAGGGTTCACACCACACGACGAAATAATCGTAGGTAAAAAGCTCTACCGAAGGGAAGTCTCTGGTAATGTTGATGACAAAATCACCATTCTGAGATTCGCCAAGATTTATACCACCAGATACGCTCACATCTTGATTGGATAGATAGAAGTAGGGACCCGGCGCGTTGCTATCGATACTTGCCTCCGTTACCTGGAGATAGAGCGAATCATTCTCGACAAAGAGCTCGAAGCCACCGGATATGTCATACCCTCGGCCTTCCAGCAAGCCGGTCCTGGTAATATCCACAGGTGTGGAGGTCACGGAGATACTCACTTCATCTTCCAAGCCCTGAGCCGAAGCAGAGATCGTGGTTGAGCCGACAGCGAGCCCCTCCACCAGACCGGAGCCCGTAATCGACGCAATCGTGGGGTTGTTGGAGGACCAGGTGATCGGCACAGCAGCATTTTCCATGCCGGTACTGTCAAAAAAACTAGCCCTCATCTGAAAGGTCTGACCGACCTCCAGCGATGTCGGAAACGTCTGGATTACCAATGCTTCATCCAGGGGGTCCACAGAATCGATGACTCTGATTACGACTGAATCGACCACGGCAATGCCACGAGCGACGACTGTCGATACACCACGACCCAGGCCTCTGATCGTGCCCGAAGACGTTACACTCATTACGAAGTCATTGCCGACAGTCCATGAAATACCGGTGCCGTTCCCTTGCCTGATTCCCGAGGGATCGATGTACCGAAAGCCGAGATTAGCGGATTGTCCTATGAACAAGGTGTCAGGTGCACCTAAGATTTCGAGGCGCTCTTCCGAGGGCAGTACGACGATACGTTGTTCGCCGGTTATCCCGCCGAGACTTGCCGTGATGTTAGCAATGCCCTCGGACATACCTTGAGCGAGGCCCGAGCTATTGATGGTTAGCACAGCAGGATTTGAGCTTTCCCACTGGAAGGTCGTATCTGAAATGATACCTCCTCTGAAATCCAGAAACTCCGCCGTAAACTGGTGGGTGGTCGACTGGTAGAGGTTCTCGGCATCGCGGATGATCCGAACGGAGGGCTCAAGAGGCTGTTCGTAGTCCGTTCGGATGCACGCTGTGAGCAAGCCCGTGAGTAAGAGGATATTTCTTAAAGGCATTAACAGAGATGATCCCAGTTCTTTGAGATTGAACTGGTAAAATGACTTTCCAGTTTGTCGCCTCGTGATCAGAACTCCGAGATAAAATGAAATGTGACTTCAGGGAAGTTATCCTGTACCATCTGCAGCCAGGCCCGGGTCTCTGCCATGAATACCAATTTGCCTTCCTTATCCCGGGCAATGTACCGGTACTTGTCTTTCACAAATGCGTCAACAGCCTCTTCCTCCCCGGAGATCCAGCAGGCTTTGTAAATATTGACTGCCTCAAACCTAACAGTTGCACGGTATTCGTTCAGCAGCCGATGTTGCAGCACTTCGAACTGCAGTGCACCGACTGTACCGACGACCTTTCGGGAGCCCATTTCATAGGTGAACAGCTGGGCCACTCCTTCATCCATCAGCTGGCTGAGGCCCTTATCAAGCTGCTTCGCTTTCATCGCATCCAGATTGACCACCTCTTTGAATAGCTCTGGGGAGAAGCTCGGGATCCCTTTGAACAGGCCACCTTCTCCTTCATTCAGCGTGTCTCCGATTTTCAGATTTCCCGTGTCGTACAGGCCTATGATGTCACCAGGAAACGCCTCGTCTACGGTCTCCTTCTGCTGTGCCATAAACGCGGTGGCGTTGGAAAACCTCAATTTCTTGTCCTGTCGTACATGATAGTAGTTGCTACCCCTCTCAAATTTCCCCGAGCAGATTCGGGCAAACGCTATGCGGTTGCGATGCTTGGGATCCATATTAGCGTGGACTTTGAAAATGAATCCAGAGAACTTGTCTTCCAGGGGATCGACTACACGCTCCTCGGTCTCCCGTGAGATTGGGGGTGGCGCTATTTGGATAAAGCAGTCCAGGAGTTCGCGGATGCCAAAGTTGTTGACGGCACTGCCAAAGAATACTGGGGCTAGCTTGCCTTCCAGATACTCCTCGGGATTGAAGGGATCATACACGCCCTCAATCAATTCAAGATCCTCCCGCAATTGATCGGCGGCCGATTCTGTAATGACCTCGTCCAGCTGAGAATCATCGAGATCTTTGATTTCCAGCACTTCGTCCACTCGCTTGGTTTTGTTGGCGGCGAAGAGGTTGAGGCTCTGTTCGTAGAGGTTGTAGACTCCCCGCAGTGTCTTACCCATCCCGATGGGCCAGCTGAGAGGGCGTACTTTGATATTCAGTTTTTCCTCGATCTCATCCAGTAGCTCGAAGGGATCACGACCCTCGCGGTCGAGTTTATTGATAAAACAGAGTACCGGCGTATTTCTCATCCGGCAGACTTCCATGAGTTTTTCGGTCTGCATCTCTACACCCTTTACGCAGTCGATCACCATGATCACACTGTCCACGGCGGTGAGTGTACGGTAGGTATCCTCAGCAAAGTCCTGGTGACCGGGTGTATCAAGGATGTTGATCTTGAGGTCCTTGTATTCGAAGCCCATGACCGACGTGGCGACAGAGATGCCGCGCTGCTTTTCGATCTCCATCCAATCGGACCGTGTGTTCATGTCGATCTTATTGGATTTGACCGCACCCGCCGTATGAATGGCCCCTCCAAATAGCAGGAGCTTTTCGGTGAGTGTCGTCTTCCCCGCATCGGGGTGAGCGATGATGCCAAATGTCCTGCGTTTCTTTACTTCTTGCTCCAGTACCATACCTATCTCAGAAAACCGCAAAACTACAGAATAAGGGAGTATCTTGGCAAAGTGAAGCGCCTCCTGGGACTTGCACTGCTGCTGGTGATCATCCTGATCGCACCGCAGCTATTCGACCGCCTTGGGCAATATCGGGGTGGGTTCCTGTTCTTGCTGTTGGCCCTGATCATCGGGCTGCTTGCCTTCGTGCTCTGGAAGGCCCTTCGCCACCGGGAATAACGCGCCTCAGACCATATCCATTCACGTTTTGTCAGTACGCTGTCAATCTGTCAGTAATATTCCTCTTGGCACAACCATTGATTCCCCCCTTAGTGAAGCGAAAAGAATTAAGAAAGGAATATTAGCAATCAACTTATAAAGACATGGGTAAAATTATCGGTATTGATTTAGGAACTACCAACTCCTGTGTGGCAGTGATGGAGGGGAACGAGCCTGTCGTGATCCAGAACAGCGAGGGTAGGAGAACAACGCCGTCGATCGTCGCATTTCTCGACGATGGCAATGGCGAAAGAAAAGTTGGGGATCCTGCAAAGAGGCAGGCGATCACCAATCCTCACAATACCATCAGCTCTGTTAAGCGATTCATGGGTAAGAAGTACTCCGAAGTGAGTAACGAAATAAAGAATATGTCTTACGGCATTGAGTCGGGGAACAACGATACAGTAAGAGTAAAGATTGGTACGAGGAATTATACTCCCCAGGAAATTTCAGCGATGATCCTGCAGAAGATGAAGTCCACAGCGGAGGACTTTCTTGGTCAGGGTATAACAGAAGCGGTTGTCACCGTTCCCGCTTACTTCAATGATGCTGAGCGTCAGGCCACCAAGGAAGCTGGCCAGATTGCCGGTTTGGAAGTGAAGCGAATCATCAATGAGCCTACAGCTGCTGCGCTGGCATACGGACTGGACAAGAAAAACCAGGACATGAAGATCGCTGTGTACGACCTCGGTGGTGGTACATTCGATATCTCCATTCTGGAATTAGGTGAGGGCGTCTTTGAAGTGAAGTCTACGAATGGTGATGTACACCTCGGTGGAGACGACTTCGACGCTGTGATCATCGATTGGTTGGCCGAGGAGTTCAAGAATGATGAAGGCATTGACCTACGCAAAGACCCAATGGCTCTGCAGCGATTGAAAGAAGCTGCTGAGAAGGCGAAGATTGAATTGTCAAGCTCTTCTAGCACAGAAATCAACTTGCCATACATCATGCCAGTGGATGGCATTCCCAAGCATCTGGTGCGCTCGCTGTCTCGAGCGAAGTTTGAGCAGTTGGCGGATAGTTTGGTGAAGCGTTCTATGGCTCCAGTGAAGCAGGCCTTGCAGGACGCCAATATGTCAACGAGTGACATCGATGAGGTGATTCTGGTAGGAGGATCTACACGAATTCCAAAGATTCAAGAGGAAGTAGAGAAGTTTTTTGGCAAGAAGCCTTCCAAGGGTGTGAATCCTGATGAAGTGGTGGCAATCGGAGCTGCTATCCAGGGTGGTGTATTGACTGGTGAGGTCAAAGATGTGTTACTGTTGGATGTGACTCCACTGTCACTGGGTATCGAGACCTTGGGTGGCGTATTCACCAAGCTCATCGAGTCCAATACCACGATCCCTACGAAGAAGTCAGAGACGTTCTCCACTGCGGCAGACAGTCAGCCTTCGGTAGAGATCCATGTACTCCAGGGCGAGCGACCAATGGCAAAGGACAACAAGTCAATCGGGCGATTCCACCTGGACGGTATACCACCGGCACCCAGGGGTATTCCTCAAATCGAGGTGACATTCGACATCGATGCCAATGGTATCCTCAATGTCTCAGCCAAAGACAAGGGCACTGGTAAGGAGCAGAAGATCCGAATCGAAGCATCTTCGGGATTGACCGATGAGGAAATCGAGAAGATGAAGAATGAGGCGCAGGCCAATGCGGAGGCGGATAAGGCTGCGAAGGAGCAAGTAGACAAGATCAATGAGGCGGATTCTATGATCTTCCAGACTGAGAAGCAACTGTCAGAGTTTGGGGAAAAGCTTTCTGACGCCAATAAGTCGGCTATTGAAGGAGCGCTGGCCAATCTGAAGGAAGCTCACGGCAAGAAGGAAATCCCTGCGATCGAAGCTGCCTTGGCAGAGCTCAATACAGCGTGGCAGAATGCCTCTCAGGAGATCTATCAGGCACAGCAGGACGCGGCTGGCGCACAAGGTGGAGCGCCTGGTGACGGAGCTGCGGATGGCGCAGGTGCTGGTCCCGAGGCTGGAGCTGCCGATGACGTTTCCGATGTGGAATACGAAGAGGTGGATGATAAGAAGTAATTCTTGAGCATCTACCCATATATATAAATGACGAGCCCCCTTCCTATTTCGGAAGGGGGTTGTTTTTTGTAGCGGTGCTGATTATTCCGCTATGTTTGCCTCTGGTTATTGTCTTTCTAATATCCCCAGTCCATTGAAACTGCTCATCAAAACATTGTACGGCCTCGAAAAGGTGCTTGCCAAGGAAGTGGAAGCCATTGGAGGCCAAAACGTAAAAACGATCAAACGGGCAGTAGACTGTGAGGGCAACCTTGAGTTTCTCTACCGGGCAAACTACTCTTTGCGAACAGCTCTGAAGGTGCTTAGGCCCATCTACTCATTCCAGGCACGCAATGAGCGTGAGCTCTACAATCAGATTAAGAAATTTGATTGGAGCGACGTCATGGATGTCAGCCAGACTTTTGCCATCGACAATAGCATCTTCTCTGACTTCTTCAAGCACTCCAAGTTTCCAACGCTCAAGATGAAGGATGCCATCGCTGACTTTTTCCGCGATGCGGTCGGGGAAAGGCCCTCCGTGGATACGAAGACCCCGGATATTCAGTTTGACCTTCACGCGTGGAAGGATCGCTTTACTGTCTCGTTAGACAGTTCTGGGGACACCCTCAATCAGAGAGGCTATCGCCAGCGAGGACACCAGGCGCCTCTGAACGAGGTGTTGGCAGCGGGCATGCTGCAACTGGCAGGCTGGAACAAAGAGATCCCTCTTGTGGATCCTATGTGTGGGACAGGTACGATCCTGATCGAGGCTGCCATGATGGGCATGAATATGCCCCCTCAGACGCTCCGTAGAAATTTCGGATTCAAGAACTGGAAGGACTTCAATCCCGTGATCTGGAACCGGGTGAAGGCTGAGGCGGACAGCAACGTGCGCCGAGCCCCCCTTAGCATTTCCGGGGGTGACATTGATCCGCAAGCGGTAGAGATGGCCAACAAAGCCATTCGTCAGCTGAAGATCCGTGGTGATGTGCGCATTCGCGAGGTGGCATTGGAAAAGCACATCCCTAAAACCTCTGAAGGTATACTGATCACTAACCCTCCCTATGGCGAGCGCATTGGCCCAAAAGAGATACAGGACTTCTATAAGACCATCAGCGACGTATTGAAGAACAACTTTTCGGGTTTTGATGCCTGGGTCCTTAGTTCCAATGTACCAGCTTTGAGGCACCTGAAGCTACGTCCCTCCGAGAAATACACGCTCTACAATGGCGGCCTCGAGTGCAAGTTTCAGAAATACGAGCTATACGCTGGCTCCAAGGAGGAAGAGCCGAAGGAAGAGGTCTCAGAATGAGTTGAGCCTACAAGCTGTCACTGCCTACTTCACGTATCGTTGAAGGCTTTCCGAAAAGCATCGAGTTATCTAAATTGGGTGTCAAAGTCTACTTAGTCATGAAACCTTTTTTTCGCCTACTCCTTATCCCCCTACTTTTTGCTTGCGCTCCTTCCTACGATTACGATATCCTCATCCTAAATGGCCAGTTGATTGATGGCTCAGGGTCGGCGGCCGTCTCAGGGTCTTTGGGTATTGTCGGGGATAAGATCGTCGCCATTGGAGACCTTGGCACAGCCAAGGGCAAAACGGAGATCGATGCCGGCGGAAAGGTAGTGGCACCAGGATTCATCAACATGCTGAGCTGGGCTACATTGTCGCTGATTCACGATGGCAAGTCAGAGAGTGATATACGGCAAGGCGTGACCCTTGAGGTCATGGGTGAAGGTTGGTCGATGGGACCTCTAAATGATGACATGAAAGCCGAGATGAAGGCAGGCCAAAAAGACATCGTCTTCGACATCGACTGGACCACTTTGGGCGAATACCTGGATTACCTCGAGAGAAAAGGGGTATCTACCAACGTGGCTTCGTTTGTTGGGGCCACTACACTCAGGATTCACCAAATAGGGGAAGCAGATCGACCTCCCACGGCGGAGGAGTTAGAGAAAATGAAGTCGATGGCCAGAGTGGCCATGGAGGAAGGGGCCATGGGGATAGGCTCTTCTCTGATATATGCGCCGGCATTTTATGCTGAGACCGATGAGTTGATCGAGCTGTGCAAAGTAGCCTCAGAGTATGGTGGCATGTACATTTCACATATGCGCAGCGAGGGGGACTATTGGTTGGAGGCTATAGATGAGTTGCTGGAGATAGCCAATGGGGCCGATATCGCCGCCGAGATCTACCACCTGAAAGCCGGGGGACAGGCTAACTGGCCCAAGTGGGAGCAAGCCATCGCCAAAATTGACTCAGCGAGAGAGGCAGGTCTGACGATTACCACTGATATGTACACATATACGGCAGGAGCCACGGGCTTGGATGCGTCCATGCCCCCCTGGGTGCAGGAAGGGGGTTATGGTGATTGGGCTGATAGGTTGAAAGATCCCGAAATCCGACAGCGTGTGGCAGAGGAGATGAGAAATAAGGGCGACGGATGGGAGAACTTGTACTTCGCCGCAGGAACACCTGAGAACCTATTGCTTGTGGGATTCCGGAATGATACGCTTCGGTATTTGACAGGTAAGACACTGGGTGAGGTAAGCAAAATGAGGGGCACGTCCCCTGAGGAAACAGCCATGGATCTTGTCATTCAGGACAGTAGTCGTGTCGGGACGGTGTATTTCCTGATGTCCGAAGAAAACGTAAAAAAACAGATCGCTCTTCCATATATGAGCTTCGGATCAGATGCAGGCTCCATTGCACCAGTCGAGCCATTCACGAATTCGAACCCGCACCCAAGAGCTTATGGCAACTTTGCCAGACTTCTGGGTAAGTATGTGAGGGAGGAGCAGGTAATTCCGCTGGAAGATGCTATCAGAAAACTCACCGCCCTACCGGCATCTAATCTGAAGATTAGTGATCGCGGTTTGCTGAAGGAAGGGTACTTTGCCGATGTCGTCATCTTTGATCCCGAGACGATCATCGATAAGGCGACCTTTGACGATCCGCACCAGTTTGCCGAAGGCATGATGCATGTGTTTGTAAATGGTGTGCAGGTTCTAGACGATGGGGATCACACCGGAGCTACTCCAGGAAGGGTCGTTCGTGGCCCGGGTTGGAAAGGTGATATCCCCTAGAGACTAAGCTACTATCAGGCGTTCGATCACCTCTGGGAAATGCCGGTATTCAAGCTCATGAATTTTCGTGGCCAATGTGGAGGGTGAATCTTGTGGCGTCACCTCTACCTCGGCCTGGAAAAGGATCTCGCCTTTGTCATATTCTTCATTCACAAGGTGAATAGTAATCCCGGATTTGGTCTCGCCATTGTCGATCACCGCCTGGTGAACTCGGTCGCCGTACATGCCTTTTCCTCCATATTTTGGCAGCAGGGCCGGGTGGATATTGACAATCCTGCCATCGAACTTCCTGATCAGGTCTGGTGGCATGAGCCAAAGAAAGCCAGCAAGCACAATGTAGTCAATGTCATCGCGATCAAGTAGACTGAGCAGCGTTCCATCATTCAATTCCGTTCGGTTAAATACCGAAGCCGGCACTCCGCAATCCCCGGCACGCTCTAGTACATAAGCCGTTGGTTTGTTGGAGTACACACCTTTGACTTGGGCTGTCTTCTTTTCCTGGAAGTACTTGATGATATTCTCTGCATTGGATCCGTTGCCAGAGGCGAATATGGCGAGGTTCTTCATTTCAATTTAGGGTGATGCTCACGAGACCTGTAAAGATGATATAGCTACAGAACTTGTTGAGGGTCTTATACTCCTTTTGTGTGTCTGCCTTTATCAACCGATAGAGAAACCATAGGAAAAAGGGAGCTAGCAATAGGAAATACACCCGCAAAAACCAATTTGCCTGGATGAGAAGAAAGTTGACCAGGAGAATAGAGCCAGCCATGATAATTGACACGATCAGTGTTTTGGCCCCCCGTATCCCCCAGATAACGGGTACAGTAACGCAACCGAAGGCGGCCTCGCCCTTGACGTCCTGAATGTCTTTGACAATCTCCCTTATCACAACCATCAAAAACCCAAAGGCCGCATAGAAGAAGACAATCGGATCGTCGGTACGATAGTAGATCAGTAGAATGAGAAATGTCATCGCGCTCAACACTCCGATCGAAATGTTTCCTATCAACGGTAGGCGTCTGAGATAGTTCGAATAATACCACAAGAGAAAGCTCGAAAAGATGTGCACCAGCCCGACCCAGATATCTGCCCAAAAGCCAATGGCGACAGCCGCCACATTCGTCAGCGTATGTGACAGCAATGCTGGCCGCCGGCTGATTTCAGTACCTATTACCACCTTTTGGGGCCTGTTGACCATGTCGATCTTCAGGTCATAGTAGTCATTGATCAGATAACCAGCTGCCGCTATCATCGACGTGCTGATGACAACGAGAAAGAAGTTGAAATCGAACCAGATGTTCCGGTCCAGCAGGAAGACCGCCGTCAAGACCTGTGTGGCAACGATGATCAAGAGGTTGGGGATTCTCGATGCTTTCAGGTAGCCAATGAAGTTTTTGATCAACGGCGGAGTCACTGTTTGCGGGCCTTTGAGTTGGAAATCCTATTTGAAATTACTTGATATATTTCTTTGAGGGCCTCGTCGCTCATTGAATTTAGATGTTTTTCTATTGTAATGGTATCGCCGCGGACAGCAGGTCCTGTTTGAGCCTTGTGAGGTCCGATTGTCATGGCTTTTTGTGTTGCGGTAGTTATCAGGTGATGGACTGCCTGAAAATCCTCTCCGACCTCATGGAGCAATTCCTCCGCAATGTGGAACATGGCATTGCTGAAGTTTGTAGCAAATACGGCGGCGAGGTGGAGACGCAGTCGTTGCATGGAGTCCACGGATCTCACCAGATCACTCATACAGCTTGCCAGATTTTGAATTGCTGCCAGGTCTTCTGATGTGCCGCCTTCAATATATAGAGGTACCTCCTTCATGGATAATCCCATTCCTGCCGTGAGCGTCTGATACGGGTAGACGACTCCATATTTTGAGATGTGGGCCTCTCGAAATGGGCCAAGGTCCGTGGCACCAGAGCAGTGAATCACAATAGATTCGGGCGAGAAGGAATGTTCGCGAAGGACCGTGAGGATCGCTTCATCCGGGATGCAAATCAGCACAAAATCCCCTTCAAACGAGTGATGAGCCCCACTACTGTAAGGGACTTGAATGTTGGCGTCCTTGACAAAGGCCTCAGCCTGTTGAGAGGAGCGACTATGGACTGAATTGAGATGATATCGGCTTTCTTGAATGGCCTTGGCAAAGTGAAAGGCTACATTGCCAGTGCCGACAATATCAATGGTTGGTTTTGTCATTCCATGCCCTTGTCTCGCATACTGACAAACTCACCATATCTGCGGACAATAGCAATTACAAATCCAATGACCATCAATAGCGTCCCCACCCATAGGATATTGATGAGAGGCTTCTCCACTGCTTCAATGATGATCCAGTCCTTTTGTGTTTGATTGAGCCCGAATGTAAAGCTGTTCTCCTCCGGGTTGATAGACTCTATGAAGATTTTGGACGCGAGGTCATTGACCACAAAAGGGATCTTTGCCGCCATGCGATCCTTGATGATGTACAAGGGCTCGGCTATGTAGTCCTCAACCTCTCCCTGTATTTCGATGATCGCCTTGACCGCTATATCGTCTGGACCCAATTCCACACCCTGGAGTTCCCGGGTAGGCTCCATTCGGAGAAAGCGCGCTGCATAATCATTGATGAAAAACGTCTCGCCGATTTGTAACGATGCAAACTCGGTCTCGCTCCAGGTGGGTTCCTGCTCAGGATCAGGAAAGGTCCTCACATGAGTATAGAGATCGGCGGTGAGCCTGCGATCGATATCCGGAGAATAGACAATACCCATCGTTTTGTTGTTCTGCACACGCGGATAAAGGGTAAATTCCTCTCCACTGTTTTTTGTGTAGACAACTTCGAAATACGTGTTTTCTCCATTGATTAGGTTCAAGGTATCTCCCTCTGCGACATCTACGCCCCTACTTGTCTCGAAGCTCCGGGTTGCAACGACTTTGAGCGGGTGATCTGTATTGATCAGGTGATCCACATCAGCAAAACCTTGTGACTTGATTTTTTTACGCATCCCCTTGTAAGTGAGGGTGTGGTCCCCCATGGACCGATCCTCGTTGAGAAACAGGAGCAGGTTGTTCTGGTTGATCTCGTCAGGTAGCTCGCTACTCCACATGATACCTGTATTGTTCATCGACAGGATTTTGGAGTATCCCGAGGAATAGATGATACCGATGAGCATCATGGCAATCCCGATATGCGCTACCGAGCCACCCGCCAATTTGAGGTTCGTCTTCTTCAATCCGAGTAGGATTTTGCTGTTGGCCACTATGGAATAGATTGAGCAGACGAGCAGTAGCAAGTAAGTGATTTCGGTGACTTTGGAGATCAAGATGACCAGCGTTGAGAGAAGCAGGGTCACAATCAAAGGCATCTTCAGTTCGTTGAAGAGACTTTCACGGCTCATTTTCTTCCACCAGAAGAACTGGCCCGTGCCTGATAGGACCGCCAAAGCAATGGCTCCCCATAGTTGCTTGCTGGTATAGAAACCTACCTGATCTACTGGTGGTGCTAAATTCAGGTCCACACCAAATGCCGCAGCAATATCATTGTAGACTGGGATGGACGTCATGAAGATGACCTGAAACGCCATAAGGCACAACGTGGCAGCTCCGATGAAAATCCAAAACTCACGAGAGTACACGGAAGTTTCCTCCTCGGACTTAGGCAGATGCTTCCAGCTACGAACACACAAAAAGATCGAAAATCCAAGGAAGACAAATAGGTAGATGAGCAGCTGGCCTTGCAATCCGAGGTCTGTGAATGAGTGGACAGATGTCTCTCCAAGAACACCACTTCTGGTCAGAAATGTGGAATATAAGATCAGAATGAAGGTGCTGATCACCAGAATGATGGAGGCTTTGAGCGCCGACTCATTCTTTTTATAGGCGATCATCGTGTGCATCGACGCCACGAGCGTAAGCCACGGAACATAGATCGCATTTTCCACGGGATCCCAGTTCCAGTATCCCCCAAAGTTCAATGTTTCGTACGCCCAGTAGGCACCCATTAAGATCCCAACTCCCAGTACCAGTGCCGAAAACTGCGCCCAGGGTAGAGCAGGGCGGATCCATTCCTTGTACTTGCCGGTGATTAGTCCCCCAAGGCAATAGGCAAATGGCACGACGGTTGATGCAAATCCGAGAAACAAAGTGGGTGGGTGGATCACCATCCAATAGTTTTGGAGCAAAGGGTTGAGCCCGCTGCCGTCCTCCGGCACGAACTCAGGATTGACCTTAAATATGTCGTCTCTTATGACGTCCCGAAGCAGCAGGAAGGGCGAACTGCCCAATTTGAGGTCAAAAAAGACCGCACCCAGGATCATCGACGTAAGAAAGAACTGCGTGAGGGACATGATCAACATGACCGGCGACCTCCACTGCTTATTTGTCCGAATCAGCACGAGCCCTAAGAGTGCATTCCAAAACATCCAAAGAAGGAAAGACCCTTCTTGCCCATTCCAAAAACTGGAGGCCTGGTAATACACAGGTAGGAATCTTGAGGTATGACTCCAGGCATAATGATATTCGAAGTAGTGTCTGTTGATGATGGCGAAGAGTGTCACTACAATGCCGATGATACCCACAGCATGGACATAGAAAACAGCATTTCCGTATTTTTCCCAGGATGAATCTTTGAGCCCTTTCGCGAAAGCGTAGGTTCCCACGAGCGCGCTGACGAAGGCCACGATAACGAACGTGTGCCCCAGGTTACCAATGAAATAGTGGACCATTTAGATATTCAGTTCGTCCTCCTTATACTTCGATGGACATTTCAGAAGGATTTTATCAGCTAGGAAGACGTCGTTCTCGTACGCCCCTACGACCACTACCTGCTCAGATTTATCGAAGTCTGTGGGCATGGGATTAGGGAAGAGTACTTGCTGTTCCTGCGCGTGTTCGTCTAACATCAGGAATTTGAAAGCCAGTTGATCAGGGCTTTTCTCTATACCGACAATATTCCCATCCAGGTCCTTTTTCAAGGTTCCCACGACGTGTATTTTCTTCTTGTTCCCGCTTTCGGATAGCTCCCTGGCTTCAGTAAAGGAGACGTAGGTGCTGGCATCAGTTGCTGTCGACATGATGACCATAATGGCCACAGCGACCACAGCGATCGCTAGTATGTGAGATTTTTTCATTGCGTTTCGATTATTCCCCTCCTCTTATCTTTCAGATTCAATTTTTTTGATCTTCCTGTCCAATCTCATCAGGTACACAAAGAAAGCGATCAAAATAACCAATACGATCGCCACAACGACATAGATCTTTCCCTCAGCTCTCAGGCCATCGGCCATCTCAACCTCTTGTGCCAGTGTTTGGTTGGAAAGTAGTATTGATAGTATAAACATTGACCAGGCAGCGATTTTTTTCATTCGTAGTCGAGTTTTGAAATTCTGATCTTGATCGTAACAATCCACAGACCCAAAAGGGTCCATCCAAGAACCGCAGGATAGAATACCAGCCGCAAATTGCTATCCAGGTCATAAGCATTGAAGCCTGGATTACCACCATTACCTGGGTGCAAGCTGTCCGTCATTCTTGGTATGATGAACAGGAGTGCCACCAGCATGAAAAATGCCAGAATATTGTAGACTGCCGCGACTCTGGCTCGCTGCTGGTCGTCAGACATAGAGCCTCTTAAAATGAGATAGGCGAAGTAGAGCAGAAGGCCAATTGCGGAGCTGTTCTGCTTGGGGTCGTTGCTCCAGGGCTCGCCCCATGTATAGTTAGCCCAGACCATGCCAGTGATCAGCCCGAGTACGCCAAAAAGGAAACCCGTCTCAATTAGTTCCTTGCTGTAGAGATCGAACTTCAAATCCTGAGTCAATAGAAACCTCACTGAGAAGACTGTGGCCCCAGCAAAAAGCAAGATCATACCGAACCACATGGGGACATGAAAATGCAGTGCCCTGATCGATTCGTTGAGGATGGGAAGGCGGGGAACGGTAAATAAGAAACCTCCGATAACCGTATATACAAGAAGAGTCATTGCCAGCCACTTCCACCAACCCGATCTAATGAAATATTCCATTGCTACTTTTTCCAGCTAAAGGGGAACAGGACGAAAATCAGTGCAATGATAATAACATCAACAGAGATCAGTGACGTCAGACTGCCCCGAACATTATCAAAATTCTGACCCAATAGCAGCTTACGTGAAATCGTCACTCCCAACAGCAGCACGGGAATGGCAATAGGGAATCCAAGTACCGCCATTGTGTTGCTTTTTGGGTCGGCACTGGAGGCAATGGACGAGATCAGCGTGAAGGCTGCAGACAGGCCTATCGCCACGAGAAAACCATTCATCGCAAAGGAGGTAAGGTCCGGAATCCTCAAGGGGAAGAACAATTGCATGGCCAGAAAAGTCAACGTGGTCAGCAGCACCACAAAAGTGAGATTGTAGATCATTTTGCTGATCAGCAGTTCTGTCGGCCGTACCAGGAAGTAATAATAATAGGACCTGTCATTCTCTTGAATAAAGGACTTGCCCACGGCAGTGGTGATGGTCACCAAAGTAATGATCCAAAAGACTGCATTCCATGTTTCCACAGTTAGGTCTGTCTGAAATGACAAGTACCCGATATAAGTGAGGGACAGAAGGAATGAAACCAACGAAAGGAAGGGATACCGTGTCCTGAATTCCAGAGATAACTCCTTGGTAAGCAGCGCGAAGATCCTATTCATCAGGCAAAACTAGCATTTGGGCCTTATTGCCGTTCCACCCGACCGTGATTTTTGTAAAAGGGCCGGTAGTGTGCTAGCATTGCGTAAAATTTACAATCGTCACCTGTCGGGCAGAGACAGGAAATTCTTTCAGTGGAAAATCAAGATACTATACTAGTTACCGGTGCGGCCGGATTCATAGGCTTTCACCTCTCGCAGAAACTACTTTCTGAAGGGTTCAAAGTGGTCGGAGCAGATAGCGTAAATGATTACTACGATGTGCGGTTGAAGGAGGATCGACTCGCGATTCTCAATGCCATCGAAGGATTTACTTTTCACAGAATCAATCTGGCAGATGGCCCTGCCGTCAAAGAGCTTTTCGACAGCACAAGTTTCAAATATGTCGTCAATCTCGCTGCGCAGGCGGGGGTCCGCTATTCATTGACTAATCCCCAGGCGTACGTCGAGGCCAATCTGACCGCTTTTGTCAATATTTTGGAGGGTTGCAGGCATCAGAAAGTGGAGCATTTGCTTTACGCTTCGTCAAGTTCAGTCTACGGAGCGAATACCAAGATGCCATTTTCCGTCAACGACAATGTCGACCACCCAATTTCTTTATATGCGGCCTCTAAAAAGGCCAACGAATTGATGGCCCATACCTACGCCAGCAACTTTGAGTTACCCGTTACAGGTCTTCGATTCTTCACCGTGTACGGGCCTTGGGGCAGGCCTGATATGGCGCTTTTCCTTTTTACCAAAGCGATTCTCGAGGGCCGTCCCATTGACGTTTACAATAACGGGGACATGCGTAGGGACTTCACCTACGTCGCAGACATTGTGGAGGGGGTGTATCGTTTGATGCTGCATCCGGCTACGGCAAATCCTTCCTGGGACCCGCAGGACCCTGACCCATCCAGCAGTTTTGCACCATTTAGGGTCCACAATATTGGAAACAATTCACCGGTGGAACTGATGCATTTCATTCGGGTAATCGAGAAAGAAATTGGGCAGAAGGCTGAAATAAACTTTATGCCGATCCAACCTGGAGACGTACCCGCTACTTATGCGGATGTCACAAGCCTGATGGACCTCACAGGATACAAACCAAAGACATCTGTCGAGGACGGGGTGGCCAATTTTGTTGCATGGTTCAGAGATTATTATAATGTATGAGGATATTAGTTACAGGCGGAGCAGGGTTCATAGGTTCACACGTGGTGCGAAGGTTAGTCCAGGATTATCCGGATTACACTGTTATCAATTTTGATGCGCTGACTTACGCGGGCAACCTCGAAAACCTCCGAGATATTGAGGACTCCGCCAATTATCATTTCGTCAAGGGAGACATCTGCTCTGAAAGCGATTTGCAGGATGTCTTTCGGCAGTTTGATCCGACAAAAGTCATACACCTGGCCGCTGAGTCACATGTTGACCGATCTATAAGTGACCCACTTTCATTCGTTAAGACAAATGTCCTGGGGACAGTCAACCTGTTGAACGTCGCCCGCCAATTTTGGGAGGGGAAGAACGATCGCTTGTTCTACCACGTCTCTACGGACGAAGTCTACGGATCGCTGGGAGAAACTGGATTCTTTCTGGAGACAACCTCTTATGATCCTAAGTCTCCTTATTCAGCTTCCAAGGCTTCATCGGATCACTTTGTGAGGGCGTATGCAAATACTTACGGACTCCCAGTGGTGATCTCGAATTGTTCGAATAATTATGGTCCGAATCAGTTTCCGGAAAAGCTGATACCATTGGCGATAAACAATCTGAGACGCAAGAAGTCCATACCAGTTTATGGCAAAGGCGAAAATGTAAGGGATTGGCTGTATGTCGTAGACCATGCTCGGGCCATCGAGACCATTTTACACAGAGGTAGGATTGGGGAGACTTATAACATTGGTGGCTTTAATGAGTGGACCAATCTGGATCTGGTCAAGGTCCTCTGTAGGGCGTTCGACGAGGTTGTGGGCAATGTGGTTGGTGAATCAGAGCAATTGATCACGTTCGTCACGGACAGAGCCGGCCACGATTTGAGATACGCGATCGATGCTACGAAGATCAACCATGAATTGGGCTGGGGCCCTTCCCTGCAGTTTGAGGAAGGGATCAAGAAGACGATCCAGTGGTACATCTCCAATCAGGAATGGCTAGATTCAGTAACCTCTGGCGATTACCAGAATTACTATAACAAACAATATGCTGGGAGTCATTAAACTTGCAGCGCCGAATTTTTTCAAATCAGAATTCGAATGAAGGGCATAATACTGGCGGGGGGTAGCGGTACGAGACTGCATCCCTTGACCCTAGCCGTAAGTAAGCAGATGCTACCTGTTTACGACAAGCCGATGATCTATTATCCGCTATCAACATTGATGCTTGCGGGTATTCGCGAGATTCTCATAATCTCTACACCACGGGACCTTCCCTTGTTTGAGCAGCTATTGGGAGACGGCAGCAAGTTCGGTTGTGAATTCCATTACAAGGTTCAGGAAAAACCGGAAGGTTTGGCACAGGCTTTCTTGATCGGAGAGGAATTCATTGGCTCTGAAAAGGTTGCACTTATCCTTGGAGACAATATCTTCTACGCCTCCGGGCTGTCGAGAAAGCTACAGTCTTGCATAGATCCGGATGGTGCGTATGTTTTCGCTTACCACGTAGCTGATCCTGAACGATACGGTGTCGTAGAATTTGACCAGGATCACAACGTATTGTCCATTGAGGAGAAACCGGCAACTCCCAAATCCAACTACGCAGTTCCAGGTCTCTACTTTTATGACAATGAAGTGATATCGATTGCCAAAAGCATTAAGCCGAGCCCCAGAGGGGAACTGGAAATTACCGATGTCAACAAGGCATATCTGCAGAAAAGAAAATTGAAAGTAGAGATACTGGATCGAGGCACGGCTTGGTTGGACACCGGGACCTTCAACTCACTGCAGGAAGCGGGGAATTTTGTCCAGGCCATCGAGCAAAGGCAATCGCTCAAGATCGGCTGCCTGGAAGAGGTCGCGTATAAAATGGGATTCATCAACGCTGATCAATTGGGTGCACTTGCTGCACCTCTGGAGAAGAGCGGTTACGGCAAGTATCTCAAACAGTTGCTGACATGGAAGTAATTGAAACACCACTGAAAGATTGTTACATTCTTGTCAACAACCTATTCCAGGATCCCAGAGGCTTCTTCATGGAAGCCTTTAACCAAGGGAGGTTTGAGGATAAAACTGGCGTTGCTTTTAACGTGAAGCAAGTTAATTTTGCACAATCCGAAAAAAAGGTACTAAGAGGATTGCATTACCAGTTGGAACCGGCAGCACAGGCAAAATTAGTAGGAGTCGTCAGTGGCTCCGTTTTGGATGTGGTGGTCGACGTCCGGGAGTCTTCCCCAACCTTTGGTCAAAAATTTGAATTTGTGTTGAATGGCCCGGCAAGGAACTTATTCGTACCACGGGGATTCGCCCATGGCTACGAGGTTCGTGAAGACAATACTTTATTCTACTATGCTGTAGATAACTACTATTCTCCAGCCGATGAGAGGGGTATCTTATATAGCGATCCCGCTCTTGGAATCTCATGGAAATGGGGCTCGACCAACAAAATATCTGAAAAGGACGAGACTCAGCCTTTATTAAAAGACGCTGAATTAAACTTCAAATAAAAAGATGAAAATAGCAGTTGTAGGAACTGGTTATGTAGGACTGGTGACAGGTACTTGCTTTGCAGAAACTGGCAATCATGTGACTTGTGTTGACATAGACGAGAAAAAAGTCAAGACCTTGCAAGGAGGCAAGGTAACTATTTATGAACCCGGCCTTGAGCCCTTATTTGAGAGAAACCTTCGACAGGGTCGTCTGGACTTCACGACTAATCTGGCGGAAGGAATTAAAGGTGCGAAGATCATATTCCTGGCACTACCAACACCTCCTGGAGAGGATGGATCCGCTGACTTGCAATATGTATTGAGAGTAGCTGAGGACCTGGG
Organism: Cyclobacteriaceae bacterium; assembly: GCA_965227935.1. Taxonomy (GTDB): domain Bacteria; phylum Bacteroidota; class Bacteroidia; order Cytophagales; family Cyclobacteriaceae; genus JAWPMT01. Next base: position 337,483 of record CBDDGS010000055.1, on the reverse strand, counting down.
GCCCCTTCTAGATGAGTATGCGGTCGTCGTGGACAAGAGCACGGTACCTGTGGGTACAGCTGAAAAGGTGACTGCGGCTATTGCGAAGAACGCCAAGGTGGATTTTGATGTAGTCTCAAACCCGGAATTTCTACGTGAGGGAGTTGCGGTGGAGGATTTCATGAAGCCGGACAGGGTCGTGATCGGTGCGGGGTCTGAAAGGGCGAAAGAAGTGATGCATAAGCTTTATGAGCCATTTGTTCGGCAGGGTAATCCTATCATCTTCATGGATGTCCGATCGGCGGAGTTGACCAAATATGCGGCGAACTCCTTCCTGGCTACGAAGATCACTTTCATGAACGAAATTGCCAATTTATGTGAGCTACTTGGCGCAGACGTAGATATGGTGAGGAAAGGTGTGGGAACGGATGCACGGATAGGTAAACGGTTTTTGTTTGCAGGAATTGGCTACGGGGGGAGTTGCTTCCCAAAGGATGTGCAAGCGTTGGCAAAATCTGCGTCTGAGGCAGATTACGATTTCGACATTCTGAAATCAGTAATGTCTGTCAATCACAAACAGAAGCAAAAACTGATCGAACCTTTGAAAGCCCATTTTGGTGGATCGCTCGCAGGAAAGACCATTGCTGTTTGGGGCTTGGCATTTAAGCCTTATACCGATGACATCCGTGAAGCACCAGCGTTGGAGAATATCAATAGGTTACTCTCGGAGGGCGCTAATGTAAGAGCTTACGACCCTGAAGCGATGGACAACGTGAAAGGAATCCTGGGCGACAAGATCATCTTCGCGGAGGATGAGTATGACGCAGCTCAAGGGGCGGATGCATTGATGATCATGACCGAATGGCCTGTTTTCCGCACACCGGAATTTGGAAAGTTGGCGGTAGCGCTGAATAACAAGCTGATTTTTGACGGTCGAAATCTGTACGACCTCCATGAAATGGAGGCGCTGGGTTTCACTTACTATAGCGTGGGCAGATCAAAAGTAGAATCGTGAAGAGGGTATTGATAACCGGAGGAGCAGGTTTTCTTGGCTCCCACCTATGTGACCGCTTTCTGAAGGAGGGCTTTCACGTCGTCGCAATGGACAACCTTCTGACTGGCGACATAGCAAACATCGAACATTTGTTCAAGGAGGAGCATTTCGAGTTTCATCGGCACGACGTGACAAAGTATGTCCACGTTCCTGGTCGGCTGGACTACATCCTCCACTTTGCCTCTCCAGCCAGTCCCATCGACTATCTCAAGATGCCGATTCAGACCATGAAGGTAGGTTCCCTTGGGACACTCAATTGCCTGGGCTTGGCCAAGGACAAAGGTGCTAGGATTCTTGTGGCGTCAACATCGGAAGTTTATGGTGATCCGCTGGTCCATCCGCAGACAGAGGATTACTGGGGAAATGTGAATCCCGTAGGACCACGAGGTGTATATGACGAGGCCAAACGTTTTCAGGAAGCCCTGACGATGGCATACCATACCTTCCATGGCCTGGAGACGCGTATCGTGCGGATCTTCAACACTTTTGGCCCTCGGATGCGACTTGATGACGGGCGGGTACTACCAACCTTTATATCTCAGGCGTTACGTGGTGAGGACCTCACGGCATTCGGCGATGGCTCGCAGACGAGATCCTTCACATATGTGGATGATTTGGTCGAGGGGATTTATCGACTGCTGCTGAGTGATTGCGCCGACCCTGTCAATGTTGGGAATCCACAAGAGATCACCATCAGGGAGTTTGGCGAGGAGATCATTCAGCTGACTGGAAGCAAGTCAAAGATCATTTACAAGGATCTCCCTAAAGATGATCCGAAGCAGCGCAAACCAGATATATCCAAAGCAAAGAATGTCTTGGACTGGAAGCCCTCTTTTACAAGGGCGGAGGGGCTTAAAAGAACACTCAGTTATTTCCAGCAAAAAGTAGCTCAATGAAGTACAAAGTATGCGTTGTTGGTTTGGGTTACGTGGGTTTGCCTCTCGCGGTAGCCTCAGCAAAAAAATATGAAACCTTAGGGTTCGACATTAATGCGTCAAGAATCCAGGAGTTGTCCGCTGGTGTTGACCGGACGGAGGAAGTGAGTCAAGAAGAACTTTCGGCAATAGCAGGAAAATTGCGACTGACGGACTCCATCGAAGACATTAGGGGCTGCAATTTCTATGTTATCACAGTCCCTACTCCGGTGGATAATGGTAAAAAGCCTGACTTGAGACCAATTATTGCTGCAAGTAACACTGTGTCTCAGGTTTTGAAGAAGGGAGATTATGTCGTCTACGAATCGACCGTATACCCAGGTTGTACCGAGGAGGTATGCGTGCCAATTCTGGAGCGCTCTGGATTAAAGTTCAACCAGGATTTTTTCTGCGGTTATTCACCGGAGCGCATAAATCCCGGTGACAGAGTGCATAGGCTCGAAACAATAGTCAAAGTAACGAGCGGTAGCTCGGCTGAAAGTTCAGAGATAATTGATCAATACTATAATGCCATTGTCGAGGTGGGGACCTATAAGGCTTCATCGATTAAGGTCGCTGAGGCTGCGAAGGTTATTGAGAATACCCAAAGAGACATCAACATTGCATTCGTCAATGAGCTGGCCCTTATTTTCAATGAGATGGGTCTCGACACGCTCGAGGTTCTCGAGGCTGCTGGGACTAAATGGAATTTTCTCCCTTTCAAACCAGGTCTGGTTGGTGGCCATTGCATCGGAGTGGACCCTTACTATTTGACGCACAAAGCGGAAGAACTCGGATACACGCCACAGATCATCTTGGCCGGTCGCCGAATAAATGATGACATGGGTCGTTACGTGGCACAACACGTAATCAAAGGCTTGGGGAAGAACAACCGTCTTGGGTCCTCCTCAAATGTATTGATACTGGGATTCACCTTCAAAGAGAACTGTCCTGACGTACGCAATACCCGAGTGATAGATATAGTTGAAGAATTGCGCGAGTACGGAATCAACCCCCACATATGTGATCCTCAGGCTGACAAGAACGAGATAAAGGAGCACTATGGGCTGGAACTTCTGGATTCCCCCGACTACTCGACGTATGACGCGATCATCATGGCCGTCGCCCATAAAGAATTCTTAGCACTTGATTGGTCATCGATAGCATCAGAAGTCCCAGTTGTGTATGATGTCAAGGGCCTTCTTCCCAAGAATTTGGTAACTTCGCGACTTTAATTAAAAGGGCGGGCGTGGAACACAGAGAAAACATCATTCCGCACAACCACGATATCTCTCAAAAGGATCGAGTCAGGAGCTACGGTTTCAAACCGCAATTGATATGGTTTACTGGTCTCTCCGGGTCTGGGAAATCGACATTGGCGAGCACCCTCGAAGCGCATTTTTTTAGTACAGGTGTTCATACCTACATACTGGACGGAGACAATGTGAGATCGGGTCTCAACAGCGATCTGGACTTTTCAGATGCCTCACGCAAAGAAAACATCCGGCGGATCGCTGAGGTAGCCAGACTATTTGTCGATGCCGGCATAGTCACCATCACCGCCTTCATTTCTCCATTTGAGGAGGAGAGGGCGTTTGCCAAATCACTGGTGGGTGAGGATCAGTTCATTGAAGTATTTGTCGATTGCCCATTGGAGATTTGTGAGCAACGAGACGTCAAAGGTCTCTATGCAAAAGCTAGGGCTGGACTGATCAAAGATTTTACTGGGATAAGCTCTCCGTTTGAGATCCCAAAAGCCCCAGACGTAACCGTCAATACTGCTGAGAATTCACTCGAAAGCTGTCTAAAAGAGTTGATTGATAAGATAGAACCACAGGTTCTGCACGTATGAAAAGCTACAATCTCACACACATTCGGGAGCTAGAAGCGGAGTCGATCTATGTGCTCCGAGAAGTATTTGCTCAATTCCAGAACCCGGCAATATTATTCTCCGGTGGTAAGGATTCTATTGTTGTGACACATTTGGCCAGGAAGGCCTTCCATCCTGCGAGAATCCCGTTTCCCTTGGTGCACATAGATACGGGGCACAACTTCCCTGAGACCATCCAGTTTCGAGATGATCTCGTGGAAAAGATTGATGCCAAGCTGGTCGTCGGATCCGTTCAGGGATCAATTGACAAAGGAAGTGCTGTTGAGGAGCGCGGAAGAAATGCCAACCGAAACGCTATTCAAACCATTACCCTTCTCGAGACAATCGAGGACAACAAGTTTGATGCGTGCATAGGCGGTGCTCGACGCGACGAAGAGAAAGCACGGGCCAAGGAGCGATTCTTTTCACATCGCGATGAATTTGGGCAGTGGGACCCAAAAAATCAGCGACCGGAATTGTGGAACATTTTCAATGGCCGTCACCATGAGGGCGAGCACTTTCGAGTATTCCCGTTGAGCAATTGGACGGAGATGGATGTCTGGCAATATATTCTATTAGAAAACATTCAGATTCCCTTGCTTTACTTCGCTCATCAGCGTGACGTGATTCGACGGAGTGGCACTTGGCTGCCTGTCTCCGAATACATCAATCTCGAGAATGAGGAGGTCGTCAGTAAGCAGATTCGTTTCAGAACTCTTGGCGACATCACAATCACCGGTGGAGAGGAATCAGATGCTGACACCCTCGAGAAGATCATCGAGGAAGTGGCGTCAGCTCGACGTACGGAGCGTGGAAATCGGGAAGACGATAAACGCTCGGAGACCTCTATGGAGGACCGTAAGAAAGAAGGTTATTTCTAATTTGTTAAGATAACAATGGCAGGTTACCTGGATATGGAGTTGTTGCGGTTTACAACCGCAGGCAGCGTAGATGATGGGAAGAGTACCCTCATCGGTCGACTTTTGTTCGATTCCAAATCAATTTTTGAAGATCAGTTGGACCATGTCAAGCAGTCCAGCGAAAGAAAGGGATTATCCCACACTGACTTGGCTCTCCTGACCGACGGCCTTAAAGACGAGCGGGAGCAAGGGATCACGATTGATGTGGCCTATCGCTATTTCGCTACCCCCAAGAGAAAATTCATCATCGCCGATACTCCGGGCCATATTCAGTACACCAGAAACATGGTCACCGGCGCGTCTACGGCCAATGTCGCATTGATATTGATTGATGCCAGAAATGGTGTGGTGGAGCAAACTTGTCGCCACTCTATCATCGCATCGTTGCTGCAGATCCCACACATCATTGTGTGTGTCAACAAAATGGATTTGGTAGACTACGATGAGGAGCGTTTTGAGCAAATCAAAGAAGACTTTGAAAATTTCTCCTCCAAACTTGATGTAAAGGATGTGAGGTTCATTCCGATAAGTGCTTTGAATGGCGATAACGTGGTCAATCGAAGTGACAGTATGGAGTGGTACGAAGGGTCTACGCTACTTTATACGCTAGAAAATATTCACGTCGGTAGTGACCAAAACCACATCGATTGCCGTTTCCCGGTTCAGACCGTGATTCGACCCAAGAATGACAAGTTTCACGACTATCGAGGATACGCGGGCAGAATCGCCGGTGGTGTTTTCAAATCCGGTGACAAGATCACTGTCCTCCCATCGGGCTTTCAGTCGCGCATAAAGTCCATAGATACTTTTGATGGTCCCGTCGACGAGGCCTTCGCGCCGATGTCGGTGACCATTACGCTGGAGGATGATATCGACGTGGGTCGAGGAGATATGATCGTCAGAGACAACAACCAGCCTCATCAAAGCCAGGATCTCGAGGCGATGATATGTTGGCTCAATCCCAATGGTCCACGTCCGAGAGCGAAGTATGCTATTCGGCATACTACCTCTGAAATGAAGGCCATGATTAAAGAAATTCGATACAAGTTGGATATCAATACACTGCATCGCAACGAGGAGGACAACGACATCAAAATGAATGATATTTGTCGTATTCAACTTCGCACGACCAAGCCTGTCTTGTGTGATAGCTATCGCAGAAACAGAAATACGGGAAGCATTATTCTGGTGGATGAGGGCACCAATGAGACGGTGGCTGCCGGAATGATAATCTAGTGATATGATGGAATTGAATCGATTGTTGGATGTAGCCAAAAGTGCCGCTCAGGAAGCTTCGGAGGCTATCTTGAAAGTCTATGAAAGTGACGATTTTGATATCGAGGCCAAGGGTGACAATTCCCCGCTGACACGCGCAGATAAGGTTTCACATCAGATCATCAGCGCCGCTCTTCAGGAAACTGGACTGCCTATTTTGAGTGAAGAAGGCAGGGAGATTGAGTATAGCGCTAGAAGCAATTGGGATTACTTTTGGATGGTTGACCCTATCGATGGAACGAAGGAGTTCATCAAAAGGAATGGGGAGTTCACTGTCAATATTGCGCTGATTCATGATCAAAGACCCATTCTGGGCGTTGTCCTTGTGCCTGTATCGGGTGACCTCTACCATGCGGTTGAAGGCCAGGGTGCTTTTCGAAATGGAGAGCCTATATTCGTGAACAAGTGCGAGATTGAAGATCCGGGACTGCGGGTCGTCGCTTCGAGGTCGCACATGAACGACGCTACGAAGTCTTTCATTGAGAAAATCAATGATCCAGTGATTGTCTCCAGGGGCAGTTCGCTCAAGCTGTTACTTGTCGCTTCTGGGGAGGCTGATATCTACCCAAGGTTTGGACCTACCATGGAGTGGGACACAGCTGCAGCACATGCTGTTGTGAATGAAGCAGGGGGGACGGTTCTCAATCAAGAGACTCAGAAAGAACTAATGTACAACAAAGAAGATTTACTAAATCCCTATTTCTTGGTAAAGGGAGAGATTGTCGAATAGCAAGACATTAGCGCATGATCAAAAAATATGTAGGCTTCTTGTGTATGATAGTCCTAACTATTGCCAGTCTTGGTCAGGACATAGGATCTGTTGATGTTCGGCTGCTGTCTGACGCACAAATAGCACAATACTGGCAGCGAGCCCAGTCAGAAGGCTACAACATAAATCAGGTGAGGTCCATGGCTATGGCCAGAGGTATGGATCCGGCACAGATTGAAATTCTTATTCAGAGGATCCAACAAATAGAGAGCTTGCCAGGAGGGGCAAATGATTTCGGTACTTCCGACCAGCGCTCAGTGCAGGAGGGTGAGGGTATGGATCTTTTCCTTGATGGCTCAGAGAGAAACCCGGAGTTCAGTCCATTTGAGAGGAAGCTGTTTGGCTACAAGCTCTTCCATAACGACAATATAGACTTCAGTCCAAATTATAACATGCCCACGCCGGGAGATTATATTCTCGGTCCGGGAGACGAGCTACTCATCCAGATTTATGGAACAAGTCAGGAGTCATATGAGCTCACTTTGACTCCTGAGGGTAGAGTAGTCATTCCTTATGTTGGGCCAGTCAAGGTAGGAGGATTGAGCATGAACGCCGCACGCGCCAGGCTGCGGGAGGCTCTTTCCAAGATTTATGAGGGTCTTACTCAGCGCAACCCTTCAGTCTACATGGACGCAACTCTGGGCTCAATCAGAAGCATACGCGTCAATATGATCGGTGAAGTACAACGGCCTGGCACGTACACATTGCCTTCTTTTGCCACTCCTTTTATGGCTCTTTACGCCAGTGGCGGTCCTACCGTGGATGGTACCTTCCGGCAAATCGAGATCTATCGTGAAGGAGATCTTGTTGAGACACTTGATGTTTACAATTTTCTTCGGCGGGGAGAATTTGGTAGAATTTCTCGTCTCCAAGACAACGATATTGTTGTCGTAGGTCCATATAGTAATCATGTAGAAGTCGTCGGGGCAGTTAAGCGGCCAGGTATATTCGAGTTGAAGGAGGGCGAAAATCTTACCGACCTGATGGAGTTTGCCGGAGGCTTCAGACCGGGAGCCATCGAGTCTTCGATCTCCGTTGAGCGATTGAATGGAGGGGCCCAATCAATTCAGGATGTTCCTCTAAACGAGAGTCTTCAATTGGTTGATGGTGATAGAATTATCGTGCGGAAGGCCGCAGATCCCTTAATTCAGAAAGTTCAAATTGAGGGAGCTGTAGCCAATCCAGGATCATATGGCTGGAGTAGTGGATTGACAATCGAGGATTTGGTGGAGAAGGCTGGTGGATTATCACCGGAGGCTTATGTGGAAGGAGCGACATTATTTCGAAAAAGATCTGATCTAAGTACTGAGACCATTAGCCTAAGGTTAAATGAGATTTTGGAAGGCACCGACTCTTTCAATTTGGAAATTGGTGACCTTTTGGTCGTATCGAGCCGGTACGAACTTTCGGAGACACCATTCATTGAGGTGAGTGGGGAGGTGATAAGCCCCGGAGTGATGCCCTATTTCGAGGGCATGACCATCTCAGATGCCATTCTCCTTTCCTCGGGTCTCAGGAATTCCGGTATCGGCGGTCAGGTAGAACTAGTGCGTCGGCCCGAGCAAGCAGATGGAGATTTTCAAGTGACGAAAATGGCTATCCCTAGTCAACTTTTCCCATTTGAAGAAGCACAGCTAAAGCAGCCTTTGCGGCCTTATGATCATGTTTTTGTAAGGCAAGCGGCAGGATTCAGAAACCCCTCCTTTGTCGAGATCCAAGGTGAAGTGGTGGCTCCAGGTAAGTACATACTTAATAATCGCGAAACAAGAATATCTGATATTCTACCTCGCAGCGGTGGGATAACGAAACAAGCCTTTGTGGCGGGTGCTCATTTATTGCGACCCAACCAGGAGGTTTCTCAAAGAGAACGTGCAAGGATGTATCTGCAAAACGTGGAGCGTCTCAACCTCTTTTTAACGGAGCAACTTTCAGGTGGTACTTTGAGCGAAGTAGAAAGAACAGCACTGGACATTCGACTTGATGGCTTAAGAAACAGGTATCGGCAGGTTCTCCTGAATAGCGGTGACTTTGCATCGGATTCCATCATTGATTTGTCAATGGATTCTATTTTCATTGATGTCCCTCGGGATTATGCGAAAGTGTCATTCTCCTTAGCGGACATTTTGGATGGCAAAGAAGATCCCGAAAATGATTTGATATTGCGAGACGGAGACAAACTCGTAATCCCCTTGGAGCCACAGATTGTCAAGATTCGAGGTGAAGTACTTCAGGGCTCGGCGGTAGCAAGGTACCAGAAGACCTTGAAGTTTGACAGCTACATCAGTGCTGCGGGTGGGTATACTCCTGAGGCGAAGAGAGGGAAGGCCTACGTCGTCTATCCAAATGGTGCGGCAAAACGGTCGCGCAATTTTCTGCTTTTTAAAATTCGTCCGCAGGTATTGCCAGGTTCTGACATCGTCGTACCCGGAGGGCGCGTACGAGAGAGATTTGACATAGATAGGATATTTGGACTTGTAACGACTGCAGCTACTACTTACCTGTTATTTTTGACGATCAGAGACCAGCAAACCAGCAACTAGTATGGCCCTGGAGAAATATGGGTGAAATTAGATTCAGTAGAACAGGTAGAATTGGCAATTCTTGGAGCCGAAGTCCAATTGACATTTACTTTACTCGTCCAGTGTCCCGCGAGGTTTGTTTACGCTTGAAAATATGGGTTCAATAGTAGAGTTCTTAAAAGGACAGACTGTATTGATAACAGGTGGGACGGGATCCTTGGGTAGGGCCCTAACGAAGTTCATCATCGCCAATTGTCCTGAGGTGAAAAAGCTTATCATATTCTCCAGGGATGAACAGAAGCAATATCAGATGGCGATTGAGTATCCACCTACTCAGTATCGCAACATTCGATATTTTATTGGAGATGTCAGGGACTTTGATCGAGTTCGTCGAGCACTGCAAGGTGTTGATTATGTCATCCATGCCGCCGCGATGAAGCATGTGCCGATAGCCGAGTATAATCCCATGGAGTGTGTCAAGACCAATATTCTTGGTGCAGAAAATATCATCAATGCTTGTCTCGAAACTAATGTCAAAAGAGTAGTGGCGCTGTCAACAGATAAGGCCTGTGCTCCAATAAATCTCTATGGTGCGACAAAACTAGCGTCAGACAAACTCTTCATTGCAGCTAACAACATTAAGGGTTGGAATCCTATAAAATTTTCGGTTGTGCGATACGGAAACGTTATGGGTTCCAATGGGTCCGTAATTCCGTTCTTTCTCCAGAAACGGAGAGAGGGAGTGCTTCCAATTACGCATCCTGAAATGACCCGTTTCAACATCTCGTTAGAAGATGGTGTGGGTATGGTTTTGTATGCGCTAGAAAATGCATGGGGAGGTGAATTGTTCGTTCCGAAGATTCCCTCCTACCGGATTACCGATGTTGCGGAAGCGATTGGCCCTGACTGCGAAAAACCTGTAGTGGGTGTTCGTCCTGGGGAGAAGATGCATGAGGAAATGATTTCTGCCTCCGATTCTTATCAAACTTATGATATTGGGAAATATTACGTACTGCTACCAACAAGGTCAACGTGGAAACTTGAGGAGTTTATCCATTATTTTAAGGCTCAAAAAGTGGTTGAGGGATTCAGTTATAATTCGAACACCAATGACGAGTGGGAGACGGTTGATTCGCTTCGTCAATTAATCAGGAAACATGTGGATAGCAACTTCGAGGTTGGAGTTTAAAACAGGCGTGTCGAAATGGGGAATGCTCAAATCGACATTATTTTCACGTCTTGATGTGAAAAGCATCGTTCATCACCATGCGCTAGCGGCAGATGTAGGTATGAGTTGGTCCTTGAAGTGTTTTTTGACGTTATTTTTGCATGTCGCTTACTTTATGATTGATTTTGCAGCTTGTAAATTCTGTTGACGGCGATTATCTGATAGCAGCGTGGAAAAGACCCGGGTGTCCATAAAGAGCATATTATCTTCCGAGGAGATATCCCTGATACAAATCTTTCAGCTCTTCTGGCGCAAGATTGGTATTGTCGGGATTTCTTTGGGTGCATTCATGCTCTTAGCTATTGTTGCACGACTTACAAGTCCAGAGGAGTACTATTCGGAGACAATAATTATTGCTGAGACATCTGACACGAATTCAGCCCTTCGTTCTTCTATTGGCAGTTTATTTGGTTTGACGGGTATACCTAATCCCGAAGAGGAAGTCCTGGACCTTACCTCACCAGCATTGTACCCAAAAATAGTTTCGAGCGATCTGTTTCTTTTAGAACTGATGGCTACTCCCTTTTACTTTGAAAGTGCCAGTGATTCTATGACCCTGTATGAGTTCTACAGCGAATACGATGATAGGCACGCCGTAAAGAAGACCTTGGATTTCATTACATCGCTGCCGTCTAGTTTGAGGGGACTGTTCAGGAGAGGTGAGGCTGAATTGCCACCTCTTTCGACCTTGTCCAGGGATAGTGTTTTGCGCCTCAATCCTGTTGAGTTGAAAGTCATGCAAAGACTTGAGGAACGCATTGAAGTGACAACAAACGGTCAATTTGTAACGCTGGGAGTCATTATGCCCGAGGCCGTCCTGTCGGCCGACTTCAATCAAGTTGTTCGAAAGAAGCTGTTAGCATTTGTTATTAGAGAGCAAACGGCCAAAGATCGGCGGGACCTGGAGTACGCTGAGGCGAGGACAGCGTCGGTTTATGAGAAATTTGAGGAAGTACAGGCCGAGCTAGCGGCAGCACTCGACGGCAATCGCGGGTTAATATCAGAGGCGGTGAAGTTTCGGCAGAGGCAGCTCCGATCGGAATACGATATCCTGTTTAACCTGTACAATACCATCTCGACCCAGGTCGAGCAAAAACGCCTTGACCTGGAAGAAAGCACACCGCTCTATTCGGTTTTTCAACCGGTGTACGTTCCCCTGAAGCCTCAGGCCACTTCCAAGACCATTTTCATTATCTATGCGGCAATGGGGATTTTTCTGGGTATGTTGATCTCGTTTGCATTGTTACTGAAGGAATATCTTGGAGAAAAATAGTCGAATATTCATCGCAGGTCATACCGGTATGGTTGGATCTGCTATCTGGAGATATTTGGAAACGCAAGGGTTCAAAAATCTGATCGGTCGACGGTCTGCAGAACTGGACCTACGTGAGCAAATTCAAGTCCGGGAGTTCTTCAAGGAGACTTCTCCGGATTATGTCTTCGTAGCAGCAGCGAAGGTCGGAGGCATACATGCCAACAACACCTATCGTGGGCAATTTCTGTATGACAATCTGATGATTCAGTCCAATGTGATACACTCTGCACACGAGTCGGGCGTCAAAAAACTAATGTTCCTGGGGTCGTCCTGTATCTACCCAAAAATGGCGCCACAGCCTTTGAAGGAGGAATATCTGCTGACCGGATCGCTGGAATATACCAATGAACCATATGCGGTAGCAAAAATCGCTGGACTAAAGATGTGCGAAAACTACCGGAAGCAATACGGAGCAGACTTCATTTCAGTAATGCCAACAAACCTTTACGGATATGGCGACAACTACCATCCTGAAAATAGTCATGTCTTGCCGGCTCTGATTCGGAAGTTTCACGAGGCCAAAGTGGCCGCGTCAGCAGAAGTCATAGTTTGGGGCTCTGGGTCTCCCAGGAGGGAATTTCTCTTCGCCGATGATCTGGCTGAGGCTTGTGTCTTTGTGATGGACAACTACAGCGCGGAGGAGTTCATTAATATTGGTACGGGGAAGGACGTCACCATTCGGGAACTGGCCGAGTTGATCAAAGAAGTCGTGGCTTTTGAGGGCGAAATTGTGTGGGATACAAGTAAGCCCGACGGAACACCGAGAAAGTTGATGGATGTTTCGAAGCTGACGCAGCTAGGATGGCAATATAAAACGGAGTTAAAAACTGGAATAGAATTGGCTTACCGTGATTTTTTGGTGAGCGACCTAAGAGTAGTTTGATATGGGGAAAGTTGCATTAGTAACAGGTATTACGGGGCAAGATGGTGCTTATCTGGCAGAATTGCTTTTGAGCAAAGGATACACCGTGCATGGGATCAAGCGTAGAGCGTCGCTCTTCAATACTGATAGAATAGATCATCTATATCAAGATCCGCATGAGGAGAATCCGAAGATGTTTCTCCACTATGGCGATATGACCGATTCCATGAATTTGACAAGGATCATTCAGGAGACGAAACCGGATGAGATCTACAACCTCGCAGCTATGAGCCATGTGAAGGTCAGTTTCGATACGCCTGAGTATACGGCCAATGCAGATGGCATCGGCACCTTACGAATACTGGAGGCTGTAAGACTTTTAGGTCTCGAGAAGAAAACCAGGATCTATCAAGCAAGTACGTCCGAACTCTACGGCTTGGTGCAAGAGGTGCCACAATCTGAGAAGACGCCGTTCTATCCAAGATCGCCGTATGGCGTTGCCAAGATGTATGCTTACTGGATCACGGTAAACTACAGGGAAGCCTATAATATGTACGCTTGCAATGGTATTCTCTTTAACCATGAGTCACCATTGCGAGGAGAGACCTTTGTCACGCGTAAGATCACGCGGGCGGCGGCGAAGATCGCCTTGGGACTGCAGGATCTCATGTATATTGGTAACCTGGATGCCCAAAGAGATTGGGGTCATGCCAAGGATTACGTAGATGCCATGTGGCGAATTCTCCAGCAAGAGGCACCTTCAGACTATGTGATAGCAACGGGCATTACAACAAAGATTCGGGATTTTATCGACCAGACCTACCAGAAGATGGGCATCGCACTCACCTTTTCAGGTAAGGGAGACCAGGAAGTTGGAGTGATCGACAGTATCGATGCGGTTAAGTTCAAGGAGGTTGTGGGGACCGATGAAAGGCCTTCTTTGGGGAAAGAGATCATCCGCGTAGATCCTCGATACTTCCGGCCAACAGAAGTCGACCTATTGATAGGTGACGCAACGAAAGCAAAAACGAAACTTGGTTGGAAACCCAAGTATGATTTGAATGGCCTGATCGAGGATATGGTTAAATCAGATTTAAAATTATTCAAAAAGAACAAACGCCTCTTGGAGGATGGACATCAAATCCTAAATCAGGCAGAATGAGCGAGAAAAATAAGTATTGGGACTTGATAATTAGGTCCGAGAGATCCCTAGTCTTCTTGGATGCTAAGGAAATCATTCGCTATGGAGATCTTCTCAAACTGTTAGTAAAGAGGGATATCCTGGCTTTCTACAAGCAAACGGTACTAGGTCCTTTATGGTTTGTGATTCAGCCCCTTTTCACGATGGGTGTGTATGTCTTTGTCTTTGGCACCCTTGCAGGGTTGCCCACTGATGGACTGCCCCAGCCATTATTTTATCTAACTGGTATTACGTTCTGGACCTACTTCTCGCAAACACTGCTGAAGACTTCTACTATTCTGAAAGACAATGCTAACATTCTTGGTAAGGTTTATTTTCCAAGAGTCATTATGCCATTAAGTTTGGTGATTAGCAACCTCTTTAAATTGGGCATTCATGTACTTCTCTTGTTGATTATTGCCTTCTATTTTAGTTTCCAGGATTTTGATTGGAGTGTTTCTTATTACTTGTTAGTACTACCGGTACTTGTAGTTTTATTAGCACTTCAAGCATTTGGATTTGGAATGATCGTGTCTTCTCTCACCACACGATACAGAGATTTAGCACTGCTTTTAGCTTTTGGAATTCAACTCTTAATGTATGCAACTCCAGTGGTATTTCCTTTGAGTACCTTGGATGGGAAGATGAAACTGATAGTCTCAATTAACCCAACCTCATTTCTTTTCGAAGGTTTCAGAAAGAGCCTTTTTAATCAAGGATTGTTTGATTGGGAGTATTTGTTGACTACAACGTTGATTACATTCGTGATCCTAATCTCGGGTATAATTGTCTTTAACAGGGTCGAAAGGAACTTTGTCGATACAATATGAGAAATGTTATTGAGGCCGAGAACCTGTCAAAGGCTTACAGGCTTGGACAATTTAACACTGGAGCCTTGTCTAAGGACATTCAGAGGTGGTGGTATTCAGTGCGAGGCAAAGAAGATCCTTATTTGAAAATTGGTCAAGCCAATAATCGAACATTACCAGCTGAGTCACTCATGGTATGGAGCCTGCTAGACCTGAATTTCAATATTGAACAGGGATCAGCTGTTGGGATCATTGGAAGGAATGGTGCCGGAAAGAGTACATTGCTAAAACTGCTTAGTAGGGTGACATCTCCTACAAAAGGTACAATCCGCATAAAAGGTCGAGTAGCAAGTCTATTGGAGGTAGGTACTGGGTTTCATCCTGAACTGACTGGTAGAGAAAATATTTTTCTTAATGGCGCGATATTAGGCATGAGGAAAGCAGAAATTAGCCGCAGATTTGAAGAGATCGTCGAGTTTGCAGGTGTTGCTCGCTATGTGGATACTCCAGTCAAGCGCTATTCTTCGGGTATGTACGTACGTTTGGCGTTTGCTGTGGCCGCCCATCTCGAGTCAGAAATTCTTATCGTTGATGAAGTTTTAGCTGTTGGTGACATGGAGTTCCAAAAGAAGTGCGTGGGCAAAATGGAGAATGCGAGTAAAGAACAAGGCCGCACTGTTTTGTTCGTTAGCCACAATATGCAATCCATACGATCTCTATGTTCAACAGGTATTTTGCTTGATAACGGTAAATTGGTTGAGCATTCCTCAGTCAACGAGACCATAGAAAGTTATCAACAACTGTTTCAAAGCTCTTCCGGTATTCCCGTCCTCGAAAGGACGGATCGAAGAGGAACGGGAGAGGTGAGGCTTATCGATATTGTTCTGAATGAAAATCAAGGGGCGAATGTGATTATGGGTGAGTCCCTTAAGGTTCAGCTCACTTTAAATGGCAAGGCTGAAAAGCTTGTGATTAGCGTAGATATCGGTAATCTAAGGCTAAACCCTATCTTGAGAGCACACACCGAAGAGACTCTACCCCGCTCCAAGGTAATATCGATTGATGGCACGAAAAAAATGGAAGTTACTTTTGAGAACCTACCCCTCAACTATGGAGAATACGATATTACAGTTTGGGTTGGGGTCAGAAAAGAGCGTGATGAGCTATCAATGACTGATTTGGTCGAAAGGGCGGCAACATTTGAAGTGCTTCATAAGGATGTTTTTGGGTCTGGTTCGATGCTTCAGAAGTCCCTCACAGTTTTTTCGCATGTTGCTTGGGACTTCGAAGAATGATTGCGGTTGATATTACGGGAGGGCTAGGAAATCAGATGTTTCAATATGCCATTGGCCGAAGCCTCTCAATAAAGAGTGGTGAGGAGTTACTACTAAATACGTCCTATTATGATCGACATTTAGTTGGACATACTCCGAGACGCTTTGAGCTTCCAATTTTCTTCAACATATCCGCAAGAAAGAGCCCACTGGACCGTATCACTATACAGGTTGGACGTAGGAAGCTTTACAAGTACTATTTTTTACGTAAGCGACTTCGACGGTTCTATGAACAAACGCCCTTTCGATATGACCATGCCATAGAAGATGTTCGATACCCTGCTCGGCTAAGCGGTTATTGGCAATGTCCGAAATACTTTAGAGGGATCGAGCCAGTAATTAGACGAGACTTTGCTTTTAAGAACATATCTGTAAGAAACAGGAAGATTGCCAAGCAGATTGAATCTGAAAGCTCGGTAAGTATTCACATACGTAGAACGGACTATCTTGTCCCTGGCAGAGATTGGATTTGCGACTTGGACTATTTTCGTCGAGCTTTGAGCCAACTAGTTTCGCTTTGGGGTCGGGAGTTGACGTGCTATATTTTTTCTGATGACTTGGCATGGGTAAAAACCTCCTTTTGTCCTGAGTTCAAGACCGTTTTCGTCGATTGGAATAGCGGTATCGAATCTGGCTACGATATGTGGCTAATGAGCCAGTGTCAACATAATATTATCAGCAATAGTACCTTTAGCTGGTGGGGTGCTTGGTTGAATAATCGCCCAGATAAAATTGTGATTGGGCCACGAAAGTGGACTCATGACGAAAACAATGCGGAGATAATGCCACCTAATTGGCAGACTGTTTAGAACCATTATACATGAATACTATTATAAAGAAATTTGCCAGGGTAGTTCCAGATAGAGTTCGCGAAGAGCTGAGTCGAATGTACTGGAATTGGAAAAACTCTAGATTAAAGGCCGAGAAAGAGAAAAAGGCCCTCAAGGAGTGGATAGCAAAGGGCAAGCCGGCCCCTCCCCCCCATTCTATCAAGCGTGACATTGTCCGGCACTATGCCAGGTTGTCGGGGGCAAAAATCCTAGTTGAAACTGGGACTTACTTAGGAGAAATGGTTGAAGCACAGCTAAGAAATTTCGAATGTATTCATTCGGTAGAGCTTTCCGAGGAGTTACACGAAAGGGCCAAAAAGAAATTTGAGGGTAATAGCAAGGTCGTTCTGTGGCGAGGTGATAGTGGTAAGGTGTTAGCTGATGTGTTGACACATGTGGATACCAAGGCATTATTTTGGCTCGACGGGCACTATTCCGCTGGAATCACTGCCAAGGGCGACAAAGAGTGCCCAATCTTGGAGGAAATAGACGCAATCTTTGACGGTGTGGATCTTGGACATGTTCTGCTTATCGACGATGCAAGATGTTTTACCGGAGAGCACGATTATCCGGAATTGCAAGAGCTGAAATCATACGTTCAAAACAAGAATCCAGCCTATGTCATGGAGGTAATGGATGATGTTGTTCGATTTACGATGGCTGAGTAACATTGGCTTGGCACCTTGAGAATACTTTATGCCAATGTCATTGAAAGAAACGCTCCTTGGGGTGCCGAGGTCTTCGTGGATCAGGCTTTGGCTACTATGGGGCACACGGTCATAAACGTGGATTACCGGGAGCACAGAAATGCCCTGGCAAGTCAATTTCTGAGGGTGGTGGACTTTGACCTTTTTATCCTACAACGTGGAGATTATTTTCCGCTACGGATAGTACGTGCTATTAATCGTCCAAAGGTTTTTTGGTTCAGTGAGCTTGTTGTTAGACGGGATGACGCAGATCACCTATTTAAGGCAGATATTTTTGATCGATACTATGTAAGAACTCCCCAGTGTGCAGAGGAAATTGTCAAAAGGGGATGGGTTGAAAGAAACAAAATAGGGATTATGCTCAGTGCTTTTGGTCAGGAAATGCATCGGCCATTGGCGAAGTCCCAATCAATTGAGGTGCTATTCATAGGTTCGATGACTGGAAGACGGGCTCAATGGTTAGACTACTTGAAACGGCGTTTTCGTGTTGCAATTGCGCAGGCATTTGGAGAGGAACTGGTGCAAATGGTGAACCAAGCGAAGATTGTGCTGAATATACATGCCTCTGATTACCTCGATACAGAAACACGAGTGTTTGAGGTCTTGGGATGTGGCGCCTTTCTCCTTACCGAGACATTATCCGGAGAGTGTCCTTTCAGGGCAAACATCCATTATGCTGTTTGCGACAGCGCCGAGGCAATGGCCGAGCAAATCGACTATTATCTTAGGAATGAAAGTGAGCGCCAGAAAATCGCCCAGGCGGGCTATGCTGAGGCAATTTCTAAACATACGTATGCGCAGCGTGCTGAGCAAATAATTTCAGACATATCACAGATTCCGTCACGTGGTGGAATCCCTCTTAGAACATCTCTTCTTAGATACCAACATGTAATAGAAAGCCGGGCTTACTGGGCTCGGAATATTCGGAGGAGATTGGCAGCACTTAACCAGAAATGCAAAAGGCTTTTATGAAGATTGGGATCATAACAACCTGGTTTGAGCGAGGTGCAGCACATGTCTCCAAGCAGTATAAAGCTCTGCTGGAAGACCAGCATGATGTGTTTGTCTATGCCCGGGGGGGTGAGATGTTTGGCATAAATCATGAGGAGTGGGACGGCCCATTTGTGACCTGGGGCAAGAGAATTGGAGGCGCTGGATCAACGGAGATGGACCTGGAAGACTTTGGGGACTGGATTACTGCCAATAGGATAGATACATTACTATTCAATGAACAACATTGGTGGCCTGCAGTAGCCTTCGCCCGCAAGATGAATGTGAAAATCGGAACGTACGTCGACTATTACACCGAAAAGACCATTCCATATTTTGAACTTTACGATTTTTTGATTTGCAATACACATAGGCATCACCAGGCTTTCCAATGGCATCCTCAGGCCTATTATGTCCCATGGGGTACGGAGACAAATATCTACAAGCCGGTAGAGCGTAAGAATAGGGAAGGCCTGACATTTTTCCATTCAGCGGGGATGAGCCCAGTCTACCGGAAAGGTACGGAAATGCTCCTTCGGGCCTTTGATAAGCTGGGGTCGGCATCGTGCCGTCTCGTCATTCACACGCAAGTTTCGCTCGAGGATCGACTGCACTCATCTGATCAGGCAATTTTGGCCAAGAGGCTTAGCGAAGGATCCATTGATGTGATCGAGAAGACAGTTGGTGCACCAGGGCTCTACCATTTGGGTGATGTTTATGTGTATCCGACAAGACTCGAGGGTATTGGCCTGACAATTTTTGAGGCATTGAGCGCTGGCCTTCCGGTCATTTTGCCTGACAACGCCCCGATGAATGAATTCATCAATGATGGCATCGGTAGGCTTGCTAGCGTCGAACGACTGTATTCAAGATCCGATGGCTATTATTGGCCATGCTGCCTTGTCGACATTGACGATTTGGCGAACAAGATGAGATACTACGAAGAAAACTTTGATAGACTGGAGGAATTCTCTCAATTGGCACGGGAGCATGCGGTACAATACCTGAACTGGAGAGATCGCAAAGAGGAAGTGCTAAAGGCCTTCGAGCAAAGTAACCGGTTAGATGTCAGTTTGTCGGACTTTTCCTCCCAGATCTTGTCGCCTCAGAGGCGGGCGGCCAAGCCTCGTTTTCCGTGGTTGGTCAAAGTGGCGAAAAAGATTTTATATCGTTGAATAATACGTGAAATGAAAAAGCTTTTAGTTGTCGTAGGCACAAGACCGGAAGCCATCAAAATGATTCCTGTCTATCTGACTCTAAAGCATTCGGGCAATTTCGATGTGCGGCTTTGCCTGACGGGACAGCATAAGTCTATGGTGGAGCACATTGTTGCATTCTTTGGAATCCAACCAGAGATAGTAATGGATGTGATGACACCCGGCCAGACCCTGGCCAGCCTTACCACTATTCTGGTTTCGGAGATGACGAATGTGCTGAACCGTGAGAACCCGGACATGCTTCTGGTTCAGGGTGATACTACCTCCGCTTTTGCCAGTGCGCTAGCCGCCTTCTACCTTGGTATCAAAATCGGCCATGTCGAGGCCGGTCTCCGTACCTTCGACCTCCAGGCGCCCTTCCCGGAAGAAGCTAACAGGAAGTTTATCTCATGCATCGCCGATAGGCACTTTGCTCCTACTGAAAGAAATGTGAGGAATCTATTGGATGAAAATATATCGTCTGAAAGGATTCTAAAAACTGGGAACACAGTCATTGATGCATTGAAGGTCGCAATAGATAGAATAGAATCAGATGGTGAATTAAAAGCCGAACTGACGGACACAATTGATCAAGGTGGCTACCGTCTGACTGACAGGAAATTTGCCCTGATCACGGGACATCGCAGGGAAAGCTTCGGTAAGGGTTTTGCAGAGATCTGCAAGGCGATCAAGAGGTTGGCCGAGGAAAATCCTCAGAGGGATTTTGTGTATCCCGTTCACTTAAACCCGAATGTAAGAAACGTGGTATTTGAGCACCTGGGGGATATTTCGAACGTCTATTTAATACCACCGATGGATTATGGTGCCTTCGTTCTCCTGATGAGTAAGTGTGAATTTGTGGTAACAGACAGTGGAGGAGTACAGGAGGAGGCCCCCAGTCTCCGCAAACCAGTATTCGTTATGAGAGAGACGACGGAAAGGCAGGAAGGTGTTGATGGTGGTCTGGTGAAGCTCGTTGGGGTTAACAGTGCCGACATACATCGAATTGTCTCCGAATCTATCGGAAAGGAATTTGGGGACTTCAAGCTGGGATCTGCTAATCCTTACGGTGATGGTAAGGCAGCGTTTCACATCACGGAGGCACTGGCTCGATTTTGGGAGGAGGGTGAGAACTCGTAATGGGTGCTCGTCTCTTATTCGTCGCTCATAGCGGAGATTACTACGGATCGTCACAATCGACGCTTGATCTGGCCAAGGGTCTGAAAGGGCTGGGTTACGATTGTCGAGTCCTTCTTCCAGCAGATGGACGATTTGCTGCGGAGCTCAATCGGGCCGGTATTTCAATTATGATAAGGCCTTATCAGCAGACCTTTATTCCCACGGGAGGCTACCCGGTCACAAGTCGGGTTCGGAGGGTGGCCAGGCGATTTTTCACAGCATGGAGACTTAGGCATGATGTGAGGGAGTTCGACCCTCAGATCATTTATTCTATCACCTCCGCCATCGACTTGGGTTTCATTTTGTCCAGGATTCTGCGATTGCCTCATATTTGGCATGTAAGAGAGTACCTGGGTCTGCACAATGGGCTTTCTCCTGATACGGGCAAGTGGCTCTTGCGCTCGATGTTGGGAGGTAGTTCACATGTCTTCTTCAACTCTCGGACGGTGATGGAGCACTACCGGCTCAAAAATCTGGGGAAGAGTTTTGTATACAATGGCCTATTTTCCTCTGGCTCAGATCTCGCCAAATACCGATATTCAGGCAAGAGTGGAAGACTTAGAATCGGGTTTGTTGGCGCCTTAGTGCCCAGCAAGGGCGTATTTCGATGTATTGAAACTGTGAAGCTCTTGGCCAGCGGCGGTCATGAAATCGTTCTTCATCTATTTGGAGATTCTTCCGACCAGAAGACGAAGGAGACTATCCTGGCAGAAAAAGAAGTTGAGATCGTAATGGAGGGCTTTGTCACCTCGAAAGATCTGATATACGATTCATTTGACATACTTTTGATGTTATCCAATTTTGAAGCATTTGGCAGAGCAACTGCCGAAGCCATGGCCTATGGCAAGCTAGTCGTTGGCATTTCAAACGGGGCTACACCAGAATTAATATCTCACGGAGAGACAGGGCTCTTGGTGCAAAGTGGAGATCCGGAAGAAATACTGGATGTCCTCTTGCCAGCCCTGAAAGAACCTGAGCAGATCAACAAAATGACACTTAAGGCTCAGAGTTATGCCTTGCGCAACTTCAATACGGAACAGTATGTGGATGTTATTGCTCAGAAGATCCCAGAACTACTACCCGGTCAAAATGACTGAAGCATGCTTTCTTAACAAGCGCTGCAGAACCCTTCGGCCCCAAAAAGGTTCAATTAGAGAAATTCTTAACGGCATGGAATAGATGGTCTCAGTCATTGTTCCCAACTACAATCATGCTCAGTTTCTTCAACAGCGTCTTGAATCTGTTTATAATCAGACCTACGCCGATTTCGAGGTTATACTCCTTGATGATCAATCCACTGACAATAGTGTCGGGGTTTTGAATGAATATCGTCATCACGAGAAGACCTCCATGCTGATAGTCAACGAGAAGAACTCCGGCAGCCCATTTGCACAGTGGAGGAAGGGCCTACAACTAGCCAAGGGAGAACTCATCTGGATCGCGGAGTCCGATGATGTCGCTCAAGTCACATTTTTGGAGAAGTTAATCTCACGAATGGATCCACACACGGTTTTGGCCTATTGTGGATCTCAGAAGATAGATAGCGAAAATCAGATTCTTCCAAACAAGTGGCTGAATTCGATTGATGCCGATCGATGGGACAATGATTATACGGTCGGGGGACACAAAGAAATCCTGGAATATCTCTACTATTTTAATACTATTCAAAACGCAAGCGCGTGCGTTTTTCGTAGACCGTCAGACGAGTTACTCGCTGACCTCACAACCATGAAATTCTGCGGGGACTGGATTTTTTGGATCCGGCTGCTGCAAGAAGATGGTGGCGTAGCCTACTCAGCAGAGAGATTGAATAGCTTTCGTTCTCATGTGGGCACTTCCAGAGCAAAAGGACAAAGGCCCCAGGAAGTACGAAGACTAGAAGAATATTTGAGTTGCATGAGGCATGCTTACAATGCCCTCGGCTCGCCGCCGGACCCGAAAAGGTACCGGTGGATCTTGAATCAAATGTGGGTCAATCAAATGTACAGCCGACTGTTTAATATACTTGATGTCCCAGTGCCTCTCTCCCTACCGCAGTATTGTCGTTTACTGCTACAGGAGATGAGCAGAAAAGTACTGGCAAAATGAGAAAGCTAACAGTTGCCTACACTATTGACGTCAACTATCAGGTACCATTCTGCTGTTCGTTACTCTCCTTGTTAGAGACCAACAGCGAGCGCATAGACCGGGTGATACTCCTGCATGACAAGACCTCAGCCGATTCTGGCACTATGTGTCTCATAAGAGATTTCATTGGCAAGCGATTTGGTGATCTACTAAATGAAGTCCTCGTTGACAGCTCCCCATTCGAGGGCCTTCGGGCGGATTTGCATATCACCACGGTGACGTATTACCGCTTCTTTCTGGCCAAATACCTTTCTGATGATCTCAATGAGCTTTTATTCCTTGACCCAGATACAATTGTCACCGGAGTACTTGAGGACATTTATAGTCTTCAGTTTGACGATGATTCTGACTATTACTTCTATGCCGTAGATCAGGGCTATGATGAAGAGGAGCTGAGGCGATTTGAGAGTATAAGCCCTGGCCTTGATAGTTACTTCAATGCCGGTGTCATGTACATTAATTTGCAACGGTGGAGGGATGAAAATGTCGGCGAACCGCTTCTCAAAATTGCCAAAGAGCACAAAGAGCATTTGCTCTTTTGGGACCAGGATGCTTTGAATATTTTCTTTCGAGATCAATGGGGGCAATTGCCCTATACATATAATGCAACCAGGATTCGGACCCGGCTCTTGTCAACACCTTTGATCGTCCACTACGCGGGCTCTGGAAAGCCTTGGTTTTACCTGAATCGGCATCCATATAAGGCGGAGTATTTGGCAGTCCAGAGTCGCTCCCCATTCCGGGAGTTGAAACCGGTAGATTATACGCCATTGAACGTTTTGAAAAAGCACTTCTATTATCCTTTAAAGAGATGGTGGAGGAGTCGATTAGCCGGTAGCTGGTGAAACCAGCGACATCACCGATTGCCGGAGGAGAAATGGCGATATAGATTTGCTAAATTCACGAATGCAGTCCATGGCAACACCTGCGATCGTTATTGTAGCCTTCAACAGGCCCAAGGCGCTCAGAAGACTTCTGTCTTCTTTGACTTATGCTTCGTATCCGCCAGCCGAAATTCCTTTGGTGATTAGCGTGGATCATCAGGACTCGGACTCCAATAGGCAAGTCCGTCAAATTGCAGAGGACTACGAATGGAGATCTGGATCCAAGGAGGTAGTCATCTCATCTTCAAACCTGGGTTTGAGGAGGCACGTCCTCCAATGCGGTGATCTCGTGGGGAAGTATGGCGCTATCATCATGCTGGAGGACGACCTTTTTGTCAGTCCTCACTTCTACGAGTATGCCGTGGCGGCACTAACTCGTTTTCAGCAAGATGTCAGGGTTTCAGGCGTATCACTTTACCGGCATTTGTCAAATCCCTACTTGAAAATTCCCTTTGAGATTGCTCCAGAAGGGTTTGATAATTTCTTTCTGCAATTTCCAAGTTCATGGGGACAGGCATGGACCAGGGGTCAATGGGAAAAATTCAGGGGCTGGTATTGCGATGGCAATGCCGTGAAGATGCCCAAGGAAATCCACCCGACGGTGCGAAATTGGCCAGAGACTTCGTGGTTAAAGCATTTCTTGGCTTATATGGTGCAGACCAATACCTACTTTGTCTATCCATCGCAGTCGTATACCACCAACTTTTCAGACTCTGGCACCAACGTGCGCACCTCAAATCACGCGTACCAAACGCCATTGATGCAACGGAGCAAACCGCTGGTATTAAAGAGCCTGGAGGAAGTTACCAATGTATTTGATAGCCACTTTGAAATACTTCCGGAAAAATTGAAGGCTCTGGCACAAATCCGGGCAGATGTGCAGTTTGAAACGGACCTATATGGGTCAAAGGACCTCGACAGTTTTGATGCTCCGTATTTTCTCAGTTCGAAATACTGCAAAAATCCGGAGCAATCTTTTGGTTTGCACTTGAAACCGATTTTTGCAAATATCATTTCTCAGATTGATGGAGATATATTCAGCCTAGGCAAGCGAGACACATTTACCGATGCCAAGGCCCCTGATCACCTGCTGCAGCCGGAAAACTGGAGTTTTTTCAGGCATCCCGTAGCTATTAAGCAACTGTGGAGGCAATTTGTGTTTCAGATTAGACAGCGATTCGATCGTAGCCAATGAGCATTGTTAGGATATTGAAAAACAGACTCATCCAATTGAGATCGAAAGATCCAATTTGGATTTCAAGTTCAGCAAGGATATCGAGCAGTACGCTCGGGGCCTATGCAAAGATCCATCGCCAAGCCGCTATCTCAAACGTCACAATTGGTAACTTCAGCTACGTTGGCCCGCGTTCCACAGTCGCTAATGCGACCATCGGGAATTTCACATGTATTGCGCATGATGTACAAATAGGTACGGGATTGCATCCATCTGATACATTTGTAAGCAGCCACCCAATCTTTTATTCACTGCGGAAGCAGTCTATCATCACCTTTGCGGACAAATCCTACTATAAAGAATACGCACAGGTGGAGATTGGCAGTGACGTGTGGGTAGGCACAAATGTAGTGGTATTGGATGGTGTCAAGATCGGACATGGGGCTATTATCGCTAGTGGTGCGATTGTTACCAAAGATGTCGAGAACTACGCAGTGGTCGGTGGTGTACCTGCAAAGGTGATCAAGAAGAGGTTCGACAGCGAGGTGATTTCTCAACTATTGGCTGACAGATGGTGGGAGAAAGACGTGTCCTGGTTGAAACAGCATTTCAAGGACTTTCATGATATCGCCACCTATCGCCAAAAGCATCTGAGTACATGATGAAGTTGTTGAAGCAGGTTATTATTCAAGTCTTCAGACGAAAAGATCGCTTTTTGAATGTGTTACTCTTGCGGTACTACAGGGTGCGGGTCGGGCGCCGTTGGAAAATCAAGGGGACCATCCAGTTCCGTAGAGGAAAGGGTACCATAACCATCGGTGATGATTTCAAGGCTAATTCGGGATCCCACCATAATCCGATCGGCGGCGACAGCAAGCTGCGTTTGATAGCCGTCGGAGACGGACATATATCTATTGGCAGTAATGTCGGCATATCGAACTCTACGTTTGTAAGCCGTCAGTCTATCATCATTGGCAACCACGTACGTATTGGTGGTGGCTGCCGCATATGGGACAATGACTTTCATTCCTTGGATCCGTTGGAACGCACGAACGGCGGCGATGAGCACATTGGGACCAAGGCGATTATCGTCAGCGATTATGCTTTTGTGGGGGGTGGATCAATCATCACAAAGGGAGTGACCGTTGGTACGGGCGCAATTGTGGCAGCAGGAAGCGTTGTGACCAAGGATATACCACCCTTTCAAATTTGGGGAGGGAACCCTGCCACAAAGATTCGAGAGCAATCAGGCGCGTCGCGTGACCAAATAGAAAAGGAGGAACGGACCAGTTGAGCATGCGCATCCTGCACATAGCCAGAAATATTCCCGTTCCCGGAATCCTGGAGAATAAGATTATTCTACGGATTATCAAGAGCATTTCCGAAGCGAGCGATATCAGATCAACAGTCTGGTTTCCTACTGAGTTTATGCCGCGAATCCTGGCGAGAT
This sequence comes from Cyclobacteriaceae bacterium, assembly GCA_965227935.1. Taxonomy (GTDB): domain Bacteria; phylum Bacteroidota; class Bacteroidia; order Cytophagales; family Cyclobacteriaceae; genus JAWPMT01. Next base: position 310,918 of record CBDDGS010000055.1, on the reverse strand, counting down.
CCGACCGTGAGAAGGCAATCTCCAGGTTACCCAGGGACTTTCAGTCAGAGGAATTGGCGATAAGAAAACTTCGTTATGTGCGGCTACCGGGTACAGAGTATGCCTACCAACTTACGAAGTCCTTCTGGTGGATGAACGGCTGGCTATCAAAGCAAGAGGTCAGGAATGATTTCGATCTCATTCATGCTTACAATGTGATGCCCGATGGGGCCTTTGCATTGGACTTGCAGAAGAGAATTGGTATTCCCTACATTTTGACGATCAGAAATGGAGATGTGAACAAGCTGAATAAGCTGGCCCCACATTCTTCCATTTGGCGGAAGTATGAGGAGGTGATTCAGAGTGCCCGTGAGGTGATTGTGCACAACCACTCCACAGCTGAATTAGCGAAATCCTTGGGCCGATGTGCTATCAAGATACCACACGGTATCGAGGGTAGGCTTATCCCTTCCACGTTGCCTGTGAAAGAGAAGACCATTATCGCTGTCGGAAACCTCTTGCCGATCAAGCGCTTTGATTGGCTTGTTGACGCATTTAAGAATACGCGGATTGAGGGTTGGCAATTGAAGGTAATTGGGGATGGACCCTTGCGCTCGGCGCTGACGGATCTGGCCGGTATCGATGCCCATATTCACCTTCTGGGTCATCAGAGCAGGGAGACTGTCCTTGAGGAACTTGCAAAAGCATCAATATTTGTCATGCCCAGCGTGACTGAGACATTTGGCTTGGCATACCTTGAAGCTGCCGCTGCCGGTTGCTGCGTGGTAGGCACTGAAAAAACGGGTATTTATGGATGGCTGGAGGCGGAAAAGGAAGCCTGCTACATTTCGGATCGTGAATCTCTTAAGAAGGTGCTATTGCGGCTACAGGAGTCACCGGATTTGGTCGCTTCGGTAGGGAAAAATGCCAGACAGAAGGTTCTCAACACCATGATATGGGATCAACAGATAAAGAAGTATCAATCAATCTACGAAGCGACATATGAAGGTTGGACTGCTTGAGATTTCTTCAAAGAATCATTATGTCCTTGTTCAGAGTTGGATAGCGGTGCTCGAAAGGGTGGGGGCTGAGACGGTGCTGTTCCTGAATTGCGAGGTCGATGGACTGGTGAACTCCCACCCAGCTTGTGAGAAGTTTATCAAGGAAGACGATGTGACAGGACATGAGTACTTGCAGCAGGTAGCCAAATATGAGCTGCAGGCTCTAATCATCTGCTCTCTGCAAACCCACTTACCTGCTTTCTACAGGTTCAAGCCATCCTTCCCCTGTTTTCTGACCATCCATAATGCCAGGACCTGGTTTGCCGGTAACGAGCTTGTTTCACTGAAGAACATCGTGAAGCGATTCATTCGATCGCAAATCAAGCGCCGTGTCGCCGCGTACTTCGTGAACAGCGAGCCCATGTTAGAATTTGGCCGGGCCCTGACCAGCAAGGACATTCATGTCATGCCGTTCACGCTTTACTTGAGAGAAGAGCTACCTGAGACGTCGGTCCAATCGGAGAAAATCAAAATTACCTATCCGGGAATGATCAGTACTTCGAGAAGGTCTTATGACGTCTTCATTGAGCTGGCAAAGCGATTTCCCCAATGTGATTTCGTCCTGTTGGGCTCGCCAAGTCGCCTACCAGAGGAAAAGGGGCGTGAGGTCATTGAAAGCATCGAACGAGCTGGGTTGGAGAATATGAGATATTTCACGGACTTTATCAGCCCGGAGGATTACGAGCGAGAGTTGCAGGCGACGACTTTGCTCTTTAGCGACCTTCATGTGGATTTTCGCAAGGAGGATTATGTGGAGACTTATGGTGTAACCAAGGATAGTGGCATATCCTATTTGATGATTAACTACGCTTTGCCATGTTTGATGAATTCGGAATTTCAGAATATTCCGGATCTTCAGCCTACCAGCTATTTCTTTGATGATGTCGATCATGCTGCCCAACAGCTGCAGCGTATCATGCATGTTAACGATTGGTCAACAGTGCGATCGCAGTGCATCGCCGCTTCCAAGCGGTTCACTCCAACTATCTTTGCTGAGAAATTCAAAGATCTCTTCGATTCGAAGTGAACATAGCCTTAGCATCTACAGAAAACTATCCCCGTCAAAGTGCCTTCTCATCGGCCGTTGGGTTCTTTGTCATACTAGCATTGTTGTTGCGACCTAACTTTTCAAGCGGGCTGGATCGACTCGTAGATTTTGCCTTTCTGGGACTAATCCTTTTTTTGGTCGCGCTCACCCGGTTTCGCCTCTCCCGAAGAGCGCGATTCTGGATATTCTTCAACTTACTGGTGATATTGTCCATGGGCCTGAGTTACTTGAATGGCTTTCTGCATGGCTATGAAGCTGGTATTCGCGACCTATTTGAGCTGTATAGGCCCGTATACAACGTATTGCTTATCCTTTTTGGTCTGGCCTTATATAATCTCCGCCCCGAAGTATTTCTGAAGGCCTTCCTGATCACGATGACGTTCCAGGTGATCTTTGTTTTAGGTCAAATCACCAATATTGGGGGATTTACGAGCTCCCCAATCGCTCTTCTGTGGGACATGGACAAAGTATCCATCCACACATTTCGAGTGGTTGGCACATATGCCAATCCCAATGCGCTGGGAGTGGTCGTCAGTATGATCGGCTTTCACTTGTTCTTCTATCACTTCAGGAAAGAAGGGTTGAGATACAAGGGTCTGAAACTCGCCGGCCTTCTGGGCCTGCAATTCATGCTCGTATCTCTCAGTAGTTCGCGTACAACGCTGGTGGCAACTGCAGCGGTATATTTCTTCATGTTTACCCTGTTTCTGCCGGTGGAAAAGAAACTGGCAAAGACTTTCGTGCGGATTGGCGCGCTGGGATTACTCATCTTGCTTGCCAATTGGGGGACGGTGTCGGATTTCTTCATGAAATTTCGATATGTGATCGAGCTGTTTACGAAGAATATCACCCAGATCAATTCCGTTCAGCTGCGTCTCGACTATTACCAGGGGTTGCTTGCTCAGATCCGATTGCATCCTCTGCTGAGTATAGGAGCAAACAAGGAATTATTCCATGTTGGTGACAATGACTATCTCTTCACTGTCGTGCAATGGGGTTTACTCGGGGCGTTCATCAAGTATCTGGCCTATGTCATGCTGACCGTGAAGCTTACATGGATATATGGCCAAAATCGTCGTAACCCGCAAAACTGGATTTTGTTGGGCACAATTGCGGCGATAATTATCCTTTTTATCTCCGGACTGACCATGGAAAGCTTCTATGATTATAAATACCTTTCCATCATACTTATCGTGGCGGGTTATTGCATTTCGTACTTCAACAAGAATGAAGCAAAAAATGAAGGAGTCAGGTGACCTCGTGTCCATCATCATGCCTACATACAACTCCTCTGAGTTTGTAGAAGACAGCATACGATCGGTCATGTCCCAGACTTATACAGATTGGGAATTACTGGTGACAGACGACTACTCAGCGGACAACACGATGGAGATCCTGTCTGAATTGGCCGCTGGTGATGAAAGGATCCACATAGACCAACTCCCTGAAAATGGGGGACCAGCTGCGGCTCGCAATAACTCTATAAAGAAGGCCCATGGCCGGTTTCTGGCCTTTCTTGACAGTGACGACATTTGGTATCCGACGAAGCTGCAGAGACAAGTTGACCACCTCCACCATAGCCATTGCCGCATAAGTTTCACCTCCTATCAACCGATTGATGAATCCAGTCGCCCCATAGGGAAAATTGTCAAATCCAAGGCAATCGTTACCAGGAAAGACTTGTTCTTTGCCAACTACATTGGCTGTTCCACAGCCGTTGTGAAGTTGGATGGATCGCCCCCCTTGATGCCGGATATTCGCAAAAGACAAGACTATGGATATTGGTATGAGCTGCTGCGACATGGTGGGAAAGCCTGTGGCCTTGAGGAGGTACTGGTAAACTACAGAAAAAGAAGCAACTCAGTTTCCAGCAGTAAGCCCAAACTCATCAGCTACCAATGGCAGCTATACCGCCAGGTAATGAGATGGAATGCCCTCCAGTCCATGCTGGCATTGTTTTCGTGGGCATTCTTCAGTTTCACGGGTCTCAAGAATAGAGGGATTTAGTAGATATGGTAACAAATGGCTTCAAATGGGTAGTCTTCCTATTTTTGAATCAGTTCACCGCTGTCAATGATGACTTGGAAGATACAAGATCGTCTCGCGTGGATGCAGAAAAGGTATTTCCGGTGGTGGCTATGGATGTTGGGATGAACCTGGATCAACTCCAACATGCCAGAGAACTAGGATTCAATGCGGTCCACTGGTATGGGTTGGGGGTTCGACCCGGGCAGGATATTGCTAGAGAAGCCGCAAAGGCCATCAGGTATTGTCATCTAGCAGATAGCGCTGGCCTATCGGTTGCGTTGGAGTTGGACGCGCAGCGTTGGTTTGGCGTGGAGGAAGGGCCCTTGAGCGTGGCGAATTACACTCGTTTGGTTCTGCAGGATCCTGTGGCCATGAAGGTCATCCGTTATTTCTATCTGGCAGATGAACCGAATATGTGGAAGAATTCTTCGGTTGCGGAACTCAGGAAGTTCTATGGGGCCGTCAAGGCAGTCAAAGACCTTCCCGCCATCGCCACGATCAACTGGGCAAAGAATTGGTATGATTACGTGAAACCATCTACGGGGGCTCTGGATATCGCGGCTTCTACCAACTATTCCGTGCAGAAGGCTATGGTCCCAGATCCATCGCTGGGAGTGGCGATTGACTTTTTTCGTCGATTCCAGACAAAAAGTTGGCTATGCCTGCAGATATTCAATAGAGAGAGCTTCAGTCAGGGTGTGCGCTACCCGACAAAAGAGGAACTACGCTACTTGATTTTTGCCGCCCATACATCAGGTATGCAGGGTATAATGGCGTACTCCTACACCAGAGCCAGAGACCGGAAAATCAGCTCATTCGATCCGAATTTTCTTGAGGAGCAATTAGAGCCAGCCCTTACTGAGTTCAAGGAGTTGGTTTTGGATGTTCAGGGAAGGTCAAAGAACAGCATTGCTGTCCCGGGTGATTCGGACTGGAAGGACATTGAGGTGGTGGAGTATGTTTCAGACCGTTGGCGATATATTGTCATTATCAACGATTCCTACCAGACTGGCAGGGATCTGGACGTCGCGGAATTGCCCGAATTGAAAGGTTCGTGGCAGGAGCGAGATGCCGATGGGGAATGGCAGCCATCAGCATGGGCCTCTCAAGGTCAAGTGAAAATGAATAGCTGGGAGGTCAAAGTGCTCCGGCAAATGGCCGAAAATCGCTAATCTTGTGAAACTGAAGTAGTGCGTTGCCGACGTTGAGATCCAAGAATAGCCCAATTGCCCCTTCATCTTTCCATTTTTCCATTAGCGAAAGAAAGGTCCTTCTATTTTTCTTTGACAACCTGATTGGAGTGGCAGGGATCTTCCTGTACTTCCAATTACTGGGAAGGTCCATTGACTTGGTATTCTACTATTCAGTAGCCTATTTCCTGCTAATCAACGCCATCAATAATTCGATTTTCAAAACCTACGACATCCCGATCGCCAGTTCACCAGAGAAATTGAACCTGGTCCTGTTCGTCTATATTGTCACTTTCTCTATCTACTTTCTCACACCTTCGATCACACCGAAGATCCCTGAAAATCGCCTTACCGTACTTTATCTGGTGGCGTTTATGCCTATTGCCGTCACACTCTGGCGGTTCTTCTACATTACGATCATTCATCAGCCGGTACTGTACACAAACACCTTGATCTTTGGCCGGACGCATTGTATTAGCTTTCTCAAGCAACACTTTGACTTTGAGGCGCACGCCTATAAGATCCTGGGCGAACGCACCACTGAGGTGGGCGCGGAAGTCAATGAAGTGACGCTCGATTCTTTTCGGAGGTTTGTCGAAAAGCAAAAGGTTAACACGGTCATTTTGGCATACAACGATCTGAACAATATCCCCTCCAATGTCAACGAGTTCGTCGAGGACTGTTCCATCAAAGGGGTGGAGGTTTACAACTACTTGAAGTTCTATGAGGCTGTGAACTTCGCCATTCCCATCCGACAGCTAGGGAATAACCTTTACCTGAGTTTCCCTTTTACGAGGACCAACTACAATCTTATCTATAAAGGATTGCACCGCCTTTTGGACCTCTTCTCCGCAATCATTGGCTTGGCATTTTTATTGGTCATTATCCCGTTCATCCTGATCTTGAATGTTTTCTTCAATCCAGGCCCACTGTTCTTTAAGCAACTTCGTGTGGGCAAAGGAGGTATCGAGATACCCATACTGAAACTTCGTTCGATGGTTGTCGATGCTGAGAAGCAAACAGGTGCCGTAATGGCCCAGAAGAATGATGCGAGGATCACAAGTTTTGGGAAGATATTGAGAAAGTTTCGGTTTGATGAACTGCCTCAATTTTGGGCGGTGCTTATGGGTGACATGAGCCTCATCGGTCCTAGACCAGAACGAAAGGTGTTTGTAGAGCAGCTGAAAAAGGAGATTCCAGCCTACGACATGAGACACATGATCAAACCCGGAATCACGGGTTGGGCACAAGTGCAATACAAATACGGTGAGAATCTGGAAGACAGCTACCGGAAGCTGGAGTACGATTTATACTACATCAAAAACAGATCAATTTTTCTCGACCTACGCATTATCGTCGACACGATAAATACCATTATATTCTCTCGAGGCCAATAGTCAGGCCGTGTCCCAACCGATTGCCATTGCCTTGTGTCTAATTGACTAACTTGCGAGCTCATTTTTAAACAGCAGATGGATCTACGCCTTACCAGGACGCTTGTCGTCTTTTCCTTTCTTATTGGTTGTCTTTGCTCTGCGCATGCCCAACTGGAGTTTGGTGCCGGCGGTCGATTGGATGATCTTAGCGACGAGCAACTCCAACTTTTGTTGGGAAGGGCCTCCAATCTTGGATACAGCGAGCAGGACATCTTCACTTTGGCGGAACGCCAGGGATACAGTAGCGCTGAGATTCTCCGTCTGAGGCAGCGAATTTCCGACCTGGATGGCAGTGACGAAGGTGGGCGCGACGAACGAAAGGCGGAAGTCATAGCGATCAAGGGACCCCTTCCAGATTCAATGAGGGTGGAACAGGTGCCGTTTTTCGGTTATAGCATCTTCAATCCGAATACGAGAGGAGGTATCAGCTTCGAACCCAACCTCTTTATTCCGGCAACAGACGACTATGTACTTGGCCCGGCGGACGAGGTTTCCGTCAATGTATATGGTGCTTCAGAAAAGAGTGAGATTGCCGAGGTCAATGTGAGCGGATTTCTAACTCTCGAAAATGTGGGTCCTATTTTCGTATCAGGCCTGACACTTAGCGAGGCAAAGCAAGCGATCAAGAGACGATTGAGTCAGTATTATGGTGATCTTCTGAATCGCAATCCGAAAACATTTCTAGAAATATCGATTTACAGGATTAGGACGATTTCCGTCAGCATTGTCGGAGAAGTCCGCACACCTGGTACTTACTCGCTCAATGGACTGACCACCGCCTTCAACGCACTGTACATTGCCGGAGGTCCCAATGTTGGCGGAACACTCCGCGCCATAAAAGTGATTCGTGAGGGCAAAACGGTTGCCGTGATTGACTACTATGATTTCTTGATGAAGGGTGATACCGATGGGAACGTTCGCTTGAAAGATGACGATATCATCTTGGTGGGCAGCCATCTCGGCCGTGTGAGCATTGGTGGGGAGGTGAAAAGGTCCGCCGTCTATGAGGTGAAAGAAGGAGAGACCGTCCAGGATATCCTAGACTATGCCGGTGGCTTCAATGCGGATGCCTACCGAGACAGAGTCACCCTCAAAAGGAAGAATGACACAGAAAGATCGGTTGCAGATGTGTACGCCTCGCAATTTGAGATCTTCGAGGTAAAGGATGGTGATGACATATCGGTTGGCAAGATTCTCGAAAGATATAGCAATCGTGTGACGATTAAAGGGGCCGTGTTCCGCCCTGGGCCGTATGCGCTGGAAGAGGGCCTCACCCTTAGCAAACTGATAGAGCGAGCGGAAGGGCTGAAAGGAGATGCATTTATGGAGCGGGCCCTGATCACTCGTACGGGAGAAGATCTCTCAACGGAGATCATTTCTGTTTCGCTTGGTGATTTGATAAGCTCTGGTGCAGGAGATATACAACTGCAGCGCGAGGATGCCGTGCAGATTCTCTCCATCTATGATCTCGAGGAAGAGCGGTTTGTACAGATAAGTGGTGAAGTGAATCGTCCGGGTGCCTACAAATACTCTAGCAGCATGACCGTGCAGGACCTTATTTTCCTTGCCATGGGATTCAAAGAAAGTGCCGCCACTGGCAATGTGGAGATATCAAGCCGTCCTGAAAACCAAAGCCGCAATAATTTGGCTGAAATTCAAGTCCTCCCCGTGGAGGAGTCCCTATCGCTTTCACAAGAGAATCAGAAAGTGGAACTTAAGCCATTTGATCATGTCTTCATCAGGCGAAATCCCAATTACTTCGAGGAGCGGACGGTACAAATAACGGGTGAGGTAAAGTATCCGGGAAGGTACGCCATCGTGTCTGACGGTGAACGAATCTCAGACATCATCGAGCGTGCAGGAGGCTTGCTTGGCAGCGCTTATATACCAGGCGCTAACCTGATTAGGGAGACGGAGTATTTTCGGGTAGAAAATGATGCCTTGCAACGAAAGGAGTTTCTTGAAGCCACATTGCGGTCTATGGATACGCTTAACCTCTCCGAAGCAGACGAGAAGTTCATCGAGGAGGCCTATGAGGAGATGCAGAATGCGGAACTTATTCCCGCTGAAGAAAATGCCGGCCTGGCATCGACCGCCAAGCGCGAAAGACTGCTGGAGTTGGCGGAAAGAAATCCCTTGCTGGGAGGCCTTGAGTTGAAAGAGACAGAGTCCATAGCGCTGGATATGGCGAAGATTCTCAGGAGTCCTGGGAGCGATGAAGACTTCCTTCTGGTGAACGGCGATGTGATCAATATCCCCAAGGAGCTGAAAACTATAAGACTTCGCGGCAAGGTACTCTATCCCAACACAGTACGGTTTGAGGATGGGAGAAGCCTCAAGCACTTCATTGGTAAAGCCGGGGGGTTCGACACACGGGCGAAGAAATCGAAGACCTATGTGGTTTATGCTAATGGAGATGTCTCCAGGACGAATAGCTTCCTATTCCTGCGAAGCTATCCCAAACCTCAGCCGGGGTCTGAGGTAATTGTCCCTTCCAAGCCTCCAAAGATCCCTCTCAAGCCTGGAGAGATCGTCGGGATCACCAGCGGTCTGGCGACGCTTGGGTTGATTGTCACACAGATTATTCAAATCTCTCAATAATAGAAGGATGGAAGATAACAGGCATCTAGCGGATGATCGGATATCAATAAAAGGCCTCTTTCTTCGTATCGCTGATTGGATAATGTACCTGTGGAATCATTGGAAACTTATCCTAATAGGGACAACATTGATTGCAGGGCTCTACATCACCTATCATCTGGTTAGAAGTGCCAAGTACACAGCAGGTACGACCTTTGTGTTGGAGGTCGGCGGTGCCGAAGGTGGGCAGATTTCTTCATTAGCATCTGCGGTTGGCCTTTCGATCGGTGGGTTCTCCTCCGAAAGTGAGCTGTTTAGCGGTGAGAACATCCTCGAGCTGTACCGCTCCTACCGCATGTTGAAAAAGACATTTCTCACGAAAAGAGAGTTTGAGGGTGAGACGACGCGGCTGATTACCAGATATGCCGAGCAGCAACGACTCCTGAAAAAGTGGCAGCGGAAAAAGGGGCTGCAGGACTTCACTTTTGAAGTGCCGGTGGCTGAGATGGGAGTCGCCCATGACAGTCTCCTGATGGAGGTGGTCGAGGATTTCCGTGAGAAAAATATGATAGCCGAAAAAGTGAGTCGCCGATTGAGCATACTTCGGGTATCTGTCACATCCAAGGACCAGCTGTTTGCGAAGGCCTTCAACGAAGAGATTGTACTCAACGTCAACGAGTTTTATAAGGAGACCAAAACGAAGAAGACCTTTTCAAATCTGAAGGTGCTGCAGTTTCAGGCCGACAGTGTGAGGAAGGCGCTTGATGATGCACTACTCAAATTCGGTCAGGTCACCGAGGGCATTCCCAACCCAAACCCAGTCTTAGCGACCAACCTGGTCAATTATCAAAAGCTCAAGATTGACATAGAGACGACCACGGCCGTTTACGAGGAGGTGCTTCGTCAGTTGGAAGTGGCCAAGATCACCCATCTGGAGAATATTCCGCTGATCCAAATCGTCGATTATCCCATACTCCCGTTGCCGGATGATAAGCCCAGTACTCTCAAGATGGTGGTGCTTGCCTTCTTTTTGGGTGGATTTTTGGTCGTCGCGTTTTTAATTGGCAAAAGAGCCTACCACCTGATAATGACGGGTAGTGGGGATGAATCCTGATGGCCACCGCCACAGACCATACACCAAGTGTGGCGATCATACTGGTCAACTGGAATGGGCATTTGGATACCGTTCGGTGCATTGAGAGCCTTCAAAAAATCACCTACCCGAGTTTCAAAATCATCGTTGTTGACAATGGCAGCTCTCCTGAGAGTGTGGAATATCTTCAGCAGCACACTCGAGGGATTGAATTCATTCACCTTGAAGAAAACACAGGCTTCACAGGCGGGAATAATACCGGGATAGCAATGGCCATTGAAATGGCGTGTGAGGTAATTGTCCTCCTGAACAATGACACAACTGTCGAAGGAGACTTTCTTGAACCATTAGTATCGGATCTTCAAGACAAGCAGATAGGGGCTGTGCAACCCAAGATTTGCTACATGGCCGACGTGAAGCGTATCTGGAACGCTGGAGGAAACTACCAAAGGATTTTTGGGCGGAGTGTCACCCGTGGCAAAGATCGGGCAGATGAGGGTGCCTTCGACAAGGAAGGTCCAACGGACTGGATCACAGGATGCTGCCTTGCCGCGAGAAAGGAGATCTTTGAATCTGTCGGCTTGCTGGACGACCGCTTCTTTGCCTACTTTGAAGACGTCGACTTGTCCATGAGGATCCGATCCGCTGGTTACACATTGAGGTACCAGCCCAAGTCTAAGATCTACCATGCCGTCAGCATGTCTTCCCGCAACAAGTCCTACGGAGAGGGCACAATCTCTCCCCGCGTGATCTACTACAACGTGCGCAACCATCTACTGATCGCGCGTCGCTACGCCACAGGCCTGACGGTGGTGAGCACCGGACTGTTCCAAATAGGGAAGGTTCTTGCGTACAGTCTCTACTTCTTATTGCGAGGCCGACGGAAGAAATTAGCAGCTGTGTTTCAAGGTGTAAAAGACGGTCTAAGGGCTTGAGATATGATGCTTCTGCTATTCATATTGCTCTTCGTTCTCTACATCGGCCTGATCATCTTAACCATTGAGCGGGTGGCGACTACTCGCAACTTTTGGTACCTGGTCATCTACATCCTCTGCTTTTTCCCCTTCTATCAGAATGCCATGATCTTCACTTACCAGCAGACGGGGTCGATCGTTGCGGTGAAGTTCATTCAATATTCTAAGGAAATAGTCATCTTCGGATCGCTGTTGCTATTCATTGGTCAGGACCGCAATATTTTCCAACGGCGCTTTCGGTTGCATACCTTGGATTACGTCCTCATAGCGTTTTTGGGCTTGGCGCTCCTGTATGTGTTCCTCCCACTTGGGGATGCATCCTTCGTGAACAAGGCGATCTATTTTAAGAATATTCTGCTATTTGGGGTAGTTTACTTTTTCGGTAGGAATGAGAATGTTACCGAGCGGCAAGTGCTGTCGCTTCTTAAAGGCGTGATGATACTCGGTGTTGTGGCATTTGTGATCGTCACGATAGAGACAAGAATGGACACGCACCTTCAAAGTGTCATTGGCTTCACGGAGTACACGCTAAAGGTGCTGGACGACGATCCTCAGGGACATTATGATCTGAAATGGAACTTCGAGGCTTTTGATGGGACCAAGCGTTTTGCCTCCATCTTCGCTAATCCGCTGGAGTTGTCTGCTGCCATGCTCCTCATGTTTTCTATTGCCGTGATCGGTTATCGTCTGACCAGGTATAAGGACAATCGCACGGTATACATCGTCTTTGCATTCATCGTGCTCTTCAACCTGGTAGCAGCTTATTCCCGGGCATCCTTGGGTGCTTTGTTCTTGATGATGATCTTCATTGCACTGATCCTTCGGTTCTACCGTCTCATTGCCATTGGTGTTTTCCTTTTTTTCATGATGGTCGTCTATATCCTGGAATTCGCCCCAGAGGAGCGACGCTATTTTGTTTACGATACCCTCACATTTGCCGATCCTTCAAGTTTGGGCCATGCGGTCGAGTGGCTGGAGGGGGTGGACAGCATGATACAGTCTCCGTTGGGAATTGGCCTGGCTATGAGTGGGAATGCCGGCGGGGTTGAAGATGACTTGAAGATTGGTGGTGAAAATCAATTCATCGTATTCGGTGTGCAGTTGGGCGTACTGGGTTTGTTGCTGTACGTGGCGATCCTGCTCTTGGGGATTTACTACAGCTTCAAAGCCTATAGGCGAGCGAGAGAGCCCTACAGGCAGGTTTTCCCTTTTCTTGGGGCGACAATCAAGTTTGGGTTGTTGCTTCCCCTTTTCACTGCCAATGCAGAGACCTACCTCTTTGTGTCACTTATTACGTGGTGGATGGTGGGTCAAAGTATCAGGATCCTCGAGGAAGAGACATATGGCTCTTATCAGCATTCTCAACTCACCGCAGTGGCATAATTGGATGGATCATGTCGCGAGATGAACCCCCACATAAAAAAGTCACCGTACTTGTCGATTTACACGACCTGAGGGTTGCGTCTACAGGCATCAAAACCTATATCCGGGAGTTGCTGAAGGCACTGGAAGCAATTGGGAGCGACAAGATTACTGTAGTTACCTGTCCTCCGATCGATCAGGTAGACAACAAATTCTTTCGGGAGAACTCCAAATGGAAGGCGGTCATTTTCCATCTCTTCACTATTTATTGGAAGCAGGTGGTCATTCCTTTCAAAATCAGGAGGCATAAGATTGACGTATTGATCTCTCCGGATTTTTATGCGCCAATTTGGAAGATCCGAGCGCGGAAAATAGTTGTGTTTCACGACGCCTTTTTCTGGGAGAATCGCAGTCACTACAATGCGCTTTGGGGGCGGTATTTTCGCAGCGCTGTGATTTGGGGTTTGCGTGGCAAATCCGTGGTGCTCACGGTGTCGGAGGCCTCCAAATCCAAACTTCGGGGGATCGTCCCGGAGCACGTGCCTATTGAGGTCGCGCACACAAGCATTGACTTCTCGGCAGTACCACAACAAAAACCGGTGGAGCCTGCGACGCCCTATTTCCTGCATGTTGGCGTATTTGAGAAGCGAAAGAACCTGACGATGCTCATCAAAGCATTTCGCCAATTCAAGAACCACTTGGGCGCGGATCAACCTTTCCAACTTGTGCTCATCGGCAATCAATACCCGAGACCAACACTCAGCGACTGGGAGGCTGTCAAGGAGATCATTGAGGAAGAAGACCTGCAGGGCAGTGTGATTTCTCCTGGTCACTTGACATTGGACGAGGTGTGGGCCTACTACCGTGGGGCCACGGGCTATGTTTTGCCATCGGTAAATGAGGGGTTTGGTCTTCCGTTGTTGGAAGCGTTTTATGCAGAGATTCCTGTCATCATCTCGGACATCGATGTCTTGCAAGAGATTGCCGGAGGGGCGGCATTGATGGCGAATCCCTATGAACCCCAAGAGTGGGCACAGAAGATGCGCCGAATCTACTTCGAAGAGAACCTCCGGGAAGAACTCGTAAGCCGCGGGAAGGCACGACTTAAGGATTTTACATTAAGTAATTTTGCAGAGGAATTGGAAAGGGTACTTTTTAAATGAGTTTGGCAGTCGGAGGAAAGCGACGATTTGATCGGTCATGGAGTACACGTGACAAGTGGCTCACCCTGTTTCGCTTGATCCCATGGTTTGTTCGCGGCGTGTGGACGAGGTTGTTCTTTGCTAAGGCATCTGGAATCACTCTAATTGGTCCGAATGTAAAAATCTACTACCCGAGAAAATTGCGGGTGGGAGCCAACTTTGTCGCAGAAAGGGGTTGTGAAATCAACTGTCTGGCTGAGCGAGGGCTGGTTTTCGGAAATAAGGTGAGTATTGGCACCTATGCTATAATTAGACCGGCCAATATCTACGGCGGAGATATTGGTGAGGGTTTGAAGGTAGGGGACGAATCCAATATTGGTCCTTATTCCTACATCGGCTGCTCCGGTTTTATTGAAATCGGCAACCGCGTGATGATCTCGCCAAGAGTGAGTATCTACGCTGAAAATCATGTTTTTGCTGATACTTCCATCCCTATGAAGGAGCAAGGGGTAAAACGTGGCTTCGTCAAAATTGAGGATGACTGTTGGATAGCTTCCAACAGTGTGATTCTTTCCGGTGTCACAGTGGGTAGGGGTTCGGTTGTCGCGGCAGGCAGTGTAGTGACTAAGGATGTTCCGCCCTATGCTGTAGTGGGGGGCAACCCCGCGAAAGTGATCAAAATGCGAAAGGACCAAACAGTCGCCGAAACGTCTTGAGCCCTTCATGAAGAAATTCCTGTTTCTACATACCTCTTCTGACTTGTATGGTGCTGGCCGGATATTTCTAAATACCATCCTTGTCCTGCATGGTCGTGGGCACCAGATTGTGGTAGCGTTGACCGGACCCGGGCCACTTGCTGATGCGCTTCGGGAAAATGGCATTGTAGTAAGACAAATCAAGCTTGGGATCCTTCGGCGGCGCTACATGAATCCAATCGGCCTTATCAACAGGGCCTGGTACACCATGCTTGCCATTTTTAAGTTGAGCACTCTAATCAGACGCGAGCGAGTGGACATAGTCTTTAGCAATGCTTGCGGCATTTACGCCGGCGCCATTGCTGCGCGTCTTACAGGTCGGAAGCATATTTTTCACGTTCACGAGATCATAGAAAACCCGCGATGGTTCGCGTCAATCACCGGGACTTTTATGAAGAACACGTCTGACAAAGTAATTGTGGTCAGCGAGGCAGTGCGGCAGGCTTGGCAATCTACTATGCCGGCATATGACATCGACCTGGTATACAATGGCCTGGACTACTCATCCTTTTTGACTGAGCGGTCGACTTTGCGAGCGGAGCTGGGAATCGGCGATGAGCAAGTTGTGGTCGGCATGGTGGCCCGAGTTCATTTCTGGAAGGGACAAGGTTATTTCCTGCAAATGGCGGCAGCACTTAAGCAAAGATCCCGAAATGTAAAGTTTGTCATGGTTGGAGACGCCTTTCCCGGATACGAATACCTCTATGACGAAATCAATGCTCTCAAGAAGGAGCTAGGCTTGGAAGCAGATGTCATTGACCTCGGTTATCGTACGGATATCCCGAGGATACTCCAAACGCTGGATGTCTTCGTACTACCTTCTATCTTGCCCGACCCGTTGCCCACCGTCATCCTTGAAGCAATGGCCTCAGGCAAACCGGTGATTGCGACAGCCCATGGAGGAGCTCTGGAGATGGTGGTGAATGGAGAGACGGGCTTTCACATGCCTTTCGACGATCCTGAAGCGGCTGCCGAAATACTTGATACGTTGGTCCAGGACGAGGCGATTAGGGGAAAGTTCGGCGAAGCCGGTCGCCAAAGAGTACAAGCCTCCTTTTCGCTCGAGCAGTATGAGCGGAATATGACGGAAATTGTGCTGAATGTTTAGCTACTGATTTTTGGCCGTCGCACTGCCAAAGAACCGATTCTTGGTTTGGACGGCGGTATTGTAATGCTTGGCCATGAACTTCTTCAGAGGGCTTGCATTGTCTTTTGGGAACCAGTCGGTGGTCCGCGGCTTTTCTACGTGTTGCTCATGTGCGGTGTAGGCATACGTCGCAATGGATGTCCTGTAAATACCCTGAGGGAAGCTTGTCATATCATAGCCGTGGAGCGTATAGCCGCGTGTTTGCTGAATGATCATCCGGTTGAATGGCACATCCAACTCCCCCTCATCTCCACTGCGCAGGTCCTTCAGTTTCAATTGCCCACCATATTCTTTCTTCCAGCCCTTGTTCAGGTACAACAGCAAATTGAGGTTGCGGTACCAATTCTTTTCCAGTGGGTGATAGTTGAAGTCCAGGTGCATGTCCAGGAAACTATTCTTCTTTCCCTGATGCAGACCGCCTCCGAAGTTTTTCGGATCTACGAAGACTTTTTCATTCGTGACATACGTGAGAAAGTCGTTCATCCGCTCTGAGTTCAATTCAGAGTATAGCTGGTCAAACTCAGGACTGATCTCGCGGTAGTTGGATTTCTCGAATTTGTTGCTGGCAAAGACATAGTCTCTACTTTTGTTTTCTAGCTCGGGGATGCTATTGTAGGCATTAGCTAGCTTCTCCTCATCGCAGAACCCATCGATGATCAGATAGGGGAATGGCTTGGCGAGAAGGAAATTCATCCTCAGTTGTTCCTTATTACTTTCCAGTTTTGCGAAATCAATCATGGAAGGAGATTACTTTTGGCGTCAAAATTAGGCAATCCCCCATAGTTCCAGCTGTATTTATTGGGGATGGTTCTTAGGAATGTTCAATAGACTAGTAGACTATCAAGATCCAGATTCCTGGATTAGCAAGATCAGAGACCGGCGTTTCCAGTTTTTCGATTCTAAGCTCAAAAGCACGTCAGACCGTCCTGTGACCATCTTGGATGTCGGCGGTACCGAGGACTTTTGGAGGTTGAGGGGACTTGCTGACAATGCCGACTACGAGATCACTGTACTGAATCTGGAATCCGTTCCAACCAGCGCGTCTAATATTAAGAGTGTGGCGGGCAATGCCACTCAATTGGATGAGTTTGAAGACAAGAGCTTCATGATTGTCTTTTCTAATTCTGTGATTGAGCATCTCTTTACGTGGGAGAACCAGCGAAAAATGGCCGATGAAGTGCGACGGGTAGGGGTTCATCACTTCATCCAAACCCCTAGCAAGTACTTCCCGATGGAACCGCACTACCTCGTGCCCTTTTTCGATTTGATGCCAAGGTTCCTGAAATTTTTCATCCTTACAAGAACCAGTCTGGCTCTGAAACGAAAGTGGAGCGCAGAGGAGGCGAATAACTCCATTGATGAGATTCAGCTGCTGTCGCTTCGCAAATTCCGAAAGCTCTTCCCGGACAGTGCGATGCACAAAGAGCGACTATTCGGAATGGTCAAATCTTTCACAGCTCATTCCTTCAACTGACAGTCAATGAAAGTCGCCATCATCGGCTCCAGAGGATACCCGTATGTCTATAGCGGCTATGAGACATTCGTACGGGAGTTAGGGGAGCGGATGGTCAAGAGGGGAGTTGAGGTCCGTGTCTATTGCCACCGAGGGTTATTTCCGGAACGTCCCGGGAAAGTAAATGGGATTGAACTGGTTTACGTTCCATCCATCGAGACGAAGATTCTAAGTCAGTTGTCGCATTCCTTTCTGGCGATGATGCACTGTTGCTTCAGTCGCAGTGTCACTCATATCCTTGTTGTGAACACTGCGAATGGCCCTTTTGGATTGCTCTCGAGAATTTTCCGAAAACCCACTGCCATCAACCTGGACGGGATGGAATGGCTGAGACCCAAGTGGAAAGGACTGGGGGCAAAGTACTTCTACTTCGCCTCGTGGTTGTCCACGCGCCTTTACGATCAGTTGATCAATGATTCTGAGGAAATGCGCAAGGTGTATCTCGAACTGTTCAGACGAGATTCTAAGGTCATTGCTTACGGCGCTAACCTTCGGGTATCACGGCAGCCGGAGTTGATCAGTAAATGGGGCTTGCAACCCCAGTCCTATTATCTGATCGTTGGGCGGCTCATCCCTGACAACAATGCCGATGTAATTCTGGATGGCTTCGTACGAAGCAAGTCAGCCCGGAAGCTGGTAATTGTAGGTGATGTTCCTTTTGAGGATGATTTTGCCCGTCAGATCAAGGTTGAGGCACGAGAAGATAGTCGTGTTATTATGACTGGCTACGTCACAAATCAGGATGAATTAGCGGAGCTGTACCACAATGCCTATTGCTATTTTCATGGGCACGAATACGGAGGAACGAACCCTACGATGTTAAAGGCCATGGCCTACAAATCCGCGATCCTGGCACTCAACACCCGATTCAATCGAGAGATGCTACAAAATGGTACATATGGTCGTTTTTTTGACAAGTCGGCCGAAAGTGTGCGGGAGATGATCGAATATGCTGACAACTCTCCAGAAGAGGTTAATCATTTGCGGTCCACCTCTCAGCAGGGTATCAATGAAAAATACGACTGGGAGTCTGTTACTGAGAAGTATATACAGGTGTTGCGGGATCTTTAGGCGGCTACATGTGGCACAAGATCCTTCCGCAGATTGACGAAACCCACAACAATCATCATCAATTCAGCGAGGAGCGTGGCAAAGATGAGGCCCGTGACCTGCCAATAGAAGGCCCCAGCGACGCCAAATGCCAGCATTGCTACCATTCCAGCGAAATTGTAGTAGAAGAAGTGTCTCCTGCGGTTGAAGGCGATAAGCGTGAGACTCAGAGGAATATTGACGATGAGCATTACCGGCAAGCCAGCTACCAGCCAGAAGTAGAGGCCTATGGGCTCAGGAGAGTCGATGGTCGTGATAAGTCCTAATAGCCACGGCCCCAGGGATCCGAGTAGCAGCGAACCTACAACGGTAGGTCCTACTGCAATCTTGAGAAACCTGATAAAGAAGTTCCGTACACGTTCGAAGCCTTCTTTTGTGATCTCACTTACCCTGGCGAAGAATGCCCGAAAAACCACTGATCCGGAGAGAACCAGGACTGCAATGATCTTGTCGAAAATCGCAAAAAGACCGAGAGGTTCGCTAGGAAGAAAGAAACCTCCAATAATCAGTGCGGAGTTGCGATGCGCCGCTGTGGTCATTTTTGAAAGAAAAATCGGAAAGTTCGTCACCAAACCACGTCGAACTACCTCCATGGAAAACCCAATTGGTGAGAGGCGGAGTTTCCGGAGGACAATCCACAGACCGGCGATAGCGGTAAACATCCAAGCTGCGCCATTGATGATATTGACATATATGTAGTCACTTTCAGATCGGATAAACCATAGTATGCCTACGAGGTAGAGCACTCTGGCAAAAAAGTTGACCATCGTGATAACCTCCATCTTCTCAATTCCCTGAAAATACCAAATTGGGAAGACAGCATGTGCACCGACGATGAGGTACGTGGTCAGTATCACAAAGCTTTCTTCCCGCCATGTAGGAATAATCCATGTCAGGCCTGCCAGGATGAGAAACCCCCCAATGACCAATACAAAGCGCACCTGCAAAATCTCAGAAGTCAGAGCCCTCAAGTGATCCGACGAATCTCGATGCTTACTGACATCCCTTGTGCCAGTGAGGTTGTAACCGTAATCAGTGATAGCCAGGAAAATACTGGATATACTAAAGGCTAGTGAAATGATACCATATTTAGCCAGTCCGATACGATCCAACAAGATAGGGATAGCGATAAGAGGCACAAGATAATTAGTGACCTGTACCAGTCCCAGATAGGTGATATTGGCAAGCAGACGCTTACGAGCCATGATTGGTTGTCACTATGTCCAGTGAATACTTCTTGCGCATATACTCCGTGTAATAGGTAATGCCCATCTCATGCAGTCTCCGGAGATCCTCACAGTAGGCCTCAAGAAGGAACTTGACGGCGTCGCGCGGCGGTGATGACTGGTAGACACTTCCGACAGATTGCTGGACCCGTTTTCTCCAACCTGCATGCAATAGCTGCTTGCCGGGAAGTTTCTTCAGCAACTTATTCAAAGGGTTTACGCTGACCCCTCTATTGAGCTTAGGAGGATCTCCAATTTCCACTGGTGGTAGCGTGAGGAAATCCCAAATTCTCTGACAGCGCTGCGAAGGGTTCTCGAAAAACTCCTCATAATACAAAACGAGCACGTTATCGGTGCCGAAAACATCCTGAAATCGACTGATGGCCTCTGAATAATAACCTAGCTCCATGTAGAGACGAGACTTACCCCAGCCCTTCTCAGGACGATTGATGTCATCCTTTAGTGCCCGCAAGAACGAAAAGTTCTTTTCACGTTCAGAATGATAGTCCATCTTGTAGTGTGAAAACGCGCGCATAACCGGGTCCCTCAAGATGACGATGACCTTGCTTGTCGGTGACACCTCCCTAATTCGCAATGCTGACTCCGATTCCCAGAGATAGCTCGGACTTGATTCACCACGAAAGGCCACCTTGTCGTTATCGGTTTCAAACAAGGCCAGGTAATTCCCTTCATCCTGCACAGCCATCGCCTCTTTCTGATCGGACTGCCAAGCAAGATTCTCGGTAAAGAAATGTGGCTCCTTGACTGGCGACATATGGATAGCCGGATGCCGCCCCAGAAAATTATGCAGGGTTGTAGTTCCGGCTTTCGCTGCACCTACTATGAATAGATTGGGCCAGTTCATGACCACGTTAGAAGAGGTACAGCGCCTTGAAGGTCAGCTGAAAATTCGAGACATCGTTTCCTGCAGTAAAGTATCGCTGTCCAGGAGGGTTGTTGTACAATTCCCACTGGTAGTTGAGGGAGCGAGTGAATAGGAACGAACCTTCGACGACCAAGGGTACCCATTTGATCTTGTGTGTGGCTTCAGCACCAAAGGAATAATCCACCCAGAATCTTCGCCAGTCGTTTTGATTGTCAAAAGCGAGGTAGTAAAAATCATTGTCTTGTGCCATGCGCTCAAATCGAAGACCGTACCTATTCATACCATTGATGTAGGCTGCGCTGAAGTAGTCGAGATTGCTTCCAGGTCCAATGGCTGCGCCAAGAGTTTCACCATGCTGTGTGTAGCCTTGGCGTACCCCACTATGAAAATACCAGCTAAAAGCATTTCGGACCAGGTAGCTAACAGGCTGAGCCATTTCGGTGTGCTCATAGTTGAACTCCAGATAGGTCCCCTTTTTACCCAGTTCGAAGAGTTTCGACACCCCGAATATGTAAGCGCGGGCATGCTCGGGGCCTAGAAGGAAATCCCTCATATTAAGGGCCGCATCATTCTTTCCAAATTCGAAGTAGATTTCAGCGTTCTCTTTACGCCAAAGCCACCGCCCGTATATCGAAATCAGCTGGTCTACGAAGGCCTCGTTCCTGGTGGGGTCATCGTTCTTGCGGAAAATATTGATGAATACAGGGAAATAGTCTTTATTCTCCTTGGCATCCTCCATGTACTGCTGGACTGCTCGACTCATGCCAAAAGTCAATCCTCTAATCCACCGTGGTGAATAGGACACATGCAGAGCGGAGAGGTACCTGTTGTCAGGATTCTTTCGTCCTAGTCGTCGAGTCGGCGAATCGGGATCTCGCACCGGAGGGTTGTAGCCGGATTGCTCCAATCTGCCACTAAGAATTTGCCATTCGAAGTACCCGACGGGAGTCCATAGAGGTTTCATGGTTTTGAACGTGAGATGACGAAAAGCCCGCGCGTTGTTGGACATCATCAGGCTGTTGCGCTTCCCTGGTCCCCACCACAAATTCTCAGTAGATATCCCTGCTCCTATTCCGGCATAGGTCAGCATAGCATGTGATTGACCGAGGAAAACATTGTTTTTCGGGCCATGACCAAATTGTTCAGGCAAATCGGTTCTGTTCCACTTCACATAGCGCTTGTCCCATAATCTGGTAGAGAGTGTGTCCGGGAAACCATCGTAGGCTTTGTTTTCGGAGAGTAGGATCTCCGGTTTCACCTGCACTGAAAGTATGAACCACTTCACGTGTATGCCCCCAAGGCTGGTGAGACTTTGAAATCCCTTGGCTGGCGTGATCGCTCCATTATTGGAATATTGCGGATGATGCGAGTTCCACTCAACGTGTGTATGGGGAGATAGAACAGAAACGCGTGCCTTCCATGCTTCGTTCTCGTAAACTGTCATCGCAGCTCCTATCTGAACCTGTAAGCTGTCTTCGGCCTCGAAGAACAGCGGTCTTTGGCTAAAGGTGATCGAAGAATCGTAGACACCTAGCAATTGTTGCCGTCTCAAATACTCTTCCGCTATGGGCGTGCCCACTGATATGGACTGCCCCTTCGTAACAAAAGGAAGTCCTGCCAGGAGAACCCATAATACACAAAGTGTTTTTCTATATCGCAATATCATTCCCACGCGGTGATTTCAAGATTGTCAATTGACCAGCTTTCATCACAAAGACGGTCAGCGGTATTATCTTGTTTGAGGCTGTCCCAAAAAGTCATTTGTAGTTCGGATCCAGAGTGGGCGATCACTTGCTCTATTCGATAAATGGTGGTCCCATCGCTCCGATCAGCATGGTGACACAAACCTCGGTTCGTGGTGAGACGGCCCTTCCTGGAGGAGATGGCAAACGGATATTGGTTGGGGTAGGATTGTCGTTTGCAATAAGGCTCAAAGTCGCATGGGGTGTTGGAAAAGGTAGTGGAGAATACATAATCCCGCTGTGCATACTTTTTCCCCCTGCTCACAGTGAACCACCAAATGTCGGGACCACCAACACCCGTCGGATTTCCATCCCATGAATCGTGAATATTTAGTAGGAATCTCACATTGATGTAATTGTGCTCCGGGAGATCCGGGATAGTGAGCACAAAGCCGTCATTGTTGTAGTTGCCCAATACCGTTGAGTTCCGATATTGAATAGTTTTGCCCCCTTCAATGCCCGTAAGTTCATTTTCAAAATTATTTTCGTAAATGACGGAAAGCTCCTGAAAGGAGTCGTCACAGTTGCTAAGAAAGATCCAGAGAAAGACCCAAGGCCACCTGGCAAACAATATTTTGCGAAAAAATGCGCTTCTTTTTCGGGGATGTTCCAACTATTTCTTCAGTTGTGGTATCTAAATAAACGAGATGCAAAATTGGATAAAAAGGTTCTAATGCTCTTAAAATTTTCTCTCGACACGGATTTAACTTCAATCAATACCGCACGGCGGCACTAGGCCCCCGGGAGCACAGATGCGACATCGGCGATATTCCATATATTTTCCTTTCCTGTTTTTGATGCTGGACGTGATCTTTCTCAATGCGAGTTTCACGATAGCGAGCTACATCAAATTTGGAAAGCATCTGTACTACGACCAGAATTATCTGGGACTCCAACTGGTCCTCAACCTTTTTTGGATACTCATCTATTTCTCTGGGAGATTGTATGATCTAAATCGGGACCTCCGACTTGGTGAACAGATCAACAGGGTCCTTACTGGGTTGATCTTGAATGTTGCGGTCGTGCTGGCCATTTGGTTTGTCTCGAAGCCCTTCTATTTTTCAAGACAGCAGCTCTTCTTCACCTATTTGCTGTTTTGTGGTGGAATGATCACCTGGCGCATTATGTGGTTTTACCTGATTAGGTATTATCGCAGAAGGGGCTTCAATGTACGCCACGTGGTCATGGTAGGCTACGAACCCATGGCGGCACAGATGATTTCGTTTATGAATGCTAATCCCGGCCTGGGATACAAACTTGTAGCAGTTTTTGACGACGAACGCGACACGCAAGACCAATACAAGGGAAAAGTCTCCGAGGTCGAAGGATTTGTGATGAAGAATAATGTGGACATTCTGTTCTGCAACCTCAACAGTCTCGCAAAGAACCGTCTGCAGCAGCTGATCAATTTCGCAGATAGCAACCTAGTCAAAGTCAAGATATTGTCGCAATTCAGCGATCTGGAACTACGCAATCTCACCATTCAGAATTATGGATTCATTCCTGTTCTTAATGTCAATGAGATTCCCCTGGATAATTCCATTAACCAATTCACGAAGAGAGCTTTTGACATACTCTTCTCTCTTTCGGTCATTGTATTTATCCTTTCATGGCTCATGCCAATTCTTGCATTGATCATCAAGCTGGAAAGTCGAGGCCCCGTGTTTTTCAAACAGAAAAGGCATGGCAAAGAGAATAGGCCCTTCACGTGTTTGAAGTTTCGCACCATGATACTGAACGCAGAAGCCGACCAGCGGCAGGCGAGCAAACAGGACGAGCGTGTCACTCGCATCGGTAGCTTTCTGCGGCAAACGAGTATTGACGAACTACCTCAATTCTTTAATGTATTACTTGGGGACATGTCAATAGTAGGGCCAAGGCCTCATCCTATTAAGCTCAACGAACACTATCAGCCGTCCATCGAGAAGTTCTGGCAACGCCATGCGGTGAAGCCGGGGATAACCGGTTTGGCGCAAGCCAAAGGGTACAGGGGGGAAACAGATTTTGCGGCTATGAATGGCCGCGTAAAGCTGGATCGTTTCTATGTGAAGAACTGGTCCCTTATCCTTGATATCAAGATAATCTTGCTCACTGTCGCCTCCATGATGCGCGGTAGTGAGAACGCATACTGACGCGGTCACGTCAAATGTTCAGTCATTCAACGTGTTGATTGGGCTTTTCATCGAGAATACAACGCTAATTCCACCTTTATTCATACTTTTAATGCTCCTAACCGTTATGGATTTATGGAATTTCTCATAGCCGCCAGTATAGCATTTTTCATAGCTTTCCTGCTTCTTCCCGTTGTGATCAATATTTTCAATAGTATCAATCTATTGGACATTCCTGATCGACGGAAAATTCACAAGGTAAGTACTCCTTCACTAGGAGGGATTCCAATCGTTTCGGCCTGGCTATTGTCCATGATCATCATCCTGCCATTTGCCGAGGTATCACAATTGAAGTTTCTATTCGCTGGGATCATCATCACATTTATCCTTGGTATAAGAGACGATTTAGCTTCGCTTTATGCCGGTCAAAAGCTTATTATTCAAATCCTCGCAGCCCTGTTGGTTGTTCATTTCGCCGATCTTAGGCTGCTTAGCTTTCATGGGTTCTTAGGCATTGGTGAACTGGATCCTTTGGCCAGTAAACTTTTCTCTATCTTCATGATAGTGGCGCTTACTAATTCCTACAATCTTATAGATGGTATTGACGGCCTCGCGGCAGGAGTGGCCATTATTGCCCTTTTCACCGTTGGGTTTTGGTTCTTTCAGGACAATCAGATTTCCTTCGCCCTGCTGTCCATCTCCTTGGCCAGTGGATTGATGGCATTTATGTACTTCAATTGGTATCCGTCCAAAATCTTTATGGGAGATACTGGCTCATTGGTCATTGGTTTCACCCTTGCCGCATTGATGATCAGGTTTATCAATTCAGGGATCACAGCTCAAGGAACTCAGGTGACGACCTACGTAGCGTTAGCTATCGCGTTGCTCATTGTTCCTATTTTTGATACACTCCGGGTGTTTGTGATCCGTATAGCATCAGGTAAATCACCATTTGTACCAGATAAGAATCATGTCCATCATCTTCTTCTCAAGTTGGGTTTGGATCATGGTCAGGCGGCATTGTGTTTATTGTCGTATACGGTGTTCATGTTGTTCCTGACCTATGCGAGCCAATCTCTGGGCAACAACTGGATAGTCCTGGGGCAGATGATCATCACAGTACTTACATCCATCGTTCTTGACATTTCCCTTGCACGTAAGATCAAGCACCAGTGGGACAACCGTACCATTGAGGAGGGATTTATCATGTCAAAATCTGCCTAGTAGCTCTTCAACAAGCATACTCTCATTAATTTTGAGGGATGTTTGAGAAGGTTGAGCAGACAAAAGAACAAATCAAGGAGTTTGTCGCTGATACTGAGGCGGAGTTGGAATCATTTCGTCTTCGATTCATTAGTAAAAAAGGTGAGATCTCTAAGCTTTTCGAGGAGTTTCGCAACATCCCTGCGGAGCAGAAGAAAGCCTTTGGTGCCGCTCTCAATGAACTGAAGGGCACCGCACAGGACAAGTTCCAGGAGCTCATTGGTGACGTTAAGAATCGACAGCGGCAAAATCACAAGGATGCTATTGATGTCACACTCCCTCCACAGCCTTTTCAGACCGGTGGCCTACATCCACTGAGTTTGACCAAGAATAGGATCATTCAAATCTTCGAGCGACAGGGTTTCAATGTCAGTGATGGTCCGGAGATAGAGGATGACTGGCACAATTTCACGGCTTTGAATTTCCCCGAGAACCATCCGGCGAGGGAAATGCAGGATACCTATTTCGTCAAAAGGGATCCTGACTGGCTCCTGAGAACCCACACTTCCAATGTGCAGGTCCGACTACTGGAAAAACAGAAGCCACCAGTACGCTCTATTATGCCGGGCAGAGTGTATCGCAATGAGGCCATCTCTGCACGTGCGCACTGCTTCTTTCATCAAGTAGAGGGCTTATACGTCGACTATAATGTGAGTTTCAAGGACCTCAAGCAGACGCTGTATCATTTTTCGAGGGAGATGTTCGGGAAAGACACGCAGATACGATTTCGGCCGTCCTTCTTCCCCTTCACAGAGCCTAGTGCTGAGATTGATATCAGCTGCTTTATTTGCGGAGGCTCAGGCTGCAAAATCTGCAAAAAGACGGGCTGGGTAGAGATCGGTGGATCTGGTATGGTAGATCCCAATGTCCTTGAGAGCTGTGGCGTGGATAGTACCAAATTCAGTGGTTTCGCATTCGGCATGGGCATAGAGCGTATAACTATGCTCAAGTACCAAATCGATGACCTGCGACTTTTCTCAGAAAACGATCTTCGCTTCCTGAGACAATTCCACTAAAAGAGATCCCTGATGATCTGCTCTTCTGTAATGCCTTCGGCTTCGGCTTTGAAGTTGCGGACGATCCTATGACGTAGCACCTCTGTTGCCACCGCCTGCACGTCTTCTATGTCCGGCGAGTACTTGCCCGTTAGAATAGCGTTGCACTTGGCTCCAAGAACGAGAAATTGACTGGCTCGGGGACCTGCTCCCCATTCGAGGTAGTCCTTTGTCAATTGTGGTGCGAGATCAGAGCTGGGACGCGTCTTATGAGTAAGGGTGACGGCATAGTTGAAGACATTGTCTGCCACGGGTACTTTTCTGATGAGCTGATGAAACTGGATGATGTCTTCCTTGGAGATGACCGCATTGACTTCTTCCGTGACCTCACTAGTGGTCGCCTTGACGATTTCCAGCTCAGAATCGTAATCGGGATAATCCAGCTTGATCATCATCATGAAGCGGTCCAACTGCGCTTCCGGCAGTGGGTAAGTACCCTCTTGTTCGATCGGGTTTTGCGTAGCCAAGACGAAGAATGGCTGGTCTAGCTTGTAATGCTCGCCGGCCACTGTCACTGACTTTTCCTGCATGGCCTCGAGAAGGGCCGATTGTGTTTTTGGTGGTGTCCTGTTGATCTCATCTGCAAGGATGATATTGGCGAAGACGGGACCTTTGATGAATTTGAAGTTGCGCTCCTTGTCCAGGGTCTCAGCGCCGAGAATGTCTGATGGCATCAGGTCTGGAGTGAACTGAATACGATTGAAATCCAGGGATAAGGAATCAGCGATGGTGTGTACCAAAAGGGTTTTTGCTAGACCCGGCACCCCAACTAGCAAGGCGTGTCCGTTGCAGAAAATTGATGTCAAAAGAGACTGGACGACCTGCTCCTGACCTATAATGACTTTGCCTATCTCTGCCTTTAAGCTCTTGAATGCCTCAAACAACTTGTCGGCGGATTCTACATCATTCGGCATACTTTGAAATATATTTTACTCGACTAGGTTACAATAATCAAATTGTGGATCGATTTCGATGAATACATCGCCCCTTGCTTCGTCGAACCAATTCGCAAGTTTTCTTGCGCGCTTTTCATTGAGGGCAGCGGTGGCAATCTTCTGATAATCGTCCTTTAGATTGGCTTGGTGAGGACGGATTTTGCTTTTGTAATACAAAATACGGAAAGCATAACTTCCATCTCGTTCCTGAAATTTAATAGGTTTTGAGATACTTCCAACCTGCATGGTATCAATGGTGAAAAAGATGTTTGGATCCAGTGCTTCGACGGATACGCGGGTAGCACCGTCGTCGGCAAGAAAGAACCCGCCACTGGAGGAGGTATTTTGATCATCAGAGTGCTCTTTGGCAGCTTGGTCAAAACTAATGCTGTCGTACTCCACCACCTCTCGTAGGCTATCCAGGAATGCTTCTGCGATGTCAAAATCAACAGGCGCTGGCCTTGGGCTCATCAATATGTGGCGTGTGCGGAAAGTATTTCCGCGCTTCTCCTGAAGCTCGATCAGGTGAAACCCAAACTGTGAGCGCACTGGCATGGACAATTCCCCGGGCTTCAGCGTAAGAGCGGTGGCCTCGAATTCAGGTGCCACTTCACCGCGCTTGTAGAAGGGCAGTTGACCACCATTGGCCGCCGAACCGGGATCCTCAGAATACAAACGCGCAAACTCCGCAAAGGACTTACCCGCTAGTATTTCATCCCGGATCTGAATGAGCGTATTCCGCACCTTTTCAACCTGAACAGGTCCTGCCTCAGGCTTCTTAACAATCTGGCCGACCGTCACCTCTGTGGAGAAGTAGGGCAGAGAATCTGCCGGTATGTTTTTGAAGAACTTTCTCACTTCTGCAGGTGACACCTTCAAGTCCGTGGTGATCTCCCCTTGCATTTTCTGGATCACCAGCTGCTCCTTCACATTTTGAAAGAGCTCAGCTTCAATCTGCTCGAGGGTTTTCCCATAAAACTCCTCAATGTTCTCCGGGCTACCGACCTGGGAGATCATGTAGTCCATCCGTCGACGGAGGTTACTCTGTACCTCTGCTTCCTCCACTTCTACTGAGTCGATCTCAGCCTTCGCCACCATCATTTTGTTGACCACCAGGCTTTCGAGGATCCGGCATTTAGCGCCAGTAGAGTTGTACTCGCCTCTGGACAAGAAATCGAGATACGCCTTCTCGAGATCCGACTTCAAGATGATATAATTGTCAACCTTCGCAATGATCTCGTCTATCACCAATTCATTGGCATCTTGTGACCATATACGTCCCGCTACCAAGAAAAATAATAGGCTAACGGCTATAGATTTCAAAGGATTGATTTTGCAACGCCTCGTCATATATCGCTTCTTCTAACTCCTGCTTTAATGCAATCTTTCGCTTATTGATGATGATATTCTCAATGTCTTCTCTTATAAATTCCAACGGAGAAAGGTCATCTGAGATTTTGTATTCGAGGATGTTGAGAAAGTATAAATAGTCCTCGTCTGAAGTTTCGCTAAAGGTACTGGATTCCAAAAATTCAGTCTGGTTATTAACCTCTTTTAACGGTGTGGCGCCGATGACCTCGTCAAAGTTGATCCAGACCTCCTCGTCAGTAAAGGCGCTGACGGAATACTGATAAGTGTAATCTTTGATGTCCTCCAGGTTGGAGTTCGGGTAGTTTCGGATGTTACGCCGAAAATTGTTAATTGCCGGGCTTGATTTGGGTACCTTGGCGAAAAGGCACCGTACGATGTTCTGCTTCAGCAGGAAGTTATCTGACTTCTCACTGTAATACTGCTCGATCTCCTCATCGCTGACATCACTGTTGAGATGGGAGTTGATGTAAAACTTTTCGAACTCATGCACGATCAGCGAATACTTATAGTCTAGCACTTTGCGCTCGATCTCGGCTTGATTGTATTGCAGCTCCCCCAGCGCCCTTCCAATCATGAGTTGTTTGCGGATCCAGTCCTGGACGTATTTTTCCGTAAGGCTAGTACTGTCCTGAGGTGAAAGGCCTGTGGCTATAAGCCCCTCCAGGTCCTCTGGATACAGAAAGTTCTCGTTGGCCCGAGCCACCGGATTGGACTCTGTTTCTACCTTCTGCTGGAAATACTCGCACCCAGATAGCAGCACTAAGACGAAAACAATCTTTAGATAATCCACAACCTTTCTACAGCCTCTTTATGAGCCTGCAAATATTGTAATTGTTTTCGGTAGTAAATTCAATTTCGTCCATAATTCTCTTGACGAGCATCAGTCCAAGGCCACCTTTACGTTTGGAGGCAATGATCTCATCCATAGATGGTTCGCGATAGCGACTGAGGTCAAAGCTGACGCCGCGGTCCCGTATGACAAAGGAGATACGGTCACCCTTCTTGAAGTCCACAAGTAGTTCCAGCCTCGCTCTTGGGTCGCAGTTGTTGGAGTGGATGATCAAGTTGGCGCACACTTCGTCGATGGCGAGAACGAGCTTGTGGCTCTCCATCTCCGGAATGTCATTTTTGGACAATATGTCACTAACGAAAGTCCGGATGTCCCCCAACTTCGACTTACTGCACGGTATCGTCAGCTTATGCGTCATTCAGTGTCCTTAGTGCCTTTTCCTCGTCTTCCTCTATAGTGAGCAAATCGTGAATACCGAGAATTTGAAAAACCTGGACCACTTTCTCTTTGAGACCAAAGAGAACCAGCTGGATGTCATTGTTTCTTATTTCCTCCAGGTATGAGATGAAAACCCCCAACCCGGCCGAGGAGATGTATTCTAATCCGGAAAGATCAACAATGATCCTTTGGTGCGCTTCCAGCGCTTTCGATAACGCATTGTCTAAGTGAATAGAGGAGCTGGCATCGACCTCCCCAGAGACGGAAAGCTTGAAGACCCCGTCGAGTTGCGTTTCTTTTACTTCTATCATTATCTAAATTTCAAGATCACCAGTGTATAATCGTCGTCTAATTTCTGCTCTCCAAGAAAGCGGTATAGATCATCAATAATTCCTTGTTGGATATCCTCGGGGCCACCATAAGCGTACTTCATGAGGGATTGTTTAAGACGGTCTTCCCCAAACTGCTCCCCGGCCGAGTTCATAGCCTCCGTGATACCATCCGTATGGAGTACCAGGATATCCTCGGTGGAAAGGCCAAGTGTATTCGCCTCAACGTATTTGTCATATTGAGAGTTGCGTATGATGCCCATACCCATTCCCTTGGTCTGTAGGTAACGGGCTTCCTGGTCTTTTTTGCAGTACACAAGCGTAGGGCAGTGGCCCGCTCTGACAAAGTCTACTTGCCCGGATTCCGCATCTATGGAGAAATAGGAGGCCGTGATAAAGGACGAGCGTTCCAGGCAACTGCCAATGGCGAGATTCGCTTTTTTGATGAGTTCCTCGGGACTGAGTTCCAGCTGCACCAGACTACGAAAGACGCCTTTCATTTGCGCCATATTGAAGGCAGCGCTGGTACCCTTTCCCGACACATCGCCAATAATAAGGCCAAACTTATGGTCCTGAAATTTTACCAGGTCATAGTAGTCGCCCCCAACTTCATCGGCGGCCATGGAGTAGGCGCTAATATCAAAATAACTGTTGCTCTGAAGCTGCTCTGGAAGGAGACTCTTCTGCACATTCTTCGCAATATTCAGTTGCTCTTTGTATCGCTCATTTTCGATGGCGTCCCGGAGCAAAAGCGCATTTTCCAGGGAGATACTCGCCTGGCTTACGAAAGTCTTTATGATCTCGACCATCTCGCGATTAAAGGCCTCACTTACCTCTTGCAGAAGCACCAAGCAGCCTACCTGTACATTCTTGATGAATATGGGTAAGGCGAGCACCGACTTGTAGGGACCTGTCTTCACATTCCCGACCATCTTCTGATGACCAGAGGTCAAACTCACGTAATCAAAATCAATGATTTTCAGTACTGACTCGGCCTTGATGTTGCTTTTGACCTGCTTGACGTCCTTGGCGGTGAGATTCCGCAGGAAGTATTCGCTCTTATCGTCGATACGTATCTCCAACCAGGCAGCATCGGCGAAAACAGCACTCATGGAGCTGTCCAGCAAAATGCCATAGGTCTGGTCCTCACTCTGGCCACTGGGAATCGCCTGACTTAGTTTCTGAAAATCGACGGCCTCCTTCAACTTCCTCTCAAACACGGAGGACGTAGGCAGATTGAAAAGCGTGACCAATATGGAGATGACTGCGTAAAGAAAGATGAAGATGAGGATAGCGACGATAAATACTCGATCCATCAGGTCGATGATCACCATCTCCATGACGGAGAAGCTATTGAGATTGACCAGGAAATGGTATAGATAGATACCTGAAAGTAGGATGAACAGAATGCTCTTCCACTTCTGTTTGAAGTTCAGGTAAGCAATCCACTTCAGGTTCAATGACAGCACCAAGGAGAATCCTGTGATGAATACCAGGGCAATATTGAAATTGTTGTCACCGAATCGATACCCGAAGAAGTCAAAGAGAAGGCTGCCATAAAGTATGTACTCGAAGAAGTTCCAGAGCTGGATCAGATTCTTGCTCTTTTGATACAGGATGAGCCGCTTCCACACCACCATGGTCGAGATCAGGTAGATGATTACGACTGCGCTGTAGATTTGGTATAGAAAGTTGACTGCTATCGGGTGCTCTACAAGCTGGCTCCCTCTGAATACCATGAAGAAACCCTGGATCCCCAAAGAGATGATCGTTGCGATCAACCCGGTAATGAAGACCTTCCACAGTAGGTCGATAAAGTTGATGCTCTCCGCCTTCGTGATCTTGTAGCGGTAGTAGGTCATCGTAGCAAGTATGAATACTGTCAAGAAGATCTGTGGCATCAGTGATACCAGATTCTCCTGGATGTCATACTTGTCTAGCAGAATGGTGTAGGTGTTGAAAAACACATACAGGAACCACCCTACCAGGCCGACGATAAATGAGATCCGTATTTTGAGCTTCTGAGACATTGAGCGAAGCAGCAAAGGTAGGACCGCCGTCCTAATAATAAAACCGACCCACTAAAGGGCTTTGTCAGCGACTATAGTTTGGTGCCTCCCTAGTGATCTGAATGTCGTGCGGATGGCTTTCTACTGCTCCGGCGTTGGTGATTCTTGAGAACTTTGCTTGCTGCAACTCTGCAATATTCGCTGCACCACAGTAACCCATACCAGCGCGCAGTCCACCTACTAGTTGGTACAAGACTTCGCCGACCAGACCTTTGTAAGGAACCCTACCGACGATGCCTTCCGGAACCAGCTTTTTGATATCGTCTTCTGCATCTTGAAAGTAGCGGTCTTTCGAGCCTTCTTCCATGGCTTCGACTGAGCCCATACCTCGGTACGACTTGAACTTACGGCCTTCATAGAGGATCACTTCTCCAGGCGCCTCTTCAGTACCTGCCAGCAAAGAACCGATCATCGCTGTATTGGCGCCTGCGGCAATCGCCTTCACTACGTCGCCGGAAAAACGGATGCCGCCATCAGCGATGATGGGTACACCTGAGCCCTTTATGGCTTTTGCTGACTCGTAGACGGCCGTCAACTGAGGTACGCCCACTCCTGCGATAATCCGGGTCGTGCAGATACTCCCAGGGCCCACTCCGACCTTGATGGCATCGGCGCCAGCATCTACAAGTGCTTTTGCCGCCTCACCGGTGGCTACATTGCCAACAATCAGGTCGATGTCAGGAAACTGGCGCTTCATTTCCTTGGCAGTGTCTATCACTCCCTTTGAATGACCGTGCGCTGTGTCGATACTGACCAGATCTGCCCCAGCTTTGATCAATGCCGTGATTCTATCGGAGATGTCGGGTGTGATCCCCACGGCTGCACCTACACGCAACCTACCGTACTCATCCTTGCAAGCGAATGGCCGATCCTTGTTCTTGAGTATGTCCTTGTAGGTGATAAGACCTGTCAGTGTGCCATCCTTATCGACGATTGGCAGTTTTTCGATCTTGTGTTCTTGCAAGATATCTTCTGCCTCCGCCAATCCTATCTCTACGGTACCGGTCACAATGTTGTCCTTGGTCATGATGTCGCTGACGGGGCGGTGCATGTTCTTCTCAAACCGGAGATCCCGATTGGTGATGATGCCGATGAGCTTTTGGTTTTCATCCACGACCGGGATACCACCAATTTTGTTCTCGCGCATGATGAGTTCCGCATCGCCGGCAGTGCTATTCACATTGAGTGTAATCGGATCCAGGATCATCCCGCTTTGCGATCTTTTGACCTTGCGCACCTCTCCCGCCTGTTGCGCGATGGTCATGTTTTTGTGAATGATCCCAATACCACCTTCCAGTGCCATGGAGATGGCCAAATCCGCCTCTGTGACCGTGTCCATGGCTGCGGATAGTAGGGGCACATTTAGCTGGATACGACGTGTAAGTTGTGTGCTTGTTTCTGTGTCGCGGGGAAGAACTTCAGAATAGCCGGGGATCAACAAGACGTCATCATAAGTGAGCGCCTCTAGTTGGAATTTGGGGTCTGGGGAATTCATGCGCAAATAATCGCTAACGTTATTTGCCGTGCGAAATTACCAACTATATGACCTATTTGGAAGGAGTCTCTCGTAAATAATTTCATCTTTGCCGCCGTGCAAGAAGTGATCCAAGTATTGTGGCTGCAACTGCAGCAAACGACCTGGCTTGAGGCGACAGCCGTGGTCTTCGGATTGACGAGTGTGTGGTGCTCCAAGCAAGAGAGCATATGGGTGTACCCTACTGGCATCGTCAGTGTACTCATCTACATTTATCTGACCTACAGCTTCGGCATTTATGCGGATACAGGAATCAACAGTTACTACCTGCTAATGAGTATTTATGGGTGGTATCACTGGATGGATACCGACAAAGGCCCTCAAATTCCGATCACATCTACCAACAGAATTGAACAAGTTATCGCTCTAACCATAGTATTGGTCGCGTTTGTCATCATCCGATTTGGACTGCAATACACAGATAGCAACGTACCCAATTGGGATGCCACCACGACGTCAATTGCTATCTCAGGCATGTGGTTGATGGCAAGGAAAAAGATCGAAAACTGGATCGCGTGGATCATCACAGATGCGATATCAGTGCCACTGTACTGGTACAAAGGGCTGCCATTGACGAGCTTGCAGTTCTTAGTCTTCACTTTTATGGCTGTGTGGGGCTACGTCACATGGAAGCGCAGGCTGGCCTCGTTGATGGGCGATTCGTCTGTAACTTCGTCGCCTTGATAGCATTGTGCGCATGAAGAAAATCGCAATCTTAGGGCCAGAATCCACCGGCAAGAGCGAGCTATGTCAACAACTGGCCCGAACGTACCAAACGGAATGGGTTCCTGAGTTCGCAAGGTTCTATATCGATAGACTGGATCGTGACTACGAGGAGGGCGATTTACTTGAAATCGCCAGAGGACAACTCGTTTGGGAGGATGATAAAGCTACTTACAGTGGGGATTTTCTTTTCTGTGACACTAACCTAATCGTCATCAAAATTTGGAGTGAGCACAAATACGGTTCTACCGACCCTTGGATCCTGCAGCAACTGGTAGAGAGGTCTTATGACTTCTACCTACTGACCGATATCGACATTCCTTGGCGCGATGATCCTCAGCGGGAACATCCCCAATTGCGCCAACATTTCTTCGACCTGTATCGCGACTATTTGATTGAGCATCAATTCCCTCATGGAATAGTGAAAGGCATTGAGGGTGACAGGCTACAATCTGCCATTGCTTCCCTCGAAGGTCATTTCAAGCGCGAGTAGAATCGGCAATTCGAACTATTTGAAATTTCCTAAGTTTGTAGCTGATAAGGGGTGCCCATGACGATCTCCATTTGGGAAAGTCAGTAATGAACGGGCTGAGATCATACCCTAGAACCTGATCCGGATAATGCCGGCGTAGGGATGTATGATAATCGAATGGAAGCGTCCCCTCTCTTCCAGATTTGAGATTTAAACCATTAATGAATGATGAAGAAGACACTCGCAGTCCTTGTCGGTGCCATCTTTTCCATGGTAGTCCATGGACAAACTACTATCACCGGTGTGGTCAAGGATGCTTTTGATCGCGCCCCAATGCCTGGAGCGACGGTTCTGGAAAAGGGCACTGAAAACGGCACCGCCACTGATAATCAGGGGAGGTTTAAGATAACGACGCAGGAGGAGAATCCGGTGTTGGTTATCCGATTCGTTGGATATCAAGAGAAAGAGGTACAACCCGGAGATGGACCGGTGACTGTTCTTCTGGAGACAGAATACCAACTTGAAGGATTGATTATCGAGGGGGTTCGCGCGGCTGAAGACGATCCCGTATCTCAGGCCACTGTCAGTCGCAAGGAAATCAAGCAACGATATGTAGGGCAGCACCCGATCTTCATTTTAAATGAGCTGACACCCGCCGTGTACAGCTTTTCAGAGTCTGGGTCCAATGTGGGTAATTACGGGCAGATCCGCTTAAGGGGAATTGGCCAGGAGCGGATCAACTTCACACTGAACGGAGTTCCTCTCAATGATATGATCGATCACGGGGTGTTCTTCTCCAATTTCACGGACATTACCAGCAGTTTCGAATCAGTACAGGTGCAGCGAGGTGTGGGCATGTCGTCAAATGGCGCTGCCTCGTATGCTGGTTCAGTCAACTTCGAGTCGCTCAACCTGAAGAATACAGAGAAATTTTCACAGGTCGAACTGGGGGCCGGTTCTTTCAATACTTACCGGGCCAATTTCAGTATGAGTACCGGCGTAAATGAAAAGGGCTTTGGTTTTTATTCGTCCTTCAGCCGGCTGTTCAGCGATGGCTATAAGAGACACACGGAGACGGATGCTTATTCCTTCTTTGTTACCGGGGGCTATTACGGGGACCGGGACCTGGTGAGGCTCACGGCATTTACCGGGAGATCCCAAAATGGTCTGGGATACTACACGATCGACGAGTCCATCCTCCAGACAGACCCTCGCTTCAATAACCTCACAGAGGACGACAACGATGATTTTTCTCAGCATCTGATACAGCTCCAATACACCCATCGATTCCATGACCAGCTGACGTCGAATACCACTCTCTACTATGGAGGCGCTGGCGGAGACTATGCGGAAGGCACGCCGGATGTGGACAGCGTATTCGTAGAAAACTACTTCACACAGTATCAGTTGGACTTTTTTCAGATCAACTACCCATTGGAGAATGACCACTTTGGGATTATCTCTAACCTGTCCTACCAGTCAGGAGGCCTGTCAATTATAGGTGGCGTGCACGCTTATCGGTTCATCCGGGAAAATCGTGAGGAGATCTTGCCACAGCGTTCCAATCCATACTATGAGGAAGGCTCGCAAAAGGACGAACTGTCTCTGTTTGCGAAAGCCACTTATGAGGTTGGGAAGTTGCGATTCCTTGCGGATGCACAGTTTCGTACCATGTCGTTGGCCTTCGAACCTGACTACGAATTCATATTTGGCCCCGGCACTGTGATGGAAGATCCTGACGCTTTGAACTGGACATTTTTCAATCCCTCCGTGGGGCTCACCTACTTCATCTCCGACAATTGGCATGCCTATACGTCGCTGGGGCTGGCGCACAGGGAGCCCACGAGGGTGGACCTTCTAGGCGGTTTCCAACTCAATGGTGATAACCTCGATCAGATCGCGGGTACTCCCACTTTCGACCCTGAGAGAGTACTTGACTTCGAATTGGGTGTGCGGTGGGACAATGCACTTGGCCGTATCGATGCCAACGTGTATGTCATGGATTTCACTAATGAGATTGCGCCTATCGGAGAACCCGTTGGCTTTGGATTGCTCCGACGGAGAAATATCCCAGACAGCTACCGGGCGGGTGCCGAGGTCGCGTGGTACTATCCGCTGGTCGGGAATCTGTATTGGACAGGCAGTATGGCCTACATGCAGACCAATATAGCTGAGGTCAATATTGAGGGAGAGGGTGTATTGACCGATCGGGCCCACATTCTTAGCCCCGAGTGGATCGTGAATTCAGGTCTGAAGTATCAGATACTTCCAGGCTTTACCGCTGACATCACAGGACACTTCGCAAGTGAGCAATATATGGAACTGACTAACAACCCGGACTTTATGGTGCCCAGTTGGTTCACGATGGATTTCACGTTGAGCTATGCGCTTGGAGACTGGTTGACATTGACCGGTCAGATGAACAATGTTTTGGACAATGAATATTACACCTACGGGCTGCCATCAGATGTCTATTTCAGCGGAGAATTGGAACGGGGATTTCTGCCTACGCCTCCCAGGAACTTTTTTCTGACGGCGCAAGTGAGGTTTTGATATATTGGTCTGCCTAAGAGGTAGTGAGATGTCGTCACATCACATAGTACGGGATGAGCAGGAGCCTGCACTGTATATCCACTCGGCAGACAACTTCACATTGGAGGCACTGGGGGACTTATTGGAGTGGTCCCCCACTGTCATTGTCAATACATCAGTTTTCTCAAAGGTTGTGGCCTTTGGCATAAAGGTAGATGGCATAATGGGCACCGTTTCCCCGGATGAGGCCGAGCTATTACGATCTCAGGAGCCTGTTCGGAGACTTGACACAGGGGACTTGGGCCTAATCGGGCTATTACAGACGCTGCACGCCGAGAACTATCACGGTCTGAATGTTGCCACGCTAGAGGAGGACGCCCTGTCAGTCCTGAACAGTTTGAATGCTTACAGCGGGACCATTGATTGCACTTTGTTGACGATGACGATGCGGGCCATTCGACTGAGGCATGGGCTATTTGAAAAGTGGGTTACCAGAGGGAGCTTTGAGGTTCTGGTTGCAAGCGCGAGTCAGTTGAATACTAAGGGGTTTGACAACGATTTGGACGGTACGGTGATGGACAAGGTGACATTGAAGAAGAGCGATCCTGGCATGATCAGAGTGCGATGCGAGCAGACTCCCTACTGGTTCGTTGAGCGCCTGGAAGTCTAAAATAGCGTCAGTAGGAGCGAAATGAAGGGCACCGAATAGATCATACTATCAAATCGATCCAGGAAACCACCATGTCCAGGTATGGAATGACCCGAATCCTTGATACTCATCGTCCTTTTAAACATAGATTCGATCAGGTCGCCATACGTCCCTGCAAGGACCACCATCAAACCGAAGACCATCCACTGCCATGGCTGCAAATCATGGAAGAGCTGGGTGAGACCCCACGCGAACAATAGCGAGAGGGCCGCTCCTCCGGCAAAACCCTCCCATGATTTTTTTGGAGATATTCTTTCGAAGAGCTTGGTCCTGCCAAAGAGACTCCCGGCAAAATAGGCACCGACGTCATCGGCCCATGTCAGTAACAGAAAGCCAATGATCACCTGATAACTGTAGTCACCACTAAAGAATATCAAACGGTTGAGGAAGAAGAATGGCACTGA
Organism: Cyclobacteriaceae bacterium; assembly: GCA_965227935.1. Classification (GTDB taxonomy): domain Bacteria; phylum Bacteroidota; class Bacteroidia; order Cytophagales; family Cyclobacteriaceae; genus JAWPMT01. The sequence continues at coordinate 271,911 of CBDDGS010000055.1, read as the reverse complement.
AACATAGATAATGCCCAGGTAGTATAGAGCGATGCCTACAAAGGGTTGAGGGGCTTTCTTATCGTATAGTTTCACAAGGAAGACCAGGGAAAACAGCGGGAAAAGCAGGACGTAATAATCTGCTGGTACAATATCAGCTTCTACCAGAAAGGACAGCACAAAGAGGGCAGAGCCTGAAACCGATCCGGCGATGGTCATGGGCTTGAAGCCTTTGGAGGCCAGGATCTGGTAAAACTCCAACAGGCAAAAAAGATGTATAAAGAAGAAGATCCCCAGGTAGAACCATTTGCCAAGCAGCAGTGAGGTCATGATGAGGGCAGCTCCAAGCACGGCAGCTACAAGACGGGGAAGAAGGTTGGCGAATTTACTCAAATCGTATTTTCTCCTTTATGATTCGGAGCGCCCTTATGACATGATCGGGCGCAACATGGACTTCAAAATGACCTAGCTGGTATGGTGTGTCTTTTTTGCTTACCAGGACTGGGTTGAGGTCATTACTTGCTAAAATGGATTTCACCATTTCAGCTCTGTAAGCAACCTGGTCCTCGTATACTTTCTGCCACGCACTCATTCTGTCGCCGCCTCACTTTCTGCCCCTGCCGAGGTGGACAGGTCTGGCTGAAAATACTTGCGAAAAACGATCAATAGCGCCGCGCAGATCACGCTGAATAATACCAGCAGTGAGGTCGGTGGCAATTCGGGCTCTACCGTAATATTGTAGTCAATCTGGCTGTTGAAATAGAGCGTAACGAGCGTAAACCCATTGTTGATGAAATGGCCAATCATGGCAAGCGACAAGTGACCTGACCAGAAGTAGAGATAGCCAAACAATACCCCCAGGAGCATACGTGGAAATGCTCCATAAAACTGGAAATGGAAAGCGCCAAATAACATAGCGGTGAGCCAGATCGCCATGTGGGGATTGCCAAAGCCCTTTTGGAAGAGGTTTTGTAGTAAGCCTCGAAAAAGGAATTCCTCTCCTATTGCGGGTATTAGGGCGATTACGATCAGTCCTACAATAAATTGCCAGAGACCATTGAAGTTAGTGAGGTATTCAGTGAGCTGTTGTAGCTGTACCTCTTTGCTTTTTGCCTGAGACTCGAACCAACTCATAAAGGAAGGGAGCTCAATATTTTGGTTCCATTCCACGACAACACTGTTTACCACCATAAAGCTGAATGTGATGATGGCCGTCATAATGATCGGTTGTATGATGGGCTTTGGTATGGAGAAAAAGCTCTGAAGAGGGACCTTTAGGAAGGTGCGCAAAAACAGGTAGGGGGTCACAAAAAATGCACCAATAGAGGTAAGGCCTTGCGAGATGAGCAAAGGTGTGCGAGACTCAGGGTGCTCGGCGGGATAGGTGAAGACCTCCTGCATCAACTCCACATCGAAGTTGAAAAACGGCAGCATCAACAGCTGTGAGAGAACCGCAAAACCAAAGAGACCGGCGATGGTATATACCGTCAGGACCAACATCAACAGCCAGGGCGACACCTTCATGTCCTGATTGTAATCAAGCACGTTCTCCATAATTGGCCTAAATTTACGGCGAATTTAAGACACAGAGAGTGGTTAGAATAGGAAACGTAGAAGTCGGAGAATTCCCTCTTTTGCTGGCACCAATGGAAGATGTCAGTGACCCTCCGTTTCGGGCGGTGTGCAAGCAAAACGGTGCAGACCTGATGTATACGGAGTTCATCTCCGCCGAGGGCCTCATACGGGATGCGGATAAGAGCGTGCAGAAGCTGGACATCTACGACTATGAAAGACCCATAGGGATCCAGATTTTCGGAGATAAGATCGAGTCGATGCGTGAGGCTGCTGCGATCGCCGAAGAAGCCAATCCTGAGATCGTGGATATCAACTACGGGTGCCCTGTGAAGAAGGTGGCTTGCAAAGGTGCTGGCGCGGGCATATTGCTGGACCTACCGAAGATGCAGCGCATGACGGAGGAGATCGTCAAGCGTGTGAACAAGCCCGTTACCGTGAAGACACGATTGGGTTGGGACGAGAAGAACATCAAGATCCAGGAGGTAGCCCAGCGCTTGCAGGATGTCGGGATTCAGGCGCTCACTATCCATGGCCGTACCCGCAAGCAGATGTACAAAGGCGAAGCGGACTGGACCCATATTGCGGCGGTGAAGGAAATGGCGGATATCAATATTCCAATCTTTGGGAATGGAGATATCGACTCCCCTGATAAGGCCGTCGAGTATCGAAGCAAATATGGTGTCGATGGCATTATGATCGGAAGGGCTGCCATTGGATATCCCTGGATCTTCAATGAGATCAAACATTTCATGGCAACGGGCAAGAAGCTCAGCCCGCCAACACTTGAGGAGCGCGTGGAGGTGGCAAAGAAGCACCTGGCATTTTCCATTGAGTGGAAAGGGGAGCGCAAAGGCATCTTTGAGATGCGAAGGCACTACACAAACTATTTCCGTGGCATTCCTCACTTCAAGCCCTTTAGGACACGCCTTGTCGAGGCTGAAAGTGGGAGTGAGATCGAAACAATTCTAGAGGAAATCTCTTATACCTTCGGTTCATTAGCCGTAGCTTAATCATCTTGCTAGTTTCTGGAAATGACAGAGAATAAGGGACTCCTGGCTCGTGTCTTATTGGTTATCCTGGCCATGATCTGGGGATCATCCTTCATCCTTGTGAAGAAAGGGCTGGTGGGGTTGGCCCCCATGGAAGTCGGGTCGCTGAGGATCGTCGCCGCCTTTTTTTGTCTATTGCCATTCGCCATCAAGTACCTGAAGCATATAGAGTCTCGGGAATGGGTCTATCTGTTGTCAGTAGGTTTTAGCGGTAGTCTGATTCCGGCGTTCCTGTTTGCCATTGCGCAGACGAGACTACCGAGTGGAGTGACGGGTATTCTCAACACGCTCGTGCCGATTTTCACCATCATCATCGCCGCGGTCATATTTCGGCACAGGCAGCCCGGTAGGGCTTACATAGGCATTGCCGTGGGATTTGTGGGATCCATTGTCCTAGTTCTTGCCGGAGGCGGTGGTCTCTCAGGAATCAACTACTACGCACTACTCGTTGTGCTCGCTACTATATTCTATGCGACCAACGTCAACCTTATCAAAGAATACTTGCAAGGACAAAAGGCGCTTGCCATCACGAGCGTGTCGCTATTGCTTGTGGGTCCCATAGCGCTGTATTTCCTCCTTGTACACACGGATTTTGTGGCCAAGCTCGGCAGCAGTCCGGAGGCTTTGTCATCAGCATTTTATGTCACGGTACTTGGGGTGATGGGCACGGCCGTTGCTCTCATCATATTCAACCACATCGTCCGTCTGACCAATCCTGTTTTTACGTCTTCTGTTACCTATATCATTCCGATTATCGCGGTTTGTTGGGGGCTGTTAGATGGTGAGGCCCTCAGTCCTATGCATCTGGCGGGCATGGCCCTAATTCTCTTGGGAGTGTATGTGACCAACAAGAGGTCTGGCGCACCGAAAGGCGTGCAGGAAAAAGCGAAGGAGCTCGCCAACTAGACGATTTTTCGAGGTCGAGCCTTGATGCTGTGAATTGAAGGTGTGCTCTGAAGAAAACAGGGCATAAAAAAAGGGTTTCGCCCTCACGAAACCCCCCAGATATGAATTACAAATAGTTGTCGAATACTTTCTCGAATTCATTTTGAATATACAAGGGGCCTCATTGGCAAGCGATTGTTTCAGGCTCAGCCGGCATTATCCGGGTTGAATGCGAATAAATCACGAATGGATAGGGGATAGTAACTATACGAGGATTTCGTGTTCCCGGGAGGAGCGCTCTTCGTTGCCAGGTGCCTTCTCTTTTTGGGTACCTAAAAGCCGGGTCAATTGCGCCTCAATCGCATCCATTTTCGCATGAAGCCTATGGTGCTCCTCAATCACCAGGTCCTTGATATGCTGTTCTTCTTCTTTGATCCCTTTGATGCTGACTTCGTTCATCGTATTGACTACGATAGCGATGAATACATTGAGCGTGGTGTAGGTAGCGATGAGGATAAAAGAAACGAAGTACAACGGAGCAAAGGGCATACCATCCATAATGGGTCTGGCGACAGCTGAGGACCAACTTTCCAGAGTCATAATCTGGAATAGCGTGTAAAAGGCATTGCCTAGATCTCCGAAGTATTTTGGATATGCGGTGCCAAACAAATTGGTGCCGATGACGGCGTAGGTATAGTAGACAATGAACAACAATACTCCGATCCATCCGATGCTGGGAATGGATTGTAGCAATGACTCGATGATAACCCGGAGCTTTGGGATGTTCTTGAGCAGTCTTAACGTTCGGACGATGCGTAACGCTCGAAATACGGCAAAAGATCCCGCCGCTGGCATAATGGATATCACGACAATGGATAGGTCGAAGAGATTCCAGCTGTCGCGGAAAAAACTAGCACGGTAGGCATAAATCTTGGCGATGATCTCGATGGTGAAGAGGACGAGGATTACGAGGTCGAATGAATCGATGTATTGCCCAAAACTGGACATGATCCTGTCCGAGGTCTCAAGACCAATGAGAAGGGAGTTGAGCAGTATGACGGAGACTATGGTTTTCTGAAATGAGTTCGATTCGAAGTAGCTCCTTAGGCGCTGTCTGATCATTTGTCTATCAAATTTCTTGTTGTCTTGCTGCTGGTTGCTGCGCCGCTGTTACGGCTACGATGCTTAACAAAGATGGGGTCTCCAAATCATATATGAAAATTTATATTTATAATGAAAAACATTAACGTTTATTAATTATTCGAGTAGAGTAGTTCTTGAGAACCAAGAAAATACGCATAAAAAAGCCCTCCGTCTGGGAGGGCTTGGACATCATGGTTGGGTTTCTGGGTGTATTACCTTTTAAATAACAACTTGCGATCGACTGTATGTTCCTCACCTTTGATCCTCAAGATGAGAATTCCCTCAGCAAGGTGGTCCGGGGCGTCAAACTTCCATCTGTACGATTGGCCAGCTTTGACTTGTCCTCGATAGACCGTGCCGACCTTAGCCCCTGTGAGTGCAAAGACTGTGATGGTGATTTGCTCACTGCTGAGTGCTTGATAATCGATGCTCAATTGTGAGCTGAACGGATTCGGATATACATTGATGTCCACGATCGTCATTTCTGACGCTTCCGGCACCTTGGAACTAAGACGTGCGTTCTGTTCACCACAACTCACCGAGTAATAAGGGCCGTCGTCCACGACGTCATCATTCTTACCTACAGGTACCAATACTAGAAGGTCCGTATAACCGGTATTGCCATTTTCATCTTCCAGGGCCAGGGTCACGGTGTAGACACGTCCATTGGCTCCATCCTCTCCGCTACGCTCTGCTCGAAGATCTACAGTCTGGCAGCCTGGAGCTACGACGATATCATCGACAGTATTGCCATCATCATCGTCATTTTCAGCCTCATCGCTGCTCACGCTGCTTATGTACACATCAGTGGGCCCCACATCAGTACAGTTGTCGCTGATAGCTGAGAGGTCGATAAAGTCCAGCACATTGATCTTGTGATACTTGTGATTGGGAGGCCAAAGCGTTATCGTCTCAGTGACAGCCACAGTCGGGGCAATGTTGTCCTCAACAATCACAAGCGATGTGCAAGAGGACTCATTGCCATTTACGTCGGTCACCGTCAAGGTGACAGTTTGGGTCCCAACATCTTCGCAATCGAAGGTCTTTACATCCAAAGACAAGCTTGCAATACCGCAAGCATCGGCGCTTCCATTGTCGACATCGGACGCCGAGATTGAAGCAGTACCATTGGCATCAAGTTGCACTGTGAGGTCCTGGCAAAGCGCAGTTGGTGCAACATTGTCCTCAACCGTGACGGTAGCCGTGCATGTACTGGAGTTCCCATGGTTATCCGTCACCGTCAGGTTTACTGTATTGGCACCTATGTCGGAACAGTCAAATGTCGTTACGTCCAACGAACGACTGGAAATACCGCAGGCATCGACGCTGCCATTGTCTATAGCTGCCGCAGTGACCGAAGCCTCTCCAAACGCATCCAATTGCACTGTCAGATTCTGGCAGGTGACTGTTGGTGCTACGTTGTCTACGACAGTCACTTCCATCAGGCACTTACCGATGTTGCCACTAGCGTCGGTGGCGGCTATCTCTACCATTTGCTCGCCGACATCATTACAATCGAAACTTGTGCGACCAAGCAGTGTGGTACTAATGGAGCAATTGTCCACGCTGGTAAAGGTGACGTCCGCCATAGAGAGCACGCCAAGGCCGTTGGCGCCCAGCAGTACGGTTGCGGGCTCACATGAGACAACCGGAGCCAGATTATCGACCACAGTGACTTCAGCCGTACACTGGCTATCGTTGCCGAAAATGTCGGTTACAGTCAAAGTGACGGTGTTTGCGCCAACATCAGAGCAATCAAAGTTTGATACGTCCAGGGACCTACTGGCAATTCCGCAAGCATCGCTGGAGCCATTGTCCACATCCGCAGGCGTGATGCTCGCATTGCCGCTGGCATCGAGCTGTACGGTGACGTCCTGGCAAAGGGCTGTAGGAGCGACGTTGTCTTCCACCGTCACGGTCGCAGTGCAGGTGCTGCTGTTGCCATTGACATCGGTCACCATGAGCGTCACTGTATTGACTCCGGCATCTGAGCAACCGAAGCTTGACACGTCCAGGGACTTATCTGCAATACCGCAAGCATCGTTGGAGCCATTGTCTACGTCTGCTGCAGTGATACTCGCATTGCCGCTGGCATCGAGCTGTACGGTGATGTTCTGGCAAAGGGCTGTTGGAGCGACGTTGTCTTCTACCGTCACCGTCGCAGTGCAGGTGCTGCTGTTGCCATTGCCATCGGTCACGGTGAGTGTCACAGTATTGGCTCCGACATCTGAGCAATCAAAACTTGATACGTCCAGGGACCTACTGGCAATTCCGCAAGCATCGCTTGAGCCGTTGTCCACATCCGCCGGAGTGATGCTCGTATTGCCGTTGGCATCAAGCTGCAGGGTGATATTCTGGCAAAGGGCCGTTGGTGCGACGTTGTCTTCCACCGTCACTGTAGCAGTGCAGGTGCTGCTGTTGCCATTGACATCGGTGACCGTGAGCGTCACTGTATTGAGTCCGGCATCTGAGCAATCAAAACTTGATATGTCCAGGGACCTACTGGCAATTCCGCAAGCATCGCTGGAGCCGTTGTCTACATCCGCAGGGGTGATGCTCGCATTGCCGCCGGCATCGAGCTGTACGGTGACGTCCTGGCAAAGGACTGTAGGAGCGACGTTGTCTTCCACCGTCACGGTCGCAGTGCAGGTGCTGCCGTTGCCATTGACATCGGTGACCGTGAGCGTCACGGTATTGGCTCCGGCATCCGAGCAATCAAAGCTTGACACGTCCAGGGACCTACCCGCAATTCCGCAAGCATCGCTTGAGCCATTGTCTACGTCCGCCGCTGTGATACTCGCATTGCCGCTGGCATCGAGCTGTACGGTGATGTTCTGGCAAAGGGCCGTTGGAGCGACGTTGTCTTCCACCGTCACGGTCGCAGTGCAGGTGCTGCTGTTGCCATTGACATCGGTCACCGTGAGCGTCACGGTATTGGCTCCGACATCTGAGCAATCGAAGATTGATGTGTCCAGCGACCTACTGGCAATTCCGCAAGCATCGCTGGAGCCATTGTCCACATCTGTAGGGTTGATGCTCGCATTGCCGTTGGCATCGAGCTGTACGGTGATGTTCTGGCAAAGGGCCGTCGGTGCGACGTTGTCTTCCACCGTAACTGTGGCAGTGCAGGTGCTGGTGTTTCCACTGTCATCTGTGACCGTCAGTGTTACCGTATTGGTCTGAGGGTCGGAGCAACTAAATTCAGTTTTGTCGATAGCTATTGCTGCGATGCCGCAGTTGTCGAAGCTACCACCATCTACGTCCCCCGCACTGATTGTTGCATTCCCATCTGTATCCAGTTGCACCGTTATATCCTGGCATACTGCTGTTGGTTCTGTGACATCCAGCACGGTTACGGTCGCCTCGCATGTGTTGGGGTTGTCGCTACCATCGGTGACCGTCAGGATTACGGTATTGGTTCCAATATCCGTGCAGTCAAAATCAGTTTGGTCGAGTGCCATTCCGGCGATGCCGCAGTTATCGGCACTTCCGCTGTCTACGTCTGCGGCGCTGATACTTGCTTTCCCATCTGGACCCAGGTGTACTGTTATGTCCTGACATGCGGCCGTGGGCTCTGTGACGTCCAGCACCGTAACTGTTGCCTCGCAGGTGGCGGAGTTTTCGCTGTCATCTGTGGCCGTAAGTGTTACCGTATTTGCCCCGAGGTCATCGCACCCAAAGTCAGTTTTGTCGATGGCTATTCCTGCGATCCCGCAATTATCGGAACTGCCTCCGTTTATGTCCTGGGCACTGATGCTGGCATTTCCCGCTGCGTCCAGCTGTACGGTTATGTCCTGGCATTCAGCTGTCGGGGCTGTTGTTTCCAGTACAGTGACAGTGGCCTGGCAGGTGCTGGAGCTTCCACTGCCGTCGGTGACGGTCAGTGTTACACTATTGGCCCCGATGTCACTGCAATCGAAATCTGTCTGTGACAGGTCATAGGTCAGACTTTCACCATCTGGGTCATAGCTTCCGTTGTTGACCATGCTCGCCTCCAGCGTTGCAGTGCCTGATGAATTGAGATAGATCGTTGTGGGTCGGCATCTGGCAACAGGTGTACGATTTTTAAAAACTCTGTAACTGATATAGCCGTCATCGGGATTGGAAGTGATAAATCCTGGGTATTTGTTGGGTGTGTCGACATGGGTATCGCTTACAAAAGACCCACCTGCCCCGCCACGTGATCGGTAGCCGCCGGCACCGCCGCCGGAGTAGCCGCCACCGCCGCCACCACCGCCGGCATTATCACTGTATGTGCCTGCTCCGCCTCCGCCAAAACCCCAGCCTCCGTCATTCCAGCCGTAAGTGCCGCAGTTATCGTCATCACCTCCGTAGCCACTGTAAGGGTAGCCGCGGCCGCCTTCACCAGCAATGATGGAAGTATTTTCTGGACAACGTACTCCACCTCCATATCCCAGGTAGGCGCCACCACCGCCAGCATAGGAGCTGCCTTCTCCGCCGAAGCCATTGGTACCACCTCTACCTCTTCCGCCACCCAGGCCCCACCCCGCATTCTCGGTGGTCCGACCTCCCTGGCCATCTCGCCTGATGGAGACGGGATCTTCCGAGAAACTGAATTGATATCTTGCGAAGGCGCCGCCACCACCACCAGCAACCAGGCGAAGGGTATAGCCTACACCCGACCTGAAGTCGAGTACGGCACTGCCGCCGCCACCGCCACCAGATTCTGATCCTGAGAAAGCAAAGGCGTACCTAGAACCACTTGCTCCTTGCTCTCCAACGATGAAGTAGAGATAACTGCCCGGACGAATGTCGTCAGGCCCATTGCCAACGCTGAACCTTGCGGTGACTCTGGCTCCTGTGGCTCCGTATGCACTGCTACCGCCGCGAATGCCCGTGAATTCAGCTCCACCACCACTGCCCCCTCGGGCTGTGAATTCTATCTTGGTGATGGTGGGGTCGTTGGGGACATAAAATATTTGACTCGAACCCGTTGCATAAACTGTGTGCGTGGAGCCATTTGTATTGAGTATCTGAGTCTGCGCCTCCACGGCATATGGCAGGAAGATCATGACCAGCGAGACACAGAATCCCGCTTTCTGAAAGTAGCTTTTCATGGTAGGTTAGGCTTGGGTGATGGTAAAAGTGTTGTTTAATTTATGGGATTTTCTCCAAGGACAAAAATTAACACCACCACAATACCGAGCTGATTTTCAGTACTTTGAGAGATGTGGATACCTGAAATTTGGTAAAATTGGGTGACTATGGGACTCAAACGATCATAACATTGTATAACGGCGAGGTATTAACTACCGGTCCTTACAAGCATAAAAAAACCCTCCGTCTGGGAGGGTTCTTTACTCAGGTTATGATTATTAAAATACGAGGTTATTGACTTTTAGCTTCCGCACATCTCACATCCCTCGGGGTCATCTAGCGAGCACTGGATAGCCGCCTGGTTTTGCAGGGCCTCTTCCTCTCCTTTTGGGGGCTCAGGTTTGTCTTCCTGCTTGGGTTGTGACTGTTCTTCTTTTTGGACGGTGAATTTTATGGCGTCGGTAGCGGCCTTCGTTCTCAAGTAGTACATGCCTGTCTTCAGGCCTTTCTTCCACGCGTAGAAATGCATGGAAGTCATCTTACCAAAGTTCGCGTCCGTCAGGTGGATGTTCATGCTCTGGCTCTGGCAGATGTAGGCACCGCGATCCGCGGCCATGTCAATCACCGATTTCTGAGAGATCTCCCAGACCGTCTTATACAGTTCCTTGATGTGATCAGGGATCTCAGGAATATCCTGGATCGATCCATTATTGGCTTTGATCTTGTTCATCATGCGCTCATCCCATAGCCCTAGGTTGATGAGATCTTGCATCATGTATTTATTTGCCACGATGAACTCTCCTGATAGTACTCTTCGTAGGTACAGGTTGGAGGTAAAAGGCTCAAAGCACTCGTTGTTACCAAGGATCTGTGAAGTAGATGCTGTTGGCATCGGTGCAACCAGCAGTGAGTTACGCACTCCGTGCTTGCGGACTTGCTGCTTCAGTTGGTACCAATCCCATCTACCAGAGTCAGGCTCTACGCCCCACATATCGAATTGGAATATACCTTTTGAGACCGGAGAACCCTTGAAGGTTTCATAGGTGCCATCTTCCTGTGCCATTTCCATAGAAGTTTCCATGGCGGCGAAGTAGATCGTCTCAAATATCTCTTTGTTGACTTGTCGTGCTTCCTCGGAATCAAAAGGGAAGCGCATCATTGCAAAGGTATCCGCTAGTCCCTGCACGCCTATCCCGATGGGTCGGTGACGCATATTGGACTTGCGCGCCTCGGGTACAGGATAGTAGTTGATGTCTATGACCTTGTTGAGGTTGCGGGTCACTACTTTGGTGATCTCATACAGCTTCTCATGGTCAAACGTCAAATCGCTCTTGACGAATTTGGAAAGGGCAATGGAGGCCAGGTTACAAACCGCCACTTCATCCGGTGCCGTGTACTCGATGATCTCAGTACACAAATTGCTGGACCGGATCGTACCCAGGTTCTTCTGATTGGACTTGCGGTTGGCGTGGTCTTTATACAAGATATAAGGTGTGCCAGTCTCGATCTGGGCTTCAAGGATCTCAAACCACACCTCTTGTGCTTTCACTGTGCGCCGGGCTTTGCCCTCTTTTTCGTACTTCTCATACAGTCGCTCAAACTCCTCACCATGCGAATTGCATAAGTCAGGTGTTACATCCGGACTGAACAGCGACCAGTCACCGTTTTCCTCGACACGCTTCATAAAGAGATCGGGGATCCACATAGCGTAGAAGAGATCTCTTGCTCGCAACTCCTCTTTGCCGTGATTCTTCTTGAGATCGAGGAATTCGAATATATCAGCATGCCATGGCTCTAGATAGATGGCGAAGCTTCCCTTGCGCTTTCCACCTCCCTGATCGACATAGCGAGCAGTCATGTCAAAGTTTCTTAGCATCGGCACGATGCCATTGGATGTGCCATTGGTACCTTTTATGTATGCACCTGTAGCACGGATATTGTGGATGCTCAACCCGATTCCGCCAGCGGATTGCGAGATCTTGGCGCACTGCTTCAAAGTGTCGTAGATACCATCTATGCTATCGTCCTTCATGGTCAGGAGGAAGCACGATGAAAGCTGTGGCTTAGGAGTACCGGCGTTGAAAAGTGTTGGAGTCGCGTGAGTAAACCACTTCTCGGACATCAAGTTGTAGGTTTTGATAGCTGAGTCCAGGTCTTCTCCGTGAATCCCAACTGCCACACGCATAAGCATGTGTTGAGGGCGCTCTACAATCTTGCCATCAAGCTTCATCAGGTACGACCGCTCCAGTGTCTTGTACCCGAAGAAGTCATAGTTGTAGTCCCTGGAGTAATCGACAGCATCATCCAGACGCTTGGCGTTGTTCTTGATGACGCCATAGGTACTGGTGGAGATGAGCGCAGCATTTTCCCCCGTCTTTGGGTTGACATAAGTATACAACCGCTTCATGGTGTTGGAGAAGGACTCCGAGGTCACCTTGTGCAGGTTGGAAATGGCAATGCGAGCCGCCAGCTTCGCGAAGTCGGGATGGCGGGTGGTCATGGTCGCAGCTACTTCCGCAGCCAGGTGATCCAACTCGATGGTGGTGACACCATCGTAAAGCCCATCGATTACCTTCTTGGCGATTTCTACGGGTTCTACAAAATCTCGATTCAGACCATCGCACAGTTTTTCAATACGGGCGGTGATCTTATCGAACTTCACGGACTCTCGTCGTCCGTCTCTTTTTATTACTAGCATAACTGGGCGATTAAGATGTGGTGAATGGGTTAAAAGTCTTCATCTAAGCTAAACTTGGGCTTGTCTTTTTCGGCGTTCAGTACTCCGGCCTTCTGATACTCTCCCACACGCTTTTCGAAGAAATTGGTCTTGCCTTGCAGCGAGATCATTTCCATGAAATCAAATGGGTTGGTGGCATTGTACACCTTGGGACAATTCAACTCTGCCAACAGTCGGTCTGCGACAAATTCTATGTACTGACACATTAGATCGGAGTTCATGCCGATCAGTTTCACTGGTAGCGCGTCAGTGACAAATTCCTTTTCGATGGCTACAGCATCCTTGATGATTTCCTGGACAGTCTCGACTGGAAGCTTATTGACTAAATGATCATTGTACAATAAGCAGGCGAAATCGCAGTGTAGCCCTTCATCCCTTGAAATCAATTCGTTGGAGAAACTAAGGCCGGGCATCAATCCGCGCTTTTTCAACCAAAAGATTGAGCAGAAGCTGCCTGAGAAGAAGATGCCTTCGACTGCCGCAAATGCTATCAGACGCTCAGCAAATGAGCCCTTGTCGATCCAACGTAGTGCCCAATCGGCTTTCGTCTTCACACAATCCATTGTTTCGATCGCATGAAGCAAACCATCCTTCTCTTCAGGATCCTTGACGTACGTGTCTATTAGAAGGGAATAAGTCTCTGAGTGGATGTTCTCAATGGCGATTTGGAAGCCGTAGAAGAACTTAGCTTCTGTATACTGCACTTCTGCCACGAAGTTCTCAGCTAGGTTTTCATTGACGATACCGTCACTAGCGGCGAAGAATGCCAATACATGAGTTATGAAGTGCCTTTCACCGTCATTCAAATTGGCCCAATCCTTAAGATCCTGCCCTAAATCAATCTCCTCTGCTGTCCAAAAACTCGCTTCCGCTTTTTTGTAAAACTTCCAAATATCATCGTGTTGTATTGGAAATAACACAAAACGGTCCTTGTTCTCTTGGAGAATAGGTTCTTGCAGTTTCTCGACTACTTCTTCACTCATGGCTCTCTGTTATCTATTTGTTCTTTATTTATTTCTTCTTGCGAAGCTTTCCAAAATGACAAAAAGCACAGGCAATATGTTTCCCCGTACGCTCGCTTGCGCATTTTTTTACACAGCAAAAGTTTGAATGTCGATAGTGGACGCTGTCCCGAAAGAAAAGTGGTTTATTTTTCTGACAGGCGTTTACAAATGTGTTCAAAAGGACTAAAAAAATCAAGCAAGGCCGTCGTCTGGCTTGCATGTTATCAACAAGGTGTGGATAAGTGGATAAAGCCCTAATTGATAACAAGTTATATCAGACAATGGAACTGACACTTTCACGAATTTTGGCGAAATTGGGCAGTTAGAAAAAATGGGCGAGCTCAAAAAAAAATTATCCACACGTCTAGAAATTATTAACGGCACTCGGTATTTGATATTTAAGGGGAGCTTGGTATCTTTGCAGTCCTTTTTTTGAAGAGAAAGAATATGTACGCAATAGTAGATATCGCGGGCAAACAATTTAAGGTTGAAAAAGACAAGTATGTATACGCTCCCCTGATGGATCAGGAAGAGGGTAGCTCAGTCGATTTTGACAAAGTGTTGCTTGTAGATAATGATGGGAAAGTCAAAGTCGGTACACCTGTTATAAAAGGTGCGAAAGTGTCGGGCAAAATCCTGGAGCACGTGAAGGGCGACAAGGTATTGGTTTTCAAGAAGAAGCGACGAAAAGGCTATAAGAAGAAGAATGGCCATCGTCAGCGCTTTTCTAAGGTATTGATAGAAGAAATTAAAAATTAAGATATCTCATGGCTCACAAAAAAGGAGTTGGTAGCTCTAAGAACGGTCGAGAATCGGAAAGTAAACGCCTTGGTGTGAAGATCTATGGTGGACAGAGTGCCATCGCAGGTAACATCATTGTACGTCAACGCGGCACTAAGCACCACCCAGGTGTAAACGTCGGCATTGGTCGTGATCACACATTGTTCGCGTTGATTGACGGAACAGTTAGATTTCAAAAGGGTCGACAGGACAGGTCTTATGTCCACGTAGATCCTCCTCAAGAGGCTTAAGGGCCGAAAGGAATGCAGCACGACAAGCGTCGTGCTTTTTTTTGCGGTACAGGCAGTACTCATCTATCTTCGAACCATGTTTTTGGAGAATATCTCCTATTATCTGCCCTCGGACGTTGTTCCGAATTCATTTTTTGAGGGCACGTCCGGTATATCCAATGAATGGATTGTGGAACGTACCGGTATTTTGGAAAGGCGTCGTGCGCAGCCATCAGAAAATTCCCATACGATGGGAGTTGAAGCGGTGAGGCGCCTGAAGGAAACCACGGATCTTTCTGATGTGGACCTGATCATAGGTGCCACCTACACGCCCTATGACACCATTGTCACACTTGGTCATGTCATTCAACATGAGTTGGATATCGCCGACATTCCGGTGCTTTCTGTCTCTTCAGCATGCTCTTCTTTCATCAATTCGGCCGAAATCGTAGAGGGCTATTTTTCTCTTGGCAAGGCTAAGAAGGCCCTGGTCGTGGCATCCGATCACAACTCTGCCTACAGCCGGGATGAAGAACCAAAGTCTGGTCCCCTGTGGGGAGACGGTGCGGCTGCGGCTCTCTTCACCAAAGATCGTCTTAGTGATTCCGCTATGGAGGTGAGAGAAGTCAAGTCCGCAGGAGCGGCTACGGTTGGCAAGGCGCTGGAAGGTGTCAGTTTGCGACCGAAAGAAGGGCTGTCCCTGCCCAACGGCAAGGACGTCTTTACTCACGCCTGCGCAAAAATGTCGGCGATCACCTGGGAGATCCTGGTTCGAAATGGATACTCGGTCGAACAGTTGTCTTACATCGCCCCTCATCAGGCCAACTACCGCATAACCCGCAAGGTGCTAGAAAATCTGGGTGTCGATCCCTCGAAAGCACTATCTAACATCGAATATTTAGGAAATACGGGTTGTGCAGGCGCTGTTATCGCCCTGGGCGAAAAGTGGCATGAGTTCAAAAAGGGGGATGTGGTTGTCGCTCCGGTGTTTGGTGGAGGCTACAGCTACGGCGCTATCCTGATGGTGAAATAAAAAAGGCCGTCGTTAGACAGCCTTTCTTCCAGATCGTTTTGCGGGACCTTACGCCAGTACTTCGGCTTTTTCTTGGTTCTTGCGTGGTCGCCCTGGTAGGACGGTCGTCTCTTTGAAGCCATTCTTATACAGCTTCTTGCGAGTCTTCCAGACCTTGTAGTTGTTTTTGTTTCCTACCTGGAATTGCCACTTCATGTGCTCTGACGGCGTCATCCACTGAAGATTGGACGAATCATTATTCCTTGGATTGTTATCCAGGTGAATGATCATCTTCTTTTCGTCGGGGATGTCGTTGACCACAAATGCCTTGGCCACTTCTTTGTGTGGATAGACAGTTCGGCGTTTTCCTTCATCATCGATTAGGTCCAGGAAATAGCACTTACAGGTCTTGTTCCATCGTTGCTTCATCAGCTTGCCCTTCAATGTCATGTGGGTTTTGCTGCCACGATGCCAGGTCTTCCGTGTTTTGCTTCGGACCTTGCCACGACTGGAAACTTCGTAGTGCTGAAAACCAGGGATACCCTCCCACAGTTCTTCAGCCTTGTCACCTTTCTGGTTTGCCATAAGTTTTGCTTGTTTTTGGTTGAAGTAATGTTTCGTCTATAACAGTAACAAGCTGGATCTTAATGACGGGCCGATAGTAAAAATAGTATTTTTGGATTCTTGGGATCTTTTCTAGCCCAACAAAATCACGGTATATATGAAGATTGCAAGAATATTAATACTGTTTCCCCTAATAATCATGTTTGCTACTAACCGTCGTCCGGAATAGTAAGTTTTCTGGGCTGTAGATTAGGCCGTACACGACGGTCTGATAGGATGCGCATCAAAAAGAAAGCAGCTGATCCCTGTCATCAGTCGATAATCTTCAGATTCCGCATCAATATGGAGGCGTTCGTATTTTGACATTTGCCTACATGCAGCTGATAATCGAAAAGCAAACGATCCCCTTCCAGAACACTGTTGAAGCTATAGTTCTTGATTTGTGAATGCTGCTCGTACTCATCGGCCAGTGCCAGATCATGCGTCGAGATGAAACCCGTCGCATTTCTTGGTAGCAGTTTGGCAATGATTCCCTTGGCACCATCGTGCCGGTCATGCGAATTAGTGCCTTTGAGGATTTCGTCAAGGAGGTACAAAACAGTGACGCTGCTCTTTTCTTCGATCTCGAAAAGGCCTTTGATGCGCTTGAGTTCGGCGTAAAAGGACGAGGTCCCGGATGCCAGGTCATCCTGGGTCCGCATACTGGTGTAGATCACAAATGGTGACACTTTGAGATTTCTGGCGCAGACGGGCAAGCCAACCCATGCCATTAGTGTGTTGAGTCCGATGGTCCGCAGGAAGGTGCTCTTCCCGGACATGTTGGATCCGGTTACGAGATTCACTGGGTGTGCCAGCTTGAATGCATTAGTGACTCGTTGGTCAGCGACTATTAAGGGGTGCCCTACCTCGCTACCATGCCAGATGCCTGGCTCCTCCATAATTTCGGGGTACGTGAAGTCACGATTGAGATCAGCGAAGGAGGCCATGCTACAGAGCGTCTCCAGTTCGTTGATGCACAGTAACCAGGTCTTGAACTGTGATGAGTTCTTTGTGATCCATCGCTGTAGCATAGAAAACGTATGAAGGTCCACCAGCAAGACAATATTGACAATGGGCCAAAGCAAATTGCCACGAGAATCGAGGAAGAAAACAATCTGTCGCAGAGCGCGGATCTCTTTGATAGCACTCTTTCCCACCTGAGATTGCAGTCGCTGAAGCAATGGGCTTTGGAAGGAACCAGAACTTATGAGGCGTTGGGCAGCGAGGAATGTCACCAGGAAGCGCTGAAGGTAGTCAGTTTTGAGGGCCTGCTTTTGCAACTTGAGATTGAAGAAGAGAATCACAAGGAGGTTGATCACGATCATTGTCCATGCGATTGCTGAGTTTCCCGAAAGGAAGTTGACGAAAATGAGCGCGCCCAAAGTGGCAATGCCAAGGACCAGGGCGAGCACCATAGCGATGCGACCTCCGGGCATCGCTTGCAGGGATCGGGGTAGGTCCTCTTCATCCACCTTCTGATCAGCGAGACTACGAAGAGTGGCTTGAAATGACTGGCGCCAAGTCCGCTCTTTGGTCAATTCCTGAATGGCCTCTTGTCGCTCACGAACTTGTTGGGGGTTTGCTAGCGTGGTCAGCACTTGTGAGAGATGCTTCCGGGAGCTTTTCAAGTAGGCCCGATTGACGTGGCCGAATAGGGAATCGTGGCCAAAGACGTCCAGGTCCTGCGCAAAAGGGTGTTTTGCATCCAGATACTCCGATCCGTCGTATTTGGCCTCATAGTGGCCTTTTAGGCGGAGTTCCTCCTCTTCATTCAGCGCCAGGAGGTTTTCCTGTAACACTTTTTTCTTTTCGTGCGTGTGATCCCGAGCCAATAGCACCAGGAAGACCGCTGCCAGGATAATCGACGCAAGCGCAGTGTACATTAGAAACTGGAATCCCAACAATATGACCATCAGAAGGATGAAAGTGATGGCTCTCGCCCACGTAAAGTGGTTGGACGCTTGTTGTAGCTCTTTTAGTGATTGTCGATAAAGCGAATCGGCCTCTCGAAATTCTTTAAGAATAGACATAACTCAACAGCCAAATACGTCCTATCGTGACAAAAGATTTTGGAACTGGGGAAATTATTTTGCAGCGTACTTCTTAGGAGCATAGAGAAATCCGAAAGCCTTCGCGCCTTTCTTCTCGTGCGTCTCGTGGTGAATGTAGTGGGCATTGATGATCCGACGCAGGTAGGGATGCCTGGCTTTGAAATTGATCTTGATCCGGCGGTGGACAATGACATCATGAAAAATGAAGTAAAACAACCCATAGGCCAGGATGCCGTAGCCAATGAATTTCAGCCATCCGACTTGTGGAACCTCATAACCGATTACGATCAGTGAGACGGACGGGATGCTAAAAACCAAAGCAAAGAGATCATTCCTCTCTAGGGGGTGTGGATGCACCCGATGATGTGATCTGTGCCATGACCATAGTAAACCGTGCATGATGTACTTATGTGTAAACCAGGCCACTCCTTCCATGAAAAAAAATGTACCCAACACCAGGAGTGTAGCACCTAACCAGCCCATGAAATCAAAATTAGATCAATAAAGTAACAATTCCTGTTTCACTTCCTCCATCAACCACATCGGAGTTGAAGTGGCACCACAGATACCGACACTATCGTTCTCTTCGAACCACTCGGTCTGCAGTTGACTCTTGTTGGAAACGAAGTGCGTGGAGTCATTGTTCTGTTTGCAAATATTATAAAGCACCTTCCCGTTTGAGGACTTTGTGCCCGAGACAAAGACGATCTTATCAAATTTCCTCGCAAAGGCGCGCAGCTCGCTGTCCCTGTTTGACACCTGGCGGCATATCGTGTCATGGGCATTGACGGCGATACCTGCTTCGGCGAGTTGTGAGGTGATGCTATAGAAGTTATCTGTGCTCTTCGTCGTTTGGCTGTAGAGGGTGATATTCCTGGGGAGTGTGGCGAGATCCAGTTCTCCAATATCCTGGAAGACCACCGCTTCATTGTTGGTTTGTCCCAGCAGGCCGACCACCTCAGCATGCCCGGGTTTGCCATAGATATAGATCTTTTCTCGCTTGTCGAAGCTATTCTTTATCCGGTTTTGAAGCTTGAGAACCACTGGGCACGAGGCGTCTATCAACTCCAGGTTGTTCATGATCGCGACCTTGTAGGTGGATGGGGGTTCTCCATGGGCTCGAATCAGCACCTTCGCATCTCGTATGCTCATCAGTTCCTCGTGATTGATAATGATCAGGCCTTTGTTCTCAAGGCGCTTGACTTCCTCGTCATTGTGTACAATGTCCCCCAGGCAATACAGACGCCCTTCCTCATTGAGGATCTCTTCGGCCATTTCGATGGCGTAGACTACGCCAAAGCAGAATCCAGAGTTGGCATCTATATGTACCGTCAGATTGAGCATATATCCTAAACTACAAGACGCATTTTATGTTATTTCCGTCCTCTGAGATCTTTGAAATATTCATAGAGCGTAATATTCAGAAGTAGCAAAAACAGCGCGTAAATAGTGTCTTCGACCGGAATTGTGCCCAGCCGGACCCCAAAATTCTCAGCATCGTTGTACCACACAATTGGTTCGTCTATCCAGGACCCAGTGAGTACGCCATTCACTATGAAGAATGGGATGAGATGGAGTAGATAGGCCACAATGAAGTGGCCGGCATACGGCGTCCGAAGCCATACACCATGAAGAATGAGCAAGATGCCAGCACCTAAGAAATTGTAGAAGGTGTAGGCCTGGTCGTTGAAGACAAGTGCAACGAGCACCAACAGGATACCTGCAACCAACATCAAACGATTGGCCAGCCGCACGCCGATGGGTTGTTTCAGAAAATACCGAACATTCTCATAGATGAAAATGGAGGCGAACGGCGTGGTGACAAAGAACAGCCACTCCTCCACCGGGAGATTGACCAGATAGTATCCTGAGAGATAACGAGGATTGAATCCCCACACGCCCATTTTGGTGAAGGCTACATCCCATGCTATGAACAGGGCGCCGGTGAGGCATAGTCCCATCGATAGCGGTATCCATTTCTTATAGTATTCGACCCTATACTCAAATGATCGTACCAGTGGGAAAGAGATCGTAAATAAGTGGAGGGCGAAGTACAGGGACACGTGCTAGATGGCGTTAATCCGATGGCGCAGGTACGTCTTAGTCAATAGCAACATCTTGCGGCTATCAGGAATACGCACCCTCTCTGCCAGTATGCGCGTGGGAGGGAGGTTCTTGATCTTTTGAAATAGCCGCAGGTAGTAGACATAGGCCAGATATACTCCCATTCGAGCACCATCAGGGAGATTTCTGATGCCGATGATCGCCAGATCGAAGTCTTTTTGTATGTCCTCTTCGATGGCTCGTTTGTCATTAGTGGTGAAATTGTGGAAGTCCACTCCTGGGAAGTAGGTTCTTCCTCGATCGTCAAAATCGGCCTGTATATCTCGCAGGAAGTTGACCTTCTGAAAGGCAGCTCCAAGACTTCTTGCAGGCTCCTTCAAGTCCTCATACTGCTGGGTGTCCCCCTGGCAGAAAACCCGCAGGCACATCAACCCCACTACTTCAGCCGAACCGTAAATGTAAGTGTCCAGGGACTCCTCATTGTAGGTCTTGTGATCGAGATCCATTTCCATGCTGTACAGGAAGGCGTCGATCAATTCATGATCGATATGGTACTTGTTGACCACCAACTGAAATGCGTGCAAAACGGGATTGAGACTGATGCCTTCTTCGATGGCTTTGTAGGTATCATCCTTGAATCGCTTGAGAAGACTCTCCTTGTCGTGATCATGGAAGGTATCCACAATTTCATCTGCGTACCGCACGAAACCATAGATCGCATAGATGGGGAGATGGAATCTCTTGTGTAATGTCTTGATTCCCAGCGTGAAAGAAGTGCTGTAGTGCTGGGTGATCAGGCGACTACATTTCAGTGCTGTGAGAGAATAAAGATCTTCCATATCTCAATTTAGCGTAAAATCTCGTTTGACCTCGTTGGCCACCACCTCACCGGAAATAAGCGAAGGGGGCACTCCGGGTCCTGGTACCGTTAGTTGCCCCGTAAAATAAAGATTCTTGACCTTCTTATTCTTTAAACTGGGCTTAAGTATTGCGGTTTGACGCAAAGTATTGGCAAGTCCATATGCGTTGCCCTTGAATGAGTGATAATCATTGATAAAATCACGGTGCGCAAAACTGCGTTTGACGACAACATGATCTCGAATATTCTCACCATTGAAGTCCTCAAGTCGGTCCATTACGCGAGTGTAGTAGTCTTCTCGGATCTCTTCAGTATCGTCAAGGTTTGGAGCCACCGGGATCAGCACAACCAGGTTTTCATGCCCCTCTGGAGCAGCATTTGGATCCGTCTTGCCCGTGGCCGAGGTATACAACAGGGGTTTTGTGGGCCACGTTGGATCGATGTAGATCTCGTGAGCGTGCTGATCAAATGGCTCATCGAAGAAGAGTAGGTGGTGCAGCATTTTCGGCAGCTGCTTGTCCACACCGAGGTAAAACAGTAGCGACGAAGGAGCCATGACTCTTTTGTCCCAATATGCCGACGAATAATTCCGATATTTTTCTGGCAGGATATGCTGGTCAATATGATGATAGTCTGCCCCGGCGACGACGACATCGGCGACCACATCCCCGGAGTTGGTGATTACCTTGGTGATCTTGCCATTATCGAAGGCGAACTCCTTCACCTCGTGCTCAAAAAGAAACTCTACGCCCAGTTCTTTGGCAAGTTCATACATTGCTTTTACCACGCTGTACATACCTTCCTCTGGGTACCATGTTCCCAGGGCCATGTCTGCATAGTTCATCAGGCTATAGAGAGCGGGTGTACTGTCAGGGGTGGACCCAAGGAACAATACAGGGAACTCCATCAGCTCCCTGAGTTTTTCATTCTTGAAAAACTTGTGGACATGACTGCGCATGGAGGTGAATACATCCATCTTCAACAGTCCGTAAAGCAGTCTGGCATCAATAAACTCAGTGAGAGAACGACTGGGCTTGTGCACCAGATCGTTAATGCCTACTTCGTACTTGTATTTGGCTTGAGCCATGAACTGGCGTAGGCGCTTGGCGCTACCATGTTCGAGTCGCTCAAACATTGCCTCCAACTCCGCCATCTCTGCGGGGATTTCCAACAGTTCGTCTTTGAACTTGACGCCATAGGATGGAGAAAGCCGTGTGAGAGAGTAGTAGTCTGAGGGCGATTTGCCAAAGTGCGCGAAGAATCCCTCAAATACATCTGGCATCCAATACCAGGATGGACCCATGTCGAACTGGAAGCCGTCTACCTTTAACTGGCGGGCACGGCCCCCTGGGGCATTATTTTTTTCTACGACGGTAACATCGTAACCCAGGCGTGATAGATGGCAGGCGGCCGAGAGTCCGGCAAACCCTGTACCTATCACACAGACCTTTTTGGTCATAGTATTTTCTTAATTGCGATGGGCGTAAATCTTCAGGTCACCTTTCAATTCCTTACGCGCGATGTGAATTCTGTTTTTCACAGTGCCGATCGGAATCTCCAGCTTGTCTGCAATTTCGTGATATTTAAATCCACGGAAGTGCATTAGGAAAGGAACTTTGTATGCGTCCTGAAGTTTATCGATCGCAGAATTGATATCGTTGAGCGTGAAGCTAGCCGATGCATCGTTCTGCGTAATATTCTCGGATGAGTTGATGTAGTGCAGATTCTCAGTTGTATCTATGAAGGTGTTTCTCCTCACCATCCTTTGATAGTTGGTGATGAAGGTGTTCTTCATAATAGTATACATCCATGCTTTCAGGTTGGTGCCTTCAGCGAACTTGTCCCGATTGGTGAAAGCCTTCAGCAAGGTTTCCTGCAGAAGATCATTCGCCTCCTCATTATCCTTCGTCAGTTTCATCGCAAACGGCTTCAAAGATCCTGTCAGGCGGTCTACTTGGTAGCTGAACTCTAATGCAGTCATAATCGAGATCTTGTTTTTGTTTAATCAAATGTATGAGGCATTAAACAAAAAACCAAATGTTTGTTTAACTAAAATGCCAAGTCATTAAACAAAAAATCACTGTATGTACATTAAAAGGCCCTCAAATGCACAAAAAAAGCGGTATTGATTATTTCAATACCGCTATAAGGTTAAACAATACCTACGTTTAGGCCTGTTTCTACAGCTCTTGATGTTGTTGAACTCTCACCGAGTTTTGCTCTACAATCTCAATAAGTTGCTCAATTCTGTTTATGACAGTGACGTTGGCAGGGGTCTTGATGTCCTGGCCGACAACCTGGTAACCGGTAAGCAGGATCTGGGTCTTGGGGAATTCCTTCGCCAGTCTGTCGACATAGGCCTGCACCTGTCCGATGCCGGGGGTCGATGTCAAAACTGTCAGCACAAAGTCCGGCTTGTGCATCTCACACACTTCCTTGAGATCGGGAAATGGCAATGATTGGCCCAGGTAAACTCCCTGGTTTTGCCGTGACTTAATGATATAATCCGCAAACAAAAGGCTCAACTCGTGCAGCTCGCCCTCTGGGAGATACAGGATATATTTCTTCGCGCTATCATTCTTCTCGACGAATTGTCCGTCGATGGCGACGATGAGCTTTTGTCGTACAAGATTGGAGATGAAGTGCTCTTGCGCCGGATTGATCGCCCCTGTTTGCCACAGGATTCCAATTTTTGAGAGGAAGGGGTAGATGATGTTGAGCATCGTCTTCTCAAATCCCAGCTTCAAAATATTGGTGGACATGATCTTCTCGAAGCGGCTCTCATCGAGATCAACCATCGAGATTGTCAACGCATGAATTTGCTCAGGGTACCGCAGATTGGTCTCTGTGAACTTAAAGACCTCTCTTTGCATCTCCCCCTCGGACATCTCCGCGATTTTGGAGATTTTGAAGCCATTGTTCTTCAGCAGGGCAACATTGAGGATCAGCTTCAGGTCTCTGTCATCGTAGAATCGAATGTTCGTATCCGTTCGTTTCGGATCGATCAACTGATACCGCTGCTCCCATATCCTAATGGTATGCGCCTTGATACCCGATAAATGCTCTAAATCTTTGATCGAAAACGTACTCATCTTGCCTACCTCTCCTTATTATGGTATTACGTTAACCTTTTGATTCTTGAATTGTTTCCTTATGCTCTGTAAAAAAATAAAATTAGGCAGAAGTAGATTATCTGGCTAATTATCAAGTAGATAGTAAATCCGTTTCTAAACTCACCAAGCGAGTATCGGCCGATGGTCTGTATCACCACTGACACGGCGAACCAACCCAGGAAATTCATGGTCGGTATCTGATCGTCTGCCCACTGCCAGTAATCCAGCATAATCGCCACCGGCTCTATAAGGGCGTCCAGTCCAACCATGGCGGCACTAGCGAGCACAACCTTGGCCCAGGGGGGTGCAGCCGTGCGATTCGCGAGTTCCGCGAAGCAATAAGATAATACAAACCAATTGATTCCTATCACCAACGGTACACCCATCCATGACCAGCCAAGGGTGGGTCCATACGTATACTCTCCGAAAATGACGCCGGAGGCTACTCCCAATACCTCTACTACATACCCAATAACGAAAGCGAATGCCGCAAACTGGTAAAAAGACCTGTTCCTTTTGGTGTGTGTAACTACGATCAGCGCTGCGGACAAAGACAGGTTGAGGGGGGTCAGACTAATCGTCAACGCTCGTGTGGGACCATACAAGGTGCCGATCACCCCTATGATATGGAAGGCCAGTATCCCCAGTCCCAAATTCTGCTGTAGCTTTTCTTTCACGACCATGATAACAGGTCTACCTTTGATCCTGTTGAATAAAAATTTCCAGAATGCTCGTTTACAATGTCACCATCAACATAGATCCTGATGTTGAGGAGGAGTGGAAGGTATGGATGAAGGATGTACATATTCCTGAAGTCCTGGATACGGGTCGATTCGTAGATTATAAGTTTCTGAAACTACTGAGCGAAAGCCCCGAAGCTGGAGGTAGCACGTACGCGGTACAATATTTTGCTGAGTCCATAGATCAGGTCGAAACCTATTTGAACAATGAAGCGGCAGCACTTCAGCGTAGCCACATGGACAAGTTCGGGTCAAAATTTGTTGCCTTTCGCACGTTGCTCGAAGAAGTCGTCTAGAAATCCAGATGGCAATTTAGCCAGCCTCCATCGAATCTAGTATTGTACTTTTTGTAAAATTCAATGGCTGGCTCATTCCAATCGAGGACTTGCCACATAAGCCCGGTGCAACCTGTTTCTCGTGCTTTCTCTATCGTCGCATCGAGCAATAGCTTGCCAATACCTTCGCCACGAGACTCTTCTGTGACAATCAGGTCTTCGAGGTACAGGCGCTTGCCTTTCCATGTAGAATATCGATAGTAGTAGATACTGGCTCCCAGGATCATCTTGTCCTGTTCTGCCACCAGGAATCCAAAAACGGAATGCTCGCCGAAGCCGTCATCCTCCATCATCTCCACGGTGTTTTCGACTTCGTGCAGACCATTTTCATAAATGGCCAACTCCTTGATCAGCTCAAAGAGGCGAGGTAGGTCTTCGGGGTTTCCGGTTCGAATATCGGCCATAGTTGGAGGAGGTTTAGAGTTCTTGCCGGACCAGTGGTGGGATGATGCCCATGTTGTACCACGCGAAGGCGTACCTGTCCGTCAGTTGGTCGATCCGTTTAGAGGTGGGTGTGCCACCCCCATGTCCAGAATCAGTCTCGATCCGAATCAAAGTGACGTTGTCTCCTGACTGTGCAGCTTGCAAGGCGGCGGCGAACTTATAGGAGTGCGCCGGCACGACACGATCGTCATGGTCAGCCGTGGTGACCAGGGTTGCAGGGTATTCCACGCCAGGCACCAGGTTGTGGACCGGACTGTAAGACAGGAGATATTCAAACATCTCTTTGGAGTCCTCAGAGGTGCCATAGTCGCTGGCCCATCCCGCTCCCGCAGTGAACTTATGATACCTCAGCATATCCATCACACCTACGGCAGGGAAGGCGACTCTGGCCAGGTCCGGGCGCTGAGTCATGGTGGCACCGACTAGTAGTCCACCATTGGATCCACCAGCTATCGCCAGGTAATCACTCGAAGTATAGTTATTAGCAATGAGGTACTCACCCGCGGCTATGAAATCGTCGAAAACATTTTGCTTTTGCATCTTCGTTCCTGCCTTATGCCATTCCTCGCCGTATTCTCCGCCCCCCCGGATATTGGGTTGGGCATAGATCCCGCCATTTTCCAGCCACAATACACGGCCGGTGTTGAAGCCGGGACGCAAGCTGATATTGAAACCACCATAGGAATACAGGTAAGTGGCGTTCTTGCTATTCAGTTCGAGCCCTTTCTTGTGCACAATGAACATTGGAACTTGTGTGCCATCCTTGCTTTCAAAGAAGACTTGCTTTGTGACATAGTCCTCTGGATTGAAGTCCACATCCGGCTGTGAGTAGAGGGTGGATGTACCAGTGGAAATATCGTATTTGTAGATCGACGATGGGTAAGTGAATGATGTAAAGGAATAATACAGCTCTTTCACGTCGGACTTGTCTGAAAAGCCATTGGCCGTCCCGATGGCCGGGAGATCGACATTTCGGACCCACTGGCCGCTCGACGTGAATTGCTTCACTTCAGTTTTTGCGTCGACCAGATAATTAGCAAAGAAGTAGCCTCCGGCGGCGCGGGCCGACATCACATTTTCCGACTCTGGGATCACGTCTTTCCAACTGGACAGGTTGCCAATCGTTGTCTCAACTACCCTGCGATTAGGGGCATTGTCATTGGTCTGTAGAAAGAGTCGATCGCCTGCTGACCAAATCACGCTCTCGTCAGTCTCGAGATCGTCATCGATAGTGAGTATTTTGCTATCCGGGTCGCTAAGATCTTTGACGAAAGTGGCGTCACCACTCGTACTCTGAGCAGCGCCTATTACCAGGTATCGTTGATCTTCAGTGACTCCGCCGAATATATAGCGATAAGGCTGGGCATCACCACCAAATACGAGCACGTCATCTTCCTGCGGTGTTCCCAGTTTATGATAATACAACTTGTGCTTTTGTGTCTTTCCTGACAGCTGACTTCCTTCCGTAGGCAAATCATAACTGCAATAGTAAAAGCCATCGTTGCCCCGCCAGGAGATGCTCGTGAATTTGAGGTTGTGAAGTGTATCTTCGACGATCTTCTTAGTAGTGGTTTCCATTATAATCGCTTTGCGCCAATCAGATCCGCCGATTGAAATGAGGTAAGCCAGCATGGAGCCATCTTTTGTGAAACTGGTCGTGGCCATGGAAATCGTACCGTCACTGGAAAATGTATTTGGGTCGAGGAAGACTTCTTCGTTGCCTTCAGCGTCACGTCGATAGAGTACATTTTGATTTTGGAGGCCATCATTTTTGTATTGATACTCGTAGTCTCCATGGACCGACGGGGCGTACACTCGCTTATAGTCGTATAGTTCATTTAGACGCTTGCGGATCTTGTCCCTGAACGGAATGGCCTCCAAATACGAGTGGGTCAGTTCATTTTGTGAAGTGACCCATTCTTCGGTTTTCTGTGAACGGTCATCTTCTAGCCACCGGTAAGGGTCGGCGACTTGCTCGCCGAAGTACGTGTCCACAGTGGCCGTTCTCTCAGTTCCGGGGTATTTATAGCTTTCGCCATCTTGCCTGCTTGCCGTGCAAGACAGTAAAATAATTGCGAAAAACAGTTGTAGCGATACCAGTTTCATGTCGGGGCAATAGTCTTTACGATAGTAGTATATCACTACCCAATCTAAGGGTGAACCAACAATGGTAAAAGCCTAATTATATATTCGGCTAACGGCGTATCTCTTCGAATCCAGTGTACGGCTGCAAAACCTTTGGGATAGTAATGCAATCCTCTTGTTGGTTGTTTTCGAGTAGTGCTGCGAGTATGCGGGGTATCGCCAGAGCGCTGCCATTAAGCGTATGGGCCAGTGACTTCTTGCCGTCTGCTCCTTTGTATCGTAGCTTCAGACGGTTGGCCTGGTACGTTTCAAAGTTTGATACACTGCTGACCTCCAACCACTTTTGCTGAGCGGCGGAATACACTTCAAAGTCGTATGTCAACGCCGAGGTAAATCCGAGGTCGCCCCCACAAAGGCGAAGGATTCTGTAGGGTAATTCGAGACTTTGCACTAGTGACTCAACATGCGCGACCATTTCGTCGAGTATTTGATAGGACTTGTCCGGCTCGGCGATTTGGACCAACTCCACCTTATCAAACTGGTGCAGCCGATTTAGGCCGCGCACATGGGCTCCCCACGAGCCTGCTTCTCGCCGAAAACAAGGCGTATATCCTGTGAGTTTGATCGGCAAGTCATCCAGGGCGACGATAGTGTCCCGAAACATGTTGGTGATCGGCACTTCAGCTGTTGGGATCAGGAAGAGTTGACTGTCGGTGATGCCATACATCTGCCCCTCCTTGTCGGGCAACTGTCCAGTGCCATATCCAGAGGCTTCATTGACCACGATAGGTGGTTGTACCTCTCTGTACCCGGCTTTGTTGGCCTCATCCAGGAAGTAGTTTACCATCGCCCGAACCATTCGGGCACCTTCCCTTTGATAAATCGGGAATCCCGCTCCTGTCACCTTGATCCCGAGATCAAAGTCAATGATGTCCAGCTCTTGAATCAAGTCCCAATGGGCCTTGCTACTGTCGGGCAAGGACGGGAGATCGTCCGTAGTTTTTACAATTTCATTGTCCTCCTCCCGCAAACCGTCTGGTACGGATTCGTGAGGTACATTGGGGATATTGTAGAGTTTTTCGGTGAGCCCCTGCTGGATGCCCTGCAGGCGCTCGTTCAATTCTTTGCTTTGTTCCTTGAGGCTTCCTGTTTCCTTCTTAGCGGCTTCGGCTTCTTCCCTTTTGCCCTCTTTCATCAGCAGTCCGATTCTCTTGGAAACCTGGTTGGCCTGGGCGAGCACTTCATCGAGTTTTCGCTGTGTATCTTTCCGGTTATTATCTAGGGTGAGTACCTCGTCCAGAATCATTTTTAGATCGCTGAGGCCCCTTTTCTGGAGTCCAGCGATGTATTGATCGAGATTGTCGCGAATGTCATTTACCTGCAGCATTTGGCCTAGTTTTTCATTGCCGGGAGGCAAAGTAACGGGTTCAATTTCAATTATTCTAAGGCCCCGTTTGAAATTGGTATTATTCAGACCTAAAGTTTGCGTAATATTTTAGGTTGGTCTATTATTGTGCATCCATTCGTGAACAATACACTACGTTCCTTACTTTTTCCAAAGCAAGCGTACTGTATCCCAGATAATCACGTAGTTTAATTTAATATCCACTACCACATAGTTTATGTACACCTTAGACGATCTGAGTGTCAGACTCTTATCTGAGCTTCGTGAGATTGCCGAAAATTTAGGGCTAAAAGGAGTGAAGAAAGCTGCCAAGAAAGATCTCATTTACAAGATCCTCGATCATCAAGCTACCCTCCCCGATAACGAGGTTGCCAAGCTAGAGAAGAAAAACAACGGCACCGCTGATTCCGAACCAGCTGAAAATCAAGAAGATAAGCCTAAAAGAAAGAGACAGAATGTGACCAAAGTAGAAGAGACCGTAGCGAAGAGCGCGGAAGAGCTACTGGAATCATTCGATTTGTCGATTGACAAGTCAGTAACGAACTTCGAGAAAGCCCCACAAAAGCCTCAAGAAGGCGGTGGAGAGTCCAACGCCCCCGACAACAAAGGAGGAGGTGACAAAGGCGGTGCAGACAAAGGAGAGCGTAATCAACAGCACCAACAGCAACAGCAGCAGCGCAATGAGGCGAAAGCCAAAAAGCAGCAGCATAACATTAACATTAAGGAATTTGACGGCGTCATTGAAAGTGAGGGTGTCTTGGAAATCATGCAGGACGGTTATGGATTCCTGCGATCCAGTGACTACAACTACCTCGCAAGCCCTGACGACATCTACGTTTCACCATCACAAATCAAGCTATTCGGGCTGAAGACAGGTGACACGGTAAAAGGTCAGATCAGACCCCCGAAGGATGGGGAAAAATATTTTGCTCTGCTACGGGTAGAGTCTGTCAATGGTAAGACGACAGACGAAATCAGAGACAGGGTTGCCTTCGAATACCTTACGCCGCTCTTCCCAGAGGAGCGCTTGAAGTTGAGCACGAAAGCGGACAACTACTCGACGCGGATTCTGGACATGTTTTCGCCGATAGGAAAGGGTCAGCGTGGTATGATCGTCGCTCAGCCAAAGACCGGTAAGACGGTACTCTTGAAGAATGTTGCGAACGCGATTGCGAGTAATCACCCTGAGTGCTATTTGATCATCTTGCTGATCGATGAGCGTCCGGAGGAAGTTACAGATATGGCTCGATCGGTAAAGGCCGAGGTCATCGCCTCTACATTTGACGAGCAGGCTGAAAGGCACGTGAAGGTGGCGAATATCGTATTGGAGAAATCCAAGAGAATGGTAGAGTGTGGTCATGATGTGGTCATCCTACTCGATTCGATCACCAGATTGGCCCGGGCTCACAACACTGTTGTGCCTTCCTCAGGAAAGATTCTTTCCGGGGGTGTGGACGCAAATGCACTACACAAGCCCAAGCGATTCTTCGGTGCGGCAAGAAACGTAGAGAAGGGCGGGTCCCTCACAATCATCGCCACGGCGCTTATTGAGACTGGCTCGAAGATGGACGAAGTGATCTTTGAGGAATTCAAAGGAACAGGCAACATGGAACTCCAGTTGGACAGAAAGCTCTCCAACAAGCGAGTCTACCCTGCTATCGATGTTCCTGCTTCTGGCACACGTCGCGAGGATCTATTGCTTGACAAGGAAGAGCTCAGCAGAGTTTGGATCCTTCGCAAGTACATGTCTGATATGACCAGTACGGAGGCGATGGAGTTCTTGCTAGAAAAGATGCGAGGAACGATCAACAACGACGAGTTCCTTATCTCGATGAATGGCTAAGGCCAAAATTCGATAAGAATATCAGGAGGCGGGTCCAGTAAGGCCCGCCTTTTTTATTGGTTCACGTAGTCTTTGAGGTAGCTGTACCGTGGCGTCAACTCGCCATTTTCGGCGATGGTGGCTCTTTTGATCACGCCCTCGTTGTCATCACCCAGCAGGTGGGGCAGGACGTTGGCAATCAGCTGTTCTCCGAAGCTCTCAGAGGCGTCCCGAGGTAGTTCGCATGGTAAGTTGTCCACAGCCATTACCGTCAAATTGGCTTCGTCAATGAGTGGCTTTTCAACCACGTCCTCGCTGGCATTGTAGTCATAAATGGGATCTTCGATCGTACTCGCCTTCTTCGTCGCTGGGATAGAGCCCTCAATATCGCAGGTGATATCGGCGATGATCCTCATCTGGAAGTTGCCTGTCAACACATCTTTGGGAGTGAATAACTTCGGCGCCTGCGGGTCCCAATACGCCGCAGCAATCAGCATGTCAGCTACCTCGGCGTATTTCAGAAAATCGGCTTCGTAGAGGTGTGGGTGGTCAAAGAACTCATGTCGGTTAAAGTCCCCGCCATCATGTTTCTTGTGATAGTCTCGCGAGTTGAGTTGGGTGAATACCGGTTGATCGAAGCGCTCTTCCAGGAACGCCGCAGGCGAAACCTTGCAAATCTTCAGGCCATGCAATACTTCCATGGCTCCCTTGGCGACTCTCCCACCACCGGTGATGGCGATTTTGATGGCGGGCAATTCGACTTTTTCGTACTCCTTTTTCAGGTCTTGCAGGTCGAAGCACTCATGCGCCCTCCTGATCTTGAAGAGGTTGTACCGCTTGCCGAAAGTCCAAATGGCGTTGTAGGCACCAACGATACCCGCCCATCGGCCGAAGGCTATCACTCGATGGTTGTTTTCATCCGTCAGTGTTTCGTAGTCAATCAGCTTGATGTTTTTCTTGAGGACTTCCTGCAAGAGCTCGCGGTTGTATGCCTGTGCCTTGATGGTGTGACTGAAGAACAGGTACGTTTTGTTTGGGATGAGTTCCTTGATAGGTACTTCTTTCACTCCCATGATGATGTCGCAGTCGTCCAGTTTATCGACAACTTTGACGTGCTCGGCCTCATACTCGCTGTCAGCGAAGCATCGAATGTCACTCCTATGAGCAACTATATCCACCTGCGGATATTGCTCGGCAACTCTTAGTGCTTGATTAGGAGATAATGGGACGCGTTTGTCGATGGGAATTTTTCCCTCGCGAATGAGACCAACCTTCATAACTCACAAAGTATGTGTACTGGCGCGCAAAGCTAATTCAGACGCCCACCAGCCTCACAATCCGAGCCCAAGAATCTCCCTATTTTTTCAAATCGTCGAGGTCGTCCCGATTGCGGAGTTTCTTGTCGTCCACCTCCCGATTGAGAAACTTATTGATTTGGTCGATGCTGAGGTTGGACTTTATTTCGCCAAAGGCATCGACGGAGATATCAAATCCCTCCAGGTCCTTGTGCACTTTGGGCTTTTCTTGATCGTCTTTTTTCTTTTCCGGCTTCATAGTTGCATTTCAGTCTGTATACTGACTTAACGCATCGACAGCGCGATGGATACGCTCTGCAACCGACAAACTACCCAATATTTCCATGGTGGTCATCAGATCGGGGCCTGTGCTTTGACCTGTGACAGATAGACGCAGGCCGGGCATCACCTTTCCATGGCCGTATCCCAGGCGGCTGACAACATTGGAAAACAATTCCTTGAATTCATCCGCTGTCAGGTTGTTTGTCTTTTCCAACTCCTTAGCATAGGCCTCCAATGCTTCAGCGGTGTCGGCATTCCATTTCTTGCGTGCCATCTTCTCATCATAGCTGTCTGGCATTTGGAAAAAAGCCGTTGCTTCCTCCACCAGCTCATGGAAAAAACTGACACGCGGCTTGAGGAGGTCGACGATTTTCACGGCTGTGACCTGATCACACGACATCGAGGATTTCTCCAGGTCTGTGATCAGCTGGGAAGCAAGCGCCTCCGATGACGTTTGGCGGAGATAGTACTCGTTGTACCAGGTGGCCTTATCAATATCGAACTTGGTACCTGCCTTACCCACACGCTCAAGCGAAAACTCCCCGATGAGCTCGTCTAATGTGAATACTTCGCGCTCTGATCCGGGATTCCAGCCAAGAAACACGAGGAAGTTGATCATCGCTTCAGGCAAATAGCCTTTTTCGCGGTAGCCAACACTTAGCTCCCCCGTAGCAGGATCCTTCCAATTCATTGGGAAAATGGGGAATCCCAGCTTATCAGCAGCACGCTTACTCAGCTTTCCATTGCCGTCCGGTTTCAAGATCAGTGGCAGGTGGGCGAATTGTGGCATAGATTCCTCCCATCCAAAAAACTGATACAGGAGCACATGCAATGGAGCCGATGGGAGCCATTCTTCTCCCCTGATGACATGGGTGATCCCCATGAGATGATCATCCACGATGTTGGCCAGGTGGTACGTGGGCAACCCGTCAGATTTCATCAGCACCTTATCGTCCAAATTGACAGAGTGCACCATCACCCAGCCTCTGATCATATCTTCAAATCGGATTTCCTCCTTTGGAGGGACCTTTACGCGGATGACGTAGGGTTCACCATTGTTGATTCGCCGCTCTACTTCTTCGGGGGCTAGCGTCAGTGAATTCTTCATGGTCATCCTTGAGGAGGAGTTGTAGTTGAGGTTGGCCATGCCGGCTTCCTTCAACTTTTCGCGCATCTCCTCTAGCTCTTCCGGCGTATCAAAGGCATAATAGGCCTTTCCTTCGTCGAGCAACTTCTGTACGTGCTCTCTGTAGGTCTCTTTTCGCTCTGATTGGCGATAGGGAGCGTGATTGCCCCCTTCGTCGACCCCTTCGTCGGGGTGGAGCCCAAGCCATCCCAATGCCTCTTTGATATATTCTTCCGCTCCCTGGACAAACCGTGTCTGGTCCGTATCCTCTATCCTAAGGATAAACTGACCCCCATGTTTCTTGGCAAAAAGGTAGTTGAACAAGGCAGTTCGCACACCTCCGATGTGCAATGCTCCGGTTGGACTTGGCGCAAATCTTACTCTTACAGACATAATATGTGAGAAGGTTTATCTGACAACGGCGATGCAGGATATTTCTACCCGAACATCTTTTGGAAGCCTGCTCACCTCTACTGTTTCTCTGGCGGGAGGGTCGGCAGGAAAGTAGGACCCGTAGACACTGTTGATCCTTGCAAATTGATCCATGTCCCGAATAAAGATGGTCGTTTTGACCACGTCTGTGAAGTCACTACCGGCCTCCCCCAACACTGCTTGGAGGTTTTTCATCACTTGCTCGGTTTCTGCTTCGATTTCGCCAGAGACTAATTCTCCCGAGTGGGGGTCGAGGGCGATCTGACCAGATACAAAGAGAAAACCATTGGCTATCGTCGCCTGATTGTAGGGGCCGATGGGTGCTGGAGCATTGTCCGTTTTGACTATTGTCTTCATTGTGGTGAGGGTTATTCTACAGTCACAGATTTGGCAAGATTCCTCGGCTGGTCGACATTACATCCTCTCATCACCGCTATATGATATGACAGTAGCTGCAGAGGGACCACCGATACCAACGGCATCAGGATCTCGTGCGTGGAAGGTACTTCAATGGTGAAATCGGCCAACTTTGGAATAAGAATGTCGCCTTCAGTGACAATGGCTATGACTACCCCTTTGCGAGCCTTCACCTCCTGAATATTGGACACGATCTTATCGTAGGAGCTGTCGCGGGTGGCGATGAATACCACGGGCATGTTCTCGTCGATCAAAGCGATCGGGCCATGTTTCATTTCTGCTGCGGGGTAACCTTCAGCATGGATATAGGAGATTTCCTTGAGCTTCAGGGCCCCCTCGAGTGCTACCGGGAAGTTATAGCCACGACCCAGGTAGAGGAAGTTATGCGCATCCTTGAACAAGTCGGAGATCGTCTCGATTTTATCATTGCTCTGAAGGGCCGTCGTGACCTTTGCTGGGATATTTTCAAGGTCGATGAGGAGCTCTCGGTACTTTCTTTCGGTGATAGTCCCCTTCCGTTGTGCGATCCGCAGCGCGATCATTGTCAGTACTGTCAACTGTGCTGTGAATGCCTTCGTGGAGGCGACGCCAATTTCAGGGCCTGCGTGTAGATAGGCTCCTTCGTGCGTTGCCCGAGCTATGGAAGAACCCACCGCATTGACGACACCAAAAACAATCGCACCTTTTTCCTTTGCCAGCTCGATGGCTGCAAGGGTATCGGCCGTCTCACCGGACTGAGAGATCGCGATCATCACATCACCTTCCCTGATCACTGGGTTTCGATACCGGAACTCTGACGCATATTCCACCTCGACTGGGATCCTGCAAAGCTCTTCAAATATGTACTCCGCAACGAGACCTGCATGCCATGAAGTACCGCAGGCCACCATGATGATCTTTTCGGCGTTTGTGATTTTTTCCGCATAGTTGCGGATGCCCCCCAATACGAGGGAGCCTTCGTCGGCGTTGAGTCGACCTCGCAAGCAGTCAGCTATAGAGTTTGGCTGTTCGAAGATCTCTTTGAGCATAAAATGCTCGTATCCACCTTTTTCGATGGCCTCCAGCTCCATGTCCAACGTCTGGATATAGGGCGTTTGAGGGACGTCACGCAGGTCGGTGATCCGAAACTCGCCATCGGCAATGATTGCTATCTCCTCGTCATTGAGGTAGATGACCTCGTTAGTATATTCTACAATGGGTGTCGCGTCTGAGGCAATAAAAAACTCCTGGTCTTTGAGTCCAATTACGAGTGGACTGCCCTTCCGGGCTGCCAGCAGTTTGTTAGGCTCGTCCTCGGACATGATTACGATGGCATATGCACCGACGACCTTTGTTAGGGCCACGCGCAGGGCGTCCTCCAGCGATAGGCCTTCTGATTCTTTGATGTCTTGTATGAAGGTTACAAAGACCTCAGTATCCGTTTCGCTTCGAAATTCGTGGCCTTTGTGTATCAGCTCTTTCTTCAGCGACTCGTAGTTCTCGATGATGCCGTTGTGGATCATTGAGATTTGCCCATTGGCTGAAAAGTGTGGGTGGGCATTGACATCATTAGGCGCTCCATGTGTGGCCCAACGTGTATGTCCGATCCCAATGCGACTTGCGGGCTTTTCGCTACCTACAAACGCTTCGAGGTCCTGCACGCGGCCCTGCTTTTTGAAGCTGCGGAGGGTACCGTTCTCAATTAAGGAGACTCCGGCACTATCGTATCCCCGGTATTCCAGGCGCTTGAGGCCTTTGACGAGAATGGGATAGGCCTCTTGATTGCCAAGATAGGCGACAATTCCACACATGATAATTTGCTAGTTGGTGGTCGTGTAAAAAACTTTCAGTTTCACACCATTCTTGAGGATTGCTGTATGCTCCAAACTTAGGGGTACAACGGGCACAGTTACAAGTGCCTCAGTCAAATAATCCTCTTCGTCTCTGTGGTTTTGCAACAAAGACTGGAGGAATAGGGTCATTGCATCATCGTAAACACCGGCTCCTTCTTCCAATACGATACGTCGCCCAGTCCCCTGGGCCCCTCGATTCGCGTACGACAATTCGTCCATCAAAAGGGTCGACTGGACATCACCGACGATCCCCGGGCCATTGATGATCGATCCTTCCCGGAAGAAGTAAAAATAGAACTGACTAACGGTGTCGTTCATGATATTTCCAGGAGCCTCACCAATAGGCACCTCGATGTCGGCTTTGTTAATGATGATGCGTTCTGTCGATTCAACAAAGCGTAGGTAGGGCCCCAAATCTATTCTGGAGTAGACACCTGCCATCAGATTCATATAGGATAGGTTGTCCTCAGTCAATGTATCTCCTGTATTGACCAGTTCCGCAATGCTCGATTGTGAGCGATCCTGAGTGATATTGTGAAAGTGATTCCTCAAAACATAGGAGGATGTAAAAGCCGTATCCACTGGATCTCGGGTGAGGAACTCCAGTTCCGCCGCTTCACTGAAAATGTCAAACGCTGCCAGACCGCCTGTCGAGCTCGATGACATTTCAATACCAAATTGAATATTGTTGACATCCTCTGCCTCGACCGAAGCTTGCCAAATGGCGCTTCTCAGTTGCTCACCGAGTGGAATTGTGATGACCGTATCCGATTCCTCCACTGTGACTGACCAAGTGTCTATCACCTGATCAAACGTAGGGATCGCATCGTCGGCCAGATAAACCACAGAGCTGAAGATCGTATCTATCAGTACCCTGACATCGACATCGAAACTGAAGTCTGCCGTGGAAGAAAGTCGATCAGTAATTGGCAATCGCAGTATTGCGTTGATAATTCTGAGCGAATCTGCAGGTATTTTGCCTGTTTGAAAATCTAATTCACAATAGGCCGTTGAGGTGATGCTACCGAACGTTTCGTCAGCATGTCCTCCCAACAGAATATTCGCACCGAGGTCCGTTCGCAGACTGTCTATGAAATATGTGGTCACGGGCAGGTCAAACTCCGCATATAGCACGTCCACACCGCTCTGCCCGGGATTGAGCTCCAACCCGAAATCATCCGAGTTGTTGCAGGAAATCATACAAAGGGGCAATATGAGCATTGCCCCTCCGCAGATCTTAGCCAATAAGTTCATTATAGAGGTTGTAGTACGATTCTTCGAAGTTCTCGTTCGTTTGAATCGTGTTGACTTTTGTCTCGTTTGAAAGGTCGGATACAAGCTGCTTGAAGCTGTCAGTAGACTCTTCATTTGCATAAATAACAGCATCTGCATACTGTACCCCAATTTTGATAAATCCTTCATAGTCGGCTGTCTTCAGATGATCTAGCATGCTGTCATCAATGTCCAGCATCTTCACCTTGTCCAGCAGATCGTCTCCGAATTTATGCTTGAACTCGTTGTTATGAATTGTGAATACAGTCTTCGCATCCTTGAAAATAGGGTCGTTCTTATACGTTGACTTTGCATAAAGAGGGATCAAACTTGTCATCCAGTCGTTGCAGTGGATGATGTCTGGTGCCCACCCGAGCTTCTTCACAGTTTCTAATACTCCTTTGCAAAAGAAAATCGCGCGTTCGTCATTGTCTTCGTAGAAGTTGTCCTCCTTGTCAAAGAACACTGACTTTCTATGGAAGTAATCTTCATTGTCGATGAAGTATACCTGCAGTTTTGCATTAGGAATAGATGCTACCTTGATTACCAGCGGTTTTTCCTCATCACCGACAGCAATGTTGATGCCAGATAGCCTTACTACTTCATGTAAGCGGTTCTTTCTTTCGTTAATTAATCCAAATCTGGGCACTAAAATCCTGATCTCCATCCCTTTTTCCTGCATGGCCTGGGGCAGCCTGCGGACAAAATCTGCGACCTGGGTGGTCTTCAGAAAAGGGTTTATCTCACTTGCCACATAAAGGATTCTGATATTCGACATAATTAAATGATATTTAGAGGGATCATTCGAGAAAATGAGCTCAAAATTACGATATTTTTGCATTTTTATCAATTTCAATTTTGGATCACCCCTAATTTCCCTGGATGCTAAAGGTTCGGAAAATTCAAGAGCTCAAGGGAATTCTCTCCACTCTAAGAACTGAATATTCGTCCCTGGGGCTGGTCCCAACCATGGGTGCTCTGCATGAAGGCCATTTTGTGTTGTTAGAGAGGTGCAAAGCTGAAAATGACTTCACCATGGCCACGATATTCGTGAACCCATTGCAGTTCAATGATCCGAATGACTACGCCAACTACCCAGCCACGCTGAATGACGATCTCGACGAATTGGAACGCCGGGGATGTGACCTTGTTTTTTACCCTCCCAAAGAAGAGATCTATCCTGAAGATCCTCTGGTGACCATTCAGTTTGGGGATATGGAGAAGGTACTGGAAGGCCAATATCGCCCCGGGCACTTCAGGGGTGTAGGTGTTGTTTTGACTAAACTTTTTCACTTGCTGTCGCCTAACAGAGCCTACTTCGGGTTGAAGGACCTACAGCAGTATCTCCTCATCCGTCGACTGGTGAGAGACCTGTCTTTTGATGTGGAGGTGGTGGGGGTCCCCACTGTCAGGGAGGAGGGTGGTCTGGCACTAAGTTCACGGAACCTAAGGCTGTCAGAAAGTGGAAAGATCATCGCTCGAAAGCTCGCCGTCGGTTTATTGGGTACCGAAAACAGGATTACCGCGAAACATCCTCCAAACGACATTGTTAATGGCCTACGGGAATTCTACTCTACGATTGATGGTTTAGAGATTGAGTATGTAGAAATGGTTAATGCGAGAGATCTCAAGCCATTTCGAACATATGATGAAATAGATGAAGTGGCCCTTTGTGTGGCTGCTTACGTGGAAGAGGTGAGACTGATCGATAATCTATATTTGCATCTGGATACAGCGAAGTAAATGACGATAGAAGTACTAAAGTCCAAAATACACAGGGTGAAAATCACCCAGGCGGAGTTGCATTACGTGGGTTCAGTGACCATTGATGAAGATCTCATGGATGCCGCGAATATTATCGCCAATGAGAAAGTGCAAATCGTCAATATCAATAACGGCGAGCGCCTCGAAACGTACGTCATCACTGGCGAGCGCGGCACTGGGGAGATCTGCCTGAATGGCCCTGCGGCCAGAAAGGTACAGGTCGGTGACATTATCATCATCATTTCATACTGCGCGCTGCCCTTCGAGGAGGCGAAGAAGCACGAACCTATTCTGCTATTCCCTGATTCCGACAACAAAATATAAGCGATAATCAAGTGAAGGCCTTCATCCAGGTCCTGAAGACCTTAATTCCCATCGTGCTGGCGGTAGTAATAATCTACCTGGCCTTTAGGAACGTGGACTTTGCGGAATTTTGGAGCAACATCGGCGAGGTCGATTATCGGTGGGTCGTCCTGTCTATTCTTCTGTCGCTAGTCGGCTATGTAGCCAGGGCTTACCGATGGAACATTCTACTCGAACCACTGGGTAATACTCCACGACTATACAATACCACCCTGGCGGTTTTGGTCGGTTACCTGGCCAATATCGCATTGCCCAGACTGGGGGAGGTCATGCGCTGCACCCTACTATTTAGGACAGATAAGCTGCCCGTAGACAACAGTTTAGGGACCGTGATTAGCGAGCGGTTGGTCGATATGCTGGCTTTGCTTCTTTTGATATTCGGCGCCCTCATTTTAGAGTTTGAGTTGCTATCGGATTTCCTCTCCGGATATGGGGTCGGAGGTGCATTTGGCTGGTTTTATTGGGCGGCGGGAATTGCCTTTGCGGTCGGATTGGCGTTGTTCATAGTTCTGCTCTATCTGTTTCGGAGGGGGTTCTTTCCTAAGTTACGGGCATTTCTTCGCGGGTTGCTGGACGGTCTGCTCTCTATCCAGCACATCAAACGCAAGTGGCAGTTTGTCGTATCAACCGTACTTATCTGGGTGATCTATTACCTGATGTCCTACACCATTGTCTTCGCGCTACCGGCTACAGCCCACCTGGATGTAATTGCAGGGCTCATGCTCCTTGTCACGGCTGGTATCGCCATCTCCTTGCCAGTACAAGCTGGTTTCGGCACCTATCACGCGATGATTGCTGGACTTCTTCTGGTGTATGGCATTCCAGAGGTCACAGGTCTCTTTCTTGCCACGCTGTTGCATACCTCTCAGATTGTGGCTGTGGCTATTTTTGGGGGAATCGCCTTGTTACTTTCACTTTTCGTCCGGCCATCGAAATGAGCACCATTGACAAAATTGTTGAGCTCAAAGCGTTGCTGGATACTGTGCAGGAGTGGAGGGATGCGGGTCACAAGATAGTTTTTACCAACGGGTGCTTTGATATCCTGCACCTTGGGCACGTCGATTATCTTGAAAAATCTTCGGAACTTGGTCAACGTCTGATAGTGGGCGTAAACTCTGATACGTCAGTCCGTCAGATCAAGGGCGACAACAGGCCCATCAATGACCAGGTGACAAGATCAAGAATTCTGGCTTCGCTACAATTCGTCGACGCCGTGGTGCTGTTTGAGGAGCTTACGCCGGAAGCGTTGATTGGAAAGATTTTGCCTGATGTTCTGGTCAAAGGAAGTGACTATCACAGGGGCAACATAGTAGGTGCAGAAATCGTAGAGCAGAATGGTGGGAAAGTGGAGACGATTGATTTAATTCCGGGCTATTCCACCACCCGAATTATTGAAAAGATTAGGTTGAAATAGATTTTAGGGAACATGTTGATTTTAATAGGTATAGCATTCTTCATTATTAGCTGGGCTGTGAGCGCCCGGTTAAAGTCGAAATTCAAAAAGTATTCGCAAATACCTCTCCAATCGGGTCTCTCTGGTCGGGAGATCGCGGAGTTGATGCTGAGGGACAATGGTATATATGATGTGCAAGTGACAGCAGTGGAAGGTACCCTTACCGACCACTACAATCCTGGCAATAGAACGGTGAATCTAAGCCCGGGCGTATATCATGGAAGATCCGCCGCCGCTGCTGCTGTAGCTGCTCACGAATGTGGCCACGCGGTGCAACATGCCAATGCGTATAGTTTCCTGGAATTCCGATCGGCGATGGTGCCCATTCAGAACATCAGTGCGCAGGTGATGAACTTCATTATCATGATCATGATTTTTGGCGGAGGATTTTTCCTGGGTATGGGCATCAATAGTATTGTATTGATCCTGGTCGTTTGTCAGTTTGTGATAACGATGTTTTCAGTAGTGACGCTGCCTGTAGAGTTTGACGCCAGTCGCCGGGCTCTGGCCTGGATCGATCAGCGAAACATCGTGAATAGTGGCGAGCATGACATGGCCAAGGATGCTCTCAAGTGGGCGGCCATGACTTACGTGGTCGGTGCACTGGGAGCAATCGCCACGTTACTGTACTACCTGACGTTCTTCTTAGGTGGAGATGAATAGCAGATAGGTATCTGCATAGCAAAGAAAAGTGTGGGGCTTCCAATGTGTTGGAGGCCCTTTTATTTTGCCCGTCCCGAACACTAAGCATGCACGGGCAGTTATTGCCGCTA
Source organism: Cyclobacteriaceae bacterium (assembly GCA_965227935.1). Taxonomy (GTDB): domain Bacteria; phylum Bacteroidota; class Bacteroidia; order Cytophagales; family Cyclobacteriaceae; genus JAWPMT01. Next base: position 229,929 of record CBDDGS010000055.1, on the reverse strand, counting down.
TAAAAAAGCGGGAAAATAGTATGCATGCATACTTAATTTGCGTGATATTTGTCCATACCCAGAGAGAAGAAAACGATATAGACAACATGACATTCAATTTGACTGAAGAACAACAAGCCGTCAGAGATGCAGCGAGAGATTTTGCACAGAAGGAGCTCCTTCCCGGAGTAATTGATCGCGACACCAATCAGGAGTTTCCAACAGATCAGATCCGAATGATGGGAGAGCTGGGATTTATGGGAATGATGGTGGATCCCAAGTATGGCGGTGGAGGTATGGATACAGTGTCCTACGTGCTGGCCATGGAGGAGATCAGCAAAGTGGATGCGTCGGCGTCCGTAGCGATGTCAGTCAACAATTCACTGGTCTGTTGGGGATTGGAGAAGTATGGATCGGAGGAGCAAAAAGAAAAGTATCTTCCAGGTTTAGCTTCAGCCAAGAGTTTGGGGGCCTTCTGCCTATCAGAGCCTGAGGCGGGCTCGGACGCCACTTCTCAACGCACCACAGCGGAAGATCAGGGCGATCACTATCTGGTCAATGGCACGAAGAACTGGATCACCAATGGGAACTCCGCGGGGACATATATTGTGATGGCTCAGACGGACCACGAGAAAAAGCACAAGGGCATCAACGCACTCATCGTAGAAAGAGAGACGCCTGGATTCGTGGTAGGCAAGAAGGAAGACAAGTTGGGAATACGGGGGTCTGATACGCATTCACTGATGTTTCAGGACATGAAGGTACCCAAGGAAAATAGGATAGGGGATGATGGCTTCGGCTTCACCTTTGCAATGAGCACACTCAACGGCGGCAGGATCGGTATAGCGTCGCAAGCGCTAGGCATCGCCTCGGGTGCACTGGAGTTGTCGGTCAAGTACGCGAAGGAACGAAAGGCCTTCGGTGTCGAGATCGCCAAGCATCAGGCGATCCAGTTCAAATTGGCAGATATGGCGACGAAAATCGAAGCGGCAAGACTGATGTGCTTGCAAGCGGCGCGTCTCAAAGATGCCGGCCAGGACTATGCTCAATCTAGTGCGATGGCCAAATTGTATGCCTCATCAGTGGCCATGGAAGTAACCGTGGAGGCCGTACAAATACACGGTGGATATGGCTATGTGAAGGAATTTCATGTGGAGCGATTGATGCGTGATGCGAAGATCACACAGATCTATGAAGGCACCTCTGAGATCCAAAAAATCGTCATTTCGCGCGGATTATTGAAATAGTTATAATTTTATAGGGTGATTCTCTTAGGGGGGTATTTTGGATATTTGTAAGAATATATTAGATTCGTACAACTATAGCACTCAAGTACGCCCAATCCTCTAACTAAGATTATATTTCTTCTCGATGGAAGATTATAATAGAATCATTGAATCCCTCTCTGTCCGCTTCGTAAAGGCTAGGAATATTAATATTTTGAAGTCGGTCACGATTGAAAACAACTACGATGTTGAAAATTCACTACTTCTAGTCAAGTCCGGTGAGCTACGATTTGGAAAGGAAAAAGAGGTCGTTCATAGCGGCCAGATGCTCTTCGTTCCAGGTGGGAAGCAGATCTCGATTACATACGGAAGTGGTGAGTCGGTAAGTCTCTCCAAGGATGATTTCTTAACGCACAAGGATAAGTATTTCCACACCGGCAATGGTGAGATCGACGGTGAGGCCTACAGTTATGTGTCCTTCGATGCCAAGGTATTTGACTCCGTTAACTTCTTTGCCTCTCTGGATGTTCCACCGTTTGTAGTGGAGGCCAACGACAAGATCTCTTCGCTGATAGATAAGATCAATAGTGAAGTCAGTAGCAGTACACCGGGTAAGGGTCGGATCATCAAGGTACTAACCGAGTACATGGTGATAGAGCTGATCCGTCACATCATCGATCACGGCTTATTTGTCGAGCAGTTTGCGACAAATAGTACGTATTTCAAAGACCCTCGGCTCATTGACATTTTCGGATACATCAAAGAGAATCTGGGCAAGGACTTGTCCAACAAGGTGCTTGCCAACGTGGCCAGTGTCTCGGAGGATTATGTGGGACAGTACTTCAAGATGCTCACCGGAATCAACCCTCAGGACTACATTGAGTATCAGCGCATGGAGAGTGCGGTACATCTCCTACGTACGTCCAAAAAGAGTATTCGTGAGATTGGCAAGGAGGTAGGCTACAAAGACACAGCCTATTTCTGCCGAAGATTCAAGATGATGTTTGGGATCCCTGCAGGAAAGATGCGTCGGAGGGAGTCTCTTATGAGTTATTGATATGCTTCTGGTCCTGCTTCCTGGATTCCAGGAACGCGCTAATAAGAAACGGAATTAACAATTCGAGTATCCGGCCGACCCATCGGGATCTGCCTCGAGCGCCTTTTGATGGTCTGGATTCACCTCCTCGCCCCATCAGGAATTTCCCCAGGATCAACGTGAAGAAACCTACCGTAAGTATCGCGAAGATTCTCTTGCCTGACTTGATGGCTTGAGCCGAATCCGACTCTATTTCCTTCTTGATCGCGGCTTCCTGCTCATGCAGCCTGGCCTGAGCTTCTCTAAATGCCCTAGAGTGTTTCATCTTCTTCCTCCTCGTTTCGATCAATGATTCCCTTTTCGATGGCTTTGGCCAGGGATTGCGTCTTGTTGATCGCCCCTAATATGACGATCGCAATGACCAGCAGACCAGCAACTGCCAGAAATCCCAGGTACGAGCTGTCCCACCACTCATTCAGAGCGTAAGCCAGCGTAAGCCCAAAAAACAGAAGAGCAAAACTGGTCAAGACCAGGAATCCCAAGAAGACGATGATCCTCGCCACCGCAGAGGCGACTTGTCCCTGGGCCTCCAGTTTGAACTGATCAAGTTTGATACGGATCAGTTCGGAAATTTTATCGATTAGCTTCGTTACCAAGGGCTATAAACTTCGGGGTGAAGTTAATGTATAAGCAACTTTCTACAGAAACAGTTCGGCTACTTCTCTTCGACGACCTCTGTCCTTTGATTCTCAGCTACCCACTGATCTGTGCCGCTAAAATAGATGAGACTAAAAGGCAATAGGAAAAAGGTCACAAGGACATAGACGAAACCAATGAGCCTATTCTTCAGCGTGTAGTAGCCTAATCTGTCACTCAGGAATGTTGGAATTCGGTTCACGGCAGGGATGATCAGAAAGATCATTACACCGACAAGATTGAACATGAAATGCGCAATGGCGAGGCTAATGGCTGCTTCGCTCTTGAACAACGCCGCCAAGATGGCAGTGATGGTTGTGCCAAGATTTGCCCCCAGGATAAATTGAAATGCCTTGTCTGCTTTGACCTTTCCGGTAGCTACGAGGGGTACTATTAGTGATGTGGTCAGCGAACTTGATTGTACGATGCCGGTGAATAGCAAGCCCCAGCCAAAGGACTGTGCCTGACTACCGAAGAAGTACTGGTCCAGGTTCCTTCTGGCCGGACCAATCAGTCGATCATAAAGCAGCGACGAGATGAATTTAATGGTCCCGAAGAGGAGGAATACCGACAAGAAAAGCAGGATTATGGGACCCAGAAACTCCAGAAGGAGATTCTCCAGGGGGGTAAATACTTGTAGCAGACTTCCCAGTGCTACGTCACCAGCCTCTTCAGGGGTCTTCAGGAGGGATGCGACGTTTCGGCTCATTCGTGCTAGGAACTGGTACTTTAGCTCCAATGGGAAAAGCAAAAGCACGACAATGACATTGAAAATGTCGTGAGAGGTCCCTGCCGAGATCGCCTTTCTAAACTCATTCTTTTTGGTGATGTATCCGAGGCTGACGATTGTGGAGGTGATGGTAGTCCCGATATTGGCCCCCATGACAATGGGGACCGCGTGCTGCAGCGTCACAGATCCAGAGGCTACCGCTGCCACTGCCAGGGATGTCGTGGTCGAGCTGCTTTGTAGTATGGCGGTCACCAGTAAGCCGATGAATAGGCCCACAAAAGGATTGGAAGTGACTTCGAGGATCGATCGGGCTGTTCCTGAACCCCATGCCTTGAAGGCGACACCCATCAATTGAATAGAGACTGCAAATGCCAAAATCGCTCCAATCGCGATAGCGACATTGACTATGACTCTCAATGACTTCTTGGTATCCAAGGGTTTGGGGTATTTCTGTCTCGTAGTAAAAGCTGGCAAAACTACCGCAAAGCTAGCATTTGACGAGTATTGGGTTGTTGGCGCTCAATGAAAGAAATGTTAACAATTCATGAAAGTGAAACCGCCTTTGCCAATAATATTCCGTTTTTCAAGGCTTTTTTTTATTCTCATTCTCTATCAACGTCCTTTCAAGGCGAAGAGCTGCCCGGTGATTGTCGCGATGACATTGGTTTGTTTTTCATTTTGTTAAGCCAGTGCTAATCGAGTGTTAATTTCTCAGAATCTTGTAAGCCTGAGGCACCAACAGATCAGTTTTGGCTACATTAGACGGCGGATTTGAATTTCGGAAATAGTTGAAGATGGAATTAAGTCGGGACAACAAGATAATCTTCTTGTTTTGCCTCATCGCGCTCCTACTGGGAATCGTGATGCCTTCACGAGAGCTCATCATGTACCTCGGGTTTTTCATGGCGGCTTACTCGGTGATAGGCAATGATGTAATACAGACGCTTGGAACTTTTCTCAGCTCGAACGAGCATCGACGTTGGTGGGTTTTGGCCCTCTATGCCGGCTTCATATTGTCCGCCGTTCTTCTGTATGGTTGGTATATCAACGATGGAGATGTGACGTATGGCCGTCTCATTGGAGATCCCGAGACCAATGGTTTTGATAATCCCGTCTACAAAGAACCCAAGGATATCGAGTCTTTTGGGTGGCCTTATTTGTTGCCTCCCGTAGTACTACTGATCATTACCCGGCTGGGCGTCCCCGTAAGCACCTCCTTCCTTATTCTGACCTTCTTCAATCCAAAGAATTTGTATGACATGGTGGTAAAGTCCATGTCTGGTTACTTGGTAGCCCTCACCACGGCTATCGTTATCTATGCGGTACTCGCGAAGAGCCTGGAAGTCAAGTTCAAGAACTCGGAGCCGACAGCGAAGGAAGTTCAATGGTGGACTGTCGGGCAGTGGTTGTCCACAGGCTTCTTATGGTCACAATGGTTGATTCAGGACTTCGCAAATATCTACGTCTACCTGCCGCGACAAGTGAGCTTGGGGACGCTCATCATCACGTTGATCATCTTTTTGACGCTTTTGAGCTACATCTTCTACAGTAAGGGAGGTGCTATCCAGTCCATCGTCCGTGCGAAGACGAACACGCAAGATCTAAGGTCCGCAACGATCATTGACCTCGCCTACGGCATTGTGCTCTACTTCTTCAAAGAGCTCAACAATGTGCCCATGAGTACGACCTGGGTGTTTATAGGCCTACTGGCAGGTCGCGAACTGTCGATCAGATATGTGGGTCTCGGTAGTCTCGACAGAGCTACACTCGGAGACCTGGGCAAGGATCTCTTCAAGGTTTTCCTCGGATTGGTGATCAGCATTTTGCTTGTGATCATCATCAAGGTGCTTACCTAAGAAAACACGTGCCGCTCTGTGGACTTAAGCTCGTAATTCGTTGAGCGTGAGGTGGGCCATGAGACCAACACCGATCTCCAGGGCATCTTCGTCGATATTGAAAGTGGGTGTATGCACCCCGGAGGTGATGCCCCTCGATTTGTTCGCTGTCCCCAGCCGGTAGAAGCACGCATCCACTTCGTGAGAATAGAAGGCAAAATCCTCCCCTGCCATCCATAGGTCGAGATCTTCGACGTTGTCTTCCCCCATGTAGGCGATAGCAGCTTTTTTGTTTCGTTCGGTATAGATGGGTTCGTTTTCGAGGTAGGGATAGCCTTTCCGCACTTCGAAATCACAGCTTCCGCCCATTGACCTGGCCAACCCTTCGGCCAGCTCCTTCATCAATCGGTGTGCTTCCATACGCCATTCCTCATCGAAAGTGCGAAATGTACCCTGCCCCTTCACGAAGTCGGGAATTACATTGGTGGCTCCGTCGCCATGTATATCTCCAAACGAGACGACCGAAGGCATTTTGGGGCTGGACCTCCTGCTGACAATCTGCTGCATAGCGATGATCAAGTGTGAAGTGATCAGCACGGGATCGATCACTCGTTCGGGCATTGCGGCGTGGCCACCTTTGCCATGTACGGTGAAGTGTATCTCGTCGGCACTGGCCATGTACATCCCTGACCGAAAGCCCACTTTCCCCACCTCCAGCAGAGGCATTACGTGCTGTCCCAGTATCTTGGACGGCTTTGGTTTTTCGAGGATTCCTTCCTTTATCAGAATGGAGGCTCCCCCCGGCAGCCGTTCTTCGCCGGGTTGGAAGATGAACTTCACTTCACCATCAAAATCTTCTCTGACATCCTTTAATACCCTAGCTGCGCCGAGCAGGGAGGCCGTGTGGACGTCGTGGCCGCACGCATGCATCACACCAGCATTTTGCGATCTGTAGGGCACGTCATTCTGCTCTGTGATAGGGAGGGCATCAATGTCCGCACGCAGTGCGACGGTCTTTCCCGGTCCCCTGCCTTTCAGTGTGCAGGTGACGCCTGTAGTGGCGATTCTTTGGACATCCTCAAAACCAAGCTTTCTAAGCTCTGACTCGATGAATTGCGCTGTTTGATGCTCCTGGAAGGACAACTCAGGATGCGCGTGAATATGGCGGCGGATTTCTACAACTTCGGGTAGGTACTCCCTGGCCAGGTCCTTGATCCGATCAGTCTCCGTCATTGCTCACAAGGCTCAGCTTGGTCGGAAGGAGAAGCGCCTGTGGGAAGGATTGCTTGACTTCCTGATAGACCCGAAATGCTTCAAGCCGGTTAAAGAAACTTCCACCTTTTACCCGATAGTTGGGCTGGTAGTACTCAATCTTGGGCTTGAGGTCGAGGCCTAGCTCGGACAGCTCTTCTCTGGCGCTGTAGGCATCCTCGCGGCTAAGCCCGGAATAGACCTGGATTGTAAACCCGTCCCAACCACTGCGAGATGCATTTCTGCTGACAATTAGGGCCAGTACGCTATCCAACTCACTGGCGATGTGTCCCTCCAGTACTGACGTTTCGTGCATGACACTGGTTACTGGAGCGCTAGTGTCAACAGGTGCCAGCGACTTCCGATAGACGCTTAGGTCTTCACTATATCTGGCGGACGACGGAGCTACCGTCGCAGCTTTACACCCTACCAACAGCAGAAGAATGACGATAAAGTGTAAAGTCCTATTGTTACTGTTTATGATTCTATCAGTACGCATTTGTTGTCCTTTATGTCCTGCTCCACGGTCTTGAACTTCACTCCCTTTTTCACCGTGCCGTCAGAGTATTGCACACTCACTTTTTCATTGCGGCCAGCTACCTTTTGGGATTTTACCGGGGCGCTCTTTTCGACCGGCGGTCTGTTACCTTTGGCGCCATCGTAGGCAAGGGCCGATTTGGACTCTTCCTTGCTTTCCTGGTAGTCCTGTTTAGGTCGCCGTGCTTGCTGTGCTTCTCGCACTTGCTCCGGATCTTCGACGGGTATCTGGGCCTTCACGAGGAAGGAGATTGTGTCTTCATTTACCCGGCCAATGAACTGCTTGAAGAGCTCAAATCCTTCGAACTTGTAGATGATCAATGGATCTTTCTGTTCGTAGACAGCGTTCTGCACGGACTGTTTCAGATCATCCATTTCTCGTAAGTGTTCCTTCCAGAGTTGGTCGATGATCCACAGCGTAGACACCTTCTCCATGCCGACAGTGACTTCTTGTCCTTCGGTTTCGAGCGCTTTTTCCAGGTTGACGCCAAATCCGATTTGTCTCTTACCATCAGTAAACGGGACCAATACGTTCTCGACCGTTTTGCCCTTGTTTTTATGGATCTGCTTCAGGATGGGCAGTGCCTTTTGCCGGATCGCCTCGTTTTTGCGATCGTAGGCTGCGTAGCCTTCCTCGTATAGTTTCTCCGTGAGCTCTATCTCGTTGGTCTTTTCCAGCTCTTCCTGCGTTATTTGGAAATCGATACCAAGCACAGCGATGCTAGTGAGCTTCAGGTTGTCGAGGTTGTTGTCGATTTTGGCGTTCAACGCGATGTCTTCACACGTCTCATATAGCGTGTTCATGATATCGAGGTGCAGTCGCTCGCCGTGGAGCGCATTGCGTCGGCGTTTGTAGATCACCTCACGCTGCGAGTTCATCACATCATCGTACTCCAGCAGGCGCTTTCTGATGGCGAAGTTGTTCTCCTCTACCTTCTTCTGTGCGCGTTCGATTGATCGCGTGATCATGCTGTGCTGAATGACCTCACCTTCCTGCAGTCCCAGTCGATCCATGATCTTTGGCATTCGCTCAGAGAAGCCAAACAGGCGCATCAGGTTATCTTCCAGTGACACGAAAAACTGTGAGGACCCCACGTCTCCCTGTCGGCCGGATCGGCCACGAAGCTGCCTGTCAACACGTCTTGATTCATGTCGCTCTGTACCTATGATCGCCAGTCCGCCAGCTTCTTTGGATTCCGGAGTGAGCTTGATGTCCGTACCTCGTCCGGCCATGTTGGTGGCGATAGTTACTGTACGGGGTTTTCCAGCCTCAGCAACAACATCGGCCTCTCTCGCATGCTGCTTGGCGTTGAGTACCTGGTGTTTGATCTTCCGCATGTTGAGCATTTTGCTCAGCAACTCTGAGATCTCCACCGACGTGGTACCCACGAGCACAGGTCTGTTGGCCTCAGTCAGCTCCACTATTTCATCTGCCACCGCGTTGAATTTTTCACGCATGGTCTTGTAGACCTTGTCCTCCATGTCTTTGCGGACGATGGGTTTGTTGGTGGGGATGACGACGACATCCAGCTTGTAAATGTCCCAGAACTCGCCTGCTTCCGTCTCAGCAGTACCGGTCATACCAGCCAGCTTGTGATACATTCGGAAGTAATTCTGCAACGTGATCGTCGCGTAGGTCTGCGTGGCGTCCTCGACCTTTACATTTTCTTTTGCCTCTATGGCCTGGTGTAGACCATCGGAATATCGTCGACCTTCCATCACACGGCCTGTTTGCTCATCGACGATCTTTACCTTGCCCTCGACGACGATGTACTCTGTATCCTTGTCGTAGAGACAGTAGGCACGGAGCAGTTGGTTCACAGAGTGGATCCGCTGGGACTTGATGTTGTAGTCCTTGATCAGTTCCTCTTTGTTTTGCAGTTTCTCGCTTTCAGAGAGACTCTCGTCCCCTTCGAGCTTAGCGATTTCACCTCCGATGTCTGGCAGGATGAAAAAGTCTTTGTCCTCTCCTGTACCCGTGATCAGATCGATCCCTTTGTCGGTCAGCTCGATGCTGTTGTGCTTCTCATCGATGGTGAAGAAAAGGGGATCATCCGCCTCAGGCATCATTTTCTGGTTGTCCTGCAGATAGAAGTTCTCGGTCTTTTGCAGGACCTGCCTAATGCCCGCTTCACTTAAGTACTTTATGAGCGGCTTGTACTTTGGGAGACCCCGGTATGTCCTGAATAGGGGAAGGGCGCCGTCCTTCTCATTGCCATTTTTGATGGACTTCTTGGCCTCATTGAGGTATTCGCCGATGAGCTTTTTCTGTGCATCCACCAATCGTTGTATGCGGGGCTTGAGCTCATAGAATTCGTGCTCGTCTCCTTTCGGTATAGGCCCACTGATGATCAACGGTGTTCTCGCGTCGTCCACAAGGACGGAGTCGACCTCATCGACCATGGCGAAGTGGTGCTTGCCCTGTACAAGCTCTTCCGGATCCCGGGCCATATTGTCACGGAGGTAATCGAAGCCAAACTCGTTGTTTGTGCCGTAGATGATATCGCACTCGTAGGCCGCCTTCCTCGCCTTGGAATTGGGATCGAAATTATCAATGCAGGCCACAGACAGACCGTGGAATTGAAACAGTGGCGCATTCCACTCACTATCCCTTCGTGCGAGGTAGTCGTTGACGGTGACAACATGCACGCCACGACCGGCCAAAGCATTGAGGTAAGCCGGAAGTGTAGCAACAAGGGTTTTACCCTCACCTGTAGCCATCTCAGCGATCTTTCCCTGATGTAGGACCACTCCACCAATGAGCTGCACATCATAGTGCACCATGTTCCAGAGCACCTGGGTGCCTGCTGCATCCCATTCGTTGAGCCATGTGGCTTTTTCTCCCTCGATCTTAATGTGGGGTTTGTCCGCTGCGAGCATTTTGTCATTCATGTTCGCAGTCACCACCAACTGGTGATTCTCAGCCAGGCGTCGCGCAGTTTCTTTTACCACAGCGAATGCTATTGGCAGGATTTCGAGGAGCACCACTTCCAATTCGGTGTCCCGGTCTTTCTCCAGCGCGTCTATTTGGTTGAAGATCTCTTCCTTCTGGTGGATATCTAAAGTCTTGTCTTCATTGACCTTTTGGTGCAATGACTCGATTTCGTCGTCGATGCTTTTGAGTCTCTCGGCAATGATGCCCTTGAGCTCCTGGGTTTTTGCCCGTAGTTCGTCGTCGGTAATGTCACGCAGTTGCTCGAACTGCTCATTGATCTTGCCGACATAGGGTACAAGGTCTTTCAGGTCCCGGTCTGCTTTCGTCCCAAAAACTTTGGCTACCCCTTTTGATATGAAATTCAACATGGATAATAGGAATATGTATTTTCCAAAAATCGATTAAAGTTAACGAAGCCTGCTGGTTTCGATGTCAGTCGCACTTTCTTTAATTCGGCATCCTCGGCCGCTCTACAGCACTCGAATGTCAGCAGACACTGTTCATCCAGGTGTACAAATGTCTTGCCTTTTGGTTGGGATCGGAAAAATTGTCAGTGAAGCGACTTTCTGTCAAATGTCAACTTCACCGGCAAATACTCTTGTGGCTGGGCCTGAGAGGTACAGATCGGTGAATGTATCCCCCTCTTTTCGGAAACTGACTGATAAATCGCCGCCCCTGGTAGAAATGTGAACAGGGCTTGGGCGTCCTGCGGAAGCTGCTGCGATGGCCACCGCTGTCACTCCCGTGCCGCAAGAGAGCGTTTCAGCCTCCACGCCTCGTTCATAGGTGCGTGCTTTCAAGGGATCGCCCGCTTCGACGAAATTGACATTCGTGCCACCTGGGGCATAGGCTGACGAGTATCTGATCTCTCTTCCTTCCCGTACTACATCGACTTCCTCGATGTCCTCTACGAAGCGAACGTAATGAGGGGAGCCTGTGTCGATAAAGAAATCACTACCGATCTTCTCCAGGCTTCCGACATCATGCAGGTGAAAGTGCACGCGGTTTCCTTCAAAGAAGGCATCATGAACGCCGTCCGTCGTTTCGAAATGCGTAGAATCTCCTATGATCGATAGGGTGCGTGCAAAGCTGACGGCGCAACGGCTGCCATTGCCGCAGAGACTTTGCGAGCCGTCGCTATTGAAATAGATCATCCGGAAGTCCAACTGCTCATGGTCTTCAATAAGCATAAGGCCATCAGCGCCTATGCCGAATCGTCTGTCGCATAGGCGAGCTATGACTTTGCGATCGGTTTTTGGAAAATGGCCTGACCGATTATCAATGACGACGAAGTCGTTTCCTGTGCCCTGGTATTTGGTAAATGATATTTTCATGGCTACAGGCGTACAACAAGTGACCTGAAAGGCCACCTAATAAGTAATACAGAGAATTGGTGAGGGATTAGATCCGCTCCTTGATACGAGCAGCTTTTCCTTTGCGGCCTCGTAGGTAGAAGAGTCGCGCTCTGCGGACTTTACCTTTTCGGATGACCTCGATCTTCTCAATATTTGGAGTCAATACTGGGAAGATACGTTCTACCGCTACTCCGCTAGAAATCTTACGAACCGTGAATGTCTCACCGTTGCTGTTCTTGTTGCGGATTTGCATGACAGTGCCCTGAAATTGCTGGATTCGCTCCTTATTTCCCTCCTTGATCTTATAGTGAACATTGATAGTATCACCGGGGCCGAATGAAGGGATGGCTTCTCTCGTCTCTTTGCTTTGCTCTTCTACAAACTTCAGTAACTCGCTCATGGCATTAGAACTTTTGATATAACCCTTTCCGAAAAAGGAGTGCAAATATAGATCTTTTGAAAACAAATACCACTTCTGGGAAGTGATAAAAATTTACTCTCGATCCAACAAGTCTGGACGTCGATCGCGGGTCCGTTGCAGGGACTGTTCGTGACGCCATTCATTGATGTTGGCTTCGTGGCCTGATCGAAGCACCTCGGGGATCTGCCATCCCCTGTAATTCTCAGGTCTGGTGTAGACAGGTGGTGCCAGCAAGTTGTCCTGGAATGAGTCAGAGAGGGCAGAGGTTTCATCGTTGAGTACGCCAGGGATCAGCCTGATCAGGGCATCTGACAAAACCATCGCGGCCAGTTCGCCTCCCGATAACACATAGTCACCGATGCTTATTTCTTTGGTAACTAGGTGCTGTCTTACTCTCTCGTCTACTCCCTTGTAATGTCCGCAGAGCAGGATGATATTTTTCTTCAGCGATAGCTGGTTACACACCTGCTGTGTTAGAGTGGTGCCATCAGGCGTGAGGTAGATCACCTCCTCGTATGCTCGCTGCTCCTTCAAGCCGGTAATGCATTTGTCGATAGGCTCAATCATAAGGACCATGCCTGCACCGCCACCATAGGCGTAGTCATCTACATTCTTGTGCTTGTTGGTGCTGTAGTCTCTCAGATTGTGGATGACGATCTCAACGAGACCCTTGGTCTGGGCTCGTTGCACGATGCTCTGATTCATCGGCCCCTGAAATAGGTCTGGTAGACATGTGATGATGTCGATTCTCATTCTTCATCAATGTATAGATCTACAAGACCCTCGGGAAGCTTCACGATAATCTTCCTGGCCTCGTGATCGACTGTTTCCATGACTTCGTTTTGCGTCGGCACCAGTATTTCTTGCTTTGTCTGCAGGTGTTGCACGCCTAGAAGGAAGTTGTTGGGGAGGTCGTAGATGTTCTTCACGACTCCTATCTGCTGTTTGTCGTCGTGAACTTCGTAGTCCAGCAACTCATGGTAGTAGAATCCACCACCAGGTAGCGGCGGGAGAAACTTCAATGGCAGCCACATTTCTGTGCCCACCAAAGTGGAGGCTTGATCCAGGGACTCGAATTCGTCAAGATGCATGAGGGCCTCCTTTCCACGAACCGAAAAGGAGCGAATAAAAAAAGGAACCAGCGCTCCATTTTGGTTAAGGAACACTGATTCCAATTCGTTGTAGTAGGAAGGATCATCCACATCCAGTGCCACGAGCACTTCCCCTTTCAATCCGTGAGTTTTCTTAATGTACCCTAATAGATAGGCATCATCGAAAACCATCGGAGTACTACTCTTTCGTCTCTTCCTTCGCCTCTTCGGCTGGAGCTTCTTCTGCCGGGGCCTCCGCTTCCGTAGCTTCCTCAGCTGCGGCTTCCGCTGCCGGGGCTTCTTCTACAGGCGCCTCTTCAACTGGAGCTTCCGCTGCTGGAGCTTCTTCCGCAGGTGCTTCTTCGGCTGGAGCCTCCGCTGCAGGCGCTTCCTCGGCTTTTGCCTCTTCAGCTTGCTGCTCTACGGCTTCTTCTGCCTCCTCTGCCATTTCCTGCTCTGCTTCGTCCGTTGCCGCTTCGGCAACCTCCGCAGCTAGTGCTGCTTCAGCTTCCTTCTTCTTCGCCAGCTGAGCATCGATTCTGGCCTGATTGACTTTGGCCTCCGCTTCGAGTTTCGACTTTCTCTTCTCGTCTCGCTCCTTCGTCAATCGATCCACCTTAGACTGGATAGCTGAATCTTTCTTAGCCAACCACTCTTCCAATCGCTTGTCGGCTTCCTCTTGAGTGATAGCGCCCTTGATGACGCCTAGTTGCAAGTGCTTTCGCAACATCACACCTCTATAAGACAGCATCGCCCGAACGGTATCCGTCGGCTGCGCACCATCCATCACCCACTTGAATGCACGATCTACATCGATATCAATAAAAGCGGGATCAGTGTTGGGATTGTAGATCCCAATCTTCTCTATGAAGCGTCCATCTCGTGGAGCTCTCACATCTGCGACAACAACGTCATACATTGCTCTTTTCTTCCGTCCTCGTCGCGCTAATCTGATTTTTACAGGCATAATTTTTTTTGTTTATGGAACCCGTCCATTCAAAAATTTTAAAACAGGAGCGCAAAGATAGTGTTCTAGTTGTATATATGAAATAATTACTCCGCACAAAGGTGAGATATACTGAAAAACGCGTAATCGCATTCGCGGTTTTTTATCGGAATACTTATTACATACCTTTGGCCAGGCTCATCAAAAATAGCCTTCTTTATGGACAAATACTCTTACGTAGGTAATGCCGATGTCGGATACATCGATGACCTATATAGATCCTACAAAGACAACCCCGATAGCGTAGATGAGTCATGGAAGAAGTTCTTTCAGGGCTTTGAATTTTCACAGGAGCGTTTTGGTGAAAATGGGGCGGCGACGGCAACTGCCAGTCCCAAGGAAATTCAGGTGCGCAACTTCATCTATGCGCATCGCTCCAGAGCTCACTTGAAATCCCTCACCAATCCTGTCCGACAGCGCCGTCAGCATGTGACCCGTTTGTCATTGGAAGATTTTGGCTTATCTGAGAGTGACTTCAAGGAGGAATTTCAAGTCGGTGAAGAAATAGGTCTCGGAAAGGCGACGTTCAAAGCCATCAAAGAGAAGCTGGAAAAGGTATACCTCGGTCCTATCGGGTATGAGTACAACCACATTCGCAATTCGGATATTTTCGAATGGTTCAAGACGAAGGTGGAGTCCGAGGGTGTCGAGATCAACCCGCCTATCGAGGAGAAGCGCAGGATCCTTGCGAAGTTGACGGAGGCCGTGGTCTTTGAAAACTTTCTGCATACGAAATTTCTGGGCCAAAAGAGGTTCTCTCTCGAGGGAGGAGAAACCACCATTCCTGCCCTTGACAAAATCATCAACCGGGCCGCCGAGCTTGATGCCGAAGAGGTAGTGATCGGCATGGCGCACCGAGGGCGTCTCAACGTGCTTGCCAACATCATGGGCAAGACCTATGAAGAGATCTTCAGTGAGTTTGAGGGATCAATGACGCCGGACCTGACAATGGGTGATGGCGATGTGAAGTATCACCTTGGCTATTCCAGCTATCTGGAGACCAAGGCGGGAAAGAAAATCTATGTAAAACTCACTCCCAACCCCTCACACCTGGAGGCGGTCAATCCTGTGGTACTCGGCTATGCCCGGGCACAGATCGATGATGAATACAGAGGCGATGAGAAAAAAGCCATCCCTGTTCTGATTCATGGAGATGCCGCTGTCGCAGGACAAGGTATCGTGTATGAGTGCACCCAGATGGCGCTCCTGGAGGGCTATCGCACGGGCGGGACCATTCATATCGTCATCAACAACCAGGTTGGATTTACTACGGACTACGACGACGCCCGATCGAGTATTTACTGTACAGACCTGGCGAAGATCATCGACGCGCCCGTCTTACACGTGAATGGGGATGACGTCGAAGCCGTAGATTTTGCGGCCAATTTGGCCGTGGAGTATCGTCAGCGTTATGGCAAGGACTTCTTCATAGACCTGCTATGTTATCGACGCCATGGGCACAACGAAAGTGATGAGCCAAAGTTCACTCAGCCCAAACTCTACAATATCATCGCGAAGCATCCCAATCCGAGGGAGATCTACGTGAAGAAATTGACGCAAAGTGGTGTCATGGATGCTGACACGGCGAAGCGACTGGACAAGGAGTTCAAGCAGCAGCTTCAGGATCGCCTGAACGATGTGAAGCAAAACCCACTCCCGTATAAGCCACAGAAGATCGAGGAGGAATGGCATCATCTGCGACGGTCGACGCCAAAGGATTTTGAGAAATCACCAGACACGCACATATCGGAAGAGCTGGTGGCGCAGGTGGCTCACGCGCTCACGACAATCCCCAAGGAATTCAAACCGCTCAAGCAGATTGATAAATTGCTGAAAGAGCGCAAGGCCAATTTTTTCGAGAAGAAGGAATTGAACTGGGCTGACGGCGAATTGCTCGCATACGGTTCATTATTGGCAGAGAATCATATCGTGCGGATGTCTGGTCAGGATGTTCGTCGTGGTACATTCTCTCACCGACATTCATATCTCTTTGATTCGAATACGAATGAGCCTTACTGCAACCTCAATCATGTAAAGGACGGCCAGGAACCATTTAGGATCTTTAATTCGCTCCTTTCGGAATTTGGTGTGCTTGGATTTGAGTATGGCTATGCCATGGCTACGCCCAACGCGCTGATTGTATGGGAAGCGCAGTTTGGGGACTTCGGCAATGGTGCCCAGGTGATGATTGATCAATTCATCGTCAGCGCCGAGAGCAAATGGCAGAGGATGAACGGACTTGTGATGCTTTTGCCACACGGCTATGAGGGCCAGGGTCCTGAGCACTCGAGTGCAAGGCCTGAGAGATTCCTGCAAATGGCGGCGAAGGAAAATATGATCATGGCCAACATTACTACCCCGGCCAATTTCTTCCACTTGTTGCGCCGGCAGGTGACGTGGGAGTTCCGCAAGCCATGTGTGGTGTTCTCGCCCAAGTCTTTGCTTCGACATCCCAAGGTTGTCTCTCCAATAAAGGACTTCACCTCTGGCGCATTCCAGGAACTGATTCCGGATAGCTATGTCACCAATAAGCAAGTGAAGCGTGTGCTGCTTTCTACAGGTAAGGTGTATTATGACCTGCTGGAGGAGCAGCAGAAGCAAAAGGCGAAAGATGTCGCTCTTGTGCGCATTGAGCAGATGTATCCTTTCCCGGAAAAGCAGCTGGCGACGTTGCTGAAGAAATACGGCGACCCTGAGATATACTGGGTCCAGGAAGAGCCTGAGAACATGGGTGCCTGGACATTCATCCTAAGGACACTGAAGCATCCATTGACAGTGGTAGCAAGGGCCGCGAGCTCCTCACCTGCCACAGGTTTTCCGAAAATCCACAAAGAGGAACAAGCGGATATCGTGAAACGAGCTTTTGACAGAATAAGAAATTCAAGAAAATAACAAACATTCATGAGCCTGGAAATCAAAGTGCCCACAGTTGGTGAGTCGATCACAGAGGTGATCGTGTCTCAATGGGCCAAAAAAGACGGGGACTACGTCGAGATGGACGAGATCCTGTGCGAATTGGAATCAGACAAGGCCACATTCGAGGTACCTGCCGAGGCAGAAGGTATTCTGAAAATCGTAGCCGCTGAAGGCGATACACTGGAGATCGGTGCAGTACTTTGCGAAATCGACGATTCTCAAGCTAAGGCCAACCCCCAACCAGCGGAAGAATCGGCTCCTGCCAAGGCCCCAGAGCCAACAGGAGAAGTGCTTGAGATGCACGTCCCCGCTGTGGGTGAGTCCATTAATGAAGTGACCATCTCGAATTGGACAAAGAAAACAGGGGACTTTGTCGAGCTGGATGAGGCAATAGCGGAAATCGAATCAGACAAAGCGACTTTCGACCTGACTGCAGAGGCTAGCGGCACACTCGAAGTGATCGCGAAAGAAGGTGATACCCTGGAGATAGGGGCACTGATCTGCAAGATCGCCGTTGCTGAAGGAGTTCCAGCCAAGGTAGAAACTGGGACTGCCGCGTCTACGCCTGCAGCGACAGCCGCATCTGGTTCGGAAACTTACGCTACTGGCCATGCGTCGCCCGCCGCCGCCAAGATCCTTAGCGAGAAGGGCATGTCGGGAGCAGATGTGAAAGGTACCGGCAGGGATGGCAGAGTCACGAAGGAAGATGCCATGCGGGCAGAGAAACCCGCTCCCACACAGAGTAACGGTGCTTCCAAGTCGAAGCCTGAGATCCAGCCTCCAACAATTTCGACAGGTGGAAGCAGAGAGCAGCGACGACAGAAGATGACACCTCTTCGGAAGACCGTTTCTCGTCGTCTGGTCTCAGTGAAGAATGAAACGGCGATGCTGACGACGTTCAACGAAGTCGACATGAAACCCATCATGGATCTTCGCAAGAAGTACAAGGAAAGCTTCAAAGAAAAGTACGAGGTAGGCCTTGGGTTTATGTCCTTCTTCACCAAAGCGTGCTGTATGGCTCTGCAAGATTGGCCAGCAGTAAATGCGATGATCGATGGAGAGGAAATCGTCTATAATGACTTTTGCGATATTTCTATAGCGGTCTCTGCACCGAAGGGGTTGGTAGTACCAGTCATCCGCAATGCGGAATCGCTTTCATTTGACCAGGTGGAGCGCGAGGTCGTCCGTCTGGCTACCAAGGCCCGGGACAACAAGCTCAGCATCGATGAGATGACTGGGGGTACATTCACGATTACCAACGGAGGTGTCTTTGGATCTATGATGTCCACGCCGATCATCAATGCACCTCAGTCGGCGATCTTGGGTATGCACAATATCGTGGAACGTCCAGTGGTGGAGAATGGTGAGGTGGTCATCAGGCCAATGATGTACGTGGCGCTGTCTTACGACCACAGGATCATTGATGGGCGTGAATCGGTGAGCTTCCTGGTAAGGGTGAAGCAGCTCCTGGAGGATCCAAGTCGATTACTGCTCGGAATTTAGAAACAACACGAGGCAGCTTAGCTGTTTCTCTGTAAACTTATACTATGGATTATCAAGTCACTGTCATAGGCTCCGGCCCCGGTGGATATGTGGCCGCCATCCGGTGCGCGCAACTAGGGCTAAAGACCGCCATCGTCGAGAAATACGATACACTGGGGGGCACTTGCCTCAATGTCGGGTGTATCCCATCGAAAGCGTTGTTGGATTCCTCTGAGCACTTTCACGCAGCGGAGGAAACTTTCAAGGAGCATGGTATTACCATCAATAAGCCCAAGGTCAATCTCAAGCAGATGATTTCGAGAAAGGCTGACGTTGTCAAGCAGAATGTTGACGGCATTGCTTTTTTGATGAAGAAGAATAAGATTGATGTCCATACCGGTTTGGGCTCTTTTGTCGACAAGAATACCATCAAGGTTTCTGGGAAAGAGGAGAAAACGATCACGACCGAGAAAGTCATTATTGCGACAGGCTCAAAGCCCTCGACCCTGCCTTTCATCACGATTGATAAGAAGCGGGTGATCACCAGTACCGAAGCCCTGGAACTCAAAGAGGTACCGAAGCACATGGTCGTCATTGGCGGCGGAGTAATTGGCCTTGAGTTGGGTTCCGTGTATGCCAGACTAGGATCGAAGGTCTCGGTGGTAGAGTTTATGGATAGTCTCATCCCTTCGATGGACAAGACGATGGGCAAGGAGCTACAGAAGTCCCTGAAGAAATTAGGATTTGAGTTTTATCTCAAGCACAAAGTGACAGCCGTGTCAGCAGCAGAGAAAGAAGTGACGATTACGGCGGAGTCCGATAAGGGAGAATCGATTGAATTGAAGGGGGACTACTGTCTCGTGTCGATCGGTCGGCGCCCCTACACAGACGGGCTCGGCGCCGAGAATATTGGTCTCAAAATGACTGATCGCGGTCAAATTGAGGTCGATGATCACCTCCGCACCAATCTCGACAATGTTTGGGCTATCGGCGATGTCGTCAAAGGCGCGATGCTTGCCCACAAAGCGGAGGAAGAGGGCGTGTTTGTTGCCGAGCAGATTGTGGGTCAGAAGCCTCACATCAATTACAACCTCATCCCCGGTGTCGTCTACACCTGGCCAGAGGTGGCCAGTGTAGGATACACTGAGGAGCAGCTCAAAGAGCAGGGGCGAAAGTTCAAAGTGGGCAAATTCCCCTACAAAGCCCTGGGCCGTGCACGAGCGTCTATGGATATGGATGGCCTTGTCAAAGTCCTGGCCGATGAGCAAACCGATGAACTGCTGGGGATGCATATCATTGGGGCCCGCGCTGCAGATATGATTGCGACGGGTGTGACGGCCATGGAGTTCCGTGCCTCCGCCGAAGATGTTGCCAGAATGTCTCATGCACACCCCACTTACATGGAGGCCGTGAAAGAGGCTTGCCTTGCTGCCACGGAGAATCGACCTATCCACATGTAAAAGACCTGACCATGCTCCGATGGCTGAGCCTCCTTCTACTTTCCCCGACAATTGTTGTGGCTCAACAACAACTGGTCAAGTTTGAGGAGGTAGAATTTCACAGCCAGATAGAGCGGGAAACCCTGCAAAGGGTGCTTCAAACAGGAGAGGTAACTCCTGCTAGTTTTCTGGTCATCGCGCAAGAAGACAGCGCCAGCTATCGCGAATGGCTAGAATTCTTCGATGACCAAATGGCTCCTCTGAAGGCCAGAAAAATCAAAAAGAACAAGGCCAGGGATGTTGAATTCCTCTATAAGGAGCTGCATGAGCGCTTCCTAAGAAAATATGAGTTCAGGGCCTATTTCGATCAGATCTTTGAAAATGGAGTGTACAACTGTGTGACGGCCGTAGCCCTGTACGCAGTGACGTTTGAAGCGCTGGGGGTCGAGTATGACATCAAAGAGACACCGACTCATGTGTACCTTGTGGCGGACCCCGATGACACCCAGCTCCTAATCGAGACGACCGACCCGGTAAATGGCTTTGCGGCTTTTTCCAAGACTTATAAGAAGACCTACGTCTCAGAACTCGTCGATCTCAAGCTCGTGGACCGGGCAGATGTGGACCGGGACGTGAATGAGATCTTTGACGAATACTATCTGGGGAGTGATAATATCACGGCGGTACAATTGCTTGGCCTGCAGTATTACAACAAAGGACTGCAGCTCTATGATGAAGAACGCTACTACGAGGCATGGTCGGCCTTGGCAAAAGCGCAACTCTTTCACGAAACGACGTCGATCGGCAATGTGCTCTTCGCGTCGCTGGTCAATCATCTTGCCACCTGTGACTACTCTGAACCTGAGGATTACCGACTGCTTTTTCTCGTTCCCCGATTTACAGGGTTCGACTTGAAGCCGAGTGACGTAGGACGCGAATATCGCAGGATGCTCAATAGCGCCCTTGTGAATACCGGCGACGAGCAGCTAGCAGACAGCCTATTCCATGCGTTTACGGAACAGGTCAGTGATGAGGAGATCCGCGCAGAGGTGGCCTTCGCGCACAATTACGAGCGCAGTGGACTGCTGATGCAAAGGGGGCACTTTCGTGAGGCATTTGACTTCGCAAAACTGGCTTACGCGACCAAACCCCAAAATACCGAGGCGGAGAGGTTGCTTGTGGTATCGCTGACGATGGCCAGCTTCGACGGTGGAGCGGCACGGACCTCTGTCATCATCGATTCCCTACTGACCACTTTTCCGAATCTGATAAACAACAACCACTTCCTGGGGCTCCAGCTCAATACACTGCTGGACCGGATGGCCAGAAGCTTCCAGGACAAAGATCCTGAGGAAGGCCAGCGACTACAACAGGAGTTTGAGCAATCTGCCAGTCAGGTCTCAGAGGCATTGCTGGACGAGCTCAAGGTGGGCAACGCCTACTCTGCGGCCGCCGTGTATTATTTCAGACGAAACCGCCTACGAACAGCAAAAGAGACGCTCAAGAAGGGTTTGGAGTTTGCACCAGATAGTCGGGAATTGCAGGCCCGCCTAGCCATGCTCAATCGCTAGTTGTCAAAAGCCACGTTAACGGACTTCGTGCGAATGTAGGGGTTGCCGTAGAGTGTTTTGAAGGACCCAACGAAGTGCATCTTTTCCATGACGAACGTGCCCGGCCCAGGCTTGAAAACAATACGACCTCTTCCATTCACTTTCTCTATTTCAATCAACGAACGACTCATGTATTGACCGTCGATCAACTCTCCTTGATAGTAGGTGCCTCGGCTGGGTGTTTCGGAGAAATATACTTCGACGATGTACTCTCCCGATGTGCTGAGATTATCGATCTCCCGAACCTGAAGCGTCGGGTATTTGGTGAGCTGTTTACCTTTTCGGTTGTATTCGACCAGTCGGGTGCTGGGCTCATTTCGGTAGTATTCCAATTCGGACTGTAGTTGCCCACTGTCCCAGTACTTCTTCCGGACTCCGTGCTTCATGCCCGCCTCATAAGGGAACTCCATTTCCAACTTCCCATTTTCATAATATTGCTTGGCCAGTTGCCTTTTGCCGTGCTCGTAGGTTACCTCGCTTTTCAGAGCGCCATCTGGAAAGTACATCTGGCTGACACCATGGCGTTTGTTGTTTTCGTCGGTGGGGATTTTGGCTTTGATCTTACCATTAGAATAGTAATGAAGCTTGACGCCTTCCTTTTCCAGTGCCTCTTTTTCATTGGCTCGGGCGGTACTCGTAATCATCGACCGACCGCGATCGCAGGAAGAAATCGTCAGGAGTGCAATGATCAAAATGAGATGCTTCATGGCTATTCAACAGATACTTTCCACTCTGCAAGGAAACCACTCTTGGATAGAATCGCGAATGTGCCTCTTTATTTTTCGAGTGCGGAGCAGTTTTCTTTTTCGGCAACTACCGGGGGCGGGGATAGTCTTCCAAGAAATAGTATCTTGATTCCTGTACTGAAACCCAAACTATTATGACTCCCTCAAGGACCCTGGTTCTCACATTAGCTTGTTTTTCGTCCGTTTGCCTCTCTGGTCAGAAGGCCGCGAACAAAGAGCTTGACAAATTCATACAGACGGGGATGGAGGAGTGGAAGGTGCCAGGCCTGTCCGCGCTCGTGGTAAAGGATAGGGAAGTGGTGTTCAAGGAGTCCTATGGCGTGAGGGACATTGACAGTCAGGAGCAGGTCGATGGTCAGACGATGTTCAATATGGCATCCACCACGAAAGCCATCATCGCTATCTCCCTGGCGATGCTGGTAGATGATGGTCAGATCCGATGGGATGATCCGGTGAAGAAGCATTATCCGGATTTCAACCTGGCCGACCCTTACATCACAGCAGATGCACGGGTGAAGGACCTACTCACGCACAACCTTGGCATGGGCAATGCCGACCTTCTGTGGATATTGGATAGTCTCAGTACCGGGGAGATCCTCGATAAGTTCGCCACCTACGATCCCGCCTATCCTTTGCGCGGCGGTTTTGTCTATCAAAACATCATGTACACGATTGCTGGCGAACTCATTCAGGAGGTGAGTGGCCAGCACTGGACAGCTTTTGTTGAGGACCGACTATTTGCACCACTGGAAATGACCCGCTCCGTGACCCGATCCCCGGAGATCTTTAAGAAGGGCAACTACGTGACCCCGCACTGGGATGACTGGGAAGAAGGCGTTGTCAAGGTGCCTTACACACAATTTGACAATGTGGGGGCAGCGGGCATCATTTGGTCTTGCATTGACGATATGGCGAAGTACATGACCTTCCTGCAGCATCGCGGTATCGTCAATGGGGACACACTGCTCCAGCCAGCCACCTTTGACTATTTGTTTGAGCCTCGCTCCTTCATCAGTGAGGCGCAGTTCTATCCCACACAGCAGCTTACAAATCCCAAATGGCGGACATACGCGCTTGGATGGTTTCAGCATGACTACAGGGGGGAGAAGCTCAATTTTCATACAGGAAGCATTGCTGGATTGGTGGCACTAGCGGCTATCATTCCTGAGAGAAATATCAGTGTCTATGTATTTGCCAATTTGGATCACGCCGAGCTCCGTCATGCCATTCTTTACAAGGCGCTGGACCTGTACCTCTTTGGGGGTGAAACCCGGGACTGGCATCGAGACATCTATGACCTCTACCAAGGGTTTAGAGAGAATATGATTGCGTCCCAGGAAGAGATCGTGAATGGTCGCATTCTCGATACCCAACCGACACTTCCTCTGGATTCCCTCGCTGGTAGCTATACCAACCATCTCTTTGGGACGATCGAAGTAAGTGTCTCCGGGGATCAGTTGCAATTCAACCTCAACGATCTACAGGAGTTCAGTGCGGAGCATTGGCACTACAATACTTTCAGGACAGAAAAAGATCCGAGATGGCGCTCCAGAACTTTGATCAGCTTCACTGTCGACCACCGAGGGAAAGCCGCAGCTCTCGAATATGGAGCGGCAGGCAAGTTCACGAGGAAGGAGTAGACAATTTGGTTTCAACCTCATCTCCGTGGATTTCAATACAAGTCAACATCAACACCTATCATTCATCCTGACCTTAATCGATATGAAATTAAAACTAGTTCTCACACTATCTCTGGTTACGAGCCTATGCCTCGCCCAGGAAAAGGCGACGGAAAACATCTTTCTCATTACCCTCGATGGCCTTCGTTGGCAAGAGCTGTTCAATGGTGCCGATTCCCTCCTCATCGACGATTCCGGCTACGTGGATGACCCCGAGGCACTTGTTGAGGAATTTTGGCATGATGATCCGCTGGAGAGGAGGAAGATGCTGATGCCATTTTTCTGGTCGACAATTGCCGAACAGGGGCAGTTGCTCGGCAATCGTATGTATGGCAACAAAGTAGACTGCTCCAATTACATGTGGTTTTCGTATCCAGGTTACAGCGAGATCCTCTGTGGATTTGCTGATGATGATAGGATCAAGAGCAACGATAAGATCCAAAACCCGAATGTCACCGTTCTCGAATGGCTCAACAACCAGCCGGAATTCAAGGGGGGTGTTGCCGCATTTGGCTCGTGGGATGTATTTCCATATATCATCAATGAGGAACGCAGCGGGGTGCCCGTCAATGCTGGCTTCGAAAAAGCGCTCGACAATCCCACGGAAAAGGAGACCTTCCTGAATCGGCTTCAGGATGAAATACGCGGTCCCTGGGGAACAGTACGACTGGATGTATTCACCCATCATTATGCGATGGAGTACCTGAAGAACAATAGTCCCAGGGTCTTGTACGTGGCATATGGTGAAACTGACGACTGGGCCCACGGAGGGGACTATGACCAATACCTCAAATCGGCCAGACAGACCGATGCTTATATAAAGGAACTGTGGGACTACGCCCAATCTAACGACCAATATCAGGGGAAAACGACCATGATCATCACTACAGACCATGGAAGGGGTACTCATCCCAAAAGTACCTGGAGGAATCATGGCACTCGGATTCCTGACGCCGGTGAGATCTGGATCGCCACATTAGGTCCCGGATTTCCCGCCATGGGAGAAGTAAAAGATGAGCGGCAGTCCTATCAAAACCAGGTAGCCCGCACAGTGGTGGAGCTCTTGGGCAAAAAATACGACAATCCCAAAGCAGGGAGTGCCCTTACAATAAGCAGAGAATAGTCAGGATGTCGAGAAAGCAGGATACACACCCCCATTGATTTCATGAGAGTGATGGTGCAAAGGGGGGCTTGAATCCAGGGGTGACTACCGGTGTATGTAGGGCGGAGGGGCCGTAAACCTATCCTCGCACCCATTTGATTGCTGATTTGGCGGGGATCAAAGACCTCCTACGCTGGTGATTGGTTTATACGGTGTTATATGTTCTGGGAGTCGATTGGCGGTCAGGGTAAACTCATCTAATACTTTGTAGACCTGTGCTTGCAAGGTACGGTTGTTCGTGGCTCCAGAGCCCATGGACTCATAACCTCTCCAGATGACCTTGTTGTGAATGTTGTCGAAGACGGAGATGTAAATGGACTCTCCTCTGATTGTTTTCTTCCTCCTATCGAACTGCTGATCCTGTTCGAAATCGGATTTGAACCAAAACCTCATTTTGGGTTGAACCCACGTATCTAGCGTATAAGTGCCATCATACATGGTATAATGGATCAGGATGTCCGGGTCCTGATCTTCGATTTGATAGCCCAACGCATGAAATCTCTTTGCAATACCTGTCTCGATAGGCTCGGCCAGGGGGAGCGGCAGATCATTGTTGTGTACGATCATGAAGGTTTGAGAATTCCAGTTTTTGTCTGTGATGACGTAATCGAAGGAGCTCCTATTACCCAATAGACTACAGCCCATTAGGCATAGTGATGCCATGGTTAGCATAGCTAAATTCTTCATTTCTTGGCGGTTATGAAATTGAAAAAAGTGAATTGAATGTTATTCGAATGTAATAGATGCAAGTGATCACAAAAATTTTTGTGCAGCCAATAGGGGTATTCATTCGATCAGTTGGTACAAACCGCGGTGTACCAAAAAATGATCACTGAATGCCTGGTAGTCTTACCAAAGTTGGCCACTTGATTTATGGCTCATTTTCATGCCTATCTCGACTTATGTCAAGAAGCACCCAAACATGGGACTGAGGGGGTTTTGCAGGCAGTTCGTCGCTCGATAGAGCATACACACTCCGTGATTGGGTTGTAATATCCCGACTGTCGCCACTGTCGCCGTTCATGTAAAACCAATTACCCTGCCAGCCATCCACTGCTGATTGTAGTTAAGTTTATGTGTTCCAATATTTTACGAAAACCAATGAAGAGAATCATTTTGTTCGCCGGTATCATGGCGATGCTGTCTGCGGTGCCTATGGATGTCGCCGCACAACGCAAAAAGAAAAAGCAACAAGACACTGAAGCGTCGAAACCTAAGGAGAAGAAATCAGACGGGAAAAAGTACAGTGATGTCATCACCGATAAAGCAGAGACTGACGAAGGGCTTTTTACCTTCCACAAGGTGGATGACAAGTACTACTTCGAATTCGATGAATCTGTCCTCGACAAGGAGATTCTGATCGTGTCAAGGATTTCTGGCCATGTGAAGGGTCTTAACTTTGGCGGCGCGGGTATGAAGTCCCGTCCTCAACAAGTGATCCGACTACAGAAGAAGGACAAGAGCATTCTCGTGCGTTCGGTGTCCTACAATTCCGTGGCTGATGAAAACCTCCCGATCTACCAGTCGGTGGTCAACAACAACTTTGAGCCGATCATTCACAGTTTCGATATCGAAACGATGGGTCCGGATTCTTCCTCTTATGTTGTTGATATCAAAGGGTTCTTTACCTCAGATGTGCCGATGATCGGTGCTTTGACGGAGGGACAGCGGAAGAATTTCAAGATCAAGAGTGTCGACAAGTCCAGGTCAGTCATCAGCTGGGTGAAGGCCTTCCCACAGAATGTGGAGGTTCGGCACATTCTCACCTATACCGGAACGGACCTTCCTGACAATCAACTCACTGGTTCCTTGTCGATCGAGATGAATCAGTCGATGATCCTCTTGCCGGATGACCCTATGGTACCCCGGTTCCATGACGATCGTGTCGGCTTCTTTTCTATCCGTCAGCTGGATTATGGGCTTGACGAGCAGAAGGCAGCACAGCGGAGATACATCACCAAATGGCGATTGGAACCGAGCGATTGGGATGCCTTCAATAGAGGAGAAGCAGTGGAGCCCGTAAAGCCCATTGTCTATTATATTGATTCAGCGACACCTGACGAGTGGCGTCCATTCATTAAGCAGGGTGTTGAGGACTGGCAGTCGGCTTTTGAGAAGGCGGGTCTTCGCAATGCTATCATTGCCCGAGATGCACCCACACCTGAGGAGGATCCTGAATGGAGCCCTGAAGATGTGCGCTATTCAGTCATCCGCTACATCGCGACAGATATCCAAAATGCGCAAGGACCGCACGTCCATGATCCACGGACCGGGGAAATCCTTGAAAGTGATATTCTGTGGTATCACAATGTCATGAACTTGCTCCGGAACTGGTTCTTCATACAAACATCCGCCATCAACCCTGATGCACGTAAGGTGAAGTTTGATGAGGAGTTGATGGGAGAGCTCATCCGATTCGTGGCAGCACACGAAGTGGGTCACACGCTTGGTTTCCCTCACAACATGGGCTCCAGTGTGGCCTATCAGTGGACTCTTTGCGGTCGCCGACATTCACAGCTACCCACGGGACGGCACCATCCATCATGGACTACGCGCGTTTCAATTACGTCGCCCAGCCTGAAGATGGCGTCACCAACTTCTACCCAATGCTGGGCGAGTATGATGACTGGGCGATTTGGTACGGGTATCGACCGATTCCGAATGTCGACAGCCCTGAAGATGAGGAAGCCCAACTCGGTGAATGGGTCAAGGAGAAAGGAGATAATCCTCTGTATCGCTATGGCCGCCAAAGAAGGAGTCCAGTAGATCCGTCAGCCCAAACTGAGGACCTTGGGGACGATTCCATGATAGCCTCAGAACTGGGTATTCGCAACCTCAAACGCATCAGAGAGCAGCTGATGGAGTGGTCCACCGCTCCCGGTGAGGACTATGACAATCTCGAAGAACTCTACCGAAACATCCTCTCCCAATACAACAGGTACATGGGCCATGTGACGACCAATGTCGGGGGCGTCTACGAGTATTACAAAACGGCTGATCAGGACGGTGCGGTTTACATACACGCCACGAAGGACAAGCAGAAGCGCGCCGTGGCCTTCTTGAATGAGCAGCTCTTCTCGACGCCTGACTGGTTGGTGGACGAAGAAATTTTGAGTCGTATTCAGGAGGACGGTATCCTCGATCAAGTGAAGTCGATCCAGACCAGGTATCTCAACAGGCTGTTGGATGGTGACAGGGTGAAGCGGGTCATTGAAAATGAAGCCCTCAATGGCAGTGATGCCTACCGCTCTGTTGATATGATGAATGACCTGAGACGAGGTATTTTCTCAGAATTGCGAAGTGGAAGAGCCATCGACCCCTATCGACGCAATTTGCAGAAAGCCTTTGTCGTGAAACTTGGAGAGTTGGTAGAGACCGAAGACGAAGATCTGTCCACAACTGACATTCCCTCTCTGGCCTATGGCAATCTGCTGGAGTTGAAAGGACAGATCAGAGGAGGCCTTGGCCGCCAGAGTGACACCATCTCCAGATATCATTTGCAGGATCTGCAGTACCGAATTGATAAGATTTTGAGTGTAAACCAGTAATATTGCTGGCTAAAGTTGTATGAAGAAGAGAAAGGCCTCGTCTGTTGGAGACGAGGTCTTTTTTTATTTCGTGGATAGGTAAGCCTCCGGCTCCTTCTCAAACGCCGCCTTGCAGCCGTCGCAGCAGAAGTACACCTTTTCGCCTTCATGCTCGAGCACATACTTTGCGGTACTCTTCTGCACAGGGATCTTACAAACAGGGTTGATATACAAGTCCTCCATTTCCTGCTTGAGCTCAGCTACGTGCTCGGGTTCATGTGTGCGCTTGTGTTCGATGATTTGTGCCAGTATAGAGATGGCCACTTCCTCAGCGGTTTTGGCTTTGATGTCCAGGCCCGCGGGGGTTTTGATCTTCACAAGGTCCTCATGCGGCACACCTGACCGTTTCAATTCCATAAAAACCGAATTGGCCTTCTTGTAGCTCGCGACGAAAGACAGGTAGCGAGGTTTGGATTCTATCGCTGCTCGTACGCTTGCAGCATCGTTTTCGCCTTGAGTACAGACCACAACGAAACTGCTGCTCAGGTTCTGGGAAGGTCCGAATTCTTTCAATGTCTGTACTGTTGCCTTGCCGAACATTTCGTCATCTGCGAGATCAGAGACGACTGTCAAATCGAAGCCTGCCACTTCGCCGATGGCACACAAGGCCTTCGCGATATGCGACCGGCCGAATATCACGATTCTGGTCATAGGTAAGAGGGGCTCAATGTATACATCTACGGATCCACCGCTGGCACAGGTCATTTTGTAATTCTTGACGCCACTGATCTCGGGCATCTCCGTCTTGGGCTCGATGCGAACCAGCCGGGGTGTGCCTTCTTCAATGCAGGCGAGGGCTTCCTTGATGATGATGCCCTTGGTGCAACCGCCGCCTATCCAGCCTTTGACAACGCCACTTTGGGTGATGATCGCTTTGTCGCCAGGTTTCCCGGAGGAGGGGGCGTCGCGGCGAACAACCATGGCGAGTGCTTTTGGCTCGTCCATTTCATGACCTTCTTCGATTTCTTTGATGATAGATGAATTAAACATCGCTCAAGATATTTTCAAGTTCCATTAAACTATGCAAGTTGTGCGCTGATTGAAAATTGTCCACATGAGGCAATGCCGCTGACATGCCTTTTGCCAGTGGCTCGTAGCCCTGCATCCCCTTCAGGGGATTGAGCCATACTAATTTACTCGTGCGCAGCTTGATCTTCTGCACTTCCTGGCTCAATTTTTCAGGATCGCCATCGTCCAGGCCATCGCTCAGTATCAGCGTGATGCTACGTCCATTCAGCACGCGCTTTGCATATTCTTCATTGAATGCCGTCAGGCATTCGCCTATTCTCGTTCCTCCCGACCAGCTGCGCGCATATCGGCTCATTTCTAATAGCGTGGCGTTCAGCTGCTCCTGTCGCAGAAACTCCGTGATCCGCACCAAATGCGTACTAAACACAAAGGCTTCAATGTTCTTCAGGTGCGATTTCAAAGACCACACAAACCGCAGGAGATAGAAGGAGTATTTGTCCATCGACCCACTTACATCCAAAAGGATGATCAGGCGGTGCTTCTCCTTCTTTCGCTTCTGCCTTGTCAAATCAATAAGGTCCGAACCCCGTGAAAGGTTCCTACGAATGGTATTGCGCAGGTCGACCTGGCCCTTGTTGGCAATTTGTAATCGTCGCTTCAGGCGATGATTGAGTTGCTGCAGTAGCTTGTGACTCAGTTGATCAAGGAAGTCACTGTCGATCGCCGCCACCTTCGAGAAATCGGTGTATTTCAGAGATTCGATCTTGCTGGCGCCGGTGACGCTACTGGCCTCCTCCGTATTTTCCTTTTCCTCGCTTCCCTTAGGCTTGAAGCCCGCCATCACTAGTGACGACTTGGTCTTCTTGGTAATGTTCGTAGAGGCTTTCTGAGTGGTCTTGTGGGCGTAGGAGTGTTTTCGCTTGAGCCAATAGACATCAAAGCACTTGTCGAATGCGCTGTACTCTTCCGTGCAGGTACAATACAGAGATCGGAGGGAGTACCGAAATGTCGAGTCGTCATTGATCATTCCGACGGAGCCCGCCTCGATGGCCTCTTTGGTGTGACTCAGGCCTACTGACAGCCCACTGGCGCGGCACAATTCACTGAAGCCAACCATAGCCTCGGTCAGTGAACCGTGATGCGAATAGTGGACCAGGCTCATGCTAACTGGCTAAGTCCGACAATAAGTTGCTGAGTTCCCCTTTGATGAGGTCAATGTCCGCATTGGACTTGAGAATGCATCCGAGTGTCCTTTCCACCACCTCCGGAGAAAGCGCCTGGACCTGAAGTGTCAACAAGGCATTGGCCCAGTCCAGTGTTTCGGCGATACCCGGTGTCTTTTGCAGCTTATGTTCGCGGACGCTCTCTACAAACCTTACAATTTCTTGAAGCAGCTGCTCGTCGATGTCGGGGTTGTGCTTTTTGAGGATCGCGTACTCCTTCTGGAAGGAAGGGAAATCCACCCAATGATAGAGACATCGTCTCTTTAGGGCATCGCTGAGTTCTCGCGTTCGATTGGATGTGAGGATCACGATCGGCCGATGCCTGGCCGCGATCGTGCCCATTTCCGGGATGCTGATCTGGAAATCGGAAAGCAACTCCAGCAGGAAGGCCTCGAATTCCTCGTCAGCTCTATCTATTTCATCGATGAGCAGTACCGGAGGCTGCTCCGCAGTGATGGCCTTCAGCAACGGTCGCTTCAGCAGATAGTCTTCTCCGAAGATGTGATCTTCAATCTCAGAGGACGACGTATTGCTGTTTTCATTGATCTTGATAGACAGGAGTTGGCGCTGGTAGTTCCATTCGTAGACGGCATTGTTCACGTCCAGCCCTTCATAGCACTGCAGCCTGATAAGTTCAGTGCTCTTATAAGCGGCCATGATTTTGGAGGCTTCCGTTTTACCAACACCGGGAGGGCCCTCTAACAAAAGGGGCTTTCCTAATTTCATCATTAGCAACATCACCGTTGCCAACTCCTCTTCGACAACATAACCGAGGTTGTCGAAGTCTTCGATCATGCGACCGACTTCAGGGATCATTGCTTTATGCTTCTTTCTTTTTGAAGATGCTCTTCACGGCACTTCCCATCATGGCTCCGGCTTTGAGATTATTGTCGAAGTCTTCGCCTTGTAATAGGGCATTGAAGTTGTCGACGAACTGGTCCATCAACTTGGCAGAGACATCATTGATAAGTCGCGAACCGAACTGCGCCAAAGTACCCTGGATGTTGACAACCATCTGAAAATCGACATTTGTGCCGCCATCTTCTTCTTTGGCCACACCATTCATGGTCATTTCCGCGTTGCCTTTTCCTTTCGAATCCAGGCCTTTGCCGATCAACTTCATTTTGTGGCTGTCGTTGTCCATCTCCTCGATGGTGATCATGCCATCATATTTGGCCTTCACCGGTCCAAACTTTAGGGATACTTCGCCCTTGTAGTTTTTGTCGTCTACGTGCTCGGTGATCGTAGCACCTGGTACGCAGCTAGAGATCTCCATCGGATTGCTGAGGCTTGCCCACACCTTATCGATAGGCTCCTGCAGCGTGAAATTCTTATTGATTGTTGCTTCCATTATCTGTCGTTATTAAAGAAGACTGCCGATAATTATCAACTAACTATCGGCAGTACTGTTTTACCGTTTGTATTTAATTAACCCTCTGCGATGTCCTTATCCAGCACACCCATGTCCTTCAACTTCTTGAAGATCTTGTAGGGTGTGATAGGAATATCCATGTGGGTAACGCCGTAAGGCTTCAAAGCATCCACAATGGCATTCGCGATAGCAGGAGGTGCTCCAACAGTCGGAGACTCACCGATACCTTTTGCCCCGATTGGGTGGTGTGGCGAAGGCGTCACAGTGTGACCAGTCTCCCAGTTGGGTGATTCTACAGCCGTAGGCACGAGGTAATCCATCAGCGTTCCGTTCAGGATGTTCCCATCGTCGTCGTAGATCAACTCCTCGTACATCGCTGGCGCCAAACCTTGCGTCAGCCCGCCGTGAACCTGTCCTTGTGCCACCATTGGGTTGATGATATGACCTGCATCGTCAATAGCTACGAATCGACGCACTTTGATCTCAAAGGTCTCCTTGTCGATATCGACCACGCAGATATAGGCTCCGGAAGGGAAGGTCAGGTTGGGAGGATCGTAGTAGTGAGTTGCCTCAA
This sequence comes from Cyclobacteriaceae bacterium, assembly GCA_965227935.1. GTDB lineage: Bacteria > Bacteroidota > Bacteroidia > Cytophagales > Cyclobacteriaceae > JAWPMT01. The sequence goes on along the minus strand of CBDDGS010000055.1, from coordinate 197,072 downwards.
ATCCTGCCTCCATGCCCTGAGGGTGATTGGTATAGGCAGCAAATACGAGCTCCTGTATGGTCTTGGCCTTCTCTGGGGCTCCTTTTACGAAGAACTTACCAGGCTCCCACTCGAGATCGTCCTCACTTACCTCCAACAAGTAGGCAGCAAGCTTGCGCGCTTTGTCTCTCAACTTGCGTGCGGCCATGGCTGCGGCGGCTCCCGCTGTAGGTGTGGATCGGGAGGCATACGTACCCAATCCGTAAGGAGCCGTGTCCGTATCCCCTTCTTCTACCTGGATATCCTTGGCAGGAATACCGAGTTCCTCAGCGATAATCTGCGCGTAGGTCGTTTCGTGACCTTGGCCCTGAGATTTCGTTCCGAAGCGAGCGATCGCCTTACCTGTAGGGTGCACCCGGATCTCTGCACTGTCAAACATCTTGATGCCGAGGATGTCGAAGTCCTTGGATGGACCTGCGCCGACGATCTCGGTGAACGTCGATAAGCCGATCCCCATTAGCTCGCCTTTCTTACGCTTCTCTTTTTGCTCTTCACGAAGCTTGTCGTACTCGACCGCCTTCATTGCGAGCTTCAACCCGGCTTCGTAGTCGCCAGAATCGTATTCCCAGCCAGTAGGTGACTGATAAGGGAACTGCTCCTTCTTAATGAAGTTGTCGAAACGCACCTCCGCGGGATCTTTCTCTATCTCCAAAGCATATCGATCGGTGATACGCTCAATGGCGTGGACAGCCTCCGTCACCCGGAATGAACATCTGTAAGCCACACCCCCTGGAGGTTTGTTTGTGTAAACGGCGTCAGCTTCCATGAAGGCATTGGGATAATCATAGGATCCCGTTCCGATGGAGAACATCCCTGTTGGGAACTTGGAAGGGTTTGCAGCAGCGTCGGTATAGCCGTGGTCTGCCAAAACCTTCATTCGAGTCGCCAGGATCTTTCCATCTTTCGTTCCTGCCATTTCAGCGGTGATGTGATAGTCACGAGCAAATGAGTCCGCTTGCAGGTTCTCTGAGCGATCTTCGATCCACTTCACAGGTTTTCCAATGAGGAAGGATGCAGCAATGGCGATGACGTACCCAGGGTAAACTGGTACTTTACCACCAAATCCGCCACCAATATCGGGTGCAATGACACGCACCTTTTCTTCAGTAATACCCACATGGCCTGCTACCAATGCGATCACCGTTCGGATGGCATGAGGTGCTTGAGTGGTCATGTACATGGTGAGGTGATTCTCCACCTTGTTGTAGTCGGCGACACATCCGCAGGTCTCAATGGACGAAACGTGAATTCGAGGGATGTGCATCTGCTCTTTTACCACTACTTCGGCGTCATTGAAGATCTTGTCGGTCTCCTCCTTTTGGCCTACTTCCCAATGCCAGATGTGGTTGTCCGTCTTTCCTTCCTTGTCAGTACGAAGGACGGGAGCATCCGCATCCAGGGACTTGAATGGGTCGACCACAGGCTTCATTACCTCATAGTCTACCTTCACTTTTTCCCGTGCATCTCGTGCGATGTATTTCTCCGTGGCAATGATGGCCGCTACTTCCTGCGCCTGGTACATGACTGTATCCGTGGGGAGCACCATCTGCGTATCGGACATGAGCGTCGGCATCCAGTGCAGATTGTACTGCTCCAGGTCCTTTCCAGTGACCACTGCGAGTACACCGGGGATGGCCAATGCCTCTGACGCGTCTATGTTTTTGATCTTCGCGTATGCATAGGGGCTGCGGACAATGTCCATGTACAGCGTTCCGGGTAGCTGGACATCATCTACATAATTGCCTTTTCCATGAACAAAACGAGCATCCTCCTTGCGCTTCATGGAGTGACCCATGCCGCTGATCTCTTTCGATGTTTTACACTGTATCATCTTTTTCTTTCTTTCTCGTTTGGGTTATTCTACAAATTCGGGTTCTGTACTAGGCGTCTCTTCGCCTCTCATTTTCGCGGCTGCGTACTGGATGGATTTCACGATATTGTTGTATCCCGTACATCGGCAAAGGTTGCCCGCGATACCCCATCGAATGTCTTCCTCTGTCGGGTTAGGGTTCTTTTCCAATAGCTCTACTGCTCGCAGCATCATTCCTGGTGTGCAGAATCCGCAATGCAATCCGTGATTTTCGTGGAAACCTTCCTGAAGTGGGTGCATGCCTTCGGCGGTAGCCAGACCTTCCACCGTGGTGATCTCTTTGCCATTGGCTTGAACAGCGAGAATTGTACATGACTTCGCCGACTTGCCATTGATGAGAATCGTGCAAGCTCCACAGCTGGAAGAGTCACATCCGATGTGTGTTCCAGTCATGTTCAAATGCTCGCGAATGAAGTGAACCAGTAATGTCCTTGGCTCTACTTCAGCGGTGACTTCCTCACCATTTATCTTTAGAGAAATAGATTTTTTCATTCTTTCAATCAGTTAGGGGAACTAGCTGTTGGCTCGCTCCAGAGCTTTGTGAATCATTCTTTTTGTGAGGACGCCTATAATTCTGCGCTTGTAATCTTCGTCACCGCGTAGGTCAGCCGAAGGGTTACAATCTTCAGAGGCGTACTGAGCAGCTTTGGCGATCGCTTCGTCGTCCACCTTCGTTCCGACAAGGGCTTCTTCCGATCGGGCAGCTCGCATAGGAGTAGGGTTGACATTGGTGAGACCGATACCAGCATATGTGCATGTGCCACTATCATCAAGGACCAGTTGCACAGCAACGCCACCGGTCGCGTAGTCTCCTACTTTTCGCTCAGTCTTGTGATAAGCATTACCCACCTTACCCTGCATGACGGGAATGCGGATCTCGGTGAGGATCTCATTTTCTTCAACTGCCGTAGCATAGAAACCGTAGAAGAAATCGTCAATACCCACGGAGCGCTTGCCAGCCTTTCCGGTGATCTCCACTTCCGCATTCAAAGCGATCATTACCGCTGGTTGATCATTGGCAGCGTCGCCGTGTGCGAGGTTACCGCCAATTGTTCCAAAGTTCCGTACCTGAGGGTCGGCGATCAGCTTAGCGGCATCATGAAAGATGGGGAATTTCGCGCCTACTTCGGCGGAGTCTTCCAATTCCATCTCGCGGGTCATTGCCCCTATGCGCAGGTGGCCGTTTTCAAAATTCGCATAGGCCATCCCTGGGATGTTGTTCAAATCAATAAGGTGCTCAGGTTCAGCAAACCTTAGTTTCATCATCGGTATGAGGCTATGGCCACCGGCCAGGATCTTTGCCTCATCACCTAGCTCCTCCAGGAGGTTCAGCGCCTCCTCAATCGTGGCAGGGGCCGAGTAGTCAAAGGATGAAGGAATCATAAATGAGAGTCTAGTTTGGATTTATTTTTTACAAATCTTTTAGTGCGGCGGAATATGATTAACAGATTTTAAAAAGGAGTGTTTGCAAAGGATTTGGCAGGAGGATATTTAGAATAGTTCTAAATAGAATAGAATCTCTTCAGACTCGAAAGGAAAATCGCCCTTAGAGGAGAACGACCGAATTAACTTTTGTCAGCGAATGATTTAGAAGCTCCCAATTAGAACTTCCTTCGTTTCTGTAGTACAGATTACCATTCGTAGTGCCGAAGATGAACAAGTCGCCGCGCTTTGCAAATGACTGACGAAGGGCAATATCAAAACAGTTTTCAAACGGGAGGCCGTCACTGTCGGGAAGCCACGTCTTGCCGAAGTCTTCGGTTTTGAAAACCTGCAATCGTAATCCGGGAGCAATGCGCTGCTCATCGCTCTCGACGGGCATGACCCAGGCTTTGGCAGGGTCCTTCTCATCGATTGCCAGGGCGAACCCATAATAGGGTATTCCGTCCTGAATTGAGACATCATGCCATTGTAGTCCCTGATCCCTTGTGTAGAAAATGCCACAATGGTTCTGCTGCCAGAGGGTATCTGGATCAGCGGGTGAGATCATGAGACGGTGTGGGTCGTGGCCCACCTCGACATTGGGGTTGGGTAGATAGGTCGCGACGAGACCATTGTTACGGGCGTCCCAGCTGGCGCCTCCATCCGTTGTTTTAAAAACTCCCGCACAACTAACCGCTATGTACAAGTGCTCGGAGTTTCGAGGGTCAATTTCTATCGAATGAATGAATGGGTGATCACTGCCGGCACCAAACCATTGCTCTTGTCTTTGGCGACTGGGATGTTCCCAAAGAGGACGACAGAGTTGAAAGGTGGCACCGCCATCTTCGCTCTTGAAGAGACCGCCAGGCTCGGTGCCGAGCCATAGTACGTCGGGCTTGTCTGCGCCACCATGTGACATGCACCAGATTTGCTTGAGCTTGGCCTGATTGCCATCGGGCAACTCTTTGCCTTTATAAGAGGGGAGAGAAGTCTCTTGCCAGCTCTGACCGAAGTCATCGGAGTAGTGAAGCTTCTGTCCCCAGTGTTTATGTGACACCCCCGCCCACCAGCGATCGTGGCGCTCGTCCACATACACCATGTTCACAGAGAACCCAACAAAATGAAGCCCTCGGAGCTCGGGTTTTTTGTTATCCGGGAAATCGTAGACAACAAGTCCTTTGGCCGTAGCTATGAGTGCAGTCGGCACTATCCTCCGGACAAGGCTTGGTAAATCAAGACTTCGTCACCAGACTTCACCGGGTCGGAAAGCGACTGGCGATCACTGATGAGATCTTCTTTGATGAAAATATTGACGTGCTTGCGGAGGCTGCCATCTTCTTCCAGCAAGTAGCTGTCAATACCCGGAACCTCCTGGTTGATTTTCTTGAGTACTTCACCCACTGTCTCTCCCGATACTTGCATGTCGGTGAGTCCAGGGAAAAACCGGCTCAGTGCGGAGGTGAATTTGACTTTGGCCATCCTTCAGTGTCTTTTCATCCTAACAAATGTAGAAACAAAAGAAATCATGCTTCCATTCAGCCAGATGGCCAAAAAGAGCAGAGCTGCCGCTACATTGTAATAGAAGGAGGGGATGACGAGCTGGTGAACGAGAATGATTGCCAATGTGGACAAGGCGGCCATGCCCAGAGCAACATAAGTTCGTGCCCCGCGATGGTTGCGCGCGATAAGTCCTATGGTGATCAAGGCGAGGATGATAGGGAAGTAGGACAGCCAATTATTCTCCGCCATATACATGTCTTCACCCCCACAGATCGTCAATGCACTGGAATACGCCATCACACATAGGGGACACTTCGGAATCAGGACGATTAGCACTGAACTCCAAAAGGATACCCGTGTGTTTTGTTTGGAGTGGGTTTGGGTTTTACATGTATTACATCCTTCCATCGTTGGAAAAATCGGGGTAGACTAATAACTTTTGAATAAGGCTTTGGTTTAAAAAAATTATGATAGCAGAACATCTAGATATCCTGGAGCAGTGGTCAAATGCCGGTCTCCGTATCGCTATGGCGAGAGTTGTCAAAACCTGGGGATCATCTCCAAGACCTGTAGGGTCTGTCATGCTGATCAACGAGAAAGGAGAAATGAGTGGCTCCGTCAGTGGAGGTTGCGTGGAAGGTGCCGTGGTAAAGAAGGCCATGGAGGTTTTTGATGGAGCGCAATCGCTGAGACTGGCCTATGGCGTGAGCGACGAGGAGGCGTGGTCGGTCGGACTTTCATGCGGTGGGAGCATACAGGTGTTTGTGCAGGAGGTCAAGGCGGAAAGCGACGTGTGGTCCAAAGTAATCAGCAATTTGAAGGCTAATCGCTCTTCTACCCTCGTGACAGCCTTGAAGGATGGGTCTACAGAAAATCTGGTGGTTGATGCTGACACGCCCCTATCAGATTCGGGACTAATTGTCGAGGCACGGCGTGCCCACGACGACCGGACCAATCGGACCATCGCAGAAGGAGATAAGGAATATTTCGTCCATGTTTTTCCCCGGCAGGCACAGCTGCTGATCATAGGGGCAGCACATATTACGGTGGATCTGGTAAGCCTGGGGAATCAATTCGGTTTCGAGACTGTCGTGATCGACCCGCGAGGTTATTTCGCTGAAAATATTCACTTCCCGGAGGAGCCCTCGAAAATCCTTAACTCCTATCCCTCCGAAGTGCTGGGTGACTTTCCGTTGGACGCTTACACTTTCTGCGCTGTCCTGTCCCATGACCCGAAGATCGACGACAATGCATTGGAGATCCTGCTTCCATCAGATGTTGCTTACATAGGCGCATTGGGCAGCAAAAAAACCCACGCAAAGCGCACCAACCGACTGCTGGAAAAAGGCATCTCTCAGGAGCTCATCGACAAGATCGCTGCACCGATTGGTCTACCTATCAATGCACGCTCAGCTAAGGAAATCGCCCTGGCGATCATGGGACAAATCATCGAGGCGAAGAATGCGAAGCTGGAGCGATAACGGCCTAATCACATTTTGAACGAGATGGGTGGTGTACTCATTCACCTACTAGTTGCGTATCATTCACGACAAATCGGGGCGTAGAATAATTCTGGAGGCATTTATCGGTCATCTTCGATAGCTGAAACAATTGCCCTCCATGCTACAAAATGCATTCATCGTTTCCTTGCGCCTGATGAAGCGCAATGGGCTTCAAAGCGTCATCAAGATCACTGGAATGGTCGTCGGCATTTCCTGCGTGATGGTCGCGCTGCTTTACATGCGCTACGAATTCAGCTTCGACCGCTTCCATTCGGATGCAGACAATATTTATCGCATATGCAGGGAGACAGAGCGAGGCACTATAGCTTCCACCGCCTTCCCCCTCGTGCCAACGCTGAAGGAAGACTTTGGCGATTACCAGTTTACCAGATTTTTCAAGGATCGATCGAAGACCCTTTTCCGCAATGGTGACCGATCCTTCTATGAAGAAGGCATGATCTTCGCCGACGTCGACTTCCTCAAGACTTTCTCGTTCGAGGGCTTTCGCGGAGATCCAGAGACCGCTTTGGAGGCGCCTTACAGTCTGGTGGTAACAGAAGACATGGCCTTGAAATATTTTGGTGATCTCCCCCGGTTGGGCGACCGCCTCGATTTCAAGTGGAACGGCGAGTACTACCCACTCACCATCACGGGCATCATCCCCCAGTGGCCGGCCAATATGCACATCCAATTTGAAGCACTCGTCTCTTTCAAGACCGGCGAGCAAGTCTTTCCGGGAGGCATTTCCAACGGCTGGAACATGAACTACTGCTACAGCTACGTCAAGCTGCCATCCGGAACGCAAAAGGGTGACTTTGAATCGCAATTCGGGGGCTTCTTCAGCCGACACATCGACGACAAGGAAAAAGACCACGAGGCATACCTTGGTCGTTTGCAACCGCTAACGTCGATTCATACCGAACCGGAGGTCATCGCGGGGTACACCTCTACGATTGATCCAGTCTATCCACGACTTGCTGTAGCTATTGGTGTCTTCATTCTAATCATCACGATGGCCAACTTCATCACGCTGACGCTCGTACAGCTACAGCACCGCGTGCGTGAACTCAACATCCGTCAGGCCATTGGGGCGACGCGACGGCAGCTCCTTTCACAACTTACCATCGAGACACTCGTCCTTGTGGCACTTAGCGCCACGCTGGCGCTCGGCGTGGTGTATTGGTTGGTCGATCTGGTCAATTCGCTCATTGGTGCCTCCCTTCATTTCGGGGCCTTACTCAATATCTTCTGGGCGATTCCGCTCGTGATTGCCGCTGTTACATTAATTGCTGGATCCTACCCTGCCTGGATGTTGAAAACAAGCCAAGTCTCAGGCACCAGCGCCGCGACCGGCACGGGAGACGTGCGCGTCAGAAGGGGGCTCTTGACCTTTCAATTTGTTCTGGCGGCGATGCTGATCGGATTTACAATTACCCTGAGGCAGCAGCTCCAATTCATCCAAAATGCTGATCCCGGTTATGACAGGGAGCAAGTGATTTTCTCGCCCTTCGCGCGACAGATCAGGTATGATTCGCAGCCCTTCAAATCACTGGCCTTGCAGCATCCTGCCGTGCAGCAAGTCACGTTGTCATTCTACAAGCCGACGGACAATATGGGCCTCCAGTTGTCCATCAAGGCGAATGGCAGAGAGGCTCAACCCATCAATGCTACCTCCGTCGATGAAGACTTTTTCAGCACATTCGGTATCGACCTCGTAGATGGGCGGTTTTTCACAGATTCGGAGTACGATGCCGGTCAGGCCTTCATCTTGAATGAGGCCGCCGTGCGGTTGCTCGAGCTCGACAATCCATTGGATGCCATCCTCGAAACCACCTACAATACGGGCAATCCCAACACGCCAACTGAAACACGCAAAGGCCGCGTGATCGGCGTCGTCGAAGACGTCCGGTTCGAATCCCTGCATAATGCTGTCAAGCCCATGGCGTTCATCGTCAAGCCTTATTGGTATTACTACATCAGCGTTCGCCTCAGCGGCAACGTGAAAGAAGGCATTCAGCATGTCGCTCAGTCCTGGGAGACCCTGTTCCCGGATCGGCCGTTCGATTATCAATTCTTAGACGATGAATTTGCCCGGCAATACCACAAGGAGGAGCAGCTTGCCAGTGGATTTTCGATCATGACGCTACTCGCTATCATCACCACCTGCCTCGGCTTGTTTGCCTACATCCAGTTTGTCGCCCAAAGACGCACAAAGGAAGTGGGCATAAGGAAGGTGCTGGGCGCCGACCACCTCGCCATCTCCCGACTCTTCAGCAAGGACCTGTTGTGGCCGCTACTCATCGCCAATGTCGTGGCAACGCCGCTGGCCTTTTATGTGTCTGGCCGCTGGCTCGAGACATTTGCCTATCATACGGCCCTTACGTTATGGCCCAGCGTTCTCACCCTGCTGGTACTGGCAATCGTCGTATCCGGTACCGTGTTCCGCGAACTCATGAAGATCATGCGCCTCAACCCCACGACGGCGTTGAGGTATGAGTGAATTAGGGGCTCCCCCTGACGACGAGATAACGGCGGCAACAAGCATGCAATGCTCTGACGACCTCGTGTCAGCGTCGGGCTCTCGCGAGTCGCCATGAAGTAGAGATAGGAGAAGCTGCATAGTGGATGAGAAAAAAGCGAATCTCTCACTTCATGGCTCCAACAAATCGCTCCATCCCTGAGCCGGGATGCCCCGTTCTAGGTTGCGGTCTCACGACCTGAAAATCACCAGGCCGGTTGATTGCGAAAATGCATTGCCATCCACACCAAGTTAAGCGTCCCTGTCAACCGATGTTTACTTCATCAGCCGTCCTCTTTCAAGACGTCTGTGGGGTTGGTCAAGACGACCTTTGTCGTTTGATATATTGTGGTCAGCAACACAATCAGCAAAACCACCAGCAGTGGTACGATGAAGTAGACGGGCCCCACCGAGATGCGATTGGCGAATCCCTCAAGCCAGTGTTGCATGGCCAACCAAATAAGTGGTGAAGCGACAAGGAAAGACAGGATGCTCAACACAAAGTACTCTTTGTTCAATTGGAGAAAAAGCATGTCGAGGCGTGCTCCCAGGACTTTTCGAATACAGACTTCCCGCAGCTTTTGATTGAGGAGGTAAGAGGCAAGCCCCAATATACCCAGCATCGCGACCAGTAAAGCGATCACAGAGAAAAGCGAGAACAGTGTTCGAAATCGCCGTTCGTTCTCGTATTGCCCGTTAAAGACGTCATCCAGAAAGCGCGCTTCATAGGGTGAGTCCGGGAAAAAAGTCTTGTATTGGTCCTCAAGCTCTCTCGTCAGAAGTGCCCAATCAGCAGCTTGTGCTTTGACCGAAATGTAGTTCCCGGCCAACCCGGTATCCAGCGAAAATGACATCGGTTCGACAGCGAATTGAACACCTCGCTGGTAGAAGTCCGCGACCACCCCGACAATATCAAATGTTTGCCCCGCAAAGGTGATTTGCTCACCCACGGCGTCTTCCGCATTTTCATATCCCAAAAGGACGGTAGAGTTACGGTTGAGAAGTATGGCGGACTCTTCAGCTCCAAAAGATTTGTTGAGAGACCTTCCGGCGATCATCTCAAGACCGTACAAGTCGACGTAGTTCTCATCGACGATGGCTCGGTGAATGAATAAGCCAGCACGATCACTGCGATCATCCTCCGTGCTGTTGCGCCAGAAGTTCTCCACTCCGGGAACCATCGAGCCAACGGATACGGCCTCTACTCCCGCAATCTGGCGTATTTCGTTAGTCAGGGTATTCATGCGCTCACGAAAGTCCTCTCTGCCAAACTCATTTCCGGGGCTATCGATGATCACACGCTGGTCAATTTCCACGCCGAGTTCATGATGCATCATAAACATCATCTGATTGTGCACAATGAGCACGCCACCAATAAGAAAGATGGTGAATACAAACTGCAAGATGACCAGTCCCCGGCGCAGGAAAATGCCACTACCCGTATGCCGAATCTTGCCTTTGATGACTTCTTTGGTATCGTAGCTCGACAAGACCTGCGACGGATAGAAGCCTGCCAGTAGGCTGCCCAGGACAATGGTCCCTGCTAGTCCGAGCAACCAACGAGTGTCGGAGAAGGCACCGTCAAAAAATGGCTCGGCGGCGATTTCCTGAAGAAAGGGTACAACAAGTACCAGCAGCCCAATCGATAAGGCGACTGCCAGCAGGTTGAGCAGCAGCGCCTCCAGTTGAAACTGGATCTTTAGCTGCAGTTTATTGGAGCCAAGCGCTTTGCGAATGCCCACCTCTTTGCTTCGGGAAATGGATCTTGCGGTCGACAAGTTGATGTAGTTGATCCATCCAATGATCAATATCCCAAAGGCGATGACGAGGAAGAGATCGATAATTTGCCGGCTGTTCACGGGACTCATTTCCATCTCCGAGCCAGGGGTTGTATGAATGCTGGCCAAAGGCTGCAACCACACCTCATGTTTCTGCTGTAGCTGCTGATTGATGGACTCGCGAAATTCCGCTACGATCGCATTGGCCTTTTTCTCGACTGTGCCGATTGCTGCGTCTTCTTCCAGTCTCACGTAAGTATGGAAAGAAAGCCACCGCCAAACCACCTGATCAAAACTGAGATTGGGCCCAAAGAGAATCCCTTCTCTTCCAAAACTAACCAGCTTGCTACGAGGTAGCAGTACTTCGCCCACGAGGTGACTGTTATTGGGGATGTCCTCAAAAACACCAGCGACTCTCGCCTGCCAGGTCTGACCGAAGAGCCCCTCTACTTCCAGCACCTCACCCTCTGCGCCATTGGGGAACAGCTTGTCGGCCACCCTGCGAGAGAGGAAGATCACATCAGGCGCCTCCAGGTCCTTAGGAGAGCCGGACAGTAGGTCGATCGAAAAAATATCGAAGAAATCGGGAGTAGTAATCAAGACATCTTCCTGCTTCAGCAATCGCTCCCCGATTTTGAGAATGACATTGTTCACGGAGAGCATATGCGTGGCTGTCTCTATTTCCGGTATCGATTCCTTGAACTCATCTTTGGCCGCAAAGAATGTGAGCGCATTTTTAGTTGTCCCCGAGGCGTTAGTCATCAAGTGACTGACGCGGTACGTTCGGTCCACATGTTCATGAAAGTCATCATAGCCCTTTTCGTACTTCACATATTGCAGTATCGCAAAACTGGCGACGAAGCTGATCACGAGTCCGCCGAGCGCTAGCGCCGTATTGATTTTGTTCCGTCTCAGACTTCGCAAGGCGGTGAGGAAATAATTCTGCCAAATGTTCATAGAGCTTGTGTATGTTGGATTGCCGAGATTCAATAGTGCAGGAAAGCGGAGATAGCCCAATATTGAGGCCACTAATAACCAGTTGCTTCTGATTCTGGAATGTCGCCGCCGATTTGCCGCGTAGTCCTCCCACAGGTCGCCGCTGATGCTCCTCCATAGCCAGGGGTCGATGATCTTCTCCAATAGCCGGAGTAGCCATCGGGGTGGTGAGGACTTCATAGAGAAAAATTCAGGCTTGAAAAATTGGGCGCACCCTGCCACAACTCCTCTCTCAACTGTCGAGTAGCGATCAATGCCTGTTCTCCTTCAGCAGTGATCGAGAAAATTAGTTTTGGCCGCCCACCCCTATCTCCGGAAGACTCCGACTCATAGGCCGAGGTTACGAAGCCTTTCTTCTCCAATCGTTGAAGCGTTGCGTGGATCGTACTGATACTCGCTGTGCGCCCGGCCCGCTCATTGATAAAGTTTCGGATGGCCAAGCCATACGCTTCAGAGTTCAAATTGGCGACGACTAGTAATACCAATTCTTCGAGTTCACCAAGATTTGTTCCTTTCATTGTTGGCTATTACGGGGTAATGAAGGAGGTTGTTTCGATTTTGCCGAAAAACATACCGGGAATTTCCACCAACAAGCGCTTGCCATCAATGCTATTCCAACTACCTGCCCGACTTCTATCCGCTGAGGCAAAAAAAAACGGGAACTTTTCAGCTCCCGCCTCTCAACTTCGTTTGGAAAAAACTATTCGTTAGGTCCTATGACCTTCTGGCCTTCGATCCATGGAGCACCTATGGCCTCAAGGTCTGTCTCGATACCAGGGAGAACTTCGTCCGTCATCCTTTGCAACTTGGTTTGGATTCCTGCCAACTGGGCCTTCCCAAGCTCCACCTGCTCCTTATGCATATCCGTGGGACCGTAGGTGGTACGCAGCGATCGGCGCCCAATACCCAGTCGATTGCCGGGAGTAGGATTGGAGCGCTCGCCGATCTCTCCCTTCGTCGGGTGACCGTTTAGCTCAATATCCAGATCCAGCAGCTCCTGATGAGCATCATAGATGCGCTTCATGAGGTCCTTACTGTCCCCATCAGCCCTGGTCAGCGCGCGGCGCATGGCCTCCACCCGCTTGATGCTGTTCTCCAGTGTTGTGGAAGTGGCGGACATGGCTTCCTGGAAGGAATTCACATCTGCTCGGAACGCCGCGATCTCCTCGTAGGACTTGCCGGGTAGTGCCCCGCGCTCGTCGCGAAGTGGCACCACATTGAATTCCTGAGGTCCGGCGATATCCGTCATCACGCCGTCAATGACCTCCGATACCGTGACAGAGTATGTGCCTGGAGTGACCATCGATCCGGATCGGCCCCGCCAGCCCCCTCGACCACGAGAATCCAACTCGATACCGCGCTTAGACGCGTAGCTAAGGTCCCAGGAGACGCGATTCATCCCTTTGGAGGTCTTGCCGTCGACAACGTTGACAACCATACCCTGCTGATCCTTAATAGTTAGGACAACTTTCGGATCCTCCTGTCGCCGCTCAGCTTCCAGAGCTGCCCAGCCGGGAAATGGCACGCTGCTACCGGCTTTGTTGAGCTCCTTCTCCTTTTCCTTACGCTCATCTTTTAGAGACTTGTATCCTTCACTTAGGAAGTAGGTGAAAGTCGCACCGAAAGGAGGATTGTCAGCTGTGTAGTAGGAAGCACCCATCTGCCCGTCGATCGATCGAGGCTCATACCATAGGGCGTCCTTCGTAGCGAACAGTTGGATTTCCTGGCTCAGTGACTCTTCGGAGATATCACGTAGCGGACTGTAGTCATCCAGGATGTAGAAGCTACGTCCGAAAGACGCTCCTACAAGGTCATTCTCACGTCGCTGGATAGTGATGTCGCGGAAAGAGATGGTCGGTACTCCTCCAGTCAGCTTGATCCATTGGTTGCCAGCGTCAATGGTGAAGTAGATGCCCCACTCGGTGGCAACGAACATAAGCTCCGGCTTCACATGATCTTGCACGGTCCTCCATATCAGTGTGCGATCAGGCAGGTTGCTACGAATGGACGTCCAGCTACGTCCTCTGTCTGTACTCTTTAAGAGGTATGGATTGAAGTCACCGTACTTGTGGTTGTCCAGACAAACATAGACGGTATTGGCATCGTGCAGGTCAGCGCGGATATCATTGACGAAGGCCGTGGAGGGCACACCCTTGATGCTACCTACTTCGATCTTGCGCCATGTCGCCCCATCATCCTCTGTCACCTGGATGATGCCATCGTCTGTTCCGGCATATACGAGCCCTGCTTGCAGCGGGGACTCCGACAATGAGGTGATGGTGTTGTAGTTGGACATCGCGCCGATATCCCAGGGGTTGTCCCAGCTCTGCACACGACCCATGATGGGCAAGGTGATGCGCTCCTGGTCACGGGTGAGGTCGCCGGATATAGCAGTCCAGCTATCACCACGATTCGTAGATTTCCAGACACGAGCTGATGCGAAATACAAGGTCGCCGGATCGTGAGGGCTCACGACAATTGGGGCATCCCAATTGAAGCGCTCAAAGTCCTCTCCTTCCCCTGGCTGTGGCTGAATGAATACTTGTTCGCCATTCACGCGATCAATTCTGTGGAGACCGCCTTGCTGCGTTTCAGCATAAGTGATCTTCGGATTGCCGGGCTCAGTAGCGGATTGATGACCATCAGCACCCAGCGTTTTGATCCAGTCTGCGTGGCGGATGCCATGTTCGGTGTCCGTGCGCGAAGGTCCGCCGTGTGAGCCATTGTCTTGTGTCCCTCCGTACACCCAGTAGAATGGCTCAGCATCATCTACCGCCACCTTATAGTACTGCGTGATAGGCATGTTGTTGATATAGCGCCAGTTTTCCGCCAGGTCAAAGCTCTCCCAAATACCGGCGTCCGTGCCTATCAGTAGATAGTTGGGGTCGTCTGCGCGAAATGCCAGGGAATGGTTATCCGAATGCTTGTCTTCCTCCTTGAGTCTGCGGAAGGTCTTCCCGTGGTCATCTGAAACCTGTACCCGCACATCCATGAGATAGAGGCGGCCTTCCTGGTGCGGGGAAGCATACAGCTCCTGGTAATAGTGAGGTCCCGTAGCACCCGAAACGGCATTTGATTGCTTCTTCCAGGTTTTTCCGCGATTGGTGCTCATATAAAGTCCACCATTGGTTCTATCTGTTTCGATAGCGGCGTAGACCACGTCCGGATTGAACGGAGATACAGCCAGGCCAATCTTTCCAAGGTTGGACTTGGGGATGCCGCCTTTCATTTCTTCCCAGGTTTCTCCTCCGTCCATACTGCGGTGGATACCTGATCCAGGTCCGCCTCCCATATAGGCGGCCACCGTACGATGGCGATCCCATGTGGCAGCATACAGCCAGTTGGGATCTCGGGGGTCAATGACGATGTCTGTCACCCCTGTCCACTCGCCATTTCCAAGTACTTTCTTCCACGATTCGCCGCCGTCAGTACTCTTGTACAAGCCACGCTCGCCACCACTATTCCATAGGGGCCCTTCTACGGCCACCCAAATTACGTCGGAATTATCGGGGTGAACGATGATCTTGGAGATATGCTCCGAGTCTTTCAGACCCATGTTCTTCCAGCTTTTGCCGTCATCTTCGCTCTTGTAGATGCCATCGCCAAAACCTACATGGCGTCCACCAACATTCTCGCCAGTACCCACCCAAACAGTATGAGGGTTGTTGGGGTCGATCGTTACACAGCCGATGGAGTAAACCGACTGATCATCGAAAATAGGTGTCCACGTAATACCAGAATTCTTGGTCTTCCACACGCTACCGGATCCGACGGCAACGTACCAGATATTGTCGTTGTCAGGATGTACAGCGATGTCTGCAATCCTGCCAGACACAAAGGCGGGCCCGATGCTCCGTAGCTCCAGCCCCTTAAAGTTTCCTTCCGTCAATGGTGACTCGTCCTGCGCCACCGTCACACACACAAACGATAGCAAGACCACCACGCTTGCAAGTAGTTTTCTCTTCATGACATTATTGGTTTTTGAGCCAATGAAAGTACCACAATTTGATCTTAACCTGAAGCACGATGTGAGCAGCGGTGGCTGGCTTACCAAAGCGGCTTAACCAAGAGGTAAGACAGCTGTTCACGAAGCTCGGAGCATTCGCTGGCGACATGGAGTTTTGAGTTTTGATCTTTGGGTTATTTTCCTGGCAATAACGTAGAGCAGCCGATACTCAAGAATTCAATAACTCCGAATTCAAAACCCTCCGCAGATTGCCACTCCAGTCAGGTCTATTTTGGCTCGGTCAGTAGCTTCGAAAACTCGCGATCACTTTTCGAATCCGCACAACACCGTTAGATAACAACAAAAATGAGAGCATACCATTTACGTTAGATGCTAATCTTAGATATCAAATAACGGACTAGTCTCGATGACACATGATTGCTGCAGCTAACTACGATCGGTAAGGCAAGGGCAATGTTGAATATGGCGGTTGCACGGCGAGTTGATATAGTGCAAAAATTATTTGAGAAAGTTCAATTTATTTGGTTTGAGGGTAGTATAACAGGTTTTTTTTAATATTTATTGGGTGGAATGCTTGCTTGTTCCAAATGATTTTTGGATGTTTCGACAAGAAACAATCACTTCATTTAGATTCATTAGAGGTAGAATAAGTCTTGCGAACAACTTTCGGCCCCCTGTTCCAAGCATTCAATTTTTGTCTTTGACAAGCGTCATAGGCCTGTAGGAGAAGTACCTCTTTGCGTCTGATGAAAGTGAGAATTGACTCGAATCCTAACCTGAATGAAAGAACCGCGTCACCCACACTTGTGGAGCATTAATTGGCCAAAAATGCCAATTCTACGCAACCGCTTATCCTTTCTGACAATGCACACTTCAGCACGTGCATTATCCCAGTTCTGGTTTCCTCTCAATTCTTGCTGCTGGAGCTTGCTCGCAGCGTTTGTTATTTCCGTTGAGATCATGTTCAACTCTAACCTAACTATAGTCTAAATGAAAATTGATTTTGGTTCAATTCCCATAGAGGAATCAAAACGAGCCCTGTCTAAGCGCTCCGTGGGGAGGCATAAGTTGCGTCCCCCGGTGAAATGGTCCCTACCGGCGCTGCTGGTGGTGCTTGCTTTTTGTCTGACTCCGACTTTTGCCCAAGCGCAGCAACCGGAGTATATCCAACCGTGGATACTGCTTGAGGAAGCGGACTTTCACTTCGATGTACAATTTGCCGTCGTGAAATGCTCACCATCTTCGGATCCCGTGATTTTGCTCAATGCCTTCAATGAGGCTGGCAACGTCGACAGGATCGGATTCACATTCGATCTCACTGACGCGCAGAATAACCAGGCGACCATTGAGGTGCCGGAATTTGCGATAGGCCAGGCCCAGATGTTCCAGGCTTCCTGTGATTCGGATGAATATAGCCACTTGAGATTGGCGATTCCTGAGGGAGTGGATCCCGCGACCATTTCAATCGACATCACCTATAACCGATGATCATGAGAAGAATATTTACTGCTTTGATGATGGTCGTTTGTATGGGGCTAAGCACGCAGGCGGATGCCCAATGTACGAATGTGCCAGTAATAAACTCTTTCCAGCCAAACACCGGTTTTATCGGATCGGTGGTGGAGATTTTTGGAGCGAACTTCGATCCAGTCAATCTTCAGAACAATATTGTCTTCTTTGGCGCGACAAAAGCCCAGGTAGTTTCGGCTACGTTTGGCAAGCTCGAGGTCATCGTGCCATTGGGTGCCACTACAGGGCCTATCTCTGTGACTAACCAGTGTGATTTAACTGCTTATTCCAAGTCCCAGTTCAACGGCATCTTTTGTCCGACGCCTTTGGATAATCAGACGTATCAAAATGTTAGCTTCAATCTTCCTGTTCAGTACGGCGCATACAATATGATCAGCCAGGACATGGACAATGACGGCAAACCAGAAGTCGTCGTTGGCGGATTTGGGAGTGGCATATCGATTGCTCAGAATTATAGTACTCCCGGCAACCTGAACTTTGTCGCGCGGAACTATCCTACTGGAAACATCAGAGGTATTGCAGCTGCGGATTTTGACGGGGACGGGCTCAAGGATCTTGTTACCACTTCTCAGGTCTTTCGCAATACTTCATCAGGTCCCGGAAATATATCCATCACCTATTCCACGACTACTCAAGGTGTGTCGGGCTATCAAATTGCCGCTGGCGATTTCAACAATGACGGTAAGGTAGATATTATTGGTTCTCGCGGTAGTGATATCTGGGTCGCGCTCAATATGAGTACCGGTGTTGGCAGTATCGTTTTTGGACCCCGCCAGCTAGTGGCAGGAGGGGCAGGACACTGTACTGGTATCCAGGTGGCCGATTTTGATGGCGACGGTAAGACCGACTTTGGAGGTTCTCAGGGAGGTTTCAACCGATTCATCACTATCAGGAATACGACCCCCAATGGCTCTATGACAGTGAGCTTTGAGCCAATCGAAGCATGGCCTTCGGGAGGGAGCTACCCCTATCGAATGATGATAGCGGACTTCAACAGGGACGGACTGTTCGATATGACCACTTGTAACTTCAGTGGTGCTGCCAACACGGCCGTTCGGGTCAATACGTCTGTACCTGGAAATATCTCTTTCAATACCCTCGTGAACAAGCCAGCACCCGGTTCCAATTACAGAATTGGAGTAGGGGACGTGGATGGCGATGGCTTTGCTGACATCGTTACCAAGTCAAGTGGCAACAACGTCTTTAGTGTCTATCGCAATTCCACGACTAACGGCATCACGAGTTTTGATAACCGGATTGATTACACCTCCAGTGCTCAGGCCGAGGTGAGTGGTATCGTTATCGGTGACCTAGATGGTGACTTCGTACCAGACATCGCTACATCTGGTACCAATAGCAGAGCGATCAGATTCCACCGGAATACGAGCTCGCAAGCTGACACCGATCCTCCCACGGCAATTTGCCAGGACATTACTGTAGCGCTAGATCCCAGCGGTAATGTGAGCATCACTCCAGAGATGATCGACAATGGGTCCGGTGATGCCTGCGGAATTGACAATATTGCGCTGTCTCAGACGGATTTCACTTGCAACAATATCGGTGCAAATACGGTGACACTGATTGTCACGGACAATGCTGGCAACACGGCCACCTGTACGGCTACTGTCAATGTACAGCCTGCAGCAATCATCGTCACAGGTCAGACGACCGTGTGTGAGGGGGAAACGATCCCGCTCGAGGCCAATGATGGAGATTCTTATCAGTGGTTCAAAGATGGTCAGCCTATAACAGGAGCGACCTCTCAAACATACGTCGCCTCTGAAACCGGATCTTACACTGTGGATGTTACCAATGGAGGAGGGTGTTCAGGCACATCATTGCCAGTGGAGCTGACAGTCAACGACAATCCTACGGTTGATGTCACACCGAGTACAGCTTACCTCTGCCCTGGTGTCGGAGCTGTTCTCACGGCTTCGCAATCGTCGATCTATCAGTGGAAGCTCAATGGTGTGGACATTCCTAACGCCACTCTGCAGACTTACACGGCCACACAAGCAGGCACCTACACCGTGGAGGTGATCGATCTGTTTGGATGCTCAGCCACCTCTGACGATGTGATAGTGCTTGCCAATCCTCCTGAGATCGATGTCGCCGGTGACGGGAATTTTGGCAATGTCTTCCCCAATGTCAACAATGTGAAGACTTTCACAGTAAGCAACCTGGGAGGGAACCCATTGACGATATCTCAGATAGACTTTGGTGGTGCTGATGCCTCATTCTTCAGTTTGAGCGGCATTACGCTTCCTGCTGTTGTCGGGGTGAGTGGCTCGATCACCTTCGATGTGGTCTTCAACGCTCCCGACATCAGGACGTACAGTGGTGACATGACCATTACCTCGGACGATTGTGATGAAGGTACTTTGGTGTTCCCTCTCGCTGCGGAGATCACCTGCGTTGGTGCAGCGATTGCCGATTTGCCAGCCCCCATTTCGGTCAACAATGACCCAGGTCAGTGTGGCGCCGCAGTGAACTACAATGTGGTTGTCGTCGGAGAACCTGCTCCTGTTGTTACATACACCTTTTCTGGAGCCACTGTTGGTTCTGGTCCGGGTACAGGTGATGGCGCATTATTTGGCGTTGGGGTCACTACTGTTACCATTAACGTTAACAATCCTTGCGGTCAGGATGAGCAATCATTCACCATTGAGGTGATTGACAATGAAGCTCCAGTGATCACCTGCCAGGATGACATTTCAGTGTCAAATGATGCCGGCCTCTGTGGTGCATTCATTGATATGGCTGACGGTCCTACACAGCTCTTCGCTGTGAATGGAGGTGCCAGCGCAGGTGCCGCCGACGGCGGGGCATTTATGACCATTGATCTCATGACGGGACTAGGCAGTGTCGTAGGGACACCCCTGCCGGGTCGTGGCATTACAAGTATGGGTATTGCATCGGATGGCACCTTCTATGGCATCACTGATCAGAATGCCCAACTCATCACCATAGACGAAAACACTGGCAGCCTCGGGGGCGTAATTGGTGCTTTGGGCAGTCGATACGTCGACATGACCATTCAGCCGGGGACAGATATCATCTATGCAGTCAGGACGAATAACAGTCTCTGGAGAATAGATAGAAACACAGCAGCCGAGACGCTTGTTGGTCAACCGGTACCTTCAGGTTCTTATCTGGCCGTAGCATTTGCGCCAGATGGAACGTTGTACGGACTTAGGACGAATCAGCAGAGTGACTTGCTGGAGATCGATCCTAACACCGGAAATGTGGTCAATATCATACCGATGTCCACTCGCTTAGGGGCTCTATCTCTGGCAGTAAACCCTGACAATGGGTTGGTATATTTCAGTGAGTGCTGCCAGGAATCGCTGGGGAACCGACTCTACACCATCGATCCCAATACTGGCCAGGTGACGTTCCTTGGTCTCGCTGGCGCCGACCGACGGGTCCAGGATCTTGCCTTCATTGCGGGATCTTCGGCCGGACCTGAAGTCGCCGACAATTGCGGTATCGCTTCGGTGGATGTAGTTCGCAGTGATGGACTTACCCTTGATGATGTCTATCCAGTGGGTTCCACGACATTGACGTGGACCGTGACCGATGTCAACGGCAACGCGAGTGTCTGTGAGCAAGTGGTCGAAGTTTCTGATGACGAGCCTCCGGTACCTTTCTGCCAGGACGTTACGCTGGCATTGGATGAGAATGGCGAGGCTGAATTCTCATTGAGAGACGCTCAGGAGAATAGCACAGATAACTGTGGCGTTCTGTTTGTCGGTCTGGATAACGGCTTATTTGACTGCAGTGACATTGGAGTCAATACTGTCACGATATTCGTCGGCGATTTGAACGGCAATATCAGCACTTGCACAGCGAGTGTCACAATTGTAGACACCACAGCGCCTGAGGCGGTTTGCCAGGACATCACCATCCAGTTGGATGCATCGGGCATGGCGATCATCGATGACTCCGCTATCGATGGCGGTAGCTTTGACAACTGCGGCCCTGTCACCGTATCTGCCAGCCAGACGTCCTTTGATTGCTCGAATGTTGGAGTTAATACCGTCGAACTGACTGTGACCGATGCGAATGGCAATTCGAGTACATGTGAAGCGTTGGTGACTGTCGAGGACAATGTACCGCCAGTACCGATGTGCCAGGATTTGGAAATCCATCTGGATGCTGACGGTCTGGCAAGCATCACAGCAGACCAAATTGGAGGTGGCAGTACCGATAACTGTGGGATATTCAGTTTGGCAATTGATGTCGATGAATTTGGTTGCGATGACGTAGGACCAAATCCTGTGGTGCTAACCGTCACAGATCTCAATGGGAATATCAGTACTTGCACGGCGACAGTGACTATCGTGGACAGCGAAGCACCAACAGCAGTTTGTCAGAACATCGATGTCTTCCTGGATGACGCCGGAATGGCAACGATTTCTGCTTCGGATATTGATGGAGGTAGTACAGACAATTGCGGCATTGAGAGCATAGTGGCTAGCCAAACGGATTTTGATTGTAGCCATACTGGATTAAATACAGTGGTGCTCACGGTAACAGATGTGAATGGCAATGTCTCCACTTGCGAATCTACCGTTACAGTGATCGATCTTGTCGATCCTGTGATTGAGTGCCCGGGTGACATCGTGGTAGAGACGGATCCAGATCTCTGCTCAGCAGTGGTTTACTATGATGTGTTTGCTGCTGACAACTGTGTATCCGCCGATGAGTACATTGTGAATGGCAATTTTGAAACTGGCGACTTCTCGGGATGGACCGTGATTGATGCTGGTTCAGGTGCCTTCCTGGTCAATGATGGGACCGTCGTTCCAGGCGGACCCAGAGGTTCTCGACCACCGATTTCCGGAGGCTTTGATGTCGTGACAACTCAAACGGGGCCGGGGTCGCACCTGGTATCGCAGCTGTTCACAGTACCTACGAACATCACGAGTGCCAACATGAGCTGGCTGGACCGCATCCATAATTTTGCCGGTACGTTCTCTGATCCCAATCAGGAATTCAGAGTGGAGTTGATGGATGTAGCGATGAACCCGATCATGGAGATCTTCTCTACGAACCCTGGTGATCCTCTGATCCAGGAAGGTCCCAATGCCCGAAACTTCGATTTGACAAGCACATTCCAGGCGCTGGAAGGACAGCAGGTATGCATCAGATTCACTGAGGAGGACAATCTATTCTTCTTCAATCTGACGTTGGATGACATCAGCCTGATCATCGAAACTGGCAGCCTGACAGTCGATCAGATTGCTGGACTGCCTAGTGGTTATCCTTTCCCTGTTGGTACCACGACCAACACCTTCCAGGTGACGGATGCGAGTGGCAACACAGCCATGTGTAGCTTCGACGTGACGGTTGAGGATCTGACACCTCCTACCGTAGAACTTCAGGATATCACCCTCCAATTGGATGCGAGCGGCAACGCTAGCATACCTGATGCTACTTCTGCACAGCAGGTGCTCTTCTTTGAGGACTTTGAAGCTGATGTCCCAGCCCTGGCGAAGACGGATCTGGTGAACTGGAATGTCATCAATGGTGATGTCGATATCTTCTTTGCAAACCAGTTTGGCCTTCCGCTTAGCAGCAATGCCGCGGATATTGCCGGAGATGTCAATGGAACGATAGAGACGAAGAGTGCCTTGACGCTTGATCCGGGTAATTATCGATTGAGCTTCTTGATTTTGGGCAACGACGACGATGCCAAACTGAATGTGCAGATCGGTAGCCTACTCAATCAGGATTTCACTTCCTTCATTGGCGGGACTGTAGAAAGGAGAGTTGTAGACTTTACGGTCGCGGCTGCTACTACTGCTACCATTCGATTTGAGGAGTTTGGTGACGCGCCATTCTTCAGTGGTTCTACCATTGACGACATCACGCTCAGCAAGCTTGGTGAAGGTCTGATCACGTACGCCGATGATGCCTGCGGGGTAGCGAGCATAGCTGTCGACCCTACAGATTTCACTTGCGCTGAAGTTGGAGACAATCTGGTGACCGTCACGGTGACAGATAATAATGGCAATGCCACGGTGGATGTTGCCACTGTTACGATCGAGGATCTCGTTGCTCCGACGGCTGTCTGCCAGGATATCACCATCGAATTGGATGAGAACGGAGAGGCATGGGTTACCGCTGGCGATATTGACGGAGGCAGCTCTGACAACTGTGCTATTGCGAGTCTCGTGGCTAGCCAGACGGACTTCGACTGCAGCCATGTTGGTGATAACATTGTGACGCTGACAGTCACGGATGTCCATGGTAATGTCAGTACATGTACTTCTACGGTCACTGTGGAGGACAACATTGCACCGGTATTCGATCCAGTATCCGATCTGCTACTACCAGCTTATGCCAAGAAAGGTGGACGGATCGTGGAATACGATGCGCCTACTGCTACGGACAACTGTGGCTTGGCAGGTCCTCCTACGCTGATTGGCGGATTGGGAAGTGGTTCATTCTTCCCATTTGGAACGACTGTCGAGGAGTACTCAGTGACAGATGTCAATGGCAATGTGAGCACCATCTCCTTTGAGGTGACGGTCACGAAGGACCTGGGCATTGTGGACTTCGACCTTGTGTGTGCTGGTAAGTACAAGAAGGGCAAGAAGTACAGCAAGTACGACAAGTA
The DNA here is from genome assembly GCA_965227935.1 of Cyclobacteriaceae bacterium. GTDB lineage: Bacteria > Bacteroidota > Bacteroidia > Cytophagales > Cyclobacteriaceae > JAWPMT01. The sequence goes on along the minus strand of CBDDGS010000055.1, from coordinate 173,325 downwards.
CTACAAGGGAGACAAGTACAATAAACACTCCTGCTCAAGTCGATATGACAAATACGGCAAGAAGTCTGACAAGTACTGTGGTGGAAGTGTTATCCAAACACTGAAAGACGGAGACATCATTGACGTCGCTCAACCCGAGTACGCGTCAATTAGCATCTTTGCTAATCCAAATCGTAAAGCTGGTAGTGTCGTGTTCTTCCTCGATGGTGTACAAGTCCAGGTGGAGAACTATGATCCGTTCGCGATTGCGGGCAATAGCTCCAAGGAGATCTTCGAGTTCAACCCTACGCTGGGTCAGCATACCCTAACTGCGATACCTTACACGGGTAAGAATGGCCTCGGTAATCCAGGTATTCCACTGACGATCACCTTTACAGTGATCAACACTTCCGTTGTGACATCTTTCAACCTCATCGAAACTGACAAGTACGGAGATACTCGTCCTTTGGTCGATGGTGAGGCGATTGACATGGCTGGTGACTATGAGTTCACAATAGAAGCTGTGACAGATCCTGAGAAAGTGGGTAGCGTGCTGTTTACGCTGAATGGCGAGGAAGTGACCATCGATAATGACAATATCTATGTCTTGGCAGAATCAGGTAAGAAGGGTAAAGGCTCCAAGGGCAAGAAAGGCAAGGGGTCCAAGCTCAAGCCATATCCTTGGGCTGCCGGCGACTATGTCCTCACGGCCACGCCGTACGAGGATGAAGATGCGGGAGGTACCACTGGCACTGCTGGTACGATTGAGTTCACGATCTTCAATAGCGAGGCGGTGACTTCACTGGCGATCGTAGATACCAAACGTGATGAAATCGTAATGCCGTTGGTAGACGGTGCCGTCGTGGAGCTTGCTGACCTGAAGGACAAGTACAATGAGGTGCAGGCCTTCACGAATCCTGACGAGGTAGGTAGTGTTGTCTTCACGCTTGATGGAGAAGTGATCGACATTGACTACAAGGCTCCGTACCTGACAGATGAGATCATCGAGAAATGCAAGTGCAAGGATGATAAGAAGAGCAAGAAGGACAGTGGCAAGCACAAGAAGCCCAAGAAAGACAAGAAGGATAAATATGCTTGTGTCCTGGGTGAGCACACCTTGACAGCCACGCCTTACTCTGACAAGTATGGTGAAGGAGTAGCCGGTACGGCGATCACAGTGACGTTTGAGATCGTACAGACTACTCAGACCAGGGAGGAGACCTCCATCGTAGTGGAGGAGACTGTAACCGAGAGCGGTACCGAGGAGGCCACGGAAGAGATTGCCGAGGTCCTCAAGGATGCCATCGAAACCAGTGTCTATCCTAACCCTACTGTAGATAAGATCACGCTGCAGGTAACGAGTACGAAGGAGGAGATAGGACAGCTCGCGCTGATTGATCTTTCTGGTAGAGTGCTGATCTCCAGAGAACTTGATCTGAAGATCGGTCAGAATACTGTGGAAATCAGTCTCGTGGATCACAACGTTCCGGCTGGTGCGGTCATGATGACGATCAGGACGGCTACCAAAGTGTTCCAACATAGAATCCTGAAGACTCACTAGTATTATCAAATAGTCTTGAGTGAAATTTGGCAGATGGTCTTCGGATCATCTGCCTTTTTTTATCTCAATTCTTGACTGACTGTACCTAGGGATCTTTCAAGAAGTCAGCAGCTTGAAATTGGCCTCTTTCAAAACCTGGCCATTGATCTGAACGGCTAATTTGTGTTTGCCGGCATAGTACTTCCGCGTCGTGATGGGTTTTATGGGATGAGATTTGGAGACCGTTATTCTTTCTCCGGCGGACATTTTCAGATTTTTTAGTTTGAAGACTTTGGGGGCAAGGCTCCCATTGGCCTTCATGAAGTGGATCACAAAGTCCACAACGACCTGAGCCTCTTCTTTCCCCCGATTGACCAACTCCAAATCGAAGTCGACGGAGCCTCCGAGCACAACCGTCGGAGACTGGATGGTCAGCTTCGACACATTTACATCCGCCGCATCAAATCCTAATACTTTCAAGGCTCGGGGATCGCCCAGCTTCACTAGGCTTCGTAGCGCATGCTTGATGATCCACTGCGTGTGGGTGGAGGCCCCTTGTTGCCATGACTCCACAAGGTCCAGCACCTGCTCTGGATTGTCCTTGGTCAGGTCATTGAGGTGATTGGCCACACTTTTCCTTACGTAGAGAGAGGGATCGTCTTTGAGGCGATCGAGGATTGGAAGCACGGGTGATGGGTCTTTCTTGTACTTCGGCAAGGCCACGGCCCACGGGAGACGCGGGCGACATCCTTCGGAGGCCAGTCGTCGGACATGTTCATTGGAGTGACCGGTCCAATCGAGCATCCGGGCCATTGTGAGCTGTTCGTGTTGCAGAATAAACTGGCGAATGGCGAATTCCCCACTTCCTACCTGTGTGAACTGCTCTAGCGCATCGAGGCTCATCTCTGGATCGTGTAAGCCAAACTGACCGACAAAGTCGGAAAAGACCATCCCATTGAAACCTTCAGCACTCTTCGAAGCGGCCAATAGAATTTGCAGAGCTTCTGCATAGTCGTCGGGTAAGTGCTTCCGGAGCACCTGGCTGATTCGGGCCATTCGTTGCGTCAGTGCCAGGTCATCCCACCCGTCAGCGTAGACGTCGCGCATGAATGCCTGCTGATCCCAAGTGGGATAGCTAGGACTGATTGCCGATCCTAGCTGATCAAAGAAGGGACGCTGAAAGAATTGGTTGACGAGGAGCTCTGCCATTGTCAATAAAATTAGGGTGTTTGTTTTTTTGAACAGGATAGGAATGGCCGAAAACCTAAGTCGCAGAGAATGCTAGGCTAGTGCGGTGAGCTTGCGGGGCTGATGGCTGCGACCGGCCTGCCTTTGCCGTAGCGGCTCCGCGCAGGCAGGCGCGAGGAGGCTTGTGTAGTGGGCCGGGTGCTGGCCTTGTGGGCTCCATCTTACAAAAAATGAAGGACACACCTGAGATGTGCCCTTCCAATCATGCTACTAGTTCAAAATAGGGTTAGTGCTCGACAGCGTATCTGATGATGGTTTTCAGCTTGTCCACTGGTGTCCGACGCGGATCGGACAGGTAGATCTCGTGGTGGTGCCCCGCGACCTTCATCCCTTGCTCGCTAATGAACTGCTGCAACTGCATGATGGTCGACGCTTCCTCTTCGTAAGGCCCCAGGTGCAGGATCTGCGCGCTGATCCCCTCATTGATGAGCTCGTACTTGACGCGCTCGATCCCTGTAAGCTCAGGCTTCTTGTCCTTGACGGCCTGGATGGCCCGGAAATAAGAGAGGTGCTCGACGAAGTCCGGCATGCGGATAACGATCTTCCAGCACCAGCTCTCGCGGGGAGCTGCCGCAAACTCCTCCTGACTGTTGGCCCCTTCGACCCACCAGAAGCCTTCCATCTTGGGGACCACGAAGTCAAAGTCCTGCGCTTTGTAGTCGAACTTGATGGCGTAGGCTACGGCGTATAGTTCTTCGATCGCAGCAAGAAACTGCTGGTCTTCCGGGGCACTTTGGCCCGTGACTGACAAGTAGTAGTAAGGCTCGAGGTCCACCAATTCTGGTGTGCGCCTGGCCTTGTAGTAGGCAGTGTGTGTTTTTGAGAGGTCTGTTTTTTCGATTACCATGATCTATCGTGTTGTTGTGACTAATTCGTTTTTGAAAGTGGAGACAGGCGTGAAGTGGAACATCTGCATCTGCTCCTCCTCAATGACCTCGAAAGCTTCGAGGGCCTTGGGGTCGTTCATGATCTGCTCGGCGGCAAGCAGTGCTTGCTCCTTGCTCTGCCAATAGACGATGTCTATCCACTGGCCTTTTTCGTTTTGGGCGAGCTTTCGCTCAAGGAATCCCTCAAACTTGAGAACGCAGTCATTGAGCGTTTCGAGTGCGGCTCGGGCTTCTTCCTGTGAGTAGCCGGGCTTTGTGTTGAAGATGACGATTTCGATTTGTCCGATTTTTGTTTCCATTGAGTTTTGATGTAGTAGGTGCGACAGGCCGACGACTGCCCATCCCACCAGGTACCAGATCGTTTTCATACTTCAAAGAAATCCGCCTCAGTGACAGCCCTATGTCACTGAGTTTTGGGGAATGGAAAAAAATTTCAGAAAATAATTGCGAAGAGTAATCTTGGGGGATTTGGCCTTGTCATTCTTGTCCCTCAATGACGGCGCTGACTGCGTCGTAGGCATTGATAAAGCCATGACCTGTCTGGAAATCGAATCCCGGATCCCCGATGTCTTCGGCAGTCTCAATAAGGATGTCTCTGACTTCCCAAGGTAGTAGCTCGGGGTTGGCACTTAGTATGAGCGCCACAATTCCCGCCGTATGGGGTCCAGCAAGAGAATTGCCAGAGGCGACATTGGTCAGGTATCCTTCTGGATCCACGCATGAAATCTGGAAATTGAGTGTTGTAAAGTCAGGCTTGTTGACAGTGCCTTCCTGATACAAGTGCGTATTCCATTCGACAGGACCCTGACTGCTGAAAGGTGGTCTGACACCATCGCGGCCCACACCGGCCACACCCAGTACCACGTGGGGTATGTCCTCAGGATTGCGCATCTGGACGGGGACAGGAGCATAGTTGGCGCCAGCTGCGAAATTGCCTGCGCCTGAGATGAATACAATCCCGCAGAAGGTCCCTTGCTCGAGCACTCGTCGCCAATGCGTGCGGTACTCGCCAAGATTGGGCTGGGAGAAGCTCATGCTGTAGGTGTCTGCGCCCTGTTCTATGGCCCACTCCACGGCCTGTTCAATATTGGTGGACCCAATGAGGGGCGCCCATCTGGAGTCAGGAGCCACACCAATCGCCATTTTCGAGCCTGTCGCGAACGTGCCGCAAATCATTGCTGCACAGGCATTGCCATGAATGATGGTGGCACGACGAATGAAGGGATTGTTGAGGCTAGGGTTGCCATCGTCAAAGTTGTAGCCATGGTAGTCATCTATGTAGCCATTTTTATCGTCGTCGATGCCATTGCCAGGGATTTCTCCCGCATTTGTGTAGATCGTTTCTGCAAGAGGAGGAATATCCAGCTTGAAGCCATGGTCGTGCACGACATTGAGGACGCCCTTTCCGGTGATTTGGAACTGGTCCCACACCTCTCGAGCACGAATCTTTTCAATGTTCCACGGGATGGAATCGACCTCCCCAATGGAGAATCTGGAGTCTGGGGTGCTACTGAGAAATTCTGGCCCAAGGTCTTCATTGGGGTTTGAGGGGCCCGCGTAGGGCTTCAAGAAGACTTTGTCCACTCCGGGCATCGCGGTGATTGCTTGAAGCCCCTGCCTTGTTACACGACAGCTGAATCCGTTGATGATCCAGTGTCGTTTGAGATCGGTCATCTGCCCTTCAGCCACAAGCCCATTCAACGTCGCTTCCACTTGGGTGTAGGAAGCTTCGCTCAGTTCCTTCAGCTCTTTGATGACTGCGGTCCTCATCTGGGATCGGGTGTGCTTTTCGAAGTCACCTTTCTTTCGGAGGAACCCATCGCCACCAGTCAGGAACTGCTCGTCAAACCAAACAACGACTGCCTGACCGTTGGTGGAGAGGTCCAAGGCAGGGTCTAGCCATACCTGACTTTTTTCCGGGGCCTGTGAGTGGGAAGTACAGGACAATAAGCAGCCTAACAGTAGAATTGTGAATGTAAAGAGCGCCTCGGGAACAGCGGAGACGATGCGTGGGAGTTGGCCTTTCATTAGCATCGAGGTTTAATTGTGGTGTTCTGATAGTTCCCGGGCATATTGGGCTGCGAGTTCCTTGAGTTCGGGAGGTCCGATGACTTCCACGTGCTGAAGATAGGACATGAGCCAGCTCGCCAGCATGTGGTAGCTGGGCGTCACAAACTTCATGTCGACGTAATCACCATGCGCTTCCTGACTCACAAATCCCTGGTAATATTTCTGCTCCCCAGTGAATCGAGAGGCTGCTTCGGTAAATCGAACGGTAGCCTCCCTGGCGTCTGTTCCAGCGATGGCCTGATTGAGGAAGTCCATGTAGTTAGGATGCCGTGTGTGATCGAAGGTATGCGTCGTCAGCGACAATTTTTGGATGCGATCTGTGCGGAAGTCTCTCAGTGCCTCTCGCAATTGGCAGTAGGCGATAAGATGCCATCGCGCCGAGTAGAACACAAGGCCCAAAGGCTCTACTTCACGTTCGGTGAGCTCCTGTCGATAGTTGGACGCATAGATGAACTTCAGTGTGCGGTGGGATCCGAGCGCAAACTGTATCTCTGCCAGATGAGAGTCTGGGAAGCCCACTTTGTCCACTGACGGCGGAGCGACCACCTTGATGTTCTCCTCAAGGCTCTCGAGGAAATCGCGATCGCTGTACCGCAACACTGCTTTGATCTTCATCAGCGCTTCATTGAAGATCTTTTTACTGGGGCCATCGGCGTATTTCTCGATGAACTTGGCCCCAAGTAGGAGTGAGCTGGCCTCTTCCTTGTTGAATACCACTGGCGGCAGGTGATAGCCCTCGACGATAAAGTAGCCTTCTGCCGCGTCTCCGCCGATGGGGACACCTGTCTCATTGAGCGCTCGGATGTCGCGAAAGATGGTCCTACGGCTCAATTCGAATCGATCCTCAAGCTCCTGGATAGTGACGCGGCTTTTGCTTTGAAGGTGCGTCAGGATAGCAGTCAGTCGATCGATTCGGTTCATAAGGTAAATATTACGAACAATGACCGCCGACAGATGGAATTACCCAGTGTTTTTTTGAGATTCGGAATACTGGGAACGGGATGACTAATCGATAGAATGGCGCGAAAAAAGAAGTGGGCGCTGTGGTTTCGTGCAGCGCCCAACATAGCCTCGCATTGGTATTTACTCTTTCTTCATTTTGGTATGCACAACACTACCATTGCCGAGGAATATTCTTAAGAGGTAAAGTCCTTCGTTGAATTGGGAGACATCGAGTCGCATCGATTCATCAGTCGACCCAATAGAGATCATCAACTTGCCAGATAAGTCGTTGATTTCCAGTTTCTCAATGACCTGAGAGGCTTCAATGTTCAAGGTGTTTTGGGTAGGATTAGGGTAAATGTCGACAGCCAGAGTCCACTCAGCATCGAGTACTGGTAGCGTCCCCAGGATGATTTCGTCTTCAGAGATTTCCGCGATTCTCAGCCAGCCCACTTCTTCGAATGGAAGATCCACTGCAGCACCCACAGAGAGTTCTTGCTGCACGACGAAGCGGATGTTGTCATCAGCTTGCTTCTGCTGCCTGAGAGCTCCCACCCTCTCGCCATTTGCGGTCTGCAGGTGGGCGATAACTCCGGTGTCATTGAAGGTGCTGGAGAAGTTTTCCCTGTGCCAATTCTCATCCACCAACTCAGCAGTACGTCCGGCTTCAATCGGAATCGTGCCGAGAGCGCCGTCGCCTATTGCCATCGCGACGTAATGCACCGTTTCATCCGTATGGATCTGATCACCGGCGGATTCCTCGGTTAGTTTGATTTCGAACGAACTCGCAGTCACGTTTCTGATCTGCTCTACGGTGGCTTCCGGGCCCGCTTCTGTGACTCTTGCCGCGAAAATGACTGGAGTGGCCTCAAAAGTGGAAGTGAGACTGACACTCTCCCAGGAAGTGCCAGCAGTGACAGTACCGGCCTCGGCCTTCAAACCACCAAGGTCGTGCTCACCCTCAGACAATGCCATATAATAGATGTTTTCTGTAGCGCTATGAGTTCCTGATAGGTAATCCCACTGATCGATTTGGATATCGAAGCCCGTGGTGCTAACGTTTTTGATACGGTAGGTGGCGGGCTCGTCACCAAAGTAAGTGAGGGGCCCAGCGACAACGACGGGCGGTTCAGCGAAGGCAGTAGCGAACTGGACAGTAGTCCATGCATCAGAGCTGTTCTGGGTGATATTCACTCGTCCATATTGGTAAACCCCCGGGAGCCCGGCACCAGTCTCGCCGTTGCCTGTCTCTCCTGGTGTTGAGCCTTCTTCAGATCCTCCGCCTTCTTCCGTTCCACCTCCTGTTTCACCAGTCCCTTCTTCTGTTGTTCCACCCTCCTCGACTTGTTCTTCTCCGGTTTCTTCCTCTACGGCCTCTTCTTCAGCTGCGGCACTCACTGTCAATACCAATGTGGTTTCGGCCGTATGCGAACTGCAGGTGCTGCCTATCACCTTTAGGGTCCATGTTCCTTCATAGGAATGGCCGAGCTCGCCCGTCCACGTCACATTCGTATTCACATCGAAAGTTTGATTGTCGGGAGCGATCCATTGATAATCCAGCCCAAGATCGTAGGCAGGTTTTAGTACCAACTCATCGCCCACGACAATGTGGGCTGTGGAGGCCACAGTATCCGCGCCTCCATTCACAGAAAAAGCGACTGCATCGTCGATCGAGCCTATTTCGTCGGGGTTGTTTATCGTGACTTCATAGTTGGCATCGCTGTATCGAGGGGTGATCTTCAGGTTGCCGTAGTCTGAGTTCTCGGCGATCTGGTAACTATAGCTGTCCTTCGTGGCGCTAAACACGTGCTGATCACCGTTTGGTGCTGTCAGTTCCAGTGCCAGGGGAGAGTATTCTTTGAAATTGTTGGTACTGGCCAGTTGATCGTCCAGTCCCCACTTGTGACTAAGGTAGCCCTCGATCATTTCCAACTCGTCCCCAAGGACTGCGCGGTCAAAGATGATCACTTCGCCTACATGGCCTTTGTGGTATCGATCGGAGCTGCCGAAGCCTATCTTACCCAGGTAGGTGTGGTCGCCACTGTTGAGAACATCGGTACCTGCCAGCGTCACTGAGTTTTGCAGTGTGCCATTGTGATAGAAAGACAGCTCATTATCTTTTTTGGTGACGATGCCCACTACCGAGATCGGGAGGACCAATGGATTGCTGTAAATTCTGTGATCGTCGACGGAAACGTGGCTTTTTGTGGAGGCCATATCGGTCCGATACACCCAGCCATCGCCCGTAGAGCCATTCTTATTGCCAATGGTGTTTGACAAGGCTGTACCCGTCAGTGTCTTGTGTACAATGAATACTGTCCAGTCGTCTTCATAGAAGTTTGTCTGACTGGCATCCAGTAGTTTCAGGACAGAATAGCCTGAAGCACCAAACTCCAGTGCAGGTACGCCATTGAGCCCATCGGCGTCATAGGTAGGTGCTATGTTGGCATCGTCCACAGTGGCATTGTTGCCACTCCCAGAGCGGTCGTACCACGACTGCACGGGATCGCCATCGGCGGGTTCATCACCATCGGCAATATTCGTCGCATCTAACCATACGAGCGGGTCGATGTTCAATTCCGCCCTCACTTCGTACGTGTTGTCAATACATGCGTCAGTCCCGTCCAGGTCGACCCAAGTGCCATCATTCAGTCGTGATTGGATCTTGACATCTCCTGGCAGACCGATTTCTGCCGTCACTTGATTGTTATCCACGCAAGGAGAGTTACTGGTCACGGTGCAGGATACCACATCACCTGGAGACAAATCAGCCGTGCTCAGGCGGCTGTCGGTGTTGGAGATCACGGAGCCATTGACCCTCCACTCGTAAGTAGGATTGTCGCCGGGGCTTGAAGCCAAGGCATCGATGTACTCCAGGTCGCGGTAGAGACTGGCGTTGTCATTGAATTTCAAGGTGACCGTGGGTGCGACGTTGTTAAATGTCCAGTCGATGTTCGGCCATGCCTCCTGGGCCCAGGCGATGAGTTCGTCGACCAATGTGCATTCGACACCCAACTCGATGGCCATTTGGATGGACCAATACGTGTGATCAGCCCACAAGGGTTCGGTATTGTCGACAGTGCCTGTGATGTCCTGGACGGTCGATTTGGCAATAGGGTCGAGGTAGTTGGACTTGTCATTGCCAGGTGTCCATCGGGTCCAGGAAGCGATATCGTGCTTGCCTACCGCATCCAGAAACTCTCTGATCAGGGCGTCGAGGACCATCTTCGTCAGTCCCGGTTCGACTTCATCGAGAAGTCGTGGCCAGTAGCCGGGGTCCCATTTATGAAAATGTGCACTACCCGTGTCCCCTTCTTTGCCGAAGAAATACCATGGTCCCTGCACGCGAATTCGGAAGCCCCGGCCATCGTTGGGCGTCAGGTCCCCAGACCATGTTTTGGTCTTGTACATGGTGCCAATTCCGTGATAATAGCGCAGTACCTCGGTATTCCCCGAAGAGTTGGACGCTGATAGGATGAACTCAGGATGATAATTGTAGTCGACCGGACCATTCCACCACTGCATGCCTTCTCCGCCGGCGAGGATTCCCTGCAGTTCGTACCAAATGGTGGTCTCGTATTCACCTGTTCTTTCTTCTTGTCCGAGGAAGGTGTTGCAATCACCATCTAGACATCCAGTGAAGTGCGACGGGATCTCAAAGACATTGTGTGAAGACTTGCCGTGCAACCACTGCCGCCTGGTGGGATTGTCCTCAGCCAGCAGGTAATCGGGAGCCTGATCCTGCAAGTTGAACTCTTGCATGATCTCGAAATTCTTAACGGCCATAAGCCGGGCCATGCTTGTAGCGGCAAACTCTTTTGAGATATCATCGGCACAGGCCAGCATGCCATGCCCATCTGTGGTTCTCCAGTGTCGTCTGTCGGCGCCGTACTGTTCGAAATAGTGTCGGAAGTTGCGATGGAAAGTCACATGGGCATCTTGTACTTCTTTTACTTCAGCAGCATTCATCGACGCCATGTCTATGGTGACACCATCAGCTTTCCGAGGGAGACCCTCCATATATGTCCTGAAGTCGGCGTAGCCTTTATCAGGGTTGAGGTCTCCGTTGGTCAATCCGTCGGTGTAAAATGTCCCTTTGGTGTAGGCATCTTTCGGATGGATCATGGGGAGCCACCGCTTCCAATCGGCCATTTGGACGGCTAGTGGCAGGATCGTGCGATCTTCTCCCCGGTCCGAGTCAAAATACGCTTGCACCGCTTCAGGAGTAACGCCATCTGGAAACATATAATCCAGTAGCTCATCGTCAGAGTCTAGTACCGCATCAAGGCCTGCACCTGCTGCCCAGTATTCGATAGGCTTATCCTTCAGCTGAGGACCTGGTTGGTAAGGGGGATTCCAGGGTCGCCCGTGGCGATTGACGTTGTCATGTTCTGCAGAGAGCGAACGTATATAGGAGGCAATCTTCTTGCCCTCTTCCTCGGATAGGTTGTGAAACTTCGCCCGTTCGATGATGGATTCGTTGGAGTAGGAGAAGAGTTCGAGATCTCTTCCATCCTGGGTATGGCAGTCGGCACAGGTGGCCTGGATAGGTTGGAAAGGCTTGAGCACTGCATCGTACCAAAACCCTTCATCGGCGGGATCGAGGTAGTTGGACCATAGGGAGCCGTTTCGCCACAGATCTTCCCCCTCGTCAATGGAAGTGGCATCTGTATAAGGCCCAACCCATTCATTGGGATCATCTTCTTCGAAGTAGCTGTCGTCCAGAAGTTTCAAGCCATTCTCATCCAAAAGATTGAAGCGGATGACTCGGTAACCGATAGAGATACCGTCTGACTGGTTGAACCTGAAGTAAATGGTATTTTCCCCGGTCGTAAAGCCTGATGCTGGGATGGAAAATCGAATTGTGCTGAAGCCTCCGTGTGCCATGCCACCCCGTACTTTCTCCTGGTACTGCATGTCGACGCTGCTGTGATTCAAGTCATACCAGCTACCATCGTTGATTTTGACCGAGCCTTTGTTTTCGTAACTCAGGCTGTTGACCTGAAGCCAAATCCGTTCTGACTTGCTGGCGAGCTCGGCATCGAGCGTCAACGTTCTGCTCTTGATCGTTCCTTCGGCACCTAGGACTTCGACAGGCAACAGAAAAGCTTCACTCTCAGATTGTGCAATAACCTTTTGGGTTGGCGTGATAAGAGTGAAAAATATGAGTGACAGTGCCGGGATCCCTCCCCGCACGCAAGCTTTGATGTTGTTCATTTTGCGACTTCTATTGAGCATGTCAGTACCTAAGCGGGATAATCGAGAGTATTGACTGCAGCCGATGGTATTCGCCACCAAGCATGCCCAGATCCGCGAGGATCTGTTAGATCAAGAAGCCGTTGTCAAAAAGACAACCGTTAGACGTGAGGCACAAATGTAACCTCATTAATCAAATAAATGCAATTTTAACTAAGAATAGTTATGTAATCAGATGAAGCCGATGTAAGACTTAAGCGCGATTTGGCTGATCTACAGGTTTTTAATGCCGGCCGTACTCAAAACAAAGGTCGGGGTGATGCCTTGTGCCCGAATAAGGATTTTATAGTCCTCTTTTCGGGTATTGCCCGTGAGGACGAGGGCCGTATCGAGGCCGTACTTGTTGCCTCCGATGATATCTGTGGTGAGGGTGTCACCCACCATCAAAACCTCATCCCTGGTAGCAAGAACGCCATCGTCTTTGACATGTTCGAAGGCGAAATTGAACATGATAGCGTCAGGCTTACCAAACTTGATGAACTGCTTACCCACGAGTTCCTGGATCATATCAGCGATGCCGCCGATGGCAACGGAGACGTGGCCCTTTGAGATAGGATAGCCCAGGTCCGTATTTGCCACGATTGTGGGTATATTCCTAATGCGCAGTAGATTGACAGTTTTGTTGATATCTATCTGCCAGTCAAAGCCCTCATCGTCCATCAATGCCAGGGCGCTGATGTCCTCGGTGTGTTTCAGGTCCACATCACCTATGTGCAAGGCTTCGAGGCCCAGTGATTCAATGAAGTAAGCAGATGTCGCCGGCCCCACATACACGACTTTCCCTCCGTTTACTTTATGTCCGAGAAACTGGCTGGTAAGCATGCCGCTGGAAATGATGTGTGACTCTTCCACATTCTTGTGGCCGAGTTTGTGGTAGGCGACCGCCAGTTCGTGCGGACTTCTCGAGGCGTCGTTTGTCAGGATGTAATAAGGAATGTCTCGTTGCTCCAGCCAACGAAATGTATTGTCGATATGAGGGATGGATCCACTGGATGTTTTGAGTACCCCGTAGGCATCGAAAAAGATTACTTTGTACTGTTCGGCGATTTCCTCGAAGCGTTGAATTTTCATATCAGAGATCTAAAGTACGAAGTATTTTTTCCGGATTGAACTTGTCAAGTTGTGGGAAGTACAGCGTGTAGGCCTCCATCTGCAGTTTACTTGCATAGATCTCATGGAAGAAGTATCTGCCGTCTTTTACCACATAATTGAGGATGAAAAATCGGTAGGCTTCCTTCAGCAATAGTACTTCTCTTTCCGTTAGCGGGAAAACTTCATGATAAGCCTTCAGGAAGTCGAGGAAGCGATCCTCCATCAGAGGGTCGATCAGGTAGCTGAAGAAAGTCTTGTCCCCGGCACTTGAGCATACCCGACTGAAGAAGTAGAAGTCCATCATTCGCGAGCTCATTCGAAACCAGTCGTAGTCCCATCGGGAATAGAATGAGCCGTCTTTCGTAACAGAGAAATTACCAATATTCCAATCCACGAAAACCGGGATACTCGCGAGGGAATCCGAATCGATTTTGGCTGTATTGCTGAAGAATAGATCTATCTGCTTTCTGATTTCATCGACGTAGCCACGATGGTCAAACTGACCTCTTTCCGTTTTGAGGATTTCCAATAAATGCTCAAGGTCATTGCGCATGGATTTGGACCATGGCGGGAGAACGCCTGAAATGGATTGACAGGTCTTATGAAACTTAGCGAGTTCTGCGCCGAGCTTTTGCACTGTAGCGAGGGATTGCTTCTTGGGCAGCATCTGGTCCACACGCATGGGTTTGTAAAAGACCACCCAAGCATCCAGCATACTATCAGTATAGCGGTAGATGTACACGTTGCCCGCTTTCGTCAGGCTATGTGAAACGAAATACTCATAGGGGGCCGGAAGGTTGAGTGCCAGGGCATTGATGAGTGTATGATCCTCCGAAAAGTCTTCGTATTTGCCAAAGTAGGAAAGCTTCCCGACGACCTTTTCACCTTCCTCGAGATAGATCATGAACACGTGATTCGTGGAGACCCGGGCACTTATGTCGTGGACAGAAAGAATCTTGCGGTTGGGATCGTAATCTTCCCAGGCATCATAAACGATCTCGGTGAAGTCTTTTAAATGCATCGGCGCAGCTCAGGTTTAAGAGATTATGGAATGGCAAATATTGATGATCTATTGGGATTCACGACTTTGGCGGTGGACATTTTTAAGTATCTTTCGCTCTTTGACAGATGAGCACACCAGACCAATCTTCTTCCCCTTCTTTACAGAGAAAGCTTGGCCCCTTGATGCTATGGGGGCTTGGCGTCGGATACGTGATCTCAGGCATGTACTTCGGCTGGAACCTGGGCCTTGAAAAGGGAGGCACACTGGGACTTGCCGTGGCGACATTCTTCGTCATTATCATGTATGTCACGTTTACCTTTAGCTACACGGAAATGGCTTGTGCCATTCCCAAAGCCGGAGGTGCATTTGACTATGCTGTCAAGGCCTTGGGTAAAAACGGCGGCTTCCTAGCTGGAATGGCACAAAACATCGAGTTTATTTTCGCTCCTCCGGCGATTGCATTTGCCATCGGGGCCTACCTGTCCATATTCTTACCCTCAGTGCCGGTCATTGCCATTGCCATCTTCTTTTATCTCGTATTCACCTCCCTGAACATATATGGTATCGAGGCCGCTGCATCCTTTGAGTTGCTTATTACGGCGGTGGCTGTAGTAGGACTTCTGATTTTTGCCGGATCCACACTTCCGGATTTCGATGCCGCTCAGCTCAAGGCGAATGCGTTGCCCAATGGTTGGGGTGGGGCTTTCGCCGCGATCCCATTTGCGATCTGGTTTTTCCTTGCGATAGAAGGTGTGGCCAATGTCGCGGAGGAAACCATCAATCCTCAGAGAAACATCCTAATAGGTTTCGGTTCCGCCATATTCACGCTGGTGGCGCTATGTGTGTTGACGTTTTTCACCTCCATTGGCGTATCAGGATGGGAAAGCGTCGTCTTTGATGCGAATGGCGTCGCTTCTGACTCTCCTCTTCCATTGGCCATAAGTCGGTCTGGCGCCGCAGGGAGTTGGGTATATCAAGCCGTGGTGATCATAGGTTTGTTTGGGCTTGTTGCCTCATTTCATGGGATCATTCTTGCGGCGGGGCGTGCCACCTATGAGTTCGGAAAAGAGGGTTATGGTCCTCCTGTTTTTGGTCGCATCCACAAAAAATTCAGAACACCTGCCAACGCCCTACTTATCAACATGGGAATCGGTATTCTGGCACTTGTAACGGGCAAGACCGGTGAGATCATCACCATCGCCTGTTTTGGAGCACTGACATTGTACATCATCTCGATGATATCAATCATTGTGTTGCGCAAGAAATTCCCTGAAATGGAGCGCCCTTTCAAGGTGCCATTTTATCCTGTCACACCCTATCTGGCGTTGGTCATTGCCGTGGTCGCCCTTATCTCCATAACCATTTATAACCTCATGCTAGCTGGCATCTATGTCGGGCTACTTGCGGTATCCTACGCGTGGTATCATTTCGCAAAACCAAATATCTCATGACTCCGAAGGGAATGCTGGATCTGCAGACGTTGCAACAAAAAGCGGCGAACGAGGAAATTGAAACGGTCATAGTCGGTTTTACAGACCACTATGGTCGCCTGATGGGTAAGCGCTTCGATGTGGACTTTTTCCTGGAGGGGGCAGCTACTGACGGTACCCACGCCTGCGACTACCTGCTCACTACCGACATGGAAATGGAGCCCGTGCAGGGATACGAGTTGGCCAACTGGGAATTGGGATACGGTGATTTTCACCTGGTACCCGACCTTAGCACCTTACGCGAGGCGACCTGGCTGGACAAGACCGCCCTGGTTCTTTGCGATGTGTTTCATCCGGACCATAAATTGGTAGCCGAAGCACCTCGCAGTGTATTGCGCAAGCAGTTGCAGCATTTATTGGATCGGGGCTACGAAAGCTTTGCGGCCTCAGAGCTGGAGTACTATCTCTTCAATACTGGTTACCGGGAGGCTCATGAAGGCCAGGTGGCCCCCGAGCAACCGGCGGGTTGGTACCTCGAGGATTACCACATTTTACAAGGCACCCGCACGGAGCCTTTCACCGCTGCTGCTCGGCGTCATCTGAAAAAATCCGGTGTGCCTGTGGAGAATTCCAAGGGCGAATGGGGCCTGGGTCAACACGAATTGAATGTACAGTATGCAGAGACCCTGGAGATGGGGGACCGCCACGTGGTTTACAAACAGTGCCTGAAAGAACTCGCCGATTCCATGGACCTGTCGGTTTCATTCATGGCGAAGTATGACACCGATCGAGCGGGATCAAGTTGCCATGTACATATCAGCTTGTGGCAGGATGGAGACAATGCATTTGTAGGTGATGAAGCCATAGGGCCTATGAAGGCCTCATCGGTTTTTAAGTGGTTCCTGGGTGGTTGGATCAAATATGTCCCCGATGTGATGGTCTTCTATGCTCCTACCATCAACTCTTACAAACGATATGTGGATGGCAGTTGGGCGCCTACCAGGCTGGCATGGAGTACGGATAATCGGACGGCTGGATTTCGGGTGGTGGGTGCTGGCAAAAGCTTGCGCATCGAGTGTCGCATACCTGGTGCGGACTGCAATCCTTACCTGGCTTTTGCGGCGGCGATAGCCAGTGGTCTGGAGGGTATCAAGAACGAGATCGAGCCACCTGAGTGCTTTCTGGGGGATATCTATGAAGCGCGGCACCTGCCACATGTGCCGAAGACATTGAAGGACGCGGTACAGCTCTTCGAAGACAGTGAGTTCGCGAAAGCGACCTTCGGTGAAAATGTTGTTAAACACTATGCGCATTTCTACCGACAGGAGATCGCAGCATTCGAAGAAAGCGTGACCGACTGGGAGCGACGGCGGTATTTCGAACGGATCTAATAAACCCAAAATTTTGGGATAAAGGCTTAGTACATACATCATGAGATTGAAAGACAAAGTCGCTATTGTGACCGGGGGGAGCAATGGCATCGGCAAGGAGACAGCCATACTCTTTGCGAAGGAAGGAGCCAAAGTCGTAATTGCCGATATCAATGAAGAGGCTGCCAGGCTTGTTGTGGATGAAATTGGCGAGAGTGCCCGGTTTATCAGAACAGATGTTGCCAAGGCCACTGATTGCGAGCAGATGGTAGCTTTCGCAGAGAAGGAGTTCGGCGCACTTCACATCCTTTTCAACAACGCGGGGATCATGCATGGTGATGATGGCAATTCCCAAGACACGGAGGAAGACATTTGGGACCTTACGATGAACATCAACGCAAAAGGCGTTTTCCTTGGATGCAAATACGGTATTCCGGCGATCAAGAGAGCTGGTGGAGGTTCGGTCATCAACACCGCGTCATTTGTGGCGATCCTGGGAGCGGCCACACCTCAGGTTGCTTATACCGCCAGCAAGGGTGCGGTGCTGTCGATGACGCGGGAATTGGCGGTTATCCATGCTCGTGAAAACATCCGAGTGAATTCCCTGTGCCCGGGTCCCCTGCGAACGGAGCTCTTGATGAACTTCCTCAATACCGACGAAAAGAAGCAAAGAAGACTGGTGCATGTGCCAATGGGACGATTTGGTGAGGCGGCTGAAATGGCCAAAGCGGCATTATTCCTTGCTTCGGATGAATCCTCCTATATGACAGGGTCCGACTTTCTGGTAGATGGCGGCATCACCTCCGCGTATGTCACACCTGAATAGCGACATGGATCGGTTTCAGACAATATCTCCTGTCAATGGCTCTGTGTACTGCGAGCGGGCCTATGCAAACAGCGAAGAAATAACGAGGGCTTTGGATCTAGCCAGAAAGGCGCAAGAATCCTGGCGGGCGACGTCCCTGGATGAACGGGCATCGGTCTGCCGCGGGGTGGTTGAGTACTTTCTTCAAAACGCTGAAGAGATTAGCCAGGAGATCACATGGCAAATGGGACGGCCCATTGCTTATTCTCCGTTTGAGATCAACAAGGGGTTCAAAGAGCGGGCGGATCACATGATCGGCATCGCCGCCGAGGAATTATCGCCTGTTGAGATTGAAGATGGGGATGAGTTTCGGCGTCTGATTAGTAGGGAACCTTTGGGAACAATATTGGTGCTTTCACCCTGGAACTATCCCTACCTCACGCCCGTGAATGCGGTGATCCCTGCGGTCATGGCCGGGAACACCGTCATAATGAAGCACGCCGAGCAGACGCCTCTTTGTGCAGAGCGTTTTGCGGAGGCCTTTGAACACGCCAATGCCCCCGAGGGTCTCTTCCAATACCTGCATCTTCGCCATGATCAGATTCCCCCGATCATCCAGCACCCGATCATTGGGGGTGTGGCCTTCACCGGCTCAGTAGGTGGCGGGCAAGCCATTCAGCGGGCGGTTGGAGAGCGTTTCATCACAGCCGGTCTCGAGCTTGGAGGGAAGGATCCAGCCTATGTGGCCGCAGACGCCGATATAAAGAAGTCCGCAGAGAACCTTGTAGATGGCGCATTTTTCAATAGCGGTCAGTCATGCTGTGGGATTGAGCGGATCTATGTCCATGAGAAGCTATATGACGACTTTCTCGATCTATTCAGGGAAATCACGTCAACCTACAAAGTCGGAGATCCTACCAAGAAGGATACGACACTAGGGCCAATGGTTCGTGTCGCCTCGGCTCAAAAAGCTATTGGGCAACTGACGGAGGCAAGGCAGTTGGGAGCTCAAGACCTGATCCCCACAGGAACCTTCCCCGATCAGCAACTGCCTTATGTGAATCCGCAGGCGCTCATCAACGTCACGCATGACATGCAGATGATGCGGGAAGAAAGCTTTGCACCTATTGTGGGCATTATGGCTGTTGAGAGTGACGAGGAGGCCATTGCGTTGATGAATGACAGCGACTATGGTCTTTCGGCGTCTGTCTGGACCGATGATCTGGATAGGGCGATGTCAATAGGAGCGAGGGTCGAAACAGGCACGTGGTTCATGAATCGATGTGACTATCTGGATCCTGCGCTTGCCTGGACAGGCGTAAAGAATTCAGGCAAGGGGTGTACGCTCAGTGCACTGGGCTACCAGTACCTGACCAGACCCAAGTCGTTTCACCTGAAGTTGAAGCCATGAAAGCCGCCCTGCTCGTCTGTGATCATGTGCCGCCAGAGTTCGATAAGCGGTATGGTACATATCCAAAGATGTTCTCCCAGCTACTCCCAGACCTCGATCTTGAGTGTTTTTTTGCTTGCGATGGGGACTTACCGAGCCCTGACGACTTCCATTACTATGTGGCCACAGGCTCAAGATTTTCTGTGTACGACAACCATGGCTGGATTCGGGATTTACTCGACTTCATTGCCGATTTGCGGAGCCGACAGAAGAAATTTGTCGGGATATGCTACGGTCATCAGCTGATTGGCCAGGCTTTGGGAGGCAAGGTGGCAAAGTCGGACTTTGGTTGGCAGATAGGTGTGCACTCCTTCCATGTAACACAGCACCCTGATTGGATGAAGCCGGCACTCACAAAATTCAATGTGCTCATGCTCTGTCAGGATCAGATTGTGGAATTACCTCCTGGCGCGCAAGTCCTGGCAAAGTCACCGACTTGTCCGGTGGGCGTTTTTCAAGTTGGAGAAGGCTACCTCGGCATTCAGGGGCATCCGGAGTTTACCAAAGCCTATAATCAGGCCATTTACACATCCCGGGCCGATCGAATTCCAGCAGAGACGATCCTGGCTGCGGACAGGTCTTTGACTACGAAAGTGGACCAATCGGCACTCACCTCATGGATCATGAACTTCCTACAAAGCGCCTAGTTGTTGCCGATCAGATAATAATTATCAATTGATCAGGCCAAAGCTTTCAACTTCCTTCGGTGCGGCATAATTTTGCGCCAATTTGTGCATTGAGAAAATGGCACACGCACTCAAACTAATTAACTGCACCACCCATGCCAAAAGACGACTCGATTAAGTCCATACTTATCATTGGGAGCGGCCCCATAATCATTGGTCAAGCTTGCGAATTTGATTACTCTGGCTCACAAGCTGCAAGATCCTTGCGGGAAGAGGGCATAGAGGTGATCCTCATTAATTCGAATCCTGCCACGATTATGACCGATCCAGTGACGGCGGATCATGTCTACCTGCTTCCACTGAATAAGAAGTCCATTCGGGAGGTGCTGCAGAAGCACAAGGTCGATGCGGTCCTGCCTACGATGGGGGGACAAACGGCTTTGAACCTGGCGATTGAGTGTGAGAATGCCGGGATCTGGGAAAAGCACAATGTCAAGATTATCGGCGTGGATATCAATGCCATCGAGACCACTGAAAACAGAGAGAAGTTTCGACTGAAGATGCATGAATTGGGTGTGCAGGTATGTCGAGGCGAAACGGCTACTTCTTTCCTCAAGGGCAAAGAGATCGCCCAGGAGATCGGTTTTCCGTTGGTAATCCGGCCATCATTTACACTCGGCGGCTACGGAGGTGGGTTTGTCAATACCCAGGAAGAGTTCGATGTAGCGTTAGACCGAGGTCTGAAGGCCTCACCGATCCATGAAGTGCTGGTAGAGCAGAGCATTTTGGGTTGGAAAGAATATGAGTTGGAGCTCCTTCGAGACAACGCCGGCAACATCATCATCATTTGCTCTATCGAAAACTTTGACCCGATGGGCGTCCACACTGGGGACTCCATTACGGTAGCTCCAGCCATGACTCTGCCGGATACCATCTATCAGCGCATGCGCGACCTGGCAAAGATCATGATGAATGGTATCGGCCAATTTGCGGGAGGCTGCAACGTCCAGTTTGCAGTCAATCCATCCACAGATGAGATCGTGGGGATTGAGATCAATCCGCGCGTGTCTCGATCATCAGCCTTGGCCTCCAAGGCCACTGGGTATCCGATTGCTAAGGTTGCGGCGAAACTTGCGATCGGCTATAATCTCGATGAGTTGAAGAATGCGATTACGGGTACCACTTCGGCGCTCTTCGAGCCGGCTCTGGATTATGTCATCGTCAAAGTTCCCCGATGGAATTTCGACAAGTTCAAAGGTGCCGATTTGCGACTGGGACTGCAGATGAAGGCCGTTGGGGAGGCCATGGGAATTGGGCGCAATTTCCAGGAAGCCCTTCAAAAGGCTTGTCAGTCACTGGAGATCAAGAGGAATGGTCTTGGGGCCGACGGCAAAGAATTACAAAATCAGGAGGCGATCCTGCACAGCCTCGCCAATCCTTCCTGGGATCGGCTATTTCATATCTACGATGCCTTTAAGCTAGGCATCGCCTTCAAGACGATCTTCAAGCTTACCAAGATTGACCCGTGGTTCCTCAATCAGATCGAGGAGCTGATCCATTTGGAGGACAAAATCGAAAAATATACGATCGACTCCATCCCTCGCGAGTTGATGCTGGAGGCGAAGGAGAAGGGCTACGCTGATCGACAAATCGCGCATCTCCTTCGGTGTCTTGAGAGCGAAGTGTACGAGAAGAGGAAAGAGGAGATGAAGATCAATCGAGTGTACAAGCTCGTGGATACCTGTGCAGCGGAGTTTGAGGCGGTGACCCCGTACTACTACTCCACCTTTGATCAGGAGAATGAATCCGTGGTGACCGATCGGAAAAAGATCCTCGTTTTGGGCTCTGGCCCCAATCGTATCGGTCAGGGTATTGAGTTCGACTACTCTTGTGTTCACGGTGTGCTGGCCGCCAAGGAGATGGGCTACGAGACCATCATGATCAACTGCAACCCCGAGACGGTATCTACGGACTTTGACGTCGCGGACAAGCTTTACTTCGAGCCGGTATTCTGGGAGCATATCTATGAGATCATCCAGCACGAGAAGCCGGAAGGTGTGATCGTACAACTGGGTGGGCAGACAGCCCTGAAGCTGGCAGAGAAGATGAGCCGCTATGGTATCAAAATTCTCGGTACGAGCTTCGAAGCACTTGATTTGGCAGAGGACCGGGGGCGATTCTCAGATTTACTCAAGGAGCTCAAGATCCCTTACCCTGAGTATGGGACCATTGAAAACGCTGACGAAGCAATGGAGCTGTGCAAGGAAATCGGATTCCCGCTCCTCGTGAGACCTTCCTATGTCCTGGGAGGCCAGAGCATGAAGATTGTCATCAATGAGCAGGAGTTGGAGGAGCATGTCGTAAACCTTCTTCAGAAGAAGATGGATGGCCGTATTCTTCTCGATCACTTCCTCGAAGGGGCCATCGAAGCAGAGGCCGATGCCCTGTGTGATGGAGAGGAAGTCCATATCATTGGTATCATGCAGCACATAGAACCGGCAGGTATACATTCAGGTGATTCCTACGCTGTGCTGCCTCCTTACAACCTTGGCGACTTCGTGATGCGGCAGATCGAAGACTTTACCAAGCGTATTGCGCTGGCACTGGAGACCGTAGGGTTGATCAATATACAGTTTGCCATCAAGGATGATCAGGTCTACATCATCGAGGCGAATCCCAGGGCATCTCGGACGGTGCCGTTCATTTGCAAGGCATACCAGGAGCCTTACGTGAACTATGCCACCAAAATCATGCTGGGTGAGAAGAAGATCAAGGACTTCAAGTTCAATCCGGTGAAGAAAGGCTATGCCATCAAAGAGCCGGTCTTCTCGTTCAATAAGTTCCCTAATGTCAACAAGGAGCTGGGACCGGAGATGAAGTCCACAGGAGAGGCGATCTACTTCATTGATGACCTGATGGATGATTATTTCCTGGATATCTATGCGGAACGAAACCACTACTTGAGCAGATAGGTTAAACTACTACATGAAGTTCTTCCTGATCATATTGCTCTTGAGCTACGTCATTTACAGAGTCAGCGCTGTCTTGGCCAAGGTCATTGCGGCCGGACGCGATCTGTCCGGCGAGCCTCAGCAACGCAAAAGCCCGCAAGGCTCCAATGTCCATGTTGACTATGTGCCCAAAGGCAAGAAGGGGAAGCAAGGAGAGGACTACAAAGGCGGCGAATACGTCGACTATGAGGAGGTCTGAGTTTCGGAGTGGCGTTTTGATCCCAATTCAAACGGTTAGTCGGAGATTGAAACTCGTAATTCCTTGGATCGGGTTAATTTTGCGACCCTGCTAGATTAAAGACTTTATGGCTTGGTTCAACCGAACGGATAAGGGAATTCAAACCCCAACCAAAGAAAAGAAAGAAGCTCCCGATGGTCTCTGGTACAAGACCCCCAAGGGCACTATTGTGCACATGCGAGAGCTTAAGAACAATGCCTACGTATCACCCGAAGATGACTATCACGTACGCATTGGTTCTAAGGAATACTTCGAGATATTGTTCGATGACAATAAATTCACAGAATTGGATGCAGACCTCACTTCTGCCGATCCTCTGAAATTTGTTGATACGAAGAAGTACCCCGTCCGCATCGAGTCGAGTCAGAAAAAGACTGGGCTGAAGGATGCGGTCAGAGCGGCTCATGGTAAGCTAAGTGGTATTCCTATCACGATCGCCTGTATGGATTTCTCTTTCATCGGCGGGTCTATGGGTTCCGTGGTCGGTGAGAAGATTGCACGGGCGATTGACCATGCGATCAAGGAGAAGACACCTTTTCTGATGATCTCGAAGTCTGGCGGTGCCCGGATGATGGAAGCGGGTCTGTCATTAATGCAATTGGGGAAGATCTCGGGGAGACTGAATTTGCTCGACAGGGCTGGGCTTCCTTATATCTCCTTGCTTACTGATCCTACGACTGGTGGTGTCACTGCATCGTTTGCGATGCTGGGAGACTTCAACATTGCCGAACCGGGTGCTTTGATCGGTTTTGCCGGCCCCCGGGTTATTCGTGAGACGATCGGCAAGGACCTTCCAAAGGGCTTCCAAAGTTCCGAGTTTGTACTCGAGCATGGATTCCTCGATTTCATCGTTGATCGTCGCCAATTGAAGTCCAAAATTGCGACGCTTTTGAAGATGCTGCAGTAACTTTTTGCTGTGACGCTATGTTGCTTTGGTAATTAGGTTCATACCACGTATTGTGAATAACCTGATAGCGTATATTTGTGCCGAAATATTGAAAAGGAATAAGAATTTATGTCCCCAATAATTTTAACATCGATCGTGGCCTTTACGGTCGTGATCCTGCTCCTGGTCGTGATCCTGCTGGTAGCTCAGTCCAAGCTGGTGCAGTCGGGCCCCGTGAAGATCATCGTCAACGGTGATGATGCCAATCCTATTGTGACGAGCGCCGGGTCGACATTGCTTTCGACATTGAGTGCACAGAAAATATTTCTCCCTTCTGCCTGCGGTGGAGGTGGTACCTGTGCCATGTGCAAGTGCAAGATCACTGAGGGTGGAGGTGATATCCTTCCTACTGAGGTTGGCCACTTGAACAGGACGGAGCAAAAGGAAAATGTTCGTCTGTCTTGCCAGGTGAAGGTCAAGGAAGACCTCAGAATCGAGATTCCTGAAGAGATTTTTGGTATCAAGAAGTGGGAGGCGACAGTGGTTCGAAACTACAACGTGGCCTCGTTCATCAAGGAGTTTGTGGTAGAGATACCAGAGGAGATGGATTACCAGGCCGGTGGTTACATCCAGATCGAAGTACCCAAGTGCGAGGTGGACTTCAAAGACATGGACATCACCGCGCATCCTCAAGAGCATCCTGGAGATCCCCAGAAATTCAAGAAGGAGTGGGACAACTTTGGTCTTTGGGATCTGAAAATGAAAAACGACGAGACCATCGAGCGGGCCTATTCCATGGCTTCATATCCGGCGGAAGGTCGTGAGATCATGCTCAATGTACGAATCGCCACGCCTCCGTGGGACAGGGCGGCCAATAGCTGGATGAATGTGAATCCAGGTATCGCGTCATCGTACATCTTCAATTTGAAGGAAGGTGACAAAGTGACCATTTCAGGTCCTTATGGTGAGTTCTTTATCAATCCATCAGAGGCAGAAATGCTCTATGTTGGTGGTGGTGCCGGTATGGCGCCAATGAGATCACATTTGTATCATCTCTTCAAGACGCTGAAAACCGGCCGCAAAGTCACTTACTGGTATGGAGGTAGGTCTCGTAGAGAGCTATTTTATATCGATCACTTTAGAGAACTGGAGAAGCACTTCCCCAATTTCAATTTTTTCATGGTGCTCTCCGAGCCCCAGGAGGAAGACAATTGGAAGGTGAAGAAGGATATTCATGATAAGGAAGGTGATGGATTCCTGGGATTTGTACATCAGTCAGTGATCAACCAATACCTGGAGAAGCATGATTCTCCCGAAGACATCGAGTTGTACTTCTGCGGTCCTCCGCTGATGAACAAGGCTGTACAGAAGATGGGAGAAGATTTCGGTATTCCAGATGAAAACATCCGCTTTGACGATTTCGGCGGATAACAAAGAATAAGATACTTTTCGGAGGGGAATGAGAATTCCCCTTTTTTTGTGCTTTACCCCGAACGACTGCTTATGGATCTATCGCTTTATTTTGACCCTGTTGGAGAGGAATTGGTAGAGCTGACTCTGAACAAGCCCAATCTGGGTCAGTCTGTTCACCTCTACGAAGCACGTGTACCAGACCTGACCGGGATTCAGATTGCCATCATGGGAGTCCAGGAGAATCGTGGTACATCGACCCAATCCATGGGATACAACCATGCTGCAGATGAAGTCCGCAAAAAGCTCTATCCTATGCACAAGGGAACCGCCACTTACCGCGCGGTGGATCTGGGAAATCTACGCAATGGTCCGACACGGGAAGACACTGTCCAGCGCGTACAGCAGATCGTCCAGTACCTGCTATCAAAGGGCATTCTCACAATCATAGTTGGGGGCTCGCACGATCTGACTGTTGGCCAATACCTGGCGTACGAGGAATTTGAGCGAATGCTCAACCTACTCGTCGTAGATCCCCGAATTGACATTGGGGAATCTGAAGCGGCCAACGGCTCATTCATAACGGATATTGTCAAGCACAACCCTGGCTTTCTCTTTCAGCTGATCCACTTGGGCCATCAGAGCTACCTCGTCGAAGAGGACAAGCAGGAGCTTTTACAGTCCATGTACTTTGAGGCGATCAGGTTGGGGCTGGTGCGGGAGAAACTCCAAGAGATGGAACCGGTAGTCCGGGCGGCGGATATGATGTCCTTCGATATCTCAGCTTTGAGTCAGATGTTCGCTCCAGGCGCCACACTCAATTTTCCATTTGGACTTAGTGGAGAAGAAGCCTGTCAGCTATGTTGGTATGCGGGAATGAATGAGCGATTGACCTCTGTGGGCTTTTACGAGTATGATGCGGACAAGGACGATGCTAATGGCACCACAGCGTTTGTCGTCGCGACGATGATCTGGTACCTTATCGAAGGCTACTACCACCGCGTGGACGAGAAGGACTTTATGTCAGACAAATTCCTCATCTACGAAGTAGATATGGAGGGTGAGCCTAGCTCCATTCGGTTTTTCAAAAGCAAGCGCACGGAAAAGTGGTGGATGGAAGTTCCCAATCCCGAAGGTGCCAAATCAGTCTTTATCAGAAACAAAATGGTACCGTGCAGTTATGAGGATTACGAATTGGCTCTGACCGGGGAGATTCCCCCTCGATGGCTAAGCGCCTACACGCGCATCAGCTGAAAATTGCCGAAAAAATGATAGTAAAAACTTCCGTTTGATATATTTTACATAGCTAAACCAATTTCAAGTTAGTGCCGCGTGTTTTCGAAGGGATCTGCCGTATTTCTTGCCATTTTCGCAATACCTCTTTTAACCTTTAGTCAAAAAGGTGACTGGCAGAACCTCGATCTGAAGAGGGACAAGGTGCTTGGTGTCAGCGCGGACAAAGCCCACAATACCTTCGAAGGCAAGCCTTCCAAAACTATCATTGTTGCCGTTATTGACTCCGGTGTAGATGCCGATCATGAGGATTTGAGAGCCAATATGTGGGTAAATGAGGACGAGATACCCAACAATGGGATCGATGATGATCGCAATGGCTACGTCGACGATATCCATGGCTGGAACTTCCTGGGCAGCGCAAATGGGCAAAATGTCATTGCAGACACTTACGGTTACGTTAGAGAGTATTTGGACCTGAAGAACTCTCTGCAAGGTGTGGATTCCACGACTCTGACAAGCGAGCAGGAGATAGATGTTGCGAAGATGCGGGAGCTGAAGCGCATAATTGACAAGAAAGTGTCTGCGGCCACAAAGGAGCTGGAGTCAATACAAGGTTTTGATGAGACAATCACACAGGTGTACCGCATTCTCCGACCCTACGCCAAGTCCGAGGACCTCACTCCTGAATTATTGGATGACATACCTGAGGAAAATGACAGGGTCCGTGCCGCGAAATCTATACTTGGTCAGCTATTCCAGAATGGCTTTGACCTCCAGGACTACAAGGAGTACAAAGACTATCACTACAAACGCATCCACTACCATTACAATGTAGCTTTTGACCCTCGGTCGATCATAGGAGATGACCCCCGGAATCCTTATGAGCAGGGCTACGGCAACAACGATGTCCTGGGAGGGCACGCCGAGCACGGTACACACGTGGCTGGCATCATTGCCGCAACTCGGGACAATGGAACTGGGATCGACGGTATTGGGAAGAATGTGCGAATCATGGCACTAAGAGCGGTTCCCGATGGTGATGAGCGAGACAAGGACGTCGCCAATGCCATTCGATATGCGGCTGACAATGGGGCTCTTGTGATCAATATGAGCTTTGGGAAGGGATACTCGCCGTATAAGGCAGTCATTGATGAAGCCGTCAGGTACGCCCATGAAAAGGATGTGTTAATCGTCCACGCGGCAGGCAACGCCGGCGTAAACATTGACGAGGCCGTGCATTTCCCGATCAGGACCTACAAGGATGGGTCGATAGCCACAAACTGGATTGAGGTGGGAGCTACGAGTCAAAAGCCGGACCAATATCTCCTGGCTTCATTTACAAATTATGGGAAACGGGAGCTGGACGTCTTTGCCCCGGGTGTTGATCTATTGTCCACGATTCCGGATAGTAAATATGAACTCAACAGCGGTACAAGTATGGCGGCACCCGTCGTCTCTGGTATTGCAGCCAGTATCTGGTCATACTTCCCCCAACTCTCAGCCGCCGAGGTGAAGAGCATCATCCTGGATTCGGCGTTACCTTATGGGAACCTGAGAGTTCGGTATCCAAGTGCAAGTGAAGACAAGCCGGGCAAAGTCAAGCTCAAGAAGATTTCGTCGACGGCTGGTATTGCCAATCTTTATGAAGCGCTGATCCTGGCGGAGGAGCGTGCAGAAGACAACTTGTACGTCAGGAAGAATTAATCCCCGTAATCCGGCAGGACAATCCACAAAATGATATAGACCAGCACACCTGAGAAGGCTGTCAATATCGAGAGAAGTAAATAGGCTATTCGTACCAGCACTGGGTCCAGGTCCATGTACTCAGCAATCCCGGCGCAAACACCACCGATTATTTTAGAGTCGGAACGTCGTAGTCTTTTGCTCATACAACTAAGATAATGCTATTTGTCTAGCCTGAGGAGGCTAAGGATCTGCAAGCCGGATTCCTTCAGGACTGGCACGACAATCTTACTTTCAGCATTGCCCGAGGCCACTTTTTCCTGCGCTAGTGATTTGGAAAACGTGGGAACAGATGAAGGAGTAAGATCTGCAGAGAGCGCACCTGAAGAGACACTCAGGTACAAGGCGATCACTACCCCTAGTATGATTAGGAGAGTCCTGGCAACATTGCCTTTCTTCATGTGAGGGTTGTTAGTGATCATTGTTCACTATTCAGCAAATGGTGTGCCAAAGTTGAAAATAGTGCGAAGGTGAAGCGGAATGATGCTTTTTTTGACTTTTTGACTTCCTAAAGTGTACGGTAGTGTTCACCTGCAAGTCTGTCAGTGTTCGCCATGCGGACAACCGGTCACAAAGTCTGTAAGGCATATTATTGAGTAATTCCCTTTGCCGGACCCATCTGAGTGTGGGCCCGACAAGAGGGATGCCAAGTCAAAAACTAGCCCGGGAACGACTGCATCGCAATCAATTCTTTCATCTGGTCAATATGCCGCTGGCTATGTCCTGATATGAATAGTAAGACTTGTACAGCGTCAACCTTGCCAAAGGGGAATTCAAAATATCTGTTGCGAAGGTCCTCATCGGTGGTCTTTACGAACTCAATGTTTGTGTCCCTTCTTTCCTTGAAGGCATTCAGTGTTCCCTCGACGGACCCAAACTGATTGGTAGGTTCGAGGTCTGGTCGTGTCTTGACTTTAGAGCTTCTGTCTTTGATCAATCCAAGTACTTCCTCATCTGACATCCTGACATCCTCTCTGCCAGTGGGGTCTGGCTCGCTTTGTAGTGTCATTTGTACTATACCAAAAAGCGTTTGTTCGGAGATCGTCAGGTGCTCAAGGCACTCGGCGACGGACCAGGTGGTTTCGTCAGGCTTGTAATTGAGCTGCTCGTCTGACAGCCCCTTGACAGTCTTCAGCAATTCTTTCTTTGTCTGTTTGAACTGGGCTACGGCTTTGTCGCGATCAGCCGCCGTCAGCGATTGTCCAATGACGTGGCCAAGAAGGCAGATAGACAGCGCGGTGTACGAGAGTATTTTTTTCATCATCCAAAAAGTTTATTTGCCATTAGGACGAACGAACCGGACGAGGTAGGACAATACATCCCGATTTTTTTGGGATTATTCCTTCAAGGCATAGATCGCCGGATAGTTGCGGCCCAGTTCATCATAATCCAGTCCATATCCAACCACGAATTTGTTGGGGATCTCAAAGCCGCAATAGCTGATGTGGACATCGTGTTGCAGTGCTTCCGGTTTAAATAGGAGAGACGCAAGGCGGAGACTTGACGGGCTTCGCTCTTCCAGTAAGGGAATCAGCTTGGAGAGCGTCTTGCCAGAGTCGACGATATCTTCAATTAAGATCACATCCCGGTTTTCAACGAGTATCGAACGGTTGGCTTCGATATTGATCTCGCCGGAACTAGCCATTCCCACGTAAGATTTGGCTCGGATGAATTGCACTTCGCAGGGCCCTGCAAATCGCCTGATGAGCTCTGTGCCGAACATGAAAGCGCCTTTCAGCACCATAATGAATAATGGGCGGCGGCCTTCATAGTCTGAGTTGATTTGGGAGGAAAGCGCATCAATTCGTCGGGTGATCTCTGCCTGGGAGAGGTACATTTCGAAGGGCTTTCCGTGGACGGAGATTTCTTTCAAAAGGTATGGGTATTACGTGTTGGGAGCAAAGAAATAGCTTTTTTGGCAATCTCTATCTGGAGAGATCGCTTCTTTGAAAATACGGTAAAAACAGTCATTCGTCTTTCAAAAATCTAGTTCAGTCGTCGATTTATCGAATTGGCTTTTGACCATTTTCTAAACACGCTGCATACATATATCTTAACATTTAATTAGCGACAACAACCGGCACATGCTAGCTACTTTAGATACAGACAATTTGAGGGAAATTCGGGTAGATGTTCGATCATCTATCATCGAATACATGGAGTACAGCAAGAGTGAGCTAACACTTTCTATCAAGTTCAAAGGAGGTAAGCACAAGGGACGTGTGAGGTCATACGAAGACATCGCGCCCCAAAGATTTTTTGAGTTGCTCAGCGAGCCCTCCATAGGTAAGGCTGTCCTACGAATGCTCAAGGCACGTCACGCCGCCTAATCATCTCCTGACCGTTCGTGTATTTTTGCTGCCTTCACTGTTGGGCCATTATGGGTAAGCCCGTACTTTTGAGCCCATGCGCACTATTCGTTTAAAGAAAGTTCTACTGCCCGTATATCTACTGGTGTCCTTTGCTCAAGCTCAGGAAATGAGTTTTGAAGACTACGATCCCGTATCTACGTTGGTCGTTCCTGAGAATCCTGTCAAAAAAGCGAAATTTCCATTCATTGATGTTCATAGTCATCAGTGGAATGTCACGAAGGAACGCGTGGCGACACTGGTGTCTGAAATGGATGAAATCAATATGGCCACGATGGTCAATCTGAGTGGTCGTGGCTTTAACAGGGCTGCTGGCGATATTGGTGAGCAGAGCTATCTCAACAGCATGATAGCCCGAATGAATGGAGAGGCTCCAGGTCGGTTCATCGTCTTTACCAACGTGTCCTTCAAAAATGTGGGTGAACCCGGATGGTCTGAGCAAGCGGTCAAGGAACTGGAAGATGACGTTGCCAACGGGGCCAACGGACTGAAAATCTATAAAAGTCTGGGCTTACGAAACCTGGATGTAAACGGTGAGCGGATTGCCATAGATGACCCACGCTTAGACCCTGTTTGGGCAAAGTGTGGCGAACTGGGCATCCCGGTATTGATCCATGCTGCCGACCCAAAACCCTTCTGGGATGACCACGACGAGAAAAATGAAAGATGGCTGGAGCTCAAGCTGCGGTCTGGCAGGAAGCGATCAGATACTGATCCGGCACCCTGGGAGCAAATCATTGGTGAGCAGCACAACGTTTTCAAGAAACATCCCAATACGACCTTCATCAATGCCCACATGGGGTGGATGGCGAATGACCTCAAGAAGCTTGGCGAGCACCTCGATACCTATCCCAATGTCAATGTGGGCATAGGGGCCGTCATCGCAGAACTAGGCCGCCAACCTCGAATGGCCAGGGCATTTTTCGAGCAATATCAAGACCGCATCCTCTTTGCTAAAGACGCCTACAACAAGGAGGAATTTTATACCTACTTCAGGGTGCTGGAGACCGAAGATGAATACTTTCCCTATTACAAGAAGTACCATGCCTTCTGGCGGATGTACGGATTGGGCCTACCCGACGAAGTGCTGAAAAAGGTGTACTACAAAAACGCCATTCGCATCATCCCCAACATCGACGCAAGTCAATTTCCAGAATAGCGCCTTGCGAACTCAGGTCCGGGAACTCAAATGATGAACCCGCAACCTGAAACGTGGAACTTTAATGAGCCTCGTCCTTCAACAGATGAGGGAACTTCGCCTTGAACCTATTCAAGCGGGGGATTGACACGCTCCTGACATAGGGCTCATTGGGATGTAGTGCTTCGTATTCCTGATGATAACCTTCGGCGTCGTAGAAAGCGGTAAATTCCGCAACCTCCGTTGTGATCTCGCCATCAAAGACCTTGTCTTTTTCCAGTTTGGCTATGTACTCTTCGATGAGCTCCTTCTCCTCTGAAGTCTGATAGTAGATCGCCGAACGATACTGTGGTCCACGATCCGGACCCTGTCGGTTGAGAGTGGTGGGATCATG
Organism: Cyclobacteriaceae bacterium; assembly: GCA_965227935.1. Classification (GTDB taxonomy): domain Bacteria; phylum Bacteroidota; class Bacteroidia; order Cytophagales; family Cyclobacteriaceae; genus JAWPMT01. The sequence goes on along the minus strand of CBDDGS010000055.1, from coordinate 141,202 downwards.
GGATCCGAAGAAAACCTCGAGCAGCGTTTCATACGAAACGACATCGGGGTCGTAGTAAACTTCCACCGCTTCGGCATGCTGTGTGGCGCCGGAGCTCACCAATCGATAATTGGGGTTTTTGATCTTGCCACCCGAGTAGCCGGAGATGGCTTCCTCTACTCCCTTGACTGACTGGAAGATGGCCTCCACGCACCAAAAGCAACCACTGGCAAAGTAGGCCGTGCTGAAGCCTTCGAGTTCTGCCGCTGTCTTAGGTACGACTTGCTGTTGCTGTGCAGTGGAGGGAGTGGTGCAGGCGATTGCCACGAGACAAAGCGCCATAGTCATCATCAATGTTTTCATCATGCTCATTTTCATACTTGTTCCTATCGGTCTACGGCATCTGCCATTGGATGGGTCGTTGTGCCGTAGTCATTTAACAACCACGCGACAAACTAGTTCGAATAAGGTCGGGCAATTGTCTATTCTAAAACCGGGCAAGGCAATTTGACAAGAACGATTGCTCCCTGTGTTTCCTCATTATTGAAAACCTCTATTGTTCCGCTATGGGCGCGTGTTATGATCTCGTAACTAAGACTCAAGCCCAGACCAGTTCCAGAGCCTGGTGGCTTTGTTGTAAAAAATGGTTGGAAGACTTTGTCCTTAATGACGGGGTCGATCCCTAAGCCATTGTCAGAGATTTCGATTTCCACTATTTCAACTTCACGTCGTGTTGTTACAGACAATCGGGGCTGATATGGGGTGCCCTCCTTTTTCTTGCGCTCGACGAGCGAATCAAGCGCATTATCAAAAAGATTCAGAAAGACCTTTCCCAATTCCGCGGGTACGATGTCTGCCTGCCCAACGTCAACACCATAATCAGTTGCTATCTCGACGTCAAGCTGTCCTTCCAGGCCTCCGTGGCATGCGAGCTCCAGCTGTTCTTTTACCAACTCGTTCAATTCAATCCGTTTCTTAGTGCCCGACAATCCTGAGGAGTGCACTAACATGGATTGTACGATATTATTTGCACGTCTACCGTGCGTAACGATATGCTGCGAATTGATCGAGAAATCCTCTATGATTTCCTGCACATCAGCCAGCTTGAGATGATCGTCTTTAGCCAGGGCTTCGCGTATTTCGGAAATCAATTCATCATTGACCTCAGCGAAATTATTGACGAAGTTCAGCGGGTTTTTGATCTCATGCGCTATCCCTGCTGTCAACTGCCCCAAAGAGGCCATTTTTTCAGCATGAATTAGTTGTTGCTGAGTAGTTTCCAGCTGAGTCATGGCGTCTTGCAAATCTCGATTCGCTTTCGACAGTGTTTTGTGAGCTTTCGCCTTCACTAGAAAGCGATTGTATATCAGAATAGCTATCGCTAACAAAAGGATCAATCCGCAAATAAGTCCCATCATCCATAGTCGCTGAATCTGTTTTTCCTTTTCCAATATTTCGATCTCCTGCCCTTGTTCTCGGGTCTTGTATTGTTCCAGGAGTTCGGCGATTTTGCTTTCACTATCCGAGTCGATGATCGAATCATAAGTTGTTTTATAGAGTTTGTGATTTCGAAGAGCTTCCTGGAAGTGGCCTGTTTGCTCATAGAGTTGGGAGGATTGCAAATAACTATTCTTTTGAAGTTCTAATGCACCTATTTCCACGGCTAAAGATTTTGCCTGTTCCGTGACCTGAAGGGCTGAGTCAAAAGATGCCTGCATCGCCAAAATTTCACCGATTTCAAGAAGAGTTTGAGCATATCCGGTTTGGTCGCCGATCTCTTTACGGATTTCCAGTGAGGTTTTGTGGTACGAAAGTGCTTCTTCCAGATTTCCTTTCTTTTGCAACACATGCGCAATGTTTTCCAGGGAATAAGACATTCCCCATTTGTCACTGAGCTCCTGGTCGATCTGTAAAGATTTCAATAGGAAACTCATCGCTTCGTCCAGGGAGCCCATTGCCATATAGGTTTCTCCAATGTTGCTCAACGAGTTGGCTTCTCCACGTTTGTCACCGAGCTCTTTCTTGATATCCAGCGATTTGATGAAGAAGGAGACGGCAGACGAGTAGTCACTAAGGGTATAGTAAATGGCCCCGATGCTATTAAGGGATCTGGCAATAAGCTGCTTGTTTCCTAGCTCTTCCTGGATTTCCAGGGCCTGCATGAAATACTCCAGCGCCTTTGCGTACCTTCCTTGTTGGTAGTAAATGTTTCCAATGTTTGAAAGAGATCCGCTGAGATCCACTCGGTCGCCATGTGGTTTTTTGAGAGCCAGAGATCGGTTATGTGATTCAAGGGCCTCCTCAAATTTGCCTAACCTTTCCTGCGCATTTCCGATATTGGTATGAGTACTGGCAATCAGTAGCCATCCTCCGGCAGTTTTTCGTTGAATCAACTCTTGTTCATAGTAGTAAAGTGCCGAATCATTGATTCCTTGTTCTTGGTACGCCTGGCCGATTACGTGGAGTGTTTCCGCTCTACCAAGTGTGTCGCCAAGCGATTCCCAGACACTGAGTGCTTGATTCCATTTTCTTATGCTGCTTTCTGTTGAATCTTTCATTTTGTCCGCCAGTCCCTGGAGTGTGAGACTAGCAGCGATTGCATAACTGTTGGAACGCCCATTTCCCAACTTCGACAGATTACGTGCGATGCTCTCCACTGAATCCATCATCTTCAACTGTCCGAAAGCCAAGCCTTTTAAGAATACAACGGAATGAGCAGTAGGGTCGTCGGTCGGTAATTTTTGCAGGATGTCATCGGCAGATTGTACGGCCGCATTGGGATTATGCTGAACGTTCTCGGCCAACCCCACAAGCAATTCGCGTTGATCTGCCTCGATGCCAATTGCTGGTTCCTGTTGAAGTCCCGTGGACATCTCCTCACCGCGTAGGTGAATAGGGGCATGGACTATAAATGATACAAGGACGACGACCGATGTAATTGGCAGCTTGCGCATAAGCGGGTTTAGTGAACTTTAATTTAGCGAATTATATGGGCACGAGGTCGAGGTGTAGATCCTCATGAGGACTGAAATGAATTGCCTGAAACCAAAAAGCCCGGCAGCAGCTGATCTTTTGTGTGAACAACGGGGCGCGTAATCCTCGACACGCAACTCGCACCCCGAGAGCCCTCAAATGGTGCTCTACGCAATTGCGAGTCAGGTCTCTTTGGCTGCGGGTCCAATGTTGTTAAAATTCCTTGCGGCCATCACCATTCATTGGACCTGACCGATACTTTGTTGGGTTAGTTCTTGTGCCACAAACTGGGGATTTGGGAAGTGGCCATTGACTGGGCAGCATAAAAAAAGCCAAGCGAGATGCTGAGCTTTTGCGTGAACCCCGGGGCGCGTAGCCGGCAGGAGTCACACGACCAGTAGGGGACGCCTAGTCCCGGGGCGCGCAGCCTGCAACCTCCAGAGGTTGCATTGAGTAGATGGCATAAAAAAAGCCCAGCGAGATGCTGAGCTTTTAGTGTGAACCCGGCAGGAGTCAAACCTGCAACCTCCAGAGCCGTAATCTGGTGCTCTATTCAGTTAAGCTACGGGTCCAGTATGTTAAAATTTCCCAATTCGAGTCGAGTGGTCAACCCGAAAAGAGGCACAAAAGTAATAATTTGTTAAATAAATCCTTGCCAAAGGGAAGGTTTTAAAATTGCCTCTATCTTTGGCGCTCGAAAAATCTTTTTGACGCGAAGCATGAAGAAACTAATCGGGACGGTAGTGGGAATGAGTCTGGCGATCCTTGCGCTAGCCCAAGACAACGATAATAAAAGCAGATACGCACAACCCGAACTTCCAGGAGAACTGCTGATTGACTTTGGCTTCAACATCCTATACGACAATCCTAAGGAAATGGAGGAGAACTTCTTCAACTCTCGGACCTTCGGTGTGTACTACAAACACATGATCAGCCTCAATGACTACCTTACAATCAATCCGGGTTTGGGATTCACTGGGGAGAAGCTCAAGTTTAAAGATGATTACAACTTCCAGGAAGATGCGGCAGGAAGTATCTCATTTGACACGTTGAATGACTTTGGGTCTATCAGAAACAACAAGCTCGCTATCAACTACATAGAACTCCCGGTGGAGTTTAGGTATTATCCCTTGCGGACGGTAAGTGGAGAAGGATTGTTTATCGGCGTCGGAGGTATGCTTGGCTTTCGCATAGAGTCCCACACGAAGATCAAGTACACACTCAACAATGAGGACAGAGCACAGAAGCTTCGTGCGGCGTTTGGCCTGGAAGATCTGCGGTACGGCATACAAGCACGGATAGGTCTCCGAGGTATTCATGTATTCGGGAAATACTACTTCTCGGACCTCTTCGGCACTTCGCCTGTCGAAGGCACCAACCCAAGGTTCTGGTCCTTTGGTCTCTCGATCTCTGGCTTCTAAAAGCCGAGCGTAAAGAGTGACAGCGCCACGAAGCTGAAAACAAAGCCGAAAATAGCACCTACCCAAATCTCCTTGGGCGTGTGATAGCCCAGGTACAATCTGGAGGTCGCTACCGCACCGGCGACCACGAAGGTGGCTATGAGAGGGAGAAAAAGTGGAAGTCCGCTGCGTATCGTCAGGAAAGTCAGTATACCCGTCCCTCCCCAATTGGCTGCTGCATGAATGCTGATCTTGAATCGAAAGGTGATGATCAGCAAAGCGAAGACCAGCAGCGTGACAGTGATCATCATCAGACCAAACAATTCGCCGATCCGAAATCTCGTCAACATAAAGTAAGTCGTCGCTGCATAGAAAATCGTGATGAGGACAAACGGCCAGATCCGCTCTTCCCGCTCCGTTAGCTCATAGTCAGAGACCCTGCTGGAGATTTTCATGAAGCCAATACTCAGAGCGGGGATAACGGCTGTGCTGAGGAAGATGGCCAGGATGAGATTGGGGATAAACTCCAGTCCAATGGCACCAATCACCGCTGGAGCGGTGAAGTAAAGGACAATCATCATGTGAGTGCTCAGCAATAGTGGATGAAACACCACCGATATTGACTGCATAAGTAGTTTCATGCTGTAATCAGAGCTCTTTTCGCAGGCGCGCGACGGGTATATTTAGCTGCTCCCGATACTTCGCAACTGTACGGCGTGCAATATTGTACCCCTGCGCTTTCAAGAGTTTTTCGAGTTTGTCGTCAGAGAGAGGCTTTTTCTTCTCTTCCTTGTCAATGATCTCTTTCAGTTTGTTTTTCACCTCACGGCTACTGACATCCTCACCGCTCTCAGTGCTGATACCTTCGGAGAAAAAATACTTCAGCGGGAAGATACCAAATTCCGTTTGTATCGCTTTGCTATTGGCTACACGCGAAACAGTCGATATATCCATGCCGATCCTGTCAGAAATATCCTTGAGGATCATCGGTTTCAACTTGCTCTCATCGCCCTCGAGGAAGTAGTCATACTGAAAATCCACTATCGCCTGCATCGTGTTGAGAAGTGTCTGCTGGCGTTGTTTGATGGCATCGATAAACCACTTGGCGGAGTCCAGCTTCTGCTTGATGAAAGTGACCGTCTCCTTCAGTTTCTTGTCTTTCTTGTTGCCCTTATCGTAAGCTTGCAACATGTCCGCATAGGATCGGCTCACGCGAAGCTCCGGGGCGTTTTTGCCGTTGAGTGTAAGTTCCAGCTTGCCATTGTTTTCGGTAAGCATGAAGTCGGGCATGAGGTACTGGGTTTTCGTTACCTCATCCCCACTGCCCCCCGGCTTCGGGTTCAGTTTGGTGATGATGTAGATGGACTCTCTCAGCAGTCCCTCATCCTGGATCCCCAGCTTCTTGGCGATCTTCTCGTAGTGCTTTTTCGAAAACTCAGCAAAGCAGCGATCAATGATTTCGTAAGCGATCCTATTAACTTCTTCCGTTGGGTCCTTGCGCTCCAGCTGTAGCAGAAGGCATTCCTGTAGGTTGCGGGCACCGATGCCTGCTGGTTCGAAGTTTTGGATCTTGAAAAGGAGATCTTCCAGCTCATCGGCATCTGTCTCTACTCCCATGCTGAAGGCCATGTCATTCACGATCGCCTCCAGCTCACGGCGGATATAGCCATCCGTATCTATGCTGCCAATTAATTGCTTACCTATGATCGTTTCCCTTTCGGATAGCCGGAGAAATCCCAGCTGCGAGATCAATTGTTCGTGGAGTGTAGATCCCACGGAAATGGGCATCTCTTTGTCATCTTCATCCGAGCGACCATCCCCCTGCATTTTGTAGCCGGAGTAGTCGTCATGGAGGTATTCCTCTATATTGGTTTCTGGCAGTTCGGATTCTTCGTACTCCTCATTGGCCTCGTAGTCGTCCTCCTTCTCTTCGTTCTTTCCTTCTTCCAGGGCGGGATTGGTCTCCAGTTCCTCCTCCACTCGTGATTCGAGTTCAGCAGTGGGCACCTGCAGCAGCTTGATGAATTGGATCTGCTGAGGCGAGAGTTTTTGCTGTAGCGACTGGGTTAAACTGAGTTTTTGCATATTCTCTGACCAACAGTCAAAATTATCCTATTTCCTTCATAAGGTTGATATGTTCTTGTCCGGATGGGCCTCACAATCCTCCCGCCTAGCCACTCACATCCCCCTCGCGCCTGCCTGCACGAAGCTGTTACGGCAAAGGCAGGGCGGTGGCAGACAGGCACCGCGGTGCCCAGCGCAAATACAGTGCCTGTCTTTCACTTCGCCTTTAAGGCCAATCAAACGCAATTACCTGTCCGCTGTTTCAAGAGATCGAATTTCATTGTGAAACGATTCTTTTTCAGTTCACTGTGCTTCGCACCATTCTTTTACATTTGCAGCCAATTAAAAAAACAGACAAAACAGAATTTTCAATTGTGGATACCAAGCGAGTAAAGATCAAGGCCATACTGGATGATGGCCAGGTCGGAACCAAGGTACTAGTCAAGGGATGGGTGCGCACACGACGAGGCAGCAAGAATGTGTCGTTTATCGCCCTCAATGACGGATCCACAATCAATAATATTCAGGTGGTGGCTGACGCTGAAAAATTCCCGGAGGATCTGTTGCGACAGATTGCAACTGGGGCCAGCCTCGCTGTGTATGGCGAGCTTGTGGCATCCCAGGGCTCGGGTCAGGCCGTGGAAATGCAGGCCATAGAAATCGAGGTGCTGGGAGCCGCAGATCCTGAGAAGTTTCCCTTGCAGCCCAAAAAGCACAGCATGGAGTTCCTGCGTGAGATCGCACACCTGAGACCACGGACGAACACTTTCGGAGCGGTCTTTCGTATCCGGCATCATCTGGCTTACGGCATTCATAAGTTCTTCCACGACAAGGGATTCTTCTATATCCATACGCCGGTGATCACTGCGTCGGATGCCGAAGGGGCCGGAGAGACGTTCAAAGTCACGACAATGGACCTTGACAACCTCCCCAGAAACGAGGAAGGAGCAATTGATTATAAGCAGGACTTTTTTGGCCGGGAGGCCAACCTGACAGTCTCCGGTCAATTGGAAGGGGAGCTGGCAGCATTGGCGCTTTCGGAGATCTATACCTTTGGTCCGACCTTCCGGGCAGAAAACTCCAACACGACCCGGCACTTGTCGGAGTTTTGGATGATCGAGCCAGAGATGGCTTTCTATGACCTGGAGGACAACATGGACCTGGCAGAGGAAATGATGAAGTTCCTGGTGAAGTTCATCATGGAACACTGCGCTGACGATCTCGCATTTCTGACCAACAGGGAGCAGCAGGAGGAAAAGTCCAAGCCTCAGAATGAGCGGCAGGAGATGTCGTTGCTCGAGCGACTTCAGTTTATTCTGGACAATGACTTCGAGCGGATCACGTACACGGATGCCATTGATATCCTGCGCAACTCCAAGCCTAACAAGAAGAAGAAATTTCAATTTCTGATCGAGGGCTGGGGGGCGGACTTGCAGTCTGAGCATGAGCGCTTCCTCGTGGAGAAGCACTTCAAAAAGCCCGTCATTTTGTACAACTATCCGAAGGATATCAAATCCTTTTACATGCGTCAGAATGACGATGGTAAGACGGTTGGCGCTATGGACGTACTGTTTCCCGGTATCGGTGAGATCATCGGTGGGTCGCAGCGTGAAGAGCGACTGGACAAGCTCACGAGCCGCATGGAGGAGATGGGCATACCGCAGGACGAGCTGTGGTGGTACCTGGAGACCCGCAAGTTTGGGACGGTCCCTCATAGTGGCTATGGCCTGGGCTTCGAGCGGATGATGCTCTTCCTGACAGGTATGGGTAATATCCGCGATGTGATACCATTTCCGAGGACTCCGGGTAACTGCGAGTTCTGATACTATTGCCGCTGTCGGTGTCTTCACCGACAGCTTTCTACTGATAGCTTGTTGGTGAAAATACCAACAAGGGCGAAAAAAGAACCAAGGTAAATCACCCCTTTTGTCCCCCTCCAATGCTATTAAGTTAAGGTAGGGACAAGCCTTCCTGAAAAGCAATCCTTCTAAAAGTCATCCCGACGAAGGAGGGATCTATTGACATAAATAGCCGATTTGCCTAGCATCATCAATAGATTTCACTGGCCGTGCGCTTCCTGACGTCAAAATGACTTTGCTTTTCTGGAAGGCAGCTTAATTCTCTTAGTTTAATAGCATTGGTCTCCCTCGAAGGGGGAGAATAGATTGCTCTCTAATTGATTGATCTCCTGTACGAATGAAAGGGCCCTGGCTAAGAAGACATGCCCTTGGCCCTTAGCCCGGATCGCAGCAAGTAGTTCGGCGTTGGGATTTTGAGTTCTTCCTATTCTGAGTTTTGAGTTGATCCTTCGTCATTCAACAGGACAACCCGAAACTCAGAATTCAGAACTCCGGAACTCAAAATGAGCCTAAGCTGGCGAGGCCGATGCTACTGCGAAGAGCCGGCAGTCCAGTGGCTACGAGCACTGACATTGGCTGCTCCAAAAAAAAGAGCCAACTCTTTCGAGATGGCTCCTAATATCTACTAAGTGGCTTGTGCCTTACTTGGCTGCTTCGTACAGCTTATTGACCTCGTCCCAGTTGATCACATTGAAGAATGCCGAGATGTAGTCTGGTCTTCGGTTTTGGTAGTTGAGGTAGTAGGCATGCTCCCAAACGTCCAAGCCAAGGATCGGTGTTCCTCCACATCCGACGCCGGGCATCAGGGGATTGTCCTGATTGGCAGAAGAGCAGACCTCCAATTTTCCGTCTTTGACGCACAGCCATGCCCAGCCTGAGCCGAAGCGCGTAGCAGCGGCGTTGCTAAACTGGTTTTTGAATTCGTCAAATGATCCCAGGTCGGCATTGATCGCGTCAGCAATAGCTCCAGTGGGGTTGCCACCGCCATTGGGAGACATGATCGTCCAGAAAAGTGAGTGATTCCAATGTCCACCTCCGTTGTTGCGGACGGCGCCATTGTCGGAGTGATTGGCCATCAGCTCATCCAGCGACTTGCCGGCCATTTCTGTGCCGTCTACAGCGGCGTTGAGTTTGGCGACGTAGGCTGCATGATGCTTGCCATGGTGGATTTCCATGGTTCTGGCATCAATATGGGGCTCCAGAGCTGTGGTATCGTAGGGAAGGGATGGTAATTCGAATGCCATGATTGAGTAGTTCTTTGATTGATCTATTAAATGTTCGTGTGAATATAAAACACCTCCGATTATTTATTGTTCCCTCGCATCTGCCGGAAAAATTCCTTAACGAGTTCTTCACACTCCTGTCCGAGGAGATCCCACTGTACGGTGGTTTTTGGGTGGAGGAGCGGTTCGTCCAATCTCTCGAACCCCCTTTTCGGATCGCGGGCACCGATGATCACTTGTCCGATCTGCGACCAGTACAGGGCTCCGGCGCACATTACACAAGGCTCCAGGGTGACAAAAAGTCGGCAGTCGTTTAAGTATTTGGCGCCCAGGTGATTTTGTGCTGCAGTAATAGCGAGCATTTCGGCATGAGCGGTGACGTCTTGCAGGCGTTCTACCTGGTTGTGAGCTTTTGCTACCACACGATTCTTGGCGACCACAACGGCGCCAACAGGTATTTCACCATCCTCAAAGGCTTTCTCCGCCTCGAGGAGCGCCTGCTTCATCCAGTGCTCGTCGCTGAATACATTGATCGCCATAGCTAGCGGATCCTCACACTGGCCATGATATCCCGAGCCACGGGCTCCCACTGCTGTCTATGGCGGAGTGGAGCAGTGAAGTTGAAGAGGAGTACCTTCTCATTGTGTAGCGTGTACTGGATGTATGAATACTTGGAGACAGAATTGTTGTTGAAGCTTTCTTCGCTGTATACTTTGGACGTGAACTCGAAGACGATGTACTCTCGCCCACCTACCTCCTGGATGCCCTCTTGTATGAAATTCACTTCTGTGTGCAGCCCCTGAATGTTGGCCTTGTAGAAGTCCTTGAGGATCTCGAGGTCTCCGGGGCCCCACCGTGTACTGTTTTCATTGACACCGACATCGACTGTCCGGTCATAGTTGGTGAACATGGCAATAGGGATACGTGAGGACACGTATTTGCGGTTCCTTTCCTCTTCGCTCATATTGATAAAGTCCGACGGAATCTTTATCGATATCTCATCGGAGATCTTCTGGCGCTCGAGCTTCTGGGCCATAGGTACGAATGAAATGGCCAATAGCGAAAGAAATAGCAGGTATCGCATCTCGTGTATTTTCTATCCAAGCTTATTTGCACTGGCAATTTAATGAAGTGGAGCGGATCTTCTCGCGGGGTTTGGGTAGATCGGCATCCTGATCGGATGGGTGAGAATTGACCGCGCCAACTTATGCTGATTTCACAAGCACAAGCAAGAACAATCACTAAATTTGCCGCTGCTTAGAAATCAAACGTCGGCAATCAAGATTATTATGTTACGAACACATACTTGCGGAGAACTAAGGATCGATCACGTGGGTGAAGAGGTGACCCTGTGCGGCTGGGTGCAGCGCATGAGGGACAAAGGAGGACTCCTTTGGATCGATCTCAGGGATAAATTCGGACTTACGCAGCTGATGTTTGACGAAAGCAGCGTCGCCCCCGAGCTAGTGGAACAGGCCCGTGAGGTGGGTAGGGAGTTTGTCCTGCGGGTACAGGGCAAGGTCATCGAGCGACACTCGAAAAATGACAAGATGCCCACTGGTGATATCGAGATCGAGGTGACCACACTTGACATCTTGAATGCGTCGGAGGTACCGCCATTTATGATTGAGGATGAGACCGATGGAGGCGAGGACCTACGGATGAAATATCGGTACCTGGATATCCGTCGAGCACCTGTGCGGAAGAACCTGGAGCTGAGGCATCGCCTCATGCAGAAAACCCGTGAGTATCTCGATGGGCAGGCCTTCACAGAGGTAGAGACGCCTTACCTGATCAAATCCACCCCTGAGGGAGCACGGGACTTTGTCGTGCCCTCGCGGATGAATGAGGGCCAGTTTTATGCACTGCCGCAGTCGCCGCAAACTTTCAAGCAGCTATTGATGGTATCTGGTCTCGACCGGTACTTTCAGCTGGTGAAGTGTTTTCGGGACGAGGACTTGCGAGCGGACAGGCAGCCGGAGTTCACACAGATAGACTGTGAGATGTCTTTTGTCACCCGAGATGACGTGCTGGAGACTTTCGAAGGGCTCATGCGTTTCCTTTATCGTGAGGTGCTTGGGAAGGAAATACCCGTCTTTCCCCGCATCACCTATGCGGAGGCCATGGAGAAGTATGGATCTGATAAGCCTGACCTACGATTTGGCATGGAGTTTTGCGAGCTCAATGAGCTGGCGCAGAACAAAGGCTTTCAGGTATTTGACCAGGCAGAGTTGGTCGTGGGGATCAATGCTGCAGGATGTGCCTCCTATTCCCGAAAGGAAGTTGATGGGTTGATAGATTTCGTCCGAAGGCCACAAATCGGGGCGAAGGGCCTCGTCTACGTCAAATACAACGAGGACGGCTCGTTCAAATCATCGATCGATAAGTTCTTTACCCCTGAGCAGCTGGGAGAGTGGGCTGCGAAGATGGAAGCGAAGCCCGGTGATCTTCTTTTGATCCTCGCTGGAGAGGCAGCGGCTACCCGCAAGCAGCTCAACGAGCTAAGACTGGAAATGGGCACGAGGCTTGGCCTGCGATCAAAAGATGAGGTGGCACCTGCATGGGTGGTGGACTTCCCTCTCCTTGAATGGGATGAGGAGACTGCCCGATACCATGCAATGCACCATCCGTTCACATCGCCAGCGCCGGAAGATCTCGAAAAGCTCGAGACCGATCCCGGTAATGTGAATGCCAATGCCTACGACATGGTGATCAATGGCGTCGAGATCGGAGGAGGCTCGATCCGAATTCATGACAGCGCACTCCAAAGCCGAATGTTCACAGCCCTTGGGTTTACTGAAGAGGAAGCACAGCAGCAGTTTGGTTTTCTCCTGGGCGCATTCCAGTACGGAGCTCCCCCGCATGGAGGTATTGCGCTTGGGTTTGATCGTTTGTGCGCGCTATTCGGAGGACAGGACAGCATTCGCGACTTCATAGCGTTTCCGAAGAACAACTCTGGTCGCGATTTGATGATCGACTCGCCGTCGCCCATCGATAAGTCGCAACTTGACGAGCTTCATATCGCACTTAAATAAATAGGGGATGGCACTTACCTGAGTTTTTTCAGTAAGTTTGTTATTGAGCAGAAACGCGGCATGACCAAGAAGTTTCTTATTTATTCCACCCCTATCATGGTTCTCTTTGTGGCGCTGGCCCTCTTCGAGCCATTTATCTATCAGAACTTCATCGCAAGTACTAAGATCGACCGTCTCAAAGGCAAGGAGTTTGAGATTATTGCCCACAAAGGGGCAAGTGGTTCAGCTCCGGAGAATACGCTGGCGGCTTTCCAAAAGGCGCTGGACCTGGGCGTGGACATGATTGAGCTGGATGTACGACACACGAAGGACAGTGAGGTCATCGTGTTTCACGACCAACTGCTGGATCGCACCACCAATGGCAAAGGAGATGTGCATGACTTTACCCTTGCAGAAATCAAGGAGCTGAGTGCGGGCATGTGGGGCGAGTGGGCCAGGGACTCCACATTTGCCAACGAAAGAGTCCCCACACTGAAGGAAGCGCTGGACCTGATCAATGGGCAATGCAAAGTGCTTATCGAGGTCAAGCACATGGACCACGCCCTGTACCACGATTTTGCGCTAAAGCTGGTGGACGTCATTCGCGAAGAGAAGGATGGCTTTGAATGGTGTATCCTGCAGTCGTACGAAGATGACTACTTGATCGAAGCGAAAGAATATGAGCCACGTGTGCAAACCAAAAAACTCCTCGTAGGTGAAGACTCCACTCCGTTGCTGGCGTTCTATGTAGAAACGCGCGTACACCTGGGTCGCGGCGGGAAGGAGATGCCTTTGGCTGCGCTCAATCCCCACTATGAAACCCTATCCCCGCGGAGGATCTTCCGGATGCACTCCCGTGGCTACAAAGTGTACACCTACCCCGTCAATGAGCGTGATGACATGATCAAAATGCTCAACATGGGTGTCGATGGGATCATTACTGATTTTCCGTCGCGATTGATTGAGATCCGGGAGGAGATAGAGAAGTTATAGGGGCGTCGCTTGTAGCGTCACCTGCTCGACTTCCGAAGCGATGTAACCAAAGGAATCCCAACTGTTCCCCGAAAGCACTTTGTCGAAAGTTTCAGCGGCGATTTCCACCTCACCTTTGAGGGCATACCAGTTGCCCAATCCGTAGCCCACAGTCGGGTCGAGGCTATCATCCCGGCGGTAGGCCAGTTCATATAGTCGCTCCGGGGAAATCACATTTTTGAAAAGTAGAAGGATATTGAGGTAACCTTTATTTTCTCTCACATTCATCTCCGGTGAGACCGCGACCAGAAGTGTATCCGCCTCCTCCTGGTTGCCAATGCGGATATAAGTCCGGTGGAGCCATGCGGTGGTAGCGACCAGCAAGTCATCATTGTCACACACTGTCAAGCACTTTTTATATGCCGATATGGACTTGTCGAAATTGCCCTGCAGATAATACGCAAGCCCCAAATGATACCAGATGCTGAACTGCACATTACGTATGGGCACTCTCGCGCCGATACCGCTGACGGCCAGTTCCTTTTCATTGCTTCTGGATCGTGAGAAGAAGGCAGCGTTTTCCAAATCTTTGACGGCCTTATCAAAAGCCCGGGAGGTGATATAAGCTTCACCTCGGTGGCGCATCAGTTTGTAAGAATTGGGGTGCTTTTCGAGTCCGGTGCTGTAGACCTCAATGGCCTCGTTGTACCGGCCTAAATGCCCTAATCGCCTGCCGTACCAGATAATGTATTCAAGGCTATCCGGGTTTTGTTGGTATCGGGAGTAGGCAGATGCCAGGAGGCGTTCTCGCCGCGCCTGCTCCCGACCTTCGAAGGCTTTTGGAGGAAATGGCTCGCCAAGCAACGATACGATTGGCTGGCTGCTAAGGGTGTCAGCAGCGTTGGATGCAGATTCCGTGCTGTTTCCTTCGCTGGACTCGGTCTGAATACAGCGGGAAACCAACAATGCCAAAATCAGCATCAACATCGTATGTGGAAACGCTCTCACTATTTATAAGTCTGTTGTGACTATAAAAACAGCGAGTGGTGTGTATCAAGATCAATCCGTCCAGTTCGGATATCCGGGATAAATAATATCTCCTTCCTCTTCTTTGGCGGTCTTTACCATACCCCTCACTTGTTTCAACAATTCCTTAGCATCAAAAATGATTCCATCTTTTATGGTGTACTTCACACCACCGACCCTTTCGACCTTATTGTCCTCTGAAAGTTTAATAGCTCCAGTGCCATACAGGACCTTAAGATTCTCTAGGGGATTCTCTTCAATTACAATCAAATCAGCCATCTTCCCTACTTCGATCGTACCGATCTTATCTTCCATTCCCAGCGCCTCAGCCCCCAATAATGTGGCTGATCTGATTACTTCCAGCGGATGGAATCCTGCTTCCCTCAACAATTCCAGCTCACGGATGTAAGCAAACCCATATAACTGATATATAAACCCGGAATCTGATCCGGTTGTTACCCTGCCGCCACGATTTTTGTATTCATTAACAAAGGTCATCCATAACTGATAGTTCTTTTTCCAGGCTACTTCGTGCTCTGTGCCCCAATAATGCCAGTAGCTCCCGTGAGAAACTTTGCTGGGCTCGTAAAACTTCCAGAGAGAGGGTAACGTGTAGTCCCGGTGCCAGTCGGCATTCATCGCCCTCATCAAATCGCGGCTTGCTTCATAAATGTTGAATGTCGGGTCAAGGGTGAAGTCCAGTTCCAGTAGGCGGTTCATCACTTCGTTCCACTTGTCGGAATAAGGTGGTGCTGCCTGAGCCCAAAGCTTGCCTGCTTCCCCAAAGCGGTCCTGCTCGTTTTGGTAATTGTAGTCCAGTGGATAGTCCTGAATGACACGGTCCGCGAACATGGCCTCTGGCAGTCCATACCAATGTTCCATGGTCGTCAAACCAGCCTCTGCGGAATTGACCACATTCCACCAGCCGACATTGAGCTGGGCGTGGTGACATGCTGAGCCGAGACCTAACTTTTTGTTTTCACCCAGTGCGGCCTTCATGATTTCGGGGCGAGCACCGAAAAACTTAATGCCATCGGCCCCCGCTGCCGCATTATCACGGACCCATTTCCTGGCTTCATCGGGCGTATTGATGGACGAGCCTTGGCCAAAGAAAGTATAGGCCACTATTCTCGGTGCTGTGATGCTATTGGCTTCGCTTTTCTTTTTGTGGTCCAATGTCCACTCGCGGCCGTTACCACTGCCAGGCTCCCGAATAGTCGTGATACCGTGAGCCAGCCAAAGCTTGAACACGTACTCTGAGGGCGTACCCTGGCTGCTGCCCCCGATATGCCCGTGCATATCCACGAACCCTGGCAGGACATAATGCCCTGAAGCGTCTATCTCTCTACCACCTTCTTTCAGTGCGGGTCGACGGTCTTCATTGATCTCAACGCCGGGATAGCCGACTGTCCGGATAGAGGTAATCTTATTGTTTTCGATGACGATGTCCACAGGACCAATAGGAGGTGCGCCGTTGCCATTGATCACTGTGGCCCCTCTGATGATCAATTGATCGAAAGGGCCTTCTCCCACGGTACGGTCGGGCGCAGGGGCCACACCGTCCTGGGCAACAGACATTATCCAACATCCAACCAAGCAAATGGTAGCTATGAATTTCATAAGGCAAATACTTTGAGGCGGCAGTGACACATTGATGGTTGTTAAATTAATGATAAGACGTCAGATGCGAAACATATCATCCGTAGACGGTAGCCATTCGAATAGTCTTATAAGGTACATTTCACTTGATCGGTGATTTTATTATTTTTCCGCTCCTTTGAAAACCCACCATGAGTACTGCAAAAGGTCCGTTTAAGAAGATCACCACCCAGCGGCTGAAAGAAATGAAAGCCAGCGGTGAGAGGATCGCAATGCTCACGGCGTATGATTACTCCATGGCGAAGATTCTCGATCGGGCAGGAGTCGACGTTCTGCTGGTTGGGGATTCAGCATCGAATGTGATGGCGGGCAATGAAACCACGTTGCCAATCACATTGGACCACATGATCTGGCACGCCACTTCCGTTGTGAAGGCGGTGAATAGAGCACTGGTGGTCGTCGATGTACCCTTTGGTAGCTACCAAGGCAACAGCTCTGAGGCACTCAGGTCATGCATTCGCATCATGAAAGAATCAGAAGCTCATGCGGTGAAAATGGAGGGAGGAGTGGAGGTTCGCGAAAGCATAGAGCGTGTACTGAGCGCCGGGATACCAGTAATGGGCCACCTGGGGCTCACCCCTCAATCAATTTATAAGTTCGGGACTTACACAGTGAGGGCCAAGGGAGATGAGGAGGCTGATAAACTCATTGAAGACATTCGACTGCTGCAAGAGCTAGGCTGCTTTTCGGTGGTCCTTGAGAAAATTCCGGCGGATCTGGCGAAGAAAGTTTCTGAGCAAGTGGAGATCCCTACAATCGGCATTGGGGCGGGGCCACATACTGATGGTCAGGTACTCGTAGTACATGACATGCTCGGCATCACCCAGGATTTCAAACCAAGATTTTTAAGGGCCTACGCAGATCTCAACAAAGTAATCACCGATGCGGTCGTAAACTACATTGACGACGTGAGAGCCAATTCTTTCCCAAGCGACGAGGAGAGTTACTAAATAGTAAGTGAACATCAGAATTGAAGACATCTTAAAATAAATACGATCTACATAAAATCCGGAGCGGAAGAACAATGACACAAAAATCGAAGATCATCTATACGCAGACAGATGAAGCCCCAGCGTTGGCCACTTACTCTCTGTTACCTATTATTCAGGCATTCACTGGACAGGCGGGTGTAGAGGTAGAGACCAGAGACATTTCCTTGTCAGGCAGGATACTGTCGCAGTTTCCGGATTATTTGAAGGAGGATCAAAAGATCGGGGATCATTTGGCAGAACTAGGTGATCTAGCCAAGACCCCGGAGGCTAATATCATCAAGCTACCCAATATCAGTGCTTCTATTCCGCAGCTGCAGGCAGCGATCCAGGAGTTGCAGGAGCAGGGGTATGCTTTGCCTGACTATCCTGCCGAGCCTCAAAACGACCAGGAGCGAGAGATCAAATCCAGGTATGACGCCGTGAAGGGTAGCGCTGTCAACCCTGTCCTTCGGGAAGGAAATTCTGACCGACGGGCTCCGAAAGCAGTAAAGGAATATGCCAGGAAGCACCCTCATTCGATGGGAGAATGGTCTTCTTCGTCTAAGACGCATGTCGCCAGCATGAGCGGCGGAGATTTTTATGGCAGTGAGAAATCAACTACTCTCGGTGGAGCGACTTCTGCAACCATCACTTTTCATGGAGCAGATGGGAGCGCGAAAGTCCTCAAAGAAGGCATTGCCCTGCAAGAGGGCGAAGTGATCGACGCAGCTGTGATGTCCATGTCAGCGTTGACAAGTTTCCTTGATGAGCAGGTGAAAGAGGCGAAAGAGCAGGGGATTCTTTTTTCACTGCACATGAAAGCTACGATGATGAAAGTGTCAGATCCCATCATCTTCGGCGCGTGTGTTAAAGTGTTTTATGCACCCATTTTTGAGAAGTACGCAAGTCTGTTTGACGAGCTCGGTGTGGACGCCAACAATGGTGTCGGCGATGTCTACGCAAAAATTGCCGGTCATGCCCAGGAGCAAGCTGTGAAAGACGACATTGAAGCCCTTTACAAGGACCGTCCGGACCTCGCCATGGTCAATTCTTATAAAGGCATTACCAATTTGCATGTGCCTTCAGATGTCATCATCGACGCCTCGATGCCTGCAATGATCCGGACTTCTGGCCAAATGTGGAATCTGGAAGATCAGCAACAGGATGCAAAGGCCGTCATTCCAGATCGAAGCTACTCCGGCGTGTACCAGGAGGTCATCGATTTTTGTAAGCAACACGGAGCATTCGATCCCACTACCATGGGGAGTGTGCCCAATGTCGGTCTGATGGCCCAAAAGGCGGAGGAGTATGGCAGCCACGACAAGACCTTCCAAATGTCTGGCGCCGGCAGCGTGAAAGTCACCGATGCCTCTGGAGCTGTGCTGCTTGAGCAGCCTGTGGAAGAGGGGGACATCTTTAGGATGTGCCAGGTGAAAGATGCTCCGATTCAGGACTGGGTCAAACTTGCTGTGTCCAGGGCCCGGGCTACCGGAGCACCTGCGGTATTTTGGCTTGGCAGTCAGAGAGCCCATGATGCTGAACTGATTAAGAAGGTAGAGAAGTATCTGCAGGATCATGATACTTCTGGTCTGGAGATACTCATCAAATCTCCCGTGGAGGCGACGAAGTTTTCACTAGAACGAATCAAGGAGGGGAAAGACACGATCTCCGTCACCGGCAATGTATTGAGGGATTATCTCACAGATCTGTTCCCTATTCTCGAACTGGGGACCAGTGCGAAGATGTTGTCCATCGTTCCATTGATGAATGGTGGAGGATTGTTTGAGACTGGAGCTGGTGGGTCGGCACCAAAGCACGTGCAGCAGTTTGTCAAGGAAGGTTACCTCCGATGGGATTCGCTCGGAGAATTTCTTGCGTTGGCGGTTTCGTTGGAACACCTCGGCAATCAGTTCAACAATGACAGGGCGCTATTGCTTGCCGAAACACTCGATATCGCGACAGGCAGGGTGCTTGACAATCGCAAGTCTCCTGCTCGTAAAGTGGGTCTTATCGACAACCGCGGTAGCCATTTCTATCTCGCGCTTTATTGGGCTGAGGCCTTGGCTGAGCAGAGCAAGGATTCGGCGCTGAAGGAGACCTTCACGAAGGTGGCGGCAGCACTCAAGGAAAACGAATCCAAAATTGATGGGGAACTGATAGGAGCACAGCAGAGGGCTGAGAACATTGGTGGTTACTATCGTCCCAATGATGATCTTGCGTCTACTGCGATGAGGCCCAGTGCCACACTCAACGCGATCATTGACGCGTTGTAGACAAGACAAATGGCAGAGATATCCAGGCAGAATCGGGAAGTTAACGGGGCCTGTTGAGCTCTAGTAGTTTCCTGGTTCTCGCCGGTAGGAAACATAAGTCCCTACCATTGGTCAGAATACCACTGCTATTCTTCTGCCGATTTCTTAGTTTGCAAATCGAAATTTTGAATGTGGAGTTGGATACCGCAGGGTGAACTTCCATTGCACATTGATTGGCCTTTTGAGGCATTCCTATAGAACTAGGACGAGTCTTTCAGATAGGTTTTTGGGGTTCTGCCCAAACGGTGATTGTGCAAACCTTTACCTCTGCAACAGAGAAGGGACAAATGATACGGTGATTATAAAGCAAGAAGGATGAATTTGAACATTAAAGCGAAGGCCCAGCAGAGCTACGACGCGATCGTGGTCGGTACGGGGATTAGCGGCGGCTGGGCGGCCAAAGAGCTCACAGAGAAGGGGCTCAAAACCCTTGTGCTCGAGCGCGGTAGAATGGTCGAACACGTGACTGACTACCCCACCCATAGCACGCCTCCCTGGGAACTTCCCCATGGGGACCGCATTTCAGCCCAGGAACTGGAAGAGCATTATTGGGTGCAGAGACGAACGGGGTATACCATCCGTGAGTCTACAAGGCACTGGTGGGTGAAAGATTCTGAGCACCCTTACACCGAAGAGAAGCGATTTGACTGGATTCGAGGCTATCACGTGGGCGGCCGATCGCTGCTATGGGGACGGCAGAGCTACCGATTGAGCGACCTGGATTTTGAAGCAAATGCCAAAGAGGGGGTCGCTGCGGATTGGCCGATTCGATACGCCGATATTGCTCCATGGTACGACTACGTAGAAGGGTTTGCTGGCATTAGCGGACAGAATGAAGGTCTTCCACAATTGCCTGATGGCAACTTTCTCCCTCCAATGGAGATGTACTGCCTGGAGACGCATGTGAAGGATACCATCGCCTCGAAATACAAAGACCGGATCATGACCATCGGTCGTGTGGCTAACTTGTCTCAGGATCATAAAGGGCGATCTCACTGTAACTACAGAAATATGTGTATCAAAGGGTGCCCCTTTGGTGCTTATTTCAGTTCGCAATCATCAACATTGCCTGCTGCGGTAGCTACAGGTAACATGACACTTCGGCCCAACTCTATTGTGACTGAGGTTATTTATGACCCTGAAACCAGAAAGGCGTCGGGAGTGCGAATTCAGGATGCCGAAAGCGGTGAGACCATGGAGTTCTTCGCGAAGATCGTTTTCCTCAACGCTTCTGCTCTTGGTTCGACATGGATTTTGATGAACTCGAAGAGCGAGCATCATCCCGATGGAATGGGTAACGCCTCCGGCGAGTTGGGTCACAACCTGATGGACCACCACTTCCGTGTGGGGGCTTCGGGAGAATACGATGGCTTTGAGGACAAATACTATTACGGCCGCCGTCCTAACGGCATTTATATTCCACGCTTCAGAAATGTCAACGAAAAGCGACCTGATTACCTCCGAGGCTACGGTTACCAGGGTGGTGCCAGCCGCGAGAAGTGGGAGCGAGCTGTAGCGGAACTGGGTGTAGGCGCAGATCTGAAGGACGAGGTGACGAAACCTGGCCAATGGAGAATGGGTCTCACGGGATTTGGCGAGATGCTGCCTTACCACGAGAATCATGTGCGGCTCAATCCTGATAAACTCGACAAGCATGGCTTACCGACCTTCATCTTCGACTGCGAATTCAAGGAGAACGAGATGGAGATGCGCAAAGACATGAAGGTGCAGGCGGCAGAGATGCTGGAAGCTGCAGGATTGAAGAATATCAGGACCCGGGATGATGCTGGGGGACCTGGTCTGGGCATTCACGAGATGGGTACTGCCCGAATGGGAAGAGATCCTAAGACGTCAGTACTCAACAAGTGGAATCAAATTCATGACGTGAAAAATGTGTTCGTAACAGACGGTGCGGCGATGACATCCGCTGCTTGTGTGAACCCTTCACTCACCTATATGGCGTTGACTGCCAGAGCCGCGGACTATGCGGTCAAAGAATTGAATAAGAGAAATCTGTAAGAACCTCAAAAAAGACACGAAAATGAGTATCAATAGAAGAGATGCCATCAAGCACGTTGCCTACCTCATGGGAGGTACGTTGTCTGCTCCGGCGATAATGGGTGTATTACAGGGGTGTGCTGCAGATGCAAAAGCGGACTGGACGCCAACATTTTTTGGCGAAGCTCAGGCGCTGACCGTTCAGGAGTTGGCTGAGACGATCATGCCCGCGACGGATACACTGGGTGCAAAGGACCTCGGTGTGCCAAAGTTCGTAGAAGAGATGATTGCCACGGTCTATGACGAGAAGGCGAGGACAGATTTCATGAACGGCCTGGCCGCTTTTGAAAAGGAGATAGGGGATAAGTTTGGGAAGACATTCGATCGACTTACTTCTGAAGAAAAGCTAGCTGTTGCCCAAGAGAAGAACACGTACATGCAGAATCCGGACAACCGTCCCGGTAGAGATGAGCCGACGCCTTTCTTTTGGACGATGAAGCAGCTGACGCTTCTGGGCTACTTCACTACGGAGTACGGTGCAACCAAGGTATTACAGTATCAACTGATACCGGCTGAATTTAATGGTTGCATGCCTATTGAAGAGGCAGGTGAGAAAGGACGCACCTACGCTGTTTAAGGAAATCTAAAGAATACGAGGACAGAGCCCTGGTATAAAACATGCCAGGGTTTTTTTGTCTTATTCGGTTAAGCCAACCGTCTGTAGGGATTTGACGACTGTCGGCAGCTTCTCTACGGGGATAGACTTGATGAGTTGTAGACTGTCGCCATTTACGAAGAACATTGAGATGCCGGCTTCTTCCTCAGAATCAGCAGCTAATACCTTATATCTGGTCACCTGGCCCAACTCTTTCTTGCGGAACTTTCGGCCCATGATCCACCAATAGCTGAGGCTAATGTGGTCGGCCCGAATCTCCACGACTTTTCTGCTCGTCCAAAATGCAGGAACTATGGCGCTCAGTGCAATGATGGGCAGGAGGTAGGTAGCATCTTCGGGAGTAGAATTGTCCAGAAACCATGCAATCAAGACCAAGAAGCCTATAGTGGCCACGATCCTTACGGGCATGGGAAGGATCCGGCCCTGACTAATTTTCACAGATTTTTCCATTGACGCCTGAGCGAAGCAAAGCGAAATTCTGAGAATAAGCAAAACCCCATGGTGTTTCTGAGGTTAATCTTAGTATGCAAAAGGAGATAGCCCTCTTTCCACTGAATATTGTTGCTTTTCCCGGGGAAGATGTCAATCTCCATATCTTCGAACCAAGGTACAAGGATCTGGTCCGTGATTGCATGGAAAACGATCTACCATTTGGCATCCCTTCATACGTCAAAACGAAAGTGGAATATGGTACTCAGGTGCATATCACAGAGGTGTCGAAAACCTACGAGGACGGCCGGATGGATATCAAAACCAGGGCCGAGGATGTTTTTTTCGTTAAGGACTTTTATAATCCGTGGCGCGATCATCAGTATGCTGGAGGCCTGGTCGAGTTCGTGGGTGATGACATGACGGAGGACCCAGAGTTGCATGTGCGACTTATAGATCTTTGTGGGGAGTTATTTTCCTGGCTTCAGATGGATGACAGAATTGAGCTCGGAGATGATATTGTCAGCTACACAATAGCACACAAAGTGGGACTAAAGCTGGAGGAGGAGTATGAATTGTTGCTTCTACGGACAGAGAAAGACCGACAGCAGTTTCTTGTCAATCACTTGAAAAAGATTCTTCCCGCCCTGGAGAGAGCCGAACAAGCCCGTGAGCGCATTCGCCTCAATGGCCACTTTAAACATCTCGATCCCCTACAATTCTAGCAAGCAGCCGCTATCTTCGAAAGACAATCTTCCTGTTATGCCACAACTGTCAGGATACGGCGTCATTTTGCTTTTTCTCTTCGGAGGGATAGGTTTCGTGTTGGTCACACTGCTGGTAGGTAGAGTGCTACGGCCCAATCGTCCCAATGAGGAGAAAATGACAACCTATGAGTCTGGGGAGGATACGGTCGGATCCGCCTGGGGTAATTTCAATATCCGGTTTTATGTGATTGCATTGATCTTTTTGCTCTTCGAACTGGAGTTGGTGTTCTTGTTTCCTTGGGCTATTGTTTTTGCCGACGAAGACCTCAATGCGGCGACCGATGGCATGTGGGGGAAGTTCGCAGTTATCGAGACTTTCATTTTTGTAGGTCTGCTGGCTGTCGGTCTGGCCTATGTCTGGAAGAAAGGGATGCTGGAATGGGTGAAACCAAAAGTGCAGTCGAGCGATTATCAATCCAAAATACCCGCGAAGGCATACGAGGATATCAATAAGAAGTTCTGATCTATGGGATTGTTGGACCATCAATTTGAGCAAGGAGGTGTCATTATTACCAAAGTCGATGACCTCATCAACTGGGCGCGTTTGTCAAGTCTTTGGCCGATGGGATTTGGTCTGGCATGTTGCGCCATCGAGATGATGTCCACCATGACAGCAGGATATGATCTTGATCGGTTGGGGGTATTCCCCAGAGCTTCTCCCCGGCAGTCGGATGTGATGATCGTAGCCGGAACAGTCACATTCAAAATGGCCGACCGTGTTCGCCGGCTTTATGAGCAGATGGCCGAGCCCCGTTATGTTATTTCCATGGGTTCTTGCTCCAACTGTGGCGGCCCGTACTGGGAGCACGGCTACCATGTGGTCAAGGGAGTCGACAAGATCATTCCCGTGGATGTATATGTGCCGGGTTGTCCACCTAGACCAGAGGCCTTGATCGGTGGAGTGATGAAGCTACAGGAGAAGATCCGCGGAGAATCCCTGATGAAGCCAGAGGCACTGGAGAAGCTGCTGGCGAAGAAAATGGAGAATGCATGACGCCTGATCAAATCCAAGAGATAGTTACCTCGGAGCTCGGGTGTCAGATTGGCATCAAAGAAAATACGGCGCCTGCCACCCTCTTGGTGGAGAGTTCCGATCTCAAAAAGGTGGCGAATATGCTTCATGAGGACGCTCGCTTCTATTTTGACATGCTTTCCTGTCTGACCGCGGTGGATAATGGAGTGGAAGCAGGGACAATAGACCTGATATACCACCTTTATTCTATTCCCTTCGATATCAGTCTGGGTCTTATGACGACGGTGCCCAGAGAATCGCCATCGGTGCAAAGCGTCGCCGACATCTGGCGTACTGCCAATTGGCATGAGCGTGAAGCGTTTGATCTGGTTGGAGTCATTTTTGAAGGCCACCAAGACTTGAGGCGTATTTTACTGCCCGATGATTGGGAAGGTCATCCGCTGAGGAAAGACTACCAGGAGCAAGAAAAGTATCACGGGATGTCAGTAGTCTACGACCGCGACGAGGAGAATTGATAATGGAGAATGGGAAATTGAGAATGAAGAATTGAGAATGAGAAAATTTGCAGTTCATACGGTGGAGGCACTATTTATCAGTCAAGAGAAAAGGTTGATTGAATGAAGACTTCCAGCAACGGGAATGTATTGCTAGAAAAGTCCTACGCCTTTGCCTTGAGGATTGTCGACTTATCTTTCGAGTTGCAAGATTCCTTAAAGGAGTTCGTGATCACGAAGCAATTGGTCAGAAGCGCTACATCCGTAGGGGCGCTGGCTGAAGAGGCCCAGCAGGCGGAATCTAAGGTAGACTTCATTCACAAACTTTCCATAGCCAATAAGGAAGCACACGAAACCCACTACTGGCTGAGACTACTACGAGATAGCCGGAAATTTCCTGGGCAGTGGAGTGAGGAGATTTCTCAATGCGAAGAGTTGAAAAGGCTTCTGATCTCAATCATCAAATCGTCTTAGGAAAGATCATGATTCCAGCTACTCCATTCACGATTACCCATTCTGCATTATCCATTCTCAATTACTAGTGGCTGTACAATACACATATCATCCTGATCATCTTCGGAACTCAGAACCACTCAAGTACGACCAGTCTGAGTTGAAGTCCGGGGAGATGATCATCAACATCGGCCCTCAGCACCCGTCCACACACGGGGTCTTGCGGCTAGAGGTGGTGACGGATGGTGAGATCGTCGTCGATGTCGTCCCACACTTGGGTTATTTGCATCGTTGCTTTGAGAAGCATGCGGAATCCATGCCCTACAATCAAGTGATTCCTTACGTGGACCGCATGGATTACGTCGCCGCTATGAACAGTGAGCATGCCTACGTCATGGGTGTGGAGCAAATGCTAGGCATTCAGGATCAAATTCCCAGGCGAGTGGAGTACATCCGGGTGTTGGTTGCTGAGCTCAATAGGATTGCTTCCCACTTTGTGGCCATTGGCACCTATGGGCTGGATATAGGGGCGGTGACGCCCTTCTTGTGGATGATGCGCGATCGCGAGCATTTGATGCGGCTGCTGGAGTGGACCTGCGGTGCGCGGATGCTCTACAACTACATCTGGATTGGTGGGTTATTTTATGATCTCCCCGTGGGTTTCGAAGAGCGGTGTGGAGAATTCATACGTTACCTCAAGCCGAAGCTGGATCACCTGGAGGATTTGCTGATCTCTAATCAAATATTTATTGAGCGTACTGCCAATGTGGGTGTCTTACCGATGGATCTGGCCATCAACTATGGCATCACTGGTCCGATGCTGCGCGGCTCGGGATTGAAGCTTGACCTTCGCAGAGTGGATGGCTACAGTGTTTACCCGGAATTGGATTTTGATATACCAATAGGATCAGGGAAAATGGGAACCACTGGCGACTGCTGGGATCGGACCTGGGTACGTATGCAAGAGTGCCGGGAGTCCGTCCGGATCATCGAGCAGTGTCTGGGGCGTCTGACCTCCGACTTGCAACGGACAAGAGACTATGATCCTCGGGAGGTTGTCCCAAAGAAGATCCGCCCTAAGGCTCAGGACCTTTATGTGCGCGCCGAGAACCCCAAAGGCGAGTTGGGATTCTTCTTTAGGGCAGACGGCCGGTCAGACACACCATTTCGCTGCAAGGCCCGTGGGTGCAGCTTTGTAAATCTGTCTGTGCTTCCCGAAATTGCCAGAGGAGTAATGGTCTCCGACCTTATTGCTATCGTTGGTTCCATCGATTTTGTGATGGGGGAGGTAGATCGATAGAGTACCTATGCGTGTTTTAAGCGCCGAGCAGATCCGTGCTGCGGATCAATACACAATTCAAAATGAGCCGATCAGCTCCGTCGATTTGATGGAGCGAGCGTCGGAGGCATTTGTCGCCGAATTTGTTGGACACTATGGCAGCTCCAGCGAAGTCTGCATCTTCTGCGGGACAGGAAACAATGGGGGAGATGGATTGGCGATTGGTCGGATTCTCCTGTGGCGAGGCTACCATGTTCAGATCTGGGTGTGTGGCGTGGAAGGTAAGGGATCACCTGATTTCCTCACTAACTACAAAAGACTGTCCCCGCAACCGCTGCATCTGCAAAGTGAAGAGGACTTTCCGGTCCTGCCGCCCGACGCTGTTATCATCGATGCACTTTTTGGGTCAGGGCTAAACCGGCCACTTGGCGGTTTGCCTGGAGCACTTGTCCGGCGCCTCAATGCATCGCGTTGCGAGATCGCATCGGTGGATGTAGCTTCGGGGTTGTTTATCGATCAGGCGGTGGACCTCCACGCTCCCATTATTCGACCTGCACACACCATTAGTTTTCAGGTCCCCAAATTGGCATTCTTTCAGCCGGAATTAGTGGATTTTGTGGGCGAGTGGCGTGTGGTGGATATAGGTCTTGACCAGCAGTTTCTTCAGCAGCAAGACACTCCATACTTCCTGACGGAATCGGATGATATGAAAGGACTGATCCCCATTCGGGATCGCTTTATGCACAAAGGGGTGGCGGGACGTGTGGCGCTTTGGGCTGGAAGCCAAGACAAGATGGGTGCAGCTATATTGGCGGCGCGGGCATGTCTTAGAAGTGGCGTCGGCTTACTTTGGATGGACATCCCTCCAGAGGGGAACGAGACGCTGAATGTCGCTGCGCCGGAGGCGATGATAGCTGATGCTCATCAGTTGTTGCAGGGACCATCGAGCGAGAGTTTGCAGGTATTGGGAGCGGGCCCTGGAATTGGCACCGATGATCAGGCTCGATCAAAACTTCAACTGCTGCTCAGTATGTGGGAAAAGCCGGTGGTACTTGACGCCGACGCGATCACGTTGGTTGCGCGACATCCTGATCTACTGGAAGCAGTGCCTCCGCAATCAATCCTCACACCACACCCTGGTGAATTCCGCAGATTAGTCGGTGACTGGCAAGATGACTATTCGAAGCTCGAACTACTGAGAGACTTCTGTCGCGGGCATCAACTCAATGTGGTTCTCAAAGGAGCTTTCTCTGCTGTCTGTAATAGCAATGGGGAAGTTTATTTTAACCCTACAGGCAACCCCGGTATGGCTACAGGGGGTAGTGGTGATGTGCTATTTGGTATAGTAAGTGGGTTGCTGGCTCAAGGGTTGGCTCCGGGTGAATCCCTTCGATTGGCTGTCTATCTTCATGGATTGGCTGGAGACATCGCAAAAAAATATTTAGGGGAACATTCCTTGCTTGCAACAGATATTATTCGCTACTTACCAAACAGTTTTATGGGAAATAAATTATAACTTCCTATAAATCAAATATTTGTTGGAATAGTGATAATTTGGAATTCTTTGTAATTTCCTTAAAAAACGATGAATTAACCAGATTTAACGTTTTGATTACTTAAAAATTTCATCGTTGACGTCCAACTTTAATAAAAATTTTTCGTACTTTGCTATTACATGCGCCGTCAAAGGTCTACCATATTGATTCTACTCATTTGCTTCGGCTTGACAGCTTACGCTCAAGAAGCCAGCAATGCTACTTTGACTGAGCAGGATATAACTGTCCAGGAACCTCTCTCGAATACGAACAAAATCGAGCTTTACCCCAACCCGGCAGTTGACTATCTCATCGTTCAGCTTTCCAACTCAAACTTGGACAATGCCAAGTTCGAGATCAGAAGTTTGTTGGGCACTCAAATGTCAATCACAGCTGAAGACCTAGGGAATGGTCGATTCAGGTTTCCGGTAAAGGACTTCGCTACCGGTTATTATTTCGTGGTGGTCGAAGATGAGACGGCACGATTCAAGAAGGCGTACCGCTTTCTGAAGAACTAAGTACTTCTCCCTTTGAAGATTTTATGTCCGCCAGCTTAAAGCTGGCTTTTTTGTTGTTGCGTCTTGAGCCGGATGCAGCCGGTAATCCCTTTTTGGAACACAATACCCTGCCATCACATCAGTCGACTTTGAGACTGGTCACTCATCAATGATGAGTTCAACAATGCCAAGACTCATTAATGATTAGTGAAGCATGACCGGAAGATCAAGACGCGGGGGAATCTGTATAGGCCTTTGCCTTGGGAAAAGGATACATAATGAAGTAGAACCAATCGTCCAATCTTACACTGAGTGGCTATCCGCGAACTAAGTGACTACCCGTCAGCCAGCAATGCTACCACAGGTTGTTAGGAACCGGTTGGCGTTAATTCAGACTGACGTAGTAGTCCTGAAATGCCTTGTAGTACTTTTCGGCAATGTCAGCCTCACCATACTGGCGCATTGTTCGGCTGAGTTCATTCAATGTAAGAAGTCTTCGTCGTCGTTCCAGGTCATCCACCCTCGGCCTGGTGTCGTAATAGGCCAACCACTCCTGGGCGCGATCTCCCACTGTCTCACCAATAGAGATGGCAAGATCCCTGTCACCCACTGCAAAAAACAGAGCGATAGACTGCACGGAGAAAAAGTCATAGGGCACCGATGCATCGGGCATCACCTCCAACGATTTGTTGAGGACCTCAGCAGCCCTTGCCGTATCACCTTTCATTATTAGATCGGTAGCCAACGTATTCAATGCAGAGCGATGGTTGAGGCAGAAATTCCTGTAGTCCTCGGTATTGTAGGTAGTTGAGTCATTCAATCCGCGCCATTGGAACCTGTTCATGACGTTGTCGTACATCACATCGGTATTTACCAGGAAGTCCCCGTTTTGTGGAGGGTATTCGATCGGCATCAGTCGATATGTCAACCCTTCCTGTACCACGTGCTTGTTGAGGTCGAAGCTGATGCTTCGAAGCGATGTTGTATTGAAGTAGATGGGTCGCTCCCAGTTGTTGTTGGCAATGAGGTCTATGATCGCCAGATCTTTCTTCTCCAGACCCCGGCCCTTTATTCTCCATGTCAGTCGATCAGTCATATACCGGTAGAGTTCGGACGTCTCCTCCGGTATGATGGACAGTTCGTTGGAGGCCGTGAACTGTGTCGTATCGATGTTCAGGAACATCGTTGAGGAGGGCACCGAGTTGTAGGCGCTGATGGATGTTGGTACCTTGAGGCCAGGATGTTCCTGCCTTACGAGATCCATGTAGAGCCGAGCATTGATTGCTCTTCCCTCCAGGTTCGGACTTTCTACCACTGGCAGATAGTCATTGAGGCCACCTTGCTGGTAGTGCTCCAGCGTCAGTCCGAACGGCAGTGGCTCGGATAGGTACGCCGTCCTCATCATTTGCTCGATGTACCAGTCTGTGTTGAAGTAGCTCAGTACCACGACCCGCACGTCCGTGCGATACCCTTCTACTTCCTGCACGTACCACAGAGGGAAAGTATCATTGTCTCCTCCGGTGAAGAGGATGGCGTTTTCCGCGCAACTATCCAGGTAGTTCTTCGCGGCGTCCACGCTGAAATATCTTCCGGAGCGGTCGTGGTCGTCCCAGTTTTCACTGGCCATTAAGGTCGGTATTCCCAACCCGAGGACCGTGCCCGCGACGGCGGCCACCTTGGCACTCGTCACCCTCGACAGCCACTCGAAGATTGTGAGTACCCCAAATCCCACCCAAATGGCAAATACATAGTAGGATCCCGCGTAAATGTAGTCACGTTCGCGGGGCTCTACCGGTGGAGAGTTGAGATAGAGCACCAGAGCTGCTCCAGTGAGGAAAAAGAGCAGCAGCGTTACTCCGAAGTACTTCGGGTTGTTCTTGTACTGGATAAACATGCCGAGCAAGCCCAGCAGCAGTGGCAGCGCAAAATAGATGTTTCGGCCTTTGTTGTTAGCGAGCTCAGGTGGGAGCTTATCAAAGGCGTTTATCAAACCGACATAGTCGGCGTCCTGAATGTCGCTTTCTCGTCCTGAGAAGTTCCACATGAAATAGCGGAAATACATAGTACCTAGCTGGTGCTTGAACATATAGGCCAGATTCTGTGAGAAAGAAGGTTTCTGACCCTCCCTAAGGCCCATAATTTCTCGATAGCGCCGCTGATGACCTCCGTCCGGACTTTTGCTGTACATCCTTGGCAAGATCGTGGTGTGCGCCGGATCGTAATCGTATTCGACCTTCCAGTCTTTGATCTCGTACTTGTCTTCACCTTTTTTGTAGACAGGTGCGCCCTTGGTCTGGCTGATAAGATCAGCCGTGAAATATTGGCCTTTGAACAATGGCCGGTTGCCATACTGCTCACGCTTCAGGTACGATACATACTGGATCAGACTCTCAGGATCATTCTCGTCAATGGGCGTATCATAGTTGGAGCGGATCAATACAACCATGTATGACGCGTAGCCAATGAGGATAAATGCCAATGACAGTAGCGACGTATTGAGAATCAGTTTTTTCTTCTTCTCCGAATAGATAATTCCGTAAACAAGGCTGCCGAAAAGTAGAAGCAAGAATACGATCAGTCCGGAATTGAACGGAAGCCCCAGGTTGTTGACAAAGAATATTTCAAAGGACCCTGCCATCGATGGGAGTCCGGGAATAATCCCGACCATGATGACAATGATGATAAACGCTGCTGCCGCCATTGTAGCGACGAGCTGCGTAACAGAGAAGTTTGGCCGGTATTTGAAAAGCACTATGAGCGCCAATGCCGGGATCGTCACAAGATTGAGGAGGTGAACTCCAATGGAAAGGCCCATCATGTAAGCGATGAGGATTAGCCATCTGTTACCGGTGCTATCGTCTTTGATATTTTCCCATTTGAGGATGGCCCAGAAAACAAAAGCCGTGAAGAAGGACGACATGGCGTATACTTCTGCCTCAACCGCTGAAAACCAAAAGGAGTCGGAGAAAGTACACGTGAGAGCCCCTACAGCGCCAGCGCCCATGATGGCAATGGTCTGTCCCAGTGTTTCTTCACCGTCATTGACTTTCAGGACCTTTTTGGCAAGGTGAGTGATCGACCAAAACAGGAAGAGGATAGTGAATGCAGCTGAAAGTACACTGAGCATATTCACCCAAAAAGCGACCTGCGTCACATCACCCATCGCAAGCATGGAAAACATGCGACCCGTCAGGAGGAAGAACGGTGCCCCCGGTGGGTGAGGTACCTCTAGCTTATAGGCCGTTGCTATGAATTCTCCACAGTCCCAAAAACTGGCTGTTTCTTCGACGGTGAGAGAGTAGATAATTAGTGAGAATAAAAAAGCGGACCAACCCGCTATGACATTTATCTTCTGGTATCCCATGTTGCTCTTACTCAGAGTGCGAAATTAGCAATTAATGCACAATAAACGCCTGAGGCCTATTTCGATTTCGGGTTTTAACAATTGTTAGCACTTTTTAATTGAATTAAGAGAATCAAAGGTTTTCTGTACTGCGCGCTACAATGTTGTAGAGCCGACGTAAGACCTTGATGTGAAGCACGTATCTTGGACTCAAAGGAGCCTAGTACGCATCCTTGACACACTATATGACAAATAACTAAATGACAGTTTAACACAATGAAAGTAAGACCAGCATTTTTCTTGATCTCATTTGTGGCGATTGCCTCGATAGTTGGGGTATCCTTACTCGTGACCCCTGTTTGGGGGTACTTCATCATTGTAGGCCCCTTGTTCCTGATCGGGATGAGTGATGTCTTGCAGAAGAAGCAGGCTATTCGGAGAAATTTCCCCATCATCGGTCATGGGAGGTACCTGTTGGAGAAGATACGGCCTGAGATTATGCAATACTTCGTAGAGACCGACACAGAGGGAAGACCCATCAACAGGATCTTTCGCTCGCTCATATACCAGCGTGCGAAGTCTGTCACAGACACCACCCCATTTGGTACCCAGGAAGATGTCTATGAGCCGGGCTATGAATGGATGGAGCATTCTATGTATCCACGGACTTTCGAGACCATGGATCACAATCCCAGAGTGCTGATTGGAGGCCCCGACTGTCGGCAGCCCTACAGTGCGAGCATCCTCAATATATCGGCCATGAGCTTTGGTGCCCTCAGCAAGAATGCGATTCTAGCATTGAATGGTGGTGCTAAAACAGGGTTGTTTGCACACAATACTGGTGAAGGTGGCATCAGTCCCTATCACCTTCAGCATGGGGGGGATCTTATTTGGCAGATAGGTACAGGCTACTTTGGTTGTCGGGATGAAGAGGGCCGCTTCGATCCTGATCTGTTCGAGGAGAAAGCTGCGCTAGCCCAGGTGAAGATGATAGAGATCAAGATATCACAAGGGGCTAAGCCTGGGCATGGAGGCATCCTTCCCGCTGGCAAAAACACGCCAGAAATCGCCGGCATCCGCCATGTGAAAGCTGGTACGACCGTAGCTTCTCCGCCGTGCCATACAGCGTTCACCAATCCGACCGAAATGATGCATTTCATTGCCCAATTGAGAAAGCTGTCCAATGGTAAGCCGGTGGGCTTCAAATTGTGCGTTGGCAGCAGGGCGGAGTTTCTGGAGGTCTGCAGGGCAATGGTGTCCACGGGTATCAAACCTGACTTTATCACCGTCGATGGTGGAGAGGGAGGCACAGGGGCCGCTCCAGTTGAGTTTTCCAATTCCCTCGGCATGCCCCTCAGAGATGGGTTGGCATATGTCCACGACGTCCTCAAAGGACATGGGCTCCGACCAGATATTAAGATATTGGCAGCTGGGAAGATCATTACCGCTTTTCACATGATCAGAGCTATGGCGCTGGGTGCTGATGTATGCTACAGCGCCCGGGCGATGATGCTGGCTGTGGGTTGCATCCAGGCTTTACAGTGCAATAGCAACACCTGCCCGACGGGGGTGGCCACCCAGGATCCAGTCTTGATGAAGGGGCTTGATCCCGCCAATAAGCGAGACCGGGTGGCTAATTTTCATAAGAACACTATTGAAGCATTTGTGGAAATGATGGCGGCCTCAGGCCTGTCCTCCGCTAGCGAGATCCGCAGGAGACATATTCTGCGACGGGTGACGATGCAGCAGGTACTATCCTATGAAGACCTGTATCCTGTGGTAGAGGCTAGCTCGCTACTTGATGAAAAAGTCGCTGTGGCTTCGTCATAGTCATTGCGGATCAGAGGCCTTTCGTCAATTCATGGCAACAGTTAGGCAACAAATGCGTTCACCATATAGTCGTATGAGATGAGAATTTTCCTTTTTCTCATGTTCTCACCCAAGTCAAGGATGATAAATTTGCAGCCGAGTCTAAGAACTTATGCTAAGATTTCTAGGTGATAGAGAGGTGTATGTGATAAGATGGATAATGGGGGTGATGTTGTCTGCGTCGATAGGTTTGCAGGCAAGCGCGCAGCAGTGGATGGTTCCTGTCGATAGTGCCAACAACAGCATTCTCACCAACGCCCATGTTCAATTCGAGGCCTCCGAAGCCATAGAGGACATGTACGACTTCAATTTCGATCGTGCTTTCCGGGGGTTCATCGCGTTGAAAAAACAATACGCGTGGCATCCATTGCCCTATTTCTTGCAAGGCCTCAACTACTGGTGGCAGATAGTTCCCAATATTTACAACGAAGAGTTTGATGAGGCTTTTCTAGCAGAGATGGATACGTCCCTCGCTTTGGCGGAGCGATTGTATGAGGAGGTAAATGAGGTCGAGGGTGCTTTCTTCCTGGCCGCCACGCATGCCTTTAGGGGGCGTTTGTTCTCTGAACGAGGGCAGTACACCAAATCAGCATTGGCTGGTAGGAGCACGCTCAAGTACCTGAGTATCGTCAGGGAAAATGAGGATTACAGTCCCGAGATACTCTTTGCCGATGCACTCTTCAACTATTATGCAGTCTGGATCCGAGAAAACTATCCGCTGCTACGGCCCATTATGGCGTTCTTCCCAAAGGGCGACAAAGTACTGGGTGTTCAGCAATTGAACAAGGTCGCTACCAATGCCTTTTACAGCCGGACGGAGGCGCAATACTTCCTGATGAGGATTTTGGCACTCGAGGAAAATGACCTGATTGGCGGTCTGCGGGTCTCGAGCTATTTGTACGAAACTTACCCCAACAATGCCTACTTCCACCGCTTCTTCACGCGATTGCTCTACCAAACCGGCAAGTATCGTATGGCCGAAAAAGAGTGTCACCTCATTCTCCAGCGCGTTGATAGCATGGCCCCAGGTTATGAATCGAATTCGGCGAGGTATGCCGCCTTCTTTCTTGGGCATATATACGAACTGAGGAAGAACTATGAAGATGCAAAGGAGTACTTCCTGCTGTCCATCGAGCATTCAGAGAAAGCCGGCGCTATACAAATGGGCTACTATTTCTATTCTATGCTCAGGTATGCCAAGATCTCTGAGGATGAGGAGAAATACGAACTGGCCCAGGAATACTACCAAAAAGTGAAAAAAGCTGCCAGCCGCAAGCATCCTGCTTACAAGCAAGCCAAGGAGGGACTCAAACGGGTGAAGAAGGCGACTTGAGGAATTTTGAGTTCAAGAATTCCCTAACTCTGAATTCTAACATTGGGCCTCGTGAAGAGAGCGCCGAAGGGAATCTCCTCGCATGCCAAGATTCAAAGTCGCTCTACTTCACGACCGGGCTATTCGCTCATATCTGGCTCCGCGCTATCTCCCCCAGGCCCACGCCGATACCCGCTTCTATCCCTGGCCCTTGACGATCGCTGAAGTCTGTGTCGTAGATATCTCTATGAAACTTGTCAAGATATCGGGGACTAGGCCCTGTAGAACTCCAAAACCTTTTCCGAGACATAGTCCACCTGCCCATCAGACATCCCAATAAACAGAGGCAAACTGAGCGCCGTATCAGCAATCTCCTCGGCAATCGGGTAATCACCCTTGCTGAACCCCAGTTCAGCGTACGCCTTTTGCAAGTGAGGAGGTAAGGGATAATGGATCTGTGTGCCGATCCCCCCGTCCGCGAGGAATTGCTGCAAGGCATCTCTACTGCGCGTCCGAATCACAAACAAGTGAAATACTGAATGGGCATCAGGGTGGATTTGAGGCAAAACAACATCCTCATTGGCGAGATCCGCCAAGTTCTTTATATACCTCGTTGCGGTCTTTCGTCGCTCGTCGTTCCACTTATTGAGGTACCGTAGCTTCACACGCAGCAGACCTGCCTGCAGCTCGTCAAGCCGTGAGTTCACTCCTTTATGCTCGTTGAAGTACTTTCTCGACGAACCGCTATTGCGTAGTGACCTGACCTTTTCAGCAAGGGCCGGGTCAGCCGTGGTGATAGCCCCACCATCTCCAAATGCGCCCAGGTTTTTTGTGGGGTAGAAGCTCGTGGCATTGATGTCTCCAAATGTTCCGGTCATCTGGCCACCCCATAAGGCGCCGTGGGCCTGGGCGTTGTCCTCAACAACATGGAGGTCATGCTTGGACGCAACACCCATGATCTCCCTCATCTGACAGGGTTGACCATAGAGGTGCACGGGTATGATACATCGAGTCCTTTCTGTAATGGCCGCTGCAATTCTGGCAGGGTCGAGGTTGCAGGTATCGATGATCGGCTCCACAAAGATCGGGGTTGCGCCGACGTTGGAGACCGCGATGGCTGTGGCTATGTACGTGTGTGATGGGACGATCACTTCTTCTCCGGGCCTAACACCCAGTGCCCTCATGGAAAGTGAAAGGGCATCCATGCCGTTCCCGACACCAATGGCATGTGCCAGGCCATGGTATTCTGCATATTCCTCCTCAAACAATCTTAGTTGCTCCCCCAGGATGTACCATTTCGATTCGTAGATCTCCGCGAAGCGTGCGTTGATCTCCTCACGGATCTGGTCGTTGGTGTGGTCGAAAGAGAGGTAGGGGACTTGCATGAGCTAATCGGCGAGCAATGAATTGAATGCCTCAAGGTACTTCTCCTTATTCGCAGTCACAGAGTACTCTGTGATGACCGTCTCTCTTCCTGCCTCGCCAATGGTGCTTCGGAGACTCCGAGAGTCAATCAGCAATGAGATTTTCTCAATCCAATCTTCCTCAGTAACGGCCAAGTAGCCATTCTTGCCCTCGTCAATGATATCTCCGTTGACTCCTACGTCCGACATGATGGTAGCAATTTCAAGGGCCATATATTGCAGACCCTTCAGTCCGCATTTACCGCGGGACCATTCGTCGTTCGGTAGGGGCATTAAGCCTATGTCAATCTCAGAAAGATCTTCCAGTTCACTTTCTTTCCTCCATGGGAGGCCTACTATTCCCATGTCGTCATGTCTGTAGTTACCATCGCCGATGACTTTGAAATAGATCTTATCGCCGTATTTCACTTTCAATTTGTTCAATGCCGGCAAGACTGTCTCAAAGTGCTTGATGGTTGAGAAGCTTCCACTCCAGCCGATACAGACTTTCTGCGTATCCTTTTCAATCTTGATTCTTCTGTATTCCTCTGTATCGATTGTCGTAGGA
This sequence comes from Cyclobacteriaceae bacterium, assembly GCA_965227935.1. Lineage (GTDB taxonomy): Bacteria > Bacteroidota > Bacteroidia > Cytophagales > Cyclobacteriaceae > JAWPMT01. The sequence goes on along the minus strand of CBDDGS010000055.1, from coordinate 104,154 downwards.
ATGATGATCACATTGGGGTTGAACTGCCGAGCATAGCCGGCCAAGTATTCATTACCTGCGATGACAAGGTCAGATATTTCGATAATTCGTGATGTCTTGGAAGGATCTTTCATTTTGTTGAGGAGTCCTTGTTTTGGGTTGACATCATGGAGCCAGATAGAGTCATCGAAGTCGAAGACTAGTTTGGAGCGCTTGGCGAATTGCTTTTCGAAGAAGATGCTTCCGGTCATTAGCGCCTCACGCTGGACGAATGTCACTGCGCACCTCCGGGCCTTGAAGGTGTCCAATGTGCGAATGATGATGGATCTCAAAAACACCAAACCCTTCGCGAGTATTTTCCCTTTGCTGTACAGAACTTTGTCTGCCCACTCATTGATAATAAACGAAAAAGAGACCTTCCAGTGATTGGTAGACAAATGTTCGAAGTATTGTTCAAAACGGAACCGTTGAGAGGGTGATCTATCCCGTCTATGTGCTGCGATGAAGTGGATGTTTGGCATATTGGCGTTTTGTTCTACTCAGTCATGTGAAGCCGAGCAGTTGCTATTTTTTGCTGATTCAATCTGCTTATATCGAGAAGAATCATCCTTCTACTTGAAGTACTGACCCCCCTTTGTTATCATGCTCTCAAATTTGCCATTTTTCGGTTGAAAGCTAAGTATTAAATGTCTCCGCCCTTGAAGAAAGTAAATAGCTGGATGCCAATACGAGTTTTCTATCGTTTTTTTATGTTTCGGGTTTATAGATGCTAAAAAAGATAATTCCAAGTCAGCTGAAGAGGGCAATGCGTGTCACGGCATTACGGGGTGATGATGTCTTTTGCCCAATTTGTGAGACATCTTTTCTTACCTTTCTTCCGTTTGCAGTCCCTCCTGATACGCCTAGGGCGAATGCATTGTGTCCTAAATGTGGCTCACTGGAAAGGACTCGGGTGTACTGGCAGTACTTGCAATCAAAACCTGATTTTTTTGCGTCACCGAGAAAGATACTGCATGTCGCACCGGAATCTGTTCTTTTTCGGAGATTCAAGAATAGCGGAGGTTTTGAATACTATCCTGTAGATAAATTTACGGAGGGTTATAGATATCCGGTTGGTACTATCAATATGGATATCATGGATATCGACTATCCTGACAATTATTTCGATTTTATTTTATGCTCCCACGTATTGGAACATGTCGAGAATGATATGGTTGCTATTACAGAGCTGTGTCGTGTGATGAAACCGGGCGGTTTTGGGATTTTACAAGTCCCTTTGAACTTAGATCTTCCTCACACGTTTGAGGACAAAACGATTGTAGATCCACAGGCCAGAGCGGAGGCTTTTGGACAATTCGATCATGTTCGTCAGTATGGACGAGACTACGCTGATCGGCTAAGGGCCGGGGGGTTTTCTGTTCAAATTGACGATTTTGCGAAAAGAAAAGACGGCCACTATAGGTTTCGTCATGGCTTTGGGAAGGCAGAAGATCTCTTTGTCGTTTCCAAACTCTGAGATTTCGAAATGAAGCAGTCAACTCGATATCATGGAGATCAAATCAGAGCTAGAAAATACCTTTGAATATGGCATTGATAGTCCTAGTTCTAAGAGCGCTTAGGAAAGTGGGATTTTTGAAATACCTGAATCTATCGCTTCCTAAGGTGATTGGTACAGACACGTACAACATCCCTGTACTCGGGGATATCGGGCTAGATAACTACCTCCATCCCCACGAACCTTGGATGAATACTTTACTTCAAAGGTTGAAGGATTCCGATAGAAGAAATGGTTTGTTCCTGGACGTTGGCGTGAATCTCGGTCAAACTCTCCTCACACTCAACTCCGTTATACCTGAAATGAAATATATTGGATTCGAACCCAATCCAATATGCTGTCACTACCTAAAGGTACTGATTGAGAGAAATCAGTTGATGAACGCCGAGGTCGTCCCTGCTGGGCTCTCTGATCATTCTTCAGTTGCCCGCCTGAATATCTTCTCCTCATCAAGAGTAGATGCTTCAGCATCTACTCTTGAAGGCTTTCGGCAGGACTCGAAGGTTCATTCCAGTGCTTACGTAGGCGTCTACAATTTTGATGAAATAGACATCGATGTAGATGCCACTGTGTCAATAGTCAAGGTTGATGTGGAAGGATCGGAACTAGAGGTGCTGATGGGTATGAGAAAGATGATAACCAAAGATCGACCAATCCTTATTGCTGAGATTCTACCAATCCATCCAGAGAATGCCTTCCGACTGCAGAGAAAAATGGCTATTGAGCAGTTTTGCGCTGAGCTTGATTATCAGATGCTGCACGTGAAGAAAGATCGTGACACCTTCGGTGGTTTGCAGTTACTGGAAGATATTCCCTTGGGAACGCCCCTGCATGAAAGTGATTATGTGATAGTCCCTCGAGAGGACATCGGTGCGTTACTCAGGACGGATTAGCCTTCATGTAGTCACCTATGGGGGCCTTCTTTTGACTCGGTCTTGACGTGTAAAGGGATTTGTCGACGGCTTTTTGACTTGTTCACCACAAGTTTTGCCTTGATTATGTGTTTGGGAATATATGACCAAAAATCTTGAAGAATTTCTTTCCTAATTTTGGGTATTACGGCCTGAATACCAGTTTGGAGCCGATTCAGCTAACCGCTTAATCACAAGATGTTGGGAGCTATTTGACCAACGACCAAATTTTTACAGTTTGAATTCTAACCGTCTAATCCGAATCCTTAGTCGAAAGTTTATTTCGTTCTTTGGACTGGCGCCTCTCAAGACGCTGGAGACACAGAGCACCCAGTACTATGAGACTCATCGAAACATTCTAATTGATCAGCATCTCCGTGAACATCTCTTTCAAAACCCGAAGTACCGCGATACAAAGCGCTTAAACAAATTCGAGTACAACACATTCTCGCAAAATGGAGAGGATGGTATTATAGAGGAGATCTTTAATCGGCTTGGTGAGACAAATCGATGCTTTGTCGAATTTGGGGCACATAGTGCTCGAAATAACAGTTCACTACTACTTCTGAAAGGCTGGGAGGGTCTGTTTCTTGAAGGGTCCAAAACAGGTTTTCAAAATATCAATTCTCTGTTCGGATCTTATATCAAATCGGGTCGGCTGAAAACCGTGAATGCTTTCATTACGGCAGAGAATATTGCTGAACTGTTATCAAGCGCCAAGGTCCCAACAGATCTTGATTATTTATGTATTGATATCGATGGAAACGACTATTGGATCTGGGCGGCTTTAGACCAGATCAAGCCCCGAGTTGTGCAAATCGAGTACAATGCCTCTCTGGGGCCCAAGAACTCACTTGTGATGACTTATAGCCCGTCGAGGTCTTGGGATGGAACCAATTATTTTGGGGCCAGTTTGAAAGCATTGGAGAAATTAGGAAAAAAGAAAGGCTACGTTCTTGTGGGATGTGACTTTTCTGGGTGCAATGCGTTCTTCGTCAGAAGTGATCAGGATTTATCGGGCTTTGAACAGCCATTTGAGTCAGAACACCATTTTGAACCTCCCAGGTATTACCTCCAACGTGAGAATGGACATCCGGTTGGGTTTGGAGAGTACATAGTCGTATGAGTAGTTTTCGCCAGCTATTTCGGTACAATCTGCAGGTTTGGAGAAAGACCAAATCACTTTTCTGGTTCAAGACCATAAAGTACTTTGGTATTCCAGACTCTGACATTCGATGGGACTCTGACACCTCAGCAGTGACCATTATCTCCTTGAACGTAGCTTTGCTTCACCCGTCTCATAAGTTCTTGCTGGAGGCTTACATTTTGTTGAAGGAACTGGTGAGCGATCTGGGGGTAGAATTGTGTCAAGAGGATCGGGAAATTCTGTTGAAGTACCAGGATCTTAGAATTCCGATTGAATCCAGAGAGGAGGTGTTCATATTTCATGAGGTGTTCCACGAAGGCTTCTATAACCTAGCCTCCAACAATGATTCTGTTGTCGTTGATATAGGTTTCAATATTGGTATTGCTTCTTTGTTTTTTGCCAGACGCGATTCTGTTGAGAAGGTGTATGCTTTTGAGCCATTGGCGCCGACGCTGGAAAAGGGACGGAAAGTATTGGCCAGGAATCCCTCTCTAGCCAGCAAAATCGAGGTGTCCAATTTCGGTTTGTCCGCATCTGACGATGAGCTTGAGGTGCTTTACGATTATACTCACAAGGGCAATGTGGGTTTGAAGGGGCAAAAGATGTCTCACGCCACGAGGAAGGAAAAGATAGAAATCCGTGACTGCCAACCTATTTTTGAAGAGATAATATCTTCTCATCCTGATAAGCTCATAATCGTGAAAATGGATTGCGAAGGGAGTGAGTATGCAATTGTAAAGAGGCTGGAAGAGTCTGGGCTCCTCGGGCGAATCGGCTTCTGCGTAATCGAGTTTCACTTTGAAGGTGCTGATAAAATCCGGGAATCATTAATGCGTTCAAATTTCGATTGCATAGTACTCAATGAGAAGCAACCAATTGGTCTGATCTATGCTTGGAAGCGATAAGCCGAAAGTTCTGTTGTTTAGTGTTCAGTGGCCAGAATACATGATTGAATTGGCCAATTCCCTTGCTGCCACAGAGCAGGTCGAAGTCGGTATGGCGCTACCATCCAACCACAGACTGGAGGGAGCTCATAAACAGCTGATCTCTGATAGAGTGGAATTCTTTACGTACCATGTCATCTTCCATCAAAGCATTCGAGATAACCTGAGAATGACAAGAGCAATCAGGAGGATTGTACAGCAGTTTAGGCCATCGATAATACATGTCCAATCAGGGGGGCATAAGTGGTTTCCGATACTCTATTTTTCCTTATTCCGATTCCCAAAGATTGTGAATACGGTGCACGACCCATATCCACACCCTGGTGATCAATTGACTCTAAAAACAAAAGAGAATTGGTCGAAATGGGGATCAATGATCTATACGAGTCGCTATATTGTCCATGGCCATAAGCTGAAGTCGGACCTCTTGAAGCACTATCGTATCAAATCTGAGGGCAAAGTTGATGTTATACCCCACGGACATTTCGGCATCTACAAGAAGTTCCAGAAAGAGGTAGTTTCCGAGGAGCCTAATACGGTACTTTTCTTCGGCCGAATCTGGAAATATAAAGGGCTAGAATATCTAATCGAAGCAGCGAATATCCTGCTCGGACGAGGTCTGCGGTACAAGTACATTATTGCGGGAGTGGGGGAGGATTTGGAGAAGTACACGGAAATCATAAAGGATCCCACGACATTCGAGATCCACAACTACCGAATTCCAATAGATCAGGCCGGCATCTTTTTCCAACGATGTTCTGCAGTAGTCCTTCCCTACATTGATGCCAGCCAAAGTGGCGTGGTCCCGCTTGCATTTGCGTACGGTAAACCAGTTATCGCCACCACAGTTGGGAGTCTGCCAGAGGTGGTGATTCACAATGGAAACGGTCTTTTGGTTCCGCCTCGAGATTCATTGGCTTTGGCGGATGCTATTGAGAAGGTATTTGAATATGATGAAATTAGAGCATCGATGTCAAAGGCGGCTGTTAAAACTGCGAACACTGAGATTTCATGGGATGCAATTGCACAAAAAACACTCAGCACCTACAAGAAGGCCCTCGGCACAGTCGCATCAAGTAAACCCTCCGGCCAATGACAATACGCGACTTTTTCATTACCCCGATTTTCTTGATCCTCTTTTCCTTCGTGGCTTACCTGGTCAGACCATATGTCACTACGCCGGAGACTCGGAAGTATTTCATGCCAGCGCTCTGGGCCAGATTCATGGGAGCCATCGTACTAGGTCTGATTTACCAATTTTATTATGACGGGGGAGACACGTTCAACTATTGGACGCATGGTAGCCGATGGATTTGGGAAGCGTTTCAGCAGGATGTCAGATTAGGCCTAAAATTGTTACTAGAGAGCGGAGGAGTCAAACAGAATGAGACGTTTGAATTCAGTCAGCACATTTGGTATCACAAGGACATCAATTCGTACTTTATTGTTCGTCTGACGGCGATCGCCGACCTATTCACTTTTCACACTTACTCTGCGAGTGCCACCTTCTTTGCGTTCTATAGTTTCACGGGAATGTGGGCTTTGTACTCCGTTCTTCATACCAAATACCCTAAAAACCCCCGTTTACTGGCATTTGCCCTTCTTTTTCTACCTTCCGTGATATTCTGGGGGTCAGGCATTCTCAAAGACACCATTACCCTCGCCGCGCTTGCCTGGCTTGGTTTTGCAGCATTCAACATTATCGAACTGAAGAATCGACGGCCAAAATATTGGATCATTGGTATCGTCCACATCTACATCATCTCCCTGATCAAAGTATATATTCTTGTTTGCTTTCTACCCACCTTGGTATTCTGGGTTTACTTAAAGAATCTAGAGTTGATCAAGATATCCCAGATAAAGTACATCATCGCACCTATCATGTTGTTTGTCTTCGCGGGTGCCGCATACTTGCTTGTTGATCAGGTGGGCAGTATTGATCAAAGGTATGACATCGATAATTTGGCTCAGCGAGCGGCCATTACCGCCTATGATATCAGGTACGGCTGGGGGGCTAGAACCGGGGGTCAGGGGGGATATAACATCGGGCTGCCAGATGGGACATGGCAAGGAATGTTGCGACTGATGCCCGCTGCCATCAATGTTACCCTCTTTCGTCCTTATCTATGGGAGATTCGAAATCCATTGATGTTGCTCTCTGCATTGGAGTCCCTGGTCGTAGTCTTTTTTACCGGCCGCCTTCTGCTGTCAAACAGGTGGAGAGTCATTTTTAGAGATCCGTTTCTTTTCTTCTGCCTCAGTTTTAGCCTACTGTTCGCTTTTGCAGTAGGAGTCAGCACTTTCAATTTTGGCACGCTCATGAGGTACAAAATACCTCTCTTGCCATTCTATATGCTCGCTGTGGGCATCCCAAAGAGGTGAGTATCTCAGCATGAGTATTAAGGCCAACATCAAATTTGCAGTTTTATCAGGAGCGGGTTCCGTGTTCAATGTGCTGGTGTCGATAATACGAGTCAAGATTGTCTCCAATATTATCGGAGCAAGTGGTGTTGGTGTAGTAGGTCAGCTGATGAATCTCGGTAGTATATCACAGTTTTTGGCCTCCTTAGGAATGGAAAATGGCGTTGTGGCAGAGGTGTCGCGGGCTAATGCCCAGAAGTCCTCAGGGACGGCGGACCAATTCAGGGCTACTTTTCTCTTATCATGTGTGGTTTGTTCGCTAATACTAGGTGCAATCACGTTTGGTTTTGCTATTGAAATTAGCCGTTGGCTATTGGGAGATGGCGCATATGCAGAGTATGTGAGGATTATGGCTGCCTTTAATCTCACGTTGGGACTTGTCATACCTTACAACTCTTTCCTTTCTGCTTCGAAGAAGGTGAAGGAGATCTTAGTCAAGTCTATTGTGCTAAGCTCCCTGTCCACCGTGACGACGGTGGTTCTAGTCCTCCGTATGGGCATTGAAGGCGCGGTTTGGAGCCTGTTAGCCAATGGGCTCATTAATGTACTAGTATCGTTCACAGTTGTTCGAAAATGTGGCCTGCCGACTTACTTATCTCTCACCAAATTAGCGCTCCTCTTCTCGAAAGAGAGGATCGCCAGCTTATTGGGTTACGGCATATTTCTTTTCTCATCAAGCCTCATTTTCCAGTTTGTGAACCTGACCGTGAAAAGGATCATTTTGATGCAAAGTGATCTCGACGAAATGGGAACCTACCAAGCGATGTCGAATGTGACCGCCCAATATCTGCCTGTCTTCGTATCAAGTTTGTCTTCCTACTTCTTACCAAACTTTTCAGAAAAGAACATCACTGGGGACCTGAAAGCTGAGATGAATTCTGCCATAAGGGCGATTCTATTGCTGGCAATTGCTCCTTTTTTGATAATGGTAAGCCTCAGCGAACAAATTATCTCACTTCTCTATTCCTCCGAATTTTTACCCGGCGCACAGCTGCTTTGTATTTTGATCGGAACGTCCGTATTCTCCATCGTCAATCGCTTCCTTCTTTTGGGTCTTCTGGTGCAGAAGCAGATGAAGTTTATGTTAGCAATGGATATAATGATAGCGATGGCGATTCCGCTGATTACTTACCAGCTGTATCCTACAGCGGGATTGTTGTCGCCAGGTATCGCCCTTGCTTTGGCATCCATATTTCACATGGCCTTGATTTCGTGGTTTCTTCATTGGTCTAGTGGCTTCGTGCTGACCTCAGGTAACGTGCTACTGCTGGTGCTAGCTGCCTTGTCCGTCACCATTTTGTTTTTTGTACGTCAGGATCAGATCGTTTTGAATTTTACCGTCGGTGTGGGCTTGACTATTATTATCTATTCAACAGCACTGAGAAAATCAGAGCTCAATAGTGCAATTATATTCATCAAGGGAAAATTGAAGCGTTAGACTTCACTTACGATTTTCCTTTTTTCTGTATGATCTGCTTGAGAGAATCATCTGACAATAATCGGCCGTAAACTTCCGCCCTCTTGCTTTTGGTTATGTCAGAGTACTTGTAAGTTTTAGCGACAGTCATCGGTTGTTCCAGTCCATCTGGGATATTGCGGTCCAATAGTGATCGCACTATCCGTGGATACTCGTTCAGAATCAGTTTCGTGTTTTCAAGCCGGAGAAGGAACGGCTCTTTGATCACTTCCTGTGGTAAATGTACTTGTTCAATAATACCGCCGGTATCTACGCCCTTGTCAATATAGTGGAACGTGACTCCAAGGTTTTGAAAATCCTGATGATAGCATTGCCAAAACTCGCTCCGCGTTCCTCGATAGTGAGGCAATATGGAGGTGTGCACATTTATGAAGGCAGGGCCAATGGATAGGGTTTTGGAGCTCAGTATCCCTGTCCCCCATACCAGGCACAGATCTGGATTTTCTTCCTCCAATATTTGATGCACCTCCACTGAGTTCACACTATCAGTTATAGTGGACTTAACCGGTCTGATTTCAAGACCAGCGAGTCTTTGGTCTATCCATTCGGCCAGTTGGCGTGTAGCCTCTTGTTCGCACAAATACTCGAGTCTGAGCGCCTTGCGCGTCCTTGGGCTGGTACGGATATACGACCAAAGCCTCCGCCAGAGATATCTCATAAGATCGGAGCGTCTCGGATTCCTGTCGCTCCTTCTCTTACGAACAGTGATGACTCTTACGAGTGGAAGACCACCAGCTTTAAGCAGGAGTGCCAGCCCATTTGTCTGGATGGAGTCATTAGTGAGCAAGACAATCTTCATTCACAGGAAAGTTATGGATTGCACGCCATCCTCTTCGTGGAAAATTTTATAGCTAAGTTCCAAATTTGGCTGCGATGTCTTGATCCGCAATGTTGAAAGGTCTCCACCTTTTTTCAATTTAAAACTGAACTTTTTCCCGCTGAGATCAGACTGCTTGATCGACTGATACCTGATCCCGTCGGCTCCAACCAACAACTCTTTGGTTTTCAAGTCCCACTTCAAATGATCACGGAGAACAAGGTAATCCAGCAAATCTGAGGCAGGAGAAATCATCAGTTCATTTGACTCAAATCGGTCCTTTATATACCGTAGATTAGTCCTGGTATCTGATGGAATATGAGTCTCACAATGCATTTTAGATGCTGGCCTTTTGCCAAGATGTGTATACACGATCATCGTACCACCTCGTCCTATCAGCTTATCGATGGATTCCTTACTAATCACCTCCGCCAGGCCGTATATATCGGCTAATGGCCATTTGCCGTATCGTGAGAAGCAATACAACCTGGAACCGTCTGGGAATTTTCTTGAATAGTATTGAGTATTGTTCGGAACTGTAATGCCCAAAGCCGATCTAGCTGCTTTGGCCGGCAGAAAAATGTGGGCTGCAGTCTTGGCCAAAGCTTTAATCCAATTCATTGAGACTTCAAAAAAGTATTTGCTCGGAGATAGTACACGATCTTGACCGATGTGTTCCGTAAGTTGTCCGTCCCAGATGTATCGAATGCCAGTACTTAGGATCAGATCGAGTGTGTATCGGTAATTATCGTAGTGATGACCCGAAGTATCCTGTGTGGCTGGGATTCCACCGAGGGCACGGTTGTGCAGTAAGTTCCCTTCAAAGCTAGAGTGGTCAATCCAGATGAGCGGATTGATCTTGAATTTCTCGAGCAGGCCTATGGCCTCTACTGCTCGCTCTCGGTCGAAGGCTATCTCACGGGAGTGCATGTAGTCTCCCCATGTATGTATGGTATCATGCTTTTGGGAGGTTATCTGTGGGTAATCCCGCAGGTTCACCTGTTTTGGTAGATTGGCGTTGTGCGATGTAATGAACAGACTGTTTGCCAGGGGTAAGCCTAGCTCTTCCCAAATGAAGCGATTCAATTCCTGCCAGTCGTCAATCAGGGTGTTATCGGGATCACTGGCAATAGTGATCCACGCACGATAAGGGTATGGATATTTCAGGAGTTCTAGCATGCCAAAGAGCAAAATAGGTGATATAGAAGAAAGGATCAATCACCAATTCTCGGGTAAACATGCGAAAAATGCTGGTCTGGTAACGTTTTGATCAGCTTGGCGCTGTTCTTCGTTACTTTGCATTGGTGATAGTAAAAGCTTTTGCCTGGCTATGGAACACTTTGCGCAGATTTTTTCCCAACCGTTGAAATTGGGCTGACAATATGTGCGGGATTGCTGGAATTATCCGACCACCTGGAAGGTCAATTAGTCGTCATGAACTCATGACACTTCAAGGTTCTTTGAAGGAACGAGGTCCTGACTCGAGGGGCATATGGTTGCATGAGAGTTGTGGATTTGTCCATACCCGGCTGAGCGTGATGGACACATCCACTAGGGCAAACCAACCGATGGTTCATGAAGGTGTCGCGTTGGTATACAATGGTGAAATTTACAATTTCCAACAGCTTCGGCAAGAACTGCAGCGATACAATTCCCATTTTGAAACCACATCCGACACCGAAGTACTGCTATTGGGATATCTTCAGTGGGGTATTGACCGACTGCTCGACAAGTTGGAGGGTATGTTTGCGTTTGCGATATATGACCCAAGGGTACAGAAAATCTTCCTCGCCAGAGATCGCTTTGGTGAAAAACCCTTGTATCTATTCACATCCAATGATGAAATCATATTCTCCTCAGATATTCGAGGCATTTGGAAGTTGCGCAACAAGAGCTTAGATCTCGATTTGGAGTCGCTCGATTACTATTTCACAGAACTGACGGTACCTCAACCAAAGAGCATTTGGCAGCAGATAAGACAAGTTCGTCCGGCGCACTATTTGGAGATCAACATTCCTTACACGAAAGCAACTGAAGTGTCATATTGGACACTTCCCAGTGAGCAAAAATCCATACAGGATAATGAGGCTTTAGAACAGGTAGAAGCGGCGCTCGTGAAATCAGTAATGTCCAGACGGATTTCGGATGTTTCTCTGGGCTGTTTCTTGAGTAGCGGAGTCGATTCTGGATTGTTGGTGGCACTTTTAGCCTCCAAGACCGCCGAAAAAGTCAAAACCTTCACCGTGGGGTTTGCTGACTCTCCTATCAGCGAGTTGCAGGAAGCTCGGATCGTTGCGGAAAGGTATGGAACTGATCATCATGAGATCTTGATAGAGCCGCATGTAGTGGAAGATGTGGAGGACCTGCTTTCATATTACGGAGAACCCTTCGCGGATTCAAGTTGCATTCCAACCTATTACGTAACGAAGGCTATTGGAAACCACGTGAAGGTAGGAATTTCCGGAGATGGAGGCGACGAGATGTTCGGCGGATATGAGGATTATCTACGGGCCTATCGAACAGACCAGTATCTCAGAAAATATGGCACAGGTGTCAAAAGTAGGCTATTGACTTTTGGCGACAAGGTGCTTAGCCGCCTGGGAAGTAGGGAAAATTTGGGGTCCCTGCGGGCATTCAGCAGATCAAGTGGATCGGCGAGGCTATACCGGCATATGGGCTTTGTCGAAGAAGAGAAAAGCCGTCTATTTCAGCCCCACCTGGCACATCAGGTTCAAGGGTTTGCTCAATCGTATCTGGACGAAATGTGGGATAGCCATTTCGACAATAGTTTTGGTAACACAATAATGCGCGCATCCCTTTCTACTCGACTACTGAACGATTATCTCGTGAAGGTCGATAGGGCGTCTATGATGAACAGTGTAGAAGTCAGGGCGCCGTTTTTGTCAAAAGAGTTGGCTGAATTAGCGTTTGCTATTCCTAATTCGGTAAAGTTCAAGGATGGCAATAACAAATATCTGCTTAAGAAACTGGCGCAGAAGCATGTCAATTCCAAAGTCTTCGAAATGCCAAAGAAAGGGTTCGCAATACCCCTTGCCAATTGGCTTCGGACAGATTTGCGAGAATGGGTCTGCGATTACTTGACGAGAGACTCTCGAATTGCTGAGGGCATTTGCAATTATTCCGAGATGTCGAAGTACCTCACCAGATTTTTCGATGGGGATGATTCTCTTAATTTTCGAGTCTGGTCGATGGTTTGCCTTGAAGTCTGGCTGCGTAATTTTGATTAGGAGAAAATCAACTGACATTTGAACCGTATCCTATTTCTTGCAGACCCCAGTTCTATTCATGATCAGAAGTGGATTCTCTTTTTTGAAGAAGTATATCAGGTTCACCTGATCCGCCGGGACAGGCATGTTTTCAATTCGAATTTTGCGAATGCTACAGATCATGGAACCATTGCAGACTTTTCCCTGCGCCACCCCATTCGCACGCTGCGCTCACTGATGAGAATCAGGCGCATTGTCCGATTGTATAAGATACAACTCATCCATATTTTCTACGCTGAGCCCAACCTACTTTGGGCAATATTCAGGAAAATCTTTGATATTCCGATCATAGTCACATGTCGAGGTAGCGACGTTCTTGTAGCTATTCAAAGTCACTTTGTTAAAGGAAGTTTACCCAATCTACTCTACGTACGTAGCCTCTACCGCAGGGCTTTCGGATCTTGTGATCATATCGCGTGCACTTCTCTGGGTCAAATTGCGACGTTGAAGGACTTGTTCGCAATTGAAGGCAAGACCTCGCTGATAAGGACGGGAATAGACGAGCCAAACGGAGTTCTCAGTCCTGAGCACTTGCCACAAAATCTTCGGGAAACCCCTTACGTATTGATGCCGCGTGTAATGAAGCCCTTATATTATCACGAGCTGACGATCGCTGCGATCAATCTTCTGCCTCCAGATACAAAAAGCCAGTACAAATATGTTTTCATAGACAGGGATTCTGCCAATGAAGACTATGTTCATCAGATCGAGGGTAAGATGAGTGAGACAAGTGGTGCCATATTTGAATTCCTTCCTCGTCAGACACAGGGGGACCTCCAAGTCCTGTTCAAGCATGCTTCCTTGGTGGTCATGCACCCAAAATCTGACGGCACACCAGTGTCCGCTATCGAGGCAATGTATTACGAAATACCCCTGATCTTGGGGCCACTTGAATATGATAATGACCTCTTTGGGGACTGGGTTGCAAAATTGGAAAGTTGGGATGCCAAAGAGCTTGCAGGTAAAATGACCGCTTTATTACAGAACGATGACCCCCAGAAACGAGCACAGGGAAGATTGGCAGTTCTTGACAGGGGATTGCGTAGAACGGAGATGGCAAAGTTGGGACAGATCTATGCGAATTTGATGGCCTCAAGAACAGAACGAAAAGATGCTTAAAGGCAAGAGAATTCTCTTAATTTCACCAGAGCCATGGGACCATATCTTTGTTTCCAAGCATCATTACGCACGCCATTTAGCATTGCGCGGAAACAATGTGTATTTTCTCAATCCACCATCATTAAGGAGGGGAGTAAACGTTGAGAAGACCGATTACGATGGTGTATTTTCTATAGTATACGGAGGCTTTCTTGGCGGACTTCGGTTCTTGCCCAAACTCCTTCGGAAAACAATCGCTCGAAACAAGTTTCGAGAAATAAGAGCTGCCATAGGTCAAGACATTGATATAGTCTGGTCCTTCGATAATTCTGTTTTTTTCGACCTTGACGTGCTTCCATCCTCGATCAATATTTCGCATATAGTAGATAAGAATCAGGACTTTCAGTTTCAAAGGGCCGCAAAATCAGCAGCTATTTGCCTTAGCTGCAGTAGGTACATCGTATCCAAGCAATTGGGAATTAATCCGAATTCCTTTTTCATCAATCACGGCTACAATCAGCAAAAATCCAATGAAGGATGTGCCCCTTATCCAGGGCAAGGATCATTGAAGGCGCTGTACGTTGGCAATTTAGCGATGCCCTACCTAGACTGGGACATTCTGCTGGAAGCTTCTGAAAAGTTTCGAGAGACGGACTTCGTCTTCATAGGCCCTGGAGCCGAAGCCATTGATACAGCAATCAATCCTACGCATCGTTCCAAGGTGCGATGTATGGCTCAACCGAATGTGCATACCCTTGGGAGGATCAGTCATGATAGCATAACGAGTCATTTAAAGCAAGCGGACATCCTTCTATTGGCCTATCAGGAAAAACATCACGTGGATCAAGCAAACCCTCATAAGATGATGGAGTATCTTGGTTCGGGCACCCCCATAGTCGCGACATTTACAGGAGAATTTGAAGACCATAGGGATATTATCGCTATGAGTTCATCAAACAATGAGTGGGCTTCGAATTTGGGATCGGTAATTAAGAACTTGAGAAGTTGGGCAAAACCGGAATTGTCGAAGAAGAGACAGGCACTTGCGCTGGAGAATACCTATAACAAACAAATCGACCGGATCGAGGGTCTGCTAGAACAGAATGTACGGGTCGAGCATCAGAGGTGACTTTGGCAATTAATAATATGGCAACGCGGCGAATTCTTTTCATTTGCTATTGGGGTTTCGACGAGGGTCTGACTCAGTCCACTGTGCTACCACACATTAAGATATTATCGGAACTCCCTGAGGTAGAGTATGTTGCTTTGGTTACAATTGAGCGGTCTTCGACCAAGGCCACACCTAGAAATGTGGTTGGAGCCAAACACATTCGCTACTATTCGAAAGCCCGGTGGGCAGGTAAGCTTATTGGCGCGGCAATCGACTTTCTTTATCTACCTATTTGGCTGAATCTCCAGTGCAAAAAGCATGGAATAAATGCGCTCTTGTGTCGTACATCCCTTGCTGGATCCCTGGGCCTGGCAGTCAATTCGCTCAATGGTATTCCATTTGCAGTAGAGTCTTTTGAACCCCATGCGGATTATATGCTTGCTGCGGGAATCTGGAGGAAAAATGGGTTGCGCTATAAATTACAAAGGACCCTCGAAAATCAGCAAGTGCATAGGGCATGTGCTTTGATTACCGTCAGCAAACACTATATGACACAATTGAGGAACCAAAGGGATAAGGGCCTTTACAACTTTCCGTGTGCCGTAGATCAGGAGAAGTTCAAGTTTGATCCTGTCAAAAGGGAATCGCTCCGAGAACAATTGAACATGGTGGGAAGTATAGTTGGTATCTACGTCGGCAAGTTTGGGGATATCTACCTCGAGGAGGAGGCCTTTGACCTCTTCAAAGCGGGCTTTGATTTCTTTGGGCCAGAATTCAGGTTAGTGCTCCTCACACCGACAGATTCAGAGGTTGTTGTGAGCCACCTCCGGCGAGTCCAAATCAATCCGACAAAAGTATTGGTTACCCTGGTGCCACATGCTGATGTTTCTTCCTATTTGAGTTTAGCTGATTTTGCATACTCTCTTCACAAACCATCCGGTGTTTCTCGATATTTTTCACCTATCAAAAACGGCGAATATTGGGCCAGTGGATTGCCAGTTTTAGCACCTGAAGGAGTGGGAGAGGACAGTGAGATCATATCAGAGAATGATGCAGGTGCTGTTTTTGATGGAGCCTCGAGGAGTCTGGACAAAGCATACCAAAGGATTTCATCTCTGCTGGACCGCGATCGTTTGGGTGGGGAAATCAGGAATGTTGCCCTTAGACATCGCAATTTTGAACACCTGGGTCCTATCTATAGTAAGGTGCTTAAAAGCCCCCAAATGAACCCAAAACCATAGTGATGGTAGCCCCTTCTCACGGTCGCAATCCCATAGTTAGTGTTATTGTTCCAGCTTACAATGCAGAAATGTACCTCGCTGAGTCCATCTCATCTGTTTTGGATCAGGACTATCCATTTTTTGAATTGTTGATAGTAGATGACGGGAGCAAGGATGCTACCTACGAGGTGACAACGCAGTTTCAGGATTCGAGAATGCGGGTGTTTCGCCAGCCAAATAAGGGTGTTAGTGCTGCCAGGAATCTGGCATTGAGTCAGATGACTGGTGAGTATTTCCTTTTTCTCGACGCCGATGACAAGCTCACAAGGGAGTCAATTAGTACAAGGCTCGAGTTATTCGCGCAGAACCCTTCTTTGGAATTCGTAGATGGCAGTGTCCAAGTAATGGACATCTCAATGGATCGAACAATAGATACACGCTATCATACTTTTGAAGGACCACCGCTCAATGCACTTTTGAGGATAGATTCATCTTGCTTTTTCGGACCGACTTGGATGTTCCGTGTAGTTCCAGGGCGGACGTATTCGTTCTTGGAAGGACTTACGCACGCCGAAGATCTGTTCTTTTATATGACAGTCTCTGCTCATGGGGGCGAGTACAAAGCCGTGAAGGATGTAGTGTACCAATATCGATCTGGGAATACGTCGGCCATGTCCGATCTTGATGGGTTGTGGGAAGGATATAAAACAGTTTTGAGAAATATGGGCTCAACTTGGCTTGCCGGACAAGTCACCAATGGACAACGGCGCCGTTTCAAAAGGAAAGTCACGAGCATCATGGCCAAGTCCTTCCTTCGACAAAATCGTATATTGAGGATGTTGACTGTGTTTTGGCAATTTCTTAGACTCTAATGTTACCGCATCTTTGTTTCTTTATTCAACCAGAGTGCTCACATATCTATGACTACCGCTTTTATCAAAGTGTTGGAGAAAGTAGGAAGTGGATGGAGAGGTAGTCATTTCTTCTTGCTGGCTGTCGTCTTCTCTACCTTTGTCAATGTACTGAATTACAGTTACATAGTAAAGCGTCCTGAGCTTGCCCAAAGAAATTTGGTCAAAGGTAAGACCATCTATTCCAACGACAATATATGGTACCTTCCGCAGGTGTATAATTGGGCTGAAGGTCATGGCTACACCATTGATCCGGATAATGAATACATGAGAGTCCGGCGTACCCCAGGGTACAGCGTGTTTTTCGGTATGCATTACGTCTTACTGGGAGAGGAATTGGCCTACAGTCTAGTGCGGCTTACGCAAATTCTGTTGTTTGGATTGTCAGCACTGCTTTTTTGGAGGGCGCTAGGTTTGTGGGGCTTGGATCCCAAGGCGATCAATCTGGCATCTGCATTGTACGCGACTTCACCATTCATCGCTGGCTATCATTTTCATACCATTACCGAGTCTATTCACCCTTCTTTGATGGTGATGGCCTTTTATTTCTACTCCCGGGCCTATCACAAAGAAGGATATCTATCATGGATAGTTGCTGGAATAGTCGCGGCGTTGATGGTGCTTGTCCGGCCGGTGGATGGATTGGTGCTGGTATTTTGGGGCCTCATGATTCTACGCAATCGGTTGTGGACCTACAAAGCGAGATTCATCATCGCCAGCATGTTTGGAATGGGATTTCTTCTAATCGTGAGTCCATGGATTGTTAGAAATTATGTGGTGTCAAGGGAGTTCATTCCACTGGAAAAGTTCTATAACGGGGATCCCATGGGTTGGGGTAAGGGCCATATGGCTTTTAGAAGGTGGTGGTCCGGCTGGGAAAATCCGGAAGTTGAGAGATATCTAACTCCCATGATCAACGTGGCAGATAGTGCTCGCGAGCACTTAGTTCAGGAACTTCTGCTCGAAGTACCGACCTCAGCATTCAGGGGGTCTTCGAAGAGCGAGGTTGGAAACGCTCTTGAAAGCATGCTTGATTGCTACAACTACAAGAGGTCCAGGGGATTGATAAGAAACCTGCAGCCTGGAGAGAAAATACCTGGATGTGAAGAAGAGATATATGATCGCTTCACTGCCCTTCACAGGAATTATAGATCCTCGAATCCTCTTGAATACTACGTATTGACACCTCTGAGTTTAGTCAAAACAGCTGTATGGCATAGTTATTCGTCAATGTATCTCTCGTTAAATCCGGCTTCACAGGATTTCACATGGGTTCAGTTGATTATCAAGTCCCTCATGTTTGCTCTCAATATTTCCTTGTTCATTTCTATACCTCTGATGCTCTACACACCACGCATTGGTCAGAATCTGAAATGGCTTCTAGTTGGGTTTCCCCTGAGCAACATGATCTTGTTCATTTTTGGGTTCAGATATATCGAGGCGCGTTACCTTCTTCAGCTGTATCCATTCATGTGCATCTCATTGGGGATAGTTGCAGCATTATCTAGAGACAAACTTCGGCACAGAATAGGCGGCGGAAAATGTTAATTGCTGTCCCATGGACTGTGATTGGCTCGATTCAATTAAACTGCTTTTGCAACAATTACAAGACTACTTCGTATTGGAATTGACCGACCCCATTTTGATCAACTCAGATTTGGACTCCAAAAGGATTGCTTCAAAACCCTCATCTTGTAATCGCCTGACATAAAACCATTTCCGCCTCCGATATCAAGAGAAGTCCCTGAATGGCTGTACTTCTTGGTCATGTAGGCGATAACATCATTCCGATGTCTAAACCATCAACTGGACTCCTCTATCTGGAGACAATTCTGATTCCTTTCCGATGGGTAAGATATTTCGGAGATTGTCTAAGCGTGGTAGATACCGTTTTCATCCAAGCGTAAGCGATCTGAATAGGAACTGACATCTCTCTGATTTTTGGCAAGCGCCATTTATTCTGGCTTTAGCTAAACTGATTGCCATATTGTCGTGTCGTAAGGTCATCGCGCCCTGAAAGGGTCAATCGTCGTATTTGAAGAAGTCTGATATCTTTTGGACAATGTGATGAACATCTTCAGTTCGTAACTCATAGTAGAGTGGGAGCCGCAGTAGCCGGTCGGAAAATTTGTCGCAGTTGGGTAAGTTCCTTCCATCATGTTTCTCAGCATAGAAGGTACTGCTGTGCAGTGAGACATAGTGAAAAACAGCATCAATATTATTCTTTTTGAGGTGCGAGATTAATCTGCTTCTATCTTCCAGGGAGGCGCATAAAATGGGAAATAGGTGGCCATTGTTTGTTGCGAAGTTTGGTAACGAAAACAACTTAAAAGTCTTGTCAGACTGCATGGGGGACAGCAATCTTTCGTATTCCTTCCATAGACCTATTCGCTTCGATTGTATGTCATCGAGCTCCTCTAATTGGGCAAATAGGCAGGCTGCAATAATGTCGGAGGGCAGAAAGGAGGATCCAATGTCAACCCAGGTGTATTTGTCTACCTCCCCTCTGAAGAAAGCTGCGCGATTGGTTCCTTTTTCCCAAATTATCTCAGCTCTCTTTTGAAACCGTTCATTGTTTATGACCAACAAACCTCCTTCACCAGAGCTGATGTTTTTCGTCTCATGAAAAGAGAATGTGGAGATGTCTCCAAATGTGCCTAGAAACGTACTTTCGTAACGGGAGTCAATGGCCTGTGCGGCATCCTCAACAAGGTAGATGCCATGTTCCTTTACCAGGCTTTGAAGCGCTGCCATATCACAAGCAACGCCACCATAATGCACGACTACGATTGCTTTGGTTCTCTTAGAAATGAGCTGTCTGACTTGGTCAACGTCGACATTGGGATGCGAAGCCATAGAGTCAGCAAACCTGATCTTCGCGCCACGTAATACAAACGCATTGGCAGTACTCACGAACGTATAAGAAGGAACGATCACTTCGTCTCCGGGTTGAATATCAAGAAGGATCGCTGACATCTCCAGGGCATCAGTGCAACTGGTGGTAAGCAGGCACTTACCAAATTCAAATCTGTTTTGGAAGTATTCCTGACACAGTTTCGTGAACCGACCATTGCCAGAAACCTTCCGGTCAGCGACTGCTTCTTGGATATACTTGGTTTCCTTACCTGTGAAGTAAGGTTTGTTGAAGCTTATCTTCATTGCTTCGCTGAGTTACCTTCTATTTGGATGGCCAGGCCAAAGCCCGTTTTTCCATATCCATTCCCATTGTAGAGCATATACTTGTTCCCGTCGAAGTCCAACAGAAACGGATATTCGATCATTTCGCTGTCCCATCCTTCTTTTGAGACATCTATTCCCGCTGCCTCATCGTGGCGAATCCAATGAATCCCATCAACTGACTCGGCACGACCGATCCGATAGCTATCCCCCAAAGGCCCTGCTCTGTATGAATACCACATGTCAAAGTGCGATCCGTTCCGTTCCACAAAAGGCTTGGAAAGCGCATATTCCCCTTGATGAAGAAGGTCAATGGAGATATCATTGTTCCTGGTCCATGAGATTCCGTCTGATGAGACTGCTCGTTTGATCACGTGTTGCATCTGACTCTGATCAGCTCCCCAGTTTAGATTGGAGCCATACCACATCACCAATTCGTTTTCGTTGGGAAGTATGTACGGATAGCTGATTGAATATGGGTCCTCATTTGAGCGGTCGACGATAGGCGCTCGACCGTATTTCTGGAAAGTCTTTCCATTGTCTTCGCTGATAGCCAGTCCGATGCTATTTTGCCAAGGAACAGTCACTTTCAAGTTCCAGCCCAAATAGTACAGATAGAGTTTGCCTTCCACGGGGACAATTTGGGCCATGGCGACTCCGCTATCATCGAAGAGGCCAGTTGCGCCAGGGGCCAAAACAGGTTTTGAGCTCAATTCAAGGATGTCAAACGTCGTGATATCGATCACGACAAAGCCTATATGAGAGCGATTGTCTTTGTCCCGGCAGGTGAAAAACACTTTATAGATAGTCCCCTCTATATGCCACGCAAATGGGTTGGCAGCATGACTCAACATCCATGGAAACTCGCCAGCTGGAGCAAAAAGCCGACCCATTTTCTGCCAAATCATAGATCTATTTCGTCGCTCGATTTGGCCAATTTTACTGGTCTGGGAGCTACAAGGACCTCCTTGGGCGAGGTATCCTTTGTAATGACAACTCCGGCCCCCACTAGCGTACCGTCCGCAATAGTGACCTTGTGACCAATAGTGCTATTCACACCCAGGAAGCAATTTGGTTTGATTCGACAATGGCCTGAGATCACGACGTGACTTGAAATGAAATTATGATCTTCTATTTCTGAATGATGTCCGATGTGATTCCCACTCCAGATCGTGACATTAGTACCGATTTTCACAAAGGGCTGAATTGTATTGTCTTCGAAAATGAAGGCATTTTCACCTGGGGGGTAGGTCGATAAGTAAGTGCAAGCTGGGCTTACGTAGCTGGCCACTTTATATCCCTTGGTTTTTACCTTATTATAAATCTCTTGCCGTAGATGGTTCATCTGCGCATAACTCACTGCAATGAACACCTCGTAGCTCTTGGCTGGGTATTCGCTTTCCAGTCGTTCGAAAGCCACTACTGGCTTTCCTTCAAATTCTTGATCTTCGATATACTGTTGATCCACTGTGAAGGCAGCGACATCATAGTCCGTATCCTTTTCGAAATAGTAGGCAGCAATTTGGGCAATGTCTCCAGTACCGAAGATAACTAAGCGTCTCATCTTACTTTCGAATGATTAATGTGAATTCATAAAGCTCATAGTCATGTAGCAAGGCCACATTCCGGGAATAATTTCTCTTACAGTAGTCAAAAAAATAGAGAGGGTCTGCATAGTAGAGATAGTCTTTCATAAGGGGTCTATCAGAGTAGGATGTAAGCATATTTACTGAGAACCCTTTTGTAGACAAACGATTCAATTCGCCCAAGGTACTTTCAATGTATGATTGCCACTCATATTCGGGTATTTCAAGCTTCACATTGAAGATGCCACTGGCTAAGGCATATTCGCATGGTACCAATTTCTCTTTTTCACTAGTCCATGACGACTCCGGGTGACGATCACGGGCGGCATTAATCATGTTTTCGGACAAGTCGAATCCGACTATAGATGCTCGCACAGCTTTGACCTGCAGATAGTCGGCCAGTGACCCAAATCCGCAGCCAAAATCCAAAAGACTAAATTGCGAGCCTTCTGAAGGTAGGACCTTGCACAGCTGCTCAAATCTCGTAAATTGGGACTCTTCTGAATTCCAGTCTACACCTCTTGGAGTGACTCCAAATTCATTCAACTTGTCGTCGTAATAGTCTTTAACCTGTTTTTCCAAATCCATTCTTACGTGTTTTTAGCACTGCCGCCAGGGACTTTCTTGGTATCGTGAAAATTCACGGTCTCGTCAATCAAGTAAACAGGCCTGTTTCGTACTTGATCGAACATACGGCCCAGATATAGCCCCAGGATTCCAATTGTCAACAGGATCAACCCGGTTGAAAGGAGGAGCAGCACAAAAGTTGATGCCCATCCCTCTTTGTAGCCATAGAGGAAATAGGATGTGATGAGATATAGTGAACCTAACACAGAGGCGATAAAATAGACAAGCCCTAGCCCGATACCGATCCTGAGCATTTTATCAGACTGTGATATGATACCTACCAGAGCATGATCCACCAGCTTACCAAAAGTGTAGGAACTCTTGCCTTCCTTCCTTTCGTCATGCACGACCTCCACGTGACTCCACTGAAAACCAAGCCATCTCAAAGTGGGTAAATAGTGCCTATGGTAGTCACCCAACCTAAGATAGGCATTGACTACTTTTCTGGAAATAATGGAATAGGTACCTTCTAATGAGGAAGCAGGATTGTCAGATAACCAGTTGAATAGCTTGAAGAAAATCAGGGCAAAAAGGTTTTTGAAATAAGGGTGACTCCTCTCTGCTTTCCTGGCGATGACAATATCAAATCCCTTTTTGGCTTCGTTGAAGAGGTCACTAAAATATTTGGGGTTGTCCTGTAGGTCGCAATCAATAAGTATAACGTGCTTTCCTCGCGTGTGCTCGAGTCCAGCAGAGATAGCTGGATGCTGACCGAAATTTCGGCTCAATCTTAGTCCCTTTACTTTCGGATTTGACGCGCATACTTGCTCAATTGCCGTCCAAGAATCATCGGGACTCCCGTCTTCCACTAAGATCACCTCAAAATCGTCAGTGATCTTCTCGGCCTCTTCCGTGATTCTTTGAGCTAGGCTGTCCACAATTCCAGCAGCTCGGTAGACAGGGCTAACAATAGATAGTTCCAGCTGTGTCATCAAAATGATTTCAAATATCTTGTCGCCTCGCTTCCGGCGCTGAACAGCAAATCCAATACCGTGACTCCATGTTCAAAGGGAGGATACAGTTGCTCGTATTCAGGATAGTCGCCATAGTCCATCCACTCAACTTCTATTCCATTTGCTTTGAATTGCTCCACATCAAGGTAGCCCCGTGCCGCTGGGCCCGAAAGATATTTGGTCGCTCCTGCTTGAAGGCACAATTCCAACAAGCGTTCGGTCTTCCCATCAACTACGTTGTAATCCGATGACCAACTGATTTTTGTTCCTATTCCCAGAAATCTGTTGATTTCTTCAAGAAACTTCCGATTGCTAGCACTGAGGTATTTTTCATCGTTTTTGAGAAACAATGGTTCAAAAATCTCAGACAACTGCTTGAAGTGTGCTGCCTTACTGTAGGCATGCTTTAGTGATTCCCAATGCTGTTTACCCCATCTCTGATCTGCCACTTTCGTGTCCTTTATTTTCTGGAAGTATTTTCCCTTTACTTCGACTGGGATCGACAGCCACTTCAGGCCGTTTGGAGTCTTTATCTTATTGCGGTTGCGCCAATCCCTCTTCGTATATTGCACATCATCAAAAAGTATGAATTCGTCTACGCAATGGATGAAGTCGAAATATCCCTTCCATGGGATATAGTTCGATTGAATAATCCCAACTTTTTTCAATCCGACGTGTATAACTGTTCAATCAACGACTGGAACTTACCAAAAAATGGAATTAGTACAAAATATTCCTCATTAGGGTAGATTTTTACCCGGCGATTCAGTCTGTTTTCAAGAGATCCGAAGCAACTAGTAAATTCGTATACAAACTGAGCCTCTGCTCAAATTGTCCCAGCATTGAAAATTAAGTTCCTCTCGATACTTACTTTCATTTCCCTTTTTAGCTTCAGAGGGAATTCTCAATCGGTAGCATTCACCGTATCCGATACGTTGTGCCTGGATGCTTCCGCGGCAACCTCGAATACCTCATCCGGAATAGATCGATATTCTTGGGACTTTTGTCAGGGTGATCTCTCAGCAACCCCCACAACCACAGCTGCAGGAACCCTAGGGTCAGGTGCAAAGACAGGGATCGATATGCTTGAAGTGGGGGGGAATTGGTATGGATTCGTCGTTGTCCTGGGTAGCAACCGTATCGAGCGTCTGGATTTTGGTGAAAGTCTTGACAACACTCCCACAGTCACAGACCTTGGAAATATAGATTCCCAGTTAAATCTACCTTATGATATTAAAGTCGTAGAAAATGGTGGATCGTGGTATGGATTGGTTACCAATTTCGGAAACAGTCAATTGATACTTGTGGATTTTGGAGCCAATATCAATAACAATGCTCCTTCTGCGAGTGCGATCACCTTGACTGGTGGCTTACTCACCTCGCCACGTGGCATTGATGCAATCTATTCCGAAGGAGAGCATCACGTGTTTATAACCAATTTTTCAAATAGCAACTTGGTTCACTTGGAATTCAGCGACTTTGTAAGTGCTCCCAGTGAATCGACCATTGCGATAGGATCAGGTGGTCTGGGAGTTGCAGTGTTGCGATCACATGACGCTTGGTATGTCTACACTACTTCTACTACGGTCACCGGTATTTCCTTCGGCTCTAGCCTGAACAACAGTCCAAGTGCTACAGCATTGACGCTTGACAGTTCGATTGGCAATGGAACTTTGCTCCATATATACTTCGATGCTGGTACTTACGTCGGTGTTCTTGGATCGCGATCTGGTAATGTATATCGGTTGAATCTAGGATTGGACCTTTCTACGATGTCAGGATCTGTAACAGACCTGGGGAACTTCTCTACCTTTAGTGATCTGATCGCCTTCACAGGCGCAAAGGAGGACTCTAGGTACCGTTTTTTCGGGGTAGATATAAATTCTACCAGTCTCCAAAAGACGGTCTTTCCAGAAGTGAGTTGTGGCGCTTCATTGAGCTACTCAGAGGACGAAGAACCTGCAAGCTTGTCCTACACGACAAGCGGAACACACTATATTTCGTTGCAAGGTGAAGGTACTAACGGATCCACGGATCTCGGAATTGACTCAGTTTACGTTCGATCTACGGCAGGCCCTGATATTTCGGTTGGCGTCGACAATAGCCGTTGTATTCTAAATTCTAACACTTTTACATCCTCTATCAACAGTGGCAACGTATCAACCTACTCTTGGGACTTCGATGGCGATAACATTGAGGATAGTGATCAATCTGCTGCTGTGTTTAATTATCTCTCGACCGGTGATTACACAGCCATGCTGACGGCAACAAGCAGCGAGGGTTGCGAAAGTGTCAAGACACTAGACATTTCAATCTACAATGCTCCACCGACGCCAAATTTTGACATGATATCCCCTAGTTCCTGCACGAATACAGATCTTTCCTTCGAGAACTTGACAGATTCCATCGGATTGGAGGGTGTGATTGGCTACAATTGGGATTTTGCTGGTGAGGGTGTTTCGACGGATAAAGATCCGGCATTTCGATTTACGACAACGGGCAATAAAACGATATCCTTGGAGGCTTTCATTCCCGGTTGTACGACGGCTGTGTACCAAGAGGTCATCGAGCTGTTCGAAGGCCCATCAGTATCGTTCAGTTTCCTCAACAACTGCTTTGGCGATACGGTCCAGTTTACTAATGAATCGACGGGCATAGATATTACTGGCTACACTTGGGATTTGGGGGATGGTATGGGTACGTCCACAGCTGAAGACACTAGCTACCGATACAGCTCCCCCGGTGATTATACAGTAGTGCTCGCCGCAACTAATATTGAGGGGTGCACCAATAGCTATTCTGAGGATTTGCAGGTAAATGGGGATGCTTTAGTGGATTTCACGAGTTCAGATGCTGTGGAATTCTTTCCGGTACAGTTTGATGGTTCGGATTTAACACTGACAGCGGACTCTATCATAAGCTGGCTTTGGGATTTTAATTCCCTGGGTAGTTCTACGGATGAAGACCCAATCTTCTCGTTCACTTCGCCGGGCGATTATTCGGTGTCGCTTGACATTCAGACCGCTCAAGGATGTATATACGACACGACCAAGACAGTCACTGTCGCCGAGGCGCCAATATCAGCTATTTTCAGTGTCTCCGATACACTATGTATTGGAGAACCTGCAAGGTTCACAAATCAGTCGCTAAAGGCTGATACATATCGTTGGGATTTCTGTCAGGGCGATCTGTCAGAGACTCCATTGGTGACAAGCGCTGGTACGCTTGGGGCGGGATCAAAGTCAGGTTTGGATATCGTCGAAGTTGGTGGAAATTGGTACGGGTTTTCAGTCGTACTTGGGAGTAATCGAATTGAGCGTTTGGATTTTGGATCAAGCCTTGACAACGCGCCGACTATCACAGACCTGGGCAATATTGATTCCCAATTTAACGTGCCCTATGATATCAAAGTCGTGGAGGACGCAGGATCGTGGTATGGCCTAGTGACTAATTTTGGCAGCAGTCAATTGATATTGGTCGATTTTGGCTCCAACATCGATAACAATGCCCCTTCTGCCACTGCAATCTCATTAACTGTTGGTCTGCTGGCTTCTCCCCGCGGAATAGACGCTGCCTATTCCGAGGGTGAGCACCACGTCTTCATTACGAATTTTTCAAATGACAATCTAGTCCACCTAAAATTCTCTGACTTGGTAAGTTCACCTTCTGAGTCCACGATAACTATTGGATCGGGAGGCCTGGGGGTTGCTGTTTTGAAGTCGCACGATGGCTGGTACGTTTACACTACCTCAACAAATATTACAGGTATATCATTTGGTTCAAGTCTAAATGGGAGTCCAGTTGCCGCCTCATTGAGCCTGGATACCCCCATTAGCAATGGCTCGTTGCTTCATGTCTATTTTGATGCCGGCCGATACGTCGGGATACTTGGATCGAGGTCTGGTAGCGTGTATCGAATGGATTTGGGATTGGACCTTTCTTCGATGTCCGCCACCGTCACTGATCTTGGAGGCTTTTCGGTGTTTAGCGATTTGATTGCTTTTACCGGGATAAAAGACAGTTCTAGATTTCGCTTCTTTGGAGTGGACTTGAACTCCGCCGATCTTCAGAAGATCACATTTCCAGAAGCTGCCTGTGGGGTATCCATTAACTACTCGGAGCAAGAAGACCCAATGGACCTGTCGTTTAGTACGACCGGGACGTTTTACGTTTCATTGGAAGCGACTGGATCCGACGGCGCCAGTGACATCGAAATTGATTCTATTTATGTTCGACCAACCGCGGTTCCAAATCTTGTATTGACGGTAGATGATAGTCGGTGCATCCTGAACTCCAATAGCTTCAACTCCGCGATCGTTAGTGGAGATGTTTCTAGCTATTCCTGGGATTTTGATGGGGACAATTTGGAAGACAGCGATCAGTCTGGCGCTGTTTTTCAGTATTTGGCGACTGGCGATTATTCGGCCAGTTTGACCACAACTAACAGTGTTGGATGTGAAAGTGTGCAGTCGTTAGACATTTCCATCTATAATGTGCCACCAACCCCCGACTTTGACTTGGTATCTTCCAGTGCCTGCACGAATGCTGACCTGTCTTTTGAGAATCTGACGGATTCCACTGGGTTGGAGGGAGTGATTGGCTACAATTGGGATTTTGCCGGTGAGGGCGTATCAAGTGCTAAAGATCCAGAGTTTCAATTCACTACAATTGGCAATAAGACCATTTCGTTGGAGGCTTTCATACCTGGTTGCACAACGGCTATTCACCAAGAGGTTATCGAGCTTTTTGAGGGCCCTTCAGTGTCATTTACTTTTCTCAACAATTGCTTTGCCGACACTGTCCAATTCGCGAATGAATCAACGGGGGTGGGTATTACAGCGTATAGCTGGGATTTGGGAGACGGGATAGGGACATCCGTTGCCGAGGATACAAGCTATCGATATAATTCGGCGGGCAGTTACACTGTGTCTCTTACAGCCACTAATATAGAGGGGTGTTCAAGTAGTTATTCTTCAGAACTTCATGTAAATGAAGATCCAATAGTGAGCTTCGCAAGCTCCGAAGCTGTAGAATTTTTTCCTGTGCAGTTTGAGGGCACCGATTTGACGTTGTCTGGGGATTCGATTGTTAACTGGCTATGGGATTTTGATGGCTTGGGCAGTTCCACGGAAGAGGACCCTACATTCACGTTCAATTCGCCCGGAAGTTACTCTGTTGCATTGGATATTCAGACAGCGCAAGGCTGTAGGTACGATACTACGAGGACCGTGAATGTATCAGAGGCTCCATTAACTGCTTCATTCACTGCGACCGACAGTGTGTGTTCAAATGAAAGAGTGGTGATCACAAATCAGTCGCTAAAGGCGGAATCTTATCATTGGGATTTTTGTCAAGGTGACCTTTTGGAAATTCCAGTATTGACAGATGTTGCAACACTGGGTTCAGGGTCGAAATCAGGGTTGGATATCGTGCAAGTTGGCTCAAATTGGTATGGTTTTGCCGTCGTGCTTGGAAGCAATCGTCTGGAGCGTTTGGATTTTGGGGAGAGCCTCGATAACACGCCGACCGTCACTGACCTTGGTAATATTGATTCCAAGCTCAATTTGCCATATGATATCAAAATCCTGCAATCAGGAGGAGCCTGGTACGGTTTGGTGACCAACTTTGGCAATAGCGAGCTGATATTGGTGGACTTTGGATTGGATGTTGACAATGGTAGCCCTACTGCGAGTGCCATTTCTTTGACGGCAGGTTTACTCTCCTCTCCGCGTGGTATTGATGCAGCTTATTCTGAAGGTGAGTATCATGTCTTTGTTAGCAATTTTTCCAATAGCAATCTTGTGCATTTGACATTCAATGATTTCGTTAGTTCTCCTTCGGAGTCTACAATCGCGGTAGGTACGGATGGCCTTGGAGTTGCCATATTGAGAGCACATGATGGCTGGTATGTGTACACAACTTCAACTGCAATTACAGGGATTTCATTTGGTTCAAGCCTGAATAATACTCCTGCTGTCAGTGCTCTTAGTTTAAGTAGTTCCATCACTAATGGTACTTTGCTTAATGTGTACTTCGATGCTGGAAAGTATGTTGGTATCCTTGGATCACGGTCTGGGAATGTATACCGGATAGACCTGGGCTTTAACCTGGCTGCAATGTCGGCCACTGTGACAGACCTTGGAGATTTTTCTGCATTTAGTGACTTGATTGCCTTCGCGGGAGTAAAGGAGAATTCTCACTTTCGCTTCTTCGGGGTGGATTTCGGAGAGAGTACCCTCCATACATTGCTTTTCTCCAATGGCACTTGCGGCTCAATGGACTACTCTGCGGTTCGGGAACCAACGGACTTGGCATTCAACAGCTCCGGGACCTACTATATTTCTCTGGAAGTCACCAGTGCCCAAGGCGAAAAGGTTTCAAGGATCGACTCTGTTCATGTCACCACCAACATCGCCCCCTCCATCTCCTTCACCATCGACTCCTCTCGCTGCGCGCTCAATGCCAACACCTTCAGCGCCGAACCTTCCATTGGTCTCAGCTACAACTGGGACTTCAGCGGTGAGGGGTCTGGGAATAGTGGCGTGCAGACATTCCAGTTTCCTACATCAGGAGAAAAGACAGTGTTGCTTACGGTTAGTGATGGGATCTGTTCTAATCAGGCAACCGAGACGCTGACGATCTATCCGGCACCTCCAGATCCGGTCTTTGCATTCGATGAAGCACAATACTGCGCTGAGCTCGACTTTGAAGTCAACAACACCACGGACGATGCAGCATTCAATGGGAATCTGACCTATGAGTGGATTGTCGAAGCGGACTCAGACCTGGTGTTCTCCGGGCCAGACCCCACCTTCAACGTTCCACCCATTGGCACTTTTCTCGTCACGGCACAAACATCAGTCCCGGGCTGCGAGTCCAACATTGTCACCGACAGTGTCACGATTGAAGGCTCCCCGGCCACGGACTTCTCCTACACTCCCACATGCGATGGTGAGATCACGGAGTTTACAAACCTCACGACCGGTGCCATCAGCCAGCAGTGGGATTTCGGAGACAACTTCACCAGCACACAGTTCGCACCGGACCATTACTACGACTCCGTCACAACCTACCTGGTCACGCTCACGGCCTTCAATGAGCTTGGCTGTTCCCGCACTCACACAGACTCTGTATCCATCGGGAACCTCCCCGTTCCAGGTTTCCGGGTAACGCAGGCCTGCGAAGGGGACGTAGCGCTGGAAGATACATCCACCGTTGTTGGTGCAGATATCGCCATTTGGGAGTGGTCCCTGGAAAATGAGCTTTTCTCCAGCGTGCAGAACCCCACCCAGGAGATCACAGAGCCGGGTACGTACCTCGTCAGGCAAAAGGTCACAAGTTCACTGGGCTGCGAATCTGAGCTACTGCAGGAGATCAACATCTTCGATGCGGCGGAGATCGCTTTCGAGACCGTCCAGGCTTGCGATGGTGATCCGTTCACATTTACTGATGCCAGCTCGACCATCAATGGCAACCCCATTATTTCCCGGAGCTGGGACATCAATGGCACCCTGTACAGTGATGCCGAGCTGCAGCATACCTTCCCAGCACCAGGTGAATACGATGCGACACTGGTCGTGACCACCCAAAACCTCTGTACAACCTCTCTGACGGAAACTGTCACAGTATACGATGTGCCAGCCCTTGATTTCTCGACACTGGGTGGATGCCAGCATGAGTATCTGACCATTGACGATAGGTCGGCTGCAGGCAATGACACCATCATCTCGCGAAGTTGGTATCTCGATGGTCAAATCATTGGTTCAGGGAGGACACTACAATACCGGTTTGACAACCATGGGGCAAATACTGTCACACTAAGTACAGTCACCGAACAGGGTTGCGTATACGAACTGGCACAGAACATCGACATCGCTCCAGCGGCGGTTGCAGCATTCGAGTCTTCCACCACGTTTGGCGATTTAGGTACACAAATTGTCTTTGACAACACTTCTACCCTTGGCTCGAACTTTCTCTGGAGAGTAGGCGAAGACTCCGTCGCCACGAGCCAAAACTTCAGTTATCAATTTGATGAGAGCGGAGACTTCAGCGTCTCATTGATCGCCGTATCCGATTTCAATTGTGCCGACACGATCACCCAGGATATTCGCATCCGAAGGCCTGAGGTGGATCTTATTATCAATGAAATGATTCTCCAGCAAGAAGATGAGCTGTTTTCAACGATAGTTGTTTCACTCGAAAATCAGAGTAACCTTCCAGTGGACGATTTGATATTTACGGTCACCGTCGACGAGCAATTGCCCACCCGGGATCGAGTGAGCGATGTAGTGGAGATAGGTGAGACGCGCGTATTTCAGCTAGGTACCAGTGTGCCCAACCAAGCAACTTTTATATGTGTTGAGGTGGATTCGGGCTATGGCACTGAGGATGCGAGTCCCGGCGACAATGAGTTCTGCGTCAACATTGAGCCGCAAGTTATTTTCCAGGATCCCTATCCTAATCCCGCATCCGATGAGACAGTCGTCCGAACCATCTTGCCCGATGGTGGGAATGTGACATTGACGCTCATCGATGTCTCGGGAAAAATCGAACTGAAGGAAACCTACAAGGAGCTCCTGCCTGGGCTCCAGGCTTTCACCGTGGCGCTGCAGCATCTAGAAGCAGGAATGTATGTGCTTCGTATCGAGCACAATGGCCAAACTGACACAAAACGCATTCTCAAGCAGTAACTGAGAAGACCACAGCGAACCTCAATCAAATTGCATCTGAAGGAAGCTTCGGGAAATTGTTCAGAATAAAATTTATATTCCTTAACTTTGGAGCAAATATTATTTTGATAATATATTCGTTGTCAAGTAAGTGGTCGTTATCAACAAAAGCAGCATTGACTTACCATTTTTTGCCGGATTGGCGCACAAAACAGACGAGCCACAGAGACATAAACAGTGAATAGATGAAATTAAATTCTCCGAATATTAAGCTGGACAATACAGATCGCAAGATCCTGGAGATCTTACAGTCCAATGCCAAAATCACCAATGCCCAGCTATCAAAAGATATAGGTCTGTCCCCGGCACCTACCTTGGAGCGAGTCAAGAAGCTGGAAAATGCCGGAATTATCCGAAGCTACCATGCGAAACTGGACACCAGCAAGATCGGCCTGGGTGTCAGCACGTTTGTGCAAGTCTCTCTGAGAGGCCACAACAAAAACAACATCGACACATTTATCAAGCGCATCAACGAGATCCCCGAGGTTATCGAGTGCCATCACATCACTGGTTCTGGTGATTTTATCCTCAAAGTGATATCGAGCGACATAGCCTCCTATCAGCAGCTGATGCTGGAGAAGGTGAGCGAGATCGAAGTGGTCGATAGCATGCAGTCGATGGTCATCCTCTCGACCTTCAAGGACAGCAAGGTGATGCCCGTTCCCGGGGGCCCCACTTCGTAAGAAG
Organism: Cyclobacteriaceae bacterium; assembly: GCA_965227935.1. Classification (GTDB taxonomy): domain Bacteria; phylum Bacteroidota; class Bacteroidia; order Cytophagales; family Cyclobacteriaceae; genus JAWPMT01. Next base: position 71,517 of record CBDDGS010000055.1, on the reverse strand, counting down.
CGTGATGGAGCCCAAAAACCAGATTCTGTCAGAGGAAAAGATCTACCATATCCTGCAGCGCATCGCTGTTGAAATCTACGAAAACAACCTTTCTGAGCCTGAACTCGTTTTGGTCGGAGTCCACGATCAGGGCTACAAGATTGCCCAGTATCTCCTGCGAGAGCTTGAGAAAATCGACACCGACTTCAAGGTGAGCTTGCTTGACCTCGAGATCGATAAGTCCAGCCCTTCGGATTCCATTAGGGTCAATTGGGACATGGAATTGCTCCAGGACAAAGCAGTGATCCTCGTGGACGATGTGCTCAATACGAGCCGGACATTGGCCTACTCACTCCAGTTCCTACTGGCCACCCATCTGAGAAAAGTAGAGACGGCTGTGCTGATCAACCGAAGTCATGCTCAGTTTCCCATTTCCGCTACCTACAGCGGCTACGAACTAGCCACGACACTTGATGAGCACATCAAGGTCCAGACCGAAGGTGAGGTGGGCGCATATCTCTACTAAACTTGCCGGGACCTCAGAGCTTTGGGGGCCTCGTGAAGTGAGGGTCCAGATTCTTCCTTAAATACAAGCCTTTTCGTACCTCTACTTCACGCCCGGGCTCTGCGCTGTACTCCAGCCGCTACCCCTTCCCACTGGCCTTGCTGGGGTGCCGCTGCGATCCCTGGCCCGAACAGTTACCCAATTTCCCCAGTTTTACGATTACAATCATAAACCCCCAATCAAGAATCCCTATCCTAAATCATCAATCTGCAATCCCCAATCATATATCCCAAATCCCCAATCTGAAATCTGTAGGTTATGAAAATCGCTGGGATCGACTACGGCAGCAAACTCGCCGGAACAACAGTCATCGCCTATTTTGAGGGCGACCAAATCATCATTCGACAGTCAGAGAAGAAGAGTGATGCCGACCGATTCTTACAGGAAGTAGTTGGAGAGGAGGGGCTGGACAATTTGTTCATCGACGCACCACTTTCTTTACCACGGGCCTATTTTGGCCAGGGTCAAGACTTTTTCTACCGATCTTGCGACCGTGAATTGGGCGCGATGTCCCCGATGTTTCTTGGAGGGCTTACCGCACGGGCAATGAAGCTCCAGCACCAGTGGGAAGATTTAGGGATTCAATGCTACGAGACCTATCCGGCTCAAACCGCCAAAAGACTGGACCTTATTGATAAAGGCTACAAAAAGGAGGTCGAGAACATACCCAAAGTGCTGGAATTGATAAATGTCGGTCTCGGAAAAAGCCTACCACCTATCACCAACTGGCATCAGTTCGACGCGCTCCTGGCCCTTATCGCCGCCAATCGCTACCAATCCAATTCCCATCAAACTGTCGGAGATCCGTCTGAAGGATGCATTTATATCTGAGCGTCCAATCCTCAATCACCAAATACCGGTCTGCCGTCCGCCGTCTAATCGTCCGCCGTCCACCGTCCACCCCTTTGCCGTCCACCGCTTACCGCGATCAGAAATCCCCAATCCCCAATCCCACAGTCTCTAATCCTAAATCAGCAATCCTAAATCGTAAATTCGCAATCCCCAATCCTAAATCAGCAATCCCTAAAACCGTAAATCCCTAATCTTAAATCTGAAATCCGAAATCAACAGTCCTCAATCAGAAATCCCAAATCATCTATCTTGACTAACAGGAAAACCTTTATCGCGCATTTTGAAACATCGATTTGATCATATTCCATTCATAGTCCCGTACGACCAACAGGTCAAACTCTCGGACTTTAGCACCGATTCCACCGATGGCGTTCGTAATAAAAAGGAAGCCAAAGAGCTACTGAAGAGCGACATTCAGACACTTGCCGAGGCCCAGGGTCTACTGTACGCTGCAGCTGAGAGGAGTATACTCATTGTATTGCAAGCCATGGACGCAGCCGGTAAAGACAGCACGATCAAGCATGTGATGTCAGGTGTCAACCCACAGGGCTGCGATGTAGTGAGTTTCAAGCGACCTACTAGTGAGGAGCTGGCCCACGACTTTCTCTGGCGGTGTCACAAGGAAGCTCCCGCCAAAGGGCGCATTACCATCTTCAATAGGTCCTACTATGAAGAGGTGCTGGTCGTGAAAGTCCATCCGGAGTACCTCGATGCCCAGAAGCTACCGCCGCGAAACGGCAATAACAAAACCCTCTGGCAGGAGCGCTATGAGGATATCAATGGCTTCGAGCACTAGGAGCTAGCTACTCGATTGAGTCGCTGCTGGAGCTAGCAGAGGAGCTAGACGAGTTGCTGGAGGAAGACTCATTTCTGTCGTTCTGGGTGGATGCTCACTCAGACCAGTGTTTTTCAATTTTCCTACCTTGTTTTGAACTCGTTTTGGAACTCGTTCTGGGACATGATGCTTGTGGAGATGCCAGCATTTCGGGTAAGCCCATAAACGACCTAAGACCTACCTCGTATTAGGGGTTACCCCTACCTCGTTCTGCAAGGCACGGGGCTCCCAACAAGAAAAATAGGGCCGCCCGAATACAACTCTAGTCTACGGTAAATACTTTTCGTCACTCATATGTAATTACAGTAATGTTAATTCACTTCGCAAAGCACGCTTTAAGCTCACTTAAATGATCACTTAAGGCCACTAAGCCCTTTCTGCCAGGGCACGGCGTTGAAGGTGATCACGTCAAAAGAGACGCGCCGCTTCTCGGAGCTCTCGAGCAGCGCTATGGCCGCATCCCAACGGCCCGCCTAGCGTGAAAAACACCTGATTTCACTCGATTTCGATGGACGTTAAGCCATTTTTAAGCCATTTTATGCCATGTTTAAGCCAATTTTAATCGATTTTAAATCGATTTCATGGCTTAGGACCTCGATTCAAGCGCCTTCTCGCAACTGCTCACGGCCGCATTGCAGGCGCTGAGGCTCAGCTCACTCGCTTCGGCCCTCAAACGTACGCCAAACGCATTGATTTCAAGTACATCTTGAGGCTCCAGGGCCTATGTTCATCATAATTCCATCATGTTTTCATCATCTTCAATCCTATTTTGATCATTTTTCATCATGTTTCATCACTTTCGAGCCCATTAATTCACCGCTTTGAAGCATTTTGAGGCATTTCGAAGCATTTTTGTGGTTCACCTTAAATCATGTCGGACCTACTTTGAGGAGCTCGAGGCGCACCAGCAGCAGCGCCAGCTGCCAGTGGCCTTTGCACGCCATCACCGTGGCGCCCAACGACACCACGTCGCGGCTTCTCATCTCCGAGAAGAGCTGGAGGCTCTCGGTCCTACGGAAGGCTAAGGAGCTTCTACATATCGATAGAAAGTGCTTGAAAAGCGAGGAGATCCATGAACGTCGAATCAAAGTGATGGAAAAAACACCATGAAAAGCCATGAAAAAAGCATGACAATCAACTAAGAAGCCATGAAATTCGATGAAAAGTCCCTGAACATCCATGAAAACCTGTTAAAAGAAAAAGAGAAATAGTAACAATAATAATAATAATAAAAACAAGACGTTCCGCCGCTCCAGCGCTGGTGGCGGCTGCAGGCCGCGATGGCCGCGTTGCAGGTCACCAGGTCGGGCACCAGCAGGTCTCGTTGCATGGTGCGCAGCACCTCTAAGGCCTCGGGCCAGCCGATGTTGGAGCTCAAGAGCGCGCCGTAGGAGACGACAGAGGCGCGGAGCTGGGCCTCTGCGTGGTCAAGAGAGCATTTAAAGATTCAGACATATAATGTTTAAATGATAAGCAAGTAATTACTATATATATTTATCATGTATTAAATGCTTAGACTATGCTAGATTCTAGATTCCATATCTAAAGACTCGACCTCACCTCCTTCATCTCACTCAGCAAGGCTAGGCTCATGCGCCAGCTCTCACAGCCGCTGATGGCCGCATTATAGGAGATCTCATCGGGCGACAGCTGCTTCGACTCCATCTGCTTTAAGAGGTCGACCGCTTTCAGCCACTGGTTGCCTTTAGAGAGCGCCGAGATGACCACGTTAAAGCACACGGCGTCCAGCAACCAGGTGCTAAATAGCGCCTGGCGCCACTGGGTGGCACGGCCGCAAGCGCTGCCCACACGGCTCGATGACACCAAAGTGGCCTCTGCAGTTTGAAGGCTTAAAACGAAGTGATGTGCCACGATTTCTCCATGATTTCACCATGAAAAGAGCGGTTTCGTAGGTGGGACATCCACTTCAAGCTGCTTTCAAGCTTCCGCCGCGCCTGCAGGCCATCTTGCCGCATATGAAGAAGCTCATGCAAGGCCTCATGCCATGGTAAAGCGCCCAAGATCGTGTTCCGGTGCACCACATTGGTCTCGAAACTGTGCTCCTGGGCATCGAAGTCAGCACTCAAAGGGCCTAGGCCTTCAAAGTCCTCAAGAGTCGTAGCCCTGCAGGGCCCAAGCACTTCAGCTGCTCGGTGACCTGGCGGCCCGATGGCCTCGGACCTCAGTTGAGAAGCTAAGTGTGGGGGAAAAGCAGCCTAGAAGGGCCAGGATCTCAGCGTCGCCTAGCACATTAAGAGCTTCAAAACACAGCACCTGCCTCCATGCATCCGACTCAGAAAGGCACTAAGTGATATACATTTCTCGAGCCGAGAAGGTCTCTCTTTTAGGCCCAAAGGCCTAGTGACTAGTGATATCACTAATAAACCAAAAAATACCATCTCCAACACATTTACTTAGGCTTTCTCAAAGTGAGTTTCGAAGTGCCCATCTCCTCGGTGCGCATGCGCTTGGCTGGCGGCTCCTAACTATCAGATGCACCTGACAACTCCGCCCGCCTCCACGTCCGCCTGTGGCGACGCTTCATGGCTCAGCGGCTTGAACTCAACCTGCCCAAGCATGAGCTGACCCTCAAACTTCGACATTTGCCAATACTACCTGCGCCGACTCAATATCTTAAATCTTAAACAGTTTAGTATGAACATGTATAAACTCACTGAACATGAATCACCAGCCACGAAGATCTGCTCAGACCAGTCCTGATAGCCCGCCTTCTCAGTCTCCATAGCCTGCTAGACGCAAAGCAACCCTCCAAGATTTGCTGACCGTCGACTCTCGAAGCTCGCATGCCCGTGCCTCCTGGTCGACAACCTCTGCGCCGTTCTTGCCATCCGTGCCTGTTTCCACAGCCTCCGCACTGGCCTCTGCAGCAGCCTTCGCAGCTTCGACCGCTGCCCTTTCAGCCGCTTCCGTGGCGGCTTTCTTCGCGGCCTCGAGGGCGGCCTTCTCAGCGGCGGCCTTCTCGGCCGCAGCCTTCTCAGCCGCCTCGGCCGCCGCTTTCTCTGCAGCCTCTGCAGCGGCCTTCTCAGCGGCTTCAACAGCTGCCTGCACAGCCGCTAGGCGTCACAACACGTCCGGGCCTTGGCCACACGCTCAAAGGCAGCCAAGGCATTCTCAATTTCACACACCTGGCAATCGGTAGTCCGTTGTCTGAGGCTGTCATGATGAGAAGATCCAGCCTTCTCCTCTTGAGTCTGAAGCTTTTCCTTGAGGCATTGAAGCTCCTTGGACTGCTTCGTCACCTGCGTGCACCCTCTGAATGGCTTCAAGAGGCTGCAAGGACATTATATAGTCACGGGTTTTAACCGAGTCCGTGCGAGCACTCCCAGATTGCGGGGTGGAGAATCCGATCCGCGAGGGCACCCAGACCAGCCGGAAGCTCCCGAAACGCTCGCGGAAAGCGAAGTCCCAACTTAAATCATCTTAAATCCAGTCTCATGCCTTCCGATCTGCAGGTCGTAAGACCTCTAGGCTTGTGATGCTTCCGGCTCGACAAGACCACCTTCTTAGAAGGTGGTCACGAGACCCTTGTCTCCCAAGCCCTTTCGGAACGTCTCTAACATGCACATCTACGCTAGGCACACAGGGAATTCGGAGATTCGGTGAAGGCCGCAACTCATGTGTGGTCCTTCATGACCCTTGGCTTTCCGAGCCCAGAGGCTCAGAAGTGCTCCTAAGGCCACCATCCACTTATTGAAAAGCCTTCGGGCCTTGAAGAAGGAGAAGCGCGTCGGGTTCGGCGTGCCAATCATGTCAGAGTTCGCCACGCTCTGCTTTGACAGCTCTTTGCCAATGATGGGGGAGCCGCACCTGCCAACACTCACAGACTCAGCCGTGCTGTTGAGGCGCAAGAAGACCCCGATGTGCTCGCCAGTGTGGTTCTCACGGTTCCTGAGCTATCGAATAGAACGCGGATGCAAGACTTCAATAGCCCAGGTGCTGCTTGAAGATCCGCGCCCAATTGGGTCGACCGGCGAATTGTCTAGCGCTTTTGAGCGTCTTCACCTACGGGCTCCTTCCCTTCAAATAGCATCTACTGTGTCCCAACATGGCTTATAAGTGATAGACGCAGGTGTCTCAACGCAACCGAAGGTGTTGGACCCACTGAACCGGACCCCTTGCCTTTGACAACTCGATCTCCCCGGTCATAAACAAGGTGATCTCAACGATTCCTCAAGAGGACGTTGACTTTCGAGATCAAAAGAGGTCCAACATAACAAGCCACCCGCTGCAGGACCGTCGGCTGCGGCAGTCAAAAGGTCGCAGAACCAGTCGAATTCTTCCTGCGACGTCCCCAGCCATCCAAGGGCCAACAAGCCCGTACGAGCCATGCAAAGGCATACAGGTCTCTCATCAGTCCTGACCACGACAGATCCAGTAGAAATAGATCCTCAGAGCGACTTTCCAGGCTCATGTTGCGTCCGCGCAGCTTCTTGGGCACTTGGATTAATTGGTTCACCATCTTCTTCAAGTCATCATCTCACGGCCAAATGACATCGAAGAGCAGCGTCGCGCCTGCCCCCTTGGCCTTGGCCCCCATGATCGCTGCCTTCTGCTTCTCCCGCAGCTGCACGGAGCGCAAGATCGAGGCGAAGGGTGTGACCTTCAAGCCGCATGCCTCAAGATGGCTCACCGAGGCACTCCGATGCCAGCCCCCACCACCATCAAGGTCTCAAAGCCCCACACCTTCTGAGCCGGAGCTCCAAAGGGTCCACTCACCTGCAGCACGACCGCCTCATCTGGCAGGCTCGCGAAGGCCTCGCCACTCGCCAAGCTCGTGCCCGATTTCGAGGCCGGCCCTTTCGCGAAGCCTTCCTTCAGCATCGGCTTGCTCTCCGCGCCGGGTAGGTGGGGCGCCGAGACCTGCCCTGGCAGGGGCGGCACCGGATCGCTCGGCGGCGCCCGCTCCACCTGGCTCCTCACGCCGGACGCCTTGGGCACGGGCACGTTGAAGACGATATGACCTCCGCTCTTAGCTCCACATGCGAGTGATCTCAGAGTCATAAGGAGCTTTATGATGCTTTATGAAGTAGCCGAGGGGCTGTATGGCAAGGTCTTCGACATATATTCAAAGGGTTGCCCTGCCTACCAGGCTTCACAAAGGCCCCCCCAAACGCGCCTTGGCCGTTTTGGGCTTCTCCCCTTCCGCTTCCGCGGGCGCCTCCTCCGTCAGCCGTCGCCGGAGCGCAGAGCACCTCAGGCGCCGGCACCACTCGAGAGGTGCTGCCCAGCGGCCAGTCGAGGCTGTTGGGTGACCGAATGTGCACGGAGATGCAATTCTCCTGCGGCGTTTAAAGGAATTTTAAGGCTTAACACACGTCTCGCTCCTCTGGAGCAGAGGTCAAAGTGAAGGGATGCCACTCACCCTTCCAGCCCAGCAAGATGTATTGTCCCGCCTAGCTTGCAGCAAGCGAAATTCAGCTCCTGAGCCTGATAGGCAAAACCCTTTGGCACATCAAAGGTCAGCTTGATGACGTCTCCTAAGCTCCAAGACGCTCACTTTAGATGCTCCCAGGCTGCTTGGAAGCAGCTTCGCGCTCTTCAAGGACACGTACATCTCCTGCTGGCTCTGCAGCAGCCTCCGGTCAAGCATCACGAAGATCGCTGGGAAGAAGAACCTGGGAAAAGCTACTTTCTGCCAGGAATCTGAGATTGTTTGTTTGCATTGCATGTCAGTAAGACAGTAATAATATGTACGTAAATTAATGATAAATGTCATTGCTAGAGATCGAGGTCGCCGAGTGGCCAGATCCAAAGCCTTTGCGGTGCGTGCAACAAGAGCAGCACGTAGATAATCTTCCACGACATGTGCACGCGCCAGAACCTCTGAAAGGCCATCGAAAGAGGCTAAAAGCACGGCCGAGAGGCAGGTTGAAACCGCCCAACTTCCTTGTCAGAGAGTTCGTGCCACGCCGTACGCAGGTCATCGCCTCGATACCACTACCTAAAAGAAGGCTAATCTACGAAAGGAAGAGAGGTTCCTCTTAAATGGTGCTCTATCCACATTCGTAGAGTATAGAGTATACCTCATGCCTCTTTAAGGCTTTTCAGAGTGGAGTTACAATGTAGTAGAGGTCTTGCCAAGTGTCTGTGAGCAAGATGGCCAACATCATGACAGTCAGGATGATGCCCGTCAACACCGCGCAGCGATTCTGCAAGTTCAGCAACTGGCCGACAGCAGATCTCATTCAACATCTAGGCAGTCTAGGGCCCTGAAAACCTGAAAAAGGCCTACAAAACGCTTAAAAGGCCTTATTAAGCCAGCCCTACCTGCAGCCAGAATGACATGCCACTCGTCTTCTCGTCCGCCGTTAGCTGCCAGAGCTTCAAGGGATCCTCCTGCATCCTAGGGGAGGATCCGATGACCGCAATGTGCACTCCATGTGCTACGCAATGGATGAGAGCCGCCAAGAAGGTAAAGCCGGCGATCACCATGTGGAAGTTGATCGGATCCTGCGAAGCCATCAAAGAAAACCATAAAAGATCCTCGAAACCTCTCTGAAATCAGCTTGATGATCGAGATCTATCGAGATTCTCTTGGCGTTTTCCACATGTGTCGCTTCTTTCCATCCGGGCGACGTCCGCTGGGATCCACTCCCTGGAGGAGTTCATCCTCCGGGTCGCGGTCTGCAAGCTTTTCAGGGTGGGCAACACGAGCATAGCAAAGTTCAAGCCCATGCTGTAGCCGCCGCCCTCCCGCTTCGCTTCTAAAAGCGCTCAAGTCTAAGGCGCCTTGGCGAAGGGATAGGCCCAGGAGCCTCGGAATCCGCCCGCGAGATTGGAGAGGAAGCCGATCATGAAGACGATGAGGTTCAGAAAGGCGTACCTAGCACTTAATCCATGGCCGCAAAGGTCGCGCGGCTCCGAAAACGGCTTCGAAATCTCGATTTCTAAAAGTGGACTCTGCCATCAAGAGGTCAAATGACCTACGAAAAGGAACCCAAGGTCACATCAGAGTGGTTTGCCGCTGTTCACCCAGACCACAACGTCGGCAGAGGCGATTGAAGCTTTGGAACCAGGTGACTTTGTCCTCAGTCGCTCACATTCGGATTGAACCACTGGCCCAGGATCCGGCAATATAAAATCCGTGACCTAGAGCTCATGCTTTCAAGATGATTCGCCAAGCCTGATCACCCGTGCCCTCCTCGTCATGCACATAGACGCCCGCAGCGCCAACCAGCTTTTTCGCCCACTTCTTCCTCCCAACACTCTCATGGAGCTCCAAGTCTCGCCTCTCTTGCTCCTTCAATTGCCTTCTCTGCTCTTTCAACTCTTCCATCCGCTCCTGCTCACCCTTTCCCCAGCCTTGCGGCTCCGAGTTAATTGATTCGCTTCATGTCATGTGCATTCAAGCAGCTGCTAAAGCTTGTACAATAGTACCGTATATGTCAGTCTTATACGGTAGGCGCCGCATTCGGTGACGCGTGGGGTCAGCGCAGGGAATCTGTCTGTGGTGCCGTCGTGGACCGTTTGGGGCCATTTCAGGCCGGCGCAGGGCGTTCTCCTATCGCGTGGTTTCCGCTCTCGCGAGTGGTAGCGAGGCTAGTATGGGGCGCTCATAGTGTTGATGGAGGAAGTGCAAGTACACACTCATTCGCAACCCCCTAGATTCTAGCATTGACTTCTAGCTTTCTTCCACACAGGGATCCGGAAGACATTCTTCACCACGCAGGGAGGGGAATGTCAAGATGCGAACAAGGAGGCAAGTGGTGCAAGCTTTCCTCCATGCTCCGTACTGGTAGTAGGGAAGGAAGTACAGGTAGTAGTGGGTAGTGCGAGGAGTAGGGGTCGGAGTGCGAATTGCAGTACGAGTAGTAGTGGTGGTGCTTATACGCTTTATGTAGTAGGGTGTGGCGGCCAAAACGCACTTGACTCCTCCTTCAGCACCCAGCGCAAGACGCGAGGTCGATAACGGTTCGAGAAGAGCCAACTGCCGGGATGCCTGGCATTGATCTGACTCATCACCATGCCACGCCTATAGGCCCAAATGGCGGCTCCGAAGTAAAGAAGGATCAGCACACCGAGGACAACACCTTCCAAGCTCCAACCATGACTCATCCTTCATCTCTTAGCTCATCTTAGACTCTATGTAGCGCTGCCACGGCCCTGTTTGGGTGAACTACGCAGTCGATTGCCTGCGCCAATAAGCACGTTCTCATAGAGCTCCAGTTGGATACCACTCACAATGATCACTGCCTTGTGAGACCGGTTCGAGAAGTCCTCAGCCACTTTAGGGTCCTACCACGCCCACGGCGCGTTGTTGCGAGTGCTGGCGATGTAGTGCTCTCCCACCGTCTTCATCTCCACCAGACCACCATCGAAATAGGCCGAAGCGCCATTCAGCTGCTTGCAATTGGTCCTAAAAAGCATCTAAAAGCCGCAGGATCCACGGAAAGGTCACATGAAACGTCTATACGAGGGGCTCCGAGTTCTGGTCGTTCGTGTCCGGGTCACAGGTGACGATGCTCTCTTGATCCAGATAGGCGAACTTCGTCACCCGCGCTCGACCCTCCTGCACCGATACCGGCGCAAACCGAGTTCGGAGAGATCGAATGCCAAGACCAAACAACTCCGTGGCTTCAGAGTATCCATTTGAAATCCGTAGAACTGGTTTCCTGGGCCAACTCGCCCCCGAAAAAGGCTGCTTACAAGCAATTCACTCGATTTCGGGGCCCGTGCCTCATCGTTGGGGTTGGCCACAGCGTCAAAGAGCAAGCGATGCTCTTCCATGGGCAACGGCACCGTCTCATCCCGGCTCTGCAACTGCACCAGGTTTGAGCGGTCCGTCCCCGCACGGCCGTTGCCTTAGAGCCGTGGCACCTCCCCCAAACCCCCTGCCTGCGTTGCCGTTGGGGTTCGCGTCCGAGCCGGTCCACTGGAAGTGCAGCCAGGTGCCGACCTCCACTTGGAGCTCGCTAGGCACGAAATCGTACTCCACGGAAGGATAGACCTGCACGATGTTGCCCCGCCGGCCACCTCATCCAACGTCTTCCTGCTTTCTACTAGGCCCCGGCGGACGTTGTAGTTCACGATGCGCTTGCCCCTGTGTTCCGGCGGCGTCTCCAAGACCTCGGCAGCGATCGGTTTTTTTTTCTTTTCTTTTAATAGCGCTTAAAGGCGGCTGGCCATGAAGCTGTGTGTTCGATCCTCGAAGGTGCGACCAAACTGGTTCGTGTTCACCTGCAGCTGTAGCAGACCTTGGAGCCGTGAGACCTGCGCCAAGGCCAAGGCACGTTCCTCCCCCATGCCCACCCAGTCCGCGACTGGATCTTGGGCAAGAGGAACTGGCTCTTCTGGGAGGCCCTTGAAGATACTGCCGCGAGTCAACCACTTTCAGACCTTCCGAAGCTTAGAAAACGCAGTCCTCCTCCTTCGATTGTTGGGATTTGGATCGTTAAAGCTCTTATCCATGAAGAAGGCATCGGCCTTCTCCCCTGCACTTTCCGAAGCCTTTCAAGTCGAAACCGCTCGCCTGATAGCTCTCGATCTTCCTCCTTGGGGCGCGCTAGAGAGCCATACCGGAAGTCTCCCGTCGTGATGTTGTACCGGATCCGGATCACGGCGCGCCCTCAACAAACATCAACGCTTACTGTAAGTCATGAACAACGGGCCTTTCAAGTAGTACGGGATCTTCCATAGGTAATAGTGTGGCTGACCTTGCAGTCAACGAGACGCATGCGGCTAAAGCATAGCTTTTTGAGGCCCGGCGACCCGACATCTTGATTCACAGGATATGAGCCTCTCATTCAGCTACCACTGGCTCACACCCTGCTCACAAGCTGTGTACCGCACAGTTCGGTCTCACCATGCCTGAAGGATCTAGAGTCTAGACTTCCACTTGTAGACTCCAAAGCACTCTAGTGTGAGGGGCCCGGCCATGGCTGTCTTAGCCTCTCACACCGGAGGCCAACCTCCATTTAGCCGTCTTACTTCTGTGTAAGACGGGAAGAAAACGGGCCCAAATCTGGCGACCTTCTCGAGCATCATGCCTTTGCCAAGAAGTTCCGCATCTCGATTTTGGCCGAAAAGCTGGCTTTCTCGCAGCCTTCGCGCTCCTGACCGCCTCTATCAACAGCCATATGATGCAAACCGCTCCTTGAAAGAGGTGATCTTGGTCTGCCCAACGACCAACGTCCTCGCCGCCGGGTAGGCGGAGTAGAGCTTCATGTTCAGCAGCGGAGCCTGGGGTGCCATCGCGTGCTGCTGCACCTGAGGCTATGAATATGGCCTCGAAAGAGGCTTTGTGCAAGGGGCCCAGTGGTGCACCAGGCATTTGAAGCTCGGCTTGATCCAATCCAAGAGGTCCGGCGCCGCTCCCAGCTGCTTCTCAAAGAAGTGGAGCTTTAATGAGGCGATCGTCAACTTCTCCGACACGTGCACCACACAGCTCACTCGCTCCTAGACTCAGAAAGACTGAAATGTGGGGCGCACCAAGGCTTTCAGTTGTACACTCTGTCTCTTCGAGGATGCGCTCGATGAACAGCTGCTCAGCTGCTTCCTGACCACAATTCCGGCTCAAAGGACTCGAAGACAGGCCGCTGGCCCACGCGACAGCCCAAGATATGGCGCATATCGCTCTCCTCCAGGCAATTCGCCTCCTTTAAACGGGTCCTAAACGGATTCTAAACGGCTTTTAAAGATGATTTAAAGGGTGGCCTCCGGCTCACTGCGCTCATTCTCAAAGGCGCGGTCAGGTGCCGCCTGCGTAATGCCGATGAGGTGCTCCCTCTCATTCCTTAAGCCGGGCACTGCCACGTGGAAGATCTCGGAGCTGAAGGCGATGCCGCTCGAGTCCTTCCTCATTGTGAGATCGATTACAACTCTGTAAAAGATGATCACATACATATATATATATATACAGTATATGTATATATACATATAATAGATATATGTGTGATATATATATAGATTCAGAATGAACCTATCATATATGATCTAATATATAGTATTTTCTCATATGATATCCTGTCTTCCGGTGCAGTTTTGAGAGTGCCATGCTCTTCTCCACCAAGCGTCAACTGCAGGTTCAAAGACCTGGGCACCGTCTCATCCTTCGAGGACTCCGTGATGAAGTCCTTAAGGCGATCGTGGTCCTTTAGGGCCACGTAGCGCAAAAGGCTGACGCCTAGCGTCAAGAATCTTGGTGCTACACCAAAAATATTGTATAAATACAATATATATATAACTTACATTAGGCCTATGACACACCTCAGCACGTCATCACACCGCACCCATCAGCGTATACCAAAGATCATAACACAAATCATCACAATCAGCGTATACCACAGCTCAAAAAGAAATCATCACAATCACCACATACCAAAGTTCATAACACAAATCATCACAATCACCACATAACACAAATCATCACAATCACCACATACACAAATCATCACAATCACCACATAACACAAATCATCACAATCACCACATAACACAAATCATCACAATCACCGCATACCACAGCTCATAGCACAAATCATCACAATCAGCACACCCCACAGCTCATACACAAATTCATCACAGGACCACCACACACAAAATCATCACGACCACCCACATACCAAAGCTCATACACAAATTCATCACCGCCCCTACACACAGACAATCATCAACACCAAGTCATAACACACACACAAGAAATCATCACAAACCCCACACGCACAATTCATCACACATACACAAGACATCACCAAACCCCTTACCTTAAGTAATCCTATCTTACAATATCATAATTCTAATAATATTATTATTAAAATTATGTTTAGCTTTCTGGTAAATACTCTTTCATTATATTATCAACATATTTACCGATGTCATCTTTATCTATGTATTTGATGTTTTCTTTTCCAATTTTGAAATAAATCATTTCCCATATAGTTAAACAAATAAGTAATACAACAGAATATTTCTTGCCATAATATTTAAAATACGCATCTTTCCTAACATTCCATTGCTTCAATATTTCTTGTATTGTCTCAATTCTGTGGATATTATGATCAATCCATATAAACAGTTCCCGATGTTTCTTTGCAAACGCTCTATACTTTTTAACATCCTTAAAACCTCCCCCGAACCTTTCTATCAGTTCTTCATCTTTAAAGAAAACATCCATATTTTGATTATAATGTGTTTTAGAACACTGCCACGAAAACGGATGTGGCTTTTTGTTATGCTCCAAAAGGAATTTGAGTTGAAGGTAAAACTTGTCATATTCGTGTAGGTTTTTAACTCTTAAAAGGGATTGCTCTTTTTTGAATATATTACAGCATTTACCACAATAAATATTATGATCGGTTATCTTATTACATATATTTGATGGTAGTAGTTTTGATAATTCTACATTATTATTGTTCTGCATTTTCTTACACATCTTACATTCACCATAATTAAACAATGTCATTTTTATCTACTATATATACGCATTATTTCTTTAAACCTTTTTCGTCTAAAACTGATTTTTAAACTTTTAATAATTCGTGACGGAGCAATGGCCGATTAAAACCCTGCAATGTATAATAATTCTGCCCTAGCTTCTTGCTGATCTTTTCTACCGTATATTCGCCTTTCAAAAAATTACTTGTTCTTTCTTTTTCGGTTATTGCTTTCTTCCTCAAAATCTTAACTTTATTGCCTACATTTAATTCAGAATATTTTCTTTCTTTTTTTGTTCGTAATGCTACACTTACCATTGCCTTAAATTCATTTTCTTTCTTACTCGCTTCTTTCGGTGTCATATTTATCGCCGAGTGGATGTTATTATTATTATATGTTAACATAATTTCTAATATATAATCTGTCCATTGAATATTATTTTTACCTTTCTTTTCATCTGCTTCAACTCTCTTAAAAAGCATATCCTTAAAGGTGCGTATCATTCTTTCGGCAAATGCGGGATGCCCTCTTGTTCTGTATAATTCTATTCCTTCATCTTCAATAAAATCATTAAATTCCTGACTTGCTATACCTCGCTCATCATCTGTATAGACGATTTTAGGTTTCTTGCCCATTTTCCTAAGCGCTTCCTTAGTAGCTTCAATTATGTCAGCTGGCGTTCTACCACCTATTGGCACGACTACAGCATATTTAGACAATACATCTATCATTACAATTCCACCACGATATTTTTGTTCATCATCAAAATCATATTGACCCATAAAAAATAAATCCATTTGGTAAGTATGATTGTTGCTTGGTGCTACAAAACTGTTTGTGCCTCTTGGTTTTCTTTTTACTTCAACATTCTCTTTAAAGAACCTCTCAACATCTGACATTTTAATGCTACTATCTTTTTCCTTGGCATCTTTAAGCGTAACTTGTTTTGAACCGAACCCAGAACGATCAAAATATATATCATTGATGATCTTTTGCTTACTTTCACTCATTATAAGATAATTTAGATAAATATTTTTATCTAAATCACCTACTACTACAATTACAATACCAACAAAAATGGGAAATATTGTCCTTATGGTGTCCTTCTTGATTACATAATCTTTGAACAGTAAAATCACTATTCAATCTGCCATTTTTAATTTTAAAGTCAAACCAAGTATTGCACTTCTGACAGTTGCTATTCATCCGATCTAAGCACCACTGAACATTAACATAGTTATTTTCGTTTATTTCAAGTTGACTTTTTCTATCTTGCTGTTTGTATCCGTCAATTTTATTCTGAAAATATCTCTTATACATATTCATCTCCATCTCTTCATCAAGATTTTTATTCTGATAAAATTTCACTTTTCTAAAGTCAGTGCATCTTGTCAAGGCAGTGTAAAGCCACTCCCTGCTTACATAATTTAAGTCCCATTCATGTATAGTCAGTGTTTCCTTTATACTTGCTCCTTGACTGCTATGACAAGTGGCACAGTGCGAGTATATGAATATTTCATCTACCTGCGCTTCATTCATAGTAAAATTATCTGTTGCAATGCTAATATTTTGCAAGGTTAATATTCCGCCTTCAATCTTTGCAATACTGTATCTGATATTCATATTAATTCTCGGATTTCTCACCCACTTTCTGGCAATCAATATCTCCCCTACTTCGTATTTATCCTTCTTCCCCAGTCTTGCTCTGATTTCATTTGCAACATTACGGCAACGAATATTTCTATAGGCAATGTTATGATCTGATGCCATTACATCATCAGTAATCTCAAAGTATTTAGGTATAATCTCCTTCAATGCCAGTTTATGTATCCAGAAGTCATCGTATATGTCACTAATGATTTGTCTGTTCTTATCTCCTTCTGCGCTGTCCTTCGCACCTACCCTCTTACAAATAGTTAAGAAAATATTATATGGACAAATGACATCTATACAGTGATTGCTGTATGCTTCTTCGTCTTGGCAGTTAGTAGCATCTTCAAAGCACGGCAGTTGCTTAGTATCCCCTGTTAATATTCTGATCTTATCAGGATTTTCCAGACAAAACATTCTGATCTTATTTTTCGTAAAAATATTCACCATAAAGACCTCGTCAAAAACGATCACATCATACATAGAATAATCAAACTTAGGCATATTTCCTTTCTCTTCTTCATCAACTGCTATTGAAAAGAATTTGTTATAAGTTGTTGCTTCTAAACCATCACATAGTTTCTCTTGAAGTTGCCTATTATTAGGCATCGCGAAAAGGACTTGCTTATTCATTTGTGCGAGGTATTCGCCTATATAACTCTTGCCTGATCCTGCATACTTCGCTTTAATAATCACAGGTGCATTCACTTTCAAAATCTTTTCACAGATGCTTCTTGTATCCCATTCATCTTCAATGGGTATAGTCTCGTTCTTCATCAGTGGTATCTTAGTTAATGTATTATATTTATATTTATACTCATCTTTTGGAAATATAACATTCTTATCTGCTTCTACTTTCCACTGCCCGATCTCACTGCCTACATCCAAGCAACCTTTAATATACTTTTGTAAGAATTTATATCCTGCCACTTTATCCACATCATCACTCCAAAAAGTAAAAGCATCACTCTTCACACTACACACTCTGACACCTGCATTTGTCAATATCTCGTATGTCTCATACATCTTAAAGTTATGATGCTGTAAAAGCAGTTCCTTAATTAGACGAAACCCGTTCATCAATGTTGCTTGTTCTGAAATGTTTAAGATATAATATTTGTCATCTGTCTCTCTGCTCACCCTTGTTATGTTCTCGTCCTCATCCTCTACGAGTTCTTCTTCTTGATGACTTATTGAATATACCTTGCCACCATACAAACTTTGATAATAACAGGCCTCTCTTACAGAATTAAAGATTTTGCTGTCCTGTTGTCTGTTGTTGGACTTTTCTAAAAGTCCTATATTGATATTAGCAATTGTTTTTTTTGCTCTCTTGTCTTCAGTCTTGTCATCGCTGATGTGCGTATCCCATAGTTCCTTAACAGCCTTCTTATAATCAACTTTGACAACTTTGTGCGGTTGCTTGTAGTAGTGGATTTTTATTTTTACTTTTCTTAATATCATTTCTTTCAAAAAGTTCCCGTAAATTAAGTTATACTTCTTATTAAAAAATATGTTGCCCTCAAATACTTCAACCAAATATAACGTCAACGGATTTAACTTTTCTAGGTCTTGGTTTTCGTAAGGCATCCATGCATCAAACTCATTGAATACTGGAATTCTTGTAATCTCACACAGTGCGGATGTAAACGCTTTGTTTCTATCTATTTCAGTCAAGTTGTTCAGACTAATCTCTTTCTCAAAATAACCGATGGGCACAATTGTTCTGCATTCATCTAATATTTTAACATCAATCTCGCTGTATCTTGATTTATGACCTTCTTTAAAGATATACTTATTGAAATAAAACATTGTTTCTGTCATCTTGTTATATTTATCCTCTGACTTCACTATGACTTCGCAGTGTAAAGATTGCTTGGATAAATTCTGTGACACGATGTTATATACAATGGTTTTCTTCAGCTTCTTAAATCGTAATCTCACCCTGATTTCGCTCAACATCCCTGACTGGTATTTTACAAATGGTTCATATCTTGCAGTTTTCAGTTGATGCAATGCCTTAACTAAATCATTATCAACTTGGATCAAGAAATATTCCTCTTGATCGGTCAGTTTCAAAAACTCATCTATGTTATCAAATGCCGTGTATTTCACAGGCACTTCTCTATCGTTGATGTAATAGTTTTGCGATACACGGTTGTTGGTTTCAATCTGGTTCTTCTAATATAAACTCTTAAGGTTGTAATTCAAGGTGTATATGTGGTTGTTTTTAACCAAGGCATTAAATGTTGCAATCCTGTAGCGAGGTCTCGATATAGGATCGTATCTGTATATGATCTCATTTCTAAAGTTATAAAGTCTGACTGGAATATTAAAATGCTTAAATACATTCTCCATCTGATTTATGGTTGCTCCTTTTTCAATATACTCATCATCCGATAATTCAATCAGTTCCAAAACTTTTTCTCTGTTTAATGTTTTTGATAGTTTCCCCCCGTTCTTCTCTCTCATCAGCTCTGTTCCTTCATAGTGTTCATTCAGCGAGTTCATCCAACATTCATTGTCTTGATAGCTTTTGTTTTCAATTGCCTCCTTTACGGTGTAATAGTCAGTATCCACTTCGGTTTCAATGTATCTATGGTAGATGCTAAATTGTGTAGCACCATCCCTTAATCTTTCCTCTCTAATATTCATGTCTCTTGCTGATGTATCACTGACATTATCAATGCTTTCAATCCTGATGGCATCTACATAATCAAGTATTCCTAATTCCTTCTTGAATATGTCATCTGTGCTCATTATCATCACCAGTCGTTCAAACATAGCCTTTTCCCATTTAGCAACCAGTCTCTTTACAAGACCTTCGATAAAACTATTCACTCTGATATTTGCGATCTTGTAAGGTGGATTAGTCCAGATCGGGTATAGTCTGATGCCGTCTTTTAGCACTCCTCCTGTCTTCTTGCCATTCGGTGCTTGACCAACCGAATAATATTTTCGGTCTTTAAATGTTTCTTTTACTTTGCTTACAAATTTGCTTAATCCCTCTCTCTCTTTATCGGTTGCTTTCCTTAATTTCCCCTTGATCGTCTTTGTCTCTCTTGCCTTTTCCAGTGCCTTTGTCTGTTTTTCACTTACTCGTTCTTTGTCTTGATGCTTTGCAATTGCCTTCTCGTATGCGTTCATTCCCTTTTCTCTTTGCTTACCCTTTGCCGTTAATCCGTCAATTAAGTTATTTGCGGTGGCGATTTGTGTAATTTTTCTGTCCTCATAAAGGTCTACTACATTGTTGATTTTTGCTTGGATGTCATTAGACACTTTGCCTATGGCATTGTCTCTTCTTCTTCTTAATCCTGTAAGATAATCCCGTATCAGTTTTTTAGTCATATTATGATTTATATATTATATTTATGTAATATGTCTTTAAAGCATTTTCGTTTTAGAAGGATTTATTTTGAAATCATTTAAAGAAATATTACCTATTATATATAAGATAATGGCGAAGAATGTAGATGACCTGACATTAGAAGAAATCAAAGAACAAATGGCACTATATGCAAGGTTATATTACAAGAAGAGACGAGAAACTGACCCTGAGTTTATAGAGAGAAAGCGAGAGCGCGATAGACAACTTTATCACGAAAAGAAAAAGGCAAAAGAGCAAAGCGGAGAAAGTAAAAGTTTCAACTACAATAGAAAATACAGCACTGAAAATATGATGTTGATTACCCCCAATGTTAATTAATTGGTATTAGTGTATTTTAATATCAATTAATGTTATTTCTTTCAGGATATCCTTCATCAGGTGTAGTGTCGCGACTTCTGCTTCTTTGCCTCACCCACGCATCGTTTATATCTACATCTTGTTCATTTGATGATGCACTTGATGAATTTACGGTGATAGGTGGGCTTGAATTTATCTCATCAACATCTTGCCCCACTATGTCTTCTTCTGCTTGTTCTTCCTCTTCTTCTTCTTGCTGTTGCGTTTGCATAGCACCATATAAATTAACTGCACCACGCATTAGCATACTTGTTGCACTAAGTCCTAACTGTAATCCTGCTAATCCCATATTAGAAACTAACCTTGATGCTAATAGTTCTCTGTCTCTTCTATCGTTTTCTTCATCTGTATCCGGTGGAGTTTGCTCTTCATCTTTTAATGTTGCCATATATACCTGTATCATCATATCGCGCCGTTGTTGTTGTTTTGATTTAAATGCTTTTTCTGATCCCTTCAATACGTAATCACTTTCATTAACTCTAGCTCTTGGCTCTGTTTCTTGGTCTCTCATTGCGTTCGTTTGTGTTGCTTTCTGATTGTTTTCATTATTCTCGCTTCTCACTTTTAGTCTACAAGGTTCGAAGACTTCGTCAAAATCATTAAGTGTATCTGTTGCTTTATCGTTGTTTGTTGCAATTTCTGTTTGTGTTCCTCTATCCGTTGTTCTGTTTCTAGCTCTGTTCCTTCTATCCATTAAATGCTTAAATCTCAAAAAGTTCATAAAATGATCTTCATCATCATCATCAACTTTAACCCTTTTATTTTTCAATTTATTTCTTGTTAAAATCATTAATATTATTTAGAAATATTAATATTAATAATATATTATTAATTTTACTTAATAACTATCTACTACTTCGCGCTGTTATTCTATTGTAATCTAGTATTCTGCTCCTTAAAAGTTGTTCCTCTATTCTGGTCTGCCATCTGCCTGATCTAATCATTTTATTTGCCGTATCCTGATAAAATTCCTTTTGTGTCTTTCCACCTCCCTTTCCCTTAATTCTGTTGGGCAACTGGTCCTCTAAATTTACACCTCGCAAAAACAGTTGAAACCTCAACTCTGGCGCTGACATATTTTTTTATGTTGGTTGAATATGTTATTTTTCTCTCCGCATCTTCTGGTGGTGGCTCTCCTCTTGCTGTTTGCATTTCAGCATCTGTCATTAGTTCAGGTTCATCTTCGCTACTTATGTTAAATGATTGTGGCATAGGTTGTGCCAATGGGGTTGGTGCTCTGCTTCCCAATGGTGTTAAGTTGAAAATTCGTGAGGCGATAGTATCTAAACCTCCTCCTAATATACCTCTATGTGCATCTCCTGTTTGTTGTGCTCTCTGTAATGCTTGTTGTGCCCGTTGTTGCAATTGCTCTTGTAATAGCCCTTCACCTAAATTTGTTTGTTGCGGTAATTGATTTGATTGACTTGATGGTGTGCTACCTCCTTGATTGTTCTGCTGCAGCTGTGCTATTGCTATTGACTGATTTCCTACATTTTGTCTAAATAAAATATCTCGCATTTGTTTATTTAGTATTCTTTCTTGCTCTTCTTTCAACTTGTCCGTAGAATTTAATCCATCAAAGAAACTGCCTTCTGGGCTTGCCTTGAATGCGGTTGCTCTTCTATCTGGTGTAGGTCCAAATAAAGAGGCATTTTCATTAATCAGCCCTATTAATTCATCATAAGTTGGTCGTCTCTTCAATCCTAGGTAAGCAAACTTATTATTATTTTAAAATACTGCTGTTGCCATAATGATATAAAATAACTTAGATATTTTATAATATTATTAAGTGAATTTCATTGCTTTCATTTGTCTAATTCTGTCTTCTAAATGCTCTTTTGTATTATGCGGTAAGTTCGGGCGTGATAACTCATTAATAATTCTATCATACTCATTCTGAAAGTTTGCCCGTTTATTTGCTTGTAGCATATCGTTTCTTAAACTTAATAACCCTGCTCTAGCATTTCTTAACTTTAATTCTTTGCTAAGATGTTCTAAATATGCAGTGTCTCTCATATCAAACGGGGTAAAGTTTGATTTTACCTCACCTACAATATGTGCCTTTGTCCCTTGTTTCTTATTTGACTTATGAAAACGATACATTTATTATATAATAATATTAGAAAATATTATTATATATTGATGAATTTAAAAACGAATAAGCTAATCATACACGATGCACCCGCTTTCACGAATTTCCAATATACTTTCACTCATCAAATGGCAGAAGATTTCTTCAATTTGTTCGTTTGCTGAAAGTGGGCCTTCTCTTCCTTTTATTTTAAAAGTCGTCACCCCACTCATTTTACTATTGTAACCTGTAAAATTGCTTTCACCACCCATCTTTTCAAATGACATTCCAATAATATATTTGTTCTCGCGATACTGGCGATAATTGAAACTTAAACTATCTTGGTCTGGGTTCATATAATGTATTGCTCTTCGTAAATAATAAAATGTTTCAGAGAGGCTTTGCGCTTCAAACTCTGGATATTTTTGTGCGTTAGATAATTGTATCTGCCACGGCAGATTACGGGTATAGTCCTGAAATCCTTGTCCCAAAAAGAGACCATCAGAGCTGGTGTTAATTCGTGAGTTTATCATAGGATTATAAAAGTAATTCCATCGCTTGTATGCATAATTATCTGGATGCAAGAATCCCGTGTCTGGGTCTAACCCTGCTCTTGGTGGTCTGTATAAAGTAATAAACGCTCCCATTAATTTAGATGCTGATTTTACAACTTGCATTGTAATTTCTCCACCACCTGCTGAAAAGGATTGAGTAATTGTGTGATACATCGGAAAAACTAATTTAAGACTACCGCCCTGAAGGATGTGGCTGACGAAGTTATTCGCTATCGTCGAATCGGTAGACACCAGCTCGCTTCTTATTATTATTGAATTAAGCTCGTATTCTGTTGATGTATTACCTGCTTGGAAATACCAACAGTTGCGGTCGTTTTCCTCTGGTGTTGTTCCTTCATCACCTTGTGGAACTATAATAGCATCATTGCCGTTTTGAATAAGGGTAAATTCTAATTGCAGTGGTGCGTATCGTAAAGGAAGCAAATAATTAGAACCTAACAACCCACAACATGGTTTATGTGATAATCTCATCTTACCACCGGGTTTAATACCACTCATTGAGTGTCTGGTATAGCGTTTGTCAATTCTTCCAAAATCATTTCTATCACCTGCTAAATTTACAGTTGCTCTACCCACATCAGCACCACCTAACTCTCCATTAACAGTAGGATTAATGATATTTTCTAATCCCGTTGCCATTTCATGATAGTCACTGTCCCATCTTGGATTTGCTGAATTTTCTATATCATCCATATCTCTAACGTTTTTACTTTTCAAACTGTCATATAACTTACAATGTCTATTGTATTCTATGATATCTTGCACCTGTTGCCCACCAACGTTACAAGTATACCGACTAAAGAAGGAATGCAAACCACCAATAGGTCGTAAATAATGATTAGCAGTTCCATCCTTATTTTCAAGAATGGCAAACATACGAACTGAACTTAAATCTAAAAATTGGTTGTCATCAGCACTGATGTTAAATCTAATGACTTTGTTGCCACTTGTAGAATTATAAACATTTGAGCCTGATGGAAAAATTAACAAATCGTCTTGAAGTTACCGCCATACTTGTAGTTGGTAATGAAAAGTCTAAGCCATCAATTTGAGCCTCCGCACTCTCACTTACTAAATTGTCCATAACTTATATATTTCTATTTTTATTTTTACTTTTTGTTAAATTAATATTTTTAGAGTTTTTATTAATATTTAAATCTAAAATATTTTCTCTTTTATCTTCTATCAAATTCTTTATAGTATCATAGTCCTTTGGTGGTTCTGTCATCGCCTTTGCTACTTTATCAAAACTAGTTTTCATTTGAAACAATGGTTTTGTTTGTTTGTTGTTTTTATTGTTTCTATGGAACATTATTTGTTATTATTTATTTTTAGAAATAAATAATAACAAATGAAAGAATTTATGATATAAATTCTCCATTTGTATTATTTAGATAATTTAAAAGTATATCAATTTCTTGAAGTTTGTCTTCATTAGAATATAAATTACAATAGTCATCAGAAAGACCCAGACTACCGTTGCTATCATACTCACCGCAGTCTATATTTCTTTGTTTTTCTTTTTCATATTCATCTATATAATCTTGTAGTTTTTCGTTTTCTTTTGTCATCTTATCGCGTTGATAAATAAGATGTTTAAGATTTGTTTTTCTAAAATTTATTTCATCACCATATCTATAAGTCTCACCGCATCCACAATAGCATATTACTATTCTACTTCTATCGTTTTTCTTCTTTCATAAGAAGTCTATAAACCTCTTCTATGGGTAAGACAGCGTCAAAACAATAATCCATTAAATATATTAATATATATATATAATTATTATATAATTATTTACTTAAATATCATTTGGTCTAATCCCATTGCTAACAGTAGTGGAAGGATGCATATCAAAATGACCTATACCACTAAAATTATTGAAGCCATGGGCTCTTATTGGATTAGTCTCATCAAAGTCAGAAGTTATAGCGTATCCATCTAATGCTGATACTACATCGTGTGGATTACGGAAATCTTTTCTTTTTGGATTTTGATTTCCTTTTCTTTTTGGTTTTATTGTTGGTGTTGCGTATGTTGTAGTGGCATATTTGTTAGGCTGGTCTTGATTAATTGTATTGACTACTGCACTGGCGAGACTGTGGGATACCAAACGTGTTACATCTGGCGACTTCTTTATTTCTTTCATAACATCTTTATATTTTTCAGTTTTATGAGCGTTTCTAAAAGGCAACTTGCCTAAATTATCCATCCAATCCCTAACGAAACTACCATCTTTGCCACCTGTGCCCGATATATACAAAGTATTACCGGTTCTATATAATCCCGTTGGACTTGCATAAGCATTATTTAAACCCTTTCTATCTTCAATAGTATTCTTGTTAAACACATCCCTTTCTTCTGCGTATATCGTTCTATTATGATTTAGATGTCCTCGTATTTGATTACCGAAATGTTCCATTCTATCATTTCTATTTTCTATTTGATTTTCTTCATCTTCTTCTTTCTCATCATCAGTAGCATCTCCAAATAACATTGAACTTAACAGTGATGCTAAACCTGCTTTACCTAATTTTTTCATCATTATTGTTAATTGTTCTCTTGTAAATGCTTCTTATATCTGTGGATTTTGCATCAGTCTTTCTAATTCTTGCGTCGCCACTTGTCGTAATCCTCCGCCTCCTATATTTGCTAATGCCTCTCTTCCAACTTGTCTTCCAATTTGACTTCCTGCTAATCTTCCTACAACTCCAATCATATATTATTATCTTATAAAAATATTCTAATTAAATTATATATGAGCAATAAATTAACTTATAAGAAAGTGTATATCAACTCTTCTTACAGATTACCTCAATCTAGGTCATCAACTGATTTTGTTGTTGAGCTGAATGAAAATTTTGAAATACCAGAGGGGACAAAAATGTGGGTATCAGAGGTGTCGCTTCCAGCTACGTTCAAAACAACCGAGGTAGGCTTCGTTGATTAGTTTTATTACATGCTTTATAATGACAGTGGTGTTTTACTAAGAAATGGACGTGTCTATTTAGGTAATAAGATATATTTTGCGGAACAATTCAGTGATGATATCGTATCTGGTTTAAATAACGATGTCAGAGATTTAAATTCTGACAACGATATTTTTGTTTTGAAATACGAGTGGCAGATGGTTTGAATTTCAGACTTAAAATACCAACAGATGATGAATTAAGCAATTATGTTAATAATACGTGGAATACAGTATCAGCACCATACAACAATAGAGACCCAGTATCAATAAACTATTTACTAAGTAATTACGTGCCTACTACTCCATTAGCAATATGGACATCATCTTATTTGAACCTCGTTCCTTTTAGAGCTTTGTATTTAAACTCACAAGAGCTTACCGATCACAGGTATAGTGCTCCAAACATTTTTTCATCTTCTATAATTCGTAAAATTCTAATAGACCAGCAATTAGGAGGAGTAGTCAACGATGACCACGGGTCAGCGATGGGACAGGATTATATCTATGTAGGCGGTGGATGTTAATAATGAAGAAGCCCCCCAAGAAGTAGAAGTTAAACCAGCAATTGAAGAAGCAAAAGAAGAAGTCGCACCAGCAGTTGAAGAAGCGCAACCGGATGTTAAAAATGAAGTAGTGGAACAAACTAAAGAAGAACCTAAAGCAGAAGCAAAAGCAGAACCTAAAGCAGAAGCAAAAGCAGAAGCAAAAGTGAAAGCTCAAGACCGATTAATTACATGTCCAAAATGTAATAAGACAATGAAAACTAAATCGTATCGTTATAATCACGAAAAGATATGTCAGGGTAATCTCATAGACAGACCAGTTAAACCAAAAGCAAAACCAAAACCTAAACCCGAGCCAGAAGAAATACAAACTCCGGTGCAGTCGTCAATAAATCCGCCACCGTCGGAAAAACCACCGCCACCGTCGGAAAAACCACCGCCTCAGCTGATACATCAAATAAATCCATTAATGAGCCATTACCAATTATTACAACAAGAATATATGAAACAAAAGCAAGAAAGATTTAATATTTTTTTCAAGGTATGGTAAGCGGTTCAAGAAAGAAACGGTAAATTTTTATTCTAAATATATATATATATAATGGCATTACAATTAGATGGCGGAACTACAATAATAGGAACTGAATTTATTAAGTTAGGTATTACAGGAAATAGCAATTTAGCAACAGAAGCATATGTAGCACAACAAATATCAGTAGCGGGTATAACAGGTGGGTCAGTTGATTTAAGTAATTATGTGCAGAAGTCGGGCTCACCGGCACAAGTAATAACTGGTAATCTTACGGTATCATCGTCTTTTCAATCGCCTAACATATCAACACAGTTTTTAAATCTACGAGATGCAGATACACCATTTAAAATAAACAGGAATGGTGCAGAAATTATTGATATTATACCAGACCCTTTAGTGCCTTCAAACAATGAGATACGATTTCATTATGATTTAGAACAACAAATAGGAACTAAGATAAGAAACTACACATACGATACAATTGGAACAAATGATGTTAATTTTAAAATTTTTGATGATGACTATATTTCATTGAAGAAAATACCATTAGAAACGATGATATTTTTTAAAGATATAAATGTATCAGGTAATACAAGTATAGAAGGAGCATTAACTGCAAATCAGGGTGTTGTCATTCCAACATCTGCTTCATTATCAACAGATACTATTGTAAATCTAACAGGCAATGACATTGCAATAAGAACAACGGGAGTAAATGGCTCATCGTTTTTATCTAATGATGTTGAAAAGTTACGTATTGATGATAACGGATTAACTGCAACAGACACCATTGTAGCACCAGAATTACAAACAAATTTAATTGATAGTAGGATAAATGATGATATGTTAATAAATGTTAGTGGCACAAATTATTTTAGATTACGACCAGTTCAAGATGATATATTTTTAAATAAAGTTATTACATCATTTTTTGATATAACAACTACACAAAGAGTGATGACAAATACATTAAATACATTAGACGATAGCGATTTAACATTTCAAAGAAACGGAGTTAGTTTTTTACAAATGACATCATCACCTAATACGGTTGTATCATTAGCGGGGTTGCGGTGTGATAATGGTTTATCTGTTCCAGTAGGTCCGGTATTATCAGTAAATAGTATTATAAATCCATTAAATAACGATGTTATAGTTGATGCTACTTTAACAAATAATATTGTATTTAGAGCAAATGCGACAGAGCAAATGAGAATAAATAGTAATGGAGTTCAATTTAATAACTTTATATCTTTGCCAGTTGGTAATGATATTAATTTAGGAGATAGTGCAGTTGCTGAAATAAACGCAGGGTATAGAATATTTCAAATAGTAAATCCAGACCCAACAGGAACATTTAGAATTTACATTGGTGACCCCGTGAGTTTTGGAAATCAAGTATTCTGGATGAGTAATACAAATATCGTATGTAGGAAACCCTTAGAAGCAGGTTCATTAACGTCAAATTATATCAATACTGTTATAGATACTGATTTGGTTTTTGCTCGTAATGGTGTAGAGATGATGCGTTTAAAAAACTCACCAAGTAATTTATTAGATTTTACTGACCCATCTGCTGGTTCGGGAACTACTGCTCCATGGATTTATGGTAATGCTTTTGGAGCAAGGTCTACAACAAATGACACTGTCTTTTATGGTGGTAATCCAGCAGGTGATGGACGTATAGAAATATTTAGATATGACAGAGTAGGTCAGCAGTTGGACTTTAGCACTGTAATTGATAATACTTGTTTTGGAGTGATAGGTAATATCGTCGATACTACCGTTTCTGATGAAAGACTTAAAACTGATATAGAAGACTATGATGAAGAATGTAGTGAGTGTGTTAAAAATGTTAAATTACATAAATTCAGATATAAAGATGAAAATACAAAGATGCAGATAAATACGGATTTATCGCACAGCAACTTTTGGAAAATCTACCCGAGGACATGAAAGGAATAGTGAGAGAAGTAAAAGATAAAGACAGTGATGACAAATTTTTAACAATTAATCATATGAAACTATCAGTAATATTATGGAAAAGTCTTCAAGAAGAAATGAAGAAACGAGAACATATTGAAGCATCTGTTTATGAATTACAAGAAGCAGTTAAGGAATTGAAAGGTAAAGGTAAAGCAAAGTCAAAAGCTAAAGCTAAATCAAAAACAAAAGATTAAAATATAAATATAAATATATAATGGGGAAAATTTGGAACAAAGAAAAGAAGACAAACACATATATAGAACAAAACAAAAGTATAGATACAGAAAATGAAGAACTAAATAATTTTCTTACAGTTAATAATATTTTAATAGTTAAGGCTATGAAAGAAATGATAAATGAAATAGAAGAAATGAAAGAACAAGATGAAAAACGGTTTCATTTCCAGTTTCCGGGCATTAGAGATATGTAATATGTCTGTATTTTAAATTAATAATCTTATAAAAAATAATACTATTAATCTATTCAAGCGATTGAAGGTATTGTTGGTGCTTTGTTGTTCTTTCGTGCCTACGTTTATTGGAATATGTATAAGTGTCTCCACATTCACACTCACATTTTCTGTTTCTTATCTCCTTTTTCTCATCAATATTGTTTTGATAATTATCTTTTGCTCTTTGTAGGCGTTCTTCTCTGTTTTTATGGTAGTTTTCTCTTCCTTTCTCATTGTTTCTTTCCTTGTTTTGCAAATGCCAGTTGTGCTTATATTCCTTTACTTCTTCCATATGAGTTTCAGTCCATTCTTGTTTGTATATCTTTTTTTCTTCAACTGATGTATAAGGCTTGAATTTATTTAAAGTCGGTTTATGCTGTTCTGTCAGTTCTCTTTCTCTTGCTCGTGCTTCCAAAGAATTATTTAGTGATAAGGTTTCCATTAAGACCATTTGAAAATTTTCATATCCACCATTCTCACGAATAAACTTATAAACGGGTAAATGATGTCTATTTGATTTTGGATTATTGCATACTCTTTTATGACAAGAATTTCTGGTTTTAAAATCCGTAGTGTGTCCGATGTAGAAGTCTTTTATATCTAAATCTTTACAGACAATCTTATAGAAATGTGTATTTGAGTAATCAATTTTCGTCTTCGGCATACTGGTTTATATAGTGTTAAAATGATTTATTCTTTAAATATTTTAATCTTCAAAAATTAACTAAAATTCTACGTTCAAAGCGTATCATAAAAACTTTATTGACATCGCTCTCCATTAGATTTACAAATAAGAAACTATATTTTTTTTGAGTTGCTTTTTCATAAATTTCTAATAAAGTTTTCTTAGCATTATGAATATTTTTATCGTCCATTAATAAGTTTTTCTTAACCAATAGTGCCAATAATTCTTCTATCATTGTTTGTATTTCTTTATAGTTCCTCTTTTAAAGAAGAATAATTGACGACTATTTACGCGAATGATTGTGCTTAAACCATTGAATTTTTGAGTTGATGAAATAATATTACATCCAAAATGTCGCCCTCGTATATATAAAGCATTGAGTAGAGAGTTATGACGCGAGAATGACACACTGTCTACGAAATCATCAATGATAATCAACACCGAGAAGAGTTGTTTGAAATCGTGGTCTTTCTGGAATTTAGTGATTTTATGTTGAAGGTCCAATATTTCTTCAAGGTCGGTAGGGTTGAAATCGTCAAAATAAGTCTTTTCTTTTTTAGGGTCTATCTTCAATGTCTTTTCAATATAATCTTTGCGAAGCGACGATAGGTTGTAATGGCACGCGGTTTTCTCCTCTGCTACGCAAAGGGGTGTGCTTGAGCCAAACACGCGGGTATGTGGGGCCCTGGTTCTCTTGGCACCCCCCACGTTTTGTGGAAGGGCCCTTTCGAAAAACGAACACCAACACGAACCAAAAGAAACCAAACATTGGGCACCCACTTTCCCCTCTGTACAAGGCTCCACACCTTTCCTTCGCTTCTGGTTTCTAGATCGATATGATCTTATCGTGCCTTAATTAACACCTCGTCGCTTTTGAAGCGTGCTCATTTGGATGCGGTGAAATCTCCAGAGTCCTAGAAATGTGATCCAGTGTCCGAGAGACATTGTGAAACGAAGAAGGCTTGGTGACACCTCGTTGCTGGACCACAAGTGGCTAAATCGGGGCGTCACTTTCAAGACATTCACAAGACTTTCGTGAGACTTTCCTGGTTCACACTTTCCCGCATCATGAGCGTCTCAATCA
Source organism: Cyclobacteriaceae bacterium (assembly GCA_965227935.1). Classification (GTDB taxonomy): domain Bacteria; phylum Bacteroidota; class Bacteroidia; order Cytophagales; family Cyclobacteriaceae; genus JAWPMT01. Next base: position 40,642 of record CBDDGS010000055.1, on the reverse strand, counting down.
GGGGCTCTATCATAATCATCTCCAATAGCCTCTGTTGCCCCGTCTGTATTCGTAATCCTCCCATCTCCACCCCGAGGAAGAAGAATAAGTCCACCCACGATCGTCTCGATCGTACCTGCTTCCCTTCCCCTTGTTTGTAGCGCCCTTCCCTTTGTTCTGGCTGTCGCTCTTTCCCTTGTTACCCTTGGATGCACCTGAAAGGTCGCGATCCTGGGTCGTGCTCGACTCTCTCGAAGGCGCCGGTGGAGTTGGTGGGTTCCTGGAACTGGCTCGCCTCCCTGAACCTGTCCCTTTTCCGTCATCTGCGCTGCTCGCCGGTGGGGGGTGGTCCCCCAAGCTGAGAATGCTGGCGCTTGTGGCAAGATGGCTGATGAACCATGGGATACGTCTCCCCTGCTCTTCACCATATAGGCTGAAGTTCCTCAACTTTTCCAAAGTGTCGGGAAGCAACTCATGCCCAGATAGATAAACAGCAGCGTGGTCCCAGGTATGGATCTTGCCGATGTTCCCGATGGCGTTTGCACCGACGACCCATGTTGCTGGGATCGACAAGATCTTTGATGGATCTTCGCCTTCCTTAGCTTGTCGAACTTATACCCAACATGTTCGGGGAAGGTATACCTCAGAAGTCTTCGGACGAAGGTTGATCGCTTCAGGTCGAAGTTGTCCTGTTGCTCGATCGAGGAGTCAGACGGTTGGCCCCCCCATCTATGTCGCACAGTGATTTTCTCAATACCTGAACCCTTTCCATAAGACTCGATCTCCTGGATGGTAACCATCCCTTCGATGCACCTTTTCGCAATGGGAAAAAGGAACTTGGAATACATGAGATAGTCCAGATATCTGTAACGCTTGTCGAAGTATTCCTCCGTTAATGGTACAGGAGTACCATCTTCTCTGAGGGGAAAATACTTCTCCACGTCCCTCCATCGTTCCTCCTCCGGGATGTTGCGGTGGAAATATCCTCATGTATCCATTCTCCTTCCCGTTTTAACCATCTTCATATAGTGCTCCTCGGGTGTCACAGTTCTTGGGAAGTAGAAATGCTCTGCGAACCTGAAGGTCCGTTCGAGGATGCGCTGAAGATGACCGTCTAGCATTCTGGCGATGTTCCCGTCAGTGTCCATATTCTCGAGGATCTCGTCTCCGACGATCCAACTGCCAGGCACAGGTGACTCAATCCTCCTGCTGTATGCGACCGATCCTCCGACCGCCGCATTCATGTTGGGATAGTATGCACCCGTTGCTTGGAAACCGCGCTGGGCTGCCTCATCGCCTAGGACACTAGCAACTTCCTGGTAGTTGATGTTCACCCCTTCCTTCGCAAAGCGTTCGATCTCCTCATTGGTGAACAAAAGCTCGTCAATCCGGTCCTTGGGGACTCTGTTCGGTTGGCTCTGACCCTCGGATGGGTCGCTGAAAGCGCTGCCATCCTAGATGTCGTCACCTTCCTCCATCGCTCCGTTGACCATCTCGGTGAGCTTGGAAGCATACTCATCATCATCCTTCTCGGCAGACTCCATGTTGGCGTCTCCCTGCTCATCCAATCCGGCCTCCTTGGCTTCGTCGACCTTGGCCTCTGCCTTCATCTTCTCTATGGCTCGACGTCGTCTGATGTCTTCCCGTTCCTGCCAGGTCGACACGGTATGGATCTCGCGGGATGAAGTGAACTCCGCATAGCACTCGCTGCATATGTTGAGTCTTGCATCTATCCAATGGACGCATTCCGGACAAAGCTGTCGCTCGTAGTCCAACGGCAGATGCACCGTGATGTAGCCATGAAGAGCCCTCCATGCTTCACCTTTGAATTCCGACTTCCGCTTGAACTCTGGGAAGTGCTGAACCAAAGAATCCACGCGACCAACTACCAAGTCGCTGTCTTCGAACTTCACGGCTTCATAGGCCCTGGTGGCCAAATCTCCCCATCGAGGGTCACGGGGAAGTCGTACCCGTCCCTCCATGACTCCAGTGACGACCCTTTCAGAGCATCTTCGGTCCTCCTTGCTGATCAAGATCTTCCTCCATTCCATCGTTCTCCGCTCTTCATTCCATAGTCCATACCATGCGGTGTCGATGGCCGAGAAAGGGATGGTCTGGTTCGTCACGAAGTGTCCATCTAAGTCAACCCTACCGTCATATGCTCCACGGAGCACGTTGGACCTCATCACCAACATCAATAGTCCATTCATGACGTCGCTGCCGAGGTTGATGACTCTGCTGAAGTCCCATTTGACGGTGGACTGGCCTCTAAGCTCTCCGAAAGGAGGGAACGCGCTGAAGAATGTGCAACTCCTGTTCCTCCTTCTCCCCCCAGGAATGATACCGCTGTCAGCGATCCCTTTCAGTGACTTCATCGTTGTCATGTGGAATGCTAAAGGGATCCTCTCCGAAAGCGACTGGGAGATCGGAATGCTGATCTTGCTCATGTCGATGATGGCTCCTTCATTCTCGCCTCGGGTCTCCGACCAAGCTGATGTGGCTCGAATCCTGTCGAAGGCTATCATCCCATCATAGGAGAACAAGTCCTCCTGGTCGACATGCTTTATCACCCCAGTTGATCGGAGGTATTCCACAAACCTCAAGACTTCCGGATCATCTCCCTGGTATAGGCGAGGCGAGACCTTCACTGCCATGATGTGGAATCTCGACTTCGATTGCACCTTCATTGTCTGCAGAATGCAACAACAAAGGGTATGAACACGGATCCTCTCGATGTGCTTGATCTGATCAGGATCGCGCTCACGGGCATACCGGTTCCCATCTTCCCACAGTCGGTCCTTGGAAAGGACATCCAGCCACGACACCCACATACCGTCGTCACGACGACTCCCTGTAGAATCGGCCGTCGGACTTCCTGCAGTGTGCCTAAGGAACTTTGATAGGTTCCGGCTCACGCTCTCCACCCTGCTCCTATGATCTCCGTCAGTGGCACTGCTGGGGCTCCTCGTGTGACCACTCATGAGTCTGGCAGGTGGGAGGTCATATCCTGCTTCCGCTGCTGGGTTAGTCATCAACGCAAATGCCAACACCTTTCCGGTGGTGGGCTTGAATAGCTCCAGGTGGTATAGACCATTCGTGAGACCAAACCTCGGAACGAGCGGACCCTCGAACCTGTTGAATCTTGGGTCGTTGGTTTTCGCGAATGCATCAATCTCCTCCTTCAGCTCAATCGAGCTCCGCTGATAGGCACCTGGCGATATCTCATAGTCGTCCTCCACCAACTTCTGAAGCAACCACTTGTACGCAAATTTCCTGTCATAAAGTGCTGCGTACTCTCTGCCACTGCCGTCCGTGAGCATCTCGGGTCGTCGAACGTCCACTTCAATCTCGGACAACCGAATGGTATTGGTCTCCATGACATACCTCTCCATCATGGCTGTCTCATCGGACATAGCTTCCCCTTGATACTCCATTTCAGGGTCGGCTGAAGCTCTTCCTTCGCTCCTGCGATGCCTCTTGGGTGGTGCTTCGCCATCTGAACCTCTTGCGCCCTGGCTATCATCCTCGACGTAGTTCTTCTCCCCGATGACGCGCTTGAGGTTATTCACCATCTCCCTGACGCTCACTCCCACCGTGCAATCGAGAACGGAATGGTCAGGTGATCCACAGCGATGACATGGGATGGCCAAGCTAAGCTTCATCAACACCTCTTCGAAGGACTCCACGGATTCCTTCCGCGCTGCATCTAGTCCGTCTCCTCGCTTGACACTTTCGCCATCTCCAATGTTCTCCTCATCGCCTCCATAGTCCGGTGCCTCTTCCTCATCCACACCAACCTCGGTGAACTCGCTGTCGCTCTCGATGTTCACGTGCGTACGAACCGGGTTGATCTCATCGTAGATGTTCTCGGAAGCTCCCCTGATGCATGGGTTCATCACTGGCCTCTCAAGAATCTCGAGGGTTCTGGATGCCTGATCCAAGTCTTCCTGGCGAATGGTTCCTGAGGTCTTCCCCTTGGTGTTCTCGAAGCCTGATCGGACGTGGTCCGCAGCCAGAGAGCAAAGAATGGCCTCCTCGATCCCCATTCTCACATTGTTCAGCGGAAGGATAGGCTTGATGCAGGGGATGTGAACGAATGCTGAAAGCACCTCGAACACTCCTAAGGCCGCCTCAACGAGATCTCCGCACGCCTCGGCTGATGGGCTCGTGGACCCTGTGTAGAGGCGTACCGATTCCCTTCCGATGGCGTTCTGCAACCAGTTCGCGTATGCCACATTCCCGGCGTCATAGTTCAACCGATACCTCCATGTAGAAACCTCCGCCTCAACGGACGTGTATTCCTGCATGTCCACGTAGTACCGCTTGATGTTCCCCCCCGTGATCTCCTTCAAGGCGTCTCGCTGGGGTACTCTGATTGCGCCGAAATGCGACAACATCTTTCTGATCCCCCTCGTGGATCCAATGGCACTCCAAATGACCCTGAGGACAGGTAAAATGTCCGTCTTCGCCTGAGTCGGCAATGCCTTCACAAAGTCGTTGCTCCCCCGACCCTTGCGAGTGATGCTGCGTTGTCGAGCACGGTGTTCGGGTCCGTCTCTGAAAGAGCACTGACCTGAATACAGTCTGGAACCGACAACTTCCTGAGGACATTTATCATATCCTTCCTATCGAGACGTCCCACTGAAGTATCGTCCTTCCAATAGGCGTCGAGGTCCATGGCGACCAAGTAATTCGGCCCCCGATGGAATGAATTGATAGATGCCGGAAAGGGTAGATGTCGTCCGGATGCCTTCATAAGCCTTCACCACAGCTCGTCATTCTTGAAGACATCCTCCAGGGAGCGATCCACTGATCTCCTAGATCTACCTCCTTGCCATTGTTGCATGAAATATAGTATGCGCCTCGCATAGATCGCAAATGGCGATACCGTCCTGTCGATCGTTATCGGACCTTCAAGGTGCCATTTCACGGGGTAGCCCTGGTATGCGTCGTATTCCACCGATATCAGGTCTGGCCCCTTGTGCCTCATCTCATGCACTTGCGTCGTGGCATCCGTGGCTGTACCCATGAACCATCTCTCCCTCGGTTTCGGCTGAGGTCGTTTGGGCATTGGCTTGGGTTCAGGGATTCAGGGGCTGACGGCGTTGGCCTTGCCTTCGGCTCTGGGGTACTCTCCGCGTTCCCCCATCTCCTGCCACCGGATGATGCACGAAGGTCTGAGTACCACTTCGGGACGTTGTTGATACCCATCTGCTCAAAACCAAGGAGAACGGGAACATCCCCCGCGCTCTTGTAGATAGGAATCTCCCTCATAGTGAACTCCTTCTTGTCCTTCTCCTCCGACGCATTCAGTGATTTCTTGTACCGGGTGTAAGAGTCGGTGAGGATACCTCGGAAAGCCTTGGGTCCCTCTCCATTGGGATCGGACTCCCGTGGGCCATACATGGACTGGAAGATGTCCGTCTCGAAGATGGTGTACTTCTCCACCGTCTCGATGAAGGCCCGGCAGGCCGCTCTCCGACGTTCCGTACCAAGAGAGGCCTTTTAACGCCCACTCCGCCGGGGAGCATTTGCTAACGCTCGTTTGCGGCCAGCTGGTTTTTTGGAGGTATAGAAAGGTTTTGAGCTACCATGCACGGCTCAAGGGACTTATCCGACCATGCTGGTTCTGAACGAAATCCGCACACAAAGGCTTCAAACCATTTCGATATCCCTATATATAGATAGGGATATCGACATTATACACGCGATATATTTATATAACTCATTCTATCTCTGTATATATCTACTTTTAATCTCATATAATTTCATATTCATTCTTCATCACTTTTAATTTCATACTTTTTTCATAGCTCGCCACACCAGAGCAGCGTCATCATGACGCTGTAATGCTCAATGACTCTTCGAGACAGTGTCTTTGGGTGAGAATGTAGCAGGAGCTTCCTTAGATCTTCCTAATATATACATATAAATATATTTATACCCGTTGCCAAGGCACTTCACTCGACCAATGAGGTCTTCGTTGGCGTAGTTCGCAAAGTATTTGCAGTTGCCGTACTTCGGGCAGAAATCGTACACCCTGAAGTTTTTTTTGAGGCAAACAGGTATATTGGCAAGCTGCAAATGCTCCATCTGATGCAGTTTGGGCCGCAGATGCCAAAGGCTTCGTTCCTGCTCCACAGCTTCTGTCGCCAAGCCTTGCGCATTGAGCATAGCTATTGTATTTGAAATGAACTACTTAAGCAAAGTATGTATGTTCGAGTCGCTGTTGTAGGACTCCCTGAAAAGGATGTAGGCATCCTCCATGCGGCACTGGATGCTGAAGGGGTCACCAGGCGATTCGAGAAGGAGCCTCAATGCCGCGTAGAATGGAACAGACGCCAAGCAGCTTCTCTTCCGCCCAAATAGCGTAGAGCTCGCTCAAAGACATGAAGACAGTTGCCACGTGCCTTTAAAAGGGTGTGAAAAAGATTACATCTCGAGGCACCAGTCATGCTCGCTGTCATTTGCGTATTCCAGCGCAGTCTCTGCCAGCCAGGACACCAAGAATCCTAAGAAGGTGAGATATAGAGCAACACGAAATAAACCAAGTCTCTGGTCGAAGCAGCCTTCATCACCTTGCTTGACACCCCAGGGTACTCGCCGACTTTTGCGGGCATCAAAGTCTTTGCAGTGAAAAGCTTGTCAGCAACACGCTCTGCCGTCGCAATGCCCGTCTCCTTGCACCAAGCCTTATAGAGAAGCCGAAGGTCTTTGAGCTTTGCATCACGCGACTCGATTCGTGGCCTCGAAAAAAAGGCATGCACTTTCGAATACCAAGCTGCGCAGGGTCTGACCATTCCACGAGTGCACTGAGTGCCGCGTCTTGCGCAACTCCGAGGTCCACGATGTGCATGAGGTCAGGCATCACACCTAGATTGAACATGCTTTGGTCTTTTGAGATGATCCGAGATGCGCCATAAATCGAAGCCAGGTATCCTCGTTAACGGGGAAGCGCCATTGAGCTGGATGAACTCCGCCGTTGTTGTGAGCCTGGTGTCAAACGTGTTATACGGTGACGCGACGCAGGGCACGTTTCGCGATATCCACGCGACCGCCCGAAGCCAGTGTACCAAAGACTTTCGTCTCCCTCAATCACAGCTCTGCAGTAGTGGCAGCACTGCTTGTGAAGGTAGGAGCCTCAAGGTTTATTTTGAACACTTTTTTCGTCCAAGCACGGTTCAGGTCGAACATCTTTTTGAGATAATCCTGGTCGGACTGGACTCCAGCGAAGCAGCCCGTCCATCCTCCAGCCAGGCAATTGCCTCCAAGCTCCATGCGTTCTTTCATGTAGGTCTCAGTGAAAGGATCCCCCCAAGGATCATGGGTTGGAAACCGTCCAGTTCCTCAAACAGGCTTGAATTTATTTAAAGTCGGTTTATGCTGTTCTGTCAGTTCTCTTTCTCTTGCTCGTGCTTCCAAAGAATTATTTAGTGATAAGGTTTCCATTAAGACCATTTCAAAATTTTCATATCCACCATTCTCACGAATAAACTTATAAACGGGTAAATGATGTCTATTTGATTTTGGATTATTGCATACTCTTTTATGACAAGAATTTCTGGCTTTAAAATCCGTAGTGTGTCCGATGTAGAAGTCTTTTATATCTAAATCTTTACAGACAATCTTATAGAAATGTGTATTTGAGTAATCAATTTTCGTCTTCGGCATACTGGTTTATATAGTGTTAAAATGATTTATTCTTTAAATATTTTAATCTTCAAAAATCAACTAAAATTCTACGTTCAAAGCGTATCATAAAAACTTTATTGACATCGCTCTCCATTAGATTTACAAATAAGAAACTATATTTTCTTGAGTTGCTTTTTCATAAATTTCTAATAAAGTTTTCTTAGCATTATGAATATTTTTATCGTCCATTAATAAGTTTTTCTTAACCAATAGTGCCAATAATTCTTCTATCATTGTTTGTATTTCTTTATAGTTCCTCATTTTAAAGAAGAATAATTGACGACTATTTACGCGAATGATTGTGCTTAAACCATTGAATTTTTGAGTTGATGAAATAATATTACATCCAAAATGTCGCCCTCGTATATATAAAGCATTGAGTAGAGAGTTATGACGCGAGAATGACACACTGTCTACGAAATCATCAATGATAATCAACACCGAGAAGAGTTGTTTGAAATCGTGGTCTTTCTGGAATTTAGTGATTTTATGTTGAAGGTCCAATATTTCTTCAAGGTCGGTAGGGTTGAAATCGTCAAAATAAGTCTTTTCTTTTTTAGGGTCTATCTTCAATGTCTTTTCAATATAATCTTTGCGAAGCGACGATAGGTTGTAATGGCACGCGGTTTTGTCCTCTGCTACGCAAAGGGGTGTGCTTGAGCCAAACACGCGGGTATGTGGGGCCCTGGTTCTCTTGGCACCCCCCACGTTTTGTGGAAGGGCCCTTTCGAAAAACGAACACCAACACGAACCAAAAGAAACCAAACATTGGGCCCCCACTTTCCCCTCTGTACAAGGCTCCACACCTTTCCTTCGCTTCTGGTTTCTAGATCGATATGATCTTATCGTGCCTTAATTAACACCTCGTCGCTTTTGAAGCGTGCTCATTTGGATGCGGTGAAATCTCCAGAGTCCTAGAAATGTGATCCAGTGTCCGAGAGACATTGTGAAACGAAGAAGGCTTGGTGACACCTCGTTACTGGACCACAAGTGGCTAAATCGGGGCGTCACTTTCAAGACATTCACAAGACTTTCGTGAGACTTTCCTGGTTCACACTTTCCCGCATCATGAGCGTCTCAATCAGGGGCTCTATCATAATCATCTCCAATAGCCTCTGTTGCCCCGTCTGTATTCGTAATCCTCCCATCTCCACCCCGAGGAAGAAGAATAAGTCCACCCACGATCGTCTCGATCGTACCTGCTTCCCTTCCCCTTGTTTGTAGCGCCCTTCCCTTTGTTCTGGCTGTCGCTCTTTCCCTTGTTACCCTTGGATGCACCTGAAAGGTCGCGATCCTGGGTCGTGCTCGACTCTCTCGAAGGCGCCGGTGGAGTTGGTGGGTTCCTGGAACTGGCTCGCCTCCCTGAACCTGTCCCTTTTCCGTCATCTGCGCTGCTCGCCGGTGGGGGGTGGTCCCCCAAGCTGAGAATGCTGGCGCTTGTGGCAAGATGGCTGATGAACCATGGGATACGTCTCCCCTGCTCTTCACCATATAGGCTGAAGTTCCTCAACTTTTCCAAAGTGTCGGGAAGCAACTCATGCCCAGATAGATAAACAGCAGCGTGGTCCCAGGTATGGATCTTGCCGATGTTCCCGATGGCGTTTGCAGCGACGACCCATGTTGCTGGGATCGACAAGATCTTTGATGGATCTTCGCCTTCCTTTAGCTTGTCGAACTTATACCCAACATGTTCGGGGAAGGTATACCTCAGAAGTCTTCGGACGAAGGTTGATCGCTTCAGGTCGAAGTTGTCCTGTTGCTCGATCGAGGAGTCAGACGGTTGGCCCCCCCATCTATGTCGCACAGTGATTTTCTCAATACCTGAACCCTTTCCATAAGACTCGATCTCCTGGATGGTAACCATCCCTTCGATGCACCTTTTCGCAATGGGAAAAAGGAACTTGGAATACATGAGATAGTCCAGATATCTGTAACGCTTGTCGAAGTATTCCTCCGTTAATGGTACAGGAGTACCATCTTCTCTGAGGGGAAAATACTTCTCCACGTCCCTCCATCGTTCCTCCTCCGGGATGTTGCGGTGGAAATATCCCCATGTATCCATTCTCCTTCCCGTTTTAACCATCTTCATATAGTGCTCCTCGGGTGTCACAGTTCTTGGGAAGTAGAAATGCTCTGCGAACCTGAAGGTCCGTTCGAGGATGCGCTGAAGATGACCGTCTAGCATTCTGGCGATGTTCCCGTCAGTGTCCATATTCTCGAGGATCTCGTCTCCGACGATCCAACTGCCAGGCACAGGTGACTCAATCCTCCTGCTGTATGCGACCGATCCTCCGACCGCCGCATTCATGTTGGGATAGTATGCACCCGTTGCTTGGAAACCGCGCTGGGCTGCCTCATCGCCTAGGACACTAGCAACTTCCTGGTAGTTGATGTTCACCCCTTCCTTCGCAAAGCGTTCGATCTCCTCATTGGTGAACAAAAGCTCGTCAATCCGGTCCTTGGGGACTCTGTTGGGTTGGCTCTGACCCTCGGATGGGTCGCTGAAAGCGCTGCCATCCTCGATGTCGTCACCTTCCTCCATCGCTCCGTTGACCATCTCGGTGAGCTTGGAAGCATACTCATCATCATCCTTCTCGGCAGACTCCATGTTGGCGTCTCCCTGCTCATCCAATCCGGCCTCCTTGGCTTCGTCGACCTTGGCCTCTGCCTTCATCTTCTCTATGGCTCGACGTCGTCTGATGTCTTCCCGTTCCTGCCAGGTCGACACGGTATGGATCTCGCGGGATGAAGTGAACTCCGCATAGCACTCGCTGCATATGTTGAGTCTTGCATCTATCCAATGGACGCATTCCGGACAAAGCTGTCGCTCGTAGTCCAACGGCAGATGCACCGTGATGTAGCCATGAAGAGCCCTCCATGCTTCACCTTTGAATTCCGACTTCCGCTTGAACTCTGGGAAGTGCTGAACCAAAGAATCCACGCGACCAACTACCAAGTCGCTGTCTTCGAACTTCACGGCTTCATAGGCCCTGGTGGCCAAATCTCCCCATCGAGGGTCACGGGGAAGTCGTACCCGTCCCTCCATGACTCCAGTGACGACCCTTCCAGAGCATCTTCGGTCCTCCTTGCTGATCAAGATCTTCCTCCATTCCATCGTTCTCCGCTCTTCATTCCATAGTCCATACCATGCGGTGTCGATGGCCGAGAAAGGGATGGTCTGGTTCGTCACGAAGTGTCCATCTAAGTCAACCCTACCGTCATATGCTCCACGGAGCACGTTGGACCTCATCACAACATCAATAGTCCATTCATGACGTCGCTGCCGAGGTTGATGACTCTGCTGAAGTCCCATTTGACGGTGGACTGGCCTCTAAGCTCTCCGAAAGGAGGGAACGCGCTGAAGAATGTGCAACTCCTGTTCCTCCTTCTCCGCCCAGGAATGATACCGCTGTCAGCGATCCCTTTCAGTGACTTCATCGTTGTCATGTGGAATGCTAAAGGGATCCTCTCCGAAAGCGACTGGGAGATCGGAATGCTGATCTTGCTCATGTCGATGATGGCTCCTTCATTCTCGCCTCGGGTCTCCGACCAAGCTGATGTGGCTCGAATCCTGTCGAAGGCTATCATCCCATCATAGGAGAACAAGTCCTCCTGGTCGACATGCTCTATCACCCCAGTTGATCGGAGGTATTCCACAAACCTCAAGACTTCCGGATCATCTCCCTGGTATAGGCGAGGCGAGACCTTCACTGCCATGATGTGGAATCTCGACTTCGATTGCACCTTCATTGTCTGCAGAATGCAACAACAAAGGGTATGAACACGGATCCTCTCGATGTGCTTGATCTGATCAGGATCGCGCTCACGGGCATACCGGTTCCCATCTTCCCACAGTCGGTCCTTGGAAAGGACATCCAGCCACGACACCCACATACCGTCGTCACGACGACTCCCTGTAGAATCGGCCGTCGGACTTCCTGCAGTGTGCCTAAGGAACTTTGATAGGTTCCGGCTCACGCTCTCCACCCTGCTCCTATGATCTCCGTCAGTGGCACTGCTGGGGCTCCTCGTGTGACCACTCATGAGTCTGGCAGGTGGGAGGTCATATCCTGCTTCCGCTGCTGGCTTAGTCATCAACGCAAATGCCAACAGCTTTCCGGTGGTGGGCTTGAATAGCTCCAGGTGGTATAGACCATTCGTGAGACCAAACCTCGGAACGAGCGGACCCTCGAACCTGTTGAATCTTGGGTCGTTGGTTTTCGCGAATGCATCAATCTCCTCCTTCAGCTCAATCGAGTTCCGCTGATAGGCACCTGGCGATATCTCATAGTCGTCCTCCACCAACTTCTGAAGCAACCACTTGTACGCAAATTTCCTGTCATAAAGTGCTGCGTACTCTCTGCCACTGCCGTCCGTGAGCATCTCGGGTCGTCGAACGTCCACTTCAATCTCGGACAACCGAATGGTATTGGTCTCCATGACATACCTCTCCATCATGGCTGTCTCATCGGACATAGCTTCCCCTTGATACTCCATTTCAGGGTCGGCTGAAGCTCTTCCTTCGCTCCTGCGATGCCTCTTGGGTGGTGCTTCGCCATCTGAACCTCTTGCGCCCTGGCTATCATCCTCGACGTAGTTCTTCTCCCCGATGACGCGCTTGAGGTTATTCACCATCTCCCTGACGCTCACTCCCACCGTGCAATCGAGAACGGAATGGTCAGGTGATCCACAGCGATGACATGGGATGGCCAAGCTAAGCTTCATCAACACCTCTTCGAAGGACTCCACGGATTCCTTCCGCGCTGCATCTAGTCCGTCTCCTCGCTTGACACTTTCGCCATCTCCAATGTTCTCCTCATCGCCTCCATAGTCCGGTGCCTCTTCCTCATCCACACCAACCTCGGTGAACTCGCTGTCGCTCTCGATGTTCACGTGCGTACGAACCGGGTTGATCTCATCGTAGATGTTCTCGGAAGCTCCCCTGATGCATGGGTTCATCACTGGCCTCTCAAGAATCTCGAGGGTTCTGGCTGCCTGATCCAAGTCTTCCTGGCGAATGGTTCCTGATGTTCTCGAAGCCTGATCGGACGTGGTCCGCAGCCAGCGAGCAAAGAATGGCCTCCTCGATCCCCATTCTCACATTGTTCAGCGGAAGGATAGGCTTGATGCAGGGGATGTGAACGAATGCTGAAAGCACCTCGAACACTCCTAATGCCGCCTCAACGAGATCTCCGCACGCCTCGGCTGATGGGCTCGTGGACCCTGTGTAGAGGCGTACCGATTCCCTTCCGATGGCGCTCTGCAACCAGTTCGCGTATGCCACATTCCCGGCGTCATAGTTCAACCGATACCTCCATGTAGAAACCTCCGCCTCAACGGACGTGTATTCCTGCATGTCCACGTAGTACCGCTTGATGTTCCCCCCCGTGATCTCCTTCAAGGCGTCTCGCTGGGGTACTCTGATTGCGCCGAAATGCGACAACATCTTTCTGATCCCCCTCGTGGATCCAATGGCACTCCAAATGACCCTGAGGACAGGTAAAATGTCCGTCTTCGCCTGAGTCGGCAATGCCTTCACAAAGTCACTCTGACGTGGGTTGGTCAAGTTGAAGATGTTCACGATGATCCCAAACGCGGTCTCATATTGCCTCTTCGCGGCTAGGGCTGCCGTTGGCGACCACCCCCCATCTCCAGCAAGTGATGAGACCTTCTCGAATTCATCGATCCCTCGGCACCTGACACAAGTATCGGACATCGGGTTGACCTTCGTAAAAGCGTCATCCCGGTCCAAAAGATCACGGCACCTAGGACACACTGCCTTAGAGTGCTCCCTTTGCTTTGGGTTCAAGAATCCATATGTCTGAGGATCGTGCTTCTGCCACTTGGGGAGTGTGGAAATGCTGGCTCTTCCATATGCCGCAGGGTTGTCCATCGTCTCAAGCCAGTCGATGTCGGCGTCGTCCATGTCATCCATGGTGACCTCGAATTCTCCATCACCCCTCTTTAACAACTCGTCGATCTTGGCACCATCGATTTGTTTCTTGGTCATCGCATCATTGAACACCTCACGGAGCGATTGCATGTCTGCTGGATGGTAGTACAGGCAGTGGACCATTTTCTCCCTGAGGAGATACTTCTCCATCACAGCAAATGGCTGTAACCCTGCACCACTTCCCTTGAATGCTCCAGAATAGCACTTCTTGTAGAACGGTGACCATTTAGCTGATGCGTAGATCTCCTGCCAAAACTGCTTATCGGGGGATACGATGCACCCGATGCTCCTGAACCTGCTCTTCAACTGCATCACCCATTCCGGACTGATCTCATATGGGTTAGTCACCCGGTTCCCCAGATTAAGAAACTCCCAGGTGTCAAGGTTCAGCCGCACCATTGTGGGGCATCCCATTTCCTCCGAATGTATCCTCGACAGGATCTCGATGGCTTTGGTTGTTAGGTAAGGATTCAGGCTTCCCATTTCCTGCTTCGTGTAATTCGAAGATTGGAAGGTAGTCTCAACGGCAAATGAACCAGAGAGCCAAAGGTGCAACGAACAGGCTCTATCGGACCCTCCGTGCAGTCGTATGGTCTCCCATGCCTCATTGAGCCTCTACCAGCCTGTCTCCTGGACTGTTCTTATGCATCTCGCCCTGGGGGATCACGATGACGTCGGTATACCTCCATCCGGCAACATTCGTGAGGAAATAGCTTAGATCGTACCGCGTTGCGCCAGTCCGTGATGACCATCGGTAGTCCAAATCCGTCACGATGATCGTTGCTCCCCCGACCCTTGCGAGTGATGCTGCGTTGTCGAGCACGGTGTTCGGGTCCGTCTCTGAAAGAGCACTGACCTGAATACAGTCTGGAACCGACAACTTCCTGAGGACATTTATCATATCCTTCCTATCGAGACGTCCCACTGAAGTATCGTCCTTCCAATAGGCGTCAAGGTCCATGGCGACCAAGTAATTCGGCCCCCGATGGAATGAATTGATAGATGCCGGAAAGGGTAGATGTCGTCCGGATGCCTTCATAAGCCTTCACCACAGCTCGTCATTCTTGAAGACATCCTCCAGGGAGCGATCCACTGATCTCCTAGGTCTACCTCCTTGCCATTGTTGCATGAAATATAGCATGCGCCTCGCATAGATCGCAAATGGCGATACCGCCCTGTCGATCGTTATCGGACCTTCAAGGTGCCATTTCACGGGGTAGCCCTGGTATGCGTCGTATTCCACCGATATCAGGTCTGGCCCCTTGTGCCTCATCTCATGCACTTGCGTCGTGGCATCCGTGGCTGTACCCATGAACCATCTCTCCCTCGGTTTCGGCTGAGGTCGTTTGGGCATTGGCTTGGGTTCAGGGATTCAGGGGCTGACGGCGTTGGCCTTGCCTTCGGCTCTGGGGTACTCTCCGCGTTCCCCCATCTCCTGCCACCGGATGATGCACGAAGGTCTGAGTACCACTTCGGGACGTTGTTGATACCCATCTGCTCAAAACCAAGGAGAACGGGAACATCCCCCGCGCTCTTGTAGATAGGAATCTCCCTCATAGTGAACTCCTTCTTGTCCTTCTCCTCCGACGCATTCAGTGATTTCTTGTACCGGGTGTAAGAGTCGGTGAGGATACCTCGGAAAGCCTTGAGTCCCTCTCCATTGGGATCGGACTCCCGTGGGCCATACATGGACTGGAAGATGTCCGTCTCGAAGATGGTGTACTTCTCCACCGTCTCGATGAAGGCCCGGCAGGCCGCTCTCCGACGTTCCGTTGAATGCCTCGGCGATCACTGAATCGAAATACCTTGCGCCATGGATACAAATCCCAAGAACCTCCAGAGCATTCCTGATACCTGAAAGATCAACAGGAAGTTCATAGTCATTGTTCCCAAGCATGTTGAGGAAGTCGAACTGGTCAACGTTAGCCTTCCCCTTCCATGTTCCAGCGCTAGCGCAGTATGAAGCCCCGATTAGAAACTCCCTCAAAGCTGCCGTTCCCTGATTGACGATGTCCTTCACGTTACGCCAATCGATGGATGACTCTCTGCGAGACATGTTGTGATAGGTCCGCATGCAAAAGTGATACTCTGCATTGCGGAGCTTTCCTACCGCTGTGTTGGCAACATTGAAGGATTGCCCACTTCGCAGTCTTGGAATAACCTGCTTGGTGGTCAACTCTTCCGGAGGAACTCCATGATGCTCTGCCGCTGAAAGCGCGCCTTCCCATAGGTCCTTAAGCTTCTCCACAACATTGGCGTCCATGACATACTTGGTGACGGGTGTCTCAGAGATCCCCTCTGCACGCTTCTTGTCGATGTCCGCCTTAGCATTTGCGAAGAATGCAGCGACTCCCCTGTTGCACTTCTGCACGATTGACCTCAGAGGCTCAACCTCTTCCTCTTCGGTCATGAACGGGCTCAACATCTCCAGCATTGCCAGTAGGTCCCACCTTGAAAGAGTGTTACTTTGCGTTTGGGCCCATCTAGCAGCGACCAAAATAGCCGCCGGTAAACCACGACTGCCCCACTCGGCCATCCAGACTAAGTCCATGTATGGATCTGTGCAGACAATTCGCTTCGGTAACCGGTCGACGGCATTGGTGGTCTCCTGGATGATCTTGCTCACCGCGGGGTACGCTGCCGCTAACTTCCCTTTCCATGGCAGGAAAATCCCGCCTCCGATCACTGTGCCTACGCTCATGGATACCTGAAAGGCCGTCCACTCGCGCTTGACAGTGAGAGTCTTTCGGTTCGCCTCCGCTAAGCGGGGCTCACCAGGCGCTATGAGCTCTTCGGTTCCGTAGGAACCAGTGCACCTTACATGGCACGAATGAATTTGAGCCGCAGCGAGTGTGTGGTGGATTGAAAGGTCATCAGTCTCAAGATCACTCTCTTCATCAAGCCAATGTCCTACCCTAACGCAACAAGCTGCATTCGTGCTCTTCTTACTCCTAACACCAATGCTTTCACGAAGGCTGCCTACCCCACGATCATGCGAGGCGAACGAGTCGACAATCAGCTTCACTATTAACGGAGTGTAAAGCTGTGTGCTCTTCGTCTCCGATCCGGCACATGGTGTGTGGTCGTGCGATCCAGCGCACTTCCGACTGAGGCCATTACCTATCCTCGTGTTCCACGATAACATCTTCCATGGTTTCTTGATTGGCTTCCCATACTTTCCAGCAAGACCGAACATGCATCCGTCGAGTTCATGCACCTGGCACTTACCATCACCTACAATTGCGATGATCCTTTCATCTTTCCAATAGTCGCAATGCCTTGGCAGCTCAAAAATGAGCGGTGAACCTCTTTCGATGCAAATGCGGTACGCCTCGTGAAATTGATCCCATAATCTCCAGTAGGTCTCTTGCTTGAGTGATAACATGGCATCAATGGTTTTGCTCATGCTCGAGTTGAGGCGTGACCATGGCGATCCTGCTGTACACGGCCCTGCAAACATGCATGCGTCTCTCGATGATCTTAGTGCGGCTTTCCATTTGGCGATTCCGTAAGGTGATAGAAGATCGTCGTCCGCAGTAATGAGAACAGGAGTGTGTTTGCAATGCTCTTGTCGACTCATGTATCTCTCGAAGCGGTTGTCGTCTTCAGCACACATTAATACGAAAGCGTCATCATGTGTCCCTAGCTCATGGAGATCTACTTCTATCTTCATGTCTTCCCTTTCGATGTCCGTATCACCACGGAGAGACGGAGGCGAAAGGAGCTCTTGCTTCCATTCTTCCTGTGCAAGGTGACACATACTTGTGCGAACCCCTCTGGCGCTTGGCTCGTCCCCCGGTGGATGGGGTTGAGCGGAGGTTGCAGTGCCTGAGATTCGTGCTTCCCACTCTTGGGATTGAACACCTTGTACTCATCTTTCACTAGATAAGACACACGGATTGCTGCTTTCGAAGGGATGAACAGATCACTCAAAGGGATCGTCGACAGTCCCTGCGCATCCGAGCATATCGCAACGCATGCGTTGTGATGTCCGGCTACCTCACTTTGTTTGGCAGATCGCGCCGGCACGTAGAAGATGGTCTTGCCGATCCACCTCTCTCTCTTCTTGTCTAAGTTGTTGCTCCGACGCTTCCATTCATCACGCACCTCTATTCTCTCTCCCTTCTTCCCTAGGCTCTGCATGATCGTCACTCTCTTGTCGAGAAACAAGAACGGATTGATGGGGGCGCTGTCTGCCTCGGACGGTATGAATTTCCTGCTTCTTGGGAACTTGTGGTGCCTGATCACCTTTGTGATCGTAGGTCCTTCCTCGACCGTCCATGTGTCATGGCAAAGAGCATCTTTGTTCTCGCTTTTTGTGACGGCGAAATCCCATATAATCCCGTTGTTCACGATCTTCGTAGAAGCGTCGTGCACTGGGAATAATGATCCGACCTGCACCCCTCCCCCCCATGCACCAGGCGTGTCAGGGTCTGGAGCACCACACGGGCGCTCGGATCCAGACTGTGAAGTGGTACAGGGGTGTGAGCGTTACGCTGGCGGAGCAGCGGTCGCAGCGAGAAGAGGAGCGTAGGCTCGGAGGGCGACACTGGGTCACGCCGGGTATGCTGCCAGGACTCCTGAACGGAAGTCAAGGCGGGCTGCACCGGGTGAAACTGAAAGACAGCTCGCTCGATCCACCGTCCAATGACGTCACCTTCAAGAAGTGGATCGACCCGGGTTTCAACTTTACGCCACACCTTGTTCTCGAGAAACCAGGTGGTTCTCAACCATCGCTCGCCTGGGAGCCCGCTGGGCGGCCGCAGGCGGTAGCGGCTCGGACATTTACACATGACGTAGGGGTCGGTCCCAGGAGGACCTGGAGACCCTCACGACTGCTGAGTCCGGGCTGATAGATTTCTGGTGGCACAATGGGCACGTCAGTGTATGGGAAAGTGGGGATCTGGGTCCCTCGCTTCTGGAACATCTGAGTCTTATCGGCGCCGGCCCTCGTGGTCTGGTGAAGTTCTAAGACTTCACGACTAGAAAGCTCCTCGGGGGGCATGATGTTGATCAACTGGCAAGCATGTCGCCATTGGTGTGCACCCGAGAAGTCTTTCGTATGGATATCCGCAGCCATTCGAGCGGTGATCTCATACGCAAGATCGATGTGATCGAGCTGAAACATCTGATGCATCCATACAATCGATATCCCATGAGAACGCTCGAGATGGCGCATTGTCGGGTTCCGACCAGTGCGCATGACACCGATCATCCCCTGGTTGTCATCATGGAAGGTGACTTTGCGACCCTGACCGAGAACGGTATGCCAAACTCGAAGAGATGGGATCCCGAGATTGCGGAGAGCATAGTCTGCCGCAACGATCTCTGCCTCAGGCGTGGAGTGTGAAACACATCCCTGCCGTTTGCTTCCCCCGGAGATGGGAAATCTCGTATGCGGTCCCTGCACATGCAGGTGCGCACCGGAAGTAGAACGTAAAGTCTGTCCACATCCCGCGAAGTCGGCGTCGGCATAGAGACCTATCTCGAGCTTTGCCGCTCCATCACCGACCCATCCAATCATCTGATGGCCTGTAGTTCCGTTAACGTAGCACATCAAGTGATGAAGGCGCGCATCATCCCTGTCCGACCATTTCGAGACGTTGCGGGCTAGGGAATTGATGGCTCTCAAGAGGTCAAACCGGGCAATCCGTGCGGCATACAAGAGCTTCATCAAGATGCTTGCTGCATGGGGTGCCAGCTTGCCTCTCGGCATATCTTTCTCCTCAGATTGCTTCTTCCCTTTGGATGCTGGATCGGGGGCGCCACCGGATCCAGGGGAAAGCTTGCGCTTATCCGCCTCCTTCGGGTCGAAGTCACACGAGCACCATGGGCATTGAATGGAGTGGCCATCACTAGCCGGAGCCCTCGCGGGGTGCTCACGGGTGATCTCTGGCAACATAGGGGTCGCCACACGCCGCAAGGTCTTCTCTCCAATGATGCCTAGGTACTTCTCGACAGTCATCTTCAACAGCAGACATGTCGTAACTCACAGTCTTCACTTTGGTTCCATCGTGAAGTGAGGCTTCACCTTTCTTCGTCATACACCCAAGGTACAGTCCGAGCTCTGTTTCCGGCTCAATACGGAGCTTGGATCTGAGCATATCCCATCCCTTCTTGAGGTTCTGGGTTGGCCCGGCCATTTTGAGATCATCAACGTAGATCACCAAGAGCAGTTGAAGCTTCTTGTGATAATACATTCCTGGCCATTCGGGACCCACGGGATCGAACTCGAGTCCCTTCACCTCAGTGTCGCAATGCTTCTCCCACATGGTGCCCGAGTCGGGATGACCATATAGTGCTTTGCGTAGACGACACATGGGTCTCCGCAACCCCAACTTCTTGATCCGCTTGAGGACATCGTCCGGCCATGCATCTTCGGGTAACTCGACCCAACAAGCCATTCCCGTAAGGAGTGCTTGGATATATGCTTGGATTGCATCAGCCATTTGCACGGAATTACCAGGCAGGCAACCGAAAAAGTCTGCCCAACGTGCTGCCTCAAATGTCGCCGGAGAGTTTCCGAGATCCTGGAAGAGTGCTGCCTCAAAGTTCTGGTTCTTCACTTGGTTTCCAAGCAACACACCTCGTCCCTTGAACTTTCTCCTAGGGTCGTCCTTGGGGAGCTGATGGTTCTTCTCGACGCATATTCCATGTACTCGTGCGAGTTGGACCTCCTCGTTCTTGGCCCGATACTCACGTACAATCTCATCATACTCAACAACCCTTGAGAAGTCGAATACATCCTGATCCCACAATCCTTTCCATTCCTTCTTCATGGAGGCGAGGGCCTCCGGGGAGGACAACATCTCGCTCCGACTGACCGGTCTGGAAACCATGGCATTGTAGAACTGCGTAATGATCGCCTTCTGTCTTGGGACGTCGTTGTCAACGATCCAGGGCATCCGTGGGTAATTCATTGGCTCCTCCTTCTTGGATTCATCATTGGGCTTGAACTCATAGACACATTCAGAGACGATGTCGTTCACGACACTGGCCGCAGCGGTTTGGGTTACGGCAGTCACCTTCCCATTCTTGAAGTCAATGTTGTTGCCGTCGATCCATTCCGCCTTGGGCATCTCGGTCCCCCCACTCTCGATGTCCCCCCACTCATCCCACGACGTGAAGAACTCTTCATCGCTCGGAACTGCGGTGGACACGGATGACATGGGAGTATCATCGTCACTGTCGTACCTGTTCAGAGGCCCACGATCGGGGAGAGGAATGGATAGTGCGGCGCTCTTCTTCTCTTTGCCGCTTCCGGAGGCTTTTCCATCCTCCCCGAGATCTCCCTTATCCTTCTTCTTCTTCTTTTCCTTCTTCTTCTCCGACTTGTCCTTCTTGGCCTTCTTCTTCTCCGCCTTTCTCTTCTCTCGCTCGTCGGCAGCTCTCTCAACCTTGGCTGCTTCCTCATCGAGGTGGCCATACTTGCTCTCCTCCTTCTTCTTGGCGGTCTTCTCGATCCCTTCAACGACTTTCTTCTTCACTGCTTCCTTGAAGTGTTCGGACTTGTCAGATAACTTCTTCATTCTCTCCTTGTCCTTTACAGACGTTCGCTGCCACTCCTCGGGCGTGAAAAGCTCCGATAGTCTTGATGACCCGGACATGATCTTTCTGCCATCGGGGCCGACACGATACCTTCTCCCATCTGAACCAATCTTCACTCTCTCACCGTCATCGTTCAGATAGATCCGTCCATCCCCGGGCTTCCCGGCAGATGAATGCTCGATACCAACATCTGGCAGCTTGATAAACTCGACGACGGTCTCTTTCTTCTTCCCCGTCTTGGATCCGCCATCTCCATCTCCATGATCATCATCATTCCCGTCTTCATCACCTTCATCATCGTCATCGCCGATGAAGAAGCTCTCCGGGATGTCACTTTTCCCCTCTCTCCGACGCACCTCACTCAACCCCTCGAGAGTCGTATTTAGCTTCTCGTACTTCTCCTTTAAGGGAAACTCGACTCCTCCGACGATCTCGATCTTCTCTGTGACATGGGGCGTGAGGAGCTTCATGATAGGACGGTCCGCGTCATAGGCTAGGTTTTGCTCCACAAAATCCTCAAGTGCCCACACAAGATACTTGTTGGACCATCCCAGACCGGTGGTAACTTCGTATCCAGCGAAGATGCCAGGAATGGCGTCTGGATCCATCTTGTGATCCTGTTCGATACTTCGTGCTCCGCTTGGCTTGAAGAATACCTTGGCTCCGAAGGGGATAAGTTGCCCCTTGAACTCCTCATCGTGCATCTTCATCCATGCACTGCCGTCCTCCGTCGTGTGCTCACAGTTCAACAGATGGCACACGCAGTCCAGAGCGTACTTCCAGAAACATGGTGGTGCCCCCGCGTGAAGCAGGCATGTTGACACCGTCATGATGAGGAATTGATTGTTGCGCTCTGCATATGAGTTGTTCTGGGCTCGTCCCGGTAGTGATGAGTCATGGTTGATCTTTAGCTCCTTAGCTGCCTTGACAAATGCTGGCGCGTCATCAGAGTAGAGCTGCAATACTTTGCGCCTCCCAATGAAGTGCTTCAGGGATCTGATGACTTGATCGGTCTCTCCGGTGCGCGAGCTATAACCGGCAATCATTCCAGTGAACCGGTCTCTCACGACCAACACCTTGTAGTCCAACACTGGCACTAGGTCGAGACTTGACTTGTCGAGATCAAGGTAGTCAAAGGAAATCAGGTCTCCAAACTTCCTCAAAGGTCGGTTGAAGGCACCTCTTCGAGTCTTTCGATGCTTCATCTTCGCCCTCACGCATGTCTCGCAATAGGGGTTCTTGTATCTATGCGTGAGGATATGCACTAACGAGTTGGCCTCGGCTTTGAGGGACCCTGGTCTTGCGAGACGTGGGACCCCATCGACAACGTCGATCTCGAGCTCTCCATTGTCGGATTCCGCACTGACCTTCTCGATAGCCTCCCACTCCTCTTCGGATGCTGGCTCATACCGCCCAGCGGGTGGATCGTGATCGCCGCCGTCGGCGGGCGCCTCGGCGGGAGGAGGAAGTGGAGGCTCCCCATCGGCCTCTGCTTCGCCTGGGACTGCCCATGAGAATCGTAGGTCGGAAAGACCCTCCGAATCTTCAGTCAACTTAATGCTGGGCAGAGCCGACCCGCCATTCTTCCCATCATCTCCGGTGATCCTCTTGTCCTCAATGATTCCCTCGTCGATCATCTTCCGGATCTGGTTGATGATGGTACTCTCGCAGCTAGAGAACTTCTCATGCCGTCCCTTGGGATCGTTCAGCTTGATGTACGGGATGTTGTCCCTCACTGTCAGCGGTGTGCACTCTCCAGTGTCGTCCATCATGTAAGGGTTACGACCAGACAACCAAATAAAGGAGTAACCCTGCTCCATGCACTTCTTCCCGACTGACAGCACAGCTGGTGTCTCCTCCAGCACATATGCCTTACTGTCCTGATTCAGCTCCTTGGGCCTGAAGTTCATGACCTCTTGAGTCTGCGTCACTCCGTTGGCCGTCATAAAAGACATGCCACCCTCGTCGTCGTGACTGATGACTCCGGACATAGCCTCGACCTTCTGTCGCGATATCAGGTCATGACCGCATCCCGTGTCTAGGATGAACCGAACTGGCTGCCCGACATACTCGGGACCCGGCATACACAACGTCTTCTGTCCGTGCTTCGGTGTCATCTGGTTGCCGTCCCTCTCGATGTACGAGAGGTCCTCCGGGTTGACGATCCCTACCAGCCATTCACCATCGTGAATCCCCACTTCGATGTTGGGAACCGTCATGTCTCCCCGGACGATCTGTGCAATGACCTTCCCGCGACCAATAGCCATTCGGGTCTCGATGTCTCGCCTGGCCCTGCCTCTCTGTGAGAGTACCTTCTTCTCAATGTCGATGGGCCGTTGACCTTTCCCCCGTAGTTGAGTCTGAGACTTAGGAGCGTTGTCGCTCAGGACGTGCTGAGACTTGAATTGGATAGTCTCGACGTTGTTGGAGAACCTCACCTTCCTTTTCCTCTTCAGGACCTTCTTGTTGGTGTGGGGTCTCGATGTGGTCTCCGCCTCAGAGTCGCTTTCTCCGATTGACCCCGCCGTTATGGCGGGAGTCGCCTTCTTGGGCTTGGCCTTCTCCTTAGCAGCTGGTGCAGCGGGGTCGTGGTGAAGAAACTTGCACTTGTCCCCGAACTTGCACTTGCCATCTCTCTTCCATGCATGGCATACCTTGTCGGTGCTTGGAGATCGACCGCTCCCCTTTCCATCACGACTCTGTGATCTGCTCTTCGGTCGGTGCTTCTCTTGATGACTGAACTCGCAGTCCTTGCCCTTCTTGCATCCTCCATTCCAGTGGAACCGACATCCGATCTTTGCCTTGTCTGCGGGTGTGAGCGATCGTCTTTTGCCCTCACCCTTTGTCGGTCTCTTGCCCACAGGTGTTGATGACCGCCCTCTCTTGGGCTTCCCTTTCCCCTTTCCACCTTTTCCATGATCCTTGGGATTTGGCGTTGGAAGAACCGCCGCGGCCTCGACCTGGACTTGTATCACGTGAGGCTGCGGGTTGGGGATGTCCTTGGTCTTCGGGACAGAGGGAACGCCCGGGGCCTTCGTCCTTCTGCCACCAGCCTTCTCTCCGGTTGATGTCTATAACGCTGGTGTAGCATTTCGTGCAAGAACATGCAAGGACTTCTCACGCTCTCTCCTGTTTGCCTCCTCCCGTTCCCTTCTAATGTGCTTGTTGATGACATCCTTCAGTGCCTGGTAACTCCTGGCAGGGTCGGAACGGGCAAGGTTGTCGAAAGCATGAATATCAAGTTCCATGAGCTTGGATCCCTTCACCTTGTCGTGTAACAACTCAAGGAGAGCATTGTCCGGTAGAGTCGTGCTGACGTCCATGTGCGACAAGATCTCGTTCCATTGAGACATAAATGGTTGGAGCTTGCTGTCGCCAGGGTACTTGCAGTCAAATATGTTCTTCGCAGTGTATACGACCTCAGTGTTGTTAGTCCCTCGGAAGAAAGCCACGATTCTTGCCAGGTACTCTCGTCCCTTGGTGAGTTCAACGGATGTTCCAGACCTTGTGCGCTCTAACTCAATCGCGCGCATCTCCGCCTTCACTGGTGCCGCTGCCTCGCCGGCATTCACCATCATCTGGCTGAGAGCTTGGGCCAGTTTGAGGTCGATGCTCGTAAAGCGATCTCCCCCGGAACTCCGAAGGATGTGCTCGGGTGTAGTTGGATCGTAGGCCTCGTTGCACCATCTCGTCCATAGATCGACATCAGAGTCACCGCTCGCCTGAATGACGGAGCGAACGACGTGCATTTTCCAGATCCCAATGTCGCTGATCTTCGGCCAGGATGGAACGATGACCTTCGCTTCCTCCTTCCGGGATGGCATCTTCGATGAGTTTGGCAACGACATCATGCCGACGTATCCCGGTGGCGGTTGTGGCCCGGTCCAGGACGCATTGCCTTGGGCCGCTTCAGCTGACTCGGATATCGCCCGATGGAGCTCCGCTTCCTCCTCGCGATACCACATCTTGTATGCGTTCCGATCGTCTCTGAGTCGATCCACATCCGCCATTGCCTGACTGAGCTCATCCCTCATGTCATCCATCTCCTGTCTGCGTCGTTGAGCCTCGGCCTCCTCCTCCGCGGTCTGGGGAGAATTCCCCGTGACCACCCATGAGTGGTTGCTTGTCGATCCTGCCCTTGGCGTGGTCGTGCCCTGAGTCGGTTGCTGAGCAAGAAGCTTCGCATTCACCTTCATCAGGCTCTCCCGATCGGCACGCAACAACCCAACCTCATGTCGGAGAGCGACCATGCTCTTCTCCTTGTCTTCACACGCAGTTTGGGCTTGTCTGAGCTCAAGCATAAGGGCCTGTTGTTGGTTTCCCGGCACATTCATAAGCTCATGTTGTTTGGCAACTTCCATCTCGAGACTGAGGTTCTTGTTCTTTAGATCCGCTGCCTCCTCGTTGCTGAGAAGCTCATCTCTTCGCATCTCAATCTCGTATTCCGTCTTCGTGATCTGCACCGCCGATTGGAACTCATGGTTCATAAGCCCTATCTTCATCTCAAGTCTTTCGTTCATGCTCTGGGCTTCTTGTTGCACGAGCTGGAAAGAAGCTTCAAGGCTCTCGTAATGCCTGAGCATGAGGTTTTGCCGGCCGAACTCGATCCTAGCCTCGTTGAATCCCTCTCTCATCTCGGCCACAACGCCGGATGCATGCATGCGGGCTTCGGTGACCGCTGCATTGGCTTCTTGATCCCTTAGAACGATCTGTTGGCTCTCGTTCATTGCTACTTGGCGAGCACTGTCAGTGATCTCGGCGAGCCTTTGCTGCAGAGCGATGTTCTCCTCCGATTCATGCACGATTGCCATGATTCGCTGATCGCTCACATTCTGAAGTTGCTTCACATAACCCGAAAGCTCACCTACTTCACTTACAGACTTCCGATACATCTCTTCTAGCTTAGATGAGACATCTCTTTGCTCGAACATCTCCATTTGGTAGCTCTCACTCTTCTTTATCTCGGCATCGTACTTGATTGCAAGGTAAGCGACTAAGTCGATATCACTCACTTCTTCAGCTTCAATGCCCTGGAGTGCCGCTGACTCCAATCTCAGAGGTTGATAAGCCATTACCCTTGTTTCATCCGATACCGCGTAGCGGCTACCGGTGAGTTGTGCTCTGAACCTTGTGTTGGGTGTCTCTGGAGAATCCATGACGTCCTCCAAGGGAAGCGACCGCTTTCGCGGCGTCGACGGCTGCGACTCTGGAACTCTCGGCAGACTACTAACAGGAATCATCCCACTACCAGCTTCCAAGGCTCCAGGAGAGGCGGACGATGAGCCGCTGCTCATTGTCGCCTCCGCAGGCACCGCTGCATCCCCAAAGGTCATCGGGCTCTCCGTCTCCGACCTCTGGTCGGAGGAGGACATGGTTGTACCTCACTCCCTTAGTCTCACAGTCTCTCAAGCCGCGATACGGCTGATAACCTGCGAAGCGACGATAGGTTGTAATGGCACGCGGTTTTCTCCTCTGCTACGCAAAGGGGTGTGCTTGAGCCAAACACGCGGGTATGTGGGGCCCTGGTTCTCTTGGCAATCTTTAACAGGTGTCCATACACTATCTACATGAATGGAACTTGAAAATATGAAGATACGACTAAAACAATCCCTGTATAAATCTAATATCATAGATTGAAGCAGTATAGTCTTTCCACTTCCAGATGGGCCAACCACAATCTGTGAGAATGGTATTCTTGGCGCTACGTCATACTTGGATTGCTTGAACTCATATTCTTTCATTTTAGCAGGTTTTACAATAGGAATACTCATATAAAATATTTAGAAATTAAACTATAAATAATATTGATATGACACCCAACCGCAATTGAACAGGCGACAGAAGGGGACGTATTCCGGCAACAGTTCGTTAATAATTAGTTTGATATTTTCGGTGGTTGCATTCTGTGGCAGTTTCATAAAAATCCCTCCCATGCTCAACGAATTCGTTTGATTTGAACCCGAAAACCTCTGTTGTCCTCAGGTTGCATGACATAATATTATTAAGGAAAAACCTTCATAATATTATATGACGATTGCAGAGTATGAAGCGTATGTAGCAACAATGAATGAATTTGAAGAAAGAATTGAAGACGATAAAAGATATCCTGTAATTGAAGATAATGAAAATTAAGAAATGCTGTAAAATTACATTAGAAATATCAAAATTATTTATCAGATACATTTTATATAAGGATGCCACCAAAAAAGAAGTGTAGCACCATCCCCGAAGATGAAGAACCTAAAACAGTTAAACTAAATGAAGAAAACAAATTGACAAGCAAGTTTATTGTGTTTGACTGTCCTGTTTGTCATTGTAAGTTGCAACTGAGGAATGAAATAGAAATAAATCCTAAAGGTATAAAATGTAACTGTAATCCCTGCAGTTTTAAGACAAGTAAAAATGACAAAACGATGAGCGTTATTAAAAATGATGATGGAGACATCACCTTAGAAAGTGAGGATCACTGCATATCGTTTTCGTGGAACAGGCAGATTACGCCAGAAGACCAAAAGGTAGAAAGCACGAATAAAATGATAAGCGATGTTATGGGAACGCCTCGTAGCACTAAAAATAGGTTAAATGATATGGATTAAAACTATTTAAAGAGTAGTCTTTTACTCAAATACATTTCATAAATAAATATTTTAATATCTAAATGAATATATATAGATTTATGACATTTAATAGCGAAGATGAAAAAAACAGTGAAGTCAAAGAACTACTTGAAAAGACTGCTAAGCATAGTAAACAGTTGAAACTTGTTCTGGCAAAGCTTGATGACATTGATAAAAAGATTGATGCAGTGGTGTCTGCAAGACCTGCTGATGAAGACGAGAAGGCAAAAGTTGAAAAAATCTTTGAGAAAAAGGGGATTGGTAGACCTGCAGGTTCATACGAAACCAAGCAAGGGCAATATGTCAAGATGCTGAACGACGGAAAGATAAAGCAACCAAAAGAACACCCTTGAATACTACAAAATAGTAAAAGTTGGAGATAAATATAGTGTGATAGATTAGATTTCATAAAATCATATTAAACTATTTGTTGCCATCTTCGGGTGTCTTCGTGGTGTGCCTTTGATTTGATAAACTCGGATCTCTCTTTTCGCCGAGCAAGCCTTTTAGATCATAAGCCTAAGATACGCTTCAGCAGCCGCAGCCACCTTGTTAAAATTCAAAGTCGTGGATTGCCTAGTTGCGCTTCAGCGACCTCCTTGTGCAACTTGGAGGCAAAAAAGAAGCGCCTCTTCAATGGGTGAAAATACACTGCATGACAATCCTCATCCCGAATTAGCTTTGCAACCTTTCTTCGATTGAGGCGAATGCCGTTGAACGTCTCTCGGATGCCTTCAGGATAAGCTTTGAGGAGCTCTTCCAACATCTTACGTCCGCTGAGCTCGGGATCAACCTGCAACCTGATGAAGCCCGTGACCTCGTTTGTAGCATCAAGCCTATACGCCTGCGCCGTCTCCTTCAAGGAGATGCCCTTCCTTGGCTTACGAGAAACCAATTGAAATGACAAGGCGCTTCAAGTTCTCACAGGCCTTCACCAAGTCTCCAACCCGCAAGCCACCTGAATGAACTCCGGTCACAGAACGAAATCAATGACTTCATGTTTGGCTGAATTGAGCTGAGACACAGGCATCGATGAACTCGTCAAAATTGTCGTGCCCATGTAAGGACAAGCAAGCCTTTGCCTCCTTCTCTGTGAGGTCGGCCACCCAAATGTCCTCCTGCCTTTGGTTTCCACCGGCATCAAACGCCAGCGCCACCGCCGCGGAAGAGGCTGACACAATCACCTTGGACAGAAGGATAGACATCACATTCATGTTTGAAGCATTTCAATACATTATTTAAGCAGGCGACATGAACTTCTGCTCGTTTCTTGTCAGAGGCCACATCCTTCGCCATGGAAGAGACTAGGTCAACTCCTTGCCAAGGTCAACTGTAAAGACGCAAGTCAGTCCTTCGGTGGTTCTGCGAGGGATGTCCAGAATGAGGATCGGATACTTCGTGAGGTTGTCCGGAAAGTCCTTGAGCTTCTCGCGCACACGGCGCATGACCTCTTTGAACATGCCCACATTATCCACATTCAACTGCTCATACATCATCTTCTTCCATTCGGCGTTTTCGATGGTGACTTCCACTACGCCTCGCACTCCTCGCAAGGCTTGTTCGAGTGCCACCGACTTTCCTGATAGGTGACGGCCACCGATGATGGTCCCATGTTCTTTCCAGCTCTTGATGCGGTCTTTGATGGTTTCCATCACTGGCCTTTTGATAACCTCCTCTTCCGTCTTCGAAGGCTCAAAAGGCTTCGTGACCTCTACAACTGCGGTGTGGATTCTGCCTTTTGCAGAGGAGCGCCATGCCCACACTGCCTGTATTGTCGCTACGGAGAGGCTGGAAGCAGACAGTATGACTTGCCAGATCTTTACCTCCCAAGCTCTGGATTGGGTCAAGCATCGGTGCGGACCCTTTTTCACCTCGGCGGCAAGATTGAAAAGACAAAAAAAAACATACAGGACAAGGATTGTTGCCTTTCATATTCTTTGACTGCATGACCAAATCGGAAAAGATGCCAAACAGCAAAGCTTCAATGCCAGACCCAATAAATTCAGCACGCCCAATGGTGCCCTGAGGTCTCGCTGATGCCACCTGCAAAGACACACCAAAGAACAAGTGTCATACACGAAACTGCATTTCCATCGCCACCTGCAATGGTGGCACGAAGGCTCCCATCAACTTCACGAAACTGAGGATTGCGACCAGCGCCATCCATGGCTTGACACGCACTTGGTGCCTTTGGCGCATGGCTACAAGAAGCTCTATTCCCCAGTGTGATTTCCGTAAATTCAAGGCTGACTTGGAGGAATTCGAGGCTGAGTTTGAGCACATTCAGGGTCTGGCTTTGGTAAATTGAAGGCTGAAGTTGGGTTTAGGGTCAAGATCTGATTTTGACGTCAAGGTCTTTGTGAAGGATATACGATTTGTATCTCGCATCTTTTGCCCGATACGATTTGTATCTTGCATCTTTTGCCGGATACGAGGCTGTATTTTGTATCTTTTGCCGGATACGAGGCTGTATGTTGTATCTTTTGCCGGATACGAGGCTGTATTTTGTATCTTTTGCCGGATACCAGGCTGTATTTTGTATCTTTTGCCGGATACGAGGCTGTGCCCACACAAAATGGACTTGTGCATACTGGGAATGTGGATGTGCATACTGGGAATGTGGATGTGCATAACGTAAATTTCAATCCATCATCCTAATAATAATTTTATTATTAGAATTATGGGTTTTGGTATTGTTCTGGGAATTGTTCAATGTTTTTTCGTTTAAGGGGGCAATGACGCAGTTCAAATTTGTGTGTAGTTTTGTCTCTTGCTTTGCTGTTAGGCTTTTTGCTTGCTTGTTCTGCTGCTCTGCTTTTTGTCTGTTGCTTTGCTGTTCTGCTTTTTTGTGTTGTGGTCGGTTGTTGTGCTTTTTTGCTTGTTGCCTTGCTGTTATGCTTTTTTTGCTGTGTCTGTGTTGTGGTCAGTTGCTAGGATTTTTGTGTGTGTTATGACTTGGTGTTGATGATTGTCTGTGTGTAGGGGCGGTGATGAATTTGTGTATGAGCTTTGGTATGTGGGTGGTCGTGATGATTTTGTGTGTGGTGGTCCTGTGATGAATTTGTGTATGAGCTGTGGGGTGTGCTGATTGTGATGATTTGTGCTATGAGCTGTGGTATGCGGTGATTGTGATGATTTGTGTTATGTGGTGATTGTGATGATTTGTATTATGTGGTGATTGTGATGATTTGTGTATGTGGTGATTGTGATGATTTGTGTTATGTGGTGATTGTGATGATTTGTGTTATGAACTTTGGTATGTGGTGATTGTGATGATTTCTTTTTGAGCTGTGGTATACGCTGATTGTGATGATTTGTGTTATGATCTTTGGTATACGCTGATGGGTGCGGTGTGATGACGTGCTGAGGTGTGTCATAGGCCTAATGTAAGTATATATATATTACACCATGTGTGATCAGTATTATATCCTATTTAAAGAAACAAAATGTAACTGTATATCATACTATCAAGCATGTAAAGTATATTTATTTATCATATATGGTGCAAAAGTGAGTTTCTCGATGCTCCGAAGCCTTCCAGGTGGCTGCTCTTAAAGCCCACGCCACACATCAAGAGGTCTGCCAGGCTTGGTGCTGGCTCCGCAATACTCAGGTCCTGCTTACGTTCGCACGGCTTATATGTATATGATATACATCGTATGATGTATAATAATAAATAATATGACATATCATATAATATATCTGAGATATATATATATCATATTATGAATATGATCTATAACCCAAAGCTATCCAAATTGACTGTGAAGAGATGCGCACAACCCTCAAGGTACTCTGCTGGGTGGTATGGGCGGGTGGAGAAACACCAAACACACATCATGGACTATGATCATACAAAACCAGCTATTATGTAATAACATAAGCTTTAGATACCTCATATATCATATCAGAAATCGTAGGCAACTCTATCCAATTACATTTAATTATATATAATTTCTGGAATACACAGAAACTCGGTAAGTTCGCAGGCTCTGATGTGAGGCCTGCCGCAGGCGCACCACAGCATCGCAGGTCACGGACAGTAGCCGCTTGGCTGCGTGGCCACTGACCTCCGCCTTCTGGGCCTCCTTCACCTTCTCCTCAAGCTGAAAGGTCGCCGCTTCCAGCTGAAACTCCTTGCTGTCGAGGTTGGAGACGGCGAGAGCCATCAGGGAGATGGCGACGGCCTCGTTCACGATCATGAAGAGCCTCATGCGCCTTCTCAAAAGCCGTTTTGGGGCTGTCAAAGCACGTCCACGCCACGTTCTTCTATGTTAGTGCATTTCACCAACTGAATCTGTACATAGACCATGTTGAAGGCGGTGGCTGCTTTGGCTAAGGTCTTTAACACATGATGAATGGCCAGGTGGCAATTGGCCATGTGTTGCCTCCGGGCATTGTAGCCAGTGAGACAGCACGAAGAAGGGCCCTATGATCGTATTCACCTGGCTGCCATCGAGTTTGATACTTGCCCGTGCCTTATTGGCATAGATGGCATTCCCAGAGAGTGCGCAGAGCGTGATCCTAGCAATGTAGGCGGCCGGCAGCAGCTCGCGAGGCAAACCCACCTCGTTTCGATCTCGCGTTTGCGGCTCGAATCGAGCTCCGGGCTGTAAACAGGAGCGTGGCGACGGTTAGCACCACTGTAAAGCTGCCCATGACCGCTGGTGTCAGCCGGATTTCTGGTTGCCTGAGCTGCTGGAAGAGCACGTTGGCCGCTGCACAGGTGAGGAAGTTGGGCATCTGCCACAGCGATCCGAAGGCCAAGTAGTTCTGCACCAAGAAGGAGAGGAGCAAATAGACCTCTAAGATCCAAAAGCTGTCTTTTCAAGGTGTGAAACGCCTCTGTCGTCAGGGACCACACGGTCATCGTGGCCTTCAGAAAGCTCTCCCGCTTCTCTTTTCGCCGCTCTTCGATCACGTCCTTGGGAAACAGCCTAGACAGCTCGCACAACGGCCCAAAAGCCCTTCCCAAGACCAGCATCAGCTCTTGAGGGCTCTACATCCACCCCACGGCTGTGCAGATGCTTCAGCGCAGCAGCCACCTGCACCCAACTGGGCGAGTCGACCATGTCCCACCTCTTCAAGGGTGTGCTGATGAAGATATCTAGACCTACAGAAGTAGAGGAGCACCAGCCAGCAGCAGGCCACCACATAGCTCATCGCCGTTTCCTAGCCCTTGAAAGGGCTGCGGAAGCAGCCAAGCACCTGCCAAGCGGCCATTCCTCACATTGCCATTATGATTGTCGCGACTCTGGATGCCGCCAATACATTCGGGTGGCGGCTCCTGAAAGGCCGCCACCTCTCTCCACCTTAGCTTCTTAAGTCTAGAAGTCCAGCTTCAGCCAGAAGTCTCACCGCCATTGCCGCTGCAGGCGGCTGGGTTGTTGTGGGCCGGAATCGAGCAGATCCCTTTGGCCTCGCGCATCAAAATCAAGCCTCGAAATTGAGTTGGGAGTTCAAAAAGCGGCCATTTAAGAGGACAATCTCATCAATTGTCAGCTTCCCGGCATGTACGACGCTCATGAAGCACCTTGACGTTCTGCGACTCTGCCCGGTAGTAGTCGCACCTCACCTCCGGCTCATTCGTGAGAATGGCGATGTCATGCCACACGGATGGATGCCAATAAGGATAGTAGTCTCTCTCCTTTAATCTCCTTTAATTAGCTTCAAAAAGCCTTTAAAAGCCTCCAAAAGGATGCTCAAAGAGCCGTCCTCGGGACACTCCAGGCCGTGTCTAGCCTGTCCTCTGCGCCTCCCGTTCCCATTGGGGTTCTGTCGCGTGGAGGTGGCGCCGCCATTGGATTCCAGCCGTTGGTCCGCTGTGTAGAGCCCTTGATTCCGCTCCCGCTGCATGCAGGCCTTCGGCAAGTCATTCAAATGCAATAAAAAAAGCATGAAAATGATCCGCTCCCTCTCGAAAGTCCATCTTAAAGCATGGATTTGCACTGATTCTCACATGAAGCGCCTCATAGAACTCCAGGGGTTCATGATAGCCACGCGCCGGCTGTGCCGTGGCTTCCTCCGTGGGGTCCTGGTTCTGCTCTCCGCCCGCAGTCTCTTGCCCTGTGCCGTCGCGGAGGTTCACGTTATCCTCGACACCTGAAGCACCTATATTATATATAATATAATAATATATGTATATATGCTCCTGTGTTCCGTGTTAACCTCCCCCCCCCATGGTATGGTCCCCCAAACCCTGGCCCCGGGCACACCGTCCCACCATTAGGCTATGCAAGGCTGCTTGCCTTCCATATCTGCCTTTATTCCCGCACTTAGTCAAATTCCTTGCAAATACCATGCAAATCAACACCAGTTGCGAAGACTACGACTCCATCAACCAGCATTCAAACCAATCCACACGCACCACAGGTCCAGGGGGAGGGGCCTTAGGCCAAGAGGCTCATGTACTGCAAGATGATCTGGCACACCACGTTGGGGTGCCCCACACCACAGCCGTGCCTCAGATGTCGGCTGATGCAGAAAAGAGCCAGAAGGCTGGTGGTGCCACTCGATGTAGAGCTCGGATCCTAGCAGGCCGTGAAACCACAAGCCTTTGAGCGCCTTGGTAGTACTTCATGGTGCCCTTTGTAGCCCCTTCCACGGTGACATCATAGTTGTTGGCCCCATCCTAAGAGAGCTCTAGCCCTTTCTCAACAGGCTCTGCGCCTTGCAGGCGGGCTTACAGTCGTCACCAATCTGGTATCCAGAGGCCGCATTGTTCTGGGAGTCGAAGAGGCCTCGAAAGCCATTCCGAAGCTCAACGAAGCTCTTAAATCCATTATGTCATATTCTATGTATTGAAATCACCAGAAGGCATCTCCATCGAAGCACTTAGATAGGTCGGCCAGGGTGCGGTTGGCGTTCTGCACATTGTTGCTCTGCTCACGCAGCTTATTATTGGAGCCCCGCGGATCTCATTTCACATCCTTCTAAAAGAATCTTAGTGTCCCGCTGTTGAGATACATGTCCGCAGAGGCCAGGTGCAGCAAGATAAAGACTAAGACCTGAAGGATATGACATCGGATTACAAGGCGGTCGAGAAACTGCCATGGCCGCGTCCTAAGGTAGCCTTTGGCTCACCTCCTACCCCTGCGAGCCTAAGCAGAGCACCTGAATCAAGCCTTCAACTCTGTCGGGGCACTCGTGGCCAATTGGCTCGACTTCCGGAATCCAAGATCGTTAAGATCTCCCTTTAATTTAAGGCTTCTTGGATGCCGACATGCAGCTTGAGGTGCGGAAACAGCCCTCAAAAGCATGGCTCCATGCCGCCTAGCCTCGAGTTCACGACCTCTCGACTGTGGAGATGCCGTGTCGGCTTCGCCGGACACCCGAGACCCGGCGACACGAAGAAATTAACTTCACACCCTTCCCGGCGGCCCAAATCGGGTCCATAGGGGTGCTAGACAGTTGCCCAGCGATGCTCTTCGTAGGCAAAACCCTTTGCAAAGCCTTCTGTACAACCAAAACTGCCATGAGATCAGCTCAGAAGTGCTCCTGCCACACCAATCTCTCATTGCAGCACATCGAATCTATACCACATACATCTACAAATTCCACACACATGTGCATTTATATATATTCATATTATATATATATACATTATATATACAATTTGTACGCGTATAAGCATTATATGACTAGATCGTCTCACCGAGTCCTTAAAGAAGGAGAAGCGGGTGGCCCCAGGAGTGCCCACGAGGTCCGAGTTCTTCACTGACTCCCTACTCAGCGCCTCTCCGATGATCGGCGAGCCACATAAGAAGACGCCGATGTGCTCACCGCGGTGCTTGTCGCGGTTCTGCTTGAAGATCCGGCCCCAGTTGGGCCTCCCGAAGAACTGGCCGCTGGCGCAGGGCAGCTTCTTCACCTGGGTCAACTCGATCTCGCCCGTGATGAAGAGCGTGATGTCCACGATACCTCTTTAGTTTACTTTAGCAGTAGTAGTGGTAGTAGTAGTCGTAGTAGTAGTAGGAGTAGGAGTAGGAGTAGTAGGAGTAGTAGTATGAATATTATTGAGCTTTTGCACTACACAATACACTTTAAATCTTAGAAGGGAGCTGAAAGGCCTGCCGCAGGCCCCTCAGCGGCGTCCGACAAGAGGTCGCAGAACCAATCGAACTCCTCCTGCCACCATTCCAGCTTAAATAATTGACACAAACTGCCTGCCCTCGGCAGATCCAGTAGAAATAGATCCTCAGTAGCAAGTTCACCTCCCCTAGCAGGTCTACAGCTATCTCTTTTAGATCTTCTTGCCAGGGCTCTTCTTGGGGACAACCACAAGCTCATCCACTAAGCGCTGCAGGCCCATGCGCGCATCTTCTTGATCGCCTTCCAATGAACATCGGCTCTTTAAAGGCTTTTACGGAATCAAGGGCGCCTCCCCCCATGTTCCTCCAGGCTGAAGGCCTGCCCGAACTCATGCCTTTAAGGCACGTGCTTCGATATAGATCATTTTTTTAACAAAAAAAAAACATGTATATATATATTAATATATATGTGCATATAATCATACATATATTTCACTTAGCTCACCTGGTAGCGGTGCTCATGATTGTCTCACGTTGCTTGGCGCGCAACTGCACGGAGCGCAGGATGGATGCGAAAGGCGTCACCTCAAGCTATGGACCTCGAACTAGCTAAAGGTGCCTTTAGATCGTGTATATCATGAGCCAGTATAAAGATCCATGTTGGATTCATTTGTTTGCAAAAACATATGTGTTGCTATTGGTTTATATACAGTGTAACATGGATTTCCATCCTCTTTCCGGCTTCATTACAAGGGATCTAGTACCTGCGCTTGGGGCCTTAAGGCCCTCGCCCCGATGCCAGCGCCCACCACCATGAGAGTGTCGAAACCCCAGACCTTCTGGGCCGGCGCACCAAAGGGCCCCGTGACTTGGAGCACCACCGCCTCTGGCGGCAGCATGCCGGGCTGCGCTCGACCTCAAGAGCTCCACTCAAGAGCCGCCTGGCAGAGGCTCTGATCATGGTCTCTCCGGACTGCACCGGCTCCATCTGCTTGCCTGCGAGCTCAAAGGAGGCTTCAGGTGAAGGAAGGCCTGAGACATTTCGACCCAGCAGCCGCGGTTGGCCATTCTCATCCAGCGAAGCCTCTTGCACCTCGCCCGCCACCCTGGGCACGTTGTACACCACCGGGCCTCACATTCAATCTCGAAGCATCTCGAAGTCTTCTCGAGCGGCTATTCGCGAGAGTGCACTTCTTGTACTCGATGAGAAGGGGAGCCTTTGTGTCAAGTTGAAAAGGGCACAGCGAACTCAGCAAACAGATGTAAACAGATAAAAACAGGTGTACTCAGTAGCTAAGGCGCTCTGGGTGGCTTTCCCTTCTCCGCACCAGCCGCCTGAGCCGGCGCCTCTTCGGTCAGCCTCTTGCGCAGCGCTGAGCACCTCACGATTGAAGTCAGGGAGGCACTGCTCGAGAGGCCAATCCAAGGAGTTGGGCGACCGGATGTGCACCGAAATGCAGTTCTCCTCACTTCATTTAACAATTTCTATGTACTAGTCTAGTCGAAGGCCTCGGGTGCCGAGGTCAAGGTGAAGGGATGCCACTCGCCCTTCCAGCCCAGCAGGATATACTGCCCCGCCTTTCCAGATGATAAAAGTATGTATGCTTACATAATTATATTTCTATATACTTTCTTATCATCTATGTATATCTCGAATCTACAGTGTCTCCTTATAAAGAGGACCGGCCTGGTAGGCGAAGCCTTGCGGCAACTCAAAGGTGAGTCCGATGACGTCCCTCGGCAGCAGCTTCACGCTGCGCAGCGTGAGGTAGATGCTCTGATTGTTCGCCAGCAGCAGGCGGTCGACGAGCACGAAGAGCGCGGGGAAGAAGAACCAGATCCATAACCTTGCGGGCGCGTGCAGCAGCAGCAGCACGTAGATCAGCTTCCAGGACATGTGGATCCTCCAGAACCTCACGACATGAGATCTATATATGTACCAGTTTCGCTCAGTGAGGGGGGGGGCCCCCGCCATATGGTTGGTAACCCTATATAACACAAGGAACATACCATGAGGACGTGTAAAACACACACGCAATATCAACACACACACACACACATCATCATCTTACCCTCCCCCCCTGTGGAATGGAGCGTTCTGCACACTGGGTTGTAAAACACAGTCTGCTCATGAAGCTGTTGCCAACATAACACTGTGTGTGGGCCCTGCCTTCCATGGTGAGACCATACCATTGGGGGGGGGGGGTACCCCCGCACTGGCAAAACTTGGAACTGTGATGAGAACTTATGGCGATGCCTTTTCTCGGGCCGCATGCTATGGAGCGATAGTTTCATCACTCCTCCTCTGCTGAACCCTGCATCTGGGTGAAGCAGTCTAGGTAGCGGAGCCTGGCGATCCACTTAATGGATGCTCTTCTGTAGCTTCGCATTGGGCTCGTGACGCTCACAACTCATCTCCACCAGATGCTTCCGGATAGTCTGCGCCTCCGAGGACTTGGTCAGGATGTCACTAGTGTTGTGCTTAGTATGCACCTTCTTCACCACCACAAGGTTGTTTGCAACAGCCTGCTGAAGCCACAAGAAGCGCACCTGAACGTGCCGCTGCTTCCCGAGTCCTTGCCTACTGGCAAAGCTCCTCGCACTGCTGCTGTCGCTCTCAATGACAATCCCTGGACTCAGACCAATGTCCTGGAAGTGAGACTGCATGCCAAGGCTGTGAGCAGCTCCATGAGTAAGAGCATAGAACTCTGCTTCCGACACATTCAGCCCCAACACCGGCTGAAGATTGCTCGTAGCCTTCAAGACATGCCTCCCAAAGTACTGCACCATTCCAGTCGTTGACTTCCGCCCCACCTTGTCACCGGCGAAGTCACTGTCGACCTGGGTCTTGATGTAGTCTGGCATCCTCTGCTGGTGATACACAAGGCACATGTTCGGCTCCTTGATCAGGTACCGTGCAAAGCGCTTCAGAAGCTCCCAATGAGCAAGTCTAGGCTTAGACATGCCCTGTGCCATCCTCTTCACCGCTTCTGCAATGTCTGGTCTCTCCTGCGCCAGAAAGCTCGCCCTCATAACGGCTGAGCGGTAGTTCGAAGCGTCTGCAGGTCGAAGCTCAGCTGAAGTCTCCAAAGCTGCTGCTTGTGCATCCGTAGGCTTGACCGACGGCGTAGTCACTCCAGCTGACTTCAAGGATAATCCCACTGCTTGCACAATAAGCTCCACATGCCTCTGATCTGGCTCAATCCTCACCCACTTGCGACCATTCGTCACGCCTAGGGTTACCACACGATTGAGAACCGTTGCACTTCTCACACACCCTTCAGTGAAACCAAGGCGATGACTTTCCCGCATCTGATACTTGCTTCCCAACATCGCCTTCACATTGTCGATCGCATAGGCCGGTCCTAAGACATAGAAATCATCTCCATGAACCGCTCCTCGACAATA
This sequence comes from Cyclobacteriaceae bacterium, assembly GCA_965227935.1. GTDB lineage: Bacteria > Bacteroidota > Bacteroidia > Cytophagales > Cyclobacteriaceae > JAWPMT01. The sequence continues at coordinate 1,415 of CBDDGS010000055.1, read as the reverse complement.
GTCTGTTGCATTCAGGAATAGAGCTGGGTTAGCTGTTCCCACTGAGAAACCTCCTTTCCTCAATAGCTCCTGCCAGTCCTTCATCCACCCATGGGATGCATCTCTGAAGCCGTACATTCCACGGTTGAGTCTCCCGACAACATCTCCATCTTCCGGAGCCATGTCCTCGCCGGGATCTCGATGTACAACTCCCGCTGCGCTTCCGCATGAAGTGTGCTCGCTAATATCAAACACTCCCATCACCATATCATGACCTCCGCCAAGATCTTCAGGTAAATCCGTCACCAAAAGACTGAAAAGCGCCTTGACCATCTCCCACGGTGGTGTTGCTGAAACAGCTCATGGGCCAGCAATGCTTCCTTCGTCTTCACCTTCAGCTCCTTCCCGACGATCCTCGATCTCAAGTTCATCTTAGTCTTGTCGCCCTTATTGACGTCGACCCATCTCACCGGCAAAATAGTCTTGCCTCTGTCGACCGCCTGCTTCCGAGGAACTTTATCATAGAGATTGATCTTGTGGATCCAGTTGATCTCCTCTTGCCTCGCTTTCTTGACTCCCTCCGGAGGTAGGGCTTCTCCAGAAATGTCGTCGTAGAACTCCTCCACCTTCTCAGCCCACTCTCCAGAGAAAACTGGCTCGGTCGGAACTGGTCCACTAGAAAATGCCTCATCGAGCTCAACTCACCATCGCACTCCATCTGCCTCTTCAAGCCTTCTAGGACTGCATTGACCATCTCCGGCGGGTATTCCGCACAAAGCTGAGCCAAACCTCCAATGAGTGAAACATGACGATGGATAGGTCCACCTCTCCGATTCGCACAATGCCTATCCAAGATCTTCGCTATCTCCACCGAGTTCGTAACGAATCTCGTGGGCTTGTAGACATAACCATCACCCTGCTTCTTGGTGCGAAGTTTCATTCCCCACGCGCACATGGGTCCCGTCACTGTGAACACCCCATCAATGGCCTGCAGCTTCTTCATCTCCTCATCATCCCAACTATCTGCTGCAGCTGGATGTTCATGAAGGAAATAACGTCCCTTGCTGTGCCTCTGCTTGTACCTCTCCACGCATAGCCTAAGATGCCGAACTCCTCGTTCTCGCGCTAGCTTGTTCCGCTCCAAGCTCATGTACCTCTTGTTGAGGAACCTCAGCCCCGTAAAGGGATCACACCTGGGGCTTCCGTGAGTAGGATCGGATCCTGCATCCGTATCAGCTCATCCATCTCCGCAACCTGGTCCGGGTCATCTAGATCCCAGCCAGTCTCCAGATCGATGGCGAAGCCTGCATTCAACCCCAACCAAGACGCCTGCTTCGTGAACCTCGGCGGCTGAACATCTCGGCCACGTCCACCGAACCCAACTGCGCCACTCTAGCTTCCACTTGGCGCTTCAACGTGTCCAAGGCCTCCACCTT
>CBDDGS010000054.1:0-2983 GCA_965227935.1 Cyclobacteriaceae bacterium | reverse complement strand
TGGCTGACAGTGGCTCATTCGCTATCGGCGACACCATCACACTGACAGATGGCAACAACTACGAACTCGGCTCTCTGGAAATTGAAGCCGGAACAACGGTCGATGATCTAACCAACTTCATCAACGACTTCAATGGTGTAACTGCATCGTTCACCAACGGCCGGCTTGGTTTCACATCAGAGACTGATCTTACGATCAATAGCAAAAGAAGTGGAACGGACAATACGGATTTCGCGTCACAGGGCTTCTCGGCTACTGCGAGCGGAAGTTTCAGTATTGCAACAGACGACGATTCGGGTTTCGCTACCGATAGCGACATCAACCGGACAATTACACGGCTGAATAACGCGCTTGGCAACCTAAGAACACAGGCATCTGAGTTTGGTACCAACCTATCGATTGTTGAAAATAGGCAAGATTTCACGAGATCAATCGTGAATACACTCCAAGAAGGTGCTGGTAAACTCACCTTGGCAGATACCAATGAAGAGGGTGCAAACTTGCTGGCCCTGCAGACACGGCAGCAGTTGGCATCAACCTCCTTGTCCTTCGCTTCTCAGGCAGATCAGACCGTACTGTCCTTGTTCTAAAAGCAGAATCAGTTTCGCACCAAAAAACGCGAACACGAGCACAAACGGCGGGTTCACCACCCGCCGTTTTTGTTGTCTGACCGCTATTACTTGGCGGACGTCAAAAATTTTCTCTCGTAAATTCAATCAGTTAAAAGAAAGCTTTTGGTAACTTTTATTTAAATAACGTTAATTCGTGCATCACCGATTAACTTTCCGTTTAGATTTACACACAAGGCCCTGACCTGCGAACAAGTATGCAGCGGCGGCCTGTACGAGTACTGAACAGGAAATGCGGTGAAGCCAGATGCCTGATATTGTTCTTTCCAGCGCCGTTCGCGACAACCTTCTGTCCTTGAAAAAGACAGCGGCATTCCAGGAAACAACTCAGAATCGCCTTGCGACTGGTCTGAAGGTGAACTCGGCCCTCGACAATCCCAACTCATATTTCACCGCACAATCTCTGAACGACCGGGCCGGCGATCTGTCCAACCTACTGGACAACATGGGACAGGCCGTTCAGACTCTGCGCGCGGCTGATGACGGCATAACATCGATTACCAAACTCGTTGAATCCGCAAAGGCCATCGCGAACCAGGCGCTTCAGACGTCCAGTGAGTACGAACGGCGCCAATTTGCGATCCAGTACAATGCCATTCTTGAGCAAATCGAGGACATGGCTAAGGATTCGGGCTACAAGGGGAAGAACCTGCTTGCAGGTGCCGGCAATGAGCTGGAGGTCATCTTTAACGAGGACAGCACCTCCAACCTGACGGTCGATCCGGTCGATTTCACCGACACCACCCTGGACACAGGCTTGAACCTCGACGACCTGGCAACAGGCACGTCTGGAACGTCTTCGTTTGATATGTTTGGTGGTACAATCACCCTGGACATGACGACTGCCATGCAAGCGTCGTCCAACCTGACGGACTTGCCGGGCTGGGTCAATGGTGACCAGATTACCTTGACCGACAGTTCGGGCACCACCACTTTGACGGTCGGCACCGACATAACCACACTTCAGGATTATGTAGACGCCCTGAATAACCTGAACGGTGTTCACGCGTCTTTCGATGAGTCCACTGACGATATCACCATCACGTCTGGCTTAGATAATCCGCTGTATATTTCAAAGAACACAGCTTCAGGTGCCGGTTCTGCGGCAGCGACAGACGGCAGCGCGACCGGCGGAACAACTTCGACGGCTTCTGTTACAGCCCTGTCAGCAACAAACACACTCATCACATCTGGCGGATTCCAAGCTGGTGACACGATTACCATCACAGACGGCAACGGATTTGAACCGGCTTCATTAGAAATTGACGAGGAAACGACGGTCGACGATCTCGTCAAACTGATTAACAATGTGAAGGGACTCGACGCGACCTTTTCGGGTGGCAGCGTCAGCCTGATAGGCGAAGTATCCTTCAATATTACCAGCGATAATACGGACTTTAATCGCATGACCCTCGCGTCGGCATCTAGTACCGTAGCACTCAGCGCTGTTTCGTCCGAGTTCAAGACCGACACCGATATCGAACGTACACTTCAGGCGATTAACGCTTCGTTGGACGAACTTCGGAACTCCGCCCGCAGTCTTGGCACAGCGCTATCCACAGTGCAGATCCGAACTGACTTTACCCAGAACATCATCAATACACTTGAAGTGGGCGCTGGCGACCTGACAATTGCCGACATGAATGAAGAAGGCGCAAACATGCTGGCCCTTCAAACACGGCAACAGCTGTCATCAACTGCCCTGTCCCTGGCCAACCAGGCGGAACAAAGTGTACTCAGCCTGTTCGGCTAACCGGAAAAGCCGGATTCGGCAGGTATCGGGTGAAAGTGTTAACCTATTTGTTAACGTTTCGCTCCGATACTCAAACGTGGAGGTCAAGGAATGGCGCTCAAGGTCGAGTTAAAGCCGGGAGAAAGGATCATCATTGGTGAAAGCGTAATTACCAATGACAACCAGAGAACCCGCCTATTCATCGAGGGCGACGCGCCGATCCTTAGAGAAAAGGACATTCTCACACCTGACACCGCAGATACGCCAGCAAAACGCGTCTATCTTGCAGTTCAGTTGATGTATTTATCCACCGACCTGGAGCGAGTTAAGGAAAGTTACTTCACCCTGGTCAATGACATCGTGAAGGCCGCACCGAGTACAATCCCCTATGTCACGCGGATTAGTAACTCGATTATATCCGGATCCTTCTACAAGGCACTGAAAGAAGCTCGTAAGCTCATTGAGTATGAAGGGACGCTGATCAGTCATGTACAAACAGGCAGCGCAGGCCTATCAGAAAACCAGCCAGGCAGCACCGGTATCGCCGCGGGAACTGGAAGCGACTCTGCTGATGAAAGCCGCAGCCCGGCTCCAGCTGATCAAGGATGAATGGGATGACCTC
>CBDDGS010000053.1:0-14444 GCA_965227935.1 Cyclobacteriaceae bacterium | reverse complement strand
CTGGAGCCCCAGGGTACAGATATATATAATATCATATTTAATATAATATTTAATATGATATAATATATAATATGATATAATATGATATAATATAATATATAATATAATATTTAATATAATAATTTAATTTAATTATAATTATAATATATAATATAATTATAAATATTATAGGCTGGAGCGTGACCTTGCCAGGTCTTGTGCGCTCTCGGGCACCTTAGCCAGTGTGGCGCAGCCCTGTACTACAGGCACAGTGCCTGCGAATCCACCTCGACGAGCTTCTCTTCAGTGCACACCTGCCGCTGGACTCGATTCAGCATTTGGGTGCAAAGCTTCATTTCGGTCAAACTGCAAAGATATTTAAAGGATTTTAAAGGATTTTAAAGGATTTTAAAGGCATGCAGGCACAGAGCTCACTAGCTCTGAAAGGTTGTGTTTGCTGACCTCAGGTGGCTCCATCAGGGACGTGCGGAGCCTCTATGGGGCCGGAGCTCTTTCTGCGTTTCTTGGCGTGCCAGTCGATACGAAATCGTGCCACTCAATGCCACAGGCGACCCGCATGAGATCCTGTGGCGTCATTTCATGTCATTTCATGTCATTTCCCGTTGCGTTTGTGGAGATCTCCACTTGGGGACTCGGCCCTTAGCTTTCCATCCTGCAGGGCAAGTACTTCGATCAAAAGACCCCTTAGAAGGAGGAGCACGAGGTCTGAAGCATAAAAGAAAATCAAGGCCTCAGGGCCAAAGAAAGCACCGCATAAAATCTTTTTTCTACTCAATTTATCTCCAACTCTTACTATTTTGATCTATTTAATTCTATTTAATAAACTGTTGTTTTGGTTTTATCTTTCCGTGCATATACTGTTACTGTATACACTCAGTTCATGCACATGATACTCATATGGACTAAATAGGTTCTGTGACTTAGAGAGTATACACAATACACGTTTCGATGCCTCGGAAGGCTGTTTCGTAGGCCTCAGAGGCTCGAAATGGCCTATTTTAGGCGGCTAAGGGTGTGGCCACGCTCTTAAAGGTGCCATCTAGCCTTTAATTGATAAAAAGAAGAGCTCTGGGGCATGTTGGTGGGAGACTCTAGGCCTTTTGAGTAGCTTTTGAGGCTGCCATCGTGGGTCTGAAGGCTATAAGACGGTGCTCTTCAACTCGCTGGCATGCCCAAGCCGAGTGGTTTCAAGGGCTCTAGGCGCTGAGAGTCAGTGCGAAACTCCGAAGAGCTTCTCTAGCGTTCCACTTGCCTTTAGTAGGCTTTCATTTGAATACAATGAATTGCGTAAATAAAAAGATAAATTTAGTCATAAAATCAAATTAAAAAGCATTGCAAATGCTTTAGATTGAGTGTCTCAAGTCTTTAAATGACCATGGATGAATTTGGATTGTCGCTTTCTTCAGACGAAGAAGACGAGTCGCTGTCAGTCAATTCTTTGTTTCCAAAACCGTTCCAAATAAAGTCAAAGGTTTCATTTGTCATCGGGATTTCAACTCCTCTACTTACAAAGTAACAAGGCATATTGTACATATAATTACCTATATATCTGAATATGTGAGCATTATATCCTTAGTCATAATCTGCTGCAAGTCCCGCTGCTTTGTCATGCTATGGCATTGCTTCATGCAACTTCTCGTTTGCTTCTCTCTTCTGTGTCGCGTTCTTGCTCCCTGACGAGGTTGTCCTCACACGGTTTCACATTGAGGTTGATGACCTTAAACCCCAAAGCTCGTTACTTGTTTGGCTTTGACTTTGGTTGTCCTGACACGTGCAAAAAGAACATTCATTGGCATGACAGCTAGCTGTGGCTCACCTCCCTCACTATGGGCGTTGCTATGTGTCCGTTGTGGTTGAAGTAGTAGTGCTGTTTATCATGTGGTCAAAGGTTGGCAGGGAGATGGTCAAGCCTGTGCACGCGCTTTGAGAGTTTCATTGGCGCTGTTGTTCACTCAAACCCGAGCAAACGTTCACCACTTCAACATTCAGCCACACCACGCAAGCAATAGTTATTCAATAGTTTGTACCAAGGTGAAGACAATGTTTTGCAGTGCCATGTATTGAGCTACTGTTTGCGACACCTCAGAGAAACATCATCAGTTCGGCGTCCCTCATGAGGCGACCTGCCCAAAGATGGCAAGGTCTGGTCTTGGCGATGCTTTTCATTGACGGTGTACACGAGCGTTTGACCTTTGTCGGTGGAGGATGCAGGCCCTGCCCGCCATTCCAACCTCTCACTGGAGTTGCCGGAAGAGTGCCGACGAGATTGAAAGCAGTCCGCAATGCAGGTCCGCAAAAGCGTGTGATACTGCCACCGCTGAGCGAGGCAGCAGATCCGCAGAACCACGTTTTCCTCTCCCTGACAGACTACGACCAAAAAATTGAGAAGTTGTTTGAAGACCATAAAGTCGTCTTCATTCGCGGTGGTGTAGCCATAGGCAAGACAACACTCGCAGAACATTTGGCACGTGAGTTTCCTGAGAAGTACATCAATGTTCCCTTCACCGCAGGACAAGGAACTGTTTGGAGGACACGCACCATAGAAGCCATCGAGAAAGCCATGGACAAGAAGATTGACGGAGATGATTCAGCCCTTGGGAATGCCCTGAAGCTGGCGAGAGACAACAATCTGACCCTCGTCTATGACGAGGCTCACACCCTCTTCTCTTCACCAGTTCTATGCTCAGCGCTCTTCAAGAGCAGTACAGCTTACAAACCAAAGATTCTGCTATTCTCAGCTTCAGGGGATGCTCCCACTACATCAACCCTGCTTGTGTCCACACCTGAAATCACCCAGAAATACATGTGGACACCTCCCTTGAACTCCACGTCAGAGCTTGAGGAGCAGCTGAAGGAAGCCGGTGTTAGGCTGGACCAGAAGAGCATCAAGTTCTTTATGCAGTTTTGCGGTGGACATCGTGGCATCTTCATTGCAGCAATGCGCTGGGTGCAGAGCAAGCAGAGAAGTGGGATTTCCCGCTGGGCTTTCCGGCAGACAGTGGGTTTTGTGCGGAATAGCTACGGTGGAGGAGATTGGGATTGCACAAACACTGAGATTTTGGGGTACCTGCGCGAGAGCCGTGGAGTGAGGGTCGGTGGTTTATACAAAGACATGAGCAACGTGCCGAAAGAGTTTGTAGCGCTTTTGTGCAAGGGCTCAACAACATTGCCCCAGCGCGTCCGGACAGACCTTACCATCCACGGTTTCGTGCTTCCCAAATACAATGGTACAAAGGGAGAGTTCCAACAGTTGGATTGGATGGCTGAGGGCACAGAATACCGAGCGGCAAATCCTTTGCTTGCCTCGTATTACTTCCACAATCTGAAGAAGAGGCAGAATTTGCAAGTTCACTTTGAGCCCAGCAAACCCCAACACTGTGCAGACCTATTGATGCGAGCATTGCCCTACCTGCTCTTCTCCCGGGTTGTGAGCTTTGAAGCAAACACATCTGAGTTGGCGAAGGACGGTCTTCCAAATGAGGAGCAGTACAACGATGCGATCTGCGCCACCTTGAAAGATATGAAGTACCAGCCCGTTTCCACAAAGCAATCTCAGAAGGGTGCAGGAAATCCAGACATTGCGCTGGAAATTGGTGGGGAGAGGTTCGTTCTGGAGGGCGTGAAATTCGGACCACGAATCAACAGTCACCTTCAGCGCTTCAATAACATGACGAACTACAAGAACGCCAAGCACAAGGGTCTCTACATCATCGGAAGTGACAATAAGAAGATGCGTGACACGGTGAACAAGACTACAACCGATGATGTTCAAGTCATCGGCTTAGTCCCCAACATCGCCCACACCGCATACACCGTCCACGTGAAGAGCGAGGGCATGATCATCAACACCTTCAATGTGGAATGCGACCTAGTGGCAAGGAGGTTGGTGCTCAAGGACGACGGCAAGCCTGAGCTCTACAGTGTCCAATCGCTGAAGAGTGTCAATCTATCTCCAACAGCTCAGACCAGAGGCTGGGTGAAGTCTAGAAAAGTTTCATTTGTTTTTGGTCCTACCTCAGCAAACGTCTGAGCATTTGAAAGCGACTGCCATCCTTTTTCACGCTTGCAGGCACTAGTGCGACAGGAGCTGTTTGGGTGAGGCAGCTCCAGAAGGACTGACGACAGTTCCACATGAGATGCATGATTGCTATGGCAAAAGATGAAAGCAAGAAATCCAACCCCCAAACAATCAGACGTTACCATTTCATTTCCTGTCATGCATAGTTCTTCCCAACGTTTCCTTCAATTGAGACTTAAATAGACTTAATACTTTTAAATCCTTTTGTGAAGACGTGCATGTTTTTGCCGTACTTTAGAGCGTACTCACGTACAGCGCGTGGTGACCTCACACTAAGGCATCACTTGTCCCGCAGGGTACCCTTTTGAGCCAAGCTGCAAAACCGACGCTATCGGTGTTTTCACACTGGTAGCGGAGCTGGATTCGTCCAGTCTCCTTTTTCTTTTCACCTCGCCCGCGCTTGTGCCATAGCGCGGCCCAATACGGTCCCTCGAGGATCAACCCACTGCGCTTCTGCTACTTCGCTACTGCTCTTCTGCGCTCCGTTCTCGGACGCAGACGCACCATACTCCTTTCTAGGATATGGCCATAAATGCGTTAAGGTTTCGGCAACAGCATCAGGAAACGGAATTCACTAAGGCCGGTTTCCTGGTGTATACAGGCGATGCTTACCACTACCACGAATGGGAGTTCAGGACGATGACAAAGTATGAGGCTACCAAGGCCGAGGACCGCTGGGCTTTGGGAGCGAAGGTTGTCGAATCCCTCCGTGGTGATGCGTATACTGTTGCTGAAGACATGGGCACTGATGCACTGAAGAAAGAGGATTCGGTGATCAAGCTCATTGAGAACATGAAGAAGGCAGTGTTTCCTCTCAAGGAACACGAAGCGAAGGAACTCTATAGAGTCGGTACCTCTGTCGGAGGACCGCTCGCAAGGCAATCCGGAGAATCCATGGCTCACTATATCTCCCGAAGGAAACGATGGTGGAAGAAACTTCGTGAACTTGATAGCAAGGTAGAAGTGAGCGACACGATTCTTACGGATCTGTTGCTAGACAACGCAGGGCTGTCACATCAGGAGAAGTTGATGATCTTGACTGCAACGCATGAGAATCCCACCTTTGAGACGGCATCTGAAGCGTTGATCAGGCAACATGGACGTGTGCACATCCGTGAGTCGCGTAGTGGACCACCCCCGAAAGGCAAAGGCAAGCTCGGATCGAAAAGCTTCGGCAAGGGGAAGAAAGGTTTCGGACATGTTGCATTCGACGACCTTTCATATGCAGATGATGGTTCAGCATACGTTGCACACGATGACCTTGAAGACGCAGAGATGGATGACGTAGCTCCTGACGAGGACTACGCATGGACAGCAGCAGATGAGGATCCTCTCACTGCTGAGGGAGTTGAACTTGATGTGCTCGCAGGTTTCCTAGCATCAGAAGGTTTCGATGAAGACAATTATGAGCATCTGAGTGCACTTGCCGACTGCGTACAGGCTGAGCAGACGGCATTCTTCGCTCGTGGCAAGGCGAAGGGAAAAGGAATCCCAGTCAAGAAGCATCAGTTCAGCTACAAGCCTAGAGTGTCCAACCTTAGCATCGAGGATCGTAGGAAGAAGCTGAAGGAGCTCAAGCTTAAGTCCACCTGCAAGAAGTGTGGTAAGAGAGGCCACTGGGCTGGAGATGCGGAGTGTCCCAAAGGACCTTCGAGACCACCTGCTCCCAAGGCAGCCCAGCCAACTTTGCGACGCGTCAGGTGAGCGACAGTTCAGGCTCAGAAGGCATTCCATTTCATTGGACGCCCGGAAGAGCCGCGGACATCGAAGAGGCGAAAGAGAAGGTCGCGTACGTTGGAGTGTTCGAGCCCGGCGATTTCGAGGACAACGACATCGAGGTAGACCAGGACACTGGCAACGGTCTAGACCCTTCTCAACTCGCTTCCGCGATTGAGTCATGCGTCCCTGATGGAAACAAGAAGATCTTGGTAGGACAGCATAAGGGCATGACTTATGGTGAGCTCATAGCCAATGAACCGGGGTACATCAACTGGGGAATCAACCAAGAAGACCCAAATCCACTTCTTTTGCATTTCTTGCGATGGTCAGTTCAATACTTTGAGCAAGAGAATGGAGATTGGCAGATGCGCACGAGTCCCCTGACACCAGGTCCCCAAGTTGATGAGGCAATGCAGAGGGCAAAGGTACCACAGATGACCTCAGGAAGAAAACGACAATCCAAGCTCTCACTCATTCCTCGGAAAGAGACACCCTGTCCTGAAGGGTGTCCGGCCCACGCTTTGAACCGAGCTGGGTCCAATTCACACACGGTCCGTGAGACATGCATGATCTGTGGACACAAGCAGCAGTATCCCAGACCGAAGGCCGCGCCATCCAAGAAGTTCTCAGAGTGCACACACGAGAACGTAGACTACCGAGGCAGCACCCGGACCATCCACAAGACTTTCTGTAAGGACTGCCAGACGGTGATCGACGAAATGCCTCAGTGCTTGTGGAAGGCCAAGCAGGACCTTGCAAAGGGTCTGATGTCGGCGGGGTCTCGGGTCGGGAGCACCGTTGCACGGTCTCTTGAGGAGACAACTCTCTCCACTGATGCCGCAAAGGAAGTGATCAAATGTTTCGTGAAGACGCAGAATAGGGTTTTGTCACTTCGAGCTGAAATCACAAGCACTGAGCTCATCTCATGCTTGCAAGATTGCATTGATGATTTCAGCAATCATAGAGAGGCATCTGCAGGGCATGATAGGGCGACTTCCTCATCAAATCCCCGTAAAGGTCATGGTTATCCAGCGACTCTTGAGGAGATGAACGAGAGCCCTGAAGCAGAGCTGCCACTCATCGATCCTCGCAAGGACGATGACAAGGTGTGGATCTTGATTGATGAGGGTTGCAACTCAATATGTCATGGAGAGCACTGGCGTCAGGAAGCCGAGAAGATCATGCCGGGGTGCATCAAGAAGATCGGGAACACAGGCTCGAGCTACACTGGTGTTGGCAACGCAGAATGCACTGGTGTGTACATGATCTATTTCTGCATCAAGCTCGATCCTAGTGGCATGTGTCTCAGGGGTTCTTTCAAGTCTAACGAGCTGAAGGGTAGCGATACGCCACTCCTCCTGAGTCTCCCGGCACAGTCGAAGCTCGGCCTCATCAAAGACGTACGCCGTGGACTATGTCACCTAGAAGACTACCCAGGCCAGAGGTTACCTCTAGCGAGATCCGTCCGCACCGGACTCGTAATGTGTTGCATCAACGAGTCGACGAACCTTGAGGCTCAAGTGCAATGGCCCCTCGTTGAGGATTCCGCTCACGAGGTCTGCTTGATGGCAGAGAGGGTTCATGTGAGCCCAAGGGACAAGCCCGTGAAGATCTCGACGTTTGGGATCGAGACCGTCGGCATTACGGATCAGAGCACCAGGAGATCTAAGAAGCTACACTCCTTGATTCGTTCCCTAGATCAGGGTTCGTACTCCTTCTCGCTGTCTGACGACGAGCATCTCCGGATCCTGCTTGACGACTTTAAGATGAATCATCCAGGCCTTGTTGCGGATTACTCGAACAACGAGATCTTGTTCTTGGACTGCCGTGGAGTTGGTGATCCATCACGTGACCGCAACTTGAGAGATCATCTAGGGATCCATCCGCAGAATCTGGATCACATGTCCAAAGCTCGCGAGTGGGAAGGATTATTCAAGGAAGCTCACAGAATGATCACGGAGAGGCTTCGGCGCGAGGACACAGAGAAGTTACTCGTTCTGGTATTTTGCAGAGCAGGGCGACATCGATCTGTTGCCACGGGACACGTGCTCTGCAGCAACCTTCAGGCTGATGGGTCGGTTGTGAGCCTCAACCATTTATCTCAAGGATCTTTTTGGCGAAACACTTGTGGTGGTGAGTGCTTGGATGCTCGCGCGGTTTGCTAACCAAATGTAAGCTTTGAGCTCCAGATAGGTGGGCTTATAACCATCACAAACCGGGACGCAAGTGAGCCAAAGTATGGTGCATCTTGCCTATAGTGTGGTGTATACCGCACAAAGTGATTTAGTAGTGGATGTATCGTTTACTAAAAATCCTGCGTTTTTAGTAACTGCGCTAATCAGCTAGCTCCTCGATACGCGAGATAGCTATGTGAGCTAAATCGTCGATAGCTTTTTAGTTATCGTTAGGTGGTTTAGCTAAATGGGTTTAGCGGTTTTGTAAAATGGGTGTAGCTACTTTAGGTCATGTTTATATCTGGCGTAAAGTGCATTTATCTCAGCCCGCCTGAGTGAAAAAAAGACGCTAATTTTTGGAATGGGCAAGAGCTGGCCGTGTGGGGAATGCATATTGCAGTCCTAGGTGTCTCTGGATTTTCCTTATTTTTTTCTTTGGCCACTGTCGATCGTGGCATGGTGCCGCTTTCTACCGCAGGCTGGCTTTGGTAAGGCTTGGTGTTGGAAACAAGTCCTTAAATTTGAGATGCGTTTGGGCAAGTGAAACAGACACGATCTCTTGACATCTATTGTACACAACGAAGCAGGGCTATATGGAAATCACGGACGTGGTGAGAATTTGTTGTTGTCCATGCAGAGCCGCTTCAGAGTGACATGGCAGCATTTCAAGCTTCTGTTGATGTGGCCTGTGGCTTTCATGCATGGCTCAAAGGCCTCGGGTTCAAGGCGCGAAGTACGCGTACGCAAGGAAATTTTGTTAGAGAAGGATTTCCATAAACTCTATATGTCTCGACCACAAGTGACGTTTTGGAGTTGGCAGTTCCTGCCAAACTGGAGGCTAGGCGCGGGCCGCGATCTATAGGTGGCTTGATAAGGGGGCTCTAACGGGATGAACACGTGTCTCAAGTCATGTCAGTTTTGATCTATTTCTCTTTGGCTGCAGGTGCATGGCCTTCTGCTCCTCTTCGACTTGCACCAGGCAGACTCTTCGCCACGCCCTTGGTTTGGGAAAGGTTTCATTGTGACATGGATTGCATGAAGTGTCTTTGAGAACACTCATGGCACGAGTCATCCATCGTGTGAGTTGTCGATAGGCTGCAGGCATTGCTTGAAGAACACGCCCTTCACATGAACTGTTATAGGGGGTTGCGTGGATGTTGGCATGCCTGCAAGCATGCAGTGGCAGTGCTTGCTCAAGAGCGCACGCCATCCAGAGGCATCGTGAACTTTGAAGATACATAATAACTACATGCATGAGCATTGTCACGAAGGCATCGCGTATATTAACATGACATGCAAAAATCGATCCACTCACTGCAAGCCATGGCTGTGACTCCAGAGGTCCTGGCAGAGCTGAATGAAATCATGAAGGCTACCAATGAGACGGGTCAAGTCATGCAAGCATATCACAAGGTGATGACAGTGCTGACGGCCAACGGTCTATGCAGGGAGATGCAGATCTCGCCAGACGAGGTAGGAGTGAGTCCTCGCAACCGAGATGGATATGGGGTCTCTGGACCAGACGCGCATGAGCTCCTTGACAAGATTGCGGAGGTTGGATGGTCGGACCGAGAGACAAGCCCACACTGCGTGGAGGTGGACATGAGCGCAGGATCCGCAATCCAGGCCTTCAACGAGAAGCTGATGCAGCAGTCTTCAGGCTTGATTCCTCCCCTGAAGTTCTTGCGGTTTGCGAGCCTGGCAGCAAGTCACACAAACGTTGCTCTTCGTGCCCTTCGTCATGAGACTCGACATCCTAGTGGGGGCCAACTATGCATGGATGGGAAGCTCAGCATGGCAAGGGCTTTGTCTCTGGATAGCAACCTGGCACGGGCCGCTTCGAATGGCATGACATGGAAGGTCATCTCCCACCAGGTCCCGAGTCAGATCTTGGACTTGATCCAGGCTTCCCAGAACACGTCAAGTCAGCTTGCAAGGGGAGAGCACGAACCACAGCTTCTGAGGCGCATCGCATGCATGGTGGCCACGAAGAAAGATGTGAAATGGGACGAAATCAAGATGCGCATATTGTCCACGAAGCCGAGTTGCGCTATGGCGTGTCCTTACATGTATACCTTCATCATGAAGTTCCACCACGAGGGGTTCATGAACGCCATGGAAGCGAGATTGAAGAGATGTTTGAAGTGCAAGCCCCAGCTTGGAGCGGACTTCTGGCTTCAGATCAGTTCGGACTGCAAGGATGCACGGTCTCAGCATGTCTTCTTTCGGTACGCTCTGATCTCCATGGCCTACACCAGTCAGAGCAAGGGTCCAAGCAGCTCAGAAGTCAAGAGGATGCTTCAGACCGATGCAAGCCAAGAGATCACAGCGTGTAGCAAAGTTCTTCAGAGGATCCGCTTCTTGCTGGCACCCTTCCTGGACAACTTTAGTGAGGTTGACGATGCCAATGCTGTGGTGAAGCTCCACGACCACTTCGAGGACACTTGCGTGCAGCACACGCTGGCAAAGCATTTGAACAAGGATCCCCTCGCGAAGCTGGCCCATGGTTTTGTGAAGGAAGTGTTCAAGCTGACCGAGTTGCCACTGACGGATGAGTACGGGCCTCCAGCCGAAGGTGGGGGCGAGCAAGGAAGTGCGTCGGCGAGCGAGAAGACCGAGCAGCTTGGTTCCAGGATATAATGTTTTCTTGTCACGGGTGCATGGTGCTCGTGCTGGCTCTCATGCATGCCTTGCATTCATTATATAATCTCATTCATACACGATGTTTCATGCATGGGTGGTCTGAGGCAAAGGACATATGATGCAGACGGTGCCCTCGAGTCCACAGCGCAGCTGGCCGCAGAAAGGGGGTTCGTCCTTGGCACGCACGTCATCCGCAAGGTGGACAAGGCCAAGGGGAAGATCAAAGAGATCCGTGGCGACGATGTGATCCTTTGGGTGGAGTCTGAGGACATCACAGGGACTTGCAAGGTCTCCTTGAAGGCATTCTTGGACGGTGAGTGGAAAATCCAGAAGAAGCCTGCAGAGAGTATCATTGTGGATCATGGAGGGTTCAAGGACGCCATCGTGTCACCGATCCTGAAGGTGGTTGAGCTTCGTGGACGCATTGCGTCGGCCCTCATGTCCGCTGGCAAGAAGGCTGAGAAGTGCATGGAGGGTTTGCGCCTTCATATCAAGCCTCTACGAGCCGTGTCCACATTGAAGGCCTACAAGACAGGCAAGATCATGATCCCCGCATGCAGCCAGAAGATCGAAACGAGGAGCGTGCCCGGCGCCGTCTGCATGGGCATGCACGATGGTGTCACGATCTACCTGCACAGCAACTATGCTGCGCCTCAACCCAGCAAGGAAGGCACACTGAGTCCTTTCTGGATGGTCGGAAAGACGCATGAAGAGAGTGAGGCGAATTGCAAGTTGGAGCCAGAGTTTGGAGCAGGTGACCCCAATCCTCATCTGAAGGTACCCGTGCTTGTGAATACCAGGGACTTGGAAGCAGGTGAGATCTTACTTGTCTATGAGCCGAAGGCCGTGAAGCGCGCGCCTGAGGAGTTGGTGATCGAGGCCACAGCTCCAACCCGCAAGAGAGGCAAGACCGCTGCGTGATCCTATGGCTCGAGAGGAGTTGGTTTTTGAAGTTTTTGAAAAAAGGAGAGGCGCGTGAGTGGTTTGTATAGTTGTCCCCCATTGCAGGCAAAGGCTTCGCGAGCTGCCCAAGGCACGTGCCAAGTGTGTGGGTGCATGGAATCTTGGATCATGCATGCTTGCATGCATGGGTTATAGGCATGCGTGCACCCCCAGCTTGCATGCATGCTCATGAGCTTTCTGGCGCAGGGCTTTTCAACCAAGCTCGCTGCCTCCTTGCAGGGCCTGAAAGGGCTCGCTTAAAAGCCATGGCCGGCAGTGCTTCTGAAGGTGAAGGGCAAGAGTGTGCGCAGGAGTTGGACGTGAAGGAGGCGTGGGTGATCAGAGAGGGCGCAAACAAGGTGTGGCTACCTACGACGTACTTCTGTGAGGGCCGCACGTTTTTGAAGCTCTCGAAGTTTGACCGTGGCTTCGTCATGTTCTGCCTCAAGAAGTCCATGAATCTCACAACCAGGCAGGGCGATGGCCAGCATAGAAGCGCCAATGTTGCTGGATTTGAGAAACTCCTCACGCTGCGAAGGGAGGCCTCTACGGCTGCTGCCTCAGCGGCCATGGAAATGCAGGAGGATGGGCAGAAGGGCAAGAAGCGCAAGGTGCGAGAAGCGGATCGTCACCTAGTGGATGCAGTGGTGGAGATCCAGACTCCTGAGGTCCAATGGGACGGCCACAGGTATGGCGGCTTTCGCATGAAGGTGCTTTGGGGGTTGCAAAGCAAAGATCTATGGGCAGAGCTGACTGTTTCAAATCTCAAGTACTTAAGGGCTGTTGTAGCCAGTGGACAGTCTGAGCTGATACCACGCAAGAGGGCCTCCCCAAAGAAAAGAGGAAGGCGAGCGCAGCCTTCATGAGCTTGGTGTGAAAGTGATGTTCGAGAGCCCTGCAGGTCGAAGCGAGGTGTGCCCTGCTTTCTGCGAGCTTGTCAGCCCTGCATGCATGTATGGTGGCGTTCTCCGTGGCATGCAAGGTAGGAGTCCAGATTGCAGCTTCGTGTGCCCTGCCTCAGGTACAATGCCATCACCTCCAGCTTTCTTCATCAGGCTGGCTTCATGGGCCAGGGTTTGTGATGCATGTGCACGCAACATTGGTTCTGTGCCGTTGGACCTCTCATGCTCAAAGGCCATGCCATCCGCATGTCATGACATGTCTATATTCATTTCATACAACATCTGATATATATACAACTGTATCTGTTCGAGGTATCACCTGTAGCTTATCCACGCGGATTAAGGCACCCACAGCATGCCGGTAGGCACCACAGCATGCCGATTGGCAGTCCAAGTGTTTATATAAGTTGTGTTATAACCAACGCCGAATCTATCCAATCAAAAACCTGTTGAAATAGTTCAAGCAAGCAAAGCAGCGGGCTGATCCAATCGCGCGCCATGGAGCTGGACGCATTCGCCTTGCTGGGGCCGAAGGACACGCTCGCTGAGCAGCAGGCTCTGAAGGAGCAGAAGGAGATGGAGGAGATGAAGGCGAATGCGAAGATGCTGGAGGAGCTGGCCGCGGCGGAGCGCCTTGAGGGCCTGCAGCGCCTGGAGGCGGACAAGGTGCCGGAGAGCGAGGAGAAGGGCAAGGAGAAGGGCAAGGAGCTCGAATGGGAGATGGTGGAGGTGGAGGTGGTCGATGCTGAGAAGGCGGTGAAGGATGACAAGCCGGTGGAGGTGGACAAGGCGGTGGAGGTCGACAAGCCGGTGGAGGTGGACAAGCCGGTGGAGGTGGAGAAGCCGGTGGAGGTGGACAAGCCGGTGGACAAGCCGGTGGAGGACGAGGTGGTCCTGGTGGGCGCGCCAATCCCGGCGGCCGCGCAGCCGAAGGTGAAGTGCAAGGCGATGCCGCGGCTGCCGAAGCCGCCGCGGCCGAAACCGGCGGCGAAGATGCCAGCCTGGAGGCTCACCATCCCGGCCCCGCGCTGGGTGCCTGCGCCCCCGCCGGCGCCGGCATGGCAGGGGGCGCAGGCGTGGGAGGAGGACGAGAGCTGGGGGGTGTGGAAGCCGAAGGAGGCCTGGCAGCTCTACAGCGACGAGGTGGAGCTGGACAAGGGCAGCAGCAGCCGCGGGCGGTGGGACAAGGCGGAGAAGAGCTGCTGGGAGGACAAGTGGATGCAGAAGAGCAGCAGCAGCTGGGAGCAGGAGAAGAGCAGCAGCAGCTGGGAGCAGGAGAAGGGCAGCAGCAGCAGCTGGGAGGAGAAGAAGATGGAGGAGAAGAGCAGCGGCTGGGAGGAGGACAAGGCGTGGGAGAAGGCGGAAGGGTGGTGGGAGGTTCCTTGCATGTGCATGCTATATAGGCATGCAGTCCCATGACAGGAGCCGCAGCGGCAGTGGGGGCGCCCCAAGCCAGCATGGGCGCGGAGGGGCAGCCGAGAAGCCGCGTGGGAGCTATGTGGAGGGCGGCTGGATGGATGAGAATGGGCAGTTCTTCCCGCACCACGGCTTGCAAGGGGGCGTTGAGACATGGATTAATAAAGGATCGTAGACATGCTTGCAGATATGGGTTGAAGTGTCAAAGATGCTTGTAGACATTGTTTGAAGTGTCACAAATGCTTGCAGATATGAATTGAAGTGTCAAAGATTCTGACAGACATGGATTGAAGTGTCACAGATGCTTGCAGACATGAATTGAAGTGTCATAGATGCGTGGTAATCTGTTCCATTGGCGCCCAGGTTCGGCTACGGGCGCTCGCGATCGAGGAGGCGGGGCGGCGCGGGCGGCCTGGAGGCGCTGCGCTGGAAGGCCGTCTCGGACCTGGCGTCCGTGGCGGCCAGGAAGCTGTGAGGGGGCCTTAATTAGGTGCATTAATTAGGTGCATGCGCGGCAGTGCTGTGCCTTATAGGAGATAAAGTATAGATATAGTCCTAGCAACAAACATT
>CBDDGS010000052.1:0-3459 GCA_965227935.1 Cyclobacteriaceae bacterium | reverse complement strand
TTTAGGTTGCAGGTAGTTGCTCTTATGCGGAATGTTCCAATGCTTTGGCTCAAGGTTCCCCTTTGAGGCTGAAAGGATTAGGGAGGTATTTTGCCTTGCCATAGATTCTGGACATTCTGTAGATGCTGAGCTGAGCTACGAGTTACAACATTCAGAGTGAAAAGGTGCGTTTGCGCAGTTGGTTTGCTGGTTGTCATTGTACCACCCAGTCGACCTTTTACAGGTTAGCAGCCGTAACAGCTGTTGACTCAGCAAGAATGTTATCAGTGGATGGCAGTTCTGGATCCGCGAGTACGAATCAGACAGCGACCTTCGGGTATACCCCAAGTGATACTGCAGAAGAGGCCTTGGCCGTTCCGGCTAGGGGTTCTAGTATTCATGGTAACCCGGAGGGGCTTGGGACTCCCACCCCGAAGGACCATGGAAACCTGGCTTCGTCTAGACGACCTAGGTCCCCAGTGACGAGTGGTGCTGTCAGGGAAGTGTCATCGTCCTCGAGGCATAGTGCATCTTCTCCGAGACGCAAGACTTCCGTCATCCGAAGAACGAAGTCGAGTCCAGAAACTGGCCAGCATGAATCGGTGCGTGTGGGTTCTCGATTGATCAGGAGGAAGGGGGCTTCTGCAAACGTAGATGCTGCTGATGATTCTGACATGAGGGACGAGAATGTATCGAGAAGTGCTGGCTTGGTTAGCCCACCAGTTCTGAGAGGCAAAGAAATGGGAAGCGGATTGAATCTGGAACAAGCATTATCTCTACTACAAGCCGAAAGGGAAGCCTATATTGAACTTCAACACCAGGCATTCGCAGATGCAGCATTCCTTAGGTCCCACCTTGAGACTGAGGAACAACAGTGCAGAGGATCAGAAGAAAGGATCATGCAGTTAGATAGATGGAGAGCCATCTCGGAAATGCAAGCACAGCATATCAACAACAAGTACCAGCAAGATGTCACTGAGCGTGATGTCATCATCACAGAGTTAAAGGACAAAGCCAAAACACTGTCCCAGCAAAACATCAATGCCGAGGTTGAGATCGAGGGCTTGCGAGAGCGGTACCATCAAGAGGTGGATGCCGTTGTTCGACTGAGGAGCACAGTATCTAATACCGAAGCAGTTAGGATGGAGCTAGCAGAGAGGTTGAGCGCCAATGCCCGATTGGATGCGAACAGGGAGCAATACATGCATCGGTTTGTTGATGAGGTGCGCCAGTCCGTTGATGAGTTTCGGAATTCTGAGCGAGAGACGGAAAGCATCCAGCAGAGACTGTTCTTTGAGAAAACACAGGAACTCATGGTTGTTGAGCAGAGGATTGCCGAACAGGTAGCGTTGATATCTCGTGCCGAGCACAATATCAACGAAGAGCGTGCCATGTTGTATCGGAGTCAACATGAGTCCGACAACCACTTGCGCAGAGAAGTCGAAGAAATGTGTCAGGAGCGTGGTAATCTGCGTTTTGAACTTTCTTCGGCAGCAAAAGACTCGGCAATCATGCGTAGCGAGATTGATGAGATGAAACAGGAGAACAATAAGTTGCGCATAGAGTTCTTACATGTCACCAAGGATGCTGGTGCATTGGATCGAAAACTGATGGATAAAGATGATGAACTAAGACAGTTGAAGTTAGCCCTCCAGGAAGCTAACAGCGCGCCATCCATGAGTTCTTGGCAGCATGTGAACTCTCCCGACGATAGGGAAAAGCGTCTGCTGAAAGGAGCGGTAGAGGCGTGGCAGAATACTTGTGAAGACATGGAGAGTAAGAATGCTACCCTTCGCCGTCAGTTGGATGATCAAGAATCGTTCGTGGAGCAATTGGGTTCAGAGTTGTCCAAGCAAGAGAAGCTCATGAAAGAAATACTTCGGAAAGAAAACAAGTCTTCGTCGTCGTCTACTCAGCCTACATCGAAGTGGGGTGATTCTGTTCAAGACCTACTGAAGGGCGGAGGGGCGTTTCACACTAATTCAACGATGAATTCTGCTCTAGCTAGCACAGGAGCTCCGTTGTTTGACACTATCACTAATACCCAGTACCAAGGAAACGTAGGCATACTCCAACTTGCTTCCTTTGGTCGTACTTCTGGTGGTGGAGATGGGGCCAAGAACGCGGGAGGAACTGGGAACGGTGATGGAAAAGACAACAAGGGCAAGAGTGATAATCCGGATGTTGGTCAAGGAGAAGGAGGAGGTGATCCCCCTTCTTCACCGTCGTCCTCGTCCTCGTCATCTTCTTCGTCCTCATCGTCGTCGAGTACAAGTAACAGTTCTTCTTCGTCTAGTGAGGATGGAAAGAAAAAGAAAAAGAAGAAAAAGAAGAAGAAAGACAAGGTAACCCGGAAGGAAGCAGAAAAGGTTTCAGTGCCAGTGTATCCAAAGATGCATCAACTTGATCTGTGGAAGTCACAGTTGACAATGGCATTGGTCACGGCCTCTGGGGATACAGACCATAGTAAATGGTTGAAGTGGCTGTCTCCGTCATGGGGTACAAATCCCAACCTTGACACCCTCAACAAGGTCAAGAAAGAATATCGCGCCATTGATGTTAAGCTCTGTCTCGCCCTCATGAGCATGTTGAAGACTGCAGGTGACGTAGCACGCGTCGTTAGGATTGAAGTCGAGAAGTTGCAAAGGCATCGAGCGAAGCATGACAAGATCTTGTCGGGTAGGGAGGTGATAGCCATCCTTTTCGAGAGCTTTAGGTCGAGTGACAACGCTGACGTCATGTTCATGATTGACAACCTCATTAACATGAAGTACCCTGGGGATTCCAAGATCTATGACTTCTACACTCAGTGGCATGCAATATTGGAAGGAATGAGGGCTGAAGATGTTCCGCCTAAACGGACCCTCAGAGATATCCTCTACAAGAAGATCAGGGACTCCACGGTTATGAAGTTTGATTTGTCTCTCTATGACCAGTTTGCCGACTCGGACCCCATGAAAACCTATGACCTCTTGATGAGCTTTATTGTCAAACGTATCAAGTTGGACCGGGAAAAGAAGAATCAACAGGAGAAGGAGAAAGCCTGGACCGAGATCACGAATCCCAAGCCTGGAGCACCAGCTACTAAGGCGGAAAAGGAAAAGGCCAAGAAGGAGAAAGAGAAGAAAGAAAAAGAGAAGAAAGAGAAAGAGAAGAAGGAGAAAGAAAAGAAAGAAAAGGAAAAGAAGGAGAAAGAAAGGAAGGAGAAAGAGAAGAAGGAGAAAGAAAAGAAGGAAAAGGAGAAGGGCGACAAGCCTGATAAGCCCGGAGTCCCTGTCGTACCTGACCCTAAGGCGAAGACTCATCCGCGCCCAGGAAAAGGGAAAGGAAGAGGTGGTCGATCAAGTTCGCCAACAGGCGATAAGCGCCCATGCTATTTCTACTTGGTTAAGAGAGATTGCAGGAATGGAAAGAACTGTCCGTTCGCGCATGACACAAAGCTGAGGGAACAAGCTGAGAAGATGGGTCCACCACGTTCCA
>CBDDGS010000051.1:0-11751 GCA_965227935.1 Cyclobacteriaceae bacterium | reverse complement strand
TCGTACGGAAGCCGCAGTAGCCCCAAAAGCAATGATTGGCCTCGGAACCGGTGACCCGGAGAGGACTGGAGTTCAAACATGGGGTCAAAGGAGAAATGCGGCAACTTGCGTCGCTTGAGTGTCAACCGTTCGCCCCTCCAGATTCTAGATTTGGAGTGTAAGTGGCACCTCAGCCCAGCTGGTAGTTTAAGAGGTCGCAGAGCAGCAAAGAGGAGTGCTGCGTCCATGCCAGCTTCGTCTTGTCCGATGAATTCCGATTTGCCAAATACCAACAGGGCGGTGTGCGACGTCAATCAGCGTGAGACAGGGTTTCGACTCTGCACATGGCGTGCAGTGATGGAAGCACGGCGGCGGTCCGTGTCTGAGAAGTTCTTCAACTCGAGCGTAACGGATGTCACCATCAACTCCAATGAACGAATAGCTTGGAAAAGGTGGCTTGCGTGTCCAGACGAGGTGTGAGTAGGGGATCCTGCTTCTCGGTCTGGATGAGATCAGAATGCGCTGCACGCACCTGCATTGCAGACATCTTGAGCCACTAGCGGCTGCTCGCCAAAGTCACGCGGCGGCAGCAGCACAACTTGGTAGCAGGCAGCAAGGATGTGCGGAACCAGTGGTTGGCATACAAGGGAGCGCTCAGAGTCCACCCGCTGGACGACATCCCGATTCCGGCTGAGAGCCATGAGAGTGTAAACGCCAGGCTGCACTCTTTGGGATGCTGGCAACATGGTGCTCCAATTGTGCGGCGCTCGTTCTCCAGCACAGGCATCGAGGTCACCCGCGATGTGTCATCGGAGGACATCTGCTGTGATCTGGAGCAGTAAGTGCCAGTGGCAGACGCGTCGATTCAGCAGATAGAAGAGCATCTGTTGATGGTTTGCCACCAATGGGTGGGGCCTCATCAGCATCCGCTTCATGAGGATTCTCTGCCATGAGAGTATCTGTTGATGGTTTTCCACCAATAGGTGGGACTCAACATCCGCTTCATGAGGATTCTCTGCCATGAGAGCTGTTGATGGTTTTCCACCAATGGGTGAGACTCCATCAACATCCGCACGAGCATGCCCATTCTCAGATTTGGAAGCAGGGCAGCAAGCCTGTAGGGAGATCGTTCTGGAGCAGTAACTGGATCAGAGCAGAAATCGCCTGAGGAAGGCATGGCTTGCGAATGCCGAGCGCCAGTTGATCCGAGACTCGGCGAATCCTACGTGCAAGATCACTGGGGCCAGTGCCTCCAGAGATTTGTTTGGAGTCGCCAAGACGGAGCAGTACTACTGGGCTGGGTGACACGATCTTGTCTGCTGTTTTTGGGCTCTTTTGGTCATGAAACCTGGCTTCGCTTTTAGGCACCAGTTCTGACCCGGTGTCTTCCAGAGAGAACTCAGGGCAAGCAGCCTGAGAGATCATCTTTTCAATGCAGCCTTAAGCTGAAAGAAGATAATCTATCTGGCTTACGGGCCGAAGTCTTCAGTGGACTGAAAACGCGCCCTCAATGATGATACACCACAGCATCCTTGAGGGCGCGTTTTCAGTCTATTGTATCTGCATTGATGCTGAGAGATCATTGAGGGCGCGTTTTCACTCTATGGCTCGTTCGGTTCATTCGGTCCAATGTCATGAATGCACGTGGTCACAAAGTGATAAACATACATGAGCAGGTAGACTTGGAGACATTTTGCTTTGCACGTGACATCAGAGTCGTGGTCTATAAGATGCTTGCCTGTTGCATGCTGAGAAGGGGCAACGATTCGACAGCGATACACACGGAGTCCAAGTAGAGCAAGACTACTGCACGAAATTAAGAAAGGCACTCAAACACTGCCCAACCTATCTCTTAAGCGCGAATCTGCTTGCGTCACGGAGAAGATGGCCTGTTGATAAGCTCTTCAGAAGTGGCCTATGCCTGCGCGTTGGAAGCCACTGACACCAAGGGGTAGCTCGGTCTCTCATCTGACATGGAGACCATTGCTGACTGCCACGATGCTGGAACTACTCGAGCCTAAGTGCAAGACTTGAGCGGCCAAGAAACTAAGCCTCGGCAACATCTGTGAAGTGCTGGCAGAAGTCCTGGATGCTCATCCAGAAGCTATTGCATCCAGGGGCCCTGCCACACCGCAATGCCCTCACCGAAAGGCACACAACTCGCAGCCTCCGCCTGACATCTCACCAGCAAAAACAAGGTTTCCATGATGGAGAGTAGGAAGACATGTGACGCGCACTACTTCTCTACGTAGTTTGTGAGAGGCTCCAAGGCACAGATCTGGCGAACCTGAATCGTCATGCAACTGTCAAGGGGATCTGGTTCCCCGTCTCCAAGTTTGTCTGTAGTAACGCATGGCTCTGATCCAATTGCTCCTTTTTGGATCTTCTTGGTGTGTTGCCGTGGTATTGCAAGTGCATGCAAGTGCTAAATACGCTTACAATCAGAAGTGTCTGCGTGGTCAGAGCTTGATAGCTACCGTCAGCTTTCTGATTTCACATTGCTGAGTGCTTCAACACCGGCAGAGCGAGCGTTTCGCGCAGCCGAGACGGTCAGCCCACGAGCGCTTTCATGGTTTGTCTCAGACACAACCTCACAGCAACAAGTAGAGACGAGTCTCAGGTCTGAGCGGCATGGAGATGATGTTCAGCCAGCCGGGAAGGAAGCCCTCGATGGCGCAACTGGCAAAGATGGCCGAGACCAGGGAAGGCACAAAGCCATCGCCAGTGACCTCGACTCTGCCAAGGACTTGAGCACAGCCGAGATGCATCCTGAGCAGCCAGCAGAAGGCCCTTTGGCCAGTGCGGCACCTGGAGAGACACTCAACATTTGGAGACAATAAATGTTTTTTCCACTGCTTTTTGCTTTAAGCACATCCATGTATTCGTCTCACCAAAGTGCCTTGGGTCTCGAGAAAAGCCAGTCGATGTCCGCCGCAGACTTTGTCAGCGTCTGTTGGAGGCCGTAACTCTCTCGCTGGGTCCTGAGCATCCACATCCTTGCAAAGTTAATTCAACTTTCCACAATATAAGTCAAAAGATGTTGAAAACATGATAGACATGATGTTCCCAGCGTCTTATCCGTTTAAGATCCTTTAACCTATCTTCTAGCGTTTGACATTACGTTCCATTACATTACATTGCATCGCATCGCATTGCCGTACATTGCACTACGTTGCATCGCGTCGCATTGCATTGCATTGCATTGCAGCCGTATTCTGACCGCAGCAAGTGCCAATCCGCGCTTCTGCTTTCCGCGAAGGTGTTGCCAGAGCTCTGCCCACACCGGAAAGTCGCTCACAGAGATCCGCGAACCAGCAGCTCCTAGGACATCCTGAGCAGAAGAGTCTGAGAGATGACAAGACATGCATATAACACAAAATATATCATACATCCTCCAGCTCAGTAGCATTCGCAAGGAATGGCCTCCCTCAGGCTTGCCATGTCGCCAGAGAGGTTGGTGTTCTCCAGGTAGAGGTGTTCCAGCTCTGTGAGCTTATGCCAAGCCTAACACCCCAAGTGTGTAACAAAGGGTTCATTCGGTCCAATGTCATGAATGCATGTGGTCACAAAGGGATAAACACACATGAGCAGGTAGACATGTGGGTGTGCCGTAGCTAACACCCCAGGTGTGTAACAAAGGCAAGAACACAGACAAGCAACACACACACGAGATCGCGTTTTCACTCTATGGCGTTCGGTTCAATGTCATGAATGCGACCGGCGGCCTTCCGAAGGGGACGGGAAAAGGACACGTAGCGAACGAAGAGGACGGGAAAAGGCCCTCTTTGAAGCCTCCCTGCACCTCTTGGATGTAGGACAAAATCTGCTTCAACTGATCGTCTCGCTCCTAGGCCTCAAGAATCTTCTCATGCTCGGGCAACTTCCACTTGCCCGCAGTCATCATCTCAGCGATGCGTTCATCCGTGAGCTCAGCCTGCACGAACAAAGGGTTCCGTAACGGAGAAACGACTCAAAGAATCTCGAATTCGACGAAAAGCCTCAAACAAAAATCAGGAAGCTCAAAGCAAAAATCACTTAAAATTTCGTTTCAACTCGCATCATTCGTCTTGCGGCTTATGATTAAAGAAAGCGCAAGAACAAGAAAAGAGCAAAGCAAGACATCCTCTTCGGAAGGCCCGGAATCCACACAGAAACTTGTCCAAGAAGTTGAAAGACAGATCTGAATATTGTATCAGCATCACAAGTGGTCACAAAGTGATAAACATACATAAGCAGGCAGACATGTCGGTGTGGTGTAGCTAACACCTCAGGTGTGTAACAAAGGCAAGAACATAGACAAGCAACACACACCAAATCTCTCATCCACGAAGGGATCTAAAAGCCTCATGTGCCTTGAGTCTGCTCCTTGGACCGTTCGCTACGTGTCCTTTCCCGTCCTGTCCTTCAAGCCTGTGCTGGATGCATTTGACCGGGTTTTGGCGGAATGGTCGCGTTGTGTGTTTTTTGGGATTGTGTGTCGGGAGCTGCTGGCAAAGGAAGCGCTTTACCGACGGGAAAAGGCAAACTAGCGAACGAAGACGACGGGAAAAGGAAAACTAACGAACGAAGAGGACGGGAAAAGGAAAAACAGCGAACGAAAACGAAAAATGCAGTCGGAAACGGCGCTGTTGAGTTTTATTCACGAAACATTGGCAAACTCGACAAAAACCGGGCCGACGTGACCGGCGGCCTTTCGAAGAGGACTCGAAAAGGAAAACTAGCGAACGAAGAGGACGGGAAAGGAAACGAAGAGGACGGGAAAAGGAACGAAAAGAAACGAAGAGGAAACTCCGAAGAGGAGCCGCAAAGACCCGCGGCTCTCCGAAGAGGAGCCGAAAAGGAAAAATGAAAGGAAAAGGAAGCGTGAAGAGGACTCGAAAAAGAAAAGGCAGGATACGAAAAGCAAGGCGACGACGGAACCGGGAAACACGGCCGGGAACGCCGGTGTCAAGTTTGATGCAGGTTCAAAAGGAAAACTCGCCAAAAACCGTCCGGACGAGACCGGCGGGTCTCCGAAGAGGAGCCGAAAAGGAAAAAACAAGGAAAAGAAAGCGCGAACATCATTCACACAGAAATCAGCTTCCCGGCCTGTACAAAAACAGTACTACAGAAGTAAAGGTAGTAGAGTATTCACACAGAAATCAGCTTCCCGGCCTGTACAAAAACAGTACTACAGAAGTAAAGGTAGTAGAGTAGTAGGGGTAGAGTGCAGCCATTGAAAAGAGTTTCTTTTAAAGATTTTTTTTAACTAATTTCACTCTACTCTACTACTCTACTTTTTTCCAAATTTAGGTGGTGTTTCGCGTTTTTTTGACTGCATTTTTTGAAAACCACTCTATTACAACTCTATTCCGGAGCGGTTGCACTGTTGGGCTCCACTCTACCCCGCTATCCCGTGGTTGCGTCAGCATCCTGAGCATTTTTTGATGTTTTTTTTTCGAAACCACGCTACTGTTTTGCAAAATTAGGTGCTGTTTCGTTGTTTTTGGATTCACCCACTGTAGCTGTACTACTACATCTATGTCAGGTTTGCCTCTGCCTGCGCGGGCGCATCGTCTGCCATGTCAGCGAGCAGCTGAGTGAAAAAGTGAAGCCAAAAAAGGCGTGTATTTTCGACCGAAAAGTTGCAGACAGGATGGCGTCACCCACATGTACTGTCTACTGACCCCTTTGTACCTGTAGCTAGGCTGGCGTAGGTGATCCCTTGACATTCCACTAGATTCCTTTGAATCCATTTTGACATTTTGATCCCTTAGATCCCGCTAGATCCCTTTATATCTCTTTCGATTCCTTTAAACCCATTTTGACCCTTTCAGATCCGGCTTTTAGAAGCTCTTATACACCTTCTTAAGCCATTTAAGGCCCTTAGTAGGCTCGTGTCACCGTCTGAAGCCACTGAAGGCCTTCAGAGGCTTTTACAAGGCTTCTCATGGCATTACAGTCTTTTTAAGGGTCTTTCAAAAGCATCTAAGGCCTTTCATGCCTTTAAAGGTATCTTTAAAGGCCAGATATCGTTGAAGGCCCAAAAGCAATTTCAAGGGATCTAAAACGATTGAGAGGGAACATGGACCCCATGACTCAAAGGAAACTCCGAAGCGTGCGCCCTGTCCAAAAGGTGAGCAACTCCCAGTGCGAAAAGTGAAGCCCAAAATTGGTTTAATTTTTGAAGCCTCAAATGGCTTCAAAATGGCTTCACGCAACTCAGCGGCGCCGGTCAAGTCGTCAACCCAATGCCAGAAGACACGAACCTCGGAGAGAAAATACCTGAATTTCTGAAACAAGTGAAGCCAGATGCTGGCCGAAAAGTGCAGCCACTTTTTGGCCCAAAAGAGAAGCCAGTTTTTGGCCCAAAAATGAAGCCGAAATGTGTCACTTTTCGTCTATTTCCTCTTGCCCTGAAGCCACTTCCGGCAACACTTTTGGGCCAAAAACTGGCTTCACTTTTGAGCCCACTTTGAAGCCAGAATCACTTTTAGGCCAAAAAGGTGTCTGAGAAATTCCTTTTGGACGAGGCACACGCGTCTGAGTTTCCTCGGAGTCATGGGCTCCATGTTCCCTTTAAATCGTTTTAGATCGCCTGAAAAGGAATGCAACAAGATTTAAAAGGATTTGAAGGGGTCTATAGCGTATCCCGGGATCTAAAGCGGATGGGAGGGGACCTAAAGAGATCTAAAAGAATTTAAAGGGATTTCAAGGGATTTAGATACATCTAAACGGATGTAAGGGCGTTCAAACGTATTTCGCGGATTTGAACAGATCGAAAGGGGTCGAAAGAGATTCAAAGCGATTTAAAGAGACTTGGACGGATGAGGCTGTATGTAAAGGGATCTTAGCGGATTTAAGGTGATTTTAAGGGATGAAAAGCGATTTCAAGGAATCTAAGCCAAATGAAAGGGATCTACAGGGATTTCAAAGGGATCTCGTGGGATTCAAAGGGATCTAAACCGAAATTAGTCTCGCCTTCTGAGGTCGTCCCCTTACTGCTTCCGTGTCACCAGCCATTGCTCTTCGGGGACACCTACCGCGTTGAACCACACCGGTCTCACACTCCTGCTGGTATATCTTTCTTGTGAACCGAAAGATCACCTACGATTACAAGGTAAGTAAACACGTCCCTAGAAGCGCGAAAATACTACTGGGTGACACGATCTTGTCTGCTGTTTTTGGGCCCTTTTGGTCATGAAACCTGGCTTCCCTTTTAGGCACCAGTTCTGACCCGGTGTTCTTCCAGAGAGGACCCAGGGCAAGCAGCCTGAGAGATCATCTTTTCAATGCAGCCTTAAGCTAAAAGAAGATAATCCATCTGGCTTACGGGCCGAAGTCTTCAGTAGACTGAAAACGCGCCCTCAATGATGATAGACCACAGCATCCTTGAGGGCGCGTTTTCAGTCTATTGTATCTGCATTGATGCTGAGAGATCATTGAGGGCGCGTTTTCACTCTATGGCTCGTTCGGTTCATTCGGTCCAATGTCATGAATGCACGTGGTCACAAAGTGATAAACATACATGAGCAGGTAGACTTGGAGACATTTTGCTTTGCACGTGACATCAGAGTCGTGGTCTATAAGATGCTTGCCTGTTGCATGCTGAGAAGGGGCAACGATTCGACAGCGATACACACGGAGTCCAAGTAGAGCAAGACTACTGCACGAAATTAAGAAAGGCACTCAAACACTGCCCAACCTATCTCTTAAGCGCGAATCTGCTTGCGTCACGGAGAAGATGGCCTGTTGATAAGCTCTTCAGAAGTGGCCTATGCCTGCGCGTTGGAAGCCACTGACACCAAGGGGTAGCTCGGTCTCTCATCTGACATGGAGACCATTGCTGACTGCCACGATGCTGGAACTACTCGAGCCTAAGTGCAAGACTTGAGCGGCCAAGAAACTAAGCCTCGGCAACATCTGTGAAGTGCTGGCAGAAGTCCTGGATGCTCATCCAGAAGCTATTGCATCCAGGGGCCCTGCCACACCGCAATGCCCTCACCGAAAGGCACACAACTCGCAGCCTCCGCCTGACATCTCACCAGCAAAAACAAGGTTTCCATGATGGAGAGTAGGAAGACATGTGACGCGCACTACTTCTCTACGTAGTTTGTGAGAGGCTCCAAGGCACAGATCTGGCGAACCTGAATCGTCATGCAACTGTCAAGGGGATCTGGTTCCCCGTCTCCAAGTTTGTCTGTAGTAACGCATGGCTCTGATCCAATTGCTCCTTTTTGGATCTTCTTGGTGTGTTGCCGTGGTATTGCAAGTGCATGCAAGTGCTAAATACGCTTACAATCAGAAGTGTCTGCGTGGTCAGAGCTTGATAGCTACCGTCAGCTTTCTGATTTCACATTGCTGAGTGCTTCAACACCGGCAGAGCGAGCGTTTCGCGCAGCCGAGACGGTCAGCCCACGAGCGCTTTCATGGTTTGTCTCAGACACAACCTCACAGCAACAAGTAGAGACGAGTCTCAGGTCTGAGCGGCATGGAGATGATGTTCAGCCAGCCGGGAAGGAAGCCCTCGATGGCGCAACTGGCAAAGATGGCCGAGACCAGGGAAGGCACAAAGCCATCGCCAGTGACCTCGACTCTGCCAAGGACTTGAGCACAGCCGAGATGCATCCTGAGCAGCCAGCAGAAGGCCCTTTGGCCAGTGCGGCACCTGGAGAGACACTCAACATTTGGAGACAATAAATGTTTTTTCCACTGCTTTTTGCTTTAAGCACATCCATGTATTCGTCTCACCAAAGTGCCTTGGGTCTCGAGAAAAGCCAGTCGATGTCCGCCGCAGACTTTGTCAGCGTCTGTTGGAGGCCGTAACTCTCTCGCTGGGTCCTGAGCATCCACATCCTTGCAAAGTTAATTCAACTTTCCACAATATAAGTCAAAAGATGTTGAAAACATGATAGACATGATGTTCCCAGCGTCTTATCCGTTTAAGATCCTTTAACCTATCTTCTAGCGTTTGACATTACGTTCCATTACATTACATTGCATCGCATCGCATTGCCGTACATTGCACTACGTTGCATCGCGTCGCATTGCATTGCATTGCATTGCAGCCGTATTCTGACCGCAGCAAGTGCCAATCCGCGCTTCTGCTTTCCGCGAAGGTGTTGCCAGAGCTCTGCCCACACCGGAAAGTCGCTCACAGAGATCCGCGAACCAGCAGCTCCTAGGACATCCTGAGCAGAAGAGTCTGAGAGATGACAAGACATGCATATAACACAAAATATATCATACATCCTCCAGCTCAGTAGCATTCGCAAGGAATGGCCTCCCTCAGGCTTGCCATGTCGCCAGAGAGGTTGGTGTTCTCCAGGTAGAGGTGTTCCAGCTCTGTGAGCTTATGCCAAGCCTAACACCCCAAGTGTGTAACAAAGGGTTCATTCGGTCCAATGTCATGAATGCATGTGGTCACAAAGGGATAAACACACATGAGCAGGTAGACATGTGGGTGTGCCGTAGCTAACACCCCAGGTGTGTAACAAAGGCAAGAACACAGACAAGCAACACACACACGAGATCGCGTTTTCACTCTATGGCGTTCGGTTCAATGTCATGAATGCGACCGGCGGCCTTCCGAAGGGGACGGGAAAAGGACACGTAGCGAACGAAGAGGACGGGAAAAGGCCCTCTTTGAAGCCTCCCTGCACCTCTTGGATGTAGGACAAAATCTGCTTCAACTGATCGTCTCGCTCCTAGGCCTCAAGAATCTTCTCATGCTCGGGCAACTTCCACTTGCCCGCAGTCATCATCTCAGCGATGCGTTCATCCGTGAGCTCAGCCTGCACGAACAAAGGGTTCCGTAACGGAGAAACGACTCAAAGAATCTCGAATTCGACGAAAAGCCTCAAACAAAAATCAGGAAGCTCAAAGCAAAAATCACTTAAAATTTCGTTTCAACTCGCATCATTCGTCTTGCGGCTTATGATTAAAGAAAGCGCAAGAACAAGAAAAGAGCAAAGCAAGACATCCTCTTCGGAAGGCCCGGAATCCACACAGAAACTTGTCCAAGAAGTTGAAAGACAGATCTGAATATTGTATCAGCATCACAAGTGGTCACAAAGTGATAAACATACATAAGCAGGCAGACATGTCGGTGTGGTGTAGCTAACACCTCAGGTGTGTAACAAAGGCAAGAACATAGACAAGCAACACACACCAAATCTCTCATCCACGAAGGGATCTAAAAGCCTCATGTGCCTTGAGTCTGCTCCTTGGACCGTTCGCTACGTGTCCTTTCCCGTCCTGTCCTTCAAGCCTGTGCTGGATGCATTTGACCGGGTTTTGGCGGAATGGTCGCGTTGTGTGTTTTTTGGGATTGTGTGTCGGGAGCTGCTGGCAAAGGAAGCGCTTTACCGACGGGAAAAGGCAAACTAGCGAACGAAGACGACGGGAAAAGGAAAACTAACGAACGAAGAGGACGGGAAAAGGAAAAACAGCGAACGAAAACGAAAAATGCAGTCGGAAACGGCGCTGTTGAGTTTTATTCACGAAACATTGGCAAACTCGACAAAAACCGGGCCGACGTGACCGGCGGCCTTTCGAAGAGGACTCGAAAAGGAAAACTAGCGAACGAAGAGGACGGGAAAGGAAACGAAGAGGACGGGAAAAGGAACGAAAAGAAACGAAGAGGAAACTCCGAAGAGGAGCCGCAAAGACCCGCGGCTCTCCGAAGAGGAGCCGAAAAGGAAAAATGAAAGGAAAAGGAAGCGTGAAGAGGACTCGAAAAAGAAAAGGCAGGATACGAAAAGCAAGGCGACGACGGAACCGGGAAACACGGCCGGGAACGCCGGTGTCAAGTTTGATGCAGGTTCAAAAGGAAAACTCGCCAAAAACCGTCCGGACGAGACCGGCGGGTCTCCGAAGAGGAGCCGAAAAGGAAAAAACAAGGAAAAGAAAGCGCGAACATCATTCACACAGAAATCAGCTTCCCGGCCTGTACAAAAACAGTACTACAGAAGTAAAGGTAGTAGAGTATTCACACAGAAATCAGCTTCCCGGCCTGTACAAAAACAGTACTACAGAAGTAAAGGTAGTAGAGTAGTAGGGGTAGAGTGCAGCCATTGAAAAGAGTTTCTTTTAAAGATTTTTTTTAACTAATTTCACTCTACTCTACTACTCTACTTTTTTCCAAATTTAGGTGGTGTTTCGCGTTTTTTTGACTGCATTTTTTGAAAACCACTCTATTACAACTCTATTCCGGAGCGGTTGCACTGTTGGGCTCCACTCTACCCCGCTATCCCGTGGTTGCGTCAGCATCCTGAGCATTTTTTGATGTTTTTTTTTCGAAACCACGCTACTGTTTTGCAAAATTAGGTGCTGTTTCGTTGTTTTTGGATTCACCCACTCTAGCTGTACTACTACATCTGTGTCAGGTTTGCCTCTGCCTGCGCGGGCGCATCGTCTGCCATGTCGGCGAGCAGCTGAGTGAAAAAGTGAAGCCAAAAACGGCGTGTATTTTTGACCGAAAAGTTGCAGACAGGATGGCGTCACCCACATGTAGACACTTGCGGGGGAGCGCCCCAAGAATAGCTAGATCGCTGAGGACAGCCTCTTGCTGGGCTTCATCATAGATGAAAAGGTCAGCATAGTCCACTGCTTTGGCCAGCGGGCGATGCGGTTGCCGAAACTGCGCAAGATGGAGCCCTGTGGTGGCTAAGACAAGCTTGGGATGCCAGATCTGCTGGTTCTTGTCGGTGTCACGGGCATCAAGGTTCGTGCTCTCACTTGTACGAGCTTGCGTGTGGGAAAGGAGCCGAATGGCAGTGGGCCATGCTTCCT
>CBDDGS010000050.1:0-14804 GCA_965227935.1 Cyclobacteriaceae bacterium | reverse complement strand
GCCAGACCGAAGTCTCCAGCCCTTGCCAATCCCAATTGCTGCGAACGCTTCCGGTGATCATCTCGATAGATTCACGGAATCGTTCAATGGTGTGGCGGTGCTGTTGCGTAAAGCTACCAGCGACGACTGGGCGCATGCAAATCTGGTCTCCTTGTATCCGTTGGAGATGGATGATGAGCGAGAAGATGAGCAAGATGGTAAGAAGCTCAGGTATCGGGAGAAATGGGGGCCAGGGAGGTTCGCGATACAGTCTTTCTTACCCGTTTCGGTGGATGGCCGACGAGAGATGTTTCTTCAATATCACGGTGTGCCTCTCGCTAGCCCTGCTTACAGCGCGACCGGTGGTCCTGGATTACCGCCCGAGATGCCGGACGAACAGCGTCGTCCTTTCTACATCTTCAAGGATGCAGATTTCGACGGTTCCAAATATATGAAACCTCCGCGAATTGCCTATGCCAGCTCTTACGAATCATTTGCCGTAGCCATTTCCAAAGGCGGAGCCCTGCCCGAACTCATGCAGCATCAGAAGTTTCCTTGGCTACCTAAGCACGATCTCGATCTTACAGGCGTGGAACTAAAAGACTTTGTCACCATAACAAGGCTTAAACGCAGGACTGCTATCGGAGCTACTGCTTATGGCGCTTCCGAATCGATGCCGTCAAGGATCGACGTCCAATACCCTGATGTTTATCCACTGTCATTAGATTTTCCACGCTGTGGACTCTTTGCTGCCAACGGAGGAACTGACACCCTTGATCTGTTTCGACGTACTGATGGCATCGGCCTGTTGCTACCACCAACAGAATCTACGGCGACCCATTTCAGCTTGCGTGCCAATCGAGTCATTCTTAGCAGTGGGCTGGATGCCACGGAGATTGCCATTGAGGTCCACAGCGATGCCACTGCCACACTAGACGCCAAGCCGCTGGCGGCGGTCGTACTCGACGGCGATAGTTTACAGCTGCTGTTGAATCGGGACTGGAATTTCGAGATTGTCTCTGAAGATTCGGCACTGCACTCTCCGCCGGCTGAGTCCAATCAATTGCAGTTGAAACTCGGAGCCCCAATTCCGCCAAACACAACGCTATGGATCCGTCTGAAGCTTACGAGCACGGCTGACAGCCTCGCCTGGAGTTTCAGCCAATTGGAAGCATCCGATGATGGGGACCTTGGATCGGAGAATCAATCACCAACTCCTCATTTATTGGTCGGAGACCACCCAAGCCTTTGGGACGAAACATTTACTGGCGTGACCGAAATCGATTGTGTTCTCTCACGTACAATCTGGTCAGACTGGGAGCGTTGGTGCAACAATCCGCAACTAGAGATCAACGGCCGGCCGCACCCACCGAAAGCTGTGAACAATGCTGTGGAAGCATTCGTAGATGCCTCGCTGATGCGAGGAGAAGACCACTCCGGGGAGATGTCGCGATTGATCGATCGACTTCCGGACCCCTGTGTCTGCGGCTTTCTTGTTGAATTGGCACAGATCGATCGAATTGAGACGAGAGAGACTTCCGACTGGGCAGTTGCACCTATTGAACTTCCCGCGCCAGACTGGCTTGATATCGATGCTCCCGAAGATCCAGAGAATAATGCTACTGCGCCAACCGAAGAGGACTATGAAGAGTACTTCGGAGAGTTGCAGGAGTACTTAACCAAGGTTGACCGCCGTTTCCGACTCAAGATGCATTTCTCGAGTAGCAAAGCATCTTTGAAAGGAAATTCTAATAAGGTATTTGTGAGTGTTCCTGCTGGAAGCGTCGGAAAAATCTCAGTGCGTCCGCTGGTCGATAAAGCATACTTTGAGGACAGCAGTGATGCGCCTTTTGGAGAGGAGATGGTGCAGCTAGCTTCCGGTACGTATCACTTCGATGGAAAAGACTGCTACGTCTTTCCAGGCGCGGAGCTTCTCGTTGAATCGATGTTTAATGCCCCATGGTTGGATACCGAAGCAAAACCGCGACAGAACCAATATGAAAACATACTTGCAGATAGCCTGAGTGTTGACTGTACAAACGATTTGCGAACGTACCGGCTGATGCAAGTGGCTCCTCAGGTCGACCAGCCTGAACCGATGGCCCGCTGTTTTGCTAATGTCGAAATCCGCACGCAGCGTTGGAGGTTCTCGGGCAGGCCAATCTACCACTGGATTTCGCCGAAGCTCTTTAACAAGTCTGGCACGAATGTCGTCATGGAACTCGATCCAAATATACAGGGTAAAACAACTCCTGAGGACTTGTTCGACTTTGAATCACAGCTCTTCTTTGACCGTGATGACGCAGATTGCGAGGTTCAGCGTGTCCGGTTATTCGGAAGCGGAACGGAGCTCGCGAATTACTCTTGGGAACAACCTTCGGCAACGTATTTTCGGCACGCTTTCGGTTTGATCTCGCGATATTCTGGCGCCATGTCGGGTGCTGCTGATCGGCTCTGGCCCCGCCATTTGCCTGCTTGGTCGCGACGTTGTGCGGTGTTGGCCAACAGCAACCGACTCGACATCACTCGACCGCAGGTGCGTTGCCTGATTCCACTGTCGCAAGATCCGGTCGGGGTTTCCCCCAAGGGAACTCCTCCCGAAGTTGTTGAATGGAGTTTTCCTCGTCTGACTCCTATGGTACCCAGTCCGCCGCTAGCGTGCGTCGTCGAAGAGCGACCTCTCGAGATGGGCGGGCTGGCGGAACGCTTGCTGTCGGAACTCGTGACGGGGGTGGGTTATGGATTCGAGCCGAACGAAGTAGCAGTTCAGCCAATCGATACCGGGAAAGAAGTCAGTCGAGATCCACGTCTGGATTCTCGGTCCTGGAAGCACGATTTAGTTCAAGGAAAGTTCGAGACTTCGCCACATGTTTGTCTTAGAGCCAGAAGGGCCTGTTGGGTTGCACTTCGAGGAATCAAACGTGCCAGCCCCGTCCTGGTCGAATTGCCAATACATGCTCAAGCCACGAACCATCGATGGCAAGCACTTGCCTGATGAATCGTTTGTCGGCGTTCGCTTGCGCCGCAATGCTTGATCCTGCCTGGGTAGTCGGATCGGAGGTCGATATGCAGACTGAGCAAAAGCTTGCTCTTTACCTATCCTGGCAAGCCGCTTACGTCAACATTCCGCTCGATCCTGATGCGGCACCTGCTAGAGTTGACCTGATGACGTTGAGTCCCGAGACAGGTCAACCGACTAAGCTGTTGCGTCTCGAAGTCACGGATCACTACGCGGTGTTCTATTTCAATCGGCAGCTTGTTGCAGAGAATTACCAACCAGGCGACATCGTCTTGTGCGCGCTTCCTGTGAAAGATGTAATTCGTGATTTGCGCCTTTTACACACTTCCTATGCTGATGGAAAATACAGTTTATCGGTGCTTGCCAACCTCGGTGATAACTCCAATGAACAAACCGTCATTGCGGGAAGCAGCAATTTCCCCTCGCTGCTGGCTAGTGTGGACTGGAGGTCGGACACGACCCCAGAATTGAGTGAGCAAACGCTTCAACTTTGCTTTGTACAGGATTCTAAACTAGGCAGCTCCGGCCCCGAAGTTTCCCAATTAACCACAAGCTCACCTACGGTCCGTGAGTGGGGACGTACGGCGAAGAACAGCGATTGGGTTCATTGCTTGAGCGATTCGCAATGCAAAACCATTGCGGTTCATGATCTCAGTGCGACCATGGAACGCTCTTCAAAAGTAACTTCACTCTCGTTCCTCAACAAGGACCTCCAGCCAGAGTGGCTGGTGTCTTCGTTGGCGGATTCGCGGCAGCCACTATCCATTCAACGACATCTTGTTGGTGTGTTTACAAGGCGGTCTGGAGGATCGGGTAAGCAGTTTGATCTGTACAGCTACGCTTGTATGCTTAACGGCAATAAGACTGAACTGTGCGACCTAATCGATCAAGACGCCCGCAGAGTTGATTTATATGAGCTTGAAGTTCCTGCCACGATCGTTGCAGCTGGGGTGTCTCTTGAGGAATTCAAGCACGCGCACATAGATCTCATTTCAACTGGAGCTGCGACGGTTTCCACTGGAGGCG
This sequence comes from Cyclobacteriaceae bacterium, assembly GCA_965227935.1. Classification (GTDB taxonomy): domain Bacteria; phylum Bacteroidota; class Bacteroidia; order Cytophagales; family Cyclobacteriaceae; genus JAWPMT01. The sequence continues at coordinate 10,780 of CBDDGS010000050.1, read as the reverse complement.
TAATTACTCGTGCAAACGAACGTACTTATCGTTTGCATGTCCGCTTTGCCAATTCGTCATTAAGCATGGCAACATCGAATGGCCTAAAGATCTTTCTGACAGTTCCAAATCGAGGTAACTCAGAGAATCCATTTGAGTTGCTTAAAGTCGAGTGTCCAAATGAGGTTCGCGCCGTCGATATTTGTTTTGACGATACTGGCGCTCGCTGCCGTTTTCATCTCTCAGATGGTGGCTTTTCCGTAAAAGATGCTCTTGACGTCGAGTTGGGACATCTGCAACACGCTGATTCCTTGCAAGTGGCTCTGGAGGCACCGTCCTCGCTTGGTGAAGTTTGGGCAGATGTTTCTGTTTTGCATAGTGAGCCAACAACGAATGGGAAATTTGATCTGAATCACTTTGACTTCGATTGGCTCTTCTCGCACGAACATACCGAGTCTACGAGAAGCACCCGTGTATCGTCAACGAAGCTTGGTAGCTTGGCTGAAGCTCAAGCGAGGTTAGTATCTGCCAGTCCCTCGATTGAGATTCTTAATAAGACGAATTGAAGTGTCGCATAGTTAGCACCCAAATATGGAGATACTTTGATGCCTGTCGAAGTGCCGGCCGAACGAACCTACTATTATGAGTGTAGTCGCGGACAGTTTCGCCTGATCCTGTTTATTCCGCCTAAAGAGCTTGAGCGATTGAAGGCGGAAGGGTTGGATAACCGAGCAATTCATGATTTCCCCGACGGTCTCGATCTGACTTGCACAGAGCCCGACTTTGCGGAATTTCATCGACTGTACGGATATCGTCCTGAGCATGACCCAAATGCACTCCGAAACGCCTTTTACTCGCTTTGGACAGACACGAAAGGCTGGCAGCGCGAGACTCAAGTGGGATTCATCCCAGCTCCTGTAATCGAAGGGATCCTCGCTGATGTAGCCGAAGCCGCCCCGATAATGAGAGCCGATGCGCCGCCAAAACCGAAGGAGGGAACCGACCGACGCGCCAGTTTGAAGGACCGCCGTAGATTTACGAACAGTCAACAGCGTCAGCAGAAACAGCAGCGGTCAGCCCTAAAGCGACTTCACTCGAAAGTCATCGATCGATCCCGATCACTCAACGAACAGGAATTCGGAAAGATATCAATGGAAGAGGGGGAAGTCGCACAAGAGTTGTTCATTCGAGTTAATCAGAAAAAGGCAACCTAGCAGATGCCTGCCACAGCAGATGGGAATCTCCACGTTTACATGGTTAATGTTGGCCAAGGTGACACTACCGTTCTCGTGTCACCAGAGGGTAATGTCATGGTGATGGATGCTGTCAATCCTACAAAGCTGAATCAGCTGCTAGCCGACATCGGGCATGATGGTGTGATTGAGCATCTTGTCATTTCCCATCCGCACTCCGACCACTTTAGTGGAGGCAACCGCTTAGCGCTCGATCATGAGATTCTCCAGGCTACAGTTGCTCCATTCTGGCATACGTCCGGTATGGGGCCAGCTACATATCGAAAGCTCATTGGACGGCTCAGCGATCAGAATACTAACATAAGCTTCTTGTCTGGATACAGTCGCTGGTATCCGGACGGCTCCATGGCTCCTGTTGCAGTCGATGCCACCACTCCGGAGATTGATCCCCATGCACCGTTCGTCGAGCTCCTCGGAGCAGAGACAGGCATGGTTCGGAACCTTCAAGATGCGAATGTCTTCGACCCCAATCACCTCTCAATCATGGCCCGCGTTTCTTGGAGAACAAGGTTCCGCATGATTATTGCAGCCGACGCACAAATGGAGAACTGGGCAGCCTTCGACCAGGCACGGCTTCTTGAAGACAGCTGCCATGTTCTGAGGTCAGCTCACCACGGAAGCGCGAACGGTACTCAGTGGGAACGCATCAACCGACTCGATCCACGTGAAGTAATAGTTTCTTCTGATCCCGATGGACGACATCATTTACCAGACCTTACCGGTTCGGCGATCTTCGCAAAGTTCGACAGCGACTCAGGACGGATGGCTGTGCTGACGCATGAGTCGGGAACTGTCCACTTGACCGTAAAGTCCAACGGGAAGCGAAGCTATGAACGCTTTGATGATGCGAAAGATGACAACGTCGACTTGACAACCGGAATCGCCCTCAAAAACAGCTCGAATCCCACCGACTGGCCCGCGCTTCTCGATCGCAGAGTGGATGAATTATAAGCGCAATGGTGAAAAACTCGGACAATCCAAAAAACGCAGCTATAGGTACTACCGCAACGCTGTGGCCAGTAGCTGTTATCCCAGCCAATGACTGCATACTTGCGCCACGCGTAATTACAAAAACAAGAACATCAGTGAAGATGTGTTGTAGTGAGCAATTGCTGCGGTAGTCGAAGCCAGGAAGTTATCGTTCTTCGACAACTTGGGTTTCCCATCGACCGTACAGGGCAATGTTTTCTGTCAGATAGCGTAGCAGCGAGAAGACTTTCAGCTGATGGCCAAGCACTATAGTACTTGCAATTGAGATGGTGCAAGCTGACAGGCGTTCATAGTGCCGAAGCAGCCCGCCAAGCTTTTAGTAGCAAACGATCTAATCGCTATCTGCCAGTGACTCGACATTAATTGTCCAATTCCCAGTGAGCGGTCGATTATCGCGAGATTGCTGAGGACGTAGCCCACTGTAATAGTCGAAACAGCAAGAAACGACGTGTCGAGGCGCTTCTCGCCGGAGACCATAGAGTATTTTCAAGCACTCGAACTTGATCGATTTGATCCACCGCTCGATGTGAGCATCCCGGCTAGGAGCATGTAGACGTTTGCCCGGCTAAAGTAACAACTGCAATCGTGGACGCGTACAACAGGATTGTCAATCGCGCACCTGAAGACTGATAGTTCTGCATCTGTCAGGTTGCAGTGGCTTTCTGGCTCATGGGCCGGAGTCATCGGACTGCATAAGTGCTGTGCAAGTTTTTTCTGTCGTATTTGGCGTAGTCTTGTTGGCGTAGTGTCGAGGAGCGCATGAGCACTCCTGCAATAAGAGTGATTGAGTAGACCATCTATTTCAAGACAACTAACTCAAGGGCCGTAATGCTATGAGCCAGACGACACCGCGTCCAGTGTGGGGTTCCCTCTTCGCTTTCCTCACAAGTACTGTAGGTTTCTTGATAGCAATCCAGGTCAACGGCTTCATGGGCTCTGTGTTGTTGCATAGTCTGCCCACATTCCTGAGCTTCATGTGGCCCCTGGGCGCGGAACTATGCTTGTGGACACTTGGGGCTATTGCTGGTTACTGGTCGCACTACCGCGCATCACGATGCCGTTTGATGACTGCAGCCATCTCTATTGCTGCAATGGCACTTGGATACGCCTACGAAGTAACGGTGATTGCACCCGCCATGTTGGACTGGTTGATTGAAAGTGCAGGGCAAGATTATGCGATGGCTCGTGAGTTTGCTGACGCGGCGGCCGCTGCGCCACTCTATAGCGCCGCAATCACGCCGCTGCCACCTTTGATCGCTGGTGCAGTCACATCCATAGTTCTGAGTTGGACGCATGGCAGCAGAATGAAAGGTGGGCGCGCTCTTCAGCGAACTGCATTGGCACTGACATCGATACTGATGCGGCTCACAGGTGTTGCGATGTTCTTGTACGCCTCCTTCGGCTTTCTCGCAACGTTCCTTCCAAATTTCATCGGATTTGTGTTCCATTTGGCGGATAACGGCACGCCTGGTGCCATGGTCAGCCGTGCTCCCTTTCCGTGGCTACTACTGTACATCGTAATACTGCTATTCTATCTGTTCCTCAAGCTCTGCATTGCGATGGTTTATGCAGTAATTGGATATATGATTCAGGATTGGGGCCGGCGTTGTGGCATAGCTGCGAGAAGTATTCCAGATACACCGCCATCGACTTTGATTCTGCGATCGTTCGAGGACGATGGTGCCACAGTGCAGGTGCGCGAGGAAACAGAAGCAGCTCAAGCGATGGGGGTACCAGAGAAGTCGTGGATTCGTGGCTTGCCATTTATCGACGTTCTATTTCTCTTTGCAGAGCTACTGAAGTGGTTTCTGTGGCCTAGCCACGAACAGTTATTAGGCGAAGTTAGTAGATACCTGCCGAACGCTGGAGTGGTGGGCGACCCGAGAGAATCACTGCCCCCGTGGAGCAGCAAATGGTATTATCTGGACGAAGACAATTGGCAAGATGACGTCGCAAGGATGATTGAAGCTGCAGAAATGATAATTCTCTGTGTTGGCACATCGCCTAGCGTGAAGTGGGAAATGGAGCAGGTTATGAAAATGAATGCACTTCCCAAGACTCTGTTCCTCGTTCCAGAAGGCAAAGGGCGTGACGAACGACTTAAAGCGTTCCGTTCAGCTGCTGACTCCACAAAAATGACGTTGAAAGGCATTGAAGCACTGAACTCTGACACCGCGTATTTCGCAGTGAACTGCGACGGCGAGCTTCACTCAGTCAGTTCTGAGCTTCCAACAGAGAATATTTGGAATGACATAAGGCAAAAACTCGTGACATAACATCAGCAACGATAGTTTGAAATTTGAGATGGCGGCTTGAAGAGCCCGATGTGAGGTCTACAAGTCCGGTTCTGTGAGAGGTTTGGGGGACAGTTCCCAGGAACTACTCAACATTCGGAGCGGTATTTGGCATCGGGCCGCGCACTTCGGCTGTAGCGACGTACCCCGGCGAGCTGTGCGATGGTACTCAGGAATACGTCAGAGAACTACGCGGATTCCCTCATCACCTATCTCAGGGAAAGTGCGCAACGTAGCCATATCGCGACTGGAAGTTGCTCGTCGGACCATGGTGCAGCTGAACTCGTTTTCCGCTGCGGGATAATTGAAGTAGAAGTGAGGTTGGTCGCCACCGCTCAACAATAACCCGAGCAATAGCTTCGCGTATGGGGGGTGGTAGAAAGTGGCTGCCATCGGTGGAGACCAAATAACGCCGACATTCCCAACAGCTCAAGCAGTTCATTGCTCAGAGCGTTGGCACTTCCGTGATGCGATAGCTTCAGTGCATCAATTCTTAGTTTTCTAGATTCGCTCTTTCGCTCGTCGAGAAGCTTGCGAATGGAATGCGCAAAGAACTTCTGCATGTGCATCTCCGGCAAAAAGTGCCGCCTTACCTCCAAACTCTGCTAAAACAGCAATGCTTGAACCGTTCGCCACACTGGAATCTGCATCTGTACGGCTCACCGGCAATTTTCTTGAGGTCAATTGTGGAGAGATTTCCAATCGGCGGTGGTCTCTTGCCCCCCAAGAACTTCTGGCTGGGTTCAAGTTCTTTCCTGCCCTATATCCCATTCCTTAGGCTAGCCTTCTCCAATTCTTCCTGTCGCGGTGACAGTAAAGTGAGTTTCATCCCACCCTGAAGTTCGAAGGATGGTAATTTGCCAGAGCTGGGAAATCCAAATCGGCCCAGGATTTCCATCCGGGCTCTTATCAACCCGCCTGTTCCAAGGGTGATCTTTCTCTGCGATTATTTTCGAGTATTCTTCCCCTTGCTTGACTCCCATGAATTTGCGATCGAGGTGGTCCTTGGGTAATTGTGGCCAGCCATTGAACCATATGTCATCGAACTGTGCCTTGGTCTTTTTGAAGAATGGTATCCGCACCACTGATGTGGTCTGAGTCGATGTGAAGTGAGTATGAAGATTTCGAAAGTGCGACTCCTGTGACCTAATGTGGCTAATCGATCTTCTAGCATCTTGGCCGCTGATTTTGCTCCACAGTCGATAATAAACCTTGAACGCTTTTCTGGCGCGCCATACTGCACCCAGATACAGTCGCCGTTACGCGCCGGGAGCAGTTCGATTACAAAGTCGCTGTCCGCAATCGATTTTCCCAGGACCTTTGGCTCCTTTGAACTCGCATTCTTTGACGAACCCGCAGCGGATGAGGTAGAGCCGGTTTTTATGCTGCTTTCCATCCGTGACTTCGTTGACACTGGTTGATCGGCTCTTCTTTCGGTTCGATCCGAGATTTGTTCGATTCCGCAGCTTTCCGGAGTCGCCTTCCACCCCTCTTCGAGTACGTTTGGACCGGCAAGAAGTTCCGCCAAAACCTTTGCCGTTTTCTAGCAGTCCGTGTGATCCAGTCCAGTCCCGTTTGGGCACACCGAAATCCCTTAGTACGTGCGAAAACTCTGGATCGCCCCCACCAATGAAAGTATCGTCGAAACTGGCGAGCTGTGAATCTCGCTTGCTCTGAGCCGCGCCCCATGAGCTTGGACGATCTTCTTGACATGCGCACTCTGCGGTTTTCGCGATCTCAGCGTGCTCTTTCTCGTTTGAATTCAATGCCAAGCTGAAGCAGCGAGAGTTCCGCAAGACTGACGTGAGACCAGACCCGATCTGCACGATCTTTGTTTGTTAAGGGCAATGGTAGCAGAGAGCTTGGCTGTACATCAGCACCTCCTCGCGGACCTCGTATCCGAGCACGATAGCCAGCGATACCTCTTGAACGGCCAGCCAATGTAGGCTGGCTAGTTCGTGGACGGGCTCGTCGGTGACTGCCAGGAAGGTCTCCACTGCCAATCGGTACTCCGACCAGGCCGAAACCAATAGGTCGATGGCATCGCTCCAGGTTTTCGTGTCGAGGTTGCTTGGAGTTGACCTTTTGCCGAGCAAGTTTAAATTCAAGTTCAGCTAGCCGCTTGTGCTCTGCAGCCTTCAATCCGATGCACTCAATATGGAATCTACCACTGTTTGGTAGCCGAGAACGGGCGTCGTTCAAACGAGCGTGATCATCGTCAGAGGGCTCTTGGCCACCATCAACGAGTTGCTCCATCCAGGACTGTGCCACGCGGTGAGCTCGGCGCCGTTGCCAATACTGCAGCTCTTCGAGTTGTTGATCAAGGTCGAAAGGCAGCGCCTCATATACCACCAAACTAGCCCAGTCATGGTACTCCGGACGACCACTAAGACTCTCATTCGCACACGGAACATCGTCAGCAGCGGGCTTTCGCCCCACAACTGGTCTGTATAGAAGGTCTCGACAAACGGAATCGAACCTTCGATGGATAGCGGAAACTGTGACGCCACTACCAGTGGTATGCCGCATTCGTGAAGCTCATGTGCCACACTGCCGTCTGGCGTATAGACCTGTTGCTGCTGAGCACTATCGCATGTCGCTAGCGTAACAACGGATGGTGTGTGAAACGGGGTGGCCGTATCGTCTGTTAGAGCCGTCGCCAAGTCTCGACCTGATAGCACTGCGTCACCCAGTAACACTCCGAACGGTTCGTACGGCCGAGTCTCGTCCACGGCACCGTGCGCCAGCACATGTACATGTGTGAATCGATTAGATCGACAAGCCGCTGCAATCGACTCACGGGTGCCATTGCGTTCGACAACGAGCCAGTCTGATTCTATTTCCTGGAGTTTATCCTCGGTCTCGTCTCCGCGGGTCGGGACCCATGGCCTGATCGCCTTACGAAGCGCTTGCAAGTGCTCATCAAACGGTACATCGGAACCTGACACGAATAGGATACGAGGCTGGCTCGGCCAACTGACTCCCTCGCTGCTAACAGAACGTATCTGTCGAGTAATGCATACTGCCGGGCGGGTGCTTAAGGAGAGGCAATTCTCCGATGAGATTTCTGGGCTTATTCGGTACCTTGGATGCTTCAAATGGTAGAAGCGCGAGCTCAGACGCTGACAAAACGAGACGCAGGTGTGTAAGCGTCCTCTTGGCTTGATTCTTGATTCAATGCACCCGGTAGAAACGGGACTTGCGCGAGCACGCTGGCTATTTGACTTCCGATACTGTCTAAAGACAGCACGTCGCCGACCGGGCAGTCGTTCGTCCGTTACGCCGTAGCGAAGTTCGTTCAGCTCTCGAATGAAGTCGGCGTGGTTGAAAGGCAACGATACAATGCCCGCCGACTCTTCACCGCATACTCCAAGGTAACGAGTCAATTTCGATAGCAGTTGATTGTGACGATCTCCTGCCCGCAGTAGTTCCGCGGTGATCCGGCGAATTTTCATGGTTGTCTCCCCATGCAACACCTGTTCTCCAAATACTAGGGAAAGGCTATCGGAGGGCACCATAAGTCAATGTTTCGCCTGGGTGCTCTCTCCTGAGCGTGCTTCCGATCAATCTTCGGCGCATCCGTAGACAAGCTGAGCCTAATGGTGCGTGACCTCGGCCTCCCTTTTCCACATCTATGAAAAAGTATACTAGAGATGATACACGAAGCCGAGCCTGCGTAGGGGGCTGTTTGGCGGCGATTCCAATGCCTAGTACTAGTCCTAAGGCGAGTAGCAGGATCGTGTAGCTGACATCGGGGGCGTGACTATGCCCGCTTACCGGAAGCGGTTTGGCATCAATCAGTCGACGAAAAGAAAGGCGGATTTTCTGTTCACCAGTTTGCTTTCAATCGTTTGAATCAAGCGTAATACGTTTTCGTTCGCAAGGTCGGATAGATGATTCGCGAAAGATCGTACTTGGATAAACTATTTAGGCCCTCGTGTCAGCAACAGCATTTACTCCGCAAGATTTATCGATCTCTGATGGAAACATCCGATTACGCATTGATACAGAGAATTGCCAAAGAGATGATCAAAAGTTCAGATTTGCATGACCAAATATCGGGTCCCGACGATCTACAGTACTTGAGTTACTACTTGGGCTTGGCCAATTTTTTTATCACAGATACATAATGAAGCTCTTATCTATTTTCACGACGAAGCCAAGTGCCCGCAATTGAAAAGCAAATTCATCGACCCTAACTTTTTCAACAAGTCCTTGGGAAGTTCATCATCGTAACGGGTGACTGCTGCCAAATACTCTAACAGATTGGATGGCGCAATGACTGTGTGGAACTGCTCTTAGCCGCTTAAGCACTGCCGCATCCAAGGTCGCGTGATTTGGATCAATTGCTCGAACGCCATGAAATCCTCGAATGGGTCGAAGCAATGCATCAGCGATCCGGTAGAAATTGGGCTTTTTTCCATATATCGCCAACAGGGTTTGGTCGGTAATAGCGAAGGAAGTCTTTCTCCAACACAAGGCCACTTTTAGCCGCTTCATCGCAAATCCACTTCAATGCACAATTTGCTAGACTATCATCGACTAGACCTCCTCCTACATTGGCATGAGCTCCCACAAACTCATCGTTGCTCAACTGAATCGCTTGAATCCCAAACTTCGGCTTGGAAGGTCGTGGCGATGCTCATCTATAGCAATAGCGTGACGAATCACATCTACGATGCCAGGAGGTTGTTTCGATGTGTGAAAAGCAAGAGCGTGGCCCGTCGTTCCTTCCCGAGCGCGAATCCGCCAGCCTAAGGCCAGGACGGTATCCCATACGCCGAGGAACTTAACCCTGGCATCGTTGATTGTGACATGTTTCAAGAAATACTTCTCTTCGTGCTCCGCATTTTTCCCCTCTGGAATCTGCTCTCCGTTCTTCTCACCCCTCTGCTCTAGATAAGCACTATACAATTTCGGGACGTAATAGGCATCTCGTTTACGAGGAAAACCACCTACCCATTCAATGAGTCGACAAAGGCTCCGTGCTTGAGCCGCCCCACGACTAAATCCGAAGATGAATATTTCATCCCCCGGTTCGTAGTTGTTCGACAAGAAGGTATAGGCCTCTTCAATGTTCATCTCAAAGCCCGTGCCCCATTCCGCCGCCCATTACGTTCTCGAGTTTCTTTAGGAGCCGAGCTTTAAAATCCGGCGCGCGATTCATGGCGCCGACGCCCGCGTCATAATGAGTGACTTGCCGCACGCCATCCTCTCCGGCGGTAACGTACCGCTCTGGCGATTTTTAGCACGTTCGTTGGACGAAAGACAAAGTGAACCGTCTTTTGAGACCTCTCGCGACGCATTATTCCAAGTACCATCTAAGCAGATAACTAACCTTTGCATCGCAAACTCAGAACTGGTGAGACCTTCGAGCCGACACAAGACTATTAAACACGGCCTAGTGGAACAGCTTAATCCTCATCATCCATTGCAGTAACATCAACTGTCGCAGGGAAATGGTCAGAGTATCGCTGACGATACTTGCGGCGATCTGGTCGTGATACCTGATGCACCCAAAAGGTTCCAGCGTCCACGGAACCATTGTCAAGCATTTGGTTTGAAACATATATATGGTCAATCTGACTTCCATTTACACGTGTAGCTGGGTAGCTGTCATCTTCTGGGCCAAGATGAGTATAGCCAGAACCTTCAAGATAGTCACAGATAAACTTAAATCCCGATCGTTTGTGGGCAGAGTCATTTTTATCGCCCACAATAATTACATCCGTTTCGTCTCGGAGGTTCGGCAACCCTAAATTAGCGCGCGTCTCGTCGTATCGCAGATTCTCCAAGCACCTTGGCTAGCGCTGCCATATGATTGTGGAATGAACATCTGTCTGCTCTTTAGATGAACGCCCACTAGCAAAAAGTCGTTTCTCTCTTGTCCATTCTCCAAGAGTGCAATCCAAAGCACGAAAGGATCACGATCATAGATGTCGGCTCCTCCCACTTCAAATTCTGTTGCGGAAAGATTTACCATTTTCTTAATCTTGATTCTAGTCTTATCGTACAAGATCCCCATTCGCATATTGCCCCCCGTGCGCCCCAGAAAGTAATCCCAGTTCGATCCAATTCGGTTTCTATTCTATCGAGCTGTGCTGATGAGCGTGGTTTTGTTGAAGTACTGTCACTAGCATCCGCTTCAATCTCAGTCACAACAAGACAGTCGGCCTTCACGTCATCCCGGACATATTCTCCGATGGCAACAAGGTCGCTTTCCGTTCGAGGCCCAAGTTCCCTCTCATCTCGAAGCTCTGGAAA
>CBDDGS010000049.1:0-140272 GCA_965227935.1 Cyclobacteriaceae bacterium | reverse complement strand
CTCGAGAATTAGGGATAACACGAGCCACTCTCTATCGAAAAATAAAACATTTTGGTCTCTGAGGTAATTCATGGAGTAGCCCGGATTTCTCATGAGAGGATAAAACGCGCCGCTCTTTTCAGCGAGCAAGCGCCCGGGCATTACAGTTTGTCAGGTGCATCCGGCTTCCAGTTGTGGGCCATTAGCTTGGCTGTGCCGGTCGCTGTCCGCCTATTCTAAATGTCCGCTTTGCGACCTCAGCGTGCTTAATCTCCCGGAATCTCGGCGACAAAAAAGGTCCGCTTCTTATCAAAAAACGGACGTAGCCTCGATTTCAATTGAGGGCTCTGCCCTCTCGCCGCAAGCGGCGATTCGCCCGAGGTATTTAAGGACCAGCGATTTTATCGCCGGATTCTGGCGCACGGCGCTCTCTCCGATACCGATAGCGTTGGCGACTTCGCCACGGTTTAGCTGGCCCCGAAAGACGATTTGCTTTAAATCGTCATCGGTTTTCGTAGCGGCCCAACGCTGAAAGGCAACAAGGTTTTCGCGAGCTTTTTCTTGTCCGTTAGTCATTCCCGATACTCAACGCTTTTTCAAGGGCATCCACAAAACCGTTTCTGAGGACAACCTTGCCGTTTTGGTCCTTGATGCTGCCGCGTTCTGTTTTAGTCCAGCCCTTTAATTTAAGGGACTCCTCAGAGATGGCGTCTCTCAATGCATCAATCTCGTGACTCAACAGGCTCGGTAACCTCGATTCAGATTTGTCTTCAGCACCCGCTCGGTAGTCAATTTCCAATTTCTTGATCGATGCAAACCTTTTATTTTCGGCCCTCAATTTACGGACCTTCGAAATCAGGTCGAGTATGAGGAAGCGGTGAGTTTTATTGCTTACCTCATCAACCCAATCGTACTCGCCCGAGGGCGTGGTCTGTGCTTTGATCGCTTTCTTTTTCTGGTCTCCAAGCGCCTGCCAAGCCTCAATGACCGCTCTATAATGTTCTCCGGTTTTGTTTCGGATGGTCTGCTCGCTAGGAGCGCCACGACTGGCCCCAAGCTTCGCAATCGTTGAGATTCTGAAATCAACCGAGCCTGACTCATGATGTTCCTTGCAAACGGCGTGAAGGGCCTCCAGGGACTTCCTGGAACGAGAATTTTTCAGTTGGCCCAGTATGGCCTCGTAGACTTCGTTCGGTTCACTCATTGCAGCTCTCGATTTCTAGCGGGAATTTCAAAGACCCGTTCATGGCTGACTCGATCTCTTGGCGCACATCACCTAGCTGTAGTGGTTCGGCGAGATCTTCCAAGGTGATTTGCCCATTGATCAACTGGTCAGCGACGTGCCAGTTATTCTGTGTCACTTGCATAATCAGCCGGACGACCTGATTGGCAGCTTTGAGCTGCTGATCCTCGGTCAACCGAAATATCGCGGGTGCAATCCCATTGGTGTCCGCCAATTTGTCGAGCATCTGACTGAGCAGGGGGCGTGCTCTGGAGGCACTGGCGCTCTCGTAAATCTCAGCGTTGGCACAGACCTCAGCGAGCAACCGAAATTCGCTGCTTTGCTCCTCCAAATGCATCTCCATTTCCACGTAATTGCCGCTGACGATCAGCTGGTGCTGGCCTGTCTCGGAGGTCTTCAGCAGTTCGGTAGATTGAGAAATCAGGCGGTATAAGTGCTGGAGATCCGTGAGAAGCATGTCGAGCTTTTTGGCTTTTTCCTCATACGCCGAGGTGATCTTTTTCAGCGTTCGCTCTTTACCAAAAAACTGTCCCGAAGACTCGGCATCGTACCGCTCGTCATCGAGCGTCTGCCTTTTTTCTTCGAGTTCGTGGTATTCATTGCGGGTGACATTGATTTCCAGAATGATTTCGTTGGCAATGGCCGACAAACCGCCCAGAAACGCCGGGCCGGTAATGAAGAAGCGGCACTGGGGACAATTTCGAGTCCCAAGGTAGCCATTGGGCACGGGCGCGTACTGTGCTTCAACCTTCCGCTCAACCAGTGCCATGCCACCTTCGTCACACTTGTTGCCGCTCATGGGGCAGATTCCGAAACTCATAAGTTGGAAGGCTCCAGAGGGCCAATTAGGTGTCAGACACTGATCCATGATGCTTCGGTCTGTGGCGATTAATTCCGGACGCGCCTCTTCGATTTTCTTCTGGAGGATGAGGTCTTCGTAACGATAATGACTCTGCTCAAGTGCCCGTTTTTCAGCCGCCGCCATCTCCAGCCGCATTTTGCTGGCTCCTACCTTTGTGTAGTAAATCGTCATCACCAGAGAGGAATGACCAACCAGCTTTGAAATCACGGCTATGGGCGCTCTGCCGTCGACAATGTAGGCAGTGATAAGGCTGACGCGGAGAGCATGAGGTGTAAATTGGCTCTTGTAATCCACGCTGCTCTTTTTTTCGATTTTCTCAGCGAGGTCCGCGCCTGGCCTCTGACTATGGAACAACAGAGCAGGCAGGGTTCGTGTAAACGCGGTTGTCGTACGCATGGGCGACGCCTTCTCATCACAGGCGTGTGAGGCCGGGTCGCGGAACAGGAACGATTGTTTACCGCGCCTTTTGAGGATGTCTTTGTGTATCCTTTGCTGCGGGTTGATTTGCGTCCACAGTGTCAGTTCTTCGATTGGGTTGTATTTGGATTGCCACTCCCGAAGCTGGATAATCCAATACGCCAGATCTTCCGGCATGAACGGAATATCGTAGCCGCCCAATTTCTTTCCGGTTTTGTTCGTCGTGATGTAGGCGCTCAACTCACCGTCATTGTTCCCTTTCTGAATAAAGCCCTTATTCCGCTTTCGGGTCGCAAGCGGACTTGGATTTTCGATCCAGTGAACCTTCCCATCACGCCATAACGGAACGAATTCATCTCCCTCTCCGCTGTCGAGCCAACAGATTTGCTGTCCTCGCAACGGAATGGATAGCAATGTGTAGTTTGCGACAATTTTTACGGGCGACCATAACTCGTGCATCTCTTCAAAATAGCGCTTGCGACCTCGCTTCCGCTCTTTTTTGACCACTCGATAAATGCAGTTTGGGTCATTGTCATCAATTAACTGTGGATCAACCCCGAACCAGCAGTCTTCGAGGAAGGGATGCAATTGATAGAGATCGCGAAACGACGTCGCCTCTAGCGGAATCAGATGCTGCTTGGCTCGTACAATGGCATCCATGGGCAATGGAGGCTTGTCTGATTCACTGCGCTTGTAACTGGGTAACTGATCTAACAAACCCTTGAGAACGGTTCTAAGAGGATTGCGGTAGCCGGGCAGAACTATCAACTCACCGTTCTCGTCCTCGTCAGAGCAATAAGTCTCCAAAATCCACTCGAAAAAAGCGGAACAGGCGTTATGCCGTGGTTTTTTTACAGTATCTGCGGTGACATTTATGAAGTTTTCGTACGCTCGCTCATCAAACGGGATATCCCTTGACAGCATGGCTCCCGGGTCGTCAACCAAGCCCAGCTTGTCCACGTAAAATCTAAGGAGTGCTCTCAAATGTGAGTATTTGTTGGATTGGCCTGTACCAGCCTCTACATAACACTGAATGGCTTTCCAAAACTCGGGGTATTTGCTGGTCAGTTCTCGATTAATGGCGTTTTCGTTGCCCAGGAAGTGAGGCCAAGATATCCAATGTTCGGAATAAGTTTTATTCGGCTGCGATGGCAACTTCGGGTCTTTTTCGTAGCCCCTGAAGTATTCCGCACCTGTTTTTAACCCCAAGCATTGAGCGGCTTCGGACGCCTCGGCGAGCGTCGCGTACCTCTTAACGGGGCGCTCAATGCCAAGGTAGCTGTACCAATCATCCCAATCTTCGGCATAGAAGTCGAAGGGACTTACTGTCAGCTTCGGGTCTTGTTTGTAGCCCTCGTAGAATTCCTTCTGTGTTTTGAATCCCAAGCGCTGGGCTGCTTCGGACGCCTCGGCGAGCGTCGCGTACTTTTCTTTGGGACGCTCATTGCCAAGAAAACTGTACCAATCAGCCCAATTTCTGCGATACATTCCGTCGGGATGGCGTGGCAGCTTCGGGTCTTGTTTGTAGCCCTTAAAGTATTCTGTGGACGTTTTGAATCCCAAGCGCTGAGCGGCTTCGGACGCCTCGGCGAGCGTTGCGTACTTCCCATCGGGGCGTCCAGTGCCAAGGAAGTTGTACCAACTACTCCAATCTTCGGCATAAAAGTCGTTGGGAGAACCTGGCAGCTTCGGGTCTTTTTGGTAGTCCTCATAGTATTCCGCCTGTGTTTTTAACCCCAAGCGTTGAGCGGCTTCGGACGCCTCGGCGACAGTGGCGTGCTTCTCACTGGGGCGTTCAGTGCCAAGGAAGCTATACCAATCATCCCAATCTTCGGCATAGAAAACAGAGGGTTGTGATGGCAGCTTCGGGTCTTTTTGGTAGTCCTCATAGTATTCCTGCTGCGTTTTGAACCCCAGGCGCTGAGCGGCTTCGGACGCCTCGGCAAGCGCCGCGTACCTCTCGGGGCGCTCAACGCCAAGAAAGCTATACCAATCATCCCACTCTCCGGCATAACTTCGTTGGGGATTCGATGGCAACTTCGGGTCTTTTTGGTAGCCCTCATGGTATTCGGTGCGTGTTTTGAAGCCCAATCGCTGAGCGACTTCGGACGCCTCGGCGAGCGTCACGTATTTTTCTCTAGGGCGCTCATTGCGAAGGAAGTTGGGCCAATCAGCCCAATCTTCGGCATAGTGTTTGTCGGGAGCTGCTGGCAGCTTCAGGTCTTTTTTGTAGCCCTTGTTGTATTCATCTCTTATTTCGAATCCCAAGCGTTGAGCGGCCTCGGACGCCTCGGCGACAGTGGCGTACTTCTCACCGGGGTGTTCAGTGCCAAGGAAGCTATACCAATCATCCCAATCTCCGGCATAGAGTTGGTTGGGATTTGCTGGCAGCTTCGGATCTTGTTTGTAGCCCTTCTTGTATTCCGGCTGCGTTTTGAATTCCAAGCGCTGAGCGGCTTCTGAGGCTTCGGCGAGCGTGGCGTACTTAGTTGCCATGAGTGAGTCCTTTCTTGATTGGAGAAATTAAGCCGTGCTCGGGCGACAATCTGCTCAAATGCGCACGCATCTGCTTATCAGTGAGTTCGGTGTAGACCTGCTGACTTTCTATCGATTTATGGTGTAGGGCGTTTTTAATGATCAGAGAATCAGCGTTTGCATCAGCCAGAGCTTGCCCATACGAGTGTCGGTGGGCGTGTGCTGTCGTTCCCGCTTCTTTTGAAAACGGTAAACCAATTCTCTCAACGGCTCTTTTAAGCGATTGGTTATAGCCTTTGATTGAGTGCGGAGCGCCTGATTGCGTCGTGAATGCAAACGGATGTTTACCGCCATCGGGGTATCGCTGGTAGGTCAGGTAAAGCCGCCAAAGGTCGTTAAAGGTTTCACCAGCACTTCTTGGAAACCACCAAACCTGAAGAAAGTGGCGACTTTCATTGTCCTCTTTGGGCGCTTTCCAACCTGCATGCAGCGTATGGGATTTCGAATATTCAAATCGCGGTTGCATCCCATACTTGTTGAGCAACTCTTCGCGCCTGCTGGGGCCGTTTGGACGGGGCCGCCCTTTATCGGGATGAAAAATTTTGACCAGTGCGGTTCCGTCCTCCCACGGCACGACATCTTCTACCCAAAGGTGAAAGCACTCGCTGAGCCTGAGTCCGCCGTAATGCATCAGCATGGTAATGAGCACATTCTTCAGGTCCAGGCGCTCATAAACTACGTCGCTCGTTTCAAAGCCATATCGCGTAAGGCCATTCCACAAGAGGTCGTCAATTCGTCCAGGAGGAAAGCTTTTCTTACCCTCATTGCCGTTAGAACGCGACACCGTCCTGGGCATAACCTTCCGGAAATAAGCAGGGGCTGGTTTGTTAGCCCAAAGGTGGGAAAGAAAAGCCCGCCGTTTCTTTTGGTAGAAGGCTGCGAGGCCCATCCACTCCTCGTAACGAGTCGGTTTCACCGTTGGGTTTATCTGAAGCTTTTTCTCTTCATACTGCTCAGAGAGCCAGTCTGTGTATTGTGTTATCAGGCTGATTAGAAAGTTCGCGTCCTTATCCTCGCGTGGTTTCCACCGCAGCCAACTCGGATCGCTACCGTCCTCGCCAATCGTTCCGGTGTAGAGGCTGTTTGAAAACTCCTGAAACAGTTGGTGAGGAGTTTCAAAGCAGTCTTTATTCTGATTCGTGTAATCGATGAGGAGTCGAACCGCAAACGCGCTCCTGTCTTTCCAGCTCCGAGATTTGTATCGATGAACGATCAAATAATCCAAATAACTTTTCAGCAAACCATCTTGGGTGACGATCACCGGAAGACTTATCTTCGTCCCCGTGTTGTCTACTTTGATATTTGCCTCTATGCAGACGCTGTTCAGCACGCAATTTCCAATTGGTAAAATAGTATGTTCGTAATTCCACTATATATGCATGTATGCTCAAGAAAAACCAGATTTCGATTTCTGGCATAGGTTTTTGATGCTTTTTAGGATATTTTTTCTATTCCACTAATACTGCGATTCAGCGATGCCTCGACCGGCAGAAGATTTACAGGGTCATTGGCAAACCGTTCTCGATTTGCATCACTCCAATGATTGGCTCCCCGATCCCAGGCCCATTTCAATGGGACAACATGATCGATGTCCGCTTCAGACGCATTCTGAATGACATTTCCCGAGAAAGGGCTTATCCATCTGCCGGTCACGACCCGGCAGCGTCGATCTGTAGCAAATCTGACCGGTGTTGATGACATCTGAATAAGCGCTTCTGCCCTACTGTCCTGGCAATCACCATCTGAATCATCCCATCCGTGGCCAAAGGCTGACCTGGAGTAGCTCACGGAACCAGACGACTTGATAACTCTCCGATCACTTACAGAAGGACGAGCCATCCCCTTCGGCAGGCGACCGCCAGAGGCAAGGCACGCTTCAACAGAATCAAATGGCTGAAAGGTTTTGGTTCGGTCATACCAGCTGCTTTGTGGTGGATGGCAGATACCGCTATTTGACATTTTAACGACTGAAGCGAAAGCTGGGTTGGCGGCGGTCAGAAGGGCAAGAAATACGATCTTCAATACTGCATTGATCAAGTTTTTTGATTCCTTAGAGATGCGGAATGGCTCAATTTGAGGTGCTGGGCCGCTCAAGCACGTCCAGATTCATCATCAGTGGAGTCGCCCTCAGCCTCTTTTTCCATAAGTTCAGCAACGAGTTGTTCGGCTACAGGATCGCTCTCCCCACCATTCTCTCGAATCACCATATACCAGCCAAGAATCAAACCGACCACATTATCATCAGGGCCTTCTTCGAGGTGATCTAAAGGAATCCCCTCACTGCGCTCACAGATTTGCTTGATTACGTCCCAGTCGAATTCAATTTTGCCTGTCTCAAGGCGTCTCAGACCGAGATCTGCGAAAGATAAGTGATCCGGAATGATCACGCGCGCCTTACGTTGCTCCATTGAAGAGTTCCTTGTTTATTCGAATGCTCAAACCTTAATCGTCTGTAGCTTATCGATCAAATTCATGTATCGAGTCCCAGAGACGAACTCCAAGCCATCGAGCCAGGCGTTCACAATCTCCGATAAGCGCCCTTCTGCCAGCGGAGGTCAACGGTCGGCGCTGGGTGAATACTTCGCGCCTTGATTTGTCGCTCAAAACAGCGTTCAGCTGGTACACAACGCCGGCTGATTTCGGATCGCCGTCCGAGTAAAAGTAAGAGATCAGCTGGAGTGCATGAATGTCGGCCAGCTCAACTACCCCCGTGTGCCGAGATTCGCTTGAGCCTTTCCAAAAGGTCCCTGATTTGCGATCAAACACGGGCCGACCCGCCGAGCGATAGAAGACGTAGCCAATTGTGAGGTACCCAGGAATCAGGATGAACGGTGCGATAAACTGAAACTTGTGCCAAGTGTCGACGACCGGAATCATCGGAAGGGTAATCAAAACAGGCATTACAGCCATCAGGATCTTCAGCGACGATGGCAACGCAAATGACAAAGCAAGAGGCCCGAGGGAAACTAGTCTTCGGCGTAACAGCACGCTTTGCGTGACCATCGGAGACCATGAGACTTTGCTGGCAAGCTGGTCCGCATACTGACTTGTATCAACGGGCTCAGGATTAAAGCGATGTTTCATTCGAGCCCGAAACTCAGCCCACCCCAGAACTTTCAGCACAGTTTTCTTCATGGCTTTAATTGCGACCAACGATGTCGATTACCGAATGATGTTGCGTTAACCAGGGCATTCAGGATCAGTAGCAAGACGAAAAAAAGCAACATCCAAGGAGCCGGCAACAGAAGCGGAAGTGGCCACAGGTTGCTAGCCAGAAGGAATGCGATGGTTGTGTACGCGGTGATGAGGGCGCCAATGACCGCTGAAACGACTTCAGCTGACTTCAAATAGCCACGAAGGACTCTCACGCTGACGAGCTTGAGAACGACGTAGGTGGCAAAAGTCAGAAACAGCAATTCAATCTTCAACGGAACTGCTGATCTTTGAGCCGACATCAATCCATTCTAAGAGTGACCCATGCGTTTCATCCAACTGAGTTGGGTGGATGCTCACCGATCCATAGCCACCGTGGGGAGTGATTGCGTAGGCCGCGACTCTGAATGCCTCGATTCCTGAAGATAGAATGGCAATCACATCCGAGTTAGATTCCGCAACAACGGCACAGTGACCTGTGTACCCGGCGGGCAGGTAACTAGTTGCCGCCTCGCCGCCAATTTGATCGGCGACCTGTGCGATCACGGTTCCACTACTTTGGGTCTTCAAAGTCAGGGTCTGCCTCTTAGTGGGCCAGTCAAATCACCGGCCATTTCTGTTTAGAAGTAAGTGCTGGAATTCTATTGGTAGGAACAATGCCTGGCAGAGAACAAAAGGTCATGCCTACCTGACCGTTTGAACCTTATTAATCGGTCCGGAGCCGATAGGATAGTGAAAATTTATTCCGGACCTTTTGTTATGCCCAAACTCTCGCAAGTAGCCATCTTCGCGGCTCTTGGCCTTCTCTCGCTGAGCCACGCCCACCAGTTTTCAGAGATAAAAGCACTCAAACAAGGGCAATCACAGGTCACGCAGACGCTTACAAGCAATGACGTCGTGTCCATAGTGGATCAGAGGTTGGATCTAGCCGAACAAAGGCTGGCAAAGAACGCCTTTCAAACTCTCATCGGAGAATATGAATTGGCCTCCCCTCGAACACCGGATGACCGGCTCGTATACGGCAACCTGAACGCTCGGCTCACCATGCAGGAATTTAGCGACATTGAGTGTCCGTTTTGCCGCAAAATGCATGGTGGATTGAAATCGGTCGTTGATAACTCCAGCGGCGTCGTAAATTGGGAATTCAAGCATTTCCCTTTAAGCGGTCATAACCCGGCGGCCGCCATGCAAGCCAAAGCCGTCGAGTGTGTGCGAGAGTCCTATGGCAACCAGGTTGCCTGGGCTGCCCTTGACCAATTTTTTGAGAAGACTCGAAGCAATGGTCAGGGGGTGGGTGATCTGCCGACGTTTGCCAGATCGATGGGCTTGAGTGGCAAAGCGATAGAGCTCTGCCTGGACTCTGATGCCCACGAAGACCGAATCTCCGGGGATTATCGTGAGGGATCCAAGCTGGGTATTACCGGAACACCGGCTCTGAGGATTCTTGATCACAAAAACGGTCGTGATTACCTCATCAAAGGCTATAAAACGCCAGAGCAGCTGACCCAGGCCCTTCAGCAGATTCTCGGGAGCTGATATGGCAATTTGCTTTATTGTCGGGCGAGAGGCCCCCTATGAGCCCGACATTCTCACTCCTGTTGCCCACCATACTCTGTCTGTCCTGGACGCAGACCGGAATCTTGTTTTTGAAATGCCGGCGCCTGAATCCGGTTGGTCACAACGGATGCTGGAATCTGTGGCAGCACATCTCACTTTGCCTGAGCTGGATGCTTATCTCGGAGATGCATGGGTGGGGTCGACAGAGATTTGAGAGTAATCGGGTCCAGCCGTTGAAGCCTTGGCAGCTTCGATTTTCCATAATCTGAGATTATGCGCAGTGTTTTTGACGTGAAATAAGGCGCCAGCAGGGAACCTAAAACCCGCATATTGACAAAAAATCCAAAAGCAGTACCATATATGGTGATTTGTGGCATATTGACACTGATCATTCTGGTTGGGAAGTCGCCACTATCGTTTAACACCACTAATCGTGGTTGGTGAAAGATAGGTTGGTGCTCTCAACCGCTGAAGATAGCTGATATCACCTAGAATAGGTGGTGCGGGAATCCGGTTAGAATCCGGGACTGACGCGCAGCGGTGTTGGGGAACAAGTGTGGCATAACGACACTGGTTTAGACCGGGAAGTCGCCACGCAAGACGAATCAAACGATTCATGCCCCTGAGTCCGAAGACCAAGCTATCAATCGCAACACGATTATTGCGTGGGCGACTGATAGTAGTGGTGAGGACTCAACCTTTCTTCGACCCTCCCCTACCTACAGTTGCCCACCTCATATCAAGTAACGGTGGGTAGCATGGATAAAGAGCCTCAAACGAGACCAACTGCTTTTTCTCGAACCATAATAGTGTTTTGCTTGGCGGCCATTTTGACGCCGATCGGCATTTTGTTTGCGGTTGATATTCCGGAGTCGCTTCGTAATGATTGGCAGCCATGGGCTATGGGCCTTTATGCCGTGGGCGTCCTTAGAATGCTGTCGATAAGCACGAAACTTTAGATAGCGATGACTTCATATTGAGCATTCGGTGTTCCAGACTTGATCTGGGGCTGCCTTGGCCATGGCGATGGTGTCCACCTCACAGTAGACACCCAACGTCACGTGAATTTACAGGATGTCCAGCTTAGGCAGATTCCTGACGATCTCCTGGGTTCTGAGGCTGACCGTAATCACTCGCAGGAAAAGCTCAAGCGGATACCGTGGATTCCCCATGGTTTCGATCGCCCAGTCGTTTGCATCGTTGACGATGCCAGACTTTTTATCGGTAGTGACCGCCTGGCGCTCCATTACCCATTCCAGAGCCGGCTTTCCGTTTACGACGTAGTCGTAGGCCTCTTCCGGAATGTTCTCGATAGTGATCTTTCCGTTGTAGATGACTCTGGATTTGTCTCCTTTTTTAGCAAACTTCATCTTGGTTACATAGAAATCGGCATCTTGGCCACCCTTGATATCCTGTTTCGTTATCCTCAAGGCCAATGGCCCAGATAGCTTAATTTGGGTGTACAGGTCTACAGATTCATAGTCCACATGTAGGGCTGCCAAGTTTCGCCCAGCTTGCGAAAAAGTTGAAAAGTCCTCGTAACGCTTTGCACGGGGAATTCGAGGGAGCTGTTTGCTAAGGTTTTCAGCGTAGCGTTCGCGGTAATCCTCACTATGTAAAAGGCCATAAATATAAAAGAAGATTTCTTCCTTGCTAATGCGAGCATCAGGATATGCATCCTCAAAATGTTTGAGAGATTTATCTGTGATCGCATCTATGCGCTGACAGCCTTTATCGCCAAATTGATCCAAAAGGTCGTCTCGCTGCTTGTTTTCATCATAGAGATAGAGCGGATAACACTGACTGTTGGCTTGTAGTTGTAGGTCAGGTACGGCATCGACCATGAGAGATGAAAAGTCTTTTGAGATTCCTAAGCCTGTGATTGAAATCACGAAGTTTTTCTTCCCACTGTCAGGGAACATAAGCGGTACTTTTGCAACGTCATTTACAAGCCCCCGATCAAAATACAGATTTTGTTTCGTAAAGGGACGGTACATGCCGATGGTTGTCGCGGACTTTTTGTACTCTAGATTTCTTCGCTTACCAATACCCTCACGCAGGGCTCTGGACCAATTTATTTTGGTATCATCGTAGCGTAAGAAATCCTCAACGCGGCGCGTTGAATTTCCTTCCTGTTTATCGCAAAAAGACTCATACCTATGCAGCTCCTCGGCATAAAATGCCACCATTGATTTGACCTGAGCATCAAGTTTCGCTCTTGAGAAGTTGTAGACCCATGCATCTCTATTGGTTTTGATACCCATAGAGTACATTCCAAAGACAACATCCGCGGCCTTATCCTTTTTTTCGCCCATGCTTATATAGGTATCAAAATTTGCGTCACGCTGGTTCAACCAGTCTCCAAACGCGTCCGGCTGGATCGCTTGCCAACCGTCTTTCTGACTAATTCCAGCAATACTGCCGAGCTCAGAAACCGTTTCGAGTTTCTGATCGCGGGTCAGGTAATCCCCAATATCATGGAAGTAGACCTTACCGTGCTCGGCAGATTGGGGGTTTTTGACCAGGATGGATACGGCAATAGGCGTACGAGTGCCTTGTCCGAATACGTTGTCTTTCTCTTTTCGACGTCGCTCGCCTGAGGTTCGTGCATTACCTCGCAAATGGAAGATGTAAAGGTTACTGAACTCTTCAACCAGACACTTACGGAGCCCATCAGCCGTGTTGGCCTCGATGAACCCACCGTTGGTCACAAATCCGATCACGCCTCGATCTTTGATGCGATCAGATGACCATCGGATAGCCCGTATATATGAGTCATAGAGGGCATTCTTGTTCGTGGCAGATGACCTCGCGGCATAGGTGCTGCGAATTCTTTCATCCAGTTTTGGATACTGAACATTGGCATTGTTGTCGTTGGCTGACTCTTGCCCTGATGAATAGGGTGGATTACCAATGATTACGCGAATATCAAGTTCCTGTTGGCGCTTACGCCGCGCACTGTTTTCCTCAAGAAGCTCATCAACCAGGTCAGCTTTTTCCCCCATCTGGAATGTGTCGGTCAGACAGATCCCAGTGAATGGCTCATACTCTGGCTCGAAGATCAGGTCGTCATTTTCGCCACTCAGGTTGCCCGTCAGAATGCCGTGGTAGGTTGCTTCAATGTTGATCGCAGCAATGTAGTACGCCAGAAGTACCAGCTCGTTGGCATGAATCTCGTTTTTGTATTTCTCGGGGAGGCGATCTGGCGGGATAATTCCGCTTTGCAGCAAACGAGTGATGAAGGTACCGGTGCCGGTAAAGGGGTCCAGAATGTGGACATTCTTATCGGCCATGGTAGTTTTGAATTCGGTTTTCAGAATGTCTTCGACTGAGTGGAGGATGAAGTCGACAACCTCTATGGGGGTGTACACGATACCCAGGCGATCCGTCATGCGAGGAAAGGCGTTTCGGAAGAACTTATCGTAGAGCTCCACGATGATTCGTTGCTTACCTTCAGCACTGTTGATGCCTTCGGCCCGAAGCTTTACAGATTCGTAGAAAGACTCCAGCGTGCTGCGCTCCTTGTCTAGGCTATGTTCATGCAGCTTATCCAACACTTGCTGCATTGCCTGGGACATGGGGTTATGTTTGGCAAAGCTGTACTGCTCAAACAGGGCATCAAAAACGGGCTTGGTGATCAGGTGCTGGGCCAGCATTTCGATAATTTCTTCATCGGGAATGCTGTTGTTTAGGTCATCGCGTAGTTCATTGGCGAATGCGTTGAATGCAGCGATTTCCTCAACGTGGCTTTCATCTTCTAAGATGGCCCTGATCCGGTCGATATGGGTATTGGCGATCTTCGCAATATCGTTCGCCCAGTCTTCCCAGTGGTGTCGGTTGCCACATTTCTTAACGATTTTGGCGTAAAGCGCACGCTCTATATCGCCTACCTCGAAAATCAGTTCTGCCTGCTGTTGGTTTGGATTCGGGTCGTTAGAACCGATTGAACGCCCACCACGAGCTCGACTAGCTTTGCGCTCTTTGGTCGATTTTTTGGTGGCCTTCGGTGTCACCTTGTCTGCAACCGCCACAACCTCCATTTTGCTGGGCATACTGCCGTTGAATTCCAGCTTATTGATCATCGCGTCAAAGCGATCATCATGGGACCGAAGGGCGTTTAGAACCTGCCAAACCACGCGGTAGGTTTCGTTATTGTTAAGGGCTTCCTCGGGCTCAACGCCCGCTGGAATAACGACCGGAAGAATGACGTATCCCAGATCCTTTTCTGGCGCCAAACGCATTACCCGGCCAACGGACTGCACCACATCAACTTGAGAGGATCGTGGTGTCAGGAACAGCACGGCATCCAGGGCGGGAACATCAACACCTTCAGAAAGGCAACGTACGTTCGAGAGAATGCGGCAGGTATTGTCTTCGGTGGTGGCCTTCAACCACTCCAACTTGGCTTCTTTTTCACTGGCGTTCATGCCGCCGTCGACATGCTCAGCCTCGCAAGTCATGGTCAGCGCCTGATCAAGTGTGGCGTCTGGATCTTTGTCTCGAAGCGCTGCAATTTCAGCTTCCTGGTACTGCGACACTACAGCACCAAACATCTCAGAGATCAGCTTCGAGCTGACCTTGTGGTTCTTGCCCTTGTATTCCTTTTCGATGACCTGGCAAAACGCTACAGCCCGCTTCATCGGGTCGGGTTCTTGTCCCATGGTTTCAACCAAACCCTGTTTCGATAGGGCTTTCCAGCAACCTACGATCTTTGCGGCATCATCCACTTTGAGTGAGTTGTCGGCATCTTTCAGAAGGCTCTGCAGGCGCCGGTTGACGTGGGTTTCCTCAACAGCGAGGACAATCACCTTGTAATCGACAAGCAGCTTGCGGGCCACGGCTTCGGAGAAGGTGATGACATACAGTTCCTCTCCGTATAGCGACTTGTCATCCATTGAGCATAGTGTGACGTTCTCGGTGCTCTTGGCATCGTCTCCATAGATGCGGGGGGTTGCTGTCATGTAGAGGCGTTTGTTGCCCTGGATGTAGCTGTTGTCATGGACTCGAACAAAAGCTGATTCTTCCTCACCGTCAAAAGTTGCACCGGTGGTTCGGTGCGCCTCGTCGCAGACGATTAGGTCAAAGGCCGGGATCGGGTTGGCTCCAGTGGTCTGAGCTTCGTTCAGAACCCCAATGGAGTGATAGGTGGAGAACACAACAGTCATAGCGTCACCGCTGTGGTGATCTGCCATGTGTTTCTGCAGTGAGGCCGCGTTGGTGGTGGCTGGATATTGCAGGTCACTGATGCCGGCAATCACTCGGTCATCATCTTTACCGGGCCGCTTCCCGACATCGCTATCTGAGCAGACCGCAAAGCTTTTCAGGGGGATCGCAGATTCCTGAGTCCACTCGGTGAGTGTCTGACCAAGTAGAGAGAGGCTGGGGACAAGGAAAAGTACCCGTTTACCTTTGCCAGCCATTGTTTCGGCTATCTTCAGCGAAGTGAACGTCTTGCCTGTGCCACAGGCCATAATCAGCTTGCCGCGATCAGCGGTCTTCAGCCCGTTCACCGCAGCGTTAAGAGCATCAACCTGGTGTTCACGGAGTTGCTTCTGAGCCTTGAGGACTGGCTTTGTATCCTCATGATACTGCGACCAGTCGATGACACTGTTTTCCAGGTTATGGAGGTCAATTCGGGACACGGGTGGGTGCTGATTCTCCAGGGAGTCCTGGGCATTGCCCGTCCATTTATCCGTTGTTGTGACAATGATCCGGTGACTGAAGTAGGTTTTGCCGGAGGCTGTGAAGAAGCTGTCGATGTCGCTTTTGCCAATCGTGTGATCTGGCGAATAGTTCTTACACTGAATTGCATGGAACTCGCCATCGGTTGTGATGGCGACCAGGTCTATACCGGTATCTTTCTTCGTGCTGATGCCAAGGTTTGTGCCGTATCGGTCAACCCAGTCGGAGTAAGACAGCACCTCAGAATATTGTTCTTTATAGAAGGGTTCCGTTTTGAAGTATTGAACCATCAGGTTCTCGAAGCTGGTTCCCTTGTCACGCTCTGTCAGCGTCATATCTCTGAACTGCGACAGTATTCTTTGGAGGGCTGTCATCATCATTCCTTGGTCCATTTTTTCAGCAGCAGTCCGGGACTACTGTTTCTGGAGTCTTTGCGGTAAAAATACCAGTTAGTTAACACACAAGCTAAATAGAGTGCCCATTACGCCGAAGTGAGGCATTGAGTGTGGTACGACTAATCCCAAAGTGCTGCGCCACCTCGGTCTTGGTGATTTTCGGGTCCAGCAACATCGCGGCGGCTTTCTGTGTGTCGGTCTTTGACATCGCTGGTTTCCTACCGCCCTTTCGCCCCCTAGCCCGGGCAGCCTCCAATCCGGCCATTGTTCGCTCCCGAATCAGGTCACGCTCAAACTCAGCCAGAGCTCCGAAGATATGGAATACCAGGCGGCCGCCTGAACTGGTGGTATCGATGGATTCCGTCAGGGACTTGAAGCCAATCCCACGATCCTGGAGATCCTGAACAATCTCCACCAAGTCCTTCAATGATCGGGCGAGGCGGTCCAACTTCCACACGATCAGGATGTCGCCCTTTCGGAGCGTACGGAGACACTGCGACAGCTCAGGTCGCTCCCGGAGAGTTCCGGTGAATTTTTCCTGAAATACCTGATCAGCCCCGGCTTTTTCCAAGGCATCCACTTGGAGTCCTGGATTTTGGTCTTGGGTGCTGACGCGTGCATAACCTATGATCATAAAAGGCACCTTTTCTGTTCATAGATTTTTGTACGTGATTGTTGGACGGGAAACAAGCCGAAATTGGGTAATTTTGAGAGGTGAGCTGAAGCGTTCAACAAACGACCGTTTTCCAGCTATAACGAAGTGCATGCTGGATTTGGATGTATTCACGATTTAGATGAGTTTAGCACTGCTGCAGCGAGATCCCCGTAACGGCCGGAAAATACAATGCACTCGGCGCCCAGATTTCATTGGCCAACTGCTAGGAGATAAAGGGATTAAATGGGGCCACCTTCGCTGGAGAGACAAGGGAGGGTTGTTGTTTCCGACCATGTTCGGCTCTATACTGTTATCATATGAAATTTTGGAGGCTATCAAATGATAACTATTGAGTCCGGCGGAAAAGATAAATCCCGCAGCCAAGCCAAGAGGGTGTTTAAGCCTCAGCTTGAAAAGCGGATGCTTAGCGATGATGAGCTACGCGCCCAAAAAGAGCTGGTTGTGAAGATCATCTTTAACAGAAATTCTACTTACCGAAAGGGAAATTCGGACATCGTTCATTCCATCACGGAAGGGTTTCCTGCGGCCGCAGTATCTCGGCTCGTTGAGTACCTCAACATCCGTCAGAATGAGATGCTAAAGCTTCTGCATATTACATCGGCAACTTTCAGTCGGCGCAGGAAAGACGGTAAGCTCGAGTCTGTCGAGTCCGATAGGGTCTATCGGTATACGCGTTTGGCTGCATTAGCAACGGATATGTTTCATGGGGATGGAGAGGCAGCCCGGCACTGGCTCAAGAGTCCTGCTTACGCATTCAAAGGTGAAACGCCGCTGGAACATGCTCAAACTGAATACGGTGCTCGTGAGGTGGAGAATCTGATCGGACGGATTCGACATGGAATTCCTTCATGAGTGAGTTGAAATTATTCAGGATATGCGACCCACAATACGCCGAGACGCCTGATCAGATGCTTTCTGGAGAGGGGGCTTTTCGATATGGGGGGCGTTGGAATACTCCTGGGAGTCGAGTTGTCTATTTAGCGGAATCCCTGTCGCTGGCTGCCTATGAGTTGCTCGTGCATGTTCCTGACCAGGTTATTGCTCCCTACAAACGGATCAAGGTTGAGGTGCCGGAGAAGCTAATCATGACTCTGGATGATTCTGTGCTTCCAGATGATTGGCAAGAACCCGGCCACCCTGACTTGGTAGCGATAGGTGATGACTGGATTGCCAGCGAACAGTCTCTGGGCCTGTCAGTACCCAGCGCCCTAATTCCTGGAGAACGAAACGTAATGCTGCTTCGGGATCACCCCGATTTTGACAAAGTGCGGGCAGGCGAGATTGAAGATTTTCGTTATGACACTCGACTTACGGGACTTATGAAAAAGCGCTTATCATCGGTTGTCGATGATGAAGAAAGCGACTGAACTCAGCCATCCAAGTCAGCTTTTACGTGCGCATGAAGACTGGGTCAGATTCTCAAGAAGTTGAAACTCGAAACCGGCGACTTTGAGCCATATACGGATACCGCAACCATCATTATGCGGAAATCCCATCTGGCTCTGAGCCATCAAGGACAATCCCTCGCGTTCGCTTAGGGTGTATCGCCCACCCGCCGAATTTCCTGCGATCCCCAGATCAGGACACAGGGCTTGCCTGAGCGATCCCACACAGCAATCGCGGGGTCTTCTGATTCTGCGGCAAGCGCCCTCGCCTTTTGTTCAGCCTCATGCAATGATCCAAATCCGTGCTGGTCGGCTCTATCAGCCGTAAAATAACCACAGTAAAATTCTGATTCTTTCATCTGCTACCTGCCTTGGTATTGCCACCTCAGTTCACTGGGCGGCCTGCACTCCTGCCGTACTGGTCAGTCAATTTTCTATACTGATCGATCGTGTCAGAGTCTAAGCCAATTGCCCCACCCCGCTCTGCAAGCTCCTGAGCTGCAGCAACCAAAGCGCCATCCAGTTTGTCTTCGTAACGGGTGTCTTTTAAATTCACATCAATGGCGGCCTGCAGGACCTTCAGCCCGTCCTGAAGAGTTTTCTGGGAGTTCGAAAGCCAGAAGCCGATCCGATATCGGCAAGGTGCGAAACCGATTTCAGCACAGCGGCTAAAAGCGTCCATCGTGTCCCGGGCCACCTGTTTGAGCCCGCTGGCCTCAATAGTTGGTGCCAAAGGAATGACAACCTCTGGGCCGCGAACCAGATGGTTCAGTAGATTGGTTTCCGCCACGAAGTAATCAGCAGGCCAGTATCCTTTGTCCGACGCCATTTTCATGAGATCGAAGGCGGCTTGCTCACGGTTCGGAATATCCGCCTCGGCGAAGAGCAAGAGAAGAGCATTGTTGACCAGGACATCGACACTCATGTCTCCGCTAGTCAGCCGGTTGACCCAGTGATTCGGTCCGTAATGAACAATGAAAGGAATACCAACCTCTTCCTGAAAATGCGGCGACGTTGGCGTTGTGTGGTCCATGCCGATTGCCAACAGCAGCGTTTGCAGGCGCTCTTCGCTGGTGTCGAGGTTGTGCCCGAAAATCTCGGAGACCCGATCAAAGGTAACCTCTGGAAACGGCTTTCCAGAGGAAGTGTCAGTGGAGGCTGAGACCGATGCAGCGGTTATCATGGCACCCACCAGACAGAGAGCTCCGACTAACCGGTTCATTCTACGAGCTCCCGGTCCCTCACTTCATTGATCTGCCAGCTGTCGATGTCGGTTGAATAGCGAAGCTCGATGGTGCGTGCAATTGTCGGAAGGTAATCGACACAGCTATTGGTCACGAGGTAATGCAGTTCAGATTGCCGGGGCTGAGAGCCATAGGTGTTGGCGTTCTGGAACGTGAGGTTCTCACACTTTGCATTCATTCGCTCGAGTTCGAGAACGCGATGCTGCTCAATGTCTGTACCCTGGCCGGTTGTTTGGGCCAATTGGGCGACCAATTCGCTCAGAAAGCGGCGGTATTTTTGGCTGTAGAAGACATTCAAATCTCGATCAGACAAGCCAACCGCAGCCTTGTCGTAGTAGATTTCAACCAATTCTCTGGCGTTCGCTTCCGTTGCCAAACGCAGAGACTTTCGGTCGTATTCAGGGGGATCGGCGAGCGCCAATGTGCTCAGGCCTGCCGAAAGGAGCAACAGGGTCAGTTTCTTCATTGCTAATCTCCAAAGTAGCCTTTGCGGTCCATTTTGAGCTTCCGCCAGATTGGCAGAATCTTCTGCACCAGCGCATCGCGATTTCTAATAGCTCGAATTCGAATGATCGGTTGATCCGCATCTTTTGTTTCAAGAACCAGCGTGGACAGACCGAACAACCCCATGAGCCCTGCCGGCGGACTCTTGATGTCCGAGACCTCTGACATTTCGCAGTACAATTCCTGGCGGAAGATTGAGGTAATGCCCTTTGCTTCTTTGATCTTGTTGCGGGTGATAACGGTCCGCTCACACTTCACCGTGAGGTAGGACATGAGAACGTTCAGGACGCCAACAATGAGAAGCCCGTAGATTGAATATCGGACCAATTGATCGATCAATGGTGTGTATTGTGCTTTCAGCCCTGCGTTCCATAACACCAAGCCAACGCCGGCTGCCGCAATAACAAGCCCCCAAAAGATAAAGCCACCAAGATTTACTATCTGCGATGGACTGCCCTCCCAAACAACTTCTTCGTTGTCGTAAGAGACGGGAGTGCTAGCGTCCAAAGGATCTGTTTTCGGATTCGCTTCAGCCTCGATTTTATTGGTCTCGCTCATGATGTCGTCCTATGCAGCTCGAGCATGTTCCAGGCAAGCTAGTGCCGTCGTAATCGAAGCAGTTGCCGGAATGTCGGGCTGGTGCCCGTTGGGTTTGTGGTGGAGGTGGCCTGTTGAGCCCAGAACGAGGTGAACCACTGGTCTAAGTCCGGCTGAAGCCAAAAGCCAATTGTCTGGCTGATGATCCACAACGATCAGAACATCCTGCTGGCTCGATTGAGCGATCACGCTACACAATATGCTTTCCGGGTCTCTTGCCAGGTCCAGGTTGTCCAAAACCAGAACCGGGCATTCCGAGGGGATCTGAATCACGCTTTGCCGCTTGCACTCAATCAGGCAAAACGAAGAAAAGTATTCAAGCAACTGGAATAAACTACGGTCGATGGCCGCGTCGGCAGAATGGAATTGGGTAACCCGCATGACGTTCATTGCTACCGACCTCACCTCAAAGCCCGCTCAAACGCACCAAGCAACAGCATGAAGCTGATCGACATGCCCAGTGCGGTTATCGCTCGACTGATGCTGCGATAAACCCGCTCTTTTTCCTTATAGAGCCCCGTCAAAGAGAGGCCGATTTCTACGCAGGCAAAGAGAATTCCCATTTTGGCGGAGATGAAAAGCAGCAGCGGAAACGTCATGCTGACCGGATCACCCATCTGGATGATGACAAACATCGCGATCGAGGCGGTAACAACGACAAGGATCGGATATGACCGGGGCGAGCGAAGCCAGCGAGAAAGCATCTTTTACAACCCTTACGCGATCTTCGGACGCGACCATACTTTGATGGGCGGGTGATCGGCTTTTCTGTCTGCTAAAACCCCGTCAAACATCGCCACGAGCCGAATCACTGAGATCCCCTCTTTTACTGCAAGAGCGATGATTCGGAAATAAGCCGCAGTGGCGGATTCGGCCGTTGCCTCAAACTGGTATTTGGTCCGATTTTCTGTATACACGTCGGCATTGAAAAATTGCCCATCACAAAGCCGGCCGCCGAAATTCGCGTGAACGATATTGGTCAAAGGGTCACCCCATTAGAAAAAAAGTGAAGCGAAAAGAACCAGCGCGGCGCCGGTGATGACCACATTGATCTGCCGATCCTGAGACAGAAGCTGGTCACGCTGTTGGCCGTCGATCTTTCCAGACTGGAAGAGCCGGTTAACGAGCCATCGTATTAACGGTGTGGTGATGAACATGAAGGCGCCCTCCTGAGCTTTTTGCCAGTCTATTGAGGGCACTCGACGAATTGGGGATCAAAAGGTCAGCGGGGTGTGACCTTTTAAAATTCGGGTCTCGGGTAGTCCCCGGCAGCCAGAGCCTGCTCAACAAGCGCGATCTGAAATACGAGGTGTGCCGCTGTATTGAGATTCTTCGTGTCATCCAGCCACGACTGGAGTGTTCCAGCTTCCTGCTGCTTGAAGACTTCAAAACTGTCAGCGCGCGCAACCGCGGGATTGATGTTGCTGTAGGGCAGGAAACTGGCAAAAGAATGCTGCCGGGCCAGTCGAAGGATCACTTTGCGTGCTCTACCCAGGATCTTGCGATCATTCCGGTACAAAACACCGACCGGCGTGCGCAAAGCCATCCAGGTAGCAATGTCCGCCAGCAAGAATCGTCCTGATAGTGAGTAGTGAACGAGAATTATCGAAGCCGCAACCAACCCCACTTGATCAGCGATGCCGGCCGCCTCGAACCGAAAGCTCAGTTCAACCAGAACATACACTGACAGGGCCCAGATGAACAGTGACGCTCCAGCCGCAATCAGGCGAGCCGGTGTACTGGACAGACCTTGAAAAGTAACCGTCTTGAGCAGCTCTGATGTGAAACCCATGTCCACGATGTCCCTGTTTTGCCCATTTGCTTTTACCTTCTCATGGAATGTTTCACGGGCAAGTCTTGGACCCTCAACAAAGTCGGTAACTTGAAACTTCTGCAAACCTCCGGAGTAAGGTGAATTCCCAATTATCAAAACAATGGACTTGATCCCATGTACCGAATTCCATTCAGAGTTGGCGGTTAAGCAGGCGTGAAAGAAGCGCTGTTCTGCTTTGGATATGTCATATCGGAATAATCTATTTATGGGAGGCCGTTGTTGGTATGGGGGCAGCCGTTGGTTTCACACTCGTAATGAATCGTCTTATGGAAGATCAGACCCTTCTGAGGGCATCTTTAATTATGTTTGGCGCCATTAATTTCGAGCGTGTGTGTCAACTGTTGATCGATAGGCGCGTTAGAAATAGAACGCGCTAAGTTCGTGAATGTGTCATTCAGCGTGTACTGAATCCTGACACCGTAGCTCGTTCTGATAAGTGAGTGCGCGTGGCAGCAATTTCAGAAGGGAATGTCATCGAATTCGGGAATGACACCCTTCTCGGCCATTTTCCGGTATCGTTCCATTACTTTTCTTTGGTGGTCCCTTACATCATGCGCATCTTTTCCGGCGTACTCCGCAATGTCCGGGAATCTGTGCTCATTGATGAGCAACATTTTGAACCTGAACCTGGTTTCTTTACTGATCGCCCGCATCGAATAACAGCGGTCTACCGGTCGTGCGTAACAGAAGTGTAGAGTCCCATCTTCGTAATGAAAGACTTCAACCTTCGTACTCTCCCCTATTTCAACGGCCATAGTTTTCGCGTCTTCTATGGCCAATTGCATGTCGTTGCGGAATTTATACTCGCCCCATTGGGCTCGCCACATCATCTCCGGGAAGTCAGCAGGTCGCATACCGGCTAGAACTTTTGTCTCCCAGGTGTCATACGCGCCCTCTTTTCTGGCCGCTCTATCCATTCGGTCATGCTCACGATCCATACCGGTGTATGACATTCTAAACCCTCAGGATTTACTGAATTAATTCAGGAAACTCTATCATTGTACGAAAAAAAACCCGCCGGAGCGGGTTTTGTGGGTCTATTTCGATTTTCGACAGTCTTGTTGATCCGCCAGGCGACAAATCTCTTGCCACTGCAGGCGCCGCTGATAGACCACAAAGCCGGTACCGACTGTGCCTACCAGGGTAAGGACGATTCCAAACATGAGAAAAACTGACATGGCATTGCCCATCATTGTTTACCTCTTGTCATTGGAGCGGAACGCTTACTGACAGTCAAGTTCAGGCGCTGACTTCGCAGCACCAGGAGATCCTGGATCAGTTCATGTCCAGCGAGATCGCGAGCCATTTCCACTTCTAACATAAGAATGATGGCGAGCAACCACATCACTAGTACCATTGCGATTGCGTCAAAACTGGTAAGTTCCAGTCCATCGGCAAAGGTTTGGAACAGATGTCCGGCCATTAAAGCTGAGGCAGCGTAGGCCATCGTTTTCAGACTGCCCACCAACCTAGTGCTTCGCCGGTAGCGCATTTTCTGAATGATCAGATCCTGCGTCCGTAGTTTGTTGAGTTTCTGGTAAAGCAATTCCATACGTGTGTTCTCTCCAGGCATGACCTCGCTCAGAGAAAACAAGCCAGACCCCGGAGAGGGTTGGCTTGCTCTCCGAGGTCGGCATTTTGTGGTTTAAGCAGTCTGTCGTGGACGGTCCCTCAAGACGTTTCCGATCTGGCCAAAACCAGAGGGGTCACGCATCAACTGGTCCGCCCAGTCCACACCTTTTGAATCCGATTCAAGCATCGGAATTGATGGCAATATCAATTGAACATCGAGGCCCAGAAGACTGAGCTTCTCGGCCAGCGTGTTTGCAGCGACTTCACCCGCTTGGTTGCGGTCTTTGTCGACGAAAATCAGAACCTTTTCTACCCATTCGGGCGGCAGAAAGGATTGCATCATAGTCGTCGACAGCGTTGGCCACACTGGCAGCTGCGTCATAAGGGTTACCGCAAGAGCTGTTTCCAGTCCTTCTGCAACACCCATAACGGTTCCTTTCACCGGATTCACGCGAATCTGGCGACCCCGGCTTTCTCTGTTGACCGCGGGGGTAAGTTTTCGCGACTTGTTCTTGCTGTCGGAAAACTCCACCTTTAGGCCACTTTTGGTAATGAACGTCCGATGAATCGAGACTGGTTCACCCGCGTTATTGCGGACCAGACCAACAATCGCGCCGTACTGGCCCAGCGTTTTACCGTCTGCACCAACGTAGTTGAGCGACGGATGGAACCGCAGGTCATCGGCGAGCATGGCTGCTGTTCGTAGCCTTCTGCGTTCGAAATAGGCTCTCGCCGGGTACGATCGCAGGTCGTTCAGTGGCAGAGCATCCCCCCAGATCTGGTTAAGCCAAAGCCGAAGCTTTGAATCGTCCTGGATCTGAGTCTTGGGCGTCCTGATAGGTTTGGCGTCCACGATCCTTCCGCCCAAAAAGGCTTCAAGTTCGTCGTAGGTCTTGGTAAATGACCAATCGTTCACCCACATCAGCATGTCGATGCCTTCGGGGATCACTCGCCAAGCCTGTTTTACGCCGCCACCAGTGGTGTTGGCGTCACGAAACAGCCGGAAGCCATCGGTGCCACCGTCAACGGGACAAGGCACGTTTTTGCCAAGCTTATTGACCGCAGTTTCGAGGGCTGGCGCCAGTGCAAGGAAAGCACTGAGCCAACGTCCTTCCATGCGACGTTTCAGAGCAGTTGAGTTTCGTTTTTCCATGATTCTCCTCCAGACAGTGAACTTTTCAAGGGACACTGCCGAGCAGTGAGTAAGAAAGGGCCGGGGCCCTTTCAGTCATCAGTGAAGCGTCAGAACGACTCTTTTGTATTGCACCCAGGTATTCCCGAACTGCTGGAAAAACAATTCTGTGGTTTTCCGGGGTTCATAGATCGTCATGAGCCGGATTGGCTTGCCATTCCGAGTGGTCAGGCCGTGCTCAATCGGGAGTTGAGGTTGTTGAGACATGGTGCGTTTCCTTTTGAGTATTGAGGGAACACACCAGTCCCAAGGGACAAAGTGTGTCCCTTAGAGGGTTGAGATCTTTTCTTAGCCGAGCATCTTCTTGCGGTAGTACCGCAGCCACTCGACCATTGTTTCCGGATCCACGCCCCACTCCCTGCAGCAAGCTGCGAAAGAGAAGGGCATTTCCCGGTTTTCAGACAGAATCCACTCCCAGGCTTCGTCACACGGTTTGCGAATACCACCGTGGTGACGGATGCCAAAGGCGCTTTTCACTGACTCGATAAGAAGCCGTTCACGAATATCTGCGAAGGCTGATTCGGGGATCTCCTGCAGTGGGCCCGAAGGCTCACAGAAGTCCGGTTTCCGAGAGGTTTCCATGTGTCCTCCTTGCGAAGAACACACCAACCCAACGGGAAGATGTGTTCCCGCCTGGGCTGTTGGAAGATTGTGGAGTCAGGGATCGAGATCGAGGACGTTGCCGGCGATGCGAAACAAAGCTGATTGCAGCTCCCTCACATCGTTGATGACTGTCCAATTCCCGAAATACGACTTCACAGCGTTTGAACCTATACCAATGGCATAGGTGTCGATCTGGTGTTTCATCAGATCCAGCAGGTAGTTGACTGCGTGACCGTTGTTCGGAGAACCGTCGGTAATCACAATCAGGACCTGACGTGGTTTATGACTGGCACTGAGTTCCCGTGCCGCGTAGAGCATTGCTTCAGCCAGAGGTGTGCCACCGCCGGAACTGACCAGGAAGCGCCCAAGATTGGGTCTCACCGGCTGTCCACGATGGATCATTGGACTGACATTCCCTCCACAACCCGGAAACATCGATACTGCAATGTCACATTTCGGGATGGTGGAAATAGCCAGCGCCAACGACACAGTGGCCTGATTGGCAATTTCCTGTCTTTGGCTCATGGAACCACTCGTATCGAGCAGTACATGAACCGAGGTTTCAGGCCTCTTGTGTTCGTCTCGCTGGATGAACACTCGAGTGTCGCCCGCAGCCAAACGGCTTAGACGACGACCATCAACGCGGCGCCCGCGGTCATGCAACCACTGGCGCTGTCGGGTTTCAGCCTGTAGAAGTCCCAGCAATCGGCTGCGAATGCTTGAAGACGTCAAAATACCCGCCTGCAATTCACTCGTATCACCGTTACCGTTCCTCATGTCCTGGCCTACACCGGTATCAATCTCGAAAGACTTACCGGACTGGTCCTCGCGAGCCTGTGAGCACAAGTCTTCTTTTAGCTGTTGACCGGGATTGGTCGGCATATCCTGCTCCGACATAACCCGTTCATAGGTGCCTCCTGCGCCAGCGTCGCTGGAATCGTCCGAAGACGAGTCCGATTCTGCCTGGTCACCAGCTGAGTCCTGATCAGACATTGATTGCTCACCGGACGCATCCGACGGGCCTTCTGTCTGGTCAGCGGTTTCAGGAGAGGAATCCCCCTGATTGTCGCCGTTCTCAGATGAGGAACTGTCTGAGTTGGAGTTCGGGTCCGAAGAATCCCCCTGGCCGTCGGGTGACGGATCAGGCGGCTGTGACGAATCACTATCCGGGCCGGACTTTCGCTCCTGCTCTTCCTCTTTTTCGGCATCCTTTAACGCTTTTAAAATGGCCCGGGCCACCTTGAGAGCGTCATCACTGGTTGTCATGGACATCATGTATTTCGCCAGCAGCCCGTCCAAACGAACGAAGAAGCCTCTGGGAAACGTCTGCTCCAAGACCTTCAAAGACTCTGGAATCAGCGGTTGGTAGACCCGCCGATCCAGAAACTCCCCATACAACCGGTGGTAGAGGTAACGAAACAATTGTGATGCCTCGCTTTCTGCCGTGGTCGGTACGGGTGTCCAGCCTCGCTCATGGATGTAGTTCTCCATGGCTTCCAGCGTGAACTGAGTCCCGGGAAAGGCGTGCTGGATAGCACGCTCAATCCGGATGTCCTCAATCAAGTTGGTCATACTCTTTTCGATTTCAGACCGGCACTTTTTAAAGGTGTCGAAACTGGACTCGCGAATATGAGCTGCTTCGTGAGAGAGATAGCCAAACAGCACATCTTTCATCTCACTCATGTTGTCTAGCATAGGAAGCACAATGGTTTTGCCATCTGTCATGGCGTCTGAGCCCGAAAGCACGACGCGCACACCAAATTGCTCACCATAAGCCGCTGCCACGATTGGTAATGCCCGCTCGAGAGCGGATTGTCTTTGGTTCATAGTTCCGCTCCTAGAAGTAGGCGCCCATTGCAGATGCAGTGGTTGGATAGGTTGAGGAAGGTGAAACCTGGGGCTGTGCGTTTCCGCTCTGGAGCCCGGCGATCAGTTTTGTCACCGAGAATTCTCCAGACACGATCCGCTCCAACTTTTTATCGTCAGAGCACATCGTGAGGAACGTCAGTACCCTGCCGAACACAGGATGATCCTGGTCGATTCGTTCCGCTGGGATGGAGCTACGCAGCGCGCGGAATTCGCCAAGAACCCTAAGAATCCGGCCGTTGCCGAAACTCAGGGTGTCCAGCTTGGTCACCAATGGGTCGAGTTGTTTGCAAAGTGTCTTTCCGCCAATGGCGTTTTTCCGCTCCAGCAGACGATCAGACATCTCACGGCAGCTCAGTCCAACTTCGTGCAGGATTTGATCGGCAATTTCTGCCTCATCCGGTTCGAAGCCTTCCAGGGGCTGCATTTTGTAGAGCTTAAATTCGAACTTGAACGCGCTCGCCACGGTTTCACGGTCAGGAACCTGATCCCGCATGATGTGAGCGTACTCTTCGTTCTCCGCGATCCAGTCTTCCTTGTTGCGGTCAAAATCATTGAGAAATTGCTGCAACGCGGATTCAAAGCCGGCTTTCACGGTTTCGAGTTTGGCAACTACGTCATCAATCGCTTCATCGCGTACAGCGAATCCGCCCATGAAACGTGTTCCTTCAGCCAGACATGCCCTTTCTGCCGATTTGCGCTTACTGAGCAACGGATCGAGAGCTTTGGGAGGAAAGATCTTCTTTCGCCCCAAATCCAGCAGTTTCTGTGGTGGCAACTTGCCGTCTATGCCCAATCGAATATCACTGTCGCGAGAGGCTTTTTTCTCACCGCTCCAGCACCGCATTTTCAGATGGACAAGGGTGGTTCCATGGATGAATTCCATGTGTTATCTCCTTAGCAATTATGAGAAGAGGGTGTACCGCCGGAGACCGGCGGTAAGTTGTGGTTCAGAGAACCGAGGTCGAGGAAAGACTCAGAAAAAGGCGGCCTTTGTGTTTGACTCAATTACCGTCAAATCAATCGGTGCCTCAATTGCGCCCAGTGCGATGGCGTATTTTCTGAAGTCAGCAGTGGGACAGCTATGACGCATGTCCGAGAACTCCTTGGACGTACCGTAAAGCTCTGCGAGCTCATCGAAACTGTCCGTCAGGAGAGTGTTGTCGTCGTCCACAATTTCTATGGGTGCAAATGAGAGCGAGGCTGAGGGGCCTTGCTCGGTCAGATGCCGACGAAGAGCGAACAGCAACAGAATTGCCAATGGACCCTCGGAAAGTTCCGCGCCACCGCTATGACTGCCACTTAAAAGGCTTTTGAACACCGGCAGTGATGCCAGCGTGGTTGCCTCGTCACGGAATTGCTCCGCGAACGTGTTGAGTACAGACGCCAAGAAGCTGGCGATCTGGGTTTCGGGAACCTGAGTCGAGATCCGAAACCAAAACTGGTTTGGAATGCTGCTCTCCAGGTCGTCTTTCGAAACAACCATATTGGTGCTTCGATCGATCGTCAGCGTTTTGAATTTGAGGTAGCCTTTGCGAAGTTTCGCTTCGTACTGCCTTCTCCAATCCGCCTTATCCGAGGAACGAAAAACCAAGGGCTTGCCACGGCGTCCATACCAGACATCGTGACCACCTTTGGAGTTTGGCCGTATATCTATCGCCCAATACTTATCGGACGTGTTATCGGCATAGTGCAGGACACGGATGTCGTCGCTCATGCTCAAGCTCCTTTGGACCAGGAGGTACCAAAGATGTCCTGTGCGATGCGCTCGATTGCAATCCGTTGCTCCGGTTCCGCTTTAGCCAGGAAAGCCTGGTTCAGCGAATAGGACAGAGCATTTGGTGCATTTCGGAAGGCCAGTGCCAATTTTGCCCAGCGACACAATGTGCGCGTGGACATGGTGATGGTCAGCGGCGTGGCTGTTTCCTCACCCCCGATGAACAGCTTCCGAATCTGATTCGCAACGCGAACCATCTTCTTACGCAGCTCTTCGGGAAGGTCTGGTGCCTTCTTTTCAAGGATCATCAGTTCAACGTCCTCGGTTGGATAGTCCACGTGCACCATCCGGAATCGATCAAGGAAGGCAATATCAAGCTGGTTTACACCCTGATACAGGCCGGTGCTGTCGCCAGAACCAACGCTGTTGCCGTTCACAATGAACCGAAAATTTTGATGAGCGTGAATCACTTCGCCACCGTTTGTCGCAATGACCAACGGGTGTCCTTCGAGGACATCATGCAAAGCGGCAAGCTGACCGGGATCAGCTCGATCGACCTCGTTCAAAATGAACAGGTGACCATCACGCATGGCAACAGAAAGGGGTCCGTAAACGAACTCCATCGTGCCGTTAACCAATTTCCAGGTGCCCACCAGGTCGTCAAACTCCATGCGCGAGTGCGCGGTGAAGCTCTGCGTTGGCCAGTTAAGGCGTGAGGCAACTTGGTAAGGCAAGGTCGTCTTTCCTGCCCCGTAGTGGCCAGAGAAGTAGAGCCCATCGTCGTCGGGATCATCCAGAAAGTTCAGGATGTCCCGCAGAGTCTCCCGGCGGAAAACGTAGGTATCGTTTCGCTTGGGAATGTAGGGATTGGTGGAATCGGCGAAACCGGCTGTGATTACTTCAGCTGGAACGTCGAGGTTGAAGGTGTTGCGAATGGGCAGTGCCTTGTCGCGAACGGTCATAGAAAGCTCCTTTTCAGTGAGAGTTCACTTTTTCCAGAGCGGCATCACACACCAGAAGGTGATGATGGCCTTCTGGCAAGTGAGATTTTTTGAGAGAGGAATTACAGCCGTGGCTGACGTGTCCGTTTCAAATTCCGGTGTGGACACTTATTTTGTCGTGCAAGCACGATCAAAATGCTCAAGGGATTACCTGGTGAGGTAACCGCCTTCCATAACACCCTGGTTGATAGGGCCCTAGAGAAGGCAGACACGAAAAATGGAACTGTTCCGAGGATAAAGTCCCCGGAACAGCCATTGCTGGTTTAGAAGTAAGCCGCTTTGACTGGCGTAATCACCTCACTCATGTCGCGGTTGACCAGTTCATCCTCAGAACGAGTGAACCGGACTTCCTCGCGAGAGGGCTTGCGGTAATTCTCCAGCTCGGCGCTCAAATCCAGGTCAGGAAAGTTTTCCTGAAGGTATTTGAGGTAGTCGACCGATCCCGACTTCTCGAAGCGAGTGACCTTAACGCCGCCGACATCCGCATGACGGAAATTTCCCATCAGGTTGATCATGGCCTGTTGGACATCCTTCTGGTCTTTTTCAAGAGCCTTCAGCTTGTCCTTCAGAGACTTGATCTGTTCCTGTTGCATCCGCCAGGCATCCGCGTGAGCTTCCCACTTGAACTTTTCCGTTCCGCCCTCTGGAATGAACCAGTCTCGTTCGGGATCGAGTTCAGGTGGTTTCTTGGTCTGGACCAACTCCCAAAACTGCTTGGCAGCCTCAAGGATTTGGTTTTCGCGCTCCGACGTGAGCCGAATTTCGAAATCCTGGTCCGAACCGTCTTCACGGTAAAAGATAAGCCGGCCGACGCTGGTACCCGCCACAGTAAGCTGTGTCTGGACCTGGGCTTCGTAGAGCTTGAAGGTCGCCGACTCAATGCCGTTGGTTTCAAGGTCTTCCCAAACGGACTTGGAAGGTGCCTTGAACTCATAGGGCATATTGTTTGAATCGATGCCGTCGAACGATGCCCTGAGGACATCCCAACGCGCACATTCACCACAAACAGGTAGCAAGATTTCGCCGTAGCGAGCCTCGGCTATCTGTCGTGCCTCATCCTCGAGTTTTACACCTCGCTGGATGTTTGGATTTCCTGAAAGGTTTGGCGGGTTAATCCGTCCGATCTTTTCAGCCCAAAGTTGCCAGGGGGTTTTATAGGGGCTCAGTCCGAGGATTACCGGAATGTCTGTTGCGGTGATCCCCAGGGCTCGCCATTTCAGCCATTCTTCAGAGCGTTGGTTCAGGTCAACTACAGTCATTTTCGGCATTACGAATCTCCATAAGAGGGGTAATGCCGCCCAAGGGGTGCATTACCCCATTGGGTTGAGAGAGAGAGTGTTTAGGCTGTCTGGCTCATGGCCGGAAAGTCTTTGATGTACTGTTCGCAGAGTTCTGCAAACATCCTCGCGTAGCTTTCGGATGGAAAGTCAGCGACCGGGAATTCCGGATATTGAAATTGCACACCGGGCCGGAAGTGGCCGATGACCGAATAGAAATTCGGACGGCCATCGTTGCGCTGAGTTTCCGAGTGAGACAGATAAACGGCTTTGACTCGGAAAGAGTCGTAGTCGCGGATCTTATCCAAGCTATCGAAGTAGAACATCGTCATCTTTGGTCGAGTTTGAGCGTTCATGATTATTCCTCTTGAGTAGAGATGAGAGGCATGAACACCCGTGTTGGGGTCCATGCCCCAAGTGGGTTTAGGTTTTATTGATTTACCGCTTCGGACGGGACGGGTTGGGCTTTCGCCTTATCCAATTCGTCCAGAGCGTAGGCCAGCTCAGAGGGATCTTTGATCCTCTCCACCATGACCTCTTTGCACGCTTCAAAAGCGTTTTGGGTTTTTGCCCGGTCCACCAGATTCTTCACGGTGTTGAGCAATTGGGCCGAGAGTTCATCTCTTGGCGGTGGTGCAGGAAGCGCCGAAGGCGTAACCGGCTTGTGCTGGTTTGCCAGGATCGCCAGGCCTTCTCCGTTTTCCTCGTTGAGGATCCTGAGTGCCTGTGCCATGCGAGGGTTCGAGATTGGCCACCACTTGCTGGCTCGCTTCACGATGCTTTTCAACATCATCTGTTCAGCCCAGTCGACCCAGGGTCCAAAACCTTTTTTGAAGGCTTCAGAAACGTCCCGAATCTTGTCCATGTCAGCTTTCGACATGGCTTCGACGAGAACGCCCCCGGAAGGTAGCTCTGCGATGCAGTAACCACCCCGAATGGAGCCACGATCCGTTGAAAAGGGATCACAGACGTGATCTGGCTTCTCGGCGGGGCCTTTATAGGAAAACTGGTCTTTCTCGTACACCAGTTCAGCCTTGGCCCAACGAATCGCACCGGTTTCAACGCCAATTGCAATCAATCCCCGATAGGAAATATCGAGCATGACCTTGGCGTCTTCATTGCGGCGTAGACGACGGGGGACCAAAAACGCCAAGCCCTGGTTGGGATTGAGCGTCAGTCCGACCGCGGCGACGTTGTACATCGCAAGCCGAAGTGATGAGAGGTTCTTCTTAGCCACATCCAGCAGATAGGAGTTGTTCATCAACTGCTGGGTGGCAAAGATCTGCTCCTGCTTGAAATCCAAACTGGAGCTGTTGAACTTATCTTTGGAGGATTCAATGATCTGATGCCATTGAGCGGGTTGTACTGCCTGAGGTGCCTGATTCATAAAAAGGTCCTTGCGCGTCAAGAATTCCGGGTGATAATTCCCGGAGAGGTGAGAGAGATGCAGACCAACCATTACATCGTCGATGACGAGGGCAATTTCAGGTTCACATCGGTGGGTCTTGAGGTAGAAGGACCGCTGCTGGCCAGAGCCGGCATTGATCCCACATCTATCAAGACGTATGAGGCATATATCCAGGCAAGGAAGACCGCAGGTCCTTACTTTATGGATTACCTCAGAGAAGAAACTGACCGTATGCTGGAAGGTAAGCCGGACACT
Organism: Cyclobacteriaceae bacterium; assembly: GCA_965227935.1. Taxonomy (GTDB): domain Bacteria; phylum Bacteroidota; class Bacteroidia; order Cytophagales; family Cyclobacteriaceae; genus JAWPMT01. The sequence continues at coordinate 107,318 of CBDDGS010000049.1, read as the reverse complement.
GTTGAGTGGCAGGCCATTAGATCCATCGCGTTTGGGTCAGATGAAGAGCAGAAAGCTCTGATCGAAAAGATAAAGCGGAAACGGTCGTTTAAGACTGTTTAGCTTCTTTACGGGCATTGATTTCCTCGATGATGCGACTGCGAAGCCATTTCAACGATTTGATCTGTTCCCGATCGGTGAGAAGCACCAGCATTTCCTGAGAATTGCGAAGGTGCGCCTGAAGTTGTTCATCACTTGCCGTTTCCAGCCAGAAATAAACCTCTTTCCTTGAGAACCCCATGATGATGTCTCCATTGAGAAGATGGGGCTCTCCCGTCAGGGGTAGAAGCCCCATTCGGGTTAAAGGTTAAAAAGCCGGTTACTAGAACGGGTAGTCGTCGTCAAAGCCATAAGCTTCAACTGGCGGCTGTTCCAGATGCCCAGGCTGACTCGGTGAAGCATGAGCCTGCTGTTGGGACTGTGGCGTGGGAGCGGCCTGCTGCGAACCATTCTTGGAAAAATACTTCGGCAGCTTGCGCGGAAAATCATTAACCACGATTTCTGTGGTGTAACGATCTTCGCCGCTCTGGGTTTGCCATTTCCTGGTTCTCAACTCGCCCTCAAGGAACAAGAGATCACCAGGTTCAACGTTCATGCAGATGTGCTCAGCAGTCTTGTTGAAACTGACGCAACGGTGCCATTCAGTGTTCTCTTTCCATTCACCAGTTTCCTTGTCCTTGAGAGACTTGGTTGTAGCGATTGAATAAGAAACCACCTGCATCCCGTTTGGGGTGGAGCGAACATCTTTTTGACCGAGCCGGCCAATGAGTTGTGCTTTGTTGAGCATGATTATTCCCTCTTGAGCTTAGGTTGAGAGTATTCAATCTCGACAGGCGCACGCTTGCCGGATTGAAGGAGGTGCTGATTTCTCATGTGCTGAAGTTCTGCAGGAGAATCGATGATTGACCGGATGGTCATTTGCTCTGGTTCTGGCCTGTAGAATCTATGGAAAACCCAGCGAATCGCGAAGACCATTCCTCGAAGCAAAGCTTTGGTATACAGCGTCAAACGACGTTCAAACGCTGCGAGAAAACGGTCTCCAGTTTCGAAACCGAGGTCGACCAAGAAAAGAAGAATCCGGCCACCGAACATCAGAACCAGGATTGCAGATAGACCCAAAACGAGTTCCATCAAGCACTCCTTTTCTCAGGCGAGAAGACGTACCCGTACTCGGTGTCGTAGACCCAAGTCAGATCCTGTCTCAGTGAGGCGTTAAAGTGCGGCAGTAGCAGCACATTTCCGGCCTCAGAAGTGGCAACGACAAAACGTCCTTTGTCCGCTTTTTCGATTGCCTGTTGGATGACTTCATCAACCTGGTTGACGAATTGAGAAAGATGCCTGTTGGCATCGTGTTCACTTCGATTCATGTGAGTGATTCCTTTGGAGTGTTAAGCCAGTTGCCGTAGCAACCGCGTCCGTTTCATGGCTAGGTAAGGACGCTGATCAAGTGCCGAGTTCAGTTGAACTGCAGCAACAAGATTCGAGGAATCACAGGAAAAGCATTCAAGTCTGGATCCGATACGAGTCCAGGCCGCAATGCTCGTGAGAGGTAGGGAAGGAAAGACAGACGCACGAAACCTAGCAGTTGAGAATCAACTGAGGATCATGCGGTCTGTCGGGGATGTGTTCGTAAAAACGAACAGAGTTAAGGCCGTAGGCCTAGAGGTTTTTCTCTTCGCGTTCGACTTCAGCAATCAATAGCTGCTCGTTCTTCGAGTCGATGTGGGCCGCTATCAAAACGCTGCTTACTACGACGGCTACAAAGCAAGTCATAAAAATAAGCATGGAAGGCTCCATAGGTTGCGTCTCCTTGAGAATGTTGGTGGATTTTTACTCGCTAATCAAGTCTTTCAGACTTGTTCGGAGGATGATCCAGTCGCATTCGGATTCGCTCTACAGAGTGCTTGTAATGAGCAATTTTTCCAGCGCAGATGACGTTTAGGCTCACAATGATGATCGTGAGAACGAGATAGATAGCCAGTTGGATGAGATCGCCGTTATTGAGCAATTCCCAAAGAGCGACAGATGTGGGCGCCATTGAACTTGCGTTGACGCTTACCATTGCTGCTCTCCATCGTGCATGAAGTTCAGAATTTCGAATGAAGAGTTTTTCTTTTGCAGTAAACATAATTTTCTCCGGTTTAGTGTTAAGCCAAATCGCCGTGGCGATCGCATCCGTTTCGTGGCTAGATTGAGGATGCTTATCAGGTGCCGCTGTTCAGGGAACAAGCAGCAACAAGATCCGGAGAAACCAAAAGGCGGTCTGCCCTGCCCTGAGAAACTCACAGGCACGGCAAAACACCCTCAGGAGAGGGGTGGGACTATCAAAGAGGTCTGATTAATCTGTCTTTGGGTAAAGGTGCGCGGAGGTGCGCGATCTGGAGAGATGGGTCCCGACGAGGCGGTGTGCCGAATGACCCGGTGAGGCACTATTTGGAAATTACACCAGCCTTGTGCGAGGTACAAGGCAAAATATTGTCTCGACGCTCACAATTCTTGAATTTCTGCGAAATGCAGGCTGAGGTCGCAAAGCGGACATTCAGATTTTGGAATAACGCCTTGGCTTTGCGGCGTGCCGGAGCGACAGCGTAGGAGCGTTCGCCAACAGCCACAGGTTAGTTGATAGATGGTTATGCAACGAGGTTCCAGTAGCGATTCTTAAGGCAATCCAAGAACCAGCGAAGGTCAGGCTTATGCAATGATCTGACCCTTATGACAGCACCCTTGGTAAACCTGGCCCGTATAAGAGAACAACAACTGCCCATCATGCTTCATCAAACAGTTCAGACTATAGTATGCCTTCCTGCCTGCACATCTCTGTCGTGCCGGCATAGAGGATAGGCCTGGCTGCCGGTCTGTATCAACCGATCCGTCCGGGTACTAGCACTCTGGCAATCGGCCGCCACAGTATCTCTCTGCTCCCTTACCAAGCCAATGTGTCCCCGCAGCGCCTCGATGCACATCCCTAACCCGTCGGGCAGCCTTTGAACGCAGCATCCCTCACACTGGTCCTCCGCATTTCACTTCAATGATTTTCGCCCTCCCTTCGCATCCAACCATAGTATGTAGCCCAGACAGGTTCGCTGAAACTCCCTAGCAGTCATCCCGGTTTTGTGATCCACGCTGATAAGAGGTTTCTAAATCCGAAAAATAGTCGCTATTACAACTTCATCAGCCACCTCACACACACCGCGACCTCGGATTTTACCTCGCGCAGCTGCACCCAGCTGCTCCAGGATTCTGTGCCACACTTTCCCGATTGCTAAATTGGCTCACGGTTTGAAGATCACACGCTCTACTAGCAAAGCACAGGTCTAACTGAGTAACGGGTGTCGCGCATTTCTGCACACCTACCCTCCCGGGCTTCAGAAACAGGTCCACTTGCCTTATGTACCGTTACCGTCCTAAGGATTCTTCAAGACCCACGTAAGCCAGCGACGCCACTGCCAGTAGAATTGTTCTCTGCTATTACCACTGAGTTTCAGATGGCCGGGATTGCCGGCTTCGCAAGCAAAAAAATGGCCCCACAAGGGGCCAAAAGGATCGCAACACAATGCAATGGGAATCTCTAATTATGAATAATATCTGGAAGCCAGGTAGCCAAATCATCTAAAACAAAAACCGCAAAAAGAACCAACAACTGAATAATAATGAACGGAAAAACGCCAGTATAAATATCCCTGGTTTTAATAGCGGTCGGACATACGCCTTTAATGTAAAAAAGAGCAGGTCCTACTGGAGGAGTCAAAAAAGATGTTTGAAGACACAAAGCGAATAAAACCGCAAACCAAACAGGGTCAACACCTAAACTAAAAACAGTTGGGGCAACCAGGGGAAGAACTATAAGCGTTATCTCAATCCAATCAAGAAAAAAACCCAAGACAAATGTTAACAGCAAAATACAAATTACGACACCCGTCGCACCAAACGGAAGATCAATTATTAAATTTCTAATTACGTCGTCCCCACCAACACCACGTAAAACTGATGCAAATACGGTTGCTCCTAGAAAAATACCAAATATAAATGCAATCGTTCGGCTCGTTTGATGAAGCGCTGCAGATACAACCATTATATTCAACTGCTTGTTAAGCCCTGCGAGAACTAGAGCACCAGCAGCTCCAATAGCCGATGCCTCGGTTGTAGTGGCAATACCGGAGACAATTGAACCAAGAACGCCAAATATTAAAGCGAGGGCTGGTAAAGCGGCCCGTAAAAAACCAATTAAATAACGAATTGAAAAATTTCTAACGGTGTCTTGCGATGGGGCAAAGCTAGGTCTTAAATATGCAGAGGTTACAATATAGAGTATATATCCAAAAGCCAGAAGTAACCCCGGGACAACTGCAGCCATAAAAAGCCGTCCAACAGAGGCCTCGGGTGTACCGAGTCTATCAGCAAGCAACACCAACATAATACTCGGTGGAATGATTACCCCTAAAACACCGACAGCTGAAGCCGTCCCTACCGCCAAACCCTTATTATAATTTTGAGAAAGCATAGGGCCGATAGAAAGCATTCCTAATAGCACCACAGAAGCGCCTACGATCCCGGTCGAAGCCGCCAAAAGAATTCCTACGATGACAACTGATACCGCATATCCTCCCTTCAGAGTGGAAAATAGGCCAGTAAGCGAGTGCATCAATTTCTCAGCAACTCCTGATCGATCAAGCATGATCCCCATAAAAATGAACATTGGCAACGCAACCAGCAATTCATTTGCAACCAACCCGTAAATTCTCGCATCTAAGGAACCAATAGTTCCTTGCCACGTAAACCAAATATCCGAATTGAAATACTCAACTAACAAGAATCCTATGATCGCAAACAAAAAACCGGCTGCAGATAGCGCCCACGCTACCGGTAAACCCATCATCAGAAATAGGAAGAAGCATCCAAACATCGAACTTACAAGAACTTGCTCACTAATCATATAGTTAACCGATAAATCAGCAATAATATTACTATTTTTTTGGTTTTCCGAGCACTAAAGCGATATCTTTTATAAGTCGAGAAACCAATGAGAGCATCAACAACAGGATAGAGAATGGAATAATACTTTTAAGAATAAACCTATATGGCAACCCATCGGGAGCCATAGACGATTCACCTTTAACAAATGAATTCCAAGCGTACTGTACAAGAGTTTCAGTCATAAAAACTAAAAGAGGAATTACCAAAACGCTAATTAATAAAAATTCAATTAAAGCTACGCATCTAACGGGGAGCTTCTCTGACAAAAAATCTACGCGCACATGATCGTCTGTAACAACAGCGTATGATAAAACTATCAACATGGTCGCTCCAAACAGGTGCCAAGATAACTCCAACATGGCAGCTGACCCGCTATTAAACAAATAACGACTAAAAACATTAAATAATACGACGAGTAGAACCAGTAACCAAATCCATGACACCGCCTTCCCTATCAATACAACAAAACTATCTATATAGAAACTTATATACTCTAATTTTAACCCGCCTTTTAAATGGCCTTCCTTTTTTTTAACCACCCTGCCCCCAGATGTTTTAATAAAATATATAACCCTCACCAATATTAGGGAGAGCTCACCTACTCTCCCTAATACCTCAGATGTCAATATTTGTTAGGAAGATAACCTTGCTGAGACCATTTTTTATAGGACTCTGAGAACTCAACCTGACTTCGTAAAACACGCGCAAACGCCGCACTGTTTTCACTATTCTTCGACAGTACTTGGTCTGTTATCTCTTTCAATTTAGTCAAGTCATTTTCAGAAAGCTGAATTGGCGAAGCCCCAGCTTCATTTATGGCCTTAATTGCCTTACCTTGCAAAAATTCGGTTTCAGAAAGGGTATAAAGTGTTGCTGCCTTACAAGACATTTCAATCAATCTTCTAGTGGGTACCGCCAACTCATTCCATTTGCCCTTATTTATCATGAGGTGAGTTGCAGTGCTCGGCTGGGCCCAATCTGGAACCATGTAGTATCTCGCAATCTCTGGAAAGCCAAACTTTAAGCCCACAAGAGGTTGGCCTAGTTTTGCAGCGTCCACCACACCACGTTCCAACGCCTGATAAGTCTCCGCTGCAGAAATTGAAGATACATTTACTCCAAGTTCAGAAAGAACATCTGCGCCAAAGCCTGCAATTCTGAAGTTCAGGTCCTTAAGATCCTCGATAGAACTGACAGGTGATGTAAACCACCCACCCAATTGAGGTCCGGTAACACCACAAAGAATTGGGTGTATATTTCTCTTACTATAAGCATCAACTAGCAGTTCTTCACCGCCGCCGCTATAATGCCAGGCGATATAGTCTATTGGACCCAAATAAAAAGGGATATATGAGAAAAGTGAAGCTTCAGGCATAGAACCCTGATCATATGCTGTATAAGTGAACCCCGCTGGATACGTTCCTTTTTCAACAGCACTGCTTACCTCAAATCCCGGTATGAGCTCACCCGGCTCATAGGTTCTCAAGGTAACGTGGCCATTCGAAATTTCGCTGAGCCATTTTGAAGCATGAACTATTGCATCAAGACCGGGAACTGTAGTGGGTGCGCCAGTAGGAACTTGCCACCGCACACGCTCAATCTCTTGAGATGACACGGGCGCTGCACCGCTACAAAAACCACCCAACAGTACTAACCTTAATGCCAACTTTTTGGCAGTCCCAGACTTAATTCTTTTTTGTATGTATTTTATGTTAATCATTTCTTTAACTCCTTTATTAGTTTTGTTAATTCAGCTTCTACCAAAAAAATTATAGGATTTCTGAAAGCCTTATCTCGTTCTTTCATATAATGTAACTACAGCTGCGCTACCAAGCCCTAAGTTATGCTGTAATCCAAATCGGGCATTGTCGACCTGACGAGCTCCAGCGTTCCCGCGCAATTGTTGAGTCAACTCAAAACACTGAGCGAGCCCAGTTGCGCCCAAAGGATGTCCTTTTGAAAGAAGACCACCGGAAGGATTTGTAACGAACGTTCCACCGTATGTGTTATCACCATCTTCAACTAAACGCTCACCCTCTCCTGGAGAACAAAGACCAAGAGCCTCATAGGTGATAAGTTCGTTTTGAGCAAAGCAATCGTGCAACTCAATTACGTCAATATCTTCAGGTGCCACTCCAGCTTGCTCATATACTTTTTCGGCCGCCAACTCCGTTAGGCCGGCTCCAACCAACTTAATCATGTCTGGACCTTCGAAAGTATCTTGCAAATCGGAAACCATCGCCTGCGACCTGATTCGAACAGTTGCATCTAACCCATGCTTCAACGCAAATCTTTCCGAAACCACGACAGCAGCTGAAGCTCCACAGGTTGGCGGACATGCCATCATTTTCGTCATTACGCCTGGCCAAATTGATTGAGCATGAAGCACTTCTTCTGTAGAAACTTTTTTCCGAAAAAGCGCCTGAGGATTGTTGAAAGCATGATCACTGGCTTTTGCGCGAATTCGAGCGAACGTTTCGAGCTTTGTTCCGTAAAGATCCATATGAGCCTTCCCTGCCCCGCCAAACAACTTTAAAGTTACCGGCAAATCACGCTTATCGAAAAAGGCTTCATCAGCAATCATTTCAAATTTTTCTAAAGGAGAGGGTCGATCACTAAAGACTTGCTCAAGTGCGCCAGGTTTCATCTGTTCAAAGCCTAAAGCTAAGACACAGTCGGCAACACCGCTTTCTACAGCCTGTCGCGCTAAAAACAGGGCGGTTGATCCACTCGCACAGTTGTTATTTACATTGATAATGGGAATTCCGGTCATTCCAACACGGTAAACGGCTCGTTGCCCTGAAGTGCTATCGCCGTAGACATACCCAACATAAGCCTGATCTAGATGCTTGAGTGAGAGTCCAGCGTCGTTTAATGCCAGCAAAAGTGCATCGGAGCCCATTCTGTCATACATTTCAGACAAGCCCGGTTTCGCAAACGGCACAAGACTTGTACCAGCGATAAACGCCGCCATTTGAAAGCCTCCTATCAAAATAAATATTTCAAACTTATAACAATACCGACCCTTAGTTATTAGCTTGCTGCACCTTCCGCACTCAACCAATGCGAAAGCCGGTAAATTGTATTAGCTCTATCGAAGACGTCTGATTCACCAAAGGCACCGATATCAAACCATTCTTTAAGCCACAAACGGATATTAATTTCCTATTTCCAAATCATCCCCCCCTCAAAAGGGGGGGGGGCACGCTTTGCAAGGTAAATTTAATTAAGTCAATAAATTCGATCTTGCCAATTTCAAACTTAATTGTTATTTAGAGAACTTTATTCTCATCGTCAATTTACACTTTTACTTATTTATTATTATCAAAAACACTAGCACAATATATTATTTAAATATTAAAATTCATGCTTTGACTTTCCAATAGATTTGCTAAACTCTACACTCCACCAAGTAAAACCCCCCGTTGGCAAGATACCAACGGGGGCAAAATGTCGATTTATATTCGGGATAAGACTTTATTCTATCCAAACATTTTCATATATGACACGTCAGAAAACATACTGCACCATTCCTTGTAAACGAACTGCATCACCTTCCTCGCCACTTTGTGTTCTACGACTGTGATAACCGGCCTCAACGCCATAGTTGATACGCTTAGCAGGTGACCAAATATAATTTAGGTAGATGCTTTCCGCTCTGTCGGTCGCTAGCGAAGACATTGCACCCTGGCCAACTGCATCATCCAAGTCCACCGTTGCAATTCCATAAGCAACATTCACGTTTCCGGTACCAACCGAAATCGTCATACCAACAGTGCCGCCAACACCCTTAATTCCCTCTACAGACCCGCTAGCGTCAATAAATCCGGCACCACTAGGTGACCCGTAAAGATAGCCCCCCAATCCATCACCATGAGTAAATGCGCCCCTAAGGGTAAATCTATCCGTCACCTTCGAAGCAGCCTCAAAATTTACCCCCCAGCCCAGAATACTTTCATCGCTATTACTAGCAGAATTGTAATATGCGATCTCTCTTAAAACCGTGGAAACGCCATAACTAATAGCGCCATAACGATCTCCATACCGAAGAGTTAAATCGGGATATCCATTCTTTAACTCATCATCAGTACTGGAGCTATTAGTCATATCAACATTGCTTCCGATGTTTCCGGGGTCCTCCAATGCTATGGATAATCCACCGCTCGTATATCGCAACTGTGCTTGGCGTGTAATGTTCCCCTGTCCAAACTGAGCAGTGAAATCAACAACCGGCGTAAAGCCCAGGAAACCTCCAAAATTCGTCCATGTTTGCCCTGCAAGAACTCCATTCCATTCACCATATGCATGTCGCAGTCGGAACTGACCGCCTCCACCTCCGTAAAAATCGCCCTCGATAGTTGTGTTGAGCGTGCTTCCGGCGGCGGGAGTGGAAGTCCTAAACCCTAATCGACTTTGAAAGGCGTGAAGATTAGCATGCCCCTCCGCCCCCTCCTGACTGTCGAGGGAAATTAGACGGTGGGTAACAGTAGGTCCAATATACCCGTCAACGTCATAAATCATGTCGAGCTTCGCATATCCATAAATGCTAGCCTTCATATCAGCCACATCTAGTTCAAAGGCAGATACCGAACATGTAGAAAACATAGTAATTGCTGCAAGGGCGCTTAGTTTATAGATATTGGTTTTGTTATAGTGCATTAATTATTTCCTTTTTGAAATTATTGAAATCTACTTGCATCTCAAACTTAATTTGTGATGCTCAAGCAATCGTAATGCACCCCTCGGATGGGCTCCCCTCTCAAAAGGAGGGGGAGTGGGTTGATGCATATATTCGGTCTTCAATGTATATGTCTAACATTTAGAAAATCTAGATCCGTACACTAATTTTTCAGGCCACCAAAAATTAATGCCCACTGCTGGAATAAATCGAATACCCACGAATTTAATTTCAACTTCAGAATATCAGTAGAGCTGAGATAATGTCTTTTAGTCACGTATCTTTTACTTATAGAAATACTGTCTTTATGGATTTTTGCAGGAAGCTAAAGATTTCGTTATTTAGAATGACTAGTAGCTCGATTCGCCAAAATAAAACCAGCCACATTCTGTTTAAATCACCCCAGGTTCTTTTTTATGACTTTTTGGATTTCACCCACAATACCGCTGCGGAACGCCAGAACGGTTAGCACAAAGGTGCCGCCCAGGATGGGGTCTACCCAGTCACGTAGCGGGCCCTGCGACAACAGATACTCGATGTTCACCACAAAGGTGGCGCCCACCACCGGTCCGAGCAGCGTGCCCATACCTCCAACCAGTGTCATCAGAATAACTTCGCCCGACATATGCCAATGGGCATCGTTCAGTGACGCCAGCTGGAACACCACGGATTTCATGGAGCCGGCCAGACCAGCCAGCGCGGCGGAGATCACAAACGCCAGGATCTTGTAGCGATCCACGTTGTAACCCAGCGAGACCGCCCGCGGTTCGTTCTGCTTGATGGCTTTCAGGATCTGCCCGTACGGACTGCCGACAATGCGCTGCACCAGCAGGTAACAGGCGATAAACACCACCAGCACGAAGTAGTACATGTTGAGGTTGTCTTCGAGGTTAATCAGACCAAACAGCTCGCCCCGGGGGATGCCGTGCATGCCGTCTTCGCCGCCGGTGAATTCCGACTGCACAAAGAAGAAAAACACCAGCTGTGCCAACGCCAGAGTCACCATGGCAAAGTATATGCCTTGCCGGCGAATCGACAGTAACGCAAAGGCCAGCCCCAACAGGGTGGCCATGGCGGTACCGGCAATAATCCCCATCTCCGTGGTCAGGCCGGAGAAATTACTGAGCAGGTAGCCCGTGGTGTAGCCTCCGGTGGCCAGGAAGGCGGCATGGCCGAAGGACAGCAAACCGGTAAACCCGAACAGCAGGTTAAAGGCCACCGCAAACAAGGCAAAACACAGGATCTTCATCAGGAAGACCGGGTACATCACGAAGGGCGCGGCCAGCAGCAACAGCAGCAGAACGCCGTTCACCATCAGTTTCTTGCGGTCCTGGATCTTTTGCTGCTCGACAATGGCTTTGTGGATATCGGCAGGATTAACAGGCTGGTTCATGATTATGCCTCCTTACCGAACAGGCCGGTGGGTCGGATCATCAGCACCAAGACCATCACCAGGAAGATAACGGCCGAAGACGCCGGCGGGTAAAAGGTTTTGGTGAGGCCTTCGATCACGCCCATCAGGATGCCCGTGATAATGGCCCCGCCAATGGAGCCCATGCCCCCGATCACCACCACCGCAAAGACCACGATGAGAATGTTGGACCCCATCACCGGAGTTATCGAATAAATGGGTGCCGCCAGCACACCGGCGAATGCCGCCAGCATGACGCCGAATCCGTAGGTCAGGCTCACCAGCAAGGGTACGTTAATGCCGAAGCCCTGCATCAGCTGCGAGTCTTCTGTGCCCGCCCTCAAGTAGGAACCCAGCTTGGTTTTCTCGATGATGAACCAGGTGCCGAAACACACCAGCAGGGCCACCACGATCACCCAGGCCCGGTAGTACGGCAGGAACATGAAACCCAAGTTGATGCCCCCTTTGAACATATCCGGCATGGAATAGCGCAACCCGGACACTCCGTAGATGTTGGTGAGGACGCCCTGGATGATCAGGGCCGCCCCGAAGGTGAGCAGCAGGCTGTAGATGTGATCCTGACCAGCAATGCGCCGGAGCAGGAAGTATTCAATCAACAAGCCGAAAGCGCCAACTAGGACTGGGGCCACAAACAGAGCTACCCAGTAATTGACGCCCAGCAGGTCAAACAGAACCACGGTGACCAGGGCACCGAGCATATACATGGCGCCATGGGCGAAGTTGATGATTTTCAACAGACCGAAGATAACCGCAAGGCCGAGGCTTAACAGGGCGTAAAAGGCACCGTTAATAATCCCGATCAGGAGCTGGCCGGACAGCACAGCAAGAGGAACGCCGAACACCATTGACATGCAACGGACTCCAAATCAGCTAATAAAAATGTATAGTCAAAAGTTATTCGAACCGACCGGCAAGGGCTCTTCAAACTCAATATTCAAGAGCCCATGTCGAAAAATTACCTGTTGTCGGTGACTAGAGGACAAACACTATTTGAAAGGGGACGGAACGCTTCTTCGGCAGGAATTGTGCGGACAATCTTATATAGATCCCATTCCCCTTGGGATTCCTCCGGGGTCTTAACCTGAGCCAAATACATATCATGGACCATACGACCGTCCTGACGAATCCTTCCGTTAGTTGCGAACATGTCGTTGATGGGGGTATTAATCATCTGAGTGCGAACGATCTGAGAGTCGTCGGAGCCCGTAGCTTCGACAGCATTAAGATAATGTATTGTGCTGGAGTAGATACCGGCATGAACCATTGTCGGACGCACACCTGTTTTTTCAAAGAATCGGTCTGCCCAAGCGCGAGCTTCCGGATTCATATCCCAATACCAACCTGTTGTGAGTTGGATCCCCTGAGCAGTCTCAACTCCAAGCGAGTGCACTTCTGTAAGAAAGAGCAGCAATGCTGCGAGTTTCTGGCCGGATTGAGTCAAGCCAAATTCGCCAGCGGTATTGATAGCGTTAATCGCGTCAGCTCCGGCGTTGGCTAGAGCGACCACATCTGCTCCTGAGGCCTGGGCTTGAAGGATGAATGAAGAAAAGTCTGGTGTAGGAAACGGATGGCGAAGGGTCTTTATAACTTCACCTCCACTCGCCTCGACAACACTTGAAACCGCCGCTTCAAGTTCATGGCCTCCACTATAGTCGACAGTCAAAATGAACCATGACTCTCCTCCTTCCTCTACGACAGCACGGGCAGTTCCAACAGCTAACGGATATGTATCGTATACATAATGAATATGGTTCAGAGAGCAATGCTCATTCGTGATACTTGATGCGATTGAGCCCGACACGATGCCTAACTTATTATTCTCTTTTATAACTTCAATGGCCGCTAGAGATACAGAAGAGGCTACAAATCCCGCTACCATATCCACGTCTTCATTCTCTAACCACCGGCGCACTGTGCTTGAAGCCACGTCGGGGCTATTACGATCATCAGCGCTAACGATTTGGATATCGGCCATGCCAACCTTGCCGCCGAAATCATCCACCGCCATCTCCAGTGCAGCAAGGCCATTTGGCCCAACCAAATCTCGGTAGGTACCGGACATATCAGCGAGATAGCCAATTTTCACAATATCGTCAGAAATTTCTGCTTGCGCATCGCTAACGATCACTGCGGACAAAATCATCGCCAAGAAAGACTTTTTCATATTTATCATTTTTATATCTCCAACTAGGTCGCTCATTGTATTGTGGTTTAAAACTAGTGAGTTACTGCACGTCAATATTCCAAACTTCTTTTCCTATTGTTGGCTTTCGCTATACACAGAGATAATGATCCAGCAATGCCCTTTTAGAACTCAGCTCGTGTGAGCTAATCTCTTCCACAATCTGGCCGTACTCCAAAACGTAATGGCGATCTGCGAGGGACGCTGCAAAGTGAAAGTTCTGCTCAGCTAGAACGATTGTCAGGCCCTTTTTCTTCAAGGCCACCAACACCTCACCCAACGTTTCCACGATGACAGGCGCCAGCCCCTCGGTAATTTCGTCGAGCAACAGCATATTGGCACCGGTGCGCAGGATGCGCGCCATGGCCAGCATCTGCTGCTCACCGCCGGAGAGCTTCGTGCCCTGACTGAATCGGCGTTCGTAGAGGTTGGGGAACATGGTGTAGATTTCTTCCAGGCTCATGCCGCCGCTGCGCACCACCGGTGGCAGGGTCAGGTTTTCCTGGACGTTGAGTGACGAAAAAATGCCCCGATGTTCGGGGCAATACCCGACACCCAACCTGGCAATATGATGGGGAGCGCAGGACATGGTCTCCTCCCCGTTGATCATGATGGAGCCGGTGCGGCGGCCCACCATGTTCATGATCGCTTTGAGGGTCGTGGTGCGGCCGGCGCCATTGCGCCCCAGCAGGGTTACCAGTTCACCCCGGTGCACCACCATGTCGATGCCATGCAGGATATGGGACTCGCCGTAGAAGGCGTGCAGTCCGGAAACCCGCAGCTGTTCGTATTCCTTGTCCGGTCCGTGACTCATTGGGCGGCCTCCGCACTGGCGGGATTGGTCTCGGTCGCGCCTCGCTCGCCACTACCGTCGGCTCCCATGTAAACCTCGCGCACACGGGGATCGGCAGACACGGTTTCGTAGTCGCCTTCAGTCAGAACGGCCCCCTGGGCCAGCACGGTGATGCGGTCACACAGTTTGCTGACCACGCTCAGGTTATGCTCCACCATCAGCACGGTACGGCCCTTGGCCGCGCTGCGCACCAGTTCCACCACGCGATCCACATCCTCGCTGCCCATACCCTGGGTGGGTTCGTCGAGCAGCAGGATTTCCGGCTCCATCGCCAGCGTGGTCGCCAGCTCCAATGCCCGTTTGCGGCCGTAGGCCAGCTCCACGGTGGTGGTATTGGCAAAACTGGTCAGTCCCACCGCATCCAGCAATTCCATAGCGCGCTCATTGAGCTTGTTCAGACGGGCTCCGGATTGCCAGAAGCTGAAAGAGTTGCCCTCGAACGTCTGCAATGCGACGCGGATATTCTCCAGGGCAGTCATGTGCGGGAACACAGCGGAAATCTGGAAGGAGCGAACCACACCCCTACGGGCGATGGCGGCGGATTTCAGAGAGGTGATGTCCTCTCCCTTATAAAGGATCTGCCCCCTGGTCGGGATCAGGAACTTGGTCAGGAGATTGAAAACCGTGGTCTTGCCGGCACCGTTAGGGCCAATTAAGGCATGAATATCGCCCTGCCGAATTTGTAGATCGACATGATCAACGGCCTGAAATCCCCTAAACTTCTTTACGAGGCCTCGGGTTTGCAATACATATGGATTACTCATTTCTTGCCTACTATTTTTGTTTTTGAACTTTGTCCAAAGTATCTTCATAAATCATATGACTCCCCCCCCAAAAGAAGGGGCCGCGTAAAGATTTTCCAATGGCCATCTACTTTGCCCACTCTTCATCGTGAATCTTGTAGCTTTCTGCCTCAGTCGAGAGTTTCGCCTCCCAACACAAGAAGTGTGAGTGGCTGTATCGTCCTGTCGATGATCGGCACCTCCACGTTGTCGTCGCGGAAGAACTCGCCCCAACTGATGAGGTTCTTGGTGGTGGTCAGGATGATCGACCGGTATTCGTAAAGGCTATCGATCAACTGGAGCAAGTTGTAGCGGGCCTGCTGGGTTGACCTGCCCACACCTGACGGGCTGATAAACACCAGGTTTTCCGTTCGTCGTGGAACTGCTAATCCAGCAAGGAAAGTAGCTGGCTCTGTGGCCTGGGGGCTACAGCCACTCCGAGGCGGATTGGACTTACCCCGATACACATGACACACCCCAGCCTCAAACAGAGGCCATTTCAAAGGCCTCTGGGCTGACGCCACCCAGGTGGGTATGACGTCGGACCCGGTTATAAAACACCTCGATGTAGTCGAACACATCCGCCTTGGCCAGGTCACGGGTTTTGTAGATCCGTTTGCGGATCCGTTCTTTTTTCAGGCTGCTGAAGAAGGATTCCGCCACCGCATTATCCCAGCAATTGCCTCGTCGACTCATGCTGGGATCCAGGTTGTGGGCCAGACAGAAACGATGCCAGTCATCACTGCCGTATTGGGTGCCCTGGACGCCCTTCTAAGAGTCAAGCAGCAATTCTCGACTGGCCAATCTCACGTTGCCGGTGGCGTAAAAGATAGAACAGCTCTCGCGCTATGTAACGTTTTAGACAACGGATAGCTTCCAACTTTGAATGCCCTTCTGTTAGTCGTCTTGCAACGTACTCCTGGGTTTTAACATCAAGCCGAAGCCTGCCGATCGCAATTATGTGCAGTGCACTGTTGGCTGCGCGATCGCCTCCTCGGTTAAGCCTGTGGCGCTGCGTCTTTCCGGAAGATGCCGGTATGGGATTGACCCCGCAAAGCGCAGCAAAACTGGCTTCGGAGCCAAGTCGATCAGGGTTGTCACCTGCGGTAATCAACAGCTGCGCCGCCGACTCATAACCGACAGCTGTTCTTGCAACCAAGTCGGGCGCAAGTTCGTCCACGATGGCCTTGATCATGGTATCCAAGTCCGCGATCTCGTCATGTAGCTCTACATATCGGCGAGCGAGGGACTTCAGGGCTATCCGATAGGCCGTCATGACGTCTCGGTATCCGCCTAGATCGGGACGCGATGATGCCAACGTCCAGATAAGTTGCATGCGCGTCATGCTCCTGAGCTGGTCCCGTAACTCCTCCGGTGCGGAGACAATCTGGGTTTGAATCATCTGAAGCGCTACCCTGCGGGCTGCGATCGCTGTCTTTCGACAGACTTTCAGAACACGCAAGGATTCAACCATGCCGTCACGTGTCTTCGGTGTTACCGTACGAATGCCCGCAAAGGCCGCGTGCGCAGCATTCTCAGCATCAATGCTGTCGTCTTTGCCCCGCTTGCGGCGGACGGATTTATCGGGACTTGTAACCTCCAGAGTCGTGATGCTGGCCTGCTGTAAATAGCGCAACAGACCCGCGCCATAGGTTCCTGAGCATTCAATCCCTATTCTGGTGACGTCGCCAAAGCTGCGCATCCACGCCAACATGGTTTTATAACCATGGCGCGTCGCTGGAAAGGTGTTTGTTCCGAGAACCTGATCATGACCATCAACCGCGGCAGCAACATGCAGATCTTTATGGGTATCAACACCACCGACAATCACCGGGCGAACATCCTGCTGTAAAGACATGACGAAGCTCCTGGCTATCTATTTGAAGATGGCTTCACCATGCACGATAGCCTGGACACGACAGTAACGGGACAGGCTGTCAGGCCCTTCTTGAGTCACATGCATCGGCGGGGTGAAACCCCTGCCGCTAGGTGTTCTCGGAATTCCGACAGGTCCAGGGAAAGACACATATCTGGGTCGATCGGAGTGCGGGTCAGGAAACCCGAGAACACTTGCGACACCCAGTATTTCAAGTTGAGCCAAAATCAGAAATACCCGGCACTGACAGTATTACTATCCGAATGAACCAATACCTTGTCCTTCGGTCGACGACGCCAAACGGCCATCAGAAGCGCATCGACGACTAAGCTGCGATGCAATGTCGGTTTCATCGACCAACCCACTACACGGCGGGAGAACAGATCGACCACCACCGCCAGATACAGCCAGCCTTGCCAGGTGCGGATGTAGGTGATATCGGTCACCCAGGCTTTGTCAGGGTGGCTCACCGTAAATTCGCGCTGAAGCTTGTTCGGGGTGAGGATCGACGGTCTTCCGGCGATCACTCGCGGTGCTTTGTAACCGCGCAGCGCCTTGATTTTATGTTCTTTCATCAACCGGGCGACCCGGTTCTTACCGCAGGTTTCGCCAGCCTCCCGAAGGTCCAGAAACACTCGTGGCGCACCGTACACGCCTGAGCTGCCTTGGTAAGACGCCAGGATCTGCGCTAGCAGCCGCTGGTCATCAATAGCTCGGTCAGACAAGGGCTTATGCAGCCACTTATAAAAACCGCTACGGGCCACCTGAAGCACGCGACACATGGTCATGGTGTTGAATTGGTGTCGATGATCGTTGATGAACCGGTACTTTACTCGGGCTCTCTGGCAAAGTACCGAGCGGCCTTTTTTAGGATATCGCGCTCTTCTTCAATCCGGCGCATCTGGGCCCGCAACCTGAGAATCTCGCTTTTGGCTTCGACCAGCTCGGCAGCCTGTTCATCAGACTTATCCGGTTTCAGGGCCTTAACCCATTTGTAGAGGCTGTGAGCCGAGACTCCCAGTCGTTGCGATACTTCGGCGACGGTATAGCCCCGCTCCAGTACTTGCCTGACCGCTTCATTCTTGAATTCCGGGGGATAACGTTGGCTGCTCATGGCAATTCCTCCTATGCTCTAATCATAGGCTAGGAGTGTCTACTGCACCGGGGTAAGTCCAATCATAGGCCAGGAGTGTCTAGTAGACCGAGGTAAGTCCACAGCCGTTTTAAAACCGTCCGTGGAAATGGGGTAGAACCCCTCTGACCTTTCGCGTCTAAGATTCTGATATCAATCAGAGAGATTGGATTTGTTATACAAACCTAGCGGTCCCAAAATATTGTCATTGTGCTCACCCAAATCAGGTATACTACCAACCACCTGCTTAGTGAGACTAAACTTAGGTGCGGGTGCAGGCTGCAGCACTCCGTCAATACGAATGAAGCTTTCACGCGCCTGATTATGAGGATGATTTGCAGCCTCAGAAAAATTCAAAATCGGAGCGAAACAAGCGTCTGTTCCCTCCAAAAGCGAACAACATTCAGCCTGCGTACGGGAGCCAAAAAACGCTGACATCTTCGTCTTCGCTATCTGCCAGCAACTCTTATCGTATTGGTCTACAAAGTCTGGATCATCGCTAAAACCACAAATAGAAACTAGCTTTTGGTAAAAATTAGGCTCTAATGCTTGAACGGTAACAAAGCGATCATCGGCACACCGATAAGTGCTGCACCACGGAGCCGCACCACTGAAAAAGTCATTACGGTCGCCATCACTAATGACTCCTTGTTCCCTCAAACTGGCCAGAAGCATCATGTTATAAATTACACCATCAGAAATAGCCGCATCAATCACTTGACCTTGGCCAGTTTTATTGACATGAAACAGTGCAGATAGGATACCGAGCGCCAAAGACATGCTCCCGCCCCCCACATCACCCTGCAAAGTTGGCGTCGGGAACGGAATATCCCCTGGCAAACCGCCGTAAAAAAGAGCTCCTGTGATGGCAGAAAAGTTCAGGTCATGACCGGCCGAAGGCGCTAGCGGTCCCGTCTGTCCCCATCCAGTCATCCGACCGTAGATTAGTTTTGGATTTTTTTCGAGGCATACCTCTGGTCCAATCCCCAATCTCTCCATAACGCCAGGGCGGAAACCCTCCACGAGCACATCAGCCTTTGCAACTAAACTCAAAGCAGCCTCAACATCACTACATTTGCTGAGGTTTAGTGTGATTGACTTCTTACCTCGTTTAAAAAATGCAGCCTTTCCCATCAAAGTGGGATCAACTGTTGCAGCGTTTGAATTCATCACTTTGCGTTCAATTAGCACAACTTGGGCTCCCAAGTCAGCTAACAGCATACCCACTATCGGCGCTGGACCAATCCCTGCAAACTCTACAACTTTGACTCCCTCAAGAGGCCCCATAAAAACTCCTAATATTCCGAGATGCTTTCGATCGAAATGGCATTTAATTCAGCAGTATTACTTTACTCTCGCGGCCCAAAATACTAACCAAAAATAAACAACCTTCCCCCCCTCGAAAGGGCGGGACAGGGAGGGAAGGTTAATTTATCAGTTTTAGACTATGCGCCCTTTTTAAGGCTTGAGTTCGGCTGGAAACGCCCAACTTACTGTATAGGTTTTTTAGGTGCCATTTGACAGTACCCTCGGATATTCCTAATAGGTTCGCAACTTCCTTATTAAATAGACCATCCCCAATTAGTTCCAGAATCTCACGCTCCCTTTCAGTAACCTCTGATGCACTCAAGAGTTCGAGATCAGAAATGTCAGATGGTAACGAGTCAGATTCAAGGTCTTTTTCAAAATTGCCTAACAATTTTGGTGCAGGTTCCATATTGTTTACTAAGCCTTCAATATAAGGCATCAACCGCATTTCGTGTGCGTCTAAACTTGAAGCAATATTTTTTAGAAGACACTGCCCACCTTGAAGTTCATCTGCAAAGGTTCTAAACATGCCTTGCGCTTGACCTAGTGCGAGTGCTGGAATTAAGCTTTTCTTAGCCGCCTTGGTTTGGCCAATTTTCCACTCTCCAAGCGCAGCCAGCATTCTGAATTTAGCACTACGATAAAACGCACCCTGACGGTCTAGAACAGTAATACGCTCATGCAACTCCTTTATAAAACCCTTGGATGGTTGATTAAGGAGTTCAATTCGTGCCTTCGATATTAGCCAATCATCATGTAGGAGTTCTTTAGCAATAACATCCGGATTCACGGTCTCAAGATACTGTTCAAAACGCCCTAGCTCTCTCGTTGCTGATACCCCATCACCCTCCCAAATATCAGACTGAATACGCTCTGCATAGCAGTGGCCCTCCAGTCGGACCCACCCTCTTTTCATGGCAACCTTTTCGAGCTTATCCAGTAATATCCAAGATTCTGCTTTTTCTCCGCGCAGCTTACTTATTCGAGCAAGAAGCGAATAAATGGTTTGTGCTGTTATCAATAGGCAGGCGTCCAAAGAGCCCGTCATTGCAGATGCCAATAATTCCTCCGCCTCCTCTATTTTGTTACGCTCATAGCAAAGCTCGGCCAAGCTCGCGATGGCTGTCACAGAAGCCATCGAACGCCGACCGGCGATTTTTTCAGAAATCGCTAAAGACTCTCCCAGCAATGCTTTAGCTCTATCTAAGCGTCCACGCCAGAACCAGGCCAAGCCTTCAAAACTTTTTCGGTATCCCTCACCGAAGTGAAGCTTATTGGTCATTCGAGCTGCTTGCCGCTGTACCTCAACTATCTCATCAAAACGCATTTGATGGAGATAAATATAGCCTAGGACATTGAAGACCACTTCGTACTCAAATCTATTGAGCTCACTAGGCGCTTCCATCAATGGCTCCGCAGAGCGCCTAGCGTCTTCCAATCGGTCCTCAAGTAGTGCAAGTAGCGATGACGTTGTCTGTATTTGTTTTTGCAAATCCTCTCTTCTTTCCATCAAATCAACATCATCACTTTTCTGCAAGTCAGACTCTATCTCATGAAGCAAGCCATGAATGGGAGGAAGCTCCATCATTAGCATCTGAGCCCGGACGATTGCCAAGCGTATGTCAATATTCTTGCTCAACTCATGCTCTGGTATTTGCTTTCCCCAATTGACCAGTGTGGCCGTTCGGCTTTTTTCTAGCATTTCCGATGCACAGCGTTCGATGAACGTTTTAGCAAGATCTGAATTACCAATGGCTAAAGCGTGACTCACTGCTTCAGACCACAACTCATGAGCGACGAACCAGTTGCAAGCAAGACGATGAAGGGCTAACACCTCCTTTTTACCTAACTGACCCAAACGTTCTCGAAGAAAATCAGAAAATAACCGATGAAACCGGAACCACTCATTATTGTCATCAAGCGAAAATATAAACAAATTCAACCGAGACAATTTCTCTAAAAAGGCATTCCCATCGCTTACCCCACTAACCACCTCGCATAGCGATACGTTGAAGCGCTCTAAAATTGAGCAGCGTACAAGGGCTTCCTCACAATCTGAAGGTAATAGTTCCACTAATACCTCATGGAGGTAGTTTTTAAGATCCTTCGATCCGCTTGCAAATTCATTAAGGAATTGTTTTGGTTCTTTGCGAAGCCTTGGTGACAAAGCCGCCATTTGCACGCCGGCAACCCATCCCTCGCTAACCTCGTAAAGCAATCTCGCGACGTTCTTAGGTAGATCCAACTCAACAACTTCGTTTAGAAAAATCTCAAGCTCACTAAAATCCATTCGAAGATCAGAGACACCCAAGATTAACAATTGGTTTTCCAACTTCAGCTTAGATAGCCGTATGGGAATTTCGGATCTGGTTGCAATGATAATATGGAGATTTTCGGGTTGATTCTGTATCAGACGCAACATTAGCGAGTGAATTTCAGGATTAGTAATGCAGTGGTAGTCGTCTAATGTAAGTAGGATTTCCTCTCGAGAGGCCTCTAACTCGGCGAGCAAAATCGATTCAACAACTTCAATCGATGAAGATAGTTCAGAGTTAATCGCTAAAATAGATTCATTGCAGAAATTCGACTTCGTTATTGACAGTGAGGCAATGAGATATGATAAGAATCGCTTTTCTGAGTTGTCTTCTTCTGAGAGACTTAACCAAGCTACAAGCTTATCTTCACCTCGATACATGTCCGCCCATTGGCCAACGAGTGTAGTCTTTCCATACCCTGCAGGCGCCTGGACTAGTGTCAAAGCATGCTTCATGATTGCCGGGGCAAGACTCTCCAGCCGTTTTCGGGAAAAGAGAGGCTGAGACCTCCTTGGCGGCGCAAGTTTGGTCGGAATCAACGGCAGGCGCCAATTCGAACTCAGATGATGTCGCATGCCTCTTAGATCTTTTTTTTGCCTCATTCCAGCCCACCAAATATAGCGCCTATTAAATTTACACGCTTATTATCGATTAAGCGCAAACTTGCCCATGCCAATGATACAATCGTGTGCAGTAGTTTTATTCCACCGGAAGGGCTTGGCCAGTTTTTCGTTGTGAACCTTGAAACACTTCTTAATCCCTGACTTCGATTCACCAACGCTGGTTAAATTGCCTCGATAAAGTGCGCGCCGTTCCAGTTGAACAAACCACTTCTCAACCCCATTCAACCACGACGCGCTGGTTGGGCTGAAATGCACCTTGAACCGAGGATTCTTGGCGAGCCAGGCTTTGACCTCCGAGGTGTTGTGAGAAGAGTAGCTATTTAGGATGACATACAGCTGCAGATCCTGCGGGGCTTCCCAATCAATCTGTCTTAAAACATCTAAAAATTCCAAGGCGTGATGACTCTGGGTGACACAGCCAATAACTTCACCCGTCAAAATGTTGAAGTCCGCGTAAAGGCTTGTCGTGCTATGTTGCTTGTAATCGTACGTATGACGCTCAACTTGGCCTGGCTTGAGCTGTAGATTTGGGTGTGTTCGATCGAACGTCTGAATTTGGGTCTTTTCATCAACAAAGAGGACCAGCGCATTGTCCGGCGGATTCAGATAAAGGCTGACAATGTCGCAAACTTTCTCGAAAAAATACGGATTATTCGTGATTTTAACGTAATGAACCGTTGCGGCTTCAAATTTAACGCATTCTTCAGCTGATGCACTTGCCAACACGCCCCCCCGGCATGTTCGCATGAGGCTGATACTCCAATGCAAGGCTTGTATCGGAACCTGATGAACCGTGTGCTCATAAATTTTGACGTCTGCACGGTTCAGTTTTCGGTGCTGGCTCAGGGGCGGGGAATCATAAAACCCTTTAAAATCTCGCACACTGTAGCGCTTACGCCACTTGAATACCATTTGAGTGTTAACCTGAAGCAAGTTTGATATCCCTTGGACCGTCTCGCACGCATTCCCTATAAAATGAAGACTGACACGATGAACTAGGCGTTTGATCAAAGTGCTGGCTCGGCACCTGCCATGGGGTTTCAATTGATCGTTTAGGGTCAGATTAAATGGTGCTATCGGCATGGGCACAATCGAATACTTCTCTTACTGACAGAGAAACTTCAATCATAGATCACATTAATCAGACGGCGCACTAAATCACCCTTTAGAGTTGAGGAACGACAACACAAAAGTTTCAGGCTCAAATAATCCAATTGATCCATTGAGCCAACAGGTCGAAAAGCTTGAGTTGCCATGGCGGGACACTTTATATGCGCCCCGACATGGCCCATGCTAACCTTGTACTATTTAGAAAAAATATTTACTACAGCTGTAGCTTCCTCAACTCCGTAAATGCCGCCGCCATTTTCTTGAATGGCGATTTGAGCATCTTCGACTTGCCTTTTTCCAGCCTCGCCTCTCAATTGAGTCACTAGCTCATAAACTTGCCCGATTCCGGTTGCGCCAATCGGGTGCCCTTTGGATTCCAGACCCCCCGATGGATTGATGGGAATTCGGCCTCCTACAGTGAACTCGCCAGCTTCAGCAGCCCACCCAGCCCCACCGTATGGCGCTAGCTGGAGATTCTCTGCCTGTATTATTTCCCCCATCGCAGTCGCATCGTGAACCTCGGCTACGTCAACATCGGTTGGAGCAACGCCAGCCTTTTCATAAGCATCTTTAGCAGCTAAAGCAGTTAGGTGATTTTCAAAATCATCGAAACTTCTATCTGAGCTCGATCGCACAACACTGGCAAGCAGCCTAATGGCTCTTGAGCTGTCTCCCTTAAGCCTCTTTAGCCCCGCGGCGCTACACAAAACCGCAGCCGCCGCGCCATCCGAAATCGGAGCGCACATCGGCAATGTAAGTGGGTAGGTAATAGGCGGTGCAGCCAAAACCTCTTCGATAGTATACGCAACCTGATACTGCGAGAGAGGATTATGAACAGAGTGTCGATGGTTTTTTGCTGATACAGCAGCGATTTGTCTTTGGGTCGTTCCGAATGTTTTCATATGGAAACGGGAGAACGCTGCATACACATCCATAAACATGGAATATGGTCTAGGGGACTGAGAGCCCTCCGGGCATTCGACTCCCTCCCCCATCTTTAAGAGGATGTCCCGGTTATCACTCACGGTTTCAACATCCCAAGCAGAGTCAAACGCCGAAAACATTTTTGCCTTATCAGGGCTGTTCATTTTTTCCACGCCCACAGCAATTGCGATGTCACAAGACCCGCTCCTAATAGCGTTCTCGGCCAAATGAAGGGCTGTGCTAGCAGATGCGCAAGCCCCCTCAAGGTTAAAGATAGGAATGCCCTCAAATCCCATCGACCTCAAAGCAACGTGACCAGGAATCATATGTTGATCATGCATTAAACCGATAACGCAAGAGGCGAAAAATGCTTGCTTTACATCAGCCTTGCTAGCTCCAGCATCAGTAAGCGCCTGCTCGATCGCCTCTCTCGCGAGTTCCTTATAACTATGATCAAAATGACGACCAAATTTTGTCATACCAACGCCGGCGACAAAAATATCTTCCATTATACTTCTCCGAGATTATAACTTTTAAATCAGAAATTTGACATTTATTGTCACTATGATTTATGACTTTTTTACCTTGCTATTACGAAATTTTCCGTTCACCTTTCCAGTATTTTTCACGCACTTTCCTGCGTAAGACCTTACCAACCACACTAGTAGGAAGCTGATCGACAATCTTTAGAGATTTTGGCGCTTTGTATCCACCGATCAGACCTTTAACATGCGCAACTAATTCATCTTCGCCTACATCACAACCTTCGCGTAAAGTAACCTCAGCATGAACCGCCTCGCCCCACTCTTCATGCGGGATACCAACAACTGCCGACATTAAAATTGAAGGGTGGCTATTAAGTGCCGCTTCGACTTCATTAGCATAAACGTTAAAGCCACCTGAAATAATCATATCTTTTTTCCGGTCAACCAAGTAAATAAATCCTTCATCATCCATATAACCAAGGTCGCCCGACTTCCAAAATCCGTCCTTAAACTCAGCCCCAGTTTGCTCAGGAGCATTTAAATATCCGAGACATATACTTCGGGAACGTACCCAAATCTCACCGGTTTCTCCCTTCTGGACCTTCTCACCCTTTTCGTTCACGATTATGCATTCAACGCCAGGGGTCGGCTGCCCAGCTGAACTAAGCCTAACCTCATCTTCTTCTCTATTAATCAAATGCTGACTCGTCCCCATGTTCGATGCAAAACCAAAATGTTCGGTAGAGCCATAACACTGAACAAAAATATTACCAAGTTTTGCTTGCAACTGTTTAAGCTTTCCGGGACTCATAGGCGCGGCGCCATAGATCACGAACTTCAGAGAACTCAAATCTGAATCGATCTCAAGCATACGATAAAGTATCGTCGGAACAAGAAACGTGAGCGTCGCTTTTTCTTTTTCAATATTTTTGCAGTATAGTTCCAAGTCAGCTTCATTTTGTGTAATGGTGCAACCACCAGAATACAACGTTGGCAAAAATAACATACCACTCCCGTGACTTATTGGTGCAATATGAATGCATCTGGGATTTCTGATCCATGCATCCTTATCTTGCAAGGCAAATGCTGTGTCACGACAGCTAAGCCAGTTATCAATGCTGTACATTGCTGGCTTACCCTTACCTGTTGTACCTCCTGTAAACCGAATTATTGCGCAATGTTCTCTGTCATCAACAACTATATCTGGATTATGATCCGAG
Organism: Cyclobacteriaceae bacterium; assembly: GCA_965227935.1. Lineage (GTDB taxonomy): Bacteria > Bacteroidota > Bacteroidia > Cytophagales > Cyclobacteriaceae > JAWPMT01. The sequence continues at coordinate 81,385 of CBDDGS010000049.1, read as the reverse complement.
GCCTTGTTGACCAAATCCCAGAAATAGAAAACACCATCAAGACTTTCTTTAGGCTCATCCATTACAATCACAGTAACATCTCTATCTCGTAGCATCTTGTAATGAGAGTCGAGGAGCTCATTTTCAATAAACGCCACCTTGGCACCAGACGCTTCAACTTGCCAAGTATGTTCTTCCAAGGAATCTCTAAAGTTTGTAAAAGCTCCGGTCACACAACCTTTAAAAATAGTAGGAGCGTGAAGTAACGAAAGATTGTCGTTATCCAAAATATTAACGAACCTATCACCGGCACCTAGCCCTAACGACGTCATCATGTTTACAATTCTATTAGTCAGTGCATGAAACTCTGCGAAGCTGTAGCGCCTATCACGCTCAATATTTACAATAGCTTCACATTCACCATATCGATTTGCCAAATTTTCCATGTGATTACTAAAATTAATTTTCATAAAATTCCTCACTTGTTAGGACTTATTTTTATATAAGCTATGGTCTCAGGCCATTATTTAATTGAAAACAGTAAAATAACTATTTTTCAACTAAAATTGAGCGAAACTCTATAGCGTCAGAAGACTCGTTTTTCTGAACCTTTACTTCTCCCGAATTGACCAGAAAAATTAAATGTGCAAATGTTTCCTCAAGTGCGAGGCAGCGACCGAAACCTTTCACCGCGCCCCAACCTACAAAAGATATCAATTCATCTGTAGTTAGCCATTGATCAAGCTTTCGAATTAACTTTCTTAACAGGTTGTGATGATGCTCTAAAATCACGTCAACCCTAACTATTGCATTGAAAAATATCCTTTCATGCGCTGGTAAAACTAAATAATCTGGGTTAACCCATGACTTTAGATCAGTTAAGCTTTCGAGCCATTTTTTTATAGGATTGTCATTTAAGCTTATTATATTCGTACCTACATGAGGCGTTATGCCTGGAAGCACTTGGTCCCCAGAGATAAATATTCCTAGCTTGTCGTTTTTAAGACATATATGCTCAACGGAATGACCAGATCCGGACCAAATATCCCAATTATTTTCGCCTATAATTATAGAATCGCCTTTTTCAATTATTTTTACTTTCTCTGGGAGCGGACCATAAAGTTTATCCATTACTCTTGCGTATTTCTTTAACTCAGGTATTTCTGTATTCGAAACCCCCAAATTTCTATAGAAAAAGTCATCCTTTTCATGGTCACTGGATAACCTGCTAAACTCGTCACGCCTGGCTTTGGAAATTTCATTCTCGGAGACATAGACTGGAACTTGGAAATGTTGCTGAATCCAGCCAGAGAGGCCAATATGGTCAGGATGACAGTGTGTAACCAACAATCCAGTGAGCTTTTTTGGCTCAGGTAGTTTTTGTACTATTTCTTCCCAAATTTCCCGATTAGCATCCGAACTTGGGCCACTATCAATGGCAAACCAACCGCCTTTATCTTTAATCAGATAGATATTTATATGATCAAGCTTTGAGGGAATTGTAAGCCTTGTCCAGAGCAGACCATCACTGATAGAAACCAGCTCTCCAAATTTAGGAGGAGCTATATTTATTATGTTTCCCTGAGCAACGCTTCTATTGGTGGTATGCACAATTTATCCCTCAATGAACTGTTAAATTTTATTTAATTAATTTAAAAAGAGCCCTCCATTTTGGAGGGCTAAAGGGACACATCCTTTTTCCGCTATTTCGCCTGCATAACTGTTGCAGCATCAAGACGGATATAGCGACCATTCATATATCCATTTTCAACTAGAAATGCGCAGGCTGAAGCAAACTCATCAACATTACCCATCCGTTTCGGTGCTTCGCACATTTCGATCAAGGCATTTTTCACCTTTGAATCCAGCGCATCTACCATCGGAGTTGCGAATAATCCTGGGGCAATCGAATTGACCCGAACACCGATTGAACCTAGTTCACGTGCTGCTGGAATATTGATTCCGTTAACCCCGGACTTAGAAGCGCCATAAGCGCACTGTCCAAGCTGTCCCTCCCAAGCAGCGCCCGATGAAACGTTAATAATGACGCCCCGTTCACCATCTTGATCCGGTTCATTCAGTGCCATCTTTTCTGCACACTTAGCCATTACTGTATAGAGGCCCACTAGATTGACGTTTATTACATTCCTAAAATTATTGATCGAGCCCGCAATTCCATTTTTATCGAGAATCTTTTTTGGGGCTACAATCCCTGCCGCATTTATGTCCACATGGATTGCGCCAAATTTTTGGATCGTTGCGCTAATTGCGGCATCCACATCATTTTCTTCGGTGACATCAGTGGCTATAAAAATCGCGTTTTCATCACCGAGCTCTTCCACAGCATTCAGTCCGGCTTCTCGGTTCATATCGAGCAAAGCGACCTTTGCCTTTTTCTTTTTCACAAGATAGCGCGCAGTTGCTAGCCCTAGACCCGATGCACCTCCGCTAATCACAACTACTTTATTTTCCAAATTCATGATCTACTCCTGTTTGAATATTTGAGACCTAAATGCGACCTAGTAACCTTTGAATTGAGGCCTTCGCTTTTCACTAAATGCATTAAGGCCTTCCATAGCGTCATATGAACGCATGTGGCGTCGGAAGAGTACCTGTTCATGCTCCAACGCAGCGTTAAGGGCCTTGTTTCCTGTTTCATTCGCCACAGTTTTCATACGTTGAAGCGCAATTGGGCTTTTCTCTGCGATTAGCTCTGCAATCCTTTGTGTTTCAGCTCGCAGGGAATTAAGATCGACCACTTGATTCACGAATCCGTAAATTTTCATTTCTTCTGCAGAAAGGGTGCTACCGGTGAAAAGCAGAAATTTCGCTACGTTAAGGGGAATGATTCTTGGCAAAACTGCTGCGCCGCCAGCTCCAGGGTATACGCCGTAATTGGCGTGCGCGTCTCCGATTCTTGCGCAATCAGCCGCAACCACGATGTCCGCACACATGGCGGTTTCAAGGCCTCCAGCCATCGTTATGCCGTTCAAGGCCGCGATTACCGGCTTAGGGAAGTCACGAAGTACATTCAAAACGCGCTCAGTCAATCGATCGATAAAATCCGCTTCTCCGGGTTGTAAGCGAGCAGAATGAAGGATCTCTTTCAGATCTGCTCCGGCGCAAAAGGCTCTCCCCTTTCCAGTCAAAACAATGACTTTTACGGCATCATCATTAGCGATCCTGGGCAAAATCTCTTCAAACTCATCCAGCATCTGCAGATTGATCGCGTTCATTTCATTCGGGCGGTTTAGATTAATCCACCCAACGGGCCCAGATTGCTCATAAAGTAAGGCACTGTTCGTCATTTGATTACCTCGCCAAGTCATCTTGTTTTGGTGGCTTTTTAACTGAAGGCCGGGACACCAGTTAGTGATCGGGCGATTAACAGCTTTTGGATTTCAGTCGTTCCATCTGGAATAGGGCCAATTATTGCTTCCCTCGCTAGTCGCTCTACGATGAACTCTTTAGTAACACCATTACCGCCGTGGATCTGGACCGCATCTCGACAGGCTTTTACCGCGATTTCTGTGCTAAACCACTTTGCCATCGCACACTCTTTGTCACACCGCAAACCTTGATCAATCATTTCTGCTGCCCTGAGCGTAAGTAATCGAGCGGCATCAATCTGCGTAGCCATGTTGGCAATTTTCTCTGCAATCAGCTGATGACCTGCAATCAATTTCCCATGTTGAGATCGGGTTTGACTGTATTTAATTGACTCTTCCATCGCCCGCCGTGCAATCGAATAGCCCCACGCGGCCATGTGACACCGGGCACGCTCAAAGGTTACTAGCGTGTTCTTTAATCCCTGCCCGACCTCCCCGACAGTGTTCTCGACGGGTACGCGTACATCCGCGAGGAAAATTTGAGAGGTTGATTGTCCGTTCAACGCCATTTTAGGAATGCCACGCACTTCGAGGCCCGGCGTATCTGCCTCGATAAGGATGTGTGTCAATTCGCCTTCGCCGGTCTTACAGGTGCATACGAAGATATCCATATGCTCTCCATTGGAAATCCACGTTTTCTCTCCATTAATGACCCAATAATCCCCATCACGGACTGCACGCGTCTTTGCAGCAGCAACGTCCGAACCGACGTCAGGCTCAGATATCCCCATGCTTATGAAAACTTCACCAGAGAGCAGTCCAGGGACATATTTTTCCTTCACGGAATCAGAAGCATTTCTGATTAACATGTCTGCGCCGGAAACATTGATAAGGATTGGTAGCGCCAGATCGATTGCACTAACACCAACCTCCTCCCACAAGCGCAAATGTGTGACCCAGTCCATCTCTAAGCCCCCCCACTGTTCTGGGAACGGTGCTCTGATCAGACCATATTCTGTCAACGTTTTGATGAAGCCCTTCATCATCTCTTTGGGAATAAACTTTTCACCGTGGGCTCTCAACTTTGGCTCAATCTCAGCGTCGAGAACCTTCCTCAAGCCGTCCGTGGCCATTCTTTGTTCTTCTGTCATCTGCATGGTCATAAAATCGCCTTTCTAACTAAGGGAGAGCTATCGTTGGCAGCTCGGGTTTATTGGATATTTCTAACCGTATCTCAATCGTTTTGGCTTCACCCCCCTCAAAAGCGGGGGTCGGGCCAATGATCAATTTTCTAGATACTTAGTTTTCTAATAGGCCTGTTATCAACAACGGTCGATTAGCCAGCTCGTGGGCGTTCCCAGGACATCCGGGGGTGCAGTAACTCTGCTACGGCAAGGCAAAACTAGCAGAGGGAGCGGGAATTCCAGGCCTTATCAGCTTTGACAATCCCAATTGCTAGATAGCGTCATTTTTTGGTAGGCGTTTCTGGAACATATGAAACGACCGGAAGGGGCGGTCCCTGGCTTGGCCAGTTCAGGCATTCAGATGGTCACTAACCGTCAAACCATCGCGTTTATCGGCAGATCAGTGCCTTACACCTCAATTTTCATAACTTGCTTTTTGACGGCCCTGGACTTGGCTATTATCAGGCTGGGAAGAGATCATCCGAGAAATTTTCCAGTGCCCTGCTGATCAACCTGGTTTTCGCCATAGGATTATTCGGTATTGGTCTCTCCTACCCGTTCTTCAGCTGGTATGTTCTGACGGTGACGGACCTCACTGCGGTAATCCCGGTACTCAGCAATGCTCTAACCCACCTGCTAGCCTTCTGTCCGACTATCATGGCACGGCTAATATTCTTTCTTGGCCAGACCGTGCCATTGCTACTTAACGCGGCAGACCAGAATACGAGAAAAAGCGAAGCCGCCGGTAGTGCTACAGCCTTGAGCACAATCGGCTATGTTGTTGGCTGCCTGCTGACGTCTTCGGTTCTGATGTACTTTCTTGGTGTGGGCTACTCCATCTTCTTTAATTGCGCAATTCTGGCCATCTGCGCTCTGTTGGTGATCAGTCCCGATCGATCTCCCATGAATTCCGCCCTGATTGGCGTTGCTGCTGAGGTGAATCACAAGAAGGTTTATCGGCTTTACCCGGAGGCAGGCCTGGCCGTCCGCAAACGCAAGCGCCGTAAAGGTGTGATGGTGGAACGACAGCCCCTGGTGTTGCCCGATGCACCGAATCATACGTGGTCCATGGACTTCGTGATGGATTCCTTGGCCAACGGGCGCAGGATCAAATGCCTGACTATCGTGGATGACTTCACCAAGGAATGCCTCGACATTCCCGTGGCCATGACCCTACCCCAGAATTTAGGTCCATTTAAAACTGGAAAATCCGGCATGATAGAGCCCTGAGCAGGAGATCATGCCATGAAGCGGTCCCGTTACACCGAAGAGCAGATTGCCTTCGCCCTGAAGCAAGCCGAATTGGGGACACCGGTCCCGGAGGTCTGTCGCAAGATGGGCATCTCCGATGCCACTTTCTACACCTGGCGCAAGAAGTACGGTGGTCTGGGGCCATCCGAGCTGAAACGTCTGAAACAGCTGGAAGAGGAGAATCAGCGCCTCAAGAAGCTGGTGGCCGACCTGAGTCTGGACAAGGCCATGCTTCAGGATGTGGTGGCAAAAAAGCTCTGAGACCGCCTCGTAAACGCCAACTGGTGGCTGACCTGCAAAAGCGATACAGGGTCAGCGAGCGCCAGGCGTGTGCGGTCTTGCAGTTTTCCCGGGCGTCTTGTCGATACCAATCGGTGGCAAGAGATTCGTCGGCATTATCGATGAGGATCCGTGAGATCACTCTCACACGGCTTCACTACGGTTACCGACGCGTGCATGTCCAACTGCAACGAGAGGGCTGGCGTGACAATCACAAACGGGTTTACCGGCTGTATCGGGACCAGGGATTGTCACTTCGTCTAAAGCGTCCTAAACGCAACAAGGCGGCCAAGAACCGTCAGCCACTTCAACGAGCCACCCATCCCAATCACATCTGGGGCATGGACTTTGTCTCAGATGCGCTGTTTGATGGTCGGCGACTGCGCTTGCTGACCATCATTGATCTGTTCACCAGGGAGTGCCTCGGCATCGTGGTTGGACAGAGCCTGAAGGGCCATGATGTTCAGGAAGCCTTGACGGCGATTGCCCGCTTCCGAGGCAACCCGGAGGTGCTTAAGACCGACAACGGTTCGGAGTTCGCCGGCAAGGTCATGGATCGCTGGGCCTATGAGCGGAACATCGAAATCGACTTCTCGCGGCCTGGAAAACCTACCGACAACGCAACGGTAGAATCGTTCAATGGACGACTCCGGCAGGAATGTCTGAACGAAAACTGGTTCTTGTCACTGGCCGACGCCAGGGAGAAAATCGAAGCGTGGCGAGCGTTCTATAACCAAGTCCGACCCCATTCCGCATTGGAGTGGTGCACGCCCTCTGACTACGCCAGAAAACATGCGGTTTCACGAAGAAAACAGGAACAATTGGAGCCGGATTTACCGAGATTCCAACTCTGGGTGGACCTAATACGGGGTCAGGGTCAGCAGTAACGGACATTACTAGGAAGCAGTTGGATTAAAGACTGGGGGCAGGTCAGGCATTATCTATTCCCGCCCCCAACAAGATGCGTTCACCTCATCGCTGCCTATATTTGCTGACATCACTCTCATCACTCTACACACGCGAGGCAATTAAGGCAGGCTGTGCAAACGAGCGGAATTACCAATCGGGTGACGGCGCATACTTTTCGCCACGCTTTTGGTACTGAGATCCCGAAGTGATATCCGAACGGTTCAGGAGATCCGCGGCCACAGCGATATTCGCACGACTGAAATCTACACCCACGTTATTGGCGATCGACGAGCTGGAACAGTTAGTCCATTTGACCGTTTGCTAGGTTCTTGAAGAATGACCAAGCGCTCAACTAGGCAGACAGACCCGAGGATTACAGGCGCCATGAATGTTCGCTTTTGTTTAAGTGCGAACTACATTCCGGGGCCGGCTGCCCCCCCCCAACGTACCATGCCCAACAGCAACCCGTCTGTGCGACAGAGCGGTCATATCACAATGATGTGGCGGGTCTGGCTAACATTTTGGTATTACCGGGTTGCCAGTCATCATTATAAGGTCACAGGGCCGTGACCTTTTAAACCCCATCTCAAGCCGAAGCACTTGATAGCCTCTGGTTTTGCTTTCCAACAGGACCATGCATCCATGTTCTCCACGAAACGTGCTTATCTGATTCTCTTACTGGAAGGTCTCGCCAGCAGCGGTGTTCAAATGGTCACGATACGACAGACCGTCGCGTTCGTAGGCAGCTCGGTACTGTGCACGTCGATCATCATCAGTTGTTTCCTGGGTGCGTTGGCCCTTGGCTACTTCTTTGGCGGCAAGACCGCGCCTGAAAAGTTTTCCCGGGCACTGCTTTTCAACCTGGTTGGCGCCATCGCGTTGTTTGGTATTGGCCTCTCCTACCCCTTTGTTAGCATGTTTTTTCTGTCAATTGCCGACATCAGTTTTGGGCTGCCAATCCTGGGGAATCCCCTGGTCCATCTCTTCGCGTTCTGTTTCATGGTCATGTCGCCATTGGTATTTTTGCTGGGGCAGACGGTCCCCCTGTTGTTGAACACTGCAGATCAGGAGACGCGCAAAAGCGAGGCTGCGGGGAGTGCGACTGCGATCAGTACCGTGGGCAACGTCGTCGGGTGTCTTCTGACTTCACTGGTGCTGATGTATTTCTTGGGCGTCGGGTATTCCATTCTGGTGAACTGCATGATCCTAAGCTTCTGTGTCTTGCTTGTGTTGCGTCCAGAAAAAACCGTCCTGAAGCCAATGCTGCTGAGCATCACGAGTCTGTCACTGGCGGTGGCGTTCGTCGCCAACGTCCGGATGCCAAACCAGCTTTTTGCCGCTACTACCCCATACAGCGATATCCGGGTCGAAGCCACAGACGGGGGTAAAAGGTTGGTGATCAACCGCAGCTCCGCTTCATTCATCGACGCCGAGACACGCCAGGGCTGGCCATACATTGAAATGATGAAATCGGCGATATTTGCAGACGACGTAGCTGGCAAAGACATCCTCGTCCTGGGCGCCGGCGGATTCACCTTGTCTGCCGAAGACACCAAAGGCGCAAACTTCACCTACTTGGACATCGATCCGATGCTGAAATCCGTGGCAGAGGGCGACTTCCTGGGCGAGCCCATCAAAGGAGACTTCGTTACCCAGGATGCAAGAGCGTTCCTGCTCACCAATGAAAAGCGATGGGATGTCATTGTGGTTGATCTCTACACCAATGCGGCCACTATTCCCATGCACACAGCCACCTTTGAATTTTTCAGCTTGGTGTCCGAGCGCCTAACCGAAAACGGGAAAGCTGTTCTGAATATTGCTGCCAATCCGCGGCTTACGGATCGCTATTCCCAGACGATGGATAATACAGTCCGGCTGGCTTTCTCACGGTGTGTCACTGACATCACCAGCTATGACGACTCCCTGCAGAACCTGGTGTATTTGTGCGGAAAGCGGTCGTCCGGCGTGGACAGAGTTGCCCGTGCTTATTTTGATGATACAACAAGGGTAACCGTCGACGGATACCTGTCGGCACTTCATGGATCGGCGAGATAAGCGATGCGCCACGATAAATCAAAGAGAAAATCCGAGTGGATTTCAGCCTCAGACGTAGGCCGGAGCAAGTTTTGCCCGAATTCAGTCGCACTGAAATACGCCGGCGCCAAACCTTCGCGAAGGGCCGTAGCCGCTCAGGATCGGGGCAATCTGAAGCACGAGCAGTTTAATCGCCAGATCAGCACAGACAAACGCTGTTACGTGGCCTCTTACCTTTACGGAATGGAGGATCAGCGCACGGAAACTCTCCGCCAGTTTCGTGACAACACACTGGATTACATGCCCGGCGGCCGGATCCTGATTGCAGTCTATTACCGGCTGTCTCCGATGGTCATCGAAATCAGCAAAAGGTCTTCCTGGATTGACCTGCTGCTGAGGCGGATCGTGGACAGGCTTGTTCTGTGGGTTGAACTGCGAGGAAAAAGCCATGTTTCATGAGCTGCTCATTTTTATTGCGGTAGTGGCTGTACTGGTCATCGTTTGGCGACGGCACCGTAACAGCCTCGTTGACGAGCTGGGCATTGAGGGCGACTTGATATGGATCGACGACGGCCGCCACACCAAACCCTTCTTCAATGGAGCCTTCAAGGTCTTTGGGAAGCCGGATGCGCTGTATCGGACTCGCACCGGTGTTCTTTCTGTTGAGTACAAGAGCCGAAACGGTCCAGTGTTTGAGAGCGATGTCACCCAAGCCTTTTGCGCGGCCCTGGCTGCCCGGGGAGATGGGTACAGGGTGAATCAGGTTCTGATCAAGACCTCCGCCATTCAGGAAGTGTTTAAGCTTCCTTCTTCCGACAAGGCGTTGTTCGATCGGATTCAGCCCGCCGTCGTCCATGCCCGACAAGCAAAGTTCGGTCATGCGGTACCGAGCCGGCCCGAGCTTAAGAAATGTCGCAGCTGTGGCTTCCGCGGGGACTGCGACGATTCGGCAGCCTGAACCCGAGAAAAAGAGGTGCAGCTCTCAAAATCGCTGAGGAAATTCGTTCAACATCAGGTTAATTGATAGCAGATACCTTTAGTCAGGGTGATCCCGCCAATAACCGTCGCGACTTTGCCCTAAACGTTAATCTTAACTCCAACTATCAATAGCGAGAAGTTGATAGCTTCAGGGAAGCAGTGGTTCTGAATTTCAAGGGAAGGACTGATGAAACCATTACTCACCTCAAGCTTGCTTGCCTGCTGTTTGATTGCGCCAATAGCCCAGGCCAGCAATTGCCAGGTTCACTTCACGATCGTAGATGGCAATGTCCAGAGGGCAATAACCTTTGGATCAACACTCCCTCAGTGGCAAGCCCGCGAGCAGATGTGCGAACGGCTAAATTCATTCGGTGGTGCGATCAACGTTGCGGGCGGATTCTCCACGGGAGCCGGAACAGTCTCGTACTTCGTCCATTTAACCGTCGGCGAACGAGTGACTGGTTTCAGCATTCCCGACCATGGCATCAATTTCGTCATGTCAGGACGTTTTCCCGACGCGAAAACGGAATCCGAACTCATAGACATCGCAATCCCGGCGTTCAGAGGTACAACAAAAAAGCTGCTACAAAACTGGTACGAATCGGGAGGGTTTGAAAAGGCTGTGGAAGCGTTTTTGAATAGCCGAAACATACTCAATCGACGCTGAAACAATGGAAAATAAGAGGCCATCAACTCCGTTGAGCTACAAGCTCATGACAATACCAATCGTCGTTTTCGCCGGGCCTCAAGTTCTGACCAGCTGGTATTCAATCTCATCGCAATGGCATTGAATTCACCAACTGTCCTCACGTCCCTCAATTTGGTTTGGATATCGCACCTGTCAGATGGGTAGTCACGACCCTCATTGATCGTGGCAACGCCCAGTGCAATTTCAATCGCCCAGGCGAGCTCGGACTTGTCGGAACAGGTGCTGATCAACAGAGGCGACATCAATTGAGCTGCAGCGAACCGGTGAACGTTGTGCACTTGTTCGGTTCTTCATCCAGGCAGGCTACATAGAGCACGTCAGCACTCTTGGGAATCACGTTCAGAAACGTGGAGGTGTCGACGGTCAGATCATTGATGCCGTTGGCACGCCCTGTTGGAATGCTCGAGCAGGAAATCACGTTCTGATTGCCTGGCGCATAATCGCAATCGAACGAGGCAAACTGCCCGCACGCGTAGTCTGAGCCTGAAGGCCACATGCAGGAGATGCTGAAGAGCTCGAGGTCATCTTCTTGCTGGAAAACCCCGTCTTCGCTGAGATATACCGACGCTGTGTACGGAAAGGATTCATTGAATTCCGGGACGGACTGATCGTCGTAATATACGTCCATCTTCCAGGTAATGCTGATCGTCTCGTTCGGTGAAAAATGGTCCTCAGGATCACCGGTGCCAGCAGCAATATTGAATACGGTTGGCTCTAACGGGGCGTCAGAGAATTCGAAGACCAACTCCCTTTCTTCAACATCCGGCGCCGGCGCGGTTGGACCAGAGCTTGATGAGGAACCTCCTCCTCCGCCGCAAGCAACGAGGGTTGAGCAGGCCAGAATCAGACAGAGCGAATGTTTTGTTTTCATGGTGATCTCCGTGTCAAAACCTGATCTTAGAGCCGACTCATGACGCGAAGGAGATTCAAAAAGTCAGGGATATCCGACGGTTTAGAATCCGGGGGCCAAAAAAAAGGCCTTCCCGCATGCGGAAAGGCCAACCCTCACTCTCTCTCACCCAGGAGCCACGCTCGCTAGTGATTTCAAGATCTCATGGAAATCTTCGCGGCCAACCCCCTGTACAGAAGAATTTTTCAGGTTTATTTCCGACCCAGAACATCTTTACCAGGCTTTCTCCTCAGCATTGGCTGCTTCCGATCCATTACGCCCAGTATCGAGGATGAGTCTCCGAGACAGACTCCCACCATATACACCCCGGGGCCCAGCCGCTGATATGGTTCAAGCAAGTGGCGACGCCAGGACTCAATGTCCAGCAGTACAGGACGGACCGATGGTAGCTGGCGAACCACTTCCCGATCGGCAATACCAATCCACTTACCGATTTCGATGCCATCAGCCGTGCAGAACCCAATTGGCTCACAGCTCGCGAACGCACGGAGTTCCTTATAAACACAGTTATGGCGACGCCTGAATTCCATGAATCTCACACTGTTTGGATATACAGCATTATTGCAGACGGATCGCCATCCAGGCCAACCAGAAAAAAGCTCAACATTTTGTTTCGGACGTGTTTAGAGTGAATGGTGACCCATTACCTGACAATTAAGGAGGTCACACAATGAATGCATTAACTGGACAAGACGAAGTGATCGGTCGGCTCTGCGGAGTCCATATCCGAGACGAAAACGGAGTAGTTCTCTATTCCCTTACGGACATCCGCAATGGTGAGGTTTTCGGACGAATACCTCCGGATGAGACCCCATCGAGAAAGCGCGATCTCTGGATGGGCGTGGGGATTCTCGAAAACGGGACAGCAACAAGCGACGAAGGTGAGGTGCTGTTCCGGCTGGTCTGAATAGCTAACCAGAAGAAGGATCGGTGGTGGGATTCCCTGTCCGCCATCGACCCAAAATCACAGTTGAGCAGCGGTATTGGTAATGGCTATAGAAGGAGTCTCTAAAATAGCTATATTATTGTTATAAATAGGGTTTTAGGGGGTTGTCCGTGGGCATTTTCATGAGATTTTAAGAGTGAACACCAACGAAATTCACTCAGAGGAATCTCATTATGGAAACTCAAATCTCACTCAAGAATCTGACCCTTTCACCGCTCAACGTCCGGAAAGTTAAAACCTCAGCGGAAGAAGATTCGCAACTCCGCGCACTGATTGAGTCGCAGGGTGTTCTCCAGAATCTCATCGTCATTCCTTCATCCGACGCCGAGGGACGGTATGAGGTTATTGCTGGTGGACGCCGACTCAGCGCCCTGAACCACCTTCTTGCCGAGGGAAAGATCGACGCCGAATTTCCAGTCCGGTGCGTCGTGAAGACAGAATCCGAAGCCATCGAAGCCAGTCTGGCCGAAAACTATCGCTCGGACATGCATCCCGCTGACCGATTTGTTGCCTACAAGGCCATGCTTGACGCAGGGCGATCTATCGAAGACATCGCGAAGCGATTCGGTAAGCCTGTCACCGAAGTCAAAAAGCTGCTGAAACTCGGGGCTGTCTCTCCGGTGATTCTGGATGCCTTCAGAGCACAAGAGATGAACTTTGACATGGTCATGGCCTTTACCGTCAGCGACGATCACAAGGCTCAGGAATCCGTCTTCGCAGAGGTAAAAGAGCAATACCACCCCTCTCCCCGATTCGTGCGGCAAAAGCTGCTCAACACGGATGTTACAACTGACGACACCACCTTTAAATTTGTCGGACAGGAAGCCTATGAGGCAGCCGGTGGCACTCTCTCAGAGGATTTGTTCGCGGACAACCAGTACGTCAACGACGTAGACCTCCTGAATCGTCTGGCTGATGAGAAGCTCGAAAAGCTGCAAGAGTCTTTCAAGGCAGAAGGCTGGGGCTTCGTGGAGGCTACGCTGGATGGCGGATACAGCCACCCACTTCGATTTGCACCGTGTATCGATGGTGAAATCATCACCGCACCAGACTCTGTTGTGCATGAGTTTGAAGCGAAGGAACGGGAGCTTGAGGGACTGATGGAAGCGGTCTCAGACCACGACGATGAAGAAGCCAATGAGCGGTTCCGTCAACTGAACGAGGAATTAAGTGACCTGAAGGAAACTATCGACGCCTCACGAGAATTCTCCGACGAGCAGAAGCAGTCAACAGGGGTTCTTCTTTCGGTGGACTTCCGAACAGGTGAGCTGGTGACCAAGATTGGCATCGCTTTGCCGAAGAAGCAGTCCGAAAAGGCGCAAAATGAAGATGGCACAGTAGTCGAGGCCTCCCAACCGACCGAGAGCAACGCGCTTAAAAGCGATCTTGAGGCATACCGGCTCCAGGCACTACAGGCTGCGGTGATGCAGAAAGCCGAAATCTGTCTGGACATGACCGTTTTCACAATGGCCAAGGCGGTTCTTGCAGGTTCAACGTGGTATCGGAAACCTCTTGGGATCGATTTGGATGTAAACACCTTCTCCGCAACAAAAGACATTGAAGAAACCTCCGCAGCTGCTGAAATCCGAAAGCACCGTGACGCTCTGGACCTGAACTGGCTGGCTCAAGAAGGTGATTTGGAACAGTTCAAGGCATTCCAGAAGCTCTCGAAGGCGAGCAAGTTGAACATCCTCGCCCATTGCAGTGCTCAAACGCTCCGCTGTGCGACCAATGAGGTTGAGCAATACGTGGCTGAACAGATCAAGTTCGATCTGAGTAAACACTGGCAGCCGACCAAGGTGAATTACTTCAACAGGATCAAGAAAGGCAAGCTCATCCAAATCCTGAAAGACCTGAAAGGCGATGAGTTCGCTTTGTCTCAGTCAGACGCCAAGAAAGGCGATCTGGCGACGATTCTGGATGAGTTAGATGAGACAAAAGGCTGGCTCCCAGAGTCACTCACCAAAGCTGCATAGGAGGGCAAAAAGCACCAAGAAGGGAGCCGAAACAGGCTCCTTTCTTTGTTTCAGGCTTGCCAGCCAAGCTTTGTCGTGTATACCTAAAGAGTAAAGCGGCCAAAAGTCCTGACTATGCCACCATAAGCTGGCCGGAACGGCCACATTATGGTCGCAAGTGAATCGGCAAATTTTCCACAAATTCTGTGGATAACTGTATTGATAAATCGCGTGGTCGGTCGTCCAGCGCAGACCTCACTTGGACTTGTCACAATCGATCATTTTTTGAACAGGATTCGGCGTCATGGACAAGACAATCGTTCACAACGGAATAGCCCGAAAGTGCAGCCTTGGCGCGGGCATCGCGCTGCTGGTTCTGGTCAGCCTGTATGCCGGTGATGGTGTCTCATTCCAAGAGACGTGGGGATGGATTTTCGGTGGCCTGATGTGTGGATTTGCTGCGATTCACCCGATTGCGAAGGTCTACGAGCAGTCTGCCCAGAAGTACGGCGAACACTGGTGGTTCAAAGTGATGGTGTGGCTGGTCAGCACAGCTCTCGCATTGGTTCTGGCGGCAATCTCGATTATCTGGCGAATACTGCGTGGTGATGGTTCTGAGGAATATGACGATCACAGAGCCCCAGGTTCTGTATTCAAAGAGCCGCTGCATCCTACCGATGCTGTTTACGATCAGTCTCACGAGGTTTATTACGGCAACGAGCCGCCTCCCCCTTTTCATCGATAATATACTGGTCGCAAATAATTTCCAGGATTGGGCTGGTCATTTAACCAAGGACGCCACTCCGTCCAGAAGCGAGCTGTTTGCTCTGAATCTGATAAATAATGGGAAGAAAAGTATGGACTTGGAGCTACTAATAAAACTTGTCGGTGGTGCTTCAGCTCTTATCATTGCTTGGCGGACAATTGATAGACGCGCTTCCAGAAAAAGAGAAATTGAGAATGTTAAGCTTACAGCAGAATTTTATAACGAACTTCCTGAAGGCTTTCATCAAAAAGAAATAATCAAACAATTCTTGGAAAAAGAGATTTACAGAATTTATCACCCTGAGAGCATAGAAGAATCTGAAAGAAATTCAGACATCCTATATGGTCTTCTCTGGGGAGTGGTTCTGCTTGCGTCAACTATAATCCTTGGCTTCTATTACCATTCAGAGTGGGCAGTTTTAACATTTTTCGTGTGCTGGAGTGTTTTTCACTCAACATTCGCGGACATTAAAAAGGCTTATGAAAGTTCCAAGGACACAGAAAAAGATGCGTAGCGATTATGCTCCCAGTCGCCTACTAAGTCGGATCCAATCGCTCTCAACAAGAGTAGCAGTTTGCTTTTCGCATAGAATTTGATGCCAAGTGTGCGAAAAGGCGGCCCTCAAGCCGCCTCGCCCCTGAATTGTAGATCTATCTCCTACCTCCGCCTCCGCTGCCCCGGTTTCCGCCTCTGCCTGGCATAAGACCTCTGGTGTTTCGCATGGTCCCGGCCATACCGCCAGCAAAGGCCGAACTTCCGGCAGCCACACCACCGCCGACACCGCCTCCACCCATGCCTCGAAGCATGGAGCTTCCAGCCATGGCCATGATGGACAGCCAGATCATTGGCAGGAGGAAAATGGAGCTCATGCTGATGATCCGGATCAGAAGACTGTTTGTCATCTCATCGAACCAGCCAGCATTCGTGGCATAGATCTGCAAGATCCGGTTGTCGAACCAGTAGGCCGCTGCCCAGATAGCATTGATGAATTCGAGGCTGAACCAGGTAACCGCCAGGGCAAAGAATGAGCTGAAGCCGTAACTGCCAAAAATCATTACAAACGGCGCAGCGATGACCACGATCATCTGGAACATGACCAGCAACATAGGTCCGGCCACTTTGAACATCTGCTGAATGGCGTTGGCCTGCAGAAATTCGTTAGCGGACGTCAAAACGTTGCCAAGCTGAGTCGCACCATCCCAAAGCTGAGACCAGAAACCTTTGTCTGCATCAAAATTGTTGCTCATATCAAGCTGCGTGGCGGCCGACAAATCACTGTGGTTATTCTCCAGGATCAGCTTCAGGATCATGTCCTCTTTTACCTCGTCCGGCTCGGTTTGTTTGCTGAACACGCCGGCGCCCCAGGTTTTCCAGTCATCAACGATATCGCCAACCTCGTCGTCTGGGATGTCGTCAAGAATTCTTTCCCTCAGGCCGTCGCCGCCAGCATTGAACCATCCTGCAGCATTCCGCTCTCCAAGCCAGACTTCTTCACAATAGGGATAAACCCCCGTTTGATGCGCTGCATCAGACTCACGCCATGTAGGTTGCCTGGTGAACCCTTTATTCTCATAGTTGGAGACGTACAACTCTGTATCTCGGTAGTAGGCATTCGCATAACCCAGCAATATCCGGCTGCCCATCCAATCAATGTCCTCCCAGGGCTCAACGTTGGTCAGGACCATCGGATTACCGGATACAGGATCTAAAGGCGGGTTCGACTTGTACTTGTTCACAGCCGGCTTGTAGCAGGCCTCATAGAAATTCTGGATGTCCTTTCGCAGCGTTTCGTCCTGAATGGTGATGTTGGCAATCCTCATCAGCATGAACTCGTAATTGTTCACACAGGTCATGGATTTGATAGAGGTGTGCGTGATGGCCGTTGAAACCGTCTCAACCAAAGTCCAGGCCACCGGCTTGTGGACCTGCCACGTCTGAAGATCACTCATCGCTGAGTCAAAGCCCGTCTGGGTATTGGTACCACTGCCGGATGCGGTGCTGGATGGCGTATTGGTGTTCGAGGCAGTCCCGCAATCCTGGACAGTAACCTCGTAGCGAACGCCAGAGAGCGTCGTGGACATGCTTTTGTAAGGGATCACGCACAACATGAGCACCAGAATCATCCCAAGCAGTGTCGTTTCCATGCTCTTGATGGTCTCGCTGGCATTGCCAGCGGAATAGGTCTCTTTGAACGTGCTCACGACTGCAACAATGAAGGGGATCAAAGCCACGCCTGTTCCAACAAGGACATCCCAAATGGCCTCGTACATGTTCCAGCCAAACATCATTGTGTAAATTTCAAGGTAAGTATTGGCGACCATTGCGGCTAACTCCCTAAGCCGAATTGTTGAATAAGCACGATCTCCACAAAGGCCAGAAGCAGTGCAAGTTTCCACCACTGCGATCGCATAAATCTGAAGTCCGCGGCACGCTTGCCTTCCAGCGCAAGCCGCTTCTCTTCGGGCAGATCACCCAGCTCCGGAAGTCGGGTGGCGTAACGCGAAATCGCAGGCCAGGCAGCAACAATTGCGACAAAAAGGGCAACTCGGTACCAGGTCAGTTCGGCAATCAAGTTGAGAGATTTCACTTCCTCCGCCGAAGTGTCCGTAAGAGCGGCCACAATCATGCCGATGATCATCAGTGCGGCCACACCGCCCACAGAAACCATCAAAAACTTTCGGGTTTTAGACATCACTTAACTCCGAAGCTGTTGAGGCCTGACGGCTTGTTGCCAGAAGGAAGGTTTGTGTTCTGGTAGATCCGCTCCTCAGTACCCAGCAAGTGACCAATGGTCCTTTCTGCCACTGCTTCGCGGGTCTCGATTTCCTTATCGAGTTGGGCCAGTTCAACATTGAGATGATCAATCGCGTTGTCGATGACGGAGATCGCGATGTTCATGTTGGCAACGTTGGGTTCCTTAACACCCGACCTGAGCATCTGAGTCAGGAAGCGACCCTGCTCAACAAGGCGCGTATAGGCAATCTCGCTCGACAATCTGCGAAGCATCTCTTCCTGAGCCGTTGGATTGCGCTTTCGAATGGCTTTGATGACAAGATCGGTCACACGCACGCCGGGAGGTGCAGAGACCCGGTTCAGGTTTTGCCAACTCAGAGTCGTGGTTCCATCAACCAGGTCTTCCAGATCGTCGTAGAGATCCTGTTCCATGTCACGATGACGATACGCGAGCCCTTTGCCCGGACGGGAAGTGATCTTGTTGCAGTTATCACAGGTTCGGATCTCCGTATCCCCTACCACTGATACCGCCCAATCCGCGGCCTGGATGGGACCGTTCCAGTATTCCCATAAAGCATTGCCCTGGCCATTCGCAACAGATACCGATGCAGAATCGCAACTGTTGGCCCGGTCAAACATGACGTTATAGCCCACCATGACAACGTCCCTCAGCGCCCGGATGGGCTGCTGCCCCGCTCCGCCCTTTACGCTGTTACAGACCCATTCGGAGCCTGCGTCGCCGTGGTTGGAGCTATCCACGTTCTCCTTGGCCGCCACGGCGTCACCACCGGTGTTACCGATTTCCCACGACCAGTCGGCGACTTTGGCGTTCATCTTGAACTTTTCCCACGGGTAATCGGTGGAATCGCCCATCATCAGATTCGCCATTTCCTGACAGGACGATTCGGCGAATTCAAAGTCCATCTTGCCCTGCAGAATGCCCTGCTGAAGAAGGTCATAGAGTCCAGGATCGGCTTTTTGAATGGCCAACGCCGGCAGAGAGGCAACCGCAGCTGTCGCGCTGTTAATGACGTTGTCCATCATGTTTTTGAAGCCGTCAGTCAGGCCATTCAACTGATTCTTCACGGTCATCTTCGGATCAAACTCGCCACAGGACATGTTCAGATCCCATCCCGCGCCAAAGCTCAGGATCGGGATCGTTTGGATTTGGGTAGGCGGTCCGGAAATAAGACCGCCCCCAAGCTGATAGTCCAGAAGCGTTTTAAGCCGGGGTGACGTTGTTTCCATTGCATTCGCGCCGAACGCCAACGACCCCGCCAGCACCGCGCCAATCCATCGATTTTGTTTGTTCATTACCTTTATTCCTTGTGAATCCTTTGATGACGATCGGTATGGAGAGGCCTCAACCCGAGTGCCAGATCAGCGACTGCCCACGGCGCTGGCAGCACTTGTAAGCGCGCCAGAAATTCCAAACGTAAGAGTCGTCATCCGAACGCTTGCTGATCGACGGGGTAGCTCCGTAAGGAAACTTTTTGCACGAGCTTTCATCGTCTGGGTACAACATCTGGAACGCACCGGTGTCTTTGTCGTTTTGATCGAGCGGACCCGGCGGCCAATATCCATCTTCACTGGGCTGACCAATGGTGAAATACAGATGAGGCTCATTCGGACGGGTCACGAAGTGCATGGCGCGAAAAGCGGTAAGAACACCAGATTTAAGACCGTCCGCTTGGGTCAGAAACCCGCTTCTGGGAAATACACCGCCATAACTGTTGTGGCCAGATCCGAGTCTATCCATGCCGACCGCCCACGAAATCGGATAGAAAAATTCCGGCAGGTGCCAGCGCCAGGCGATGGAGTCCAGGTTTGAGATGAAATAGGGATAGAACGGGAAGGTACGTCCTGCACAGACCATTCCAAATAGGCCCTGGGCCAGCGTGTTATAAGCCACCAGCGCAGGATTCCCGTATGAATCCACCAATTTGAAATCGAGGTTTACATGGTCATAACGGGTAGCTTCATTGGAGCGGCCGCCTTCTACCTTGTCGACGTTGTGGTTCGTGACCCATCCAATCATGGTTGTCACCCATGAGGAATCGTTCTCAGCCATTGAGATCTGGTTTATGTCCTGGGATTCGGTCCATGGCTCCCCGGCAGCGCGGTCATAAGACTGCACCACCAGGTCCGGTACAAAGTTTTTGACCTTGATGGACGTGTCTACCCAGCAGACAAAGGCTGCACAGGTCATCCAGATGCAAGCACCACGGATTTCCCAGTCCATACAGCTCAGAGCTGCGGACATGGTCTGATCGACGATTTCAAAGGTATCGATGACGCCATCGTAGGTGTCGTTCAGCTCGCCATGACAGGCGATACATTCCACCTGGCCATCACGTTCTTCCAGGCGGTTCTGGGTGTCCGTAATGGTCGCGTCCCTGACTGCGTCCAAATCGCCCGGGTCGTAGTTCGTCCACTCGCTCGGGTAGGCAAAAGCGTTCCCGGCACTGCCAATCAACACCAGAAACACCAGAGAAATGAACGTCCGCATGTCAGTGGTTCTCCATGCTATAGACGGCCAGAGCCGCCTTTAATGAGCGCTCGCCGTAAACCACTTGGCGGTCGTTGAAAACGATGGCCGGAAGCTTTTCGATGCCAAAGCGCATTGCAGCTTCAATGGCCCGGGCTCCGGCTTGTATTTCCTGATTGATCGATGGCCAGTGGGCGCTGTTAAGCACCTGACTGAAAGCGTCCCGATAAGCTTTCTCGACCTTGGAGGGTTGGATCTTCTTCGGGACCAAGGCACGCATCCGTTGATTGAGCTGCTTGGTCGCGCGATTTTTGGAGTCCATGTCGTACACCTCAATCTGAACCCGGTCAGAGAGCCGCTCATCCTGCAGAACAAACTGATCATTGGTCTCAAATATCCGGATAGTCTGGACGGAGTCTGCGGCCAGTGTTGAGGCACTGACGAGCACCGAAGCGACGAAGCCCATGGACTGCAGCAAATAACGATTCATTAGCTGTCCTCCTCAGCAACGGTCGCACGAAGGGTTTCCATGACTTCTTTTGCAACAACCTGCTGCCCCTGCACACTCTGGAGCTTCTCGAGACGCTCGAGCGTGACACGGGCCTGAGACGCCGTATTACTCGCCGCCGGTACCGGATCGGCTGGTTTCGGAGCAATGCCACGGTAAAAGTCGATCATCTTGCCGACATACTCCGCAGCTTCGACTTCGGTGATGCCGAACTGGCGCATGTATTTGGCACGCTCGGTTTTTTCATCCTTTTCCGTGCCCGCCAAGGACAGGTAAAGCGAGGGCGGTACGTTTCGGAACAGGGCTTCCATGTTCTCGGACAGAACGACGCCCTCGGTATACTTCTTGGGTTCTTTCCGCGCCGAGAGCATGAGCTGCTTCTGTTCGGGGTTGAGGTTCTTAAAGCGCGCGATTTCCTCGATTTCGTCCTGAGGCATGACCAGGGCAATCCACCATTCGATCATGTTCAGCATCTTGCGGGCGGAGTTGGGGAAGTCCCCCATGTTCTGAGTCGCCACCCACCACCAGGCGCCGAGCTTCCGCCACATCTTGACGACCTTCACCACGAACGGCGCCAGCAACGGGTTTGTGGTGATGATGTGACCTTCATCGGTCAACATCACGATCGGACGTTCATCGTGCTGATGCTTCTCAGCGAGGTTGTTGATCCGCATCATGATCGAGGTGTAGGCGATCGCCAGCTGAGCGTTGTAGCCCTCCCGGGCAAACGTCGCCAGGTCCACGATGGTCACATCGGTGTCCGGCCAGCCATCACCGTCTGTATTAAAGACCTCGCCCTCAAACCCATCGCAGAACATCCGAAGCGATTCCCCCATTTCAAAAGCACGGGACTGACGGTGTTCCGGGTAGGCCGGATCTTTGGTGATCATTCGGAATCCTTCCGAGACATCCGAAGTCATGGTGCGGCGGCCCTCTGACCTGGCGAGCTTCGCGCCATTGAGAATCGCATCCCTGATCATCCGCCGGTCTGCACGGGTCAGCTTTTTCGCTTCCTCTTCCTCACCCCCGGTGATCATCAGCGTGGCGACAATCTCCATCTCACCCATGATGTCCCGCTGCTCGTCACCCTCATCGTCCGAGCCCGAATCCTCATCCATCATCATGTCGGCCAACACGTCCATGGCCGCACGAGCGCGAACATCCTTGCGCTCTGTTTCGGTCAGTTCGTCATAGGACTTGGTGATGTCACCGATACGGATTTTCTCGGGGATGTGTGCGATCAAATCGTCTTCGCCAACCAATGCAGAATCAGAGACGATTCGCGAACCAAGCAGATCTTCCTCATCTTTGGACAACATCTGATCGGCGTCGACGAAAGGCGGCAGCGATACCCCTGCCCCGGGCTTGAGCTGAATCTTATTTACAGACAGGCCCTGGGAGGCGAAATAATCAGCCAGCAGACCAAAGCTGTTACCGGCCTCAACAATGAACAGCCGCGGGCGCTGGAGTGCCATGATCTGGGCCGACATGTTGGTGATGTGTGCCGACTTGCCGGCACCCGTCGGGCCAAGAATGAGGCCATGCGCGTTCTTCTTGCGGTCATTCCCGTTAAACGGGTCGTAAGACACCGGCTCGCCACCGCGATTAAAGGCGGTCTGCCCCGGATTACCGGTACCGCGATGCCGCCCGAAAAGGGAGGCAAGGTTTGCCAGGTGTTGGGCCCAAACCGGACGGGTCGCCTTGAAATTGGCGTCCATGCTGGGCTCGTAAACCATGGGCAGGTTGTAAATGTACGCATCGAGGCCGAGGGATTCGTCTTCTTCCCGAACCGGCGCGAGCTGATTCGTCAGCAGAATCGTACTGGCCGCGTTGGTTTTTTTGCGCAGGTCTTTCAGGTTTTCGCCACGCAGGTAAACACACATCATCGAGCGATAGATCTTGTGCTTGTTACCCATAAGAGACTTGGCAACTTCGCAGTCTTCGCGCGTCATCGTTGCGTCGACGGACTCACCCTTGGATTTGTCCTGAATCCGGTTGATATGGTTCTGAACTTCGTCCTGAGGCGTGACGATAATGGTCGTTGCGATCATAGTGCCTGGCGGCATCTTATCCATCATGCAGGAAGCTTTGCCGGTTGATAGGCCGTCCGGAGTGGTCGCACTTACTTCGCCGGCGATCTGGCCGATCTTGGGCGTCCGACGAATCTTGTGCACTCGCAAACAGCGGTGTGGGAGGCCATCAAACCACCAGGTTTGTGACGGGGCATCAGACTTTGGCAAAGCAAAGAACAGGCTTTCAGCGAAATCGTCACCGGCCGGCAAACTTTCCTCGTCTGGGTAGGAGGCCAGTTCAACGAACTTCTGGCGATCTCCGTCGGTAAGCTCCGGACGCGGATTGAACCACTTCAACAGCCATTCATAGACTTCCTTTCCGCCATTACGAACCAGGCCAATTCCGGCATCCCTGAAAGCAGCATCCAGTTTTTCGATGGTGTCATTGAGCTCTTCTTCCGGCGTCATGCCCGCGTAGGATTTCCACTTCTCGGGCAGTCTCCGGTAGACAGCGAGTTTGATCCGGCGCTGGCCGCCACTCCAGGGAGCATCGAGAACTTCTTTATCCTCGAACAGTCCGCCTTCCTTACAGATTCCGCGCAGATGGGTTTCCATCGTTCTCAGCCATTCCTGAGTGAACGACGAATCCCGGCAGTAGTGCTTCGGGTAGAGACGCAATTTCTGGATGTAATCTTCCAGGTTGTCGTCATCATAGGTGTACTGCTGGATGATCCAGGGCCCTGCCGTCATTTCCTCGAAGCAGTCCTGAAGGGCGTCCTGAATCATATCCCGCCGATTCTGCAACCAGTTGTAGGAACGACCTTCTGTGGCAATCGGGATGATGTCGAAAACAGCACCTACGCTTTTCCCGTCATCCAACAGCATCGTTTGAGACTCGCTTTGGAATTCATACCAAGGCAGTTTCTCAACGAACGATGAGGGGCGGCGGTAAATGCGCTTTACCGCAGTTTTCGTGAGTGGTTTGCGCTGCCCTTCCCCGTCATTACTGGCAGTCTGGATTTCGACGTCCGGTTTCACCGGTTTCTTCGGTGCCGGTACCAGAATGTCTTTAATTGCCTTGGCTAAGTCCACGGATTACGCCTCCTGTCCTTGCGCTATCTCGGGTGCAGGGCTATCAGCCGTGGCTGGGAAGGCGGCCTTATCACCTTTCCGATCCCACACCCGTCCCTGAATCAAATTTCCGGCATCCGCTCTGTTTGTCTGCGGAAGACCTGTTTTCACTGTGTTTGGGTTGGCGGCTTTCACCTGTCAGTCCCCGAAACGGTTCCCAAGATCAGAAAGCTCCCCGGGAAGCGCATAGTGGTCCTTTTCCCACATTCTGAATTCGGTCAAATAACCCGGAATCGGAACTTCGTCTTGGGTCGCCAGATGCGGACCAACGAACATGTACATTTTCGGGTTCGGCAGCATTCGGAACTTGCTCTGCAACTGGGTTTTCTCGGTGCGAACGTAGTCACTGAGCTCCACGTCGCCCTCAATCATCGGACGACGAATCAAAGACCGGGTATCAATGAGCTTGCCATCCCCGATTCCGCTCATGTGCTGGCCATAAACGGTTGCCATGTCCCTGTCGGGCTGCGGAATGAAGTTGTCTTTGTTGGCGCAACCTGCCAACGAGAGACTAATCAAGCTGGTAATCAGAACGGCGCGAGAGGTCTGCATAGTGATTTACCTTTCTTCCTTCGGGGTCATAGTCGATAGCGATCTGTTCGGTCACATGCACAACAATCTCAGTGCCTGGTTCTACATAAATCGCGTCAAAAGAGTTGCTCTGGCGTTCGTCCAGCCAGTCCGTAACTTCGTCCAGGCCGCTGGCGATCGCATCGTTTCGAGCGACAACTGTCGGATCACCTGTCAAAGCCTTGGTAGAACCGCCAAGAGCGTTGGTTTGCGTGGCAAATTCAGCGTCAGCCTTGGCTTGTGAGTAGGAGCTGGCCGCCGTGAGTCCGATTCGCTGCGCGAGATAGCTGGGCGCGTTCGTGATGCGCTTACCAGTGACACAGGGGATGCCGTACTTGTCAGAGAACCAGGCAATTGGCTCTACCTCAGAAGTGCCGGGTTCTGGGAAGGTCACCAGCGTTCCGTCCTGGAAGGTAAAAGTCATGCTCTCGATCTGCCCGCTGACGCACGAGAGAGTCCAGTCACCCTTGGCAATACCTGACATTTTGATGCCATTCAGACCCGGGATCTTGATCCCGTTCGAGGACAGGTTTTCCGGCCCAATCATGATCTTGAAGGGATATGGATCAACGACCTGTCCACCCACGGGAATCCGGCCCAGCATTGCGGTCATAGAAATTGAGCCGAGTAGTGTCGCATTGTCCGGAATCGTGTAAGCCTTGATTGACCGCTCTTCCTTACTCTTTTCGGTGGTGTTCCGCGCGATGCCAGCCGCCGGCGCCGGCAGTTCATCTGGGTTCAGCGAAAAATCAGGGAGAGAGATTTTCGACGGATCTGTAGGATCGACTCTGGCCTCGAGCGGGTTCGTCCACACCACCTGGTCATAGTCCACTGGAGATCCGGTTTGATCGTATCCGAGTCCAGTCGGGATACCCGCAGAGTTGATGTCATAACCATTGGCAGATGTCTGGCTGCTTTCCTCCTGGCCTTGCAGCTCTTCGAGGCGCTTCTCCAGACGAGCAACAAGGCCGCGGGTTAGATCCTGTGTGTGCTCAAGCTCACGCTGTTTTGCTTCCGCGTCACGTTCGGCGTTTTCAAAACGGCTTTCGATGCGGCCTTTCAGGTTGCCCTCCATTTTCAGGAGCTTCGAGATTTCCTGCTTCAGGCGCTCGTTCTCCTTTTGCAGCTTGACCGAATCCTCTCGAACAGCACGCGTCTCTTTTGTCAGCGTTCTCATGGTTTCAACCGGTGTATCGACGTCCACCCCGAATTCATCTTTCAGGTAATCGTCGGCCAGCGGATCAACTGCAAGACCGTTGTCGACCATGCCAGGGCCCGACTCGATGGCTGATAACCCCTCCAGTTCAGAGGCTGGATCAACCGCGACGGCCTGTGCCTCGTCGGATTTACCACCTTTCATGATCACCACGAACAGGACGGCAACAACCACGACCGCAAGACCTTTGATCACAATGTTTGCATTCATGTCGCGTCCTCAGTTCTTGGCGTTGATGATGGCCTGGGTTTCCTGACGCAGATCCTGGTAGTGCGTCCACGGATACAGGGTTTCCTTCAGAGGCCGCTCTGAAATCAGGTAAAGGATGGTGCTGTCTCCCGGAGTACCGTTTGGCTCCAAAGAATGATGCTGAAACGTGGCGTGGGAGAACGGGAGGTTCAGATCCAGGTAATCGAGCCCAATAGCACGATCGGAGATGTTGCGAACGTACATCGCTGCGAGGTAATAGCCGCCGCCGCTGTAGCCAATGACCGGCTTTGAGACCGTGGCGTAGCGCGCATCACCTTTGAAGATGCGAACGGCTCCTTTCACGCCGAGAGTGATCTCGGAGATCCCGGCGCGATCCCGGTGAAGACGGGTCGGACCATAAAGGCGCTGCGCGGCATAGCGTGTCAGATCAATGGGAGTGACTCGCTCCACTGGCTCAGGCATCGCCGCTACGGCTTCCGCCTCCGGAATTTCGTTGTCCGTTTCCAGAACAATGCGAAGTTCCTCCAGCTCTTCCGCGTTTTTAGGCGCTTCGGTCGAAATCAGATCGAGCAGGATGACCTGACCATCGGCCATACGACGAACCTGAACCCGTTGCTTGTCGAATTCCTCGTAAGGTTTGAAGTGAACAGCACCTTGGGCCGACTGGACGCGGAACAGCTGCTTCATCTGCTGCCCTTTTGTCACTCCAACCTGGACATGTGAACCGAACTGGATCGAACGCTCCTGGCCTTTGTGCAGCTCAATCGTCACCGGCAGGTTTTGGTAATGAATGATCTCGGTTGCCGTGACCGACCCGGTCATGAATAAAAGGATTAGGGATTTCAGGATGTACTTACGCATGTCACTCACCCAATTCTGGAGATGTAGTGTTGGTGTTCTGGACGTCGTCGTTCTCGATGATGGCTCCCTCAAGACGACGCGGTTTTTTGTAGAAACCGTCCAAGGCAAGGCCCCAAAGATTGCATTCGGGGTCAACATCCCAGCGAACCAAGCGGATTGGGTAACGGACAAAGATGTCTTTCACGATTTCTGACCGGAAGGTTTCCTTAACGTTGACGTCGTAGAAGGCCACCCAACTGTCTTTGGATTCGGTGTAAACACGCTTTGGCGTGTATGGGCGATCAGGCATTTCCTGTAGTGCCCGGGTTCGGGTTAATTCGTGATCGAGGCGACGTTGCTCGTAATCGCGCTCAAGTTCACCTTTAAACCTTGGGGTGATGTAACAGCTCAGTCGTTCAATCTGCTGCTTGTAGTCGTCCTTGCCATCGACAGGCCAGTTATTCATCTGCTGCCAGATGTAATAGCCGAATGCGTAGACGTTGAACGGGTGCCGCTCGTTGATGCCACGAGTGGAACCAGAGCGAAGGTCAGGCGGAATATCAATCTTGATCCGCTCGGGAGCTTCCTTCCATCCGAGGATGCTGTAAATCAGGGCGATCGCGAGAATCCCGACAAAGATTCGCAGTGTCAGAATGTGAGCATCCCGTCCATCGAGAGCCTTTTTTAAACGCGCCACTCTCAGTCCTCCGTTTTGGTTTTAACTTTCACTACCGTTCTCTCGCGGCGTATGTCCCAGGCCTGAGAGGTCTCGATGTAGTCGAAATTGATAAAGCTGAATTTTTGCTGTGCGATCTTTTTGAGATAGACGATGTGCAAACCATCTGGCCGGCGGCGCTTCAGCCCTGTGAGGTATCTGCCAACCAGCAAAAGCGAGACGATGGCCAAACCAACACCGATACCGACTCCAAAAAGTCCCCATCCGAATGGCAAGAGAAGAAGAACGGAAACGGGGATCCAGAAGACCAGGCCGGCGATTATCAGCACGACCACTTCCGTGTCCGTCAGGCCCCGGAAAACGACCGGCTCTTCAATGAGCCGGTCTGGGATGAAGTCGATTTCTCGACCCTTCATACCGATCTTTTCCATTAGAAAATCACGGTAGCCGCTTGCGTCAGGAGGTAGACCACGAAGACGAGCAGCAAGACGCCCATGCCACCGTGCATGCCCATGTCGCCCCAGGTCTTCTTGCCTTCGCCGATTTCGTTGTAGGTCGCAATCATGTTCTTGGCGACAGCCAGGAACGCGATAGTGCCCAAGATCAGGCCAAGCACGATGGCGATATCAAAGGCATAACCTTTCAACAGGCCGATGTAATCGCCCTGAGCCGGTGCGTTGGTCGGGTTAGCGGTGGCAGGCAGAGCTGCCTGGACCTGAGTACCAAATGAGAGGAATGCCATTGCCGCTGCTGCTTTCATTGCCGTGTACTTCTGCATTGCTTGTTTCATTCTGGATTTCTCCTAGTTTTTGGGGGTGGTGCTTCTTGGGTACTGCTAGGGTTACTGCTCTGGTCAGTTGATTATTAGGAAGAGCATCACGAGGAGGACGAAGACCGCCCGTGCCCAAATGAAGATCATTTGGCCGGACTTAATTTCCTCGTTCGCCCAGTTTTCGTAGGCCTGCATGCAGGTCCAGGCGATGAACGTAATCACTGCGACAACGGCAATCATTTGGGCCAAGGTCAGAAGGTTCGCTGCTGTCATCCAGCAAGAAGCGGCACCATTGCAACCAGAGCCATCCTGAAACCATTGATGCTGATCAGGACTCATTGCTTGTGCTCGGTGTAGTTGACGCTGAGCGCGTCGATGGTTGACGGAACCACTGGCTCCATGGGTACTGTCAGGTGGTGCGAAATGCCGTGCTGGATTTTTCGCAAGTCACTCAACAGAATCTCGTAGTCGAACTGAGTCCGGTCGGAAGCATTGCTTCGCGCCCGGGCGTTCAGAACCAGCGCTTCAAGAGCGGCTAACTCGGTCTGGATGTTCGAGAGCGCTTCACGCTCCGCCCAGACGTCTGCAGCTGCATTTGCGCTGATAACAATCAGGCTGGAAAAAAGAATCGTTTTGAAAACTCTCATCGTGATCTCGTAGCTGGTGAGTTCTGATGAGAGCGATTTAATCAGGCACACTTACAAAAAGGCGGATCAAAAGGTCACAGGTTGGTGACCTTTTAAAAGAGGAGGAAACGTGTGGGCACGTTGATCGGGATTGCAGCTATCGTTGGGCTTGTTCTGCTCATTCGGTGGATGGTGAAGGTATGAATCCGCCGTCTCAGACGGACATTGCAAAGGCCAGCGCGAAAGGGCATTCAAAGGTGTTTTTGTTCAAAAAGAGCCCTTCGTAAAGAAGGGCAAGGCTTGCGGAGGTACGACCAATACTCAAAGGTACTTTTTGAATTTCGAACTCATCACCATCAAACACAGTCCAAACAAGACGGCGAAAGGCGTGATCATGTAGTTGGGATGGATGGAACTGGGAATCGCCAGGTAGAGAATCCACGCCATGGCCAGAGTCGGAATCGCGAACTTTTTGGCCCAGTGATAAACGTAGCCAGACTCATTCCCACCACGCCACCGCCTTAAGTCACGCTGCATCAGCCCGTCACAGACGCCAACGACCCCGAAAAGCACAAAAGCCGGCATAGACAGCATCAGTACCGCCATCCGAACGAAAAACATGATGAGGATGTATATGGCCGCCATCAGGTACTCATAGTATTCGGCGATCACTCCCTTCATCATCAGAATAATCTGACCGTCATTGGCGTCAGGTGTTCTGACCGACTGCAGACTGTCCAGAAGGCCAGAATCAACAAACAGAAAGCTGACAACTTTGGTGATGGTCGAGCTTGCGGAATTCACAGCGCCCTCATTCGTCTGGTCCTTCGAGGTCAGCGACTCACTCAGATAGCCGATCTCCTGGAACATCATCTGTTCCGCATTCTTATAGGTAGGCTCATCCTGGAAGAAGCCCATGTTGATCCACTCGATGACGATCGACATGAATGCACTGAATAACAGCAAGCCGATAATTTTCAGAATCAGGTCGATGGATTTGCCGACAAAGCCACGTTTCTGGGCGGGATGTTCTGATTTACCTTCAGGCATTCGTCAGTTCCACCATTGCTCGGCTGTGTGATAGTTCCGATCCATTTCCCGGGTCAGAGCCTGCATGTTTTCCGGCATTTCATCGTCATCGTCCTCAACGGGAAGCGGAAAACGAACTTTCCAGAGCTGGCCACCATCCAGCAGACAAAATGCCTGCCCCTTTGGCAGCGCCGTAATGTGACCAGGCTCGAGCATCGGGACGCGCAGCATCGAAATCCGGTCCTGAGTGCTTGAGGTGAAATCGACGCTTGAGTCTGTGTCGGACGAGTCGTTCGCACCGGAAACCGTCATGATCTGAGCGATCTCGACCTCGGGCAGCTGATTCGTCAACAACTCGGCCGTGTCTTTTTCCTTCACCCGAAGCATGATCAGATTGTTGAAGTTGCCCTCGACCTGCCTGGCTTTAGCAACATTTCCGAGTCTGGCTTCCAAGTCTTGGCGGGACTGAGAATAAGCGGTGATCTGCATGCCAGAACCGCCTGATTTGTTGACCATCGGCAGAAACTCATCACCGATAAGGTCAGAAAATTCATCGGCATGAAGGCAAACCTTGGGAAGTGAATTGGCCTGACCTTCAAGCATTCCGTGTTCGAAACCATGCTTGTAAATATGACCACAAGTACTCACCAGGTCGGAGAACATGGAATTCCCAACCGCAGAGGAGACCTCCGTGTCGGTCATTGCATCCAGCCCAACGTAAACAATTCCTCGCTTACGTATGATCTGGGTCCAGTCGAAAATGGGTCTTTCGTCGGTAACATCGAAGTAATCAGGAGCGAGAAGCTTCCCGATTTTGCCGGTCGTCAGCTTTTCGAGAAGTGGCAGAAGACTGGCGACGAGCTTATCGAAGTAGGTTTTGTCGTATCGCAATGCAGACAGAAGACCGTGAAGCACCGGATCGCTGACGTGCAGTTGTTCAACATACTGCCTCAAGGCCTCTGTTCGCGGATTGGCGTGCTTTGCGAGTCGGGGATTCGCTTTGTACTTCTTCTCGGCTTCACCAGTCATCGCGTTGATGTCCTCGATCCAGCCCTCTTCGCCATTCCTGGGCAGCCACCAGTCCATGTATTCGCAGAACAACGGTTCGATGTCGGTCACGTACCGAAGGATGTTGTTGTAGTCCGGACGCTGGCCCAAGCTAACCAAGGCCCGGGCGACGATGTTAATAAAGCGCCATGCGAACTCTTTAAACGCGGCACTGTTACCCTCGGCCGATAGCTGGCCAGAGATACGACCGGCGATCTCAGTAATTCGCGAAAAATTTCCGACTGCGTTGTAGCGGGCGGAAGAATCTGGAAAGCCAAGGTGGAACATGTAGAAATCGTCTTCCCGCCCTGCCCTTTTGGCTGCCATATACATTCGCGTAAGTAGTCCGGCGTCGGATTTTGGATCCAGTAGGATTACCGGCCCGTCGTTCCTGCGAATGTCCTGCTCGATCAGGATTTCAGCCAGCCGACTCTTTCCGACTCGCGTCGTTCCCAGACAGAGGGTGTGTCCTACCCGCTCTGACATCGCCATCAATACCTGCTTTTCTTCAAGCTCGACGGCGTGGGTTACGGGATTGCCACCCACGGCCGGGTATGGGCGAACAGGATTCAAAGGGTGATCTTTGCTAGTAAGATCCGCGATCCACTGAAGCTTCGATCCCTCCAGTTTGCGCTCCAGCTCACGCGCGAAATTGTTTATTCGGGACGGACGGATGTACTTGGCTGAGATGGGCGCCATGGTGTCCTTCAAACGCTGAGTATGCGTCTGGGTCCAGCGAAAACCCTGTCCGAGGTAAAGGTGGTTTTTGAAGCAAGGGATCTGGTCAGAAGACATGGCGAAACGCGGCAACCGCCTCAGATTCCGCTGATACTTGATGACGCTGGATCCCTGGTAAAAACGATAGAGTCCAAAGACAACCAGAATGACCGCAGAAGTGTAGGCAACACTGGGAGTCATCATCAGCAATGACGGGGCAGCCAGGCAAATACCGGCTGCACATACGCTTACTGTACCCGAGTAGAATTCAACCGGCGGGCGCAGCAGAGCTTCAAGCGTCTGAGTGGCCATCAGCGCATCACCCCATTCTTATCGACAAAGAACGGGTAATGCCGAAGATTGATGGCTTTTGCCATCTGCTCGCCATTGGTCGCCTGTAGAAGGATTCCCTCACCTGCCACGGACTGCAAATGATTCATTTCATCGACGGTCGCTACATTCACAACCAAACCAATGGCCCGTTTCTCTTTCAGGAATCGCCGGTTTTGTTTGAGCCAGTTAATGGAAACGGAGTCGTATCCGATTATGAACATGGGCCGGCTCAACATGTCATACCGAATCCCAGCAGCCTCTTGAGGACCCACCCTGCCCACAGTCAATGAGGGTGACGAAACAGGAAGATTCGAAACCAGAAACCTTTTGCCACGACGCTCATCCTTCAGTTTCTGCAGTTGCTCTTTAAAATCGGAATCTGAAGGTAGGAATGGTTTTGCGGACTGGCCGCCAAAATCCCCAATGACCTCGAGCTCATAGAATCCCTTGAGCTGCTCGTTCATGGTTCCAGCATGGACCGGAAGAGCAAGTGCTGAGGCCAAGGCAATGCCTATAGCTGCTTTATTCAGATGTTGGCCCATAACCGTATGACTCTCTCTCTGTATGCATTGGCGATTTGTTTGTCTCTCGGGCGCTGGGCCGGCCGGTGATAACAGCCAATGGCCAGCTCCCATGATGAGCATTCCGGTCGTTCGAATTGTTCACGAAGATGTTGAGCCGCTGCCGTGAGATTCAGGTAGGGATCAAAAGCGTCCCAAAGTGAGCGGAACCTTTTTCTGTGCCATCGCCAGTTCATCTGTCCCAAACCGACGTCAAAGTGGTAATCCCCGGCTTTGACCAGGCTGTCTGCAAATCGGAAAGCCGCTTCGCGTGTTTTGAAGAAGTGCGCCTTTCCACGATGATTGATCGTCCAGGGCCAAGGCAGTGTTCGGGTTGCATGCTCAGTTCGAGTTCTGGATTCATTCAGAACTATGGCGAAGAAAAGCTTTGCCGGTACCTTCTGCTCCTGGCTGACCAACTGATACATCGGGGGGATTTGGGAGGCATGAACGTCCCCCCACAAACCAGCTCCGATCAGAAACGCCAAAAGGTATCTCACCGCCCTACCCTCACTCGCCGTATTTGGTGACATCGCCCGACGCGACATTGAAGGTTCGAACCGCAGGGAGGTCGTCGAGATCGACGCCAAACTCTTCAGCCTTCCCAGACTCGAAGTTGAGCGTGACCTTCCGTGATCGAACAATTTCCGGATCGATCTTCATGTGGCGAGCCCACTTGGAAATGGACTCAGCTGAAGCACCTTCGTTGAAAAAGATGTCCAGACGAGAGTTTCGCGACACAGATTTTCTGACTTCGCTGACCAGGTCTTCGCAGTCTTCGAGACAGAAGTCGTTTACGAACAGAGCAACGTGAGTCTTGGTCGCGTTGTATTTCTCATTCCATTCCTGTTCCCAATGAGGGGCATCAATCACGACTGGGTTTTCGCCGAACATGTCCTTCGCGGCTTTCATGCGTTCCACTTCGAAGGCCAATTCCAGCTCCATGCGCCGAGATTCAACCTGCATCCAAATCATTGCGTAGCGCTCACGCTCAGCAGGGTCAGTCTCGGAGACGCCAAGGGCGGTGAGTGGATCGAGTCCTGGAGACCAAATACCTCGAGGACCCGACATGATCTGTTTGTACTTGATCCAGTCGGAATCCTTGAGCATCCATTGCTTAGCGAGGGATCGTTCTTCATCCGTCAGTTGCATGCTGGACTTCTGATCGACACTCGATTGCGCCTGAGAGGAAACATTCCCCATCGAGCGCGTGTCTGTAGGTGTCTGAGCTGCAGCAATGTCAGCCGTTACCAGGCTGACCAGAAAAGAAGCCAAGAGGGTTTTTCGAATCATGAATTACCCCTCGCAGTCGACCATGACTTTGGAGACTTCTCGTGGTTCCTTTGATCGGGGCTGACTCAGATCAGCAACCAGAACTGGCTGATCGCAGCCGTCTGCTTTCACCGGTTCCACTGAAAGATTCGAAATGTAGTAGCCGCTATCTGTTGGAATGAAAACGCCCCGGGCAAAGGTTGTGCTCTCCGAAGCAACTTCAGAAACGTTTTCGACCGGTGGAGCCGTATCCTCAGGCATTTTCTGATCACCAGCGTTGAGATACATACCCCCGCCAACAGCCACAACAAAAAGACCTGCCAATGTGATTGGTTCCATCACTTAACCCTCCACACTCAGGCGTCGAACTTTCGAGCCAGCTTTGAAAACTGCCTCGCCGTTCACAGCACCCTGAAGTTTCCATCCGCGGTAATAGTCACCAACTTTGAGGGGTACCCAACCTCCTGATGAGTCTTGAAGAACCACGTAAGGCTCGACACCCCACATGTCGATGCTGGCAACAGTGGCACCTTCCAGTGTCTGAACTTCTGAAACGGGCTGGGGTGCTGGAGCGGGCACTGTCTTAACGACAGTCCTTGCCGGACGCTCACTGAGGGTTTTGACTTCCTTGCTGACAACATCAATATCGAGTCGGTGCTCATCGAGGATTTTCCGATGATCTCCCAACGTAGTCTTGATACCGCCCAGTTCGTTTTGGATGCTGTCCAGTACGGTGGACATGGCTGCCAGGTCAGAACGGAATTGTTCGATATCGGAGATGCGAGCCGTATTCTCTGAAACCGCAGACTGTGTCTGGGCCAGACTCTCAGAAATCTCTCCGTCCTGAGTCACCAGATCCGAGATTGATTCTTGAAGGCCAAAAACTGTTTGCCGGATCTGACTGTCGCTTTCGAGCTGATTAAAACCAATCACTCCCGCGACACTGAGAGCCAGCAGTGAAACCACCAGAGCTGATCCACCCAGCAATTTTCCACCTCCACCTGCCGTTTTCGGCGCTTTCTTTTTAAAGGTTTTGGCCTTCACGGGGATTGGTTCCGGCTCAATATCTGATTCGCCCTCGGAGCCGACAGCTTCCCTAGACTCAGACACCGGAAGATCCAGATCGAAATTCTCCAGTTCATCTTCGGATTGTTTGGCGCCAGGATCACGGAGCTCATTAGTCGCAACTCCAGCCTCCTCGAATGCATCATGACCCTCGTTCAGCGCTACTTGATCCGGACCTTTGTTCTTGGAAGCCGGTGAAATGCTCTGAACGATACCTTTTTGCAGCTTGCTCATGACTTGCCTCCCAACTTTTCAGACAGCTCGAAGGCAACCTTGCGATGAACAGGATCTACGATCAGCTCGAAGGCTTCGCCAGAGAGCGTGTTCAAAGCGCGGTCCAAGGTCATTGGCCCAATAGTGCGATGAATAGCTGGGAGAGGAAGATCCAGGAGCACCTTAGCCTCTTCACTCAGCACAGAGGCATCTGCCAGAACGTAGCCTGAGCGTGCCAGCAGAAATTCCACAGTCTGTCCGACGGAATTGATTGATTGAGGAACCCGAGTGCGAATAACCACCTTCAATGGATTCAGCTGATCAACTGGCGGGATGTTTTGAATAAACGAATACCGACCAGTTTGCATCCGCTCCACTTGCTCACGTTCTGCCTGGTCAGAAGGGATGACTGATTCTGCGTGTGCTGAGACTGAGAGGCAGCACAGCAAAGCAAGGGGTAAAACTTTCATTGCAATAACCTCTGAATAGAATTCAGGGGTAGCCTATGGGGTTTCCCTATTCAATTGCGGATTAAAAGGTCACCGGTCGATGACCGTTTATTTTTTCACTCGCAGAAACGAAAAAAGCACCCAATTCAGGGTGCTTTGCTGTATTCGAGGCCGGGTATAGCGAAACCCGATTTTGAGACTGATCCGGAAATGGGGCGGTGGGATCGTTGTTCCCCCAATATTTTCGTGCGTGCTTGTAGCGATCGCACGGCATGGCTAAAAACCACACAAAAGCCACTCGTCTGGCGTCCTATCATCACTGCAAGATTTGCTTGCCGGCTAACCGAGTCATTAACACCGATGAGGCTAGGCCGTGAACGCTAACCGGAATACCCTGAAAATCATCCAAGACATTCGGGATAGCGAACGCGGTCCAAGGTTGGCAAAGAGGGATCTTTACCTGGTCAGCTCACAGTTTCTGAATTGAGGAGTAGAGATTAGCAAAGGGGAAAACTTTGCAGCTGAGCCCGGGGGCTTGGTGATTCTTGAATTCTTGCAGGTCGCCGAAAGTTTCGCAACTAGAACTCTGCCGCCCTTAAATCGACCAGTTCTGATTCTGATTGCTCAATCGCATCAATAAAGCCTTTCAAGAGTCGGAGGTTTGCATTCAGGTAAATCAATTCCTCTTCGATGTCCTTGAGATGTAACACCTGGTTGGGATCGAAAACTTTGAGGTAGTCCACCACGGTCTCGGCATGAAGACGAACATATTTCCGGTCTCGCTTGGATGAACGAAAGCGCCAGAAAAATTTGGTAGTGGTTCCATCGGATCTACCAGCAATAGTCAGCTCGAAATCCTTTCCAAAATTTGAAATCAAATCGTCCCGGAGTTCTGCTGCCCTGGCCTCGAGCCGCTCGCGAAATCGTTCGATATCCTTGCGGTACAAGTTTCGCCTCGCGCCCTCATTATCCTTAAAAGGTATTAGTAAATTTATATTTAAAGGGATGGTCACCGAAGTTCCTCTCCTGATCCAAGCAGTGATAACCGGTTCTGATCCAGCACTGTTGCTGGTTTTGATCCAACTTTCGGCCGGTTCTGATCCATGCGTGAAACAAAAAAAGGGTGCCGCCTTGGGCACCCAATGATGTCGCCAAACACTCCCAGGGCAATCAGGCTTCTGTTTCCGCTTCTGCTTCGGCTTTTGCCAGCACGCTGTCCAGCTTAGACTCCAGGTCTGCATTTACCTGCTTCGACGAACCAGCCTTTTTGTCTGATTTTGAAAGATCGGCGCCCAGAGTGTTCAGTCGTGTTTGGGGGAGAGATGGAGCGTTTGGCGATCTGGTCGTGCCTTCCAAATAACCCTGCTCCAATTCACCCATAAGCTCTTTCGCTTTCTGGGCTCGCTGATTGTTGGCCGCCATATCGTCGCGGCTGACCCCAGTGTGTCGATACTTGTAAACCAAATGTAGAACTCCTCTGACACGCTTCTCTACGCGAGCCAAAGTCTGAAACTTGGTTTTTGTTTCAATAAGGCCGATGTGACTAGCCAGCAAAATCTTCAGGACAATCTGATCCACCTTTAAGAGCTGGTAGACAAGCTGGAAACCGAGACGTGAAGCAAACCGGACAGGAACTACCACAGGATTTTTCGAGGCCACATTTGGAAGCCTCATCGCAGATGGGACGTTTTCCTTGATGAAGTCTTCGATGTCAGCCAATTCAGCATCGAGGTCCTCAGACAAGTGCTCAATTCCCTCTTCAATTTGAGCAAAGTGGAAGTCTGCATAGGGATCGTCTTCCCGTATCGCCTGCTCGAGCGAACGCACTCGTGAACAAAAACCCGGAAGCCCAAGAATTCCATGCTTCTTTTCCGTCTTTTCCCGACCTTGCCAAAGCCTTAGTGCAGGCCGTGTTGCCAATTCGATCTCAATGTCCTGAGTAGGAGCAATTGATGCCATTTTTGATGATTTGTCGGTCATTTTGTGCTCCTTAGAACGCGACTTGTAGATTTCGAGTTTGAACTGGAATCGAGCCGTTGTTCTTTGACTGATTCATGACCTGCTCAATCTCTTTGATCTCGCGATAGATCATCGACAAAGGCAGGTCCGTGCGACGTGCTACCTCAAGCAGGCGGCGACGAATATCGGTAACCTCAATAAGGTTGAGCCATTCTTCATAGATCCGGCACTGCTCATCATGTGTAGGCACTACCAGTCGTCCACGAACAGTTGGAATACCCAGGATCCGCTTTCTTGTCGACACGTGGGTTGTCCGCATCCCGAAGAATTCCTTCATCAGATTAAGACACGCACCACGCATCAACATCTCATCAATCATTGCATACTGTTCTGATTCAGAAGCCTCTACTTCCAACAGCTTTGAAATCCTGGCTGCATTGATAGGAAACCAATCCTCCAGGGATTTCCCCATTGCACAGTAATTAGAGGCAACGCGTGTTATTTGGTCAGGTTTGAGGGATTCGAGAATTCTCAGGGACTCGATGGACAACCCAAAGTCTTCAACGGAGTCGAATATGCCAGCTCTGGCATTGCCTAAGGTCTTTACTAGCAATGCTGAGATGAATTGGGCGCTTTCGTATCGGAAGTTTTCGCAGGCTGACACAGCTTATTCTCCTTGCTGAACCTGATTTAAAGCCTGAGGCCCTTTGAGGCGCCTCTGTGCAGTACAACCCAGTCCGTACAATCCCTGCCCGTCCTGCGTCCGCACGTGTCTGTAAACACTTTGGCTGTCTGAAATTTCAGACAATGATTTACAAAATGTAACTTGCTGTCAAATTTTTAGTCAGTAATTAGTGCAAAAAAATTTATTTTGTCTGATTTTTCAGACTTGCTGCTGCATGCTGTAGTCATGTGACTACACTCCAAGTGAATGACGAATAACTGGTTAATCATCCATGGGCTCCCGCGCTCGAACGCGGCTTACACCGAGACTATTAAGGCTGATACGTGGAAAAGCTCCCGATACTTACTGATGCTGCTGAAGCGATAATGTTTTACGAAGCAAATCCTTCTGCCTGGTCCAGCAATCTTATGAAGGCGTGGATTGTGAGGCACCTCGTTGAAGACGGCTATGCGAATGCTGATATCAGGGATGCACTTAAAATTAGGAAAAAGTACGTAGTCACCCATCTC
The DNA here is from genome assembly GCA_965227935.1 of Cyclobacteriaceae bacterium. GTDB lineage: Bacteria > Bacteroidota > Bacteroidia > Cytophagales > Cyclobacteriaceae > JAWPMT01. The sequence continues at coordinate 42,536 of CBDDGS010000049.1, read as the reverse complement.
ATTCGTGTAGGGAAATCCTTATCACTAGAAGAGTTCGATCTGTGGGCCCAATATCCTGCAAGCATCACTTTTGGTCATATGCGCGCAATAGCTTCACTGCCCTACCCTACCCGACGTGATCTGTTACGTCTTTTACTCAAAACCAAGACTACGGTCTCGCAGCTTGAGACAATTGCCCGCGGAAAGAAGCTCGACAATGAAACGGACATTCGGAAGCTTGAGAGAGACATCTCTGATCATACTGGCCAGCCAACCAGAATCCGGTTCAACCATAGAAAAAAATCGGGATCGATAACAGTCGATTTCTTCAGCTTAGATGAATTTGATTTTCTGTGTGAGAAGCTTGGCTACAAGCCCGCTGACGACTTTTGAGTTTCAAGCAGGTTTGAAAATTACCCTAATACCTCTTCTAACTGGCCCTTCATATTCGCATTCCTTAATCACAATACATCCTGCACCAGGCGTTTCTTCAGCTGACCAAATCCCAGAATCAAGGGGGTTACCCGCCACGGGTAAGTCTGGAATCTGGGGGTTACCCGCCACGGGTAAGTCTGAAATCTGAGCGGTTACCCGCCACGGGTAAGTCTGAAATCTGAGGGGGTTACCCGCCACGGGTAACTGCAAGCAAGAGGCATTTCCCAAAAAAAGGGCAGCAACCTGCCGCCCTTTCCTATCACCAGTTTTTATCAAGCTTCATTCATTTTGAACTTCTTATTGAGGAGTTCAACAGCGGCTTCGATATCAGATTCTGAAAGACCCTCAATTTGAATCTTGCAGACACCGTCACTCGAAACAGTGCGCTTCAGGACCTTTTTACCATCCTTACTCGAATAAACTTTTGGAGGAATTGAAGTAGATGGTGTTGAAGGGGCTCTTACCGCACTTTTCAGTGACGCAACAACCTGATCATAGTTAAGTAATTCTCGCCCCTCTTTAAGCGATTCTTTGCGATCTGCTAGTAGTTCCTCTGCCCTGGCGAAAAGCTTTTCAGGGTTCTTCTTCTTAAGCTTCGAAATGATCTCGCCATAGCTCTGCGCCATGTCACTTGGAGCCGGCAGGATTCGAACAAAGATCTCCTCAAGTTCACAAAGCAATTTGTAGCGTGACGAAGTTGACTGGGAAAAACCTTTGGCCTTGCTAAGTTCATTCCAGCTCCGGTATTCGCCGAGTTCAATCAAACGCTCATAGGCCTGAGCCTTTTCAAAGAAAGACACATCTTTGCTGTCATTCTCAAGGAGGCTCAAAGCTCTGACGTCTACTGTCGGTACGTCACCCACAAACGTTTTGAAATTAACTCCGGCGATGCGACATGCGGCCCTGCGTCGCGAACCATAAAGAAGCTCAAATCTTCCATCTGATTTTGGGCGAACCATTCCTGGATATTGGTTGCCACCACCAGACCGAATTGTCGGCAAAATATCCGACAAAGAAATTTCATCCAGGAATTCCTGCTTCCGCTCATTTTCAGGGGAAACGTCAATAAGTGAAGGATCAATGTCCTGAAGCTCGAAACTGACACTCTTTTTACTAACAGGCATATCAAGAACAACTGAGCTACCTTTCGCGGTCGCTCCAGCCAGTGCTGCCTTCAGTTTTTCGTTGACTGACTCGTACTCACTTTCAAGATGTGCAACCTGCTCCTCAAGTTCATCGGTATAGGTTTTTTTCCGGGCCGGCTCATTACTAAAGGAATTCAATGCCGGACTTCTTGAACCCTCAAAGTAACTCTCATCGACTGGATCTGCACTCTCAGATTCGTCGTCGAGAATAGATAGCTTTGACGCACCATATTTATCTTTGATAGCCATTTTTCACCTCCTATTCCGCGTGTCCGGCGTCACGAATTTCTTTCCTTGCTTCACCTGCCTTGGCAACGATTTCATCGATCTTATCCAGGTGTGAACCTCTCATCGCATCGCCAAAAACCGTCTCAGTAAGAGCGTCGTGCATTTCTGCAAAAAGTCGATCGTACATTTCAATCGTAGATTTTAGCTTTTTCCGATTATCAGCATCTGAGGGGTTTTTTTCGTAAATCGAGTATGTGGATGCATTAGCTTTTCCAATTTCATCTGATGCGTGTGCTTCAGCAGTCAAAACATCACCACGCTCAACAGTAAATACCTTTCTGATGATCTGGCCAAAGAATTGGGCATAAGAGGATCCACTGAACTTCGTTATGAAGTAACGAAGGTCAGGCAGGTGAGGTGCAACACCCATATCAATGTAAGAACGGGCAGTGTCCGAAATCAGCTTCGAAAACTGTAATGTCGATGCGAAATCCAACAAGGCGGCCGGGGTTGGAACAAAGACGACGTCACAGGCACTGACGACATTCAACGTGGTCATGTTAAGTGAGGGCGTACCATCGATAATTATAAAGTCATAATCTTTACCAACTTCACGTAAGCCTTCTCTTAGCTTGGCGATGAATTCAATTTTGGGCTTACGACTGGCTTCCATCAACTGGGGAAGCAACAGGTCAATCGCCAGGTTCTCCAAACACGAAGGAATGATATCGATGTTGTCCCAATATGTTTTTTGGATAGCGTATCTTAGGTTTTTGGAGGCCCCCCTTGGATGCCCCACATCCCGAAGGGCAGCATCATCCTCAAGAATAAATGGCGCAAAGGTGTTCTCATACTTAATGTCATAATCCGGGCGTTTGCCAAAATAGAAAGACAGCGAACCCTGAGGATCAGTGTCAAGCACCAGACACTTATAGCCACGCATCGCCAGGTATTGTGAAAACAGATGACAAGTTGTGGTTTTGTGACTGCCACCTTTCAAATTTAGAACCCCGCATATTGCCGCGGGCAAATTTTCAGGCTTAGATGGCGACGTGCCAAGCACTCTCTGCATGTGGTTGATATGGTTCACGGTGTAGCCCGCTCGAACCTTTTTTGCTGTATCAGTACGATACTCGGGGGGAGGGAGTCGGCCATCTTGCTCAGCCGCATACAACGTGCCTACACTGATGCCGACCATCTCTGCTGCTTGAGTAGTACCATATCGACGTTGCTGAATCCGGGAGTCTACCTCAGAGGTTTCAACCCACTCGGGATCGTACTTATCTTTTTGTGCGTCCTTAACAAGCTCAGGCATCTGGTCCATAACGCTAAAACCGCGCTTGACCACTTTATGCATCTTAGAAATTGCCGCCTTTAACTTGTCAAAGCGTGAATCATCGCTGATGGACATTGTAATTCCTTCAAATTTTCCAGTTGACAACGGTACGATTGCTAGGATAATCACTGTTAATGTTACCAATTGCGCCAGAAAAAGCTATTTTCATTTCAAAGGATGGTACTTTTGGTCGATTGGTGAAAACGAGACGAGTTTTGGTCAGCTTGATACGAAACATTTAACGACAGATAGCGCCGATACCAAAAAAAATATTGCGACCATCCCGGCAGGATGATTGGAAGGGCAAAATGGCAATGAATGCTAACAAGGTTCAAAATGACGTCCAGCTCGCACTGGACTTGTTTGGCCTCGACCCCCTTATCGACCGGGATTTTACTCACACGCTCTCGCTGTATGACGTTATCGGGAAATACATCTATGACAGACGCAGCAAAATCCTCACAGGCGTTACGTCGGCGGCAGATGCAAAATTCCAGCGAAAGATCATTCACGGTAACGCCGAAATTACAGCAACAATAACAGCCGCCAACATTGAACGCATCGGCAAGAATGGTGAGAGAGAAAGTGTCTTCGCATTTCCCGGAACTCGTGAACAAGCGATTGAAGATGTACTACGAAAACTGGCCACGGAAAGAAGAGCTGAAACCTACGAGACCCAGCTGCCAAACAAAAAGAAAAAATTTCATCTCATCGGGCTGCAGTTTTCCCTGTACGAAATTCACCAGGAGTTGGAGAGGCAAGGGAAGAGCTATAACTACGTCGAGATCAGGGAAGGGCTCGAAATTCTCTCCAAAGCAGGGCTGAGTTTCGTATCGGAAGATGGAAGCACACTCGCCAACGCCAACTTTTTCCCAGTTCTATTTTTCGCTGACGCCCCGAAGAAAGGCGACGCCCAAGCGTTCGTCTGCTTTCATCCGCTAGTTACGGATCTCATCACCAACACTAAATATCGCAGATCAAAATACAGCAAACTCTTTGAATTCCAGAGTCAGCGCGCACGACTGTTTTACGATCGGTTATGTTGCAGCTGGATCCAAGCCGGACCAGGAAGGCCCTACAACATATTACTGACCACCCTAATTGCTGCGTGGAAAGATCCGGCAAACCGCCTCGCCAAAGACAAGGAAATCATTGTTGAAGCGCTCAACGAGTTGGTTGAGCGAGACATCATAGAAAAGTACGAGGCGGAGCCTAAGAAAAATAAAGGGAAGATCTACGATTGGTTGTTCACATTGCATGCGAGCAACTCGTTTGCAAAGCAGCAGGCCGCTGCCCAGAAGGTGTTCAACCAGATCACGGCTAAAGCTGAGGGTCGTGCACTGATGTCAGACGAAGGTCAATCGCAAGACAACGAACATGACTACAGCGACGGCAAGTCATCACAGATACCTTTTTAAGGTCTGGCCAGAATTTTATCCCTGAAACCCCACCAAATAATTTTCTGCGCTCTAAAAAATCCCCCAAACCACACCAATTTTTATCGGCTCCCCCCGAAACATTGTGAATAAAAGCCTTTTTTGAGCAGAGAATTGACAGATTTGACCAGCAAAAAGCTCATCAATCTCTAAAGCGTCAAAGAAATAGCTGAATGCCAGGTCTTGCTACGATCTTTGTATGCAAAGCAGGGGAGGCGAGTGCCAGCTATCAGAATGCTATCCAGCAACATCTAAAATTCCAAAAACTGCTTCATAGCACTGTTTTATACGCTTTTTTCACGACAGCAAAGTTAGATTTGCTTGAGCGCATAGGCCAAAGACTACAAAAAATCCCTTAAACCACACCAATAATTATGTACACCAACGTTTGTCATTTTTTCGTAAGTGATCAGCTGGGACGCGAAACACCAGCAGACCAAGAGGGAAGGGCAGGGCGGTCCAGCGCAGGAAAGGCCAAGAAGGGCAGGGCACTTGAACAAACACTGCATCACTAGTCGTTAGCGCAAGCAAGCGGTTACTAACCACCGACACAGTCAACAAAAATATGTTCAGGGGAATTTCACATTAGTGAGGTTTGTGGGATCTTTTCATAAGGTTAATGGGATAGTAGAAGAAATGGGCTATATTTTTACTGAGGTTTATCGGATAATAACGCCATAAGCCACTGATTCTGTGAATAATTCTTTGGATAACTTGTTAGTATCCTGAGGAAGAAATGGGGATATGTGGTTTATGGGATTATTTGAATGAGGTTTGTGGGATTATTTCAGCTTGGTTAATCGGACCGTATGAGCGTGGTTAATCGGATTAATCACAAGAGCTCAACCCCTGCCAGTAAAGGCTTCAAAGCCAATTAACCCTTCAAGCCTGCAGTTTTCATCCCGTTTTTAATCCGTCTTTAAAAATAATAATCAGAAATTGCCTGCAGCAATTTTTCATTAAAGCGGAAAGGCACTGGCGCGGACGCCAGCGCACAACAAGCTGCAATTTTTTCTCTTGAAATAAGAAAAACCGCCATTCCTTAGCGCAGCAATAGACAACGAACGTCAGGCCAGACAGCTATATTTAGAAGGCATTCGCCCCTCAACGATCTCACCGCTTTTATAATCAACCTTCTGACCAGGTTCTAACTCACTTTGAAATTGCCAACCAGACGGTGTGTTCTCTAAAAGATAGAACCGCCGGTAACATTCAGAACTATCTCCATCAACAAGATTGGCTGCACCCCCACAGCTGGCCTTATCGGCCGATTCCGTGAGATAGCAGTCAACAGATGTCCCACGAACCTGGCTCATCAGCTCTTCAGCGATTAGGGCTGTCTCAAAAGCTTTACCTGCAACTAAGCGGGCTTTCACTCCTTCGACAGTCCGAAGACCTCCTTCCATTTCTGTAATCGTCTGATGGGCCTGGTGGATTTGATTGCTGCGAAGCTGGTTTATCATTTTCCAGCCAGAACTATCCTTTCGAAACTGCAATTTGAGGACAACTATTTCTCCATTCCTATCGCGTGCCTCAAGACCCACAAAACCAGTGGACGGGGTAGACTCTCCATGCACATTGATAGTGGTTCCAAAATCCTTAACAACCTGAAGGTTAGGGTAGGCTGCACCAACATGGCGCGCGGCAAGGATCTTTAGGGTATCAAGACTTTCATAATCCGTGTCTAAGGCACCATCCACTACCTTAATATCTCCATACGTCGCAAAACCTTCACCAGCCAAGGAAGTCTCAAACTGGTCTACAACGAGATGAATAGACACCGGCAAGCCTAGTTCCTGGCTTTGACCAAATGTCAGCTCCAATTGATAATCCTGGAGAACCATTTCGGTGTCAGGGACATTCTGATCCTCGGGTTTTTGCTTCAATCGCAGCTGGGGAGAAATGCCGTTAACGGCAGGTGGCATAGTGAAGGTTTTCCCTCGAGGGGTGTCATCGAAAATGACCACCTCAACAGCTAGATCAGGAAAAAATTCTTCGCCCTGGCGCAGTTCCAAAGTTCCTCCACTCAAGATTGCTTGATCAAGATTGAACTCAGCACCACGAACTATTCCCGTAATTGGGCCCCCGTGCTTCTGATCTGCAGAAGCGCTAGGTTCAGAGGGAAATGAAGATTGGGCAGTAGAAGACTTTCCCGATTCGACTTCTCCTGAACAACCAAAAAGAAATACGCTGATGACGCCAATGGCGGGTAGTTTTAGTTGAGACATAAGAATCCTTTCAAACTTATTGCTAAGTGGTCGAAGTGAATACTGATCACAGCAAGCCTAAGAGGTCACCAGGCGGAAAGCTGTGAAATGTGACCGCTATTGATGAAAACAAAGCTAGGGGTTTAGTACAGGGAGTTACCCGGCGGTGGCAGGTAGTAAATTTCGTTCCTGTGACTGATAACGAAGGTAGTGGAATAGGGCGGTATGGACTGCACGAGTCGGATTGCAATTCCAGGATCGTTCAAGGTCAGCAAGCAATGACGCAGAGCTGCCAACATAGAATGATTTTTTGACGCCACCCTTTTGAACCGCGACTGGATGCAACGTCATCCTATTTGCATGAGCCCAGGCAACTGCGGCGTCTAACAGTTCGTATTGAAATTCGATGGTGTCATCGATGGCCGCAAGCAATTTCATCAGCATGTGATCTTCTTCTTTTAGGCGCAGAGTAAATGGCACAAGCTTTTGCTGTTGAACGGTCACCGGTAGATTAGCCTTTTGAAAGGTAAGTGGAAGTTATTGGCATTTTGTCCAACCAAACTCCAATTAGCAGTGTTTAAACGGTCACTGAGTACTGACCTTTTGACTAATCTATTGGCAATTCCTTTGAGCTATCGTCTGGGCTTTGATTGAGGAGCCCGACGTGATTGGCAGATTTCTGAAGAAAAACGAGCCCACCCGGGACACGGGAGTGCCCACTCTCAGACCGATGCATCCAGTTGCTCTAAGTGGTGCAGACCTTTTAAACACGCCAGCCCGGCAATCATTGATCTCAAAGATCAAACGATTAGTTTCAGCAACCGATGTTGTGTGGAACAGACACTACCTTTATGCCATCCAACAGTTCGCAGAATTAGCTCAGAGCCTGCCTGCGTCAGAGATTCATCATCATTCGGAGCAGGGTGGCTTGATTGACCACACGCTGGAAGCTTTGCATGCAGGAGTCAGAATTTCTCATGGATATATCCTGCCTCCGAACGCTGAACCTGAGAGCATTGGTCCTGGTGCAGACCGCTGGAGATTCGGTGCATTCATCGCGATTTTGGCTCATGACTTAGGCAAGATCGTTACTGATTTAGAAGTTGTTTACAGAGCCCCAAACTCAACTTTTCAACAGTGGTTTCCTTGGTATGGAAATCTGCCGGCCGGCGTTGAATATCAATATCGATTTCGCAAGAAAATAGAAAATTCGCGCCTCGCAAAGACACTCCACGAAAAGTCAGGAATGTCATTGCTGCCAAGATTGCTGACACCGGAAGCGACCAAATGGTTGTTTTCAGATATGGAGCTGGTCTCTCAGCTGTTCAGCACAGTGTCGCATTCAACCTTTGGCGGTCATGTAATCGCAGAGATTGTGAGAACAGCCGATGGTGCGAGCGTGTCAAAAAACCTTGGAGCAAGTACCGGTAAGAAGGCGGACCACTCTTCGGCAGTGCCGCTACATGAAAAGTTGGTTGTGTCTTTGAGAAAGCTCGTGGCCGACGGGGATCTGATCCGGAATAAGCCGGGGGCCGCACTTTGGGTTACCGAGGAATGCACTTGGGTTGTTTCGAAGGCAACGATCGAAGCAGTTCGGGCCCAGCTGCTGAACGAGGGACACAGTGGCATACCAAAATCAGTCGTCACTATCTTTGGGATCCTCAAGGATCATGAATGCATCGTCGCGACGCCAGAAGGTGACAGCGTCTGGTATGCAGAGATAGATGACCCCGCGAAGAACTGGCGTCAGAAGTTGACGTTTCTGCGATTCAAGAACGAAGTTATCTGGCCGACCTCGCAACCGGATTTGTTCGATGGCACGGTAACTCCGATAGACCGTAACGGGAAACCTTTGGCCGAGGGACAGCCTCGTGTAAGTGAGGCTGGCGAATCGAAAGTAGCCGCCAAAGGGAGCTTGGAGTCAGCACCCTCTCTAACATGCCCTGAATCTGGCACCGCTCCCGTAAAGTCTCCACAAATCAGCAAACCAGATAGCAGTAGGGAAGGGCAGCGCACCCAATCTCCGAAAGAAACAGTGAATCCGAAATCTAAAAGAACGACCACTAGTGAAGATGGTAACGCGCCGGCAGAGGGGGGGCTTACCTCGAGGGATGCTGCGGAAAAATGGAAGACTCGCCGACAAATCCAGGAAGAAGTGCTTCGCCAGAATGACTTTATCTCCTGGTTACTTCGCGGGATTGCTACCAAACGCATTCGCGTGAATGAACCCAAGGCGCCTGTCCATGTGCTTGAGAACCATGTTGCTCTTGTGACGCCGGCGATCTTCAATGATTTTCTGGATAAAAATCGGCTTAAAAAGCAGATTTACGAACGAAGAGCAGGGGACAAGCGGGTTTTCACACTGCTTCAGAAAGAAATTGAGGCGCTAGACATTCATCAGAGAGGCATGAACGGCAAGAACATTGTGTCAGTGAGTGTTGAGGGCATTCGATCCAAAAGTGAGCTTCGGGTTTACCTGCTCAATCGTGACTGCTTCCCCTCGCTACACAATTTCAACGCAAATCCTGCGATTAAGATTCATCTCTGAAGACAGGCGGCAACAATGAAGACTTACGATTGAAAGCGTCCACACTCTGAGCTCTCTTCCATCAAGCTGGAAAGCACTTGGTCCCGCCGCTGCGCTTTGGCGTTAAATTGAATTGTGAAAATTGACCAGTCCTCCGGAAGTGCTATTTTCTTGGAAAATAATGACATTTTTCGTCGACGTACTGAATCCAAACGAGCTGCTGTGGGTGTCTGGTCAGGCGAATCTACAATCGTTAAGTGGTATCCGTCGTGGACGCTTGATATATTCCGGCATATCTTTTTTGTGATGAAATAAAAAAGACAATAAATTCTTGTGGATTTAATTCACTCCACTTGGCCGGAGACGGCGAGGCCAGCGTCAAAAAATGGTAGCCATGGAACAGGAAGAAGTTCAGAGCTTCGATTCTCCTGGCTCGCGTCTATCCCATCTTTTAGATCGGATTGGATTCAAAGAGCAGCGAGGAAAGATGCAGGATTTTTATCAGTACCTTCGGGATAAAGATCCGGAAAATTTTGGAGATCTAAGCTACAGCACCGTCCGTGGCTGGTTTTCTTTGTATTCGCCATCGATCAAGAAAATCGCGTTCATCGTAGATGCCCTCAAACAAAACTACCAAATTCCTTGCGATGAGAAACACCTGAAGACCTGGTGGAAGCTCGGTGGAATTTACCCGTTTTACCTGTCCGAAGCAGAAAGCGCCGAAGAACTCGAAACTCTTGAAGAACTAAACTCTTGAGCCTGAGAGCAAAGAGGCGCAGAACAAACTGCTCTACCAAATCATGCGGCTGATTTCCGAGGAGGATGGCAGTCATCAGCACAGCCTAACTCGTGAGGAAATTCTTTCTGTGCTTGGAGCCACAACGGATTTTGCCAGGGACTTTGCAGACCCAAAACAAACCTTGGCGCCACAGCATTATCTGCGTGCAATAATTCGGGACCAGATAGCCAGGCAGTCAGACGTCAAAACCTAGTGAATTTATAACAAGTCGCGTAAGGCGGACGTCCTTCATCCGCCGCTTTGCGCGGCGTTATTTCGATTCGTCAGACTTGTTGTTGTTTTTCTTGGTGTCGGATTCCTCCCAGTTCATTTCATCTCGGATGCTTTGGAACTTTCTCAGAATGTCTTTTAAAAACTCGACCTCTGCGACGAGGCTTTGATTGGCGTTCTCCAAAGCCTGCTTGGAACGCTGTGCGTCATCGAATGAGGATTTCAATTCGCTGTGCGACTCCATAACACGCTTTGTCTCCGATTCAGAATCTTGGAGGCGTCTTTCCAGGTCCTCAACAATAGACTTCTGAGTAGACAAAGACTCCTGAAGGTTTTTTGAGCTCGCCCGGGCATCGGACAGCTCTTGTTCTACACGCTGACGCTCAGCCGCTTCCAGGCTGGCATTTTCACGCTGTTTATCAACTTGCTCCTGAAGTCGCGATATCTCGGCTCTGTGCTCAGAAAACCGATCTTCAGCCATGTTTCTGTAGCTGCTCGATTCCTCCTTGAGTTCGTCAAACTCCCGCTGTAGGCGAGATTGCTGCTGACTATGGCGGTGTTCGAGTGCCGCTTTTTCGGAACTAGCCTGTTCAAGTTGTTTTTTGCGCTCAGTAATTTCTTCGCTCTGAGAGTGAATTTTTTCCTGCAAAGCTTTTTGCTTTTCATGGTTGGCGGCCGCAGCAATTTTGAGCTGCTGATTGTCGTCTTCGAGGCTGTCTCTCTGGCGTTCCACGTTGGCCAGTCTGGTCTCTAGCAACTCAACTTCAGACTGTTTAACTGACAGTTTCTCTTCAAGGCCTCTGGCCAGATCTTCGAGTTCTTGTCGCTGGGCTTCGAATTTAGCTTGCGCCTCTGCAATGGCTGATTGCTGTTCTTCTTCCAATTGAAAGATCAATGGCCGCACGAGCTTTGTCAGGTACTCCGATCGCTCAGCGTTAACATCTATTGCTGCCTGAAACTCTGAGTCTTCATAGGTGGACTCTATGTCCAGGCCTTGGAGGTAGTGAGCAATTTTGGCGGTAGAGCCTTTACCGAGAACTTGGCGGATCCGGTATGGGTTTACAGGTCTACCGCTCTCTTGCAGCGTTTCAACGGCTTTGGTGATGTCTGCTTCGTTGATACTGGCTGGCCTACCCATAATAGAACCTATTTATTCAATTAAAACAATGATTTATAGATTTGAGCGCGGACGGTGTTGTCCTTCAAGGCGGTTTCTTTGTTTCGTTAGTAAGATAATACACTAACGGAACAAAAGAAACACCAAAGAAACGGAAATAAATAAAGCGCGATAATAGGCATTATCCCATCTTATAGGTGTATAATTTCGGGTGAGGGCGCTTTTGAGGCTTTCCGGAGGGTAAGGCTGAAGAAAACGAACGTAGGAACGTCAGGCTCGACCAGAGCTTATCTCAATGGTCTGTTTGTGCGGTTTGAGATTCTTCACACCATTTGTGGTGGAAAGATCAGGCCCAGGCAGCTGAGTGATTGGGCCTGAAGGCACCAAGCTGCAACTCCCAATGCCTTGGGAAATAATGCGTTGGCCTTGGCCAAAAAGCAACCAAACCTTGGCGGCCGTGATTTCCGGTGTACTGTGGTAGTAAATGACTCGTTGGAGATGCACTGATGGCTTTGGGAAAGTTTGAGAACGGAATTGAGGCTCACAAGAACGCAGTGGCGGACGCGATTGAACATCATGGCGTCCACGTTCGACACGTACCAGGTTATGCGTACACAGTGGGATGCTCCGATTTAGGATTGCCGGAGCTGCTGGTTGAGAATATGCCGCGCGAGCAAAGTGACGAACTGCTGAAGCTTTTGTTCCTCGCCGCTGCACGGCGGGATACACCCGCGAGGTCCTGGAATGAGGTTGCTGTGGTCACTCCAAAGCCAGGTTTTGAGTCGATGCCACGTGATCAGGTTAAAGCGCGGCTGTTTGATGCTCGGTCACACTATGGGCATTGGAATATTTCTGCCGTGAAAGTATTGGTTCCGGGAGTAGTTCGTGACTGAAGATCGATTGGTGGATTTTCAATCTGCAAAAGAGGCCTGGGAGCGTCTCCGGGAAATCCTCACTTTTAACAGCCAGAATGGTTTCACCTTTGTTGAAGAAAGCTGGAGAGAAATCGGGAACGCAACGGTGTACGTGGTGGACAGCGAAATCAACGCCATTCATGTGTTTCCCTGGGCGCCGGGGAAAGTGTCTATAGAAATTCTGTCGACATCACGGCCTTGGGAGCTTCTAAATCTCTCCTTCGAGGTAATTGCAGATCCAAAAGTGTATGTGGACAAAACGCACCTCCTGCAAAGCGAGGCGATTGCCTCCACTGCTTTGGAAGCGGAGTGCTCCCTTGGAAGTGTACTAGCGGAACCGAGATCTCACATCTTTGCCATTATGGACTTATCTACTAAGTCGGGTTTGAAGGATCTGCACCAGTTGCGGGTTGAGAGCCTGGTGTTGCCGAGGCACCGAATTGAAGCGATTGTCGGGAAAAAGTGTGGAAAGCAAAGTGACGGATAAAAAACTGATAACACAAACGCGCGCAACCCACGCCGAAGTTTTCGATCCGGAGGTTCTTGCTCAGTATCCAGTTGAAGCCCGAACGGCTCTACTAGAGCTTCTTCAGTCGGCTGAATCGAAGAACACAAAAAAAGCTACCTTGCAGGCCGTCAGGCATTACATTGAGGTTTGGAAAGGCCCTCTGCCCTGCACGCCAACGGATCTGTCTTTTTATCTCAATGAATACGCGAGAAAGCCGAACGACAACGAGCCCGCGGAAAGCGAAGTTCTGGATAAGCGAAGAAACAAAGCCCTCAAAGGTTTTTCGGTTGCCACGCTCGAGCAGCGACGCAGTCTATTTGGGAGCTGGCACAAGCGCACCTTTGGGGATAATCCAAATAATTCAGATGCCGTCAGGGCGACTATGCGGTCCATCAGAGTGTCTTGTGGTGAACCCCAGGAGCAAGCCAATGCCCTACCCATGAGGATTCTAAGGAATGCTGAAAAAGAATTGCGTCAAAGTCGACAGAAGGCACTCGAGCATGATGATCGACAATCGATGCTTAAATTTTCCCGAAACCGAGCGCTTTTGCTGACGGCTTTCTGGTTTGGGTTACGAGCGTCAGAATTGGTCAATTTGCGCATCAGGGACGTGGATATGCATTGGGATGAAGACCCGCCTTGGATGCTACTTACTGTCCGGAGATCCAAGACTGACAGAGAAGGAAAAGGGCAAAGAAAGCATTTCGAAGCTTACCCGGCCAGACATCTCTGCCCCATGTACGCGATCAGGCAATGGAAGGAAGACCGATTTCAGGGAGTCAGTGACGACAAAAACACCGATGGTGATTACCCGTTATTTTCAAAAGTCGATCGCTGGGGCAACGTCTGGACGAAGGGTATCAACGCGAATTCAATGAACACTCTCTTGGAGAAGCTGTTCAATGTTGATACGCAGACCGCTCAGGATCGTTACACTAGCCACTCTATGCGTCGGGGGCTGGCAAACTGGATGGACCAAGAAGATGCAAATCAAAAGGACATCATGGAGTGGATCGGTTGGCGCGATCCACGAACCGCCTTGAGATACCTGGACGCCAGACATAGCTCGCCGACTGCCCTGACCAAGGCAAAACTGGCGAGAGGCCTGAAAGACGAATCTGACAACACTTAATCCAGAGCCGCAGCCATAAGACGAGACGTCAGAACTGCTTAGTGGACGTGAAAGGATTGAGGTACTGGTCATGCTGGAAGTGAATAATCACTTGCCCTCTTCAGAACGCGGGTACCGTCGCTTTACCCAAACCCCGGTGAAGAACACGGTTACCGCAACAAAACCACTTGCAACGAAAAGCCTCGGCGAAAGCCGCTCACCCGTAATCAAGGCACCAACAAGCGGTCCTCCGAAAACTAGGAGAAGCAGAAAGCTTATGGCTCGCGGCCACGGTCCTGCGTAAATGTCTCGAAAATCTGAAAGAAGGTTTTGTTTCATGAGGTCCGAATTCCCATGATTAGTTCTTGTTCCAGTAACCGGCGCTCATCTCATCCTTGACCGTTAAAGGCACTTCTGAGCAGTGTTCACCACACTTCTGCTGCAATGCATTTATGTCATCCATAGCTGCCATGAGAGCAGCGCCAGTGGCTGTCGCAAAGTCGTAGTTTTTTTGAATCTGAAGCCAGCCAATGAGCCCGACGAATAGGGCAGCTACCGCGGCTCCTGAGAGCGCTCCAAAAATGAGGCCTTCTTTCATATAGCGAACTCCCGTATTCCTATTGCGACACCCGAACTCGGGCGGAATTGTCTTTGAACACCTTCTCCAGATCCTGAATCTCTGGGCGTGTTTTCCGGTCGACGGCCTCTTTCGGGTTTGAATAGAGCGTAGCCAACTCGTTATTTGGACAACAGCCTTCTGACGATTGATCGCCTGGCGGACGGCCGTTCCGATTGCGGTCTCTGGTCGATGATTCTGTTGAATACTTCTTCCCGGTTGATTGCGACCTCGGGCGGGGCATCAATTGAAAGCTTCACCCTTGAACTGTCCAGTCGGGTAACCGTGATCTTGATGTTGTCGTTGATGATGATGCTCTCGAACAGCATCCTTTCTAATGTCAGTGCCATGACGAATGACGTCCTTGTGAGATGAATCAGGGGTTGCTGTAAATGAGTTCGCTCTTGGCGAAGACTCGTAAAGGTTGAGCTTCCTTAGCTCTGTCTTTCCTGAATCCGGCATAGACTTCTATAGCTTCTATACCAGGTATCGCGTTATAGGCTGTTCTCTTCGTGAGCTGTGCATAGGCATCGAGGGGATTGGTTGAAGGAACGTCAAAGCGGTAGACCTTAGACTGGTCAGTAATGATGTCGATGCTGAACGCATGGGCCCGTCCTGGGCGTACTCCGCGGCATTTAACATCACGGGCAAAGAGCGTGCTGGCCAGGCTCTCAAGGTAAAGGCTGTCGATGTGGCCAGTCAGGCTGAGACCTTCAAGGAAACCGGAAAGACGGTAGCGCCACTCGATTTGTCCCAACTCGGAGCATGCAGGTTTAAGGTTGTTCAGATACTCCAGTATTACTGAGCTGGCGCCGAGCAAACGACTCTCGATGTCGCAAAACAAGTCAATGATCTGTTGCTGATTTAAAGCGGTCATCAGAAAGGTTCACTCATGCACTGGATGTGTGTGGATTGATCAGCTCGTAAGGTAACTCGCTGTTTGAGAGTACCCAGTCCAGCTTTTCTTGATAGGCCGGATCGCTGATTTCTGGATACAGGTAAACCACCGTCGGGGTCTCCGTGTCGGTCAGTAGGATCGAAGCCAGGACTTCGGTGCTTTTAAGGTTGTAGCGAAGACATTTGGTGAAGTAGCGACCCGTGGCACGGTACCTCTCCACCAGGTCCAATTCCTCGCGGTTTTCGAAAGGCAGCCACTGAGTATCGACCGTCATCAAGGACAGCGTGTCAGCTTGTAAATTGCCGGTAGCAGATCGGGTGAACGTGGTGATACAAAGCAAATGGATCTGGGCGTCTTCAGCAAAGAACGCCAATTCGGTCCCGTAGTTTTTCTCCATGCGACGATAAATGTCGTCGGCAAGGTAAATAGGCACGTCCGGCATGTGTTTGATGATCATTCGATGTCCAAACCGGGCCGGCTCGATCGCTTTCACCTCACCTATCATCAAACCCAGGGGTTGGCCTTTGGCAGTGGACTTGAGATCAGAAAAGAATTGAGCACGCCTGCGGAGGATGTCGTCTTTATGATCCACTGAAAATGGCTCGGGAATGAGCAGCGAATTTGCTATCGCTCGCCGGCCCGACATTTTCCCTTCGGCGGCCTCAAGCAGATATTTGCGGACCACGAACCAATTTCTCTTACCCGCCATCCGGGGAGACCAGCGATTTAATCCGGCGTCTTCATAGAGAAGATGCAAAAGCGATCGTACAGACAATTTAGCTGGATCGGATTTCGTAGTTGGCGCCTGACTGGATTGCCCCTTTATTGGCGAGGCGACGGGAGCGGTTCCGCGTTTGCTCAGACTGAAGTCCAGCCGAAGCTTGGTAATGCCGCCATCCTGATCTTCTTCAATTGCTTTTTGACCCAGTGCGCCGCGCCCCGATAGTTCAGGTGGAATCTCGTAACAGTCGCAGTTCGGGTCGTGTTGTGGCCCGGTAAACGGCATCCGCTTCACCAGGAAGGTGCCATCGTCCACTTTGGACACATAGAGCGGAAGTCCCGGATCCTTGCAGCCACAGAGAGGCCTTGTTCGAGTGCGATAGGCAGAAGCAAGAAGTGATTGTCGCTCGGGATGGTCCGGCGGCACCAGCTGGTCGTTCAGAATGAATGCCACCCGAGCCATATCAGCCTCGTTTTCCGAAAGCGGACAGAATGATCAGGGCTTCTTGATTGGTCAGCCCATTGCCGGCTTTTTCAAGAAACAGACTGTTTACGACCGGATCTTTGCGAGCCGCGCTGTAGATAACATCCAAAACCTCTGGAGCCGTTGCAGACTGCGGCGGATTCAGTTGAGCCAGGGAGCGTGCGACGCTAATCCTCTCAGCCAATGCATCCGCTTTGACCTGTTGGAAATGCGCGGGCGGGTTGGCGTTGATCGTGTTGGAGCTTAACGTCTGTTCTTCTGAAAACAGGTTCTCCAGGCTGAACTTAGGTAAGGGATCGGGTGCGGAGTAGAACATAGGAAAGGTGTAATACGAGGCCACCACACCAAGAATGAAACCAAACAGTAGTCTAATCATTGCGTGAGGCCCCTTCCCTTGCCTGTCAGATCTTCAATGCGGTTTTGGTTCGCCCGGCGAGGCTTTTCGCCACGTCGGCCGGTGAGATTGGTGACTCATCGTTCACCCACACGGTTATTGTTATCTCGCTGGCATCAGCATTTTGCTTTGTGATGTTGTGATCAATCACATAAAGCGCATCGCCATGCTGCCGGTGTGCCCGCATGCGGTAGTAAACAGATGGCTCTGAGTCGTAGGCCCAGGCAAAGGTCTTCATTTTCGTTTCGGCCAATGATCCCCATTCCTGGCGGATTTCCTGCTCGGACTGGTACTCGTATTCCTTTTTGATTCTGATAAACGCCACATCGACGTTAACTGGTACAGAAAAAGAGGTCGTGGATTCAGTAAAGGTCTTTCTGCCGGAAGACGAACCAGCCGAGCCTGAAGAGTCGGATTGAGCGGTCGCCTGGTCAGACGGTTTGTAGGTGCTGCCTGGAATTGACCCGTCGTGGTTCAGGGGTTCACCCGTCAGAGGGTTATTGATGCAGGTCACGCATTTTCCACCAACCATCACGTGTTCGGTGGTTGAGCAGCCAGTTAAGGTCGCTGCCAATCCCAGTGACAAAGCTAGGAACTTAAATTTCATGAAGTTTCTCCACAAGATCGTAACTGTGTTTGCACACCAGGATCAGGGCAGACGACGAGGAACCAGAGGACAGAAAACCTGATTGCGACCGCCCATGAAGCTGACATTGATTCTGCCGCTACTGGTGCGAGAAACCATCAATCAAAAGGTCACTACTCAACGACCTTTTAAGTTCGGTGCCGCGATGACGATGTCACTAACATGACAACGGGAGGAGATCTCATCCTTGATTCTTGCCCGAACCACTGGGGTACGGCGCTTCCATGCAATTGAGGAATTCAAAAAAATAGTGCCCCGCAACGGGTGTCATGGCAACTTTTAGGTAGTTTCCTTGGGCAATAAAAGCGGTTAATTGTGGGCTGCGTCATGTTTTACCGGGTTATTCCCGTCAGGTAGGCACTTCGTCTTTTATAAAGTGGTCATTAGCGCCCGAGGTTGCCCAAAGCCATCATGCTGATGGCAGTGAGATTTCAAAGGATGCCCCTTCGAGGCTTTCAGCCAAGATAATTTCTCCGCCCATTTGTTCCACCATCTGTTTGCAAAGAGACAGACCAATACCAAGACTGGTACTTTCGGGACCAGGATGGAATGGGCTAAAGAGCATTGGGATAACGGACTCAGGTATCCCGGGGCCATTGTCAGATACTTGTATGCGGTAAAAGGATCCATCAGATCGCTGATCTGAAGTTGCGCAAATACTGATGTTAGGGTTGGGAGAATCGCTCCGTGCAAAAGCATCCAGCGAATTGCCTATGAGGTTGCTTATCGTCTGAATGAGCGCGTTTTTGTTCCCAATCACAAAGGCCTCGGACAAGCCCTCATGATGGACAACGACGTTGGCCAGTCGATCCCGATGAAGGGCTTCGGAGCGATCAATCACCTGTTCAAGGGATACCGGCTCCAAAACGGGTGTGTTCTCAGGCGTCAGGAAATCCTTCAAATCAGCAATCAGGTCGCTGATTCTCTCGAGTCCGATTTTCGCATCGTCTAAAGCTTCGGCCCGGATATCGGGGTTCGTTTGTTTAACCGCAACCCTCAGGGCACTCAAGGCTATGTTCAACGGGTTACCTATTTCATGGATCAGCGCGCCAGAAAAGCTCGATAGCGATCGCCATTTCTCGGATTGAATCAGTTGCGCCTCCGAGCGACTTAGGTCATCCATTGCTATTTGCAACTCGGCATTCCGGTCACTCAGCACCCGTTCCAAATTTACGCGATTGACCAGATTTTTAACTCGCGCTCGCAGTTCTACCCAACTAAACGGCTTGGCAATGAATTCGTCTATACCAAGATCCAATGCATCCTGTTTCAGCGTGTCTCTGGCGTTGGCAGTCACCAAAAGGATTGGCGTAGTCGATGTGTCGGAATATCGTTTCATTTCCCTGGCGATATCCAAGCCATCCTTACCTGGCAACATGTGATCGAGAAGGACCACGTGAGGTCTCAGTGATGCAATTTCCTGCGCTGCTGAGCTTCCATCTTTGAGCCAAACAAGGTCGTAATCGGCTTGAAGAGCATCGAGCATCATTGAGGCAATATCGTTCTCATCCTCGACGAGAACAAGCAGCGGCTTTCCCTCTGACCGGTATGTTTTGTTGGCTGATTCTGGCGTGGTGTGAACATCGAAATTCAGTAGGTAATCCCTTTCGGCATCGCGACGAATGTCGTTGTTCGCCGTCTCTTTTGGGTCAATAGCATCGGTCTGGTTTTGAGCCAGTGGGATTTGAAGCGTAAAGGTCGAACCCAAGCCCAGTTGACTGTAGACAGCAATGGTCCCTGAATGCGCTTCAACGATTTCTTTCACTAAGGCAAGCCCTATACCCGTCCCTTGTGCTTTACGTGTTGTAGAGCCATCGACCTGACGGTACCGCTGAAAGATCATGTCATGGTTTTTAGGATCAATGCCGACCCCGTTATCCTTAACCTTCAATGTCGCAAAGTCATCAGCGATCGCAAGTTCAACGTCTATCTGTCCATTACCGGGATCTGTAAATTTGTAGGCGTTTTGAATCAGGTTAAAGCACACACGTTCTAACTGGCTTTCATTACCGTCCACCCATACGGGATGACGCGGGGTAACGGCATTGAGAACCCGGCTGTTATTACTGCCGAATAAAGGCGCGAGCTGATCTGTGCAAATGTTGAGGATGGATTTTAGGTCAACCCGTGTGTAGCTATCCTTGGCAAGCGTTGTGTTCTCAAGAACCATGAGCTCCAGCAAATCGTTCACGAGTTTGATCAACCGGCCTCCGTTACGAACGATTTGTTCAACGACTTTTCTTGCTGAGGGAGGTAGCTGGCCAGACTGCTGCTCAAGGAGATGTTTTGCGGGACCAACGATTACAGCCACTGGCGTTCGTAGTTCGTGGGAAACATTGGCGATGAATTCGGACTTTCGACGATCCATTTCCTGGAGTGCCGTATTGGATTTTTGTAACTCGACTTCCTGGGCATAGGAATAGAACCGGATTCTGTAGCCGAAATAGGCGGCGATCACGGCAATGACGCCGGTCAGAAAAATAAAATATCCGTTGATGATGACGATGCGCCAGGACCCATCCGGAACACCGGCCAGAACGCTGACGAACAGGTAGGAAAAAATCGCAAATAAACTGTATGCAAGGGCTTCTTTAAAAGTCAGGCCCATAATGAAACCGATGCCGATTAGAACCAGGTTGATGCCGGCGTAATACGGTGAGACCGCCCCCTCGGTGACGTAGATAATCACGGCTACGGTGGCGATGACTGATCCCGTAAAGATGGCCGTGATTTTAAAGACGTGAGGCCTCATGGAATCGAGGGTCGTGACAAAAAACATGATGGACAGAAACACCACCTCGCTGACACGAAGCGCTGCAAATTCGACGAAGTATTCGGGGTAAACGATGTAATCGAGGGGTATGCCGAGCGTGACAATGATAATGCTAACAATGCAGCCGATCTGATTCAGGTACGCCCGATCGATCCAGTTCTGAGCCTCAAAACTTTTATGGTGTTCCTCGAGATGGCTGAGGTCTCGAAATGCGGGACTGAATTGTCCCAGCATGGAATAGAGTTTGGTTAGCATTCAATTTCTGCTCAACACGCGATCCATGAATGATGTAATTGCTGCCTCGTATTCAGACCAGTTTTCGAACATCGGCATGTGCCCGCTATTGTCGATTAGTGCAAGGTGGCCGTCCGGAAACCCATTGGCGAGCTCCTTTGTGCGTTCGACAGAAACGTAAGGGTCACAGTTGCCGCACATCACCAGTGCTGGGCACTGAATGTTGGGGATGGTGGCGCTGAGATCCATGTTGGCCAAATCGCGAAAGTAAATGCCCATTGATGCACCGCTGATCTTTTGAAGCGCGGGGAAATAATAGGGTAAGTAGGCCTGGAAGTCGGGACGGTTGATGACCTTTTTGGGCTCGGCCATGACGTCCCCGATAAAGATTTTGTGTATGCCCACGGTCAGCGAACTCGCACGCAGTGAGGGTGCAATCAAAGCGCGACCAAAGGCACCCAGTTTGTTTGCCATCCATTGAAACAGGGCATAAATTCCACCCTCCTCTTTGCCAGTAGTGGCGCCACCTATGGAGATAAGAGCTTTTAATCTCTCAGGACAAACTGCTGCCGCGGCGATGGCAGCGTGCGCACCAGTAGAGTGGCCTACAAGAATGAAGGACGATTCTGGGGTTAATAGCTGATCCACCTGCTGTATGACTGCCTCGGCCAAGCTGTCCGCCGAAAGCTTAGCGGATGAAGAAAGTGGAGTTGCCGGATAATGTCCAGGAAGCCCGATGATATATATCGGACGATCTCCAAATACGGAAAGGTGGTCAGGCCACCAGAAATAGATTGAACAGAGCAGACCGTGAATAAGAACCACTGGAGTACCAGGCGCCTGTTTGTTGAAGACAAGACAGGTCATGCCGGCTACTTTGACCTCCTCCGGTGAGCTGTGGTCCATATTAGAGTCCTTTCTGAAAACATCATTTAAACAGCATGTTAGCGATTTTATGTCGCTTTTTGCGTGTCGAACCACCCAAATTCGAAAATGCGTTGTCGTTCCACATTTTCTGCCATCAGAAAGTTGATTAGTATTATGGCTCTGGGACTCCAAAGCCAAGAAACACTTGCAAGCAGGGACGAGCATGCCGAACTGGAAGCCGCGCATCGTATGTGCACAACCCGAGAAAAATCCTTTCAAGCACGACTTGTCCAAGCTGGGTGATATTATCCTTTTCCACTACTGCGATGGGAGCATTCTTCCGCAGGCCGACATCCTGGTCATGATTGAGCCGCCTCTCGATTGGCTTCAGCGCGCTGAGACTGAGTGCAAAGGTGAAGTTATCTCCTTATTGGCGATGTCCGAACCAACGGCACAGCATATCCGTGCTGCATTGAATCGTCTGGATGTGGCTGCAATTTGTGGTGTTGATGAAGCTTTCGAAAAAGTAGAGTCCTTGCTGGGGCAAATCTGGGCTGAGAAAGCGAAAAGAGATCTTTTCCCGGCGGAGCTTGCAGGCTGATGGATCTAATACGAGTTGGATTGATCGACGACGAGCCTCAGACGCTCAAGATGTTCCACTGGGAGTTTGGCGATCGATTCGATGTCCACACGTTTATCAGCGGCGAGGAAGCGCTGGACGCGCTGGATAAAGGCCTGGAATTCGACGTAATTATCTCAGATCAGCGAATGCCGAAGATGGCCGGTGACTCGGTGCTTGTCGAAATTCGGCGTCGATGCGAACACACTCAGTTGTTAATCACAACCGCCTATGCAGACGTTGAGCCCTTGCGCCGATGTGTGAACGATGCGGGTGTGATTGGGTACATCGAAAAGCCCTGGAAGCCCGAAACAGTAGTTGAAATGGTGGAACATGCCCGGGCTAATCAGCTAAGAAAAAAAGCTGAGGATGAAAAAACCCAGGAACTTGTAAATGTGTGGCGCGAGGCCATCATTGAGAATCGGATGAAGGATGTTCGGCTTGTGTGCGAAACCTTGGCTATTCCTGTTCACATCGCTGAGAAATATCGGGATGTGGTGACAAAAATCGCGATTGAGTACGAGGCGCACTGGACTGATGTAGGGCTGCTGCCTATTGATGAAGATGATCGTCTCTCGCTCGATTTTCTTCGCGCGGCAGGGAAGATCAGGGCTGAAAGCGATAAATCGACCCGTCACAATCACAATCCAAAGATTCCTTTGGCCCTCTCATTGGAGCTGATTACACGATGTAAGGGCGAGAAAGGACCTTCATTTGACGTTACCAGGGAAAAGGGTCGCATGACGTTAAACGCCGATGCAGGTGGATGTTTTGGTGATTCGTATCTGGATCCGCTTTCGGCACGGGACAGTGAGACGCTGTTCCGGAACGCTTTGTTGTTGCTGGCATTGGATGAAATCGAAAAGAGTTGTGGGAGCCTCAATATTGACCAGCGGAACGATCGGTTGATGGGCTCCATCACGTTTCAGGTATAGCAAAGGTCTACGGATGGATCAGGATATTCTTATTATTCATCAGCATCGCTTGATGCTGGACATGCTGGAGATGGGCTTAAAAAGGCAGCTGCCGCAATTAAACATTGCCACCCAATTGTCCATCGACACCGCAAAGACCACCCAAGAATCGAAACTAGTCCTGATCGACATCGTGCAGCTGAACAAGGTTTCCTTCAGAAATCTAGGGCCATTGGTAAATCGTCATCCTGGTGCCCGGATAGTGGTACTAGGATCGCATGCCCGTCCTGAAGTTTTGCTCGCGCGCGGCGTCCACACGGTCATCGATTTGAATCATTCCCTTGATGATACTGTGAAACGTGTGGAGAGCATCCTTGCCGGTCGTGGGAGCGGCCTTATGGTATGCAATGATTTTGAGCAGTCTTCATCCTCCATATTCGATTGCCTGTCAGAGCGTGAGCGATTGGTTCTGCGCGAGTTATGCTGCGGTCAGAAATCTGTGAACATCGCCACAAAATTGGATATTTCCCCACAAACGGTTCATTCCTACGTAAGCAGAATTTGCACGAAATTAAACGTCGAAACCCGGCAGGAGAGCGTGTTCCTGGGCATGCGTCATTTTGAAGCACTGCAGGCAATGTAATATTTTTTTACATTTGTCTTATTTATCCTACAGATCTCCAAATAGCCTCCTAATACACTCGATTTAATCCAATCATTACGCGTGGTTAACGTGGATGAATTGTGAGAGTCAAATTGGTTGTAGAGGTAATTATCTAATGTCGTACCGCATTCTGATGGAACAGAGTGGGCGGAAATTTGATGGTGCAGGGATTGATCGCTCAGAACCTACCATTGATCAGGCAACTGATCTGAATATCGATTATTCATTCATTGGCGCCGGCGATCACAGGTTGCGTGTGCTGTTGATGGATGACAACGAAGCATATCTCCAGCAGATGACCCGTAGGTTTTCCCCAAAAACCGGCGGTATCAGTCAGGTTCAGCTGACCACCTGTAATGACCCGGTCCTAGGCATCGCTCACCTAGAGGAAGCGACCTACGACATGTTGCTAATCGACTACCACATGCCGCAATTGGATGGGATCAAGCTGTTTGAATGGCTGAGACATGACAGTACGCATCCGAATCAGGAAATCTTCAAAGTCATGGTGACGGCGGATCCTAAAGTGCCTCAGACAACGCGGCTCAGGATTGTGAACACCGGTGCGAGAGTCGTTTCCAAAAGCATGTCCACCGAGGACTTGAGGTTACTGGTGTCGGAAGTGATGCTTCGGAACAGCAGTGCCTATAGCCGTTCGGTTGTTTAAACGATCGGTTACCTGATAAACCCGAAATTCACGGAAGTTTTACACGAGTGGCTGTCCAGGCCGGATACGCCAGCGAGTGCCGACGACTAGATCGGCGAGTCAGCTTCGGGCTACGGGTATATCGGACCACCTGGTCGTGTACGCGGGGGATAAGTTTTCCCGGCGCATTTGCCAGCTTTTGTTTTTGTGAATTTGTCGCCCGAACTGAACGGTATTCTTGCCGGAGATGCTGTTGATTTTGTCCAGGGTCCGCATCAGCTCCTGATCTCGCTTGTCGTCCTCAATTCGACTGAAAAAGTCGGACTGGCACGCCCCGGGCACTCGAAAGTCGGAAAGCACGATACCTGCTTTGTTGTATTTATAGCCATCGCGCCACAGTGCTTTGGCGAGAGTCACAGCTTGTCTGCAGATCTCGCGGGTGTCCGCGGTTGGATACGGCAGAGCAATGCCCTTCTGGTTCGCATAATGCTCGCCCGACCGGTACCGACTGGTCGACATAAACGCTGCCAAGTAGCCACATTTCCGATTTTCTCTGCGGAGCTTTTCGGCGGCTCGGGTCGCATGGTGGGAGACCGCCGAAAGCATCGAGTCCAGATCGGTCACCGGCGTGCCGAAAGATTTTGAGCAGAGGATCTGCTTTTTGGCCGGGGCCATTTCCTGGAGGTCTTCGTGGCACGGAACCCCGTTGAGTTCTCTGACGATGCGCTCTACAACGACTGAAAAATGCTTTCGGATCCATTTGGGATCGGCGTCCGCCAGCTGGAGCCCCGTTTGAATGCCAAGATCCGCCAGCCTCTTGCTCAGCTTTGAGCCGATTCCCCAGATCTCGCCGGCCGGCACCAGCTTGAGCAGACGGCGCTGCCGGTCTCGATCGGTCAGATCCACCACCCCACGGGTCGCCGGGTACTTTTTGGCGCCGTGATTTGCCAGCTTTGCCAGCGTGGGGCTGGGCGCTACGCCCACGCAAATCGGCAGACCGGTCCATTGCCTCACCACGTCCTTGATTTGATGCCCGAAATCCTCATAGGACACGACCGATTCGATGCCTGTCAGATCAAGGAAGGCCTCATCGATGCTGTAAGGCATGACCCCGGGCGAGAAGGTCGCCAGGGTCTGGATGAAGCGAAAACTCATGTCGCCGTAGAGCGCATAGTTTGAAGAGCAAACCACCAGGCCGTTTTTCTCGACGTGCTCCCGCAACTCGAAGATCGGCTGTCCCATCCTGATACCCAGCGCCTTAGCTTCGGCATTGCGTGCCACCGCACATCCGTCGTTATTCGAAGCCACGACGACCGGACGGCCCACCAGTGAGGGATCGAACACCGTTTCACAGGCCGCGTACATCGCATTCACATCGCACAAGGCGAAGATCTGTTTCATTTCAGAGTGCATGCACGACGGTGGTTACAACCCCGAAAATTTCGAGCTCATCCTCATCGCGAAGCGTGATGTCCGGGTAATCTTCGCTTTCCGCTCGGAGGACCGGTTTGCTGGGAAAACTCAAATCAAGTCGTTTGCATACAAATTCCCCGTCAACAGAGGCAATGACGATCTTCCGATGTCCGGGCGGGAGGCTGCGATCAACAACCAGCACATCCCCGTCATGAATGCCGGCTTTTTCCATCGATGAGCCAGAAGCGCGGACAAAAAAGGTGGCCGCCGGCGTGCGAATGCAGAGGTCATCCAAGGACAGAGTTTTTTCAATGTAGTCCTGGGCTGGCGACGGAAAGCCCGCCTTGACGGAATCCGCGTAGAGCGCAATCGAACGTTGGAACTGTTCGGCGGGACGGAATATTTCTTTGATCAACATCTTTGCGTTCCGACTGAGTCACTGTATGGATACACAGTATATTTATTCAGAGCGCGAGAGGCGACCCCTGCCTTCGGATTATGCATTGTTATACCAGATCCGCCTTTAGTATCGCTGATTGCTAGCCCGCAACTGCGGAGAATGCCGCCAAATCTGAGCGGGCTTTTCCGTCCCGAGCAATGCGCGGCGAAGCCGTGCCCAGGTTATGTAAGGTTAAGGTAGGAAAAGGAAGGAAAAGACAGGCTGACCAAAGATGCGATTAACGGGAGGTTGGCGTCGGACTCCCGCTTTTACGAGGCATAATGCTGATCTGGTATAAGAATGCATCTCCAGTAAAAGCAACAGCTTCGTTTCAAGGAGGGGAGCCTCAGATTATTTGCCTGCTCCATCGATCGCCTTCGAATCGCTTGAACACCCCAGAATGGCTGCCAAAAGCCAGGACAGCGTTTGCGGCCAGGACTTTAAGATAGCCGGCGACGACCTTTTCCGGATCGGGAACCTTTCTGGCGTCTGCCTCAGAAAGTTTATGGCGGGACTTTATGATTTCTGACACCTCGGTTGGCCAGGGGAACCGGCGAAGAACTTCGATCAGAATTTCCCGCGCCGTGAATTCCCGGTCGATCCGCATCTTGGGCAGACATTGCTCCATGATGAATCCTTGCCAGGCAGAGCGAGGCACAAAGAAGATCCATTCTCCATCGACTGGAACGCTTTTGCTGCCGTCAGCCGGCGGCATGACGTAAGAAGACTGCCTTTCCTTCAGGAGCAACAACTGGCTTTTGTATTTTTGATGGGCCAGAGCGTCGCTTTTAAATGAATCCTTGGATTTCAGTTTATTGGAAGCACGGCGGCGGGCCTCATCTCGCATTCGGGCCATTTCGGCGTGATAGGCACGCTTCTCTTCAGCCGCTTTTCGCTCAGCATGCTCTCTGGCCATCTGCTCAGCCCTCGCTTGCAGCTCTTGGCGAGCGTCGACGGTGCGCTTCAGATCGTCGTACAGGGAGCAGCGGTACCAACAACGTTCGGCATTCAGGAGAACTTCGTCAACGAAGGCTTCCTCGTCATACACGGTCTCAATGGGAAGTTGACTCAGATTGATCTCGACCAGGTTATCCAGAGATTCGGCTTTTTCGTCATCAACCCCATGCGTAACGCGAATCTCAATGTGTAGCAGAGAGCCATTTTTCAGGAATGCCGTAAGATCAGGCCGCCATCGGCCCTGCTGTTTCTCGGCCTCTACTTCAACAAGCTGAACATCCCGTTCTGGATAGAGAACAGAGGTTCGAATGGGGGGTTCATCCTCTATCGGAGTGAGTTCGAAAGGAATTGTTAATGGAGGGATTCGTAGACGTTGTTCATCGAGGATGACCTGCTTGGCCATGAGGTGGACGGCGGTTTCGTATCCGCCAGCACAACTCTCAGTCCGGAAGTGTGAAAAATAGGCTCGCTTTTGCTTGCCCTGATTTGCGATCAGGGTCGCTTCGCACGCTGGACAGATGCAACCACACGCTTTACCCGAAGACACATCATCGGGCCGAAAGAGGCGCCCTTCCCTTAAACCGAACGGAACCTTGAGATTACCGGATGCTTGTTCAGCCAATTACCACCTCCATGTGCTCCGCGTGTTTCTAGGCAAAGTCAAAGGCTTCTGGTTCTTCCCAACGCCAAATTGTGTCTATGCGGGACCTGAACTGTTCATCAGATTCGCCGTCTCTAAAAAAAGATGGTGTCGTTACGGGAAGGTCATATACGCCCAGGGCAATGGCTGATCTCGGATCCCAGTTGTGATTCACAGATTCGCGGCACGCAGCCCGGAAATGAGCAGCCGCCGTTTTACCGTATCCGAACTGTTCAGCAGCGAGACGCAAACGGTCCCAGTGCTCTATGCATAGTCCCTCTTTCTCAAAAAGCCAAGCTGAAAGAATCCAAGCCTCGTTTGGCAGTTGGGCGGCAGATTGAGCGACAGTTGTTTCTGCTCCTTCACCAAGCATCCGTGGAATCCGCAGCCCGTCGAGGTCAGCGGAAAGACAAAACAGTTCGTGGAGCGGTGACGAAGCCTGGATAGTGTTGATATTTCGGGAAAGGCCGGACAACCAAGTCGCGGCTAATAGCTGCCAACGCTCATACCTTTCGTATTCCGGCGGTTCGCCGGCAGAAACGCCAGGCTCAATTAGGTGTTCGCTATCTCTGAGTGTATCGATGATCTGGCCGAGAACAGGAATCTCACGCAGGGGATAGGAATCCACCTGAGCTGAGAAGTGATTGACGGATGGGGCCCCGGTGACCAAGCGAACGGTAAGTTCCAAATGAGTGTTGTATCCGATTCGGGAGAAATCGATGCCGGAACTGGATTTGCGAGCAGCTCTCACGTTGTTTTTGAGAACATCAAAATGGCTATCAACCATGACTGTCACTCCATGGCTCGTTTGGCTGCGTTTTAGTCTGAGCCAAGAGTAAATCAGGTCGAATTGTAGAGGGGGTTGTTCACGCTGCAGCGGCGCAGGCCATCCTAAAGCCCAGGTTAAAGTACCGCTACAGATGGATAATGGCAAGGTGTCAGAAGCTACCCAGTCCTTTCAAAATAAAGAGGTTGCTGTTCGAGGATGGATAGATACCGGTCGTCTATGACCGCCCACTGTATGCCTCGGTCCACCATCCCGGACTTGGCCAAGCCGTGCATCTCACCGCGCATGAGCCAAACGCCTTCCTCTGCGATGATACGGTTAAATAAAGTTTTGGGCGGGTACTCAACTCCCCTTCTGACGAGCTCAGCCGCTGCTCTTTCCTGGAGGAAATCCACACGGTCATCTTCGGTGTCTAGGATCGACATTAGTTTGTAGCGTCGCAAGAAGGTTTGTATGGCAGCTCTCGCTCTCGGTGATGCGTCCGACAAAGGCCGGTCAAACTCAATAATCCCCTCTTCTGGCCCTTCGACACGTACTTTATAGATGACGTTGGCCCTAGATTGCGCGGCTGCGACCGACCGATCCGCGGTGCAGTATATGGCGGGTCCAAATACAGTGTTCTGACTGGCCGCAGCGTTTAACGTCAGAAGGCCGGCTCTCTCGGAACCGTGGAAAAGTGTTTCATTAATCAACTCGCAAGACTCCTAACCCAATTATCGAATTCCGAGGGCAGGTAAAGCTCGGATTTCACCCTTGAAATTGATGTGTAAATGCTCGAGACCAGAGAATCTTTTTTGATCATGTTGGTCTGACTGAAGAAGTCATCGGCGATGACGACCTTGTCGAACTCCATATTTTTGGTGTGTTCGGGCATCCCCAGCCACAAAACATTGGATCTATCGCGGACTTGGCGAGAGAGTGACTCATCAAAATTTTGAAGCCGATATCCACGGGTGAGCAGGTCGACAACCCGGGTTATGTCCGCGAACTCTGATTCTCGCTTTGTCAGTTCGTCGAAAGTTCCGTACCGGAACAAGCTCGGGAAGCTCGGGCGAGTACCGTGGTTAAACAGTTCAATCACATCACCCATAAACCACTGTAAGGCTTTCTCTGAGCCAGGCATCAATCTAAAAGTCGCTTTATCATGCGCACATCGCTGGAATTGCTCGAACAAAGCCCAGTAAGAGCGAAAAATGATGGCGCAATTACCGCTTGGTGTTGGAAGACTCTGATAAGACAGAACCTGGGTGTTCTCCGGCCGGATTCCGACAAACTCCATTTCAGGAGTAATCGGGTGTGCCGCTAGGACCTGATTGAAGAGATCGGTTGTGCTCTCCCCCGCCCTTACTGAAACTCCCAGCTCTCGACCTCGTGATCGCCTTGGTCGCGCCGTGCCGCCGGCACCGAAGAGATGCTGATAGCGATCCCCAAAGGTAAAGGTTGCCTGTGGCGGAGGTGTCCTCTCCAAGATGTTGATGATAGGCACAGGCAAATCATGAGCCTCATCAACCAGAGCGATGCGGATCGTCGGTGGAAGCACCTTCCCTTGAACATCCGCAAGTTTGATTTGGTGGTAGATCCGCGTCGGAAGTTCGGACTCCTCGTTGGGCGGATCGGCGATGAAGGCCCACATCCTCCGTGCAATTTCTACCAGAATTGCTTTCTCGGACGCGGACCAGTGAAACCTCATCGTAGAGGGGAGATGCTCTTCCGAAATCTCATTACTTGCACTGTGGCAGAATGAAGTTACGGTTTTCCATGCTATTTTTGCTATCTCCGGTGCCCGCGCTCGCTGAAGCGGCTGAATTTCCAGGATCTGGGCCATCTGCTCATAGGTACGATTAAACCTCTGCCCCATCCGGTAGCGCGAACCACGCGAAGGTCTGGGTGCGTCCTCCCCGGGATACACAAGTTCCTTGATCAATTCTCCCAACGTCAGCCCGCGGGCGGCCTGGGTACGATCCATAAGTGCCGCAAGTTGCTGCCGAGTGTGTGCCAGGGCAACAACAGAGAGTCCTTTTGCGCTGAGAGATGCCGCTAAGGTGGTTATCAGATACGTTTTGCCTACACCGGCAAAACCTTGAACAGCCATAGGTTCTTCGGGCTCAGCCTCAATTGCCCGAATCAGACGGTCATGCTCTACGGAAAGTGAAACAGATCGCTGCTGACCTAAAATGCCCCTCTTGATAAAAACCTGATTGAATTCACTCGAACAGCCAAAGCGCCAGCCGTTTGGCTTTTCGAGGTAACTTTTATTGGCCACATCCGAGACAGACATGAGGAAAAAACCATCGCTATTGCCTGGCGCCAGGTCCACGAAACCCTCAGTGCGCTCTTGAAGGAGGTCCTGGATTTCTGACTTCGTTTCCTCAGACTCCGCAATCAGCTGTAAGCAGTCCGCCAGAAGCCTTTCACTTGCAGGGCCATTAAAGGGCTTTGAGGTATTGGCCAATTTGAAGAGAGTGAACAGTCCAGCGAGCTCAGGGTTGGTCAAACCGGCGATTTTGGTCCTGTCTTTATCGAGCGCGATCAAGGTCTCACGGCTAATGGGAATCGCTAGTTTCGTCATGTCGTCCGGTTCGCAGAAATAGGCTGTTTCACAAGGTCCCGCAGGTAGTGTCAATAAAGATACTGACACGAAGAGCGCATGGCTAATCAAACGCTTCGCACTCTATCAGTATATGGTATAATAAAGCATATTATCAGTGTTGTTTATACAGTGATGATGTCCGTGCCGTACTCAGATATCGAGGGCTCACAAAATGCAGAACTCTGTTGCCGAGACTGTCTCAGTCCCGGGCGAGTTGATCGATCAACTTTCCCGGGCATACCAGGCTCTGGTGGATAACTGCGAGCAACTGAAAACCCTTTCAGACGGTGATCATAGGGCAGATTTCGAAGTTTACGTGCCGCCGTTCAGTGGCACTGAAAACGAGCGATACTCTGCACAAGCCCGCAAGCAGGCAATTGTCGACGCCGTTGGCCTGACCATTGACGACACTCAGAGCCGGAAGTGTTACGCAGGAATTGTATGCGCCTCTGGTGAAACAGTGTCGATTGTTGAACAGCTCAATGAGACCAAAGCACATTTCAAGGAAACAATCCTGAAGATCCGCAATCTCGCCTCGGGTAAGCCGGTCGGATCGCGCGAAACGGTACTTAAGAAAGCGCTTAAAAGTGCGGGTATTCAGACGTTGGACTTGCGTGAATGCTACCGGCAAATTCGGGTGATGCCGCCACAGCTTGAATCAATGTCGTGGACTTGGGCCACCAGTCACGCACGTATTCAGAAGCTGACCTTCGATGAAGCTGTCGCTATGGCGGAAGGCCTTAGAGACCGCGATGAGGAGTTGGCGGAAACCGCCTTGGATATCCTGAGGCGCAGGTGTGCCCCGGACGAACTCCTGGTGCGCCGGATTACCCTGCCAAATCAGTTGAGGGCGAATTACTCATACCTAGAAAATGGGGAGATTCAGCGGAAAAGCTGTCCAATCTCGGGGGTCGTCATTGCTCAACAAAAAATGCTCCCTCGGATGGCGTGGCGGGAGAATCCTGTTTCCCGCAAAGAGGTGCCCATTCGACTCCAGCGGGAATCAAAAATAGAACCAGAACCCGTTATCCAGTCGCTGAGCATCCATAGGTACGTTCGTGGACATGCGTAATCATCCGGCTAACCAAACGAAAGTGCGATGTTTCGGCTCAAAAGCTGGGCTTACGGCCGAAGCGACCGTCTTGCTAAAAGATGGCGAAGAGCCCCTTGCGGCTTTGAATCTTGAGGTAGCGCCTCGTGACGGCGAACGCATCAACTGGAAGAGCAAGATCGTTCTTCAGCTCGGAGAGGATGACCTGCCACTGCTATGCTGCGTGTGCCTGGGTTATTTGCCCAAAGCGGAATTCAAGCGACCAACAAAGGGCATTGTCGTAGAACGCCAACCCAATCGGTTATTTATTTCTGCGACTCAGGGCTCAGGGAACTGTTATGCCCTGCCCTTGCCAATAGCTCAGACATTCCGCTTTGGAGCCTTGGCAATGGCGCAGCTCAAGAAGCAGTCTGGGGTGGACGATGATAACTTGCTTCTGGCTTCGTTGAGGGGAGCGGCAGCACTATATCAGTCTTAAATACTGACATGCGCAGCGGTTGCAAGGCGGACATTCGGGGCAATTCCATCGCTAACAATCCCCAATACCGAGCCATTCTCGCTGCCATGTTTGACCATTATCTTAGCCTACTCTGATGAAAAAACGGTCCTTAAAAATCCCTTTTGGCTCCCTCGATGGCAGACTCGTCGCTCCAGAAAATGTGGCTCGCGGGCGAGACTGTAATTGCCGGTGTCCAAATTGTGATTGGCCCCTTATTGCCAATCAAGGGGAACAAACCCGGCCCTATTTTTCTCATGATCGCGGACCCGAGTGTGTCGGCGGCTTCGAAACAGCCGTTCACAAGATGGCCAAGCAAATCATTTTGGATCACTTAACCGTAGTGCTTCCCGCTCACTCCGTGGAGATAACGGTTCCCGTCACTTCTGAGGACGATGTTCTGACAGGCAGCGTCCTTTACCCAGAGCGTCTCGTTCAGCTGGTGTCGGCCGTGTCAGAAAAGCAGGCAGAAGAGCCCGGTCGTTGGATACCCGACATCACCGCAACGCTGAAGAACAATGCCAAGCTCTACATTGAGATCAAGGTTACTCATGGTGTGGAGCGACCCAAAGCCGAAGCCTTGGATAACCTCATGGAGATAGACCTGGGCGACTGGGAGATTGATGCCTTGGCGAATACCGAAGTGCTAGAACGCGCGGTGCTGAGAATGGCTGCTCGTTGCTGGTACCGCTGTTCACTGTATTCCAATTTAAAAAAAGTTCGACAGAAACAAGCGGAACTGGAGGCCAAGGTATCTGAGGTGCTCGATCGCCGGCGCCAACGTGAAGAAAAAGAGTGTGATGCTGCTCGCGAACATCAAAGGCAGCGTGAGGCCGCACGAGCCCCCTATCAGGAAGATCTGAAGAAGCTCATCGAACTCAGCACGGTCGCTGGTCAAGAAGCGAGGGAAAAGCTGCTCGCTGCGAATTCGAGCAAGCTTTTGCTCGACATTCCACAGCGCTTTCCCAGGGAGTTTGCTAATGGTCGCTGGCCCAAATATCTATCGGTACGAGTCGCTGGAGACTGGTTGTTCAACATAGATCGGCGTGTTTGGCAAACCTACATCTACGAGCGGGCAATCGCTGACATTCCGAAGGGGCATCAGGTTTCAGTCAAGCCGCTCACTGACAGTGTTGTTCGTCATTTCGGCGTTGTCGACTGGGCTAAGCGTCTAAGCGATCTCAAGCTTGAAACCCTGTTTGCAACGAGCAATCGCAAGAGCCCTGTTGCCGAAAAAAATGTATGGTTCCTTTCCGGCGAGGAGAATGCCTTAGTACGAACCCCGTCAAGCATCGTTCGAAGCTATCTTGATGCCCTTGTTGCATTTGGTCTTCTGAAACGGGCCGGCCCACACACTTACCAGGTAGAAATATAGAAGGGGTGCGCAAATGCTGGGCTGCAAAGCAGACTGTCGGTTGTCACCCATTAGCGACATCGCCGCAGAAAGTCTTTGATCCACTCAGTTTCAGTAGGTTGAGGCTCTAGCCGGTATTTCTTCGTAATCCTGGAAAACCGCGCCACGTACCCACATTGCCCGGAGGGTGGCAACCATTCCATCGGGCCTCTTGCACCCTTGCTCACTATAACAATATAAAATATCCCAAATGATCGTATGAGTGAGTGAATAAGCGTTTTTAGGTTTAGTAAACATACTAATCTAAAATCCTAAAAGTTAGCTGAAAGAAACCATGGCGTGACTTCTGTTCATGTAGTAGCACGCAAAAAAATCACCCCACTTTTGCGTCCACTCGGTTTTCAAAGCGGACCTTTCTGGACGTTCAGTTAAGCTCAAGCTCTTTTAAACAAAAGCGAACATTCAGAAACGACCGAATTTGACCCAAAACGGCCCTTTTCTTCGGCGCTTCATGATCTGATTGCCTCCCCCCCCCCTCCGGAGTCACCGAAAGTCCCTCTGACATTGGAGTTTTTGGCAAAACACAATCGTGTGGAGAACTCTAATTCGCGGCGCAATTAAAACAGGGATGCTTACATCGTCACCCACCGGCTGATTTGAGTTTTCAGTCAGTTTTCGACTCTGGCTTCGTTTTAGGTCTGCGCTGAATCGAAACAACTGGCTATTTACGCATTTGAGAAACTAGGTCGAGGCAACTCGCTGCAAGGATAGCCTGCGCGCGATTTTGAACATTCAGTTTACGTAGGACAGCCGAAACATGAGCCTTAACAGTGGTTTCCGCCAAGTGCAAGTTGTACGCGATCTGTTTGTTAGACTCTCCGCGTGTCATTCTCTCTAAAACTATCAGCTGTCGCTTCGTTAAAGATTGAAACTGGCTCGGATCAACCTCTGCTTCTGAGCCGGCCATGACAGCACCACGGCCGTTACCATTTTCGAATTCGTCAGAGCCTGCACAAACGCAAATCTTGCCATCCAAAACCTGTCGAATAGCGTCGACAATTTCATCTCTTGATGCAGTTTTTGCTATGACCCCCATGGCCCCCTGACCGATCGCCTGAGACGTGACATATCTGTTTACTCTAGCCGACATGACTATGGTGGGGAGCGAAGGCGCGATCTCATTTAAACGACCAAGCCCACCAAGCCCTCTCATATCAGGCATGTCGAGATCGAAGAAGATGAGATCAAGGCTGCCATGCTCACTCACGATTTCCATGGCGTCTTCCAAGCTGAATGCCTCGAAGACATGTTTGCAATCATGATTTCTCTGAATAATGCTCCTTAAGGCATCGCGAAAAAGCGGCTGACAATCAGCAATCATAGCCTTGAATAATGACGTTTTGCCGACTTCTTCCTGGCCAATGTCAGGAACCGGGAGGGAGTGCAGCGTGGTTTGGCTCTTTGACAAGCTTCTGAGGTTATTGGCTTCTTCTAGCATTTGTTATTCCTCGCCAAACTGTACATACATTTACTGGTGTGCTGCTCGCACTCCTCGCCGCATGGATACCTGACTATCTCGAGCGGCATCGCGCAAGGAGCCATACAGCAGACCTGCGTCATTCTGTTGATCCCCATATCGATGAAGCTTTGTGGCTCACCTGTGAGGAAGGTGGTATTCGACTCTCGGAAGTTGAATGGTCGACCAATCAAAGCTAAACCCCGGCTTCTCAGGGCCGGGGTTTAGCATTCTTCCTAAAGGGCAATGACAACCGACTTTGTTTCAAGATATGAATCGAGTGACTGCTTACCCATATCACGTCCAACCCCGGAGAGTTTATAGCCCCCGAATGGGATGTTGGCGTCAAGCATGTTGTGCCCGTTTACCCAGACAGTGCCTGCTTTTAATTTCGGGATTAAGCGTTGCACCTCAGAGAGATCGTTTGACCAGATGCTCGCTGCCAGCCCATATCGACTATCGTTGGCCCGGGCTACGACGTCCTCGATATCATCAAACGGGATGACCACCAGAACGGGACCAAAGATCTCGTCCTTGGCTATGACCAGAGAGTCGTCTTCGGTCGCAAATATGGTGGGCTTGACGTAATAACCTTTGCGGTCAGCACGTTCGCCGCCGGTAACCAGGCGTGCACCTTCCTGCCGCCCCGTCTCAATGTAGTGACAAACCCGGTCTAGCTGAACCCGGGACACGAGTGGCCCCATTTGAGCATCTGGATCCAGGCCAGGCCCCAGCGGGATGGCCTCTGCTAACTCGGCGAGCCGATCCAGGACCTTGTCAGAAATGCTCCGGTGAACGTAAAGTCGGGAGCCGGCACTGCAGGTTTGTCCATGGTTGAAAAAGATTGCTGCCGCTGCTCCTTGCGCAGCCTTTTCCGCATCACAGTCAGCCAGAACAATCATTGGAGACTTGCCCCCCAGCTCCAAGGTAACTCGCGCCATATTATCCATCGCAGCACGGCCTATGATCTGACCTACCTCAGTGGATCCGGTAAAACTAATCTTGTTGATGTCAGGATGAGTTATCAGTGCTGACCCGGTGCTCTGGCCCTCGCCAGTAATGATGTTGACAACCCCGTCAGGAAAGTTTGCCTCTTCGATCAGCTCGCCCAGATAGAGGGCAGAGAGCGATGTTTGTTCCGCAGGCTTCAACACAACCGTGCAGCCCGCTGCAAGTGCCGGAGCCAGTTTCCAGCAGGCCATCAGAAATGGAAAGTTCCACGGTATGATCGCGGCAACAACACCGACGGGTTCGCGTCGGGTATAAGCAGAAAAGTCAGAGTCAGCCGGGGCAAAGGGCATGGACACGTCAAGAGTCGAGCCCTCAATTTTTGTTGCCCATCCGGCCATGTAGCGAAAGAATTCCAGTCCCAGGCTTACGTCAACAGCTTCGGCAACAGCAACAGACTTGCCGTTGTCGATCGCGTCCAGCTCAGCAATGATTCTGGCATCTCGCTCGATCAGATCTGCAAGTTTGAGAAGCAGGTTCTGACGGGCGGAGGGTCTCATTCGGCCCCAGTCATCACTATTGAACGCACTTTTTGCGCAGCTAACCGCTTTGTTAACGTCATCAGGATGTGCAAGGGGTATGCTTCCTATAACCGTTTCTTCAGCCGGGTTTTCTACCTCTATGCGTTTGTTTTCCAGAGCATCAACCCATTGGCCGCCTATCAGCATACGGTGATTTTGACGTGCCAGGAACGCCTGGGTTTTATTCTCTAAACCATGTGGATGTTTTGTGAACGTATTCATTAGTTTCCCCCAAATCACTGACTTTTTGGACGGATAGCGTCTGCAGTACCCTGAATAAACGCTTTGATTTTCTCGACATCTGTCTTACTCAGCGTTTCGGTAAAATCGGGCATGCCACTGGAAACGAATGGACCGTGAAACAGGAAGGCGTCCAGGTTTTCAATGACTGATTTCTTTGAATAACCCAGGTTTGGAATATTACCGCCCTTGTCTACGCCGGGAACGCCATGACAGAACACGCAATTACTGACGTAAAGAGCCGTGCCTTCTCCAATGAAGTCGGGATTGTATTCAACGCCCGAAACCAGAGAGTTCAGCTGATACTGGGTGAACTCAGGCATCTCGGCATCACCGTTCAGGACAAATGTATAGACAGTGCCGGCGGTCTTGAGGTCGGAGGCCCTCTGGGATTTTCCAAAAACACCGCCCCAGCCTGCCGCAATAGAGACATACTGAGTGCCGTCCACTTCATAGGTTATGGGCGCTGCAATGACGCCGGTACCCATTGGGGATTCCCAGAGGGGGTCACCCGTCCGAGCGTTGAATGCCATAAAGCGAGCGTCTGCGGTTCCCTGGAATACCAGATCGCCGGCCGTTGTCAGGGTTCCGCCGTTCCAGGGAGAGACGTGTTCGTAACGCCAGGCTTCCTGCTGTGTAACGGGATCCCAGGCTGTAAGTCGCCCGAACGGCTTGCTTGATGGTGGCGCTACGTTAAATTGGAAGGCGGTGTTCCAACCTATGCCACTCATGGGTTGTCCCGGCTCATTGCTTTCTATGCTTTCCCAGGAGGGGTCCTCGACCATTGTGATCGGGATGTGCTGAGACGGGAAGTAAGCCAGGCCGGTTTGGTGGTTAAAAGACATTGAGTGCCAATTATGTCCACCAAAAGGCCCAGGGATGATATCGAAGGGTTCGTCCATGGATCGTGCTTCAGGAACTTCTATTGGGCGACCATTGCTATCGTATCCCGTGGCCCAATTAACATCGACGTAATTATCGGCCGATATGAATTCACCATTTGTCCGGTCGAGAACAAAAAAGAAGCCGTTTTTGGGAGCTTGCATGATTACTTTGCGACGCTCCCCATCAATCATGAGCTCGCTGAGAATCATGTCCTGCGTTGAAGTATAGTCCCAGTTATCCCCGGGCGTGGCTTGGTAGTGCCACACGTACTCACCAGTGTCGGCATTGAGAGCAACAATTGAGGAGAGATAGAGGTTATCTCCACCTTCCGGGCTCCGCTTCTTGTGTGACCATGGAGAGCCGTTACCTGTGCCGATATATAAGAGATTCAGGTCCGGATCAAAAACGATGGAGTCCCATACGGTGCCACCGCCACCGGCCTCCCAGTATTTTCCACTTGGGTCCCAGGTTTTCGCGGCGCGAGCCATGGCTTCGTTTTCAAACGGTTCGTTCGGATTTCCCGGCACGGTATACCAACGCCATTTCTGTGCGCCGGTTTTCGCGTCGTAAGCTGTGATGTAGCCCCTGACTCCAAATTCGGCCCCACCATTGCCTATGATCACGTTGCCGTTAACAACTCGAGGTGCGCCGGTAATCGTATAGCTCATGTCGTTGTCGGGCAGAGTATTCGTTTCCCAGACTTTTTCGCCGGTTTTTGCATCAATAGCGATCAATCGACCATCGTAGGATGCAACATAGACATTTCCGTAGTGCACTGCCACACCGCGGTTTACAACATCACAACAACCCCTTGAGCCCGCCTCCCCGGGTACTTCAGGGTCGTAGGTCCATAGTTTTTTGCCGGTCTTTGCATCGAGTGCATGTACAATGCTCCAGGAAGCAGTGACGTACATCACGCCATCCACGACAAGCGGAGTGGCCTCGACTCCTCGGGTAGACTCGAGGTTGTAGGACCATGCAAGCCCGAGGTTTTCGACATTATCGGCCGAAATTTGGGCGAGAGGGCTAAAGCGCGTCTCCGCATAATCAAAACCATGGGTTGGCCAGTCCTTGCCGGTTTTGGCGTTTTCAATGATATAGCTTTGATTTACCTGATCAGCCGCAATAACAGTGCTGGCTCCGATTACGAAAAATGGAACTAATGCACTACTTGTTAGTTTTTTTGATAGACGTTTTCTGTAGTGATTATTAGTCAGTTTCATTTTTATATCCTTTCGTTGTTATTACTGTTTTATGGGATTTTAAAACGCTTTTAGAATACGAAAGTTGAGTCGGTGCTGTTCTTTAAATCCATTTTCTACGGACAAATCTCTTCCATAATTTGCGATTAGTTGCAGTCCCGGATTCGCAAACCATGCCGTACCGATAGTCATCTTGGTAGTTGCAAGGTCATTGTCCTGGTTTATATCGTTTACTTGTGTCTCACCGCCGAGGGTATGAGAAATGCCGGTGCGAAGATCCCATTGAGGTGTTACGTTATAACGTAGGAAGCCTTGGAACTGGTACAAGGGATCCTGTTCCAGAGTGGCTTTGGAGGCACCAAGTTCGTCATTCTTGCCGAAAAAAGTGACATCACCAATCAGGTCTAACGAGATTTTAGAGGTAAGACCGGTGATGTAACCCGCCTGCAATGCATATTTCCATCGGTTTTCGCCGAGGTTTAATGTGTCATTCCGATCGTAACTCCCTACAGGAACATACAGAAACGGAGTAATGCCGAAGTAGGTGTTACTTTCGGGCTTGTTTACAAGCCAAACGGTTGCGGCAAGTATCAGGTCGCCAATGCCACTGGTGTCACCGAGGGCAGAGGTATCGTCTTTTCCCTCTACCTTGCCGAATGGAAGGAGGAATTGAGGGTCTACTGTATAACCGCCAATTTCAGTGAAATGCACCCCACGCAGGATTCCTACCTGTGAGTCCAATCCAGCGTTAATGGGGGCCTTGTCTCCATCCGAGTAGAGGGAATCGGCAGTGGCGTATTGATAGTAGACCATTCCAAGATTGGTGCCGGCGGGCAATGCTGTGTAATCCCCGGCATCAACGTCAATAGCTACTGCATTACCAGAAGCCAGCAACATAGTGGCCAGGCCAGCAGAAGCGACGCAGAAATTCCCAATTCTGGAACGGAGTAAACTTTTGTGCTTATAGTTTGATACAGATGACATGATGCAGCCTCTTATTAGTTTTGTTGGTATTGCACTCGAAGTTAAGCAATCAATATGCCAGATCGATTGATCCTTAGGAAATTATTATGAAACAATTACTTATGCGGCTTTATAGCATCTATGTTTTAGTTTTTGGAAAAAAATGGATCGTTTCGATACACTAAAATTGGATGGTTGAATAAAAAAAATACAGAGTGGTGGGTGTCCTTATGCATAAAAAGATCGTTGATCTGAACACTCAGGTCCAGCAAGCCCGTGAGTTGTTTGACGAAGGGCGTGTTGTACCATCCCAGTGGGTGCGGGATGAGGTTTTGCGCTCTTGGCTAAGATGCAGAAAACATGGCGTGTCCCCCTCTGATCAGCTCTTACTTGAGGCCGCGCAATTCGACCAGATTTCTCATATCCGCAATCAACATCAGCGTCTCATGACATTTGCGGAGCCTGAAATGCATCGGTTGTTTCGTGCAATCAGTTCTGCAGGTTGGGTTTTGGCGTGTGTGGAAAGAGAAGGCCACAGCATTAAATATTTCGGCAATGACAGTCCCTGCTACGAATTGCTGGGAGCCGCTTTGAATCCTGGTATGGACCTTTCAGAGGATATAGCTGGAACCAATGCCCCCGGTTGCGCTTTGATAGAAGGCAGGCCGTCGCTTGTGTGTGGAAGTGAGCATTTCTTGCATTCTCTCCGCGATCTATCCTGCGTGGCAGTGCCCATTTTTGACCCTGCAGGGACGCTGGTCGGGGCTTTGAATGCTTCGAAACCTTATGATGGCCGACCGGTCGGGATTCTTGAGGCAGTTGCGCTCGCAACTCGGTCTGTTGAGAATCGAATGGTCGACGATTTGCGTGGCGCCTTAGTCCTCGCGCTTCACTATCGCCCGGAGCTTACGCAGTCACCTATGCGTGGTTTGATACATTTCGGCGAGGATGGTGAAGTTTTAGGTGCAAACCCCTCGGCCAGGCAGATGCTGGATATCGATTCTCTCGAGAAGATGCAGAGTCATGTCTGTTTCAAAGACTTATTCTCATGCCGCGCTGCCGAGATTGAGGGATCACAACAAAGCCCTCTTGAGGTTGAATGTCACAATGGGGCAAGGCTTTTTCTTAAAGTTGAAAGTCTTCGCAAAGGGCCTTTGAGCGTCAACTCGATGCCACAGCAAAGACGGCCGGACATCGTTCAGTCTTTTTACGTGGGCGAGCCTACAAAACCACTTTTCGACAAGGCGCATCGGGCTTTTCAGTTTGGAGTTCCGGTTCTGGTGACTGGGGAAACCGGAACGGGCAAAGAGGTTTTAGCACGGTCGTTACATGCCAATGGGCCCTCTTCAAAAGGCGCGTTTGTTGCCGTGAACTGCTCGGCTATTCCTGCCGGGTTGATCGAATCAGAGTTGTTTGGCTACGCAGACGGTGCATTTACCGGTGCCAGACGTGGTGGCGCCAGGGGGAAGTTTGAGGAGGCGAACGGCGGTACGCTCTTCCTGGATGAAATAGGCGATATGCCATTGGAATTTCAAGCACGTTTGCTACGTGTTTTGCAGGAACGCACTGTCACAAGACTTGGAGAAGAGAAGCCTCGGCCCGTCTCGTTTTCTCTGGTCTGTGCGACACATCGGAACCTTGATGAGCTTATGGAAAGCGGAGACTTTCGGAGCGATCTTTATTACCGGATCAATGGCCTCAGGGTGCAGCTCCCTGCTCTGCGGGAGCGTGAAGACCTCGACGCTTTGATTGATCACTTGCTGGCATCAATTTCACAGGAAGATTCCCCGTCGATTCTGACATCCGAGGCTCGTAATCTCTTAAGGCACCATTCGTGGAGAGGTAATATCAGAGAGCTCCAGCAGGCACTGAATCTTGGTCAGGCGCTGTCTACTCAGGGAATTATCGATGTTGAACACTTGCCCGAAGACATCAAGGTCCAAAATGACACTGCGGAGGTGGACCTTGGCGAGGGCGGCACACTCGCCGCTGCAGAGCGCGAGGCGGTGCGATGTGTGCTTGAGAAACACAATCACAACGTCAGTGC
>CBDDGS010000048.1:0-15766 GCA_965227935.1 Cyclobacteriaceae bacterium | reverse complement strand
CCGTGCGGCGTGTACATTTTCGCGGTTGCGACAATATCCGGCCGGGGATGCCAAGCTACTTCCGGGACAATCTCAACATCAGCCTTTTCTTCTTCGACAAATCCCGGCCCCTGCGCGCTTTCCCCCCTGGCGTGTCCACGTGACCGTGGCAGAAAGATAGAATTTCTGCTTTCCCGAGTTAACTCTCGTGCGGTCAGTACCGTCGATGGCAACAACCAGAGTCGAAGCTTTCGTCTGCAGTATTCCATTACGTGACAAGCAACGGCTGGCAAGGGCCCAAACCAGTGGCGAATACCTCGACGTCCAACGGATACTCGATATGCAATGTGTCTCTTCGGGAAGGTGTATTTCTGGCCCAACATCGACAATAACGTCATGGGCTGATCACCACAGAAGCAGTTGCCGCTATAGTCGTTTGGCGGCTCGCGGAGTATCTCTCCGAGCCCTTCGGGATTAATCTTCGTCTTCAGGCATAGCGAAACGATTGGTAACGGACTTTTTGATTTTCCAGGCGCTAACGTCTTTAGTTCAGGGACCTTGCAACACAGCTCAATCTTTTTTCCATCCACAGCCAGCGTGGGTACTTTCCGAGTGTCTTCGTTGTCTGCCAACGGAAATTCTGAGATGGTCGAATCGAGATGCTTTTGCTTATAGTACGAGCCCCCGCGAAAACACAATCGCTTATTCTTCATCCTTTTGTTGTAGAGCAGAAAGCAAAAAGGAACTTTTTCCGAATCGCGATTCCGGAACTTGGGAAGTTCCTCGACACAGGGCACTAAATCTTGCTCATCGTTGGCCTCTCCCTGTTCTTTCTTAGGAGTCCATCTGAGATAAGCATGGTAATCTTTCGGATGGTTGTCAGTGCCCAGCTCCGGATCCCGCCCATGTTCTGCTTCTAGGAAACGATACTCTACTGATACCGTGCCCTTAGCCTCTTGCTTGGGCTCTTCGGCAGTTGGAGGCCACAAAAAGGTGCCAGAAACTTCTAAGGCAGTGAAACTTTGCATGACAGTGACTCCAAGTTGCGGTCACGATTGCATGGCTGATGAGGCGAGTACCTCGTAACTATCAATGGTATGAGTCTGTCACGATTTGACTCGAATCGACGTGCGATTTGGAAGAAACAAGGAGCACGTGAAAAGGATCATAGGCTCTTTGTGGATGACATGAATGTCGAATTCTCGTTGAGAGCTTAAGCACCATCATAACGGTCGGCGGTATTCCAAAGCCTGCCCCATGCTCCTGTTGTATTTGGTTGCCGCACCCAGCCCTGGACAGTTCGAATATCTCTTATCTCCTGAATCTGAGAGGAATATGACGACATGTCCGTGTGGTGAACCTGTCCAACCTGCAACGTCTCCTGGCTCAGGATTGGCTACGCATGTGCTGTTATTCAGGATATCGTTGGCATTGTATTGGCTTGGGATCGTAATTCCCCCAGCAGCGTAAGCGGCCTTGACCATCTCACTGCATCCATTAGCAAATACCTTTCCTTCGTCAGCAAATTGCTTTGCAGCTTCAACAATTCTTTCGGCGGAACTTGGCATTGGGTTCTCCAGTTTTCTAATATGTCGCGTCAGATTAAAAAGTGCTCAACAGACTAGCACTTGGGGTATTGCGTCTAATAGATATTTTTTATTCACGTAGACTTCCTCAAGACTTGCGTAAACGGCACTCGCACCA
Organism: Cyclobacteriaceae bacterium; assembly: GCA_965227935.1. Taxonomy (GTDB): domain Bacteria; phylum Bacteroidota; class Bacteroidia; order Cytophagales; family Cyclobacteriaceae; genus JAWPMT01. Next base: position 14,083 of record CBDDGS010000048.1, on the reverse strand, counting down.
GCCAAAGGCAGTTCTGAGAGATCCGTGAGCGCTATATACTACAGCATGCATTAGAAGGCATGCTTTTCATTCATCCCAAACCTCACCTCCATCTCTCGGTAGTAGTCTAACGAGAAAACGGTTGATTGCTAGTTTTTTTCATTACGACATTGGTGCTATGTTCACGTCCGATTCTCTATCAGATACGGCCTGTCGGGTACTTGAGAAACCTAGGGTCTTCGAGCCGTGAAACTCAACGTTTACCGCATTCAAACGGAATCACGGCTGAGCACACAGACAGTGGGCTAATTCCAGTTCATGGATGACAGCCGTCGTATTTGAGGCCTGAAAGATCAGAGCCGTTGAAACAGCTATGGCATGAATTAGCGCTATTACCAGCCGCGCGGGATATACCACTCCAGTGGAACACCCGCCAGACTACCTATCTTTACATGCAATAGGGGTAAAGACTTCAATTCCCACTGCCAAATCGTGAACCTCGTAGTTCAACCGGCAGATAATTACCTTATCAGGTGCAAAACTGCCAACATGAAAACCTGTTGCAGCATAAGCACTTGTGGCAACAAGTGGCTAAGAAGGGCAATTTAGTAGAGTGTTTGCCCCCATTCTGCCCCCAGTTTTACAGATCTGGGGAAGCAGGCCTTTGTTGAGAACCCTCTCGATCTCGTTACGCGAAATCATCCATTCTGAAGCTCTGCCGCGGCCGCTAGGACGCTTTAACGCGTTGATGCGACCAAGCCTTGCATATTCGCGAACGGTGAAGGATGCCTTCCCAAGCAGGCTCGCGGCCTCGGCCACGGAAAACCATTCTTGTTTAAGAATTGGTCCTCCGTTCTGGCCGAGGGCGGCTTCGATCCTACCGAGACGCTCGTCGAGCTGCGTCAAGATTTCAGCGATGTTGTCCATAATCAGAACAGCTCTGTTAGACACGAACGATTTCCGACTGAACTCTCCATCAGAAGATCACATTGAAAATGATCGACAACACGACCGAGAGCACCAGGCATCCCAGAATGGTCGCCAAGAGCGAGGGCTGGCCAGCACCACCCAAGACATTCATTGGGCGAGGTTCTTCTTGCTCGCCTTCCACAGAAATCGTGCGTTTGATACTCGTGATACGTTCAGACACGTCTATTCTCCTGGAGGGTTTGAAGGGCGCTCGATTACATTTATCTCTTCTTCGATCCGAACACGGAAGCTAGTACCTGCCGTCATGGAAACGATTCCTTCCAACGTTAGCTTCAGTGCCTCAGTCTCTTGTTGGACAAGTTTACGTAGCTGAGCATTGGCTTCCGTGAGTTCATGGTTCGTCTGCTCAACGACTGATTGTGGTCCTAGGTGCGAAACGATTTCGCCCCGATGTACTGCTTTGCCGTTGAGTTCATTACGTTGAGTGTTCATATTGTTAGCCCTCCCATCCGTAGAGCACAAAATCTCCCACCACCAAGGCTGGGTCGGAGAGTACAGCTGTCGACAGCGCTAGTGGGACGGATGCAGCTACTGCAGTGCCTTTGGCAACAGCCTTCGCGCCTCGACGTAGTTTCTTACCTAGCCAGCGCGTCGCGACCACAACCTCATTCGGCGCCTCAGTCTCGGCCACTTGCTCCACATCGGCAACGATTTGACTGCCGGTCACGATGTAACAATGCTTGGCAAGCCACGGCGGCAAGGATCGAATGATCGCTTGGCACCTACGAGGTCTTTTCACGCTTGTCGCAGGCAACCTCACCCGTCGAGCGTCCACCAAGTCGTGTGTGTGCTTAATCGTCCGAGTACGCAGCTTGGTGAGAGTCCGATCACGCTCCTTGTCAAAGTAGTGAAACCGACAGGCGCGATCACCGACCCATTGGATCCGACCAACAAGATTCGCTTCGGATGCTTCTTCGAGACCACGTAAAAATTTTGCTTCGATCTGTTCGATCGAGGCTTGGTGCCGCTCGGCGAGCATCATGCGAGCATCGTCTCGATCGCGCGTGCCAATTTCGGCAGGCACCAGATCTGTTGGCAAATTCCAAGTTGGGTTCGTGCCGAGGTTTCTGAGCACGTGTTGCAACTCATTCGCTGCACTGTGCGCGCGTTGCTCTCCGATCCGGTACGCTTGGACTAAACTCCTGGTGGTCGGACCAGCACCAAGTGGCATTCTGGAGCGATCTTCAATGATCTCGCCGACGGTTGGGTTACTAAGTTTGGTTAACATCGCGGGACTCCTTTTCAAAAAACAGGAACAGAAAATCTGGGTGTGCTTCATGTTGCGAAGTTGTCAACTAACGGGCCTGTTGTGTGGAGGCTCGTGCCTGGTTCGTCCATAGGAAGAAATCTCAGGGAGGATCGCGGTTCGAGTTTTCGATCAGCATCCGCAGTACAGCAACTAAAATGATGACGACCAATCCAAATGCCATCAGGCCGTAGACTCGGTCCGCCAGGTTGGGGCTGGAACCGAGGTATCTCATCGACCCTAAAAAGCCGCCCATCTCTTCATGCATCCTGAGCGTGGTGATAAAGGCAACGATTACCAAGGCGAACGTTACGACGTTTGGCCATTTGATTTCCATGACGCATCTCCTCTCGTTTTGGGGATTTGTTTTTTGATTTCCTTGTTTTCCTGCTCTACCAATGGCATGCCGGTACAGTGGCTAACTCGTTTCAATGCTTGGGGTAAAGTGAGAACAAAAATGGGCAGGTCTGTACTTGGTTGCATCTGAAGTAGGTGACGTTTACTGGCGCGCAAAACCTTGGCGCTGGGGACGACAATCCACAGCTCGTCAGCATTCAAGTCGACTGCCTTTTGGATGTCATTGGCGATCCGACGAATCACCATCTCGATTTCGACTACAATCAATCGCCCATCAGCCAGTTGGGCAGTGAGGTCGCAATAGCCTGTCCGGCGGCCGGGTCTTGATGGCACTTGGCAGCGGACAGTTGCGCCCGCCAAGCCAAACTGGCAGACCAGTGCGTCGAGCAGAATACGATCGTGGACATAGCCGCCGTTCATACTTTTGAGTCTCCTGTATCAGAGGTGTGCTCCGAGAGCAGGGTAGTTCCTCTGTCGGTGGGCGTCAGTACGATCGCCGATCTACCGCGCGCCTTTGTTTGCAGCTCGGTTTCTCGGATTAATTTCTGCTCGACTAGTTGGTGTCTCGCAGCTACTGCTTTGCGGGAACTCATGCCGGCCAGTTTTGGGTATTTGCTGGAAGGTAGTCCTGGTTGGTCGATGATCGCTCGCAGTAACCTCAGCAGAGCTGCATCTTGAGCTGAATCTGTTGTTTGTGGTGCTGGAGTGAGTTGATTTGTTGCGTCGGTATTGGCGCCTGAGCTTAGATCACCAGGTCGCGTCGCTGGAATTGTTGGCAGATCCGCCAAAGGTCCCAGGTCGTCATCCTCCCAGTGATTATTCGTGTTATGTGCGTTCATTGAGTATTGGACCTTCTAACTGAGCGATCGTTTTGACAACTTGATCAACGTCCCTAGGACTGCCATCAGGATTGGTGAGCCGTAGATTTGGGATCCGGAACAGAAAGGGGCGTCTCAGTGGACCCTGGCTAAGCGATCCGACGAAAAGCCCCGGCTCCAAATTGTTTGTGATCCAGTGACGTTGATCGCTAGACAGCCCCATTGCTGCAGCCATGGTGTTGTAATCTTGGGCAGACCCACAACGTCCTAGAAACTTGCAGCTTGTGTTTGAAGCGACGATCGGATTGATCTGGTCTCCAGATTGCAAACTTAAATCGAGGCCGATGCCAGTGCCACGACAGGCGGTAATAAGGTCCGAGATACTACTGTCCTTATCGCTGCAAAGCCGTCCCGCCTCATCGCAGACTACGAGAAGATCCATTGCGGGATTCGTCCTGTTGCTGTCTATGCGGTGTCTGAACAGCGGAAGCAGCAAGAGAATCAGGAAAAAGTTCTGTTCGGTTTCGGTGAGCCCTGAAACATCGAGAGCCAGGTACATGCGAGACATGTCCTCTGCAGCCCAGCCGACGTTGTAACACACGGAAGCTCCGACGCTGGCAAGAATTGTATTGAGGCTCGCGATGATGGCCCTTCTCGATTCGGCGTGATAATCTTTGCACTCTTCGACTGCCAATTTGAGGTCAAAAAGAGTTGGGTAGAGTCTTCCACCCGCCAGAACTCCAAAGCTGCTGTACAGACCGATCAATACAAAGTGCAACAGCTTAGCAGCCCCCAAAGGAAGCCTGAGTATTCGCACTAATGCATCCGCGAGAAGAGAAGCAAAAGTGCGGGGGTCGGTGTTGCGAGGCACTTGCAGAGGATTGAGGCGCATCTGCCGAGCCCTTACGACTGTCAAATCCACACCAAACAGAGCCAGGATGGGCTTGAGGATCGCAAAACCGTTCTTACGGAAGTCGAACAGCCATGCGCCCATTAATGTCGATAGAGTCAGTATCTGTAGGATGATAAAGCAGAGACGCGTCGTTTTGCCGGCACCCGATGAACCCAAGGTTAGAGAGTGCTCGTTAAGCAACATTGGGGAACAGCGGAGCCACGTGCGGTTCATTGCCCGTCCCAATGCCAAACTACCTTTAGTGTTTGCGGGGGTATGAAACGGTGGCCCGAGGGAGAACTGTTTTTGGTGTCCGTGAACTCGCTTGACTAAAAGCTCATACTCGAAGGAGCCAGCTTCACCAAGCAGAATATTCCGCTTGCTGATCCTGCCTGGTCGATCATTCAGCAGGTCAAATTCCTCGGCGTAGTTTAAGTAGTCAATTTGATCTGAAAGCTTTTCAAAACGCATAGCTCATTCTTTGAATCGTACGAAGGGAGTGAGCAAACTACGGTATGCACGGCGACGACGACAAGCAGGACAAAGGTAGATGATGTTATCGTTCACATCGAAACTTCGCTGTGCGTGAAATGGACATAGGGGAGCTCCACACAGGCACCTATACAGGCGCAAACATTCCCGACAAATCACGCCCGAGCACTGAGAGCAGGCGCCACCAGATTTATCTTTGCAGCCACAGTACAGAATTCGCTCAGCAAGAGTGGAATGCACGCCCAAGCAGTCGTCGTCTTCAATGGAGACGAACTTTGCCTCGCGCTTGTCATCTACTACTTCCTCGTCCCAAGAATTTCGGATGATATGACTGGCATCTTCGATTCGAATGCGTTTTTCCATAGATGTGACTCGACACAATTAGGTCTAGATTGGAAATTACCAAGGCAAGGAGTACCAGTTTCTGCAGGCCCAATCCCAGGCAAATTGAAAGGTGCGAAAAGTGAAGAAAATGCTATAAATGGCAGCGATACCACAATTCACAGCCAAGCAAGACCAAAGGACAAACAAGATGCAAGCACGAATGCGCTGCAACGCAGTTGGAATCCAAGGGCTAGACATAGGTCGCTCTCCCGCATGGTGGCTTGTTGGTCGACACACCTTGCTTTTGGCGGGCGATATCGAAGCAACTTGCATTTAGCGAGCAATTGAGTTCGACATTCGCCCGCTAAACATACGATAGGATCAACAGAACCCTCGGATCGCGCAAGTCAATGATTTCCATAGACTTGTACAAAAATGAACGCAGTCCAAGTTTGACCATTCCGAAAGCTAACTTGTTCAATGAACTAGCCTTCCTGCTCTGGTAGAAATTTTCGAGCAAACCTTGGTAGGATTGGGAAAGGTTAGAGCTATGACACTTCCTCACATGGGAACGCCAGAAAAATGGCTGAGGACAGCAAGCATAATTTGAAACTCGTCAACGTCGCATGCGTTGAGAAATACACAGCTGAAAGCTGTGACTGTACCAAGGCCAAATTTGCGAGGAAGGCGGAAATTTCGCGAACTACTCTTGAGAAGATACTCAGACATGAGCCCATTGCCGATCGAACGATACGAAAAATAAGCCGAAAAACAGACCTGAAGTATGAGGAGCTAATCGCTGCTTCCCCGATTACTCCTGAACCTGAGACGACCGAAGAACCTGATGATCGACAGGCACGCCCTAAGGTTCTAACTTTCATCAGCGTCAGAGGTGGCGTAGGCAAGACCATGCTTGCCGTTAGTGTCGCAGCAGAGCTAGCAATGGAATGTCGCGTTGCTCTTGTGGACATCGACCTTTTTACTTTTGGTGCGACGCGCTGGTTTCACCCGCTAACCGAATCAGCTGTTTCACCGTTGACTTTCCTTGACATAGGATTCCGGTCAGAAGGGTTCCTGCAATCAAGAAGAGTATTTTCCATCAGAATTGATCAGCCCTGTTCTGGAATTTCTCCAGGCGAACTGTTCTTCGTTCCTGCTCATGCTGAAGCACCGACCTCGCTATTAGATAACAAGTCATACAAGCCTGGTAAGCAACCGGTCTTGGTCGATTGGGATCTTGACGACGCCCAAGAGGCCATTTCGCGATTGATGGATCAGCTCAGTCACCTGAGTGTCGATGCTGTCATTCTAGACACTCACCCAGGTCTTTTGGCTCTTACCTATGCGGCTTGCAAGGAAGCTGATTGCAGCATCCTAGTATCAGATTGCGAACCCTCCACTTTGCAAGCAAATTGGTTGCTCGCGAGTGCAGTACAAGATAGACAACGACAGGATCGATCATTGACTGAAAACGCGCCAGAACGGCCTGCAAGTATCTGGCGCACGGCAATAAATCGTATACCGTCAACAAAAACTGTCATGGAGTGTAATCAGTTGGTTGAGGAAGCACGCCAAGTTGCCTTGGGCAATAAACGAAACACAAATTTTTTGAATGAAAGAGAACTGAACTCTTCCGAACCGGTGTTTCTCCTGCCAGAACTGGAGGTCATGCGATTGGACAATATTGCAGAATACTCTCCCACAGCCATTAAACGACGGGGCGGGAACCGTACAGTCTTGGCTACCAAGAACTTGGTTCGCCGCCTTGTTAATGAAGGAATCCTGCCTGAGCTAGAATCGAAGTTCTCCTACACCGAAGCTGACAACCAACATGCTCAGCACCATCTGAGCACTTACCTAGAAAATTACTGTGATCCCTGGCAACCTGGCTGGCGAAAACTCGACAAACACTTAGCGATAGCGTTGTTGGCTACCTTCACGCTATTTGTGGCAGATGTCTTTGCATGGAATTCCTTGCCAGCAAACTGGCATACGCAGCCGTTTCAGCACACAGTTGTCGCGATGCTCGTTGGCTCACTCATCTGCCTCGTTACCTACATATGCTCCTGGGTTTTGCAAGGAATACTAACTAAATGTCGCAGGATTTGTTGGTTCATTGACGCTTGCTCGATCGCAGATCTTCCAGCTGCTCAGCAAAAAGCACTTTACGATGCAGGTTCATACTACGAGCTGTTTCTTGCCAACAAGTATATTTTCCAATTTTCGTTGCTTATCGCGCTCTCGCCTGTCGTAGTCTTTGTTGGATTTCAGCATTCGGACATTAGGCTTGCGTGGAAGATCGGAATTTGGGCAGCTGCCGCGCTGATTTTCCTGACTATACTTTGGCGAGCACCAGGTAAGTCGAGCGTTCTACGTCTGCTTCGGATTCTCATTTTATCTTGCCTGCCCCAAAAAGCATCAGTTGAAGTGAGAGACCATTCTCCCTAGCAGTTGCTAACCAAGAACAGAGCTGCACATAGATCAATGTAAGGAATCGAAAATTTTATCTTGAGAGCCTATTCCTTCGATCGTTTATCGCACACTTGGATCTTTGTGATAGAACTCGCCCGGCAGGGAACAAAATTGATGTTTCGGGTTAGCTCCGCGCCTGTTGAGGATTTGCGCGTCAACAATTCGTCATACAAGCGCCGCAGCTCCCAGCCGCCAACGTATCTTCCTTTGCCATCTAGAAACGTTTCATAGCAGACGACGTGCCTGGCATCTGAGTCATAGCCTCCAACAAAGTAATCTTCTTCGTCACTAAAAAAATGGAGATAGACCTTTCGGTGCCTGTATGCCGTACTGAGCACTTTTTGCGTACTCGGCATTTCAAACGTGGCAAGTTCTTCAAGCGTTGGTTCATTCCACATACTAGAATGACGCGACACGCATCTATAAATGCTTGCATTAGAGTGGAACTCGAAAGTCCTAGCTCAGATAACAAAATTATTCACACAATTCAGCTTATTTTGAATCGCTCAAAAGGGCTTTGATCTGCGTCTCAAGTTCAAAGCCTTTGCTAATCGCCGCATGTAGCATTTCCTTAACGTCGACATTTGCGGATGTAGCATTGTTAACGTCCATGAAAGTAGAAACGGAGCCCACCTTTTGAATGATGAACTGCGCTGTTCCGAATCAGCTCCGCATTGCAAGTGCCATCACACGCTTGGAATCCTTTAAGTATTCAAGCACTTCACTGAGTTTGCTTTCTAGCCGCTGGATTCTTTCTTCCTGATGAGTCTCCTGGCTCTGGATAAGCTTGCTTATACCGTAGGCCTTTTCAAGCACTTCTTGCTTCATATCATCATTGTTGAGATGGGTGTAGACTCCCTCTTGAGCACTCCCGTCAATATGATCTGCGAAGAGATTATGGATCTTTCCTCGTACACCCTTTTTGCTAAGCTCAGTAAGTCTCGTATGTCGAAGCAGATAGGCGTTGACTTCTCTAGAGATTCCTGCCTTTTTGGCAAGAGACTTGATAATGCGATTGATGTAGGCAACGGATAGAGGTTTATCTCTTCGAGGAGATGAACCAATTCTTGCGGGAAACACAAAGTCCTCGTCCTGAGGGTCTACGAACACCCACCCTTCACGCCATTGCTTAAGATACTTCATTGCTTCAATGATCGGCAAAGCTCGATCTCGCTGTGTCTTCTTTGAAAAAAGCTGTGCTTCTTGTTCTTTCCAATTGATATGTCGCCATCGCAAGTCTCGAATCTCCTGCGGCCGACCGGCAGTTTCATACATCAGAACTAGCAACGCTTTATCTCGCATCTTTTCTGCGCGCCGCAGCATTTGCTGACGCTCTTCGGGTGTAAAGAGCGCTCCCTTATTGATTCTTTTCTTGTTGACAAGATAATTCTTTCGAATTTTGAGCATCCCCAAAAGTTCAATGTCTTTGTAGTGCCACTTCAAGAATCGCTTGACACTTTTTTGCACTGCGATTTTCGTGTGTTCTTCGTAGGGAGCACGCTTTAGCAATCCCCCAAAACGCTACCGCATCCTCACGACTGATCGCATCGAGCGGCTTTTCAACGACATCCCGAAGGTACATCAAGTTACGTCGGTGCTTTTCTACCTGACCTTTACCAGCAGTCATCGCACAATACGTCAGAAACGTATCTAGCAATTCTCGGTCTGATGCAGTGAGTGTTTGCTCTAGCTCTTTTGCCCTCTTTCCATACCGTGGATACTTTGTTTTCATCTTACATTGACTGCCTCAGCGGCGAGGCTATTAAGCATTGAACTGTTCTGCATGCAGATTATCTAAAAGGGCATTTTCCAAATAAGTACATGGCCCCGAGGACCAAGAACAGTTTTGGAAAAGGCCCCAATCGCATGGACCTATGCACATTAGCCTCAACTAACTAAGATGCTGAACTATTTAAGCCTTTCGTATTCGAGTATAAAGATTTGCGAGTAGTAAATATCGCCTGTAGTATTTTTGCAGCGCTTCCACCGGGCGTAGCTAGGGCGTAAATATTCCACTGCAAATCAGTTTGTTGAAAATAAGGAGGTGGCCAACTACTTAGAATTTTCGGCATGCTTACAAGATGAAGCATGTGGTGACATTCCCACTGGATCAGGTCGGCCATGCAGTGGATCTCCCACAGAGATCTGCTTCAAACGCATTCTGGCATGTTTAGCGTAGTTGCTCGACAGATCGCAACCAAGGAATCGTCGGTTGAGCTTCTTCGCGACAGCTAGAGTAGTACCGCTACCAGTAAATGGATCGAAAACGATGTCCCGCTTGTTGCTGCAACTGCGAATGATACGCGCAAGGATTTGTTCCGGCATGTGGCATGGGTGAAACTTTTGGCGCTCTTTGAAACTGCCAGCCACGCGGGGAAAGAACCATGTGTCATGCCTGGGAGAAAACCCTTGGGAATCGCTTCGAAGTACCTGTGGGCGCAGTATCCAAGTATCGTCAGGGAGTTTTCCGTTGGAGTCGGCGAATATAGCGCCGCGCACAAGTGATTTTGACGTTGGAATACGTACTGCTCGGTCTTCGGCATTGAATTTGAATCGCTTGGGATCTTTGACGAAGTAGAATAAATGGACGTGAGTCCTGGTGAATCGCCTCTTGCAATTGGCCCCAAAGGTGAAATACCAAATCACCCAGTTGCGCATTGAAAACCCCACTTCGCGTTGTGCGATGGTTTTCAGCTCCGCTGCGTAACCATCGTTCATTGCCAACCAGAATGTACCACTCGGCTTGAGGATTCGATGGACTTCGCTAATCCATTCGCGGCTCCAGTTAAGGTAGGCTTGGTCACTCTTGCGATCGTTGTACACGTCATAGCCGTAGCCGATGTTAAACGGTGGGTCGGCAAATACCAGGTCGATGCTGCTACTTTTCACTTTCTTCATTAGCCTGAGGCAATCTCCTTTGTGAATCTTACCTAGTGCTAATGCTCGCTTCTTTGCCAAACCCTGCGTTCGTTTTGCGGCTACAATGGTAGAAAGGTCAAGTTCGTCACCTTCGTCGCTAGGCCATATCCACAGAATTGGTCTTTCATGGAATTCGCGGCGGCAGCTTCGGAAGTGTTGAAGTATCAGATTTGTCAAAGTACGTGCTGACACAATCTTCGCTGCAGAATTTCGATACTTCCCCTAATGGAACAATACCGCGCGGTCCACTCACACATTTTTCCGTCGTGATAAGATCTTCACCGTACCGTATGTGCTTTCCACACTCTGAGCAGGAGAGTTCCTGAGGTTTCACTTTGGCTGCGATTTACTGATCCACCTCCTTTCATTTTCTGGAATCTCAAACTTCAGTAACATCGCTGGCACCTCCAGCACCCTTCACGCTCTTTTCGATCAACTGGGCAATCTGTGACGTGACGTGGTACCTTGTCAGCGTAGTTTGTCAGCTGACCATGTACCGGGAAAGTCACCGCAACTTCTATGGACGAAGGCGGATCTTGCAGACGGCGCAGATAGGTTCTGCGATCAATCGGAACATGCTCGCGAACGTAGCGTTGAACGAAACTAGGCGTGGTCACATCCAATGAAAACATGAGTGAAGGCAAGGATCGGTGAGTGTCAATGCGGCGCGTCATGCCCCACCAACTGCCTCCAAGCTGCTCGACATAAGAGAGCAACTCAGCATGGCTGGGAAGGATTTCGCCGCTACCGGCAATGCGAATGTTCCTGCCAGCGCTTTCGTCAACCATCTTGCGCGCAACATGTTCAGGATCTAAGGTAATGAGCCGGGCAATCGCCAGAGCCTTGGTGATGGATTTGCGATAGAATTGACGTCCTTGAGCAGCATAGCAGACTTGGGTGCAGACACTAGTAGGATGACAGTTCAGCAATGGCAAGTCTAAAGAGATTGAACACTTCGGATTGCTGGACAAGACTGGCATATCCCAACGCATGCGAGCTTTAATCTCGTCTTCAGTGATTGCTAGTTCTTTGCTTACACGTTGAACGTACAGATTTTGGACTGGGTGCGGATCATTTGTCATCCAAATTGGAAATAGCGTATGCTTATAAACTAAAAACCGATTTGAGTCCAAGTTTAGCTCTGAGTGTGTTGGCCATACCAATCAAGAATGTACTTTCCAGTGCTGAAACCAATGTTTAGAGTGGCAGAAAGCGAACGATCCCGATGCGAGTTCCGTGATTACGGCGATGCGCGCTAGCAAGTGAGTGAATCGTGCCCCTGTTTGGCCCATCGAAGCCGGCCGTGCCTGCCTCACAAGGGCTGGAGGCCTACTCCTACCGTTAAATGGCCAAACTAAAAAATCAAATGTGCGCCGCTCGCCGGGCCCTTCCAATTGCTATTGAAGATCTTCCTCAGCTACAATTTCCCCTGATAAGGCATCGAAAGACATGATTTCAAATCCAAGCTGATGATATCATTCCGTGTACATGCTGTAGCTACAATGCTCAGATTGGGTCAAGCACGGATTGACCGAGGTGAAAAATTGGCGACGGAAGGCTGAACCATGAAGTTTTTCATTGCTTCTCACTCACAAACTGAAGCAGATGCGCTGCGTCAACTGCTGGAGCTGCGAGGGCATCTCGTGACCTCTCGCTGGATCACAAAAGACACTAAGTTTCACAGAGGTACTAGCGCATACACCGATGCTGAGCGATCCACGCTAGCAAGAATGGATGAAGAAGATGTCCGACTTGCAGATGATGGGTTGGTACTGATTGCAGAACCGTCAGGACGCTGCGTTCCCGGCGGAAAGCATGTGGAAACGGGGATTGCCCTGGCGTTAGGTCGCCCAATCTACGTGATCGGTCGACGAGAGAACATTTTCCACTGGCATCCAGAAGTGAAGGTCTTTGCTGATACGGATGCATTCATTTCGCATATTGATCAGCAGAGAATGAGATAATCTTGATTCCTAAGGATTCTGGAAATACCAGAGGCGGATTGCGTAAATAAGCCCAAGCAGAAAGCCCGCGGCAGCGCTGCCTTGTAGCGCGCACCGAACCCAGAATTTTACTTTGACTGGGAATCCACGTGTGCTTGTAGTCTCCTGATCTGGTTGGATTCGGGCCAACCCGAGTTGCTGAGTCGTTGCTTCATTATTCGCTGTAACATGAAAGAATCCATCCTGGAAAATTGACTGTCGTTCCAGTGTTTCCAACACATCGAGTGCCCGCAGGACGAAGGATAACATTCGGTGGTCGAGTACCATGAACGCGAATGACGCGAGCATTCCAAAAACGCAAACGTAGGCAGCAACGGGATATAATTCTTCTCTTAATGCCAACCCATAGGCATTTGCGAGAACGCCAACGGCAATCAGAAAATAGTTTATGAACAGCATTCGCTGACGCGCGGCTGACTCAAAGTACTTCCACGCGTAATCGAGACGGAGTTTTAGGAGTTCATGCTCTTCCATTGTTGACCTCCTCTATCGTTAATCCTGATTGCAGGTGCCGTCGCAGCTCAGCAACTGCATCACGCACGTGATCCGCTACGTATTCAATCTCTTCCATCGTGTTAAAGCGGCCAAGTCCGAAGCGTATCGCGGATTCAAGCCGTTCGTGTCCCACTTTCATTGCTCTGAGGACGTGGCTTGGTTCCGGACTAGCGGATGTGCATGCGGAACCAGCACTCACGGCAACAACATCGCGCAGCCTGATCATGAAAGCTTCGCTAGGAACTCCGAGGAAGCTGACATTGAGATTATTGTATAGTCGCTCTGTCAGATGTCCGTTGAGTATGACGTTCGGTATCTCCGACTCAAATCTTTCCCAAAGACGGTCGCGCATTGCACCGATTTTTTGGGAGTCTTCTTCCATGCGCTGCTGGCACAATTCACATGCTTTGCCAAATCCTACGATCAACGGAACTGGCAAGGTACCACTTCGAAGCCGGTTTTCTTGCCCACCGCCATACATGAGTGGTCTTAATCGCCTTTTAACTTCGTTGTTTCGAATATACAAAGCGCCAATTCCCTTTGGACCGTAGATCTTGTGCGCAGAGAAACTCATCAAGTCAATCGGCAACTTTGTTACATCAATCGCGATCTTGCCAACAGCCTGTGTCGCATCTGTGTGAAATAGCACGCCTCGATTGCGACAAACAGCACCAATCTTAGCTACTGAATTGAGTGTTCCTACTTCATTATTCGCAAAGATTGCAGATACCAATACGGTCTCATCTGTAATCGCATTCGCAATCTCATCGACGTTAACTTGACCGGCCTCATTCGAATCTACAATCGTGCATCTACAGTCTTCTGCTTCAAGAGCTAATGCTGGGTCAAGGATTGCCTTGTGTTCACACGATGTAGTTACAATGTGCATCTTTGGAGATGCGCGATGCAATGCGCCCCGCAAGACTAAGTTGTTCGCTTCTGTCGCACTGCTGCAGAAATAGACCGTTTGTTTAGTCGCACGAATAGTGTTTGCTATCTGAAGTCTACTCGCACTCACAGCTTCTTCTGCGAATCTGCCATAGGAATGGGTGTTGGTCGCTGGATTTCCAAAAAGCTGTCGATTTGCATTGTCCAC
>CBDDGS010000047.1:0-169283 GCA_965227935.1 Cyclobacteriaceae bacterium | reverse complement strand
TAATGCTGCGGTAGCGGTACCATCGCCAGTTACCGATGACAACTGCGGTGTTGCGAGTGTGGTGAATGATTACAATGGCACGGCCGATGCGAGTGACACCTATCCAGTAGGCACGACGACGGTTACGTGGACGGTTACAGACATTCATGGCAACACGGCGACGTGTACGATGGATATCACTGTGACGGATGATGAAGATCCAACGATTGCCTGTCCTGATGACATCACGCAGACGGCAGATGCGGGCGTATGTAATGCTGCGGTAGCGGTACCAACGCCAGTTACCGATGACAACTGCGGTGTTGCGAGTGTGGTGAATGATTACAACGGCACGGCCGATGCTAGTGACACCTATCCAGTAGGCACGACGACGGTTACGTGGACGGTTACAGACATTCATGGCAACACGGCGACGTGTACGATGGATATCACTGTGACGGATGATGAAGATCCAACGATTGCCTGTCCTGATGACATCACGCAGACGGCAGATGCGGGCGTATGTAATGCTGCGGTAGCGGTACCATCGCCAGTTACCGATGACAACTGCGGTGTTGCGAGTGTGGTGAATGATTACAACGGCACGGCCGATGCGAGTGACACCTATCCAGTAGGCACGACGACGGTTACGTGGACGGTTACAGACATTCATGGCAACACGGCGACGTGTACGATGGATATCACTGTGACGGATGATGAAGATCCAACGATTGCCTGTCCTGATGACATCACGCAGACGGCAGATGCGGGCGTATGTAATGCTGCGGTAGCGGTACCATCACCAGTTACCGATGACAACTGCGGTGTTGCGAGTGTGGTGAATGATTACAATGGCACGGCCGATGCGAGTGACACCTATCCAGTAGGCACGACGACGGTTACGTGGACGGTTACAGACATTCATGGCAACACGGCGACGTGTACGATGGATATCACTGTGACGGATGATGAAGATCCAACGATCGCGTGTCCTGATGACATTACTCAGACGGCAGATGCGGGCGTATGTAATGCTGCGGTAGCGGTACCAACGCCAGTTACCGATGACAACTGCGGTGTTGCGAGTGTGGTGAATGATTACAACGGCACGGCCGATGCGAGTGACACCTATCCAGTAGGCACGACGACGGTTACGTGGACGGTTACAGACATTCATGGCAACACGGCGACGTGTACGATGGATATCACTGTGACGGATGATGAAGATCCAACGATTGCCTGTCCTGATGACATCACGCAGACGGCAGATGCGGGCGTATGTAATGCTGCGGTAGCGGTACCATCACCAGTTACCGATGACAACTGCGGTGTTGCGAGTGTGGTGAATGATTACAACGGCACGGCCGATGCGAGTGACACCTATCCAGTAGGCACGACGACGGTTACGTGGACGGTTACAGACATTCATGGCAACACGGCGACGTGTACGATGGAGATCACTGTGACGGATGATGAAGATCCAACGATTGCCTGTCCTGATGATATTACCCAGACGGCAGATGCGGGCGTATGTAATGCTGCGGTAGCGGTACCATCACCAGTTACCGATGACAACTGCGGTGTTGCGAGTGTGGTGAATGATTACAACGGCACGGCCGATGCGAGTGACACCTATCCAGTAGGCACGACGACGGTTACGTGGACGGTTACAGACATTCATGGCAACACGGCGACGTGTACGATGGATATCACTGTGACGGATGATGAAGATCCAACGATTGCCTGTCCTGATGACATCACGCAGACGGCAGATGCGGGCGTATGTAATGCTGCGGTAGCGGTACCATCGCCAGTTACCGATGACAACTGCGGTGTTGCGAGTGTGGTGAATGATTACAATGGCACGGCCGATGCGAGTGACACCTATCCAGTAGGCACGACGACGGTTACGTGGACGGTTACAGACATTCATGGCAACACGGCGACGTGTACGATGGATATCACTGTGACGGATGATGAAGATCCAACGATTGCGTGTCCTGATGATATTACCCAGACGGCAGATGCGGGCGTATGTAATGCTGCGGTAGCGGTACCATCACCAGTTACCGATGACAACTGCGGTGTTGCGAGTGTGGTGAATGATTACAATGGCACGGCCGATGCGAGTGACACCTATCCAGTAGGCACGACGACGGTTACGTGGACGGTTACAGACATTCATGGCAACACGGCGACGTGTACGATGGATATCACTGTGACGGATGATGAAGATCCAACGATTGCCTGTCCTGATGACATCACGCAGACGGCAGATGCGGGCGTATGTAATGCTGCGGTAGCGGTACCATCGCCAGTTACCGATGACAACTGCGGTGTTGCGAGTGTGGTGAATGATTACAACGGCACGGCCGATGCGAGTGACACCTATCCAGTAGGCACGACGACGGTTACGTGGACGGTTACAGACATTCATGGCAACACGGCGACGTGTACGATGGATATCACTGTGACGGATGATGAAGATCCAACGATTGCGTGTCCTGATGATATTACCCAGACGGCAGATGCGGGCGTATGTAATGCTGCGGTAGCGGTACCATCACCAGTTACCGATGACAACTGCGGTGTTGCGAGTGTGGTGAATGATTACAACGGCACGGCCGATGCGAGTGACACCTATCCAGTAGGCACGACGACGGTTACGTGGACGGTTACAGACATTCATGGCAACACGGCGACGTGCACGATGGAGATCACGGTGACGGATGATGAAGATCCTATCATCGACACCGGAGCCTCTGACCTAGCAGTTGAATGTGATGGTGCCGGTAATGCTGCAGATCTGCAAGCTTGGCTAGCCAGTCAGGCAGGAGCACAAGCCAGCGATAACTGTGGGCCTGTGGATTGGACGGACGACTTCGAAGGCCTGTCCGACGATTGCGGAGCTACCGGAATGGCAACGGTAACCTTCACGGCTACAGATGGCTCTGGCAACAGCAGTACTACAACAGCGACATTCACTATTGTCGACACGACTCCACCGGTAATTACAGCCGATGCTGAAGATCTCACGGTAGAGTGCGACGGTGCAGGCAACCTGGATGAGTTGAACGACTGGTTGGCAGATAATGGTGGAGCCGAAGCCAATGACGCCTGTGGCGGAGTTGTTTGGAGCAATGATTTCGAAGAAGTCAGTGACGAATGTGGTGCCACAGGTAGCGTTACAGTGACCTTTACTGCAACTGATGATTGCGGTCTGCAGAGTACGACGACAGCGACGTTCACGATCGAGGATACTACTCCACCAGTGATTACTGCTGATGCGCAGGACGGCATCGCTGCCTGTGGACTTAAGGGCGAGAAGGCCTTCTATGAGTGGCTCTTCAACAACGGCGGAGCCGAGGCAACGGACGATTGTGGTGACGTTACTTGGTCCAACAACTGCCCTGATCCTCATGGCGCTTGCGAGGTGACCGTTATTTTCACTGCGACCGATGAATGTGGGAACAGCACCGATACGGAGGCGACATTTACATTCACTAATGAGGCGCCAGTGATCGAAACTCCCGCAATGGATATGACCGTAGAGTGCGACGGCATGGCCCTCTGGGAACTTCATGAGTGGCTCAGTGACAATGGAGGAGCAGTAGCGTCGGATGACTGTAGCGACCTTGAGTGGACCAATGATTTCGATGGTCTGACAAATACCTGCGGCGATGCTGGAAGTGTAACTGTCACCTTTACAGCTACTGATGATTGCGGCCTGTACGCGGTAACAACCGCTACATTCACCATTGAGGATACCACAGATCCAATGATCGTGTTGATGCCCGAAGACGAAATCGTAGAGTGCGACGGCTTAGGCAACACTACAGCATTCGACGATTGGATAGCAGAGCAGGGTGGAGCATTTGCAGTGGATGATTGTGGCGAGGTGACCTGGACGTACGAGGAGATCGAAAGCGCGGACTTCTGTGGTCTCACGAGTGAGACGACGATCAGGTTCATTGCTACAGATAACTGTGGAAACAGCTCGTTCGCGGATGCGAAGTTCATTATTCAGGATACAACGCCTCCTGCTTTGGTAGGAATGCCGGATGATGCTGAGGTGTGTACCGGTGCGACCTACACATTTGCCATCCCGACCGTCACGGATGATTGCGCTGGTGGAGAAAGTATCCTTCCGGGTGTCACAACGTTCCCTGAGGATGCTCAGCTGACGATTGACTTCGATAATGGTTTCATCACAGGAATATTCACAGAGCCTACGAAGGTGACTTTCACTGCTGAGGATGGCTGTGGCAATTCTACAGAGGAAACGATCTCGATCTTTATCGATCAGACGTCAGTCGCGGCTGTGGAAGTTGATCAGCCAGAGTGCTATGATGATAATGGAGAGGCCAGGGTGCTGGTCGATGGATCCGTGCCTGACGGCAATGATCAGATTACCATCGAATGGACGGGTCCTAATGGATTTACCTCCGATCAGGCGGTGATTGGAGGAGATGAGTTCCTTGAAGAGGGTGAGTACTCCGTCATCATCACCAACGTTGAGGGATGCGTGAGCACAGATAGCTTCATCCTGGATCGACCTGCGGCAATCTCTTGTGAGATCGACATTCCCGCATTCGAACAGCCTGTTTGCGGTGAGCACCAGACGAATGTTTTGAGCGCTACGGTGACTTATGATGCGAGTGAGACAGACATTGTGAACTACGAATGGACCTTCGTAGATCCTGATGACCTGATGACGCCAGTTCCTGGTTGGTACGTCGTAGGCGATCAGGGGCCGGAGATTATGTTTGCTGCGTCATCATCGCCTGCAGTTGCCATTTTGGTGGTGACCGACAAGAACGGTTGTGTTAGTCAGTGCTCCATTGAGCTGGAGGCTTGTCAGAGCGCACAGTTCTGCTCCTTCACTCAAGGTTTCTACGGTGGTGAAGGTGGCATTGGATGCCAGCTCGATGGTGCGATTAAGACTGCCGGAGATCTGATGCAAAGTGCCATTCCTAATGGTGAATCGCAGCTGTTCGGTATTGAGGGTAACATGAAGGTCTTTGAACTGTTCGGTTCTGAGATAGCCGATGAAACAATCTTTACCATGATGCCTGGTGGTGGGCCGTCGAAGGCCCTCGCGGGATACGCCACATATGGCGATCTTAATACATGGAACAATGTGCCAATCAAGAACAATGGCGGCATTGGCAACGTATTGTTGTCGCAGACCATGGCCTTGTACTTCAATATCGTGCAGGACAGCCTACAGAAACCTGATGATATCCTCGCGCTACATCAGGTAGTCATCTCAGGACAGTACCTGGTGACCGCTACCCCAGTAAGCTGTGGTAGTGATCAGGCAGTGATGGGGCAAGATCAATACACGACCATCCCGCAGGAGATCATCAATGTGTTGAATGACCTTTATGGTGGCTCGCCCACAATTGGGGACCTCTACGAGTTGGCCAATGGCTTCCTGGGAGCTGATCAGAACCTGGTGGATAATTATGGCAACATCAGTCTAAGCTCCGTTACGGCGGCGGTCGATGCGATAAACCGTGGGTTTGATGAGTGTCGCATACTAATTGGCTTCAGCAATAGTGATCCTGAGCAGGGTAGTAGGAACGATCCCGAATTTGCTGGAACGATCGACGCCGAGAACATCGATGTCAAGCTCGCAGCACGAGGAAGCACAATTGATTTGAATGCTTATCCGAATCCTTTCACTACCAAAGCGACAATTAAGTTTGTAGTGACTGAGAAGACCCACGCTGTTCTGCAGGTGTATGACCTGAATGGAATGGAAGTCCAGAAGCTGTTCGATGGAACAGCCGAAGCCGGCGAGGTATATGAAGCGAAGTTCGATGCGACTGCGCTGCCGAAGGGAATGTACATCTACCGACTGGTGACAGAGCAGGAAACTGCCGTAGGTTCTCTGGTTCCGAAGGATAGAAAGTAAGAACTAATAGTAAATATTCAATCGAAGGGGTGCGTATGCACCCCTTTTTTTGTGCTCATGCTTTATTCCCAGATGCCTATCGTCCCCAATGCGACTGATCCTCGACCGGTTTATCGCAAATTTCACTTGCTGCGGTAGTACGCTTTTGAAGACGTCCCGTCTCTCCGTATTTTGAAGGAAATCAATCAATTCGAGCGTGTATGAGCGGCTTTAAAAAGATTAAGCACTCGGGTAAAGAGGTCATCTATGTTGACTACCGGGGCCAGTCGGAAGAAGAAATGCTGGCCACAGCCGGGGATCTGAGAGAATGGCTCCTGGCTGAACGCCGTTACCATCTAAGGCTTGTCAATATTTCGGAGGCCTACGCGACCCCGAAATTCACATCGTTCATTCGACAACTCGGTAAGGACGCGAAGGGCATCCCAGTGAAGGCAGCCATCGTGGGGATTACAGGTGCCAAGAAGGTGCTGCTCAAAGGTTACAATCGATTACTCGGAGGAGCGATGCGGCCTTTTGATACGGAAGATGAGGCGCTGGAATATCTGACGGCATAAAAAAATTCCGGCCTTATGAGACCGGAATTCCTTCAATGTCTATCAAATCCCCCATAGGAGGAAGTCCGAATTAATCTCTTGCGAGGATTACGTCGAGATCAAGAGTGATAAGCGGAATAGGAAGTCCAACAACTTCACCAGGGAGTGGCAAATTAGCTATGTTTCCAGTGAGTCCTGTTTCGGTCACTACCAGCTCACTGATGTCAACAGGAATGGCTCCAACACCTTCAAAATTGATCACCAACCGCAACTCTGTGTCGCTCAGCAAATCCCATGAACCGTTTTCAATGCTTTCGGTGCCACCAGAGCAGGTGTAAAGCAAATCTCCACCAGCCGCCAGGGTTACCCGAGTGTCGGCAGGGTTGGAGCAAAGTGGATTGTCATTTTCATCAACAGCCCCGCCCAGAATAGCCGCGTTCACTTGATCAGTGACATTTGCTCCGGTAGGGAGGATAGGGTTGCCAGTTGTTGGATCAACAATCACGTTTCCACTGCCATCGAGGGGCCCATCAGATGCCATAACGGCACTGGTAAAAGTGTAGGAGCCTTCTACGCTGGGACCTGCGTCCGCATCATCATCATCACCGCAACTCACGATGAAGGCCAAACTAAGAGCTGAAACCATAAATGCTGTTAGTCTCACAAATTTTTTCATAGTCAAATGTTTAGAAATTGCGCACGCACGGCGGCGAAGAATGAGTTATTTGTCCTTTCTGGCTTGGCCTCTTGGAGTCGCCAGTCCAGCTATGCGCTAATTAATAATTATTTAGTTTGGGCCTAAATTAGTGCTTTTCTGGGTATCGGCTAGCGTTTTACCTCCAATAGGTGATAATTACTCAATTTCATCTCTTGGGCTTTGACTAGATTCGTGACTGGAAATGAAGGGATTAATCTAACCCAGAGCAACGATGGAAACTACTTTTGTGTCCCCTTTTTGGCAGAGGATAATTGCATATGCTGTTTTGGTACTGGTCTGCTGGCCCGCGATGTCACAGCGAACCGTATTGAATGGAACAGTGAAGGATGAAAACGGCGAACCGCTACATGGGGCGAGTGTATATTTTCAATCATCTTTTCAGGGACAGGCCACTGACGCGTCTGGGGCCTTCACTATTGCCGCCTCCGGGGATGTGCCGCTCGTCTACGTCGTGTCCATGGTGGGTTATGAGTCGCACAGAGACACGCTAAGAACACCCGGAGAGCACAATGTAGAAGTCACAATGAAAGTGGCCTACTATCTGGGCCAGGAGGTAGTAGTGTCTGCATCTATGGTCGAAGAAAATATCATGACGTCTACGATTTCAGTAGAGAAGTTGGGGCTCAGGGAAATTGAGCAAATGCCTCAGACGAATTTCTACGACGGCTTGTACACGCTGAAAGGTATTGATATGAATGTGCAAAGTCTCACATTCAAAGTGCCCAATGCCCGGGGATTCAATAGCAATACCAATTATCGCTTCAATCAAATCGTCGATGGGATCAACAGCCAGGCACCAGGATTGAATTTTGCCGCCGGTAACATCTTCGGCGTGCCTCACCTGGACGTGGAAAGTGTGGAGTTCCTCAGTGGCGCATCATCGGCACTCTATGGTGCCGGGGGAATGAACGGGACCCTCCTCATACAGAGCAAAGATCCATTTGATTATCAGGGGCTGTCAGCGAGCGTCCAGGTCGGGGCCATGAATGTGGACAGTCCGGTGGGAGCTAAAGCCAATATGTACCGCGATATCAATCTCCGCTACAGCTACGCCTTCAATGACAAATTAGCCATAAAGTTCACAGGCCAACTGATGGAGGCAGATGATTGGGAGGCTGGAGATACCCGTGATAAGAACTTCCTGGACGATCCAAGTCGCAATCGATGGAATGAGTCTGGATATGACGGCGTGAACGTCTATGGTGACGAGACCGCTATCAATCTGGGCCTCATTGCGCCGGCAGTGGCAGATGGCTTCGCGCAATCCCAGGGATTCGTTCCCGGCACGCCGGAATACGAAGATGCCTACAACGGTATTATCTCCATTATCCCGGATGATGATGTCACAAGAACAGGATGGGAGGAAAAAGACCTGGTCAATTACGATGCCCGCAACCTCAAGGCTACCATGTCCATGCACTATAAGATCAATGACGATACAAGGGCTATCCTTCAGGGCACTTACGGTGAGGGACAGGCCGTTTATTCCGCACAAAACCGATTCTCTATCAATGACTTCCGATTGTACAACATCAAGGCTGAGCTCAATAACCCGGACTATTTCGTAAGGTATTGGTACGTCAAGGAGGATGCGGGTCATACCTACGATGCAGGTGGTCTGGCTGCCTTCATGAATGAAAGCTGGAAACCAACGGAGCTTTGGTTGCAGGACTACCTGACCGGCTTCTTGCTGGGCTCTGCGATCGGGCTGGACAACGAGCGAGCGCACGGTTTTGCTAGAGAGACTGCGGACAATCGCAATGCCAGCGGCAACGTGATCAATAACGAGCTGCCGGCGATACCCGTTCCTGGATCGGAGGAATTCACTCATCTTCGGGATAGCCTTAGCAACCTGCCAGTCAATGAGGGAGGAGCAAGAGTGCTTGACTTTAGTTCCATGGGACAGTTCGAAGCACAATACAACTTTTCACGGATTCTCAATGGCACCGAGATCCTACTCGGATTTCAATACCGTTACTTCAATTCCGACAGCGATGGAACGATCTACTTCGATACGCCCGGTAATCCTATTGTCACTCGCCAGTTCGGTGTATACGCCCAGTATGTGGAGCATTTGTTCAACGAACGCCTGAAGCTTAACGTCTCCACACGCTTTGATAAAGACACGCGTTTTGATCTGGAATTCACCCCGAGGTTTTCACTCGCCTATACCGCGGGACCCAAGAGGAATCACCACCTGCGGGCTTCAGCACAGACGGCTTTTCGCTATCCCTCGCTGGCGGATCAATGGACCGATCTGGACGTGGGTGTAGTACGTGTGGTCGGCGGTCAGGCAGAGTTGCAAGACACTCATGGGCTCAGAACGGAACCTACGTACCCACTGATCGGTACCAACCCGGTGTTTGCGGTGCCTGATACGACCAATGGCGTCTTCAATATTCCCAGGTTCACCGCAGAGAGAGTGTTTGCACTGGAAGTCGGATATCGCGCGCTACTCACTGAGAAGTTTTACGTGGATGCCAATGTCTTCCGAAATGAATACTCGAGTTTTCAGGGATCTCAGCTACTGGTACAGGATCCATTCACTACCGATGAACAGCGCTATCAGACGTTCGTCAGTACGGATGAAAACATCGTGAACTGGGGTTGGTCGTTTGCGGCGGATTATCAACTGCCCAAGAGATTCGATGTCGGGGGAAATGTTGCTTTTAGCACGATACAGCAAGGCACACAAGAAGCCGGTTTTCAAACGCAATTCAATACGCCCGAATACCGCTTCAATGTGCATGTTGGTAATCGCCGACTATTGAATCGTCTTGGATTCAAGGTCAACTATCGCTGGCAGCAGGCCTTCATATGGGAGTCTTCATTTGGTGTTGGCGAAGTACCGGCTTTTGGATCTCTGGATGTGGTCTTCACCTATTCCCTTCCCGGCATCAAGTCGAAGATCAAGTTGGGGGGTATGAACGTGCTGAACGACTACTACACCACAAGCTTTGGTAGTTCTGGACAGGGTGGCTTGTATTACCTCACGTTCATTTATGATCAGCTGGGTCGCTAGTCGTGCTTGCGCCTGAGCTTTTGACGTAGGGACTCGAATGAGTCGTAGACAAGTGGGACAACGATCAGCGTGAGCAGCATACTGCTGGATAAGCCACCTATCAACGCCCACGCGAGTCCATTCTTCCATTCCGAACCAGCGCCGGTACTCAGTGCGATGGGTAGCAGACCGATGACCATGGTCAGATTCGTCATCAAGATGGGACGGAAGCGAAGTTTTGTGGCTTCTACGAGGGCCTCTCTGATGGCCATCCCCCGCTCCCTGAGGGTATTGGTGAAATCCACGACCAATATTGCGTTTTTGCCGACAAGCCCTGCCAGCATTATCAGACCCATAATGGAGAATACACTAAGTGCCTGACCACTTAGTCCTAAGGCCAGAAAGGCGCCGATGACCGCGAGCGGAATGGAAAAGAGCACTACGAGCGGATAGTAGAAGGAGTTATAAAGCGCGGCCAAAATGAGGTAGACGAGGAAAACGGAGATGATCAACGCACCGATCATGCTCTGTAAACCTTCGCGGGTCCTTTTTGTCGCCCCACCGTAGATGAGGGACAGTCCTTCCTCCAGTTGCAATTCCTCGATGGCATTGGTGAAGTCTCTGCCGACGGAGCCCCCAGGTCGGCCGACGACTTGTGACTTGATGGTCACAGACCTTCCTCGGTTCGTTCTCTCGAGGATTTCTGGATGGAATTCCTCCTCGATACTTGCCAGCTGATAGATGGGTACATGTTGCCCCTGGCTATTGAGTATGCTCATACTTCGTAGGTCGCTGATATCTTCCCTTGCTTCTGGCCGAAAGCGTACGTTGATCGGTATCCTACCGTCTGTTGAGGTCATATAAAAATCCCGATAGCCGTTCAGTGCTACCCTGATCGTTTGTCCGGTTTGGGCCAGGGAGACATTGAGCAACTCGGCACGACTACGGCTGGGACGGATCTCAATGGTACTGACATCTTCCTGTCTCGAACTTTGGACTTCGATCGTGCCGGGTATTTCATCCAGAAGCGCTGCCAGTGTTTCGGCCGTGGGGTACACATCCTCTTCCTTTTGCCCCTGCACGGTGACCTGTACTGCATCGTCGTCGCGGAGCCCAATGATATTGATCTCGATAGGTCTTGCATCCAAACCTGGGACCTCCTCCTTGAGTCGGTATTTAATGTGGCGAGCAAATTGTGAAGTCAGAAACGATCGGTCGGACTTATCGACCAGCCGTACGAAGAGCTCCGCAAGATTCTCAGTGTCCGTGCTGATCCGGCCGCTGCTGGTGGTGCCCACATTTGTGAAAACGGTCTCAACAGAAGGGTAGGACAGGAGGATCTCTTCGGCTTGCTGCGTCATTCGGTTCATTTCACCTATAGGGGTGCCACTACGGCTCTTCAGCTCGATGATGAATTCTGAGCGGTCTCCCGCTTTGGTAAATTCAACGCCGATGAGCCCTGACGGAATCAGGTAGATCGCTCCCCCGAGCAGCACAACATTTACAAGAAATACGAGCCACTTGCGATGAAAGCTCCACGTCAGCACACGCACAAGGTCCTCGGCTACCCTGGAGAGCCCGACCTCCGCACGTTGCAAAATGCGCCAGGGCTTTCGATTGGTAAGGAACTTAGCATGGACCCGTGAAGCCAGGAAAGGCACCAGGGTGAAGGAGACTAGGAGGCTCATCAGCGTGGAAGTGATGATCACCACAGAAAACTGGCGCAGCAAATCTGCGACCATCCCGGAGGCGAAGACGATGGGCAGGAAGACCACCACATCAATAAGCGTAATAGATATCGCTGCAAATCCGATTTCCATTCGGCCCTCGAGGGCTGCCTTGCGAGATGCTTTGCCCATCGTCAAGTGCCGGTGGATGTTTTCAATGACGACAATAGAGTCATCGACCAGGATGCCGATCGCCAGAGAGAGCCCGAGCAATGTGAGTAGGTTGAGGGAGTACCCCAGGAGCGACATCATGATGAATGTCGAGACAATGGACGTCGGAATAGACACGAACACGATCATCGCATTTCGGAAGCTATGCAAAAAAAGCAGCATCACAATTGACACTAGAATGACGGCCAGGGTCAGATCTTCGATGACGCCATTCGCGGCCTTCAGTGTGAATTCACTCGTGTCTTGAGCCAACTCAAAGCGCAGGCCTGTGTGTGCGTACTGGGCTTCAAGGGCTTCCAACTGCTTGCGAACAAGGGCGCTGACCTCCACAGCATTGGCTGCCCCTTGTTTGAGGATGTCAATACCAACTGAGGGTTCGCCATCCAAGCGGCTGATGATGCTTTGATCTGCGTGGGCCATACGCACTTCGGCCACATCGCGAAGCCTCACTACGAGCCCATACTCCTTGTTCTCAAAGATCACAAGCTCGCGCAACTCATCGATGTCATTCACATTGGCATTGAAAACCACGGGCTGTCTGGCGCTTCCCACTACTGAGCCTCCCGGTATCTGGAGGTTGTTGGTGCCTATGGCTTGCAGGATTTGAAGTATCGTCGTGTTGGTAGCGGCCAGTCGATCGGGATTGACGACTATTTGGACCTCCCTTTCTACTGCCCCCAGGAGTCGCACATCGGCAACACCGGCAATCTGGGAGAGCGAAGGGACAATCACGTCACGACACAATTGCCCAACAGCCTCAGCATCACTATCAGCGAATACGCCCATCCGAATGATGGGCAGATCGTCGAAATCGAACCGCGTCAAGACGGGATACTCAATGCCCTGTGGCAAGTCCCTAACGGTGCCAATGATTTTGCGATTGGCTTCATTGAGAAGGGCCTCGACATCCGTGCCAGCGGTAAGCTCGAGACGCACCAGCGAGAAGTTGTCCCGCGAAGAGCTGCTCATGATGTCCACATTGCCGAGGCTACTAAGAGCGTTTTCGACCGGGATAGTCACTTCATCTTCCACCTGGCTGGCCGTAGCGCCAGGATATATGGTGACAACGGTGATCACCGGTGGATTGAACTTGGGCACCAATTCGTAATTGAGCTGGAAAAAAGAATAGAGGCCAAGACCCATCGCCAGAATGAGACAGACGCCTACCAGTACGGGCCGCTCGATAGATGCGCGCGTAATGTTCATTCTTCCAGGATTCTGAGGCTGTCGCCAGATTGGATGAGGGTATTGCCTTCCAGGACGATCGACTGGCCGTCATTGATGCCTGTTGTCACTCTCACACGGCCATCGATTTGCTCCCCGATGGTCACCGTTTGTTTTACTGCTTTCCCATCCGCATGAAGGAAGAGGTAGTTGTTACCATCTTCAGTCAATACCGCCTCCTGAGGTAGGAAGACGGCCGAATCCGTCGACACCCTCACTTCAATATCTACCAAGCGACCAGCATACAACTGATCGATGGGGTCGAACACGATTTCGATAGGTACTTTGCCCAATTGATTGGGCTTGACGCCAATAGCTCCAATCGTGGCGGTGGTGGGGTAAACCGTTGAAAAGTCTTTTAGAGTTACTGTGAGGCCCGCTCGCAGGTAAGGCCTATAGCGCTCCTGTACTCCCGCTTTCACGAGATTGAAGGGTCCACCGACAATTTCGCAAACAGGACGTCCGGGACCCAGCATCGATCCCTCACTCGTAAATATTTGATTGATTGTACCAGCCACACTTGCCCTGACGTTCGTCTCTCCCAATTGACGACGGACCAGGTTCATTCTTGTTTCACTCGATGAGACCTTCAGTGCGTACTGTTCCAGTTGCTGACCGGTCACTGCATTGAGTTCGGCCATGGATTTAAGCCGCTCGTAGTCTTTGAGATCCTGGTCGTAGGCCGCTTTGGCCAGGTCAAATTGCTGCTGCAGGTAGTAGCTGTCAATGGTGGCCAACAGGTCGCCTTTTGCCACCTGTGATCCTGGTTGCACCCATATGCGCTCGACCTCCCCGGCAGCTGTGGAGACGATGAATACCTCGTTGGTACCTTCCACCTTACCAGCTGCTTTGATTGTAGTAGTCAGTGGTTGGCGCCGGGCCACTGTAGTCTGGACGGGTGTAGCAGTGAGTTTGCGCTCAGCACTGGCCACCACGAGGTCGTTGTATTGCTTGTTGTCAAACAAGGAGAAGCCGACCCACGTGGCGAGTAGCACCAAAACCAAAACCCTGAAACTATTCTTCATTAGTGAGGATGCTATCTACCAATTGACCTTTGATCTGCAGGATTTCTATTTCGGCCTGCCGAACGTTCAATAAATACGTATTCACTTGCTGCTCGGATGTCATGAGTTCTGCTCGTGAGGCCAGGAGCTCGTTGATGCCTATCAATCCTTCTTGGAATCGTCTTTCCTGTAAAGTTAGCTCTGCCTGAAGCTGCTCCTGCCATTGTCTCTCCAAAAGCAAAGAACTGCGAGCAAATTCCAGATCGTTCTGTGCCTTTTGTAGCAGTAGGGCCTCACCTTCATCTAGCTGCTGCTGGCGCAATTCCAGCATGGATGCCTCCAACTTCAATCGTTGTGTTTCACGGTTCGTTTTTTCACCGTTGTAGATGGGTACAGAGAGCTGCACACCAAGGGAGCTCAGGTTGTTCCAATAACCATCCCCAAATACATTGATCGTGGGGCTTTGTGATTGCCAGTACAGATGACCAAAGAAATCCAAAGTCGGAACACCTGATAACCGATTGGCCCTTTGTTGCAGGTCATTGAGGCTCATCGCGTGAGACAAAGTCTGCGACTGCGGTGATAGGGCCCCGCCTGACGTCTCTATCGGGGTCAACAGGGGCGTTTCAAGGGGTGTTACCAATTGAGCTTCCTGTGTTGCACCCACCTTGCTCAGCTGCCGGATTCGGCGTGCCAGCAATTGACTGCTAGCGTCAAGCTTCTGCGATTGAATAGTCAGGCCCTGGAGTTCCCTCGACACCCTGGCCGAATCAAAAGATGTGGCCATTTGATTGCTGATCTGCCTCCTGATGATTGCCATGAGCTGCTGCAACCGCTCTTCGTTAAAGGCCAGGATGGATCGGTTGGACTCTGTCCATTTCCATTGAAAATAGGCATTGGCCAGATCGGCGGCGATTTGCTCCTTCTTCTGATCCAATTGGCTGTTGGCCAGGTCCGAAAGCTGTGTTCTGCCGACATCCCTTCCAAAGAAGCGCACATCAAAGATCCGTTGCCTCAGCGAAAGGTCCGCGGTCATATTGTGCTTCAGCCCGAGGAATACGGGATAGTATCCGTTCGAGGTGCCACCACTTAGAACAGCACCCTCGTTGGCAGGGAAAATGTACTGTGGTACATCGACCACGTAATTGAAATAGCTACTAGAAAAATTGATCTGGGGAAGGAGTATAGACAGGTCTTCGCCTTTGAGTTCTGATAACTCTGATTCGTAACTGACCAGTGCAATGTCATAATTGCTCTCAATGGCGCTGGTAACCAGGTCCTTCAATGTCAAGGCATCGACCCCCTGCGCGCGCAAGGTGAAGGCAAAAACCGTCAAGCCGATACCGACAAGTATTCTCATTTCCCAAGTATCTTCTTTAGCGAGGGCACAAGTGCAGGTAATTCCTTCATGTGCTCGGCATAGCCTTCCTTGTTTTTTATGCTACGCCTATCCATCATAGGAACACTCGCGAAGACAAATAAGATCACCATCGCTATCCATCCGATGGCGGTCCACCATAGAGACATATTGGGCACTACGAAAAGGAAGAGACCAAACCAAAAGACGATCTCGCCGAAGTAGTTGGGGTGGCGGGAATACTTCCAGAGGCCGGACTTCATAATGCTTCCCTTGGGAGCGGTCTTTTTGAAGGTTCTCATTTGCTCATCGGCCACCAGTTCGATGATTGCACCCAAGGTGGTCACCGCCAGTCCCAGATAGTCGAAAATACCAATCGGACCGCCCATATTGAACGCAAAGAACATCGGTAGGCAACCAAGATAAACGATCAGGGTAGGGAAGAGGTGGATCCCTGAGAAGCTGACAAGCACATACAACTTGCCGCTTTGTTCGGCGAGTTCTTCATATCGGAAGTCTTCATGATGGAGGCCAGGCCATCCCCTGATCCAATTGAGGGTGAGCCGAACAGCCCATATCATCGTCCCTGCGAGCACGAAGTAGGAGCGAAGGTCATTGCCATCTGTGAAATAGCCCATCAGGTAGATCGCGATAATGGGGGGTGCTACGCTCCAGTAAGGGTCGTACATGCTGCTGTTTTTTAGCGCCATGCTGAAAATGAAAATGACGACCGTGGCTGCTATATCTGCGAGCAGGACATCAAGGTACAAGTCGCCCGTAGCATAATTGAAGTAGAATCTGGCCGCGAAAAAGGCAAGGGCGTAGGCCAGTAGGACAATGAGTAAAGAGTTAGTTTTTGATACTTTCATAGTGGGTATGATGTGATACCTTTGGGCGAATTCCTCAAAGGGCATGGCAGACTTTAAGATCCCGCCAATATCTACGCTGGCTGGAACAACCATGGGCAATTATATTAAAGTCCTTGGTAAGGGTAAAGTACAAAAATCATATTATTTGAAGGTAGCGCTGACAACGCTGGTGCTGTTGGTGGCTATTCCATTTCATTGGTGGGAACGGATCAAGTTCGGCCTTTTTACCAAGATGCCGGCTGCCAAGCCTCCATTGTTTGTCCTCGGTCACTGGCGATCCGGGACCACTTTACTACACAATATTCTCTGTCAGGATGATCGGTCGGGCTTCGTATCGACGTACCATGGCTGTTTTCCGCACAACCTCGCGAGCAAGCTGATATTTAAGACTTTCATGCGAATAAGTATGCCTGACCGTAGGCCTGCGGATCGCGTGAAGCTGCATGTGGACTTCCCGCAAGAGGATGAGTTTGCCCTGGGCAATCTGATCCATGTCAGCTACTACAACTTCTTTTACTTTCCCCGGAACTATGCGGATTTCTATCGTGAGGCGGTAGAGCTCGAGCTGTCAGATAGTGACCTGGAGGAATGGAAAAAGACTTACAAGTCTTTGATCGGCAAGGCTCTGTGGAACACGCAGGGCAATAGGGCGGTGATTAAGAATCCTGTGAATACTGGAAGGGTCAAAGCACTTTTGGAGCTCTATCCAGATGCCAAGTTTGTGTACATCTATCGCAATCCGATCACGGTGTTCCTATCTACTTTTAAGTTCTTCGACGAGCTGTTCCCCACACTGTGGTTTCAAACGGTCGATAAGGAGTTTCTCGAGGAAATGATTTTGGATGTCTTCGTTCGGCTGATGAATGATTATGAAGAGCAAAAAGCACTTATTCCTGAAGGTAATCTTATAGAGCTTCGGTTTGAAGATTTTCAGGAGGAACCACTGAAGCACGTAGAGAAGTTATACACTGAATTGCTGCACGAAGACTTCGAACCCTGCCGTGAGAAAATGGAGAAGTACGTAGAAGGGCAGCGCGCGCACAGAATGAATCGCCACAAGATCGACGCCGGACTCATCGAGCGAATTGAAAAAGAATGGGGGCCATTCATGACAGCCCGTGGCTATGAACGACCCCCCAACGTGGATGTGGTTTAAAATGGTCTCCCCTCGACTAGGGGAGCCAAGCATAACCGTGCCTATTCTTCCACAAAAAGTACTTTTCGAGCATGATCTTGCCAAAGTCATTGAAGATGTTAGGCAACAAGATGGCAAACTGTCTAGGCTTGAAAAGGTGGTTCGCCAGCAGATACACCTCCTTGTGACCGGCATCCATGACGCATAGCGCGGGGATTCTACCCCAGGCCTTGGCCACCAGCTTCTCGTTGCCCTCGATCATTCTGACAATATTCTTGGCAACGATCTTTCCTGTAACGTCACTGGGGTAGCCCGTTTTGGGGACACCGAAGGCCGTCTTTTTGATCTCGAAGGGAGCCGGGACTTTCACTGCCAACCCTGCAGCAAAGACGTTCTTATATGTCACATGCTGATAGGTGTCTGTGGTTTCGACAAACCCTTTGGCGTCGACCAGTTTGGGGCTGTCTTTCATGACCTGTGCTCCTTCGAATGGAGGCATCAACATCGCCAATTTGTAAGGCAGTTCGGTACCATCTTTCAAAGTGATCTTGTTGTCTTCGATGGTCTCGATGCTCGCATCCGTGATCCACTCAATATTGTAGAGCTTCATGAACATCTTGAGCATACTCTCACCACCGGGCATTCCGTCAATACCGAAGTTGCCCAGGTAAGGCTCTGGTGTGATCCAGTAAAGCTTCACTTTGTCCCGAACCTTGCGAATGCGGAGCTCCTTGTCCATGTTAAACAGGTACTCATAGGCGGCACCCATACAGCTGGCACCCTGCGTGGCACCAACGACCACTGGGCCAGGATCTTCTACCAATTTGTCAAACGCTTCCTTCGTCTTTATTGCGAGCTTAGGAATAACGATGTTCTGGATCTTATGATCCGCGGGTGCCAGACCATCGATCACATCGAAGTTCATTTGTATTCCAGTTGTCACTACGATATAATCGTAATGGATCGGTTCCTGGTCTTTCATGTAGACCAACTGTTCGTCAGGATCCACTTTGGATGCTAGTTGCTCCACAAAGTGGATGTTTCGCTTTTTCAGAATTGGACGGATGTCAAACTTGATATCTTCCAATTTCCTGCGACCGAATGGTACCCAAATCAATGAAGGTACATACAAGAACTCATGGCTTGGGGAAATGACTGTGATATCATATTCTTCCCGACGTTTTCCTAATCGTTTGTCCAATTGGAGGGCAGCAGTGTAGCCTGCAAAATTGCTACCGAGGACTACTATATTCTTTTTCATGATAAGCACGGTTTACATTCAACAATCTTCCTTTCGAGGGTGAAGGTAGAGGGGGCTATGTCCTCCGAATTTGACTGTTGTCAGGCCATATCATGACAAAGCCCCATGCGGGGCTTATATGTAACTTTTGTTACAAATGTCTGAATATCAATAAGATGTATTCCGTGGATTTCTGCTGCTAATTGCGATTCTTCACTACGATCAGACTACTCTTCGCTTAAGTAAGTGGCAGGATTTACCCTGAAACTACTCTTCGCGTGTAGTGCGACAACCAGTAGAACTCCCGAAGCCAAGGCGATTCCTGCGGCCACCATGGGTACGACGGGTAGGTCCACGCGATAGGCAAAGTTGCTGAGCCATCGGTTCACGAGATACACCGAAAGCGGCAATGCCAGGATCAATCCAATGGCCACCTGCCAGGCGTAAGACTTGAGGTAGCTGAGGACAATGTCGCCAAAACCTGCTCCGAATATCTTGCGCAGATTGATGTTCTTGGCCTGCAGCCGCACCTGAAAAGAGATGAGCGCCGTCAAACCTGCAAAAGCCAACACAACTGTAAGCATTGAGAAGATCGAGAAAAGTGAACTTCGGCGCTGCTCCCCTTCGTACTGCTGCCAGTAATGCTGGTCGAGAAAAGCGACCTTGTGGGTATTGCTTTGAGTGAAGGACTCTACCTTCTCATCGATGAAGCTCAGGACCTCAGGGGAGGGGCGACCTTCCAGTTTCACTAAAAGCTGCGTAGCAATGGGAGGGAAGTTCACCAGGATCTGAGGACCTACGCTATGGTGCAGTGAGCGCATGTGGGCGTTGGCACTCACACCTACGATCACCGCCTGATGGTCTTGTCCCAATGGCAGCTTGACATGCTTGCCAATGATCTCGCGGTTTTCTAGATAGCCAAGGTCTTTGACGATTTGCTCATTGACAATAACGGCCATGCCCTGCTCATCGGTGGAATGGAGGCCAAAGCCCCGGCCTTCGACGATTCTGAGGCTCAACGCAGGTACGAAGTGCTTATCTACTGCATTGAATTCCGTTTTGAGACTGCCAAATGACCCATCGGATTTCTCGAAGAAGAGACCATCAGCCCAGAAATCGTCACCGGGCGACTTCATGGCACTGGCCACCCTCGCTATTTGGTGATGGCTTTCCAATTCATTGGCAATGGCTAGCATGCGCTCTGCCCCCATGCGATGGGTAAGCTCGACCTTCAATACTTGTGATTGGTCGAAGCCGAGGTCACGGTTCCTGGCATAGTCGATTTGCTGGGTTACAGCAATGGTCAGAATGATCATCACTAGTGAAACCACGAACTGGAAGGCATTGAGCGTCTTGCTTACCGGAAGCTTGAGTCGTGTGAAACTCACCTTCTTTCTGAGTGCATCTTCAATTTTGAATCCAGATAAGAACAGGGCGGCGTATGAGCCACTAATCAACGCCAGAATCAGAACGGTCCCGAAGTAGATCAGTCCATTGGGTCCATCCAGTAAAAACGTGTAGTCGAATTCTTTGCCCGAGACATAGTTGAAAGAAGGAAGTAGCGCATAGGCCAACGCTTTTCCCAAAACCCCTGCGACCACACACAGGATCAACGACTCCATATAAAACTGGGCGACGATCATCGATCGGTTGGAGCCCAGTACCTTGCGAACACCGACCTCTCTGATGCGCCGGGTCGCCTGAGCGCTTGAGATGTTGAGATAGTTGATGCCTACAACAACGAGGATAAACAAGGCCAGGCCACTCAGCGATAAGACGTCCGTCATATTGCTGTTGGTCTCGAGTTCGTAGTTCAGATGAGATTGCAGGTGGATGCTCGTGACCGGTTGAAGATACATGTATCCTGTGCCGGCGAAGCTTTCCTTTAGAGGCTCCGTCAATACCCTTTCATGGAATCCATTGAGACTCTCCTCTACATCAGCTGGGGTCTGCCCTTCATTCATAAGGATGTAGGTGTAAAAGGAGTGGTCCAACCAGCCATTTTCCGTGACAGCCTCCTCACCCATGAAGAGCAGGGCTTTCGGGTGGAAATGGCTGTTGGAAGGTACGTCTTCCATCACACCTGTGACGGTGAATGTGCCTCGCCCTTCCACCGGCAGGTCCTGACCGAGGGCTTCCTCTTCTCCGAAGAACCTCTCCGCCAAAGATTGACTGATAAGAATGGACCGTGGTTGATCGAATACCGTCGCCGCGTCTCCCACCAGTAGGGGGTACTTGAAGACCTTCAGAAAGTCCCTGTTCACAAAGTGCGCATGCGGCTCGCTGTACTTTTCATCGTCCAGTTCGAAAGTGAATCGGTTGAAGACGGAGACTACTGCGTGATCTTGCACCCACGACAAGTCCTCTTTCATCCGGAATCCCAATGGCCCTGGAGTGATCGCCGCGTCCAACTCTCCGCTCTCCATGTCCACGTGCTGCGCCAGGCGATAAATCCTGTCGTGATCGGTCAGAGACCGATCGTAGCTCAGTTCGTCCAAAACGTAGCCCATCATCAACAGGCCAGAGGACAAACCAAGCACAAGGCAGAATAGACTGAAGGCACTGTAGCGCTTGTACTTGAGTAGGTTTCTCCGTGCAATGAGTACGTAGTTCCAGAAGAGTGTGAACTGTAGCACCCTGCGGGATCGTCGGATGTATCGGGGTCTGATGAATGAGAAAACGCGAACAATGAAACGCCATTTGGCCCGGCGGACACCCAGGTCTTCTACTTCTTCCAGGAAGATCTCTTCCATATCACCATGGATCTCTTCGGCGTACGCTTCGTTGCAAAACCACAACAGGAATTGCTCCGCAAAACGGGGGGGATGTATTTGTCGTGCCATGCTGATCAGTTGTTTTGGAGAGAAATACCTGGAAGCCTGTTCCACATACGCTCTCTGGCTTCTTTTGCAGTCAGGAGGGCTTCTCTTCCAGAATTGGTCAGGTGAAAGATACGCTTGCGCTTGCCGCCACGTTCGTTCGTGGGCGCACCAAGGTCAGAGGATAGAAATCCCTTCTCTTCGAGTCTGTGCATCGCTGTGTGCAAGGCGCTCAGGCTCACATTACGAGACAGTTGCTCCTCTATTTCCTTTCGTACCGAGACACCGTAGGCATTGCCGTCGAGGATCCCTACAGCGAGGAGCACCACCTCCTCAAATTCTCCTAAATAAGTTCCTTTCATTCCGAGTCTAAATGGATAATATTCGTAAATGTAGAAATTATATTCAGGATAATATTCGTATTTGTGGAAAAAATAATAGCCAACCACAGTAAGTGGCTGGCTATCAGGACTAAATTTTTAGCGTGGCCTATCTATTCATCGCGAAGGCTCTCCACAGGATTCGCCAGAGCGGCCTTGATCGACTGGAAGCTGATGGTGCCTACTGCCACAATCAACGAGGCCAAACCCGCCAGTATGAACACGAACGCACTGATGGCGATGGCATAGGCGAAATTGTCCAGCCACGCATTCATCCAATAGTAGGCCGTGGGCACAGCGATGAGAATCGCGACTCCGATCAGCTTGGTGAAGTCCATTGACAGGAGGACGATGATCTGTGAGACGGACGCACCCAGTACTTTTCGTACGCCTATCTCTTTCACTCTTTGGTTGATCACGAAGGAGGACAAACCCAGGAGGCCAATACAAGCGATGACGATGGCGAGGAAAGTGAAAATGCCGAGGATTCGTCCCGTCGCCTGCTCTGTTTCATAAAATTCCTTCATGTTCGTTTCCAGGTAGTACGACTTGAATGGATTGCCTGGGACGAACTCGTTCCACTTGGTTTCAATCTGATTCAGTGTGCTTTGTGGGTCTCCATCTATTTTGACCGCCATCTTGTTGATGAAGGCATTGGGTCCCTGCATACTGGTGAAGCATGCGGGCTTCAAATCGACGTGTAGCGATTGGAAGTGGAAATTGTCGATGACGCCGACGATCGTGAATTCAATAGGGTCCGCATTGGCAGCGATTTGAATGATCTTCTTTCCGACCGGGTCATCGATCTCCAACTTTTCGACTGCGGCGGCATTTAAGACCATCGACAGGGAATCTTCGAAATCCTTTGAGAAGAATCTCCCGGCCAGCACCTCCATTGACATCGCTTCGGGCAGTTCGTTGTCGAAGCTCATGTGGCGGATGATCAATTCCTTCTGAGACGTCCCCGGGACCCTAATGGACAAGTCCGCGGTGAGATCCCCAGGCATATTGGATGAGTAGCCACTGACGGTGACATTGGGCAAGTCATTAATCTCGTTTTTGAAGGTTTCGAAGCGCGTGAAGTCTGCACCCCCGGCATTGATTCCACCGGCGTTTTCCACTACGACCACATTCTCTTTGTCAAAACCCAGGGGTTTGTTAAGCATGAAATTCATCTGGTCAAAGACGATGAGCGTGGCGCTGATTAGCGTAATAGAGATGGCGAACTGCAGGATCACCAGACCATTTCTCAGGTAGATGCCCGTCTTGCTGCCCTTCAGTTTCCCTTTCATGACGGAAAGTGCCGAGAAGGAGGAAATGAAGAAGGCCGGATAAATGCCAGCGAGGATACCCACTCCAAAAATCAATAAGACCATCGAGAGAATGGGAACAGTCGTTGCGAACTGCATCAGTGACAATGGTCTGGCGGCGAGTTCATTGAAGTAGGGAAGTGCCAGATAGGTCATAATCACTGCCAGCATAGCGCTGAAGAACGCGACCAGGATGGATTCCGCCAGGAATTGGCCGATAAGTTGTTTCTTGCTCGAGCCCAGCACCTTGCGGATACCCACCTCACGGCCACGCTCAGTGGACCGCGCCGTGGACAAGTTCATGAAGTTGATGCAGGCGATGACAAGGATAAATACGGCGATGATGGAGAAGATATAGATGTAGTTGATATTGCCGTTCGCCTTGATCTCGTTTTCCAGGTTGGAGTGCAGGTGTATGTCCTGGATGTTGTGCAGGTGATAGTTGTAGCCGTTGCCGGCGGCGACGTATTCGTCGTAGGACATGCCATTGCGTTGCTGTATTTGGCCTTCGGCATATTGCTTGACAAACGTCGGAAACTTCGCCTCAACCGTCTGCGGATCGGTGCCTTCCTTCAATTTGAGGTAGGTCATCGAGCTGAATCCAACGAAGTTGATTTGATTAAAGAATGGGAACTGGTGCACCGGCGCCAGGTAGTTGTAGTGAAAATGCGAATTGTCCGGGTAATCGTACGCGACGCCTGTTACTTCTTTGGACTGACCGAAGAACTCAATCTTCTTGCCCATGGCATCTTCATCACCGAATAACTTTTTGGCTGTGGACTCGGAGATTACCACGGAGTTAGGGTCACGGAGCGCCGTTTTTGGGTCGCCGGAGATGAAAGGTATGTGCAGCACATCAAGGAAGGAGGAGTCTACAAATACGAATCTTTCTTCTAAGTAGGAGTCGTCTCCGACTGTGACGTTCGTCGCATTTTGCCCGACAAAGCAACGGCCTTGAGCGACCACTTCCGGGAAATCTTCAACGAGCTGCGGCCCGAAGGAGTGGGGGACTAGAGGATAATTGACTTCTCGCTCGGGGTAGACCCTGTTGATCCACATCCGGTAGACATTTTCGTCCTGGAAGTCGTCATACGACAGGTCGTAATTGACGTAGAGGGCGATCAAGAGGCAGGTGGCCATGCCAAAGGCAAGACCCATTACATTAATGATGGTGAAACCGAACTTCTTGAGCAGGCTTCGCCACGCAACGAGGATATAGTTTTTGACCATGGGTGAGGTTATTTCTCTGTTATACTGATAATTTGGCTGTCGGGTTTGAGCATTACCACCAACGGCAAACTTCTCCTAACGGGAGGCGAAACAAAGGCCGCTTTTTGTTGGTTGACTCATACCTTCGATCAATTATCCTAAGGCTCTCTCAATTTATGAAAAAAGTACTGTTACTCCTCTTTGTGATCACCTCATTTCTTGTCCATGCACAGCCAGATCGCCTATTACTGGCTTCAGACGTCTGGCCACCCTTCACTAACGTCGAAGCGGGGCAGCGGGTCGCTATCGGCTTGGTGGTGGAGGCGTTGAAGC
Organism: Cyclobacteriaceae bacterium; assembly: GCA_965227935.1. Classification (GTDB taxonomy): domain Bacteria; phylum Bacteroidota; class Bacteroidia; order Cytophagales; family Cyclobacteriaceae; genus JAWPMT01. The sequence continues at coordinate 144,354 of CBDDGS010000047.1, read as the reverse complement.
GCGATCAAGTAGTGGCGATCAATGAAATCGTGGATTTTGGACAGGTGACGACCGGTATTGAGACGGGCAAGTACCAGGGCAGCGCGGCCCTTTGGATCAGCGACGAGCGGAAGGATCAATTGGTTTTCAGCGAGCCCTACCTACAGAATCGACTGGTACTCGTAGGACGGAAAGGTGCCGATGTGAGTGCGGCGACCTTTGATGATTTGACGGATCAGAAGGTCGCAGTGGTCGGCAATTACGCTTATGGAGCAGAACTGGATGCAGCTGAGGGCGTGGAATTCGTCGATGGGGAGAGTGATCAACAAAACCTGCGCAAGCTACTGGCCGAAGAAGTCGACTACATGCTCGTGGATGCCTTGCTGGTGCAATACCTCAGCATTTACCATCGACAGGAGATCGGCCAATACCTGGAAGTTGGGACCAATCCTTTGATGGTACGCAGTCTGCATCTCGGCTTGCGCAAGGATGTTGAGGGAGTGGAGGTGATCATAGAGAATTTTAACCGTCGTATCCAGGAGATGGCTATGGACGGTACGTACAACCGCATTCTACAGGTGAACTGGATCAAGGTGGATGCCGATGGCGATGGCAAATTGGAATATGTGCTGCGTGGTACGCAGGCCGGGCAGGTCGCTCCCGCAACGGGATACTCACTCTTTAGCTCCAGCGGAGCGGCGGCAGCCGGGGCGGATCAGTACATGATCAACGGCAAAGTATACAAGGGTTGGGACGCGGTACCGAACCAATACAAAGCTATGCCCACGACGAACGAAAGCTTGAATAAGCTGAAGATTTTGGATTTTGCGGTTCCGGGTGGGCCGAGGAATTAAAAGTGCCTCCGTTTTCCTTTGCCGTCATTCCTGTGAGCTTGTAGGTATCTGAGTCGCTTGCGATTTTTTCAAAATGGAGTGCGAGACAGGAATCTGGTTCGAACAAAAAGTCAATTCAGATTCCTACATCACTCTCCACTCGGCGTCATCGTCCCGTTCAATCTGGTTCGCAGGAATGACGAATTGATTTATATCGTCCGTCTTAGATAAATCCCCCTGTGTCCCCCTTTATAAAGGGAGATTTGAATTCTCTAAATGTATGCGTTGCGAGTGTCGAATGATGATTTCGCTACCGATCGCCATTGAGAACGGAGTGAAGCAATCTTAAATGCTGGGTGAGTTCCCTCACATACAGTAACCACAAGGCACGGGCCTAACAGTCTATTTTGCCGGAGATGCGCGTTTGGTCCCGTAATCATCTATGGAGTGGAGTATCCAGCTGGAAGCTGGAAGATTTATCCCCACAAGTTATGCTCCGCTAAACTTGCGGGATAGTGAGGCCTTTCGACCTCATGGTCTCCTTCAATCTGGTTCGCAGGAATGACGAATTGATTTATATCGTCCGTCTTAGATAAATCCCCCTGTGTCCCCCTTTTTAAAGGGGGATTTGAATTCTCTAAATGTATGCGTTGAGAGTGTCGATTGATGATTTCGCTACCGATCGTCATTGAGAACGGAGTGAAGCAATCTGACGTTATGGAACAGTTCCATCACCTTCGTCATTCAGACCAGAACGAAGTGTCGGGAAGAATCTTTGACGAAGGGTTTGAGGAAATCTTCCATGAGGTGAATCGCGCCAAAGAGATCCTTCAGTCGGGTTACCACCCTCCTTCTGGATGACGCGAAAGTGGTACTTTGGGTGTTGTTGCAACATATCAACGATTACGCATTGTATCATCTGGAGTCAGTCGAAGCCTTACTCTCAGCAAAATAGACCGGGGCGAAATGGCAGCCTGCAGGGCCTGCGGGCTGCTTGAGGGGCAGAGCTACAATGAAGCACCGGACTGTCCTTTCCATGGATGTGCATCTGGTCTCTCCTAAATCTGTTCTTAGAACCTTTTCAGAAGCTCATCGAAACACATTTCTCTATTTGTTTTATAAAAACTACAACTAATGTATTAGTTTCACGTTTTGTACAACAAATGATTTTCACATGAGAGGATTGCATCTCGGAGAATTGGAGGAACTGGTACTGCTCACCGTGGGCTCGCTGTATGACGAGGCGTATGGCGTGGCCATTATTGACGAGCTCAAAGTCCAGACAGGCCGCGAACTCAATATCAGCGCGGCGCACGCGGTACTCCGCCGGCTGGAGGAGAAGGATCTGCTGAAGTCGCGAATGGGCGGCGCCACGAATGAACGCGGTGGTCGGCGCAAGCGTCTTTTTACGCTAACTAAACTAGGCAAGCAGGCACTTGATGATTCGATGCTGGTACGCTCGAAGCTCTACAATAGTATTCCGAAGCTTACTTTCAACTTTTCTGCATGAACGAGCCGCGGCCACCGGCCTGGGCAGAGCGATTTCTTCGCTGGTACTGCAATCCTCGCTTCCTGGAAGAGATAGAAGGAGACATCTATGAGCTTTTTGACAGGCGCGCACAGGAGGAGACGGTCCGTGGGGCGCGACTCCGGTTTGTGTGGGATGTCATTCGTTTTTTTCGCTGGTCAAACATCAAACGGTCAAACTCAAAAATCTACAACATGTCAAGAAACAGTCTATTTGTGAATTACCTGAAACTGGGTTTTCGCAACATCAGGAAGCACGCCGTGACTTCCTCCATCAACATACTTGGCTTAGCCACTGCCATAGCATTGGCGCTTACAACCTTCATTTTTATCGACTATCAATTGTACATGAACCGGTTTCACTCGAAAGGAGATCGGATTCACCAGATATTGAACACGATTGAGAATGAGAACAATTATCCACTATGGGGAGATACTCCGATAGATCTGGGTCCCCGGTTGGCGCAGGATCATCCGGCGGTGGAGCAGTTTGCACGTGTCGAGTACGTAGGCGCAAGCGTTCGGTATAGAGATAATGTATTTGATGAACTGATGGTCTATGTCGATCCAACCTTCATGGACATGTTCGACTTTGAGGTGCTCGCCGGATCTGAGCGGGCATTGCTAAACAAGAACGAAGTGATCATCAGCTACGATATGGCTGTGAAGTACTTTGGCGACGAGGATCCCATGGGTAAGGAGTTGGTGATGAACTTGGGTGGTGAGGGTACTCACAACTTCGTCGTCGGCGCAGTACTGGAGGATTACCCTTACAACAGCGGTATGAACTTCAATTTCCTGCTGCCTATGGCGCATTTCATGGATCGTGCACCGGAAGATCGCAATGGTTGGTCCTATTTCACCGATGCCACTTTCGTGCTCTTGCAGGAGGGCCATTCCATAGAGGAGCTCTCTTCTAGCTTTGAGGAGTACCAGGCGCTTCAAAATGCTGTCGATCCGGAGTGGGTCGTGAAGGAATTTAGTTCGATGCCTTTTTATGATCTGAGTACGGAGGGCTATCAGATCACCTCTTCCGTGGTGATCGCATCGCAGCCCGTAGGCCGGATCGCACTGACCATCCTTTCACTTTTCTTGCTGGGCATGGCCTGCTTTAACTTCATGAATATTGCTGTTGCAGGAGCGGCTCGACGCCTGCGGGAGATTGCGCTGAGAAAGGTCATGGGAGGGGTCCGTAGGCAGATCATCCAGCAGTTCATGGTAGAAAACCTTCTGTTGTGTGCCTTGGCGCTGGTCTTGGGTACACTCATTAGTTACTACATGCTGGTTCCCGGCTTTGATGCGATGATCCCTGTGTTTGACTTTGAGTTCCGGACCTTTTTTCCGCAGAATCTCGTCGTTTTCTACATCCTCTTGTTGACGTTTACGGCCCTCCTGTCAGGCGCTTACCCGGCGTTCTACATTTCCAGGTTTCAGCCGGTGACGATTTTCAAGGGAAGTCAGAAGCTGGGAAATCAGAATATCTTTTCTAAGATCATGCTGGGTGTGCAATTCTTCCTGGCATTTCAAACTATCGTAGCGGGATTTGTCTTCACGGATATCAGTCGGGATATGCAGACCCGCGACTGGGGCTATGACCAGAAAAACACGTTGTCAGTGCTCGTCAATAACTCAGCGAACTATGAGCTGATGCGGAATGCCGTGCTGGACCAACCGCAGTTGAAAGCCTATGCCGGTGCTTCGGATCATGTGGGCAGATACCCTGCAAGAGAGTCTTTCGAATACCTGGACCATAAATTTCCACTACGGAGAGCAGGTGTCACGGCTGGTTACCTCGAGATGCTGGGATTTCGGTTGGCGGAAGGGCGATTCCTCGAGGATCAGGCCATTGACAGGAGGTCAGCCGTGGTGGTGAACGAGACTTTTGTGGAGCAAATGGGGTGGGAAGATCCCATCAACCAAACATTCCCGCTGGACTCTGTGGTGCGCACCGTCGTAGGAGTAGTGGAGGACTTTCACTATGATAACTTCTACGTGCGTATCGAACCCTTTGTATTTACTGGTGTCGAGGATGAAGACATCAGATTCCTTGTCGTGAGCAGTGAAAGTGGATTGCCTGCCCTGGATGGCACCCTGAGGTCCAAATGGTTCGAAGTAGCTCCGAATGAGCCTTACGACAGAATATATCAGGAAGATGTTTTTGACGAGTACTTCGACAGCACCAGCGCGGATATGACCCTCATGATGATCATCACGGGGATGGCTTTGTTCCTGGCTTGCCTGGGACTTTATGGTCTGATTTCCTTTACAATTCAGTCCAAGCTCAAGGAATTCGGTGTGCGCAAAGTGTTGGGAGCTGCACCTTCTGGGATCGCCAAAATTGCAGGGAAGCAATATGTCTGGGTTTTGAGTATCGCTTTTGTCCTGGGCGCTCCTCTGGGTGCATGGCTCATCTTCCTCCTGCTTGACCAAATCTACCCCGTTCACAAGCCAGTTACGATCACACCCTTTGCAATATCCATTGGTGTCATAGCCTTCACCATGGTGTTCACTGTTTTAGGCCAGGTGAGACGGGCGGTCCGCGTGAATCCTGCCTCGATCCTTCGCAGTGAGTGAGGATTGATGATTTAAGATTGAGGATTTCGGATTTCAGATTTCGGATTTCGCATCTTTTTTTGATTGAGGATTTTTGATTGGCGCGGCGGGCCCCTTTAGGGATGCAAGGGTGTGCGGCAGGATTGATAATCGAGATACCTTGACGTGACATCGGTCATTGTGCGGCTTACGGTGGGTTTGCTAGTATTGCGGGTGAATCCAATGAAGAAGCACGGATGAAAAGAGTATTGAAGATTCTCGGCATATTGGTGGCAACCGTGGTCCTTGTAGTGATCGTGATTGCCACCATTTTTTATATCAGGAGGTCCAATGAGGTGAATGAGGCCAGGGCTTTGCTTGGTGATGAAGCTGCCGTGCTGTCCTACGACGGGCGCGAACTTCGGGATCTGAATAAGAACGGGAGACTGGATGTGTACGAGGATCCGGATGCTCCGTTGGATGATCGCATCGAGGATCTACTCTCGCAGATGACCGTCGAGGAGAAAGCCGGCACCATGTTCATCACTATGATCGGCTTCGAGGACAATGGCGACCCGATAGATAAGCCGCTGCTTTCTACGGAGCTGTTCGATGTGGCGTTCAGCCTTGTCATCCCATCGAGTTCGGAAATGGTGGCTTCCAGACTGATGAACAGCTTTAACACCGTGCATGCGTACGATGCCGACGTAATGGCCCGCTTCAACAATAACATTCAGAAGATGGCGGAACGGACGAGGCTTGGCATTCCTGTGACGATCGCTACTGATCCAAGGCACGGAACGCAGTACAATCCTGGAGCCGCTATATATACACCCGCTTTTTCTGCGTGGCCATCGCCTCTGGGGATGGCGGCTACAAGGGACACGGCCCTGGTTCGAGAGTTTGGCGAGATTGCCAACCAGGAGTATCGGTCGGTAGGGATCCGTTTGGCCTTGCATCCAATGGCGGATCTCGCCACAGAGCCGCGCTGGGCGCGGAACAATGGCACTTTCGGTGAAGATGCCGTCTTGGCGACGTACATGACCAAGTCCTACGTGCTGGGCTTCCAGGGCGACTCCCTGAGCAATAACAGTGTGGCCTGTATGTCCAAACACTTTTCCGGAGGTGGCCCGCAGAAAGATGGGGAAGACGCACATTTCCCCTACGGCAAGGAGCAGGTCTATCCCGGGGGCATGTTTGAGTACCATGCCGTGCCCTTCAAACACGGTGCTTTACCAGCGGGCACTGCCCAGATCATGCCTTACTATGGCATCCCCGTCGGACAGACGAGCGAAGATGTAGCCTTCGGATTCAACAAAGAGATCATCACGGATCTACTACGTGACTCCCTGGGATTTGATGGGGTCGTTTGTACAGACTGGAATATCCTCACGGATACGCGATTCGGTGAAGGTCGTGCCTGGGGGGTAGAGGAGTTGACACCGATCGAGCGGATGAAGAAATCACTGGACGCCGGTTGTGATCAATTTGGGGGTGAGAGTGCCACAGATCTACTGATCGAATTAGTGAATTCCGGTGAGATCGGCGAGGAACGATTGGACGTGTCCGTGGGAAGAATTCTTCGGGACAAGTTTATTTTGGGTTTGTTTGACGACCCCTATGTAGATGAGCAGGCGGCTCTCGGCATTGCGGGTCGCGAGGACTTCAGAGAACGGGGCAAAGATGCACAGGCCGCTTCGACGGTCCTGCTGAAAAATGAGGGTTTGCTGCCTCTTTCATCTGGCGTCAAGCTATTCGTTGATGGCTTCAAAGACCTGTCGGCGTTTGACGGGCTGGCGGAATTGGTAGACGATCCGGAGGACGCTGATGTGGTGGTGACTCGCGCTATGACGCCCTATGATCCGCGAGATGATTCCTTCCTCGAGTCCTTCTTTCATCAGGGCCGATTGTATTATACGGACGAGGAACTGGCCGATCTCAGGTCATGGTCTGAATTGAAACCGGTGGTGACGATCGTCAATTTGGAGCGACCGGCTATTCTCACGCCCGTTGAAGAAGCGAGTAGCGGTCTTTTTGCTGAGTTTGGTACGTCCGATGAGGTAATGGTGGACATTCTCTTTGACCGCCGCCAGGCAGAGGGATTGCTGCCGTTCGAGTTGCCCTCTTCGTGGGAGGCTGTTTTGGACCAAAAGGAAGATGTGCCCTATGATTCCAAGGACCCGCTGTACCGCTTTGCCTTTGGGATTGATTGGACAGGAAGGCAAATCATCAAGATGCCGAAAGAAGAGCCGCGAGACTAAATATTGGCCCGCTACTTCCTAAGATTCTTGTTGACGTACACCTTCAATCCTGCATCAAACCGGGGATCCTTGCCGTAAGGCTCCACCCCGGGGCGCCCAAAGGTGATCTTGAAGTCTTTCGTCGGAGTACCGCACACGCGGTCGCAGGTGTAAGCGGAAAGAGAATTCCAGAACCAAAAACCATAAACAGGCTCACCATTGAGAACGAAAGCGACGGCCAGGCCAGGTAGGGGGATCTCCAGATTAGCCACTTTCTCTTTGCCCTCGTCAGTCAAGGTCACTTGTTGATTATCCCAGTCAAATGAGGCGATGTCTGCCTGTGTCAGGATGGGCCGATCGGACAGCTTGTCCTTTGCCAAATCGAAACAGTAGTAGCAGTCTTTCTCCCCCTCAGAGAAATTGGGGTAAGGTTGGTCCACCAAGTAAATCGCCAGTCCTTCCTGTGCGTCCTGATTGCCTGGTAGGACAGCAATGCTAAAAACGAGAGAAAGTAAAAAGTTCATCTGTTCTAATGGTTACTCCTGATTGAAAATATTTGGCTGGGTATTCAACATAACGCTCCGGCTTATCAATAGATTATTGTCACTGGCCAATAAAATATTGAAACTGTCGTTGTCGATTGCTTGCGCTGGAAGTGGTTGGATGGAATTGATAATATCACAGCACCACCTTCATTAGAAAGGTAACAAATGACATATAACGAATTGGTAAATATTCGATGATCCGCAGAATTTTTTAGATATACCGAGGTCAGTGCTGTACTTCTTATTCGCCCTCAAGGGTGTTTCACCTGTTCCATGAGCGGCACTTCATCCCGCTGAATGTTGATTAAATTGTCGGCTACGAAGAGACAAAAGAAGGAAGAGTTAAACCAATTCAGTTTGCTAATGAGACTACTACTATTTATCAGTGTGGGTTTTCTATGCCTCGGGAGTGCCTGGGGGCAAGAGACCTTCTTATCCAACAACACCCCTGATGAACGTCCGACGACCTATGCGTTGACGAATGGATTCATTCAGGTGAGCCCCACGACCTCCTACGAGGGGGGCACGCTCGTGATCAAAGACGGAAAGGTGGTGGCCGTTGGAGCCAACATCACCGTTCCCGGAGACGCAACGGTGATCGACCTCGAAGGGAAATATGTCTACCCCGCTTTGGTGGACCCCTACACCAATTATGGCTTGCCGGAAGTCAAGGCGAGCCGCAGGAGATCGGGCGAGACACCCCAGTATGAATCATCGAAGGCCAATGCTGTAGGGTGGAATGAACACAATCAAAGCCACTACCATGCCGTTGAGGAGCTGGAAGTGGATGGCAAGGCTGCAGACAAGTACCGGTCCCTCGGTTACGGAGCTGTTCTAAGCTTTCGTGCCAATGGTATTATGAGAGGTACATCGGTACTGACACATTTGGGTGACGGGCCTGTGCAAGAGGTCATCATCACGCCGAAGGCGGCAGCGCACTTCTCCTTCACCCGCGCGCGTGATTCCAAGCAGCTGTATCCGAATTCTATCATGGGAATGGTGGCGATGTTGCGGCAAGCGAATCTCGATGCGACCTGGTATGCCAGTAGCAATGATCAATTCAACGCTACGCTGGACGCCTTCAACAGCAATAAAAGTTTGCCACAGATATTTGAGGCCAACAGCGACAAACTCCGTGTGTTACTGGCGGACAAGATCGGCGATGAGTTTGGTCAGCAATATATCATCAAAGGAAATGGCGACGAGTACCAGCGAGCCACGGAGATTGCCGCGACCAATGCTCCATTGATTCTCCCATTGGTGTTCCCGGATGCGTACGATGTCGAGGATCCGCTGGAGGCTGCCGATGTATCGTTGGAAATGATGAAGCACTGGGAGATGGCACCAGGAAACGCGGCCATGCTGCACAAACAGGGTGTCCGCCTGGCTTTTACAAGGTCTGGACTGAAATCCGAAAAGGACTTTTGGCCCAGCCTGCGAAAGGCCATTGAGCATGGATTGCCGGCAGAAGAGGCGCTGAGAGCCATCACTGAAACGCCGGCTTCGATTCTGGGTGCCTCGGGTAGGATAGGGTCGTTGAATGTGGGTAGAGATGCCAACTTCTTCATTGCTACGGAAGATGTCCTTGAAGGTACCGGCGACGTACTCCAGACGTGGATCCAGGGAGAGAGATACATTGTCAAAGAGGAGTCCCTCGACAAATTTGCTGGAGAGTTTGACCTCCAGCTAAATGGCACTCAATACGAGTTTGCCATCGAAAATGCCAAATCACTTTCGGGGGAGATCACGATCAACGATTCTACCTCGGTGAAGGTGAAGGTCGATGTCGACCAGGAACGCATTGCCCTTTCCTTCAATTTGCCGGAAGAAGACAATATGACTCGCCTCTCAGGTTGGACGACAGTTACTGGTTATGGGGGTCTCGGTGTGAATTCGGATGGAGCCGACATCAAATGGAGCGCGAACAGGAAGCCTGGCGAAGCGGAGGAGGCGTCTGAGGAGCAAGGAGAGGAAGAAGAGAAGGGGACCATCGAGTATGGACCCATGATGTACCCTTTTGTCGCACATGGTTGGATCGAAGAACCTACCTCTGAGAGTATACTGATACAAAATGCGACTGTCTGGACCCTGGATGGTCAGGGCAAACTGGAAGGAGCTGATGTATTGGTGCAAAACGGCAAAGTAGCTCAAGTGGGACAGGGTCTTTCCGCAAATGGCGCCCGAGTGATTGATGGTACCGGCAAGCACCTGACGCCGGGGATTATCGATGAACACTCGCACGCCGGTTTGAGTGGTGTCAATGAGAGTTCCCAAACCATCGTACCTGAAGTCAGGATGTACGACGCTGTCGACTCCGAGCAGGTCGATATCTACCGGCAGCTGGCCGGAGGAGTGACAGCAGCCCAACTCCTCCATGGCTCGGCAAATCCCGTCGGAGGGCAATCGGCTTTGGTCAAGTTTCGATGGGGTAGGACGCCTGAGGAGATGAGAATACAGGGCGCGGATGGGTACATCAAATTTGCTCTTGGTGAGAATGTGAAGCAGTCCAACCGCTCGAGTGAGTGGACCACTCGTTTCCCACAAACGAGAATGGGCGTTGAGCAGGTGTTTGTCGATGGATTTACCAGGGCAAAGGAATACGAGGCGAAATGGGCGGCATACCGTCAGGCCTCCAGTAGGAGAAATAGCCAGGCAATTCCCCCTCGCAGAGACTTGCAATTGGAAGCACTGCTCGAGATCATCAATGGAGAGCGCTTTATCACTTGTCACTCGTACGTGCAGTCCGAGATCAATATGCTGATGAAAGTGGCTGAGCAATTCGACTTTCGGGTCAATACGTTCACGCATATCCTCGAAGGCTACAAGGTGGCGGACATCATGGCCAAGCATGGGGCGGGAGGTTCCACCTTCGCCGACTGGTGGGCCTATAAATATGAGGTGAAAGAAGCAATACCCTATAATGCCGCCCTGATGACGCAGGCCGGGGTGACTTCAGCCATCAATTCAGATGACAGGGAGATGGCGCGACGACTCAATCAGGAGGCAGCCAAGTCCGTGAAGTATGGCGATATGGATGAGGTTGCAGCGCTGAAGCTCGTAACCCTCAACCCCGCGAAGTTGCTCCATCTGGATAATCGTATGGGAAGCATAGAGGTTGGTAAGGATGCCGATCTGGTGTTGTGGACTGATCACCCCCTTTCGATCTATGCTCGAGCAGACGTTACCCTCGTGGACGGCATAGAATACTACAGCATGGCAAAAGACCAGGCTGCCAGAGAATTTGTGGCCTCAGAGCGGCAGCGTCTCATAAATAAAATGCTCGCGGTAAAGAGTGGGGGCGGTAAAACCCAGAAAGGCAAAAAGAGGGAGCAGCGAGATTGGCACTGTGAAGACGAAGTGATCAACATTCAAGACTAATGAAAGCAATGAAAATACTAGCAACAATACTCCTGAGCTTTGCGGCACTGACGTACGGACTTGCCCAAGTTCCCAAGCCCGCAGATCCACAGTCTGGTCCCATTGCTATTTCTAATGTGACTATTCACGTAGGTGATGGGCAAGTGATAGAGAATGGCACGGTGGCATTTGATAATGGTGTGATCACCTTTGTTGGGGCCGATGCCTCTTCATTTGATCTTGGCGACTATCGAACGATTGATGGCAATGGGCAGCAATTGTACCCAGGTTTGATTCTGCCAGCGACCACCTTGGGTCTGGTGGACGTCAACGCGGTAAGGCCAACGCGAGATTACAATGAGGTAGGGCAATTTACGCCACATGTCAGATCTCTCATTGCGTACAACACCGATAGCGAGCTGATCGCCACGATGCGATACAATGGCATCCTCCTGGCACAATCGGCACCGACCGGCGGCCGCATGACTGGGACTTCAAGCGTAATGATGCTGGATGGCTGGAACTGGGAGGACGCGGCTTACAAAGCTGATGACGGTATCCATCTCAACTGGCCGTCTCTCACGTACGGCGCCAGATGGTGGCTGGGGGAGACCGCTCGTCGCAGCAATGATAATTATGGCGACCAGGTGACGGAAATAGAGAAGTTTTTCGATGACGTGAAAGCCTATCAAAAGCAGACTGAGGGGGTCACCAACTTACTTTTGGAATCGGCGATACCCCTGCTCACTGGCGAGAAGACGCTGTATGTTTATGCAGATAACAGCCAGGCTATAGTTGATGCCGTGCAAACCCTGAAGGCTACAGGCGTACCAAATATCGTGCTGGTCGGCGGACGTGATGCGTGGAGAGTTGCGGATTTCATAAAGGAACATGATATCCCTATTCTGCTAGGGGATGTGCACGCTCGTCCCTCCCGAGAGGACGAGGACATAGACCTTGCCTATAAGATGCCCAAGATCCTGACGGATGCAGGCATCAAAGTTGGACTGACCTACGAAGGCCTTACAAGTGCCCGAAACCTACCCTTCTATGCAGGTACGGCTAGTGCCTATGGTCTGACCCGGGAGCAGGCGCTGCAACTGATCACGAAGAATTCGGCGGATATTCTCGGAATCGGCGATCGGGCTGGAACCATTGATGTCGGTAAAGACGCGATCCTGTTCGTTTCGGAGGGTGATGTGCTTGATATGCGTACCAGCAAGGTAACCATGGCCTTTATCCAGGGCAAGGAGTTGGAATTGGAAGGTAAGCAGCAACGGCTTTATGAACGCTTCCGTGAGAAATACGGTGAATAGTTAGTCCAAAATAGACTTATCCACACTGGAAATGAGAGCCCTCTGCGAAGAGGGCTTTTTTATTGCCTGTTTCCCAATGGCAATTGAAAATTCTCAAACCTAAAACCTTTTCCATTTTAAAATTTGCAATTATTCCACGAACGGTATAAAAAAATAACTGTAAAAGATTCGAATTACGTTTTTGTTGCTAGAATTGGACTGATTTTTAACCATTATTCTAAATGATTACAGTTTTTACAACGATTTGAGGTAAAAATTGAAGACGTAACACCAAAATCACGAAACCTATGAATGAGGACTCTTTGAACAAACTGGCTGAAACCAGTGACACTATCGTAGAAAGTGCACCGGCAGTCACAGAAGTAGCGGCAGCAGCTGTCGATTACTCTACACAGATCGGAGAGGCGGTTTTTACTGCTAACAATGTCTGGATGATGTTGGCGACAGGACTTGTTTTCATTATGCACCTGGGGTTTGCCGGTGTGGAAGCAGGCTTTGGCCAGTCCAAAAACACAGTCAATATTCTATTTAAGAACACCTTGACTCCGATCATTGGTCTGGTATCTTATGCGTTGTTAGGGTTTTTCCTAATGTATCCAGGCTTTGAGACTCCAGGATGGCTCAAGTTTGACGGTGGGGGATGGTCCATGTTTTGGTTCAACCCAGGCACGGCAGATGTCACCACAGGCTATGCCTCAGGAGGCTACACTTACTGGACTGACTTCCTGTTCCAGGGGATGTTTGCTGCGACAGCCGCGACGATTGTGTCAGGTGCTGTAGCTGAGCGAATCAAGCTTTCTGCCTATCTGCTATTCACGTTGATCTTTGTCGGGGTGGTATACCCTATCATCGGAAGCTGGAAGTGGGGCGGTGGTGCCCTGGATGCTATGGGATTTTATGACTTCGCTGGCTCTACGCTTGTTCACTCCGTAGGTGGATGGGGTGCTCTTGCCGGTATCATAATCCTCGGCCCACGTCTAGGTAAGTATGTCGATGGAAAAGTGGTCGACAAGCCAGGTTCTTCTGTGCCTTTGGCCGTGATCGGCGTGTTCCTTCTCTGGTTGGGATGGTTCGGCTTCAACGGTGGTTCAGTTCTATCTGCAGACCCTGCATTGACATCCTTTGTATTGGTTACTACTTGTCTTGCAGCTTGTGCTGGCGGTCTTGGAGCATTCTTGATGGCTTATGCCGTCTTCAAGCGACTCGATCTCGGTATGGTATTGAATGGTATCCTGGCCGGTTTGGTAGGTATTACAGCTGGTGCTGATGTCATCAACCCGCTTTGGGCAGTAGTAGTTGGCCTGATCGCTGGTGGTATTGTTGTTCTTTCGGCCATTGCCCTTGACAAGCTGAAGCTTGACGATGTCGTGGGTGCTGTTTCAGTACACTTGACTTGTGGCATCTGGGGAACACTTGCAGTGGGTATCTTCTCGACCAACCCAGCACATACCCTCTGGATACAGCTCAAGGGAGTGGCGATTTGCGGAGCCCTGGCATTCACAGCGGCTTTTGCCATCTTCTATCTGATGAAGATCACAATGGGGATCAGGGTCACTCAAGAGCACGAAGAAGAGGGACTTGATAGCCATGAGCATGGCATCCGAGGCTATACCATCATTATGGAATAAACCTCACCTTATTTCAAAGAGACATTTTTCAATAAAAGTTGGCCTCCTTGCTAAGACTTGGAACCTCGATACAAGGAGGCCTGCATTCAAAATCACTCAATTATGAATACAATCGTAAAACTACGAACAATCATAGCATGTTTGCTGCTGGCAACATCAACAATTGCTTTTTCACAGGACGAAGAGGGCGGCTTCACGCTTTCTGGATCAGTCGACACTTATTTCAGAGCTAATCTTAATGGCTCGAACGACCCGGACGATAGCGTGACTCTGGCACCTGCCACTTCATTTGCAGATCAGCCTGGTTTCTCTATTGGTATGATCAACCTGATCGCTTCTTATGAAGGAGAGAAGGTCGGTTTTGTGGGTGACCTTGTATTTGGTCCTCGCGGTGGTAACGCCGTATTTGGATCTGGTGGAATCGACGTGAATGGCAATGTAGTCGCCAATGCTTCTACTTTCGTGAACCAGTTGTACACCTATGTGAAGGTGACCGACAGGATCACATTTACGCTGGGTAACTTCAATACCTTCTTAGGTTACGAGGTGATTTCGCCTACTGCCAACTTCAACTACTCTACGAGCTACATGTTCTCCTACGGACCATTCTCACACACTGGTTTGAAGATGGACGTGGACCTTGGAGGTGGCTTCAGCGCTATGGCGGCAGTCTTGAACCCTACGGATGCTACTGAGTTCAATATCTCGGGACGCTACTTCGGCGGTGGACAGTTGGGTTATGAAAACGAAGCCGGCGGAGCTTGGTTGAACGTTCTATTCGATGACAGTTTCTTCCAGATCGACCTAACAACTGGTTGGGATGTCTCCGAGACGGTCTATGTTGGTTTCAACGGTACTACCAATGACTTCTTCTCTGGAGCAGCACTTTACCTGCAGAATTCATTCTCCGATAGCTTTTCGCTTGGTGTAAGAGGGGAGTGGTTCCAGACTCATGACGAGTTCATTGACAGTGTGCCTGAGGATGAGAGCGTGCTTGATCTCACGTTCAGTGCCAACTACTCTATTGGTAACCTGACTTTGATCCCAGAATTCAGAACGGATCTGTATTCTCAGGACGATGTTGTTATCACAGATGCGCAAGGAGAGGCAGCCAACTCGCTGACTTCATTCGTGCTGGCAGCTGTGTATGCATTCTAAGAGACTAATGAAGATTTAACTCATTTGGAGTTTTTCGTTGGTTTGTTGCCGGGTCAAATCATTGACCCGGCAATTTTGTTACCCGCCAGGACTCCCCATTAGCTATAATCAATTTCAGCACATTCTTCTTCGTACTATTATGATTATCCCAGCAGGTTTCCGGTTGGGATTTTTGATTTCTAAGCACCCGGTCAATGGGCGTACAACTGCGAATAATCAGGTTCTATGCTCCGGCCATAAGCAGTGATACCAAAGGCTTGGACCACTCTCAGAATGTTATCTATTTGCTCAGCGGACAGTGTCTCTTGCCATTGGCTCAACTGCTGCTGAGGGTCTCGGTAATGCGCTGCACTGCCCTTGTCCGTATTGACGGGTTTGAAAAACCCATCGAAGAAATCCGTAGGTGCTTCCAGGGAAAGAGCGGCGAACAACCGGCCCATTTCTGCTTCCTTGTCCAGGAGCAGTCGCTCATAAGTCATTGTCACCCACCAACGGTCATTTTTGGGATGGTTGGCGGTATGCAGGAAGTTGATGCACCACTGTGCTGCTAACGCTGCTTCCGGTGTCTCGACTTTGTCGAGAATTTCCGAGTAGGGTTGATAGAATTCATGGTGCCGAAAGGATGGGGGTACACGAAATATTGGGTCGTCAAGGATCTTTCGGAAGACAAAAAATTTCAGCTGCGAAGCTACGACGGCACATGGATGCCTTAGGAAGAGCACCGGTGTCATTTCTAGATGCTGGCAGAGCCAGGGTAGGAAGAGGTGGCCATTATTGATTTTGTAAACAAATCGATCCGCCGTCTTAAGGGCTTGCAGATCCGTTTCCTGCACGATCAATGGGTGCCATATCTGACGGTGAAATAGATCCTTGAAAAACTGTAGGGCTTCTTCCCATTCCGCATCCTCCGGGATAGGCTGGTAGAAGTAGAAACCCAGGTCATTCAAGCGACGCAATTTTGGTTCCCACGAGGCAGGCATCGCGCTGTTGGTTTGATAATAACCCATGTAGGTGGGGTCGTCGATTTTGGCAGTTCCGGGGATGCGTAGTAGCAGATCCGTAAACCACGTACTGCCACCACGATCGAAAGCAAAAACCGGTATTGTGTTTTTTGCATCCGCTCGGAAGTTGGCAAACTGCCTCTTTGCCGGTCGTAGATACCGGACATTCATCCATTCGTGAGACATTCTCGTCGAAATGGCATCCAGGGCCTTACTTATCATCGTAAACGATCATTTGACGTGCTGATTCGGAGCTTGTGACGTTGGAACCTTAGGATCTCGTAAAATCGCATCCAAGAAGGACGATTGCGTAGGGGAGATACCAGTTCTCCCCATTCATCTATGTTGTTGTCAATGACTGGATAGCGTTTCATTTCACTGCACAACTCCTGTAGTGTATGATAGTGCAATATGCGAACATCCTCCGGGTTCATTTTCGCAGCCGCCTGCAGATCTGGGCGGATGGGCGCATTGTCATATGGGTGAAGGAGCTTGATGCCGTCCTCGCCCCATTTTGACAGGGCGGCGTAACCCAATGTCGATTCCTCAAGAAAGTAGAAATTAAGTCCCTTTAGCTTGACAGACCTACGGTCGTGAAGAATCTGTCGCAGCTTTTCATTCCACAGAGTGAAGATAGCTGACTCGGAGAGGGTCAATATCGCCCCAGTATTGAAGGCTTTTGCATGCGCCGCTGTTTTGGTCGGTTCATCGAGGTTGGGAAAGTGATCTTCCAGTAGCGACTTGCGTATATCCTGGTCGGGCAGTTGATAGAGGTAGTCCTCCATCCAGGGCCTCATAGCAATTTGCTGCGAGGGATGATCAAAAGCCAGCCGCAACGGTTGACATATGAATAGGTCTGAGTCCAGAAAAAGCAGTTGTTGGTATCGGGCGCCATACTGCTGCTCAAAATGTGCCGCTACTGCCGGTTTGTTGGCGAGCGGAAAGAAATCGAGGCTGCTATTAAGTCGCTCATCGATGAATTCTACGCGGTGACGCTCGAAGTACTCCAGCGTGCTGCTGCTGATTTTTGGCCCCCGGCGAGGCCGATAGGCGTACAGTGATTGGTCCTCGGGGATTCCTCCAAATTTTCGAAGTGTGTAGGTGAGGAGCTTGGCCTTATTCTCGAGTGGTCCCGCCTCCACAATGAAGAAAATCCCGGTTTCATTCATAGATACCGGAAAGGTATGCTCTTTCTCAAAACCGTCGAAACTCAAATTCGAAACTCGCCCTACAAACCTTTTTTGATGGGGATTACGGATAATCCTTTTGTTTGTAAATGCATTAGTTTGCAGGGATAGAATAACCAATGATGATGATGAAGCATGTGATTCAACCCTTTGTAGTCTATTTCCTGATCGGTACTTCCCTGGCTGTCGCACAGAAGAAAGACAAGCAGGCGATGATCTCCGCCATGGATGCGCGTATGGAAGCGTACGGTAATATCGCCCAGCAGATCTGGGATTTTGCTGAGGTGGGCTATCAGGAGGTCCAAAGTTCTGCGCTGCTGCAACAAGAGTTGGAGAAGGAAGGGTTCAAGGTGGAGAAAGGTGTCGCAGGCATCCCAACAGCATTTACCGCTACTTTCGGGGCAGGTGAACCCGTCATTGGTATTCTCGGGGAATTTGATGCCTTGCCAGGTCTCAGCCAGCAGGCTGTACCCACGAAGGCTCCTGTTGTCGAGGGACAAGCCGGACATGCATGCGGACATCATCTATTTGGTACAGCCTCGTTGGCGGCCGCTGTGGCGCTGAAAGATTGGCTGCAAGAAAATAATCATCAGGGCACCATTCGCTACTATGGCACCCCTGCGGAAGAGGGTGGGTCTGGTAAAGTATATATGGTACGCGAAGGACTTTTTGATGACGTAGATGCAGTGCTGCAGTGGCATCCCGGTGACAGGAATCAAACGGGTGTGAGCACATCCCTGGCCAATAAGACTGGCAAATTCCGGTTTTATGGCGTCGCATCACACGCGGCAGCGGCACCCGAGCGTGGCAGGTCTGCACTGGACGGTGTGGAGGCCATGAATGTAATGGTCAACATGATGCGGGAGCACACTACGGAAGGATCGCGTATCCACTATATCATCACTCGTGGAGGCACGGCCCCCAATGTAGTTCCGGACTTTGCGGAAGTGTATTACTACGTGCGGCACGGGAAAAATGAGGAGGTCCGTTCGATGTTTGACCGATTGATCCTTGCAGCACAGGGAGCGGCATTGGGCACCGAAACCAGGGTGGAATACGAGGTCATAAGTGGCGTCTACAGCCTGCTTCCCAATGAGGCGCTCACGAAAGTCATGTATGAGAATTTAATGCTGGTCGGAGGCGTGGAATACGATGATGAGGAGCAGGGTTTTGCCGAAAAGATCAGTGCATCCTTCGGCGACAGGGCCAGGGACCTGGCATCGGCCGGCAAGGTAGAGGCCATCTTCTACGGTGAGGGCAAAGGCTCGACGGATGTTGGTGATGTCAGCTGGAATGTACCAACTGTAGGCGTTCGAACTGCCACATGGGTGCCAGGTACGGCAGCACACAGTTGGCAGGCTGTAGCCGCGGGAGGTACCACTATTGGTTGGAAAGGAATGATGGTGGCTGCTAAGTCTATGGCGCTGACCGGCATGGATATGTTTCTGGACGGCAAGCTCCTCGAAACGGCCAAAAAGGAATTTGAGGACAGACGAGGGGCGGATTTCAAGTACGAGCCACTTCTCGGAGACCGACCCCCCGCATTGGACTACAGGAATTGATATAACATGATAACGATCGCCTACTCATATTTTTCTCTAAAGGACATGCACGCTCTTGCCGGGCAATTGGTAACAGTAGTGAATCAGGCCCATGGCGCTGATGGCGTCCTTCGTGCGGCTACCGAGCGTGTGGAGAAGCAAATGAAACTGACGCAACAGATGCTGGCAGATTCGCCAGCCGTAGATATTACCTCAGCCCTCGCGGAGGCAGATCAGCAAAGAGATGATGGATTCATGGCCCTCCGAGATACAATTGCTGCCTGTTTGAGAAGGTTGAATCCAGATATAAGAAGATCCGCCGAGCGCCTGTTTCCTGTGTTTGGTCGTAATGACGCCCAGCTCCATGTGCTTCCATACGGCGAGCAAACTGAAGCCATGAATAGGCTTTTTGCCGATCTGGAGATAGATCAATTCAAGAAAGACATCGATACACTAGGAGTTACCGAAGCGCTGCAAGAATTGAAGGAGGCCCAGGCACATTTCGTCTATGTCTATGAGGTGAGCCTCAGCCCGGATTCGAAAGACGAGGAGGATGATATCCGTGCCAGAAGTGAACTCAAGGGAGCTTTGGAGGTGCTCGTCAGCGTTTTGAACACACTCACAGCTTTGAACAAGGTAGATGGCATTTCGAAAACAGCGGCCGAGATCACCAGACTGGTGGGGCAGGCGACGCGGGATGTGAAGGGGTGATTTTACAGATTAAATATTGCTGGCGAGCCTATTACTCAGCTTCCCCCAACTCGAACACCTTCCCCCTCAGGTAATCCAGCAGGGCCTGCTTACCTCCCTGCTCTTTGATCTTTTCCGGGGGTATGGGCTTCCCCAGTGTCACATTCACTTCTTTGCCCATCTTATTGCGCACCTCAAACATCAGAAATCCGAGTCTCAGGGATTCATGGATATGGCTGGCTATTTGAAAAAGGAAGCTGTTACGACCGTGGACAAACATGGGGAGCACCGTAGCACCGGACTTCGATATCACATTGCTGGCAAAGCGCTTCCACTCGAGGTCCTCTGCTTTCTTCCAGAGCTTGGGTGCCGTGGCGACACCTCCTGAGGGGAAGATTGCGAGGGCTTCGCCTCTCTTGAGCCGTTCAGTAGCTATGCGCTTCGTTTCGATGTTGATCTTCGCTGATTCCTTTGTTTCGTCAAAGGAGATCGGAAGGAGAAATTCGTTAATCTTCTCATCGTGACCGCACAGGGCGATGTTCACGAGAATGGAGAATTTCGTTTGAATTTTGGACGTGATCTCAGCAAGGATGAGACCGTCTACCACGCCAAAGGGATGATTGGAGATGACAACGACAGGTCCATCAGAATGCAGCCGTTCCAGTAGCTGCTCGTCGTACTTCCGCCCGATTTTCAATTGGTCGAGTGCCAACGACCAGGATTCATGGGGCTCATATTCCATGTCCTGCATCTCCTCGTAGAGCCGCTGTATGCGCTGGCGTCCCGAGATGATCTCAACCGTATTGATCACCAATCGCCGCAATAGGGGATCGTCCTCAGAAGTGTAGGTGAGCTTGCTGTATTTGTTACTGGCTGTCAACTATGTGTCGCTTAGCTTGCTGGTTTCAAAGTAAGCAAATATTCCTTGATGAGTACAACCAGATCCTTCTCCGCTTCCCGGGCTGTCGCGAGTATATCCTGTATGTCAATGGGATGAAGGTCGTCCGGGTCGCAGTCATCGGTGAGCACCGAGATCGCAGCAACCGGTAGGCCCATTTGGTTGGCGGCGATGACCTCGGGCACTGTAGACATGCCTACCACGTCCGCCCCGATCTGGCGGAGATATCGGTACTCGGCCCTGGTTTCAAGATTGGGTCCGGCCACTGCCACATACACGCCGACATTCAAAGGGATGTTTTTGTCACGGGCGGTCGCCAACAGGTTTTCATTGATCGAGGGATTGTACGGAGCACTCATATCAGTGAAGATCGGACCAAATGCCGGTGCCTCCTGACCACGCAATGGGTTGTCAGGTAATAGGTTGATGTGATCTTCGATGAGCATCAGTTGTCCCTTGCTCCAGCTCATGTTCATGTTTCCGCCGGCATTGGAGATGAGTAGCTGGTCGATGCCAAGGTGCTTCATTACCCGGACTGGGAAGACAATTTGGCCCATGCCGTAGCCCTCGTAGTAATGAAATCTTCCTTGCATTGCGAGGACTTTTACTGAGCCCAGGGTCCCATACAACAGGTGTCCCTTATGAAATTCTACTGTCGCAGTGGGGAAGTGGGGAATGTCGCCGTAATCCAGCGCTACTTCTACTGCAATTTCATCCGCGAGAGCGCCAAGGCCCGTTCCGAGGATGATGCCAACTACGGGCGCTTTGATGCCCTGCTCCCTTAAAAAGGCAGCCGTATTTTGTACTTCTTCTATCAACGTTTTGATCGGCTTTATATGTGGGTAGAAAAGTCAAATATCCAAAGAATAATGCGCTTTCATCGAATAATTCTGTACGCTTAACCGGCAATTCCTGACTTTCATCCAATACACCTCCGGAGCCATGGCCTCATGCCTCAAGAATTCGTAAATTCACAGTGAAATTCAATTAACCGTCAAGTAATCAATTATGAGAAATCTCCTTGTCGCCATCGGGTGCATTTTAGCCACTGCAGCAGTAGCGCAGCCGCCTCAAGCTATCGGAAACTTCGAGCTGTACGGGGACCATGTATTCTTCCAGCTCAGCGTGGACGGCTCAGAGCCATTGGACTTTATCTTTGATACAGGGGATGGACTTACAGTCATAGACTGGGACATAGCACAGTCCCTGAATTTGGTCCCTGATCACGAGGAGGTGGTTACATCCGCCCAGGGTCGGATATCAGGCAAGCTGATCAAGCACAATCGGTTGGAGTTTGGAGGTATAACATTGGCAAGCAACATCAAGGTGTACACTACCGATCTGGAGCATCTGGAGATCAGCATTGGGCGCAATATCGATGGCATCATCGGCCACGACCTACTGCACCACCACAATGTCTACCTCAACTACGATACGAAGACCCTCGAGGTCTATGGTGATAAGTTTCCCAAGCGAGGAAAGGAAGTAGCCTTCAAATTGCACGCAAGCATTCCCACCATTGAGGCAGAGGTTGTGCTCAACAACAATGAGACTTTGAAAGGAGACTTCTTCATCAATACTGGTGCAGGCACAACATTAGATTTCAACACGACTTTTGCCAACACCAACGACGTCATCAACAAAACGGGCGATCATTATTTCTACTTCGTCAAGGATATTGGACAGGAAGAAACGAAGCATTACGAGGGGAGGATTTCAGCCTTGACTTTAGGTGATTTCAATTTCGAGAATTTGCCCATCGGCATCAGTCAGGCGACTTCTGGGATTCAGGGAGACAAGAAGATCGCGGGTATCATAGGCAACAGGGTCCTGAGTCGTTTCAATATCATGTTTGACTATGACCATGGCAAAATGTACCTCACAGAGAACAGTAGCTACAAAAATGAATTCCCCATCAATTGCAGCGGAATTGATGTACAGATGAGTGAAGATCTGTCTGCTGTGCTCATTCATCAGGTAATAGAGGGCAGCGCAGCAGCCAAGGCTGGCGTCAGAGTGGACGACGCTTTGCTGATGATCAATGGCCAGTCCGTAGACGACATGACACTGGTTGACATTAAAAAGATCCTTCGCAAGTCCGGAGAGACCGTGAATCTCATGATCGATCAGGATGGGAGAGAAAAGAAGGTCAAGTTGAAATTGAAGGCATTGCTTTAAGCCCTGAGAAATCGCAATCGAACCGGAAGCCGCTAATTACTAGCGGCTTCTGTCTTTTTAGGGGAGTCGATGGCGGCAAGGATCACTTCACAGGCGATCTCGATTTGCTCGTTGGTAATGATTAGCGGAGGTGCGATCCGCATCGAGCGATCGTTGAAGAGAAACCAGTCCGTGATGACCCCGCGGTCGATGGCCGCGTCAATGATCGGCTTCACGACTTCAAACGATTCAAATTCTACAGCCATCATCAGACCTTTGCTCCTAATCTCCTTGATTTTTGGATGCTGCAACTTCTCACGAAAAAGTGTCTCCTTTTCACTGACTGAGGTCATAAGCCCTTCTTCATGAATGACCTCAATGGTGGCGAGTGAGGCCGCAGCGCTGACGGGATGACCTCCAAAGGTGGTAATGTGCCCAAGGACTGGGTCGTTTTTCAAAACGCCCATCACTTCCTTTGAGCTGATGAAACACCCGATGGGCATGCCTCCGCCCATTCCTTTGGCGCTCACGAGAATGTCCGGTTGGATGTCGTAATGCTCAAATGCCCAGAACTTACCAGTCCTCCCAAACCCACACTGGATTTCATCAAGAATAAGAAGGGTACCGGTTTCGTCGCACTTTTGTCTCAGGCGCCGGAGGTAATCACTGCTGGCCTGCATCACGCCGGCTTCACCCTGCACCGTCTCCATGAGTACGGCGGCTACTTGTCCATCAATCCGCTCCAGGTCATCCATATCCCCATGCCTTATTCGTTCGAAGCCCGGAACTAACGGCCTGAAGTTTTGCTTGAAGTTTTCATCACCACTTGCAGAGAGCGCCCCGTGGGATGAGCCATGGTAGGCGTCGTAGCACGATAAGATCTTTGGCCGGCCTGTGTAGCGCTTTGCGAGTTTTATTGCCCCCTCGACCGCTTCACTGCCGGAGTTCAGGAGATAGACATTGTCTAAAGGGGAGGGGAGGGTCTTGCTAAGGGCCTCAGCGAGCTTTACTTGCGGAGATTGGATGTACTCACCATACACCATCAGGTGCATGTAGCGGTCCAGCTGGTCCTTAGCGGCCTGGACAACCTTGGGGTGACGGTGTCCTACGTTGGACACGCCAATGCCTGAGATCAGGTCAATGTACTGTCGGTCTCCGCCATAAAGAAAAACACCTTCCGCCCGCTCGATTTCCAACGCCAGTGGAAAATCTGAGGTCTGCGCAAGGTGTCTTTGAAAGAGTTGTCGGTTGGTCAGAATAGCCTCCGCTTTATTATCCTTTTCGACTGATGGCCTTTTTGGCAGCCTCCACGATGTTGGAGGTACTCAGTCCGTATTTGTCTAGCAGCTCCTCTGGCTTACCGCTTTCTCCGAATTGATCGTCAACCGCGATGAATTCCTGAGGATAAGGCTTGTTACTCACGAGCACGCGGGCAACACTTTCACCTAGCCCACCATTGTACTGGTGCTCCTCAGCAGTCACGACACAGCGGGTTTTTTCCACTGATTGCAGGATCGCTTCTTCATCCAGCGGCTTGATCGTGTGCATGTTGATCACTTCGGCGCTTATGCCCGCTTCGGCCAGTTGCGCTTCCGCTTCGATGGCTTTCCATACCAGGTGTCCAGTAGCGATGATTGTCACATCCGTGCCTTCTATCATCTTGTCCGCTTTACCGATCGTAAAAGGTCTGTCGGGAGAGATGAAGATGGGCCATTTGGGCCTTCCAAACCGCAGGTACACCGGTCCGTGGTGCTTGGCAACTGCCAGCGTCGCCTGACGGGTTTGCTCATAGTCGCAAGGAACCACCACGGTGAAGTTGGGTAGCATTTTCGTCATGCCAATATCTTCGAGGATCTGGTGCGTAGCGCCGTCCTCTCCCAAGGTCAAACCGGCGTGAGAGGCACAGATCTTTACATTCTTCTCGGAGTAGGCAACAGACTGTCGCAGCTGATCGTAGACGCGACCCGTGGCGAAGTTGGCGAAGGTACTCGTGAAAGGGATCTTCCCGGCAGTTGCCAGTCCTGCTGCGATGCCCACCATATTGGCTTCGGCGATGCCTACCTGAGTGAATCGCTCTGGGTTTTCATTGATGAAGGTCTGAATCTTCAACGAGCCAACGAGGTCGGCACATAAGGCTACGACGTCAGGATTCGTTCGACCCAGCTCAGTCATAGCATCGCCAAATCCTGAGCGAGTGTCTTTCTTTTCGGTGAATGTATATTTTGTCATCGTGTAATGTCTTTCCTAATGGGTCTTGATTAGTAGTCTCCGAGGGTTTCTTCAAGCTGCGCCAGGGCTGTCGCCAGCTGCTCGTCGCTAGGTGCGGCGCCGTGCCATTTGTGGGTACCTTCCATAAAGTCCACGCCCTTACCCATGACAGTCGTCATCAGGTTCATTACCGGCTTTCCTTTCCCGGCTCGGGACTTGGCTTCATAGAGTGTAGAGAGCAAGTCTTCGAGGTTGTTGCCATCACATGTAATCACGTCCCATCCAAATGATTCGTATTTGGCTTTGAGGTCGCCCAGGGAATTCACCTCGTCCACGGGCCCGTCGATCTGCTGGCCATTGTAGTCAATAGTGGCTATCAGGTTGTCTACACCTTTGCTACCGGCAAACATTGCCGCTTCCCAGATCTGTCCCTCTTGCTGTTCGCCATCACCCATCAGACAGTACACCAGGTTGTCATCACCATCCAGCTTTTTGGCCAATGCCGCGCCGATGGCGACAGAGAGCCCCTGACCTAGTGACCCGGACGCTACACGTATGCCTGGCAGCCCCTCCTCGGTGGCCGGATGGCCTTGCATCCGCGAGTTGATCTTTCGGAAGGTTCCCAGCTCTGATACTTCGAAGAATCCGGCACGCGCCAGGACACTGTACCAAACCGGTGAGATGTGACCGTTCGAAAGAAAGAACATGTCTTCTCCCTTGCCCTCCATAGTGAATGGGAGTTTGTAGTTCAATACTTCGAAGTAGAGGGCGATAAAGAATTCGGTGCATCCCAATGATGCCCCCGGGTGCCCAGACTGCACAGCATGTACCATTCGCACGATATCACGGCGAACCTGGGAGGCAGTAGTTTTCAGTTTGGATATGTCGGCCATAATTGAAATTGGTGAATGCGAAATTAACAAATAGATAGTTGCTTTCGGGTAGCTACCTATATTTAGGGTTTCGAAAACGTTGACGTTCCCAACCATGAGAGTAATTCTACTACTTAGTGTCCTTGCGGCGCCATTCCTTTGTGTCGCACAAAACTTCCAAATTGACCCGCAGATCTACAATATCGTCGATGATATCAGCGCCGAGCGGCTCGAAGCGGACATCCGGAAATTGGCGGATTTTGGCACACGCCACACCATGTCCGACACGGTCTCCGAGACCAGAGGCATTGGTGCCGCGCGCCGGTGGATCAAGGCGGAGTTTGAGAAGATCTCAGCGGAGTGCGGAGGATGTCTGGAGGTATACGAGCAGCGCACACTCGTGAAGGGTGATCCTGAGACACGGATTGCCACTGACACGTGGATCGTCAATATGTACGCCATCAAACGTGGCAAGACCTTTCCGAACAAGTACGTCATCATGAGTGGTGATATCGACAGCCGTGTGTCAAGCGTCACCAACTTCACCGACGACTCCCCTGGAGCCAATGACAACGCTACGGGCATGGCGGGCGCGATCGAGTTGGCGCGAGTGCTTTCCAAGTACGACTTTGAGAGCAGTGTGCTGCTTGCCGGTCTATCGGGCGAGGAGCAAGGCTTGTATGGTGGGCGTTTCCTTGCGGAGAAGGCCGTCGAAGAAGAGTGGGAGGTCATCGGCATCCTCAACAATGACATGATCGGCAACATCGAAGGGGTCGATGGCGTCATCGACAACCGCACATTCAGGATATTCTCAGAGCCGTTTTCTAGCACTGAGACCGAGCAGCAGTTGAAGAGAAAGCGCTTCTACGGAGGTGAGAACGACAGCCCCTCTCGCCAGTTGGCTCGATACATACACCAGGCGACCAAGACTTATCTACCTGAGATGAATCCGATGCTCATTTACAGACTCGATCGATTCGGCAGAGGGGGACACCACCGGCCGTTCAACGAGGCGGGCTTTGCCGGTGTCCGCGTCATGGAAGCACACGAAAACTATAACCGCCAACACCAGGACCTAAGGGTGGAGGATGGTATCGAATACGGTGATGTCATCGAGGGTGTCAATTTCGAATATTGTGCCAAGCTCACCGCGGTCAATGCCGTGGCCATGGCCTCGCTGGCTTCAGCTCCTCCAGCACCGACGAATGTCAGCATCGGTGGGATCGTCCGCCCCTCTACGATTCTGTCTTGGGACAAGTCAGAGGGTGCAGCAGGTTACAAATTGTATTGGAGGGAAACCACGGCGGCCAACTGGCAGAATGCCCGATGGGTAGATGCTGAGACAACCGAATACACGCTAGATGGCATCGTCATCGACAACTACCTATTCGGTGTGGCGGCTGTGGGTCCTGATGGTCACGAAAGCATGGTGAGTTACCCTACCGGCCTCATCCGCCGGCGCTGAGGTCGGACGTGATTGATGGACAGTCCCCATCATTGAACACCAAGCGTAGATCTCATATAGGAGCAAAGCGGTAGGTTCTTCGTGGCTGAGTGTGTTCCGGCTCTCACCTGTACTTCGGCCGCTCTCCCGGCCCTGTGCCGGGACCTCCCTTGCAAGTAGGGTGCATGTTAGTGGGAGGGTAGTCATAGGTCCCGACCGCATGCCTCGTGCCGGCTCCATCCGGGCTAAGAGGCAAGGGTGTACCTTCGAGATCCATCGACAATCGGTCTGTGCGCCACAGACCGAGGACATAGGACAGGACATGCGTCCTATTACTGGGGATCTACTCCCCTCCTGGGAGGGGTGCAATGCTATTAAGCTAAGAGAATTAAGCTGCCTTCCAGAAAAGCAAAGTCATTTTGACTTCAGGAAAAATCTATTGATGATGCTGGGTAAATCGGCTATTTATGTCAATAGATCCCTCCTTTGTCGGGATGACTTTTAGAAGGATTGCTTTTCAGGAAGGCTTGTCCCTACCTTAACTTAATAGCATTGGGGAGGGGTGCACGGGTGGGTAAACTCGTCTCTCCTTTTAGGAGTTGCTAACAGGGATATCGACTATATGCCCTTTCACAGGGCTTATCAACTCCCCCTTAGAAAAGGGGGCTGGGGGGTTGTAAATGGCTGCCCTTTCCTGCTTCGGAGGCACTCTAACCGACTCACCAAGAAAGACAATACCCAGCTCACAGGAATGAACTTTCTTCTGTACGAATTCCCACAACTCCACGATGAAACGGTCTGTGTGCCACAGATCGGGGACAGAGGACAGGACATGCGTCTTATTATAGACGATCTAATCCCCTCCTCGGAGGGGCGCAATGCTATTAAGCTAAGAGAATTAAGCTGCCTTCCAGAAAAGCAAAGTCATTTTGACGTCAGGAAAAATCTATTGATGATGCTAGGCGATTCGGCTATTTATGTCAATAGATCCCTCCTTCGTCGGGATGACTTTTAGAAGGATTGCTTTTCAGGAAGGCTTGTCCCTACCTTAATTTATTAGCATTGGGGAGGGGTGCAGGGGTAGGTAACTCATCCACCATTTTTTATGGCACACCAACCTGTTGCTAGATAAGGCACTGCGGGATAACCGACGCTTGTCGCGTACCCTCGAAATCCACCGACGGGGTTCAGTGAGATCTACGACGGCAGATCAGCCATTCCATGATTGCCGGTCTCCGTTCTTCCAGGATCTCTTTTTTCGCCTGCAGCGTGAGCCCCTCCAACTCCGGGTATTGGTAGTTGTGAACTTTTTGGATATCGTCGATACTAAAAATGGACGATAACTCATGTGTGTTTGAAAAGAGTTGCTTGAGCGCGTCTGAAATGCCGATATCCATGAAATCATGCGTCTCGATGATCAGGTCGCAGTTCCTGAGATTATCTATGTTGTTGGCATTGAACAGATTGATTTCGAACCCTTCGCAGTCGCATATGATCAGACTCTTTTTTTCGAAGTCATACTTCCTAAGAAGTTCAGAGGTGCATTCGGCCTTCACCTTGACACGATCCTTCACGCCATTGAGCTCCGCCATTTCTGCGCAAAGTGCTCGCGCCTTTTCATCCGTGTCGAAGGCGACGACCGTGGATGCAGGGCAACGCTGCGCAAGACCAATTGCATAGTACCCCTCGGCGCACCCAATATCAAGGATTTGGGAATAGTCGCCTTTGGTCATCTCCTCAAGTACCGTATGGAGCTCTGACTCGTAGGAGCCCTGTAGCTTGGGAAACAATGCACTGCCTACCGAATCATATCGCAGATATTGCACGCCCTTAAAAGGCCCATGCAGTACTGTCAGGGACTCAAAATGCTTGTGATACCTTTCAGTATGCCTTTTGTCCTTTTCGTGGCCAAGTCTCGCATTGATCAAGACCAGACCAGCCGTCGAAAACGGCTTCAGCAACTTCCAAAGTAGATCGGTGGCGGCCAGCCAATGGAGGAACTTGATGACGGAACGCTTCATGAACTACAAATAAGCGCATTTTCATCCATCCTTAGCCACAGACATGGTGTTCACCTTGTTTCTGAACACACCCTCTTTGTATTTCGCTAATGGAAGTCTTGGGTACACGAGCCTGACAATAGTCGGTTTGGGGAGGTCGACGTAGATCGGTCTGTGTGCCACCGACCGAGGACATAAGACATGTGCCCTATAATGGAGGATCCACTCCCCTCCTGGGAGGGGTGCAGGGGTGGGTGACTCATCTCTCTCCTTACAACGCATTGCCAACATATCGACTAATTGCCCTTTTACAGGATTCACCAACTCCCCCTTAGCAAAGGGGGCAGGGCTTATAACCTTCCTCTGGTCTGTTCTGGCATTTGCTACAGAAATCTGAATTGTGGATAGACAGAGAGATTCCTGTATCGCAGTCCTTTTCTCTCTAGGGACTTCGATTTCTCAGGCTCACAGGAATGACGTTCTTAGGTGAGAATTCCTCTCAATTCCACTACGATCGGTCTGCGTGCCACAGACCGAGGACATAGGAATCGGTAGGACACGCGTCCTATTAAAGAGGATCCACTCCCCTCCTGGGAGGGGTGCAGGGGTGGGTAAACTCATCTCCCTCCTTACGACGCATTGCCAGCATATCGACTAAATGCCATTTACAGGATTTACCAACTCCCCCTTATCAAAGGGGGCCGGGGGGTTGTAAACTCCCCCTTAACAAAGGGGCTGGGGGGTTGTAACAACGCGCATCGCAATTCCTACGGACCTCGCTAAATCGTTTGTCATTCCCAATCCACGAAAATCAGTTATTTTCCAGGCCGAAACCCAATCAATGGTATGATCTCAAAAGCATCTTCCTATCTACTATCGGCACTACTTCTGATTCTGATACTACCTCTCAGCATAAGAGCACAGAGTTTCGAAACGCACACTTATTTCACCACAGATTCAGTTGATCTTGAACTCGACCTGTTCCTCCCCACTCAAACGGTAGACTCGCCCAGAGCACTGGTAATATTTGTGCATGGCGGAGGCTTCGTGGGAGGCAAGCGGGACGCGGGCCATGCCATGGGAGCGTACCTGGCGGAAAATAACATTGCCATGGCTACGATCACCTACACTTTGCTCATGAAAGGGCGAGGCTTTGGGTGTGACGTGCCTACGGCGGACAAGGTCCAGGCCATCCGCGTGGCCGCCAGTCAGACATGGGAGGCCACAAGCTTTTTACTCGCGAAAGCGCAGGAACTACAGATAGATCCAACCCAGATCTTTCTGGCCGGCAGCAGCGCCGGTGCGGAAACGGTCTTGCATGCAGCATTTTGGGACCGGGAGGAGATGAAGCTAACCGACCATAGCTTGCCAGCTGATTTTAAGTATGCGGGTGTGATCTCAGGTGCTGGGGCGATCATGGACCTCAACCTCATCACCAGGGAAAATGTGATGCCGGTATTTGCTTTTCACGGCGACGATGATGAGCTGGTTCCCTATGCCACAGCCGCGCACCACTACTGCTCGCCGGACTCCCCGGGGTGGTTGATGCTGTTTGGGTCGAAGAGCATAGTCGATCATGTCACGGCCCTTGGCAGTAGCGCACAACTCATCTCTTTTGCCGGCGGGAGTCATGGTCACGCAGGCGAGTATTTTTTTGAAAAACAGAACCGCATTGCATCATTTATAGAACTAGTAATGAGCGGCGCAACTTTCACAGCAACAGAGACACGGCCAGGGGAGTAGGTACATCGGAATTATGAGGGGGATCAATTAGGAACAATGAAGATCAGAAAAAACTGCCCACTCTGCGACAGTGGAGATATTCGGCCTTTTGCGATGCGGTATCAGCCAGAAGCTCCTCATTTGTCGAGAACAAAATGCGGATCCTGCGGGCTGGTGTTTGCTAATCCGATGGCGGAGCCTGATGAGCTTGTGGAGTTTTACCAGAACTATTACGACAAGGGCAACTTCCAGCTATTTGGCTACAAGACGATGCACGAGAAGAAGTTCCAGGCTTATCGCGACATGGACGAGCCTTCGCTGCGGGGTGCGTTTCGTTACGCACTGAAGTACAAGGACGAGGGCAACTTCCTCGACATTGGCTGTGGACTAGGCGAGCCGCTATTCCTGGCAAGTATGAATGGCTTCAAAGTATTTGGTACTGAGTACGATCAGGATGCTATCGATTTCCTCTCAGGGCACCTGCCGGATGTCACGCTCCACAAGGGCGACCTCCAAACCGCCCCTTTCGAAACGGAGTCATTTGATTTCATCCGCTTTTGGCATGTGATCGAGCACCTGACAGACCCTCGCGTGTATGTGAAGGCTATCAAGCCCCTGTTGAAGGAGGACGGTGTGCTGATGATCGGTACGCCGGAGATCGGCAATTTGGGTCATCGACTGTACAGGTTCCTGAGGTTCTTTACGCATCGTATCCCGGGTATCATTGATGGGATGGAACACACGGTACTCTTCAATAAGCAGACGCTGGCGAGGTTGCTGACAGAGGAGGGCTTCGAGGTCATCGAGCATCGGGCCGAGGCGGACAAAGAAAACTACAGGGAGCTTTTGTTTGGCGACCTACCTCTCAAGAAGAAGGTCGTCAGGGTGCTGCAATCTATCTTCCGGGTGAATCAGGTGCTGTATGCGAGGAAGGCAGCCGAATAGATTATTGAAGCCTGCGATTGAGCGTATTTACTATTTTGAGTATCCCGGCCATACGACTTTTAAGGTTGTGAGACTTGCTACTTTTTTTCTTGCCTGGATGGTATTCTTGCACGAGCCAGTGAAGGCGCAGGGCCCGCGGAATGCCCATTCGATGGTCTTCCATCAGGGTGATGGGCGCACCTATCTCTTCGGTGGAGCCACAGAGAAAGAGGTGAAGAATGATCTGTGGTTCTTCGATGAAGGCAAGTGGCAACAGCTTGATACAGACGCAGGTCCCTCAGCCCGAACCTTCGCTGCGATGGCCTATGATGAGGGGAATAATCGGATCGTGCTTTTTGGGGGGAGCCGCGTGCTGTTTGGCTCAGCCCCGGATCCGGACAACATCCTTGGGGATACCTGGCAGTATCATAGTGGTCGTTGGCAGAAGTTGGATCCCGCACATTCGCCTTCTCCGAGGGCGGAAGCCAGTCTCGCGTATGACCCCCAAAGACAGCGGCTGGTCCTGTTTGGCGGCTACTTTATAGATGAGGATGGCAACTATAAAAAGCTGGGGGATACATGGGAGTACGATGGGGAAGACTGGCGGCAGGTGTCAACAGATGGGCCTTCTTCCAGACATGGCGTAGCGCTATGGTATGATACAGAAAGAGCGAGCGTACTGCTCTTTGGTGGAAGTACTGAAGATCGCCAATACGGCAAGAAGGCCGGAGAGACGTGGACATGGGATGGCGATGTTTGGCAGAAGTTGGAAGTAGAACAACCACCGGGCATTTTCAATGCTGCGATCGCGCCTACACCAGTGGGCGTCTTAAGGTTCGGAGGGTGGAACGGTAAATCACGAACGGATGAGATCTGGCTATTCACCGAAGAGCTTTGGAAACAGCTCCACACAGCTGCAGCACCTTCGCCAAGGAACCATAGCTCGATGGTGTTCGACGGAGCACGCGTCATCTTGTATGGTGGTCACGATGGTCGCAATGTCTTTAGTGACACGTGGAGCTGGCAGGATGGAAAATGGCAATTACTAATTGACGGTCTAATAATGCCCCGCGTGAAGAACGGTCACTGAGTTTTAATCTAAACTTCTCAACTCCTCAACTCCTCAACTCATCAACCTATTAACTCCACAACTATCTAGCTAATCGCCGTCAGAGATTGCCGCGTCACTGAGCTCCTCGCAATGACGGCGATGGCTTAGGGATAGAGTCATTGTCTGAGCCGACACGGGCTCTATGGATAGGGTAGCGGGGTGGAAGGCGAGTGACGATAGCCCGCCCGTGAAGTGAGACTGGTACCTACTTTATTGTTTCAATAGAATAATGTGTCTCTACTTCACGGGAAGCTCCAAAAATCTTCTTATCCTACGATCTGGGCAGTGTGATCCTTCGTTTTTACTTTCTCGATCACCTCGCTGATCTTGCCCTCTTCGTCGATGACGAACGTCGTGCGAAGTGTGCCCATGTAGCTCTTGCCGTACATTTTCTTTTCGCCCCACGTACCGTAGAGGTTGTGGATCGTGTGGTCGGTATCTGCGAGCAATGAGAAGGGTAGCTGCTGCTTGGCGATGAACTTTTGGTGTGAGGCCTCGCTGTCCTGGCTGACGCCGAAGATTTCGTACCCCTGCTTTTGCAGTTGCTCGTAGTTGTCGCGAAGGTTGCACGCTTGTGCCGTGCATCCGGGGGTTTGATCCTTGGGGTAGAAGTAGAGGACGACTTTTTTGCCTTTGTAGTCGGATAGCTTCACGGTATTGCCATCCTGATCCTTCCCTTCGAAGGCCGGGGCAGGATCACCTGGTTTGAGTGTAATCATGAATTGGATATAGTTTTTTGATAAATACGTTTGTTGCCGGCGTTGTCGGTAACTTCCAGTATAAACTCTCCATCAAAAGACTTGTTCGGTTCATCAGCACTTTCGAGGCGGCTGCGTTTGGCGTCGTACTTCAGCAATAGCCAGTTGCCATTGAGAGTGGCTCGGTAGGTTTCGACACCGGAGAGGTCATCGCCGATACGGAAGATGATTTTTTCCTGATCCAAACGGATGACACGGATCTCGGGGGGAGTGGTGTCCTCTTTGATCGTGTAGGTGCCCAGATCGCGCGTGCGGATCTTTATGGTGCCCTGATCCCATTCACCACCCTGGAAGGCGTAGTTGCGACCGGCTTTGGCGTACACATGGGCCTTGTCCGAATACGTGCCGGTAGGGCGCAGTGTAAGGTCGACGTTTTGGCGAAAAGCTGTCTGGCGGTTGTAAAAACGGAAGATCTCTTCGGAAAGGGTTTCCTCTTTTTCGAATCTTAGGTACAGTGTGTCAAATAGATCCCGTCTCCCAAAGGAGAGGTTGATGTCTGGTGTGAAGAATTGAAATTCCTGCCCAGAAGGGATCATCGCCTGGAAGTGTGTCTGGATCTTGCGATCTCCGACGAACAGGGTGTCGGGCAGTCCGGCCCTTAGGTCCCACGTGAAGTAGCTACTACTACTTGTCTGCTGATAAGGATCGAGCGTGTACTCAAGGCCGTTGGCATCCACCGTGATCGTAGGCGAGGGTGACTGGATATGTAGGTGGTTGCCGATCACATCAAAGTCTCTGATCTCTGGCGTGATCGGATACTGTATGGTCTGCTGATTGACGGTCTTGGCAAAGGTGGCGACGTTTTCATACGAGTCAATGAGCTTGATCTCCAGATCTCTTGCCTCTTCCCCAAAAACGAGTCCCCCGTTGGTGGTGGGATAAAAGTCCAACTCGTTGCCTTCGTCGCGATAGAGCTTGTTGAATTTTCTGCGCTTCGTAACGTAGGTGGGGTAGTCCATGTGTACGATGATATTGCGCATCTTGGAGTAGGAGATTTCGGATTTCTTCTGGTGGAAAACTGTGTCGCTATCTACGGTCATAACGATCTCAGGAATGCCATTGCGGGCGCTGGACCCGTCGTGACGATCGAGGTACTGCATCTCAATGCCGATGCGCCCTTCCAATACGAGGGGTTTCGTCAAGCGATATCCCTCCGGTGTGGGTGTAACCCCAAATTCGTACCTGCCAAAAGCGCCATTGACGCGGGAATTGCCGTCCAGGCACACAAAGGCCAGTCGTTGCAGTGTGGGGCGAATGCGGTCCCGAATTTCGCTGAAACCAAACTTGAGTGGGTCCAATACACGTTGCTGGGGGTCGCGGATTTCGAAATGCAGGTGAGGCCCTGAGGAGGATCCCGTATTTCCGGAGTAACCGATCACTTCGCCCTTGCGAAAAGTGAATTGCTCTGATCCCGGATAGAGATCGATGAAATATGCCTCGCGCTCGTACTGCTTGGCAATCAGGTGACTTTCAAGGTGCGGTGCGAAGCGGTCGAGGTGAGCATAGACCGTAGAAGTACCATTGGGGTGCCGCATATACAGCACATGACCATAGCCCCCGGACTGCACCCTCATTCTGGCAATGTAACCGTCGGCGGCGGCGTAAACCGGAAGTCCCACTCGGCCACCAGTTCTTATATCGATGCCGCCGTGGAAGTGCGTGCCACGCATCTCGCCCATCGTCCCGGCCAGGTAATTGGTCACACCGGGATTGACCGGAAACATGTAGTAATCCTCAGTGGTGAAGGACTGCCCGTAGGTCTCCACCGAAATCATCCACAATACACCGAGAAAATATTTGAAATGTGACACTAGCTGGCGTGTCATCCTTCTTCCGCTCATTTCTATCGAAAGTAACATTTACCGCCTGCAATTGAAAACGCGGTTTCCCAAAAATTGTGTGAGCGGGATAATTAGTAATGTCAACGGGCGAGGTTCAGCGAGACGGCTCTCGCGTGGCTTATTTTACCTCAAAATCAAACATCAATTGATCTTCAAGATAACCCTGAAGTCTGTCGCCGATTTGGACGGGACCAACGCCTGCAGGAGTACCCGTGAAGATGATGTCTCCTGTCTTTAGCGTGATGAACTGGGAGATGTATGAGATGATCTCATCAATGGTGTAAAGCATCAATGACGTATTGCCTTGCTGCACCTCCTGCCCATTGACCAATAGTGAGAAGTTGGTGTTGCTGAGGTCGAATTCCTCTTTGGAAACAAACTTCGAGATCGGTGCTGAGCCGTTGAAGCCTTTTGCGAGATCCCAGGGTAGTCCTTTGCTCTTCGCTTTTGACTGCAGATCCCGTGCGGTGAAGTCGATACCCAGCCCAATCTCAGCATAATACTTGTGAGCAAACTCTGGTGCAACGGACTTTCCTTCCCTACGGATTTTCACCAATAACTCCACTTCATGATGGATGTCGTTGGTGTATCCGGGGTAGTAGAAAGGAGAGTTATCGCGCAAGAGCGCTGTGTCCGGTTTTTGGAATATCACGGGACTCTCAGGCCGCTCATTGCCGAGTTCATCAATGTGTGCGGCGTAGTTGCGCCCGATACAAAGGATCTTCATTGGGAGTAGTTAATGGACGAGTACTTCAGTGGGTTCTTCAATCTCTACATGTCCCCGGTCATTGATCTCTCTCAGATGGACTGTTTTGATTTCGTTGACGAGGACTGGATCATATTTGGCTTCTACCCTGATGTAGTTTTCGGTGAAACCGAACATCCGGTTGCTATCACTTTCGACCTCGAACAGCACACTGTAAGTATTTCCGAGATGCTGTTCGTAGAATGCGCGCCGCTTCTTTTCAGAAAGCGTTCGGAGCATTGTAGAGCGATCGTTGCGGATCTTTTGAGGGACAACACCATCCAGTTCAAGGGCTTGGGTGTTGGGCCTTTCGGAATAGGTGAATACGTGGAGGTAGGAGATGTCCAACTCATTGAGGAAGTCATAAGTCCGTAGAAACTCCTCCTCGGTTTCTCCGGGGAAACCAGTGATGACGTCTACGCCGATACATGCGTGTGGCATGACTGACTTGATATGGCGCACTCGATCACGGTACAGACCAGTCAGGTACCGTCGGTTCATTCGCTTGAGAATGGCATCACTCCCAGACTGTAGGGGCACATGGAAGTGCGGAACAAACCTTTTCGACTCGGCTACGAAGTCAATGATCTCATTGGAAAGCAGGTTAGGCTCAATGGAGGAAATCCTGATTCTGTCGATACCCTCAACTTCGTCAAGCGCTCGAACCAGGTCAGCGAAGCGCTCCTTTCTGCGTCCATCTACAATGCCGAAATCCCCGATATTGACGCCGGTGAGTACGACTTCTTTTACGTCCGTTTTGGCGATCTCCTGTGCGCGGTCCAGGATGTTGGCGATACTATCACTGCGGCTCTTTCCTCGGGCAAGGGGAATCGTGCAGAAGGCGCAGCCATAGTTGCATCCATCCTGTACTTTTAGGAATGTACGCGTCCTGTCACCATAGGAATAGGCACTGTGGAATGTACGCGCGTCCTGGATAGGGCTGGCAAATACTTTGGGCTTGTTGGCGGCGGTGAAATCTTGCAGATACTCAAATAGCCGAAACTTCTCCGCGGCCCCCAGCACAGCGTCCACGCCAGGGATTTCGCTGATTTCTTTAGGTTTCAACTGGGCATAGCAACCGAGGATCAGAACGAATGACTGAGGTGATATCTTTTTGGCTTCCTTGACGATCTTGCGGCACTTTTTGTCGGCATTTTCTGTGACCGAGCATGTGTTGATCACGAAAATATCCGGCCGGTCTGAGAACTCGACTTTCTCAAATCCCTTGTCTTGAAACATCCTCGATATAGAGGAAGTCTCTGAATAGTTCAGCTTGCACCCCAACGTATAAAACGCCACCCTTCTGTTCATGGCCGCAAAGATAATAGGATTGAGAGTGATAGTTTTTAGCGATTTTGATTGCTAGTCAGTGGTCAGAAGTGGGTGAGTCAGTGTACGTAGGAAATTTGCTGATTATAACACAATTCAAAATGCACTTACAGGGATAGTGATGAAGTGAATTCGGCCTGTAGGTTGATGCAGTACCGAAGGTACGAAAATGCCTGTCCGACCACGGCGTTACCTATACGTTATTGGTTGGTTCAGGTCGAAATTCTCAGGTTCATACTCGATTTGCATGTGTTTCGTGTTGGAAAAGTACTAAAATTAATTCGATACGTTACATTTGATTTGCTCTTCAACCGGGGCCAGCTATGAAACCAAAAACACACTCTGAACCAGCGGTGCACCGTCGTGTGCACCAAGCGGAAGGACTCCGCATTGTCTGCATATTCCTTGCAGCGGTCTGCTTACCACTCATTTGTGCGCAAGCTCAGGAACCTGTTCAAGCATTGAGCCTTTCGGGCCTATGTACGGATGATCCTGTTGCTGAGAGGAAGCTCCTAATCACGAATCCCAACAGTTTTGATGTACCCGTTCGATGGGAGAATCTTTCATCTAAAGAGGAGGGCGAATTGATAGCCATCTCCGGGGAGACCACATTCACTGTAGGGAATAAGAATGGCAACCCGAATGCAAGTAACTCCATCCGGCTCTTTTGGGAGGATGAGAACGGAAAGCAGCAGTTTATTACTTACCCCGTTCACGGCCAGGAATGTGCTTGTGTTGGGGGTAGTGTTGATATACTGGGTGACCTGTCGTGTGGATTGCCGACTACGCTTACGGCAGAGATGCTGGGAGTGCCTGAAGAAGAGACATTTATCTATGAATGGGAACTTGATGGTCAGGTCATTGGCAGTGAGCCACAGGTCCTGGCGGTGACGGAGGGTACCTACATGGTAACCGTCACCTATGGGATCACATGTGAGGTCACAGCGACCATTGATGTGCTGTCCGCTACCGATGCGATCTCTCCTGACCCTACAGTCAATCCCTTGCCTGACTTGACAGTGGAATGCGGTGAAGTCATCACAACGTTTCCAACGGCGGAAGACAATTGTGACGGGACTCTGGTAGGGCAAACGAGTGACGATTTGGTTTACACAGAGACAGGTCCTCAATCGATTACGTGGGTTTACTCCGATGCCGCTGGCAACAGTTTCTCCCAAATCCAGGATGTGCTCATTGTTGATTCGACTGATCCAGTGGCCTCAGCGCAGAACATCACAGTCCAACTGGACGCAACCGGTAATGCGTCGATTACCGCAGAAGATATTGACAATGGAAGCACTGATGCTTGCGGCAGTATTGCCAGCAAGACATTGAGCCGCACTGCTTTCGACTGCACAGATACTGGCGCAGCACAAGAAGTCACGCTCACTGTCACGGATGGCAGTGGCAACGAGAGTACGGCAACAGCTTTGGTTACTGTTGAGGACAATGTGGGTCCCGTTGCCGTTGCTCAGAACATCACGGTCCAACTGGACGCAACCGGCAATGCGTCGATCACTCCTGAAGAAGTTGACAATGGTAGTTCGGACGCCTGCGGTGGTATTGCCAGCAGAACACTGAGCCGCACTGCTTTCGACTGCACAGATACTGGCGCAGCACAAGAAGTGACATTGACCGTCACGGATGGCAGTGGCAACGAGAGTACGGCAACAGCTTTGGTTACTGTTGAGGACAATGTGGGTCCTGTGGCGGTTGCTCAGAACATCACAGTTCAACTCGACGAGACGGGCAATGCGTCGATTACTACAGAAGACATTGACAATGGAAGTACTGATGCTTGTGGCAGCATTGCCAGCAAGACATTGAGCCGCACCGCTTTCGACTGCACGGATACTGGCGCAGCACAAGAAGTCACGCTGACCGTCATGGATGGCAGTGGCAACGAGAGTACAGCAACAGCTCTGGTAACGGTAGAGGACAATGTGGGTCCTGTGGCGGTTACGCAGAACATCACGGTCCAACTCGACGAGACGGGCAATGCGTCGATTACTGCAGAAGACATTGACAATGGAAGTACTGATGCTTGTGGC
The DNA here is from genome assembly GCA_965227935.1 of Cyclobacteriaceae bacterium. Taxonomy (GTDB): domain Bacteria; phylum Bacteroidota; class Bacteroidia; order Cytophagales; family Cyclobacteriaceae; genus JAWPMT01. The sequence goes on along the minus strand of CBDDGS010000047.1, from coordinate 104,760 downwards.
AGTATTGCCAGCAAGACATTGAGCCGCACTGCTTTCGACTGCACAGATACTGGCGCAGCACAAGAAGTGACATTGACCGTCACGGATGGCAGTGGCAACGAGAGTACGGCAACAGCTTTGGTTACTGTTGAGGACAATGTGGGTCCTGTGGCGGTTGCTCAGAACATCACAGTTCAACTCGACGAGACGGGCAATGCGTCGATTACTACAGAAGACATTGACAATGGAAGTACTGATGCTTGTGGCAGCATTGCCAGCAAGACATTGAGCCGCACTGCTTTCGACTGCACGGATACTGGCGCAGCACAAGAAGTCACGCTGACCGTCATGGATGGCAGTGGCAACGAGAGTACAGCAACAGCTCTGGTAACGGTAGAGGACAATGTGGGTCCTGTGGCGGTTACGCAGAACATCACGGTCCAACTGGACGCAACCGGCAATGCGTCGATTACTGCAGAAGACATTGACAATGGAAGTACTGATGCTTGTGGCAGTATTGCCAGCAAGACATTGAGCCGCACTGCTTTCGACTGCACGGATACTGGCGCAGCACAAGAAGTGACATTGACCGTCACGGATGGCAGTGGCAACGAGAGTACGGCAACAGCTTTGGTTACTGTTGAGGACAATGTGGGTCCTGTGGCGGTTGCTCAGAACATCACAGTTCAACTCGACGAGACGGGCAATGCGTCGATTACTACAGAAGACATTGACAATGGAAGTACTGATGCTTGTGGCAGTATTGCCAGCAAAACATTGAGCCGCACAACTTTCGACTGCACGGATACTGGCGCAGCACAAGAAGTGACATTGACGGTGACTGATGGCAGCGGCAACGAAAGTACGACAACAGCCCTGGTAACGGTAGAGGACAATGTGGGTCCTGTGGCGGTTGCTCGGAACATCACGGTCCAACTGGACGAGACTGGCAATGCGTCGATTACTGCAGAAGACATTGACAATGGAAGTACTGATGCTTGTGGCAGTATTGCCAGCAGAACACTGAGCCGCACTGCTTTCGACTGCACAGATACTGGCGCAGCACAAGAAGTTACATTGACGGTGACTGATGGCAGCGGCAACGAGAGCACGGCTACTGCCCTGGTAACGGTCGAGGACAATGTGGGTCCCGTTGCGGTTGCTCAGAACATCACGGTGCAACTGGACGAGAGCGGTAACGCGTCGATCACTCCTGAAGAAGTTGACAATGGTAGTTCGGACGCCTGCGGTGGTATTGCCAGCAAGACCTTGAGCCGCACTACTTTCGACTGTACAGATACTGGCGCAGCACAAGAAGTGACATTGACTGTCACGGATGGCAGTGGCAACGAAAGTACGGCTACCGCCCTGGTAACGGCCGAGGACAATGTGGGTCCTGTGGCGGTTGCTCAGAACATCACGGTTCAATTGGACGAGACCGGCAATGCGTCGATCAGTCCCGAAGCAGTGGACAATGGTAGTTCGGACGCCTGCGGTGCTATTGCCAGCAAGACCTTGAGCCGCACTACTTTCGACTGTACAGATACTGGCGCAGCACAAGAAGTGACATTGACTGTCACGGATGGCAGTGGCAACGAAAGTACGGCTACCGCCCTGGTAACGGTCGAGGACAATGTGGGTCCTGTGGCGGTTGCTCAGAACATCACGGTTCAATTGGACGAGACCGGCAATGCGTCGATCAGTCCCGAAGCAGTGGACAATGGTAGTTCGGACGCCTGCGGTGCTATTGCCAGCAAGACATTGAGCCGCACTGCTTTCGACTGTGCAGATACGGGTGCTGCTCAAGAAGTGACATTGACGGTTGCCGATGGCAGCGGCAATGAAAGCACGGCGATAGCTCTGGTGACGGTGGAGGATAATGTAGGTCCTGTCGCGGTTGCTCAGAACATCACAGTCCAACTGGACGCAACCGGCAATGCGTCGATCACTCCTGAAGCAGTGGACAATGGAAGTACCGATGCTTGCGGCGCTATTGCCAGCCTTCAACTAGACCGGACAGCCTTCGATTGCGAAGCCCTGGGTGCTGCCCAGTTAGTCACCCTCACGGCAACAGACGCCAGTGGCAATGAAGGCGTCGCGTTTGCTCAGGTGACCGTCGAAGACCGTATTAATCCTGTCCCCACGGTCGATCCGTTACCAGATATTACCCTGGAATGTGCGAACCTTGGCGAGGGGCTACAGCCTCCTACTGCTCTTGACAACTGCGCGGAAGGTGTCATTGCTGCTACTCCCTCCAACGCGACGGAGTTTGGTGTAGAGGGCACCTATCTGGTCGAGTGGGTTTACGACGATGGCAATGGCAATACTTCGTCACAAATGCAGACTGTCATTTTTTCGGATCCTCTTCAGCCCGTCCTCGACGTCGTCGAAAGTTATGATCTCACGCTTGGGGAAGATGGGACCGCCGTCCTGGATGTCAACGATTTGATCATCACCCTGGAGGACAATTGTCCCGGTGTCACAGCCGGTTTGATTGACGACTTTTTCGATTGCAGTGATATCAGTGTTCAGCAGGTTACTGTGATAGCCACCGATGTAAATGGCAACTCGGTTCAATCTATTACGAATGTTCAGGTTATTGCCAACCCCGATGCATTACCGACGCCCACTATTGTAGAAGAGCGGGGCGATTCTCAAATGTCTTTTGACGGGGAGATAGGCTGCTACCAGCAATTGAATGGAATGACGCTTGTCGCTTTGCTGGATCCGAAGTTCGATCCATCTGCGCTGACATTTGATTGGGCCTTCGATTTCACGCCGCCCGGTGCGATTTCCGGTACTTCCAGCCCTGTACTCGAACTTGATGCGACAGCCTCGTTGTATGCGGGCTTGCTTGGCGTGACCGTCACCTTGACCGTAACCAATGGAGAAAACGGATGTGAAGCGGTGTTCCAACAGACTTTTAGCGACATTTCTGAGGAGCCAGTTTGTCCATCAGTCGTATTTGACGGCGCAGATGTCATCGTTGTTGAAAACCCCCTCCCTGATCACGAATACCTGTGGTCGATTACCACTTCGGGAGAAGGATGGTCCATTGCCTCAGAAAACCCCTCGTCGGCGATCACGATCATCAAGGGTACTGGCAGTGCGCAGTTCAATGTGGAAGTGACTGATACGCGCAATGAATGTACAAACACGAACTGTGATCCGATAACGGTAAATGGGACGTCCGGCCTGACTGGAGAGATGTCCGCCAGGGTGCTGGAAACTCCCGAAGTACACTACAGTGTCAGTCCAAATCCTATGGCAACTACCGGCAAACTGGAAATGGCGAGCGACGAGACGCAAAAGGTACAAGTCGGTATCTATTCCATGACCAATCAGAAAATGATGGATCTGTATTCAGGGTTAGTTGAGACGGATAAGCCCCTCGAAATACCGGTGGATATGACGTCCATTCCCCCAGGCTTGTACTTCATTCAAATCTGGACCAAACACAAGGTGTATGCCTTGAGAATAGTACACACGGATTGAGCCAACCGCAACAAAGAGAGCTATGGAAAGAAGTTTTTTGTATCTGGCCTTTATAGTAGGCATCTGTGGATCAGCCATAGCCCAGCCGACGGCTCCGGCAAGTCTTCGGGTCCATTTGGGTGGCAGCGATGCAGCCATGGAATGGGATGCGAACCCTCCGGCAGAGGCCGTCATCTCGTATCACATTTACCGTTCGACAGATCGGGTGACCTATCAGGTCATCGATAGCACAGCGGCGACGTCCTTTACAGACACGGGTCTGGATGTCGGGCAGACCTATTTCTACCACGTTCGAGCCCGTAATGCCGCAGGCCTTGGACCTGCTTCGGAGATTGACGCTGGTGTTCCACAATTGGACCACGGCAGGTTTGCTGAGTTTGATGGAGTGGACGACTCGATCCACATCGCCAACAGCGATGAACTACAATTTGCAGCCACTTCCTTCTCCATTGACTTTTGGGTCCGGCCTCGATCCTTTCCAGCCGGTTCGGCACTTGACAACCTGGTCGGACGTTTCCCAAGTGGCACTGGTGATGGATACATGCTCCGTATCAACAGTTCCGGGCAACTGGACTTTCGTATCGCCAGCTTCCTGATCGGCTTTACCACCGTCGAAAGTCTGCAGCTGGATGAATGGCAACATATTACGTTGACCTTCTACCGGGATGCGAGTCCGTTTTTGAACGAGGCCAAGGTCTATATCGATGGGGTGGAGGCGACACCACAGGCAGCTGCTTTGGTTGTGGAAGCTCCAGCCACACCTGGTGGATCCTTTGTCATTGCTGGTGATCCGACGGGCAATCAACGATTCTTTGATGGGTATATGGATGAGGTGCGCGCGTGGGACTATGACCTAACTGCCGTTGAAGTCAATCAGATCCGATGTGAGAGGAAACTGGGAAATGAAATAGGCCTTGTTGGCCTTTGGCACTTTGACGAGGATGCTTACGGAGAGAGTCCTTCGGTCTTTGATCATTCAGTCAACAACAACCATGGTGGAGGATCCGATCGACTGGTGGATGAATTTGTGCCGGTGGCAATTAATGATCGGGATTCGACCCTTGAAAGCACGGCCTTGATGATTGCAATACAAGACAACGACACCTCTGCCAGTGGCAAGGCGTTGACGGCTAGTCTTGTCCCGGGACTGCCTGCAAATGGATCTGTATCATTAGATGCCAGCGATAGCATTTTGACTTATACGCCCAACGCCGGGTTTACGGGCATTGACTCGGTGCAATATGTACTCTGCGAAGAAAGTGGCATTTGCTCGGCAGAAGGCACGTACCAACCAAGATGTGATACGGCCACCGTCGTTTTTTATGTGCAGTGCCCCACCAAAAGGAATTTGGACTGGGATGACTGGGGGCTGGGACTGGATCCTTCGGACTCAGTCATAATTGATGATGGTATCCGTCTGGAATTTGGGATGGAGGATCCGCTAGGTGTAGTCACGAGTGTGGAAACGGCGATTGGGCCCGGAGGCAACGCCCTCCTATGGCAGCAGGATGAAGCTAACAATACGGAGGAAGCCTCGATGCTCGTGACTTTCACCCGTGCGGTGGAGCAGCTGACTTTTGAGATTTCGGATATTAATCAGGATGTTGACAATGAGGACCGCTTGATACTCAACGCCTACTCCGGTGGCGCGCTGGTGTCATTAACAAGTGGGCACTATGGCCTCGGGGCGGATGTCGACTACATGGGGAGTAACACCTTTGCCGGGACCGCTACCACGAGTGCCGACCCTGACCGACACAGCGTACGATTGATTTTGCCCGAGGCAGTCGATTCACTGAGGATCTGGTTTGAGCAAGGAACCGCGGCGGCTGATCCGGCGGCACATGACATTTTTATTGGTGATTTCTCCTGGTGCCAACTGGATAATACAGCTCCCTATGCCAGTGATGGGATGGGAGGCTCGGTGGATACGCTGTACTTCTCAGCGACAACGGCGATGCCCACCAACCTGTGCCTGGACAATCTGGTGGATCCGGAGGTGGATAGTATTTTGATTACCGGATGGTCCGCGATTGCTGCGTCTGGAGTTATTGACCTGGGTAGTTCAGCGGATTCCTGCGTACAGTACACTTCTGCCGCAGCTTTTGAAGGCACAGAGATCTTCGACCTAACGTTTTGTGACGAGCGAGATCCAGCACTGTGCAATAGCGTGTTCTTGTCCATTGACGTGACAGCGGCAGCCGTGAACACTGCGCCGGTAATCGTAGATGCCGATGACCTCGCAGCCGATACCCTTTGGTACCAAACTAACAAAGAAATTTCACTGGATTTGTGCTTAACCGTTAGGGATAATGAGAGCGACCCGGTAGTAATATCGTCATTGACAGCACTGGATGGGGGAGGGCAGGCATCTGTAATTGCGGGATCAGATACGTGCCTGACCTTCACTCCATCCAACGCCTTTATTGGATTATCGGCCACATCGGTCATTGTATGCGACAATGGAGCACCTTCCATGAGCGATACAGCCATCGTGGCAGTAGATGTATTGCCCATCGCGCCGACCGCCGTTGATGACGGCTACTCCATTCTTGCGGACACACCAGATACATTGGTAGTGAGCGCTAACGATATCAATCCCGATGCTTCCCAGATCTCTGTGACAATAGTCTCGGCACCCAATAATGGGGTGGCGACGGTGCTACCGGGGGGTGAAATATTTTATGAGCCGGACGTGGGCTACCTGGGAGTGGACAGTCTTTCCTACCAGATCTGCGATGAAGGCGGTGTGAGAGCGGGGCTCCAATGCAGCAGTGCGACGGTGGTCATTGATGTAGCGGAGCCGATAGAGAACTCCCCACCCCAAATAGTGGATACCAACGGTGTTCCCATTGATTCACTCACAGTGGAGACGGTGGACCTTGTGCCAATTCAAGTTTGCCTGGATGTTCAAGAGATCGATGGCGACTCCCTGTCATTGGACATTGTGAACGCAGGGGCGATCACTGGTAGCGCGATCGTCAATGACCCATTGTGCTTTGAATACACTGCGAACCCCAATTTCGAGGGGTCCGAGGTGCTCGAGGTGATTGTCTGTGACGATCAGGTTCCTTCCCTCTGTGACACCGTGTGGGTGACAGTTGGTGTCCAGGTCTATCAGAGCCCAATAGCGGCGGATGATTTTCTGTACATCCTGGAAAATTCCTCCGGCACTGTAGTGGCTCAGGACAATGATACCAGCCCACTCAATTTTCCGCTGCGGACATCTATCATCTCAAGTCCTATGAACGGAACTGCCCAGATCCAGAATCAATTGGATATTGGCTATCAACCTGCAATCGATTACTTCGGCCTCGATACAATTGGCTATGCTGTCTGCGATAGTCTCAATCTTGCCTCTTCTTGCTCCGAGGCAGAGGTAGTGGTCTATGTAGAATGCCTTGAGCGCACCACTTTGGTATGGCCTGATTTTAGTTTGAGCGCAACGCCCAATCAGGAGCGACTGCGGGTGGAGAATATTGAAACCCTGATTACCCTGGAAGGAGCCAATACGACCGTCAGGACCCAAAGTACTGGTGACCTCGGGGACCAGTTGCATTGGAGGAGAGATGCTGGAGCGGCTGAGAGTCATTTGAAGATGGCCTTCAGCAGCCCGATTGAGCAACTTTGCTTCACAATTGATGACCTGCGGCTTAAGGCCGGAGAGTATGCCGATCTCATAACGATTGCCGCCTACACCGGCGGACAGGCTTACGAGATTTCCCCTTTCGACGCTGTAGTTGGTGACGATGTTTTTACTACTGGCGACCAATTCTTTGGTACAAACGCAACGAGCAATGCGTTTGACGACGCAGTAGACATCTGCTTTTTTGTGCCCCTGGACTCCGTTCAGATCACTTTTGGAAATGCCGTGAGCAGTTCTAACTCCACTGAGCAATCGGTGGGGTTGAGCAATTTGTCATGGTGCCGATCGGATGCGGTCCTCCCGGAACTCCCCCCTGTGCAAAGCACCGTATTCCCCTCGGAGGGGATCTCTCCCAATGGAGATGGTATTCTGGACTATTGGGTCATCGAAGGTATTGAGGGCTATCCAGTCAACACCGTACAGGTCTTCAATCCATGGGGAGATATTGTATTTGAAACAGCTGATTATGACAATCTAGAGGCAAGGTGGGATGGACGCTCCAATCGCCGTGGCAAGATCGGCGGAGCCGTTCTCCCGGATGGCGTCTATCTGTATGTGATCAGATATCCAGATGGGCAATCGCAAAAGGGACACATCGTCCTAAAAAAATGAATCTAGCAGCTATGGAAAAGAACCGAAAGAATTTATTGATCCTCATGACGGCGCTTTCACTAAGCGTTAGCTGGGTTTCTGAAGCTCAGCAACAGTTGTTGTACACGCAGTATATGTTCAATCAGCAAGTCATCAACCCCGCCTATGTAGGGTCCGATGAATGGCTCAATGTCACCGCTCTTGTTCGTCGGCAGTGGTTTGGTGTGGCTGGTTCTCCTGACAATCAGACGTTTGCCATGCATTCACCATTGAAGGGACGAAACATCGGCCTCGGTCTTCTTCTCAGCAGGGAGAATATGATCATTTCCAGGACTTACAATTTCTCGGCGATGTATGCATACAAGGTGCATTTTGAGGAGGCTACCTTGTCACTGGGGCTTAGTGCTGGGATCATCAGCTTTGATCAGGATCTCACGAGCCTACAATTGCCTACCAATGTGAACGATCCCGTTTTTGCCCAGGATTATTCCACGGTGACCCCCACGGCGGGTGCCGGTATCTATCTACAGGGAAGGAAATTCTACTTTGGCGCATCTGTGCCGCGATTGTTTGAGCGCACCCTGGAGAATGACGTCGCTGACGAGAAATCGCCCCTTATCAGGCACTTTTTCGTGACTTCGGGCTATCTGTTGACGATGAATCCTACCCTTAAGTTCAAGGTACATGGTCTACTGAAGGGCGTGGTGGGTTTACCCTTAAGTGCGGACCTTAGCTTGCACTCGATTCTATACGACAGGGTGTGGGTCGGTCTGACCTACAGGTCCCTCAATTCCCTCAATACACTGATTCAAATTCAGCTCAATCCCAGCCTGCGAATGGGGTTCTCTCATGACTTCGTAAATAACGATTTTGCAGAAATTAGTACGCGATCTAACGAAATTATGATAAATTACAGGGTGTGTAAGCGCCGTAAGAAAGAAATCATTTCTCCACGGTACTTTTAATACAACCTCAAAACACTGAACTTATGTACCGCAGAATCAACCAGTTTACAGTGGCCGTCCTGGCTATTTTTCTCTCCTATGCAGGATTTGGTCAATCAGCTCAATGGTCTTTTCGCACGCATCAACAAATGTGGGAAGCCAACGACCTCTTCGCTAAACAGAAGTATGATTTGGCAGCCGGGCTCTTCGAAGGCATCCTCCAAAATGAGAAGCACCTGAAGGCTCAATACATCGCCAATATGAAGCTCGCTGAGATCAGCGTTTATCGCTCAAATCTGCAGGCTGCTGCCTCTTATTACCAAAGTGCCCTTGAGATCCACCAACCCGATGAAGATGAAAAACTATTGGAGATTGCCGAAGTATTCCTGGCGAGCGGACTGCTCGACGAAGCCAAAGAGAGTTTCGCGACCTTGGTATCAGACAATCCCGATGATCACAGACTTGCTGCCCGGCTCAATGGGCTGGAGAACAGAGATCGCTTTTTTGATAATGCGGCTCAATATTCAGTCGAGTCTTTGTCCATCAACTCAGCACATTCAGACTTTGGACCTGTCTTGTACAAAGACGGGCTAGTGTTCCTCTCAGGCAGGTCAAAAGCGATGCTAAAGAAGAAGGATCGCAGGACCAACAGTGCCTTTCTTGAGTTTTACTATTCGCCCCTATCTTCTGACGGTGACCTCTCTGCTCCGGAGAAACTGATGAAGGGACGTAAGGCCAAGTACAATGATGGCCCACTGACCGCTGGCGTTCGACCCAACACGCTGATCATTACCAGGAATGTCCTGAAGTCCAGCAATGACAAGGGCGAGAAAGTGTACGTCCTACAGCTGCTGGAGATCGAAGAGAAGTCAGAGGGCAAATGGTCGAAGCCGCGGCCTCTTCCTGTCAATGATGGCGAGCATTCCTTTGGTCATCCGTCGCTTAGTGCAGATGGGAAGACGCTGTACTTTGTCTCTGATATGCCCGGCGGATATGGTGGCACAGATATTTACAGCGCTACCTGGGAAGATAGTAAATGGAGTGCGCCCGTCAATATGGGTGCAAAGATCAACTCGAAGGGCGATGAGATGTTCCCTCATATCTACGAGGGTGTTCTCTACTTTTCCTCAAATGGACATCCCGGCTTGGGCGGACTTGACATTTATTCCGCTGATCTTACCTCGGGTTATGAGGTGAACAACCTGGGTCACCCGGTCAACTCATCAAGTGATGACTTTAGTCTGGCCATGATAGATGATGAAATGGGCTACTTTGCCTCTAATCGCGATGGGGGAGTCGGCGATGACGACATATACCGACTTCATATCAACACGGCTGCAGATGATATGCCGCAGATGGCTGATCTGCAGGTAGAGCTGCCCGACCTACCAGAGCCTGAAGCCCAGGAGGTAGCGCAGTTGCCTCCACCAGAAGTGACCAAAGATTTACTGGCAGATGAGCTGGTGGGATTCACGGTTCAGGTCCTTGCCATGAAGAAACCAGAAGACATTGAGAGCAAGTACTTTCGAGGTATCAGGGACGTAGTGTTCTACGATGGGAAAGATGGCTTCAGACGATACACAACTGGGATCTACCCGACGTTTGCGCAGGCCTTAGTGGCGATGAAAGAGATTCGGGATATAGGTATTGACGACGCCTTTGTTCGTGGACTCAAGCGCTACGAAGAGTTGTCCATCAAGAAACTTCCTGTTGCTTTTGAGGTGTTGGAGGAGTAATCCTAGCGCCCCACGAGAATGAATGGCCCCCAGTAGTAGGGGTGTTTGAAATCTTCAGAAGCGAGCATGCTCAGTTTTGCTTCTCTGAGCGCCTCCGAAATGCCACTACCTGAGTTGTTGAGCTGATTCTGATAGAATTGGATCATCAACTCGGCGGTTGACTGATCAGCCACTTGCCATAGGGAGACGATGAGGTTTTTGGCACCGGCGTAAAGAAGGGCACGTGACAGTCCGACGATGCCCTCGCCCTTGGCGATCTTTCCCAGGCCTGTTTCGCAAGCGGAGAGTGTCACCAGGTCGGCGCCGATCTTCAGGTTGTACAGTTCGCCGGCATACAAAATGCCGTCGTCCTCGCCACTTCTTTTCAGGTAAATACAGGACAACTCTGGTTCTGACTCATGAACCACGCCATGTGTAGCCAGGTGTAAATACTTGAACCTCGATAGGTCCGTGGATTTAATGGAGGCCTCGGTGGCAAATTCCTCTGTCTGCTCTTCCACTTCCCAGCCTTGCCCCTTGAATAGGTATTTGAGGTTTTCCACCTCAGTGGCAGAGCCGGCCAAGGCACTCAATTTTCGGTCTTTTTCGAATGAGACAGGAGCCATGAGAAGGATCTCCCCCTTATTCGAGGACTGATCGCCACTCAGCCGAGATAAGTGCAGAGTGGCAGAATAGTCGTAACTGATGGAATATTCTTCCAAAAGGTATCGCCTTCCGTTTTTCTCGTCAGTGGCAGAGAGCACCTCGAAGGGTATAGTAGCCAGCGCCCCATCTGGGATGATCAGCAATCGACGAATGTTCTTCGGTAGCTTCGGCACCAACTCCTCGTATAAACCCTCGGAAACTTCCTGAAAGGCCTCGTCTAGCCTAAACTTGATCCCATTGCGAAGGCCCAGGATCTGTTTGAGAAACTCCGGGCTCTTCTCTCTCTCTATGATCCTCAGGTTCTTCTGGTCCACCAGGAAGAGATAGATGGTGCTATCGCCCTCAAAATAGGAAAGGATGGCCTCATCATCCTCCAGCATGGCTCTCACCTCAGGAATGCTCGCTGTGCGACTTTGATACTTGAGGTTGAAGTAGCGCGGATAGGCAGTTTCCAGGTCGTTGACGAAGCTGCGATAGGAGGACTGTGTCGAAAAGAGCAACTCCTTCCATTCCTGCTCATCAGCACTTCCCGTCAGTGACGCCAGCTTCTGCCGTAAGTAGGAGATGCGATCCTTCAGACTGTCTTCCGTCGCCAGCAGTTCTGCCGGGATGCCCGCAAAGTCTTTGGCTTGTGTTTCTGCGATGGCTTCCAGCAGAATGGCCGATTTACTTCTCTCGGAGAAGGCAAATGCTTGTTCGTAGTATCGGTTTCTGGCAAAGGGCTGTTCGGCAAGATCCAGTGAAAGACTGATACCCTTTTCGTAGATCTCCTTGGCGAAACCCGATAATCGTAGTTTATCACTTTCATTGAGTCGCAGTTGCCGGATCTGGCTGATCAGTAAGTCACACTTGCTGACGGTCTCGAGGGCCTGGGACAGATGCTTTGGTTTGAGGCTGTGACCAAGGTGCAGGTTTTCCAGGGCCTTCGCCTTATTCCAGAGTGAAGTCAACAGGATATTGGCATTGTAGTACCTGTCCAGTTCGGGCAAGTCTTCCACGGTTTGAAAATCCTGGTCATACAGGTTAGCGTAGATGGCTTCCTGATACTGCATTACAGCCTGTTTCCACTCCCTTGCGGTAGTGTGCAGTGTCGCGATGATGAAGTAGGTGTTCGCCACTTCGGGATGCTTCTTGCCATAGAGGTCGATGTACATTGTCAGCGCGTCTTTTTGGCGTGCCATGGCCTCATCCAGTGAACCCATCTTTTCATAGACACGACCCAAATTCGAGATCGTAAACGCCTTGTTGGGGTGACTTCCTTCGTACAAATCATCCCATATCTCCTGTGCTCGCTCGAGGTAACGAATGGCGTCGAGGAAGTTGCCGAGGTTGCTTTGGGCTCGAGCCACGTTATTGAGGCAAAATGCCACTTTAGGGTGATTGTCGCCGAGGTCTTGTTCGTAAATCTCCAGGGCCTTTTCGAAGTTCGCCGCCGCCAAATAGGGATTGTCCTCCACGTCGACCAGCCCGAGGTTGTTGTAAGAATCGCCGACCAGGAGGTGCGTCTCACCAAAAAGATCCGCCCTGATCTCCAATGCCTGCTCATGGTATTGGATGGCCAGGTCGTAGTTCTCATTGTTCCAGTAGGTCAATCCCAGATCTTCGTAGCATTCGGCGAGTTCCTCGCTTGTCTCTTCGCCGAAGATTTCTTCCGCCTTGAGCAGGTACTCCAATGCCAGGTCATTGCGCCCCAGGTTGAGTTGTGCTTCACCAATGAGGCTCATGGCTTCAGCCTCCTGGCTGCTCAATTCTGTCGACAGCGTTCTGATATAATCCAGTGTTTCCGTAGCTGTACGGGCCCCTTCTTCATAAGCGCCCATGCCGATGTGAGATTGTACCATCATCAATTGGCAATCCGCGAATGGCTCACTGGCCCCCTGTTGCTTGAATTCGATCGCGGCGTTTTGCAGAAGACCGAGCGCCTCCTCATAGCGACCCGCGTCGAAGGCTGCTTTACCCTGCTCGAAGTTCGCCGACTGCGCCATCACCAATAGTGGTGAGAGGCATGAGATATATAAAAGCGCTTTCAGGAAGATTTTTTTCATCAACGGCGAGAATCTCCTTAGGGACTCAAATTGAATTCCTTGTGAAATAGCAAGAACATAAAAAAATCACTATTCCCAGAACAAATATGAAAAAAAATAAATGACCGATTAAACCCTTGGCTAGAGCCCGGGTCTAAGCACCGAATTAACAACGATTCAAAATGCAAAAAATAATGATGAGGCAACTAAGATTCTTTTTGATCGGTGGATTGGCAATCGCATTCACCGCCTGCACCGACTCAGGCATGGACGAGTTAGACACACCAGACGTAGACCTGGCAACAGAGGAGGCCGCAGAATCGGCTTTTGAGGATTCCGATGTCATCACAGATGCAGCATTGGATGCGTCAATATCAAGTGGCGGCCGCACCGAGAGTGACGAAGTGTTGGAGTGTGCGACAATCACTCATGACACGGTAACGCAAGTGATCACCGTCGACTATGGCGATGGGTGCGAAGGCCGCAGAGGACGAACCAGAAGTGGTAAGATCATTATCACCTACGATGGAGATAGATTCACCGAAGGGTCTTTCCGGACGATTACGTTTGAGGACTTCTTTGTGGATGGTGCACAAATCGAGGGCACCAGAACTCACACCGTAACGACTGTAGACCGCGAAAATGGTATTTACACTCAAGACATTACGCTTACTGGCGGTCAAGTCACCTTTGAAGATGGGAGTTTTATGACACGAGAGGCGACGAAGACAAGAACCTGGTACCGCGGTCTGGGAATTGAAAACTACTCCACAATCAGTGCGGCTGCCAGTGGACTGACGCGAGACGGAGTAGCCTATTCCATGGAGACTACGGAGGACCTGGTGTTCAAGCGCGCATGCTGGTTGGAAGGGATCTTCGTACCCGTAGCGGGTGTGAAGGTTCGCACGGTCGGCGACATTGTAGTGACGGTTGACTATGGTGATGGTGAGTGCGACAGCATGGCAACTGTTACTTACAGCGACGGCACGATGGAGGACATCGAGTTGGAAGTTCGCGGTCGACGAGGACGCTGATAAGATCTTGGGGCTTGTGGGCCCCATTTTTCAGGTAGGTGGCTCTCCCCTTGGTGGAGAGCCTTTTTTATTGATACTGGGTGAAGACGTAGGAGATGATGTTGGCGCCCATTTTCAACGCCTCCTGACGGAGTTCCTCCGGATCATTGTAGATGATCTGGTCTTCCCAGCCATTGCCCAGGTCCGACTCAAAAGTGTAAAAGCATACAAGCCGACCCTCGTGCAAAATCCCAAACCCCTGGGGTGGCTTCCCGTCATGCTCATGGATCTTTGGAGGGCCATCTTCAAATTCAAACTTCTGGTGATAAATGGGGTGATCAAAAGGTAGTTCCACAAATTCCTTATTGGGGAATACCTTCCTCATCTCCAGCCGGATGAAAGGATCGAGCCCGTAATTATCATCGATGTGGAGGAATCCTCCGGAAAGCAAATAGCGACGTAGATTGAGTGCCTCGTCATTGGAGAAAGTCACATTCCCATGCCCTGTGAGATAAGTATAGGGGTACAAGAACAAATCGGGACTGCCGACCTCAACGATATCTTCCTCCTTGTACAGGCTGGTATTCAAATTGCGATTGCAGAAATCAATGAGATTAGGCAATGCCGTCTTATTAGCATACCAGTCGCCTCCTCCTGAGTACTTGAGCTTCGCAATTTTCAGTCGCTGGGCTTCTACGCCCGTCAGGCACATAAACAGAAGAATTGCGCACGTTGAGATTTGCTTGATGGTCATTTTGTGGCAGTTTCGTTATTTGTCTCCTTGCAGTATACGTACTTTTTCCAAATTCATCTCAACAAAATCATCAATGACCAGGTCTGCGGATAATTCTTCCCGGCTATGAGATGTGGCCAGGGCTACGACTTTCGAACCAGCTGCCTGGCCCGCCTTTATTCCTGAAACCGCATCTTCGAAGACCACACACTGATTGTTAGGGAGGTCCATGGCGGCGGCACACTTCTGGTAGATCTCCGGGTTAGGCTTGCCTTTCGTCACCGCGCGGTCATCCAGGATTTGTCGAAACCTGGCACGTATCCCCAGTCCATCGAGCGTGAAATCCACATTGGCGGACGGAGCGGAAGTGCCCACGACCATCGGGATGCCCTGCTCATCGCAAGCCTGGATAAATGCCTCAAAACCGGGGGTCATTTTTAGATGTGGTCCATATAAATCCCGATACAAAGCTTCCTTCTCGTCACCCACCTGTCGGATCCGATCATCACTGATGTCATTGTCACCCAGAACAAATCGGACCACTTCCCGAAGGGTTCGTCCGTTGAGGTTTTCCTTGTAGGTTTCAGCGTCCAGCTGAATGTTGTACTTTTCGCCGAGGATCTCCCAGGCCTTATAGTGGTATTCGTGATTATCCACGATCACCCCATCCATGTCAAAGATGATCCCCAGTGGCCTCATTCAAAAATCTCGATTAGCGGCTCGCCATTGGAGGCGTTCGGCAAGCTGATGTCCAGCAGCATCGATAGGGAAGGGGCGATATCGGTGATATTGACGCGTCTCACCGTGCTGCCACTCGGGATTCCCGTCCCGTAGAACAAGATGGGTACATGCGTGTCATAGGTGAAACCAGAGCCATGAGTGGTTCCGCGAGTACCGTAGTTGGACGATAGCGTGTTGGGTGAAAGTACATTTAGAACGTCCCCCGATCTCTTCAGGTTGAATCCGTTGCGCAGTGCTTCTCCAATGTCGCCGGCGATGAGATTCTCTGTGATTTGTTCTCTGGTGAAAGTTTCGAAGATCCCATCCACCTCCAGCATTTTCGCTGCCACTCGCTCTTGTACATCCTCCGGATCCATCTCACGAGCCGCCATTACTTCATAGTCCAGATAGATCTGATCATTGGAGAGATTTTGCACCCAGTCAAAGCCCATACCGAAGCCAAGGGCCGAACTCAATTTGACCCTCACGGAGTCCATGGAATAATAGCCACCCCGGACCTTAACACTCTGCAGGTAGGAGGGGACGTGTACCACGCCATGATCAGCCGTGAGGAAGACGACATATTCTCCTGCTCCAACCTTACTGTCGAGGGCGTCAAACAGACGTGCCAGATCTCGGTCCAGTCGTACATAGGTATCCTGGATCTCCTTCGAGTGCGGTCCAAAAGCATGACCCACGTAATCAGTGGAGGAGAAGCTGACGGCCAAAAGGTCAGTGAATTCATCAGCGCCCAACTCTTCGCCGTCAATGGCAGCCAGCGCGAGTTCCAGCGTCAATGTGTTGCCAAAAGGTGTCCCTCTGATGAGTCCAAAGTCATTCTCCTTTGTGGCGATCTCTGCCAGGTTGTAAGGGAATGTAGGGCTTGTCTTCGTACCCACTGGTATTTCTGAGGCATTGTCATCAGTGGCCGATTCCACATACTCCTCGATCGGTTTTAGTGTCTCCCACGTAGTCTCAAGGTATTCTGCCGGTAGCTTACGTTTATTGAATTGGTTGACCCACCGGGGTAGCTTTTCCATGTAGTAGGTGCTCGTTATAAACTCACCGGACGCCGGGTCGTACCAGTAGGCAGCATTTGCCGAGTGGCCCGCCGGGAGGATACCACCTCGATCCTTGATTGCCAGACCGATCACTTTGGATCGGAAGTTACTCGTCAATCGCAGCTGGTCCGAGACCGTCGAGGAGAGGAGGTTGGCGGGAGACATGGATCCGTTCTGCCCACTGCCACCTACCGCAGTCACTGATCGGTCCTCAGAACAATAGATCATCCGGCGTTGGTAGCGGTCGTACCACTGATTCGAGATGATGCCATGAAATCTCGGCGTGGTCCCTGTGTAGATAGAGGCGTGCCCAGGCCCGGTGTAAGTCGGTACGTAGTTGTAGTGGGCATTTTTGAACTGATAGCCGTCCTCGAGAAGCCTGTTAAATCCGCCGTCTTCAAAGTGGTCGCGAAAGCGATACAGGTAGTCGTTTCTCATTTGATCTACTACGATGCCAACGACCAGCTTGGGCTTGGCGCTTTGTGCCTGCGTTCCACCAATGATCAGAAGCGATAGTGCAAGGAGTAAGAGATGTCTTTTCATGGGTTACCTGATATGGAATAATTATCGATTCATGTTCGAAAGTACCTAATGCTACCCGTAGTACCGGTAGATCATTTCTGCGATTAGGCCGGTCCACCCGGTCTGGTGAGATGCTCCCAAACCCTCCCCGGTGTCGCCATTGAAGTATTCATAAAACAAGATGTGGTCCTTGAAGTTCGGATCTTCTTGGTGTTTCTTGTAGGCACCATATAGCGGACGATGGCCTTTCTCGTCTGGTAGGAAGATCTCAAACATCCTCCAACAGATCTTCCGCGTGATCTCTGTCATGGAGTACTTCTCTCCCGAGCCAGTTGGAAATTCGACTTTGAAGTCGTCGCTGTAATACTGGCTAAACTTCAGAAGCGATTCTAATAGGAGGTAGTTCACGGGGAACCAAATGGGTCCACGCCAGTTCGAGTTGCCGCCGAAAAACGAGGAATCCGACTCACCAGGGAGATAGGCGACGGTCAGGGTCTCATCATCGACTGTGAACGAATACGGATTGTCCTTGTGAAACCTGGACAGTGCCCTGATCCCATAGTCCGACAGGAACTCTTCAGGGTCTAGCATTCTCTCCATCGTTTTCTTCATTCGGTGCTTCCGCAGGACGCTTAGCAAATGACGATGGTCTCGCCCTTCTTCCTGCCAGCGAGAGACGAGAGACGCCAGTAGGGGGCGCTCTTTGAGGACAAATTCCAGCTTTTCCCGGAACTCCGGTAGCTTCTCGTATACTTCCGGCTTGATGGTCTCCACAGCGTAAAGGGGAATAAGCCCTACCATCGAGCGAACCTTCATCCGCTGATCTTCTGCATCGGGGCAGTGGATCACATCATAATAGAAACTATCCTCATCATCCCACAAGTCCACACCACCAGCGCCGATGCCGTTCATGGCTCCACTTATATAGAGGAAGTGCTCAAAGAACTTGATGCACATGTCCTGATAGACAGGATAGACCTCCGACAGGTCGATGGAGATCCGCAGCATATTAAGCGCGAACATGGCCATCCAGCTGGTGCTGTCCGCCTGCTCGAGTCGCGAATTCTCGATGATCATGTGGTTGCGGTCAAACACCCCAATATTATCGAGCCCCAGGAACCCTCCCTCGAAGAGATTGTTGCCGTCCTTGTCCTTTCGATTGATCCACCAGGTGAAATTCACCAGCAGCTTGTGAAATGCCTTTTGCAGGAATTCAATATCCCCCTTGCCAGTGGTTCTCTTGTCCAGCTGATATACACGAAGTACGGCCCAGGCATGCACCGGGGGGTTGACATCGCTGAAGTTCCATTCGTACGCAGGTATCTGACCATTGGGATGCTGATAGCGCTCATTGAGCAGTAATAACAGCTGCTGCTTGGCGAAATCAGGATCTATCCTTGCTATTGGGATGGTATGAAAGGCCAGGTCCCACGCGGCATACCATGGGTATTCCCACTTATCAGGCATGGAGATCACGTGGTGATTGAAGAGGTGTTGCCAGTCTGCATTGCGCCCCTCTTTACGATTAGGGGGAGGACCATGTCTGCCGGGGTCACCGTGTAGCCAGTTCTTCACGTTGTAGTAGTAGAACTGCTTGCTCCACATCATTCCAGCAAACGCCTGCCGCTGGATAGACTGCAGTTCCGGATGCTCGACCCGCTCTTGCAGTTCAGCATAGAATTCGTCGGCCTCAGATTTTCGTTCCTCAAAAATTCCGTCAAAGTCGGCAAAGGGATCTATGAGGTGCTCCTTGCTCATTCGGACCCGAACTTGCCCTGAGCCCTTTGGTTTCAACTTTAGGACAGCAACACCGGCAGTTTTGGTACCATGCAGGTTGGGATTGGTGTCTGGAGCGCCATGGATCACATAGTTGTTGATGGCGTCTTTTGGGTATTTAGAAGCATTGGCAATGCCGTAAAGGCGCTTTCGGTTGGTTTCATTTTCACAGAAAAGTACCTCTTCAATGCCGTCATCAAAGTACAGATGATAGTTGCCCAGTATGTGATGCTGCACCAGTAGCGTATTGCCATCGAGCCATGAGATCTTCGGTTTTGTGGCATCCCGTCCAGAGGACCAGGTATTGCGAAACCACAACGTTGGTAGGATGTAGAGCTCCCTTTCTTCGTCGCCGCGATGGTGTACCGTGCATTTGAAGAGAAAATCGAACGGATCTTTCTTCGCATATTCCAGGAAAAGGTCATAATAATCGTCGTCATCGAAGACCCCTGTATCCAATAGTTCGTACTCGCGCTCATCGCGACCTCTCTTTGCATTCTCTGACACCAACCGTGCATAAGGGAACTCCTGTGCAGGGTACTTGTACAGCATCTTCATGTAAGAGTGCGTGGGCGTCGAGTCGAGGTAATAATAGAGTTCCTTGACATCTTCGCCGTGATTGCCTTCCGTGCCTGTCAAGCCAAAAAGCCTCTCCTTCAATATCGGATCGCGACCATTCCAAAATGCCCACGAAAAGCAAATGCGTTGATCTTCATTGCTAAATCCCCCGATCCCCTCTTCGCCCCATCGGTAGGCCTTGCTTCGTGCCTGGTCATGTACTACGGACTCCCACGCATTACCGTGCTCGGTATAGTCCTCTCTTACTGTAGCCCATTGACGTTCAGATAGGTAGGGCCCCCATTTTTTCCAGGGAATACCGGCTCTATCGTCCTCAAGTCGGGCTTTTTCCTTTATCGACATATCGTCTCAATCGTCTAATGGAATGCCACCTGTTAATTGCTATAAACAATTTCAGAAAAGACGAGGGCAAACTTAAAAACCCATTGTCCCTGATTCATGCTTTCAAGTGCTAATTTTGCGGCCATGGAAGAAAAAATCCTCATTCTTGATTTCGGCTCCCAATATACACAGCTCATCGCACGTAGGGTTCGCGAACTGAATGTCTACTGCGAAATCCATCCCTTCAACCATTTTCCACCTGTAGGAGATGACGTTATCGGCGTCATTCTGAGCGGCAGCCCATGCTCGGTGCTGGATGAAGGTGCGCCTGATATGGAGTTGAGTGATTTTGGGGATATCCCGGTCCTGGGGATCTGCTACGGTGCACAGCTCATTGCTCACAAGATGGGAGGCAAAGTCACAAGGTCTGCACATCGGGAGTATGGCCGCTCCAACCTGGCGACCATCGAAGATAATCGCCTGTTTGTGGGCATAGACGAGGGCTCGCAGGTGTGGATGTCTCACGGTGATACGATCACCCAGCTTCCAGATACATTCCATACCATCGTTTCTACAGCTGACATACCAGTCGCGGCTTACCAGGTGAATGGACATGAAGTGTACGGCATTCAGTTTCACCCGGAAGTGACCCATACCTCCAAAGGAGTGCAACTCCTTCAAAACTTTGTGGTGGAGATCTGCGGGGCCAGCCAATCATGGACAGCAGCGCACTTTGTTGAAATGACCGTTGCCGAACTGAAAGAGAAGCTGGGGGATGACAAGGTGGTGATGGGGTTGTCTGGAGGAGTTGATTCTTCCGTGGCGGCGTTTCTGATACACAAGGCCATTGGCAAAAACCTCTATTGCATTTTTGTAGACAATGGACTACTTCGCAAGGGAGAGTTTGAAGCTGTACTCAATAGCTATGAGGGCCTGGGGCTCAACGTACACGGTGTGGATGCAAAAGATAAGTTTTACTCTGCGCTGGAAGGATTGACTGACCCCGAAGACAAGAGAAAGGCCATAGGCAAGACATTCATCGACGTCTTCGACGAGGAAGCCCATCGCATAGAGAATGTCAAATGGCTGGGGCAGGGCACGATCTATCCGGATATCATCGAATCTGTATCCGTCAACGGGCCTTCCGTCACCATTAAGTCACATCACAATGTAGGAGGATTGCCCGAGCGCATGAAACTGAAAGTTGTGGAGCCATTGACTTCTTTGTTCAAAGATGGCGTACGGCGCGTAGGTCGATCACTCGATCTTCCACAAACCATTTTGGGGCGCCACCCTTTCCCTGGACCTGGATTGGGTATCCGAATTTTAGGAGACATTACTCCGGAGAAAGTTCACATTCTACAGGAGGTAGATCATATTTTTATTCAAGGACTGAAAGATGACGGCCTCTATGACGAGGTATGGCAGGCGGGAGCGATGCTACTACCCATACAGTCAGTGGGGGTCATGGGTGATGAACGCACCTACGAGCGCGTCGTGGCGCTTCGTGCCGTGACAAGTCTTGATGGGATGACAGCAGACTGGTGTCACCTGCCTTATGCCTTTCTTGGCAAGATCTCCAACAAGATCATCAACCAGGTAAAGGGCATCAACAGAGTGGTCTACGACATAAGTTCAAAACCTCCCGCGACCATAGAGTGGGAGTGATTTGTTATTTTCACAGCCATAGAAAACACGCCGGTTTGAAGAAGTATTGTTTTACAGGGGCATTCCTACTGACGATGACTGTCAGTCTTTTTGGACAAGGCCCACAGAGCGAATTCCTTGAAGCGAAACGGCTCTACCGAGAAGGTGACTACAGGGCCGCTCAAAGTGCCTTTAGTAGCTTGTATCAAGATCGGTCCTTCGGTCCGTACGCCTCTTTTTTTGCCGGCTTGTCGGCCTATCAGCTGGATGAGAAGGATCGTGCCCTGACGATCTGGAGGCAACTCCTTTCAACCCATCCGGATTGGGATCAGTTGCCAGAGCTTTATCACTGGATGATTCTCACTAATTATGAATTGGAGGAGTACGAAGAGGCCGTGCGAGTAAGTATGTTGCTAGAGCTCGTGGGTGGGAGCGAGGAAGCAGCTTTGATGGCCGATCGGTTCCTACCCATAGTGGACCTGGAGATACTCCGAGGCCTGTCGTTGCAGTTTCCGGACTTTAAACCTTTGGGGAGAATTCTGGCAGGGAGGCTAGCCCGGGAATACCCGGACGACATCGAAACGATCCGGGAGCTAATCAGGAAGTTCCGACTCGATCCAATGGATTTTTCCCCTCCCTCGAAGCCCAACATCCGAAAGGAAGAATATGCTATTGCCGTGCTGTATCCGTTCCTGTTTGACGGGCTGGAGGACCCGGGAAGGGTGGTGAACAACAAGGTGGTCATGGAGCTCTATCAGGGTATGAAGCTTGCCGAATACGACCTGGAGATGGAGGGCAACCCCGTGAAGCTTTACCCTTACGATACACGCCGGAGCGCCGAAGTAACACAGCAATTGTTGGAGACTGAAGAGATCGAAAATGCTGACGTGATCGTAGGCCCATTATTTCCTGGCCCCAACTACGTGGTCGACTCGTTTGCTCGTGAGCACGAAATCAATATGGTGAACCCCGTCTCTAGCAATTCGAGTGTCATCGGCAATAACCCCTATTCATTTCTTTTAAAGCCGACGAACGAGACAGTGGCAAACAACCTTGCGGATTTCGCCGCCAGGAATTACGGAGAGCGAGGCGCCTTGATCTACTACGGAGCGACCAGCCAGGATACAGCCTTCGCCAACACCTACCGAGAGAGGTTGGAGGAGCATGGAGTCGAGATCACCCAGTTTCGCACGGTAGATATCAAAAGCAGTAAAGCACTATTGGATTCGCTTATTGAGAAAGAGGATATTTTCATGGAGAGCCTCGAACAACTGGATTCTATGATGGCTGTCCCCGGCAAAATCATCAAAAGCCGGAAACCGAAACCTACGGTCCCTTCGGAAAAGGACTACCTACTTCCCACAGGAAGATATCCTGGCGACTCGTCGGTATTCTATGAGACCAAATATTTCATCCTGCAGAATAGCATTGGTCATATTGCTGTGATATCCAGAGACAATAGCATCATCAATAGCTTCATAGGCGTAGTAGAGACCCGCGCGGATACCATGGGGCTCGTCGGTTATGGCAACTGGTTGGAACTGGATGCAGTAGATTATGAGCAACTGGAACGACTCGAGGTGGCATTGGCATTGCCAGAGTTCATAGATGAGCTGTCACCGGCTTATCAAGCCCTGTATCGTCGCTTCCAGAGTTCCTGCCTTTGCCTTCCTTCCATTTACCACATCCTCGGCTATGAAGGCACGATGTTTTTGGGGAGGATGCTACACAAACATGGAACGAACTTTCAGTATGGGTGGCTTGCTGATGGGTTGGTGCCAGGTGAGGTTGTGAAGGGGTATGATTACGGTCTCTATCGAGACAACCAGGTTGTACCCATAGTAAGACTGAAGAATTTGGTATTGGAGGAGGTAGTCTCGGAAGAAGATGACGAAGAGTAACGAATTATTTGAGCGCGCCCAACACTTCATTCCTGGTGGTGTCAACTCCCCGGTAAGAGCATTTAAGGCTGTAGGGGGCAACCCACTGTTTATCCAGTCGGCAAAAGGTGCGTACCTCTACGATGAGGACGGCCACAAATACATCGATATGATAGGCTCCTGGGGGCCTATGCTTCTGGGTCACGCACACGAGAAGGTTACGGAGGCGGTGAGAGAAGCCGTGACCTCAAGTCCTTCGTTTGGTGCACCCAGTCGACGAGAGGTGGAGATCGCGGAGCTGATCGTGAGCATGGTGCCCTCGGTGGAGAAAGTCCGCATGGTCAATAGCGGCACAGAAGCGACCATGTCCGCCATTCGCCTGGCAAGGGGCTATACCGGGAAGGACAAGATCATCAAGTTTGAGGGATGCTACCACGGTCATGGCGATTCGTTTTTGATTGCCGCTGGTAGCGGTGCTGTGACGATGGGCACGCCAGATAGTCCGGGCGTGACGAAGGGTACCGCCCAGGACACACTTTTGGCACGCTTCAATGATCTGGAGCAGGTCTCTGGGATCGTGAAGGAGAATCTGGAAGAAATAGCGGCCATCATTTTGGAGCCTGTCGGCGGAAATATGGGTTGCGTTCTGCCCGAACCGGGCTTCCTCGAAGGGCTGCGTTCATTGTGCGATGAACACAAGATCGTCCTGATATTCGATGAGGTCATGACCGGCTTTCGACTGGCAAGAGGAGGTGCACAGGAGCTGTTTGGCGTTACCCCTGACATGACGACCCTAGGCAAGATCATCGGTGGCGGGCTCCCGGTAGGTGCCTATGGGGGCAAAAAAGAAATCATGGACTACGTATCTCCGGCGGGTCCTGTCTATCAGGCCGGTACATTGTCCGGAAATCCCGTGGCGATGGCGGCTGGTTTAGCCATCCTATATGAGCTACAGACTAGGCCGGAGATCTACGAACAAGTGGCAGCTACGACTCGAAGGATTGTCGAAGGCATTCAGTCATCCATACAAGAGTTGGGTTTGCCCATGACGATGAACCACATCGGGAGCATGTACACGCTGTTTTTTACGGATGAGCGTGTGACGGATTTTGAGAAGGCCAAAGGTTGCAATACTGAGCTATTCGGCAGGTACTTCAGGGAAATGCTCGAGAGAGGCGTTTACTTGGCTCCTTCGCAGTTTGAATCGCTATTCATCTCCACGGCCATTTCGGATGCCGATGTTGACAAGATCGTCGGAAGTAGCCACGAAAGCCTTTCCTCAATAAAGAGCTAAGCTCAGCAGCAACTCCAGCATAACCGAGAAGACCATCAGGATGTTGTAGATGATCCCAATGGCGATCAACTTAAAAAGTGTGGGCAATATCTTTTGTCCGTAGACAATTTTCATCGATAGGAAGATGTAGATGGTGACGAGAAGTACGGGTACTAGTATTACCTGTTCAGTCTCGAGACCGCCAATCAGTGCCACTGCCCAAGCGATACTGAAGATGAAGAAGGTGAAGGAGTGAATGTGAAATGAGTGGATCAGGTGGTGGATGTACTTACCCTTCCTCCAGTAGAACATCTTCAGCAAAAGAGCATATATCGGTAAGATGAAAAACATCATGATCGGAATATTGCTCAATATGGATCCCTGCACTTCAGATTCCGACGAGTTCGAAACTCTCACATACCGGGTCATACCGAATTTCCGCCAGAAGGCTTGATCCTCCACATGCAAGGAGTCCAGGATCTCTTCATTCGTGTATCCTTCGTCCACCATTCGTTCAATGACCATGGATTCCCAATCTGTGACAGGCCAATCACTTGAGTCGGCTGGCAAAGCCGCGGGCCCCAGGGCAATGAGGCTATCCAATTCGTCTTTGTCTCTGCCGTCAACGGCCTCACCATTCACCGTAATGCTAGAGCCGGGTTCGGAAGTACTCCTAACATGCCACGAGAATAGTGTGAAGTGAATTAGGCTCACCACCAGGTAAAGGCGAACCGGGTGGGCAAACATGACGCGCATGCCGTTGTTGAATGCTTGTGTTAGGTGACCCGGCTTGATGATAAATGGCTTGACCGATCTGCCAAATCGCGAATCGAGGGAAAAGTAGTTGCTAAAGAACTCGCGGAAGAGTATGCCAAATGAGAGGTTGTTGTGTGTGTTTTCCTGTCCACAGTTGGGGCAGTAATTATAAACATCGGAAATAGACCGACCACAATTCAAACAGGTGGATGACTTCCTTCTAATCCTCATTTGCGACCCATTCTGTTCACGACAAAGGCGATCCCCCAAACGCCCAAAGCCGCCAGTGTGTATTCCAATTCATTTTCGTCGGTCCTGAGGCTGATCCAAAACAAAGCCATCGCCACAAATATGAGGATCCAGACGAGAATTTTATGCGTTTTTGCGCTCATTTACAAGGGTTTGCAGTTTGATGAGATCCTCGGGTGTGTCGACACCATGTGCCTCGTGGGCTGTTTCAGCAACACGGATCCGATAGCCATTCTCCAACCACCGAAGCTGCTCCAATGACTCAGCTCGCTCAAGTGCCGTCACCGGCAACTTGACAAGTTGCTGCAAGGTATCTGATTCGAAGCCATACAGACCAATGTGTCGATAGTGCGTTATTCCGCTTTGCTCTCGTTCGTGAGGGATCACGCTACGGCTAAAGTACATGGCATATCCCTCCAGAGAGGTCACCACCTTCACGACATTGGGATCCCGCACTTCTTGCTCTTGATCTATTCGTTTCTTCAGGGTGGCGATCTGGTTCCCTTCCAATAGGAGCTGACACACTGTTTGGATCTGGTTGGGCTCTATGAGAGGCTCGTCACCTTGGATATTTACGACATATTTTGCGCTCAGCTGACTGGCAACTTCCGAGCATCGTTCAGTGCCGTTGCGATGGTGATCAGAGGTCATCAGCGCCTCACCTCCAAAGGAGGTTACCTCATCCAGAATTCTCTTGTCGTCTGTAGCCACGACAACCTTTTCCAATTCTTCGCATGCTGAAGCTCGCTCATAGACGTGCTGGATGATGGTCTTGCCGTCCAACCGGGCCAGGGGTTTGCCTGGGAAACGTTGCGAGGCAAATCTTGCAGGAATGATGCCTGCGATCACTCTTCGAGGATTTTGACTTTCAGCGATGTCCCTTCATCGGAGATCACTTCGACTTTTCCTCCCTGAGGGACGTATTCCCCACGGGTGGAGGCGTCGTAAATATTATCCTCGATCATCACCTTGCCACTGGGGCGCAAGATGGTGTACGCCGTCCCTTGTTTTCCTTTCATGGACTCCTGGATAAAGCGGGAGGTGTAGCCCTGGGACTTTTCCTGAGTTTCCTGCAGGGCGATACGCTGGAATAGGCGACTATTGGCCAGCCGTACACCACCGATAAACATGGCGATGATGGCTAGGAAGAAACCGGAAAAAGTGGTCATTACCGCCATCAAAATACGATCGCTATTTTCGAAAGAAAAGTCAAAATAGTCGTTGTTCAACATCACTAGGACAAGCGCTCCAAGTGAACAAGCGATTCCCAGCACGCCCGCCACGCCGAAGCCTGGGATCACAAATATTTCCAATGCAAGGAGTAGCAATCCGACGACGAATAGGACGATTTCCCAATTTGCTGCCAGGCCATTGAGGTAGTAGGGAGTGAAATAGAGAATGGCTGCGAGAATGGCTGCCATGAGAGGGAAGCCGACACCCGGAGTCTGCAGTTCGAACCAAATGCCTCCAATGATCACCAGGATGAGAATGCCACTAACAAAGGGGTTGAGGAAGAGCGCAATAATTCGCTCTGAGCTTCCTAGTTCGTACGTGACTATTTCGTAGTCTTCGATGTTGGAGATCGCTAGGACTTCCTCAAGGTCGTCGACCTGGGCTTCACAGAAACCATGTTTCATTGCTTCCGAAACGGAGAAGGTTAGTACTTTACCTTCTGTGGCAATACTATCGAGGTCGATGTCTTCATCCACCATCGCCTCGGCGATCTTCGGGTCACGGCCCTTCGCTTCAGCCGTAGAGCGCATGATGCTTCTCATGTAGGACTGGTACTTATCCGGAGCCGCTTCTCCATCAGCACCACTCACTACGGTGGCCGCGCCGATACTAGATCCTGGTGCCATGTAGATGCTGTCACAAGCGATGGAAATCAGCGCCCCCGCGGAGGCTGCATCCTTGTTGATGAAGGCGTAGATAGGTATGTCGTAGTTGAGGATCCGGGTGCGGATCTCGTCCGCGTCAGTAAGTGCCCCACCGTAGGTATCCAATTCGATGATCACCAAATCTGCTCCGGCTTCCTGCGCTGCCTCCATACCCAACTCGGTGTATCGATTGGTCCGGGGATCGATGTTGTCAAGGACCTCGAGGTGGTAGATGAGTTGTTTGTCCTGCCCGACAGCGCTGGTAGCAAGTAGGAGGGCAATAGAAAGAAGGCAAATCAGCTGTTTCATGGTTTCTGCGTTGGGACAATAAACGAATTGCCCTTTACGAAGTTAACTTGCAAAATAAGAGAAAAGATCTGTTCGGGAGGATGAAGTTAGTGCTATCACGTCAATTTGATGGCTTTATTTGGCGGCTAATGGCAGGTGCAAACCAGCGATTGGCATTGGAAGTTCGTGCAGAGGATCGCCTGGAAGTGCGGTTCCTCACGGTGGACCTGGCAACTGGAGATCAAGCGGCTTTCGAGTCTCCCCACATTACTTGGTGGACCAACCTGGAAGAGCTGCGAGAGGGAGGTATGATGCTGAAACAATTTGATGACGGGCAGGATCCGTCCAGATACCAACATTTCCTTCTGTCTGAACGAGGGCAATGGGATTTGGTGCAGGAAGGTCGAAAAGTGTCACCCGATCACATGTCTTTTCCAGCCTATTTTCAGGAGGGAACAGACGCTTTCCAAACGGTCTCTGGCTACCTTACATCTCTGGGTATTTCGCCCGTCCTGGGCGTAGAATATACGGAATGGTCAGACTTCATCGTTGTTGGGTATTATACAGCGAATGAGCGCTTGCTGGATCGCCATTTGCTGGTTTTGAGTAAGGAAGGCTCCAAGGTGTTGCAGGAAAAAATTGACACTGGCATGCGAGGAGTAGCGTTTGAAAGCTTTTTTACGTTTACTGATTGTCTCATCTTTGTTAAGGAAAGAAAGGAGCTGAATGTTTACCGCGCTTAGAATACTTACCCTGACCATCCTACTTGTGGGTGGTCTTTCAATCACTGCCCGCAGTTCTACACTGGATTCCCTGCGAACGGAACAGAAAGGGGACCAACTATGTGTGGTCCATCGCGTAGAGCAAAGCGAGACCCTGTTTTCATTGTCAAGGCGCTATGGTGCATCTGTAGACGATATCCGTGCCATCAACGAACTCACTGACAATGCCATCGATATTGATCAGGTGATATACATACCCATATCGGAGGGGGGAGAGCGCGCTGTTGCAGCGTCCGAGGATACTAGTACTGCCTCCGAGAAGGGCGAGGGTGAGGGTCTTCATACCGTGGAGCCGGGGCAGACACTCTTCAGTATTTCGCAGCAATACAACCTGTCCGTCGAGGAACTGCGAGAGTTGAACGACATCGAGGACAACAACCTTGACATTGGCCAGCAATTGGTCGTTTCTAGTGAAGGCAATGATGAAATAGGCAAACGTGAAGTCATCGAAGCGCCACCCAAGATCATCACGCCAGTTGTACCAGTTGGTTCTGCCGAACGGCCCGAAGTATCCAGAGAAGACAGCAAGATGGGTGCCGAGGAATTGAAAAGCGAGGAGGCCCCAAAGGAGGAAGAAGGACCAAAGGAAGAGCATTACGTGCAGCCAGGCGAGACGTTGCGATCAATCTCAAAGAAGTACGGCACAAAGGTCGATAGCTTGAAAGCGTGGAATGACCTGGCGAGCAGTAAGATAAACATCGGTCAAATGCTCATCATCCGCAAAGAGGTGGAGCGCAAGGATCTGGTGCACAGGACATCCAATTATGAAAACACGGGTTATTCCAAGAAATGGGTAGAGATCGATGGTTCGGGTGTCTTTGTACGGGAGGAAGGCATTGCCGGCGTGATAGACGGAGACGTAGGAACGACGAAGTACCTGGCACTGCACAGGAAATTGCCCGTGGGTACAGAGATCACCATACTCAATCTTATGAATCATCGCCAAATCAAGGCCAAGGTTGTGGGCAAGCTGCCAGAGACTGGATTGAACAGGAAGGTGATGGTACGACTCACCTCCGTTTCTTTCAAAGACCTGGGCATACTGGATCCCAAGTCGAGGGTCGAGCTCTCATACGCCAGTGCTTACTGACCGGTGGTAAGCGATGAATTGAAGGCCTTTCTCGATGAGAAGGTAGCCCAGTACAACAAGCCGGGATTTATCGAAAACGACCCCGTTTCTATCCCTCATCAGTTTTCGCAGCAGCAGGACATAGAGATCTCAGGTCTCTTCGCCGCCGTCCTCGCCTGGGGTCAACGGAAAACCATCATCAACAAGTGCAATGAGCTCATGGAAATGATGGACGGGGCGCCTCACGATTTCGTTCTCCATGCTTCGGACAAGGACTTGGTAAGGCTAGAGCAGTTCAAACATCGCACGTTCAACGCCACAGATACGCTGTATTTTGTCCATTTCTTAAAGTCTGTCTATCAGCAGCATGAGAGCCTGGAAGAGCTCTTCGCACCCAATGACTATCAGGATCCCACGACAGAGCGGGCACTTGTCAATTTTTATGAGCGATTTATTGCACTTGATAATTTCCCTGCCCGCACGGCGAAGCACGTGCAGAACCCTCTGAGAAAATCGGCCTGTAAGCGCATGAATATGTACTTGAGATGGATGGTTCGGGATGATGACAAAGGCGTGGATTTCGGCGTATGGAAACGCATCAAACCACAGCAGCTGATCTGTCCCTGCGACCTGCATGTTGATCGAGTCGCTCGCAAGCTCGGTTTGATCACAAGGAAGCAAACAGACTGGCAGACGGCACTGGAACTGACAGAATCCCTACGTGAAATGGATCCTCACGACCCTGTGAAGTATGACTTCGCTCTTTTTGGGCTGGGGATTGAGGAGAAGTACTGAGCTAGCTACCCCAGGATGCTGGATCCTCCCTCCACTGTGCCAACATTCCCTTGAGTTGCTCGTCCACTTTGCCGGTCTCCACCGCCAAATCAATCAGGTGGTTGTAGTCACTCAGGTAGACCAGGTCGACCTCCTTCTCTGCAAGGTTGGTCTCCGCTGCTGAGAAGTTGTAGGTGAAAATGGAGAGAAGTCCCAGAACTTCCGCGCCCGCGGCTCGCAGGGCATCTACCGCCTGGAGCGAACTCCCACCAGTGGATACAAGGTCCTCGACTACCACGAGCTTGCTTCCCGGTTTGAGGTAGCCTTCGATGCGGTTTTGCAGACCGTGAGACTTGGAAGAGGAGCGCACATACACAAAGGGAAGATCGAGCGCATCTGCGAGAAGGGCCCCTTGAGGTATGCCCGCAGTGGCCACTCCGGCAATGCCATCAGCTTGCGAAAACTCTTTTCTGACAGCTTCAGTGAACAATTCTTTGATCCGGGTGCGGAGCTCCGGATGTGAGAGACTGATCCTATTGTCGCAGTAAATGGGAGACTTCCATCCAGAGGCCCAAGTGAAGGGTTGTTCGGGCTGGAGTTTTATCGCGTTGATAGCCAGTAATTTCTGGGCGATTTCTTTAGCTGATGATTCATCAAAGCACTTTGCGGACATAAGCAGTCGAGATATTTTCTTTGGGCTTTTGTTTGCAATATTGACCACACTCTTTGATAATTACATGACAAAATCACGAAACCTTTTTCACTACACGTGAAAATTTTCATCAACGACATTCCGGTCAATTTGGTCAAGACCTCGGCGGTTAGATCACGGCAAGCATACATTCATATTTTGGATGGCAGTAATGATCGTATCAGTCCCAAGAAGCTGCTGGATGATGTGCTCATTGTCAATGCGTCACCCGAAAAAGTTGACGAATTGCTGCATCTGATGACGGACAAAAAACTTAAGAATCTGGATTCGGTGACATTTGCCACAGACGATAAGAAGACGCTGCTCGCGTACATCAAAAGAAAATTCACGATTGTGAAAGCCGCGGGAGGTGTCGTGGAGAAGGATCACAAAACGCTACTGATCTACCGCCTTGGCAAGTGGGACCTACCGAAGGGCAAGCAAGATAAGGGGGAGACGATCAAGGAATGCGCTGTGCGGGAAGTGGAGGAAGAGACGGGCGTGAAAGTAAGGCTGGGTAAAAAAATTGGCCATACATGGCATACCTACACTCGCAACAGGAAGTACGTACTAAAAAAAACTTCCTGGTTTGCCATGGAGTGCCTGGATGACGGCGCCATGGGACCTCAGGCAGAGGAGAACATTGAGGACGTGCGGTGGATGGACCTTTCTGAAACGCGAGTCGCGCTGTACGAGTCATACAGAACCATTCGCTATGTGATGACGGAATATCACAAGATGCTTCGGGAAGAGGCCCTGTAAATAAGAAAGGGGCCCAATGACGCCCCTCCCATTTTCAAGTAAAGTATTCTTAAGTACCATTAGCCGCGGTGTGGACGGCCACACGGTTGCCCTCGGAATCTTCAAAATGTCCGATCCATCCATGCTCTCCAATACTCATCTTGGGAACGATGGTCTTACCGCCCTTTTCCTCTACGCGTGAGAGCACAGATTCGATATCTGCCACGCTGAAGTACACAACAGAGCCTTCATGGGAAGGTACATAGCCCTCGGCCTTCAAGAGTGAACCGGTAGCGCCGCCTCCATTTTGATCCATTGGGAACCATCCCATGAGATTGTCTCCCATTTCGTGAACGCTTATCTCAGTATTCAGGGCATGCTCGTAAAATGTTTTGGCCCGATCCATGTCGGTCACCGGAATTTCAAACCAATTGACTGGGTTCATAGAATTTTTGTTTTTGTGGTTAGAAGTGTCTTTGATAGGAAGACGATCGGCAGTCGCCATATAGGACACAACGATTGAAAAAAAATTCTACCTGAGAAGTCTGCTGGATTTCTCTAATCCTCTATATCGCCCTCCATGGGCGATTGACCTGCCACATGGTCAATAGGGGAGGGTCTCAGGTATCTACTTGAGTGCGTAGGGGAGGAATGGGCTCACATCGCCACCGTACTTGTGGACTTCGCGAATGATGCTGGAGCTAATAGGTGCTAATTCCGGGGCTGTGATGAGAAAGACGGTCTCCAGGTCTAGATTGAGGTATTTGTTGATTTGCGCGATGCTATTTTCGTACTCGAAGTCCGTTGTATTACGTAACCCTCTTACGAGAAATTTAGCATCGTACTTCTCGGCGATCTTGGCGGTGAGTTCATTGTAGAGGATGACCTCCACATTCTCTGTGTCTTCAAAAGCCTGCTTGATGTAGCCCACCATTTCTTCGACGTCGAAGTAGCGGTTGTGCTTTTGGGAGTTGTAGCCAATGGCGACTACTACCTGGTCGAATAGCTGGAGAGAGCGGCGCACGATGTCCTCATGACCCTTAGTGAAAGGATCGAAGGAGCCAGGGAAAATCGCGACTTTTTTCATCTATTCGCACAGGAAGATGCTGTAGGCATCAAAGTAATTGTATTCGGGCAGTTCGTCGAAAGCGTGGCTGAAGTTGAGGTAGTGTGGCTTGCTGGCGTAAGAAATGTTTCGAATGTATTTCTTCAGCAACTCCATGTGCTTGGATTGCTGTCGCAGCGATCCCCACATCAATACTTTGTGTCGCTTCGGGCTGAGGCCTACCTCCTTGAATACCGTCATGATGTACTTGAGGAAGTCCTCACTTTTCTTAGCCGCAAACTGATTGTAGTACAGCAGTTGGCGATCTTGTGTCACCACCACATGCAGAATGCCCCGGTCGACATTGCAAAACATCGTCTTTTCGTGACTGTGATCATCATAGCGAAGGATGCCTTCGATTAGGGCACTTCCCTGATGGACGATGCTCACTTTCTTTTTTGGGTAAAGTGATTGGATCCAGGACAAGAGCTTGTGGTCTGCAGCGAAAACATTGACCGCGTCGGTGGCGATGTGCTTGTAGTACAGCACGTCCTCCATCTTAGGTTTCACCTCACAGTTGATGACCAGATAGTCACTGGCAGACGTAGGGAGGAAATGATCAGCCGGTACTAGCGAGAACTTGTGACTTTTCACCGCCAGCTTCACCTGAGCCCAGAATCCTGCCTTAAGAAAATGGTGACTGTCGAATAGCTGATGCAGCGCTTCAAGACGAGACTTTACCGTCTTGACATTCTCTAACTTGATGTCCTCAAAATAAACTATGTCACTGCTTCGGCTGTCAGTGACACAGATTTGAAAATCGTAGATACCTGCTTGTAAAGACAGGGTGTAGTGATGAAGATTGTCTATGTCAAACTTCGGATCCTTTACCCGTCTTACTGTCTTATAGCTTGGTTTTACTGCTGTATTCAAAATTCTTTGGAGCCCCCTACTCCCAATTTCCGGCTGTGGTCACAGTAGACCGAGAGCCGAAACGAAGAGGCTTTTTCGAGTTGTACTCGTTTTCTTCGTCCCGATCAGGGTTGACAGGTTGTGGATTCACCACTTCAACCACGTCAACCAGCACTCCTGCCTTGGTGATTTTTTCAGCCCACATATTGAATTTCACTGGAGGGTTAATGCCGGGTACGAATGGCAGCTGTGATAGTTGG
Source organism: Cyclobacteriaceae bacterium (assembly GCA_965227935.1). Lineage (GTDB taxonomy): Bacteria > Bacteroidota > Bacteroidia > Cytophagales > Cyclobacteriaceae > JAWPMT01. Next base: position 70,731 of record CBDDGS010000047.1, on the reverse strand, counting down.
AAATTCGGATACTTGTCAGGTCCAAAAATCGAATCCTTTACCAGTACAGTGCCAAGTGTGTCGATTTCCACATACGTACTATCTGCTCCGTAGTCCAACGTGATAATCGTCTCTGTTCGCTCCGTAATGTAGAAGCTACCAGTATCAATGAATGCCATCAACTGGTCCCAATCACTCGTGTATTTGTTGTTCACTGCTTTGAACGCCAGCTGCGCTTCTCGTACCATTTTTAGTTTATCAATGATAGCAGCTTCCATTCGTTCGATTCTTTTAGCTTCTGAGATGCTACTATCGATAACGTAATACAAATAGTAAGCAAGCCCCAAAGAAGATATGGCAAATACGATGGTCAGGATCCTAGTGGTAGTCATTTCTCTTGATTTTCTGCAATAATAACGATTTTGGCTTTAGTTGATTACGCGAGTTTATCTAATTATTTGCAAATTTAAAAAAGCCACGAAGGTCGACAATATCGCTCGGATTGGGACATTCGCGGAAGATATTGTGCTTTCCATTCAAGGGAATTTCATTGATTTCACGATCAGTCAGGTAGGATATTTTGGAAAGCATTTGTTTGCCACCAATCAACTCCGGATCTGAGCCCAGTCTAAGCACCCCACTAAGGTATTCAACCTGGAAAAACAACTCCAAAGAATGGTGAATGTGATCGCGATATTCGTTGATGAATAGGAAGTCTCCCACCTTGACGCGAAGACCGGTCTCCTCCATAAATTCTCTTTCGAGGCTATCCTCGGCGCTGTCACCAAAATCAATTCCCCCGCCAGGTGGTGCCCACAGGTAGCCAGCGGGACCAATTCCATCATGCCTGATCATCAGTAAGCCTTCCGGAGTTTGCAAAATGCCACACACACGGCATCTGACCTTGCCGCCGAAGATCGACACCGCTCCGTCCTCCTTATTGCTCCCGAACGTCGACGCCATTTCTTCGTTTTATTTGAAATACATACCTTTGAATAAGTGTGAAATTAGCTGAAAACGAGAAATCAACGACTTTCGGAAGCACACAGACAGGTACACATTCACGTAATATTTGAATACATTCAACATGACAAGAAGATCAACACAATTCCTCGGAGCGGCGGCATTGCTATTTATGTCTTGCCTTGCTTTTGCCCAGGAGACTACACCTGCGGAAGAGTCCGGTAGCCGAATCGTTTTCCTGGAGGAGTCATTCGACTTTGGTGATATCACACAGGGAGATCGTGTAGAGCATACTTTCGAATTCGAAAATGGTGGCGACCAGCCCCTTATATTGAGCAATGTCCTTACCACCTGCGGGTGTACTGCGTCGGAATGGCCTCGTGAGCCGATAGCTCCCGGTGAGACTGCATCTTTGAAGGTGACATTCAACAGTTCGGGAAAGATGGGCGTCCAGAACAAAGTAGTCACAATCATCTCCAATGCCTTGAACAGTCGTGAGCGCATACGCATAACGACGAACGTCCTGCCCAAAGAGGCCGAGGGCAGCTGATCTTCTTTAAAAAACTTTAGGGTTTACGTGCGGTGATTCCTGCGTAAACCCACCCTATTATATAGAGTACGCCTCCCAAAGGTGTCACCGGTCCGAGCCACGACCATCCAAGGGTGCTCAGCAGATACAGGGATCCAGAAAAGCACACCATACCCGCGACAAAGATGTAACATAGCCGAATAGCGGTTTGAGTACTGTGGAACGGCGACATGGCCACGATCATCAATGCAATGGCGTGTATGAAATGGTAAAGGACGGCGGTGCGATAAGTGTCCGTTGTACCCGCCTCTAGTAGCGTTGATTTTAGGGCGTGCGCCCCAAATGCACCTAGTGTAACAGCCGCGGCAGTCAAAAATGCACCCGCTTGAAAAACCTTACTTGACATAATCCCTCGCTCCAAAGATATCAGTGCCAATTCGGATCATCGTAGCACCGTGCTTGATGGCTATGAGGTAGTCATTGCTCATACCCATACTCAACTCTCTCATGGCTACGAGCGGACCATCGTAGGCCTTCATTCGATCTCGCAGTTCTTTTAGCCCCTGGAATTCACTGGCAACAATATCTTCATCGTCAGTATTCGTGGCCATGCCCATGAGGCCGACGACGCGCATGTGCGACAGGTTCTGGAATTCCTCTGAGGACAGTAGCGCTTCCAATTCCTCACTGGTGAAGCCAAACTTGGTCTCTTCTCTGGCAATATGCACCTGCAGCAATACATCGATCACTCGATTGTTTTTTCCCGCCTCTTTGTCGATCGCCTGCAGCAGTCGCATACTGTCCACACTATGAATTAGATTGACAAAGGGTGCAATGTACTTCACCTTGTTGCGCTGAAGGTGGCCTACCATGTGCCATCGGATATCTTTGGGTAAAGCTTCGGCCTTGGCTGCCAGCTCTTGCACTTTGTTCTCTCCAAAGTCCCGCTGACCATACTCGTAGGCATCCATGACGAGTTCCATCGGCTTTGTTTTGCTGATGGCTATCAACCTGCAGTTGGTGCCTTCTAACTCGCTGTTGAATTGTCGGATATTGTCGCTTATGCTCATCTCTTAGACTAAATACCCTCTCGTAGTTTATGGTTTTGTTTCCTGACAGGATATTTTCTCAAATCGCCTTAATTTCGTCCGGCAAGGTAAAACCAGAAGTGAAGAGATGGCAATTTTAGGGACAATATTGAAGAAGGGTATCAACCTCAGGGAAAGTCTCGAGCAACAATACACTTCTGCCATCGACCTTCAAAAGCAAGAGCTGAGAAAACTTCTCATCCACTCACAAGACACACTTTTTGGTAGGGCCTTTCAGTTCAGAGACGTGCTGGCCGCTTTCAAGAGGAAGGACCATGAAGCCTTCTATCAGTCATTCAAGACCAATGTGCCGGTGCACGACTATGACAAGATCTTCAAAAACTGGTGGCACAAGGCAAAGGAAGGCAAAGCCAATGTCTGTTATCCCGGCCGTGTCAAGTATTTCGCGCTCAGCTCCGGCACGTCTGGCGCTCCCAGTAAGCACATACCTATTACCAGGGACATGCTCAAGTCTATCCGCAAGACATCAGTCAGGCAGCTATTGGCATTGTCGAAATATGACCTTCCATCAGACCTTTTCACCAAAGGGATCCTGATGCTGGGTGGGAGCACAAACCTCAGAAAGAATGGGACCTATTTCGAAGGAGACCTCAGTGGGATCACCACCTCTCAAGTGCCTTTCTGGTTTCAGCACTTTTACAAGCCTGGCAAGAAAATAGCCAAAACCTCCGATTGGGATGAGAAGCTGGACGAGATCACCCGTAAGGCCAAGGACTGGGACATGGGTATTGTCGTGGGTGTACCTGCGTGGTTGCAGATACTTATGGAGAAGATCATCAGCTATTACCAGGTGGAGACAATCCATGACATATGGCCCAACCTGAGCATCTTCGTTCATGGTGGCGTGTCATTTGAGCCTTACAAAAAAGGATTTGAGAAAATGCTGGCCAGGCCACTGATCTACATGGAAACCTACCTGGCTTCGGAGGGCTTCCTGGCTTTTCAGGCCAAGCCTGAAGCCCGTAGCATGCGGCTCGTACTCAACAACGGGATCTTCTACGAGTTCATCCCATTCAACCATCACAACTTCACCGAAGACGGAGAAATGCGTTCCAATCCCCAGACTTTCAAAATCGATGAGGTCGAGGAAGGCAGGGAATATGCCGTACTGATCACCACCAATGCTGGTACGTGGCGATATCTCATTGGGGATGTCATTCGGTTTGTGTCCACCGACGAATGCGAGATTGTCATAACAGGACGCACCAAGCTGTTCTTAAGTCTTTGTGGGGAGCACCTGTCCCTGGACAACATGAACAAGGCCGTGGAGCTGGTCTCCAAAGAAATGAATATTGACGTCAGGGAGTTTACTGTTCTCGGAGAGCCCAAAGACAGCTTGTTTGCCCATCACTGGTACATTGGTACGGACGATGCAGTCAATGGCGAAGAACTCACCGTCAAGTTGGACAACCACCTCAAGCGCCTCAACGATGACTACAAAGTGGAGCGCTCAGCAGCCCTCAAGGAGGTGGTCATACATGTATTGCCTACGCACGTTTTTCTCCGGTGGATGGAGATCAATGGCAAAGTAGGCGGTAGTAATAAATTTCCTCGCGTGCTAAAAAAAGAAAAAGCCAAAGAATGGAAGGCTTATCTTAGCCACGAAAAATATTTGCAGGTTTAGATGCATCCATTTTTTCATGGCCTGGTCTTCGGACTTTGGTTCTTAATACTTATCGGTCCTGCCTTTTTCGCGCTGCTGCAAACAAGCGTGCAGCGAGGGCTGAAACCGGCTATCTTTCTTGCTTTTGGCGTATCAGCCAGTGATTTCATTTTGGTATTGCTGACGCTTCTTGGTGTGTCGTCATGGCTCGAAGAACCGACATTCAAGTTTTGGATAGGCGTCTTCGGCTCGGTGGTGCTTATCGTCTACGGCATTTACACATGGATGAAGCCGCCGCCAAAGATGAAAGATCTGGGGGAAGAGAAGAGCAGATACCTGATAAAGTACTGGATAAAAGGCTTGCTCCTCAACGGTCTCAATCCATTGTTGATCTTGTTCTGGGTTAGTTGGGTATCATTCGCCTCTGTCAACTACGATTACGTCGGGCGCCAGCAGTATCAGTTTTTTGCCGGTTTGCTTCTGACGATTCTTACCTCAGATATTCTCAAGGCTACCATCGCCAATAGGCACAAGCATGCCATTAACCCCAAGTGGTTTAGGCGGCTCAATAAGATCGTGGCGGTAATTCTGGTAGGCTTCGGTGTTAGGATCGTTTATTACCTCATCCAGAATTATTGACAAAAAAGCCCGCTTCGAGAAGCAGGCGGATTCTTGGTTGCGGCGGGTGAGCTTTATGCGGTCTTCCTGATCTGCTGCCGGTGGAGAAACATTAGGTTGACCACCGTTGATATGCGTTGATTCATTTCGAGGTTTTTCCGGGCTTCTCGTCTGAGGTTTTTCAAGATCGTATGCCCGACTTCTGCATACTGCTCGTGTTCTTCCGTTTCGAGATCCTGGATCTCGATAGTGTAGTGGTTCAAGTCATCAAATCCCATAGCTTTTAATTGGTCTATCAATTTTAATTTATCCACACCGGTTTTCATAGTGGATCATTAAAGGTAACATACAGTTAATATATGGTTAACATATAAATCCTTCATTTTTACTCTTATCTAAGGGATTTGATAGAATATTATTTCTTCTACGGGTCTGATGGGATCGAAATAATTCGTTTTATACGCCACTTCCGAATGTAGGTTGACCATAAATTCTGGCAAGGGTCAGGGCATCATGTTAAGGAATATTTTTCATCTTATCCACACGAATTGGAGAGGAGGGTGCTATCATATATGCCTCATTTACTGCACGATAAAAGAAGCGTTGTTTGCAATGGAAGAACTACTGGTAAATCATGTTAAAAACCAAATTGAGGAATGTGGAGAACTTGACCCTTATCAACATCGAATTGGGGACAAGAGAAAGTAATGCACATATACACACAACGCATTGGTGTGATGCTGTCTTCTGGGAGAAAGTTTCTGCTCTTGACTTGCTCCTATAGTCTTACGGACGCAGGCACCCACTTTTCTGATAAAGTGCCAGGAGCTTTGATTGATATCACTGGTCGTTTCAAAGGAAGTGGCAGGAAAAAATCATAAATTCCATAATCGTTTGTAACATCTGACAGCTTCGCCCGTCATCCTCACGAATGTCATCCAAATTATACAGGACATTGATTGCAGAAAACTCGGATAGCCTATACAGGTTCGCACTGTCGATCCTGAAGGAGCCTGAAGCAGCCAAGGATGCTGTGCAGGAATGCCTGATTAAGATCTGGAAGAAGAGGGACACGCTCGATCAGATCGATAATCTGCAAGCTTGGGCCTTTCGAGTGACCAAAAATCACTGTCTGGATGTCGTTCGTGGTAGTCGACATACCGAGGGACTGGAGCAGTCCTTCACCATCTCGGACAGCCGGTCCACTGATTTTGATCTCCTATATAAGGACCAGGAGCAGTGGCTGGAAAAGGTGTTGGAGTCATTGCCGCCCAAACAGCGGCAGATTTTTCACCTACGGGAAGTGGAGGAACTCAGCTACCAGGAAATCGCTCAGGTGATGGAAGTCACCATGAGTGAAGTAAAAGTGTCCTTGCACAGGGCAAGAGCCGCTGTGAAATCATCCATGGAAAAAGTGGAAGCTTATGGCACATGACATGAAGGAATTGTTGGAGAAGTACTGGAAAGGGGAGACCTCGCTCGATGAAGAGCGCGAGATCAAGCGGCACTTTGCCGAAAACCCTTCTCTGACGCCTGAGGGTCGCTACTTTGACGCTCTGGCTGGGCAAAAAAAACGCACCGCCGATAGAGCCTGGAAGCGTCCGATTTCCATGCCTCGATGGTTGGTCGCCGCGTCGGTGACGGTCGGGGTGATGGTGGCCTTCCTGGTGATGAAAGATGCCGAGGAAAAGCAGGCGTTCAACGTCGACGATCCTCAGACCGCTCTTGAGATCACCAGAAATGCGCTGATGATGGTATCGAGTAACCTCAATCAAGGAACGTCCTATTCCCAGGAACTGGACAAGCTGAATGACGGCAAGACGTATACCATGCCATTGGACAAGATCAACAAAGCACAGGAGGCCCTGGACGAATAAGTGACTCCGGGACCCAAAGCGTAAAGTTCAACAAACAGACAAGTACAAACGAAAAGAAATGAAAATGTTATTCAACACAAAGAAACTGGCACTTACATTGGCCATGGCCGCGGCGACAATTGCCCTGCATGCACAAGGTGAATTGATCAATCGATACCTCGATCAGTATGCCGATGATGAGACCATTGTCAAAGTGTCGATCAATAGTCGGATGTTCTCCCTCTTCACTGAAATGGAAGGTGGGACCGAAGAAGAAAAAGAATTCCTCGACGCAGTCAGCAACCTCAAGGGTCTGAAGATCCTCGCTAGTGATAGCCTGGGTAAGGGACGAAGCCGCGAAATGTTCAATAAGGCAGCGAAAGACGTCGATGGAGCCGGGTATGAGGAACTGATGACTGTGAAGGACGCCGAGGAAGATGTCAAGTTTAGTATCAAGGAAAAAGGTGGTATCATCGAAGAGCTGATCATGGTAGTTGGAGGCAACAAAAACTTTGTTTTCCTCAGCCTCTACGGTGAGATTGACCTGAAAACCGTCTCCAAACTAGCATCAGCCATGAAGGTCGATGGACTGCGAAGCTTGGAGAAACTGGACGAAGGCGGCAATTAAGATCGTGAAAGCATTGCGAATTAGGATAGCAATTTTATTGTGGATAGGGGCTCTCGGGCCCCTATTCGCGCAGGAGGGCCCTCTGAAGTCCTACGCGGAAGATAATAGGGAACGCAAATTCTGCTTTTACCCCAGTACACTGCGCATGATCAATATCCAGGGCGATACGCTCATCAACGATGTGATCAGCGACATTCGTAAGTTGCTGGTCTACAAGCTGACTTCCGAGCGCCTGGACAAGGAGCTTCGCGACGTATTCACAACCTATGAAGAAAAGGGATTCGAGGAGTATGCGCGAGTGTACGGTGCCGGCAACGATATCATCCTGATGGGCAAGGAGCGGTTTGGCCAGGACGAGTACGTCGGCGTGGCCGGATCAGATGGGCAGTACTTTGCCTTTTATATGAGGGGCGATATCCGATGGGACAAGGTGCCCACAGTTATCGAGCGTATCCGCGACAACCCCATTCTTGAGACACTCGTTCCACTCAACGACGAAGTCGTCAAAGAGCAAGAGCACGTAGATTAGATGACAACAATACTCGAAATAGAAGGGCTTTCGAAGAAGTTTGGCCGCATACAGGCGGTCGATCGGCTCGATCTTACCGTGACACAGGGACAGGTCTATGGCATCCTGGGGCCCAATGGTAGCGGAAAGACCACTACCCTGGGCATGATCCTAGACGTGGTGGCACCTACAGCTGGTACTTACCGATGGTTTGGGGGCAAGGACCCCGTAGAGAGCAGGAAGCTGATAGGGTCCATACTGGAAACCCCCTGTTTTTATCATTATATGACTGCCGTACAAAACCTCCGCATCGTTGCGCATATCAAGCAGCGCGGAAAGGACCGCATCGACGAAGTCCTCAGACAGGTCAATCTGTACGATCGCAAGGACGACAAGTTCAAGACGTACAGCCTCGGGATGAAGCAGCGTCTCTCTATTGCCGCTGCCCTCCTGGCAGATCCGCCGGTGATGATACTCGACGAGCCGACCAATGGACTGGATCCCGAAGGCATTGCCGAAGTCCGATCGCTGATCGCCAACATTGCAGCGGATGGCAAGACCATCATTATGGCGAGCCACCTGCTGGATGAAGTGCAGAAGGTCTGCACCAACTTCTGTGTCCTTCGCAAAGGTGTCAAGCTACACGAGGGAGCTGTCGAAGACATCCTCGGAGAGACCAATAAGGTGGAGATCGCTTCCAATGACCATGACCAGTTGCAAAACGTGCTTAGCGCGTACGAAGGTGTACAGAAGGTGGAGTCACTCAACGGCCACGACCTTACAGTTACGCTCAAAGGGGGCTACCATTCGTCAGACCTCAATGCTTTCTGTTTTGAACAAAAGCACGTGCTGACCAAAGTCAACCCACTCCGCAATTCCCTGGAGCAAGAATTTTTGAAGATCCTCAAAGAATCCGAAGCCTAATATGTTACTCCTACGATCTTTTCAGCTGGAATGGCTCAAGATGCGCCATTATCGCATCTTTTGGATCCTATTCGTGATGTACCTGCTGGCCTTGCTGTTCATATCCACCGGCGGCATGTTCTTCCTGGAGTGGCTCAAGTCCAAGGGAGCAGATTTTGATGGGCTGGACCCCACGATCATCCCCATTTACGACTTCCCCGACATCTGGATGAACATCACATGGCTCAGTGCCTTCTTCAAATTGTTTCCGGCGTTCGTGGTGATCATTTCGGTCAATAATGACCTGATCTACAACACCCTCCGCCAAAATGTAGTGGACGGTATCAGCAAGCGGCAGTACCTCATATCAAAGTTGTCGCTGGTATTGTTTCTCGCGTTGGCCAGCACGCTTTTCCTACTCGTGATAGGCCTGGTGACCGGAGCTTTCTATTCTCACGTACACGACCTTCAGTTCATTCTCATGGACCTCGAGTTCCTGTTCGCTTTTTTCCTGCAGGTAGTGACCTTCTGTATGTTGGCATTCTTGCTATCGCTTGTGATCAAGAAATCGGGATTCGTTATTGTGGCGCTGTTCCTGTGGACCATCATGTTCGAGCCCATCCTCGCTGGTATTCTGGGGAACGTACGCGAGATCAGAGAATACACCGGGTGGATCGTGCAGTTCCTGCCGACAATTTCGCTTTTCGAATTGATCGATGTACCGTTCAAGCGCTACGCCCTGATGGAGGTAGAGGACTACCTGGTGACCAGGGAACTCCTGATAGTCTTGGGCTGGCTGGCAGTTTATACGACGCTCATATATCGGTTCCTCGTCAAAAGGGATTTGAAGTAAGTCTTTTAGGAGCGAACGGATGGTGGGAATCTGCTTCAGGCGCTCCCGCTATCCGCTGTAGCCAAGCCGCACAATCCGGCCCCTACGGCCATGCTGGCTGCCACTCCTATCGGGGCTATTGTGCAGGTGATAGAGCTGTCTGCCAGCCACCAGCGGATCGAATTTCTTTGATGACCTCGTGAGCTTTTTGCCCGGATCGGACTAATATTGAGGGCGATCCAATGATTACCTACTGACTCAACCTATGCATTCTGGCAAGCCGACTTGCGTATTTTATTCGTTGCGCTCCTTTGCCTCCGCGGCTTTTTTCCTTCTGCTACTCTCTCAATCCCACGGCCAGGTGGGTGTCGGGATCTTTGGTGGTAGTGTAGCCACGGAGTTTTCCGGGATCAGGTCAGACGTCGGGCGGTTTGGTTTCGAGATGGGCTATACTGTGGGGACGCAGCTGGACTACTACATGAACAAGGACGTCACGTTGAGTATGGGTCTGGCTTTTCAGGACGAACGTGGCTCTGTGCATTTGCTGGATGATACCGACCCAGGGAACACCGTCTTCAAGGATTCCTTCGACATCAGTATTAAGCAGCTGAAGATCCCACTTACGTTTCGCATCATTACCAAGAATGAGCGTTGGCACTTTATTGGTGGCGTCTCGGCAGACTTTCCACTTTCGCTGAAGGCCATCTCGAAAGTCGATTTTGATGGTGGACATTTGTTACGAGACTTCAATCTTGGCTACCTGACCGGTATCGGTTTCAGATTCAAGAAAAAGACTTGGGGAACAGTGCACCTGGAGATGCGCTATGCTCAGAGCCTCGTTACGCTCACGACGCCAGAGGATCCGGTACTTTCACAAATGAAATCCAGTCACTCGACCTTCACAGTGGTCTATTTCCCGCCTTTTCTGACACCATGAGAAAACACCTCTATATCATCGGCTTCCTAGTCTCGTTTGTGGCCTCATCCCAGACGAAACTACCGACGTCAGCGGATCACGTTTTTGTGCCGCAGGATGTCATCAAGAATGCACAGCCCACCTCCTTCTTCAGTATGGTCGTTGGGCTGCAGGAGTCAGAGGACGTTCCTCTGTTAAATAGCGACTTGCCGATAATTGGTCCTGTGGATTTGGAAGGAGAGGTGCTGTTTGTAGACTTTGGCATCAAGGCCTCCGTCAAGCTCAAGGACTGGATCGCCTGGCGAATCAGCTACAGCGCTGCCGTTCGAGCCGGCACCGATGTGCAGAGCATTCTGTTTCAGGGGATCAACTCTCTCACCACCTTCGAGTCCTTGTGGCAGTTAAGAGTGTGGCGGACACAGAAGATGACACTTTCCGGCACTTTTGGCTTCAATCGAATAGATGGTGACTTCGTCGATATCGCCGGTTACATTGAAAGTATTCGCGACGGCATTCCCGATCCTTCGGTCACTCGCAAGGTGCGTTCGCTGACTGGCGAGGTCGGATTGCTCGGCTCTTATGCCGTCAACAGTGTCATTGGTATATTATTCGAAGGCGAGGTTGAGATAGGTGACCACGTGGGAGTGGAGACGGCCAGGGTGTTTTGGAGTGGTAGGCTTGGAGTAGATTTCAACTTCAATGAGCGATATAACTTCCCTCTGGGGATTGCAGTGGCAGGTCTCTCGACCACATTGCCAGAGTTCGTGGTGCCCGTCAGAAGACAAGCTATTGCGGCGTCCGTGCGATTTGCCTATACAGGCTCGGATGTATTCTCCATCAGCGTTGCTACGTCTAATAGTTGGTTCCCCCTGGAAAATGTTGATGATCGAACAACGTTCAGAGGTTTTCAGCTGAGTGGGAGGTTCTTCTTCTGATGCTAATTCTTCAAATCTTGCGCGTACGTGAGAGGTTAGTGTTGTAGAATGTAAGCGACCCGTCGACCTAATCGTTTTTTGGGATTTTTCGCCGCACTTCCATTTGGCTATTTTTGCAGCCCCCCGAGGTTCAACCATTAGCGCATTATAATCCACCACAAGTCGTGACCGATCACTTTCCCGTTCAGTACTCTACACTTTCGGCGCAGGCGCTGGCTTCCTTTGTCGAGAAGAGATACCATGGCAGAGGGGTATCCTGTAGGTTTTTGCAGCACGGTGTTAGTGACGCGTACGTCATTGACGTGCAAGACGGGGCAAAGTATGTTCTGAAAGTCTACAGGGGCAATCACCGTAAGATCAATGAACTCAGAGGCGAGGTGGAGTTGCTGGACCTATTGCATCAGCAAGGCGCAAATGTGTCTTACGTGATCAAGGATCAGTTTGGGGATCAGATCCAGGAATTCAATGCCCCTGAAGGACCCCGATATGGCATCCTCTTTAGCTACGCGCAGGGCCGGTCCATCCGGGAGCTATCTGACGACCAGGTGCAGATTGTGGGCCGGGAGATGGCTTACAATCACAACATTACCTCACAGCTAGAGCTTTCGTTCAAGCGCAAGAGCTACGATATTGACACCACCCTGATCGCACCTATTCAGTCACTTGAATCGGCCTTCAAGACGTTTCCCGAAGGCTACGAATATCTCAAATCACTCAGTGAGCGACTGATAAGGAAGATGGCTGGATTCGATGCGCAATTCTGGAACTTTGGCTATTGCCACTACGACTACCTGCCCAAGAATTTTCACTTCGATGAGCAGAACAATTTCACGCTGTTCGATTTTGATTTTGCTGGCAAGGGGCCATTGGTAAATGACCTGGCTTCTTTCCAGGTGCACTTTTTCCTGCAGGAGATTCAGTCCATCTTGTCACCGACGGAGGCGGAGCGCCAGTGGCAGTTGTTTCTCAAGGCATACAGGAAAGGTTGTGAGATTTCGGACGAAGAGATTGCTGCCATTCCGTACCTGGGGCTGATGTTCTGGACGTTCTATTTGGGCTATCAATATGAACACTACGACGACTGGTCCAACTTCTTCTTCAACGATGCCCACCTCCATCGAATGATCTCATGGCTAAAGCGGTGGGAGGAGATGTACTGCCAGTTTTGACTCTACAAAAAAAGCAGACCTAAGAAGGCCTGCCTTTCACGATAAGTGTTTATAAAGCAAGGTTTTAGAACCTGAATCCAAGTGAGAATTCCCACTGATCCATTTCTAGTGATATCTGTTGTCCGGGGTCCAGCGGATTGGTGCCTGTGACCTCCTTGGAGAAGCCACGCATCATCGCGAACGTCACTTCATTCTTATCTCCGATCATTCGGGAGAGACCTATTGTGGCATGATTTTCAATAACACCAGGAGCCAGGATGTTGAACAGCACTTCGCTGTCAGGGATTGGCTGATTACCAGTAGAGAAGCCAGCTCTGAACTTCCAGTTGTCCACGCCTCGAAACTCCGTACCCAGCTTGTACACAGTCATATCTTCCCAGCCAAAACCGGCGCCGCCGGCGCTGCCAAGAGGACTACCATCCATAGTCAGATTGCTCAGTGGATTGTTGATGGCAGGAATGTCGCTGTAAAGGATTTGCTGTACGTCGAACGCAAACATCCAGTCCGTCAATTCGTAGGCGAGACCTGCGGTCCATGTCGATGGGATATCAAAGCTACCTTCACCGGCAAAGAGGCCTGCGTAGTTTTCAAATTGGCCCATGTTGATGCGGGATTGATAGCTTGCTCCGAACTTAAGCCCACCGGGAAGTGATCCCATATAGCCTACTTTGAAGCCGTAGCCAAACGAGTTGTCAGTGCCAGTGCCGGTCAAATTCGCAGGGTCTTGTGAGAACATGGCGAAGGATTCCAGTCCTGTGGCTTCAAATGTTTGATACGCAAGAATGAGAGATACACCCACGCTATGTCCTTCGGCGAGTTTGCGAGCGAAAGAGGCATTCAAGAACATTTGGGCGAGGTTTACACCAGTCGGCTCAGCTCCATAGAATACAGGTGTTGGATATTCAGTATTCATACCTCCATTGCCGTAGAAGGCAACACCTAGGGCGCTTTTTTCGCCAAGTTCGAAATTCGCGCCAATTGCGGGAATGAAGAAAATAGGCTTGTCACTCTCCACCGTACCGGGAGTCAGCCCAAACGCGGGAGGACCTGATGGATTGCCGGTGATAGTGAATTGACGGCTCGGAGCGAAAAGTGAGACTTCTGCATCGAATCGTGTGCCGAGATAGGTAAGGCCCGCGGGGTTGTTGGCTGCACCGATCGAGCTGTAGGGTATGGCAATGCCCGCTCCGGCCAGTGCTTTGTAGCGGATACCGTAGCCATGACTGAAGTATCCATTAGTAGCGAAAACATATCCTGAAATGAAAAGCACAAGTGCCGCCGATAGGCAGATCTTGTGCACGAGTAGAGATGGTTTCATGGTATATATGGATTGATTGTTCTGCGAATCAACTCCACAATGCCCAGACTTATTATGATGGCCCTCACAGTACAAAGTGAGGTTCGTCACTCAATTACAAACGGCCGGTGAAATGCCCTGAAGATGAGTTATAACGTGTTGATTGCCAGAGGTGTCAATCCGAAAGCGCGTTCGCCAGAAAGGTGGACTTTGTCAATAGCCACAAGAGGAAAAAGCAGATGACCCACTTCAGGTAGATTGGGTAGTAGTCGGTGGTATCCTTGTACCGAGATTCTTTTATTTCGGCTTTCTCGAGCTGGTCTATCTCTCTGAATACTGCCTCCAGGGCGCGGTTATCTGACACTCTGTAAAACTTGCCATTACCGATATTGGCTATCTCGCGGAGATTTGTTTCGTCCAGGGTGTTTTCGACATAATTGGGCTGGCCGAAGAAGTTGGTTCCAAAGGGTACTCGTCCTTCCTTGCCAATAGCGATGGTATAGATTTTTACATTGTAGGCCGCGGCAAGTTTGGCAGCGGTGATGGGATCGATATTCCCGGCAGTATTGTCCCCATCACTCAGCAGTATCAGCACCTTCGACTGGCTGTCTGATTCCCTCAGGCGGTTGGTAGATACGGCCAGCGCACTGCCTATCGCTGTCCCGCTGTTTTCGATCAGCTCAAAAGAAATGTCACTGATGTAATTCTGAAGCAACTCATAGTCAGTGGTGAGCGGCGATCGGGAATAAGCATCTCCGGAAAAGATCACAAGGCCTATACGGTCCTGAAACCTGCCGGCAACGAAATCCCTGGCCACATCTTTTGCTGCCTCCAACCGGTTGGGCCGGAAGTCCTCGATACGCATTGACTCCGAGATGTCAATGGTCAGCATGATGTCGATGCCTTCGCTCCATTGCTCTACTTGTTCGTTCGTCGTCTGCGGACGCGCCATGCACACCACCAAACCCATGAGCGCAAGAACGAAAAAGACTGGAGGAATAAAGCGCAGATAACTGATGGCACTGCTGTGCAGGTCCCGCTTCGATAGCGCGATGGGCAGGTTTTGCCGCAGGCGCAAAGTCCATAACCAACGGAAAACGAAAAACAGCGGAATCAGTGCGAGCGCCCAAAACCATATAGGATTTTCCCACTCAAAGCTTTGGAGCCTTTCGGGTGTAAACCAGCGTGTCGAAACCCAGGATTCTTGTTCCACTTTTTAGTTTTTTGCTCTGTTTAGAAGTTCCTGGGTCACGTCCTTTCCACCTGTAAGATTTACCTGCAGGCTGCGAAGAGAGAACAGTGGCCCCCATGGGATGCCCCACCACCCGAACAGGACGGTGATCAGTGTATAAATGAATCCTTGCGTAAAGGCATTCTCATCGTGCTTCAGGAATTTGACCTTGGATGATCGCCTAAATGTCATAACAATAATGGAGATCGTGTATTGGAAAATGACGAATCTTCCTCCCAATTGTAGTTCTCTTTCAAGCTCGTCTCTCGATAGCCCAAATTGTGTGACCTCTTGCTTTTCGATGACAGCTTCCTCCTTTGCGGGTTTGAACCACATGCCCTTCCTATCACTGGCACCGACTTCCTTTTGGGCCTTGGGCACCACCTCCGTCTGTCCGTCTTTGACCTTGTCGACGACCATCGAATACCGGTGCTGCGTGAAGTCCTCGATATCCTGGAATTTCTTAAAGATCTCTAGCTGGGTGATCTTACCATATACCGTGCGATCGATTACCTTCAGAGTGTCCCGAAGTTCATCATTGTTGTTGTTCTCCAGGATTTCCTTGGTTGTGAGCTTCTTGTAGGGACGCTTTTCCAGCCGTTCCATGTAGGTCTTCCACGCTGACAGTGCTTGCTCCGCAAGTTCGGGTTCAGGTTGGTCTCGAAGTTCTCGGATGAACTGGGTAATGGCCTCAGAGAAGGATTCGTAATCCTTCCGCAATCGTCGTAGTAATAAAGCCTGTCTGATCCTCTGCCCAAAAATCAGCAGTACGGCAACGACGACGATGAACACGACAACGAGTATGATCCATAGCAAGGGGTAGTTGAACTGCCGGGCCACGTCGATGTAACTCAAATTCGTTTTTAATACCGTGGAGTCTGTGACCACCGGTGCCAGTTCCTTGAAATAGATAGAGTCGACATTGCTGGTGATGACAACTGAGTCAGCTCCGCTCAATACGAGGGCGTCTAGTTTCAGGTATTGTACGGCATCGATTTCAAAGGACTGCACAGTGTATGAGGCGCTGTCGAAAGCAAGGCCTTCCCGTATTTCAGTGGGGACAAACTCACGGGCTACAAGCTCGAAGGGACTGAAGTTGTAGTTGCTGTCCGGAAGAAGCAATTCCAGGTTCGTAGGGTACGAGGCACGCAACCAAAACTGGACCTCCTCGCCGATTCCAAGGCTATCCTGGACAAATCCACCTTCAACATGGATTTCCTGTCCGAATGTCGGGGCATAAGTCAGCAGCAGGCCCCAAACAGCCAATACCTTACCGAGTCCTCTGTGCATTCTTCTGATTCCTTACTTTGAATAGCTTGATGAGATCCGGTACATAGTCCCGGGAAGTATCAATGGCAAGGTAGTTGACGTCGTTGCGATGACAGAAGTTCTCCAGGGATTCCGTATTGCCATGGTGCGTCTGGTGAAATACTCTTTTGAAGCTTTGGTCGCTCGTGTTGACCCAGATGTTCTTGCCGGACTCTTTTTCGTAAAGCGGCACAATACCCAGACTCGGGAATAGCGACTCCCTTGGGTCAAAGAGATGGATGACGATGAGGTCGTGTTTTCGGGCCATGCCCCTTAGGTCGTGCACGTAGTCCTCGTCCACAAAGTCCGAGATGAAAAAGATGATACTTCTCCGCTTTAGTAAGCCGAGGACAAACTTGATCGCGCCTGACAGATTGGTCTTGCGCGACTTAGGCTTCAAAGTGAAGAGGGCATCGAATATCTCATAGGCATGCTTTTGGCCCTTTGCGGGTCGTATGTATTTTTCCCTCTGATCAGAGTAGCACAGCAATCCCACCTGGCTGCTTTCTTTGATTGCAGAGAATGACAGCAATGCGGCGATCTCCTTGCCTATGTCAATTTTCTGCGATCCGTCTTTGCCTATTTCCTGAGAAGCGGAGACATCCAGTAGAAAGAAAACCGTCTGCTCTTTCTCCTCCTTAAAAGTCTTCACGAACGTACCATGTCCCTTGGCTGTGACGTTCCAATCAATGGTTCTGACATCGTCGCCATACTGGTATTGGCGGACGTCATCAAATTCAAGTCCAGAACCTTTGAATATCGACTGGAAGTCCCCCTGCATCTGGGAGTTGATCGCCTTTCTAACCTTTATTTCGTACCTTCTTAGCTTCTTGAGGATTTCCTTCATCCAAGGTAGTTTTGCGAAACCAAAATTATAAGTAGTTTGGTTAACCGCTGGTGAAAGGCATTATATTTTCCGCTATCGATTTGATAATAACAATTTTTAACACTTTGGGCAGGCAGAGGACGGTTTGGATGGCAATGATGACCGTGATACTATGGGGCTGTGCGTCGAAGCC
This sequence comes from Cyclobacteriaceae bacterium, assembly GCA_965227935.1. Lineage (GTDB taxonomy): Bacteria > Bacteroidota > Bacteroidia > Cytophagales > Cyclobacteriaceae > JAWPMT01. Next base: position 53,328 of record CBDDGS010000047.1, on the reverse strand, counting down.
GAACCCTCCCGACAACCTGCTGTCAAAGGAGGAAATGACCGCTATTTTGCTGGAAGTGCACGTGTTGGAATCCAAAGTGAGTAGACGGTCAGTCAATCGCGATAGTCTGCAGTTAATGTATGACCATTTTGAAGGAATGCTCTTTGAGGAGATGGATGTAGACACAGCAGCCTACAATGCCAGTATACGCTTTTACATAGCCAACCCTGACCTGCTTGCCGAAATTTATGAGGCGGTGGTCGATAGCCTGCAGTTGCGATCGAAAAACAGGATTCCCGAGGACTGACATGCTCTTTTACCCTTCCGAGATCGAAACCAAGCTGGAGATTGACCTCATTCGTGAGTTCATCAAAACGCATTGCAAAAGCGAAGCCGCAAAAGAGCGTGTAGATCGTGCGCGACCATTCGAGAAGACTGCGCAACTGGAAACCTTTTTGCAGCAAACCAGGGAAATGTTGGCGGCCGTTGGCTCGGGTGGTCTGCCCGTCAGCGGTTTTCAGGATCTCTTCCCCTTTCTGAAGAAGATCGGAACGAATGGTTCCTTCCTGGAGGCTCATCAGCTGTCGACGGTCAAACAAGCCCTGATGACCCTGTATGAGTGGACACAGTTTCTGAAAAAGAACATTGCCGAGTACCCCGCCATGGGCAAACTCACGCATGGGTTTATCGCCGATCGCGATCTGGTGGACGAGATTGATGCCAAGATTGACGAAAATGGGGAAGTGCGGGACAACGCCTCCCCGGAGTTGAGTCAGATTCGACGCCGAATTCTGAATGCCGAGCGGCAAGTGCGCAATGTCATTCACAAGGTACTCGAGCAGTCGAAGAAGAGTGAATTCACCGATGAGGAGGGTACAGTCACCATTCGCGATGGTAGGCTGGTGATTCCCGTCAAAGCGGAATTCAAAAGGAAATTCGCCGGTTTTGTTCACGACGAGAGTTCGACTGGCCAGACCGTGTTCATGGAGCCGACGGAAGTACTGGAGCTCAACAATGAAGTGAGGGAACTGCGCTATGCTGAGAAACGTGAGATTGTACGCATTCTCACGTCTTTGGCCGATGGCATCCGTGAGCGGCTGACAGACCTCGAGAAGGGAAGTGAATTCCTGATCCGGCTGGACTTCATCCATGCCAAGGCACAGTTCGCACGATCCTTCGATGCAGTGGTTCCAACAATTGGAGAAAAGGGCCAATTCAAGATAAAGGGTGGGAGACACCCAATATTGTGGAAGCGGCACAAAGACGCGGGCAAGGATGTCGTGCCGCTCGACATTGACTTTTCAAGCGAACAGCGGCTCATTGTCATCTCCGGTCCCAATGCTGGCGGAAAGTCGGTGGCACTTAAGACAGTTGGCATACTCCAATACATGGCGCAGTGCGGGTTTCCTGTCACGGCGCAGGAGGATTCGGTCTTTTCAGTATTTCGCAATTACTTCATCGATATCGGGGACTCGCAGTCTTTGGAGAATGATCTCAGTACCTATAGTTCGCACCTCAAGGCGATGCAGTACTTCTCTGAGTATGCCGACAAAAAAACGCTCGTCCTGATCGATGAATTTGGCACGGGTACTGAGCCGCAATTCGGTGGCGCCATTGCTGAAGCCATTCTTGCGAGTCTCAACAAGGCGAGATGTCAGGGTGTAGTGACGACGCATTACAGCAACCTCAAGGATTTTGCGGAGAAAAATCATGGCGTCGTCAATGCGGCGATGCGGTATGATACGGACAAATTGGAACCACTTTTTCAGCTGGAGATTGGGAAGCCTGGCAGCTCTTTCGCTTTTGAGATCGCCACGAAGATCGGCATCAGAAAACAGATCCTTCAAGAGGCGCGCAAATTGGTCGGTGCAGATCATGTGTCTTACGACAGGCTACTGGGCAGGCTGGATTCAGAGAAGGCCAAGTTTGAGCGCACCAACAAGCAACTACTTGCTGAGAAGGCCGATGTCCTGCAGTTACGAAAAGACTACGAGGCGCTCAAGGCACTCGTAGAGCGTGACAAGCGGGCCGTGATCAAAGAAGCAAAGGCCGAGGCAGCTCGTATCGTAGATTCGGCAAATCGCGAAGTAGAGAAGACGATACGGGAGATCAAGGAGGCACAGGCGGAGAAGTCCGCAACGAAGAAGAGCCGTGAGAAGCTGACCGATTTCGGCAACAAGATGAGGAAGGAGGCGCCGAAGCCAAAGACCCTACGACCATCGGAGCCAAAACCGGATCCCGAGCTCGCCAAGCCTATTGCAGTGGGAGACAAGGTAAAAGTGAAGGGGCAAGAGACCATCGGTGAGGTGTACTCGATGAAGGGGAAGCAGGCGGAGGTAGCATTTGGCGATCTCAAGTCTTTCGTAACCCTCAGCAAGCTCGAGAAGGTGTCCAATCGGCAGGCCAAGAAACAACAAAAGGCCGAGGTGAGGCTCTCGTCACTCAAGCTGGACAAGAAGATGTCGAACTTCTCACACGAGCTGGACGTGCGCGGAAAGAGGGCTGAGGAAGTGCTACCGCTGGTTGATAAGAAGCTGGATGACGCGCTGGTCCTCGGGATCAAAGAGCTTCGGGTGCTGCACGGCAAAGGCCACGGGATCCTCAAGGATATCATCAGAAACCATCTACGGGACGACAATCATGTCCTCAGCATGGCCGATGAGCACGCGGATCGTGGCGGTAGCGGTATCACCATCATCACACTGGCATGAGGGAATACACCAGAAGGCAGCTGGCTTTGCACAACGGTACGGAAAAGGAATCGGTTTGGATCGCCTATGATGGTGTGATCTATGACGTGTCCGCCAGTCGACTGTGGCGAGATGGTAAGCACTACGAGCATTGGGCGGGCCAGGATCTCACCAGCGAGCTGTCTGAGGCGCCCCATACGGACTTTGTTTTTGACCGGATGCCCAAGGTTGGGATCCTGAAAACCTCCGAACAATGAAACTCATCGGTGAAGCAGGCGGGACCAAGGTTGATTGGCGAGTGCTTGATGGCGATGAGATTGCCACTGCAAGCACCCGGGGCTTCAATGCTACACTGGTAGAGCAGGTTTCATTCTTGACAGAGCTGGAAGGAATAATACAGGATGCTTCCAAAGTGACATCCATTCATTTCTACGCTGCCGGGATACGAACAGACGATGACAAGCGACGCGTAGCGAACTACTTTCGTCGGGATTTTCCCAGTGCCACGGTGGAGGTGTCCTCGGATACGTTGGCCGCTGCACGAGGTTTGTTGGGAACGGAAGGTGGTTGGGTCGGTTTCATCGGTACGGGATCCGGACTTGCCCAATACGATGGTAGGGAAATCATTCATCAGGTTCCCTCTCTGGGATATATCCTGGGGGATGAGGGGAGTGCCACTTATTTTGGCAAGGAGCTGCTCCGCCAGTATATGCGCGGGCAGTTGCAGCCTCGTTTGCAAAGGGCCATTGAAAACAAACTGAAGGAGGCTGGGGATCCCGTGAAGAATACTTACCAAAACCCTCAGCCCCAAAGATTCCTAGGCTCAATAGCAGCCGCGTTGGACCCTGAGGCAGACGATGATGAAATCCGCGAAATCGTCCGGTCCGGATTTCAAGCATACTTTGATGCCTATTTACCATCGGGAGTTGAGCGACTCAAGGTTTCCTTTACAGGGTCAGTTGCGTACGTCCATAAGGCTATGCTCCGCGAGGTGGGACACGATCTCGGCATTGACGTGGACAAGGTCGTCGCGTCACCCATTGATGGCCTGATTCGATATCACTCTCAAGTTCCTTAGAATAGCAATCGCTTGGCTGGACAGGTGATTGCGGATTCTACTTCGACACGGCGTATGTCTGGAGCGTGGCAGTCTCCAATGACACTGAAAGAACAGCTTTGTCCCTTCTGAGGTTTAGTGTAGGTTACTTTATTGTTAACAGAATATTAATAATAAATGGCTTGGATTAGGCCTGGGTTTGCGATTAGAAAAGATGTAATGGAATCAGAAGGATTTCAATCGATTGCACAGCATTTTCCGTACATAATTTGGGGTTAAACAATCATTAATGTCAGTGGCGAAACTTAACCCTGTAGAAAACGATGCACCCTCGTGCTTTTTTACATTTGCTGTCAGATATAAACCTATCAAAAAGCAATGAAAAAGTTTTACTTAACGTTTACGTTGACACTCATGTCAATGGCTGCCCTCATGGCTCAGGGCGTCACGGGCAAGATTGTTGATTCTGAAACCAAAGAGGGATTGCCTGGAGCCACTGTTCAGGTCAAAGGCACTTCAACTGGTACAATAACTGATCTTGATGGCACGTTCAGTCTGGACGTTGCTGAGCAAACGCTGCTCGTAGTTTCTTACGTCGGTTTTCAGTCAATGGAAGTACGCGCTTCTCAGGATATGGAGGTCGTGCTAAAGCCGGGTGCAAGTATTCTTGGCGAACTGGTGATCACTTCCAATGTGATAGATGTTGCTAAGACGAGAGAAACGCCTGTCGCGGTGTCCTCTGTTTCTCCTGCGGACATTTCGCAAAAGATTGGAAACATGGAGTTTCCGGAGATCATGAACCGCACGCCGAGTGTCTATGCCACGAAGCAAGGTGGTGGATATGGTGACTCCCGGATTTCTGTTCGCGGGTTTGATCAGCGAAATACTTCGTTTCTTATCAATGGCCAGCCTGTCAACGATATGGAGAATGGATGGGTATACTGGTCTAACTGGCAGGGACTGACTGACGTAGCTTCTGGTATTCAGATTCAGCGTGGCCTCGGTGCCTCCAGGTTGGCTGTGCCATCTGTAGGCGGTACTGTCTCGATCTTCACGAAGGCGGCTGACCTCGAGGAGAATGGTTCAGCGGCAGTAACCGTGGGTAACGACGGTTATTTGAAGACTTCTTTCAGCTACTCAACCGGAAAGAATGACAACGGATGGGCAACCTCTGTGCTTTTAAGTAGATGGCAAGGAAACGGATATGTCTACAACACCAAAGGGGAAGGATGGACCTACTTTGCGGCGGTTGGTTATGAGCCCGAGGGTTCTAATCATGCATTTAACCTGTCTTTCCTTGGTGCAGGCCAGTGGCACCACCAAAGAGATGCTTGGGTCTCTATTCGCGACTATGAGAACTTTGGCGAAGATGGAATAGATCCCAGGTGGAATACCAACGGTGGTACGCTCAACGGCGAGGAATACAACATGCGTCGCAACTTCTATAACAAACCCCTGGCTACCTTCAACTGGGATTGGGAAATCACCAATAACCTCTCTCTGGCTACATCACTCTATGCTTCCGCAGGACGTGGAGGAGGAACAGGCCCCCGTGGAAACAACTTCCGAAATGGCGATATCGACATCTTGCCATTTAGAAGAGATCTTACCGAGCACTACCTGGAGAACGGTCGCGGACCCAGAGACGAAGATGGCTTCATCAACTTTGACGAAGTAGTAAGAGTAAACCAGTCAACGACTCTCCCCTACACCGGCCCTATTTCAGGCTATGAGGGACAGTTGATCGGATCCAATGGTTTCCGTGATGACAACGTCAACAGGGCTACTTTGATTAGGAGAGCCTCCATGAACTCTCACAACTGGTTTGGTGCTATCTCGTCACTGGATTACGAGAAAAACAACTGGAGATATTCCCTTGGCATCGACCTCAGAAGGTACACTGGATACCACTATAGAGCCTTGAATGACCTCTTGGGTCTTGATGGTTACTATTCAACTGGCGACCGAAATACGAACGGCAAAATCGTAGAATCTGCCATCAAAGCGTCACCTTTCAGAAATACAGGTATAGCTGGTCCGAAGATCGACTATTACAACATCGGATATGTGGATTGGCAAGGTGTAAACGGTTTGATCGAGTACAATGACCAGTCACGAGTGACAGCGGTACTCCAGGGAGGAGTTTCGAACCAGGCATTTCAGAGAGAGGACTTCTTTGATCAAGTGGGCAATCCATTGTCGAAAAAGAAGAATCTCGTAGGCGGTTATGTAAAAGGTGGTGCTAACTACAATTTCAGTTCCACATCAAATGTATTCTTCAACGCGGGCCTTATCTCTCGGCAGCCGTTGTTTGATGCTGTTTTCCCCGGATTTGCCAATGACATAAATCCTGACTTGCAAAACGAGATCATCACATCATTTGAATTGGGATATGGCTACGCAGGGAGGTATTTGACGATCAATGTTAATGCCTACTCTACTACCTGGGACAATAGATTCATATCACGTTCTGTAGATGTGCAGATCAATGATTCGACGTCTGTAGAGGGTACAGCACAGTTCAAAGATATCGATGTACTGCATCAGGGTATTGAGTTGGAAACTACCTACCGACCCATTGATAATTTGAAGTTGAGAGGTATGTTCTCCATCGGAAACTGGAGATACACCAAAGATTTCACTGCTTCCATCTTTGACGACAACCAGCAGTCACTCGGAACAGAGACGCTTTATACAGACGGAGTCAAAGTAGGCGATGCTGCCCAGACTACCGCGTATATTGAAGCTGACTACCGTGTGGGACTCGCTAGTTTTGATGTTGGGTTCAGGTATGCAGACCGTCTGTTTGCTGACTACAACATCGCTGATGACAGCTTTGCAGAGCAGGACAATGAGGGTGCCTTGCAATTGCCGTCATTTGGACTTTTGAATTTGGGATCGACTGTCAGGTTCAAGTTGCTATCGATGGATGCATTGTTCAGAGTAAACGTCAACAACGTGCTGAACACCACGTACATCGCCGAATCAAATACCAACATCCATGCTGAGGCAGGATCCGAAACTTGGGAAGGAATAGACAAGCGTAACTTCGTTTGGTATGGTTTCGGTACAACCTGGAATACCTCATTGAGATTGACGTTCTAAAAAACGATGACTTAGTTAGTTGGACATTAGACGACTAATGACATTCTCAACTAATCGCAGTAATTCGTTCAAACAATAATAAAGAGGTCAGCGCCCGGCGCTGGCCTTTTCTTTTGTTGACCCATAACTTATTCTCTTGGTACGGGGAGAAAGCCAAATCGAGGGCGTTGGACGATCAGCTTTTGGCTGGGGCGGCAATAGGTTATTATTGCTGAGCGAAGACTGGAGAGATCAGCTCCGGCGTGTGTATGACCAATGAACCGATGACGGACAATTTGAAGAAATGGATTGAAGCTACCTTCCTGATGTACATCATCGGGGTGCAGATCGATTTGCTGCTAATAGGTCACTATGAGAGCTTCTGGCAGTATTTGCCCATACTGGCCTTACCTGTGACACTGGTGTTTGCGTTGCTCCACAGGGTCCGACCTCATGCTGCTCTGCGCAAGGCCATGCGCATCGTTTCGGTTGTCCTGTGTGGACTTGGTGCATTGGGGATCTACTTCCATATACAGAGCAATTTTGAGTTTGAACTGGAAATGCGTCCCACAATTGCGATGGCGGAACTCTGGCAAAGGTCGATGACAGGTGCCTTGCCTGTTTTGGCTCCGGCATCCATGGTACCTTTGGGCCTTCTCAATTATGTTATATCTGAACTGAAGAACTAGACTTGAATACAATGATGAAAATGCAATTGATCTTGCTGGTAGGCGTACTAGCCATTAGCAGCTGTGGTGACACTACAAAAAAGACTGCAACGGCGGAGGAGCCAGCGGAGACAGCCCCTGAGACGACGATCTCAGGAGTTCTCAATCCTAACCTGGCATCGACCCAGGAACTTCTGGCTGTGCCCGGCTTCACAGAGCCGATTGCCAACCAACTGGTGCAGGGTCGTCCGTATTTGGAGCCCCAGGTGTTCATAGGATTTGTTAAGGAGAATTTTGATTCTGCACAATCAGTAGCGGTGCTGGAGAGGCTGTTTTTGCCAATGAACCTGAATACTACTCCAGAGGATGATTTCCTTTCAGTGCCAGGTGTAGGTAATCGTATGGCCCACGAATTTGAGGAGTACAGACCTTATACTTCTGTCGAGCAATTTCGACGTGAGATCGGGAAGTATGTAGATGAGGAGCAGGTTGCCACATACGAACAGTACGTCTTTGTGCCGGTAAATCTCAATACTGCTTCCGAAGAGGAGATCATGGCCATCCCTGGCGTAGGGGAGCGGATGAAGCACGAGTTTGAGGAGTACCGCCCATACGAGAATATCGAGCAGTTTCGGCGCGAGATTGGCAAGTATGTTGACGATGACGAACTTCGCCGGTTGGAGCGTTATGTGACGTTATAGAAGTATCTTTGCCCTTCCAATTCCAGGGAGGTAAATGCATCTAATCGAGCCATACGACGGCTGGCTAAAGTACTACGATTCCAGTCTGGATGATCAGTCCCCGTTCTTCGGGAAAGAGTACAATTACGACTTGTATTCGGAGACCATCTACGGCTACTATATCGATCCAGGCTGGGACTTTATGGGTTCAGAAACCCTTTACATTAAGGTGCTGTATGTGAGCTACGCCGAGGGGCAGGTGGTACTAGAGTTGATCGGAGAGTGGAACGACGCCTTGAACAACGACATCATGTCCTTCAAGCGCAACATCATCGAGCATTTTGTACACGAGTCGATCTCGCAGTTCATCCTGATAGGGGAGAATGTGCTCAATTTTCACGGCAGTGATGACTGCTACTACGAGGAGTGGTTCGAGGAGGTAGAAGACGGTTGGATCGCCATGGTCAACTTCCGCGACTTTGTTCTCGACGAGATGCGCAATTACAACATTGACACCTTCATCAACTTTGGAGGGAGCCTACAAATAACCAACTGGCGTACAATGACGCCAGCAGCATTTTGTCTTCTTGTTGGCAAATTGATCGCGCGGAGGCTGCCAGCTTAGATCAGGCCGATTCCAGGACTGCAGATGCTTCGCAGATGTCCCGGACATAGTTTCTGTTGAGGCGGGATAGCAATTCCTCGCTGAGCTTCAGGAAATCCAGAGCTACAGGTGTGCTGGTCTCGCCACCATACAGGTTTCGTCCAATTTCATGCGCTTCGCTGATGCGAATTGACTCTCTTACAAACTGATCAACTACCAGATCGCCCAGCACTTCCTTGGCTTCGGACATGATCTTGCGGTGGTGGATCGTGTTGACGCGCATTTGGTTGAAGAAAATACCCAGTACACTGAGTTTATAGTTTCTTTCGATATTCGCCAGATAATTGAGCAGCTTCTGCACGCCCGCCATTGAGAAATTGTCAGGAATAGCAGGGATTACCAGCGCATCGGAGTTGACGACAAAGGACTGAACGACTTTGCCGAAATAGGAGGGGAGATCAAGGATAATGAGATCGTACTCCTCGCGTATTGGTCTCATCATCCGCTCTACGAGGGAGGGCCCAAACGTAATGAACTGGTTGTTGGACTCCATATCGATCATCTTATAATCGCCCCGAAGGAGATGAAGATAAGATGTGATTTGCTCAAAGTTGACCGGTACCTCCTGGTTGTGCAATACGGTACGCATGGCATCGTGGAGAGACGGACTACTTGTATTCTTGGTGAGTGACTGAGTCAGGTTGATTTGTGGGTCGCAGTCCACGACGAGGACTTTAAAGTTTCGAGCCCAACTATAAGCGAGATTGACGGTGGATGTTGTCTTGCCCACGCCACCTTTGAAGTTGTAGATGCTGATTATTTTAGACATACGCAAGGCCTTTATTGTTATATAAAATTAGGGCTTCATGCCTCAAGGAAGATAGAAGCCAACGAAAAGGATTCGCCATGCTATAATTATGCTGTTGAAAGGGAATTATCGCAGATGGGCTGGAAGCAAAAGTTGACTCACAGCCGATTTAAGGGCTGATTTTCAACACTGTAGCAATCTGTGAGATGAGGTACCGCCGTCCTGTTTTTACCTGTTTACAAAGTGCTCGGGTACGCCTTACATGGAGCTTGAGGTACTCCTGATCGTGAAATATGAAGTGCTCTCCATCGCTGATCTCACGCAGGATGACCTCTCCATTTGAGCGTGGATCGTAGGCGCGCAAAACACCGTATAATGCTGGGTCTGAGCAACTCGCAGCTTTCGGCCTCTGTAAGTGTCGTTGTAGGGCCTTGAGCACGTCGGGAGGAAAGACCTCAGCGGTCATTACAGGATCCAATCCTCGCTTGAAGTTTGTCTTCCATTCGTTGCCATGTGGAGCCACAGCGCGGCCGTGTTCTTTGAAGGTGACCAGGTGTGCAACCTCATGTATATAGGTGATCAGGAAGCTGTAAGAGTTGAGATCGTTGTTGATGGTGATGGTGTGCTTTTTCGATCGAGGGTCATAGCGGTAGTCTCCCTGTTTACTACGGCGCGTTTTCTTCACCTTGAATTCAAAGCCGAGGGATCGGTAAAGGCGGTCGCAATAATCGACCGCTGCTGCAGGCACGAATCGTCTAAAAACACTCTCTGACGAAACCTCCATTCACAAGCTATTTCTTTCGGAAGACCGCCTTCAGAGGGACGCCTGCAAAGCCAAAGTGCTCTCGGATCTTATTGACGAGAAATCTCTCGTAGGCGGCCTTGATATCTTTTGGATGATTGCAGAAGAAGGCGAATGTCGGATTGCGAGTCGGCAGCTGTGTGATGTATTTGATTTTGATGTATTTGCCTCGCACGGCCGGTGGTGGATAGTTTTCGATTTCCGGTAGCAGGGCTTCATTTAGTTTGGAGGTACTGATCTTTTTGTGCTTGTCCTCATACACCTGAAGGGCCGTCTCGATCACCTTGAAGATCCGCTGCTTAGTGAGTACGCTGCCAAAAATGATGGGAATGTGCTGCATAGGCCCCAGCTTTTCCTTGATCTCCTTCGTCAGCTCTTTGGTGGTATTGGTCTCCTTTTCGACCAGGTCCCACTTGTTGACAAGTATGACCGCTCCCCGACGGTATTTATGCACGAGTGCAATGATATTGAGGTCCTGGGCTTCAAATCCCCGCGACGCATCTAACAAGATGATGGATACATCACTGTCTTGCAGTGCCTGTATGGCCCTCAATACAGAGTAGAACTCAATGTCCTCCCGGACTTTGGCTTTCTTGCGAATACCTGCCGTATCAACCAGCAGGAAGTCCTTGCCGAAAAGGTTGTAACGGCTGTTGATCGCGTCCCTCGTAGTACCCGCGACGTCTGTCACGATGCTTCGCTCTTCACCCAGTAGTGCATTGACAAATGAGGATTTCCCCACATTGGGGCGACCGATGATGGCAATTCTGGGCAAGTCGTTTTCTTCCTCAGTATGATCTTCGAAGTGCTTGGTCACTTCATCGAGGAGGTCACCTGTCCCGGACCCTGTCATGCTCGATACGGAGTAGATCTCACTTGCCAGCCCCAGCTGGTAAAATTCATTGGCAGCAAGCATCCGGTCGTGATTGTCGGCTTTGTTGGCGACGAGGAAGATCGGCTTGTCGAGCTCGCGCAGCACATTGGCAAAATCCTGATCCAATCCGTGCAATCCGGCGTCACAGTCTACCATGAATAGTATGGCTGTGGCCTCACGAAGCGCTTCTTTCACTTGCTTGCGAATTGCCTCCTCAAAGAGATCCTCCGAGCCTTCGACGTACCCGCCCGTATCTATTACCGTAAAAAACTTACCGTTCCACTCGCTGTACCCATAGTGACGATCACGGGTGACGCCCGGTTCGTTGTCCATGATGGCCTGCTTGCTCTCGATCAATCTGTTGAAAAGAGTGGATTTGCCAACGTTAGGTCGGCCTACTATTGCCAGGATGTTCGCCACTTATTGCCTTGGGATTTTGAATGAGGAGGCAAATGTAAAAAGAACCGACGAGGAGTCTTCGTTTGGCACCTGATGGCAAGCTTTTTTTGCTCTCCGGATCACCCTTCTATTTCCAGGTTCATCCACGGTTTTGGGGTGTTGGCCGGAAGTAACGGGCCGTTGTTGGTGATATCCTGTAACTTCAATGGACTAAGACGAAACAGCCACATGAAAATCATTAATACTTTCCCCCGCACCTTTCAGGCGATCCCCAGCGCCATACAACTAGCGGCCTACTACCACAGATACATAATTCCGTCCTTCATACTTCTTGGCAAGATCATTCTTTGCGTTGGACTCTTGATTATGTTGAGTTTTGGAGGTGCATTCATCGTTGACGTGATCATCGACGGGATGTTCTGATCACTCTTCTTAGTAGCCAAATCTCTTCAGCTGCTTTTTCTTTTTTCTCCAGTCCTTTTCCACCTTCACATAGGTTTCAAGGTGTACCTTTTTTTGAAAGAATGTTTCTAGGTCTTTTCTGGCCTCGGTACCGACTTTTTTCAACATTTCGCCCTTGTGGCCTATGATGATACCTTTTTGGCTTGTGCGTTCTACGTAGATCTCCGCTCGCATCCTTATGATCTTATCTTCCTCTTTGAATTCACTCACTACTACTTCACAGCTATAGGGTACCTCCTTTTTGTAGTTGAGGAAGATCTTTTCGCGAACGATCTCAGAAGCAAAGAAGCGTTCGGGTTTGTCAGTGAGGGTGTCTTCCGGGAAGTAAGGTGGGTGGGTAGGTAGGGCACTTTTGATCTTTTCGAATAGTTGATCGACGTTTTGATTTTGGAGTGCCGAGACCGGGAGGATCTCTACCTCCGGAAAATGCGATCGCCAATAGTCCAGCTTATCTTCCAACTGCGAACCTGTGGCCTGGTCGATCTTATTGACCACCAATAGGGTTTTATATGATCCCTTTAAGACCCGGTCGATAAAGTCAGAAGGTCGATATTTCTCGCCAAGTTCCACTACCCAAAGCACCACATCGGCATCTTCCAGCGAGGCTGTGACAAAGGACATCATGCTCTGCTGCAATTCGTACTGCGGATCTAAAATGCCAGGCGTGTCGCTGTAAACCATCTGAAAATCCGGGCCTGTGAGGATACCGAAGATTCTATGACGTGTTGTTTGCGCTTTGGAAGTGATAATTGATAGCCTCTCGCCGGTGAGGGCATTCATGAGGGTGCTCTTACCGACATTGGGCTTGCCCAGAATGGAGACGAATCCGGACTTGAACTGCTGCTCGTCCATTGGGCAAATATATTCCATCACGCCAATGAAAAAGGGGTACTACGTTGGTACTACCCCTGATTTATTATAACCACAATGGAAAAATGTAACTAACTATATCTAAATCAAACTTATTCATATTCGATGCTCAAAAGCCGTTATTTTCGATAAATGACAAGGAGTAGGCCTTGTTTGGCGAAAGTTGCCAGAAATTCCGTTGAATAGGCATTAATTCATTGCAAATAGCGTTTTAAGGATAATGAGCGAGATTTTGACACTGGAAACAACAGTGATTTTCTCTGTTTAGGGAGACCGAATTGAATCTTCAGGCCAATTTTCTTCGCTTTATTGAAAATTATTTGCAATTTTATCTTGTCATGGCACCGCTTTATACCATTTTCCTTTTGGTGACGTCTGCCATAATTCATACCGCCGCCGGTATGACAGCTCCCTACGCTTCTTTCTCAACGCCGTCCACTGATAGCTCTGAGGTGGTCCGCCTTATCCAGATTTCCGATTCGCTCGTATACGACGAGCCGCTGGTGGCACTGGAACTGGCGGAGGATGCTGTACACCACGCTGAGCAGCTCGAAGAGAAACACCTGCTCGCCAAGGCCATTTATAGCAGGGCATCTGCCCTTTGGTCCAAAGGGGACCTGAGCCTGGCGCTGGAGGCCCTCCAACAGGGATTGGCCTACGCTCACGAAGTAGGTGACGATATCCTAATCGCCAGGTGCTACAGCAGGCTGGGGACGCTCTTTTCTTCCGTCGAAGACAACACGCCAGCCATCAGGTACTATCGCCTGGCACTGGACGTGCTACGAGATCATCAGGAATGGGATTTGTTGATCGTAGTATTCAATAACCTGGGGCGAAACTACTCCGAATCCGGAAAGTTGGACAGTGCGGAATACTATCTGCAAAGGGCCTATTGGCTTGTTCAGGATCGTTCTTCCTTCATGAAGCCCATCGTGCTATTCAACATGGGAGAAGCTCAATTTTTGAAAGGTGATCGCCAGGCATCGAGAAGATGGCTCGAACAATGTGTGGTTGAGGCTTCTGAAAGAGATGATCGACGGGCCCTGATCAGGTGCAACCAACTCCTTGCGGAGATTGAGCTGGCGGCAGATAACGTTACAGCGGCGGATTCACTCAGCGAAAGGGCGGTGGCGCTGGCACAGATTTCCATGTCCAGAGAGTTGCTTCAGGTCAGCACAGCTACCCGCGCCAAAGTGCTGTTTGCTCTGGGGGAGCACGAGTCGGCTTACCAGACGCAGAGTCTCGCTTTGGCCTACAGAGACAGCCTGCAAGCGGTGGACATCAAGAACCGATTGAATCTGTTCGAATTTCAACGAAGAGAGAAGGAGTTAGAAGACCTACGGAAGCAGCAGGCGATTGTAAAGATGAGGCAAGACCTTCAGCAGGTGTGGATCCTCACCACGGGGTTGATAGCCGCGCTTGCCGTTATTCTGGCCTATTATTTCCATAGAAGCCGCAAGATGAAGACCGTGGCCAACCAGATGTTAGAGCTGAAGAACTCTCAAATAGCTTCGCAGACCAAGGAGCTAAAGGACTTGAATTCCTTCAAAACGAAACTTATTGCGATCATCTCCCATGACCTGAAGTCTCCTATTCAAGGCCTGATTGGGGTAACGGAACTGCTTAAGACCAAGCTGATCGATCCCAAAGAGCTCAATAAGGCTTTGCCATCCATTACTTCCAGTTTGAAGCACTGCAACAACAAGATACACGACTTGTTGAAGTGGTCCGGGGGCTCTATTGACGAGAGGTTCCTCAAGAAAGAGGTATTCGATATTGATGGCGTCATGTTGGATGCAATTGCCGAATTGAAGGAGGATGCGGAACAGAAGGGTGTGAAAGTGGACATTGCTGATTTTGCAGGTCTCCGAACGGTTGCTGATCCTAACATTCTGCAAACTGTGGTTCGCAACATGCTTCACAACGCGATCAAGTATTCCAAGAAAGGTGGCAAGGTCGTGGTCGAGGGAGCGAAAGAGGGTAGTGAGGTGATTATCTCTATCACTGACAGGGGAGTGGGTATGAGCCCGGACCAGCTGTCGAATCTTTTTAAAGTCAGAAAGGATGCAGCTACTGGTACTGTCGGTGAGTTGGGAAGTGGCATAGGTCTGATTATTTGCCGCGACTTGCTTCGAATGATGAAGGGTCGAATCTGGGCCCTCAGTAAGGAGGGCGAAGGCAGCACATTCAACATTGCTCTACCCGCAGGCAAGAGCCTACCTCGTAAAAGGAAGCGGCAACTCCAGGCCGCGCTATAGCCACCGCAAGTTGGCAAGGTTTTCCCAGTGATCGGGTTGTAGTATATTCGGAAGATGAGAAAACTACTTGCCTTCCTGAAAGATCTTTCCATTCCCCTATTATCGCTGCTACTGTTGGCGGATGTTTCTGGCCAGAAAACCGCACTCGTAGGCGGCACATTGATTGATGGTTTTGGATCTACACCGATCAACAACAGCGTCATCATCATCGAGGGCGAGCGCATCTTGGCCATCGGAAGGGTAGGGCAATTGGAAGTCCCGGCTGACGCGGAGGTCATCTCAACGGAGGGCATGAGTGTATTGCCCGGATTGTGGGACATGCACGTCCATCTCATGATCAATGGTCATGCTGATTACGGCCATTGGGACAAGACCTACCCTCCCATCTTTGGCGATGTGATCATGCCGGCTTCGGCACGGCAGCTTTTGATGGCTGGAGTGACCAGCGCAAGGGACCTCGGGGGGCCACTGGAGGAGAGTCTGGAGGTTCGCGACCGGATCAATCGAGGAGAGATTCCCGGACCTACCATGTACATGTCAGGCCCCTTTATTCAGAAGCAGCCCTATCCAGGAACAGAGCAATTCAGATGGGGCGTTAGCAGCCCTGAGGACGCCAGGCGCAAGGTGAAACGCCTTGCTGATGCGGGTGTGGACTGCATCAAACTGATCGATCAGGATCAGATGACCATGGAAGAAGTGAAGGCAGTAGTAGACGAAGCGCACAAGCACAACCTGACAGTCGTGGCACATGCGCACAGACCAGAGGAGATCCGTCGGGGACTGATCGCTGGCGTCGATTGCTTCGAACACACAGGGCTATCCTCCGCACCGGAGTACCCGGCAGATGTGATGGAGATGATCAAGGAGCGTACCGCCCAAATGAACCTGGGACCCCTGTACTGGACACCTACGGTTGAGGGACTTTACAACTACGAGTATGTGCGGGACAATCCGGAGAAGCTCGACGGAGACGCATGGCACCTGGGCTTACCGGACTCGGTGATCCAGGACATTCGGGCATCATTCACCCACCCTGAGCGGTTGCCCTACTTTCAGCTGACGCCCATCAGAAGGCCCACACTGGAGAGAAAAGTCAACCAGCTGAAAGATGCAGGGGTCGTGCTCATGACCGGTACGGATAGCGGCATTCCCATGAAGTTTCACATCCAATCCACCTGGAACGAGCTCGATGTCTGGGTCAACGAGTTCGACTTTGACGCGATGTACACGATCAAGGCGGCTACCTACTGGCCGTCGAAGATCATGGGAGTAGATGATGAGTATGGGACCATCAGCGAAGGCAAATACGCGGACATTATTGCCGTAAAAGGTGACGTGCTTCGCTACATCAGCCTATTGCAGGACGTCGATATGGTCATTAAGCACGGTAAGCGCGTGAAGTGATCACAGCGACTCGTAAATCAGCTGCACAAAGAGGTCTGAGTTGATGAAGTTGCCCGACCATCGCTCATGATACGCCTCCAGTGGATTGCGCCCAATTAGGTCTTCCATCTTTTCGCCACTAGCCTTAGCATCCGCCACGATTTTCCGTGTGGCATTGAGCATAGCGAGTAGCTCCTTCACGTCTTCTATCGTCGCCAGTTCCCCGTGGCCCGGTATGATCTTAGTGTCGGCATTGGCAAGCGAAAGGATCTTCTCCTGTGCGGCAATGATGCCATCGATCGACCCTCCAGCCGCAATATCTATAAAGGGATAGCCATAGCGAACGAAGGCATCGCCACAGTGAATGACGTTGCTCGTCTTAAAGTGCACGAGGGCGTCTCCATCCGTGTGGGCTGAGGGTGTATGCACCAGTTGTACCTCCTCCCCATTCAGATGCAGGGTCATGTCGTCATCAAATGTGATCACCGGCCAGTAGCTCTCGCTCTTGCCTTCCACATCACGATCCCATACGGAGCTGTAAAATGTCGTGCCCAGGCGCTCCCGGACGTTTTCCTGACCGATTATTAGCGCACCATCTTTTTTGAAGTTCTCATTACCACCCGTGTGGTCACCATGATAGTGCGTGCTCACCACAAACTTGATGTCACCAGTAGATAGCTCCGATACTGCCGCTTTGATCTTCTCGCTAAGGGGAGCGTATTGATCATCCACAAGCATGATGCCGTCATCACCGTACAGTACGCCAATATTTCCCCCACTGCCTGTGAGGAAGCTGATATTGCCAGTTACTTCATTGGGCGCGATCTCCACGGCATCCCAATCGCGCTGTGCCACTACAAATAATGGTAGGATCAGAAGAGGTAGAAGGTAGGCTACTCTTTTCATTGGGTTAGGTTTTTAGTATTAAAAATTACTACTCTACAACTCGTCTTGTAGGATAGTGTTCGATGTCAAGTCCCGATACCCTCCAACTGCAGGATGAAAGCAAATACGCGTGCCCGGTCTTTGAACCGCCTGAATCTGCCCGAGGACCCACCATGGCCCGAATCCATGTCCGTGTAAAGTAGCAGTAGGTTGTCATCCGTTTTCATGTCTCGTAGCCTGGCGACCCATTTGGCAGGTTCCCAGTATTGGACCTGCGAGTCGAAGTAGCCAGTAGTCACCAGCATATGGGGATAGTCCTGTTCTTTGACCTGATCGTAGGGAGAGTAGGAGAGCATGTACCGGTAAGACTCAAAATTCTTCGGATTCCCCCACTCATCAAATTCGTTGGTGGTCAGGGGAATAGTTTCGTCTAGCATCGTAGATACCACATCGACAAAAGGCACTGCCGCGACTATCCCGTTGAAGGACTCGGGGGCCATATTCGTCACGGCTCCCATGAGCAGGCCACCAGCGCTTCCTCCGTAGCCATACAAGCGATCCGGAGCAGTGTAGCCCTCGTTCGCCAGGTACTTGGCGCAGTCCACATAGTCGTTGAACGTATTCTTCTTCTTGAACATCTTACCGTCCTCATACCACTGACGGCCCATTTCCTGCCCACCACGTATGTGGGCGATGGCAAAGATGAATCCCCGATCGATGAGGCTCAGCATCGTCATATTGAAACTGGGGTCCGTAGAGTAGCCATAGGAACCGTAGGCGTAAAGAAGGGTCGGCACGGGCCCATCGCTGTTCAGATCTTTCCGATAAACCAGTGATATGGGGATTTTCGTCCCGTCACGTCCATCAGCGAATAGCCTCTCCGTTTTGTAGTTGGACGGATCGTGACCTTTCACCTCGTCGCGCTTCTTCATCTCACGGGTACGGTCCTCCATGCTGTAGTCGTACACCGTATTGGGGGTGGTCAGCGAGCCGTAGTGGAAGCGCAGCGTCGATGTATTGAATTCCGGGTTGGCACCGAGGTCCAGCGCATAGGCTGGTTCGTCAAACTCGATGTAGTGGGAGTCCCCATTCGACTGATTGATCACCCTCAGGTGCGTGAGTGCATTGGAGCGCTCCGCGAGTACAAGGTGGTTTTCGAAGACCTCCAGATTGTCCAGCATCACATCGGAGCGATGAGGGATGACCTCCGTCCAGTTGGACCGATCGGTTGCTGTCTCGGGTGTCTTCATGAGCCGGAAGTTCTGGGCCTCCCAGTTGGTTACAATATAAAATTGATCCTCAAAGTGGTCAATAGAGTATTCATGAGGCGTCTCCCTGGCAGTGAATTGACGGAAGTCACCCCTCGGGTTATCCGCTTCCAGGATCTGATAGTCGCTCACGAGTGTGCTGCTGTTCCAGATGATGAGGTACTTGCCTGATTTGGACTTTGAGATGCCGATATAAAAGGCCGGATCCTGCTCCTCATAGACCACGACATCCTCAGCAGCGTCAGTGCCCAATTCATGCCTGACGATCTTTTCTGAGAGCAGGGATACTTCATTCTTGGTCGTATAGAAGAGCGTCTTGTTGTCATTGGCCCAGGCCAGGCTCCCATCGCTGTTTGGGAGTCGGTCTTCCAGCATCTCGCCAGTTTCGAGGTTCTTCACACGCACTGTGTAGATCCTCCGGCTGAGCGTGTCCTCATTAAAAGCCAGCAGCTTGTTGTCCCGACTTACGGCCAGGCCTGTGACGTTATAGTAGGAGTAGCTTTCGCCTTCCTTGTTGACGTCCAGCAGGATCTCCTCCGCGTTATCCAGAGACCCCTGCTTGCGGCAGTAGATAGGGTACTCCTTACCTTGCTCATAGCGCGTGTAGTACCAGTAGCCATTTTTAAAGTAGGGCACAGAGGCATCATCCTGTTTCACACGGGCCACCATCTCCTCATACAGTGTTTCCTGCAGTTGCTCGGTGGCTTTCAGTTGGGAGGATGTGTAGTCATTCTCGGCGTTGAGATAGTTGACGACATTCTGCGTTTGCTCGTCGGGGTTGGAGGCTAGTTTTTGCTCGTCGGTGAGCCGCATCCAGAAGTACGGATCTACGCGCCGATCCCCATGGGTCGTCAGCACAGAATCCTGCTTCATGGCGATAGGATATGCTGGTGTCTCAGTCATAGCTGTTGGTTCTTGATTTGTACAAGCTATTAGGGCTCCAAGAGCCAAAGTGAAAAGTGATTTAGCGGCCTTCATCTATGGGGGTCGGTCATGGGGCGGGAATTTGACGCTATTCGGTGACATTTCCAAATTCCGGCGATCAGGCCAGCGAGTTGCTAGTCCGTGTGGATTTGCTTTATTTTCCGCAAAACCAATGTCCGAATGAAGGAGGCAAGAGAACAACCGAAGTGGCTCATCGAAACCCAAAACAACAGTTGGAATCCCGAACTACTCATATCAGGGATCTCGATTCTCTTCATTTTTTCTTTTGGCGACCGCCTCAACGATCTGGCCATTGGCATCATTCAGGAATATGGTGTGAATCCGGCCCTGACGCTTGCCTCGCTGCTGTATGTCACACTAGCCGTTCAGACACTGAAATATGCCTTTGTACTACACTTATTGATGCGCGGTGTCTGGGTCGGCCTCGTAGGCCTCAACTACACGTTTCCGCAAGGCATCCGCAGAGAGAAGCTGCCCAAGATGAGTCAGCAGGATTTCTTCCTCGATGACCTGAAGGACACCATCGACATCATCATGCGAGTAGAGCGAATTTGCAGCTCCATATTCAGCATCGCCTTTACCATTGTCGGCATCTCTGCCTGGATCATGCTGCTACTGGTGCCCGCGATTATCCTCAGCTCACTGGGTGTGCCACTGACCGCGGTGTTCGTTGCGCTGGTTGTGCTTTTGGTGATCATCTCCACAGCCTTTCCCTTGTACAACCTGCTGCTGCGCAAATTCGACAAAAAAGTCCCCTTCCTGAAGGGTCTCGCCCTGATGGCATCACGGTCACAGTACCTCCTTTTCTTTCGCGAGAGCCTGCTCACCTTCCAGACCAATATGAATAGCAAGTTGGCCATGGTCGTATTCTTTGGCTTCTTTTTGCTCTCGGGCATGCAGACAGGTACGTTGATCACCCAGACCATCGACTTCATCAAGTACAGTATCCCCGAGCGTAGCCTGATCCCAGGCATGAAGTCGCAACAGCGTAGGTCGTCGTATAGATATCAGGACCCGATGCTGTACCTCGACAATCACAAAAGCTATCAACGTATTCAGAAAGCTGCCATTCCATCCTTCGTCCAGGAGGGCGGGCAGCTGCCGATCTATTGTGCCGAGTTCGATTGGGACTGGTCCGCCGTCAAGGCAGCGGATACGCTCGAGATCCATCGACTGGTAGATGTTGCGATTGACAGTATGGCTGTACCCGTTTCCTGGAGTCGCTCATTCCTGCCCACGAGCGGTCAGCGAGTGTGGGTGGCTCATGTCGATACCAAAGACCTCAGCCGCGGGGAGCACCTCCTGCAGTTGGACAAGTGGATCTGGCACCCCTACAAGAAGGAACCTATTCGTTTTGAGGGCTGGTGCAGGATCCGCTTTATTGTCGATTGAAATTCCGAGAGGCTTTTTGGGGCGCCCCACCGCACGATCCTTGCGGGAGGCCGGCACCCAGCGTGCCTCCCGCCACCCCGGAGCAGAGAGCAAAGGGAACGCCGTGTCATCATCCTGGCCCGCTGACAGAGCAATTTGTTCATGTCCATTGTCTATGGTCCATTGACTATGGACTATCGACTATGGACCATATCCAATCCTAAATCCTAAATCCCCAATCCCCAATCCTAAATCTCAAATCCCCAATCCTAAATCCTCAATCCTCAATCTCAAATCCTAAATCAACAATCTAAAATCCCTCAATCCTCCAACTCCACTCTCCTTCCAGACTTTGCCGATTCGCGCGCTGCATCGAGAATTTCCATTACGATCACATTATTGGTCAGGGAAGATGGGCTTGTTCCTGGGTCGATGTCGCCTTCGATCACCGCTTTGAAGTAAGCAAACGGGTCGTCCGTGGGGTACGCCACAGGTTCTAGCACATGCTCAGTTTCTTTCGATTCATCACCGAGACGTGTGTACATAGTAGGTCCGTCCACAGTGCGGATGTAACCGTCTGTGCCGTAGATCGCCATGTCCTTGCGGTTGTACGTCCAGTTCCATGAAGCCTGGATGATCCCTTGCGCTTTTGGGTAGGTGACGATGATCGTCGCCTCGTCGTCGACCTTGGGGTATTTGTCGGGTTTGATTTGCTGGGTCACGGCCATTACCGAAAGAGGTCGCTCATTGTCCATCAGCCACGTCATCAGGTTGGCGCCGTAGCACCCAAAGTCCGTGATCGCCCCGCCGCCATTTTCGATCGGATCGGTAAGCCATTCTAGAAACTCCTCGTTTACACCGATTTCGATAGGTCCGGGGTGACCATCATGGACGACGACTTTGCGAAGGTCTCCCAGTTTGCCATCAAAGACCATTTCTCCGCTCTTATAGGTTGTAGGGTACCACGTTGATTCGTAGTTGGTGAGCAGATGTATGTTGTGCTTCTTGGCTAGCTGCTCCATTTGCTGCGCATGGTCCAGGCTTACAGCCATGGGCTTCTCGACCATTACGTGGATGCCCTTGGGGGCGCAGGCCTCCACGGTAGACAGGTGTCCGATGATGGTGCCAAAATCCGTAACGGCATCGGGTTGTGTTTGGGCGATCATTTCCTCCAGCGTTGGGTATACGATACTGATCGGCAGGTCGTGTTGTTTCATGTATCGCTCAGCGAGTTCGCGGTTGCTTTCTGCGATACCTACGATTTCGATGTCGCCGATCTTTTCGCGACCAAGGATCCAATGCACATGTGTATGTACTAGTCCATTGACGCCAACGCGCAAGGGCTTTGTAGGTGTAGTTGATTGTGCCATCGATGCAATGGTCATTGTCAGGAGGATAGAAGGGAGGATAAGTAGTTTTTGGATCATGTCGGAAGATAGAAATTCTCGGTAAAAGGAGGTGTTTGTATCACGCTCGTTTTCAAATCAGTTAGGTTTGCCGATATGGCCAATGCATCCTTAGACATTGCTGAGATTTACCGTCGCATGAGGCCCGTACTCCAATCCATGGACGAAGAAAAGGACAATTTGCTGGGGCGGTTCAGACCCGTCATGGCCATCTTCTTCTTCTATGGAGCCATCTGCTTTATGGTGCCTTACACAAATATTGTGGCGCCTAACCAGCGATATGGTCTCTTTTACTTTCTTCTCATATCAGGGGGGCTCGCTTTTGCGATTGTCCTTCTACTCTATTATCGGCAGACCCAGGAGTTGAACACGAAACTGCGACAGCAGTTTGTCATGGGCCTGTCTGGGGCATTGGGTGGTGATGTGCATTATCATGCAAGTGCCAATGATCTGCAGTTCCCTCAGGATATCAATACGCTGCTGGGGCCATTTCATGCCTACCAGGTACGCAACCTGCTTATTGGTAAGTTCCCTCTGGGTCACCTCTCCGCCTTTGATTTCAAGGCGTTTCACCGACCCGAAGACTTCCTCCGAGCGATGGAGACCCCATTTGACGGGCGCTTCTATTTGTATGAGTTCCCTCTGGAGAGTCACACCGTCTGGCTTGTACCCCGCACGCTGTTGCGCACAGCCACCCAAGAAGGCAAGGAGTCGGATCCAGGCCTTCTACGCGAGTTGACCAGGAGGTATGCAGTCTTCCCACCGGAAGGGGAGCAATATGACTTGCTGAGAGATCCCGAGGTCGATGCGCTCATCAATGCCATGAGCGAGCAAGTGAAGAAAGACGGCCTGTCGAAGCACGATTTGGCTTTTAGATTCAGTGAGAATCAAATGATCATTGCCATGCAGGAGAATCGATCTTTCCTCGAATCCTTCAATTGGCAGAATCATGACCGGGAGGAGTACGTCGAAGTACAATTGCGCGCCATGAACATGGCAGTTGATCTCATTGCCCTTTTACTCACCAAATACCGAAAGAAGCCCGAAGAATGAACCAATACATTGACAAGCTGGCGTTGGTCGTCAGCGACTACCAGGAAGCGATCGAATACTTCTGTGACAAGCTGCGGTTTGAGTTGCTGGAAGATACAGACATGGGCAATGGCAAACGATGGGTTGTCGTGCGGCCGCCGGGAGGTCAGGGACCGTCATTGTTGCTCGCCAAGGCCAAGAATCCGGAGCAACAGGCCGCAGTTGGCAACCAGACGGGAGGCCGGGTCTTTCTGTTCCTCCATACCGACGACTTCTGGAGAGACTATGAAAGTATGAAAGCCAAAGGCGTGGAGTTCACCGAGGACCCGAGGGAGGAGGAGTATGGCACTGTCATCGTCTTCAAAGACCTCTATGGCAATAAGTGGGACATGATCGAGCGGCGATCATAGTCGCTTGTAGCCGAGGCTACTTTCACTTGTCTAAGACCATTACAACTCCAGCACGAAGCCGTGATCAACTAGTGGAGTCAGGATAGGTCAATAAGAGCAATGCAACCTGTAATCCATCGTACAAGACGTGCGCATAGACGAGGGGCATCAGGCGCCTCACGCGAAAGAAGAAGAAGCCACTGACCAAACTCTTGATGCCTATGGTCACGATGCCATAAGGTCCCTGGCTCCAGTGGACGAGGCCCATTATCGTAGCGGAGAGAACAATCGCGAGTACCCACCAAAGTACGTCATCCGACCACTTCCAGAGTGTTGTTAGCAGAAAGACCCGAATCAATTCCTCGTACAAAGCGATACCAACCCAAAGGACGGGCCCAAACCACAATAGAAGGAGTCCGGGACTCCCTCGCAAGTCCAGCATGAGACCCAGTAGTTCCGTATTGGGAACAAACCGCAACAAGCCCGACAGCATGCTTCCCTCCAGGACAAATAAGCCAAAGTAGATAGCTGTCAGCACCAGCCCCCAGACGAGATCGCCGAACCACTTGCCCTCGCCATTATTGAAGTCTGACAACGGCTCTCCCAGGAAGTACCGCTTGAGGGCGTAAAGGATCACAATGCTGCCACCACCGAAGAGGAGGGGATAGAGAATGAGTTCCCGACTCGCAAAACCACTTGACTGGTGCAGTCGCACCCACAGCATCAGACCAAAGGGGATAAATACGATAATGGTCAGCGCGACCATTGACTTGAGAACAGATGATTGCGACATGTTCGATAGGTCTTTCGAGGAAACCTGACGCAAACTAGATCAGGCCCTCTAGTCGTCCAATGACACAAATCATCGCGGGAGCGAAAGTTAGTCGGTACAGGCCCATCAGGTTTTGCTCTACTACGAGTAAGACGTGTTCATTTCTTCACTGCCGATAGCGCAAAAAGCAAAGGGCGAATTTGCTATTCACCCTCACTATTAATGATGTGCGTACTGATGTTACTGAAACCGGGAGCTGACCTTTAGCTCCTTCGATCCCGCTGTGTAGGCGTAAAATCCTTCACCCGTCTTGGCGCCAAGAAAACCAGCGGTCACCATATTCACTAGCAAGGGGCAGGGCGCATACTTTGGATTGCCAAATCCGTCTTGCAGCACACGAAGAATGGAGAGGCACACATCCAAACCAATGAAGTCTGCGAGTTGCAGGGGTCCCATGGGGTGAGCCATGCCCAGCTTCATTACCGTGTCGATTTCTTCCACACCGGCGACACCCTCATACAGCGAATAGATGGCCTCATTGATCATCGGCATGAGGATACGGTTGGCGACGAAGCCCGGGTAGTCATTCACTTCCACAGGGACCTTGCCCAGTGCAGCGCTCTCCGTCATGACGAGTTGTGTGACCTCGTCGGATGTGGCATATCCGCGAATAACTTCGACTAGCTTCATCACCGGTACTGGGTTCATGAAGTGCATGCCGATCACTTTGTCCGCTCTTTTCGTCGCGGCGCCAATCTTTGTGATCGATATCGACGATGTATTGGTGGCAAGGATGGCGTCTGCTGGTGTATGGGCGTCCAGCGTTTCGAAGATCTTCACTTTGGTATCGAAGTGCTCCGTAGCGGCTTCTACTACCAGTTGCGCATCGCTCACAGACGTAGCTATGTCCGTGCCCGTCTTGATACGCGCAAGTGTGGCTTCCTTCTCTTCAGCGGTAATAAGT
This sequence comes from Cyclobacteriaceae bacterium, assembly GCA_965227935.1. Taxonomy (GTDB): domain Bacteria; phylum Bacteroidota; class Bacteroidia; order Cytophagales; family Cyclobacteriaceae; genus JAWPMT01. Next base: position 27,678 of record CBDDGS010000047.1, on the reverse strand, counting down.
TCCTTCTTTATCTGTCGGTCGAGGTTCTTTCCGATGGTAGCGAGGGCACGCTCCAGCGCCGATGCAGAAATGTCTATCAGCGTCACTTCCCGCCCATTTTGTGCAAATACGTGAGCGATGCCATTGCCCATGGTTCCAGAGCCGATGACAGCAACTTTTTCGATCTTCATTTTTGAGTTTAGGGTTTTGTCTTCAGCTGCAAGATTACATAATCCAACGCAGGAACTGGCACTACAAGGGCCTCAGCATTACCTTGATCGATGAGGGCCGCGCGGCTCTTCTCTTGCTCTGCCGGAGCGGGGACCACCACGGTTGACTCGACGAGCCCTGTCTTTTGCCAGGCGTCTTCCGGGATTTTGATCGAGGTGGTTCGCTCCTCATCATCAAAATTGACCACAACGAGTAGCACTTCATCGTCAAGGTGTCTCAGGAAAGCGAAGATCCTGCTACAGTAGCCTGTGTAGGTCTGGCTCCGATTGTAGAAATGCAGATCGTAAAAGCCCCCTGTCCTGAGTGCGGGCATTTCATTGCAGGCGTGGAGGATGGCGATGTATCTCTTGCGCAGGGTTTCCTGTTCATCGGACAAAGCGCCGCCATCAAACAGTCCTCCATTCATCCACTGCTGGTGCTCAGGTACGTGCCAATAATCAAAGATGGTCGTCCGTCCGTCGTCGCCGCTGAATCCCGAGGATCCCGAGGCGGGCTCACCGACTTCCTGGCCGAAGTACATCATCACTGGCCCTGTGTGCATAAATGCAGACACTGCCATCATTGGAATGCCTTTTTGCATGTCTCCCGCAAATTCAGGAGAGGCAATTCGCTGCTCATCATGATTTTCCAGGAACCGAAGCATGTGATCACCGATCCCTTCCTGGCTTTGCCAGATCCTGGTAAGGTGGTCGGTAGTAGAGTGTCGCTGAATGATCTGCTTCAGGGTATCATACAGCTCTACTTTGTCATAGAGGTAATCAAATCCCCCCACGAAGATGTAGCTCCGGTAGTTGGCGGGATTGTAGATCTCTGCTGTGAATGTAATTGCTGGGTATTGTCTTTTGACTTCACGGATCACCCATTTCCAGAATTCCACCGGGACCATTTCGGCCATGTCGCAGCGAAAGCCATCGACGCCTTTGGACGCCCAATACAGGAGGATGTCCCTCATCTTCGACCACGTGTTTGGGACAGGATCGAAGTGTTTTGCTCCGCCGTCGGTATAGTCGACCCCGTAATTGAGCTTGATCGTCTCAAACCAGTCGTTGATACCTGGTGTGGAAGAGAAAACGTCATTGCCTGTGACCTTGGCTGGGAACTCATCAAAGTGCCCATCCTTTGTCGGGAAGTCGTGAGGACCCAGGGAGTTGTAGTCCGGCGGAACCTGAAAGGGCTCCCCCGGCAGATAGTAGAAATTGTTGTCCCTTGAAAATCGTACGCTCTTATCGTCGTCAGCTCCCAGGTCCTTGATCCCTTCCGGCATGGCATCGGAGAGGTATTCGCGCGCGACATGATTCGGTACAAAGTCAATGAGCAGTTTCAGCCCTGCTTCATGCGTTCTGTTGATCAGTTCCTCGAATTCCTGCATGCGATCCGGCACCGACGTCGCCAGGTCGGGGTTCACATCATAATAGTCTTTGATAGCATAGGGAGAACCGGCCCGCCCCTTGACCACGTCAGCGTCGTTCAAAGGGATGCCATGGGTCGTATAGTCCGTCAATACAGCATGCTCAATGACGCCGGTGTACCAGATGTGGGTAAATCCCATTTGGCGGATCGCGCCAAGCGCCTGTTCGGTGAAATCATTAAATTTCCCTACACCGTTCTGTTCCAATGTGCCCCATGGTTCCGTGGCCGTTTTTTTGTTACCAAACAACCGTGTCATTACCTGGTAGAGCACCATTCTTTCGTTGGATCGCACTACTATTCTTTAGCTAATTCTTTTCAAAAATCATCTCCCCCGTGAAGCCTAGTCAAAAAAAAAGCCCTTTCAAGAATTGAAAGGGCCAAGTGATTATAAGTGTTTATTCATTGGGGGTTTCGCACTCGTGCGTTCGGAACAAATGTAACCAACAATTCGCTAAGCATTGGTATTTACATTGTTCAAATCTTCGAAGGCTTTCGTCAATCTTTCCACAAAACTCTTTTCTCCTTCACGTAGCCATTTCCTGGGATCGTAATACTTTTTGTTAGGCGAATCAGGACCGTCAGGACTACCGATTTGTCCCTGGAGATACCCCTCATTGGCCTTGTAGTATTTCATAACGCCTTCCCAAGTGGCCCATTGCATATCTGTGTCGATATTCATCTTGATGGCGCCATAGGAGATGGCTTCTCTTATTTCTTCGGTAGTGGACCCGGACCCGCCGTGGAAGACGAAGTTCACAGGATTGTGACCTGTACCAAACTTCTCTTGAATGTAATCCTGCGAGTTTCTCAGGATGATAGGAGAGAGCTTCACGTTGCCGGGCTTGTAGACGCCATGGACATTGCCGAAGGCTGCCGCAACTGTGAAATTGTCTCCAATCTTTTTCAGGTGCTCGTAAGAGTAAGCGACTTCCTCAGGCTGGGTGTACAGTTTGGAACTGTCTACGTCCGTGTTGTCGACGCCATCCTCTTCACCACCAGTGACGCCAAGTTCGATCTCCAGGGTGATACCGATCTTGTGCATACGCTCGAAATATTTCGCGGAGATCTCGATATTTTCTTCTAGCGGCTCCTCGGACAGATCCAGCATGTGAGAGCTATAGAGCGCCTTACCAGTCTGCTCAAAATGTCTTTCGTTGGCCTCTACCATGCCATCCATCCATGGCAACAACTTCTTGGCACAATGGTCTGTGTGAAGGATCACTGTCACGCCATACATTTCGGCCAGCTCGTGGACGATGCGAGCGCAAACCACGGCACCGGCGACAGCGGCCTGCTGATTGTCGTTGGAGAGTCCCTTTCCAGCCATGAAGACTGCTCCTCCGTTCGACGCCTGGATGATCACTGGGGAGTTCACCGCCTTTGCAGTTTCCAGCACTGCATTGATGGAGTTGGTGCCCACAACATTGACAGCAGGTAGAGCGAAATTTTGCTCATTCGCGTAGTTCAAAAGGTCTGTGACTTCTTGTCCTGCAAGTACTCCTGGTCTGAATTTCATATCTGAGGAATTATGTAAGGTTTCTTGTTTTCAGCCGCAAATATAAGCGGTATATGCAGACTCAGATGATATCATTGAAACTCCTCTGAAACATGCTGATTTACTCAAATTACCTATTTTTCAACGGCTATTTCAGTCTAAGAATATGGGGCATATATATGAATCCGTCACGGGAGCGAAAACAATCGTTTGTACCGAATCATCTGTGCGGGGTGAGCTGGCTACTGGTCAATTTCAGGTGACCGTCTATCGACCGGATATCTTTCGAATTCACGTGTCGAGGGCAAAAGAATTTGACAATTTTTCATACGCGGTAGTCGAAGATCCACAAGCGACGCCAGCCACAATTGAGGAGACGTCAGATCGTGTGATGGTGCGTACTGATAAGGCACAACTGGTCATCGAGAAGGACCCACTGCGCTTTGTCTTACAGAACCTTGCTGGCGAAGTGCTCGTGGAGGATGATCCCGGACTCGGGACTGCTTTTGATGGTGACCACTCCACAGTCTACAAGACCTTGCAGGAGGGGGAGCGATTCCTGGGGCTTGGCGAGAAGTCCCGAAACCTTGACAAGCGACGTGAAGGATTCACCAACTGGAATACCGACGCCTTTGGGTACCATTCGGGTTCTGACCCGCTGTACAGCACCATCCCTTTCTACATCGGTGTTCACTCTGGAAGGGTTTATGGCCTTTTCATGGACAACTCTTACAAATCACACTTCAACTTTGGCGCGTCCAATCATCGATTCTCTTCCGTCACTGTTGAGGGTGGAGATGTCAACTATTACCTGTTCGCTGGCGAAAACATCGCTGAAGTTGTCGAAGGCTACACCTGGCTGACGGGTCGCATGGAGCTACCGCCGAAGTGGGGTCTGGGGTACCAGCAGTGCCGGTATAGCTATTATCCCGATTATGAAGTCAGTACGGTAGCAAAGACTTTTCGTGACAAGAAGATCCCTTGCGATGTGCTGTATCATGATATTCACTACATGAAGGACTACAAGCTCTTCACGTGGGACTATGACCGATTTCCGAATCCAAAGGCGCTGATCGATGAAGTAAAAGGACAGGGCTTCCACGTGGCGGTGATCATTGATCCCGGGGTGAAGATTGAGGAAGGGTATGACACGTACCACGACGGACTCAAAGAAGACGTTTTCGTGAAGTACTCCGATGGGGAGCCCTACAGTGCTGATGTCTGGCCTGGAACTTGCCATTTTCCGGATTTTACCTCGGAACGCGTTCGCAAGTGGTGGGGACCCAAGTTTGGCGAACTAGTCGAGCAAGGTGTGGATGGCTTTTGGAACGACATGAACGAAATCGCCTCTTGGGGAAATTTCATGCCCAACAATTTGGAGTTTGCATATGAAGGAAACAAGACCAATTCCAGGCAGGCACGAAACGTCTATGGCACCCAGATGGCTCGAGCTACCAAAGAGGGGGTAGACAATCTGCGCGATAACGAGCGGTCCTTTATCATAACAAGGGCTGCCTTCGCCGGTTTTCAGCGGTATGGGATTCTATGGACTGGCGACAACGTCTCTTCCAACGAATCGATGATGCTAGGAGCGCGTATGGTGACCGGATTGGGTCTCTCAGGCATCGCCTTTTGTGGCAATGATGTCGGTGGGTTCGCTGGTCGTACCGAAGTGGCACTCTTCGCCAGGTGGTTGACGATCGCCGTCTTCCAGCCGTTCCTCCGCACCCATACCTTCGTCAATACGGCGGACGCCGAACCATGGTCTTTTGGTGAGGAAGTGGAGGAAATCTCCCGCAACTACATCAATCTGAGGTACCGACTCCTTCCTTACGTTTACAGCTGTTTCCTGCAAGCCAGTCAGTCAGGCATGCCCGTCAGTCGCAGTCTGGCGCTCGACTATACGCATGATGACCTGATCTATGATACCCGTTTCCAAAATCAATTCCTCTTCGGAGCATCGGTGTTGGTCGCGCCGGTAGAGAGCGACAAGGAGATCACCAAGGTCTACTTACCGGACGGGGAATGGTACGACTTTCACAGCGGGCAAAAGTATGTGGGACAGCAAATCGTCTACGTAGATTGCCCGGTGTCGAGACTGCCGATTTTCGTGAAAGCTGGTGGCATGTTGCCGATGCAGCCACTTGTGCAATTCGCCGGCGAGACTCATGATGGGACGCTGACTGTGCATTTGTATCAGGGAGGGGACGGGGCGTCCTTCCAGCTCTACGAAGACGACGGTCATTCACTTGACTACCGTGACGGACAGTCAACTTCAAGAATGATCACTTTCGATGGGCACAGTCGGATGACTATCAGCGCATCGGAAGGACCCTTTGAGACAGCATTCAAAGCAGTCGAAGTGATCTACCATGGATTTGACGCGTTGGCTGGAGCAGAGGCCGATGGCCAGAAGGTCGATGTGGAAGCGGTCGATGATTTTAGCCACTTTGAGCCAATCTCGCACTTCGATGCATACGCCAGCGAGGGGCAGATCGAAGCCTATAGTGTGCAGCGTGTCCGATTTGCGTTAAGTTCGCGGAAGATCGAAATCAATTGGAAATAATCAGACAACACCCAGAACCAGTGATATCGTGAAGATCAAGTTTCAAATAGATTACAGAACACAGTGGGGCCAGGTACTATACGTATCCGGTTCCATCGACGCCCTAGGTGGAGGCAGTGAGGAAAAGGCAATACCCATGCATCCCGGTACCGGAGAGCAGTGGGAGGCGGAAATCGACTTGAAGACCCCAGTTGATTTCACCTATCGCTATTTCCTAAAAGATGAGGAGTCCGGAGCGACGTTTTGGGAATTTGGTGAGGCCAGGAAGTTCAATAACATGGACAAGCTGGGTTTTGTCCGTGTGAAAGACCACTGGAGGCCCCACAAGCACCCTGATAATTCGTTGTACACATCACCTTTTCAGAAGGCCTTTTTTAAGAGGAAAACCAGCTCCTCCAAACCCTCGAAAAAGCAAGCAAATAGTGCCTATGCACGCTTGCAATTGAGGGCTCCACGAATTGGGGCAGACTACGTTTTTGGTATTTTGGGAGGCATTGATGCCCTAGGCAACTGGGATGAGTCGAAGGTGCTATTGATGAGTGACGAGCAGTATCCTGTTTGGCGTGCCGACATACCCATGGGTGAGGATATGGCCCCATTCGAGTACAAGTTTGTGATCTACAGTCTCAAGCAGAATAAGGTCGTTACGTGGGAATCGCGTGACAACCGGTATTTTCCAGCTTTCGATATCTCCAGTGACAAGACGCTGTGTCTGACGGAGGAATTCTTTAGCTATCCGGTGGGTGATTGGAAGGCGGCGGGAGTCGCTATTCCTGTGTTCTCCCTGAGGTCTGAAAAAGGAGCCGGCGTAGGGGAGTTTCTGGATATCAACAGGCTTACAGACTGGGCCGTGAAGGTGGGCATGAAAGTCATTCAGGTCCTCCCCGTCAACGACACCGTTGCGACACACACCTGGGTAGATTCGTATCCTTATGCTGCGATCTCTGTGAATGCGCTGCACCCGATCTATGCCAATATGGGGGCCATCGGCGCGCTCAAAAACAAGGAGGAGCAAAAGAGGATCCTCAAAGAATCCAAGCGACTTAATGCTCTGCCAGAAGTGGACTACGAAGGGGTCATGAAGCTGAAGTCCGACTTCTTTGCCTTGAGCTTCCAGGAGAATAAAGCCACTTTTCTGGCAAACAAAGATTTCAAGAGCTTCTTCAAGCAAAATGAATCATGGTTGAAGCCCTATGCAGCCTTCTCTTATCTGCGGGACAAGCATCATACCGTGGACTTCTCCCAATGGGGCAAGTATGCCGACATTACGCCGGCGAAGTTGAAGCAACTGTGTGCTGAGAACTCGGGACACTTCGATGATATTGCTGTCCACTACTATATACAGTTTCACCTCGACAAGCAGCTGAAGTCAGCGTCTGAATATGCTCGCCAACATGGGGTGGTGCTTAAAGGGGATATCCCAATTGGTATTTATCGGTACTCGGTGGACGCATGGCTGGAGCCGGAGCTCTACAACATGGCATGCCAGGCTGGAGCGCCACCTGATGACTTTTCGATTTCGGGCCAAAACTGGGGATTTCCCACCTACAATTGGGATGCCATGGCCAAAGATGGATTTAAGTGGTGGAAGCAGCGGCTTGTGAAGATGTCGGAGTACTTTGATGTATTCCGTATTGACCACATTCTGGGCTTTTTCCGCATCTGGGAGATTCCGTGGGAGCATGTCGAGGGCATCATGGGCAGATTCAATCCATCGATTCCAATAAATCTGCAGGAGTTTGCTCACTGGGGGATTAGTTTTGACCGTCAGCGACTTACGGAGCCCTACATTCGGACCCACATGGTTTACGAGATCTTTGGATCTCATGCACGCAAGGTATTCGATGAATACCTCGACGAATATGCGGAGGGTTGCTACCGCCTCAAGGATCACCTGAGCACACAACGGAAGGTGAAGGAGCACTTTGATGCGGAGATGAAATCACACCCGGAAGGGGCGGATTTTTTCAACTGGATGAAGATCAGCCTCAACAGGCTGTTGGCCGACGTGTTGTTTTTGGAGGCACCCCTGAGCGATGGGAGTGCATGGAATCCGAGGATTGCGCTGCACAGTACTTATTCCTACAAAGAGCTGGATGCCTATACCCAGCAGCGCATCGATGAACTGTACATCCACTTCTTCTACAAACGGCACAACGACTTCTGGCGGGACAGCGCCATGTCGAAGCTGCCAGCCTTGCAGGAGGCGACCGATATGCTGATCTGTGGGGAGGATCTGGGTATGGTGCCTGAGAGCGTTCCGGGCGTCATGACTGACCTGAGCATCTTGTCCCTCGCGATCCAACGGATGCCGAACGACGATCGTGAGTTCCTGCATCCTGCTGACAATCCCTACCTGAGTGTATGTAGCCCGGGAAGTCACGACATGTCGACATTGCGGGAGTGGTGGCAGGAGGATACCGAGACCACCCAGCGCTTTTACAATTCGATCCTCGGCCACTGGGGAGGCGCGCCTTATTTCTGCGAGCCATGGATCGCAAAAGACATCATCAATCAGCACCTGTATTCACCTAGTATGCTGGCCATATTCCCCATTCAGGATCTTGTGGCGATGGATGGTTTGTTGCGTCAGGACTCACCAGAGGAAGAGCGCATCAATGTGCCTGCCATTTCGCAGCACTACTGGAAGTATCGATTCCATATCTCTATGGAGCAGTTGCTCGAGGAGGAGGATTTCAACAGTATGCTTCGGCAGATGGTCGATCAGGGAGGCCGCCGGGCTGACTACTAGAAGAGCTCGTTGAGCTCAAGCTGTGTGAAGTCGAGGAAGTTGCGCATGGTCCTCTCCGTGATGCGGCCGTAGGCACCAAAGCGCTCCTGAGATGGCTTGCCATTTCGAATGTAAACAAACGGGTAGGGATAGCCGGCAAAGAGCGAGTACCTACCCAGTACGAGGCCCTGTTGCCCTTCCTGAGCGGCTGGGTTGACGCCGTGCAGGATGAATTCAATGCTGAAGAAGGAGATCGTTTGCGTCTGATATAGGGTAGAGAGCTGGACTGTAAGCAGGGCGTCCAGACCCAACGACTTGGCCAGCGTCGCCATCTCATCAGCCACGAATCCATTCGTACCCTCCTCGATCCAGGTGTAGAGAAATGGTTGCTCATTGCCAGATGGCTGGAGCTTCCACTGTTTCATTTGGTCAAGGAATGGATGGTCCAGGCCATTGATCCTCTCGATCGCCGTCGCGAAAGCGGCATGCTTAGCGTCAGAATCCAGGTAGTCCGCAGGGAACACCAATTCGAAAGGAGAGCCCTCGAACGCCTGAACCAGTCCCTCCATAGCCTTGGGGCCGATATTGTGGAAGAAATAGTTTTGCTGCCCTTCCAGTGAATATATGTAGGTGAGATGTGCCTTGCGGCGCATGTAGCTTTTTTCGAAGAGGTAGATCGAGGCCAGTCCTATTCGTTTGGGTGTTAGGTTGCTTCTGGTGACGGTCCCGTCTTTGATGGCTGATTTGGGGATATTCTGTACGTCGGATTCCATGAAAGCGCCATCAAAAAAATCTTTATCTGACTTGTTGATATAGTCCGTGATGTTTTGCTGTGAGAATGACGGCAGGCAGAGGAAGACAAGGAGGGAGAGGCTGGGAAGAAGGCGAGACGCGGTCATTGATTATTTATTTTGCACATAAGTTAAGGTATTTCTGCGCTTAACGCGAATTGGCGAAGGGGAATGGGGATTGAGGATTGCTGATTTAGGATTCAGGATTGCTGATTTAGGATTTAGGATTGCTGATTTAGGATTAGGGATTTCAGATTTTTGATTGTGGAATGGTCAATGGGCCATGGACCACTTTTTGATGGAGATTTCGTGAGAGGTGGGCTTCTGGTAACAAAGCGGGGGAGAGGAAGGTGACATTTCTTGCTTTTCATCACGGGACGACGTAGAATACATGACTTGAATCTTACCTTACCAATGAAAGCATGAATCGCCGAAACTTTGTCAAAGGAGTGGGCCTCGGAGTGGGGTCTATAGTGGTCGGGTCCCCCTTATCTTACGGTAGCCAACGATATTGGCAAAAGAAGATTACGATCGAAGGGGTCAATAGTAACTTCGAAAGAGAGCCACTTGTCAGACCCTTTGGCTTCAAGGGGGGAAGTATCACAAATATTTGGCAGGTGGTGTCGCTGCTGAGGTCTTCCGGCCACGAAGGTCTAGGTGTCGGCACTCAGAACGTGCTTTGGTCGGATGCGGCCGTGTTTGCGGCTCATTCAGAAGCCGCTGGCAACGCCCTCATGTATGCGGTCACGGAGCGATCCATGCAACTCGCGAACGGGCGCAGCTTCTCGAACCCCATTGAATTGCAGGAGGAAATCCTTGCAGACGTGTTCGAGTACGCCAAGGGTGTTACGTCCAATCCCAATCTGCGAAAAACCTTTGCCCTAAATGCCATGGTGCCATTGGACAACGCCGCCTGGATGTTGTTTGCCCGAGAAAACGGACTTACGAACTTTGATCAGCTGGTGCCTGAGCGATACGCGCCTGCGCTGGCCTACAAGCACAAGAAGGTGGCTAGCATCCCGGTAGTAGGGTACAACATACCGATGAAAGACATTGTGAAGGCTGTCGACGATGGCTACTTCCTTCTAAAGATCAAAATAGGGCAACCGGGAACGCAAGAGGAGATGGTGCAAAAGGACATGGCCAGATTAACGGCAATCCACGAAGCCATTGGTGGGAAGACCACTCCTCATACGAAGGATGGTAAGCTGCCCTACTATTTCGACGCGAATGGGCGCTATCAGAAGAAAGAGACGCTACTCAGGTTCATCGACCACGCGAAGAAGATAGGTGCCTATGATCAGATTGCTGTCATCGAGGAGCCGTTTGCTGAGCACCTGGACATTGACGTGAGTGATGTGCCGGCCCGATTAGCGGCGGATGAAAGCGCCCACACTGATAAGGACGCACTAGAGCGAATCCAAATGGGTTATCGAGCCATCGCCCTCAAAGCGGTGGCCAAAACGATGAGCATGACCATGAAAATCGCCCAGGTAGCGCATGACAACGACGTACCCTGCTTCTGCGCCGACCTGACCGTGAATCCGGTACTGCTGGACTGGAACAAAACTGTGGCCGCTCGTATTGGTGCATTTCCTGGACTGGAAGATATGGGGCTGATGGAGACCAATGGTCATCAAAACTACCTCCACTGGGAAAAGATGCGCTCGTACCTCCCTGATGCGAACGCCAGCTGGACCCAGCCAAAGGACGGTGTCTTCCCACTGGATGACGATTACTACGAGCAAAGCGGCGGTATCCTGATGCCATCATCGCATTACATGGGTCTGGCGGGCTCCTAGGGGATGCTGTTCAAGCAAATCCACCTCGAAGGAATCAAGTCAGGTAGCATTGACCTGGCATTTCGAAAATGGAAGAAGCCCATGGTAAAAGTTGCGAGCTTGGTGAAGACCTCTGTCGGACAGATCGAAATACGAGCCATATCGGAAATTGAAGGCGAGGAGGTATCAGAGACTGAGGCTCGCAGGGCAGGATTTGAATCTTCAGAGGACCTTCTCGCTCTGTTGCAAAAAACGAAAGAGGGCACCGTATATCGTATCGAGCTGCGGTATCATTCTGAAGATCCAAGGATCGAGCTTAGGAATCAGTCTGAGTTGACCGATGAGGAATGGCGGTCATTGCGCAGCAAACTCGAAAGACTCGATCGCTATAGCAAAGTGGGGAATTGGACGCATGAAACACTCGAGGCGATCTCGGAAAACCCAGGACTCAGGGCGGCAGATCTGGCAGTCATTCTGGCGAGGGAGAAGGATTGGCTCAAGCCAAATATTAGAAAGCTGAAGAACCTTGGGCTGACGATCAGTCATGAGGTGGGTTACGAGATCTCTCCATTGGGAAGGGCCTATTTGGGGAGGGTTGGGGATTTGTGATTTTCTTGATTGGGGATTGACAATGCGTACCTGCCAAGCAACAAAAAAGGGTGACTCGATGCCACCCTCCCACGGTCTCAACAAAAACGTACGCTACAGGTTCTCCATCCTCTTGACGAGGTAGTAGTAGAGTAGAAACCCTGTGGCGATGGACACAGCCAGGACGCCAAATGGCAGTGGAGAGTCTCTGTAGTAGTCGATGAAATTGATGATGATCATACCTATGCCACCACAAAGGATGATCAAGCCCCATTTGAGTGAGGAGTATTTGTTCTCTCTCTTAGTTTCCTGAACCAGGCTACTGGCATCTTCGCTCACAAGTCCTTTTTCAATCAATTTCTTCTTCAGGCGATAGTCTGTCATAGTCTTTACCAAGTAGCCAATCGATGCACCAATGGTGGCTAAGACACCAATGGGTAATAAGAATTCAAACATATTGTCCATTCCATTTTCAGTTTTAACTTTAATAATCCGTTTGTCCATGTGACAAGGGCAAGGGACTGATATGTTGCAGGTAGTGCAGTAATTTTTTTTCTGCAACCTTGTGCAGGGGATTGCTGTCAAATGCAGTACGAATATGGATGACAAGGAATTGGTATCGAGGGTGGCCCTGGGTGAGGAGCCTGCTTACAGGCTGTTTATCAAGCAGTACGAGCGTCTTGTCATGCACATAGTCATTCGGATAATCGACAACGACGAGGACAGAGAAGAGGTAGCGCAGGATGTTTTTGTTAAGGCCATCGACAAGATCCAGACCTTTAGCTTCCAGTCAAAGCTCAGTACGTGGGTAGCGACGATCGCCTACAGGCATGCGTTGAATGTGGCGAAGAAGAACAAGAAATGGAAGGATACCGAAGACCTGGATCAGATAGCGTTCTCAGTAGGAGAACTGGATGAAGGTTTTGAGCAGCAGGATATGAACAGATTTGTACATGAGGCCATAGGACAATTACCTTTGCCTTACCGTTCGATCCTGACCATGTATCATCTCGATGGTTTTTCGTACCCCGAGATTGTGGAGATGATGAAGATGCCCGAGGGGACGGTGAAGAACTACCTCTTCAGGGCGAGAAAGAAATTGAAGGAACTATTGCAACCTTATGTAGAAAAGGAGGTGCTACTAGGATGAATGACAAAGAACTAGACAGGAAGTTGGCCGAGCAGGAGCAAGCTGGTGCTGACTCCTACCGATACATAATGAAGGCGCTGGAGACGGAGCCGTCGTATGATAGTAGCCGGACGCTGGCTGATGGTGTCATCCATAAGCTAGGGAAGAAACGCAGCCACTCGCGCAATAACTATTGGCTGTCCATGCTTCTGATCACAGCAGCGTTTGTCATCATCGGCTTCGGGTCGTTGATGATTTTTATGGGTTGGGAAGGTTTCAGCGAGATCAAAGACCTTTCCATTTATGGTATCATGCTTGGACTGATGGTGGTGGTCATCCAGTACCTGGATGATAAACTATTTCGAAGGGACCTTAGATTTTCGTAAGGTCTACGGAGCCATCTCCCTCGTATTTACCCGTCTCAATGAGCACCAAATCCTCGGTGCTCCTACAGTATTCATAGGCCCAGCAAGTCAAAGTTTGATTGGTCTTGGGCATGGTCACCTCCACTGCCACACGTCGATACTCCGGATCATCATCGTGCACCCCTTCAAAGTCGTCTAGTCTTGCCAGTATGTCCATCTGATCATTGACCTCGTAGATCTCGCCAAAGATGACTGCGTTGGCCGCAGCGTCAAATTGGGCGCCTGGATATCTCCCCACATCGTACAGTAAACCCCTTGCGGAGCCTTTGCCAACATAGTGTAATGCGGAAATGCGCAACTCCGGAATATGCGTGTGGAAAGATGACTTTAGCAGTCCGTATACAAATAGGAAATCGCTCATCTACTTACCTTCACATTGGTCCAGTTTTTCCTGCAAGTCTTTGACCTTGTTTTTCTGGCGCTCGGCTTCCACCGCATTCTCGATGGCTAAGACCCTTTGCTGTTCAGCAGCCTCTGCATTCCTCTCTGCCATTGCCCGCTGTTCCGCGACGAGGCGGGCTGCTTCCTTGGCGAAACCATTTTGTACTCTGGCATAGATGAAAAGGGATGCTGAGGCAACAGCCAAAACGATGATCACAATCCAATGGTATATCTTACCTTTCATGATTAGTGTGCGTTGAATTGACTTGGGAAATTATACAATCTTCCAATTATAAACACACCTCTTGTCGTGGCTTTTTGACTCCTATGGTTGGAAGGGGACAGCGCACTGAGGCCGCGCTAGGGCCTTCCCTTGCATTCTTCCAATTGCCTCTTGAGATCGTCTACTTCCTTTTGTGCCACATGGGCTTCTACCGCATTTTCGAGAGCTAGTACCCTTTGAGCCTCGGCATCCCGCACATTCATTTCAGCAATGGTTTGCATCTCCGCCGCCTCTTCACGGGCATCAGCTATTTTGACTTTTCCGTAGGTGAATAGAATCACCGATATCACAGCTAGAGTGATGGTGATCCAGTTATGAACTTTGTTTTTCATGGTCAGGCTTTGTTGTGTTTGATTTGGTGATTGGTTTCAAGAGCCGGTCTGGTGAACAAGGTTGTGGGACTTGTCATATTATCTCTGACCCTCGCATTCCTTGAGTTTCGATTGTGTCTCAGCCAACAACTCAAGTATCTTCTCCGCTTCCTGGGTTCGTCGCTTGATAAGCTCTTTGTTCTCATCCGCTTCTTTTTTGTACTCGGTGGCCAGTGCTTCCTGCTCATATGCATTCTGCATGGCTTCCTTTGCTCGGCCATTTTCCCACCATGCTATGGCGAAGAGGACGACTGTCACCAGGCCCAAAACAACGCTGGTGAAGTTTGTGGGGATCTTTCTCATCATGGTCAGGGTTTGTTGAATTGACTAGGAAAATACGAATTCTTCCGATAGCATGCACGTGGAACTTCTGCGAGTATCTAAGCGGTGAACCACAGCGCCATTTTGCTCAGCTGCCCCCAACTGTTCAGTGGAGTTCACCTAATTCCCCTGGCATTCCTCGAGCTGCTGTCGCAACATGATTGCCTCGTTTGTGGCCTTCTGCGCTTCCGCTGCGCGCTCCAGAGCGAGTTGTCTCATCACTTCCAGCTGCTCTTCACATTGTGTCAAGAGTGCTTCCTGCTCTTGGGCAGCCTCCGCGGCACTGGTAGCGAGGTCACTTTCGACACTTGCCTGTCCAAAGAAATAGGCCGAAGCGAGAATCAGAACCACGATGGCCATCCAGTAGGGTAGTAGTTTACTTCTCATAATCAGGGATTTATTGAATTGATTAGGAAATTACGAAATCCTTGCATCACAAACGATAGCCGATCAATAGCTTTCGTGACTAGTACGGCTACTGGTGAAAGTGAGGGTAGAATGGCCCTGCCTTGCACATCGCGAGCATCCCTTGTGAGACCTGTCACGATCCGAGTATTTTTTCTGGCGGCTTCCACTTGTTTTTAGCCATCATTCAGCCCCTCAACCGATCATCCTCATTAGTTTTGGCCAGCGTGTTCATTTAGAACTATATTGGAGACTTTACGCTCAAACCCATGGCCAAAGAAATAGCAGTAGGAATAGACATTGGAGGTACGTTGACCAAAGTGGGTCTCGTGGATCGGGAAGGCAATCTGTACGGATCTACGGACTTTCGTACAAAGCACAACCCCGGTTTCGACCAGTACCTGGATACCCTCGTAGCGACCATCAAGCAATTGGAAGACGCCTTTGACGGTGATTTTGATATACAGGGAATCGGCGTAGGGGCACCCAACGCCAACTACTATCGGGGGACCATTGAACATGCTGCAAATCTGGCATGGAAGGGTATCGTGCCATTTTCCGAGGAGCTGAAAAAGAGACGACCGGCAGAGGTCTATATCACCAATGATGCGAATGCTGCGGCAATAGGCGAAGGCATCTATGGCAATGCCGTGGGCATGAAAGACTTTATGGTGATCACTTTGGGCACCGGGCTAGGTAGCGGCATTGTGACCAATGGCTCGCTGATCTACGGTCATGACGCCCAGGCGGGCGAATTGGGCCATGTGATGGTGGAGGAAGGTGGTCGCATGTGTGGCACCGGACGTAGGGGATGCCTGGAGGCCTACGTGTCTTCTACGGGTATCAAGCGGACGATATACGCGCTGCTGGCAGACACTATGGAGGACAGCGTCTTCCGAAGTATTGCTTTCAATGACATTCACGGTGAAGAGATCACCAAGGCCGCGGAGGATGGTGATCCAATTGCTCTGGAGGCCTATAGATACACTGGCGAAATGCTTGGGAGGCAACTAGCCAATTTTGTGGCGTTTTCACACCCTGAGACTATCTTCCTTTTGGGAGGATTGGCCAAAGCAGGCAAGTGGATATTTGATCCGACGATAAAGTATTTTGAGGAGGCTGTACTGCCCTACTACAAGGGGAAGGTAAGTATCGAAGCTAGCGGTATGATTAATAAGAATGCCGCAATTTTGGGTGCAGCAGCCTTGGTTTGGGATCAGCAAAAGTGATTTTTTGTTAAAATTGGGATCATTTTGGGTCGTTCGCCCGTTGATGCATCGAAAGTGCTTCTCCAGTCATTACGAAGTAGGAGTAAGAAAAAAATTCCGTAATTTGAAAGCTAAACCTTTTTGATTACGTTTTTTAATCAGGAAATCTAGGAATTATGTCAAGTAGAATAGTGGCAGTTGTGGCCATTGCATTGCTCTTTACCGGCAGTACTGTCCACGCTGATGTGCGGGTTGGAGATGATTCGTTGCAGGTATTGAAGCCTTTGCCAGAGCATGAGAATTCGCTCTTCGTCATTCTCAACCTTTTGAATCAATACCACTACCGCAAGCAGCCGCTGAATGATTCTATTTCGACGGTCATCTTCGACAATTACGTATCATCTCTCGATCCTAATAAAGTATACTTTCTTCAGTCGGAGATCGATTACTTTGGTAAATACCGCACACAGTTGGACAATGAGCTGAAGTTAGGGAATCTGGACTTTGCTTATCAGCTTTTTGGCCTGTACCGAGAGAAGGCGCTCAAGCGACTTCAACAGCTGTCGGATTTTACTGCCAATGAATTCGACTTTGCTCTCGAGGAGGACTATGAGGCTGACCCCGATAAGTTGGAGTGGGCCGCCAGCTACGAAGAGCTCAACGACCGATGGAGGAAACTCCTCAAAAATCAGGCGCTGAACCTGAAGCTCTCCGGCAAGGAATGGGAAGATATTAGGGACCTGTTAGCTTCACGATACGAACGACTCGAAAAGGCCATCTACCAATACAAGAGCGAGGATGTGTTCCAATTGTACATGAACTCATTCACCAGGAGCTACGATCCTCATACAAGTTATTTTTCGCCCATCGCCAAGGAAAACTTTCAGATTGAAATGAGCCTGTCTTTAGAGGGCATTGGTGCCCGTCTGATGCAACAGCTGGATTACACACTCGTGGCGAGCATTGTACCCGGGGGGCCGGCATTTAAGAGCAAGAGACTGGAAAAGGATGACCGCATCATTGGTGTTGCACAGGGTGATGGCGGCAAGTTTGAGGATGTCATCGGCTGGCGACTCGACGACGTTGTACAGAAGATTCGGGGGCCAAAGGGTTCCGTCGTGCGACTGCTCGTCTTACCGTCTGAAAAGGAAATCACGGATCTGCCGGATACTTTGCGGATCATTCGTGACCGGATCAAGTTGGAAGAGCAATCTGCACAGGCAGAGATCATTCCCATCACGGAAGGCAACGAGACCTTCAACCTGGGCGTGATCAGTTTGCCAAGCTTCTACATTGACTTTGAAGCACGCAGTAAGGGAGATCCAGATTTCAAGAGTACCACAAGGGACGTAAAAAAGCTAATCACCGAGCTACGTGGTGAAGGCATCGACGGACTTCTAATGGACCTTCGCTACAACGGTGGCGGGTCACTCCAGGAGGCCATCGACCTCACGGGACTCTTCATTCCTCAGGGGCCGGTCGTACAAGTGCGAAACACGGATCAGAGTGTGGACAAACTGGAGGATGACGACGATGCAACGGTATTCTACGATGGGCCGTTGGCGGTACTTATCAACCGCTACAGCGCATCAGCATCGGAGATCTTCTCGGGTGCCATCCAGGACTATGAGCGTGGAGTTATCGTGGGGGAAAACAGTTTTGGAAAGGGAACTGTGCAGAACCTCATCGATCTTGGTAGGCCGGTGATGAATTACATGAATCGCATGATCGCGTACAGAAAGTCGGCCAATCAGGATGTCACAGAGTTGATGATGATGCGGGATCAGTTGCAAAATGGTGATGTGACACTGGGGCAGTTGAAGATGACATTGGCGAAGTTTTATCGCGTGACTGGCAGTAGTACGCAGCGATTGGGCGTACAGCCTGACATCTCTTTCCCAACGCCTTTTGAGCCTGAAGAATTTGGAGAGAGTAGCAGGGACAATGCCCTTCCGTGGGACGAAATCAGCTCTGCCAACTTCGAAATGACCAACAACATCTCCGAGGAGATGATCGACAAGCTCTACAAGCTTTATGAGTATCATCTGAATACTGATGCCGACCTCAAGGCTTTGGTTAAAGAAACCAATGAGATCAAGAATGATGACTACAGCTCGCTCGTGTCATTGAACTATGATCAGAGGAAAGAACGTAGTGACGCTCGACAGGCGCGCAACAACAATGACTTGTCCACTTCCATTCAGGATAGTGAAGTCTTCACGGATGAGGAAAACCGAGAGAAGTTGAGTGAAGATCCCTATCTGAAGGAGGCGTTGCGCCTCCTGGCTCAGCTGAGCAAAGAGAAAGTAGGGTAAGACACAAGAAGACATCAATATATGAGGCCTCTCCCGATGTGGAGGGGCTTTTTTATTTCTACACTTGCGGCTTCCCGCAACTGATGTCTGCTCAATACAGTATGAATAAGGTGGAAACTACCCCAATTTGCTCATGAAACCCATTTGCTTGCTCATTATCGCCTTCACCTGTGTTCATTGCTCATACACCCAGAACCCCAATTATCGATTGGTCGGCGGACCATGCGAGGGTTGTGAGGCGGTGCTGGAATATGGCGATGAGGTGCTCAATAGTGTCGACACCCTGCCACTCTTCGAGGACAACGAGCCGAAGATCAAAGTTGCCGGGACGGTCTACCTGTCTGATGGGGAGACACCATCGGAGGGAGTGATACTGTACCTCTACCACACCAACAAAGAGGGTATCTACCCGACGAGGGGCAACGAGGAGGGGTGGGTCAGACGCCATGGATACATAAGAGGTTGGGTCAAAACGGATGCGACCGGCAACTATGAATTCTATACATTTCGACCAGGCACCTATCCAAGCAGGACCGAGGCTGCACATATTCATTTAACGATACTGGAGCCGGATGGCAAGTACTACTGGGTACAGAGTTACCTCTTCGCGGGAGATCCACTGATACGCGATACCAGCAAGCCCCCCCGCGGTGGTCCTGGCAATGTATTGCAGCTCGTCGAAAAGGGTCAGCTACTTGAAGGTAGGAGGGATATCATCCTGGGGCGGAACATTCAGGGGTATGAGTGAAGCTACCGTCCCATCCAGCCGCCATCGACAAGCATCACCGTTCCATGCATGTAGGAGGAGGCCTCTGAACAAAGGAATACAATCGGGCCGGCAAAGTCCTCTGGTTGGCCCCAGCGCCCAGCTGGGATGCGACCACTGATCGTCGGTGCCCTCTCCGCGTTGTTTTGGAGGTCTTGGGTCATATCCGTACGGATGTATCCCGGTGCGATAGCATTCACATTCACTCCTTTGCTGGCCCATTCGTTGGCAAATGCTTTGGTCATTAGGCCGATAGCGCCCTTGCTGGCGGCATAGGCTGGTACGGTGATGCCACCCTGAAATGTCAGCAGTGACGCAGTAAATACCACTTTGCCATGGCCACGGGCCACCATGTCTTTGCCGAACTCACGGGTGAGGATAAAAGGAGCGGACTGATTCACTTCGATGACCCGGTCCCACTGATCATCGGGGAACTCGGTGCTTGCCTGTCGGTGTGTGGTCCCGGCATTGTTGACCAGGATATCGATTTGAGGGAAGTCTGCTTTCACTTTATGGATGAAGTCGTACAATGCCTCCCGATTGCTAAGATCGCATTGAAACGCAGTGAATTGCTGACCTCTGGCGACTACTTCCTTTTCGACGTCGCTACCCTCTTTTTCTAGTGTAGTACTTACTCCAATGATGTCGGCCCCGGCTTCTGCGAGGGCTACCGCCATGGCTTTGCCAATGCCTCGTTTGCAACCTGTAATCAGGGCGATTTTTCCATCAAGTCTGAATTGGTCTAAGATGCTCATTCTTCCTTTTTCACTGTTTTATGTGGGTCTTAGTGTAATATAGGTTGAAAACCTGCCGCATTCCAGCGCCAAGTATTCCACTTGCCCGGGATTGTTTGAGTACTTTGCTATTTGGGTGCGCAATTGCCGCAGAACCATCTGGTAGGAGGTCGGGGATGATTGATATGAGAAAGCTGTTTTCGAGTTTCATATACATAGCGTTTTCGCTTCATGTTTTGGCACAGTCCACTGCGACCGTGGTCGGGCGGATCGTTGATGCCGAAAGCCAGGCACCCGTTCCTTTTGCTTCAGTGGCGATTTTCACTGAGGGCGGAGAGTTGATCAATGGAAGCATTTGTGAAGCGCAAGGAGCATTCAAGATCGATGGCATTCCTCCTGGAAAATATCTTATGGCGGTATCGTGTGTGGGGTTTGAAAGAAGCACCAGCGATATTCTTATCGGGAGGCTCAATGAGCATTATGATCTCGGCCTGGTCCGAATAACACAGAGTGCCGCGCTACTCGAGGAAGTGACCGTAGCCGGCGAGCGGGAGGAAATTGCCGCCAGTCTCGATAGGAAATCCTACAGCATGACCGACAACATCGCTCAGTCTGGTGGTTCAGTGATGGATGCTATGAAGGCCATGCCCAGTGTGTCTTTTGATCAGGATGGGAAGGTGGTTCTGCGAGGAAGTGATCGTGTGATTGTGCTGATTGATGGGAAGCAATCAAGCTTGACGGGATACGGCAATCAAAAGGGATTGGACAACATCCCGGCTGCGAATATCGAGCGAATCGAAATCATCAACAATCCCTCGGCCAAATACGACGCCAATGGGATGGCGGGTATTATCAACATCATTTACAAGAAAGAGAAGCAAACCGGGCTACACGGCAGTGTTGGGTTTTCATATGGTTTGGGAGCCATCTCACAGCGCAGGGCAGACTTGCCGACTGAGTTGGGCAGCTACTCCCCGACTCCCAAGTACATACCCAGTCTGGACCTCAACTTGAAGCAGGAGCGATTCAACTTCTTCCTTCAGTCCGAAATACTCTTTCAGCAGCGACTCCCCAACAATGAGTTTACGACAAGATTTTATGATGACGGTAGGGTGATTTCTTCGCAAGTACCGGAAAACCGAACACAGACGCACTACATCGTAAAGGGGGGGATGGACTATCTTCTGGATGAGAGAAATACTCTCTCCTTTTCCGGGATATATGATTGGGAATCGCACGTAGATACTGCCCAGGTAGCATACATCGACCAGGATGGTGTCCGGACGAGGTTCATCACATGGAACGAAGAGGAGATCACAGGATACTACAATCTGGCACTGCGATATGAGCGCAAGTTTCAGCAGCCGGGCCACCTGCTTGAGGCCAATCTGCAATACTCACGAGGATGGGAAGATGAGACGTATTTCCTGAATGACAGCTCGTTTATCAGGGATGATGGCAGGGATGTCACAACCGTATTGGGTACAGAGCATATCACAAGCGGAACCATTGATTACGTCAAACCCACAGCGAGTGGTCGATTGGAAATGGGCACCAAGACACAAATCAGGGACCTGCCGGTGGAGTACGAACAGCAGCGGGGAGAGAACTCCATGCTATACGAGGGACTTGGCAACTGGTCGAAGTGGCGGGAGAGGATCTATGCAGTCTACACTAATTGGGTCCATGAAAAGCCCACTTACGACATTGAGGGCGGTCTGAGAGCAGAATATACGGCGGTGTCTTATGATATGGATGAAACCAATATCTATTATGACGAAAATGATGCCTACGACTATTTCAGGCTCTTTCCGAATATTCGATTGACCGTCAAGATGAATGAAGACAACCGTCTATCGGCCTTCTACAATCAGCGGATTGACCGACCCGGTGAGCCGGAGCTTCGTATGTTCACCAAGTCCGATGATCACGAGCTTGTAAAAGTGGGCAATCCTTACCTGCGACCGCAGTATACGCAGTCTGCCGAACTCGCCTATCAGCATTATTGGGAATCCGGGTCTGTGTTTCTATCTGGCTACTTCAGGCTGATTGATGACTCCTTCCAGCGGGTGTACACACAAGACACCACCAGCATTTATGACATCGTTGTGAAGAGCTATGCAAATACCGGTCAGATGAATCACCTGGGATTGGAACTGGTGGCCAGTCAGGACATCACTGATTTCTGGGACATATCTGGAAACTTCAATTGGTACCAAATCAACATTCAATCACATACCGGAAGTTTGCTATTCCCTTATCCCCATACTTTTGATATCCTCGAAACGTCCGGCAATACCTGGGATGCCAAACTCATTAACACGCTTGAGGTCAATTCCGGGCTGGAGTTTCAATTGACTGCGCTCTATTTTGCGGAGAAGGACATACCTCAGGGTAAGCAGTTGTCTAGAAGTTCTGTGGATATTGGTGTCAAAAGGAAGCTGTGGAAAGACCAAGGTGAATTGACTGTAGCAGCGACGGATATTTTCAATCGCTTTGGGCTAAGACAAGAAATCGTCGGAGATGGATTTGTCGCGGAGTACCAAAATTTCTATGAGACTCAGACGATCAGAATTGGGTTGAAGTATAAATTCTGACGTCCTGGGCTGACTTGAATCAGCCTTAAAGCTCAATGATCTTTTCGACCACCGCCCATTCATAAAAGCGCTCGATCCAGTTGTCGGAGGGCAATCCCTGCGTCCTCATGCCAAACCCATGTCCACCCCTGGAATACATGTGTAGTGCCGCATTCAGCCCTTTGTCGAGGTACGATTGGTATAACTCTACCGAGCCACTGGCCAACCCGAGCGGGTCATCGGTGGCACAAACGACGAGCATGGGTGGTGCGTCTTCAGCTGGTGTCCTGACAGGCATGGCTCCGGTCCACGCATAGACGGGGACGAGGTAGTCAGGCCGGTTGGAGGCTTCGTATTCATATCCCACGCCCATGGTCACGGCTCCACCTGCGGAAAATCCCATGAAGCCCACCTTGTCTGGTTTTACGCCATATTTCTCGGCATTCTCCCGCACATATGCGACGGCGTTGAGGCCATCCTGCACAGAAAAAGGCATCACTTGACCGACTCGGGTCATCAATTCTTCGCCGCTGATCTCGTTGATTTCCTTTGTTGCGTCTTCGCCAGTGGGCACCAGCCGATATTTCAGTACGAAGACGGTGACTCCCTTGGTCACCAACCAATTGGCCACGTCGATTCCCTCGCTGTTGATGCTCAGAGCGAACAACCCACCGCCAGGCGCGACAATCAGCGAAGTGCCATTGTTCTTTTCAGCCGTCGGTCGATACACGGTCATGGTAGGTACAGCTACGTTTGTGACAACAGTAGTCTGCCAAACGGAGGTGAAGTATTGCTTCTCTTGATTCTCCCAGCTTACTCCCTCGATTTCCTCATAGGGCAAGGTGATGACTTCCTGGGATCGTCCCATGTGGCTAGTTGCGATGAGGCCAATGGTTAACAAGGTGAGTACTGATCTTTTCATGGTTGGAAGTCATTTAAGTCTTTAACAGATTCAGGTGTGTGCTGGCAAGATAAGAAGTATTGGTGTCAACTTATCTTTGTTGATATGCCGGAGCTGTGCTTCATCCAAACCATTAATTCTCATGAGCCATAACCCAGATATTGAGCGACTGCTACAAGAAGCCTGGGCCTTGCGGCGGGAGGGTGATTACACTGGAGCACGGCGTCTTTTGGAGCAAGCACATGCTCTTTGCAGCGAAGATGATCACCTTTCTCTGGGACGTATCTATCACGTCTACATGCAGTTCGAAGCGGATCATGACAGATACTCAGAGGCAATTGTGTTGAGTCAGAAATCCGTTGCCCAATACAGGCAATCGGGTAGCCCCGATCACATAGCCCATGCGACAAGGCACCTCGCCGACTTGCAGTCTCATATGGGGCGGTACGCTGAGGCAGAACAAAACTACCGGGAGGCACTGAGAGTCTATCGTGAGCAGCCCACAACGAATCTCGGTCATTTGGCCAATGTCCTGCGGGGTTTTGCTCTCCTGCTGGAGCGTCAACAAAATATCGATGAAGCGATGGCTGCCTGGGAAGAAGCGAGCGAATTGTACACCTCACTTGATCTGCTGGAAGGAGTCAATGAGGCCCGGGATCGGCTATCGGCATTAGCGGGCCGATGAAGTAGCTCTGTGAAGGTTCAAGCACAATAGACGAATAGGAGAACTTCATATTTGCAGGCAATTTGTGTAATATTCGGAATTCCAAACAAACCCTAATAGCCTGATTCCTTCATGAAAAACTATCCAATCGTCTGCCTTGCAGTTCTTACCCTTACGACCTTTTTCAGCTGTCAAGAGCCGCAACCTACGCCACCCAACGTCATTTTTATCCTCGCCGATGACCTGGGCTACGCTGACCTTTCGTGTTATGGACAGACAAAGTTTCCGACGCCGAACATTGATCGTCTTGCGGCCCAGGGAATGCTATTCACCCAGCACTACTCCGGAGCCACGGTCTGTGCACCGTCACGCAGTGCTTTACTCACCGGGATGCATACAGGACATACACCCATTCGCGGAAATAAGGAAGTCCAACCGGAGGGCCAATATCCACTGTCAGATAGTGTCTTCACCATGAGTGAAATGTTTCAACAAGCGGGTTATGTGACAGGAGCATTTGGAAAATGGGGGCTGGGCTATCCGGGATCAGAGGGCGAACCGGGAAACCAGGGGTTCGACCAGTTTTATGGCTACAACTGCCAACGGATCGCTCATCACTACTATCCGTACTACTTGTGGGACAATCAGGAGAAAGATTCGCTTTTCGCCAACAAGGGGCAGCAGACGGGAACGTACGCACCTAACGTCATCCACGAGCGGGCCCTTCAATTCATGGAATCAAATCAAGAGAAACCCTTCTTTCTCTTTTACCCAACGGCCATTCCGCATGCCGAGCTAGCGGCCCCGGAAGAGTACATGAAAAAGCACCGTGGCAAGTACCTTCCTGAGAAGGCCTACGAGGGAGTCGATGACGGGGAAAGGTATCGAAATGGGCCATATGGTTCTCAGGAGGAGACGCATGCTGCTTTCGTTGCCATGATCGATCTACTTGATACCCAGGTAGGGGAGATCCTCAATAAGGTGGAGGTACTCGGCATCGCTGACAACACCATCGTCATCTTTACCTCCGACAATGGCCCGCACCGAGAGGGTGGCGCAGACCCCGATTACTTTGATAGCAATGGCCCTTTGAGGGGATTCAAACGGGACCTCTACGATGGAGGGATCAGGGTACCTCTTCTTGTCAGCTGGCCTGGTAAGATAGCGGCGGGCACAGAATCAGATCACATTTCGGCATTTTGGGACTTCATGCCCACGTTTGCCGCAGTGCTTGAATCAGGCACTACGACAGCAACCGATGGGATATCCATGTTGCCTACCTGGCTTGCCCAGGGAGATCAACCGACGCACGATTATCTGTACTGGGAATTTCATGAGCGTGGCGGTCGGCAGGCCATTCGCCAGGGAAAGTGGAAGGCCGTACGGTATGATGTGTTCGAGGACCCCGACCGGGACCCGGAATTGTACGATCTGTCGATCGATCAGGGCGAATCCAACAATCTCGCAGAGCAGTATCCCGAGTTGGTGGACCGGTTCTCACGACTCATGACCGAGAGCCGTACGCAGTCACCTGTCTTTCGATTTGGGGATCCTACCTTCCTGAATGTGGAGTAGGACGTTTGTCCTGCTCTCCCGAAATTACCACTATGAGATGCCTTTTGCTTCTACTTGCTACTTGTCTACTTGTCTCTTGTCAATCCCGTGAACAGTCCCGTCCTTTCACCAAACCCAATATTCTCCTCATCAATGTAGACGACCTGGGCTGGAAAGACCTCGGTTTCATGGGTAGCTCCTACTACGAGACGCCCAATCTCGATGCCTTGGCGAGGGAAGGGATGGTCTTCATGAGGGCATATGCTGGTGCCGCCAATTGTGCACCAAGTAGGGCATGTCTGCTGTCTGGTCTCAATACCCCCCGACATGGGGTCTATACCGTGAGCCCATCAGAGCGAGGCAACGCGAAGACCAGGAGGATCATCCCAATCGCCAATACCAGGCACCTGGAAGACAGTGTCTTTACGCTACCACTCATGCTGCAATCTACAGGCTATGTGACCGGCAGTTTCGGGAAGTGGCATGTGGGCAATGACCCGACCCAACAAGGCATCGATCATAATGTAGGAGGAAGTCATCGGGGTAATCCGGGCAGAGACGGCTACTTCGCCCCGTACAATATTGACTTCATCGAAGATGGACCTGACGGCGAATACCTTACGGACCGGCTTACGTCCGAGGCTATTGCGTTTATCGAGGCGAATAAAGACACGTCGTTCTTCGCTTACGTGCCCTATTACACAGTGCATACGCCCATCATGGGCAAGGAGGAGTGGGTCGCGAGATACGAACAGAAAGAAGGCACCGAGGGGCAAGACAATCCTGTTTTCGGCGCAATGGTCAGTGCCATGGACGAGAATGTTGGGCGGTTGCTCAATGCGTTGGAGAGGTTTGGCTTGGTTGAAAACACCCTGGTGATCTTCACGTCTGACAATGGCGGGATACGTGCCATCTCGCGCCAGTCGCCATTAAGGGCAGGCAAGGGGTCGTACTACGAAGGCGGTATCCGTGTGCCACTAGTGATCCGCTGGCCCGGTCAGGTGATGGCTGGTGTCATCAATAACAATCAGGTCAGTAATCTGGATTTTTTCCCCACGCTGCAGGAGATCGTGCGACCGCCAACTGTCGCTGACCGACTAGACGGTGTTTCGCTGGTGCCTCAGTTTCGGGATACGACTCACGTGGAACGGGACCTCTATTTTCATTTCCCCATTTATCTCCAGGCCTACAGCAAAGTAGAGGATGATGGGAGGGATCCGCTTTTTCGTACCAGGCCGGGGTCCGTTGTTTTGTCCGGAGATTGGAAACTTCATCAGTACTTCGAGGATGGCGGGCTGGAACTATACAATCTCAGGGCGGACCCGGGCGAGAGAAATGATTTATCGGAACAGGAGGTTGAGGTCACTGAAGCAATGCTTGCTAAGTTGGAAAGGTGGAGAACGGCCACAGGTGCTCCTGTGCCGACCGAGAAGAATGACGCTTTTGATGCGGAGTTCGAACGGCAGGCAATTACCAGTGTGAAGTGATCAGCCGATTAAGGGAGTGCGTCGCTTGCATGGTTATTCCATTGGGATCCACCAGAGATGCCTACATTAGTACATAATCCCAGGATCATGAGAAACACTACCTTCCTATTGCTTTTGCTACTTGGCATGTTTGAATCTACCGCACAGAATGAGGGCTTGCCCTCCTACGCCTGGCTGGCAGGCAGCTGGGAGGGGGATGGGTTTGGAGGTACCTCCCACGAAGTGTGGTCTTCTCCATCGGCGGATGGCAAAATGATGGGTGCCTACCGCCATTACACAGGAGAGGGGAAATTGAATTTCTATGAATTTCTCGTTCTCGATGAGGAGGGGATCAAGTTGAAGCACTTCACCCCTGATTTGACAGGTTGGGAAGAGAAGGAGGATTTTTTATCCTTCGAGATGATCTCTTACGATGACAACACGATTGAGATGAAGGGGCTCGTGTTCAAGCGTATGTCAGACACGGAGATGGAAATACATCTCAGAATGCGCTCCAAAGATGGTACGGTTCGGACCGAGGTATTCCACATGCGAAGAACCGAAGAGTAAATAGTGAGCTCTCGATCAGTAGAGCAACAAAGTTTTT
>CBDDGS010000046.1:0-5940 GCA_965227935.1 Cyclobacteriaceae bacterium | reverse complement strand
CCTGAAACTTTGGACAAAACAAACAAATGGGTTGTCCAAAAATGGTGTACCCCCAGGATGCTGGTTGGTTTCCCTATTAAAATTACCATTTCGGGATGGTTGGGGCATGTTGCGGGTGCCACCTTGATGGACAAACCCAAATAACACAACAGGTTCCTCTTAGATGTGGACAGTGTTGGGTTAAATTCATTTTCAGCGGTAATATATCCCACTTCCTCAGGAAGATGAACTATGTATCCATCACAATTGGCTCTGGGCAACACTTGTCAACCACGATCAATTCGCTATTCTGCAACTTGTTCCGAGCGACTGAATATTCATCACCACACAATACATTGAAAACAGTTATATTCACCAAAACAAAACAGAATTAAGCATCACTACTCATGCGACCACTAATCACCATCATCAAGCCATCATGAATGACCACGGTCAATCAGCATATTATCATGTCGGCGGCTGAAATCCCTGAGAACAATAATAGTCAACCAACCAATCATTTGTTCACACTAGGATGCTAGAAACCACCAACTAGTTATGGCCTATTGCACCACCAGCAACCATTTACATGACCATGCTACAACCATGGCTCCCATAATCAGCACAAGCATCGGCCCCGGGCGCGACACGTTCTGCTGCACGTCCAGGATGTCCACGTGGCGGCTCGCGCGCCCGAAATCCTGGGGGATACCACTAATGGTGAATTCAGGATTGATTCATCTTGGTGGTTCCCAGGTTCCCTGCTAAGTTTGTCTAACTTTTAGTGGTTATTCCTGGTAAATCAATTTAACCGCAAAAAGCCTAAAGTTAGCCAGCAGTTACTGGCTGGGAAACACCAAGTCATGGTTAAGGGTGGGGACTAACCATGGTGGTTAATGGTGGTGACTACCGTGGTTGATCGTGGTGAATCGTGATACTCAATGATTGAATGGTGGTTAATGACGCTTAATAGAATGGCGCTGGTCAATGGTGGTCAATAATGACTCTTGGAATGGTGGTGGTTAATGATAATGGTTAATAGTGGGTTAACAATGACTTATGATTATTAGTAGTGCTGGAATGTCCTTGATGATGGTTAGTTGATGTTTGAATGAGGGTCAATGAATAGTCGTTCGTTGATAATTTGTTGGTTGATGATTGGTAGATGGGCTAATGACGGCTGATAAATGCGTTAATACATGGTGAAATTAGCAAATAGTAGTTATATAATCAGCATCTGAATAACCGCCATTGGTAAGGGGTAATGATTAGTTAACCGTTGGTGATAGCTGTATTGGTTAACAATGATGTAACCGATGATTCAGTACTAAGTACGAGGATATTACAAACAATAGCGGGAGTAATTGTGATTAATGAATGGTTAGTTACTGGCACAGGTTAATCAGTATTGATAGCTGTCTTTCCCGGGGATTATGTAGTAGGTTGATGCACTTGGTTGATTGGCACCAGCCACTATAAAGCATGGCTGATGCGATATGTTCATAGCCGCCACATACCTACGCACACAAACACTTATATTTATGTACACTATGTCAACAAAATTATGCTTGGTTCAGCATGACAAACTGCTTAGAATAGGTAAAAAAAATGAAAAATTCTCATTAATTACGGCTATTTGATGTGGCTACTGATGATTAACGATAGTCAGTTGCGGTGAGTTCTGGGGAATAGCAATGAAAATTAGATGAGAGTTACCTGTCTTCACCCGTCTTCACTCCCGAAGAAAAGTGAGATGACCCATCAACCCCTGCAAAACAAAACACGCATCAAGAGTTCCAGACCAGTTCTGATTCTGTTCTGAGATTTGCTGGAAACCTCTTCGATGGGGGTCGGTTGGTTGGTGGGATGGTTGGTTGGTTGGAGCTTTTGGCCCAATGCCTCCCAGAGGGTGAAGTGGGTCTGACCAATAGTTGGGTGGTCAGCTTACGTGGTTCGCTGCATCATGGATCGCCTTCTTCCGGAGTTTGTGCCTGGTTCGCGCATTAACCTGGTGGTTTTGCCGGTTGTGGTTGAGCAACGGATTTCAGATGATTTGAACCATTTGGTGGCATGTGCTATTACCCATCGGCGTATCCGAGTTCAGGGAGCTTTGCCCAGTGATGCTTGTTCCTACACGTTGTTGGGTGCCCTTTGTGAACAGGGAGGGCAGTTTCCCAGGCTGGTTGTGGATGCGTCGTCAACGGTATTACATCATGGTACATGCCAATGGTCTGACATGTTGAACGTTGTTGAGTTGTGTGCAGGAGCAGGATTCCTAGCGCACGGTGCCATTTCGACAGGTTTTCAGATTTCAGGAGCTGTTGATTTCAATGAATCCATGTGTGGCCTACATCGGATGATTCACGGTGGGACAGTGTTGTGTCGGGACATTACAGATCTCTCTACAACAGTTGAGGTGTGGAAGCAGTTTGGTCAGTATTCTACACTAGCAGCTGGGATCAGCTGTCAGCCGTACTCGTTGCTGGGTGACCAGGGAGCTGAGTGTGATCCCAGGTCACAAACATTGCCAAGTGTTCTCTTGATGGCACATCATTTGCGCACCCCCATCATTGCTTTGGAATGTGTTGAGCCAGCTGCCACCAATTCGTTTGTGCAATCGACCATCGCTAAGTTTTGTGAGCTGACCCGGTACAACAGAAGTGAAGCTATCCTCAAATTGTCTGACTGTTGGCCAAGCAAGAGAAATCGTTGGTGGTGTATTCTCAGTGCCCCTACACTGGGAGGCATTCGCATGCGTGAGCTCCCCAATCTATTTCCTTTAGAGCGGGTTCGTATGGTCATGCCACATGACCTCCAATTGCCTGAGGATGAAGATGCACAGCTTCGCCTGCATGCTCATGAGCTGACTGCCTTTCAGGTGGATGATCTCGGTGCCACGTCATATCAACTGAACTTCCAGTCACAGGCTCCTTGTGCATTGCATTCCTGGGGCTGCCAGCTCCATCCATGTGAGTGCGGGTGTAGGGCCTTTCCCCTAGCTGCTGAACGCATTAGCAACAAGGGATTGTTTGGATGTGTGGTCCCTTCCAATCAACATGAGGTTCCTCGTCATTTGCACCCGGCGGAGGCAGCCCTCTTGAATGGTGTTGACCCCAATCTTCCGTTTGGTGACAATCTCAAGCTTGCCCTGGGATCAGTAGGACAGTTGGCGAGCCCCATCCATGCGGTATGGGTTTTTGCCCACATTGCCTCTCAATTGGATCTGCTCAAGCATGGTCAGACTGACATCAATCCTGTGAAGGAATTGTTGGCCTATGAGTCATGGGTCATTGCCCGGTCTAGGTTGAAGTGGAAGGGTCATGGCATGGTCCATCCAGAGCTGCAAACCAGAGTGAAGCAATGGATTCCGGTCCTTGCATTGTCTATGCCTCAACTGATTGACCTCCAGTTTTGGGATGCGGCATTCCCCAAGACCTTGGCTTCACTCCTTGTCCAAGTCGAAGCTGCCTCGGATGAAACACCACTGCACAGGTTCTTGATTCGAGAGGCTGCATTGATGGAAGATGCACTGGCAGAAGATACCAAGGAAGATGATGCCATTCCCCCCACGGTGCCCTTTGCAGTCGATGAGGGAATGCCTGTGCTGACCATCCTTCGTTCTGAAGAAGCAGACACCCAGGTCCAGTTTGCTGCTGGACGCACAGTCCAACATCTGGTGAGTGCTGAGTGTGCATTGGGCTGTCCAGTTTCCACCTTCAAGTGCTCTGGCCAAGTGTTGTCACTACAGCAAGTGCTTCAACCGGGAATGGTTTTGGAAGTTGTTGAACAGGAGCCTGCAGAGTCCAATGCCACAACAGAGCCAGCAGGGAGTGTGGCTGCTCCCGTGCCTGTTGAACTGTTTGCCCCGTCGCCACTGACGCAGTTGAACCAAGAAAGCCTTCTTGCCTTGACCGGACCTGAACCCATTCATGTGAACCAGTTGGAAGGCATGCTGCAGCAGGCTATCACAGTTGAAGATCGGCTCAAGATCTTGGACAACCAAGGTACCACATGGGGAGACGATGAAATTCGATGGCATTTGGCCAACATACTTGCTGAACATGTCAAGCGAAAGGAAATTCCGTCCAAACCATCGTGCTTTCCCAAAGTGCTTGCACTTGACCCTATGCTATTGTACGGATGGATGCAGCGTGGTACCGATCAAGTGGGTGCATGGATTCGAGAACATGATTCACATGGTGCATGCATTTTCTCTGTTGCCCTGATTGATCAGCACTGGGTCCCGGTCGTCATGTGGCCTCACAACAATCGTTTGGTTGTGCATACATGGGATATCCAGACCACCAATCATGAATCGCTTGCCAAGGTTTGCATTGCCATCTCCCGTGAGTTAGACCTCACTGGCACTGAGATTCAACGATTCCATCGCATGTTCATGTCGTCAAATTGCTGTGGAGCATTGGCCATTGGCTATTTGCATCATGTCTTGTTCCGTACGGTGTTGCCCCAAATGGACATCCAGACCCATGTTTTGCATGATGCCCTCCGCAAGGCATTCGTTGACCGACTCCAAGGGTTCGACACCTGCTCACGACCCTGGTACTGGGGAGCTGGAAACAATGATTTGGTTCCTCGACTGGCTGCCATCCTCCACACTCAAGGTGTTCCGCAGGAGGAGAGTGAATCCAGGGCAGCTTCTGCCATCAAGGCCATCGGCACCAAAGCTGTCCAGCATGCATTGGATCAGAAGTTTGCTTGGCGTCAGTTGAAACAATTGGGCAACCAAGTCAAGTTCTCGTTTCTACTTGCATCTGAACTGCAAGCTAAGATTGAACAAAATGCAGGCAAACATAAACCACGTGGTTCCAAGAAACCCAGACAAGGCCCTGAGGAAACCAGCTATCAACTTGACCCCCACAAGCTATGCATTGCCAAGGGTACCTTTGGAACTGTGGATCATGCGGTGCCCCAGTTGCTTTTGAGTCAGGTTGGTCCACTGGCGGAAGGTGTGGTGGTGGTGAATGCCGTAGAAGCTGATGCTTACGTACGAGCCAATGAAGTGGTCTCCAAGTTTCCACTTGCCTTGCTGATTGTGTGTGGAACGCCAGGTGACTTCAAATGTGCATTGCCTCATGCCCAGGTGACAATCCCATGTAGATGCAGTGTCAACCAGGAGCCGTTGTTGGTTGAAGCAGTCATGGTCCAAATCGGAACAGGTCACATCCAGAAGAGTGTTGATCAATCGGCGATCAAGGTAGATGCGCTGGAAGTTTCCACAGTGAAGCTCGTGATTTACAGAGATGAGGTCACGGACTGGCATGAAGTAGTTTCGTCTCCCATTCGGTACATCCTCAGCAAAATTGCCATGCTCAACATGTGTGATGTCCCAGACTGCTCATGCCCCAAATGGCATCCCCAGGAAACATACCAGTATCGCAGTGTCCTACTTGATGTGTGGCGCAGACAGTTCCTTAAAGCTGGATTTCGACTTGAACAAGCCCCACATGCCACGATGTTCAGTGTGTGCATTCGTGTGCCGACCACCATGGTCTTTGATCTGCTGGGAGTTTCGGGTACAGCTGGCATTTACATGGAACCACGCTCACAGGACGGTAAGGAGGTCGACCAGGACTTTGCAGTCACTTGGCTTTCAAAAACCAATCGGGCCGATCTCATGAGGATGAAGCAGCTGAATGACAAAGTGTTGGGCATTGCACGCATGGCTGAACGATGGGGTCTTCGATCTGAGGCACGATTTGCTGCAGAGGTGCATCAGAAGGTTAGACCCGACAGTGCATTCTTATCGTCTGGACCCAGGCAGCAGTGGTTGGTTGGACCCCTTCCATTTGGAGCTGATCGTGCATCCATCACTCGTGCATTTAAGAAGCTTGACTGGGAAGTGAAACCGTTGCAGCCGGTGTCCAGTTTGGCCAATAAAGGAAACATGTGGACTGTCATGGCCGTGGAAGATCCAGCAGAAAACCTGGTGGTCATGGAACA
>CBDDGS010000045.1:0-5274 GCA_965227935.1 Cyclobacteriaceae bacterium | reverse complement strand
GAATACAAGGCTGTAGATGGATGATTCAATGAAAGTCCCATCAGATTATAGCCCAAATCCTGAGGTTGATTAACATAAGATTTTTCTCATAAGAATCCTCTCCCTACCATCCGGGAAGAGATTAATAATGAAAAAGCATAAGATAAAAATATTATAATTTATTAATCTCTTCCCACATTAAGATAATAAACATTTATGAAAAGAAAAGTAAGAAAGAAGAAATAATAATAATAGAAAATGTTTATTATCTAGTGCCACCGTCGTCCCGACGTGGCGGGGAATGGACAAAAGATAAGAAAAAGATAAATTTATTATTATTATGTGCCGAGCGGCAGCGCGAGGCTCGGGAGTGGACCCAAACGGAGGAAATGCATGAGATTACAAAAGTTATACCTCAGAAGCTGTATGAATGGTCCACTCCCTCCGTAGGACAGGTGATCCAGGTGCTGCTGTTATGGCCAGTGAGTGAGGTGTACCGCCGGGCTAGCAAAAGTTAGGATTCTTGGGTCCTGGAGTGGCTATCATTCGGGCGTTCAGTCGTATCATTCAGTCACTACCACCGGTGAACCTGGAGAACGCCCGAGAGAATGATACGCCCCGGCTCTAACATCAACCTTCAACCACTGCCACCGGGTCGGGCGTTCTCTTCTCTCACTCAAGGATTCCTCATTCCCTGATCTTGGATTGATTCTCGGGTCACCCTCACCGTGAATGATACGAAGGGAGCGTGAGTGACCGTCGGGTGACCCGGAATGAAGGACGAGGCTAGGATGAGCGTAGCGGCGTGAACTTCCCTCAACCACAGCCACTCAACCCACCTGTAACTGAATGAGTCGTGAGGGCGCAGCCCGAGAGACGGTGGGATCGGGGCTATCATCAGATTACAAGTGCTACATCCGGATTAATCTCGTGACCCAACGCCCCGGCGACAGCATGACAGGTGGTTAGAATCCTAGGCCGAATGAACCCCGAGCCATCTATGGACAGGAATTCAAATAAAATGTTTATTATCTTTTGTTCTTCTTTTTGGGCTCGGGGTGAATCTCAAGCCTTGGAGTCGGTTCACTTGTCACCCATTCTCAGCCTATGATTGAATCACCCGTGTCATGTCCTCGGCTCGCCAGGTGTGGTCGGTTCCCTCCCTCCGTAGGTGGATCGGTGAGCAGAGCGAGCCGCGGGAGTAGGTGACAAGAGGCCCTGGACATTCACCCGGTTTACAAATGCTTGACCGATGTAGGACACTTCCTTCTTCCATCCATGCCACGTCGGCACGACGGTGGCGCCCACGGCGAGATCAGGGAATAAAGGATTTTTACTGAAAGACCCGTATCATACGCTCGCCGTGGGCCACCTCACTCACTCCGTTCCTTCGGGGCGTCTAAGCGAGAGGAGCGAGCGAGGAGAGCGTGACAGCCCCGGTGAATCGATTGTGAAAAGATTCTTGAAAGTAAGAGGCTGGACCTGGGCTACAATTGTCAATCGATTCACCACCATCATTCTCTCCCTTCGTACCCCTCACTCACACCTCTCACGCCCGAGCCCAACACACGGAAGGGATGAGGAAACAGAGGTTGGGCTATCGATCGGGTGTGAGTGAGAGAGGGGTACGGGCCCTGTCCCGGAGGGACGGGCGGGAGAGACACGAGGCTACGCCCAGATCCTTCATTCCCTACCTACCTCTCCCGGCCCGGCCTCGTGGCCGGATGGAATGATATGCCGGGAGAGATCGATCTGGGCGTGTCCGGTGTCTCGAGCCACCGGTCACATGACGAGTGAACCACATCCATTCCCTTCGCGGAGAGGTTGAGTGGTGAATGGGCGACGCAGGAGCCGGAGGTTGACACGGTCCTTTTCTTAAAATCTCAACCTCTCCGTCCCATGGTCGATCGATCGCTTCCTCACACCTTCCTTGATCGATCGACCCGGGCCACCGTCCTACGGACGTGGCGGATAGGATGGATATGAGCGAGAGACCGGAGTGATCGAGCGAGATGGACCGGTTAACGGCTGGACTCGTCACTCAACTGCAGGAACTGGAATGGTCGCTGCATGGCCGGTGTGAACGAAGGGAGCGTGAGCGACCCACACCGGCCCGGGGCCCTGTCCTCGTGTCACTCGGACGGGCGGAGGGAATGAAGTGACCGATGGCCCGGTGGTTGGCCGATCATTGATTGTGGGTTACAGGTTCTCTAGCTCCGGGTCTTGTGTCCAGTTCCTACGATTGATCGGCCAGAATAAAGAATCCTATGACTCGAGCTGCTAACCGGGTTGAATCTCTTGGCATTTCAAAGTTAGTCCTGGACCTTCTGCTGCTACCTTCAAGCTCGAGTCAACCGTCCTACCTTCCCCAACCCTCGGGCGTCAGTCGCTTCGCTCGATCCGTTCCTATCACTCATACGCCCGAGGAATCGATGGGTTGGGGAAATCATGAGTAAGCGACCGAAGGGCGCGGGGACGGCCGATATGATACGGATGATTCGAGCCGGCCGTCGGTCATTCAAATGTTGGACCAGCCTTGGAGCGAACTAACCTCGGCCACCCTGGGAATGATCCGGATAGACCGCTCGTGCCTCGCTCACCCTCACTTCCCTGATCGGATCATTCCCGGCCACGCTTCGCGGGCCGATGGGGAAGGTTGGTACACGGGCTGGTCTTGCGGCTATTAACATCTGGTCCCGGGTCCGAGAGAAGGCTGGGTGTAGATCGGTGTCCAAGGGTCCTGAGTCAATAATCTACTTTCTTAGACCGTTCTGACGCTGCATTTGGGATTCTTCTTTCAGTTGGTTCTCTACTCGACTCATTCGGTTGGGCCATTTCATCCATTCTCTGCTCTCTTCCCGGGCGCCAAGGGCGCGGCCCAACCGAGGGAGGAAGGGAATGGTGATAGCGCCCGGATCATGCGTCCAGTTCCTTCCAGTCCTTCCCTGACCGTGGGTCGATCATTCGTTCCCTGTCCCTGCGACCCACGGGGCGGCCTACGTGCCTTCGGCCGCCAAATGAATGAGCCAGGTTGGTCGATCTACAGCTGGAAAGGACCTGTCAACCCTTCCTTCCTCCCTCCCATCCATCCACTCGCTTCGCTCATACGGGTCGGGAACAAAGGGAGCGTGAGCGACACCCGACCCGTGAGGATGGATGGGAATGATCGGGCGAAGCCCTCGAGTCGGGTCGGATCCCAAGTGACTCATTCTCCGTGCCGACCCACCCCCGTGGCCACGGGCCACGGACAGAGTGAGGTGAGTCCAAGCGCCAGCGGCCGATGCGTCAGAATGAGTCACGGGTGTGGACCCGGCCTCGCACACTCGGCCTCATAATGATCTCATGTCCAAGGGTCGTCCTGTCGTGAGCGGCCTGTCGTAGGTTGGCAATGGTTGGCGCTTGACAGTGAATCCGTGCCGCTCACTTCCCCGTTCACTCGTGCCTCGTTCACCTTATGATTGGAGCGCGAAGGATGAGCGCGGAGTGGGAGGCAGGGAATTTCAGTGATAAAATCCTTGATAATTGGTTAGAGAATGAAAGGTTTGAAATTCCCTGCCTATGATACGATCGGGTCACACGTGGTGAGAGAGGAAGAGATGACGAGTGAAGTGACCCGATCCCCATGAGTGGTCCACAGGCTGTCGCTGTCGATCGATTCATTCCGCCGTTGGGTCGGGGCCTGGTCCCACGTTCATCTTTCCCTCGTCTTGTCTCTCCACACCAGGCCCCAACGGCGGTAGAAGGTGAACGGTGGACATGAGACCAGGCTGTAGCTCGAGGACCTGGCCCGTTCATACACCGAGTCAACACCCGACCTTCTCACCTCCAAGCCTAGGATTCTATTGCCGGTGTACGAGGGGACAAGTGGTGGATCCAAGAGCCGACATGGAAGCGGTTAACCTTTCCTTTTCCTTTCGGCCTGGCGACGGTGGGACAGGATTCTTTGACCCGGAGTTACCTTCAAGTCTCTTACGCCAGGCCGAGTAGATGACAGAGAAGAATGGACGCGTGGCCAAGGAAGGTTCAAAATTCTATAATTTAAGCATTTCCTCAGGCTCTTTCTCCGTGCCACGCGTCCCGTCCCTCACTCCGCTCGGTCCATTAGAATGAGTGACGAGGGGAGCGAGTCACGGGTGGGCGGGACACACGTGGCAGGAACTGAATGAGGAAATGGATGGCCTGGTGTCCCTACGGTCCCGCCCACAGAGCTACAGAGGTTGACAGAAGCTTGAATGATGACTGAAGGAGCCGGCCAGGCGATCGTTGGGGACAGGTGGTTAGCTCGGGATGGTCGGTTCAGTCATCAGTTGATCCAGCCTGGCGATGGGACTACAAGATTAAGACCAAAGAACCTTCAAAAATATATTATGTAAAATGTAGATTTATTATATGTGACAAGAGTGAAGAAGATAAGAGAATGAGATAGAAATCCTGTAACCTGAGCTTTTTCTATCATTTAATCTACTCTTGTCACATAATGAGTGATAGGGAGAAAGGATTGGTAAACAGGAAATTCTTTATTAGAAACATGAAATTCTTTATAGGAAATACACCATTTTTACCAATCCTTTCCTTAGAATCTCATAATATTGGATCTCTTATAATCCTTTCTCATCTCTTTCCATCTCGTATCACCTAAGAAATAAATAGGATTTTAACTTATGAGATTCTATTATCATTATCTTCTTTCTATTTCTTTCTTGGCATTCTATTGTTGGAGGGGATTCTTGTAAGCCGAGTAAATGGATTGATTATTGGATTGGGAATTACAATTTTATTATCATTACATTTATCTTCTTCTTTCTTCTTCTTACGCCCGAGTGTCACGTGGATCGATCGGATTAATCTCGGCATGTCATTCATTAAGTGCCTCGGGCGTAAGATAATGATAAAATCTACAGCTTGGATTGGTCCGAGAGCAGGATCTTGATTCCTTGGCATGAGAGGTAGATTATTGGCGACAGCCTCACCACGGTCGGTCACTTCCTTCCCTCCATCCACCCGGATCACTCGCCGTTGGCTCACTCCCGGACAGATAATGATGGTTCGAGCGACAGGGGAGCGAGACCGGGGTGAGACAGCGGCGGGTGGGTCGATGGCCGATAATTGAAGGTCCACCCGCAACAGTCCGAGAGCATTCTGGTTCCACACCTGGCCATCGACATGGAAGCGGTTAACCCGGCCCTCGGTCCCCTCCGGCCTCACTCACGAGTCATAACGGCAGGGGTTAACCGACGACTGGGAAGGAATCCTGGAGATCGACCTCCAAGCCTAGGATTCTAACCACCTGTCTAA
>CBDDGS010000044.1:0-3032 GCA_965227935.1 Cyclobacteriaceae bacterium | reverse complement strand
AGACTCCCCCACAAACGTCGCGTAACACAGTGAGAGATGGCTGCCCGAACCGTCCTCTTCATCCTTCATGAAGCCTCCAGCCTCTGTCTGAAAGCCACATAAGTCGGGGTCTATTCCCAAGGATCCCCGGGATCTACGACATCTCTGGGTTCCTCAAAAATCTTCAGATGAATGTATGCGTATTCTGCTGAGCAACTTCCAAACAAGACGAGACATGCTGCTGGATTCCACGCCGTAAGCCTCTTACATAAGATAAGCCTTGGCGCTGGATCGAGGGATGCCATCGATTATGGAGCTCGTGATCTCCGCATCGTTCCCATCGCCGTTGGCGACATCGACCTTCACCTCCCAAAGGACGGCATCCTGGTGGCGTGTTATCCCAACACTTTGAAACGCCTACCAAACCTGAAACTTCCAAAAGCGAAATCCTAAGACTTGGAAGGCCGTTAGAACTGCTGGTTCACTGTGGAGCCTAAAGTTTGGATTCATGAATGAGGCGCAAACACCACCAGCACAATCATCATCTCCATCATCATCATCATCATAAATCATCTTGACAAACATCATCGTCACCATCGTCATCAACTATCAGTACATCATCATCATCATCATCATAAATCATCTTGACAAACATCATCGTCACCATCGTCATCACTATCAGTACATCATCATCATCATCATCATAAATCATCTTGACAAACATCATCGTCACCATCGTCATCACTATCAGTGCATCATCATCATCATCATCATCAACAACAACAACAACATCGTGCTGATTTTTGCATGTTGAACACCAGCATTCCCTTCCTTGGCACTCAAAACCATAAGCACCTGCGTTCTGTCTTTCTCACTACTGAAATGAGTACATACTCAATGCCTATCACGATCGAATCAGCACTCCTTTAACAATGATCAAAAAACAGTATTATGACAGACAGACTGAGAACTGGCTCGGGTTTGGCTACCAACTCATCCGGAATCCAAACTGTTGCCATCAACTCCATCGCGGTAACTGTTTACTATTCTGAGGATGCTTTCTTTTTACGACCAACCTTCTTACTACCAATATGAATAACGTTACCCCCCGCCCCAAGTATGAACCCCTTGAACATTCTTGTTGTCATCAACTGACCGCTCCCCGAAACAGCAAGCACCCCCACCCCTAAGAATGACCCTCCAATATGGTACCACTACATCTCCGGGGAATGTGTATTATCAAGGGGATGTGGAGATTATTAACGTACTAGCTCCGAACCCTACATGAGATAGTACTGATCATTTTCATTCCGTTCTCCCATATACTCCCCTCGAATCCTGTACATCCCTATGTATCCCTTTTAAAGGTTAGAGGGGGGTGGTTGCTGTCGCCTCCAGCTCAGGCTCCACTTCCCTGCGCGGAGACCGCCTGGGCCTTGAGGGTTTAGGGTGGGGAATACGCGAAATTACTAGATTACATTAAGGATTATATAAGGATTGTATTCTCAATGTTGCTACTATTACTATTACCTCGCTAGAACTCTTGAAGATCATCAATGCTAAGGGAAGATGACCGCTACAGTCGTACCGAATCCGAGGATTCCGAAGACCCCTCGGTATGAAAGGGACGAACAGGACTGAAGCTGAGAAAGGAAAGTCTTATCACAACATGTGTAGGAAGGGCCTTCTGTAACCCAGACTCCGTGTATAATGGCAAAGAAGTTCCATCAAGCTCCTCAAGCCCTGAGCGGCAACCTACTTGGCTGCGAGGTAGTGCTTCTTGGGATTTAGGTCTAGCAGTCTAGTGTATATCACGCACTCATGCGTGTGTGAGAGAAAGATGTTTTTCTTGTTTTTTCCAGGGGGGTTGGGGATGTGAATTTCCGAAAGTTTGAGAAGTTTAAGGTTTGGGGTTCAGGCTAGTTAGGGGCTTACGGCTTTGCAGGGTGCAGGGTTGAACAACTTTTTGCTTAAGATGTAAGGATCAGCTGGCCTTGGCACCAGGACACAAAGTTATAGGGTTATATAGGGGTTATACTGCAAGTTGCACCTCCGGAGAGAGCCCCACCCAACATACCCGGATCCAATCTCCTCCGCATGTCGCCAAGTTGTAGGATCTTATTCAGGCGACTCCTAGCCAAATTCTATCTTGAAGATTAAGATGAATGGTCCTCCCCCAAGTTGGGCCCTCAAGCCAGAATGGAACCCATATAGCCCAATATTGAAGCACAAGACAATCCCGACACTTTTTGGGGTTCCAGGTTGGTTTTGCGTGAGGGTGCAAATCAAACATACCTCCCCAAAAGCACGCCGAGGCTACGGCGGACTGGGCGATCGCCTCCGCGGAGGGCTGGGCGATCGTCTCCTGGGAGGGCTTGGAGACCGCCGGCGCCGCGGTGGGCTGGGACTGCGCCGGCGCCTCAAATGTGAACTGCCACGGTTTAGGGTCCGAGGGCTACGTCTGGAATCCTAAACATGTTAATCTTGAGCGTCCCAAATTTATGTGCACAATGTTTTGGCCCAAATACTTGAGGGGCCCCCCTGCATTGTTAGCCCCGGTGTACATTATCACGGAACCCTGCACAGCGAATCAGGGCTCGTGAAAGCGCATTAGGTATGAGCTTTCTTTGAGATTCTTTTGAGAGGCATCTTGCAAAGCACAGATTGAAATTCAAACTCCTGGGGGAAGCCCACGAAGCTCCCGATTGACCTCTGAAGCTTGTTGCAGCCCTGCTGAATAAAGGACTGGGCACACCTCCCTTACCTCTGAAGACAGATGCCTCCGGGGTCCCTAAAGTCCGAGCTCGGACACCAAACCTGTTCATGTGATTCTCTCCTTATCACCCAGACCTGGCATCAGCCCAAGAGCGAACTCCACAAATGAATCCATTGACTATGTGCTGAAGCCCCATCCATAACGATTCAGACCTCCAACGGCCTATATCTATCTCCTCAACAACATCCTTATTGATTTTGGGAATCCGAGCTGGGCCCGAACTTGTAGAACTCCCTCAGCAGCCCCGAAGCTATGAACTACAAACCGCAAACTGAAA
>CBDDGS010000043.1:0-1374371 GCA_965227935.1 Cyclobacteriaceae bacterium | reverse complement strand
AAGGCCCGAAGGGAGAGCTTTCACAGCACATTGGCACAGACATCACTGCAAAAGTGGACGATGGTCAGGTTGTTGTTGAAAGACCAACTGAGCAGAAGAGGCACAAAGCCCTTCATGGCCTCTATAGATCGCTGATCAACAACATGGTGGTCGGTGTCAATGAAGGGTACAAGCTCGAGTTGGAACTAGTGGGTGTTGGTTACAAGGCCTCTGTGCAGGGTAATGTCCTGGAGCTTAACCTGGGATACTCTCACAATATCTACCTGGCAATTCCCGCGGAAGTGAAAGTGACAGCTGAGACTCAGAAGGGTAAGAATCCTAAGGTGACACTAGAAGGCGTGGACAAGCAATTGGTTGGTCAGGTGGCGGCTAAGGTTCGCTCACTTCGGAAGGTTGAGCCATACAAGGGCAAGGGTATTCGCTTTGTTGGTGAGAATGTTAGAAGAAAAGCAGGTAAGACTGCTGCTAAATAAATTTGGATAGCGATGGCCATCAGTAAAACAGCGCGCAGACTACGGATCAGACGAGGTATCAGAAGAAAGATCTCTGGTACAACAGATATTCCGAGAGTCTCTGTATTTCGTAGCAACAAGGGCATCTACGCTCAGGTGATCGATGACATCAAAGGAGTAACCCTTATCTCCGCTTCATCGGCGGAAATGGTAAGAAAGCGGTGAACGTTGACATCTCAAAAGAGGTCGGAAAATTGCTCGCTCAGAAGGCGAAAGATAACGGCATCGAGAAGGTGGTATTTGATCGAAGCGGCTACGCTTACCATGGCAATGTAAAAGCCATGGCTGAAGGTGCGCGAGAAGGAGGATTAAAGTTTTAAAGATATAGTTTATGTCACAGAGCAACATTAAAGCGGTTAAAGCCAGCGAGATCGATCTCAAAGAGCGAGTCGTTGCCATCAAGCGTGTCGCGAAGGTGGTGAAAGGTGGTCGACGCTTCAGTTTCTCGGCGATCGTTGTCGTAGGGGATGGCCACGGTGTTGTCGGATATGGATTGGGTAAAGCCAATGAAGTCACTGATGCCATCACCAAAGGCATCGACGATGCGAAGAAAAACCTGGTACGCG
This sequence comes from Cyclobacteriaceae bacterium, assembly GCA_965227935.1. Classification (GTDB taxonomy): domain Bacteria; phylum Bacteroidota; class Bacteroidia; order Cytophagales; family Cyclobacteriaceae; genus JAWPMT01. The sequence continues at coordinate 1,373,293 of CBDDGS010000043.1, read as the reverse complement.
TGCCAGTATTGAAGGGAACTGTTCCTCACGAAGCCATCGGTAAGTATGGTGGAGGTTTGGTTCTTCTCAAGCCAGCATCCGCGGGTACAGGAGTTATCGCCGGTGGTGCGATGCGAGCGGTACTTGAAAGTGCCGGCATCCACGACGTACTGGCGAAGTCCAAGGGCTCTTCCAATCCTCACAACGTGGTGAAAGCGACCTTCGACGCTCTCAACAAAATGAGGGATCCATGGTCTGTGGCAAAGCAGCGCGGTGTTACACTGGATAAAGTTTTTAACGGCTAAGTCATGGCAAGAGTAGCAATTACCCAGGTAAGGAGCCTTATCAAGAGGCCTCAGCGACAGCGAAGAACGATGCAAGCCCTGGGATTGAGTAAAATCAATCAAACGGTTGAGAAGGATCTCAATCCTCAGATCGAGGGGATGATTAATGCCGTGTCTCATTTGATAGAAGTAAAAGAACTGAAGAAATGAAACTTGAGTCACTAAAGCCGGCAGCGGGTGCTGTAAAAAAGAAGAAGAGAATTGGCCGAGGTCAGGGCTCTGGTCGAGGTGGTACTTCTACCCGAGGCCACAAAGGGGCACAGTCGAGGTCAGGTTATTCAAGAAAGTCGGGTTTCGAGGGTGGACAGATGCCATTGCAGCGTCGTGTGCCTAAGTTCGGTTTCAAGAACAACAATAAGATTGTCATGAAGCCCATCAACCTGGATGTACTCCAGAAGTTGAGCGAAGACAAGAAGTTGACCGAGATCACTACTCAGGTATTGAAAGAGAATGGACTAGCTGGTAAGGATGATGTGATAAAGATTCTTGGGAGAGGTGAGTTGACGGCAGCGTTGACTATCACTGCTCACAAGTTTTCTGAGTCTGCAAAAGAGGCCGTAGAAAAGGCCGGTGGATCCATTACAGTAGAAGAATAGATGAATAAGTTTATACAGACCATAAAGAACATCTTCGCGATTGAAGAGCTGAAGACGAGAATCCTAAATACCCTAGGGTTCCTTGTCATTTTTAGACTAGGCTCGTTCGTGACTTTGCCAGGAGTGGACTCTTCCAAGCTCGCCGGAAGTGCGGAGGGCATATTTGGATTCCTGGATGCGTTTCTTGGCGGTGCCTTCCTGAAGGCCTCCGTGTTTGGTCTGGGTATCATGCCTTATATCTCCGCTTCCATTGTCATTCAGTTGATGACGGTAGCTGTTCCTGCATTCCAGAAGATGCAGAAAGAAGGGGATAGTGGTAGAAAGAAAATCAATCAGATCACCAGGGTACTGACTATTTTCATATGTCTTGCCCAATCGGCGGGGTATGTCTCAGCGACGATTCCTGCTGAAGCCATTGTCTTGAGCAATGCTACTTTCTTCAGGATCTCTTCGATGATCATCCTGACAAGTGGTACTGTTTTCTGCATGTGGTTGGGTGAGAAGATCACTGACAAGGGCATTGGAAATGGTATCTCCATGTTGATCATGATCGGTATCATTTCGAGATTCCCTGCGTCTATTATCGCTGAGGCAGTTTCTCGTGGTCTCGGTCAGGCATTGATCTTCCTCATTGAGATGATTGCACTGTTCTTCGTAGTACTGGTCACAGTGGCGTTGACGCAGGCGATTCGAAGGATTCCGGTGCAATATGCCAAACAGGTCGTGGGCAATAAGGTCTACGGTGGTCAGCGGCAGTACATTCCTTTGAAGTTGAATTCAGCTGGGGTAATGCCGATCATCTTTGCTCAGTCGCTGATGTTCTTGCCTTCTTTGGTAGCAGGATTCTGGGCAGAGGAGAATGATACGGCGCAATATGTTGCCACCACTTTCTCTCAGTTTGAAACGTGGGAATACAATACACTATTTGCGATACTAATCATACTTTTCACCTTCTTCTACACGGCCATCACGATCAATCCGAGTCAGATAGCTGATGATATGAAGAGGAATGGTGGATTCATACCTGGTGTAAAACCAGGAAAACAGACTTCGGAATTCATCGACAACGTGCTTTCTAAGATCACATTGCCAGGTTCATTGTTCTTGGCTTTGATTGCGATCTTGCCAGCATTTGCCATACTGGCTGGAGTGAACAGAGGTTTCGCTCAGTTCTATGGAGGTACATCTTTGCTTATCATGGTCGGTGTAATCCTCGATACGCTTCAGCAAATAGAGAGCTATCTGCTCATGAGGCACTATGAGGGAATGATGAAGTCAGGAAAGATAAAAGGTCGTTCACAAAACCAGGCGGTAGCATAATGGCGAAGCAGCAATCTATAGAGCAGGATGGAACTATAGTGGAGGCGTTGTCAAATGCAATGTTCCGTGTGGAATTGCAAAACGGCCATGAGGTGATAGCGCATATCTCTGGAAAGATGAGGATGCACTACATCAAGATATTGCCAGGAGACAAAGTGAAGTTGGAGATGTCTCCATACGATTTGTCAAAAGGCAGAATAGTCTATCGATACAAATAGCTGAGGCGGATTCTGGAGATTCGTCAGAAAGATAAAGAGCAATGAAAGTAAAAGCATCGATCAAAAAGAGGAGTGCTGATTGCAAAGTGATCCGAAGAAAAGGAAAGCTCTATGTGATCAACAAGAAGAACCCAAAGTTTAAACAAAGACAAGGATAGTTATGGCTAGAATTGCAGGCGTCGACGTACCCGATCGCAAAAGAGGCGAAATAGGTCTGACCTACATCTTCGGCATAGGCCGAAGTAGCGCTAGAAAAATCCTGACAGAAGCAGGAATTGACTTCGATAAGAAGGTCGGGGAGTGGAACGATGATGAAGCCGGAAAGATCCGTTCTATCATTGCCGAAAACTTCAAGGTTGAAGGGGTTCTCAAATCCGAAGTGCAGCTCAATATCAAGCGTTTGATGGACATTGGGTGCTACCGAGGTTTGCGACATAGAAAGGGTCTGCCACTGAGAGGGCAGCGGACCAAGAACAACTCGCGAACCAGAAAAGGAAGAAGAAAAACTGTGGCTAACAAGAAGAAAGCGACTAAGTAATGGCGCAGAAAAGAAAAGATAAAGCAAAGAAGAGAGTTGTAGTAGTGGAGCCTACAGGACAGGCCCACATCAAAGCTACCTTCAACAACATCATGATTTCCCTGACAAACAATCAGGGTCAGGTGATCTCTTGGGCCTCTGCCGGTAAGATGGGTTTCAAAGGTTCGAAGAAGAACACACCTTATGCTGCCCAGGTGGCTGCTCAGAATTGTGCTCAGGCGGCTTATGATCTGGGTCTGAGAAAAGTGGAGGTGTTCGTAAAAGGACCTGGTGCAGGTCGTGAATCTGCCATCAGGACTATTCAAAATGTAGGTATCGATGTCACCATGATCAAAGACGTGACACCTCTACCTCACAATGGATGTCGACCACCCAAGAGAAGAAGAGTTTAAGATTTAGAGTTTCAGTATACTATGGCTAGATATACAGGCCCCAAAGCGAAAATCGCACGAAAGTTTAGCGAGCCAATCTTTGGTCCAAGCAAGGCATTGCAGAAAAAGGCGTACCCTCCAGGACAACACGGAAGAGGTCGTCGAAGAAAGCAATCGGAATACGCTATCCAGTTGGCTGAGAAGCAGAAGGCGAAATATACCTACGGTGTATTGGAGCGTCAGTTTGCGAATATCTTTGACAAGGCGTCACGCAAAGCGGGTATCACAGGGGAGATCCTCCTACAAATGCTCGAAGCGAGGTTGGACAATACTGTGTATAGATTGGGGATCGCACCTACACGCCGAGCTGCCCGACAGCTCGTACTCCACAAGCACATCACCGTCAATGGTGAGATTGTGAACATCCCTTCTTTTTCCGTGAGACCAAACGACTTGATCGCTGTTCGAGAGAAATCAAAGTCTCTTGAAGTGGTGACCAATAGTCTCGCTGCTCATGGATCCAAGAAGTACTCATGGCTTGAGTGGGATGCCACGGAGATGACAGGTAAATACCTCAATGCTCCTTCCCGGGAAGAAATTCCCGAAAATATCAAAGAGCAGCTCATCGTCGAGCTTTACTCTAAGTAATAGTTTTTCAAGATTTAATTCATAAGATATGTCTATTCTAGCATTTCAGATGCCGGAGAAAGTGGTGATGGAGAAGGCAGACGATTTTCACGGTCTGTTTACATTCAAGCCCCTCGAAAAAGGTTATGGAGTTACTGTCGGCAATGCGCTGCGACGGATCCTGCTTTCTTCTCTGGAAGGATATGCTATTACCGGTGTGAAAATCCCCGGTGTCCTACATGAATTTTCTTCGATCGAAGGAGTCGTGGAGGATGTGACTGAAATCATTCTCAACCTCAAAATGGTGCGCTTCAAGAAGATCACCGACGTGGTTGACAATACTTTGACTGTCTCTGTGGCGAACAAGACGCAGTTGACAGCTGGCGACCTGGCTGGTGCGACGACTTCATTTGAGATCCTCAATCCTGATCATGTCATCTGTAATCTGGATGAGTCAGCCCAGTTCGAGATGGAATTGTCCATCGAGAAGGGACGAGGTTATGTTCCTGCAGAGGAAAACAAGCCGCCTGAGCAGAACTTTGGATACATAGCCATCGACTCCATCTTCACTCCTATAAAGAACGTGAAGTACAGCGTGGAAAATACGCGTGTGGAGCAGAAGACTGACTATGAGCAGTTGATCATCGATATTGAGACAGACGGGTCTATTCACCCGGAAAACGCACTTAAGGGCGCTGCAAAGATTTTGATCCAGCACTTCATGTTGTTCTCTGATCAGAACATGATCCTTGAGACACAAGAGAAAGGAGAGCCTGAGCAGGTAGATGAGGAGTTGCTGCACATGAGAAAGCTGCTGAAGAGCTCACTCAACGATTTGGACCTGTCAGTACGTGCCTACAACTGTCTGAAGGCTGCTGATGTAAGAACCCTTGGAGATCTGGTATCGCTGGAAATCTCTGACATGATGAAGTTCCGAAACTTTGGTAAGAAGTCCCTGGCCGAGCTAGAGCAGTTGGTAGCGGACAAAGGTCTTACTTTCGGAATGGATCTGTCTAAATACAAATTGGACGAGGAATAATGAGACACGGAAAGAAATTCAATCATCTGGGAAGGACGGCTTCGCATAGAAGCGCCATGCTTTCCAATATGGCTTCGTCGCTCATCAAGCACAAGCGTATCAATACGACGGTGGCGAAGGCCAAAGCGCTTCGTAAGTACGTGGAGCCTCTGATCACGAAAGCCAAAGACAATACAACACATTCTCGTCGGGTAGTATTCTCCTACTTGCAGGACAAGGAGTCCGTCAATGAACTCTTTGGGACAGTTGCTGACAAGGTAGCTGAGAGACCTGGAGGATATACCAGGATCTTGAAGACCGGTGCGCGTTTGGGAGATAATGCCGAGATGTGCGTCATGGAACTTGTGGACTTCAACGAGCTGCTGTTGCAGGATGACAAGCCGGCCAAAGCTAAGACCAGAAGATCACGACGAGGAAGCAAGGGCAAGAAAGCCGAGGCAGAGACAGCTGTAGAGGAAGTGGTGGAAGAGGTAGCAGTAGCTGAGGAAGCAGTCGTCGAAGAGGAGGCTGTTGCGGAAGAAGCCGAAACTGAGGCTGTCGCTGAAGCAGAGGAGGTCACTGAAGAGCCTGCCGCTGAAGCTGCTCCGGAAGCCGAAGCTGCAACAGAAGAGGAAGCATCGTCTGAGGCGGAAGAACCCGCTGAAGGTGATGAGGAGAAGAAAGAAGATTGAAAGAAATTTCCATTTAGATCTATAGAGGGCCAGCCATCAAAGCTGGCCCTTTTTTATTGCATCGAGCAAAAGAGAATTTTATACTTTTGCGACGCATGACAAGACAGGATACAAGACCCAACCGTGAAAAGTGCATCTTGCTACTTGCCGACGGTTCTGTTTATGAAGGATATGCCATAGGGAAGCGGGGGACCTCCGGTGGAGAGATCTGCTTCAATACGGGCATGACAGGCTACCAGGAAATATACACCGACCCCTCTTACTTCGGCCAGATCATCGTCAACACGACTGCCCATATTGGCAACTATGGTGTCCACAATGAGGAAGACGAATCCGATGCGCCAAAGATCAAAGGTCTGGTAGTCAATGAGTTTACTCATGATCACAGCAGGGAAACTGCTACGAGTAATCTCGATAGCTACCTGGCCGGACATGATACTGTAGGGATTGCCGGTGTGGATACCAGACAGATCGTAAGGCACATCCGAAGCACTGGCGCAATGAACGCCATCATCTCCTCTGAGATTTTCGACATCGACGAGTTGAAGAAAGAGTTGGAGAAGGTGCCCAACATGGAGTCGCTGGAGCTGTCTACCAAGGTTACTGCTGCCGAGGCCTATGATCTCAATGAAGATGCTGATGGCTTCAAAATAGCGGCCTTGGATCTTGGTATCAAGAAGTCCATCCTCAGGAACTTTGTGAAGCGAAATTGCCGCATCCGGGTCTTCCCCGCGCAGACAAGCTTTGAGGAGATGGAAGCATGGGGTCCTGATGGCTATTTCATATCCAATGGGCCAGGTGATCCCGGGGCGATGGACTACGCTGTTGAAACCGTCCGAAAGATGCTCAATGGTTATCGTCCGATTTTCGGAATATGCCTTGGCAATCAGATCTTGGCGAGAGCTGTCGGTATTGGAACCTACAAGATGCACCATGGCCACAGGGGTCTCAATCATCCTGTGAAGAACTTAAGGACAGGCTTAGGGGAGATCACTTCTCAGAACCACGGGTTTGCCGTAAATCTGGACGAGCTGAACTCTTCTGATCATGCCGAATTGACACATATTGACCTGAATGATAATACTGTTGAAGGGCTCCGGATACTGAACAGGCCTGCGTTTTCTGTTCAATACCACCCTGAATCCTCTCCGGGACCCCATGATTCAGTATACCTGTTTGACGATTTTATCAAATTAATAACCGAAGATAAACATGAGTATCATTGAGAGCGTGCACGCCAGGCAAATCCTGGATTCACGCGGTAATCCTACTGTCGAGGTCGATGTAGCCACTGAGAATGGCTTTGTGGGCAGAGCAGCAGTTCCCTCTGGGGCCTCTACCGGGGTCAACGAAGCCGTCGAGTTACGAGATGGTGACAAAGGTCGCTATCTGGGCAAGGGCGTTTCCAAAGCTGTCGACAACGTCAACGAGGTCATTGCTCCGGAGTTAGTTGGCTACTCCGTTTTGGATCAGGAACTCATTGATAGCACCATGCGCGCCCTTGACGGCACGGACACAAAGAGCAAGCTCGGTGCCAACGCGATTTTGGGCGTCTCGCTGGCTGTAGCTAAAGCTGCGGCTGAGGAGTGCGGATTGCCTCTATTTCGCTATATCGGAGGTGTGAGCGCGCGTACTCTTCCTGTCCCGATGATGAACATCATCAATGGAGGAAGTCACTCAGATGCGCCTATTGCATTTCAGGAATTCATGATTCGTCCAGTGGGTGCGGAGACGTTCTCAGAAGCACTCAGGATGGGTGCGGAGATTTTCCACCACCTCAAGAAGATTCTCAAGGACAAGGGGCTGAGCACGGCAGTTGGTGATGAAGGTGGTTTTGCACCTAACTTCACAGGAGGCACAGAAGAAGCGCTCGACAGCGTTTTGAAAGCGATAGAAAATGCTGGCTACAAAGCAGGGTCTCAAGTGACGATCGCCATGGACTGCGCGTCTTCTGAGTTCTATGAGAACGATACCTACAATTACAAGAAGTTTGAGGGGGACAGTGGTAGCGTCCGGTCACGCGAAGAGCAAGTGGACTATCTCGCTTCATTGATCGAGAAATATCCCATTGACAGCATCGAAGATGGCTGTGACGAAAACGACTGGGAAGGATGGCGACTGCTTACCGAAAAAATTGGGGACAAGTGCCAGCTGGTGGGTGACGACTTGCTCGTGACCAACGTGAAGTTCCTCTCGCGAGGAATTGCCGAGAAATGTGGCAACTCGATCCTCATCAAAGTGAATCAGATCGGTACCCTGTCAGAGACGCTCGCAGCCATCGAAATGGCACACAAAGCAGGCTGGACGGCGGTGGTATCGCACAGATCTGGTGAGACTGAAGACAGTACCATAGCGGATATCGCGGTAGCGACTAATGCTGGCCAGATCAAAACAGGATCGCTGTCGAGATCTGATAGGATGGCAAAATACAATCAGCTGCTCAGGATTGAGGAGGCTCTGGGAGAGACCGCCCAATACCCGAGCAAGAAGGCCTGAGCCTTATAAACCACATTCAAAATGGAAGGGCTGAGGGTTTCAGCCCTTTTTTTCTACCTTTACATTCCATGAAGAAGTTCCTGGATCGCGTCCCCCCTTTATTCAAAAGCTTCTATTTCATGGTTTTCCTTGGACTGCTCGTCTGGCTTACCTTTTTTGATTCCAATGACCTCCTATCGCAATATCGCTTGACGGCGAAAAAGCACGATCTTGAGGAGACAAAGGCTTTTTATCAAGAAAAGATCGAAGAAGTAAAGAGCGATCGTGCGGCTTTACAGGACCCGGAGCAATTGGAAAAAATTGCCAGGGAAAAATACTTCATGAAAAAGGAAGGTGAGGATGTATACGTCGTCGTGCCTGCGGACGAATAGAAATTCTTCAGCAAAGACACCCTGGAACTTCGTGTTTGCACGAAATTTGAGGAGATCGTAGAAAAAATCACTAGGACTATGTCAAAGGTTGCCATTACACTTCTCGCATTGTGTCTTTCCACTGCTGCTCTCAGTCAAAGCATGCAGATAGGGGACCGGTGGTATGCCGGAGGAAACCTCATATTCAACTCCAATCGTACCTTCGACAGTTTTGGAGGATCGCCACTTGTAGGTTACAAATTCACAAAGGCTTTCTCTGGCGGGGTACGTCTGACCTATATCTATACGAAGGACAAAATCAACAATATCAAGGTCAATGCCTATGGGGGAGGACCCTTCCTACAATACGATTTTCTTCTACCCGTACTGGATCTTCCGGTGTTCGCCTATGGAGAGTACGAAATGCTCACCTACGACCTGAAATTCCCAGCAGGTTTTGAATCACCTCCTAATGAGAACTTCAATAGCATGTTGCTTGGCGGTGGTGTTGCCCAGCGTGCGGGTAATATCGTCCTCAGCTTCATGGTACTCTACAATGTGATCTACACGGATGGAGACCTTGTGCAGCCCTACAATAGCCCACTGGTATTTCGAGGGGGCATCAGCGCAGGCTTCTAGTGTTGGAGAGGTACGCCGTATTTTTCGGCGAGTGACTTGAGGTCTTTGACGACCGGGGCCAGTAGTGGAATACCGTCTTTACTTCTGATCGCTTCCATCTCTCGCTCTGGGTCTCCTGGTATCAGCACCCTTTCCTGTCCCGGCACAGTCTGAGCGCCACGGAATCGGCGGAGCCAGTTATCCATGTGATCTTTAAATTCCTGCGTATCCCGAAAACCATCGACACGCATCGCACCAAAGAAGTGTCCAATCCCACGTCCTACAGGGTTGGCTGAGGGCTCCAGGAAGGCTACGAAAGGGGGCACCCATGGACCGTAGTTGGCTCCGGACAGCACGGCAGAAAAGATATCTACCATGGCTCCCAAAGCGTATCCTTTATGTGAGCCGTGTGTTCTATCCCCTCCAAGGGGCAGTAGCGATCCACCGTTCTTGACACCATTTGGATCGGTGGTGGGGTGTCCCTGATCATCCTGTATCCAGCCAAAAGGCGCCGCCTCATTTGTTCTTTGTAAGATCTCCAGCTTGCCGTTGGCAGCTGTTGTCGTAGCCATATCTGCAACAAACGGAGCCTCGACACCGGAGGGTATTGCCACAGCAATCGGATTTGTCCCTAGCAATCTGTCATTGGCAAAGGTGGGGGATACGAGCGGACTGGCATTGGTCATAGCGATTCCGATGCAGTCTTCCTCCAGTGCCATCATGGCGTGGTAGCCCGCAATACCAAAATGGTTTGAGTTCTGGACGGAGATCCACCCTGAGCCGCAGGTCTTTGCCTTGTCGATAGCCATTTCCATAGCCTTGGGACCGACCACCAACCCAAGGCCGGCGTCACCATCGATGACTCCGGTGCTGGGAGTTTCACGGACCAGTTTTATTTGCGCCTTGGGATTGATGCGTGCCTTTTCATACAACCGGACATAGCCGATGAGCCTGGCGATACCATGAGAATCTACTCCTCTGAGGTCGGCACTGACCAGTACCTTGGAAGCCAGGTTAGCGTCATCTTCATTGCAGCCGATCTTACGAAATATTCCTTGACAGAATTCTGCCAAAGCTTCCGCTGAGTATATCATGATTCGATTTCGGGAGAAATTCCGACTAGATTCTTTATTGTGTGAAGAAGTACTCCTTCCTTCAGGGCGTAGGCCGATACACGGATAGACCTCAGTGCCAGGCGTTCCAGCACATACCTCACCAGCACAACTGCCACAACTATCATGTCCACCCGCATGGCGATCATGCCGGGCATGGCGAGTCGCTCCTGCCGTGCCTTCGCGGTCAATTGAGTGTAGATATCCTGAAATGCCTCGTAAGTAAGTGGGTACTCCGTGTCGCCCTCCGGCTTGGTGCCTTGGACAGACTGCAGATAGATGTCACTGAGTGTGTCAAAGGTCCCGGAAGACCCAATGAGTGTAGTAGGTTGATACTTCTCAGCCATAGATACAAGTTCTTGTAACTCGCTATCCAGGTAGTGGTTGAGGCTGTGAATCTCAATATCCGTGATTGGATCATTTCGATGGAACCGCTCGAGTAGTCGTTGTCCACCGATTTCAAAGCTCTGCTTCCACAGCACCTCGTCGCTGGTCCCGATGATAAACTCTATGCTTCCACCACCTATGTCCATCACTAGTGAGGGCTTATCCCCAATTTCCAGGGCCTGCTGCACGCCGAAATAGATCAGCTCCGCTTCTTCCAGCCCCGATATAATTCGTACCTCTATTCCAGTCAGCTCATAAATTCGCTGAGTGAGCTCCCGTCCATTTCGAGCATTTCGGATAGCGCTGGTCGCTGTGGCGCGGACTTCGTGCACTCCATGTTCGTCAATCACTGCTTTGAAATGGAGGATGGCTTCGATGGCTCGATCTGCGGCTTCGTCTGAGATTCTGCCCTCGTTGATGCCGTTTGCACCGATTTTAACTGGGTTTCGTTCGCGATAAACAAACGAAAAGCCACCCTCCCTGATATCCACGATCATCAGGTGAAAAGTGTTCGTTCCCATGTCTACTACTGCAACTCTCATCGGTGTCTTACAAATGCGCTGCAAGTTAATTACAATTAGTCAATTGATTTCTGTGGGTATTCGTGGACCTATGCAATTCGTCTTGTTCCTGTATATATCTTTGGCGAAAACCCAAACGCACCTGATTATGTCATACGAAAAGCCACAGAGTGCCAGTTTTGTCGTTCCCATTGAGGAGAAGATCAAACTCCTCCAGCAGAAGAATTCAGAGGCAGAACAGGGCGGTGGTGCAGCGCGGATTGAGAAGCAACATGCCAAGGGAAAGCTGTCAGCGAGGGAGCGCCTGGGTGTTCTGCTGGACAAAGGGTCATTTCAGGAGATAGGAAAATTTGTCATGCATAGATCTTCGGACTATGGCCTCGACAAGCAAAAATTTCCCGGTGACGGAGTCATTACTGGTTTTGGCACCATCGATGGACGTCTGGTCTATGTTTTCAGTCAGGACTTCACGGTTTTTGGGGGATCCCTTTCAGAGACCCATGCGGAGAAGATCGTCAAGATCATGGACATGGCGATGAAGAATGGGGCGCCGATCATTGGGCTCAATGACTCAGGTGGTGCACGAATTCAGGAAGGCGTGGTGTCGCTTGGGGGTTATGCAGACATCTTCTATCGTAACACACTGGCTTCAGGAGTTATACCTCAGATTTCGGCCATCCTAGGGCCGTGTGCAGGCGGGGCCGTTTATTCCCCTGCGATCACCGATTTCATCTTCATGGCAGAGGATACCAGCTACATGTTTGTGACAGGCCCCAACGTCGTCAAGACGGTAACACAGGAGGACGTCACCTCGGAGCATCTTGGGGGTGCCAATACCCATGCCACTAAAAGTGGGGTCACCCATTTCAAGCATAGGAACGAACTGGAAACGCTATTGGCTATTCGTAAATTACTAGCCTATCTCCCCTCCAACTGCGAAGATGAGCTGCCATATATGCATTACGATGCTGGCGATGATGTGCGGGAGGGGCTCGACAGTATCCTTCCCGACAACCCCAATCAACCTTACGATATCAAGGAGGTCATTCATCAAACGGTAGACCATGATTCATTCATGGAAGTCCATGCCGACTATGCCGATAATATTGTGGTGGGCTTCGCCAGGGTCGGGGGGCAAAGTATCGGCGTAGTGGGTAACCAACCGATGAGTCTAGCCGGCGTGCTTGACATTGATGCCAGTAAGAAGGCCGCGAGATTCGTTCGGTTTTGTGACGCCTTCAATGTGCCCTTGCTGGTATTTGTAGATGTGCCAGGCTTTCTGCCGGGGGTTGACCAAGAATGGAATGGAATCATAACCAGCGGGGCCAAATTGCTTTATGCATTCAGTGAGGCTACCGTACCCCGCATATCTATTATTACCAGGAAGGCCTATGGCGGTGCCTATGACGTAATGAATTCTAAGCACATCGGGGCTGATCTCAACTTTGCCTGGCCTACGGCAGAGATTGCCGTGATGGGCGCGCAAGGTGCCTCTGAAATTATATTCAAACGTGAAATCGCGGCTTCGGAAGACCCCAGGACCACGCATCAGGAGAAGATCGATGAGTATACGCGCCGGTTCGCCAATCCGTACATCGCCGCTGAAAGAGGATTTATCGATGAAGTCATACTCCCCCGAAATACTCGCTTGAAAGTCATGCGCGCTTTCGAGATGCTGAAAAATAAGGTGGATAAACTTCCGCGGAAGAAACATGGTAACCTGCCACTCTAATGCGAAGTGAAGAGCACAAACAGGAGCCGCCTAGCCCTCGAGTAGCGGTAGTGACTGCCGCTAGCAGAGGAATTGGAGCTGCCACCGCAGAGCTTCTCGGCGAGGCTGGATACAAACTGGTGGTCATGTCGAGGTCCGACGAGATCTACGATATTGCCGATCGGCTATCCGCCCGACCCATCAAAGGCAGCGTGGAGGACGACCGTGACCTGGATCGGCTGGTGGGTCTCGCGTATGAGAAGTACGGCCGCATAGATGTGGTCGTCAATAACACCGGGCATGCTGCAAAGGGCAATCTGCTCGAAATCACGGACAAGCAGTGGATGCAGGGGGTAGAGCTGTCGCTGCTCAATGTGGTGAGAATGTCGCGCTTGATCGTGCCCTACATGAGCCGACAACCTACGGGAGGTGCCATCGTAAATATTTCTTCGTTCGCCGCCGTAGAGCCAAATGCCGATTTCCCGGTATCATCAGTGGCCAGGGCATCGCTAAGTGCCTACTGCAAGCTATTTGCCAGAGAGTTCGCCATGCACAAAATACGGATGAACAATGTCCTTCCGGGCTTTATTGACAGCTATCCTGCCACACGAGAGGTAATTCAAAAAATACCTATGAGGCGTCAGGGTACAGTGACCGAAGTAGCAGAATTGGTTCGATTCCTTGTGTCAGATGCCTCCTCCTATATCACTGGACAGGACTACCTCGTTGACGGTGGTTTGGTCAGTGGTCTTTGACTGACATTTGGTGCAATGTGTCCGGGTCTTGGGTTGACGAGCATTACCCTTTTTGCTTATATTTCCTCCTGTATCTCTCAAGGACAATAATCAATCGGTACATTTGTCGCACTTGCAGCGATACTGGAGGCTAGAAGGATATGTCTATGGATAAAAAGAGTCAGGATTTCTTATACGAATACTTAAACAACGCCTCACCAACGGGTTTCGAATCCCGCGGCCAGCAAATCTGGCTGGACTACGTTCGCCCATTTATTGATCAACACATCACCGATCCTTATGGTAGTGTCGTTGGCGTTATGAATCCTGACAGCGATTTCAAGGTGGCTATCGAGGCTCACGCCGACGAGATATCATGGTTTGTCAATTACATCAATGACAAGGGATACATATATGTCATACGAAATGGTGGTTCAGACCACCAGATTGCTCCTTCGAAGCGGGTTAATATCCACACAAGCAACGGGGTAGTCAAAGGCATATTTGGGTGGCCTGCTATCCACGTGAGAAAAGACAAAGAAGAGACGCCCACACTCAAAAACATATTCATTGACGTAGGTGCTTCCTCAAAAGAGGAGGTAGAGGAAATGGGTATCCACGTGGGGTGTGTCATTACGTTTGAGGATGAATTGATGGAGTTGGGCGACAAATACCTCGTGGGCCGGGCTCTGGACAATAGAATCGGCGGGTACATGATAGCGGAGGTACTGAGGAGAATCAGAGAGAACGGTGATCGGCTTCCCTTTGGCCTTTATGTGGTCAACGCCGTGCAGGAAGAGATTGGGCTACGGGGTGCAGAGATGATCTCCAGAAGGATCGCTCCCGATGTTGCGATCGTCACGGACGTTACCCATGACACAAATGCCCCAATGTATGACAAAGTAGTTAGTGGAGATGTCTCCTGTGGACAAGGTCCGACGCTATCCTATGCGCCGGCAGTACAAAATAACCTGCGTGACTTCATTATCTCGGTGGCGAACGACAAAGGCATTCCATTTCAACGATTGGCCTCTTCGCGCTTCACCGGTACCGATACCGATGCCTTTGCCTATAGTGGCGAGGGAGTGGCCTCCGCGCTCATTTCACTACCGCTTAAGTACATGCACACAACGGTAGAAATGGTAAGCAAGGCCGATGTAGGTCATGTGATTGATTTGATATATGAGAGTCTTCTGAGGATAGAAAATGGTCAGGACTTCAGATACATTAGGTGAGATAACGCTGCGTGATCAGATGGGCCGCCGGGTTCGGGTCCCTGAGAGACCACAGCGAATAGTAAGTTTAGTACCTTCTATTACTGAATATCTTCTGGATCTGGGCTTGGCCGACAGACTCGTCGGTCGGACGAAGTTTTGCATCCACCCCGAGGGTACGATATCGGATATCGCGAAAGTGGGAGGCACCAAGGATTTTAATCTTGAGAAGATCACCGAGCTACAGCCTGACCTGATCATAGGAAATCGTGAGGAAAATACCGAAGCGAACATCAAAGAGTTGTCCAGGCACTACCCTGTATGGATGAGCGATGTCGAGAGTCTAGAGCAGAATTTTGAGATGATGCAGACGTTGGGGCAGATAACAGGCAAGGATCAGGAGGCGCAGAGTTGGATGGAGCGTGTACGTCAGAATTTTGCGAAGCACCACTGCCGATACTCAGGCAGGGTTTTGTACATGATCTGGCGGCGACCTTATATGGTAGCTGGCAAGGGCACATTCATCAATTCCGTGCTGGAATATCTCGGATTTGAGAATATCGTGCTGCAGCGTCGCTATCCTCAGATTGATGACTACATCCTTGAAACGCTCGCTGCAGATACCGTATTTCTTAGCTCAGAGCCTTTCCCTTTCAAGGAATCGCACCTCCAGGAGTTCAAGAAGCTATTTCCCAATGCCTTGACAAAGCTGGTTGATGGTGAGGCATTCTCCTGGTATGGCAGCCGCCTCGCAAAAGTCACCTTCGACTCGTTTAGGGATCTGAAGGTTCGGGTGTGAGCAACAGTTACGACATTGAAGGTTTATAAGTTTGGTGGGGCCTCCGTTCGAGGCGCGGAGGCAGTGCGTAACCTCACAACTATTTTGCAGGAGGAAATTGAGTTGCCTCATGTCATCGTCATTTCGGCCATGGGGAAGATGACCAACGCCCTCGAACGTCTTATCAGCAACTCCTATGACCGGAAGGGTCTACACGAGGAGTCGTTCCAACCGATTGTCGACTTTCACGAGCGTGTCGCAACAGACTTGTTGGGGGTGGTTCCGCAGAGTGTTGGGGGCTTGATTAGCGATTTGCGAGAGGCCGCCAAGGATATTGATGACCTTCCGGAGGCGTACTATTCCAAGATCGTGGCATTCGGCGAACTCCTTTCCACGACCATCATTCATGCATGGCTCGAGCGGCAAATTCCTGTTATTTGGCTGGATGCCCGGCAGCTAATATTGACGGACGACGATTTCAAGGCAGCAAATATTCAGTGGACCGAAACGGAAGCACGACTTCAAACTGCAACCTCCGATCCCAATGCAGTGTACATCACACAGGGGTTTATCGGGGGAACATTGGATGGGAAGACGACGACCCTTGGTAGAGAGGGGTCTGATTTTTCCGCCGCCGCCGTAGCATTTTGCCTCGGTGCCAGCGGCGTTACCGTTTGGAAGGACGTGCCCGGCATTATGAATGCAGATCCCAAGATCTTTGACGACGCCCAGATGATTGAGACCTTATCATATGACGAGGTTACAGAAATGGCCTATTTCGGGGCGAAGGTCATCCACCCCAAAACACTGGAGCCACTGGCAAGGGCGGGCATTCCACTGCAAGTGAAGTCTTTTATTGTGCCCAAGTCCCGGGGGAGTTTGATCACCAATCAAAGAATGCCAACCGACATTCCTTGTTTTGTATTTAGGCAGAACCAGGTGCTGGTTACTTTGAGATCGCAGGAGAGTACGATCCTTTCGGAGAATCTGATGACGGATTTGCTTCAAGTACTCAGGCAGCTGAGGATAGAGACTAATCTTTTTCAACACTCTGCACTGTCATTTTCCTTCTGCTTCGATGAGATGCCAGGAAGATTAGAAAGCCTGATGGAGAAGTGTGTTGATCGCTACGATCTCTTTTACAATCTGGGACTGCAATTGGCTACAGTAAAGAACGCGACTGATGCCGCCTTGGACAAACTGCCACCGGTTGAAACAAAGTACCTCGAGCAATCCTCGCGCAATACGTATCAAGTGCTTTTCAAGCCTCTCACAGATGCCTCCTGAGCGTCTGCTCGATACCAGATAGGTAGGAAGCTCCAAAGAGATTGACATGTACGAGCAAGGGATAGAGGTTGTAAAGGTCTACACGCTCCTCAAATTCCGGCTGGAGCGGCCACGAAGCGTTGTAACTTTCGTAAAAGTCTGGGTTGAATCCCCCGAAGAGTCTGGTGTAAGCCAATTCGACTTCTCGATGCCCGTAGTAAACCGCCGGATCGATCAGCACAGGCTCACCATTTTCGCCCACCAGAAAGTTGCCCGACCAGAGGTCGCCATGCAACAATGAGGGCTTGCCGCCGACAAGTAGTGAAGGGAGCAGGCCATAGAGTTCACGGAAGCGCCGCATAAACCCTTCGTCAATGTGCCCATTGTAGTAAGCCAGCGTCAGCTGCGCCTCCAGTCTGTTTTGGATGAAGAATTCGATCCAGTTGTCCATCCAATCATTCTTCTGTTGCAGTCTGCCTATTTCATTGTCGTACCCGAGGCCATAGAGGCCACTATCAGAGGATAGTTGGTGTAGTTCTGCCAGTTGACGACCAAAGTCCCTCCAAAAGTTGCTTCCGCCATACCCCGGCTTGATATATTCCATTAGAAGATAGGACTGATCTCCATATACCCCCGCATTTATGACTTCAGGTATTCTAAAGGTCTGACTGCTTGCCAGCAATTGAAGCCCTGATACTTCATGGTCGAAAAAGTTGTGGGAATTTTCATTACACTTGAGAAAGTAGGTGTCCTCTCTTGCAATGATTTTCAATGCTCGGTTGATACACCCGCCGCCCTGGACTTCCACTTGCCGTAGCTCCACCTGGGTACCGAGGCTTGAAAGCAAAATACCCTCTACGAGTCCAAATAGATCAGAGTGCTGCACGACAGGACTGATATGCTATTTTGGAAAGGAGCGTATATGATCGACAAATTGATCGATCGAGCGGTCCAGTATGTTGAAGACCTCCTCGAATTCTTCAGCACCTCCCCAATAGGGATCAGGAACAGGCTGTCCGGGTGCGAGCGAGTCGAATTCTCGCATGAGAACCAGCTTTTCTCCGATTTCAGGGTAGTAGCTAAGCGTGTCCTGACGATTGTTTTCGTCCATAGCCACCCAATAGTTGAACTGGTCTGGATCGTACGAACTGATGTTTTGAGCGCGACTGATGCTCTCTATTCCTTTAGATTCCAGTACTGCCAATGTCCTGTCATCAGGCCGATCACCAATGTGATAATTGCCTGTTCCAGCCGAAAATGCCCCCCACGTATGGAGGTCTAACTGCTTGATTTTGTGGTTGAAAATGGCCTCTGCCATAGGTGATCGACAGATATTGCCTAGGCAGACGAATAAAATTTTCATTTTTTTTCAAAAGAGTGGGTTACCTATTCGGGTTTCTGCGTATTAACTTAAGCATAACACAAATTTTATTCATACACCTGTTTGACATCTTAAGAAAGTCCTAGTCTCTGACTAGGACTTTTCTTTTTGCATGAATGCTGTGTTCGCTCGGGGTGGAAATCGCTGCTCTAGCGATAGCTGAAGCCGAATCCGACAGTCGCCGTGCTGTACTCCTGCAACGCATATTCGGCATGGAATGTGATAATCCAAAGCTTAACTCTGGCTCCGACATTCATTCGCGGCCCCATGGAATTGAAATTGAAATCTATCGGATTGATGATCACGTCGTCCTCAGTATCAAAAGTACCCGTCACTTGAAAAGAGGAGATGGACGTGCTGAAGCCAATGCCACCATAAAGTGTGAGGACTGAAATCTCTTTTGAGATCATGGCCTGAACGGTCATGCCGGAAATTATCAGCTCCGCATTTTGGTCGGGATTATCCGCATCGAGATCAATGCTCGATCGAAATCGTGTGTATCCCAGGAAGGCCGACAAGTCAAATGGCATCAGGCGAATGCCCGGTATCCACTGCTTCACATCGTGCATCACGCCTACACCCCAAAGCTCTGTGATGAATTCCTCGCCGTCGGAGTCACCTATTTTGATTCTGGGAATGTAGCGGATCTTCAGCTCGGTATTCTTGACGATGCCAATACCAACCTGCACTGTAGGTGCATAAAGCGCATTAGGAAGGGGAGTCTCATCCAAACCCAGTCCTGTTAGCCCCGTGAACCTGAGGGTTTCTTCACCATCTTCGATGACAACAATTTCTGGGATATCATCTGCATCGAGGTTTGGACCCATGAAAGTAGGGAACTGGTCGCGTGATGTATCCCCCAATCTTAGGTTCGTGTAATCTGCATTGCTAAAAGTAAAAAACTCGGCGCTCGAAGGGACAAAAGCCAAACTTGGTTGAATGGTCAGGTCAAAACCTAGCGTGCCGTGCGGCTTAGCGGTATTGTACCAGCCGCTGTTGAATGCGTATCCTGTGCCCACAAATACGGGACGCATGTAGTCCTCGAGGTATTGATTGGCATCGGCGACGCCCGCTTCCAGCAAGGAGCCAAGATCCAGCTGAGCGTGCGCGCTTAGGAAACCAGTCAATAAACAGATTGAGAGAATCGATCTTTTGAAAATAGTCATGCTCTTGTATTTCATTTTTCGGCCTGGGACTTAAAGATCTCTTGCCCTGATGGTGATGTCGAAAATCAGTGAATAGTCAAAGGTGATGCTATCAGCATCTGCCGGAAGCTCTGCGAGATCGAAAACTATATCTGCAGTCACGGGTTCGCCAGAAGTCAGAGCTCTGACCATAGCGTCGCCTGCCTCCTGCGTAAGGGAGATCGGCGTGCGGTCGATGTTTTGGAGTCGACGCCTCACGTTTAACAAGTCAAGATTTGTATCGGAAGTGTTGAGTGTGATGAGCATGCCATCCATATCCACTTCTTCGTTGCTGTCAAGCCCTTCAAACTGATAGGCCAGGCTGTTGATGATAATGCTTTCCTGGTCCTGTAGCCCGTCAAGCGCGCTTTGGAAGGCATCGATGTCGTTCAGGTCATATACCACTGTTTTTGACGGAGGATTGAGATTAAGCAGTCTATCCACGGCGCCAGCATCCGAAGGATCGGGTATGGGGATATTTACTGGCACGGTGATGGGCACAGCTTTGGTAATGTTGAAACCTACTCCCGCGTCACCACAAGCGGTGATGCCGAGGAGCACAGCCACTACAGTAAAGCTGAGTAACGCTGATGTTCGAATGTTTGATTTAGAATTCACGCGATTTAACAATTTAGTCTTTGCCTGTACGGTTCAAATGTCGATGTATTTTTCATAAGAATCCAGACGTCATCATCAATTCGTAGGGATATCACGTTGAACAGGGTGTCCTTTGCAGTGGATTCAATGGCCAAAGACTTTAACGAACGCCGATTTTTGATGAATATATGGTCAATAGTCACTAATTAATCAGTTAAAGAATGCCCTACTGATATCATCAAGGCTGAAATACCCACATAATTTGAAAAACGTCTTATTTTCGAACTTCTTTCCGTATTCATGTTCAGTCACCTCTTATACAATGCCTTCATTAGGATCTACGGGTTGACCATCTGGTGCTTTTCGCTATTCAATCGGAAGGCGACTATGTTCATAACGGGAAGAAGGCATGTTTTCGGGAGACTGGTGTCTCTGTCCTACTCGCGATTTTCCTCGATTGTATGGGTACATGTCTCCTCACTAGGCGAATTCGAACAGGCCAGGCCGATTATCGAGGGGTTGAGAGCTCGAACAGAGCTGCTGGGAATCGTGGTGACATTTTTCTCGCCTTCGGGTTATGACGTCCGAAAGGACTATGGGTATGCAGACCTCGTTACCTATATGCCGCTGGATACTCCCAAAAATGCCCGGAAGTTTATTCGTTTGCTGAAGCCAGACGTTGCGATATTCATTAAGTACGACTTTTGGTACAATCACCTTTCAGAGTGTGTAAAGCAGGGTGTGAAGGTGGTGTATGCTTCGGCGGTGCTACGAGAGCGTATGGTTCAGTTCAATCGGGCGCGCGGTATGTATCTGCCGCTATTCAGGAAATTTGATAAGTTCTTCGTGCAGGATGACCGCTCAAAGCAGCTACTGGAGAAGCACAAAGTCTTCAATGCGGAAGTGACAGGTGATACGCGGCTGGACCAGGTGCAGCGTACAAGCTCGCAGCGGTATGAGGATCCTGTGGTCGAAGCTTTTTGCAGTGGCTATGAGATCGTGATCTTTGGCAGCGCCTGGCCATCTGATCTGGAAGTGATCCGGGGGATGATAGACCATTTCCATCAGTTCAAGTTCATTGTTGCCCCCCACAACGTTGAAGAGAAAATTGTCGAGGAGATAAGATCGGGGCTCCACACGAAGAGTGTCAGGTATTCGGATATTTCCACCGCTCAGGTCATCCAGCAACGAGCAATGGTCATTGACAATGTGGGGCTCCTGTCCAGGCTTTATCGGTATGCAAAATACGCCTATGTCGGAGGTGCATTTCAGGGTGGACTTCACAATACATTGGAGCCGGCGGCTTACGGGATCCCGGTTTTCTTCGGTGAGCATCCATCAAACTTCAAGTTCCTTGAGGCGATGGGATTAATCGAGTGCGGTGGAGGGTTTGAGGTAAGTGATGCTCGAAGTATGATACAGCTCGTGACCAAAATGGAGGAAGACCCCAAGAACTACCGCGTGAATGCTGGCGCTTCGCGAGAGTATATCGTGAAGCACACAGGCGGTACTGAGCATGTCTTGCAGTATCTTTTACAGCAATGTATTCCAGCGGTACAGTCGTAAAGTCCACGGGTTCCTGGTATTGGGTCCGGACAGATTTGGGAGAGCTTGTAAAGTGTCGACTAAGGGGCAAATTCAAACTGCAAGACAAAAAAATCACCAATCCAATAGCCGTAGGTGACCATGTCAAGATGCAGGCGCTGGAAGAAGATAATATTGTCATAGCGGAGATCCTGCCTCGAAAGAATTATGTCATCAGGGCCTCTCCCAGGAAAAAAGGGCATCACCATCTCCTGGCCACCAATGTCGATCAGGCGATGCTGGTCACGTCCTTGCATCAACCACGAACCTCACTGGGGTTCATAGATCGATTTTTGGTAACACTTGAGACTTTTCGCATCCCAGGGATCATTGTAGTCAATAAAGCCGATATCTACGATGAGGATCATCTGGAATTGGCCGCGGCTATACTGTCGATGTATGAAGACATAGGGTATGCGGGGATACTTACCTCCTTTACTCATCAGGAATTTGGTGCCATCCCGGAGACCTTAGAAGGGAAGACGACGCTATTGTCGGGACATTCCGGCACTGGCAAGTCCACGCTTATCAACCATATCGTAGGCACCGCAGATCAGAAGATTCTCGAGGTCTCGGATTTTGCGGACAAGGGTGTGCATACTACGACTTTTGCTGAGATGTTTGCCGTCAATGAAGAGACTTTCGTGATCGATACTCCGGGCATCAAAGAGCTTGGGCTGGCGGAAGTGGAAGAGGAGGAATTGTCACACTTTTTTCCGGAGATGCGGGATCTACTTGGAGAATGTCGTTTTCACAATTGCCAGCACATCAATGAGCCAGGTTGTGCCATTCGGGAAGCCGTGGAGGAAGGCAGGATCTTTCCCAGCAGGTTTGATAGCTATATCAGCATGATGGAGGGGGATGACAACAGGCGGTAGTGGTCACCGCTTTGTCGTGGATGGGCGTAGTAGATGTCTGACCCTTAGTAGCCATGACCAATCCACGGGAAAGGCGACCATGGCATCTACCAGAAGATCAGACCAGCTCAAAGTCGAAACCTCGAGCAAGAGACTTCGATATTTGCGGGCGATCGATCGATTGCCTAATAACGCACATTGTCTGCGTTCATACCGAATTCGGTCTGCCAGTGCCTGGTTGTCCTCCTCAGATTCGTTTAATGCCAGGGCTTTTTCACATACTTTGAAAGTTGATGCTGCGAGAGGATGGCCCTTCTCGTAGAACCGAACGGACAACGAGCCTTTGACTCGTCGAATGGATGTCAAGGCTTCGGGGATATATCCATACTTAACTAATTTCCCCGACCTCACCCAGAAGTCGAAGTCCTCGTAATCGAGCGTCTCATCGTACCCCCCCAATTCATTGAGGACACTTCGCCGGATCATCATGGTTGGAGGTGGTATGAAATAACGGCGCAGCACTTCCGAGTACACAAAGCCCTCAACGGGGTTTTCGACTCGATGGAGTCCCAACGGGTTGTCATCTGCATCGATGTAGTCCGCATCCGAATAGAGCACACCAAAAGATGGACCGAGACGATGAAATGCCTCGACTTGCTTTTCCACCCGATCCATTGCCATTACATCGTCACCGGCGAGATCGATAATATAATCACCATGGCACGCGGCCAGGCCTCTGTTAAATGCCTCGCAGTTGCCCACGTTTTCCGGGAGGAAGAGGAGGGTGGTGCGCGCACGTAATTCCTCGTCAAAGCCCGCAACCGTCTGTTTGATCTGCTCGACGCTATCGTCAGAACTGGCATCGTCGATGATGATCAGTTCAATGCCTCGATACGTTTGCCTCGCCACCGAAAGGAGGCTCTTTTCGATAAATCGAGCTTGATTATAGCAAAGGCAAATGACTGATACTTTTTCGTTTTCCAATGCTACCAATGATTTAGAGGTGCAATTGATACGTGGGCTTGTAGCTAAGCGCCGCTCCCATTCGTTCCTTGAAGTTGTAGAGTCCTTCTTGCTTCGTACCCTGTATCGAAGAAATGCCCAAATCCAGAATTGAAATGCCTCGAGACCGATAGTAATCGGCGATCTCTTTGATCAAAGGTACCATGGGGCTGAATGACTTGTACTCCTCTTTCGTGGCCGGCAGGTAGTAGTAGGCCACTCTGGGTGTTACCTGGCAGGTGACTACGGAGGCAACACGTTCAGCGTCCTTGAAGGCAGAGAAGATGTGGTAGGAGTCTGGGAATCTTTCGAATAGACCGTTGAGCTTTTGCAGCGATATGTTGATTTTCAGGCCATTTTGGGCCCGACAATCAGCGATGAACTCATGAACTTCTCCAAGAGAAGACGGATCTTCCACTGAGCATGAAATATTGTTTTTCGGAGCTGAACGCAGCTTACGTATTTGCATAGGGTGGAGCTGACTGTCAAAACCTGTCTTGAGATCGAGGTGTTGATTGAGGTCCTCGAAGGCTACTGTGAAGGGCTCTTTGGGCAGTGGTGTGAACTGGTCGTGTAGAGGTGAGGGCTGGACGATGCGGAGTGTTACAATACCAGATCGACGAAAGTGGTCAATGATAAAAGTCACGAAAGAGGAGATGTCCTCAGGTAGTACGGATTCCGGTGTGAAGATTCCTCCAAACGGGCTGCTGAAAAGACTGGTGGCCACTCCATTTTCGACAGCGAATAGAATCATCATTTGGAGAGAGGCATGGTGAGTGGCCTTCAGTACTTGCAACTGTTCATAGCGCTGAATGTCGAGATAGCCTTTTCTGTAGAAAAGCACCTCTACGTCATCTCCAAGGCCCTCGATGCCGCTTTCTGCCGTAAAATTCAATTTTTATAATGCTCTCGCCGTTCTAATTTAGCCAACAAAGAGGAACAGAAAGTTGATCTTGCCGCGTTTCACATACATAATGACCGTTTTGGGTGATCTTCGGCTCATACTTCTGGTGGCTATCTCCGTGTTGTCACCATTGTCCTCTCAAGGTCAAATGCCCTTTTTCGATCACCCCGACAGAATTGCCTTGGTAAGAAAGGGGGGCGATTTCATCTACAACTTGCAAGAGGACTCAGCCTTGTATTACATATCCTTGGTGAAGGCCGAGTTGCCGGATCATCCGGTGGGTCCACTGATGGACGGTATACACCTCCTTTGGCAACATCTACCAGTGCTTGAAGATGCTGTCTTTGAGCAATTCCTGACTAAGATGGAGGAGACTGTCGATCGCGCTGTGGCTATGTCGGCAGATGACGAGGAGAACCCGGAGGCCCTCTTTTTCGAACTTGCCGCCCGAGGACTGATGGCCGAGTACTACGCCGATCGGGACGAGTATCGTAAGGCATTATCAGAAGCCACCAAGGCGTACGGGTTGGTCAAGGAGGGCTTTGAGCTTACGGATGTCATCAGCGAATTCCTCTTTACAACAGGTCTGTACAATTACTTTCGTGAAAAGTACCCGCAGATCTACCCCATCTATAAGCCTTTTGTATGGATATTCAAAAGTGGCGATCAGGAACTGGGTCTTGCACAATTGGATCGCGCCACAAGGGAGACGGTGGTGCTGAAGATCGAAGCACATATTTACATCTCCTACATCTACCTCCGGTATGAGGATACACCCGAAAAAGCGCAGGAGTACCTGGCCTTCCTGGTAAAGCAATATCCGGACAACCTTTACCTGATCTCGAAGTACCTGGAAGCGTTTAGGGATGATGTGCACTTACCCAATGTCCCGGTACAATACATTCGCAAACTACAGGCAAGCGAGAGGGCCTATTTCAAGATGGCGGGCAATATTTTCATGGGATTGTATGAGGAGAAGGTGAAGAACAATGAGCATGAGGCATTCAGTCTTTACGCCCTTGGTGTACAAAACGGCGAACCTTTGACGCGACACGGCGAATTCTATAAAAGTTTAGGTTACCTGGGTATGGGACGTATCCTGTCAGAAGATCGGCCCGACGCTGCCGCTATTCACCTCGAGCGTGCACTGGAATATGCGGAGACAAAGGACGTCAAGAAAGAGGCCCGACTCCTTTTGAGGCAATGACTACCTATCACACAATTGAGAGGTCTGGTGAGGGCTTCTTCAAGGACCGCGGCAGCAAATTCTTCTCGTTTGCATTTCCGGTGACCACCCAAGAGGAAATCAAGGAGCGGCTTCAAGATGTGAGGAAGCAGTACCATGATGCCAGGCACCACTGCTATGCCTTTTCTCTCGGCATGAAAACGCCTCAACTCCGTGCTAATGATGATGGGGAGCCAGGGCATTCTGCCGGCGACCCGATCCTAGGCCAGATCAAATCCCTCGGCCTCACGAATGTTCTTGTCGTCGTCGTCAGGTATTTTGGCGGAACAAAACTGGGAGTAGCGGGGCTAATCAATGCGTATCGTACAGCGGCTGCAGACGCGCTCCAGTCCATTGCCAAAACTGAGATATTTCCCGAGGTGATATTTCAGTTGACCTATACCTATGAGGAGACGAATGAGGCTGAGAGGCTGCTTGCGTCCAAAAAGCTTAGGATCATTGATCGGGCATTTGACCATCAGTGCGAGGTTACTGCCGCGATCAGAGAGGAGTTATTTCCTGAAATTCTTGCACTCTCAGAGCCTCCCTCCACTCTGAAGCTGGAAGTTATCGCGCCTGAAGATTCAAAAGATTGACTGTGGCAGGTCCAGGGCCCTGGTGCGTTGGCGCCAACCATGCACCACCGTGCTGCTGCCAGTCTTCCCAGGTAAATTCAAGTCCCTTCCACGGAAGAATCGACACCCACATCTTCCAGGCTTTTGGCCTTCCATCAGGGTCCAGTAGCCACAAGTAGCTATCACCGGGAGTAACACCCCCAGAAGTGTATGTTACGAGCAATGCTGGCCCATTGTCCGTCTCTACCAGGCGCCGTTCGGTACCCGGATCCCTGATTTTGTACGGAGCCACTAACCAGAATGAATCATTGGCAAACAATTTCCAGGCTTGAGCGATCGCCTTGTCAAGATCGTCACCTGCAAGGGTTGCGGAAGCCTTTGATGCTGTCCCGGACTGATTATCTGGATCAAGCTGTACCACATAATCATCCCATTTGACCTCAACTGCATTGGACCGCTTATCCCATACAAAGTGATGCCCACGGGGAAACGACCAGCGGAGTTCCTGCAAGGAGTCATAAGCTGGCTTGTTGATCGCCTTTAGCATCTTGTCGGCCAGGGCCTCGGCCTCCCTTCCCGATTTACCTTCTGGCAGTGGATCGCTCAGTAACCATATGGTCAAGGACAGGCCACCGATAAACACCAGGAGAACGATCGCCGTGATTTTTAGAATCTTCATTTTTTCATGGAGGAAATGACTAGTGAAGTTATGCTTATTTGTGCAAGGCCCGGCACTTTTTGGAAGCAGCCTTGTGTTACTAATCAGAATCCTGACTAACCACAATGCAAATGACTCAGAATCTCGAAGACCTCAAGTATCCTATCGGTAAATTCTCTGCACCGAAGGCCATCACGCCAGAAATGCGCGCGGAGTGGCTGACTACATTGGAGACGTTTCCAGAAAAACTGCAGGGCATTACAGGTGATTTAGACGATACAAGACTAGATACTCCCTACAGGCCGGGGGGATGGACGGTTCGACAGCTGCTTATGCATATTGGCGACAGCCACCTCAATAGCTATGTTCGCTTTAAGTGGGCGCTTACGGAGGATAGGCCTGTCATTAAAGCCTACTCGCAGACTGGTTGGGCCGATCTGCCCGATTCACAAGAGGCTACAGGGGAAGAAGCAGTGGAGTTTATTGCCGCGGTGCACAAGAGATGGGTGAGGCTACTGCGAGGTTTGGATGAAGCTCAATGGCGGCGCAGCTTTGTGCATCCTGAGACCAAAAAGGAAATATCAATTGGAGAGAACCTCGCGCTTTACGATTGGCACTCAAGACATCATTACGCCCATATTAAGGACTTGAGGGAGAGAGAAGGGTGGTGATTTTAACCCTTTTAAGTATGGGTGATATGTGGCATCTTTGTTGTAAGTGAAAGGGAATTATGGATGGTATGAGATGGGTATTTGTCTTTTTTGCTGTTGGGCTTCTCGCATGCGCTGAGGAGCAAACGCCCAATTCGCCGGTAAAAGCTGGAGGTGCACTTTTTGCCGTGGAGAGAGTGGAAGTGGAATCTGACACCTACCAGCAGCTGACGGCGCCCCGAGGTAGTGTGGAAGTGACCGTGGAGAACAACATCGTCACCCTCACCATGACCCTGACCGGACTGGAGCCTGGTACATCACACGCTGTTCACCTTCACGACGGCACATGCGAGTCTCCCGGAGCACATTGGAACCAAAACTCCATGGAGAGTTTCTGCGGGAGAGAAAGCATGGGTTTCCCCTGGAATCGTAATATGGCTGGAGACATCGGTAATGTCACAGTAGACAGCAAGGGCGAAGGCATTTTCATGCTTCAGACGGATCTCTGGAGCCTCAATACCGGCTTGGACTCGGATATTGTAGGGAAGGTGTTGGTAGTTCACCAATACGCGGAAGACCTCAGTTCCGCCTGCTATATACTATCGGCGCATGACCACTCCGGTAATCCAAAAATAGCCTGTGGGGACATCCAGGTAATCGATTAGAAAGAGCAATAACGGCACTTACTAATACGTTCTATGTAATTATTCCGTGGATTATTATTCACCGGCTGAAATTCCTATTCAGCGCTGCTGATTCCTGTTCATAGCGGCATTGAGTGCAAGGTCTGAGGTCTTAAGTAACTTGTTTCTTACAATTACTAAGGAAACCACTTTCACTCTAACACAGTAAATAGATGAATAGACTCAGCTGGCAATACACAATCAGAGACCTCGCTTTCCTACTATTGGAGCGGATCTGGAAATCACAAAACAACGCAAAGACTTCACCATTTCGATCTGTTAAAATGACAGCAATGAAGCCAACCGTTTTTTCATAACGGTAGACGGCTCATCACGAATCGAATTTGATCAACCGGTAAAGTAAATAGCTCAGAAATATCTGGCCTTTGAGCCAGGTCTGAGATAGACATAGGCCCAGGAATATCCTGGGTTTTTTTATGCCTAAGGCAAACTCCCTGCCTGCTACACTCCACTGACCTCCCCACAAGCTTCTTAGGAAGACCTTTGCCTTGATGGCTTGCTGAGTGCGGATATCCAAAGGACCAAATCGTTGTTGAAACCCGTCGAAATAGTTTATTACAGTTTCATCATCGATTTCTGAAAGCTGCCCCATGCTATGATATCTTATGAGCGCATTGCAGTCCTTCCGTTTCATTTGAGTTTTGACTCGCACATGATTTCGAAGAAGCTCGGCCCACAGAAACAGATCTTCACCATAGGAGAGTTCTTCGTCGAAACGCACACCAGCCAGCAGTGTTTGGCGACAGATCAGGGATGTCATTTGAGGTGGCGAAGAGATCAACGAATAGAAGCTGGCGTCGTCTCGCGATGGCCGCCGCCGATTTCGTCTGACCTGAACTTTCATCGCATGGTATCCCCAACTGGTTTTGATGGATGCTGGGTGCATCTTACATGGCATCGCCAAAACCTCGCCATCTTCAAGATCAGTAGCAGCTTCCTTTGCCTGCTCCAGAAAGTCAGGTTCCAAAGTGTCATCGTCATCGAGGAAAACCAACCATTGTCCAGTGCCCGTTTCAATCCCCCTATTTCTACTGTACGCGACTCCTCGACGTTGATCATTGGTGAGTATGACCACTCTTTTGTTATCGATCGTGGCAGTGGGGAGCGCGGAAGCTGCGGTTGCCGATGAATGATCATCGATAATGACGAGCTGCCAATCGTTAAGACTCTGGCTCATGACGGAACTCACTGCCTCCCGCAACATGTCTGGCCGATTGTGAGTGGGTAGAATGATTGAGAAAAAGGGCTCCTTCACATGCGCAAACTACTATTATCTGAGCACATCTACCCTCGGCAATGTATTCCGAACGCTACCCAGTATGCCATCCGCCAGAGTCATTGTCGGCGAGCAGGGCGCGGCAGTATTACCAGTTGCTTGGACGGTAAATTATATCACTTACTTTTGCCGCTGTTTCGAATGAGATGCACAGTCGAAAACGCCATATTGCCAAAACCATCACCTGGAGGATTGTTGCCACTGGAACAACTTTCCTGCTGACGCTATTCTTCTTTCGGGATGATCCTAATGCTACAGAGAAAGCTTCGTGGGTGGCGGTAGCAGAAGCATCTCTTAAAATGATCTTCTACTATTACCATGAGAGGGTTTGGTACAATGCCAAAATGAAGATCAGGAGCTCAGTCAGGCACCTGATGAAGACCGTTACGTGGAGGGTGATAGCCTCTTTGACGACCTTTTTAGTAGCGCTATTTTTCTTTCGAGATAATCCCACGGCTATGGAGAAAGCATCTAGCGTCGCGATCATTGAGACATTCATTAAGATGTTCTTCTATTATGTTCACGAGAGAGCGTGGCACGCGACGAAGTTTGGACTAAAGCGAGATTCGGACGAGTCTTAGGCGAAAGGTCAATTGGTTACAAGCAGCTTTTCTGCTAGTATTTTGCCGTCTTCCACGATCTCCAGCCTGACTGGGGTGCCGGCGTACTTTTTGAGGTCGTAGGTTTGTTCCTTCTTGCTAGGGACCGGCTCCCAATAGTAGTACTCGAAGTCCTCGGTGCTGCCATTTAGGTAAAAGAAGATACTTAGCGCTGAGATGTCTTCATCTACAAGGGCAATTCGCAAGTCGTCGGCACTTTCTGAGATCAGGATCCTCTCTTGATTTTTCTCTTTCTCCTTTTCTTTGTTCTTTTTTCTGGCGGTTCGTGCCTCTGCAAGCACGATTTGGGCGGCTTCACCAACGGCGACAGAGTGTTCAAACTTATGATCGCTGTATTTCACTTTGAAAGTGTAGACACCCTCAGGCAGATTTTTGAGGTTGTAGGGCTTTTCGAAGCCATCAGACCATATCTTTTCAGAATTCAACGGACGGCCATTTCCATCGACCAACCTGACGATGACATCATAAGGGTAGTCGGCATGAAAGAACACGGAGTATACTTTGTCGCCACGATCTTTGATTTTGATCATGGCATCCTGAGCGTACAGCGCAGGGCCCAGGAATAGCATGAAGAGCACAAGAAACCTTGCCATTTCCAGTCAGTGAACATTTTGGTCGAATATTAAAATTAAGGAAAAATTCATACATATCCACAAATCCAGATCGTCGCACAAAACTGTATCCATTTGCTGCAAGATGCCTATTGGGCGCCTACAGAGGACGAAAATCAAGAAAATCCAGTGCTGATTTCTCACTGGATTCTCCATGATTTCTATTTCTTGACTACCCTAGAATTGAATGCGATATAGCACATCGGGGAAGAAGCCAATTTGCTCCACGCTATTGATCTCATCGGTCACTTCGTTGTACCTTCTGACGAACTCGTTCGTTCGATTCGTCACATTTTGGAGGTCAACGAAGAACTGATGTGAGACACGTTTGCTGTTGAGTCGCACGCCGAATTTGACGTCCCAACGGACATAGTCTTCGTACTGTTCGCTGAAAGCGATGTCTTCCATCAACACTTCTCTGCCGTCATTTTCGCGTGTAGCATCCAGATCAATGGGAGTAAAAGGATTTCCCCCGGAGGTGGTAAACTTGGTATCGAATGTCCAGGCGTGGCGATCATTCTTGCCAAACTTCCATTCCTTGCCCGCGACGAAGTTGACAATGAATCGGTTGTTGAATGCAGTACTCCTTTCGATGCCATCGCTGCCTTCATAGGTCGATTCATAGATGGATGTCGTGAAAAGAGCATAGTAGCCACGACTGAAGAATTTTTCCAAAGTCAGCTCCAAGCCGTAATTGGTACCTATGCCTTCATTGACCAGCGAACCCCGCTCGTCAAATATGAAATCAGACCCCTGGTTGAGAATAGAGTAGCTGCTGGGAACGGCTTCGACTGGCACGTCAAATAAGTGCTGATAATACAGCTCGGCCTTTAAACGCCAATCGGTCCCAAAGTTTCGGTCGTACCCAAGCACAAAGTGGTGGCTCTTCATGAAGCCCAGATCGGTATTCGTTCGCTCCGTTTCACCAGGAGCCACTTCCTCTTCATAGAAGAGAATCGGTGACGGGATGGCTTGGCCATGGAGGCCGTAGGCAAAACTGAGCCGTTGATACTCGTCCAATTGCCAGCCGATGCCAAACCTGGGCCCGATCATGGCTGCATCGGTGAAGGTATGGTATTGCCCCTGCAGACCTATCGTCATACTCAGGGCATCAGTGAATTTGTATTCTCCCTGTGAGAAGACCTGTGTAAGTGAATAGGAGTCCTCGATATCTCTTGTCACTATGAACCTGTCCGGAATACCATCACCATTGTCATCAGGGATCTCGGCCCTATTATCGCGGTCCTCTGTAAAGAAGTCTACCTGGTACAGTTCCGACACTATGCCTGATCTAAGGTTGAAACGTGCGTTGAATTTTTGATTCCAGGTGGAGGTCAGAGAATAGCGCGTCTCACGGTTCCTTGCATTGACAGCACGGTACTTATCGGTGGGATTTCCTTCGACATCGGTCAGGATGTTGTCCTGTAGGTACTCGTTGAAATTGGTGGAGGCTCCCAGCGTGGTCCTGAGGTAGCCATTCCTACCCAGTCTTAGCGTATTGCTCAGACCTATAAGGCCTAAGTCGTTGTCGACATACGCGTCTTCGTTCGGGTTGGCGAAGAGGTCCGTTTCATCCACCTCATCCCCTTTGAAGTCAATACTACTCAGTCCCCCAAGACCAAAGAGTTCGAATCTTCCCAATTTGCTCTCACCAAAGTTCACCTTGAAAGAGAAGTCCTGATAGAAGGGTACGGCGCTCGTGCCGGTTGCTGCCAGGCTGGCAATACCGTACCGGTAACTTGCCACGAAGGAGCTGCCCTTCTCTTTGCTGATGGGTCCCTCTGTCATAAATTCCAGACCGCTGAAAGCGCTCATCTGTCCAGTAAACTCAAATTCGTCGCTGTTTCCATTGCGGAAATTGACGTCAAAGACCGCCGCGTTCGCATTGCCGTACTCGGCGGGGAATGCCCCTGTGAGGAAGTCCGACGTGCGCAGGAGGTTGGTGTTCAACGCATTCACTGGACCACCTGTCGTGCCAAGTGTCGCGAAGTGATTGGTGGTGGCGACAGGAATACCTTCGATCCGCCACAGCAGACCTACGGGCGAGTTACCCCGGACGACAATGTCATTCCGCGAGTCATTAGGTGCGCTGACCCCAGCAAAGGATGTCGCGAGCCGAGCTACATCATTTCTACCTCCCGAGAAGCGGGTGACTTCTTCCAGGCTGAATGTCCTGGCGCTCACCTTGGCGAGTTCGTTGATGGGTTGGTCCTTGTCAGAGTCGGCTGTGATCACAATCTGCTCGAGCTGCTCGACGGACTCCTCCAATTTCACCTCAAGGACCACCTGT
The DNA here is from genome assembly GCA_965227935.1 of Cyclobacteriaceae bacterium. Classification (GTDB taxonomy): domain Bacteria; phylum Bacteroidota; class Bacteroidia; order Cytophagales; family Cyclobacteriaceae; genus JAWPMT01. The sequence goes on along the minus strand of CBDDGS010000043.1, from coordinate 1,340,285 downwards.
TTGCCACTAGTGACCAAAACGTTAGGTAGCGTGATACTTTTGTAGCCAATGAATTGCACACCAAAAGTCTGGCGGCCTACAGGTACGTTGTCAATCGCAAACTTGCCATCCAGGTCGGTAACCGCTCCCTGTATTGGGTCTGAGCCTACCAGTACAATCGTGGCCCCAATCAGAGGAAAGTCTGACTGCGCATCTTTGATTTGTCCCTTGACGACCTGCGCCTGACCGAATACGAAGTGACTAAGCATCGAAAGGGATATGGCTAAATAGATCTTGAATTCCAGGTTTTTCATGTGTGAGATCGGTATTTGTTTGATTCCTGATCAAATGAACGCGACCGTCCTGCCCCGTACCAGGTTAACCGTGGTGAAGCCGCTACAAAACACCTTCAATTGGGATTTTGAGCCATTGAAATGTCCGGTTACTCCTTATCAGGGCCTTATTGGGTTTGGACGCCAAAAAATCCGACTTCGGGTCCTGTTACTCCGGCCTGGCCTCAGTTCATAGCAACCGGCGCCAAACAAAATCGCTACTTTAGTACAACGCTATGCCGATGACTATCCAACTTAAGGAGCGGTACCTGCGCTGGACAGGAATACCCATCTTGGCGCTGATCATGGCCGTCATTATGAAGCATGATGATGATCAGCCATTTCATGAGCAGTTCCTCATTTCACTGATGTTCACGACCATCTACTGGAACGGTGCCTACTTGATATTCATGATGTACCGAGGCATGTACCCGGACATCAACCAAACTGCGCGCAGGTTGATCCTAACGATCATTACATTAACTGCATTCATGATAGTTGGCGGTATTCCCGTGAGGCTACTAGCCGACTTTATCGACCTGCATGAGCTTCGCGATTGGCGGGTGGTCCTGGAGCATGCACCCTATAGCCTTCTGGCGGCATTGGTAGTAGGATCATTGTATGAGAATGCCTTTTTCTTTGACAAATGGAAGTCAACAATCAAGCAAAATGAGGAATTGAAAAATCAGCAGGTGCGGACGCAGTTCGAAGTACTACAAAACCAAATGAGTCCGCACTTCTTGTTCAATAGCCTCAATGCGCTGACGACGCTTATCGCAGAGAGCCAGGACCTTGCCATAGAATTTACCGTGAAGCTCTCTGAGGTATACAGGTACATCTTGCAGACCAAGGACAAGGAACTTGTGAAACTGTCGGAGGAGCTGGAGTTTGTCAGGGCCTATCTTTTTCTTTTGCAGATGAGGTATCCCGACAATCTGCAGTGCCATTTCTCAGTGGACGATGAGAGCCAGGAGCAATACATTCCGCCACTGACCCTGCAGATGTTGGTGGAAAATGCCGTGAAGCATAACGTTGTTTCCAAATCCAGTCCCCTGACTGTCGAGATCTATACGGAGAATGGTCTATCCGTGATCGTCAAGAACAATCTGCAGCGGAAAAACACACTCGAAAAGTCCACGAAAACCGGTCTCGCTAATATTCGGAAGCGTTATGAGTTTCTGGGTAATAGGGACATAGATATTATTACGACGGCGCAAAACTTCATGGTAGCGGTACCGCTCATTCGCCTTGTCAATGAACCTAAACTCAGCGTTGTAGCCCATTGAAAGTTCTGATCATAGAAGATGAGGCACCAGCCTTCCGAAGACTGCAAAAGGTATTGGCCGAGGTGGATGGCAATATCGAGATCGTCGAGGTCATAGACAGTGTTGCGGACAGCGTGCGCTGGCTACGAAACCATCAGAAGCCTGAGCTGATATTTATGGACATCCAATTGAGTGATGGCATCAGCTTTGAGATTTTTGATCAGGTACCCGTTAAGAGCCCAGTCATATTTACCACTGCTTTTGACGAATACATGCTGCGGGCATTCAAAGTCAACAGCATTGATTACCTCCTCAAACCTATCAAAAAGGAAGAGCTGGAAAGCAGTCTTTCAAAATACAGGGAGCTGCAGGAGGCTTTTGCCGGCGCGTCGCCGGCAATGGACTTGACGAGCCTTTTGAAATCTATCCGACTTGACGACAAGAAGTATAAGACGAGGTTTCTCATCAAGCAAGCAGACAAGCTCTTATCCCTCGATGTCGAGGACATTGCCTATTTCTACACAAAGCACAGTGTCGTGCATGTCGTCGATAATCGCGGCCAAACATTTCTAATGGATCAAACGCTCGATGAGATCTTCCAGCAATTGGATCCTGCGGCCTTCTTCAGGGCTAACCGACAGTATATCGTAAGTATTCGCAGCATCGAGGTGGCGCATCGATACCACAAGGGTAAACTACTTCTTCAATTGACTCCTGCTTCGGCTGAAGAGGTGGTGGTAAGTGCTGAGAAGGCAAGCGATTTCAAAGACTGGTTCGGAGAATAGGCAATTCGTCCGATTCCGCACGATTTTATCGGACACTTCCGGCATTTTTATTCGTCAAATATTTGATTTTCAGTTATTTATAAAACTGGTACAATTTTGGGCGATGAGTCGGTGATGCTTCATCACTACATTATATCAGCGTATCGCTCATTGACCAGACACGCGACATCGTTCTGGATCAATGTCGTCGGTCTCAGTACCGGGATGGCGACGTCGCTGATGATTTTTCTGTGGGTAGCTGATGAGATCAAAGTAGACACTTTTCATGAAAATGATGAGCGGCTGTTCCAGGTAATGTCTACCAGAGAATTTGCCAACGGTCAATCCTCTACCTCCATGGCGACTTTTGGCTTACTTGCAGCGGAACTCAAAAATGAGCTACCCGAGGTGGAGCAGGCTGCAACATACACGTGGCAGGTGCAGCACATCTTTAGTCAGGGGAATAGCCATTTTAAGCAGCAGGGGATCTATGCCAGCAAGGACTTTCTGACCATGACCTCCTTTCCGTTGCTTCATGGAGACAAGTCCCTGGCATTGAGTGACAAGAGAGGCGTCGTTTTGTCACGGCCGCTCGCAGAGAAACTATTTGAGGATCCGGCGAGAGCCGTCAATCAGATCGTGACCATCGACCACGACCGGACGTATAAAGTGACAGCGGTTCTCGATGACATCCCCAGTACCTCAAGTAGGCAGTTTGATTTTATTGCCTCATTCGATGATTTTGTTGATCAGCAGCCGTGGGTTCTGGACTGGCGAAATCAAGGGCCCCGGACTTTGGTGTTGCTCTCCAAAGAAACCAGCACCTTGCAGGTAGGCGAGAAGATCCAGACGCTCCATGCGAAACATCTGGAGCGGGACCATGCCCGGTTCTCCCTCATCCAGATGTCGGATCTCTACTTGTGGAATTCCTTTGAGAACGGTGTGCCGGTGGGAGGTAGAATTGACAACATCCGTCTGTTCAGTGCCGTCGCCGTGTTCATCCTCCTTATTGCTTGTATCAACTTCATCAACCTCAGTACCGCACGTGCTTCGAGCCGGGCGCAGGAGGTGGGTATCCGAAAGGTGATTGGCGCTGAGCGCCCAATGCTCATAAAACAGTATCTGAGCGAATCCGTAGTCGTCACGACGATCTCAATGCTTTTTGCCTTGGGCATCTTGAGCCTGATATTACCAATGTTCAATGAATTCACGGGCAAAGTCATCGAGTTCAACTTCACCCCGGAACTGGTCACCGGCTCCTTAGCTATCGCGTTATTTACGGGTATCCTCGCCGGTAGCTATCCGGCCCTTTACCTATCGTCTTATCGGGCGATCCTGGTGATCAAAGGGGAGTTTCGCGCTTCTCCGAAACAAGTTTGGATTCGAAAGGGTCTGGTGATTTTTCAGTTTTGGCTGTCTATTATCTTCATCGCCGCTGTGGTGGTCATACAGAGTCAGGTGCAGTACATAGCCGACAAAGACGTCGGTTACGACAACGAAAACCTGGTGTACTTTGAACAGAGTGGCAATGTCTCTCAATCCATCGACACCTACCTGGAGGAGTTGTCTCAACTCCCTGGGGTGCAGGACGCCAGCAGCGTCGGTCACACGCTCGTGGGGATGCAGAACTACACTTCCGAAGTTAGTTGGCGGGGTAAGTCGCCCGCTGATCAGATGCAATTTGAGGTGATCAGGGTCAACTATGGATTGATCGAGACGGTCGGTATGAGGATGAAGAGCGGGCGGACTTTTTCCAAGGCCAAGGCCAATGATCAGACAGGTATTGTGGTCAACGAGGCAGCGGTCGCCGCCATGGGTATGGAAGAGCCTGTGGGCAAGAAACTGACAGTTTGGGGAGAGCAGTCGCTCGAAATCATTGGTGTCGTGGAAAACTTTCACTTCCAGTCACTAAGGCAAAAGCACTCTCCTGCAATCATACTATTGAGACCTGAGGCATCATGGTTCATTATGGCCAGACTGATGGCTGGTAGAGAGGCAGAAGCCATTACTCAGATGAAGGATTTCAATGATTCGTTCAATCCGGGATTCCCCATTGAGCCGAAATTCGTCGATGAGGTCTATTATGAACTCTACAGTACCGAGCAGCGCGTGGCATCCCTGTCCAAATATGCAGCGGCCCTGGCCATCATTATCTCTTGCCTTGGGTTGCTGGGTCTGGCGTCTTTTACGGCAGAACGTCGTATCAAAGAAATTGGGATCAGAAAAGCACTTGGTGCCAAAGCGGCGAATATTGCGTGGCTGCTGACGACCGAGTTTACCAGGCTGGTCATTTGGGCAATACTACTCGCAGTGCCCGTGGCTTACTGGATATTGCGCCATTGGCTGGATCAGTTCGAATACCGAATTGACTTGAGTGTCGGGTTTTTTCTTTGTGCGGCCATCATTGCCATGGTCATTTCCTGGATCACACTGAGTGCACAGGCCATCAGGACCGCCATGGTCAATCCTAGCGATTGCCTTCGCGATGAGTAAGTCCCCGTCTTTCAATGGGGCCTTGGCTCCATTCATCCTTTGCTAATAGTGTCCTCAAACTTGTTGCGACATCTTCAGTCTCCACCATTAGATGCGATGTTGGAGGGGAAGATTTGACAATCGATAGATATTGTGTATTATGCGCTGGCAATAAGTTGTCGGCAAAGCATGAGAAGAGAAGGCGCCTATGTGGTCATTTTCGTAGTTACAGCTGTCGCTTTGAACCTCATTTTGGTATGGGCAGAAAAGCAAGAGGCGGATGGAGCCATTATTACTTTTGGCGAAGCCATGTGGTACATGGTGGTGACGCTGACCACTGTGGGCTACGGCGACCTTTATCCCATATCTACCATTGGCAAGGTCATCGGCTACATCTATGTATTTGCGAGTATTGGGCTGCTTGGCCTACTTCTAGGGACCATTACCAACAAGTTTAACATCATCATGGAAGAGAGAAAATTGGGTTTCAAAGGGACTGATTTTGAGAATCACCTCATCCTTTATGGCTGGAATGACTTTTGCCGTCAGGTCCTAAATGGTATCCGGCACACCAACACGCCCGTTTGTATAGTGACCTCCCGCAAGGACGATGTTGACCTTATCTACGAGCAATATGGCAAGGACAACATATTCGTGTTATTCAGTGATTTCCAAAATGCCGATGCCTACGAGAAAGTAAATGCGAAGAAATGCCGTATCATCTTTCTTGCCCTGGATGACGATTCGGATTCGCTCATGCATGTGATCAATATGAAGCAGTATGCTCCGCAAGCAGAGATTCTCGTTGCGACCGGCAAGTCCACACTCACCTATACGTTTGAGGCCGCCGGGGTCTCTCGCGTGGTCCCGAAAAATGATATTGTCAGCAGACTGGTTGCCAGCTATATATTCGAACCAGACGTGGCAGAACTCAGCCTCGACCTGATGCGGCCCACCGAAGACGAGGAAGGGTTCGATGTCATGGAGTTTCGTGCGATTGATAGCAACCCCTACCTGGGAAAGAATGGTCATGAGATTTTCCACCAGATGAAAGATGACCAGGATGCGGTGCTGATGGCCATAAGTAAGACGGAAGGAGGTAGACGAAAATTGATAAAGAATCCATCCAAGGACATCACCTTGGCGATAGACGATTACCTCATTGTAATGGCCAACAAACCCGTAAAGGATCGGTTAGAGAGTGCCTTTGGTGTGACGGAAGGGGTGAAATAGTTTGGAGCAGCCAGTGAGGTAGTTCTTTGCTACTTACTTGCCGGCTCTCCGTTTTAGCCACCGCCGCGCTGGCCTGAGCCAATTCTGAGTTCTGAATTTGGAGTTGGTAATAAGTATGGGATTGGGAGCTACCCAAACTCCGAATTCCAATGCGGGCTATCACTTCCGATCCGGGCTAGATGGAGGTGGCATCCCCCAGGATCAAAGCTTCCCGACGATCTTACGACCGTGATACGCCTTGGCTCCAAGGGCAGCGTGGATTCTGGACAGGTTTTGGTCATCAATCTTCCCACAAGCAACCAACTCCTTGTCGCCAGCCACCTCTATCAACTCTCTTAAGACAGGTAAGTTATCGGTGGCCCTTCCTTTGCCGCCAGCGGTCAGCACCGCATCGATGGACGTTTTCTCGAATAGCTCACGTGTGGAGGCGATGAGGTCCGAGGTCTCCTCGATGGCCTTGTGAAAGACCTTTTTCATGCTGCCGCTCACTTCACAGAGCAGAGCCAGGGTTTTATGGTCGAGGGTATTGTCGCCTTTCAGTGCACCAAATACGACGCCCTCTATGCCTAAGGATTTGCAGATTTCGATGCTGGCCACCATTTCATTCACCTCCTCCTTGTTGTACACGAAGTTGCCGGGCCGTGGTCGTATCATCACACGGATAGGAATTGACAACTGCTCATTGGCCTCCATGATGTCGTCTATTTCGGGAGTGAGGCCATCTTCCTTGAGGTCGGCACAGAGTTCTATCCTGTCCGCTCCGAGCTCCTGGGCCTTCAAAGCCTGAGAGAGGCCTTCCACGCATGCTTCTTTGACATAAGTAGTACTCATGGTTAGTTCATTTAGTATTTCGAGGTGGCATCTAGTAGTTCATCGGCCTTGTTGGTTCTGTAGCCATAGTTGAAGCCTTTGTGGATGCTGTAGCCACCTACGGTGCCGTCTTTCCTCAGGGCAAGGAATCCTACTTGCAGATCTTTCGTTGTGGGCTCATTGTCGACGATACGATCGACGATGTACTTGCATGCCTCTTCGGGTTCCATGCCTTGTCTCATGGCCTCCACTACCATCGCCGATCCTGCTACGCGAATCACTGCCTCACCAAGGCCAGTGGCGCAAGCCGCTCCTATCTTGTTGTCGACAAACATGCCCGCGCCGATGATTGGGGAATCACCGACACGACCATGCATTTTGTAGGCAGCTCCACTTGTGGTACAGGCTCCCGCCAGATTACCCTCCTCGTCTAGTGCCAGCATGCCGATGGTGTCGTGATTCTCAATATTGATCACAGGCTGATACTTGGAAGTTGTCAGCCATTTCTCATACTCTTCCTTGGCTTTAGGTGTAAGGAGGTCTAGCTCGGGGAGGCCATTGGCTATGGCAAATTGCTTGGCTCCGGCACCTACGATCATGGCATGGGGTGTCTTTTCCATCACCATACGCGCTACCCGGATCGGATTTTCAATGTCCTGTAGGAAGGCCACTGCGCCGCACTTGCCTGTCACGCCGTTCATGATGCATGCATCAAGGGTGACTCGCCCTTCTCTGTCCGGTCGGCCTCCATAGCCGACTGACATCTCGTTGGGATCAGATTCTACGACCATCACACCCTGCTCCACGGCATCAAGGGCAGCTCCCCCTCCTGCCAGTACTTTCCATGCGGCAGCGTTGGCGGTGACGCCAAAGTTCCAGGTGGAGATAACTACTGGGCTGTCTGAAGTCTGATGGCCGGCAAGCGCCTTTGAGGCGACGCCTGATAGACCTAGCCCTAGTGAGGCTTTGAAGAGTTGTCTGCGTTTCATTTTACCAATTTACAGGATGGTTGATGGAAGTCAAACGAAATATTGACTAACTCCATGCCTTTCTCTCTGACTGCAGAAAATGGCTTACTGGCACTTACAGAGGCCATTAGGGCAAGACATTTCCCTATTTTACATACAACCAACGACGCACAATCTTGGGACGTAAGCTCCTTACACTTTTTCTGTTTGTTGTCAGTAGCGGTCAGCTGGTAGCCAGTCACGTGGCAGATTTTGCCGGACTCTTCACATATGAGCAAAAGGAGATATTGGAGGAGGTATGTGTGGGGCTGCAGAAGAGACACCGTCTGATGGTCACCATCAGGATCTATCCGGACAGTATTTACTACGATGACCTGGCGGCATCCAAGTCGGAGTTGGATGAATTCCTTTATATCCATATTGGGCTGGGAGAGAATCGTGTGGTCACCAAAACAGCCAACTCACAGAATGAAGAATTCTTTTCCAATGTCCTGCATCAATGGGTGGAGATCAACCTACAAGAGGGCAGAGACATCTTTGACCCGTTACAGTCTGCGCTCGCGGACATCGATCGGGAATACACGCTTTTTCGTCAGTTGGAGGATCACGAATATGAATGGACCGCCCCCAGCGAGGAAGAGTGGACCCCTCGGACAGGGCGCTTTGTGAGGTTGTGCTTTTTCGCCATTGTCCTGCTGGTGATTCGCTTCACCGTGAAGAATTTCCGCAGTGGAAATTCCTTTGAGAATGTGGAGTTCTACGGGCTCTCGAGAATGACACGGGGGCAGATCATAGCAGTAGCCGCTGCGTTGATCTTGTTCGCATTTCGTTTGGTTCGACTATTCCCCTACGAGGAGATGGGCGTGATCCTCATCATGTATTCCCTGGCGTTTTATCCATTTATGGCTGCCGCCGCGGGTGTGATCATGTGGGCGGTGGATGGCGTCCGGATCATGAATGCTGGTGGTCAGAGGGCTCCGCTGTCACTGGGAGAGAAACTTTATCTCATTCGGCCGCACGCATCGACAGAGCAGTTGATGGAGATGAACTTCTATCAACTGGTCTATGAGAAGAGAATAAATCTAAGACTGCAAACCGTGCGACTGGGATACCGGGAAGTGGATCATTACTCTGTCCAAAAAGGAGAAAGTCCAGCTGCACCAATACGAGAGTTAAAGGATCTTCAGGTGTTCGTCGATCATTTGCCACTGGAGGAAACCGATCTTGAGAAATACCTAAATGACATCTATAATAGCTTCGGTAGATTCAAGGCGTTCAGAAAAGACTTTCTTCTCTACGCCCTCGTGGACAGAGGCCTTCACGTCAAGTGGTTGTGGCCTTTCAATTTGTTTATTCGAACACCCTTGGGGAGCAAAGTGCGAGCTAAGACCAGCAAAATAGTGGCTCGCCAATCTGAGCTCGTAGATCTTGCAACCAACCATCCAGAGCGCTGCGAGAAGTACGTTTCACACCTGGACTTACACGTATTTCTTATCGACAGCTTCGAGCGGCGACTGGATGAATTGTACAACGTGCTCTTTGATTGGGGGAAGCTTCCGGCCATTCCCGCCAAGCTGAAGGATTTCTTCGATCCGTCCTTTTCTTTCAGATATTTTAACCGAAAGCTCCGAAGTGCGTATTACTATGAGAGCGCCTGGGGGAGTTGGAATGATGACGACGATTGGGATTAACTGGCATGGTTGTTGAAAATAAAGAAAATCAGAATTATTAAAATATTATTTGGTTTTCTAATTTCAGTTTCCGATACTTGCAATAACAAACAAAAACAGAAAATGTATCTAAACACGAAGCATATCACATCACCCATAGCGACAGAAAGCCGCTTCTGTGATGTATTTCATGTGTTTGGGTCTGATTGGTAATCAACTATAAGAAGATATAGATGAAACCCAGGCCCAACAGCCTGGGTTTTTTGTTTCATATGGATTTTGGCGGTATGACTCAAATACAGAATAATATTTGGTTTAGCTCGAAGAGCGATCGGGAGACGTATGCCCTTTTGGGTCGCTCTCCCGGGTGGATAGATCAGGAATGGACTGGCGATACTTAGTACATAGACTAAGTGCGCGAGAGAGCCCCGTCCTGGTTGCAGGTCGGGGCTTTTTTTGTTGCCTCGACCCGAAAGCAACGGGCCAAATAAAAGAAAAGCGGAAGGTTGGAGAAGAAATCACCAACCTCCGTCACTGCGGGAGCTGCAAGACGGGTGGCTCCCCTGAGTTTGGAGAGTGGTTAGAGCCCACAAGCCGGGGTTCCGTTTGCGCCGGTGATGTATGAAAAAGCTCCAAACGAGCAGGAAGATCACCTGACCTGGGTAGACCTGCCTAATTCCGGAAGTAGGTGGGTCGCTGGTACCGTCAAGGGGTCCAGTGATCTTGTCCTGACCTAAGCGTCAGGGTGCCCAGACCATAGCGTCTGGGTACATGGAAGAGTAGCTCCAATGGTAGAGCGGCGGTTTGAAGCACCGTGAGTGTACGTTCGATTCGTACCTCTTCCACAGCGGTCCGCACTTGTGCGGCCCATCGCTCCCATCTCAACGGGCTGGTGTGCGGTCGGCAACATGGCTTTTCTTAAGCCGGTCGCCGCCAGCCATCCTGATGAGGAGCCACAAGATATGTCCGCAGATGGCGGACTAAGAAACAAATGATGGGCAGTGAAAGCCTACGGCGGGTGTCTCTGAATGGCACTGCAGTACTGTATCCTCAGTATGCTGCCTTCCTGTTTGCATTTGTATTGACTGAAAGTTGAAGGTTCGAATCCTTCCTGCATTTGCGCAGTAGCTCAAACGGATAGAGCGTCAGTATCGCGCCGGTTCGAATCCGGTCGACCTTCAAACGGTCGTAGCTCAGTTGGTAGAGCCCCACGCTGTTAACGTGGTTTTTGGAGAGGAGTGTTCCACGGCTCTTGAAATAGGGTGGAAAGAAAGCGGGCAGCCCTCCTTCGCTTCGTGCTAGAGAGGGCGCAGCAGGCCAGCATTTGTGGGGAAGTCTTCGGACGCATCCACTCAAAAATTGGGCAAAGGCCCTGAGTCCGACGGATACCGCTCGGCGACGGATCGGTGCTTTCTGCAACACGACGGGAAAGGAGGTGATGATTGTGGGGACAAAGTCGTGGATTGGAGAAACTACCCATTGGAAGTCGTGCTCAAGCCTGGCTCCGCCAGTTTGCCGATGGCAGGCCTGCGCTGCTTTTACCATGAAGTGAGAGAATGGAAATCGAAATATCAACAGTCCATTCTGTACACTCTCTACTTCATGGTCAAAGCCAGGGCTGACCGGCCCACGAACGTCGGACCCCGGATGGAGCCGGTTGTTTGAGCCCGAGCAAGTAGGTGCGGTGGCTAGCGCGGCGAAGGGCGAGAGGTGACAGCCGGAAGAGGGCCCCAAAGAAATGATAAAAAGTATTGGCTTCGGCCGATGAGTAAAATAGATGTATAACGCTAACGTGACAAGATGATGAAAAGGATCAGAATCAACACGGGAACTGTAGGTCTCGTCTTCAAACGAGGTGATTACAGTCGCATATTGACCAAAGGGGTCTACTGGATCTTCCCGTTTGAGACGGTGATCCGGTACGATCGAGGCAAGCCCTTTTACATGCCGGCAGGTGTACCAGGAGGTATCAACCTGTTGCTGGAGGACGAAGACTTGCGCCAGGAGCTCACCGTCGTCGACGTGCAGGACAACGAAATATGCCTGCAATATGAGGACGGGAACTTCAAGCAGGTGCTCACCCCCGGTAAACACATGTTCTGGAAAGGGTCGGTAGATCATACTTTCATCAAGGCAGACTTGAGCAAAGTGGAGATCACCGAAGACATCGGTCTGACAATCCTCGAGCGCCGAGAGGTGCTGCCTTACCTGAGGGTGTTCGTTGTCGAATCTTACGAGAAGGCGGTGTTGTACATCGACGGTATGTTCGACAAGATCCTCACCACGGGTACTTACTTCTTCTGGAAAAACACCATCCCTGTGAAGGTCGACAAGGTCGATCTGAGACAGCGGCAAATCGAGGTGTCTGGACAGGAGATCCTTACCCGCGACAAGGCGCCTCTGCGTGTCAACTTCATGGCCCAATACCGAGTCACAGACATCGAAAAGGCCGTGATCGACAACAAGGACTACGAGAAGCAGCTGTACACTTTCATGCAGCTCGCCCTGCGGGAGTACATCGGTACCCTGACGCTGGATGAGTTGCTGGATAAAAAAGATGGCATGGCAGCGTATGTCCGTGAGGTCATCAAGCCGAAGGCTGAAGCCTTGGGTGTCACCGTCACCGACTGCGGTGTCCGTGATATCATCCTGCCTGGTGAGGTGAGGGATATCATGAACCAGGTGCTGGTCGCGCAAAAGCAGGCGCAAGCCAACGTGATCATGCGCAGGGAGGAGACTGCTTCTACACGAAGCCTCCTGAACACTGCGAAGCTGATGGAGGACAACGAGATGTTGTTCAAGCTCAAGGAGATGGAGTACGTCGAGAAGATCGCTGAGAAGATTGGTGAGATCACTGTCACCGGAAACGGCCAGGTGATCGATCAGTTGAAGAGCATCTTCACGAACGGCAAATAGTGTAAGGGCGGCTGCAAAAGCCCGTCATTCAGACCAACGGGAAGAATCTATTCTGTCCTGAATCAGGACAATGAACAATGGATTCTTGAACGTACCCTGAATGAATTAGAGATGCTTTTGCGGCTGCCCGATTTAGAATCAAGAAATATGAGACCAGGACAATGTATGTTTTGGATCAATATATCCTGGATGCCGAGGACGCTTTCAGGGAAGAAAACTATCTGAAGGGTAGGGAGCTATTGGAGTATGCGTTGGCCGACGAGCCTACGTTTGCGATGGCTCACAACCACATGGGTTGGTTGTACCTCAACCACCTCAATGACTTGGAGAAGGCCGAGAGGCACCTCATGCTGGCGATGAAGTACAGCCCCAACTATGGAGCTACTTACATCCACCTGGCGCAATTGCTTTTTGATTGCAAGCGCTTTGATGAGCATGAGGCACTGTTGCTCAGGGCGCTCAATATACCTCGAGTGAGCCAGTCGTTTATCTACAACGAACTGGGTCGCAACAAAGAGGTTGGGGGCCATTTGCGTCAAGCGATGAGGTTTTATCGACTGGGTATTAGATGGACGCTCGATGAGCATGAGCTCAGCGTCCTGAAGGACAACCTCCGTCGATGCCGTAGCAAGCGCTGGTCGCTGGCTTTGCTGATGTGACGATCGGGGCCGCTAAGGTCCCGGTCTTTGCACATTCTCCTTCGTCATTCAGAATGGATCCCGATGGCTATCGGGAGGAATGAAGAATCTTCGACGAAGGATCATCGTAGTCGCGTCAAAGAGATCCTTCAGTCGGGTTAGAACCCTCCCTCTGGATGACGCGATGGAGTGTCATTGGTTTTCTTCAGAAGCTGTCGTCCGCATCCTAACCCCCACGTGATGAAGCATCGTGTGGCTCGGTGGTGATCCCATTCAAGGGATTGTCCAAGAACAATCATCTACGAACAAGAAACAAAATAGCAATGACAGCTAGCGAATTACAATTCGTCAAGAAGATGCTGGGGACCGGTAAGGTCGGCTATGCATACTTCAAGGACAAGTATGTGATCGATATGATGAAGTTGGCAGTGAAGGAGGAGATCAGTATTGGAGCTTTCAAGAAATCGCCATTTGGCTTCCTTGCCCGCAAGGAGATCGCCCAACGGCTCCTTGCAGCGGCGGGGAATGGCAAGATATCACCGGGCAAACTGGAGGAGTCGAGGCCGATGGACTGTCGAGAGTTTCACTACACATTGGGATCCTGGGGCCAGGCGAGCAACAAGGACCATGACTTGTGGTATCAAACGTCGAGGGCGGGGTGGAACCTCGTGCTTCAACTGAATTTCGATGCCTTTCACAACCATGGCTACTACGAGCTCATGAAGCCCGGGAAGACCCATCCTTTCGTTTACGACAGGCATCCTGTTCGCAAAAAGGGAGGCTTCACTATGGGGTGGGTACGCCTGGACTTCGACTTTGACACGGGCGAAGTCTTGATCGAGGAAATACAAAATGACTGGCTGCGATACGTCGAGGATCAGAAAGAATGGGTGCGTCGCCATCGACGAGAGATAAGGAAAAAGGGGGGCAAGTTGCCGTCCAAACTTTGCGCCGTTCACATTGATGACTTCCTGCAGTATCGACGGGAGTATGTCTTGCCCTATCAGCCGATCTGGGACGAGGCGCTACTCAATCTGGCCATCAACTTCTCGGTCAAAGAGCTGGGATTTCGAAAGATCTACTATCACACGCACGAGTCGGGTAATGCCATGAAGGCCATGCCTCGCTTTTCCAGACCGCCCATATCGATCTACACAAAACTGCCCCGAAAATTTGGCTTCAAGAAGACGACAAATTATCCGGACTTCTTGGGGAAAGACAAGCGCCTGCGCAAAAGGCTGAGGGCAGCAAAAAATTGGTTTTATCTCAATGTTTAACTTGTAAAGAAATGGCAACGAATAGAGTATCCGGAAGGGAGCTCAGAAAGCTGGGTTACCCTGAGGGGAGGGTCATAGGCATGGCGATGAAGGTCATGGAGAAGGACTTCCGTGGGAAGACCCGGAAGCACAAGGTCGAACTGTTGGTACGCGTCTTGGAGAATCCTGCCTTGTACAGGGATCACGAGAAGCTGGGCCCTATTGCCAAGTCACTACTGATCCAGGAAGAGAAGCAGCGGCTAGAGCTCAAGAAGCACCGACTGGATTACAGAATCTACGGTCAGGAGGGCATCGAGCCGGGCGCCATCAATCAAATGGAGATCGCTATGAAACTGCCGGTTACGAAGACTGGCGCACTGATGGCTGATGCCCACCAGGGCTATGGCTTGCCCATTGGTGGCGTGCTGGCGACGGAAAACGCAGTGATCCCTTACGGTGTCGGTGTCGATATCGGCTGTCGGATGTGCATGATGCTGTACGATATTCCGGCTGTGTTCGAAAGACGCCACCGCGAGGAGTACCAGCAGCTGTTGTTGGATCACACCCGTTTCGGTAATGCGTCATTCGAGCGGCCAAAGGATCACGAAGTGCTGGATCGAAAGCTGTTCGGAGAGATCAACATCCTCAAGAATCTGAAGGATAGGGCGTATGCCCAGATTGGTTCGTCAGGAGGGGGCAATCACTTTGTGGAGTTCGGTACAGCCGACCTGTTGACCGCCGATAATGAGTGGGATCTGCCCGCGGGTAAATACCTGGCGGTACTGTCACACTCAGGTTCTCGGGGCTTGGGCGCGAACATCGCGCGGCACTACACACGCCTGGCGATGGATCTCTGCCAACTGCCTTCGGAAGCGAAGCACCTCGCGTGGTTGGATCTCGATACAGAAGAAGGTCAGGAATACTGGCTGGCGATGAACCTCGCCGGTGATTACGCGTCTGCCTGCCACCACCAGATCCATGATCGGATGGCGGCGTCGCTCGGCGAGCAACCGCTGGCGATGATCGAGAACCACCACAACTTCGCCTGGAAGGAGCTGGATGCGGAGGGCAACGAGCTGATCGTCCACCGCAAGGGAGCTACGCCGGCGGGGCAGGGTGTCCTTGGGATCATCCCCGGCTCGATGACCTCTCCGGGCTTTATTGTGCGGGGCAGAGGTGCCGAGGAGTCGGTGAATTCAGCCTCTCACGGTGCTGGTCGCGTGATGTCTCGGACGAGAGCGAAGGAGACCTTGTCTGCTAATGAAGTGCGTAAGCACCTCAAGAAGGCGGGTGTCACGGTGATTGGCTCCGGATTGGATGAAGCGCCGATGGCGTACAAGGACATCCACCAGGTGATGGCCAATCAGACCGACTTGGTCGAGGTATTGGGTCAGTTCACCCCGAAGGTCGTCAGGATGTGTGGGGAGAGGAGGTTTCAGGAGGTGGATTGATTGAAGGCTAGGTGGATGTTGAGCCTTTTATCTCTCCCCCGACAGTGGCACTACGCTGTGATAGTTGGGGTAGAAGCTGAAGACGCCGAAGAAGATGGATCCATGAGCTTCGTAGAGGAGCTCTGGTACTCCATCCCCATCCATGTCCATCCACGGAAGGAGGAAGCTGTCAGTGAGAAATCTGTCATAAAACTCCCAGTGGTGACTGCTCCGTTTGAAGATGGTGAAGTGATAGTGCTTGCCTTTGTTGTGAAAGCTGCTATGACCATCGCCTTGCGCCAGGGCCATCAGGAATTCTCCGACGGGTGTTTCTATCTTGAAAATGAAAGAAAGCGGGTGATCCAGGCCTTCAAATTCAAAGAACCAGTTTTCTTCCTGCTCTTTCAGGAAGTGGATATCCTTTGAGTGGGGTTTGTGAAAACTCCAGTTTTGCTCTGGGATCTTGTGAGATGAGATGATACCCAGCGCCTCATGCAATGTTTCCTCTGCCTGATAATAAATCCCCAGGGCAGTAAAGCCATCATGCATCGGGTATCCGATACTAATGGAGTCGAAGGTAATGGGCATTTGGCTGAAAGCCGGTTTGTACTCGCCGTGATGGAATCCGCCCAATTTGTGATTTACGAAGTCCTCCATGGTAGCAAACCAGAGTGGGTGACCCGGATCGACGTGTGGGACGGAATCCGCACCGTCAGCGATCAGCTCCAACAGTTGCGAGCTGCCCTTTGTGGCTTCATCGTAATAGGCGAGATACCTGATCGTATCGGGCTTTTCTGTAAGCTCCATGGCGAGCCGGTCGATTAATCTCTCCTGGCTGTAACTCAATAGAGGGGCTGTCATTAGAACCATTGCTAGGATGGCTCCTTTCACAGAAAGTAGGTGTGGCGGTGGTGTCGAAATCATTTTGCGGTTGCTTTTGTCTATAACCTTTAGTTGTCTGTGTACCTCAATCTCGTCGAATGAGTCTTGGAATGGATTTAGCAACTACACCGAGTGCTGGTCTTATTGATAGCGCCAATAGGATCTATCTCAACCTAACAAAGATAGCAAAAAACGGAATTGCAGGCCGCTTTTACCGGAAAATACAAGAGCCACCCACAATTTGCAGATTTTCAGTCCCTTGTCTATTTCTGATAGATGGAGTTTTCGCCAAACATGAAGCCACGTGAAACCTCCGCATCGCCGGTAAAGCGGAAAATGGATTCGCCAAAGGAGGATACTCGGAAAAGATCATCCACATTGAGTCGGAACTCGCTCTCTCCGAAGGACTTAGCCTTAGAGTAATCACTGGCCAGGCCAATGGCGTCGACTTCGTTGTCACCAAAGAATTTGTACTTTCCTTTTCCTACGGCGCCAGCATCTACCTGCAGTTCATTTTCACCAAACAGGGAAGCCACAAAGACATCTGTCTCGACCGACGTTAGGACCACGTCGTTTTCGCCAAAGAGCCGTAGCTTGAATCGGTCTCCAGTCAACGAGCTATTGCAAATGACCCTGTCTTCGCCTCGAACTTTGAGCTTCTTCAGTGTGACGTAACTGACCTGAGCCCTCACTCTTGCATCAGCGTACTTCGATTTTTTGGGTTTCTTCGTATTGTATTGCTGGTCTTTTGGGATCATTCGCGCACCATCCAGATAGAGACGTAGCGTGTTGCCATCGATATCCACGTGGATGTCCTGCCGATCGACGCCGCTGTATTTGAGCATTGTTTTTTCTTCATTGCCCTGGATAAGTTCTACGTCAATGTGGGGGCCCACAACGATCTTGTTGAAAGAAGTCAATGGGATTTCCTCAATCTGTTGGGCTACTGCCGGTGAGAGGACGAACCACAGGGCTACGATGCTTAGAAATTTGAGTCGGTTAGTGAACATGATATTTTGAGTTTGCCTTTATTGATAGATGCAAGAATCCTCAAAAGGTTGCCTTGGATAAATGGAAAATTGAGCAGGTCGGGCTGAGCACCAAATTCTCAAGTACGCGCTTACAGCCATTTTCAATTATCTATTCTCCATATTACTCACACTCACACTCACACTCCAATCCTCACACTTACCCCGCCCTCGCTTTTGATGGCGAAGACTTGCTCCACACCGCAAGCCATTTTCAATTATCCATTTTCAATTTCAATTATTCGTATCGCAACGACTCCACCGGATTCGCCGACGACGCTTGCCAAATCTTGAATCCAACCGATAAGAAAGCCACAATGATGGAGACGATTCCTCCCAATCCATAAATCCACCACGCCACGTCGATTTGGAATGAGAAATTCTCCAACCACTGGTGCGTATAGTAGTAGCTCAGCGGTATCGAGAACAATAGTGAGAGCACTATCAGGACCATAAATTCCTTCGAAATGACATTGCCAATCTGAACAACTGAAGCTCCCAATACCTTTCTAATGCCAATTTCCTTTGTGCGCTGCACAGTGGTGAACGAAATCAATCCAAACAGTCCCAGGCACGAGATAAATATTGCGATGCCCGTGGCTAATGAGGCCAATTTCGATGTCTTCTTTTCGCTACTGTAGAACCGCTCGACGGTCTCATCCATAAACTTGAGATCCAATTCAGCTTCCGGAAGGACACGCTCCCATGCCGCAGTTATATCGTCGATCGTTTGTGTTAGATCTTGCTGGAGATTGACCTTCATAGCCAAGTAGTTTTCACCTTCTGAATACCGGTAGAAAGTGGGCTCCACATCGAAGTGCAATGACTGTGTATGGAAATCGGAGGTCACCCCGACTACTATGTAACTATCACCTAATCTCGCTCCGACACCTTCTTCGTTGGTGGCATATCCCAATTCTTTTCGGAACGTTTCATTGATGAGGACTTCCTGTCCTTCTTCCCGGGACAGCACCATTCTACCGGCGAGGAGATCTATGCCAAATAGTTTGAAATATTCGGAATCTCCGCTACGGACATGCGCCCGATGTTGAGATTCAACACTGTCTTTCATATGCGTGAGGGTGCTGGTGCTCCACCCCCTACGTGCAGGTGTACCGCTATTGAGACTTAGCTCTTGTATCTCAGGGATGGTCGATAATTCATTCTTTAGCACTGCCGACTTTTCATCGGGAGTATGCCATGGGATCCACGCATAAACAATCCCATCCTGGTCAAAGCCGAGGTCCTTGTCCAGCATGAAATTGATTTGAGTAAGCACCACGACTGTTCCCATGATCAGGAACTGTGAGAAAATGAACTGGAAGATGATCAATCCTTTTCTTAGGTAGGACCTATTGCTTTTTCCTTGGTGGTTCAGTCCCTGCTTTAAGGCTGACGAGACGCTTTGTGTCGAGATCAGCAGGGCAGGATACAGTCCTGCGACCAACCCCACCACCAGGCCGGTACCGATCAGAAAAGCCCAGAAGTCCAGTTGGTCCAGGCCAAGTGTGAGTTTTGCGGGTACAAATTCACTGAAGAGAGAAATGCTGTAAGATGCCAATGGCACAGCAACGGTGATAGAAGCGAAAGTAATGATCAGTGCATTGAAAATGAATCGCCCCAGTAGTAGTCTTCTCGTCGAGCCGATTACTTTCCGAATGCCCACTTCTTTGAGTTTGGTACTGGCCTGCGCAGTTTCCAGGTTGATAAAATTGAAGATGGCAATCAGCAGCAGTAGGAGAGCGACGGCGCCAAGCGTCTTCAAAGTGGATGGATAGATCGGTGCCGGGGAGGAGTCGAAAATCCCAACACCCGCATTGTAATGTAGGTCATCGAGGGGCTGTAAAAAGAAGGAACGTTTCCATGCATTGTCCTCGTTTTTCTGCAGAATGGAGTCAGTTATGACGACCATCTGCTGCTCCATCGCCTGCCGGGCGGCAAGGCTTGTCGACTTTACAAAGAGCTGTGAGTTGCTATTGGTATTGCCCCATGCTTTGGGGTCGTAACTATCTTCCAGCCAACTGGCACCAATGGTAGAATACGATATCATCTCCGTGAAGTCGAAGTCTGTAGTTGCCTTTTCTTGTCGAACAATACCGGATACAATGGTCTTTAGTGAGTCCTGGTAAACGATGGTCTTTCCGATCATCTCATCCAGTTCCAGGTCATCAAAATATAACCGGGCCTTGGCTTCTGTTAGTACTACCTGGAACGGTCTATTCAACGACTCATCACGAGACCCTGACAGCCAAACATATTGGTCAACAATTTGGAAATAGCTCGAGTCTGCCAGCAGAATACCATCGTTGTCCTGGTGTTCCTTGAAGCCACCGCCGGTTGTGGGGATCTTCACCTCACTGCTGAACGTATGGAAATGTGAGAGGACTTCAAGGCCTTTGAGGTTGTCCCTCACGTACGAGGCAACGGGAACTGCCACTCCCATATTGGTGAACTGGCCGCCGTTCACACCCTCGAAATCCGTGTAGATCCGGGCCACTCGATCGCTATCCGGTAGATGGGTGTTGAAGCTTAATTCAAATGTGATGATCCGATAGATCAGGATAAACGAGGCCAGACCAATGGAAAGCCCCAGTACGTTGATGATTGATGTTGTTCTGTTTTTAAGGAGATCTCTCCAGGAGACCTTCAGGTTGTGACCAAAGAACATGATGATTGCAGTAGCGCCTTTATTTTTCATTTTTGACTTTTTGAATGCGTAAGAGCGTATGTTGCGGATGACCAACCACCAATAGAAAAAGGTGGCAAAGCGGGGTCCCTTTTCCTCAACAAAATCATTGTATAGCTCGAAAAGATCTCCTTCAATTTCTTCCAATCGCCGATCTCCGCAGTAGAATCGCAGAAATCTCAGCGGCATTTTGGGAGGTTGTTGCAGGTCGTTCATTTCAAGTCCCCGAAAGCTATGTCAGGAATCTGCTGGCGCATTCTCGAGCGGAGTTCGTTGGCTTTTTCCAATGCAGTCTTGCCCGAGCGCGAGATCGTGAAAATCCTCTTGCGCTTTCCACCCCGGCTTTTCTCCGCTTCACTCATACGGGAATTCAGCAGCCCCTTTTCCTCCATTCTGTAGACCGCAGCATGGATGGAGCTGATAGAGATCTTGCGATCAGTCTGCCGGTTCAGCTCCTTTTGGATGGCGACACTATAGGCATTGTCATACAGTATTCCGACCGTCAACAATACCAACTCTTCGAACTCTCCAAGATTTGTTCCTTTCATAACTTTCGTAAATGTAAGGAAAAATAGTTGTTTCGTAAATGCAAGTAAAATAGTAGCGGAAGGAAGGGAAGGTTAAATTGCTCACAAAATGAGCATAAGCTGTAACTTTTATCAATCCATGTACGTAGGTATATATTGTGTTTACGGCATAATTCTGCAGATTTCACGCACCTTCTGGAAACACTCAAGAAACCCTAGTAAGCAATGGATCAAAATGCTTACATTCGGAGTGCGATTCCCGGCCTCGTGCTAATGCGAAACAACGTATATTCAAACACGCGAACGTCTGATTTTTTATGTACTAATCTGTTCTTCTTATGAAGGAATTACTGGAGTTCTCTATTGTGGGTATCAATATCATTCCAACGGGTCTGCTCATCTTCGTCTTCCTCTATTGGATCGTCGCGATGGTGGGCGTCATCGATGCTGAGGCCTTGGATATTGACCTGGATTTGGATGTGGACGCCGATGTGGATGCAGACGTCGGTATCGGCGGGGCTTCGGTTCTCTCGTTCTTCAATATTGGCGATATGCCACTCATGATCTTCGTGAGTTTCTTCACATTTCCTCTGTGGGCGATTACATTGATTGTCAATGATTTTCTGGGTATTTCCAGTTTTTTGGTGGGATTACCCGTGTTCCTTGGCGCTTTCGTCGTCTCACTCTTCGTTGCGAAGTTTCTCACCATTCCAATTGCAAAGATGTTCAGGAATGCTAAGCAGAACACCGAGGCATTGGACAACATTGTCGGACAGGTATGTGTCGCAAAGCTCCCAATTTCCCATGACCAGTCGGGTCAGGCGGAAATCAAGGTGGAGGGTACAGCTGTACTCATCAACGCACGGACGAACAAAGACGGTACCATCATCCCCAAAGGGGGGAAGGCGCTAGTCATTGACTTCGACCAAGCTGGTAAATTCTATTTTGTCGAACCTTATTCTTAAAACACTACACGTATGCTCGAATCAATCGGATTAATGGGGTTGTTATTACTGGCCGTAGTTGCCATTTCATTCCTCATCATTGTCGTCAAAATGTATCGAAAGGCCTTGCAAGGGGAGGCGCTTGTGCGAACGGGCATGGGCGGCACCAAGGTCTCGTTCTCTGGAATCTTTGTCGTGCCTGTCATCCACAAGCTGGAGGTGATGGACATTACGCTCAAAACAATAGTCATCGCACGAACCGGTCGAGAGGGCCTGATCTGTAAGGACAACATGCGGGCGGATATCAAGGTCACCTTCTTTGTCCGCGTCAATAAATCGACTGAGGATGTCACGCAAGTGGCGCAGTCGATTGGTAGTGCCAGGGCGTCCCATCAGGATCAGATCGAGCTCTTGTTCGATGCTAAGTTTTCGGAGGCATTGAAGACCGTAGGTAAGAACTTCGACTTTGTTGAATTGTACAATAGCCGGGACAGATTCAAGCAGGACATCTTGAATATCATCGGCACAGATCTCAATGGTTATGTGCTTGATGACTGTGCGATTGATTACCTGGAGCAGACCCCGCGACATGATTTGGATGAAAACAACATTTTGGATGCGGAGGGTATCAAGAAGATCATCGACCTCACTGCGGCGCAGAAGATGCTTGCCAACCAGATCGAAAGGGAAAAAGAGAAGACGCTGACCAAGCAGGATGTGGAAGCCCGGGAAACCATTCTCGAGTTGGAGCGGCAGCAAGCAGAAGCGGAGGCACGGCAATTGAAAGAGATTATGACCGTAAGGGCTCGTGAGGAGGCTGAGACAGCAAAAATCCAACACGAGGAAAAGCTAAAGGCTGAAAAGGCTAGAATCACAACAGAGGAAGAGATAGGAGTGGCCGAAGAAAACCGACTGCGTGAAGTACTTGTTGCATCCAAGAATAAGGAACGAACCGACGCTGTCGAAACCGAGAAAGTGGATCGTGCCCGTTTATTGGAACTGACCGACAAGGAGCGATTCGTGGAGATTGCCCGTATCGAAAAAGAAAAGGCCGTCGAGGAGGAACGCAAGAACATCCAGGATGTGATTCGCGAGCGTGTGTCCATCGAGAAGACGGTCGTGGAAGAGAAGGAGCGGATGAAGGACATCGAGGAAGTGGCAAAAGCGGAACGTACCAAGAAAGTTGCTATCACCCTGGCGGAGAAAGAGGCGGAAGAATCACTGGTCAAGGAGATCAAAGATGCTGAGGCCAAGAAGCAAGCCTCCGAACACCTGGCAAAGCAGGCGTTGATAGATGCACAGGCAGAAGAGAGTGCGGCCACACACCGCGCACAAGCCAAAAAGACACTGGCAGAAGCACAGGCTGCTGAGGCTGCGGCCCTGGGTTTGTCCGAAGCACAAGTCATGGAGGCCAAGGCGGCAGCTCTGGAGAAGGAAGGAGATGCGCAGGCCTCCGTTATCGAAGCACAGGCGGAAGCAGAAGCCAAAGGTATCAAGCAAAAAGGCTTTGCCCAGGCAGAAGCAGACGAGCATATAGGAATGGCCCAAGCGCGGGTATCCAAGGAGCAAGGGCAAGCAGATGCGGAAGTAATTCAGCTGAAAGCCCAAGCCGAAGAGAAAAGGGGTCTCGCAGAAGCCAATGTCATGAAAGAGAAGTTCGTAGCCGATGCCGATGGTATCCGACAGAAGGCCGAAGCCATGAAGGAACTCGATCAAGTGGGCAGAGCACACGAGGAGTTCAAACTCAAGCTCCAGACCGAAAGAGAGATCGAACTGTCTCGCATCAATATTCAGAAAGAGATCGCGCTATCCCAGGCAGAGGTCATCGCCGAGGCGCTGAAGGCTGCGAATATCGATATCGTAGGAGGAGAGACCATGTTCTTCGAGCAGATCGTAGGCTCCATCACCAAGGGCAAATCTGTGGACCGTCTTATGGACAGCAGTGAAGTACTGACGCAAGTGAAAGACACCTTCTTCGCTTCTGGTAACGGCAGCAACTTCAAGGAGAGACTCAAAGACTTCATCGACCAGTTTGGGATGTCCGCTGAGGACGTAAAGGACTTGAGCATCTCCGCGCTTCTGCTGCAAATGGTGAAAAAATCGGCGACTACTGACGAGCGCAATGTCATCAAGCAGCTGAGTACCATCGCCGACGTATTGGGCGTCAACGATCAGAAGGTTTCATCACTGAACCTTTGATGTAAAAGGCGCCTCAAAAGCATTTCGAATGTCCTCCCTGACACGGTCAGGTCGTTCATGTCGATTTCAGATGTCAATGTTGGTTGAGATTCTTCCTTCCAGTCTGAATGACGGCTTTTGAGACGCCTCGATTACCTACTTTTTGAAAATCGTGACCACATAAACTACTGGTGATGGCAGAAGAGCGAATTGATAGTGAAAAAGCAACCATCGAAGGCGGTACCTATGAGATCCTCAAGGGCCGAATCGAGAAAAATACCAAGTCCCTTCAGGAGACCCTCGACCGGCTGAATGACGAGCGCAAGCGCGTCTTCGGTTCGATTGAGACCTCTGTGTTGGCCACAGAGCGAGTGACAACTGACAACAATTGTGTGCCGTGGGACATGCATGCGATCGGTGACCGCTTTCTCTTTGGTTACAACGTCATGGTGGGCCTGCGGAGCGAAGTCAAGCCGCAGGACGTGTTGAGCTACTTTGAGTATCGGGAAGACCATTCCTTTCATGAGTTGCCACTGGAGGACTTGATCAACGATCCGGTGTTCCTCGATGACTTCCAGAAGCTGTACAAATACTACCGCAATACGCAGTTCCTACGGTTTGTGGAAGTCGGGCCCTTCCTGCACATGGTGTTCCGCATAGGCAAGGAGGTGACGGATATCAAAACCTTCAAGTGGGAAATCAAAGGGGAGAAACTCGTCTATGCCGACAATCGCAGTGAACACGAGTACAAGTTCCCGGCGCAGCAGGACTTCGAGTGGACGCGGGCGAGGCGCGAAGATTTTCGCGAAGGACTCCACCCGCATGTTTCGATTCTCGACCGCGTTTTTGTAGAGACGGTAGGCGGCGATCTGACGATCAAAGTGGAGGACAATACCGAGGACGGGGAGGGGGTCTACAGTGAGGAAGTAGAGAACAAAGAACAGACACTCGCTGACGGCGAGATCCACTATGCTGAGCTGGGGCATCTGATATTGCTCAAAGTCCGTCCGTATCAGGAAGAAGAGCGATACTTCATTTTCAATGAGAAACTCAAAGAGGTACGTCGCATCGACTCGATGAAGGACTCGTGTATCCTGTTACCAGATGGGCACGGGATCATATTCAGCGATGGATACTACTTGCAGTCCGGGGTCTTCAAGCAGTTTGACTATGAGCTCGAGGACATGCTCTTTGAGCGGCGCATTACCTCACTCAATGGTGAGGACTATCTGTATATTTTCTACAATCGCCAGCATGGCGTTTTTCTGCTGCTCAACTACAATCTGATTTCACAACAGGCGGAGAATCCGATCACCTGCCATGGCTTCACGATTTTCGAGAACGGGGAAATGTGTGTTTTCAAAGCCGATGGGGAAGCCAAAAAGCACCATGCCATTCAGATATGGCAGACGCCCTTCACCGGGCCTAACTTCCAGGCTGAAGAAAAGGAAGATTCGTTCCTTCAGAAGATTGGCAATAAGAGCGTCGTGCGAGTGATGGCCGAGTGCCAGGAGATCATCAATCTCGTCAGCAAAGAAGAGGTCTACGCAGACTTGTACCTGGACATCATCAAGAAATGCACGGACATAACCGATACTTATCACTGGCTTGATAAAGAGCAAAACTACGATTTACTGGAGCCGCTGAAAGCTGTTCGTAGTGTCGCGGAGTCCACCGTTGATGAGTTCGAGAAAGTTCGAAAGATCCGTGAGAGCACGAGCAAGCGCATTGTCGAAATCGAAAAAGCGAAGAGCAAGGTGCTCAAGAAATCCAAGGCGTCCTTTGGTAACATTACCCTGTATGTGGATGCACTGGGTGAGGTTAGATCGGTGCGGGGTGAGGTGCTCACGGCGAAGGACTTACGTTATGCGGATTTGGAGCAACTCGATCGCTTTGATAAAGAGCTGGCGGAGGCCGCTGATACGCTATCAGAAAGCTGCATTCGCTTCCTGGCACAGGAGCGTGCACTGGCACCTTTTGAACAGCAAGTAGAGGCGTTTGAGGAGAAGATTGAAGGAGTGAAAAAGGTCGTAGAGGCCGACGAGCTGCAGCAGACCGGTGACAAAATCGCGACGGAACTCGACCTCCTCATCGAAACTGTCAGCAACCTGAAAATCTCCGATGCTACGCAGACCACGCAAATCATTGAGAATATCTCGGAGATCTACGGTCAGTACAACAAGGTCAAGGTTCAGCTGGCAAACCGTCGCAAAGACCTGCTCTCAACTGAGGGCAAGGCGGAGTTCTCAGCCACTGTAAAGCTGTTGGAGCAATCTGTCACCAATTATCTCGACATCTGCGAGACGCCTGAGCAATGTGATGAGTACCTCACAAAGCTCGTGGTCCAGTTGGAAGAATTGGAGGGCAAGTTTTCCGACTTCGATGAATTTGTCGACGTTGTTGCTCAAAAGCGGGAAGAGATCTACAATGCCTTCGAGTCTCGGAAGCTGTACCTCACTGAGCAGCGCAACAAGAAGAGCAATCAACTGTTTCAGGCTGCCGAGCGTGTCCTGGGAGCCGTCCGAAGTAAGGCCGCTCGACTCAAGACGAAAGAAGAGATCAACGGTTACTTCGCGTCGGACTTGATGGTCGACAAAGTGCGTGGCATCGTGCAACAACTTGTTGAGGCCGAAGACACCGTCAAGGCCGATGATATCTCGAGTCAGCTGAAAACCATCAAAGAGGACATCCTGCGGCAACTCAAGGACAAAAAGGAGCTCTTTGTCGATGGCGACAACATCCTGTCCATGGGAAATCACAAGTTCTACACCAATCAGCTCAACCTCGACCTGAGTATGGTTGTGAGAAAGGGCGTACCGCATTACCACCTGTCGGGTACCGACTTCTTTGAAGAGATCGAAGACCAGAGGCTCTCGGACTTAAGTGACCTCTGGGAGCAGTCGCTGGTTTCTGAGTCCGACATGGTTTACCGCAGCGAATACCTGGCGTACACGCTATTGACACATATGCTTGGTAAGCCAACGCTGAAGCCAGAAGTGGCGGCACCTTTTAGAGACCTTGAGACGTTTGTGGCCCTGGGTGAGGAGGAGAGAACCGAGGCCGTACGTAAGGTAATGACGACGAAATACGAAGAGGGGTATACGAAAGGGATCCACGACTTCGATGCTTTGAAGATCCTCGAGGCCCTCATCACCCTGGTGGACGGCGCAGGGACGATGCGTTTTTCAAGCGAAGCCCGAACCAGGGCAAAAATCTTTTGGAAGAGCGAGATCGGGGAAGAGAGTCGATCCAAAATACTCAGCCAGATGAAAGCCGCCGGCGTGATTCTGTCGGTCTTCCCTACCTCGCAGGAATTCGTTGGGCTGGTGGGAGATATCAAATCAGCACTTTCGAATAGCCAGACGTTTGAAAATGCCGAGGAGCGAATCGTAGCCGAGGCCGCGGATTATCTGTTTGACGAGCTGAGCAAGAAGGACGAGTTCACAATAAGCGGTCAGGCCGCGCAACTGTACAATGAATTCAATCAGGCACTGTTGCATAAGCGGGCAGATGTGAAATTCAAGGCCTCGTGGTCAGGACTTGCAGACGAACCCCTCATAGCTATTCGCACCATACTGAAGTGGATCGATGCCTTTCTGGCTGAACAAAAGCAGCACAACTACGAGGACGTCAAGACCGAGACGGCGGCGCTCCTCTACTTCCAGGATTTTTCAGCAGCACACGTAAGTAGTGCCTCCCTGACCATGCAGTTGGAAGATATGAATGGTAGCCATGATCGATTGCAGGATGGAAAATATTCCTTGCATCTGACGCACTTTATGACTCGCCTCGGGGCTTACGTTGACCATGTGGTGCCACGATTTCTGGAACTGCAGCGGCTCAAGAAAGAGCTCACTGACACGTATCGCGAGCAGCTGAAGTTGCATGAGTTCAAACCGAGGGTGCTATCAAGTTTTGTCAGAAACCAGCTCATCGACAAGGTGTACTTTCCTCTGATTGGTGCAAACCTCGCGAAGCAAATTGGCACGGCGGGTGAAGGGAAGCGCACAGACCTCATGGGACTGCTCCTTTTGATCTCGCCGCCCGGCTACGGCAAGACTACGCTCATGGAATACATCGCCAGCAGGCTCGGTGTGGTCTTCATGAAAATCAATGGTCCGGCCATCGGCCATGAGGTGACCTCTCTGGATCCGGCGGATGCACCTAATGCTGCGTCCGCGGAAGAGCTGCAGAAGCTCAATCTCTCTTTTGAGATGGGCAACAACGTCATGATCTATCTTGACGATATTCAACACTGCAATCCGGAGTTCTTGCAGAAGTTTATCTCCATGTGTGACGCTCAGCGACGTATCGAAGGAGTGTATAAGGGCAAGACGAAGACCTACGACTTCCGTGGCAAAAAGGTCTGCGTGATCATGGCAGGAAACCCGTACACGGAAAGTGGTGACAAGTTCCAGATCCCGGATATGCTGGCCAATCGCGCGGAAATTTACAATCTGGGGGATGTCATCGGCGATACGGCGGATGTGTTCAAGCTGAGCTACGTTGAGAATTCGCTTACCTCCAATACAGTGCTGTCAAGGTTGGCGTCACGCAGTCTGTCTGACGTTCGTGAGATCCTCAAACTTGCCGCCACCGGCAATTCGGAAGGCCTCAAGTTTGAAGTCAATCACACGGGTGAGGAGCTGCAGGAATACGTGGCGGTCATCAAGCACATGATGGTTGTGAGAGATGTCATCCTCAAAGTGAATGAGCTGTACATCCGCTCTGCTGCTATGTCCGATGAGTACAGGGAAGAACCTCCCTTCAAGCTGCAAGGATCCTATCGTGATATGAACAAGATCGCCGAGAAACTCCTGCCGATGATGAATGAGACCGAAGTGCAGACCATCATCCAGTCGCACTACGAAAACGAATCGCAGACACTGACCTCCAATGCGGAGGCCAACCTGCTAAAGTTTAAGCAGATGACGGGTGTGGTCAATGGAGAGGAGGAGCGACGGTGGAATCTGATCGTGGAACAATTTAGCAAGCTGCAGAAGCTGAAGGGCTATGGCCAAAACGCTCAACTCGTGGAAGGCATGGAATCCATTGCGGTAAGTCTGCGAAAGATAGGTGAGGAGATTGGGGCGGTCAATAACGGCAATGGTAAGGAGCCTACGCCTCCTATAGAGAAGAAGACAGCTCCTGCCAAGACCTCAACCAAAAAGGAAACGGCTAAGAAGGCCCCCGCCAAAAAGGCCTCGGGCAAGACCCCGAAGGGCTAGTTGAGCACCACTACCCGCACGCTGTCTGCATCGACCCTCAGCTGGAGCCAGTCGCGGATCTGCTGCAGCTCACGGTTCCTCGGCGCTTTTTGGAAGCCAACATAGGCGATGCAGAGAGTATCTAGGGACTCAGTTGCCAGGTTTTTGGCGACGGCGTCGCTCATGGCAAATTCTGTCAGATTGGGGTAATGGATTTTCAGCTCTTCGGAGATGTCCTCGATGGGGTAGATCTTCGCCTGCGACTTGATGAGTTCGGTCTCCAGGAGTTCGATTTGTGCGTCTTTGGAAGCGATCACCTCATTGTTCTGTTTGTACAGATCTTCAATGACGGTAAGCCTGATCTGGTTGGACATCCGCTCGAACTCGCCTGACATATCGGGACGATCGATATACCCCTGATGGATCACCAAATCTGCTCCGTCGAGTTTGAAGATGGGTAGCTGTCTCTTTATTTCCCCGATGATTTCTTCTGTGAGTGGCTTACCATATAATGTGACGTCGATGCGTGGCTGCTCCTGGGCATAAGACAGCTTTTGATGGATCACTTCTGTCTCCTCAAATACAAATTCCTGGGCGATGAAGTTGCGGGCGTTTTGCTCGAAAAGCGTGCGCTGGACAAGGTGGTACGCCAGGTAGACGCTAGGGATGAGGGTGAGCACCACGAACGTGGCGATGTATCGCTTGACCCGCGCCTCGGCGCCCGGATCTTCGAACTTCTTCTTCGGGTATCCGAGAAACCTTACGATCAGAAAGGTTGATACACTGATGAAGACGCTGTTGATAAAGAACAGATAGAACGCTCCAACGAAGTAGTACCAATTGAGATTGGCCAGGCCGTAACCGGCGGTACACAGTGGCGGCATCAGTGCCGTGGCGATGGCCACACCCGGAATCGCGTTCGTCTTCTCCTTTCTTGATCCGGCGACTATCCCTGCCAAGCCACCGAAGAAGGCGATCAACACGTCCCATAGTGTAGGATTCGTCCGGGAGAGCAACTCAGACTGTGCTTCGTGCAGAGGAGTAATTACGAAATATAACGCCGACGTCAGGACGCTGATACCCACGGCAATGGCTAGGTTGCGAAAAGCCTTCTTGATGAGGTCAAAGTCGTTGATGCCTGCCCCCAGCCCAATACCCATAATAGGGCCCATGAGTGGGGAGATCAGCATCGCGCCAATGATGACCGCCGTGGAGTTTCGATTGAGTCCGATGGAGGCAATGAAAATAGCGAAGATCAGGATCCAGAGATTCGTACCCCGGAACTCGACGCCCCGTTCGATCTCCTTGATGGTAACGGCTTCCCGTTCCTTGTCCTCATGAAGGTCGAATAAGTCCTTCACGAAAAGTTTGAGCGCCTTGGCTGGATTTTGACGTCGTGCCATCTCTCCCGGTCAGATTGATTGTTGAGCCTTTTTCGCTTTCTCCGCGATCAGTCGCTTCTGGTACCTGCCTTGCACAATATCGACGATGACCAGTACGAAGATGACGAAATAGAATGTCGTCTTACTCATCGGCGTGACATGACTACCGAATAGCTCCAACTCCGCGAGATGGCCTCCTTCTGAGAGCAGCATGACGCCAACCAGGAATAGGATAAATAATCCCAGAACTTCAAACATCCTGTTTTTTGCCAGGAAGGTGCTCACCTTGTCTGACAACCAGATCATGAGGACACCACTGAAAATGATGGCTGTGGCCATCACCCAGAAAACATCGCTTAGCGCCATCGCACTCAGTATCGAATCAAAAGAGAAGATCAGGTTCATCAGCACGATCAGTGCGATCACCTTGCCGGTGTTGGCTTTTTCACCCGATTCCTCCCCGTGCTCTTCGAGGTAAACCATGTGCCATATCTCCTTGACGGCGGTGTACAAGATGAATCCACCGCCAAACAGCACGATGAGGCTATGGACGTTGAAAGTGCCCTCGATGATGCCCGAAGCGTGTAGGCCGAAAATCGGGTCTTGAAAAAGCTGGATGACATTGACCAGTATAAATAGCAGGGCAATCCGCAGTACCATGGCGATGCCAATACCCAGCGTGCGAACGAACTTCTGTTTGTCTTCGGGAGCCCTTTTCGATTCAATGGAGATGTACAGGAGATTGTCAAAACCGAGTACGGCCTGCAGCAGTATCAGCATGAGGAGCGTAAAAATATTGTCGAGCATATTGTTTTGGATGGTAGGTTTAGCGACTACAAGAAAACTAAAAAAGTTGAAATATCATCGCTCCGAGGGTTCAAGGGCCAGGGATCGCTCGGTCCGCCGAAGCGGCGGCATCCGGCGCAGCCGCTGTTGCGTGTTTTCACCATAGCCGTCAACTTAAGGAGATGCCGTACTACTTACCACAGAATTGGTGTTTTTTGGACCATTAAATCTCCCCCTCGAGGGGGAAAATGGGGGTGATTTGTGCGCCAATTGGTTTCCTCACCCTCCTAACCTCCCTCACAGGGAGGGACTTATCACCTGTCACCGAAGCCGTGCCAACTCTTTTGTGGTTCAATTTCCACAGAGTTGATCGTTATGGCGTTTTCACCGACAGCATGGGGCAGACCGCGCGGCCGTGATATAGCGGAGAGCTGACGACGTATGACGAGTCCTTGCAGGGTTCAAAACCCTGCGAGGATTAAAGGTCAGACGTCGTCACGAGGCCCCCAAACATCTTAATCCAAAATCCTGAGCTTCGCGAATGTCAAAAGCAACGTCTTCTCGCCGGCTTTGTCGAAGTCCACTTTGGCCTTGCGATTGGATCCCTGTTCGTCGATGAGTGACACGACACCATAACCAAACTTGGGGTGTTCAACCTTCATGCCCACCTCGAGATTGGAGGTGTCGCTGGGCTCGAAATCGGGGCTAGGCTGGTGTTTGACGGCATTGGCAAAGCGCTTGTCACTTTGCTGCTTCTTCATATTGGTCACAAAGTTTTTCGTGACGTAGTTCATCGATGGAGAGATGGGGTCTTTGGCCGAGAACTGGCGGTTGACCTTGAGAAACTTGGGGTCGATCTCCTCGAGGAAGCGGCTGGGTTCGCAATTCTTCAGCCGCCCAAATCGATAGCGGTTGAGGGCATAGCTGAGGAATAGCTTCTTCTTGGCCCGGGTGATCGCCACGTAAAAAAGGCGTCGTTCTTCTTCCAGATCGGCGCGACTTTGCAGCATCATCTGGGAGGGGAATAGCTCTTCCTCCAACCCCACGATGAAGGTGTAGTTGAACTCCAGCCCCTTGGCCATGTGGATGGTCATAAGGGTGATGGCGTCATTGTCGGTCTTCTTGCGGTCCTCATCCGTGAGCAGCGCGACATCCTGCAGGAAAGCGGCAATTGACTTGTCTTCCCGCTCGGGGTCGTCGGTAAACTCTTTGATGGCATTGAGGAGTTCCTGCACGTTTTCATAGCGGCTTAGGCCTTCGACGGTCTTATCCTCGTAGAGCTCGCGGAGGATGCCCGAGTTCTTGGCTACTAGTGCTGCCGTGTCATAGGCGTCCTTTTTCTCGGCGGTAATTCGGAAGCTCTTGATCATGGCCGTGAAGTCCTCTACCTGCTGGCCTCCGCGACCACCGATGAACTGCTTAGCATTTTCCATTACATCCCAAAGGGGCATGTCATGGTCGTTGGCCGCTACGATGAGTTTCTCGATCGTGCCAGGACCGATCCCCCTTTTGGGTGTATTGATGATCCGTCGCATGGCCTGCTCGTCGTTGGCATTGACCATGAAGCGCAGATAGGCCAGGAGGTCTTTGATTTCCTTCCTTTGGTAGAAGGACACCCCGCCAACTACTCTGTACTTGAGGTTCATTCTCCGCAGCGCCTCTTCAATAGCTCGTGACTGGCTATTGGTGCGGTACATGATCACGAAATCATTGTTGGGCACCTGCCCATGCATCTTGGTTTCGAAGATGGCGCTGGCGACGAGTTTGCCTTCCTCGTTGTCAGAGGTGGCTTTGATCAGTTCGATCAGTTCGCCTTCCTCATTGGAGGTCCAGACGTTCTTTTTGAGCTGTGCCCGGTTCTTATCGATGACCGAGTTGGCTGCATTGACGATCGTCTGGGTAGATCGATAGTTTTGCTCGAGTTTGATCACGCGGAGGTCTGGGTAATCGCGCTCGAAGTTGAGGATGTTTTGGATGTCGGCACCCCGGAAGGCATAGATGGACTGGGCATCGTCACCAACGACACAGATATTTTGCCTTACTGCCGCCAGTTTTCTGGCGATCATGTATTGTGATATGTTGGTATCCTGAAACTCATCGATCAGGAAATATTGGAAGCGCTGCTGGTACTTGTTGAGTACGTCGACGTGCTCCTGGAAGAGGACGTTGGTGTTGAACAGCAGGTCGTCGAAGTCCATCGCGCCTGCCTTGTAGCACCGCTCCACGTAGGCCTTGTAGAGACGTCCCATTTCCGGGCGCATATTGGCGGCATCATCCTCGGCGTAGATCGGATTGTTTAGGTACTCCATGTAGGAGACCAGTCGGTTCTTGGCACCGGAGATTCGGTTGTAGACAACGTTGGGTTTATAGAGCTTGTCGTCGAGGTTGAGACCTTTGACGATTTGCTTGATGAGCGTCTTGGAGTCGTCGGTGTCGTAGATGGTGAAGTTGGATGGGTACCCGATTTTTCCTGCCTCAGCTCGCAACAGCCTCGCGAATACCGAGTGGAACGTGCCCATCCACAGGTTTCTTGCATCATGACCGACCACCGAGGCGATGCGGTGTTGCATCTCTTTTGCGGCCTTGTTGGTGAAGGTGAGGGCCATGATAGAGAAGGGGTCCACGTCATGGGCCTTGATGAGATGTGCAATTCGATAGGTCAGGACCCGGGTCTTACCTGATCCCGCTCCCGCGATGATCATGCATGGACCTTCTGTGTTGATCACCCCTTCGTGCTGAGGAGGGTTCAATTCCTTTAGATATTCTGCATCGTTTGTCTGGGCCATCCGCAAATTTATGTTAATCAACCCCGGCCATGGAATGAATCTCTCAAAAGATCGGCACAAAAAAAGCGGCCCCATCTCCGGGAGCCGCTTATCAACCTAACCTACGGGCTACCATGAAAAATAGCAGCCCCAAAAACACTTTAAAACTCAGAAATATGTCAGTGAGACAAGCAGAATGCTCGATGGTTTAATCGGCTGTCCGAATTAAGCCCAAAAACCAAGAAAATAATTGAGGACGAGTGCGAGCAGGAATGCAACAAACAAGCCGACCTCAACGATTGCCAAGGCTCGTTCCCTTTTCTTTTTTGCGTCCGACGATGGTCCAGTATTCACAAATGCCTTGAGCCCTTAGTTATCAGACGCAAAGCTATTTTATGTTAATGTTACCTAAAAATCTATTCTGTATTAATTGACGGTCGCTGGACAGTTTATCAAGGTACATCTTCCCCTCGAGAAGCCACCCAGATATCAAACCACTGTTCGCGACTCAAACGCATGTCACATGATTTCACTGCAGCGGCGATTCTCTCTCGCTTGCCTGTGCCGAGTACGGGGATGATGCCCACCGGATGCTCCATCAGCCATCGGAGCATCACCTGGTCAATACTTTCAGCACCAATTTGTGAGGCAATTTCCGATACCTTCTCGCGGATTCGCTGTGCCTTCTCCGTCAACGCTGTGAAGATGTCCCCTCCCCCCAGTGGAGACCAGGCCATGGGCTTGATCCTGCCTTCCTGACAGAAAGAGATATTGCCATCATCAAAGGAGTCCAGGCAGCTTACGGAGATCTCCAGTTGGTTGGTAATCAGCGGGAAGTCGAGATATGAGGCTAGGGTTTTGAACTCTTGTATTGTGAAGTTGGACACCCCGAAATGGAGAACTTTGCCTGCGTGCTTGAGCTCGCTAAAAGCACGCGCTACTTCGGCAGGATCGATGAAAGGGTCTGGGCGGTGGATGAGGAGCAAGTCGATATGGTCGGTTGCCAGCTCCTTCAAGGAGTTTTCCGCAGACCAGGTGATATGTTCGTAGCTGGTATCGTAGTGTTTGCTTGTATGCGTCGGACGATTGGGCGTGATCAGCTTAATGCCGCATTTGGTGATGATTTCCATCTGATCTCGCAGGGAGGGGCTGTCCTTCAGCGCAGCACCCATGATTGCCTCACAAGTGTAGCCTCCATAGATATCGGCATGGTCGAAAGAGGAAATACCCAGGTCCATGCAAAACTCCAGGTGAGCACGAACCTCTGCCGTTGTCATTGACCATTCGTCGGCTCTCCAAAAACCGTATACTAGTTGAGAGAGTGAGAGCTCGGGGCTTAACGCGAGTTTGGGAACCATTTGCTTTTTTGCGTCGAATTTAATCATCAATTGGCGGTTTGGAAGCAGGAAACGCCAATCTTACACCATTCTCATCGACAATGCACTGCCTGGCTACCCTTGATAATTACAAGCGTAAGTATTGCCTGGTCTGATGTATGCTCTGCCGCAATCTGTCAAAGTACTTAGTCCGCTCCTGCTCTGAAGAGTTGCTAAGTAGCATCGAATGTCGAATAAGGTTTTGCTTGATGGCGTGCGCGTTTTCGTAAAAAGCCGGGTCGTTAGTTATCAGTGTTTCCACAATGTTTTGACTGAGGTACACTGTCCGCTCATCGCCATCATCCAGCAGCAGGGTATTGTCACCGAGAATCACCTTGTTATGATAGAGCGCCATGCTTCCTCCAGTGGCAGGCTCTCCGGGTAGAAACTTGCAGCCATTTTCAGCCATGGCCTGGAAATGGTCGACCAGGGCAATCAGACATTCCAGGAGCGACTTGGTCTCGTGCTCGGAACCCATGTAGTTGGCTTCGTGACAGTAGCTGATCTGCTGCAGGATACTATTGAGGATGTCGTCATTCCAGATCTCCATGGAATCAATCGCCGCGTAGCTGCGGAAGATATTGAGCCCCTGCTCTCGGTTGCTGTCCAACTGCTCATCTGCTGAGAACTTCAAATGACGGTAGGCCTGCAGGCCGAAGAAAGTCTTGTTCCAGAAGTACGACTTGAATGCGGCAATCTCAGGGAAAATAAAGTTGAAGAAGACCGGGAAGTCTTTCGCGTGGAAGATTGCTTTGCTGTTTTCGGTTTCCAGTGACTGTAGGTGCGCCTCCAGCCAGTTGCGGAAGGTTTTGTAAGAGGTTTCGGTACTATTATCAAACTGCCACTGGAATCGCACGAACTTCCTCGAATTCTGACCAAACAAGACTTCGGGATGAATGTTGAAGTGACTGGTAAGCCTGGCCATCTCATCGACAGACAGCTGGGTGTGCCCACTGATGCGTCTATAGGCACTGGTTTCGCTGACGTGCAGTACTGCTGCTACTTCCTGGGCGAGATTGGGCCTTTCTGATGAGAGCGTCTCGCGAATAAGATCAAAAAATGTTTCTTGGATACTCATTTTCCGTGAGTCCGGGCTAAAGCTGTTTTGATTTAGTTTAAAGATACTGGGAAGTAATGTGAAGTTCCTGCAAAAATCTATGTGAATACACCTCGCGTAGGCAAAGAATTTGCAGATTCTGCAAATGACGTGTAACGTGGTGTCTTAATTAGCAGTAGGAGGAATGGGAGATATTATTAATATTTGCCGCATATCCTCCTGAAACAACTGTATCGCCGTTTTGACGGTGCTGTTGGCTAATTCAACCTAAGGCCCAATGCTGAATCACTAGGAGGTACGCTTACTAGACGAATAGCTACCAATCAAAGACCAGACAAGAGAAGTTAAGGTAAATGTTACTTTAGCTTCTTTTTGTTTTTGGCTTTGGATATTTTCACCAACTCAAGTGAAGATTATTCCTGTTGAGCCTCAGGCCACCTTTCTTTGGTTTCAGGTGGTTCATCTTTGTCTTCCAAAACAATAGGCACTAATGGAAAAAGACCTGGCATCGGCCTTATCAAAAAGGTACTCTGGAGAGATTGTGACATCCAAGGATAAGCATTCAAAAGCGAAGTTGGTAGAGGTGAAGCGATTGAACAATCTGTTGGTTAAGGTACTTTTTGAGCTCGATGGTGAGGAGACGAGTTTCCGTGCCATGCTTTCGGAGCAGCGCGAGGGTACTTTGATGTTGGTACAGGAAAAGGTTTCTGATCAATATATCCTCAGTGGCGTCAGTGGGTTTCTCTACATGAAGCCCAATGTCCATGGTGGCTATGTCAATCGCCTCAATGGCTTCTATTTCCATATAATGGTTGATTATTTCAACGGGACCCATCAGGAAGTGTACTTCTATGGCAAGGAGGATGAGAACGGCCTCAAACCATCGGCGGACCCCATGCGAATCCTTCACCCTGCCCATTTCTAGGGTCACTTAGCGAAGCCCAACCGATTCCGGCTTAACCTGACGCCTAAGGCACCTGCGCCCAAAGGAATTGGATGTTTTTTCTACTGGCAAACGTGGCTATTGTGTGCTTGCCATTGTCTTTTTTCGCAAATTGGCTATGCTAGGAGGGCAAAACTCCAAGTTATATATATTGTCAAAACGTTTCGGAAATCCGGAGTATGCGCGAAGTCTTGCAACGAGCTTTTTATTCTCTGCCTGTGCAGCTTCTTTTTCACCATTTGAAGAAGAACTTGCCGCTCGTTGCTGTCTGGATTTTCTTTCTGCTGGCAGTATTTGGGAAGATCGGTAGCGTCTACGGCATCCACTATCTTTTCCTGGACCCCGAATACCTGCACCAGGTGGGCTTTTGGAGTTTCTTCATGGTAGGTCTCGCTTTCGCCAATTTCACGGTGGCTTTTTTCATCACCAGCTATATTCTGGACAGCCATCAATTTGCTTTTGTGGGGATCCTCGAGAAACCGTTCCTGAAGTTCTCGGTCAACAATTCCCTGATCCCATTGTTTGTGCTTATCATATACCTGTCGCAGGTAGTGGCTTTTCACAGTGCCAACCCAGCGACGACAGCCTGGGACATCGCTCTTTGTCTGCTTGGGTTCATATCCGGGTTGCTGATGCTGATCCTGGTCATCATGGCCTATTTCAGGCTGACTAATAAGGACATCTTCAAGTATTTGGCAGGGAGCGTCGACAAGCGCCTCCGGAAGAGCAAGCTGAGTCGTGACCGGATGATGAACAAATGGAAGGAGTCCACGCAGAGTAAGCACATGGTCCGGAGCTACTTTGACCTGAAGCTGCGAAATCACTCCTGCCTGCACCTCCACAACTTCTATGATCGCGAGGCGATCCTCAAAGTCTTTGATCAGAACCACTTCAACTCCGTCGTGCTGGAATTGGTCATCATCGTCATCGTCCTGACCCTCGGCATATTTGTTGAGAAGCCTGCATTTCAGATCCCCGCGGCCGCGAGCGTCCTATTGCTGTTTTCGATCATCATTATGATGGTGGGTGCCATCACTTATTGGTTCAAAGGATGGAGTATTGCCTTCGTCGCCGGCCTGTTTGTCATCGCCAATATGTTGGTCGAGCAGGGTATGACCAAGGGCATCCACAAGGCTGCCGGCATGAACTATGACGTGGCTGTCGAGTATTCGCTGGACAAGATCTACGCTTCCAATTCCGGTGATCAATATCGACAGGATCAGGCACACATGCTTCAGGTGCTGGAAAACTGGAAAGACAAGCATCAGCAGGAGAAGCCCAAGATTGTCTTTCAGTGTGTAAGTGGTGGAGGCCAGCGAGCGGCACTTTGGACCTTCCTGGCTATGCAGTCGGCTGATAGCATTCTCCAGGGACAGTTGATGGATCACATATTTATGGTGTCAGGTGCTTCCGGGGGCATGATCGGTGCTGCCTACTATCGCGAGCTCTATCGTCGAATGTCGTCCCTTGAGCACTTACAGGATGCTAATTGGGTGACACAATTGGGGAGAGACAACCTCAACCCTATTATCTTCTCGCTCGTCGTCAATGACACTTTCTTTCGACTTGGGACCTATACTTACAAAGGCCAGAAGTATCGGCGAGATCGTGGTTATGTTTTCGAAAAGAGCCTCAACCAAAACCTGGCATTCGTGTTTAGCGGGAGTATCAGTGATTATGAGCGTGACGAGTATGAGGCCAATATCCCCCTTCTGCTCCTTTCGCCGACGATTGCTAACGATGGCCGCAAACTTTACATCTCCTCCCAGCCTGTTTCATTTATGAATCACGACCCCTTCAATACGGGTAATCGCCAGGATCAGATGCGGGGGATCGATTTTCAGCAATATTTCAATCAGGCGGATGCAGGAGAGCTATCGTTGCTCACAGCGCTGCGGATGTCTGCATCATTCCCGTACATTACCCCCATCACATCGCTTCCCAGCGAGCCCCGAATTGAAATCATGGATGCGGGGATCTCCGACAACTTTGGCGTGACGGATGCGCTGCGGTTTATGTATGTATTTCGGGAGTGGATTCGTGAAAATACATCGGGGGCGGTACTGCTGGTGATGCGTGATACTGATCGTGTGGAGGAGCCCGAGGAACGGCCCCATGCGTCGATTATCAATCGAGTGGCCTCACCGATCTCCAGTGTTTACAACAATCTGGCGGAAATGCAGGACCTCAACAATGATCGTCAGATCCGCATGGCCGATGCCTGGCTACAGCATCCTTTTGATGTGGTAGAG
This sequence comes from Cyclobacteriaceae bacterium, assembly GCA_965227935.1. GTDB lineage: Bacteria > Bacteroidota > Bacteroidia > Cytophagales > Cyclobacteriaceae > JAWPMT01. The sequence continues at coordinate 1,300,539 of CBDDGS010000043.1, read as the reverse complement.
ATTGCTTACGGAAGCACGGGGAGTGGAGATATCAGGGCATCACTGAGCTGGCACCTCACTTCTCGTGAGAAACAGGCCATCCTGAGGGCCAAGCAACTGCCCCGAAACCAACTGGCTCTTCAAAAACTCAACGAACTGCTATTGAGCGACTCCACGGAGCAGCGACCTGTCGTCACGACAGGAGACTTACATTGATAACTAAGCTCCCCTTATTAAAAGATGGATGGATACTGCGTGGGATCCGCCTCGTTCATGAGCTCGTACGCAGCCTCAAAAAGGTCTTCGGCATTGGGCTTTGAGTAGTAATCCCCATCCGAGCTGTAAGCCGGACGGTGCTCCCGGGCTGGAATTGTTTTCGGCGCGGAATCCAGGAACTGATATCCGCCATCACGCTCGAGTACTTGCTGCATCATGTAAGCAGTGGTACCTCCAGGGACATCTTCATCTACAAAGATCACCCGATTGGTTTTCTGTAGCGACTGTGCGGCGATTCCTTTGATGTCGAATGGGAGCAGACTCTGGACATCGATCACTTCTGCTGAGATACCAAACTCTGCCAGTTGACCTGCAGCCTCCATAGCGATGCGGCAGAGAGAACCGTAAGTGACGATCGTTACATCCTCTCCTTCCCGAAGGATTTCGGGGACACCCAGAGGGGTCCTAAACTCACCAAGATTGTCGGGGACACGTTCCTTCAGGCGGTAGCCATTGAGTGACTCAATGATGATGGCGGTATCGTCTGATTCGAGCATGGTATTGTAAAAACCCGCTGCTTGGGTCATATTTCTGGGTACCAGAACGTAGATGCCGCGGATGGCTCCCAATATCATGCTCATCGGCGATCCTGAGTGCCACACACCTTCCAGGCGATGGCCTCTTGTTCGGATGATCAACGGAGCCTTCTGTCCTCCCTTAGTGCGATAGTGTAGTGTCGCCAAGTCATCGGAGAGCGTTTCAATCGCATAAAGGAGATAGTCCAGGTACTGTATCTCGGTAATCGGTCTCAATCCGCGCAGTGCGGCACCTACACCCTGACCGATGATAGATGTCTCTCTTATACCGGTGTCAGTCACTCGCCACTCACCATGCTTCTCTTGAAGACCCGCGAAGCCCTGGTTGACATCCCCGATTTTTCCCACATCCTCACCGATGGCAAAGACCAGCGGATTATTCGTGAGATGCCAGTCGAAGCATGCCTGGAGTACCTCGCGTCCATCAACGACTTTGGATTTCTCACTATACTGCGGCTCTACCTTGTCTATTAGTAGCGCTGATTCGCGAGACTCACTGTACATATGAGAGCTGTACTCTTCGTATCGCTGCTGCTCTTTCTTTTTGTACCACGTGATAAGGTTGGATCGCTCAGCGTTGTCTTCGCCTGCCATGTACCTGAGGCTCTTCCGTATGGCCCGGGCAATATCCGATTTGATCGGGTTGAGCGTTTCTTTGAGTGCCTGCGAGATCTCTTCAAGTTCTTCCTTCTTCGCAGAGACTTTTGCTGCTGCAGCGATGAGTTCGGAGCCCTCTGCCAGTTCGTCTTTGAGGGAGGCTATGAATGCCTTCCAGGCGGCGTCTTTCTGTTTTTTGGCTTTGGTTCTGGCTTCCTTTTCAAGTTGATCCAGTTCCTTGGCATCGGCTATGCCTTCTTCTTCGATCCACATCCTCATCTGGCGGATGCCATCGTACTCTTCTTCCCAGGCCAGTCGTTCTGCGCTTTTGTAGCGCTCGTGAGATCCCGAGGTGCTATGTCCTTGCGGCTGCGTCAACTCCGTGACGTGGATCATGCACGGAATATGTTTCTTTCTTGCCAGTCGCTCTGCTTTGCGATAGGTGGCAACTAACTCTGGGTAGTTCCAGCCGGGCACGGTGAAGATCTGTAACCCATTGGTACCGTCTTCCATTTGGAACCCACTCAAGGCCTCGGAGATACTCTCCTTGATGGTATGAAATTCTTGTGGTACAGAGATGCCGTAACCGTCATCCCATACGGATAGTACCATTGGCACCTGTAATACGCCGGCGGCGTTCATTGTCTCGAGGAAGTGCCCCTCTGAGGTGCTGGCGTTGCCAATTGTACCGTAGGCTATTTCGTTGCCGTCTATCGAAAAGTCTTTGAAATCTTTGAGGTCGGGATTATTGCGATAGAGCTTGGAGGCGTAGGCAAGTCCCAGCAGACGTGGCATTTGTCCGGCCGTGCAGGAGATGTCCGCGCTTGAATTCTTCATGTCGGTGAGCGTGCGCCATTCACCCTTGTCATTGAGAGAGCGGGTAGCAAAATGACCATTCATCAGCCGACCTGCGGAAGCTGGCTCGGCTTCGACATCGGTGTGCGCGTATAGCTGTGCGAAGAACTCCTGCGTACTCAGTTGGTCGATAGCCATCATGAAGGTCTGATCGCGGTAGTATCCGGATCTGAAGTCTCCATTCCTGAAGACCTTGGCCATCGCGATTTGTGGTAGCTCCTTGCCGTCGCCAAAGATGCCAAATTTGGCCTTGCCCATGAATACTTCTTTCCGGCCCTGGAGACTGGCTTCCCTGCTCTCAATAGCCAGGGCATAATCAGTCAGGACTTCCTCTTTGGTAAGCCCTTTCTCCACATTCAAAGAACCGGTTTTCGTATTTTCCATATTTGAGCTAATCTCTGACCGACACCACTTGCAATAGTAACCAAATATACTCGAATCTGGCCAGATGGCCAAGAATCAATACGGAATAAACTTCAGTTACTTGAAATTTCAAAGTCTATTTTAGAAATTATATTCTTCAATTAAAGAAATATCAGAATATTATATCAAAATACAAGCGCGACGGAATCTTTCCTTTTAACGTTAATTGTCAACGAAAATTATTGGCAAAAAGTTGAATGCTTTGTTGCGCCTAGTCGTCATCTTTGTGCTCAGAATTAACCCAAATTCCAAAGAAAATGATCATTGGTGTCCCAACGGAAATCAAGAACAATGAGAATCGTGTGGCCATAACCCCCGGCGGCGTGAAAGAATTGGCCAAGCGTCAACACACGGTTTACGTACAATCTGGAGCCGGTGCCGGCAGTGGTTTTCCTGACAATCTTTATGAAGATGCTGGTGCGAAGATGTTGCCGACCATTGAGGAGGTGTACGATATCGCAGAGATGATTGTCAAGGTCAAAGAACCGATCGAGCCAGAGTACAAACTCATCAAAGAAAATCAACTCGTTTTCACTTATTTCCACTTCGCAAGCTACGAACCCCTCACAAAAGCGATGATGGAGAGTGGAGCCATCTGTCTGGCGTACGAGACAGTAGAAAAGGCTGATCGATCACTGCCACTATTGATACCAATGTCCGAAGTAGCTGGTAGGATGGCAGTCCAGGAAGGAGCCAAGTACCTGGAGAAACCCATGGGCGGCCGCGGCATTTTATTAGGCGGTGTGCCAGGCGTGCGACCAGCTAAGGTGATGATCCTTGGTGGAGGCGTCGTCGGTACCAATGCAGCGAAGATGGCCGCAGGTCTCGGCGCGGACGTCACGATCCTGGATCTCAACCTCCCTCGACTTAGAGAGCTTGACGACATCATGCCAGCGAATGTCAACACCTTCATGAGCAATGAATACAACATTCGTGAACTGATCAGCTCCCACGATCTGATCATCGGTGCAGTATTGATCCATGGCGCGAAGGCCCCACACCTGATCACCAGAGATATGCTGTCGGAAATGGCGCCAGGGACCGTATTGGTGGATGTAGCTGTTGATCAGGGCGGATGCATTGAAACCTGTAAGCCTACCACTCACCAGGATCCGACGTATGTAGTGGACGGGATACTGCACTATTGCGTGGCGAATATGCCTGGGGCGGTTCCTTATACTTCCACCTTGGCTTTGACCAATGCCACGATGCCGTACGTCATTCAGTTGGCCAATAAGGGTTGGAAGCAAGCTTGTCAGGAGAACAGCGAACTGACACCGGGGCTCAATATCATTCATGGAGATGTCGTCTACAAAGGAGTTGCAGAGGCATTCTCCCTGCCCTACAAAGACGTCGCCTCTTTCCTCAACTAGACTTGTAGTCGGGGAAGTTGGTCATGGGCGAATATCCTTCGCCCTCTCTTTGCCAACAGAAGTGTTGCAAACCATTGCTAATAGCGACGTAGCGAGCATTGAGGGTCTTGTTGTACACGGCCAATTGTTGCAAGGTGGTTGATGTCAACTTGACCTCGGGATTTTTGCATTCGAGTAAGAGGTGCACTTGCCCTTCATTGTTGTAAACGACCAGGTCAGATCTTTTTGCGGTCTTGTAATACTTGAGACCCGCCTCCACTCGTATTAATCCTCTCGGATAACCCAAGTGTTCAACGAGGAGGTGAATGAAGTGCTGGCGGACCCACTCTTCCTTGGTAAGCAGCACCTGTTTTTTGCGGATGGGGTCGTAGATGTAATACTCACCTCCTTCCTTTGAAATTCGGGAATCAAACGTCGGCAGACTCAGCTGTTGGAACGGGTTTGGCATGTGCCATTTTCACTTTGGTTAAAAAGAACAGACCGATGACGAAGAATGATCCCAGTGCCAGGGTACTATTGCGCATCGATCCGGTGATTTGCTCTATCAGACCGTAGCTAAAGGTACCAAGTACAACGCTTATGTGATAGGTAACATCAAAAAACGAGAAGTACGAAGCGTGATCGACTGTATCCGCAGGAATAAGCTTAGAGAAAGTAGCTCGGGACAATGCCTGTATCCCACCCATGACAAGTCCCACCACAAATGCGATGATGTAGAACTGCGTGACAGTGGTCATGAAATAAGCATAGAGGCACACGCCAATCCAAATCAGGATCATCAGTGATAACGAAAACTTGTTGCCGCGCTGCTCCGAGACTCTGGCGAAGAGCATGGACCCAACGATGCCTACAAACTGTATAATGAGCAGGACAGGAATCAGTTGGCCTCCTTCAAGGCCCAACTCCTTGGATCCGAAGAGCGTGGCAAGCAACATGATGGTTTGCACGCCCATATTGAAAAAGAGGAACGATATCAGGTACCGCTTAATGTGTAGCTGGTGCCGTAGCGCTTTGAATACTTTCCTGATTTCCAGGTAGCCATTGAGGAAGATGTCTCCCTGAGGTTTCCTATGGAAAACATTGTCGGGGAGCCTTTTGAAAGGAATCTGTGCCCAGCCGATCCACCAGATCCCTACAAGCAGGAATACGATTCGGGTGGCCATTCCGGAACTCTCAAGCCCAAACCACTCATGTTTCTGAATGATGATCAGACTGAGGATCAACATCAACGCGCTGCCACCGTACCCGAAGGCGTAGCCCATGCCACTGACACGGTCTGTGTCCTTATCATCTGCTATCTCAGGTAAAAAGGCGTCATAAAACACGAGACCGCTGCTGAAGCCTACGCTCGCCATGATGACACACAGGATGCCCCACTCCAATGTGTCTCCGGTGAAGAAGAACATGGACATACAGGCAGCGGCGCCCAGGTAGGTAAAAATTTTCAGGAATAGCTTCTTTTTTCCGGTGTAGTCCGCGACGCCAGAAAGGAGCGGAAGTATTGCTGCCGAAATCAGGTACGAAATAGCGAGGGCATAGCTGTACAGCACTGAATTGACCACTTCCCACCCAAAAAAGGAGACGCGATCATTGGCCTCAGGATTGGCCGTGACTGCGGCGTAATAGATCGGAAAGATGGCCGTATTGATGACCAGATTGTAAACGGAATTGGCCCAGTCATACATACACCAGGCCCTGATCAGTCGCTTGTTTCCTTTCATGTTAGTCGCGAAAATTACAGTTTTCGGTGGGGCCACAAAACTTTTACTCGAGAATCAATCGGGCCTTCCAATTATCGTTAGTTTCGCCCAAAAGCGCAGATCGTGAAAAACCTCGAAGAGAGTTTGCCACAGTCGGACTTGCCACGGGTGGTGATCATAGGTGGTGGTTTTGCGGGCATAGAGCTGATCCAGAAGCTCAGGAAGTGTCCTGTGGAGACCGTCATGCTTGACAAGAACAACTACCACACATTCATCCCACTGCTGTACCAGGTAGCTACCGCGGGACTATCACCAGGGGATATTTCAAGTCCTCTTCGGGAGTTTTTGCAGGATGATGAGCACTTCCACTTTCGTCTGGCGGAAGTGCTGGAAGTTGATTTGGAGAAGAAGCAACTAGCTACATCGCTGGGGCCATTGGGGTACGATTATCTCATCCTCGCTTCTGGCTCGAAGACCAACTTCTTCGGCAACAGCCAAATCGAGCAGCAATCACAGGGGATGCGTGAGATCAGTGATGCCATCGCCCTTCGGACGCATCTGATTGGGAATTTTGAGAAGGCCCTGTTGGCGCAGGGAGAATCGGAGCTGCAGCGATACATGAATATCGTCATCGTAGGTGGTGGACCTACTGGGGCCGAACTGGCCGGCGCAATTGGCGAGCTGCGTGATCACGTCCTACCCAAAGACTATCCGGAGCTGGATTTTCGAAAGATGCAGATCTTTCTGGTAGATGCTGGTGAGCGTGTACTGCAGGCGATGAGCCCTTTTGCCAGTCGACGTGCGAAGAAGTACCTGGAGGAGTTTGGCGTGAAGGTGATCCTGCAAAACCGCGTGGTAGCCTATGACGATTGCCAGGTCTCGTTGACAGACGGGACTACGCTTCCCTCTGATTGCCTGATATGGGCGGCCGGAGTGCAGGGAAATTTCCCTTCAGGCTTTTCTGAAGATATGATCCACCGAGGTAGGCTGCACGTCGATGAATACAGTCGGGTCCAGGGACTGCAGGATGTCTTTGCCATTGGTGACGTATCCTACCAGGAACAAGAGGGTTGGCCCCAGGGGCTGCCCATGCTGGCGCCGGTAGCGATACAACAGGCGCGAAACCTCGGTCGAAATCTACACAGGCAGCTAACATCCCAACCCATGAAGCGGATGAAGTACAGAGACAAGGGCACTATGGCGACAATTGGGAGAAACAGAGCTGTTGTGGATGCGCCAGGTCTGAGTTTTGGCGGGTTTTTCGGTTGGTTTGTCTGGATGTTTATCCATCTCATCTCAATTATGGGGTTTCGTCGAAAGCTGCTGGTCTTCTCCAATTGGGTGTGGAATTACCTCTCCTACAATCGCGGCAATCGACTCATCATCAACATCAAAGACCGCAAGTAAGTGCTTCCGAACACCGGTCGAATCTCGCTACTTGTAGTGAAATGTGAGGATTATTGAGGACCGGATTGTGGGTAAATTGTGAGGAACCTGACGCTTCTCAGCGCTATTTTGTCTCTTTGACCTTGACTTTTCCCTAGTTCAGCCGCTGCATCCTCGGTATTGGCAGATAGTGGTTTGGTGGAAAGTAAAATTTCATAGATTTGTTAGCAAGTAACCACTAAACTCTTTAGTCAAATCAGCTATTAGATGGGCGCTATCTACTCTTGTATTATCGTCGAAGACGACGAAGATTTTGCAGACCTCCTGCAGCGCTACATCTCGCGTCTTGGCAACCTTGATGTGCTGTCGGTACATGGCGAAACGACACAGGCTGCGTTGGACATTGAGAAGCAGAAACCAGACTTGCTCTTTTTGGACATTAGCATCTCCGGTCTGGAGGGTCCAGAGTTCATGGAGCTAGTGGATCACAAGCCGCAGATCATCATTGTTTCGGGGCACCCACCTCGCATCATGGAGAACTATAAGCTGGAGATCTGCGACTATCTGCAGAAGCCCTTCTCTATGAAGGACCTGCAAATGTCCGTGGAGCGGTGCTTGTCAAAGATCCATTGAGGTTTTAGAAAATCTCTTTTCGGGTAATTCGCTGTTATTTAGTTCCCTTGGGATTTTTTCTCTCCCAGTGTCGACTTTTGCCAGCTGATGATCTTTCATTAGTCCTGACCTATGCGAGTTCATAACTTGCCGGATTACGGTTATGTACAGGACATACCTTCTGATTACCAGCATATTCATCTGTTGCCTGGCGCCTGCAGGAGCTCAGTCACTACCTGTGATCAATACGGTTAAGAGGGCGGAATTGAGCTATGCCCATTATGCCTATTCAGAGGCCCTGGAACTCTTCGAAGAGGCATATAGTAAGGATACGGCCAATGCAGAAGTCGCACGCAGGATTGCCGATTGCCACATCAAGCTCAATGATTCTAAGGCGTCCGAATATTGGCTTCGGAAGCACCTCGAGCTTGGGGGCGCAAGGAATCAGGACACTCACTTCCTGCTTGCGGAGCAACTGAGCAAAAACGAGAACTATACGGAAGCCTACATCTACTATCAGAAGGCCTCTTCCAATCCATTGGCCAAGAAGAAACTGTTAGGTCTCGGGAAATTGGATCAGCTAGCCCGAAGCGCTGCACCTGTAGAGGTCGAAGCACTCGATTTCAACACTGATGAAAGTGAGTTTGGTCCATTCTACTATGGAGGCTCCGTGGCCTTCGTTTCGTCTCGCAGTCGTAGATCGTGGGTGAAAAGTGAGTACAACTGGGACAAATCTGACTATCTGGACTTCTACCATTACCAACCGCTGGACTCATCGAGGCGTCTTGAACGAATTGTTGGACTCAATAGCAGATACCATGAGGGACCTGCTCAAGTCTTTGATAATGGCGATCAAATTGTATTCACTAGAAGCAATGTCCAGAAAAGTCGCCTGCAAAAGGATGCGGACGGTGTCACTAACCTTCAACTTTTTTTTGCCAAACGGGATTCTACCGGTGCGTGGACTCCTCCTGAGGGGTTTGAGCATAATGAGGTGAACTATTCTTCGGGTCATCCGACTATTAGCGAAGATGGTCGGCTCTTGATTTATGCCTCCAATCAGCCCGGCACCTATGGAGGAACCGATCTTTTCCTTTCGCGGATGGTGAACGGTTCCTGGTCGCGTCCGGCAAATATGGGTGCCGTGGTCAATTCAACCGGCGATGAGATGTTTCCATTCTTTCATGGCAACCGGCTCTACTTCGCTAGTAATGGCCATGAAGGACTGGGTGGATTGGACCTGTACGAGGTCACTCTGAGCGATGGACTAGCAGACGGGGCCGTGAGCAATATGGGGGCACCATTTAACAGTAGCCAAGACGATTTCGGGCTGATCACCGATGACGGTCTGATCACAGGTTATTTCGCATCAAGTCGTCTAGGGAGCGATGATATCTTCCAATTTCGAAGGACTTCCATGAATATCAAGGGGCGTGTTGTAGATCAGGAGACAGGTGAGCCATTGGCCGACGTGCAATTGGTACTAGAGGAAGAGGGTAAGCAAGTAGGGCAAGTTGCCTCCGGAGAGGACGGGCGATTCGTCGTGGAGATGGGCCACCATGGCAAATTCGAGATTTACGCCTATAAACAAGACCTTCAGCAGGTAGATTCCTGTGTTTTTGAGTTGGCCGACGCCAGCTTGGATGTGGGGGAGATCAAAATGGTTCGCTCCTATTTGGAGGTGACTATACAGGAGGCGAAGTCCGGCGGGGCCGTTGATGGAGTAGATCTTATGCTCGTATGCCTGGATGATGCATCAACGGTCACCAGAAGGGGAGGAACAACGACATTCAAGATAGACCCGGCTCAAAGCTATTTGCTGATGCTCATCAAAGATGGCTATTATACGAAAAGGGACACTATTGCAAGTGACAGACTCGAGTTGGGGAGGAATGTCGAGAACGTGGGGCTGAAGAAAATTGTGGTGGGTGAAAGCATACGGCTCGATCATATTTATTACGACGTTAACAGCGCGCACTTAAGGCCAGAATCTGAGGTCGAACTCGACAAACTCGTATTGTTCATGACGGATAATTCTCATCTGAAAATTGAGTTGAGTTCGCACACTGATTCGAGAGGTTCCGCACCCTACAACATGAAGTTATCTCAAGAGCGAGCTGAATCTGCGGCCAGCTATCTGATAAATCAAGGTATTGAAGATCAGCGAATTGTGCCGAAAGGCTATGGCGAAACAAGGTTGTTGAACAATTGCAGAGATGGAGTAAAGTGCAGCGACCAGGACCATCAGGCCAACAGAAGGACAGAGCTTACTATTTTAAAAATTGAATGATCGTTGAATTTATTTTCAGGAATGCAATCGTTGGCATGCCTGTTGACTGAGCTTCTTTATTGGCTCACTGCTGGTCATGTGGATAGCAGTTCCTGAATGCCGAATATTACGGTTGCATAGATAGATTATGGGTATCACGCGCAGGAGATATCGTCACCTATTTTGGGTGCTCGGAGCTTTGATGCTGTCTCTACAGACGATGGGGCAGACCAAGGGGCTTATTTACAAGCCAGCTGTAGGCTCTGGAAGTGGCATTTTGGACCCCAATGCCGACGGTTTCACGTCGGAAACTGCTGCTGGATTTATCAATGATGATGAGACCGAAAGTGAGATCCCGTTTGTAGCGCTGCCAATCATTGGGGCAGGAGAACCCTCTTCTGATCTTTCTACCGGCCCGAATTGCGGATTTACCGACCTGGTCAAGTCTACTGATAACGAGACCGTCTACACTTACTCGGACGGAACATACTTGTATTTCAGGTTTCGCCTGGGGGGCACCGCTGAGAATTCTAAGGGATACTCGATTCTCATCGATTCCGATTTGAAGTTTGGCTCTTCCGGATCGGATGCTGATCCAGATAATACTGCTGGGAACCCTGGCTTCGAAGTGGAGATTGTCCTGGAATCCAATTTTGGAGTTGCTATTTATGACATAGACAACAACACGCTGACAAGTACGGAAGTTGGCGATGCAGCCGTGGACCGTCCCTACGATGAGCACTGCCAAAAATCTATTGCGCATTCCGAAGAATGCGGACAGGACTACTTCTACGATTTCTACCTGGCATACTCGGACTTGTCCAGTCTGGGGATCACTTCTGCCACGCCGTTGCGAATGCTGGGCAACACTGTAATAAGTCCCAAGCCTTCTACCGGAGGGTCGATCAGCGACATTGCTGGTATCGATGATGACCTTGGAATTACCGATGACCTTTTCGAAGACCTCATCGATATTTTTCCTCCAACATCGGGTGATGATCTTAGCGATGGTGATGAGTTGCACCCTCGTGCAAGTTGTCCGGGAATTGACGCACCCATCGGTATTGGTGTCACTTCGGTTTCGGGAACATCTACTGAAGTTGATGGAACGATCATCGAAGTGTTCAAAGATGGCTTTTCGCAAGGCAGTACGGTGGTGGCATCTGGTGTTTGGACGCTTTCGGGACTGACCGCACTAGTCGCTGGAGAGGAGATAACCGCTACAGCCGTGGTTCCGGTGTCTGCTGGGACCGAGAAATCTGTATCCTATTCCGATTGCAATCCGGTGACTGTCGCTGCTACCTGTTCCAACGCGATAAGCGCGGCAACGACCTTTTCAATTAGCACCAAAGGCCTGTGCGGAGATGCGGGTAGTGCGATCGCAGGGGCTGAGATAAAAGTATATTTTGAGGGTGTCCTTCAATCCACCGGCTTTGGGTCAGTTTATGCAGCTGCAGATGGATCCTGGACCTGGAAGTGCAATGGGAACACGTCGAGTTGTACCGGTGGAGGTGGATGTGGGTTTCCTACTTCCGGCCAAATAGAGGTAACGCAGACGGAATCAGGCAAATGCGAATCTGATCCCGTGGAATATTGCGCTGGGGGCGCTGCAGCCTCCACTGCCCCGACCTTTGACACATCGCTGACCACGGCTACGACGACACTGTCCGGAGCCGCCACTGCTGGCGCTTCCGTCACTTGGTTCCTTGATGGCGCCGAGCAAGCGACAACCACAGCTTCCGGGGGTGCCTGGTCTTTCACACCTGTCACGCTTTCCGCTGATCAGACCGTAAAGGTCGTATCAATTGAGACGGGGCTTTGTTCGGCAGAGGCAAGTACCACAGTGGGTGGTGTGTCATTGACTCCGACAATTGCAGGAACCTACTGTACTGGTAGCACAATCACCTCTGTAAGTGGATATTCCAGCGAGGTTGGAGGTACAGTAACCCTCTACACAAAAGCCAGTGCAGGCGTTACCACCGGAGATACCCAGTCGGGAATGGCCACCGTGTCCGCAAGCGGTGATTGGACGATATCGAGCCTAAATCTCTCACCTGGCACGTTCATGGCTGTCACGGTAACGAACACGGGAGAGCTGGAAAGCGGACTATCTAATGAAGTTGAGATTTTTTCTCAGACCATGGATGGCTCTCTTGCAATTACTACCTCCTCAGCCAATGAGGGCGATGCCAGCATTTCAGGTACTGGCACGGCTGGGAATACAATCCAACTGCATCTCGATGGCATTGCTGAAGACGGCTTTACGGCAACCGTCGATGGATCGGGGGATTGGACGATTTCAGGTCTTGATGCAGCCAGTGCCGGATACAATGTCCTTTTTGCTGGAGGTGTTGTTGGGGTCAGTTCCCAGAATGGGTCGCTATGCGCCAGTGACGTTGTCAGTGGATTTACCGTGGATTGCCTGCTCCCCGTTTCACAAACAGTTTCAGCAACGACTTCCACGTCAGTTTGCTCCGATAAGACGATCACTTTCAACATAGCGTCAACGGAAAACCTCGTGGTCTATCAGCTTGTAGACCAATCGTCCAATCCTTTGGGTACGGCCGTTCTGGGGGACGGGACGGCTTTGGATTTGGTGGCGAGTGGCCTATCGTCGTCCGTGACTTCCATCGCCGTAAAGGCCTCGAAAATAGGGGTGACTTGCGAGACAACATTTGGTAACACAGCTGTCTTGGTGGAAGGGTTTAGCATTTCGCATGTTTCCGCTAATCCGACAGATTGTGCCAGTCCCAATGGGTCGATCACCATCTCTGGAGTATCATCTGGACAGTCTTACAATGTCGATTACAACGTTGATGGTGTCGGAGCAAGTACTTCGTTGACTGCTAATGGGAGTGGGGAAATCAGCCTGCTCAATTTGGGCCCGGGGGAGTACACCGATATAACCGTATCAGGATTGGTGATCACTTTGAGTTGCACGGGTAATGTCATTGCCGGTCCCGTTGTTCTCACGAATGCGTCCTCTCCCACATTGTCCCTGGGAGCAGGAAGCGATCCTACCACTTGTGGGGGAACAGATGGGTCGATTTCTTTGACGAGCTCTATTGCCGCAGTCACTTCTTATACGGTGAATTACATGAAAGATGGTGCGACGCAATCCGCGAGCCTGGCAAGCGACGCTTCTGGTAATATCTCCTTGTCCGGCCTGGGAGTGGGTACTTATTCCAATATTAATATTGTCAATACTGCTGATGGCTGCAAGTCCAACAATGTCGGACCAATTGTTCTCTCGGACCCTTCTTTGACCATCGCTTTAGCGGGTAGCTCGAACCCTGCGTCTTGCGGGGGAAATGGGTCGTTTAATTTAACCTTTACTGGGCTCGCAGATGGCAGCTATACGGTAAACCATGATGATGGCAGCTTCGCCGGCGTCACGGTGACCTCTGGTAGTGCGACAGTGACCGCTTCTGCTGGGACATATACGAATATCAATGCGGTGGATCCGGTGACCGCCTGCACATTGGAGAATGGTCTGTCGGTTACCATTAGCGATCCTGCGACGCATTCCATTTCTGCCACAAGAACAAATCCCGCGACGTGTGGAGGCAACGGCTCAATCAATTTGACATTCACCAATGTTCCCGATGGCACCTATACTATTGACTACAAGGATGGTGTCGGAGCCTCTCAAAGCTTCTCTGGTGTTTCTGTGGCCAGCAATGCGGCGACCATTTCAACGACGGCTGGTGCTTATAATGATTTGAGTTTGACTTTATCAGGGTGTGTTAGTACGGGCTTCCCGGACATCACGATCTCTGATCCTACTCCTCCAGCTATTTCCCTGAACAGCAGTTCGAACCCATCGACGTGCAGTGCTACGGATGGCAGCATCACCCTGGACTTCACAGGCGTGGCAGATGGCAGTTACACGCTGAACTATGTGGATGGCGCCCTGGCAGCGCAGACCTTTACGGGTGTGAGTGTGAGCAGTGGTTCTGCCACGATCAGCGGATTGGGCGCTGGCGTTTACAACGACATCACGGTCACGGTATCGGGCTGTACGTCGACAGATAACATCGATGTGACACTGAGCGATCCGACGACGCCAACGATCACCCTGAACAGCAGTTCGAACCCATCGACCTGTAGTGCCACGGATGGCAGCATCACCTTAGACTTCACAGGTGTGGCAGATGGCAGTTACACGCTGAACTATGTAGATGGTGCATTGGCAGCGCAGACGTTCACGGGCGTAAGTGTTAGCAGTGGTTCTGCTACAATCAGCGGATTGGGTGCTGGTGTTTACAACGACATCACGATCACGGTATCAGGCTGCACGTCGACAGACAACATCGATGTGACATTGAGCGATCCGACGACGCCAACGATCACCCTGAACAGCAGTTCGAACCCTTCGACTTGTAGTGGTACGGATGGCAGCATCACCCTGGACTTCACAGGTGTGGCCGATGGCAGTTACACGCTGAACTATGTAGATGGTGCATTGGCAGCGCAGACGTTCACGGGCGTAAGTGTTAGCAGTGGCTCCGCAACGATCAGCGGATTGGGTGCTGGTGTTTACAACGACATCACGATCACGGTATCGGGCTGCACGTCTACGGATAACATCGATGTCACCCTGAGCGATCCGACGACTCCTACAATATCCCTCAACAGCAGCTCCAACCCCTCGACCTGCAGTGCTACAGATGGTAGCATCACTTTGGACTTCACAGGTGTGGCCGATGGCAGTTACACGCTGAACTATGTAGATGGTGCATTGGCAGCCCAGACGTTTACGGGCGTAAGTGTTAGCAGTGGTTCTGCTACGATCAGCGGATTGGGTGCTGGCGTTTACAACGACATCACGATCACGGTATCAGGCTGCACGTCTACCGATAACATCGATGTGACGCTGAGCGATCCAGGAACTCCGACGATATCCCTGAACAGCAGTTCGAACCCATCGACGTGCAGTGCTACGGATGGCAGCATCACCCTGGACTTCACAGGCGTGGCAGATGGCAGTTACACGCTGAACTATGTGGATGGCGCCCTGGCAGCGCAGACCTTTACGGGTGTGAGTGTGAGCAGTGGTTCTGCCACGATCAGCGGATTGGGCGCGGGTGTTTACAACGACATCACGATCACGATATCGGGTTGTACCTCTACGGATAACATCGATGTGACGCTAAGCGATCCGACAACGCCAACGATCACCCTGAACAGCAGCTCGAACCCATCGACCTGTAGTGCTACGGATGGCAGCATCACTTTGGACTTCACGGGTGTAGCAGATGGCAGTTACACGCTCAACTATGTAGATGGTGCTCTGGCAGCCCAGACGTTCACGGGCGTGAGCGTTAGTAGTGGCTCTGCCACGATCAGCGGATTGGGTGCTGGCGTTTACAATGACATCACGATCACGGTATCGGGCTGCACGTCTACGGATAACATCGATGTGACGCTGAGTGATCCGACGACCCCAACGATTACCCTGAACAGCAGTTCGAACCCATCGACCTGTAGTGCTACGGATGGCAGCATCACCCTGGACTTCACGGGTGTGGCCGATGGCAGTTACACGCTCAACTACGTAGATGGTGCATTGGCAGCCCAGACGTTCACGGGTGTGAGTGTTAGCAGTGGCTCTGCAACGATCAGCGGTCTGGGTGCTGGCGTTTACAACGACATTACGATCACAATATCGGGCTGCACGTCTACGGATAACATCGATGTGACGCTAAGCGATCCGACGACGCCAACGATCACCCTGAACAGCAGCTCGAACCCTTCGACGTGCAGTGCCACGGATGGGAGCATCACCCTGGACTTCACAGGTGTGGCCGATGGCAGTTACACGCTGAACTATGTGGATGGCGCATTGGCTGCACAGACCTTCACGGGTGTGAGTGTCAGCAGTGGTTCTGCCACGATCAGCGGATTGGGTGCTGGCGTTTACAACGACATCACGATCACGGTATCAGGCTGCACGTCGACCGACAACATCGATGTGACATTGAGCGATCCGACAACGCCAACGATATCCCTGAACAGCAGCTCGAACCCATCGACTTGCAGTGCTACGGATGGTAACATCACATTGGACTTCACGGGTGTAGCCGATGGCAGTTACACGCTGAACTATGTAGATGGTGCCCTGGCAGCCCAGACGTTCACAGGTGTAAGTGTTAGCAGCGGCTCTGCGACGATCAGCGGTCTGGGTGCTGGTGTTTACAACGACATCACGATCACAGTATCAGGCTGTACGTCTACCGATAACATCGATGTGACGCTGAGCGATCCGACAACACCGACGATCACCCTGAACAGCAGCTCCAACCCTTCGACTTGTAGTGGTACGGATGGTAGCATCACATTGGACTTCACGGGCGTGGCCGATGGCAGTTACACACTGAACTATGTGGATGGCGCCCTGGCAGCCCAGACGTTTACTGGTGTAAGTGTTAGCAGTGGCTCAGCAACGATCAGCGGATTGGGTGCTGGTGTTTACAACGACATCACAATCACAGTATCAGGCTGCACGTCTACGGATAACATCGATGTGACGCTGAGCGATCCGACGACCCCAACGATCACCCTCAACAGCAGCTCGAACCCATCGACCTGTAGTGCTACGGATGGCAGCATCACCCTGGACTTCACGGGTGTGGCCGATGGCAGTTACACGCTGAACTACGTAGATGGTGCATTGGCAGCCCAGACCTTCACGGGTGTAAGTGTGAGCAGTGGTTCTGCAACGATCAGCGGTCTGGGTGCTGGTGTTTACAACGACATCACGATCACCGTATCAGGCTGCACGTCGACAGACAACATCGATGTGACGCTGAGTGATCCGGCGACTCCGACTATCACCCTCAACAGCAGTTCGAATCCATCGACGTGCAGTGCTACGGATGGTAGCATCACCCTGGACTTCACGGGTGTAGCTGATGGCAGTTACACGCTGAACTACGTAGATGGTGCATTGGCGGCCCAGACGTTTACTGGTGTCAGCGTTAGCAGTGGCTCAGCAACGATCAGCGGATTGGGTGCTGGTGTTTACAACGACATCACGATCACAGTATCAGGCTGCACGTCGACAGACAACATCGATGTGACGCTGAGCGATCCGACAACCCCAACGATCACCCTGAACAGCAGCTCGAACCCATCGACTTGCAGTGCTACGGATGGTAGCATCACCCTGGACTTCACGGGTGTGGCCGATGGCAGTTACACATTGAACTATGTGGATGGGGCACTGGCAGCCCAGACCTTTACGGGTGTGAGCGTTAGCAGTGGTTCAGCAACGATCAGCGGATTGGGTGCTGGGGTTTACAATGACATCACGATCACGGTGTCAGGCTGCACGTCTACGGATAACATCGATGTGACGCTGAGCGATCCAGGAACCCCGACGATCACCCTGAACAGCAGCTCGAACCCTTCGACGTGCAGTGCCACGGATGGGAGCATCACCCTGGACTTCACAGGTGTGGCCGATGGCAGTTACACGCTGAACTATGTGGATGGCGCATTGGCTGCACAGACCTTCACGGGTGTGAGTGTCAGCAGTGGTTCTGCCACGATCAGCGGATTGGGTGCTGGCGTTTACAACGACATCACGATCACGGTATCAGGCTGCACGTCGACAGACAACATCGATGTGACATTGAGCGATCCGACAACGCCAACGATCACCCTGAACAGCAGTTCGAACCCTTCGACCTGTAGTGCTACGGATGGCAGCATCACATTGGACTTCACGGGTGTGGCCGATGGCAGTTACACGCTCAACTATGTAGATGGTGCCCTGGCAGCCCAGACCTTCACAGGTGTAAGTGTGAGCAGTGGATCCGCAACGATCAGCGGATTGGGTGCTGGTGTTTACAACGACATCACGATCACGGTATCAGGCTGCACGTCGACAGATAACATCGATGTGACATTGAGCGATCCGACAACCCCAACGATCACCCTGAACAGCAGTTCGAACCCAACGACCTGCAGTGGTACGGATGGCAGCATCACCCTGGACTTCACGGGTGTGGCCGATGGCAGTTACACATTGAACTATGTGGATGGGGCACTGGCAGCCCAGACCTTTACGGGTGTGAGTGTTAGCAGTGGCTCAGCAACGATCAGCGGATTAGGTGCTGGTGTTTACAACGACATCACGATCACGGTATCAGGCTGCACGTCTACCGACAACATCGATGTGACGCTGAGCGATCCGACAACGCCAACGGTCACCCTGAACAGCAGCTCGAACCCATCGACCTGTAGTGCTACGGATGGCAGCATCACCCTGGACTTCACGGGTGTAGCAGATGGCAGTTACACGCTGAATTATGTAGATGGTGCTTTGGCGGCACAGACCTTTACGGGTGTAAGTGTTAGCAGTGGCTCAGCAACGATCAGCGGATTAGGTGCTGGTGTTTACAACGACATCACGATCACGGTATCAGGCTGCACGTCTACCGACAACATCGATGTGACGCTGAGCGATCCGACAACCCCAACGATCACCCTGAACAGCAGTTCGAACCCAACGACCTGCAGTGGTACGGATGGCAGCATCACCCTGGACTTCACGGGTGTGGCCGATGGCAGTTACACATTGAACTATGTGGATGGGGCACTGGCAGCCCAGACCTTTACGGGTGTGAGTGTTAGCAGTGGCTCAGCAACGATCAGCGGATTAGGTGCTGGTGTTTACAACGACATCACGATCACGGTATCAGGCTGCACGTCTACCGACAACATCGATGTGACGCTGAGCGATCCGACAACGCCAACGATCACCCTCAACAGCAGTTCGAACCCATCGACGTGCAGTGGTACAGATGGCAGCATCACCCTGGACTTCACAGGCGTGGCCGATGGCAGTTACACGCTGAACTATGTAGATGGTGCATTGGCAGCCCAGACCTTTACGGGTGTAAGTGTTAGCAGTGGCTCAGCAACGATCAGCGGATTAGGTGCTGGTGTTTACAACGACATCACGATCACGGTATCAGGCTGCACGTCGACCGACAACATCGATGTGACGCTGAGCGATCCGACAACGCCAACGATCACCCTGAACAGCAGCTCGAACCCATCGACTTGCAGTGGTACGGATGGCAGCATCACTTTGGACTTCACGGGTGTAGCAGATGGCAGTTACACGCTGAACTATGTAGATGGTGCCTTGGCAGCCCAGACCTTTACGGGTGTGAGCGTTAGCAGTGGCTCAGCAACGATCAGCGGATTGGGCGCTGGTGTTTACAACGACATCACGATCACGGTATCGGGCTGCACGTCTACCGACAACATCGATGTGACGGTAAGCGATCCGACGACTCCTACAATATCCCTCAACAGCAGTTCGAATCCATCGACGTGCAGTGCTACAGATGGCAGCATCACTTTGGACTTCACGGGTGTGGCAGATGGCAGTTACACGCTGAACTATGTAGATGGTGCCCTGGCAGCCCAGACCTTCACGGGTGTGAGTGTTAGCAGTGGCTCCGCAACGATCAGCGGATTGGGTGCTGGCGTTTACAACGACATTACGATCACAATATCGGGCTGCACGTCTACGGATAACATCGATGTGACGCTAAGCGATCCGACGACGCCAACGGTCACCCTGAACAGCAGCTCGAATCCATCGACCTGCAGTACTACGGATGGTAGCATCACCCTGGACTTCACGGGTGTGGCCGATGGCAGTTACACGCTGAACTATGTAGATGGTGCTCTGGCAGCCCAGACGTTTACGGGTGTGAGTGTCAGCAGTGGCTCCGCAACGATCAGCGGATTGGGAGCAGGCGTTTACAACGACATCACGATCACGGTATCGGGCTGCACGTCTACGGATAACATCGATGTGACGCTAAGCGATCCGGGTGCTCCAGGCATTCCTACGGTCAACACACTGCACACCAACAACGCTTCTCCTACAATTACAGGAACGGCCGACGCTGGCAATACGGTAACAGTTGTTGTCGGTGGGGCAACCTACAGCACGACAGCAGATGGATCTGGTGACTGGAGTATTGATACATCGGCAGACACACCGACAAGCGGGACATTTAGTCCGGATGTGAACGGGGGCAATGAGGTCGTCGCAACGGCATCAAATGGTTTATGTAATACTTCGGACATATCAAGCAATGAACTGACTATTGATACGACTGCTCCTGCGACTCCAACAATTGCCTCTCAGACGACGAATGATACAACTCCGACTTTGACAGGTACCGCTGAGGCCGGGACGACTGTGACGGTGGTGATTGACGGGGTAACCTTTGCCACGACTACCGACGGTAGTGGCGACTGGACTGTAGACACTGAGACGGACACACCGACAGCAGGAGGTCCATTCACGGGCCTTTCGGAAGGGGACTATGATCTAGCGGTGACCAGCACTGATGGTGCAGGGAACAGTACTTCGGACGGATCGACTAATGAGCTAACGATCGATACGACGGCACCTGCGACTCCAACAATTGCCTCTCAGACCACGAATGATACAACTCCGACATTGACAGGTACAGCGGAGGCTGGAACCACTGTGACGGTGGTGATTGACGGGGTAACCTTTACGACGACTGCCGACGGTAGTGGCGACTGGAGTGTAGACACGGAGACAGACACACCGACAGCAGGCGGACCATTCACGGGCCTTTCGGAAGGGGACTATGATCTAGCGGTGACCAGCATTGACGCTGCAGGCAACAGTACCTCTGATGGTACCTCAAACGAGGTGACCATTGACACGACAGCTCCTTCGACGCCGACAGTCACGTCACAGACGACGAATGATACGACGCCTACTTTGACAGGAACAGGCGGAGGCTGGAACGACTGTGACGGTGGTGATTGACGGGGTAACCTTTACCACGACTGCCGACGGAAGTGGCGACTGGAGTGTAGACACGGAGACAGACACACCGACAGCAGGCGGTCCGTTTACTGTCTTGTCAGAAGGGGACTACGATATAGCGGTGACAAGCGCCGATGGTGCGGGCAACAGTACCTCTGATGGGACCTCAAACGAGGTGACGATTGACATGACAGCTCCTTCAACGCCGACAATCACGTCACAGACGACGAATGATACGACGCCTACTTTGACAGGAACAGCGGAGGCTGGAACAACTGTGACAGTGGTGATTGATGGAGTGACCTTCACGACGACTGCCGACGGAAGTGGCGACTGGAGTGTTGACACCGGGACAGACACACCGACAGCTGGCGGCCCATTCACTGGTCTTTCAGAAGGGGACTATGATATAGCGGTGACCAGTACTGATGCTGCAGGCAACAGTACCTCTGATGGTACCTCAAATGAGGTGACGATTGACACGACAGCTCCTTCGACGCCGACAGTCACGTCACAGACGACGAATGATACAACTCCGACTTTGACAGGAACAGCGGAGGCTGGAACGACCGTGACGGTGGTAATTGATGGAGTAACATTCACGACGACTGCCGACGGAAGTGGCGACTGGAGTGTTGACACCGGGACAGACACACCGACAGCTGGCGGACCATTCACGGGCCTTTCGGAGGGGGATTATGAAATAGCTGTGACCAGCACCGATGGTGCCGGCAACAGCACTTCGGACGGATCGACGAATGAGCTAACGATCGATACGACTGCTCCTGCGACTCCAACAATTGCCTCTCAGACCACGAATGACACAACTCCGACATTGACAGGAACAGCGGAGGCTGGAACAACTGTGACGGTGGTGATTGATGGAGTGACCTTCACGACAACTGCAGACGGCAGCGGCGATTGGAGTGTAGACACCGGCTCAGACACACCGACAGCTGGCGGGCCATTCATGGGCCTTTCAGAAGGGGATTATGAAATAGCTGTGACCAGCACCGATGGTGCCGGCAACAACACTTCGGACGGATCGACGAATGAGCTAACGATCGATACGACGGCACCTGCGACTCCAACAATTGCCTCTCAGACCACGAATGACACAACTCCGACATTGACAGGTACAGCGGAGGCTGGAACAACTGTGACGGTGGTGATTGATGGAGTGACCTTTACCACGACTACCGACGGTAGTGGCGACTGGACTGTAGACACTGAGACGGACACACCGACAGCAGGAGGTCCATTCACGGGCCTTTCGGAAGGGGACTATGATATAGCGGTGACCAGCACTGATGGTGCAGGGAACAGCACTTCGGACGGATCGACGAATGAGCTCACGATCGATACGACTGCTCCTGCGACTCCAACAATTGCCTCTCAGACCACGAATGACACAACTCCGACATTGACAGGTATAGCGGAGGCTGGAACAACTGTGACGGTGGTGATTGATGGAGTGACCTTCACGACAACTGCAGACGGCAGCGGCGATTGGAGTGTAGACACCGGCTCAGACACACCAACAGCTGGCGGACCATTCACGGGCCTTTCGGAGGGGGATTATGATATAGCGATAACGAGCACTGATAGTGCAGGCAACAGTACTTCGGACGGATCTACGAATGAGCTAACGATCGATACAACTGCTCCTGCGACTCCAACAATTGCCACTCAGACCACGAATGATACAACTCCGACTTTGACAGGTACAGCGGAGGCTGGAACGACTGTGACGGTGGTGATTGACGGGGTAACCTTCACGACGACCGCCGACGGTAGTGGCGATTGGAGTGTTGACACCGGGACAGACACGCCAACGGCTGGCGGACCATTCACGGGCCTTTCAGAAGGGGATTATGAAATAGCTGTGACCAGCACCGATGGTGCCGGCAACAACACTTCGGACGGATCTGCGAATGAGCTGACGATCGATACAACTGCTCCTGCGACTCCAACAATTGCCTCTCAGACCACGAATGATACAACTCCGACTTTGACAGGTACAGCGGAGGCTGGAACGACTGTGACGGTGGTGATTGATGGAGTGACCTTCACGACAACTGCAGACGGCAGCGGCGATTGGAGTGTAGACACCGGCTCAGATACACCGACAGCTGGCGGACCATTCACTGGTCTTTCAGAAGGGGATTATGAAATAGCTGTGACCAGCACCGATGGTGCCGGCAACAGTACCTCTGATGGTACCTCAAACGAGGTGACGATTGACACGACAGCTCCTTCGACGCCGACAGTCACGTCACAGACGACGAATGATACAACTCCGACTTTGACAGGTACAGCGGAGGCTGGAACGACTGTGACGGTGGTGATTGATGGGGTAACCTTTACAACGACTGCCGACGGTAGTGGCGACTGGAGTGTTGACACTGAGACGGACACACCGACAGCCGGCGGTCCGTTTACAGGTCTTTCAGAAGGGGATTATGATATAGCGATAACGAGCACTGATGGTGCCGGCAATTCTGCCAGTGACGGAAGCAGTTCCGAATTAGTCATTACCACCGGTGGACCTTCAGTGCCGACTATCAATAGCCAGGTGACCAACGATACGACCCCGATTTTGACGGGAACCGCAGACGCAGGCACGACAATTACAGTGGTCGTAGACGGAGTGACATTTACCACGACTGCGGACGAGGGGGGTAATTGGAGCTTGGATACAGAGACCGAGACACCAACGGCAGGCGGTCCATTCACCGGCTTGGCAGAAGGATCACAGGATGTGTCTGTGACCAGTACCGACGGTTCGGGGGCCAGCGCCAGTGATACGAGCAGTGGAGAGCTTGTGATTGATACCACAGGGCCATCCACACCCATAATCAACACGCAGCTCTCCAACGATCCCACACCAGTCGTGACAGGGTCTGCGGAAGCAGGAACAACAGTCGCTGTAGTCATCGATGGCGTAACGTTCACCACCTCGGCAGACAATGATGGCAACTGGAGCGTGGATACTGAGACGTTGTCGCCAAGCTCGGGAGGCCCATTCACAGGACTCGCAGATGGAGTATTCGATGTGCAGGTGACCAGTTTTGATGATGCGGGCAACAGCTCATTGGATGGCTCGATAGACGAGGTGACCATCGATACGACAGCTCCTGTGGCGCCAACGATTACGTCTGGGACCACGAATGATACGACACCAACGTTGACAGGTACGGCTGAGGCAGGATCGACACTCACTATAGTGATTGATGGAGTGACGTTCACCACCTCTGCAGACAGTGATGGCAACTGGAGTATTGACACAGAAGTCGACTCTCCGTCTTCAGGAGGTCCATTTACTGGCCTGGCTGAGGGTGATTACGAGATTATCGTAACCAGTACGGATAGCGCCGGCAACAGCGTATCCGGGGATTCACAATTAACAATTGTAATCGACACACCAGTCGATACTGACGGAGACGGGATCCTGGATGTCGACGAGGACACGGATGGTGATGGTGACTTGTCCAATGATGACTGCGACGGGGATGGCCAGCCCAATTATCTGGACCCGGATTATTGCGACAGTGATGGAGATGGCATAAGGGACGATCTGGAGGACGGGAATGAAAATAGTGATTTTTATGACGATGACTGCGACAATGACGGGACCGCCGATTTCCTTGACGCGGACCTATGCGACCGTGATAATGACGGCATTCCAGATTTTGAAGAAGATGATAATGGCGATGGCGATTTGAAAAATGATGATTGCGACGATGATGGCACGCCAGATTATTTGGACCGAGACCCCTGTGTCCCAATGGTGGAGCCGCGTCCCGGGTTCACTCCCAATGGCGATGGGATCAATGACTTCTTCTACATTGAGGATATCGAGGATTATCCCAATAATACTGTTCAGATCTTCAATAGATGGGGCAACAAAGTATTTGAAATAGCCGGTTACAACAACCAGGATCGCATATGGACGAGCGAGTCAAATTTTGGAATCGTCTACGGTGACAAACGCGTTCCCGACGGCACGTACTACTACCTCATCGACCTTGGGGATGGCAGTGCGCCGCTGTCAGGTTTTGTCGTAATCAGCAAATAGAAAAAAGACCAGCATAGACATGAGATTAACCATCGCGTACACTTTCTTCTTACTTCTGTTGGCATTCTCCGGACATGCCCAGCAGCAGGCGATGTTCACTCAATATATGTTCAATGGCCTGGCGCTCAATCCAGCTTACGCCGGCAGTCACGGGTCTATTAGCGCTTCTGCCATTGCACGGATTCAATGGGTAGGAATTGACGGAGCTCCGCGGACACAGACCTTCTCTGCACACTCGCCAATCCCTGGCCGCAACATGGCCGTTGGGCTTGTCGTCTCTCACGACCAATTGGGTGTATCAAGCAACAACATGCTTTTCGGATCCTACGCCTATCGGATTGAGATGGAGAAAAGCACGCTGTCCATGGGTATGCAGGTAGGCATTAGCAACATGGAGGTAGACTATGGCAGCCTTGGGTTGGATGATCCCAATCTCCAGGCAAGTATCCGCGGTACGAAACCCAATGTGGGGATGGGACTATACTACTACAGTGATGAATTCTTTGTAGGATTTTCGATGCCAGTCATGTTCAATACTGAGTTGGCGGGAACAATCAATGATGTGAATGGCGCCTACGACATCCGCACGGAACAGCTGAGCCATCTATTCCTAACTGCCGGTTACTTGTTCTATTTGTCGCCGCTGATGAAGTTGAAACCAAGCTTTTTGATGAAGTCTGTCGCTGGGGCACCCATCGAATTTGACATCAATGCGAATCTGATACTCGATGACAAGGTCTGGGTAGGCTTGTCCTACCGATCCATGGACTCGATGGACATCTTGTTCGAATTTCAGGCGAGTCCACAATTCCGAATTGGCTACGCTTACGATTATAGCCTCAGTGATTTGAATCAGGTAAATTCGGGTTCGCACGAGTTTATGATCAACTACCGCTTCGTGATCGAGAAGACCAAGGTTGTGACCCCGAGATACTTCTGAAAGAAAAACCGCCAGGGACATACATCCAGTAGAATTCGTCCCGTCTGCGCAGCGAAGTATATAAACAAAATATCGGGTATCGGAAGGTGGAGTTTCTCCACCGTGCTCCTTCGCCGGGCGAAGGTGGAGCCGGAGAGGACCGAGCGTGAAGAAAGCTGCCGGTGGCAGGTTTTAGCGAGGGGCCAGGATGCAGGGGGGCTCCCGGAGGCGGAACGAAAAAATCCCGCCAATAGCGGGATTTTGAGTGGAGCCGGAGGGATTCGAACCCTCGTCCAGAGAAGGGAATTATGCATCCTCTACATGCTTAGTCTTACCTTTCGATCTCGCCAGCAAGCTGGTGGCAAAACGACCCACTTACTAGCCAGCCACTGAAGTTTCGCCTTTGGTTAGTAGCCTCCCAAAGACTAGTCTCTCAAATGACACCCCAAAATCCTGCCCGAGTGACGGAGGCGTGGTGGGATGTGGCCCGGGAATGTCTCTAGACATTCAACCGTTTAAGCCTGTCTATTCAACTTATAAAGTCGAATTAGGCAGCCATGGCGTAATTAGATTCGCCAATTATAGTTCGAGCATATTGATCACGGATGCATACTCAACACCCGACATGCAAATACATCACCCGCACTTCCTGTCGATTCCAGTCGGCCCCAAAAGTGTGGATTCAGAATACAAAAGTACTGTTTACGTCACTCTCTCACCAATAGTTACAGCACCCTTAGATTAAAGGTTCGATTTACTAAGACTTCCACTACATTGCCATCCCAGGTAAAAAACTCAAGAGACACAAGGCATGAAAAGCTACATCTACCTACTAGTCCCGTGTATCGCATTCCTCTCCGGCTGCAATAATTCTATCGACGACAAACTAAAATACCTTGGTCAAACCCCTCCGGGCACAACTCCAGAGAAGTTTGCTCCGGGGCTGATATCCAAAGAAACCGAGTATGAATTTGGCTCGGTGTTCAATGCCGATGGTACGGAGCTTTACTATGCCGTCAATGCCGATGGCAAAGAGGAAATCCGATACTCCCTACTTGTGGGAGACAGCTGGACCCAACCGGAGGTGATCCTTTCACATGATCGCTACGGCTACAATGATCCTTTCTTGTCGCCAGACGAACAGCGACTGTATTTTATCAGCAAACGAGCCAAAGATGGGATTGGCGAGTTGAGTGACTACGATATCTGGTATGTCGAACGCCAGGGCGACGGCTGGTCCGAGCCGATCAATCCTGGTCCGAATATTAACTCCTCTGCCAACGAATACTACATCTCATTCACCAACGAGGGCACCATGTACTTCTCCTCGAACAAGGACGCTCCTGCAGATCGTGGCTTTGACTACGACATCAAATACTCGACATTCATCGACGGCGAGTTTCAGGAGGCTGTTGTTCTTGGCGATTCCATCAATACAGATGGGTACGAAGCCGACGTATTCATCGACCCTGAAGAGTCCTACATCATCTTTGCTGCAGGTCGTTCTGAGGGGTATGGTCGGGGTGACCTGTACATCAGCTTCAAAAAACCCGATGGTACCTGGTCGGCCTCCAAAAATATGGGTCACCCGATCAATACTGAGGGCCATGAGCTCTGTCCCTTTGTCACCAAAGACGGCAAGTACTTCTTCTACACCAGTAATATGGACATCTATTGGGTAGATGCGCAGGTCATCCAAGGCATGAGGGAGTGATAAATGAATTTTGAGTTGAGGCGTTTGGAATTTTGAGTTCAAGCTTGAACTCAGAGCTCATGAACTCAAAGTTCGAACTCCAGAACTATCGGTCTCTGTCTATCTTACCATTACCCAACTCATTCGATATGAAAACCAAAGTCGTCCTCGTCCAAACGTCCCCAGTGTTTTTCCATCTTGAAAAGTCAATGGAAGTGGTCGCTCGGCAGATGGAGGCTGCCAGGGAGTTTTCGCCTGACCTCATTGTTTTTCCTGAGGCCTTCCTGCCAGGTTACCCACGTGGTCTGTCTTTCGGCACGGTCGTCGGTAGTCGTAGCGAAGAGGGACGAGATCTTTGGCTGAGGTATGCCCAGAATTCTGTGAACGTACCCGGCAGCGAAGTTGATCAGTTGGGTGAGTTGGCGAAGGAGCACGATACGCATCTCGTGATCGGGGTCGTCGAGCGCTCGACAACAGGTACGTTGTACTGCACGACGTTGTATTTCGCTCCCAGTGGGGAGTTGCTGGGCAAGCATCGTAAGCTGAAGCCCACAGCGTCAGAGAGGATCATATGGGGTGAGGGTGATGGCTCTGACCTGGAGGTTTATCCAACGAATATTGGCCGCCTTGGAGGCCTTATTTGCTGGGAAAACTATATGCCCCTCGCCCGGGCATGGCTGTACGAGCAAGGTATTGAGATCTATGTGGCACCGACTGCTGATCAACGGGAGAGCTGGCAAGCCACGATGCAACACATCGCCTGCGAGGGCAGGTGCTTTGTGCTCGGCTGCAATCAGTATGTCACTCGCGACCAATATCCCGCAGACCTGGCTGGTGAGCAACCGGAGCAATTGCCTGATGTCCTCAGCCGAGGAGGAAGCGTAATCTTGGGTCCTTTGGGGGAAGTGATCGCCGGGCCACTTTGGGATCAGGAGGGAATGCTCTTTGCAGAACTGGATCTCGATGAGGTGGTGCGGAGCAAGATCGACTTTGACGCCGCAGGCCATTACGCTCGCCGGGATGTTTTCGAACTGAAGAAGAAAACCTGAGGGGGAATCCGTGGTGCAAGGGATTACTAGTATCACCGGATGAGATATGAAGACGCATGATGCCGGTTTTGGTGCCACAAACCCTGGTAGGAGTCCTGTTTGGGCCAGGGATGGCAGCGGCATCCCACCGGGCCAGGGCTGTGTAAAAAGCACCTAATTTCAATAAACAGAGGGCTTCGAGAGCCTCAGCCTGACAGTCATTTCTAGCTTTTTAAACAGCCTCGAGCGGTGGCTGGCGCGGGTGAGGATACAGCGAACAGCCCGGTCGTGAAGTAGAGACTTCTTACGCCCTTGTGACTTATAGGGGAATGCTGTGTCTCGTACTTCACGAGGCCCCCTGATAACTTCTGGGTTCCTCAAACAGCCAACTAATTTTCCACACGTACGGCATAGATGGGTTTTAGTTTTTAATTTCACAACGTGGAAAGTTTTGTAGTATCGGCGCGGAAATATCGTCCGCTAGGGTTTGACGAGGTCGTAGGGCAGTCGCACATTACTACCACACTGCAAAATGCCATCGATAGCAATCAACTAGCCCAGGCGCTGCTCTTTTGCGGTCCCAGGGGCGTAGGGAAGACAACTTGTGCAAGGATCATGGCTCGGATGGTCAATGGGTTTGACTCGCAGGGTCCCGATGGCGGATCGAATAGCCTGAATATCTACGAACTGGATGCGGCCTCCAACAACAGTGTGGAGGACATTCGCAACCTGATCGACCAGGTGCGCTATCCGCCGCAGCAAGGCAAATACAAGGTGTACATCATCGATGAGGTGCACATGCTGTCCAATCAGGCGTTCAATGCCTTTTTGAAGACGTTGGAGGAGCCTCCTTCTTACGCGATCTTCATCCTGGCCACGACTGAGAAGCACAAGGTGATCCCGACGATCCTCTCGAGATGCCAGATCTACGACTTTAACCGGATCGAGATCGGCGATATCATCTTTCAATTGAAGAAAATCGCAGAGAGTGAGGGGGTCGAGGCCGAAGAGGAGGCGCTGCACCTGATCGCACAAAAGGCAGACGGTGCACTGAGAGATGCACTCTCGTTGTTTGACTTGATCGTGACCTTCTCGGCAGATTCGAAGGTGACTTATCAGCAGGCGATCAAGAACCTGCACATCCTCGACTACGACTACTACTTCAAGCTGGTGGATCAGTGTCAGCAGGAAAATATGTCGGGGGTGTTGATGCTCTTTGATGAGATCCTGCGCAATGGCTTTGACGGCCATAATTTTCTCGTAGGGCTTCAGAGTCATTTGAGGGACCTTATGATGTGCAAGGATGCGGAGACCGTGTCGCTGCTGGAAGTACCTGAAGGAATCAAGCAAAGATATCTGGAGCAGGCGGCGTCAGTTTCTCCTTCTTTTCTGCTCTCAGGGCTAAATATTTTGAGTCAAGCGGACCTCAACTATAAAGCAAGCAAGAACCAGCGCTTACACGTAGAGGTAGTTTTGATGAAGCTGGCCAATCTAAACCGTGCGATCCAGCTAACCTCGGCAGACGTAAAAAAAAAAGTAGCGTAGGCGAGGAGCCTGCCGAACAACCCCGTCAAGAGCAACCACCTCAAGAAAAAGAAACCCCTCAAAAGGCGGAAAGCGCCCCTCCGCCCGCTCCCACGCCGTCTCCACCGGCATCTACCCCCATAAGGAAAAAGGTCCAAGCCGCTGAGGGTACGCCTGGTGTCAAGGAGACCCCCAGCATTTTCAACAGGAAAAAGCCCAAAGAGGACTCAGCTCCGGCGGGCGAGGTCCTTCCTTCACGGTCAGAGGCTTTCACCGAGGACAACCTCCAGGAGGCGATGAGTCAATTCAGAAGCATGAAAATGTCCCAGGAGCTTGGGGAGACCGAGAGTTTGGTCATCAACCGTCCTGTGAGGCTCGGCGATGATCAAGTTGTGGTTGTGGAACTTGCCAGTTCGCTTGAGATGGGCATTTTGGAGCGATTCGAAGTGGAGCTCACAGGCTACCTGAGGAAGACCCTGAGAAATGATAACATCAAACTGGAAAAAGAGGTAAATACGCCGGACCAATCCAAAAAATTGTATACCAGCAAGGATAAGTATGAATATATGGTGAAGCAGAATCCTGCGCTGAAAGACCTGAAAGACAGGCTCGGTTTGGATTTTGACTATTGATTTATTCCCGTTCATCCATTTCGGGACCTTTTCAATCTTCAATTATTTATATAATAAGTTGAAATAGTTAAAATTATCCATCAATTACTTCATGTAACCGCCGAGCAACCTATGGATAATTATGTTGTGCAAGCCACAAAGACCACCCCATACATCCATGTTGACTATTCTGCAGGCTATCTGGCATTGAAAGGCACTTCGAGTCCTGAAGACGTTTTCAGTTGTTATTTGCCATTGTACGATGCTGTCAGGGCCTTTGCCCGTGCCGAGATCAAAAAGATCAGCGCAGAATTTGAACTGGATTATTTCAACACGGCTACAGCAAGAGCGCTGTATTCGCTGCTTCGGGAGCTCATGAATCTCAGAGACCTGGGCATGGAAATATCCGTGCAGTGGGTACATGACCAGGATGACGAAAAGACGATCGAAACGATCAACGATCTGCGGGAGCTGACGGAGATTCCGTTAGTGGCAAAATGCGCGTAAATCTCTGTAAATCACCCATTCATCGACAAAAACATTGCGTTTAACGGAACTTAGCCTTTGTTAATCAATTCAGGAGGCTGAAAGAGGTATTTTTATCCTTTGAATAAATACGCATGTAGATGTGCGTTTCGCTAAGCCCATCCACGAGTGACGAAAGCTACTTGGTAATAGTAAACCGGCAACCAGTAGTAGCATATATGACAAAACAGTACGAAAAAGGAGTACCTGACTCCCTTAGATCCCACTTTCAAATCCCGACTTCGACTTAGAAGTGGTTGGGCGAGTTCTCGGCGCCCTCTGCGACTGCCATTGATCAGTTGATCGCTTTGGGAATCCGAGCTGCCATGAAATTTCAAGACACCGTCAAGGCATGAAAGAGGATACTTTTTTAGCTTCCAACGAATCGACAGATTCTCATGGTCGGCTCAAATACGCTATGCCCAATCGTAAGGTGCTACTATTTTCTCTTCGCGAAGCCCTACAAAACACATTGCCTTCAATCGACACGAATGCCCCATCCACTAGTGTCCTTTACCCAAAAGGTTCATCTCTTTCGCAACGCATACTAAAGCGTCAGTCGATGCAGATTCGGATCGCTCTCATTGGGTTTGTGCTGCTACTTGGTGCCCATCACCTCATGGCGCAGACCACTTCCTGGAACACCGGGAGTGGCAACTGGACAGTCGATGGTAACTGGACCAACCTTGCTCCTAACAATGGTGGCTCTGAAGACATCATCATCGACTGCTCGTGTACTGTTACCTGGAATGGAGGGGGAGACCTCACCCTCAACGGATCCCTGTACATAGAATCTGGTTCCACGTTGGATATGAACAACCAGGGCCTGCTCATAGGCTCGGCGGGCAACAATGGCGCCACCCTCACGAACAATGGTACCATCAGCAATATCAACCATTTCGAAAATGGCGGGGACGCCGTGGGCCTTGGCAATGGACCTTGGGTGACGAACTCAGGTACGATGAGCTGCTTTGACATGCGGATTGGCAACAACCTTGGAGGTGGATATTTCATCAATAAGAGTACTGGGGTGGTCAATGTTACGGATCAGATCCACATGGATGCCACCTTGTGCAACTCAGGTACCATGATTCTGGGAGGAAGATTCTGGAACCATGGCGGACTTGTCGACTGCTGTGGCACGATCGAAACACCTTCTGTAGAAGCGGCCGAGAATCCTGAGATTCGACCCGGAACTTTCCTGTGTATCGATATGTGTACGACCGGAGGTGCGGATCCCACGTACATGGTCGGTGGTGGCGCGGAGCCCTCGCTTTGGGTGGATGATCCGACACAGATCAGCACGGATGAGGACGATACTTACATATGTGGAACGAACGAAAATGGCGTTTCTGGTCCACCTGTACTGCCAGGGCCTGGGGGTGTCACACCCAACCTGACTTTGTGGCTCAAGGGGAATGATGGCACGAATACCATCACCGACGGCGACGGCCTGATGGTTTGGTCCGATCAGAGTCGCAATGGTAACTTTGTCCAGCAGTTGACTGCCGCCAATCAGCCGATCTTCAGGGACAATAGCACAGACAACATCAACTACAATCCGGTTGTCGACTTCGATGGAACGGACGATGTCATGAATGACCTGAGTGGTCTCCTCCTCGGGAGCATCACCAACCATTTGAACGTGTACGTTGTATCGGTTTCCGACGTAGTTCAGGACTCCTACATTTTCAGCGAAGCATGCAGTCCTTCGGAATTTTCCCTTTCAGCGCCTGCCAGTGGTGGCAACTACAATTGGAACGCTGGAAACACCACAGGAGATTACCAGTTGACGACCGCTTGGGGAGGCACGACAAGCCAGCCCTACCTGTGGAGCAATCTCTACAGCACAGTCCTGGGGCAGACGGTAAGTGGGACCAGGCAGGTCGTACAGAGGAACGGCCTCACAATCGCTTCTGATGCGACGGCCAGTACGGTAACTGGAAGTGCCTCGCAGTTTGATCTGGGAAGTGACTTGACGAGCTACTTCAATGGCAAAATCGCGGAAATCGTGGTCTATGTGGGGCCCATCGATGGTACCCAGCACAGCCAGATCGAGAGTTACCTGGCGATCAAGTACGGCATGACACTGGACAATTCCGGAGGAGGTACAGATGGCGACTATGTCGCTTCAGACGGGACCACTGTCCTTTGGGATGCTGATGCAAATGCGACCTATCACAATGATGTGGCTGGAATTGGTCGCGATGATGATGCGGCCCTCGACCAGCAACGATCTCTTAGTAGCAACAGTGGTGCCATGGTTATCATGGACAAGGAAGCGACCATGCCCGCCGACAAGGATTATATGCTGTGGGGTAACAATAATGGCAGTACTACACCTACCGGCACCGGGAGTCACCCTGATTACGACTTTATCCTCCCAAGAATTTGGAAGGCGGATGTGACAGGGTCTCCGGGGACAGTCCAGATAAGAATGATCTACCCCAATAACGGTGTCGTGGACAATTACGCGCTGCACGTGGACTCCAACACCGATTTTACCGCAGGCACCTCTGACTACATCGCCTCGAGTATAAGTGGAGATACGCTCACATTTGATGCTGTCACCATCGCCGATGGCAACTTCTTCACCCTTGGTATCACATCCCGTGGTCCCGGCAATATCAAGGCCAACCTTGAACTCTGGTTAAAGGCTGGCGCCAATGTTACCGGGTCCCCCACAGTTACAGCTTGGGGTGACCAATCACTCAATGGTTATCATGCCACTGCTGGCGGCGCTCCACAACTCAATGGCAACGGATTGAACTACAATCCGACCATTTCCTTTGATGGGGCCAGTGACTTCTTCGGGGGAACCGTCGATGTACAGACAAATACCGTTACAGCATTTGCCATCGTGAAGATGCCAACCTATGCCACCACGCTGGACGATTATGAGGGTGTCTTTTCCATCTTCTCCACGGGGCTTAATGACCACGACAATGCGCAGAGTGTATCACTCATGACGAGGTTCTGGACCTCAGACTGGATGAGCACCTTTGGAAATGGCTCGAATCATGCCAGCACCAATCCGAAAAATATTGCAGATGATGCTTTCCATATTGTCTCTGGTCAAATGGATGGTAGTCAAAATCAACTTTTTGTTGAAGGCCAGGGATACACGTCGGCGGCCCATACATTCTCTTTGAGTTCGGAGCAATATCTGATCGCTTCGAGGTCTGAGGCCGTTCCAAGTCTAATGGAAGGAGAGATAGCGGAGCTTGTCTTCTATGAGCAGACACTATCGGCTTCAGATCGGCAGAAGATAGAATCTTACCTTGCCATCAAGTACGGCATCACCCTCTCCACCGACAACGATGGCAACACCACGGCACTGCAAGCTCCTAATGGAGATGGTATACACGAAGGCGATTATATAGCCTCCGATGCCACGGTCCTGTGGGATGCGTCCGCCAACACCACGTATCATTATGACGTCACTGGTGTAGGGCGGGACGATAACTCGGTCCTCGACCAGCGGAAGTCCATCAGTTCCAATGGCGATGACATTGTGATCATGGACAAGGGAGGGGCCTTTTCCACTGATCTGGACTTCATCCTCTGGGGCAATGACGATGGACCCACGACGCTTTCCTCTACCGGTGCCAGCCCAGACTACAACTCTATCCTGGGACGCACATGGACCGCAGCCGTCAATGGTACCCCGGGTAACGTTACAGTGAGTATCGTCTATCCCAATAGCGGCGTATTGTCTGCCCATGGTCTGCTTGTGGACAGTGACAACGACTTCACTTCCGGTGCTACGAATATCCCCGTCTCGAGCATCAATGGAGACACATTGATATTTGACAATGTCTCATTATCTGATGGCCAATTCTTCACATTGGGTGTGAACATCCTGGCACCGGGTTTTGTGACGACGGACCTCGGGCTGTGGTTGAAGGCGGACCTGGGAACCAACACGACAACAGAGGGAGGTGCGATTACCTCCTGGGAGGATCAAAGCGTGGGAGGATACGATGCTACTGGCACAGGTGATGCCACTTATGCCAGCTCCTTTTCAAATTTCAATCCGGCCATCGACTTTACCAACGATGGGCAGCCCATTCAGGGCAGCATCTCCAGGACCAACGGTACCGCCTCTACCATGTTTGTTATTGGCGAAAAATCTGCCGTCAGTGGCGAGGCGCTGGTCGAGATAGGTACGGGTACGAACAGGGCCTATTTCTACGATGATCGCTATGCTGGAGCAGCAAGCTATTCGGTCCAGACCGGAGCAGCGTCACTATGGGTGGTGAGCGACCCTGGGGGCGCTAGCAATGCCACCATTTACCAGGATGGGCTGAGTATCGATACACAGGTCAAAACGGGCAACACCAACTGGACCGCTGGAGGAGCCTATTACCTGGGTGACGACAGAGATGGCAACAATGAGCTTACTGGCTCCATCGCGGAGGTCATCTACTATGACCAGCAATTGTCCGCAACAGACCGGCAGAAGGTGGAGACCTACCTGGCGCTGAAGTATGGCATTACCCTCGACAACTCTGGTGGGGGTACGGCTGGTGATTACGTCACCTCGGAAGATGTGACGATATGGGATGCTTCCGCGAATACGCTTTACCACTATGATGTGACGGGTATAGGTCGGGATGACAATTCTGACCTTGATCAGCAGCGGTCGCTTTCAGCCAACTCGGACGGCAAAGTCATAATTGATCATGGGAGCGCTTTTGGCGCTGATGGGGACTTTATCATGTGGGGCAATGACAATGACCCTGCTGCAAGCACCGGCACTGGAGCAAGTGCTTTCTACAATTCAATCTTCGACCGAACGTGGAAGGTCGCGATCACCGGCACTCCGGGCAATGTGACCGTGCGGGTCATTCAGGGAAATGACGGCATTACGGCGAACTATGGTTTGTTGGTGGATGCAGACGGCAACTTCGCAGCCGGCGCTACCAACTACGCAGCAGCAAGCATCAGTGGTGATACAATCACGTTCAACAACGTCGCGCTTACGGACGGCATCTTCTTTACCCTTGGCCTTAATGCAACGGGGCCCGGTTTCGTAACAGGTAATCTGGAATTGTGGCTCAAGGGCAATGCCGGGACCAATACAACAACCAATGGCGGTGCCGTTACCTCCTGGGAAGATCAAAGTGCCAGCGGCAACGACGCTACGGGTACGGGTGATGCCACCTACTTATCGAGCTTCGCTAACTATAACCCTGGCGTCAATTTTACAGATGACGTCCAACCAGTCTCAGGGTCGATCACTCGCCCCAATGGCACGGCATCTACCATCTTTGTCGTAGGCAACACGCAGGACACGAGAGACCCCATTTTCCAAATAGGAACAGCTGCCAATGACGTATACTTCTACGGTGAGAAGTACGCAGGCGGGGCTGATGGCCTGGACCTCGTGATATCAACGAACCAGACTGCTATATGGGCGATCAGTGACCCGGGAGGACTGACAGATGCTGTGATCTACGAGGATGGTGCGTCGATCTTCACGCAAACAAAGACAGAGGATACGGACTGGACAACGGGAGCGAACTACTACGTCGGGGATGACCGTCAGGGTGGTGGCAAGGGCGACGATAAGTTTCTCGGTCAGATTGCGGAGGTGGCCTTCTACGATCAGCAATTGTCGGCAGCCGATCAACAAAAGGTGGAAACCTACCTCGCGATCAAATACGGAATCACACTAGATGATGGAGCCGGGGGCACAGCGGGTGACTACGTCCTCTGGAATGGTACCACACTGTGGGACGCTTCCGCCAATAGCACTTACCACAACGACGTGGCGGCCATTGGTCGCAATGACTATTCCGGACTTGATCAGCAAAAATCCCTGAGCGCCAACGCTGATGGCATGGTAATTATGGACAAGGGCGGTGCATTTGGCTCGGACCTGGACTTCATCGTCTGGGGCAACAACGACGGATCCCTGACACCTTCCGGTACGGGGGCCAGTCCCTTTTATACGGCCATACTCGGACGAAAATGGCAGGTAGCCGTATCTGGAACACCCGGTCCCGTTACAGTCCAGATCATCTCCAATAATAGCGGTACAGTCTCCAACTATGGTTTACTGATAGATGCTGATGGCGATTTCACGGCTGGGGCCACCAACGTACCTGCTGTAAGTATCAGTGGTGACACAATCACTTTCAACAACGTCACATTTGCCGATGGCGACTTTTTCTCGTTGGGTGGCGATCTGAGTGCGCCTGGTTTTGTGGGTGACGACCTGATCCTTTGGTTACGTGCGGATGCAGGTACAAACACAACTACAGACGGGGGAGCCATTACCTCCTGGGAAGACCAGGGAGCCCTGGCACACAATGCCACGGGCACCGGGGATGCAGTTTACCAGTCTGAGTTTGCCAACTTCAACCCGGCCATATCCTTCACCAATGATGACTTTCCCATGCAAGGAAGCGTCACAAGGACGAACGGGACCGCCTCTACCATTTTTGTCGTCGGTGAGATTCCAACCGTCAATGATAAGGCACTCGTGGAGATAGGTACGGGCGCCAACCAGGCTTATTTCTTCGACGAGCGTTATGCGGGAGCCACAAGCTATGTACTGCAAACGAATGTGACGTCAATCTGGGCCGTGAGCGATCCCGGAGGTTTGACAAGCGCCACAATCTACGAGAACGGACTGAGCATTGACACGCAGACCAAGTCTGAAAATACCAACTGGACGACCGGAGGCACTTACTATATTGGCGATGACCGCAGTGGCAACGACAAGCTCACGGGAGAAATCGCGGAGGTGATCTACTATGATCAGCAGTTGTCTGCTGCAGACCAGCAAAAGGTGGAAACCTACCTCGCCCTCAAGTACGGCATTACTTTGGACGATACAGGAGGAGGTACGGCAGGAGACTATGTATTGTCCAATGGTACCACGCTGTGGGATGCTGACGTCAACAATGTCTATCACAATGATGTGGCCGGCATTGGTCGCCACGACTATTCTTCCTTTGATCAGCAGAAATCTTTGAGTGCCAATGCCAATGCCCTGGTGATCATGGACAAGGGAGAGGCCTTCGGAACAGATTTTGACTTTGTTCTCTGGGGTAATAACGGCGGTTCCATCATTCCGACCACTTCTGGAGCAAGTCCCGACTACAACTCCATCATTGGGCGGACCTGGCTGGCTGAGGTTAACGGCACTCCAGGAACGGTGACTGTACGGATGATTTATGGCAACGACGGCCTCATCTCTAACCATGGTCTATTGGTCGATACCAACACCGACTTTAGCTCTGGAGCTACCAACTACCCGGCTGCAAGCATCAGCGGAGATACGATCACCTTTGACAACGTAACGATCCAAGATGGCAACTTCTTCACGCTTGGGATCAATGCGACCGCGCCGGGATATGTTACTTCAGAACTTACACTCTGGCTAAAGGCCAATGCGGGGACCAATACGACCACAGAGGCTGGTGCGATCACTTCGTGGGATGACCAGAGTGCTGATGGACATGACGCTACAGGGACAGGCGACGCCACCTACCTCTCCTCATTTGCCAATTTCAATCCGGCCATCAATTTCACGAATGATGACTGGCCAATGCAAGGCAGTATTGCCAGAACCAATGGAACTGGATCCACGATTTTCGTGGTAGGCGAGATTCCTACTACGAATGACAAGGCCTTGATGGAAATCGGTACAGGTGCCAATCAGGCGTTCTTTTTCGATGAAAAGTACGCGGGAGCCACCAGTTACGCGCTACAAATCAATCAGCCTTCCATATGGGCGGTGAGCGATCCGGGCGCCTTAAGCAATGCATCGATCTACGAGGATGGCTTGTTGATCAACACGCAGGTAAAGACCGAAAATACTAACTGGACGACCGGTGGTACTTACTACATTGGGGATGACAGAAATGGTAATGACAAGCTCACCGGTGTCATCGCAGAGGTGGTCTATTACGATCAGCAACTTTCGTCTGTGGACCAACAAAAGGTGGAGTCTTACCTCGCCATCAAGTATGGTATCACCCTCAGCAATTCAGGTGGTGGAACTGCGGGCGATCTGGTGGCCTCAGATGGGACCTTGCTCTGGGACGCCTCTGATGTCGGGTCTTATCACAATGACGTGGCCGCCATCGGTAGAAACGACTACTCGGGACTTGGTCAGCAACAGTCTATCAGCATCAATAGTGACGCCATCGTGATCATGGACAAAGGGGGTGCTTTTGGGAACGACATCTCCTTCGTCGCCTGGGGCAATAATGATGGAAGTCTGACGCTAACGGAGACAGGAGCTAGTCCTGAGTACACATCTATTCTACCAAGGATATGGACTACTTCCGTGGCGGGGACACCGGGAAATGTAACCGTGAAAATGATCTTTGAGAACGATGGCTTGCCGTCTAATCATGGGCTCTTGGTGGATACGGATGAGAATTTTACCACTGGAGCCACACGGTACTCTGCTTCTAGTATTAGTGGAGACACGATCATCTTTGAAAATGTCTCCTTTAGTGACGCCAACTACTTCACGATGGGTGTCAATGCCACTGCTCCAGGCAATGTTTCAGCTGACCTAACCTTATGGCTGAAAGCGAATATTGGCACCAACACCACAACAAATGGCGTTGGTATTACGGCATGGGGCGATCAAAGCGGCCTCGATCACGATGCTACGGGAACAGGTGATGCCACCTATCTCACGAGCTTTTCAAACTATAATCCGGGTATCAGCTTCACCAATGACGACTTCCCGTTGCAGGGTAGTATCGCCCGAACCAATGGAACGGCCTCAACCATTATCGTTGTCGGAGAGATCCCCACGACCAATGACAAAGCGCTGATTGAAATTGGCACAGGTGCCAATCAGGCATTCTTCTTCGATGAGAAGTATGCTGGAGCCACGAGCTACGCCCTCACTACAACACAGCCAGCGATATGGGTGGCCAGCGACCCAGGAGGTCTGACGAATGCGACTATCTACGAAAATGGTCAGAACATTGATACGCAGGTAAAAACCGAAAATACCAACTGGACGACTGGTGGCACTTACTACATTGGGGATGACCGCAATGGCAATGACAAGCTAACGGGTGAGATTGCTGAGGTGATTTATTATGATGGACAACTGTCAGCGACGGACCAACAAAAGGTAGAATCCTACCTGGCCATCAAGTATGGAATTACACTGAGCAACGTCGGTGGAGGAACAGCAGGTGACGTTGTGGCTTCAGACGGAACGGTACTCTGGGATGCAGATGCGAATGGTACATACCACAATGATGTGGCCGCAATCGGCCGCAATGACTATTCCGGCCTCGAGCAGCGAAAATCTATCAGTGCCAGCAGCGATGCTATGGTCATCATGGACAAAGGCGCTGCTTTCGACACAGATATAGACTTCATTGTCTGGGGCAACAACAATGGGTCTACGACCTTCGCGGCCTCGGGACAACATCCCGATTATGATCAGATCCTGCCTCGCACGTGGCAGGCAGGTGTCAACGGCACCCCTGGCCAGGTATCAGTGCAGATCATCATTTCCAATACAGGGATAGTATCAAACTATGCCCTCCATGTCGATGGTGACGGCACATTCTCCGATGGCAATGCGACGAACTTCCCTGCGACCAATATCAGTGGTGATACCATCACATTCGCCAATGCGACGTTCACGGACGGTGATTTCTTCACAGTAGGCATCAGCCAGCGAGCCCCGGGAGATGTATCTAATCAGCTGGTGCTCTGGCTACAGGGAAGTGCCGAGGGTAACTCAGAGGGAGATGCTGTGGCGTCTATGTTGGATCAGAGTGGCACCGGCAACAGTGTATCGCAAGCTGTTGGTGCCAGCCAACCAACCTTCCGAAACAACACGACCGACAATATCAACTACAACCCAGTCATTGAATTTGACGGAACGGATGATTTTATTTCAACCACCGGTACCGACTTGCTCATCAACCCGGATGGACACTACACGAAGTTCGGAGTAGTGGTGACCCATAATCTTGGAACGAACCAAACCATTTTAGCGGGGAGCAATGCTCTTCCTCATATTTTGAGGATCAATGATGTGTCAAAAGTGGCGGTGATGCACAACAATGCGCAGGTGAGGGTGAATAACACGATTATAAATGCAAACACGCCAGTCATTGGTGTGGCGCGGTACAGTCCCACCGGCACGCATGCAGTACGTGTTAGCGGCTCAATAGCTTCAGGAGGAACTGACAATACGCTAAGCGATGGTGCCCTGGATATCGGTGGTTTCCGAAACGGAAATGCCACAGCGGAGCAATTTCTGGATGGTTCCCTGGGAGAAGTCATCGCCTACAATACGGACTTGTCGAATTATGAAATCGAAAAGATAGAGTCTTATCTGGCCATGAAGTATGGGATCACATTGACCAATACCGGAGGGGGTACTGCTGGCGATTACAAGGCTTCTGATGGAACTATCCTCTGGGATGCCGATGAGGATCCTGACTATCACAATGATATAATAGTCATCGGCCGCGATGACGATTCGGGATTGTATCAGAGACAATCCCACTCTCCTGATGACTCTATTAGGGTTTTCATCGACAACCTTGCAAGTGATAACCTTGCCAATTCCGGGGCCATTACCAACGATCTCTCGTTCATTGCTATTGGCCACAACGATCTGCGCCTGATCGGTGGTGGTGATGGGGTTCCTCGTGGCATTATCAGTCGATTCAATAGGGTCTGGAAAATCACGAACACGAATTTCAATGATGACTTCAACCTGTCGATCGAATGGGACAGTACCGGAAATTTTGATAT
This sequence comes from Cyclobacteriaceae bacterium, assembly GCA_965227935.1. Lineage (GTDB taxonomy): Bacteria > Bacteroidota > Bacteroidia > Cytophagales > Cyclobacteriaceae > JAWPMT01. The sequence goes on along the minus strand of CBDDGS010000043.1, from coordinate 1,258,554 downwards.
CAATGATATTCGGCTCTTGGTGGATAGTGATGGCGACTTCTCGGACGCGACCATCCTGGGACCGGCAAATGGCGTGACTTTTTCTATAGGCTCTATTGTGGTCGAGGGGATCAGCACGGCCCATATTCCGGCCAATAGTAGCGCGTACGTGACCATTGGCTCGACCACATTCAGCACTTCATTGCCGATCGAACTGGTCAATTTCGAGGCCGAGGTCGATCAGGATCATCGAGAGGTGGTGCTTTCATGGGCCACCGCAGCGGAGACAAACAATGACTTTTTTACGGTCGAAAAGTCAGCCACCGGTCAGCAATGGAGTAATGTGCTACTGGTCGTCGGTGCTGGCAATTCAGACGAGCTGATCGAGTATGAAGCGGTCGATACTAACCCTCTACCGGGCTTGTCTTATTACCGTCTGAAGCAAACGGATTTTGATGGTAGCAGCACTTACTCGGAGACCATTGGTGTCTCCTTGACTACCGACCAGTCTGGTCCCATAGAGATATACCCCAATCCGGCCTCTGATCGACTCGTAATCCGGGGGGCGGCCAACCTGGGAGCGCTGCAAGTGGTCAATAATTTGGGTCAGGATATGACACATCAGATAGCGATTCTACCGACCACCAATCCTTCCACCGTGGAGTTGGATGTGTCCAGGCTGGAGAGGGGCATGTATCTCTTGCGTGTCTTGGATGCCGAGTGGGTGCGTTTCATTAAACATTAAGATCTGGATCCAGGCCTTTGTCTTCTAAGTCACTCAATTCTTAGTGAAACAGGGTTCATACGGCGATTTTCACCAGTCGTCGCATCTATGATCACAATGATCGAAATTACACATAGCGGTGGTGATAACATCGTTATCTTGCTTTTTGGATGGATAGACCGCCTCCAGGCACCTCCTGAGCTATAGACAAGCAGCGTGCGGTCCGCTGAGTTTTTTGGATATGATCAACCAGTACAATCAAAGCAGACTCCCTGCGTTGGTCGGGCTGTTATTCCTGCTGGCCGGATTGGAAGTTAGCTATGGGCAAGCCTCGGAGTACAACTTCCGAAGGAAGATCACTATTGATAATGCAATGGTGTCAGGTGGATCCAACCTGACAGATTTCCCCTATGCTGTGGACCTTACCGATAATCAATTACGCACCACTGCGAATGGCGGAGACGTTCAAAATGCCAACGGATACGATGTCATCTTCACAGCGGCGGATGGGACAACCATACTCAATCATGAACTCGAGTACTACAATGGATCAACTGGGCAGTACGTAGCGTGGGTCCGGATTCCTACCCTTTATAGCAGTGTCGATACGGAAATATATATGTATTACGGCAATGCTGCTATCTCCACGGACCCGTCGACAACCAATACCTGGATTTCTGATTACATCGCCGTATGGCACCTGGCTGAGGACGCTGCTGGCAGGACCACCAACAATCTTTACAGGGACGCAACAGGCAACGGCAATCATGGCCATGACCGCATAGCCGCCACTGGTAAGACGGGAAGATTTGGTCCTGGTCAGGAATTCGGTGGCCTCAATTCCAATGATTATATCGACCTCACAGTCATGAATCCTCGGACCTACAATCAGTTTACCTTTTCCTTGTGGTATAGGTCGTCGATTAACCTTGTCCAGGATGATCAGTACATATTTGATCATTATGACGGCTCGTCGTGGTTTCATGTTGGTATTACCGACGATGGGAGCAATGACGACTACATGCGGGTCTATTTCGAAGTGAATGGTTCGGGTGGAAGGTATTACTATGGCAATATCGATGTGGTGGATCAAACCTGGCACAACATTGTTTTCGTGCGGAACGCCACGCATGTGCTTCTGTACGTAGATGGTGTTTTGGATATTTCCATAGTTGATTCCGACCCGGGAGAGGCCTTTACCATCAATGGCACGGGAGCCTACATGGGGGACAGTCCCGGCGACAACGAGGAAATAGACGGCTTCATCGACGAGGTTCGGTTCATGTCGACACCGCAGAGCGCAGATTGGCTGGCTACCGAGCACAACAACCAGCTTGATCCTACAACTTACTCTACCGTAGATCCGGTCGAGGTAGTAGATCCTCCCGGGGGAGTGGCTGCGGACCTTTCCCTTTGGCTCAAGTCGATATCCGGCACGAGCAGTACAACCGATGGTGCTGCCATTTCATCATGGAGCGATCAGAGTGGACAAGGCAATGGTCTGAGTCAGGGGAATGGCACCTTCCAGCCTAGATTTCGAAATAATACCACGAATAACATCAACTACCACCCGGTCCTGGACTTCGATGGAACAGATGACGGGATGTCCGATGCTTCCGGTTTCCTCGGAACAGATGCCTATACTGATGTTAATGTATACTATGTCCTGGTGACCGATGTTGTCAAGACATCTTTCGTGTTGCATGAGAACTGCAGCCCCAATCGCTTTTCTACACACGCACCATGGTCGGATGGGACTTATTATTGGGATGCCGGAGACTACTCAGGGAATTATCGCCTGAGTGGTGCCTGGGGAGGAACGACAGGTGACCCACATCTTTGGAGCAATCTGTTCAGTACGACATCAGGTCAGACAATCGCGGGTCAATCCCAGGCGATTTTAAGAGATGGGGAGAGTATAGCGGTCGACAATACGGCGGGTACCGTGACTGGTACGGGACAGTCACTTTATGTAGGTAGCAACAGCGGTACAACCAACTATTTCGATGGCAAGATCGCCGAAATGGCCATCTACACGAGTGCTGTGAGCGCCGGCGATCACAACAAAATCCAGAGCTATCTCGCCATGAAGTATGGGCTTACCCTTAGCAACACCGGGGGAGGTACTGCCGGTGACTATACTGCTTCTGATGGCACTACCGTTTGGGATGCCGATTTGAATGCCGGCTATCATCAGCAGGTTGTCGTCATCGGTCGGGACGACGACTCTGATTTGTACCAGCGACAGTCACATACTCCGGATGACTCTCTCCGGGTCTATCTCAATACGTTGACGACAGACAATGCATCCAACACAGGTACGATCACGAACGATGTGTCATTCCTGGCCATTGGCCACAATGGCGAAAGGCTCTACGGACGACTGGCGGAAAAGCCAGCCTCTGTCTATTCTCGACTCGCCAGGGAATGGAAGATCACCAATACTAACTTCACTGATACATACAGCATTGAGTTCGAATGGGAGGAGATCGGGCCGGTTAATACCGCTGACTTGCGACTGCTCGTAGATGCGGATGGAGATTTCTCGTCCGGGGCTACAGCCTATAGTACTGCGGATGGACTTACTTTCACCCTCGGTTCGATCATAGTAGGTGGTATCAATACTAGTCACGTGCCTCTGAATAGTACGAGCTACGTCACCATTGCGTCGGTGGATTCCGGAACCCCGCTGCCCGTGGAGCTCATCGGGTTTGAAGCATCGGCCACGGAGGAAGGCAACGTCGCACTTCGATGGTCTACGGCCTCAGAGCAGGACAATGACTTTTTCACCATCCAAAGGTCTTTGGATGCACAGCACTGGGAAAACGTCTTGATCGTCCCAGGCGCAGGTAACTCCGAAGAGAGGATTGACTATGAGGCGCTGGATGACAATCCTTTCCCCAGTAACTCCTACTATCGCCTGAAACAAACAGATTTTGACGGTTCTTTTGATTTCTCTTCCGTGGTGAAGGTGACGGTGGGAGAGACAAGTTCAGCATCCTTCTCGCTCTATCCCAATCCCGCTCAGGACCGGTTGACACTGAGTGGATCTCTCTCTGATGTCCGAGATCTTAAGGTTTTCAATACCCTGGGAGAAGACGTAACTCAGTTGGTGAGGCTTAGCGCGGGACAATCAACAGGCTTGTACACTTTGGACGTGTCCCGACTGAATACTGGTGTTTTCTTCTTAAGCACAGAGGCCGGAGTATACGTCCGATTCCTCAAGAACTAGGTTCAATATGGCGCAAGCCTCTTCTCCAAAGAGGCTATTTGTGCACCACCAATTCTTCACCTACCGCCAGGCTGTTATCTGCTTTCTTGTTGAGGCTTAGGAGCTCCTCCAATTCCATGTTATGCGACCGCGCAATCCCGTAAAGCGTGTCACCGGGTTGAACTACGTAGGTGGCTGTTGATTTTGCCACGGGCTTGTTGTCGATACCGGTCTGGCTGAGCATTAACTCCTGGCCGGGCTGTAGTGCGTCGTCGCTTCCCAGGCCGTTCCACTCACGGAGCGAGGCGATTGGGATATCGTAAGTTTTTGAGATTTTCCAGAGTGTCTCGCCAGCTTCTACTACGTGTGTCGCCGTCATGGCCGTTTCTGGACTTGCTTTTTCCTCTTCGATCTTTCTTATGGCCAACTCCTGTCCAGCCTGGATGGCGTCATTCTTTCCGAGATTGTTCCATTCCCTAATTGTGGCGACCTCAACTTCATAAGCCTTGGAGATCCTCCATAGCGTTTCACCGGGCTGGACGACATGAAAGTTTCCAGTGGTCTTCGTCACGATGACCTCGGTTTCAGGTGCAGCCGGAACTGGGGGCGTCACTGCAGTGGTGGTGGTTGCCACTGGCTTTTGTGAGACAGGCCGAGAGGTAGGTTCATCTGTTGTGGTCGTGACTGGCGACGTTGACCTTGGAGGTGTATCTTTCTCTCTGGCCACTAGCTCTTCTTTGGGCGCCGTCACAGGTACATCGCGGTATTCCACGTCGACATCATTCGGTCTTTTCTTACCCATCCACAAGACACGTCCGGGTTTTAGATCATCGATCAGCGACATCCGATTGTTGATGGCCAACTTGTCCATTCTGATGCCGTACTGCTGCGACAGTTTCCAAAAGGTGTCCTCCGGCTTCACCACATGAAAACCAATGGACGACTTTTTCTTCTTTCGTTTGACGAAGTAGATATCGCCGGGGAGCACGATTCGCTCCTTTTCAAGGTCATTGAACTTGAGGAATTTGGCCATGGGCAGCCCGGAGCGCGCGACCAGATCGCTGAACGTTTCGCCGTCCTTTGCGACGATCGCTGGCACACCATTGACCTTGATCGCAGCATCATTCTTTTCAAATGGCGACTTCAGGGTAACCCCTGCCAACACGCCGGCAGATTTCTTGCTCTTTTTCTCCTGCTTTGGTTCTTCGTTTTTGGCGATCATTTTCTTCGGTGCCTCCGTACCTGGACCCAGAGGGATCGAGACCATGTACTTCCTGTCATCTGGTATCCGTTCTTGTAGCAGCCATTTGTTGTATTCTTTCAGCGTGCCCTCATCTACATCGAAGTCCTGTGCAATTGCTGCAATGGCTTTGCCACCTCCTTTGGTGTACTCCAGGAGCTTCATGTCCTTGGTATGCTTGTGATCGAGGTGCTCCTGGAAGGCAATCTTATGTGCCAGGAACCGCTTTAGATACCAGTGACTGTCCTTGTTGATGGTCATCTTCTTCGCACCCTTGTCACCGGCTTTGACATACTTTTTGATTCCTCCTTCACCTGTCATGTGCGCTGTCACCGTGTGCGCCCAGTTGTCCAGCTTCTTCTGGTGCTTCCAGAAGTATTTGGCTGCACCACGAGTCGAGGCGACGATGTTTTTGCGCTCGTCAATTTTGTCATCCACCCTCATCCCTACTTCCTCGGCGGTGAAAGATTTGAATTGCCAGAAACCGACTGCATTCGATGACGATACCGCATCTGAGATCAGTGCGCTCTCCTGTAATACGAGGTACTTGAGGTCGTCTGGAATTCCTTCTTCCTTGAAGATGCGCTCTATGATAGGCATATAGAGGGCCACCCTATCCAGCTTTACTTTGAAATACCTGTCGCTGGCACGCAGCATGTTGACGTCCCGCTGGATATCCTGTTGTGCCTGGGAGGTGATCGTCAGTTTCATATCGGCCAGGTCCATCTTCGCAGGAACCTTGGGTATGGACGAGGATTGGGCGCTCACACCCATCAGTGTGAAGGTTCCCATCAAAAAGAATAAGCAGTGTTTCAACATTTTCTAATCATCATCAGGCCGTCCCGGATGGGAGCCAGCACATTTTCTACTCTTGGGTCTTGTTGGACTTTCAGATTAAAGTCTCTGATCGCAACGGTGTCTTCGTCGTTTTTATTGTTTTGGACGACCTTCCCGCTCCATAGCACATTGTCCGCAATGATGCATCCACCCGGCCTTACGCGGTCAATGACCATGTCGTAATAGCGGTGGTAATTGATCTTGTCCGCATCGATAAAAACCAGGTCCCACTGATAGTCAAGGGTCGGGATGATATCATGCGCATTGCCCACTCTCGCCTCAATCTGATCTCCGTAGGGGGACTCGTCGAAATAGGCCCTCACACGTCCCCTCAGCTCCTCATTGATATCGAGTGTAATCAGTCGACCGTCAGGCTGCAAGCCCTCTGCCAGACATAAGGCGGAGTAGCCAGTATACGTTCCCACTTCCAGGATGTATTTCGGCGCGATCATCTTTGAGATCATCGACAGAAATCGACCTTGCAGGTGGCCGCTGACCATTCGGGGCTTTAATACGTGGAGGTGAGTTTCCCTGTAAATCCGTCGTAGAAGGTCGGATTCTGGCGTAGAGTGGTTCTCGACGTAGGTAGAGAGCTCCTCTGGGAAGAATTCCATGGCTGCAAAGTTACGGAGGAAAATGCTGTAGTCATCGGAGTGTGGAAAAGATTCTATTCTGATGGGGAGTTATCCACGAACCTTCCTTATCAGACCCTTGTTTTTCTCCGGATATTGTTCGCTACCGTGCTTTTCTAACGGCATTTCCGGGGAGCAAAGTTGACTTAAATTTGCGCGGGTTGTACATCATCCGAAATAGATATTTGACTAATTATAAACCAATGAAATATGGCTTCACAATATGATCTCATTGTGATCGGCAGTGGTCCTGGTGGCTACGTCGCGGCGATCAGGGCATCCCAGCTAGGTATGAAAGTAGGCGTGGTAGAGAAGGCAGAGCTTGGCGGCGTTTGCCTCAACTGGGGATGCATCCCTACGAAAGCGTTGCTGAAGAGCGCGCAGGTCTTCGAATACATCACACATGCGAAGGACTATGGTGTGGATGTGAAGGATGCCGCGGTTGATTTTAGTGGAATGGTGAAGCGTAGCAGGGATGTCGCCAATGGTATGAGCAAAGGCATCCAGTTCTTGTTCAAAAAGAACAACATCGATCACCTGGCCGGTTTTGGCAAGATCAAAAAAGGCGGCATCGTCGAAGTCACCGACGACAAGGGAAAGAAAACCGAGTACAAGCCAAAAAATACGATTCTGGCAACGGGCGCACGCTCTCGCGAGCTCCCTGCTCTGCCAATTGACAATGAGAAGATCATTGGCTATCGCAAGGCCATGGTGATGGACAAGCAGCCGAAGAAGATGGTGGTTGTGGGTTCAGGAGCTATTGGCGTAGAGTTTGCCTATTTCTACAACTCTATCGGCACCGAGGTGACGATCGTTGAGTTCATGCCCAACATCGTACCTGTTGAGGACGAAGAAGTCAGCAAGGCTTTGGCACGGAACTTCAAGAAGAACGGCATCAAGATCATGCTTGATTCTGAGGTGACGAAGGTGGATACCAAAGGTAAGGGCTGCAAAGTGACAGTCAAGACCAAGAAAGGAGAGGAGCAACTGGAATGCGACGTAGTGCTTTCAGCTGTCGGCGTGAGCACCAATCTTGAGGGGCTTGGACTGGAAGACACGGGCGTCAAGACGGAGCGTGGCAAGGTCATCGTTGATGACTATTACAAGACCAATGTCGCCGGAGTTTATGCGATCGGAGACATCGTACACGGCCCTGCGCTCGCACACGTAGCCTCTGCTGAAGGAATCATCTGCGTTGAGAAAATGGCAGGTCACAATCCTCAGCCCCTCGACTACAACAACATACCTGGCTGTACCTATTGCTCTCCAGAGATCGCGTCGGTGGGATATACCGAGAAGGCGGCCAAGGAAGCAGGTTATGATATCAAAGTGGGCAAGTTTCCGTTCACGGCTTCCGGTAAAGCCAAAGCTGCGGGAGCGCCTGACGGTTTCGTGAAGGTAATATTCGATGCGAAGTATGGCGAGTGGCTCGGTTGCCATATGATTGGCGCCAACGTCACAGAAATGATCGCCGAGGCGGTTGCAGCGAGGAAGCTGGAAACTACCGGCCACGAGATCATCAAGTCTGTGCATCCGCACCCTACGATGTCAGAAGCGGTGATGGAGGCGGCTGCGGCAGCGTACGATGAGGTCATTCACCTCTGATACAGCGCTCAGCAATTAGAGATCAAAAGCCCCGGTTTGGGGCTTTTTTTGTTTCTTACAGTATGGCGCAGGGCGACATCAAACTTCGGAAGCTGAGGGAAGCCGACATTGAGGAGTTGGCGAGGTTGGCAGACAACCGAAAGATTTGGGACAACGTTCGCGACCAATTTCCCCATCCCTATACCGACCGTGACTCTAAGATCTTCATCCGAACGAAGATCGAGGAAGATCCGCCAATGGCGCTGGCCATCGACTACAAAGGGCAATTAGCAGGAGTGATCGGACTGGCGAGACAGCATGACGTTTATCGCTATTCCGCCGAAGTGGGCTATTGGCTGGGAGAGGAGTTTTGGGGCAAAGGACTTGGCACCGAGGCGTTGAAACTGATGACCGAGTATGGCTTTGAGAAACTACCGCTGGAGAGGATCTACGCTGGTGTTTTTGAAAACAACCATGCTTCCATTCGCGTGCTGGAGAAGGCAGGCTATCACCTGGAATCAGTCGGCAAAATGGCGGCCTTCAAGAATGGGGAGTTCGTGGATGAGCATCGGTATGTGCTGCTGAAGTCGGACTGGAAAAGGGAGTGATATAACTGACTTGGCCCAAGACCCGAGGCTGCTTCTTTCGCCTCATTAAGAACGTAGCCTCACGCGGGGCGAAGTGAAGAATCTCATCACTACATTCACCCGCCCTTGGTTCGAGATACATCACCTACATTTTCACCAGCTGCTCGCTCTGCTTCAGGATAATGCTCAAGTCACTCAACACAGCTGAGCCAGTGGGCAAGCATCCCGCGCCTTTCCCGATCAACAACTGCTTCCCCGAGAATTCCCCGTCGATTTCGAACGCGTTGTATTCCTCATCAATGGGGTACAGCATGTCCGTATGCTCCAACACTTCGGGTTGCACCTTCGCCAGCAGTTGATCGCCCTGCGGTTTGAGCGTGGCAATCAACTTCACCTTCGAGTATTCTTTTCGTCCCTGCTGTAGCAAGTAAGGTGACAGCTTATCGATGCCTTGCAGGTCGATGTCCTCCCGCGTCAATGTCTGGCCGAAAGCCTGGTGGGCCAATATGATCGTTTTGAACAAGGCATCATGACCCTCAACATCAAGCGATGGGTCGGTCTCAGCAAATCCCAATTCCTGCGCCTGCTTCAGTGCCAGTTCGAAGGAGATACCCTCTACCTTCATTTTCGTGAGGATGTAGTTTGTCGAGCCGTTGAGGATGGCACGGATCTGTCTGATGGGCTGGTTGCTGTAGAAATTTTCCAGACTTTCCAGGATAGGAATGGACCCTCCGACTGCTCCCTCAAATCTGAAAGGTGGCCCGCCATTCTCGCTGAGTCGGATGACTTTCGAGAGGTTCTCGGCGATCATTTTCTTGTTGGCAGAGATCGTGGGCAATCCACGGTGCAGGCTGGCCGTCACGATGTCAAATGCATCGTCCGCCTGGTCGATCAGTTCAATGACAATATCGATTTCGGGATCTTCGAGAATGGCCTGCGGCTCTGTCGTAAAAAGTTCTGACGGCAGACCACGCTCTTTGTTGGGGTCTTTGATGCAGATGGTTTTGACCTCGGCCTCGAGGGATTTTTGTACTTGTAGCGCCTGGTAAAATCCCTGCGCCACACAGCCGTAGCCAAACAGTCCAATTTTCTTCATGCGTTGTGGTTATATGAAATTTGCGATCAGTCCCTGGAGTGCTTGCATCTCCACCAGAAAGCCATCGTGACCATAAATGCTTTCAATGACGTGATGGTCCGCCCCAGGGATGTATTGAGCTAGAAAGGCCTGCTCCTCCACTGGGAATAGGATATCACTGGCGACGCTCACCACAAGGGTCTTCGCTTGAATTCTCCCGAGCGCTTCCTCATGTGAGGCGTAGTGTCGGGCGAGGTTATGGCTGTCCATGGCCTTGGACAGATAGTAATAGCTCTCTGCAGTGAATCGCTTTCGCAGTTTGAAGCCCTGGTATTGCTGGTAAGACGACGCACTGAAGTTGTCCCATCGGCCGTCTTCGTCCTTTTGCGTATGCTGATAAGTATTGTAATGTCGGTAGGAGAGCATGGCGATAGCACGTGCTGCCTCGATCCCTTTCTCCTGGTCTTTGTTGTTCAATGCCATCCGTTGCGCTTCGTTGAAGGCGATGCCCCAGGGGGAGTGCTGCGCATTGGTGGCGATGGGGATGATATGGTCAAAAAGCTCCGGTTCCTGCACGGCCCATTCCAGTAGCTGCTGGCCACCCATGGATCCGCCAATGCCGATGTGGACTCGCTGAATACCCAGGTGTTCTCGCAACAGTTTATGCGCCCCAACCATGTCGGCAATAGTGACAACAGGAAACTTATAGTCATCCGGACCAGTGGACCCATAGCAGGAGCCCAGCATGTTGGCGCACACGACGAAGTAGTCCTTCGGGTCGAAGAGCTTCTCTTCTCCGAAGAGTTCGGGCCACCATTCAAAAGGGTCGCTATTGGCGGTTAGGGCGTGAAAGACCCAGACCACATTGGACTGGTCTTCGTTCATTTCACCCGCGACCGTGTAGTTGATGGTTACCTGAGGGAGGATTCCTCCCCCCTCAAGCAAAAATGGCTCATCTACTGTATGAGTCGTGGTCGTTTTAGACTGTGACAGGAGCGTTTGCATTTACTTTTTCAAAAGCTTGTTGAAAATCGGCCTTGAGATCGTCGATGTGCTCAATGCCAGCCGAGATACGTAGCATGTTGGGTTTCACACCAGACGCCAGCTGCTCTTCATCGGTCAGCTGCTGGTGCGTCGTTGCCGAAGGCTGAATGATCAGCGTCTTGGCATCACCCACATTCGCCAGATGGCTCACCAGTTGCAGAGCGTCGACGAATTGTGTGGCCTGCTCCTTATCGCCCTTCAGTGTCACGGAGAATACGCCACCAAAACCTCTTTTCAGGTATTTCTTAGCCAGGTCATTGTATGGGCTACTCTCCAACCCTGGATAGTTGACAGACTCGACGGCCTCGTGCTGCTCAAACCACTGCGCGAGGGCCAGTGCGTTGTCTACTGTTCGCTGGACGCGTAGAGAGAGTGTCTCAAGACCCTGTAGCAATAAGAACGAGTTGAAGGGGCTCAGTGCCGGACCAAAGTCCCTCAATGCCTCCACTCTGGCGCGAATCGCGAAAGCCACATTAGGGAGACCCAATGGATTGCCTTCACCAAACACATCCCAGAATTTCATGCCGTGGTAGCCCTCAGAGGGCTCGGTGAATTCAGGGAACTTGCCGTTGGCCCAGTTGAACTTGCCGCTATCGACGATGATACCGCCGATGGAGTTGCCATGGCCGCCGATCCACTTGGTAGCCGACGAGGTGACGATGCTCGCGCCATGCTCGATGGGTCGCACGAGATATCCGCCCGCGCCGAAAGTGTTATCTACAACCAACGGAATGCCGTGATCATCCGCCAGCTTAGCGACGGCCTCAAAGTCGGGCACGTTGAACTCTGGGTTGCCAATCGTCTCGAGGTAGATCGCTTTAGTATTTTCATCGATGTGCTCTGCCAGGTCCGCCGCCTTGTCGCTTTCCGCAAACTTCACATCGATACCGATGCGCTTGAAAGACACTTTGAACTGGTTGTACGTGCCCCCGTAGAGAAAGGGCGTCGACACCAGGTTGTCACCCGCTTTCATGAAGGTGTTGAAGGCCAGGAACTGGGCCGCTTGTCCCGATGCAGTCGCGAGCGCCATCACGCCACCTTCCAACGCCGCGATCCTCTTCTCAAAGACATCCGTCGTCGGATTCATGATCCGCGTGTAGATATTACCAAACTCCCGGAGAGCGAACAAATTCGCTCCGTGCTCAGAGTCTTTGAATGTATAAGAAGTGGTCTGGTAGATAGGCACCGCCCGCGCGCGGCTCGTTTCATCTACTTCCTGTCCAGCGTGCAGTTGCAGTGTTTCGAATCGTAAGTCTGACATTTTTACTTCGCTTTTTTATGGTTTAGAATGACTTTATTGCTGCCGATAGCGATTGATCATACAGGCTCCGATCCTCACCGAATACAGCTGAAGTTGTCAGCATTACCGGCAGGTGCAATGACGTCAGCGTCACCAAAGCGATAGAAAAAAAGATAACAGTCAGAATGAATATTGTCATACCAATTTATCTATCAGGACTTAGCACCTTCCCTTTTATGGGTGGGGGTTGCTAGCGCTTCTCAGAGCCTGTCTCTCAGCGCTTCTTTATAAATCGATGGTCGATTTGAGTATGCAAACGTAATACGCGTACGCCAGTTTCCAAAAAAACTGTCGCCAATTTGCATTTTGCAGCCTTTTTTGGAGGGAGCGGGGAGTGGTCCTCACCTTTCTGCACACCGGCTCTCGGCTGTATTTCGGCCCCGCCGGCCCGCGCTAATTTTGAGTTTATATTCGGAATCCAGGAACCGACATTACTCCAAATTCCAAACTCAGAACTCAAAATTCCCCCTCCTCCATCCGGCCTATCCTGCCAGGACTTGCCCTTCGGGCCGCTGTTCTTAGATCTTTGTTCTTCGTTTTTCGGTCCTCCAAGAACCATGAACGACGATCCAGGAACGATTCACTAAATTGTAAACAAACCCGACAATCCATGAAGTCACACTGCCTTCTCATCATCGCGGTCTTGTTCGCCGCATGCCAATCCTCCACTACTTCCATTCCCAATTTTCAGATTACCTACACATCAGATACCGAAGGCCCCTTCGATGGACGCCTTTTGCTGATGTTGTCGACCAACCCGGAGGGCGAGCCCCGCAATCAAATCAACGACGGCCCCAATACGCAGATCGTCTTCGGCAAAAATGTGGAGGGATGGCAGCCCGGCGAGGCCATTACTTTCGATGCCGGTGACTTCGGCTACCCCTATAACAGCCTTACACAGTTGCCAGATGGTGAGTATGTGGTTCAGGCACTGCTGCACAAGTATGAGACCTTCAACCTATCGACAGGTCACACCGTCAAGCTCCCGATGGATAGGGGTGAGGGGCAGAAATGGAACCGCGCACCGGGCAACCTCTACAGCACCCCTAAGAGGGTCTCAGCTTCTGGAGGCGCTGTGGTGTCCGTCGAGATGGATCAGGAGATCGCTCCGATTACGCCACCGGAGGACACTGAGTTCATCAAACACATTCGAATGAAGAGCGACCTCCTTTCTGAGTTTTGGGGTCGCGACATGTACCTGGGTGCTCACGTACTGGTCCCACGAGACTTTGAAACGCGCACCGATGCCAGGTATCCGCTGATCATCAATCATGGCCACTTCCCTTATGACTTTGGGGGTTTCCGGACTACGCCTCCCGACCCTGATCTGGAGCCTGATTACTCAGCCCGATTCGATGTGGAGGGGTACAATATCACCCAGCAGCAGGAGGCCTACGACTTCTACCAGAAGTGGATCAGTGATGACTTTCCTCGATTCCTGATCATCAAGATCCAGCACCCAACGCCTTATTACGACGACTCGTACGCGGTGAACTCTGCTAGTCAGGGGCCGTGGGGTGATGCTATCACCTACGAACTCATTCCCTACATCGAGGAGCAGTTTCGCGGGATCGGGCAGCCCTGGTCCAGGTTCCTCTATGGAGGGTCGACCGGTGGATGGGAAGCCCTTGCAGCCCAGGTCATGTATCCCACCGAATACAACGGCTGCTTTGCGGCCTGTCCTGATCCCATTGACTTTAGGGCGTTTTGCCTGACGAATATCTACGAGCATGAGAATGCCTACTACGTCGAAGGGCCTCACAAAAAGACGCTGGTGCCGGGCCATCGTAATTATCTGGGGGAAGTGACAACCTCATTGCGAGACATGAATTATCGCGAGCTAGCGCTTGGCGATAAGACCCGATCAGGCCAGCAGTGGGACATCTGGGAGGCGACCTATTCACCGCAAGGAGACGATGGCTATCCCGTTCGCCTCTGGGACAAGATCACCGGAGAGATCAATCTCGAAGTAGCGGCTTACTGGAAAGAAAATTACGACCTGCGCTACATCATGGAGCGCGATTGGGGAAAGATCGGCAACGATCTCGAGGGCAAAGTCCGGATATACTGCGGCGACATGGATAATTACTACCTCAACAATGCCGTGTACCTCACCGAGGAGTTTCTGGAGAGCACCACCAATCCCTATTACAATGGAGAGGTCGACTATGGCGACCGTGCCGAGCATTGCTGGAATGGCGACCAGGAAAACCCCAATCACATCTCACGGCTCCGCTACAATACGATGTATGTCGACAAGATCCTTGCCCGCATCATGGAAAGCGCCCCGGCCGGTGCTGACTTGACGAGCTGGCGGTATTAAAAGGTCGATATCCCTCACAGGGTTCAAAACCCTGCAAGGGATATCGAACTACCCTTGAAACACCCCACCAAGAAAAACTCCCTTACCCTTGGCGAGAATCTCGCATTCAGGCAAGCGCTTGGAGAGCGCCAGGAGTGCTTCAAAATCTTCGTCGCTGTCACAGTCAGCTATCAGTTCCTGCAGGTTTGGCAGTGATAGCTCCGCAGCCAGGTCTTTGGCGAAGATCTCCGTTTCATGTACTTGTAAGGAGTACAGCGAGGTCATCTGGTTGAAGTGGGGGATACTGAGCGCGCTGACATCGGTCTCCTTCAAGCGGAGGTGCTGAAGGATCGGTAGCGCCGTTAAGTGCCCAATCCCCCCATCCGTAATAGGTGTGAAGGTGAGGTTGATGTTGGTCACTGTCAGGCACCTTCCAAGATATTGTAGTCCAGTATCATTAACGTTGGTGCCATTGAGGGATATAGTGTCTAGTTGGGAGAGCTGTTGAAGCTTCTCAAGCTCCAGCATATCGTCGATTTCCATGTAAAGCGTGGAGAACGAGAAGTGAGTAATGTCCTTACTGAAGGACTCTCCACAGATGGTTATATAGTCGGTTTTGTCTGTCACTTTTTCGATCGGTCGTAATTCTCCGGGAAAATACCTAAAATGAGAATGCCGTTGGTGAAAACACCATAGCCGTCAACGTAAGGAGGTGCCTTGCCATTTACCACAAAATTGGTGTTTTTTGGACCATTAATTCTCCCCCTCGAGGGGGAAAAGGGGGTGACTTGTCGCCAACTTGGTTTCCTCACCCTCCTAACCTCCACTTCGGTGGACCGCCTCACAGGGAGGGACTTATTAACTGCCACCGAAGCCCTGCCTACTCTTTTGTGGTTCAATTCCCCCTAACTTGACGGTATTGTGAAAACACCAACGGAGGCTGAAAGCGTCCCGCCAGATTCCTGTATCGCT
The DNA here is from genome assembly GCA_965227935.1 of Cyclobacteriaceae bacterium. Lineage (GTDB taxonomy): Bacteria > Bacteroidota > Bacteroidia > Cytophagales > Cyclobacteriaceae > JAWPMT01. The sequence continues at coordinate 1,243,067 of CBDDGS010000043.1, read as the reverse complement.
CTCCATTTGTCTAAGCAGGAATAACGGCGGGGTAGTAGCCCTCGTAGGGTTCTAAACCCTACGAGGGCTACTACTCATACTTCAACGACTCCACCGGATTCGCCCTCGCAGAACGGAGCGTCTGCAGACTTACCGTCAGGAAAGCGATCCCAACGACCAGCAGTCCTGCTGCAGCGAAGATCAAGAAGTTGATCTGCGTCTGGTAGGGGTAGTTGTCCAGCCAACCGCGCATTAGATAATAGGTAAGCGGCCACGCAATGACATTGGAGATCAACAGCAATTTCACGGCGTCACTCGCGAATAGCAGGACGATGTTGCTAACAGAGGCACCGAGCACTTTGCGTATCCCGATTTCTTTTGAGCGCTGTACCGTGTTGAAGAGTGAAAGCCCAAACAATCCAAGACAGCTCACAAAAATGGCCAGCACCGAGAAGACTGTGAAGAGATTGCGGAACTGTCGCTCTGACTGGTAACGGCTGTTGAAAAACTCATCCAGGAAGAAGTATTCAAAAGGATTCCCGGCAAAGCTCGCTTGCCATTGCTCCTCAATCTTATCGATGGTGCGCTGGTAGTCATTGGTCTGGACCTTCACCAGGTAGTTCTCAACACCATAGACGTTCAATCCAAAAAAGATGGGAATGATCTCCTCCTGCAGGCTTTCCTGGTGGAAGTCCTTCATGACGCCGATCACCTGCCCCGCCCAGCGGAAGTCGGGAATCTCGATTCCCTGCCCGATAGCATCTTCCGGATTCTGAAAACCCAGGGCTAGCGCTCCACTCTCATTGATAATGACTGCCGTATCCGGATCGCTGACAAACGAGCGATCAAAATTTCTACCGGCGACAAACTCAAAGTCCAGTACGTCGGCCAATTCGTAGTCCATCATCGACAGACCAAAGGGTACCAGCTGGTCACCAGTAGCATTGGCGACCTTGGTGCCGGCCTTGAAACGCATCTTCTTCCCGGGGACAGTCAGCGACCCACCGAAAGCTGCAATGTCACTTTCGTTGAGGAGCCCATTCCGGAAGCTGTCGATGTTTCGTCGCACGACAGCAAATGACGTATCTCTGACCGACGGTCGGGGAATGACGATAACCTGTTCTTTTTGGAAGCCTAGATCCCGATTCTGCATGTGGTCCATCTGCTGGAACACGATGGAGGTCGCGATGATCAATCCCACGGAAGCAGTGAACTGCAGGGTCACTAACACCCTTCGCAGCAGCAGTCCTTCTCCAGAATTTCGGATTTTTCCTCTGAGCGCTTCGACCGGTTGATAGCCGGACAAGACAAAGGCCGGATAGAGTCCCGAAATCAAGCCTCCGACGAGGAGCAACGAGGGTATTGATATGAGAAAGAAAGGTTGTGTCCAAATGAGATGCTCCGCCGGTGTACCACCAAGGGCATTGAAGAAAGGGGTGAAGATCAGCAGCAAAATCATTGCCAATGCCAAAGCCACCGCATTGATGACCAACGACTCGATGAGAAACTGTGCGATCAGTCTGCCGCGATACGAGCCCATGACTTTGCGCAGCCCGATCTCTTTGGCGCGGTCCATCGCTTTGGCCGTACTCAGGTTCACATAATTGATCCAGGCGATAAGCAGAATCAGCGCCGCAATGATACCCAGGTAGTAGACGGCATCACCATTACCATTGACCTCTGCCTCGTCTGTGAGACGAGAATAGAGATGGATATCACGAATGGGCTGTAGCTTCAGGACATCCTTGCCGCCCTGGTCAGCCAACTCCGGTTTGTATTTGTCGACAATCGCCGAGAGTTTGTCTTCGACTCCTGCCGGGTCGGTGCCTGGTGCCAGCCTCACGTAAGTGTAGAAGTCCTTCCTTCCCCAGCCGGTCTTGTATCGTCGAGTCGCCCATCCTTCACCGTTGTCGCGACCATAGAGCGTCTCTGTCGAGATGAGGACATCAAATTTCAAATGCGTGCTGGCTGGGCTATCCCGGAAGACGCCAGTGACCTGGCAGAGCTCGTTGTTGAAGTCGTCGTCTTCCAGTCTCAGGTACTTGCCCAGCGCTTCCTCTTCCCCGAAGTAATTCTTTGCCATCGTTTCGGAGATCGCCATGGTGAATGGCTCATTCAGCGCATTCTCACGATCGCCCGCAGTCATTTCATAACCTAGAATACTCAGTACTGAGGCGTCGGCATACAGCAACTTTTCCTGTTTGATGGTCACTGGCTGGAGTGGGGCATCGTACCAAGTGACATTGATGTTGTTCTTGGCGCCGATGTTGTAGAAGCGACCGTAGTCTACGACCTCAGGCAATTCTTCCACCATCGCTTGCCCAACGCCGGGGTAGTTCTCTGAGCTTTGGTAGACTAGACTACCATTGCGATGCACGTCCAACTGAACGCGGTAGGTGCTTTCACTTTGAGCGTTAAACTGCTCATAGCTGGTTTCGAAGTTGACGTAATGCAGGATCAGCCAAAAGGCTGCGATCCCGATCGATAGACCCGCAACGTTGATGAATGAAAAAATGCGGTTTTTGAGAAGGCTTCGCCAGGCGACAGCCAGGTAGTTGGTGAGCATAGGGTAGAGTTTTTGGACACTAAGGGTTGACCGACCTTACACCAAATAGTTACGCAACCACTGTTCTTTTTTTGTCGTTTTTCTGCGAGCGGTAATGAAAAAAGGCCACTCCTTGGGAGGAGCAGCCTTTTAATACTTGATTTCGTTGTGCTGATTTACTTCAGCGAGGAGATCAGATCCTCGTTTCTCTTGATGTAGCCGAAGTCACCAGCAGCATTGGCTTTCGCTGCCGCCAACGACATTTCAGCAGTCGCGATGGCGTCTTTTTTATTACCCATTGCGGCCAGAATGCGAGCCTTGGTATGGACATTCCAAAACTGCTTGGAATTCTCACCCACGGCGAGGTACATATCTACCCACTCCAGCGCTTGGTTGAGGTCCTTGCCAGATGCCAAATAGTAGTTGGCAGCCTGCATGTAGTTGCCAGGGTTCACCTGCGTTTTCTGAGCAATCTCCTCCATCACTTGCGCATCAAAATCCACCTTCATAGGGACTTTGATTGACACATCTGCCCAAGCTAATTCGATGGCTGCGGAGGTGTTATCCTCGCTAATATCAGAGATATTGAAGGTCAGCGTCTCTACTTGCGGAGAGGCCGTCATCGACTTCACAGACGTTCGAAGTACCTCTTTGGAGTTATCATATCCCGCAACATTACCGCCAAGACCCAGATCAGAGTACAACATAAATTGCCACTCATCTTTTCCAGGAACAGTGAAGATAAGATACTCGCCTGCCTCGACTTTCGTACCGGCAACTTCCACATCCGTACTGAAAGAAATGACGGATCCTTGATTGGCTCCAGATCTCCATGTCTGGCCATAAGGCTGTAGAAAGTCGCCGCCTTCGCCGAAGATCTTGCGGCCTTTCACCTTGGGGCGAGAGTAGTCAATCGTAACGTCAGTAAGCCCCACCGTGCTACTCACAGATCCCGCCGGGCTGGGCTGGGGGGTGGTGATCTGTGCTTCACTTGTAAAGCTGATTGCAGCTACTAGTACAACTGCTAGTATTAAGTTTTTCATGAAATAGTATTTGGTTAAGTTCATCAAAACGTGACGGAAAATTACTGCTTTGGTTCATTCCTATCAACAGGTTCCCAATTCATCATGACAAAAGGCCCCTTTTTGGTATTAATGTACTAGCGTTGCTATATTTATGTAACTAGTTACGTATTTAAGTACTTGTATGCATATTTTCACTGAAATGGGTCGTACTGCCATTGGAAGCAGACTCAGAAGATTGAGTGAATGGATATCCGATGATGTGGGTAAACTGTACGAAGCATACGGCGTCCATTTGCAGCCCAAATGGTTTCCTGTTTTGTATCTGCTATCTGACAAAGAGCCACGCGCTATTACGGCAATTGCTGAGCTTATCGGACAATCTCACCCCTCCGTGAGCAAGATCGCCAGAGAGTTGGTTTCGGCCGGGCTAGTCTCTGAATCTAAAAATGCGCGAGATGGCCGTCAGAACCTGATCAGAATCAGTGAGCAGGGTGCAATCGAATGGGAGAAGATGCAGCCCCAAATCAAAGATGTGCGAGCTGCGATTGATGAAATGGTGACGCAAACCAATCACGATCTGCTTTCGGCCATTGAAGAGTGGGAGTATTTGCTCGCCGAAGAAACGCTGCAGCACAGGACGCTCCGGCAAAAGAAGGAGCGGGAGAGTAGTGGCGTGTCCATAGTGCCCTACAACAGTGCTTACCGGCAGGTGTTCCATGACCTCAACAAGGCTTGGATTGACCAATACTTTACGATGGAGCCTTCCGATGATAGGTATTTGTCGTATCCCGAGGAGAACATCATTCAGCCTGGTGGCGAGATATGGGTGGCAATGGATGATGGAGAACCCGTGGGAGTGTGCGCGCTGGTCGTGTTGCCAGAGGACTTTCCCTACGATTTTGAATTGAGTAAGATGGCGGTTGATCCAGCCGTGCGTGGCAAGAGCATAGGTTATCTCCTGGGTCAAACGATCATTGAGAGGGCACGGTCCCGAGGGGGTAAGTCTCTCTTCCTCGAAAGCAATACGGTATTGGAACCAGCTATTAACCTATACAGGAAATTGGGATTTCGCAAAGTGGCCCAGGGAGCCTCGAATTACGATCGGTCAAATATCCAGATGGCCCTGACTCTTTAGCGTGGATCGCTCTTCCTACGCTTTCGGCCTCCCAATATATTAAAGGCATCCACTAGGAGATAGGTACCTGTGATACCAGTAGCACCGCCCGCTACCAACAGTACTTGCCCGAGCTGGTCATTTTCGCGACCCAGCATGAGCCCACCAGCAATGGTGATGGAATACCCGAGCGTTGAGACGAGAATGCCTGTCTGAAATTGTCTGCGACTTCGATCCATCCGAAGATCCAGCTCCTGCGTTTTCAGTTCCAGGGCCAATACCTGGCGGCGCAATGAATCCATGTCTTGCGATTGGGCCGCATGATATCCAAAGAGGACCATGATCAAAACCAGTGCTCTCATTTTTCGAACCACTTTTTGAATTCCTGAACTTTTTCTCTACTGACAATAAGTTCATCGATCTGTCCGGACTGCAGTTGTAAGATCAGTCGCTGATTGCTGTAGGCCTTCATCAATTCGATCGCTTCGATATTGACGATCATTTGTCGATTGATCCGAAAGAATTGGTCGGGGTCCAAGAGGTCACGCATCAATTCATCCAGCGTGAATTCGGTAATGTACTTTTTCCCCGGCTGCTCATCGTGCAAATAGACGATCCTATTCTCAGTGCTGAAATACGTGATGTCGCCGACTGCTTTATTGAAAAACTTCGTGCCATTCCTGACAAGGAAACGCTCGCGATATTTCCGAGGAGATTCGAGGTACTGTTTGAGCCTTTCTGTGTCAATCACGAAGTTTCGTTGCTTCAGAATGTTCTTGTACTTCTTGATGGCCTGATCCAGATCTTCCAGTCGAACGGGCTTCAGGAGGTAGTCCAGGCTGTTCACCTTGAATGCCTTCAAAGTGTATTCGTCGTAGGCCGTGGTAAATATTACGGGTGCATCGAATGTCACTTTGTCGAATATGTTGAAACTCAAACCATCTGCCAGCTGAATGTCGCAGAATAAAAGATCGACTTCGCCTCCATTAGACTCCAGAAATGATACCGTCTCCCTCACCGTATCAAACTGCGCAATAACTTCAATGCTCTCATCGGCCTGCGACACCAGGGAATTTAGCCTGTCCGCGGCAAGCTGTTCGTCTTCTACAATGATTGCTTTCATGATTCTACCTCTATCAATGGGATCTTAACTGTGAACTTTCCGTTGGCATGCACGATGACCGGATTCTTCTTGCTTAGAAATGCGTAGCGGTTCCTAATGTTATTAAGTCCGACATACGACGACTCTTCTCTCTGCTCTTTTAGCTGAATATTGTTTTCTACAACGATGTGGTTGTCTTCTGACTTGATCCAAACGTGAAGGGGTGATTTTTTCGACACTTCGTTGTGCTTGATGGCATTCTCGATGAGAAGCTGCAAGGCGGATGGAGCAATGTACTTGTCTTCCGCCTGGGGAGATATGCGACTTTCTATGATGAGATTGTCCAGGAACCGGATCTTTACAAGATATATATATGCCTCCAGAAAGTTCAACTCCTCATAAAGGGGTACGAGCTTGTTGTCCTGATTCTTCAGCAGGTACCTATATACTTGAGACAGCTGCTCGATGAACTTCGAGGCTTTGTCCGCATCCTGATAGACCAATGTGGACAAGACATTGAAGCTATTGAATAAAAAATGAGGATTGATTTGCTTTCTCAGTGCGTCAAATTGCGCCTCGGCTGATTGCATACGAAAGCGTTCTGTTCGTACCTCGAAGAGATGCACGCGCCTCCTGAAGTACATGATCGCATTGATACAATGCAAGAACAGGTTGATACGGAAGTTGAAACCGACGATCTGTTTGAAGTGCGATTCATCAGAATCAGACAAGATGTTCGAGAGCCAGGACCCCCCCGCTGAAAGAATGAATATGAGTAATAGGGATAATCCGAAGTGGAGTATCAGTGGGCGGTATTCACTGCTGTCTGTCTCTTTGTAGCAGAAGGATGCGATCAACCGATTACCTTCCCAGATGAGCAGCACAAAGGCGAAGATGTAAATCGCCAAGGCGAGGTCACCGGCTGCCACCAGGGAGTCACCCTCGGTAAATTTGAGGTTGGCAAAAGAATAGAGTGCCAACAGCAGGACGTACAGATATCTATGTGGGGTCTGGAACATGGCCTTCCAGTATAAAACCAGTAATCCCCCCATCGGTTTGATCCGATGAGGGGATTTGTTTACCGGATTATGGTAAGATTACTTTGTCTATCGTGTGAATGACACCATTGGTGCCAATTACGTCAGTGCCTATAATGTTAGCGATGTTGTCACTATCAAGCGTGAGGGCCGCATCTGTTTCTGTAATGGTCAGTGTACCCAGGTCTACTGTAAATGAGCCACCAAGACTGCTCACTGTAGGAGACGTGAGGTTCGGTAGATCGGTAGACAGGACTTGCGCTCCAGCGACTACATGGTATTTCAGCACCGCCTCTAGCGTGCCGATACCAACAGCTGCGATGAGACCATCCAAATCTTGCACGCCTGCTGTCTGATACAATTCTTCGAAAGCTGCATCCGTGGGAGCGAAGAGTGTGAATGGTCCGCTGTCAGTGCCTCCAAGGATAGTAGCCAGTGGATCTGTACCGCTGTCACCTTCTACAGCTACTACAGCCGCTACGAGTTGCGTGAACTCTGCATTTGTAGATTGAGAAAGATTGATAGCAATGTCCACGATGTCATTAGGTGCCGGCTGGGTCAAGGTTCTCCCCAACACGTGAACGACACCATTGCTAGCTTCTACGTCCGTAGCAACTACCTGAGAACTCGCATTGAGGAACACGCCGTCATTGTTGATGCTTAGGAATACATCACCATTCAGGGTCTCGATAGCACTACCAGTTGCTGGCAAGTCTGACGCCATTACCTCTGCGCCCAGTACGTGGTAGAGAAGCAATGCTTCGAGGTCTTCATTGCTTATGCCATCCAGGCTTGTGATCCCAGCCGCTTCAAAAGCGTCATCGGTGGGGGCAAATACGGTAAGGTTGGCCTCAGGGTTGATGAGTGTCTCCAACAATCCGGCCTGGACAACAGCTGCGGTAAGGATTTCGAAGTCCGTGCTGAAATAGGCAGGCTCTACGACGGTATTGACGATGCTCGCTTCCAATGAAGGGACGAGAACGGCATCAACGATGTGTACTATACCATTCACGGCATTGACATCGGCAGAAACCACATTGCTGCTATTGATCGCCACGGAAGAACCAGAGATAGACACATTGATAGATTCTCCTGTCAATAGGGTCCCGGCAGTCTGTCCGTCAGACAGATCAGTTGAGGCGATTGCTGCGCCGCTGATTACGTGGTAGCTCAGGATGCGCTCCAAAACACTTGTCGGGATATCATCCAGACTGCTCTGTCCGATGACTTCGAGGAGTTGTGCGAAGGCTTCGTTCGTAGGCGCGAATACCGTAAACGTCCCGTTTTCATCCGCTAGCGTATTGACAAATCCATCTACACGCGTCAGGGCATCTACAAGGATGCTGAGGTCAGAAGAGCTCTGCGCCACCTGCACAATGGAGTCGGTGACTTGAGGGCTGCTGCCACTGTCATCATCTGAACATGACAGAATAAGAGTGGCGCCAAGAATTGTCCCGGCTACTATGCTCAAGGACTTCAAGAATGATCTTTCGAATGCTGTTTTCATCATATTTCGTGATTTTGTAATCGATGAAAAGAACAGCCTTCAGGTCATGTTGATCGGTAGAATATGACCGAACCGTCTGGTTCGATAGCATCAGTTGAGTAATTAAAAGCTCGAATTGCGCTGGGCGATAGGCTCAAATTACATCTTCGTACACAGTTGTGACATTTCATGACATACGTTGACTGTCGGATGACAAAGGCACTGGATTGTGCCCGTACAAGAGGTTGTACACATTCAGAAAAAACTCAGAAAAATTAATAAAACACAAAAACGCTATCTCATGAAACGCACAACAACACTTATCGCAGCACTCTTAATGGTTATCGGTTCTGCAGTCGCCTACAATCCTACTGACGGAGCGAAAAAAACTGAAGCAAGTGTATCACTTGTATCATGGAAGGACAAAGTCCAGCGCCTGACTTACACAAGCACTGAAGCTGGCAAAGTAATTGTTAGAATCAAAGACGACAACGGGAAGACGCTTTTCCGCAAGACTGTTCAGAACCAGAAGGGCTTCGCAATGCCTCTGAACTTTGATGAAGAAGGCTACGGTACCTACGAATTGATCATCGCTGACAAGAATGGTACTTACTCAAGAGAGTTCTCCGTCACACCAATCAGCAAGCCTTGCACATGTGATTGAGCCTACTGAGGCCATGAGTTAAAGACTTTAAAAATTCATACTATTACTATTGGCAAAGTCTCCCGTCGACCGGCGGGAGATTTTCTATTTTATAGCGTAGTGAAGACAAAAGGGGCACAATTACATCTTTTTACAATCCTTGACTCCTAAGTGACGCCGGCTTATGATGGTCTGCGTAAAATTGCTTAGATAATGACCACAAGCTGTTTTGAAGAGAGAAATGAAAACTGTTGGCATCATATTACTGGTTTACGCGCTGATGATCAGCTTTGATGTAAAAGGTTCGGGGGACGATCCCTGGGCTTCCGAAGAGCGATTGATCAATCTCCGCGGGGTTTGGAAGTTTACTATCGGTGACAATCTTGATTGGGCTGACCCAAATTACGATGACAATCACTGGGAAGAGATCTACGTCCCCTCCGCATGGGAGGATGAAGGCTTCAACGGCTATGACGGCTACGCTTGGTACCGGGTGGCTTTCGAATTCAGAGAAGACGTAGACTTGTCTTCCTTGTCCATCGAACTGGGCTATATAGACGACGTCGACGAGGTGTATATCAATGGCCACCTCGTAGGCTTCTCCGGAGGGTTTCCCCCAGATTTTTACACGGCTTACAACGCCTTCAGAAAATATTCTATTCCAGGGCACATCATTAACCTCGATGGTCCCAATATCATCGCCGTCCGTGTTTTCGACACTGTCCTGGGCGGAGGTATCGTCAAAGGAAACGTAGGCATCTATCAGCAACGAAATAAGAATATCGCTGCTATGAACCTCGAGGGCGTTTGGAAGATCCGTGAAGGTCGCTATTCTCGTCGCGGTGATCTGGTTGATTACAATGAGGACGACTGGCAACGTATCATGGTGCCTGGTTTATGGCAGAGTTTGAAGCGCCACTTCAGACCCGATCGCAGATGGGCGGTATATGAGAAGGAGTTTGTGCTGACCGATGAGATGAAAAATAAGGACCAACTGGTACTGGTGCTTGGCAAGATTGACGACTTTGACCGTACGTATCTCAATGGTGAGCTGATCGGGTTCACAAAGGACGGGCGAGGCTTCGGTAGTTCATCTTCCTATCAACAATTTAGGATCTACGTCTTGCTGGACGAGTACCTGGATAGAGATGGTGTGAATGTCATCACCGTCGAAGTCGAGGACATAGGCCACAATGCAGGAATCTGGCAGGGGCCAATTGGTATCGCGTCACTAGATAGCTACGAAGACTTTATCGACTAGCGATCGGCAGAGGTGCTGGCAAAGTGCTGCCGGATGACTTCCTCAGCTAGTTTTCCCTGCGGTGTGAAATTGGGATTGCCCGGACCTCCGACATCTTCCCGAAGGTGCCACTTCCAAAAGAATCCACCGGCGAACCATTTCTGATCCCAGAAGACATTGAAAAGGGCCTGGTAGGCATTGGCTTGAACCTCCATATCTATATAGTGATGTGATTTGTCGATCTCCCAATGCTTACCAGCGGCGCCCTTTAGACTCTGATAACCATATTCTGTAAAGAGGATCGGCTTCTTGTATTTCTTGCTGAATTTTTCCAACCGGCCCATTTCCTCCTGCCAGCCCTGTTCCAGTTCCGACATAGACGGTTCCGGACTATCAGTGACCGGGAAGTAAGCATCCACACCGATGTAATCCAGCTGGTCCCAAAACTTGACATTTTGGTAGTTGTCCCAGTTGGATGCATAAGTCACAGGGCCGTCGTAAATGTCCCGCACTTCGGTGATGAGCTTTCGCCAAAAGGCCTCTCGCTTTACAGCGCCTATTCTGAATTCCGTGCCGATGCAAAACATATCTGCCTGCAGGGAATCGCTGATCCTGGCGTGGTTGAGAATGTAGTCACGGTAGGTGCGCTCCCATGTCAGCCAGTCTTCCTCTGTTTCCAGGTCGTACTCTCCGGGCCAGCCTTGTCCACGGACCCATATATGCGGCTTGACCAGTACCTTCAGATTATACTTTTGGGCACAGCGTATAAGTTCGCAGGTGCCATCGGAACGTTCGCCCCACCACTGGCGACCGTGATCAAAGTAAACGGTGGGTTCGCCTTCTCGAGAAAACCCAAAGGGGATGAGTGCTACCCAGCTGGCGTTAAGATCATTTAGAGATCGAAAGGTCTCCGGCTCAATCTCCCGGGGTGGTGATACGAGGCTTACGCCGTTGATCACTTCTGCACGCTTCACTTCCTCGCTACCTGAATGTAAAATCATCAGGGAGGAAAAGACTAACAGAATCGTTCCCAGGATAAAATACTTCACCGCTCTTTACATTCGATCAATTTTAGCGCCCAGGGCATTCAGCCTCGTGTCGATGTGCTGATACCCACGATCGATCTGCTCGACATTGTGGATGATGCTCGTTCCTTCTGCCGACATGGCCGCAATCAACAAAGATACCCCAGCCCGAATATCCGGGGAGGTCATCTGGATGCCGCGGAGGTTGAATGCTCGATCTAGTCCGATGACCGTCGCCCTGTGCGGATCGCAAAGAATGATCTGCGCACCCATGTCGATCAGTTTGTCGACAAAGAACAGGCGACTTTCAAACATCTTTTGGTGGATCAGGCACGTGCCTTTGGCCTGTGTGGCCGTCACCAATACGATACTCAATAAATCAGGGGTGAACCCTGGCCAGATCGCATCAGCGATGGTCAGGATCGAACCGTCAATGAACGTGTCGATCTCGTAATGCTCTTGTGCGGGAATGAAGATATCATCGCCCTTCACCTCAATCTGGATGCCCAGCCTGCGAAATGTATCCGGGATGATCCCCAGCATGTCCACCCTCGCATCTTTGATGGTCAATGAAGATTGGGTCATGGCCGCCATTCCTATGAAGCTGCCAATTTCGATCATATCGGGCAACAGTGTATGGCTGGTGCCCTTCAATTCCTTCACACCCGTGATTCGCAGCAAGTTGGATCCCACTCCCTCGATCTGCGCGCCCATACTATTGAGCATGTTGCAGAGTTGCTGGAGATAGGGCTCGCAAGCGGCGTTGTAGATGGTTGTCTCGCCTTCAGCCAGGACTGCTGCCATCACGATGTTGGCTGTTCCTGTCACCGAGGCTTCATCCAAATGGATGTATGTGCCTATTAGTTGCGAACCGTCGACCTGATAGAAGGATGTCTTTGGGTCATAGTCGAAGGTGGCGCCCAGTTTCTGGAAACCGATGAAATGCGTATCCACGCGCCGTCGTCCGATTTTGTCACCACCAGGTTTCGGCATTTTGCCCACCCCAAATCGAGCCAATAGAGGCCCCAGGATCATCATTGATCCCCGGAGGCTGGCCGCCTTTTCTTTGAAGTCTTCGGTGTCAAGAAAGTCGATTTGAACATGCTCGGCTTTGAATCGATAGGATTCTGGACCGGTTTTGGTCACCTCTACACCCAGATCCGCCAATAATTCGATCAGCTTGTTGACATCCCTAATATTTGGGACTTTGTGCAGGTGTACCTCTTCCGGTGTAAGCAATACGGCCGACACCACCTGCAGGGCCTCATTTTTGGCCCCTTGAGGGACGATACTTCCACTTAATCGGTGTCCTCCCTCGACTCTGAACGATGCCATTGAAAAAGCTTTCTAGTTGTTTCTGCGCTTTTTGTTGCGTCCCCCCTTCTTACGTCGCTGTTGGCCACCGCCACCGCCGCCGGATTCGCCCTTCTGAGGTCTCTCGCTTTTGACTTTGGAGTCGAATAGCTTGTATTCGGCGACTTTTTCAAGGTCGATCTCGAGCTTACCACCCGACATTCTCTTGATATGTTCCAGGACCGTCTTGTCCTCCATGTTGTCGTTATTCCAGGTCTGAGCAAACGACTTCATCAATCGGCCAATTGAAACAATCGCACCTTCGCGGCTCTCGGGATCCTCCATTTCGATCGCCTGTCCGATCATTATGTCAATATTCCTGCCGTAGTGCTTGTACTTGATCGCATTGGACTTGTAAGGCACCCGGTCTGGCTTACGGTCTAGTATTTCCGCATTGGGGATTGGATAAGGGCTATCCACATCCAAGTCAAAATTGGAAATGATAAACAGGTCATCCCACACTTTCTGGTTGTAGTCTGTGCTGTCTTTCACGTTGGGGTTGATCTGCTTCATCAATTGGACCACTGATTCCGCATAACTGGTGCGTTTTTCCCTGTCTTCGACGGTCTTGATATGCTTCACCAGCTTGTGAATATTACGACCGTATTCCATCAGGGTCAACCCCTTCCTGTCAGTATTGTATTCCATCAAATTCTATTAAAGGCCTAAAATTACAGTAATCTGTTAGAACCGCGAGGAGCTAACGAAAAATTCAGGCCACTATATGTGATCGTGCAAGACTTTTTCAAACGTCAGCCGGTAGTCCGAAATGTCCCCCTTCCGCTCAAAATCTACCAGGTCAAAGCCATGTCGAATCCCAAAATGAATCATGTTTCGGTGCCTGTTGCGCGTCTTGAACTGCAGCTTTGAATAACCCCGGTCTAGGCACCACCTTTCCATATTGTGCTGCAAAGCTGTGGCTACACCATTTCCTCTGAAATCGGGAAGTACGCCTCCGAGCCAGCTATAGTACATGTCACCATCCCTCCGCCGATCATATCCCGCCTTGAAGCCCACCAATTTGAGGCCTGAGGTAGCGATGAGGACAAGCGGATCGTGGGCCATTCTCTGGTGCCATGCTTCCTCCCCCGGAGACTGATCAAACTCCGGGATCAGCCGAATGATCTCCAGCGCCTCGGCAATGGTCCCTTCCCGCGTATCAACGGTCATTGATCAGTGCTTCGATTTCGTCTGGCTCGATCGGTATCTGGTGCATCAGATTAAAAGGCTCACTATCCGTGATGACGACGTCATCTTCTATTCGTATACCGATCCCTTCTTCCCGAATGTATATTCCGGGCTCTACCGTGAAAACCATGCCTGATTCGAAAGCCCGGTAACGAGATCCCACGTCGTGTACGTCCAGTCCCAGATGGTGGGATGTGCCATGCATAAAATACTTCTTGTAGGCGGGCATTTCCGGGTCTTGTTGCTCAACGTCCGCTCTGGTGAGCAATCCGAGTCCGATCAGTTCAGATCCCATGATCTTGCCCACCTGTTCATGGTAGTCCTTGAGGTAGCTACCGGGGCGTAGCATCGCAGTCGCCTCATTCTTTACCCTCAACACGGCTTCGTACACCTGTCTCTGACGCTGCGTAAACCGCCCATTCACTGGTATGGTCCTGGTAAGGTCGGCGTTATAGTTGCCATATTCCGCGCCGACATCCATCAGGACGAGGTCACCGTCGCGCAGGACCTGGTCGTTTTGTACGTAGTGCAGCACACAAGCGTTCGCGCCTCCCGCCACGATGGGCTGGTAGGCAAACCCTCGCGATCCATGCCGCAAAAACTCGTAGTTCAACAATGCTTCGAGTTCATATTCGTACATGCCCGGCGCGATGCCGCCGAGCACCTTTCTGAAGCCCTTCTCGGTGATGTCACAGGCTCTTCGCAGCATGGATATCTCCTCCTCAGCTTTGATGGTTCTGAGATCATCGATGTGGGGCGCGATCCTGTCGAGGCGATGCAGTGGGTATTCACGCTTCACCCGCTCGATAAATCGATCGTTGCGCGTTTCTACAGGATTGCTGCTACGGTCATGTTCGTTTTTGTATAGATAGACCACCTCGCAGGAGCCGAGGACCGCCGGCAGGAGGCTATCTAACTCCTTGGTCCATCTCACTTTCTCAATACCGGAGCGCATCCTGCCTTCCTTCTTGGTGTATTTCTGCCCCTCCCAAATAGCAATGTCCTCGCTCGTCTCTTTTAGGAGCAGTATCTCGCGGAGGTCCGGGTTTGGGTGGTTCGGCGCCAGTATAAGGATCGTCTCTTCCTGGTCAATGCCCGTGAGGTAGAGTAAGCTGTTGTTTTGGCAGAAGGGCATCGTACCGTCCGCGTTGCTAGGCATCATGTCATTCGCATGCAGGACCACCGCCGAGTTGGGTTGCAGCCGATCGACCAGACGGGCACGGTTCGTTTGATAGAACTCAGCCGGTAGGGGTTCGTATCTCAATTGGTTCTTTCTTTTGTGAGTTTCACGAAGGTAACAGATGCGAACTAACTTTACGTGTATTACCATCGATCGGCTATCCCCTGATGGGTGATCATAACCCCGGATGATACCATTGCTTCGCTCCATATTAATTCTATTGCTGGTCGGCCAGTCCGCAGCGATCATTGCCCAGTCAAAATATTGGCTGCCCAGGCAAGTTGGCGAGGGGCTGAATCAGGAGCCGATGTTCTGTTCGCAATGGCTGGAGTTGTGCTCCTATGAGCTCTCGGATGAGCAAATCGCTAACCTCGGCCACGATTTCCCTCCTGTCCTCCAATTCTCCCGACTGACTAGTGCGCCTCCCGAGCATCTTGGTTATGCGCTGGAGCAGATAGAGGGGGACCTCTTCACTCAGAAGGGGCTCACTGGCAAGGGGGTGAAGATCGGAATCATCGATGGCGGCTTTCTGGGCGCCAGAGAAGACCCGTCTCTCAAGCACTTTTTCGCAAACAACCGAGTCTTATGGTACCGGGATTTTATCAATCCAGCGGCTGAAGACTTTGGTGGTTTCGAGGGGCTGGATGATGACCACGGCACAGAAGTCTGGGGGCTCATAGGGGGCGTCAATACCGAGACCAGTGTGCAGTTTGGGCTGGCCACAGACGCAGAGATGTACCTGGCAAGGACAGATCATGGTGGGTACGAAAAGCGCATCGAGGAGGATTACCTGATTGCCGCTTTGGAGGCCATGGATTCTATGGGTGTGCGATTGGTAAACATATCCCTGGGATACAGCACCGGGTACAATGACGAGGCAGAAAACTATCGGCCAGAGGACATGGATGGTAAGACCTCGATGATAGCACGGGCGATTGATCACGCTTACGAGGAGAGAGACATGCTTGTCGTCGTCGCTGCCGGCAATGAAGGGGGTATCGCCGACTGGCAGGTGGTATCGACGCCCGGAGATGCCGCGGGGGCTCTGTCCGTTGGGGCGGCGAAGCTCAAAGTCTGGGACAAGATGGGATACAGTAGCATTGGGCCTATTGCACTTCCCTATATCAAACCTGATATCTCGGTCTACGCCACGTCAGGGACATCTTACAGTGCGCCAGTCATCACTGGTGTGGCGGCTTGTTTGATGGAGTATCGACCCGACTGGAGCGCGAGGGAGATCAGGTCTGTCATAGAGCGGGCGGGACACTTCCATCCTTTCCCGAACAACTACCTGGGACACGGCGTCCCTACCGCTTCAGCCATATTTACGTTGATCGAAGGTGAAGAGCCTCCTCGCCCGGTATTGCTAAAAACTCGCAAGTCGACCCTTAAGATCAGGGGAGATGTGGAGGGAAAAGTTGTCGTCCTTTACCATAAGGAAGATCATCGAAACGTGATAACGCGCACTTTCCTTCGACCTACGAAGGACGTTCTGAAAATCCGAAAGAGAGAGGGGGCCGCGTTTACTACGGTCCTTGTCGAGAAGCAGGTGACGGAGATCCAGTGGCTGGATTAGTTCTTTTTGGGCGTATCCCTGGCTTCGATGCTCTTTGCCAGGGTCGCGCTGCTGGCTCTCGCCGGTCCCGGCGCACTTGCCATTTCGGGCTCAAATAGATGCCAGCATCCCTTACGCGGTGTGACCGCAGGATGGGCGATTCTCAGACTTTCGGCGGTGTAGTTTTCCGAAGTGCTTAAATTACCAGAAAGCACCCAGATCATGCGATACTCACAGGTTGCCCCATTAATCCTTGCTTTGGTCCTACTCGCCGGATCCGCTCATTCCCAGAAAAAGCGTGCCCGCGATCATGGCATTACCATCGGCGTGTTGCCTCCCGGTCCCCTCAACGCGATCACGGATGTGGAGGGCGTCTCTGTAGGGCATGTCACACTCATCGAAGGCGAGAATGTACGGACCGGTGCCACTGCCATTATCCCACATCCCGGCAATGTATTTGAGCAGAAAGTGCCGGCGGCGATCTACATCGGCAATGGATATGGGAAACTCGCAGGGTATTCGCAGGTGAAGGAGCTGGGCAATATCGAGACGCCCATTGTGCTTACCAATACCCTAAACATCGCCAGTGGCATCAACGGGCTCATTCGCTACGCGATCGAAAATGGTAGTCCGGGGTTGAGATCGATCAACGCGGTGGTAGGCGAGACGAACGACAGCTTTCTCAATGATATCCGCGGTCAGCACGTCACACCTGGTCATGTGATCGAAGCACTGGAAGCTGCCAAACGTGGTCCCGTCATAGAGGGCAATGTCGGTGCAGGTACAGGCACGATTTGCTTTGGATGGAAAGGTGGCATAGGGACATCCTCACGGCAGATTCCGCAGAATGCAGGTGGTTATACGGTAGGGGTGTTGGTGCAAACCAATTTTGGTGGTGTCCTCCAGATTGATGGAGTACCTATCGGGCAGGAGCTTGACAATTACTACATGAGGGGAGCCATAGAGTCTGCCGATGGATCCTGCATGATCGTGGTGATCACGGACGCGCCTGTCGATGCCCGCAACCTGGAGCGGATGGCAAAGCGTGCCATTATGGGCTTGGCGAGGACGGGAGGGATCGCCTCCAATGGTAGTGGCGACTACGTGATTGCGTTGTCCGTGGCGGAGGAAAACTTTGAGCCACTCGGCAGTACAGCAGGTACGGAAACCAAGACATTTTTGAGAAATGATGAAATGAGCCCTCTATTCCTCGCTACCATAGAGGCCACCGAGGAAGCCATTATCAATTCATTGTTCGCCGCGGAGACGATGACAGGTCGTCAGGGGCATACGATCCAGGAGTTGCCCGTGGATCAGGTACTTGAGATCATGAGAAAGTACGGAAGGATTGACGAATAGACACACATCACTTTAGTTTGAGGTAAGACTTTTGATAGCCGGAATTTATGCATGCACAAAGACTTAGGACGCTCACGCTCATTCATTGGTCACTGATGATGCCTCTCATTTTATTCGGGGGTCTTGTACTGTACTTCAATTCTTCAAATCCGCCTGGAGCTGCGGAGGACGGCGGCCAGTTTCTCTACCTCCCGGGAGGCATGCTGATTCTCCTGTGGCCTATATCGATGTTCCTCTTTCAGCGCTTGATCGGGGCTATTCCATCAGATGCGACGCTGGAGACGAAGTTGATGAGGTTTCAATCTGCGCATTTGGTCAGAATGGCCATGTTCGAAGTCATCGGTATGATGGCAGCCGTAGTATCTTTCATCACTGCTACCAATGAAAATCTACTGATTATTGCCATTGTCTTTGGGATGTTCCTCACGCAGCAGCCCACGAAGGTACGGTTGATACAACTCCTCCGATTGGATGCCGAAGAGCAAGCGGCCCTCACTGGTGATTGAACCACAAAAAGCTATTTTCCATTTGGGACGATGAGGGAGTTCAGGGCCGTTTCGTAGTCGCTCACTCTTGCTTCGAGCCTTTCAAGTCGACGATCGGTGTCTAGGTGAACTTTCTCGCCTGTATCCAGCTTCATAAATGCCTTATAGACCTTTTTGTGCACGTCCGAAGCCAGTCCCGATCGGGCCGTCACTGTTGCCGATTCGGTGACTTCATTGATATAGATCTTTTCGATGTATTTGAATGGCATCGCTCGGCCAGTTTTCATCCCCAGGAGCCAGGTATAGACGGTGTACTCCCCTTTGTCCACGTCGATCCTCAGCCCATATCGGGTGGTGATCATTGCTAATCCCAGGAGAGGCGCGATGAGAGTGATGAGAATCTTTACGACGAAGGGGAGTTCGGCTACCCATTGCAGCACAGCAAACAGGAAAAGGAGAACCCCCATGAGCTTGAAGGTGAACGGGAAGTAAGCCTCTTGCTTGATATCCAGAATCACCGTTCAGTTGAAGGCTTTCTTTCTTCGGGTGTAGAAAATCAAATCCAGCTGTGGTGGTTCGACCCTGGCATCACGGAGACTGGCGACAATCATCCCCCGATGGTGCGTGCCGTGATTGACCACGTGCGCCAGGATCTGATAGATGGGAGTGATGAAGTGCTCGCCGCCCGTATTTTTATAGGAAAGAGGTGCATCCCAGGCGCCATCGTACTTTCGTATCCACTTGAGCCATGCGTTGTCGGCATTGAATTGTAGCTGGCGTAGTTCGGTCAATGCTACCGTCTCCCACAAGGGAATTTTCTTTGATCCTGGAGACAGGCGATTAAACCAGAGCAGCTCTGCCGCGACAATGTGCGAAAACCACAGCAATGGTTTTTCAGGTTTTGGGTCTAGCGGCTGCAGGGTCTCATGGACCAGCTCATTGGCCCATTTGTTGTATTCAAAGAGTTCGAGGAAGTACGATTTCA
Organism: Cyclobacteriaceae bacterium; assembly: GCA_965227935.1. Classification (GTDB taxonomy): domain Bacteria; phylum Bacteroidota; class Bacteroidia; order Cytophagales; family Cyclobacteriaceae; genus JAWPMT01. The sequence goes on along the minus strand of CBDDGS010000043.1, from coordinate 1,223,766 downwards.
TAGCGGATCATCTTCGTTGGGAAGATACGGTATTTATCGTTTTGGAACTTTCATTTTTTTCCGTTCATAATGGCCGGTAAAACCACAACACCGTAATCCATCGCTCATGGCCATTCGCCTTTGTGATCCCCCTCTGACAACGACAGCTGCTGTCGGGCTTTTTACTCCTGTCTCAATATGCTGGTCAGATCCGCTTTATCAGCCCTGCGGGCAACCAACCAAAAAACTGAGAACATCAGCAGCAAAATCAATGCGGTCGGTAGGACGTACCACAAGGTACTGAGGTCGACGATGTAGGCATAGCTCTCAAAGATCCTATCCTTGATATAGAATGAAAGTGGCAAGGAGACGCCGAGGGCAAGTATCGTGACCAAGCTGAACTCGCGCCCAAAAATGCCCAGCAGATGTCGAATGCGCGCACCCAGGACCCTACGGATCCCGATCTCGAAAAGTTTGTAACGCAAGACATAGGACAACACGCCGAAGAGCCCGACGATGGCCAGAAAAACGCCCATTAGCATAAAGGCCCCTAGCATCTTGATGGTTGTGCGCTCCTGATCATAGGCCCTCATCAGCTTTTCATTGAGATAGCCGGTCTCGATGATGTCGTCTGGAAACTGTCGGAGGAGTTCTCTTTCTATGTCAGCAATTTTCTCTGCGTCAGCCCGTACGTAGGCGAGGTTCCAACGGGTGGCAATATCGGGAGAGATCACCAACACGAGAGGCTCAATTTGGTTATGGAGCGACTGGAAATGGAAGTCGTTGACTACCCCTTTCACAAGTCCTCCGTCTTGCCACTGGAAGTTGAATTTCAATCCCTCCAACTGTGGCTTGAGCTTCTGAGCCAGGGTCTGATTCAGATAGGCCACTTTACCCTGGCTTTCTGTGATTTCCCGAGGATGCACTCCCGAGAAGACCCTGATGCCAACGACGTCGAAGTAGGAGGGGTCCACATCTATATCACTGGCGACGATATCCTGTTGCGCCCCGTCCACACTTGTGAAGCCATAGGTTTGAAAAGCCATTTCACTATTATCCGTGATCAGTCGCCACAGGAACGTCGTCGACCCTGCAGGAGCTATCGCCTGCAATTCGTTCGTGATAGCCGTCCTGGCTCCGCTTTCCTCATCAATTCTGATGGTAAAAACTCCCTCCGGCTGAAAGCCGAGATCTTTATTGAGAAGGTATTGCTGCTGGGCCATCAATACAAAGAGCGTGGCGATCATTACGCAGGACAGAGTCACCTGAATACCCACCAGGTACTTGCGGATTTTGGCGCCAGGCATCCCAACTCGGATAAATTTTCGAAGGGCGTCGGAGGGTCGACTTTGCAGTGTGTACCACATCGAGTAAACCCCAGACATCACCAGGACAAAGAGCGTAACCAAGAAGAACAGGTAGGTAATAAGCTCATAGTTACCTGTAAACATTACCCCTGTAAGACTTTTAAATGCGTCCCGGAAGTATTCTATCAGTGTTAGGGAGACAAACACCGCTCCGACCCAGAGCATGACGAGTTCAAGCACAAAGTCTTTGATCAGTGTACCCTTGCGGGCTCCCAGGATGCGGTGAATGGCGGCCCGTTTCATTCGGTCAAGGGACCGGATGACGTTCAGGTTGGTGGTGTTGACCATGACCAATAGGAAAACGAGCAGGCCCGCAAAAAGAATGAGCCTTGTGAGCAAGAGACTGCCTTTGGGATTGTCTACCTTGATCCCGGAGACGAAGTGTAGGCCCGCGAGCGCTTGCGCGCGCAATTCGATTTGTGTGCGCATCTTGCCGTAGAGATCGTCTTCGGCGATTTTCAACGCTGCAGCGAGGGAAGAGGACGGTGTGCCATCCTTCAATAACACGTAGGTGCTGAAGCCGAACATTTCATGGGTATCCTCAGGAAAGCTGGGATACATCATGCCATTGATAGGCTGATCTACATTTTGCGGAAGGTCTTCAAAGACAGCAGAGACCTGCAAGATTTGGCCATCGGATCGAACCGGCCTTCCAACACAGTCGGTTGTACCGAAAAGCCGGATTGCCCAGCTGGTATTGATAGCAAGGTCACCAGGGTTCTGAAGCGCTTGCTCTCGGGATCCAGCCACAAAGCGGAAGGTAAAAACTTCCATTATTGATGGGTCTACATAATAGAAGTCCTCATTCTGAAAGGTTTTACCCGCTCGGTCCAGCGCGGGATTCCCGTCAAACTTGGCAATCCGAGCAGTCTCCTCAATGAATGGATAGTTGGTCTTCAGATAATCCCCCACACTACCGCTAGTGATGCTCATCTCATCGTGTGTATCCTCAGACATCCATACCGATGATAGTCGAAAGATCCGGTCTCGATTCTCGTGGTAGCGGTCATACGAGAGTTCATTCCAGGAGAAGACCAGCATGAATGACCCCCCCACCATGAGGAGCACGAGGCTTAATAAGTTGATGGCTAAAAAGAGCTTATCCCGAAGAAGTCGGCGAGCGGCAGTTTTGAGTGGCATATTTGCGCAGTTAGGTCACTCAATATAGTGAGCCTCCCTCATTGATCCTATAAGGTTTTCCCGAGTTGGCCTTTAAAGAAGATCAGAGCTCTACGACCAATTTTCCTTTCGCTTCGCTGTTCTCCATCATCTCATGGGCTCGGGGGACGTCCGGCAGAGTGAGTACACTATGAATATTGAGGGAAATATTGCCTTTCGCAACTTCGTCAATAAATGCCTGCAGCCTTTCGCTAGACAGATTTTCGGCGTCGCCCGCGTAGGACGTCAAACGCACCAATGACGGGACGTCCCCCATCGGCGCGAAGTCATTCATCACCCAGGAGTTGCCCAGGATGCCTGTCATGCAGACAATACCCTTCGGAGCGGCACATTTCAACGAGTCCTTCAATGTCTTGGTCCCTACCAACTCGAGGACTTTGTTGACGCCATGAGGAAAAAGCTCCCTTACTTTCCCGGCAATCTCCCCATCGTCGATTACCACGTGATCGGCGCCATTGTCTTTGAGCGCCTGGGCGCGTTCGGGTTTACGTGAAGTAGCGATCACCGTCGCATTCATTGTTTTGGCTAGCTGGCAAGACAACATCCCGATGGAAGAAGTGCCGCCTCGAATTAGGAATGTCTCTCCCGGTTGCAGGTCCAGCGCTTCGTTGACAGATCCCGAGACGGTTTGGAACATCTCTGGAATCGCTCCCAATGTCGACCAGGGAAGTGAGCTTTCAAACGGGAATACAATGCGAAGGGGGACGAGTGTATACTCGGCATATCCACCGTCAAATTCTCGTCCCATCTCGCCCATGATCGCGGCTACTTGCTGACCTTGTTGATAGGTGCCGCTGGGGTCTTCCTCTACGACCCCGACACACTCAATGCCCTGGATACGGGGAAATTTCACATTGGGTGAATGGCCTTGTCGGGTGTACATCTCGGATCTATTCAGGCCAAAGGCCTTCACCTCGATCAGTACCCAGCCGTCTCTTGCTGCCGGTTTGGGTACATCTTGAATTTTGATGACAGAGGGATCTCCGATGCTGGTAGTGACTGCTGCTTTCATTGAGTGGGTGTTGGGATAGGATGCTTCATTCAAATGTACTCGCCTCAAGTCCTTTCAGGAAATCGAGGGCTTCCTTAGGCTTACGAAATCTGTAGAATGTAATGTGCTGGAATTGCGGTTCCTGCATGTATTTGACATGCACGCGACGATTGCGATGGTGTGTCTTGATCGTCCACAAGACCACCGATTCCCGGGAGAACAGCCTACTCCACGTTTCTACATTGCCGGTGTTGGGCCACGCTTCCTTTTTGCTCACAATTCTCGTCAGGGCACGTTTGATGGCCCGCCAAAGCGTAATCCCGAATGTATAATCCAGCCAGATCACCGTATCGACGTCCTTCCACTTCACTTGGATCGTGCGTTTGTAGTTGCCATCCAGGACCCACGTGGGTCGATCAAGGGCGGTGGCGATTTTCACCAGGAACTCCTCATCGGCAGATTCTTGCCAGTTCGGTAGCCAGAAGAGTTGGTCCAACTGAATGTAGGGGTACCCCAATTTCTCAGCAAGCGACTTGGAGAAGCTGGACTTTCCGGATCCACTGGTCCCGACTACGTTGATTCTGTTCACGGTTTCCTATGTTGCAAAGACGAAAGGTATCATTTTTTCACACTGGGCTGTAAGGTTTCGAACTTATTGCCACTAACCAGAAAAAAAGCGATTGAGCGACGACTTCTACCGATCTCAGATATTGCCTTATGCCGCGATAATCATCAAGATCTGCCGGGCTTACAGTGATTCTGAGGAGGACTTTGAGGATTACTACCAGGAGGTGTGCCTCCAGATCTGGCGGTCACGGGACAATTTTCGGGGTGATGCCGACTGGTCCACGTGGATCTACCGATTGTCCCTCAATGTATGCCTCACATTGCTGAAGAAACGCAAAAAGGCAGTTGAGACTCGAGATGTGGAGGTCCCGGACATGGAGCAGGAGACACAGGGTACATTTTCGGATGAAGATCTGGACCAGTTATATCGGGCAATAAGATCTCTGTCCGAGATCGACAGGGCCGTGATTTTGCTTCATCTGGAGGAAAAGTCACATGCTGAGATCGCTGAAATAATGGGTACCAATGCCAACAATATTGGTGTCCGGATCAAACGGATTAAGGACAAACTAAAAAAGAAACTCGATGGAAAAATCTATTGAAGCCATTTGGAAGCAAGGATTTCTGAAGGAGGATTCCTGGACGACAGGAAAGGTGGTGGATATCTACAATCGAAAGTCCACGCACCTGGTGGATCGTATGCACAGGATGTTCAAAGGCAATGCTACCTTCCTCTACATTTTACTAGGCGTGCATGTCCTCATGCTGTTGCTGATTTTCCAACTACCCGTCCACGGGATTGTCATGGGGCTGCTTTTCATTCCCTTGATTACTTACGGGAGGAAGCAGCTCAGATTGTCAATGGAGATCGACAAAACGCATGACAGCTACCATTTTTTGCGGTCCTTCAATGACTGGCTTCAGGGAGCCATTACGGGTTATACAAAGATCTATCGGTGGTTTTACCCTATCTACTTCATTACTCTGGGCACCGCAGTGTGGATGGCGCCCATTACACAGCCCATTTGGGACAAGCTGATGATGAAGTTTCCAGGCATATTCTGGATGGTTGACGGTATCCCTCTCAACTGGGCCCTTGGCCTCGGGGTGCTGGCGCTGATGTCTTCGATCTTCGCTCCCAAACTGTACGAGTGGGACTTGCGCACCGTTTATGGTTCCGTCTTTGACAAGCTGGATGAGATGGTGGCGGAGATGGAGGAGTTGAGGGGTGAAGTAAAGGCATGAGGACAGTTGAAGTGTAATGATTTTCTCAGCCTTACTTCACCCTCTTTTCCAGTTTAAATGTTAGGAATCATATGCGAGGCGATGGTCAGGAGGATCAGGAGCCTGAATACCATGTGCTTCCTGTAGCCAAAGAACAATCCTATCAGCACGACAAGGAATCCTAGTATAAAAACAGGATCAGTGGTGAGCGAGGCGAGCCACCCTTCGAACCACTGCAGTTTGATGCCGATTCGCAGGAGCGGATAAAACAGCAGCGCCGTACTTACCGCCGCTGGGACTAGCGTGCTACGGGACCTGTCGACGATCGCATACTTCGCCCACACGATGAGACTGAAGATCGCACCGGGCAAGTACGCCAGGTAGTGCCTCAAAACATAAGGTATATCTTGACCCACAATAGGGATGACAAACATGGTAAAGGCAATCGAAGAGAAGATGAGAAGCAAGGTGTCACTTATCTTTCTTTCTCCGGTTTCGACGTAGTGCTTCCAGGTCATAGCATAGACATAGATCCCAGTAATCATGATAGCGAACATGAAAAAGAAAACACCGAGTCCCATGGCATAACCAAACAGCAAGTCGGAGTAATTGAAGACTAGCCCAAATGCAAGGAGGATCATAGCTGTTCTCTCAATGGCCCATTGATATTCCTCGATGGTGCTAATGGCCATATGTTGTTTGGCTTTAGCCCCTTGTGCATAGAAATATACCGCCAGTGCCGGGAATAACACGCCCATGGATACCACTGAGGCATATAGGAGTTCGCCCGCTCCCGGCAGGTGCAAGATTTTAAAGCATAAACCAACGATCAGGACAACCACTGCGAAAGTCACGCCGACGATGGCGTACTTTCCTTTGTGTGATGGGTGCGTGTAGATGGTGCGGTTGGATCCGACAATTAGCGTAATGCTTGCGGAGACGAGGAATGAAAAAAGTAGTAATGCCGCACCAGGCAAGTGCAGCGACTTAAACACCGTTGCAACAACCAGTAGGGCGAGGGTGAAAATGCCTGCGATACGCACAGGCTTCATTTTTTGATTGATCAGTTCCATTGTTTCGTTTTGTATGATTTTGAAGTGATTCTTGGGGATTTGTTGCTTAATAGAAGACCAGGCTTGCTCGAAAGACATGCCCCGGTCCATGTGGCACTCGATGTCACAGAGTAGGTGATCGAGGAGCTCCGTTTCCAGGGAGTGAAAGGTCACGCCCTGTCGCTCAAGCTCCAGCGAGATCTGATCGTAGTACTGCTTGTCTAGGCCCACGCCACGCTGAAGTTAGTGGCAGCATTGGGGGACAGCACCTGCTTCATTAGCTCCAGAAATCGCTGCAATTCCGCCACCTTTTCATTGGCAGTTTCATTGCCGGACTTCGTCAGCGAGTAGTACTTGCGAACGCGTCCGTCTACGATTTCGGAAGTTGTCACTAGCAGACCTTCGTGCTCCAGCTTATAGAGTATCGGATACAGGGCCCCGTAGGTGAGCTCAATTTCCCCGGAAGACAGTTCCTTCACTCGTTGGCTGATCTCATATCCGTACATCTTGTCTTTCTCTGACAACAGCTTCAGGACGATCGTTTTGATGGTTCCTTTGATGTACTCTTTTGATTTCATAATATTTAATTTTCTTAAATATATAACTAAATGTTATTACGGCCAAACTTTGGAGAAGGTTACAATAACGGATCAGGATTACTCTTACGGTGCCAGCTGTCGATACAGCTCCATGATTGCCTGCGTCGTCTTCTCTTGAGAGAAGTGCTCAATGGCATATTGGTAGCCTGACTCGGTCACCTGTCTGCGATTTACCTCGAGCACCTCTGCCAGAGCTGTGGCCAGTAAGTCCACTTGATGAGGATCGACCAGCAAGGAGGAAGGTCCGGCAGCTTCCGGCAAGGAGGAAAGGTTGGAGGTGACTACCGGCACGCTCGATAGCAGTGCTTCCACTACTGGCAGCCCAAAGCCCTCGAACCAGCTGGGGTAGACAAAAGCCTTCGCGTCTGCGTAGACACTCCGCAAGGTGGTAGTGTCTCTCACACCGGACAACCAAACTACCGTTTTCTCGAGCCCAAGTCGATTGGAAAGTGCCTGCAGCCTTTTGAAGTATCGTCCGCCGTTGCCAATCATCACGAGGGCCGGCGCGTCAGTCCCAAGTTGCTTGTAGGCACGAATGAGGTTCAGTAGGTTTTTGCGAGGTGCAAAAGCTCCGACGTAGAGCAGGTACTCCTCGGGTAATTGAAGTCGCTGCCTGGTTGCAACCATCTCACCAGGGTGAACAGGCTGGTAGTAGATGGGATCGCACGACTGGTAGATCACATGGATTTTCTCCTCGGGTGTTGCTGGGAAGAACTCGAGGATATCCCGCTTCGTTTGCTCACTGATCGCAACAATGGCATCGGCGTTACCCAGGCTGTGACGCAACTTGGCATCGTAGATGGCCCGATCCACAGCGCTATAGGTTTTTGGATATCTTCGATGGATGAGGTCATGAATAGTGACGACTGACTTGATGCCGTGCTTTTTCAAACCGACCGGGATTTCGTGGCTAAGGCCATGATAGATCTGTACCCCTCGCTTGACCAGCTCGCTGACTACCCCGCGGCTCCTCCACAGTGGACGTATCCGGCGCCCTGGAGTTATGCACTCAAATGGCTCTTTGAAAAAGGCTTTAGCAGCTTCAAGGTCTCCAGTCTTTGGAGTGCATAGGAGGTACTCGTTGTCTGGATAATATCGATGCAGATTGCCGACGAGCGTTCGGCTGTAGTTGCCGAGGCCAGTGCTATTGTTAAAAAGTCGCTTTGCGTCGAAGCTGATCTTCACGTGGTTATTAACTCTTAAACAACGTAAGTTAAAGATGGAAACGGATCCTAAAATCCTTCATGCGATTAAGGTTGGTAACAATCCCCCTTGCCCCCTTTACCAAAGGGGGATTTCTACCTGATGACATTGACACTAAAATCAAAGGAAAGGCGCCTCAAGGGGGAGAATTGGATATACCACAATTTTGCAATCTTACCGCTTTGTACCAAATCTGGTGACAACGATTCCTTTCCGATTAGACTTAAAACCTTTGACCTATCTGATTACGGATTGAATGATCTGGCCTATCTAATAACACTTCCTCGTATCTTTGCGGCCCTATGGCAGAATACGGGTTGATAGAGCTGGAGAATGGGATCAGGTTAGTGCATCGGGAGATCACTAGCACCAAGATCGCCCATGTGGGGATCATGCTGGACATAGGCAGCCGTGATGAGCTACCTGGCGAAGAAGGAATCGCCCACTTCTGGGAGCACATGGCCTTTAAAGGCACCCACAAACGCAACTCTTTCCACATCCTTAATCGCCTGGAATCTGTCGGCGGCGAACTCAACGCTTACACCACCAAAGAGAAGATCTGCTTTCACGCATCGGTTCTCCAAGAGCATCTTGATCGAGCCCTGGAGTTGCTGGCTGATATTACCTTCAATAGTACGTTCCCCAAGCACCAGATTGAGCGGGAGAAGATGGTGATCCTTGAGGAGATGGCCATGTACCGCGATACTCCCGAAGATGCCATCCAGGATGAGTTCGACGAGATCGTCTTTGCCGGGCATCCTTTAGGGGTGAATATACTGGGGACCGAGAGCAGCGTTCCGGCGCTTACCAAAGAGCATTTTACGCAATTCATCCAGCGTAATCTGAATACCACGAAGATTGTCGTTTCGGCTGTTGGCAATTTCAACATCAAGAAGTTTGAGCGGATAGCGCGCAAGTATCTTACCGCTGTTCCGTACAAGAACCACACGCCGGAGCGGACTCCTTTTCAGACGAACGGGGTACATAAAAAGTCGATTGAAAAGCCGATTTCGCAAGTACATGTTGCCCTGGGCAATACGGCTTACCCAATTGGCGATGAACGTCGCATTCCGCTCTTTATGCTGACTAACATCCTCGGTGGGCCTTACATGAACTCCAAGTTGAACCTCGCACTGCGAGAGAAGAATGGCCTGGTCTATGGTGTCGATGCCAACTACAGTGCCTATAAGGACACCGGGTTGTTCTCCATCTTCTTTGCCACGGATCCTCGCAACCTCAAAAGGAGCCTGCGACTGGTCTTGAAGGAAATTAAGGCGCTGTGCAATTTGGAGATGAGTCCTACGGCGCTTCACCGCGCGAAACAGCAGATCAAAGGACATCTGGCGATGTCGGAGGAAAACAACAATGCGATGATGCTCATGATGGCGAAGAGCATGCTGGACCTGGATCGGGTGCCTTCCCTGACCGCGGTCTTTGATCGTATCGATGGGCTACAGCCTGGTGAGCTGCAAGAGATTGCCAGGGACATTCTCGATCATGAGCTGAGCTCCCTGATCTTCGAACCAACTGGGGATTGATGATTTGGGGATTGCAGATTTATGATTTTAGTTTTAGGATTGTTGATTTTGGCCACTCCGTCATTCAGACCAGAGTGAAACGGCGGGAAGAATCTCCGACGGAGTGTTAGGGAAATAGTTTGCGTCAAAGAGATCCTTCTGTCGGGCTATCGCCCCTTCCTCTGGATGACGCAAAATGACAATCCTTGGACATTTCACAACCCTCTGAATGACGCGCAATCGGAAATCATCAATAAAAGCACCTCTATTATTATCCGGGGCAGTGAATGCTACCCATTGACTAGAGCTCTTTCGCGCACTCAGGATGACGGTGCTTTTTGAGCTGCGGAAGGCCATCTGAAATCTGAGGCATCTTTCGCGTCAAAGATTCCACGCTTCGTTTTACTCCGCTCTGAATGACGCGAAAGAGTTAGTTCAATACAAAGATCCTAAATCAAAAATCATCAATCATAGCCATTCGCTTGAGGCAGAAATACTGATGGTTGCTGGCGCGGCCGGTTGAAGCTGTGAAACCCCAGATCACCTTCGTTTCACCTTCGAAGATCTCCTGGATGAGGTCGTGCTGCCCTTCGTAGACCACATCCCCATCGAGGAAGACACGCACCGTCTGATCGTCCTTGTCCCATCGGAAAATGAAGTTGTGCAGGTAGTTGTCCTCCAGGTCGTAGTTCTCGTCCTCCCCGTTCCAGTACTTCTCGTGCCAACTGGAGCCGTTCGTCAGGAAGGCCACATGATCCGATGAGGGATCGTTTTGGCGCCAGTTCTGATACGTATCGAACTCCACAGCGATGGACGGGTCAATGGAGTTGCCGGGATAGGCGGCATTCCACCGGCCGTAGCCCATGCATTCCCCCCACGTCCCAAAGGCGTCAAATCCCCTGATGTCATTGTGAATGACAAACGTGATGCCGTCGGCTCCTTCTTCTTTATCACCCAGGTAGAGGTCGAAGTCGATCTCGAAATCCCGGCTAAGGTCGAGTTTCTCAGTGTTGTAAGCGAGCCCTTCGCTGTAGGGCACATCTGGTGTAAGTTGAATGCACCCGTTGCCCATTCTCAGCGCGGTACCCAACATCAAATACTGCGCGGTGGCAGCGTTGCAAACAAATCCCAGTAGGATTGTGACGAGCATTTTCATGGTGTGGCTTTTTGTGTGATATATAAGTTAGCCAAATAGGGCGGTTTTTGTTTCGAAATGCTGCGGGTTTTTTGATGAACTGTCGCCCTAAGGTGTCTTATGCTTCGAGGGCCTCAGCATGACACCGCCTAAATTGTGCTGTCACCCTGAGCCCGCCTGACGGTAGGTAGGCCTGCCTGTCACTAGGCATGGTACTCGAAGGGTCGACGAGGCAGATGCCGTCAATAAGTGGGCTCGCTCCAAAAAGACACTGGCTCGAGAGATGCCCCTTGCAACCTAGACCTGATGGAGGTGATATCCGGCGTAGGAATTCTGAGTTTTGAGGGTTTTGAATTTTGAATTCAATGTTTAGCGTGAGGTCGTCTCGTGATAGATTCAAAACTCGGCACTCAGAATTGGCGGGAGCCAGAGGGGCCGAGATAAAGCCGACAGCGGGACTATCTTCTGATCCGTAGGCACTGACCTTTCTCTCCAACATAAGGCTGTTCTTTGTTCCTTGTTCTTTGATCTTTGATCAATTCAGACAAATAATCGACAGCCGAGAACCAAGATCTATGAACCGCGATCAAAGAACCAGGATCTACGAACAGTGAACAAACAACCAAAAACTATAATTTTGCGGGAAATTTGAGACTGAATCATGAAACTACTTGACGGGAAGAATGCGCTGGTCACTGGAGCATCGAAAGGTATCGGCCGGTCCGTGGCACTGAAATTTGCAGAGCAGGGTGCCAATGTTGCATTTACATATCTATCGAGCGTCGAAAAGGGAGAGGCCCTGGTGGCGGAGTTGGAATCGCACGGGGTGAAGGCCAAAGGCTACCGCTCGGATGCGTCGGACTTTGCTGCGGCACAGGAACTCATCGATGGCATGGTCGCTGACTTTGGCTCGTTGGATATCCTCGTCAACAACGCCGGTATCACCCGCGACAACCTCCTCATGCGCATGTCAGAGGAGCACTGGGATGAGATCATGAACGTCAACTTGAAGTCGTGCTTCAACACGGTGAAGGCCTCGGCTCGCACGCTGATGAAGCAGCGCTCTGGCTCGATCATCAACATGTCTTCAGTAGTAGGTTTGAAGGGTAATCCCGGCCAGGCCAATTATGCTGCATCTAAGGCCGGCATCGTGGGGTTCACCAAATCTGTTGCTCTGGAGCTCGGTTCCAGGGGCGTACGTAGCAATGTGATTGCCCCTGGATTCATCGAGACAGAAATGACAGATCAGCTGGATGAGAAGGTGGTGCAGACTTGGCGCGACGCGATTCCTTTGAAGCGAGGAGGTTCTCCGGACGACGTGGCCGATGCCTGTGTTTTTCTGGCTTCTGATATGTCTTCTTACATTACTGGCCAGGTATTGCAGGTGGACGGAGGTATGCTTACCTAAGCAATCGTTATCTTCGCCCGTATAGAATCGCAGACAACCGGCCAGGATTACACGGCAACAGGTTCGATGTGATTCCGTAGACTTTGGCAGTGTCAACCACAAAAATGAGCATAAGGGCGATTCATGGATAACTCTTTCATAGTACTTCAGGAGGCGAACTGGTGGCTGATCCTTGCGGCGGTCATAGCTGCGGGTTTTGCGATCGTTGCCTATTGGAAAGTCTCTTATCCGTGGTCTTCGCGGTTTTCGATTCTACTGGCCTTCCTACGATTTGCTGGCGTCTTCCTCGTACTGTTTCTGCTCACCAATCCACTGCTGCGGCAGCTTCAGAATCAGACGGAGGCACCTGTCGTGGCGATTGTCTATGACAACTCCACATCGGTGTCATTGATGACGGATTCGGTGTTCCTTCAAAATCTTGAGGGTCGATTGCAGTCTTTGCAAGGCAACCTGGAAGACCAGGGAGTGGAGTCATATTTCTACACGCTCGGGGGACAGGAGCCCGCGATGAGTCTTCGAAATGAAGAGTCCAGTTCTAACCTTTCAGCGACGCTGACGTCAGTCACTGAGGCATTTGAGGGGCGCAACCTGGCAGGGATGATTTTTATGTCAGATGGCATCTACAACCGTGGCGTTTCGCCCACCTATCTGAACTACCCAAAGCCTGTATTCACGGTTGGGCTGGGTGATACGGTCAAGGCCAAAGACATTGCTATTCAATCGGTGAAGACCAACGCCGTGGCTTACCAGGGCAATCAGTTTCCTGTGGAGATCGTACTGGACCAGGAAGGCTACGATGGCCTGGAAAAGGAAGTGCGCCTCAGCCGCCGCGGCGAGACCCTTGAGTCGCAACGGATCACGGATGAACGCAAGGTTTCCTTTTTCGTAGAAGCCACAGAGCCCGGACTTGGGCGATATACGGTATCTATCACACGCATGGAGGAAGAGACTTCGTATCAGAATAACAGCTACGATTTTTATGTGGATGTGATCGAGGGAAGAGAGCGGATATTGATCATGGCGCCAGCGCCTCACCCCGATATCAGCGCGATTAGAAATGCACTGGCGCGTTCTGAGAACTACGAAATAGAGCTATACATTCCTGGTCTGACCAAAGATCAGCCTTCCGGTGAGTATGATGTGGTGATCGAGCATGACGCCTTCTCTGCCAGATCCCCGCAGGTGGAGTTGCAGGGCAATCCGGCGCGCTGGTACATTCTTGGCTTGCGATCGAAGCTGGCGGACCTGCCGCTCATCACTGGGGTGGAGGTAACGCAGGAGAGCAATCAGCGGGACAATGTAAAGGCGTCTTTCAATCCCGTGTTTTCCGCCTTCGATCTAGGTAGTGATGATGTCGACATTTTTGCGAAGTATCCGCCCATCTCGGTGCCATTCGGTGAGTACAGCCTTTCAGGACCGGTACAAGTCCTCATTTATCAGCAGGTGGGTAGCATTGTGACGAAGCGTCCCTTGTTGTCTGTTTTTGATGACGGGTCTGAGAAGTCCGCGTTCCTGGCTGGCGAGGGATTTTGGCAGTGGCGCATCCTTGAGGGTATTGAAAACGGTGACAGCCAGAACTTCGATGAGATGGTCCAGAAGCTGACGCAGTTTTTGAGTGTAAAGGCCGATAAACGCAAGTTTCGCTTTCAGCCCCGGAAAAGCTCTTTTGACGAGAATCAGGCGGTCGAATTTGATGCGGAGCTCTATGACGCTATTTATGAACGCGTGTATAACAACAAAATCGACATCACCATCAATAATGAAGAAGGTGAAAGCCGCACGTTTGAGTATTTCCCGACCGAGGCTGATGGAGGATTCAACATGGGAGCAACAGCACCCGGAGTGTATCGATTTACGGCCACGACGAATTATGGAGGGGAGCGATATACCAGCAGCGGAGAATTTCTCGTGCGCCGCCTCAATCTCGAAAGCCTTAACCTGACCGCAGATCATGACATTCTTCGCGAGATCTCCCGCAATAGTGGAGGTCAGTTCTATGGTCCCGATGATATTGCTCAAATCGATGGGCTCGCGGAGCAACTAGAGCCTAGAGGAGTCATCAGAACATCCGAGAGCTACTTCCCCTTGGTTAATAGTCTGCTCATATTTCTTGCCGCGGTCGTGATCTTCACGCTGGAGTGGTTCCTGAGAAAATTCAATGGATCCTACTAGGCGGCTCGGATCTGAAGGTGCTGTTCGTGTTACCATAGCCTTTTACCTGCCTCCGCAGGTGCATATACTGGACGCTTGCGGTCCTATCCATGTTTTTTATGAAGCGCAGGAGATGGGAGCATCCCTCGATATGCGATTCCTTTCGGTGGGATCTCGTGAGGTCGAGACCAGCAGTGGGTTGTTTTTCTCACGGGTAGAAGACTTTCGCTCCGTGGTATTGCAGAAGGGTGACTATTTGTTCATTCCCGGCTTGATCCATGAACTCTGGAACGACGACGACTTTCATCGACAAAATGCCGACTTCTATGCTTGGGTAAGGGAGATGCACGGGGCCGGCGTGCTCCTGGCGGCAGTATGTACAGGGAGCTTTGTGTTGGCAGAGACTGGCCTGCTCGATGGGCGGTCATGCACCACCCACTGGAGATACCTGGATCGATTCACTGCGCGGTTCCCCAAGACGCAGGCAATTGGCAACCGATTGTTCGTCGAGCAAGACCACATCTACACCAGTGCCGGTGTGACCTCCGGTATTGATTTGGCGCTGTACCTCGTCGAGCAATTATTCGGTAGCGATCTGGCGCTACGAGTCGCGCGGGAGGTGGTGATCTACTTCCGACGGGGCGAAGAGGATCCGCAGCTGAGTATTTTTCTGCAGTACAGGAATCATATCGATGATCGTATTCATCTGGTACAGGACATCATCAGCACTCAGCTTGAAAAGAAGCATACGATTGAGGCCCTGGCTGATGAGGTGAACACGAGCCCACGAAACTTGACCCGTCTCTTCAAGAAAACCACAGGCATAACCCTGGGAGAATATACGGATCAACTCCGTCTAGAGAGGGCACGGCAACTCTTGAAGGCAGGTCACAAAGTTGAGTACGTGGCACGAAAGATTGGCTTTGTCGACAGCAACCAACTCCGGGCAGTATTGAAGAAACATGGCAAGCCTCTGCCATCTGAGCACTGATCACAATGTCCTGATCCATCGCCCGGTTGTCCTTTGACTTCGCTGGGCCTCCTTCTAGCTTTGAGCTCAAATCAAAAACTCAAAATAGAATGAAGTTTCCTTATTTCTTTTTACTTGCCTTCGCCGTGGAGGTCGGGAATAGCCAACCACTTGCCGAGGATGAAGCGTATTATTGCCTTCCGTGTAACAGCCGGTGTGACATGAAAGCCTATGAAGAGCCAGGCGACTGTGAGCATTGTGGCATGGAGCTGGTGCTACAGTCGAAAGAAGCAAGACAAGCAATGATGAAAAACCGAACAACGGTGCTCTTCTACCTTCAGGATGGGGTGGAAGTGCTGGACTTTGCAGGACCGATGGAGGTCTTTGCCTATGCTGGGTATGAAGTGTTCACCGTCTCCAAGACGAAAGACCCTATCGTTTCTCAGGGCATTCTCACCATCCAACCGGATTACGGTATTGCGGATGCCCCTGAGGCGGAGATCATGGCTTTCTTCGGTGGCAATTCGAGTCGGGCCTCCAAGGACCGGGAGGTGGTGTCCTGGGTAAAATCCCGCGTTGAAGATACGGAGCTATTTTTCTCTGTGTGCACAGGTGCTTTCATTATGGGCGAGGCCGGACTGTTGGATAATCAGACTGTAACTACGTTTCACGACGCCATAGACGGATTGAGAGATAGCTTCCCAAAAGCGAAGGTCCTGGACAATGTCAGGTTCGTGGACAATGGGGCCATCATCACTACGGCCGGGGTATCTGCGGGTATCGACGGAGCCATTCATTTGGTGCAGAGGTTAGAGGGCGCGGAGATGGCGCAGCGTGTCATCGAGTACATGGAATACGACAACTGGCAACCCAATCAAGGTCTGATCCTGAACGACCAGTTGTTGAGCGACAAAAACTAAGCTACGTCCAGGACTTCTGGGGCGCCTGATCCAGTTTTCAGACGCTTTTCTTTTGAGTAATCCCTACTGGTAAGAAAGCGCGATTTCTTCGCATTCAGGCCACTTCTGAATGATGCTCAGGGGGTTATCTCGCTGATTCATGCCCGGAGCATTCCCGTTGAATGTCTTCCATTTGTCGGGATTGATGAATGGCTTTACATTGGTAGATTGCTTAAAGCCTGTGGCATGCAAAGGATATTCGTCGTCCTGCTTCTCTTACTCTTTGGGGCTTGTACGCCCTATCGGCTAATTACTCTGAATTTAGCTAATCAGGACGACTATAAGCGTTTCCCAAACAAGGTCATAGAGCCCTCCAAGAGTCAGTGGCAGTTTGAGGATGAATTACTGGCCGAGCATTCCCTCTTCGTAGATGCCTACTTCGGCAAGAAGCGTCGAAATATCCCTTTAGAGGAATTTCTTGAAAGCAGCAAGAACATCGCCTTCCTCGTCGTGAAGGATGACAAGGTGTTGTTCGAACGCTATTCGCAGGGATACGATGCCGCGAGTCTGTTGACTTCTTTTTCTGTGGCCAAGTCTTTTGTATCCGCCATGGTGGGCATAGCCATTGAGGATGGGGCGATCGGCAGTGTGGAGGATCCGATAACGACTTACCTACCGCGCCTAAAGGAGCGACCGGGTTTTGAGAAGATCAAGGTAAAACACCTGCTGAACCACACCAGTGGGATCAAGTTCAATGAAAGCTATGTCAATCCCTTCAATAACGATATCGCCCGCTACTATTATGGCAGGGACCTCGACAAGTCGCTCAAGAAGCTGAAAATCGAGGAGGAGCCGGAGACGTCTTTCCACTACCATTCTGCCAACACCCAATTGCTGGCAATGGTCCTAGCAGAGGCCACCGGTGAGTCACTCAGTGACTACTTTGAAAGTCGGATCTGGTCTCGCATTGGCACCACCAACAAAGCCTTGTGGAGTACCTATGAAAAGGAGCCTATGGAAAAAGCCTTCTGCTGTGTCAATGCTGTGGCCAGGGACTATGCCAAGTTTGGCAAGCTCATGGCCCAGGGTGGCGTTTGGGATGGTGAAGAGATCATACCTTCCGGTTGGATCGATCAGTCTATCAAACTGGACAGAACGGCCGGCGGCATTTGGGGCTATCAGAACCAGTGGGTCATGGGACTCAAAGAATATGGCGACTTCATGGCCCAGGGTCTCTACGATCAGTACATCTATGTGATGCCCCGAAAGAAAATCGTTATCGTCTCCTTCAACTCCGCTCACATTCCCAAGACCAACTGGGAAGGCCGCTTCCGGCAGGTGGTGGATCAACTCTAGGGCTACGTAGGGGCAGTTTTCCGAGAAAGTAGGCGTTTATCATCAATTTTCATGTCGTTCATCGAAAAGCAATGGCGCATACACGGTACGTATAATCTTTTTTGGTAACTTTCTTATGCCCAGTGCAACAACTATTGAAACGCTTCTCTTCATTGAAAAACAACTCTGTTCATGCAACATTTTACTCATGTTCGCAACGCTGTGGCGTTTGCGGCAATTTTTTGCCTATGTGGCTTACATGCTAGTGCTAATGAGCTTGTAACATTTTTTAGTGATCCCCCTGCGATCTCAAGTAAATCACCGGGCAATGGCGCGACTGGTGTGGAAGTTTCACATTCTGATTTCTGGATCAATTTTGATCGTGGAATGTATGATGGTCCTGGCAAGATCCGACTTGTCCATACTGCCACGGACAGTGTGATTGCGATCACCTCACCTCGGGGGTACAATGATGGCTATACGGGTCATGACTTTAGCTTCGATGGGCTTCTCATGCAGCCATCCACGACCTATCATATTGAAATTGATAGCAACGCCTATTTCGACGGTGCGGGAAATTGGTTTAATGGTATTTACGCAGATAGCGTTTGGTCCTTTACAACCGAAGCTTTCGAGGAAGATGTGCCCGTCATTGTGGATCAGAACCCCCTTAATTCTGCCACAAGTGCGAGTGTCCTTCTGCAAGATTTCCACATTGAATTTGACGAAGTCGTTAGACATGACAATGGGGCGTTCAGGATCTACAGAGTTCAGGACGATGTTTTGGTTTCGACTATTCCTGTACTCGCGAGAAACAGCTACTATCGCAGCATCTACCCCGGTTCGGGAGACCCTCTGGAACCCTCCACGACTTATCGTGTAGAGGTCGATTCGGGTTTTATCTACGACAATTTTGGGAATCGCTTTGGTGGGGTCTATGGTGACACATGGGTGTTCACCACCGAGGAAGCGGAGTCAGATGCGCCAGTGTACTATGATAGCTATCCCGGTGATGCGGAGGTTGATGTTGGTATCACTTTAAAATCTTTCAGGGTACAATTAGACGAGCAGGTTTCTTACATCGAGGGGTTTGCCCACCTGTATAATAGTGTAACGGGGGAGCTTGTGGATTCTGCGGCTTTCGATCCCTACTACCCCAACTCCCATTGGCAATATGTGTATTTTGATTTTGATCGCCTGGAGCCTGCCACTCAATACCATGTAGAGATAGATGCCGGTGCATTCGCTGATGTATTTGGCAATCTATTCGCGGGCATAGAGACCGACACGGTGTGGTCATTCACCACAGAGGTGGCGGAGACGGATCGCCCATTAGCAACGGGTTTTGATCCTTCCCCAGGAGAGCTAGGCATAGGTCTAGGAGGGCCGGAGTATGGTTTTCTAATCTCGTTTGATGAGAAAGTTTCTGCGGTATCCGGCGAGGCCCGCTTGATCAATGTCACAACAGAGGACGTCATTTCAACGACTTCCATCGTCAGTGATGGAGAATATCGCAATTATCTATATTTCTGGTTCAATGATCTACTGCTGTCACCTGTCACGACATATTATGTCGAAATTGACTCGGGAGCTTTCGTGGATGTTTTTGGAAATACTTTCCAAGGCATCTATGGTGATTCTATCTGGTATTTTACCACACAGGATGCTGAGACCGATCCCCCGGTTGTCGAAAGCAGTTATCCTTCTTTTGGGGAGTCAGGCATCCTACTACACCAAACCTGGTTCTCGCTTTGGTTTGATGAGACGACCACCGCTGTGGGTGGACAGGCCCGATTGGTGAAGTCTTCGACCGGTGATGTCGTGGGGACTGCCGATGTTGCTTCAAATGGAGGCACTGGAACAAATCAGGAATTGTACATATATCATGATCTGCTCGAGCCTGCTACGCAATATCATATTGAGATTGATGACGGAGCTTATCAGGATCTTTTTGGTAATGCCTTCCCAGGCTTCTCCGATGATACGTGGAAGTTCACTACAAAAGAGGCGGATACGATTCCTCCGGCGATTTCATACCTGGATCCAGCGGATGATGCACTAAACGTTTCCATTGTCCGGCTGCAAAACAGCTTTACGCTCCAGTTCGATAAGCCGGTTACGTTGGTTTCCGGGGAGGCCCGATTGATCGAGACCAGTACTGGTGAGGTCATTTCCTCCACCCAGCTTCCGGACTATTATCCTCAACAGCAGTGGCAGTACATCAACTTTCAATGGGACCTCATGCTGGAAATCGGGACAGACTATCACATAGAGGTGGATCCTGGATCTTACGTAGACGCTTTTGGTAACGTCTTTGGAGGCATCTCAGATCCTGATACCTGGTCTTTCCGCACACAAGATCCCGAATCAATCCCTCCAGTGATAGCATTTAACTATCCACAAAATGGCGAGACAGGTATTTCCATCGGTCGTGCTTACAGTGAATTTACAATTGAGTTGGATGAGGTAGCCAGGGCTGCAGGGGGCCAGGCAAGACTGGTCGATGCGGTGACCGATGAGGTCATCACCACCGCCACCATAGCACCTGATGAAAACCTCACGAAGTATCACTATCTGTACTTTGATGGGGTGCTGCTGGAGACACTCCATACCTACTACGTGGAGGTCGATGCGGGAGCGTTCGAAGACGTCTTTGGCAATGCATTTCAAGGTATAGCAGGCAATACCACCTGGTCCTTCACGACAGGAGGAACTGAGACGGACGCACCGATTCTCACTTATGTGGATCCCTCGGATGACAGGACCGGTCATCCCGTCGTAATAGAATATGGGTTTTCACTGGGCTTCAATGAGATTGTGACTCATGGAGCCGGGGAGGTTAAAATTATAAAGACATCCACCGGAGAGGTTGTGGCCAATGCTACGCCAGACCAATACTACCGCTATAAATCCTATCAGTGGTTTTCATTTAGTGGGACGGTCCTTGAACCTTTTACCGAGTACCATGTGGAGATTGATGCCGGGTTATTCGTGGACGTATTTGGTAATGCATTTCCTGGTATCTCTGATGAGACGACCTGGAACTTCACGACTGGTGAGGGGGACACTGTTCCGCCAGTGCTCGACTGGAGCACTCCACAGAATGGCGCCCAGGATGTGAGTATCGCTCAATTCTTAAGTCGCTCATTGGACTTCCAATTTGATGAAGCCGTCACTTATGTCGGAGGCGAGGTCCGATTGATCGATTTGGCGACAGATGAAGTAGTTGGAACGGCCTCACCGAGTGGCGATAACCCAAATAGCCGCTGGCAATACGCCTACTTCAACAATCTGACACTGGCACCGAATACCACCTACTACGTTGAGATTGACGCCGGTACTTACCAGGATCTGTTTGGAAATGCTTTCGCGGGAATTTCTGGTTCAGAAACATGGACTTTTACGACTGAAGCGCCGGACGAAACAGCTCCAGTGTTGACGCAACTATCGCCAGCAAATGGCAGTACCGGCGTATCTATCGCACAGCTCGGAGATTGGTTCAGGATAACTTTCGACGAATCAGTGAGGGATGCTGGTGGACAAGCGCGTCTTGTGGAGTCCTCAAGTGGCACAACCATTACGCAGACGACCTTGGGTGCAGGGGATTATTTTGGGGATAGCAAGAGTATCTATTTCAACTTCGTTCTGCTCGAGCCGTTGACCACTTACCATTTGGAGATCGACTCTGGGACTTTTGTCGATGCTTTTGGAAACCCTTTTGCTGGTATCTCCGGCGATGAGGCATGGTCTTTCACGACCTCTGATGTAGAAACGCAAGAGCCACAGATATCCTATACCTCTCCTGGTAACGGAGCGACGAATGTTTCTATCGCGGCTGCTGCCGAGGGATTCTATATAGAATTTGATGAGGCCGTCAGCTACAATACTGGAAGCCTGCGACTTGTGGAGACATCATCGGGCACGACAATAGGTGTTGGAGAATCTTATGATGATAATCGACCTAAGAAGTGGGCGCATTACTATTTCCCGGAAGTGATTCTTGCTCCAGCAACGGCTTATCACATTGAGATGGACCAGGGATTGTTTGTCGATGTTTTTGGCAATGAACTGGCTGCCATCTCAGATGAGACTGGTTGGTCCTTCACGACCCAGGCGACAGAGACGGATGCGCCAGTCATTGAATACCTGTGGCCCACGAACGGTGAGAGTAATGTGAGTATCGGCAGGCTGCGAAATGGTTTTAGTATCCAGTTCGATGAGGTTGTGACCACCAATCAGGGCAATGTGGAATTGGTGAAGACCAGTACGGGCGAAACAGTGGCTACGGCCTACCTGGGTGATGGACTCACCCGGTATCCATACTTCTACTTTGACTTCGAGTTTCTTGAGCCATCTACGAAGTACCACTTCACAATCGACTCCGCACTGTATCAGGACGTATTTGGCAATGCATTCGAAGGCATATCGGATACCACGACCTGGTATTTTGTGACCCAGGATCCTGACTCGGATGCACCTGAGGTCCAAGATGTCTGGCCGTTCAATGGCAGCAACCAGGTGGAACTTGGTCTTTCAGAAGTTTCGATAGAGTTTGATGAAGCAGTGTCCTACAATGGAGGAGAGGCCAGGCTGGTAAAAGCGGCGACGTCAGAAGTTGTGAAGACCTCAGGCCTCAATGACTTCTATCCTGGTCAGTCCTATCAGTGGTTTTACTTTCCAAGCGGTCTTTTGGAACCAGAGACAGAATACTATATCGAAATGGACTCGGGAGCCTATGTCGATGGTTTTGGCAATGCATTTGAAGGTATTTCTGCAGGCTCCTGGAGTTTCACTACGCAGTCTGCTGAGACCGACAAGCCGCAGCTCCTTTATTCCTATCCTTACTCTAATCAAACGAATGTTGACTTGGGGCTCACCTATGTCTCATTTGAATTTGATGAACAAGTGCATCCGGCCGATGGAGAGGTCCGCGTCGTTGAGACGGCTACCGGAGATGTAGTGATCCGGGAAAGGACAATCTCGTCTGATTATGCGTCGAGGTATCATTCGGTTCACCTAGATAGCCGACAGCTGCTGGATCCGGGCACTCAATATCATATAGAGATGGATACCGCCACCTTCATTGATCTATTTGGCAATGAGTTTGATGGTGTATACGATGAGAGCTTGTCATTCACTACTAAGTCCGCTGAAAGTGATCCACCGCAAGTGGAATGGACACAGCCGAGACCAGGAGAGACTGGTGTCTCCATCGGCGAGAGCTACTTTTCCATATCTTTTAATGAGGCTGTGCAACTGGCCAGTGGCGAGATCCGATTGGTGGAGACAGCTAGCGGAACGGTCATAGGCGAAACTTCACCGTATGACTATGGTCAGGTGGAAAGATACTTCGGCTTTGACTTTGGGAATATCACCTTGGAGCCAAATACCGGGTACCATATAGAAATTGACTCAGGTCTGTTCGTAGATGTGTTTGACAATGCCTTCGTGGGCATTAGTGACGAGACTAGTTGGTCTTTTACCACACAAGCCACAGAGACCGATCCACCCGTGATTACTTACAAAGAACCAGGCAATAATGAGAGCTCTGTGCCTATTTCGAGGAATTATTTCAACGTCTATTTTGATGAACCGGTGCAAGGGGGATCCGGAGAGATCCGATTGATCAATAGCACGACCGATGAGGTGGTGAAGACGACCAACGCATCCAATTGGGGTTCATCTCGCTATCAGGGCTTCCAGTTCGATCAGGAGCTACTTGAGGCCTCGACTACCTACCACATTGAGATGGACAGTGGTGTATTTGTGGATGTGTTCGGTAATGAATTTGAAGGAATTCACACCGATAACACTTGGGCTTTCTCTACTGAGGCCGCGGATGCTGATTCTCCGGTGATCAGTGAAACCTATCCCGACAATGGGGCTGAGGGTATCAATGTCACGAGGAAGTACTTCAATCTCGAATTTGATGAGGCTGTGCTGCCACAAACAGGCGTGATAAGCCTGGTCGAAACAGGATCCGGCACTGTGGTTAGCACCACTACTCCTGATCAGTATGGAGCTTCGTCATGGCAAGGGTTCTACTTTTATGATGCGCCGTTGCTGGAAGCTGGGACAGAATACCATATTGAAATGGATCCTGGCAGTTATGCTGATGCGTTTGGCAACGACTTCGGAGGCATTTCAGATGAGACATTGTGGTCCTTTACAACGCAAGCTGAGGAGACGACGCCTCCTGAGATCGACTACCTATTCCCGAACAACATTGGAGACATGCCATTGAATCCTGATTGGTTCACGATTGGATTTGACGAGCCTGTGAGCGCTACAGATCTATTTGCACGATTGGTCAAGACAGGTACCGGGGATACGATTGCATCGGCACAAATATTTGATGAAGGCACCTACGAGTACAGCTACTTTTATTTTGACGTGGTACAACTCGAAATGGGTACCGATTATCATATCCTGATTGACGATGGAGCTTTCGAGGATGTCTTTGGAAATGCTTTTGCCGGAATCAGTGACACTGAGACCTGGAGTTTTACCACAGAGGAAGCCGAGACGGTCGCTCCGGATCTTGACTGGCTCTACCCTCAAGACAATAGTGTGAATGTCAGCGTAGGGCGCACAGATTTCTACATGTATTTCGATGAAAAAGTCGTGAGTGCTGGAGGTGAGGCGCGACTGATAAAAACAGCGACCGGAGACGTGGTGAAGACTACTGATATGCCTGATCGGGAGGGTAGCTCGCAGTATTGGGATTTGATCTTCGACAATACCCTACTGGAGGCCAATACCGCATACCATATAGAGATGGATGCTGGGATCGTCAAGGACATCTTTGACAATGCCTTTGAGGGAATCGCCGACGAGACTACCTGGTCTTTCACCACCGAAGATGTAGATGCCGAGGCGCCAAGTACCCGATATCTATGGCCGCGAACAGGTAGTATCAACGAGTCACTTGGTCGCAAGTACTTCAATATTTCATTTGATGAGACTGTACAGCCAGGCACAGGTAACATCAACCTGGTAGAGACGGGGACGGGTACGGTAGTGAAGACCACCACACCTCTGGATTACGGTAATAGCGACTATCAGAGCTTCGTGTTTGATGACGCACTGCTCTCCGCGAATACCACCTATCACATTGAGATGGATGCTGGTGTCTATGTCGATATGTTCGGCAACGACTTTGCGGGAATCAGCGATTCGGAGACATGGACTTTCACTACCGTCAATGCCGAAACTGATCCTCCTGTAGGCACGCCTCTATTCCCTAGAAACAACCAAGTGGATGTACCTGTGGACATTACCTTCTTCCAGGTATCGTTCGACGAGGTAGTAAGTGCCAGTACGGGTAATGTCCATCTTGTGGAAACGGTGAGTGGCGACACGATTGCGACTGCAACTCCTTCTGATCTGGGAGTTTCCAGGTACCAGGGATTCTCTTTTGGTACCATTGCACTCGACTCCATCACGGCGTATCATGTTTTGATGGAAGAGGGCGCCTACGTGGATGCCTTCGGCAACCCTTCTGAGGCATTGACCGATCAGTCATGGAAATTCCAGACGGAGTACACAGGGGGTATATCTCTTCTTTCCGTAGATACTTTTGCGCCGACGATCAGTTCTACCTATCCAGAAAATGGCTCTGATGATGTGGCCCTGGAGGTGGTGTCCTTCACAGCTGTATTCAACGAACAAGTATCCGTAGAGACGGGGGCGATTAATTTGGTGAAGAGTTCCACAGGTGAGGTGATCAAAACGACCACACCCACTGATTTTGGTGACAGCAAGGTTCAGTCTTTCTTCTTCGACGATACACCATTGGAGAGTTCGACCACTTACCACATAGAGGTGGACGCTGCGACCTATGCTGATCTGGTGGCCAATGACTTTGCAGGTATTAACGATGGCAGTACGTGGTCATTTACCACTGCCGATTTCATCACACCGACGGTGACAAGACTGAGTCCTGTTGACGATGAAACTAATGTGTCGACAAGCACCAATTCGTTTGAGATCACTTTTGACGAGGACGTGGAGCCGGGTAGCGGCAGCATCCGATTGATCGAGTCCGAGACCGGGGAGGTGCTGGCTACGACGACACTGCCGTCGGTTGCAGCGGACAGGTCTCACACGATCACATTCGATGGTATTACGCTCGATGCCTTGAAGACGTACTATATAGTGCTGGAGTCAGAGGCTTTCGCCGACGAATCAGGTAATGCGTTTGATGGCATAAGCGCCAATGAATGGTCTTTCACTACAGAAGATGATGTCGTTCCCACGATCAGTGACCTTGATTCTGAGAATGGCGCTGAGGATGTATCTGTGACAACTCTATCATTTGACATCACGTTTAGCGAGCCCGTCACCGCCAATGATGGCACGATCAATCTGATCGAGACCTCGACGGGGAATGTGGTGAAGACGACTACGTCGGGTACTAGTTCAGGGACTTCATCCTTTAGCATTGCCTTCAGTGGGTCTAACCTGTCATCTGCGACGCAATATCATATAGAGATTGCTTCGGGGGCCTACAGCGATCTGTTCGGGAATGACTTCACAGGAATTTCTGATGAGAGCGTGTGGTCTTTCACAACAGCGGACATAGAGGCTCCAGAGATAGCTGCGCTGGCCCTTGAAAATGGATCGACGGATGTTGCCATTGATTTCAACAGCTTCGAGATCACCTTTGACGAATCCGTCATAATTGGTTCGGGAGATATCAAGCTGGTCAATGCTACTTCAGATGAAGTTGTGAAGACGCTGACTCCTTCGAGTGTTTCAGGTACTACCTATTCATTCTCGTTCGCAGAAGGAGATCTGGAAAATGGCACCTCTTACTACATTATCATCGACGAGGGTGCTTTCGCGGATCCTTCCGGCAATGAGTTTGAAGGTATTGCCAATGGAGCTATCTGGGCTTTCACCACTGTCGAGGCCGGGTCCGAAGGTGGGGGGTCGACCAAATTGGATCAGACGATTACGTTTGACGCGCTATCTGTGAGAACCTACGGCGACGCGGCGTTCTCGCTTGTTGCGAGTTCTAGTTCTGATCTGGAGGTTACCATCACCAGTTCCAACACAGATGTGGCCACGGTGTCCAATGGTTCTATAGCCATAGTCGGCGCCGGCACCACTGACATCACCGTTTCGCAGGAGGGTGACGACACCTACAACGCTGCCGAGAGCGTCACGCACACTTTAACCGTCGAGAAAGCGAGGCTCGTAATCAACATAGCGGACGTATCCAGTACCTATGGAGAGGATGTACCGACATTCGAATTTAGCTTCAGTGGCTTCGTCAATGGAGAGGACGAGAGTGTTTTGGATAAAATCCCTCGTGCCACATTTAATGGTGGATCTAACCCTGATGCGGGCACCTACGACATATACCTGCTAGGTGGTGGCGATGACAACTATTCATTGTCATTTGTGGGCGGTTTCTATATGGTAGCAAAAGCATCGGCAACGATTTCTATTGAGAGCCTTGAGCACGAAGCGGACGGCACTGCCAAAGCGCCTACTGTGACGACTTCTCCGGCTGGGCTTAGCTACACGATCACCTACAATGGCGAAGCAGAAGCTCCAACGGCAGCTGGCGAGTACGAGGTGGTGGTCACAATTGATGAGACCAACTACGTTGGCCAGGCGAGTGCAACACTTCGTTTGAGTGAAGGCACCCAGATCCTTTCGGTTGCTCCTGAGGTGAGTGAGATCCGTCTGTACCCTAACCCGGTTACTGACTTCCTAAAAGTGGACCTGACAGAACGGGGAGCGTCCCTACGTATCTATACGCTGGAAGGCCGACTGATTCTTCAGAAGACAATCGGCACCGGTGGAAGCGTAGATCTTAGGAACGTACCCGCTGGCATCTATAGTTTGGTCATTCGCGGAGAGAACGAGAATATTTTGCATGAATCCAAGCTTATCAAGAGATAAGCAACAACAACAGAGAAGCAAGAAACCGCGCCCTCTTGGGGTGCGGTTTTTTTTGAACTGAACCTTCAGCATTAGGTCCAGGAATCATTCATTGCGGGCCAATTCCGGTAAAAGCCCATTCTTGATCCAGCTAAAGTTGGTTTCGACCTCCAGTGCTTTTTCGTAGGTCTCTCTGGCAGCCTCATTGTTTCCCCGACTCAGGTATGCTTGCCCGAGCCACGCGAAGGTATCCACGTACATCCAACTACCCGACTCCTGGTCCTCAAATAGCGTCAGCGCCTTGTTGTAGGCTTCTATGGCCTCTTTCTTGTCTCCTCCCCACATATCGGGAGTGAAGAATCGATTATTACCATACATTTTTTGCACGATAGGAGAATTTGGATTTTCCTCCAAGGCCTCACTGGCAAGGTTGGCTGCTTTACTTCCGAGGAACATACCTTTCCATGACCGGTGGCCAATCTTCAATCCTAGGATACCGGAAAGCAGCGCTTTCGATTCGGCCGTGTATTGCTTCTGATAGATAAGTTCCTGGAGGTGCCGTTCTCCTTCACCCACATATTTATCAAAAAGGTCCAGGTCGCCGTCCTTCATGGTAGCATTGAGCAGACCGAAAATGGATTGCGCCAACTCAAATTTTGCTGTTACGTCCTGCTGGCGTTCAAATGTGGCTCGCCTTTCTGCCACTGCACGCTCCCATTCTTGCATGGAGGCCGTCAAGTAGGCGCTGTATTCCCTATCCTGAGCCAGCGCGGGGTGGCGCAGAAGGAGCAGTAAACCGATGATTGCTAGTTTGTTCATGATAATTATAAATTGGTTTATATTATAAACTAAATGTTCAAAAAAAATGGATCTTACCGAATGTACCCTTTCAAGGCAATGACATAGTCCTCAAATGCTTTCAGTCCTTTCTTGGTGATTTTGCAGGTGGTAAGGGGTCGCTTGCCTTTGAAACTTTTTTCTATTTCGATGTAGCCGGCTTGCGAGAGCTTGTCCAGCTGGACGCTTAGGTTGCCGGCAGTCGCATTGGTCTCCTCCTTGAGGTAGACGAACTCGGCGAACTCGACGCTGACGAGGATGGACATCACCGCCAACCTGAGTTGCGAATGAAGCAGTGGGTCAAGGTTCTTAAATCCCACGGCCTTCTCTTTTTTTCAAGATGAATCCTGGGACTAGGTAGCCGAGGATCATTGCCAGTCCAGAGAGGAGATGCTGTTCCGGCCGGGGCAGGAGGAAAGCGATGATCGCACCTGCAAACAGCACAATTCCTCCGAGTATCAATGGACGGAATCGGAGGATCTGCCCTGTCACGTAGGTGCCCAATGCGGCAAACATCAGAATAAGTGGTGTGCTCTGATAGTCAATGGTCTCCATAAAGAAGAGGATAGCCACGATGCAGATGAAGATCGCCCACCAAAGCTGGCCATAGATGTGATCGATGGTGCCATTGCCTTTCATCTTGCCATGCTTTTTGAATCCATACCAGGTACTCCAGATCGCGGCGGGCAGGATGAGCAACCATACGATGTAGGGGTGAGGGTAGTCCGTAAACTGGAGAAACGCATAATGCCCGAGGTTGGCAATGGTGACAACCGAACCCCAAAGCAGGAAATAGAAACTGCCACCACCGGCAAAGTTGCTCTTGGCTTTCGTAATCATTTTGGTGATCAACTCTAAGCTTTCTTCCGGTGAAAGTGTTTTGTCGTTCATCTCTTTTTCCGTTTATCGTCTTCTTAGGTACACGGCAAAATTATAAAATAGTTTATCTTATAAACCATATATTCAGAAAAAAGGCCTCCCCGTGCTTGGAGAGGCCATATTTATTTTAGTCTTCTTTCTTTTTCTCTTCTTTCGGAGCCTTCTTTTTCTTCAGCTTCAAGGTCAGCCCGTCAGATTTTCCATCCCAGTCTGCCATGATCGTGTCGCCTTCCTGAACATCGCCTTTGAGGATTTCCTCGGCTACAGGATCTTCGAGGTACTTCTGGATGGCCCTGTTCAGAGGTCTTGCACCATATTGAGGGTCATAGCCCTTATCTGACAGGAAGTCCTTTGCTTTCTTCGTCAGGTCGACTACATATCCAAGGTCAACAATTCGTTTGAAGAGCTTGTCCAGAGAGATGTCGATGATCTGATGGATATGTTCCTTCTCCAGGCTATTGAAGACGATCACATCGTCGAGCCTGTTGAGGAATTCAGGACTAAAGGCCTTCTTCAAGGCGTTCTGAATGGTCGACTTCATCAACTCATCCATATTGTCTCTGCGAGACTGCGTCGCAAATCCGATACCCGCACCGAAGTCTTTCAGATCTCGTACTCCTATATTGGATGTCATGATCAGGATCGTGTTTCTGAAGTCCACACGACGACCGAGGCCATCCGTCAGAATCCCATCGTCTAATACCTGAAGCAGGATGTTGAATACATCTGGATGAGCTTTTTCGATTTCGTCCAAAAGCACAACAGAGTAAGGCTTTCTCCTCACCTTTTCAGTGAGCTGACCACCTTCTTCGTAACCCACGTAGCCCGGAGGCGCTCCCACCAATCTGCTGACGGAGAACTTCTCCATGTACTCACTCATATCGATACGAACCAGGGAATCTTCCTTATCGAACAGGTAACTAGCCAGTACCTTGGCCATTTCTGTTTTTCCGACACCGGTAGGTCCCAGGAACACGAATGTTCCGATCGGCTTCCTTGGATCTTTCAATCCGACCCTTGTGCGCTGAATCGCTTTGGTGAGTTTTTCTACCGCCTCACCTTGACCGATTACACGCTCGCCAAGCTCCTGCTTCATATTGAGCAGCTTATCGCTCTCATTTTGGGCGATTCGCTTGGTGGGTATACCTGTCATCATAGCGATCACTTCCGCTACGTTGTCTTCATTGACCTGATATCGTCGGGTCTTCGTCTCTTCCTCCCATTTGGTTTTTTCCTCCTCCAATTGGGCGATCAGCTTCTTCTCTTTATCTCGCAGTTGAGCAGCCTCTTCATACTTTTGGCTTTTCACTACTCGATTTTTTTCCTTCTTCACATCCTCGATCTGCTCTTCGAGAGAGATGACCTTTTCCGGGACGTTGATATTGTTAATGTGCACGCGGGCACCAGCCTCATCAAGCACATCGATGGCCTTGTCCGGCAGAAATCGATCGCTGATGTATCGATCTGACAATTGCACGCAGGCGTTGACAGCCTCCTCCGTGTAATTCACGTGGTGGTGATCCTCGTACTTGTCTTTGATGTTCTCCAAGATCTGGATGGTTTCCTCCGGTGTGGTGGCATCCACCATTACCATTTGGAAACGACGCGCCAATGCGCCATCCTTTTCGATGTATTGTCTGTACTCGTCGAGTGTAGTCGCGCCGATACATTGGATTTCGCCTCTTGCGAGAGCAGGCTTGAACATGTTGGAAGCATCCAGAGAACCTGAGGCCCCTCCTGCTCCTACAATCGTGTGAAGCTCATCGATGAAAAGAATGACGTCAGGAGACTTTTCTATCTCGTTCATCACCGCCTTCATGCGCTCTTCAAACTGGCCTCGGTATTTTGTGCCGGCAACCAACGAAGCTAAATCAAGGGTTACAACGCGCTTCCCGAATAGCACCCGCGATACCTTCTTTTGAACGATTCTGAGTGCCAGTCCTTCTGCTATCGCAGTCTTACCAACACCCGGCTCGCCGATCAGAATTGGATTGTTTTTCTTTCTTCTACTGAGGATTTGAGCGACTCGCTCGATTTCTTTCTCCCGACCAACAATTGGGTCTAGTTTGTCATCCTCTGCCAGCTTGGTGAGGTCGCGACCGAAATTGTCTAATACCGGTGTACGGCTTTTTTCCTGTCCCTTGCCGGACTCTCTGCCGGAACTGCCTGACGATCCTCCGCCAAACATCCTGCCCGAGTCTTCGTCGGGATCGTCTGTTTCAGAACTTGCCATTGGGTTCTCAGTTTGGTACTCAAGCAGCTCTTTGACTACGTCGTAGGCCACTTCAAATTTGTCCAGGATCTGAGTCGCAAGATTGTCCTCATCCCGCAATATCGAAAGCAGCAGGTGCTCCGTGCCAATCAACTGGCTCTTGAAGATTTTCGCTTCCAAATATGTGATTTTCAATACCTTCTCTGACTGTCGCGTCAAAGGAATATTGGCAAGATTCTTAACATTGCTGGTTGCGGTTCCTTTTGTAGCCTGCTCTATCGCCGAACGCAATTCGTCCAGAGATACGCCAAGTTTTTTCAGTAGCCCGACTGCAACTCCTTCTCCCTCTCGGATCATTCCCAGTAGCAAATGCTCGGTGCCGATATAGTCGTGACCTAGTCTCAGCGCTTCCTCTCTGCTCAAAGAAATGACCTCTTTTACTCTATTTGAAAATTTTGCTTCCATGTAATGAATGGATTATGCAGATCAATATCTTTAAAATTATACCGAATTTGAATCAATTCCCATCCCCGCCAGATTAAAACGCAATCAAAATCAGAATTGTTCTTTGCCCATAATACTGGACTTTTCAAGAACAAAAAGGGCCTCATTCCCGAGAGAGAGGAGCAAATCCAAAATCGACAGATTGGGGACAAATTCTTTGCCAAATATCTGAAAATAAGGAAAGCTTTCATAAATAGACCGCTCACCGTAGGCTTTCTTTGGGTGAATCAGGTTTCGGAAGTCAGAAATGCCGTTTTCGTGCCTCTCCTGGTATGAGTTCGTGTAGTCGATCGTCCTGTCAAGTTGGAGGCATTTCAGACAGAATGTCATCATTTCGTGACACAACTCCAGTAGGAAGCGTGGGCGACGTTGCATAATACGGTGAAAGGAGTCACCAAAGTATTCGAAGAATGGTGCCTTGCCATAGGCTGAATACAGCGCTCCCCAGTGGTCTTTGATCCATCGCTCGGAGTACTCAATCTGCACATCGATCAGCGGTGTTCTCCGATCGAACTTGACGGGTACAATGAGGTTCTGGGGCCCATTCGCTGTGAGAATGACAGCCCTGTTACGATAGGTCTGTTTGCTGAAATGCTCCCTCACCTCCCACTGGATCGTTTCAAAGTTCCGGATCAGTACGAAATACTCCAGAGACCCCAGGTAGTGAGGTTCGATGACCAGTTTTTGCTGCATTCTCTGGATTAAACGAGCGCCTCAAATTCTCCGAGGCCCTCCCTGATTAGTTGTGGTTCTGGCGCCGTACAATCGATAACCGTGCTCGGCGTGATATTGCCGGGGCCGCCGTCTATGACAATGTCTACGAGGTGGTCAAACTTCTCGTGAATAAGCGAGGGGTCTGTCGAGTACTCCAGGATCTCATCATCATCCCTGATGGAAGTCGTGATGATCGGATTTCCCAACTCCTCGACAATCATTCTCGGGATGTTGTTGTTGGGCACTCGGATGCCAACCGTTTTCTTGTTGGTATTCAAGATCTTGGGGACTTTGGCTGACGCCTCGAGGATGAAGGTGTAAGGCCCCGGTAACCCTTTCTTCATGATTTTGAAGATTGGGGTCGTGACATGCTTCGTGTACTCGGATAGATGGCTGAGGTCTGAGCAGATAAAAGACAAATTGAGGTTCTTGCCCTTGATGCCCTTGATGTGCTTGATCCGGTCCACAGCCTTGACATTGAATATGTCACAGCCAATGCCATAGACGGTATCTGTGGGATAAATGATGACACCACCATCCGCCAGGCATTTCACGACGTTGGTGATTTTTTTGGGATCGGGATT
Source organism: Cyclobacteriaceae bacterium (assembly GCA_965227935.1). Lineage (GTDB taxonomy): Bacteria > Bacteroidota > Bacteroidia > Cytophagales > Cyclobacteriaceae > JAWPMT01. Next base: position 1,190,566 of record CBDDGS010000043.1, on the reverse strand, counting down.
GTCCGGGTGGATGCTCAAAAGCTGGGCCATTGGCGCAAATTTATCGTTATTTAATGCAACAATGAGGGTTGTTCTTCGCTTACTAATAACCGTGCGTAGACCGTATCACGAAATTACTATTTTTGCCCGCAAATGATTGGAAAGAAGCTCATAACGGTATTTATGATCGTGTTTACGGTCATGGCCTCCTCCTTCGCTTTTTACTTCTACCAGGTGCTGTATACTCCCAATATTCTCGTGGATGGGGAGGAGCAGTATTTTGCGATACCCAGCGGATCGTCCTTCTCAGATGTACAAACATTGCTGAAGGAGCAAAATGTAGTAGGCAATCTGATGGCGTTCAGCTTCCTGGCCAAACTGAAGTCGTACGATGAGTCAGTGAAGCCCGGTATGTACTTGCTGCAACCAGATATGTCCAATACGGCGGCGGTCAATTTGCTGAGATCGGGCGCACAAACTCCAATAAAAGTGACCTTTTCAGTGGCCCGCAAACTGGAAGACCTGCCAGGGAAAATTCAGGATTTTGTGGAGTTTGATTCCACGCAATTAGCAGCCATTTTGATGAAGGATTCGGTTGCTGAGAAATATGGCTTTGAGCCGGAGAACTTCATCTCTATGTTCATCCCAAATACTTACGAGGTCTATTGGAACATCACGCCTCAGGCTTTTCTTGATCGGATGAAGTCTGAGTATGATAAGTTTTGGACGGAGGCCCGTCAGGCAAAGGCTGATGACATTGGGTTGACGTTGAAGGAAGTATCCACGCTGGCCTCGATAGTAGAAGCAGAAACAAAGAAAATGGACGAGGCCCCAGTGGTGGCGGGCCTTTACATGAATCGACTGCAGCAAGGTATGCCCTTGCAAGCGGATCCGACATTGGTGTTTGCGATGAATGACTTTACAGTGCGGAGAGTGCTCAACAAAGACAAAGAGATTGACTCACCTTACAATACCTACTTGCGAAAAGGGTTGCCCCCGGGACCTATCGCCATGCCCTCCATCGGCGCTCTCAATGCCGTGCTCAATTATCAAACACACAGCTATCTCTACATGTGTGCCAAGCCCGATTATTCCGGTTATCATGCCTTCGCAAGCAACTTGACGAAGCACAATGCAAATGCCGCCGTACTTCATAGATGGTTGAACCAGCAAGGGATCTACAGATAATGTTCACGCACGAAGTCCAGCTCCGGGTACGATACGCAGATACCGACCAGATGGGCTATGTCTACTATGGTAACTATGCCGCGTACTATGAAGTGGGACGAGTGGAGGCATTTCGTAGCCTGGGCTACGCTTACAAAAGCCTGGAGGCAATGGGCGTAATGATGCCGGTGCTGGAGATGAAGACGAAGTTTCACTTGCCGGCGAAATATGACGATCTGCTGACCATCAAAGTGACCATTCCGCAGATGCCCAAAGTGAAGATCACCTATCACTACGAGATCTTCAATGAAGCGGGCCAATTACTCAATACTGGCGAAACCATCCTCGCCTTTATCAACATGGAGAGTGGCAGGCCCGTGCGCATGCCCCAGGTGATGCACGATTTGCTGGCTCCATTTTTTGAAGAGTAATCGACGTATTGCTCCAGGATCAGGAGCTCCATTGATTCGATTTTCACTAAATTTTCATACATGAAGGTACTCGTAGCAATCGCCTTGGTGGGATTCATGTGGCTAGACGTCACCGCTCAGCAAGCCACCACCATTTTCCTTGTAAGACATGCAGAGAAAGCCGATCAGAGTCGAGATCCTGATCTTAACCTCGCGGGGAAGGCGAGGGCCCATCGATTGTTAGAGTTATTGGCTGAAGCAGATATACGAGCGGTTTATTCCACCGATTATAAGAGGACACAGCAGACTGTAGCACCCATTGCCGACAAGCGAGGACTGAATATCATTTCTTACCGGCCTTTCGACGAGGACATGATCAAAGACCTGCGCACGAAGCATGGAGGTCAAAATATCGTTGTGGCCGGTCACAGCAACACTATTCCAGATCTGGTCAATAAGCTCATTGGCGAACAGAAATACGAACAGTTGGACGATGGTGACTACTCCAACATATTCGTCGTCACCCTCTTTGAAGATAACGTCTCACACTACCTCCTCACGTACTAATGGCTTACGACGAAACCACAGCGGATAGGATCAGGCACATGATTGTTGACATGGACCTGCCGGATATCACTGAGAAGAAGATGTTTGGAGGTCTGAGCTTCTTGTATAGAGGCAAGATGACCGTCGGGGTGGTAAAGCAAGACCTTGCCGTCCGCGTCGTGTCTGACAAGGAAGCTGACTGGCTGGAGCAACCTTATGTCCGGCCTATGGACTTCACCAAGAGGCCGATGAAGGAGTTCCTTTTTGTTGAACCAGACGGATTTAAAACAGACCCTCAGCTCCGAGAGTTTATACTGCTCGGAGTAGAGCATGCGAAAACAAAAATCTGAAAAACAGAGCGATTTTTCGGGCTCCGTATGGCCAGTGGGTGAGTATTTCGCTTTTATTTTGCCCGCCAAATAAAAACCCGCTTGAGTGCCCTGGCGCTTTTGTCCAAACTAACCAATGAACCATGGCTAACGAAAACATCTACCTAGCCGATTCGAGACAGCAAGTGGCTAATGAGAAAGTCTCAGGAAAGTATGTTGAACTGTACGGCGAATCTTTCTATCAGATAGCCGCCTACGACCAGATGCCGCCATTCTTCATGACGGTGGTGAGCCATTCAGATCATTGGATGTTTATCTCCAGTACCGGTGGGCTCTCAGCGGGAAGAAGGAATTCGGAGTCGGCGCTGTTTCCATACTACACCGACGATATCATTGCCCAATCCGGAGAGACGACAGGGAGCAAGACGATCATTCGCGTTCTTGGTACAGAACGCACGTTCTTGTGGGAGCCCTTCTCCATTCGGACTTCCAGCCTTTATCGTTGCCAGCGCAATTTGTACAAGAGCTTTGCTGGTAACCGGATTGTTTTTGAAGAGATCAATCTGGACCTGAAACTGACGTTTAGGTACTCCTGGCAGTATTCCGAGAAATACGGGATCGTCAAAAAATCCGAGTTGGACAACATTGGCGACAGCGAGCGCCAGGTGGAACTGCTGGATGGTATCCAAAATATCATGCCTTACGGCGTGAGCAGTGCAGTTCAGAACATCAGGAGCAACCTCGTCACGGCTTACAAAAAGAACGAACTGGATGAGCAGTCCGGGTTGGCCATGTACATGCTCAGCTCCATGATTGTGGACAAGGCCGAACCCAGCGAAGCATTGAAGGCTACCACCGTATGGAGCGCCGGTGTCGATTCTAATGCCGTCCTCCTCTCTACAAAGCAGCTAGACCATTTTCGAAGAGGAGGCGATGTCGCCACGGAAGTAGATGTGAAGGCCTCGGGTGGGGCTTACTTCGTCAGTGCAAGCCAAAGTCTTGCAGCGGGTGACGCGACTACCTGGCTGTTTGCTTGCGAGGTGAATCAAGACCTGGTCGATGTCAATGAAGTCATTCAAAAGCTGGGTGACCGTGGGCAGTTGGCGGACGAGCTACTGAAAGACGTCGATGACGGCACTAAGGCATTAATGTCACTGGTAGCGATGTCGGACGGCCTTCAATTGACGGGCGACCAGCTCAGTACAGGGCGACACTATAGCAATGTGCTCTTCAATATCATGAGAGGCGGGATCTTCGATGATCAGTACCTCGTCGAGAAGGCCGACTTCGTCGACTATATGGCTACGATCAATCCCAAGTTGGCGAACAACGCTTTCCTGAATAACCTCCCGGACACATGTCAATATACAGAGCTGATTGGGCTAGCCCGCGCTACAGGCAATGCAGATGTGATTCGGGTTTGTTATGAGTATCTGCCACTGACATTTAGCCGACGGCATGGAGATCCTAGCCGGCCTTGGAATAGATTCTCTATTGAGGTGAAAGATGAGGAGGGCCACAAGATCCGGAGCTACGAAGGCAACTGGCGCGATATCTTCCAGAACTGGGAGGCACTGGGTATTTCCTTTCCAGAGTATGTTATCTCGATGATTGCTAAGTTCGTCAATGCGTCCACCATCGATGGCTACAACCCCTATCGCATCACACGTGAGGGCATTGATTGGGAAATCATCGAGCCAGATGATCCCTGGTCTTACATTGGGTATTGGGGCGACCACCAGATCATTTACCTGCTGAAGCTGATGGAGGTGGCGAGCGATCACTACGCTGATCAGATCCAGTCACTGCTGAGCGAATCGCTGTTCGTTTATGCGAACGTACCCTACCGACAAAAGTCTTACGACGACATCGTCAAGGATCCACAGGATACCATTGACTTCGATGATGCGTTGCACCACACCATCGAGCAGCGTGTGACGACGCATGGCGCCGACGGCAAACTGGTATTTGGTCCCAATGGGGACCTGCTGCGTGTGAACCTGACAGAGAAGCTGCTGGTGACGCTTCTAGCCAAGCTATCCAACTTCATCCCCGAAGGAGGTATCTGGCTCAATACACAGAGGCCGGAGTGGAACGATGCGAATAATGCCCTTGTGGGGAATGGCGTGTCGATGGTCACTTTGTACTACCTCAGACGCTTTGTTACTTTCTGCCAGGACCTCTTTGGCCAGCAATCTGGCAACGAGTACCAGGTAAGTCAACCGGTCGCTGATTTGTTCAAGGGCATTGCTGATGTTCTGCAATCCAATCGAGCCCTGTTGTCAGGTGCTGTTTCCAATGAAGATCGGAAGGTCATAGTGGATGCCTTGGGCCGATTGGGTGAGACCTATCGCAATAAGGCGTATGCTGGCTTCGACGGATCAACGGGCGAAGTGAAAGCGCAGGACATGCTTGACTTCTTCGGTGTGACTTTAGAGTACCTCGATCACAGCATTGTTGCGAATAAGCGATCTGACGGGCTGTACCACGCCTACAACCTCATTCAGTTTGACGGGGACGAAGCGAAAGTGGACTATCTCTATGAAATGTTGGAAGGTCAGGTGGCTGTGCTGTCGTCGGGCCTACTGAATCTGGAAGAGTCAACCGCCGTGTTGGACGCGCTGAAAGGCAGTGCCATCTTCCGACCGGATCAATACAGCTACATGTTGTACCCTGATCGTGAGCTGCCTCGCTTCCAGGCCAAGAACAACATACCAGCAGACTTCATCGCAAAGTCACAATTGGCGGCCAAGTTGTTGGCCGATGGCAATAGCACCTTGCTGAAGGCAGACTCCACCGGAGGTTATCACTTCAATGGCACCTTCAACAACGCTGCTAGTCTTAGAGAGGCGTTGGATGAGCTGAAAGCCACTGGATATGGTGAATTGGTGGACGCCGAGTACGATAGCTATCTGCAGGTATTCGAAGAGATGTTCAATCACCGGGCTTTCACCGGTAGATCGGGGACATTCTTTGGTTATGAGGGGCTTGGCAGTATCTATTGGCACATGGTGTCGAAGCTGCTACTCGCCACGCAGGAAAATATCTATTGGCACCATAGCGACGATGTTTCATGGGAGTTGATGGGGCGCCTGTTCGAGCATTACTATGAGATCAGGGCAGGAATTGGCATCAACAAATCGCCGGACCTGTATGGTGCCGTGCCAACTGATCCTTATTCTCACACGCCGGCAGGCCGTGGTGTACAACAGCCCGGAATGACAGGCCAGGTAAAAGAGGATGTCATCAACCGATGGGCAGAACTCGGCGTGAGGGTATCGAAAGGGCAGATCACCTTCGCACCGATCTTCCTGCACACAGAGGAGTTCATGGCAAGTGAGGGTAAGTTCGAATTTCTGGATGTGAAGGGTGCCTGGAAGGAGCTCAGCGTCGCGGAAGGCCAGCTAGCGTTTACTTACTGCCAGGTCCCGATTGTGTATGAGCGATCAAATCAGCGGTCAATAACGGTGCACAGGGCTGATGGGCAGCAGAGCACTACGGACGGTCTGACGCTATCTGCTGAAGATTCTCAGGAGTTATTCAGCCGCTCGGGGTCCATTGCCCAGGTAACTGTACAAGTGCCTGTAGGGTAGTGAGTAATACAGGTCGCCTAGAAATAGGCGACCGAAACGTCTGATAGTGTCAAGTCTTGCTGATCCATGATCACCTTGGCAAGACCACGCGTCTTACCCATCTCGTACTTGTAGTAGAATTTCATCGTGTGGACCTTGCTTTCGTAGAAGGTAGTACTGTACGTGCCTGAGCCAGTCAGCAACGCCTGCTTGGCAGCTGTGGCCATCTTCAGCCATTGCCACCCCACGATGATGGTGCTGAACATTTCCATGAACACGGTCGCATCAGCGAGGAAGCGTTCATGATCACCTTTCATTGCCAGTGGCATCAGTGCACCCAAAACCTCCTGTACCATGCCGAGGTTCTTCTGCAGCGTCTCTGCGTATGGCTTGAGTTCGTCATAGGTCGAGCCTGTTTCCACGGTTGTCATGATTTCTTTTGCCAGTCGTTGCAGTGCCTCGCCGTTCTTCAGGCCGACCTTTCGACCAAGCAAGTCCAGTGACTGGATACCTGTCGTGCCTTCGTAGATGGCGATGATCCTGATGTCGCGATAGTACTGCTGCAGGATGAAGTCCATCGTAAAGCCATAGCCACCCAGGACCTGCACCCCATTGTCCACGGCGACGCGTCCCTGCTCCGCGGGGAAGGTCTTTACCACCGGCGTTAGCAGCTCCAGTAGCATATTGTAGGCCTCTTTCTCTTCTGGTGGTGCCACCAATTCCTTGTCCAGGAAGTTCGAGGCTTCTGTGATGAGACTCATGGCACCCTCGACGATGGCCTTTTGCAGGAGCAGCATTCTCTTCACATCCGGGTGGTTGATGATGAGGGTTTGCTCTTCATTCACGTTTTTCTGCCCAGTACTATTCAGTCGGCGTCCCTGCGGACGTTCCTTGGCGTAGGCCAATGAATGATGATAGGCCCCTGAGGCAATGGCCGCGCCCATCCGACCTGTGGCAATACGGGCTTCATTCATCATCTGGAACATGTACCGCAAGCCGTTGTGGGGTTCGCCGACGAGCCAACCTACCGTTTCCCCACCGTCGCTGAAGCCGATGTGCGCCGTGCAATACCCTTTCTGTCCAAGCTTCTGGAACTCGCCAAGTGTAGCAACGTGGTTCTCCGTCAAGCCGCCATCTTCCGGTCTAAACTTGGGAACGATGAATAGAGATATGCCCTTGGTACCCGCAGGGGCCCCTTCAATTCTCGCCAGCACCAGGTGGACGATGTTGTCGACAAACTGGTAGTCTCCCGAAGAGATGAAGATCTTCTGCCCATCAATGATGTATGTACCATCACCTTTTGGCTTGGCGGAGGTGACAACGTCGGACAGAGAGCTACCCGCTTGCGGCTCAGTCAGACACATGGTGCCACTCCATTTCATGGACAGCATCTTTTCCAGGTAGAGCGCCTTTTGCTCTTCGCTGCCAAACGTAGCAATCAGATTGGCTGCGCCTGCTGTCAATCCCAGGTAGCCAGGCACATGGTTGTTGGCTGCTTCCATGATGAAGTAAGCGGCATTGAAAACTGACACGGGCAATTGGAGGCCGCCGTCCTTTTCGTCGAAGGAGGCGCCGACAAAGCCCATCTCACCAATCTTCTCCAGGATCCGCTCGAACTGTGGGTGGATGAGGATTCGTCCATCCTTGTAGTGGGCGGGCTGCTCGTCCATTTCGCGGAGGTAGGGATACAACTCCTTATCGGAGAGCTCCTTGATAGCATCCAGCAGTAGGTCTATGGCTTCCCGATCGTAAGACGCATAGCGGTCCTTTTCGAGTAGTGCATCGATTTTGTGCACGTCGTAGAGAACGAAGCGCAGGGTATCCAGATCTACATATTGATTGCTCATTGGCTTAATAGTTATTTTTTGGGGACCCTAAAGATATTCATTTTGGGGTGTCGGTGAAGTAAGCCATTTGAAAAGCATTGAAGACGCGCTTGTTGGAGAGATCGGTTGTACTTTCACTTCTTGCTGTTGGTCCCGCTCTCCGGTCTAGCTCAGCCCCGCCACCGGCCCGCCGTGCCATGCTGGCTGCCCCTCCGATCGAGTCTATTTGGATCGTGCGGTGGCTTCGTGCAACAGTAGCCATCACTCAGAGCGCAGGTGGAGTCTCTGACGGTTCCTCCCTCCTCCGTCATTCCCAGCAGACTCCGCGTGTCAGGGGACTGTAAGGCAGCCAGTTTGTCTGCGTCGGGAATCTGGAGGAGGGGGATGACTGGGCTGTTGGTGAAAACACCAAATGCGTCGGCTTGAGATTCGCCTTGGCTTCTGCAAACGAAAAAACCCTGACGTTTCCGCCAGGGCTTTTCTTGCAGAGGAGGAGGGATTCGAACCCCCGGTACCTCTCGGTACAACGGTTTTCAAGACCGCCGCATTCGACCACTCTGCCACTCCTCTGTATGTTTAGTGATAGTGATCTAAAATTCGGAACGCAAATTTAAAGTCTTCGTGCCATTTTGCAAGAAGCGTGCCCTTTTTCTTTGGGTGAATTGAAGAAGGAACAAATGATGGATAAAAATCCCCCTGCGCCCCCTTTAAAAAGGGGGATTTAGATCCTGCGGCCAGAGGTAATTATTCTTATTCCGGAGAGAAGGGTCGCCTTGTTTGTCGTGATCCTTCCGCATTCGCTTGAAACGCCACAAAAGTTAGTTTCGATAAATGGAGTGGTGGTATTGGCTAGTCGTTCCCGTTGTTGTATTTCGATTGGTGTTTTTTGGGGTGAAGACTATCAGGAATTGGTGATCACGCCCCTGGCCCGCTGTGAAAGTGGGATTGAATATCCGCAAATAAGAGGAGGGAGGGCTATTGTGGCGGGCTACGTCACGGAATTATGGTGCCTGTCTTGTACAAGATGCAGTAATGATGTTATTCGCTCAGTATCCATCGACTCGGGAGAAAGGACCTTGACATGGCGCATCGTTTTGCCACTGCCTTCGAAGAGCGCTGTCTCCTCGGGCGTCAGCCCCTTCAGCGAGAATCCAATATTCACATGATCCCGCAGAGCAACGAAGTAGAATCTCCCACCTCCATACGCAGGGACACCCCACTTCATTTCCTCCTGGATATCGGGAATTGTGCGCAGCAGCAGTCCGCGCACTTTTTCACAGATTTCTCTCTGGGGAGAATCCTGTTTTGCTATGTACTTATCAACAGCAGGATCCATGATTTGGGAGACATGTTTTTAGTACATACAATTTGGGGAGAGCCCTGAAACTAAACAATGACCAACCTCATATGGATGGCCGTCGTTGGTGTTTTTCTCAACGGACGATTGGGAGGGGGTCAACCCCTCCAGATTCCCAACGCAGAATTGATCCGCAACCTATGAAGGTCCAATTCCTTCATTTCTGCTGAATGACGGAGGGGAGGGGTAGGGCGTCTGAGACTCCAAGTTGAGTAGCACTTTTTGCCGCTGTTGGTGTTATCACCGACATCTTATCTGGAGGGTGATGACCTCCTCCAGATTCCTGATGCAGTACTGAGCGTCCGATGAATGTCACTTCATTTGTCCCTCTGGGGACGGAGGAGGGTTGGATCTAGACTCTAAGCCTCGTAGGCCTGCTTGAAGTCGGTGAGGACACCGACATGGCAAAGGAGAGGTCGAAGCCACAGAACCTGGCTATATAGACCCGATGGGAGTGGCAGTCGGCGAGGCCTGAGTGGAGGGCTCGCGCGGCCGGACTAGAGCGGACAGCGGGAACTTCCCGAGAGGTGGAAGTAGGCCTGTTCTCTCCACCTGAAATGCAAGCCATTTCGATGTTTGGCAATCTTCGCCGGCCCAATGCGCACTTTGAGGCGATGAAAAGGGCGATCAATTGCCCAAAATGCTAGTTTCTGTGACATTTTCTCAATTTTTCCCCTACTGACGCCCGGATCATTCCCACTGGTGAGGAATTATTACCACATACCGGCGGGATTGCTTTCTTTTAACCTAGCATCATTATGAGCCGGAAGGTCATTGGTGCTGATTTCGCTTGTCGACCAACACTTTTTCCAGCACTAAGTCTAATTGTCACCATTTGACAATGAGATACACACTATTAAATCAAAAACAACTGAAGGGTTCTCAGCATCCCTTCCTTTAAGAACCAAAACAAGACTGTGGCTGTATGGAAAGACAGAACCCCTTCATAAGAATAGTACTGGCAGTGGCATTGTGTATGTTGTTGCTTCAGGCGTTTTCACAAGATCAGACGATAGGTATCAATACGGATGCCCCCAATGGCAATGCCGTGCTGCATCTGCACGCACCGAATGGAGATCAGGGCCTCCTGGTGCCTACGCTCTCTGCGAGTCAGCGAGGTGCTATGGCACTGGCGGCTGCGGACAATGGCCTATTGGTATTCGATACGGATGAAAATCTCTTCTACTATTGGCATGCACCCTCATGGATCGCTCTCTCAGTGAGTGATGACCAGCAGCTGACGCTGGATGGCAATATCCTGAGGATCGACAATGGCAACGAGGTGGATCTGGGTGTCATCGTGCCATCAATAGACATGGTAGCAACAGAGATAGCCTACGATAGTGATAGCTCGCTGCTCACTGCCCAAAATGTGCAGGATGCGATCGATGAGCTTGACGACCGCGTGGGTAAGGGTGAGGCCGTTGACATTGCATACTCCGGGGTTGAGTCTGGACTTGGTTCTGCAGATGTACAAAGCGCGATTGATGAGATGTACGGCATGATCTATGATGAGACTTCGCTGGTGGATATACCGGGAGGAAACCTGGACTTCAACTCTGAGAATGCATCTTTTGCGGCTAGCAACGTGCAGGAAGCCATTGAGATCCTGGACGATGCAGTACTCGAATTGAAGTCGAATGATCTCTTTACAGTGGATGCCGACAGCAACCACCTGATGGGCTACGTGGCTGATCTGCCCATCGGTATGAACAATATTGTTATCGCTAATGGGACGGATCTCAGAACTGAACCCGGAAGCATGAATATCATCATGGGTTATGGCGCCCGAACAAACACCAATAACGTAGCCGGCCTGGCCATCGGGCCTGGTACATTTGTCAGCGGCAATCGTGGCATCGCCATGGGTGTTGGTGCGAGTGTCACTGGAGGCGTCGAGAATGCCATGGCATTTGGCACTGAGACTGTGGCAGCGCTGTCAAACACGATCGTTTTTGGCGACGGTATCAATTCACCCCTCTACCGATTCGGTGTCAACACGCAACTACCATTGGCGACCTTCCAGGTTGGGGAGAATCTGGGTTTCTTTCACTACAATGGGAGCAATGATCAGGGGCCTATCGTGGGAGAGATTATCGGTAACAACGTCTATGCCTCAGAATCAAAGCTTATAAGTAGGACCGGGGGTGTCAGCTCCGGTATCGTCTTCCTCGAGGAGGATGGGGTAAAAATGTTCGCTGTAGACGCAACCTCCAATGACCATCAGGTGCTTGATTTGAACAATGATGTGGTGCCCACGCTATTTGCCGGGCGAGATACGGTCCGGGCTTTTGGGAGCATGCGCATAGCCAATACGGTCCAGATCGGGTCCCACGATACCAGTTCGGGGACCGCTGTCGGAGGTGGTACCATGCAGTATCACCAGGGCAACAATGAGTTTCTCGTGCACAATGGCACGGAGTGGCTGAGAGTAGTGACTGAATCTGCGTCAGGGCTTGCGACCGCGCCGACAGTTACCCTCGTACCAGGGTCTGGTGTGCTGGCCGGTCTTCCGGATACTCCCTTCTTTCCCCTCGAATCGGGTCTGTCAACTTCCTCTCTGAGGTCACTGGAGGCAGGAGACCCTGGTCAGCAAGTGGTACTCACGAATTCTGGAACCGTCGCCAACGGAACTGATTCATTTCTTATTGAAATTATTGATTGGGACAGCATCGGGGGGCACAATCTGGACATACAGGGGAGTGGTGATCCCAATAGCGTAATACTCCCAGCCGGCAGTTCGATCACCTTCATCTACGACAACGTCCTGGGTCGATGGGTGGAAGTTTCCAGGTCCATTAACAAATAATATTATGAGGTGCTATTTGATCTTTGGCTGCCTCCTGAGTGCGATGGTGACGGCGGGGCAGGGGCTGGTCATGGGGCCTGAGACGTCCATGAGCATCGGTGCGAACAGTACCCTCTTCCTGGGAGCGGATGCCTCACTTGGTGGTCAGGTAGAAAACAACGGACAGATCATCGGTACGGCGAGCGTGGACTTTGATGCCAACCTGGAAACAGGCAACCTAAGTTTTGCGGGTACTGGGCAACAAGTCCTGGCGGGAGACTCCCTTGTGGTCAATGAGATGACAATAACGAATGGTGGTGTGTTGACTTTGACCGCCCCCTGGGCGCTAGTGCAAAACAACTTGTCTTTGACAGACGGGTCATTTATCGCCGACGATGATCATCGGCTCATTCTTTCCGATGAGATCAGCGTGGACGGGGACGGTTTTGTGAGCGGGCAGGTCTATGCGGTCGTTGGTGAAAACCCTGTGATGTTTCCCGTCGGGGTGGGCGGGTCAAAAGGTCACCTGACTGTTTCCTCTGCTACGGAGGGCACCGTGCTCCGTGTGGCATGCGCACTACCTGTCGACTCCATCCTCATTCCGGCATATGATATGATCGGTATCTCTGATGAACTGCAATGGGAGATATCAGCCGTAGGGCAGCAGATAACTTCGGGGCGGGTTTCGTTTGACTTGAACCGCCAGGATGTGTCGGACTTTGGCGTGGTCTCAGTGGACTTTTCCGGTATTGACCTACAAAATTTTGTACAGGTCAACGATATCCGCGCCAACGACTATGAGCCAGCGCTCATACACTATGATGAAGCCGACAGTAACTTTTCTATCGTCCAGGGTAGTGAGGTCTTCAATACAGACGAGATCTCTAATGGAGAGATCACAACGACTGAGCGAATGCAACTGGGAGCTTTGCCTCTAAGGCTGTATGTGGCCATGGTGCCCGTATTGACAGCTCCTACTTTCTTCGTACCGTCGGCATTTGCCCCAAATGGGACCTATGAGGAGAACCATCGTTTCAGGCCTTATTTCGCCGGTAACAGTGTCACATCTGTGGACTTTTCGGTGTGGGATAGCTACAATGTGGAGGTCCATTCCTTTCAATGGCAGGGAGAAGAAATCGATCTGAGAGAAACGGGGTGGGACGGGAAGTATACCAATGGCGTAGAAGCCCCCTCGGGTCTGTATTTCTTTTCGGTAGACATCTCCGCCGGCGAATCCCGCTATCGAAAGCAGGGCTCAGTCATGTTGGTGAAGTAAGCAACGATCCCGGGGCTTAAGCCGAGCTGTCTGCGTCTAGCTGAGAATCCAAATTACTTTCTTGTCCAATGCTTGTTTAGCCAAAGGACAGATCTTTGCGCTGAGGTCGGTAGTCCTTCCTGAAAGTCAAAATCCCCGACTTCTGCCGGGGATCCGATACATAACTGTGTTTTGGGAATATCTTGTCTCCTGCGATCAGTTCATCGCAATTGCTCGGAGTGTGATCTCAATCTGGTAGGGGAACATACCTGATTTCATCAATCTCAATGTTTCCTGGAAAAGCGTGGATTGCTCTAGCAATTTGATGCTGTTCTGCTCTGAAAGGAACACTAGCCCTGTGAGCTTCTCCTCGTGGTTATTGTTGTAAGCGATCACCTTCCACAGGGCTTGGTAGAACTCCTGATTTACATCGTTGACCGTTACCTTCACCTCAACAGCGGTGGTGGTCCGAAAGTCTACGATATCGATCTTTTCTTTTGCACCTTCCCTGATCGGCACTTCAGCCTTGACCTGCTCCTGTGCGGAGAGTTGCTGCTGCCAAGTCGTGGTGATGAATTGATCTGGCTTTGAGATCTCATCGTCGGCGCCCAGGTCGTCTTCGTGCAGCTGATTACGATAGCCATGCTTGATGAAAAGCTGGTCTAGTGGTTGTATGATTTCGTCTATCATAGTCGTTGTTTGTCTAATGTAATACTCATTATATGCTGGAGGCCCGGTGATTGGAAATCAAGAAATGGGACTCAATAAAAGGTCATTGAATATATCTTTTGAAGAAGCTGAAGTATTGCTTCAGAAAATAAGCCACAGCTTCCTTCTTGTCTTCATGCGCAGCGAGGTTAAGTACCGTACATGAGCTGCGGTCTACATACAATGGTTTGGAGGGAGATTCGCCCTTTGATAGCTTGACGATTGGCTTAGAAGTGGCGTAACCAGTGCCGCTGCTGAGGATCATTGATACATGGTTCATGTCCTTGGCATTGGAGAGGATATCAAAATAAAAGCCATCTCCAGCTACAGCTACCTGCCGTATGCTACTGTCAGAAGTGGGCTGATCGGTCCACACACGATTTTTCAATCGAGGCACCTCACCCAGATAGGGTTCGGCCTTTAGTCGGGAGCGATCCTGGACCCGCAGTGCGGATCGCGAGCGATTCTTGGCTGGGGCGTTTTGGGAAAAAATCTTGTCAAAGTCTGTGCCTAGTATTTCACGGCCTATGCTAAGCTCGAGGCTTCGGTATTCTGAACGCGTCATGAGTTAGTGGTTGTCTTGAAGTATTTTGGAAGGTAGAGACTTCCGTCTTTATAGACAACGGTTCATGAGCGAAGTGGGTGAATGAAAGCATCAACCGGAACAGGCGATTGTTTTCCGTTTCGCCTGATTTTGCCCGATAGATGCTTTCATGGGTGGTTTTGTTACTGGCGTGTCATTTGAAACACCTCCGTGTGATATCCATCTCTCCGTTTCATTCGAAGCTTGATTTCCAGGGTATTTTCGGAGGTGAGTTCATAGGTGAGCCCCTCCATGACGATACGATTCTCTTCAATAGAGACCATTGGAAAATGAACCACTTCGTCCTTCTCCTCCCAACCCTTGAGTTCCGGCGTGAAATGCTTGAGGTGCATGCCTTTCTCGTCAAGCACTACGAGCTCGTAGAAGTTGAGGGAGCCATCCCCCTTTAGGTGCCGATAGGCGCACACCATCGAACCATCGGGCGCGGGTTCGGTCCAGGACTCGTGAGATGTGCCTCCAAAGCCATCCCCCACCCAGCTGCCTGCGAGCCATGCGTAGGCCGCGGTAGACGATTCCGTCGGCTTGTGATACATAAAGCCAAATAGGCTCGTGGCTACGGCGATGGAAGCGATCGTCCAAAGTGCTTGTCGTTTCATATCAGCGGATCATAAAGGGTTTGACTTCGATCTCTCCGCCATACTTCACGTGGGGATTCTTCTGTGCGATGGCAACGGCTTCTTGCATCGAGGAGGCTTCGACAATGAAGTACCCCGTGGTAGGGAATACTTTACCGTCACTCTCCTCACTGATCCCACCACTATTCACGTACTGTGTAGTCAGCGCCAATTCCTGACCGGTAATGGTGACCCCTTGCTCTTCGGTAGATTGCATCCATGCCCCATATTCCTGAAACATCTCCATGGGGTCGCCAGGTTGGAAGGTGCTAGGTTCATGTAGCAGTAGCATATACCCCTGCTGAGGGTCGATCAGGGCCTGAGGCGCTTGCGATCGCCCATAAAAGAGGCCTGAGAAGAACGCGACGATCGCTACGCTCGCCGCTGCCAGCCAATAGGTAGGCCTGTTCATTGTTCGTATTGTGGTCATGAGTCCTTCGTTTTTGAGTTGTGTAATAATCTCTTCTTCGATCCGTGCAGGTGGATCCTGTGCTCTGCTCAAACCCTCGAACAGCGCTTTTTCTTGTGGAGTCAGTTCCTCCTCGTTCCTTTCCATGGCTATGCGTTTAAGTGCTCTTCCAAAAATGTTCTCAAGGCCTTACGGGCGTCGTGCAGTTGGCTTTTGCTGGTACCCTCGGATATCCCGAGCATCTCCGCGATCTCCCGGTGTTTGTAGCCCTCTACGTCGTACAGCAGGATGATCTGCCTATGCCCCGGAGACAGTTGCCCGATACCTTTCTCGAGGTCGTGGGTGGCCTGATAGTCCTCACTGAAATCATGGCCCTTTGCTTCAGATTCCTCCAGGGCCACGGCTTCCTTTGCTTTTTGGTGATTCCTAAATGTGTTGATCAAAACTCCGATCAGCCAGGTCTTTAACTCCGAACGCCATTCGAAGCTCTCGAGGCGACGGATGGCCACCACCCATGTTTCCTGCAAAAGCTCATCTGCCACGGTGGTGTCTTGAGCCAGTCGCAACGCCATCTGGTACAGGTGCGGGCTCTTGGCCCTGTACAGGGCCTTGAATGCCTGCTCGCTGCGACTAGCCAGGAAACGTTCTACTAAGATGCGGTCACTCATATTTGAAAGCGTCTTTACCCATGAGTGTAGTGGGATAGGCAAAAGGTTGGGTGGGGGCATTAAAGTTGTCAAATATTTTTATGGCCTACCTCTTTGTGCCGTAGAAGTAGGTCTGCTGTCCATCATCAAATAGTAGCGTATCTGACACTCCAAACTCACATCTTAATTGCCACTTTTCCTGTGGTGATCCATCAGTGAAGGTGATCGTCGCGGAGCAGGCGAACAATAACGTATCATCGGATGCGGGGCAGATGACATGCCGGCCGGATGTCTCCGCGCAGTTGCCGATGGCGGCATCGATCGTGATTCTGCCAATTATGGCGTTGTTGGCTCGCTGCTTCCATCCGCTAGGAGGGGTGGGGATGTTGGGTTTGCAGCATACGACCATCAGCACGACGGTCAGGAGGTATACTTCCTTGGGTGCTTTCATGTGGGGTTCCGTTATTGGGACTACTGAAGTTCTAAAAAAGCGCAAGGAAAGTCAACAGGGCTGATGGTTGAACGGCTGCAGTATGCTTGCAAAAAATGATGCCCGCGAAGGCGCTTTCCGGGTCTATAGTGTCCTCGGGTATTTATCACTTGATATTTGGGTAAAAAGTCCATGTAGTAGGGTTACCTATTGATTCGTTCTTCACTAATCGGAGTAAAGACCGGCTGGTGATGTGGATTGCCGCTTTGGGCCAGTGGTATGTCTGCTTCACTGCGCCGGTTACTGCTAACTTGTTACGGGTCAGATGATTAAAGTTTTGAAGGTAGGATTTTTACCCATAAAAAAGCTTTGATCGCAGCCCTGAAACAAGTAGATTAAATGATGTAAGACCCTATTTTTTTATCGCCCAAATCTGTTTGTGTTATGAGTAAGCCAATCATTTCTGTTCTTGCTACAGTAATTGCTATGATAGCATTGGTCTTTGTGTTGCAATTCTGTTCGCAGCAAACCTCAGAAGAAACGGCGTCTTCAACAGGCTGTATAGACCGAACCATGGGGCTCTGTCCGGATCCCCCTCTCGAAACGCAGCTGGTCGGAGACGAAAGCCACTTTCCCAGTATTATACTTTGGTTGGATTCGGCTTGGCGGACCAAGGACCTTGAGGCCGAACTGCGTTGTGAAAAACGATTGGATAGCGCGTTTGTGGAACTTAGTGTCTGTCCGAAGTGTGATACATCCACTACTGCCAAAAACACTCTCTTTCTGTTAAGCTTGGATCCAACAATACTGAAATTGGAGGAGTCGATACCGATTGTGAGAGATCGCCCGAAACTTAGAGATAACTCCGACATGCCGACCGATCCAAACAGCTTGCCAAATGCGCTAGGTATCAACTTCAAAGTTACAAGCCCGAAAGTCCCTCAGGACACTATTCAAACCCGGGTAAAAGAGGAGGTGGACTCAGTGGTTCCAAGTGATTTGAAAGTCGCCATAATTGACAATGGAATTGGGGACCATTATGGATATAATGTGACGCATTTTGACCTTGTCGATTCGTGTGGAGGGACACCACTGGACCCACACGGACAAAATGTTTTTAATTTGATAGCTAGTCAGGATCTAAGACGCGTAAACTTTTTAGATATTCGGGCATTTGATGATAATCGCCAGAGTTCGTTATTCCTTGTACTGTGTGCCCTCAATACTGCCCGTGAGGAGGGAGCGAAGGTCGTGAACATGAGTTTCGGCTTTTACGCCTCAACGGTATATAATTACGCACATCCATTATTTGCTAGATTCATGATCCAGGCGGAGGAGGCTGATATGGTCCTCGTGGCATCAGCTGGGAATAATGGGACTAATACAGATTGTTGGCCTCACTATCCTTCACGGTTTCAAGCTAGCCAGAATCATATGATCTCCGTTGCAGCTTTGAGTCTTGAGAAGGGAGAGACGAAGCTTCACAAAAATTCCAATTATGGGAAGAGCACTGTTGGTGTTGCTACATCCGGGCATCTAGACGGCGAGGTCGTTGCTACCTCATATGCTGCTGCTCGCGTAACGAAATTAGTATCTCTGAAAGCTCTGTCAAACCCCGCTCTGAAGAATGAGGATTTGGTCGAAGCTGTTTTCAATGATTCGACCAGAGAGAGAGTGCCTTGCCTTGAAGTTAGGATAGAGGGTAAGCTGGATATTCCCTGAGAAGCGATGATAGTTAGCTAATAGCTCATGAGACCGCTAGTGTTGCTGCTTGCTCTCCTATGTTCCACGAGAACAACTGATGCGTCGAATCGGATCCAAATCTTGGACTCTCTGGCCTCGATAATTGATCTGATTGATTATGACGAAAGCAAGACGTGGGCCCAGAAGATTGAAGCCCTTGGTGTGATAAAGGATACTGTTGTCGATGTCTATGGGCCGATGTCGGAGGCTTACGCCTTTGTTGTTCATAAGGTGGGAGTTTTCCAATATATGAAAGGTGCACTCGAGGATCGAAGTGGGTTTCTTGAGGCCTTACACTCTTTTCGAGCTGCATTGCGTATTAGAGAGTCACTATTAATAGCCGACGATAGTTTGCTCACTGTTGAGATCATCAATGGTCTAAATAATATTGGCGCTTGCCAGTTAGAGCTTAACAGGAAATACGAAGCGTTAGAGACCCTGAAAAGGAATTGGCTCTTTTGTGAAAGCAGAATGCATTTCCTTTTCCCACCTGATTTGCTCTTTTTGAATCTGCAGTTGGCAAGGGCCTATCTTGATATTGGGGATTTTGATAATGCCCTTTTTTATTTTCAGCGATTAGGGGACCGTGCACAGGGATTGATTTCGGAGTATGACGAAGTCAAACCATATATCTACCGTGCCGCGATAGAGAGCTCGATTTTCAAGATATTTGAAATGGGTGATATCGAAGGACCATTAGCGGATTTGATCGTGTGCACAGAGGATCTGGATTGTAGCGATGAAGAGTCATGTGTTTTGCGGGCGAATGCCTTGCATAACCTGGCTTTTGTTCACAAAGAGCAGGGGAGCTACGATGAGGCTATAAGATTCTGCAACGAGGCAATCGGCATAAACCAAAAGATCAGCCGGTTCCACTTGCTTGCGGCTAATTTTCAATTGCTGGGCATTGTACATCGATTGAATGGTGATTATGACCGTGCGGAGAGTAGTCTACAGAAAAGTTATGGGCTTTATCAAGGTCTTAAGGATTCAATGCGCATGATCATTGTTAATGATGACCTAAGCGATCTGTATTTTGAAAAATCTATGTTTAAGATGAGTCTGGAGCACGATGATTTAGTCCTAGGCTATTTGCTTGAGGAGGGGGTGAATTCGACTTTGAAGTCACTACCCAGCCTTTCGGACACCAATGTTCTGCCAGAGAAGAACACTCTCCTCACAATCCTCCACTCCAAATCCACCACCTTGCTCAAACTCTACGAGATCGAAGGAGACCCGAAATACCTCCACAGCGCCTACCAGCATCTCAAGCTCGCGGATCAGGTCATCGACCGGATGCGTGGAGAGTTTATCGCGGATGCCTCCAAAGTTTCCCTGGTCGATCGGGCCAAGCCGGTCTATGAAAAGGGCCTGGAGGTCTGCTGGGAACTCTACCAGCTACAACCCTCAGACTCTATCCTCACGCAGGCGTTTGAGTTTGCTGAGAAGAGCAAGGCCATCATTCTGCAAGAAGCGGTGCGGACAACAAGGGCCAAAAGCACGATCGATCCTGACCTGGCGGCATTGGAGAAGGATTATAACCTGAAAGCCAACTACTACGAAAAGCAAGTGGCCCTCAACCGTGGCGAGGGATCCCCCGGCGACGTCAACTACCTGGACTCCTTGTTGCTCTATCGTCGCAAACGTGAAGAGGTCGTGAGCCAAATTAGGGAGCAGCACCCTGACTACTATGGCTTTATCTTCGATCGTGCCACGCGATCGCCTGCCGAGGTGCAGGGGGCACTCGCGCCGGACCAGGCACTCATCGAATATTTTGTAGGGGACAGCAGCTTGTACGCGTTTACGGTCACCAGCGATTCCGTCGTCTTCACCCGCGCAGCTATCGATTTTGACCGGCGGGCCTGGGGCAAGACCTTCACTGAAAGCATTGTGCAGCAAGACACTGCCTTTATGGCTACAAGCCATCAGATGTACCAGCGACTCATCGCTCCGATCGAGGACATCATCACGCTTCCGGAGCGCTTGATCGTTGTCCCGGATGATGTCATCAGCACCATTGCTTTCGACGCATTGCTAACGAAGCCGCCACCCGTGGGCCGGTTTTCCTTTGCAGCATTCAAAGACTATCTCATCCATGATCATCAGATCAGCTATGCCTTTTCGGCGACTACGCTGCTAGAGCGACCGGTACCCCAAGAGGAGCCGGTTCGGTCGTTTCTTGGAGTTGCGCCCTTATTCACCAAAGGTGTTGAAATAGACGATG
The DNA here is from genome assembly GCA_965227935.1 of Cyclobacteriaceae bacterium. GTDB lineage: Bacteria > Bacteroidota > Bacteroidia > Cytophagales > Cyclobacteriaceae > JAWPMT01. The sequence continues at coordinate 1,169,958 of CBDDGS010000043.1, read as the reverse complement.
CCTACTTCCAGCAGTTGGAGGGCAATGTTCAGCAGGTGGAGCAGGTTGGCCGTCGCTTTCCTGATCGGGAGATTTTTTCGGAGTACACTTCTGCTGAATCGCTGTATGCCGAGGTGGGTAAATATGACGTTTTGCACTTTGCGACTCATGCGAAGGCCGATGTGGAGGACGGCAACCTCTCCTACATCCTTCTGGGTCCGGCGGACTCCGCGAAGCTCTATGTCAACGATTTGTATACCTACGATCTGAATGCGGAGATGACAGTCCTGAGTGCCTGCCAGACAGGCGCGGGCCCGATTTATCGCGGAGAAGGGGTCATCAGCCTCGCGCGCGGCTTTGCCTATGCCGGGTCCGTGGCAGTGATTACAAGCCTTTGGAATGTGCGGGAGGATGCCAATCAGTCGCTAATGGAGAGTTTTTATGAAGGTTTGGACAGCGGATTGCCCAAAGATGAAGCGCTGAGACAGGCCAAGCTGAGTTTTCTGGCTTCAGCATCCGGAGAGCACTCGGCACTCGCCCATCCCTATTATTGGGCGCCTATGGTTTGTATCGGCGATCCCCGGCCTTACCGGGTAGCGAGTTTTCCGTGGTTGTTCTTAGTTCTGGGGGCAGCTTCTGTGGTAATTGGCGCCGTAGTTTGGCAATTGCGACTTCGAAACCGGTCCTAAATCAGTCAGTCTTTTCGATTTTCTCCAGTTCTTCCAGTACTTCCATTGCTCTTTGGTGGAAGGGATGTTGCGAGGTTTGGGAGACGATGTTTTCCATCACGAGGCGTCCGGATTCCACCTCCTTATTGAAGAGGTGGGCCAGGCCCGTGTACCATTCTGCATTGTAGCTGAGCGCACTACTGCCCCTGGCAACTTCCTGGAAGTGTGAGATGGCCTCTGTCGCATCGCCACTTTGGTATAAGGCATGGGCCAGGTAGTAGGTTTGTTCGGCGTTGGGGTTGGTGATCTGCTTCCATTCAAGTATAGCTGCTTCGAACTCACCTTGGCGGTAGGCCTCTGTTCCCACCGCCCAGTTTTTGTCCTCATCACTCATGACGCTTGAGGGTGTAGGCGGTTGGTAGTGGTTCTGGGCGACAAGTTCAGGTGTCGGTACTGGCGTCGGCCTGAGCACGGCCACCGCGATGACTGCCACGGCGGCGGCAGATCCTATGATGGCGGCCATCTTCTTCCGGAAGTCGACCTTGATTACTTTGCCTTTTTTCTCTGGTGCTTCTGCAGTGTCTATGGAGGTTGGTGTCTCCATGTTCTGCAGTGCCTCTTGCATGATCTCCAGGTCGTCCAATAGGTCCCGGAAATTGGCGTCGGAGGCTAGCCGCTCTTCGATGTCCCTTTTTTCACTTTCGGTACAACGGGACTTGAGGTAGCGTTCGAGTTGGTCAATATCAGATGCTATGGTATCCATTGTGTCATGTCCTTTTCTTTAGGTTGTGCCAGGTGCGAGCCTCACTCCTTAAATAAGTTGCGAAGGCGTACTATGCACTTACACTTCTGGTTCTTGGCGGTGTCACTGTTCTTGTAGCCGAGCCGGTCGGCAATCTGCTGCATGGACAATCCTTCCTTATAATAGAGGAGAAGTAGCCGTTTGCAGGGATCCCCTAGTTTCTCCAGGCAGGCTTCCATGTGTTGCAGTTTTCTCTCCTTCTCCTTTTGATCGAAGGAGGTCAACTCCTGGAGTTGAAGGGATTCGGGAGTGACAAGTCGGTTTACTTTATTCTCGGAGCGCTGCAGTTCACGAGCTTTGTTCTTGCCAATCCCAAACAAGTAGGATTTCAGGTTGCCATTGAGTTCGTCAAGTTTTCCCTCCTGGATTTTATCATAGAGTACAACAATTGATGTTTGGTAGATCTCTTTTGCCTCGCTGCGATCGCACGCATAGTTGTGAGCGAGCCACGCGACAAACTCTGACTTGTACTCCAAGTATATCCACTCAAGTTTCTTGAGGTCTCCTTTCTGTATTTCCTCAATGATCAATCTGTCGTTCATTGGGTTCGGTATTAGTGCAGGGCGAGTGCAATTGTAACCTCCGAGTACCGGAATTTAATCAGGAAGTATCTGCTGGCAAAGAGAAACTCGTAGTCTGACGCCACTTACCAGGTTACGTTTTGTGAATCCTGACACTACCAGCACAGACGAAAAAACTTATACGACATGAAACGAAGAGTATCATTCCTGCCTGTGCTTGCCTTGCTGGCGGTTTTGATGATCATCAATGCTGGTGGCGAAGAATCCCTGGACCCAAAGACATCGAGCCTACTCGTCGTCTTATTATTTGTGGGAGGCATCAATTTATTACTGAGTACCCGCTTCCATTTCAGTTCTTTCTGTCTGTTTTTCAGGAAGTTATCAAAAAAGTTGGGTCGCATAAGGTTACTATTTTGACCCTCTTGCACTAAGAATACGCTGAAAGTCAGCTACGGAATCGGGCTTCACCGCTTCGGTTCTGGGTAAACATTACCAAAACAATACAAAGAATGAATACCGCCAAGAAGTTTATGGCACCTATCCTACTGATCGTCGGATTTGTGGCATGTAATCCAACAACACCTGTAGAGATTGATGATCCAGATCGGCCTGACGTCTCGCAGGTGAATGCAGCTGGGGACCTCAGGGTAACTGAAAGAGCTCCCTACGGTTACGTTAATCAAGACGCCCACGTCAAGTTGACAGGCGCGGGAGGATCCAACATCTGGAATCAGTTTCGAATCCAGATCGAACATGACGAGTATGAGTCGGGGAGCAATGGCAGCTTTGATATTGAGAGCGGCGTTTTTCGGCTCGTCAATGCTCAGAGCGAAGTGATCATCAGTGGCACTTACTTCGGGGAGGGGACGACAGATGGCAACGATTTGAGGCATATGGAGCAGCACTGGACGATTTTATCTGCCTCCCCTTCAGTTGCGATCGGCAGCCCCGAACTGGAGGCAAGTTTGCAACAGCAATCTGACGGGACCTATCGCTTTTTGCTGACAGGTGCCGGCCAGGATTCCCCATCGGAACCGTAACCTCAACCAGCCTATCACCGCCAGAGGAGTAGCCACCCAAGGGTTAGGGGGTGGCACTCTTCCTTTTTTAAACTAACAAGCAATTATTACTATGAAATCGCTATTCAAAATGACTACGGGCCTTCTGTTGGTATGGACGGTCCTCACGGCCTGCACAGAAGATGACGTGACCCCAGCAATCTGCCAGAGTGGATGTCAGGATCAAGAGGCTATTGAGACCTTCTTTGGGCAAGGGACTGTCCGCAGATCTCATTCGGTGGGCAGAGAGAAAAATGAGACGAAGGTGCACCTTACAGGTGTGGGCAACACCAGCCACTGGGAGCCGGTCCTGCTTACAATGGAGCACGTAGAGCTGCAAGGCTCGAATAAAGACGTTGTCCAGATAATCTCAGGAATCTTCACCATCGAAAACAAGGGGCAGGAGGTGCTCAGGGGAGCATATGGAGGTGAAGCCTCCATCGAAGATGGAAAATATACCATGGAGCAGCGATGGGTCATCACCAGGGCAGCTCCTACCCACGGATTCCTTCAAGGAAGGGAAATCACAGCGCTCCTGAAACAACGCGAAGGAGGATTTTACGACCTGGAATTCGACAGTGAATTCGATTCGCCAGTACGATAAAACAGGTGTAGACAAGAGAACCTCCCATCTTCCATCGAGAGGTCCATACAGCAGGGCACCCCCCAAATCAGGGGTGCCTTTTCTTATGCAATGGGGTGAGAACGGAAAAACTGCAGTTGCCTAATAGCACGCAACATCAATCATTGAATGGGTGAAGACATTCCCTTGATGACGATGGAAAGTGGACTGGTATGAAGGCCTTTCTACATAGGCCAGCACCCTATTTATGACTTTAGTCAAGGGTGCTCATTTTGGGAGAGAGAGGTGTGTAGAATCAAATCCAGAGACAAGCTTTTTGCGTTGAAATATATTAAAGAGAATGCTCTTTTGTTGATACCTGAAGTGATAGGTTCAGGGCAATTAGATGCACTTGCTGAGTGCATCTCTTTCCGCATTAGGAAGTTTTGCAATTGGTCTGATAGTAATAGAGAGGTGCCGCGGAGAAAGAGACTTTTGTACAACGCCAAAACATATTAATAATGAACACTTTAAGGACTTTGGTACTGGTTCTACTGGGTGTAGGATTAGTCGCCTGCAATGACGATCCGGAAGTAAGTCCGATGGGAGTGACAGAGGATGTCGGTGGCTTTGGACTGATGACATCAGTGACCAACCTGGATATCCCCACTGGAGAAGGTACCTACATCGTCACGCTGAATGGTGGAGGAAGCTCTGACCTTTGGCAGGATTACAATGTTGCGATGGAGCACAAAGAATGGCACTTCGCCGACAAAGCTCAATTTGACATCACTGACGGCGTATTCCTGTTTACTGATACCGAGGGCCGCGAGATAATAAGCGGCACTTATTCCGGGCAAGGTCTCATGGAAGGGACCCAGAGGCAGCAAATCGAGCTCGTATGCAGTGTGAAGAACTGCACCGATCCAGGTACGCAACTTCTTAACAACAGCTTCCGTCTGAAGCTGCACGATTTCGAAGAAGACGGTGCATGCTGCTTCACCATGAATGGATCCTGCATCCAATACGGTGCAGAATAAGCGAGTTTGAGCCGAGAACAATTCTCGGAGAGTAAGTGAGGGCACCGCTCTTTGTTTATACTGAAAATATCTCTTGCGTCTGCTAGCAGGCGTCGTAGAACAAAGTGTCCTCCGAAAAGAGAGGTTCATGTATGAGGCACCCGATGTAGGGTGCCTTTTCTCCAGATCCATTGGACAATGCTTTGAATCAGAAACTTTGAAGGGCATCGATTCAGTGATGGAGCCTGAATTTGTTCACAACGAGAGGGGTGCTGCGGAGACGAGACTTTTTATACAACGCCAAAATATATTGATAATGAACACTTTGAGGATTTTGCTGCTTGTCCTACTGGGCGTAGGGTTAGTAGCGTGTAACGATGACTCCGTTGGCATCGAGGCACCGAATCCGGTGTCAATGGAGCTGGAAGGCTCTGGTTACCTGAATGTAGAAGCCGTAGCTGATTTTGGTAGTCAGGAAGGCACCTTCACTGTAGCGATTAGTGGTGAGGGTTACTCTACAGCCTGGGATGATTATCAGCTGGAGATGGAGCACAGAGAATGGCACGGAGCTGGAAACAACCGGTATGTCATTACCAATGGTGATTTCAATCTGATGGATGCCTCTGGCGAGGCCATCTTGAAGGGTTTCTATTCTGGACAAGGAGTGATGGATGGAGATCAAAGGCAGGAAATGAACCTTGTAGTTCAGATTACAGAGAATTTTGATCCTGAGTTTCAGATCACCAACAACACTTTCAGTTTGCGCTTACACGACTTTGGTGAAAATGGCGAATGCTGCTTCACACTGAATGGGAAATGTCAGTCATATGGCCCTCCTCAGTAAGCAAAGGGAATTGGCGCGTTGAAGGACAGTGGAGTCACCTGCCGAAAGGGGGTGGCTCTTTTTTGTGTCCGGCGATACAGGGGGGACATCAGTATCAATCACATCTGCCGCTTCTGAACACCTTGGCTTCCACCTCGGTTAATTTGCCGTAAGTTCGTTAGTGTATGCCCTACCAAAAACTGGCCCTCATTCTGGGCGATTGTCTTTTTCCTGATCATCACCGATTAGAGCCAGATGACTCGACGCTGTTCTTCATGGCTGAGGACCGGGACCTGTGCACACACTTCCGATACCACAAGCAGAAGATCGTCCTCTTCCTGTCGGCGATGCGATCACATGCCGATGATCTTGCCGCCAATTGGGCGTTGGTATATCGTAAGATGGATGAGGCGGTCGGGTTGTCATTTGAAGAGAAGGTGAGAGAGGTGCTTGATGAACACCACGAAATCACAGAGATCGTCACCTATGAAATCGAGGATCGGTTTTTCGAGGATCGCATAAGAACGTTTTGCGAAAACCAGGGCCTACTGCTTACGGTGTTGGGCTCTCCAAAATTCATCGGCTCACGAGAGGATTTTGAGGCTTATGATCAGCAGGTGCGCAAGCCCTTCATGGCCAAATACTATGAGCAGCAGCGAAAGAAATTGAAGATCTTGGTAGATGAAGAAGGGAAGCCCCATCACGGTCAATGGTCGTTTGACGAAGACAACCGCAAGAAGCTCCCAAAGGGCATCGTGATTCCTCCACAGCCCCAATCAGAGTTGACCCAGCACACGAAGGATGTCATCAAGACCGTCAACGATCTGTTTGGCGATCATCCGGGATCCCTGGCCAACTTCAATTGGGCTACCACGAGGCAGGAGGCGGTGGTCAGGTTGGATGAATTTCTCATGCGGCGATTTCAGCAGTTTGGGCCATATGAAGACGCCATTGACAAGGAAGGGGTTTTTCTGTTTCACTCGGTGCTGTCGCCTTATATCAACATGGGATTGCTCACCCCCGAAGAAGTAGTAAGGAAGGCCCTGGCTTTTCATGGCCAGTTTGAGGTTCACTTCCCTAGTGTCGAGGGCTTTGTCCGTCAGATCATCGGTTGGCGCGAGTTCGTGAGGGGCATCTACCATACGTACCACGATGACTTGTATGCCAATTTCTTTGAACATAGTCGCCGAATGAAAGACTGCTGGTACGATGGTACTACAGGCATCCCTCCCCTCGATGATAGTATCAAGAAGGCCCAGAAGCATGGCTACACGCACCACATCGAACGACTGATGATCCTGGGGAACATCATGCTACTATGTGAGCTAAATCCCGATGAGGTGTACAGATGGTTCATGGAGATGTATGTCGATTCTGCGGACTGGGTGATGGCACCTAATGTCTATGGCATGAGCCAATTTGCCGATGGAGGCATCTTCGCTACTAAACCCTATATCGGAGGATCCAACTACATCCTGAAGATGAGCAACTACCGGAAGGAGGGGGAGTGGCCCGAGACCGTCAATGGGCTGTACTGGAGATTCATCGATCGCAATCGTCAGCTCTTTGGCAGCAATCCACGTATGGCGATGATGACCAAGACGCTGGACAAGATGGATGACGAGAAGAAGAAGAGGCTGTTCGGTTTGGCGGAGGGCTTTATTGAACGGGTCACAAATTGAGAATTGAAAATGGAGAATTGAAATAGTCAATGGACCATGGACCATGGACATTGAGCAATTGTGAATTATGGGGAATTGAGAATTGACCCAACTTCTCCACTTTTCAACTCTTCCACATTTCAACTCCTCACCTCAACTCCAGCCCCACTTGATCGAGGCGAATTATATTTAGCGTATTGATCTACTCCTCACTCCAATGGCAAAAATCCTTGTTCTCTTTGTCGCTGCTTTGATCCCGGTGCTGGCCTCTGCTCAGCCTAAACCCAAAGTCTTTGTACTGACCGACATCAATCTGGAAGGTGGCGATCCGGACGATCGACAGTCGTTCATTCATCTTCTGTGGTATAGCGATGAGTTGGAGATTGTAGGCATTGTACCCGACAGCTGGAACAGGCGTGGCTACGAGGCTTGTCTCGACGGATTGAGCGCCTATCAAAAAGATTTTGTGGACTACGGCTTTGGAGAAAAGGGGTTGATGCCTCCCGGAGACGTTCAAAACCTACTACTGAGAAGCAACAATGAAGCCATAGAAAAGCTGCGCGACCTCTCTGCATCGAGCGAAGAGCCGATCTACGTGCTGGTCTGGGGAAGTATGGTGACCTTAAAAAATGCATTGTTTACTTACCCTGAGATTGCTGATGACATTCGCGTCCTCTCGATCGGCACAGGAAGGAAGTACGGACCCAAAGACGAAGTCCCCGGTGAGGACTGCGATGTAGTCAATTGGAATGGCCGTGGCCGCAACGCTATCTACGAGGACGAGCGCTTCACTGCCATGTGGTGGCTGGAGAGCAACTGGACGTACAATGGCATGTTCATGGGAGAAGGGCCGACCGAGATGTTTGAGAGGCTGCAACAGTATGGTGCTATGGGGAAGAAGATCAAAACCGTCACGAGCAGACATCCGTGGGCGCAGTATTTCAGGGTAGGGGATACGCCATCCGTGACATACCTACTGGATCCGGGACACGATCCCAACGACCCAGAGACGAGCTCATGGGCCGGACTATTCAAAAAGCCATTTCCCCAGCAGCGCCCCAACTACTATACGGACGATAATGGGCCGGTGGAATGGGACTATGCCGACCCCTGCAGCACCTGGCACAACCTCGAAGCCATGTATGTCTACAACAAAAGTACGCTGGTAGCTGAGCGTCAGTCGATGTACGATGCTCTCATCGAGAAGCTGGATCGATTGTATGATAGATGATGGGCTATCAGTAAACTCCTCAACTCCTCCACTTTTCAACTCTCAACTAAAATGGCCGCAAGCATCAGTCCGAGACGAGACAAGACTGGGTGATGGGTAGCGCGGTCGAAGACTCGGACATGCGCGAGGTGGGTAGTGAGCAGGGCCAGTGGGCAGACGGGTGCGACTTATTTATTCCTCCTACACCGCTCGGAACAGTACTTGACCTCGTCCCAGACCGTCGCCCATTTTTTGCGCCAGGCAAAGGGTCTGCCGCAGACTGCGCAGTCTTTGGTGGGGAGGTCACCCTTTTTTCTCATCTTCTCTTGGTCATCTTGTTGAGGCCCATCAGTCCCTGCTGAGTACTCTTGAATCGGTGGTCGTCGCCATCGGGCCTCGTCGCATCGTGCTTGGTTTTCCGCCCTTGTACCCGCTTGCGCCAGAGGTTGAAGCTCGATTGCTTCATCTCACGTCGCATGAGGTCGATGACTTCCTTTTCGGGGAGTCCAAATTGCCGCTCGATGGCATCGAAGGAGGTACGGTCCTCCCAGGCCATTTCGATGATGCGGTTGATGTCTTCGTCAGTTAGCTCTCTCTTTTTCATTTTGCGTGGCTAGGATCTTCCTGGCCTCGGCCTTGACCTGTGGATCTTTCTTCTTCGCCCATAGGGCTTTGGAAGCCGAGCGGTACGTCTGTTTGATGTCCGCGACCGGGTAGGGGTAGTCTTCCCCGATCACGCAGCCGTACATCTGCTGATCCATGGTGGTCATCGTCCAGGGCTCGGTTAAGAGGTTGTCTGGTATTGCAACCAACTCGGGGACCCATTCCCTTACGAAGCGCCCTTCGGCGTCATTGTCTTTTTGCTGTTTTTGGGGATTATATATACGAATTGTATTAAAACCCGTGGTTCCGGCCTGCATTTGGAACTGTGCGTAGTGGATTCCGGGCTCAAAGTCCAGAAACTGGCTGGCGAGAAAATCGGCCCCGCGCTTCCAGTGTAGCCACAGGTGGTGGGTGAGAAATGATACCACCATCGAACGCATACGAAAGTTGAGGTAGCCTGTAGCGCGTACGCAGCGCATGCACGCGTCGACCAGCGGGTAGCCAGTCTGGCCTTGCTCCCAGGCCTGGTACAGCTCCTCATCCCAGTCGGTACGCAGATCGTCGTAGGCGGGATTGATATTTTGGGACTCATAGTGGTCCATCATCTCGAACTTCTGGATGAAGTGGCAATGCCACCGGAGACGGGACATGAAAGAGTTGATGTTCCATTTTTGGTCGCTGTCCTTTTTGGCAGCGGCGGCAGCCTGATAGACTTGCTTCATCGACAGATTGCCCCAGGCGAGATGAGCCGATAGGCGACTGCAGCTTTGACGGCTGTCATGCGGCCTGGAGATGTGCTTATTGTAATTGGCAACTCGACCCGATAGGAAGGACTGTAGTAGCTGATGGGCGAGGCCTTCACCACCACGTTGGAACAAGGGGTCGGGTGTGGTAATCGTCGAAGGGACAGGTTCCGCCTCTAGCGCTCGCTGCTCCGACGGAGTGAGGTTGATGGCCTTTAGCTTTGAGAGGATAGGCTCATCGGTTGGGGACGACATGGTCGCATACCAGTGTTTGGGCCAGTTGTTGCGACGCTTGATACCTCGGATCACACCTGCGTAGGGAGTCTCTTGCCATTGGATGCCGACCTCCTCACAGAATCTCGCTACTTCTTTGTCCCGATAGTAGGTGAGGGCTATGCCGGTCTCGGCATGGCTGAAGATCTTGCTAATTGTGTATTGGCCGACGAGGGCTTCCAGCGTGGGTAGTACCTCAGCATGGAGCAGATGCAGCCGTGCTTTGACATGTTCGAGCCGCTCATTGATGTCAGCCACGGACTCGTAGACAAAGCGCCAATGCCGGTCGTCGCTTTGGGGTGCTGCCATGAGTGATGGCTCCAGGAAGCCCAATAGCAGTACGGGCTGGCCTTCCTCGATGGCGCGTTTGAGCGGACGATGATCTTGCAAGCGAAAGTCTCGCTTGAACCAAACGATGTTGATAGTGGCGTTCACTTACGATGGTACCAGGCCCAAAGGATCAGTAATGGATGGATGACAACAAGCCGAACCCAGCCCACCCATAAGGGCGCACACAGACCACCTTCGATGCATCCGCCGATTTGGATGAAATACACATGGGAAGGAATGAAGAGGATGAGCATGAAGATCACCGCATAGGCAGCGTACCTGCGTGTTGGCTTCAGGAGCAAACCGATACCAAGAGCTACCTCAGCGATCCCGGCAACGGCATTGATCCACCAGTGCCAGGGCAGGTAGTCGGGGATCAGCGGTAGGTAGAAGTCGGGATTGCGAAAGTGATTGATGCCCCCGGCAAAGTAGAAGCCCGCCATCACCCACAGGCTGAATCGCTTTATAAGAGTTGCCATTTCTGCTGTCGGTAGGAGGCGCGTAAAATCAGGAAGAAGGGGATCCACCAGATCAGGTCATTGGTGATCAGGGTATACCCGAAGGCGATGGAAACTTTCCCTTGTAGATAGTTCATCACAAAGCCGGCGGGACCCATGATCTTTCCGAAGAAACCGACCGCTACAACGGGCCAGTGTCGTATGGGGTCGAAGCTCGCCCACCAGTAGCCCAGGCCATAGACCCCGATGACCATGCCCATGCCCTGCCAGATCATGGGGTGGTTGAGCGGCTCCATGCCTGTGAGTAGGAAAAACTGATTAGGGAACAAGATCGTCCATGTGCCCCATACAAGATTATATACGGCAGCGATGCGCAAGGTGAGCGACATCCAGGGGGGTGTTTCCATCTGATTGTTCATCAGTGGAGAGAACTAGCGGGGTACGCTTAGGGTTTAGCGTTTTTTAGAAGTTGATCATTGATCATTGTTCCATTGATCTTAGTTCCTGGAAGACAAAGAACCAAGATCCACAAACCAGGAACATCAGAGCACTAATCCAGCTCCCGGATCATGTCCTCCAGATCCGTCAGGAAGTAGGACCCTTCAAAGTCGCTGCTGTTGTAGATCACCTTGAGCTCTTGTAGTTGCTCGTCTTCGTCGTCCAGCGACAGGGCCTTTCGGATGTAGACAGCCGAGGCTACGTCCACGGGGTTGGTGTTGATATTTTCCGATTTGATCCAGCCCGAGGTAAACCAGGTGTCATCGGCGCTCATACCCTTAAACTCGACAAAGGCACCTTCGCCTTTTATGCCGATCACGTCAAACTTGGCTAGTATTTTGTCCGACTTGGTCAAGATGTCCGGGCGCTTGTACAGGGGCGTGTTGTCTTTGAGCACTGCAGCGGGCTGCCCGCCGATCATAATAAAGTCCTGCAGGATCCAGCCCTCCTTGCCATCCAATAATTGGATCTTCGCCCAGGTGCGCTCTCCATCGTCGGTAGTTACCTTCCGGGATTCGCCGAGGTATTGGAATCGTTCGCCAAGGGATACTGAGGTCACCCATTTGGCATTCGCTCCTGGCTCCACGCGTACGCTGACCGTACTTTTCCAGACGCTGACAGCCGTGGCGGGTTCAGCTTCCTCGACCACGAGTGCTGTCGTATCAGCCTCCTGATTTGCCCCTTCCGCTTCCTGAGTTCCTTCTTCGGAACCATTTTTCAGGTTGGAGCAGGCTGTTATAGTGAAGAGGACTAGTGCAAAAACAAGTGCTGCGTGGGCTTTCTGATAGTTTTTCATGGGGATTTGACCTTAGTGGCACCCCCCAGACCGGGATCTGGAAGGGACGCCGTTCATACTACCTCAAATGTAATTCAGCCCTCGGCGGAAGTCAAAAGCTCCCTTACGCGACTTCGATAGACTCCTTGCGCATTGCCCAGATGGCGTTGCTATGCTCGATGATCTTCTTCATCTCATCGGGCGTCACTGCCTGCTTGGGATCGTCACCGATACCGTGAGGAGGATCTATATGCGCCTCGATGATCAGTCCATCCGCACCATAGGAGATGGCAGCCAGTGCCGCACTATGTACGTACTTGGCGCGGCCCACAGAGTGAGATGGATCCACAATCACGGGCGCCCAGGTCTTTTCCTTCAGTAGCGGAGTGATGCTCTCATCGGGATTGTTGCGATAGCCATCCATCTTTGGAATAGTGCCCCGAGGACAAAGCATCACGTCAGGGTTACCCCCAGCGGCGATGTATTCAGCCGCGGCGATGAATTCGTCAATCGGTCCCATGGCTCGCGATCGCTTAAGGAGCACCGCCATCCCTTTGTAGGCAGTCTTTTCACCCACTGCTTTGAGCAGCGAGTAGTTGAGCGCGTTGCGCGTACCGATCTGCAGGATATCCACGCGCGCTTCGATAGCAATGTCGAGTTGGTACTCGTCCATCACCTCTGTATCTATAGGGAGACCAGTCTGCTCACGGGCCTCTACCAGTATCTTCATAGAGCGGTCGTCACCCTGGAAGGAGTAGGGCATTGTCCGCGGCTTCCACACACCGCCACGAAGGGCTTTTACGCCGGCTTCCTTCATCGCATGAGCCGTCTCCAGGAAGTACTGCGGATTCTCAGGATCGATGGTACACTGCCCACCGATGATGAAGGGCTCCTCACCTACGAGCGTCTCACCGACTTTCACTTTATGAAAAGCCAACTCCGACGAGCGGTCCATCAGCTTGTACGGGGAGTCGATCGCATCGATCCGGTCGATATAGTCCAGACCGAGTATGCGATTCTTCATGATCTCTTTCCTCTCCTCACCCAGGATCGCATAGATCGTCCTGTGCCACCCCACGATGGGTTGCAGGCGGCAATCGTATTCTGTCACGATAGCTTCGATCTCCTTGAGCTGCGCAGGAGTAAGCTTCGGCTCCTTTGGAATAATCATATAAAGTGAAATTTGAGCCACAAAGAAAAGGTGATTCCAACAAATACGATGTCTACCGCGAGATTATTTGCTTTTTCTCAGTAAACGGCACCTATTATTGAAAATGTTTAAAAGTTCCCCCATTTCAAAGGGGATTTGGGGCGCACGGGCTACCCCGCTTGGCTTTCACACAGGGCTTCCTCGCGCCGGCGCTAGCCTGCAGCCGCTCTACCTTCCCCACGTCCTAGCCTTGTCTAGCGCTTCGGCTTTGGGCCCATCTTAGTTGAGAAGTTGAGAAGTTGAGGAGTTGAGGAGTTGAGGAGTTGAGAAATTGAGGAGTCGAAAGGGAGAGTTGAGAAATGGAAGATAATTCTCCATTCTCCATTTTCAATTCTGCGTTACAAACCCATCAACCCATCAACCCATCAACCCATCAACCCATCAACCCATCAACCCATCAACCTATACACTTCTCAACTACTCGCCGTCAGAGATGCCACGCTCCACTGTGTTCCGCTCTGCATGACGGCGGGAAAACCCATCAACCTAATCCAGCTATCAACTCCTCAACCTACCAACTCCTCAACTCTTCCACTTTCCAGGGCAATAACCTCGCCTGACCCACTACTCTCAGCCAATATCCACAACCTTTCCAAACTCACCACCGTAAAAAGACAAAGGTGAAACAAATACCATGAAAGGAACACAACTCGGAGAATTTGAAGAGATCGTGCTGCTCACCGTAGGGATACTCTACGACGACGCTTACGGGCTGGCGATCAAAGACGAGATAGGGAAGCAGACAGGCCGCAAAGTGATGATCAGTGCGGTACACAAGTCATTGGTTCGACTGGAGGACAAAGGCTTCCTGAAGTCTCACATGGGTGGGGCTACTGATACACGAGGTGGGCGTAAGAAGAAGCTCTACGAACTTACTGCCATGGGCAAGCAGGCACTTGCCAAGTCCAAAGAGCTGCGCAATAAGATGTGGGAGGCCGTTCCCAAGGTCGTCTGGGAAGGAGGTCAGTCATGAGCAATCCCCAACCCCCGAAGCTGCTGACACGATTCTTCCGTTGGTTTTGCCGCGAAGATCTTGTCGATGCGATAGAGGGAGACCTGCTGGAGTTGTATCAGCGTCGCGTCGAAACCCACAGCCCGCTTCGCGCCAGTCTCTTGTACTTCTGGAATGTCCTCACCTTCTTTCAGCCCTTCGCCATCAAAAGAAAAAACCACCCCCTCAACCTTCTGTACCAATTCGATATGCTGGGTAACTACTTCAAGATGGCGTTCCGTACGCTCAAAGCGAGCAAAGCCTTCACCTTCATCAATATCTTCGGGCTCGCGCTCGGCATGACAGCGTGTATTCTCATACTAGCGTTTGTCAACCTCGAGCTTTCCTACGATCAGTTTCATTCGAAGAAGGACAGGATCTACAGGCTGCAGTACTCCTACACCGCACGCGACGCTGTTACCAGGGTTTCACGCGTGCCCTTTCCTCTCAAACCACACTTGATAGATAAGTATCCGGAGATCGAACATATCGCCAGGTTTTATCAAAACAGGATAGACAAGACGACGCTAGGTTTTGAGGACAAGCTGTATACTGAGGAAAACATCTTCTTCACTGACCCAGAAGTCTTCCACGTACTCGACTTCGAGTTGGAGCAGGGGGACCCCGAGACCGCCCTCTCCACGACCTACAGCATCGTCATCACCAGGAAGGCGGCGACCAAATATTTCGGTGATGAGGATCCGATGGGCAAAACGCTGGAGTACAAAGGGCGCGATAAGCTGGAAGTCACCGGTATCCTGAAGGAGTTGCCGACCAATTCGCATTTGCAGTTTGACATGCTGGTGCCCACGGAACTGCAGCGCATGAGGTGGATACGGCAAGCGGAAAACAACGGATACGATTTCGAGCAGGACTGGAAGTGGTCAGGGGCGTGGACCTATATCCTCCTGCGCGAGGGGACTGACTTTCAAAATTTCGCCGTGAATTTGAAGAGAGATGGCAAGGATTGGTTTGGTCGACTGTCCAATAGGGAGGTGCAGTACAACTACGAAGCCAAACCCCTCAGAGAGATCTATTTTGATAAGGACATCGTCTCCAAGGCCGGCCCCTCCGGCAACCTTGTGCAGATCTATGCGCTTATTGCTGTCGCATTCCTTATTCTCCTTATCGCCGGTATCAACTTCGTCAACCTTAGCACCGCCCGGTCCGCACGCCGGGCTAAGGAAGTTGGTCTGAGGAAAGTAATGGGCGCCTTTCGGAAACAACTTATCACACAGTTTGTATCGGAGTCGGTTGTTATTTGCATGATCGCTGCCCTCCTGGCACTGCTCATGGTCCATGGACTGCTGCCCATCTTTTCCGATTTCGTTGAGAAGACCGTCAACATTCCGTATGCGCAGCACCCTATGATCGTCTTATATGGTGTATTGGGAGTGCTTTTTATCGGATTTCTTGCTGGAATTTATCCGGCCTTCTATCTGTCCAGCTATTTGCCTTCGCGGACACTCAAGGGCGATTTCGAACGACAGGGCAAAAGCCATATGGGCTTGCGCAAGATGCTTGTGGTCGGGCAGTTTGTCGTTAGCAATATTCTCGTAGTTGGGGTGCTGGTCATTCAGGGGCAGTTGCATTTCATCAAAAACAAAGACCTCGGATTTGAAAAAGACCAGACCATCGTCCTCGCTCATGGCAACAAGATTGATGATCAGTACAAGCTGTTCGAGGAACGCGCGCAGCAGATCCCCGGCGTGGCGATCGTTGGCCACGGCTATGTTGCCGGCGAACGAGGATGGGTGCAGAGCTTTCGCGTCAATGGGGAAGACTCTCACGAAGGGAAGAGCCTGGGACATAAAATGGTGGGCTACAACTTTGTAGACATGTACGACCTGGACATCGCGGCTGGTCGATATTTCCGGCGTTCATCGCCTACCGATTCAGCGTCCGCCATCCTGCTCAACGAAGCGGCCGTCAAGGTCTTCGGTTGGACCAATGACGAAGCCCTGGGGCAGGAGTTTACCTATATCGGCGGCAATGACAACAAGACATTTTTCCGCATGAAAGTCATCGGTGTCTTGGCCGACGCCAATTTTGAGTCGCTTTATGACCCGGTGCGGCCCAGCGTCTTTCAGTTTTCACCTTGGGGAGACATTGCCATCAAGTACAATGCCCAAACACGGGAGGAACTCTTTGCTGCGATCGAGGAGACCGAAAAGATCTGGGATTCCATGACGCAACGATGGCCTTTTGAGTACAGCTTCCTGGATCAAATGATCGCCAGGCAGTATCAGACAGACGAGATGCTCGGGCAGCTGATCAAGTACTTTGGCATCCTGGCCATCTTGATTGCCTGCCTCGGGTTATTTGGCCTGGCCTCGTTTACAGTGCAGAAGCGGACCAAAGAGATTGGCGTTCGCAAGGTGCTGGGGGCGTCTGTTCAGCGGATCTTTATTATGGTGGCCAGAAATTTCGTGGTACTCATCGTAGTCTCGATCGTATTATCGGGGCCCATCGCCTACTGGCTGTCAAGCCAATGGCTGCAGGATTTCGCGTATCGCATTCCGTTGACGCCCGCGTTCTTCATCCAGGCTGCAGCCATTTGCCTTTTAATATCGTTGTTGGCCGTCTCCTCACAGACACTGCGTGCGGCCATGCTCAATCCCACGGATGCGTTGAAGTATGAATGAGTTGGGGTTTATGGGTTTTTCGGTTTTTGAGTTTTTCGGTTGATCAGTTTGGCTGGTCTTTTTTAGTGGCTGAACGAAGCCCGTGTAGCATTCTGCCGATTCGATCAATTTTTTCCCTCGTTGTATCGAGTCTTGTCCTTGGCAAGAAGTCCAGATCGTTCGCTAGAATCAATTGATT
This sequence comes from Cyclobacteriaceae bacterium, assembly GCA_965227935.1. Lineage (GTDB taxonomy): Bacteria > Bacteroidota > Bacteroidia > Cytophagales > Cyclobacteriaceae > JAWPMT01. The sequence continues at coordinate 1,152,951 of CBDDGS010000043.1, read as the reverse complement.
GAGCACCTCGATCAAGCTACCAAACGCGATCTCATAGAAACGGGACTGATCCCTCTTGCCCCAGCGTGTACTACCCTCTGCAATATTGCTGCTTAGTGATAGAGCAGCTCTGCGTAGTTGACTTGTGAAGCCAAATTTCTCTGCCTCAGGAAAGTCATTTGTGATCTGGTAAACGTCTTTCAGAAGTTCACGAGATATTTGCCATACCTCTAGTTTCTCGAATGCATATTGAACCATATTCGCCTTTAGATTGTGATCTTTGGAAGATAAACCTAAAAACCTATCCACCTAAAAACCCAATAACTAGCATGAAAGTAACCCTATCCTACCGCGGCGATGAGGAATTCAGCGCCACCAATGAGACCGGCAATAGTATCGACATCGACATGATGAAGCCCGAAGACAAGCAGGCGATGAGCCCCACTCAGTTGCTGCTGTCTGCAACGGTAGCTTGTGCAGCGGTGGACATTGTGTCCATGATCAAAAAGCGGCGCAAAACATTTGTTGATATCAAGGGATCCGCAGAGGGCGAGCGAAGGGAGCAACACCCTCGAAAGTTTGTGAAGATGCACATCCACTATGACATCACTTCCCCTGACTTGACGGACGAGGAGGCGAGTAAGATCATCGCACTAGCGGTGGACAAGTATTGTTCAGTGGCGTCGTCGCTGGACCAGGACATGGAGTTGACGCATGGACACTCGATTTTGGCACCGGCGTAAGTCGTCCAACTCTCCGGTTGAGTAGTCATAAATACTCAGTCACTCCACAAGTCCACGGGTTCAGACTCCCATTTTTCCTATTCGCGGGCTCTGCCCCCATTTCTTGGTAAAAGTTTCAAATCTTTGCTTCAGAGGCTAAAAAGAAAGATTTGAAACTGCTCGCTACATCATTTGTTCTATGGTTATTGGCTGCCGATCACAATGTGAAGATGGCCAGATTCCGTGTGGAAGAGCAGGGTAGCAACTACCAGTTTCGAGTGTCCTTTGATCGTGTTGATATCCTGGAAGCGATCTATGCCAATCCCAGTAAAGAGACAGAAGTCATCGACAAGATTGAAGACTATGTCCAGTCGAGAGTGAGCTACAGCTTTGACGGACAACCCGCTTCTTTTGACTTCGAATCCATAGAGTACACTGCCGAGATGATTATTCTGCACGGCTCCATTGACGCGCCCCTGAATGTTAACGAAATCGACGTAAGCAATACCTGTCTGGTCGATGATATAGATGGTCATCTCAACATCATGGAGTTTTTTCTGAACGACAACAAGCGCTATTTCCGGCTCCATGAAGGGCGCACCAAAACAACGGTGAGCTATGAGTGATCAGCCTACAACCTCCTTTTCATCGCAGATTCTGAACCTGTTAAAATATTGCTGGGTCTTGACCCTAATACCGCTAATTACCAATTGTGGATCTGATGAAGATCCAGTCGTGGACCCAGCAACACTCACCATCTCCGTCAGTAGCAGTACTGTCGGAGAAGACCAGGGAACTGTCCCGGTCACATTCTCTTTGAGTCGGGCGATCGATGAGGACCTTACCTTGTCGATTGCTTTTGGTGGCTCTGCAGCGCGCGAAACCGATTACATGTTCCCGCCGACGGTCACGATCAATGGAGGCAGTACAAGTACCAACGTCAATGTGGGCATCACTGACGACGGGGAAGTGGAGGACACCGAAACGGTCGAGATCTCCATCAGTGCCGCCGGTCTTCCTGAGGACGTGACGCTTGGTAGTGCTTCATCGATCACCATAAGCATCCAAGACAATGACACCACCGACGGGGGAGGAGATGACTGCACTAATGATAATTCCACCGATACCGACAATTTCGAGTGCACAACCACCCCGCCAGTGGCAAGTAGCTACTCGGAGTCGGTTTCTGGTGACGTTCGGAGCATCACGGCCAATGGCGTTCCCAATCACGATTACCGGATCCAGATTCCGCAGATAGTCAGTACTATTAATTCTGACACTAGAAATTACGAAGTAGACGCAACGCCAGCCGCTGCCAGCTCTACTACCTCCATCACTGACAACAACGGAAGACCGCAATGGGCATTTGGTGTCGCATTGAATGGCGTCAAGATCGATCCGGCGCCGGCGGAGCCATTCATATTCGAGAATACATCCACTGGAGAATACAACTGGGACTGGGTTTTTGAGCCCAATACCAACCAGGAAGCGGTCGGTTTGGACTGTGCCGTGGCACATTTTCAGCCTGACGGTCAATACCATTATCATGGCGACATGACAGAGTATGCCGATCAATTGCTGGATGGACTCGGAGCTGGTACTACCACTCCCACGGAGGCCGTACAAATGGGTTGGGCTGCAGACGGATTCCCGATTCTCTACAAGTTCGGCCCCAATCCCAATGGTACCATTGTCGAACTGATGCCTAGTTACCGCGTCAGGGAGGGTCAGCGATCGGGCGATGGAGTGTCCGAACCGTGCGGCGAGTACAACGGCAAATACACCAACGATTACGAGTATGTTGAGGGATTGGGTGATTTGGATGCCTGCAATGGTATAGAGCGTCAGATCACACTCAATGGAGAGACATTTAATTACTTCTACGTGATAACGAGTGATTTTCCTGTGATCTCAAGATGTTTCACAGGAGATCCGAGTACATCTTTCAGGCTGGGTGGAGGCTGACGAAGTCAGCTAATTAATAACACTTTTTTAGATTCATTCACGTGTATTGAGGGGCGCAGGTGGTTTGTTACAAATTGCGTCCCTCTTCTTTTTTGCCAAACATTCCATTGGTAGTGAAGTGCTGGTATACAGCAAAATACCGCATGGCGTTCAAAAACTAATCCCCATTAGAAACAGGGTCGCATTGGTTACTTTTGTGGGTACATCCACCCCAAAAATTGATGCGCATGGCTCAACCTGTCGCCGAAGTTTACAAGCCCAAGAATCATATCCGTATCGTTACGGCTGCGTCTCTATTTGATGGACATGATGCGGCCATCAACATCATGCGTCGGATCATCCAGTCGACGGGGTGCGAGGTGATCCACCTGGGTCACAACCGGGCTGTTCAGGAGATTGTCGATTGTGCGATCCAGGAAGATGCCCAGGCCATCGCCATTACCTCTTATCAGGGTGGCCATGTCGAGTTTTTCAAGTACATGTATGATCTGCTCAAGGAGCGGGGTGCGAGCCATATTAAGGTTTTTGGTGGCGGCGGTGGTACCATTCTGCCTGAGGAAATCAAGGAACTCCATGACTATGGCATTGCGAGGATCTACTCACCGGACGACGGGCGGGCGATGGGCTTGCAAGGCATGATCAACGACCTCGTCAGGCAGGCCGACTTCTCACTTGGCGAGCAACTCAATGGACAAATGCAGCGATTGGACAAGGTGAACCATTCGTCCATCGCTCGGCTCATCACCGCTGCGGAAAATTACTCCGACGATCATTCCTCCATATTGGAGGAAATCCGCACGACGATCGAGGAAAAGAAACTTGCTCCGGTGCTCGGGATCACTGGCACAGGAGGCGCCGGAAAGTCCTCATTGGTCGATGAGTTGGTGCGGCGGTTTCTCGTTGATTTTAATGACAAGACCATAGCCGTGATCTCCGTGGATCCTTCTAAGCGCAAAACGGGAGGAGCGCTCCTCGGCGACAGGATCCGGATGAATGCCATATTCAGTGACCGCGTCTACATGCGATCGCTCGCTACCCGCCAGTCCAATTTGGCCCTATCCAAACACGTGCAGGATGCGCTCGACATCGTCAAGGCGGCGGGTTTTGACCTGATCATTCTTGAGACTTCGGGAATCGGTCAGTCCGATACGGAAATAGAGGAGCACTCCGATCTGTCATTGTATGTGATGACGCCCGAATATGGGGCGGCCACGCAACTGGAGAAGATCGACATGCTCGATTTCGCCGATCTCATTGCACTCAACAAGTTTGACAAAAGAGGAGCGCTCGATGCATTGCGAGATGTGAAGAAGCAGTACCAACGCAACCACAACCTTTGGGATGCGACGGAGGACCAGATCCCGGTTTTTGGCACGATTGCTTCGCAGTTCAACGATCCGGGCATGAACCAGCTATACAAAAAAGTGATGGACGCCCTGGTAGAAAAGGTCGGTGCGGATCAACTAAAGTCGACCTTCAAGAATACTGATGAGATGTCCGAGAAGGTTTTCATCATTCCACCGAAAAGAACGCGCTACCTCTCTGAAATAACGGATTCGGTCCGAGGATACAATGAGCAAGTCGAGAAGCAGCGCGATATCGCACAGAAGCTTTATGCGCTGGACACTTCAGCGGCTGTGCTGAAGGATGAGAAAGCAGCTCTGGAAGCCATCGACAAAGCGATGGAGCAGCTTAGGTTGGATCTGGATCCTCACAATTGGCAATTGGTGAAGGATTGGGAAACGAAGAAGGCCAATTATGAAGGAGACGTTTTCACCTATCAGGTACGGGGCAAAGACATCAAGGTAGAAACGACCACCGAATCACTCTCTCACACGAAGATCAGGAAAGTATCTCTCCCTGGCTACGAAGGATGGGGCGATATCCTCAAGTGGAGCTTGCAGGAGAATGTACCTGGCGAGTTTCCCTACACCGCGGGGGTATTCCCATTCAAGCGGCAGGGGGAGGATCCCACGCGAATGTTTGCCGGTGAGGGCGGACCAGAGCGAACGAACAAGCGCTTCCACTATGTATCGATGGGCTTGCCGGCGGCTAGGCTATCGACGGCTTTCGACTCGGTGACATTGTACGGGGAGGACCCCGATTATCGCCCGGATATCTACGGCAAGATTGGCAACTCAGGTGTGAGTATCTGCTGCCTCGATGATGCCAAGAAGCTGTATTCAGGTTTCAATCTCTGCGATCCGACGACTTCTGTCTCCATGACCATCAATGGCCCGGCGGCTACCATTGCAGCATTCTTTATGAATACAGCCATTGATCAGCAGTGTGAGCTGTACATCAAGGAACAAGGGCTCGAGGACGAGGTATCAAAGAAGATTGAGTCCATCTACCAGAAAATGGGTAAGCCACGTCCGGCATACCACGGTGAACTGCCTGAAGGAAATGATGGCCTTGGTTTGATGCTACTGGGAGTGACGGGAGATCAGGTATTGCCAGCAGACACCTATGCCAAAATCAAAGCCGATGCGCTCTCCAAAGTCCGTGGAACAGTCCAGGCAGACATTCTGAAGGAGGACCAGGCACAGAACACTTGCATCTTCAGCACAGAGTTTTCACTCCGATTGATGGGAGATGTACAGCAGTACTTCATCGACCACAAAGTCAAGAACTTCTACTCCGTCTCTATATCTGGTTATCACATTGCGGAGGCAGGAGCCAATCCTATCAGCCAATTGGCATTCACGCTGGCCAATGGTTTCACCTTCGTCGAATACTACCTCTCGAGAGGGATGCACATTGATGACTTCGCCCCGAATCTATCTTTCTTCTTCTCCAATGGCGTGGATCCTGAATACGCCGTCATCGGTCGGGTGGCACGGCGCATCTGGGCGAAGGCCATGAAGCTGAAATATGGAGGCAACGAGCGGAGCCAGAAACTCAAGTATCACATTCAGACTTCCGGTCGATCGCTGCACGCACAGGAGATCGACTTCAACGACATTAGGACTACGCTTCAGGCGCTCTATGCGATCTACGACAACTGCAATTCGCTGCATACGAATGCCTACGATGAAGCGATCACCACACCGACGGAGGAGTCCGTTCGTCGAGCCATGGCGATCCAGTTGATCATCAACAAAGAGCTGGGGCTGGCCAGGAACGAGAACCCCATGCAGGGCTCCTTCATTACCGAAGAACTGACCGATCTGGTCGAGGAAGCGGTCATGATGGAGTTTGACCGGTTGACGGACCGAGGTGGTGTGCTGGGCGCGATGGAGTCCATGTACCAGCGCGGCAAGATCCAGGAGGAAAGCCTGTACTACGAGACAAAGAAGCACACTGGCGAATTGCCGATCATCGGAGTGAATACATTCCTCTCCTCCAAGGGGTCACCGACAATCATTCCAGGAGAGGTGATCCGTGCGACGACGGATGAGAAGGAGCGACAGATCGAAAACCTGGAGGCACTACATGACCGCAATCACGGTATGAGCCAAGAAATGCTGAAGAAGTTGCAGCAAGTGGCGTTGCAGAACGGCAATACCTTCGATCAACTAATGGAGACGACTAAGTACTGTTCATTGGGGCAGATCACACATGCGATGTTTGAGGTCGGCGGGCAGTACAGGAGGAACATGTAACCTACAAGTCTTCCACAAGATCCTTCGCCTTCTCGTACCAATGTGAGTTGGGGTTGTTCGCTAGTGGAGCCAGTTCATTCTTGGCCTTATCGCGGGCATCCATCTGCACATAGGCCAGTGCGAGATACCATCTTGCAGCATCCTGGATGAGACTCTTGTCGACAGCGAATGGTGTCAGACTGTCGATCGCCTTTTGACTTTCGCCAACAGCCAGGTAGGAGATGCCAAGGTAGAGCCCACCCAGCGAGGGCATCTTTTGCGAGGATTCGAAATATCGTATCGCTTCTTCATACCGCTCCTGATCATAAAGTAGGAGGGCCATCTGATAGTGCTCATCGTATGCATCATTACCCCTTTGCAGGCCTACGGATTCGTAAGCTTCGAAGTGACTGGCGAACACTTCCTGGGAGGACTTGGGCTCGTCGAGGAGGTAGTACATCGCAAAGAAGAATCCGAACACAACCGCGATCATAGCAGCAGCCAACAGGGGATTGGGGATCAGGAAACGCCGCTTCTGTTGGGGTGCTATGGCGGATCGGACAAATTCTTCATAGTCACCGCTTTCCTCTTCTGTGAAAAAACGGTCCACATCGCGATGCAATGCGAGTAGGTCCTTCAACTCTGGATGTTTCTCTAGTGCTGATTGAAATTCCTCTTCAGAAACGTCACCGTTCAGATAATTGTCAACCAGTATGTCCTGTTCTTCTCTGTTCATTTCTCCCTTAATTCAAGGTACAGAGGATCTTTCCTAATTTCATCAATGAGTCGCTGTTTACATTGGAATTTCAGCTTCTTAGCGTATCCCTCGCTGCTGAGGTCCAGGTCTGCTGCTATTTCCTTGAAACTCTTTCCTTTATAGAACAACTTTAGCAGCTCCTGACACTTTTCACTCAGGCGTGTGAAGCTGGTCTTGTAGATCATTTCCTTCTGCAATTCGTGCAATGCTCCTTCAATTGAAGTTTGTTCCTCGGGATCTGCTATCAGATGCTCCTGATATTTTCTTTCAATCCCTCTTTTTCTTAAACGCATCAGCCAAAGCTTGCGGCACATGCCAAAGATGTAGGCTTCCATAGAGCCATCGACTTCGAAAGAGCCCTCAGATGCTTTTTGATAAAGAATGCTGAGTGCATCTTGAAACAAGTCCACACCCTCGTCACTATCACCGCCATTCCGCATTACCATGCTGGTTATGCGCGGTAGCAGTTGGTCATACCAGCCCTTTATACGCTCTCTATTTCGCAGAAAGTCCCTGGTTATGAGCATACGGTCACTAATGGTTGCATTCAGGTTGATTTCGTTACTCCTAGCGGTCGAAAAATATCTGATCAAATATACAAGGGCTTGGAATGAATTCTTGCCAGGCAGTGGTAACCATTCTTCGATCAGTGCAACCTATAGTCAACCGGGGCAATTCTGGCCACTTTTTTCAGGCTGATGCTCCACACGTCTCACAACGCAAAACTGATTATGCAAGAATTCCAGTCTACCACAAGATATTCCTGCGCTCAGGATATCGACCCTAGCCAAAGCCAAGTGAACCAAACTTCTCGCTCTCAGCACAACTATGAGTTCCATCGCTACCAATTCGTCACCCTCCTGGTGGCAATGATTCTTGTAACGGGCATACAGCCGGCCGCTATCGCTCAGACCTACAACAACGTGGCTCATGCCACAGACTACGGGCATAAAGGCCGGTATAATTCCATTTTTGGTTGGGAGGCAGGCAGGGTAGTAAAGAGCACTTCCTATCACAATTTCTTTGGTGGCTTTCGCTCTGGCTACAATAGTACCTATGGAGATTACAATGTCTTTTTGGGTTCTTACAGCGGCTATGCGAACACAACCGGCTCGAATAATGTCCATGTGGGCTATCGCTCGGGATACAGTAATAGTACTGGATACAATAACACAGCCGTCGGTTATTACTCGGGCTATCTGGGGGGTAACCGAGGGACCTATATGGGGTACAATAGCGGTAGAAACAGCACAGGCTATAGCAACACCTTCCTGGGTGCGGAAAGCGGTTACTTGACGACTACTGGCGGGTACAACACCTTCTTGGGAGATGGCGCGGGCAGATACAATACCAGTGCGTCGTACAATGTCTTTCTTGGGTACAACGCGGGCTACAAAAACAGCTCTGGGACATACAACACCAACCTTGGTGCAAATGCGGGGAACAACAATGTCACGGGTACACGTAATGTCAATGTCGGGTATCAGGCGGGATTCAGTTCAACAGGGTCTGGTAATGTCAAAATCGGTTACCAGGCAGGCTACAGTGACACAGGCTCTGATAAATTGTACATTGACAATAGCAATACCTCCACACCCCTGATTGGAGGTAATTTCAGCACGAACCAGGTGGGCATCAATACCTCATCATTTGCCAGCGGGTACGCGCTTACGGTAGGCGGTAGCGTCCGTGCTACTGGTAATCTTTCCGTGGGAGGAAGCCTGACGACGGGTGGTAACTTTTCGGTGGCAGGCACCTTTACTACAAGCGGGAATCTCACCCTCGGGTCGGCGGCCTATATTGATGATGATGGTACCTCCGGTGGAAACAGCGATGATTGGATTCGACTGAATGGCTTCGTCGAGCTGAAGTCTAATACCGACAACTATGGCATCGTTCTTCGGGACAAGGACAATAATGAGTATCTGGGGATAACCCAAAAGAATGGCTGGAGCTATTTCTCAGATACCAACACCTCCTCCAGTTTCTTCCTTAGGGGCAATGGACGCGATGTGGAACTAGGGTCCGATTTGACGGTGGCCGATCACATCTATGGCAAGAGCGTCAATGCTGCCTACTCCAATCTCTACCGGTTTGGGGGTGTCTATCTTACCTGGGATAGCGATAGTTATGGGACGAACGCACATCATTCAATCCGGTCTACCTACGGTGATACCTACGGAGATGACATCACCATCAACACATTCGATAACCTGAGGATCAATCTCGATGCCAATAACAACAACAGCGCCTCTACCTTTCAAGTGGGTTACAACACGACTGGAACAGGCAATGTCTTGTTGCACCTGGGAGAGAATGGCAATCTTGGGTTAGGTACAACTGCACCAGGCTACAAGCTGCAGGTACACGGTGATATCTATGCGTATGAGGGATGGCTGCGATTGACAAGAGGAAAAGGTCTGTACAGCCAATCTGATGGTACCTACTTCTACAATCATGATGCCAACTACTGGCGATCCAGATCTGACAGAGGATTGATCATCGCTAACAAGGCGAACCAGATCAAGGGGTATCTCTACCATGACAATAGCAATTCGTTTGGCTTGCTGGATGGTGATGGCAACTGGGGGCTACGACTCGTTCGAGACGACCACACCGGTTTCTTCATCAACAACAGTGAAAAGATGCGGATCAAGGGCAATGGGTACGTCGGGATTGGTACCACTGCTCCCACGTACAAACTGGATGTGAGCGGTGATGTCTACGCCAATGGCGGTTGGCTGCGGGTATCCGGTCAGAGAGGGCTTTACTTCCAATCTTACGGTGGCGGATTTTATATGACGGACAATACCTGGATCCGCACATACAACAACAAGAGCTTTTATCACAACAGCGGCATCATGAGAACGGATGGCGAGTTTCACGTTGGTTCAGGAGGAAGCCGGTTCATTGTGGGCGCTAATGGAAATGTTGGCATCGGCGTTACTGGTCATGCGGCTAAGCTTGCCGTCAATGGCGCTATCAATGCCCCATCCATTACTGGCCTCACGCTCGGGGGTGGAGGTATCAGTGGGAGCAACTACAACGTCTCTGGTGTCAATGAGCTGAAAATTAACGATTCCGGAGAGGGCATCAATTTTCATGGGAATGGATACATGTACATCGTCGATGATGCTACGGATGACAAATTCTACATAGGTCCGGGAAATGTCGGTATCAATACGACGAATCCTCTTGAGAAGCTGCATGTCAACGGCAGTATCAGAGGAAACGTCAACGGAGCTCTTCGTATCAGCACTGGCCATGGATACGTCGATGTGGGACCTCAAAACGGCAGTTGGGCCCACTTCCAAACCGATCGACCCAGGTTCTATTTTAGCAAGGGAATTACCGTGGACGAGGGGCTCATCGGTAGCTACAACGAAAGCCTTCAATTGCAGACATCGGGCACCACGAGACTGACCATCAATAATTCAACCGGTAACGTAGGAATCGGCACTGACGCACCTGCTGACAAATTGCACGTCGCTGGAAATATTGTTGCTGGGTCATTTATCACGAGTAAGTATGATGCAACCAATGTCGACCACCTCTGGCATGATGATGCCACCGCGGGAAGTGCCCCAGGCACATGGAATTTTGTGTCCGACAATGCTCAAGGGTCCAGTGGCAATTCGCGGTTGAGAGCCGGCCATGTATACATGACCGGGAGCAATAGCGAAAACTATTTTGCCGGTAGGGTCAGGGTCAACAATACCTTGAGTGCTCAATCCCTGGAAGTCGATGACCTCGAAGTGAGTGGCAACCTACTCTTTGATCTTAGCGGAGAACCTGACAGCCAGGTGCCCTTTGTAATCAATGTGGATGACGATGGCCATATTGGTTACCAGACGGCGGAGTCGCTCACCCCATGGCTGATCCGACACGTCCTCGATGAGCACGGGGAGACGATGCATGTGATCTCCTGTGATCCGGAAGATCCCGTTTGTACCTGTTCTCCAGAAATGGTCATCGATATTGACCTGGTAGACATCGACGGGAACCTCCTGCTGGGAGACGATGCTTACATCGACAACGATGCCGATGCCGGTGGAGATTCTGACGACTGGATGAGGATCAACGGGTCCATCCAATTCCGTGGCGCGGCAGCAGCTGAGGTGGGAATGAAATTGCACGATCGGGACAATGTTTCGGGCCACTTCCTTGGCTTCGATCAGGTGGGCGGCATAAGCTACTTCAGCAACTCCAACAATAACCCCGCCTCCCAGGCTGGTCAGCACTTCTTGCGTGCAGATCAAGATAACAACGTCTCTTTGACGAGTGATCTCAATGTGGCGAATACTGTGAATGCCGCTGCTATCAGCGCTCAGTCTGGGGACTTTACTGGTACACTGACCGCTAACTCGTTGAGTGCTAATTCCGGGACGTTTACGAATGGGATATCAGCCAGTACCGTCAACTTGTCCGGCACTCTGACTGGCAACAGTGCCGACTTTTCCGGTAACGTCGATGCAGCCAGCGGCACGTTTGCTGGCGCGGTTTCTGCCTCATCCCTGTCTCTCTCCGGCGATTTGCAGGTAGGGCAAATAACCGCTTCCGGTGTAACAACTGGAGCGCTATCATCTGGTGCTGCCACATTCACAGGAGGGATTTCTGGTACTTCGGGCACATTCACCGGTGATCTCGATGCCCAATCACTGGATGTTGATGAAGTCACCACGGGTCAATTGTCATCAGGTGCAGCTACTTTCACCGGAGCTATTTCCGGGACATCGGCCAACCTCAGCGGTGATCTTTCTACTGAGGATATCACTGCAGCCAATGGAGACTTTTCTGGCAATCTGGCCGCAGGCGCGACTACAACAGGGACATTGTCATCAGGAGCAGCCACTTTTACGGGAGCAATCAGTGGCACTTCCGCGATCCTCACGGGCAATCTGTCTGCAGCGGAAATCTCAGGGACCAACGGTGCCTTTAGTGGCAACCTACAAGCCGCTGGAGGGACATTTTCCGGCGCGCTCTCTTCTCAAAGCTTGAGTAGTGGCAGTGCTAATTTTTCAGGCGATATCACGGCGTCGGACATCTCGGCCTCCAATGGATCGTTTTCTGGCAACCTGAGTGGTGCTGCCGGCCTGTTCTTGGGGGCATTGAGCTCAGCTTCAGTCGGCGCGTCGACAGCGGAGTTCTCGGAAGAATTGACGGTGCCCAATGCTACATTCTCTGGCTCGGTTGATGCTGCTGATATTACTGTGAACACCTTGGACGTAACAAGTGCCTTGACCGGAAATACGGCCAGTTTCTCGGGCAATGTTGCTATGGCAGATCTCACAGCCGCTGGTGCGAGCTTGTCTGGTAATATTTCGGCACAAGATGCTACTTTCTCAGCGCTCAATGCGGCCTCCGGAGCTTTCACCGACCAACTTTCGGCCGGCAGTGGCCAGTTCAGCGGCGGATTGGTAGCTCAAACCTTGCGGTTGAGCAATATTGTCCCCAACAGTCCCTCGGAGACGATTGTAGTTGTGGATGCGAATGGCAACTTCGCCTCCAGGGCGGCCAATACCCTTGGAGTATCTGTATGGTCACATATATCGGATACAGCGTCTAACGATTACAACGAGGTCCAATACCTCAACGGTGCTGCCAGGGCGTCAAGTCTCATTGCCCAAGTGGCTTCTGTAAGCGACAAAGCTTTGGTGGTGGAGAATGTCCTGGATAACAAGGAGGTGTTCCGAGTAGATGGTGCCGGTCTTGTCAGGGCAGAGGAGATGTTGCTGACACAGCATGGCTGGCACGACTACGTGTTCCAACCCGACTATGAGCTAAGGTCCCTGGAAGAAGTGGAGGAATTCATTAACACCAACCATCATCTGCCGGACATTCCTTCCGAACAGGAAGTGAAAGAAGAGGGTGTCAAAGTCGGGGAGATGGAGGGACTGCTCCTGAAGAAAATCGAGGAACTCACCCTTTATATCATCGAGCAAAACAAGCGCATCGAGGAGCTCGAAGAACTGGTCAAGCAGTAATCACCTAACCGCACCGATACGATGATTACAAAAAATCACCTACAGTCCCTGTTGCTCCTACTGCTCTTGCTTGGGTGTGGATCAGCCTGGGCGCAAGCAGAGATACATTTTGAATACGATGCTTCCGGTAACCGCGTCAAGCGATTCATCGTACTTCCTGAGCCAGACGCACGGATAGCTACCGAAGAAGATCAGCTGGCAGATTCGCTCCAAACCGGGGAGCTGGGAGACTTGGTAGACCTGGTTTATCCCAATCCGACTGAGGGACTCCTTCGCTTCACGCTACAGGGAGCAGAGAATCCCATCTCCCAGGTCAGCATCTTCGACCTCAACGGGCGGATGATCTACAAGAAGACCTTTCTCGTACCGGATTTTGAAGTGGACATCACCTCCCAGCGGCTTGGCGTTTACCTGCTCCGCTGGGCATTTCTGGATCAATCGCGAACCATCAAAATCATCAAGCAATGAGGAATCCAATGATGATCCGATGCGTTCCACATTTGTTGTGGCTGCTGGCCAGTCTAGGTGCGGCAGTTAGCGGCGCATTAGCGCAGGGCAATCCTACCATTCAGGGGAATTACTCAGGCAATTCCCATGTCATACTCGGTGAGGACTACATCCGATTCAAACCTGAGTTTGAGTATTTGTCACAACAGGACAATACGCTGCTGGCGACTTTTGGCCGGTACCAGATCCTGGACGATTTCGGCGGCTACCTGGGTAATCAACCAGGCACATTCGGCATTCCAGCGGAAGGTGAAGAAGGTGTAGTAGGTGGGACCGAAACGGCCTTCGATGTTAACCAATTGGGTGTGGCTTCCTACAGCATCCCCATCATCGTCTCTCCCGGAACGAATGACATGCAGCCCAGTTTGGCCATTGCCTACAGTCACCAGGGTGGTGATGGTCCCTTGGGGAAAGGCTTTGCGATCGCGGGGCTTTCTGCGATCACCCGTGTCAATGCCACAGAGTACCATGATGGGGAGGCGGACCGGATAGACTTTGATGAGCATGACCGATTGGCATTGGATGGCGAGCGACTCATCCGCCTGTCCGGGACTTATGGGGCCGATGGCAGTGAGTACCGGTTGGAAAACAACCGCATGGCCAAAATCGTGGCGTATGGCACGGATGGGTCAGGTTTCCCGATGTATTTCAAAGTCTGGGAGAAGTCTGGGCTGATCAAGACGTATGGCACGACCACGGATTCGCGCATGCTCACGGGAGACCATGGCGTGCTGACCTGGGTACTGACGAAGGTGGAGGATCGCGCCGGCAACTACATGACTTACCATTACGCCCGGTCATCGACTGAGCAGCGAATCGCCGAAATCAAATACACCGGAAATGATGCCGCTGGACTTCAGCCATATGCCTCTGTGAAGTTCGAGTATGAGGACCGCGCGCATGAGCGCAACTTCTTTGTAGTCGGCCACGAGTACAAACTCCAAAAGCGCCTGTCCAACGTCAAGAGCTTCTATGGAACCGATCTTGTGCGCGACTATCGGCTTAGCTACCAGGAGATCGATGATGCTCCTCACCTGACATCGGTCACAGAATACAACGCTGCCAGCGAACACTACAATCCTATTCAATTCCGATGGAACCAATCTGGACAGAGAGCTTTCGGGACTACGGAGACTGATACCTATATAACTACTTCTACCTGGAAGAATATTACAGTTAATCGGGACGATCTTTTGGGAGATTTCACGGGCAATGGCAAGTCGGAGATCTTGTCCTTTCTGAAGGTCACCGGCGAGGATGAGGCGGATAATGGATTGATCACCAGTAGGACTCATGGCTTTAGGGTGTTCCACAAGTTCGATGGTGATGAGATAGTCACCAGCAATGAGTCCATGGACCCGAACCCTACGTGGAAGAAGTACCCTGGTGACTTCAATGGCGATGGGATTACGGACTACATGGCCATGGACGAGGATAAGAATTGTAAAGTCTATTTTTCGACAGGTAGCGGGTTCGAGTTGGGCATTGACCAGTACCTGCCAACGTCAAAGGATTTTGAGTGGCTTCAATTAGGTGATTTTGACGGAGATGGAAAGACAGACTTGCTTGTTTTTAAAACCAGAATCTCAGAATCAGGTGAGGCGATTGGCTTCCAGGGAGACGTTCTCTACAACCAGGGGCACATCTTCCTCACTAACAAAGCCCCAGACCGATATGAATGGACTTGGGACATGGATGACGTCGCTCCAGGATTCCAATTTCTTGTCACCGACTTTAATGGAGATGGCAAGGCAGATATCTACACGGGTATCGAACAATGGCTCAATCCTTTTCAGAAAGAAAACTTGCTCTTATTCGCCGGCAATCAGCGATGGAATTTCACTACTCAAGATCAAGAGGAGTGGCCGGGTATCTCCAGACGCATTGCCAACCGTAATGCCATCCGCACAGATTTCAATGGCGACGGGATCTTTGATGTTTTGGACATCTCGGACTTTTCTCGATCGGAGCCAGTAGATAGTCCCGATTGCACTCCGCCAGACCCTCGGCATCCGGACCCGGAAGATGATGACTACATGGAACGATGTTTTGAGACCAGGCATTACTGGCGCCTGTACATGGGTACTGGCACGGGGTTCAAAGTCAGTCTGATAGAAAGGCCACAAGCCGCTCTTGGTGATCCTGAATATTACCTTGGCGACTTCAACGGGGATGGAAGGAGTGACGTAGGGACTCGTCATGGCGGAACGATGCGCATTCATGTGTTGCGAGATCTCACCGAATTCATCCAGGTGGAAAGCATCCAGATTGGTGAGAATGATGAGGTTTTCGTCACCGATTTTACGGGCAATGGTATATCTGATATCGCTACCATGCCACGGGCCTCAGAAACGACCAAGACCGATCCCACTTGCGAGCTAAGCGGACAGGAGGATTGTGACTACGAATACATAAGCCAAAAGGTCACGATGCATACCGACTATGTCAAGGCTCCTGCCATGGTGGATGGCTTTGCGAATAGCTATGGTTCACGGGTCTATGTCAACTATGCTCCTTTGACCAACGATGAGGTCTATACAAAGGGCTTCAGAGACTTGCCTGAGGATCTCTTGCACCTGCAGGCAGCGATGTATGTCGTGCGGAGTGTACATGGGGACAACGGCATTGGCGGTTTGAGTGACACACGCTATACCTATCACGAAGCCAAGCTTCATACGGCAGGGAAGGGATTTCTGGGTTTCTGCAAAAGGACTGTCGACGATCGTACCCAAAGGACCTTGCTATCGGAATACTACTCGCTGAACGATCACTTCGTGCCACTACTGGATAGCCAGGAAGTAGAGTCGACGATCACGGGTGGACTTATTTCCAAGACATCGGTCAAATACCGGGATTTGCCTGATGGCTTGAACCAGACCTCTTTTCTGGCGAAATCGGAGGAGGAAGTCATGTCCTATGACATCTACTCAGGGCATGAGATAACTTCCCTTAAAACGACCTACAATCAATATGATGCATATGGCAACATCCTTGAGATGAACCAGGTCTATGGGTCAGGTCATAGAACACAGACGAAGAGCACCTACGACTATTCGGGGGTTGGCACCTGGATATTGGGGCGTCTCAAAACCACCAGAGTTACTAAGACCGCGCCTGGAGAGGGGCCATCCATCAGGAACTCAGCGTTTACGTATTACCCCAACCATTTTCTCGAGAGTGAGATCGTAGAACCGGAGCATGAGCTTTCGCTGAAGACAACTTATACCTACGATGGCTTTGCAAATATTCTCACCAGCACCACCGAGGGGGTGGTAGATCGATCCGGCAACACACAATCGCGGACAATTTCCTATGGCTTTGATACAAAAGGTCGATTTGTCGAAGAAGAGAGCAATGCGTTGGGCCATCAGGTGAGCAAGACATTTGATGCCATCTTTGGCAATGTCCTCACGGAGACGAGCCCCAATGGTCTTCGGACCCAATATGACTATGACAATTTCGGCAGGCTTACTTCCGCGACGGATGTTGACAAAAATATCTCCAGCACAACCACCTATCACTGGGCTGACGGTAGTGGCCCCGGGCATACACGCTACTATAGCGAGACTACCACCACCGGAAGCGCGCCAGGAAAGACCTACTTCGACCGGCTGAACCGACAACTCCGTTCGGCGGTCGAGCGAAAAGGTCGATGGGTGATGTCCGACAAGCAATACAACTCCAAGGGGCAAGTTGGTCGGGCGTCTCAATCCTACTTTGAGGATACCAATCCACGGTGGACATCGTACACGTATGATCCCATAGGCCGGGTGACTGAAACGATCGAGCCCGGAAATAGGATTACCAATAGTGCCTATGCGGGATTGATCACCAGCACCAGAAATGCCAAAGGTCACTCGGTATCGGCAAGGTTCAACATGCTGGAGCAGCGCACGCATAGTACCGATGCCAAGGGGAATGACCTACAGTATGAATATTATGCCAGTGGCCTGCTAAAGTCGATACAAGACCCGGCGGCCAACATCACCACTTTGACTTACGACAGGTTTGGCAATCAGACTTCTGTCAACGATCCTGATTTGGGGACAATCCTTTCAGAGTACAATGCCTTTGGTGAGGTCATCTACCAAAGAGATGCAGAAGGCTATGAGACCACTTTTGAATACGATATTCTGGGCAGGGTCATTGAGCGGAAGATCGCAAAAGGCGCCGATATCGATATAGCTACATGGACGTATGATACGAAGAAGGTCGGTCTCCTCAGCAGTAGCTCCAATGGCTCCATATCCAAGGAGTTTTTCTACGATGATCTGTTGCAGCCAACAATGGTTAGAGAGACCCTGGAAGGGCGACCTTATGCAACAGGCTATGCCTATGACAACCTTGGGCGAGTAGCAGAGATCACCTATCCCTCGGGTTTTAAAGTGGCACAGGGGTATGATGACGATGGTCATCTGATGAATGTAGCTGCGGCCGATGGGTCCATCCAATACTGGCAAGCTGACGCTGAGAATGCCAACGGCCAGCTGACGGAATTTACACTGGGAAGCCAGATCAAGACCTCACGGGATTATGATCCCAGAACCGGCTTGATCCGTAGTGTGATGACCACGGCGACAGGAGTTCCTGGAATGTTGCAACATGATGGCTACACCTTTGACAAACTCAATAACCTGACGAGTCGCACGAACTACCTGCTCCAGGATGGACAGGGTCTCACTGAGCACTTTCAATATGATGAGCTCAACAGGTTGAAGGTCGTGAACTTCGAGGGCGTCGAGCTGCCCGACCTGGTGATGGAGTATGATTTACTGGGTAATCTCACTTACAAGTCGGACGTGGGGGTCTATCACTATGATTCCGAAGATCAGCCGGGTAAACCCCACGCAGTCAAATACATTGAGCTTAATGGTACGGCTATACCCGCGGTCACACAAGACATCACCTACACCGGATTCAATAAGGTTCGGTCCATTACTGAGGGGGATGCCCGGATCGATTTTGTCTATGGCATCGGGCATGAGCGTAAGGTGACGCGCACAACCGTAGCGGGAATCACCATGACGAAGAGATTCATCGGTGGTCTCTATGAAGAAGAGGAGTCCGACGACGGAACACTTCGCAAGGTACACTATATCAAGGCTGGTGGGGAGGCCATCGCCATTCATACGGAGGAAGATGACCAGTCGACGGATCACTTCCTGCTCAAGGACCATCTTGGCTCGATGTCGGCCATCGTGAGTGTGACCGGTGAAGTGCTCGAGCGGTACAGCTATGACGCCTGGGGCAACCGTCGCGATGCACAGACCTGGGGCCCACTGGATGGAGCAACGTCCGTCAGCTATGCGCGTGGGTTTACAGGTCATGAGCATCTGGGTCTCTTTGCGCTGATCAATATGAATGGCCGTATGTACGATCCCGTGATCGGCCGCTTCCTTAGCCCCGATCCCTATACGCAATCTCCCGACTTTACACAAGGTCTCAATCGCTATAGCTACGTGTTCAACAACCCCTTGAGCATGACTGATCCGAGTGGGTATATATCCGTCGGGCAGATACTGGGCTCGGTTGTGGGCGCAGCAGCTTCAATTCTCCTAATGCCTTCTGGTGCCGGAGCGATTACCCTTGGCTTGATTGTTAAAGTCATGGCCGCTGGAGCGGCAGCAGGTTTTGCAGGTTCATTCACCAGTGCAGTACTGGATGGCGCCAGCTTTGGAGACGCACTTTTGGCTGGACTCAAAGGAGGGGCCTGGGGCGCGGTATCCTCCTTGTGGACCTTCGGTATTGGAAAGCACTTTGGTCCTGTCTCATGGGGGAAAGGACACGAACTGTATCGTTCCCTGGCGCATGGGTCGGTCAATGGGGCTTTTCGGGTTGCCCAGGGTGGTAATTTTTGGCATGGCTTCGGAGCTGGCTCTATTGGTAGTTTGTCTGGGAGCGCCACCAAGAGTTTATCATTTGAGGCTGGCCTGGCGATCTCGACAGTAGCAGGGGGTGTCACAGAAGAGATTGCAGGAGGCAACTTCGAAGACGGAGCCATTACAGGTGCGACAATATTTGTCTTCAATCACCTAATGGACAAGGACGGAACTGGCGACAAGGGGCAAAAGCAGAAGGAGGACGTGAATCAGGAGGTTCAGGAGCAGAGGGGCGATCCTATGACCTCGGAACAGCTTGGTTGGATCAATGTGACATCTGGCGCCACAGTGGAGTTGACAGAAATGGTCCGGTCTTCTCAAACTATAATCGTGCCGATACATAGTACCGATGGAAGGACAATCGCGGGATGGCGAATCATTTCCAAACAAACTGGTCAAGTTCTCAAATTCGTGAAGGCGAACGCCACTAGTCTAGGCTATGTTACTGCCGGAGCTAGTGTGGTAATTGATGCATCGGAATTGCAGTCTGGGGATTTGTCGGTTGAAAGGTTCAGCTTCCGCACTTTTGGAACGGTGGCGGGAACGGCTGCGGGTATCTATGGAACGGCGGGGATTGGGGCTCTCGTTTCAGGTACGTTTATTTTGGGAGAACGAGCGTATGATTTATGGGTACAAAATATCCAACCGCAAATAGATCGAGAAATCTATAATTTCAAGAGAGCATTTTCACGAGGCTGGATCCCATTCAGGCTCAAGTGAATATTTGCTGTTTGGGATGTTCCGCTAGGGTATCCCGAACGGTTGATACTACTGGAACTGCGATCCAGTACCAGGCGCAATTACATTTGGCAGGTCCCCCCAGTGCTCGCGCGCGTTTGTAACGCGTGCGGTAAAAACATCAAGCTATTCGGGATGTTCCGCCAGAGCGTCCCGAAGTTTGATACTACTGGATCTGAGATCCAGTGAGAAGGTGCAAGTCATAATTTGAACGGCGAACAAAAAGCCAGATTTCTGCATCGCGAGTCATAGCTGACAACGGAAGAGGTTGGTCAGGCTAGCAGGAATGACGTCTTTTTTAGCTATCGCGGGTCTACAACTCGTATGGCATTTCTGTAATGTCAGTATTTCCTTTTCATGAAGATTCCGCCCATGACTAAGACCCCAAACATTGCTACACCAATCGCCCAAGCCGTTCCCTCACCCTTCTTCTTGATATTGATAGCATCGGTCTTTCCCATCATGATGAAGGGCGACCAGAAAGCCGGGTGTTGTTGGATTCCTTCCGTTGATTGGATAAAGTCAAGCTTTGCCTGCCTGAGGGCTTCGTCCTTCTTCATGCCGCTGTCGAGGTAGTCGTAGAAGCGAGTCATCAGGTCTGCGGTGGATTCATCATGCACCTGCCACAGCGATACCACAAGCGCCGGTGCGCCGGCATACATGAAGGCACGTGCCAGGGAGGCGATGCCATTGCCTGTTTCGAATTTCCCATAGCCCGTTTCGCATGCTGAAAGTACCACAAGGTCTGCATTGAGTTGTGTCTTGGAAATCTCGTATGCCTGCCAGAAGTTGGATTCGGTACTATCGCTGTTCTCGGTGAACGCCAATGAGGAAAGCACAGGGCGTTCCTCATCCAAAAATCCATGTGTTGCGAAGTGCAAAATCGAGTAGTTCGGTGCTTTGGCTTTTACCATTCGCTCCGAGGCCGCCGTATCGAAGGCGAAGAAACCCACATACTTCTGTTCCAGTGATTCTACTTCTTTACGGGCCGCGGGCAGCTCGGTTAGTTCTCCGCGCCTCCATTGATCGGTAGGGAGCCGTACGGCAAGCAAGGCTGTATCCAATACGACGTCATAGTCCGCAGCTACCGCCAGCATTTGGCCATTGTTCTTTGGGTCTTGAGCTTCCAGGTTTTCCTTCCATAGGGTAGCGGAGTAGCTGTAGGAGATGCTGTAGTCATGGAGCAAATAATGAGGATTTGTTTGTTCGGACGCTTCTTCGACGAGAAACGTTTCGAATGGCAAGTGTCCGAGTTCTCCATCAGGCACGACAATCAAGTTGGTGATCCCCTCTTTGCCGGCGATTCCGGGGGCTACCAGATTCTTATAGAACCAATGTCCCTGTCTAGTATATTCCTCATAAGCGTCACTGGACGCATAATCATTGAGCGACCGATGCAGTGCTTGGATGCGATCCTGTAGTTCGCTGCGCGCCACTTGGAATCGATGCCATTTCAATTGCTCCTGATCGACGTAAAAAATGTGCACCGCGGAATCCCCTACGACATATTCCAGCAGAGCGGTATTTGCTGCTAGAGATGCCTGAATATCCTGCACTTTGGCATCTGAATGCTGGTATTTGATTTTGTGGTATTTGGGATAACCCCCCTCGATGATACTTACTAGGGAATCGAGGTCCATATTGATGTGATTGAGTTCATCTAATAGGTTCTCCTTCTCAGTTTCTGAGGGGTTTTCTAGCAGACTTGCCTGCAATAGACCTTGTCTCGCAAGCAGTTGCTTTTCCTGCCAGACAAGTGAATCGGGCAAGTCTCCCAAGCGAAAGGCGAGTTCTGACTTGGTGGCTTGCAGGAGCAGTACAGACTTGTTTTCATCCGCGCGATTAAATGCTTTATCAGCATGAGTTGTTGCGTTCAACACCTCGAGACTTCGAAGCAGCCAGTGGTGATTTTCGGCGAGGATACGCAACTTGTCATCTTCGTTGGATACTTGATTTCTGATCCGATTCAATAAGGAGTGAGCCAAGTCTGCGATTAAAATTTGTTGAGCTTCTGAGTCTGCAACTTCTGGGTCGGTTTGGAGTAAGTGATAAGCAACAGTAAGTGATTTGGTCATATGCTCAAAATGCGTGTGCGTCGGGTAGGCCGCGGCTAGTAGATCTTGGTACCATTCTTCATCCAATTCGGTGGGAATTGGAGTGTTCGAATAGGTACTCATACCAAGATGTAGGATCTCCCATGAGTCTTCATAGTTACCCATTTTCTCATGCAGCGACGCCAGATTGGTGATCACATGGCCGTGCAGGGGGTGTTCAAGGCCTAAAGCTTTTCCCCAAATTTCCTTGGCTTCCAGGAAGAGTGGCAAAGCTTCATCATAGCTGGCCATTTTCACATAAAGCCCGGCTAGATTATTGACCGAAATACCGTAGTAGGGATGTTCTAGGCCCAGTACGTTTCCAAATATCTCTTTGGTCTTCAAACGAAACGGCAGGGCTTTTTGGTAGTTTTCCATCGACTCGTAGACGGAAGCCAGATTATTGAGTGTAATTGCGTAGTCAGGATGGTTTGTTCCGAGCGTCTGTTCCTCTATTCCTTTGGCTTCCAGGTAAAGGGCTAATGCTTGTTTGTAATCATCCAAAGCTTCATATACAAGTGCAAGATTGTTGAGGGATATAGCATAATTGGGATGTTCCTTGCCTAGCGCTTTTTCCCAGATGTCTTTCGCTTGCAAGTAAAGGGGCAGTGCTCTCTCATAATTGCCCATTGCCTCGTGCAATGAAGCTAGATTATTCAGTGACGCACCATATTTTGGATGCTCTTTACCCAGTTCCTTTTCATCGATGTCTTTGGTTATTAGCAATAGCTCCATTGCCTTGTCATAGTTTCCAATCTTTTCATGGAGCGAGGCCAAATTGTGGAGTGCCAAAGCATATTGGGGATGCGCTTCTCCAAACTCTTTCTCCCAGATGTCTTTGGCTTCCAGATATAGCGGCAACGCGCTCCTATAGTCTCCGGTCGCTTCATAGAGCAAGCCGAGATTGTTCACTATTTCCGCATAAAGTGTATGTTCATTATCTGATGCTTTTTCGAGAATGTCTTTGGCCTCCATAGCAAATGGCAGACCTTGATCGTAACTGCCCATGTGCCAATGCAGGAGTCCGAGCTTGTCGAGGGCTCTGGCTCTGATGGAATCAATATTTTCCTTCTCAGCTATCGAGATGTATGCCTCTACCATCGGTACCGCATCTGGATACCTTCCCTGTTCGATTCGGTCCTTTATAAGACTATCTAGCTCCTCGTAGCTCAAGTCTAGGTAGTGGTTATGATCTTGTGAAAAGGACGCTTGAACAAGAATTGCGAGAAGGATAGAGCAGAGAAATGGTCGCATTGTCGTGCAGGATTTCAGTTGTTTATTATCAAAAAATCTCTTTGCCGTGATTGAGTACCTCGTAAAATAACCAAGAATCGCCTTGGAAAAGAATGGCGAAAATCAACTATTCTAGTGGTTGAAGCTCAGTAGAACTGGGCTCCAGTGTTGGCAGTGGTACGCTTTGGGGATTAACCGCCTCCCCAACCCGAGTGTGGAAGTTACTTCCGTGCCTTGGAGCTCCAGAAGCTGCTAGTTAGTGCTCACCCCCTCCGCCTCTTGGCAACAACCCCACCGATCACTACTACCACTAGCAAACCCACACCAATCACCCAGGGACTCACTTCACCCTTTTGCTATTCGGGATGTTCCGCGAGGGCATCCCGAACGGTTAATACCACTGGATCTGAGATCCGGTGGAACGGTGCAATTCTCAAAGCTCCCTTCTAGTACAAAAAGTTACTTCTGTGTATTTCGAGCTGCCTTCTCAATACCACGGCAGAATTATACCCATCCCATCACTCGGTGTCGATGACCAAGTAATTCCAAAACGAACAAGCGTGATTCTTTTTCACCAACAAGTGGTAACCAAGTCGCTTCTAATGCAACATATAATCAACCGGAGGAATTGGCGTGTTTCGAAGCGTGCCCTCCGCTAATTTTTGACTACTACCTGATCACTGTGCAATTATTTTCCTACTCAAGCCAGACAAGTTTTGGAAACAAGAACCATCACTTGACTTGGTATGACGATAGGCGTGAGGAAGGGTGGCCGACTTTATTTACCACGACAATTCTAAACCCATGAGAAGACGATCCATACCATTTTCTAACAACAGTTTAGCAATGGGAGCCCTGCTAACACTGACCTTACTTTCCTGTCGAGTCGATGAGCCTGTGCCACTGAATTCGAAGGAGGCTGAATTATTCGATATCACGGAATACCATCCAAATGGAGATAAGATGGTGCTGGGGAAACGCCTGGAAAACCCTTATACTGTGGAGAATATGCAAAGGGCACTGGCGAACCTGACGGCATCCGGAAGAATTACCGAAGAGATCAATATTGAGACAACGGATTTGTATGTTCGATTCTTGCCGGAGGATACTGTGGAACTCGAAGCCTTACAAGCGGATAGCACTCTCACTCTTTTTGATTATCCGCTGGATTTCGAGATTGAACAGGTAGGTCATTGGTACCATGACCCGGACCTTTTGGATAGCTTGCCCACATGGCAGTACACGGTCGTCAAACCAGATTATGAGTTTCCACCGGTTCATTATGAAATACTGGCAGATCTTTATCTCGTGGATGAAGATGACCCGGAGTCCGAGGGCGGTAGGATCAGTACCGGCCTCTGGGAAGCCCTGGAAGATGAAGCCTTGAGGATAACGGGCAATTGGGAAGACCCAATAACGAATGAGGGCGGCAGAACGGAGGGCAGATACACACCGAGAGGGCGAATAAGGGTGCAAGAAAGAATTGGAAACAGCAATGGTGGTTTTTTGCCAGTTCGTTACGTCCAGGTACGGGCCAGGAGATGGTTCAAATGGGGAAAAGCGAACACGAGTGTTATCAATGGCACATTTTATATTGGAAAGAGGTTTAGAAGGTCTCCGAGGTTCAGCATTAAATGGAAAACTTATAAACATAGAGTCACTAATGCTTGGGGTTTTGCCCGGACGCATACAGGCCCAAGTCAAAAAAGCGATTGGTATTTTGATATACCCTATCGCTCAGGCTCTGATACATGGGCAGCCGCCACTATGATGAACGCCATCTATCATTTCAGGACGGAAGCCTCCCGTCATAACCTAAAGCAAGCGGGGTTCTTTCAGAATGTGAAATTGCGTCTAAAGTTCAGAAATGGGGTTTCTCATGTGGTGAAAGGATCCTTGCGTCATGGTTATCTGACTGCCGCAATTACTCGTTTATTCCTAAGAAATGATGTCATGTTTTACGTTACTAACGGGGATGATACCCCTGATATATATTCAACTATGATGCACGAGATGGGACATATGAGTCATATCTTCAAATCGCCCAACAGTTTTCAAGTTACCTACATTGGAGAGCCTATGGCAGTAGAGAGTTTTGCTTACGCCGTGGAGTACTATTTCACGCTACCCTATTATCCCAATCAGGTACAGGATTTCCCCGAGAGACGAGAAGATCAAATAAATCGGGGAGGTAGATCGTGGCAGTATACTCCCTTTTTTATTGATTTGAGGGATGCACAGAACCAACGAGTCGGTCTGCCAAACGGTGGAGTGGCTGACGATTATGCTAATGACGAGGTTTCAGGCTATACCCTACAGCAAATGCAAAATGCATTAAATAATCGCACAACATTATGGGGAGTGCAGCAATACTTGATAAACCACTACTCAAATGCGACGGAGGGCAATATTGCAGAAATGAGAAGTTTTTATGAAACCATAAAAGACAACAAGCGATGAGGGTATACTTGTTTTTTTTGGTCCTGTTGGTTTTCGCGTCATGTCATGATACGACAGAATATAACGTTCGGCGAACCATCGTGAATGAAAGTCAAGTGCCAATAAGAGTTGCAGCTTATAGCCAAGGAGAAGTAATTGAAGAGTTTAGTGTACTACCCGGTGAGGGGAATATCAAAGATGAGATTTGTGTTGACGAAAGAGGAAGGTTGGATTGTGATCAATTGACAGGTCAGGATATACAGTGGGATTTGTTCTCTGATTCCGTGGTCGTCTTTTTCAATGAGGAACGTATCGAATCATTCTGTGGATTTATAAGCGACTGTACCTTGCAGGATCGGAACTTATTGCTGTTCCCTATTCATCTGGAAAATGAAGAGCACGCCACTGGATATGTAAAGACGCTTGAAGGAGATACTCAAGTTTTTACATTCACTATCAGTAATGAAGACTTCGACAATGCGGACCCGATTGGTGGATAGGGCAAGATAAGAGGTAGTCAAAAAAATCTGGCAGAGATTTCGGTCGTGCGGTCGGTGGGAGTGCACGAGCATTGGCTGCAACTGCAGCCCCCGTCTTGGTGACGGTGCGAGTATTACCTATGTCAGCGCCTTCTCCTCGCAACCACTCCACCTATCACCAATACCACCAGCAGCCCCACACCAATCACCCAAGGGCTCACCTCGCCCTTCCTCTTAATACTCACCGCATCGGTCTTGCCCATGATGATAAAGGGGGACCAGAAGGCCGGATGTTGTCGGACTCCTTCAGCGGCCTGGATGAAATCGAGCTTAGCCTGCCGGAGGGCTTCGTCCTTCTTCATTCCCCTATCCAAATGGTCGTAGAAGCGTGTCATGAGTTCAGAAGTGGCCTCATCATGCACCTGCCATAGAGATACCACCAATGCAGGAGCACCGGCATACATAAACGCTCGTGCAAGTGAGGCGACGCCGTTACCTGTTTCGAATTTTCCATAACCCGTTTCGCAGGCGGAGAGCACGACGAGGTCGGCGTTGAGTTGAGTCTTGGAGATTTCATGCGCCTGCCAGAAGTTCGACTCGGTGCTATCGCTGTCTTCGGTAAATGCCAGTGAAGAGAGCACCGGCCGCTCTTCGTCCAGGAATCCATGCGTGGCAAAATGCAGAATGGAATAGTCAGGTGCCATTGCCTTTACCGTTCGTTCTGAGGCCACTGTATCGAACGCAAAGAACCCAGCATATTTCTGCTGCAGGCTTTCGACCTCTTTGCGAGCAGCGGGTAGTTCGGTTAGTTCTCCGCGCCTCCATTGATCGGTCGGTAGCCGTACGGCGAGCAAGGCGGTATCCAACGTGACGTCGTAGTCCGCCGCCACGGCCAGCATCTGTCCATTGTTTCTGGGGTTTTGTGCTTCCGTATTTTCCATCCATAGCGTGGCCGAGTAACTGTAAGAAATGCTATAGTCAGTCAGTAAATAATGGGGCCTTGTGTCCTGTGAGGTCACCTGTTCTACGAGGAACGCCTCGAAAGGTAGGTGCCCCAACTCTCCGTCGGGCACGATGATGAGACGCGTAATACTTTCTGCACCCTGAAGCACTGGAGCTATCAAATGCTGGTAAAACCAATGTGCCTGGTTCGTGAATTCCTGGTACGATTCCTTGGATGAGAAATCATTCAGCGAGTGGTGCATTGTTTCAATTCGGTCCTGCAATTCACCCTCAGGGATAGGCAATTGGTGCCAGTGGACTTTTTGTCTGTCCAGATAGAATATATGCACCACAGAATCACCCACAACATATTCCAGTAAGGCTGCATTTGCGTCAAGAAGAGACTGAATCTCCTCAACCTCGGCATCCGACTGGAGATATTTGATTTGATGATACTTGGGATAGTTTGTTTCTATCCGCCGCACCAATTCATCAATTGACTGATTGACGTCGTTGAGCTGTGCTATGAGGCTGTCTCTTTCCCATTTCTTGATATCTCCAAGCAGTTTAGCCTGGAGCTGGCTTTGATCTACCAGGAGCTTTCGCTCTCGCCATACCAGGGAGTCGGGAATTTCTCCGAGGCGGTAGGCCATTTCAGATTTGGTGGCTTGCAGAAGCAAAACCGACTTGTTTTGCTCCGCGAGGTGGAAGGCCTTGCGGGTCTCGTACTCCGGATTCAACACACGCAGGCTCTGCTGCAACCAATCGTGGCTTTGCGTTAGCAGGCGTAGCTTGTCTTCTTCGCTGGATACCTGATTTCTGGCTTTGGTCAAAAGGGCATTCGATAAATCAGCCACTATGACCTGTCTTGCTTCTGTATCAACGATGCCAGGGTCTTTGCCCAGCAGCAGATAAGCGATACCCAACGAATTGATCATCTGTTGCATGTGTCCTGTTGATGCGTAACTCGCCGACAGGAGCTGGTCAAGCCAGTTCTGATCAATGGTCTCTGGTACTTGCTCTCCTGAGGAGAGAGACATGGCTTCATGCAGGACATCCCAACCTTTAGCGAAGTCGCCCATTAGGTAGTAGAGGTTGGCCAGGTTATTCAGTCCCTGAATCAATGAAATATGCCTTTTGCCAAGACTCTTTTTTCTGATATCGCAAGCCTCTATATACAGTGGCAGCGCTTTTCGATAGTCGCCCATTGTTTCATAGACCGCCGCCTGATTATTAAGGGAAGTGGCGTAGCCTGGATGACCGGTTCCCAGGGATTTCCCTTCAATAACCGAAGCTTCAATAAAAAGCTCCAAGGCACTGCCGTAATCCCCCAATCGGTAGTGAAGGATTGCCAGATTGCTTAGTGTGGCCGCATAGTACGGGTGCTCCTTTCCCAGGACCTTTTCATCGATCTCCTTCGTCTGGATTTGAAGCGCCAGGGCCTCGTCATATTCGCCCATTCTTTCATAGAGGACCGCCAGGTTATTGAGGGATCCGGCATAATAGGGATGTTCCTGCCCCAGGGTCTTTTCGAACAATTCTGTTGCTTGCAAGTAGAGAGGGAGTGCCTGGCTATAGTTCCCCATTTTTTTGTAGAGCGTCGCCAGGTTGTGGATGGACTCGGCATACTCTGGATTGTCCCGGCCACGTGTTTGTTCCCGGATTTTTTTGGCCTCCAGGTAGATGGGCAAGGATTGGTCGTAGTGACCTATTTTCTCATAAAGTAGTGCCAGGTTGTTGAGGGCCATGGCATATTGGGGGTGCTCTATACCCAATACCTTTTTCTCGAGTTCTATGGCTCGCAAGTAAAGCGGCAACGATTGCTCCCATTGTCCCATGTTTTCATAGAGGAAAGCCAAATTATTGAGCACCGGACCATAATCCGGGTGGTCAATGCCCAGGTTGGTTTCGTAGATATTCTTTGCCTCGCGGAACAGCAGCAACGCTTCCTTGTACTTGCCCATAGAATCGTTGATCAGCGCCAATAGATTCAGTGACTTGGCGTAATCGGGATGTGTCTGTCCCAGCATCTCATATCTGATTTCCTTTGCCTCCACTGCCAATGGCAAGGCTTGATCATATCTGCCCAGATGCCAGTGCAAATTGGCGATATAAAAGATGCCCGTAGCCCTCAATGAATCATTCTTGTCTATTTGCGACTTGTTTACAAAAGCTTCGGCCAATGGCATGGCGTCAACATACTCCCCATTTTCGATGTGGCCAAGAATCCGAGTCTCAAGTACGTCGTATTCAAGATCCATGTATTGATTATCGCCCTGGCAATAAGCCGGCGAAACGAAAAATAATAGCAAAGTGCAGAGGTTCAGTAATTTCATGTCGGGTCCTGTTCAGTTGTTCTATTCCCAATCAAGTGCAAGCACTTAGGTAAAATAACCAAGAATCAGTTTGGAAAAGAATGGCGAAAATCAACTATTCTGGGGTGAAAGGTCAGCGTAATTTTGCCTCATTTGTTGACGGCAGCACGCTTCGGGAGACATATCTGACCCTAGCGCGGAAGTTAACTTCCATGCCTTGGAGGGCCACAAGCCGTTAGTAGTTGCTCATCCCCTCCGCCTCCTCGCAACCACCCCACCTATCACCAATACCACTAGCAAACCCCCGCCCATCACCCAGGGAATCAATTCACCTTTCTTTTTGATATTTACAGCATCTGTCTTGCCCATCATGATAAAGGGGGACCAGAAGGCCGGATGTTGTTGGATTCCTTGGGCGGATTGGATGAAGTCCAGCTTGGCCTGGCGCAGGGCCTCGTCTTTCTTAAGTCCGCTATCCAAGTGGTCGTAGAAGCGAGTCATAAGGTCAGAAGTAGCCTCATCATGAACCTGCCATAGAGATACGACCAGGGATGGTGCGCCAGCATACATAAAAGCTCTTGCCAGGGAGGCGATACCATTACCCGTTTCGAATTTCCCATATCCCGTTTCGCAGGCAGAGAGCACGACGAGGTCTGCATTCAGCTGGCTTTTGGAGATCTCGTAGGCCTGCCAGAAGTTGGATTCGCCGCTGTCGCTATCTTCTGTGAACGCCAGAGAGGAAAGCACGGGACGGTCCTTATCAAGGAACCCGTGCGTGGCAAAGTGCAAAATGGAGTAGTCTGGAGCTTTGGCTTTCACCATTCCCTCTGAGGCCATAGCATCAAAGGCAAAGAAACCGGCGTATTTTTCGCGGAGGCTTTCGACCTCCTTACGGGCGGCGGGTAGCTCCGTCAGCTCCCCTCGTCTCCATTGGTCCGTTGGGAGTCGCATGGAAATCAGTCCCGTATCCAACACTACTTTATAGTCGGCGGCTACCGCCAACATTTGACCGTTGTTCCTCGGGGCTTGGGCCTCCATATTCTCTTTCCAAAGCGTGGCGGAGTAACTGTAGGAGATGCTGTAGTCATGGATGAGATAATGGGGGCTATTTTGTTCCGAGGCTTCTTTAACAAGGAAGGTCTCGAAGGGCAGGTGTCCTAATTCTCCATCAGGCACAATGATCAGATTGGTAATCTCCGCTTTGCTGGCGACCGCGGGGGCAACGAGGCGCTGATAAAACCAGTAGGCCTGGTCTACATATTCCTGGTATGCCTCTGCAGAGGTATAGTTGTTCAACGAATGGTGCAGTGAACGAATGCGTTCCCGCAGTTCACTGTCGGAGATCGCACATTGGTACCATTCCACCTCGTCCTGATCCAGGTAGAAAATATGCACGGCAGAGTCGCCAACGACATATTCCAACAAGGCCGTATTTGGGCTTAGCAAGCTCTGAAGGTCTTGGACGTTGGCATCGGTTGGCTGGTACTTGATTTGATAATATTTGGGGTAATCCTCTTTAATCATCGTGACGAACTCATCGATCTGCCTATTGAGGTGATTCAGTTCATCAATAAGCGTGTTCTTGTCGGCCTCCGTTGGCTGTTCGAGTAATCGAGCTTGCAACTGGTTACGGTCATTCACAAGATTCCGCTCGAGCCAGATGAGACTGTCGGGCACTTCTCCCAGGCGGTAGGCGACTTCAGACTTGGTGGCTTGTAGTAACAGCACAGACTTATTTTGATCTGTCAACGTCAGGGCCTTCACTGCTGCTGTTTGCGGGTCCAGCACTTGCAGACTTCTCTCCAGCCATTGATGGCTTTGAGAGAGTATCCGGAGCTTATCCTGTTCATTGGAGACCTCACTTCTTATTCTTATCAGAAGAACATTGGCCAAATCCGCGACAATGATCTGCTTGGTTGGAGCATCCTCTATACTCGGATCCTGAGGAAGAAGATCATACGCTATCCTGAGTGAGGAGATCATTTCCTGTAAGTGAGCACTTGAGGCGTAGGGTACGGTTGCCAGTTGATCGAGCCATTCTTCATCGATCGTTTGAGCTAATTCAAGACCAGAGGAACTATAGATCGCGTCGGAGAGCGCTTTCCATGCCTGGTCGAAGCGATTGATTTTCCCATACAGTTCACAGATGTTGTTGAGTGACTTCCCGTATTCAGGGTGTTGCTTTCCCAGGGCCAATTCCCGAATGCTTGCGGCTTCCAGGTAGTAGGTCAGCGCTGTGTTGTAGTTGCCCATTTTGTCATGGGTAAGGCCAATATTGTTGAGAGACGTAGCATAATTTGGATGGGACCGGCCCAGGGTTTTTTCGTCGATGGCATTGGCTTCGGTGAATAATGGCAGGGCCTTGCTATGTTCCCCCATGGCATTGTAGAGTGCCGCAAGATTATTCACTGAGCTGGCATAATACGGATGCCCCTTTCCCACCACTTTCTCGTCGATCTCCTTTGTCTGCAAATAGAGCGGCAGGGCCTCATCGTAATTGCCCATTGCCTCATATAGCAATGCCAGGTTGTTGAGTAAAGTAGCGTATGATGGATGCTCAATTCCCACGGTCTGAAGTAGAATCTCCTTGGTCTGAAGGTAGAGTGGGAGGGCTCTCTCATAGTGACCCATGGTCTCGTACAGATAGCCGAGGTTATTGAGTGCCTGCGCGTAGTCGTGATGATCCTTACCCAGCGTGCTTTCCTTGATTTCTAGTGCCTGTAGATAGAGCTGTAGCGCTTTATCATAGAGTCCCATTTCCTGGAAAGAGTAGGCAATGTTATTCAAGGTGCCGGCATAGGTGGGATGCTCTTTCCCCAGGGCCTTTCCAAAGATTTCCAGTGCTTGTTCATAGAGCGGCAACGACTGACTGTAGTTGCCCATAGACTTGTACAGGAAGGCCAGGTTGTTGATCGACAAAGCATAGTCAGGATGTTCTTCGCCGAGAGAATTTTTCCTGATGTCCCGAGCCTGCAGGTGTAACGGCAGCGCAAGATCATAGTTGCCCATGTATTCATGCAATACGGCGAGGTTGTCCAAGGTATTGGCATAAAATGGATGTTCAGCGCCTAGTACCCTTTCGTCAATGGATTTGCACTCCAGAAGGCACTCCAGTGCGCGATCATAGTCACCTGTCTGTCGGTAGAGGAATCCCAGACGCGACAATCCTTCCGCTCTGAGTGAATCGCTGTTATCCTCCATGGCTTTCTGAACCATCGCTTGGGCCATCGGTATGGCCACTGCATCCGCCCCTTGCTGAATATGGCTGCCAATCAAGCTGTCCAGTTCGCTGTAGCTGAAATTGGTATAGGTCTCAGCAGATTGGCTGTTGGTAATGAAGGGGAGAAGGATCAAAATGGCTACCAGGGCACATGGTCTCATAGACTAGTTGTTGAAGTCCGAAAAAAGTATCGAGGGACAGAGCAAAAAAGGGCAAAATAATGAATAATCGGAATTGGAGGATTTTGCGAGCTGTTTACCTTAGCGAACTGGGCCGGCCGCCTATTCAACTGTGATTAACCGCGCGAATGTCAGACAGGCAAAATCTCCACTACACGCAATCCCTCTACCTCGATCGATCTCACGAACGGCGAATGGAGGAGGAATGGCTGTCAGCGCAACAAGCGCACCCTGGGGCGGAAGTCATCCTACTAAGTGAGGGTAAGTTTCTCGTCCGGCCCTCTGGCGGGGGCTACGTCATTGCCCAGCAATTGGACTCGCAGCCGATGGCAGATCTTACATTGCTGGGGATAGTCAATGGCAAACCGCTTTTTGCTGCTTCGATGTTGGAGGCCTCAACGACTGGTGATGACTGGCAAGATATGCGGTCGTTATTCGCGGAACTGTCACTCGAGCAGTCTTCATTGCTGGCTTATGCCCGCGCGATGCTGCACTGGCACCGGCACCATCGCTACTGCGGCAAGTGCGGCGGGGAGACGACATCCAGGCAGGGCGGTTTTGTGAGAGTCTGCAATGCCTGTGGCTATTCCATACACCCCCGGACGGACCCGGCGATCATTGTCCTCATCTATCACGTAGACGAGGAGGGAGTCGAGCGGTCCCTGCTCGCAGAAAATGTCAAGCGGAAGGGGACCGGCTGGTACTCGACCCTTGCCGGCTTTGTCGAGCCCGGTGAGACCCTCGAGGCCGCTGTCATCCGCGAAATGAAAGAGGAAAGTGGCCTGCAAGTCACAGATCTCCAGTATGTGGCTTCGCAACCCTGGCCTTTTCCTTCGGCACTGATGGTCGGCTACAATGCGCGAGCCCTGGATCGCGAGATCCGGCTGGATGAAAACGAATTGTCAGCGGCGAGGTGGTTTACGAGGGAAGAGTTGCGCAG
The DNA here is from genome assembly GCA_965227935.1 of Cyclobacteriaceae bacterium. GTDB lineage: Bacteria > Bacteroidota > Bacteroidia > Cytophagales > Cyclobacteriaceae > JAWPMT01. Next base: position 1,118,996 of record CBDDGS010000043.1, on the reverse strand, counting down.
GGCGATCGCCAGCGGAGAGGTGAAACCGTCGAGGGAGGACTCAATAGCACGGTTTTTGATCATGCGATGGCTGGATCACGGTCACCATTCGGGGGCCTAGGCAACCTATACATATATGAAACGACTTACACTCCTTTTCCTACTCTGCACACCTCTGACTCTTTTTGCTCAATGGGGTGCTAGTTATCAGTATTCGGCGCTTCCTTTCTTTGGAGTCAGCTACGAGTTCAAGGAGCGATGGCGACCGGAGATCCGTCTTGGAACTGATCTTTTTTTTGCCGATCAGTCTTATGAGCTAGCAGTGGCTTACGACATTCTGAACAAACCGGACTACGAATTGTACGTCGGTGCCGGAGCGCGACACGATACAGAGTATGAAACCAGTATCGTCGTGCCGATCGGGCTGAATGTCTATCCCTTCGATGCCCGTCAATTTGGTTTTCAGATGGAGGTGACACCCTTTTTTGGTGAGTCCAACTTGCTACGTGGTAGCTTGGGGATCCGCTACCAGTTTAGGAAAAAAGGAGACTGAAGCGATTTTGAATTTTGAGTTTGGGAATTTAGAGTTGAAAAGGTCGTTCCAGTATCGGTCCTGAACTCAAAACTCAAAATTCAGAACTCGCTGATCGATTTTGCATTTTTCTGAACGCGAATAGCTCCTCGTACGTTGATATCTACGTTTTGGCGAGATAAGCAATGTCTGAGTCTACACTTTTCATTCCTGATATTTCGGGGTTCACGCGCTTTGTGAAGGATACGGAAATTGCGCATAGTCAGCACATCGTAGAGGAGCTGATCAACGTGATCATCGAGAAGGGCTCGCAGACCCTGGAGGTGGCCGAGGTGGAGGGTGACGCGGTGTTTTTCTTTAAGCATGGGACCAAGCTATCCATCGAAGATCTCACGCTGGAGGCCAAGCGGATCTATCAGGCATTTCACAGACATCTCCTACAATATGAGCATCGGCGCATCTGCAATTGCGGCGCATGTTCGACTGCCGCGAATTTGAAACTGAAGTTCGTGGCCCATTCAGGAGAGGTCAACATGGCTGCATTTGCCGGGACGAAGCAAAAGCCTTTCGGCGGCGCGGTGATCGTCACGCATCGCTTGCTCAAGAATGACATCGACGATGATGAGTACCTCCTTTTTTCAGAGTCGATCCTGGCCGAGTCGGGCTTCCTTGGTGAAGGTCACGGATTTCTGGAGGATCGTGATCTTGGTCGCATCCCGTATCAATACAACAAGATCGGTCAGTGGAAGGATGGGCTGGAAGAGGAAGAGAAAAGCGTTCCGCCCGTGAAAGTGGACATGGTCGTGGAGGTGGCCGATGAGATCCCATATGATATCGATGTGCTTCAAAACTTCATCATGGACTTCAGGTACCGACACCTATGGAACAAGGGGGCTGACGAAATCATCTTTGATGAGGACAGAATCAACAGAGCAGGAGAGGAGCACTACTGCATCGTGAAGGGGAAGCATCTCTTTTTTGACACTATCAAGCCACACGTGGAGCCGGATCAGCGTTCTTACGGCGAGATCTTGAAGAACCCGGCGCCGCTCAAGTACTTTGAGACCGACTTCATTATGACACCGGTGGATGAACACACCACCGGGCTCACTTTTCGGATGGCCATCTCCGTCAAATGGTGGGTACAGAAACTGCTTGTTCCTTTGATGAAACCCCGTATGGCTAAGCAGGCACAGGAAGTGCTTATGGACATCAAAGCGGCGCTCAAGGTGCACCTGGAGCAAAACTCTGCCGTAGCTGTTTGACTGCCTGGCCGCGGATATTTTCCCCAAATCAATTTGTAACCTATGACACTTAAGAACACACTGGCTTTCTTCTCGGACCTCAAGGACAACAACCACCGGGAGTGGTTCAATGCGCATAAGGATACCTACCAGACCTCGAAAGAGGAATTTGAGGCTTTCGTCAAAGCTTTGATGGATCGGATGAAGGCTCACGATCATATCGATGAGGCCAACACCAAGATCTATCGCATTTACAAGGATGTAAGGTTCAGTAAGGACAAGACGCCCTACAAGACCTCGTGGTCTACGAATATCAAGAGGGCAACAAAGCTGCTTCGCGGTGGCTATTACCTTCAGGTGGGACCTGGCAATTCTTACATGGCAGGTGGGTTCTTTGGGCCCAATCCTCAGGATCTCCTGCATATCCGCAAACACATCAGCCAGGATGCTACCGACCTTCGGGCTGCCTTAGCCCACAAGGAATTGACTGAGTTTTTCGGAGACCTGAGAGGAGAGCAGGTCAAGAGTGCGCCAAAAGGGTTTTCTAAGGAGGATGAGAACATCGATCTCCTGCGCCACAAGCAGTTCATGCTTCGACACAATTTCTCGGATCAGGAGGTAGCGAGCGGGGACTTCATGGCGCTTGTGGATAGGGGGTTTCAGCTAATGAGGCCGTTCTTCGACGTGATGACTGAGATTCTCACCACTGACCTCGACGGTCAGCCTTTGTGATAGGTCCCGCTCCTATTTGTGGGCAGTAGCCTTGTAGGCCTCTGATATCTTCTTTGCCGTAGCTGCCAGCTCCTCCGGAGATGGAGACAACTTCATGCGCTCGAAGTTCATGTCGCCCATCGAATTGATGGGGATCAGGTGTACGTGTGCATGGGGCACTTCCAACCCGATCACCGTCACACCGATGCGTTCACACTCTACGACGGCTTCGATGGCTTGTGCCACGCCTTTGGCGAATACGAGGATACCCGACAGCAGCTCGTCCCGCACGTCAAAGATGTAATCGACCTCTTCTTTGGGGATCACCAGCGTATGACCTTCAACCAGCGGGTTGATATCAAGAAACGCCAGGAATGTATCATTTTCAGCGACGATGTGAGCAGGGATCTCCCGGCTGACAATCTTAGAAAAAATGGACGCCATGCCAATAAAAGGGATATAGTTGCTTGCTCGGAAATGCTTCCTCGCAGTGACGCAATTTAGATGGAAATGTCGAGTATCTCGAACTCCATTTCTCCAGCCGGTACCTTTATTTTGGCTTTCTCGCCGACTTTCTTGCCCAGGAGGCCACCGCCGATGGGCGATTTGACAGAGATCTTGTTGGCTTTGAGATCTGCTTCTTCCTCAGCTACAAGCTGATACGTTAGTTCCGCCCCATTGCGGGCATTTTTTATTTTCACTTTTGACAGGATGGAGACTTTGGAGGAGTCCATGTTCGCCCCGTCAATTACGCGGGCATTGGCCACGATGTTTTCAAGCTTTGATATCTTCAGCTCCAGCAGGCCCTGGGCATCTTTGGCAGCATCATACTCCGCATTTTCACTCAGATCACCTTTATCTCTGGCCTCGGCAATTTGCTTTGCCATATCTGCTCTTCCCCTCGACTTCAAGTCCTGAAGCTCGTCCTTCAGTTTTTGTAGTCCTTCTTTGGTGTAATAGTTATGAGCCATTTCAGTTCTTAATTCTTATCCCTTTATAACAAAAAAGAACGGCCCCGCTCGGAACCGTTTCTTATCTTCTTATCAATAATAGGCCTCAAATATACAACATTCGGGTAAAAGCCCGACGGTGGTCGTCTACTTAAATTGGAAACCAATTTTGAACATCGTCCGACTGTACCAGACGTTGTAGTCGGTGGTGACGGGCTGTGAAAAAGGACCCCATTCGGTACTCTCACCGGCCGTGTTTTGAATGTACTGACTGAGGGACAGGAACCATCGGAAGTTATGCCTTGATGGGAACTCCAGCCCTATGCCAGGTTGTGCAAGGACGCCGCCAGAATGCTCACCGTCCCACTCGTTGCGAGAGAAACCCCATCCCAGTTTGCTATCGATGAAGGTCCGCCGTTTCTTTCGGCCAAATGGATAGTATCTCCCATACGCATAGACACTCGTAAAGTGTTGCGTATGCCAGAACCCTGCGATAGAGATCGAGCCTCCTTCAAAACCTATACCACCACCTACGTGTACATCCTCTTTGATCCTCGAGATCACTGTCACATCCCATTGGCCCGTTCCGTCCTCGCCACTGAAGCCGCCGCCAAAACTCGTGGCACCATAGATCCCGCGTTTGAAGTGGTACTTCCCTCCGGGAAAGATCATGAGGTCTTTCGAACTACGAATCCTTTTTATCAGTGCCGGTTGAATTGTGATCGTATCCTGCGTAACTATCCTCAGTCGATAGGAGTACTTGTCGCGATCAACTACATAGCCGATGAAAATGGACCCGTCGTAATAGCGAATGTAGAGTTGCTCTTCTTCCGGGGGGCGTTGGGCCATGACGGACCCCATGCCCATCAGCAAGAGCAAAAGTGCCAGTAGACTGCGCATCAACTTTCTCTAAAAGGCGACATGGCTCAGCAGCTGGAGCTGCAGGTCGTCGTCTGTTTCAAATTGGCTGAGTCCTTCGGGGCCGGCAATCATTAGCAAGCCAGGTCGCGTCGGGTGCGCCAGCACGTCATAGGCTTTGACATTGCGCTGTGCCTCTTCCAGTACCAGGTTTCGCCGATCAGTGGCATCAAAGATCTTTAAGCCATTTTCGCCTTCGCCGACGTAAAGACGATCACCGATCATGGTCAAGCCGTAAGGGCTCTCCATCTCGATGTCCTGCACCTGAACGGCCATGGACATGGTCGTAATGTCCAATACTACGAGAGCATTCTCATCACCGGGGCACTCCGCAAAGTCTCCGGTGCGGAGGGTGACATAGGCCGTCTCTTCATCCACGGGGAATACGGGATCGCAGGAAGTGGCATGCCAGAAGGATGATTCGTACTGCGGCGATGCAGGGTCATTGATATTGTAGATCTCCACAGAGTTTTGGGACCCGATGAAGATCCTGTTGCCCATAGGATAGATTGTCTCCATGTTCCAGCCGATCTGTGCGGCATACACGCGCTCCAGTCCTACAGAGGCATCAAATACTGTCAGCTTGGACACACCCACTACGAAGACGTGATCGTCTGTGAAAGCAATGCGGTTGACCGAACCTATTGCCTGGTTACTATTGCCCGCAAATGAAGCTGGTACTGCCGATGGTGGTATTAGGTTCTCCTGATAGTCAAAGTAGCTTGGGCCTTCAGCATTCCAGACCTGATCATATATATCGCTGTCTTTGTCCATCTTCTCCGTTACTTCCGCGAGTTCGAAACCGATCAAGGCCTCGCCACGACCGTTAGTGAATTCATTGCTGAAGGCATTCTCCACCCTCGAGACCACTACGGGCTGCAAAGGATTGGATATATCGATCCTTAGCATGTCGTAAAGACTCTCAGCGTAAAGCATGGAGCCCTCGACATAGTACTCTCTATTGCCGGGTATTTGAATGAACGCTTGCGGTGTAGGGTTCTCGGGGTTGCTGTTGTCTACAACGTGAATGCCCTCACCCTCTTCTCCGATGAGCAGAAGGTCTCCTCCAAGGTAGATTTTGCCAGCGTCTATGATGTCACGTGCCGGAGCCAGGATGGGCGTTTGCCTCATCGCTTCCAGGTCTCCGTAAATTGCCGTCCCCTTGGTGTAGGTGACAGTTACTTCGCCAAAATCGCTGCAGCCCATGATGGTCAGTGCCGCAAGTAGGATAGTTAACTGAAAGGATTTCATGTCTGTGGTATTAGGAGTTGCAGAAAGCCAACGTTGCTTTGACCTATTTATGATCAAAATACGAAAGTTCTCTGAATATTGATATTGTATATTGTTAAATTTCTAATGCTAGCATGATCTCGACGCGATTAAACCGACGTTTCTCTTCAGAAATAAAAGTCTCTTCACCTTCCCAGATGTTGATCCCTCTGATGGTGCTCTCAAACGTCCGATAGGCGATGTTGACTTGCAGGTCGGCCTCTTTGACCCGAAACCGGAACCCTCCTCCGGTGTGCCAGTGCCATCCACCTTCGTATTCGCGTCGGAAGAATTGCTCTTCTTCGTCCTTGCGCAGGGCGAAAGTGTAGCCCGTATTGACAAATCCAACAACCCCTATCTTCCCCGGGGTGCGACCTATCAATTGCATGAATAGTGGCATGAACTGAAACTGCTCCCAGTTGAAATAGGCGTCGTGTATCCCCAGGCCTGCACCGACTCCACCCCATTCGTGGAAGTTCCACCCAGCGACCGCTTGCGCAGAGGCCGAGTGCGCCTCATCTTCGGTAGTTTTGTCTATGGAGGTGCCAATCCCCAGCCCCATGTACCAGAGGTCCCTGGTGGGTTTGGCCAGTGAATCAATGGACTCCTGCGCACGCAGCAAACATGGAGAAAAGATCAGAAGGAGCAACAAGATGCGCATATTACTCATCGAACTCTACAGCTGGGCAATGGCAATAGAACTGAGGAATGACCACGACTTCTCTTCACAGTCATATCGATACTGGTGGAATCCATCGTTGCCAATCACCATCAATACCTCATCCAAAGCGATCACGTCGATGGCGTGAAGTTGGCTGATCTCATCTACCATGGTGATGTCGTCGATGTCAGCGGCATCAAAGTACTTCAGTCCAAAATCGCCTTCAGTGATAAAGAGGCACTCGCCATTGATCCCCAGGCCGTGAGGGTTTTCCATTTGATAGGTCTTGTGCAATGTCGGTGCTCGCAGATCAGTGATATCAACCACATCCAGCTGATTAGTAAAGCCCTGGCACTCATTGCCACTGCGCAAGGTCACGTACGCGTAGTTGTCCCTGACGACCACCGGGTCGCAGCTATTTACATGTTCGTAAGTGGAGAGTTTGACGGGAGCGGCAGGATCCACGTTGTCGTAGATATGCATGCCATCCCGAGCGCCGATGAATAGTTTGTCACCGTAGGGGAAGATCGTTTCGATGTCCCAGCCGAGGTGTACAGTATTGCTTTTTTCGGGTGCGGTCGCCTCGGAAAGGTCAAAAAGACGCATGTCCGAGAAGTCGACTGTATAAAGAAACTTATCATAGATGGTGAACCGTGCCATGGAACCACCGATGCCTACATTGCCGCCGCTATTGCTGTTGGCCAATGATCCTCCATCTGCGCTTGCCCTTTGCACACTGAAATTGGCGTCCTCGAAGGTGACCGGCCGTCCCCAAAAAAAGTTGTCATCACAATCACTGTCGACCTCTTGCTCGATCCACGTTTCCTCGTATCCGGTCAAGATCACTTCACTGGAGGCATCGTACCTGCCAGCCCATATCCCGTAGTCGCCAAATACGCTTTCCATCCTGTTCACTTCCTGAATATTCCCAGGATCTGAAATATCAAGTACAACCAGGTCGATATAGCTATCAGCGTAGAGGTAGTTGCCTTTGGCGGCCAAATCGAAGTTGCCAGGGATCGTGACGAACCCAATATTGCGCGGAGCGGCCGGATCTCTGTTGTCTATGACATGTATGCCCTCGCCAGCTTCATTGATGTACATGTACCCATCTTTGAAATAAAGTCTGCCTGGCGCGTTAATTTCCCGCGGAACGGTGGTGAAGTTCAAAGCTTCGCGGACGGAAGCCGTAGTCTGAAACACTGGATCGTAAGTCAGATATTGATGCGTTGTTGTGCAATCATCTGAACATGAGCCTATTACAAGACACACGATCATCAAAAAGTAGAGATTCCTTATCATGTGAGCGAGGTTTTGATAAAACTTGCTTCTGTCATGGCAAAGACCATTCCAAAATAGGTGAATCACCTAGAATAATTCTACAGGCAACCCGGGATCAACCCTAAACTCTCAAGTTTGGAGATCATCACTTCGTTGATTCGGATGTAAGATTCGTGGCTCCAGCCGGCTACGTGAGGTGTGAGGATGACGCGATCGTTGCCTTTGAGGAATTCAAAATCGGCCTGCTCCTCAGGTGTCATTTGCCCCAATTTTTCGTTTTTTAGTACATCCAGCCCTGCACCATGCAGCTGGCCCTCTTTTAGCAGGGTCGTGATGGCTTTGGTATCGAGTACGCCGCCACGGGCTGTATTGAGGACGATCAGGAGCCTGGGAAACTCCCGCAGATAGGCGAGGTCAAAAAGGTTGGCTGTATCACTGGCAAGTGGAATGTGGATCGACAGTATCTCTGTTCGCTTTTTGAATGTGGCGAGATCACACTCTTCCACAAACTCGGACCCGTAATTTTCTTTGTACTTGTCGTAGGCGATCACCTCGCAGTCAAATCCCGCTAGCTTTTCTGCCAGGGCGCTGCCCATGTACCCGTAGCCGTAGATGCCGACGGTTTTGCCTTTGAGCTCCATGCCGCGGTTGCCTTCACGGTCCCATATCTTCTCGCGTACTTCCCGATCGGCCAGGTTGAGTCGATGTAGCAGTGACAACAGTAGCCCTACGGCGTGCTCTCCCACGGAATCGCGATTGCCCTCAGGGGCATTGACCCACTGAATGCCTTTTGACTCCATATAGTCGACATCCATCTTGTCGAGTCCTGACCCTGCTCGTGAGATGAATTTCAACTTTGGAGCTGCGTCGATCAACTCCCGGTCGATGGCCGTCTTGGAGCGAACTACCAGCCCGATGAAATCTTTGGCGCGCGAAAGGATCTCGTCTCGTGTGATATTCGGCGAATAATCCACCTCGATTTGCCGTGCACTGAACATATCGATCAGGGACTCATGCATCCTGTCGATGATTAAGACCTTTGCCATCACATATCAGACATTATATATAGCGTGCGCTACAGAGAAGTAAACAGCCAAACCAAGAAGATCATTCGCTGTTGTGATGAATGGTCCAGAGGCAAGTGCGGGGTTGATGCCAAACTTATCTAAGACAAGAGGGGTAATGGTCCCCATAAATGAGGCTAGCAGCACGACGCTGAACAGAGCAATGGCCACTGTGTATGCCAACAGTGCCTCGCTGAAAATGAGGATAACAGCACCCAGCACCATGAGAGCGAGGATGACACCGTTCACGGCGGCGACGAACAAAACCTTGATCAGTCGGGAGCCCATGGAGGAAGCAAAGGCACTTGGATTGGCCAGGCTTTGCACCACGATCGAAGAGGACTGAATGCCCACATTTCCGCCTGTCGCCATGATGAGCGGTATGAAGAGCGCCAACCCGGTGATCACAGCGATATCGCCGCGAAAGAAATCGGTAATCTGCGCTGCAAGCAGACCACCACCCATCCCGATGATGAGCCAGGGGAGGCGGGCTTTGGATAGCTGCCAGATAGAGTCGGCTTCCTCCACATCTGCTGAGATTCCCGACATGATTTGCCGCTCCTCTTCAGCGCTTTCAGTGATGACGTCCACGATGTCATCTATGGTAATGCGCCCGACGAGCTTCCCCGCCGGTGTAACTACTGGGACGGCATCGAGATCATACTTCTGCATGATAGAAGCGACCTCCTCCTCTTCCACGTAGGTTTCGACACTCACGATGCCATCATCATAGATGTCCGCCACCTTCACTTCATCTTCCGCGAGGATGATTTTCTTGAGACTGACCTTTCCCAGCAGGCGACTTTGATTGTCCACCACATAAACGGAGTAGATCTTCTCGACTTTCTCTGCCTGCTTCCTGATTTCTTCGATGCACTGACGAATGTTCCAGTTGAGATTGGCCTTGATGAGCTCCTTCGCCATCAGTCCACCGGCGACATCTTCGTCGTAGCGCAGGAGATCGGTGATGTGTTCCGATTTCTCCTCATCGAGCATGCTGATGATCTCTTCCCGCTTCTTCAGCGGAAATTGCATCACGATATCCGCCCCGTCGTCCGAGTCGAGGTACTCCAGGAAGATGGCTATCTCCTCGAGGCTAAAGAGCTCGAGAAACTCTTTGAGTACATCTTCGTCGAGGCCATTGAGGATGGCTGCATCCACTTCTGGCGGCAGGATGTCAAAAACGAACTTGCAGTCTTCTGCAGTGAATCGATCAAGAAGGGCGGAGATGTCCGCAGCATTGACGCCGTCCAACGTCCCTGTGATGAAAGCCTGATCTTTCTGCTCCAGGGCCTCTTCAAACCTGTCGAGATACTCCTTCGAAAGCTCGAATTCCATCATGGTTTCCATTCCTTCTCGATTTTGGTCGTAAGTAAAACAAAGTCCTCAACCGATAGTTGCTCCGCGCGAAGATCGAAGTCCGGATGGGATGCGACTGCAGCCGGCAAATTTAGATTTTTTAGCGCGTTGCGCAATGTTTTACGGCGCTTTCCAAACCCCTCCTTGACCACCCTTTTGAAGAGCTTTTCGTCACAGGTTAAGGCATTTACGTCATTCCTCCGGAGTCTGATGACCGCGGATTGAACCTTCGGTGGCGGTTCAAATACATGGGGAGGTACTGGGAAGAGCAGTTCAATGTGGAAGAAAGCCTGAAGAAGTACACTGAGGATCCCATAGCTCTTTGAGCCGTGCGGTGAAGCCAGCCGCTCTGCGACTTCCTTTTGGATCATGCATACAGCTTCGTGCACGTGCTGGCGCTCATCGTAGATCCGAAAGAAGATCTGAGAGGAGATGTTGTAAGGTAAATTGCCGATGATGGTGAGCGGTTTGGACAGGGGGGCAAGGTCCGCCTTGAGGAAATCCTCGAGTCGTATTTTTTCTTGTTGCCCCTGGAAGCGGTGCTGCAGGTAGGAGACAGACTCCCGGTCCACGTCCATAGCGATGAAGTTGTCGATCACCCCAATCATATACTGCGTAAGTACGCCAGTGCCGGGCCCGATTTCTATGACGGTGCCATTGCCATGGTCGCCGAGGCTTTCCACGATTTTCCTGGCGATGTTCTGATCTCGGAGAAAGTGCTGTCCGAGGTGCTTCTTGGGTTTTACGTGATCCAAAAGGGAATAATTATGAGCCGAATCGCTAATTTCGATATTGATTCGGCAACGAAGAAGTAAGCATTGCTGATGAAGCCGAAGGTACTAATAGCCAATGAAAGAAAAGAAACCAATCATAGGGATCACCTGTGGCGATCTGAACGGTATAGGCACCGAAGTCACCATCAATGCCCTCAGCGACAATAGGATCTTGAAGCACATGACCCCTGTGCTCTTGTCAAATTCAAAAGTCGTCACATTCTACCGAAAGGAGATGGATGTAGAGAGTTTCAATTTTTATCAGACCGAAGAGATAGAAAAGATCCACCATAAGAAGGTCAACGTACTGAATATCTGGAATGACCAAGTGGAAATAGTGCCAGGTGAGGCATCAAAGGACAATGGCAAATTTACACGTATGTCCCTGGACAAGGGAGTCGAATTACTCAAGTCCCAACAAATCGATGCGCTCGTGACAGCGCCCCTGAACAAAGAGCTGGTACAAGGCGACGGCTTTGACTTCCCGGGACATACTGAGTTTCTCACTTCCGCTTTTGGACAGAAGGACAGCCTCATGTTTATGATCCACGAGGAGTTGCGGGTCGGTGTCGTGACGGGCCATATTCCCCTGGCGCAAGTGGCGACCTCTCTGACGCAGGAGAAGATTGTCGAAAAAGCACGGATTATGCTCAAGTCCCTGCGCAATGACTTTGGTATCAAAAAGCCTCGAGTAGCAATGTTGGGCCTCAATCCCCACGCCGGAGACGGCGGCCTTTTGGGAAACGAGGAGATCGACGTCATCGGTCCCGCTATCCAACAACTAAAGAATGACGGTCACATAGTCACTGGTCCGTATCCCGCGGATGGCTTTTTTGGCAGTGGTATGGGTACGAAGTATGATGGCGTGTTGGCCATGTATCACGACCAGGGCCTCATACCTTTCAAACAATTTGCTTTCGGAGCAGGCGTGAACTACACAGCAGGGCTCCCATACATACGTACTTCTCCTGACCATGGCACTGCCTTCAATTTGGCCGGAAAAAACGTCGCTGATGCCAGCTCTATGCGCAGCGCGCTATTCTGTGCGTGTGATATCTATAAGCAGCGTCATGAGCAGATTCCGGCCTGATAGGAGGGCTGACCTTTTTTTGGAGAGGGGGCTCCAACTTTTCTCACATAATTACTACCTTTGCGGTCCTAATTTTGCTCGATGAACAAGAAGGACTTCAGAGAGTTTGATATCAACTTCCATCGCCTCACCAATGGTGAGCACGAGTTTGAGTTCAAAATCACGTCGGCACTCCTTGAATTTTTCGAGCAAAGTATAGTAGAAGGTGGTTCTGGAAACTGCACCATTCGTCTGACCAAGACGGAGACTATGATGTCACTGCATTTCCAGATCACTGCAAAAGTGGATTTGATCTGCGACGTGAGCTTGAAACCTTACACTCAGGATGTAGCGGTGGATAAGGAGCTGATCATCAAATTTGGTGAGGAGGCGCGTGAGCTCAGTGATGACGTGCTGGTGATCCCATGGGAGACGCAGCATATCAATATTGCGGAGTACATTTATGAGTTTCTGCTGCTGGCGGTACCCATGAAAAGGATCCACCCGGATATTGCGGACAAGGAGCGGCCCGAGCTGATCTTTGTCTCTGAGGCGGACGATAGCGATGATGGTGAAGATGGAGACGACATCGATCCGCGGTGGGAAGCATTGAAGAAATTGAAGTAAATAAAACGAAGGAAAAGAAATGGCGCATCCTAAACGAAAAATCTCGAAGACTAGAAGGGACAAGCGACGAACGCATGTGAAAGCCAGTCCCAAGGGTTACGTGATCTGTCAGACCACTGGAGAAGCCCACCTACCTCATCGCGCTCACTGGCATGAGGGCAAGCTCTACTACAAGGGCAAGGTGGTCATGGAGAAAGAGGTACTGGCCTAAATAAGATTTTGTAACAGTTTAACCATAGAATCAGCCTGGTATTCCCAGGCTGATTCTATATTAGCCAATCATGTCTAAAATCAGAGCTGCTATCACGGGTGTGGGCGGACATGTTCCTGAATATGTTCTCACCAATAAGGAACTGGAAACCATCGTAGACACCACGGACGAATGGATCACTACCCGTACCGGAATCCGCGAAAGGCATATTCTGAAAGGTGAGAATCAAGGCACTTCGGTCATGGGAGCGAAGGCAGTGAAACAACTGCTGGAGAAAACGAACACGGACCCTGCAGAAATCGACTTGCTGCTGTGTGCGACCGTCACGCCTGACATGGTTTTCCCGGCGACAGCCAATGTCATTGCTAACGAGGTCGGTGCTGTTAATTCTTTCAGCTATGACATCGGTGCGGCTTGTTCTGGTTTCATTTATGCACTGAGCACAGCAGCTCAGTTCATCGAGACGGGGAGATATAAGAAAGCTGTAGTCGTCGGTGGCGACAAGATGTCTTCTATCATCGATTACCAGGATCGGGCTACCTGTATCATCTTCGGAGATGGTGCTGGTGCGGTCCTACTCGAAGCCACTGAGGAGGAAGTAGGAGTGATGGACTCTGTGTTGAAGTCAGATGGTTCGGGTGAAACGCATCTCCACATGAAGGCTGGTGGTAGCAGAAAACCGGCCACCATGGAGACTGTTCAGGCCCGTGAGCATTTCGTTTACCAGGAGGGATCAGCGGTTTTCAAATTTGCGGTCACTAATATGGCCGACGTAGCCGCGGAGATCATGGAAAGAAACAATCTCAATGCCGAAGACATTGCCTATCTCGTACCCCACCAGGCCAACAAGCGCATCATTGATGCAACGGCCAAGCGCATGGGTGTGGGAGAGGAGAAAGTGATGCTGAATATCCAAAACTACGGCAACACGACGGCAGGGACTATTCCCCTTTGTTTGTGGGATTATGAGTCCAGATTGAAGAAGGGTGACAATATCGTTCTCGCAGCATTCGGAGGTGGTTTTACCTGGGGCGCCACCTGGGTGAAATGGGCTTACGATTCCTAAGTAATAGATCAATTTACAATAGACCTTTAGAGAGATGGCTACTACGGCAGATATCAAAAACGGTTTGGTAATTGAGTATAACCACGACCTTTTTAGCATTGTCGAATTTCAGCATGTGAAGCCGGGCAAAGGCCCTGCATTCGTGCGTACCAAACTGAAGAGCCTGACATCAGGCAAGGTGATCGACAACACCTTCTCAGCTGGGCACAAGATCAATACGGCACGGGTAGAACGGCACAATTATCAGTACCTCTACAAAGATGACCTGGGTTACAACTTCATGAATTCAGAGACATTTGAGCAGATACCCATCCCCGAAGAATCCATCACCAACCCGCAGTTCTTAAAGGATGGCGAAATGTGTGAAGTCCTCGTTCATGTGGAGCAGGACCGCATCCTCGGCTGTGAACTACCTCAGCACGTCCAGCTGCAAGTGACTTACACTGAGCCGGGCTTGAAAGGTGATACTGCGACAAATGCCAGTAAGCCCGCAGAGTTGGAGACAGGTGCAACCATCAACGTGCCGCTATTCATCAATCAGGATGATATGATCAAGGTGGACACTCGCACTGGGAACTACGTGGAGAGGGTCAAGCAATAAGCACTTGCCATTGAGCAAAACAATATAAATTTGAGGTGGTTTCGACTGAACATTAAAGCGGTAGATTACCACCAAACCTACTTAAGAATTTAACCCAATGAAGGCCAAAGAAATCAGAGACTTGATCGATTTCATTTCTGAGACTGGACTCGAGGAAGTGAATATCGAGACACAAGAATTCAAGATCAGCGTGAAACGGTCAATGGATGCCCCGGCAGTGGCTGCGGCTCCTGCGCCTGTGGCAATGCCTGCACCTGTGGCAGCCCCTCCCGCGGCTAGCGCACCCGCTCCGGCACCTGCCGAGCCCAGCGCACCAAAAGCGGATGCTGCGGCAGGAGACGACAAACTGGTTACCATCAAGTCACCCATGATTGGGACCTTCTACAGGTCTTCATCCCCAGAATCTGATGCCTTTGTGAGTGTAGGCTCGGAGGTGACGAAAGGCATGACCGTCTGTATTGTCGAGGCCATGAAGCTATTCAATGAGATCGAGTCAGATGTCGCTGGTAAGATCGTGAAAGTGCTGGTCGACAATGCATCGCCGGTCGAATATGATCAGCCACTCTTCCTGGTCGATCCATCCTAAAAGACCATCTCCATGTTTAACAAGATACTGATTGCCAATCGTGGTGAGATTGCATTGCGGATAATCCGTACGTGCAAAGAAATGGGCATCAAGACGGTGGCCGTTTACTCTACAGCTGATGCAGACAGTCTGCATGTACGATTTGCGGATGAGGCGGTGTGCGTCGGACCTGCAATGGGCCGTGAGTCTTACCTCAAGATTCCCAACATCATCTCTGCCGCGGAGATCACCAATGCTGATGCTATCCATCCAGGGTATGGTTTCCTTGCGGAAAATGCCGAGTTCTCTAGTGTTTGTACGGAGTACGGCATAAAGTTCATCGGCGCCAGTCCCGATATGATCAACGCCATGGGCGACAAGGCTACGGCAAAGGCCACTATGCAAAAAGCAGGTGTGCCCACGATCCCTGGGTCCGAAGGGCTGCTGGATTCCGTCGAGCAGGGAATGGGACTGGCCAAAGAAGTGGGCTACCCTGTGATGCTCAAGGCAACCGCCGGTGGTGGTGGCAAAGGGATGCGGCTGGTACACGAGGAGAGCCAGTTCAAAAAAGCCTGGGACAGCGCGCGGCAGGAAGCTGGCGCCGCCTTTGGCAACGACGGACTCTACCTGGAGAAATTCGTAGAGGAACCGCGACATATCGAGATCCAGGTGGTCGGTGATAGCCGCGGACGGGTTTGTCACCTGTCAGAAAGAGATTGCTCCATCCAGCGACGCCATCAGAAGTTGATCGAAGAGACCCCGTCGCCGATCGTCTCACAGGAGTTGCGAGAGCGAATGGGTGACGCAGCCATCAAAGGCGCGGAAGCCATCAAATACGAAGGTGCCGGTACGGTGGAGTTCCTGGTTGACAAACACGGGGATTTCTACTTTATGGAGATGAACACCCGGATACAGGTCGAGCACCCGATCACGGAGGAAGTGACCGACTTCGACTTGATCAAGGAGCAGATAAAAGTGGCCGCGGGCATCGAGATCTCTGGCCGCAATTATTATCCGCAGCTTCATGCCATTGAGTGCCGAATCAATGCGGAAGATCCGGGCAACGATTTCAGGCCCAGTCCCGGTCGAATTTCAAACCTTCACCTTCCTGGGGGTCACGGGGTTAGGATCGATACGCACGTGTATTCCGGGTATACGATTCCGCCTTACTACGATTCTATGATCGCGAAGCTGATCGTGTCGGCGCAGACGCGCGAGGAGGCGATCATCAAAATGAAGCGTTCATTGAGCGAGATGGTGATTGAGGGTGTGAAGACGACCATTCCATTGCACCTCGAGCTGATGGACAATGAGAAATTCCGTTCCGGCCAGTTTACAACGAAGTTCCTCGACGACTACGATTTTTCAAAGTTGAAGTAAGCGATAAAGAGGGGCCCCGCTGCCCCTCCGTTACTCTCCGCGGCAGCACCGGGCTATTGGCTTTACCGACGGCCGCGCGACCTTGCCCACGTTGCCATGCCTGGTATCGCCGCTATCCCTGGGCCAGTCGCCTGGCATTACAATAAAAAAGATCCGAACTAAATCTTTAGTTGGGAGGTTGAAGGATCATAAACCTGTGAATATGAAACTTCTACCATTCAGCGCCCTCGTCCTGATACCCTGCCTTCTAGCCGCCCAGGACCGTTTTGTTCAGATCGATGGCTACAAAGTACATGTCAACACAATGGGTATCGACCAAAGGGTCGACGGGCAGCCTGTCATTGTCCTTGAGAGTGGTGCCGGTACGCCGATAGGTCATTGGGACAAGGTGCTCCCAGGGATTGCGGAGCTGGCTCCTGTCGTCGCTTACGAACGACCGGGAATCGGCGAGTCAGAGCACGATGATCTGATACCCACTTTGAAGAATGTATCTGACAAGCTGTTGAAGGTGCTTGATGAAGTGGAGGTGGAGCCTCCCTATGTCCTGGTGGGCCATTCTCTGGGAGGGGTCTTTGTTCGTGGTTTTGCAGTGTACTACCCCGAGAAACTCGCGGGACTGGTTATCATCGATCCAGGGGACTTCACGGAGACGCAGGAAAACAAAAGGGACTATTACCGCGATCTGGGCTGGGATGAGGAGCGTATCGACAAGATGGTGCAACAGGTGACCGACAACCTGCGAAAGCGAAGAGCGGATGCTCCACCTGCCATCATAGAAGAGGGTGAACTCCTGGAGGACCTCAGGGACGAAGATTTTAGAGAGATCGCTGAAAGTCCACTTCCGAATATTCCAGTACATATCGTAGTCGGTGGAAGGTTTGGAATGCCAGAACACATGCGGAGCAAGGAGTATGATGATGAAGCGGTCTTCCGCTCAAAAACGAGGCATCGCGTAGCCCGATGGACCGATGTCATTCAGTCCGTGGACAAGGGCATGTTACTATATAGTGGCGACGCCGGTCATTTCGTCCACTGGGAAGATCCCGAGTTGGTGGTGGCCAGCATCAGGTTGGTGTTGTTGGACTACGAGAAGATGAGACAGTAACCCCAATCGGCATTTTTTGAGGCGACACTTTTGCTGACAGCTTGTAGGGGAGTATCTTCCTCTCATGAAATCCCTGACCTTACTCAGCTCTTTTGCACTGCTCATTATTGTTTCATGTGACCAGCAGCCGCAGACCTCTTACGACCAGGAAGAATGGATCTCTCTCTTCAATGGCACGGATCTCACTGGTTGGGATATCAAAATCGCCGGCTACGAGGTCGGGGAAAATCCTCTCAATACGTTCGTCGTCGAAGACAGCATGATCCGGGTGAAGTACGACGAGTATGAGACCTTTGGTGAGCTGTATGGGCACATGTATTACGAGCAGCCCTATTCGTATTATCGACTGCGAATGGATTACCGATTTCTGGGCGAACAGACCCCCGGTGGCGCAGAGTGGAACGTTCGCAACTCCGGTGTGATGCTACATAGCCAGTCGGCAGCCAGCAATGAGATCGGGCAGCACTTTCCTGTATCCGTCGAACTGCAGATGCTTGGCGGACTGGGAGAAGGGGATAGGACCACCGCCAATGTATGCACCCCTGGCACCGCTGTCGAGATGGGTGATACCGTTAACTACGATCACTGTATTAGCTCCACTTCACAGACCTATCACGGTGATCAGTGGGTGACCACAGAGGCCATCGTGCTCGGAGGGGAGGAGATGATCTTCCTGATCGAAGGAGATACTGTGCTACGGTTCCAGCGTCCGCAAATCGGGGGAGGACTCATATCAAAGGCCTTAGAGGGACAAGACTGGGATAGAATGGGTGTCACGAGAGACAAGCAAAGCTGGATCGACCGAGACGGAGAACTCTTGACAGAGGGATATATCGCATTACAGGCCGAGTCGCATGCGATTGACTTCCGAAACATCGAGTTGCTAAATCTCTGTGGTTGCATGGACAAGAAAGCAAAAAACTATAAGTCCTATTACGTCAAAGACTGTCCCGAGGACTGTCAGTATTGAGTTGCTTCTTTTTGTAAAGGCAGGTTCACTCCATGAATTACCCCGCTCTTCAATTTCCAAATAACGGTTTGATGAGGATCTACTAAATTTTGACAAAGGCCCCATTTCCACCGCATTTTTTGAGGGGGACTAACTATTCACGCCTATGTCAAGAGCCACAAAAATCATTATTGCCTTCTCGGTAGTCAGCACGCTGTTCTTTGGAGCGGTATTATTGGCTGTTCAGCCTATCCCATTACCGACGAGTGAAAACACGGTATTGGTCCAGGGTTTTATCAAATCAGTCGCGACTGACGAAGAGACCCAGGACGTAATTTTTGAGATTGAAGGGTACGGTGACACCTACTATATCAATCGTGGGTTGGAATTGGGCATAGAGGCCAATCAGTTGAAGCATCTGGTAGATGCCGAAGTGGTCCTGTACTATGTGCAGAGCTCCAACCTACTGGAAGTGATTGCTCACAAGCATCATGTTTCCCGAATTGAGTTTCAAGGAGATGTGCTTTTCGATGAGGTCGAGGAAGTGCTTTCAGCCGATCTCGCCACCAATGGCGGCATCGAGGCTCCCTGGTAGTTAGGCCTTTCGCTTGATTCTCGAGTAGAGCGATACGTCTTTCCTCATCACAAAATCCCACAGCACTTTCGACCACGACTTGTGGGCGTAAAGATCGTCGTAGTATTCTGATGCGATCGACTTCAATTCCGGCAGCTTTGAGCCAGGAATGGAAGGGAAATCATGGTGCTCATTGTGGTAGCCGACGTTGAAGGTGATCTTGTTCCAAAAGCCGTAATAGGAATAGGTTTCCTGACCCTCCTTGAAGACGTAGTGCTCAGAAATGAAATGCCCTGCCAAAGGGTTTAGGCCACCGGCGAAGAACATTGAAAGCCCCAGATAAAGTAGTCCATAACCACCAACCCACATTGTAAATGGGATGATAAATGCCAGCTGAGCCAGCAGGTTGATCACTTGCCATTTGTCCATTTTCAGGGGTCTGATAAATACCGGGCGAAATGCATAAAACAGCAGTTGGTTGATCAACCAGATAAACTTGCCTATGCGTCCCTTGAAGATCTTCGCTTCTGCTTCGCTGGGGATATCTACATCGTCTTCCACGTCGCCCTGGCTCCAATGGTGCAGGTGGTGGTAGCGCTTGAATGCCATCGCGTAAGGAATCACCAACGGAAAGTTGGCGGCAATTGCCAGGATATTGTTGTACGCTTCTTTTTTGAAAGCCAGGTTGTGCGTGATCTCATGAATCGCGAGGAAGAGCACGTGGCTGATGATGCTTCCAAAGACCAACGCCATCAGTATCGCCCATCCGGCATGTGCCGGGACGAAATAGGCGATTGTCAGCTGCAGAATGATCCAAAATGAAGTGATCGGTAGAATGCTCCTGTCGATGCCAAACAGGGAACGAACCTCGGGATGTTCGGACATGATATTTTTCCGCCTGCTGAGGTGAGGCTCCTTCAGGTCCGACCAATAGAACTCATCCCTCGCGACTGCTGCATTCTCCATTCTGTAGAAACTAATAGTAGGTCTTCAATTCAAGCAACCGCAAATATCGCTAATTCTCAGCTATTTGCTTAATCGTAACCCGTAGTTGTTGACTGCCTAGGTTCGTCGTAGCTAGTAGCATTTTACTGGCCAAACCTTGCTCTCAGGAGGGGGGGCACCTCCATCGTCCGTTGCCCGTCCTAATTCCGTTCGTTCGCTTCTTAAATCCTCGTACTTCCAAAGAAGCTTGCTGTAGCTGCGGCAGTACCTATCCTGGACCCTGAAGCTTTCCTCTTTCTTCTCATACTCGTAGATTTCTTTCTGCATATTCCAGAGACCCGAGAGCCCCTTGAGCACCTCTTCACGATACTCGTAGTCTTTCTTTACCTCTGACGCTGGCCATTGTCGATATTCTTGCAGGAGAATTTCTGACAAGACGAGTCCCAGGTGATCCAGGCGAGGGATTCTTTTGACCTGGCGCTCTACATACTCTTCTTCAAAGTAAGTGTGGTAAGCAAGGGGCTTGTCGGTATCACTTTTCTTTGAAGAGCTTGTCCCGGTAGCACTGTTACTTTCTGATTCTTCGTCCTGAGGCTGCTGCTTCTTGATATAGTATTCGCTTAGCAGTTTAGCCGTAAACGGTAAGTGCGTTGGCTTTGGATATGCCGTGGGAGGAGACGGGGCTGTTAACTTCATCGTTGTGAAAGACGGGGGTTCGTCAAATAGTGATGCCCGCTCAAAAGCAGCATCACGATACTCTTCGAACTGAGCTACCTCTGCGTCATTCAGCTTATCCGCCTTCGCCAACCTCTCATCGAATCTCGAGAACATTCCTTCCATGCCCCAGAGAGAATCCAGAGCATCTTCTCCTCGATAAAAGTTGTCATTGATGTCTTCCATAATGCCAATCAGCACTGCGACCTGTCGGTTGTGCTTCTGCTTGGAAAAGGGTTGTGCCTCTCCCAAAAAGGGCACGACCAGGTATAGAATTAGGAAAAATCGATTCATAGGTTGTCCATGATATTTTCGAGTCGACGTACTTGCGAATCGCTTCGGACTTGCAGCGCCTCCAGCACTGATCTTATATCTTCATTGGCCTGTATGAGGTCTTTATTGGATTTACGAAGCTCCATAATGACCTGGTTCAACTCAGCGTTTTCTGCTGGTCCTGCATAGCGATTCTGCACGGCCATAACAGCGTCTTCGGCCCCCAGCATTTTGGCAAAGCCAGAGGCATCATACCAATTGTTGAGGTCCATCATCCAGTAGGGTTTCTGAGGATTGATACTCTCCTTTTGAATAGGGCGGGCAATATGGATGCAGAGCACCAGCACTACAATCACGGCAATATTCAAGAAGCCTCCAGGTAATTCATCAGGCGCCGTTTTCTTGCTTTTTTCCGAGGATTCGTCCTCTTCCTTTTTGGGTGCTGGTACATCTTTATGGATCCAATTGAGCATCCCAAAAACTACAAGACTGAAAATGAACAAGAAGACACCCGGACGCTGGATATCCAGTAAGAAGGAAGCAAAAATTGTTTGCGCACGTTCATATCTTTCGATGTATTGCGCCCCCTTAAGTTCGACAAGATGCTCGAACATTGGATCCTCCTTTTCTTCCTGGCTATGCCATAGTCTTTTGTTCAGTGGGTGTTTGAGACTATAGATGGTATTTTCTACATCGGGGACCTTCGTAGACTCGACCTTATCGCTATACTCCACAAGGCCTGCGAGGCGCTGCATGATGTCTTGTTGAAGGTCGTTGACAATGTTCAGTGTGGTGTCCAGCGACATTCCCGCCACAATTGCGTGTCTATTGTAAAGCTCATCCATTTTCTGAGCCTGTGTGAACTCGTCATGATAGTGGTTGAGCGTCCTCGTGTAGTAGTTGATCGGATGGAAGTAGAGACTATAATCTCCGTGATCCTCATTGTCGAGGGCTTTTATTACATAATTCTCGATATAATCGTAATGGACGTGGTAGAAATCAGAAATGGACTTTTGAGTCGCGAAGTGCTCGCTTAAAGCCCTTTCCCTACCTAGGGATTTAATTGCCACACTCAGCGTGTCAGATCCTTGTGACCTAAAATGAAGAGTATCCTCCTGTTCTAACCTATCGATATAGGTTTTGAAATAGAAATATCGAACAGAAGCATCCGGCATTTCTTTGACAATCTCTCTCAAGTCAATCTGCACTTTGGGCCTCCCGCGTGGTTCAAAAAGAACCTTGGCGGTGTCCGAGGCTCGATTTTTCATGACCGCTGCCAAATGGTGATTATTCTCGTAGATGAAGTCGGCCAACTCTGAATCTCGTACCAGGCTCCAGTCATTGCCCGTATTTTCGGATTTACTCGCCAGGTGCTGCTTGACTTTACTTGCTTTTTCATCGTCAGCCATGAAGACGAATGGCATAATTTTATTGGAACTGATGAGTTCATGCGATTCGAATCTGGACTGTAGGTAATTGAGATTTGACTTGTACAAGAGGCGATCGAAGACGGTAAGTTGCAGGATGATCGCTACGGCCCCGGTCCCAACAATGGTGATCAGCCGCTTTGACGAAAGGGTCGGGTCACTGAGCTTCGCCCATTTTTGCTGCACCACTATGATCAACAGGATAAAAGTGAGAATACCAAGTGTAGCAATGCTGATATCAGCAATCTGCGCGCTCACTGTTCCGACTACCCACCAATCGAAAATGCTCAGCGGCTTCGAGTAGGCTGCCGCCCCAAAAACCATAGCAGCGAGCAGCAAGACCATGATGCTGAGTCTGATGCGGACCTTTTTTTCTGCTAACATCGCCTTGGTCAAATCAGACGGTATCAACAGCAGTAAAAGAGGCAGCAGAAACGCAGGAAGTGCACCCACTTTGACATCTCCGAGCACCTCCCGAGCTACGAAGGGCAAATTGAGTAGCACGAAGAAGAGTCCAAATGAACTGATCCACAGGTATCGGTAGTTGATTTGCTCCTGTTTGTTCATGCGTGTAGTGAAATACACCCAGCCACCGATCAAGACATAAATGGCGAATGAACCCAGAATTAGGTAGAAGATCTGATCCTTATAAAGCATCCATGGCTCAATGAAGAAAGCCAAGGCGACGCCTATTGCAAATTGCAAGGTGAAGACCAGGAAGTTGGCCATGATGACCCGTGGGTCCTCAGTCTTGGAGAAAGAGATCTTGCCATCGGGCTTTAAGTAGGTTATGACCCAAAATTGCGCAATGGTGAGGCCGGTGGAGATGACTATGATGACATCCACCCCGAGAACAATTGTATCAACGTAAAACTCCCGCACCAGGAACGCTACAATGGGCACACAGTTGGCTAAAAAGAAGCCAATCCCCCAATAGGTATACTTAATCGAGTCGGCGACTTTTTTGCCAGTCACATGCCGTATATAGAGTCTTCGACCCCTTATCCACCAATAGAGTATGAAAAAATAGATAGGGGCAATGAAGAAGACCATCGAGAAGACACGCAGGGCTTTGGAGTTGCCCAACTCCACAAAGCCGCTTAGGCCTTCTATCAGATTTGGGAAAAGTGTGGAGAATCCACCCCAACCGATCATGACGCCCAATAGCGCCTGCGTGAAGGTGGCGTTGAGTTCTTCCTTGTCAAACATCTTGGTTTAGATTAGGTTCCTTAATGCGATTTTAATCTATAAATAATCCTGATAATCAGCAACAAAGGGCCTTCTATTTAAATCTTTGGTAGCACTATTTTTCGAATGATTTGCACTTAGCTAATTCTACTATCCGCGATGCCAAAAATCATTGCTCGCTGCCCCTAATTTCAGGGGCGATTAGATCTACCTACTAGAGTCCATATATACCCCCTCAACAGACTTCATGTCCATTTTGAGACAATCGAAAACTAACCCTGAAATAGTGGTAACTGATTAGGATTTATTCATCTATGTTGGTCATTTAATGATCAAAATGTAATTATTGAAATACACTATTGATAATTTCACACTAATTGATTGGTTTTGTGGGATAATTCTCAATACTGATGGAAGCGATTTTGAGAAATGAACTCCTACATCGATTGATGTCCCTGGGTGAGCAGCCAGACTTCATCAAGGGGACGAGGCTCACGGAGCAGTATGCTCAGGGTGATCGCTGCTACTTGTTGCTGGAGGGCAAGGTCAATCTCTACATCAACATAGAGGAGAAGGGAAAGGAATTGCTTGTCGGTCGCCGGTGCAAGGCCATGACGCCGATGGGCTGGAGTGGGTTGAATGCCCCGCATCGCTACACAGTGACGATCAAAGTTTCCTCGCCGAAGGCGCGGCTTGTCGTGTGGGACACTTCGACACTGCAGTCCCATTTTGAAGAGCACCCGGATGATCATCTGGCGTTTTTGAGATTCCTGACTGTCGAGGCGCGTCAATTGATCAAAGAGACGGGCAAGTTCCTCGACAAAACACGAGGACCGGAGCGATATGCCAGGACCATCAGCAGGCCTGAGCATCTTGAGCAAAATTGCCAGGAGGCCATGGAGATCTTACGGAAGTCGCCCTTTTTCGAGGTCTTCGATGAAGAGTTTTTTGCTTCCCTGATACCCTCGGTGCAAAAGCGATTGTATGGTGCAGGTCAATCGCTCTTTGTCGAAAAAGAAAAGAAGGAGGGTTTCCTTCTCATGAAGGAGGGTGCTATTGAATGTTACTATCATACGCGCGATGGCAGTCGCGTACCCCTGCGAACTATTACTAGTGCTGGCTACGTCATAGGTTGGTCCGGGGTCATCGGTGAGGGGCATATCTTGTCGGCTTCGGTCAAGACACCCACGGAAGTTCTATTCATACCGAGAGAAGTGTTTCAGCAGCTCTTCGAGGACGACATCACCCTGGCGATCAAGTTTCACCTAAGGATCCTGTGGCTCATATCCAATCAGTTGCAGACGCTGCGCGCACGATTAGTGCTCAAGCGCTATGATCAGGAGTGGCTGACCATCATGAGCCTGATCGAGCAGAATGCCACCCGGTTGCAGCTTGACTCCGCTCTCAATAAACTCCCTTATCTGCTGAAGAGCCCATTGACGTTGGGTGATGCTTTTGTGATCTTGGAGAAGACGCGACTAGATGGTGACTCACTTGAGAGGCAGCTTGCCAACATCTGCCTGGATATCCTACAGGAGACCCATCGTGAGCAGCTCTTTTACAATGGGCTGGTCAATGTGTACAAAGAAGTGTGTGGGCAGTCTGTATCCGCAGCGCCGACCATCGTTCGCCGACATTGCGCGGAAGAGGTGATCCGAACATTTGACCACACCAAGTACGTCATCGAGGGAGCGGACCGACTACCGTCTCGAGGTGGAAATATTTTTATCTATAATCACCTGCGGAACCACGTTTACAATACGCTCCCCAATGGGTTCCAAATTACGCTTGATGCCCACTTCATCAGCTCGCTCATTCTATATCCCAAGTACGGGGATCCTGGTACGCGTATCGTGCGCATTGGCCGTGGAGGCGAGTTTGGTCACCAGGAGTATTACAAGAGGCTCGGGCACATCAATGTATTCACACCTGAGTCAGACCAGGAGCAGCTCACACCTGAATTGAAACGGCAGGCTCGTACGCAATTTTACCAGCAAGCGGGTGCCGAGCTCTCGGCCGGTGGCAACCTGATCATCAGTCCCGAGGGGATGTCTTTCTCCACGGAGGAGTCACCGGGCTCATTTCGGTCCGGCGCCTTCAACCTGGCATTGAGTCTGGAGCAGGAGCCGTTGATTGTCCCGGTGGTAGTTGCGAATTTTGATCAGCGCGTCAGGCACAATATCTTTAAGTGCGTAATACAAGCGCCATTCAAGGTCAGCGATTACTTGCCGAGGGGATGTAGCAAAGAGGAAATGACGGCTTTCCTGGCCGATTATCAACATCGATACAAAACCTACGTGGACGAAGTCAAAGCTTTGGATGTCCCTGATGACTATGGGTCGTCGTGGCCCATTTCCGCGTAGGACAATATGAAATTAATTGAAGACCCGCATTTCTATGATGCGGAAATTGCCAGTTTACAACGGAAGATTGCCAATCTGACGGATCCAACGTCGACGATAGCATTTTACGGTAGCTCCTCTTTTAGACTCTGGATCAGAATTGAAGAAGATCTTGCCCCGCTGAAGCTGATCAATCTGGGATTTGGCGGCTCATCTTTTCTCTGGTGCATGCACCACTTTGATACCCTTTTTGGCGAGTTTGAGCCTGATCAGATGGTCTTGTATGTCGGTGACAATGACTTGGGGCAAGGCACGCCGAAAGAAGAAGTCATCTCCCGTTTTCACCAGTTGCTCGGGATGATCTGGGACAGATTTCCTGGCATTTTTGTCCACTACGTCAGCGTCAAACCTTCTCCCGCCAGAGACTATCTTATTCCCACCATCAAATGGGTGAATGCCTCTATCCGGGATTTTGTCGAAGACCATGACAATATGAGCTTTATCAATATTTTCGACGGCATGCTATACCAGGGGCACCACCCTAATACCTCTTACTATCTGTCTGATCTGCTGCACCTCAACAAGCGCGGATACGTGGTTTGGAAGGACGTCTTCCGGAACCACTTTCAGTTGGATGGATCTTGAGCGGCTTTTGCTTGCACGGTCTTTTCTAGCTTCTCATACCAGGCCTGACCATATCTGCGGGTCAAAGCTTCCCGGAGAAATTTGTAAACTGGCACTTTGAGTTCCTGGCCCAGGTCACAGGCTGGAGAACAGATATGCCAGCGTTCATAGTTCAGCGCTTCATGACCTTCCAGCTTTTGCATGCGTATGGGGTACATGTGACAGGAGATAGGCTTCTGGAAGTCGGTTTTTCCGTCCTTATGGGCTTGTTCGATGCTACACTTGAGGATGCCCTTGTCGTCGTAGAATGCAAAGGTACACTCTCGTCCGTTGATCGCGGTGACCGCATAGTCCCCATCTTCGTCTATCTCATAGCCACCCTCTCCTTCCAGCACGTCGATGGCTTCTTGTGAAAGGTAGGGCTTCACCACTTCTATGACCTCATCGATCTTGTCGAGTTCGTCCTCCTGTAGGGGGGCGCCATTCTCCCCTTCTACACAGCAAGCACCCTTGCATTTATGAAGGTCGCAGACAAATTCGTCCGATATGACGTCGGAGGCGATCACTACTTTATCAACTATTAACATTTTGATATCTTATGGGACAAAGTTAAGGATTGAGATAGGCCACAGTTCGCACTTTGGTAATAATAGTGGTTTTCGGTACTTTTAAAGTCCGATGAGAACGTTAACTCTGCTTGTAGTCCTCTTAGTATGCTGTGAAGCCCGATATATACCTGAAGATGGGGTGTACTCATTGACTGAAGAAATGCCTCGGTATGATCAGGGTCAGGCGGCTTTTGACACTTACGTGCAGGAGGCGGCGCTTAAGAGTGATCACAATGGTGCTGGTCGGGTATTTGTATCATTCGTCGTTGCTACCGACGGCTCATTGAAAGAGGCCAAGGCTGTAAATCCAAAAAGTAATGATGTGGGCCAAAGAGCCGTCCAGATCATCAAGGAAGCTCCTGGCAATTGGATCCCAGGTACTGAATTGGGAAAACCTGTCGATGTGAAGATGGTGTACCCGGTGAAATTCTGACTTTCGTTCGATACTTCTACTTTTTTCAAAAATTCATCCAAATATTTCGAACCTTTCTGCGTGGGTAGCGTTTTGAAGACATACTTAATTATATGTATATACATTAAATACAGTTTGCGAAAATGAAGACATTATTGATTTCTCTTGGAATGCTAGTTGCATTTGCCGGAGCGGACGTTGACACTTACGAAGTCGAGCCAGGTCAAAGCCAGGTAATTTGGAAAGCAAAGAAAGTTAGTGGCGGTCATGAGGGCACAGTTGCTCTACAAAGTGGCTCATTTAGAATGGAAGGCGATCAATTGGTCGGCGGCTCGTTCGTTATGGACATGCGCACTATTGCCTGTACAGACCTTTCTGGTGGATCCAAAGGCAAATTGGAAGGTCACCTGAAGTCACCTGATTTCTTTTCTGTAGAGGACTTCCCAACTGCCTCTTTCGTAATTACCAAGGTTACTGCCCAGGGTGATCAGTACAAAGTAGACGGCACAATGGTGATCAAGAATATTGCTCAGGATGTTAGCTTCATGGCTGACGTGAAGAATGAGAAAGGTCAAATGACTGCTACTGCAGATTTCAAAATCGACCGCTCGAAATTCAATGTACGCTACGGATCTGGTAGCTTCTTCGATGATCTTGGTGACAACCTGATCTACGATGAATTTGATCTGTCAATTAGCTTGGTAGCTAGCAAATAAGATCAATCAACAAAAACTGAAAGAAGGCTCTTCGATAAGAAGGGCCTTTTTTATTGTTGGAAATGGTTCCATCCTTGTGCTTGGAGAGGTACTACCTGCTGACTCCTTGTGACGAGCACCTTTCCTTTTTCAGCTTCGTGGATATAGCCAATTGTGTGGATGTCTTCGTGATTCTTGATCTTTTCAAAGTCATCCTGCTTGATCGTAAATAACAATTCGTAATCTTCCCCGCCGTTGAGTGCACAAGTGTTGGGGTCGATACTAAACTCCGCCGCGGTAGAGTAAGTCTGTTCGGCGATGGGCAGTTTGTCCTCGTAGAGCGAGGCCCCCACACCAGACTGCTCGCAGATGTGGAAAAGATCCGAGACCAAACCGTCAGAAACGTCAATCATTGCTGTGGGCACTAGTCCCATTGAGGCCAGTTCATGAATGATGTCCATTCTGGCCCTGGGCTTGAGCTGTCTGCCTACCACGTAGTTGTATTTGTCGAGCTTGGGCTGCATGTCTGGGTTGGCCATAAACTCCTGTTTTTCCCTTGCCAACACCTGCAGACCCGCATACGCTCCACCCAGGTCGCCAGTGATGCAGATGATATCATCCTTCGCCGCGGTGGACCTCTTGACCAATTGTCCGGGAGCTACTTCTCCCAATATGCTGACCGAGATCACCAATCCTGCTCCTGAGGCCGTCGTGTCGCCGCCGACGATATCCACCTGGTAGTCACGGGCTGCGGCCTTCATGCCGTCGTACAGGGCTTCCACTGCCTCCACCGAGAATCGATTGCTCAGCCCAAGGTTGATAGTGACCTGTCGGGGCTGCGCATTCATAGCGGCGATATCCGAGACATTCACCGCGATGGCCTTGTAGCCCAGGTGCTGAAGAGGGAAGTAGGACAGATCAAAATGGATCCCCTCCAGCAGCATATCTGTGGAGAGGACCGTTAGTGCCTCCGGGTTTGGAGAAATCACGGCGGCATCATCTCCGATGCCAAAGACAGTACTATCATGGAATCGTTCGAGCTGGTGTTGGATTCGCTCAATCAGTCCAAACTCTCCTACTGAGGATATTTCTGTTCGGGATTCTTTCATCTTCGCTCCTGACACAATTCCACTAACACACCTTTGGTGGATTTTGGGTGAATGAAGGCAACTAATTTGTTATCCGCACCTTCCTTAGGCTGTTCATTGATAAACTGGAAGCCTGCCTCCTGTAGCCTCCCCATTTCTTCATGAATGTCGTCTACTTCGAATGCTACATGGTGCAGGCCCGGCCCTCTTTTTTGAACAAACTTGCCGATGGGTCCGTCTTCCCGTGAGGACTCTAAAAATTCAATTTTCGTCTCGCCAATCTGGAAAAATGATGTCTTTACTGCTTCGGAGGTCACCTCTTCTTCCTTGTAATGCGCTTGACCAAAGAGCTTCTCGTACAGTTCATTTACCTCCTGCAAATCGCCCACGGCAATTCCGATGTGTTCGACCCTGACCATAATTCTAATTCAATGCCTATTTTTGTAAAAATGTTGAAACTTTTCCTGTTTCGAAGTTATTACGCATAAAGGACTAAAAAGCCTCGAGATGATAAATGTTACCGAAAAGGCCAAGGACCAGCTACATGTCCTGAGAGAAGAGGAAGGTCATTCTCTGGAGCATCACGTGCGTGTCGCCGTGAAGGGTGGAGGATGCTCAGGTCTTATGTACGACTTGGCATTTGACGATAAGATCACCGACAGTGATGATGTGTTTGAAGATCAGGGCATCAAGCTGATTGTAGATAAGAAGAGCTTGTTGTATCTACTGGGTACCACCCTGGACTTTTCCGATGGACTCAACGGCAAGGGTTTTCAGTTCGTCAACCCCAACGCAGCCCGAACTTGCGGTTGCGGGGAAAGCTTCGCGATCTAAGCGGGTTTTTCTTTCTTGATTGGGAGACTGATCGTAAAGGTCGTTCCTACATCCCTCTCACTGGATACCTGCAGATGTCCACCATGCTTATTGATGATCTGGTGACTGATGGCCAGCCCCAGACCCGTACCTTCTCCTACCTCCTTGGTGGTGAAGAAAGGTTCGAATATTTTCCGCATGTTTTCCTCAGAGATACCGCTACCGGTATCGGAGATCTGGATTTCCATGTAGTCACCTGCCATCCGTGACGACACTGTGAGTGTGCCCGCACCATGCATCGCAAATAGGGCATTGTCAATGATATTGAGTAGAACCTGGCTTATCTCCCCTGGATTGCCATACGTCATGGGAATGCGCGTCAAGTGGTCCTTGAGCTCGATGCCGTGCGGTATACTCGGCTGGATCAACGAAAGCGTGGATCGTATGATCTTATTGATCGCCATTTTTACCGGTGCCTTGTCATCTTGCCGCGAAAGGTTCTTTAGGCTGCTCATCAGATCGCGAACTCTGTTGGTCCCATTCTCGATTCCTTCGAGGAGCTTCTTTATTTCGAAGATCAGTACTTCGATCTCCAGCTCGTCCATTAGTTCCAGTAGACGCCCACCTTTTGTGGTCTCGGAGAGCTCCGATCTCAACTCCAATATGAGAAGTAGGATCTCCTCCAGATCCTCAAAATCTCTCATAAGGGGGGACACATTGCCAGATACGTAGTTGATTGGGTTGTTGATCTCATGGGCGAGCCCTGCCGTCAGTTGTCCAAGCGAAGCCAGCTTTTCTGATTCGATCAGTTTTGCCTGTGCGTCCTGCAGTTTGGTCAGGGCACTGCTGAGTTCCTGGTTGGATGTCTTTAGGGCCTCTTCCTGGTGCTTCAGTTCTGTGATGTCCGTGTGGACGCCCAGCACATACTTGCGATCGTTGACGCGTAGGAGACTCTTGGTGAGGTAGAGGGACTTCCTACTACCGCTACCATCTTCATGGATAGATTCGGTGATGCAGTCGTGGCCGGTACGTAGGATCTCCTGGTCTTCCTGCATGAAGTCCCGGGCCTGTCCTTCGTCCATTTCCGTGGCCATCACGGACTTGCCTACTACATCATGCACTTCCTTGGGGAAGCTGTCAGATGCCGCCTTGTTCACGAGCACATAGATGCCCTCTTCGTCTCTGACGAATATATGGTTGGAAGTTGCATCGATCACTTTTTGGAAGAAGTCCCTTTGGGCCATGAGTTCTCGGGTGCGTTCCTCCACGATAGATTCCAGGTTCTCGTGATACTCTTCCAGTTGCTGCTCGATGCGCACCTTCTCGGTGATGTCGCTGAAGTTGCATGTCAGTCCCCGTACTTCACCACCGTCTGTCAAAATAGGCGTGAAGATGATATTGAAGAACCGATCCCTCAGTTTGCGAGTGGTGGTCAGGTGGGCTCCACCAAAAGCCTCGATAAAGTTCCGTTTTAGTTCGCGGGCCACGTCCTCGGGCACCATGGTGGATAATGACTTACCGATTTCAGGTTGTGTCTGAAAATAGCGCCCCATGTCTGATTCATGGCGAGAGTTGAAGTGCAAGTACCTGAAATTCCTGTCGATGGAAAAGATATTGTGATCTGCCGCTCCCTCGATGACTGACTTCAGATCTGCGGCGGCACTCTGCTCCACAGCCTCCAGTTGTTGTCTCAAAGAGATTGCCGTCTCGCGCCCGCGCCACCAGATGACAGCAATACCCAGTAGGAGGGTTCCGATCATGATACCGACAGTCCCCATGGAGAGAATAGGGGTGGAGAATTCGAACCACCAGTTGACCGCAGCTATCAATAGAATGACAGCGCTAACAATTACGCTAAACGTTGTGCGTGGTAAGGGCCTGCTCATTGGGGTGCCTAAAATAATAACCTCACGGGAAATCACACCGCTGATCAGGCGACCAGAGGGAAGAATCAGTACATAAGCTCGTAGTAGTCCTTGGCCATTCTTCTACTGGCAAATTCGGGAACTACACCATCAATACCTGCAAAAACGATCTCCTGCCATTTCTTGGGCTTTTCATAATAGGTAGGGATGACCTTCTTCTCCAGGATACTGTAGAGGTTTTCCGCATCTTGCTTGTCCTGCACTTCGATGGGTTCTTTGTAGTCCACGATGGGCAGCACAAAGCAATTCTTCCCGTCTTTCGCAAATTCCGGGATCCACCCGTCAAAGGTTGACAGGTTGACGGAGCCGTTCATGGCGGCAGTCATGCCGCTTGTGCCGGATGCTTCGCGAGTAACCCGCGGGTTGTTGAGCCAGACATCGGAGCCAGTCTTGAGCTTGCGTGAAAGCTCCATTTCGTAGCCGGTGAGGATCGCACAGTTGTGCTGGTCTTTTGTGAACCTTACGAGTCGGTTGAAGGTCTCAATGGCCGAGTGATCAAAAGGATACGGCTTGCCCGCCCAGATCACCTGGATAGGTTCCTTGGCGTTGTACAATATCTTGTGAAACCGGTCCAGATCATACAGGAGAAGGTCTGCCCGCTTGTAGCCAGCAAATCGGCGTGCCCACACCAGTGTGAGGACTTCCGGGTCGAAGATCTTTCCTGTCTGATTGGCCACCTCACGGAACAGCTCTTTCTTCAACTGCTTTTTGCGCGGTACATAGCTCTTGACGTCTTTTTTCTCCCATGCTTCCAGAATCTGCTGGTCCTGCCAGAAGTACTGGTTTTGCGCGTTGGTGATAGGGACGATCTTGCTGATGCCGGAGAACTCCGCCCACATATCCTTCGAGACTTTGGCGTGCAGTTTGGATACGGCATTGGAGATCTTGGCCAGTCGCAACGCGGCAACTGTGTAGCTCAGCATCCCGTGATTCACGGTGATCTCCTTCAACTCTTTCTCGGAAAGCTTGCGGCCGAAGAATCCCATATTGTTGAGGAAGTTGCCATCACGCTCTTCATTACCCGCCTTTTCAGGTGTATGGGTAGTAAATGCGAAATGGTTCTTAGAGACGCCCTGGTCCTTCAGGTAGAAGAAGGCCGGGAGTCCGTGTCCTTCGTTCAGGTGGTAGACATCTGCGCCACCAAGTGCCTGCACGACCTTAGCCCCACCAATTCCTAGTACAATACTCTGAGAGATCCGTGTTAGTTCATTGGCGTCGTACAGCCTGTCAGTGATCGTGCGAGACAGGTGGTCGTTCTCGGGGACGTCCGTGGATAGCAGATACAAAGGAATGGTACCAAAGATCTCAGGCTTCAGAACGTAGGCTTTGACCTTTACGTGAGGGTTGTCCAGAATGGCTACCTCTACAGTGATCCCGGTGTCTTCGAGGAAGTTGTAGTTCTTCTCGGTGAACTTCACATCCAAAGACTGATCTTCCTTTCTTGCCTGATCGTAATATCCGTACTTCCACAGCATGCCAATGCCAATCAGGTTCTGCTTCTGCTCGTAGGCACTCCGCATGTGCGAACCCGCGAGGAATCCCAACCCTCCGGAATAGATCTTCAGGGCCTGATCGACCGCGAACTCCATACTGAAGTAAGCGACTCTTTTACTGTACTCAGGCTTGGGTTTGTAGGGATGATGCCACTTGCTGTATTCTGACATGGTCTTGTCTTGTTGCGTGCTTAAGCGCTCGAAATTAAGTGAACTGCCAAACTTCTTGGGATCGAGGGGTTATAATTTTTTCTGCTGCCGTGGTACAAACGTTTGCAGATGTCAGGCGCCGATTTGAGCCGGGTCGAAGATTGACCAAACCCACGGGTTCGGACGAGTTTTTGAAGATGGAAAATCACCCATATTTGTGCCATGCTAAGTGTTTGGGAACAGCGATCATTTCAATCCTACGACGTCATCATTGTCGGTGCGGGCATTAGTGGTCTTTCGACGGCAGCGTCGTTGCTTGAGGCGAAACCTGACCTCCGGGTCCTGATCCTCGAACGCGGTCTATTGCCATCGGGGGCAAGTACGCGCAATGCCGGGTTTGCCTGTTTTGGAAGCCTGACTGAGCTCCTCACGGATGTGGAGGTGATGGGTTGGGATGCTATGCTGCAACTTGTCGAACGGCGGTGGCGTGGATTGGAAAAGACAACCGATCGATTGGGTGCTGATGCGATCGATCTGCAACGAAAGGGCGGATGGGAGATGCTCTACGCACCTGCATCCGATTTTCATGATCAGATCGCTCAGGTCAACAATTACTTGAGGGCTATTTTTCGTGATGATGTGTTTTCTGACCGCAGTGAGGAGTTGACAAGGTTTGGCCTGAAGGGTTTTCAGGGCATGCTCTACAATGAGTTTGAGGGGCAGCTGGATACAGGGAAGCTGATTGCCAGCCTTTGGAAATACGTGACCTCCAGGGGGGGCATGGTGCTTACATCTTGTCCCGTCACTCATTTCGAGAGTGAGGAGGAGGGTGTCGTGGTATACACACCGTCCATGGCTTTTTCGTGCCAGCAGCTTATTCTCTGTACCAATGCCTTTACCAAAGAACTCCTGGACGTGGACCTGGTGCCGGGCAGAGGCACAGTGCTAGTCGTGGAGCCGGAGGAGCCACTGCGATTAGAGGGCACTTACCATTACGACGAAGGCTATTTCTATCTCAGAGATTTTTACGGGCGCATCATTTTTGGAGGCGGCCGCAACATTGATAAGGACGCGGAAGAAACCACAGACCTCCATATTAACCCCATCATCCTTTCGAGGCTATGCGAAGACCTGGATCAGAAGATCCTACCCGGTCAAAAATACCGTATTACCGATCAGTGGTCAGGGATCATGGCCTTTGGGGAGAATAAGCAGCCCATCGTGCAAAGGGTGGATGAGAGAGTGAGCCTTGGCGTCAGGCTTGGGGGCATGGGGGTGGCCATCGGCAGTATTGTCGGCCACGAGCTCGCAGAGATGGTTCTTCCTTCGATTCGATAAATTATGCGTAAATTTTCGATTCGCTTCAAAATATTCCTATGTCTGAAAAGCGCGAGCCGACCTTATTAGAGGCCTTCGTTCCCATCATATTTCTCATTATTCTTTTATCAATCAATGTCTTCATATTTGGGGACAGTTCGCTGGATGGCTCCAATCAGATTGTGCTGATCCTTTCGGCTACTGTGGCAGCTATTGTGGCTACCAGATTGGGCTTCAAGTGGCGAGAACTTCGGGAAGGCGCGGTTAAGAGCATTAGCTCCGCGATGACATCCATGTTGATCTTGCTACTGATTGGCTCGCTGGCGGGAACATGGCTGCTGAGTGGGATTGTGCCTGCGATGATTTATTACGGGCTGCAGATCCTCAATCCAACGATCTTTCTGTTTGCCGCTTGCATCATTTGCTCTGTAGTCTCCATCGCCACGGGTAGTTCGTGGACCACAGCGGCTACGGTGGGGATTGCACTTATAGGCATAGGTAAAGCGCTTGGGGTATCAGAAGGGCTTGTGGCTGGTGCGATCCTTTCTGGGGCCTATTTCGGCGATAAGTTGTCACCACTATCAGACACTACCAACCTCGCGCCAGCGATGGCCGGGACAGACCTGTTCACACACATCCGATACATGACTTTGACTACGGTCCCGTCGATTTCCGTTGCCCTGGTGTTGTTTGTAATCATTGGATTCTTTCAGGGCGAGGGTGGAGACATTGGCCAAAAGCAGGAGATGCTGCAGGCATTGTCTAGCAGGTTCGATCTCAATCCCCTCTTGTTTGTTGTTCCTGTCGTAGTCATTCTGCTGATCGTAAGGAAGGTACCTGCGATTCCCGCCATCCTTGTTGGAGCCCTACTCGGGGGTGTGTGGGCGTTGATCTTCCAGCCGGACCTGGTGAAAGAAGCTGCGGGTGAAGGTTACACCGGCATCGAGGCGACCTACAGAGGGTTGATGACATCCATGTATGGCGACATCAAGTTTTTGACAGGCATTCCTCAGTTCGATCAACCTGGTGACGAGCTGTTAAAGACAGGGGGTATGGCCGGTATGCTCGGCACGGTTTGGCTCATTGTCTCGGCGATGGTATTTGGAGGTATCATGGAGAAAGCCGGTTTCCTCCGACGGATCACAATCGCGGTACTTCGACAAGTGCAAAGCATCGGGGGGCTCGTCACTTCGACCGCTGGGACGTGTATTTTCTTCAACCTTACTGCTTCTGATCAGTACCTGGCCATCGTCGTTCCCGGAAGGATGTACGCCGATGTGTACAAAGACAAAGGGCTCGCCCCGGAAAATCTTAGTCGTACGTTGGAAGACTCGGGCACAGTTACGTCCGTGCTGGTGCCATGGAACACCTGCGGGGCCTATCACTCAAAGGTGCTGGGTGTAGCGACAGGCACGTACCTACCGTACTGCTTTTTCAACCTGATCAGTCCGTTCATGACGATCTTGTTCGCATACGCCAATATCAAAATCAGAAAAAGAGCGGAGGCCAAAGAGGCAGCATAGATGTTTCGTGATAGCATTGACAAGGATCTCATTCAGCAATTGCCACTCACCAAATTCGATGGTGAGATGGTGCTGGTGGATACACTCGACAAGTTTGCAGATTGCGTCAAGGAATTTGCGGATGAAAAGTACTTGGGATTTGACACAGAGAAGAAGCCCACCTTCCAACGTGGCCAGTACCATCACACCGCGCTCGTACAGCTAAGTACGCTGGAGCGGGCGTTTCTTATTCGCCTTAATATCATTGGATTTCTTCCGGCTCTGGTCAAACTGATGGCCAACCCCGATATCCTCAAAGTGGGGATCAGTATCTCTGACGACATCAAGGCGCTACAGAAGATTCAGGATTTTGAACCGGCGGGGTTTGTAGAGCTCAATGACGTGGCCACTGACATCGGTGTCAAAGACAATGGTGTCAAAAAGCTGGCAGCGATCTTTCTGGAATCGCGCATCTCCAAGAATCAGCAAACTTCCAATTGGGAAAATGCCGAGCTCACCGAAGGCCAAATGCGCTATGCCGCCACCGACGCGTGGGTTTGTGCCAAGATCTACGACAAGCTCCAGCGCCAGGGCTACCTCGAAGAGTAACAGTCCCTATTCATCCACATCGTCGACCCTACTCACCAGCAGTGCTGCAATGATCAGGGATACCCCTCCTGTGACCAGGGCATAGATCGACTGACCACCATAGAAATTGCGCACCATAAATCCGAGGATACTGGCCGCGGTGATCTGGGGAATGACGATGAAGAAATTGAAAATCCCCATATAGATCCCCAGCTTGTGTACAGGCAGCGCACCTGTGAGGATCGCGTAGGGCATCGACAGGATACTGGCCCATGCGAGGCCCACACCGAACATCGAGATGATCAGCAGATTGGGGTCTTTGAAGAAGTAAATCGACAGCAACCCCAGGCCCCCGGCAATCAGTGAGTAAGTATGGACTTTTTTGCGACTGGTCTTTGCCGCCCAAATAGGCAGTGCGAAGGCCACAATAGCAGCGATGCCGTTGTAAACCGCGAACAACACGGTCACCCAGTCGGCGCCGTCGTTGTAGAGTTTGGAGGTGGTATCGGAGGTCCCGTAGATATAGCTCGTCACGGCTGATGTGGTATATATCCACATGCTGAACAAGGCGAACCAGGAGAAGAACTGAACGATGGCCAGTTGTCCCATGGTCTTCGGCATTTTGAACAGGTCATTGACGACCTCGACAAAGCCGTTTTCCGTTCTGCCCGCTTTTGTCAACTGCCCGGTGATGACTTGCAGCACCCCGAAGCCAAAAACCATAAATGCCAGTATGTAGAGCTCTTTGTCCCAGCCCTGGTTGTTGATGAGCAGGTACAAACCTCCGCCCCCGATGAACCAGAAGTAGCCATACTTGAGGAAGGCGGAAGGAGGGAGCACCTCTTCATGGGAGACCGCCGAGGTGCCCTGCTGTTGCTGGGCTTCCTCGTCCTGAAATTTCTTCATCTCCTCTGGCGAATACTCTTTGGTTGTTAAGACCGTCCACAATACCGAAGCCAGAAAGACGATAGCCCCTATGATGAAACTGAACTGGACGGAGGGAGGTACGATACCTTCGGCGGCAGTATTGGAGATGCCAAACCAATTGGTCATCATATAAGGGAGCGCCGAGGCAACCACAGCGCCGAGACCAATAAAGAAGCTTTGCATGGCGAAGCCTGCAGTTCGCTGATCGCTTGGCAGCATGTCTCCAACGAAGGCCCGGAATGGCTCCATGGAGACGTTGATCGAGCCGTCCATGATCCACAGCATACCGGCCGCTACCCACAGATGCGGTGAGTAGGGCATGATAAGTAGAGCGCTACTTGCCAGGATGGCACCCACCAAAAAGTAGGGGCGCCGCCGACCCAGTCGATTCCAGGTCTTGTCGCTCATGTGGCCGATGATGGGCTGCACAACGAGGCCGGTAATAGGCGCGGCAATCCAGAGGATGGGGATCTGATCGATGTCAGCACCCAGTGTTTCGAAGATGCGGCTCACATTGGCGTTTTGCAGAGCGAAGCCAAACTGGATGCCCAGAAAGCCAAAGCTCATGTTCCAAATCTGCCAAAAGGAAAGTCGAGGTTTCGAACTGGGTGCGCCACCGCCGGTGGGCATCGTACTGGGAGCTGCCATCGTAGTTAGGTTTGGGTTGTAGTCACAAATGCAACCGGAATGATAGTGGATTCTGTGAATGAAATCAAATCCAAGTTTGAGGACCGGGGTCTGTCAGTGCCCACGTTTAGTCCATCGTATTCGTCGTGAAGTGAGAGCAGCTACATGCCGGTTGGTCGAGGGTGTTTCGCCAGGTAAGGGTGTTTGAAAAAGTGGAAGCCCGTCATTCCAACGAGCTTCCGAAAACTGGTTCTATCCTTTGATGGATTCGAGGTAATACTGACGAACCCACCTTCGCAACTCGCGAAGGTCAGCGGTAGATGAGCGAAGTGTCCGACGAAACTTCCGATACTCTTTCCAAAAGAGCTCGTCATCAAAACTTACCTTGCTGAGAATCATTTTGCTATATTCTAATTGACTCATTTGCTCTGGGTTTCTTTTGAAGCTGCGATCATAGAAGGATGTCAGGACCCATGCATGATGCATGGAATCCTGACCGTAACCCTACATCACTCAAGTATTCACCTGCGTGTTAGGTAATCACCTTCGTGATACGCTTGATGGGTATGGATGTGCCCCCACTTAGAATGGCGTAATGTTCCGTCGCGGCCTGGACCAAACCCTCGACAGATCGTGATGCGCCCTGAGGGTCCTCATAGTGCAACAGAGCTGCTTCATCGTAGATATTGCTCAGAAGGACCGCTCTTTCCAGGTCGTGCCGAACCAGGTCTTTTTCGATTTCATTAATCGTACGTCGGCGTCGTAGGCTAGGGTTGATTGCAGTTCTCCCTCTATTAAGGGAAATAATGTTATTAGATCTCATTGCTGTCTCTTTTATTGTGTCGATTGAATATTTGTGTAAGCGCCATCGGCAGGGTTGGTGCTCATGGAGTAATCAATCACAAAGCTTGAGAGAACTATGCCAGAGATAGAGTTTGGACCTCTTCGGTCCCTGGGTGACCAGTGTCTCATGCCACGTTTGTAGTGGCTTTGGTTGTCTGGCTTGCTTTAGGTCATCATCGTCCGACCTCGCTGATATTTGGAGTTGATGTGACGTGTGGATGTAAGCCTCCTCTACAAAATCGGAGGTCTCCACCACTTCTTTGGAGGATCCGGGACTGACGGTGAAGGTGGCCACCAGGAGCATCAGCAGGATGCGTCTGATCCAATCAATCCCTCTATGTGCTATGCTGAAATCCAAAGTGTTAGACGAAGTTTTCGTGCTTTCTATGCCTAAGTTGTCCCTTTAACAGATTATCACTTGTAACTGTTTTATTAGAAATGATTATGAAGATCATAAAATCGCTGAGGATCATATGGATAGCAGTGGATCTTCGCAATGCATTTATTCTTCATGTCTGGTTCGAAATCGTTCAATAGGCATCTTAAAAGATGGAGAAAAGAGGCTTGGCGCTATTGAAGGGATGGTGGATGAAGGACTTATTTGGTGGAGGAAGGTCTGAAGACCACCATGCTTACAATCCTATCCACTACCCAGAATGCTGCTGCGATAAAGAATATGTTGATATGCACATTGAACAGTGCAAAGCAAAGAATAGAAAACAGCGTGAGTATGAGAAAGTAGCTGGCAAACCCCATAAAGAACCTCGAGATCTTTCTGCTGGAGTGTTTTCTGATCCAGTTTTCGATCATGTCACCGTCGTAGAAAACGAGATAGCTGAGGTAGGCATAGAAGAGGATCATCAAGAGAAAGAAGAAGATGTTAATTGTCGTATCGCCGTGTTTGATGGTTAGGTAGGCATTGACCAGGATCAGAGGTCCGGCGCTGATTTCAAAAATCGTCTCGTGCATGTCGTTTTCGAAGAAGTCGCCAATCACCACAATTTTTTCCGCTACAAAATCCTGAACATCCTCCTCCGTCAGATAGAGCAACTCGCCCATGTTGACTGGATTGAAGCCCGCTTCGAGATCCTGGATGTCTTTTTGGAGCAATCGGTAGTTCATGATGAAGTTGTTGGTCGTCCATCGATCACCGATCTTGACAAAGGGCCCTAGTTTTTGAACCCCGGTACCTGACAAAGATTCATGGACTTTCAGAGGGAGGAGTTTGAGCGAGTCATGATGAATGAGTTGGTACTTGTAGATGCCATCGAATACGCTGCCAATCACATAGTCAGAGAGTCCGTAATTGATCTCACTAAACAGTGGCGCCTCGAAAATGCCGCCCTCATTGATATGCGAAGAGAGGATCACATTGTCCATTGCCTGGAGCTCAGCAAGCAGGGCAGCATCGAAGGCGGTTGTGTCCACGAAATGAATGTCGATGATCACGTAGGATGGCTTCGCCTCGCCTGCATTGATCATGCGGAGCAGCGTCGCCAACTTGTCCCTATCGGTAATGGGTTGATTTCCCACCGGGAAGCCAAAGTCGTCAAATCGATCGATCAACTGGAGGTCATAAGACGTATTGATGAAAGCAAAGTCTTTTGATTCTGGCACCTCCCGAAATGAGAACTTGGCCGCGGAGGTACCCCATATCAGAAGTTTCTCATCACCAGCCAGCCAGGGCAACTTCATCAGGTAGAAAGTGAGGGCCATCATTAACAGAGTGGTGATGGTCGTACAGATGATGATGAGAGACCTGCTCACCGGGCTACTCAATTGCCTTTAGCGCACTCTCCAGATATCCCTCCGAGCATTTGCCGTAGAGTGAGTTGATTACCTCCAGCGTACCTTCGAGGTCACCCTCCATTTGGTCCGCAATAGATTTCAATTCTTCATTGCTGACTACTGCGAATGAAAGCTCTGTGATCATCGACGATTCTTGTGTCGTGGCGTTGTAGTAATACAATGTGATGCCCGTGACTTCTTCTGGAGCAATGGACTGGCCATCGATAGAAAAGAAGTCTGAAGTGCGTAGCTGCAAGTTTCCATTCTCGCCGGGGAGCTTCTTATTGATTGCTTCCCCATTGGCCTGGTACTGAGCGTAGAAAAATTTGGTTTCATCCATCGGGTAGGCGACGGGGGACACTTCCACAGAGAAAGAATCCCCCAAAATCGCTACCGATCCCTCTTGAAAATACTTTTCAAAATCCAGCTTGTTGTTGATCCCTCCGGCCCGAGTACTGAGCCTACCCCTGGCAGGTGATACGACCGAAGACAGCGTATAAACAAGGTCACTTTTGGTCTCTGCTTGTGACGTTTCCTGGATGACGAACCTCCCTCGGGACGAGCCCAGGACAGCGGCGCGGGCTCCTTTCGTTTCAAACTTCAAGGTGGCGGATTGTTCCACTTTCGTGCCCTTGGCGAGGTACTTACCGCTCTTGGTATCCAATATCTTCCCGATTGTGTGGATGACCGTGTAGGACTGGGCTACGGAGTGTGTAGTAGTGATGAAGAGTAGAAGAATGATAGGTAGAAGTCGCATTATCGTCA
The DNA here is from genome assembly GCA_965227935.1 of Cyclobacteriaceae bacterium. Lineage (GTDB taxonomy): Bacteria > Bacteroidota > Bacteroidia > Cytophagales > Cyclobacteriaceae > JAWPMT01. The sequence goes on along the minus strand of CBDDGS010000043.1, from coordinate 1,077,054 downwards.
AAGCTTGATTTGAAAGGCGGATCATTGAGTCGTTGGTGACGAACTTGAGTAGCGGCAAGCGCTAGTAGACCCTAAAATCGTTTTTAATGTTTTCCTCTCGGGATGTGGGCACCTGCCTGCCGTCACTGATACGGATGACCTCTTCTCCAACATATGCTCGCAGTTCAGAAACGGTATAGGTCCGATCTCTATTCAGATCGGCCCTGCGTGAGGTGATACCCTGTATCAGGCAATTGGTGAAGAGTCCATTCTGGGAATTGACGCCTTCAGCTGCGAACTCAGTCCCTCCCGCCGCGGAAACAATCGTCGCGCCGGTCCCTTTTTTCATGTCGCTGAAGAGCGCCTTCGACAACTCTAGCGTATTCTCAAGACCGAAGCTGTTTTCCTTCAGCTTGACGAGGTTGCCAGTGGAGCGAAAGGCAACAGACCCTACACTCTTCACTTCTTTGTTGGCCTCTTCGACATCGTCTTTGTCCAACTCCCCCGAATGACATGTGTCCATCATCAGTATTTTGTTCCGACACTTGATCCCATCGAGCAGGGACTGCAGTGCTTCGTAGGAGAGCCCACCATTCGCCGGATTGCCGAAATCCATGTTGTTCGTTGCGAAATAGTAGTTGTAGTCCTTGTCCAGCACGCCATGTCCGGCGACGAAGATCATCACCACATCATCAACACCCGCCTGTGCTACAAAATCTTTGATTGCCAATACATTGGTATCAGTAGCTTCCTCATTTGTAAGGAGTTTTTCATTCACTTTTTCGTAGGCTGTGGAGGCCTTGAGCGTTGTCAATATGTCCGAGGCATCTTTGGCTGCGAACGCCAGGTTGTATTCAGGTTCCTGATACTTGGAGACACCGATGGCCACGATGTAGAGATCGGGCTTATCGTAGTCTGCTGTGTATTGGATTTCGAATGTTTGTGGAATGGATTCGGCTCCCTGTTGATTGAGGGCCGTTACTTTTATCTCATTGAGTCCTGCACTAAGCTCAATGGTGACGTCCTTAGAGACTTTTGTCGCCGGAGCAATCTCCAGGCCCTTGGACCCATAGACTGGGACGTCGTTGACGTATATCCTGAGTCTATTGATAGATTGGCGCGCATCTTCTGCATCCACTGTAAACGAGAGCATCGATTGATCCGTCTCAAGCGGTAAGTCCAGGGCATTGACCGAGACGGTTGGCAACTCCGCGCTGGAAGTAAGGTCCTCTACGGAATATCCCAGCCGTTGCAATCTCTTTTTGTAGGCCGCCTCATAGGATGCCACCAACTTGTCAGATGCATATCCCAGCGCCTTGGCGACAATGTCAGGACGGTTGTAAGTCAATTCCAATTGTTCAAAAGGCAAGACATTATTGCCTTCTTTGAAAGCAATGGCCTGCGCCGCACTCTTGGATGAAGTATAGTAATACTCAGGCGTATAGGTAATGTATCCATTCTCACCCACGAGTGTCATACTTGCTGTTTTCTCCTCCTTCTCCAGGCTGTAGAGGGCGATCTCTCCAGACTCGTTGGTTGTGATGGCAAATCGACCATCACAGGAGATCACTGCATCGGAGATCACTCCTCCCTGTGTGTCTGCAATGACTTCATTCCTACTCCTGCTAATAGATACATCATATCCATCAAATGATACACTGTGGTCTCCTCTCTGGAACTTGTCCTCTAGCTCGTCGCGCTGGGCCTTGGATTTTTTGGATTTGATATCACTGATGGACCATTCCTTTACTGTGCCATCATCCGTCATCGCGTAGACAATATTCTCATCGGCATCGTCAAACTTTACCCACGTCATCGTCTGCTTATCCATCAGCGACTTTACCAACCGACCACTACCAAGGTTCCATATTTTGGCAAACTTGGTATCCACTGCCGTCGTCGCGATGTACCGCCCATCTTTTGAGATATCAATATGGTTAACGTCGGAGGATCTGTCGAAAACCCTGACCAGCTTGCCGGTCGTGATGTCCCACATCGTCATGTTGCGATCCAGCGATCCCACGAGGATGTGCTTACCGTCGGGAAGAACATCCACGGCCAGAGCGGGTTGAACATAGCCCTGCATATCCCTGATCTTTCTGCCGGACTCATAGTCCCAGAGCTTCAATTGTCGGTTATTGTCCGAAGTAATGACGGTGCGGTAATCTGGAGAGAGTGCCAACCAGTTGGTATTTCGTGTGATATTCTTGATCTCCTTGACCACGGGAGGCACGTATTGGGTGGCCTCTTTTGAACCCGCTTCCGGAAACTCGGCGTTCGCTATATCATAGACTTTGATGGAGCGTTCTTCATTGACAATGACCTTGGTCTGGTCCTGGTTGAACAATGCGATACCACGTGAGTGCGGGATTTGCCATCTGTTGGCCCTTTTTACCTCTCCGAAAGTGTTGCGGTCAGGAGCGAGTTCGACGATCGAGGCAGAAGCGCTGCCGGTATCTTCTTCCTCGCCCTTTTCTGCCAGAAAGGGCACGTAAATATTTTGTGAAAAGAGCACCTTGTTTCCGTCGTCGGTGAACTCAATATTGGAATAAGACATGACGAAGATGGTGGTCATGCCTTTCTTCACCCTGCCGTTGGCAACATTGCCTATGACCGCGAAGCCCGTCATGACGACTTTCGTATAGGCTAATGCGGCCCCGGAACCCTTTACGTTGTCCAGGGCATCCGAGAGAATTTTACCCTTTTCGGGGTCGACCAGCTTGACTTCGACTCCATTGTTTTTGCCTCCTCCTGTTACTATTCGGTCGCCACTGGGGGAGATAGCGAGGTTCTTTATGGGGGCCTTGAATCCCTTGATGGTTTTGATCGTATCACCCTGCAAGGTCCAAATTTTCAGGATCTGATCTTCGCCACCAGAAACGATTGTCTGCCCATCCTTGGACAGTTTGGCCGTATTAGCTGGCCCATCATGGGCGGCAATTTTGGTGAGGACCTCGCCGGATAAGGCATTCCATAGGATCAGTGTCCCGTCAGCATCCCCAGACACCATCGACTGACCATCCGCCGACAACTCTATTGTCAGGACAGGCGCCTCGTGGGCGTTGAAGGTTTCCACATCAATGCCTGTGGCAACATCCCACATCTTGATGGACTTGTCATCACTGGCCGAATAGACATACTTACCGGTAGGGGAGTACTTGACCATGTTGATCGCTGCCTTGTGTCCTTGTCGGATGATCATCTCACGCTTTTGAGCAAAAGCGACCTGGATAACCAAAAGGACCGCAAAGAGAGAGGCTGATAACTTCATCTTGGAGGAGATTTTGGGAGGGACAAAAAAGAATGGCGATCAGCCAGATAGGCTGATCGCAGCATTCTGCTTCTTACAAACTGTAACTGATGATTTGCTTCTTGTCGGCTTTGAAGAATACCTGCCCGCTGACCAGGTCGTAGTCGTAGATAGGTTTCTTGTCACCGAGTTGGAGGGTGCCCAGTTCTTCACCTGTTCTCCTGTCCACTTTTACCAGCCCAGAACCTTTGGCTTGTCCTCCTGCTCCCACTTTGGTGAGGATCATACGGATATTGCCCTTGGTGATACTCGCTTTGAACTTCTTCTTGGCCTCAGCACCGGCCATTCCTGCGGCGCTTGCAAGGTCCTCCGCCTGCTGTGCATACATCTTGGCGTAGTAGTCGTTGGAACCATACACAGAATTGCCAGCTATATAGCCTGACTGAGCAGCGGAGGCGGTCGCCATTGCCATAATGGCCACCTGTGCCGCTCTCAGCGCGATTTTGGCCGCCACAGACATTCCAGGTGCCTCCCAGTATTTTTTCCAGCGCAGACTACCGTCAGGATTTATCATCACCAGGTTGTTGGACTCGGAGAAAAGGTAGCCTCCATCGACTAGCTCAATGTTGTTGGGAGCGGTTCCCTTCTCACCCTGAAATTCCTTGTTCAGGTTGTTGTATAGCACTTTATAGTTGCCAGTAAGGAGATCCACCTCGAAGAGGTTGCCATCTATTAGCATGATCTCCTTCGTGAGCTCGGGCTTGTATCGTAGCGCAGGTACTTCGAGCATTCCCTTTTTGCTCCAGATGAGTTCCCCATCAAACTGGATGTAGCCGAGTCTGCCCTTATCATCTGAATACATGATACCAGTTGCGGCCACTTGATCAATGGTGATCCCCTTGATTTTCTGATCCCATATAATGGAGCCATCGTCTTTGTTCATTAGCTGCAGGAACTTCCCTTTCGAGGTTGCGAGAATTCCTCGATCGCCTAAATCCACAACGTAGCCATCAATCTTCTTCGCGGTCCATTTTTCGCTGCCATCCTTCAGGTCATAGAGCTTGAAGTTCTTTTCGTCAGCCACAACTACCCCGTAGCCCATGGCAGTCATAGCGGGTACTTCCTTCAGTTTTAGCTCCAGTTCCCAAAGCTTCTCTCCGGAAGAGATATCAAGTGCGATCAAGGCGCCACTATTTTTCTTCTTTTCGAAGAAATAGCCAGTGGAAAGGTCCAGGCTCAAATCAAACTCTTCGAATGTTTGCTTTTTGTGGGTGGTATTGTAAGACCAAACCACCCCACCTGTTTTTGGATCCATTTTCGCCACCTGTGTGGTTCCAGCGAGCACGATGTTTCCATCATCGAGTACATAAGGAAATCCGTTGACGGCTATTTCATCGTTAGTCCATATCACTTTTTGAGAGAGCAGATCTACCATTTTTGTGATGGTGATTTCTGGCTGGCCTTTTTGCGCATAGTCCGTGTAGGACGTAGAAATGATCACCATTCTGAGCTCTGGGATATAACCCGTCCCGGTGTAATTAAAGGTGGCAATCTCACCGATAATTGGCACTTTCTGGATGGGCATCTCGGCTATTCTCGGGCTAATTACTTCCGTTCCCGTGTTAATGTTGATGATGGCATACTGCTTGTAAGTAGCATTATCCGAGAAGCGGATTTCGATATAGTCGGAGACCTCGGGAGCACCTTCATCCGAGAGGACACGGATAAAGTTTTCGAAGGCGTATTTAGGCTCGACCTTTTTTCCATCTGGGCCTCTCATCTTCTTGGCCATCTCGAAAGCATCTGATGACCAAAGCAAGTTTCCGTCACGGGTATCCACTCCGTGAAGGTTCCAGTCGCTGGTGCCTACCAGTAGTATGCCACTCTCGGTGACCATGTTCCATTCGATTTCCTTTTCGAAATTGAGTTGCCATAAGGCCTCTTGGGCGGTTGCTACTCCTGTCAAGAATAGGAGTAAAATGAGCGTAGTTAGATTGTTCTTTTGCATCACAGTACAGTTTTTTAGTGATAGTGAACTTATGATTGTCACTGTGATATCAAAACTAGAATTGATCGTAACGGAATGTAATCCGTATGGGCTGGCATTTTCACGTACCGTGAAACCCGTAGAATGTACTAGATCAGGTTGTTCGCATAAGCGAACTTGATCAAGCCGACAAGGTTGTTGGTGCCACTCTTTCTGAAGATGTTTTTGCGGTGCGTTTCTATTGTGCGCTCACTGATACAGAGTTCTTCCGCCATCTGTTTGTTGGTGTACTCCTTGGCGATGAGTTTCAATATCTCTCTCTCCCGGTCGGTGAGCAGCCGCTGATCGTCATTGGTGTGGAGGCCTCTAATGAGCATCGTATTGACATCTGAGCTTAAGTACACCTTACCATTTCTCACTGCCCTGATGGCGTGCACGAGTTCGTCCTGTGAGTCCTTTTTCAGAATGTATCCATCTACCCCGACCTGCAATATTTCCTTGATCAGGTGTGCCTCGTCGTGCATGCTAAGCACAATGATCTTCATGTCAGGATATTTCTGCCTGACCCTCCGAACAAGTGTCAGACCATCATCATCAGGGAGGTTGTAGTCGGAGATCAGCAGGTCCACTTTCATCCGTGTGAGGTCCTCGAGGGTCTGGGACACGGTGCCTGCAGACCCGATTACTTCCATGTCGTCTTCCGCCGAAAGTATTTTGATCAGGCCCGCTAGAAGAATCGCATGATCATCTGTAAGGTAGATTTTCATTTTTTGTGACCCTTTCCTCGTGGCGAAAGATAATAAACTCATAGCTATTGTTCCTTGATGGAAGTCAGCTCGCATGGGCTAGATCCGTGACTAGCAAAGGGTGTACTCCCTAGAGGTAAAGTAGGACGGAAAATGAGACAAAGTCTATACCGTGGAAATGGTATTTTCCTGTGCGGGTTTGGGGGCTTTTATCTGGGCTGGGGCATTCATGATGAGTGCATTGCCTCGCTTGCCAGCTTGCGTGTCAATCTCCAAAGCCCCTTGAATCAGGTTGGTTCGGGTGCTTAAGTTTTTCCACCCGTTGCCTTTCGAATCAGTCAGTACGCTTTTGTCAAAGCCCTGTCCATTGTCTTCGATCAACAGGGTTATTTCGTTATCGTCCGCTGTAACCTGCAGTGTGATCTTGTCGGCATCGGAGTATTTGAGGATGTTGTTGATCCATTCTTGCGAAATCCGATAGATAGAGATTTCCTGGATCTCAGTGAGGCGCTTTGAGAGTCCAAAGAAATCAGTTTCGATGAAGACCTTCCCTGTTTTATTGATGCGCTCGGCGAATTCTGTCAGACCGCTTTGCAGTCCACTTTTTACCAATGTCTGCGGCATCAGATCAAAACAGATCCCCTTTAGTTCGTCATACATGTCTTTGATGACTCGTTCGGATTCCTCGAAGACTTGCTGTCTCTCTGCAGGTTTTGAGTTGCTCTTCAGGTTGCCAAGGTTCATATTCAAGATGGAGATCATCTGACCAAATCCGTCGTGTAAGTCCCTCGCGTATCTCGCCCGCTCCATTTCTTGCGAGCTGATGGTAGCATTGATCTCAGCCTCTTTGATGTGCAGTTTCTCCTGTTGTAACAAGATCTGCTGCTTCTTTCGCAAACGGCTACGATTGAGGAGCCACAGCGCGCTCAGGGACAGTACTGTCACGACCAGGGCGATCGCCAGATATTGGGCCCGTTGTAGCTGTGCCTGTTTTTCGGAGATCTGTGCTTCCTGCAGCGCAATCTGTTGCTCCTTTTTCTCGGTCTCGTATTGCGTTTGGAGTTCGAAGATCTGTTTGGTTTTTGACGCTTCAAACATCCGGTCCTTTATCTCATTTCTCTGTAATATGCTGCTATAGGCATCCTCAAACCTGCCCTGACCAGCGAGCGCTTTGGACCACTCGTTGAGCGCCTTAAATTGGAACTCCTGGGCGTCCATTGCCGAGGCTATATTGTAAGCCTCTTCCGCACGACCGGCACTGGCGACGAAGTCTCCTGTGATATTATAATTGGAGGCCAGCAAGACCAGCGTGCTGGCCAGTTCATATTCATTGCCGAGGTCTGTATGCTCGGCAATTGCCTCCAGGTAGTATGTTCTTGCATGCTCATGATCCCTCAGACTATCGAGGGCAATTCCAATGTTGCTTTTCATATAGGGCACGTACCGAAGGTATCCGGCAGCCTCATAGGCGCGCATAGCCTCCTCCGAATAGGCAATGGAATTCCTGTAATCCCCAGTCTCCAGCATCACACTCCCGATGTTTCCTTTTGTGACCATGATGCCAAATTCGGAACCCACCTCCTCGTATATGCTCAAGGCTCGTGTATAGTACTCAAGGACTTTTTGGTACTCTTTCTGCTTCTTGTAGACAATGCCAATATTGCCCAGGGCCATGGCTACGTTGAACTCCTGACCCTCGACGACCTCAAAGATTTTCAGTGCCTCAAAGTAGTGAGTGAGCGCCTGATCGTATTTGCCCTGCTCATCATACACGATCCCTAGGTTGTTGTAGGAGTCGGCTATACCTAGCGAGTCATCCAGTTCTAGTTTCAAAGCAAGTGACGCATTGTGCAGGATCCGGGCACTATCCAGATCCCCTTTTGCTTCCAGCGCATTGGCCAGGCTATTGTAGGAGGATGCAATGGCCTTTTTGGAGTCCATCTGCAGACTCAAGTCCAAAGCCGACCTGGCGAATTGGTAAGCGCTGTCGACATGGATGTTCTTGTAGAACCAAGAAAGTTCGTTGAGTGATTTTATTCGGTCAATCCCAGTCTGTTGAGGAAGGCTGGCTTTTATGCTGTCTATCTCTACATTTTGGGCGGCCAGGTCGTTGAGTGCAACCAGAAAAAATAGTAACCCAATTGTTCTCACGACATAAATGTACGGAACTGATTGGTTTTCGCAATTTCACTATCAGGAAATTATGGCACTTACCGATGGTGGGAGGTGAGCATCGGTGAGGACACGACCCTGCTGGTCTCATCGCCATGCCGGTGTCCGCACCGGCTTACGAGACTGACTTTTCGACGTAAGTGAGGACACCTGACGGTGCGGGTCCCCATCGCTAGGCCGGTGTCCCCACCGGCTTATGAGACTGACTTTTTCGACGTCGGTGAGGACACCGACGGAGCGAAAATACGGATTGAAGACCGAGAAGCAGAATCCCCATACCGCCCTGCCGGTGTCTGCACCGGCTTCGGTTTTGCGATTTTCAAAGTCGGTCACCAATATGACAAAGGAATTGGAACTCACTTGTTCCAGTGTGGTAAAATGAAGCGGAAGAATACCGATAATCCTCAGGACTTTCAGCCAGCATCCATTTGCCTTGACACGGATTGTTGTGGATGTAATCAAGTTTCTGATAAATCACCTCTGGAGTGTACAGTAGTTTGGGTAGGGGTTTTTCGATCCAGAAATTGTAGGCACGATCCTCCTGATTTGTACCAAAATAAGATAAGTTGTCAGAACCATCTACGCGCAACTGCCTCAGAAAACGATGGGCTGTGTATTTCGTAAAGCTCGCATTGGGCATTTCCTTGCCGTTTATTGCAAGAAGCTCCCAGATGAGATGGATGTGATTGGGCATGATGACAAACGCATATATCCGGATTTTGCCTTTTTCTGAGAGATAGGTCCAGCTTTCCAACAGGACATTCTTGTATTTCTCCGGCTTCAGCAAGGTATTCCAGTTTCGGATGGTGGCAGTGTAGAAGTATAGTTGTTTCAGTTCCACATTCATCAAGATAATCATATCGAAGGTTAGGTCCGGAGGGAACCGGCCGGGATTGTGGTGCTGAACGTCGGTGACGACACCGACTCGGCGGTACGGATAAGTGCGTTAGGCCTCCTTGGAACCCCGCTGACTACACTTGCTAGCGAGACTGGCTTTCTCGACGTCGGTGAGGACACCGACGGGGCGATATGAAGTACCTCAGGTCGCTTTGCTGCATCGGTATCTGCGCCGACCATTCCGACAAAACCGCGGAAATGTGGTGATGGACGTCGGTGAGGACACCGACTGTGCGTACTGGATGAAGAGCGATAAGCAGATCCCTATACCGCTGTGCCGGTGTCTCCACCGACTTGAGAATTTGGTTTTGTGCCAAATGATTTCCAAAAATCATCACTAGCCCGAAGCCACCTACCTGGCCAAATAGACCCGATGGGAGTGGCAGCCGGCAGGGCCTCGCGGGATGGCCAGCGGGGCCGTGCTACAACGGACAGCGGGACAGAAAGTGGGTGCGGAGGACAAAGAGGTCTCTCCAAATAACAATCTACCGAGGCCGCCGTTATAATGTTTACATTTGCATAGAAAATAATGTACATGTATTATGAAAGGCACTTACCTGGGAGAGTTTGAGGAGCTGATCTTACTTACCGTGGCGTCGATCGGCAACGACGCGTATGCTGTCAATGTAAAAGAAGAGGCCAGCAAATTCTCGGATCGCAAGATCAATATCAGTGCGGTGCATTCGTCGCTTTACCGGTTGGAAGACAAGGGCTTCCTCACGTCGGAATTTGGCGGTGCTACTCAAAAACGTGGGGGGAAACAGAAGCGCCTTTTTAAGGTCACTAGCGCGGGCTTTGAGAGCCTGCAGGCGTCAAAATCTATGAGAGAGAATATCTGGAAGAACATCCCGCAGCTTTCATTTCAAACGCTTTTTGGCACTGTCTGAGACCACCATACCACACCCTCCGCGCTTTGGTCGCTGGCTCCTCGAGCGCATCTATGGCCGGGAGCTGTTTGACGAGATCTCCGGTGATTTGCAGGAGATTTATATCGACCAGGTGGAGGAAAAGGGGCGGTGGAGAGCATCGGCGAACTACATGGTAGATGCCGTGCTGTCGCTGCGCAACTACGATTTGAAATACAGAAAAAGGTCATATAAAACTCATAATAATTCACTAGCAATGTTTCAGAACTACCTCAAGATGACGTTTCGCAACATCTCGCGAAACAAAGTCTACTCAGCGCTCAACATCATGGGACTGGCCCTCGGGCTGGCTGCCTGCCTCTTCATCTTCCAGTACGTGTCGTATGAGCAGAGCTACGATAAGTTCCACGTCAACCACGAGAACCTGTACCGCATAAGGTACATGGTGTATCGCAATGGCGAGCTCAACATCGATTGTGCAGCGGCGGTGCCCAGGGTGGGTCCTTTCATGAAGGAGAATATGCCCGAGGTCAAGGAGTTTGCGCGCGCCTTTCCTACTTCGGGGATTGTAGAATATGAAAATCGGGTCTTCCGAGAGGATCGCATACACGTCGTAGACCCTGCCTTCCTGAAAATGTTCACCTATCCGATGATTGCCGGTAATCCGGAGACGGCGCTGACAGAGCCTAACACCGTCGTGGTGACGGAGTCAACGGCGCGGAAGTACTTTGGAGATAGCGACTGGCTCGGAAAGAAGATCCGTGTGGATCAAGAGCATACGGCCGTGGTGACCGGTGTGGTGGAAGATGTGCCCAACAACTCACACTTCAAGTTTGACTTCCTGATCTCTTACGAGACGCTGAATAATCAGACCCGGAATGACGATGGTACTTCTGCCTCTGAGACCGCCTGGGGCTGGTATGACTTCAACTCGTACGTGCTCCTGGAGCCAGGTGTGGATATCGAAGATTACAATAAGCGTTTTGCAGACGTGCTGTTCGCGGAGCGAGGCGAGGATTTTGAGAAATACAACTTCAAGGCTGAGTTCCCATTGCAGCCGATCGTTGACATTCATCTTTACTCGAACCTGCTACAGGAGTCGGAGCCTGAAGAGCAGGGTGATGGAGATGCTGTTTTCTTCTTGTCTGTCATTGCGATTTTCATCCTGGTGATTGCCTGGATCAATTACATCAACCTCTCAACGGCCCGGGCCATCGAGCGTGCCAAGGAGGTGGGCATACGGAAGACCATGGGAGCGTTTCGCAAGCAGCTTGTGTATCAGTTTCTCGCAGAGTCGCTGGTGCTGAATACGCTGGCGATGGTGCTTGCTCTGCTGATCGTCATAGGTGGCATTCGGTACTTCAATATGTTGACGGACTCAGTATTGTCGCTGGGCTTTTTGGTCGATCCGGTCTTTTGGTTGATCGTGGTGGGGGTGCTACTCGTCGGTTCCGCGTTGTCGGGGCTTTATCCGGCTTTTGTGCTGTCTTCGTTCCAGCCTGCTACCGTTTTGAAGGGGCGAATGTCTGGTGATCGCGTAGGGAATCAATTGCGACGGGGATTGGTCGTGCTTCAGTTTGCCTTTTCGGTGGTTTGTATCGCTGGCACCATCGTCGTCTATCAGCAGCTGCGGTACATGCAAAATGTGGATCTGGGTTTTGAGATGGCGGATAGGTTGGTCATCAAAGGACCTGATGCAGTGGCAGGTTCGGATTCGGTGTACGTGGCGGCCCTGAATTCTTTCAAAAATGAGGTTGCCAGGCACTCGGACGTGGCGGACATTACCAACAGTTCGAATGTGCCTGGGTATGAAATCTTCTGGACTACGGGTATCAAAAAAGCCGAAGAGACAAATGACAAGTTCAAAACGGTCTACCACGCCGGTGTTGATTATGATTACTTCGAGACGTACGGCATCGAGTTGCTTGCAGGTAGAAATTACGGCCCGACATACAGTGATACTTCCTCGGTGATATTGAATCTCAGTTGCGTTCGTTTTGTGGGTTTCGAGTCGGCGGAAGAAGCCATCGGGAAGAAAGTGACGAACCGCGGACGTGAGCAAACGATCGTGGGCGTGGTGGAGGATTACAATCAGATGTCGTTGAAGAATGTCATCGCTCCGATCGTGTTTCCGTTGGTGGAGAATAGTTCCAGGTTCTTCACGGTGAAATTGGAGGGCGGCAGATACCAGGATGTACTGAAGACCGCCGAGGAGCAGTACCTGTCCAAGTTTCCGGGCAATCCATTCGAGTACTTTTTCCTGGACCAATACTACAATCGTCAATATGACAACGACCGAACGTTCAGCCGCGTCTTCTTGCTTTTTGCGGCCTTCGCTATCATCGTCGCATGCCTGGGGCTCTTTGGCCTGTCGTCATTTAGCGCCCTGAAGAGGACCAAAGAAATTGGGATTCGGAAAGCGATTGGCGCAGATGTGGGACAGATTGTTACTTTGCTGTCTAAGGAGTTTTTGATCCTGGTGGTGATTGGCAACGTCCTGGCGTGGCCTTTGATCTACTTCGGGATGGGCTCCTGGCTGCAAAACTTTCCCGACAGAATCACCATTGGTGCGCCTGTGTTTCTGATTTCGGCCTTGATCGTGCTGGTAATCGCGATAATTACGGTGAGCTACAAGACCATCACGGCAGCACGCTCCAATCCTGTGAGAGCACTTCGTTACGAATAAGAAATTGAGGGATCGTCCATTTAGGCGGTCCCTTCATCTACATTTTTTGTTGATTCACCGAAAACCAGCATTGGTTCACAACGGCCTTGCAAACGATTGCGTAACTTCATTAATTGTTATTCAATCACGCTTACCAACAATCGTTATCGTCATGAAAAGCCTCATCGCTACTATTAAAGGTGAAATTCTGTATTACCTACTGTTGCTTTCCGCTGGTATTATTCTCAGCATGATCGTCTCACCGATCTGAGGTTCCCCTTATCTAGGCAGGCACCAAAAATCTTTTCCTAATATTTGAGACAGTATTGGCGTATTCGGGTCTCACCCGCATCGCTGCCCAATCCGGATGCACTCTGAAGTCATCCCAATTGGCATCTCGCTCGGCCATATCCTTGAAATTGACCATATAGGTCAGACATGGGCGGTAGGGGCCGGAGATCATTTCTCCGAAGAATACCGGATTGAGTTTAACCCGTAGGAAGAGGTCGATCTCCTCTTTGTCGAACATCATGATCTTGCGCCGTACGGCGTCTTCCGAGTAGCCCTCATAAGTCCGCAATTCGAACAGTCCCGCACCCTCTATGGGATCCATCATTTTGGGCATGCCGCCGAAGGCCAATAGGAGCGATGAGCCGTAGCGATTGTAGATGCGACCCTCCGGCGCTATGTCGTTGTACTCCTGGCTTTCACTGACGAAAGTGGCGTCTGTTCCCAATTGTTGGCACTGTAGATAAGCCTGAGCCGATGGGTAGCTTATCAGCACCCAGAGCTTGGCCGGGTCGGTTTGTCCATACTCATTGAACATCAGGAACTTATTGGCTCCAGCTCTTCGCACTGCTGGCTGATAGACATCCCTCAGGAAAGTCTTTAGATTATTTTGGCTACCGCCAAACTTAATTTCATAAGTCCTGAGTTCATACAGCTCTTTGTCAGTTGCTTGCTGTTGACGTCTACCAGTACCGGTGGCGGCAAATGCGGATGGCACGGCCGTGGAGGCAAGAGAAGTGGTGAGAAATTTTCGTCTGATCATCGGTTTGGAGCTTTGGCACAGAAGATAATCAAAATTGCCGCATCCTCGGCAGTAGTCAGGTGGCTTGTCGCCCCTCGAGGAATCAATTATCTTTCCATTTGATTTCCTTTGAATGCCCCTCATGAAGCCACTACTTAGTCTGCTATTCATCCTTACTATTCTTGCTGGTTGCCAACAACAGCGACCGATCGTTGATTCAGAGATAACCGGCTGCCCACCAGCTCCTCCTTCCCCGACAGAGGTGGCTGAGCTGTACAAGGTGAAGCCCATCGAACTGATCCCTGAGGCGCTTGGCAAATTCCATCGAGAGATCACTACCACCAGCGAGGAAGCGCAGCGGTTTTTTGATCAGGGCATTCAGCTCAAGTATGCGTTTGCTGTCAATGAGGCTGCCAGCTCGTTTCGGGAAGCGCAGAAAGCGGATACAACATGCGCGATGTGTTACTGGGGTGAGGCGTGGGCACTCGGCTCCTACCTCAACGGTCACATGAGGGAGAATAAGGCGCCCCTGGCATATGCTGCCATCCAGAAGGCGTTGCAGCTATCTGAAGAATACGCCAGTGAAAGGGAAAAGGCACTCATCGAGGCCATGGCCGCGAGGTACATCGAGGACTATGAGTATGACTCCAGAAGAACCCAGGATTCATTGTTTGCCGTCGCGATGGCAGAAGTCTATGAGGACTATGAGGATGACGTCGACGTGGGCACGCTCTACGCCGAGGCGCTCTTCCTGCTTGAACCACGCCGAGGTTACCGACAGCTGGATGATCCGGATGTAATGAGGCTGCACGCGGTATTGGAAGGGGTGCTCGAACGGGATATCACCCATCCAGGTGCATGTCATCTCTACATCCATGCCACGGAGTCAACGCCCAATCCGGGCCTGGCGGAGTCTTGTGCCGATTACCTTGGAGATGCCATTCCTGGTGCCAGCCACATCAATCACATGCCGTCCCACACGTACAACGAAATGGGACTTTGGGGCCAGTCCGTGCGGGCCAATTTGCAGGCGTCGCATTCCGACCGTCTGGCGGACGAAGGCAGGGCATTTGCCATCTACCCGGGGCATAATCTGCACATGCTGCTGTATGCCGCCTCCTACGATGGACAGGGGGCAGTGGCAATGAGGGCCGCCAAGGACATGACCAAGATGTATGATGGCAACAATGCCCTCGAGGCCCTGACGATGATTCGCTTTGGTCGGTTTGATGAGATGCTGGAGCTCCCCAGGCCCAAAACCCGCAATGCTGTCTATGGTGCCTTCTGGGACTTTTGCTTTGGCTACTCCAAATTGAAAATGGGTGAGTCCGATTTTGCCAAGCTGTATGCCAATCGTGTCGCTCGGTATGCTGATACGACGACGGCGGAGTTTAGATTCGAAGAGGCAGCACCGGTGTTGAAGGTGCTGGTGGCCCTGTTGGAAGGGGAAATCGCCCGGGAGGCAGGAGAAAACGACAAGGCGCTCGCGGCATTCCAGCGGGCAGTCAAGCTAGATGATTCCCTACCCTATAACGAGCCGGAGCCCCTGCCTTTTGACGCACGTCACTGGTTGGGTGCGTTTCTTTTGGATCAGGATCAATATGCGGCGGCGGAGGAAGTCTATCGTACCGAACTTGCCGATCATCCTCACAATGGCTGGTCACTACATGGACTCATCCAGGCCCTCAAGGCACAGGACAAGCCCTATGACATCGAACAGGAGGATTTTGAATCCAGCTGGGCCAGGGCGGACATGTGGTTGGAGCGGTCGATTCTATAAATATCCGTGAGCCGGTAATAAATACCGAGATGCCTGTTTCGGGCTTCAGATGTGGGATGACACAATGATCTTTATGATTCCAACTGCGCCGATCACCCCTATAACAAGAAAAGCACCTGCGGGGTAGTTCTGCCTCGGATGATCTTCCCAGACGTCGATGAAGCTCCTTTTGAATCCTGATCTTGCCCAGCGGTAGGTTACGCCAATGGGCTTCACAATGCTGTAGAATAGCACTTCACTGATCAGGTATGTCAAAAATTCAAGCATGAGATAGGAGTTCTAATGGGATACTTCCTTTGAAACGGGCCTCTTGCTGTTGGGGTTATTTCCTGATCACCAATGATGGGTCGACGGGATATCTGCCGAATTCCTTGCCATAAACTGCAGTGCCGCCTTCTCCCTGTGTTTCTATTCTGACCCTTAAAGTACCCTCCTCGGCTACGGCGCTCCGCATGGATTCATCCAAGGGCACCTTTATCAGGTAGCCATATGACCCAGCTTCCCTCAGCTTGCGATCCTGGGGTTGGGCCATCCATGAAAGTGCCCCCTGGTGGTCAGCAGGATCATCCGGCAAGAGTACGTCGCTCGCCTTCTCGCCGTTGATGGAGATCTGGACAATGGACGGGAACAGTGTCTCATCGCTCATTGGGTAGGAGTTTGGGTTGCTGCTGGGTGCAACTCTGGATCCTTTCATGAAATCCTGGTTTCGGTCGTATTCCTCCATGTCTTTTACAAATAACTCCTTTGCCGACACCTCGATAGCAAAATAGGCCTCCTCAGCATTTTCAAGCTTGGCACTGCCAGGCACCTCGATGGTGTATTCGAAATAACCCTCGCCGGCGCCGTTGACTTTTTTCCCATCTAATACGTCCCATTGCTTTTTGGACCACTCGGCACTGCTAAAGTCCTTTGGGGAGACAGTCAACAGCTCTACGCCTCGCGCACCTCGGGCGCCGTTGGTAGAGACGAAGACAAAGTTTCGATGCACAGTATCACCGTCTGAGCTTTTTAGATATAAATGCACGGTTGAGAGTCCATTGAAGTCAGGAGACTCGATTTCAAGGGATTCCAGCTCCTCTTGCATCCAAGGTTGATAATCGATCGAGCGCTCACCCATTCTTTCATATTTTGTGACTTCACCTAATTCATTGACCGACGATAGGCCATACTCGAGCGTCAGCTCATTGCCTATTTCCCTGGACGTCATCGAAGAGAGAAATAGAGGGATGTTGAGCGTTTCCCCGGCTTCGGCAGAATAGGCAATTTCCTGTCCGGTGCTCAAGTAGATGTAGGAGTGCAGGTCGTTGAGGCTCATTCCGGGTATGACGTCGGGAAGTCCCGTGAACTTCTCAGTGCGATCAAAGCGCCAGTAGCCATTCCATTCGTTGATCACATCGTGGTGCTCCGTATAGAGCCAGCCCCCAATCTTGGGGTACTTGCGAAAGGTATTGATCATTCGATGGTAGTCCCAGCTCCAATCGACATCGCCAGTGCTGCCGTCATAGCCCCATACATTGCCACACTCCGAATTGATATTGGGCTCCGGGCCCTGCGTGTAACCATCTTCATAGTGGAAGGTGCTGCCGACGAAACTGTTGTCACTGATGTTTTTGAGGTGCTCTTCCCAGGCGTAACCAGGCAGGTAGACATGCCAGGAGTTGATATCGGTGATGGTATGGCCGCGGCCACAGCAGATTGAATTGTCTTCCACGAGTCGGGTAGAATCGATGGACTTGGCGAGGTGGTACATGGACTCCAGCCACTTCATGGTCTTGGGCAGATATTGCCGCTTTCCGTCGACATTGGTCACCATCCCCCAGGTCTCATTGATAATTACCCATGAGAAGATGGAGGGGTGGTTGTAGTCCCTCTTGATCATTTTGCGAAGCGTGTAAGTCGACTCTTTTTGCATGCGCTCCTCCGGTTCTCCCCAGCTATTGGGCAGGTCCTCCATAACCAGTAGTCCTAATTTATCTGCCCAATAGAGCTTTCTGGGCACTTCTACCTTGATGTGGGTTCGGATGCCATTCAGGCCAATCGATTTGCTTCTTTCGATCTCTTCAATGATGAATTCCTCGCTTGGGAAGGTGTAGTAGCCGTCGGGATGGTACGACTGGTCCAATGCCAGTTGTAGGTAGATGGGTTCATTGTTCAGGGCAATGTAGGGGATATCGCTCCCGGGTAGACTCATTGTGCTGATCTTCCGCATGCCGAAATAGGTGCTCAACTTGTCTCCAGCGTATTCGACGTTGACATCGTATAGGTGAGGATCGTCGAGGGTCCAAAGGCGATGGTTGGGAATTTGGATTGTAGTGCTGGCCTGGTATTGATCCTTTTGAAATTGGATCGAACCGCTGAGGTTTACTCCTTCAGCCGTTATAGCGATTTGAGCTTCGGTCTCTTCACTGGCCGCGTCCGACAAGTAGGCTGTAACCGTTGCTGTTCCCTTATCAATATTCGGTGAGATGTGCACCTGTTCCAGGTACTGTTGCCCCCGAGCTTCCAGATAAACCGTTTGCCAAATGCCACGGGCGTTGCCATAGCCCTGCTTGCCATACAGCGTATGCGGACGCCGGATGTCGTCAACACGGACAACCAGTTGCTGTGACTGACCGTGCCTCACGTACGGGCTAAGGTCAAACTCAAACGGCACGTAGCCACCCTGGTGGCTGCCCAACAATTTACCGTCTAGCCAAACGTGCGTTTCCCAATCGGCTGCGCCGATAATGAGATAGGTCCTTTTGTCTTCCCAGGAAGTCGGGACAGTGATCTCTCGTCGGTACCATCCGATGTCAGCTTCGTCTTCGAGCCCTGATAACTTCGATCCCCAGGGAAAGGGTACTGTGATTTCCTGGCTGTAATCGGTGCCTTGTGAGTACCACTCTTCGGACAGACCCTCATTGGTACCATCAAATCGAAAGTCCCATTGGCCATTGAGGTTGATCCAGTCCGCCCTCATTTTGATGGGGTTGGGGTGTTCTGGGAGGGGGATGGATTGTGCGAGGCTGGTGAAAACAAATGCTATTGCAAAGGACAGCGCCAGGTAGCCTTTCATCGGATTGGGTTTTAGAAAATGCTCCGAGAAGGTAGCTAAAAAAACTGTTATTCTTCCAAGGGTCTGCTTATCCCATTACTATCCCTAGCAGGGTTTCAAACCCTGCTAGGGATAGTCAATCTTCTAGATACCCTAAATCCGTGGCGTGACCTTCTGAAGAATCCAGATGTGCATTAACAAAGTCCGACTGACTTGCGAACCACTGTTTCCCCTTCTGGATCGAAGGATCCGAATTCTTGGAATCCAAGTACTGATGCCATGAACTGTAAGGCCAATCGCTGGGCGATTTTACGAAGCCGTGATTAACTGGATTGTTGTGGATGTAGATCATCAGCTGCGTATAGTACTTGTCAGAATCTATGTGTTTCCTCTTGAATCGATTCATAAACAGGCTCCCTCTTCGGTCAAAGCGCTTGTTGTAAGCTTGAGTGTAGCCGTTGAAAAGGTGAGAAAACTTTTGACTCAATATCTTGTGGAATTCCCGGATCTCCAGATCAGCGAAGGCCTTCAGTTTTTGAAGTTCAAGCTCTTCCCTGATTTGGACCATAAAATGGAAATGATTCGGCAGTAGACAATACGCGTAAGTCTCGCCAACAGGGTCGATATATTCGCGATACTTCATTAAGAAGTACCGATAATTCTCTTGCTCCCTAAAGAGATTCTCTGAGCCATTTGCGTGATTATAGATGTGGTAGATTCTCCCTGGCTCTAAGGGGATTAGTTGTTCTGGCATGCTCCAAATATAACCCCAACCCTCGAAGGGTTTCAAACCCTTCGAGGGTTGGGGTTGAGGTTACTCTACTCGTCCCTCAAGCTCTCGACGGGATTCATCATGGCTGCGCGCCATGTCTGCATCCCAATAGTAAGACCAGCGATGATAAGGGCTGCCATACCAGCTGCTGCAAAGAACCACCACTCGAGATTGATGCTATAGGCAAACCCCTCGAGCCAGCGACTGGCGACGATATAGCTCACAGGTAATGCGATAACCACTGCAACCAAAATGACTTTTAGGAAATCCGTCATTAGGAGCGCGACAATTCCGTTGATGCCAGATCCGAGGATCTTTCGGATACCGATCTCTTTTGTCCGGCGCTCGGCGGCGAACGAGGCCAATCCGAATAGACCAAGGCACGAAATCAAAATAGCGAAGCCTGCGAAATAGGTCGACAGAGTGGCGACTCGCTCTTCAGCCGCGTATTGCGCCTGGTAGTCCTGGTCAACAAATCGTGGTTCGAAGGGGAAGCCCGGGTTGAATGCGGTATAAAGTTTCTCCATGGCATCAATCGATTCCCTTTCTCTTCCCGACTCCAGCTTGGCCATGATGAAATGCGTCTGATCTGGTCGGTACAAAAACAGCATAGGCTCTACAGCGGTATGTAAGGAAAGCAAGTGAAAGTCCTTGACAATGCCGATCACTTTCTTGTTGCCCGTATAGTGCCATATACGTGTGCCAATGGGATCCTCAAGGCCCATCGCCTTGATTGCAGTTTCATTGAGGATGATTGCCGTACTGTCGGAAGCGATCTCTTCGGAGAAGGCCCGACCTTCGATTACCTCGATGCCCAACATTTCGATCAAGCCAACACCTGCCTGTGTCTCCCAAAACTGGATCTGATCCTCATCCGTTTTACCCGGCCAGCCGACACCGCCGGTGGAGTTGCCACCACCAACCATGAACCCTGAGAGGGAAGCGTGGCTGACACCAGGGAGGTTCCGAACTTCTTCGAGGAATGCTTGTGACTGTTGCAAAAGCTTGCCTTCACGCTCGAAGTAAATGACATTGTCCCGATCGTATCCCAGCTGCATGTTTTGGACAAAATCCATTTGGCGGTGGATAACAAAAACGGCGACAATCATGAGGATCGAAAGGCTGAATTGCACCGCCACCAGCGCATTGCGACTCCAGCCCTCGCTTCGGTTGCGGGTGAGCTTGCCTTTCAAAACATCCAAAATTCTGAATCCTGATAAATACAGCGCTGGATAGCTGCCAGCAAGTAGACCTACAATTGCCACCATCAGCAAGGAAGCCCCTACCAGAAAGCCATCGAGTGCAAGTGTTAATTCTTTTTGGGCAAGTACATTGAATTGTGGAAGAAGCACAGCCACTAAGACAATGGCTAATGCAATGCTCAGTCCACTCAGCAGCAGCGACTCCGTGAAGTAACGCCACGCGAGCGATCGTCGAGAGGCTCCAAGGGATTTCTTCACGCCAATTTCCTTTGTACGATAGGCCGCTTTGGCGGTGGAGAGATTGATGAAGTTGAAGCAGGCAATGGCCAGGATAAACAGACCGATGATGGCGAAGATGCGGACATACTCGATGCGACCTCCGGCCTGCACACCCTGCTTGTATTTCCCATAAAGGTACCTACCGGAGTAACTGGCCAGGAAGAGGTTTACCCGATCGCTCTCTTGCTTCTCGTGAAGGACCTCACTCAAATGCGCATTTACCTTTTCGACTGATGCTTCGGGGTGAAGTACCACGCCAATTCTTGCATAGTAGTTGCCCCACTGTTTGTAGGTGATCAGGTCGTCGTGATAGTAGAGCCACGACATCACAAAATCAAACTGCTGGGATGAATTGCTCGGGAGGTCTTTCATCACACCAGTAACTTGTAGGTTTAGTTGTTGACCCCAGAAGTGCCACGACAGGCGCTCGCCAATGACATCAGTACTTCGGAATAGATTTTTCGCCAAGGTCTCGCTAATGGCGATTCCTTTGATGTTGCCTTCCGCGTCGGGATGATTGCCCGATAACATGGGATACGTGAAAGCATTCATGAACTGTTCGCTGGCAAAGAGTCCATCGGCCTTGATGGCCTGGTCTCCGGTGCTGAGTGTGAATTCGTGGGGATCTGTGAAAGCCGTGGCAATTTTCACTTCAGGAACAGATGCCTCAATATAGTCCAGCAGCAATCCGGGTACGCCCCGCCATGTCGTGATACCACTGGCATCCGACTGATTGGACATGATCTGGTAGAGGTGTGCGTCGTTTTCATGAAAGTGGTCTGTAGATACTTCATCCTGTATCCACAGCATGATGAAGAGCACGCAAGCAAGGCCTGTTGACAAGCCCGTGAGGTTGATGAGAAACTGCAGGCGATTGCGCGAGAAATTGCGAATCGCAAGAATGATGTTGTGTTGGAACATAGCAAAATTGAGTTTTTGAATAGTAGTGAGTGGTCGGATGATGCCAGGGCGAAAGAGTAGGAGCACATCTCTGAATAGCAGCCACTTTGCCTTCCGTGATCCTTTGGTTCCCAGTCTGCGTCGGTACAGCTCGAGTAAATCACCCTCTATATCGATGTGGTAATCCGGGTCGCAATACCAGCGCAGAAACCACAATGGGAAGCGTGGAGGCGCTATGTTGGATGACTCATTCATCTCTCAGTGCTTCTACAGGATTTTGTCGGGCGGCGCGGCTTGACTGCAGAAGGACAGGGATAGCCGCCCCCGCAAGAGTCAGTAGTGCTGCCACGAGATATGTTGGGATATCCATCTGCACGGCGTAGACGAAGTTGCTGAGATAGATGTCCATCAGGTACCAGACGGCGGGCACGGCCAGTAATACTGAGATCACCACCGGTTTGGCAAAGCCAACAGATAGGGCCTGAATGATTTGGGCGATCTCCGCGCCGAGCGCCTTTCGGATCCCAATTTCCTTGGTGCGGCGCAGGACAACGAAGTATACCAAGCCGTACAAACCCAAACAACCGATGACTATACTGATCGTGGCGAATAGCCCAAGAAAGTTGGCAAACTTGGTGTCACTGTCATAGTACCCTTGTAAATGGTCTTCGATGAACTCGTAGGAGAACAACTTATCGGGATAAAGCGCGGACCAATAGCTATCGATCGCTTTCAAAGCATCCTCCTTTTGATCTGGGTGGATGGAGATGTTCGCGGTCATGTATCGATTGGGCTGGATGAGGAGGACATTGGGGATTTCGGCACTTTTCAGGTTTTCTGAGAAGTAGTTTTCCAGCACCCCGACAATCCGGCGCCGACTACTCCAACCTTCAATGAATTGCCCCAGCGCGCTGTCGGGTTCTGTAAAGCCCATGTGACTGACCATCATTCGCGTGACCAATACCGCATCTTCCACAGTGTCGGATAGTACAAGCTTACGGCCGGCGATCAACTCGAGGTCATAGAAGTCCAGGTAGTTTTCGTCGATGAATTGCACACGTGCTGTGAGGGGTCGAGGGAACCTTGGGTGTTTGAACTCGCTGGACCACCGGCCGCTATTGGAAGGTGACATAAGGGAATAGGACACCTGGTCTATCGCAGGATGACTCATCAGCTGTTGCTCCAAGCGACTTCTCTTCACCGCATCCCGGTCCGGCATGTTGACCATCACGATGTCTTCCGTCCGAAAGCCGAGGTCTTTGGAGTTGAGGTAGCTGACCTGACGACTGCCGACAAGGACCGCGACGATCATGACCTGGGCGATCACGAACTGCAAAGCGATCAACAACTGCCGAAGCGATACTTTGCTCCGTCTGGGGGTGACTTTCTGTTTTGTCAATGTCGAACTACTCCGAGAAATGATCCACGCAGGGTATGCTCCTGCAGCCAGGGTGACAATTATAGCAAGTGCTACCGCAAAAAGAGGGAAGGCACTTCCGCTCAGTGACATTAGGGGAATCTGCGTCGGAAAGAACTGATTGATATACTGCAGCAAGAGCCCTGAAACTCCCATCGCAATGATGATCGATATCGATACCAATAGGCCCGTCTCGACTAGCACTTGTGAGATCAAAGCTCCTCGCGAGCTACCTAGCACTTTGCGGATGGAGGTATTGCGAGCACGAGTCATCGCATGCGCAGTTGACAGGTTCACAAAGTTGATGCAGGAGATGATCAGCAGGAAGACCCCCGCATAGAGTAGCCAATCCAGTGCCCAGGCGGGTGTGTAATAGTTGTAAGGGTCATCATAGGCGTTGGTGTGGACTTCACTCAGTGGTACCAATTCCAGTCGATCGTAGCTGAAGGATTCGTGTTCTGTCGCGATGGCCGTCAGGCGAGCTGCGACTTGAGGTGCAGTAGAGGGATCCTTCAACATGACCAATCCCTTGTGCGAAGAGTCCCCTCCCCCCCAGTCGTTGGTGGGGTCCAGCCAACTCCATGGATGTGCCGACATGGGGAAGATCATCTCAAATGGAAAGCTGGTGTTGGGAGGTGCAGTGGCGATCACGCCGCTCACAGCCGCTGAAAATGGATTGGCACTACTGCCAAACTCCACCACCCGACCGAGGGGATCGTCGTCTCCAAATAGGCGTTGGGCCGTACGTTGGTCGATCACTACCTGGTCAGGCTGCGTGAAAGAGCTCTCCGGTGATCCTTGTATCCACTGCACGTCGAGCAGATCGAAGAGACCAGGGTGTACGAAGTAGGACTGGTCCATTTGATGTTTTTGACCGTCGACGACCAGCACCTGAGGGATCACCTTGTGTACAGTTATAGCCGAATCCACCTCTGGGAAGTCGCTGTTTAATGCCGTGATGATGCCGCTGGGCACTTGCGTGTCATAGTCCCCAGGTCGGAAGCTCATGATCTGAAAGATGCGGGGCTCGTTCGCATGAAACTTATCGAAGCTCTTCTCAAATCGGACAATCCAGAAGAGTGTCATTGCGATCCCCAGTCCGAGGACAAAGCCCAGAACATTGAGAGTGAAGTAAGTTCGGTAGCGATTGAAATGGCGGAAGGCCAGCAAAATATTGTGCTTCAACATATAGATTCCAAAGTTTTGGGGATTGCGAAACGGCATGCGCATCAGGCTGGGGCGAAATAGTCGTAGCACGTCTCGCCAGAGCCGCCGGCTCGCTTGCTTTTCAGTCGTTTCGTCAGCCCGTCGATCGTACATTTCCAGCAAGTCACCTTCGATGTCCAAATGATATTCGGGCCTGCAAAACCACTTCAAGAAACGCAGGGGTAGTGGGGGAGGGGCCTTCATGCAAAGTCTAACTTCAGCACCATCTGTGGCAGCGCATTCCACAGTTCGTTGCGGGTCTCTCTGGTGTATTCGATGGCTTTCTTTCCATAAGCCGTGATTTCGAAATACAGCTTAGGTCGCCCTGCTCGTGACTCAGAGGAGTCTCCGTGCTTTGACGAGAGAAACCCCTTCTTCTCCAGCCTGCGGAGGGTGGTTTGTAGGGCTCCGACGCTCACCTCGCGGTTAAGCCTTGCTTCCATTTCGTCTTTGATGGTCACACCGTAGGCGTTGCCGTGTAGGATGCCCACGGTAAGGAGCACCACTTCTTCGAACTCGCCAATCTGATATTTCTTCATAGTTTTACTACAACGTAGTAATTGAAATATGGTTCGAAATATGGGTTAATTTTATTTTGTAGTATTTGAAATTTCCCGTGGTGGGGTTAGGAACCGCCTCGAGTAGTGCTCAACCGGAATTGGCGAGATGCCTGCTCGCTCTGATAGCTAATGGCTCGGTATTGGAGGAGACCCCCGTCGGCACAGGGTGATTTACCGGCCATGTAAAGGGAGAGGGGTTGGGGGTAAAGGCCTGTTATCATTTAGCGGATTTCACAAATCATCAAATGCTCAAAACGCTATCAATATTTGCGGCTGTTCTATATCTCGGTCTTTGGCCTTTTTTAGCCCTTTCGCAGTCGCTCACTGTCACACCCTATGCACCCGAGCTTTTTCCGTCCAACTTGTCCGGTGCGGTATGCGGCTTTTCGTCCGATGGCCAGACCATCTATTTTGTGCGTGAAGATCCCGGCACCGAGAAGCTGTTTCTGTTCGAAGCCTATCGAAATGGTGATCAGTGGACGAATGCGCGGCTACTGCCTTTTTCGGGGGAGCATAGCGATATGGGAGGCCGTTTCTCTCCGGATGGCACAACATTTTATTTTACCTCGGACCGGCCAGGTGGCTCCGGCGATCCCGAAGATGTCTGGAATATTTGGCGTGTAGAACGCAGAGGCGATGGGTGGAGTGACCCACAACCTCTCGAGACCATCAACAACCACGGTGCTCAATGTTGCCTGACGCCCATTTCATACAACCGGTTGTTGTTCTCTAATGATGATGGTACAAAGGAGTGGTTCATCTTCGAATGGAAGGGTGAAGACTTGCTGGAGGTTCCGCAACTAAACGTGACCGACGCCTGGCAGTGGCCCTCATACTATTCACCGGAAGAGCAGGTCCTGTTTTTCAATAGTATGAAGCGTCCGGATACAAGAGGGAAGGACGATGTCTACCTCAGCCGATTTCAAGACGGCACCTGGAGCGAGCCCATCAACGTCGGTGACGTTGTCAATACATCGGTCTATGAGGATGGGGCCATCCTCAGCCCTGATCGCCGATACCTAATCTTTAACCAACACGGTAGTGACACGCCCTCTCGTGTAATGGCCATCGAGTGGACGCCACTGCGCCGTAGGCTTTTTGAATGATATTAACGGTGCCTACTCGCCGTGGCCTTCGGCCAATTCTGGGGGTGCTTCTAATCCGGATAGAAATGCTACCAAATCCCGTAGTTCACGTTTCGATAGGATAGCGCCCATCGGTGGCATACTGGAGGGTAGGTTCTGCCGTTGAGTCACTCGGCCGGCTTCGATTTTCAGAGGTTCGGCATCAGATGTCTTCAACAGGAAGCCATCTTTTGTCTCCTCCAACAAGATACCTGTGGCAGTGGACCCGTCAGAAAGCGTGAGGCTTACGCTTCCAAATCCCGCCGCAAGTTTAGCACTGGGGTTCACCATCGACTCCAGGATCTCTTCGCGCGTCAGCCGGCCCGCGACACCTACAAGCGTAGGTCCTACGGCATCGGGTTTTTCCTCCCACGCATGGCATCGGACACATTGGGCAGTGGAGTTGTAGTTGAAGATGCCTCGACCCCGTCGTGCATTACCTCCATATAGTGCCTCCTGGTAGCCTGGGAGTACGCCTCCGGAGTTTCTGCTTTCAGCCACTTTTGCCGCCAGCTCTTCGCTGCCAGTGGCATCGATCGCTTCCAATAACTCGAGTGTAACCTCTGGGTACAGTGCTCCCTCCATCCACAGATCGGCAACGTCGCTCAGGATGCCCTCACTTTGTGTCGCCGGCATCTCCCCCAGGATACGCAGCAGCTGCTGTTGCTCGCCGATAGACCCCTTCTCAAATACAGGCTCTGCAAAAGCCTGGAGTTCATCGCCTTCCAGACCAAGCTCAGGCACGTAGCTGATAGCCAGGGTTCTTACTTCTCCGTTGGCGTCATTGAGGGCTGTGCGTATGATTCCTTCAAAGTCGCTGTATTCGAGTGACTTTAGCGCAGTAATCACGGCTTTCCGCACTACTTCCGAAGGATGACTTTCTGCCATAGCCACCAGTTGATCGGTTTGAGAGTTGATGCCCAGCCCCGCGACAAGCACGGCCGTAGCTTCCACGATCGTGTTCGACCTGTTGGTCAGAAGCTCGGCGAGAGACCCTTCTATTCGCTGGATAGCAGGCTCTGCAGATCGCGTAACTTCTCCTCGATACCTACCGTCAACGCGGTCCAGCGGCGAGGGGGATGCCCAGACTGCAAGTGTCCGTAACGCCTCGGCGCGCATGGCCTCCGGGGCTGAGGACCTTCTGGCGTAGTCCACCAAAAGCTGGATCTGCTCTTCACCGCCAACACGGCTACAAGCGTTGATGGCTCTTCTAATAAGGGGTTCGCTGGCGAATCTTTCCTCACTCAAAACATTGGCGAGTGCCGGGAGGGCGCCAGGGATCGAGAAGTCATCATTGATGGCGCGGGCTGCTTCCGTTACAATGTATTCGCTTCGGTCCCCCAGGAAGCTAGCTGCTCCCTCATGGGCCATTCGGCGCAAGACAAGCACTCCTGCTGTCCGCATGGACACCAGCGGATGCTTCGCGAGGTCGATAATGGGATCCACCTCACCAATCCTCGAGAGGGCCAATATACCGGCGTGACGTAAGTAGCGATCCTGATCATCATTTTCCTCAAGGAAATCCAGCAATGGCTGTACTGCCTCCTTCGACGCTATGCGCCCCAATGCCTGGGCGGCATAGAACTTGACACGGGCATTGTCATGGGATAGCAATTCCATGTATTTGTCCGCAGCAGCAGAATAGCGATTGTCTCCCAGCACCTTCAGCGTCTGTGTGACAATCTCAGGGTCGTCGTCATCCAGCAAGGTGGTCAGTTCGCTGCCATCTGCGTCGCCACTCTCGATGAGCTGGCCGATCCCCCAAATTCCGTGGATCCGGCCCATTTGAGAGTCGGTACCCGCTGCTTCCAGCAGTTCCTTCTTTCCACGATCACCTCTCTTCGCCAGTTCAAACTGCGCCTTCATTCTGATGCGCATATCTGCGTGACTGAGTAGCTCTCGTAGTTGCGGTCGCTTTTCTTTCCCGAAGTCGGTCGCCATTAGTTGCTGCGTTTCAGCCCGCTTGTCGGCGAGATCATTTTCATCACTAGAAACGTCGATCTTCCATACACGTCCATAGTTTTTCGTGCCCCAGCCAAAGATCCAGTCAGCAGCGTACATGGCGCCATCGGGACCAAAGCGGATGCCGGTCGGCAGGACCCCACGTGCGAACATGATGTCCTCATCGAGGTCGAAAGAGGCTCCATTTTCCTTGAGACTAAATGCCCAAATCGGCGAACGCGCGGCATTTCCTACGAATTCGACGACAAAAAACTTCTCAAGCCACTTGGAGCCCAGCGCTGTTCCAGGGTTGTAGACAAAGCCCGTGGGGCCATTGTGGAAGTTGACAATGGGAGGGAGGATATAGGCCGCTTGCCCACCCCAATAGGGCACATAGAGTTTTTCATCCATCCAGACTTTGTAGCGATTGTTTTTTGGGTCGGTGTATTTGCCAAACTGCCAGTTGGTACGCCAGCCGGTGTCGTGACCTTCGACAATGTGGACCAGCCGCTCGCTCTCACCGGGATGATCGCCGTCGTTGTCGGAGCCGATGATGTTGCCGTATTTGTCAAAAGTGAACTCGTGTGTGTTGCGCAGCCCTGCTGCAAATACTTCAAAATTTGATCCGTCGGGATTGCAACGAACGAGTACACCTCTGTTCGGATAGTGATATTTGTTCCCTTCCAGGTCGGTAATCGACGCACCGATATCTCCTATGCCCCAGTAGATCTTACCATCAGGTCCTTCTACGGCTCCGGACATGCCATGGCCGCTAAAGCCGATGTGGACCGCAAAGCCATGACTAATGGACTCCTTGGTGTCGAGTATGCCGTCCTGGTCCTTGTCATAGACTCGCCACATATCAGGACCGACGCCAACGAAAATGTCATTCCTTCTCACCAGGAGTGCCCCAGCGACATCCGTGATCTCTTCGTTGAAGTCCTTCAAAATACGTGTGGATTGATCGGCCATGCCGTCACCGTCGGTATCTTCCAGTTTCCATATCTCCTCCTGCTCAACGGCCAGGTCCCGCCAATCGTGGACACCGTCGCCATTCAGATCCTTGAGCCAGTTATTGTCATCGCTCTTATCCGTGGAGAAGACGTCCTTGAGAAACTCCCGGCGATCTTCTACGCTCTGTAGAGCGATGGATCGCGGCACCCAATCCATGTGCCCGCGGATATCGAATTCGGAATTTTTCTGACGATTGGTGCGTGTCAGGTAGACGCTGCCAAAGTCATCGATGGACATAGCCACGGGATCCGGTGCCAATGAGTCGGTGGCCCAGAGTTGCATAGTAATTCCGTCGGCCAGCTCTAGCGAGGTATTGGCCTCAATTTCCGCAGCCATTTCTTTTGCCATGGCCGGGTCTTCGGTGATCACTTTGGACTCATAATTCTCTACAGGCGCTTCGCAGGCTACGAGGACCAGCAGCATCACCGGGAGAAAGCTCGAAATTCGCATGATATGTCGCATGACTTAAAAATAGGGATAAAGTGTAGAAACGACACCTAAACAGCAGCTTGCTAGAATCGCAATCCGAGATCCGAGATGTGCGGTGTAAGGTCGTAACCGCTTAACGCCTTCATGTCGTAGCCCATTTCTTGCGGTGACGGTCCTACCCAGGATGACGAGCGACCGGAGACTGTCAGTGTTCCGCCCGGGTCAATTGTGACGAATGCGTACAGTGCCTCTTTGTAGGGCGCCACCTTACTCAGGTGGGGATATTGTTCATAGAGGCTTTGGTCTTTGTACCTCGTTTTCAGCTCGTAATTAGCTCCCAACCATTGGTAGGACATGCTATTAATATCGATGTAGTGGATACCGTTGACTTGGCGGTGATAGTCGATGTGATTGTGTCCATTGAAGCAGGCGATCACTTTTTGGTAGCCCGCCCGCGCATTCTCTTCCTCAAAGATCTTTTGAAGGACCACCCTGTTCTTGACTCCCCAAAGGTTGTTTTCAAGACTTTGATGCGAAATGATGACACAGGAATTCTCAGTAGCCTGCAGGTCCCCCTTCAGCCATTCTAGTTGTTCATCATCTATCCATGTGCGAGCATCCGGGTGGTTATAGAAATTGGCATTGTCATAATGAACGAATGCTTCATCGATGTACAGGTTGTTAGCGTCAAGCACGATGAAGTGACAGCCCTGCGCATCGAAAGAATAGTATCGACCGGACATTCCTAGGAAGTCGATGTTGTCTTGTTTTGAACCCAGATCCATCTCGTGATTGCCCAGCACATGATACTTCGGACCAGGATACTGGTCCCACAGTGCCAGGAATGGCTTGTTCTTTGCAATCGGGTGGCAGAAGTCGCCGATCTGGATGATGAAATCAAGGCCCTTGCTGTCAGCGACCGAAAGGAAGTCCTCCAGACGCGCCTCAGTATCGTGCATGATGTCTTGATGTGCGTCGGCGACGATGCCGAAGGATAGGGGCTTTAGCTTGGTGGTATTGTCACCGGGAAAGGGCAACTGCCATGGGAGCACAAGGGTGCAGGCAAAGGCTGAAGACTGCCGCAGAAATTCTCGCCGTGAATTCATTCCGTTAGTGGGGGTTTCTTTGGAAATTTAAAGAAACTCACGCCTATGACCAGCTTTTGGTGGGTTGCTAACGGAAAAATGGTATTGTGTCCTTATCTAAGAAGGATCTTCTGAATAATGGAGGAGTCCTCTCCTTTGATCTTCACAAAGTAGATGCCATCAGGTAGCCCCCTAACATCATATCTTTCCTGTGCATGGAAACTCTTGACCAGTGCCCCACTCGATGAGTAGAGACTGACGGACTCGATCCGGGTCCTGGTGGTGATTTTGAAAAAGGACTTGGTGGGATTGGGATAAACTTCGAAATCCAGATGCCTAGTCACCGAAAGCACGGTTTCGTCCACGTCATTGAGTTGCACGGTCACCTGGAATTCCACACTTGAATTGTCTGCATCGATGGCCTCCACCGTCATCAAAAAGGTGGGACTTTCTTCAAAATCCAGCAAAGTGCTGTCTATGACGGTCAATGTGCCTGTGGAATCGTTGAGCAGGAAGGTGTCGTCGTCATTGCCTTCGATGATTTCAAACCTCAATGCACCATTGTCAGGATCTTTTGCCACAAGTGTGCCGACCGTAGTGCCCACCGCGCTGTTCTCGTCGATAGTGAAGATCTGATCGGTACCCACGGGAGTTTCTTCGGTATTGAGTACCGTCACCTCCACCAGCATAGATGCTGTGTTTTCGCCATCGCTGGCACCCACTAGTACCTCGTAGATATTGTCGGCATCGAGATCAGTCGGCGATTCAAAATTCGGAGGGGAGGCAAATGTCAGTATACCGGAGGTGCCATCTATATCGAACTCATTCCCATCATTGCCACCGACGATCATGTAGGTGATGGTATTCGTAGGATCGCTATCGATGGCCTCAATGATGATGATCTCCCCAGTCTCGTTTTCTTCAAATTCGGCTATCGAATCCGACAAAATCTCCGGGATCACTTCATTGGTATTGTCGGTGATGGTTACCGAGTAGTTCATGCTGCTGCTGAACGTGCCGTCGGTCACGGTCACGGTGAATAGGTAGACATTGTCGCTATCAACATCGTCAGGATTTTCAAAGTCCGGTTGCTCATCGAATGTGAGAATACCGGTGGTCTGATCTACGGTGAACCACGAATCATCCTCGTCGCCGGTAAGGCTGAATAAAAGCTCGCTGCTCACATCGGTGTCTGTTGCCGAGACTGTGTCGACGACAAGCGTATTCTCAACGAGCGTTGCAACGCTGTCCGAAGTAAAAGCTGGGGTGTGGTCATTGGCATCTCGGACGGTAATGGAAAGACTATCCGTCAGTGTTTCCTGGCTATCCGTGATTGTCACCACGACGGAATATACGTTGTCTGCATCATCATCGCCCGGGTTCTCAAAATCTGGTACAGCATCAAAAGTGACGATGCCTGTCGACCCATCCACAGAGAACAACGAGGCGTCGACCCCTCCGGTGATGCTGTAGGTAATGCCATCGTCGTTGGTACCACCAGCGCCTATAGCGGCGTCAACATCCAGGGCATCGGTGGCTTCTTCATCGACGGTTGCAGCACTACTGGAATTGATCACGATGCTCTCGCCATCGAAGTCGATGCCTAAACCACTGTCGGCTCCTTCAGAGTTGGTGACATTAGCAGCTACCTCACCGTCAAATGCAGCGTCTGTAAATGTGAATTGAAGGTCGGCCACGTCCTCGACATTTTTGTGGGGGTCAGCTGTCCCGGAGAGGCTGAGAGTTGCAAGAGTTCCATTGGGATGCACCGACATTGTTGTGACCAACCCGGCCGGAAGACTGTCAATGCTGAAGTGGGTAGTTTCGTCCAGCGCCGTACCAGCATTGACAAAAGAAACGCCATCAGCCTCAATGGCCAGGCACCCCTCGACTGTTCCATCGTCGGCATTTGTTTCCTGGAAAGCCAACGTGTTGATGACTGAAAACTGGTACACCTGGGCAGTCACACCTCCGATGAGAAAGATCCGGTTTTGCAATGGATTGAAGGCAATCCCATTGGGATTGAGGTCCAATGAGGTGACCTCAACGGGTGATCCATCATAGGTCACGCCAGATGTGGTCGTGTAATTTGTTGTCATGCTGTACTGATGCACATTGCTACCTAATACAAACAACTTATCACCACATGCGCCGAAAGCGATGTCTTCAGGCTCAGTCTCCTCATCGAATACACTCAGCGGACCACCGTTGAAGGAAACTCCGGACGTAATATCATAGGCCGTCGTCAGATCAAATTGGTAGATGGTTTCGTTAGCTCCTCCCAGCACAAAGAGCTTGGATCCGGAAGGACTGAAAATGAGATCCTTGGGTTGGCTGTCAAGCGTTCCCACATAGTAAGGACTGTTATCGTATGTAACACCGCTCGTAATATCAAACGGTGCAGTGAGAGAATACTGATGTACTTCGTCGGTACTCGTACCAATGACATAGAGCTTGGTGCCGTCGAGATTGAACGTCAAACCGGTGGGAATACTTTCCTGTCCTGATACGTCCAGCGGACTGCCGTCATGTGAGACGCCGGACTCTACTTCGTATGCCGTGGTCAGGCTGTATTGATTGATCTCATCACCATTTGAACCGATAATGAACATCTTCATGCCGTCTTGCGAAAAGGCGATGTCTTCAGGCACCGCTTCCTCTGTTCCAACAGCGTAGGATATACTGTCAAAGGATAGCGATTGTGTGGAGATATCTAACGGAGCAGCATAGGAGAGAGACTGCGCGGTCACTTCCTGTAGCGAAGCAATCGCGAGCATCGTCAATACAAACAGATATAAGCGCATGACCTTTTGTGTTAAGCCCTCTTTGGGAAGACCCCTCAAGGATTCTTTATCAGGTCGGCGCGTTCCCTTAAAAATAGGCGGGATTCCGAGCTTCCGAAAATGGAGGTGGGTTACCGGGCATAGCCTAATGGTGAATAGGCTTTACGGGGGTTCAACCGACATGCCCGGCCTTGTTTATGCCTCTTGCAACTGATGTTTCGTCATACCACCCATCACCTGCTTCATAATGCGCACACGTCCCCATCTTGGGGCCGTACGAAGCGTATACACCAGAAGTTTGGTGAGGAAGCCCGGCAGCACCGTACCCTTTTTTCCAAGAGCTCTCAGGATGGGTACACCCACCTGCGACGGGGTCATTATCATGCCCATTTGCATGTTGGCCCGGTTCTCAAAGCCTGTTTTCACCGGCCCGGGTGCTGCCGCTAATACGTCGACACCTTTTGACTTCAATTCGACAGAGAGAGCCTCCGCAAGGGATTGGACATAAGCCTTGGAAGCGGCATAATTGGCTGCCAGAGGTGCACCATGAAAGCCCAGCATTGAGCTGAGTAAGATGATACCGCCTCGTTGTTGGCGAGCAAATACCTGTGCGAAGTGATGCGTGAGCACCAGGAGTGACTCGCAATTCACGCGGATCATCTGCACTTCTTCGTGTACGGAGGTATGCAAAAAGGATCCCGACGTACCAAAACCGGCGGAGGCTACCAGCAATCCGATGGGCATGCCTTCTGTTGCAGCGATTACGGCGTTGGTCCCTTCATCCGATGACAGGTCTGCTGGTAGGGCCTTGACCTGGATGTTATTTTCCTTTGAAAGGTCCATGACCATCTCATCGAGTTTTCTGGCACTTCTCGCCACGAGGATCAGGTTCAGTCCGCAGCTGGCGAGTTGTCGGGCTATTTCTTCACCAATACCCGAGGAGGCCCCAGTCACGATTGCCCATGGTCCATACTTTGATTGGTATCTCTTTTTTTGTTTATCTGTAAGCTTCATAATTCGACTGTCTTATTTCAGCTCAAAGGTGAAGGCGTCTGAAGCTTTGAACCGATAACATATGTTTAGGTTTTCAACGATCGGCTTTCTTTAGCCGGCTGAGGTGGATTGGAGTGATTCCCAGGTAGGAGGCTATCATGTGTTGAGGGACCCTATTGTGAATATTGGGAAACACCTTTGTGATCATGTCATAGCGCTCCTTAGGTGTGCGGATGTATTGATTCTTGATGCGATTGTCCTGGTAGATAAAGTAAAACTCAGCGATCAACCGACCCATTCGGTCGCCTTGCCGCAGGTTCTTGTAGCCCCAGTCAATAGTGGACCTTGGCAGTACCACAACATCGGTCGTTTCCAGTGCCTCCAGAGTATAGATGGAGACCTCTTTCTGCATGAAAGCCGAATAGTCACAGATAAACTGATTTTCAAGGGCGAAGTGAATGGTGTGTTCCGCGCCATGCTGGTCGTGGAGGAGCACCCTGATGATGCCCTTTTCGACAAAGAATACTTCGTTGGGAATTTTGTGAGGATAAGCTACAATGGCCTTTCTGGGGAAGTGTTTAGCGAAGCATCCGCCGAGAAAATCGTCCATCTCCTGATCGGAAGTTCTGATCATTTGCTCGATGGCGCGTTGTAGCATTTCCATTGCTACTCATCCACCTGGCTACCCCACCAGTCCTCATTGGGCGTCCAGTCTG
This sequence comes from Cyclobacteriaceae bacterium, assembly GCA_965227935.1. Classification (GTDB taxonomy): domain Bacteria; phylum Bacteroidota; class Bacteroidia; order Cytophagales; family Cyclobacteriaceae; genus JAWPMT01. The sequence goes on along the minus strand of CBDDGS010000043.1, from coordinate 1,042,227 downwards.
GCCTTAGCATCTCAGCTCTTTGTTTCTCCAGCCGGGGAAGGAGTTCTTCCTCATACCGTCGAAGGACGGCGGCATGGGAGATTGAGTCCCATTCAGGATCGGGAGAAGCATATTGGGCATCTACATCGGTCAACCACTGGACCAATTGCGCTTTCATATTGGTGACGCGAGCAGTCTCCTCGCCGCTCAAATCGAATTGCTCATCGCGATCGATGGTGAGGTCATACAACTCCGAGCGCTCGTCTTCCCAATAATGGATCAATTTCCATTTACCCTCTCTGACAATTGCATGAGGCTCACCTCCCTGATTACCATAGTGTGGGTAGTGCCAAAAAAGTGCGCGATCTGCCAGTTCGCTTCCTTCCATCAGCGGTTTGAGGCTTTGACCATCGATGTGGTCCTCGGGGCGAAGAGGGATGTCCGCGAGGTCCAATAGTGTGGGGAAGAGATCGGCACCTGTGGCTGGTGTATTGATGATGGTTTCCTGGTTGGTCAGCCAAGGTACCTTCACAAAATAAGGTACCCTTGTACCGCCTTCCCATTGGTAGCCCTTTCCGCCACGAAGGTTCAGGCTATTGGTAGAGTAGTTATCGCCGGAAGCCACTCCACCATTGTCCGATGTGAATATGACAATCGTGTTGTCGGCGATTTCAGCCTGCTCGAGTGTCTGTAGTAGCAGTCCCACTCCCTCATCCACCTGCTCGATGAGTCCGGCATATACCGGGTTGTCCTGAAATCGTCTGATGGGTAGCACCCGCTCCATTTCAAAACCTTGCTCAGCGATTCCCATGCTATCCGCTTTATCTCTATAATGAGCCCACTTTTTCGCGCTTGTTTGAATGGGTGAGTGCACGGCATAAAAGCACAAGTAAGCCAGGAAAGTCGAGTCCTTGTTTTCTTCAATGAATTGTGCCGTTTCGTTTGCCAGTTTCATCGAGAGGCTCATGCCTTTTTCCTCTGGGCGGTCTTCCAAAAAGGGGTTGTTGAACGGGGAGAAATAACCGCCACTATATGGCCCTCCCCGATGGTAGCCTCCTTTGTTGATATCAAATCCATGGTCGGTAGGCAGGGAGCCGAGTTCCTCTGATCCCAGATGCCATTTTCCAGCGAAGAAGGTTTGGTAGTCATGCTCTTTGAGGACCTCGGGCAAGGTGGCCAGCTCGAAAGGAAGGTGATCCCCATTGGACGACGGCAAAAGGCGGTTGAACCGACCTGCTTTACGCCAATCCTCACCGGTCCTTGCGCCGATCCAGTCAGTGATGCCAAGGCGTGCGGGCATTCTGCCTGTCAGTAGACTAGCGCGCGACGGACTACAAACCGCACACGTAGCATACCCTTGCGAGAATCGAAAACCAGAGGTTGCGATTCGATCAATATTGGGGGTTTCATAAAACTCGCTTCCTGTACAGCTGAGGTCGTGATAGCCCAGGTCATCCACCACGATGAAAAGAATATTGGGCGTAGGGCGCACTTGTTCCGGCGAGGAGCAGCCGCCGATAACCGCACACATAATGGCGTAACACAGTGTTTGCAAGTAGTAATTGTTCATTACTCGTAATCTAGTGGAATTAACAATTATTTCACGTGACGCCTGTAACCCAGCACGTTCGTTAGCTGTATGTCTGGTAGGGTCTTGGATATCGGAATATTATTTTCTGTTAAAAAAAGGCCTTTTTACAATCTTCTGGAGATACCGTCCGTTGAATTTCTCAGAGGAAATGTGGATAACGACATGACCGTTTTTAATTTTACCTAATCAAAAGCTCAAAGACTCAGGGAAATGCCAAAGAAGAGACTAATATTCATGGGTGGGGCGGCGATCGTGCTGATCGTCGTGTTCTTTATCGCCACTCGATCTACTGGCGGTAGCGCATCAGATATCATTGTACCTGTCAATCAGGGAGACTTCGTTGTGGAGGTGGTTGTTTCCGGCGAACTGGAGGCCAAGAGGTCGACAAAGATTCTTGGACCACAGCGACTACGTAACTACAGGATCTATCAAGTCAATATTCAAAAAATCATTCCAGAGGGCACCTATGTCAAGAAAGGGGAATTTGTAGCCAGCCTGGATCCCTCAGAGTTGACTACAAAAGTTGCTGAGGCACAAGCAGCATTTGACGAGGAAGAATCCGAATATGTGGCTACCAAGTTGGATACGGCGTTGACCATGCGCGAGGCTCGTGACGAGCTGATCAACCTTGAGTATGCAGTCGAGGAAAAAGAACTCGTTCTGGAGCAATCGCAATATGAGCCTCCGGCCAAGGTCAAACAGGCCGAGATTGAGGTAGCCAAGGCCCAGCGCGCTTTTACCCAGGCCAAGGAAAACTATGAGATCAAGCGCCAGCAAAATGTGGCCAAAATGAATGGTGCAAGTGCTGAGTTCAGGCAGAAGAAAGCATGGTTGGATGGTATTCTCGAACTTCAGAATGACTTTACTGTACTCGCGCCTGAGGATGGCATGCTCATCTACCATAAAGATTGGGGTGGCCGTCCTGTCAAGGAAGGAAGCCAGATCAGTACCTGGGAGCCCATTGTGGCGCAGCTTCCTGATTTATCTGAAATGAATTCGACGACCTATGTCAACGAAGTTGATATTCGAAGGGTAAAAAAAGGTCAACGGGTATTCTTAGGCCTCGACGCTTTTCCTGATAAGCAGCTGACCGGCGTTGTGACTGAAGTGGCCAACGTTGGCGAGCAGCGACCTAACTCAGATTCGAAAGTCTTTAAGGTTGTCGTTGAGTTGGATGCTGTAGATGAAACACTACGGCCTGGGATGACCACTAGCAACAAGATCATCACAAATAGCCTGGCAGATGCCATCAGCGTTCCGCTGGAGTGCCTTCACAATTTTGCCGACAGCATCACTTATGTCTACAAGAGATCGGGCTTGGGATATGTGAAGCAGGAAGTGCTGGTGGGTGAGACCAACGCCGATGCGGCTCAAATCATAAGTGGGTTGGTGGCGAGTGATCGTCTCTACCTGTCTATGCCGTCATCGGATGATGGCGACATCGAGTTGCTCGATGAGCTGGAAGGTTTGAGGAATAAGGAGGAGTTGTCATCCCTCTAGACAGCCTGGCCAGACATGCAAAAACTTTTGATGAACTTTTCGATCGCCGTTGAGGCGGTCTTTGCGAATCGCGTCCGCTCAGTGCTTACAGCGCTGGGGATCATTTTCGGAGTAGCAGCTGTAATTGCCATGCTTGCCATTGGTAATGGCGCTCAGCAGGAAATCCTCGAGCAGATCAAGTTGGTTGGTGTCAACAACATCGTCATCAATCCCATCGTGGAGCAAAGTGAAGAAGACCTGACAGACGACACTCCGGCAGGTGAAGAGGAAAAGAAGAAGTTTTCTACGGGCCTGACAAACCTCGATGCCAAGGCAATCACGGAAGTATTGCCAGGGGTTGAGAAAGTGAGCCCCGAGATTATCCTCGATACGTATATCGTCAACAATGGTATCCGGAGAACTGCCAAGCTGGTGGGCGTGGAGCCTGCCTACTTTGATCTGTTCAATTTTCAGCTGGCTAGGGGTACCATGTTTGCGGACCACCATTTAAGGGCCGGTGACGGTGTATGTGTCATCGGGTCTGCCATCCAGAATAAATTCTTCCCTACGGAGGACCCTCTCGGGAAATACATCAAGTGCGGCAAGAATTGGCTGAAAGTAATCGGGATCCTTCAACCGCGAGTGATTTCTGAAAACAGTATCTCCAATCTCGGGATCCGGGACTACAACATGGATGTCTATGTCCCCATTCAGACGATGCTGCTACGGTTCAAAGACCGAGCTCGCGTCACGACAGAAATGCTTCGTAAAGCCAACATGCGATGGAATGACGACGATGAGGAAAACAAGGGACCGGTGAACTACCATCAGCTGGATCGACTGGTGATTCAAGTGGCATCTACGGACAACATGACCTTCTCCGCGGAAGTACTTGCCCGAATGTTGGCAAGACGCCATTTCGATGTTGTTGACTTTGAGATACAAATTCCCGAGCTGCTCCTCAAACAGCAGCAACGAACAAATGATATTTTCAACTACGTGCTGTTCGCCATTGCCTGCATCTCACTATTGGTAGGAGGCATCGGTATTATGAATATCATGTTGGCATCAGTGATGGAGCGGATCAAAGAGATAGGTCTACGGCTTTCGTTGGGAGCTCAGAAAATGGACATTGTCAATCAGTTCTTGCTAGAAGCGATGATGATCAGCGTGACGGGTGGCTTGCTTGGCGTGATTTTGGGTATCGTGATCGCTGTGCTTGTCAGCACCCTGGCCAATATTCCCACGGTCATCACTTTCAGTTCTATCATCTTGTCATTTGGTGTAGCTGCCTCTGTCGGACTGATCTTCGGTATCACTCCTGCCAGAAGAGCTGCCAGCCAGGATCCAATACAATCTTTAAGGTATGAATAACAAAATTGCCGCGCTGTTCGGCGCCTTGCTGGCAATCTGTACAATCGCAGAAGGCCAGACGACCCTTGCATTGGAAGACGTCATCCAACTAGCCATAGGCCAGGCGCCCTCTTCAAAGGAAGCAGAGACCCGAAAGGAGACCTTCTACTGGCAGTACAGACTTTTCAAGTCCAACTACAATCCGTCTCTGACGATGTTTGGCAACCTCCCAGGATACAACAAGGACTTCTTCCAGGTATCGCAGGACGACGGTACGTTTGCCTTCCGTAGTCGCGAGCAGATCAGCTCCAGTATCAGTTTTGCGCTGGCACAGCCGATCCATTATACGGGAGGAACCCTCAGTGTCAATACACGCTTTGAGCAGTTCAATAACCTGGTCGCCGATGATGATGAGATCAATCCGATTTACAACACCACTGTCGTTAATATTCAACTCTTCCAACCCATCTTTGGCTTCAACGATCTGAAGTGGGACCGCCGCATTGAGCCGCTCAGGTATGAAGAATCCAAGCGCTCCTACGTAGAGCAGATGGAGTTTATATCCCGACGGGCGACCGATCTCTATTTTGATTACCTCGACGCCCAGACCGGCCTGCAGATTGCGCAGTTCAATCTGGCGAATGATGAAGCCAACTACAACATCGAGCAAGGGAGATACAACATAGGCACCGCATCGAAGGACCAATTATTGCAATTGGAACTGCAAGTTCTCAGGGATCAGCAAAGCGTGACGCAGGCCAGTTTGGACCTCAGATTGGCGCGGTTGGCTCTGAGATCGTTCATCGGTCTTCAGGAAAATGCTGAGCGGGAGCTTGATCTGGTCCTCCCTCAAGAATTGCCAGACTTTGACATTCCCCTTGATCAGGCGCTGGAGTATGCCCGCCAGAACAGGGCAGACTATATGCAGTTTGAGCGCAATCGCCTGGAAGCAGAAAGAGACCTGGCGGAAGCGAAAGCAAGCAGAAATCAGACCGGTCTTGTAGCATCGTTTGGTCTCAATGATGCCGGTGGGTCGATTAGTGAGGCTTATGAAAATCCGAACCAGCAACAACGCTTCAATATCCAACTCAATATTCCTATAGTGGACTGGGGTCGTAGCAAGTCAAGGGTTGGTATTGCCAGGGCCAATCAGCAATTGACGCAGTACACACTGGCGCAAGAGATCCTGAATTTTGAGCAGGAGATCATCACCATCGTGGGACAGTTTGAAGTACTGCGCGCGAATGTGGAGATCGCCAGGAAATCTGATGAAGTGGCAAAAGAGCGATACGATGTAGCGCAGAATCGGTACGTGATCGGTAAGACGAATATCACAGATCTGAACATTGCACAAACGCAAAAGGACGAGGCTGTGAGAAACTATGTCGGCGCACTCAGGCAGTTTTGGATAGCCTATTACGACTTGCGCAGATTGACCCTCTATGACTTCATTGAGGATGAGCTCTTGTACGTCGTAAATGAATGAGAATTGGTAAACTGCTAGGCGTGGATGGAGTACTCCAGTCCAAGTAATTCGTAGACCTGCTCCTTGCAATCATTCATGATCTCTACCTGGCGGTCTTTCTCGGTCTCCATGCACAGATACACGTAAGCACCGTCGAGCAGGCAGAAGATCATATTTGCTGACTTTGATGGGCTTTCGATGCTCAGGAGTCCCTCATTCTGACATTTGATGAGGTGTGATTCCAGCGCTTGGCGCAAGGAGTCATGAAGGTCTTTGTATTTCTGCTGGATCACCTTGCTGCGAAAAATGAGACTGTAACAGTTGTAATACACGTCATCACTTATCAATGAATTCCATTGTCTGGAAAACAAATTGTCAAGCAGCCCCTTCAATTCCTCCAACGGTGACCCGTCTTCTTTGATGGCGAATATCTTGCGATACCCACTCAAAATGAAATCTATGAGCGCCAGCACCAGTTCGTCCTTGTTTTTGAAATAATGCAGGATCAAGCTTGGGTTCACATCCATGGCCTCAGCAATCTTTGCTATCGAGGTGTTATGCATACCCTCTGCATTGGCTGTCTTGTAAAAGGCCTTGATGATCTCTTGTCTGCGGACTGCTTTGATGCTCTTTCGTCCCATTTGCTAATCAATCATGAGAAACAAATAAAGCTAATAAGAGATAATACCGAATTCAAATTGAGTTGATTGACTGAATGGTTAATTAAAAATTAATAGTTCCCTAATATTTGGTAGAAAGGTGTCGGTTCCTGCTAACTATTATCTGGTAGGAGGCCGGGAGTTGCAGCGGGCATCTATCTTTAATCCATGGATGATTCTACGCTTTCGATAGTAATGCAGGTCCTCGGTTGGTCAGGTACCACCCTTTTCATTATCGCCTACATGCTTCTAAATATGGGCCGATGGACGGTAAGAACCAACATGTACCACATCTTCAATATCCTGGGAAGTGTGTTGCTGGTGGCCAACACCATCCACGATGCCAGTTGGGCAGCGACCTTTGCCAATCTCTTTTGGGGGCTTGTTGCTATTTACGGCCTCGTGAAGTTCTGGCGTGTCGATTTGGGAGCCGATACCGAATAGACAGGGCAATAGACCGTAGTCTTTCGGCTAGTACCCAGCCGCCTGGCCGTCCTTCCTACTTTCGGAGGCACCGCGATAGACCTTGTTTTTGCTGTCCCACAAGATGGCCTGGTAGCCGCCATAAGATCCGCGGGTATAGCCAACTCTGTGCCCGCGGTCCATCAGGCCTCTGATCGTCTCATAGGAGATACCTGACTCAACACGGACCTGGCCCCGAGAGGCTTCCTGTCCCGTGGGTGTCGAAGTACCTGTGTGGTCCCATCGGGGTGCGTCACCCGCTTCCTGCAGGTTCATGCCAAAGTCTACAAGGTTCATCACTATCTGCGAGTGACCCTGTGGCTGAAAGTCGCCGCCCATGACGCCAAAACTCACAAAAGGTTCGCCATCCTTCGTGATGAAGGCTGGGATGATGGTATGGAAAGGGCGCTTACGTGGCTCATATGTATTGGCATACCCTTCCTTCAGGTTGAAGAGCTCCCCGCGATTCTGCAGCATGAAGCCCAGCTTCGGTGGAGCCATGCCGGAGCCCATCCCTCGGTAGTTGCTTTGGATGAGGCTGATCATCGTCCCCTCACCATCGGCCACTGTCATATAGATCGTCTCGCCCGCGCTGATTTCGCCGGCATTGTAGATTCCTGCCCGGTCGCCGATAAGTTCTCTTCTCTCCGCCGCGTATTCCTCGCTGATGAGCTCCTCCACAGGCACGTCATAGAAGTCCATGTCCGCATAGTACTTGGCGCGATCTTCGAATGCCAGCTTCTTCGCTTCAGTGAACAGATGCAGGTGTTCCGCACTGCCAAATTCAATGTTCGAGAAGTCATAACCTTCGAGGATAGTGAGCATTTGCAAAGCGGCAATTCCCTGACCATTGGGCGGCAGTTCCCACACATCGTAGCCCCGGTAGTTGACCGATACGGGATCTATCCACTCTGACGTGTGACTGGATAAGTCGTCTTCCGAGATATAGCCCCCTTGCTCCTGGATGAAGCTGGCAATGGTTTTGGCGATCTTGCCTTTATAGAAAGCGTCCCGTCCACCTTTCGCAATTTGGCGATAGGTCTCTGCCAGGTAGGGGTTCTGGAAGATTTCGCCTTCTTGCGGCACCTTTCCATCTCTCATGTAATTGTCTTCGATATTGGGGTAGCCTGCCTCCAGGAACCTAGGTACTGTAAGGTTGATGTACCATGCGATGAGCTCTGTCAGAGGAAAACCCTTTTCCGCATAGTCAATGGCCGGTGCCAGGATGTCCTCCATTTCCATCGACCCAAACTTGCCATGCAGCTCAAACCATCCATCTACGGCTCCTGGTACACTCACGGGTAGCGGGCCGTACGAAGGTATTTTCTCCAGTCCCAGTTCCTTAAATTTTGCAAGTGTGAGGTCCTTTGGAGATCGGCCGCTGGCATTGAGGCCGTAGAGTTGTTGGGTCTTGGCATCCCAAATAATTGCGAACAGATCTCCTCCAATTCCACAGCCGGTGGGCTCCATGAGACCAAGGGCAGCATTGGCGGCAATAGCCGCATCGATCGCATTACCCCCTTTTTTCAGAATGTCCAGTCCGATCTGTGTGGCCAATGGATGGCTCGTGGCGACCATACCATTTTGGGCTATGACTTCGGATCGTGTAGCAAACAGCTCGCCGGTGATTCTATCCTGAGCAATGGCGACGGTGGTGAATAGCAAAAGCGCCAGGGAGATTTGGGTCTTCATGGTAGGTTAGGGTTGGTAGTTTAAGGTTTGACTGAAATAGAGAACTAGCTAGGAACTTGTTTGTTGCTTGGCTTCGTCCTCTATCTGTTTTTCCACGACGTCGGGATCGACATACACCTTCAGTCCTGTTTGGACGGATTGAAGTAGGAATTTATAATCTGGAACCTCTTCAGAATAGATGTAAGCCATTTTTCCCTCGCCGTCGGGGCTGGAGCGGAATCGAATCGTACGATTAGGCTTTTCCCATCGCATCTCGTAGTTAGTGATTCCAGCGTTGAGCGCGCGATCCCCATCCACACGGCGGATGATGGTCTCATTCTGAGCGGTGATGAGTGATATGGAATCAAGCGGCTTCAACTTGAATTTGCCCAGTACCGCCATCAGATCACCGGATATGTCCCCGTCCATGATGAACTTCTTCTTTGACAACTCATTGTCAATATGATAGAAGGTCAACTCCCGTACTTTCGTTTTGTAAAGCGTGAGGTCAGGGTCTTCCAGGATGTGGAACTGAATTCGGTCCTCGAAGAATTTGCCATACAGCTCTGAAAGAGGTAGGTATTTTCGTTCCAGGTAACTGAGATTTTTGAGGAGTTCTGTTTCGTCTTTCAAAGAAGTCTCCTTCACTTCAGCAACAATGACGGGCGCTTCCTCCACCTCTTGCTTCGGTTCTTCTTTCGAGCACCCTATGCAAATGAAAACTCCAACCAATAGGCACGCTCCACTGTATTTCATCGCGGTATCATTTATGAATCAATGATAAAAGGGGAGAAAAACCTCTCCCCTTTGGTGAAAGATACGTGTCGTCCGGCGATTTTGCCAGCCAAACTTTATTATTCGTCCTTCAGTGTGATGGCCGGGTTTAGAAATGCCGTACGGATCGTATGGTAAGAGACCACAGCTACCGCGAGGGTCACCAGCACGAAGGCGGGAATGGCGAAAAGCCACCATGAGATCTCGATTCTGTTTTCGAAATCTTCAAGCCATTGCCTCAATAACCACCACGTCAATGGAAGCGACACGAGGATGGCCAGCATGACCAGCCGCAGGAAGTCCCCGGTAAGCAATAACCAAAGTTTCTGGATCGTAGCCCCCATCACCTTCCGTACGCCAATCTCTTTGGTCCGCAGGGCAGTAGTGAAAGAAGAAAGGCCAAAAAGCCCCAGGCAAGCGACGAGAATGGCGAGACCAGCAAACAAGCTGAAGATGGTACCGAACCTCAACTCCGCCTGGTATTGGTCGTTGTAGTATTCGTCCAGGAAATAGTAGTTGAACGGATGATTCACAAAAGCGGACTCGTACTTCTGTTGTACTGTTTTCACCGCGTCACTCATGTTTTTGGTGCTGACTGCTATCGAATACCGGCCAGTAACCTGAGGGAAATACCGAAATACCAACCCCGAGTAGGCGACCTTGGGTGATTGTTGTCGATAATCCTTGAGCACACCAATGATGTTGAAAGTATCCCCCCAGAAAAACATCTTCTTATTGATGCTTTCTTCCATGTTGGCGAAGCCCAATCTGCGTGCTGCTGTTTCGGTAACCATCACATTGTCGCGTTCGCTGCCGAAGGATTTGTCGAACTTCCTACCTGTCACTACTTCGAGCCCATAGAAATCGATGAATTTATCATCGCAGCCAATTACCTGGTATTGGTTGCCTTCTCCCTGACTCTGTGTGATGAGTCGAATGCCACCGGCGTTCCAACCGGGAGACCTGCCAGGTGTCTCGGTGGAGGAGGCCATGCCTGTGACAAAGGATTGTGATTCGATTTCGTTGAGGAATACCCGATTGTGAATGGCAAACGCCGAATCACTGGAGTAACCGGGTGTCATCACCACTAGTGTTTGGTCGATCTTCACCCCGAGATCCTGCGATCGCAGGAAGTCCATCTGCTGATAGACTGCAAAGGTGAAGGTGATGAGCACGATGGAGGCCAGGAACTGAAAGATCACTAATCCTTTCCGCAGCAGGTTGCCACTCTTGCTGCCTGCGAACTTGCCCCTCAATACGGCAATCGGCTTGAACCGAGACATGATAAGGGCAGGATAAAAACCGGAGGCCAGGATGCCCAGCAGGAGCAATCCCCCCCAGCCTAGCCAGAAGCTCGTATCCTGTGGCCAATAGTATGCGCTGCCACGATTGACGAAGTCGTTGAAGAAAGGGAAGGCGATGAATACAACGATCGTGGCGACGACGAATGCCAATACGTTGATTAGGGCTGATTCGAAGAGAAATTGACGGATGAGTTGACTTCGATGGCTGCCCATTACCTTTCTGATCCCCACTTCTTTGGCGCGGGCCATGGACCTGGCGGTGGTGAGGTTGATATAGTTGATCCATGCGATGATCAACACGAACAACCCGATGATGAGGAGGAAATAGGTGCTGTTTTCGTCGCCGGTAGGCTTAATCTCCATCCGGTAATTGGAGATGAGATGGATTTTGTCAAGGGGCTGCAGTACAAAGTCCATCCCCTCGTCGTACTCAGCCAGTTCCTCACCTTCCCGAACCTGAATGACATCTTCAATTTTCTTATCCAAATCACTAGGATCGGTGCCGGGCTGCAGGACTACGTAGTTCAAAAACCCGTCGTGGAAGTAATTGTAGATTTCATCTTCTGAGTAGAGTGCCAGATACGTCTTGAAGGAGAACAGCATCTCGAAGTTCATGTGAGAATTCTCTGGGAGGTCCTCGTATACGCCGGTCACCCGCATACTCCTCGAGTCGTTTTGCACGATGAACTCACCAATAGGGTCGGCATCACCGAAGATCCTTTTCGCCATGGACTCGCTGATAGCTACTGTGTAGGGCTCGTCCAGTACCAAGCTGTCCACACCGCGAATCAGCGGAATAGAAAACACCTCGAAGAAGTTTTCAGAGGCGTAGTACTTGGAGGTGACTTCGATGTATTCATTCTCGTGAGATATGGAGACGTAGCTGCCGGTCAGCACTACGTAGTCGGTCACCTCGGGCAGGTCCTCGTATAGAGTGATGCCTGCCCCCGCGGCGCCGGCACCCCACTGCGTCGTCAGTTCGCCCTTATTGTAGCGGTCGGTACGGACCCTGTAGATGTTCTCCTTGTTTTCGAAGAATGAATCATAGGACAATTCGAAATGGACGTACTGCAGGATGAGAAACCCGCAAGCCATCCCGATGGCCAATCCCAGGGTGTTGAGCAGGGCGTAAAATGGATGCTTGACCAGGCTGCGCCTGGCACTTAAGAGGTAATTCCTTAACATGGCTTCGTAATTTGAGTTTTTTGACTTTTTCTTAAATCGAATGCGCATGAACCCTATCGCCTGCCAGGCGAATAACATATTGGCTATGACCATCCCTTTCCTATCGACATTGTAGTCGAAGCCCTCGAAGAGGTCTCCGAGGATACCTTCCACCAATTGTGGCTTACAGGTTCGCTCCAGCAGTCGGACGAAAAACTTGGGAGGTTCGTGCGGGTTCATGACTCAAAGGCAATCTTCGGAATCGCATCCCACAGCTCATTGCGCATGTCTCTGGCCTGTGAGAGGACCTTTTGCCCAGCGGTGGTCACACGAAACAGGTGCTTGCGGCGACCGCCCCGCGCGGGCGTCGCCCCATCGTACCTAGAAGTGACATAGCCTTTCTCGTCCAGGCGATAGAGAACTGCGTGAACAGTGCTGATGGAGATTGACCGATTGCACTTCTCTTTGATCGTTCGCTGGATGGCGATACCGTAGGCTTCATCGTACAGTAGTGCGACGGTCAGCATGATCAGTTCTTCGAGTTCTCCGAGGTTCGTTCCTTTCATGAATGAAAAAAGTTCGATTGCGTAATTCCTTATACCCGAAAGCTAACTGATAAGTTTCGTATTTGTAAAATTCGTATTTGTAAAAAATGAAGCTAGCCCCCTGAAAAGGAAAAGCAACCCTTTGATAGGATTGCTTTTCTGAGTTGGCTATACCGGTTAATGCGCGCTACTTGCGATAAGAGATTTTGCGGATAATATGCGTCTCCTCACCTTTGATTTCAGCGATCAGCACTCCCGGCCTTACACTTGCCCCCGGGACAAACGACCAGCTGTAGGCCTTCTGTTCCTGGACCTCCCCATCAAACAGTGTGGCTACTTTGGCACCAGACACATTGTAGATGTTCACTTTGACATGATCGCCATAGGCCGGCACAAAATCAATATTGAGCATCTCAATGAATGGATTGGGATATACGGCCGTGTTTACCACGGGAGCTTCCTGAGCAACGATGTCGGACACTTTAGGTGCTACGCGAGCTTGCGCGACGTCTCCGCATCCTGTCACTGTGTAGGCTGCACCATCATCTACAGCCACCGCCTTCTTGTTATGGGGCACTTGTACGAGCACATTTGCAGACGTGGAATTGCCGTTGCCGTCATCGACTGCCACAGTGATCGTATACACTCGACCGTTACTGGTACCCTGGCGCTCAGCGCGTAGCGCCACAGTCTGGCAGTCGTCACCGATGACCATGTCGTTCAGCGTATTGCCATCGCCTTTGTCATTCTCAGGCTCGTCACTAGTTACTGAGCTGACATATATGTCATCGGCACTCAGGTCAGCACAGTTGTCGCCGATAGCAGTGACAAAGTCCCTCATATCAAATGTGTGATACTTATGATTTGGAGGCCACAGTGTGACCACTTCGCCATCCGTGGTGAGTGTTGGAGGCGTATCGTCCACCACAGTCACTTCAAAGGAGCAGGAGCTCTGATTGCCAGCGCCATCGGTGACTGTGAGCACTACCGTGTTGACTCCCAGAGGGAACACGCGACCCGATCCCAGCACATAGCCTCCGGGACCCAATTCAAATTCCAGTTCCAGGAACTCGTTGTTATCCTGATCGAAATATTCCTCAAGCAGTGTAACGGGGCCACAATTCTCTGCGATAGTAAAGGTGCCCGCTCTGTTTTCCTCATCAAATCCATTGACGAACTCACAGTTTTCGTCGGCCGAGTGCGTAGAGCCCACACAGTTGAAGACAGCAGGGGCTTCGGTGTCCTCCACTGTGATGGACACAACGCAGCTACTGGTGTTGCCATTGAGGTCGGTAGCCACATAGGTAAGTTCCGTGGTACCCACGGGGAAGAATGATCCGCTGCCTAGCCCCTCATTGGGCTCCAGGACCGCCAGCCCGTCAAATTCGACGATCCATTGTCGAAGGAAAATGTCTTGCTCATCATTCCAGAGGCCAGGGCCCCCAAAATTGATGACTGTGAAGTCTTCACCCGCTTCGAAATCATTGGGCTCCCCTCCGAGCCAGTTTTCATAGGTGATTTTTTCACCAGTCTCCCAGATGAAGGTCCCCTCAATGGCACGGTCGGAGTAGCCTACCCAGGGGTTCAAACCTGCAGTGTTTGTAGCCAGGAAGTTGTTTTCGGCCTCCGAGGTGATGGTGGCGAGGTGACCTCCGAGTGCTACAGCCGCTGCTCTGGCATCCACAGACAGAGCTTGCGCATCAGAAAGGAAATACCTGCTACCGTTGAGATCGCCAAGAAGTGTGTAGCCCGCCAACTCATCAGGTACATTCGAACAGTCGTCGGTGAAGGAGGGGATGTCATAGCAGACTACTGCGCCACATTCCCCAGGATCAGTGCTGACAACTATGGGGGCAGGGCATGTCAATTCCGGAGGTGTGTTATCGGGTGTCGTGCCTACTACGATTTGGAAGGTGCTCACACATCCGTTGGCGTCGGTGACGTTCACAGAGTAATCACCTGCCGGTATTCCGGAAATATCCTCGGTATTGTCACCTGTACTCCAATCAAAAGTGAATGGGGCAACGCCGCCTGTCAGATCCAGCTCGATGGCGCCATCGCTAGCGCCTGGGCAACTGACATCTGTCACGATGAAAGGTGCCAACTCCTCGGCATCGAGATTGATATCGCAGACAGTCTGAAGGTTTCGGGCAGCACCCGTGCCGGCTGTGAAGCCCCAAAATACTTCGGCATTTCCACTGAAGATGGATGTCACGATGTCACCGGAATACGTGAATACGTTGCCGCCGTTGAAGTTGAGTGATAGCTGCTTGGCGGTGGCATCCCAGCTGACAGCGATATCGGAGTCCTGACCATTTTCCATCTCTCCCGTCGTAAATGGGCCCGCGAGGTTATTTGCGCCAGCATGGTTGAGGTCACCATTGCTGATCAGAGCGATGTGGTCTTGGGCTGGATCACTCAAGCTCCCGTTTTGCCATGTGTCAAACTCGATCGCCAGGGAAGGGTCGATCCCCTGAAATCCGAGTCCCCCACCGTTACCACCTAACCCGGTGCAAATGGGCTGCAGTACAAAGGCAATGCCGTCGGCACCTTGCGAAGGAACATTACGGGTGCCAAGATTGATAGTGGCAGTTAATTGGAAGTCTGTCGCCAGGCTAATCTTGTTTTGCGACCATACGGAGCCTGATCGATAGAAAAGATCGGGCGTCAACTGAAAGCATCCCCCACCCAGATCTGCGGCGCTGCCGTTGGTCTGAAACTGCGACAGGGCAGGTATCGAAACCGTGGCACCGAGCAAAAAGAGGATGGGAATAGATTTGAGAAAGCGTAGAGCATTTTTCATGCGTAAGAGGTTTGGTGAAACAAAAAAATCTGCAATGAAACAGCGCTCGGATAAGAAGGGCGATTGTCAATTATCTCGCAATCGGGAGAATAGTAGGACGGCCCTCCTCGTTTTCGAGGCGGAAACATTCTCTTACTATTTCTGTCTAAAGTGGCCGGAATTGGCCCAGTGCAGATGCTTTAGGTAGGTAAGTGGTGATGAAGGATCAAAGAGGTTCAGTAATTGAAAATCATCACGTAGTGAATATATGCCATGCAATTCTGAAACACAACTGATTAGGTAATAATAATTGTAAGAAAGCCCGGATCCATCCGAACTGAAAGAGGATGTATCAGAGGTTTCCGGAACGATACTTTCCCGGATTGCTGATTTTCAAAAACTAGGTTGTACCGGTCCTGACCTGATTCAAATGGCCTTCACGCCCTCATTCCCAATAATGATTGGAGGGGCTTCCATTCGGGTGCTGTCGTCATTGGGACCGTTCTCCAGCTTCAACACGCCTCTGGGACATACGGCTGCACACACTCCACAACCGACGCAAGATGATCGGACAATATTCTGACCCCGCTGCGCATACCAGCGCACATCGATGCCTTGCTCGCAATACGTGGAGCAGTTGCCGCAGGAAATGCACTGGCCGCCGTTCGTAGTGATCCGAAATCTTGACTTGAATTTTTGCACCAACCCGAGATATGCTGCCAACGGGCATCCAAACCGACACCACACTCTATTGCCAAAAATGGGGTAGAAGCCCGTTCCTATCACTCCAGCGAAGACAGAACCGATCAGAAACCCGTAATAGGACTGTAGGTCGTAAGTGCCGATACCAAACACACTGGAAGCTCCCGTGAAATAGGTGTAGAGTGTAGCGCCTGTCATGATGATGGCGAATACCAGAACGCCGTGAATCAGCCACCGTTCCAGTTTCCAGGCCCCGAGCGACTTGTCACTGTGCTGGCGGTAGGGGTCTCCCAGGGTCTCCGCGAGTCCACCACAGCCGCATACCCATGAGCAATACCACCGCTTGCCGAAGAAGTAAACAAACACCGGTACAGCGATCGCTGTCAGGGCGATGCCCCAGCCAAGCATGAAAATGCCGATACCCCCGCTGGCGATCAGCCCATTGATGTTCCAGTCAAAGAAGAAGTCATAGTCCAACGGCCAGATGTTTTTGAAGTCCATGTACGGCTGGTTCATCTGTACCAACAGCTCAGGGAGAGCAAAAGCAAACGCTACTTGAAAGAACAGCACAGAGGTGGTCCGGACCATCTGGTACCTATTATGGCGGTACTTGATGTACATCTTTGCTCCCATCACGAGCATCACACTTGTGTACATCGTGCCGTAGAGAAACCATTGACTGGCCAGGTTGCCACTGAGCACCTGACTCAAGGGATCCACCGGATACACCCAACTGATGATGTAGTCGGGAAAGAAGTAGAGGAGAATATAGAAGCCGATCAGCCACCCAAAGGTGATGTAAGCGACCCATCCGCGGCCAGTGGAGCTGGTCTGGTAGATGTGATTGTTTTTGATGCCGGGCCCTCCGAGCAAGATGACATTGGGCAGGATGTACATCAACCCACCGATGATCGCCAGACCAAAAGTCAGGAAGAAAAACAGGCCCTTGTTCTCAACAATCAATCCCGTTCCTGCTGGCTTGAGCAGAGAGAAAGCCAGGTTGTGAGGCTTGTCCCAGATCACCTGGTCCCACTCCTGATTCTGTTTGTGCTGATCATTGGCTGCGTCAAGGCTGCCGACGATTGCCGCGGAGGCGGCAAATGATGACGAGAACTCCCTGTCGATGACGTTCTGCTGCATTTGCGCTTCGAACAGCTCACTTTTAAATCCACGAGCCTCATAGTAGCTGGCAAACTGCGCACCACTGACCTGGTAGGATCCGATGAAGATCGAAAAGGTGAAGGTCAGGAGACCTATGAGAAACAGCGCCAGTCCGGCGTATTTGATGGTTTTCATGTTGGGGTTGATTCTATGCTAAGCGTATGATAAAATTCTTTTCCAGCTCCTTGATTTTGGCTTGATCGACGTGCCATTTTCCTGGTTGAATTGTGCTACGATCTCCTGCTCATGCGCCTTGTAAAACTCCGGGTCGTAGTTGGCGTCTCTCAGGTGTTCCAGTACATACTCGATTGGTCGACCTTCCTGCAGCCACGAGTTGAAGGAGTGATGCCGTAGTCGGACGCCAAAGGTGTTGACCCCCAAAAACTTTCGTGACTGGCTATCAAAGACAAAGTGCATGCACTTCTTCCCTGATGGATGTTCCCAGTAAAACTCCTGCTCACCTTCGCGCAATTGTGCCCATACATGACCGTAAGTCTGGTATTCGATATCGAAGAACTTGGCACTGTTGAACCACCAGCCCGGATCATAGGCTGTCTTTTCTCCTGTGAGTGTTTTGGCCAGCGATTCCCCCATCATTCTCCCAGTGTACCAGACAGCTTCCACGGGTCGTCTGTTGGCTACGGGTACCCGGCGCTGGGCGCAATCTCCTGCCGCGTACACATCAGCGATATTCGTTTCCAGGTATTCATTGACGAGGATACCTTTTTCAACTTCCAACGGAGTATCTCTGAGGAAGTCCACACTTGGTGACACGCCTACTGTCAATCCCACAAATTGGCATTCGATCGTTTCTCCCTGATTGGTCACCACACTTTTGACGCGGCCGGATCCATCGTCGACGATCTCACTCAGCTCGGTGGCAAGACGGAGATCAATACCGTTTTCGACCATGTGCCTGTCGATCAACTTCGCTTCCTGATCGGGGATGACGATATTCCAAAAGTGAGGCTCCCGTACCAGGTACGTCACGGGAATGTGTCGGGAGTGCAGCATCTCCGCCATCTCTATCCCTATGAGACCTCCTCCCACAACCACTGCTCTTTCGATGCCGGCAGTGTTCTTTTCCATCATTTCGAGGTCCCGCATATTGTAGAGTCCCTGCACGCCATCGAGGTCCTGGCCGGGCCATCCAAACTTGTTGGATTTGCTGCCTGTGGCCAGCACCAGCTTGTCGTAGGAGATCTCCGAGCCGTCCTCCATCACCACATTTTTGGCCTCGAAGTCCACCGTCTTGACCCACCCTCGAACGAGGTCCAGCCGATTCTTTTCCCAAAACCAGTCCTCGTAGGGTTTGGTATGTTCGTATTTCATATGGCCCATGTAGATGTACATTAGGGCCGTCCGGGAGTAGAAATGATCCGTTTCGCCGGAAATGATAGTGATCTTATCATCGCTTCGTTTTCTGACATGCCGCGCCGTGGTGACGCCCGCGATGCCATTGCCAATGATCACGATGTGCTGCATACGAGTAGTTTAAAGTCGGATCTAAATTAACGGCATCGATTTCCGCCGGTCAGATCAATTTAGGCATATCATTTGCTTATGTCAAAGGTGGGACACATCGGCGTGCATCTTGTGCGCGCTGCCAACCCGCCCGGCTTTTAGGGCGTATTGTGAGGAAATGCACAGTTCATAGAATGAAGAATATTTTCGCAGTATTGCTATTGGCAAGTTCGATTGCCGTCACAGCTCAGGAGGCCTTCTTCTCCCAGGCTAACGTCTTTTTCAAGGAAAACGTCAGCAGGGAAGGTCTGGTGAATTATGAGCGCGCCCGGAAGAATCCCAGGCTCAACACATTGATGCAGATGATTGCAGAAGCGGACCTGGAATCAATGGATGAGGCGACGAGGAAGGCGTTTCTGGTCAATACTTACAACATTGCCGTCATCAAAGAGGTCGTGGATCTCCTCCCTCTGAAGAGCCCTCTGGACAAAAGCGACTTTTTCAATGGTATTCGACACAATGTCGGAGGGCAGCAGATGACCCTGGATGATATCGAAAAAGGCACACTATACAAGGAATTTCCCGACCCCCGATTGCACTTTGTGTTGGTATGCGCGGCGAAGAGCTGTCCGCCTCTCGCCCAGTTTGCGTACAGACCTGACGGACTGGAGGAGCAGTTGGAGGAGCGCACCAAATATGTCTTGAACCTTGACTGGTTTGTTCGGGTTAATAATGGTAAGGTTCAGCTCTCACAGATCTTCGAGTGGTATCGAGGGGATTTTGAGCAGAATGGACAAAAGTTATTAGGGTACGTCAATCAATACCGGTATAAGAAACTAGAGGCTAAGCGACCGACGTTCTATAAGTACGATTGGTCCCTCAACGCCCAAAGGTAAAGGTGGGTTACTGGTAGTATGTTAGGTTAGGTTTGGCGATTCTCACCTTGGCCCCCCGAGTTCATCGGGGGGTTTTTTTATGCTTTGGGGGCCTCTCGGGCTGTCCATTATACCCGCGGCCCCGCGATCCACGCCGCAGGCCTTGCCGGGTGCCATTTCCATCCCGGGCCCAAACACCGTCGTTGCACTTGTTCGGAAGCCGGTGAAGACACCGGCCAGGCGATGGGACTAGTTATTGCTAAGTCGGTGTCCTCACCGACTCCGGTTTAGGGAGCTCTTGTGCCAAACGACTGGTTTGTGTGCCACAAACCAGGGAGTAGTAGAGTGTTTTTTGGACCATGAATCTCCCCCTCGAGGGGGAAAAGGGGGTGACTTGTCGCCAAATTGGTTTCCTCACCCTCCTAACCTCCACTTCGGTGGACCGCCTCAAAGGGAGGGACTTATTACCTGCAATCGAAGCCGTGGCAACTCTTTTGTGGTTAATTCCCACTAAGTTGACGGCTATGGTGTCCTCACGGACTTCGACCAAAAAAAGAAAAGCCACTCCCTATGGGAGCAGCTTCACTATTCAAATGCTCATGGTTTCCCTTAGCTGGAAGTCTTTTCGGTGGCCCTGGTTACATTGTCGTTGGGATTGCGATCGATGTACTTATTGAGCGGGTCGATGCCTGCCTTGCGGGGCTCCATCCCTACCATCACCTTGATTTCAGTGTCATTTTCGGTGATAGGATGCTTTTGCAGGTAGATCAGGCTGTCTTTCCCTTTGGAGCTCTTGCCGTATACGCCGATGTCGATCCATTCCCGCAGTGCCACTTCAGACGTTGCTCCTATACTATCCGCCTCAAACTTCTTGACGTCAAGTTTGAGGTTTACTTCGTAAGTGTCGTCCGGCAGGGCGGTATAGGTCACCTCATCGACCTTATTCTCGTACAGGATGATCTTCTCAAACATATCTGTGAGCAGGTACTGCAAGCTATCGGGAGTGACCTCCCGGAAGTAGCCCATCATATCGGCTGTCGTCGCATAGCGTCCGTTGGTCTCAAACGAGCCAAAATCTCGGAGTAGCCGCTGCAGAGCCACATTGACGCTGTCCTCGCCAATGAAATCCTGCAGGGTGAACATGACGTTGGCCCCCTTGCCGTAGTGGATGTAGTTCTGGCTCTCGACCATCGTAAGTGGTTGCTCTTTCTTCTGCTCGGTACGTCGACCCCCCAGGTAGCGATCCAGTTCCTCCTTCAGAAACTCACGGATATGCTCTCGAGGGTACTCGTGCTTCATGACCATCAGCGCGGAGTACTGGCTCAAAGATTCTGACAGGGTCGCACTCCCGCGGACGCTCGCCGGGACCAGTTGATGAGCCCACCACTGATGTGCCAACTCGTGTGCAGTGACGAAGTACGCCGCGTCGACATCGTCCTCGTCGTCGATCTCCAGCATAAAGCCGATGCCTTCTGAGAAGGGCACGGTGTTGGCAAATGACTGCGCGAACGTAGCATACCTTGGGAACTCCAGAATGCGCATCTGCCGGTACTGATACGGGCTGAAGTTTTCAGAGAAGTACTTGAAGGAGTTTTTCATGCCTTGCATCATGCTGCCCAGGTTGTATTCGTGGCCTGGGTGGTAGTAGATCTCGAGGCTGATCTCCTTCTCGACGGAGTCATTCATGATGGTCGTCACATCCTTCATGACTTCGTAGCGAGCAGAGACAACATTGAAGAACGGCATCATCGGCTGATCCATTTTGTAGTGGAAGTACTTGCGCCCATCATCAATCCACTGGCGCTGCAGGTAGCCAGGTGCAATGGCAGTTTGGTCGGACTCAGTCCCGATCACGATCTCGAAGTTGATACCATGGGCATCGTCGGTGAAGGAGTTATTGACGAGTCCACGAGGGTCATCCCGAGGGAGCATGCGCTCCTTGATCTCGAGGTCATTGTCACGGCGGTCGTCATCTGAGCTTAGCTCGAAGCTTGAATTGTAGCCGATCGAGGGGAAGCTGCCATTGTTGATAAACGTCCCGTTGTAGACCACTTCATTGTTACTGCCAGACTCCTTGAATCCGATGGTCTCGAAAATCATCTTGAAGCTCAACTTCATTGTGTCCTGTGGAGCGAGGGGCTCCTCCAACTCATAGATGATATAGTTGAAGCGCTCATCATGCTCTTTCACCGATGCAGCTTTACTCAGGCGGACGTACTCGTGGTCGTATTCGTCGCGAGGTTCAAGCTGGATGTGGATCTCGGGGATCGGTTCACTCTCGAAGTTTTTGAGCACATAGTATCCTTCGACTGAGTAATCTCTATCCGCCGGATACAGCTCGACTTCAAGATTGACATCGGTCATCTTCGGCTGCGCCAACCACTCGTACTGGATGTATTGGCGCTCATAGTCCGCGCGGATGGCGTCGAACTCATCCGAGTTGATGTAGGCGTTCAAGACATTGGTATTGTAATAGATATAGCAGCCGGACAAGGTGAAGACAAAGAATGCAGTGAGGCCGAATGTGACAAGGGGCCGAGTCAGGCGCAGCTGTCCCACTTTCCAGCGCCACTTCATCGCGGCTTCTGAGCCACGCACGGCAAACATGACGGAGATCGCAAATAAGAACACCGCGAAGGCTGCCCAGTAGAGGTCAAACCAACTGAAGCCCGTCACGAAGTGTCCAAAGCCGTTCATCTCCGAGTAAGGCCCCAGCTGAGCCGTACCAAATTGGAAGAGGCTGTGTTCCAGGCCGAGCGAATCCAACACTTCCATTGCGATAAAAAAGACAATGATCAAGGCGTGCCCGAGGAACTTGTGATTGACCATCACCTGGATGAAGAACGCAAGGAACGTGAACAGCACGAGCAATGATATCGTCTCTGTGAAGAGAGAGGCGAAGTAAACGCCGAGATCAAATTCATAGAATCCCTTGACCGCTTGCATGACCACACTACACACGATGAGAAAAAGCAGCATGAGCACATAGATCAGCACGAGACTGAGGAACTTGCTGATGAGGTTCACAAAGTCGGGCATGGGCAGCGAGTCCTGGATGAGGTTGATCTTGACATCTCGTTCGCGCCAGACCAACTCTCCGGAGTAGAAGACCAGGATAATGATAAAGAAGAAGGTGAAACCCTGGTTAATCTCTTGCACCATCAAATAGGTGGAGGGGTACACGTTGGTACCGAAGACCTGTCCCACATTCTGGGAGTTCATGATCAGTAGCACCAATCCGAAAACGGCAATGGCAATGAATGGAATGCTACGGATTACGTAGTTGAAATAAAATCTCACCTGCGAGACGATTTGCTGCCAATATGTGGCCACATTGATTCTCTGCGTTGCGACAGGCACGACAACGTTGGTCTGGGAGAGTTCGAATTTCTCTTTTTCAACACGTTTTCTGCGCTTGCCGCGCACGACATTGAAGCTAAATGAGAAGTACCCTACCACAGCGAGGACAACACCTACCAGCATCCATATTAGCCTATTAGTGAGGACGTCACCGGTGATCGGTATCACTTGTGAATTTTGTTCGGCTACAGTCCAGTACTGCGTGCTGTTGTTCACCGTCCTCCAGGCAAACGGGTCCAAAATGGAGGCGAGGCTTTTGTTGTCAATCTCTCGGGTCAGGATGATCGCAACCCGGTAGAGGAAAAACAGCGCTATCCACTGCACATACACGACGACCATCTTCCTGGCGATTGCTCCAGTGAAGAAAAACAGGACACCTGTGAAGAACAAGTTAGGGATCACGAAGAAGATGAATGGCTGGAGATAATTCCACAGATTGAAGGCAAGCAATTTGTCAGCATCTCTCCACGGCATGAATTCACCGAGGATGAATCCCAACAAAATGCCCACGTACGCAAAGAGTGCCACGACAAATGATCCCAGAAACCGGCCAGCGAGGTAATCAAACTTGCTGATAGGTGTAGAGAAGATCATCGACTCAGTGTTATGATCGAAGTCTCGGAGCACACCTGTGCCCATGATTGCTGAAGTGATCATGATCATCACGGCGCTGAGAATCACCATCATATTGGCGATCGTTGCCGGAGCGTTTTCTTTTACCAGTCCAGCGCCGCCGCCGATTTGCACGACATCTGTGCTGATGGCCAGAAAAGCCATAAGGAAAAGAATTCCGAAATATATGTACGTTGCAGGTCGCTTCTTGCGATACTGCAACTCAAACTTGAAGATTTGAAACCACATAGTACTGTGCTTTGATTTTGAGTTGGTGAGGGGGGATTACACAGCGACTGGCTCTTCCTGTGGGACTTGAGAACCGAGTATCTGGGAGAAGTAGACATCTTCGAGGTCGGCGTCTACACCATCAAATGATGGGTCGGGCTGTTGTTCTGAGAACACGCGGATCTCAGGCTTACCAGCAATCAGTCGCTCGCTGATTACAGACATATTGGATCGATAGTCCTCCAACTCGGATTTTTCAATCTTCTTGCTCCAAACTTTGCCCTGGATATCGGCAATGGTCTGAAGGGGATTGCCTTCGAGCAGTACCTCGCCTTTGTTGATGATTGCCATACGGGTGCAGAGCTCGCGGACGTCGTCCACGATGTGAGTGGATAGAATCACCACGGTTTGTTCACCGAGCTCACTCAATAGGTTGAGGAAGCGGTTGCGCTCTGCCGGGTCGAGACCTGCGGTTGGCTCGTCCACGATGATGAGCTTCGGTGAGGAGATCAGGGCTTGCGCAATGCCGAAGCGCTGCTTCATACCGCCGGAGTAGCCCCCCAGGTTTTTCTTTCGGGACTGATACAGATTGGTTTTGTGCAAGAGGGCTTCTACGAGCTCTTTTCTTTCTTTTCTGTTGCTGATCCCCTTCAGGACCGCCAGGTGATCAAGCAACACCTCAGCACTTACTTTCGGATAGACACCAAACTCTTGAGGCAGATACCCCAATATTCGCCGGACTTCCTCTTTTTCGCGGAGGACATCGATGTTGCCCAGTGTGATACTACCGGTATCTGGCTCCTGCAGTGTGGCGATCGTGCGCATCAGCGTGGACTTGCCGGCACCATTGGGGCCCAGTAGGCCGAACATCCCCATCGGGATCTCCAGGTTGACATCCTTTAGGGCCTCGACGCCGTTGGCGTAGGTTTTGGATAGGTTCTGTATGGAAAGATTCATGCTTGTATGTGAGGTTTATTGAGTTTTTGATTATTGCGTTTCTCGGCTTTCGAGTTTCTCAGGAGGCAGTGTATTGATCTGGCTCCATTGGTAGGTTACTTCTTCAGGCATCTGCTTCGCCATCTCTTCTCCAGAGTCAAATTGATCCTCCTTAGGAATGGGAGCGGCGCCTTCGGTCACTATTTCGTTCATGGTGAAGACCTGCTCAAAATCGAAATCCGACCTTTCATTGGAGCTGAACATATATCTCTTGGTGAGTCCCAGGTCAGCCATGGCGTAGAAGTATTTGGGGTACCACTTGCCATCATGGTATTGGTAGCGGACTTTGCGTTCAAAGACAGGTTGATGAATCGCCAACCCAAAGGAGAACAGAAGGGGTCTGGCCCATGCGGGTACTACAAATTTGCCCGTGTACTCGACCGCAGCAATCGCATCCGAATTATGATCCAGGAATATGTTTCCCGACATCTTGATGTGGTCGACTTTTCCTTTGGTTTCGAAGCTGATGATGATCATCTCTCTACCCAGGTAGTTAGTGGCCCCAGCATATTCGTACTTAAATTTTTTGAACTCTGTCGTATCGAGGTAGGACTCCAGCGACAGCACCGGGTCATTTTCTATCACGCCCTCGGGTCCTCCCAATGAGGATTCGATCATGGACTCATCAAAGTCTTCCTCATAAGTTTCGCCCTTCTTCTCTGCCTTTCGCCGCTCCTTGGCCTCTTTCTTTAGACGCTTTTTCTCCATGAATCCGATGTCATAGAGCTTGTCCGCCGTGCGGTAGAGCAACAATTGATGCTGAGATGAATCAGACTGGTAGTCGGGGTAGTAGCTTTTGAAATAGCCCTCGTTGTAGGATAAAGGCCTGTCGTTTTCTATGAACTTCTCGCGATAATAAGCTTTGGTTTCGAAAGCGGTAGTGGCATAGTTCTCCGGGATTTTACGAACTGCCATCCTGAGCAGCTCAGCCGCCGTGACGGGCGTGACCACCAGTTCCTTCAATTCGATGAACGAAGGCTCCATTTCAATAAAGAGTTCCCCTTTGCGGATATCATCAAGGGCTATTTCGAAATTCTCATAACCAATGAAGGTGCAAATGATGATACCATCTGAGACGTTGGGTGCCTGAAAGTTGAATTCGCCATCTGCGTTGGAAATCGTGCCAATGGAGGTCCCCTTCAGATTGATCGTAGCGAATGGGAGCGCCTCCCCATTGGACTGGTCGACGATCCTTCCATAAATGGATTTGGTGCCTTGCCTGGACTGCCCGTTGACCGACAGGCTCAATGCCAGGAAAGACACCAAACACACAAATAGTGGAAAACAGTTTTTGACCTTTGAGATTTGTAAGTAATTATTCATGTCAGAAGGATGATTCGAATGTAGAAAGTGTTGCATCGAGTATAAAATCTAATAGACATTCTCATTGTTTGAGTCTACGAACACCGCGATTCGCTCTGCGACGCCGTTGGTCGTTTGTTTTGAGGAGTTTGTCGATGGCCTTCATGTGTTGGTATATCGCAAGAGTTCAATTCACAATACCCTCAGGATTCACGCCTACATTTGGTTCATGACTAAAATCGAGTCATTCCAAAACAGGGTGCTGGGACGAATAGCGAGGCAGACTGCGCTCATACATTTTATCCTCGTTCCACTCTACTTCATAATCCTGGGATTCCTGGTGGTTACGCTCGGTGAGATGCCTTTTTATCAATACCTGGGGTGGCTGGTCATCAATGTGCCCATCAAGCTGGCGCTATTCTATTCTTACTTCTACCTATTCGTCCCTAATTGGCTGGGAAGGAAAACCTGGCAGTTCGTGGGGCTGAGCCTGCTATTGCTGATTTTGTATCCACCTCTTAAGTATGGCGTGGACAGTGTCTTTGCTTTGGAGTCTCTGCCCACGATCGTTGTTATCACGGATGACGGTGATGCCGATAAATACGAGCATTGGATAGAATTGGCTCGACGGGCCGGAACTGTCCTGGGCTTGATACCCTTTGCTACCTTCTTGAGGATTACTACTGATTGGTTTATGAGCCAGCGCCGAAAACTCGATATCGAGCGGCAGCGGCTCAGAAGTGAGGTGGACCTCCTCCGAAACCAGGTCAATCCGCATTTCTTGTTTAATGTCCTCAACAGCATCGATTCGATGGTGTACAAAGTGTCTCCCGAGGGATCCGAAGCCATTCACAAACTGTCCGCCATCATGCGGTACATGTTGTATGAAAGCAATGCCCGGACTGTACCCCTGTCCAAGGAAATCGAATACTTATCTAGTTATTTTGACCTGCAGCGCATGCGGATGAAGCCAGAGGATCAGGTATTTTTCGTCTGCAACTCAGATGTGGGGAGCAAACGAGTGGCGCCCATGCTCTTCATCGTTTTTGTAGAAAATGCATTTAAGCACGCGACCGTGCGCAATGGCAGACGTGAGATTAGCGTAGAGATCGACATTGAGGAGGATCGACTCCGGTTCGTCTGTCGCAATTCGTATGATCCACAATCCACACAGCAGAAAGACAGTGTAGGCGGTATCGGGTTGACAAATGTCGAGAGGAGGCTGCAATTGCTCTATGGCGACCGGTACAGTCTCAGTGCCAGAAACAATGATCAGTATTACAGCGTGTACCTGATAGTGCATTTAGATGGCATCAAAGACGCATGATGATGGATAATGACTAATTAATGAAGACCAACAGATGAAACTAACCTGTGTCGCAGTAGATGATGAGCCCCTGGCGCTCGATAAAATCGTTGATTACATAGAGCAAGTACCCTTTCTTGATCTGCAGGGAAAGTTTGACGATGGCATGGAAGTGCTGTCTTTTCTGCAGGACAACCCGGTCGACCTATTGTTTTTGGACATTCAAATGCCGCAGCTATTAGGTACACAGCTGGTCCAGATTTTGAAAAATCGTCCGCAGATCATCTTCACTACGGCCTACAGCGAATACGCGATGGATGGCTATGAACTGGACATTACCGATTACCTGCTGAAGCCCATTTCTTTCGGGCGATTCCTCAAGGCCTCGCAGAAGGCGCTGGAGCGCAGCTCGTCGACAAAGGGCACCTCAAAAGCACCAGAAAAACAAGCATCTGCGGATGCCCTCTTCGTGAAGACAGAATTCAAATGGCAGCAGATATCATTGAAGGATATCCGCTACATCGAAGGCATGAAAGACTACCTCGCCATTCATACGGCGGACGAAAAGGTGCTGACCCTGATGAGCTTTAATGACCTGCTAAGCAAGCTGCCCTCCGATAAGTTCATTAGGATCCACAAGTCATTTGTCGTGGCTCTGGACAAAATAAAGGAGATTGAGAAAGCTCGCGTGATTGTGGACGGAGAGCCGCTTCCCATCGGTGAGACCTACAAGACGGCCTTCATCAACAAGCTCAAGAGTTCGGGAATGATGTAATGGATTGGAGTTGGCCGAGGACCTCTCCAATGGATTGGCATTGTGCTTCGCCGATCATCCAATGCCTTTCGCTACATTCAATTACAATCTTAGAGGTCCCCAATTCGTAACCTCCCCTTGCCAGTGCCTGTTGCGTCCAAAAAACCCTGGTTTTGTCGCCGGTGACCTGAACGGTCGGCCCCTCGGCCGTCCATTCCAGCCTGTGGTGTACCAGGTCATAGTTGTGGCCTTCAAGAAATAGCATCTTCTCCAGCTCTCCATTGAGCACGAGGTCTTCGGGTACACCCTTTTGAGCTTGCTCGCCAAACCCAAACAGCCAGAGCTCATCTGCCAGTTGATTCACCACCTGCACATCATGCGTGGAGATCAGGACGCCTTTGCCCTGATTGGCGATTTCCCGAAGCAAACGCATCACTTCGATTTTGTTATTGAGATCGAGATGTGCGACGGGCTCGTCCAGAATGATGAGAGGCGTGTCCTGAGCCAGGGCTCTCGCGATCATCACTTTCTGTAGTTGGCCATCACTCAACTCCCCAATGCGCCGGTCAGCGATGTAGTTGGTCTTCGTCAGTTCGATCGCCTGGTCGATGATCTTCCGATCGTCAGCTCCCAGCCAACCGATCCAGTTGGAGTACGGATGACGACCCAGTGCTATAAGTTCCCGGGCTGTTAAGTTGCCTGTGGCCGGCGTGGAGGTCAACACCAAGGCGCACTGTTTGGCCAGCTCAGCCCTGGTATGTTCACCTAGGGATTTTCCGGCTATCAACACATCGCCATTGAGAGGTTCTATCAGCCCGTTGATGGTCTTGAGGAAGGTAGTTTTCCCGACGCCATTTTGTCCCATCAATGCCACTGTTTGGCCTGCGGAAAGCGACAGGTTGAGGTCCCGCTGCAGTTCTTTTCCTGCTTCGTACCCGATCGTCAGCGTCTTGGTTTCCAGCAGCGTCATCGGAAGGAGTAGTTCAGGGTGCGCTTGCGAAGCAATACCCAAATGACAAAAGGTGCCCCAAAAAGTGAGGTGATGGCATTCAAAGGCAATATCATATCGCTTCCCGGGACTTGGGAAATGATGTCAAACGTCAGCATCAGGCACCCGCCAAACAGAATAACAATCGGAGTAAGCAGCAGATGGTTGGAGGTATTGAAGAGCATCCGTGCCAAATGAGGAACAGCCAAGCCGATGAAAGCGATGGGCCCACAAAAGGCGGTAGCTGCCCCTGCCAAAATGCTGGTATTGATGATGATCAGCAATCGGGCTTTTCTAAGGTTGAGGCCCATGCTCGCGGCGTATTCTTCGCCCAGCAAAAGGGCATTAAGCGTTTTTGACAAAAGCACGGCGGCACTGAGTCCAATGATGGATAGCGTCGCCAGTACGAAAAGCTCCTGTCCAGCCACACCACCCAGGCTGCCAAAACCCCAGATAACATAGGCTTGGATGCGCTCTGCTTTACTGAAGAACTGCAGAATGCTAACCACGGCGCTGGAAACGGTACCAAACATCAATCCGACAATAAGCAGGCTCACAGCATCTCGCACTCTCACCGAGGCGAGTAGGACAATGAGCAGCACCAACAGTGAGCCCGCTGCAGCGGCAAATACCAACGTCCAATTCCTTCCCACACCCAGTAAGTCAATGGACCAGCCTAGGTAAACCCCCGAAAATAAGAGCAGGGCAACGCCCAAACCCGCTCCGGAGCTGATACCCAAGACGAACGGTCCTGCCAGGGGATTGCGAAAGAGTGTCTGCATCTGCAGGCCACTCACCGCTAAACTCGCACCGACCAATACGGCGGTGGTAGCTTTTGGTGCCCGAAAATTGCTGATGATTAGGTCCCAACTGTCATTGCCTGTTTCACCCTGGAATACGTATGAGACCAGGGACTTCAGAGGGATGTACACAGAGCCGAGGGCAATGTCCAATAGTACCAGCAGCACCAGGGCGGTACCCATGAGGAGCAGCGTCAATGACCATCGTCGGGAGGAAGTACTTCTTGACCCTCCACTCATGGTAGTCTCCGGTAGTAATAGAGTTGGTGATCAGGCAGTAGTTCAGGGTGCAGGATATAGATGAGATCCGCCAGCACCCGATCGGGGCGGGCATACCCCGACTCGAAGTAGTCGTTGCCTCCCGATGAATTGAGGCGTTGGTCGTAGTTATAGATCTTGTCATTTTCGTAGGGGGCAAACAATGCATAGCGCTCGTCACCCTCCATCATGGATGGCTTGGAATCGTACGATGCCGTCCCGATCCAAAAGTCCGCACCACGGGCCTTGTCGAAGACTGATTCGAAGCTCAACTCCAGCCAGTTGGCACTGGGATCATCAGCCCAGTAGTACTGGCCCCCTGCATCTTCGAACAACTTCGCCGCCCAGTTCTGACCACCCGGGAGGAACCACGCACCGCCATCATAGGGTATTCCGGTGAGGACAGTTGGTCTGTCGGCTACATCGCTGGCCATGTCTCGCAGTGCATCATATTCCCGCTGTACTTCGTTGAAGAGGGAGTCTGCCAGTTCCCTCTTATCGAATAGGGCACCAAAGAATTTTACCCATTCCGCCCGGCCCATGGCGGTCGACTCGAGGTAGTCGGCACAGAGGATTACCGGAATGCCGGCTTGCTCTATTTGGTTCAGCTGCGCTCCATTGGTCCCGACGTCGAAAGCGATGACCAGGTCTGGGTTGAGGCCGATCAGTAGTTCCAGGTTGAGGCTGACGTCAGAACCCAAATCTGTTACCTGACCTTGTTCCACTCTTTCAAGTATAGCTTCCGAAGAGATGTAGTTGGTGTTGGGGAAGCCTGCCAGTGTATTGGTTACGCCCAACATCTCGAGATAGGGCAACATGGTGGTGGATGTACACACGATCTTTTTTGGTGGCGATGGGATAGAATAGGATCGGTCTTCCGCCCCGGGCCATGGTTCGATGACTCTGATTTCAGTTTCGCTCAGGGCAAAACGCTTCGCATGTGATAAGGAGTCTGAGTTTGGGTTGTCAACCGCGCTATTGGGATTTGTCGGTTGACACGACGGCTGAAGGAGTAGTATCAGCGACAGGCTTGTCCACGTACAGATAGTATTTTTTAGTCTTTCGATCCTGGAAAGATACATAGTCCAATCCATCATGTTTGAAGGCGTAAACATATCGCGGATTAAACTCATTTTCTTCGAAGAAGGTATTTAACCTCGCATCTGACTCTGCCTGGATTTGCCCCGGCAGTAGTTGCAGGTCCTTCGAGAGCTTGGTCTGGAAATAGGAAGATGCACCGGCATTGCGACCAGCCACGCGGCTGCGGAAAGGATCCGTCAGTGGCTTAATGTCTTCTTCGAAGTTGCCCACGGTCATCACGTAGAAACTGTCGTAGTCGTCGATGTGCAATCCGATATTGCCATCGTCAATGGCACGAATGAAGTCTTTGGGAGTGTTGCGGTAGTAGCGGGAGGCAGTGTAAATGGTTTTACCATCGGCCATGATATTACTGAAAGGGATGGCCGCCATTTCTTTCTCAAAGCGCTCTTTGAACAATGCCTCTGTGCTGTCAACGTGATTGATGTACACCAGTATCTCCTCGCCAGAAGATCTGGCGACCAATTCCAGATCGCCGTATCGGAATGAGTTGGAGTTGTTGGTCGGGCCGTCCTTCTGGAATCGGCGATAGTTCACGATGCCTTCAGTATAGTCCTTGTCAATAAGGTCAAGCACGATGTATTCCGTGCCAGAGGAAGTTTCCAGTGTGAGTGTCAGCTCCTCCGACGTGGGATAGGCTTTGATCTTCTTCGTCGCGAGGGCAAGTCTTGGCTGTTCTCCAGGCACTATGACCCCGATGTCGATATCGTTGGGCAGGCTGATCGTCTTAAGTGTGGAGTGAAGATTTTGATATTGAACGATGTTGTATTGGATGCGCTCAATGTTCTTCGGGGTGAGCACCTTGTAGAAGTTGAGGATATTACTCTTTTTCCTTGCACTCATTACGTGGAACTCGTCGTCATAGACGTAGTGAAACAAGAATTCATCCTTCCTGCTCAAGTCGATCGGTACCTGGCCCCGACGTATGTTCTTGTTGCGAAGATTGAATTCCAAATACCCGACGACTGTCAACCCATAGTTGGCGTAGTAGCCATGAATGATGCCATCTCTGGCAACGAACGAAAGAGGTTCTGTCAAGTAGTACTTCTCCTCCTTCATGGTGATGGGGTACGACTTCTGATTCACGAAGTTCATGGTGGAATCGAGGACGATTATATCCACATTGTCGTAGGCGACGTTCAGCAGGTAGCTTTGAGGTCGAGTTCGATCGACGATATGATAGGTAGCTACCTTTTTTCCGAGCTTCAGATCCACCTCTAATAGCTGCTCCTGGGCATGTGATCCTACAAAAGTGCAGATCAAAATGAGAGCTAAAAACGACTTGGCGTAGGCAGTCACTTTGGTATGGAAGAGGGATGGTTTCTAAACAAAGGTGCGGAAAACATCAATAGAGTGAAAGGATTATTTCGGAAGATTCATCTCCAGACCGGATAATACCGGCTGGAAAAGGCATAACTTTGATCCAGCTGTGGTTCCGGAATGGTCCTGCGATCATCCGGATTAAAAGGGAACTCGGTGCGAATCCGAGGCTGTCCCCGCAACTGTAATTCCCATTCCGCTCTGTTCGGAATGTTTGGCGCCTCATCTTGCCACTGTCGCTTGATTGTGATGGGAAGGCGGTGCCGATGGAAAAGTCAGGAGACCTGCCATGGCTGATTGTTTTATCTCGTCCTCGGGTGAAGGTCGAATAAGTCGATTGGTAATGGCCAGATGTTGCATGAAGCTCATGATCGCCGTTATGGCGTTCGTGGGTGATGTGGTTTCCGCGGTTTCGCAAGAGGCCGATACAGTATTTTTGGATGAGCTCGTCATTCCCGGAATACGGGAGGCAGACTATGCCCAGAGTCAATCGCTGACCCGCCTGACCATTGATTCACTTGGGGGGCAGTCACTTACAGACCTCCTTCTATCTCAACTCCCGTTACAAATCAATCAATATGGTGCCAGGGGGCAATTGGCTTCCATCAACCTACGGGGATTAGGACCGTCGAGGACCAGCTTGCTCTGGAACAATATGGAGATCAATTCCTATACTACTGGCCAAAGCGATATGAGCCTTATCAGTGAGGTCGGTCTGGGCACTGTGACCCTGCTGCGTGGAGGTTCAGCGCCGCTTTCCGGGAATGGCGCTCTGGGTGGAACGATATCAATCGAGGGGCCGACGCGGTTCGGTCGTGGGCTCGAATTGGCGCTCGGCCAATCGATTGGCAGCTTCGGCCTTTCGAATACTACGATCGGTTTTGGTGTCGGCAAAAAGTCGTTCGTCGCGGGACTGCAAGCCAACTACCTGACGGTTGACAATGACTTCAAATACTCTTTTGATGGCCGTGAGTTGCGGCAAACTAACGCAGCCTACAAAGCATTCAATATTGTTCCCTACCTCGGATGGGTACTTTCTCCCACTTCGACTTTGAAGCTCGACCTCTGGTACAGTGAAAATGACAGGCAGGTACAGCCCGGGAAAGGGGATCTGAATGCCGATGATCACTTGAAGGACCGCAACTGGCGCGGAGTACTGAACTACTTCTATGACAAGGGTGCCCTGAGTTGGGAGAGCCAACTGGGCTTTACTCGTGACTGGCAGGTGTACAATGGCGGGGAGCCGTTGGTAGCCAATCGAATAATTGCGTCAACGCAATCGGAGGTAGCAATCGGCAAACAGTGGACCACCCGGATTGGGGCAAACGTCAACGCTATCGACGTGCGTTCTGCTGTTCATGAGGAAGGTGCCACAGAAATCAGAAATGACCTGTTTGCTTCAGTCGCCTGGCGATCGTCGCAGCGGCTCAATGTGAAACTCAACTTGCGCCAGCCGATGTCTGAGGGGCAGCTCAAGCCTTTCAGCCCATCTATCAGTATGTTTTGGACGGCTGTCATGAGAGACAACTTTCTGGGGGGTATCACCGCCGAAGTTAGCCGCGGCTTTCGACTGCCAACATTCAATGACAGGTATTGGCGGCCAGGCGGGAACATTGATCTCCTATCGGAGACCAGTCATAACCTGGAAGCAGGTCTTAATGGTCAATGGGAGGGCGACGCGCTGACTTTGTCCGGGCAGGTGCAATTCTTTCGTAATGATGTGGACAATTGGATACTATGGATACCCGGAGGGCAAGAGACCAATGAAGAAGGTGAAGTGCTATCATTTTGGTATCCGGACAATGTACGTCGCGTCCTGGCGCATGGGTCGGAGTTTCAGGTGGCTGCTACTTGGGAATTTGGCGATCACGAAATGGGGGCTGAGCATGATGGATCGTGGACAAGGGCGACGAATCAAGAGGCGATCAGCGCATTTGATCGATCCAAAGGGAAGCAGCTCCCCTATACTCCCGAGCATATTCATCTGACCTCTGTGTCTTACCAGTGGCGAGATCTCAAGTTACAGGTGATTCGGGCCTTTACTTCCAGGCGATTCACGGAGGCCAACAACGAATTACCACCACTGCCGGCATACACACTCTACAACCTCAGGTTGGCCAACACATGGCGTCTTGGAGATGTGGACCTGGCGACAATAGCCACCGTTCGTAACCTTACAGACGTGGAGTATGAAAGCTTTGAAAATCGGGCAATGCCCGGAATTAATCTTGAATTCACACTACAAGTACAATATCGACTCCCATGATTAACAAAAACTACCCTCTAGCTCTAATGCTCTTGAGTTGCTTCATCTTTGGCTGCAGCAGTGGTGATGACGATTCCGCGCCATCCGCACCCACGCTATTTATCGTCAATGAAGGGAACTTCCAAGCCGCCAATGGCTCGATTTCTGGTTATAACGATGAGACAGGCATAGCCACACCGGAAGTAATGGGCGCCGATGCGACGATTCAGAATATCCGTGTGAGCGGCAGTGGCCTCTTCATGGTCACCAATGCGCCCGACCGCCTCGATGTTCTCAATTCGTCGTTCAACGTTTCCATATCTGTCACCGAGGGCCTTGACAATCCTATCGATGTGGCTGTGGATGGAAATGACGCATATGTCACAAACTGGGGAGACATCAATACAGCTTTTGGTGAAGATCCCGATTCATACATCGCCATTGTCGACTTGACAAGTGGTACTGTGGTCGATTCTATTCTGCTGGATGTACGACCGCAGGACGTCATGCTAGCGAACAATCAATTGTTTGTGACTCACGAGTCTGCCACTTTTATGACAGTGATAGAGGTATCAACGCTTGCCATGACGATCGTAGACACACCATTTGGCCCCTCTGAGATGGTCCAGGATTCAGATGGACACATTTGGGTGCTATCCACTGGCGGCAGTCTGTTTGAGGTTGATCCCAGCGACCAATCCATTACGAATACATTATCCGATCTGGTGGTCGGTGGCTTCAATGAAAAGATGGCGATTGACAATGTAAATGATGTCATCTACTTCCTGGGAGGGAGCAACGATTCTTTCACGGGTTTGACGAATGTCTTTGCCGTCGATTTATCAGCTGGTGCCTTGAGTGCTGAAGTCCTTGTTAGCGATGGTTTTGCTTTCTACGGCATTGGTGTCAATGAGGCGACGGGTGATATTTATGTCGGGGATAGCAATGCCTTCCAATCTACTGGTACCGGTCTGCGATACGGCAGTGATGGGACTTTGCTTGCCGATTTTGCTACGGGCATCGGCCCAAGCGGCTTTTTGTTTGCACGCTAGGAGCAAGTTGAGTAGTGAAATCGGTTATCGATTTCAAGTGACTCATTTTTATTAGATTCTGGACAATTGGATGAGGGGCGGTGCAGCATCCGGTTTTCAGCATTTATCGGCTGAAGCATACTCGTACTACTGACTTAACCTTGACTGTTTTTGAAATCACTTAAGGAGAAACTCGTGGGCATTTCGAAGGACCTACTGTCTTTACTGAAGGTTCCTTCACTGAAGAATGCTTCGGTCCTTCAGACTTTCTGGGTAGGCGCAAGTTATGGCATACTCCTTCTCGCCATATCGCTTGCGCTCATCACTTCCTTTCATATTGATTATGGGATCAGTCAGTTCTGGATTGTCACGGTCGCCATCGGATCGATTGTTCTTTCTATAGTCCTTTTTGCTTTGGTTGGTCAGTTGATATTGACCTCCCTGAGACTGTCACCGACTTATTTTGTCTCGGCCCTTGGCGGCGCGATTGGTCTGTTGATGATCGCCAAA
Source organism: Cyclobacteriaceae bacterium (assembly GCA_965227935.1). GTDB lineage: Bacteria > Bacteroidota > Bacteroidia > Cytophagales > Cyclobacteriaceae > JAWPMT01. Next base: position 1,005,989 of record CBDDGS010000043.1, on the reverse strand, counting down.
CAATGGGGCTTCGGATTCCCCGATCAGTATTTCTATTTGGGTGGGGCTGCGCTCTTGATTGCCACTACATGTTTGTTTGGAGCTAGTACTATACTATTCTTCGGCAGAGTTTCGCAAGTCGGTACCCAACGGAGGTACTGGATCATTGCTCTATTGTTGCTTTCGGCGAGTGCTATTGGTTACAGCCTTTACTGGCTACATGACGAGGGGGCTGATCCCTACAGTGTAGACTTTGAACAGGGGCCATTGCAGGAAAGGCTCTCCAATCAACAGGCCGATCCCAGTACTTCCGGCCCTTTTGAGGTAGTCGAGTTCACGTATGGCAGCGGGGTGAACAACCACCGGTCAGATTTTGGGGATCGCGCGACCTATCAAAGTGAGGTTGTCGATGGGACCTACATACTACCTTCCTGGAAGGGAAAGCAGGCTCGCAAACGCTCTGGGTACTGGGGTTTTGGAATAAAGGAGTGGCCGATCAACGGGTTGGTTTGGATGCCGAAAGGCGTTGGGCCATTTCCGGTTGTTTTGATCGTTCATGGCAATCATGGCATGGAGGAGTACTCAGATCCCGGATACGCCTACCTGGGAGAGTTGCTGGCTAGCAGGGGCTTCCTAACGGTATCCGTCGATGAGAACTTTATCAATGGCTCGTTTGCGGGCGATTTCCGAGGCAAGGAGCTGCCGGCTCGCGCCTGGCTGCTGCTGAAGCATCTCGAGCAGTGGCGAGCCTGGAACGACGAAGACGGGCATGACCTGCAGGGTAAAGCGGACTTGGACAACGTCGTGCTCATCGGTCACTCCCGCGGAGGCGAGGCCGTGCCGATCGCTGCAGCCTTCAATGAGCTGGACTACTTCCCTGATGACGCCCGTGTCAAGTTTGATTTCGGTTTTGGGATCAAAGGTGTCGTCGCCATCGCTCCGACCGACTACCGGTATGACCGCCGCGTCCACCTGCGTAATGTCAATTATTTAGGGATACAAGGGTCCTACGATAGTGATGAGGACAGTTTTTATGGATTAAGGCAATTGCAGCGCACTCACTTTGACGACGATGAATACCATGTGCGGGCAGGTGTGTGGTTGCACGGTGCCAATCATGGGCAGTTCAACACTGTTTGGGGGAGACATGATGCGGGATTTCCCAGAAGCCTGCTACTCAATACTGCACCGATGATCTCAGGGGAAGACCAGCGACAATATGCCAAAGTCCTGATTAGCAGCTTTCTCGAGATCAGCCTTCGCAAGAACCTGGAATACGAGCCAGTATTTCGAGACATAAGACACGCAACAGACTGGCTGCCACAGGCGACCATTGCCTTGAATGTCTACGAAGACCATACGGTCCAGTACTGGGTAGACTATGAGGAGGACATCGACCTATTGACTGCCGCCGCTGGTCGCATCACGACGAAGGGCTTGGCAATCTGGCAGGAAGATTATCTGCAATATCGTGCAGGCCTCCATCAAGAGAATACCGCCGTCATCATTGGATGGGAGAAGGACAGCATCGCCGATGAGTCCAGGTATTCCGTCACTTTTTCGGATACATTGTCAGTGGAACCCACCGATAACTTCACGCTATCGGTTGCGGCCGGAGATCCTGGATTGCTGGATGATGTGGAAGAGGAGGACGTTGCGAATGACTTCACGATCGTCCTGACCGATATAAATGGCAACGAGCTGAGGAAGCAACTGTCGGACCACAAGAAAGTATCGCCCCGATTCAAGGTGCGGTTTTTAAAGACCAAAGCCCTTACCACGGACCGCTACAAAAATGAATGGGAGCCCTTGTTGGAAACGATGATCCTCCCGTTCACTGATTTCGAAGGACGTGAGGAATTCAATTTTGATGGCATTATATCGATGCATTTCGAATTTCCCGGCGAAGCGCCCGGGATTGTTATGATCGATCGGATTGGCGTTATCGATTGAAGCGTGTCTTGTCAGCTGCTGCTACGATTACGCTGTTTCCAGTTCCCCTAGCAATCCCCTCAGATCCAGCGGGCGGGTATACATGTCCAGGCTGCCGTCTGATTTAACAGGCCACAATTCCCGAGGTCTATCCCAATACAATTCTACGCCGTTTTGATCTGGGTCATCGAGGTACAGTGCTTCCGAGACGCCATGATCCGAAGCACCACTGAGCGGATAATTGGCTTCTCGTAGCCGATTGAATATCACCGCCAGGTCCTTTCGCGTAGGATAGACAATGGCCGTATGAAACAGCCCCGCGGTATTTCGGGGGGCGGGACCCCCTCCTTTGCTAAACCACGTATTCAGACCGATGTGATGATGATAACCACCAGCCGAGATGAAGGCGGCATCTTTTCCATAGGTAGTCATGAGCTCGAAGCCGAGCAGACTGCAGTAGAAATCGAGTGCTCTGTCGAGGTCTGCCACTTTTAGGTGCACGTGACCAATTTGAGTGGTTGAAGGGATCTGATATTCACTACTTGTCGCCATGATATTGCAATGGAAATGACTCCCGAAAAGTTCATAGGCTAGTGGGAGTTCCAGCAATTTTCAGAATCCTTGGTCATAGTAGGAAACCATTGGAAAAAACGATTGTCCTTGAGGAATGAACCGTTATATGAAAAAGAAATAAGAGCTCCAGGAGCGACACGCGAAGCTGCTAAGCCCTGGACCTCTGACAACCAAGCCACTGCACCAATATCAATCATTGTACTCCACCGATGACTGACGTTCTCTGTTGACCGTCAATCGCGTAACATCAGGTCGAGCATAGTGACCGACGGGATCGAAGTTTTGCCTTTCCTCAAGAACCCGCTGGAAGTCGATGGTCCCGAGGATAAGCTCCTCCCTGTGCAATACAGGGGGGACTATCCACTCTCCATTGGGGCCGGCGATACAAGAACCACCATTGCAGATTTCGTCTGGCGCATTATTCAGTATTTCGTCCAAATGAGGAGTACCGGCGGGAAAGTCCCCTTTTCGCATCAAGCTTGAAACGGACACGCAATACGAACGAGACTCCTTCGCTATGAAGCGCGTGATGTCCTTTGTGTTGCGATCGCTTCCAGGCCATACGGCGATGTGGAGGTTTTCACCCAGGCCGTACAGAGCCGTCCTCGACAGTGGCATCCAGTTTTCCCAGCAGTTGAGGCCTCCCACAGTAAAGCGTCCCAATGAGTGGACTTGTAAACCATGTCCGTCTCCCGGGGACCATGATAGCCTTTCCTCATAAGTGGGCTGCAGTTTGCGATGGACGGATTGTATGGTGCCAGTCTGATCAATATAGACAAGAGAGCAGTACAGGCTGTGACCTCCCCGATTTTGGGCGCGTTCGATGGTACCCAGATAAATCGCGATACCAAGGTCTCTGGCGAGTTCGCAAATGGCGTCGAGGTCTCCCGCTTCTATCTGGATGGCATTGTTGACATAGTGCGCGTGTATCTCCTTCTGCAGCGGAGAATCAAAGTCTGCACCACGCGTCAGCGACAGCCAAAATGGATAGCCAGGAACCAGGGCCTCGCCGAATACCACCAGCTGACATCCTTGTTTGGACGCATTTGCTACATATGTCGACACTTTGTCCAGAGTGGCTTTTCGGTCAAGCCAAACGGGTGAGATCTGGGCCATCGCAATGGTTAATTCACTGTCCATAAGAGTGCGGTTAATTGTGTGCCTAAAGATATGGATCTTCGTATTTTAGCTAGAAGTCATGAAGCAAGTCGTTGGATTAATAGCTGATCATGCGACATTCTTGTCAGTTTACGGCAACTATGTCTTGATACTCGCAATGGTCATCATCTACCTCGTGGACAGGAGAGTCTCAAAGGGCCTGTCGAGGGGGCAAAAGGTGATCGCTTGGATTGGCTTTGGCGTTCCTCAAATTGCTTTGGGCGCTTTGATCTTCATGATCAACTTTCCTTTGAAACCAATGGTCACAGCACTAGCGACCGTCGATCGTTCGATTGGGGCGAATGTTGCCGACTTTGACTATCTGAACGTCGGGAATGGTGAAGTGGAGAATATCAGAGACTATGATGAAAAGGTAGTCCTCTTGAACATCTGGGCCACCTACTGCGGGCCATGTGTCAGAGAATTCCCGGACCTGAAGAAGCTTGAATCGACTTTTCCTGAGAATCTTGTGGTAGTGGCTATTAGCGAAGAAGCTCCCGAGAGGATAAGGCAGTTCCTCGAGAAGGTGGAGAGTCCGTCAATTGTAGGCTCGCAAGAAGAAGGGAGGTGGATCAATCCTGAGAGCTTCCTTCCACTGTCCATCATCATCAACCGTGGAGTTGTGACGGAGCGGTTCTTTGGTCGAAAGACCTATGAGGAGTTCGAGGCTATCGTTAGAGAAACGCTTCAAAACCCTAGCTGACACCAGCTTAAGTTTAGCGCAGCGCAACTTAATCCTACCGGTCCTTCAAGTTTGCAACTTGCTCTTAGCAACAAAACGACACCTCCTAATCGTGATGATCAGCCGGCTTCATGTGCTCGGCGCCTTCCAGTTTGCCCACCAATTGTGTCGGATCATGAATCAATATTGGGAGGTGCTGCGGGCAGATCCAGAGCTGCCTTTGCTGGTATTCGAGTGTGATAAGGGGAACTTCTGTCGAATCTCGCCCACAGGCGAGGCATTGGGAAACGTCTGTTTTACTGTCCATTCTCTTCGGGTCTTGTCAAAAAAGTCTAAAAAATCGAAACGAGTCTCAGAGCACGTGTCTCCGTTACTCGCCCATCTTCAATTTGAAGACAAAACAAAGATCCGCAGAATGAACTATCGATACGACTGACTTTCCACAGTGTCGAATCGGATTTTGATCAGGCACTCGCCCGCACCTCCACAGGCACATCCGATAGAGCGGCATTCCCCGTCAAGGCATCCACTGATTGATCATCGGTCAAGTCGTTGATAGAGGCTCCAGCATGGGCTTCGGCAATGGACCACTGGGTCCCCTCGCGGTTGTGCCCCCATCCGTGGGGGATGCTGACTACACCGGGCATGACTTCTTCAGTGATTTCAGCAGGGAGCTCAATCGTACCGACCCGGGAACTGACAGACACCAGCTGCCCAGCGGCTATATTCCGCTTTTGTGCGTCGTTGGGGTGGATCATCAGCGTACATCGTTTAGGTCCTTTCACAAGTCTTTGGCTATTGTGCATCCAGGAGTTGTTGCTTCGGAGCTCCCGTCGGCCGATCAGACTTAGCTTGCCATTCTCTTCACCGGCTGAGGGCAGTTCGGGGAGGCCGTTTACGAAGACCCTTGGGGCAAGGTCGATCTTCTTGTCTTTTGTGAACAAGCGTTGGGGCAGGCTTGGTTGGAGGGGACCAAGGTCCACACCATGCGGGGATTTTCTCAGTTGGTCAAAAGTCACGGGTTGCGGCCCACGTTTCAGGCCTTGCTTGATCATGTTTTTTGGTGTCATGAGCGGATCCAGCAGGCGCTGCCCAAGTGACCGCTTCTGGAACCTTCCCGTGATTTCCTTGAAAATCTCCCAGTCCCGGAGAGCGCCTTTCACCGGATCAAAAAGAGCTGGTGAGTATTTGGCGACATTCCTCGTCGACAGCGTGTTGAAGACGACGTCGTAGTGCTCGTTTTCCAGTCCGGTCGCCGGAGGCAAGATAACGTCTGCGTGCCTCGTCGTCTCGTTGATGTAAATGTCTATTGACACCATAAAATCCAGCTGTGCGAAAGCCTTGTCAAGTTGAGTGCCATTAGGCGTCGATAGGACAGGGTTGCCTGCTACCGTCATCATGGCCTTGATCTGGCCCTCTCCCTCTGTGAGGATGTCTTCGGCAAGCGCCGCTACGGGCAGTTCACCATTGAACTCTGGCAACTTTCGGACCCGACTATGCCAGCGATCGAATTTGTGAAGCGTACCCTTTCGCGACATGCCGATAGAGTCTATGGCCGGCGTCGTAAACATGGCTCCGCCTTCCAGGTCGAGATTGCCGGTCAGGATATTGATCAAATTGATCAGCCATTGGCACAGTCCGCCATGCTCTTGCACTGAAACCCCCATTCGTCCGTAGCAAACAGCTGTTTGAGATTTGGCGAATTCTGTGGCAAGTGTTTTGGTTGTCTCTGCAGCAACGCCAGTCAGGGATGCCGTAGCCTCAGGGCTGTACGCATCGAAGAGCACGGGGAGGTCCTGCAGTCCATTCAAATAAGCGGGTAGGTCTGAGTACAGGAGGTTGTCCTTCAGAAGCACATGAACAATAGACGCCAGGAAAAACACGTCTTTTCCGGGCTTGATAAAGATGTGCTGATCCGCCTTCTGTGCAGTCTCAGATTTGCGAGGATCGACAACGACCATCTTGCCACCTCGGGCTTTCAACGCTTTGATTTTTTCGGGCATGCCACCCGCAGACATCAGGCTGCCATTGGAGACCATGGGATTGGCGCCGATGCACAGGAAGAAATGCGTACGATCAATATCGGGAATGGGTAGCAGGCCCATATGGCCAAACATGAACTGGGAGGCAAAGTGGTGGGGCAACTGATCCACCGATGTGGCGGAGAAGCGACTCTTGGTCTTCAGCGAGCGGATCATCGGAGCCCCAAAGAGCATTGAACCCAGGCTGTGCACGTTTGGATTTCCGAGGTACAATCCGAGGGCATTGGGTCCGAATTTCTCCTGGATACCCTTAATTTTTTGCTCAACCAAATCAAAGGCTTCTTTCCAACTGATCTGCTGCCAGCCATCCGCAGTCTTCCGCACTGGATGCTTGAGCCGGTCAGGGTCTTCATAAATGTCCTGCAATGCCGTGGCCTTTGGGCAAACAAACCCACGGCTGAAGGGATCGTCTTTATCTCCTTTGATAGATTGGATCTCGCCGTCCTGGACAGTGATTTCGATACCACACATGGCCTCACATAGATTGCAGGTGCGGTAGTGGGTGTGGGAGCCGGACCTTTTGCTCATTTTTGGTTAAATAACATGTTGGAAGATATTGATTTTCTCACAGAGTTCTGGCCTTCCCGGACTGAGAACTCAGCTACTTGATAATGGAGATCTTTGAGAAGAACATAGAGGTTACCGAGGGCCACCTGGACGACTTAAACCATGTGAACAATGTCACGTATCTGCAGTGGGTGCAGGACATGGCCGAGGCCCATTGGTCGAAGCGAAGCACTCCGGAGATCAATGAGGCGGTGTACTGGGTAGTTTTGAGTCACTATATAGAGTATAAGCGCCCCGCGTTTTTAGGGGAGACTGTTGTAGGTCGCACTTTTGTGGTCAAGAGTGAGGGCTTCCGGTCGGAGCGACATGTGGAGTTTTATCGGGACGGAGTTTTGCTGGTGAAGGCGAAGACGGAGTGGTGTCTGATTGACAGGCAAACACACCGGCCGAAGCGGATTTCCGAAGAGCTTCGGGATCTTTTTCACTCAGACTAGAATTTCTACTTTTGGCAACCCAACTAGAAAACTGCTTATGAAATTTGGAAGCGTTGACAATCCGGAGGAAATAGACTTCACCCTGCCCGTAGACCATCCGGGCACGCAAGGAGCGCTGGCAAAAGGAGGAGGCGGACTGAAGGAGGTCTTCGTCGGCTGCGCTAAGTGGAACAAGAGTGACCTGAAGGGCTTCTATCCCCGAGGGACGAAAGATGAGCTTCCTTACTACTCGTCGCAGTTCAACTCGATTGAGCTCAACGCGACATTTTACAATTTCTATAAGGAGGATCAGATCCAGACCTGGAAGGAAAAGACGCCGGAGGGCTTTAAGTTCTTCCCAAAGGTCAATCAATACATTTCTCACGTGAAGCGGCTCAATAACGTGGAGCTACCACTAGAGGACTGGTGCAATACGATGCGAACATTTGGTGACAAGCTGGGGATGGCCTTTCTACAAGTGCACAACAACTTCGCGCCAAAGAATTGGGACCGCCTGCAGTCGGTACTGGAGTTTTGGCCTAAGGACCTACCATTAGCGTTGGAGCTACGTCACACCGACTGGTACAATGATGAAGCCATCGCGGAGGACCTCTATGGGCTATTGGATGAGCATAAGGTCGCCAATATTGTGACCGACACGGCCGGACGGAGAGACCTTTTGCACATGCGACTGACGAGCCCCGTAGCTTTTGTGCGCTATGTAGGTGCCAATCATGAGAGCGATTGGACGAGACTCGATGACTGGATCGAACGTATCAAGATCTGGCAAGACCAGGGGCTTGAGAAGTTGTATTTCTTTGTCCACCAAAACCTCGAAAAGGAGTCGCCCTTGCTCTCTGCGAGGTTCATAGAGACCTTCAATAAGACGTTCGGCTTTGATATAAAGATTCCCGAGTCTGCGAAGAAATAGTCCTGACACAGGTAGGGGAGGAGTGGAACTTCCGGCGCTCTACAGCGTATGATTATCTGCGAATGCGGAAGTTTCTAAGCACCGGACTTATCCTATTCTCTTTTCTGTACCCTTCTCTCGCACATGAAGGAGAGGTTCATGATGTTTACTCCTCTAATGCCATTGCCGTTGATGAAAATGGGCCCTATCGGTGTCCACCATGTGGCTGCCGCTTCGACGACTCTCTTTCCGATGTTCCCGGTAAGTGCCCTTCGTGCCGGATGATGATGATCCCAGCCAATGACGGTTTCAAGGGTCAGGTAGATAAAAGCACAATGGCAGTCCTACGTGATGGTGCCCTGGGACTAGTCTATCCCAAATTTGTCTATCCGGTGTTCATCGTTGGGTTACTCCTATCCCTGTACCTGCTGCTGCTTCGAATCAGGGGGCGGTCACTAAATGTCTTCTTACTCGGGATTATCCTGGTGCTCTCCCTGTATGGGTTCAAGAATCAGCTCTATGGCATCCAGGGAGGGATATCGAGCAACTATCGATGGCTGTTCACGCCGATTTCATTTATTCTCGCGCTGGCTCCATTGAGCTACTTCTACGTGAAGAGCGTGCTGTCCTCATCTTTTCGATGGCGCAAACGCTATTGGTTGCACTTCGCTCCGACGGCCTTTTTTTTCTTACTCTATCTGATCGCCCTTATCAAGCCAGTAGATTACGACCCTGCGTTCATGGCGTCCTACTACGAGGTGTCCTTCAGCCATTTGGAGCAGTTGCTGCTTATTCTATCGGGTGGGGTCTATTTGACACTTGGATTTCGACACTTGTCCGCCTGGCGCAGACATCAGGTCAATCATGTCAAAGTCCAGCATTGGATCAGGCGTTTTTTGGTGCTGATGTCGGTGCTTTTAGTCATTTGGGCTGTGCATCTATTCCTTAACTACTGGCTGTACGACTTCGGTGTTGCGACTTTGACTTACAATCCATTGTGGTTGTATATGTGCGGCCTGCTGCTCTGGATAGGAGGAGAGATTGCCGCAGATCCGCGGTTCTTCCTGATCAACAAGGGGATCAATACGGGTAATGGACTCCGTCAAATCACCGATGAGGACGCTCAGCAATACCAGCAGAGACTGGAACAACTGATGAGGGAGGAGAAGCTCTATCAAGATGAGAATCTAAGCCTGGAAAAGCTGTCTTCCACATTGGGTACCAACCCCAGGTACTTGAGCGCCTTCCTCAATTCTGCCCTGGGCAAGAGCTTTTATGACTATGTGAATTACTATAGGGTGGAAGAAGTCAAGGTGCTACTCAAAGACCCTGTCAGCAAACAACTCACGATCGAGGCGGTCGCCAACAGGGCCGGTTTCAAATCAAAATCAAGCTTCAACGCAGCTTTCAAAAAGTACACGCAGATGACGCCACGTGAGTACATGAAGGCCTCCTAAGCTCACTCCGTTCTCAGGACCTTTACAGGATTGCTCATGGCCGTACGGTACGTATCGAAGCCCACGGTGACCAGTGTGATCAGAGCGACGCCCGTACCTGCGATGACAAACACCCAGGGACTCAGATCAACGCGGTAGATGAAGCTGTTGAGCCATCCGTTCATTGTATACCAGGCGATGGGCGACGCCAGGATGAAAGCAATGGCAATCAGTTTGAAGAAATGCGTCAAGAGCATTTGAACGAGGTTTTCACTGGATGCACCCAGTACCTTCCGAAGACCGATCTCTTTCTTTCGTTGTTCGGTAACATAAGAAGCCAGCGCGAAAAGCCCTAAAGCCGCGATGAAAATCGTAATGACCGAAAAGAGGATGAAGATGCTACTCATTCGCCGCTCGTTCTCGTACAATCGCCCGAACTCGAAGTCCATAAACCAGTTTTCCATGGGCATACCGGGATTGATCTCTTTCCACATCCTGTCAAGGGCGGCGATTTTTTCCTGGTAGTCGCCAGCAGTCATCTTTACATAGAGTATGCGGTCGATCGGGCTAGGCGAGCCCCACATTACAACTGGCTCTATGGCGGTGTTGACGGATTTGTAGGGAAAGTCTTTGACTACGCCAATCACCTTGCCATCGAGGTCTACTTGCTGCTGGAGTTGGGGGTTCCATACCCGGTCCCTTATCGTCAGACCGAGGACCTCCTCGGGACTTTTGTGCAGACTGAGCAAGGCGGCTTCATTGATTAGGATGGCGTTGCTGTCCGAGCGGATCTGTGAATCGAAATTTCTGCCGGCAATGAATTCCAGGTCAAAGGTCTCGGGGAAATTGAAATCGATATCAAACTTGTTCCATTCCATTTCCTCATTGTCGAGCTCAGGAAATCGGAAAGTTCGGTTGATCAACCCAAAGTGGGGCAATCGGGGCAGGTGATTGCCGACGGTCACAGACTCGAACCTTGAGTCTTGCTCGACCTGGTCTCGAAACGGGATCCATCCATTTCCCAGTCCAAATCCACCCAGACGAATGCTTAGGATCCGATCCTTGTCTTGTCCCAACTTGCTGTTGTTGATCAGCTGCAACTGGTTGAAAACTACCAGCGTGGATATGATTAGGATGATGGACACGCCAAATTGGAAGATCACCAACACCCGGCGAATGGTCTCAGCACCTCTGGCAGACCCGAACAGCCCGCGAAGAGCGGCAATGGGCTTGAAGCTCGACAAGTAAAGGGCCGGGTAGCTGCCCGACAACAGTGTCACGAGGAGCGTCAGGCCGAGTAGTAGCAACAGCATTGATGAGGAGGCGACGTCCTGCCAACCGAAGCTCTTTCCGGTCAGGTCATTGAAGGCTTTTAGAGATAGTATGACAAGGCCCGCCGATAAGCACACTGACACCAGAGAGATCAGGAATGACTCGCCGTAAAACTGAATAACCAGTTGTCGTTTGGTGCTGCCGAGTGTCTTCCGCAACCCTACCTCACGGGCGCGTTTCGCGGAACGTGCGGTGGCCAGGTTCATGAAGTTGATGCAGGCGATGATAAGCACGAGCATGCCGGCAATCACAAACATGGGTAGGTAACTGGGGTCTGCCGGCGCTTCCAATTCGAAGGTCATCTCAGGCTCAAAATGCATATTGTCCAGCGCGGTTAGTTTCAGCTCCTTGTAGTTGGCGGCATTGGTGTTGGGATTATTTGCCAGAGACTCTTGAATGTATGTCAGCCAGTCTTCCTGGATCTCGGGTATCACTGCCGGGTCGGTCACCTTGATGTAGGTGAATAGGAATGCTGCAAAGTTGCTGGCAAAGGGATCCCAGTTCCACGTTTGTACAGTCTGCTGGTTGAGCCGGGCGAAGTTGGCGAGAAACTCCGGCTTCAAGTGATTGTTGCTAGGTGCGTCCTTGAAGATACCGGCGACAGTGAGGCTGATTGTGCCCGATCGGTGATTGTAGTCCACCACCTGGCCCATAGGGTCCTCATCCCCAAAATACTTCTTCGCTGCAGCTTCCGAGATCAGCACATTGTCAAGCTGGGAAAAAGCGGTCTCTTTATCTCCTAGCACGAGCGGAAAATCGAAGAAGTCAAGGAAGTTGTCCTCCACCCAGTAGAACTGCGGTTCCATGAATGTATTGATACTCTCTTGCCGATTGACATGGGTAGGATAGCCTGAGTGAGTCATCCTCGTCATGTCGGTGACCTGTGGAAATCTGTCCATGGCTCTTGGACCCCACTGCCCTCCAGAAACGGCGAACGCCTCCACATTACCATTGTCCCACTGGCGCCAATAGCTGAGCCGGTACGTTTGCTCGTGCTCGGGGTGCATTTGGTCGTAGGTGTATTCGTCTTGCAGATACAGGAAGATCAACAGGAAGCTCGACAGACCCACAGTGAGCCCGAGGATGTTGATCAGTGAATAAACCCTTTGTTTACGGAGGTTGCGCCAGGCGACGACAAGATAGTTGCGAATCATAATTTTGAGATTTTGACTTTCGGGTAATCTACGGTCCGTATTACTGTCCTAATTGTATAGAGTTACCGAAGTTGTACGGATGGAGGTAGGAATACGAGGCCCTTGCCCCAAAAAGGCGCATGAATTGTAAGGAAGCACGATGGAGGAGAAATTGGAATCTTCGGGAGACCTCAGAGGTTTAGCGCTCCAGCCCGGTATTCACTAGCCGTGCAATCTCCGCACTACGTTTCCAAATCATCAGATGATCGCCGTCCGGGATGACATGATCCACCTGCCCTATATACTTATAAGGGAAGGGCCGGTCCCTCGTTCCATGGATGTGGATCACCTGGGTACCTCTCGGTAGTACCGGCTCCTGCCACGACGAAATGTAGGACAGGCCCCATCGGAAGTAGTGCTCACTGAGCCGCTGTAGCATACTTCGAAAAAATGCGATCTCGGAGCGGTCCAACCCGTGATTTCGGCCCCATAGTGGAAGCATCCTCAGCATGAGGGGCTTGGAAAATAACCTGGAGAGTCCCCACGGGGCGACACGCAGGAACCAAGGGCTCAACTCTGATCGGCCTTTGACACTGGAAAGTAGAATGATCTTTTTGACGGGCCTGATTGCCGCCAATTCTTGAGCGATGATGCCACCAAAGGAATATCCAATGATCGTCAGGGGCTGCTCGTCATGGATCAAGTCGCTCATCCTTCCGGCATACGCCGCCAGATTTTCGGGACCCTGAGGTTCGATCCATTCCAAAACCTCCGGCTGCCAGCTGCCAAAATCAATTCGGCTGAATACTCTCCCATCAAGCCCCAGGCCCGGAATACAATACACTTTGCCCTGTGAAGGGTCCTTCATGATCTCGTTTTGGTTCGACTGCATCCAAACATACGCGATGTGCGCCTTTCTCCACAACCCCGGTGATGATCTGCAGTACAAAGAGCAGACCCCAGAGGTCAAACTCAAAATACTTTTTTACTCAGATACCATGATTATTTCAAAATGAAAGGATTGTTACTGCTCCTGCTTGTTCCCCACACTTTTTTCGCCAACGGCCAGGTCTGGTCCCCCGATGGGGACAAGATCGCTTTTTTCTACATTCACGCCATTGAGGATATCTACACGGTCTCTCCCGATGGCTCGGACTTCCAGGTGCTGGAGGGCCACCCTGACCGCGACTTTGCCCCCATGTGGTCACCAGATGGGCGGCGGATCGTATTTACTTCTGTCCGTGACGGTCATCACGAAGTCTATCAATTTGATACGGGGGGGCGAAACCTCCAGAAGCTGACCGAAACCGAATTCGACAGTCAGGACCCATCGTTCTCGCCAGATGGGGAGGAGTTTGTGTTTTCATCGAACCGCGCTGGCAACAACGAACTGTTCATAAGCGATACCAAGGGGAATGTCCGGCAGATCAGCTTCACACCTTTCAAAGAGCACACGCCCCGGTGGTCACCCGATGGAGAGAATATTTTGTTTCTCTACCTGGATGAGGACGAGGCCTTCTTGCACATGATGAATATCGATGGAACGAACCGACGGAAACTGTCAGATATTTCTGGCTTCCATCCCTCTTTTTCGAGAGATGGCTCCAAGGTCTGTTTCATCCACGTCGAGGACGGTGCCTTTGAAGTCCATGTAATTTCCATCGACGGAGGCCAGAGTACGGTACTCGTCAGTGACCAGGGGTATCAAGCCTTCTACCCGCAGTTCTCTCCGGACGGAACCAAGGTTACGTTCACTCGGGATATCATGGAGGGTACAGAGGAGGGGCTGCCGGCCCTCTACTCGGTGGATATGGAAGGTCATCTAGAAGTGATCACCTCCAAAAACAGCTTCTAGGCTGGGTTTTTTTACCATTTTCAGATTCTGGCTTGGTGGGGAAAAGTGTCCGATCGTACGGAATTGAGCGTTCAAAGTGTCCGAACCGTTCGGTGCCGAACGCTCTTTTACAGGCCTGGATTTTTGACAATTATTTGTTTGGACAATTCGGTACATCAATATCCCGATTGGGTACGGATATAGTCTGTTTCGGTACAGAATTTGCATCTACGTCGGCCATAGAGAGTCTCTAGCCGTTAGAACTAGTACTCAAAAGGTCAAAAAAAATAAAAGTCAAAAACTCAATAGGACTATGAAATTGTTCACAATTCTCTGCGCAGCTGTATGTATCAGCACAACCGCAACCGCACAAAATCTATTAATGGGTCAACATGCTATCGACGAGAGCCGATACGAAGGAATCGAAAGAGGACCCTATCTATTCCAGGAATTTGCTAAAGGTGTTGCCACCAACACTGAAAAAGGAGAGACAGTAGAATACCTCTTGAACTACAACGGTCACTCAAAGGAATTCGAATTCATGTATAAGGACGTGAAGTCTGAGATGGATGCTGCTTACTATGACGTAATCGAAGTTGCCAGCTACACACCCAGTGAGCACTATGATAACAAGTATGCCACGCCAACAATCAAATTCGTTCGAGGATTGGATCCTAAGGCTCCCAAAGCTTTTAGCATCGTCGTGTACGAAGATGACAACGTAACACTATACAAAAGCTTCAAAGCAGATATCAGTGAAAGAGAGTTCAACGATCCTTCAAAAGGGTTGGTGCAAATTCAGTCTTTCAATCCTGATTTTCGATATTTCGTGAAGGCCGACGGTAAGACAAAAGTTGTGGGTCTGAACAAGAAGAAGGTGGCCAATGGGTTGGCACACTCTAAAATCGAATCTTACATCAAGAAGAACAAATTGAAGGTGAAGACGGAGGACGAGCTGGTACAAGTGGTCACGTACTACTCAGAGCTCAAGTCTCTCGAAGCTGGCAACACTTCGCCGGTCGCTTCAGCTAACTAAGAAGATTTTTTCCATATTGGATTGGTACGTTTGGAAGCCGCTCAAAGATGAGCGGCTTCTTTTTTTTATCCCATTCGCCATGAGGTTTCGTATTTGTGGTTCTCTGGTCATCGTGGATCCCTGTTTTTGCAGATGGCATCTTATTTCATTCCTATTCGTATAACTAATAAAATCTACATGACCTAACCTATGACAACGAGAACGCTACTGACTTTGTGCATTGCTCTGTACTCCTTTTCATTGCTTGCTACCAATCTAAGAACCGACAATGTCCGACTTATCAATCGGCAAGAGGTCAGCGACATGCCGCTCAGCGTGACTTTTGATGTGTCCTGGGACAACGCCTGGCGCAATTCGAAAAACCATGATGCTGCATGGGTCTTTATGAAATGGGGTGGAGGCTGGCGCAATCACGTAAAATTTCAACAGGAAGGCCATAAAGTGCTGGTGCAACGATCCGGCCAGGAGGCCCAAGTAACCATTGATGTGCCATCAGATGGTAGCGGCTTCTTCATCTATGCCTCGAAGGAGTATCGTGGTAGGATCGATCTGAAGTTGCAGGTGATGGTAGATACATCTGGGCTTAGACTACGGGGCCCGATGGCGCGTGGCTTGACGGTGCATGCGTTGGAAATGGTGTACATTCCGGGTGGTGCTTTTACGCTTGGCAGCCCCGATGAATCTGCCAAAACGCACGCCGGCTTTTATAGTAGCGATGACGGTGGCGAACCCGATGGTTTGTATGCTATCAGTTCTGAGGACGCAATAGAAGTCGGGACTTCGAAAGGTAATCTCTACTATTGGAGCGAAAACGAGACCTACAACGGGGACCAGCAAGGGCCCATTCCAGCGGCATTTCCTAAGGGCTACAATGCCTTTTACATTATGAAGTATGAGCTCACGCAGGGCGAATACGCGCAGTTTCTCAATCGATTGTCAGATGAGCATAGTTCACTACACTCCCCTATCGGCGCTCGCAATTACTACAAGAAAAGAGGTAGCATCAGGCTTGAGGATGGCATCTATTTCGCCGAGTCACCTCTGCGCCCCATGAATCAAATCAGTTTTACCGATGGCCTTGCGTACACAGACTGGGCCGCGCTGCGGCCGGTCACCGAATTGGAGTTTACCAAAGCGGCAAGGGGCCCTTCTAAGCCTATTCCTGGAGGATTCGTTTGGGGCACAGACAACTACGATCTACTGGAGAGATATGTCACTTCTGAAGGCGAGTTGGTGCTCCAAAATGGCCGGCATGAAGGTGAGATCACTGATGACAACAGGGCAACGTTCGGTGCATCGTACTATTGGGTGATGGATTTGAATGGTAGTGTGTGGGAAAAGGTAATCACAGTAGGGAATGAGATTGGTCGAAATTTCGAAGGTTCCCATGGTGATGGCTACCTCCGTTTTGGGTGGGCTACCAATGAAGACTGGCCGTCAAGTAATGACGAGGTCGGCGGGTTTGGTTACCGAGGTGGTGGATATTATACCGTCGGTACGGACTATCGTGCCTACAATCCACACTCACCGATAGGCTACAGATACTACGGCGCCTGGTCAGGCGGTCCCAGGTCCATTGCGTATGGTTACCGGGCCGGCAGATCTGCCGAATAAGCGCCCCTAGTCAATCAGCTTATAGCCTGCTCCGTGCACGGTCAGGATGTACTTCGGATCATTGTGGTTTTCCTCTATTTTCTGCCGCAGTTTGAGAATGAAGTTGTCCACCGTCCGGGTAGTGGGAGAGGACTCGTAACCCCAAACGTCCTCGAGGAGTTGATAGCGGCTTACGATTTCGTTACGATGCTTGTACAGATAGAGCAGCACCTCAAATTCCTTGTGAGACATCTTCACAGGCTCGCCATTGCTTTCCGCTTCATACTTGTGAAAATCTACGTGCAGTTTGCCGATGTCCAGCGTCTCGATGTCTTCTCCGCCTGTGTCATTCGATTCGGTACGGCGAAGAACGGCTTTCACTCTTGCGATCAATTCCCGGACACTGAAGGGCTTCGTGATGTAGTCATCGGCGCCCAATTCCAGCCCCAATACCTTATCGATTTCCTCGCCTTTGGCCGTCAGAAAAATGATCGGTGTCTTGATGCCTTTGTTTCGAGCGGCCTTGCACACATCGAATCCCGATAGTTTGGGCATCATTACATCGAGGAGGACAAGATCAAAGGTATCGTTGAGCAGGCAGTTCAATCCCTCCTCGCCGTCCTTGGCTGCTGTCACGTCGAAGGATTCGAACTCCAGGTTTTCCTGAAGGCCCCGCCTCATCATCGGCTCATCGTCTACCACCAAAATCTTTGACATAACTCAATCAGTTTTGATTAAACACCAACTTGAATGTGCTCCCGCGGCCAAGTTCACTTTCTACCTGCACGGTCCCTTCGTGGGCCTGCATGATAGAGTAGACCAGAGAGAGACCCAAACCTGCCCCCTGCACTGTGTGCACGTTGCCCTCCGAAATTCGATAAAATTTATCAAAAATCTGCGCCTTTTTGTCTTTGGGGATCCCAATTCCGCGGTCTGCTACTTCAATCAGGGCGTGGCCATTGTCGCCTCGCGTGCGGATAGTAATGTGCCTGTCATCCTCGCTGTATTTGATCGCATTGTCAATCAAATTCACCAATGCTTCATAGATGGATTCCTTATCGGCCCTGACCGGTGTGATGGTATCATCCTTCTCGACGCTTACGCCGAAGTCCTTTTGCTCCAAGTGGAAGGAGTAGTCGTGAACGAGTTCGTCGACGACCGCATTGAGGTCTGTTTCCTCGAATGAGAACTTCTTCCTCTCAGCGTCGATCTGGGCAAAATTGAGGATACGGTTCACGATGCGGGTCAGGCGATTGGTTTCTTTGAAAATGATTTCGATGTACTCGGACTTCTTCTCTTCTGTCTTCACCCTACCCAGCAGCAGCGTCTCTGCGAACATACTGATCAATGCCAGCGGTGTCCGCAATTCGTGACTCACGTTCGACACAAAGTCTGACTTGGTTTGAGCCAGCCTCATTTGTTGGATGGTCATCCGAGCTACGAGCGCCAGTCCCAGAAGGAGCGTGGCAATCAGGATCAACGATGCTGCGAGGTTGTACTGCATGCGCTGATCCACCAGTTCCTGCAGTGACTTGTTTTTTAGGCTGATACCCAGGTCCAACGACGGGAAAAGCCACATCGGTTTGGAGGCGATGATCTCTCCGGCGACGTCATCTGTTCGGTATACCAATGTGTCCCTCACTTCATCGATGAGGGAGATGACCATATTCTGCTGGGCCACTTGCTGTAAGCGAGGGCTGAGTACATCGTTGGCATAGGTGGAGGGTTGGATGAGGGCGGTCAGCAGGTGGAGCCTCCCTCCTGGGTCGCTCAGTATAGCGAAGAGCACTTGTAGGTCGATTTTTTCGCCGTTTGGTTCGACCTTGGGCACGGTGATGAGGTTGTCCGGCTGGATCTTGGTGTAGTCGTTTTGCTTGTATGACATCAACTGCCTGATCAGAGGCTGCTTGCTGTCGTGCATGTCATTCACAATGCCTAGGTAGGTCTCATTGCCTCCCATTGGAAAACCCTGAACTTTGACCATTTGTGACGAGTCAAGACTCTTCACATTGATGTATTCGGCGCCACTGTAGCTGACCAGGGTCCGTGTCTTCTCTGTCAGCTCCAGCGTACCGTCTGCCTGAAGGTTTTCTTCCAGACTACTTACCAAATTGCTGAGAAAATCATTCGAGAATTGATTGGCAGAGAAGATCACGAAGTCCAGTTGGCTTTCGTAGACCGCCTGTATCATCTCCTCATCTTCCTGCAATGAAGTGATCTCATAAACTACAAAGAGGATGATGGGCAGAAGGATCGTGCCCGACACGATGAGTAATATTCTTTTGCTGATACCTGTCATGATGTCTCCTTGGACCGGGCATTGTATATTGCAAGTATATAGGTAAGGTCTTCACCATTGTGCGCCTGCACCGAATACTTTAACTTCTTTTGACAATTAATTACAAAGAACCATGAGCGAATCTAAGGGTCAAGTTGAAAACCTGTTGACTGAACTGGGCAAGCGAATTGATGATCTCGTCGACGAGTTGGCCCATTCCAAAGATGACTTCAAAGATGAGTTGGGTAAAAGGGTCGATGAACTTAAAGCTCAAAAGCAAAAATTAGAAGAGGAGTTTGAAGAGTTTAAGAGCCAGGAGAAGTGGCATGAGGCCAAGTCACATTTTTCGAGCGCCGTTCACGAGTTGAGAAAGGGTGTCGAGAGCCTTTTCAAAAAGAGCTAAATCCGCTCGAGCACGCTTACGATCAATTCATCAATCACGGCATAAGGATCTTTGGAGAAGCTGTTTTGGATCCTGTTGGCAAGGATGGCATTCAGGCTGATCATTTCGTGACCTAGTAGTCGGGCAAGGGCATAATAGCCCGCCGTTTCCATTTCCATATTGGTGATCCAGAAATCGCGAGGGTGAAATCTGGCCAGTTCTTCTACCATCCGGGGAAGTCGGATAGGCGTTCTGATCGCCCTCCCCTGTGAGGCATAGAATCCATGGCACGTCAACGTATTCCCTGCCCTGGCGAAATCTGAGAATCGGTCGAAGAGGAGCTCCGAACCTTTGACGCAATAGGGAACGTAAGGCAACCCCAGAGTTTCCTGCAGCCGTTCAGAGACTTCTTGCTCCAGTTCGTCTTGCGGTAAATGATAGAAATGGTTGAGTGGGTCAAGCCCAATCGCGTATTCGCTGATGAGTTGACTGCCCACGTGTATATCGTCCTGAATGCTCCCTGAAGTACCAATTCTTACAATCTCCAGAGCAGTGGTCTTGTCCTTCGTCTCCCTCGTCTCAAGGTCGATATTGACGAGGGCATCCAGTTCGGTCATCAGGATCTCTACGTTGTCCGTACCCATGCCGCTACTGATCACCGTCAGATGCTTGCCTTTGTACGTGCCCGTCTGCGTGATGAATTCTCGCTTGTTCATCTCGAAATCGACTTGATCGAAATGCTGTGTGATGCGGTGTACGCGCCCGGGGTCACCTACGGTGATGACTTTGGAGGCGATGTCACCCGCCTTAAGGTTAAGGTGGTAGACACTTCCATCCGGGTTCAGTATCAGGTCGGTTTCAGAGAGTTTAGGCATTCAGAGGGTAAATTCCCCGAAAAAAAGAGCTTTTCCAAAGAATAGGCGCCCGAGTACCTCAATTGCGGTAAATGGGTGCGCTCAAGCTTCTTTTTTTGCCTTGCCACGGGATTTTAGCCCCTTGTATGGATTGTAATGGTTGGTGTCCTTTTGGTAGTATCCTGAGCCGTCGTAAGGACGGACATTGGGGGCGTTCATGCATGCCTCTGAACAGCATCCCTTGTACTTCTCCGCACCTGCCTCGGACATGGGCACGTGCTTGTTGCAGTCCTGGTTGGCACAGTTGACCATGCGGTCAGTAGGCTCGCCAGTCACAAAGCATCTGCTCACTACAATGGGATTAACCGTGTTTACATCTTTCACGATGCGATTGTCAAAAACGTAGCACTTGCCTTCGAAGTCTTCTCCGTCTGCCTCCAGTCCATACTTGATGATGCCGCCGTGCAATTGAAAGACGTTTTCAAACCCTTGCTCCAGTAGATAGGCGCTGGCCTTTTCGCATTTTATACCCCCGGTGCAGTAGGTGATCACTTTCTTGTCCTTATAGGCCTTGAGTTCTTCCACCTTCTCGGGGAATTCGCGAAAGTTCTCGATATCGAGTGTCTTGGCATTCTTGAAGTGCCCGACGTTGTGCTCATAAGTGGATCGCACATCCAGAATGATAGTATCCTCATCCTCTTCTTTTAGGACGTCGCGAAACTCCTCCGGTTCGATATACTGACCGGTTTGTTTATTGGGATCGATGTGCTGCAGTCCTGAGTTGACAATTTCGGGTTTCACGCGCACATGCAGTTTGGCGAAAGCCATTTCGTCGTGAGATTCTACTTTGAACTCTGTCTTGCTAAACCTCGGGTCAGCCAGGACAGCTTCCATATATTTCTCACAGTTTGCTCGTGTTCCGGACACCGTACCATTGAGGCCTTCCTCGGCGACGATGATGCGCCCTCGGAGATCGAGGTCCAGACACATAAGATGATGCTCTTCCCGGAATGCTTCGGGGTCCTCAATAGGACTATAGCAGTAGTATAGTAATACTGAATATTGGGGTTGTTCCATAATCGGCCGGCCCTGTTTCAAGCAGGGTGCTGTTAATGGTTCGAAAGATTAAAATGCAAAAATAGATGCTTTTGGCATCAATCGGTACAAGCTACGAAATGAGCTATGTCAGTTTTGATTGTTACCCAACCAGTTTGGCGGGGTTGCCAAAGACCGTTTCGCCGGCTTTCACCTCAGAGATGACAACGGAGCCCGCACCAATCCTGGCATTTTCGCCAATGGTCACGCCACTGACGACCACGGCGCCACTGCCAATGAAGGCGCCCTTTTCGACCTTAACTCCAGAATTGATGATCGAACCGGCACCGATCTGGACGAAGTCACCGACTTCCACGTCGTAGTCCAGGATCGCCCCTGTATTGATGATGCAGTGCTGACCGATCTGCACATTGGTGCCCAGACGGACTCCGCTTCCAATATAGTTGCCGTGGCCTATGGAGGAGGACTCAGGTATGAAGGCCATTTGGTGGATGGCGTTGACGGGCATCACTTTGCGCGTATCAACGAGGAAAGAGACCGTGTCCTGACGAACTTTGTTGTCATCGCTGGCAACAAAAGCCTCGCATTTTTGCCCTACCAGCTTGAGGTACCCGTGATCATCCGGACTACCCAGAACAGGAATAGTGTTGATCTCTGTAGTGTACAGGCTCTTATCATCGTCCAGAAATCCATAGACGACGACCCCATTACTTTCGAAGATTTCGAGTGCCGCCTTGGCGATGCCTTTGGCACCAAAGATCATTACAGGTTTTTCCATGAGTTGAGCTCAGCTTAATGAATTGACTGGCAATATTAGCCTATCTGGTCTTGCTTCTCAAAATACCGTTGCCAGGGGATCAGCATCACGATGGCAAAGAAAATCGGCGAAAATCCAGCGCTATAACGCGACAGACTGCCGAAGTTGGGAGTCGTGAGCGTGAGCATTACTGCCATCACCATGACGAAGAAGCATGCGGCGATGAGCACAGGATCCCACTGAGCCCGCCGTATGTACCACAGGGAAATGAGAGTTAGCCCCAATGCGGCCATGTTTTCTAAAGCCTGGACGACAGAGAAGAAGTCATCTGCCTCCCACAGGCCCGGGCGGAAAAGACCTGCGAACAATGCTTGAGGCGCACGACTAATCAAGCTCCCCCACGTAGGTTCCAATCCAAAGTCCATGCTCCCATCCATAGACTTGGACCTGATTTCCTCGTGAAGTTCGTACACCGTGAGGGGCAGGCGTTCGGGGCGCAGTCGCTTGTAGAAGTACCGAAAGCTGAAAATGCTCACCAAGAGCACCAGAGAAACGGCAGTAACCTGCACGAGTACCTTTTGTCGGGAGAGTAAATGTCCTGTCACGGCCAAAACCAACACCATCGAGATCATACCTGCGAGGTAGTGACGAACAAAAAACAGGATCACGAACAAGACAACAGCCCATACACCTCTGCTTACAGTCATCTGCTGCTTCCAAAGTAATGACAGTACTGCGGCGATAACGTAGAAGGCGCAGGCGTTGGCCAAAGTGTCCTTTAAGAGCCCCGATGACCAAAAGAGAAAAGAGGGTAGCAATCCCAGACTTACAATCCAAACCCAGCGTGAGTTGGGATATTGCTCAGTGAGCAAGGCGATCAGAGACCAGGTACACCAAAATGAGAAAATCGCCATGTAGGCGGCCATTAACCAGTAGTTGTGATCTGTGAGCCATCCCACAGGGCTCAAAAGCCTGGTGAAGAAGATAGACCGAGGGTTGCCACTGTACCAGTCTATCGGCCCGAAGAGCCCACCGAGATAGTCCGAGATAGAAGCGCCATAGGTGCTGTTGTGTCGTATGACGGCGTTGAAGATTTCTATGGTATCGCCTCCCTTCCAGACGTACCAGTAGGCAATGCCCAAAGCGGCAGC
This sequence comes from Cyclobacteriaceae bacterium, assembly GCA_965227935.1. Lineage (GTDB taxonomy): Bacteria > Bacteroidota > Bacteroidia > Cytophagales > Cyclobacteriaceae > JAWPMT01. The sequence goes on along the minus strand of CBDDGS010000043.1, from coordinate 982,891 downwards.
ACCCGCAAGCTTCAATAGAAGTCCGACGTAGATGACCGGGCCAAGGTCTCGGAAAGGACGACAGGCAGCCCACGCAAGAAAGCCTAATAGGACGATATTGAGGACGACCGTCATGAGCTCAATATACGGTTACCAATGGCGCAATCGAGACACCTTCGGGCGTCGCAGTAGCTTTTGCTGAGTTGTAGCAATCCCTGCGAGTCCATGGCTGAGGCGTTGCGGATTTTCAACGCTTCCCACCTTCTTGTGATCTTGTTGTCCTCGGGAGGAACGGAGGCCAACCAATCCAGCGCTTTGTCTACAAGCCTTTCATCGCCGATACTCTTGCCGTAGGTCACCAGCAAAGGCACGATCGCATTGATGATGATGGACGCAATCGCGGTTTTGCCCGGAGGGCCGTTTAGTCTTTTCGATGGTTTGCCAAAATCGTAATGCTGTTGCCAATAGGCCGAAAGGGGTGAGGTGAGCATTTCAGTCACTTCCTGAAAAGCTGTTGCCTGAATAAGGCGGTGAAATAGAGACGGCTGAGATCCTAGGATGGCACTCAATTGAGACAGTCGAATGGTTGGGAAGTTGGCTGGTCGCAATTTGGCAAACTTCCACCTGCTCTTGTTTAGTTTGGCGTCGAGGCGGTATTTCTTGAACAGGTACTGGAATTCGTGTTGTAGACTACCTTGATAGTCGTCCTCGGGTGAATAGTCCAGGAATCCGGCCATCCCAAATACCAGTGCTTCCATCTGCTTGGGCTTGCCATGATGCTTGCGGATGACATCACTTTTCAGAAGTAGCGCCAGTTCTCGAAAGCTGTCCGCGTTCGTCTTCATGCCAAGTGACGTAGCCAACAATACGTAGGTGGCTTGCTCCCAATCTCCCTTGGTATTGTCGATCAGCTGCTTGACGATAGAAGATTTTTGCTCTATGCGGTCCATTGCTGCACGCTCGACCATGGCGGCTACAGTCATCGGGTCTACAGCGCTTATCTGTGTTTCACATGGAATCGAGGCTACTGTATGTGTGAGTGCGCGATGGCGGTCGGTGAGGGTCGGGCTTATTCTTCCTGCCAGTGTCAGGGTCGGGATTTGCGTGCCATCGGTACGCTGGATCTCCCGGTCCGCGTCATGGACTACATGCAGGATGACATTGTCGTAAGCCTCATCTTTATCGTGGCCGTGGTGCAACCAGTCGGAGGCTTTTGTGTGTATTTCAACATGGCCAGCCCACTCCACATGGTCAATTTTCAGCCGCGCATCGGCAAAATCCGGCCCCGAGTCGTGGTTGTGGTGACCAGGGTGAAATATCGAAATAGGTTCACCGGTAGTGGCGGTAAGTGACGAAGCGTCGAATTTCTGGAATTTCCAAATGTAATGGAGCAGTCGTTCATCCATATTCATCAGGCTGTGGCAGTAGCCATTTAGTGTTTTGGATGAAACGAATTTATAACAACTTGCCGGCCTATCCTAAGCCCGCACTGTCATCAGCTGATGTGCCATCTCCTGTTGCAGTTTCTTTGCTTCCCGGCCGGCGGCCTCGGCAAAGTCTCTACCGCTACTTGCATAAATGATGCTGCGCGAGGAGTTGACAAGTAGCCCGCATTGCTTGTTCATGCCATACTTGCACACGACCGAAAGGTCTCCACCCTGGGCGCCGACGCCAGGTATGAGCAGAAAGTTTTCCGGTACCATCACACGTATGTTGATGAGACTTTCTACTCGTGTTGCACCCATGACGTACATCAGGTTGTTGGGATTGCCCCAATGTTGGCTCTTGCGGATGACACGTTCGTACAGTTTTTCACTATTGCCATCTACCATTAGTTCCTGGAAGTCGAAAGATCCCCCATTGGAGGTAGCTGCCAGTAAGATGACCCACTTGCGATCGTATTGTAGAAAGGGCTCGATGGAGTCCTGGCCCATGTAAGGGGCGACGGTCACCGCATCAAAATCGAGGTGCTCGAAGAAGGCCTTGGCGTACATGTTCGACGTGTTGCCAATATCTGCACGCTTACCATCTGCGATCGTGAAGACATCCTTGGGCATGTACTCCATTGTTTTTTCCAAAGAAGCCCAGCCTTTTGAACCGAGGGCCTCATAGAAGGCGATGTTTGGCTTGTAAGCGACCGTGTAGGCGGCTGTAGCGTCAATGATCGCTTTGTTGAATTCGAAGATGGGGTCCTCGCTATCGAGAAGATGCTTGGGGAGTTTGTTGAGGTCGGGATCGAGCCCCACACACAGGAAGGATTCCTTCTCTTTGATTTTGTCAAAAAGCTGTTGACGAGTCATTCAAATGGTTTGTTTGTAACGGCGAAGTTAGTTATTAAATGAAAAAGCCGGGATTCATTACAAACCCGGCCTTCTCGATGTTTCTTAAGCGTTTATCGGAAATCGACCGTCTCCAAATTGTCGATCACTTCCGGGTCATCGGTATGCTTCCTGATATCAAAGACGAATGCGTCGTCACTCAGGTCGCGGATTTCTTTGAAATTGCTGACGCTGTACCGGTAGACGTTACCCGATGGCTCAAACACGCTGAACGCTGTCAGGTTATTTTGTCCATCGATCTCCATGCGGATCTTGAAGTAGCTTTTGTCTGACCGGTCCTCCGGTTCGAGGTCTACGTGGGTGACCCCGCTGACCACTTCCTGCACCCCGTATTTGAAACCGGTCTTATAGATGTCGTAGACATTGTTCAAGCTGATCTCCTCTCCGCCATCGTCATAGGGCGCGATGGTCACTTCGTTGATCTCAGGATTGTACGTAAAGACGTCTACGCCATTGTTGTATACAAAGGAACCGGAGACTTCGAGAAGATACTTGTCCTTCTTGACCGTGATCTTACCCTCTATCGACTCATCGAGTCCGGCTGTTGAATTTTTCAGATTTTGAGTAAATGATGCCGAAAAGGCCGGTGCATTTTTGTACTTCGCACTCATGGCATCTAGTATCTTCCGAGCTTCCGGATCATACTGCGCGGCGCTGGTCCATGATACCGCGATGAGTGACATAAGGATTAGAATTCTATTCATCTTCCTGGTTTTTTTAGTATTTATTCTCCAATTCTGTCAATAATTGTTCCAAACTGTATTCGTCCTTGATAAGGACTTCTCTGGCCTTGCTGCCCTCGAAGGGTCCCACAATCCCGGCAGCTTCCAGTTGGTCGATCAGCCGGCCGGCGCGATTGTAGCCTAGCTTCATCTTTCGCTGGATTAGGGAAGTGCTTCCCTGCTGGTGTGTCACGATCAACCGGGCGGCGTCGGCAAACAGTGCATCTCTTTCGGCGAGGTCGACGCCTCCGATCTCACCCTCTTCTTCCCCGGCATACTCCGGTAGCAGGTAGGCCGAATCATAGCCTCGCTGCTCTCCGATGAATTCACAGATGCCATCTACTTCGGGTGTATCGACAAAAGCGCTCTGCAGACGGGTCACCTCTGAGCCCAACGACAAGAGCATATCGCCCATACCTATCAACTGATCTGCCCCACCCGCATCGAGAATCGTCCGTGAATCAACCTTCGAAATGACTCGGAACGACAGTCGCGCCGGAAAGTTCGCCTTGATGATACCCGTGATGACGTTGACAGATGGTCGTTGTGTGGCGAGGATCAGGTGGATACCAATGGCTCGAGCTAGCTGGGCCAGCCTGGCGATGGGTGTCTCCACTTCTTTGCCGGCGGTGATCATTAAGTCCGCCAGCTCATCAATCACCAGTACGATATAGGGCATGTAGTAGTGTCCCTTGTTCGGGTTGAGTCTCCGGTTGACGAATTTCTTGTTGTACTCCTTGATATTCCTACATGCAGCATCCTTGAGCAGGTTGTACCTGTTGTCCATCTCGATGCACAGGGAGTTGAGCGTATTCACCACCTGACTGGTATCTGTGATGATGGCCTCTTCCCCATTGGGGAGCTTGGCCAGGAAGTGACGTTCCAATTTATTGAAGAGGGTGAGTTCGACCTTCTTCGGGTCGATCAGTACGAACTTCAATTGGGATGGATGCTTCTTGTACAGGAGACAGGTCAGGATGACGTTCAATCCGACCGATTTACCTTGCCCTGTGGCCCCTGCCATCAGCAAATGGGGCATCTTCGCGAGATCGGTGACAAAGACCTCGTTGGAGATCGTCTTGCCGAGCACGATGGGGAGTTCTTTGTCGCTCTTCATGAAGCGCTCGGTGGTAATCACGGACTTGATGTCCACCATCTCTCGATTCTTGTTGGGCACTTCGATACCGATGGTACCTCGCCCGGGGATGGGCGCGATGATACGTATCCCCAAAGCCGACAGACTGAGGGCGATGTCATCCTCGAGGTTTTTGATCTTCGAGATTTTCACACCTGCCTCAGGTACGATTTCATAGAGCGTCACCGTGGGGCCGATGGTTGCCTTGATGCTTGATATGCCGATCTTGAAATTGATCAGCGTCTCCACGATTCGGTCCTTGTTCTGCTCCAGCTCTGTCTTTGACACCTGCACATCCTTGGGCGGGTAGTCGATCAGGAGGTCAGGTCCTGGGTAGTGGTAGTGAGGGAGGTCCAGCTTGGGGTCGTAGTTTTCCGCCACTTCCGTGACTTTCTCTTCAAAGGCAGCCTTCTGCACCTCCATCTCCAATTCCTCTGGTGGTGTCGCCGTTCTTCGGGGCGACTTGTGTGGCTTGCTGTCGAACTCCAGCTCGGTAGGTGTGCCTGGGGTCACCTCGTCCTCGGCGGTCAACTCCTCATCGGCAGACTCTGTTCTGACGGGCCCCGTCCGTCGTTTTGGCAGTGGCTCGATCTCCCACTGAGGTTCGTCCTCCTCATCTTCCTCATCGTCAAGAAGGAGCTCTGTAGTCCCAATTTGATCTTCCAGTTCCACTTCCTTTTTGACCTGGGCGAGCACAGTATTGAGGTCTTGCTTTTCCGCGGCGCTGGTGGGTCCAGCCTTAGCGCCCGCAAACAGGGATTGTAGCCATCCGGCGATCGTATTCGGGACAGACCAGAAAGCGTCCACCATCCTTGCTAGCGCCGGGATCTTCGTGACATCGAAGAAATACATATTGAAGACGATGAAGAGGAAGCCAATGATCAATGCAGTACCCCAGCCCATCAGGCTCTCCATGAGGATGGCCATTTCAAAACCGATGCCACCACTAAGGAATCCCCAATTGGAGACCTCATCAGAATTCAACAAGAAGTAGCCCATCAGGAGGCTGACCCACACGAGGTAGAAGGATGTGAAGATGAAAAATCGAAAGATGGGGATCAGCCGACGCTGATACAGCAGCTGATAGCCCATCACGAAAAGCAGCGGCGTGATCAGGAGCGAAGAGATCCCAAACCACTTGAAGACAAAGTAGTGGGCGACAGTAGCGCCAATCACCCCAAACCAATTGGCGACTTCAGCGCCTGAGTCCTTGATGCCAGTGGACATAACGGCTTCGACGACGCTCTGATCCATCTTGCCCGTATTGAGGTAGGACAGGATAGAAATAAACAGAAAGATCGAAGCCATGGTGAAGATCAAGCCAACAGCGATCTGAAACTTGCGATCGTCGTAAAAGTTGAGCTTGAGCGAGACTGATTTCTTCTTCTTTCGGGGACGCTTTTTCTTATAGGTGTTTTTCGCCATTCTGTTTACTGAGAGCTTCCAAAAGGACAGTGATGTCTGGCTAATCAGGAGCTTATGAGTGCAAAAATAACAGAATCTATCCGGCTTCCTCCATGTCGCGAAGTATCGCTTTGTTGATTCGTTTGATCAATCCCGGACCTTCGTAGATGAAACCTGTATAGACCTGCAAAAGGCTGGCACCGGCCTTCCATTTTTCTAAAGCTGATGCTTCATCGACGATACCTCCAACGGCCACAATGGGTAGTTTGTTGTTTCGCTTTCGGATTTCACGGATGATCTCTGTGGATCTTTCTTGCAGTGGGGCGCCGCTCAATCCCCCAGCGCCGATGCCTTCAACGGTCGCTTTCGAGGTGTGTAGTCCTCCTCGGTCAATGGTGGTATTGGTGGCGATGATCCCGTCAATTGCGACCTCGTCTACGATCTCCAGAATGTCCGATAACTGTTCAGGTGTTAGGTCTGGGGCGATCTTGAGTAGAATAGGCTTTGGCGTCGCCTTTTGCGCGTTCCTCGTGGCCAACTCCGAAAGCAGAGCCTTCAGGGGTTCTTTGTCTTGTAGTGATCGTAGGTCCGGCGTGTTGGGAGAGCTGACGTTTACCACGAAATAGTCCACCAGTTCATGAAGGGCTTCGAAGCACTGAACGTAATCATCCGTCGCCCGCTCATTGGGTGTGACTTTGTTCTTACCAATATTACCGCCGATGATGATATGGTCTGGCCGCGAGGCCAATCGTTGCTTGGCATGATCCAGGCCCTTGTTGTTGAAGCCCATTCTGTTGATGATGGCTCTATCTTTCTTCAGCCGGAAGAGGCGGGGCTTGGGATTGCCGTCCTGGGGTTTGGGAGTGATGGTTCCGACTTCGAGAAAGCCGAACCCCAAAGCCGGGAAGGTCTGTATTAGCTCGGCATCTTTATCAAACCCTGCAGCAAGGCCCACAGGATTCTTGAAGTTCAATCCCCAAAGCTGCTGATTCAATTTTGGGTGTTCGAACCCATAGAGTGAGTGAAACAGCTTTTTCACTCCGGGGAGGTGACAAAGGGTGACGAAAAGGCGTGTTGTGATTTTGTGCGCTTTTTCGGCTGAAAGTAGGAATAGAAAGGTTCTTAGAATGCGATACATACGCTGACGCTAACTTCGTGGATGATATTCTTTGATGACCTGCTGCAGGTAGTCCCTGTCCAGATGCGTGTAGATCTCGGTGGTCGTAATGGATTCGTGACCCAGCATTTCCTGGACCGCTCTCAGGTCCGCTCCCCCTTCGATGAGGTGGGTCGCGAAGGAGTGCCGGAAGGTATGGGGGCTGACATTTTTGCCAATGCCCGATTTGGCTGTTAGCTCCTTGATAACGTGGAACACCATTACACGTGTCAGTTGAGCCCCCCTGCGATTGAGGAATAAGTAATCTTCGTGGCCGGGTTTCACTTGGATATGGTTTCGAACCTGGTCCCTGTAAATGCGGATGTATTTAAGGGCCGACTGTCCGATAGGAACGAGGCGCTCCTTGTTGCCTTTGCCAATGATGCGGAGAAACCCGATGTCTTCGTAGATATTGCTTATGGTCAGACCTGTCAATTCGCTCACACGAAGGCCAGAGCTGTAGAGTGTTTCGAGCATGGCTCGGTTGCGAGTACCCTCTGGGGTGGAGTGGTCGATGCAGGCCAGCAGCTGGTCTATCTCGTGAACGGTCAAGGTATCCGGGAGTTTGCGACCCAGCTTGGGCGTCTCCAGGAGCTCCGATGGATCCTTGTCGACGATCTCCTCATAGTGGAGGAACTTGAAGAAGGCCTTGATCCCAGAGATGATCCTCGCCTGAGAATAGGGCGACATACCAAGTTCATTGATGGATTCGACAAATAGCGAGAGGTGTTCCAGCTGGGTAGCTTGAGGCGTGACGGGTGGGTCCAGTTGCTGCAGGTAACGACCCAGCTTGTCAATATCCGCCAGATACGCCGCAATTGAGTTGTCCGCTAGTGATCGTTCCAGCTTCAGGTAATGCTTGAATTGCAGGCTATAGGCATCCCAACTCACGTCTGCGAAGATAAAGGGCAGCCACGCAATTGACATGAAAACTAGAAAAATCCAATACTCTGTTATTTTTGTTCAGAACGTTGCAATAAATAGCACTGGTGAAAAGGATTGTCATAATTAATGGACCGAATCTAAACCTACTAGGTAAGCGTGAGCCCGAGATCTATGGACACCTGGATTTCGACAATTTCTTCAAGAGTTTGCAAGAGGAGTTTAGTGACCTCGCGCTGGAATACCACCAGTTTAATTCGGAGGGTGATCTGATCACCAAAATTCAGGAGGTGGGATTCGAGGTTGATGGCATTGTGCTCAACCCCGCGGGATATTCTCATACATCGGTAGCCATTGCGGATGCGGTAGCAGCTGTGGATTGCAGGGTCGTGGAAGTACACATTTCCAATATTTTCAGCCGGGAGGAGTTTAGGAAGCACAGTTACGTGAGCCCCGTGAGTAGCGGGGTGCTGACAGGTTTCGGCTTGGCGGGCTACCAGTTGGCCATAAAGTACCTGTCGGAGAGCGTCTAGCATGGCCAATATTTCCTTTTACCCCGGCCCCTCGCGAGTGTATTCCAACATCACCGAATACATTTATGAGGCTTACAAAGACGGTTACATGTCCGCAAATCATCGGTCGGAGTTGTTTATGGATCTTTCCAGGGAAACCAAAGCAGTTTTGCATAAGCGATTGGAGATCCCAAAAGACTATCAAATAGCCTTTGTTTCTTCTGCGACGGAATGTTGGGAGATCATCGCGCAGTCACTCGTCGTCGAGTCCACGCAGCATTTTTACAATGGCGCTTTCGGTGATAAGTGGATGGACTACACGAAGGAACTCGTAAAAAAGGTCTATTCCTGTCAGTTTTCAATTGATGAGCCGTTGCCGGTCAAGCAGCTGCACAAATCGGCCGATGTTCTTTGTGTCACGCACAATGAGACCTCAAACGGTACTTATATCAGTCCGAAGGTGCTGAAGCAATTGGCCAAGGCGCGGTCTGACGGTCAACTCCTGGCATTTGATGCCACTTCCTCTATGGCCGGTATACAGCTACCTTGGGAACTTGGAGATGTGTGGTTTGCTTCGGTGCAGAAGTGCTTTGGGTTACCCGCTGGTCTTGCGCTGCTGGTACTCAGCCCTGGCGCAGTGAAGCGGGCGGAGGAAATCGGGGAGCGCAGTCATTATAACAGCCTTCTGAGGATTCTCGAAAACGCCAGCAAAGAACAGACGCACTACACACCCAACGTACTCAATATCTACCTGCTCAGGAGGACACAAGATCTATCGCAGGGCATTGCCCATGCGGAAGGCAAAGTATTGAAGAGGGCAGCCTTTTGGCGGGAATTCTTTGAGGAGTACGGGGCGTTTGAGTTTCTGTCAGCTGAACCTGAGGTGCGGTCGCCCACGGTCATGGCTTTGCGTACATCGAAGCCCAAGAAGTTGATAGAGTTGGCGGCTTCGGCGGGATTCACGCTGGGCAAAGGTTATGGCACCTGGAAGCAGGAGTCATTTCGAGTGGCCAATTTCCCGGCCATCAAACGCCGGGAAATCGAATCACTCTCGAATTTTTTCAGAAAGAATTTTGATTAGCTCCTTCTCTGCAGAGGTACAGCTGTGTTGATCCAACATCCCAGTGTGACCTCTTGTCCCTCTTCATAGTTCTCGTTGAAGATATCTTCGATCGAAGGAAATTGCTCCTTACAGGCTTCCATTTGTGACAGGTTGCCTGCCTTTCTATACATCTCGTAAGCGGCGATAAAGATGGCCCGGTCAATCACCCGACTCTCTCCCGCTTTGCAGTCATTGAAACTTGCAAAGTACAGATTGCCAATAAAGTTGTATGGCTCGGTCTGAGCGGGGAACATCGCGCTGGCTTCCCTTGCCAGGGCTCGGGCGCGTATTTTGTTACCCTGTTTTGACTGGATGTTGGCTCTGCTCAAGAGCAGTTCGAAGCGGTCTTCGTCGCTCTGTGCCAGTTCGGCAGCTTTTTCGTAAAACTCTAATGCCTTTTGGTAGTCTTTGCCTCCCACGTACTTGTCACCCAGGGCTTTCGCCAGGTTGAAGCTTGGGTCTGATTCGTAGACCAATTCCGCAGCCTCCAGAAACCAAGGCTCGTCAGAGCACTTTGCCTGAAGCGAGTAGCTGAATATCTTCTTCGCTGTATTCAGGTCTGTCCGATCCGCGCGCATATCGGGAACCAGATTACTGGCGATGAAGTCACAAGAAAGGACACCATCCAGGGAGCTCAAAAACGCATCAGCCTTGTCCTGATCTTTTTTCAGCTTGCCGACATTACCGCCGTTGATCTTTTGATAATCTATGGCGATGGAGATCTTTGAATGAATATCCAGCACCTCTTCGGCGGTCATTTCTGTGGGTTTCCTCTCGAAGTAGAACTTTGCCAAAGTCATCCATGGGATGAAGTTGTAGCGGGAGAGGCTATTGCCATTCAGCTCATATGCCTTAGCATACAGCTCCTTCAGCAATGGATATTTTGAGCTTTTGCGATAAAACATCTTGAAAGCTTCGTAGGCCTTCCGGTCCATCACGGTCGCCTCCTCACCAAAATATTTGATTCGCTGGTCAAACATCCACATGGCCGAATCTTCCAATTGGGCGATCCTGGCCTTGTCTTTTTCGGTCTTCAGTATTTCCTGAATGGTCTTTACGCCATCGATGTAGATCCCCGGATTCAATTCCGGGTTGTTGCTATAAAGCCAATAGAGTGTCTGGAAAGTAGCATTCTGATCTTCGAGTTGCATCTGAATGCGATAATATGCCTGTCTTTCTTTACTCTGGTCTTTCAGTTCCTCGTCCTCAGGCCAATTCCAAACGTTCTGTGCGATTAATGGCGCCGAGATGACAGTAAGGACAGCGAAGAATAATGATTTGTACTTCAGTTCCATCTTATTTCTGGTCGTCAATCAAATTAGTTGTAAAGTGAACAAACACCTTCATCACCTACTGTACGAAGGAGTTAGTTTTGTGTTAACAAAAATCTTCTAATATGCTGGATTTTAGAGAGATATTTTCGGTGACTCTCATTCTTTTCTCGGTAATTGACATATTAGGAAACATTCCTGTAATCCTCCAATTACGGAAAAAAGCCGGTCATATACAATCAGAAAAGGCTACACTGGTCGCTGGGGTGATTATGCTGGTATTTTTGTTCTTGGGCGAGCAAATACTCAGGTTGTTCAATCTCGATGTTGGGTCCTTTGCAATCTCAGGTGCTATCATAATGTTTCTAATAGGTATGGAGATGGTACTGGGATTACACATTTTTCAAACCTCACCTGATGAAACGTCTGCCACATCAGTCGTACCTCTTGCTTTTCCACTGCTGGCAGGCGCGGGTACGATGACCACCCTCATTTCTCTTCGGGCAGAGTATGACATCTGGAATATCGTCATCGGGGTACTCCTCAACCTCATCATCGTCTATGCGGTTCTCAAGTCCTCTTCGTGGTTGGAAAAGAAAATCGGCCCGGCGGGTTTTGCGATTCTGAGAAAGGTCTTCGGCATTATTTTATTGTCTATCGCCATTAAGTTGTTCAAAAACCATTGGTTTGTGGTATGATCAGGATCTACACCGATGGTGCGGCCAAAGGCAATCCAGGGCCTGGCGGCTATGGGACCATTTTGGACTATAAGGGCAAGCGCAAAGAGCTTTCTGAGGGGTTTCGCAATACTACCAACAACCGCATGGAACTGCTTGCGGTGATTATGGGCCTTGAAGCCATCAAAAAAGACGGATGGGAGGTACAGGTCATTTCAGACTCAAAGTACGTGGTCGATGCGGTAGAGAAGGGCTGGCTCAAAAATTGGGTCACCAAGGACTTCAAGGGTAAAAAGAACCGGGATCTGTGGGAGCGCTTCCTGAAGGTGTACTACCGCCATCGTGTCAAATTCAAATGGATCAAGGGGCATGCGGGCCATGCGGAAAATGAGCGTTGTGATGAGCTGGCGGTCCAGGCTGCAAGTCAGGAGCCGCATCTATTGAAAACGGACAGAGGTTTCGAAAGCAGCAACTGAAGTCTGTCCAGACGGTGCCCAACGATTTCTTTCAGTTCAAACACTTTCGCATCGACCAGGGCAACTGTGCGATGAAAGTGACTACCGATGGGTGTCTTTTTGGCGCATCCATTGAACTCACTGGAAAGGAGAAGAACATTCTCGATATCGGTGCCGGTACCGGGCTATTGAGCTTGATGATCGCTCAGCGTTCTAATGCCCATATTCACGCAGTCGAAATGGACTCTTCGGCCGCGAGTCAGGCCACTCAAAACTTTGTAAACAGTCCCTGGGCGTCAAGAATGACGCTTTTCACAGGGACAATCCAGGACTTTCCGACCGACCGAGCAGCAGCGTATGATCTGGTGGTCTGCAATCCTCCCTTTTTCAGAGGACACCTGCGGTCAGGTACTAAGCGGGATGTGGCCATTCACGATGACATGATGCCCCAGCAGGATCTGCTGGAGGCCATTGATCAACTCGTTGCGGCTGACGGCAGATTTTGGGTCATGTATCCGGCGCATGAGTTTGAGCAGTTTAGCTTGCTTGCCGCGCAGCAGGGCTGGTACTGCCAAAAGCGGATCGAAGTCTACAATCAGCCTGATAAGCCTGTTTTTCGGGTGATGGGCGCATTGGCTCGAGAAAGGGGACAGTGCGAGGTGACGACTGTGTGTATCCGGGATGCTAGTGGCACCTACTCACCGAAATTTGCCGCTCTCGTCGAAGACTATTATTTGTAGTACCTACGAGATGGTCTCCCTCTCTGCAAACTCAAATCCCAGTGATGAGAGCTCTTCCAGCACAGGTTCGTAGATTTCCTTGCGAGTGGGTATCTGTACACCCGTAAGCGATAATTGGTCCGTCAAAATCAACCGGGCAGCGATGGCCATCGGAAGACCAACCGTCCGGGACATCGCCGTGTTCACTGGATCTTCTCCTACAGCCACCATATGTGACTGGATTTGCTTGGGCCTGCCGTCGACGAGGAAGTCAAACTTGTGCCACATGACGATCATGTCGAGATCCTTCTCATCGAGCGTCCACTTCTTTTTCAGGATGTGCTCGAGGATCTGGGCGGGAGTGCCCTCTTCAAGGCCCACGGGTGTTTCGTCGAAGATGCCCAGCCATCGCAGTCTGTACATCTCCTCTGACTCCAGGCCGATGTTGATGTAATGAGCCAGTTTCAGCTCGACTGAATCGTGTGGATTATAGCTCAGGAACGAATTGATGAACTGGCGGTGGGTCATTTCTCCGACGCGTTCCATTTGGTAGGAGTCGTCGGTCGCTCCCAATTGCACAAAGACATTCCAGGCCTTACAGAAACCTGGCCGTCGCAACGTGCCACGGTATAGGGTACGTATGTTCCTGAGGTTGTACAAGTCCAAATATTTTAGAGAGTCCCTGTTGGCATAGCCCTCAAAATAACCATGTCCGGGAATGTGGATCACCTCCGTGCGACTGAACAGGCGCTGGTATGGGATGTACTTGTATCTTCCCTCCTGGATGAACTTCACGCTGCCGGTGCCGGCCATCACCACATTGCGGGGATTCCATGTGAATTTGTAGTGCCAGGGGTTATCCTTTTCATCGTCATCCGCGAGCAGTCCTCCGGTAAAGGTCTCGAATGCCGTGAGTTCACAGCCCTCATCTCGGAGCTGATCGAGCACCTTCATGGCGGACATGTGATCAATTCCGGGATCCAGCCCCATCTCCATCAGTAGCAGGGCACCGTTGCTCTCAAATTCATTGTGTAGTGCGCGGACATCCTCATTTACGTAGGAGGCCGTGATCATGTGCCTGCCAAGGTTTGCACAGACTTTGGCCAATTGCAGATGGAGGTGCGCCGGTAGCATGGAGATCACCAGGTCAAAATTCTGTAGGTTGTCCCGGAGGCTGTTCTCATCGAAGATGTCCAGATCCACAATCTTGATATCTGGGAAGTCCTTCTTGCGCTGCTCCAGCACGCGTTCGTTTTGCTCGCACACAGTGATTTGCCACCGTTCGCTGTCGGCGCGATCATACAGGTATTGCAGCAAGGAGGTGGCGGATCTGCCGAGTCCTACTATGAGCACATTTTTCATACGATCAGGATTGTCTGTGCACCTTCGTCGCGGATGCCTGGGCTGTGGCCAGGATCGTCATATCAGCGATCGTCACGTGGGGAGGAGCCATCGCCACATAGCGAATGGCATCGGCAATGTCTTCGGCAGTCAGCGGCTGGAAACCTGCGTAGACAGATTTTGCACGCTGCTCGTCGCCTTTGAATCGAACCAATGAGAACTCCGTCTCCACCAATCCCGGGTTGATGGACGTCACCCGAATGCTGTGGGTGTTGAGGTCGATGCGCATTCCCTGGGTGAGGGCATCGACGGCAAACTTTGAGGCGCAGTAAACGCCTCCGCGCTCGTACACCTCTTTGCCGGCAATGGACCCGATGTTGATCACGTGCCCATGTCTGGCGGAGACCATGGCTGGCAGCACGACCTTTGTGACATAGAGCAAGCCCTTGACGTTGATATCGATCATCGCATCCCAGTCGTCCACATTGCCCTCCTGAATATGGTCCAGGCCATGGGCGTTCCCGGCGTTGTTGATAAGAAGATCAATCGCCTGCCATTCTTCGGGAAGAGGACTGAGCGCTCGCTCGACGGCTTTGCGATCCGTAACGTCAAATGCCCGTGTGAGGACTTCTGTCGTTGGGGACAGCTCGGAAGCCAATTCCGATAGCCGATCTTCTCGGCGGCCGCAGATTATTAAACGATGGGTGGGGGCGAGTATGCGTGCGGTTGCTTCACCTATGCCACTGGTAGCACCGGTGACTAGCGCAATGGGTTTGGTCATCGACGATTTTTCCTTTTGAAGTAACTGGGTCCACCTTCAAAGGTGACAAAAAAGGTAAAATTGTGAAAAATAAGTTTCTCAATCGGCGCATTGAACTCATTGATCTCCTCTTGTATCATATTGCGAAAGCCCCATGAATACCGAAGCTCGGGGGAAAACTTGAACAGTGGAAAGTAGAGATCAAAGCCCACTCCGCTCTCGACAGCGATAGACCAGTTCTTCGTTTCCAATGTTTCGATGTCCGCTTGTTCGTCTCCCTTCGCGGCGGCCTCCAATGAGGGGTTTACTCCGAGCAGTATGTACATCGCCGTATTCCTACGCCGCTGGCTCTTGTACTTAAAGACGAGGGGTATCTCTAGGAAGGTGGCATCCTTGAACATCGTGAAGGAGGTGCCATTGGTATAACGGTACTTCAGTTCGTTTTCATAAAGACCAAAGGTGGGCAACACACGAAAGTCCAGGTACTGCCACAAGTGAAAGTTGACCACAAACCCCACCTTGAAGCCGGCCAATGGCCGATTGACAATGGAGTGCAGTGTATCAAAAGAGGGGGTTACAAACGCGTCGCGGTACTTGAAGACGTATTTTGAAGAATGTACTCCCAATGCAAACCCATAGTGGATCCGCTCTTCGTCATAGTTAATGAGGTTCTCCGTGCGCCGATTTGGGTTTTGCGCAGATGCGACTACCCCAACCAGCAGGAAGAGACTCAGTAAGCCTATTTTGAGCCTGTGTAGATTGAGCTTATACCGAAGGTTTGGGGTATACATTGAGTGTTTTGAAATCCAATTCTACTGAGAATATTTAAGAAATTTTGGCCATCAGGGAATTCTTTTACCGAGTCTGGCAGGTACGTGTAGGCGGCTTGATCATTGGATACCATCCTACCTATCACTGGCAGTATGTGCTTGAAATAAAAATTGTAAAGTTGCTTGAATGGGAAGATGTTCGGCTTGGAAAATTCCAATATGACGACTTTCCCTCCTGGGCTCAGCACCCGATACATATCCTCCAATCCCCTCTCCAGATTTTCGAAATTCCGCACACCAAAGGCAACGATTACTGCGTCGAATTTATTGTCTTGAAAGCGGAGGCCCTCGGAGTCGCCACTTACTAGCTCAATGCGATCGTCCAGCTTTTTTCGGATCATTTTCTTCCTGCCCATTTCCAGCATCCCTTCGGAGATGTCAACACCGATCACTCGCTCTGGACCTGCCGCCAGCGCCTCGACTGCAAAGTCTCCGGTCCCTGTTGCTACATCCAATATCAGCTTCGGAGACATACCTTTCAGCTCGCGGATTGCCCGCTTGCGCCATAGGATATCGATGCCCAAACTCAGGAAGTGATTGAGAAAATCGTATCGGCCACTGATGTTGTCGAACATTTGAGCTACCTGCTCCTTCTTCGATCCTTGTTGCTCCTTGTAAGGTAGTACCGCCATAGTCGTTGCAATATTAGTCGGAATAACGCACCCCATAGCGGATATGTTAAAGGAAAGATGGGGATGTCTTTTGTACTCCAAACCACCACTTTACTTTCGCTGTCATGTCAAGACCCGGTGACACATGACCTTCTTCAGACCTCTACTTGCGATTTGCTTCTCCATGATCGTGTGCTCGTCACTCCTGGCACAGGAGCTCACGACACGTCAGCAGGATAGCTTATACATCGTGGAGGTGGAGGGTGAGGAGAAGCCTGACAAGGTGCTGCATGCCGAGCCTCTTTTTATTGATCTCATTCGTGACCTTGGTGCCCGAAAGGGGGAGAAGGAGTGGAACATAGGCATGGGACTGACGGACAACACGACGTTCGACGAGTACGAGGTATTTGTAGAGTATGAGTTTGCCCCTGTTGATCGGTTGGGATTCGAGATTGAAATGCCATTTCTACTCTTTTCCGGGATCAGTGATGTATCGGCAGACTCCATTCCACCCAATAGGATCGAGAGCCTGAAGCTCGCCGCGCAATGGTCTTTTTATGTCAATAAGTCCCAGGCGACTTCCTTGGCCCTGGGATACCTCAACGAACTCGAGATATCGGACTTCGACGATTTTGGCGACCCCCTGATCACGGGTAATGTTTTCAATCCCTTCTTCGTCGCTGCCAAAAGATGGGGCAATCTTTTTCACACATTGGTCTATACGGGTCCTTTATTGCATCAGCATCGGGGTGAAGACAAGCTTGACTTTGAATATGAAGTCAATACCAACTTGCACTTCATGCTGTCGCAATCGCGGAATTTTCTCGGCGTGGAATTCAACAAGGTCTTTGATGAAGGTGATTTTGACATGGTCATACGGCCGCAGATGCGATTGGAGATCAGTGAGCACTTTCTCATCGGGATCGTGACTGGCATACCTGTTAGCCGAGAGAATGAGCGACTGAGCGCTTTTGCCAGACTTATCTGGGAGCCCTAATCAGCAAGGCGGCTACCTTTGCGCCATGGCGAAGATCAAAACGGCCGTTTTTGAGAAGAGCAGTTCCAAACTGGCAGAGTGTCCCAAGACCCATCTTCCCGAGTATGCCTTCATAGGGCGATCGAATGTGGGTAAGTCTTCCTTGATCAACCTACTGACGAATCACAAGAAACTCGCCAAGACCTCAGGCAGGCCCGGCAAGACCCAGTTGATCAATCACTTTCTGATTGATGGCAAGTGGTACCTCGTGGATCTCCCGGGCTACGGCTGGGCGCAGGTGAGCAAGACCGCCAAGGCCAAGTGGAAGAAGATGATCGAGAACTACCTGACGCAAAGGACGAATCTTGTGAATGTGTTCGTCTTGCTGGATTCGCGCCACCCACCCCAAACCATCGACCTCGAATTCATGCAGTGGCTTGGTAGTAACGGTATCCCCTTTGCGATGGTCTTCACCAAGATCGACAAGCAGTCGAAGAATCAGACCCAATCCAACATCGCCAATTATCGCAAGACCATGCTCAAGCAGTGGGAATCTTTGCCCCCAATTTTCATCTCATCTATCGTTTCTGGGGAAGGGCTCGATATCGTTGACTACGTAGTTAATCTGAATCAAACCGCATTTACCTAAATTCGGGAACGATTGTTGCCAATATTCAATATTTACCGAGATATTCGCAATACAAGCTAATCGACCCATCACTGCGGGTCTACTTTTTCAGAAAAGAGTATTACATGCCAGGAGAAGGAAAGAAAGCCAAGGAGTTCACTATCCTATACGTAGATGACGAAGCCCCGAATCTTCGAGGTTTTAAGTCGGCCTTTCGTCGATTGTACCATGTGCTGGTAGCAGATGGTCCGGAGCCGGCTTTGGAAATAGTGAAGAGCACCAAGATCGATCTGGTAGTGACCGATCACAGAATGCCGGATATGGTGGGTACTGACCTCCTTCGTCAGGTCCATGAATACGATCCTGATATCAAGCGAATGATCCTGAGCGGATTCATCAAAAGACATGAGTTGGATGAAGCCGTTGGTAGCTTTGGTATACATGAATTTGTTACCAAGCCGTGGGATTTTGACGATATGCTAGAAATTTTTGAACGACTCCTCAGAACCAATCCTGAGGTAAAGAAGTTCTCAACGGCCCCACAGTAGCCTTCCTCATTCTTGTGACCTGACGCCCGGCAGACCCATGCCGGTGGTTGGAAAAATTACCGTGAAGTAGGTATTGTACTTCAGGCGGTTGTTTTGTTATTTTGGTATACTGAAACCCAAATAACCGCCAAGTATGAAACTCATAAAACTACTTTTGGTCCTCATCGGAGCTGTTTTGACCAGCGTCCTTCTTCCCAAAATCTTTAAGCCTCGAAAGCAGCGATTGTACAAAAGCGCAGGTCGCTACGCCTTCTTGTAAAAACGAATGTCTTTACGGTGAAATTGTCTACGGAATCTTTCCGCTGACATCAATCTAATTTTATACGTCTCGTGATGGGAACTGTTTATTTCCCATGACTAGCGGTTGATGATGGTGATGATCGGAAGGTTGTTGCCGTAAATTTCGTCGACTGGCCTTATACGAACGCCCCAGGCAAAGGTTGGACTGTCCGTGTAGGTGCATTCTCGTCCCAATTCTGTACACTACAGTGCGGTACCTTCATTATAAGGTGTTGATTTTCAGTTTCTTACTTTTTTGGGCCTGGATTTGTTACGGGTGGACCAAAGTCAAAACTCAAAATTATCATGCACATTAAGAAAGGTCTATTTGCAGTGGCCCTGGTGGCGACTGTACTCACTGCACATGCAACAGGTCCAAAATTTGAAAACAAGGACAAAGTCTTAGAAAAAGCCCGTAGCGCGGTAGCCTCCAACTATGACAACAGCTGGAAGGTCTTTGCTCAGTCTGCTCAGATGGTCATTGACAAGAAAGTGGCCCTTGAGGAGGCCAAGGAATGGCTAGAGGCGTCGATCCTGATTAAGGAGACCCCTTACAACCTCGAGCTGATGGGCGACTACTACTATGCCGTTGGGGAAAATCGACAGGCGATGGACTTCTGGGTTCAGAGTATCATCTTGTTGAAAGAGACATCTTTCTCGCCCAATACTGAGGAGCTACAGGCCAAAATCTGGAAAGCTCGCGGATAAAAGGACTTCATAATCTAAACTAAGTAGTAAAATGTTCGGAAAGTGCTGTGATATCATCACAGCATTTTTTTTGCCCAAAGTCCACACTTTAAGTGGGATAATTAATCAAATTCTTCGGTAATGATGCATTTGATCCTCACTCTCCCTTAGTTTTGCTGCGTTTTTAATCAGTGGTTGTCCATCATGGAATTCAGCGATTTAGCATCAGTCAGTGGCAAAGGAGGTCTCTTCAAGGTGGTTTCACCTACAAGGAATGGAGTGATACTCGAGGCCCTCGATGAAACCAAAAAGAAGTTTATCGCAGGTATGCGGACGAAGGTCTCAGTGCTCTCGGACATTTCTATCTACACGATTGACGGAGAAGGATCCGTTCCTCTAGAGGATGTCATGAAGAAGATACATGAGGAGTTTGATGGCGACTCGGGGCTGACGGGTAATAGTGATCCTGAGGAACTCAAGTCTTTCCTGAAACACGTCCTTCCCAACTATGACGATAGCAAAGTATATGTCTCTGACATAAAGAAGCTCGTCAACTGGTACAATACCATTTCTGCAGACATGCCGGAAATCTTCGAGGCGAAGCCGGAGGCCGATGGCGCTGACGCATCCGAGGAAGCAGCTACTGAAGCCCCTGCAGATGCCGAAAAGAAAGAGAAAAAGCCTGCAGCCTCCAAGAAGACTTCTGGCGCAAAGGGATCAAAGACCGACAAATAGGCCTATTCAAACTGGGCTGTGACTTCGTCTGGTACGACACAGTCGTCCTTTCTTCGTGTATCTACCAAATGGAATACCTTCCAGCCCTCATTGGTGTTGATGAGGTGAAAGGCGTCCACGCCGCAGTGGTGGAAGTCGTTGCCGAGATAGAAGGCATAGTCCACCCACACAGAAGCCAACGGTCCATCGATCGCAATCTGTTCATTCCATATGGGCTCATTGAACGCGGCAGGTTTCTCACCATTGACCGCGTCTACAAACTTGTCCAGTGAACCCTGTCTCTTTTGCACGTTCCCTTCCTCATCTTCATATACGGTAAACATCATGGCATCTTCGGTGAATGCCGCTCTCACCATTTCACCGTCGTCAGTGGCCATGCCGGTAAAGATGCTTTGCACTACGGCCAGCACTTCATCTTGTTGGGCTTGCGCAGAGGTGAATGACAAAATAAGGAGTAGCTTGAGTGAAGTTCGCAGCAGTTTCATAGACAGGATGGATCAATCGTTACTTCAAGACAGTTATGAACTTATCAAAAAGCACCTCCCTGTCGAAGGAAATTATGACGATGGCCCCGATATGACCTTCGATCGGTTGCATGCATGGTTGACAAAGGAGATACAGATAATGCTGGATACAGATTTCAATGGGTTGCTCAATGCCTTGTATCGAATCGATGTCCAGGAAGCCCGCGTGAGAGAAATCATTGAGTTGGGGAATCCGGACCATATAGCACCTGAGCTAGCAAAAGTGGTACTGCGCCGCCAAATTCAAAAAGTGGAGACCCGCAGAAAGTACTCCTCCGGCTAAATTCCGCAGGGGTCATCGACAATTGGCCCAAAAGCCGTATCTTCCAATTTGTGGTTACTGCAGTAGTCATAGTCCTCACCGCGTACGTCGCAGTCAATTTCGTCGTCTATTTCTGGCAAGAGAAGTTTCTCTTCAAGCCTGAAAAGTTGCCGACAGACTTTGAATTCAAATACCCAGATCTCCCTTTCATGGAGTACAACCTGGAGACGGTGCCGGGGGTCAACATCAATGGCGTCCATTTTTGCCTCGACAAGCCCAAGGGGGTGGTGTTGTATCTGAAGGGCAATTCACGTTCCATCAAGGGTTGGGGACGGTTTGCCGTGGACTTTACGCGCCTGGGCTATGATGTGATCATGATTGACTACCGAGGCTTTGGCAAGAGCACAGGGAAGAGGTCTGAGGCGGGTATCAAAGAGGACCTTCAGTTCATCTATGATGAGATGAAAAAACAGGTAGATGAGAAGTACATAATTGTCTACGGCAGGTCGCTGGGCTCGGGATTTGCCGCCAAGCTCGCGAGCACCAACAATCCGCGGATGCTCATTTTGGAGTCACCTTACTATAGCCTGAAGAGGGTCACCAAACGATACGTGCCATTTCTACCTCTATCATTGATTCTGAGATTTCCTATACCGACATACAAGTGGCTGAAGTATGTGAAATGCCCCATCAAGATCATTCACGGTACCAATGATAAGCTGATACCTTATAAGACGGCGGTGAAGTTGTCAAGGATCAACCCTGAGAATACAAGGCTCTATTCTATCATAGGCGCCGGGCACAATAACCTTTATACTAAAGAGGAATATCATCGTATGTTGGACGAAATACTCAACTCAAAGCAACTTCAGAGCATTGACCCTGATGAGACAAGCCTAAACTTCAGCCGTAAAGGGGATAAGAAACAGGTGGTTCTCTGATATGCTGCAAGTAGCTCTCCTGCTATTCATAGGTCTGTATCTTATCACCACTGCGGTGCTCTATGTCACACAAGAGAAGTTCATTTTCCGCGGTGTGCCCATCCCGCATGATTTCCAGTACAACTTTTCCGCCAAGCACGAAGAGCGCTTCATCACCATGCCGGATGGTGCGGTGATCAATACGCTCTATTTTACTAGCGACGAGCGCCGGGGTGTGATCTTTTATAACCACGGCAACGGCGGTGAGCTTCCGCGATGGGGAGAGATCTCCTACTTCTTTCTCGATATGGGATATGATGTCTTCGTTTACGACTATCGAGGGTATGGGAAGAGTACCGGGCACCGAAGCGAATCTTTGCTCCTGGAGGATGCCCAGTTGCTTTATGATCATGTCAAGCAAGATTGGGAGGAGTCACAAATCATCGTGTATGGTCGCTCCCTGGGTTCTGGTCCGGCCAGCTATGTCGCCGGCAAAAACAACCCCCAAAAACTTATCCTGGAGACGCCCTTCTACAGTCTCCGTGATGTCGCGGGTCGTTACTTCCCCTTTTTCCCCTTTGTGCATTTGATCAGGTACCCGTTTCGAAATGCCCATCACCTCACGCACGCCACCACGGACATTCACATCTTCCATGGGACATCAGACATGGTGGTGCCCATTGCTTCAGGCAAGAGACTTCATCGGGCGTTAAATCCTGAAAAGGCACATTTCCACGTCGTCCATGGCGCCACACATCACAATCTGCTAGAGTTCGCGGAATACAGGGCAGGGGTCCAGGAGATCCTCAGAGCGGAGGTTAGTTAGTGCTCGACACCAATTCAATATTGGGGAAGAATGCTGCCCAGGCAAACCAATAACCGATATAGGCATTGACAGGGGAGAGAGATATCCCGAAGTCCGGTCCAGACACAGTCTTGCCGAATACGTCATAGTGGTTGCCAGTAGCGTCAGCAAACACGGCTGATGACCCATCGTCGACGACCGTCAATGGAAGTTGTGCCTGCAGAAAGGTGTTCCGAAAGGCCACCATGAAGTTGTCATCCCTGTCACCAATGACGATAATCTCTTCCCCGCCCACTGTTGCGGTGACAATGTCACGGTCGGCGAATAGCTCAAAGCGAAAGGCCTTACGTTCGTCATTGATATCGACGCCGAGTACGCGCTCTTTGGCAGGAAGCGTCCTGTCCTCGTTTTCCACAGGGAATATCAGGTTTTCCGATGTTCTGTAATCGCCATAGGGGTACTGACCATAGTTTCGGGAAACCCCAGTGTTCAATGAGGTCACCACAGAGTGGGGAAACATCTCCTGCCATGTCGCCCACGTGGTCTCTACTAGGTGGACGAACTCCGGCTTCTCGCCGATGAGCAATCCATTGACGCTTTGCTGCAGCATCTGGCTCCAGTTGCTATCGGTGGCGCGGTCGTAGGGAATAAGGTTGGTATTGAAGAGTAGGCCGGAGACGCCGAATGTCGTCTCCTGCCCATTGATGATACGGTTCCAGCCAATACCTGTACCTGTCAGTGGGCAGTATGTGACAGCAAAGTGCTCAGTGCCTATTTCATCATTGATGATCTCATGCCAGTCCAGGATCGGGTGGGCATAGGCTCGTATCTCATCTCCGACTTGAATGCCCAGTACGAGGTCGTCGGGTGCCAGGTACTGCACTTCCCCGGCCGGAATAAACTCGGGATTTTCCAGTGCTGGGATACCGTCTTTTCCGGGGCCGCCGTCAAAAACTCGCGTGGCGGGGATAAGCCAGTCACCGCCGGTGGTGGTAGGTTCGGTACCATCGTTAGAACAACTTTGCGCCAGACAGCCCAGAGCGATGATGATTGTGTGCAGGTACGTTGTGTATTTTTTCATAGCACTTGGATTTGATCTAGTTGAAACTTGGAATGATCGCCTCTGAAGACTCCTTTTTTCGAAGGGTCAGGTAAAGGCCCGTGTTGATCCTGTAGGTCGGGGATAGTTGTGTATCGTTGACATTAGCATAGACAGGGAGCGACATATTGAACTGAAAGGAGAGGTCCGGGTTGATTGCGGCTGAAACACCCGGATTCACAAATACGAATGCTCCACCGGACGAAGGGAAATCAATAACGTTGAATTGATCCCTCCCCTGAATCCGAAATCGCACCTTGAAGGAAGGATCCAGAAGGAGAGGACCCAGTACCACCCGATCCGCCAAGGCTGCGACTATCTGCGTTTCATTCCCAAACTCGTAAGTGGACGATCCCAGGTAGCTGTTGTTCCTGCCGGTGAATCGATGGATCATCGTTCCGCTGAAGCTCATGGAGGGTCGAAAGCCGATATCGGTCCGATAGTTGGCATACAAGAGCTGGTCGAGCGCACCACTACCTGGCTGCAGATCTGCGTTGAGGGGCAGACCATTTTCGCGGGTTCTGTCAGCTGCCCCCGTTGGTAGTTTCATCCCGATGCCCAGGGTGACTTTTGATGTGACGGCATGCTTCACCAGCACCACAGCATCACCCAGCCCTTGCGTTGCTACAAAATCCTCTCCCAGATTCGGTTGATTGATGGTGCGCTCCTGACGCACAAAAGGTAGAAACAGATCCACAGACCACCTATCAGTGATAGAGTAGCCGCCTTCAAAAAGCACCGCATGTGTTTCACGACGGCGGGTACGATCGTCCAATACTACGGTCCCAGACTTTAGCGTCTCCAGTACATTGAGGTCGTAGTTGAGCGTGAACTGTATCGTTCCCTTACTGGACGCAGGTAATCCGATGTTGCCGGACATCGGGACGCCACCGGAGCAGCATTGTCCCAGACACAACGACACACTCAGACATATCAAGACGAAACCCAGGACTGTTCGCATATCGATTGCATATACCAAAGACCTAACAATTCAGGTTGGCTGGTTTTCTGGACATGCGCCCGGTTTGTCCGGGCACTTACATTTCTCCGGTCCCCTCACCACCAAACCGCTCTTTTCAGTCAGTTCCGGCCTAGAAACCTACGTTCATGTAATTCGCCGAAATAAAAGGTCCGGTTTTTGGTTACTTTGCTGCACAATTTTGAAGATCGATCAGATAATGCGCAGGATATTCTTGATGGTCATGGTTGGGGTGAGTTGCCTCCCATTCGACCTTTTTGGCCAGGGACAACAGATAGACGAATTAGACGCCAGCTACTTTGACTGGTACAACAAGGACCCAAAAGCGGACGCCATAGCGGGAGTCGGTGCCGATCGGGCATACGAAAAATTCGTGACCGGCAAAGCGCCAAAGAAAACGGTGATCGTCGCAGTTATAGACAGCGGCGTCGACATCGAGCACGAGGACTTCGAAGGACGGATCTGGGTCAATGAAGATGAGATCCCTGGCAATGGCGTCGATGACGATGGTAACGGGTTTGTCGATGACATCAACGGGTGGAACTTCCTCGGCAACAAGGACGGCGAAAACATTCGCTACGAAAACCTGGAAGAAACGCGCATCGTCGCGCAATCTGGTAAGAGCAGCCCGCTTTACGACAAGGCCAAGGCCTCCTATGAGGAGCAATTGGAAGAAGGGCGCCAGCTTCGCGACAACATTTCCGCCTTTGCTCAGGCGTATCAGGAGTCCAAGCGCATCATCAACGACGCTACCGGCATTGACGTCACCAGCAGCGAGGATCTGTTGAAGGTGAATTCGGAGGCCCAGGACGTGCAGTTTGCCAAGCAGTTCCTACAGGGGTATTTTGAAATGGGCTTGACTGAAGACTACCTGCAGGCGGCGGTCGAGTACAGTATGGAAACCATGGATTATTACCTTGATCCAGGTCTCAACGCCCGCGACCTGATAGGAGACGACCCCGACGATATCACCGATACGGACTATGGCAACGCCGATGTGGAGGGGCCGGACGCGTCGCACGGTACCGCTGTGGCGGGAGTGATCGCCGCACGTAGAGGAAATGGAATCGGTATCAATGGCGTGTCTGACTATGTGAGGATCATGCCCGTTCGCGCGGTTCCCCAGGGTGATGAGCGCGACAAGGACATCGCGTTGGCCATCCGATATGCCGTTGACAATGGCGCCGATATTATCAATATGAGCTTTGGCAAGAACTTCTCTCCTCAGAAGCACTTCGTCGATGATGCCGTGCGCTATGCGGCGGACAATGGCGTACTGCTCGTGCACGCCTCTGGTAATGATGGCCGGGATATTGACGTCTCTGACAACTTCCCTACGGACGTGTTCGAGGATGGCACCAGGGCGTCCAACTGGCTGGAAGTCGGTGCCAATTCACGGGATTACGACGCCGAGATCGCAGCCTCTTTCTCTAACTATGGCAAGGAGCAGGTGGACATATTCGCTCCTGGCGCTTCCATTATTTCCCTTGATCTCGACAATACCTACAGCTCCCATGATGGGACAAGTCTTGCCGCCCCGATCGTGACAGGCGTGGCGGCGTTGGTTTTGGCCTATTACCCCGACGCTACGCCCGAGCAGATGATTAGTCTGTTGATGGACACGGTGTCCCCCGTCAAGAAGCCGAAGACGGTCCTGCAGCCTTCCGAGGATGGTGAGGAAGTGGAAGTGCCATTCAGTGACCTCTCCCAAAGCGGTGGCATCATCAACACGTTCAACGCTTTCAAAGCTGCTAAGAAGCGACTGAAGTAAGAATCTTTTGACTGGGGCGACTCCCTCGCCGGGCAAAGCGCCCCAGATGTAGCGGAGGTCCACCTACCGGGTCGGGACCGGGCTATCGGCTGTATCTCGGCCGCGCTTGTCCCGGCCGCAGTGCCGGGACCCCCGACGTATTGCACTCAATTTGGAAGCGATAGGTTCGGGCCCGGCAGTCGATGCCGGCTGCCGCCTCTATCCCTGTCGCGGGTTCAGGCTGCTATTTCTTTCGCCGTCGGTCTTATGGCAATGCCCGGAGAGATGCTGGTTCTAAAAATTCTCTATCTTTTGACGATCATCCTCCCAGACCTAACCATGAAGAAGCTCGCACTTTCACTTTTTGCCTTCACGCTCGCCGCAACACTTTTTGCACAGACACTTAACCCGGCGGCCGACCGGCGGCCCGATGAAGGGGAAGGCCCATTCGAGCGTTTGATCATCAGAGGGGCCATCATGATCGATGGTACGGGAGCTCCTCCCATGGGACCCGTCGACATTGTCGTAGAGGGCAACAAGATCGCGGAAATTGTCGGGGTAGGTACGCCAAAAGTACCGATCGACTCCGCATCCCGACCTCAGGGCGCGACGAAGGAGATCGATGCCCATGGGTCGTACGTCCTGCCTGGATTCATCAACCTGCATGCTCACGTCGGCGGTGCCAAGAAGTCACCCAATGCCGAGTATCCCTACAAGCTCTGGATGGCACACGGCATTACCACCATCCGCGGCGTGCCTGCCGCCAATGTCAACTGGACGAAGAGCGAAAAAGAACGCAGCGCAAGAAATGAGATCGTCGCTCCCCGGATCATTGCTTTTCACATAATGGGCCAGGGTGAAGACTGGGAAGGAGGGCCCATCCATACGCCTGACAAGGCCCGGGAGTGGGTGCGCTGGGCCGCGCAGAGAGACGTGGACGGGCTCAAGTTTTTTAGCCATGACCCCGAGATCCTACAGGCCGGCATCGATGAAGCACACAAACATGGGATGGGCACAGTAGCCCATATCGCCCAGTCCATGGTCGGTAGGGTCAACGCACTGGACGCCGCAAGAATGGGCCTTGACAATCTCACGCACTTTTATGGGCTCTTCGAGTCCTTGTATAAGGAGAATGATATTCAGGACTGGCCACCGGACTTTGTTTACAATGACGAACAGTATCGGTTTAGCCAGGTAGCCTATCAGTGGGACAAGATCCATCCACGCGGCAGTGAAGCCTGGAATGCACTGATTCAGGAGTTTTTGGCGCATGATTTCATCCTCGACCCTACGATGACTGCTTACCTCGCGGGAAGAGATGTCATGCGGGAGCGCAATGCCGAATGGCATGAAAAGTATACACTTCCGACCCTTCATGATTTCTACTACCCGAGCCGTGTAGATCATGGGTCCTATTTCTACGACTGGACGACATGGGACGAGGTAGCCTGGAAAAACTTCTACAAGGTGTGGATGTCCTTCCTGAATGATTACAAAAACGCCGGAGGTCGTGTGACAGTCAGCGATGACGCATCGTTCATTTACAACCTGTGGGGTTTTGGACACATCGAGGAAATGGAGCTTTTGCAAGAGGCCGGGTTCCACCCTTTGGAAGTCATTCGAGGGGCTACATTGCACGCCTCTCAGGCTATTCACGAACCAAAGGGCAAGGACATTGAGTTTGGGATCATCCGACCCGGGCTACTGGCAGATCTGGTGATCGTGGATGAGAATCCCATTCAGAATCTAAAGGTTCTCTACGGGACAGGTTTTCCGCGACTCAATGATGAGACCCAGCAGGTTGAGCGTGTGGGAGGTGTGAAGTACACCATCAAAGACGGCATCATCTACGATGCCAAGCAGCTGCTGCGCGATGTCGAAGAGATGGTCAACCAGCAGAAAAGAGAAAGGGGTCTTCCGGTTGAGGACGAGTGAAGAAGAGAGCATCTGGATACATGTTTACTGAGCGATGCATTCCGAGCTCGTGACGACTCTCTATATTTAGTTTTCACATGAGAAAGCCAAGTCCTTTACATTCCATTTTTGCCCCATGTTTGATTTGCCTCCTGTTGACCATCGGTGCCTGTGGCGAGGAATCGCGACTGAAGTCGTTGGAAAAAAACAGTGTTCGTGATGGTGTGACCACTATGCTACATGCCTATCACGATGCCATTCGTGATCGGGGGCTCCTTGCGGAGTTCGAGTACCTCGACAATTCCGCCGATTTCTTCTGGGTACCGCCAGGTTATGGATCTGCCCTTAGCTACGATTCCGTTAAGGTGATCCTCGAACAATCAGCTAGAAATATCATCTCCGCTGATTATCGCTGGGACTCTCTGACGGTGTTTCCCATTGTCCCTTTCCTCGCCAACTTCCATGGGGTTGTATCAGGACAGGTGGTGGAGGCGGGGGGCGTGACGCGACGCGTTCGCATGATCGAATCCGGCACTGTGATACTACGGGCGGGAGGTTGGAAGCTCCTGAGTGGCCAGACGTCGATGCTTACCGATAGCAGTGACAGTGGGCAGGGTCAGACTGCCACACAACCTTCAATGGGCATGCCTGCCGATAGTCTCAGTCAGTCACAAAGGGATTCCATAGAATTCAGGGATCGCCTCCCCGACGATGCTGCCCCGGCTGACACCGTTTCGGGAGAGTTTATTTAAATTTTGAAGCTCGGCTCAGATCTCTGATACTAACTCTGCCGCCTCTTTGATGGCCCGCTTCGCGTCAAGCTCTGCCGCCTCTTTGGCACCGCCAATGAGGTGCGCATTGACCCCTGCTGCCACCAGTCCATCGTAGAGATCTCGTAGTGGCTCCTGACCAGCACAGACTACGATGTGATCTACATCGAGTACCTGTGGCTCTCCATTGACTGATATGTGCAGTCCCGCTCCATCCACTTTCTCGTAGGTGACGTTAGCAAGCATCTGAACTTTCTTCATATTCAGACTGGCGCGATGGATCCATCCAGTGGTCTTCCCAAGGCCTTTTCCGTGTTTCCCTGTGGATCGCTTGAGTAAGTATATCTCCCTGGGAGATGGCTCTGGCTGCGCTTCGGCATTGGCGCCGCCGACTTTGTATTCCATATCGACGCCCCACTCTTTCATAAAGGCCTCTACGTCCATGCTAGGCGGATTGCCCTGGTGGGCGAGGTATTCCGCCACATCAAATCCAATACCGCCCGCGCCTACAATAGCCACCTTTTTTCCTACCTCTTTGTCTCGGTAGAGCACATCCACGTAGCTCACAACTTTCGGATCATCGGCACCCTCGAAGTCAACTTCCCGGGGCGTGACACCCGTACAGATGATCACTTCGTCGTAACCTCCAGCCTTCAATTGATCCAGATCGGCGCGTGTGCTTAGATGCAGTCGGACGCCGTGCTTGTCGATCATCGATTGGTAGTAGCGGATGGTCTCTGCGTACTCTTCTTTGCCGGGAATCACCTTTGCCATGTTGAACTGGCCGCCGATCTTGTCTTCGGCTTCGAACAGATCCACTTCGTGACCACGCTCTGCAGCGATCGTTGCTGCTGCAAGTCCCGCCGGTCCTGCCCCTACTACTGCGAGCTTTTTGGCAGTCGAGACAGGCGGGTAGTTGAGCAGTGTTTCATGACAGGCCCGTGGGTTGACGAGGCACGAGCTGATCTGGATCTGGAAGGTATGGTCCAGGCAGGCCTGGTTGCAAGCGATGCAAGTATTGATCTCATCGGCCCGGTTTTCTATTGATTTCTTCACTATGTCGGCATCCGCCAGGAAAGGGCGAGCCATCGACACCATATCAGCACAGCCGTCCTGCAGGATATTCTCCGCGACGTCAGGCATGTTGATCCTGTTGGTGGTAATGAGCGGGATGGACACTTCTCCCATCAGTCGCTTGGTGACCCAAGCAAAGCCCCCGCGGGGCACGACGGTTGCGATCGTTGGGATCCGGGCTTCATGCCAGCCGATACCCGTATTGATGATGGTAGCACCAGCCTTTTCAAGCTCCTTCGCCAGCATGACCACCTCTTCCCAGGTACTACCTCCTTCCACGAGGTCCAGCATCGAGAGCCGATAGATAATGATGAAATCAGTGCCGACGGCTTTCCGGACGGCCTTCACAATCTCGATGGGAAACCGCATCCGGTTTTCATAGGGTCCGCCCCACTCATCTTCCCGATGATTGGTTCGTTTGACTATAAACTGATTGATCAGGTACCCTTCAGATCCCATCACTTCTACGCCGTCGTAGCCGGCTTTTTGTGCCAACCTTGCGCATTCTGCAAAATCCTCGATGGTGCGATAGACGTCCTCAGTAGTCAGCTCGCGAGGTTTCATTGGATTGATGGGTGCCTGGATAGGAGAGGGGGCGACGTTGTGGGCATGGTAGCCATACCTGCCACTATGGAGTATTTGCATGCAGATTTTGCCGCCCTCCTGATGCACCGCATTGGTGATGAGCTGGTGAGGCGCGATCTCCTCTTCGGTCGACAACTTAGCAGAGTGCGGTCCGACCCATCCCTCTTTGTTCGGGGCGATGCCTCCTGTGACGATCAATCCGACCTGACCTCGGGCGCGTTCAGCATAAAATGCAGCAGCTCTTTCAAAGCCATTGGGTGCCTCTTCGAGCATGGTGTGCATGGAGCCCATGAGCACACGATTTTTCAATGTCGTGAATCCGAGATCGAGAGGGGAGAGTAGTTTTTCGTACATAAGCTATGTTAGGAATTTACTCTGCATGCAGAGTATCTCAAAGATAATCAAGAACGGTGGACACGTAGTCAATGGCCTGTAGAATTTACAGACCCCGCTCGATTACCTCTGTCATTTCGAATTGCGCCAGCTGGCCACCATAGTTTTTATAGATCAGCTTCACGAATCCATATTCCTCACTGAACCACATGTCCAAGGTGTTGTAGCCCAGGTTCATGTTTACGATGGCATTCACATGCCAGACATCTTCCAGTACACCCATCGGGAGTTCGACTGTTTCCTTGCCAAGTACTTCATAGTTACTCCGCAGACGCTGGTTGTCCCAGTCGCCCCAGCCGCCATACATAATGAGGTTGCTGTGCCATTGTTTGCCATCCTCCAGCGGTAGGTTGACCGAGGGATAAGGGCTCACTTGCGTAAACTTGAATTGATTTTGTCGGAAAGGCGTCATCCATACGTCCTGCCCTGTCTCGGCGAGACCTTGTGGCATCTGCTGCACCCATCCGGTATCAGGCAGGGTGGTATTGATGTTGTGGGGCGCGGCCTTGGCGAAGTCTGACTCTTTGTACTCGTACTGGTAGATACCTTCGACTTGTTCTTTGCCATCCTGTTTCATTTGGGAATTGCCCGTCAGTGACAGTAGCACTCGGGTCTCTGTGATAAGATTGTACTCCTGATCCCAAAACTTTGCGTTGTACAGAAACTGTCTACAGGGTGTGTAGATGGAGCGCAAATTCGGCCTGTCGTAGCAAGTGATCTTCTCGAAGGTGTATTTCTTTTCACTGCATCCCACAGCTACCAATGCCGTGGCTGCTATGGCCAACAATTGTCGGTTTGTTCTTCTCATTTAACTCGATTAGGATTTGCTGTTAGGAAAGCTTTCCAACTGGTTGAAGATAGCTCAACTTTCCCCCCTTGAAAGTGGTGGCATACGGCTACTGCGAGAGCGTCAGTGGCATCCAACAGCTTGGGTGCTTCGTCAAACTTCATAAGGCTTTGTAGCATCGCTGCCACCTGCTCCTTCGATGCGTTGCCATTCCCGGTCACCGACTGTTTGACTCTCTTTGGCGCGTACTCATTGATGGGTATCTCCCTCGATAGGGCCGCTGCCATGGCCACACCCTGCGCCCGACCCAATTTTAGCATGGATTGGACGTTCTTACCGTAGAAGGGAGCTTCCAATGCGACCTCATCCGGAAGATATTCATCGATGAGATTGGTCACGCGATCGAAGATTTTCTTGAGTTTGAGCTCGTGCCCTTCATATTTACTGAGGTGGATGACACCAAACTGCAGGAGTGTGAGTTGGGCTTTGCGGATGGATATCAGACCGTAACCCATTACATTCGTGCCAGGATCCAGGCCGAGGATGATCTTTTCCTTACCAGATGTACTCACTGCCACAAATAAACCACATAAGATGGAAAGAAATGGCCCTTTATACGTTAAAGGTGGTCATTTGCGGAGCTT
The DNA here is from genome assembly GCA_965227935.1 of Cyclobacteriaceae bacterium. GTDB lineage: Bacteria > Bacteroidota > Bacteroidia > Cytophagales > Cyclobacteriaceae > JAWPMT01. The sequence goes on along the minus strand of CBDDGS010000043.1, from coordinate 950,637 downwards.
GCTTCTTCTACATCTTCTCAAGACTAGGACATATATCCTGGGCCGATTTGCAACTAGAGCAATGGTTTTCTGACCGCCAATTTCTGGTCGCCTTCATAAGTGCGCTACTCCTCTTTCCGCTCAACTGGTACCTGGAAGTTCTCAAGTGGCAGCGGTGCGTCCGGCCACTTATGCCTATTTCCCAGTCCACAGCCGCCGCTGGCGTCTTGCGAGGACTGGCTCTCAACTGGATCATGCCTTTCACCCTGGGCGATTTCATGGGGCGGATGTTAGGTATTCCGCGTTCCATACAGTCGGTCAAGGTCCTGATGGTGAGCCGTGTTTACGCTATGGGAGTGACCGCGGTGGTCGGCATTGTCGCCACCGTATATCTGTATGCCTTCGATTACATCTGGCTGCTTTTGCCTCTTGCAGTGCTTGTATATGCCGGCTGGCGACACCTGACATCCATTGGCAAATTATATGACGACCAAGACCACTTTTGGATTGCGGCGCTCACAGTCACCCGATACATGATATTCTCTTTTCAGCTTATTGTTCTGCTGTCGGCGGTGCTGCCAGAGGTTCACTTACTGGTAATTGGGAGTGGAGTGGGGGTTGTATTCTTACTACGATCGATTGTGCCGTCGCTGTTGGGAGCTTTGGGTGTCAGGGAGGCTGCTATTGTGTTTGTATTTGCCGCTTATATTGCTGACGCGACACCATTGCTTGTCGCGAGTTTCTCCCTTTGGTTCATAAATATTATTTTACCCTCCATCATGGGATTGGTTCCTCTCCTGGCATACCGTTTTAAGTTATCTATATGATTGTCTTCGCTGGTATAGCGATTGTGCATGTGGTCATTTTTGGTGTGCTCACTCGTATTTGGAATGGGATCAATACTTTTCGGTCCTCATCCGATAACCGTTATCGCGTGTCGGTAATAATTCCGGTTCGCAATGAGGAAGAACACATAGGTCAGCTGCTGCAAGATCTGGAGGCTCAGGACTATCCTACTGACATGTTTGAAGTGATCATTGTCGACGATCATAGCGATGACAAGACCAGTGAGTTGGTAAACCGCCATCGAGCCGGTAGTACTCTGGACCTCAAGACCTTTTCACTCCGTGACAAATTGGGCAAAAAGGCCGCGGCGTCACTGGGTGTGGAACATGCCTCAGGAGAGATCATCCTGTGCACTGACGGTGACTGCCGGGTACCTGCTTCCTGGGTAAGCACCTATGCCGCATTTTTCCAGAAACACCAGCCGCAGATGGTATCAGGTCCCGTGAAGATGGTGGGTGATCGTTTTTTCGACATTTATCAGGCACTGGATTTCTCATCTCTCATTGCATTTGGGGCGGCGACATTGCAGAAGGGATATCCAAGCACATGCAATGGCGCGAATATGGCCTATCTCAAGAGTGCGTTTCACTCTGTCAACGGATACGAAGGCAATGACACAGTGCCATCCGGTGATGACGAGTTTCTCCTTCAGAAGATATTTGAGCAGTTCCCCGGGCAGGTGCATTTCATAAAATCCAGGGACGTACTTGTCTGCACGTATCCCAAGGGGACCATCGGTGGCTTTATCCAACAGCGCCTCCGTTGGCTGAGCAAATGGCGCTTGAGGTCCAACTGGTGGTTGAAGGTCGCGTCTGTGTATGCCTTCGTTGATTTTGTTTCCATCTTCCTGATGGTCTACGGAGTGGCTGTTGGCTGGTGGTCGTGGCTACCGGTCATCGTACTGATAGGTTTGCGGTGGTTGGCCGAGGCCCGATACCTCCAGGCTACGAGCCGATTTCTGGGGATCGCCAGATGTCGCCTGTACTTCCCTGTCGTCAGCTTTGTTTATCCTTTTTATGTACTGTTGTTGGGTTTTGGGTCTATTTTTGGCAAGTATTCGTGGAAAGGTAGAAGCTACTCATGAACGACGACGAATATGACGTATTGGACGAGCTATACTTTGTCGTTTCTTATGAACAACTGAAGGAAGCCTGTGCTCTGACGAACGATCAACTGGTGAGCACATTGGAAACTTTGTATCAGCGAGGTTGGGTAAGGGTCCTACGGAGCGTCGATGAAGATGCTGCTGAACCTTTAGAACTTGCCATGAAGTACGAGGATTACTTCTACCTTGCCTCGAAGAAGGGTCTGCTGGCCCACAACTCTAATTGAAAGGTTGCAAATGGCTGCAATAGGCGACATAAGGGACCTGGAGCTCAACGCTCTACTCGAAATCACTCAGGCGATCAACAACAACCTGCCCGAGGGTGATTTGTATAGGATCTATCGCTTTACGCTACTCGCCGATCTTCAAGTAAAGAAACTGGCCGTGTTCATGGAGGGTGAACAATGGCGCTGCAAGGTGCACTTCGGATCCGAGGGCAATTGGTCTGATGAGGTGCTTCCAGAAAAGCATACCACCTACACTGATATCACTGAGATTGAGGAAAATGATCATTTCAGCGAATTCTCTCACGTGTTTCCTGTGTATCATAAAGACAGGCTCCTGGCTGTCGTATTTATTGGCGGGCGCAATCCTGAGACGGACATCACTTTCCTGAGAGCACTGACGAACATCCTGATTGTAGCCATCGAAAATAAGAAGCTGGCCAGAAGGCAGTTGAAGCAAGAGGCCTACCGCAAGGAGCTGGAGATCGCCAAGAAGGTGCAAAACTTCTTGTTTCCAAAGAAGCTGCCGAAGTCGACCCGCCTCAAGATAGATGCGGTCTACCTCCCTCACCAGGATGTCGGGGGTGATTACTACGATTACATTTCTCTCGGAGACAACCGATTCATCGTCTGTATTGCAGATGTCTCCGGAAAAGGTGTGCCTGCCGCACTGCTCATGTCCAACTTCCAGGCATCACTGCGTACACTCGTCCGAAAAACGGAAGACCTTGAGGAGATCATCAGTGAGTTGAACCACTCCACATGCTCCAGTAGCAATGGTGAGAACTTCATCACCTTCTTCATTGGTCTGTATGATTTCAATACCCACGTCTTCGAATACGTCAACTGTGGACACAATCCGTCTTTCTTGCTAACGAAGGAGAAAGAGTATACCCTGGAGGAAGGAACGACGATTTTGGGAATGTTTGATCCACTGCCATTCCTGTCCAAGGTGCGGATCGAGCACCTTGATAACTTTCTGTTCCTGGCCTACACGGATGGGCTGACCGAGGCATTCAATGTGGAGGAAGAACAGTTTGGAACTGAGCGGCTGTTGGCCATACTGGAGAAACACTGGCAGGAGGACCTCAATGCACTGCACAAGCATGTTTTCAAGGCGCTGGACGACTTTAGGGAGGAGACACCCTATCATGACGACATCACCATGATCTCGTGTCAGGTCAGCAACAAATTCCCTGAATAGTAACTGTGGGTTGGTATCCGCATCGGACGCCTATCTGGTTGACCCGTTTATTCCCCTATTCCCTGTTCACTGGCGGGGTGGGAGATGGCAAGACAATCTATCTGACTTTCGATGATGGACCTGACCCGGAAGCCACTCCATGGGTCCTTCAGCAGCTCGACCATGTAGGGGCGAAGGCCACTTTCTTCCTGGTGGGAGATAAGATGGCACAGCATCCTGAGGTCGTTGAGCAGGTAATAGCTCAAGGACATGTCATAGGCAACCATACCTACCATCATTTGTCTGGATGGCGTAGCAGTCTTCCGAACTACCGCGCCGATATTGACGCCTGTCAAGAGCTTATCAGCCAGTATCCGGCCACGTCCTCGCGACCACTTTTTCGGCCTCCATATGGTCGGATCACACCGAAACAGGCCAAGGAATTGTCGAAAGACTATCAGGTGGTGATGTGGAGCCTCCTGGCCGGCGACTTTGATAAGCGAATGACGCCTTCCAGATCCCTCACCAAGCTATCCGGTGCCAGGGGTGGAGACGTGGTTGTGTTTCACGACAGTGCGAAGTTCCTACCTCTCGTACGGCAGGTGCTACCCGGTTTTTTGACGCGATTTCATGACAAAGGGTTTAAGTTTGCCGGCATAGCCTAGCCCAATGATCGATACCCACGCTCACATATATCTACCCCAATTTGATGAGGATCGTGACGAAATCATCGCTTCTGCTCAGGCACTTGGTGTCACGCAGATCTTGATGCCCAATATCGATCATTCTTCCGTAGAGGCGATGCTGGCGGTGGAAGAGAAGTATCCCACCGTTTGTCGCAGCATGATGGGGCTGCATCCTTGTTCGGTCAAGGAGGATTTCGAGCAGGAATTGAAAGTTGTTGAAGAGTGGCTGCAACGTCGGCCATTTCTGGCCGTTGGGGAGATTGGGACGGACCTGTATTGGGACAAGTCCCATTTCGCGCAGCAGCAGGAAGCCTTCAGGATCCAGAGCGAATGGGCACTAGAGCGTGGACTGCCCATCGTTATACATTGCCGCGAGTCCATCGATGAGACGATTGAGTTGGTAGCCCCCTTTGCGGACAGAGGTCTCCGTGGCGTATTCCACTGTTTTACGGGCAATGTTGATCAGGCACAAAGGATCATCGAGCTGGGTTTCATGCTCGGGATTGGAGGCGTCGCTACTTTCAAAAATGGAGGGCTGGACAAGGTGCTGCCGCACGTCGCTCCCGAGTACCTCATTCTCGAAACAGACAGTCCTTATCTGGCGCCGGTGCCACACCGCGGAAAGCGAAATGAACCCGCCTATGTGAGACTCGTGGCGGAGAAGGTAGCCACCTACCTGGGTACTACGATCAGAGAGTTGGACGATATCACCACGGCTAACGCCATAAACCTTTTCAATCTTGAGCACGAAACAAAAAGGTGAGGACTATAAGATAGCCGTGACCCGCACTTCTGATAAGGAAGAGAAGGGTTCCATACTCATTATATATACAGGTGGTACGATCGGAATGATCAAGGACGAAAAGGGGGCGTTTGTACCTTTCACTTTCAGCAATGTACTGGACAAGCTGCCCGAACTGAAGGAGATGGATCTGTTGATGACCCTCGTTTCGTTCCCCAAGTTGCTGGATTCGTCCAATATCAGGGTCGAGGACTGGCAAAGTCTCGGGGCGATAATACATGAGAACTACGACCAATACGATGGTTTCGTCGTCCTGCATGGTACTGATACCATGGCATACACGGCCTCTGCTCTGAGCTACATGTTCGAGGGGCTGTCCAAACCCATCATTCTGACGGGTGCGCAAATACCGATCGGCGAATTGCGCTCAGACGCTCGAGAGAATTTGATCACGGCCTTGCAGATCGCATCCTCCAAGGAGTATGGTGCTCCCATCTTGCGCGAAGTGGCCATCTACTTCAACTTCGTTTTGCTTCGCGGCAACCGGGCGCAGAAAGTCAGGTCCAGTGCCTTTGCAGCCTTCGAATCTCCCAACTATCCTCAACTGGCGACGTCGGGAATCTTCATAGAATATTTCAAACAAAACATGCTGAGTGGACAGGCCAGTGGCGAGCTCATCTTCCGCAAGAGCTTTGAGCGAAATGTGATCATCCTAAAGGTATTTCCGGGCCTGAGTGAAGAAGCGCTACGTTGTATCCTCTCAATGAACGGACTGCGAGGCGTAGTCATGGAGACCTATGGCTCCGGCAATGCCATGAATTATGATTGGTTCATGAATGCTCTTGCGGAGACCATCGATTCCGGTGTGATCATCTACAATGTCAGCCAGTGCAGTGGCGGAGAGGTGATCCCTGGTCGGTATGAATCCAGTAAGCGGTTGATGGAAATTGGTGTGGTGAGCGGCGGAGACATTACGCCGGAGGCGGCTGTCACCAAACTCATGTTTCTCCTTGCGAATGAAGATAATTTGGTCAATATCAAAGCAAAGTTGGCCGCTCCGTTACGAGGAGAGATGGATATCTAAATTAATTTCAATTTGCATAAGCTCATTTTTCTTGATTTATTCGTCCGCCTAGAGGTCGCTTTAGGGCCTTTTGTTTTTAGAGAGGTGGCCGAGTGGTCGAAGGCGCACGCCTGGAAAGTGTGTATACCCTAACCGGGTATCGAGGGTTCGAATCCCTTCCTCTCTGCAGGTGTACATTTTGACAAAAAATTTTATAATTAACTTTACTTAAACTTAACCGAAGACTACCAAACAGATTATGAAAAAGTTACTTACTCTTTTGATGCTTACGGGTCTTTTTACCTTCACTGCGGTAAACACGTATGCACAAGACGACGCTGCGGCTGATACTACTGAAACTGCTGCTGCAGACTCCGCCGCTGTGCAAGAGGCAGAGCCTGTTGCGGAGGAGCCAACTTTTATCGAAGAGGAGCCTGTGGCTGAAGCGGAGCCTGGTTTCCACCAAGTCGTCAAGAAACAATTCATCGATGGTGGACCTAGCTTCATGGGCATCGTTTTGATCTGTTTGATCTTGGGTCTGGCTATCTCCATCGAAAGAATCATTACACTCAACCTTGCAACCACTAACGTCAAGAAGTTGCTCGCTAACGTCGAAGATGCGCTAAATGCAGGTGGCGTTGAGGCAGCGAAGGACGTATGCCGCAATACTCGCGGTCCGGTAGCTTCTATCTTCATCCAGGGTCTCATGAGAATGTCAGAAGGCATCGAGATGGTAGAGAAGTCCATCATCTCTTACGGTTCTGTCGAGATGGGTAAGTTGGAGCGAGGTATGGTTTGGATCTCCCTGTTTATCTCACTTGCACCGATGCTTGGTTTCATGGGAACGGTAATCGGTATGATTGACGCCTTCGACGCCATCGCAGAAGCGGGAGACGTATCTCCTACTCTTGTGGCAAACGGTATCAAGGTGGCACTATTGACAACAGTGGGTGGTCTGATTGTGGCCGTTATCCTTCAGTTGTTCTACAACTACCTGATCTCTAAGATCGATTCCCTTGTGAATAGCATGGAAGACGCTTCTATCTCTTTGGTAGACATCCTTGTGAAGCACAACCTTTCTGCCAAGTAAGATTCGTTCATCCGAAATAATCAGGATATGTCATTAATCGATCTAGGACTATATGCAGGCTATGTACTGATCTTCCTGTGTGCTATCACAGCGATCATCATGCCTTTGATCCAATCTTTCGGCGATCCCAAGTCCCTCGTTAAGTCGGGCATTGGAGTAGGAATACTTCTGGTAGTGCTCGTCGTCACCTATACAATAGCTGACGGTAGCTCGGAGGGAGCGTCTGAAACCACCTCGAAAATGGTGGGTGCCGGATTGCTGACGATGTACTCTTTTGTATTCGCAGCTATCGCGGGAATTGTATATACAGAAATCTCTAAATTCTTAAAATAATGGCACGAGGTGGAGGAAGAAAGGCCCCTGAGGTGAGTTCTGGCTCCATGGCGGACATTGCGTTTCTGCTGTTGATATTCTTCTTGGTGACGACTACGATCGCCAATGATAAGGGTATTGCCATGCTGTTGCCGCCCCCGCCGGATCCAAATCAGGAGGAAATAGAACTGAAGCTACAGGAGAGAAATATCTTCAAGATATTGGCCAACTCTCAGGATAGGCTTTTGGTGGAGAATGAGCCTTACACGGCACCAATCTCAGAGTTGACAGAGGAGGTCAAGAAGTTCGTACTCAACTTTGGAGACCCTTCTCCAGAGGGCGTAGAAGTTTACAACAGCTTGCCGAACTCGATGAAAGCTTTTGTCAGCCAGAATGGTCGGAACCCGGATTCATCCGATGATCCTACAAGTGGTAACGCCATCGTTTCATTCAAAGCCAACCGTGGTACCAGTTACGACCTGTACATACAGGTACTGGATGCCATCAACGCGGCTTACAATGAGATATACGCCGAGAGGGCAGGGGTCACTGTCGACGAGTGGTTGACACTTGATAGAGACGACGATATCCAGAAAGCGATGTATCAAAGAGCTCGATCCGGTATTCCCCGGGCGATCTCGATTGCTGAACCTGATTGATGACCCTAAAGGACAAGACTTATGCCTAACAAATTCAAAAAGAGTTCGAATACATCTCAGGATATCCCTACTGCGGCACTCCCTGATATCATCTTCATGCTTCTCTTTTTCTTCATGGTGACTACCGTGTTGAGAGAGCAGGAAATTCTTGTGAAGCAGATCATCCCGAAGGCGACGCAGTTAACAAAGATTGAGCGAAAGTCATTGGTGAGCTACATCTACATTGGTGAGCCAAAGAACATCTCACTGTTTGGAGCGGAGCCACGTATACAAACGAATGATGTCTTCATAACACAAGAAGACATTATCCAATTTGTAAATACTGAGAAAGATAAACTTTCGGAAGTGGAGAGAGATCAGATCACGATGTCCATGAAAGTGGATGTGGATGTGAAGATGGGTATTATCTCCGACGTGCAGCAAGAGTTGCGGAAAGCCAACGCTAGAAAGCTACTCTATAGCTCGTTGTTGAGAACTGACGATGAATAACTAACCTACTTATCATATTCTGTGGAAGGCTGATATTGCGATATCGGCCTTTTTTTGTTTCATGCGCTAACAGTTGAGAGGTGTCCAATACAGATTACAACTATCGAGCGAAAGCACTGTTGAAAATTGCGGCTGTTTGCTCCTTCCTTGGAGCGACGACGACGGCTTTGTTGATATTTCTCCCAAACCCGGAGGCGGCAGATTTCGAAGCCAGGGTCCTTCTCTATCAAAACCCTCAGTACCTCTCCAAGCTATGGATCCTCTTCGTACACCCGCAAGTCAACTTTCTGGCGTCGATCGGTATCGCATTTTTGCTATTCAGAAAGTATCCATGGCAAATGGTCATTGGTACGCTTTTTCTCCTACTGTGGGCCTTTACTGAGATGTCGCAGCAGGCGCTGCTTATCGACGCCCTTAACCAGATGTGGAGACCGGGATATGTGAATGCCGATGGCGAAGCAATGAAAGAGATGTTTCGTACGCTGATGACTGCTGCGGGGGGTATCTCGGATAGTAAGTACTTTCTGGTCGTCTACGGGTTTGGGTTGGGCAGTCTCATATACGGGCTGGCATTCGTGCAGGAATCCGGGTTGCCCAAGTGGATTGGGATATCACTACTCTTCATTGGCACGCTAAGTCTTCTGTCCTTCGCCAGGTACTACCTCGACGCCACATCACTAAATGGCATTGTGAACTGGTGCTACGAATGGTTGTACTCCTATTTGCAGCCACTGGTGAGAGTGGCGATAGGCGTTTGGATCCTGCAGGAGGCAGGCAGCCGCACATAATGCTTTCCGACTGACATTCGGCGACGGTCGAGACCACTTGGGTAGGTCGTCTATTTCCGATACCGACTTAGATGCCCTACATTGTCTGGAATTCACACGGACCTGCCACCTTGTCGACTGTTTCGCAACATCAATTTCCGCTTAATTGCGCCACTGGGCGATGGACGCTTGCGGCCACCATCATTGCATCGAGTATGGCCTTCATTGACGCCACGGCGCTCAATGTAATCCTACCATCACTGCAATCCGATTTGGGTGCCAGCGCCAGTGATCTTTTTTGGGTGCTGAATAGCTACCTACTCATGCTGGCAGCCCTGATTATTGTCGGGGGCAGTTTGGGAGACAGTCTGGGGAGGGTGAAGGTCTTTCAAGGGGGCATCCTGATTTTTACGATTGGCTCACTGCTGTGCGGATTTGCGCAGGACATCACACAGTTGATCATTTACCGGTGCGTGCAGGGTGTGGGTGGGGCCTTCATGATCCCCGGATCACTGGCTATCATATCTGCTACTTTCAAGAAGGAGGAAAAGGGCAAAGCCATAGGAAGTTGGTCATCCGCTACTACCATCGTTACGATTTCAGGCCCGGTCTTAGGAGGTGCTTTGGCGAGCATGGGCCTGTGGAGGGCCATCTTTTTCATCAACGTACCCCTGGGGATTGCCTCTCTGATGGTACTGCAATGGAAGGTGCCTGAGAGTAAAGATCCTGAAGCACACAAGGTGGATTGGCTGGGGGCGCTACTGCTGACTTTAAGCTTGATGGCCTTGAATTTTGGCTTGCTCGAGATGCCAGAATGGACCTGGCGCCATCCCTATGTTTTTGGTTCATTGATTTTCGGTGTCGCCTTCTTTGCTGCTTTCTTGCGGGTGGAGTCAAAAAGGACCTGGGCGATGGTTCCCCTGGGATTGTTTCGTGATCGGGTATTCTCTGGGATCAATCTGCTGACTTTCTTTCTGTATGCGGCTCTCGCGGGGGTGATGCTCTTCCTATCGCTCAATCTGATACAAATACAGGGCTTCACAGAACTGGAGGCAGGGCTGACGTTTCTGCCCTTTTCAGTGTTGATGGTTTTTCTGGCGCCAGTCGCTGGCAGATTAACTGACAAATATGGCGCCCGTCAGTTTCTGATAGTGGGGCCGACATTGGCCGGTATCGGTTTTCTCATGCTGGGGAATGTAGGGATGACCGGAGGTCCCAGGGACTATTGGGGCACGTTCTTCCCAGGCTTCATGGTTTTTGCCTTGGGGATGGCCGTCACAGTTGTGCCGCTCACGACTGCCGTTATGAATGCTGTAAGTGATCAGCAGTCAGGAGTTGCGTCCGGAGTGAACAATAGCGTCACACGTCTTGCTGCTTCCTTTATGAATGCCGCTCTTGGGGTATTGGTAGTTTCGCTCTTTCTGGTCTATGTCCAAAACCAAGTCGAAGCTATGGACCTGACACCCGATCAGATCAGCCAGGTGCTCGCAGAGGGTCGTAACCTCGGAGAAGCAAAACCTCCGCCCGGGTTAAATGACGTTCAGCAACAAGCCGTCTCCTCTATCTTTCAAGATGGCTTTATCAATGTCTACCGTATCGTATCGCTTTTCTCCGCAGCCCTGGCGTTCCTCTCGGCGATCATTGCTGTGTTCACCATGCGGACGTCCAAGGCAAAGGAGTAAGCCTTTATCTACTACTTGTTTGGAGCCAGTGCCCGAGGAATGGTCATTAACTCCACCTGCCGGCCATCGATGTAGGTGACGCTTTCACCATCGAAGAAGGCATCCTCTTCCAGCATGATACGGATCTCTTTGTCCCACTCCTCGAGGTACACGCCAGCGTTGAGTTCTATGGAGTAGGCCGTGTTGGGGTACAGCGGGTAGTCACCTTTGCCGGGAACGCCTCCTTGCTGGTCCCAAAGCCCAATCGTGGGACCTGCACCGTGTCCGTGATAGCCAATGGGGTGCGTGTAGATGACGCCCTTCAGACCGGCACTCTCACAGTCTTGCAGTGCAGCGCTTAGGATGTCATTTCCAGAGCGGCCTTCTTTGAAGTTTTGTGTCAGCATGTCCTGCACTTGATTCCCCTTTTTGAAAGCCTCCTTGAGAAATGTTGGCGCTTCGCTTTCGCCTGCTTTGAGTACATAAGCGTGTTGCTGCGTATCTGTGTTGAGGCGGAGGTAAGTGATCCCAAAGTCAACATGCAACAAATCTCCGGGCAAGATCACCTGTTGCTCAGGGCGATCGGAAAATGACCGCAGGTGCTCAGATGACTCGGGGTCTTTTCGTTGGATGGCCACCGACGGATGGAACCAAGCTGTGAAACCTAGCTCCCGGATGCGGTCGCGGTACCACCATACGACGTCATCGGTCGTCGTAACTCCCGGCTGTATGACTTTTTCAGAGAATCCTTCGGCAATGATCTGATGAGCCATTCTCACGATCTGACGATAGACCGCCATCTCCGAGGGCGTGCGAGTTTCCAGCCAGCCAATGGCCAGATCATCGGCACCTACCACTCGCTTTTGCCAACTTGAAGGTAGTACAGCCATCAATTGGTCGTAGTGCGTTGCGGATAGTCCATCTGCCAGGGCGAAGGTCTTCGACTTGTTGACGCCAATTTTTTGCGGGTTCTTTTCTCTGATCATGTCGCTGAGGGCCTTCCACTGATTGGGTTGCTCCTCCTTGTCCCAGGCTTTCGTAAAGAGCTTGCCGACGCTATAGCGAGCCATGGCAAATGTCTCCAGCGGCTGGTTTCCCCCGGGATCATAGATTACCAGCATGGTGGTACGTCGAGCAGACTGCCAGGTGGAGGGCAGGAAAGTCTTGAGGACTGGATCTTCGTTGTATTCCCGAGAGATGATCACCCACATGTCAATACCGGCGCGGCGCATGAGGCCAGGCAGGACGGTCTGCACTCTTTCTTCCAACCACGCGTCGATGACGGCGGCTCGTTCGCGCATGTTAAGGGTCTTGGGGAAATAGGAGTTTTGTGACAATGCACCGAAGACGATCATCTGCGAGATGATCGCGTAGCTAAGTAGTTTTTTCATGCTCAGAGAATTCTCCTTCCAAAATAATCAAGAACGAGCGCCGCTACCAAAGATTTCGTACAGTCGGTTCGGGGATTATTCGGACATCCTTTGACGCGTCCAATTATCCAATTGTTCACGGATATAGGTCGTTATCCCGTCCAAACCAGTGTATTGCGAACCGTAGTCCAGATTGAAGCCGTAGTCAAAATGCTTTGGGTTGTCACCCTGAACATGTTGCAGCAGTGTCTCCAACTTATCGAGGGCCTTGGCGAGTTTTGCTTCGGGTGTCACCACCTGATCGTACTCGTCCCAGATGCTCAGGAACTCCTCACGCATGTCTTCCGGTAGGGGTGCCAATATCTTTTGGAAGTCCGAGCGTTCTTGCTCGTTTTTATTCTGAGTTGGATCCTGATGGATCGCTGGGATGTCACCGCCGATGATCTCCCCCATATCATGGATCAAGAGCATCTTCAGCAGTTTGACGAGATCAAGCTTAGGGTAGTATCGAGACAGTAGCAATGCCAGTAGGCAGAGACGCCAGGTGTGTTCCGCGACGCTTTCGTGTCGGCCTGTCGAACTGTGCGCACTGCGGGTGGTGCTTTTGAGCTGCTCAGCGATCTTCAAAAATTCTATGATCCCGTCCAGTTCCTGCCTCATGTCCTCATTGATGGCCATTACCATCAAAGATAGCTAGAGGACAGGCATCTGTGCCTCCTTACCTTCCACCTCCTTGAGCATCACATAACCATAGCATGCAAAAACTTTTTTCACGAGGTGATTGTACTAGCTTTGTACCATCAATTTTTCCTGACAATCCCACATGAAATATTACAACTCCATCGTCGACACTATTGGCGATACCCCATTGGTGAAACTCAACAAGGTGACGGAGGGCATCAAAGGAACCGTCCTCGTGAAGGTAGAGTACTTCAATCCTGGCAACTCCGTAAAAGACCGGATTGCACTCAAAATGATTGAGGATGCGGAGAAGGAAGGCAAGCTAAAGCCTGGAGGTACGATCATCGAGGGGACATCAGGCAATACGGGCATGGGACTGGCCCTCGTCGCGATTGGAAAGGGCTACAAGTGCATATTCACCCTGGCCGACAAGCAGTCACAAGAGAAGATTGATATACTCCGGGCAGTGGGCGCTGAGGTGATCGTATGCCCCACCAACGTCGAACCGGAAGACCCACGATCTTATTACTCCGTGGCAAAGAAGCTCAACGCGGACATTCCCAACTCTTTCTATCCCAACCAGTACGACAACGTGTCGAATACCGAGGCACACTACGAAACTACAGGGCCAGAGATCTGGCGCGATACCGAAGGGAAGATCACGCACTATGCGGCGGGTATGGGGACCGGGGGTACCATCAGTGGTACTTCGAGGTACCTGAAGGAGCAAAATCCCAATATCGTGACTGTCGGGCTCGATACTTATGGTTCGGTATTCAAGAAATACAAAGAGACAGGGGTCTTCGATGAAAACGAAGTGTACCCCTACCTGACAGAGGGGATTGGCGAGGACATCCTACCCAAGAATGTGGACTTCGGTCAGGTAGATCACATCGTCAAAGTGACGGACAAGGACTCGGCCATCATGACCCGGGTGCTGGCCAGGGAAGAGGGCCTTTTCATCGGGTGGTCCTGCGGGTCCGCCGTATATGGCGCGCTGGAGTACGCACGAGAGCATCTCAAGGAAGACGACGTCATGGTCATCATCCTGCCCGATCATGGTACGAGGTACCTGGGCAAGGTCTACAATGACAACTGGATGAAGGACCACGGCTTCCTGGAGTCGAGGAAGTTTGCCACTGCAAAAGATATCATCGAGCACCGCAATGGCACGAGCCAGCTGCACACTATCCCTAAGGACATGAAGGTGGGCGACGCCATTTTGAAAATGAGCGAGAATGGCATTGACCAGGTGCCGGTCGTCGATGGCAATCATTTTGTCGGCAGCTTGTCAGACACCAAAGTGCTCAAGAGCTTGCTGGAAAACCCCGAATTGAAGAACCAGCCAGTGGCAGAGATCATGGACCCGTCCTTCCAATTTGTCGGTATGGACAACACCATTGATGTATTGTCATCCCTCATCAACAAAGAAAACAAAGCCCTCCTGGTCCGTGACGAGCAGCACAAAGTGCATATTATCACACAAAGCGACCTGTTGGTAGCGATCACAAACTGATGACAAATCAGTTGCGAAATGCCCTGAAAGTAGGTATATTCGTTTTAGTTAATTCAAAATTTAATCAAACTCTTTGCTTGCAAATCCTCTCCCATTGGGGGGAGGATTTTTTTATTGGGGAGCAGCCAGGGCCGTGGTGCTACCCTGCAGGCGTGCCGGCTCTCACCTTTATCTTCGGCCCCGCAAGCCAGCGCCAGGGCCACGCCGGATACCGGCTCCATCCGGGCTAGTAGGCGGGAGGTATCCCTTCGAGTGAAGGTGTTGAACCCACCATCCCCAACTGTATCGACTAAAATGCCGTCTTTATAAGTAGACAAACACCCCAAGACATGGCATTTTTTGAAGATTACAAATGGAACCAGTTCACGAAAGGTAAGTCCCGCAAGTTCACCTTTCGACAGTCGATGGAGCGAAAAATGATGGCATTGCAGGCCAGATCCTTCCAACAACGCTCACGCGAAAACAAGAAAGTAGGTGGCATACTGATGGCCTCTATCTTGATCGCCTTCTCATTGATCGTGGTTTTGTTGGCGCTTTAGTCGGTTTTTCGGCCCGCGACAGGCAATCCGTCACTGCGAGGAGCTGTAGGAGATCGGGCATCTGCAACAAGATGTACCAGCGACGTGGCAGTCTATACTGTGACTACAACAACCTTTCGCGTCATCCAGAGACATAACATTTGGTCCCCAAATGCACAAAAAGGAGATGACAGCAGGGAATCCACGATTTCAAGCCTCGTTGACCCCGACCCTAAAGGGTGCGCGGCTTGAAAATCTCTTGGTTCCCTTTAGGGGCAGGGTAAAACAAGAGATTTTCCTGGGCCAAACGTATCTCTGTCATCCAGTAGGAGGGTGATAGCCTTTCTGCCGCTGTTGTTGTTTTCACCAACGGCTATGGAATGACGAATTGACTTCAAGCATTTCAGTCGTCGCTGACATCTCCGAAATCCCTACTCCTTCTTCGTCACCACCAACTCATCAAAGAAGATGTCATAGTTGGGTACCTCGAAGGATAGTCCGGTGACCTCCAGACGGTTGTTGAGATCGAAGGTGACCAACCCGAAGTCGAACCAGGCATGCGTCTCGTTCCAAACGATCTCCCAGGTATCGTGGTGCCAGTGGCGCAGCTTGGCAGAAAGCAGTGGGGCCTTCGCAAATGATAAATTCAGATCCTGCCCTGATTGGGTGATGACAATGTCACCATGCATGGGAGCATCGTACGTCCCACTGTAGGCTTTTACCGGTAGTGTGGGTTTTGTGCCACTCTTTTTGGCAGCTTTCAGGTCTGCGATCGGGTCGCTACCCGACGAGGGCCGATTGAGGTGTTCTTCTGACCAATCCCGCATGTCCTCCTTGATAAATTGGTTCAAGATCCAGAGGCTCACAGGCAACGTCACACCGGACATACTGTTGGTCAGTATCACAATCCCCAGGTTTTCACCCGGCACCATGACCACCCTGGAATACATACCATCGTAACCGCCGCTATGGGTGACTACTTTCCTGCCAAAGTAGTCGTACAACACCCATCCGAGCCCGTAGCCATTGAAGTTGCGTCCCGGGAACTGCTCCAGGGATGACGGGCTTATCACACGACTGTTGTGAGGGGTCCACAAAATATTTTGCTGCTCGGAAGAGAGGAGGGTTGCGCCTTCCCATTCGCCTTTCGCCAGATTCATCCGCAGCCACCGGCTCATATCGGCTACAGAGGAGATGATACCCCCGGCGGCGCCCATATTGTCCCATTGGGTCCAGGCAATGGGCTTGTTTGCGCTCTTGACGGGTTTATGCGATGTCGCCACGTTAGTCTCAGGTAGGTCGGTGGTGGAGGTGACCGTACGGTTCATTGCAAGGGGTGTCAGAAATCGTTCCTTGACAAACTCGTCCCACGGCTTGCCGGTGACTGCTTTGATCACTTCACCGGCTGTGATGAACATGAGGTTAGAATAGCCATAGCCCGCTCGGAATGAGTAGTCCTGAGGAACGTACTTGATCCGCTCGATCACTTCTTGTGCACTGAAATCGGACTTGTACCAAATGACGTCTCCACTAAAAGTCCCTAGCCCGACACGGTGGCTTAGCAAGTCAGCGATGGTCGTTTGATTGGTAGCGTAGGGGTCGTATAACTCGAAATAAGGGAGGTAGTCCACCACTTTGTCGGTCCATCGGATGTGGCCCTCATCGACAAGTATGGATAGGGCCGAAGCTACGAACGCTTTTGTATTAGAGGCGATCGCAAAAAGGGTGTTTTCATCTACCGGCGTACTACCGCCCTGCTTTTGTACACCGAAGCCTTGCGACATCCAAACTTCCCCATCTTTGACGATGCCAACAGCGAGGCCCGGTACGCCCCAATCCAGCCGGGCTTGCTCGATGTACTTGGAAACCTTTCTCGTGCTTGGCTGCGCAAGAGAGGCGACACTGAAGGCTATGAAGCCGAAAACGATCAGCAGGTTTTTCATAGCGAAAAATTAGAGAAAGATTGGCACAAGGCTACTCCCCGCCGCTGCTAAAGGGAGGTTGGACCTTCGAAGTGCCGCAAACCTCGGAAGTCACTTGTTTACATTGACCGTTCCCAGCAAGAGTGGGCGCCTGCCGGATCCAACAGGAGCGAGTGGATGAACGTCATCAATTCTGTTGGTATTTCGACGAATACCGACCAAAAATCTACAATTACCTGCAGTTGGTCTACTTCCACCAACGACCCGATTCACCAGCCCGTTCATTTAATTGTGACGCATCAAAAAGAACATATAAACGCACAGCCCTAACGTCCGCCAGTCCAAAAGAATAACCAGCAAAATAACCAGCAAAGAATCAGTTAATGACCAGCAAAGAGTAGAGGGTCTTCCAGAAATGGAGGCCCTCTTTCTTATTTACCACACTCATCTTTTTGAGGGCAGATCCCAAATTCACGCTCTACATTTGCCGCTATGCAGCACTACTCCCGGGTTCTTTTAATCGTAACGCTCTTCGCCGTTGTTTTCGTCGAAGCGGTCGGCCAGGAAAGGCGGATGTGTATTACCGTCGATGACTTGCCCACCGTGGCCTACGGCACAAATAGAGCCACTCACCAGTGGACCATTACGAAGGGCATCGTGCAGGCACTGACCAAGTATGATGCACAAGGGATTGGCTATGTCAATGAGAGGAAACTGTATCATAATGGTGTCCTCGATTCGACCGGCCTTCAGATATTAGACTATTGGCTGAGCAATGGACAGGACCTTGGTAATCATACCTATTCGCATGCGAATTATCACCGGGTAGGTTTTAAGGCTTTCTCTCAGGATATTCTGAAGGGGGAGAAGCAAACTAAAGCCCTCTGCTCCAAATACGGGAAGCAACTGCGGTACTTTCGTCACCCATACCTTCGAAGCGGTGCCGATCCAATCGCGGCGAATGGACTCAAATCGTTTCTCGAGAACAATGGTTATGAAGAAGCGCCCGTCACGATCGATAATGACGATTATCTTTTTGCTCTGGCATATCATCGGGCCTTTGCTAAAGGCGATCGGGCACTGATGGACAGCATCGGCGAATCCTTCATCAGCTACATGGAAGCCAAAGTGATTCACTTTGAGCAGCTCTCCATGGCCTTGTTCGATCGGCCGATTGACCAGACGTTGTTGATCCATGCCAATCTCCTCAATGCGCATTGGCTGGATAGGCTTTTGGCCGTGTACCGCGAACGAGGCTATACCTTCATCTCTCAGGAGGAAGTCCTCGAAGATCCCGCCTATGAGACAAGGGTCACCCGTTTTGGGGACTGGGGCATCTCGTGGCTGGATCGCTGGGCACTCAGTCTCGATCGTGGCAAGGAGCTATTCCCAAACGATCCGACGGTGCCGACGTTTGTCGCAGACATGGCCCGGTAAGGGGGCTAGTGATTCACCTTCCTGATCACCACGGCATTGGGCGTGACCAGTCCACCACTACCTGGAGCGACGAGGTCGCTCAAGTAATCCCCGGCTGACGAGAACATGGGGATCGAGCTTGTGCCGCCAGCGCCGATCAGGATGTTGCCATTGTCGAGAAATGCCACACCTTCAGGTGTCGACACACCACCGATGTAGATGCCTTCATACGAACCATCTGCTGCAAATCTTTTGACGCTATTGGCTGACCAGTCGTTGACAAAGAGGTTGTTCATCGCGTCGAACCAGATATCTGTGGGCCCGGATAGACGGGAATTGATGAAGAACCCTAGGTCATTGCCCTCCAGGTCAAACTTTTTTACCCAACCATTGGACCCGTCATTCCATGAGGATACATATAGATTGCCCTCGCTGTCCCAATCCATGCCAATGGCTTGATTGATCCTCGAGGACGTGAAGTTGTCTACAAATGTGCCGTCGAGCTGGTAGCGTCTCACGCGGGCCTCATCCCACTGCAACACATACAGGAGACCGTCGGGGCCGATATCGATTCGTGTCGGACTGCCAAGCCCGGTCGCGAATGCCCCTTCGAACTCCCCGGAGTTGATGTCAAACTTGTCTATGCGGTCAGAGCCCAAACTCGAAACCAAAACGATTTCCTGATCTTCCAGGAATACGATATCCTGAGGCCGTGATACCTGGGTGGAGATAAAGACGACGGGGCTTCCACCCTCCTCATCATACCTCAATATCCGGTGAGGCCCCTGTCGATCGCGGCCTACGTCACTCACATATATTTCCGTCCTGGGTGCCGATGCGTCCCAGACCTCAATCACAAAGGTATCTTCCACACCCTCTGTACTGGCGGTGATGGTTGACGACCCTATAGCGACAGCGGTCGCCAAACCGCTTTGGTTGACGCTCACATTACCATTGTCCGACGACCAGACGATCGTGGAAGTCACATTGAGAGGTTCACCGTTTTGGTCAAACCCATTAAGGGTCAATGTGGTGCTCTCAGAAGTGGTGATATCCAGGCGATTGCCGTTGCTGGAGGCGATCTCAACGCTATCGAGGATGAGTGATGGGCCCTCGTCGGATCCGCAGGCAACCAGGATCAGCAGTAGGGACAGGTGTGTCAGGCTAGAGAAAATCTTCATAGTATATCGGTTTGAAGGCATAACAACCTGGGTCTGAGATGTCCTCTAAATCCGGCACCTGACAAACTCGTTCAATCCTATTCATGGGTGTGCCTCTGAGAGTCGTGAAGCGATTTATTTGACTGAATGGGAGTAGAATGGCCTTTTGGATGCGTCAAGCATATTGTAAAAAATCCCGGTTTCAAGGATTTAGATATTTTTATAGATTGTTAGCCAATTCCTAATCTAACTCGCCATTTAATGGCCTTTCAGTGGAAGACAAAACATACTAGAGTTGCCATAGTGGGTCTTTTTTTTCTGGTTGGAAGCGGAGTACTCTTAATTTGGATACTTACGATTGCCCCATTCAAGCTAGAATTATTAGATTCCCATGACCACACGAACTCACCAATAGTAAGACACTGCAAGGTCCAACTGGATAGTGACCCATTCCACGAGACGATATTCCTGAAAGAAACATCTGGTGAGAGGCCAGTGGCGACGATTTCTATATTGGATACGGTCTTCCTTTCCGAACATATCCTACCGGGCAAATGGCTTGCCCGCAGGGACTTTTTCGATCTCATAGACACTGATGGCGACGGCGTCAGAGAGGTTGTTTGCTTCACTCATGAGGGAAGTGCCTTGTGGGCGACTTTTGTGAATTTTCCAAAAAATAGCTTGCACTCGGTCTTCGTCGATTCAATCGATACGGGCCCTGGAGTAACTGATATCCTCTTGCAAGTAAGCCAGGACCCAGACAACTTGTACGGAGACTCAGAATGCATCATAAGCGTCAATGCAGGCTATGGTCTTCACCCCCGTAAAGTGTATCGCTATGATGCGAAGCAAGACACCTTTTTACACACCAGGGATCCAGGTTCAAAAGTGCTTTCTCCAATCCTGTTTGATGTGGATAGGGATCGATCTCCGGAGGTTTTGACCAGATCATTTGCACCTGAGAACATACATCACGAGGTGCCCTATACGGACAGTTCTGCATGGTTACGCGTTTTTGACATGGATTTGAACCACTTGTTTCCCCCTGTAGAGTACAAGTACCAAACCAGCCAGACCAATGTATACCCCTATCGTACTGATTCAGCTAATTACATTGCCCTTACACATACTTATGGAGGACCGAAAAGAGTGTCAAGGTCCATCGCACTGTATGATCAAAATGGTAGTGCTGTAATCGAACGGCGTTTTCCTGAAAGCAGATTTTCACTGTTGCCTATCAATGACCTGTTGCTCATCTACGATTATAACAATCGTGTCCTTCACAATTCAAATGAACAACTGGAAATGGGTGCTATTCTCCATGAAAATTTGAATCCACTATCGTGGATGGATCTCAGTTTCAAAGACCTTGACGGCGATGGAGAACTCGAGGTAATCAGTTGGAGCGACAACCACCTGACCATCATTTCCGGTGATGCTCAGAACGTCTACTACGAAATAGTACCAGGGCCTATTAATCAACTATATGTTTCGTATGACGGAGTTATTAATCTTTCTGGAAAGGGGCCCTGTTACTCTTATCAGTACACTCCCAATACCTTATTTCCTTTTCGGTGGTGGTTGACCGTGATTGGCGTTTTAGCAATGGGCTTATTGGCGTTCGTCTCAAGTCGCCTGAATTTTCTTCATTCGAGGTCAGAGCCGCGTCCACTGCCTTCTTCCAGAGAGCTAATAATTGCTGGTAAAGACAAGATTGTCAAAATCAGCTATAGTGAAATACTCTTCCTTGAAGCTGCTGGTGGACCCTACACAGACCTTTACATGGTCAGCGGGGAGAAACATCTCATTGTGAAGACGATTGGGGATGTACAGAAGGACTTGGACGAGGCGATTTTCCTGCGAATTTCCAGAAAATATGTCGTCAATACACAATTCGTGCTCGGGCTCAATAAGCAATCCAATACAGTGATTATTAAACATCACGGACAACCTCTTGAATACGCCAAAAATCGCAGGAAAGAGCTTGAAGAAATACTTTCTCGGTAAAGGAGTTTATTCGAACCGTTATTTCAGATATGGCCAATTGGATCTCAGGTAAACTGCCTCCCGGCTGCCCACCTTTACTCATCGGTTGATACGCAGTGTGACAGAATAGTCCGAGGAGGCGAGCCTCTCTTTTGATTGGCATTTAAATGGCCCTCGTTCATTAAGAAACTTCTTTGAATCATTAAAAACGGCGCTCAGACCGGGTCACATGATTGGTGTTGGGATGATATTGAAATTGCCCATGAGGAACCGTTCTCATGGGAAGGCAACTAAAAAGAATGATTTCACTCACCTCAATCACTTTATGATGAAAACTCTACTCAGCGCTTTGACGCTTTTCTTCGCCTACAGTCTCTGGGCTCAGGTGCCTGTCGCGTATTACCCTTTTAACGGTAACTCAAATGATGCCTCTGGCAATAACCACGACGGCAGCGTTTTTGGAGCTACCCCGGCAGCTGACCGGTGGAGTAGTAGCCATTCGGCCTATTCATTTGATGGCGTCAATGATTACATGGAACTAGCACCTGTGAATGCCGTACTAGGAGACAATCCTCAGGAGTGGTCTGTTGTTGTTTGGTTTAACTCCGGGGATGTTTCACGAAGGCAGGACATTGTCAATGATTACACCCAAGAGCCACCCAGTACCGGGGATCTGAACTTCAGTCACTTCATAGACATTGTTAATGGTCGAATACGCGCCAATCTACGAGAGAATGACAACGACCACCTAATCACAGGTGCGGCACTCGTATCCGATCGTTGGTATCAGGTCGTTTATGCCGCTTCCAAAATCGACGGCAATGCCTACTTGTATCTGGATGGCCAGCTGCAGGGTTCGGTGCCCATTAATACTTCAGCGGATTATGTACAGGATGATCCATTACGTGTTGGGAGTAACTTCTATGCGGGTTCTCAGCAAGTGTTCTTCTATGGCCTCATTGACGACCTGGCTTACTATGATCGGATGTTGACTCCAATAGAGGTCCAGCAGTTGTATGATCCTGGGTTGGTTGCCTACTACCCTTTCAATGGCGACGCCAGAGATGCGTCGGGCAATGGAAATGATGGTGTTGTAAACGGGGCAAGTTTGACGACAGACAGATATGGAAATCCTAACAGCGCTTATTTTTTTGATGGGGCAGATGATCATATTGAATTGGTCGAGGCGGAGGACTTGTTGGGATCAAACCCTGAAGAATACAGCTACAATCTTTGGATCAAACTTGACAATACCATCACTTATGATGTTTCAATAATTTCAGATTACAACAACCTGAGCTATGATACTCACGATAATAGGTTTGGAACACTACTAGTATGGGATGAATCCGAGGCCGAGCTTACGGCCCAGTTGAGAGAAGCACATGGTCGACTGGATGGATATGCCGCAACCTATGATGCCAGGGCCAGTTTATCCCCTGAGCAGTGGGCTATGGTAACAGTGACGGTATCCAAGGCCTCTGGTGACCTGCAGATTTTTTTAAATGGAGCACTCATCAATACTGTTCCTTTCAACACTTCAATCGATTACATCCAGACGGAGTTGATTAGGGTAGGTGCAAGTTTCTTCGGAAACCAGTTGTCGGGATTGTTTTCTGGTGTCATTGATGATCTTCGTTTCTATGATTACGAATTGTCAGATGCCGAAGTAAGTATCTTGTACGAGGCAGAGAAATTGACGGAATTGGAGGATGACCTGTTGGCCTACTATCCCTTCAATGGCAATGCGAACGATGAGTCAGGCTATGGCAACGATGGCATTGTCAGCGGAGCAAGTCTGACGGCGGACCGACACGGTAATTCCAGCAGTGCTTATTCCTTCGATGGCGCGGATGATTTCATTCGGGTTCCTTCTTCGGCTGAAAATCAGTTGGGGTCAGGCGATTTCACTGTGAGTGCGTGGTTTAGGAGTCCCACAACTGATGAAGGGGTGATCTGGAATAAGCGAAGCACTAGCAGCTGCTCGCAAGCCTTTGGGCCCACAGTGGGATTCAGCCAAACCAGCTCCCTCAATGGTAACTACCTGAGTGCTGCCGCAAGGTCCGGAGGCACGTACCGACTACAGTCATCAGATCCTGTTGCCGACAATCAATGGCACCTGGTCACATGGGTACGACAGGGAAGTAACCTCACGCTCTACCTTGATGGAGCCCCTGAGTCCGCAACGACTTTGGCGGCGAACGAAAACTTCAATACTGCACTGGATCTGTTTATTGGTAAGACTATCTACTGTGGTGGCAATCATTTTGAAGGCGATATTGACGAATTTACGATCTACGGGAGAGCACTGACGCCACAACAGATACAGGATCTCTACGATCTGGACGGACTCACGACTTATTATGAAGACCTCGATGATGATGGTTTCGGCAATTCTTCGGTTACAGTTACCGCTTCGATAAAACCCGCTGGCTTTGTGCTCAACGATGGTGATTGCGATGACCAAGACGGAGCGGTCTATCCAGGAGCCCCTGAAGTCTGCGATGGCATTGACAACAACTGCGATGGACTTGTGGATGATGATGATCCATTGGTTCAGGGTCAGTCAATCTGGTACGCGGATATGGATGGGGATGGATTCGGTAATGCCAGCGCTTCTATGTTGGCTTGCGACCAACCCGACGACCACGTTTCTGATAATACTGATTGCGACGACAGCAATGCCAGCATCAATCCAGGTGCAGCAGAGATCTGTGATGGCATTGACAACAACTGCGATGGACTCGTCGATGATGACGATCCATTGGTAGAGGGCCAATCGACATGGTACGCAGATACTGATGGCGATGGCTTTGGCGATCCCAATATGGAGTTGCTCGCGTGTCTGCAGCCAGCGGGCTATGTAGCGTATGGAAGTGACAACTGCCCACTTGATCCCAACAAGATTGATCCTGGGGCTTGCGGATGTGGAATTGTGGACGAGGGCACAGATGCCGATGGTGACGGCATTGACGATGGGTGTGATGATGTATTCAATTTGGGGTCAGCGACGGACGCGATAGAGAATGTGATCATCAGCCTTGATATCAAAAAGGGGCTCGAGAACGCGCTGACAGCAAAACTTCAGGAGGCCGAAAGCTCTTGTGCTAGTATGGACCCTGAAGATGCGGTTGGCGTGTTGGGTGCCTTCATCAATCAGGTGGAAGCCAAGCGAGGGAAGGACTTGACAGAGGAAGAGGCTAATGGTCTGATTGCAAGTGCGCAGGCTGTAATTTCTGCCATCCAGGAAGGTACATCAGATTGCTCTGGTGGTGCTGGTGCTCGAGTCCAATCTCCGAAAGTTTCGGGCCCTTGGGAATCAACATCAGTGAGTCATCGCAATTACCCCAACCCATTTTCAAACGAGACCACAATTTATTTCTCGATTTCTGAGCCTACCCATGTGACATTGACGATTTACAACTTGTACGGAAGGAAAGTCAGGCAATTGGTGGACGGTCCTATGGGTACTGGATCGCAGGAAATCCTTTTCAACGCTAAAGGTCTGAGCGCTGGGATCTATTTCTACCATTTGGACGTGGCAGGTCATTTGTCCATCGGCAAAATGCTGATTTCAGGCAAATAGAGGTTAGGCAATTTCTATCAAGGATTAACATCTGCTAAGCCAGACAAAAAAAGCGGCAGCACTTGGGTGCTGCCGCAATATCTTTTCCGAGTCCTAATTCCGGTGCTTAGATATATCCGAGCTCACGCTTCAACCTTCTCCGGTTGCCATGGAAATCGAAGGTGTCGAAGACGATATGAAAATCGTGGATATTACACACACGATCGTGGGCATACAATGCTAGCTCCATTCGGCTGTCGTCGAAGTCCAGTGATCGCATCATTCGTCTCAGGTCCTCGGCCATCAGCATGTCATTGCAAATAGCATCCTTGGCGACACGCAGTTTGCCCCGGTCAAATGAACGGTAACGCATTTCTCTGACGACGTACTTCACAGGGAAGTTTTCAGCGTCGTAGCACACTGGCCCGTAGCCATATTGTACTGGGTCCTGGTATCGACCCCGTCGCTCGGGATAGCGGCCGTAGTCCGCTTCGACGTAGAAGCCACCTCTTCTTCCGCTTTTTCGGACGGCAAACATCATATTCGATCCCGGACGAACGATCACTGTCTGGTGGATCGTTTGTGTCCGGTACCCCTCCTGGTACCTGCCTCTGCCCTGGTGTCCTCTGTTGTCATGGCGACCACCGCGCTTGTAGGTGGTGATCGCGACAGTATGACGTCCGGGACGCAATGGGAAACTTTTTACCACCCGTGATGGGCGCCGATTGATACGCTGACCGTCTACTGATACTCTCAGTTCGAAATCGCCGTCTGACCTGAATGTGGCGACGCCTGGTCTGCGTTGTCCATGGGTTAAGGTTGGGATGAGTGCAATAGCAAATAGTAGAATAATAGTTCTCATAACCCTTTCATTTTAAGTTTAACTTCTGTCGATAAGGCAAGAGCTGTGCCAAAATTTGGTTTACAGCATTTTTTGACAAATGATGACAAAAGAAATTTGGGGTCATGAAATGGGGGTTTTACCCCCAAAAGAGATCGTGGATTTTTTTTGATCTTCCTTTCGGCTCGTCATTCCTGTGAGCGAGAACAATTGACAACTGCTTGGGCCAAGCGATGAGCGATACAGGAATCTATCTGCCATGGAAAGTCAATTAAGATTCCTGCATCACACCAAGCTCATAAAAAGCGGCTCATTCCCCCTGGTTCGCAGGAATGACGAATTGACGGAGGGGGTGTTTCTCCTTGGGGCTGTGTAAAAAGCAACCAATTTAACTTTTTGTCACATTGAGCTTGACTCCGCGTCTCGGTCGAAATGTCCGCCCGTGTCTTTTGAAGGGGCTTCGAGAGCCTCAGCCTGACAGTCTTTTTTAAGCTTTTTACACAGCCCCTAATGTATCTGGAGTTGTGTGGATACACACTTCTCAGGAGAAGCGATTAGCGAGGAAGCATTTGAGTCCAGGGGGAATGATAAACGAAATCTTCGTATCCTTGAATCATGAGCGAGGTAATCAAACGATGGCATGAGGTGGTGGAATCGGGTGATTTGGACCAACTGGATCAGTTGCTGTCACCAAAGTGCGTGTTCTATTCGCCTGTGGTCTTCAAAGCCCAGGAAGGCCGGCGGCTAACAAAGACCTACTTACAGGCTGCCTACCAGATGTTTGATGGGGGTGGATTCCATTATGTAAAGGAAATTATCGGTGAAAAAGCGGCGGTGCTGGAATTCAATGCCACAGTTGACGATGTGCTTATTGATGGCATTGATATGATCACCTGGGACGATTCCAACAGGATCACCGAATTCAAAGTGATGCTCAGACCCTACAAGGCCATCAATCTCGTGAAAGACAGGATGCTGTCACAGCTTCAAAACCTCAGTGCCGCCGATAAGGCCAAACTGAAGCTGGGGACCATGTGGGACAAGCTGACCAAGCGCTGAAGGCCCGATTCGGCAATTGGATAACATTGAACTTCAGGAATGCCACTTTTGCAATCGCTAAAAAAGCACGGTCATCTTGAGGTAACGAAAGATCTATTGGCGTTGTGAGCACGCTCTCATTCATTGCTTATAGATCCTTCCTTCGTCAGGATGACATTTGGAATAAGTGCTTTTTGAGCGGTCTTCGACTCTTTATTAGCTTGAAAGGGATTAATTGAACATTGGAGGCATGTATCAATCAGCGCTAGCTGAGGCTTCCTCCATAGAGGGGACGTCCGCCTCGAGCTTCAGTTCGATCATCTTTCGATGTAGCTCCTCCAGGATGTTGAGCACGGCCTCACTGCGCTCATTGTAGCTTGCCATGCCCGCCGCGAGTTCATTGCTGCTGCTCGCCACCTCCTCCGTGCCTGCTGCCGTTTGCTCGGCGACGACCACGACACTGCGCATGGCGTCTCGGACTACCTCGATGTTTTCCTTTTGCCGGGCCGTGGAATCTACGATACTGCGGGACATGGACAATGTCTCCTTGCAGAGCTCCGATATCTGAGAGAAGGACTCCAAGGCGCCTTTTGATTTTGACTCACTTCGTTCGATTTGCTCCGTCATCTCCACAATGCTCTGAGCAGACTGTCGAGTGTCTTCTTGGATCGTGTTGATCAGCTCTTCGATTTCGCCGGCCGACTGCTTCGAGTCCTCGGCCAATTGGCGGATCTCGGTGGCGACCACCGCAAACCCTCTACCAGCCTCTCCTGCTTGCGCCGCTTCGATGGCGGCATTGAGGGCAAGCAGGTTGGTTTGTGCGGCGATCTCTTTAATGAACCGGATCACACCTGAAATGCTATCAGACCGATCGCGTAGCTGCGTGATGCTTTCGTGGCTTTGGCGGGACAGTCTCAGCGCGTCCAGGATATTCTGATCCAGATCCCTTACTTGCTCCTCACCAGCGACACTTTGATTGGTCCCCTTCTCAGCAATCTGCTCAATATTGGCGGCCTGCTGTCCCACATCACCAGATACCGTGAGAATCCCGTCGATGTTATTGGAAGACCTGTCCACTTTGCTCAACTGCGTCGAGGCCCCGCGACTCATTTCTGAGATGGATGACGAGATCTCAGAGGTACTGATGTTCATTTCCTTGCTGGTTTCCAGCATCTCCCGGCAAACGGTACTGATGATGACGATCTCATCTACGATGTTGCTCATCAAAGCCACCTGGTTGTCAAAGGCGGTATTTAGGTTTTGGGATAGGTGTAGCAGATCGCCCTTGGCTTCCCTTTGGTAGCGGGCGGTCCAGTCTCCCTCAGCAATACGACTGGCAATTTTGTTGAGCTCGTCGATGGGTCCTTCTACCGTTTCAAATAGCTCATTCATCCTGTGAGCTAGTTGGCGCCACTCGCCAGTCTTATGGGTCTCGTCGAGCCGTACGGAGAAGTTACCTTCCTGTAGCACTTGCTCTACTGCGTAGTTTGTTTCTTGAAGTGCCTCTTTGAGGTGGGCATGCTGCGCATCCAACTCAGCATTTTGCGCCATCATCTCTGCAGTCGCCTCCTCGACCTTCTGCCGGAGTTCCTTTTCGCGCCGGCGAGCGGCTTGGGCCCTTCCTCTGATGACCAGTACGAAGCCCCCGATGATGACAGATCCGACGATCAGCCTAAACCACCAGGTGGCCCACCAGGGAGGTAGCACTTCTATCTCCAGTACCCGAGCCTCTTCATTCCACACGCCATCGTGGTTCGTGGATTTGACTTCGAAGGTGTAAGCGCCCGGGTCGAGATTGGTGTATATGGCGTAGTTCCGATTGCCTACTTCGTTCCAATCTTCCTCAAAGTCCCGCATGCGATAGGCGTATTCCACGTTTTGCGGGCTGATATAGCTCAATGCTGAGAAGCCCAGGTTGATGATGTTCTGATTGTGGGTGAGCGTCACCGACTCTGTTTGAGAGATGTGGGCCAGAAGTGGAGACTGGCCACCAATTCCGACTGTCTCGTTGTTCAATTGAAAGTCTGTAATCGCGACTGCTGGCAGCCTCTCGCTGATATCAATACCCGCGGGATTAAACACTGTGAATCCCTTGTTGCCACCGAAATAGAGACGACCATCATGGGCCTGGTAGTAGGCGCCGACATTATAGGCATCATTTTGCAGCCCACTGATAATTGAGTAGTTGATAAAGTTTTCTGTGGATGGATCAAAGCGGCTAAGACCTTTGCTGGTACTGACCCACAGATTATCACGTTCTTCATCAATGACCACTCCAAACACGATGTTACTCTGAAGTCCTTTGTCTTCATTGTAGACCGTAAAGGTCCCCGATTCAGGATCTAATTTGGCTAGACCTCCACCGTAGGTCCCTATCCAGTAAAAGCCGTCTTTGTCTTCTGCGATCGACATGACCAGGTCTGTGGCACCGTCTGGGCTTCTGAAACTGGTGAAGGCGTCAGCTACTTCATCGTAGCGGTGAAGACCCTGGAAGGTACCCACCCACATTACGCCTTTCGAGTCCCTGAATAGTGCCCGGATGTTGTTGCTTTGCAGTTTGGTGTTGTCGTTTTCGTCGATCTCGAAGTGACTGAAGGTCTCGTTTTCTGCGTCGAAGACGTCTACACTGCCGCCATTGGTGCCAATCCAGAGTTGTCCATGTCGATCGATCTCCAGTGCCCAAACGGAGTTGTTGGAGATGGTTGTTGGGTCTTCGGGGTTGTGCTGGTAGGATTGGAAGTCACCATCTCTGTAAACATTGAGTCCACCCTGATAGGTACCCATCCAAAGCCCGTCGAAACTACTTTGCATACACAGTACCACGTTGCCCGTGAGGCTGTGAGTGGTGGAAGAAAAACGATGGAACCCCTCGCCGTCGAAAAGATTCAGACCTCCACCATCCGTGCCTACCCAAAGCCCCTCAGTGGTCTCCTCAAAGGAGAGTACAATGTTGTGAGACAGTGTGGAATCATCATAAAGATCATTTTGGTAGTGACCAAAGACGCTGTTTTCTGCATGATAGTAGTTGACACCTCCGAGGTAGGTCCCCAGCCAGACACCGCCCTCATCATCGCGGGCGATCGAGCGAATCACATTGACACTTAGGCTTGAGGGTCGCACGCTGTTGGCTACATGGTTTTCTACTTCCCCATCCTTGCGAAGGATGTAAAGCCCCTTGCCATCAGTACCAACCCATATCTGATTTTCTGTTTGTCCCAGTGACCAAACACGTATGTTTTCCAAGGCGGCAGGTACCGAGCGTCGGTTGCCATCAACACTAAAGTTCATGAGCCCGTAGTCTTCGCTACCTACGTACATGGATCCGTCTGCACCCACTTGCAAGGCACGGATGGTTCCCTGCTCTAGTACCTGCTGCACATCGTTCGTTGCGGGAGTAGCTTTGAGCACACCTTTGCCAATCGTTCCCACCCAGACGTTACCTGCTCCGTCAAGTTCTAACGTCCAGGCTGAAATATCTACCAACTGTTGGGAGGACACCGGTCGGCAACTATTGGTGCTGATGTCCAATTCCTGAATGCCGCGATTTTCGGTCGCTAGCCAGAGCGTTTCATCGTCGATCTGAAGGATATCTCGCACTCCGCCACCCGCAGCGGTGGTTATCCTGCTAAAAGTGTCGCTCTGACGGTCATACCTTGCGAGCCCGTTGTTGGTTCCGATCCATAAATTGGCGCTGGCGTCTTCGAATAATGCTACGACTGTATTGCTGGGTAGGGTGGTGGAGTCCTCCGACTGTCTGTAGGTGACAAACTTGGAGCCATCGTACTTATTGAGCCCGTCCTCAGTGCCCAACCAAATGTAGCCTTCGGAGTCCTGAAAAATGCTGTTTACCGTGTTGGAGGACATACCGTCGACCAGACCAATGGATCGGAAATTGCGGAATTCCTGTGAATAACTGGAAAAGGTTGCTAGGAATAGCAAACAGAGGAGCTGCGTTCTCATATATCCCCGGGTGAAGAAGTTGAGTCTAAAAGTACCCCGTGAGGACGCGCTGAGGCAAATGGGACCACAAATACCTAGGGTATTCCTGCTGAACTGGAATTGTAGCCGACAAGGCGGAAGGACAGATGCCCAACGGGGCAAACCAGGCCTCTTTAGTTCGCTATAGGGCTAGCAATAATTGTGATTGTCTTGTCTTTTGTTGTAGGTAATGCTACCTAATTCAGCTGCTCGATTTCCTTGAGGATGGCATCTGCCTCGGCGGCTTTGTCATCACTGGCTTTGCGATCTGTATGCGATAGCCGGTAGGACTCTTCCATCAGCTTTCTGTATCGCGCTTGCAACTTTTCTTGCGGGGATTTTTTCCTAAACAAGTTCATTTGCCTTTCTTGATTTTTGAAGGGAAACCCCGAGGTCCTCTGAAATGTTCGGTATCATTTCTTTGGGGTGGATGTAATCTCCCACGGCCTTGCTATCTTCCCCGCCGTATCGAACCCGGACGAACTATGACTCTCCGATTTTACCAAGCCCTGTACTCCGCCTTTGTATTAGCTGCCATGATCGGCTGCTCATCACCCTCTCAAACAGCAAACGAGGCGGAGCCGATGTTTCAGGAAAATGGCGCTGATTGGGAAATAGGAGGCGACGCCAATTGGACTTTTGACGGGGAGGAACTGGTGGGTAAACTCGATAGTGGATCAGGCTTTGTGATGACCAAAGGGATGTTTGACAACTTTGAGTTTACTGTGGAGTTTAACCCTGATAGCGTCATCAATTCGGGCATTTTCGTCCGCTGCATCAATCGGGAACTGTCCTTTTCAGACTGCTATGAGATCAATATTTGGGACTTGCATCCCAATCAAAGCTATAGAACCGGTGCCATCGTGAGCCTACAAGAGCCCATGGTCCACGTCAATACACTGGAGCAATGGAATACCTACCGGATCCGGGCGTCGGGCAATACGATTGAGGCGTGGGTGAATGGTGAACAGACTGCGAAGCTCACCAACGATCAGATTGCCAGAGGATATATCGCACTACAGGCCGCCGGGTCGGGAGAGATCCGATTTCGGAAGGCACAATTGAGGCCTTTGTAGGCTTTGGTCTTAGGGATAAGAGGATGAATTATCTCTGGAGTTTGATAGGCCTTTTGCCTACCTTGGGCACATGAAATCCATCGCAATTTTTTGTGGTTCAAGCATGGGCACTGAACCCATTTTCGAGAAGGCTGCTGCAGAGGTAGGTCAACTGCTGGCACGTGAGAACATCCGCGTTATTTATGGAGGCGCCAAAGTGGGACTGATGGGCAAGATGGCCGACGCCGCTCTGGCCGAAGGAGGAGAGGTGATCGGAGTGCTGCCGACGTTTCTTGGTGCGAAAGAGATCGCCCATGATGGCTTGTCGCAGCTGATCATGGTGGACTCCATGCATGACCGCAAGCTCAAAATGCACGATCTATGCGATGGTGTGATAGCACTTCCTGGTGGCTATGGCACGCTGGAGGAAGTGTTTGAATTCATCACCTGGGCGCAGCTCGGATTGCACAGCAAACCTGTCGGTCTCTACAATGTGAAGGGCTTCTATGATTCGCTGCTGCAGTTTTTGGATGAGACCGTGCAGAAAGGCTTTCTCAATCGGAGCAACCGCGATATGCTGCTCGCCTCCATCAGCTGCCAGGACCTGCTTCAATCTATGTCTGACTACCGTCCTCCCCACATCGCGAAGTGGATCTCTGAGGAGGAGGTTTGAGTTGAGAGTTTTGGAATTCTGAGTTTGGAGTTTTAAGAATTTTGAGTTTGAGGCACCACCTATTGTAAGACTATCTATTGACCGGGAGCTTGAGGTAACAGTGCTCGCCCAGAGGCTATACCTCCAACAAGCAGCTTTGAACTCTGTGATCGAGGTGATACCCGTTCAACATTAGCCCGGATAGAGGTGTAGCCGCGGGGGAGTTTTGAGTTTTCGCTTTCAGTAATTCCTACTTGCGAGTATCCATTGACAATAAATTCAGAATTCCAAAACTCAGAATGCGCGTGGGCAAGCGGGGAGCAGGCTTTAGCCGATAGCCGGCAGGCCACCGGAAGCGGAGAGATGTCGCTGGCTGCTCCTCAAAATCAAATAAACAGCGAAAGTATCAGGCAAAAGATCAGTCCACTTACTCCGATGACGGTCTCAAGCAAGGTCCAGGATTGAAGCGTTTGTTTTTCTGTAAGGCCAAGGTAGCGGTTGACAAGCCAAAAGCCACTGTCGTTGACGTGTGACAAGATCGTCGCCCCGGAGGCGATGGCTATGACGATCAGTGCAAGGTCCATATTGCTGGCACTCGGGTCGATAATAGGAGCCATGAGTCCCGCCCCCGTGATCATAGCGACAGTAGCCGATCCCTGTAGCACGCGAACAATAGCTGCCAGCACAAACGCGAGTACGAGGTGTGACATACCCGCGGCGGCAACGGCATTGGCGATAGCAGCTCCAGCGCCCGTATCCACAAGCAGCTGTTTGAAAGCTCCTCCGGCTCCGGTGAGCAGGATGATCGTGCCTGCGGACGTGAGAGAATCTGTGCTGATGTGGAGAAGTTCGCCACGAGAATAGCCGCGACGGACGCCAAGGAAGTACCAGGCGATGAGGTTGGCAATGATCAATGCCGAGAAAGGGTGACCAACGAGGTTGATGGCCTCCAGGAGGACAGGCGGCATGACGCTGGCTCCGCCCATGGTCCCGACCAGTGTCTTCAGTACAATGAGCCCAATAGGAATGAAGATGATGAGCGCTATCAGGCCGATGGGGGGCATCTCTTTGGACTCGTCCGGTTCCTCAACACCCTCTGGAACTTCAACAAAAATCTTTTTCGAGATATAGCGTGCAAATATGGGCCCTGCGATGACAGCGGTGGGGATGCCAGCGAGTAAGCCGATCAAGATCACCGAGCCGAGGTCGGTACCGATGATCTCCGCTACAGCAATCGGGCCGGGTGTTGGGGGGATGAATGTATGCGTGATGCCAAGGCCGCCCAGTAGAGGCATGCCATACAGCAAGAGGGATTTGCCCGTCTTCCTCTGCAGCGCATAGACGATGGGTACGAGGATGATAAAGGCGACATCGAGAAATACAGGGATGGCGACGACAAATCCTGTGATGACCAGGGCTGTGGGCGCGCGATCCTCTCCAAACTTGGCCAGCAAGTAGTTGGCAATACCCTGAGCCCCTCCCGATCGCTCAAGGATGGCCCCGAAGATGGCTCCTAATCCGACGACCGTTGCGACGAATCCGAGGGTGCCGCCCATACCACTTTGGATGCTTTCGATAATCTCTGTGGCGGGCATGCCTGCCACAAGGCCCACCACGATACTGGCGATCAACAATGACAGAAATGCTTGCAGCCGGACGACGAGGACCAGCAGCAACAGTACCGCAATACCAATAGCTACCGAGAGAACGAGAAAAAAGTCAATCATGGGTTAGGGCGTTTTTTTAGGATATGCGTCAGATAAAAATATCGCTTTTGTCGACAATTCCGGCTAATTCGACTACTCTTCCCGATCGGCGTAAAATTGCTGATAGTGCCCGTCGGCCAGCTCGATCAATTGTGCTGCAATGTCGGGATATACCTCTCTCACATTCCCTTTTTCCATAGGGTCATGAACGAGGTCGAAGAGCGCCGTGTCAATGACATGTTGTACGTATTTGCCAGGAAAGCCATCCCTTCCACCTATTGCCAGTGTGCGGTAGCTATGCTGCAGGTGAAGTTTCCACTGGCCATCTGCACTGATGATGCCCTGAAATTGGCGGCCGTTGGAGAATGGGTAGTAGGTGCTGGGATTGGCCGCGCCGGCTTCGCCGAGGACCAGTGGCCACACGTTGTTGCCATCGATAGGATTGGTGGGCAGCGCGGCATTGGTTACGTGCGTGATGGTCGGGAGTATGTCCAGCGAACTGAATGTCTTGTGCGAAAACGTGCCTCCTTCGATGGCGGGGGGGTACTTGATAATACATGGATTGCGAACGCCGCCATCGAATATCGTGCCTTTGCCTTCTCTGAATGGTGTGATGCCCGCATGGTCGCTGTAGCTCAACCAGGGGCCATTGTCAGACCCGATGAAAATGAAGAGCGTGTTGTCCTCGAGCCCGTTGTCTTTTAGGGCCTGATTGATCTGTCCGACGGACCAGTCGATCTCCATCATCACATCGCCGTACAGTCCGGTCCCTGACTTGCCTTCGAACTTGTCACTGACGAAGAGGGGTACATGCGGCATCGAATGTGCTACGTAGAGAAAGAAGGGCTGGTCTTTCCTGCGGTTGATAAAATCTACGGCATCTTCTGTGTACCAGGTAGTGAGGTAGCGCTGATCATCCTTTCCGACCTCCTCGATGGTGACCTCGCCATTTTTCCAGTACTGCAGAGGGTGCTTTCCCCAATGCACGGGATTCTCCGGGTGATGCAGCCACATGTCATTTGAGTACATCAGTCCACTGGATTCGTCAAATCCTCGCGCATCCGGCCTCGTATGAGGGAGGTCGCCGATGTGCCATTTGCCAAAGCTGGCCGTGGCATAGCCTTCCGCTTGCATGACCTCTCCAAGCGTTGCATAGGCCGTATCCAATCCCGCTCCAAACGGGCCATGTGCACCAAATACACCGGTCCGTCCCGGGTAGCAGCCCGACAGTAGTGCGGATCGCGACGCCGAGCATACCGATTGTGGTACGTAGAATTTGGTGTAACACGTACCTTCGTCAGCCAGCTGCTGCACATTAGGTGTGGGGTAGAGGGGCCTCCCAAATGGATGGTAATCTCCATAGGAGCCATCATCAATGAACATGAGTACGACATTTGGTCGGCGATTGTCCTCAGGTTGTTCGCTGCAGGAAGGCAACAGAAGAATGATGGGTACTATGAGGATGGCAAGGAGGGTGAGCCTAGTGGTCGGGACTTTCATTGGTTCAAAAAAAGATGCAACGACCACTAATCTATGAAGAAGTGACTTTATACGCGAGGGATGTCTGGATGTCTCAGTGCAATCGTGTCAGAATTTCATCCACGATATCGACCGGCTGCTTGTCTATATCTACCACGAGCGCATCATCAGGAGCTTCGAGAGTGGCTATCTGCGAATCGAGTAGAGAAGCGGGCATGAAATGGTCAGTTCGCGCTTGCATCCGGGCCAGGATCAGTTCCCGACTTCCTGAGAGGTGTACCCATCGCAAATGGGGTAAGCCAGCCTGAAGTACCGTGCGATACTCCGCTTTCAGAGCCGAGCAACCAAGGATCGCGCCGTTTTCGGACCATTCCCTCATTTGGGTGTTGAGTGTTTGCAGCCACGGCCAGCGGTCTTCATCGGTGAGTGGCTCGCCTTTCTCCATTTTCGCGACGTTCTCCCTAGGGTGGTAGTGGTCGGCATCGTAGAAATCGACCCCCAGTTTTTCCGCCAGTAGTTTTCCCACGGTTGTTTTGCCGCTACCCGAGACACCCATAACAATGATTAGGGGTGGATCGCCGCTTTTTGAAGTCAGGGAGGAGTTCGGGTTTTTATGAGGTTCAGCCATCAATCCTTAAAGATAGTGCTTCGGTAAATTGTCGGATTACCACTGAATGCTCACGCTTATTTTGCTAATGAAAAAGCAGTAATTTCGAACTTCAAGCGGGATAGCGTAGTTCCCCCGGTCCAATGCTATGATTACTTTCCTCTTTTTCCTTCCATTTTTACTCAGCTTTGTAGTCATCGGGGTGTACGGAGAGCGAAAAGTATCCGCTTTCATACAAAATCGTCTGGGCCCGATGGAAGTTGGCCCAAATGGCATCCTGCAGACCATTGCCGATCTTCTCAAGATGTTGCAGAAGGAGGACATCATCCCCTCCCGGGCAGATAAGTTCGCATTCCTGCTGGCCCCGTTTGTCGTTTTTGGCGCGCTATTCACAGGCTATGCGGTGCTACCTCTGACCACGGGTACAGCCGGTAGCGAGATCCCGACAGGCATCTTCTTCTTGTTGGCGATCGTCTCACTCGACGTGCTCGGGATCCTAATGGCTGGCTGGGGGTCCAACAATAAGTTTTCGGTATACGGTGCCATCAGGTCAGTAGCGCAGATCATTTCCTACGAAATACCCATGGGGATCAGCGTGTTGTGTGTGGTAATGATCGCGCAGAGCCTTGACCTGCAAGAGATCACGATGCAACAGGGGAGCGGGCATGAAAACTTCCTTTTTGGTATTCAGGCATTGGGTGTGGACGTGAGCAATGTCAATGGGTTCCTCAGTTGGAACATCATCCGGGTGCCGCTGCTGATTCCTGTTTTCGTCATCTTCTTCATTGCCGGCCTCGCCGAAGCGAACCGGGCACCCTTTGACTTGCCCGAATCAGAGTCGGAGATCATTGGTGGTTATCATACTGAGTACTCGGGCTTCCGTTTTGGTATTTTCATGCTGGCGGAATATGGTATGATGCTGCTGATTTCCTTTTTAGCTGCGGTATTGTTCTTCGGGGGATGGCAGTCACCACTACCAAATATGGGTGCCATAAGACTCTATGACTGGACGACAGGCCTGGTGTGGGGAGGATTCTGGCTGGTGCTGAAAGCGCTGGTCTTCATTTTTGTAATGATGTGGATACGGTGGACGGTGCCTCGCTTGCGGGTGGACCAGCTGATGAATTTGTCGTGGAAGTACCTAACACCATTTGCGATCGCTCTTGTTTTCCTTTGTGCGATCTGGCGACTGTGGGTCATGTAGTGGTGTGAACTGAATGGATTGAAATGGGTGAATACTTAGAGAACATAAAAAAATCGGCAAGCACGCTCAAAGAGGGTTTGAAGCTTACTTTCAACTACCTGCTTGATGCGAGGGAGTCGCGCACTCCCATTGGCATTGAGGATGATCAGTATTTTGAGCAGGATAGCGGTACTGTGACACTGCAATATCCATTTGAGTCGTTTCCTGTTCCCGACAATGGTCGTTACCGGCTGCACAATGAGATTGACGACTGCATCGTCTGTGACAAGTGTGCGAAGGTTTGCCCGGTCAACTGTATCGACATTGAGCCCGTCCGGTCCGCCGACGAATTTGGCAAGACATCTGACGGCACGCCCAAGCGGATCTATGCCGCCAAGTTTGACATCGACATGGCCAAGTGCTGCTTCTGTGGACTCTGCACGACGGTATGCCCGACCGAGTGCCTGACGATGACGAAGGTGTACGACTTTAGCGAGTTTGAAGTGGAGCGCCACAACTTCGCTTTTGCCGAGATGACGCCCCTGGAGATTTTGGAGAAGAAGGAAGCCTTCGAAAAGTATCAGCAGGAGAAAGAGGCGGCCAAGGCCTCCGCAAGTGCTCAAGCCCCTGCCAAGCCTGGGCAGTCCAAAGTGAAACTTGGTAAACCTGTGCTGCCGAAGCCTGCCGCAGCAAAGCCGAAATTTGTACCTCGACCCATGCCGAAAAAGAAGAAGGATGATGAGTAGCTGGTTCGTATGGTTATCTATCAATCCTAAGTGCCTATGAGCTGGGAAGAGGGACTTTTTGTGTTCTTCGCGGCCATCGCGGCGCTCTCCGGTATTGGCATTGCCATCACGAAAAATGTGATCCATGCGGTCCTCCTTTTGGTGGTAGTCATTCTGAGCCTCGCTTGCCTTTTCGTACTTCTCAACGCAGAGTTTCTCGCTATTGTGCAGGTACTCATCTATGCAGGAGGTGTTGTGGTCCTGCTGGCTTTCGGAATCATGCTGACGAGGCGCCCCAGTGAAGGGAAATTGGTGACGGAGCATGGAAGGGTGGTGCCCGGTTTATTGGTGGTGCTTGCGTTGATCTTCCTGCTCCATCGTGTGATAGTCACCCGATCCGTGGAGAAGATATCCTCTTCCGAGTCGGAGAATCAGGTGAAAGACATTGGTATTGGTTTCATGACGGAGCATCTGCTGGCTTTTGAACTCATTGCCTTTCTGTTGTTGGTGGTACTGGTAGGTGCTGGATTGCTAGCAAGAAAATCGAATGAATCGTGATTGATGTCGCAACATACGGCCTCCATCTGGCAGCACTACTGTTCTGTATAGGTCTGCTGGTCATGATCACGAAGAAGAACATCATCTTCGTCTTGATCGGGGTGGAGTTAATGCTGAATGGCGCCATGCTCAACTTACTGATTTTCTCATCCGGCGATGCAACGCATCGGGGACAGATCATGGGCGTGTTTGTGGTAGTGGTCGCCGCTTGTGAGGCGGCGGTGGCGCTTGCGATCCTCCTCAATATCTACAAGCGATACAAGTCATCGAGCATGGAGGACTTAAACAGATTGGGAAGATGACAGTGTGGGCGCTTTTCTTCATTGTTCTGTTTCTTCCTCTGCTCGGAGGATTATCCATTTTCGTCTTTGGGAAACGGCAGTTGATCACGCCAGTGATTCTCCTGGCATTTGTTCCTGGGCTCGCTCTTTCCATCCATCTTCTTTTGAATGTGGGAGGGGGCGTGCTCCATCACTTTGAGTGGCTGCCGGGCTTTGAATTGGGTTGGGCGCTGGATCGAGTTTCGTTGGTCTTGATTTCGCTCGTATACCTGATCTCCCTGCTGGTACATCTTTTCTCGACCTACTATCTGCAGGATGACCCGGGTATCTACCGGTACTTTGCCAAGCTCGGTTTTTTCACCACCAGCATGATTGGCTTGCTTGGTGCAGATCACCTGCTGCTGCTCTTTGTTTTCTGGGAACTGGTGGGGTTTTCTTCATACCTGTTGATTGGGTTCTGGTTTCGCGATGTGGTGAAGTCCGAATCGGCGAGAAACGCATTTATTACCAATAGAGTGGCCGACGTCTGTCTGCTGGCAGGGATCCTGATCCTTTGGTCCATTACCGGGGAGGCCTTTTTGTCGGATCTCTCAGCGGAGGTGTCGGGTACATGGTTGACGGTGGCTTGCTTTGGGTTGGTGATTGGTTCCATGGGCAAGTCAGCCCAGTTTCCGTTTCACACCTGGCTGCCGCATGCGATGGCAGGACCTACGCCGGTCTCCGCGCTGATCCACGCCGCCACGATGGTGGCTGCAGGTGTCTACCTATTGATTAGAGTCGCACCAATTTTCCCCGTGGAGGTGCAGGTTTTCGCCGCGCTGGTTGGAAGTATCACGGCGCTGCTGGCAGCGTTTTTTGCCATCTCCCAGTACGATATCAAAAAGGTGCTGGCCTATTCCACCATCTCCCAGCTAGGCTACATGTTTATGGCAGCAGGCACAGGGGCAGTGGAGACGGGCTTCTTCCACTTATGGACACATGCCTTTTTCAAGGCGGGTCTTTTTCTGGGTGCCGGAGTCATCATTCATGAGATGCGCCATCGCCATCCGAAGCAAGACCCACAAGACATGCGACTGATGGTGGGGTTGCGCTCCACCTTGCCATGGACCTTCGTGACCTATACCCTTTGCATGCTCGCACTGATGGGCCTGCCGTTCTTTACGGGATTCTTCTCAAAGGATGCCATTCTCGTGGCCATCTGGCAATGGTCTGAGGAGATAGGCGCCTTCG
The DNA here is from genome assembly GCA_965227935.1 of Cyclobacteriaceae bacterium. Lineage (GTDB taxonomy): Bacteria > Bacteroidota > Bacteroidia > Cytophagales > Cyclobacteriaceae > JAWPMT01. Next base: position 910,364 of record CBDDGS010000043.1, on the reverse strand, counting down.
GTATTGTGCCTTTTGTCTTTGCTACAGTAGCTGTATTGGGGACGGCGTATTACATGGGCCGCCAGTGGTGGCTTTTGTTTGGCGATAGAACTGAGAAACAAAAGTCCTCGGAACCGTTCATGACCGTTCGTTTGCCACTGGGTCTGCTTGCTTTAGGGTCTACTGGCTTTTGGTACGCCCTTAATCCGCTGTCTCACGATTTCGCCTTCCTGCATTACATCTTCCCTGAGATCCGACAGCCCCAAGTGGCAGGATGGATAGCTCCCTTGTCCGTGGCGATGGTTTTGGCGGGACTTGGTTTGGCCTACTCACTGAAAGGTAAGTTTTTATATCAACTACAAAATATGTGGATGCGATTGTCCTCGGAAGGATTGTATCTGGACCGAATCTATCGCAGGACACTGATAAGGCCATACGGGCGAGCGGCTGCATTTATGTCATTCTTAGATCTACGGGTCATCGATGGCACGATAAAGTTCATGGCTGTGGCGGTTGTCGTTCTAGGTAAAGTTGCTGGCCTTATTGATCGATGGATTGTTGATGGCTTTGTTAATTTCACAGCTTATATATCAAGGAAATTCGGCGGACTTTTGCGCAGCTTCCAAAGCCACGCCATGCAGACGCAAATGTTTTGGGTTTTAGTGGGTGTCGCTGCGCTTATTGTCTGGGGGATTTACCATTGGCCAAACCTATGAGCAACTACCTTCTATCGATAGTCACCTTTCTGCCATTGCTCTTTGCGATGATTTTGGCAGGCGTACCGGCCGGAAAGACCAATGCGCTGAAATGGACGGCCTTAGCAGGACTATTGTTGCAACTTGGGTTCACGGTGATGGTATGCGTGCAATTCGCGAGGACCTCGGTGGCGGTTTCCTATGCTGCCGCCTTCCAGTTTGTCGAGAAGGCTACCTGGTTTGAGCTTGCGCTTGGAAATGGCGGCGGATTTCGTGTCGAGTACTTCATGGGTATTGATGGCATCAGCCTGCCTTTGGTGGCGTTGTCCTCTTTGATGCTGGTGATTGGGCTGATCAGTTCCTGGGAGAAGGTGACGAAGCTGAAGGGGTATCTGATCCTCTACATGGTCCTTGCCACCTCTATTGTTGGATGTTTTCTGGCCCTGGATTTCTTCCTCTTCTACTTGTTTTTCGAACTGATGCTGCTGCCGATGTTTTTCCTCATCGGCATCTGGGGCGGCGACAGACGCTCCTATGCAGCAGTGAAGTTTTTTGTCTATACGCTGATCGGGTCGCTCCTCATCCTTATGGTGATGATTGGTTTGTACACCGCTGTGGTTGACGACACGGGCAGGCTTTCTTTCGATATTCTACGGATGATGGACCCCGCAAATTTCAAAGAGGGTAGTTGGCTTACGCTCCGGTCTAATTCCACGTTAATGGGTCTCGAGATGCGTCAGGTGGCGTTCCTGGCGCTAATGATTGGTTTCGCTATCAAGCTCCCTTCTGTCCCATTCCATACCTGGCTGCCCGATGCTCATGTGGAGGCTCCTACGCCGATCTCTGTGGTGCTGGCTAGTCTGCTGTTGAAAGTCGGCGGCTACGGCATGCTGCGGTTTGCCTATGGGATCTTTCCGGATGCGGCGATGGCCTGGGCATATCCCCTGGCAATAGTTGGCGTCGTCAGCATGATCTATGGAGGTCTGGCAGCCATGGCCCAAAATGACTTCAAGCGACTGGTCGCCTACAGTTCGGTGGCGCACATGGGATTTGTGATACTAGGGCTCGCCTCCATGACGCAGCAAGGTATGTCTGGGTCCGTGTTCCACATGGTGTCGCACGGCCTCACGTCAGGTGCGCTATTCCTGATCGTGGGTGTGGTGTACGACCGCACTGGCAATCGACGGATCGAGAACTTTAGCGGGCTTGCGTCGAAGTTGCCCATGTACACATTTGTGGTCGTCGTGATATTCTTCGCATCCCTCGGTCTTCCTGGCCTTTCCGGCTTTGTGGGTGAGGTGATGGTCTTGATGGGTGTATTCTCCTCAGCGTCATCCAATGGATTACTAAGTGTGGGGCTGGGCATTGTCGCGACGGTCGGTATTCTCGTTTCCGCGGTGTATTTCCTCTGGACACTGCAGCGAATGTTCTTTGGCAACTATTGGGTTCGTGAGCATGCATGGGAGCCCCGGATGAAGGATCTCACCCGGCGGGAGATGCTCGTTCTTTTACCTCTGGTGATTCTCGTGATTTGGTTGGGGGTTTGGCCGAGGACGTTGCTGGATGTGGCTGACGTCTCCATTCAGCAGTTGCAGATGACATTTCAAAACTTTCGCTGATGCAGGTGGCCGATCTTCGACAAGTCTTGCAGGACAATATCGAGGGCTTCGGTGAACTCCAGTCGCTCATTATCATTACGGCCGGTTCGGTGCTGTTGTTGATGCTTGGTACCTTCATCAAGGCCTTACGTGGCAAGGAGTACTTCATATTCCTGTCAATCATTCTGGGAGGGCTGCTGACCGTCAATTACTCCTCTGTGACACTGATGGGAGGAGATCTCCGTCTCGACCCTTTCATTGGTTTGGTGCAGTTCGTTCTCATCGCATTCACAGGACTACTGTTGATTTTTGAGGACATACGTCGCCGTGATGTGGAGCTCCAATTCCTGGTGCTGGCGGTACTCGTGGGCAGCCTGCTTATGACGATGGCTCAAAACCTTCTGATTGTCTATTTATCAATCGAACTGACTTCCCTCGCTAGTTACCTCCTTACTGCATTTACTGAAAAGAAAAAGAGCTACGAAGCCGCTCTCAAGTACCTGTTGACGGGAGCGATCAGTTCCGCCGTCATGATCTACGGGATCTCACTGATCTACGGCCAGCAGGGAACACTATTGCCCCAGGCGGCGCCTACGCCATCGGCTATGGAACTGGTCGGGTGGATCATGCTGCTCTGTGGCATTCTTTTCAAGGTATCACTCGTGCCTTTTCACACCTGGGTGCCCAATACATACCAGATGGCACCCACGTCGGTAGTAGCGTTCTTCTCGGTGGTGCCCAAAGTGGCGGCATTTGTGTTGATGGGTCATCTCCTTACGACAGCGGGTCTGCCCATTCTCGATGATCTGATGATCGGGCTGGCCTTGATCACTGTCGTCCTCGGAACCTTTGCCGCAATTTCCCAGACCAACGTCAAACGCCTGATCGGTTATGGTGCGCTGGCGCATTCAGGATTCATTTTGCCGCTGGTGACTTTTGATGGCACTGAAGCTAAGACCGCTTTTCTTTTTTATGCCGTCGTTTACGCTATCATGAACCTTGCGATGTTCTATTTCGTGGCCATTCACGAGGGAGACAAAGATCTGAAATTCAAAAACTTAAATGATTTAGGTAGGACGTATCCTATGCTGGGTGTAGCGATCGTGATCGTGGCCATTGCCCTCATAGGGCTACCTCCTACGGGCGGTTTCTCCATCAAATTGCTGTTGTTTTCTCAAGTATGGCAGGCAGCAGCAGGATCCTCAAGCTCACTGTTGATCGCTTATTTCATCATAGGGGTTTTGAGTAGTGGCATTTCGCTCTACTTCTATTTGAAGGTCCCGTACCATTATTTCATGGTCAAAAGCGACAATTCTACTGTTCCGATAGCGCTGAAGGATCAGCTCGTCACAACTTTTTTAGCCATGCTGTTGTTATGGTTCTTTATTCAGCCTGGGTTTTTGAATAATATTGTGGTAACAATTGGCACACCATGAATTCTCCCGAAAATGAGTGATCCCATTAAGCACGAATGCGGCATCGCTCTGATGCGTCTGCGCAAGCCCCCTCAATACTACATTGACAAGTATAAGACGCCCACATACGCTGTGAATAAGATGTATCTTCTGATGCAGAAGCAGCATAACAGGGGTCAGGACGGTGCAGGAGTAGCAAACATCAAAATCAATATGGCGCCGGGGTATCGATATATCAGTCGATATCGCACCATAGACCCACGGCCGATTGAGGACATTTTCAGCAAAATCGGGAAGAAGTTTCTCAAGGTCCAGAAATCAGAACGAAGCAATTACTACAACGCTGCCTGGCTCAAGGACAACATGGCCTTCACGGGAGAGCTGTGGCTGGGACATCTACGCTACGGGACGCACGGAAAAAATAGCATTGAAAGCTGCCACCCCTTTTTGAGGCAAAACAACTGGAGAAGCCGCAACCTCGTCGTTGCCGGCAACTTCAACATGACCAACGTCGATGAACTTTTCTCCAAACTGGTGGACCTCGGACAGCACCCCAAGGAGAAGACCGATACGGTCACTGCCATGGAGAAAATTGGGCATTTCCTGGACGAGGAGAACCAGAAGATCTTTGAGAAGTACAAGGATGACGCCAATAACAGAGAGATCACATCCTTGATCGAAGAGGAGCTCGATCTGCAGGTCGTTTTGCAGCGCTCATGCAAGGACTTCGACGGTGGCTATACGATGGCCGGACTGGTAGGTCATGGTGCCAGTTTTATTGCGAGAGATCCAGCCGGTATACGGCCTGCGTACTATTACATGGATGACGAAGTGGTCGCGGTTGCTTCGGAGAAGCCAGCCTTGAAGACGGCATTTGGCTGTGACTACGATGACATTAAGGAGATTGATCCCGGGCATGCACTGATCATCCGTAAGGATGCCTCCATCCGGATGGCGCAGTTTATCGAACCAGTCGAGAGGAAATCGTGCAGCTTTGAGAGAATTTACTTTTCACGAGGCACAGATCCCGACATTTATCAGGAGCGACGCAAACTGGGAGAGCTACTGATCCCTGAGGTGCTCCGAAGCGTCAACTTCGATCTGAAGAATACGGTCTTCAGCTACATCCCCAATACTGCGGAGACATCTTTCCTGGGATTGCTGCGCGGTGTCGACAAGTACCTGCTCAACAAGCGCAAGGAGGTGATCATCGAAGAGAAGCCTTCGATGGAGTCCATTGAGGAGTTGCTCAGCTTCACACCGAGAGTGGAGAAACTGGTCCTGAAAGATGTGAAGCTTCGTACATTCATTACAGATGATCAGCATCGGGATGATATGGTGGCGCACGTGTATGATACCACCTATGAGGTCATCCGAAAGGAAAAAGACACACTCGTGGTGATCGATGACAGCATCGTACGTGGCACGACATTGGAGAAGAGTATCCTTACGCTTCTCGATCGCCTGCAACCCAAGAAAATTGTTGTGCTCTCGTCAGCACCGCAGATTCGATACCCTGATTGCTACGGTATCGACATGAGCAAAATGAAGGAGTTCCTTGCATTCCGGGCGATGCTCGCACTGTTGAAAGATCATGGCAAAGAGTATTTGCTCGACGAAGTATTTGACAAGTGCCTGGCCGAGATGGGCAATCCCGATCAGCCCAACTTCGTGAAGGAATTGTACGCGCCATTCACTTACGATCAGGTATCTGAGAAGATCTCTGAGATCGTAAAACCTGAAGGTATGAAGGCGGAAGTCCAGATCGTCTACCAGACGGTGGAGAACCTCCACAAGGCAATTCCGAATCATCTGGGCGACTGGTACTTCACAGGTGATTATCCTACCAAAGGAGGTAATCGCGTTGTAAACAAGGCCTTTATCAACTTCATGAAGGGAAAAGAAGTCCGAGCGTACTGATCGCGACTTTTCAATTTTTTTACGGTTTTCCTACTATTCTCCAAAAATTATTTGGGTTTCGTTGCATTTTAGCAATGAACAGATCAGCTTTGTCTCATCTGAAAATGATTTTATACAGAAGCGCTGAGAGACGGACTCTTTGATGCGCTAGCAACCTTCCGCTTGGAAAGGTGCTAAGTTCCGAACTTGAAAAAGTGAATATGAAATTAAGAGAGCTAACATCCATTGCTATTTTCTCGTCACCACTGCGCACTCGCTCTATGAGCTGTTGTTGCTGTTGTTGTCGATAGTTTTTTCCGGCACTTACTGAGCTCAATCACCCCCTGTGCGCTCTGCCGGGCTAGCAATCATTTTACTACTTAGTCAATAATACTTTTTGAATGAATTTCGAAACCGACGCTGTACGTACGCAAATTGAAAATGCGCTCAATCGAGAGCACTCATCGCCTATTTTCATGACCAGTAGCTTCACGTTCGCCGATGCCGAGGAGGCACGTGCGATGTTCGCTGATGAAGTGCCTGGCAACATCTATTCCCGATACTCCAATCCCAACACTTCCGAATTCATCGACAAACTGTGTCTGATGGAGAAGATGGAGGATGGCATCGCCACCGCCACCGGTATGTCTGCCATGTTTACGAGCCTGGCTGCCGTCCTCAATCAAGGTGACCATGTTCTCGCATCGCGTGCCATCTTCGGCTCTACGCACCAGCTTTTCACCCAGATCCTGCCCAAATGGGGGATCGAACATACCTACTTCAACCTCCATCGACCTGAGAAGATTGAGAGCCTGATCCAGCCCAATACGAAGATGATCTTCGTCGAGTCTCCCTCCAATCCGGGACTCGATATCATCGATCTTGAGCACCTGGGTTTTCTGGCTGAAAAGCATGGCATCATCTTCAATGTCGACAATTGCTTTGCAACACCCTACATCCAGAACCCCGTGGACTTTGGCGCTCATATCGTCACGCACTCTGCAACCAAGTTCATAGATGGTCAGGGGCGCTCATTGGGAGGGGCGATACTAGGCAATCGCGAGACCATCGAGAAAATCAGGTTTTTCGCCCGACACACGGGGCCGGCCATGTCACCATTCAACGCGTGGCTGCTGAGCAAAAGCCTTGAAACTTTGGCGGTAAGAATGGACCGTCACTGCGAAAACGCCATGAAGATCGCGCAATACCTGGAAGGTCACGAGGAGCTGGAGCAGGTGAAATATCCCTTCCTCAAAAGTCATCCCCAATACGAATTGGCCAAAAAGCAGATGCGACTGGGGGGCGGCATTGTCACTTTGATCGTAAAAGGTGGCATAGAGCGTGGCGTGAAATTTTTGAGTGCTCTCAAGATGTTGAGCCTTACGGCGAATCTGGGAGATACAAGAACGACGATCACTCACCCTGCAACAACAACGCATTCCAAGCTCAGTGAAGAAGAGCGATCGAGTGTGGGCATAGCGCCGGGGCTGGTGAGGATCTCCGCAGGTCTGGAGAATATCAATGATATCGTCCACGACATAGAACAAGCCCTCGAGGCGAGCAAATAGATTTTTTAAAGGGACAAAAACCACACTAAACAACCATGAGCACAGTATTCCAAGGACTACCTAGAGAGGTAAAAAAGGACATTATCGAACTGCAGGACAAGATTGATAGGTTCAAGAAGGGGGAGATCGAGGAGGAGCGATTTAAGGCATTTCGGCTAACAAGAGGCGTCTACGGCCAGAGGCAAGCAGGTGTCCAAATGTTCCGCATTAAGCTGCCGTACGGTAAGATCACTCCGGATCAATTGAGGGTCATGGCCGACCTGGCCGAGCAGTATGGTCACGGCAATTTGCACCTTACAACAAGACAGAACATCCAGTTGCATTATGTGGATGTGGCGAACGCACCGGCGATCTGGGAGAGGCTGGAGTCTGCCGGAGTAACGGCCCGGGAAGCCTGTGGCAACACGGTTCGCAACATCACAGCGTCACCTTATGCCGGCATCGACCCGGAGGAGCCCTTCGACGTAAGTCCGTATGCACACGCCGTTTTTGAGTACTTCTTGCGCAACCCCATTTGCCAGGATATGGGCCGCAAGATCAAGATGGCCTTCTCAGCCTCAGAAAAGGATGCCGCCTTCACCTACATCCATGATTTTGGCTTTATCCCTCGAACAAAGGTTGTGGACGGTGTGGAAAAGAGAGGTTTCAAAGTACTCGTCGGAGGTGGACTGGGAGCACAGGCGGTCGTTGCACAAGTGGCAAAGGAATTCTTGCCAGAGGACCTACTCATCCCATGTATCGAGGCCTCGCTACGTGTCTTTGATCGCTATGGCGAGCGAGAGCGACGTCACAAGGCCCGTCTAAAATTTCTGGTAGACCCCAAGAAGGGTCTTGGGCTTGATGGGTTTCTGCGCCTGGTGGATGAGGAAAAAAGAGCACTGCCGTACCATCACTATGAGATCGACAGAACGAGGGTAGTTGAAGAGATCAATGAGCAATCCCAACAACCAGCGCAAGTAGAACCCTCTGACGGATTCGAGCAGTGGTTCCAGTCCAATGTATTCGAGCAAAAGCAGCCGGGCTACTACGCAGCAAAAGTGAAAGTTCCTTTGGGTAATCTGAGTGTGGATACCGCCCGGAAGCTGGCTTCCATCATTGAGAAATGGGCTTCCAAAGACATTCGACTGACGATCAATCAAGGTCTGTTGGTAAAGTACGTAAGGAAGGAGTCGCTGGCCGGTCTCCACAGGGACCTGCAAGGGCTGAACCTCGGCCAGGCTGGTTTCGAGAGCCTGGGAGATATCACCGCCTGCCCGGGTACTGATACGTGCAACCTGGCAGTGACGAATAGCACGGATATTACTACAGTGCTGGAAGAGCTGATCCGCAATGAATTCCCGCATTTGGTGGACGAGTCACATATCCAGATCAAGATCAGTGGTTGTATGAATGCCTGCGGGCAACACATGATCGCCAATATCGGCTTCCATGGAAGCAGCATCAAGCACGAGGGCAAAGTAGCTCCCGCCCAGCAAGTCGTGATTGGCGGCGGTGTCGACCCCAATGGCAGGGGCTTCATCGCTGAGAAGGTCATCAAGGTGCCCACCAAGAGAGTACCTGAGACTGTCCGCACGCTGCTGAGCGATTACGAAAACAACAGTGCAGAAACTGAATACTTCAATGATTACTTCCAGCGCCAAGGGAAGATGTACTTCTACCAACTGCTCAAGCCGCTGGCCGACCCATCCACGCTGGATGAGGATGGATTCCAGGACTGGGGCAAGCAGATCTCATTCACGCCGGAGATTGGTGTAGGAGAATGCGCCGGTGTGGTGTTGGACCTGGTCAGTACCATCGTCAGTGACTCGAAAGAGAAGCTTGCATGGGGCCGTGAAGCCCTGGTGGAGGCTCGATGGGCAGGAGCCATCTACCATGCCTACAGTGCGTTTGTGATAGGCGCCAAGGCGTTGCTGTTGAATGAGGATGTGCAATGCAACACGCACAAAGGCATCATCGATGAGTTCCAACGAAGGTTCGTAGAAGGGGGCAGGCTCTCAGGCATCGGCAACTTTGGTGATCTCGTCTTGCAGATCAACAAGTTTGAGCCTTCTGAAGCGTTTGCCGTGAACTATCTGGATCAGGCCTCGGAGTTCGTCAGTGCCGTCGAAAAAGCCCGGGAAGTAGGGCTCAATGGGGAAGAGAAATTAGTGGTCAGTAACTTCTACAAAGCATAGGCACGATGAAGACACCTCAACTGACACTGGTAGGTGCAGGTCCGGGGGATCCGGAGCTGATCACCGTGAAGGGAGTGAAGGCTCTGGCCTCAGCCGATGTAGTGCTGTACGACGCCCTCGTCAATCCCGAATTGTTGCAATATGCGCCCAATGCGGAACATATCCCTGTAGGTAAGCGTGCCGGTCAGGCGAGCGTATCTCAGAGTACGATCAACCACTTGATCGTGGAGCATGCGCTGGCCAATAAACACGTAGTACGCCTCAAAGGGGGCGATCCTTTCTTGTTTGCACGCGGCTTCGAGGAATTGGAGTACGCGAGAAAGTACGGCATACAGACCGCAAGCGTCGTAGGTGTGAGCAGCCTGCACCTGCCGGGTGTCTACGGTATACCGCTCACGGTGAGGGGTATCAACCAAAGCATTTGTGTCGTGACAGCCACGACGGCCGAGGGCACACTGAGCCCTGATGTAGACCATGCCGCCGCGCAGAGCCCGATGACTTTGTTTTTTATGGGACTTGGCAAGCTGGAGTTGATCGTCGACAAATACCTGCAGGCTGGCAGGGGTGACTTGCCGGTAGCCATTATTTCAAGAGGATCCATGGAGGATGCATTCGTGTACCAATCCACAGTCAAGGAAGTACTGGCGGAGACAGCGGAGATCGATATCCCCGCGCCCGCATTGTTACTATTTGGTGAGGGGGCAGCCATCAGCTATGAAGCCCTACCAGGTCTGCAAAAAGAGATAACGGAGGTCGCATGAGTGGGAGCGGTGCACATCTGGTGAATAACCTCTTTCCCATCTTCGTCAAGTTGCGGGACATTGACACACTCGTGGTCGGCGGGGGTAATGTGGGCTTGGAAAAGGTGCAAGCACTTGTTAAAAACGATCCCCTTGCCCGTATCACTATCGTCGCTCCCGAAGTGAAGCAAGAGTTGGAGCAGCTCGCTGTGGCTAGTCAAAACATCTCCATCAAGAGGCGGCCATTTCGCCTAAGCGATCTGGAAAACAAAAAGCTCTTGCTCCTCGCAACTGACGATCCGGCTTTACATGCTGCGATAAAGGAATATGCAAAGGAGATGAACCTCCTGGTCAACGTTGCTGACACGCCTGATCTGTGTGACTTCTATCTGGGTTCTACAGTCCAGAAAGGAGCACTCAAGGTAGGGATCAGCACCAATGGACAATCTCCGACACTAGCCAAGCGGTTCAGGGAGCTCCTGGAAGACGTGCTCCCGGAGGACGTCCCCTACCTCCTTGAAAACCTCAAATCCATCCGGGACCGCCTCAAGGGCGATTTCGAATACAAGGTCAATACACTCAATACGATCACAACAAAATTGCTGGAAGATGAAAACAGTTTTGGAAAGTAAAGAACTCGAAAAACTCAACGCCAAATACGAGTCACTGACCTTTCAGGACCGGCTGGCACAACTTTTTGTGGACTTCGACCCAGAGGATATCCTCGTGACTACATCTCTGGGGTCTACGTCCTCTATTCTATTGCACTTGCTGAGCAAGGTAGCCCCCGAGCATCCCATCTACCTGATCGATACGGGCTATCTCTTCGAAGAGACACGGCGCCATAAGGAGACGATCCGTCAGAAACTGGGTATCAATATTGTGGACGTGCATCCCGCTGGTAACAAACACCAATTCACTGCCGAGAACGCTACCTGGGCCCACAATACTGACCTGTGCTGCTTTGTCAACAAGATCGATCCGATGAACAAGCTAAAGGCAGGAAAGAAGATCTGGATCTCCGGCCTATTGCGTTTTCAGAATGAAAATCGACGCCACCTGGGGATCTTCCATCCCCATCGCGACATTGTGAAGTTCCATCCCATCATTGATATGAAGCAGGAAGACGTGGGGCTCTATCATCAGGTGTTCGACCTACCGGTGAATAGTCTATTTTATCAGGGCTACGGGTCGATTGGATGCTATCACTGTACGGCCAAAGGGGAAGGACGAGAAGGACGCTGGCTCAATACCAACAAGAACGAGTGCGGCCTGCATTTGTGAGGGCGAGACCTATTTATTGAGGATGTAGATGCGGGCAAAGAACTCGACGTACTGATTGTACTCCTCGAATTCGTCAGTGACGAAGCCGCTTTCGTTCGTGAATTGTATTTCGGAGACAGGGGTCACGCTCCTCACAAATCGTGAGCCCACGTTGAATCTTTCATGTACATCCCAACTCATGCCGAATATTAGTGACAACTCCCTTTTGTTGGTGACCAGCTTGTTACGGACACCAAATGCGTCCTCCTGACTTGCATTGAGTAAGAATCCTGCCGATGGACCTGTCTCGATGAAGAGGTGCTTCCAGGGATTGACGGAGACCAGAATGGGTGTTTCCAGGTAGGAGAGCCACTCCAATTGGTCGCCACCCCTGATGACTCCCTTCCTCACATAGGCCGGCTCAAAGTACAACCCAAAAGCATCATTGAGTTGGATGTTAGAGGTCAGGCCCACGTGATAGCTGTCCCGTGAACTGAGCGTCTCTGGCTGGCGCAGATTATTGACTTGCGCCACACGGTGGACTGATACGATGTTGTAGCCGCCCTTCACCCCCACCCGTATGTCCTGCCCTTGTACGATGGAGGTCAACGAGATAGCGAAGATGATCAGAAAAGTACTGCGCATAGGGGTTGGACAGGTTTGTTTGCGGCCGTGCCGACCATGCACGATAAACGCCCTTTCGCGAGGAATTATTGTTGAAATACGCGCCGATTCTTTACGCGTAGGCCTTGGGCTCCAAATATTTGAACCAGTTGGTTTGCAGTCTTCCGGCAGCCGTTTTGAGAAACATGATGTAGGACGGCTTTACAGGATGTTTGGCAAGTTTCAGACCGGCCTGATCCAGCGAGTAATCGCCTTTTTTTGCGTTGCAGTGCTTGCAGGCGGTCACAAGATTGGTCCACGTGGATTTCCCCCCTTTACTCTTCGGGACCACATGGTCCAGCGTGAGGTCTTTATTCGTGCCGCAGTACTGGCACTCATGGCCGTCGCGTTTGAAGAGGTTGTACCGGGTCAGCACAACACCACGATAGGGCACGTGTTTGTACTGTAGGATGCGAATCACGGAGGGATAGGGGTAGCTGGTGCTGACAGTGCGTAGCGACTTGCCTTCTATGTGATCAAGCATTTCTGCCTTTTCGAGGAATACCAACAAAAAAGCCCTTTCCAGCGAGCAAAGGGTGAGTGGTGAGTAATCCTGATTGAGAACAAGTACGCTATTCATCCAACTTGCATTTCTTTTACTGCCCGACTTTCTTCTTTCTTTTTGATCGATTCACGTTTATCATAAAGCTTCTTACCCTTCGCGAGGGCGATCTCCATTTTTGCCAGGCCTCGTGAGTTGATGTACAGTTTTGTCGGGATCATCGTCAGTCCCTTTTCCGCAGACTTCGATGCTAACTTGCCCAACTCAGCTTGCTTCAGCAAAAGTTTACGTTCCCGTAGGGGGTCGTGATTGTTGTAAGTACTTTCCTGGTAAGGCGATATTGTCATCCCTTTTACGAATAGCTCTCCCTTGTGAAAGTGGCAGTGTGCCTCTTGCAGGCTCACCCGACCCTCACGGATAGATTTGATCTCACTTCCACGCAGGACAATGCCTGCCTCGTACGTATCGATGAACTGATATTCGTAAGATGCCTTTCTATTCCGTATGGAGATATTTTTCGCAAACCTTCCCTCTTTCTTCGCCATATACATTCTAAAATAACATGAAAACCTTTAACAACGACCCTCCATTGGGATCAACGGGATGAACATAGACGTAATTCAGGGTCATTTGTTGTGTGCCCGGTTTTTTGGTTTTTTTTGGAGACGCCCAACCGCACAGGCCTCTTGCCAGGCCGGCGCTATGCGGGCCTGCCGCTATCCCCCCGGAGCACATACAGTGTTATGAGAAATGATGGAGCCTTTCACCAAGCAATGCTTTTGGCGTGCGGGTGACTCTGAGTAGAGGTACCCTTGGATACACCTCCCGCCGTCATTCCTGTGAGCTCGACTATAGACAAATGCTTGGCATGGAATGCGATACAGGAATCTGGCGGGCTCTTCAGGTCAATTCAGATTCCTGCATTTCAATACATCCATAGTAAAGCGCGTCATTCCCCCACGTTCGCAGGAATGACGAATTGATCAACGACTGACGAATTGACCTCCCTTGGCCGGTGTCTTCACTATGACAACCCCCGCAAGGGCACGATCAGTGCGAGCCCTATCAATCACCCCCAATCGCCATCCTCGGCATTGGGCTATCAGCCAGCGAATCAAACCGCTTCTCCAGGTAGTCATAGTACCCTGCCATGGCGATCATGCCCGCATTGTCCGTGCAGTACTCAAACTTGGGAATGAAGACTTTCCATGATCCCTCAGACTGCTTGGCCTCCAGCATGCTACGAACGGCACTATTGGCTGCCACACCCCCTGCAAGGGCTACCTGAGTGATGCCAGTTTCTTTTACCGCCTTTTCCAGTTTCTTGAACAGCATTTCTACAAGTGTGTACTGGTAGCCAGCGCAGAGGTCCGCCAGATGGTCCTCGATGAATCTGTCGTTCCTGGTCAGCTCCTTCCTAAGGAAGTAGAGGAGGCTGGTCTTGATACCTGAAAAAGAGTAATCAAGCCCCGGCACATCCGATTGGGCGAAGGCGAAGCGCTTTGGGTCACCATCTCGTGCATGGCGATCGATCTGCGGGCCTCCTGGATAGGGCAGGCCGAGTAGCTTGGCACCCTTGTCAAAAGCCTCGCCCACCGCATCATCGATCGTCTGACCGATCACCTTGAGGTCAGAGTAGTCGCTCACAAGCACTATCTGCGTATGACCGCCACTAACCGTGAGGCAAAGGAACGGGAATGTCGGCTTCGGATCGTCGATGAAGTGAGCCAGTACATGGGCGCGCATGTGATTGACGCCGATCAGAGGGACATTCAGCGACAGCGCCAGGGCCTTGGCAAAAGAGGAGCCTATGAGCAGTGCACCTAGCAGGCCAGGCCCCCTTGTGTAGGCGATTGCTGAGATATCCTGCAGGGTAATATTGGCCTGATTCAGCGCCTGATCAACGACAGGTACTATATTTTTCTGATGAGCTCGTGACGCGAGTTCCGGAACCACACCCCCAAATTGCTCGTGTATAGTTTGGGTAGCGATAATATTATTAAGTACTTTGCCGTTTTGGCAAAGGGCCGCGGAGGTTTCATCGCATGAGGATTCAATTCCTAATATCGTTGCGCTCATAGGGCTAAGAGAGATAGAGAGGTGGGAGCAAATTTGTCCATAAAACGCGTATTCAAGCAGACCTATACGGCCCTACTCTGGATTTTTATTGGCATTAGCCTTCTGCTTGCCCTCACTTTCCTTCTACTACAGACCCCGATAGTAAAAGAGTTCCTCGCACAGAAAGTCGTTGAGGAGATATCTCAGCGCTCGGACCACCGCATCGAGTTGGGGCAGGTGCATATCTCTTGGCTCGACCAGTTTGTCGCCAGCGAGGTACACCTACACGACCGGCTAGACAGCACGATGGTCAAGGCAGAGGAGATAGAGGTCAATTTCGATCTCTTCGGACTGTTCAAAGGCCAGACGCTGTTCTTTGATGACATCGTCGTACAAGGCGCCGAAGTCAATCTCGTGCGATATCCCGGTGCCAGATCCATCAATCTCAAAGAGTTTCTGGATACACTGATCAGGAAGAAGGACAGTACGAGCGCCAAACCCCTGCAGGAAGTCCGTATTGGCAACATTGAGCTGGTTGAGACCAAATTCCTCAATAGGAACATGAACGTTGACGAGCGTGGGGACGGCAAGTTTGATTTCAATAATCTCGGACTTGAAATTGACGAGATGATCGTGCACAATCTGTCACTCAAAGGCAGTACGCTGGAGGCATCGATCTTGACGTTGGTGGCAGACCACGCCACGACTGATCTGAGGGTTGAGGACCTGGCGGCCCATCTATTTCTGGATAATCAGCACTTGACGCTGGCACAGCTTGATTTGCAAACAGCCAACAGTCACATCACTGATTCCGTCGCGTTGTCCTTCAATCACTTCGGAAATCTCGCTTACTTTTCTGATAGCGTCCATCTCGATTTGAGATTGCGGGACAGTGAGCTCTCGTTACTGGATATCGGTCACTTTGCTAAAGTTCCGGTCCTGGACACCACCATTGTTATTGACCTGGATGCAAGTGGTGCGCTCTCGAGACTTACACTGCCTAAGTTCAGTATTGGTATTTCTTCAGGTTCGTACCTTGCAGGATCAGGTCTTCTTTTTGGGCTCCCCAATACCGAGGCCACTTTCGCTGATCTTCAGATCACGACCAGTCGCATTCAGGGCCAGGATATTCAGCGGTTCACGGGCGAGTTGGATTTTGAGAATGGCGTGACTTTCTACGGAGGTTTCGTCGGCTTCGGTAGAGATTTTGTTGCCAATATGGACTTTCAGACGGACTACGGGATCATTGATAGCGATCTCAATGTCAAGATCCCCGGGACTTTCAAAGAGGCTGTTTATAGTGGAGGTATCGAGCTGACAGGCTTTGATCTGGGACGGGTGGTAGACGATCCTATGATCGGCACCATCAGTCTCACAGGGCAGGTCAATGGCGCTGGGATCACCAAGGAGAACGTGGACCTTGACATGGATGTGAGTATCAGTCATCTGTTGTACAATGACTATGACTATGATAGCCTTCATGCAAAGGGCCGGCTGAAGGACCATTTCTTCGATGGCACTTTTGAAGTATTCGACCCCAATTGTAGGATCGGGGGCCGCGCGGACATTGAGCTCCTCGGAGAAGCCAAGCTGGACGTAGACCTAAAGTTTGATACACTCCATTTACAAGAGCTCAATTTTGCGAAGGAGCAGCTGGACCTGGGAGGATCGATTACCGGCGAGGTGCATGATCTCGATATCGACGATGCGGCAGGTAAATTGACGATCGGCAATCTTGAGATTACCAATGGCAAGAGTCGCGAGTCTGTGCCCTATCTGGAGCTGGAGGCGCGTGCGATTGAGGATCGGAAGAGCTACACGATCAGTTCTCCAGAGCTGGAGGCTAAACTGGAAGGTAGGTTTATGCCAAGCGCGCTGTTGAAGGACCTCCCAGCTATCATGGAGTCCTACTTCTTATTGCTCACTACTGACAGAGATGACCTCGAGGAAAAGGAGTTGCTCATCTCTCATGATACCACGACCAACTACAGCTTGCGACTCGAGATGGAACTCATGGACGTCAACCCTCTCTTCGATCTGTTGGGCTTTGATGTCCATGTGTCTGAAAACGCGAAGATGGAGGCGGAATTTAGCCGGAGAAAGAACATCAACCTTTCACTTTTCTGTGATGTGGACTCGCTGCAGATCGGACCTGATGTCTTTTCGGCAAATACCCTGGAGGTCAACGCGTCTCGTGATTTGGCCTCGACAGATGTCCTTGCACTCATTCAGCTGAGCTCACAGCGGCAGAACTGGGAGCGAACAGCCCCCAGTGAAAATCTGTTTGTGGAATCGGTCTGGTTCAACAATACCATCAGCTCACAAATGAAACTTCGACAACCATCGCTCGACAATAGGCTCGTATTGAATAGTGAGGTAACCTACCTCAGGGATTCTATTCTTTTCAAGATCTTGCCTTCCGACGTTGTCGTCAATAGCAACACCTGGCGATTTGATCGTGACAACTATGTCAGTTGGGTAGATGATCAGATCAGGTTGCACGACCTGGAGGTGCGTAGCGCGGATCAGCAGCTGTTCGTGGCAGGGCAGTACTCACTTGATACACTGTCTTCATTGCAGTTTGGTATCGAGAATTTTGACCTGGCTAACCTCGACCCTATCATGAAAAAGAAGCTGGAGGGCCGCCTCTCTCTGAAGGGCCGCATGGCCCAAATCGGCTCCGAGGATTTGGAGGTAGATGGAGATATTTCTATTGTCGGCCTCGCCGTCGAGGGGTTGGCCGCTGGGGATGTCAAGGGTGAGACGTCTTATGACTCGGATCTCGATCAACTTTTCATTGATCTCAATTTGGCTCGGGAAGGAGTCAATACTATCGACCTCACGGGATATGTGTATCCAGCAGAAGACTACGATCAGATTGATGTGGCAGTCACGTTTGATCAGGCAAATATTGATCTGGTGCAGCCCTTCCTCAGTGAATCATTTAGCGACCTGGCCGGAACGGTCTCGGGGCAGATCCAGGTTGGCGGGCCAATCGACGGACCCACCTTCTTTGGTAATGGCAATATCAAGGATGGACGTATCAAACTGAATTATACGAATACGTCGTACGTGCTCAATGGTCCTCTTTCTTTCGATTCCTACGAGATTGCCTTTCGAGGCCTGGACATACGTGATGATCTGAATGGCCGGGGAAAATTGTACGGCAGTATCTATCATACCAATCTCACCGAATTGCAGGTAGACTTTTCATTGGCTTTGCAAAACCTCAGGCTACTCAATACCTCGTCCAAGGACAATGATCTGTATTACGGTCGCGCCTTCGGTACCGGGACCATTCGCGTTTCAGGCGTCACCAGCAGTCTTACCCTAGGCGGGGAATTGACCACCGAAGGTAATACGCGCGTATTCTTCCCCCTTGAATCTACGAGTAACGCCTTGCAGGAAGACTACATCCTGTTTGTGGATCCGACCAAACAAGTTGAAGAGACGGTCGTATCAAGACCATTGAGGGACGCAGGGGTCACGGTGGACTTGGCTTTGACTATTACTCCAGATACGTATGCAGAATTGATATTCGATGCCCAGAAGGGGGATATTATCAGGGGAAGAGCCCAGGGAGCTTTGCAAGTAAAGTTGAGCCAGAGTGGCGAATTCTCACTGTTGGGAGGACTGGAGATCCAGAGTGGTGCGTACAATTTTACAGTGCCCGGTATCAACAAAGAATTTGAGATCCGGAGGGGAGGTACTATCTCCTGGTCTGGAGATCCTTACGAAGGGCAGATTGACTTGCAGGCGGTCTATAGGCAGGCGGCATCATTAAATGATTGGGACCCGGTCATAGAAAATACAGCTAAGATTCCGTTTCTCGTGGTACTGGATCTGGAGGGGGAGATGATGCAGCCCGACATCAGGTTCAGTATCGAGGCCGACGAATTGGCCGCCAGGTCCGGCGGAGGTACCGATGCATTGCAGCGCTTTCTGCTCACAGTAAATGGCCGCGAGGAGGAGCTCAATCGACAGGTCTTCAGCTTGCTCATGCTTCGAAAGCTCTCCCCACAGAACAGCTTCCAGTTCGCTGAGGTGGGTCGGGGGATTTCCAGTAGCGTCAGTGAGATACTGTCCAATCAGCTCAGCTATTGGCTGAGCCAGTCAGATGAAAACTTGGAGGTGGATATAGATCTGACAGGACTGGACCAGGAAGCATTCAATACGTTCCAGTATCGGCTGGCCTATTCATTTTTCGATGGCAGGCTGAAAGTCACAGGCGGCAATAGCCTGGAAGGAACCGCTGCCAACGGGACAGACACGGAACTGACGACAAACAACGCACTATTCGGCAATTGGTCCGTCGAATACCTGATCTCGGCAGATGGTAGATTGCGGGTCAAGGTATTTAGTCGAGTCAACCCGGCGCTTTCCGGCACGACCGATACCTACCAGGAGACGGGGGCGAGCTTTCAGTACATTCATTCCTTCAATCAGTTCAAGCAGCTCATATCCCGACCTAATTCTGAGCTCAATGACCGGGCCACCCAGCCTGTGCCGCAGGGTACACCCGGCCCGCCCGATGTCAGCTTAGATTTTTGAGTTGAATCTCTGTCCGCGGCGGACATCTACCATATTCTTCGTAAATTCCATGGCTGACAACCCAAACCTTCAACGACGCCTATGGATTTCAAAAAATTTAGTGAGCAGTTTGCCAAAGACATTAATGGTTCCTACACGGAGTATGACGAGCGCAAGTCGGTTTTTGTGATTCCACTGCCAGATGGACGCAACCAGACCGTTATTGCCAGTATAGAGTATTTCGAGGAGTATGATAGGGAGGTAGTTCGGGTGGACTCCAAGATCTGTCCCCTCTTTTCGCCAATAAAGTATTCCGAGATCCTTGCG
Source organism: Cyclobacteriaceae bacterium (assembly GCA_965227935.1). Classification (GTDB taxonomy): domain Bacteria; phylum Bacteroidota; class Bacteroidia; order Cytophagales; family Cyclobacteriaceae; genus JAWPMT01. The sequence goes on along the minus strand of CBDDGS010000043.1, from coordinate 890,953 downwards.
GCTAGCACACGTTTTATCCATGCTCGCTTTATCGCTGAAGATGAATTCTTGAAAGCTGAGTCCTCGTTTTTCCTTGATCACCTCGATGAGGACGTGATCAAAGAAATGATCCTGGAAGTAGCGAAAGTGGCGGACGACTGGGAACTGGCCATCACTGGCAAGGATGTTCATTAATCCATATTAGTTTTACGCAAGCAAGCCAGTTCATCGCTCCGATGGAGACATTGGGGAGGAAAGTCCGGGCAACGCAGAGCATCGCACTTCCTAACGGGAAGTCCTCTTCCGTTTGGGGGAGGGAGAAAGTGCCACAGAAAAGATACCGCCACGGCGCTCGTCGCTGGGGTAAGGGTGAAATGGTGGGGTAAGAGCCCACCGGGAGCTATGTGAATAGCGCCGCATGGTAAACCTTGCGAGTTGAAAGACCAAATAGGTCCTGCATTTTCAGATTTCGGTCTGAGAGTAAAGTGGCTCGCTTTAGCAGGATGGGTAGGTCGATTGATCCCGTCGGTGACGTCGGGACCAGATAAATGGTGAACCTCGACAGAACCCGGCTTATCGGCTTGCTTTTTTTCGGCACAGATATTGACAAACTGTAGCAAAAAAATATATGGCAAAGATCCTGATTGTCGATGACGAAAAGAGCATCCGCGAGACACTGAAGGAAATACTGGAGTACGAAAAGTACGATGTGGACGAGGCGGAGGACGGCGAAGTGGCGCTGACGAAGCTTCAAAAGGGGCAATATGACGCTGTCCTATGCGACATCAAAATGCCAAAGAAAGATGGCACCGAAGTGCTAGAGCAGGCTATGACGGATGGCGTGACTGCGCAATTCATCATGATCTCGGCCCATGGGACCATAGAGACTGCAGTGGAGTGCACGAAGATGGGAGCCTTTGATTTTATCCAAAAGCCACCAGATCTCAACCGCCTGCTGCTATCTATCCGTAACGCCCTGGACAAATCCAATCTCGTGCAGGAGACGAAGAAACTGAAAAGGAAGGTCAGCAAGACATTCGACATCGTCGGTGAATCGCCCGCCATTCTTGAAATAAAGGAGACCATCGAAAAGGTGGCACCAACGGAGGCGCGAGTGCTTGTCACGGGTGCCAATGGCACAGGGAAGGAACTAGTGGCCCGATGGATCCACGAAAAGAGCCAGCGTGCTGGTGGTCCTCTCATCGAGGTCAACTGTGCGGCCATCCCTGCCGAGTTGATCGAGAGCGAGCTTTTTGGACATGAGAAAGGTTCATTTACATCCGCCCACAAGCAGCGTATCGGTAAGTTTGAACAAGCTAACGGAGGTACGCTTTTTCTCGATGAAATCGGGGATATGAGTCAGTCTGCACAAGCAAAAGTGCTAAGGGCGCTGCAAGAGAATAAGATCACCCGAGTCGGGGGAGACAAATCCATCAACGTCAACGTGAGGGTGGTGTCAGCCACTAACAAGGATTTGAAAAAGGAGATCGCTGAAGGTAATTTTCGAGAGGACCTATTCCACCGGTTAAGCGTCATTCCAATCAAAGTGCCCTCACTCAAGGACAGGAAAGATGACATACCTCTACTCGCCAGCTATTTCCTGGAACAAGTATCGGAAGAATACGGCATGGCCGCTAAATCTATAGATTCAGGGGGCCTTGAAAAGCTAAAGGAGTATGAATGGTCTGGTAATATCCGGGAACTTCGCAATGTCGTCGAACGGCTGGTGATTATGACTAACGATCAAATCACCGCGGCGGATGTTGTGAAATTCGCGTAGAGGAGGAGATAATTAAACCTTAGCAGAAACTTCCGTTTCTACTGCAGGAGCATCATTCTTCGCGTAAGTAGGACATGTACGCTGAGTGCACGCAGACAATCCAACAATAACAAGTGCGATAAGTAATGTTCTCAACTTCATGTTTAAACCTGTTTGAATTGATTAATTCTTTATTTGTCTAGCTCCACCAAAAATAGAACTAAGTTTCTTACAACGCAATTTATATAGGCCAAAAACACGGGATTCATCGATGAAAGTTACCGATATAACGATCAATGTAAGAAATATTGTCGTGAACGGAAACCCTTGACATTATCCTATCAGGAGATTGCATCCACGAATATCCGAATTGTCGAAACGTCCGACGATCTCGAACTTACTGTCGTCTTTCTTTCTGCCTAGATCCATCGTCTCGATGAACGCACACGTGTCTACGTTGGCCAAATCAAGAACATTAACACCCCCGATACGGGAATGGTTCACAAAATCAAATGGATCGTTGATATCTCGTGCAAATACGCGCGCCCATGGAGGGAACTCAAAGATTCCCTGTGACTTAGCGTAAGCCTGAGACATTAGTTCCGTCATGCCGTATTCAGAATGGATGGCTTCCACACCCAGTCCGGATTGCAAATATTCGTGCAATTGGGTCCTAGTGATCTCATGGCGGCGACCTTTCATTCCTCCCGTTTCCATAATGATGGTGCCTTTAGTATGGAGTCGATTTTGCTCCGCCAAATCCAGGAGCGCATAGGAGACGCCCAATAGCAGCCGCTGACTTTCTGGAGCCGTCTCCAATTCTTTCACAAGGGCGATTGTATCATCGAGGAAGTATCCCGAATCCTTCGCGGCTTGTCTCATAAAGAAGTCAACCATCGCAATCAGGGAGCTATCGCCTTGTTGCTGGTAGGAGGGCAGCAGCGCCTTGATGCTGTAGTCATCCAACGGTCCGTAAAAGTATTCGAAGCACTTTCTCGCATTTTGATGATAAAAATCAAGGTCCCTCACGTAGTGGATACTACGTTGTTCGCTTGTTGTACCACTGCTCTTGAAGAGATTGGCAGGTGACCAATTACCGGATATGACCTTCTGAGATTTAAAAAAGTCAATGGGCAGGAAAGGTATCTCCGCGAGCGTTCTGACATTGGCTGGGTTTTTGCGCAATGAACGGCAATATTCCTGGTACACTGCGTTTTCATTCCACTGGTAGTCGAATAATTCGAGAGCGGCGTCGTCAAACTCAGCACTTGTGATAGTATTAACACGTGTCTTGAAACTATCCGAAAAGGCCATGAGTTTGATCTATGTGAAAGGAAGAAAAACTAACTTTGCAAACATATATGAATAAGCGTAAGACCGTCATTGCTGTGGCAATTTTGGGCTTGGCTGGAGCCCTTGCAGGCTGTTTCGATCCTCCAGAATTTCCAGACACGCCTTCGATCGCCTTTGAGAGCATCTCCTTTGTCGAGGTGGATGGTAACCTTGATTCGCTCATTCTCACTTTCACCTTCGAGGATGGAGATGGTGATATCGGGTTGAGCCCCGAAGACCTTGCCCCGCCTTTTCACTCGTTTGATCTGGTCATCGACAGTCGCGACAGTATTATTACCATCAGCGATGATAACGTAGTACCTCCCTTGTATGTCATTGATCCCTTTAGCAACCGTAGGTTTTTCAGCGATACAGACAATCGACCTCCTTTCAATTGCGATGAGTGGTTCATCAATTCTGCAACCGAGGATACCATATACATCCAGCCCAACGAATTCAACAAAAACATATATATCGACATTTTTCGGAAGAGAAACGGCAACTACATTCTGCTGGATAATGATTTGAGCGCAGGACTTTGCACCCAGACGTTCGATGCGCGGATCCCGATTTTTGATGAATCCAACGTTGGCCGGGCGTTGTCAGGCAGTATCAGTTATGCGATGCTCTCGCAAGGATTCATTCCGTTGTTTCGTCTGGATACGATCAAAATCGATTTCTTCATCTACGACCAGGCGCTAAACAAGAGCAACCTGGCTTCCACACCGGATTTCGTACTGCCAGACATCGCCAGATAGCCCCTTGACAAGAATAAGACCATATCTTTTGCTTTTGGCTATTGTCCTGGTCTCTGTGGCTTGTGATGAGAATCTGGATTTGCCACCGGAGCCTGCTGTCGCCTTCGAAAGTCTTGTGTGGCAGCAAGGAGAGGGCGGTGCGGATTCATTGCTGCTCACCTTTGCATTCGCCGACGGTGATGGCAATCTTGGACTTTCTGACGAAGAAATTGATGCGCCGTACCATCCCTTTGATCTCATTGTGGACGATCGTGATGAGCTCGTCACAATAAGTAGCGATGTGAGGCCCCCTTTGTATACCCTCAACCCCGAGGGAGCCAGAATACTCTATGCAGAAGAGGATGTGCGAAGTCCATTTAATGTCATCGACTACTTGCTTGTAGACAGTACCAATGCTGAGATGACGAATGCAGCATCCGACACCCTCTTCATTCATCGCAATATCTTTCATCACAACCTGCACTTGAGGTGCTTTAGAAAAGTCGAAGGTCGTTACACCCCTTTCACGGAAATCGGAGACGTGGAAGGCCTTGTGACAGGCCGTTTCTCACAAGTGGAGACGGAGTTGAAAGAGCCCCCACCCGTGGGCAAAATACAGTTCACCTTTCCCGCGCACAATTTTCTGCGGCTCATTAGAGCGGACACACTGAAGCTACAGTTCTACATCTTCGATCGGGAACTCAACCAGAGCAATCTCGCCACCAGTCCGGACCTGACCGCGGTGGATGTGGTTTCTACATGGGAATAGGTCAGACAGCGACTACCCTGCGATAGCCTGATCCAGATCGGCTTCCAGATCCTCAACATCTTCGATCCCGACGCTCAAACGAATCAGAGAGTCCGTCAATCCAGATTTCAACCGCTCTTCTTTAGGTATGCTGGCGTGTGTCATGCTGGCAGGATGACCGGCCAGTGACTCCACCCCGCCAAGTGACTCCGCAAGGCTGAAAACCTTCAACTTTTTTAGTACTTCGAATGCGGCATCCTGACTGTCGTCTTTCAACACAAAAGACAGCATTGCACCATATTGCTTCATCTGGCGCTGTGCCACGTCGTGGTTGGGATGGTCTTCAAACCCTGGCCAGTGGACCTTGGCCACTTTTGGATGATTCTTTAGATAATGGGCAATGTGCTCTCCATTGTGACAATGTCTGTCCATGCGGACGTGGAGGGTTTTGATCCCTCGCAGTACAAGGAAGCAATCGTTTGGTCCTGGAACTGCCCCGGCGGAGTTTTGGATATAGGCCAATTGCTCATCAATCAACTCTGAGTTGGTCACAGTGGCCCCCATGACCACGTCTGAGTGCCCTGAGATGTATTTCGTGACGGAGTGCATGACTACATCCGCGCCCAGGTCCAGTGGATTCTGCAGGTAGGGAGTGGCAAACGTATTGTCTACAACGACGGACGCTTTGTGGCTCTTGGCGATATTGACAATACCTTCAATGTCGACGACGCTCATCATCGGATTGGTGGGGGTCTCAATCCACACGGTGCGGGTCTTGTCAGTGATCTTCTCTTCCACATTAGAGAGGTCCCTCATATCGACGAAATGAAAGTGCAGGCCGTAGCGCTCATAGAGCGTTGTGAAGAGGCGATACGTGCCGCCGTAGAGATCGTTGGATACCACAATCTCATCACCGGGCATCAGCAGCTTGATGATGCTGTCAGTTGCCGACATGCCTGAAGCCCAGACCCTACCGTACTTGCCATTTTCGAGGGCTGCGATGTTGGCCTCCAGTTGCGTGCGCGTGGGGTTTTGTGTCCTTGCGTATTCGTACCCCTTGTGATCGCCCGGCGCTGCCTGGACATACGTGGAGGTCTGGAATATGGGCGTCATGATAGCGCCGGTGCTCGGATCGGGGTGCACACCAGCATGAATGGCCTTCGTACCAAATTTCATTCTCTATGCAGTTACTTTTCGTGAATGCTCAAAATCGAGTCGGCAAACTAATCAATGTCTGAGGTTTGAAAACTATTTTTAACCGCTTATTCAGCTACGAATGGGCGCACAGACGGCAACACGACTTCAAGGGTTAGAGGAATACTACTTCTCCAGGAAGCTGGAAGAGATACGCCACCTCCGCAATGAAGGCCACGACGTTATCAACCTGGGGATTGGCAGTCCAGACTTACCGCCAAGCGAAGCTGTCATTAGCGCGCTTACCAATGCTGCGGCCGATCCCTCCAATCATGCCTACCAGTCGTACAGGGGGCTTCCTGAATTGCGTGCAGCCATTGGCTCATTCTACGGAGATAAATACGGAGTCACCGTTGATCCTGAGAGGAGCGTGCTGCCTCTTATGGGGTCAAAGGAAGGCATCACCCATATTTCTCTGGCCTACCTCAACGCGGGAGATGAGGTCCTCATTCCTTCGCTGGGCTATCCCACGTATACCTCGGTTACGAAGATGGCGGAAGCCACACCTGTCTATTTCCCGCTGGATGGATCAAATAACTGGGCGCCAGATTGGGACTTTCTCGATAAATTGGATACCAGTCGTGCGAAGATCCTCTGGATTAATTACCCACATATGCCTACAGGGGTGAAAGGCAACGTTGAGATCCTTGGACGGTTTGTGGCCTACGCCCGGGAACGAGACTTGCTGCTTTGTCACGACAATCCTTACAGCTTCATACTCAACGATGAGCCTCATAGCATCTTTCAGGTTGACGGGGCGATGGATGTAGCGCTGGAGCTTAATTCACTTTCAAAGACATTCAACATGGCTGGTTGGAGAGTAGGGTGGCTGGTAGGCGCACCAGACAAGATCGATACTGTCCTCAAAATAAAGAGCAACATGGACAGTGGCATGTTCAAGCCTATTCAAATAGCAGCAATAGCAGCACTTGGCCAGAGTCGCCAGTGGTATGACGAAGTCAATGCCAACTATCAGCAAAGGCGGGGATTGGCAGCCGGTTTATTGAGGTCGCTGAAGTGTGAAGTCAGCGAGGATCAGGCAGGCATGTTTCTATGGGGGCGGGTGCCACGAGGACAAACTGGCGAAGAACTATCGGACATGGTTCTGCATCGCCATCATGTCTTTCTAACGCCGGGCTTCATTTTTGGCCCGGAGGGTAGGGATTATCTGCGAATTTCGCTGTGTTCCAAACAGGCAACTTTTGAAGAGGCCATTAATCGCATCGAAGAAGGCATATGAAGGTATTGATCATTGGTACGGGATTAATCGGCGGGTCATTTGCCCTGAGTTTGCAACGGGATCCGGATGCCTATGAATTGGGCGGCTGGGACAGCAGTAGCGATCACCTACAAGATGCACTCCGGCGTAATCTGGTGTCGAAGACATTTGATTCACTGGAATCGGCGGTTACCTGGGCGGAGGCGATCATTTTGTCGGTGCCCATCTCGGCCATCAAAGAGTTGCTTCCACGACTGCTGGACATGGTCGATGATCACCAGTTTGTGATCGACTTTGGCTCAACCAAACTCAGCATTTGTCAGGCAGTAGCGACGCACCGCAGGCGTCATCGCTTCCTGGCAGCACACCCCATTTCGGGGACGGAGTACTCTGGGCCACAGGCAGCTTTCGTCAGCTTGTACGACGAGAAGGTGATGATCGTCTGCGAATCGGAGAAAACAGATGAGGGAGTGGTCCAGGCTTTCGTCGCCATGTGTGGCTTGAGCACTATGGAGCTCGTCTATATGGGTGCGGCCGAGCATGACCGACACCTTGCTTACATATCCCATCTGAGCCATGCTGTCTCTTATAGCTTAAGCCACGTGGTACTGCAAAAAGAAAAGGATGGGCACGTGATACTGGAGTTGTCAAGTTCGGGACTGGCATCTACTGTGAGATTGGCCAAGAGCTCTCCAGAGATGTGGACACCCATCTTTTTGGACAACCAGCGTCCGTTGCTGGACGGCATCGCCGAATTGCGAAAAAGTCTCCAGACGCTTGAAGAGCTCATCAAAAGCGACGACGAATCAGCCATTTTCCAGTTTCTGGAGGAAGGTCGCAAGATCAGGAAAATTCTGGACTAGGTACTACCACCTTGGGCGAATGCCTGGGGCGTATGGAAACCTCTGTGACTGATAGTACTCCAAAGTGTTTTGGGCCGGTTCCAATGTGGCCGGCCAGCTAGATTCCGAGAAGGTCTGGAAGTACAGCATGCAGGCATCCTTCCACCAAATGGCCTCTTTCTCCTGAATGGTTAGCAGTTGCTTGACTTGAGTGAATCTATGAGAGTCAATGTATGTCTCCAGTGAGTTCCACTGTTGCTGCATCTCCCGGACGCTATTGATACCCTCCTGGTACTTGAATCCCAATTCTTCCCAGAGGGTGCGTCCTGATTTCATGGGGTGGTCCCAGTCTGCATGATGGAACCACAATAAAAATTCCTCGGGACATTGGTCAATATCCCCGTATACCTTCTCTAATGTCTCAGCGTACTGTTCCACGGCGTTGCTACCACTCGTCGACCGATCAAAGCCAATTCCATTTTCATCGGACTTGTGGTAGTAGTAGGGTGTCCAGTCTGCTCGTCGCATTTTTCTAACCCACGGTGCCGGACCATAATGATGACTCGTACCCATAAGGTGGTGAAGGCCCAAAGGCGTCATGTAAGCAACGGAGGCGTCCCAGGAGGACATCATGATGTCGGCAATTGTGCTGACCACCGTTTCATTGTTCCCGTATGTCGCCCGAATCCATTCGTCAGCAATAGTGGATGAGCTTGCCTGCGGGTTCCATGCCAGTTTACCAAAGGCGAACCAATTGGCCTGCGCCATTGGATGTCCTGTCCAGTTGATGTCATTGCCGATGTTGGCTACGCCCGCGATGCCTGTTGCTGAGTATTTGTGCATGGTCCCATCCACGACCCGAGCGACGGTTGATCCCTCTCCTTGTTGGTAAGTGTCGGTAGTGAGAATTTCTTCCCACATAGGGCCAAGATAAACCCACTGCGTTGCCTGCCCGAGGTACTCTTGCGTGATCTGGAACTCCATCATCAAGGGCGTTTGAGGCATGGCTCCAAATAGGGGATGGAAGGGCTCTCGAGGTTGAAAATCGATAGGTCCATTCTTGACCTGGATAAGTACGTTGTCTTCGAAACTACCGTCTAGCGGCTTAAACTCATTGTAGGCCTGTTTGGCTCGGTCGTCGGGTTGCTCATTACTGTAGACAAATGCCCTCCACATTACTACACCTCCGTGAGGTTGGACGGCGCGCGCTAACATATTGGCACCATCGGCATGGGACCGCTCGTAATCCTGAGGGCCTGGCTGCCCCTCGGAGTTCGCCTTCACCAAAAAACCTCCGAAATCAGGGACGTAGGAGTAAATCTCCTTCGCTTTCTCACTCCACCACTCCTGCACAGAGTCACTCAGGGGGTCTGCAGTGCCTAGGTCGCCGATCTCGATAGGCGCACTGAATCGACCAGTCAGATACACCCGTATGCCATAAGGTCTGAATAGGTCCGCAAGGGCCTTCACCTTCTCAAGGTACATCGGCGTCAATATCAGGGCGTTGGCATTTACATTGGTAAGGGCGACCGCATTGATTCCAATAGAGGCATTGGCCCGGGCGTAGTCGGTATAGCGAGGATCCAGATAGTCAGGCAGGCGGTGCCAGTCCCAGATCGAAAAGCCCGCGTAGCCACGCTCCGAGGTCCGGTCCAGGTTATCCCAATGGTTGAGGATGCGAATATCAATCTTGGGGTTTTCCAGAATGCTAAGTTTGGAGATATCCCGCTGTCCCTGCAGCAGTCGAATGAAATGAAAAGCGCCGTACAACAAGCCAACCTGTGTTTTGCTGACAATGATGATTTGATCGTCCGTCGTTTGGATCGTAAACCCATCCTTTGCCAGGACATCGATATCTACAGACATATTTCCAGGAAGTTTGGAGGCAAGGACCAAGAGGACGTTGGCATCCTCCATGCTGGTTGTTCGTCCAACTTCAGACCCCAGGAGTCCTCGGAAAGCGCGGTCAAGCTCTTGTCTCATGACTTCTGACGTCGCCGTAGATTCGCTGATGTAATAGGTCGAAATTCTGCTACGATACTGCTCGAGCACTTCCGTGTTTTCAATTAGTCCATACCGCAACCAAAGATCGTAGCCGTTTTCGGCGGATAAATGGAAGTGGCCAAACCACAGGATACCAAGCACGGTATAGCGCCGAATGGTATTCAATAGTCGGAGTGAGTGGGTTAATTTTTTCATGATTGGTAAGGGAAAAGTTACGCTTAATTCATTGAACAACCCCGTGTTTTGGGTCGCCGATTTTTGCTCTAAAGGTGATGAAATTGGGGGCGCTGGGATAGAAAGGACCTCTCGATTTCGAAGCGCCCCAATTGCGGACCTTTCTGTCTGGGTGCAATTCGTATATTAGACTATATTGACATGAAAAGGGTACGTCAATCGCGAAGAAACAGACCAATGAATTACCGAAGATTAGGAAAAACAGACCTTTCAATATCAGAGATTTCTCTTGGAACCTGGCAGGTGGGGGGAGGATGGGGCCAATCCTTCGACGAGGCCGTGGCCCGGAAGATCATCACGGCGGCTATCGACGCGGGAGTCAATTTTCTGGATACTGCCGATGTGTATGACGCCCAGCAGAGCGAGCGCGTGGTAGGCGAGATTGTGCGAAGCAATCGCGACCACTTGTACATTGCTACGAAGATCGGCCGAAGAGTCAATCCCCATATCTCAGAAGGCTATACCCCAGCTGTACTTGAGCAATACGTGGATGAGGCGCTGAAGAATACAGGATTAGAATATTTGGACGTGGTTCAATTGCATTGCCCGCCACCGGCTGTCTACTCTCGCGATGAGATCTTTGGGAAGCTTACTGAGATAAGGGACTCCGGGAAAGTTCGACACTTCGGGGTCAGCGTCGAAACGGTCGAGGAAGCCATGCAGGCGACGACCTATGATATCGTGGAGACGGTCCAGATCATCTTCAATATGTTTCGGCTAAAGCCGCTCGATGAATGCTTCCAAACGCTTAAAAGCCGGGATGTGGGGATCATCGTGAGGGTACCCCTCGCCAGTGGACTGCTGAGCGGGAAAATGACACCCAGCACCAGCTTTGTCAAAGACGATCACAGATTCTTCAATAGGAATGGCGAGGCCTTTGACAAGGGCGAGACTTTTTCGGGTGTGCCTCTTGAAGTGGGCTTCGAGGCCCTGAGGGAGCTATCGGAACACTTTGATAGGGAGTTGCTCAATCAATTCGCTTTGCGGTGGGTGTTGATGTTCGACGAAGTGAGTACTGTGATACCCGGGGCCAGCAGGGCTGAACAGGTCATCTCAAATTCGGCAGCGGCCTCTCTGCCGCCTCTTTCTCCTGAGCAAATGAAAGCGGTAGAGGATATTTATGAACGACTCATCAAGAGACATGTGCACGACCTTTGGTGAGAAGTTTCCGGCAGACTCTTGAAAGCGCGCACTCAACTACCTCACGAAGACTTTGGCGCCTTTACCGCTGAATAGAGAATTGAGAGCACCAAATGTCAATGCTTCGATGATATCGGTGGCACCAGTAGGATTGAGGGAGTCGAAATGCTGACCACGAGGCATTCCCAACGTATTCACCGGACTGGAGGCTCCCAGCGTCCACTTACTACCATTGCCGTCTTTGTCAATGAAATAGACGCGATCCTGCCTCAGTGTGGGCTCATAGACGGAGATCACTTGCATGTCATTGATTTTAAAATTATTATAGGCAAATTGGTTGAACCTATGTTCCCTGTCGGCGTTGAGGACGATACTGGGAGAATAGCTCTGGAAAGTAGGAGTAAATGAAAATGAGACGGGTGGGCCGGATAGAAGTTTTTGCGCAGAGCTTGTCGTTATACCCAAGGACAAAAAAAGTAGGCTCAAAGCGATCGATCTTCTCATAATGCTGCTGTCTCTCACTAAATATAATTAGTAAAATCCAATTACTAAACTGATTGTGACACCATCTCAAAGCAACTGTGCCAACGGCGGAAGATCTGGTTTTCGACGATTTTGTCGTCTTCAAATGACGGTTATTGGTTGTGTGCTGTCGCTTGCGCTTCAGGGCCAGGGAGACTTTCTGTCGGAGAAGCCCAGGTCCGGAGAAGGTATCTCCACCTTCTTTGAGCGGCTGGAGGTCGCGTCGAAGTACAAGAAAGAGTTTGTGCAATTGAATCATGGGAAATTTGGGCCCAATGAGTCGTTGCTACTGGGGATCAATTACCTGGTGGACCGAAAGTGGGTCTCAGCCCCCAAAGAGGAGTGGCGGGATTATGTCATCTTCGGGGAAGATTACCGCAAGGTCAAGATCATTGATCACTCTCTAGATGGAGCCATTTTTTACCTGGTCTCCGGACATGGTGGTCCAGATCCGGGAGCTGTGGGTTCAGAGGGTGAGCGTCAGCTGTGTGAAGATGAGTATGCCTATGACGTCACCCTGCGACTGGCTCGTTGGCTCATAGAGCGGGACGCGTTGGTCTATTTCATCACGCGGGATGACAATGATGGCATCAGAGATGGAAGGCACTTGCCCTGCGATAAAGACGAATATTGCTATCTGGATGGTGCGATTCCGCGCCGGCATCTGTCGCGGTTGAAGCAGCGTACCAATGTGGTCAATAAACTATCCAAGAAGTACCCCAGATCACAGTATCAGCGCATGGTTTCAGTGCATGTAGATAGCCGTTCGCAGCGAGAGCAGGTGGATGTCTTCTTTTATTATCATCACAAGAGCAGTAGAGGCAAGGCTGTCGCACAAGATGTGTATGAGACGTTTGAGAAGAATTACAAGACGTTTCAACCCAACAGACGTTACCGAGGGTCTATTCAGCCAAGCAATGCTTTGTATGTGCTGAAGAGCACCCAACCTCCGGCCATCCTCATCGAACTGGGAAATATCGAAAGCCAGAGAGACCAGCGCAGACTGTTACTATCTGAAAATCGACAGGCCCTGGCAAAATGGATCGGCGAGGGGTTGGCGAAGAATTTTGAAGCAACCGGCGACTAAATGTGCCTTGCGTTTTTTACTAGTTCCTGATAGTCGATACGGGCCTGTTCTATGATCTCGTAAGCAGTTTCGGCGTTCTGAAACTCCTCGACTTTCACTTCCTTCTTCTCCAGTTTTTTGTAGTCCTCAAAGAAGTTTTTCAGTTCGCGCAGGAAATGGGGTGGTAGTTCGGCAACATCGGCTATGTGATTCACACTCATGTCATTTTCGGCCACAGCAATGATCTTGTCATCGAGTTCGCCCTGATCAAGCATGCGCATGGCTCCGATCACTTTGGCGGTGATCAAGCAAAGCGGCACAACATCGATCTTGCAGAGTACTACAATATCGAGTGGATCCTTGTCATCGCCATAGGTGCGTGGGATGAAACCGTAATTCGCTGGGTAGTATACTGCGGAGTAAAGCACACGATCCAACTTAAGCAATCCGGATTCTTTGTCGAGTTCGTACTTCGCCCGCGTGTTCTGAGGTATTTCTATGATGGCATTGACCACCTGTGGTGCTTTCTCCCCGGGCGGTACGGCGTGCCACGGGTTGGAGATGTCTACAATCATGGGTTTGAGGTTTGCGCACAAGTTAAGGTAAATGCGTATGTTTATCGCCCTATGAAATCACCAATAGAGGGGGTGCTTACTAAGATCTCTCCACAAACCAGAATTATCATTTCTACGTCGGGGCGATTGACCTCAATGCGTCGTTATCAGAAGCTGCTGCAAGACGTCTTGCAGGTGGACATCGCTTATATTCCTATACAACCCCACGAAAATGCTTCCGCTATTTTGGGTGAACATTTTGCCGGTGTCATCCGGGGTCTGGGCGCCATTGGAGGAGCCATCTCCAAAGACATTAAGGGCAAGATTGTGCCGTACCTGGATGAGTTGGACGATTTCGCGAGGGAGGTGCAGTCCGTGAATACCGTCATCCGCCGTGGAGATCAACTGGTAGGGTACAATACAGACGCCTATGGCTTTGAGCGTGCCATCAGAGAGGGGATGACATCTTATGGTCAGGAACTGAAGACTGCAGTCGTATATGGCTATGGGGGTGTATTTCAGGTAGTGCAATATGTGCTGAAGAAGCTTGGATTCCAGGTCTATCTCACGGGCCGAAACCGGCAAAAGGTCGCTGCCGTCAATGAGGCGTACGGCCTTGCCCCTTATACTGGTCAGTGTGATCTATTCGTCAATGCGACACCAGTGACGGATGATCCGTTGGAACAGGCCGAGGGTTTGCTCGAAGCATTGGAGGGGTCGAAAATGGTCTTTGACCATCACATGCCGGGCAAACATCTGGCCGCCTATTGCCAGGCAGAAGGTATTCATTATCTGCCCGGTACGGCGATGTACTACCCGCAGATGTACAAGCAGTGGTCGCTTTTTCTGGAAGGAATCGTAACGGAGGAGGAATTGCCTGATCTCATCAGGAGGAGTGACGAAGGACAGTGATCAGCTGCGCTCGGAGAGCACCTCCTCGCTATTATCCGCTCTTTCTGGTACTGGTAGAGTGATGGCGAAAGCGCTGCCTTCACCCGGTGTGGAGATAATGTTTAGAAAGCCTTTGTTTTGCTCGATGAACTCGTTGCAAAGGGAAAGTCCAAGGCCGGTACCGATTTCATTGGCCGTGCCTTTGGTGGTCATGTACTCTTCTACCGAGAAGATCTTGCGAATCTGATCTTCGGTCATCCCTACGCCGGTATCCTTGATGGTGATGCTGCAGCCTTCTTCATTCGACTGGGTAATTACAGTGATCTCCCCACCCTGAGGGGTGAATTTGATGGCGTTGGAGATAATGTTCCGAATAATGAAATCCAACATATTGGGATCTGCCAGGCAGGTGCTATTGGCCTCTTCAATTACTGAAGTCTGGAGTTCCTTTTTGGCAATGGACTCCTTGAAGAGCTCCAGGTTTTGCCTGGCGATATCTCCTGGGTGGTTTTCCTGAATAACCAGTTTGATGGCATTCATTTGCGACTTTGACCACGTCAGTAGGTTGACCATCAATCGGTTGAGGTTGATGAAGTTTTCGTTGAGTTTCTTGAAGAGATCCTTCAGTTTGTCCGGGGGAATGGATTCCGGATTATCCTGTAGGGTCGAGAGGAAAAGCAGTGCCGTGCTCATAGGACCTCTGAGGTCGTGAGAGATGATTGAAAAGAATTTGTCCTTGAGGCTGGCCAGTTTTCTTGCATCTTTTTCGGAGGCCACCAGCTTGTCGTTGAGCTCTGATAGCTCCTCGTTTTGTTGCTGCACTTTGGACAGTTGCTTTCTGATTTCGATGAGCAGGCTGTTGTAGTTTTCTGTCAACTGCTGTATCTCAAGCGTGCTCTTATCTGTGTCTGGTGAGAGCGTTTCGCTGAAGTTGTTGGCGATGATTTTCTTCATCGATTCCGAGAGCTTTTGCAGAGGCTTTACAATCAACGGAGGGAGCACTGCGGAGGCTACTCCGGCAGTAATGATACAAATGACCACTGCCAATGTCAGGATCAATTGCAGGTCGGCGATCAGGCTGTTTGCCCTGGTATCGATGTTGAATTGCAGCGTTGAAGTGGCTTCACTGATTTCGTCCTGAGTTTTCAGGATCTCGCCTACGAGGCCATGTGTCTCGTCACCAATCTGATTCTCGATCTGGACGATGTCGGCAAACAAACGCTGATATTCTGTGAGCAACTGATGCTCCTTATGCCCTTCGGGAGTCTGTGCGAGTAGTTCGCGAACGAGCAGGTGCAGTTTCTGTGCGTAGGCGAGGTCATTTCTCATGAAATAATCCTTTTCGTGGCGGCGCAACTGTAGGATGTCCGCGAGAGAGATGTGCCGGGGATCTTCCTCCAGCTCATGTATTTGCTTCCGCATTTGCCCTTCTACACCCCAGTCTTTGAATCCTCGTTGTTTAAACAGCTCCACCACTTGGGCGAACTGTACCTGATAACCATTCAGCATCTGACTGATCGAGTCGATATCCGGTGCGAACTCCCAAAATTCCGCGACTCCATTTTGTTCAAGGGACCGCAGGCTTCTCTTCGTACCCTCAAAAGTTCTGGCAATGAATTGTAGCCTCGGCGTGGTCGTTTTGTCGTGAAAGGAGGTCATGCTGACCGCATCAGAAAAGATGATTTGCTGACAGGCACTTTTGAGCTCCAGTGATTGGACTTGCAGTTCATAAACTCGTGATTGGACGGCTGAGATGTCATCGTGCTTTCTCAATGTCCAAAAGCACATCGTGACGATGATGATAATCGACAATGTGAGGCTCAGAAATCCTATCAATATTCTGCCTCGGATGGTATTCATGATTTGCCGGTCAAATCGCAACACTGATGTTTTATCAAAACCGTTTGTGGGGCCAGGAGGTACGGATGATGATGAATATTCATCGCTGTTCCATACTACGGCGCGGAAGATAAAACAAGGCCCATTCTTTTCAAACTTCGCCGCCATCAAACAGCGGTTTTTACGCTATTTGGGTATTTTTCACCAAGAGGAGGTATCTGTAGGGGTAAATGACCTATAGCTGTTTTAATGCATGGTCCAAGTCCTCAATCAGGTAGTGAGCACTTTGGAGACCTACACTCAGCCTTACCCGGCCCGTGACCACTTTGGTAGGGTCGTAATTCATAGATCCGATGGTAGCAATCGCGGGGAATGCCAGTGATTCGTAGGATCCCCAGGAGGGGCCGAGTTTGAATCGCTGAAGGCCGTTCGAGAAACGCTCCACTGCGGCGATGTCATCCGTATCCAGGTCGATTGAGAACAACCCCGTCTGCGGTGCTGTGTTCTCGGTGGACTCACTGGCTCCTGGGAAGTGTACCTTTCGGATTTTGGGATGTCCCTGAAGGAAATCCACAATCTGTTTCGTGGTCTGCTGGATTTCCCGAAGGCGGACAGGCAGGGTTCTGAGTGATCGGAGCAAGAGCCACGCTTCAAAAGGGGAGAGAATACCACCAAGGGTCATGTACGGCCCATTAAACACGTCTCTTACTGTCTTTTTCGAAGCACACAGAATGCCAGCAACAATATCGCTATGTCCTCCAAGGTATTTCGTCGCGGAGTGCACTACGATGTCGATACCTTGCGCAGCACCGGGCTGCAACAATGGGGTCGCATAGCTATTGTCCAGGATCGTGGTGATGTTATTCTTTTGAGCTACCGCCGTGATCTCGCTGAGTGCCTGTGTTTCGAATGTCCAGGAATTGGGGCTCTCGAGAAAGATAATTCGGGTCCGGTCAGTGATCTTGCTGGCCAGCTCTTCGGCCGCGCAAAACTCATGAGTGACACCGAGCCGTCCACAAAACTGATCGATGAGTTTACGGGTCCAGCTATAGGGACTGTCGACCGAAAGGATCTGATCGCCGGCAGTTACCTGGGATAGGATTGCTGCCGCGATAGCGGCACTACCGCTTGCGAACAAGAGACCGGCCTCCATGCCTTCAAGAGCGGCAAGCTTAGCTGCTACAAGTTGCAATGTTGGGTTGGCCCCTCGTGTATAGAAAGGTATCTCGTCCTCGTGTTTGAGGGCCTTTTGCATGTCTTTGACCGTACGGAATACATAATTGCTGGTCTGATGCAATGGCGGAGTACCTGGACGCGAGGAACTGCTCCAGTCCTCATCGCCAAAGATGATGTCCTCCCAGCCAGGGGGGAAGTCTGAGTTGATCATATTAGCATCACTCTACCCTTGCGCAAGTAGGCCTCCCGGTCCTGCCAAAGAATGCGGATCCAAACCTTGTCCTCTGACAGTACTTCCACGCGGTGACCTTTGTCAATCATTTCAAGCGGTTCCGCAGCTGCTGAGGGCGCCGAGCGAAGGATCGTATGGTCGCTCGAGATGATAGCGACTCGCCGCGTGAAAATGTCGTTTGTTGCGAAGAACAGACCCACTATGATCGCCACAACAAAGATGACGGGTACAACTACTGGATTACCTCGTTGGAAATTGTAAGCGAAGACTCCGAACAGCGCCAGAGCGAGAGCTGTAAGTGCCAGGACCACATACAGGCGATACTGATCAAAAATATTTGCCAGCAAGTCGACATCATCGAATTCGTACCCTACAAGCTTGTGCTCTTGGGCGATTTCTGTCATTTTCCCCAATACCTTTTTGTCTCCTGACAATTCGTAGTACCAAGTGAGGTAGTACAGGGCGCTGGTGTAATCTTGCAAACCCTCCTGAATAAAGGCCATCTTGAGCAGCATTTGTTCGGAGGCGTCACCTTGTTGGAGTAGGGAGTCGTAAGTCCCGAAGGCCTCTGTATATTTACCGATACGGAATAATGAGTCCGCCTCGTCAAGCGTCGATTGACCCAAAAGTGGGCTCGACGACATACTCGCGAGAAGAGCCAATATAGAGAGTGCCTTAAAATTCATTATTCCTTTTGGTTTTGCTAGGTAGATATGTACTTTTGCATCCGCAATTTTAAGAAAGGCCCCCGCAAAGGCCTAATTAAAATCTGTTAAAAGGTAAAAGATTCGTTAGCTCAGCTGGTAGAGCATCTCCCTTTTAAGGAGAGGGTCCTGGGTTCGAGCCCCAGACGAATCACATTGCAAAATCCCGCTTCGGCGGGATTTTTTGTTTTCCGCTTTTTGGGGCGAGCAGAGCCCCAGCCTGCCTGCCGAAACACGGTGAAGGTATGCCTGCCTGCGGGAACCTTAATTGAGGTTAGGCCTATCTGCCGGAACCTTGGTGGAGGCAGGACGAATCACATTGCAAAATCCCGCTTCGGCGGGATTTTTTGTTTTCCGCTTTTGGGGCGAGCAGAGCCCCAGCCTGCCTGCCGAAACACGGTGAAGGTAGGCCTGCCTGCGGGAACCTTAATTGAGGTTAGGCCTATCTGTCGGAACCCGAGTGGAGGCAGGACAAATCACAGTGCAAAATCCCGCTTCGGCGGGATTTTCTGTTTTACCGCTTTTGGGGCGAGCAGAGCCCCAGCCTGCCTGCCGAAACACGGTGAAGGTAGGCCTGCCTGCGGGAACCTTAATTGAGGTTAGGCCTATCTGCCCGAACCCGAGTGGAGGCAGGACGAATCACATTGCAAAATCCCGCTTCGGCGGGATTTTCTGTTTTACCGCTTTTGTGCATCCGGAGCCGATGTTTTTTATTCCACAAACCTGTCACACTTCCCTTCTATTACAGTCTAAAAACCTGAGAGACACACTAAACTTCTCATGGCAAACAAAGAACTGATCAACAAGTGGAAAGCTAATCAGCGGTACACGATGCGAATGGTGGATACAATGCCGGACGAGACATTCGACTTCAAACCTGCTGAAGGCATGAAGACCTTCAAATCTCAAGCCGGCCATATTGCTACCTGGCTGCGAACCAACTTTCGGCACCTCCAGGGCACCGAACTAGAAAAGGCCCCCACGAAGAACAAGGAGGAAATCAGCGATGCGCTCCAGAGCTTCTTCGATGCGTTGCTGGATTATCTGCAGCAAGCTACTCCGGAAGAGTTGGCTATGCCGGTGAAAATGTGGTATGGCAAAGTATCGAAAGAATCGCTGCTCTCTACGATGGATAACCATCTCAGCCATCATCGGGGCCAAATGGTCGTTTACCTGAGGCTGCAGGGCCTTCAACCCCCGTCGTACGTCGGCTGGTGACCGTCCGTGACCCTGCCATATTTAGGAAGTGGTAACTGGAGGAATAGTTGAGCTTTTGAGGATCTTGTGATATTGAAATCGCATGATTTGGTACAACTTCCTCCATCTGGGAGCCTTTTTGCTCAAATCTACCTGTGGCTTGATACCGTCTATCAATTGCTGAATGGCAGCACTTTCTTCGGACAGCTTCCAAAGGTCAGAAAGGTGGTGATAGTGCAAGAGGTGTATCTGCTGGGAGACCATCCCGACAAGCGACTGCAACCGTGGCTCAATGGGCGCATTGTAACGCATGTCCATAGCCTGTATGCTTTCCAATCCAATGTGGTCCAAGGCCGTGTAACTGAATACCGATTCTTCAAGGAAATAGAAATTGAGGCCTTTCATCCGCCTAATGCGTCGGTCTGCGAAGATTTTGAGCATGTTCTCCTTCCAGTGATGAAAGAAGTCGTTCGAGGCGTCGAGAAGGATGACCGCTGTATTATAGTGCGTCTGAAAGCGATGCCCGTCGGGCAAAAGCATTTCTCGCTCCTGAACCGTCGGGAAATAGTCCTTGAAGAGGCTTTCACGCAGGCCTTGATATGCGGCGTCACGCAAGTGATGCTGGATCCAGGTTCTGGCGGCCAGGGACCTGCCGGGCGCTAATTGAAGGTCATTCAATGGCAGACAGGCCAACAGGTCGGTGTCGAGAAATAGAAGATTCGTGAATTGCGAGGAGTGATGAGAAGCAAAGTGGCTCGTGACCAAAGGCTTGTTGGCGAGAGGGTAGAAGTCCAGGGACTTGTTTAGCGGCAGATCGATCAACTCTACTTTGTGGGCTCGTAAGAAAGCTTTCGTTTCGTTACTGATGCTGCCACCTTTTCTGGGCTTGTAGGCCATGAGGACAGTTTCATCAGGGAGGTTGGCCCATTTTCGTAGGCTATAGACCAAAACCTTGCATTGCTCCTCAAGCCAGCCAGACTCTACGATAAAGACGATACCTGTACTTTCCATGCGTTTGGTCCAAAAGTAAAGGAAGATACCAGTTTTGAAATGTTCCCGTAAGTTTGAGCCAACCATAACTCAATGCTCATGAAAACTCCTCTCCTGCCTATTGTCGCGATTGTCTTTTTGATGAATTGCACTCCTCCCGCTCCTGGCCCTTCTTCCTTTGTGGCCACTTTGGGAGAGGATACCCTGGTGGTCGAACAATTTATCATCACCCCAGGGTCAGTCGATGCGGAGGTGCTGATCCGCACCCCACGAACGAGGTATATCAAGCATTCTTTGAAGTTTACCCCCGAAGGTGCCTTTGCAGGTTTTATATCAATGACCTACGATCCGTCAGCGCTTGATGGTGAACCCCTGCAGACCGTTGAGATTGCTATGCTGGGAGACAGCCTCGTCAGTACGATGCGACGGGAAGGTGAAGAGCACCGGGGGATGATGGCTTACGACCCAAAGGTGCTGCCTTGGGTGGATATGGTACATTGGCCATATGATGTGGCTATCCGTCGCATGGCGAAGGCCGGAAGTGAATCTGTGGACCAGCTGATGCTCGCAGGACGAAGACCTGCCGTGTTTGAAATACGTACAGTAGGGACAGATTCTGTATCTATCAAACACCCATTTAGGGGAACGATGTACGCGAGCATCGATGAGAATGGGGGGATTGTGAACTACGACGCCACAGCCACCACTCGAAAGCTGATGGTCAGAAGAGCAGGGAGTGTGGATATCCAAGCCTTGGCGGGAGTGTATGCTGATCGGCCCGTTGGTTCCCTATCTGGAGCAGGGAGTTCCTCCTCAGCTGTGCATGGAGCCACGATCGAGATCACTTTTGGGCAGCCAGCCCGACGAGGTAGAGAGCTCTTCGGTGGTATTGTGCCATGGAATGAAAGGTGGCGCACAGGAGCGAATCGTGCTACGCACTTCAAAACGGACAAGGACCTGAGATTT
Organism: Cyclobacteriaceae bacterium; assembly: GCA_965227935.1. Taxonomy (GTDB): domain Bacteria; phylum Bacteroidota; class Bacteroidia; order Cytophagales; family Cyclobacteriaceae; genus JAWPMT01. The sequence continues at coordinate 869,628 of CBDDGS010000043.1, read as the reverse complement.
GGCGAACTGGATATGCCCGCGGGTGAGTACACGTTGTTTTCTATCCCCGCGCCAAACGGGGGCACACTAATCATCAATCAACAGACGGGGCAGAATGGCAACCGCTATGATGAAGCACAGGATCTCGGACGTGTGCCCATGACGATCACCCAAAACGAGGAATCTGTGGAGTTATTCACCATCGAGGCATCGGAGCGAGAGACATCAGGTGTCCTCCAGTTGATGTGGGGGGAGACGATCTTTGAGGTGCCCTTTGAAGTGATAGACTAGGTCAATAGCCTTACTGAAACCAAGCGGAGGTCTGTATAAGCACCAGACCTTTCTCATCTAGCGATACGCTTTGCTAGTCAACCTCCCTATAGCGCTCCCGCGTTCACTTGCTTATCGGCGTAGTCCACCGCGCGGGCAGTCAATGCCATGTAAGTGATACTCGGGTTCTGAGTGGCTGAGCTGGTCATGCAGGAACCGTCCGTGATGAATACGTTGGGCACCTCATGCATCTGGTTCCATTCGTTGAGGACCGACGTTTTTGGGTCGCGACCCATCCGAGCAGTGCCCATTTCATGAATAGCTGCCCCCGGAGCTGTTGCATTGTTGTAGGAAACAATGTCTTCGCACCCGGCAGCTTCCAGCATCTCAACAGCGCATTGCACGCCATCTTCTCGTAGCTTCATCTCATTGTCACGGAGCTTGGCGTCGAAGGTGATGATCGGCATGCCATGCTTGTCCGTTTTGTCGAAGTTGAGGAACATGCGATTCTCATGGTAGGGGAGTAGTTCACCGAAGCACGTCATCGAGATCCCATACCCTCCGGGAGAGAAGATGGCCGACTTCAGGTCTTTGCCATAGAGCCCCTCAGGAATATTGATGCCCCGCCCGGCACCTCCCTGGTAGCCGAACCCGCGCATGTAGTCTGTTCTGCGTGTGGCCTCGTCGATGTTTCTGAAGCGCGGGATGTAAAAACCTCCTGGCCTCCGGCCCCGGTAGTAGGTGTCTTCAAATCCTGGTAGCGACCCGGCAGCACCCATGCCGTAGTGGTGGTCCATCATGTTGTGGCCCAACTCGCCGCTGCTATTGCCCAGTCCATCGGGGAATGTCTCAGAGCGACTGTTGAGGAGGATGGCTGTTGTGCCCACTGTGCTGGCATTACAGAAAATGATGCGTGCAAAGTACTCCGTTTCCTCTCCCGTTTGGGCGTCTTTCACCCGCACGCCGCTGGCTTTTCCGGTCTCACGATCTAACATGATTTCCGCCACGATACTGTCAGGTCGCAGGGTCATATTGCCTGTATCTGCCGCCACGGCCAGGCCGCCGGTGAGGCTACTGTAATAGCCGCCGTACGGGCACCCTCGCCAGCAACGATTGCGGCTTACACATTGTCCTCGGAGGCCTTTGTGGACTTCCGGATTCAATTGCGTGATGTGTGCCATCCGCCCCGGAGTGACTACCCGCTCTGGGTACAATTTGGCCACTGACTCACGAAGGTGCTCCTCAGCACAGTTCAAGGGGAAGGGTGGTAGAAATTGCCCGTCAGGTACCTGCTTGAGTCCTTCTTTTTGCCCGACGACTCCGACGATGCGTTCGGCATAGTCGTACCAGGGCTCAATGTCTTTGTAGCGAATGGGCCAATCTATGGCAACGCCATCCCGCAGGTTGGCCTCGAAGTCGATGTCGCTCCACCGATAGCAGTGGCGACTCCACATAATCGATCGACCGCCGACGTGGTGCCCTCTGATCCAGTCAAACCGCTCGACTTCGTCATAGGGATATTCGTCGTCCTTGTTGATCCAGTGTTTGTTGTCCTCGTTGACCCACCAGTGGAGTCGATTTTGCTTCGCATAGTGGCGGGCAATCTCCTCTGCGGAGACCATGTTGTGATTGGGCAATTCCCATGGATCTTTCTGAGCTGTAGGGTAATCCCCATGTTTTACCATCGGACCGCGCTCCAGTACCAGTGTCTTATACCCCTTCTCACACAGTTCCATGGCGGCAAATCCCCCGGAGATTCCTGACCCTACGACAATAGCATCGTAGGTCTGCTGCTGCTTTCCTTTTAAATTGATATTCATTCTGCCCAGGCTTTTCCATCCACATCTGCCAGGGGTATGCACGCGTCATACGTACCTGGAACCGGGAGGTAATTCAAAAACTTTTTAGCAATATCTCCTGTGGCCAGGTAGTAGGAGACGGTCTGTTGTTTAATTTCCATCAGTCCCTCTCTCGCCGCCTGCCTGTTGTTTTCCGTCGAAGATTCCAGCTTCTGCAAGGCTTCCTCGCGCTCGGATTCAGAGCGCTCGGCGAAGGCTCTGCCAAAATTCAGGTTGTACGCCATCTCCCGGAACTTCTCTCGAAACGTGTCCTGCTGGTCCGGAAAATATACCGTAGTAGCCATGGAGTCAATGGTTTGATGAACGCCCACTGCGCTTGCCGAGGGGCTGTCCGTCTCAGGAAGGATCGTATCTACAAGGGTTCGCAGAAACTGCATCTCCTTCGGTAGAAAGAATTGTGGCTTGTAGTCTGCCGTTTCAGTTCCGGAGGGGGAGCAGCCGGAAAGAATGGCGCTGGCAAGAGGTGCACTGACCGTGGCACCGGTCACCAACGAAGCATAGCGAAGAATATCCCGTCGATTCATTGATTGTGGGTTTTTGATAGTGAAAGCGCGTGCTTGAAAAGATAGGTCATTCCCTCGAATCAAGCGCGAGATGGGTTGAAGTAAAACACCAGCCACCCGGAAAATGCACAGCAACATGGCAGCCCTATTTGCTGCTGGGAGGAGGAGTGACAGGGATGTCAAACTTGCATTTGTTGAGTATCTTTCCTTTACTCAATTCACCTGCGCATGAAATTCAAGTTTGCCGATTACTTCTTCATTGCTCTGCTGGTCTGTGTTTTTGTCGGCTTTTGGCCAAGTTACTTCTCACATATTTTCAAGGGAACCGCCGCCTTCACCCACTATTTTCATTTCCACGCAGTGACGGCACTATTGTGGATTGCGATGCTTATAGCTCAACCTTTGCTTATTCGTCGTAAGATGTTTGTGTGGCATCGACGTGTTGGTACTGCTTCGTATTTGTTGGTACCTGTACTGTTCATTTCGATCCTACTGCTAGCCCATCATCGGCTGGCTGGAGTTGACGGACAGGCCCGCGAGTTCTGGATTACCTTCAAAGACTTGATCATTTTCAGTTTTGGCTTTGGTGTTGCCATTGCATATCGCAAAACCATGTCGATACATGCGAGGGGAATGATTGTCGCAGGCATGGCACTGATCGAGCCCACGATGGTACGCGTAGCTTTCAACGTTATCGCGATTGCGCCACCTGCCGGTTATCTCCTGGCTATCTCGATAGTGTACGTGACGCTGGCACTCCTGATTTTCCGGGAACGTCGGGAAGTGAGGCAAGTACGGTGGATATTTCCAGTGGCTTTGGGCCTATTTCTTTTCGTTCATACGATCCTTATCACCAATCTGATGACCCCGCCATGGGAGGCTTTCACCAGGTGGTTTGTGAGTTTGCCATTGACATAATGGTGAAAATTCTATCAAAGAGAAGTCCAGTACCGTTAGTTGTATTTTTTTATGAGCTTGTTTTCCATAATAAGCTCAAAATTTGGTATTAGAGCCGCTCCGTTTACTACAACGTAAGATAATTGAGGGCAATAGTTGCACTTTTCCAAGGAATCGATGTGCGGTTTTGCGCAAGCCACATCTTTTTCGCTAATTTCTGAGCGTAGACCTCGAAAAATACCCAGGAATACCGAGGTCACCTCATTTAAGAACCAACGCTAAATACCGATGAAGGAACTTTCACGCTTGGCAGGCTATGGATTCATTGTCTGCTTTGGTCATGTCTCACGAAGGCTGCGAACAGACAGGTTTGACCGCAACTTGTTTTCACGATACAACTTTTCATTTCTCCTTTTATTTCTGGTAGCTACAGGAGTTTGTCAGACCCCCATTCTCAATGAAACACAGAGGTTGCTACCCGACGAACTGGGTGCCTTTGACTTATTTGGTCGGTCTGCCGCGATTTCTGGTAACAGAGCTGTGATCGGTACAGGTGTTTTTTCTAGTTCAGTGGGCAATGCTGCAGCCTATGTATACGAATTCGATGGTTCCTCCTGGAACCTCGAGGAGCGGTTGGTGAGTGATGATCCCACAATCTTCGATGGTTTTGGGACGAGAGTAGCTATATCGGGCTCTCAAATCCTCGTGGGAGCAGAGCGGGACAATAGATTCAACTATGGCGCTGCTTACAATTTCAACAGCGACCTCAGTTCGAGGCAGAAGTTGACACCCGGCAGCACTGCTCGGGATCAACTTTTTGGGGTCTCCGTGGCTGTCAGCGACGAATTTGCCCTGGTTGGTGCTTTCGGTGACAATGGCGTCCAGGGTGCGGCATATTTTTATAGACTCAATCCAGATGGTTCAGCGGACCTTATAGGAAAGGTCACCGCTAGCGATGGTGTTCCGGGTGATTATTTCGGAATTGCTGTGGCGATTTCTGGCAATACGGCAGTTATTGGTGCCCCGCAAGACGAAGAGGGGGGCACTAGAAGTGGCGCTGCCTATGTCTTTACCGAGGCGGATGGTGATTGGGTCGAAACGGACAAGATCGTGCCCAGTGATGGACGGAATGGAGATCAATATGGTAGCTCGGTAGCCATTTCGGGGAATCGAACCCTGATAGGAGCGCCAACTGCCGATGATTTCACAACGGATATTGGGGCGGTCTATGCGTATCTCCTTGATAATGGGGAGGGTATTCAAGAACAAAAGCTGATCTCGTCGCGACCAAGGAGAATATCGTTGTATGGAAATTCCGTGGCCATTTCAGGGAACACGGCAGTTGTAGGAGCACCCAAGGATGATTTCAGTGATCGGGGTATTGCGTATGTCTATAGTTTGGATGAAGGCAACTGGGTGGAAAGTTACCGGCTCCAGCAATCCCCTGGCAATCGAGAAAATGACGCCCAGTTTGGTATCTCTGTAGCGGTCTCCGGTTCCATGATAATTGCTGGAGCGTTTGGTGACGATGATCCCGACAAGGGGGATAATGTTGGCGTTGCTTATGCTTATATCTTACCTGATACTGACCCCCCAGTCATTACGGCATCGAATATCTCCGTAGATACGGATGGTGGCCTTTGTAGTGCGGAAATATCGCTAGCTGACCTAATCGTTCAAGCAGGTGTCACCGCCATAGACGACAATGATGGACCGGTCACTCCCACGCTCTCCGTTGGCGTTGTCGAGATCACCACGAGCTACACTTTTCCTACAGGAGATACGCAGGTCACTGTGTCTGCAGAGGATGCCGCCGGGAATGAGGCTCAGGAACAGTTTATGGTGACGGTGGAGGACATTGCTCCGCCTGTTTTTGAGCCGGTCGACAATCTGTTGCGATCACCAGAGAAGAAACTCGATGGTGCTACCATCGTTTACGATCTACCTGTTGCCTCGGATAATTGCGCATTGGCTGGTCCGCCAACCCTCACTGCCGGACTGGGGAGCGGTTCTTTCTTTCCCATTGGTACCACGACCGAGACGTATACGGTTTCGGACGTCAACGGCAATTCGAGTTCTATCTCCTTTACCGTAACTATTTCTGATGACTTGGGGATTGTCAGCTTCGACCTGATTCCAGTAGGCAAGCAGAAAAAACAGAAGAAACCGAAGAAAGGTGAATTGCCTACTAACCCCAATTCAATCAGGCCACTGGAAAGTGGGGATGTGATTGACCTGGCGGATCCCGCGACTGAGGCATTCAGTATTGCTACCAGTACCAATCGTAAGGCGGGTAGCGTCGTATTTTTGCTAAATGGTGCGCTCATCAGAACCGACAATAAAGCACCCTATACGGCGACTGAAAACGACAAACAAGTCCAGGCCCTTGATCTTACTCCCGGGGACTATGTGCTGGAGGCGATCCCATATAAAGATCAGGATGGGGCTGGGGACGAAGGCTTCTCGCTTGCCATTTCCTTCCAGGTGATTGACTCCGACAGTCCATCTGAGAAGCAGTTCGTCAGCGCTTCTGTGACAGATCCTTCAACTTCGGATAGCGATATTACGGATGTACTGGGTTTTGTATCCAAGGTGTATCCCAACCCTGTAACGACCCATTTGACTGTGGAAGTAGAAAGTTCGGTAGCTGAAGAAGCGCGGGTGACTATCGTTGATCTTGCTGGTCGAACGCTGTTGAGCCAACATTTATTTTTAATAGAGGGGAAGAACACGCTCCTGGTTGACCTTGAGGGAGTGTCCATGCCGGCGGGCGTTACTATTCTCAACATCCGCACAGCCACACAAGGACATAGTTTCCATAGACTGCTGATGAGTAACGATTGATAGCGGCGGAAGCTTGAGAGATATTTGGATGGTGGGGTTCTGATCCCCGTGAAACCAGACTTTCGTCTCTAGCATGGTCCGTTTCCCAGCTGAATCTTAATAGCCGGATGGCTTCGAAATGGAATGCTATTGGCGGGCACTTTGGTAGCCGCTCATCTCCTGTGTTGCTGATGTGGCTATTTTCTCTGTACTGAGTATTCCAACACATCGTGTAGGGCGGTATTTCCTTCGAGCACCTTCTTGGCAAATGGGCAGTAGGGCTTGATCTTATAGCCTCCGGCACGAGCATCTTCTACAGCTCTCATGACCAGTTTGAGGCCCAACCCGTGCCTTGCGTACGCTTTCTCTACACCAGTGTGGATGATGAGTATCTTCCCGGGACGAACGCGATACGTCATCTCACCAATTCGCGTTCCATCGTCTTCAATGAAATAGGTGCCTTCCGTATCGTTTTCCTCACGTTTGATCTGGAACTCCATCTTGATCTGTGTTGTATTCAGAGCTAAGTGAAACTGGAGAATTCCGAGCTTTGAGTTTTGCTTTCGACAACAGAACTCAAAACCCAAAACTCAGAATCGGTTGATTAGCCGGGCAATTCCATCGGCACTTCCATGAGCAATACTCTTGTGCCATCTTTCGCCTTCAAAGTCACTTTTTCAGTATCCCAAACGCCTAGGGCATCCCTTTTGCTCAGGTTTTGTCCGGCGATCTCCGCATCGCCGTCCAGGACGAATGCATAGACACCATTTCCGGGCCTTTTGATCTCATAATTCACCTCCGTCACTTGATCGAACGTACCAATATGAAACCACGCATCCTGATGTATCCAAACCCCATCGTCGTCCTTATTGGGCGACAACACCTGGTACAGTTGGTTCGGCTTTTCGAGATCCTTGATGCTCACCTGATCGTAGCGAGGTGTTACACCTTCCTCACGTGGGAAGACCCAGATCTGCAGGAACTTTACCTCACGGTCGGCGTTTTTGTTGTACTCGCTGTGATAGATACCTGTACCGGCGCTCAAGACTTGCACATCTCCCTGCTTGATGACAGCAGAGTTGCCCATACTGTCCTTGTGTTCCAGGTCACCCTCTAAAGGGATGGAGATGATCTCCATATTATCATGAGGGTGTGTGCCGAAACCTCTACCAGGTGCTACGTTGTCATCATTAAGTACTCTCAGCACACCGAAGTGCACCCTCTCAGGATTATAGTAGCTGGCGAAGCTAAATGAGTGATGTGAATCCAACCAGCCGTGGTTGGCATGTCCTCGAGTGTCGGCTTTATGCAATACAGTGTTCATCTTTCAAATCCTTTCTTTTTCCATGTATGTACATATGTCAACGAGCGTAAACCACTTCGGGTACTATAAAAACTGCTGGCAGTCCTACAAAAAGTACCGATTTAGCCGTTTGTCGCATACACAGTAGTTACTAATCATCATGGCGCTTAATAGGACCGTTGCATTTGTCAATGATCATATGTACATTCCGTTAGTTTTTATTTTATCAGTAACCAAATCAATGATTATGCGACTTAGTATTAAATCACTTGTAGTGCCTGTTTTGTTTTTGGCACTTTTCGCCTGCGAAGAGCAGGTCGACACACTATCAGTAGAAAAGTCTGAGCCCACGCTTTCCGACGATATAGCGGGCGCCCGGGGTAAGGGTGTGGTGGAGAGCGTCACCGGCAGTGGGCATATCACAGCTGGTGATGGCTTGAGAGTTTTCACTTTCAATGCCCGAAAGAAGGCCGACGGTTCCGTTAGTGGCGTTTATCACCTCAATATTCAAGCCACTGGCCTGAAGGTGAAGGGCAGCATTGAATGCTTCACCATTGAAGGAAATGTTGCGTATCTGGCAGGTCTTGTTGAGAGGAGTAATAGCGAGGCCGAAGCGCTCAATCCACCTTCTGGATTCATGTTCAAGGTGATTGACAATGGTCAGGGTGCCAACGCCCCTGCAGACCAGATTTCATTGACGCAATTCGACACAGAATTGACTGAGGACGTTTTGGATGATATTTGTGGAGATCCAAGTTCCTTTGATTTTCTAGATGGCTTCACCTTCGACGTCGAGGCCGGCAATATTCAAATCCACTAAAAATCTCATGTGTCGGGGACCTATTGCGGGTCTCCGACCTCTTTTGTACCCATCTTACTTTTTCGATCTTCGAAATTCCAATGGCGTCTGGTTCATGCGCTTCTTGAAGAAGCTGTTGAAATGCAATGGCTCCGAGAACCCCAGCTCCATGGCAATTTGCTTCACGGTCATGTTCGAATGGAGCAACATGCGTTTGGCCTCGGTCAGAATACGATCGATGATGTAATCCTTCGCCGTTACACCAATGGAATGTTTCACCACCTCATTCAGGTGCTTCGGCGTGATGAACAGCTTCGCCGCATACTCCGAAACCTTATGCGATTCTGAGAAGTGGTTCTCTACAGCTGTCTTAAAATCCACAAGCACACACGAGCCTGCCTCGTCTTCGATCGGTTCTCTATTGCGCGCTTGTCGGATGCACTCAATCAAAAAAAGCTGCAGCGTCGCACCTAGGGCTTCGTCTTTGTAGTCGGATTCATCTTCGAAGCAATCCATGATCAAGTCCATGATCTTGTGGAGTCGTCCATCGTCTGAGAGCTCAATGGGCGGACTATCGCTGTACTGACGAAAGAGATTGATCTTGGAGATAAACCCGCTATCGATCCCGGACTCCACCAGAAAGTCAGGGTGAAAAGTCAGCACCCATCCTTTCGGCTTGCCTGAGGTCTTCATCTGGTGAATTTGGCCTGGGGCCACGAAGTATACCTGGTTGGCCAGCAGCGAGTACTCGCTGAAGTCGATCACGTGAGAGCCCTCTGCCTTCAGCACCCAGACGACCGTGTAATACGCATGTCGGTGGGGTTCATCTGACTGGCCACCGGAGGCTTCGTAGATGGCTTCCATGGTATCGAGTTTGATAGAACCCGACGCCTTCTTGTCTTTCTTGAATTCGTATTGGGCGATGGTCGAAGACATACTTCGAATATACACCAATACTTCATCGGTCAGCCTCTCATTGTTTGATCAAGTGGGCCGATTACTCCCGCACTATTCGTCTTTGAGCGTATCCACAGGATTGAGCAGCGATGCCCGATAGGAGCGGTACCCCATGGTTAGTAGCGCGATGGCAGCAATCACTCCAAAAGCGGTCAGGAAGACGCTGATACCGAGCGGTACGCGATAGGCGTAGAAGTCGAGCCACTTGCTCATGACAAAATACATCAGGGGTCCAGCGATGACGATGGCGATCGTGACCATCACCACCATCTCCTTGAGAAACAATCTAAGTATACTGCCAATGGTGGCTCCAAGTACTTTGCGGATACCGATTTCTTTGGTCTTCTTTATGGCGATGAAGTCGATGAGACCGTAAAGGCCCAAACAGCCAATGACAATGGCAATGAAGGAGAATAGCTGGAAAAGCGTGCTCATGCTCTCTTCCCTTTCGTACGTAGCCTGGATGGCCTCATCCACGAAGTCATAGTTCAGGACGTATTGCGGATACACATCCTTCCAGAGACCCTCCAGGTCGGCGAGGGTCGTGCTGATACTTTCTGAAGAAGTCGAAGCCAAGCGGATCGCCAACTCATAGAAGTAGTCTTCATTGTAGTACATAAGCACAGGTCGGATATTTTCTCGCAGGTTGCGGGCATTGAAATCGCTGACGACTCCGATAATGGTGAACTGCGAGCTCCCACCCGTGGTCACGTGCTCCCCGATAGCACCGTACGGGTCAGTCAAGCCCATCTTTCGCACGAAGCTTTCATTGACAATGATGTGCTCTGAGGGTGATCCTTTTTTCAGGTTCTCGCCTGCAACCAGCTTCAGGTCAAATAGGTCCAGGTAGTCTTCATCAATATCCTTGTAGTCAATGCTGAAGCCCTCTTCGCCTCCCGCTTCTCCTTTGTAGGTGACATTTCCAGTATTGTTGAGGCGCGCTAGAGGACCACCCAAATGAAGACTGGCTTTGGAGACAGAAGGCAGGCTCAGCAGCTCATTCTTCAGTACCTGATTTTTTTGCTGATCGACTTCCGGCAGGACGATACTGATGATGCCCTCCTGGGCGAAGCCCATCTCTGCATGGCGCAGGAAGTCGTTTTGCATGTAGGCCACCAGCGTGCCAATAAGCAGCGCCAGGGAGATGGTGAACTGCACGATTACCAGTAGGCGTCGAAGAGAAAGACTGCCTTTCCTCTTCACCGACCCGATTGAAGTTTTCAATGCGTCTATAGGCTTGAAACCGCTGATGACCAACGATGGATACAAACCCGTGAGCAGTGTGATGAGGACAGTAAGAGATCCGATCATAAGCGTCAACCAGGATCCTGACAGCTTGGTGAGCGTCAGTCGGTGGTCAATGATGGGCTCGATCCATTGGAAGAGCAACTCGGCCGTAGCCAATGCTCCGATCATGCTCACCATCACGATGATCAATGTCTCCGACATATGCTGAAAGATGAGCTGCTGCTTATTGCTACCCAATACCTTTCTGATGCCCACTTCTTTGGCGCGATTGGTGGCCTTGGCGGTAGATAAGTTGACGAAGTTGATGCTTGAAGCAATGATCAGCAGCGCGGCAATAATCCCGAGGGTCCAGGTAGCCATAGATGGGAATGGCTGACCGGTCACAGATCCATACTCGGTATCATAGTGAAGGTCAGCGATGGGTTGCAAAATGCATTGCGTGCCTTGATAGTGGCTATGCACGTTGTATGCTTCGGTGATTTCGTTTTGTATCGCTCGCGCATCGCGACCCGGGGGGAGAGTGACCACGCACATCGTGCCTCCGTTGAGACGGGCCCACAGCTTGCCCCCTCCGTAGTAGTCATTGACACCCTCCTGGCTTTCGTAGTTGGCGATCAGCGGAAATAGAAAATCACTTTGCTCGGGCAGGTCGGCATAGACGCCCCGGATCATCAGGTCATGCTGGTCATCTATCCGTAGGGTCTCATTCAAAAGCGTATGATAGCTGTCTTCAACATTGAAGTATTTTTTGGCAATAGCCGCTGAAATAACAATGCTGTTGGGATCTGTCAGGTTCGCACTCCCTGCCAGCCACTCGAAGTCAAAAATCTCGAGCAACTCGGTGTCGCCGTAGGCCATGACGTCCTCCATAAAGTGGCGCCACTCGTCGCCTTCCCTCACTGACAGTTGCACATCACCCTGAATATACAGCCGCGTCACTTTGTCCAGGGTTGTTACCTGCTCGCGGATCATGTCCCCAAAGGGGTGGGGCACAGTAGATAAGCTGAGCATGCTGTTTTCGTAGGGGATATCGAGAACCACCCGATAGATATTGTCGAAATTGGACAGGTGCTTGTTGTACGAAGTCTCGAAGCGGATATAGCTGATAAGCACGATGGCACATCCGACCCCGAGGATCAGCCCACCGGTATTGAGGATGGTGAAGGTCTTGTTGCGAAGAAGGTTGCGGATAGCGCTGAGAAAAAAATTCCTGATCATGTCCGGTTAAGTTTGGTGACACATTTCCCAAAATCGTACCCTAATCACAACTTTCAGTTAATCAATGACTTATGGTTTCTTTAGCTGCAATATCGACGCACAGCGTACAGGTCTATGTTTGTTTTTGATACAAAAAGGAGAAAGCGCTGTTGTTGTCTTCTGAATTTTTTGAGGTTTTGGGGCGTCCAGCCACAGGCCCCTGCAGTCGAGAGGGGGCCATGGTCTTATGACCTGGAATCGCATACCTCTCCACTGCAGTGCCGGCCTCTTGGCAGCCCTGCGCGGACGGGCCTGCCGTTACCTTCCGCAAGGCGCTCAGTTCAGCCGGTGGAGACACCGGCGATACGGTAGTGCCTCCGAATATCGCCTGGATTTATTCAGGCTGGGACGCCGCACATTCTGAAATTTATGGTCTCCCAAATTGGCTGAACCAGGCACTTTATGATTTTTATCGGGTCTGTCAAATGTCATCAAATGCAGCAGTAATCGTTGATAACTTCCGTTGAAAATCAAAGAGTTATCAGTTATGAAACGCATCATTTTCGTCTCACTTCTTTTGGCCTCTTTCCTATCTGCGAGCGCCCAGGATGGACCTACCGACCAGGGAAAGGCTGTCATTGATATCAATACCACCTTGGGTAGCCTGGGAGGACTCTCGGGAGGAGGAACTGGGTTCTTGCTCACGCAGACTGATGAATTCACTGTTTGGAATATTGGTGGAGAATTCGGCTATTTCCTTATTGATAATCTTGCGGGAAAAGTGGGGTTAGGCTATGGCGATATCGATGGATCAGGCTTCTTCTCCTGGAAAGTTGGTGCCAAGTACTACGCTGTTACCAACGTCCCAATACAAGTTGACGTCACTGGTCAATCGGGAGATGATGTATTTGGAGGCGACGATCCAGTCTACCTGGGCTTGCAGGGAGGCTATGCATTTTTCATGGGAGATATGGTCAGTATTGAGCCAACGTTGAGATATGCCATATCTCTTAACGACACCTTTGAAAATGTCTTCCAGGCGCAAGTAGGCTTTTCTTTCTTCTTCTGATCCTGAGGGTTCACCCGATCAGGTCCCACGATAAAGGAGTCCCTCTCTCAATGGCTACACGGCATTCCTTTCCCAGGATGCTTGCCAGGTGAGAGGGATGCAGTCCATACCCAGGTCGCAGGGATTTCAGATTTTCAGCAGTGAATGGCTGTCCCGCTTTCATATCCTTCACCACGATCAGGGAGCGCGCCGAAATACTGGCTTTCTGCATTTTCTCCGTTTGCACATAGGACCGGCTACCGAGGGCTTCTTCAGTATTGCGCACGGCTTCCACCATCGCTTTGAATTCGTCCTTGTCCAGTGAAAAAGCGGAATCAACGCCCCCAAGCGCCCGATCCAGGATGATGTGCTTCTCGATGATTCGTGCTCCCAGGGCGACCGCGGCCACCGGTACTGTGGTCGACATGGTATGATCCGAAAGACCAGGCACGACGCCAAATGTGTCCTGCAGCAGCGGGATATTTTTCAAGTTCACCTCACTGAGAGGAGTAGGATAGGCACTGGTACACTTGAGCAGGGCGATTTGATTATTGCCTGCTTTCCGGCACGTGTTGACGGCCAGTTCAATGTCCTTGAGGGAGGCAATGCCTGTAGAAATGATGATGGGCTTCTGTTTGGAGGCCACATACTCGATGAGGGGGATGTCAGTGATCTCGAGTGAGGCGATCTTATATGCAGGAACATCGAGGCCCTCGAGAAGATCCACGGCCTCCCTGTCAAAAGGGCTTGAGAAAAAGTCCAGACCGAGCCCCTCTGCATATGCCTTGAGCTGCCCTTGCCACTCGTTGGGCATCGCCGCCTTTTCGTAGAGGTTGTAGAGCTTCTCTCCTGCCCAGAGGCTGTCTTTGCGTGTCTTGAAGATTTCCCGGTCGGAATCAAGCGTGATGCTGTCGGGCGTGAATGTCTGCGTCTTCACCGCGTCGGCACCCGTTTCCTTGATGGCATCGATCGTGCGTTTGGCCAGATCGAGGTCATTGTTGTGATTGGCAGAGAGCTCAGCGATGATGTAGGTAGGGTGCCCTTCGGCGATTGCTCTGTCTTTTATTCTCATGAAAGTGATTTTTTGAAGAACGCTGTCAAGTTCCTGCCCAGACCCAATTGAGCCAGAGCCTCATAAAATGTATTGACATCCTTTGTGGGTAACTCGTCCAGAAGGTTTTCGAAGGCCACCCTTGCGAGATGGACGTTTCGCCCCTTCGTTTTATCCATGACGTAGTTGCTGTCAGGGTTTAAGAGGTTGAGGTCTATTGGGTAGTCCGTAGAAAAGCGCGCCAAATCCCAGCCTTTGGCAGCTGCCAGATTCGTGAGTCCTTCTTTGTTGAAGTAAGAAATGTGATCGGGCGCGGTGACCCAAAACTGTCGATCGATTTGCCCCTCGTCAAGCAGGAGAGCCTGCAGTCGGGAGAAATCGTTGGGCACCTCGATGATCAATATACCCTGTGGTGCAAGGATATGTTGTAGCTGGGCGATCATCCGAGATGGGTCTATTACGTGCTCCAGGACGTTGTCGAGGATGACCACATCGTATTGCTTGCCATCCGCAATCAATTGACCCAGATTGCTCCAAACATCTCCGGCCGTGAGAGCGTCTCTGAGGTGCGCGTTGAATTGCATCAGCCCAAAGTCACTGTACTCCAGGCCACTCACTTCCCAACCTTCCTTGTCAAAGAAATTCAGCGTCCAACCTTCGCCACAGCCTACATCAAGCACCCGGCCCGGTCCCTGCAGGTTCGTCTCTTCTTTGATGATCTCCAGCTTGCGGTTGACGCGACTGGCAAGGAAGGTCCTTTCGTCATCGTTGTAGCTCTTCTGATACGCACCCTGGTTCTGCTGATAGTACTTTTCCTGGTAGTATTCCTTCAGCTCTGCCTCCGTGGGTTTGTTGGCCAGTTCGTAGTAGCCGTATTTGTTTTTAATTACCTCAGGTGTCATTCGATCAGTATTTTCTTGTATGCTTGTTCGGCCCTATCTGCCGCTTGCTGACGGTCACTGCCGACGGCGATCAAGCCTCCAAAGCGAGCACCTGAAGTCGCAAGGTCCGGCACGGCATCCCCTTCTTTCAAAAACATAAAGAGTTCTTTCATGCCTTCCGAAGATGCCGCCTGATCTAATCCCTGAAGGGACGATACTTGTCGAATTTGGGGTGGAATATCGTTTCGGGTGATGAACCGCACGCATGTCGCGGGGTGTATCTCTTCAGTCACCATTTCCTCCCATGACGGTCGCTCTCCGAGGGCCTGCCAGACTGCTACCCGGACCATGTCGATACCGCTTGTGTACATGGCTATCTCGCGGTTGTTGCCTCCAGGCATTCTGGCCGCAATCTCCACGACATAAGGGCCCTCCTTGCTCATGAGTACCTGAGGATAGGCGATGCCCGTTTCCATGTCGATGGCGCGAATGGCTTTGATCGATTCTTTGGCGACAGCGTCGTATCCCTCTGCGGTAAGATTGGCAGGGACAAGATGCTTGATGGCGATGCCAAAATTCTTGACATCTGTGATTCGGTCTGATAACGACAGGATTTTGACATCCCCGTCCATGACGACGGCGCATACATTGATCTCCGGCCCTTCGATGTACTGCTCTACGATAGCCTCTCCATCTGTGGCGTACTTGCGTGCCTCCTCGTAGTATTCCAACAGGTGCTCACGTTGGTCAAACATCTTGATGCCGCGCTGCCCGGAGCTGTCGCTGGGTTTGATCACCCATGGGCCCGCGTTCTTGTCGATAAAGGTTTCAAGTTCATCATAGGTGCATATTTCTGCAAAGGCAGCTGTCGTGACACCCCTCTCCGCAAACCGCTTTTTCATGGCGATTTTATTCGTCGCCAGCTTAGCGGTTTCAGGGGAGATTCCTGGTAAGTTCAGTTTCTTGCAGATTTTTGCGATCAGAGGGATACATTTTTCGGAGGCGACCGTCGTTATGCCATCGACTTGCTCTCTGCGAGCGTATTCTGTGATGCCTTCCTCGTCGACGATACTGATCTGTTCGAATTTGTCGGCCCACTTCACGCCAGGAGCCTGTGGGTTGATGTCCACCGTCAGGACTTCATGTCCCATATCCTTGGCGGCTTTGATGGCGAACGTCTGGTCATATCCAGCACCGACAATTAGTATTCTCTTCATCCAAACTATTTATAAGGTCCTCTGATACAAGTAGAACTTTGCTGGTTTCCCAAACCGCTTTCGGGTGACCAATTCATCGCTACGTTCAAATCCGTTTTTCTCAGCAACGCGTGCTGAAGCTTGATTTTCAATAAAAATCCATGCCTTTATAACCTGTACTTCTGGTCTGTCGCGCCTTGCGTCGCTGACCAATTTCACAGCCTCAGCTAGCAAGTGGCTGCCAAGACCCTGACCTTCGTGGCTCGTCATGACGCTATAGCCGACTCCCGCTTCCTGGTCTACATAGTCGATGTTGAGTGATCCTACGCAATGACCGTCTTTCAGCAGCAAGTATAATTTTCGGTTGGCGTCATTGATACGCCGTCGATACCATTCATTGAATTGGTGATAGTCGGGGGCCGCCTCGTATCCGGTCCAGTACAGGTTTTTTTCTTCGCACCGAAGGCGAAAATAGTCATCATAGTGGGAGACCGTGGCGGGTACTATTTCCAGCTGATCCATGGCAGTTCTGGTTCAAAGCTACTGCAATATTTTTGTAATCTCGGTGATGAGATTTTCCAGACCCTGAGGGTTGACCTCGGCTTGCAGCGTGGGCAATGATTTGAAGTGCTTACGATTTCCAGACAGTACACTCGTCATGGCTTTATTCATCCGCTGCGGCAAGTCTGGCTGATCATAGGTGCCTATGGGGTAGAAGTACCGTGAATCCTGTAATGCGTCAAAAAGCATTTTTTCCCGTGGGGAGGATCCAATCACCAGTGCCGGCACTCCCAATACTACCAGCTCCCAAAAAGTAAGCCCAAAGGAGATTAAGGCAGCGTCACATTCCTCCATGATTTCCTTCATATGCTGAGTATCGACATGCAGCGAAACCCGGCCGTTGGGTGCCCCTTCGGCAACCCTTCGAATCTGCTCAAGGTGGGGGTTGAGTCTCCCGCAGACAACATGGATATGCTCCACGGCCTCAAAGGAATCATCCAGTAACACCTGCAGCGCCTGTAGCGTCAGGTTGTGCTGATCTCCGCCGCCAAAGGCTACCAGCATGGAGTAGATGCTCTGATCGCGGTAAGGGCGCCCTGCACTCCTGAATTCTTCCTTGAAGACGAAATAGTTGGGACCAAGAAGAAGCCGCGTATGTGGCTCGGAAGTATAGGTTTGTGAAAGAGCCAGGATGTTTTGATTGAAGACGACGTCCGCATGGTAATGCGTGGTGCTATCGATGGTGATGTACATCAGTCTGGTCCCTGATGCACGTATCTCCCGCTGTATGGAGGGCTCATACAGCGCCTTATCATCACTATCGACGATGAGGAGCCTTGGACCTTTTTGCTGCTTGACGAATGCCAGCCATGAGTCGCCAGACAAGGTCTCTGGTACTGCGAACTCTTCCCGTACTCGATGGATGACTTCTTCGCTACTGTTGACGAGGATGAAGCTTACGGTGAAATTTTTTTTTTTAAAGCGCGGGCAATCATCAGACACCTCGTCAGGTGCCCCATGCCTATGGTAGGATTAGCATCAACCTTGATGAAAACCATTGATTTCGTTAGGTGAGATAGTTCATTCGAATTTAATCGAAAGCAGCAATTTTTCCAGCGCTTCGTAGCCCTGTTCTTTGATGACCGGCAGAATGGCCGATACTTGCTCCGACAACCCGAGTGCGATGTTCTTATGCACTACATCGGAATTGATCTCTCTCAAGTAGGGCTTGCGATGGAGAAGATTTGTGATCTCATCCAGACCGAAGAGCTCGTTCTCCTGGTACAACTCGTCGAAGATGCAGCACAGTAGAATGTAATCCTCCGGTGTATCGAGGGTGAGTCTGAGGTTCGGATCGGTCCACATCTCAGGAGCCTTCAGAACTTCGATCCGGTATTTTTCGGGATGCGTCTTGTAGAAGTAGGTAGTTACGTGCTCCTTTTCATAGTCATGTTTTGCGTTGCGATAAGCTTCCTCGAGCATATCAAAGCTGAATAGGCTCGCGTCTTGTCCGATCGGGAAACTGCGACGAAGGCCGCTGCTGGTAAAATCGGAAATTTCACTGAAGTGCAAGTCGATCACTTGCTGCACCACGATGGGGTCCAGGACAGGGCAATCGCTGGTGATCCGCAGTACATAGTCCAGGTCGAACTGTTTTGCCGCGAAATAAAAACGCTCAAGAACGTGACGTTCACTCCCCCGGAAGTGAGGTACATGCATTTCCTTGGCCTTCGCCACAATGGCATCATCGTCGGACTCAGTAGTCGTGGCGATGATCACCTCCCCAATCTTCTTCACGTGCCTCAGGCGCTTTACGACATGATGCAATGAGGTCTCGTCTCCGTGGAAGGGCAACGGCTTTAGCACCTTCCCCGGCAATCGCGAGCTGCCCATACGGGCCTGGATGATGGCACCGATCTTCATTGCTCAAAGAACTCTTTTATGGCGCTTACAACTTGATCCTGCTGTGCATCGGCCATCGAATGGTACATCGGCAAACTGAGACAGCGGTCATAATAGGCTTCAGCAACGGGCAGGTCACCCTTTTTCCATCCCAGCCGCTGATAAAACGGCAGCATATGCACAGGGATGTAATGCACCTGGGCGAAGATATTCTTGGTTCGGAGGAAGTCGTACAGGGCTTTTCGCTGTTCCGTCTGGATGACATACAGGTGGTAGGCATTCGTCGAACCTGGACGGACGGGGATGGTGGTGACAGGCATCCCGCTGAAGGCTTCATCGTAGCGCCGCGCGAGGCGGTTGCGATGCTCGACGTTTGCCGTCAATCGACTGAGCTGACTGAGACCCAGAGCCGCATGGATGTCAGAGAGACGGTAGTTGTAGCCAAGCACTTGCATTTCGTAGTACCAGCCCCCATCGTTTTGCTCCATCGCATCGGGATCTTTGGTAATGCCGTGTGTACGGAAGAGAAGCAACTTTTTGTAGAGCTCTTCATCGCTCGTGGTTACCATCCCACCTTCACCAGTGGCGATGTGCTTCACAGGGTGAAAAGAGAAGATCGCCAGATCGCTATACTGGCAGCTGCCGCTGTAGATCTTCTGGCCAGCTCCATCCTGGAAACTGCCACCCGGGGCATGGCACGCATCTTCGATGATCCAAAGCCCATATTTGTCCGCCAGAGTTCGAAACTCATGCATGGGGACCGGTAGGCCGGCAAAGGACACCGGGGTGATTCCCTGGTAGTAGCCATCGGGTTTGCTTTTAATGAGATCTTCGACTTTGTTGAGGTCCAGCAAAATCGTTTCGGGATCGACATCAGCGAAGTCCACTGAACCACCGCAGTAAAGGATGCAATTGGAGGAAGCCGCAAATGTGATCGGGCTGGTGATTGTGCGCGTGTTTTGATCTACACCCAACGCGAGCGCACACAGGTGCAGAGCCGCCGTCCCATTGGCGACTGCCACGGCATATTTTGCTCCGATCTTCTGCGCAAAAGCCTCTTCGAACTCGCGGATCTTAGGTCCTTGCGTCAGGAAGTCAGACTGCAGCGTAGCAACGACCGTATCGATGTCTTCCTGTGTGATTTCTTGTTTGCCGTATGGAATCATAGGGTCTATGGATTGATCTTGTCTTCTGGAGTCGATGGTGGGATAGATTGCTTCTCAAAGGCGTCTATGTAGCTACCGGAAGTAATATTAATAATTTCCACCCCCTGTTGCTCGGCATAGGGTTTGATTTCCCAGTAGGACTTGAAGCTTAGATAGAATTTCTCAAGTACTTCGTGCAGTTTCCTCTTTTGCATTTTTATGCCCTTGAACATTGGTATGGGTGTTTCAGGTTTTGGGCCCTCGTGGACTTTTGCGGCCTGCTTGTCATAGAAGTGCTTGTGCGTGAGTAAGACTTCGTTGTCGTCGTCCACAATTATTTCCTTTAGCCACGAGTGTTCCACACCCACCAGATATAGTTTCTTACGTCGGATAAAGATCGCCACAGCGATGCATGGAATGACCACATTGTGCGGTCGTGGCATTGCCAGCTGACGTTTCATAGCCCATAGATTCACACCTTTCAGACCTTCAACGGGTGTATTGTTGAAATAGCGTATACTAATATGGTCATGTGATTTGAAACGAGCTTGCCAGGCAGAAAGACCTCTAGCGAACATTGGGGCGTATATCAGCATGGGCCACTTGGTCTTGCTCGCGATCGCATCCCAGGTCACCTGCTTTCTTTTTGCATAAGGTTCGAATTCGTCTTTGAGGAAGAACTCTGGTGATGATATAAGATATATCTGCGGCTTCACCGTTTCGTATTCCTCAGAGATGGCGAAATGATTCACACAGATTCTGGTCTTGTCATGAAGGAACTGCTGGTGATTATGGATAAAATCCCCCAATGATGGCCCATTCCCAAGGATGACGGCTTCCGAGGGCAGTTCGTTCGTATTCCGTAATCTGCTCGGGCGCCGAGAGAATACCACGATCCTGATCAGTGAAATGATGCTGTGAACAAGCCCATAGATCGTGTCTCGGATTACTACGATTATTTCCTGCTTGCGAGTCATTGCAGATAACCTTGAAGAACCCAAAATCTAAATTTCACCACCATTGAAGCTGCCTGAAATCTCAATTGCAAAGAGTAAATCATAAAAAGAACTGCGGTACCCGCCACCTTTATCAATTCACTTGCAATTTTCTTAACTATTTCCTGTTTTGGCTGATTTTGCAGCCGCATTTTTTCACTTCTTCCCACACCTCGTCCCATCCTTCGAATGTAATCCGCTTCCAATCGCTTTTCAGGAATGATGTGTCGTACCAAAACTGTGGGGACATAATGGATCTGCTGATCCGCGGATTTCAATTTGATGAACAAATCCTTTTCTTCGCCCGCGCCAAGTTCATTGGCGATTCTTCCCAGCGCCGGATCGAAGGTGCCAAGTTGGGTAAAGACAGATTTTCTAAATGCCATATTCGCCCCAATTGGGAACTTGCTGCCTGGAAAGGGACGCGGCTTGTCACCCATGTCAACTGCAGCTACCAAAGGCAACAAGAACTTTGACATCCACTGGGGTTCCTGATCCTCGTATTCTGGGATGATTTTGCCACCTATGGCAGACACTTCCTGGTGGTCAGCAAAGTAGTCCCCAATTGCCTTCACATAACCGTGATCAGCGAAGGCGTCGTCATCAATGAAGGACAAAATATCGCCCTTAGCTTCCTGGATCCCACGGTTCCGCGCGTGGGATAATCCGACTGACTTTTCAAGGAAATAATTGATCGTCACTTCTGGGTGTTGCTCAATCGCCTGCGCTGCAATCCTGGCCGTCTCGTCAGTGCTGTTGTTGTCAATGACGATCACCTCATACTGGTCTGAACTTGCTGATTGATTGGCCATGTGCTCCAGACATGCACCTATGTACTTCTGCCGATTGTAGGTGCAAACGATGACTGAGATCATCAGGCAAGACTGTCCTTCAAACTCCAACCCACGGCACCCAGGATCCACAGCAAAATTAGAATAGAAGACGTCAGACCGATCGGGTTTCCTGCGGTGTACACTCTGGGAGCAAATCGAAATTCGATAGTATGTGATCCCGCGGGCAAGGACATTCCTCTAAGTATGTAGTTTGCCTGTACATGATCCGTGGGCTCGCCATCGATATATGCCTGCCATCCTATCGGATAGTAGATCTCGGAAAAGACCGCAAAGGAAGGCTCAGAGTTCTGGTATTCGTACTTCAGATAGTTGGGCTTGTACTCAGCCAGGGAAATTTGGGCTGTGGAATCCGTGGCCATTGGTACAGACTCCGGACCAGATAGCTGAGGTACTGCAAATTTGGACACGTTGACGATCGCTGATCTTGCTGAGCTGACCGTTCCCAGTCTCTCCATCTCTCCATCAGCAGAGTTGACGGGAATTACTTCCTGAACAAACCAGGCATTCCCAAGGGCGCGGTCATTTCTAATGACGGCATTCCGCTGAGGGCCGGCGACGAAATACTTTGTATTGAGCATGTTGAGCACATGTAGGTCGCTGTAGTCTCGACTCCCGGATTGTAGTCCTTGAATCAGCTGCTGCATTTCCGTGGTAAGCTTGTTTTCGATGACCTCCTGGTACCGTCTCATTTTCGCACCGTGATACCCGCCGAGAGACTTATGAAAAGCCGAAGTGCGGGCTTCGTTAAAGGGGTTCTGAAGGTTGAGCACTCGGTAGTGTGCATCAGGATCGGCAAGGATGGCCTCGTCGGCTTCATTTTTCTGTGCAAAGGTCTGTTCAGGGCGCCGCTGGTAGTTTTCTTCATTGATGTAGCGCGCATCGATGCCCCAGAGGTCCAGCAAGACAAGAGCTGCAAAAATTGCATAGGCAATGTTGGTATTGATCTTACCCTTCATTGCGAACCAAACTACTGCACCAAAAGCAACTACCAGGAAGGTGGATCGCCAGGCATCACCGCGCAGGAGCCCCTGTCTATCGGCGATAATTGCGCGCTGGTACCAGTCGGGCAACTGGGCATCCGCCGCTCCGACGAATGAGAAGATCGAAGGTCCGAGCAGCGCCATGATGGCGGTAATACCTCCGGTGATACCCACGGCATAAAGAAACCGCTTTGAATCTTTCTCGCCCCAACCTGACTTGAGGACATTGTCAAGCGACAAGAAACCCATGAGTGGCAAGGCGAGCAATGCGATTGACACTGTCATCGACACGGCTCTGAACTTGTCATAGCCGGGGAAGACGTCAAACACCAGATAGTTGAAGGAAGAAAAATTCTTTCCCCAACTAAGCATGATGGACAGCGCCGTGACTGTTATTAGCCATATTTTGTATTTAGGTTCCAGGAAGAAGATGCCCAGGACGAAGAGGAAGATCACCGTGACACCGCCATAAATGGGCCCTGCCGTTGAGGGTTGATCCCCCCAATAGGTACGTGCCTGCTGTGTCAGCTGCCGAATCTGCTGGGGCGAGGCCCCTTGTCTTCTCAGCGACTCGCCCAGCTGGGAATCGCGATCAAGTGGCTGGATACTGGCGCCGCCCATGAAGTTGGGGACGAGAAAAGTGAGGCTCTCAGAAACACCACTACTCCAGGCAAAAGCATAGTCCCGATCGAGGCCACCTTCTGACTCAGTATTCGAGGTGAGCTCCGATTCTCCCCGGATGGAGTATTCGCCGTACTCCACGGTTGACCAGATCTTGCCGATGTTACTCAAGACACCAACAGTCGCTGCGACCAATAGGAGCAAAATGGGTTGGATGAGTAGCTTAATATTCTTTTCGCGAATGTGGAATATCACCTGAACCAATCCATACAAGAGGATGATGAGAAACAAGTAGTAGGTAATCTGAAGGTGGTTAGCCTGAAGCTCCAGCGCTGTCCCGAGAGCGGCCAACGCGCTTCCTATTAGCATATTTTTTCTGGTAAAACACAGGTGCACCCCCGCCAATACCAGGGGCATGTAGGCGATCGCCCGCACCTTCCACATGTGACCCGCCTCGATACTTACGATATTGAAGGTATTGAGCCCGTAGGCTATGCCGCCCGCTATTGCCAGGTAGGGATTGACGCCAAATGACAGGAGAAGAATGTAAAAACACAAAAAGCCCAGGAATGTGGTTCGCGCAGGTGGAGGCAGGAAAAGACCGATCACTCTTTGAACTTGGGGGATCACACTGCTCCATTTTACATTGATGAGGTAGGCGGGCATACCACCAAACATGCTATTGGTCCACAAGGCCTCTTCCCCAGTTTCCTGTCGGAACTGAACAATTTCTGATCCTGAACTTACCCCTTGTAGGACGTCATTCTGGTAGATCTGCTTGTTTTCGAAAAAGATGGGCGAATAGAAACCGACAGCAGTGATCAAGAATACCACCACGGCAATTACGTGGGGTATTGCTTTTTTGATCAGATCATTCATACTCCTGTTTTCAAGTGTTTGATGCGAAGGCGGTAAAGATAGAGAGAATTGGTAAGGGAAAAAGCCCGAATATTATGCCACATGTAACCTTAGGAGTACATCATTGAGCATCGCAGTCTTTTCTTCCTAAGTCTTCTCACCTGGGATCTATCAATTGCTCACGAGGCCTTTATACAATGGCATTGTCTCCCTCGCTCGGAACTGGATGAAGTGGCGTAAGGCCTCCAATTGCTCGTCGGAATACTCAGGGTAGGCCGGCATACCTCGGTGTGTCAAGGAACCATCACGGACGATGGCAGCAAACGCCTCTTTGTTGAGCGGGATAGGTGAAGCCCGCAAATCCGGAGACATACCGCCGGCAAGCATCCCCTCCCCATGACAGTTGAAGCAGGACCAATACATCATTGACCCCAATCGCACTAGCTCACCCCGTAATTCGAAGGATTCATCAACCAGGGGTTTCGGGACCAAAGGAGGAGGTAGCGGTGGCATCTCTGCATTGCCATCCAGTGAGAAGGTCACCAGCCTGCGAGTATGGGTACGATAAGACCAGCCTAATTTGTGCGCCTCCCATCCGCCACGGGCCCAGCCACCTCCAAATCCTATCAATAGGGAGAGATACTGACGCCCGCCGATCTTATAGGTGATGGGGGGTGCTGAAATACCTAACCCCGCATCCCAGTCCCACAGGATCTCCCCGGTCTCGGCATGGTATGCCAAAAAATGTCCATCGGTTCTTCCTTGAAATACCAGATTGCCTGCGGTAGTCAAAGTCCCTGCATTCCAAAAGGTCTCTTGCTGCACAACCCATCGTGCTTCCTGTTTTATGGGGTCCCACGCTTGGAGAGAGGCCGGATAAGGATCTGATGGCTGTCCTGGCGCACTTAGGCCTACTCCTATGCCCCCTTGAAAATCTTTGGGTTCAAAACCCTCGAGATCGTAACCCTCGTCCGAGAACCTCGCTCCCTGGTGTAGCGAAGGCAGATAAACCAATCCCGTCTTGGGATTGTAAGACATGGCATGCCAGGTGTGCCCACCCCAGGGGTTGGGGTAGATGTCTGCCGGTCCGTCCTCGTATCTGGCGTTGGGGGTTTCAACGGGCTTACCTGTTTCCATGTCGACGTGGCTGGCCCAGGTGGTTTGTACGAAGGGCTCTGCAGAGATTAGCTTGCCCGTTTCTCGATTGATGACATAGAAAAAGCCATTTTTTGGAGCATGCAAGATGGCTTTGATCTCTTCTCCTTCGATATTGAGATCTGCCAAAACTATGTCCATGCTTGAATTATAATCCCAGGACTCTCCCGGTGTGGTCTGATAGTGCCAAAGATATTCCCCGGTATCAGGGTCAAGAGCTACAATCGAGCAAAGGAACAGATTGTCCCCACCTTCCGGGCTACGAATCTTGCGATTCCATGGGGCGCCGTTGCCTGTGCCTATATATAGTTGGTCCAACTCATAGTCATAGGTAAACCCATGCCAGGCGTTTCCACCACCACCGTACTTCCACCATTCGCCCGTCCATGTTTCAGCGGCCATTTCCATGGCGGCGTTCTCAAAGCCTTCGGCCGGGTTACCGGGAACGATCCAAAATTTCCACGCCTCTTCCCCAGTTTCGGCGTCGTAAGCGGTAACAAACCCACGGGCAGGGCCATCTTCGGTGCCACCATTTCCTACGAGCACTTTCCCTTTGAATGCCTTAGGGGCACCTGTGATGTACAGAGATCGCTTGGGGTCGAAGGTAACAGCCGTCCACAATTCCTTACCTGTTTTGGCATCCAGAGCGATCAGCCGACCATCCCACGTGGCAGTGAAGATCTTTCCCTTGTAGTAGCTCAAGCCTCGATTGTGCATCCATCCTGTTTGGCGCTTGCCTTTAATGGCATCACCTACTTTGGGATCAAACGTCCATAGCAACTCGCCTGTGGTAGCGTCGACTGCACGTAGTATGTTGACTGTTCCGGTAAAATAGAGCACACCATCTACTACCAAAGGTGTCGAGACGAGGCCGACATCGCCAGGAAGGTCCATGTACCAATCCACCTGCAGGTTCTCCACATTGCCAATGTCAATATCGTCAAGGGGGCTAAAGCGCTGCTCGCTATGGGTGCGGCCATAAGCCAGCCAGTCAGATGTATTACGCTCATCGGCGATGCCCGCATCATCAACACTTTGCCAATCAACAGCTGCTTGCTGCTCGTTCCCGCAGGATGTCAATATCAGACAGCAAGTAAATAGATTCAGAAACTTCATTCTGAAAAGATATATGAGGCAATAAGATACAGCATCCGGTGCATTACCGCAGACCTGGCCAGCAGAACCTCTCGTCACTCTTGCCAGGTTCGCGAGGCTAGCTGTGTTTCCGAGGGGAAGTCCTCAGGTAAACTTTGTCTGACTGACCCAGTCGTCGCCCACTCAGCCCCACGCTGGAAGAGCGTAATAAATCCGACACACTCCTGCGAGTAATCGAAGTGACCCAGTGGTGTATGGAATACCCGTCCCTTGCCGTACTCTATGACCATCGCGACAGGGACGTGCCTGCCAGTTCCTGCCAGGGCCGGTGGCCAGGGCTGTTTGTTCTTCTCGACGTCGGAGTAGGCCGTTGCCAGTATTGTGGCATTTTTGAAAGGGCCTCGCATCCTGTCGTACAGCTCATCCTGTGCGTGGAGCCAACTCGCTGGGAGCCCTGCCATGATCGGATGACTGGGTTCGCGAGTGGTGACCACATACTCATGTTCCATTCCGTGGGATCCACAGATGCCTGCTGCGGCATCCAACTCGAGTTCACCGGCGTCATTGTAATACGCGTAAGGTCCCGTGGTACTGTCGCGATCACCCCAGGCACCCAAACCTATCAATTCGTTGTATGCGTCCCACTGGCCCCAGGCATTGTTGGCCGCATGAACGATCACCAGCCCCCCTCCCGCTGCAACAAACTGCTGGAAACTTTCCTGGGTCTGCCTGGGCCATAGAGCAGCTTCCGCACCGAGATTTGAAACGATGAGATCATAGGAGGAAAAGTCCATATCAAAGTCGGAGCTCAAGATCGGCTTTTCGGAGACTCCGTTGTTTTCCGTGCCGGCGAGGGGGTATTGCTCGAGATAACCTCCCAGCGCTACGGGGCGGTTGGGGTTGTATTTATACCCTAGCCAGATGGAGTCCATTCTCTGAATATCCACCTCAAACAGGCCTGTTTCCTCGAGGTAGCTCTTCATCATTTGTGTGGTTTTGGGCCAGATGTAGTGGTTGTTTTGACCGTCGAGGATCAGTGCTTTGAGTTTTGATGGCGGCTGCTCCGTGGTAGTCGTGGAAGTGCAACAGGCCGCAATAAGCAAGATGGATAGTATGTAGAGATTTTTCATAATCGGGCAATAATGTTGAGATTTCCCATTTGGATGGATCAAAATAGATCATCAATCTCACAAGAACAAAAGAGGCGATCACCATGCGAGATAGGTCGCTCTCTACGATCTACCTTCTACCTACAAGCATGAAGAAGCCATTTGTCGCTTTATTGTTTCCAACAGAAACTATCGATAAATGTTGTAGTATTACACAAGCACACACTATGAAGATCGCGGACAACGAGCGCTATGGTTTAGAGATTGACCAGTCTATCAACCGACTGTATATCCGAATTTCTGGGTTCTGGAGGACCAAGGATGGCTATCTGGAAGACCTGACCAAGGCCTGCAAACTCCTGCAGAAAGGATTCAAGATACGTGTGGACTTACGTACGATGAAGCCTCCTCGTCAAGAGATCGGTGAGGTGCATGTAGAAGCTCAGCGGATCCTTATGTCCCATGGCCTTGCACGAACGGCCGAAGTGCTCGGAGGGGATGCGCTGTCCCGAATGGCTCTTAAGAAATATGCGGATACGTCAGGGATGGCAAAGAGGGAATTTGCAACCCTGGAAGAAGCGGATGCATGGTTGGATACCTGACGAACTGATGACGCTTGCCCGGGTTAGGTGCCTTGAGATAATTTCCTAAGAACATCCATGGCATGATCCGCCCGTGCCACATCCACAAACAAATGATCATGATAGTAAGCCGCAACTACATTGCAGCTGATGTTGTGTTGAGCGAGTGCGGCAGATACTGCGGCTGTCAAACCCACGGCTGCCAGGGATGAGTGTACTTCAAGGGTAATCCATGCGGCAAGGTAATCGTAAGCTAGCCCTAGTTTGTCGGCGTCCTCTTTAGCAAGCACGAGAGTCTTTCCTTGTTCCTCGCGAAACCAGCAGATGGCAGATGGATGATCAGTGATGGCGGCCTCTTTGACGGTGCAGAAAACATATTGCCCTTCATTAAGATAAGGCTTCATCTCTCGGAGGAGAAGGTCGAGATCAGTGGTGCCTGACATGGTAGCTAAAGGTAGTCACTATCCCTTAGCCCGGATCGGAAGGGTATCCGGCGTGGAATTTTGAGTTTCGAATTCTGAGTTTTGAGTTAGCATCTTGAGGATGCCTGAATAAGGTTGCCCTTTTTCGGGTTAGTAATTGATTTTAAATATAGGTCTATCCTCTTCTTTCAATTGCATAATGTGAGACTCAAAGACAGCTGGTTTCATATCTTTCAATGAGCCGTGAGGTCTTTCATAATTATATCGATAAATGATCGACGACATCACTCTCCTCGCTTCAGGAAGGGTGGAGGATTTATGTAAGTAATCAATGTACTCTCTTTTGAGAACACCATTTATGGACTCAGCATGAGCATTCTCCCACGCTTTTCCTCCCATACTTGGAACCACTCCCAGGGAGCTGTAGAGTTCTCCTAAAGGCTTATAGGTGTACTGGCTTCCTTTATCGGAATGAAAGATCAACCCTTTGAGCTGGGAGGGATCAACACCCCCAAAGGCTCTTTTAAAAGCAGGAAGTGTGGTTTGTTCTGAACTGAGATTACTTGACAACCACCACCCAACTATTTTCCGACTGTACACATCCTGAATCAAGGTGAGAAAGTAGTGCTTCTTATCTCCCACAGGTATGTAAGTAATATCACTCACCCACAATTGATTGATTCTGGTTATCCTCATTCCGCTGATGCGATTAGGATAGAAAAACCTACCAGGTCGAGTGGTACGATAGAAATTGCGCTTTCGCTTGATCCTGAAGCCATTAGCCAACAGAATCGCCTCAGCACGATCTCTTCCTATCCCTACTGGTTTTATCTCTTTATACAGCTTACGGCATCCCAGCTTATGATGGCGCTTACGAATCCTAAGTGCGCTGTCCAGGAGCTCTGCAGATACAGATTGACTCTTTACTTGATGATTCAACCGCTTGTAATGCCCCTGCTTACTAATGCCTACCATAGCATATAAGGTTACCATCTTATAGCTGTGTAGCGCTTTGTTCTGACGAAACCATTCTAGGGCTGCCGTTTGATCTTTTTTTCAATGTCTTCCCCTAATCGATCAGAGGCTACCTCTAGAAGCTTCTCCAAATAGTCAACTCGCATTTGCTTTTGGCCGACTGCTTGCTCCAGCTCCTTGATCCGAGCCTCTAGCTCCTTCTGTTTTTTGCTGATACTCTTCTTCTCCACCACAACTCTGATTTGGCTTTGATAAAGTTCAGAATATTTGTGCAACCACTTGTAGATCGCAGTGGGAGAAACTTTGTAGATCTTAGATACCTCGCTTACGCTCAGTTTTCCATTCTCAATCTGTCGGACTAAATCTAACTTCAGATCTAGATCGAAAACACGTCGCTTTTCTCCTTTTTCCATCTTCTTTCATGTTTGGGAAAAAAGGCAACCTATACCAGGCTTAGTCATCTTGAGAGTTTAAACCCAACTCAAAATTCAAAACTAAGAACTCAAAATTGGCGCTCGCTGGCGCGGCCGCAGATACGACTGGAGAGCCGGCACTGCCGGCAGCGAAGCACCACTGTCCTCGCTGCTCCAAATCTCGTCTTACTTGAACTCCAACTCTCGTTTTAGCTCCATCATCGCAGGCTCCACATCCTCTCTTGTCAATTTCTGTGCTCCGCGACTGACTACGGATCGACCGAGCTGGAAGATCCCTAGCCTGATGTCGTTGAAGACCAGGATGATGATGGGGAAGAAGAACAGGATGAAAAGTGTGCCCAGCAAGACGCCCCACGCCAGTGACACGGCCATTGGGATGAGGAACTGCGCCTGGAAGCTCGTCTCGAGGATGAGGGGATACAGGCCGGCGACGGTAGTCATTGACGTGAGTATAATCGCGCGAAAACGAGCTACTCCCGCGTTGTAAGCGGCTTCGCGGATCTTCATGCCTTCCTTGATATTGCGATTGAAGCGATCCAGCATCACGACGGCATCGTTGACCAATACACCGGTCAATGCGAGGACCCCGTAGCCGCTGATAGTGTAGTAAAAGACTACGCCTTCGATCCAGTGGCCGAACATCGCGCAGATCACACCGAGTGGGATCAGGAACAAGATGAGCAGCGTCTGATAGAACGAGCGGAAGTTGAGTGTAATGAAGAGGATCAGCAGCAGGAAGATGATCGGACCGACCTGTGCCAATGAACCAAATTCTCGAGAGCCTCTGCTCGACTGGCCTTCGTAGGTGTAGTCCAACCCTGGGTACTTGGCCAGGAGCGGCGGCATGATGTCCGTTGAGATCTTTTCTAGAATGTCCGGGAGACTGGCATCCTTAGCAGCCAGGTCCGCATTGATGCGCACTTCGCGCTTGCCATTGAAGTGGTTGATGTTAATCACACCGCGACCGATAGTGTAGTCAGCTAGCTCGGTGAGGGGATATTCCGCACCATCAGGCATCTTCACTTTCATCTGCTCGAGCTGCGTGATGCTCAGCCTGTCTTCCTGGGGGTAGCGCACCCATACTTTCACCTCATCGGCCCCGACCTGCAGTCGCTGGACTTCCTCGCCGAAGAATCCCTGCCGGATCTGTGTGGTGATGTCTTGCTGCGTAAGTCCCAGCAAGTAGGCGAGGGGCTTCAACTCAAGCTCGATCTCCCGCTGTCCGATGGAGGCGTTGTCGGTGATGTCCTTGATCGCCGTGATTTCTCCCAGTTTCGCTTTGAGTTCGTCTTTGGCGATGTCGAGGTTGTCAATGTTCGAGCTCTTCAGGGAGATCGATACGGGACTGCCAAAGTAGTTGACGTTGCCAATGGAGAACTGCTCTGCTTCGGGCACGTCGCCAATCTTCTGACGGATCCGTCGACTCACCTCAAAGGGTGCGATGTTCTTCTCATCCAGGTTTTCGAAATTGATGCCCAGGCGACCCACATGGCTGCCGGACTCTCTGCTCGAGGTGCTTCCAATGATCAGGTCAATGGTCGTGATGATGGAGTCCTGAAATCCATATTCGTTTTGGATGTCCCGGTGGACCAGCCAGACAGAATCCTGGAAAGCGCGGAGGTACTCCTCCGTGATGTTTTCCCGCGTACCTGGCTTCAACTTGAGGTTGACGTTCAGGTCGTCGGCAGGAGGGATGGGGTAGAAGCTCGACTTGACGAAGCCACCGCGGAACATGCCGATCGTGATGATGATAAACATCAAGGGCGCCATAAAAGATACCCACTTCCACTGAATGAGGAAGTTGAGGGCCTTGGCGTAGACTTTGTTTCGTACGAACTCGATGCCGCCTTCCATGGTGTTGCGGAAGCGCGCATAGAGGCTTTTGTTGTCCTTTCGGCGAGACAGGATCCGGCGGCTCGCCAGGTGAGCCGGCAAAATGAAGAAGGCTTCGACCATCGAAAACGCCAGACAGGCAATGACCACAATGGCGGTCTCTCGGGTAAACCCATTGTTGTCCAGGTACATCAATGGGAGAAAAGCGATGATCGTCGTCATCACGGAGGTGAAGACGGAAGGGATCATTTCCATCGTACCATCGATCGCCGCCTTTTTGGCGTCCTTTCCTTTCTGGAAGTGTGTGTAAATGTTTTCAGCGATCACGATGCCATCGTCGACGAGGATACCGACAACCAGCAGCATGCCGAAGAGTGACAACATATTGATCGTGATGCCTGCGAGGTCTCCGATGATGAACATGGCGAGGAACGATAGGGGAATTCCTGCCGCCACCCAAAAGGACAGACGGAGTGATAAGAAGAGGCTCAGGGTGATCAACACCAGAAGCAATCCGACCCCGAAGTTGCGCGTCAACAAATCCAGCCGCTGCTCAAGTACATCGTTGGCATTGAAGTAGGTGAACAGCTGCACCGTTGTGTTCTTCGCATTGAAGTCCTCCACGTAGTCCATCACATAAGTGGCGATCTTCGTGATGTCCTCCTCGGGGAGCTTGGAGACGGAGATGCTCACCGCCCGCTCATCGTTGGAGTACACCTTGTTGGGGGTGTCTGCGAATTTCTTTTCGACGATAGCCACATCTTTCAAGAGCACTTTGGTGCCGTCGGGATTGGCTCTCACGATGATCTGCTCGATGCTGGCAGCGTCAAACTCCTTCGAGTTAGCGCGGATTTTGATCTCCTCGTCTTCCGTTTTGATGGAGCCTCCGGAGATGTCCCGGTTGTTGGCTCTCACGGCGCCCGCCACCTGGCTGAAGGTCAATCCGTAGCGTCTCAGGTTCGCCTCTGGCACTTCAATAGAGATCTCCAGTGGAGGAAATCCCGACAGCCGGATCTGTGAAATCAGGCCTGAGGCGAGGAAGTCATTTTCGACTTTTTCTGCCGTGGTTTTGAGGTCCTCCAGTGACACATTGCCCTTCACACCCATAAAGACGGCGAATGAGGTGCTTTTCTCTTTGACTACCACCGGCTTCTCCGCACTGACGGGGAAGGAGTTGATCCGATCGACGGCATTCTTGACCTCTGTCGTGATCTCATCGAGATCGTAATCCGTGGAGGTTTCGATGGTAACGCTCGCACTGTTCTCGGAGGAGACGGATGACACTTCCACGATGCCGACGATGCCCTTGATGGCCTCTTCCACTTTGATGGTCACGCCCTCCTCCACTTCTTCGGGAGATGCCCCGGGGAAGACCACGCTGACGGTGATGTTTTTGGGTTGACGTTCCGGGAAGAAAGATTTTTTCAATCCGAATACGTAGCTAAGCGCTCCCACGATCACCACCACACCGATGATCGCATTCGCCCAAATCGGATATTTGACGAAGAATGTTACGATTGGCCTCATGCTACTGCGCGATTTTTACTTTCATGTTCTCAGCAGCATTCGCCGGTGCTTCGACCACCACGCGGGTGCCTTCCGGCAGACCGCCGATCACGGCCTCTTCCCTCGATATCTTGGCCACTTCTACGTGTTGGAGGGCGAGTACACTGTCTTGCACTACGAAGACCTGGTCTTTGTTGCGGATCACCTTTCGGTCGATCGCCATGCCTGCTTCGATGACTTTGCCCGGGATGAGTGCCTTCAGGTACAGGCCGTCATAAATATCTGCCTGGCGACCATTTACCTGTATGTAGACATTGATCGACTGGTTGTTGGGATCGATGAAGTCCGCGATGCGGGTCACCCGACCTGACCACTCCTGAGCGCTGCTCTCTTCCACCAGCTTTACCTCTTTGCCGATCTCCACGTATCGGATGTCTTCCTTCAAGACAGGCACCTTCAGCTCCAGTTTGTCGGTGCGTATCAGCGTAGCGACTCGGGCACCAGGGCTCACGACCGACCCTACCTCCAGGGCCACGCCCAGAATACTGCCATTGTAAGGCGCTCGTAGTTGGTATTTTGTGAGGTTCTCCTCGAGACTCTTGATGTTGTAGTACTCCGACAGGACGTTGGATGTCGCGAGGTATGTCTTCAGTTTTGGAGAAGTGACTTCAGGCAGTGGTGCCAGGTCATCTTCGATGCTGATGTCGTTGAAATAGGTGTTCCAGGTATCGTAAGCCTTTGGATGATCGATCTTCACGTCCGCCAGCGCGATCGCCAAGAGATTCAGGAAGTTGCTCTTCCGCGCCTGTAGCGACAGCACCTGCTCACGGTTGTTGATGTTGGCCAGGACCTGACCACGACGAAACCTTTGGCCTTCTTCCAATTCGACAGTGCCGGGCTGCAGTTTGCCTCCCACTTCAGCAATTAGGTCGACCCGCTGGGAGGACTGCACACGCCCCAAAACCTCGATTTGCACAGGTATGGATTGGTAGAATACCTCTTCCACCTTTACATAATTCACGGGTGCCGGTTTCGGCCGCTGCGGAGGCAGCTCCTTCTTGCTTGCAAGGAAGCCCGAAAACGAAAACGCCACGACCAACAAAACGATGACCAGCGATATAGTGATGATTCTCTTTTTCATAAGGAGTGCCTATTTACTCTTAGACGCTTAAAAGACTAAGAAATGGACATTTTGTTTAAAAAATTCCTACAAATCCTTCACAAGGTCAAATACGATTTTGAATGACCATAGAGGGGAGGAGGCGCACTGGCCGTGAAGTGAGAGCAGTTCGGAGGTGTCTACCTAAAAAGCCGGTGATTCTAGACTCTAATTCACGGCCGCCCACGCCCAAGGCCATGGCACTCCCGATAGCTATCGGTGCCCCCTCGTGCATGGTCAAGCCTTCAGCCGCGCTGCCCAGCTCACACCCATGCCTCGTCTTGACCCTATGCTTATGGCCAAGGGGTTGACCGGTTACCCTAATTCATCTGTAGGTACCCTTTGAAATTTGATTGCCTCAACAGGAGGTGAAAAAGACTGGATTAGTGTATTTTCCAGTAAAAACCCACCATCATGAACCGACTAGTTGCCACTCTCTTTCTGATATCAGCTGTGCTAACCTCAGTGTTTGCACAACCGACCCCAACGGGCAATCCCGAGGACTTCAAGCTGAAAACGTGTCTGCATTCCATCAGCTACTATGGCGCCTGGCGCGGACAGACCGCATTGAGTGTCGATGAGTTTCTTGAGAAAGCGAAAGAGTTGGGCTATGAAGGTGTGATGCTCGTCGCGAAGAGGCCCCATGTTTCACCCCATGACTATGACAAAGCGGCACGCAAAAGGCTCAAAGAGAAAATCGAATCCCTGGGACTCACCCTCGTTGCTTTGGCCGGATATACCGATTTCACTGCGGGTATCGACAAGCCCGGCATACCAAATGTTGAGATACAAGCGGCATGGGTAGGCGAAGTGGCAGAGCTCGCGAAAGACCTCGGAACCAACATGGTTCGGATCTTCACGGGTTATGAGCGTCCTGGTATTCCATATGATAGGCAATATGCACAGGTTGTGGAGGGCTTGAAAATGGCAGGTAAGCTCGCTGCCGAGCATGGCGTCACCCTTTCTGTTCAGAATCACCACGATATCGCCCTGCATCATGATGCGATGTACTGGCTGCTAAAGGAAGTGAATATGCCCAATGTCATGGCGGGATGGGATGCTTGGTCCCCCGCCTTGGAAGGACTGTCCGCAGAGGAGATGCGCGAGTCGATCCTCAAAATGAAACCCTTCATTGTGAATACGATCGCCGCCGACTATGTGGAGCAGCCTCGATTCCAGTACGTCCACTCATTGACCAACTACCAGGCGCAGAAACCTGTCATGCGGGCTGTACCGATGGGAGAGGGGATCATCGATTATGAAACCTGGTTTGGCGCTCTGAAAGAGATCGGTTACCAGGGTTGGGTGGTCTACGAGATGTGCGAGGTACTCGAGGGGGGTGGTAGTATTGAGAACCTGGACAGGACCGCCAAGATCTTTTTGGAGTACATGAAGCAGTTCGAATAATGCGACAAATCATTCATTGGGACCAGAACAATGCCAATGATTGGTCTTAGCGTCTCGCTAAGACTGTTACCACAATCCAGCCTTAGCGTCTCTACTTCTAGTCTTAGCGGGATCTACTACTGGTCTTAGCGTCCCGCTAAGACTAGAACAACAAATCCTCTTTGGCCTTAGCGTCGCGCTACGGTGGCGTTACTCCCTTAGATGCGAGGGCCGGCAACTTAGATCTTAATATTCAGTAAATTGATCCTATGGGGATCAAAGGAGATAAAATGACGGGCGCCTCCCAATTGTCGGCGGAGGGCCTGCTGGACCGATTGGCTATTGACCAGTTGTCGTCCAAAAAAATGTTTGGTGGCCACGGCATTTTCCATAATGGTAAGATGTTTGGCATCGTCAACTCACAAGGCGATATCTACTTCAAAGTCGACGACAGTAATCGGGCACGATTCGAAGCAGCTGGGGCGCACCAGCACGGTAAAATGCCTTACTTCTCCGTGCCTGCGGCGGTGCTTGAGGACGTCGAGGCGCTCACGGACTGGGCGCAATCCGCCATTGCTGTAGCGCAGCGGGGGAAATAACTATGGTCAAGGATTGATGCGCTGGCTGCGTAAGCTCAGCCAGATAGCAAGGATCGTTGCTACTACCACCAAGACCAGGGAGGCTGCATAGCCTGCCCCGATACCTCCAACCACCCCTAGGGGCGAAAAAGTCATGTACAGAATGACGATGCTCGCAATTAGCACGAACGACGCCGGATAGGCATATCTCCATGGCTGGAGATCTACGTCAGGTTTGGTGCTGGGCAACGTCCACTGTTTGGTAGTAGGCCAGAAGTAGCCGATGGTAAGCATGAGTGCAAATTCGGCCGCAAAAAGGATCGCATAGACATGCACGAAATGGATATCCACTTCAAAGACGAATCGCAGCAGCGCATAAGCAATCACATGGAACACAATCGAGATCTTCGCTGCGATCGCCGGTACCTTTTTAAAGAAAAGACCAACAACGACTACTGTGATGATCGGGATGTTGTAGAAGCCCGTGAAGATGCGGATGATCTGCCACAAGCCTTCGGGGGCATATTGCAGTAGGGGCGAGACCACAAAAGAAAACAAGGCAATGATCACACTCGCCACTTTGGCCACACGGATGACTTGCCGCTCGTTCAGCTGACCCTTGCGAAGGGGCTCATAGATGTCCAGCACGAACATCGTCGCTGCGCTATTCAGCAGTGAATTGAAGGAACTGAAAACTGCACCCAGCAGCACAGCGAGGAAA
This sequence comes from Cyclobacteriaceae bacterium, assembly GCA_965227935.1. Classification (GTDB taxonomy): domain Bacteria; phylum Bacteroidota; class Bacteroidia; order Cytophagales; family Cyclobacteriaceae; genus JAWPMT01. Next base: position 832,807 of record CBDDGS010000043.1, on the reverse strand, counting down.
AACCCCGAGAGGTACGTCGGAAGCACTTCCTTGATCAACGTGGGATAAGCCAGATCAATAGTTGGGAGACTATCCCCATACAAATGATAGGCGATCGTACCTGGCACCATCATCAAGAATGGGACTAGCAGTTTGTAAAAGCCTGAAAGGATGACTCCTTTCTGACCTTCCTTCAGACTGGCAGCCCCCAGGGTTCTCTGGATCACGTACTGGTTCGTACCCCAGTAGAAAAGGTTGGCGAAGATCATCCCAGTGAAGATGGTTCCAAAAGGCAGCGGGTCGGTGGAGCTACCGATCGCATTCAGCTTTTCCGTGTGCTCAGTCAGGAAGGTGCCCACGCCACGAAAGAACTGCCCATCTCCCAACGCGATGAACCCGAGGATCGGCACAAGGATCCCCACGATCAACAGTCCCAGCCCATTGATCGTGTCAGACACGGCCACAGCTTTTAGTCCACCGAAGATCGCGTAGATAGAGCCTATCACTCCAATGGTCACGATGGTGATGGTCAGCGCCGACGAGTAGCTCACCCCTAGCAGTTGAGGGACATCGAAGAGACGGAGCACAGCTATGGAGCCTGAGTACAAGACCGAGGGGATTGTGATCAATCCATAGCCCAGCATGAACAGCACAACGGAAAGCCTTCGGACACCATCGTCGAACCGGCCGTTGAGGAACTCGGGTAGGGTAGTGAATGCTCCTCGTAGATACTTGGGCAGGAAGACCAGTGCCATGATGACAATGGCCAGACCCGCGGTGACCTCCCACGCCATGCTGCTCAGGTTGTAACCGTAAGCAGAGCCATTGAGTCCGATGAGTTGCTCTGCGGAGAGATTCGTCAGTAGCAGCGATCCCGCAATGAAGATACCAGAGAGACTACGACCCGCCAGGAAGTAGCCCTCACGTGAGTCCGTCTGCCCCTTGGTTTTGAGGTAGGATACATAAGCGACCAGCGCCATGAAGAAGGCGCAGCTGACAAGTGTAAGTACGATCTGCCCCGTGTCCATTGGTTAGTTTCTTGGCCCGGCAGCAAGCGGGGTCATGGGTTCTTCTTTGGGTTTGCGTCCTTGTACCTCAGGCATGGAGCAAGTCTTCATTTGCGGCAAAACATATTTCGCGAAGAGTTCGCACTCATCCAAATGGGGGTACCCCGAGAGAATAAAGGCCCGGATACCCATCGCTTCGTAGCGCTTAAGTTTTTGCAGCACCTGATCTGGATCACCAACGATTGCCGCCCCGCAGCCCGAACGCGCTTTGCCGATCTCGGTCCACAGGTGTGGTTCGACAAAGCCTTCATTGTCCGATGCCTCCCTATTGGCTTGTTGTAGCGAGACACCAAAGGACTTGGCATCCAGTGCCAGTTCTCTTATTTCCTTGCCTTGCTCTTCGTCGATCTTTGACATCAATCGCCTGGCCGCAGCGCGTGCCTCGCTTTCGGTTTCTCGCACAATGACGTGGACCCGCAAACCGAAGTCTACCTTGCGGCCATAGGCTGCAGCCTTCGCGCTCATCGTCTCCATGTGCGAGCGGATTTTGTCCTCCGGCTCGGGCCACATGAGGTACACATCGCAGTGCTCGGCGCACAGATCGATGGCGTTGGGAGAGTAGCCGCCAAAGTACAGCAGAGGGCCTCCATTTTGCTGGTAGGGTTTTACCGGCTCCGTAGTACCCAAATCAATGTCGTAGAAATCTCCCTTGAACTGGATGTGGTCCTGTGTCCACCCCTGCTTCAGTATCTCAATCACCTCCCTGGATCGTTGATAGCGGGCCTCAGAGGGTAGGATGGATCCTGGCAGGTCTGAGGAAATGATATTGATCGTCAGTCGGCCTTTCAAGATGTGGTCGATCGTAGCGATGGTTCGACCCAACATCGGGGGATGTACTTCGCCACAGCGAACTGCGGCGAGGAGGTTGATATTTTTTGTTCGAGGGCCTACCGCTGAAACGAAGGGCAGTGTGTCTTGACCGACTTGATAGGAGGAGGGGCACAGCACATTCCGATATCCTAGCTGATCGGCGGTTTCGACGATGCGGGAGGTGTTCTCCCACGAGCTTTTGTAGCTGGGATCGTGTGCTCCCAGGAAGGCATCATCGCCATTACAAAGGGGTGCAAACCACGCGACCTCGGACGCGTCGAGGTCGGCAGAACGGATCGGGATAGTTGCTTCAGACATTTCCAGTAAATTCAGCCCTAAACTAATCGATTTGAACGGGGCCGTTTGTCCTGTTCCGGCTTTGCCTCCATTTACCGTTGCTTCCACATGAAATCGAAACTGCTATCCCTAACCTTGTTCGTCCTTCTTATCACTACTCATTGCGAGTCTCCGGTGCCTACTGTCGAGCAATGGATGACTTTTGAACTTACCCTTCAGTCGCAAAGTGAGTATGACAATCCCTACACCGATGTTGAGGTATGGGCGGTATTCAGCAATGGCAAGGATCAACTCAGACGACCAGCTTTTTGGGATGGAGGTCGGACATGGAAGGTACGCTTTGCACCACCAGATGATAATTCCCTTTGGACCTGGCAGTCTTATGCCAGCAATGAGGAGGATAGCGGGCTACACGGGCAAGTGGGTTCCATCCAGGCGACGCCGTATGGAGGGGACGATCCGTTTGTTATTCACGGACCACTAAAGATGTCTCCCGGGAAACGGAATGCCATGCATCATGATGGTACGTCATTCCTTGTGGTAGGCGACACTCCGTGGGCATTACCGTGGCGAGCGACTCAGGACCAGGTGAAGACCTATGCGGCAGACCGACAAGCGAAGGGCTACAATACCGCGCTTCTCATGTCCGTGCAGCCTGACATGAATGCCGAAGGCCCCAACGCCCGAGATACTCCGCTTGGCTTTGCCCGCGGTTTTGAGGACCTGCAGGATGGTCACATCAAGCAACTGGTGCCCTCCTACTTCCAGACATTGGATACGCTCTCAGGCATCTTGCTGGATCATGGGATTGTCCCTGTGTTCCAACCCATTTTCCACGGCTTTGGGTGGAAGGGCTTGCAAGTCTTGGGTGATGCCATTGTAGCGGAGGAATATGTCAGATACGTCAAGTACCTCAATGCCCGTTACGGTGCTCGACCTGCGATTTGGTTGATCTCCGGTGATGGCGGCGCGAGGAATGCTGGCATTGCCGAGGGTGGGGCCATGCTGGAAGAGTGGGACGCCTACGAACAGCCGACAGGCTTCCATTATAATCCTTGCGATGACTACGTACCCGAGTGGGGCAAGCGCGACTCATTGTTTCGGTGTCTGCATGAAAACAAGATCCACCAGGACAAGGAGTGGCTCGACTTCCAGTGGGCACAGACGGGCCACAATGCGGAACATCTCTATCACAAGGTGGAGAGGATGTACGACAACCTGCCCACGAAGGCGGTCGCCAATGGAGAACCCACTTATGAGGGAATGAACGGCGGGAAGAATGGCCTGGGCTGGTGGCAGGGTGAGGAAGCCTGGATGCAGTTGATGTCTGGGGGCACAATGGGAGTTGTTTATGGCGCCGCAGGGCTATGGCAGTGGAAGGTGACCGATGATGAAGAAGGCTGGACGGATTGGGCCACGCAGCCGCTCTCTTGGCGCGGCGCCATGGATCTTGAGGGATCCACCTATGTGGGCTATGTGGGCAAGGCTCTCGGCTCGTATGATCTAACCGACATTGAAAAACGGCCGGACTTGCTCGATGGTGGAGACGCCCTGTTATTGGCGAAGGAGGATCAGCTTTATGTGGCATATGCTCCGTCTGGGGAGGCATTCACCGTTCAAGGAACTGAGGGGTTCCAATACCACTGGTTCAACCCAAAGACCGCTGAGAAATCGGGCAAGGCCGAGGTACCTCCTGGCGGCGGTTTTGAACCGCCTTTCGCGCCGGCAGTGCTGATCGCTGAAAAAATCTAGGAGCCTTTTGTGATTATTCTGCTCCCAAGGTTCGTGTCCTCACGAACCATTTTTAATGTCTCTTAAGAGATTTCGACTTACTCCTGTATTATCTTGACTAAATGGACTTGGATCGACGCAACTCCTACATGGAACTTGGCCTGATTTATTTTTGGACGGCGACGATCAACAACTGGCAAAGACTTTTGCTTCCTGATGACCAAAAGGAGATAATTGTAAACTCACTTTCCTATTTATCAAGTCAAAACCTTATTGACATCTTCGGATTTGTTATCATGCCAAACCACGTACACCTCATTTGGAGGATCAAAAAGAAGAATGGGAAGGAGATGCCGAGCGGATCCTTTTTGAAATTCACTGCTCATGAATTTATGAAGAGAATTTCTAATGAAGGTTTAAGAAACTTTCGTGTAACAGCTAGCAACAAGGCTCATGAATTTTGGCAGCGTGACCCTTTGGCCATTGAATTGTATGATAGCAAAATCGCCATGCAAAAGCTTGACTATATTCATGCAAATCCGGTGTCAAAAGCATGGTCGTTGGTGGACGATCCTATCGATTATGAATATTCATCGTGTCAATATTACGAAGAGGGTGTGTCAAGATTCGATTTTCTCCAACATGTGGGAGAGGAGTATTGACGGAGGTGCGTGGAGACACGCACCTTGGTTTGAGAACCCAAAGACTGCCGAGAAATCGGACAAGGCCGAGGCACCGCGGGCGGGAGTTTGGAGCCGCCGTTTGCGCCGGCAGTGCTGATCGCTGAAAAAATCTAGGAGCCTTTTGTGATTATTCTGCTCCTGGTGCGAATCACTAACTGAGTAATGGGAGAAACTGTGACGCAATCAAAGCAGCAATTGGTCGATATCCTCAACGAGCACAAAGCCTTGTTGTATAAGATCGTCACCTTGTACGCCCGGGATGACGAGGACAAGAAGGACTTGGAGCAGGAGATCGCGATTCAAATCTGGAGGTCGTTAAAAAGCTTTGATTCAGACTACAAACTGTCAACTTGGATCTACCGCGTGGCTTTGAACACAGCGATCTCTCATTTGAGAAAAGAGTCGAGGCGCCAAGATCAACTAGAGCCATTGAATGAGTCGATTTTTGGACTCTCTGAAGGACAGGATCAATCAGGTGTTGTCACGGAACAATCGAAACTCCTCCACACATTTATCAGCCAATTGGATGAGCTCAACAAGGCATTGATGATTCTCTATCTCGAGGAGAAGAGCCACAAAGAGATTGCCCAAATACTCGGAATCTCAGAGTCTAATGTGGGTACCAAAATTGGCCGGATCAAAATCGTATTGCGGGAGAAATTTCAACAAGCAATGAATCACTAGGTCATGGAATTATCGGATTTGCAAGAACAATGGAAGAAGGAAAATGAGCTGCTCAAAGCTCGGGTGAACCTCAACGAAAAACTCCTGCGAGAAATGAAGTTGGATAAAGCCCTGGACGAATTTCACAAGCTATTGAAGCTATCCATTGCAGGACGCAATATGGCGTTGGTGTATTGCGCTATTTCACTTTGGGTTGCTATCAGTATTTTGGATCAATGGATATACAGCATTCCGGCATTCATTGGGTCCATGGCTATGCTGTGGTCCTTTGTTCATCACCTGGCGATAAAGCGTCCTGCGGATCAGGACCGAATGAGTATTGTGCAATGGCAAAAGGTGATCGAGCAGTTTCGCCTCCATTCCATCAAATCACTCAATGCTGACATGACAGTGACGATCCTTTGGTGTTTCACGGTGACACCAGCCGGACTCTGGGCGATTGCCGGGGTTGATATCTACGGCAACAAACGACAACTGATGATCACAGCAGCAATGTTCGTCGCGGTGGTTTTCTTGTTTACCTCCATTGGGCAAAACGCTTACAAATCATATAACCAGAAACTAAAGGACTCACAGGCCGCCTTAGAGAAAATCAGGGCCTTTGAGGAGGAGGCCGATACTTAGGTCTTCGGATCCTGGGGTAGGGGGGCCGCCATGAGTTGAATGAATATGCCCTTGCCGTAGTGCATTTTCACGACCGACCAGATGTTGAAGAGCAGGATGGCACCACCGATGTTGAGGATGTTCACCCACAGGTGGTAGGTGTTGATCATGTCACCCATATTGGCAAAGGCGCCCAACATACTCCCATATTCATGACGGGCATGGAAGGCTTTTTCCAAAGCGATAAATACGAAGGCTCCGATCATATACAGGATCGTTCGCACAAGCACCTCCTGCCAGGCGGGCTTGTCTTCGGTGTATTTGATGGGTACGTACTCCAGGACCAGCACGACCTTGGCTATTGCCAGCGCCGCCACGACGGCTGAGGCAAAGCCATAAAATTTGATTTCATACTCCCTTAGAAGGAGCGTCTTGATCAGGATCATCGCACTGAACCATAGCAGAAAGTAAAGGGAGGTGAAAAAGACAGTCTTGAATTCCTTAGCAAGCTTTTCTTTGAGGGCCATCCTAGGGTGTTTTATTTGATAGGGTTTAAATATCCGAAATTTTGGCCCTCCCAACTATCTCAAATTATTTATTCTTAAAAATAGAAACATATATCTTTGGCCCTCGTACATATCCTCTGAAAAGTAGAAAGATACAATGAAAGGATACCTTGGGGAATTCGAAGAGCTCGTGCTACTCACGATTGCCAACCTGGGATCAGACGCATATGGTCAAGGGGTGCTTCGGGCGATTAATGAGCGTACAAATCGTAATTTGAGCATCGGCGCGCTACACTCGACACTGACACGCCTGGAGGAGAAGGGCTATATCACTTCCTACCTGGGGGAACCGACAAAAGAGCGTGGAGGTCGAAGGAAGCGATACTTTGAACTCACGCAGAGTGCGATTACTGCCCTCAACGACATGAAGTCACTGAGGGATGATCTATGGTCCAACACCAAGATTAGCCTATCACCAGAATGAACCCAAAGCACAACTCCACTCCACCGTGTTTTGCGTCGTGGCTATTGAGTCAGTTCGCTGGCATGGCGGATATCGAAGATCTGATGGGCGATCTTGAAGAAGGATTTGCCGAGATGGTCAGGGACAAGGGATTACTTCGAGCGAGATGGTACTATTGGCGTCACACGTTCTCCATTTGCTTCTCGTATGCTCTTCGGAGTCGCCGGCGTTCGATGGCATTGTCGGCTTATTATTCCCAAGGATCCTTCGGCATGCTGCATAACTATACCAAGATCGCTGTGCGCAACTTCTGGAAGCACAAGCTATTCACAAGCCTTAATATCGTGGGTCTCGCCCTGGGTATGTCCGTGTGTTTACTGGCGCTATCCATTTCGGTTGCGATCATTCAGTCAGATGAATTTCACACACATAAGGATCGGATCTATCAGATCAATACAGCCATTGCAGATGAGGAGGGCTCCTCCGTCTACGGCTCTACATTTCCTGCATTAGGTGAGCATATGGAGGCGGAGTATCCGTTCGTGGAAGCTGCCATCGAGATTCGGACCGGATTTCGCCCGGAGGTCAAACACCACGGACACTTGCTGGACTTCCATGGATACTATGTCGATCCCCAATTCCTTCAGGTCTTTAGTTTCCCACTACTCCAGGGCGATCCCGCCACGGCACTTGCCCGCCCCAATACGATGGTCATTACCCAAGCGGTTGCCGACAAGCTCTTTAGGGATACCGATCCGATGGGCAAGGTCCTGGAAACCGAAGAGGGATCCTTTACCGTCACTGGCGTGATGGCGGACCTCAAACAGACACACATGTACTTTCAGGTGTTGACGTCACAGCTGACTATGACACCCACGATCGTTCAGCGCGCTGAAGATTGGCAGCGATTCCGTAATCACTACCTCTACTTGCTGTTAGAGCCTGGTGTGGAAGCGACCACGCTGAGCAATGCGCTGGCTCAGACAGCGGATCTAGCCGCGGAGTACAACCCCGAGATAGGTGTCGGGCTGGAGGCGGTCGTGCTCGACCAGGTGGTACCGCGCTGGAACATTCACAATGCCATAGGTATCGGGTGGGACTACCCCTCCATGATCTTTTTTCTCTTCATTGGTATGGTGATACTCGTTCCGGCAATATTCAACTACACGAATCTATCGATCGCCCGGGCCCTGAAACGGGCGAAGGAGATCGGCATTCGGAAGGTGGTCGGGGCCCGGAAGCAACAGATCAAGATACAGTTCATCACCGAGACGGTGATCATGACGCTGCTGTCTCTCATCGGCTCTATTTTGATCTTCATACCTCTCCAACGAGAATTCCTTTTGATGGTGATAGCTGCCGAGGTATTGGATACCACGATTGGGTGGCCTGTCATCGCGGTGTTCGTCGCTTTTGCGTTAATTATCGGCTTGGTCGCAGGCTTGTTTCCCGCGCTGTACTTCTCAAGACTCAGTCCGGCGGATTCGCTTAAGGGAGCCGGAACGAATCGATCAGCCTCAGTGTCCGGTATCAAGAAGGGGTTGTTTGTGGCGCAATTTGGATTATCCATGTTCTTTATCATCGGTATTGCGACGCTGGCCCGACAGTATCGGCATGTGTTCAATGAAAGCCATGGCTTCCAATCCGAGCAGGTGCTGACGATTCCTTTTCATGGGCAGAACAAGCAGATAGCCATTGTCGAATTGGCCAATCATCCAGATGTATCCGCGATTACCACCAGTTCGCACTTGCCCGGCATTCCTATCAATCAGCAGGTGGAGGTCACGCCTAATTCGAAGGACACCCTCAGTGTTGTAGAGGTGTTCATTGGCGACAACCTTGTGAGCCAGTTGAAGATGGAGCTTGCATGGGGTTCAGATGACTTGCTCGCCACTTCCACCAAGAATCAGGAAAGTGTGCTGGTCAATGAGCAGTTTCTGCGCTCGATGGCCGTCTTTGAAGGGACGGAGGACTCGTTGACGTTTACCATGGCGGATGGAACCCATGCACGCATCGAAGGGATCCTCAAGGACTTGCATTTTGAACCACTGAGCGAGCAGATCCAGCCCATGGTTTTTCGACAGTCCCTCGATCATTCGAGATATGCTTTGCTGACTGTGCAGTCCATGGACATCCAGCATACGCTCGTCAATTTGGAAATGATCTGGCAGTCGATCGATCAGGAGGTGCCTTTTGAAGCCACGTTCCTCGATGATGAAATCGAGAAGTCGTATAGCTTCCTTAGGGCTCAGATCAAGATCTTCAGCTACCTGGGTACACTTGCCGTTGTCATTTCCTGCCTGGGTCTATTGGGGATGGTGTCCTATACTACCGAGAATCGTACCAAGGAAATTGCCATCCGTAAAATCATGGGAGCATCGGTATCCGGGATCCACTTGTTGCTGGCTCGGGATTTTATCCGACTGATAGGTTACTCTGCCCTGATTGCCGTTCCGGTTTCCTATCTGTTTTATGACAAGTTGTTCCTGTACTTCCTGATTCGGTACGGCTTGGGTGTGGGCTTCCTTGAGATCTTTGCTAGTGTACTGTTTTTATTCTTGGTGGGCTCAATATTTATCTTCTGGCAAACCTCGAATGTTGTTAGAACAAACCCCGCAACCAATCTGAGGTACGAATAGATGATCTCGTTGACGGCAACCTCGCTGCTGCTAACTTGTCATTAGGAGAGGATCAAAACAACCTTTTCTATGCTGCTCACGCTAAATGTATTGGTATCCGTCGTTGCTATTCCCAACATGTCTGTTCAATCTCCCACCACGATTTATTTGATTCCTGGACAAGGAGGTGATCACAGGTTGTTCACGCATCTGAGGATCGAGGGAGACTTCGAGATACAACACATCAAGTGCTTCACGCCGGAAAGGGGCCTTTCGATGAGGGAGTATGCCGGACAGTTGACGGAGCAGATCGATGTGTCCAGGCCTTTTGTGATTGTAGGCGTGTCTCTCGGTGGCATGCTGGCGACCGAAATGAGTGAGCTAGTGCCAGCTAGAAAGGTGATCGTCATATCAAGTGCCAAGACCCGAAACGAACTGCCAGGCCGGTACAGATTCCAGCAAAAACTGCCCATTCATCGCTTGGTCTCACCTCAAATGGCCTTGTTTGGGGCGAAGGTCTTGCAGCCGATTGTGGAGCCCGATCGGCAGAAACAAAAAGACATATTCAAAGCGATGCTCCGCGATAAAGATCCCGTCTTCCTGGATAGGACGATAGAGATGATCATGGACTGGGACCGGCAAGACGCTCCTGACAATATCATTCACATCCACGGCTCGAATGATCACACCATCCCCATTCGAAACGTCGCCTATGATTATCGCCTTGTAGGAGGTTCACATATGATGACTTTGACGCAGGCAGAAGATGTAAGTGAAGTGCTCAACCGGGTATTGGCCAATTTGTAAACTATCTGCCACTTGCTACATCCAACTCTTCAGAGGTTGGTCGTCTCTGATCCTTGTTCTAACTTGGTATTCGCAACCTATTACTATTATGAACCTTGAACCTATGGATGCATCCCGCAATGTAGCATACAACGGATTAATCCATCAATCACTTTATCTGATTATCGCGATCGCACTGGCCTCGTGTCAAGCGCCGATGAACAAAGAGAGTTCCGTCTCGGCTGACTCCGGCCAAGAATCCTCAAACGCTGCCACTTCTACCCTGACAGGCGCAGATTCCGTAGCCCTTCGCAATTATGAAGCGGCCAAATTGGATTACGAGCAAAATCCCAATGACCCTGACCGGCTCATTTGGTATGGGCGACGAACGGCTTATCTCGGGGAATTGGAGGATGCCATAGCCATCTACACGCAAGGAATCGAGGAGCATCCCCAAGATGCTCGCATGTATCGGCATCGAGGCCATCGATACATCTCGACACGCCAGTACGATAAGGCCATCACGGATTTTGAGAAGGCTGCCACCTTGATTGAGGGTACTGAGGACCAGGTAGAGCCGGATGGTCTGCCCAATGCGAAAAATATTCCATTGAGTACGCTGCACGGCAATGTTTGGTATCACCTGGGATTGGCGTACTACCTGAAAGGTGACATGGAGAATGCGCTTCGGGCTTATAGTAACCGGACAGTTACCGAAAGGTACCCTGATAATCTCGTCTCCGGTGGCCACTGGCTTTATATGATCCTTCGGCGGTTGGGGCGCGAAGAGGAGGCCAATGCCGCGATCGCGGAAGTAGAGAAAGGGATGGAGATCATTGAGAATACGAGCTATTATAAAATGTGCCTTTTCTATAAGGGACTGCTTCCGGAGGAAGAGCTGGCACCGGCCTCGGAGACGTCTTCATCCAATGACGTTTACAGCTACGGCCTGGGCAATTGGTACTTGTATCATAAGCAAGACACTACCCGCGCTAGGCATTTTTATAGATACCTGCTGGACAATGGCAACAAATTCTCATTTGCCTATCTAGCTGCAGAATCTGACTGGAATCGGCTTTTTGAACAGTAGTTTCAAAGAGTCTTTGCTCGAAGTCAGCACTAAGGCCCTCTAGCCCGGATAGGAACGATAGCCCGTGGAGCCTGAGGGCTGTGCGAAAAGCTAAAAATGGTTGTCAGGCTGAGGTTCTCGAAGCCCTTTAAGAAACACAAATGGACATTTCGACAAGCTCAATGTGACAAAAAGAGTTAGTAATGGGCGCTTTTCAAACAGCCCCAAATTGGGTAGGGCAGCGGGACGGTGCTAAAGTGGATAGCCGGCACCGCCTGTAGCCAAGCACTACCAACCTCGCTGCTCCAAATAACTATCACCATTCCGCCCCAACTAGGAACTGCTCCTTGTCCAGTCCCTCCATCCACTTCACCGCGGTCCACTCGTCGAAGGAAGCACTCACCGTGATCCGCATGGGCTCAAAGATCAGTGTATCTGATCGGTCCGAGACAAGCCGCAAGACGGCATCGACGTCCCCATCTTTTCGAATGGCGGAGGTTGGAAGGCACCACTGGTTGGGCTCCTCGACGGTAATAACGGCCTTCACAAACATACCGGGGATGAAGCGGGAGACGTCCTCATCCGCTATATGCCCGTGCACATCGATCGTCCGGCGTTCGGGATCCACGGACTTGCCGACCAGGAAGATCTCACCAATGAAGGCTTGCGCACCAGACTCAGGAATGGTGTAGACGATCTGCTGGCCCTCGCGGAGGAGCAAGGCATGCTGCTCAAACACCTGCAGCTCCAGATGGATGTGATCGGTATTGACGATGCCCACCGCTACTTCCGAGGCATCGAGGTACTCGTTGGTGCAGATATTGACCTCGGTGACGTAGCCACTGAGCGGGGCATAAATCCGATAGGACGAGGTGATGGTCTCGGCGGTCAACTGCTCGGGATTCAGATTCATAAGCTTCAGCTGCTCGCCCAATGCATGGGCACGCGCGTGCATCACCTGGTAGTCAGACTCGGCCTTGCGAAAATTCTTTTCGGAAGAGATATTTTCCGAGGCCAGGATCTTCAGTCGCTCGTAATCCGCTTCGAGATAACTCAACTGCATTTGTGCCTCCAGGTAATCTTCCTGCATGTGCAGGTACTCCGGATTTTTCAAGGTGAACAACAGCTGACCTTTCCGAACGCGCTCTCCGGGGAGCACTCGCACGCTCTGGACGAAGCCACTGTAGAAGGCGCTTACTTTGGCTCTGTTGGAGGGAGGCACGTCGATTCTTCCTGACACCTCGATCGGACGTGGAATCGATCGCTGCGTCAGCCCCATGATCTCGAAGCCGCGTTTGTCTAGCTCACTTCGGGTGTAGGTAAATGATGGCTGTCCACCGGGCTCGGAAGTGTTTCCGTTTTGCGGCTCGGACTGGCAGCCAATGAGTGCTAGGGATATGAAAGTGATGTATGTGATCTTGTTCATGGCAAGCGACTAATAGTCAATAGTGGGAATGATATAGTTGATCTCCAGCGCTGTGCTGTTGTACTGCTGCAGCGTGCTGAGGTAATTGAGCTTGATCTCAATCCCTCGCTGGACGGTCTGGATGTATTGGAAGAAATCGATCTCGCCCGTCTGGAAAGATCGATTGCCCGCGGCAATGAGAGAGTTGGCCAGTGGTGCTCCTGAGGCATCGTAGACTTCGAGGGCCTCGGCATACTTTTCGAGTTCGATGAACAACTCTTGTCGGCGGGAGGCCAGTCTTCTATAGTAATCCAGGCGTTGTTGCTGCACGCGTTCCTGCTGCAATTTGGCCACCCGGATATCGCTGCGCTGTGCGCGGAAGAACAGGGGGATTTCCAGGCCGAACTGGACGCCGTGATAGGTATCGGCATTCTCGGCATTGTTGGTGCCCTGGAAGTACTCCAGCTGCAGGTTGGGCAGCAATCGACTTTTGTTGGCGCCAATTTGCGCGGCGGCAGCCCGCTCCATGGCCGTGTAGTAGATGATACCGACATGCGCGGCCGTGTCGGGTGGTTGGACAGGTAGCCGGGCAAGGGGCTCCACCGCTATCTCGAAGTCGCCGGTGCTCTGCAGTAGACTGCGGAGCCGCTCCATGGCCTGATCGATGTCTTTTTGCGACTGATTGAGCTGCAGGGATACCTGCTGGCGTTGACTCTCGGCCGTGAGCTTTTCAAGTAGGTTGCTTTCGCCGACCTCAAACCGTCGGGACGCGGCGGTAAGGAACCGCGCGTAGACGCTATCCAGATATTGGTACAGCGCTGACAACTCCCTGCGGTAGGTGATAGCAAGCCACTGCTCTGTGACGGACTTTTCGAGGAGGAGTCTTTGCACTTCGAGCTTTTGTTGCTCTACTTCCAAAAGGCCTTGCTGCGCCTGTTTACGAGCGAAGTACGCGGTGGGAAATCGCAGCGTCTGCGCGACACCCCAAACCTTGAGTGGCTCATCGTTTGGCGCGATGTTGGCCTCGTCGAAGTGGTAGAAGACATTGGTGGGGCCAACGTCGAATGCCATAGCGACGGATTCTTCAGCTTGCTCCACCTGGAGGCGCTGGGCATTGAGCCCGGCGTTGTTGGCCCAGGCGAGGTTGATGGCATCCTGTAAGGTCATGGGAGCCGTGGGCTGCGCGCTTCCTAGAATGGGCAGTAGCAGAGCGAGGAGTGCGATTGTTATTTTGGGCTTCACTCGCGGGAGTCTACGTCCCTCGAAGGTGTAATAAAGTATTGGCAAGACAAGCAAAGTCAATAAGGTGGAGGTGATCAGGCCGCCAATAACGACAGTTGCCAGCGGCCGCTGCACTTCGGCTCCTGCGGATGTGGACACGGCCATGGGCAGGAATCCCATGGCGGCGGCCGTAGCTGTCAGGAGTACCGGCCGTAGGCGCTGAGCGGTCCCTTCGATCACTAGGTCCCGAAGGCTTTTGTACTCGTCACCAAGGCTCCTGTAATGCTCGATCAGTACAATGCCATTCAGCACAGCAATGCCAAATAGTGCAATGAATCCCACACCGGCGGAAATACTGAACGGCAGCCCACGAAGCCATAGAAACAGTACCCCTCCGACAGAGGCCAGCGGGATAGCGGTGTAGACCATCAACGCCTTGCCAAGTGACTGAAAGGCGAAATACAGCAGTATGAAGATCAGCAGCAAGGCAATGGGCACGGCGAAGTACAATCGTTCCCGGGCGCTGCGCAGGTTTTCGAATTGCCCACCATAGGTGACAAGGTAGCCAGGTGGCAGCGAGATGTTGGCGTTGATCAGGGCCTCTACCTCGTTGACCAGTGATTCAAGGTCTCTGTTGCGGACGTTGACGCCCACGACGACTCTTCGGCGCGTATCATCCCTGGAGATCTTTGCCGGACCCGTGGTGAATGAGATCTCCGCCAGTTCGCTCAACGGGATCTGGTGGCCCTGACTATTGGTGACATAGGCGTTTTGGAGGTTTTGGATGTCCTGACGAAAGCGCGGATCGAAACGTACGACCAGGTCAAAGCGACGCTCCCCCTCGAAGACGCTGCCAGCCACTTTGCCGGCAAAGCCCATGCTTATGATGTCATTGACCTCCTGTATGTTGAAGCCGTACCTGGCAATGTTCGCGCGATCATAGACCACTTGCATTTGCGGGAGGCCTTCGACTTTTTCAACGACGATGTCTGCAGCACCCGGGACCCCTTGGATAAGCTGTTCGATCTCTGCGGCCTTGTTCGCCAAGACGCTGAGGTTGTCGCCAAAGATCTTGATGGCCAGATCGGCGCGAACGCCCGTAATGAGTTCATTGAAGCGCATCTCGATGGGTTGTGTGAACTCGTAGTCGACACCGGGGATCTGCTCGGTCAGTTCGGCTTTGATCAGGTCGGCAAGAGCGTCCTTGGAGGCTGCAAGTCGCCACTCGCTTTTATTTTTGAGGGTGATGATCACGTCAGTCTCTTCCATCGACATGGGGTCTGTCGGGACTTCTGCAGCGCCGATTCTCGTCACTACCTGCTCCACTTCGGGGAAGGTCATGACGATGCGTTCGATTTCGGTGGTTGTCTCCACGGTGCGGGACAAGCTGGTGCCTGTTTTCAAGACCGGTTGGATGACAAAGTCACCTTCATCCAGGGTGGGTACAAATTCGCCGCCCAGGTTTGAAAAGAGGTATCCCGTGCCGACAAGGAGTGCCAGGGCAAGGCCGATGACGGTCTTTCGATGATGCAGCACCCAGCCCAGGATGGGCGCATACTTGCTCTTGAGCCAAGCCAGGAATCTAAGGGAGAGATTCTTGCTGGTATCTGTATCTGAGGGACGAAGGAAAAGGCTGGCGACGACCGGGATATAAGTAAAGCACAAGATCATCGCGCCAATCAATGCGAAACAGAAGGTGAGGGCCATGGGGCGAAACATCTTCCCTTCGACATCTCCCAGAGACAGAATGGGAATGAAGACAATGATGATGATGAGCTGACCGAACACCGCCGATCGCATCATTTTGTTGGTGCTCTCATAGGTGATCTCATCGATCCAGATTTGCTTGGAATGACCCTCTCCACCGACCAGTTCGGAGCGTCGCCGGAGCAATTGGAAGGCGATGAACTCTACGATGATGACAGCCCCGTCGATGATGATGCCGAAGTCAATGGCACCCAAACTCATAAGGTTGGCATCTACGCCGAAGACATACATGAGCGACAGGGCAAAAACGAGTGATAGAGGGATCACTGAGGCTACGACCAGACCCGTTCGCCAGTTGCCAAGGAAGGCGATAACCACCAGCACAACAATCAGGCATCCGAGAACGAGATTTTCCACGATGGTGGAAGTCGTGCGACCGATGAGGGCACTGCGCTCGAGGAACGGGTTGATCGTGACTCCCTCCGGGAGAGATCCTGATATCTCTGCCACCCGCTCTTTGACCGCATCAATGACCGCTTTGGAGTTGGCGTCCTTGAGCATCATCACCTGCCCCAGGACTTTCTCTCCCTCTCCATTACCGGTGATCGCACCAAACCGTGTGGCATGACCGAATCCGACGTCAGCCAAATCGCGGATGTAAATGGGCAGCCCGCCACGATTGGACACCACGATGTTTTCGATATCCGGAATTTCGTCTACCAGTCCTTCGCCACGGATGAAGTAGGCTTCTTCCTCTTTTTCGATGTAGCCGCCGCCGGCGATGCTGTTGTTGGTCTCTAGTGCACGAAATACGTCGGAAGCGGAGATCTTCATGGCCCGAAGTTTTTCGGGGTTGAGCGTCACCTCGTATTGTTTGAGGAAGCCGCCCCATGTATTCACCTCAACGACCCCTGGAATCCCCGAAAGCTGGCGTTTGACAATCCAGTCCTGGATGGTCCTTAGGTCCATCGTGCTATAGCGGTGCCGATAGGCTGGGTCCACTTCCAAAACATACTGGTAGATCTCTCCGAGTCCCGTCGTGATCGGTCCCATTTCGGGTGTGCCGAAACCACTGGGAATATGGGCGGAAGCACTTTTGATCTTTTCAGCGATCAGCTGCCGTGGGAGGTAGGTGCCCATATTATCCTCGAAGACGATCGTTACCACAGAGAGCCCAAATTTTGAGATTGACCGGATCTCTTTCACGCCCGGTAGGTTGGCCATCTCCAACTCGACGGGGTAGGTGATGAATTGCTCGACATCCTCGGTCGAGAGGTCGCGAGATGTGGTGATGACCTGCACCTGGTTGTTGGTAACATCCGGTACGGCGCCAATGGGTATCTGCGTCAGGGCGAAGATGCCATAGGCCACAATGGCGAAGGTGAACAGAAGCACAATGAACTTATTGCGCAAGCTGAATCGTATGACGTATTCCAGCATGGAAAAAGAAGTTTTAGCGTGTGAACAATGAGAGTTTATTGCCACGCCAGGACAGCATGGCTCAAGCCATGCTCGGAGGACCTCGGAAGGTCAGCTGGGGGAGAAAGACCGAGGGTGGTGACTCCGTGGTCTCGGTGGGGTGAAGGGGCACGGTGTCAATGACGATCACAGGTCGCTCCAGCAGGACGGCGCAGGTAGTGGCAGGTACCGCAACGAATTGGAACTCCTGTTCTACGTTGAAGTTTTCCAGATGACCTTCACCCTGGTCCATGTGAAAGGCCAGTTGGAAGAGACCTGAAAGTGTTGTCGTCTTGTGTAGTGGGCAGAGGTGGTTGCTATCACCGATCAGGGCATGATGCTCATGGGGCATCATGGTATGTAGCAGGAGTAGGGCTCCTGCCACCAAGACCGAAAAATGGCGAATGATCCTCATGACGTCGCTAAAAGTAGCGAATATCAGAGGGGAAGCCGCTGATATTTATCAGAATAATTCTTGAGTTAGAAGTTGTGTAGCAAATGTTACCATTGAAAGAAATGCCTTTGACCATCTTGCGACAGCAAGCACTATTTAAAAGCAACGATTATGAGCTACTATTTCAATAAAGTACTGACTGACAACACCTTTAATGAGGCGATCGAAAATGTCACGGCGAGACTGAAAGACGAAGGGTTTGGAGTCCTAACGGAGATAGACATCCAGGCGACGCTGAAAAAGAAGCTGGATGTGGACTTCAAAAAGTACCGGATTCTCGGTGCCTGCAATCCCAATTTCGCACACAAGGCGCTCCAAAACGAGGACAAGGTGGGCGTGATGCTGCCCTGCAATGTGATCGTCGAGGAACACGACAATGGCGATGTTGAAGTATCTGCTGTCGACCCCATCGCTTCGATGAGCGCGATTGACAATCCCTCTCTGGGTGCGATTGCCACAGAAGTACAAGGAAAGCTCAAGCGGGTGATTGAGGGCTTGTGATTGGGTGACACTCACCCCCGCCCTCCGTCATTCAAAGGCGCCGTGCAAAACGAGATTCTTTAACGACGATAGCCCTGGCGCCGAAGAATCTTTGACGAAGAGAGACTGCGATCGCGTCAATGAGATCCTTCAGTCGGGTTAACACCCTCCTTCTGGATGACGCGATGGTAATTCTTTATCTTTTCTACGTCATTCAGAGGCGCCGTGCAAAGCGAGCTCTTTTACGACGATAGTCCCGGCGCCGAGGAATCTCTTACGAAGAGAGACTGCGATCGCGTCAATGAGATCCTTCAGTCGGGTTAACACCCTCCTTCTGGATGACGCGATGGTAATTCTTTATCTTTTCTACGTCATTCAGAGGCGCCGTGCAAAGCGAGCTCTTTTACGACGATAGTCCCGGCGCCGAAGAATCTTTGACGAAGGGAGGCTGCGATCGCGTCAAAGAGATCCTTCGGTCGGGTTAACACCCTCCCTCTGGATGACGCGATAAGAGCGATCACCCTGACTTCGTCATTCAGAGGCGCTGTGCAAAACGAGGTTATTTCACACGATAGTCCTGGCGCCGAAGAATCTTTGACGAAGGGAGACTGCAATCGCGTCAAAGAGATCCTTCAGTCGGGTTGACACCCTCCTTCTGGATGACGCGACGGGGGTATTCAAAAACCCACTCCCACCAATATTCCTTAAACTTGCCGGGTGAAGAAGACCCTCCAACTACTATTCGTGGTGCTCTGCCTGGCAGCACTCACACCCGACGCCCACGCCCAACCTGCCGATCTGGGCAATTGGTACATGTACTTTGGCAACAAGAAAATCAATGACCGGTGGAACTGGCACAATGAGGTCCAGTACCGGAATTACAACTTCATCGGGGACCTGGAGCAGCTACTATTGCGAAGCGGTATTGGCTACAACCTCACAGAAAATAACAACAACATACTATTGGGCTACGGCTTCATCCATAGCCAGAACTACGTGGGAGACACCGATGACAAGGTAAATGTCGATGAACATCGGATCTTTCAGCAATTCATCACAAGGCAGAAGTTTGGGCGCTTTAGTCTGCAGCACCGATATCGTTTTGAAGAGCGTTGGGTCGAGGGTGATTTCCGATTCAGGTTTCGATACTTCCTGGGCGTCAATGTCGCGCTGAGCAGTCCGGAGATGAGTGATGGCACGTGGTACCTCTCCGGGTACAACGAAGTCTTTATCAACGGAGACGGAGAGATCTTCGACCGCAATCGACTGTATGGTGGCCTGGGCCACAGGGTCAGCAAAGCTCTTCGATTCGAGGTAGGATACATGAACCAATACCTGGGAGGCACAGGACGAGACCAGCTCAATCTGGTGGCGTTTGTGAATTTCTAGCCAGTCAATCGAGCGTCGTGATCACAATGGTCTTGAGTTGGACAACTCGGCCTCAAGAATAACATATCAAGGTCAGTATTTCGATCTTACTTTTACTGATAGTAGATATCTAACCTTTCGACCTTGGAATTCACATCCATCCTCAAAGTATTCGTCACCTTCTTCACGGTCATTGATCCGATCGGAACGATTCCCGTATTCATAGCGGTGACCGCCAAGCTGTCCGCCGAGAAGAAGGTCCTTGCCGCAAGGAAAGCGGCATTGGTTGCTGCCGGGATCCTGCTCTTTTTTATGTTGGTAGGGGAGTATATTCTGCAAGCGATCGATGTATCATTGGCCAATTTTCAGATTGCCGGTGGGATCGTGCTGATGCTGTTTGCCCTGTCAATGATCTTCGGTGAGAGCAAGCCTGAGTCTGAGATTGCCCATGCCAACAAGCAAGATGATGTGGCCATTTTCCCCCTGGCAATTCCATCGTTGGCGAGCCCTGGGGCAATCCTGGCAGTTATCCTTTTGACCGAGAATCATTCCGCGACATTGAAAGGGGATATCGTGGCCGTGGTCTTGATGCTACTGGTCATTGGCATTGCCTGGCTTTTTATGCATGCGTCACAGTGGATCTTTAAGTACATGGGTAATAGCGGTGCCGCTATCGTGAGCCGTGTGATGGGCTTGATCCTCACGGCCGTTGCCGTCACTAACATTGTCCGAGGCATCCGCATTTCATTTGGCATCGACGTATAATGAGCATCCAATTGAGCGAATGTATCTTTAGGTGATAGAAAGAATTCCCAAACCATGAAAGCATGAAGAAAGAATACTCAAATGGTGAGCTGACCATCGTTTGGCAACCCGAAAAGTGCATCCACGCTGGCGTGTGCGTCAAGACCCTGCCTGAAGTGTACAACCCCAAGGAAAAACCCTGGATCAAGCAGGAAAATGCCTCATCTGAAGCTCTTGTAAGGCAGATCGATGCCTGCCCCTCCGGTGCGCTGTCCTACTACTTCAACAGCGACGAGGTATCTGGTGTCTTCAGTCAGAATGAGGAGCGCAAACGGTATGAACTAGCCATTGAAGGACAGACGGCCTTTCTCGAATATATCCTGACAAAAGACAATAAGATCTACCTGACGCATACCGAAGTGCCCAAGTCGCTGGAAGGAAGAGGGATAGGGTCGCGGATCATCCTGCAGGCGTTGGTCGACATCAAAAAGAAAGGGTTAACCCTTGTTCCACTTTGTCCATTCGTCGCAGGCTTTCTCAAAAAGCATCCTGAATGGAGAGAGTTGGTTTTGAAAGGGATCAATATTGCCTGACAAACCACAATTCATGAAACATCTATCGACCTGGCTATCGCTAGCGGCAGTCATTTTTGGGGGATGTACCGTCCCCAACGAACGCGGTCAATCGACGTCGACGAAAAAACCCAAGCTCGTATTGCAAATAACAGTTGATCAGCTGAGGGCAGATATGCCGCTCAAATTGCTGGACCGATTGCCGGCGGGCGGTTTTCGGTATTTGTACGAGCAGGGAGCAGTCTATCACAATGCCCATCATCGGCACTCAAACACTGAAACGGTCGTGGGGCACGCGACCCTCGCAACGGGCGCTTATCCCTCAGGGCACGGGATGATCACCAACCTTTGGTTTGACAAGGAGCTGGGCAGAGCTGTGTATAATGTCGAGGACGCACGATACACGTTGGTAGGGGCCTCAACGGGCGTAGACAAAGACGCGGAAATCGACCCCTCGCAGGCAGCGGCAGGCACCGACGGTCGCTCACCGAGGGCGATCATCTCATCGACCTTCAGCGATGAACTAGCCATGGCGACCAACAATCAATCGAAGATCTATGGTGTATCTGTAAAGGATCGGGGGGCCATCACCCTCGCGGGCCATGCAGGTAAGGCCTTTTGGTTCAGCAAGTCATCCGGGGATTTTATCTCCAGCACCTACTACTACGATGCCTACCCCGAGTGGGTCGCCGAGTGGAATGAAAGCGATCACCATTTGCAATACGCCGACACCCCCTGGGAGCTGAGTCAGGGGGAAGAATTCTATACTTACAAGAACTCCGATGATGCTTCGTACAAGACGAACCTTCCCGGATTTGGTGTCAACTTTCCACACGAATTCGGGCCGGCCGACAATCCCTACTTCACGACGTTTCTGACACTGAGTCCTGTCGGTGATGACCTGACGCTCGACTTTACGAAGCGATTGATTGAGGCAGAAGAGATCGGTCAGGACGACATCACGGACTTTCTTGCCGTGAGCTTTTCATCTACCGACTACGTAGGTCATATCTTCGGCCCCTCCAGCCTCGAAAGTGAAGACAACCTTGTCAGACTTGACAGAACTTTGGCTGAACTACTGGAGTATGTGGACCAAAAGGTGGGCCTGGCCAATACTCTGATCGTCTTGTCGGCAGACCACGGCGGTGTAGATGCGCCGGCTGTCTTACAAAACAATGGTCTTGATGCTGGCTATATGGATGGAAAGGCATTTGACACAGAAGTCCTGAACCAGCAGGTGAAGGCAGTCCTGGGAATTAGTCCGAATGTCATTGCCTCCTTCGCCTACCCCTACGTGTACTACGATCAGGACGAAATCGATAGGGCGGGGATTAATCCAGGACGCATATATCCGGTGCTGAAGCAGTACCTCGAGGGCATTCCGGGGATGCTCGAGGCGATAGATTGTCGGGCACTCGTGTCAGGTGAGGTACCATCATCAGATCTGTATGAGCTTGTCCTCAACAACTTCCACCCTCAGCGGTCGGGGGACATCGCGATAGTGGCAAAGCCCTATTGGTACATCAATGACTTTGACGGGCTGATCGTCGCCAGTACCCATGGATCTCCATGGAACTACGACACGCATGTCCCTATTGTTTTTGCGGGTCACGGTGTGGAGTCCCAGGACATTTACAGGACGGTTCAAACAGTCGATATAGCCCTGACGTTATCCAACTATTTGAACATTCAAGTACCCTCAAACGCCGTTGGTGAAGCGCTTTCGGAGGTACTTGGGAAGTAGCACTCAAGTGTAATCCCATCCGTTGCTATCTTACAGAGGATACCTAATTCATGAAAAAGGTCGCCATCATCTTCTTTAGCATCATTGGTTTTCTGTTCGTCGTTCTTCGCGGCGTCGAGTGGTGGTTGGAAGCCAATTTCCACAAGAGGATCAATGCGAATCCCGACCGGGCCTATGACATATCCTACGAAGACATTGATCTGCATGCCTTCTTTAGGGGAATTACGCTGGACGAAATGAAGATCACCCCCTTGAATGTGGAGGGTGGAACATCGGTGGTAGGAAACGTGGACTACGCTGAAATAAGTGGTTTAGTCTGGTGGCAACTGGCTAAGGATCGAAGACTCCACTTTCATACGATCACATTTGTGAGGCCCATCTTTGAAATAAGGCTTGGAGGGGAACAAGGTAAGAAAAGTAGCGGAAGGGGAATTCAGGGTCTCTTCGGCGATATCCTCGCTCGTGCGGATTTGAATGAATTTTTGATCGAAGAGGGCTCCGCCCTGATCATGGAAGGACCTACAGATCGAATAGTTGGCAAGTTCGGAGAAATCAATATTTCGGCGAGTGATATTGAGACCGATTCCGTGACGATGACCCACATTGTCCCCTTCGAGATGGGCAACCTTTCTGTGTCGATCGACCAGATGTCTGTCGAAGTCAATGAATATACCTATGGCAGGCTTGGACACATGTCCTACGATTTGAGTAACAAGCGATTGTTACTGCATAAGTTGGAGTTGGGTTTTACGGAAGACTGGGAGTCAGTGGCTGAGAGGTTGGGCGAAGAAAGGGACATCATTGATTTCGAATTGGATACGTTGGCCATCAGCGATATGGATTTCTCAAGTACGATTCTTGGTGGACTCGATGTCACAGCAAGGAAGATGCGCGTCAATGGTCTGGATCTCAGGGTGCAAAAGAGTAAGAAATTCCCTCGCCCACCCGATGAGCGGAAGCCCATGTTCAAAGGCATGATCGACCAGATCCCTTTTGATGTCAATGTGGATACCATTCACCTGAGTGATAGCAAGGTGAGCTTTACAGAACTGGGTGCGGACAGAGCCAATAGTGGTACTTTCCTGATCACCGACATCTCAGGTGACATATTGGAGCTAAACACTTCACCGGCCTATCAGCAGGAGATCGAGTTTTTCGACGCTAAGCTTCAGGCGAAGGTGGATGAAGCACCTCTCAACTTCCAGCTACGGGTACCCTACGATCACGATGGCTTTCAGCTCATCGCACATGTGGGGGAAGCAGACCTCACGGATTTCAACCCCAGCCTAATGCCGCTTCTGGGTGTGGAAGTCACTTCCGGGGACCTTCGTCAAATGGTATTGACGATGAATTCAACCGATACATCTTCGCAGAATACCCTCAAAATGGACTATGAGAATCTGCACCTGAAGATACTGAGGGAAGCCGAAGGGAAGGAAAAGAAGCGATTCTTCGTTTCGGCACTGGCCAATGCGGCGGTAAGGACCAACAATCTCCCGGACAACAAGAACTATCTCGTTGCCAAGTACGAATCCCAACGGAATATTTACCGCGCACCCTTCCAGTTCATCGTCCAGAGTTTGATGAATGGCGCCACGCGCATTGTGCCGACCAAGGCAGCGCAGAAGATGATCAATAAGGAGAAGAAGGGCAAGAAGGGAGGGCCATAAAAGCCTGATCCAACTGGTAGAGTTCAGCGAAAAAATAATTACTCCTCTTTTCTGATTTGAATCGTATTCGCACTGTCTCCCCAGTAAATCGTGCGATGCGGAAATGGAATCTCAATCCCCTTGGCATCAAAGGCCGCTTTCAGACGCCGGTTAAACTCACGGCCGACGATCCATTGGCTACTGGGTTTGGTCTTAAATCGGGCTTTGATCACAACGGCACTGTCTCCGAACTTGTCGAGCCCAAAGATCTCGATCGGTTGTAGGATCTGTGGACCCAACTCCTCATCGGCTTCTAGGGTGGCAGCTTCGTCCTTAATGGCTTCAATGACATCGTCGACATTTTCCTTGTAGGCAACGCCGATATCGAAGACCATCGCTGACCAGTCCTTGGTCATATTGGCGAGCGTATTGATCTTGCCATTTTGAAAGGTGTGAACCACTCCCGACAGGTCGCGTAGGGTCACCGTTCTCAAATTGATACTTTCGACCAGGCCCCCTGTGCCGTTGACGAGAGCGACATCTCCAGTCCTGATGCGGTTTTCGAGGAGCAAAAAGAAACCAGAAATTGCGTCTCTTACCAGTTCCTGTGCACCAAAACCTACCGCCAGGCCTATGATCCCGGCCCCGGCCAGGATGGGGCCGATGTTGATACCCAGCTCCTTGAGTATCGTAACGATGAACATCGTCCAAAGCGCGGTGACCGCCGCTCCCCGAACGATGCCCGTTAGTGTTTTGGCTCTCTTTTCTCGCTCCTGACTGTCGGCCTCTGAGTCATGGGTCCGCTGCACGATGAGCTCAGTGGTCCGGCGGATCAAGGATTTGACCACTTTCAGCACCACGAAAAAGACGAGAAGTATCAACAGGATGCGAGGCAAAGTGGTGACCGACCAGTTGATGAATTGAGCGAGGAACTGCTCGTAAAAGTCCTCGGTAAGTAGTTCGTTCATGGCTTATCTCTTCTTGGGAGGGTAACTGCTGGTAAGATAGTCGTGTTTCAAGACGAAACCATTTGTGACTGAGATATCATTCTGCTACGTGCCTTATTCTATCTTTGCGAGCAAAATTCTGAGCCTAAAACCTTGAAAACGTACTTTTCGCTGTTATTGGTCTGCCTCTTCGTCGGAAGTGCTTCAGCTCAGAAGAGCAAGCCCGACAGTCTTAGTGTGCAGCAATGGCGAGAGCTGAAGAGGACGGAGTACGATCAATGGCACTGGCGCATTAGTCCCTATGGCTGGCTGCCTTCCATCTATGGTAGTGTCGCTACACCCGAGGGGCCGGAGATCTTGCCAGAACCGCCTCCGTCATTGATTGATTTCGAAATCTTGTTTAGGAATTTGAGGACGCACATAAAGTTTCTCAGTGTGCTGACAGGTGAATATCGTTACAATCGATTCATCGGGGCCTTTCGGTTCGATGCGCTGGTGCTGGCAGCACAACCACTACCTAATCTCGAACCTATTTTTGGCAGGACCACACTGGATTTCGGCCTGTACGGTGTAGATGGTCTCGCTGGATATAGGGTAGTGAATGACGACAAGTCCAACCTCGACATCATGGGAGGTCTGCGATTCGTCCACATCAAGGTCGGTGTCCAAACAACCATTGGAGGTTCTCCGGCGGTGGACGAGGAAAAGGCTCCGGATTTGGATCCTTTGGTAGCTGTTCGGTGGAGGTACATGCCCAGCTACAGATGGGAAATCGCCATATATGGAGACATCACACCTATTCCTTTTGATGGCAACTGGAGTTTTCAGAGCGTTGCCGTAGCCAACTACTTTTTTAATCCCCGGTTTTTTCTGGCTCCGGGTTATCGTATTGTGGGCTACAGAAGGACAGATATAGAGACTTTGTATTTTGATGGGGAGGTACGTGGCCCTTATTTGCGAATAGGTTTTCAGTTCTGATGTGTAGTATATTTTTGCCTGGAAATGTGACAACCTCGGCCTTGAAAACCTTGCTTTCTATACTTCTCTTGCTGTGTTTGGCCTCCGCCACCTATTCTCAGGACACTGAACCGGATAGCGCGAGGGCTGCCAAGATTGCGAAGTTCAATGATTGGAATTGGCGAATCAGTCCGTATGCCTGGGTGCCGGCGATTCGCGGTCGGGTGACCACGCCTCCCATGCCTGTCCAGCTCCCAGAGCCTCCACCTCCCTTTTTTGATTTTACGATCCTCTTCAAGGAACTACGGTCACATCTGAAGTTCCTGAGCGTTATGAGTGCGGAGTACCGTTTAAATAGATTCAGAGTGCTAGGGCGTTTCGATGCGATTGTGATCGAATCGCGACCTGTTTTGATATTCGAGGATCTACTTGCCAACACTACTATGGACTTCGCTTTGTATGGCGCGGATTTGACCGCTGGTTACAACTTCGTCGAGCATCCCAAAGTGGAGGTGGTGGGTTATGCTGGCTTAAGACTTATCCACTTCAAGGTTGGCATTAATACAAACCCTTATGGAACCAGCATCAGCGCCCAAAGGACGAAATCCTATTTCGATCCCGTCATAGCCACGAAAATTATATACAAGCCCCATTACCGATGGGAGTTTGTTGCGTGGGCAGATATTACCCCCATACCTCTAGAGAGCAATTACAGTTTTCAGGGAATAGCAGTCTTCAGTTATCACTTCAGTCCCGTGTTCTTCCTAGCCCCAGGTTATCGCTTCGTGGCTCACCGAAAGACAGATCCTGACGTGACCTATTTCGATGGGAATGTCAGGGGCTTCTACTTGAGGATCGGTTTCCAATTCTGAGGGGTTATGTATTTATAGAACTATATTTTCACTCCAATTCTGAAACCCTGTATCTTGAAATACTACGCGTTTTTGCTGATTTCAGTATGGTTGGTCGGATCGTCCTTCGCACAGGATGCCGGGGAGGACAGCCTACGCCAAGCGAAGATTGCCAAGTTCGACAATTGGAAATGGCGGATCAGTCCATATGCCTGGGTGCCTGCGATCAGGGGTGAGATTAGCACACCTCCGGAACCGACGCTTCCCACCCAGCTACCTTATCCGCCGCCACCGCGCATTGACTTCAAGATTCTCTTCAAGGATTTACGACCTTACCTAAAGTTTCTCAGTGTCTTCACCGCGGAGCACCGGGGGGACCGATTTATGGCTGCAGTGAGGTTCGATGCCCTTGTTTTAGACGCCCAACCCATCTTTATTGTCAATCCTGATTTTACAACAACACTGCTTGACTTTGCCTTCTACGGAGTAGATGTCATAGGTGGCTACAGATGGTGGCGCAACGACAAATTCGAATTGGATGCCATGCTAGGCTTCAGGTATATCCACTTTGATATTGGAGCCGAAGCCACCTTCCTGGACACAGAACTGGCTTGGCGCACCAAAAATAGCTACTACGATCCCTTCGTGGCGCTGAGATTGCACTACAAACCGCATTATCGGTTAGAGTTCAGCGCTTACGGTGATATCACGCCTATTCCTTATGATGGCAACTACAGTTTTCAGGGCATTCTTGTGGCCAGCTATCTCTTTAACCCCCACTTCTTTTTGGCTCCAGGTTATCGTTTTGTGGGCCATCGCCGAGTGGATGAAACCACCACGTACTTCGATGGCAATATTCACGGTTTGTATGTTCGGATCGGGTTTCAGTTCTGAGAGGATCAGTTCCAAAAACCTACAATTTCAGCTTCTGAATTAAATCATTGGAGACCGAAGGCTTGGTCATTGGATAGTACCAGCCCGTTGTTGACATTCGGGTCAAATAACCCCTTTGGCCACATGGGAGTTGCTGCACCATTCCAGTACCGGCTGAGCGTATCAGACCTGGAGGCGCTATTTGGCGCACTTCATCAGCAGAACTACATCAACATCGGCCCTGTGGCACGTGATGGTGCCATCATGTTCGAAGAGCTTGCATCTTTCACCGACCTTGCCCAAGGGTACTATGAGGACCAGGGACGAGGTAGCTATCACTTGGACCACCTGGCAGATCGGTCCTTGTTTGGGTATTCTGTAGGTCCGCAGTCGGTGAAGAAGTATCTGCATCCCTCCCGGAGATTGCTTTGGTCGGCCAGGAAAGAAGAAGGTGGGTTTGAACTTCAATTGCCTAAGGGTCCTGAAAAAATGGCCTTTTGGGGTGTTCGGAGTTGTGATCTTGAGGCCATCCGAGTGCTGGATGGTGTCTTCCTCGAGGGACAAGTAGTGAATGAGTGGTACCGGCAAGCACGAGAGCAAATGTTTGTCGTCGCTGCTGGCTGCTCACATCCGTCATCCAACTGCTTCTGCACGTCGATGGATGGAGGTGCCATACCCTCCGACAACTTTGACCTGTCGCTGGTGGAGGTGATCAACAAAGAAAGTCACTACTTCCTCACTGAGGCAGCTACCGAACAAGCCCAAGTAGTTTGTGAGACACTTGCATTTACGGAGGCCACAGAGGAGGATATCGGGGCAGCGAGGGAGGTAATCACCCACGCTGAGGAACAGATGACTCGGCGATTCACACCTTCGGAAGCCCGGCAACTGCTACAATCAAGTCTTGAGAACAAACAGTGGGAGGACGTAGCCAGGAGGTGCCTGAGTTGCGCCAATTGCACAATGGTCTGCCCGACGTGTTTTTGCACGACCACGGAGGATGTGATCGACCTGACAGGAGAGCATACAGAACGATGGTTACGGCAGGACAGCTGTTTCACCGCCGAATACTCTTACATCCACGGCGGAGTGGTTCGCAGCAGTACGAAGTCGCGCTACAGGCAGTGGATCACTCACAAGTTCATGAACTGGCATGACCAGTTCGGCACGGCAGGCTGTGTCGGCTGCGGTCGTTGCATCGCGTGGTGCCCTGTGGGCATTGATATCACGCAAGAAATAGCCAACGTCAAAACATCACAATCACCAAAGGAAGAGATCCATGAAATCCATCTCTGACATCCTGAAAGAGCAGGCCTTCTTCGAGGGAATGCCCGGGGAAATGCTCGACTACTTATCCGGTTGTGGGCAGAATATGCACTTTGGGCCCAACGACTACCTGGGTAAGGAAAATGATTCGTCCGATTTTCTGTACATCATCAAGAAGGGAAAGGTCGCAGTGGAAGTGCTCCATCCCGTACATGGGGCAGTTACGATCCGGACCCTCGGTAGTGGCGAGGTAGCCGGCTTCAGTTGGATCATCCCCCCCTATCGCCTGCACTTCGGTCTCAAGGCACTAGAGCATACTTCGGTGTTGGCCCTGAACGGCACATGTGTCCGTGGCAAGTGTGAGGAAGACTATCACCTGGGCTTTCTTCTGATGAAGAATTCGGCGATCATTATGAACAAGCGTCTGCGAGACACACGAATCCAACTGCTAGATGTCTATCGGGAGCGAGTATAGTGCCGCCACACCAGCGAATGTCCAGACACCCTGGGCGCCGATTCCCTACGAGATAGCAGGTGTCAATACGGAGAATGACAAACTCTGGACCTTCGAGCTGCGACCGTACGGTAGCGAGGCCATCCCACCCATTCTCCCCGGTCAGTTCAACATGCTCTACGCATTTGGCGTTGGGGAGATCCCGATTTCGGTAAGCAGCCTTTACGAGGCGCACCCAACATTGACCCATACCATACAGGATGTAGGTCCCGTCTCGAGGGCCATTTGCCACCTTAAGATTGGCCACATCGTAGGAGTCCGTGGTCCTTTTGGTACCAACTGGCCAGTCCGTCAGGCTCGTGGCAAGGATGTACTCATCATCGCTGGCGGAGTAGGGCTGTGTCCCTTGCGGCCGCTTATCGAAAGCATCATGGCAGATCGTGAGGCCTTTGGTGAAGTGAATGTGCTCTACGGTACCCGGGACCCCAATAGTCTGATCTATCATCGTGACATCATTTCCTGGCAGTCGGACCCTTCCATCAATTTTCAGGTCACTGTAGACCATGCCCGTTCGTCATGGCGTGGCAATGTCGGTGTAGTCACCTATCTGATCGAGAAAGCCAAATTCACCCCTGAAAACACGACCGCCTACCTCTGTGGGCCAGAGGTAATGATGCGATTTGGTGTTTATGCCTGCCTCGACGAGATGATCCCCGAGGAGCACATCTACCTATCGATGGAGCGCAACATGAAATGCGCCATCGGGTTCTGTGGCCACTGCCAGTATGGGCCTCACTTTCTCTGCAAGGACGGCGCGGTATTGCCCTACCTCAAGGTGAAACCTTACTTCAAAATCGATGAGATATGAATGAGGAAAAGAAGAAACTGGCTGTATGGAAATTCGCCTCCTGTGATGGTTGCCAGTTGAGCATTTTGGATTGCGAGGACGAACTGCTGCCGCTAGCAGATACCGTCACGATCGCGTATTTCCCGGAAGCCACAAAAACCGTCATCGAGGGGCCTTATGATATCTCGCTGGTAGAAGGTTCCATCACGACCCAGGTGGATGCCGTCAGGATCCTGGAGATCCGCAAGAATTCCAAGTACCTGGTGAGCATCGGCGCTTGCGCCACAGCCGGTGGTATCCAGGCGCTCCGCAATTTTGTGAGAGTATCCTCTTACGTCAACAGGGTCTATGCGAGTCCCGAATACATTGACACGCTCGAAACATCAACTGCGATCAGCGATCATGTGCGTGCCGACTTTGAGCTGCGAGGCTGTCCCATCAACAAGCATCAGCTATTGGAAGTACTCATCTCGCTGCTGCACGGAAAGCGCCCCAATATCCAGGCGCACAGTGTGTGCCTCGAGTGCAAACTCAATGGCTACCCTTGTGTGGCAGTGACCCAGAATGTGCCCTGCCTGGGCCCCGTTACCCATGCGGGGTGTGGTGCCCTTTGTCCACACTTCTACCGCGGATGCTTTGGTTGCTACGGTCCCAAGGAAAATCCCAATACCGCGGCATTGGCCGATCATCTTGGCAAAGGGGGGACGAGCTCTCAGGACTTGCTGCGGCTCTTCCGAAGCTTCAACAGTGCTGCGCCAGTTTTTGTAGAAGAAAGTAAGCGTCATGAGTGAACCATCCGGCAACCGAGTTATCAAGTTGGACTACATCGCAAGAGTGGAAGGGGAGGGATCCTTCTATGTGAGAGTGAAAGATCACAAGGTGGAGGCTTCTCAACTGAAGATCTTTGAGCCTCCAAGGTTTTTCGAGGGCTTCTTGCGGGGGCGCTCATTCCGGGAAGCACCGGATATCACCGCGCGCATATGTGGTATCTGCCCCGTGGCCTACCAGATGAGTTCGGTCCACGCACTGGAGCGAATATGTGGTTATGAAGCGCATCCGATGATCAGAGGGCTGCGAAGGCTGCTGTACTGTGGCGAGTGGATTGAAAGCCATGCCTTGCACACGTTCATGCTGCACGTGCCGGATTTCCTGGGTTATCCTGATGCGATCCAAATGGCCAGAGATCACAAGGAGTGGGTCGAGAAGGCGCTTGCACTGAAGAAGACTGGGAATGACATTGTCAATATCCTTGGTGGCCGTGAGATACATCCGATCAATGTAAGAATTGGGGGATTCTATCGCTACCCGCAGCCTAAGGAATTTGCTGCACTGAGGAAACGATTGGTAAAGGCCCAGGAGATAGCTGATGATGCAGCCCATTGGATGGCGACCCTTGATTTTCCTGACTTCGAAATGGATTATGAGTATCTCTCCTTGAGGCATCCTGATGAATATCCGATGAATGAGGGGAGAGTTGTTTCCAGCGCGGGGCTCGATATCGATGTCGATCAATACGAGGATTATTTCACTGAGGAACATGTTCCTTACAGCACCACCTTACACACGTCGCTGGAGGGTGAGAAAATCGTCTTCACCGGTCCGCTGGCCCGCTTCAATCTCAATTTTGAGCTGCTGTCTCCTGATGCTCAGGCCCTGGCGAAGAGCATCAATCTCCTCCCCGGGACCAACAATCCTTTCAGGAGCCTCCTAGTGAGATTGGTAGAGACATTCTACGCGTGCGGCGAAGCCATCGATCAAATCGATGCTTACATGATCGCGGAGGATATCGATGATGAGGTTTCGCCCGCAGCGGGCATTGGGCGATCAGTCACGGAGGCCCCAAGAGGTATCCTTTTCCATCGGTATGAGATGGACAACGAAGGAATCATTCAAAACGCCCGGATCGTCGCTCCCACCAGTCACAATCAAAAGGTGATTGAGCGGGACCTGCGGCATATCGTGGAGCTGAATGCAGACTTTACAGACGAGATGCTCACAGCGCGATGTGAGTCTGCCGTGCGTAATTATGACCCCTGCATCTCGTGTTCTACACATTTTCTCAAAGTAAAAATTGACAGAGATGGATAAGCGACCTTTAGTCATAGGCATGGGCAACGAATTCAGAGGGGACGACGGCATCGGTCCGTTGACCGTCTGGCAGATGAGCCAGTCTCATGCCGAGGATTTCGATTTTCACACGGTTGGTGAGGACTTGACGGTGCTCCTTGATACCTGGAAAGGAAGGGAGGTGGTCATCGTCGATGCCATTCTGGATGAATCCGCTGACGTCGGGACCATTCGGATCTCTCAGTCCATGCGAGACTGGCTGGAGGCCAATCAGAAGGTCTTCTCGTCACATAGTCTGACACTGGACGGTGTCTTCCAGATGGGAATGGAATTGGGCAAGGTCCCTACCTCCTATCTGCTGTTAGGAGTCGTTGGGCAAAACTGGAATATGGGCACCGCGATGTCGGATGAAGTGAAGGCTGCTATGCCGCAAGTCATCGCCAGAATTCTGGAACTCAAGGAGCAATAAGATGGAAGGCTTTTTCGCTGGTTCCGAACCTAAAATAAGTCATAATTCACCGGCTCCTATTGTCATAGTTTGTGCCTCTTTATGGCGCTAATATGCACATCCATTACGTCGAAAATTGATCATGGAAACTACGGAAATTAATGTTAAGCGAGTCTACCGTTTCGGCGACGGAAAAGCCGACGGTAGCACGGACATGAAGCCCTTACTAGGGGGAAAAGGTGCTAACCTGGGTGAGATGACCAGAATAGGTCTTCCCGTACCTCCGGGCTTCACGATCACTACTGATGTATGTACTGAGTATCATCGATTGGGAAAAGAAAAGGTCAAGAAATTGCTTAGGCCCGAAGTGCGCGAAGGTGTTCATTTCATTGAACAAATTATGGGCGCCAATTTTGATGATCAGGAGAATCCACTCTTACTCTCAGTACGCTCAGGTGCCCGGGATTCGATGCCCGGAATGATGGATACCGTCCTGGATATTGGTCTGAATGACAATGTCGTAGAAGGGCTGTCCAAGAAGTCCGGCAAACCTCATTTTGCCTGGGACTCCTATCGCCGATTTATCCAAATGTATGGCGATGTGGTGATGAAGGTCAATACCTACGTGGCCACTGATGAAGATGTATTTGAGGTGATTCTCCACAACATGAAAGAGGACCGTGGAGTAAGAACTGACCAGGAACTCACAACAGAAGATCTTCAGGAATTGGTGTCTTTGTACAAGGCACGAATCAAAGAATTGACAGACCTGGAATTCCCACAAGACCCTGCGACGCAGCTGTGGAATTCTATTATCGCCGTATTTGAAAGTTGGCATACACCCAGAGCCATTGTTTATCGCAAGCTGAATAACATCCCAGAGGAGTGGGGAACTGCGGTGAATGTCCAAGCGATGGTTTATGGCAATATGGGTGAGACTTCCGCCTCAGGTGTGGCCTTTACTCGTGATGCAGCGACAGGAGAGAATGTATTCAACGGAGAATACCTCGTCGACGCACAGGGCGAAGATGTGGTAGCAGGTATACGGACACCTCACCAAATCACGCTGGAAGGCTCAAAAAGATGGGCGAAGCTGGCCAAGGTGGACGAAGAGGATCGAAAGGAGAACTATGCCTCATTGGAAGAGTTCATGCCAGAGATCTATAAGGAGCTCGTAGACATCGAGCATAAACTGGAGAATCACTTCCGCGACATGCAGGACCTTGAGTTTACTATCGAGGAAAACAAGTTGTGGATCCTCCAGACACGTAATGGAAAGCGCACTGGGGAGGCAATGGTACGTATTGGCATGGAAATGCTTGACGAAGGCCTGATTGATGAGCACATTCTTTTGCAGCGTATCGACCCCAATAAGGTAGATGAGCTGTTGCATCCTGTCTTCCATAGGGATGAGTTGGCTGCAGCCAAGCCGATTGCCAAAGGACTACCAGCCTCTCCTGGTGCCGCTTCCGGTCGAATTGTCTTCTTCTCAGAAGATGCTGAAGCCTGGAAGGCCCGGGGTGAAACCGTCATTCTCGTACGTGTGGAGACCTCTCCCGAAGACCTTGCAGGCATGGATGCTGCTGAAGGTATCCTCACCGCCCGTGGAGGCATGACCTCACACGCCGCAGTCGTTGCCAGAGGTATGGGCAAGTGCTGCATCAGCGGCGCTGGCGCGATCCACATCAACAATGGGTCAAGGACCATGACCATAGAGGGCAAGCTGTACAAAGAAGGTGACTGGATTTCACTCGATGGCTCCAAAGGCCGTGTCTATGAAGGAAAACTCAAGACCCAGCAGGTGGAGATCAGCGGCAACCTGGCCCGCTTGATCCAACTCGCGGACAAGTATGCGAAGACCAAGGTCCATGCGAATGCTGATACACCAGAGACCGCACAGATAGCCAGGAGATTTGGCGCTGTAGGTATTGGATTGTGCCGTACGGAGCACATGTTCTTTGATGGTGAGCGTCTGAAGATCATGAGGAAAATGATCTTGGCAGAAGACGAGACTGGGCGACGTGAGGCACTAACCGAACTACTGCCTATCCAACGTAGCGACTTCGAAGGCATACTAGAAGCCATGAGCGGTTTTGCGGTGACCATCCGTTTGCTGGATCCACCGTTGCACGAGTTCCTGCCTCAGGATGAAGCTACCCAGGTAGAAATGGCCAAAACGATGGGTGTCTCCATTGAGGATATCAAAGCAAAGATCGCTTCGTTAGCAGAGGTGAATCCCATGTTGGGTCATCGTGGTTGCCGATTGGGCAATACCTATCCTGAGATTACCGAGATGCAAACCCGTGCGATCATCGAGGCGGCGCTCAATCTGAAGGATCGAAATGTTCGTAGCAGACCTGAAATCATGATCCCACTGACCAGTGGTGTCAACGAGTTCAAGATGCAAGTGGACATTGTGAAGAAGGAGGCCGAAAAAGTGTTCCTCGAAAGGCATGATCACGTCGACTACAAGATCGGTACGATGATCGAGGTGCCTCGTGCAGCACTGATGGCTGATAAGATTGCCAAGTATGCGGAATTCTTCTCCTTCGGTACCAATGACCTTACCCAAATGACCTTTGGTTTCTCAAGGGACGACGCTGGTAAGTTCCTGCCGATCTACGTCGAGAAGGGTATCCTGGAAGAGGATCCTTTCCAGGTACTGGATCAGGAAGGTGTCGGTCAATTGGTGACTCACGCCATCCAAAAGGGACGAACCTCACGGCACAACCTTGTGATCGGTATTTGTGGTGAACATGGCGGTGAACCGAAGTCTGTTGACTTCTGCCACCACGTGGGCATGAATTATGTTAGCTGCTCACCTTACAGGGTACCTATTGCGAAGGTGGCCGCTGCGAAGGCCAATTTGAAATAATAATCCCCAATCCAACGTGTCCCCGGGCCCAATGAAAGGCTCGGGGATTTTTTTTGCCCTGCCACAACTTTCATTGGCTAGCTGAGAAATTGTAATTTTCGGGAAGTACGAGGTTGTACGAAAAAATGACAAAGCATTGACCTCCTTCCTCAGTAGCCCTGTCCAACCGATGAGTCGCACCGAAAAGATCTATGCGATACTGGCAGTTGGGTTGTATGGTTTCCTGTTTCTGCTTTTCTTTCAACCTTTTGGGGTCAACAACTACGACCCAACCGAACGCATCTCGTCGGAGTTTTTGCTGTTCATGTTCCTGTTTGGGGTATACATCACCATCGTACTCATGGCGAATGAGCTTCTGCTTTTTCCTTTTATTTTCCGCGGAGTGGTGTACCGGTGGCAGCTGACACTTTGGCTGGTCTGGACACTCCTCTATGCGAGTACGATGATGTTCCTGTTCTACAACTTCCTAGGCAATTGGCACGACTTCCGCTTCAGCAGCTGGTTGGAGTTTCTCGGCAATATCAGCGCGACAGCGATCATTCCCATTGCCGTCATTGTCATGTACGCACGCATGAAGCAGCTGCAGGAACTAACACGCAGTGCGCAAGACTACCACACAGATGAGGGCCAGATCATTCAGTTCCCCTCCGACAATCAAAAGGATCAACTGAGTCTCGCATTGAGCGCCATCTTGTTCCTGGAGTCTGAAGACAACTACGTATCCGTGCACTACTTGCACCAGGAACAAATGACAAAGACCCTGGTACGCACGACCCTGAAGAAAGTGGAGGAGATGTCCCTGCATCCCGCGCTGGTCAGGTGTCACCGATCCTACATAGTCAACATCATGCACCTGACACAATTTCGGGGTAACCAGCAGCAGGGTTATCTCACCTTGCAGCATGTGGAGACGCCATTTCCTGTTTCCAGAAAATATGCCACGGAGCTAGCGGCACTCCTTCGGTAGTCTTCAGTCATCCCAAATACGCGATTTTCATCCCAAAACCCTGCGCTGGCGCAACGGAGGTCGATCATTTACGATCTGTTTGAAAAAACGAATTGAAAATGATGAAAAACCTTTATGCTTATCGCACACCCAATCGATGGACGAATGTCCTGACCGTCATTCTCTCTATCACCTTCATGATCGCATGGCTTCCTTTCATTCGATCTGCGTTTGATGGTGAGTCCTACGTATGGGGCATGCAGTACTTTGGTACGTGGATCACAGGTGCTGGTGTCACGGCGTCATTCAGCTTTTTGGTGGTACAGATTGTATTCTATGCAGTGCTGATCATCGGTTTGTACAGAATGCAAAACCGACTACTGTACAATGCCTTCCTGGTCACATGGTGGCTACACGTTTTTGGGAACCTGCTATTCGATATCGCTGTGAACGGCGATACCATGTTCCACGGTGACACCATGAACGTGCATATCTCTATCTCCATGATTGTTATTCCTTTGGCTGCATTGGCGATGCTGGTAGTGGTGCAGGTCATTCGCTCAGGTGGTAAGGCGGAAATGTCAAAGATTGATTGGAGCCCACTCAACAGCCGCTTGCTATTCGTCTTTCTAGGGACGACACTACTGTTGTTGCCGCTTTTGGCCACCGGGGAGCCTCACGGTACTACTGATGAGATAGGAGTAGTGATCGCCATTGCGCAGTGCTTTTTCGTGCCTTTCATATTCAAGCCGTATCGCTCCAAGGCGCAAGTCGTGCCGCTCGCAAGCTAATATGACTTTGGTTTTGACCTATTTGTGCATTCCTCGGGCGTGTGTTCGGGGAATGCCTTTTTACTCCTGGCAGAAGACGAGTTTCATGATCTCGGGTGGATAATCGATCCAGTCGACTTGCCGAATGATCTTGCCGTCATCGTTGAAGGTCAGGATGATTGTGAAAGACATCTTTTCTTTATCTCCATAGAGATTCCCCTGATAATAGAAGGGCGTGAAGTAGCCACTCCCAAAAGCTCTCCCATCGGTGGTGATCAATTCCTCCATTACCAGGGTCCTGGGGTAATCTGGATGCTTGGCGAAGGACGTATCTGGCCAATTGTAGAAGGCTTTGAAGCCCTCCCGGTCGTCGAATTGGTAACCCAGGATGGGGTCCTCAAACGTCATGTCGGCATCATAGCGGTCCAGAAAACCCGACCAGTCATTTCGTGTGGCGTAGTGATCAAAGAATGCTGTTGCCTGCTGATGAGTCTCAGACTCCATGGAGAAGAAGAGTTCACAGGAGGAAGTGACGACCAGAAGGACAATGGAGAGCAGGGAGGTGGGTTTCATATTAAGGAAGATTGGCTTCTCAAACTAACCAAAATTCAACCTACTTGCCGAAGAATAGTCAGCCGGTAATTTGCGCGAGAGTTTGATGAATGGCGAGCATCCATTTGGTAATTACGAATGAAATGACCTTCCTTGCTGTCATCTACACGTTCCCTAATGATCCCGATCATGTACCTAATGAAGACACTCCTCTGCCCTCGACGTTTTCTCACTTTTCGAATGCTGCCGGCGATTTTCCTGGCTTGCGCCGTGTCCATCCCTGGCAAGGCTCAGGCACAAGACACTGAGAAATTCTGGACACCCGCAGCTGACGATGTTTATCCCCAGGAGGTCGCGCGCAAAATTGAGTCTGAGCATCCAATCGATGGGGTGGGCGTTTACGACGACCAGGTGTATGCCATCATCAATTCCGGAGTCTACGCGCTCGATGGAGATGAGTTCGTCGCGCAGAAGGGTGCTCCTCGGGACGTGACGAGGCTGATAACCATCTATGGCGCCCTTTGGGGACTGACTCCATCAGGGATTTTTCGATTCGATAACGGCCAATGGGAGCAAATCAATGATCAGCATTTTGTCGGCATGTGTATGCATCTGGGGGAACTGCATGCGGCGACAAGTGACGAAATATTCAAGCTGGTCGATCAGGAATTCGTCTCCATCAAGCCTGAGGGAGGGTACTACAACAGTGACATCACCACGCAAATGGAGGATGGAACGCAGATACACACAGACCCTGTGAAGCTGGGGCCAATTCACAGAATTCAGTCATACGCCGGCACTTTGCACATCCTCAGGCGCGGAGAGTTGATCCAGTTTGATGGGAAGATGGTCAATACTGATTTCATCGACTGGGGAGGGCTTCCATCTAAAAACACGAGGAACATGCTCAGCCTGGGGAGCCGACTTTACATTTCCACAGATCGTGGGCTGGCGGAGTTGCGAGGGGCGACGCTCAACACGATCAAAGGCGAGGACGGACTGCCCGTGGAGAATGTGAACTCACTGACTCGAGGCTTTGACAATGATCTGTGGATCGGGACAGCGCGTGGAGCGGTGCGGATGCTCGATGATGATTGGCATTACTTCGGCGCTGGCCACTGGCTCCCTGATAATCAGGTGAATGACATTGCGGTCTCCAACCGAACTGTTTGCATCGCTACAGACGGAGGCCTCGGCATCATTGACTACCAGGATTACACCCTACGGAAGAAGGCGGACTACTACGAGCGACATCTGGAGGAATGGGGCCACAAGCGGCTGGGGTTCATTCAGACCGTGTATCAAAAAGAGGGCGAATGGATTCGTGAAGTGAGTGACAACGATGGAGCACATACGGGTACCTATCTCGCTGCCTTATGTTTCAAGTACAAAGTCACTGGTGATGAAACCGTCCGTGCCCAGGCAGTTGACGTTTTTGAAGCCATGCTCTGGCTGGATCGAATAACGCCCATCGATGGGTTCATCGCCCGATCTATTTTCTCCATCAAGGGGGACAAAGGTGAGTTGGGGAGGCACGGCTCCGGTGGCCTTCCCGCCAAATGGTACAAAACAGAGGATGGCAACTTCTACTGGAAAGGGGATACTTCCAGCGACGAAGTGATCGCCCATGTCTATAGTATCTCGCTGTTTCATGATCTTGTTGCACAAGGCCGCGAGAAGGAATTGGCGAAGGAGCACCTGACCCGAATGGTTTCGAATATCATGAAAAATGGCTGGGTCATGATCGATATGGATGGCAAACCCACCCGGTGGGGAAGGTGGAATCCCGAATACCTCCTGAGAGC
This sequence comes from Cyclobacteriaceae bacterium, assembly GCA_965227935.1. Taxonomy (GTDB): domain Bacteria; phylum Bacteroidota; class Bacteroidia; order Cytophagales; family Cyclobacteriaceae; genus JAWPMT01. The sequence continues at coordinate 793,051 of CBDDGS010000043.1, read as the reverse complement.
TTATGGCTACAGCGACAGGGGCGTAAATGGTTTGGAGGCACTGGCCTTCACCCGAGCCGCCTATGCCGTGTCCGGTGATGCGAAGTACCGCGAAGGTTTCCAGCAGCTCGTGGATTGGGGCTATTTGAACAATACCTTACGACAGAAGAACACCTTTCCTCCCACGTCAATAGCGCCATGGGATGATAATTTGGCGTTTGAGGCGTACAACACGATTCTCCGATATACGACCGATCCGAAAGAAAAATCCTATCTCCTCCGAAGCCTGGAGCGCTCCTACGAGATCAAGCGCATGGAGCATATCCCATGGTTCAATTTCACCTATGGGGCATTCACCAACAACGACTTTGACCTTGATCAATGCATGAAGCACCTGCGCGCCTGGACGCTGGATTGCACCGAGCATAGTTTCAATAATTCTCACCGTGATGATCTGTACGTGGAAGAGGGATACACATCCTATGAGGGTGGTTTGAAAGCCATTTCGCCAAGGGAATCTACCGTAATGAGAGGGAGCCGCCGCGCCATACGACTGGATGGAGGATCGAATGGTCGGAAGGTGATGGAGCCTACCGGGTTTTTGAGGGACTATTGGATGGGTAGGTACTATGGCTTCATCGAAGCACCAACGACGACGGATCAGTCGCTTTTGACGGTCAAGCCGAGAAACAAAGCTTTTGGTGCGGCAGCCTATAAAGGCCCGGGAAGGCCGAAGTTTGAGTAGCATCTCTCCGTAACTTCTCTTTTGCGGTGCTGGATCGGGGGAGCAGACTGGTACGATTGTTAGAAGAAAGACTAGCGCAAAGTAGAGGTATGGATTTCATGCCTTTGAACCCAATCCAACTCAACCTATAGCCCGATGAATAGTCAGCAGCAATTTGCCTCAGCGTTTAATGATTTTCGCGGTCAGCTGAAATCCTTTATTCTCCGTATGACGGCCAGTCCTCATGACGCGGAGGATTTGGTGCAGGATACGTTCATGAAGGCAAGCGGCAAGCTCGATTCTTTTCGGGATGAATCTTCGTTGAAAACCTGGGTCTTCGCCATTGGGGCGAACCTGGCCAGAGACTATTTGGGGTCGAAGAAGCGGTGGAGTGAGGATGTTTTGGACGTCTGCAAAGCCGCGGCCCTTTCCAACCAACCCTTTTTTGAAGAAGCGATGCAAATTCGGCATACATCACCTCAGGGGGATTTTGAGATCAAAGAGCACATCGCTTTCTGTTTCACTTGCATCGGCAAGACGCTGCCCATAGAACAGCAGCTAAGTCTGCTGCTGAAGGAAGTGTACCAGTTCAAGTTTACCGAGATCGCTGAGATCCTGGACATCTCGGAGGCCATGGCGAAGCACCATGTGCACAAGGCCCGCTCAAGGATGATCGACATATTCGATAATCGGTGCTCCATCATCAATAAGAATGGGATGTGCCACCAGTGCTCCGAGCTCAATGGCATCTTCAATCCTAAGCAAGACGCTGCTGTCGAACTCAATAAATTACAATTGGCACGAGAGGCGGAGAAGGCGGACAAGGAGAAGCTCTTTGATCTCCGGGCGGACCTTGTCAGTGGCATCGACCCGTTTGAGTCCAATGCCGCGACATTGCAATTGCATCATTTGGAGCACAACCGACAGGTGATGGAGAAGTACCTCGAAAAGGACTAGTCAGTGGACAGGATTGTTGGCTTCCTGACCCACCCGAGGTACCTGCTCTTCTCGATTACTCGGGTTTGCCAGTCTTCAAACAAGCTGTTCTCCGGTTTGGCAATGGGATCAGTGATTACGAGGTACCAGTCCTGACCGTTGATGGCAGCAGAGTCAAGAATTCCAACTTCGGTGCCGTTGGGAATTTCCCCACACATTACCGGATTCCCAGCCCGTAATTGATCATGGATCTCCTTCGTTCGGTCCCGGAAATACCCGGTACCCCTCAGATCATTCGGCGAAATGAACAGCTCCGAATCTTGGGCCGTCCCCCGGCTGGTACTATTCAGATCAGGCAATCGGGGGAGATCGTATGCTACGCTGATGTACACGAGGTTTTCGGAACAATTCAACTGGTCGTCGAGCACGTAGGTTTTTATGCTATTGGTGTAACTGTCACAGCAAGGATGTTCGAACGTGTAGATTTTTAGTTGCGGTGAGATCTCAATGTGGCGGATCCATCCTTTGGCGACCCCCACAAAGTTGAAGCGGTCTTTTTCCTGCAGATAAACCTTTGCAGACCCCGCCCCCATGGTCCCAGAATACGAGGCATACACAAGGTCGAGATCCCCGTCCTGATCCAGGTCGATGTAGCGCAGCCCCGCAGTGTCCACCGGATACAGATCTCCAACCATGTGATCAATGAACTCAAGCGTGTCTTCTTCGGGGAGCTTGTTGAGTAGCGCTATTTTTTCGGCATCTGTCAATTTGGCTTCGGAGTCCTGCCACCGGGTTGTCAAATATCGACTCTCCAGCGCTTGAAAGATCTGCCCTGCACATGGCAATGAAATCGTTAGGAGGAGTATTGAGAAAATTCTGGTCATGTGGATGATTTACAATGTACGGAATTCCAACGTAGGATGAAATCGTCGTAGGGGCATGCAACCAACCCAAGGTGTAACTCATCATATGAATATCATTTTTTACTCAACTTCACCGTTCTGCATAGATGCAATTTTTTGAAGCGCTATTCCTGTTTGGCACGCTCGTTCTGCTGGTGCTGGTGTGCATCTTCTCCAATTCACGTAAGGCTCAGTTGCTGGCCTTCTATGTTGCTCTGGGAGCTCTCACCATTCATTTGATAGGGGAGGTGGCCCGATGGCAGGTCGGCCTTGCCTACGTCCTCTTTCTGGTGCTCTCCTTACTTCTACTAAGAAAGTCTGTTGCTCAGGTTGTGCTACGGATCCTGGGATTCCTGATAGGTGTGACGCTCATGGCTACCTCTGTGCTTTTCGCGATGGGTATGCCGATTAAGCGGCTCCCAGCACCCTCCGGTGACTATCCAGTAGGCACTACTTCATTCACCCTTGTTGATGAATCCCGAGAGGAGATACATACAGATCGCGCCGGGGACAAGCGGGAATTGTTTGTCGAAGCATGGTATCCCGCAGAAGCAGATGATGACGATGTGTATCCAATTCGCACCTTGTGGTCAGAGCTTTACAAAGGAGAGTCGGACCAGATCAGCTTCTTTCTCGGCTACTTGCGAGGTGTCAAAACCCACTCAATGATCGGGGCCCCCGCCGAAGGGAGCGGTCAGAAGTTTCCCTTGATCCTTTTCAATCATGGCCTGCAAATGTTCACCTCCCAAAACACCCTCTTGATGGAACACCTGGCCAGCCACGGTTACATTGTGGTGAGTATCTCACATCCCTACGAGAGCCTTCGGGTGAACCTCGAGGGCACCGGCACAGTGCTACCAAAATTCCTGACCAGTATGGAGGAATGGAACCAGGCCATGCAATGGATAGAAGAATCCTCTCGACCCGTCCTGCTGGCCCAGGATTCCATCGCCACGGTCTCGTCGGTTGAATTAAGAGCAGAAATCATGCGCAATGCGATCTCCGAATCGCCCATGAACACGGTGGTGGCAGAATGGGCAAGGGACAACGCTTTCGTACTTGACAATCTATTGAGCTCCGGTAGGGAAGCAACGATTTTCCAGGGTATCATTGACACAACCCGCATTGGTGCGATGGGGATGTCTGTTGGCGGAGCCACCGCCGCTGAATTATGCAAGCTGGATGCCCGGATCAAAGCCGGCATCAATGTGGATGGCCTGCAATATGGTACCACCAATAGTGATAGCCTCAATGTTCCCTTCCTCATGGTGTACAGCGACGATGGCCAGGGAACGAATGACTTCCTTCAGCTGAGCAGCACTGCCGACTATCATGAATGCCACTTCGTCTCCGCTAAGCACGCGGACTTCACTGATTTTCCCGTTGTGTGGCCTATGCTGAAGGTCTATGGGCAGTTAGGTAGTATTCCCGGCCCAAGGGTTCTACAGATGACAAATGATGTCGTACTGGGGTTTTGGGACCACTACCTCAAGGGCCAACCAGCGAGCATGAGGAATGAGGATTATCCAGAGTGGAACTTGACATCCTTTAGAGAGTAAGCCCTCGATCGTTTTTTTTTAAATAATATCGGTTGGGTACTATCGTTTTGATGCCGCCAATCGTCTAAGGGAAAAACTCACACAAATGAACTTAGACTTTACACAACTCAATTGGCTTGCCGTGATCGTTTGCTTCGTGATCGGGCAAGTATTCCTCACCCTGTGGTTTGCCGTCATATTTGGCGATCCATGGGCAAGGGCATATGCTCCTGGCAAGACCAAAGCTGAGCACACGAAGGAGGTGCCAGGATACACTTACGGGATCGGCGCGCTCTGCATGCTCTTGCTGGTGCTGGGCATCGCTCTCCTCCAGAGTGCCTTGGGTACAAGCTCAATTGGCGACGGTATTTCCCTGGCTTTGTTCCTGGATGTCTTCCTGGTGGCTTCGACGATGGTACCTGGCTATGCTTTCCTTAGACGCTGGAATGCTGTGTGGCTCGCTTTGGGAAGCCAGGCCGTTGTTATCGTAATTCTTTCGGCAGTACTGGCCGTGTGGAAGTAGTGCGAATTCAGTTCGCACAAAGCAATTAAAATATCTGCACTAATCCCCGGATTTATTCCGGGGTCTCCATCCCAATGCTATTAAGCTAGGAACCTCGAAAGCCATTCTCAAAAGCAAGGTCATTTTGACGTAGGAAAAATCTATTGACGATGCTAGGTCAATCGTCGATCTTATGCCGATAGATGCTTCCTGCGTCAGCATGACCTTAGAATGTTTGCTTTGGAGAATGGCCAGAAAACCGCTTAGCTTAATAGCATTGGTCTCCATCCAGAGAAGTCCTTGGAACCTGTAGATTCCGAATCAGGTGCTTCCTGGTAGGTCCGGGAATAGCATAATATTCTTCCGGGGTCTCCACATCCAAGGTATGTTTGCTTCCAATGAGATTTTTCGTCACCCTATTATTTGCCGGCTGGTTAGCATCTTCCTGCGAGGCGCTCTCGGGAGGTCTTCCGAAAAACCATGGGAAAGTGGCCCATCAGCTGTTCCTGGCTGGCGACCAACCGGCGCCCTTGATTGTGGCCTTCGGCGGCAGCGAGGGGGGAATGGTCTTTGCAACTGAAAGGACAGCGGTTCTGAGAGATAGCCTCTTGGCACTAGGATATCACTTCCTTGCTTTGGGGTACTTCGGCCTACCGGATACTCCCAAATACCTGGACCGGATCTCATTGGATGCCATTCATGACACCATCATGAGTGTTAGCCATCATCCACTGATCGATGCGGAGCGGATCCTCCTCTTCGGAGGTTCCCGTGGAGGAGAGTTGATCCTGAACCTGGCTGCTCGGTACGACGACTATGCTGGGGTGCTGGCTCTGGTCCCGGCGCATGTTAGCCTACCTAGTGGAGTTACAAAGCGTGCGACTTCCTCGTGGACGTTTGGAGGATCGGAAGTGCCCTTTATTCCTATCACGAAAGAGGCGGTCCAGGTTTCCAAGAAAGAGGGTTTTTATGAGGCGTTCAGTCTGATGGTTGAGGCCTCCGATCCAAATGGTCCCGAAGCGATCGCGGTGGAAAAGATCATGGGTCCCATCTTGTTGGTTTCCGCTTCGGAAGACGAGATTTGGCCGTGTCTGAAGATGTGTGATCTGATGGTCGACCGACTTGAGAGGAGCGGTTTTTCCTACCCCGTAGAGCATGTGACCTTAGAAGGTGGCCATGGCGCTGTAGCCGACGACCACCGACCGGTGTTTCAATTCTTAATGGAGCACTTCTCCACTAATTAATCGGAGATTCCAAGCTCCTTTTTTCGCTCCTTTATTCTTTTGGCGACATCGATCTTTTCTCCTGGTTGGATGTTTTCATCAACCACCAGCAGCACCTGCCGTTTACCGTTGGCACGAAAAAGGATCTCTTGTCCAACTTCGAGATTCACGCCGCTATTAGAAAAGGGCGATAGGTTGGGGTTCATCACTGAAGGGATGATCAGTGGAATGGACTTCGCCGTGTTGTTGCGGAGGATGAAGCTCACGGACGTCGGATTGGATGCCGACTGATCGCTGACTTTTTTGGCGGGGACAATTTCGATAGGGTAGAACTTCACCACAGCTTTTGTGGACTGGCCTTGCTCGTTGCGCAGCACCAATTGGTCGAGGTAGGTAACTGTTATTTTGGCCTTGGATCGGGATCCGAGACCAAAGCCGCTTCGAAACTTATTGTTGACCCGGTCTCTGACTTCGACCTGGAGGGTTTCACCGGATTTGTTGCGGATACGGGCCTCGTAGTCCCCCTGTGTTGGAGGAGTAATGATCTCGGTAGACGCTGCAGTCATCTGCGTCACTACCCGGCTTTCAGCACAGGCAAAGGACAGGGCGATGAGGAGAAATAGAAGATTCTTCATAAACGTTGCATTTTGAGGTTTGGGAAGAAAACAGGGTGAAGGTCGGTTGGTTTGGTGGCTTCCCTAATGTTTGACATTGTCAGGTAGGATTTTACAAATGGTGACAATTACAGCCTTTCTGTCATGACCACTTTTCCTTGATTGATCACCACTTCCACGATCCCGTGATCCTCATAGATCTGCACCTCATCAACTGGTCCCTCGTATTTTGCCGAATGATAATTCTCAAGGGAGGAAGACAACGGACAGGCGGATCGGTCGATTGAGACACCGTCGTGATCAACCCTGATCCGGGCTTTTGAATGCTTCAGCTTCGGCGCGTTCTGATCAGGGATGATCTGCTGTGGTTCGATGGCAGTAATGAGCTGCTGTCGGATCTGGAGGTCGTTACCGAGGGACAATCTTCGGGGCGAACTCATCATGCCTTTCCATGGATGTGTGTCGAGGTCATTGGCATAGGCCCAATTACCACACCACGCCATCATGATCCGGTCTTGCGCTGTTCCTTCGAATGTGATCCCCGCATAGAAATCATGTCCATAGTCCAGCCATTGAGGAGGTGTCCGGGATTCAAATTGGCTTCCATCAAAATCTCCGACGAAGTAGAACATGCCCCACGACTCCCCATCGATGTTGACCCCGGAGAGGCTCAGCACCCAATGGGTCTGACCGGCTTCGTCTGTTAGTGGGAATAGATCCGGGCATTCCCAAAATTGACCGCGGGCTTGCGGGTGGGTGAAGGCGCCAGTCTCCTCCCAATGCCGTAGATCCGTACTTCGATAGAAGAGCACCGTGTATTGCTTCGGCAATGCCACTGCCATCACCCAAGACTCGTGTTGCTCACTCCAAAACACCTTGGGATCGCGAAAGTCATCCTCTGCCCGATCAATCAGCACATTGTCATCCGGGACGTCCCATGCATTCCCATCGACGCTTGTAGCGTAGCAAATTCGTTCGTGGTAATCATCTTCACTGTTGTAGCGATGCTCGGTGTAGATCGCCACGAGCTGCGGTTCAGGTCCTCTGAGCAAGTTATGACGATCGAAAACCACACACCCGGAGTAGATCATCGTATCCTCGCCGGCAGCCAGCGCCAACGGCTGGTGCTCCCAAGTCAGCAAGTCCTTGCTGGTCGCATGTCCCCAGCCAATCTGTCCAAATCGGTTTTCCTTCGGGTTGTGCTGATAGAACAGATGATAGATCCCCTCGTGGAAGATCAATCCATTGGGGTCGTTCATCCAATTGCTGGGAGGTGTGAAATGGTGATGGGGCCTGACCGTCTCAGTTTTGGGAGGCATAGCTCTTTCTATAGACCGAGGGGCTGACTTGCTTGCGCTTGAGAAAGCTGCGGTTGAAGTGGGTGATGCTCTCGTACCCCGACCGAAAAGCCACCTCGCTGATAGGAATCCCTTCCTGATGCAGGAGTTGGCAGGCGTTGCCAATGCGGAGGTCGTTGATGTAATTGATCGCGGTCTTCCCAGTCATCTTGCGGAAGAAGCGACAGAAGGAGGCTTCATTCATATGGGCCAGTGATGCCAACTCGGCAATCTTGATTGACTCGGCATAGTGCTCGTGAATGTACCGGCAAACTCGCCCAATCCGCTCTTCGGACTTGCCCCGCAAGTCGGCGTTGTAAAATTCAGAAGCCAACGGCCGGCGTTCACTCAGGCTGATGTCGTGAAGAACATCCAGCAACCCGTGGTACTGGGCGAACCCCGTGGAAGTGGTGAGCGACCGCAACTTTGCGCCTATAACCTCATTGCTTGGAAAATGCAGGCCCCGACCAGATTCTGCGATCAGTTTGCCAATACCTGCTAACTCGACGATCTCCAGTGAGCGATCCTCGAGGATCTCCTTGCGAAACTGGATAACGATCACCTCCATCCCCAAGCCAGACTGATTATACAACTCATCGGAAATAAGCGTATGGGGCAAGTCCGGTCCTATAAAGAGGAGATCTCCAGCCTGAAACTCCTCCACATTGTCTCCAACGAGGCGGGTGCCATGACCACGGACGACATAGGATATTTCACACTCCGGATGATAGTGCCAATGAAAGCCAAAGCGCTCAGAGGCCACCCTGTAGCACAGGAATGAGGCATTGACGCAATCAAAACCAAGATGTTGGAACGTGGGCTTCACACCTCAATGCTAACATATTTTGACTATTGAGACGGTATTGAAATACCCAAAATGCAAAAATAGTGTTAGTGTTGGTCATTTTTGGTAAAAGAATTACCACATGACCCCATCACATTTGTAGCTATGAAATGCCCAAGCCACTTGTCCATTGTTGTGATTCTGCTTGCGACAGCTATCAGCTGCCAGCAGCGAGCAGACGTCATGCGCATTTCATCTTGGGTCAGCAGTCCCGCTGAAACTGAGATGTTTGAAACTACATTGGAAGACTTCCGGCAGGCCAACCCATCCGTTGAATTCAACTTCGAGCCCATTCCGGGCAACTACTCCGAAAAACTGCAACTGATGTTGGGTACCAATACCGGCCCGGACCTCTTCTTTATGAAGGGTTATCTCGCTCCCTCGTACATGAGCTTTGATATCCTTGAGCCGTTGGATGAAGAAATCACCGCCGATCCCTCGATCGACATGGACGACTTCTTTCCCAACCTCATCGCATCGTTCAATCGCGATGGTAAGCAATATGGCCTTCCAAAGGATTTTGCTCCGTATGTACTCTTCTACAATAAGGACATGTTCGCGGAGGCGGGGCTGGATTCGGTTCCGACGACATGGGATGAGTTGGTGTCTTTCGCAGAAACGCTCACCAAAGACTTGGACGGCGACGGGGAGACAGACCAGTACGGTTTAGTGCTGGAGCCTTCGACGGAGATGCTAATGCCTTTTGTCTTTCAAAACGAGGGCAACTTCCAAAATCCGGATGGCTCGCTGGGTATCACGGATGAGCCTTTTATCGAGGCGCTGGAGTTTTACCACGGATTGTACAAAAGAGGTATTGCGACCATCCCCACGGATGTCGGGCAAGGGTGGAATGGTGACGCCTTTGGGCGAGGAATGGCAGCCATGTGTCTCTCCGGAGGTTGGTTGATCCCATTTCTAAAGGGCACCTACGGCGACGTCAATTGGGCGGTGGCCGAACTGCCCGCCGGCAAACAAAAAGGTACGGTAGCCTTCACCACTGCTTTTGCCATTCCCAAGTCTTCCAAATACAAGGACGATGCATGGACGGCGATGCGGTACCTGACGGGGGTGGATGGTATGACCACCTGGACCAGCCAGGGGCTCGCTTTGCCGAGTCGCAAGAGTGTTGCCATCAACAATGGCTTCTATGACGACCCCGTGTACGGTGTGTTCATGAGCAGCGTCGACTTTGCCAGGACCTTCCAGGTGGAGTTCAACGAACGGGGCTTTGAAGAGATGGTCGTCGCCATGCAAGCGGTGTTCTTCACCGGCAAGGAGCCACGTCAGGCCATGGAAGACATCAAAGATCGAATCATCAAATACGAACTGAAATGAGTCAGCTGAAATCAAAGAAATGGGCGCAAGCCAGGACCGGTTACCTGTTCCTGCTGTTCCCGCTGTTGATCTTCGGCGTGTTCACCATTTTCCCGATGGTCTTCGCCTTCGCGATCAGCCTCTACGATTGGAACCTGCTCATTCCCGACAAACCATTCGTGGGGTTGGGCAACTACATCGAGTTGTTCAAGGACGAGGTATTCATTATCGCCATCAAGAATACGGTGATCTACGCAATTGGAGTTGTACCCGTGCAGACATTGCTCTCGCTCTTTCTGGCTTTCATTATGAACCAGAAGTTGCCGGGACGGGCCTTTTTCCGGACGGCGTTTTACATCCCTGCGGTAACTGCCTCCGTAGTGACGTCGACGATCTTCATCTGGATCTACAGCAAGCCGGGATTGCTCAATTATTTGCTCTCCCAGATTGGTGTCGAGGGGACGGACTGGCTTACCAACCCATCCACGGCACTACTATCGATCATGGCGCTGAATGTGTGGTCCACCTCCGGGTACTTCATGATCACCTTCCTCGCCGGCCTGCAGAATATTCCAAAGTCAGTGTACGAAGCCGCCAAGATTGACGGCGCCAACGCCTGGACGCAGTTTTGGAAGATCACCGTACCAATGGTGCGGCCTGTCACCTACTTCGTGGTTGTACTCGGACTGATTGGTTGTTTCCAGGTATTCGACCAGGTCTTCATCATGTCGCAGGGTGGTCCGGTAAACAGTACCACGACGATGAGCTTCTTCGTCTACCTCAACTCCTTCAAGTATTTCCGATTGGGGTACGGAGCTGCGGCCGCGGTTGTGTTGGCAATCATCATCTACATCGTGACGGTCGTGCAGAAGAAGTATTTACCACCCGATCCTTATTGATAGTCAGACCATGAAATCGATCCAAATACAAAAGATACTGTTCTGGCTCTTGCTGATCGTGATGACAGCATTCTACATGGGGCCGTTCCTGTTCTCCTTGTCCATCAGCTTCAATGCTGAGCAAGACGTCTTCCAGTGGCCCATTAAGTTGATCCCAGAGAAGTGGACGCTGAGCAACTACGTGCACGTATGGCAGGACCTTCCGTTTGCGCAGTGGCTGGCAAACAGTATGTTCATCACAGTGGTGCAAACACTCACCAACGTCTTTTTCGCATCCCTGGCGGGCTTTGCTTTCGCGCGACTGCGGTTCCCGGGACGAAACGTCATCTTCTCCATTTTCATGGCGAGCCTGATGATTCCGGGGATCATCCTGCTAGTTCCAAAGTTCATCGTTCTCAACGAATTGAGCCTGATCAATACCTATGCAGGAATCATGCTTCCGGGGTTGATCACTGTGGTCAACATCTTCCTGATGAAGCAGTTCTTCGAGACGATCCCGAAAGATCTCGAGGAGGCAGCCTTGATTGACGGCTGCGGATACTTCAGGATTTTCTGGCAGATTTTTCTACCGATCTCAAAACCAGCCCTTGCGGCGGTGGCTATCTATACCTTCCAGGGTTCGTGGAATGAGTTCATGTGGACGGTCATTGTGACCACGACATCGGACATGTTCACCTTACCCGTGGGTATGAACTTCCTCAAAAACGAATTTCAGGTGAACTGGCCACTACTGATGTCCGGCACCATTCTTATATCCCTTCCAACACTAATCATCTTTCTGATCTTCCAGCGCTACTTCGTTGAAGGCGTGGCTAGCTCAGGGCTAAAGGAATAATCATGGCTAAAGTAGAACTACAACATATCAAGAAGGTCTATGACAACAATGTCACGGCCATAGCGGATGCCAATGTGGTCATTGAAGACAAGGAGTTTGCCGTGCTGGTGGGACCCTCCGGCTGCGGCAAATCCACGATGCTGCGCATGATCGCGGGCCTCGAAGAAATCAGTGGTGGAGACCTGTTGATCGATGGGGAGCGCGTCAATGACCTGTCGCCCAAAGACCGCGACATCGCCATGGTTTTTCAGAACTATGCCCTCTATCCGCATATGACGGTCTTTGACAACATGGCTTTTGGATTGAAGCTTCGGAAGATGCCTAAAGCGGAGATCAAGAAAAGGGTAGAAGAAGCAGCCGAAATTCTCGGCCTCACCGAGTTCCTGCAACGCCGTCCCAAGGCCATGTCCGGCGGGCAGCGCCAAAGAGTGGCCATTGGTCGAGCGATCGTCCGACAGCCCAAGGTGTTCCTGTTTGACGAGCCGCTTTCTAACCTCGATGCCAAGTTGCGGGTGCAGATGCGTATGGAGATTAAAAGACTGCACAAGCAACTGGATGCCACGATGATCTACGTGACACATGATCAGGTGGAGGCGATGACCATGGGGACCAAGATCGTAGTACTCAAGGATGGCGACGTCCAGCAGGTGGACAAGCCAATGACCTTGTACCACGAACCGCAGAACCAGTTTGTCGGAAGCTTCATAGGAAGCCCATCGATGAATTTTCTGCATGGTATGGTTGTGAACTCGGGGGGGCTGAATTTCGAAGGACATGACGTCGTCTTTCGAATCCCGCCGGCTTTGATTGGGAATCTCGAAGCCTATACTGACAAGGAAGTCGTGCTGGGCTTCAGACCAGAAAGTATCTATGATCTGGTGTCTGAAGAGGTGAAACCGGTGACCGACGCTATCCACATCGAGGTAGATGTAACCGAGCCCATTGGCGCTGAGACGTTTGTGTACTTCTCCAAAGGGGCGAAGGAGTTTTGTATGAGGAGCCACGGGGGAGTCACATACGAAAGTGGCCAGCAGTTGCAGGTGGGAATCGACGCGGAGCGCCTCTATTTCTTTGACAAAGACACTGGAAAAAGACTAGCATAAAGAATAAAGCAAATACACGGATGAGTGATAATTGGAAGATTGCGGCGGAGCAAATCGATCCGACGAAATACTTTGGGGTGACCGTAGCGAATGGCATGATTGGTCTCGTATCTGATGCGAGACCTTTTCAAGTCAAAGACGTCATCCTCAATGGAGTATACGACCAATATGGTCGTGGCAGGGTGAGCAATATTCTGAAGGGCTTCAATCATTTTGACTTTCAGTTCTTTGCAGACCATCACCTGATTGGTGAGGACCATATTCACAACTTCCGGCAGGAGTTGGATATGCGCAATGCGATGTTCATCACTTCGCTGGACATTGACGATCGCCTGAGTATCCGACAGGAAATGATGTCCCTGCGGCATTTGCCCTATTCGGGCCTGGTCAACTTTGAGATCAAGGCCCACAAGGATTTCAAGTTTGCCTTCACCAACTCAATTGAGACACCGGGGCATCTACGGAATAATCAGCAATACTTCAGTGAGATTGACAGGCCACACGTGCTCATTCCCTTGCTCACAAGTGAAGCGCAAAGTCCCTCCGGCAAGCTCACCTTGGCGGCTAGCAATAGCATCATTTTTCAGGAGCCTCATGGCGAGGAACCTGCACTTATTCACGAGGAGTGGGACCACGGGTCGCACCTCGTCAAATTCTATATCGACCTGAAGGCCGGTGAGACCTACAAGTTCTCGGTAGTGGGTTCGGTGTGTACATCGGCTCATTTTTCGGAGCCTCGCAACGAAGCCGAGCGGTTGACACTTTTCTGCAAGTTGGAAGGTGCTGACAGGTTGCGAAAAGGCCATGTAGCGGCGTGGGACAAGATCTGGGAGCGCGACGTTGAGATTGAGGGCGACGACCAAAGTCAGAAGGATGTTCGCTTTATGCTCTACCATCTGTATTCGTTTTGCCGGGAGGGCAATGACTTGAGCCTGTCTCCGATGGGCCTCTCAGGTCTCGGCTACAATGGACACGTCTTTTGGGATACGGAGCTGTGGATGTATCCGGCGCTGCTGATGATGAATCCGGGTATGGCAAAGAGCCTACTGGAGTATCGGTTCAAACGACTCGAGGCTGCGAAGCAAAATGCATTTGCGCATGGTTACCGCGGGGCCATGTTCCCGTGGGAGAGTGCGGAAGATGGATTTGAGCAGGCGCCTGTATGGGCGCTGACCGGACCTTTCCAACAGCACATCACCGCATGCGTGGGATGGGCCTTCTGGAAGTACTTTCAGGTGACACAAGATGTTGAGTGGCTGCAGTCAAGAGGCTGGCCAGTGCTGAAAGCGGTCGCAGAATTTTGGGCAGATCGCGTGGAACGAAACGGGCCAGGGAGATATGAGATCACCAACGTCATCGGTGCCAATGAATTCGAAGAGAACATCGACAACAATGCCTTCACGAATGGCATCGTCAAGCTCGTTCTTCAATACGCCACTGAGGCCGCTGATCGTGTGGGAGCCAAGGCAGATCCTGACTGGGTGCACGTGTCACAGAACATTCCGATCCTTGAGTTTGAAGATGGGACGACGAAAGAGAACGAAACGTACGCTGGCGCCCAGATCAAACAAAGCGATGCCAATCTGCTGACGTATCCCCTGTGTCTGATCGATGATCCAGTACAGATGAAGAAGGACCTCGACTACTATGAGCCACGGATGTCGCCGGATGGTCCCGCTATGGGCGTCGCGACGCTGGCGACGATACACGCGATGCTTGGCAACAGGGACCAGGCTTTCCGACTTTTCCAGAAAAGCTACCAGCCCAATGGGGTCGGCCCCTTCAACGTAATGGCGGAGTGTGCTGATGGCAAAGGCGTCGCGCCATTCTTTGCGACCGGTGCCGGGGGTATGCTGCAAGTCGTGTTGGCAGGTTTTGGAGGCCTGCGAATCACCGAAGACGGACTCGTTGAGACGGGGCAGGTTTTGCCACAGGGGTGGAAGAAATTGCGTGTTAAAGGCGTCGCTTTTCGAAGTCTGGAAGGGGCCATTGCCTAAAATTCGAGTCAAATCCATCCTTTTTCAAAATGTGACGAAAATCAGGCTAAATAATAACGGATAAGTTTGTCCGAAATTATTTTGACGCTTAGATTAGCCTCGATTTAAAGCAAAAGCCATGTTCTCGAGAGCTTGCGAATACGCCATAAAGATCATGATTTTCATCGCTGCCAATGAGCAGGAGGGACGGCGTACAAACTTGAAGGACGTGACGGAGGCCATCGCCTCACCGGAGGCTTTCACCGCAAAGATCCTTCAACAGTTAGTTAAGGGTGGATTGCTGGAATCGTTCCGGGGACCAGGAGGAGGCTTTGTGTTGCCACGGGGAAGAGAAGTGCTGCTGCATGACATCGTCGTGACCATTGATGGCGAACATCTGCTGAAGGACTGTGTGTTGGGTTTGCCGGAGTGCTCAGGAGAGAATCCGTGTCCGGTGCATGATAAGTTCATCACCATTCGCAATCACTTGAATGAGACGTTGCTGAGCACCAAAGTCAACGATTCAGAGCTGCTGGAAGGCAGCCGTGTATTGAAGAAATAAAAAATTTGAAATAATAACGGATATAATGATCCGAAAATCTTAAATAAAACGGAATAATCCAATCGACGCATGAAACCGATATACGCACTACTTGTTATGATCTGTTTCCTCGCCTCTTGCGGCGGGGGACAGAGCCGTATTGACCGCATAAAAGAGCAATCACAAATGGAACCGACGGATCCCTACGAGACATGGGAGACCAACCACGGGGTGGGTCCGGTCAAAGCTTTTGAGCTACCTGAGGGTATTGATGAAGCGTTGGCTGGTCAAGGCCAGGCGAAGTACGAAGCCCTTTGCACCGCATGCCACAAGATCGATAAGCGCTTCATTGGTCCTTCACCCCAGGGGATTCTCACAAGACGTACCCCGGCTTGGATAATGAACATGATCCTCAATCCTGAAGAGATGGTCCAAAAAGACCCTTTGGCCAAGAAGCTTTTCATGGAGTACAATGGATCACCCATGGCTAATCAGAACCTCTCTGAAGAGGAGGCCAGGGCCGTACTCGAATATTTCAGAACCTTATAAATCCTTAGCATATGAAGACCCATATTTTTCAATTCCTAATTATCATCCTTGGGTTCGGACTGCTGGTCTCCTGTGGACCACCTTCCCAATCCGGGAATGAGGCGCAAAGCTCCGCACCAAGTTCTCACCCAAAAGGTCAGGCTTCTGTGGAGGATGATGTATCTGACAAAAACATCTTGCAAGTGGCGATCTCATCGGAGGCCCACTCGACCCTGGTTGCGGCGGTTCAGGCAGCCGAGATTGAACATGTACTTGTGAACGCAGGTCCACTCACTGTCTTCGCACCTGTCAATGATGCTTTTGCAGCATTGCCGGAAGGAACAGTAGACAACCTGCTGCTACCGGAAAACAAACAGGACCTGGCTACCATCTTGACCCGACATGCAGCCCCAGGCTCTTTCAATGTCGAGGCGCTCAAGAAAGAGGCGAGTCGCGGCAGGAAGATCTACATGGCTACAGGTGACTACCTGGAAGTCACAGTGGAAGGTGATCAGGTGGCCGTGGGTGGTGCCAATGTGATCGCCACTATTCAGACTACCAACGGCATCATCAATGTCGTCGACAAAGTCATATTACCCAATTGAGAATTTTTTAATCCAATACGAAAATGAACATTTCTAAACTACTCGTCAGCTGTCTGGTCTGCTTTGGCTTGTTGTTCATCACCAATTCATGTAATCAAGGTGGTAGCGGCGGCGGAGCCATTGGCGGTAACATGGCCGAGCGTGCTTATGTCCCACCAGGTGAGCACGATGAGTTTTACGCATTTATTTCTGGAGGTTTCAGTGGCCAGCTGGCCGTCTATGGATTACCCTCCGGACGACTTTTCAGGGTCATCCCCGTCTTCTCGGTGGATGCTGAAAAGGCCTATGGCTTCAATGAGGAAACAAAGCCCATGCTGAATACATCATTTGGTTTTGTTCCCTGGGATGATTCACACCACCCTGACCTGTCTCAGACCAACGGAGAGATAGATGGTCGCTGGTGCTTCATCAATGGCAATAATACACCGAGAATCGCCCGGATCAGCCTGTCCACTTTTGAGACCGAAGAGATCATCGAGTTGCCCAATAGTGCCGGTAATCACAGCTCCTCGTTCATCACGGAGAATACCGAGTACATCGTTGCTGGAACGAGATTCGGCGTGCCTGTACCTCAGCGCGACATCTCTATCGACGAGTACAAAGGCAACTTCAAGGGCGCTCTGTCTTTCATCTCCATCAATCAGGAGACAGGTCGGATGAACCTCGAGTTTCAAGTGATGATGCCCGGCTTCAATTTTGATCTGGCGCACCCCGGACGACAGAAGTCGCACGGATGGATGTTCTTCTCTACTTACAATACAGAGGAGGCCAGTACCCTTCTGGAGGTGAATGCCTCACAGAATGACAAGGACTTTATCGCGGCCATCAACTGGAAGAAAGCTGAAGAACTGATCGCCGCTGGTAATTATGAAACGATGACGACCGAGTACGCCCACAATGTGTACGACGAATCGACGCACTCCGCTACCTCTTCCATGAAGACGGAGGTCAAAGTGATAGATCCCTCGAAGTATCCCGGATTAGTTTACTTCCTGCCCACGCCCAAGTCGCCTCACGGATGTGATGTGGATCCCACGGGAGAATATATCATCGGTAGTGGCAAGTTGGCTGCATCCATGACAGCCCACTCCTTCACCAAGATGTTGGATGCGATAGAGAATGAGCGCTTCGATGGTGACGCCTACGGTATCCCGATCATCAATTATGATGACGTGGTAGCGGGTGTTGTGCAGCAAGCGGGTCTCGGACCACTGCACACCGAATTCGATGCCAATGGCAATGCCTATACTACTTTCTTCATCAGCTCTGAGGTGGTGAAGTGGAAGGTCGGTACCTGGGAAGTGCTCTCACGCGCACCCACTTATTACTCCGTGGGTCACCTGATGATCCCTGGCGGTAATTCTCGCAAGCCATTTGGTAAGTACCTCGTAGCGATGAACAAGATCACCAAGGATCGTTACTTGCCGACAGGTCCTGAGCTTTCGCAATCTGCTCAGCTGTATGATATCTCCGGCGACAACATGGAGTTGATCCTGGACTTCCCGACAGTCGGAGAGCCCCACTATGCGGCAGGTGCACCGGCTGATTTGATCAAGCCCAATCAGACCAAGATCTATGAGCTCGAGGAGAACAATCACCCTTATGCTGTCAAGACAGAGGCGGACACACGCGTCGAGCGAAACGGCAAAGAGGTGCATGTGTACATGACCACCATCCGAAGTCACTTTGCTCCTGACAACATTGAGGGAATCAAAGTGGGTGACAAGGTCTATTTCCACGTGACCAACCTCGAGCAGGATTATGATGTGCCTCACGGAATTAGCATGATCGGTGCCAACACTTCCGAGTTGCTCATCATGCCAGGGCAGACCGAGACATTCACCTGGGAGCCTAAGAGAGAAGGTGTGTGGCCATTCTATTGCACCGATTTCTGTTCGGCTTTGCATCAGGAAATGCAAGGATACGTGAGAGTATCCGCGGCTAACAGTAGCATTCCACTTTCGTGGAGCTTAGACGGAGAGTAAGTCTTTCTGTTATGGTAGTAGGCTCGTCAGCTGGTCAGGCTGGCGGGCCGATTTAACCACAAAACAAACCATCATGAAATCTTCGCAGTACATCATGATAGCGGGAGCGCTGCTCCTCGCGACCCTGTTCTTTTTGCCCCTTTGGAACATCACCCTGGAAGCGCCGCAGTATCCGGACCCGATCGGGATGGATATCTATGTCAACAGGTTTGCTGATGCCAACCCCAACGACATCCAGAACATCAACATCATGAACCACTATGTGGGCATGCAGGAAATTCCGGAGCATATCCCCGAGTTTGAGATCTTCCCCTACTTCACCATTGGCATGATCGTATTAGGCGTGCTCTTCGGCATCGTCGGACGCAAGAAGCTATACCTCACCTGGTGTATACTTATGTTGGTCTTGGGGTCCATCGCTTTCTACGATTTCTACCTTTGGGAGTACGACTACGGTCACAACCTCAAGGAAACCGCCGCCATCAAGTTTACCGATGAGAAGGGAGAGCCCCTGGCCTACCAGCCACCACTGATTGGCAACAAACTCATTCTCAATTTCAAAGCCAAGTCCTGGCCACGATCAGGTGCCTATTTCATGCTGGCAGGCATGGTGTTTTCCGTTTTCGCATTTTATCAAGCTAAGAAAGATGAAGAAGCTAGCGATCCTCGCAGTGCTGTCAATGATGGCTAATGCCTGCGAGGTAAAACCTCAGGCCATCGATTATGGCCACGACGAATGCCATTACTGTAAGATGACCATCGTCGACCGGCAGCATTCGGCGCAACTGGTGACTGTCAAAGGCAGATCGTACAAGTACGACGCCATTGAATGCATGATGAACCACCTGCGGGACTGGGATCATCCGGAAGTGAAGTACTATCTGGTGGCTGACTATTCTGAACCCGGGGTTTTGGTGGATGCACGTGAAGCGTCATACCTTATTAGTGAATCCATCCCGAGTCCGATGGGCGAGTTCCTGAGTGCCTTCCGGGAGAAGAGCATTCGAGATCGTACGTTGGCTGAAAATGACGGTGACAGCATGGATTGGGAGGCTCTCAAAAAGGAATTTGAGGTACCCACCGTGAATATGAACTGAGTTAATCATTGAAATGAAATCCTTATCTCTTGCTTTTCTGCTATTGATGGTCACCCAGGCATCGCCTGCTGGTTTGATCACCGTATGCCGGGAATGTCCATTCCAGGCCATCGAACCAGCGTTGGCTGCAGCGGAAAGAGGAGATACTATTTTTGTCCAATCAGGTGCCTACCGGGCGGTGAATGTTGAGCTCACGACACCTGTCGTCTTGTTGGGTGCCGAGGGTGCCGTTCTGGACGGTGCTGGCGAGGGCTACGTGCTGAAGATCCTAACCGATAGTGTCTCTATTTCGGGTTTTGAGATCGTGAACAGTGGCAGAAGCTACACCAAGGACTACGCAGCAATCTATGCCTTCAAGGCGAATCATTTCCAGATCACTGACAACCATATTCAGGATCCCTTCTTCGGTTTGCTCATCGAGAAGTCGCACCATGGACTCATCACAGGGAATCTCATTCATGGCGTGTCCGCGAAGGAAGACGATGCTGGCAACGGGATACACCTTTGGCACTGTTCCAATGTGCTTGTCGAAGACAATGAAGTCTATCAAATGCGGGATGGTATCTATTTGGAGTTTGTAGAAGAGAGCCAGGTCGTTGGCAATACAGCCCATGACAACGTACGCTATGGCCTGCACTTCATGTTCTCTAATCACGATGACTACCTCAACAATACCTTCGAGCGAAATGGGGCAGGTGTTGCCGTCATGTTCTCGAAATTCATCACTATGCGCGAAAACCGGTTCCTACAGAATTGGGGGACCGCCTCCTACGGACTACTGCTCAAGGAAATCTACGACGCGGAAGTGACGGATAATCTGTTCTCTGAGAACACCGTGGCCATCTACATGGATGGCACTACCAGAATCAATTACACCAACAACAGGCTCGTACAAAATGGCTGGGCCATCAAGGTTTCCGGCGGCTGCTATGCCAACCATTTCATCCGCAATGACTTCGTGTCCAATTCCTTCGATGTATCCTACAATACGAAGATGAACGACAATACCTTTCACGGCAACTATTGGAGTGACTATGTGGGCTATGACCTGGATCAGGATGGCATCGGCGACGTCCCTTATCGACCTGTCAAACTGTTTTCGTATATAGTCAATCGCACGCCAGAGACGATCATTTTGCTACGCAGTCTGTTCGTAGACATCATTAATTTTTCAGAAAAGGTCTCACCAGTTTTCACGCCAGATGAGCTGGTAGACGAGCGTCCGAGTTTGATCGCGTTTGGAGATGATTGAGTTGAGTAACATACACAAGAGCTTCGGCCGGATGCAGATCCTCAATGGTGTCAGCTTTGTCTTTGACAAGCCCGGGATTTTTGCCGTGCTGGGACCCAATGGCTCTGGGAAGACGACGATCCTCAAGATCATTCTAGGCATGGTGCGACAAGATCAGGGGGAGGTGCAGTTCAGCAACCAAAGCACCAAAGGCGTCTGCGATTACCGAAAACAGATTGGCTATCTCCCTCAGATCGCCCGATTTCCCGACAATCTTACGGTCAGGGAGTTGATAAGAATGATCAAAGACATTCGTGGCGTGCCGGCCACTGAGGAGGGGTTGATTGATGAGTTTGGCTTGACGCCTTATCTCGGGAGAAAACTTGGCAACCTTTCAGGAGGAACGAGACAGAAGGTCAATATCATACTCACCTTCATGTTTGACTGCCCCGTGTATATTCTCGATGAACCGACTGCCGGCCTTGATCCTATCTCACTGATTCGATTGAAAGAACTTATCGCCAAAGCCAAGGAAGATGGCAAGATCATCCTGATCACTACGCACATCCTAAGTCTTGTGGAGTCTCTGGCCGATGAGATTGTATTTCTGTTGGATGGACATATCCATTTTTCAGGGACGATCGATGAGCTCGCGGAGCAGACGGATTCCGACGACCTCGAACATTCAATAGCCGCAATTCTACGCTGATGCTGAAGGTATTGAAATACACGTTTTCCGATCTCATCCGCAGCCGCTGGTCGTATGTTTACCTGGCTTTCTACCTGTTGCTGGGCTTTGTACTCTTGTACCTCAACAGCGATCTGTCCAAAGCCGTCATCACCTTGATGAATATCATCGTCGTGCTGACTCCCATGATCGGCACGGTGTTCGGCATCATGTATTACTACAATTCCCGGGAGTTCACCGAGTTGCTTCTTGCTCAGCCGATTCCGCGCGTGCAGATCTTCCTCGGGCAGTATTTGGGCGTGGCAATGTCACTCGCGTTGAGTCTTGTGATCGGCCTCGGTATTCCTTTCATGAGCTATGGTCTGCTTCAGTCTGCAGAGATCTTTCAGTTCGGTATGTTGTTGCTATCAGGGGCATTCCTGACGTTCATCTTTGTAGCGCTGTCTACGCTCGCGGGCTTGATCAATCCCAATCGCATTAAGGGGTTTGGATACGCCATTCTAACCTGGCTGTTTTTCGCGGTGATCTATGATGGGATATTCCTTATCCTGCTGATTGGTTTTGCCGACTATCCGCTGGACAACTTCGCATTGGTCGCCAGCTTCCTCAACCCCATTGACCTTTCCAGGATCATGATACTTCTGAAGCTGGACATCTCTGCCCTCCTAGGATATACCGGAGCCCTCTTCCAAAAGTACTTTGGGTCTACTGCCGGGTCCGTTGTGTCGATGTTCACCTTACTTCTCTGGGTGGGAGTGCCCGTCGGCAGTATCGTTTGGTTGGGGAAGAAGAAGGACTTCTAGCGCCTCACGTTTCTCAGCGTGTATTTGGGAACTAAGTAAGTGATTAGGACCTTAGGTAGTGTAATTAGCAGCGTTGACTTATGAAGGGAGAATACTACCATACCAAAGACTCTGTCAAGGAATATATCCAGTTGGCAAAGGACGTCAACGGGCGAGAACTCATTTTTCGGCTGCAAGAGCACCTGCCTTCCGGAGCGGCCCTGCTGGAACTGGGATCAGGACCTGGAACGGACTGGCGCATATTGTGCGAGCATTTCAAGGCCACAGGCTCGGATTATTCCGAAGAGTTCTTGGAGCATCTTAAATCGGCCAACCCCGATGGCGAATTCTTGCTCCTGGATGCCACCACCCTTGATACGGAACAAAAGTTTGACGGTATCTATTCCAATAAGGTCCTTCACCACCTGAAGGATGAAGAGTTTGTAGCATCCATCCATCGACAATCCGAGATACTCAATCCCGGTGGGGTGATTTGTCACTCATTTTGGAGGGGTGAAGGATCTGAGATCTTCAAAGGGATGTTTGTGAATTATCATGAGGAGAAAGGTCTCAGGAAGGAATTTGGACGGTACTTCGATGTGGTTCTTCTTGAGCGATACAGGGAGTTCGAAGCGGATGATTCCCTACTTTTAATCGCCCGTCTCAAGTCGCCCTAGTAACCATGGAGAAGCGCTTGAAATCGTAGAAGAATAAGAAAACGACGCCGGAACAATCATGTCGACCGACGCCGTTTTGAATCACTAACCGTCTAATTAAGAACCCTACTCGTTCTCAAGCTTTTCAAATGACTTCCCACTCCAGGTCACCAATGTACCTGTAAGCAACTTTGCCTTCTTCATTCATCGCCAGGAGGTGGATCCATTCATTGTCGCAGAGTTGGCGAATCGACTCATGTTTGCTGAGGATCTTACTCATTTCATCGACCGGAGCTTCGATGATCACGTTGAGTCGGAGAGGCTCGTGCTGGTATTGCTGACCATCATGGATCGATTGCCATGGCAGGCCTACCCGCAGGTCACCGGCAAACCCTTCCAGTACCCCAACACCACCGACGACATTGTGAAGGGTCTTATTCCCCGCACCAAACTTCTTGTTATCCACTGTAGACGCATAATACTGGAGGTTGATCCAACTGGTGACTACCATCGGAGCGGTCATGATGAGCTCCAGTACGCCAAAGTCGGTGTCCTTCTTCCAGTTGTAGTTGTGCATGAAGGCCTTTCCCCCAAAGGAGAGCTGAGCCGTTCGTTCGCGGGGAGCAACGATGAAAGAAGAACACCCTGCCAGTCCCCACTCCGGTCGTACCTGTGACCAGTCTTTGCTCCTCTGCAAAATCTGCTTGCGAATGTTGCCCGACTCAATTTTCATTCTCTCCCCGCGCTCTTTCCGGGCGCTCATTCCTGCCATCGACAGCGTGTATTCCAACTCAATCAAGTCCTCGCGATGTGTCTTGGGGACGTGTTCCTTGTGGAAGATCGTGACGTTATCTGTCGTCGTATCGTGTAGCGCGGCCAGGAAGTGCGTGCTTTCAGGGACATGAATGCCTGCGTCTCTTAGCCCAGCCCGCACGTCCGGGTCGTTGAGCACCGCGGCGGCCACTTTCGCGTTAGCTTCACCGGAGTTACCACCGCATGCTCCGCAATCCAAACCAGTCGCATGGGGGTTGTTGACGGTGCTGGCACCATGACCTGTGATCATTACCAGGCGGGCAAAGTTGTCAGTAAGCGACATGGCTTTCAGTGCCGCTGTTGCCAGGCGAATTCTCTCCTCCTTAGCTATACCGCTGACGTGATCGTGTGTGTGGCCGACCTCCAAATTGACTCCTTTTGTCTTGGCAAGGGTCGGTTGTAAGCCAGCATGCTTAGGCTCAGGCACCGGCCGTGTCAACCCTAGCGCATCTGTTAGGAGCTTGGGTAAATAAAACAGACCCATCGGACTCACAAAGCTGAAGCAGCTGATAGCCCCGGCCCTGAATGTCGACCATGCCTGGGACACGTGTCTGTTGAGCGTCCGCTCCTCAATGGCTACCTTCTCAAGGTGGTCTTTATCCAAATTCTCCTTCACCGTGTGAGAGGGAGTCAGCAGTACGGGACACTGACTGCTTCCCTTTTCTTGACCCAACGGGACATATTCTATCGGGAAACCGAAGAAGCCGGCAAAACCGATTGTTTCTACTTCCGCATTGGCTGCTTCCAGATGGCGTCGATACAACTCCGAGCGTACATCGATGCAGAAGACGGCCTGCACTTTTGGCTGTTCCTTTCGGGACGGCATATGCTCCTGAGCATTGATCTTTTCCACGAGCGTGCGTTGGTGGGCATGGTCAAATGCCTCCTGCAGGATCAGATGGCTGTTGAGCGAAGGGTCTGCTTGCTCGTCCTTCGCAATGAGCTGGTTGTGTGTTTTTGCCGCCTGCCAGGATTGGTGGAGGCGTCCATCCTGCAGGCACTCCATGAGGCACATCTCCCACACAAGGGCGATGGCAAGGAGCTCCTGACACAGATGACTTTCTTTTCCGGCCAGCCTGGCATCCCAGTCTATTCTTGCCGCCAGTCCCGCCCAGCCATTGATCTTCATCAGGAGAGCATTGATGTACAATTCCAGGCTCTCGGCAGGGATGTCGAGTATTTCCAGTGCCCACATAGTGGCGGAAGTGTGATCACCCGGCAAGCTCTTCACGAGTTTTCGGAAGCCTTTTAGTCCCATCGCTTCGGTACTACGGTCGATCTCCGCTTCTTGCTTCCAGGCCTTGAAGGGTGTCAGCTCCTTGTTACTCGTTTGCCAGGTAGCCTGATTCTCGTCAAAGTAGGCCGATGCCCAGAAGGAGAACCGATCCACCATAAAGCGACTCCATTTCTTCGGATGCAATTCATCGGCTGTCTCCGCTAGGGTATATACATGATGCTCCTTCTCCTCGGAGTCGGCAAGGCTGGCAAGAAATTGATCCGCATTCCCAAAGCCCCATTCCTTCTTTTTCAGGACTTGATCCAGGTCTGTAGAGGTGATGCGACCAGCATTTATTGCCTTCAGGTAGAAATCAATGGGTAGGGTAGATTTGATTTTCCCACTCTTGTGGAGAAAGTCCATGGCCTCTGTAAACTGCTTGTCCGACAGCCCGAGATAAGGGTTGACAGCCACGAAGTTTTCGAGCGACCATAAGGGGGCTATTTTGTCCACCCCTCGCTGCAAGATCTCGCTGGCAGCCGCTGGAGTGATGCGTGTTTTTTCTATGTACATTTCTTGTGACGGTTGATTATTTGTTGATCAGTTCACTCTGTCCTGCTATCTGTGCATCGGTGCTTTCCGAGACATCATCCTCGTGGATCGTCAGGTTGGCCCACTTGAATTTATCGTTCTTCAAAGAGCCGACCATACGGTCAAACACGACATTGGCATACAAGCCATTTCGTAGATGGATGCCCAGCGCCCGTCCGAATTCGCTACTTGGAAAGGTCGGTGCCAATAATTGTATGCCGATCACTGCCATGAAGGCGGTCAATATTGTCCACGAGGCGCTCTGCACCACGGCACCCATCGCATAATGCTCCGGGATCTGAGACTGCAGGATTGTGTGAGCTCCAGCTTCCATTGCGAAAAAGGATACTGCCACCAGCAGTGCAAGGGTGGCAGATTGCAGGACAGATACCGCTGTGCCAAACGAGTCCAACGTTTGGACCACTATCTGACTGATGCCTATTGCGATGATGGCGCCAATGGCTATCAGCCCAAACTCTTGGCCTGGCTGCTTACCCCAGGCGGACGCTACCAGAGCATAAATCGCTACCGAGATGGCAACACTCAGCAAGATCAGCCAATGGTTGCCCCTGCGGGCAGGTGCGGCGACTTTGCGGGCCCTGACCAGATCTATGATACTTCCTGAGGAGAGGAAGGAGTGGGCTTTGTAGAAAGAATGTCCCACGAGGTGCAGAATAGCCGCGGCATACACGCCAAAGCCACAGGCCAATAGAGAGAACCCCATGTGAGCGACACTCGAGTAACCAAGCGAGACCTTGATACTCGGCTGGGTCATGTAGACGACTGAAGCGAAAAGTGCCGTAAACCCGCCGATGATGATGAGCATCAGCGAGGCAGGAGCAGAGGCGCTGATCAGCAGGCTCATTCTTACGATGAGGAAAGGGCCAGCATTGAGTAGCCCCGCATGCAAGAGCGCCGATACGGGTGTGGGCGTTTCGACCACCTCGATCAACCAACCATGCGTCGGGAACTGAGCGGATTTTAGTAGCGCTGCTACTGCCAACAAAACAGTCGCCATCGTCAATGTGCTGTCCAATGACCCAGTTGCCTGCAGTTGAGAAAAGATCTTTCCGAGATCACCTGTGCCCATTTGAAAATAGATCAGGGCAAAAGCGAGGAACAGGCTTACATCCCCGATTCGTGCCACGATGAATTTCTTACGCGCAGCTGCGATGGCTTGTGGCCGGTGTCTGTAAAAAACCAGCAAATAGTGCAGACAAACGCTCGTCAGCACCCAAAAGACCAGCAGCTGCATGAGGTTGCCAGAGAGCACAAGAAGTTGCACAGAGGCGATGGTCGTCGCTAGTCGTGCCATGAAGACCGGTTTGCGTGGATCACCTTCGAGATAGTTGGTTGAGAACCTAAGGATCACAAAGGCCAGGACTGAAATCATAGTGAACATCGTCACACTCAATGAATCCAATCTGATCCCAAAACCGAGTTCAGCCCAACTTAGCACTGTCGAAGAGTTTGAGCCTTGCAGCGCCACATACCCCGCACTGATGATAGCGACAAGCATGCCGAAGACCCCTGCGATTTGCGTCGCAAGCGGCGACACTCCGTGATGACGGTTGATCAGAAGCGTCCTCATTGCATAGAGCAAAAAGCAGATGGGAGCTAAAAGTGGTAAAAGAGTAAATAGTTGATGCATTGCGATGATTTTGTTTCAGCAAAGCAATCAAAGAAATATTATAACTGAAAATATATGTTTTTTATCATTTTAATATAATTTAGTTTATGTTTTGTCTATTCTCGTAGTCTTCGCTTTTAGCAACTTTCCTAATTGTCGCCGAAACCGGTACTGTTATTTTCCGCTATTGGCTGGATTGGAGGGGTCGTTTATCTTGCCTGCAATTAATACCTGTACCGATCATGCAAACCATATTAGGCGCCGGTGGAGCCATCGGACGTGAGCTGGGGAAGTCACTCAAAGATTACACGGATGATATCCGACTTGTGAGTCGCAATCCATCAAAGATCAATGAGGCTGACAGTCTAATGGCTGCGGACTTGACAGACAGGTCGCAGGTGGAGAGCGCCATCGAGGGCTCGGAGATCGTCTATCTCACCGTTGGGCTTCCCTACAACCTCAAAGTATGGCGCAATACCTGGCCGGTGATCATGGGGAATGTGATCCATGGGTGCAAGCTGCACGGTGCGAAACTGGTATTCTTGGACAATATCTATATGTACCCGCGGGATTCTGTAGGTCACATCACTGAGCGCAATCCTATCGAGCCACAGACGAAGAAGGGTCTCGTACGCGCACAGATCTTCCAGATGCTAATGGACGCTGTCGACCAAGGCCACATCGAGGCGCTAGTCGCCAGAGCTGCCGACTTCTACGGTCCGGGTATCGAGGGAGTGAGTGTGTTGACGGAGTCTGTGTTCAGGCCGCTTTCCGAAGGCAAGAAAGCCTCCCTGATTGGCGGCGCGGATTTCGTGCACTCTTTCACCTATACGCCCGATGCGGGGAAGGCCACGGCCTTGCTGGGCAACACAGCGGACGCCTTTGGGGAAGTCTGGCATTTGCCCACAGCGGGCAACCCATGGACAATGAGACAGTGGATTGAGCGGTTCGCGATTGAAATAGGCGCTGAACCCAAATTCCAGGTTGCTGGCAGGGCGCTGACCACTGTCATAGGTCTCTTTGTGCCCATCATGAAAGAGCTTAGTGAGATGATCTACCAGTACAATCAGGACTACAACTTCATCAGTGAGAAGTTTGAGCAGAAGTTCGATTTCACGCCCACGAGCTACGAGGAGGGTCTGCAGAAGATCATCGAGCAGGACTATTCAAAATAGCCAGAGGGCACCTCCTAATCGGAGGTACCCATGAAGCTAAAGTCTCATCTCAATCGTGCAGTGAGTTAAGTATTTCTTTGCGCTTTTCCTGAGCCGCTTTGATACGGTCGCCAACAGAGGTTCCCTCTACTTTCTGGGCGCCGGTGATAATGTTCCCAGTCCCCCCATCAATGGCGGTGGAATTACCAGTGCCAACGACGGTGTTGTTGTCTCCGAAGAGGCCATAATGCGCTCCAAGGGGATCACCCAGGTCATCGACTAACAGGTCCAGGCCGTTGGTATTATTTCCCTGCAGCAAAGAACCATTCGCATCCAGGAGAATAGCAAATTCTGCTGCTCCGTCAATTTTATTGTTGCGTACTATAGCATTACTCGTGCCTCCGAGAATGCCGATCCCAGCCAAATTAGGAAACGGGAACGCGGGATTCGGATCCGGACCGAAGTTGACCAACTTGTTCTTTTCGATGAGCAGATCATAGCCTGCACTACCTGGCAAAATAAATCCAACTTCTATGGGCATAAATCCAGCAGTGGAAACATTATTGTGATGGACATGGGCACTGTTATTTTCTCCGGAAATGAAGTTGCCTTCTTGCGTGAGCACCACTGTTCCCCATGATTCTGCGACTATCTTATTGAACGCCACTTCCAGGGCACATCCCTCCAAGACTCGATAGATGCTTTGTTTGATATCGAAGTAGGTATTGTTCTTGATCAAAATATTCGCACCGCTTAGTATCTGGTGGGCCGTAGACTGCACACCCACTTTGGAGATTTCACTATCGGTAATGGTATGCTTGCCGCCAGTGGTCAATGCTGGCAAGCTCGAATCGTCTCCAGATACCATAATCCCCCAAAGCGGCTGGAATTTCAGCCAGAAAGGATTGCCCGGGTGAACTGTCGCACCGGAAAGCTTCAAGTTGGAGAAATTGGTGTTGGCTTCGCTACTCTCGAATCTCACAGAGATTAGAACAGTAAGACTCGGATCAAAGAGTTCGGCCGTCGCAAATCCCTCTGGCACCGTGATACTCAGATCTGACATTGTCATTTCCGTTGAGGGGTCGAGGAAGTGAAAAAGCGTAGTGCCAATAGTGAAAAGCGGATTGCCAGAAAGCAAGAATTGGTCATCCTGGAATGGACTGCCATCGTCCCCTACCGGGCTGATAATGGTTTTGTCCTGTGAAATGCCCCGGATTACACCGTGAAACCCGATGGGCGCAACTATCGCTCTGTTGGCATAAAATTGACCGGATTCCAACAACAAGGTACCTCCCGCAGGGAGTGAAGCCATCGCAGCCTCGATACTATTGGCGTCCGTGACTCCAGAAGCGTCTCCGGAAGGAGATACTACGATATCTGCAGCGATTTTGGGTCCGCCCTTCTTGCCTTGTGTGTCAAAAACTTGTTCTTCAGAAGGGCCTTTTAGTGCGGTGGGATTTTCCCCACATGAGAATAGGATAACTGCGAGAAGCATCGTCGCCACTCGCGCTACGAATGATAGAATTTTCATAGGTTAGGTTACTTTGGGATGAAAATGAATAGTATGAAACGGAAGCTAATCAATAATCGAATTATTTGCAACTGTTTGTGTGTGCGCCACTGATTTACAGATGGTTACGTATTCCGCAGAGGTCCGTTTAGTAACTCAAGAGATATGTATTAGCTGTTTGTAACGGTAATTGAAACCCAGGAGGCCACGTTTCGGGTAGGTGATTCTACAATTCAGCATATTATGCCTTTCTTGGGCCAGCCTCATGCCCGCTCCTCCGTATACCCTACTAAATCTGTAAATTACCATGGAACCGATCACCGATGACGAAGCGATGGATATCAGGGCGCAGCTAATGAAGATCTTTTGGGTCACCGTTCTTTGGGTGCTGGTGGCCATTTTCCAGTTCTTGATCGGTATCAATATCCTGCTGGACCTGGGTCTCCAGGACGAAACAAACATCAGTTTCTGGGCCGGCATTCGAGGCAGCATCTTTTCCGGTTTGCTTGCTGGTGTGATGGGGGGCACAGTCCTCGTATTACTTTGGGAGCGGTGGTTGCGGACAAAGCCTTATGGCTGGGCGCTGCGCAATATTTTTCTATCCTACACAGTGATATGGGTCTTGGTATCCATTCCCAGTACGATGTATTTCCAAAGCAAGCAATTGGGAATACCCTTTTTTCATTATGGGACTTTTATGGAGGCCATCAACAACTTTCGCAATCCGCATATTTTCATTCCATATGCTAATTGGCTGATTGTGGTCGTCATCACGATGATCGGCTTGCTCGTCAATGACAAGTATGGGCCTGGGGTTTTCGTCAAGTTTCTGATGGGTAAGTACTTCAATCCTTCCCGCGAAGAGCGCGTGTTCATGTTCCTCGATCTCAGGTCCTCCACGAGCATTGCCGAGCAGTTGGGAGAGGAGCAGTACTTCAATTTTCTACGGGACGTTTATCGCGAAGCCACGCCTGCTATTTTAAAGCACAAGGGAGAGATCTATCAGTACGTCGGCGATGAGGTCATCATCACCTGGCCCCTCCAGTCGGGCATTGTCAATGCCAACTGCCTCAACTGCTTCTACGAGATCCGAAAGGCCCTTGCGCGCAAGCGCCTCTACTTCGAGTCCACGTTTGGTGCCTTTCCAGAGTTCAAGGCCGGACTCCACTATGGCCCCGTTATGGCTGGTGAGATCGGAGTAGTAAAGCGCGACATCGCCTTCTCCGGCGACGTACTCAATACCACCTCGCGCATCCAGGGTAAGTGCAACGAACTCGGCGTGGACATCCTCCTGTCGCAGTCACTCACGGAGCGCCTCCGAGGAATTGTCAGCACCTTCCAGCCGCGCGAAATGGGGAAGATCGAGTTGCGTGGCAAGCGAGACAGCGTGGCATTGTTCACGGTTTGATATTTGGCGGGCGGCCGGGCTCTCCGCTGTACCTGCAGCCCCGCTTGCCGACGCGCAGTTTTGAGTTCAGGAGTTTAAAATTCTGAGTTCGTCATGTCAAAAAATCGCAACTCAAAATTCAGAACTCCCAAAACTCAAAACTCAGTGCTGCGTGCCGCTGCGATCCCTGCCCGGGTTCCCTCGTAGCAACGCTATTGTGTCCAAAACGCTGCCTTCAGCAACCTGGACAACCGCTGATGACCGCAACCCGTTTACTTACGAACATACACCACAGTACCAAACACCACCGCCATGAACAGGTTACTGACCATCTTACTGCTTGTGATGCTCGTGCAGACCACGAGTCACGCGCAGACCGATTACTACGCTACTGAAACTACCGAACACTTGGCTAGCATCCTCAATGAAGGAGCCTACCATTGGGATATTGATGAGGGAATCGCCATCATCCCGTTAAGGTCTGGGGATACTGTGAAGTTTCGCAAAGGAGGAAATGAAATGGACGTGATCGACCTCTATTATACTGAGGATATCACCAGGTCCGAAAGGACGTTTGATGACTTCCAGTACTGGTTATCCCGTGGTATGAAGTTTGCGAAATGGACCTTTCCCAGGGAATTATATGAGGAGATGCAGAAAAGGTTAGTTGCCCGGAACTTTGAAAAGGCCGAAGGCAAAGACCTTACTGTGATCACTTGGAGATTAGACGGAAGTGCATATATCTGGCTTTGGGTCCAACCTGTTGATAGCCAAAGGATAGAAGTTTGGCTGCAGTATCATAAGAGCCACGGATCTGAGGTATCGAAGAAATAGGATTTACCAGGCGAAGTATTCTAACTGAGCTTGCCCTGTAGCCCTTATCAGGGAAGATCTATCTCTAGTATGAGTGTCAGCTGCGGCGTCGCCATATCTAACATCAAAAAAGTGCATCCAAGGGATGCACTTTTTGTTTTACTACTCAGCTGGTACTTAAACTGATTTAGCTGGCACTTATTTGATAGTCTGGCTCGATAATGGGTTGGTTGGGAGCTAGCTGGTTAAATTCCTTTAATTAAATAAACAGGGAATAACCGAAACATCGGCGAAAAATTTTCGCAGCACGAGCGGAATTTGTAATGATCTGTAAAAGAAGGGGTTATAAAAACATTCGTCGAAAAAAGTAAGAAAAATGTTCTTAACTATATTAATATTAAGTAAAGCTTTGTGACGATTGGATCTGATCAATAAAAATATCAAAACGCTGCGGAAGCTCGAGGGCATCAAAAGCCAGTCGGAATTTGGCAATATCATTGGCGTTCCAAGTCACAACATCAACAAGTACGAGAACAACGTCATCCCCAAACCCGAAGTCCTGAGGACCATTGCCGAGAAGTTTGGGATCAACCTGCATCTGTTCATCACCAAAGAGCTCATGGAGTCCAACCACGAGGAGTTCAGAATAGAGCACAACACGGAAGCGAAGCTGGAGGACCTCGTCAATGAGGCCTCAAAAAACTATGAGATCACGAGGAATGACCTCGACCGGATCGCGACGTTCTTTAGCGACAAGTTGAGGCGCATCGAAGAGGACGACTGCAATGAGATAGATCGGAAGCGCCTTTTCGGAGACATCCGGGCCATCTTCCTGGCCTATAATCAGAAGCTACGCGACTTCTATGTCATGCAGGACACGCTCTCCAATATCCTGGGCGAAAAAAAGGGCTAGCACACGTCCGTACTAGCCCTTTTGTTTTGAGAGGCAACAAGCCCGAGACCCCTCGAAGATTACTCCAACTTAATGTTTTGAAATTCGATCTGCAGCTTTGACATGGTATCCGATACTTTGTGCGACAGCCTGGATCGGTAGTACAGGGTGCTTCCCGCATATACACCACCAGCCACTAAAACGACCATCAGGACAATGAACCACGGCTGCTCGTAGAATGGGATCACACGATTAAACTCGTCGTATTCCCGGATGATATCCGCGAAGATGACCTCACTGTTCTCGCTCTTGTATTTATCGCCGACGGATAAGATGCTTTCTATTTGCTCATTGTACGCCTGTGCGTATTCAACGGCTTCTTCAAACTCGTTGCGAGCAGCAAGCGCGGAAGTGAGTTTGGCATAAATCTCGACGTGAATGCGTTCATTCTTATTGTACTTCTCTGTCAAGGCATCTTTCCACGTAGTTATGGCCTTGTCTACTTGTCCAGCGTCGAGAAGCACTGTGCCCAGGTCGTATTTAGTGATAAACATCGTGCCGCTGTTCTTTTCGTACAAAAGCGCTTTTTCGAAAGAAGCGATGGCCTCAGTATAATTCTCTTCTTCCATGTATGTCACTCCAATTCCGTGGTAGGCCTTCCCTACATAGTCCAGGATTTCAGACGAAGGGTCCTCATTTTCGTAGGTTTGGATCGTGTTCTTGAAGGCAATCCGAGCCATGTCGTAGTTCCCAAGCTCTGAATACATTATCCCGACCTCATTGTAGACGCTGGCGATATTGTCATCGTCGTCAATGTCCCGTGCCACCTCCAACGAGTTTGTGAATGCCTCTTCCGCTTTGAAAAAGGACTCCTTATCACCTTTCAACTGATAAGTCCTTCCCAAATTGTAGTAGATATTGGACAGCAGCTTACCGTCAATCTCGTCCTTGTAGTCGAGCGTTTCCAGGTAGATATTTTCAGCTACATCATACTGTGCATAGTATTGATTGAGTATAGCCAGGTTGTTGCTCACCTTTACAATAATGGTTGCATCATCAGTCTGCTTTAAGTCTCTTAATGCATCATTGTACCCGAAATAAGCCTTTGAGACATCCTCTACGATTTTATCATAGATATATGCTTGGTACCACTTCGCCTTGCCGACGTAGTAGGTGGAGGAGACAGATTCGGCTTCCTCAATGATCTTGTCGCAAAGGGAAATAGCATTTTCCGGTTCGTCCGACATGATATCTAACACCTCCTCCAACTGGAGTTCAAATCCGGAAGCTACCGAATTACTAATCTCGTCCTGGTCAGTTGTCACTTCGCACCCTGTTATAAGCACACATCCCAAACATAAGATCGTGAGGAGAGTAAAGTAGAATTGCTTGTGCCTGTTCATCTGGATAGTGATTTCGTTCATTATTCGTTCCATTGCCAGTAATCAGCCTCCGGGATTTGAACCCTTGGACTCGTTATTGTTAGTTTCCTTCTTCTTTTCAACCTCCACATTGTCGAAAATTTCGGAATCCTCTTCGCAGGACGTGAACATCACCATCGAAGCACAAAGCGTCAACATTAACATCCAGCCCTTTAGTCGTTTGCTCATAGTAATCTCTTGTTTGGTTAAAGTCCGACTTTAAATATAATAAAAAGCAATCATTTGGACTAACGGCATTGTAAGTGCCATTACCAGTTGTCATCACATGGAAATTTGAGATCATATTTCTTTTTGGTAATAATTTTCTTCGTAATTCCATTTTAAGCCACCCTCAGGTCGGTGATTGGGACTTCAGTTGATGGAGCCTCTACCGGGACTGATACAACGAAGGTGGTACCTCTATCTGTGTTGGGATTGTCGGCTACATCGACCGTTCCGTCCATTTTCGCAATTAAGCCTCGTACGGAATACAACCCCAGGCCTGCAGTTTCCTCACTGTCTTTCGTCGTGTAGAAAGGATCGAAGATCTTGCTTTTCTGGTCGTTCGGGATGCCGATACCATTATCGATCACTTGTATGACCAGTTGGCCGTCTGATTCCGCCATGCCAAGGCTTACTGTGGGCTGTGCTTCCAGCGATGTCGCCTCGATGGCATTGACCATCAGATGGTATACTGCGAATGTCAGGCCCGAAACGTCTCCCATCACCCGGAGATCTTGCTCCATTTGGAAATCGAAGTTGATCTCAGGGTAGCTCATCTTCAACCAGTGCAGCTGGATCTCAAACAGTTCATGAAGATCCTGACCCAGAGTATCCTCGTTTGCCTCGCTGGGAATCATCTTGATGATGCTGGTCGTGGCACACTTCGCGCGTTCAGCGCTATCTGATAAATGACCAAGGAGTTGATCGACCTCCTGAGAGAGCAAGTCGGCTGCTGTGCCCGTAGTGTGCTGTTGCAAGTCTTCCAAACTCTGGCGCAATGGCTTTACGACGCCTCGCACCACATTCAGTGCATTGTTCAATTCATGTGCCATACCGGCTTTCAGTTGGTCCAGGGCAGCCAACTTGGCGCTTTGCAGGTTGCTCATTTGCCGTGATTGGATTTCATGCAGCATAGAGCCGAGTTGGTCTCTCTGCTTTACAAGCGCTTCCTTCTGCTTTTTCAATTCGAGTAATTCTCGTCGATAGTTCGCCGCCTGCTGTTGGGCCTCTTTCGAATTGGTGACGGCTGCCTGCAGCTCTAACCATATACGATAAATGATCTGTCGCACCTTGAGGAGAGGAAGTGGCTCCAGAAGTGCTGCATAAGAATGGTTCTCTCCGGTCATGTGGACCCGTTTCACTTGTTGCGTCAATAGAAAGTACAAATAACCCATCCCGCACGCAGGTACTATCACAAGTGCTGATTGAAATAAAGTTGTCATGCTAGTAATACTTTAGGTTGCTTAATCATCATCTCGAATTGTTGTGTGTCTTCGAGACCTCATCGTTTTGTAATAATCAAATTAGTGAGAGGCTTCGATTTCGTCTCAAAAAATTCTCAGATGAACTGATAAAATATTAAGTTTCTCAAAATGAGTGACTTACAATTTTGCTAACAACGGATTTTTGAGAAGATTCTTCTCAAAACGACTAACTATGTTCGAGTAACGTCGCACGCATGTGAGAAGATTTCGCCGCCTAATGGTCCCTGGCTTGTATATTTTCACCCTTCTGATCCCGTAAAAATGAGAATATCAAGAAACAAGCTGCTTGTCGTTTTATCGCTCGCAGTGGCCGCCGTTATTAGCTGGTTTGTCTTCAGAACTTCCGACGACGCATTTAGCAAGTCGGACATTCGTGCTGCTCAAAACCTGATAGGTGTCGATTTCACGGCACAGGAGATCGATACCATGTACAACTACCTCGAGCGCAATCGCAAGGGATATGATTCTATGAGGGCCATGTCAATCGACAACGAAGTCTTTCCGGCATTGCTATTCGATCCCCTACCGGGGGGGTATGAGATGGACCCTAGTACCCCAGCGCCGAATGAATGGGACATACCTGATAATGTGATGCTGCCAGAGAGGGAAGCAGATCTGGCCTTTTACAGTATATCTCAGCTGGCTAGTCTGCTTCGGTCGGGGCAGATCACTTCAGTCGCTTTGACAGAAATGTACCTGGACCGGCTCCAGCGGTTCGACACGTTGGAAGCCGTGATCACTCTTACGACGGAGTTGGCAATGACTCAAGCGAAAAGGGCGGATGAGGAGTTAGCGGCTGGAATCGATAGAGGTCCTTTGCATGGCATCCCCTATGGTGTCAAAGACCTGATGGCCGTACGCAATTACCCGACGACATGGGGAGCCATGCCCTATAAGGATCAGAACATTGGCTACATGGCGGCGGTCGCGCAGCAACTCGAGGAAGCAGGCGCCGTACTGGTGGCCAAGCTGACTTCGGGGGCTTTGGCACGAGGCGATGTATGGTTTGACGGGGAGACCAAAAACCCATGGGACCTTGAGCAGGGGGCCAGCGGGTCGTCCGCAGGATCCGGTTCGGCGACGTCGGCGGGCCTTGTGGCTTTTTCTATTGGTACGGAGACACTCGGTTCAATTGTAGGACCTTCTACTCGATGTGGGGTCACTGGTTTGCGACCGACCTATGGCCGCGTGAGTCGCTATGGGACGATGAGCCTGAGCTGGAGTATGGACAAGATAGGGCCCATCTGTCGGTCTGCGGAAGATTGCGCGATCGTGTTTGATGCGATCCGGGGAGAAGATCCAAGAGATCCTACGCTCATTGCTGCCCCTTTTGAATACAAGGGAAGTTTGGATTGGTCGTCGCTGAAGGTTGGCTATCTAGAGGACCAGTTTGAGAAGGACACCACGGACAATAGTGTCAACAACGACACGACGCTGGTCATCCTTCGCGAACTGGGCGCAGAGTTGATCCCCGTTCAGACGCCGGAGGGAGTGCCCTATGACGTGTTTGACATTATCCTGAGGTCGGAGGCGGGCGCTTTCTTTGATGAGCTTGTCCGAACAAAGGGGGATGGGTCCATGGTGCAGCAGACCGAAAGGTCGAGAGCCAACTCACTACGGCAGTCACGATTCATCCCCGCGGTGGAATACCTCCAGGCCAATCGCCATCGACGGGTGTTGATCGAGAAGATGGATGACATCTTCGATGTAGTGGACGTCCTCGTTTCGCCGACCTATGGAGGTCGCCAGCTCGTGATCACCAATCTCACAGGACATCCAGCGATTTCTCTTCCAAACGGCTTCGACGAAGAAGGCCATCCGACGTCGTTTACGTTGGTTGGGAAACTGTTTGAGGAAGCGACGATCCTGGGGCTGGCGGAGAGCTATCAGTCCGCCACGACTTTTGAGGAGGAAAGGCCGCCGTTGTTTAGTGAGTGATGGTGGGCATCCAATTGGACTAATGACTAGTGGCATGGCCTACCCTATTGTCTGAATCAGAATATTTAGAATTTAAGAATGATCAAAATTCTTAAATTGAAGTGATGGCAATTGAGGCAATTAAAGACCCTATTACCTACGCGATCATCGGATCTGCAATGAAAGTTCATAATGCCCTAGGTAATGGTTTCCAAGAAGTTATTTATCAGCGATGTCTGGCGATCGAGCTCGAACGAGCGGGGTTGGGATTTGTAAGGGAGGAAGAGATACCTATCTACTATGAAGGTATTGAAGTGGGTACAAGGAGAGCTGACTTCGTTGTTGCCGACAAAGTATTGGTAGAACTCAAAGCGATTATTAAACTCGAAGATGTTCATCTCGCCCAAGCTTTGAATTATCTGACTGCCTACAAGATTGATAAAGGATTACTGCTCAATTTTGGTGCAAGGAGTTTGGAAGTCAAAAGACTGTTTCGCAAACATTAGCAGCATCCAATTCTGTTCATCACAGAATTCAGGAAATCCAGATTCTGACACTTCTGGCTATTCTACAATCCTGTGAATCCTGATGCTGACAGCTATTCGTACCTCAAACTATCTACGGGATTGGACCTCGCCGTTCTGATCGTCTGAAAACTGACAGCAAGCAAGGCGATCCCCAGCAGGAGCAGAGAAGGGATCACGAACAATAGATAGTCGAGCGTGATTCGATCTTCATAACCTGCCAAAAACTCGTTTGCTGCATACCACACCATCGGAATGGCGATGACAACGGCCAGAAGAATGATCCTCAGAAAATCCCAGGACAGCAGGAATACAATGTGACTGGTGGTGGCTCCCAGAGTCTTTCTTATTCCTACTTCCTTTGTACGTTGCGCAGTGCTGAAGGATACGAGACCCAGCAGACCCAGGGTGGCGATAATGATCGTGAGCAACGACGATAGGTCAGAAAGATCCCTTATCCGCAGATCATCATTCAGATGAGATCGGTAAGCTTCATCCATGAAAGTGTACTCGAAGGTCGCTCCGGGAAATGCCTTCCTCCATTCACTCTCTACAACCTTCAAACCCTCTGATAAGTCACCTTCCAGTCCGATAAGGTAGTGCTCATAGCGGGCAAACGGATGCGCGGTATTGGCAAACATGTATAACCGATCCTGTCGAATAGCGCCTTGGAAATGCTCAGCGACATTGGCCGCCACCCCAATGATCTTTAGGCGGACATCACCGAATACGTGGTTGTAGCGCAGGATCCTGCCTAGGGCTTCCTCCGCCGAGGAAAACCCGAATTCGGACAACAGTACTTCAGAGATGACAGCTGATTCCTCTCCCACGCCATTCAAACCGTAGAGTTTTCCGTGGGTAAATTCCTCGCCAGCAATGATGGGGATGCCCATCGTCGTGAAATAATCGTAGTCTACCTGGCAGTATCGGGTAACCACCTCGATCTCCGGCGCATCGTCCAAAGAGAAGCCGGAGTTACCGCCAGCGATATCACCAGGCCTAACACTGGATGCTGAAATATTTCCGATGTGGGCGTTGCTTCTCAGCGCGTTTTTGAAGGACCGGTACTTTTGAAAGTCAAAGTCCTCTGTGCCGATGGATTGGATGGCTATCCGCTGGGTAAGCTCCATACCCGTGTCTCTCGACGCCAGAAAGTCCATTTGCCCCGAGACGGCGAAGGCGAATATGATGAATCCTGTTGAGCACAAAAACTGGAAGAGGACTAATCCCCTTCTCAATGCCAATCCTCTCCCGGAAGTGGCAATCCTACCCTTCATAGCGTGCATGCCCATCGCTTTCGTTAGTAGGAGTGCCGGGAACAGACCTGCTGCCAACGAAGTCAAGACCAGGACACACAAAAGGAGTAGCATTTGTGTCGCAGACCAGTCCAGCACAAACGAGTTG
This sequence comes from Cyclobacteriaceae bacterium, assembly GCA_965227935.1. Taxonomy (GTDB): domain Bacteria; phylum Bacteroidota; class Bacteroidia; order Cytophagales; family Cyclobacteriaceae; genus JAWPMT01. The sequence continues at coordinate 753,453 of CBDDGS010000043.1, read as the reverse complement.
ATGTCCAGGAGCGTAGGCAACCAAGGCTTAAACAATTGCACCAGCGTCACGGCGACGATCAGTGCGACGGTGTTGAGCACGATTGTCTCAGTCATAAATTGAATGATGAGGTCTCTCCGCGCTGCGCCAATGGCCTTTTTGATGCCCACCTCCTTGGCGCGCTTGACCGACCTCGCGGTCGAGAGGTTGACGTAGTTGATGAGGGCCAACAACATGATCACCAGGGATATGAGACCCAAAGCGTGAACGTAGCGCTGGCTGGCAAGGATCATGTGATGATTATACCCTACATCGCCATTATTTAGGTCAAAATGGATCTCTTCAAGAGCCTGCAGTCGGAAGGTGACATGGTAGCCATAGTAAATCATCTCTTCTTGCCAGCTGGCAGGAGGAAACCCATTCAATTGTGCAGTGAACTGCTCAGGGTTCGCATCTTTTTCAAGGACTACAAAAGTTTGGAAGGCGTGGAACCATCCCCACAGATTACTGATATCTGTTTCATAGTTGTCAATCCATGTTTTGTATGGCAATAGAAGGTCAAACTGAATGCTGGAGTTGGCCGGAGGGTCGGCTACCACAGCGGTCACCTGGTAGGTATACCGTGTTTGCTTGGATTCACTCCCACCTGTCGTGATCTCTAGGGTCTTGCCTATGGGATTTTCCTCCAGGAAATATTTTCTCGCGGTGGATTGTGTGAGGACGATTGACGTCTTTGTGCCGAGGGGATCATTGGTGTCTCCCCGAAGGATAGGGAACGAGAAGATTCTTAGAAAATCAGGATCCACGTAGCGAGCCTCCAACTCATTGAAAACGCGGGATTCGCCAGAAGGCGGTGTATAACTCACCACGCAGTACGGCTCCTCCAGGCTCTGGCGAATGTACCTCGCCACATATTTCATTTCCGGGATATTGGCCCGGATGTGATCGGCCATGGGATGGGCTGTGGCGCCGACATGGCTATTATCGTCTGCCGAAAAATAGTACGTAGCGACGCGATAGACCTGATCCTTTTTTTCATGGAAGTTGTCGAAGGAGTATTCGAACAGCAGGTTTTGAATGCCAATCAGGAAGGCAGCAATCCCAATGGACAGACCGACGATGTGTATCAGAGAGATGGTCTTATTGCGGATGAGATTCCGGTAAGCGATGACGAGATAATGCTTGAGCATGACGCTTGGGGTTTAGATGAAAAAATGGATAGAGCTACTCATATCTGAGACTATCCACCGGATTGGCTCGTGTCACTCGATGGATCTGGGCGAAGAGCAGTGCTAACATCAGGATGGCCAGACCTAGCACGGGGACGGCAAACGTCGTCCACGAGAGCTCTATCCGTACCGCGTAGCCATTGAGCCATTCGGTAGCCAACCAGTGGATGAGGGGAATGGCTACGGCGGCATTGATCAATGCTATCTTGATATAAGTCCCCGAGTACAGTGGGAATAGACTTCCGAGCCCCGCACCCATGATCTTTCGAATGCCGATCTCTTTTGTCCGTTGTATCAGGATTTGGCTGAGTATGGCGAATAGCCCCAGAAAACTCAGGATGACGGCTACACTTGAGAAAATCACCAGGACACTCCTTAGGGTCATGTCCTTGAGGTAATTGGCATTCATGGTCTCATCCAGCGCGAAGAAGTCGAAAGGAGCCTGGCGGAAGTGGGCCTCGAAAACGGACTTCACGTCGGTTATGAATGCTACGGGATTCTGAGCATTGTGCCTCACAAAGAAATATCGGTAAGGGGAGTTACTGGATGTTGAAGCCACCGTGAGAAAGATCCCTCTTTTCTCCTGGATCAGATGCAATGGATTCATAAAGTAATCCTTGAAGACCCCTATAATCCGATAGCTATTGTGAAGTGCGGTATCCTGTTCTGCTCCCTGGTACTGGAAGAGGCGTGCATTCAACGCTTCCTCCGGAGAGTTGAATTCCAGTCGTAGGAGGGCATGCTCGCTGATGAGGATATTGGCGGTGTCAGGGCTATAGTGCTCACGGAAGTTTCTTCCGGCGACCATCTGCAGATCAAAAAACTCAGCAAAATTGTCATGAACCGGTCCGTTCGTGTTGAGTCCGTAGAACTGTTGACTACCCTCTCGGTAAGCGAAGCCACCTTCCTGTTGACCGTGTTGACCCGGGAAGCTCCATGAGCCAGTTACGCTCTCGGTCCCTGCTAGTTGGTTGAGGTCATTGAAAAAGGCTGTGACACTTTCCGAGCGCAAAGCATCATTGGGTGCTTCAATGACGATTGTATTTTCCGTGCTGTAACCTTTGTCCAGATTGATCACATAGCTTACCTGGCGGTGGACGATCACTGCGCCAACAATCAATCCCACAGTGCACATCATTTGTATTCCAAGGAATACCTTCTGGTAGTTGCGCCCTCCCAATTTTCCGATGCCAATCTTCCCCCTGAAGATGTGTGATATCGGCAGATTGCCCAACAGGACCATCTTGAAGGTGGCGATGACCATACTTGAGATCAGCAATGTCATCAGAATCAAAGGGGGGAACCACCATTGCGATAGCAGATATCCATCCTGGACCTCAAGGCCAAGGGAACTCAGGTGAGGTTGAATGAACTGGCTGATTGTCAATGCTACGCAGAAGGCAAATGTCATAATCAGCAGTGATTCGAACCAATATTGAAGCAAGAGCCCTTTCCGCGAGGCTCCGATCACTTTACGGATCCCAATTTCCCGGACGCGCGTTGCCAGTTGGGCGGTGGCCAGGTTGAAGTAGTTGGCAAATGCAATGCTACTGATGATAAGTCCCGCTACCAGTAGGCCGTAAAAGATGGACTTTGGATAAGTGACGCCTTGAAAGTTTTCTCTGTTTCCATAGCGGTCAAAGTGCACATCGTCCAACCGCTGGAAAGTGGGGTGACTTTCTGCCTGCACTTCGCTAAAGGTCTGCAGCAGGTCCGCGTGGTACTCCTGGTATTGGCCGTCAACCTGACGGTGAAGTACGTCTATGTTAGTGCCCGGTCGGGTTTTGAAAAGGCATGAATAAGTGCCGTCTTTTCTCCAGTCTAAGAGTCGCCGAGGGATGGATAGAATCAGGTCGTATTGGAGGGTGCTTTGAACCCGAGGGAAGTAGACAGCCGTGACGTGCAGGGCGGTCTTGCCGTCTATGAAAACCTGCCGGCCGGCCGCAGCTTCTGTTCCGAACAGCTTCTTGGCCAGTCGATTTGAGATGACAGCCTGATTGGGCTCCCTGAGCGCCTTGTTTGATTCGGAGCCCTCTATCGGAAAACTGAGGATCTTGAAGAAGTTGGAGTCCGCGGAAATAAAATCCTTGACTTTGATCCCGGTGCTTTCAGAGTCATTCGTTGGGTGAATCCAAAGGTGACCTGGGGCATCGTAGTCGTTTCCCTTGAAGCGCACTTTCTTGAACCAGGTGGCCGACTCGATTTCGGGGAAATCCTGTTCGAGGCGGACGACCCCCTGACCAAATTCCGCAGGCCCCCTTGTGATTTGTCGGCCTTTTGAGTCTGTCCAGGACCACTCGTTCCCAAGTCGGTAGATCTGATTCCAGCCGTTAAGACTCCTATCAAAATTGAGATGGAATGACACATACTGCAGGATGAGCAGCGTGGCCGTCATGGCCACGGCCAGCCCAAAGACATTGATGAACGAGATGAACTTATTCCTGCGGAAGTTGCGAAGGGCGACGAGGAGATAATTGCGGATCATGACGCTGGGTTTAGATAGTAAAAATGGATGGGCTATTCATACCTGAGGCTCTCACATGGATTGGCTTTTGAGACCCGATCGACCTGGAAGAAGAGCAGTCCCATGATCAAGCCTCCGAGCCCTACGACTGGGAGGACAAACAGCGGCCAGGAGAGGGTAATCCTCACTGCGTAACCGTTCAACCATTCGGTCAACACATACCAAGTCAGAGGCATGGCGGTGACTCCGGCTACTGCAACCAGTAGCGTGTAGCTTTTGGCGAACAACCGGAAGATGGACATCATAGACGCACCCAGCACCTTTCTTATCCCTATCTCACGGGTTTTCCTGATGAGCAAGATGGAGGTGAGGGCAAACAAACCCAGGGCACTGATGATAATGGCTATTCCGGTAAGTATGGTAAGGATTTTCCTAAACAACTGATCTCGAGCATACTGTGCACCAATGGCCTCATCCAGTATGAAGGAGTTGAAAGGAGTTTTCGGAAAGAATTCATTGAAGGCGCTACCAATGCTAGCAGTCACGCCAGCTATATCACTACCAGCCATCTTCACAGAATAATAGCTAACGGGTGATTCAAAGTCTGAACGGTTCAGGAAGAGTGCTAATCCTCTGGTTTCTTGAATCCTATGCAGAGGTTCAATGTAGTAGTCCTTAAAAATCCCGATTACCCTAAACTCGATGTGTTTGGTGGTGTCGGGTTCACCAAAATCGTGATGTCTCATTACCACAGCGTTCAAGGCATCCTCATAATCCTCAAACTCAAGACGTCTCAAGGCATGCTCACTCAGTAGAACAGCATTGGTGTCTGGGGGGTAATTTTCTCTGAAGCTCCTGCCGGCGACGATTTCGATATCATAAAAATCAGTAAAATTCGGCTCGACCAATCCACTGCCAGATAAGCCATAAGGAGTAAGCTTGCTGGGCCGATAAAACATCCCAAGGGCCTGTCCATTGGATTGACTTGGGTAGTACAAAGAGGCCGTGACATCGTTGACCATGGGATGTGCTTTCAGCATGTTGAAAAAGGCCTTCATCCTATTAGCTTCCTCTTTTTGCGTAGGAGCGTTGATGACCATTGTCTGCTCCGCAGTATAACCCAGGTCCTGATCAAGTAAAAGATTGACCTGATCATGGATGACGATCATACCGATAATAAGGCCAGCAGTGCAAACAAATTGAATCGTCATAAAGACATTTTGCAAAGTGCGTTTATCCAGTTTGCTACTACTGAGAGTGCCTTTGAAGATGGACGTAACGGAGATACCTCTCAACAAAAGATACTTGAAGAGAGCGGTAACACTACTTGTAAATATCATGACTACCAGAATGAGGGGGACGAACCACCATCGCGTCAGGAGGTATGTCCCATTGTAGTCAAGTCCCATTTCGGTGAGATAGGGAAAAGTGAGTTGCCCCAGCGTCAAGGCGAGGAGGAATGCTCCCATCATCACCAACATAGATTCGATCAAAAACTGCCACAACATGCGCCCTGCTGTGGCTCCCATTACCTTCCTTACTCCCACTTCCCTGATTCTCGCAATCAGCTGAGCCGCTGTCAGATTGAAGTAATTGGCCAAGGCGATTGCACTGATGATGAATCCAACAGCGAGTAGAACGTAAAACACGTATTTGGGATAAGTGACTGACATCAGCCACTCCTGATTGCTGTACCGATCGAAGTGGATGTCTACTATGGGCTGGAAGATGGGTGCCAGGTGTGCCTGGGTTGAACTCAATTGTCGATACGTGCTGGGATAGTAGTCTGGATACCTTGTGGCCAACTTGGCCCGCAGTGATTCGATATCTGTTCCTGGTTGCACCTTGAAAAACACCATGTGGTACCAGTCAGCTTCAGAATCGCCACGAGCAAATATGACCGGATAACGTAAGGTGGTATTGGCCGGGGGGTGGTAGACCCCCACAATCTTCCTGGTGTGTTCTCCATTGATGTAAAGGAGCTTTCCTACAGGGCTATCATGTCCAAATAGATTCCGGGCCAAAGATTTTGAAATGATCACCTCGTCGGGTTTGGCCAACCAAGGTCCCGTACTACTTCCTCGCACTTCAAAGTTGAACAATTGGAAATACGCGGAGTCGGTTGTTATGAACTCGTCTATTTTGATCATGTCCTGACCTACTCCGGGAGAGGCGGATAACCAGAGTGTTTTGTCGTCCGCCCATTGGCCGCCTAGCTCTACCTGGCCCTGGAAATAACAGGAATGGATGATCTCAGGAAAGTCCTTAGCAATTTGCCATGCTACTTGCTCCCAACTGTTGGGTAACTCCAATACCTGATCTCCCTTTGAATCTGACCAGTGGAACTCGGTACCTAAACGGTAGATGTTCCTGGAATCATTATAGAAATGATCGAAACCCAAATGAAAAGCCACATACTGGACAATAATGAGTGTGGCTGCCATGCCGATGGCGAGGCCACCAATGTTGATGGCAGAGATGCCAGGCGTACGGCGAATGAGTCGGAGGGCGACAAGTAGGTAGTTGCGGATCATGACGCTGGGGGTTAGATAGTAAAAATGGATGGGCTATTCATACCTGAGGCTCTCACATGGATTGGCTTTTGAGACCCGATCGACCTGGACAAAGAGCAGTCCCATGATCAAGCCTCCGAGCCCTACGACTGGGAGGACGAACAGCGGCCAGGAGAGGGTCACACGCACGGCATAGCCGTCCAACCATCCAGATACCAGGTACCAGCTGAGCGGAATGGCTACCAGTGCCGCACCAAGGATCAGTGCGATGTAGCTACGGGCAAACAATCGGAAAATACCCGCCATCGAGGCACCCAATACCTTGCGGATGCCGATTTCTTTCGTCTTCCTGATCAACAGGATTGAGCTCAGGGCAAAGAGCCCAAGACAGCTCAGCACAATGGCGATGACGGTGAAGATCATCACTATCTGTCTCAGGAGCTTGTCCTGTGCGTATTGCGAACCGATGTTCTCGTCAAGCAGGAAATAGTTGAACGGCGTGCGCGCAAAGAATTCCTGGAAGTCGCTCTGGATGCTGGCAATCGTTTCAGGTAGGTCAGGACTTGACAACTTGACAGAATAGTAGGCATAAGGCCATTGCGTTTCCCATCGATTCAGAAACAGCACCAGGCCACGTTTTTCCTGGATGGTATGAAGGGGGTCGATATAGTAATCCTCAAAAATGCCGATGACACGAAACTGTATATGTGACGCGGTATCTAAACCTCCATCATCACCGTGCCCGTAGATGACGGCATTCAATGCATCCTCAGGACTTTCAAACTCCAGTCGGTGCATCGCATGCTCGCTCAAGAGGATGCCGACGGTATCGGGGGGATAGTTTTCCCGGAAGTTACGGCCCGCCACCACTTTGATGTTGTAGAAGTCAGCGAAATTGGGCGCTACCAGGCCGCTACTCGACAACCCATAGGGTGTCTTCTTCTCGGGCCGATAGTACAGTCCCAAACCTTGTCCATCGGGTTTGCTGGGATATCGGAAAGAAGCCGTCACATCAGCGATGGAGGGGTTCGATCGTAACCTACCAAAGAAAGCATCCATCCTCCGTGCTTCTCCCGCATCCTGAGGAGCGTCGAGGACCAGTACCTGATCGGAATCGAACCCCAGATCGTGATCCAACACGTAGTTGGTCTGGTAATAGATAGCGGCAATGCCGATGATCAGCCCGGTAGTACAAATGAATTGGATAGCCATCAATAGGTTTTGAGCAGCAGTCCGGTCCATTCTTTGACCACGCAACTTACCCTGGAATATCGCCGTCAGCGGGAGTCCTCTCAACATCAGGTGCTTGAAGAAAGCGACCATGCCACTGGTGACGATCATAGTCGTCACGATCAGCAGCCAAAACCACCATTTCGACAGTACAAAGAAACTCTGATACTCGAGCCCAATCACTCCCAGATAGGAACTGGCCAACTGACTGACGGTGAGTGCCAGAAAGAACGCAAGTACCATGATGATCATAGATTCGATCATATACCGCCAGAATAGGCGGCCGGCAGAGTCGCCCATAACACGTCTAACGCCCACTTCACGTACCCGGCCGATTAGTTGTGCCACACTGAGGTTGAAGTAATTGGCGGCAGCGATTCCGCTAATGGCAAAACCAATGACCAGCAGCACGTAGAAAACGTACTTGGGATACGTCACGGTCTTGATCATCTCCTGGTTGTCAAAGCGGTTGAAGTGCACTTCCCGCAAAGGCTGGATGATGGGTTCCATGTGTAGGTTGACGGAGGCTAGCTGCCGGTAGTTGGCCGCATAATACTCGGGGTACCGGACGGTCATTTTAGCCGCTAGCTGGCCCAGGTCAGTTTCTGGGAGCGCGCTGTAGAAGAGTTGGTAGTTGGACATGTCACTGGCACCGCTTGGTATTGAGAACAATACGTCATGCCGCAACGAGGAATTAGAGGGTGTGTCATAGATCCCCACGACAGTTTTTGCCTCCTTACCGTTCACATAGATGCTTTGACCAATAGCATCGCCACCAGGAAATACCTGAGAAACAAGCGATCTGCTAAGGACGACCTGGTTGGGTTCTTGAAGTAGCTTGCCACTTTGTGCTTCGAGGATCTCAAAACTGAAGATCTCGAAAAATGAAGGATCTACCGAAGCAAACGACTCCACCTTCACCATGTCCTGATCGACCTGTGGGGAGGACGAAATCCACAAATGCTCCAGGAAAGACCACTGTCCATTGGTCAACACCGATCGTTCAGCGGAACGGACAGCATTCACCACCTCAGGATAGTCGCGGGATATTTCTTCCCCAACCGGTCCCCAGCTATGGCCCAGCTCTAGGTGCTGCTCGCCATTAGAATCACTCCAATGAAACTTGCTGCCCAGTCGATAGATGTTTTCCGAGTCCTCATGGAAGCTGTCGAAGCTGAGATGATAACCGACATACTGAACAATAATGAGCGTAGCGGCCATGGCGATGGCGAGGCCGCCAATATTGATGGCAGAGATGCCGGGTGTACGGCGAATGAGGCGCAGGGCGACGAGTAGGTAATTGCGTATCATGACGCTTGGGGTTAAGATGAAAAAATTGCTAAGGTCACTCGTACCTTAGACTCTGGCTGGGATTTGCTCTCGTTACTCGGTAGATCTGGGCAAAGAGCAACGCCAAGATCATGGCGACGAGAGCTATTACTGGAAGCGCGAATGTCGTCCAGGACAGCTCAATCCTAACGGCGTAGCCGTTGAGCCACTGCGTGGCAAGCCACCAAATCGCGGGAATGGCTATCAGAGAGGTGCCTATCACCAGCAAAACATAGCTTCGCGCGTAGAGAGGAAATAAGTTGACGATAGAGGCACCCATGATCTTGCGGATGCCGATCTCTTTGGTCTTTGACAACATCAGCAAAGACAGTAGCGCAAATAGACCAAGGAAACTGAGAATGATGGCGAGGGTTGTGAAAAGTAGCAATATGCTTCTAAGCAATTCATCTTTTGCGTAATCCTCCCTTTGAGACTCACCGAGAAGGAAGAAGTCGAATGGTGAGTTGACGAAATGCGCATTGTACTCCTGTTTTACATTGGCTACCAACCCTCGGAAGTTGTCCGTCTTCACTTTGATGTGGAAGTATCGATACGGCACCGGTTGCAGCTCGTCCGCCAGGGTCATGGCCATCCCACGGTTTTCCTTGATTTCGTGCAGGGGAAAGACATAGTAGTCCTTGAAGATCCCTATGACCCTGAATTTGTTATGCTCGGCGGTATCGGCATCGAACTCGAAGTGTCTGTATACTGTGGCGTTTAGTGCCTCTTCATTCGACTTAAATTCCAACCGCTGCACGGCATGTTCGCTCAGGAGAATAGCTTCTTGATCTGGCGGATAGTTCTGACGAAAGTTTCTCCCGGCGACAACCTCCACTTGAAAATGATCAATGAATGAGGCCGAGACAGGCCCGTTGCCATCAAGGCCGTATGAGCCCTTTTTACCTTCCCGATAGTGCATGCCCATGTTTTGGACGGTGTGGTTTTCACCTGGGTAGCTCCATGAGCCACATACGCTTTCGACGGCAGGCAGGCGTCTCAACGCATTCATAAATGGACGGATCTTGTTGGGTGAAAGATTGTCTTGAGGGGCGTCGATCACAATTGTTTGCGAGGCATTGTAGCCCTTGTCATGGTCCATAATAAACCCAACCTGGTTGTGCACGATAACGATGGCTATGATCAGTGCGACGGTACAGGTAAACTGCGTGCCCAGCAAGATCTTCTGAAATATTGGGCTCGAAAGGCGTTGAGCGCCTACTGTCCCCCGGAAGATGCTTATGATCGTAACCCTGCTGATTAACAGCGTTTTCACAATTGCCGTCAAAGCCGCGGTTGTCAACATAGTCATTGCGACCAAAGGGAAAAACCACCATAGATTGTACAAATAGTTGGGGCCCATGTCTATCCCCATTCCAACCAGGTACGGTTGTGTCAATTGACTCAATGTGATGGCAAATACAAATGCTATGATCATCATTATCAACGACTCCAGCAGCCCCTGAAGAAATAGGCTACGGTCTGTGGCACCGATTGCTTTCCGCACACCTACTTCTTGGATGCGCGAAATAAGCTGTGCATTGGTCAGGTTGAAATAGTTCGCGAGTGCAATCCCACTTATCACCAAACCGATGGCCAGCAAGACATAAAATACAGACCTCGAGTAGGTGACATTTTCCAGCCGCTCAATATTTGCGTAGCGGTCGAAATGCAAGTCGTCCAAGCGCTGAAAGATGGGGTATACTTCAGGACTTAAATTACTGAATTGCTTCAGAGTGGTGGCATGGTATTCAGAGAATTTGCTGGCGATCTTCTTGTAAACAGCTTGCCTGTTCACGCCGGCGACAGTTTTGAAAAAAGCCTCGTAACCCCAGACGGGCCATAGAAATCGCTTATGGACCGACAAAATCAGATCGTAGTTCAGGGTGCTTTGGGTGCTAGGGTCATAAGTTCCAGTGATCTGAATGGGTCGTTTACCATCGAGGTAAATCATCTGCCCAATCGCATTACCTGATGGGAATAATTCATCGGCCAATGCCAGGGAGAGCACCGCGCTATTGGGTTGTGAAAGTGCCAGATGCCGTTGCCCCTGCATCGGATAGTCGAAAACTTTAAAATAATTGGAGTCTGCAGAGATGAAGTTTTTGACCTTGATTGGGTCACGTCCAAAATTCTCATCTGGATAGATCCATACCCGATCCACCGATTCATCAAATTTTCCCTCGTGGTAGAGGCCACGCATAAACCACGTCGAGGTTTCGATCTCGGGAAAGTCGGCGGGTAGCCTCGTTATTATATCATCCCAGGCTCCGGGAATCTCAAGGTGCTGCTGGCCCTTCGAATCATTCCAGTGCCAATCATAACCAAGCCGATGGATGTTCTCCCAATCACTCAAGACCGTTCGGTCGAAGTCAAGATGAAAAGAGACGAATTGCAGGATGACCAGCGTGGCGGTCATGGCCACTGCCAGCCCAAAGACATTGATCAAGGAGATCAGCTTGTTCCTGCGGAAATTGCGAAGGGCGACGAGTAGGTAATTGCGTATCATAGCATAAAAAAATTTGATACACTCAGCTCATGCCAATTTGCATGCACTATTCGTAATATACTAATAATCAAATGATTACATAATTATCCTGTTTTGTCATTGTTCTACTATGGAACACTTTGTTGTTTCAGAGTGGTACAACTACGCACACTTCCTTTGCGATTCCTTCCATCTATTCATTCAGATAATCCTTCAATCCTGCAAATCCTGCTACTGACAATGAAGCACAGGATACTTTCTCCCCGGCGCTATTTAAATTACAGATAGAGCCATTTCTTAACCCAACCATGAAAAAAGAGAAGCAATCCCCACCTGAGAAACTGACCCGCCGTCGATTCGTGGCAGGAACGACCGTTGCTGCCGCGGGCATTTCAATCGTTCCATCCCACGTCCTTGGAGGGCCCAGGCACATTCCTCCCAGTGACAAGATCAATGTCGCCTATATCGGCACGGGAACGCAAGGTTTGCGGGAGTTGCCTAGACTGATTCAGCAGCCCGAAGTACAGGTAACGGCGATCTGCGATCCTCAGCAGAAGGCCATCGACTACTACGATTGGAGTCCCACAGGGCTCCTCAATAGTATGCGCGAACTCATCGGCAATCCCAACTGGGAGACGGGTGGCAACAATACCATCCCTGGTGGTCGCGACAATGGCCAGCAAATCGTCAATGGCTACTACTCCAGGATCAAAGACGAAAACTACAAGGGTTGCCGGGCATACCCAGACTTCCGCGAACTGCTGGCGAAAGAAAAGGACATCGACGCGATGAAGATCATGTCGCCGGACCATCTTCACGGCGTGATGGCTATGGCGGCAATGAAGCGTGGTATTCACGTTACCATGCACAAACCCATCGCCAATCGCCTTATTGAAGCGAAGAAGGTCATCGACCAGGCGAATACATCTGATGTCACAACGCATCTGATCGCTTGGGACGCCAATGGTAATATGGACCAGATCACCGCCTGGATTGATGGGGGTGTGATTGGGGCCCTGAAAGAGGTGCATAACTGGTCACATCGGCCTGTGTGGCCACAATACGCGGAGATCCCCTCCGAGACGCCTTCGGTACCCGATGGCTTCGACTGGGACCTTTGGTTAGGACCAGAAGCAGATCGACCTTATCATCCTGCTTACACTAATATGGTCTTCCGTGGCTGGTACGATTTCGGAGGTGGAGCGATGGCAGATATGGGGCATTACAGCCTCTGGACGGTTTTCAAGGCATTGAAACTGGAAGGGCCGACGATTGTTGAGCCCAACTTCGTCCGCGTCTGCACCATGAGGGACAACCTACGCGCCCATAAGATCCGCAATGACTACTCTTACCCGTTTGCAAGTAAGGTGCGCTTCCGATACCCAGCAACTGACGATCGCGGGCCAGTAGACCTCTTCTGGTACGATGGTGGTATGAAACCCAATGTCCCGGACGCCTATTATGAAAAGGACATTGAATTTCCCGCCGAGGGCATGATGTTCGTCGGCGAGAAGGGCATCATTATGACATCCGAATTCCGCGTTCGAGAGCCATATGTGCTGCAAGGGGATAAGGGCTTGGCCGCTGATATCAAAACCGCGGAGCCACGGGAACGTGAGCGTGGCGAAGTGAGATTTGTCCGGGGTGTCAGGGATGGTGACCAGATAGAGGGTAGCTTCCGGGAAGCGTGGCCCATCACCGAGGCAGTCAATCTTTACAGTGTTGCCTTGCGGGCCAATATGGCCATCAAATATGATGCGGATAAAATGGAGATTACGAATGACAAAACAGCCAACAACTATCTTGACAGAAAGTACAGATCAGGTTGGGAAATCGACAAAATTTGAAATACGCACCCATGAATACACGCAGATCCTTTTTGAAACAGAGCGGCCTGGCACTGGGTGCCGCAGCCTTTGCAACTCCCCTTGGTATCAATTCTCTTCTCAATAAAGACAAAATGGTAGACTCCTTCGGTTTTCAGGTTTGGACCATTCGCGAGAAGCTCTTCGAGGACTTCGTGGGAACACTCAGGATGATGGCAGGCTTAGGTTATAAGGAGGTGGAGATGTGCTCGCCGCTCGGATACACCAATTCCGGCTTTGGTCCATTGAACAGCATGACAGGCAAGGAGATGCGCGCCATCATCGAGGATGCGGGCCTCAAGTGTGAAAGTTCGCATTACCAGATGGGCGAGCTCCGCGAAAGCCTTGAGAATCGCATCGAGTGGTCCCAGCAGATGGGCATTACGCAGATGATGTGTGCAGCATTTTGGCTGCCGAAGGACGCATCCGTTGATGATTACCGCCGCTCTTGTGATGAGTTGAATGTTATTGGTGAAAAGGTGAAGGCCGCCGGCATTCAAATGGGTTTCCACAATCATCACATGGAATTTGAGAAGCGTGGTGACGAATTGATTTACGAGGCCATGCTGGATCAGTTCGATCCGGACCTGATCAAAATGCAGTTTCAAGTCGCGGTAGTTGACATTGGCTACAAAGCCGCTGACTATTTCCGAAAGTACCCGGGACGGTTCATCTCTGCTCATCTGGCTGACTGGTCGAAAGCAAAGGATAGCCAGACCCCTATTGGACAAGGTGATGTGGATTGGGAGGACTTCTTCGAGGCGGCAAAAGTCGGCGGGATCAAAAATGTCTTTGTCGAGATGTCCCCGGAGAAGTTTGAGGCGAGTGCGAAGTACCTGGCGGCGCTGTGAGTATTCCGCGGTTAGCGAATTCTCGGTAGCCAAATAGTGGGGGATACACTGGTGCTTATGATTCCTTTTTTCGTTGGAACGCAACAATCCTTTCCACAACTTGCGGGACGACTGATGAATACTTTGACATTCCGTTCAGCGGTCCCGGAAGACCTCTTCACCCTCAATTACATCAGCCGGGCCTCCAAGCAGCACTGGGGTTATCCGGATGAGTGGATAGAGCACTGGCGCCAGGCACTGGAGGTCACCGAGGTAGATATCCGAAAGGGACGCGTCGTCGTCGCGCAGCGCACGGACACCATTGTAGGCTTCTCGAAAATATTGGAGAACCGCGAGCAATACGAGATCGATCATCTCTTCATCCATCCGGATCATATTGGGAAAGGATACGGTAGGCAGTTGCTGGCCACCGTGCTCGAAGCATGCGGCGACAGTGAAGTGATCGTCGTCTCCGATCCTAATTCAGAGCGATTTTACCAAAAAATGGGTTTTGTCACCTACGATCAGGTGGAGAGTTACCCTCCCGGGAGGTACCTGCCCGTGATGAGGCTAGACAAGGCGCCGTAGCATTACATCAGGAAGCCGTTATCATCTTGCATCGGCCCAGGGATATTGCTGTCATCGATCATCTCGCGAATGTCGATTTCTATGCCCCTTGCGATCTGCGTGATGGGGACATCGTTGTAGGTGCCTTCAAATGGATTCTCAGAATAGTCACCGATCTTCTCCATTAGGAAAAATATCCAAATGATGAGCCCGGTTACTAGTGGCATCAACCAAATCTGCCAACTCCCATCCATTTCGAAGATATCCAACAATCCAAACGGTACAAAAGAGCTGAAGATAAAGGTCATCCAAAGTGCTGTCGAGGCATACTGTCGTGGAAAGGGGAAGTTCTTGATCCGCTCAGACTTACCTTGATCCTCGTAAAATGTCTGGACAAGGTCGTGCAGGCGCATGTGTCGGAAGTCGTCATAATAGTTTTTCAGACGCAATTCCTGCAGCCTCTGCGACTGATTTTTCATGATCTGTGTCGCCATATTGGTTTTATCCTTCACGGCTGCGATCTCTTCGTCGGAGAGGTAGTTGCGCAATTCGTATCCAAGTGTTTTATGATAGTCTTCACAGATTGTAGGCTGATAGTAGCCCAGTCGCTCCCGTACGTGCTCCCAGGGCTTGCTCAGCCTGAGCTGATGCCGTAGCGCGGTCATCCAGGCAATGTGTCGATAGATTAATTCCTTTTTCACAGCGTCCTCATCGTCACCTTTCACGAAGGAGATGGCGGCTGCACCGAAAGTCCGGCTGTTGTTCACGATGCTGCCCCAGATCTTGCGAGCTTCCCAGGTCCGATCGTAGGAGCTGTTGTTTTTGAATCCCAGGTAGAAGGCCACAGCAATACCGATGACTGTCACCGCACTCCATGGGATGGCAATGGAGATACCAAAAAAGAAGGAAATGGAGGCAATAAAAAGGCCATACAGGGCGCCAACATAAAATGGTTTAGAGGACCATTTGAACGTAAGCCAAAAGCCGTAGTTCCTGCGAGTGTACATGTGGTAAGTAGTTTTAGCGTGATCTCATCGTCAATACTAATTCATCTCTCCCACATGGTCACGGTGGATTATCTTTAAACCTGCGCTAACCAAACCGATGCCTACATGAATCATCAAAATTTCTTTTCCCTACTCGTCGGCGTTCTGCTAATGTCCTGCTCGGGCTCGCCAACTACCAACCAGGAGCCATCATCTGCCGCTGAACAAACCAAACCTGCCGAGGAGGTAGGTATCGGAGTTGCTGCACCCTCAGATGCTGTCGTCTACTTCGATGGCTCCCGTGAGATGCTCGATGGCAATTGGACCTATTGGGAAGGCCCCCGATTCGCCGCTGAATTGCCGATCAAGTGGCAAATAGTGGACGATCCCGTGGACGAAGGCACGGCAATGAATGCTAATGATCCCGCTGCTGCAGGCGGTCTGTACGGTGCTGCAGACATTGTGACCAAAAAGGAGTTCCGCGACTTCCGCGCCCATGTTGAGTTCCTCATTCAGAACCCCGGTGGTAACAGTGGTGTCTACTTGCAAAACCGATATGAGATACAGATCCTCGATGGTGACTCTACCAAGCATGGTATTGGCGCCATCATCAATGAAACCGAGTCTCCGTATTTCGCCTACAATGGTGTCGGAAAGTGGAACGCGTACGACGTTACCTTCCGGGCAGCCAGATTTGAAGCGGGAGAACTGGTCGAGAAGGCCATGGCTACCGTCTATTTCAATGGACAGAAGGTCCATACCAATCAAGGGATCAATCAGGTTTGGGGTGGCCCCAATTCCGGACTAGATGGTGGGAATGACGGAGGTAAAGGCATCACCGACGTCCCCGGAGGCCTCAAACTACAGGCCGAAGGGCACGATGTCTTGTATCGTAACATTTGGATCAAGGAACTCGACCTGACGGAAGCGGATACGGATTTCTAACGGGTTCTGGGTTCGAAGTTCCAGGTTCAAAGTTTCGGCGAAACGCGGAACCCGAAACTCCAAACTCGGAACTCTTCCGAATCAAGATGCAACGTCCTCAGGGCCCAAAAATGTCGGCCGTGAAATTTCTCTGCTAAAAGCAAAAGCACCACTCATCACCGGCCCCTTGGCCATCAATCCACGGATCATTAGCTTTAAAGAACTGACCACATTAACGATGAAAAAACTACTACTTATCCTAATGGTCGCGACCTCCGCGACCCTTTTCGCGCAGCGAAAATCGAAGAACACAGAAGAGACAAAATCCCCTCTGGAGGAGCTGTCTGTGGGTCTTAAGTTTCGGAATGTCGGACCGGCCATCACATCGGGCCGGATCTCAGACTTTGCTGTCAATCCTGACAACCCCAAGGAGTACTATGTAGCCGTCTCCTCGGGAGGCGTTTGGAAGACTGTCAATGGCGGCACCACCTATCAGCCCATCTTTGACAGCCAGGGCAGCTACTCGACAGGAGTTGTCACCATGGATCCCAACAACCCCAATGTGATCTGGGTAGGTACAGGAGAAAACAACAACCAACGGAGCGTAGCCTATGGCGACGGCGTGTACAAGTCCGTCGATGGTGGCGCGAGCTGGGAAAACATGGGGCTGAAAGAGTCGGAGCATATCGGCAGCATCGCCGTCGATCCTGAGAACTCTGATCGTATTTATGTAGCCGCCTGTGGCCCGCTTTGGAGCAGCGGCGGCGAGCGTGGTCTGTATGTCTCCAACGATGGCGGGGAGACATGGACAGCCAAACTGACCGTCGACGAGCACACGGGCGTAAACGAGGTCGTTATACATCCTGAGAACCCCAACGTCCTTTACGCCACCACCCATCAACGAAGACGTCATGTGTTTACCTACATCGGTGGTGGACCCGGATCCACGATCTACAAAAGCACTGACAAGGGTGAGACATGGACGAAGTCAGACAAAGGGCTGCCGTCTCAGGACAAAGGGAAAATAGGCCTGGCCATTTCACCGGCCAATCCCGAGATCATCTATGCCATTGTCGAAGCGGCGCAGGGTAAAGGAGGACTTTACCGATCTACCAACAGAGGAGCAAGCTGGCACAAACAAGGGGGCTATTCCACCAGCGGCAACTACTATCAGAAGCTTGTGGCCGATCCTGTCAATCCTGACAAGCTGTATGCGATGGATACGTGGCTCCACTTTTCTGTGGATGGCGGTAAGACCTTCAAAGTATTGGGCGAAGACACCAAGCACGTAGACAATCACTGTATGTGGATCGACCCGACGGATACCGATCACTTCCTCGTTGGTTGTGATGGAGGTATCTACGAATCATGGGACCATGCGAAAACCTGGTACTACAAGAAGAATCTTCCTGTAACGCAGTTTTATAAGGTGGCAGTAGACAACGATGAGCCGTTCTACAACATCTACGGCGGCACCCAGGACAACTTCAGCATGGGAGGCCCATCGCGCACCACCTCAGCCAATGGCATCCCCAACGAAGATTGGTACATGACGCACGGAGGTGATGGCTTTGAGTCGCAGGTAGACCCCTCAAATCCTGATATCGTCTATGCGCAGTCACAGTACGGATTCCTCGTTCGCTACGACCGTCGCAGCGGTGAAGAGGTAGGCATCAAGCCGCAGCCGGGAGAAGGTGAAGATCAATTCCGCTGGAATTGGGATGCGCCCCTGCACATTAGCGCGCATAGCCCCACGCGCATTTACTTCTCTGCCAACAAGGTCTTCCGCAGCGATGATCGAGGCAACAGCTGGACCGCCTTGAGTGGCGACCTCACGCAGCAGATCAATCGCAATGAGTTGCCGGTCATGGGCAGGGTTTGGAGTGTCGATGCACTCATGAAAAACCAAAGTACTTCTCCATATGGCACCATCGTCGCCTTCCACGAATCGGCCTTGAACGAAAACCTCCTGGTCGTTGGTACCGACGACGGACTCATCCAAATCACGGCTGATGGGGGAGGCAATTGGAATAATGTGACCAGTATTTCCGGCGCCCCCAGCAGATCCTACGTCAACGCCGTCTTGACCTCCCAGCACAACGAGCAGGTCATCTATGCCGCCTTCAACCACCACAAGTACGGTGATTTCAAACCCTATCTCTTCAAGTCCTCGGACCAGGGACAGTCCTGGACCAGTATTGCTGCCAATCTCCCGGAGCGGGGGTCAGTTTACGCGATAGCAGAGGACCACGAGGATCCCAACCTGCTATTTGTCGGTACGGAGTTCGGCGTTTTCTTTTCTCCGAATGGAGGCAGTGAGTGGAAGCAACTGAAAAGTGGATTACCAACGATCGCCGTCCGGGATATTGCGATTCACCCGAGAGAAGATGACTTGATCCTCGGCACGTTTGGTCGTGGATTCTATGTATTGGATGACTATAGCAGTTTGCGAGGTGTGGATAATACCGTAGCACAAGATGGAGCACTTTTGGCAGTGAGGGATCCATGGCTGTATGTTGAGAAGCTGCCACTCGGCCTACCGGGGAAAGCCTTCCAGGGCGACGACTACTACATGGGAGACAACCTCGGACCGGTAGCCATGTTCACTTACTACCTCAAGGATGCGCCAAAGACCATGCAGGATTCCCGACGTGAAAGCGAGAGTGAAAACAAAAAGGATGGTAAGAACAATACTTACCCTTCGTACGAAGACCTCAAGAAGGAAGGAATGGAAGAGGACCCGTATCTTTTGTTCACCATCAAAGACGACAATGGACAGGTGGTACGCAAACTGACGACGAAACCTTCCAAGGGACTGAACCGCATGACATGGGACATGCGCTACGCATCGGATGAGGCCGTCAGTCTGGCCAAGCCATCGTTCTACAATCCTTTCTCTGGCGGCAGACAAGGTACACTGGTGGCGCCTGGTGACTTCACGGTAGAGATGGCACTGTTTGACAAAGGCACATTCACTTCTATAGGCGAGCAAGTGTCATTCACCATCAAGGCCTTGAATAATGCGGTTCTGCCAGCCGCAGATCGCGAAGCGAAGCTGGCATTCCAACGTGATGTTTCAGAGTTGAGCGGTCAGGTAGCAGCCGTCCGTCAGAAGATGGGCGAAGTCAACAACCAGATCCGCCACATTGAGCAGGCCATATTGGAGGCGGAGGCCGAGCATGAGAAGCTGTATACCAATCTCCTGGCCATCAAAGAGGAATTGGCCGGTATTCGCACGGAGTTGTTTGGTGATGGAGTGGCTTCTACTCTGGACATGGACACGCCGCCTTCTATAGCTTACCGGGTAGGGTTTCTGAATTTCGAGCAACTCAATACCACCTCTGCACCGACACAAACGCATCGTATGTCCTACGAAATTGCGAGTAGCGCGCTGCCTCCGCTTCGTGACAGGTTGCTGAAGCTAGTGGACGAAGATCTGGCACAACTGGAGACGGACCTCGAAAACTCAGGTGCGCCATATACTCCTTACAGACTAGGGAGAGATTAGACTGAAAAAGCAATGAAGAAAGCCCGGGTAAAATGCCCGGGCTTTTTTTGATACTAGTGATTGCTAACTCTCATTTCCTGGAGAATACCAGACCTGAGATGACACTCATGACGGTCCCAATCAAGAATACCGAAGCGAACATGAGAAACGTCTGAAAGGGTACGTTGGCGAAGGAGGTATATTCCGCTGCCATGGTCTTTTCTATTTCGGCATGTTCTGACGGGTTGGCCGTGGCCAGGGCCTGCTCCAGTTGATAATCGTAGTACTTCTCAAAGAACTGGGGATCCAACACCTCAATGTAAAAGATGTTGTAAAGTGCGAACAACACTGAAGGGAAGAGGGAAATGAGCAATCCCATCTTCAGTACCTGGCCAAAAGTGATCGGCCCTTCATTTTCACGTCGGTATTGATGGATGCCGAGGAAGATGAAAGACAAGGACAGGACGATACTCAGCCACCCAAAGATCTCGCCCATGCCATAATTATCGCTGGATCCGGAGGCGCCTCCCATGGCCACAAAAAGTAGAAGGCTGACTGCTAGAAGGAAACCTGCACTATAGAGTCCGTTGCGAAGAATAAACTTTTTCATATCTGCTGCGATTTTTTTTGATCGAAGTAACCAGACGGCCCCGAAAATCTACTCATACTAAAGTAGGATTTGAAGGATTGGTCCTTTCGACCTACTCAATTAATCGGTAGTCGCGGGCTTTGTGGATGGCCTCAGTACGCCTCTTGGCGTGGAGTTTAGAAAGCAAATTGGAGACATGCGTCTTGACAGTACTTTCGGAGATAAATAGCTTATCCGCGATCTGCTTGTTGCTGAAGCCATTAGACATTGCTTTCAAGACCTCAAGTTCTCGTTGACTGATCCCGAGTTTGTTAAGGATTTCTGGCGGCGCACTATACTCGATGCCGCTCCGTCGTCCCTTGAGCTGTAGCACCAGCACAACCACAGCGACGATGGCAATCGCATAGCCTGTAAAGACCAGCTCTTCACGATCCAAAAACGGCACGAGCACATACTTGGAAAGTTGGAGAAGCAATCCCACCGCCGCGATCAACAGGCCGTATCGAATGACAAGTCGCCACATGCGCCAAATCTAGTGGGCTCGGGCACGCAAACCAACCGCTAACATGTCAAGATCGCAATATCATTCCCGGACATGAGGTTCGTCATTATATAACATATAACGATTTGATAACTATGTTGTAAACACTAAAGCACCCAAGGAATCAATCAGTACAACTACAAAACCTTATTCTGGCATGGTTGACAACAGAACCCGTGCAGATGTACAAAGAAGCTTTGGACGCTGCACCCTTTCGCCCGGATTCCTCGACGATTTTTACAGGGCCTTCACACAGTCGTCCAACGAGATCCGAGATAAATTCCGCAATACAGACTTCCAGCATCAAAAGGAGCTGCTCAAATCAGGTCTTTCGTTCATGATCATGTACGCTGGTGGTCGACAAACTGCAGCAACCAAGCTTGACAAAATAGGCCGCAGCCACGGAAAAGCCCATATGGACATACCCTACTGGATGTACGACAACTGGAAGGTGGCCCTACTCAATACAATCAAAAGGCACGACAAAAAGATCAACTGGGAGCTACTGGAAGAGTGGGATGATGTGCTCCAGTCTGGTATTGACAGAATCAATGGTCGGCCGGCATTGGTCTAGCCCCGTTAGGACGTGTTGTTAGCCTCTGGTAACGGCCATGTTCCATGATGTTGCCTATTCATTTTAACTCATCCCTGTTGGGATGGTCATTGCTCCCGTCCAGCCATTTTTTTGGGTAGGAAAGCGCCTCCATCGTACGTTTGAATTGATTTTTTTCATTTGTATCAGCTATGCGCAGACGCTACCCTTTTCCCTTCCTAAAAGTATTGCTACCATTCGTTATCATGGGCTGGATCATTGCCTGCTCCGAAGATGAGCCCGATGAGCCCAATGAAGCGCCGGTCGTATCCAATCCGCTGCCGGACCTTTCCTTGGAAGGTGGCTTTGCTACCCAGCCGGTCAACCTCTCGGGTGTCTTCTCTGACCCGAACGGCGATGATCTCACGCTCACAGCCACTTCATCCAATCCACAGGTAGTCTCAGTCAATATTTCTGGGACTACGCTCACGATCAATGAGCGAGGTTCGGGTATGGTCAATATCATGGTCACCGCCAATGACAGCAAAGGGGGGACCGTATCAGATGAGTTCCAGGTGGCCATAGAGGTCAATGCGCCGCCCTCATTGGCCAACGAGCTGGCCGACCTCACTCTGGAGGTAGGATTTGCTACAGAGACCGTAGATCTATCTGCGACGTTCTCTGATGCGGAGGGAGACAATTTGACATTGACTGCCACTTCCAGCGAAACCGGCGTCGTCACTGTCGCAGTAAGCGGCGCAGAGTTGACCATCACAGAAGTGGCCGCGGGATCCTCCACCGTCACCGTGACCGCCGACGATGGCAATGGCGGTACAGTGGCAGATGAATTCCTCGTGTCAGTCAATCAGGGAGGTGTCCAAATCTCCGTTTCTTTTGGTGAGAGCACCGGCACTTCATTGACGATCAACCAATGGGGCGCCTCGGAGGGAGCGGATGGTTATGTGATTGTGATCAATACCTCAGAGAGCTTCACAGACCTCACCGATGGTGAGGATCCGGCCGCGAGCACCACTTACATCGGTACAGATGAGCAGGTTGTTTACAATGGCACTTCGATCACGTCCTTCACCGTTGACCTGCTGCAGGATCAGACGGTGTATTACTTCAAGATCTTCCCCTATACTGGCAGCAATGTTTACGACAACGATTTTGCTTCCGCAGAGAACGAAACGGCATCGTGTGAGATCACCAGCACGACGGAAAGCCAGGTCTGTTTCGAAGTAGACGTCATGGCAGATACGCGTACGATCACCTCCAATCAGTACCCCAGTCATGAGACCGGCAGCTTCCCCAATGCTGACCCCACGGCGACCAATGTCACGCGCGTTCTCGATCTCACGCCCGCATTGGCGGGGACGACCACCTATGTCTACGATGAGACGGGTGGACCTACACCGTCCAATGACAACTTTTGGCAGTTTGGGATGGCCATCAATGGCGTAGAGTTCCACCCGATGGGCCTCAAGCCCTGGGAAAATCCGAGTACCGGCGAGGAAAACTGGGAGTGGCAGGCACAGGTATCCGAGGAGGGCCAAACCCATCTGGATGCCTGGGGTGCGCACGTCACCTCGCAGGGCAACTATCACTACCACGGCGATATCGTCGGACTTGCGGACGAAGAGGATGGATCACGACACTCACTCATCTATGGGTTCGCCGCAGACGGGTATCCCATTTATTACAAGTACAGTTATACGACCGCTGACAATGCCTCGACCGCCATCAAGGAACTCACATCCAGCTACCAACTGAAGTCCGGCACTCGTCCTGGCGATGGCACGACCGCTCCCGATGGCTCCTACGATGGCACCTACATTCAGGACTATGAGTACGTCGAAGGACTCGGAGACCTCGACGAGTGCAACGGCCGAACTGGCGTCACACCGGAGTATCCCGAGGGCACTTATTATTACGTGATCACCTCGGACTTTCCACGGGTACCGAATTGCTTCAAAGGCACACCCGACGAAGACTGGAAGATTGGCAAGTAGCTAAGATTTTGGAGCGCCCCATCCCGCGCGCCCCGAAGTAGCGAATTGTGAATCGATATCTCTTGGAGTGGCACTTGGCCTTCGCTTACTTCAGGGCGGGCCTTGCGCCTAGACCTGCGCAAAGCGGGTCTGGCGCCACACGAGCATGATTGCACCCAAATAGATCGGAAGTACTTCGCAGGCGCAGTGATCCTTTTGTTACCGCTGTCTTAACCGCTTCTTCTCCCTCGGTTCGTGTCCTCACGAACTGCCAACCTAGCCCACCACTACGGTCTGTGGTACACTGCCGACGGCCTACCGCTCTCAAATGGACGTCATTCCTGCGAGCTTTGCGACAATGCAAGTTTCGACTGGCAGTGATGCGATGCAGGAATCTCAATCGCCTTTTCCCTCGGTTCGTGTCCTCACGAACCGCCAACCTAGCCCACCGCTACGGTCTGTAGTACACAGCCGACGGCCTACCGCTCCCAAATGGACGTCATTCCTGCGAGCTTTGCGACAATGCAAGTTTCGACTGGCAGTGATGCGATGCAGGAATCTCAATCGCCTTTTCCCTCGGTTCGTGTCCTCACGCACCGCCAAACCTCTTCCTACGGATGCGCCGCCACCCACACCTCGCCATCGGCGAAGACTTCCTTTTTCCAGATGGGCACGGTCTCTTTTAGCGTGTCGATAGCATATTCACACGCCTCAAAGGCCGCCTTACGATGCGGAGTCGACACCGCGATGATCACAGGCACTTCGCCGATGTCTAAGACACCCACGCGGTGGTGCATCGACACATGAAACGCACCCCATTTCTCCGCCACCTGCTCGGCGATCTTGCGCATCTCTTTCTCTGCCATGGGGACATAGCTTTCAAACTCGAGCCGCATTACTTCCTTGCCCTTGGTTTGATTGCGAACGGTACCAATAAAAACAGTAATGCCCCCGGCGCCGGGATGCTTGACGGCATCGACGCATACAGACTCTTCGAGGGGAGTATCAAGGATTTGGATATCGATCATATTAGCCGCCGCTTACGGGTGGGATGATGACCACCTCGTCTGAAGCACTGAGCTCGTAGTGGTCTTCCTGATAGTCCTCATTGACAGCGAACTTTAGGCTCCGAAGTTTTTCGAATTCCGGATACCGCTCAATCAGGCTCCGCTTCAGATCGGCAATCTTTGGATCTCCCTCCATTGCGAATTCCATTTGTGAGTGTTGTAAGATGTCTTTGGCGATGCCAAAAGCCACGAGTTTAATGGTCATTGTTGAGCTTCAGTTTCTAAGTGTGTCAATAGCGCCTTCCACATAAGTGTAATACAATCCTCGCGCCCTTCAAAGTTCTTTAGTTCTACGAGCACCCGCAAATTTTCCGGGAGATCGGAGTCAGGCGTGCCTTCGGCTACTTGTCGGATAAATCCTCTGATGAAGTCCTGGGCTTCTTTTTGTGACTTGCCCTCCAAAGCCTTGATCATCATGGACCCCGATGCTTTCGAGAGCGCGCACCCTATGCCATGGTAGTGGACCTGCTCCGGTACCGCGGACTCGTCCAAAAACAATTTGTATTTGTCCCCACACAGGGGGTTGTAAGCCAGCAACTCCGTGGACGCTTCTTCGCGGATTTCGAAGTGATAGGGCGTTCGTGTTTCGGGAAGCACGAACTCTTTGTAGCGTTGCTTGATGTCTTCTTTAGTCATGCCAGAATGCGTAGAGTTCCTCCAGGGCTGCGGCGAGCAGGTCTATTTCTTCTTGGCTATTGTAGATCGTGAACGACGCGCGTACAGTCGCGCCCAATCCCATTTCATCCAGCAGTGGCTGAGTGCAATGCATGCCAGCGCGCACCGCAATTTGTTCTCTGTTCAAAGCCGATGCCACGTCGTGGGGGTGCACGTCTGTCACGGTGAATGAGACGATGCCGGATTGCTGAGAGGGCTTGGCAGGTAGCGTTACGCCTTCCAGTGAGCCCAGGCGCTTTTTGGCGTAGTCCAGGAGGTGTTCGAGGTGTTGGATCACCGCTGTCCTGTCCAGCGACTCGATATATGAGACAGCGGCACCCAGGCCGGCGACACCCGCTACATTGGGCGTGCCCGCTTCCAGGTTTCTGGGGAAGTCACTAAATGTAGAGCCGTCCACACTCACCTGGCGGATCATGCCACCTCCATAGTTGTACGGGTGAATATCTTTGATCCACTTCGGATGCGCGTAAAGGACGCCTACCCCAAAGGGCCCAAACATCTTGTGGCCGGAAAATGTGAGGAAGTCACAATCAAGCTCCGCGACATTGAGTGGGTAGTGCGCCACACTTTGCGCTGCATCCACAAGCACAGGTGCACCCTTTTCATGTGATAAGGTGATGATCTCCTCGATTGGGTTGATCGTACCTAGTGTATTGGAGATATGGGTGACCGCCACCATTCGCGTGTTTTCGTCGATCATGCGTGCCAGAGCGTCCATGTCGATATCTCCGGCTGAGGTCAGCGAAGCCACTCGCAGTTCCACTTGATGATCAAGGGCCAGCTGCTGCCAGGGCAACAAGTTGGCGTGATGCTCCATGAGCGTGACGACAATATTCTCACCGGGCTGGATACCAGGACCCAAAAATGATCTGGCGACTATGTTGATTGATTCCGTTGTGCCCTTAGTGAAGGCTATGGATTCCTTGCTGTTGCTACCAATGAAACTGGCGACTTGCTGTCGGACATTTTCATAGGTGTCTGTTGCTTGATTGGAAAGGTCGTAGACGCCCCTGTGAATGTTCGAATTCTCCTCGGAGTAGAAGCGCGTAATCCGATCAATGACGGCTTGCGGCTTCTGCGTAGTAGCCGCATTGTCCAGGTACACCAGTGAGGGATACTTGTCGAAAATCGGAAAAGAAGACTTATAGCGATTAGCCAAATCTGCGTAGCTTTAATTTTCAACGTAAAGAAAACAACGATTCGAGAGTAAGAGTTGTTTACTCACTAAACGTTTGCACCCAACAACGATGCTGAAGGACAATCACGGTCGTACGATTAACTACATGCGCCTGGCGGTAACCGACCGCTGCAACCTCCGCTGCTTTTATTGCATGCCCGAAGAAGGGATCAAATATGTAGATCGGGAAGACCTGCTGTCCTTCGAGGAAATGTATCGGATGATCCGGGCATTCGGCTCGTTGGGTATCTCGAAGTTGCGCATTACCGGTGGTGAGCCTTTCGTCCGAAAGGGGATCATGGAGTTTTTGGACCGCGTCTCCAAAGAACCTACCATCGAGCAGATACATATTACTACCAATGGCACTTTCACGGAGGATCGGATCGCGGACCTGGAAAAAATGGGCATCAAGTCCATCAATCTGAGCCTCGATACCCTCGACAAAGAGCGATTCTTCCAAATCACTCGGCGCAATCTCTATGATCAGGTGATGTCTACGTTCGACACGCTGGTGGGATCATCCATTCGCACCAAGATCAATATGGTTGTGATGGATGGAAAAAATATAGAGGACATTCATCCGATGATCGAATTGACGAAGGATCGTGACGTGTCAGTCCGGTTCATTGAGGAGATGCCCTTCAACGGCACACTCGGCCAGGGCAATGCCACCTTCTGGCCGATGAAGAAGATCCTCGACCATATCAGTGAATCCTATGACATTGAAAAGCTCCCTGATCCTCCTGCATCCACCTCCCGCAATTATCAAGTCAAAGGCTACAAGGGCTCTTTTGGGATCATAGCGGCTTATACTCGCACTTTCTGCGGTTCATGCAACCGAATAAGAGTGACACCTCAGGGAGAGTTGAAGACTTGTCTATATGACAAGGGCGGTCTTAGCCTCCGAGAGATCATTCGATCAACGAGTTCTGATGATCAGCTGAAGCAGTCCCTACACCATGCCTTGCAAAACAGAGCGAAGGATGGCTTTGAAGCGGAGAATCGCCGCACTGGGGAGTTGCCGGTCTCCGAGTCCATGGCAACCATAGGAGGATAATCACATGATCACTGTCGAAGAGGCCAGAAGTATCATCACTGACCATGTCAGGGATTTTGGCAAGGAGCAAGTACCGCTGGGCATGGCGATGGGCAGGGTGCTGCGCCAGGAAGTGGTTGCGGATCGGGATTTCCCACCGTTTCATCGAGTGACCATGGATGGTATCGCCATTAGGTACGAGGAATATCAGGAGGGAGAAAAAACATTTGGTATTGCGGGGATTGCTGCGGCAGGTGCGCCGCTTCAGAGTTCGCATACCAAGGGTGAGTGCCTGGAGGTAATGACGGGTGCTATGTTGCCAGCAGGCCTGGATACAGTCATTCCTTACGAGAAGGTCGATATCAACGATGGAAAGGCGACGGTGGTGACGGATGAAGTAAACCATGGCATGAACATCCACCGTCAGGGCTCCGACCGTCAGGCTCATGATGCCATTGTGACCTCTGGTCGGGTGATCAGCCCGGCGGAGATTGGTGTGGCGGCGACCGTAGGGTACAGCAACATTACCGTGAGCAAACTACCGAGAACACTGATCATCTCGAGTGGCGATGAATTGGTGGAAGTCGAGGAGACACCCGAAGCGCATCAGATCCGGCAAAGCAACGTGCATCAGATACAATCAGTGCTGGCCACCTATGGCATTGCCGCGGATCGGGCGCACCTTGTGGACGACTATGACACCATTGTCGAAAAGTTGCGAGGGTATGTGCTGGAGTACGACCTCATAGCCTTGAGCGGTGGAGTCTCCAAAGGAAAATTTGATTGGCTTCCGAAGGCCCTGGATGCCGTCGGGGTGACCAAACTCTTTCACCGGATCAAACAGCGACCGGGTAAGCCCTTTTGGTTCGGCACGGTGCCCGGGCAGGTTACAGTCTTTGCTTTCCCAGGAAACCCCGTTTCCAGTTTCATGTGCTTACAGCAGTATTTGATTCCGTGGCTACGGGCATGCTTGCAATTACCTGCGGAGCCAACCATTTGGGCCACATTGGCTGATGATGTGCACTTCAAGCCCGACCTTACATACTTCTTACAGGTGGCGATGGGTCACAATGATGCCGGCGGTTTGTTGGCACGTCCGGTGTTGGGCAACGGGTCCGGGGATTTGGCCAGTTTGGTTGATGCCGATGCATTTGTGGAACTTCCCCGGGGGCGAGACACCTTTAAGAAGGGTGAAGTGCACAAGGTGCGATATTATAGGCGGTAGCCGACACATAGATCAAGGAATCGAATAGTCATGTCAACCACGAAGCTTTCATTGCCGGAGCAAGTTCGGTACAGCCGCCATCTCAATTTGCCGCAGTTTGGGATGGAGACGCAGCAGAAGCTGAAGGCTTCGAAGGTCCTTGTAGTGGGTACGGGCGGCTTAGGGGCACCGATGCTCCAGTACCTGACGGCGGCCGGAGTAGGCACCATTGGTGTGGTGGACTTCGATCGGGTGGATGAAAGCAACCTACAGCGACAGGTATTATTTGGGACGTCAGACATAGGCAACAACAAGACGACAGTAGCTATCCAGCGGCTACAGGACCAAAACCCCCATGTGAACTTCATCGAGCACAGACTGAAGTTGGATGCCGGCAACGCCCTCGAGATTGTCCAGCAATATGACGTCGTAGCGGATGGCACGGACAACTTCCCCACGCGATACCTCGTCAACGACGCTTGTGTCCTCGCTGGCAAGACCAATGTCTATGCCTCCATTTTTCAGTTTGAGGGGCAGGTCAGTGTCTTCAATCATGAAATCGACGGGGAGCGCGGTCCTAACTACCGTGACTTATTCCCCACGCCGCCACCGCCGGGGATGGTACCAAGTTGTGCAGAAGGCGGCGTACTGGGTGTACTCCCCGGGATTGTCGGGTCCATCCAGGCGTCAGAGGTCATCAAAGTCCTTACAGGTATTGGGAGACCATTGGCGGGGAGGCTATTCATTTTTGACGCGCTCGACTTTTCTACCCGCACACTGAATGTCCGCAAGGATCCCACAAATCCGATTTCGGGGACTAGCCCTACCATAACCGCCTTGATCGACTACGAAGAGTTCTGTGGACTCAAGGAAGATACCGGGGTTAAGGAGTGGTCAGTGGAGCGGCTTCACGAGCAGATGAACAACGGTTCTGCGGTAACATTGGTCGATGTGCGGGAACCCTACGAATATGAAGCAGCCAATCTCACTGGGATTTTGGCGCCGCTGAGCGAACTGGAAGAGCACCTTGATGAAATACCACGGAATGGTGATGTGATTGTGCACTGCAAGAGCGGTGCGCGCAGTGCAAAGGCCATTTCTCTACTTTCTGACAAGTTTGGATACGCCAATCTCATCAACCTAAGAGGCGGTATTCTCGCTTGGAAAGATTCTTTTGATCCTAATATGACCGTAATTTGAGAGGAAATCGCCTTTGCGGCGGTTCTCATCCTTCCCCGTTAGTCGGAATATAATAAGTAACGGTCGGTACTTATACCGGTCCACTCTCCGAAAATTGCCATTCGTGTAGGCTCTGAACATCTTTGGAATACAGAACCGAACGTATGAGAGCCAAGTTAATCCAATTCTTTAAGGACAGGCCGGGACTGAAAAAGTACAGTGTCGAAAGGGAGGCAGGTTTGCCTCGCTGGAAGCTCAAAGAAGTCCTGAGCAACAAACAGTATCTCAGTGTTGAACAAAAAAAACAACTGGAGTCCGTGCTAACTAAATACGGATGGAAAGAATGATAGTCACAATGGACCGTATCATACCGCCCAAGAAAATCACAGAAAAGCAGCGGAGGGAATTAGCAGATTTTTTGAATGCCAGGCCGTCTCTGAACAAAGCCTGGTTTGAGCGGGAAGCAGATTTACCACTTTACAAGTTAAAGGAACTTACCAGCGGCAAACAAACACTCAGTTTGCCTCAGTACACCAGACTTCTCCTTCTGTTGAGGGACTATGGCTGGCAGGAGGACTATTGATTCTCCTTTTTTTATCCCCTCTCCAATACACCCCAATCCCATTTCTATTTCTTGTTTTTACGACCGTCAGCAGCTTCATTACAGGGCTGTAAGGTAGTTGTATTGTCCTTTAGCTAGGACTCCAAGCACACTCGCTTTGTGACTGCCTGGGCTGTATTGGTCTATACCATGTCCCCAGGACACACCCCAATTCCATTTCCATATTTTGCTTTACCGACCGTCGGCAGCCTCATGCCGTGCCGGTAGGGTAGTGCCATTTCCCTTTTGTTAGCGGCCGGAGCGTATAGCGCTTTGTGACTTCGTGGTGCCGTCCCGTTCCAGTTTCCAATTCGCCCAGGATGCCTTCGTCAAAGCCAACAAAGTCAGGAAGAATAGTAGTCTGATCGACCACGGTATGGACGGGTAGTTCGCCACAAAGCTCGTCGGCCATCTAGCTAACTACTAGCCCTTGGCGAACAGACCAATTTGAAATGAGACACAATAAAAAAGAGCACCTGAAAGGTGCTCTTCTAATGAGAACAGTTAGTGGAAAGTTGTTAAGAGTGCAATTCTTACTCTGCAGCCAACACTAATTCATCGTTGAGTATTGCTCCCTCAAGGTTGGCCACCTTGAAGTAAAGTGCATAACGTCTATCTTCAGAGGAAGTGGACTTACATATCGGAACAGGATCTAGTCCGTAGGTCACGAAATGGGTAACCACCACCGTGGAGTTGCTGTATTCGTTGCTTGGTCGGAAAGGCCTTGAGCCCCGTCCGGCTTTGGTAAAACCGTCCACAAATGAGAAGAATCCATTTACGTCACTTCCAGAACCCAGCTGAATAGTGTCACCTACAGAAATCTCGACGGATTCATACTTGAACTCGTCGATATTCAGTCTGACACCACCAAAGTTCTGAGCTGTCGTGACGAAGCCAATGCTAAGTCCAAAAAGTATCAATGCAGCACGCAGTTTTGTCTTTGTAAGTATCTGCGAAGGGCTTCGGTCGTTAGTCATGGTTAATAGTCTGTATTTGAGTGTTGGTTTTCCTCAGTCGGAATTGATAACGAAGATAGCTTTTCATGACCCTCAGCTTCTTTCATATTCGATAACTGACAAACGTGTTCGATGAATGGTAGAGAAAACGGCATTTTTGTTCATAACGGCTTAATAGATGATCTCTGAGAGATCTGAGTCTGGCTCGGCTTCGTCGCAGGAAAGCGCAAGCTAGTCGGACAAATGGATCGAAAATTGGATAACCCACTGGTGATGTCTGGTCTATCCATTTTCCGAACCAAGACCGGCAAACACATTTGATTTGGAATGATTGCCTGTTGCAATTATGTTGCTCTGATGAAACGACTTTTGAGCCTAGCCCTTTGCCTTCAGGCTTGCCTTGTTCTATACAGCCAACCCTTTACACGAGCGGATACTCTCCGCGGCTCCATCACTCCTGAGAGGGCCTGGTGGGACCTGACGTACTATCATTTGGAGGTCAGGGTCTTTCCCGATGACAAATTGATAGCGGGTCAAAATACGATCCACTATCGCGTGCTTTCCGAGCACGATGTGATTCAAATTGACCTACAGGAGCCACTTGAGGTAACGACTATCATACAGGATGGCCGCGAGCTGTCTTTTGAAAGAGAGGGCAATGCGTACTTCATCGAACTGCAAAGTGCCCAACCAGTCGGTGCCGTAAAGTCCATCACGGTAGGCTATGAGGGCCAGCCTCGTCCGGCCATTCGGGCACCGTGGGATGGAGGCTTCAGCTGGAAGCAAGATGATGCCGGCAATCACTTCATTGCCACATCCAATCAGGGTCTGGGGGCTAGCGTTTGGTGGCCTTGCAGAGACCATATGGCGGATGAAGTCGATAGCATGTTGATCAGCGTCGAGGTGCCGGAGGATCTGGTCGATGTTTCCAATGGCAGGCTGCGCGGTGTGGATCACGATAAAGACAAGAAGACCAAAACCTACCATTGGTTCGTCATCAATCCTATCAACAACTACGGCGTAAACCTCAACATTGGCGACTACATCAGCTGGAAGGAGACCTACCAGGGGGAGAGGGGGCCGCTGGACATTACCTACTGGGCGCTCCGAACAGATAAGCGAAAGGCACAAAAACAATTCCAGGAAGTGCCACGGATGCTGGAGGCATTTGAGCACTGGCTAGGGCCCTACCCGTTTTATGAGGATGGCTATCAACTGGTACAGGCTCCCTATTTGGGCATGGAACACCAGAGTTCCATTACCTATGGCAATGGCTTCAAGAATGGCTACCTGGGACGTGATCTGAGTAGCACCGGATGGGGTTTGAAGTTTGACTTCATCATCATCCACGAGTCAGGGCACGAATGGTTCGCCAACAATCTCACGCACAAGGACGTGGCCGATATGTGGCTACATGAGAGCTTCACGAATTACACAGAAAGCCTATTTCTGGAGTACTGGTTTAGCAAGGACGCTGGCCAGGAGTATGTTCGGGGTACGCGGACCAATATTGAGAACGTCAAGCCGATGATTGGGACTTACGGCGTCAATGATACAAACCACCCCATAGACGTCTACTACAAAGGGGGCAATATGCTCAATACATTGAGGGCCCTGCTGGGAGACGATGAGCGGTGGCGGGAGATGCTACGGGGCCTGGGGCAAGAGTTTTACCACCAGACTACTACATCCGCAGAAGTAGAAGCTTACATAGCCAAGCAACTGGACCTTGACCTACGTTTCTTTTTCGATCAGTACCTGCGGGACCCCCGCGTACCAGTGTTTGAATATTACTTCAAAGAAGGCACGCTACACTACCGATGGACCAATGTTGTGAAGGATTTCAATATGGCCCTGGATGTCAGCGTGGACGGTGAAGCCACCCGGCTTGAGCCTGTGGCCAGCTGGCAATCGAAAAAGATGGACGGGACTGAGCTCATTGTGGATCCCAACTACTACATCGCAGTTCTTAAGAGCCGTTAGTAGTCGCCTCTATCCATAGTCTAACCTGCTGCCCGAAAAGTGCAATTGAGAGGTAATCGCCGAGACGATTAGTTCATTTTGCGGCTAATAGGCGAATGTCATCCGGCTATTTTTGTTAGTAAAGCACGCAATTGAACAAACGAAAACTACTGTGACTGATTTGATAGACTTCATAAGCCAACCCTGGCCCTGGTATGTGGGCGGGGTGGTGATTGCCCTGATCATGGCCATACTGGTGCTATTGGGCAATCGATTTGGTATCTCCTCCAACTTGCGGACGGTATGCTCCATCATGGGTGCGGGCAAGCACTGCGATTACTTCGATTTTGATTGGCGGGAGCAGGGTTGGAACCTCGTTTTTGCTGTGGGCGCTAT
This sequence comes from Cyclobacteriaceae bacterium, assembly GCA_965227935.1. GTDB lineage: Bacteria > Bacteroidota > Bacteroidia > Cytophagales > Cyclobacteriaceae > JAWPMT01. The sequence goes on along the minus strand of CBDDGS010000043.1, from coordinate 719,659 downwards.
TGGTGGTGGCTTCGTCGCCCACACATGGCTGACCCCAGACACTGCCGTGGGTATATCTCAGGCGACGATCGATGAGCTCCTCGCGTATGGCGTGCAAAACCCTGGTGCCGCGATTGTACCCGAAGAGATGTTTCAGTGGGAGTCACTCTTGACATTGAGAGGCTTCATCATGCTGGTGGTCGGCGGATTTTTAGTCGGGTTTGGGACAAGATATGCTGGCGGCTGTACTTCGGGCCATGCCATCAGTGGACTCAGTTCCCTGCAGCTGCCATCGCTGATCGCTGTCATTGGCTTCTTCGTCGGCGGTTTGTTGATGACCTATTTGGTGCTGCCTTCTCTACTTACTCTCTAACCAAAACGCTAAACAGATGAAATTTCTACGATACATACTGCTGGGTGCGATATTTGGTATCACACTCACCAAGGCTGAGATAATTTCCTGGTACCGCATCTATGAGATGTTTCGGTTTCAGTCCTTTCACATGTATGGGGTCATCGGGACCGCCGTCATTCTGGGTATTCTCTTCTTTCAGATCGTGAAACGATGGAAGCTAAAGACCTTAGAGGGACAGCCCATTGAGATTGAGAAAAAGCAATTGACAATACCTAGATACCTTTTTGGAGGTATCCTTTTTGGATGTGGATGGGCCTTTACCGGTGCATGTCCCGGACCATTGTTCATTTTGCTCGGCAATGGCGTGGGCGTGATGATCGTGGTCATAGCTGCAGCTCTCTTGGGGACGTACACCTATGGGTTATTGCAAAAAAGACTTCCTCACTAGTGACGATCTAGGTGTTCTTTCTTTCCCGCTTCCCCGTGGGCGCCATTAGAATTCCCACCGTTGAATGGTCGCAATGAGGGATAAACTGACGGGTGGCGGAAAATCGAGAACTACGAATTCACAGATCGTGTTAGTATCGTAACTTTAGCATAACGCAACATTTTTTAACCCATGGAGCAGCAAGTGAGGCAAGCGCTGGAAGGCGCCGGTTTGGAGCCAAAACTCGTCGAGGAAATCCTGCAGGCCGGACATCACAAAGAGGTAAAGAGAGACCAAACAGTGATGAGTCCTGGCGAGAAGGCGATAGAGATGCCCATTGTCCTGGAAGGTCTGTTGCGGGTGGTTAGGCACGACAGTGATGGGAAGGAGATCTTCCTCTACTACCTGGGGGGTGGCGAGACCTGCGCCATGTCACTCACGTGTTGCATGGAAGGGAAGCCATCGGAGTTTTATGTTTCAGCCGAGGAGGACTCCAAACTTTGGATGATCCCCATGGGCTATCTAGACGGGTGGATACAGCGCTACAGGACTTTCCGGCGCTACGTTTTTGGCTCTTATCAGGCACGATTCGATGAGTTGCTGGAGACCATCGACGATGTCACCTTCCTGAAGATGGACGAGCGGCTTTATAAGTACCTGCTCGACAAAAAGCAGGCGACCGGGTCCTATGTCATCAATCGTACCCATGAGCAAATCGCCAAGGAATTGAATACTTCCAGGGTGGTCGTGTCGCGACTCCTGAAGCAGCTCGAGCGCGAAGAAAAAATAGAACAGTACCGAAATCGTATTGAGATCCTCTGATGAACCGGGCAACTTTGCTACGGATGCGGTTTGATCGTTGATTTGTGGCCGCGAGATCGGACAATGTAACTTTGGTTACGTCCCGCAGCGTCAAAAAATAGTTGAAGGATTATACAACAGAAGAAATTGACCTTATGAAGATAGAGCAGATATATACGGGCTGTCTCGCCCAGGGGGCCTACTACATCGAAAGTGACGGGGAAGCAGCCATTGTGGACCCACTTCGCGAATCCGCTCCCTATATCAACAAAGCAGCGAAAGAAGGCAAGAAGATCAAGTACGTCTTTGAGACGCATTTTCATGCGGATTTTGTCTCGGGGCATGTGGACCTGGCGGCGAAGACGGGAGCAAAGATCATCTATGGTCCCGGAGCGAAAGCGCAGTTTGATTTTCACGAAGCAAGGGATGGTGAGGAGTTCAAGATCGGAAGCATCACCATGAAAGTCCTTCATACACCCGGCCATACGCTGGAGAGCACGACTTATTTGCTCCTGGATGAAGAGGGGAAGGAGCATGCGATTTTCAGTGGTGACACGCTGTTTATCGGTGATGTGGGTCGCCCGGATCTGGCGCAGAAAGGTGCGATGACGCAGGATGATCTGGCGGGTATGCTGTTCGACAGCCTGCGGTCAAAGATCATAACGCTGCCAGATTCCGTGATCGTTTACCCCGCGCATGGAGCCGGTTCGGCCTGCGGGAAAAACATGAGCAAGGAGACCACTGATCTGCTGGGCAATCAAAAGAAGACCAATTATGCGCTGCGGCAGGACATGACCCGGGAAGAGTTCATTCAGGAGGTTACAGATGGACTGTTGCCGCCACCGCAATACTTCGCTCAGAATGTGGCCATGAACAAAGCCAGCGCGGCCGGGCTAGACAGCATCTTGGCCAAGGGCAATGTTCCCCTGGATCCGGAGACATTTGAAGGCATGGCCAATCACGAGGGAGCGCTGGTGCTGGATACACGCTCTCCGCAGGAGTTTGCCGCAGCACACATCCCCAACTCCATTTTCATTGGTATCGATGGCAGCTTTGCACCTTGGGTGGGAGCACTGATCACAGATCTGCAGCAGCCAATCGTCTTCATTGCCCCGGCGGGCCGGGAAGAGGAGGTAGTGACACGGCTTTCACGAGTGGGTTATGACAACACCTTGGGTTATTTGGAGGGTGGCCTCGAAGCCTGGAAAGCCGCGGGAAAGGAGACAGACACCGTCGAAAGCATCACCGCTGATGAGTTGGCAAAGAGGATGAGTTCCGGGAAACTGTCTGTCGTAGATGTCCGCAAGGAGTCGGAGTATAGCGCGGAACATGTGGAAGAGGCCCTGAACTTACCACTCGACTACGTCAATGATAACATGGGACAGTTGGATGCTGACCGGGAGTATCATGTGCATTGCGCTGGAGGTTACCGGTCGATGATCGCTGCATCCATCTACAAATCACGAGGATATCACAGAGTGGTGGACATTGCGGGCGGCTTCAAAGCCATTGCTGAGACCGATATACCGAAGACAGCGTACGTCTGTCCTACGACTCTGAGTTAGGTAGTATCGCGTTCAGGGTTCGTGTTCGATCCACTCGAGCGTTGAACCTTGGAACCTGCGCAAATCTTGCGGTTCCGGTAGTTTGTGGCTAAATTCAATAACACCTTCAGCTACAAACCTAACCCCATGAAACGCAGACAATTTGTAAAGCGCTCAGCACTTACCGTTGTGGGAGTTTCTGCAGCGGGATCTATCCACTGGAATGGTAAATCCTACGCAGGAGACACGCCAACGACCACCGATATTCTGGGCCCCTTTTACCGCCCCAATTCACCATTGAGGTCCGATCTGGTCCCCGCTGATTCCACGGGAGAGGTACTACATTTTAGCGGAACGATTTTGCAGAAGGATGGCAAAACGCCGCTGGCCAATGCCCTGATAGAATCCTGGCAGTGTGATGAGAATGAGATCTACGACAATACGTCTGATGAGTATCGCTTTCGAGGTTCGCAGAAGACATCTGCCGACGGAAAGTACGCCTTCCGCACGATGGTCCCCATCCCCTACAATGATGCCGGCACATGGCGACCGGCACACATCCACTTAAGGGTATCGAGTGGAGATCACCAGGACTTGATCACGCAACTGTACCTCACTGGCGACAAGTATTTGAAGGGTGATATCACCGCGAGCTTACCTCAGGCAAAAAGCAGGATCCTCCAATTGGACACCAATGCCAAGGGTGAAAAAACCTTGAATTTCGATGTGGTCATGGGCGCTCCTTTGGCTTTGGAGGATGCTGCATATGAGAAGCTGGTGGGCATTTACCAGGTGGAGAATGGCCTGATGGAATTCTATCGGACGGATGACCTGCTGATGCTGAAGCACAATGGTCAGATACTGGAAGGTTTGCGTTACAAAGGCAACAACACCTTCGAAGGAGCTTTTGGGTCCTACCGGGCCAAATTCGATCTCGAAGAAGGAGGGGTGGTCAAGTGCGAAGTCACAACCGACAGCTATCCTAACCACAAGCAGTGGGCCCGAACCTTCAAAGGGGTCAAGGCCTTCAAATATTAGGTCAGCAGTTTCTTCAAAACGAGTGCCTAAACACCCAACCCTACAACACTATACTTTCAGCGTCTTAAACACATCCTCCCGATAAGCCTGACCGATAGGGACACGATGCGCTTGCATAATGACCTGGTTTCCTTCGACGTAATCAAACTTCGTCCGATTGATGATGTACGACTTATGCGTTCGCAGGAACTGGTCCACGGGTAGTGATTCCAGGAGGCCTTTCAAGGTGCTGGTCACAATCAGCGTCTTCTGTGCAAGGTGTACTTTCACATAGTCGCCCAGTGCCTCGCAGAAGAGGATATCGGAGAAAGGCGTCCGATAGATTTTCTTGTCGACTTTCAGCAGGATGGAATCATCCGCTCCCGGGGTGCTAGACAGCTTGACCTTCACACGCTCGATGGCTTGCACAAACCTCTCGAAAGACACAGGCTTCATCAGGTAGTCTACCGCGTTGAGCTCAAAGCCCTCCACGGCAAACTCCGGGTAGGCCGTGACGAATATCACTTCCGGCTTTTGCTGCAGAGATTTATAGAAGTTGACGCCGGAGAGTTTTGGCATATTGATGTCGAGCAGTAGCAGATCCACCTCCTCCGAAGACAGCACGCCTAAGGTCTCGATGGCATCCTTGCATTCGCCCACCAGAGAGAGCTCTGGGTGGTCATTGACAAATCGCCGGAGCACGTCCCTGGACAGGGGTTCGTCGTCGATGATAAGGCACTTGATCATCTCAGCGACAATTTAACGGTAAACGCGGTATCGCTATCATCGATGACTAGCTCGTGGCGATCGGGATAGAGTAGCTCAAGCCGGCGGCGTACATTTTGCAGACCTATGCCACCGGATTTGAAAGCCTCCACCTCATCCACCGTTCCCTTGCTGTTACTGATGGTAAAGTCGATGCCGTCCCTTGCCTCCAGGTAGATGTGTATGTAGCCATCCTCGGAGACACCTTTGACACCGTGCTTGTAAGCGTTTTCAACCAATGGGAAAAGGAGTAGTGGTGCAATCGTCTGTTGGTCGATGTCTCCATCCACTTCAAACTTCACCTCCGTGGAGGCGTCAGTCCTCAGGCCCTGTAGTTCCAGGTAGCTCCTCATCATCTCTATCTCCTTCGTCAGTGGCACGTGCTCCTCTTTGAGTTCGTAGAGTGTGTATCGGAGCAAGTCGGATAAGCGAAGCACCGTCTGTGCTGTCTGCTCACTTTGTGCCAGCGCCATCGAGTAAATGCTGTTGAGGCTATTGAAGAGAAAGTGTGGATTCAATTGCGCCCTCAGAGATCCCAATTCCGTAGACAGTTGCTCTTTCACCATCTGCTGTAGTCGGTACCACGATCGCGCCAGATGGAGGAGCGTAGTCAGTGCCAGGTAGGCCGCGAAAATGATCAGTAGCAACCCCGCATCGGCAAAGGACACGATGTAGAACCCGGTGGGCAGGATAGGCAAAAGGACCTCGAAGGTGGCTTCATGCACGAGGTAGGTGATGCCCAGTAAGACCAACCCACTGACACCATACAGGCCGTACTGGTCCTTTTCCAATAGTCTTGGTATCAGCACCAAAAGGTTCAGATAGACCAGTATGACCAATGGTAGATGGAAAAGAAGCGAGTAAAAGAAGTCGATACGCTCTACCGTGTTCGATACAGAGAAGAAGCTCCCGATAAAGAACACAGACAGGATCCAAAAGGCGACGTGAGGTAGCCATCGGGCAATTGTGATTTTTCTCGTGGTCATGGTGTTACCTTTCTTTGGATGAGTTGATCGGGGTCAAAGACAGAGTCGTCCTTGCTATAGCGGGCGAGAAACCGTTGGAGTTCCTCCGGGCGTGCAGTAATCAGCACCTGGTCATCGACGATTTCGTGACGCAGCCTTATAAGGTTGCTTTCAAAGAGCTTGAAGAGCTTTTCGAGGTCAAACATCGTGATGATGAGCTGTCCTTCGGTCAGTTCGATTTTGTAGAATGTGTGCACCGGAAACCGGTTGCCCAATGCAAAGTCCGAGTCGGCCCCATAGGGATAGGCATCGACGAAGAGGTGGTCTCCCAAATCGGAGATGTATACCTGATACTCTTCCGGATCTTCGGAGCCATTGTAGATCGTCATCTTGTACTGAGCGGCGTCCACGTCTGTATAGTCCGGTGAAAACCAGCCACTGTTTTGATCGAGCATGTCGGCTAGGTCGTCGGTGCCCATGGTGTTGCGTAAATCAGCTATGGTATATCCGGCAGCGTTCCTTGGGTCGCCGGCAGCAAACGTCGGATTGGACTTTCGCATCAGCAGCGATTCGAATCGAATGGAGTCACTTCCATCTTCACTTTCTACATCCACCCAGGTACCTACTATGTCGGGTATGAAGACCACTTTGTCCTCCGTGTACAACGGAAAAAGAGAGTAGACGCAAGAGCTTGCCAGCAGTGATATGACCGCCAGCAGTACTAGTGGATTTGCTTTTATTCGTTTCATGGTTTTGACCGTTTGAGTTCGTTTGTCATATAGGTTCAAAGGTCTGGCCCGCACCCTGAACATGGAAATTTTGTCGACAACCGCTTCGATTTTCAGGACGAAATCGTTCTCGCCTGTTTTTTGGAGAGAGCGGCAATCCCCACAGGATCTCAGGGCAGTCCCGCTATCCATTCTAGCTCCGCCCCCGCTAGCCAGTCGCGCAGGGCCAAGGCGGGCTGCCATTGCTATCGGGTCTATGTGGCTAAGGGTATCCTTTCGCCCTTCAGCCGTCATGCAGAGCGGAGTGGAATGTAGCGTGGCATCTCCGATGGTGGCTAGTTGCGAGTCTTGAGACGGTGAGATGGGTTTCTTCTGACAGGCTAAAAGCCCCTTTTACAAAGGGGGCAATGCCGCTATTAAGCTAAGGATTTTTCGAGGCTCGAAATTGATGTCACACTTAGGTTCTCGAAGTGCAGACATCATTCCTTTGCCTCCTTCGAGGGCCTCAGGATGACACACAAAAAATATCACCATTCCCGGACCTCGCCGGTAGCACCTGTTCCGGGATCTCCTCATTTTGAATGATTAACCTTTTGTTGGAGGAGACCCCGGAATGAATGCGGTCGGCTAGACCCGGGGATTACCCTAATGATATTTCTTGTCTGTTCCCTCCTTTTTTATCCGTTTGCCGACCCAATGTCTAATCCTCGCAGTAACTGGTCATTCCATTTACTCAGAGTCGCCGCCCGGGAATGGCTCCATCCACCCACGGGCATTGTAAATGCTCAGAAAAATGCTACCACAATGCAATTGCGGTCAAGCGCAAGTATTTTAGCGCCGGAATGCGAGACCTTTGTTGATGAACGCAAATACTGTCCTTACCTGTTGCTTGTGTCTCTGTTTGAGCTTGACCCTTCATTGGGGTGCGCTCGGGCAAACCGATCCAGCGGACACCACGCGCAAGTCCTCTTCCTGGGTGGTTTATCCGGCATTGGGCTACCAACCCGAAACCAGTTTTCAGTTTGGCGCGATCGCCGTGGGCACCTTGCAGAGCAGTGATGCAACACAATCCACCTATGTTCGCCAGTCCTCGTTCACTCCTTTTGCCATTTACACCCTCCGGAATCAGTTCCTCGCTGCCTGCAACGTAGACTACTTCTTCCCAACCGGTTGGAACCTGAACATCACCCCTAGATACTTCAATTTCCCCGACAGGTTTTTTGGTATTGGCAATGACAATGACCCCGACGACTACGAAGACTACACGACAGAATTCTGGCGCTTGGAAGGGCAATTGTCTATCCCATACAATGCCAACATCTTTTGGGGTGTGGCGCTGGATATGCAAACAACCAAAATGAAGCAACTGGAAGAGGGCGGTGAACTGGTAGATGGTGATATCACTGGTTCCAGTGGAGGCTTCCACCTGGGAATCGGTCCAGCCATTCGTTTCGATAGTCGTGACAATGCCATTTATCCATCGAAGGGCTACTTTCTCAATACTCAGCTGCTGATCACCCACGTGGGGGATTTCGCCTATACCAACTATTCTGTCGACCTGAGGCGGTACTTCAGTATCAAAGACGATCGAGACGTCCTGGCCATACAGTTGAGTGGGTCCTTCACCACGGGAGATGATGTGCCCTTTTACCGCATGCCACAGCTGGGAGGGGATGAGCGGGTGCGTGGAATTGCCAACGCCAGCCTATTCCGCGACCGGCACGCGATCTACGGCCAGGTTGAGTACCGAAGACATCTTTTTTGGAGGATCGGCGGAGTGGCCTTTATCGCTGCGGGTGATGTAGCCGAAGCGGTTGGCGACCTGCAGTTTTCCGAGTTTAAGTACGCTGGTGGCTTGGGCGGCAGATTCCAGGTGCTACGGGATCAGAAACTCAATATCCGGTGTGACATCGGTGTGGCGCGCGGAGGGCAGACTGCCATCTACATAGGGATGAGGGAAGCTTTCTGAAAAGCTACTGCCTTTATCGGGCTCGGGCGGCCAGTCATTTCTAGCTTTCTACGTACCCTACCCGGCTTGAAAGCAATCGTGAGTAGCTCGAAGCCAATCCCCGCTCAGGATAGACCCGATCAGACCGGATATCCGGCAGGGCATGTGCGGCTGCCAGCGGGGCCGAGATAGGAGGGTAGAGCGGGACGAAATATGGCAACGAAGGTGGGACTGTTCTCTTCTCCTACAATGACTCTCGATCTTGAACCCGAAACTCCACGAGCAACTCCTCCAGTGCATTGGGAGCAAGGGTCGTCTCGAAGCCGAGCATCGTCACGCCGGGATTGGCATCCTCGAACAAGTTGTCGGGCTGTGCGGAATAGGTGGTCCATTCCGTTTCCGGACTGATGATCTCCACTGTGATTTGTGCTCCCTTGATGGTCAAAGTGGCCGTGCTTCCGCGGATCCCAATCGCCGCCCGGGTGGGGATGGCCCAACGGATGGTGGAGGGCTGATCGTTGTTCTTGACTTCATCGGTGATGGCGACAAGCCCGTCGTCGATCAACGAAACCGTGCGCACCACACCTGAAACGGTCGGGTACATGGGACTCAGGTCCAGGGTCGTGGACTTTAGCGAATCTGTGCCGGAGACCTCCAGGAGTTCCACTTTCATGTCGACGGTCTGCAACTGCTGATCTATCACCAGTGTGCTATGCGAAAAGTTGTTGTAGCGGAGAATATCCCACCGTTGACTGTTCTGAGCCCGATTCCACAGGTCGACCCCCTGGCTTTCAAGCTTGTGATAGTTGTGCATGCCGAGGTCGATGACCCATCGCTGACCTTTTGCGTCCAGCACAAAAGACCCAACATCCATATGGCCGTGATTGACACCCGGTGAACCCGCTTTGATCCCGACGTAGGTATCCGTTTTTCCCCAGCCCGATCGATGGAAGCTCACGGGATTCTCTCCGCCGCCGCTCCACGAAAGTGGTTGATTACTCATGTCGAGGGGAGCTTCGAGCATCGTCTTGTTGAGGGCCAGGAGCAGGAAGGGAAGTAAGCGATTGCCGCTTCCTTCGATGGGTAGCTGATGGTCACCTGCCAGTAGGTCGTCGAGCAGCTGCCTTTGGTGATAAAGGATGCGGTGGTCCCCTGTCTGCCCGGCGATCCAGAATAGCGGCATAAACAGCCTGTTTCCACCACTATTGTCGGAGTAATTGAAGAAGCCAGCGGGGCCCATGACATGCAGCATGTATTGGCCGCTATTGAGGAAGGCCTCAGAGATCTCCAGGGCCTCACTTGGGAAGAAGCGCCGGTACGCATCCAGAAAAACGACATGGAAGGACGTCCCATAGTCCCAATAGCTGCTGCCTTCGGGATATACGCCGTCGGGGGCGAAGACCTCTTCTGGTATTTTGATTTGCTGCCGCGAGCGGCGGATGATGGAATCTGCCAGCTCGGGCACTTGGTCATAGACGGCCATAGCCCCCACCGCCAGCCCTCCGTTGCAGACCTGGTTCCAGTTGTGTCTGGCTGTGAGCCAGCCGTGGGTCCCCTCCATGGACGGCTCGAGTCCTTTTTCAATAATGGCCTTGCTGGTAGCGGAGATGGCCTCGTCTGAGAGTGCCGGTCGACACCAGTCCAGACCGATGGCCAGTGCCAGAGTCATCTCGGCCACATCGAGAAAGTGTGACGGATTCCAGTCTTCGAAGCTTGATGCTTTTAGCAGCATTTCCTCTGTTTTGGCGGAGTACTTGTCATCTCCCGTCAGCTGGTAGGCATAGCTGAGGTACGAAACGCGCTTCAGGTACAAGCGAGAAACACCCAATAGCCGTCGGCCTGTCACTTCACGCTCAGGGGCTGGGAGTTCGATCAAGCGATCGGCTATACGGAATACGATACTGTCCAACTGATTTTGCTGCGGGCTCTTCGGTTGCTGTAGCCTCCTGCTCACATCAAACAAATAGCGGGGCTCTGGTGACGGACTACATCCGATTAGATGCAAGAGCAAAAGGGAGAACAACAGCCAGGTGCTTGTGAGTCTTGTCGCGTTGGTCTTCATCGGTCAATGAGTGAGATGCATACCCTGCTCAATTTATGACATTAATGCGCATTCGGTTCTATGGCCATAAGGCTATCTCGTGAAGAGTGTGGTGAATCTATCGGTCGCGACTACTTACCCATGTACTTCGATGGACTCGTCTCATCGATGAAAAAGAGCCCATCAAATTGCTGTGGGATAGCTACCCGCTGGAAGAAACCATAGTCGATGTTGACGTGATTGGCGAATCGCATGGGCACTGGTGCCCCCAACCATTCATCTGCTCCCTGAAAACCCAGGAACAAATAAGGGTGGTCACGCTTGATGACAATCTCGTGCAGGGCGTGGCCGAGTGAACCTTTAGGACTGGGGTACAGGGGCGCATTTACCCTTTCGAAGTTGCTGTAGGACTTTAGTGCCAGATAAGACCCTTGGTAGGTCATGAGCCCAAATGCCTTGTACTTGCCCTCATAGCGACGATAGAGAAAGCCGCCCATGGATTGACCATGATGAAGGTTGTACTGGTCTAGTGGATGACGGTTTTGAGCGATGTGCACATCATGCGCCCAGATGACCATTTTCTTCCCTTGGTAGCGCTTTTCGAGAAGCCAGCCGACATTTTCGGCCATGGCTTCGTCTCGGTACAGTGACCAGTGGCCTTTGTAGGCATTCTCAGCAAACTGTCGAATGAGCCTGGCGTACTGGACTGCTTTCAGAAGGTCGTTGGTTTCCTCGGAGCTACTGGCTTTTGCCAACCACGATTGGGAAGCCGTCTCGACCCAGTCCAATACTTTGGTTGAGCTTTCCATCCATGCTTGCTTGGTGGAGTCGGTCATCATAAAAGAATTGGAGGCGTTGGCTTCGAGGTCTGCCAGCTGATCCTGACATCGTGCAAGGAGCGTGGTATCAAGCTTTTCGAGCGATTTGTACAGGGCTTTTAGGGGTCGGACGCCGTCTTGCATATCAAATCCCACAAAATAGACTGGATCCGACGAGTGTTGCCGATTGTACGTCTTCATCCATTCGACGAGTTCAAGCACCTCTTCTGTGTACCACACGGCAAAAAGCCCGTGCATGGCATCACGGGCTGTTAGATCACTCCGTCCCAAAACGTACTCGTTCACGGGCTCACAGGCCACCATATTGTCTTCGATGGCAAAGACCCGATAGCCAAGCTGTTCCACTGCGTACTGCAGGACTTTTCTTTTGAGTCTAAAAAACTCACTGGTTCCGTGGGTGGATTCCCCGAGTGCGATGATCTGTGCATCTCCCGCTACATTTTTCAGTAGGTTGAGGTCCGGATTCGGAGGCATGCCATCCACACCTGCAAATTCCTTGACATTGGCACTGAGCCAATCCATTTGGGGCCGACCAAAGTTCGGCGCGACAGGTAGGGAGGTCAGGGTTTTCTTATTGTATTCCAACCGAATGTCATCAATCCAAACGGCGCCTGGACCTGTGATGTCGATCTGCAGGAAGCAGGTGATGGCTTCTCTCGGAAACTGGAACTCAGCGGACTTCTGCTGCCAGGTATCTGCATCGCTCAGTCCAACTGTGATCAACGTGCTCTCCAGCGTCTCTTCCGACTGCATCCACGTGTATCGAAGTGAAATGGTGGCTTCGCCAGAGAGATCCTGGGCCTTTGCCACGACCGATAACGACAGCTCCTTTCCGAGCAGGAAGTAGGGCTCGAGAAAGTACCGGAGGCCGACGGGTTGATCGTTTGAGATGTCCGCGCGTAGGCTATAGCGGCCATTGGACTTGTCCACGCTATCCATTACGAAGGGGTTGGTGCCCCAACTGGTCAATTCCCAGCCCCACGGTCGGACAGTTCCCTCGACACTCTTCTTTTCGAAATCCAGGTTGAGGGCCTGTTGACCAAAGAGAGGAGTTGCTAGCACCCATAGCAATATCGGTATGGTGATCGGTTTAGCGTTCATCACAGTCATAGACAGCCATCATTCACTGAGGGTTTCCATGATCGCTTCGTTATCAGGGTGCGGGTAGAATTGATCGAACTCCATGTAGTATCCTTCAGGGTCGAAACCGACGAACGCGCGGTATTTCCCTTCGGGACCTGTACCGAGCTCATCTGATCGCAAAGGAAACGGCTGGGCTTTCCTGGCGTACTCAAACCAGCCCTCTACATTTGAAAGTATCCAGGAGACGTTGACGGCCTTCGTCTCGGTGAAGTCGTGCATGCCCCTTCGCTCATCGACGAGTCCGATGAAACCTGTAGGGCTGCCCTGGTAGATCTTCGTCCAACCCTGGTCAGCTACCAGGGGTAGTCCTAAAACTTGTTCGTAGAAGTTCTGCATGCCCAACAGATCCTTGTAATAGAGCCACGTGATGGACCCGTAAAAGCCAAGCCCTTCCGGTACGTCACTTTCGGCCACTGCTTCCTTGAAGGGTGCCTGCTGTAGGACTGGGATGAAGCGCTCGTTTTCGGCATGCTGCTTGAATTGCTCAAATTCCAGCAGGTATCCCTCGGGGTCTATCGCGACAAACCCATCATGAGGGCCGCCGTCCCGTAGTTTCAGCGTGTACTTGATCTCGACGTCCTTCGTCTGGAGGTATTCGTACCAGTCCGCCAATTGGTCGGTGAGCAGTGCAAGTGCCACGGTTTTCGGCTCTTCGGCGGTGTGCATGCCTTTGGCGGCGTCCACCAATATCAGGTAAGAATTCTCCGAAAGAATAAAGGTGATCGCATTGTCATAGGTAGCCAACTGGCGGAAGCCTAGTACTTTTCCGTAGAACTCAGTGGCTCGAGCCAGGTCCTTGTAGTAGAGGAAAGTGTTGGTCGCCTTGATCCCAAAATCTGTGAGTGTGCGAAAGTCGGTGTTGGAAGCAAGCAGACTATTGATCTTCTGAGGGGAGTAGCTCAGGAGCCGCCCAAAGCGTCGTGCAATTTCTTGTCGTTCGGCGCCCGTATAGGCTCCATTAGCAACGAGTGCGTCTTTGTCTTTTTTCAATTGCTGATAGGCCTCGAGATTGGGAGACTTGAAGAGTAGTAGCACCTCTTTGCCCTCGGTGACAGATTCTGGAAAGAGGTCGGTGGTCAGAAAATCGGTCTCTCGGTACACGTTCACGCCATACTCCCCGGCGATCTCCTTGGCGCGTGGCAAAAGGGCCTCCATCTCTCCAGCTGACAGGGGTGGGCCAAGTGCCAACCGCTTCACATCGGCCGCCACCATTTCAGCGAAGGCGCCGATAGATCCGAGGCTTTTCTCGGTGGATGTATCGCCAGTGCATGCCGGCAAGAGGAGAAGAGAGATAAGGACTGCTGAGAAGGTGGTTGTGAGGGATAGGTTAGTCTTGATAATCACGTAAGTAGTCGTCTAATGAGAGTAGACAAATATCATAATTGCCCGCCTGCTGGCAGGCATAAACGACCGTATTTCCTCGGGGTGACCAGTCAGGTTCGGTGTCTCCATAGTCATTGGATGTCAGTCGAAGCAACTGACCGTCCCTGACGCGCACGAGAAATAATTCAGGACGAGCGCCTTCCATGGACGTGGCACAAACGAGAAAATCCGCGTCAGGTGACCACGAAGGCGCAAAGTTGTGGGTGGGCCAATGGGTTAAGCGTTTGATAGTGTCGGAAGGGATGTCGTAGGTGTATAGCTCGTCGGTTTTTCCTTGCGTGTCGCGCCTCGAAAAGAACGCGAGCTGCTCGCCCACAGGAGACCAAACGGGGTAGAGAGACCTCGTTGTGTCATGGGTTAGCTGAGTGACGGCGCTTCCTTGCATATCGGCCAGCCACAAGTTAAAGGAATGGCTAAAGGCGATCCCGTGGCCATCTGTGGAATACTCTGGAAAGAGCACATCGCCTTCGAGATCGATCCACACCAATTTTTCTGTCTCACGGCTTTCCAGGTCCACTTCGTATAGCTCCAATTTGCCAGATTGGTCCGAGCTAAATAGCAGGCGGTTTCCGGAGGGATGCCACGTTGGGAAACGTTCATTGGAAGTCTGATCTGTGACCTGAGTGACGGGGGCTCCCTCAACCGACATCACGAAAATGTCCCAGTTGCCATTTCGGTTAGACTCGAAAGCGATGCGTTGCCCGTCGGGAGACCAGCGCGGATATCGGTCATCGGCCGCATGATCTGTCAACAGGATCTGGGCATGAATAGTGAAGGTCACCAAAAGGATACCAGTGAAGCCCAAATAACGGAGGCAGATGACACCTTCGCTATGAATTTCTTTCTTCTTATTTCGTAGCATTGTAAAAACCCTCGCCGATGAAGCTCATATTTTTAGTTTTAACATGCTTGTTTTTCTCTCCCCTGTGCGCTCAGGACGAAATGCGCTTATGGCCCGACAAAATTCCATTCAACAAGGACAACCATGGTGTCGAGGAGAGCATCGACCCTGCCCGACCTGAGACTGTCATCGTTCGCCAAATTACGGAGCCGACATTGAGACCCTACTTGGATACGGGTAGCCACGAACCTACCGCGGCCGTCGTTATCTGCCCCGGGGGAGGATATGCCGTCAACGCCATCGGTCATGAGGGGTATGATGTGGCAGAATGGTTCAATTCCGTAGGTGTGGCCGCGTTCGTGTTGAAGTACCGCGTACCTGATGACCGTGCGATGACCAACCGCGCGATGGTACCCCTGGCAGACGCCCAGCAGGCAATGCGGCTGGTTCGCCAAAACGCGGAGCAGTGGAATGTAGATCCGGACAGAGTAGGGATTCTGGGGTTCTCCGCCGGCGGGCACCTGGCATCCACAGCCTCCACGCACTACGAGATCGACGCGGGTCAAACTGGCGATGACACGAATTTGCGACCTGACTTTTCTGTACTGGTGTACCCAGTGATCGCCATGGATGGTACCGGCCATCGGGGCTCGAAGAACCGGCTTATAGGGGAGAACGCCCGACAGGACACCGTAGCGCTATTCAACAATCACCAGTGGGTCGACGAGCAAACTCCGCCGACATTTCTAGTGCACTCGACGGACGACAAAGGCGTACCTGTCAGCAACTCGATCAAGTACTACATGGCATGCGTCGACGCGGGAGTCCCTGCAAGTCTCCATGTCTTCTCAAAAGGGGGACATGGCTACGGGATGGGAAGGGCCAGTGGACCAGAATCAAAGTGGGTGCCGTTGTTGGCAGATTGGATGAAGAGCCAGGGTTTTTTGAAGTAGTCCCATGAAAAGCGCTATCCTGCTCCTCGCACTCGTCCTTGTGGCATGCGGTTCGGATGAGAAGGCCCCTCAACAACCGTCACCTCCGAGTGTGCCGCCGTTTGAGGGTACGATCTGGTTGGATCCTGATATTATTACCGAAACAGACCCCACCGTCTTCGCCGATCTCGCGCCAGCAGGGACAGGCACGCGCACTATGTTTGACCGACGGGAGGCTGATTGGGTGACATTAAACAATGTGTACCTGTACAATGCGACGTATAGTGATGGGCTGGCTATTGAGGTTCAGGTCAATTCCGAATTCACGGAAGCACAAGCCCAGGTCGAGGCCTTAAAATATGCTACCGTTGTTGGGCGACTACCGAGAGGTTTGAGAAAGGATGTAGAGACCATGTGGATCCACCAGGGCGTCCAACCCTACGGTGGAGGCAACAACAATATCCTGATCCACACGGGCCAGACGGAGATCTACGAAAGGCAGGGGGTATTGGAAGAGACGCTCGTCCACGAGGCCTCACATACCTCACTGGATGCCGAGCATGCTCGTTCAGCAGGATGGCTTGAGGCACAGGAGAAGGACCCAACTTTTATCAGCACCTATGCCCGTGACAACCCCGAGCGCGAGGATGTGGCCGAGACATTCCTTCTGTATTTGGCCGTGACGCTACGCGTAGAGCGGATCTCCGAGGAGCTCAAAGAGGAGATCGAGGGGACGATACCCAATAGAATTACCTACTTCGCCGCACAGGACATCGAGATGAGTCCGGTGGATTGAGATGTGTGGACAAAGATTTCATTTGCGTATGCCGGTGTGTGATTTGTCATAGCCCTTTGAAAGACAGGTCATTGCAACGTTCGTTGGAAACTCCTAGGTTGGGTTTTGCCGCTCCTTTAGGGGTTGGTGATCACTAATCCGGGCCAACTATGTCGATCTCAGAGGCAATCAACCGATACCTGTCCTACCCGCCGCTGGAGGAGAAGGACCTGGTGCGAAAAAAGACCCATTTCATCTGGAATACTACTTCACTCATCGCTATCCTGATTCTAACTGTTCTAGGATTTGCGCTGGGCGCTGATATCATTGGCATTTATGGGCTTTGCATGTTGCCGTGCTTCATTATTACCTACTACGGATTTAGGACAAAGATCTTTGATGTATACACCTACGTGTTCTTGGCATTGATCACACTCATCACTGGCGTCTTTGTGCTGATTTTTGGTGGCCTGCTCCATTCCGCGGGCATCTTCTTCGCCGGGCTGACCTGTGCAATGTCGGCCGCTTTGCTCAACCGGGCAAAATGGTCGATTGTGCTTGGCGCTCTCTACCTTCTCACGATTTTGTTGGCTGCGGTGCTTGACCCTTATCTATCGGTCCATCCAGACATCACACCTGAGGTCAATTTTCTGTATTTCACTATCAACCTCCTTTGGATGAGCGCTGTGCTGATCTTGTTCATTCTCACTTATATCAAGGAGAAGAGTGACTTAGAGGAGACTGAGACCAATCGCATGAGGGAGCTGGATGAGGCAAAGACCCGCCTTTACACGGGCATTACGCACGAATTTCGAACGCCTCTCACGCTCATCCTGGGTATGGCAGAGCGTATTAGGGAGGGGGAAGAGGACACCATTCACGGCGCGGAGCTGATTACCAGGAATGGCAGGAAATTGCTGAGACTGATCAATCAGATGCTAGGCCTCGCAAAACTGGAATCCGGGACGCTTCAACTGCAACTGGTCCAGGATGATATTGTGAAACACGTCAGGTATATCCTTGAGAGCTTTCATTCTCTAGCCAAAGTCAAGGGGATAGATCTGGACTTCACTACCGATCTGGCTGAGTGTGTGATGGATTTTGACGCTGAGAAGATGGAAGATGTGATTACCAATCTCGTCTCCAACGCACTGAAATTCACTGACAGTGGCGGAAGTGTGAAAGTGCGCCTAACGACTTTTCCCGCTGATTCGGGGCATAGAGAAAGGCTTCTGGAAATCTCCATTGCCGATAATGGCTCAGGTATTCCTTCGGCAGCCTTGCCCAATATTTTCAAACCCTATTACCAAGCTGCGCCCACGATAGGTGCGAGCACCTGGGAGGGTACCGGTATTGGACTGACAGTAGTAAAGGAGTATCTGCAGCTGATGGGAAGTGAGGTTCTGGTAGATAGTGCCGAAGGAGTTGGTACGACGTTTTACGTCCGGATTCCAATTCATCATCGTGCTGAGAGAGCTGATGCGACCCGTAGCCATCGGTCATCTGATGGGTCATCAAGTAAACTGGAGGTGGAGAGCAGTCGATCGGCAGAACTGCCGGAAGTGTTGCTTGTGGAAGACAATGAGGATGTCGCAGTGTACATCGCAAGTATCCTAAGTGACTGCTACAAGGTTAAGACTGCTGTCAATGGTGAAGAGGGTCTTTTGGCTGCGAAGTCCGATGTGCCAGATATCATCCTAAGCGATGTGATGATGCCCGTTATGGATGGTTACCAAATGCTCGCGAGACTCAAGGCCTCCCAGGAAACAAGCCATATACCCGTCGTCATGCTTACCGCCAAGGCCGACCTCCCCTCCAAATTGGCCGGGTATGAACATGGGGCGGAGGCCTACCTGACCAAGCCCTTCCAAAAGGACGAACTCAGAGGTTGCCTTCGATCACTTTTGGAGCAACGGAAGGTCTTGCAAGCCCACTATTCCGCCATGCCTGGACGTACTGATCTGCCAATTGGTAATTCGGTGGATGACAAGTTCATGAAGAAGTTGACAGAGTTGTTGGAAGATCATCTCGGCGACGAGCAACTGGATGTGCCTATGCTTTGCCGGGAAATGGGCTTGAGTCATACGCAACTCTACCGAAAGTTCGCGGCACTGACTAATACCCCTGTGGCAAGATACATTCGAAAGTACCGACTACATAAGGCGCGACAGCTGCTTGAGGATTGGGATTTGAATGTTGCGCAAGTGGCCGCGAAAGTAGGCATCGGAAGCCCTTCCAATTTCACCAGGGCGTTCACTTCGGAGTTTGGTTTCAATCCAAGCCAGGTACGCCAACCTCACTAAGGTACCTGGTACAAATTGGTAAGCTTTTGGGAGGTTCTGCAAACGACCTCTAGCGGGTGATTTCTACTTTGAGGGCACATTGTTCTACGAAATTTCTTGCGCTATGAAACTCATCAAATTACTTTCTTTTAGCCTATTGGCAGGTCTGCTGATCGTAGCTTGTCAAGACGATGCGATGTCTGAAATGGAGCAGCATTCCTCTGCTTTCACTTTTGAATTTGAAGTACCTGAGATTCCCCAGGAGATGGCGGCGATGATGTCGGCCGAAGATATTGCGAGGTTCGAAGCAGGACCAGGAGCTGAATATCTGGCAATGACTGAGACACCAGAAGCACGACGTGGACACAGGGGGCGGTGGCATCCGGTATTGATGCAGCTAGGGTACCATTTACAGTTCGGCCCCTTCGTTGGCGAGTCATGTGAATCGCCCATTCCATGTTTCGGTCCGACTGGCCCCACAGGAGCACCCGGTTGCGAGGACCCCGCTAACTATCTTGGCGTCATGGGCAAGACAGTTGCTGATGGCTTTTGGTTTTCCAAAACTGCCCATTCAGAGTACTTCCCAGTGTTCTGCTGGCCGGATTATGCAGGGTACGGTGCTGGTTTCTACCTCGTGAATGGTGATGTTCTTTGGCTTGAGGCCGAAAATGGACCGTTCAACGTTGATGAGGAAACTGGCGACATGACCTTCTGTCGAATAGGTCACTATGTCGGAGATCAGAGTAGTGGCAAGTTCAGTGGTGCCCGTGGCTGGGAAGTGATGTTGTCTTACACAGCCGTAGAAAACAACCCGGGCAATCCTGCCAATGGCGGGCAGGGCTACTCTGACGTCATCATCTTCGGCTGGGTTTACTATTGATACGACCTTTCTATTACTATTTGTTGAAGGCATGTGCTGAGAGGCGCGTGCCTTTTTTGCGTATTGGCCGTCCCACAGTAGAGTCTGGACAAATAGCTATCTTGGGGAGACCAACACCATCTACGTATGAAGACCTACCTACTCCTTTCTGCCACAATTTTCACGATCGCTTGCACCCCTTCCGAAAAGTTCGCCGCGGTCACGGAAGCAGAAGCCAAAACGAAGATCAATGAAGTCATGGACCAGTGGCACGCGGATGCGACGACTGGCAACTTCGAAGGCTACTTTGGAGTGATGGACAGCATCTCCATTTTCTATGGCACCGACGCCACAGAAAACTGGACAAAACAGGAATTCGCAGCCTTCGCAGAGCCTTACTTTGATGAGGATGGGGCGTGGAAGTTTGATCCATTTGATCGTAACATTTACTTCAGCGAATCCGGCCAGGTGGCGTGGTTTGACGAACTACTCAATACGTGGATGGGGCTTTGCATCGGGTCTGGTGTCTTGGAGCGGAAAGGCGAGGAATGGAAGATCAGGCATTATGTGCTCTCTGTATTGATCCCCAACGATGACATCTATCCGGTTTTGGAGGCAAAGCGCACCAGCGACTCCACTTTTCTCGTCAGTAGAGGGATGCAGTTGAAAGCTCGGTAGCTGCTGCCTTACGAGTATTGGATCAACGAAATATCTGAAGATCACAGCTCTTGTTCGGGAAGCTGAGGCGTGATAATATTTAGGTAAATTTTGTTAGCTTACGGGACAGGGACGTGGTTTTTGACTCAAATCTGCGACTGCTTTATCTAACCTGATACCTAGCCAATGTTCACCACATTTGAAATCACCACCCTTGATCTCTCCATCCTCATAGGGTACATCATTCTCAGTAAGTTGATCCCGTTGTGGCTCACTCGCAAGAAAGGTTCGGACAGCTCAGGTTTCTTTCTCGGGGGGCGCAGTTTTACCTGGCCTATGATCGGGTTTTCACTGTTTGCCACCAACATGTCTGGGTCATCCTTTGTCGGTTTGGCCGGGGCTGGTTACGCGGGAGGTATTGCGGTATACAGTTACGAATGGATGGCAGCGATTATCCTTGTCATCTTCATTTTCTTCCTCTTGCCGTTCTATTTGAAGTCCGGTGTCTTCACCATGCCGGAATTTCTCGAGCGGCGCTATGACTACCGCGTACGACGGATCTTTTCCATCTTGCTGATCTTCTTCGCTGTCTTCCTCGGAGCAGCCGGGGCTTTGTATGCAGGTGCTTTGGTGGCCTTGATCCTCTTTCCGGGAACGCCCCTATGGGTGGGGGTGCTGGTGCTGGCCGTGCTGGCTGGTGTGCTTTCAGTCTTCGGTGGACTAGCGGCGGTTGTGATCAGTGATACACTCCAGGCAGTGGTGTTATTCATCGGAGGGATCCTCGTGTTTTACTTCACTTATCAGGCCATACCCTCTTGGGAGGCCCTCGAGGCAGCCGTGCCAGAAGGTGCGCTGCATATCATTCAACCGGCAGACGATCCGGATTTACCCTGGCCGGGTTTGTTCACCGGACTGCTATTCATAGGCATCTTCTTCTGGACGACCGATCAGGCCATGGTGCAGCGGGTGCTGGGAGCGAAGAATGCCGAACACGGTCGATTGGGAGCCATCTTCGCAGGCTTTCTGAAGCTACCGATCTTATTCATCATGGTCTTGCCGGGAGTGATGGCGGTGATCCTTTACCCGGACTTGCAAACTCCCGATCTCGTTTTCCCTACACTGGTGGCGGGGGTCATTCCTACGGGTCTAAAGGGAGTTATCCTTGCAGCGCTCGTCGCAGCTATCACGTCGTCAGTCGACTCCGTGCTGAACTCTACTTCGACGCTTGTGACGATGGATTTTGTCAAGCCCTTCCGACCAAAGGCCAGTGAGAAAATGCTTGTGCGAGCGGGCAGGATCACAACGCTGACCGTCATGGCGATTGCGGTTTTCTGGGCCCCGCAGATACAGAAATTTCCCTCGATCTGGAGCTACTTCCAGTCGACGCTGGCCTATACTACGCCACCAATCGTTGCACTCTTCCTGGGGGGTATCTTTTGGAAAGGGGCCAATCGCCATGGCGCCTTTGCCTCACTGGTGATGAGTCTGACACTGGGCATTGTTGGATTCTTTGTTGTGGAGATACAGGGCTTGTTTTATATCCATTTTCTCTACAGTGCAGCAATCATGCTCGTATTCAGCCTTGGTGTACTCATCATCGGCAGTAGACTCAGTAAGCCTGATCCCGACGAGAAAACAGCGGGCTTGATTTGGACACCGGCACTCTGGCGAGAAGAGACAGAGGAGTTGAAGGGAGTGCCTTTTTATAGGAATTATCGCTACTGGGCGGTGTTGCTCGTCATCACCACAGCGGTAATAGTTGGATGGTTCTGGTAGAGGAGAAAAATGAACGAAACGATGAAAAAACTTACTAGCAATACTTCGAAGCACGCCACCCTCAACCGGCGGTCATTCCTCCAGCTTGCCTCGACAGGGGTCGTCGGATCCCTTGCCTTGCCCGCCGTGGGTCAATCCAAGTCCCAGCAAGCGATACAGCTGACGTTTGCCCACGGTCCGGACGACTCTGGGATCATCGCACAGGTCATCGATCAGTTCAATGCCGAATATGCCGGTCAGATCCAGGTCAACTGGAAGGTGATGGAGCGTGAATCAAATGACTATTACCAACAGCTCATTTCCGATTTCAATGTCGAGTCAGGTGAGATCGATGTCTTTTCCTCTGACGTGCCCTGGACGGCCCAATTTGCCCGGAAGAAATGGATTGCTGAGGTCTCTCGTCGTTTTTACAGAGACTACACACCTGAGGATTTCCTCACAAGCACGCTCAACTCCAGCTACTACAATTACCGCATGTGGGGAGTGCCCTGGTACACGGATGCCGGCTTTCTCTACTACCGAAAGGATCTGCTGGAGAGCAATGGGTTCGCCTCACCGCCGAGGACCTGGGATGAACTACAGCGAATGGCCAACAGCATTAGGAAGAATGACGAAATCGAGCATGGCTTCGTTTTTCAGGGAGCAGATTACGAAGGCGGCGTGACCAATGCTTTGGAGTACATCTGGAATGCCGGGGGGCGAGTGCTGACAGGCAATATTTCAGTGGCCGCCTCATTTGGCCAGCGCGTCATTGATCCCAATGTTATTACAGTGAATAGCGCAGATGCGGCTCGCGGTCTCAATGCCGCTCGGGCGATGATATTGTCAGGAGCAGCACCTCCCGAGGTCACCGACTTGCGAGAGTTGGAGAGCCAGACGCTCTTTATCGAGGGCAAGGCGGTATTTCTACGCTCCTGGCCAGTCGTTCACGGCCTTCTGAGTGATGATTCGCAGTCGTCTGTAGACCCCGAGCAGGTTGGGGTTGCACCGCTGCCGACCCTATCTTCGGATGGGAAATCCTATAGTTGCCAGGGGGGCTGGAATCTGATGATCAACGCCTTTTCAGAGGAGGAAAAGCAAGACGCGGCATGGACGTTCATCCGATTCATGACGGCACCAGAGCGGCAGAAATTCATGGCCCTCAGAGGAGGATTCTTACCGGTATACAATCGGCTGTATAGCGATGCGGACTTACGAAGGTCTGTGCCGGCGATTCGCGACGGTAAAGACATATTGGCCAACGCCCGATTGCGACCGGTCACGCCGTTCTATCAGCAGGTGGCCCCACGTATCTCCAGGATGTTCAACAGGGTACTCAAGGGTGAATTGGTAGGGACAGAAGCAGTAGAAATACTGGAGAGTGAACTGCGAACGGTCCTTCGGAAGAATCGATAGCTAACCTGAATCGACCATGCACTACTCCCAAATCGAAAGCGATCCATACAAAAGCCAGGTTGATGAGTCCATCTCCCAAAATGGTTGGTCAGACCTGGAGATTGGCAAGGTGGTCACTGTTCATCGCGATGGCTACATTGTCCGGGCAACGGATGGGGAGTACAAATCGCAACTCCTGGGCCACTTGCTCTATGAAGCCAGTAGCGGGGAGGCCAATTTGCCTGTAGTCGGTGACTGGGTGGTCTTCCAGCCCTTTGATGATCAGGGGATCATCCATGGGGTTCTTCCCCGAAAGACGATCTTAGCGAGGGAGACTGGGCGAAAGGGCTCAGATACTCAGGTGATTGTCGCCAATGCAGACGGCGGCCTGATCGTCATGGGGGCCGATAGGGACTTCAACCTCAACCGTGTCGAGCGATACATGGCCCTCTGCTATGCGGGTGAGCTGCAGCCACTGATCGTCGTAACTAAGCTAGACACACTCGAGGAGGAGAAGTCCGCTCAATTGCTTGCCGCGATGTCCGAGAGGTTTGATAATGCGCCCTTTTTTCTAATAGACTCGATCACAGGCAAAGGCCTGTCCAACTTAAATGAGGCATTGCTGCCTAAGCATACCTATGCGATGATGGGATCGTCCGGTGCTGGGAAGTCCACGCTCCTTAATGCGCTAGCCGATGGGGCCAAAATGAAAACGGGAGAGATCAGTGAGCACGTGAACAAGGGGAAGCATACCACGACGCACCGGGAACTGATAGCTCTGCCTAACGGCGCTTTTATTGTCGACAACCCTGGTCTGAGGGCTGTCGGGATCGGTGGCGCCGGCGAAGGACTGGGAGCTGCATTTTCCTCCATCGACGAGTTGGCTAAAGAGTGCCGATTCGCCGACTGCACGCATATCAACGAGCCGGGCTGCAAAGTGCTTGAGGCCCTTGAGGCGGAAGAGATCACGCCAGAGGCCTATGACAACTTCCAACGGCTCGTTCGTGAGACGGAGCATTACGAATCCACCGAGCACGAACGTCGGAAGAAACAGAAGTCTTTCACCGCGATGGTGAAGCAGCACAAGAAAGACTATAAGTAGGGGTTTTAGTGCAGAACCAAAATGCCCTTGTCGGTGGCGGCGAGGATGTCTCCATTTTCCCGGCTGATCGCGAGGTCATAGATCTCACTGACGGAGGATTGTGCGGGATTCTCATAATGAATCGTTCGTCCGTCTTTCGACACCCTTAGAATGTCCGTGCCATTGGATATACACCAGATGAATCCTTTCGGTCCCTCGAATATGGGCAGCACGGTCGTGCCCTCACGGTAGACGACCCAGTGGGATCCGTCATAGAGGAGAAGCCCATCACTAGTGCCTACCCACATATTGCTGTCAGCGTCCCGAAGAAGTTTTCGGCAGTTCTTGTCTGGGAAGAGGTACTTCCATTGGCTGCCGTCGAAGATATTGAGTCCACCTTTTCGTGTGGCAAACCAAAGCGAACTCTCACGATCTTGAGAGATATCATGTATTACAGGATGCTTGAGCCCGTCGACGAATGGGGTCCAGCTTTCGCCATCGAAAAAGGCGGCTCCGCCGGGAGTTGCCGCCCAGATATGCTGCTGGTTGTCCTCGAAGAACGCGAAGGGCACTCTGCCCGCGAGCCCAAGGTCCTCTTTGATGGAGAAGGTGGTGTAGCGCTCACCATCGTAGCGATGCGCTGACATGAAGCTCCCTAACCATAGGTTTCCTTTCGAGTCCTCGAAGATCGTAGACACACCTTGCTGGAGTGGTTGTTTCGAGGGGCCTGGTTGCCAGCGGCCTTCTGACCATCTGCTGGGTCCATTGTTGCTACCGGCCCATAGCTGGTTTTGGTGATCGGCGTACAGGACTCGTACTTCATCGCCAGGCAGTCCATCCTCGGTGGTGTACACACGTTGGATTTCGAGAGGTCTGACGAAGGAGATAGAAACGAGGGCCAGGAGCAAAACGGATTTCGAGATCATAAGTGGAAGGTAGCGAAAAAAGCAAGGAGAAGTATATTGGGACAAGCCCGTGTTCGTACAATTCTGATTGTCGATTCCCCCTTTGTCAAAGGGGGTGTAGGAGGATTGTTAGAAAATTTGTCTCTCCTCAGAGTCACTCCTGGAGTGAATACCTTTTTTATCATTGCATCGCCCTGAGGACTCTGAGGTCGAAATGGGGCACGTTGAGACTCAGAGTCCCGTGCCGGTGACTCTGAGTAGATCCGAGTTTTGAATCACACCCCGCTCGTCATTCCTGTGAGCCAGGGCAATTGACTTTTGCTTGCAGTAGTCGAAAAGCGATACAGGAATCTGAGCGGGAGTACCTGGTCAATCCAGATTCCTGCATCACAAGCCATGGCTGTTATGGGATGCTGATTCCCGAGTTCGCAGGAATGACGAATTGACCGATGACGGAGGTCTTTGGGGATTGTCAGAAAATTTCCATCGGCCAGGGATAGGAGCGGGCACGAGGCTCGCATGTGCGGGTGCCCGAGGGGCCGAAGTAAAGCGCATAGCCCGACCATGAAGTGGAGAGAAGGCGATCTCCCTCTTATTGGCTAATCGTACTTCTCTCACTTCACGGGGGCCGCCTAGAAAACATCAAAAATATTTAATCATTTCTGTGTAACTTTACTATTGACCAACCGTTCAGTCAAAAAGAATGAGCCCAAAGTCAAAGGAGCAATTTGAGGAGATCAGGGAGGCGTCCCGTGAAAAGATCATGGAGGCGGCGCTGGAGCTTTTTGCGAACAAGGGCTACCAGTCGACCTCGATCACGGAGATCGGTCGGAAGGCGGGCATTTCGAAGGGGCTGATGTATCACTACTTCGATAGCAAAGAGCAGCTGCTGCGGGCGATGATCGACGCGATGGTGCAGGAGGGGGAGAAGGAGATGGCCTCGTGGCCGATGGACGACCCAACAGAGGCATTGCGCGGACTATTCACGGCGCTCTTCCATGAAATGAGGCAGCATCACCAAAAGTGGCGGTTGCTGATGAAGCTCACGTTGCAGATCGATGAGTTTGATTTTATCCATGAGCTCGCCGTGAATAAGATGAAGGGGTTTTTGCAGCTGTTCGAAGGGCTCCTGGCGCAGCGTGGATTGGACGACCCAAGGGGTGAGGCGATCATATTGGCAGCGCTCATGGATGGCATTGCGATCCAGTATCACGTCTTCAAGGAGGACTTTCACCTCGACGAAATGGAACAAGCACTAATCAGGAAATATTGCGAATCATGAAACGAAACCTGTTACTCCTTCTGGGTGTGCTCATCGGCGCTGCCGCCATGGCTCAGCCGACGGCCAGGGAGATCATTGAAGAGGCCGACAAACTCATGCAAGGGGAATCGAATCGCGGTACGATGAAGATGAGCATCGTACGTCCAAAGTGGACCCGGGACATTACCATGAAGAGCTGGGCCCTTGGGACTGAGTACAGTCTCGTGCTCATCACATCACCGGCAAGGGACAAGGGGACCGGATTTCTGAAGCGTGACAAAGAGCTGTGGAACTGGCAGCCATCTATAGACAGGGTCATCAAACTGCCTCCGTCGATGATGATGCAGAGCTGGATGGGATCGGACTTCACCAATGACGATCTCGTGAAGCAGTCGTCGATCGTCAAGGATTTCGAGCACAGCCTGGCGGGAGATACGACCATGCAGGGTTATGATGTGTGGAAGATCGTGCTGATACCAAAACCCGAGGCGGCCGTCGTATGGGGCAAGATCGAGGTCTACGTCACGAAGGAGAAGTACTTCCAACTCATGCTGAAATACTACGACGAAGACGAGTACCTCGTCAATACGATGAACCTGTCGGAGATCAAGCAGATGGGCGACAGGGAGATACCGACCAGGATGGAAATGATACCTGCGGAGAATCCTGACCAAAAGACGGTTGTGATCTATGAGGATTTCGAGTTTGATGTAGCCATGAAGGAGTCCTTCTTCTCCATTCAGAACCTGAAGCGACTGCGATGAAAATGTACCTGACCCTCGCCTGGCGCAATATATGGCGCAATAGAAAACGCACCTGGATCACGGCCTCGTCCATTGGCTTTGCGGTGTTCTTCGCCTGCGTGATGCAATCGATGCAACTCGGCTCGTATGAGCGGATGATTGACAACTCTGTACGCTTCTTCACCGGGCACCTCGCCATACATCAACAAGACTTTTGGGAAGAGAAGATCCTTGACAATAGCTACTGGACGGATGCGCTCGACGATCTGCCGCTGAAGGGTGACATAGAGGTGTCTGTGCCACGGATCAGTTCATTCGCACTGGCATCCTCCGGTGAGCAAACGAAGGGAGTGATGGTCAATGGCGTGGAGGCTGAAAAGGAGGCGCTAATGACGGGCCTGGATGCCAAAGTTGTCGATGGGGCCTACGACTTGAGCAGTGGGGCCCTGGTGGCCAGTGGCCTGGCAGATTTTCTGAAAGTCGGTGTGGGCGACACTTTGATACTCATCAGCCAGGGATATCATGGCGTCAACGCTGTGGGCGCTTATCCGATAGCGGGACTTGTGAAGTTCCCAGTGCCAGATCTCAATCAGGGAGCAGTCTATATGTCACTGCCAGAGGCACAGCGGTTCTATGGGGCTGAGGGCCTGGTCACATCATGTGCGCTGCTACTGGAGAGTCCAAAATACATGGAGGAAACTCAACAGCTCATTGAGGCTTCGCTGGATGGGACGGAGTTGACCGTGATGAACTGGCAGGAGATGATGCCCGAGCTTGTCCAGGGCATCGAGCTGGACTATTACGGCGGACTGATCATGATAGGCATCCTCTACCTGATCATCGGCTTCGGCATATTCGGCACGTTCCTGATGATGACCAAGGAGCGAACGTATGAGTTTGGCATTTTGACAGCCATCGGCATGAAAAAGCCACGCGTGCAACTCATGGTCGCCCTTGAGATCTTTTTGCTCACTTTCCTCGGGGTGATTCTTGGGCTGATCGTGAGCGCGCCGATTGTGGTCTACTTCTATCTGAACCCAATTCAGATCGTGGGAGAGGCGGCGAAGGCTTTTGAAAATTTTGGCTATGAAGCGATCATTCCCTTTTCTATGGATCCGGTTGTGTTCTATTATCAAGGAGTGGTCATCTTCGTTCTGACGCTCTTGTTGGGCATCTACCCGATTTTGTACATCAAGCATTTGGAAACCATAAAAGCGCTGAAAGAATGATACTGTCTCTGGCATGGCGCAACGTTTGGCGCTCACGAAGACGCAGCCTGGTGGTCATCGGAGCGATGACGATAGGGGTGTGGTCACTGATCTTCATTATCTCCTTCTACAACAGCTTCTATGCGGGCTTCAGTAGCAATGGGGTGAAGTACGAGTATTCGCACCTGCAGGTGCACAACCCTGAGTATCTGGTGGATCCAAATATTGCTTATCAGGTGGATCATATCCCGGAGCTCAAGGCCGTCCTGGACACGGCGCAGCTTGTATCGGCGCAATCACATCGACAGAAGATCCCGGGCATGATTGCCAGCGCCAAGAACAACTCTGGCGTTCAGATCTATGGGGTGATTCCTGAAGAAGAAAGCGCCACGACGACCCTTGACTCTTTGATCGTAGATGGGGCGTACTTCGAAGGGGTGCGCAGCAACCCGATCCTCATAAGTCGCAAGGTGGCTGACAAGCTAAAGGTGAAAGTGCGATCGAAAGTAGTGCTCACCTTTCAGGACATCAACCAGGACATCACGTCTGCATCCTTTCGGGTGGCGGGCATTTTCGTATCCAAATCTCCCAAGATCAATGAAGGCGTGGTCTATATCCGGCGATCGGATAGTCAGCGCCTCGTGGGTGATGATGGTATCCAGGAGGTCGGCGTCCTGCTGCACGATGCCGAGATGATGGAGGAGGCCAGAAGTCAACTGTCGACGGTGACCAACTCCACGATCAGGACCTACAGGGAGATAGCCCCGGAGTTTAACCTGATGGAGCAATCGTCCACCACGACGAAGAGGGTGTTGACCCTGATCATCATGCTGGCGTTGTTGTTCGGTATTGTGAATACCATGCTCATGGCGGTGCTGGAGCGCACACGTGAGATAGGTATGCTACGGTCCATTGGTATGCATAGGAACAGGGTCTTCCAGATGATCCTGACGGAGACCATCACGCTTGGAGTGATTGCCGGACCTATTGGTCTCTTGCTGGGATACCTCACTGTGCAATGGTTTGGAGAGCGGGGCATGGATTTGTCGCGCTATTCCGAAGCCCTGCAGGACTATGGGTACGACGCCATTTTCTACCCGGTGATTGACAACGGCTCCTACCTGTTCCTCATGTTTACCGTGTTGCTCACCGCCTTCATTGGGTCCATATACCCGGCCTTGAAGGCGATTCGAATTAATCCATTAGAAGCACTTAGAAAATTGTAGTTCCATGTCTGTTATAGAAACTAATAATCTGACCAAAGTCTATAATCCCGACAAAATTCCCGTGACGGCGGTTAGCGATTTGTCCCTGAAGATTGAAGAGGGAGAGTTCACCGCTGTTGTCGGTCCCTCGGGCTGTGGCAAAACCACCTTGCTGAATCTAATCGGGGGACTCGATCATCCTTCAGAGGGAAAAGTCACCGTCGGAGGCGAGGCGATTGAAAAACTGAGCGAGGCGCAGCTCACAGACTTTCGCATGCACAATATTGGGTTTGTCTTCCAATCGTACAATCTCATTCCAGTGCTCACGGCGAAAGAAAATGTAGAGTTTATCATGCTGCTACAGGATGTGCCGAAGAATGAGCGGGAGGCGCGGGCCATGGAACTACTGCGCAAAATGGGACTGGAAGAGCAGGCCAACCGCAGACCTTCGGAACTGTCTGGTGGTCAGCAGCAGCGCGTGGCGGTAGCGCGGGCACTCGCCTCGAAACCAAAATTCATTTTGGCCGATGAGCCGACGGCCAATCTCGATTCGCACTCCACTGAGTCACTATTGGATCTGATGGCGCAAATGAACAAAGAAGAGCAAGTGACATTTGTGTTCAGCACGCACGATCAGCGCGTGATTGATAAGGCTCGGCGCATTATCACATTGGAGGATGGCCGCATGCTGAAAGATGAAACGCGTTAGGATCCTGTGTCTTGGCTTGCTCATGGCCATTGGCGCCTATGGGCAGGAGGAAGAAGAGCCCAAGAAATGGTCGCTGGATGGTTACATCAAGGATCTGGTCACCATCAATAAGATCGAGGATGTGGACTCGGCGCTGTTCGACAATTTGATCCACAATCGGCTCAATTTCCGGTGGTTCCCGTCTGACAAGTTCACTTTTCGCATGGACGTTCGTACGCGATTGTTCCATGGCGATCTCGTCAAATCCATCCCCAACTACAGCGACTTCATTGATGTCAACAACGACTATCTCGATATGTCATGGATCCCGATCAACCGGGATGGGGTGGTTTTGCATACGATGATCGAT
Source organism: Cyclobacteriaceae bacterium (assembly GCA_965227935.1). GTDB lineage: Bacteria > Bacteroidota > Bacteroidia > Cytophagales > Cyclobacteriaceae > JAWPMT01. The sequence goes on along the minus strand of CBDDGS010000043.1, from coordinate 688,767 downwards.
CGCCTGTATGGGCAATGGCGGGGCGAGACTTGGGAGCTCACAGCCGGTCGGCAGCGCATCAACTGGGGGGTCAATCTGGCGTGGAATCCGAATGATATCTTCAATGCTTACTCCTTTTTTGACTTTGACTATGAGGAGCGCCCGGGCAGTGATGCGATACGCTTTCAGCGATATATCGGCTACGCGGGATCGATGCAGGTAGCCACCAAGATCACGGACAATTGGGAGGACTACACGGCGGCGGCGCTGTACAAATGGAACTACAAGGCGTACGACCTACAGGTGCTGGCGGGCGTCATGAAGGAGAATGTCGCCATAGGTGGCGCATGGGCTGGGAGTCTCAACATGGCTGGGTTCAAAGGTGAGTTCACCTATTTCGAGCCACTGAATGATACCGACGAACGGACGTTTCTTGGATCGATAACGGTCGATTACTCCTTTACCAATTCACTATACCTCAACGGCTCTTTCCTTTACAATTCGGCCGGCGATGGGAGCAATCCATTGTTCCTTCAGAGTTCTTCCAATCTGGACGTACGCGCGTTGTCCCCGTTCAAGTGGTCGACCTTCTTGCAGTCCTCATACCCTATCAATCCCCTGTTGAACAGCGGCTTTGCGGTGATCTATTACCCGGGAGAGCCGGGTGTGTTTCTCAATCCGTACCTGACGTATTCGGTCACTACCAATCTCGACTTCGACTTGATTGGCCAGTTCTTTGCGTGGGGAGATCCGTCAGTTACGCTGCTGTACTTCCGGGTTAAGTATTCGTTTGGAACTTGATTACGCCCCTCACCTTCGAATCCCTGCTACGTTGCCGGGTCCCTCATCCTGCCACTTGAATTTCGGCGCTTTGCGCTTTTCCGGATAAACTTCGTCCAGCGTATTCCCATCATAGAGACGGCCATTTTTGATGACCTGATGGACAGTGTTCGTATTCCGAATGTTGTCCAGGGGATTCTCATCCAATATCACCAAGTCGGCCACTTTTCCTGGCTCAATGGATCCCAGGTCTTGTTCCAGGCCTATGGCTTCCGCACCGAGAATGGTGGCCACCCTCAAAGCGTCATGATTTGAAATTCCTCCGGAGGACATGGCCCAAAGCTCCCAGTGATAGCCCAACCCCTGTAGCTGTCCATGAGACCCGACGCCGGCGATGCCTCCTGCTTCCACCAGTTCTTTGACAAACTCCGCGTGGCGTTGGAAGATATGCTCCTCTTCCAGGAACCATCCGCTGAACTTCGTTCGGCGCCTGATCTTGCCATCGAGTTCGGCCTTTGGAGTGAAGTATCTCAGCTTTTCATCGCCAATGACATCTTCACGGGTGTAGAAGTAGTTTTCAGCAAATGGCCCACCGTAGGCAACGAGCAGCGTCGGCGTATAAGCCACTCTGGTTTGGACTGAGAGTTGTATGACATCCTCATACAATGGGTAAATAGGAAATGCGTGCTCGTGTCCTGGATAACCGTCTAGTACCTGCGTAAGATTGAGCTTAAAATCCAGGCCACCTTCGGTTGTGGGCATCAGGCCCTGCTCTTTGGCTGCCTTGATCACCCATTGTCGATGCTGGCGATTACCCACCAGGTACATTTTGATGGTTTTGGTATTGTAGTACTCGGAGTATTGCCGGAGTACACGCTTTGTCTGATCATAGTCTTTGAGATTGTAAAACCAGAAGCCTACTCCCGGGCCGGTACTGTACACCCTGGGGCCCAACATTTGCCCAGCGTCAACCATGTCGCCATACGTGATGACATCCGTGGTGGAGGTCTGCGGATCGCGGGTGGTTGTGACTCCGTAGGCCAAATTGGCAGCGTACATCCAAACTTGATTGGTGTGAAGGCCCCACCTGGGCCACATGTGGGCATGGGTATCGACAAACCCCGGGACAACTGTTTTTCCCGACAGATCAAAGACTTCAGTGCCACGAGGAACCTCGAGCGATCCTGTGGGACCCACTGCCTCGATTCGGTTATCCACGATGTGGACATCGCCTCCCTCTATCACCTCGTTTCCTTTCATGGTGATGACCCTGGCATTTTGCAGTAAGGCGGTCCCGGAAGGAATGTCTCTATCCACCTCCACTTCTATTCGCAGTTCCTCGGGCTGGTAACCTTCATCCTCTTTTTCTTCATCGTCTTCACTTGCCTCATCTTCCGATTCTCCCCCGCCAGACTCCTCTTCGTCGTCCTTGGTCTCTTCCTCGTCTTCTCCCTCACTGGCGGCTTCTTCCTTTTTCTTTCGTTTCATTTCAGCCTCGACGCGCCTTGCCTCCTCGAGATCGTAGGAGAAGTAGGCGTTGCCAATGGTCCAATGAATGGACTTACCGTCGGCGGACCATTCAGGGAACTGACCACCTATCGTTGTCAACTTTTTGGCCGGGAATTCCGCGTTGGCGGGATTGGCCACATTGATCGTTGGGGCTTTGCTGCCCACTTTGGGCACATCGAGCCAAAAGACATCGTTGTTGATCAGCGCCAGTACTTCGCCACCATCGGGAGACATTTGCAGGACGCTTGCCGTGGAGGGCTTTTGCTGCGGCTCTTTGGCTGACAACATCCCATGGTCATCATCCATTACAGATCCAAAAGTGGTGATCCCTTTCACCAGGACATGTGCCCGTTCATCGGAACCATCCCATTGGATGGAAGTCAGACCCTTCTGTGCGTGGTGGAAATAGATCCTGTCTTGTCCCTGCACAAAATGCGGCATGCTCCTCCCTCGGGCGCGGTCGATGATCTGCACCTCGCCCCCTCCGGATGGTAGCCAACCAATGAATTGCTGTGCGCCTATTGCCCGGGCGCCAACCCCGTTGTTGTAGTTCTCGGCCGAACCGCGCAGCACCACAAGTCGATCTCCCCCTTCATTCCATGTCGGGAAGGAATATACGGCGGCGGTGGTAGTCAGTTGTTGAGGCCGGGGTCGACCCGAAGTATTCACTTTGTAGACGTGCCCTCCCTCTTCGTCGGACCATGTGACAAAAGCAAGCCAGTTGCCGTCCGGAGACCATGCGGGCAGCGCTTCGGTCATTTCGAAATTGGTAAGCCTTCTAGACTCCTTGGTGGTGAGGTCCATCACATAGAGGCGATTAAGTGCGGCAAACGCCACCTTCGTGCCATCAGGGGAACGCGTAGCATCACGTATTTGAGTGACGGTCATCTTGGGATCATCTGAGATGGGGTAGTCAAATGACACCTCAGGTCCTGTTGCCAATTCTGCTTTCACACGGAAGGGGATCTCCACTGCTTCCCCGCTATCGATATTGATCTTATTGATCTTGCCACCATAAGACAGCACCAAATGCCGGCTGTCCGGCGTGAAGGACATGGCAGGAAGTACTCCGAGAGGGGCGAGGGATTCTTGCTCATCACGCTGTACAGGATAGGCCAGCCATCTTTCAGTGCCTGTCGCCAGTTCATGTAGGATGATGCCTGTTTCTGTATCGTATCGAGATCCGTACACCAGCCACTTGCCATCGGGAGACAGGGTAGGTGTGAAGGCCGATCCATGCCTGGCAGTGATTGTCTCCATCTCTCCACTCTCCCGATCGTAGGTGCCGATCTGATACTGTGGGAAGGAAGCATTGTACTGCCAGCCACCCTGTCTTCGAGCGAAGAAAATGTATCTGCCGTCCGTACTCACGGCTGGTTCAACAGTTTTTAGATTGTTAGGCTCCTTGATCAACTGCACGCCTTTGCCTCCTTCGTGGTGATAGAGCCACAACTTCAGGCCACGCCTGCCCTTGGACACTACCAGGTATTCACTGTCCGGCGTCCAGGCCACGGACTGGAAGTTGTTTTGTTTGTCTTTTGTCAGTTGGATGGTGTCTTTCTCTTCCGTGTCGATAACCCACACATTCTCCGATCCACTTCTGTCGGAGATGAATGCAATCTTTTTCCCGTCAGGGCTAAAGCGCGCATGAGTATCAAAGGCCAGCCCTTCGGAAATGGGGACGGCGTCCCCTCCAGACATTGCCAGTTTGTACAGATCTCCTAAGAAATCGAATATGATCGTATCCCCATTGGGGTGCACATCCAGGGACAACCATGTAGCCTCGTTGACGTCGATGGAGATCGTTCTCGAGGCTTCCAGGGGCAATGGTTTTTTTGCTTTCTTGTCTTGGCTACTGAGAGGTGAGAAGATGGCCATCGCCATACAGACAACGGCGGTCTTTTTGAGTAGGTAGTACATTGGTATTGGCTTTAGTAGGGGTCGTTATGCGAATAAAACGGTCAGACCTTGAAGCAAGAAGTTAAGCAAAATATATGGCTCTTGTAGCGCAATAGCACGGGTTTGTGCACCGCTCCTTTTATGGAACTGGATTTCTGTAGCCTCTTCCTTCGGCACCAGATCACAACACCCCAATCATCGACCCCGCAAAAGTCAAAGCCAGGAAAAAGCCGCACATATCTGTGACTGTTGTGAGCAGAGGACCAGAGGCCAGTGCGGGATCGATGTCGAAGCGCTTCAATGCCAATGGAATAATTCCGCCGAGGGAAACCGCGACGATGGTATTGATACAGAGCGCCCCGCCGACTACCAGCCCCAGATAGAGGTTGCCTTTCCATAGCCACGCGGCCGTACCAATAAGGAGCCCCAGGACCGCCCCGTTGATGAGTCCCACGGATATCTCCTGTATCCAAACACGCATCATCTCAAAGGGCTTGATGACTCCGAGCGAGAGCTCGCGCAAGCTAACAGCGACCGCCTGGTTCCCGGAGCATCCACTCATGTCAGAGATGATCGGCAAGAATACCGCCAATGCTATGACGGCAGAAAGTGTGTCCTGATAAACGGCGATCACACTTGCTGCAGCAATATTGAGGAGGATGTTGACACTTAGCCAAGACAAGCGTCTTCGTGCCCTGAGTAGCACTGGCATGGTGCGAAGTTCCTCTCCACCAACGATACCTTGTGTCTCAAGATGCTCAGTGTTGATCTGGTCATTCTGTGCTTCCCGGAGGTGCTTGCGAAGAACCACGCCTTTTAGATGCTTTTCGTCGTCCACAACCGGAACGCCGTAGAGGTCATTGGTATCAAAGAAACGGATCAAGTCCTCCAATGAGTCGTTGATATTCACGGTGAGGGCATCGCGAAGAACGATCTTAGAAAGTGGGGTGGAAGGTTTGGATAAGAGGAGGTTGCGCATGTTGAGGACCCCTGCGAACTGGCCGTTGATGGTCACGTAGATGTACTGGAGATTGTACTTCTCATACTTCTCCGCATTGTCACTGAGATCTTTGACCACCTCGCTCACCGTACCAGTCTCATCAAAAGCCAGGTACTCGGTGATCATGAGACCTCCGGCTGTATCCTGGTCGTACTGAATGAGTTCCCTTACGTTTTCGGCGACCTCGTCACTGAGCTCCTGAATGATGGCATCGGCGTCCTCGTCATCCATCTCTCCGAGGAAGTCGGCCTGGTCGACGCTTGCCATCTCGTTGATGATCGAAGCCGCCTCCTTCGCGCTGATCTCCTCAAGAATCAGTAAAGCGTATTCCCACGGTATATCATCGATGAGTTCTGCAGCGTCGCCAGCGGTGAGCATATTGAACAGTTTGGCGCGCTCTTCGGCGTTAAGGTGGCTGACGGCCGCTGCCGTGTCGTCTGCCGTCAACTGATCCAGATAATTCCGGACTTTAATGGTTTTGTCTTCGGCGATGTACTCAATAAGTGGCTCCCAGGGTCTTGCTTCTTCAACGGTCATGGTTGTGGTCGTTTGATAGGGAATTTACTCAAAAGCATATTGGGATGTTTTGACTAGCCGCCGCCAAGGATTCCCATTGCTATCCAAGCTTCGAAAACTTTGAATGTGTCCACTCTAAACCCGTTGAATGAAGCTACCGAGGAGTGATGACGAGGCTAGTTGAGTGCCGACCTCACCTGTGCAATCCGATCCACCATATTCCAGATGCGCTCGTCGTTTTCCTGCTGATACAGACGTTCGAAATGCGACTGCGACTGGCTCATGTAATCCATGAGCATGGTCTTGAGGTTGCTCTTCACGAGTACCTCTGGAGGCAAGTACTGCACGTTCCAGCCCGGGAACTTAAGATTTTCCAGGGGTGGTGAGATGCGCGTGTAAATGATCCTGTGCCTTGAGTCTAGCCTTATCTTTTGTAGTAATTGGATCAAGACCCCCTCCTTGCCTTCCAGGTACTGCAAAAAGCGAGATCTGTCGTAGTAGAGAAAACCGGTTATTTCCAGGTCGTAATTTTTCACACCGGCATGATCGGCGAGGGCTCGCAATTCGCCCCTCGAGAAGGGTTCGACGGCCTCGCTTAAATAGATAACGCCTTTGCGAATGATCGTTGACGTGCGGGACTTTTTGTCAGTGTTCATATACCAGTCCCGGGAAGTTCATTGTGACACATGGTTTCCACAGGTAAAAAAATAAGACCCCTTTGTGCTACTGGCCGGCAAAACCTCCAATCAGGTCCAGATCAGGTCTGCTGGTGCGCAATTCACCGACGTAGTCATTGGAGGCTGCGGTTTGCCAAATATAGAGTCTTTTGAGGCTCTCCAGTTTTGCGATGGCTTCTAAGCCCACATCTGTGATCCCAGTTTTATACAAGTTGATAACTTCAAGGTGCTCCAGGCCCGTCAAGGCATCAAGGTCCTCGTCCGTAATGTTGCTCCCATGCAGGTCAAGCCTAACAAGATGCTTCATAGCAGGTATTCGCTCAAACAGGGGACTTGGAAGTTGGGTGTTGGAAAGGTCCAGGAATACTACTTTGTCTTCAACTTCGGTCAGCAAATTGTACTGGCCTGCTTCGAGATTTTCTCCACGAAAGGCGAGGTCCAACAGGAAATTGTTCTCTCCCAGGTACTCTACAGAAAAACCGTTAGCCCGAAGCCTGTCAAGCAACTCCTCTGACGATTGCGCTACCGATACTCTCTCATAGTAGGGCAATGGATGCAAGTCCTTTTCATAGTCACGCATGACCAGCGCTACCAATTCCTCATCCATTGCTTCATAATCGAATCTCTGCAGACTATCAGCTCCCTGCGCAATCCACCACTTCAAAATCGTTAACTCCGTGTAGCTGAGGGCATCGCCTGATGGCGGCATGAACTTACGGTTGGCAGCATCCAGTGTCACACGTCGAAAGAGCTCACTCGTGTGTGGGCTGCCTGCGACAACGGCTGTGGACGTCTCCGATTCCATGAATAAGTTGACGAAGGCGGTCAGGTCTAATCCACCGCGTGCCTCCTCAGTATTGTGGCACCGCATACACTTGGCCTCAAGTACCGGCTGCAGTATATGGTCATAGACCAGAATGGAGTCCGGAGCGATGTCCTCGAGGTCCACAATGACCTCATCACCTGCACCTAGTAGCGGTGCAATAGCAGAAGGGGCGTAGTCTCCGAGATAGCTTTCTCCATGCGTCAGTACACCTCCGAGGTGGCCGGTAATTGAAAGCAAAACCCCTATGACCAATGAACCGATCACTGACCACTGCCGATGGTAGCCGGCTTTTATGCCTTTCAAGACAAAGGCTAAGCCCGATAAGACCAAAACGGCGATGCCAAATGCTTTGTGTTGCTGCAAGGCGGAACCGCCATGTTGGCCTTCGCCTTCCAGGAGCAACCCTGTCGCTACGGCAAGAATACTGGCAAGCACTCCAAGGCCCAAAGCCCAAAGGGTAGGTGCCCGAAAGGTGTCCTTTTGGCTAAATTTTTCAATAATCTCCAGCACTACTGCCAACAGGAGAAACCCGATGGGAAGGTGCACCAGGAGAGGATGGAAACGTGCGATAAAAAGTTCTAATTCCATAATGTGTTAAGCAAGGATGTCTTTGACCACGTGGCCGTGCACATCCGTGAGTCGATACCGACGTCCTTGAAATTTGAATGTGAGGCGTTCGTGATCAATGCCCAAAAGATGCATCAACGTCGCCTGAAAATCGTGAACATGTGTCCCATTTTCTACCACATTATACCCAAATTCGTCTGTGGCCCCATAGGAGAACCCCGGTTTCACACCTGCGCCCGCCATAAAAATTGTGAAGCACTTCGGGTGATGGTCCCGTCCAAAGTTGGTGATGTTTGAAGTCGACGTGCCACCTGTTCTTATTCCCTGGGAGTAATTGGTACGACCAAACTCACCACCCCAGATCACCAGCGTATCCTCCAGAAGGCCTCGCTGCTTCAAGTCGGTGATCAGCGCAGCCGAAGGCTGATCTGTTTCCTTGCACTGGGTGCGAATGGCGTTGGGTAGATTGCCATGGTGGTCCCAGCCCTGGTGGTAGAGCTGTATGAATTTCACATCTCTTTCTAACAGCCGACGGGCCAGTAGGCAATTAGCTGCGTAAGTCCCTGGTTTGCGCGAGTCCTCGCCGTACATATCGTAGATATAATCAGGCTCCCCGGAGGTGTCCATGATCTCGGGTACCGACGTCTGCATTCGGAAGGCCATTTCATACTGTGACATCCTGGCCTCGATTTCGGGGTCGCCCCAATCCTGGTGCTGAAGAGATTGCAGTTCGTCGAGTTTGTCCAGCTGGATTTTCCGAGAAGCCTCACTGACCCCAGGGGGGTTGGACAAGTAGAGCACGGGATTCTTTCCAGCTCGGAACTGTACGCCCTGATGCTGGGAGGGGAGAAATCCATTGCCCCACAATCGAGAGTAGAGCGGCTGTCCGTACTTGTCCTTTGTGACCAGTACGACGAAGCCAGGTAGGTTTTCATTATCGGTTCCCAACCCATATGTCACCCAAGAGCCTATAGAAGGCCGACCTGGAAACTGGGAGCCCGTCTGCATGAAAGTGACCGCCGGGTCATGATTGATGGCCTCGGTGTACATCGACTTGACGAAGCAAAGCTCATCGGCAATTTCCGCCACATGGGGCATGAGGTCGCTGACCCAGGCACCACTGTTTCCTCGTTGCTTGAAATCGAAGATCGTACCTGTCAATGGGAAGGACGTTTGACCCGCAGTCATGCCTGTCAGGCGTTGACCCTGGCGAATGCTCTCTGGCAATTCTTCACCGTCTCGTTGATTGAGAAGGGGCTTGTAGTCGAAGAGATCGATCTGCGAGGGGGCGCCACTTTGGAAGAGATAGATCACTCTTTTGGCTTTCGCCGGAAAGTGAGGCTGTCCCAATATGCCTGGATTTGTCGCGGGGCTCGCACCCAGGGGATTGAAGTAAGAGCCCATTGCCAGAGCTCCAAGTCCCAGGGAAGTCTTGGTCAGGAAGTCGCGACGCGAGTAATTCTCATTGAAGTGATTACACATACAGTTATCTTTTCATATATGCTTCGTCCATATTTAGGAGCGTGTTGGACACTACTGTCAAGGCCGCCAGCTGGATAGGGTCAACGTCGCCCAGTTCCAGGGAGAAGTCCCCCACCGCAAGCAGCTTATCGATTTCGTCTTTTTGCTTTTTAAACTCCGCGACCTGCTCCGTGTACAGTTCTTCCATGATTCGCTGCTCGTCTGGTTCGGGAGCACGACTCAGCACCAGTTTGAAGCCCGTCTCTATTTGCTTCGCCAATGAATCGCCCCCTTCGCGCGTGAGGCGATAGGCGAGTGCTTTTGACGCTTCGACGAACTGTGGATCGTTGAGAAGCACAAGTGCCTGTAATGGCGTGTTGGTGCGCTCTCTCGTGATCGTGCAAACCTCCCTATTGGGAGCGTCGAAAATGGTCATGTTAGGAGGAGGAGACGTACGGCGTATGAATGTGTACATGCTCCTGCGGTATTGGCTGTCATCGTGGTCCTGCTTGTAGTGCCTGAGGAAATGGGAGAAGTTACCCAGCTCGATCCACAGCCCTTCTGGTTGGTAAGGCTTGGCACTGGGTCCACCCACGGTTGTGTTCAGTAGACCGCTGGCAGCGAGGGCATTGTCACGGATAAATTCCGCTTGCCACCTGTAGCTGGGCCCTCGGGCTAACCAGACGTTGGCTGCATCGACTTCATAGATCTTCTCATCGATTTTGCTCGACTGTCGGTAGGTGGCACTCGTGACCATCAGCTTGATCAGGTACTGCAAGTCCCAGCCGGATTCCTGAAATTCCACTGCCAGCCAATCCAGTAGCTTGGGATGGCTGGGAAGGGCCCCCTGGCTCCCAAAGTCATTGGCTGTCGCCACGATGCCTCGACCGAATATCATCTGCCAGTAGCGGTTGACAGCCACACGGGCAGTCAGCGGATTGCTTTCATCGAACAACCACTTGCTCAGGCCAAGTCTGTTGGAGGCATACGTCGAGTCGAAGGGCAGGACCTTCGACACTGCACCCGCTGAGACCTCCGCCGTAGGCTTATCATACTCCCCTCGGGTTAGGATGAATGTTGGTCTCCTCTCGGGCATGTCCTGCATGACCATCAGCTCTTCCACCGTGTCCATGACTGCCAGTCGCTCCTTTCGCAGATCGAAGGCCTCCTGCTCAAGCTGGTCAAGGTCTCTACTTACAGGAATCAGTGCGGACTGAGGTTCGCCGAACTCGCTTTGTTTTTTCAACCGCATGGCATTGGAGGCGGGAATGGCCCGATCGAAGATGGCCAATTCGTCAACAGACCCCTGAAGTATGCCATCGTCGCCGGTAAATGCCCGATAGCTTCTACCGATCATCAGCCCCCGATTGTTCCGCTCGCGGCTTGTGGTGGTCGGAATGATGGTTTTGTAAAGATTGTCATACACAACATGGAGCTCTTGTTCGTGACCGTTGATGCTTATCGTCACACCCTGCCGTTTCATGGAGCCATCGTAGCTCAGAAGTATGTGCGCCCAGTCACCAACATCGATGGTTTCTTTCGTAAGTACATGCAAGTAGTTGTGTGGCAGCGTGCTGATCAGCCGAAAGGCCACGTGGTTGCCTGAATCCAGATAAAGGTCCCAACCTCGCCATAGAGAGTTCTTTTCACCAGCATTCCCGATGAGGACTTTCGTTTTTTTCGAGTCTTTGACCATCTGGGCCCACATCGAAACTGAGAAGGGTTCGTGGGCTTCAAATTGGCCAAATTGATTCAAGAGAACTCGGTCATCCTGACGATCAAACAGTGGTGCCTTCCCACTAATGCCGTCTACCAGGTCGATCTGTCCGACAGTGGTGGTTTTGGGGCGGCGGTCGACGAACTTCGACGAGTCTGTGGTTACAATTCGCTCGAACGAATGGGCAATGACGGGTTTGAGTTCCTGGGTCTCCTGGATGCTTTGGGACAGTTGTGTCCGTTTGGTTTCGACCTCCTTGAGTTGTTCATCCAGATAGTCGATGAGTTCCTCGGTCTTTTTGTCGGACAGCATGACGGTTGGGCCATAGTCGCCATCATCTCCGGTCATGCCCAGTTCCTTCACGCTGTTGAAGAACGCCGTCATCTGATAGTACTCCTTCTGCGAAATGGGATCAAACTTATGGTCGTGGCACCGGGCGCATTCGAGCGTAAGCCCCATAAAAGCGGTGCCAATGGTATTGGTCCGGTTGGCAACATATTCCTGTCGGAATTCTTCATCAAGTGCGCCTCCCTCCGCAGTCATGGGGTGATTTCTATTGAAAGCCGTAGCAATCACCTGGTCTTTGGAGGCGTTGGGGATGAGGTCCCCGGCCAATTGCTCGGTGACAAATTGATCGTAGGGCATATTTTCCCGAAAGGCGTCGATCACCCAATCTCTCCAGGGCCACATGCGTCGCGAGCCATCGGCGTGGAATCCGTGGGAGTCTGCATATCTGGCCAGGTCCAGCCAGTCCAACGCCATGCGTTCAGCAAAGCCCGTGGAAGCCAGCAATCGATCGACCACCTTGTCGTAGGCATCATCACTGTCATCAGCAAGGAAGGCGTCAATGTCTTCTACTCTTGGCGGCAGTCCGGTAAGATCCATGGTCACCCGCCGCAAAAGACGGCTTTTGTCCGCCTGCTCTGCCGGTGACAATCCCTTTTGCACAAGCTTGTCCTGTATGAAATAGTCGACGGGGTTGTACCGTACCCAATCTGTTTCCTGAGTGGGGATCTGCGGTCTTTCCGGAGGAATGTATGCCCAGTGCTCTTTCCATTCGGCACCATCCTCGACCCACTTGACAATAGCCGCCTTCTCCCGATTGGATAGTGAGAGCTTCGAATCTGGTGGAGGCATTATCAACTCCGGGTCATCGCTGAGGATCCTTGCAATCACCTCGCTACCCGAAAGTTTGCCTGGTTGGAAAGGAACGTGGCCGGTGGTCGTTTTTGCAAACAGACCATCCTTCGTGTCTAGTCGCATTTCAGCTTTCCGCTGATTGGCGTCAGGTCCATGGCAGTGGTAGCATCTGTCCGACAGGATTGGCTTTATGTCGGTGTTGTAATCAATGGCCTGCGGTAGTTCGCTGTATGCGGTCGCCACCTCATCAGCCATTTGGACGCCACATCCACTGATGGACACGAGGACGATCACCGCCATCGCCATTTGAAGAAGTAAATTGTTCGGATACGTCTTTGGATTCATTTATTCGGGCTCATTTCCCAGCATCGAGAATAGCGATCAATTTAATTTGATTGTGATTGCTATCCAAAATGAAGGCATTGGGGGCTGTTGACATTCCTGCTCCTAACTGCCCTGGGCTCTGCTGCCCGACGCATCTGTATCCTGTCTGCGGCTAGATGTACTTAAGTCAACCCTTTATGCACCTTCTTTTCCAGGTATCTGGTAATGGACGGGATGTCCAGCGCTGGAATGGGGTGTCCGATCGCTGTGAATGACCACTCGGTGGCGTGGCGTTCTAGCTTCCCCAATACCATTGAGACATACCCACGATAACCCTCTTCTCTGCTTACATGAAAGTTTGCCAGAGATTCACCAAAATTTCTCAGTCCACCTTTGTAGAGTCGTACCTGCGAATAAGGTATGGTGCTAAAGTCTTGGCCTCGGAAGGAGTTGAGGTAGAGGTAGATGGTGTCCACTGCCGGGTTCACCATTGGTAAGTCGATCGTGATGACCTCCTGATCCACGCTGTTGCCCAATTTATCCCGGGAAGATTCGTCAGCCGAGTGATTGATCGCACTGTCTCTACTGCGGAGTTTGCGAAAGCAGATGGTTTCGAACGCCCTGCCACGCGCAAACGTCGTAACCCCGCCATCCAAATGAGTATGCGGCGCCGGTCCCGAGATTTTCGGAAATCCTTCGCTTAGGGCGGCGTTGCCCCAACTCAGGCCGAGACATATATGGTGAAATCGGCGATGACCTTTTTCCAGGCGAATAGAATAACCCTTCTGAAGAGTCATTCCCGGAGAATTGCCTAAAGAGATCATGACCGTAACTGATTTTGGTTGTAATGCCCTGTGCGGTTTTGGGAGGAATCTTCTGCATGCCCTGGAGAGGCGCCCGCGGTGATGATAATAGCCATAGATGACAAGTATTTAGATGTTCAAGTAAGCTTCAATAAATACTCTCGAAGTGCGGAGATGACACTTCGAACTGTGACGACTGAGCAGGGAGCCCAACGAATAGGATCGGGAGTGGCGGTATCCAGCATTTCGGCGAGTATCTGAACGGGCCCTTCACAAGAAGAAGCACGTCTAATTCAAAACAATATATTAAAAAAATTAAAAATATTATTTGAATTATTATATAATCTTTTTACGAAATGATAGCTCTTGAGTTGTGCTGCAGGTACAATACAGCTACAATGAACGTATGATAACGTTAGAAGCGAATCCGAAGAATTCTAGTTTGTTAAGTATTGGCGATCAACGTGTTAATTACGAGTTCGTACCGTTCTTCCGGTTCCTTTGAACAAACGGTAAAAAAGAACAGAATTCCCTTTCGTTAGAGCGCCAGCTTCTTCAGTTGCGGCAACATGGGAGCATTTTTTTCCTGCAGGCTTTCCATATCGGAGAGTATCGTATCCAGGAGTCTGATGGCTTCCGTGATATACGGTCCCTTGTTGAGCATGACGCACTCGCTCTTTACAGCAGAGGTTGTGTCGGTGATCTCTGATCTGGATGGCAAGCCCTTCTTTGCAAGGTTCTCTAGTACCTGTGTGGCCCAGATGACGGGTATGTGCGCAGCACTACAAAGCAGCACCAATTCACGTTGCACTCGGCCAATGCTGTCCCACCCTGTTTCTACCGCGAGATCACCACGGGCTATCATCACACCTACGTAATGGGATCGCATGGCAGTAAAGAGGATCTGAGCCAGGTTGTTGTAAGCCCGACGGGTTTCGATCTTCAGGATCACATTGAGTTTGTTGAGTACACCAAGCTTCTCAAGCTCGTCATATAGCTCCTCGACGTCTTCCTTGCGACTGACAAAGGAGAAATTGACGACGTCAGCGTGCGCGGCCACAAACTTCAGGTCTTCTTTGTCCTTCTTTGTTAGTCCGCTGATGTGCAGGTCTGTGGTGGGGAAATTGATGCCTTTCTCCGCTTTCAGCTTCGACCCGTTTTCGCGAGCCCGTGTGATCAGTACCTCAAACTGTTCGGGGCCGACAGTGTCGATGATCCCCTCGATTTTGCCGTCATCGAACAGGATGCGCTCTCCCACTTTGACGTGCTCAAATACTTCTGCCAGTTGGCAGGATACATGTGCCTGCTGGAGTACCTGGCCATCTTCGTCAAAAATGGCTGGCTCGCCCAAAATGCCCTCCTTATGAATGGTCAATCGGTCGTTAACACGCAGGAGGAGGAACTGTTCCAGTGGAGGCATCTCCCCAATGGTAGCTTTAGAGACGCCCTCCCGTTCAGGCTTGAGTGTAGTGCCCGTGCCCAGGTAAGAAGTCTCATAGCAATTGACAAGGACTCCTTCGGGTGAAATGTCGATCACCTTCATGGCTCGTTGCTTGTCGCGCATGTCAGATACGCGTATTCGGTCCCCGACCTTGAGCTGGGCCATCCACTTTCGAGGGACTGGTATGCAGTGTCTTTCGGATTCCTCATTGACCTCGGGAACGAAGAGGATCGACGCCGGATTCATGACGCGACCAAGCTCGTCGCGCTCGGGATTAAACTTACGTACCTTGGGTCCAGCCTTTATCGCGCCAGTCCGGATCTTGGGACCCGCGAGGTCCATAGTGATCTTGATCTCCCGACCCATAGCGGCGGATGCTTTCTTGATATTCTTGATGATCTTCGACCACACTTCCGGGCCATCATGGGCGCAATTGATACGGGCACAATTCATTCCACTCTTGACCATGTCGTGGACTAAGCTGTAATTGTAGGCTGCTTCTGTGGGTTGTGTCACCATGATGCGCACACGGCGCCCTTTGGATCTATAACCTAGCAGCTCCTTCGTGTGGTTGACCAGGAGCTTCTCGCCACTTTTAATAGACAGGCCCGACTTCCTGAACTTCTGGTTTTTCTCATGAATAAGCCGCCCCAGGATATGCCGGGAGAATAGGAGGCTCGCCAGCACATGCCCCTCCGCCTTGGCCAGCCGCGACAGTCCTAAGTGCCCCAGTTTCTTTTGTACGAAGCGAAGGTCCATCTGGCGAAAAACCAGGTAGTGGAGAAGATTTCTGGCGCTCTTCTTATAGGGTTCGGATGCCTGGCTGAGAAGGGCCTTATGTTTGGCCTCCTTTTCCTTTAAGCGAGCCACCTGGGCATCGATTTCTTCGATGAGTTTGGAGATCTTTTCAGGGTTGTACTTCATTGCTCCAGGACAGGTAAAAAAGGGCTGCGATCAGTACTCCAAAGCTAAAGCTTGCTGGTCAAAAAATCCCGTGACATTAGGCCCAATCCCGCATATCGACAATTGATTTATGTCATCAGCTAACAGCTGATTAATATCTTATGCCATCCCGGGGTAAATCTTTAACTTCAGGCCGTTATTTGAGCACACGAGAATTGCGACTATGAGACTATTACCCCAAATCACATCATTACTCTTATTATTTATTCTATCGATAATGGTGCCCTTGCACGCCCAGGAATGGAAAGACCCTGCCGTTATTCAGGTGAACACCGAAGCTCCTCGCACCAGCTACATGCCTTTCGCGACCAAAGCTGCCGCACTGGCCCGTGTCGACCAACCCAAGCAAAGTAGCCGGTACTTTTCCCTGGCAGGAAAGTGGCGCTTCAAATGGTCACCCAACCCGGCTTCGAGACCAGAAGATTTCTATGCTACTTCCGTGTATGATGGTGGTTGGGACCTCATTGACGTACCGGGCAACTGGCAGGTGCAGGGCCATGGTCTGCCGATCTACACAAACATCATTTATCCGTTTGATGCCTCCGAACTCCGACCTCCAGAGGATTGGAATCCGGTAGGGTCCTATCGGAAAACGTTTCGACTGCCTCCAGGTTGGACCGCCTCTCCTGAATCTGGCAATCAGATCTTTCTTCACTTCGAAGGAGTGGATGCTGGTTTCTACCTCTGGGTCAACGGTCAAAAAGTGGGCTATAGCCAGGGCAGCCGTACACCTGCCGAATTCAATATCACTTCCTTCCTCACAGAAGGAGATAATCTGATCGCCGTAGAGGTTTACAGATGGACCGACGGTTCGCTGTTGGAAGATCAGGATTTCTGGCGCCTTAGCGGCATCTACCGCGACGTCTACCTATGGATGGCTAACGCTGCGAACGTGAAGGATTTGGAAGTGCTGGCGGACTTCGACCCCAGTTCGAGAAATGGATCTCTCACAGTAGATGTCAATGTAGGTGGCAGCGGGAGTACGCAGGTCAGCGCAGAGCTCCTGGATGCCAATGGCGTGTCTGTTGCGAATGCGCCAGCAAGTGCGCCCACCGACGGTCAATGGTCGTGGAATACCTCGGTGTCCAATGCCAAGCCCTGGAGTGCCGAATCGCCCGACCTCTACACGCTGTTGACTACACTAAGCGATGATCAGGGCAATGTGCTGGAGGTGATCCCACAGCGCATTGGATTTCGGCGAGTGGAGATCAAAGATGCGATCTTGCTAGTGAATGGTGTGCCTGTGAAGCTCAAGGGTGTCAATCGCCATGAGCATCATCCAGAAACGGGTCACGTTGTAGATGAGGAAAGTATGATGCGCGACATCACCATGATGAAGCGACACAACATCAACGCCGTAAGAACCTCTCACTATCCAAATGTCCCCGCCTGGTACGACCTCTGCGACCGCTTTGGGATCTATGTGATGGATGAGGCCAATCTCGAGACGCATGGTTTCGGTACACGAGGTCAGAGTGTCATCAACGAGGCGCCGGAATGGAAGCAGCCTCACGTCAACAGGACTGAGAGGATGATCGAGAGGGACTACAATCACCCAAGTATCATCATGTGGTCAGCAGGCAACGAATCCGGTGATGGTCCCAACACCAGGGCCTGCGCGGATTATGGACGTCAGAGAGATCCATCACGGCCATTCCACTATGAGAATGCCAGTGTTGATGGGTTTGACGGTGCCGGCACGGACGTGATCTCACACATGTACCTGCAGGCAAAAGACTTCAATGAGGAGCTGGGCAAATGGCCGGAGAAGCCCCTTCTTCTTTGTGAATACACCCATGCAATGGGCAATAGCAATGGTAACCTTGATGCTTACTGGGATGAAGCATGGACCAATCCCCGCATTGCAGGGTTCTTCGTCTGGGACTGGATGGATCAGGCCATGCAACAACCTGTCCCCTATGGCAAGTCCGATCCCTGGGGTCGTAAGGATTTCATGGCCTACGGAGGT
Organism: Cyclobacteriaceae bacterium; assembly: GCA_965227935.1. Classification (GTDB taxonomy): domain Bacteria; phylum Bacteroidota; class Bacteroidia; order Cytophagales; family Cyclobacteriaceae; genus JAWPMT01. The sequence goes on along the minus strand of CBDDGS010000043.1, from coordinate 671,196 downwards.
TGGTGGGAAGACAGGGCGGCTGTTCATCACGATGCCAACTTCTGTATGAATGGCCTGCTGGATGGCAACTGGAATGCGCACCCCGGTCTGATTGCACTGAAACATATGCAGCAGCCCATCAAGAGTGAATTGGCAGGGTCTAACCTAATTGTCTATAACAGGAACGATTTTGTTGATTTCGGAGGTAAAGTGGAAATTGTATGGAATGTCACTACCGAGGGTCAGCAGATCGCGCAGGGGACGATGGAAGTGCCGTCCGTCGTGGCCAAGGGCTCCAGGACATTGCCATTACCATCCCTGCCCGCCGCTGGTGGCAAGGAAACATGGCTCAATATTTCCTACAGATCAACAGAAAACACCCCCTTCTGGCAGGCCGGATTTGAACTCGGCTGGGATCAGTTCAAGCTGGGTGGCGACTGGGCGATGCCCGCCTTGCCGGAAGTGAAGGGAAAACCCTTGCGCGTCAGCGTCGATGCAGCGGAAGTGACCGTCACCGGCCGCAATTGGGAGGTACTCTTCAACAGAGAGAATGGGACACTGAAGAACTGGAGGTACGAGCGCACCAACCTGCTGCAAGCAGGGGGTCAGCCTGATTTTTGGAGGGTGCCATTGGATAACGATCAGGGCGCAGGACTAAGAGCCAACGGAAGCACCGAGGGAGAAGGTCAATTAGCTGCCAGCGGTATTTGGAAGGCAGCTGGCAGTAGCTGGGATCCCGACCTGCCGGACGTAGAGAATCAAGCCGATGGTAGCGTCCTGCTGACTTTCAAAGGGCCCATACTCGATGGCCAGGGCCAAATCGAGCTTTCCTACCAGGTGAGAGAGGATGGGACGATGAAGGTGGATTATAAATATTCCACTTCTGCATCACTGCCCATGATACCGCGTGTAGGCACAGCTTGGGAGATGCCTGTGGCCTTTGACCAGATCCAATGGTACGGCCCAGGACCCTACAGTACGTACAGCGACCGGAACTTCGAGCGAGTGGGACAATACCGGAAGTCGGTAATGGACAACTGGGTGGACTACTCCCGACCACAAGAAAATGGAAACAAGGCCGACGTGCGATGGATTTCAGTGACCAATGCCAGCGGTCAGGGATTGCAGTTTGTATCCAACGAGTTCTTGAGCGCAAATGCACTGCCTTTTAGCAAGTCTCAGATCGAACGCACCGATTATTCCTGGCAGTTGCCGCCACCTGATGCAACCTACATCAACATTGACCATGTCCAATTGGGGATCGGCGGTGACAATAGCTGGGGACTGATATGTCACCCTCAGTACAGATTGGAAGAGTCAGAATACGCCTATTCTTACGAAGTACGACCAGTCGGTTTCTGAGTCTACCGTTTCAAGTAATATTGAGGGGTCGCCGCTTCTTGTCGGCGGTCCCTCTTTCTATTTTTATTAATTGGCTATTTTTAGCTGCCCAAATGGAGCAGCCAAGCTCCCATCATGCTTAACCTAAACCGATTTCTATGAATCTCTCTACCATTGATGCCACCATTTTTGTTGTCTATCTGCTCAGTATCATTACACTGGGTCTGTGGGTGTCCAGAAAAGGAGGGCGAAGTTCTGAGGACTACTTCCTGGCGGGCAAGTCTTTGCCATGGTGGGCGATTGGGGCCTCTTTGATCGCCGCCAATATTTCAGCCGAGCAGTTCATAGGGATGAGTGGCTCGGGATTTGCCATCGGACTGGCGATCGCCTCCTATGAGTGGATGGCGGCGATCACACTGCTAGTGGTGGGTAAATTCTTCCTGCCAATATTCATAGAAAAGGGACTCTATACCATTCCCCAGTTTGTTGAGAAGCGGTTCAGCACCAACTTGAAGACGATACTTGCGATTTTCTGGATTGCGCTCTTTGTGCTTGTCAACCTGACATCCGTGCTCTACCTGGGCGCAAAAGCCCTGGATACAATTGTCGGTGAGAATGATGGCGGGTTGATGATGACTGCGATCATCGGACTGGCATTGTTTGCGGCTGCCTATTCAATCTGGGGCGGTCTCGCTGCCGTCGCATGGACAGACGTCCTGCAAGTGGTGATACTTGTGGCCGGAGGTTTGATGACATCCTTTATTGCATTGGATATGGTTGCACCAGAGGGCGGCGTTTGGAATGGCATCACCCACTTGTACAAAGTGGTACCTGAGAAATTCTCTATGATCATTTCCAAAGGTGAAATCATCACCCCCAATGGAAAGGACGCGTGGTGGGATCTGCCGGGCTTGTCCGTCCTCATTGGAGGACTGTGGGTAGCCAACCTTTACTACTGGGGTTTCAACCAGTACATCATCCAGCGAACGCTTGCAGCCAAGAGTCTGAAGGAGTCCCAAAATGGTATTGCCTTTGCGGCCTTCCTCAAGCTCCTGATCCCATTGATTGTGGTGCTGCCTGGCATCATTGCCTACGTCATGAATGTCGAAGCCTCAGGAGAGATTGGGGCTACGGCAGCAGCCAATGGCTTCGTCAATGAGTCCGGGACAGTGATCAATGACAATGCGGCGCCATGGCTGATTAGGAATATCATACCTGTCGGATTGCAGGGGCTCGTGCTGGCGGCGTTGGTGGCGGCGATCGTGTCATCACTGGCGTCGATGCTGAACTCTACTGCGACGATTTTCACTATGGACATCTACAAGCCCTATATAAATCAAAACGCCAGTGAGAAGCAGTCTGTAACTGTAGGCAGAATTACGGTGGCCGTGGCATTGGTTATCGCTGTGTCGATAGCTCCTCTACTGGCGAATCTGGGACAGGCCTTCCAGTTTATCCAGGAGTACACGGGCGTTGTGAGTCCTGGTATCCTGGCTGTATTCCTCAGCGGCTTGTTCATCAAGAAAGCCAATAATAACGGTGCGATTTGGGGCGTGATTCTTTCGATCCCTATTGCGATGTACTTCAAGGTTGCTCCAAAAGGCTGGTCTGATGCAGCCATCTTTGTGAACCTGCCTTTCCTTCAGCAAATGTTGATCACCTGCATTTTGGCATTGGCCATCATTTATGTTGTGAGCCACATTACAGGTAAAGGGCAAGAAGATGATAAGGCCATCCCACTGACAAAGAAGCTCTTTGAGACCTCGCCGGTTTTCAATATCAGCGCAACGATTGCGATGATCATCACGGCATTCCTCTACGCGTTCTTCTGGTAGAGGACTGATGAGGTAGTTTGGTGAGGGGATCCTGATCTCGTCTGTGTCTATCCCCGTCGCACGATGGCGAGGGCGTCTCGCGCAATGTTTGTATAGTCGCTTCCAGACCAGAGATCGAGGAAGAAGCCAAAACTGGTAGAGCCATCGGCATTGAAGAAGACACCCTGGCCAGTGCCCAAGTTGTTGCCATCGGCGTCTTTCAGCTGTCCTCCACGCCAGAGGTCCTGGAAGAATTCCGCCTGGCCCTCGAGGTTGAAATCTCGCCAGTCCTGCTTGTTTCTTTCCTCGATCTCCTTTCGCCAGTTGTAGGCATCTGCTACGAACCATTGCGCCACGATCGCGTCGCTCGCGTAGCGGTTGTTGATCTCCTGGAACTGCCACGCATGCATGCTCTCGTGTACCAGCAGGTCGGTAGTAACGAGGGAGTACTTCATGTAGATGGTGTTCCCCATCGTGAAGGGCCTCGAACTTACTCCATACAGACCCGACCTCCCTTCGACCAGCCTGATCAGATAGCAGTTGAGGGACTTCCCATAGACACGTTCCAGGTATGCCCGCTCTTCCTGGGTCAGCGGTCGCTCGAATACCTGGAGGTAGAACAGTGTTTGGATCCAACCAATTAGTTTACCGAGTAGTACTACAATCGTCCCCAGCGCGGGTGAAAAGAAGTCCCAGATGCCGTCGAGAAGCACTCGGAACTGGAGGGTCAACAAGCCGCCGATTATTCTGATGGCTCCGCCAAGGATGCCCGCTATGACCCCCACGACCCCTTTAATGATCGCTGCTACCAGGGTGAGTGGGCCCTTGATCACTCCACCGAGCCAGGAGAATACAGGTGCGATCCCCACTTTGTTTCCCAGCCAATTGCAGCCGTTTTCGATCGCGGCGCCAAGTGCTTCGAATGGGACGCTCAAGGCGTTGCCCAACTCATTGACGAGGTTAGCCGTGGCCCTTGCAGCAATGACGACGGCTTCTTTGATTTTGGTCCAGGCACTCATGGTTGGTCAGGTTTGGGAATACAATGTCGACATGGTGATCCCTGCAAGCTAAGGAGTCTTTCGGTACGGCACAATACCCAAAAACGGGTAGTTACTCTGCGCGGAAACGGCTAATAGGATTTTGTGATCATGGGCCGGTCATTTCGAGACCACTCGCTCCATGAGCCCACGTACAATTTTGGAATTCCATAACCCGCATATTCCATGGCCAGCAATGTGTGGCAGGCAGTAATGCCCGAACCGCAATGGACGATCACGTCCCCGGAGGATTGGTGCTCAAAGATGTTCGCGTATTTCTCGCGAAGTGCGTCGGGTGAAAGGAATAGCCCTTCGCTATTAAGATTCTCTTCAAAAGGGATGTTGATGGCGCCAGGTATGTGGCCGGCTATCAAATCAATAGGCTCTACTTCCCCGGCATATCGAGGACCCGAACGGACATCGATCACTGTACGGCCATCACTTGCTGCCGCATTTGCGACCTCCTCCATGTCGGCAATTGGTAGCAGCCATTTTTCAGCTGGGTAAGGGTCCGTGGGGTTGGCCTTTACAGGAGTATCACTCACAGGAAAGCCATTGGCCTCGGCGTGGGAAAGTCCTCCATTCAGCAGCTGAACTTTTTCATGGCCTAAGGCTTTCAACATCCACCACAATCGCGCAGCAGCGTTGCCGCCTGATAGGCTATCATAGATGACCACATGTGTTGTGGGTGAAATACCCAGTGCACCAAGTGTCCGGCAAAAAGCATCTACGGACGGAAGTGGGTGCCGCCCGCCTTGCGCGGCGTCTGCCGGTACCTCAGCCAGAGCGGTCTCGGGATCAACATACAGTGCCCCTTCCAGGTGTTTGCGATCATAATTGCTCTTCGCATTTGGGCCGCTGCTGGCGTCCACGATGACAAGCAAGGAAGACTCCTGCAGATTGACAAGGCACTGGGGGTCGACGACAGCGGACACTTCGGACTTCATATCTAGTTGGTTTTTTGTCCTCGACCGATGAATAGATAGATGAGCGCACCCACGAACGGAAAGAATAGAACGATAAGCACCCAAAGGACCTTGTTGTTGCCCGTGAAGTTGCTTCCTATGATGTCCACAAGGGCCCAAATCCACAAGATCAGTGGCAATATCCAGAAAGCCAGGGCGATCAATCCCCCTTCAAGAATCAATAGTAGTGGAGACATAGCTTGACAACGGCAGGGTATAAAAATAAGAGAGGAATTTAGGGGATTTTTTGGACTAGAGACTTCAATATGACATTCAAATAGACGGTTTTGCCGGTTCACGCATGGATTTTGCCGGTGCACTCTGTGTCATTCTGGGATTGGAGATATGTTGTCTATTTTTCAGTTTGGGGTATTTCTGGTGTATGAATAACGGAGGGCCCCATCAGTGAATGTGACAAACAAAACCACTTCAAGATGACCTCTTCTTTAACTAATCCGATTCGTTACGTCATTCAGTGCCTGCTTAAGAAGCCATCACCGTATCACTTGCGTCGTGATAGCACTGACAAGGAGCAGTTCCGTATTTACTACTTCGGCGGAAGTATCTTCGAGGGCACTTTGACAGAATGCCGAAGTTTCGCTCGTAAGATGGGCTATCAAATCAACCCGTCGCTTTATCTGTAGCTGCCGGATTTCATCCGACATTCGACCCGATATAAAAAATAAAGGCTAGGAAACACAGTTTCCCAGCCCAAAACATTCTATTTCCGAGGGCACTGTCTGCCCAGCCTATTCGGCTGGTATATCGTGCGTGATGATGCCTGATGTCACCCCTGGAAACTTCCACAAGTGCAAGCCTTCAGGCTCATTCCTCTTTCCGGTGCCTTTGTTTCTTTAGCTTATTCTTTGATAAAGAGATTTAGAGCACTGCTCTGATCTGTAAACCCTTCGCGTACTTTATTGTTTGCACGCCTCCGATAACAAATGTACGCATTTACACTTTAGATTGGATTTCCATTGTGTTGGTCTCCCGACAATCAAGTTGCCGTGGTTTGGTATATTCGAGGAGAACACTTTTTGACTACTTACCTTCATGCAGCGACTCACACTTTTCCTGATCTCAGTAATCTTTCTTTTTTCCTGTGGCACCAAGCCTGAATCGTCGGAGACAAAAGGGCCTCCCAATATTCTGTTTATCATGTCTGATGACCATGCTTATCAGGCAATTAGCGCCTATCAGGATCATCTGCTGCAGACCCCCAATATTGACAGGATTGCTAATGGTGGGATAAGATTCAACAATGCATGTGTGACCAATTCCATCTGCGCGCCTTCCAGAGCCGTGATCCTGACCGGTCTCCATTCACACCTCAATGGAAAGATCGACAACAGAATGCCGTTTGATACGACCAAGGTCACGTTTCCTCAACTCTTTCAAGACAATGGCTACCAGACAGCCATGTTTGGCAAGTTGCACTTTGGTAATAACCCCAAGGGCGTAGATGACTTCATGATCCTGCCTGGCCAGGGCAACTATATCAATCCGAGGTTCCTAACTGCGGAGGGTGATACCACGATCGAAGGCTACGTCACCGACATCATTACAGACATGACGCTCAATTGGCTGCAGAACAAAAGAGATCCTGAAAAGCCCTTTATGATGGCGTACCTCCACAAGGCGCCACACCGTCCCTGGTGGCCAAGAGCAGACAAATTCAAGGAGTTTACCCAGAAGAGGTTTCCCGAGCCTGAGACTTTGTTTGATGACTATTCGACCCGTGGGACCGCAGCCAAGACGGCCGAAATGAATCTGCTCACTCACATGATGTATGGGCATGATTCCAAGATCCGTCCTGAAACAAAGGAAGAGATGGGTGAACTCGTACAACCTGTCGTTCGGGAATGGGAGGGAGGCTTCCGAGGTCCATATGGCCGGATGACTGAAGAGCAAAGGGCACAATACGACCCCATTTTGGATAGCATCAACGATTGGTTCAGAGCCAACTGGCCGACGATGACTGATGAAGAGAAGATGAAGTGGAAGTTTCAGCGCTACATGCAGGATTACCTGGCCTGTATTTCCTCGGTGGATGACAACGTGGGTAGAGTGCTGGATTATCTGGAAGAGAGTGGGTTGGCAGAGAATACAGTCGTCGTGTACACCTCGGATCAGGGCTTCTATCTCGGTGAGCACGGATGGTTTGACAAGCGCTTTATCTACGACGAGTCATTCAAGACACCACTCTTGATGAAGTGGCCCGGCGTCATCGAGCCAGGTATCGTCAATGAGGAGATGGTCCAAAACCTTGACTTTGCGCCTACCTTTCTGCAGATGGCCGGCATTCCCGTTCCAGGCAACATGCAAGGAGAGAGCATTATGCCTTTGCTTGAAGGGAATGAGGACCAATGGACACGCGAGGCGGTCTACTACCACTACTATGAGTACCCCGCCGTTCATCAGGTCAAGCGACACTATGCTATCGTGACCAAAGAGTACAAGCTAGTCCACTTCTATTACGATGTCGATGAATGGGAGCTGTACAATCGCCTCCGAGATCCACTCGAGGTCAACAATGTCTACGACGATCCAGAGTACGCGCAGATCATAGAACAGCTGAAAGGCGAATTGCAAGCGCTTCGAGTGAAGTATGGGGATTCTGAGGAATTGGACCAGCACTACATCTCCCTGTATGAGGAGAAAGGTTGGCTGAATCGGTGAAGGCGCCAGGCGTCACGGCTGGCCTGTTAGTTTGGGTGGCTTTCTCATCTTCTGCACAATCTACTACTCGGTGGGATGATGAGGTCAATAAGGACTGGCCCGAGGAATGTGAGTTGGTCAGTATCCCGAGTACGCTGGATGAGGAGTCACAGCAAGCCTACTTCTATTCATCACAAGCCCAGAACAGACCGCTGATCGTCAGCTTGCACACATGGAGCGGCAACTATGCCCAACGAGATACGCTGTCCTGGATGGCGATTGACCTGGACTTCAATTATATCCATCCCGACTTTCGCGGTCGAAATAACAATCCGAAGGCCTGCGGTAGTGAATATGTCGTGCACGATATCGAAGATGCCATCAGCTTTGCGCTGGAAGCTGGCAATGTCGATCCCAATGAAATACACGTAACCGGCGTAAGTGGTGGGGGATTCGCAACGATGCTTACTTATATGAAGACCAACCATCAGGTTCGAACCTTCTCGGCATGGGTCGGAATCTCTGATCTGGTGAAGTGGTACCATGAATCGGAGGGGAGGAGCAATAGGTACAGCTTGGAAATTGCTCAGTCGACCTCAGCTGGGGCTACGATGACAAAAGACAAGTACACCCTCAACGAAAGGGAGGCCAGACGTCGGTCACCGATGTTCTTGGCTACGCCCGTAGGCCGAAGGGCAGATAGTAAGCTCTTCATCTATGCAGGCGTGCACGACGGATACACAGGGTCGGTGCCGATCACACAGTCCATTGATTTTTACAATAAGGTTGTCACCGACTTTGGGGCGGAGCTGGCCGATCGTGTTTCTGACTCCGACGTCATCACTCTCCTTACGAGGCGGTCTTTTCCATCGGATGGATTCCCCGGTCTTGGACAGCGTCAGGTGCACTATCGTCGGACGTATGATGACAATGTGCAGTTGGTGCTCTTCGAAGGGGGCCATGAACGAGTGCAGGAGGCGGCCACCCTTCCGATGCTGGGGAGGAGGGTTCTGGTACTTGGTGATTCGAATGGCGCAGCTGAAGATGGCTGGGTGACACAGCTTCAGCGGCTTCAGTTCCGGGACTTTTTCTACAACACCTCGGTGTCGGGCAACACAATTGGCTTTGATAATCTGGACAATCCCCAACTCAATACACTACGAAACATTCAAGATTATCTAAGTGGAGGGGCAACCAAACTAAATGGCATTACCGACATCATCATATCGCTGGGTACCAATGACTGCAAGGCGGTGTTTGACGACCGATTGTCAGAAGTGCCCTCGAATTTGGATGCGCTGATTAGTAAGATCAAGGATCACGAGGATTATCAGCGTACCCAGCCGAATATCTATGTAGTAGGCCCGCCTCCCTACGGCCGCGATGACGTGATGCTACCAAAATATCATGGGGGTGCCAGGAGGGTGGCGTGGCTCCAGAAGGAGTTCGAAGACGTGGCACAACGTCACGGATGCCAGTTCATAGATATCCATTCGCGACTGGAACCCAACTGGGACTACTACGCTCCAGAAGGCATACACCCAAAACCTGAAGCCCAGAAAATCATCGCCTCGATGATTGATCGGGCACTGGATAAGCAACCATGAAGCGGAAAGTGACCTACCTGCTGCTGCTGGTGACAATGACTGCCTTGCTGATAGACACGGTGATCCCGACGCAGCCTTACGTGCCGGAGGAACGCAGTGAAAAGACTGAGTCATTTTTCTGGCATGGCTATCGCCCAACGGGCGGAGAGGTATTTTCCTTTTTGGAGGTGGATGGCCATGCTTTGCTGGTCGAGGAGGTGACAGACGAGCTCTACAATGCCCGCTCCCTTACCCTGCATATGACGAGAGTTTTGGGGCAGGTGAAGAGGTACGAAACTGATCAAATTCCTCCTACTACCACGCGCAACTTCCTTTTCGCTTGGCTGCTGATCGTGCTGGCAATAGGCACATTGGCAGCTCATTACGAATTGGCCAGGGAGTCCTACGCCCTTTTCGAAATAGCCGGGTACTCCTTCCTTGGCATTCTGATCTATCTGCTATTCATTATGTAGTTCGAGACACTTGTCGCGAAAGGTACTTTTTATCTCGTAGACATGGTCAATCCGGACCATAGGCTTTGTACGGAGGGTGATTAAGGCCGATTGAGTCGCGTCATTGACAAAGAAAGGTAGGCTTTAGCTATTGGTGAGAAACAAGAAATTCTTGACCTTTGAGTTAACCTAAGACATGCTGTGAACCAATGAAAATGATTAAGACCACGATGGAGGGTGTAGGTCCAATCTATGCCCGAGGGATAAGTGGCGCAGGCGCTTTTAGAACGATACTCTTACTGGTTACCTGTCTTATGGCCAATCAGCTGTATTCGCAGTTGGCGGGCTATAGCAATAGGAAGCTTATTACCATTAACAGTTCTCAGGTAGCTGGTACCAGTGACTTGACCAACTTCCCACTGCTCGTCAACTTCACCAGCCCAACGATTCCCGATCTTCGCACTACTAGCAATGGAGGGAGCGTAACCAGCTCTGATGGCTATGACATTGCTTTCACGTCATCGGATGGAGTCACTGAGTTGGATCATGAGATTGAGTTGTATGTGGCAACCACCGGAGCCTATATCGCCTGGGTGCGTATCCCCACCCTTGATCACAATGATGATACCCAGATCTACATGTACTATGGCAATAGCAGTGTCACCACGGACCCTTCAACGACGGCGACCTGGGACAGTCACTACCAGGCCGTGTGGCACCTGAACGAAGCCGTGACGGCAGGTGGCAATACCGGGACCCATGTAGATGCCACTAGCAACGGCCGTAATGCGGGGCAGGATGGTAATGAGGGCGTGAGCAGTGGCCAGATCGGCAATTGCCAGCTCTTCGATGGCGGTAATGATCAAATCATTCTTCCAGCTCCCGGATCCTATACGAACTTGACGCTATCCATATGGATCAACCATAACAGTCTTGGTAATAACGTCCAGCGATACTTGAACTTGAGTGATGATTTTGTGCTGCGGTTTGATGGGGCCAATAGTGGTACCAACAATCAAGTTCACTTCTATGTCCGCGATGGCGGGGGAACGATTTCATCATTGAGGGAGGATGACGACCTTACTACCGGGGCCTGGTTTCACATCGCGGGTACCTATGATGGCAACGACCAATTCCTGTACATCAATGGGGTGGAGGTGGAGACGGCCACACCTGGCTTTGCCTTGGGCGCCCTGGCAACCACTCACTCCCTGAGTGCGGCGGCGGAGACAATGAATGGCCTGCTCGACGAGGCCAGGGTTTCCAATATCGCTCTGTCTGCTGACTGGATTGCTACCGAGTATAACAACCAGAGCAGCCCCGGGACCTTTTTGACGTTGACGGACACGCCATTGCCCATTGTGCTCCTCGGTTTTGAAGCGAGTACCTCTGCGAGTGATCAGGTGAGTCTGACCTGGAGAACTGCCACGGAGACCGACAATGAACACTTCACCATCGAGCGGTCGAGAGATGCCAAAGTCTGGGACGAGCTTGTGACCATAGCGGGGGCAGGCACTTCTACCGAGCCAATCGACTATCGCGTGATCGATGACGAGCCTCTGCGAGGCATGGTGTACTACCGGCTGAAGCAGACGGACTTTGATGGCAAGTTTGAATACTCAGGGACTGTGGTGGCGATTGTTGGGGACTATGGTCATGTGCCATTGAACGTCTACCCCAACCCGGCACAAGATCGATTCGTATTGAAGGCATCTCCGGAGGCCCTGCACAATTTTCACGTCATTGATCTGGCAGGCAGAGATGTGACCTCACTGATTCGAATTGTCAAACGTACTGAGACCGCGGCCGAGCTCGATATATCAAGCCTGCCAAGGGGTACTTACAACATTTGGACCAGTGCGGGGAGTGTGAAGCTTGTGAAGGAGTCGAAGTAGGTTGAAAGGACTTACGCTTGTGTTCCTGGAACTGAATGCGCATTGCCGGTGTCTTCACCGGCTGGGGGATCTCGCGACGGAGGAAAGCGGCAGACACGCACAGCGCCGGTCTGCCAAGAGGCCAGCCCTGAAGTGAGAGAGTAAGTTGTAACCTCAAAAAGCTCACAGTTCTTGTTATCTCTCCTTCTGGGCGAGTGCGCCCGGGCGTCCCAATCATCCGACGCTCTTCCACCATCATCTGAAAAATTACCATTCGGATTGTAAAAGCAACCCGAAACGTCTAATATCGTTGTCCAATTGAAGCATCGTAGCGAATGATATTTGCGAGTCCGTTTTTTTGGTGGGGTCTGGTAGCGCTGAGCATTCCTATTATTGTCCATCTGTTTGTCTTCCGCCGAACGAAGAAAGTCTATTTCTCGAATGTCTCTCTTATCAACCTGGTGAGGGATGAGACGAAGTCGAGGAGTCGTCTGAGACACCTGCTGGTGCTGGCGAGTCGATTGCTGTTTTTCCTCTTTTTGATCCTGGCCTTTCTGGCGCCTTCGCTGCCCTCTGAGACATATCAGAGGACGAAGACCATTATCTATATCGACAACAGCTTTAGCCTCTCAGGAGAAGTGAGCCCCGGTATTACAGGCCTTGATGAGATACTCTCCAGCGTCAACGCCTACGTGCGTCGGCAGTCTTTGGACCATCAGTTTGTGATCCTTACAAATGATTTTGAGCCCTTTGCCAATCATTTCAAGTCAAAGACGGAAACGCTGGACTACCTCACAGAGGTGGGCTTCAGTGCTCGAAGCCGCAGTGGCCAATCAATCATTGACCGACTCAATCAATATGAAGTACAGGACGTCAATCGATTGCTTTTCTCGGATTTTCAGCGCTCAACCTTTGGAGACCTCAGCGATGCTGAATGGGATCAGGTGGTGGGAGATATGTACCTCGGCATAGTGGATGGTGGTGCAGCAGGCAATGTCTTTGTCGACTCGGTCTATCTGTTCAACCCCTTTGTGAACCTGGGAGAGAAAAACACGCTCACCTTCGATATCAGATATTCCGGTCGGGGCGATGTGAAGGACCTCAATGTGAGGCTACTCAATGGCAACAAGCTACTGGGCTCCCAGGCTGCTGAAATGGTGCCTGGGGCGTCAACGGAAATGAACTTTGACATCGATCCACAGGAGCTGATCAGCAATGAGTTGATGCTGTCCTTTGAGGACTTTCCTGTGACGTTTGACAATGAGTTTTCCCTGGCTATCGAGCAGTCCCAAAAGATACGGGTGGCGATCATCACACCCAGTGAGCAGTCTTACCTCCCCATCGTCTATGGAAATGAGACGCTTTTTGAGACGGACGTCTACGATCCCAATGCCATTGATTTTTCAAAACTGGCGCAGTATGACTTACTAGTACTCGAAGAGATAGGAGCAGTGCCCAATTGGCTACGGGGACGTCTGAGTGAGTTGGGCGACCTGATCATCATTCCTGCGCCTGAAATCGAGGATTTTGAGAGCTTCTCCAGGCTTTTCCAAACGCCGATATCTGTCTCGACGGACTCCGCCCTGCGGACGTTGGAACTACAAAACCTCGAGCATCCGTTCTTTCAGGGCTTGATAGATGTAGAGAGTAGAAACGTATCCTTGCCGAAGGTGCGCTCGGTACTTAATTATCGGGGGTCTGTCAATACCCTACTCTCAAATGAATTTGGTGCGCCGTATTTGACGACCTTCGATCTGGGGGCGAGCACTTACTTGTTTTGCAGCCCACTCAACCGCGCATACACCAACCTTGCGGAGCACTCCCTGTTTGTGCCGATGATGTACAAGATTGCGCAGTTGAGTGCACAAGCGATAGGTGTGCGGGCGTACACCGCTGATGATCGGATCATCAGTATCTCTTCTCGACGACCCTGGACGGGTGAAAGTATCTCTCTCGAAAACAGCGGTAGTCAGTTCATTCCCAACCACTATTATTCTCAGGATCGGTTAGTGCTTGAGATGCCTCCGGAAGGCTTTGCAGGTGGTTTCTACGCAGTGACTCAAGGTAGCGACACGATCACTACGCTGGCTTTCAATCCTTCCAAGTTGGAATCGGAATTGTCGTCGTACACGTTTGACGAATTGGATGATATCGTCCAGCAATATTCCAACCTGAACCTTCTTTCGAGTCAGCAGTCTCAGAATGTGGCGGGTGTGTTTTCCGACTACAACGAAGGGACACCATATTGGAAATATGCCTTACTTTTGGCCATATTCTTTGCTTTGCTGGAAGTAATACTCGTCCGAATTGCTCACCAAGATAGATAACTGCTCCACGGTTTCAGGATGATGAATATCCTACTGCAAAAAGTCTCAAGGGTAGGTGAACCCTCACAGGCGATTGACGTGCGGATCGTGGATGGGAAAATTGCCGAGATAGGCCAAGGCCTTGCAATAGGCGATTCCCAATCAATTGACTTACAGGGCCTACAGATCACCGAGGGCTGGCTTGAGCTCTTTTCAGATTTTAGCGATCCCGGATTCGAATATCGGGAAGACTTACAGTCGGGTGCCGCTACGGCCGCCTCTGGTGGATTTACCGATGTCTGCGTGTTACCCAACACCTCCCCCGTGGTTGATTCCAAAGCAGATATCGAGTACGTCAAGTCCCGCGCTGCTTCGCTTCCCGTCACTCTGCACCCCGTTGGCGCATTGAGCATGGAGGCGAAAGGCGAACGCATTGCCGAGCTTTATGACCTATGGCATGCCGGAGCTGTTTTTTTCTCTGATGGTACGGCGCCAGTGTGGAATTCCGAGCTGCTGTTGAAGGCGTTGCAGTACACCCAGCGGTTTGATGGGCTGGTCGTGACCACCCCAGTCGATAAGGGACTTTCCCAATTTGGGCAGATGCATGAAGGGCCTGTGAGCACCTCGCTAGGTTTGAAAGGTATACCCTCCATTGCCGAGGTAATCAGCCTGCGGCGGGACCTTGAGATCTTGAAATACGCCGGCGGTAGAATGCATGTGTCCGGACTTTCGACCGCTCAGTCGGTGGAACTGATCAGGGATGCCAGGCAGGAAGGGTTGAGGGTCACTTGTGACGTGCCGCTCTACAACTTGCTGTATGTAGATGCCGACATGCCTCCATTTGATACCACCTACAAAGTAGCGCCTCCATTGCGCACTGGAGAGGATCGAGAGGCGCTGATTAGGGGATTGAAAGACGATACCATCGATGCTATCTCCTGTCGCCACTTTCCCCGGGACAAGGAGGAAAAGGATCTGGAATTTGACCTGGCGGAGTTCGGTGCGACCTCATTGCAGACCGCCTTTAATGGTCTGCAGATACTATCAAAAGATATCGATATCCAGGTCTTACTGAAGAAGCTCAGCCAGGGTCCACGGCAGGTGCTGGGAATGGATCCACTGTCTCTGGAGGTAGGGTCGGTGGCGAAGATTACCATCATCGATCCGCTTACCGAGTGGACGTATGATCTGGCTTCCAACCGGTCGAAGTCTGCGAATAGCCCGCTGTTTGGCGAGAAGCTGAAGGGACGAAGCGTGGGCATCATCAACGGTGAGAAGGTCTTTTTGCCAGAGCACCTATGATCAAAAGGTCCTGGAAATACGGATTGCTGTGCAGTATTTTCCTTATCGGAATCTTCGCGTTTACTGTATTCATAGGGACCAATCCCTTCATCAATTTCGGCTCGTTTCTGGTAGACATCGTGCTCTTTGCCGTATTCGTCGGCTTTGCATCCTACGAGTTTAAGAATTACGCCAATGGCGGCTATCTCCACTTCTGGCAGGGAATGAGCATCGGATTCTTAGTGTATATCATGGCGGTTTTGAGCTTCGCTGCCTTGCTGGCGCTTTACTTCCTCGTCAATCCGGACTTCATGGCTTTCTATGAAAAAACAGGACTGGCCTATTATGAGGGAAGGCGGGAGCTGTGGGTGGAAGAGTTTGGGCAGGAAGCCTACGATCAGCAAGTGAAAGGGATTCAGGACAGATCGCTGTGGGGTCTTTGGGGAGAGGCGTTGGGAAAAAAAGTCTTCGCGGCTGTAATTCCTACGCCCATTATGGCACTAATTTTAAGAAAGAAACCCAAAGAACTATGAATCAACATGCAATTAGGAGTGGAGCCATTATAGGTATAATCTCCGTAGTTATCAGTCTGATTATATACATGATAGACGGATCCCTGTTCGCCGCCTGGTGGTTGAACATTGGGCTCATGGTGTTAGGCCTGGCATTGGTCGTGTACTTCGGTATCCAGCATCGCAACGAAGAGGGAGGTTACCTGGCCTTTGGCAAAGCATGGATGTATTCCATGCAGACTTTTGTGATTGCCGGGTTGATTGGGACTATTTTCAATATCTTGTTATTCCAGGTCGTGGACCCTGATTTGGCGGAAGTTGTGACGGAAAAAGCCATTGAAAATAGCGTTGCAGTCATGGAAAGGTTCAATACGCCACCGGATGCTATGGAGAAGGCGATCGAAGACACCAGAACCAGTATGATGGATCGGTTTACTGTGGTCGGCAGCATCAAGGGATACGGTTGGGCGATATTGATCTATGCATTTATATCACTCATTACAGGCGCTATCATTAAGAGAAACGAGCCAGAAACGCTTTAGCCTATAGTGTCAACATTTCAACCAGACGTTAGCATTATCGTTCCTGTTTACAACGAAGAGGAGTCTCTTCCGGAGTTGCACCGGTGGATCTCACGAGTTGTCGGCGAGCACAAACTTTCAGCAGAAATTATCATGGTGGATGATGGCAGCTCGGATCAATCATGGGCTGTCATCTCCTCATTATCATCTGAGGACCCCCGTGTCCAGGGGGTTCGATTCCAGGGCAATCAGGGCAAATCCTCAGCCCTTCAGACCGGCTTTCAATTGGCTGCTGGTGAAGTGGTCATCACCATGGACGCCGACCTGCAGGATAGCCCCGACGAGATCCCGGGTCTGAGACAAATGATAGTTGCCGAAAACTACGATCTTGTCTCTGGCTGGAAGAGGAAGCGACACGATCCTCTTGAAAAGACGCTGCCCAGCAAGTTCTTCAATAAAGTCACGAGTATCGTCTCGGGTATCAAGCTCCACGACTTCAACTGTGGGTTGAAGGCGTATCGCAACGAAGTCGTGAAGTCCATTCGGCTGTCCGGTGAAATGCATCGGTACATACCCTTGCTGGCCAAGTGGAATGGCTATGGCCGCATCGGGGAGAAAGTGGTGGAGCACCGGGCACGGCAGTTCGGCGTGACCAAATTTGGCTTCGAGCGCTATATCAACGGGTTTCTCGATCTGATCTCGGTCATTTTTGTCACCCGATTCAAGAAGAAGCCGATGCACTTCTTTGGACTATTGGGTTCGCTCTCATTTCTCGTGGGCTTGTTCATCACACTGTATGTTATCGGGGACAAGATCTACAAGCTCTACTACAACCTGCCTGTCCGCGATGTGGTCGACCAGCCGCTTTTCTTCCTTGCGTTGGTGGCTTTGATCATCGGTACCCAGCTATTTTTGGCGGGCTTTCTCGCGGAGCTCATCTTGAGGGTCAATCCCACCCGTCATGACACCCTCATCGCGGAGACCACCGATGCTATGGAGGTGACCGACGCCCCATGAGCCTAAGGTTCTCAGTCGTTATCCCCGTCTTCAACAGACCTGACGAACTGCGAGAGTTACTGGAGTCACTGGCAATGCAGCAACGCCTACCGGATGAGGTGGTCGTGGTGGAGGATGGCTCTTCTGTGTCTTCTGCCCTCGTTGTAGCTGATTTCACCGATCGCCTTACCATCATCTATCACGAAAAGGAGAATGGCGGCCAGGGCTTTGCTCGCAACTCTGGATATCAGCTCGCCACTGGCGACTATTTTGTCGTTTTCGATTCTGATTGCATCGTGCCTCCCGACTATTTCGCAAGAGTCGAGACCTTCCTGCAGGAGCGACCGGTGGATGCATACGGCGGACCGGATGCAGCACATCCTTCATTTACTAATATCCAGAAGGCCATCAACCACACGATGACGTCATTCTTCACCACCGGAGGCATCCGTGGGCGAAAGCGGCATGTGGGGGAGTATCATCCCCGGAGCTTCAATATGGGGATACGCAAGGAAGTTTTTGAGAAGACGGGAGGCTACATCATCCCTTTTATGGGAGAAGATCTGGAGTTCAGCACACGTATCATCAAGATGGGTTTTTCTACCGCTCTTATCTCTGAGGCATTCGTGTACCACAAGCGGCGGTTGGACCTTCGCAAGTTTTACAAGCAGCTTCGCTATTTCGGTAGGGCCCGCATCAATTTGACGAGGTTCCATCCGGAGCAAATCAGTATCATTCACTTGTTCCCTACCGTCTTTACATTCGGCTTGCTGGCATCGTTGGTGCTGCTCATTGCGTTGCCCTGGGTGGGGAAGCTCCTATTGGGTGGCTATGGGCTATATCTGTTGCTGATTTTTGTGGAGGCGCTCGCCGTGACCGGCTCGTTGACAGTGTCGCTTTTGACACCATTCACCGCTTTGCTGCAGCTCACGGGGTATGGTTACGGTCTCGTGTATGAGTACGTCCGCAAGCTTCGCGGCATCAATCCAAATACAAAGTACACGGAGCTTTACTAGACTTGAGCTTTCTCCGCCCGATAGATCACCTCGTCCTTTGGCAGTGCATACTTCTTCGCAGCCTCTGGTCCCAGTTGGGCAGCGATATCTATTGCTTTCACGAGCAATCCTGACGCCTTGATCCTTTCGGGGTAATCCTTGCCATACAGCCGTACATGGTCGTCCTGGCCGAAAGCCTTTTCACGTTCCCGAGGATCGGTGATGGATTTGTCTTCGTACGTTTCGTCCGGCAGCGGGTGAAATAGAGGAATCTGCAAAATCGCCCAACCACCGGGCTTCAGCACACGGTTCATCTCCTGCATGGCCTTGATGTCGTCATCAACGTGCTCCAGGACGTGATTGCAGAAAATGACGTCGAAGGTATTAGCTTCAAACGGTATCTCATGGATGTCCATTTTCACTTTTGCCAGTGGCGACTCGATGTCGGCGGTAGTATAGTCCAGTGTCGGTAGGGCCTCGAACCGATCCATGTAGCACAATTCGGGAGCGACATGCAGCATCTTTAGCGGTGCGGAAAAGAAATCTGTTTCTGACTGCAAATACAGCCATAGCAGGCGATGACGTTCCAAAGAGAGGCAATTGGGACACAAGGCATTGTCTCTCGATACGCGCCCATACGGCAGAAATTTGCGAAATTTTTTATCACAAATAGGACATTCGACGTTGTTTCCTCGGTAGAAGATGGCCATGATCCGGAGTACAACATGGCTAAAGCGTTGCAGATACTTCCTGGGGATCTTGCGAAGGGCAACGCTGATGAGGGATTTGCATCATGTGAGAGTATAAAGGTGTCCGATCTTTCGGGGGCCAAAGTTATTTAAACCCGAATTAGGTGATAGAATATTTTTGGAGATCAATCAAAATATTCTATCGCATAATGGCGAAAAACGATTGGAAAATCGATTTTGCTAGGGTTAACCCCGACAAAACGAAAGTTTTTGTCGGCCCATAGGGCAAATTCCGCTGGTTGGCGGAATTTGGGTTAAAGAGAACCTTTTATCTTCGGAGTCGAAACGGTGTATTGAATTTGAACATCTCCAAGGTACATATCTTACTATGCGTGTGCATGCTTTGCTGTGGGCTGGAGCTATCGGCCCAGCGAAAGACAAAGCCTGTCGGTGACTACATTCCCTCCGAAAACATCGATCGCAAAAAGGACTTCAACAAACGCAGAAATCGCCCAAAGCAGAAGAATATCTCACTCATCGTCAAGAACAAAGGCGACGGCTTACTCTACGGCAACCCATGCATGATGCAGGAAACGCATCGTATGGGCTTCGAATACTCTGTACAGGTCAAAGGCCTCCCCGGCAGCCTGAAGTTCTTTGGCCGGCTTTGGCGCAACGCTGGCGTCCACACCAAGCTCATCTTCACCCGCGGGCCGTGGTGGAAACTTACCTTGAATAAGCGCGTGGAGGATTGCCGCGTGAAAAGCGGCGATTTGGTGGGTTAAAAAGTTCAAAGTTCAGTGTTCAAGGTTCTCTGTTGAACCTGGAATATGAAACCTTGAACCTGGAACAATTTATCTACAATAACCCGGCACGACCACATCTCCATCCAGCGAAGCCGCCAGTTGGTAGTGATCACAGGCTTCGTTCACTTGTCCCAGCTCTACCAGACCTCTGGCAGCTATGGTGTAGTTCGTGGCGCTATCTGGCCATGTCTGGATGTTCCAGCGGGTAGCTGCTATCGCCTTTTCCGGTAGGTCATTGACCATGTAGGCCTCCGCCATCTCGGTGAACAGGTGGTAGTGCAGCGGAGGTAGATTCTCCTGATTGACGATGAGCAGATAGGCATTCCCGTAGATCGACTTGTAGTACTTGATGGCGACCTCGCCAGCTACTTCGAAGTACCTGAGTGACATCTCATGGTCCTCCAGCTGATCGCGATGGATGCGCGCGAGACGAAGGTAGGTTTCAATATGCCTGTAGCCACTGAGGAGCAGCTCATTGAGAATGCGGATAGACTCCTGGGGCTGATTGACGTATTGGTAGCATATAGCCAGCTCCTCCTGCAGCGATGACTTGCCAATCGGCGCAAACTTTTCGAACAACTCGTAGTAGTAGATGGCCCTTCTGTAGCGCTTCGCCTCGAAAGCTTCTTGTCCCTCTTCTGAGATATTGTCGAGGAGTTCGCGCTTAAAGACCTGCATGTCTTCCTCCACCCTGTAAAAAACGCCCAGTTCGCTCAATATGTCCATAGACTGCTCCAGCTGACCAACGGACTCGAGCTCTTGTGCCATCTCGAATTGCGATCTGCGCTCTGCGAGGTGCTCTTCGTATTCCAGACGCTCAAAATAATTGTGGATCCACACCCCGGTCATGATGATGGTAGCCACGACAAAGGTGAACCCGAAGGCCCATGCGGTGGCTTCCCAGTTTTGCTTATAGTCAACTGGTGGTGCGGCGTAAGATCGAGTTCTCCTGGCTGGACCACCTTCTTCCCAGTCTACCGCCGAATATTCGGCGACACCATATTTGAGCAGCAGGTCGTAGCGGGCGCGTTCGTAGGGGTTGGAGAGTACCTGATAGGCCTCATTGATGGCTTTGAACTCTTCCTCGGTATCGGAATCGAGGTTCTTATCGGGATGATAAACGACCGCCAGCTTCTTGAAAGCAGCCCTCACCTCTTCGGTTGTACAGTCCTCCTGGAGACCTAATATGTCGTAGTGGTTTTGCATTGGATATATCCACTCTATGGAACGTCAGCAAACGCTCCCTATTTTGTCACCAGTTCTTCAAGATGAATTGCAGCCCGAAATAGCCTAGCAGGCAAAGACCTAGTCCTCCGACTAGGCTTATAGTCAAATATACTATAGAAATGCTCCAATTACCGTTCTCTATCAACTTGATGTTTTCAATAGCAAACGTCGAGAAGGTCGTGAATCCACCACAAAAGCCGGTAACCAGCAACAGTGTCCAGGAGTGACTGCTCCTGATAGCGCCGCTCAAAAGCACGCCAATAAGGAAGGAACCTATCAGGTTGGCCAGCAGGGTGCCAAGGGGAAATTCGTTGCCGATCTTGTGGAAAAAAGCCAGGCTGATCTGATAGCGTAAGACGCTTCCAAGAAAGCCGCCGGCCCCGACCAGTAGGAGGTGATTGATGTTCATGAGGTCTCGTTCAGATAGTCTTGGGCAAAGGATACGGCCTCTGGAAAAAACAGGTGGAAGTCTCGCTCAAAAGTCTCGTAATTGGCTTCCAGATCGGCCACGGCTTTGGACATATTGGATTTGTATAGCGTGCGTCGTGACAGCCCTTTTAGTGCCCGATCAACGCCTTCCTTGAATTGGTAGTTGTAGAGCCAGTTGTCCTGTCTCATGTAGGTCAACATGTGCAACGCACGCTTTGGTATCAAATGCCTGAACCGGTCGGTCATTCCATAAAACCAGTGCGTGAAAGTGTCCAGAGAGGTGCCTGATAGCTCTTTCCATGACCGGGCGAGAAAGTGGTCATAGAAAATATCCACAATCACCGGGGAGTAATGGCGGTGTTTCTTTCGTAGCAGCGAAGTGCTGGATCGGACAACTTCGTGTTTGTCTGTGAACTCATCAATTTTGCGATGGAGGCTGATACCACGCTGTACCTCAGGGGGATAGTTGTCGAAAGCGCGGCCCTTTACAAAGTCGCCAATGAAGTTGCCGATAATGACCTCCTCCGTGGGCCCCGAGAGATAAATATGTGCGAGGAAGTTCATAGATAAAATATTTTACATCTACCTGTTTTGTGTTGAATGGCAGACTGCAAAAACTTCGTAATTTTAGAAAATATAGCACGAAACAATTACTTTTAACTCGATAATCGGCCCGAGAGGTTATATGTCATCCGCAAATCAGCTCAACGTATTGATTCAACTGGCCAAGGTTGACGGCGTCATCGTTCAAGACGAAATCGACCTCATTAAGCACATCGGAGAGGCCAACGGGATGAGTTCTGCCGAAATCAGTGCATGTTTTGACGATCCTACGGACGTAGGAGATCTGCCCTCACTTTCCGACGACGAGAAGTATGACTACATCTACAATTTGGTGCAGCTCATGAAGATCGATGGTAGGCTGTACAAGGAAGAGCTAAACTTTTGCGCGCGGGTAGCCGGGAAGTTGGGTTATGACGAGGAAGTTCTCATAGAGTTGCTTGTCAAGGTCTACAGTGATCCCGATATCACCACCGACAAGGAGAGTCTCAAATCCACCATTCAGAAATATCTCAAGCACTAGATGAAGCATCAGGAGCATTTTGCTCACCTGACGCAGTTACTGAAGACCGAGCGCGCCGAGGATCGGAAGCAGTACGAGCAGAAAATCAGGAACAGATCCGTATTTGATCGCAGACAGGATGGCGTCACATGGTATCCTGTCATTGTCAATCGCTCATCCCTCAGTACCGGCGAGCGATGGGTACTTGAATTGGAGCGCACGCAGGCCTTGGGCCAGCGGCACTTGCTGCAGGTGGGCTCTTCCGTAAGTGTCTTTCTGATGGAGGAGAAAATCACCCGATCAGCAAATGGTGTCATCAGCCGCCTAAGTCAGGATTCCATGCGCATTGTTCTCAATCGTGAAGATCCCCCTGCCTGGTTGGACGATGGGAAACTCGGCGTCGATCTCTTGTTTGACGAGTCGACCTACGAGGAGATGGAAAAGACCATGCGGAAGTTGCAGGCTGCCAACAAGGGTCGTATTCTCGAACTCATCCCAATTCTGCTGGGAGACCAGATGCCCACTTTTAAGGAGGCTCCGCCGTCGCAAATCCCTGGACTGAATCCCAGTCAGCAGTCGGCTGTCGACAATATATGCTCGGCGCAAGACCTGGCCCTCATCCATGGTCCTCCGGGGACAGGAAAGACGACCACCCTCGTGCAGGCGATTGTAGCCACAGTCGAGCAAGAGCAGCAAGTACTCGTATGCACGTCCAGCAATGCGGCAGTCGATCTCCTTGTGGAAAGGCTCCATCAGCAAGACATCAACGTACTAAGACTCGGGCATCCCGGGAGAGTGGATGAAGAGGTGGTTTCACATACTTTGGATGTGCAACTGTCGAGGCACGATGACGCCCGGACGTTAAAGCAGTTGCGATCCCGATCGGCAGAGTTGAAGGAGATGGGTCGGAAGTACAAGCGCAACTTTGGCTCGCGGGAAAGAGAACAACGGCGATTGCTGCTGGATGAGTCCCGCAAACTCAAAGAGGATGCTCTGGCGCTCGAAGAGCATATGATCTACCAGCTACTACAAGACGCGCAGGTAATAGCCTGTACACTCATTGGATCCAATAGCGACTACCTGAGAAGTCGTCGGTTCAAGACATTATTCATCGATGAAGCCTCTCAGGCGCTTGAGCCCGCTTCGTGGGTGCCCATTCTGAAAGCCGACCGCGTCATCATGGCCGGTGACCACAAACAGCTGCCGCCTACGGTGAAGTCGTTGGAAGCTGGGAGACAAGGGCTGAGTGAGACGATTTTTGAGCGGACAATTAGCAAGTACCAGATCGCCACGATGCTCGATGAGCAGTATCGCATGCATCCGTCGATTGCCGCTTTTTCCAACAATTACTTCTATCAGGGCGGAATCAAAAACGGTACTATCATCGATCAAAGGCGGATCTTATTTCCTGACCCCGTCACATTCATCGATACGGCGGGATGCGGCTTTGACGAAGATATCAATCCCGAGACGCTGAGTACTTTTAATAAGGAACAAGCACGATTCACGCTAAGCTATCTGGATAAGCTATTGCATGAAAGCGCTGAGGCCCGTCGTTGTTCTATTGGTGTCGTAGCACCTTACAAGGCCCACGTAGAGCTACTGCGCAATGGTATCCGGGATTATGAATGGTTTGAGGCGATGACTGGGCA
Organism: Cyclobacteriaceae bacterium; assembly: GCA_965227935.1. GTDB lineage: Bacteria > Bacteroidota > Bacteroidia > Cytophagales > Cyclobacteriaceae > JAWPMT01. Next base: position 647,013 of record CBDDGS010000043.1, on the reverse strand, counting down.
GTTGACTATCAACTCCGTCGACGCATTTCAGGGGCAGGAACGGGATATTATGCTGATCGACTTGGTCAGGAGTAACGACCGTGGGGAAGTGGGGTTTCTTTCCGACATCAGGCGGACGAATGTCGCTATGACCCGTGCTCGTCATAAGCTAGTGATCATAGGAGATTCAGCCACCCTGTCCAGCTTTGAATTCTACGACGAGCTGATCCAATATTTTCAGGAGCAAGGTGTATATCGCAGTGCTTTCGAATACATTTACTGATCAAGGGCTCGGTATTCTTGCCAGGAGGTGGTTGGATACGAGGTCCTTTAGTCAATGTGTTTTTTAATCCTAGCTCAATGAAAAGATCCATACTACTGCTGGCAGCCATGATTACCGTCTTGACAATCACGGAAGCCCAGCGAACCATTCTGCACGCCGGACAGCTGATCGATGGCGTGAGCAATCGAGTTGCCCAGGAGCAATCCATCATCGTTGTCGACGGTAAAATAGCCAGCATTGAAAAGGGGTATGTCGCCGGAAATGGGGATGATGAAGTGATCGATCTAAAAGCCTACACCTTATCACCGGGGCTCATCGATATGCATGTCCATGTCGAGGGCGAAACGAGCCCAGACCGATACCTAAAGCGATTCACGGACAACCCTGCCGATGTCGCCTTTAGTTCCACCGTATACATGAAGAAGACACTTATGTCGGGATTCACTACTGTGAGGGATATGGGTGGCTCTGGTGTCAACGTTTCTTTACGCAACGCGATCAATCGAGGCAAAGTCGTAGGTCCCCGGATTCTTACAGCTGAAAAGGCCCTGGCAATCACTGGGGGTCACGCTGATCCTACCAACGGCTACCGACGGGATTTGATGGGGGATCCGGGTCCCAAAGAGGGTGTCGTCAACAGCATCGAAGATGCTAAGAAGGCCGTTCGCTGGCGCTACAAAAATGGCGCCGACTGGATCAAGATCACTGCCACTGGGGGTGTATTGAGTGTGTCAAAAGATGGGCTAGGACCGCACTTCCAGGAGGATGAGATTGCCGCCATCGTTACGGCTGCCCGTGATCTGGGATATTCGGTTGCGGCCCATGCCCATGGTGCTGAAGGTATGAAAAGAGCGGTGCGCGCAGGCGTAAAGACCATCGAGCACGGAACGATGATGGATGAGGAAACTATGGACTTGATGATTGCCAGGAACTGCTACCTCATTCCGACGATCTCTGCGGGGGAGTATGTCATGGGGCTCGCCAAACAGCCGGGTTACTTTCCGCCGGTTGTGGCCGAGAAGGCCGCCGCCATAGGACCTCTGATCAAGGGGACAGTGCGCAAAGCTTATGAAAAGGGTGTGCCCATGGGTTTCGGCACGGACGCAGCAGTCTTTCCGCATGGTGACAACTGGAAAGAATTGGTCTACCTCAATGAGGCTGGCGTACCCCCGATGGAGGCCATTAAGATGGCCACCTCCATCAACGCCCAGATCCTCGAAATGGAGGATCAGATTGGGTCGATCCAAGAGGGACTCAGTGCAGATATCATTGCCATCGACGGCGATCCTCTGGAGGACCTCAACGCATACGGTCGCGTACAATTTGTCATGAAGGCCGGAGTGATCTATAAGCAATGATTGCCAGGCGCCAGCGGATCTTCTTTCCATGCCTGTCACTGGGGCGAGTATTGGCGTTGGGTTTGTTGATGGTAGCTTGTGGCGCGCCACAAGAGCGGTTACAATCGCCCACCGGCAATCTTTTGGACGGCTTGTTTACCGACACGCAAGCAACTTCTGCGGAAGAGCTGTTTGCGAGAGACTGTGCTAGCTGCCATGGGGCCAATCTCAGGGGCACGGAAGTGGGTAATTCGCTTATTGGCGCACGATTTCAACAAAAATGGGGTGAGAAGAGCCTGGGTGAGCTTTTTCGTCTGACGAAAAGCACCATGCCCTCTGGTAGGCCAGAGGCGTATGATGATGAAACGTATGCCGCCTTGTTGGCTTTCATCCTGAGGGCCAATAACTATCCCGCTGGTGACAAGCCTCTACCGGCGACAGTAGCAGCGCTTGATCGATTGGCCTTTGGGCCTCCATCTCCGAAAAAGGTAATGGAACGGTACTTTCGTCCTAAGACGGTTGACAAGGGTGTAGAAACCGTGGAGGGGGACTGGCGCCAGCACCGCGCCGATTTCGGAAGTTCCAATTACTCAGCCCTTGATCAGATCAATCGGGAAAATGTTGGTCAGCTCAAAGTCGCCTGGCGATGGAAGAGTGACAACTTCGGGCCACAGCCGGAATACTACTTCAAGGTCACTCCACTGATGGTCAACGGTGTCCTTTACTTTACTGCAGGTAGCCGTCGTGCTGTGATTGCCGCGGATGCTCGCACAGGCGAGACACTCTGGATGCACACCTTGAATGAGGGTGAGCGGATGGCTTACACTCCACGCCAGAACTCGGGACGAGGAGTGGCCTACTGGGAAGACGCGAACGGCGCTGGCAGAATTGTGTATATCACGCCGGGGTATCAATTGATCGCATTGGATGCGAAGACCGGTCTGCGCATCCCAAGCTTCGGGGATGAAGGCATTGTGGATCTGAAAGTAGGACTAGGTGTCGATCCGATCACCTCTGCCGTCGGTTCCACATCGCCGCCGATCATCGTCAATGGCGTCATTGTGATGGGCGCTTGTTTCCCGGCGGGGACGGCCCCCATATCCAGAAAGGAGGTCCGTGGGGATATCATGGGCTATGACGTGCGTACTGGCCGCCAACTGTGGACTTTTCACACTATCCCGCAGGAGGGAGAGTGGGGCAACGAGACGTGGGAAAACGATAGCTGGAAATACACGGGCAATACCGGGGCCTGGGCGCCACTGTCTGCTGATCCCGAATTGGGCTACGTATACCTCCCCATGGAGGCGGCTACTGGTGACTATTATGGAGGCCATCGCCTGGGGGACAATCTGTTCTCCCAATCGCTGGTTTGCCTGGATGCCAAGACAGGGAAAAGAGTCTGGCATTACCAGCTAATTCACCACGATATCTGGGATTATGATACACCCTGTCCACCTGTGCTGGCGGATATTACGGTCGATGGGAGGGACATCAAGGCGGTAGTTCAAGTTACGAAGCAGGCTTTCACGTATGTCTTTGACCGGGTGACGGGTGAACCGGTGTGGCCCATAGAAGAGCGGCCGGTACCTCCCAGCGATGTCCCGGGGGAGCGAGCGTCCCCTACACAACCCTTTCCGACGTGGCCCTTGCCCTTTGATCGGCAGAATTTTCACGACAGCCTCGTCATTGATTTCACACCCGAGATCAAAGCAGCGGCATTGGAGATCACGAAGAAATTCAAAAAGGGCAATCTCTATACCCCACTGGCTGTAGTAGATCCCCCGGAAACCTACGGTAGCATTGTACTCCCCGATCCTGTTGGCGGGGCCAACTGGCAGGGAGCGGTACTCGATAAGGAGACGAACATCCTGTATGTATCGTCCACCACCTCTATGCGGACAGCCGGTCTTCAAAAGGAGCCGGAGGTCTCAGATATGAATTATATCGCCTGGTCTGGAGGATCGCGGGATGGTCCATGGGGACTGCCGTTGGCCAAACCACCATGGGGAAGAATCACTGCGATAGATCTCAATACTGGTGAGCACCTGTGGATGGTGCCCAATAGCGATGCGCCACAATGGCTGCGCGATCATCCCAAGCTCAAGGGCGTAGAGCTACCCAGGACTGGGAATCCTGACCGAGTGGGCCTCCTGGTGACAAAGACGTTGCTCTTTACCGGTGAAGGCTCGGGTCTCTATGCTGCCGCGGGAGGTGGGGGCATTGTTTTCCGAGCTCATGACAAGTCCACCGGAGAGATCCTCGCTGAGATCGAACTGCCCGCCAACCAAGCCGGAGTACCTATGACCTACTCCGTCAATGGTCAGCAATACATCATTGTGGCAGTCGGTGCGCAAGGCCATCCGGGAGAGCTTGTGGCTTTGAGTCTTTAGTTACTTTTCATTACGTATTTCAGGGGCCTCCTTTTACAATTCAATAGTCTTATTCTACGACTCAACGATCGGGGCTACCCAGGAGGGCTTATACAGGCGTTTTGAAAGTAAAGACATCAAAAACACACTTTCACACATGAGCAGACTTACATCAATCCTTGCAGTAATGTTCCTGATCGCAGGAAGCACGAGCCTTAATGCCCAGGAAGCACCTAAAACTGGCATTCTTATCAAAATGGATTCCCACGAACTGGCACTCGAAGGAGGTCAGGCAGAGACCAAAGTCTATTTCCTAAGGTCAAAGAGATTGAGAAAAGTGAAGCTTGAGACACCATCAGTACAGCAGCAGGACGGCCTAAGTGTATCGCTTTCTCCTATTGCTGATGAGCAGGATGCTTTTCTACTTACTATCAAGGCTGATGACAATTTCGTCGGAGCAAGTACGCTGATGATCGATGGCGTTGGGCGATGGGGCCGCGATACGAAGAGTACTTCCTTCACCGTACTGAGCGCCGAACAGCAGGTGGCAAGCAAGAACGAATAATAGACAGATATACAGCGGAGTTTTGAACATGGCGAAGAGTGAATCTTCGCCATTTGTTATCTTGGAGGTATGAGGTTTTACAAGAAATATGGTGGCCGCGTGTTGGTTGCCCTATTTATGTACTTGTTTTTTCACGTGAATAGCGCTGAAAATGCTGGTGAAATCTTCTCCTTTGGCCCACTGGACATCGTCTTCCTCTTCTACGTCACCTTCATTGTTCTGGGCATGCTCGAGCTTTTTGATTGGCTCTTGCGCAAGCTAAAGGCCCGAAACATGGACCTCACCCGCTACTCTCAGCACGTCAAGCTGGTGGCCATACTGACATTCGTGTCGTTGCCTCTGGTTATCTTCTTTAGTTGGTTTTCTGAGTATGGGATCAAGCCCCAGTTCATAGAATGCGATCCCGTACAGAGTTTGGACATGTTTATACGAAGCAGTTTCCAGGCACAGGTCCTGGCGTGGCTGATCATTGGCGAACGTATTTTCCGGATTACTCAGGAGCAGGCAAAGAAAATGGAGCGCGATAAAGCCTTGATGCAGAAGGAACTCTTGCAGAGCCAATACGTGAACCTCAAGAACCAGGTGAACCCCCATTTCCTGTTCAATAGCTTCAGCGTGCTGCAATCCCTGATTGATACCCAGCCGGAGGAGGCAAGCAAGTTCCTCACCGAACTTTCCAAGATGTATCGCTACATCCTCGACAACCGACAAGAGTCTATGAGCAGTGTGCGCAAGGAACTGGAGGTGCTCAAATCATATTTGTATCTTTTGCAGATCAGGCACGAGGAGAGCTTGCAGGTGCAGATTGATATAGAGGAGAAGTACTACGACTGTTATGTGCCGACCCTTTCCTTTCAAATGCTGATCGAGAACGCCGAGAAACACAATCAATTTTCTCATGCCGAGCCCCTGATTGTAAGGATCTATGTAGATGGTGAGCACCTTGTCGTCCGCAACAAAGTGAGGCGAAAAGGGGCGCATGAAGATTCAACTCGCCTTGGGTTAGAGAATCTGCGTAGCCAATACCAGTTGCAGACCGAGAAGTCTGTAATTATCACACAAGACGAAGATTTCTTCACCGTCAAACTGCCCGTTCTTCACGGGTTGAGATTTGCATGATGCAGGCGCTGATTGTCGAGGATGAGCGTCTATCTGCGGAGCGACTGAAGACCTTGATCAACAAAGTGGATCCAGAAATGGAGATCGCTGGTATCCTGAATTCTGTCAGTAGCTCGAAGGAGTGGCTCCGTGACAATAGCCCGCCTGATGTCATGTTTCTGGACATTCAACTCAACGACGGAACAGGGTTTGATCTGTTGTCGGAGATTGAAGAGTCTTGCCCGGTCATATTCACGACGGCTTACGACAATTACGCGATCAAGGCCTTCAAATTCAACAGTGTAGACTATCTCCTCAAGCCCATCGACGAGACTGAACTGGCATCGTCTATCAAGAAGCTAAAGCAGCAAGCGAGTGTGCCGGCACCCCCAGAGCAGGACTATGGCAAGCTGCAAAAGATCATCACAGGAGACTTCAAACAAAGGTTTCTCGTGAAGCTGGGGGATCAATACCAGTCAGTCGTCATTCCTGAGATTTCTTACTTCCTCTATCAGGACGCCATGTGCTACGTGGTGGTCAAAGAAGGGAGGAAGTACCCCATCGACTACACGATGGATCAGTTGGAGGGGCTGCTCAATCCGCTGGAGTTCTTTCGCATCAACCGTCAAATGTTGCTTTGCCTGTCAGCGATCAAAGAGATCCATAGCTACTTCAATAGTCGCTTGCTCTTACGACTTGCTCCTGATCACGAGGAGGACGTCATCGTCAGCCGTGATCGCGTAGGGGATTTTAAGCGTTGGATGGACTTGTAGATCTCTCCGAGGGTTTAGAACCCTCGGAGGGATCTAACAGCGATGGGTCCTTGCACTCGGGATGGGGGCGATACCCAACAGGGCCATTGTTGGTGTTTCCACAGTATTTTCACCCGAAAAATAGGGAGTGGTCACCAAGGCCGAACTCCAGAAATTTTATTCCTTAGGCAGAAACTACTCCCCTCCTGGGAGGGGTGGGGGTGGGTCTTTTGACGTTGCAATCCACTCGTGAATTGTATCAAGTACATATCCCATGTCTTTCTTCACGTCCAAATCATCAAAGCGCAGGAACCGCACACCTAACGACTCCAATCGCGCTTGTCTAAGCACATCGTTCTTTGCTACATCTGCGTGTTCATGACTGGCACCGTCGATCTCGATAGCCAACTGTAAATCCTTACAATAGAAGTCAACAATGTACTCATCGATAGGTCGTTGACGATCGAAGTCATACCCCATCATCTGCTTTCCCTTTAGCTCCTGCCATAGAAGAACTTCTGATAGCGTCATGTTCTTACGCAATTGTCTTGCAAGCTCCCTCAGCTTCGGATTGTATCGAATAATTTTTCGGCTAGACATATTGTGAAGATACTCTGATTTTCACCCACCCCTTACCCCTCCCAGGAGGGGATTTCGATACCCAAAAGAAACGAATCCTGTCTTACAAATCCTTGTGCACGTGCACGTCCATCTGAGGGAATGGGATGTTGAGACCCTCTGCGGCGAATGCTTTGTAGACCTTCTCGTTCATATCGACGGTCACAGCCCAGAAGTCTCCGCTGTTGACCCATGCGCGCACCACGAAGTTGACGGAGCTATCTGCCAGCTCAGACAATGCAATGGCGGGCTCGGGATCCTGAAGGACGCGCTCATCGGCATCGAGCAATTTCCTGAGAGTAGATTTGGCCAAATCGGCATCATCACCATAGCCGATACCAAAGGTCCACTCGATTCGTCGCTGCGGCTCGGTGCTGAAATTCGTCATTGCCGCATTGGAGAGTGATCCATTGGGGATGAAGATGGTCTTGTTGTCGGGGGTTTTGAGGATGGTGTAGAATATCTGGATCTCGCGTACGGAGCCCAGATGACCACCTGCATTGATGAAATCGCCGACTTTGAAGGGCTTCAGTAGGAGGATGATCACTCCTCCGGCGAAGTTCTGCAGTGTACCCTGTAAGGCAAGCCCCACCGCGAGTCCCGCTGCACCGATGATGGCTACGAAGCTCGTCATCTGCACTCCAACCATCCCGATGACCGATACGATCAGCATGACCTTGAGCAGCGCGCTTGTCAGTGAGCGGAGAAATGGCGCGAGGGAGGGGTCTACGTTTCGTTTGTCCATCATCCGAGCCATCCCGCGGACCAACATTCGGATTACCCACAATCCGATGATCAGGGTAAGGATCGCACCTACCAATTGGGGGCCTTTGGTCCAGATGAGATCCAAAGCTTGTGAAGAGTAGTTTTCCAGGTCTGCCGTATTCATTTTTTGGATGGTTTTTGGGCTGACGAAGATAGGAATCAAAGGTGCCTGCTCGCAAAGCTTGGGTTGTTTTTTCCCAATTAGTCTATGAGTCAAAAAAACATGGGCACCGATATTAGATCCCTCAGAGGGTTTAGAACCCTCGGAGGGATCTACAGCGGAGGGGTCGTTGCACCCGGGATAGAGGCGATACCCGACGTGGCCGTTGTCGGTGTCTTCACCGACAGGAGGGTTGGGTAGCGCGGTCGCAGGTAAAGCCGATAGCCCGAGAAGGTGCCCAAAAGAGACGGACCTTGTTCGTCATTCCACCACCAACACCCCCCGCATGATCATATGGTGCCCTGGGAAAGTACAGACATACTCATACCTGCCGGGTGTCTGAGGAGCAGTGAAGTAGATGCTCTCCACCTCATCGGGGTGGAGCAGATTAGTATGGGCAAGTATCTCATCCGACTTGGGAATGTAGCTGAGCGTCTCACCGTCCAGTCCAAGCTGTTGCGCGGCTTCACCTACCTCATCTGCCTTGCCGGGGTTCACAATAATCACGTTGTGCAACATGTCATCGTTGTTCGCGAAGGTCCACTTTATCTTGTCGCCGGCTTTTACCCTGAATTCCGACTGGTCAAACTTCAATCCCGGCAGTGTACCCAGCTCTATCACTACGTCCGGCTTGTCCCATTCTGCTGGTTGAGTGGTGACCCGAAGGCTTGAAGCCGTAGCCAGGGCATCGTCGCCAGTTGCATCACTCACTATGGTACTGCCTTCAGGAACCTCATTGAGTGTGTAGTAGCCGTAATCATTCAGTAGTTTGCTGGAAGCTGCATTTCTGACTCCTGATGCCCTTATTTCATAGACAAATCCCATTCTGAATTGATCGATTGTCAGCTCCACGGACATGCCATCATCAGCGACCTTGGCCTCGCGGATCATTCGGCTTTCTTTTTGCTGCACGGGGCTTCCATAGAAGTGATGGTACAAATAAGTGAAATCGGTGATGGCGTATGAATCAGGGTTTGCTGCAGAGGCCTTATCGACAGCCTGCGTAAAGGTTATTTTGAACCCGTTGGGCAGCACCTGCACCGTTTTCATATCGAATGGCACTCTGCCGGTCCAGGTCAGTCGTTCCAAAGCGTGGTCCTCCCCACCAGAAGAAGCCCAGCCTCTGGCGGTCTGGGCCACGTAGATGGCGTCCTTTTCCGGGGAATAACACAGCCGAATCACGCCCGATGAAAACCCCTCGACAAACGGGAAGCAGATCCCCTGATACACGCCGTTGACCTTCTCCTGGTACACACGCATGATCTTACTATGTCCCTGGTCTCCCACCATCAACTGCCCTTCAAATGGGCCCATTTTGTCACTGAATACCTTAAAGTCGGAGGTAGAGATCCCCATTAGCGTATGTGGGAACCAGACCGAAGGTGGCTTCACGGCGGGAATGACTTCCTGGTAGTCGTACAGTGAGAGCCCAATGGTGTCCACGATATCCTCCATTGTTATTTTCAGCGGTGAATCGGGTTCACCCGTCCACCTCAGTCCTTCGGGACTGCCCGCGAAATCACCCTGTTCCAAATGGGTCATACGCCCGGAGCCTACCCAGTCTCCCTGATTCTCAGTGTAGAAAATATCTCCGGCAGCGTTCACGCCAAACCCGGCAGGTGACCTTAGCCCGGTAGCCCAGGGAGTGACTTCTCCGTCTTCTGAGACCTTCAGCATCCAGCCTCTCCATTTTGATTCGCTGACGCCCCTTCCTTTCCATCCCAGGTTGAGGGTGACAAGCATATCACCATCCGCAAGGAAGAGTGGACCATACGAGTATTCATGGTAGTTGCCACTGAGTTCCCAAGTCGTGATTGGCTCATACAGATCGGCCCTGCCATCTCCATTGGTATCCGTGATCTTCGTTAGTTCTCCTCTCTGATTGGCATAGAAAGAACCATTTCTGAACGCGAGCCCCAGGGGCTCATGCAGGCCATGCGCGAATCGGGAGAATGTCGGAGTGGAGGTGGACGGATTATCTATCAACCACAGCTCACCTCTGCGAGTAATCACACCCAGTTGGCCCTGGTCATTGAAGGCTGCGCCTCCTCCCTCGAGGGTCACACCCTCTGGAAGGTTGATCTTTTCGATGGTGTAGTAGCCTGCGTTTCGATTTTGTGCAAAACCAATCACTGCCCAGGCCAGCAGAGAATAGCAAAGTAGGGATCTCTTGGTCATCACTCTAATGATAGTTTTGGGTTGTGATTGATTACCAGATAATGGCATATTTCGCTTGTGATTTGGATGGCACTTCCAGCAGCATCTCCTTCTTTCCGTTCGATTCTCTGATCGAAGGCGTGGTGTCATCCATCATCTCCAGATAGTGATTGCCATCGATCACGAAACAGGATGCTCTGACTTCTTCGACGAAATCACCTATGGCGATGCTGACCGTGATGGCTGTCTCTGCATCATTGGTCAACGTCCTGATGAGGCCGGTGCCATCCGGAGACGGGTGATACGCATCTTGAAAATCAACGCTAGCATTTGCGAATCGAAATGTTGGGCGTCCGGATTCGTCGATCGCATAACCTTCATAACCTAATTCCCCAGACGCCTGAGCCGATGATCCATTCTCCGTCAAAAAGGCACTTTTTGGCAGCACAACTGACATCCCCTGTGGCAGCAGCAATTGAGGTGTGCCTCTATTGACCCAGGCCTGTGACATGTCCGCGAAGCCTCCTCTCCATACTTGCAGCAGAGATCCACTTTTCAGATCGTAACTATAGTTTATCCGCGCTGGATCCCCCACGGAAATAGCGTGCGTCAGCTTGTCACCTTTATAGGAAATAAAGGATCTGACCATCTCCGGCTCATCCGGGCTGGGGTCGAGGTGGAGCAGCGTGGGTACTCTTCGAAGCCTTTCTGGGTAAACTCCCGCCAGCGTGGTACGTCGCTGACCTGGTCCCTCATATTCGAGAAACAGGAGCTTTCGCCGGTTGGAATTGTAATAATCGAGACGCAGGTCGTGTCTTCCAGCCGTTAAGTTCTTCAAGGCTCGATCCTGCCCCTCGGCAATGACCTCCTCATCATCGATGAAAAGCCTGGCGCCGTTGTACGCGGAGAGGATGAATAGGTGATCGCCCGGCACCGCGACATTGAGATCGCCTTTGAACCTGAATGCTACGTCGTTTTGCTGTTGCGACAGTCGGTCGACAATCATGGTAGAAGTCGTATCGGATAAGGCAACGGGAAGACTGTCGAGCGGCGGAAACTCCCTATAGTCCTCCTCCATTTCGTAGTAGTCATAGGTCAGGTTGGAGATGGCGAGCGAGTTGTCTTCGTACAGTTTGTATTTGATATTTCGGAAGGCGACCGGTCCGTGGTCCCCCTGAATCATCAAAGGTGCCAATGGTACTTCTGAATCCTCTGAGGCCGCAGCGCGTGTGGGCCCGGTGACTTCCACATTCTCATGAATTTTGATGCCATTGAGAATGACTTCCTCAAATACGGCGTTGGCGGTCTTATTGCCTTCAGCGTCAAAACGGGGTGCCCTGAACTTTATATGGAAGTGTTGCCACAATCCTGGGGCCTTGGCAGCATTGATTCGCGGTGGGTGCCCTTCATAGCCTTTTTGCCCATCTGGACGGGAAGGATCCCAACGTTCATAAATGCCTCCACAGTCTCCTGCTGCAGGCTCTTCCACCATCCAGCTGTCCAGCAATTGCACCTCATACCTACTTTGGAAGTAAATGCCCGAGTTGGAGGTTTTCGGCATCAAAAACTCAATGTCCAATTCCATATCCCCGTGGGCGAACCCTGTGAATATATGGGCCTTTTGCTCGGGTGTTTGGTTATTCAATAGGACCCCTGTGCCGTCTTTCATGTCTATGTGGTGCTTCTTTTGGAAATCGGACACCACTCCCTCAACGATTTGCCAGTTGCTGCCGGATGTCTCCATTCCCTCCAGGGATGTCAAGGGGAGGGATTTATAGGGAAGTTCGCTGATGACCTCAGGTGTTTCCTCTACTTCTTGAGGTGTTCCTTCCTTACATCCTTGCCATATTACGCTGATGATTACAATCAGCATCAGCCATTTACCGCTCCGAGCCCGCAAAGTGGTTAGTATTCGAGCCATGTTATCAGTCATGCAAATTTTAGAATCTTGGTATCTGAATTGTCCATCATCTCTGCATCGGTCGACCAACATGGCGGTTGCCTCCTGGTACATTGATGCTTTTCGCCCCTGGCAGTTCGTGCCGGTAAAGTAATCGTTTCTCAACAAATGTGAGGAGGATGAGCCGCTCCATTAGCCTGGTCCGACTCTATGTATCAAATGAGCAACCAGGTGGATGTCATTGTCATCCACGACTGGCAGGAGGATCTTTCAAAAGACGGCAATTTCAGCGACCTGAAACCCAGTCAGTCCACAGGATAGGGTACAAATAGGAAGTTTGTGAATTCCGGATCGACAACGAACAGACAGCAGAACTCGTCCGCATTCTTATACACAGCCTTGAAGTCGGCTTCTTGCTCTATCAGCTTGCGCTGCACGAACTCTTCCATGAAGGACGCATAATAATTGAACTCATTGTCCATCTGTCCACTTTCATAGAGCAATTGGCCGACTGGGATCTGTGTGTCGGCCGCAGCGAAGATGGGGTAGTCGCTATAGCCTCGTGTGCGGATCTGGTAGGAGGCTTCTTTCAACTGGTCGGCGACCTTGACAAAATCTGCTGAGATCTTGCCGAGTAGCTTGGGGTTCAGTTCGGGATCGTTTTGCATACTTCAAACGGAAGTTGTGCACAAAGCTAAGAAATAGAGCTTCAAACACAGGCCATCTGGGGGTAGACGGGGACTATGAATCCAGCTCGGTGTATCGGTTCCGTCTGAGGGTCTGGTTTTTATTTGGATTGTTCTAACAACCCTTCCGGAATTGCTGCACGCATTTTCCCTGCAAAAAACAGGCCTGTCAAGCCGATTGCATGTCAATATCTTCTCGTCTAACTTGTCGACATGACAAACCTCCGAAACGTCGCATGGCTATTAATAGCCGGGGTCCTTCTTTCGTGCTCGGAAAGCACCAATCAGAACACTCAATCCTCTGAGAGTAAATCATATGAGCAAATACATGAAGAGGCCATACTGGTAGATGGCCACAATGACTTTCTGTTTTTCATCGTCGATGAGTTGGTCCAGAAATACACCGAAAATCAGACGATTGATTTTGCGATGGACCTGGAAGGTACGACCCACATTGACATGGCGAGGCAAAAGGAGGGAGGCTTGGATGTTCAGTTTTTCTCAGTGTTCTGCTTGGGCAGCCAGGTCGATCCCTTTGCCATGGCGATGAGACAAATCGACTCGATGGAAGCCATTGTTGGGCGTCACTCCAGTCAGATGGATCTGGCTGCCAGCAGCAAGGAAATTGCGGATGCGCTGGCAGGGAATAAGTCCGTCGCCATTATGGGAGTAGAAGGTGGACACATGATCGAGGACGACCTCGGCAAATTGGAAACGCTCTATGACCGTGGAGTGAGATACCTGACTCTGACGTGGAACAATTCAACTTCGTGGGCCACCAGTTCCTACGATGAACAACCGGAGAAAAACCCCACTCGCAAGGGATTGACAGATTTTGGGAGAGAGGTAGTGAATAAGATGAATGAACTCGGAATGATCGTCGACATCAGCCATGTGGGCGAACAGACATTTTGGGATGTGATGGAAGTAACGACAAAACCTGTCATGGCTTCACACAGCTCTGTTTACACCATTTGCAACTTCCACCGGAACCTGAAAGATGATCAGATCAAGGCTGTGGCCGAAAACGAAGGGGTGGTCATGGTCAATTTCTATCCCGGTTTTATTGATAGCGTGTTTTGGGAAATGGAGAGGGCATTTTTTGTTAGGCACAAAGATGAAAGCGATTCCCTCATGGCCGTGTACGACGACGAATGGCTCGTGGAATATCACATGTACCGCAAGTATTCTGAGGAGGCCGAAGAGATGAGACCTCCATTATCGAAATTGATTGATCACATAGACTATATCGTCGACTTGGTCGGCGTCGACTACGTGGGTTTGGGCTCGGATTTCGATGGCATCACCATCAACCCAAAACAGTTGGACGACGTGTCGGACTTTCCTGTGATTACAAAAGCCTTGCTTGAGAAAGGCTATTCGGAGGAGGATGTCAGGAAGATCTTAGGGGCCAACTTTCTTCGTGTGCTCGAGGCCAATGAGATGAAGTAACCAACCGGAGTATAGCTATAGCAATTGTCGAACCTTGACCCCTGAGAGAAAACTAAGCCTCCAAAACCTCCTGATCATCATGGGGATCGGACTGAGCTTCGGTCTGCTCTACAACTACTTCTTCTATCCCCATTCCCTGACTGAATTCCTCGAGGCGGGGACCATTAGCGTGATTCTCAGTTTCGTTGTGTGGCTACTGGAAGAGTTCGTCGTTACAGCTTCGGTTAGGCACAAGTCTTTCCTGATTGCGTCGGCCCTGCGGGCTGTGTTGTACGCTTTGCTGGTCAGTATTACCTTGAGTCTGGTCCTATCGATCGAGACTGCCATGGTCGAGGGTATAAGCTACAGTGAGGCATTGCTCCAATACCTGGTTGGCCCCTTGTTTCAAAGGGACTTTCTATTCAGCTTCCTGTTCGTTGTCTTTATGCTTTTCGGCTTGCAGATCCTTTTGCTTGTTGGTAAGGCCAATTTTGTACGGTTGATGTTGGGACTGTATCACCAGCCTCGCGAGATATCAAGAATCTTCCTATTCGTCGACCTGAAGAGCTCCACGCCGATGGCTGAGCAACTTGATAACAAGCTGTTCAGCGCCCTTATCCGGGATTTTTACAATGATATTTCGGATGCGATCATCATGTTTGGAGGGGAAGTCTATCAGTATGTTGGTGATGAAGTGGTGGTCGTATGGCCGATCAAAAAAAGGAAGTCGAATAGCGCCCTGTGCTTCCTCAAGATGCAGGAAATCATTGATCGGAGGCGAGGTGCCTATCAGTCGAAATATGGCGTCGTACCTGAGTTCAAAGGTGCCATCCACGGCGGCAGAGTAGTCGTGACGGCTGTGGGGAAGCAGAAGAAAGAAATCGCGTACCATGGGGACGTGTTGAATACTACATCGAGGATCGAGGGGAAGTGCAATGAACTGGGACAGACGCTGCTCATCTCTGGGGACATTCTCCCCAGTATCGAACTTGGAGATGACTTGATCGTCGAGAAGAAAGGTGACATTGAGCTACGGGGAAAGGCCGAGCGACTCACGCTCTTTGGGGTGAGTGAAAAGCGTCGGTAACGGTCATCGCTGGCAATCACCTCGGCGGCGGGGAGTGATAACCAGAAGCTGCTAGCTCGAAGTCTTCCTGCCATACGCGATGCCCAGCTTGTTCATACGGTTTCGCAATGTGTTGGCATTGACTCCTAGCAACTCCGCGGCACCACCGGGTCCGTGGATCTTTCCCTGCGTTTTGTTGAGCACACTTTTGACGTGTGCGACAATGACCTCGTCCAGGTTGTCGGACCTTTTCCTTCGTGTCCGACTGGACTTACCAGCTCCCAATACCTGATCAAACGAAATGGGACCTGCAGGATTCAAGATTAGTGCTCTTTCGATGATATTCTGTAGCTCTCGAACGTTGCCTGGCCAATGATAGTCCAGTAGGCTGTCGATCGCTGAGGGCGCGACGTGCGGAATAGAAGACAGCTTCAGGTCCCGGGACTTCATCTTGATGAAATGCTGCAGGAGGGCCGGAATATCAGCTTTACGCTCACGGAGGGGAGGAATCCATATGGGAAATACATTCAGCCGGAACCATAGATCTTCACGAAATTTCCCTGATTCGACCAGTTCTTCCAGGTTGCGATTGGTGGCAGCGATGATCCGAATGTCTAACCGGATGGTCTTCGTTCCCCCGACACGCTCAATCTCCTTGCTTTGCAGTACACGTAGCAATCGGACCTGGGCCTCTGGCGGCAGTTCGCCAATTTCGTCCAGGAAGATGGTGCCGCCATCTGCTCGCTCGAAGCGTCCTCTTTTTTGGGCGATGGCTCCCGTAAATGCGCCCTTTTCGTGTCCAAATAGCTCACTATCGAGCAGGGACTCTGGAATAGCTCCGCAATTCACGCTTATAAATGCTCCATTACTTCGCATAGAGGTGCTGTGGATGGCATTGGCGATGACGTCTTTGCCGACTCCGGTTTCACCGGTGAGCAAGACGGGACTATCCAATGGGGACACCATGCGTACCTGATGCATCACACCTTTGAGTCCGAAGTTGGTGCCGACGATTTCTGTACTTGATGCCTCGCGAAGCTCACGGTGCAAAAAGCGATTGTCATCGGCCAGCAGATCCTTCAGGGCCCTTAGTTCCCGGTGTTTTAGAGCGTTGGACATGGCAATACAGAAGGGATCTTGTAAGCTACTGATGATTGCCGCGTGATCCCTTGTGAAAGTTCCGTCGACAGAGTTGAGAATGAGCGAACCCAGGAACTCATTCTCCGTTTGCAGCATGAGTGCCATCAGGGAGGCGCTAGAGGCATTGTGAAAAGTCAACATTTCCCTACCAATGGCGGTATCCCACGGATCCTCAAAGATGAAAATGCGGTCGCCATCAGGTAATTCGGTTACGCTTGCCGATGCCTGTGCTGAAGCGGACAAAGGTGTCAGGAGATCCATCTCTGCACAGTGGGAGATAGTGGCTTTCGCGATCGTCCGCATGGCCTTGAACTGAGGGTCGTAATGCTGCAGATAGATTTCATCCACAGGCATGACGTCACGAAGCAGCCGCAAGGCAGATTGTAGGGCCTTTTCGATTTTTAGATTGCCACAAATTTTCAGGGTCGCCTGGTGAAATATCTCCTCATTATCCGTCAAAAGCGCCATCTGTGTGTCAGTTTCCCCAAGCTTAATCTTCATTACCGGATTTGACAATGAGAATCGTCATATGTGGTGATAATCCAACACCATTCTTCTGTTAGAGGCATGATTATCAGTTGGTTAATAACGTGGCACGCCTTTAGTAAAGACCATCGGAGGAATACATCAATTACCCATTTTTTTAAACACGAGGACCATGAAAAAAGCCACGATCTTTCTTTTAGTAGCTGCTTTCTTCTGGAATCACGCCCAAAGTCAGCAGACACCGCCACCAGATAATCAGAACACCGGAAACCAAACGGAGGAAGTCCTTTATCGACATTCAATTGGTGCCTCTCTTTGGATGCTTTTCAACTTCACAGAAGAATCTGCTGACTATTATCTCTTCACTTATGGCTACCGACTGTCTACAAAGGATCGGGTATTTGTGGAATACAATACCTGGAAGTATGAGGAACCAATGGGCACCTACGGGGACTCCGAGGAATTCTACCCGGGCTGGATCCGGTCGCATGGCATCGGCTTTGGCTATCAGCGTTTCATTTGGAAAGGCCTCTTTTCCAGCGCTCAGGCTACCCCGTTCCTTCTACAGTATTTTGACGAACAGGACGAGAAGATCCAAAAAGGCTTTCAGCTGTATCTGCAATGGGCCGCAGGCTATCGTCTTGAGTTCTTCAACCAGCGATGGTTCGTAGAGCCTGCTTATGCCATCAAGTACTGGCCCATCAACACGAATGTACCCGAGTCATTCGAAGCCATCGATGAAGGAACACCTGGCTACAAGTGGGAGGCCAGTCTCAATTTTGGGTTCAGGTTTTGACGCGGTCCCAAGATTATGAAACTCTGATCAAAACGGCTTCTGCTTTCATCCCGGATTCGGGGGCTTGGTGTCAGCAAGGACGAGTGACAGGGAGTCCCGGTTGGTTAAGATGATATACCGCCGGGAATCAGAGGGCAGCGGCGGTTTAGCCACTAATTCGGATGCCGTCGATGGGGATTTCCCGGGCCTCTTGTTTTTGCAGGATGGCGAATATGTCAATGCTGTCCTGCTTGCCCTTCAATAGCTTGTTGCCCATAAACTCAAATTGGTAGGGGACGGAGTAGATGTTGCCAATCTGATGCTTGAGATTACCAGAAATCAGAAGCCTCCGGTCTAGTGAGTTACACTGGTCCTGAAGCCTCGAGGCGGTATTCAGTACGTCACCATAGAAGGCGAGATCCCTTTTGATCACGCCGATTTCGGTAGCAGTGACCCTACCGCTGTTGGCACCTGCCTTGAAGACGGGGAGGGTATCATACTTCTTCCGGTAGTAGTTGGCCCTTTTTCTAAGCCGTTCGTCAAAGGCATAAAAGATTTCTACGAAGTTCAAATTCTTGATGGCATCATCTGTCTTCCATGTAAGTATGACCTCGTCACCCACATACTGATAGACTTGTGCCTCATAGGTCGATAGCAGTACGTTGATATCGTCCATGCAGTCTTTGACCATCTGGCCGTAGACCAGGTACCCTAGTCTCTCGGCGTGACTTGTCGAGCCTTTCAGGTCCAGAAACAAAAAGGTACGATCCTCAACCATCGGCTGACGGTACTTACCTGTCAAAAAGCTCTCCAGATTGTAATAGCCAGTGTTTTTAACAGACTGGAGAATGAAATTGAGCAGTAGGATCAGGCCTATGATGGTCATTAGGACGGCAGCCATCATTAACCTCAAGTTGGGGCCAAGAGCCAGTGACGACAGGAATTCCTCTGGGTAGTGACCGAGGGAATCGATGATCTGATAGACGAGCACCATGATGATGAAGAACCCCAGCAGATATATACCTGATCTGGCGAGTATCGTCCTGCCGAAACCCAACCTTTCCAGGCGCCACCGGTCAGAGAGTCTATTGACGACGATAAACCAGATGCCAAAGAACAAGCCGAACAAACCCGATTCCAGGTACTGTGCCGGGGACAAGTACATCACAGCGAATGTGTTGTCTGAGATATCAATTTCGGAGAAATCCAGGAATGCCTGGATGGAAAACATGGCCAGCATGGTCATGCCGATCAATGATGCCACCCAGTAGATGAGAATGAACAGGTTGATTCTGAGATGGTGCCCTCTGGAACTCATGGATTTAGCGATGATCGAAGCCGGGTCAATTTAGTCATTCAGCAAGGTGCTTGCAAAAGGCGCTGTATGATAGTAATCAGTCAAGACCCTTCCTCTCCAGAACTCCTGAAAACACAATGTGGATTGTGCGTTGATCTGGACGATGCCCCTATTGACCTTTTGGACGTCACATTCAGGTACCGCCCCATCGGTTTTGGATTACCACATTCGGTAATTGCAATTATCTCATATGGTGAGTTGGCCTCACATTTCCTGCTTAATATATTCATTATCAATCACTTAAAAAAGCTGGTACGCATTTCGCAAAAGGCAGAGTGAGACTATTAAATGCCCACGACATGAGATGGCTGGAAATTATCGAATTGAGAACTGGCGGCTACGCCAGGGAGGAATTGCAGAAGGCGCTGGAAAATCTTGTGGAGGATGTCAGCCATGATCCCGAAAATCCTGAGGTCCAGCTTTACAGAAGCTATGCTGTAGCGACTGACTATAGTATTCACCTTGGATTTCACGGGTCCGGCCCTCGGGACATTGGGAGTGCATTGGGAGTGCGCATTGCTACTCTCCTCAAACCTTACGGGTTGGTCAACCACACGGTGTGGACACGAGATGAAGTCAACCATAACGATAACGTAATTGCGACTCAAAATGAATAAGACGGTACTCATCACTGGCGCATCCTCCGGCATTGGTCGGGCATGTGCATTGCACCTCGATAGCCTGGGCTTTACAGTATATGCTGGTGTCCGTCGTTCGGGGGATATGGAGCCCTTGATCAAGGCATCCTCGGGGCAGATGAAGCCCATCATTATTGATGTCGCGGACACAGACTCCATTGCCAAAGCCACAGCTCGGATCGGGTCAGAAAGTGGTCACCTCGACGCACTCATCAACAATGCGGGAGTCGGCCTGGGGGGCGCTCTTGAAGTGACGCCAATAGAAGAGATACGGAAGCTTATGGATGTGAATGTCGTGGGACTGTTGGCAGTCACCAAAGCATGCCTGCCGATGCTAAGGGCCTCAAAAGGAAGGATCATCAACATTGGATCTGTATCGGACTTCCTTGCCAGTCCCGGTGCCAGTGTCTATTCGGCCTCGAAGTTTGCGGTCAGAGCCATTAGCAACGCATTGAGGCTGGAACTCCACCCTTTCGGGATGAAGGTGATTTTGATTTCTCCCGGCGCTATTGAAAGTGCCATTTGGAAAAAGGGGAAGGCATACCGCGAGGGGCTACTACCAACAGTGGATCCTTCTATTGCTGAGCAGTATGGAATGCTGCGACGGTTCGGTGATAGCTTGTACAAGGACATGAAAAAGATCCCCGCCATCGAGGTAGCGAAAGTGGTTGCGGAAGCCCTGACCAGCAAGCATCCGAAGCGCAACTACACAGTCGGGAAAGATGCAAAAGGTGCCAGGAAAGCGACCTATCTGCCCACGGCCTTATTGGATCGGATCATATTGAAAAGGATCGAAAAGTTCGCCTAGAAGTGAACGGACCAACACCACATATTGAAAACTCTAGACATAACCATATCATGAACACTCTCATCATAGGCGCGGGACCCCTAGGTAGCTTGTACACCTATTTGTTTCACAAAGCCGGGATTGACGTGACACTCCTGGCCCGCGGAGCGCACTACGACTTTTTGCGGGAAAACGGCTTAATACTCGTCAATGAATTCACCGGGGACCGAATCACCGAGAAGGTCAAGGTGATCGATCGATTGCACGAGGAAGGCGAATACGACCTGGTGATTGTATTGATGCGGAAAAACAGTGTCAGGAAACTGCTGCCAACGCTCAGCAGTCATAAGTTGCTTCATCATATCCTATTCATGGGCAATAACGCTTCAGGGTTTGATGAGTACCTGGAGTACTTTTCTAAGGAAAAGGTGCTTTTTGGCTTCCCCGGCGGTGGTGGATCAAGGATCGATCATGTGGCGCATTACATTGACTCCGACAAGCCCGGGGGAGCAAGGATGCCTGTCACTATAGGTGAGATCGATGGACATACCTATGAGCGCACGCGCGCTATTCGGGGATTGTTCGAATCCGCAGGCGTTCCCACGAAGATCGTTGATGACATGGACAGTTGGCTCAGGTATCACGTGGCCTTCGTACTGCCCCTGGCAGGCGCGCTCCTGCAAAGTGGAGACAACTACCGGTTGGCGAAGGGCAAGAAGACCGTCGCTCAATACGTGCAAGCTGTACGTGAGGCGGGGAGGGTCCTGAAATCACTGGGTTGGAAAAAGAGTTACAACCCCAAATTCAAGCTGTTTTATTTGTTTCCTGTGGTCATGCTGCAAAAGATCCTCGCCAAGGTCTTCAGCACGAAGTTCTCGGAGATCGCCATGATGATGCATGTGCGCGCTGCGAGGGATGAAATGGAAGAGTTGTCCCATGAGTTCAGGTCTCTGATCAGCCAGACTTCGGTGAAGACCCCCAACCTGCATCATCTGCTTGACGTGGTCGCACCCCGGAGGGTGGAGGAGCTGGAGAAGTATGGAGCTGCCCTGGAAATGCCAAGGGAGGTTTTAAAGGAACAGCAGAGAATCATGCTGAAGGCATTGAGAGGCAAATTCGGGTTTTGGGGTATGGCCAGCATATTCCTGGATACCTTCTGGATCGAGAGATGTCTGAGGAAAGAGAACCCAGCAATCGCCGAAAAGGCCAGGGCAATCACTGAGATGATTGAAAAAGAACTGTTTGTCTTTTCTGCCCTGTATCTGGCATTGTCCAAAAGACTGGGCAGAGCGGAGGCCTATGAGTTCTTCAAAATGGAGGTGATGAATAGGATTGCCCAACACTCCATGCCGGCGATCTATCAGGTCAAAGATCTCCAACATTGCCCCGGGGATGTATTCGACAATTTCAAGAAAATGAACATTGCACTTTTTGAGAGAACCACAAGGGATAGAACCTGGCACATGGAAGACTACCAGGACGAGCCAGACAAACTCACGATCAAAGTGACGAGCTGTGCCAATGTTGAACTATTCGGTGCGTTGGGTGTGCCTGAACTAGGAAAGTTCGGCTGTGATCATGACATCGCCGGATACGCCGCCATTGAAGATGATGTGAATTGTGAATTTCGTCGATTATGCACCCTTGCCAAGGGCAGCGATCACTGTCTGTTTGAGTTCTACAGGAAAGGTACCGCGCCAAAGAACCAACATCTGAATGTCTAAGCAAATGAAAAATGTACTCGTCGCTGGAGCAACGGGCTATCTCGGTAGCTACCTCCTAAAGGAACTTAAGCAACAGGGTTACAAAACGACAGCTCTGGTCAGAAATCCGAGGAAGCTCGAGGGCATCGAAGTGGACAACATCATTGAGGCAGAGGTCACACAACCCGAAACCTTGAAAGGGAAACTCAATGGTATTGACTACGTGATATCGACTGTCGGTATTACCCGCCAAAAGGATGGATTGACTTACCGGGATGTGGACTACGAGGCCAATGTAAATCTGTTGAAAGAATCACTGAAGGCCAACGTAGGGAAGTTTGTGTACATCTCGGTGCTGAATGGCCCAGACTTGAGGCACCTCAAAATGGTCGATGCTAAGGAGAGCTTTGTGGATGAGCTGGAGGCTTCGGGAATCGATCATCTGGTGGTGCGCCCCAATGGTTTTTTCTCAGACATGATGGAGTTTTTGGAAATGGCTCAGAAAGGCACCGTTTACCTGTTTGGGAACGGAGAATTCAGAGCTAATCCCATCCACGGTGCAGATCTTGCCGCTTTCACGGTCGGAGAGATGACCGGTGAGTGGACCGAACTGGATATCGGAGGCCCCAATATCATGCCTCAAAACGAGATAGCCGAGGTGGCTTTCAAGGCGGTTGGTAAGAAGAGAAAAACGGTTCATGTACCGCTTTGGGTCAAAAATGTGGTCCTGGGGCTTACCCGGTTCTTTACCAATTCAAAGACTTACGGACCGGTCGAGTTTTTCATGACCGTCATGACCCGGGATATGGTAGCGCCAAAGTTTGGTAGTCACTATTTGAAAGATTTCTATCGAGATGAAGTAGCCGACCATTCGATAGAGACAGGGGCAGGTGTGATGTAATCTGGTCAAGCAAACCGATCACCAGCCTCGTGCTGACAGTACTCATGAACCGACCAACTCCCAAACCGATAAGCCTTCTTATTGGCGTTGTGATTGCCTTGGTGATTCTGCTTGAAATCCTCTGGCAGTTGATGGAAGGGTGGGCCTTTTAAAAATGCTATAGCAATGATTTCTATCTGGATCCTGAGCCTGAGAAAATTCAGCTGCTTGCGTAGCAATAAGCGTGACGCGCCTCTTCTCGACCCGAATAATCGAGATACACAGCACACAAATGAGCTCTCCGTTCAAAAGTTACAGTCATGAGTATTTCCACCGAAAGACAACACTACCTCGATTGGCTACGGGTACTGGCCTTTGGCTTACTCTTCCTTTTCCATGCATGGAAGCCCTTTGACCACCTGGGGTGGCATATCAAAAATGTCGAACAGTATGCGCTGTTCGACATCCTGACCATGTTCACCCATGGGTGGCGGATGCACGTTATTTTCCTGGTATCCGGTGCGGGCACGTGGCTGGCCATGCGCTCCAGGAAAGGGAGGTTCGTCATCGATCGGCTCAAGAGACTGATCTTGCCTTTCGTCTTCGGGATCGTCGTACTGATCCCACCACAGCGCTTTTACGAATGGAAGATGTTTCGAGATTTTGAAGGAGGGTTTTGGGATCTCTTGGCCATCTATCCCGCGGAGCAACTTGGCGCAAACATAGGGCCCAGGTTGTTGCTGTGGTTTGGTCATTTGGGCACTCACCTATGGTACTTACCCTATCTATTCGTTATGACTATGCTCTGTATCCCACTGTTTCAAAGGATCCAGAACGGCACCATCCGTTTCGACTGGCTCAAGAAGATCGTGTCAAAGCCATTTGGGGTTTTCGTGTTGGTTCTCCCCATGATTGTCTGCAGGTTCGCGCTCAAACCGATCTTCCCGCAGTACACCGATTGGGCGGATTTTCTCGTCTATCTATGGCCCTTCGTTTATGGATTCATATTCATGGCTGACCGCGATTTCATCTCCATTGTCAAAGAGAAGCGGTTCCTGTTCCTGGGTGCTGGGATCCTGAGTTCGTTGGTTTTTATGTACCTGGGCTCTACCAGCGAGCGAATGGTACAGGTTTATATGTATCCCGAGTATGACTGGATGCACTTGGGTAGTACCGCCATCGCGATGACGATTGCGCTGGGTTGGACCTTGTTTTTCCTGGGATTCTTTGCCAAAGCGATGGACTTCAATCACCGATGGCTGGTACCTGCCAACATTAGCATCTTGCCGATCTATGTACTTCACCAAACGTTGATCATTGTTTTTGGCTACTATATTCTCATGCTTGATGTCAATGGCTTTATCAAGTTCGGAATGATTGCCTTGACGGCTATTCCCGCTTCGATTCTCTTGTACCAACTCCTTCGATTGAACAATGTCACGCGATTCTTATTTGGAATGAAAACTCGATCGAAGCCCCAAAAAGAGGACCGTGTTGAATTAGCGGCGGCAGGAGGAGCAGGTCGATGAATGACTTATCAGATTTAGCTGAGAATTCCCCGACCACCTCCTCAAGTCGCATTCGAAGGTACTCCGCTCAAAGAAGTCCGTCTAGAATTGATCTCACCGACATTTCGTTCGGTGTCCATTGATCCTTCTTAATCGTATGTATGATGGCTTTGGCGTGAACTGTCAAATCATTGGCCATTAGGGTCAAGCATTCGCTTGATCGCTGATTGAATTTTGAATCATCGAAAATCACTAAACATGAAAAAGATGAAAATTCAAAAGGCGAACAACAACGAAACCCAAGTCAAATCAAGAGGATGGATCAGGGTCATTCTTCTGTGTATCAGCGGCTGGGTACTCTCACACCAGACTAGTGCTCAGTTTGTCCTTGAACCCTTTGCGAGCAAGGACAATTTGATTCTGGAGTCATGGTATTACAACTCAATCGACGAGGCCAGGCGGTTGAGCATTTTCAACCTGAATGAGGCCAACTACAATTACGAGACCGGAGGCACGTCATTTCTGTCGTATGGTGTGGTCGGGTTCAACTGGAAAAAGGGATTTGGCCCGATTACTGGCTGGAGACTGACGGCAGCATCTTCGGCGGCACTAGCGGGTCTACAGTATGGCATCTATGGGGAAGACTTCTTTGTGTTTTTCTACCTCAACAGTGAGCTGAAGAAAGACCCGAATTTCGAGTTTTACTCGATCAGCCAGTACCGTAGAAAGATCAATGACAAGCTCAAGGCGTATGGTCAGCTGCAGTTCTCCAACAACTTCAAAGACAACGCGCACTACTACAGCTTTTACCGCCTCAGACTAGGGGTAGATCTTGGCAAGATCCAGACGGGTTTTGGGCTGGAGCAAACCCTCATAGGCGAAGACTGGGACTATGACATCGCACCTGGGCTATTTGTCAGGCTGGAGCTCTATTGATCCAAATAGGCACATAAAACGCTACCGCCTCGACACAAACGCACGCACCATTAAATCAATCACATTCACACACAAACTAACTTTATCATGGAATTCTCAATCAAACTAATCACCTCACTAGCAGCCATCATTCTGACCGGACTTTCAGCAGGTTTCTTCTACGCCTGGCAGGTGTCTGTGATCCCCGGTACGAAACGAGTCGTGGACCAGGTCTACCTGGAAACCATGCAGTCGATCAATCGTGCCATCCTCAATCCTGCTTTTTTTCTCATCTTCTTTGGGCCCGTAGCCTTGTTGATCATCGCCAGCGTCTTTGAGTTCAATATCAGCAAATTGACGTTCGCACTGATGCTCGGATCGACCCTTGCCTACGTCGTGGGCACTTTTGGTGTGACGGCTTTTGGGAACGTCCCGCTGAACAATCAACTGGATGTCATGAATCTGGCCAGCACCAGCGGGCAGCAACTCTCTGAATTCAGGGCCAATTATGAATCGAAGTGGAACCGGCTGCACCTTATCCGTACAGCCTTCTCCGTGATCGCATTTATCCTGGCACTGCTCCCGATTGTGATTCATATCAAGAGATAATAAGCCCATGCAAGGCACCCATATCAAGAGTCCCCCATATGGGGGACTTTATCTTACGATGGTCGGTGGAGTCTTCTTTTGCAGGATCACCTATTCAGCCACTTCTTGAAAACAGGTGACCTTTCGATACTGACAATGGCCTCTTTCTTCTCTCGGGGCCTCAGCACCACCTTCACGCGCCCTTTAGGAAACGAATACATCTTATCGATGCTCGGCAGAGAGACAATGTACTGACGACTGATCTTGAAAAACGCGTCCGGGTCCAGTACATCCATGAGTTCGTCCAGCGTATAGTCGACGAGGTATTGCTGGTCGGCGTGAGTGAGGAGGTAAGTGTATTTGCCCTCGGCGAAAAAGTAAGCCACCTCATCGATCTCGATGGTCCTGATCTCTTCACCGAAGTGCACCATGAACCGCTTTTGGTAGTTGGTCTCCTGCGCTCCCCCCAAGGCCTCGACGAGGGCGTCCAGGGGCAGCCCGTTGCCTTGCAGCGATCGCTTCTCATACTTCTTCATCGCCCCCTCCAGGTCTTCCAGTCGAATGGGCTTTAGCAGATAATCTACGCTGTTGACCTCAAAAGCCTGGATGGCGTACTGGTCGTAGGCAGTCGTAAATACCACGGGCGTCTCCAAATCCACCTGCTTAAAGATCTCAAAGCTTTTCGCATCACCCAGATGGATATCACAAAAGATCAGATCAACCTTGTTCTCTGACAGCCAGTCCACGGCGGACTTTACGTCTTCCAGTCTGGCGAGCACCTCGATGTCGCGATCCAGCCGATCGAGGGTACGACGGAGTTTCGCTGCGGCGTGATCTTCATCCTCGATAATGACTACTTTGATGGTCATGACGGTAGCAGGATAGGTAATTTGGCGACGTAGTTGCTGTTGTGCAGTTCGAAAGACGGCTCCTTGTCTGACAGTATCTGATAGCGCTCCCTGATATTTTGAAGGCCAATGCCCGTAGAAGCCGGTTTTTCCTGTCGCGGCTGGTAATTGTTGCTGACGACGAGGAAGGAGGAGCACGTGGTAATTGAAATTTTCAGCGGTTCCTTTTTCGTGATGCGGTTGTGCTTGATGGCGTTCTCCACGAGGGTCTGCACGGAGAGGGTAGGGACCAGATTCGAAAGCTCCTGAAAGTCGAGGTGCATGTCTATTTCCAATGCCTCTCCAAACCGTATTTGGCATAGCTTCAGATAAGACTTCACAAAGTCCAGTTCCTCCTGGACCGTGACCACCAGCTGGTCTTTCTTTTCCAGAACATACCGGTAGATGTAGGAGAACTCGTCGACAAAGTCTTCGGCCTTTTCAGCGTCTTGATGGATGAGGTTGGAAAGCGTATTGAGGCTATTGAAGAGAAAGTGGGGGTTGACCTGATTTTTTAGTGCTTCAAACTTCGAAGCGATGCTTTCTTTTTCCAGCTTCTCATTTCTGATCAACGAGTTTTTCCAATAGTGGAAGATCACAATGCCTTCGTAGACCATAACCAAAATGATATTCATGACCACCGTGATAAAGAGGTTGGTATTGAGATGTTGCCAGAAGGCATCACTACCGAAATCAAACGGGTGGTGCCCTACCGAGACATAGACGCTCACAACGATGGTCATTGCGATCATGGCCACTAACTCGGTACTTATCAATTCGATCACGGACCGCTTCCACCAGTTGCCTTCCCAGGCCAGGCGCCTCTCCAGAAAGGCGATGGGTAGGAAGAGCACACAGCTGGAGATGAATCCAGTCGTCGTGATACTGATGCCTACTCTGCTGGCCAAATCCACGAGGTAAGTGGTATCGAAGGATGTCACCTCGCCATCAATCCACTTTTTTATGGTGAAAAAGGTGATGGGCAAAAGGCCGGCAACGGTGAAGTATCCTACAATCTTCCACTTGGAGGGCATATATAAAGCTATCGAATTCATCTCCGCAAAAAAAGTTCGGGGCGTCCTCAAAGTGCCGCTTAGGTAGAATCAGGTTGCGCGAGAAGAGAATGAGTCCGGAAATAATAGGAATGAGGCATTGTCAGCGTGAGCACTGGTGCTTGTTCTCTGGTTTCCGGTCCTCATCCCTGCAATTGCGAAGCTGCTTCCCGCCTGTTGGGTTAGGCTGATGGTACCGTTCTTCCTTTGGGTCAAGCAAAAACAAAAACTATCATGAAGACGCATTCACCTACCATCTCCAGACAAAGTGTTTGGTTGTGGTTCATTTCGATGAAACTGATTCTGCTAGCCATTTCCGCGTCAGTGCACTGGCTGCTCGTCACAAGTAACTACCACTACGGCAACAATGCCTTCGAGAATTTTGGTCTGTGGCTTTTGCTTGTCTCAAAGACCTTGGGCGCCAACCTGATCCTGGGGGGTATTTTCTCTGAATTCAAAATCCGAAAGCCATGACCGAGGTTGCCAAAGGAAAGTACTTCTGGTTCTGGACCTATCTCATCGTCCTGGGAACTATTGCGCTGCTCGTCGCAGGCTTTGTTGTCGGTTCGGATGTGCTGGTCATGGCTGTAGCCCTGCTCACCTCCCTGTTGTCTATTCTGTGGATAGGGGTTCTTGTGTACCTGGCTTCAAAAAGAGCAGTGAGATGAGGCAGTTATACAAGGTAGCGATCGTCCAGGCGATGCTTGGATACGCGTTGTTCAGCTGGCAAAAGGCTCCGGCTGATTATTCTACGTCCGAGTGGTTTCGAACCATCGACGTCGAGGTGAATTGGCCTTCGACAAAAACCGACCTCCAGTCCATTTCTGACTCATTCCAAAAACTGTGGGACTCATTCCCTCCTGAAACAGACTCATTGCTGGAGATACGCACTATGGGTCGTATCTCTTTGACATTAGCACTGGAAATCAAAAAGTAACGATCATGAAAACAATTTCTACAGCCGAACTAAAGGCAAAAATGGATCAGGGTGATCCGTTCAAGCTGGTGATGACTTATTCGGAAGAGGCTTTCAACAAAAAGCACATTCCGGGCTCTATCAATATTTATTCGCTCTCCTCGGCAGAGGGGAAAATCGAACGTGAGGATGACATTGTGGTCTACTGTACCAATGTTCGTTGTACTGCCAGCATTGCCGCCTATAGTATTCTGGAGAACATGGGTTTCAACAACGTCAGAAGATATGCTGGCGGATTGATGGAATGGGAGCAGGCCGGTCTGCCTGTCGAAGGACAGCACATACATCACACTAAACTCTGAGTATCATGGAAACAGTCTATCAATCCAAGTCTTTTGTGAGGTTTGCCGGTTATGCCGGGATCGTGTCGGCTGCACTCTATCTGGTATCGATTGCGGGCATGCTACGGTACTTTGATGGAGATCTGAGCAGGCCCATCCACTTTGCGACCAACATGGTAAACAACTTTGACATGATGCTCGTCTATGGCTGGCCTGGCCTTGTGGCTACTGTTCTCATCTTTCCATTGGTGCTCGCCATCCGCGGTCACGAGGATCAACAAGGCGTTGTGCGCTTCATCAAGATCATTACGATGATTGGTCTTTCGTTTGTATTGATTGGGTACCTGTTCCATTTGGCCCTGACTTACTTCCATTCACCGATGATGGTAACTACCCCGCAGTCCGAGCAGAATGCCGTTGGCAGCTTCGTCTATGGTGTCGTAGGCATTCAGGACATGTTTTGGCTCAATGGCGATCTGCTGGCTTTTTTGGGCATCGGCTTGCTGTTGATGTTGAGATCGCGTGGGCGTCAGTTTCCCTGGTGGCTGTCTTTGGTCGGTATCGTGGCTGGATTAGCTGCTGCCCTTGGAAGTTTCAGCTTCATACCCTCTTTGAAGGCGTCAGTCCTTGGTCTCTTTTTTATCGGCGGATTCGCTGTCTTCGCTGTCTGGGAGATCCTGGCAGGATTCTACCTCATCAAATCCAGCAAGTCATGAACAAAGCCAACTATTTCAAGCGCAGTTTCGCCACTTTCCTCTCGGAAATGGATGATGTCAGCCATGAGCAGCATGGTGATCGCAAGCGTCGACTTTTTTCACCGGTCAAGGGCCGGGTGTTGGAGATCGGCCCCGGCACCGGTGTCAACTTCAGGTACCTTGATTCTCAAGTTGAGTGGCTAGGACTTGAGCCCAACCCCGCGATGCACGACTTTCTCTATCAAGCGGCAAAGATCAGTCAAATCCAGGCCGAGCTACTGGAAGGCGCTTCGGAGGAAATACCGTTGGATGATCACAGCGTTGATTTCGTCATCAGTTCCGAAGTCCTATGCTCTGTGCATGGCCTGGACAAGAGCCTTTCGGAAATTCGCCGAGTGTTGAAGCCCGGAGGCCAATTCCTTTTTATTGAGCACGTAGTGGATCACCACAATGTGCTCCGCCGGGTCGTTCAAAAAACCGTTCCGTACACACCGTGGCAGTGCTTCTCTGATGGCTGCCACCCTGGGAGGGACATAGCGGGTGCCATTAGGAGAGCGGACTTTCAGTACGTGGAAATAGAGGAATACATGCAGGAAGGCAGAGGACTCATACTTGAGATCAATCGCCCCCACATCATTGGAAGAGCAATCAAGTAATCGTCATGAGGCCATCTAATTTTGACCGCGCAGGCATGATTGAAGTATTCAAGACAGATGTAGCCGACTGCGTGTGTGCCAGTTTCCTGGCGCTGCGACTGAAAAGGGAGCTGGGTTTGGACAGAGTAGACTTCGATGTGCAGGATTGCGACCATGTCCTGAGAGTGGAGTCTGGTCACGTTTGCGTGGCTGGTATCACTTGGGTCTTGGCTGCTTTTGACTTCACATGTGAGCGCATGGTCTGATATCCAGGTCAGAAGTCAGCGCCAGCAACTCAAGGACTACTCCTTCAAAACCTTTCTTAAGTGCCATACTATGTTTTCAAAACCAGCAGCGCCACGTTCTCCACATGGTGTGTATGTGGAAACATGTCAACAGGCTGCAGTTTTCTTACTTCGTAGTTGTCAGATAGATCCTGTATGTCTCTTGCCTGTGTCGCTGGGTTGCAGCTGACATAGACGATCCTTGGTGCCTTGAGGTTGTTCAGCACTTTGATCACATTCTTGTGCATGCCGGCACGAGGAGGATCAGTGATGACGACATCGGGAATCCCCTGCTCTTCCACGAATTCTGGTGTGAGCAGGTCCTTCATGTCTCCTGCGAAGAATGCCGTATTCTCGATGTGGTTGATGGAGGAATTGATCTTGGCGTCCTCTACTGCCTCCGGCACTGACTCGATACCCACGACTCTCGCCGCTTGTCGTGCTACAAAATTGGCGATAGTACCCGTTCCCGTGTAGAGGTCGTAGACCACCTCTTTGCCAGATAGTCCCGCGAAGTCGCTCGCGATTTTGTACAATTCGTGGGCCTGCCTGGAATTCGTTTGGTAGAAAGACTTCGGACCAATCCGGAAGGTGAGGTCACCCATCTTTTCATTGATATAGGCCTTGCCGGAAAAGTTGATAACGGATAAGTCGTAGAAGGTGTCGTTCTTTTTTTCGTTGACGACATAGTTCAGCGACGTGATCTCGGGGAACTCCGATTCCAGGAAGCTCAGGGCTTTGAAGGTCGCTTTATGATCCTTTCCGGCAAACTGTACGATGACCATCACTTCGCCGATGGATGTGGTCCGGATGATGAGGTTGCGGAGAAATCCCTCATGCATTTTCAGGTCATAAAATGCCAACTCCTCCTGCTCAGCATACGCTTTCAGCTTCAGGCGGATTGCGTTCGAGGGCGTGGCCTGCAGGTGGCAGTGATCGATGTTGAGCACCTTATCAAACATCTTGGGAATGTGAAATCCCAGCGCATTTCGACTGAGGACCTCTTCTGATTCGATTTCTTCTTTCGTGAGCCATCGCTTGTTGGAGAACGTGAATTCCAGTTTGTTGCGATAGTACGTTGTAGGATCTGACCCAAGAATGGGGGAGATGTCAGGAAGTGGCACATCAGTAAGTTTTTTCAGATTTTCGGCCACATGTTGCTCCTTATAGCGCAATTGGGCATCATAATTGAGGTGTTGCCACTTGCACCCTCCACACACACCGAAATGATCACAGAAAGGAGCTACCCGGTCCGGCGACCGCTCGTGCAAATGCACCGGCACACCCTCCAAAAACCGCTTGTTTTTGCCGGTAATGCGTACATCCGCTACGTCTCCGGGAGCACCTCCACGGACAAAAACCACCAGCCCATCCTTGCGTCCGACACTTTTGCCTTCGGCAGAGATTCCAGTAATTGGCAGCTTTTCGATAATTTTACTATTTGCCATTGGGCGGCAAAAATAAGTATTATCGCCCGTCGGCGAGTGAGGGGCCAGCCTTGTTCGACTGTATTAGGTAAGGTGGACTTATGAGAAAGGTATTAGGCAGTTTGATGATTTTGATCTCCATCGCCGCAGGCGCCAATCACATTGTCGGTGGGGAGATAGAATTTATCCATTTGGGGGATAACAACTATCAGATACGCATCATCCAATATTTCGATGATGCCAATCCCGTCAACCCTGGCCCTGAGCCCACAGCTACAGTGCGCATATTTCGCAATGGTGACGATGCACTGATGTCGGAGCACATTCTCTTCTTTCGTTCCCGCGAGATCATCCCCTATACCAACCCCGAATGTGCTATTGGCGAACTTCGGACCTCTCGCGTCGTGTGGTCCACGGATGTTGTGCTGATCCCTGAGAATTACAGCTCTCCCGAGGGCTATTACATCGTATGGGAGCGGTGCTGTCGCAATGCCAACCTCGTAAATATCGTCAACCCGCTGGCTACCGGCATGAAGTATACGCTGGAGTTCCCTCCGCTGATCAGAGAAGGGGAGAGGTTCTACAATTCGTCCCCTGTGCTATTCCAGCCGCTCAGCGATTATGCCTGTATCAATCAGCTCTATTATACAGAGTTCACAGGTTCAGACCCTGACGGTGATTCCCTGGTGTATTCACTCGCACAGCCCCTCAATAGCTCGGCCGCCGTCGCCGTACCGATCCCGCAGCCCAAGCCGCATCCATTGGTACTATTTAGACCCCCTTTTGATACCAGAAATCAGATACTGGGAAGACCCGCTTTGAATATCAGCGATAAAGGGTTGCTCACAGTCACTCCCACACAAGAAGGCCTTTTTGTATTTTCCGTACTCGTGGAGGAATATAGAAACGGCGAAAAAATAGGTGAAGTCCAGAGGGATTTTCAAATGCTCGTCATCAGTGAAGGTTGCAACCCTCCGGATCCCCCCGTGGTGGGAGCGTCGATACCTGGGGATCCCAATTTCCGCTCAGAGATTGACACACTGAAGTACTCCGTATCGGACAGCAAGTGCTTTGATTTCTTCGTAACCAATCTCACCGAAGGTGAGACCATCGGCCTGCGTGCCGAACCCGTCAACTTTGAGGGGGAAGTCGG
The DNA here is from genome assembly GCA_965227935.1 of Cyclobacteriaceae bacterium. GTDB lineage: Bacteria > Bacteroidota > Bacteroidia > Cytophagales > Cyclobacteriaceae > JAWPMT01. The sequence goes on along the minus strand of CBDDGS010000043.1, from coordinate 613,680 downwards.
AGACATCTTTTCTATCGATCAGCAATTCATCAATGGTGAAACGGACTCATTGAAACTGGAGGTCTGCGTGTCGGACTGCCCGCTGGTTGCCGATGGGCCCTACATCATTGACTTGATTGCCGGTGACGATGCCTGTCCGCTGCCGCAACTGGATACGCTGAGGCTGACCATCCTCGTGGAGCCACCGCCGAATAATTTCCCGACCATCACGCCCGGAGATCGGACGATTTTCGTGGAGGAGGACGATTCGTTCTTCCTGGATTTCTCCGGCACGGACGCCGACAACGATTCCATCTATCTGGATATCTACATGCCCGGAGTGCCGGATCCATCAGAGCTGGGGATACAACTGCAGACGCTGTCGACAGAAGACGGGCGGATAGAGGGCAGGTTCTCATGGGATACCAACTGTATCCTTTATGATTTCAGCGAGAAGCAAAACTTCAAAGCGGCCATATTGGTAGAGGATGCGGACTCGTGTATGAGGCCCAATCCGGATAGCCTGTGGCTCGACCTCAATGTCATATTGCCGCCCAATACAAAGCCTGTCGTGGCGCTTGATGGATCCTTCTCAGGTAGGAGCGACATAGCTGTAACACCATCTGGCGACCTCACATTTGATGTGGAAGTCTCGGACGCAGACAATGATACCGTGACGCTGCGCATGATTGGAGATGGTTTTGATCCGCAGGCGTATGGTATGATATTTCGCGAATCTGAAGGCATAGGAGAGACAACATCGACCTTTAACTGGTCGCTGGATTGTCCATTTGTTGATACCACGAAGACGGAATTCACACTGCTATTTGTCGGAGACGATCGGGACAAATGCAAACAGCAGAATTTCGATACGTTGGAGTTCGTGATCGATGTGGACTTCTCAAACAACCAACCCGAGATCGACCGGCCCGGCCCGATTCAATTATTGGTGAATGAGACCTTTGGGATGGAACTGAGTGCCACAGACCTGGATGCGGAGGACAACATCACCATTGACTTCTTTGATGGCTTCCGGCTACCGGATTCACCTTCATTGTTATTTGAGCGAGCCCAGGGCAGAGGGGCCGTATCCTCGACACTGTCCTGGTCACCGGAGTGTAGTCTGCTGGATGGCGAAGACCAGGCCTTTTATGAGTTAGTGTTTATCGCCTTTGATGATGCGTGTCCCGACCGGAGTTTTGACTCCACGCGCCTGGTTTTCGAGATTATCAATCCACAGGGTACCGGAGAGTTTATTCCACCGAATGTATTCACCCCCAACGATGATGGGAAGAACGATGTCTTCCGGCTGACCGGCAACAATGACCCCAATGCCAATATCCCCCCTGACAACTGCGACGACGTATTTCAAAATGTGACGATCCATGACCGCTCGGGGAAAACGGTTTTCGAGTCGGACAATCGCGAGTTTCAATGGACCGGAGGCAATCACCCGACAGGGGTGTACTATTACATTGTCCACTTCCGCGATTCCCAGTACAAGGGATTCGTCCAATTGCTGCGGTAGATCGAACAAGAAGCCAGTCTGCAGCGTTCCCTTACGTAATATGCAGCTTGAGGCTAAGGATATCCGCAAATCATACGGGAGCAGGACCATTTTGAAGGACGTCTCTCTTCATGTAGACGCTTCAGAGTTCCTTGTGATCGTAGGACTGAGTGGTACCGGCAAATCGACCCTGTTACGCATACTGGCGACTTTAGAGCAGCAGGATACCGGTGCTGTCTTGTTGGAGGGAAAGGAATTGCCAAAACCCAAGAAGAAGCTCGTGCCGGGACACGAGGATATCCAGTTGGCCCATCAGGGTTTTGAGTTGCACCCGCACATGTCAGCGCGGGAGAATATCGAGCGTGGTCTTCTAGCCTACCAGGCGGACTACCGGGCACATCGTACGAATCAGTTATTGGACCTGGCGGACCTTCAACACGCTACCGAAGCAAAGCCGAGGCAGTTATCAGGAGGGCAGCAACAAAAGCTATCGATCGCAACAGCCCTGGCTTCGGAGCCCAAAGTGCTTCTTCTGGATGAGCCTTTCAGTAACCTCGATCCATTTTCAAGAGATAGGTTTTTGCATGAGATAAAGATCACGGCAGCGGAATTAGGTACCGCGGTGATACTCGTCACCCATGATACGAGGGAGGCACTGGCTGTGGCGGACCGGATCATGGTCCTTCAGAATGGAGAGATCTCCCAGGAGGGTACGCCCGAAGAGATTTATCACACGCCCGGCACACGCAGTGTAGCGGAGTTTTTCGGTCGTGTCAACTACTTTTCGACTGAACAGGCTGCCGAGCTTTGGCCCGACCTATCTCTTGGATCCAGTAGTTGCGTGGGTTTTCGGCCCGCTTCCTTCACACTGTCTGAGGAGGGTGTACTCAGTGGGACGGTCTACGGCCATTCCTTCCAGGGAGCCTATTACGTCGTGCATTTGGAGCGAAGGGATGGCTTGAAATTCGATATTCTCAGTACCGAGTCCATCGAGACCGGAAAAGACCTGCGATGCACAGCAAATCTGGCCCGGGCGATGTTCTTTGATTAGTTATTCGCAAGAGCAGAGGAGCGTCCTGACTGAGCTTTGAGGGTGAACCAATTCCGCCAACAATTCCGCTTCAGTTTCCTGCTAAATCCTTAAATTGTTCAAAGAACACTGAGCGGATTTCATCTTGGTCCCACTGAATTTTTTGCGGCATAGGCATGTGAATATGAATATAATCCAATTCATCGCGTAATGGAGAGCATCAAAGTGCTTGTGGTGGAAGACGAACCCATCGCCGCGAGGCATTTGTCCGTTATTCTGGAGGGGTTGGGCTACCAGCTCATCGGCACAGTTGACAACAGCATCGACGCATTTTCAACGATCACACGCGAACAGCCTGATTTGGTAATACTGGACATCGATATTAGAGGAGAGATGGACGGGATCCAACTGGGCCAGAAACTCAACGAGCACCACCCTCTCCCTATCATTTACCTCACCTCTTCAAAAGACCCCGAAACGGTCAATCGAGCCAAGCAGACCAGCCCTCAGGCATACATGGTCAAACCCTTCGATGCGGAGCACTTGCAGATCGCCATCGACCTTGCGGTACACAATTTCAGAGAGAAGGAGGCTGCCAGTGATCGTGAAAACTATAAGATCAAGGACAGCCTGTATATCAAGGTGGATAACCGGTATCAGAAACTGGTGATGTCAGACATCTTGTTCATCGAAGCCAGCGGCAGCTATGTGGATATTTACACCGAGACTTCGAAACACACACTGGCCATAAACCTCCATCAGGTGGAGATGGAGATTGTAGACAACCGCTTTATGCGCGTGCATCGCTCGTTTGTCGTGAACCTAAGCAAGGTAGATAGCTTTGAAAAAGCGCGTCTGTTCATCGGGGATCAGGCCATTCCTATCAGCAAAACCTATCGGGAAGACTTTCAGAAGCGCTTCCATCACATTTGAGCGCACCATCGTAGATCCTAGCTTCCGGTGTTTCCCGATTGCTCGAGCCAGATCACATGAGCATCATCATCTCTCCATTCTTGCTTGTGAGACTCCATCACTTTCTCGACGGCACCACGCTTGATTTTCATCGTGGGTGTGAGAAGGCCATTTGCGACAGTCATGGGCTCTCGCATCACGACCATCTTCGACATTTGCTCCAGAGGACTGAGTTTGCTGTTTACCTTTTGGAAGATCTTTTCCAGTTCCTTGTTGACCGACTCCCTGGGCTTCTCGCGTGACTCGGGCAGAAGCACTGTCATGGCAACCGGCCTCGAGGGGCCATCGCCTACCAGACATACCTGATCGATCAGATCATGTTGCGAAACCTTGCGTTCGATCTCATTGCAATGAATCACACCTTGCTCCGTTGTCATTTCTTCGTCTATGCGTCCCAGGAGGTGTAGGTTACCCTGCTCATCAAAGCGCCCGCGATCTCCTGTTTTTAGAAAGCCTTGAGAAGTAAATGCTTGCAGCGTAAGCTCGGGCTCCTTGTAGTAGCCACGCATCATGCCCTCATGTCGGATGAGTACTTCTCCGGATTTTGATAGCTCCACCTCCACTTCCGGCAGTGCCTGTCCTACGCTGTCGATGGGTGCCGATTCCTCGAGCGTGCCGAGTCCGTAGCATGTGTTTTCGGTCATGGCATAGATCTCCTGGAAATGGATTCCCAGTTTCCCAAACCACTTTTTAAGTACAGGGTCCATCGGTGCGCCACCCGTCAGGAAGGTCTTCGTCTTATGTAGACCAATTTTCTTCAGTATCGCTCGACGAGCCATACCGCCGATCACAGGAATGCTCATTGCGACGTTGAGGAATCCAGCCTTTGCCTGGATCCGCTCTTTGATCTGCTCCCAGTAGTGGGGCAAACTGCCGAAGAGCGTCGGCTTTGCCTCTCGTAGCGACGGGAAGAAGTCCTCGGAGAACTCCAGAAAAGTGATCGACGCACCACAATAAATGGCTTGAAGCTCGATGAGGATTCTCTCAGCCATTTGTGCCATCGGCAGGTGCGAGATCAGACGGTCCCGGGGTTGAATACCCAGCAGTCGCCGGTAGTGATCACTGACAAACGTAAGGTTGTAATAGTCATGCATTGCGCCCTTCGGGCTATGTCCTGTGCCCGAAGTGTACATGATGGTAGCGGGTGTACTGGCATCAACTGTGATCGACCCACTCAAAGGCTCAAATTCCTTGACGATCTGGTCCCACTCAATCCCAAACTTGGCGGGGCCATAAAATGGAAACGACACGGATGGAAGGTCAGAGGGAATCGCCCCCAGTAGTTTGTCCCGGTCATCTAGCTTCCCGACGAAGAGTAACTCCAGGTCGCTATGATCGATGATCCGGCTCAGGGAGCTCTTGCTCATGTTGGGAAATAGTGGCACCGAGATGTGCTTCGCCATCATGATGGCCAGGTCCGTGATCACCCAATGGGCGCAATTATTTGAAAGGATACCAATCTTGGTGAATGGCGCCAGACGTAGGCTCTCAAGGTAGGCGGCAATTCGTCGCGCCTGATCGCCAACTTCGCGCCAGGTGTAGGCATGGTACTCTCCTTCAACAGGTTGCAGGAGGAAATTCTCCTCTGGCATCTGCTCTTCCCAGCGCAGAAACATTTCGAGCGGTGTGAGAAACGTCATATATCTGGTTAAGTTTAATGATCTAAAATAGCGTTTGCTGCTTATGGTTCTTACACAACAGCAATAAATCTAGCAGAACTCTTTACTGAGTACAATTAAGCTTTGTCAGAGTGCTATTTGGTTTGTGACCGTCATCAATTTCTTTGTGAATGAGGAACAGTCACAAATAGAAAAAGCCCGCAAAAACGGGCTTCAATTACTTCATTCCATATATAACGGTCCCTGTAAAGCAGGCCGTTTAGTTCCTTTTAGGAATAAACTTCATCCTGCAGCGCCGCGACGCCAGGAAGCACCTTGCCCTCCATATACTCTAGCAGTGCGCCTCCACCTGTACTCACGTACGATACTTTGTCACCGTATCCCAGGTTATTGACCGCAGCGGCGGAGTCCCCTCCACCGATCAATGAGAATCCACCGTTTTCTGTGGCCTGCACGACCGCCTGAGCGATGCTGTTGGTTCCGTTGGAGAAGTTGCTCATTTCGAATACGCCCATGGGCCCATTCCAGAGTATGGTCTTGGATTCTCCCACGATCTTCGAGAAGACGGCAATGGCCTCCGGTCCGATGTCCAGACCCATCCATCCTTCGCCGATGTTGTGGTTATCCACCGTCTGGCGATTGGCATTATTATCGAACGCATCAGCTGCTATGGAGTCTTTGGGGAGTTCAAGGTTCACTCCTTTTTCCTTGGCCTTTTGGATCAGTTCCTTGGCGAGATCGAGTTTCTCTTGCTCCACCAGGGAATTACCAATGTTTCCACCGAGGGCCTTGAAGAAGGTGTAGCTCATACCTCCACCGATGATCAGATTGTCCACCTTGTCCAACAGCTGCTCGATGATCAAGATCTTATCAGAGATTTTCGCACCGCCCATGATGGCGGTAAAAGGTCGCTCCGCATTTTTCAGGACCTTATCAGCGTTCGCCAGCTCAGCCTTCATCACGTATCCTGTGCATTTGTCGGTGAAGAACTTGGCGGCGACGGTCGTAGACGCATGAGCACGGTGGGCAGTGCCGAAGGCATCATTGACGTAGATGGTTCCCAGCTTCGAGAGTTTTTCTGCAAATGCCTCATCACCTTTCGTTTCTTCTTTGTAGAAGCGAACGTTTTCCAGCAGCAGTGCCTGGCCACCCTCCAAAGCAGCTGCCTTGTCTACCGCTTCCTGACCCACGCAATCATTCGCAAATTGCACATCGACACCCAGTCTCTCCGACAGTTTTGGGATGATATGCTTCAATGAAAACTTCTCTTCAGGACCTTCCTTGGGGCGACCCAGGTGACTCATCATGATCGCTGATCCGCCGTCATCGAGGATCTTCTTGATGGTGGGGATGGCTGCCTTGATCCTCGTTTCGTCAGTGACATTGAAGTCGCCATCAAGAGGGACGTTGAAATCTACTCTTATGAGCGCCTTGTGCCCACTGAAATTATAGTCGTCAACAGTTTTCATGAATTGTCTGGTTTGGTCCTTATCAAATAAAACTGATACGAAATTGATTGCAAATGCCCAATTACCCAAGTGATTGAAATGAATTTTCAAAGAAGTTGACGCCCTCTCACGGAAGCATGACTTTCGTTATTTGTGGTTTTGGGTAGTTGAGCTATGTTAGCATACTCATGTTAACAGCGAGCGAAGAATCCGTGGTTTCCGCCGGCGGGGAACGTCGAAGGCCTCCCGCCAGATTGCAGATGACTGAAGAGCACTCGATAGGGCTACATCATCCTCTTGGAGCTACCATCCTTGATGGTGGTGTTAACTTCTGTGTATTCGCCAGACATGCGGACTATCTGGAGCTTGTCTTTTTCGAGGAGGCCGATGATCGCGAGCCAAGCCGTGTTATCCGATTGGACCCTCGGCTCAACCGAACCCACCACTACTGGCACGTATTCGTTCCGGGCGTCGAGGCTGGTCAGATCTATGGCTGGCGTGCACATGGCCCTTTTGATCCGCAGCGGGGTTATCGCTTTGATGGGCAGAAACTTCTCATTGACCCGTATGCCAGGGCCATCGTCGTACCGAAGGCTTACAACCGACGGGAGGCTTGCATCTCCGGCGACAATACCCCGCATGCCATGCGTAGTGTCGTCGTGGATATGGAAGCGTACGATTGGGAAGGCGATCAGCCATTGGAGCTCCCTTTCAGAAAGACAGTCATCTACGAATTGCATGTCAAGGGATTCACCAGGCATCCCAATTCGGGGGTTGCTCCGGACACCCGGGGGACCTTCCGCGGGCTCATTGAAAAGATCCCCTATCTGCAGGAGTTGGGTGTGACGGCCGTAGAATTGATGCCTGTATTTCATTTTGATGAGCAGGATGGGCCTACGGGCTTGACCAACTACTGGGGATATTCCCCGATTTCTTTCTTTGCGCTCCATTCAGGTTATAGCTCGGACAAAAGCGCCATGGGCCCACTCAACGAGTTCCGCGATATGGTCAAAGCACTGCATCGGGCAGGCATGGAAGTGATCCTCGATGTAGTATACAATCACTCGGGAGAAGGGGACCATGATGGTCCAACCATGAGCCTAAAGGGCCTGGCAAATTCCACTTATTATCACCTGGAGTCTGACCAGCGGCTTTACGGCAACTATGCAGGTACGGGTAATACGCTTTCGGCCAACCACGCGGTCGTGCGACGGTTGATCCTCGACAGCCTCCGGTTTTGGGTGACAGAGATGCATGTCGATGGATTTCGATTCGACCTTGCTTCTGTGCTCAGCCGCGATGAAGATGGCAACCCCGTCGAGCGGCCACCCATCCTTTGGGATATACAGTCAGACCCCGAATTGGCCGGCGCCAAGATCATCGCCGAGGCCTGGGACGCTGCAGGACTTTATCAGGTAGGGACATTCTCCGGCGAGCGCTGGAAGGAGTGGAATGGCCGCTTTCGCGACGATATTCGCAGCTTCGTTAGAGGGGACAACGGCGCTGTGGCCCACGTGATACAGAGAGTATTGGCTAGCCCTGATATCTACGGTCACCAAGATCGGGAACCCGAGCAGAGCATCAATTTTGTAACCTGCCACGACGGATTCACGATGAATGATCTTGTCAGCTACAATACCAAATACAACCTGGCCAATAGGGAGTCCAATCGCGATGGACACAACCACAACCTCAGTTGGAATTGCGGTCACGAAGGACCGTCCAGCGACCCGGAGATTGAGCGATTGCGGAATAGGCAAGTCAAGAACTTCTTCTTTCTCAATTTGATGGCTCTCGGTGTGCCCATGTTGCTGATGGGTGACGAGATGCGCCGCACACAGGGAGGCAATAACAACGCCTACTGTCAAGACAATGAGATCAGTTGGGTCGACTGGTCGCTACTCGAAACACACAAGGACATCCATCGCTTTGTCCGGATGATGATCCAGTTGCGATCCCACTTTGATGTGTACCGGGAGGATACGCAGATCAGCCTTCGGGAACTGGCCGAGCGGTCACGTATTGAGTGGCATGGTGTCCATCTTGATCAACCTGACTGGACTGACGAGTCACATAGTTTTGCCTGCACGATATGGGGCTATCAGGAGCGTTATGTGATGTACTTGGCGATCAACTCCTTTCACAGCCCGCTGTGGTTTGAGCTGCCGGATATCCACGAACTCGGAGGAGAATCGTGGAAGCGAGTGGTGGATACCAATCTGCCATCGCCCTATGATATACAGCTGGAGGATCAGGTGCCTTTTCTCAGCAAGAACTACGCTGTGCAGGGTAGGAGTGCGATTATGCTCATGGAGCACATTGACGGTGTGGTGTAGATGTATCTTTATTTGGAAAGAACGATATCCAATGGGCCCCTGCCAGTGGTCCTGCTCTCTATTGATCTCCTGCCCGTCGCCACCTGCGGATAGCCCTGCAGGCCGACGTAGTGGGGATGTCCACGTCGATGCGGTAATAATCGGATCGATCCATGCCGCCAGGGATGTGGCTACGAGGTTTGTATTTCATTCAAACGAATCGGAGCTTATACTGAGCGGTAGTCTCTCGGGTAGGGGATCTCGACCGGCCGAGACCATGACTTTTTTCCAAGGTTATTGGCCTTTTTTCGAGGTTCTGAGCAAAAACCGAAGGCTGCCGTTAATAACTCACCGTACATGCGTATATTAGAGATGGTTATTCGGAATGGACCCCAATTTTTTTTGCTATGCCCACCAATTTCAAACTACTACTACTTAGTGCCGTGCTTCTTGCGGCATGTCATCAACAAAAAGAAGACGATGACCTGACTTCGCTCGACCGTCGGCTAACACAAGCCCTGACAGGGGCTGCCGGTGCCAACGGACTGGACTACTTCCGGTTGCCGTCAAGTACGGACCTTGCCAGCATCCCTCAGGACCCCAACAACCCCCTGACCGAAGACAAGGTCGCACTGGGTCAGGCCCTGTTCCACGAGACTGCCCTGGGGCTGAGCCCCATGATGGAGATCGGCAAGCAAACCTATTCCTGTGCCAGCTGTCATCATGCCGGAGCAGGATTTCAAGCCGGTATCAGACAGGGAATCGGTGATGGCGGATCTGGATATGGTTATGCTGGTGAGGGACGCGTGCCCAATGCGTTCTATGCCGAGACTGATCTGGACGTGCAGCCGATTCGCACACCCTCGGCGATGAATGGCGCCTTCCAAAAACTGATGCTTTGGAATGGGCAGTTTGGCGCCACGGGTGACAACATGGGCACGGAAGATAGATGGACGCCCGGCACACCCCTGGAGACGAATGCGCTCGGATATGAGGGACTGGAAACACAAGCCATCGCCGGGCTCTCCGTACATCGGATGGAGATAGATATGGACGTACTTGCTCCTTTTGGATATCAGGAGCTATTCGATGCCGCCTTTCCTGACTTCAGCCCGACTGATCGTTACTCCAAGGAGACAGCGGGGTTGGCCATTGCCGCATTTGAGCGCACCGTTTTGGCGAATGAGGCGCCATTTCAGCGATGGCTTCGAGGAGAACATTCTGCCATGTCAAATTATGAAAAACTTGGCGCGATCGTGTTCTTCAAGAAAGGCAATTGTGTCACTTGCCATACCGGACCTGCTCTCAATAGCATGGATTTTCATGCCCTGGGTATGAATGACCTCCAGGGTGACGGTGTACACGGAGTCAGTACACAAGCTGTGGGGGACGCAGGAAAAGGACGCGGAAGTTTCACAGGCGAGGTTTCAGATATGTACAAGTTCAAGGTGCCGCAATTGTACAACCTGGCTAACTCTCCCTTTTACGGGCACGGAGGTAGCTTCACCAGTATCCGCGACGTGGTAGAGTATAAAAATTCAGCTATCCCCGAAAATGCCGTGGTGCCACAGTCGCAGCTTGCCGATGGCTTTGCGCCATTGCACCTCAATCAGCACGAAGTTTACAATTTAATTGAGTTTCTACAGGGCGGACTGTTCGATGACAACCTCAGTCGGTACGAGCCAGATGTGTTGCCTTCCGGCATGTGCTTCCCCAATGCCGATGATCAATCTCGGGCCGATTTGGGATGCGAACCGAGCTCCTCGCGCTAGAAGTATATGATTATAGCAAGACCCTACTTTGCCTAGGCTCGACGCGGAGGTGACGGTCGGCCAATAGAGTTCTGATTTCTCGTGGCCATTTGTTTCGCCTGCATTTCACTGCGCAATGCCTTATTCTTGTTGGCACCATTGCGGTGCAACGAATAAGAAAGATGAACATAGTATTTGATTTTGGGGGAGTATTGATTGACTGGAATCAGAAGTATCTCTATCGAAAGATCTTCGATGATGATGAGGAAATTGACTTCTTCATTGAAAACATCTGTACACCTGCCTGGAATGACGGGCTGGATCGTGGTCGTTCATTCGCGGAAGCCACTGAGGAACTGGTAGCCAGGCATCCTGAGTATACTGAGGCGATCAATGCTTATCACCACCGGTGGACCGAAATGGTGGGAGGCTTGATCGACGGTACGTCAGAGACGCTAATCGAACTGCATGATCGGGGATATCGTTTGTACGGGCTGACAAATTGGTCGCACGAGACCTTGCCCAAGGTGATTCCTGATTATCCCTTTTTTGAGCGCCTCGAGGGCATCGTAGTGTCCGGAGAGGAAAAAGTCGCTAAGCCAGATGCGGAGATTTATGAGATCTTATTGACCCGTTATGGTCTGGTGGCAGAGGAGTCGATCTTCATCGATGACAATGCCCACAATATTCAGGCGGCGATGACACTCGGATTCAAAACCCATCACTTTCAGTCCGATGGGCGACTACGAGACTGGCTTCGTGAAATTGACATTTTGTAAGCCGATGAGGAACAGATCCTGTCCTATTATCTACATGGCCATGCCACTTCTGCTATTATTGATCGGCTTCACGGCCTGTCAGCAGACCGTCGAGGTAAAGGTGATGGCGTGGAATATTCTTCACGGGGGGAACGATGTGGAGGACGGCCCTGAGCGTTGTATTGAGATCATCAGGGAGCTGGACCCTGATGTCATTCTCATGGTCGAGACCTATGGGTCAGGTCCGAAGATCGCTGACGCCCTGGGATACAATTTTCACCTCGTTGCAACTGAAGGAACGGCCCCTGATGATCAGAGCGTCAATCTCTCCATTTACTCCAGGTATCCGTTTGGGGATCGCATTGATACAGACTACCCCTTCTACCTGGGAGGTCGTGAGATCATCATCGGCGAACAAAGGGTGCGTTTTCTCAGCAATTGGTTTCACTATGATCCCTGGGAGGATGAGCCTGAGAAGCTGGACATGACTGCGGAAGAGTTGCTGGCATGGGAGAAAACAGGCACGAAATACGAAATGCAACAGAAGGTGCTACCATACTTTCAACAATGGGCGAGCGAGGCCGAAGAGATTCCCTTGATCATCGGCGGCGACATGAATGCTCCGTCTCACCTGGATTGGGGGCCGGAGACAGCCGAGCTCCATAACAGTCTGGTGGTCCCCTGGAGAACAATGGGAGTACTGCAGGAGATCGGCCTGATAGATACCTACCGTACGATCCATCCTGATCCGATCACTCATCCGGGTATTACCTGGGATCAGAAAGGGAGACGGGATGAGCACCGCATTGACTACATATTGTATAAAGGCTCAACGCTGAAACCGCTCTCATCAGATAGTTACAATGCTTTCCTTGGAGAGCCCATTCGCTTAGGCGAAAAGGAGATCACCTATCCTTCGGACCATGGTATTGTCGTGACGGTTTTTGAGTTGAAAATTGAAAATTGATAATGGAGAATTACTTAAGCGTCCAAATTATCAATTATCCATTTGTCAATTCATCTGAAGAATGAACTCCAAACTCCACGACTTCTATTCGTCAAAAGATGAACCAAATAATAGTTGCTTGTTAGCCGTACGGGATATCATTCTCCAACAGGATGGGGGCATATCTGAGACGGTCAAGTATGGCATGCCTTGTTTTACCTACGGCAAGAAGCCCCTGTGCTATTTGTGGGTGGACAAAAAGACCAAGGAGCCCTATATCCTGATGGTCGACGGCAATGTTCTCGATCACCCCCTTCTGGAAGTTGGGAGTCGGGCGAGGATGAAAATCCTCCGTATCAACCCTAAAGCGGATCTGCCCCTGGAGGGAATCGAGTCGGTGCTAAAGCAAGCCTTGGAGCTATTTCGCAAAAGTTGACCACTCGCAAACGTTACCGGCGAACAAGGCCGATCGCGGAGGGGGGTACTTCCACTGGAATGCCTTAAATTATCAGTCTTTAGACTAACAAAAACCCAATGGAAAAGCTATGAAGTGCCTCTTAGGTGTAATAGTTACTTTTTTTACTTTCCAAGTAGCCTCTCAAGACCTTCTCAAGTTCTCACTGCAGACAAACCAAGCTAACTGCCCGGTGAGTGTTTCTTTGGAGCAGTCCAACTACAATACTGACAACGGGGAGCTTACGCTTTTTGAGCAAGTCAAGGGGCAAGACGTGCCCATTCCCTGTCAGGTCGAGTACGGACAGGCAGCGAGATTGTGGTTCATCCTTCCTGAGGCTGATAATAAGGGTAAGAAGAGGTCTTTCGTCGTGAGACGGTCGGAGGAATCGAGCGAGGAACCCAGTATTGGACTATCGAAGGACAGTAAAGACTTGGTTCTGGCCGCTGATGGTAAGCAAATCCTAAGCTATCGTCATGGCACAACGATGCCTCCCGAGGGCGTCGATCCCCTATTTCAACGGTCAGGTTACATCCATCCATTGGTCTCTCCGGGAGGTGAAGTACTGACCCGCATTCAGCCACCTGATCACTACCATCATTACGGTGTTTGGGGTCCATGGACCAAAACGCATCGCGGCGACCGGGAAATTGATTTTTGGAATCTACTGAAAGGACAAGGTACGGTGCAGTTTGCTGGTTTCCTATCAGAAGTGGAGGGTGCTGTTTACTCAGGATTCAAGGCGTTGCAAAAACATATTGATTTTGGAGCAGGGGGCCCCGACGAGGTGGCCATCAACGAAGTATTGGATGTCCGGGCCTGGAATGTGCAAGAGGGTTACTGGCTCGTGGACTACACAATTACACTCAACAGCCCTTTAGAGGACGGCATTCTATTTGACGCCTATAGGTATGGAGGGGGTATTGGCATTCGATGCACTGAGAAGTGGCATAAGGACAACTGCACGGTACTGACTTCTGAAGGCAAAGACCGGAAGGAAGCAGACGGCACCAACGCCCGATGGTGCCTCATCGAAGGGGAATCGGAAGCTCCCGGCGGGCGCTCGGGTATCTTATTCATGAGTCACCCATCTAACCGTATGCATCCCGAACCGATGCGTGTCTGGCCGTTAGATGGAAATGGTGGCAGAGGGGATTTGTTTTTTGAGTTTTGCCCCATCCGCCATGAGGATTGGAACATTGAGAGTGGTAGGGATTATGCACTGAAGTATCGCATGCTGGTATTTGATGGTGCAGTCAGTGCCGAAGAGGCTGAGCAGCACTGGCAGGCTTTTCAAAACCCACCAAAAGTAGTCGTTGAATAAACCGAAGATCGTGTATAAGATATCGTCTTTCATCATTGGGATTAGCTTTGTAGCGGCCGCAGTCCATGGCCAGAAGATGGACCAATTTGATGTGACCGAGCAATGGTCCAATAAGGTCCGGGAAGCGGCGCCGGCGAAGCCTGAAGTAGCGCCAAAGAAGCCTAGGAAAGTACTGGTATTCGGACTGCATACCGGGTTTTACCATTGGACGATCCCACATGTCAATGAGGTCATGACCATACTGGGGGAGAAGTCCGGCGCATTTGAAGTGGATGTCCGGACCAATGTGTCCCAGTTCAAGAAGGAATTATTGTCGCAGTATGATGCCGTCGTTTTGAATAATACGTGTTCGGTGGACCCAAGGCGGGACCTATTCCTTGATGCACTCGAAAGGGATTCCACCCTTTTCGAAGATGAGCAGGTCAGTCTTGCAGCAGAGTTGGAGAAGAATCTGATCGAGTTTGTTGAGAACGGTGGCGGGTTGATGCTCGTCCATGGAGGCATCGTGATGCAAAACAACTCCGAAGCCTTCAGCGACATGGTGGGTGGCAGCTTTGACTATCATCCGCCCCAGCAGGAGATCCAGCTGGAACTCTCAGATCCTGATCATCCTTTGGTACAAGCATTCGATGGCGCTCCTTTCACTCATATCGATGAGCCATACATGTTCAAGAATGCCTACGAAAAGAAAAACTTTCGACCCCTTCTATACTTTGATGCGACGAAAATCACCGAGAAGGAAAAGGAAGTGGATGGCAATGTGGGCTATGTATCCTGGATCAAGCGCCACGGTGAGGGAAGGGTCTTTTATGTTTCACCATCGCACAACGCACAGAGCCTTGAGGATCCCAGGATGCTAAAGTTCTATCTCGATGGGGCGCAATACGTCCTCGGAGATTTGGCTTGCGATGATTCACCAATGGAGTTGTCGGTTGACTACAAATAAAACATCATGGAAAGACGAAAATTTTTAAAGAATACGGCAGCAACGGCCACAGCTGCGATCGCCGTACCAACCATAGTCCCATCGACGGTATTTGGTAAGAATGCTCCCAGTAACAAAATCAATGTCGGTCAGATTGGCTGTGGTAGGATTGCCGTTGGGCATGATATGCCCGGCACGCTGCAGCATGATGTTGCCAGAATGGTGGCCGTCTGCGATGTGGACCAGATCCGAACGGAGAAGGCCAAGAAGCAGGTCATTGACTTCTACAAGAAGAAAACTGAGAGTAGCACGCCCCTTGAGGTAAAGACTTTTGCTGACTACAAAGAAATGTTGGCTGACAAGGACATCGATGCAGTCATCATTAGTACACCGGACCATTGGCACTCACAGCCCGCTGTAGAGGCGGCGTTGGCAGGCAAGGACATTTATTTGCAGAAACCTACCTCATTGACGGTCGCGGAAGGTCGCTTACTGAGCGACATTGTGAACCGGAAGGGCACGATCCTGCAAATGGGGACACAACAGCGCTCCTCGTCGCAATTCCGTAGAGCTGCGGAGCTGGTTCGTAATGGAAGAATCGGGAAGCTGCACACGGTGAAAGTGGGATTGCCGGGAGATCCCGGAGGTCCTGTGTTTGAGACGTCTCCCGTACCTACCAACTTGAACTTCGACGCGTGGTTGGGCTCTACGCCTGATATGGAATACAAGGAGAAGCTCGTACACCCTCAACATGACTACAGCCGCCCCGGATGGTTGCGTCACGAAAACTACGGAGCCGGTATGATCACCGGTTGGGGTCAGCACCATTACGACTCCGCTGCATGGGGTATGGACACTGAGTATACAGGTCCTATCACGGTGGAAGCCATCGCGGATTTTCCAAAGTCGGGAGACTGGAATGTCCATGGCGATTTCATGGTGAAGCAGACCTATGCCAATGGTCTGACGGTACTGACCAGTGGAGGTTATCCTAATGGCATTCGCTATGAGGGTGAAGACGGTTGGATCTTTGTGACCAGAGGAGCCTACCGCGCCACTGCTTCCGATCCCATTCCGGAGGGGGCTACCAAGGCGCTGAGTGCGAGTGACGAAAAGATACTGGGGTCCGTAATAGGTGACGACGAGACTAAACTCTATGTGAGCCAGGAGCAGCATGGTAACTGGCTGGATTGTATCAAGAGCCGCAAGCAGCCGATTTCTCCTGCTGAAATTGGCCATCGCGCTTGCTCCGTCTGTTTGATCAGTCATATTGCGATGAAGGTACCCGGTGAATTGAAGTGGGACCCGAATACCGAGAAGTTTGCGAATAATGACCTGGCCAACTCCATGCTGAGTCGACCACAGCGCTACCCATACGGCACCAATTATATCACACTATAATCGATGATAGAAGACATATCTCTAGGCGCACAGATGCGAATGATTTGCGCCCTGTTGGTTGTATGCGCAGCCATTGGTATCACTGGTTGCCAATCGGGATCCAATGCTTCCGCAGGGGAAAGCGAATCAACCAACGTGCCTGTGTTTAGCGGAGCACCTGGTGAGGTGAAAATCATGACACTGGATCCCGGGCACTTTCACGCGGGATTGATACTGAAATCCATGTACGAGGAGGTGGATCCGGTCGTGCACATTTTTGCTCCGGATGGACCCGAGTTGGAAGATCACCTCAACCGAGTGGAGGGCTATAACTCACGGCAGCAGGATCCGACATCGTGGGAGCTCAAAACCTACCAGGGTCCGGACTTCTTTGAGCGGATGATTTCCGAACGACCGGGTAACCTGATGAACATCGCTGGCAACAACGCCAAGAAGACAGAATACATCAAAGCTACCATTGATGCAGGTATTCACGTCTTAGCGGACAAACCCATGGCCATCGATTCCGAGGACTTCCCGCTCTTAGAAGAAGCTTTTGCTATTGCGGAGGAAAAAGGCCTGCTGTTATACGATATCATGACTGAGCGCTATGAGGTGACGACGATCATGCAAAGGGCCCTTTCACAGATGCCGGAGGTATTTGGTGAACTGGTCACAGGCTCAGAAGAGGAGCCAGCCATCACCAAGGAAAGCGTACATCACTTCTTTAAGTATGTGTCGGGAAGCCCATTGAAGCGGCCGCCCTGGTTCTTCGATGTCACACAAGAGGGCGATGGCATGGTGGATGTTGGCACCCATCTCGTTGATCTCATCCAGTGGGAGGCGTTCCCGGGAGTGACTTTGTCCAAGAGCGACGTGGAGATCACGTCTTCTCGTCGATGGGCGACTGAGATGACACCTGAGATGTTCAAAGGCGTTACGTCAATGGATGAGTATCCTGACTATCTGCAGAAGTATGTGGAAGACGGGACCCTCAAAGTATACTGCAATGGCGAGATCAACTACAAACTGAAGGGCGTGCAGGCGAAGATTTCTGTCATTTGGAATTATCAGGCGCCAGAGGGAGCGGCTGACACACATTACTCCATCATGCGTGGAACCCAGGCAAACCTCATCATTGAGCAGGGCGAGAAGGAAGGCTACAAGCCTCAGCTGTATGTTGAGTCCAGTGAGGACATTTCAACAGCTCTCGAAGACGCTATCAAGGGTTTCTCAGAGACTTATCCGGGATTGGCACTGGAGAAGTTGGACGATGGGCGATGGGCGGTTCGCATCCCCGACGAGTACAAAGTGGGCCACGAAGCGCATTTTGCCCAGGTGACCGCGAAGTACCTGGAGTTTCTGCGGGATGGGAAGATGCCAGAGTGGGAAGTCCCCAATATGATTGTGAAGTACTACACGACAACGAAGGGGCTGGAGATGGCGCAGGACTAGAACGGCTACCATGCAAGATCCCTGAATAAGAAGGAAATCCCTCCGAGCATAACAGTCACGGCTCCGAAGATTATCGATAGGCCTATTACTTTTGTGATTTTGCCGTTTTGCCCACCGAAGCTTTTGTAAACCGCTATGTCCCTTCCCTGGATACTGAGGCATGTCAGGACCCCAGTGAGGCCAAAGAAAAATGGAAGCAACTACCAGGGGAGCTTTGCCAGCATGCCCTCAGGTAAGGCGAATATGGCGACGCATAGGAGCAAAACTGCTACGATGTAGCCCCAAGAATACTTCTCACCGAGCTGCTTTTTGTTGAAGACGAGAAAGTTCTCATGAAGGAAGTAACCGGCACCGATGGGGCCTCCCAGGATAGCAGCGAGTCCAATCATCCAGCTGGGATATATTGGTTTCAATTGGCTCCACTGACGAAGACGCTTCGGCATATAGAATCCTTCGAAGCCATCGACAGGCGCCAGTTGGCGTCTGTGGATTTGATAGATGGTCGGTAGACGCAGGCGATCGAGAGCCCTTTCCCTGATGGCTTGGGAAATTAGTGGCAGGTAAACACTCGTGTCTATTCCCGACCAATAGCCATCGATTGCGGAATCGTGGGCCAATTGTTGTTCGAACACCTCCACATCATTTTTGTCGATTGTGAGCCAGCTGCTGCGGTAGCGAACGTAGTACTCATCGCCCTCATATTTCACTTCCCACTGTACGGGGCAGTCTCCACCTCCTTTGAATGGAAGCGCCTCCGAGTTTTGTGGTGATATCAAGTTATCTATTTGTCAGACAAGTGAAAGTATGGATCCTGGGAGGATTTCCAGCCGAGAATCGAGATTATCTGGGGTGCTTTGAAGCCTCCTCCTTCTCCAAGGTCGGTCAACTCCCTTCTACCATTTCCACCTCATAATCCGAATACCAAAACTCTGCTCTCAGGAATTTGATATTTCGGGCGCTGTCGGAGCGCCAAGACTTGCGATGGGCGTGGAATTGTACAGGAGTTGTTTGATCAAATTCGAGATTTTGGATGTAGGCGTAGGTAGGGGGGTGATGCACGAGCGCCCCATAGAACCTGCCATCGTTGACATCGAAGTAGTAGTACCAGACATCCTGCGTGCTGTGATTGTCATGTTCGGCGGGGTTGTAAGTCGCCCTGATCTCGTCGGCCTGTGCACCATTCTCCAAGGTCACCACGCCCATGTGCGTGAGGTTCGTGCCGGCATCGAGCAGCTTGTACGGCATACCGAGCACATAGATGGCACTCATCACTGTGGCTGATGGGTCCGAATCGGTCAGTTCCTCATTTTCGTATTTTGAAGCCCTTCCGGGGCCATAGTCGATGCGGTGATTGATGCCGTCCTTTTCCCAGGTAATGCGCACCTCAAACTCTGGCCGCATGATATACTCATGCCGCTGAATATTGTCCACTTCGGTTGTGCCATCTTCCAGAAAGAGCATGTTGTGCTTGGTGTATTTGATCGACTTGATCGCTTGCCATTTCTCGTAACCCCCGGCCTTATCTATGGCTCTTTTGAGGATAGACTTTACATTCTCGTCCTGAATATGGGCATAGGCATCGGGAGGTGCACTTTGTTGAGAAGATTGCTCGGAAGGTTGGGGGCTGCACCCGATCAGGGCTACGGATGCTATCAGTGCGGCAATTAAGCTTTTCATGTTTGGAGAAATAATGGCCAATATACTCCAAAGGGGATGATCGGGTTCCTTGTTCTTGGATCA
This sequence comes from Cyclobacteriaceae bacterium, assembly GCA_965227935.1. Classification (GTDB taxonomy): domain Bacteria; phylum Bacteroidota; class Bacteroidia; order Cytophagales; family Cyclobacteriaceae; genus JAWPMT01. Next base: position 594,077 of record CBDDGS010000043.1, on the reverse strand, counting down.
ATGTTCCTGGAGACCTCGAAAGGGCATTTTTGATTCTACACATCCCTTTCATGTCAATCCCTGAATGACGTTGACCGCTTTGAGTTAAACATCTATTAGAATCGTCATATTTATTCAATCCAAGACCATTGGGCAAATAGGAGCCTGAAGGTCCTTCGTTGGGTAAAGCTTATTGGGGCTCGAGGCCCCTTTAAGCTTTTTAAGACCTTCGGTATAAATGATCACCCTTGGCCTTCGTTGGGTATTCGAAGATAACCATTCCTCATACTTGGCTGGTGGCATGCGCTTAAGGAGATGATTGTGGCTTCTCTTTGTATTGTAGTTGTGTACTGCTCGATCAAGTGATCTACACAAGGAGCTGAAGCTTTTGATGTCCCAGTATTGAAGGTACTCACCTTTGATAGTGCCATGGATTCGCTCCCCGTAAGCATTTTCTTGAGCACTATCACACATGCTAATCCTTGTGATTCCTTTACTGAGCAAAAGTGCTATGTAGGCCTTACTGGTAAACTGCGATCCACGATCCGAATGGTGAATAAGTTGGCTCAACTCCTCAGATCCTCTCAATGAAAAGGCTTTTTTCAGAGCCTTCAAGTTTGCATCAACCCTGAGACTACTACTTGCAGCATGACCCACAATACGACGACTGTAAACGTCGATAATAAAGGTTAAGTAGTAGTGCTCCCCATCGAGCCAGTAATAAGTGATGTCTGTTTGCCAGACTTGATTCACATCCCATACCAGCATCCCTTCGATCATGTTAAAATAGATGCTCTGGTGATCAGGATACGTTGTCCGGTGTCCTGGGCGCTTTCTCCGCACTCCGTAGCCAAGCCCCTGGAATACCTCTATGAACCGGTCTCTACCAATCCAATCTGGTGATAACATGCCATACATTTTCTCCAATCCGCATCCCCCATGCTCACGTCTGATGGCATCTACTTCCATGCGTAGGGAAGAGAGCCGCTCCAGAAATAACTCACTCCGTGCTATGTATTGATGAAATGACTGCTTACTTATCCCCACAGTCGAATACAATGCATTCATACTGTATGCATACTCGTGACGCTTTGACCTCATTTTTCCGAGCGTGGGGTAGAGAAGTTTTTTTCAATGTCAAGGTCATATGCCTCCTTGGCCATCGCCAGAAGCTCCTCGTAGTAGTCAATCTTTATTTGCTTCTGCCCCAACAGCCTCTCTAATTCAGCCAACCTCTTCTCCAGTTGCTTCACCTTCTCCGTTGCACTATCTGAATGCTCCACAATCTTTAGGCTCTTCTTGTTTACACTAGAATACTTGTAGATCCAATTGTAAACACTTTGAAACGAAATGCCGTACAGACGGCCCATCTGCTTTATCGTCAACTCACCAGACTCATATTCGTTGACCCTTGCTCGCTTGAACTCCTCAGAGTAAACAACCCGCTTTCTTAGTTTTTTAACATTTTTCACCTAAAATCAAGTTGAAAAACGGTCAACCTATTTCAGGGACGGACATCACATCAAAGAACCAAGAACAATGAACAAAGATCTATTACGCTGAGGCCCGCTCCAATCGGTCATTAATCGCTCTGCCCAGGCCTTCTTCCGGGAAACGTTCCGCCAGGATCACTTCCACGTCGGAGTCATCCAGTAGCCGCAAGACCCTAAAAAGGTGCTGTGCGGCCTCTGTGAGTGAGCCAGCCGGTGACAAGGCATGCATCTCCAGGACATCGTACGTCTTGTCTAATGAGATGACGCCCACTGTCTTTGGATCATGGTCCTTGAGGAGTGCCGCCACGTCGCCTATGATCACTTGCTTCCCTGGCGCGTAATGAGATTTTAGCATACCTGGCGCGGAGGGATTAGAGCTTTTGTTGAGCATCACGTCCACATCGCCGATGACCTCACGGACCCTCTCCAATGACAGGCCTCCCAATCGGTAAACTGTGGGGGTGTTGCCCTCAAACCCCACAATGGTCGATTCCAGGCCGATTTCGGACGAACCTCCATCGAGGATGTAGGGAATAAGATCCCCCAACTGATCCTGTACATGTTGGGCTGTCGTGGGTGACACGTAGCCAAATGGATTGGCACTAGGTGCTGCGACCGGGAAGGGTACCCGATCCAATAACGCCCTCGCAGTCTCGTGACCGGGTAGGCGGACTGCCACGCGCGAGGACCCTGATGTCAGCAAGTGAGGAATGACGGTGGACTTCTCGAGCAGCAATGTCATGGGTCCAGGCCAGAAGGCATCAATCAGTCGGGCAGCCTGCTCAGGTACGTCTTTGACCAGTTCTGTCAATTGGTCTCTGTGCGCGATATGGGCAATGAGGGGATCAAAGCGAGGGCGCTTCTTGACCTCGAAAATACGAACGATGGCTTCCTCATTCAGGGCGTTGCCCGCTAGGCCATAGACGGTTTCGGTGGGAATGCCGATGACCTCTCCCTGAGAAAGCAGCTGCGCTGCACGATCGATATCTTTTCCGACAACTGCCATTAGACAAGCTGCAATTATCGCAAATATCGCTGGAATAGCTACGTGCGGCCATTATCTTTATCACTCACCAATAACCTACTCGAAACCATGTCTCGAAGTACCAGGAACCTACTCAGAATCTTATCGATCATCATCGTGCTGGTCGTCGTGCTCATCGAACTGGACGTTTTGAAGGCCTTCATCGGCTACCGCATATGGTGGGCGGTCGGAGCCTACGGTTTGCTACTTTTCGCCACCAACCGGTAGGCCATAAACCAGAAAGGGCCGCACCGAGCGACCCTTTCTTGCTATGTTTTTCTGTCTTCTTTGTTATTCGATGACGACGTTTACCTTGTTGAGCTTGCCTTCTTGAAGGTTGCTGGTTTTCGAACTGCGTCCGTCGTTGTTCATTTCGCCCTTGCGCGCCTCGATGTAATATGAGCGAGGCTCGACGCCTTTAAATGTGACGCGTCCCTTTGCATCGGTGCGATCCAGCTTCAAAGGATCTGTGCTGGCCAGAAAGTCTTCCTCCGAATTGTACAGGCTCACTGTGGCACCCTCCACGAGGTTGCCTTGGCCATTAATCACGGTGACTCGCAGTTTGGTCGGAAGTAGTTGGTCATCTTCGACGGGTCGGCTGCCGACGAGTAGTATCGAACAAATGACCAGCGTAGTAGTAAGGAGATATTTGAAGTTTTGTGACATGGTTATTTACAGGTTTTCTGAGTTCAACAAATAATCGACCAACAACTCGAAATCCAGCGCCTCCGAATAGTTCCGGTCGGAATAGGCATTGGCCATTACCTTCAGATAGTTGGGCTGATTCCCCATGGTGGAACTCTCTATCAGGATATTTCCAAATTGCTGCTCAATAGGGGGGTCAAAATCATTGATTGGCTTGAGGTAATACTTTTCAATGGTTTCGACCTTTTCACCTTTTTCGATAATGGTAATATCGGCATTGGCTCTTTTATAGCGGTAGTTTGTCAGAATTTTTTCGGCAAACCAATCGAGAAGGAACTGAAACTCCATTTCCGAATACATCGTCGAATGCCCGAGGGCGAAGCCATTTGAGGCCTTGGATGAAAGAAGGTGAACCGGGGGGTTCTGCTCGACGTCTTTGCGGCTAAGCTGCAGTGAGTTATACACAGCTTTTACGACGGTCGTGCGGCGATCGCTGACGGACCATTCGTTGTATTCCTTTAGGTATCGCTCATTGCGAGTCAGGACTTTTTGAAATGTCAGCGGCTCAGACTGCTCCTTCTTGAAGAGCCTATCATATACCTGATCAAAAAAGGACATGGTATCAACGGATTAGAGTGACGGAGCCATATTGCTCGATCACGCCGAGGTCTGGCTCATCTCTAGCTGTAAACTTCATGACGTAGGCATAAGTTCCGACAGGCAGCGGCTGATCCCGGTACTCACCGTCCCACTCAAAATCGATCTCGTCCGTATAGAAGACCAATTCGCCCCAGCGGGAATAGATGAAGATCTCAAACGTATCGATGAATTCATTCGGGAAGACATAGAAATTCTGGTTCTCCGTAATGTCACTTTCGGGATAGAAGGCTGTTGGTGCATTGATCCGTGGGTCGCATCTGACATTGACAGGGAATGAGGTCGCGTCACACCCAATCATGGGATCGCTAATTTGTACCTGGTAGGTACCCTCCTCCGTGGCGTTGATCGTGGCGGTCTGCCCGACGATGGTTCGATCCGGCCCGAAAAACCACTGATAGCTGAAAGGTCCAGCTGAAGTGCTGTCGATCACGGCCGTGAGCGTCAAGTCCCCTGCGCATAGGTCTCCGTCGGATTGGATGTTGACTTCAGGGAAGGGGTTGATATTGATTTGGATCTGTTCTGTTCTTGGACACAGGTTAGCGCCTTGTGCGCTTACGAAGTAGACGCCGGCCAGATCGATGTCGACAGATTCTCCAGCTCCGATGATGTCCCCGCTGCTATTGGACCAGGTGTAGATGGCATCACCATTCGTGCCCGCAGTGATCTCGGCCTGATCACGGGTGCCGCACAGCTCCTGGATGGGGGAGAAGGTGAAGTTAGAGCGAGGGAAAGCCTCCCCCAGCGTGACCGTATCAAATTGGATACAGCCCAATCCACCCACTTCCTCGATTTGGACGATGTATATGCCTGTATCCAGACCGGTCACCTCTTGCAGTGGGGGTGCCACGCCTGCTTGCGAGAAGACTGGTTGTCCGAGGTCATCCGTGAGGTCCAGATTTACGGTGGCAGGGACAATACCCGTAATGTCGATCAGAAGCGCTCCATCACTGCCGCAGTCTGGCAGGCCAGTGGCCGCCACTTCGAACTGGGCAATATCCTCTACGAGTGCCGGCGCCTGTGTAGTACATCCCGTCACGATGTTCTCTACTGTGGTCTGAAAACTACCGGCCGCGAGGCCCGTGAAGCTTGGAGGTGTGCCCGGTCCATCAAAAGACAGAGGGCCTTGGCTTTGGGGGCCCGCGAAGCTATAGAGGAAGCTCCCGTTGGAATTGATGGTAATACTTATCTCGCCGTCATTGGCGTCGCACGTGGTTGGCGGGGTAGTGAGGGTCGTGAAAACGGGATTTTCCAGTACCGTTATGATTGTTGTGTCTCGGGCCAGGCAGCCAGTAATGGGTTCGGTGAATTCCAGTGCGTAGCTGAACGTTCCCGGGACGGAAGTGTCGATGGGTTGGAACCTGCCGGAGCTTCCAGTGGGACTACCGTCGACGGTCCAGTTGAACGTACCCTGCGCATTTTGCGAATCGAGGTCTGGGACTGTAGCATCCTGACAAATCGTTTGATCGGGACCGAGGTCAACCGTGAGCGCCGGTCCGACGAAGGTCTGCAGCGTGTCGCTGGTACAACCGTCGGTATTCAATATGAAGACGTCGACTATCGTGGGTTGCGTAACGGTGATGGTTCGTGTAGTCTCCCCAGTAGACCAGTTGTAGATCAGTGAGGGATCGTCCAGAGCGGGTGGCAACGCCTCTAGTACCAGCACAGAATCGCACAAGGCTGCGTTGTCAGGTACCTGGGGGCTTGGTGGTACCTGGAATACCTCGATGTCCTGGATAAAAAGTGAGTCGTAACCACACCTGTTGAATATTCTCAGCTGGATCGTGTGCGTGCCAAGGGTGCTGTAGGTCACCTGGATGCTATCACCAACTCCTGCTTGCGGTGACGCGTCGGCGTCGAAAGTCCATTCGAACTCGTCAATGTTGCTGGTACCTGTCGCCAGGAGAGTGAGCGGCTGCCCAAAACAGGCGTTCTGCACGGTCATTCCTGGTGGCTGGATTGGATCATTGACCTGTTGCGTGAAGTTCGGTAGCCCCCTGCGGCTGGTGCGTCCCATCAGGTCGATGCCGGAAGGATTGAAGGAAGCACCGAGATCATCCCCCGTGGGGGCGTCGATAGAGGCGACATTACCTGCATTGTCCAACGCCATGTAGATGACACCATTCGGCCCCCGCTGCAGTGCCCCATAGTTGGAAGCTGAAGGATATCCATCAAATTTCGAAGCTTCGATTTCTGCTACCTCATTTGGAGTGTCGATGCTGTCCATGTCATACTGCATGAGTTTGGTCGCCGTGGTGATATACAGGCGATTGCCGGCGCCGCCAAACTCTATGCCGTACAAAGGGTCCCCGGCGGGCTCATTGGTATCGATCGTTCGTGCGTTGCTCATCGCTCCCGTCTGGTTGTCAAAGTCCAGAATGTCGAATGTATTAGCTCCTGGAAGCATGTTGACCGCCCTGGCCGTCCCAGGTTGGAAACGCAGGTAACTGGTGCCGGAAGGTTCGTCGAGGAAATTGAGAAACTCTCCGACAGGGGAATGTACAGCGGCACTGATCCCCAGGTCACTCACAAACTGTGCACGGAAATTGTTGTTCCCAAACTCATGCGATAGCAGCCAGCCATTGGCGCCAAATCCCGAGGCCGTCAGGCGCTCCGTGTTGTTGCGCTGCAGTTCGATCCCCTTTACCACTACTGATCCGCGGGCGGTGTCGTCTTTGATATCCACAATACTCATGAGCAGTCGATTGGTACGATCACCATATAGCTCCTGAGTCGAGAAGACATAAAACATCGTCTCGTCGTCGGGAAATTGGAGAATCATCGAAGACTGGGCCGACGTGCTATCACCACCGAGATTCGTTCCATTGGCCATGACCTGATGGTCTTTGTTCCACACGGTGTTGCCATTGGTGTAGAAGAGCAGGCTACCATCAGAGTCCGAGATCGTTGCGCATCCTTCCGGTGAATCCATCAGGTTGTCGTCGACGATAGCTGCCGGTGGTTGTTGATTGAAATCGATGCCCGCCATTTCGCCGAAATACCATTGATTGGACAGCTGCCGCTGAATGCCGTATTCGGTCACGACTATCGCGTCAAAGGAGGTGCAACCATTGCCTACCGGAGCTACTACCTCCACCCAATACGTCCCCGTCGTATCTATGTCGATCGTGGGTGTCGTCTCCCCCGTGCTCCAGGTGTAGGCAAGTCCCTGCCCCATGTCGCCCGGATCAAGTGTCAGTACCTCGTCAACGCAGATGGTGGTGTCGTTGCCCAGGTTGACCATGAAGTCGTTGGCGAGTATCTCTACGAATTGTGTGACGGCAGTGGATCTGCCATTGATTTCTGCCACCATCGTCACCGGGTATCCTCCCGGAGCCTGGTAGGTGTGTACGGGAGCCGCATTCGTAGAGAAATTACCATCACCAAAATCCCAGAAATAGGAGGTGGGAATTGTATCAGTAACGGGATAGAATTTTGTGGTTTGCTGCTGACAGGTGTCCAGCGCCAGGAAGCTGATATCCTGGAAGTTGGGAAAATTGGGTGGTGAGAACGCCGGAAACTGGCGGGCCTGAAAGTCGGCAGGCAGCGCTACAGCCTGGTAGGCTACGGAATCGGCGACACTATCGGCATTCATGATCTGCCCCACAAGAAAGGGTGAGGTGGCCGTCTCCTGATAGAGGTGAAGGATGTTGTCATCCATCCCTCGCTTCAGACCATAGCTTCGAAATATGGGATTGGGCAGAATATTGTTGAGCGCCAGCGTGTCAAAATCCCATTGGAGCACATTCGCGACGTTACCTGCGCTGCCAAATCGGGACATATAGAGTTTCGTGCCGTTTGCGGACCACTCCACGTCATAAATCGACTCACCCTGTCCGTCGTCAAAGCCCGTCTGCAAAATCTGTTGATTGAAAACCAAGGCCCCGGTTGCGGGGTCAAAATCGAGGATCATCACGTTGCGGTTCGCCGTTTTCGGAGCTACTGCGAGTTGCGAAGTCACCTCATTGTAAGAGAAGGCTGCGGCTTCCATACCAGGCTCGGTAGCAGTGACAAGGTTGAAAACCTGCGTGCTGTCAAGACCAGTGATAGGGATGGCCGTTACCCTAAAATTGAAATTGGTGCGGTCTTGGGTGACTAGCCAATAGGACTGGCCATCACCGGCTTCGATGATGATCATGGCCTCAGAGGGGTTGGTAAGTCCCGTGCCCTGATTGGCACTGGTCATCTCTCCGAAAGGGAAATTGGCATCTGTGGAGTTGCCCAGGCTGCTCATGTTTACCTGGCTCAATTGGATCTCATTGGGCCCGCTGGAATAAGGATTGGTAAGAATGAAGTACCTGTCGGTAGTGGCAGAAAAGGGCACCACAACGGCTGCCTGATTGATAGAGGAGTCTCCGTTCAGAGTGGTGGATCCGACCATGATCTGATGGCTTTGGTCGTAGACCTGAACACCATCAGTGTAGAAAAGAAGGTTGCCAGTCAGTTGATCACTGAGAACTGCGGGTCCTCCAGTACCGAATGGCCCGGCCATTCTCTGCTCCTCATAGATTTCGCGGCCGTTCTTGTCAAAGACAAAATTGTCGGCTGTGTTACCAAAAAAGTATTGAGTTTCGAGGATTCGCTGGGCAGAAACACCCACACTTGAGACCAGCAATACACCTGTTAGGAATGTGGTTGCCCACGTTCGTAATATCATAAATTCGCCACTAATGCTCTGAAATCCGCGGTAAATGTAAATATACAACGGAAGAAACGCTTTGGATCCTCTTAAGGAATGATGGCTTTCTGTTCCTCTATTCACTTGCCTAACCTTATCGATGTCATCAAAATACTAACGGTAACGTGGTCGTTACATTACACGGAACAACATGAATGCTGCTCTACCCCCAAGAGGTGATAGGCCATGAAGCAAAAAATGTGCCGCATGGGCACGGATTTTGTTAAGGGATGACGGCAGTTTGTGTGTTTCGCTAAAATCAGCAATGTTTGCTATCTAACAATTGGGTCTAATGCCAAGAGTACTAAGTGTTGTCTTTGTTTTGTTGATCGTAGGGACGGATTGTCTAGCTCAGGATCCTCAGTTTTCTCAATACTATTCTGCGCCACTCAACCTCAATCCCGGATTGACAGGGATCAATCAAAAGGGTAGGGCGGGATTGAACTATCGGAATCAATGGCCTGCGATTGACGCCACATTTGAAACCTATTCTTTTTGGATCGATTACAACTTCGAGGACTACTACAGTAGTGTCGGGCTCTTGGTCAATGTGGACCGCGAAGGTATTGCGGGGCTACGATCAAACACCGTGGGCCTCAACTATGCCTATCAGCTGCAGCTTAACTACGAGTGGACCTTTCGACCGGCCGTCCAAATCGCGTGGATCCAAAGAGATATCAACTTTGACCGGCTGACTTTCGGGGATCAATTCAATCAGTCGGGCCAGGTGATCCTCGACAATACCCGGGAGAACTTCAATACCGGTCAAAATGTGAACATGTTTGATCTGTCCTTTGGGGGGATCGTCTTCAACAAAAATCTCTGGGGTGGTTTCAGTGTCTACCATGTGACGGAACCTAACCAGTCGCTTGTCGATGCCGATGACTCGCCATTATACATGAGGACCTCTATCCATGGGGGATACAGGATCCACTTTTATGAGGTGAACAAAAAGTTACAGAACCGTCCCGACAAAGAGCGAAGCTTCACGCCCTCATTTAATTACCGTTCGCAGGCAGAGTTTGATCAATTGGATCTGGGAGTCTTCCTGACCTTGGAGCCGGTCCTGTTTGGAGTATGGTACCGCGGTATCCCGGTGAAAAATCTTCAGAGTATTCCTAACAATGAGTCCGTCATCTTCCTTGCTGGATTGACCAACAAGAACCTATCGATAGGTTATAGTTTTGACTTTACGATTTCAGATCTGGGCATCAACAGTGGTGGGGCCCATGAGATTTCTCTGATCTATTCATTTAGCCTGGATCCTCCTGGCAAGCCACCGAAGGAAATTAGGGACCTGAAGTGCCCTGTTCCTTTTATTTTCTAGATCGCTCGCAACCATCGACTGGTGCTGCTACGTTTAGTTAGTTATCGCTCACTATCGCCGCCCAGTCATGAAAAACTACCGATTTCGATCTTACATCGTCCTTGTGATGATGTTGGTTGTCTCTTGCCAATCTTCACTATATCCTGACCAGATCCACGAACCGGTAGTCATTGAGGGAGAACTCGTATTCAAGCTGATCACGCTTCCCAACTTGTATGGTGTCCCTGCATCCGTAGCCTCGGAGTTTATGCAGACCACCGAAGACGAGCAAGGACCAGAGGAGACCTCGTTGGGGAGCCGCTCATTTGCCGTTCATTTCAGGACGCTGGAGGGTAGCGGTCTCTTGCATAAACCCTACTTTCAATTGAGAACCAAGGACAAGGAAACCTTCACTGTGTACGTCGACGACAAGGAATACGAGAAAGTGAAGGGATTCAAATACGCCGACTTACGACGGAGTCGAGAGAAGGTGGAATTGACGCTGAAAGGCCTATTCGTGGATGGGGTGGTCGATTGCGACGAGATACTTCAGGTGAAGCGGACTGCTGGGCTGACGATTTACGACAAATAGAAAAGCCCGCCGCCAACTGATCACTTGCTCCTTGATCTCAGGGCACCTTTTATGGCACCGATTATTGTTACTTTCGTGGCATGACCGAATCGACTATCTTAAATATTCTGCTAATCATCGTAGCTGCGGATTTTGCGTTGGAGCGGGTATTAGAGTATCTCAACCATCGCAGTGCGCGACAAACGATACCTGACGAACTGGAGGGAGTATACGACGAAGAGCAATACGCCAAGTCCCAGGCATATCGCAAAGAGACGGGCCGCTTCGGCATTTTCTCATCGACCCTGTCATTCGTTGTCCTATTCGCTGCGCTGTACTTTGGCTGGTTTGGTCAGTTGGATGGGATCGTCAGGTCTTTTAGCCCTTTTGATCTGCTGTCTACACTAATCTTCTTCGGGATTCTTTATGTAGCGATAGATCTCATCTCAGTCCCCTTTTCGGTTTATGCCACATTCGTGATAGAGGAGAAGTTTGGCTTCAATAAGACCACTCCAAAGACCTTTGTCATGGACAAACTCAAGGGGTATCTCTTGTCGATCATTATCGGAGGTCCGTTACTAATCGCTCTTGTCTACCTAATTGCTGCAATGGGCAAGGAGTTTTGGCTATACTTCTGGATGGTGATAACGGCCTTCATGCTGTTTATGAACATATTCTACACTTCATGGATTTTGCCGCTTTTCAACAAGCTGCAGCCGCTCGAATCCGGCGAGTTGAAGGAGCGGATAGAGGCATTCAGTCAAAAGGTGAAGTTTCCATTGCACAATATCTTTGTCATGGATGGCAGCAAGCGTTCCAGCAAAGGCAACGCTTTCTTCTCGGGGCTAGGCAAAAAGAAGAAGGTCGTGCTCTTCGATACACTTGTGGAGAAGCATACCGTAGAAGAACTGACAGCGGTCTTTGCTCATGAGGTCGGTCATTACAAGAAGAAGCACATTGTCACTTCGACGGTAATCGGTGTTTTGCAGACGGGACTGATGCTTTTTCTATTGTCGCGCATGCTGTTTGCAAGCGAAGTGAGCTATGCAATGGGTGGTGAAGTGTCGACGATCCATTTGAATATATTGGCATTTGGTATCCTGTACACGCCACTGTCGCGTGTTCTGGGCATCTTGATGAATATCGTCAGCAGGAAGTTTGAATATCAGGCGGATGCGTACGCCGCCGATACCTACAAAGCTCAACCCCTTATTTCGGCACTGAAGAAGATGAGCAGCGATCACCTATCCAATCTGACGCCGCATCCGGCCTATGTCTTTGTACACTATTCACACCCACCATTGTTGCAACGGGTGCGGGCGATGGACAAATGATCGTTTAGTCGAGGAAGTCGATCTCCGCCCGGAAAGGGAACTTCATAAGATAGGTGTGCGCCTCCTGCACGGAGGTTTGTCGATGGATCACGCGAAAGAGTGTTTCGGTGATTGGGCATCTGATGCCGTAGAAGGACGACAGGTTTCTGATGATGTCGATGGTCTTCACACCTTCAGCTACTTCTTCCATATCAGCCATGATGTCTTCAATCAACTCGCCATTGGCCAGTCGCTTCCCCACGGTGAAGTTTCTACTTAGCTCACTGGAGCATGTGGCAATCAAGTCACCGACACCCGCAAGTCCCAGGAACGCCTGAGCATTGCCACCCATGGCCTTGCCGATGTGGACCATCTCCACCAAGCCTCTGCTGATAAACAGTGCCTTGGCATTTTCGCCCAGTCCCAAACCAGAGACCGTACCGGCACCCAGCGCAATAATATTTTTCAATATACCACAGAGCTCGATCCCTATTAGATCTCCGCTTCCATAGATAAGGAAGCGATCTGTCTTGAGGAGCTTTTGCCCGATTTGAACGACTTCGTCAAACTGGCTGGCAATCACGGTGGCCGCAGGTTTTTTATCTGCGATCTCCCTGGCAAGATTGGGACCTGCCATGCTGCCCACCCTCACGACGGAACTTTCTTCGAGAATGACCTCGCTCATTGTGCGGACATGGTCCCGAGTGAGTGTTTCGTTGAGTCCTTTTCCACCTTCCTGCAGTAGGTCGAAGCCTTTGGTGCCATGTATCAGGATATGGAATGGACGCAGGGCAGGTGAGAGCTGTTTCATCATGTCCCGAAACCCTGCCGATGGGACCATTGGGAAAATCACCTCGCATTCCTCACCGATCTCCTCAATCTTCGTTGTGACTTTGATGTTGGGGTGCAGTTTCTGTCCCGCGCTGGTACCAGTTTCTTTGATGGATTGGGCTTTTTGGGCAGTCCTGGCGTACAATAGTACGGACTCGTTTTTTTCGGCCAGGATATTGGCGATGGCTGTGCCAAAGCTTCCCGCACCGACTACGCCAATCGATTTAGATGTATTTATCGAGTCCATATCCATCCATTCTGTTGTGGTAGTAATAGAGCGTGTTGGGGTCCTGTATGATGATCTTATCCTTTTTCTTGATTATCGGCCGCTTGGCATGGTACATACCTACATTGCGGAGTCCCTCGTTGATGGCCTTTTCGGAGCTCTCTTTTAGTTTCGGGCTGGTGCCCAACTTGCCTTTCTTCTCCAGCTTCACTATTTGCTTTCGCAGTTTCTTGAAGGCCTTCTTAAACTCTGCGAACTCGATGATCAGATCCTCATCGGGAAGTCTTAGCACATGGTACAGATCGAGTTTTGGATTACGGCGCTCGAGCATTTTGAAAGCCGTAAAGGCCACGAGGTGACTGCTGAATACGCGATTGTTTAGGTGATATTCCTCTACAATTCTCTTGGCCAGGATTCGCACATACGTTTGTTCTCTCTGCTTATCTACCGTCACTTGTCCCTGGCTCACGAAATAGTCGCGAGGATGGATCCAGTTGCCATTTTTATCCTTGCTGTGGCCCTCGTCATCCACGTAGTTGCCCAAGATGTCCATACCACGCCCTATGCTCACGGAGATATCCGAGCCCTTCGTGAAGAACTTGAAGAGGAAGCTGGCGATTTTGTAGCTCGTGGAATACTCGTCGCTTTCTTCATAGAATCGCTCCTGTCCTGTGCGCTTCAAATGTTCGCGGATCAGCGCTGGGGCTTCCAGAGTGAACTGGTAGTTGATCACAACAGGGACAATGAAAACCTTGGTTTTGTCCTCGGCATTGTCCTGATAGATCATTCGCTGTGCTTCGATAGCGGTTCCCAGCAGCCCGAGTTTGAGTGCCTTTTCGATTTGCCCGGACCGGGATCTGGTGCCTCCAGGGAAGAACAGACTATGACAGCCCCGGCGTATGGCCAGTGTCGAGTACGACCGTAAGGTTTGCAGATAGACAGGATTCTTCTTCCGACGATCGACCTTGTACGCCCCCAGGCTGTTCATGAAGTAGGCGAATATCTTGATGTTGAACAGGTTCAGTCCTGCACCATAGATGAAAGCGGGGAGCCCCAGAAACTGGATGACCCATCCAATCAAAATGGAGTCCAGGTTGCTGAAATGTGTAGGGACCATGACCACAGTTCCTCGCGTGGCCAAGGATCGGAGGTGTTCGGTTTCGCCTACTATTCTGATTTTGTCATCGAGGTCCAGTTGCCTGCTAAATAGTGAGAGAAAGCCCTTCACTCGCGCCGCATTGAGCAGCCTGGCAAAGCCGAACGTAACAAACGTCTTGGCGAATTTGTAATAGGATTTGCGAAAATTACCGGCTACCTCGTTGGCATAGCGTCCGATAATATCCTGGAGGATCCGCTGTTCTTCTTCCTCGGCACCTTCCTGCCCCTCGCTTTGCAACAGGCGATGCTGGATCTGATACCAAAAGTCCTTTTCATCCTGGGGGTCGACTCTCCAGGGGTTGGTCTTCATTCGGAGTTTCTCGCGGTAGACGGTGGTCTCCAATTCCTCCCGCAGGCTTTTCCCTTTTCGGATGCCCTGCAAGTTGTCAAAAGAATCGGCAATCACCTCCTGGATGAAGTCATCACGGTTGCGCGAAAGTTGGAAAATGGGCCATTCGCTCGTTTGAGGAATGAGCTCCGAGTATTTCACTTTGTTTTTACGCATGAAGGATTTCGTGATGCGGAGCAAATATAGATTAACCCGGTTTTGTTATTGGACTTTAGTCTTGATAACCTGACCTGACGCTGTTGACATGTTGGGAAATGAAGGGGTCGGATTGGGATGCTAAAAAGAAGAATACTGACACCCCATGGCTAGTCGATGAATAGCTCTCCGGATCCTACAAACACACAATTCCCACCTACAGCAACCCCCACGATCTCCTTGTTTTGAACCAGCGCCTCAAGGTGCAAAATACTTGGGCGACCCATCTCAAAGCCTTGTTCACTGACAACAGGACCTGTTTTCACATCATATTGGTGACAGTACGCCGCCAGTGGGCCATTGGCTGAGCCTGTTGCCGGATCTTCGATCATACCTGCTTGCGGTGCGAACATCCGACCGTGAAGATCTCCTTCCGCTGTAGTGCCGGAAGGAGTGAATGCATAAATGAAAAATGACTCCAGGACATTGCGATCCCTTGTCCAGGCACCGAGATCGAACTGGATATTCCGGATAGCCTCCAGGCTTTCTACTGGAACTATCAGATACGGCACGCCACAGGAGACTACCTGGAGGGGTAAATCGAGCAAGTCCGAAGTCTGAAGGTTCAGTAGACGAGCGATCTGATCACGATCTTCAAATACATCACCAAATTCTGGTTTCGGAAAGCGCATTCGCGTCATTTGGGGCAGGTTATCTGCGAAGGTCACGTCCACTTTGATCTCCCCAATTTTTGGAAGCAGGCAAATCTCAATGTTGCCGTTGGTGGGATGATCGAGTTCTCTGGAGATATAGAATCCCGTTCCCACTATTGGATGGCCCGCGACGGGTAGTTCCATCGTCGGGGTGAAGATGCGCATAGGAAATCTACCGTCTTCATCCGCGGGATAGAGAAATACCGTCTCCGACAGGTTTAATTCCGCCGCAATGCTTTGCATTTCATCTGGTGGGACCCATCGCGCGTCGGGGAAGATGGCAAGCTGGTTCCCTTGATATTTTTCTTTCGTAAATACGTCCAGTAAGTAGTAAGAGCCCTTCTTCATAAAAGTCTAAAAAATCCCAATTCACCCTGGGAAATCGATAAAACTAGTAAACAAGTGGAGTACCTCAAAACGTTATTAACTGTGTGGAAAACATTGCAGGAGTTCCGTTAATATTGTGGCCTGGTATGGCATTGAAACTTAAGGACATTCAGGCGCCCGTGGCGGAGGAGATGGTGGTTTTCGAAAAGAAATTTCGAGAATCCATGAAGACGAATGTCGTCCTCCTCGATAAGATCATGAGCTATATCGTCCGTCGAAAGGGAAAGCAGATGCGGCCTCTATTCGTTTTCCTCAGTGCCGGGGTGGCTTCAGGGATCACAGACACGACCTACAGGGGCGCAGCCATGATCGAATTGCTTCATACCGCTACACTCGTCCATGATGATGTGGTGGACGACTCACACTATCGCAGAGGCTTCTTCTCTATCAATGCCCTCTGGAAAAATAAGATCGCCGTTTTGGTGGGAGATTTCCTTTTTTCACGCGGCTTCCTTGTTACTCTGGAGCATGACGATTTTGGATTGCTGAAGATCGTGTCCAATACGATCAAAGAGATGAGCGAAGGGGAACTGCTGCAGATGGAAAAGGCACGCAAGCTCGACATCACCGAGGAGATCTACTACGATGTGATCAGGCAAAAGACTGCCAGTCTCATCGCCGCTTGCTGTGAGATCGGGGCGGCCTCGGCTGAGGCTGGGGTAGAGGACCAGAAGAAACTGCGCGATTTTGGTATCAATGTGGGAATGGCCTTCCAGATCCGGGATGACCTTTTTGACTACGGATCCCACGAGATAGGGAAGCCGACGGGCATCGATATCAAGGAAGGGAAGATGACGCTTCCACTGATCTATGCTTTGCAGCAAGTGTCAAAAGGGGAGAAGAAATCCGTCATCTCGAAGATGAAAAAAAGTGCCAAGCGCTCAAAGTATGTGAAGGATGTCACTGATTTCGTGAAGGCGAAAGGCGGATTGGACTATGCCATCGGCGTCATGGAAGACTATCACCAGAAGGCCCTCGAGATCCTACGGCAATTCCCAGAGTCGGCCTATCGTACTTCCCTCGAGCAGCTGGTGGAGTTCACTATCAAACGGACGAAATAGAAAAGAGGGCCCCTCCCTAAGAAGACGCCCCCTTCCGCAGATTTTACTCATTAGGCTTACACCTGGCTCAATCCACCATCGACCGGCACTTCTACGCCATTGATGTAGGAGGCCTCATCCGAAGCAAGGAATAACACCGTGTTCGCGATTTCGTCTGCAGAGCCAAATCGGCCAAGTGGTACTGATTCGGAGAATGATTGGCCCATGGCTTGGACTTGCTCCTCTGGCAGTCCCAGTTTTCCATAGATTGGCGTTTCGATTGGGCCTGGCGCCACACTCACTGTTCGGATCTTGTGAGCGGCAAGTTCGCTGGCCAAAACTCGTGACAGTGACCTTAGAGCTGCCTTCGTTGCTGAGTAAACCCCCGTTCCGGCAAAGCCCTTTGCATTGACGATGGAGGTATTGGTGACGATGACTGATCCTTCTTTCAGATATGGAATAGCTTCTTTGATAGCGAAGAAAGGACCCTTGACGTTGGTGGCGAACAACTGGTCGAAGTGCTCTTCTGTGATATCCGAGATAGGTGCAAACGGAGCAATCCCTGCATTCAAAAACAGAATGTCAATCTTGCCATATTTCTCTGTGACCACCTTGTAGAGTGCTTTGGTGTCGTCGATGTTGGAAGCGTCCGCCTTGAAAGCGAGAAAGTCACCATCCAATTGACTGGCGGCCTCGTCCAGCGCCTCTTGGCGCCTCCCTGTAAATACGACTTTGGCTCCTTCACCCAGAAATCTCTTGACGGTTGCAAGTCCAATGCCGCTATTCCCTCCGGTGATCACTGCCACCTTTCCTTGTAATTTATTCATGTCTTTTATTTGAAACGTTTGTTCCAGTATACGACATATTGAAACGATCGTTTCAATATCTTGAAAAAAAAACTAAAGGATGCTGAGGATCTGTTCTATGATGGGTGAGACATACGCTTTATTAGGACGTAGCATTCCCGTCATACGGACCCCTTGTAGAGAACTGAAGAGGTAGCTGGCAGTGGTCGTTGGGTCCAGTTGGGAATTGATATTGCCTTCCTCCTGGCCCTTCTTGATCAAGTCGGCAAACATCGCTTCCATATCTTGTTGATTCTTGGTGATGATACTGTAGAAATCAACATCAGTCCTGTCGAACTCGCTAGCGCTCTTAGCGATAAAACAGCCTAGATTTTGCTTATCAGCAAGTATGTCTTCTTGTATGCCCGCAAAGAGTAGTTCGATGGCATGACGGGCATTTTCTGCTTTGAGTAGCCAATTGTGGGTCCAGCTTCTTTGCCTGGATTGGTACAGCTGGAGCGTTTCCTTAAAAAGGTGGTGCTTATCGCCGAAGCTGTTGTAGACGCTTGACCGGTTGATGCCCATTTCGTCGACGAGGTCTTGCATAGAACTACCGTGGTACCCCTTCTTTCTGAAGACGCCCATGGCTTTTTCCAGTACCTGTTCTCGATCAAATGACTCCGTCTTTGGCATTTTGAATATCTCTATGTATTTGAAACGATCAATTCATATGTTTGTTTCCGACTTCCAAGGCCTGCAATGAATACAAGCCCCCCTTCACCAACGAATATGTCATCTTATTTGGGGTTCTTCTTGAACTGACCGAAATGCCAAAGCACACCTGAGGGATCGTGCAGGAAGCACTCCCTGCCCCACCAATCGTCTTTTATTTCTGAGAGTCGGACGCCCTTGAATTTGGACGGGAGATCAAGGCTCTTCAGCCATGTCAGACAGGCATCCACGTCATCCACCTCCATGAACAACATGGTGTTGTCTACCCACTTTTTGACATAGTATCTCTGAAGATAGAAGCCCATACCTGACTTGGCGTAATAGCACATATTGTCGCTTATGACCGATTCGACAAAGCCTAGTTCACGGTAGAACTGTCTGCTCAGGTCGTAGTCTTTTGCGCCAACAAAGGTGCGTAAGGAGAGATATTGCATGCGATCTTTGTCAGACCTTCCCATCAGAGGGCCTTTTTCTTGCAAAGATTAGGGTTTGACTGACCACTCGATGAAGTAGCTGGCGGTGCTCGACATATCTTCCGTTCTCATACTGGTCGAGAAGTTCCCTTTTTCTCCACCGGGCTTGAAAATGAACTTTCCCAGCAAATCGTTTCTGCTCAATAAATCAAAATCCCAGAGCTCGATTTCTATGACGTCTTCTTCACTCTCAAAAGAATAGTTGATATCTATTCTCTCTCCTGTGCCTATTTGCTTGTAGAATCCAGATGGCCAGATCTTTTTGCCATTCAATTTCAGATAGACTTCGTCTTTGTCCACCTCATCATTGAGTGTACAGTGAAGGGACTTCAGCGTAATTTTTTCCATGGTTTCGGGACGTAATTAAACATTATTGGTCTGCCGTTACCCGGTGCGCGAGTTGATTCGGCAGCATCGCTGGTCTATTGAAGATACAAAAAAATATGGCACGACTGCGGTGTCCTATCGCCTTTTCGATAAGCGTACACGGGGAGTGTGAGCGCCGAGGTGGCTGTGACCCGTCGGCTATGGCAACAAAGAGACCTTTTGAATAGGAGTGGACCGACCTTTGGTAAGAAACGTTCGCGTTGTGAGCAATCCTAGCTGTCCTGTGGAGGAGGAGCCCTCGATATCATGCTGTTGCTGATGTCGAAGATCCTTTGGAGACAATTGTACATCCACCACCTGCGGTCCCTCTACGGCTTTCGGTGGCGATCCGTCGGCAATTACCTCCACCTCTACTCTCCTGTTTAGGGCGTACTCCTCTTCGTAACACCAATTCCCATTCCCGCATGTATTGATGGGTTTGGTCTCCCCAAAAGCCTCCATGGCGATTCTCGACGAATCAATATCGAGGGTCGCGAGATAGTCCGCTACAGCAATATTTCTGTTCTCTGATAACTTCATGTTGTATTCCTTGGTACCTCTCGTGTCAGCGTGACCCTCCAGCTTCAATGTAAGTGCCGGCTGTTGCTGCAGTAGGGCAGCTATACCATCCAGTTTCATTCGCGCTGTATCGGACAACTCGGCTCTGTCGTACTCGAAGAAAACCAATCGACGATTGACAGGTGCAGCGGCATTTGGATCAATCAGCTTGACCCACATGACATGGTCCAGGTTGAGTTTGGACCGATTGGACATGAAATAGCCTGTTTCGTCGTCGTCAATGACCAATGCAAAGTCGTCATTGTTGGAATTGACAGGCCTACCGGCATTCTGAATGTTCGTGACGCTGATTTCTCCACCTTCTATCAATAGATCACCTCGGTAGATGTCCATTCCCCCGTAGCCAGGTCTGCCCTTGGAGGAGAAGTAAAACTTACCGTCATGAACCATAGGGTAGATGTCATTTTCAAATGTATTGACATCATCGAGGCCTTTGGGGTCACTCCAGCCGTCCCCGGTTCGGATGGAATACATGATGTCAAACCCTTTGTCCTTTTTCTGGTGATCCGAAGCGAAGAACATGATGGAATCCTGATACAGGAAAGGGAATGAGTTGTTACTCTTTTTGAAGCCTATGTCCAGGTCCTTCGTCTCCACGTTTTTCGCGCAGGACAAGGAAGCTGATTGTAGGCGGAGTTTTCGGTTTTGCTTATCGTCTTTTTTCTCCGGATCATTTTCAACCGTTCCGAAGTAAATCAACTCCCCATCTGTGTAGGGGTTTGCGTAAAAGTTGCTGCTGCTCGTCAGGCATTTGAGCTTGTTCGGATTTTGTTGAAACTGCTCCTGGTTGATCCGGTCATAGACGGCAATCTGATACTTGGTGTAGTCTTCTGTCAAAGCGGCACTTTCCACAAAGGAATGTCTTGGTATGATGAGGTTTTCGCCATCAGTCGCCAGGCCTACTCCCTTGTGAAAGGGTTTTATGTCTGTATAGCCTACTTCGGCGATTCTCGTAGTGATCAGGCTCTCCTGTAGCTCCTGCCATTCCACGAGATTGTATATCCAATCCTTCTTTTTCTTTTTGTCATTGACATTGTCCAGCACCTGTCGGACGCTAGAGCCCTCGCCACATTGTATGAGTGATTGAGCGTAGTAGAACAATTCGATGTCATTGAGCTTGTAATCAAATTCTGCCACATATTGGTCCCACTGCTCTTTCGCCTTCCTGTAGGCAATGTTTTTGTAAAGGGCGAGTGCCTTCTTACGTGATGCCTCTCTCAACTGGCCATTCGTGGCCTTCTTGTTGTTGAGAACAAGGTCGTATAAATAGATAGCATCGGTGAAGAAATCTTTTTCGAAGGCGAGATTCGCGTTTTTCAAATCCCTCTTCTGTGAGTGAGCTGTGATTACGCAAATCATCAGCATCAATGTCTGGAGATATTTCATGTGCTGGCTAATTATGTAGGTGCTGGTTGGCTAAATGCTACTGTTGTTGTCTTAAAATCTTGGTATCACCAGGTTTCCTGTTTGTTTCTTGTCCTGTAGTTCAAATAATAACATGACTTCGTGCGTACCACCCAGGTTGGCGATTTCAGCATTGGCATGTTCGTAGGCGTATCCCAGTTTCAGTCCTGCGCCTATGGGGATTCTCAGCATCCCGGTAAAGTCATTTGTAGTCGAGATGGAAGTACCTATACCGAAGGCTCCCTCCAATTCAAACATGAAGTTGAAGTCGGCATTTACAGGCTGTCCGTTCACTGCTCTTACCAGCGTCGACAACCACAAGAGGTATCGCCTTTCTTTGATCTTGAGTGCCCTGGTGTCATATCCACCCTTGAGGATTTCATGCAGAGCCAAGCCGGCATGGAACTTAAAATTGATGCGATTGCTATTGACCAGTGTTTGCGTTTGCGTGTCGCTCTGAAAGAGTTGATGGCCAAAATTGGACATGGCCAGACCTCCGTAATAATAGTTGGTGTAGTAATAGAGCCCCCAGTGGAAGTTGTTGAGAGAACTACTTTCGTTGATAGCCGAGACCGGGTCATTGGTATCAATGATATTGAGCTCGGAGTAGTCTACCTGTAATCGGGTATGACCATAGGACATCCCAAAAGCCAATCTCGAGTTCATACTTGCCTTGATCTCGTAGGACACCGGTATGGCCACTCTTGTGTAGCTATGTGCCCCGATTTTATCATTCATGATAGAAATCCCCGGAGCGATAGAATATCGTTTGATTGGAATCGAAAAGTGTCCTCCCGAGACCACCGGAGCACCTTCTAGTTGCGTCCACTGGTTTCTGTAGAAAAGCACACCATTCAGGTTCTCATAGCTTGACTGAGCCGCCGGATTGATCAGTGGCTGATAAAACATGTATTGATCTACACGAAAGTTCTGCGGCTGTGCGTAAGTCACGGTGGCTGCTAGCAAGCCGAAGCACAGGGCTAAAAGTCTTTTGCTGATTGTGAGTGTCATGCTGATTCCTGAAGCTTTCATCGTTTGATTTCAAAAAAGCCTTTCAAAACTCTCTGCGACACCATGGGCGGGAGATCGTCATCCGTCCCGAAATCGAGGAAATAGAAGTACGTACCATTGGGTAGGGGACTGTCCTTGAACGTACCTTCCCAGTCATTTCGGTAGTTGTTGACAGTGTATACCTTATTGCCCCATCTGTTGAAAACCTCTAGTCGGCTGTTTGGATAATCCTCGATGTTGCGGATGTAAAAAGCATCATTGATGCCATCACCATTGGGAGAAAAGACTTCTGGTACCAGAAATTCTGGGATGTATCCCAGTACGTAACTATCTGATGTGAACTCGCTAATTCGAGCACTGGCGACCATGTCTGGATCTCCAAATTCTGCAATTAGTGGGGCCGGGGAGAAGTTAAATTCGGCATTGTCCCATCGACGGTCGTCGGCAAGCCATTTTCTTACCTCATTGAATTCTTCGCCATCATAATCGTAATTGAAGAAGTATAGGTCTACATCCGCACCTCCGCTGCCAAAAGACTGATAGATGTTGTGGTAATACTGATTGTTGAGTCCGGAATTGGTACTGGGCTGCTCCATGAGGTCGAATGGACCTTGTATCCCTGCAGGAGAAGTGCCCCTGTCAAAAGTGGCATTGACTGCTGCCAATCTTACCTGAAATACGGCGGAGTCGGCCGAAGTCGGCGTGATGTCTATCGCACGGTATTGATCCTGAAGAGACTCATTTCCCACGGGGAATGGATAAATGGAGCTGCTGTTTGTACTTCGTGCCAAAGCGCCACCTAGTGTGCTGCTTTGGACAAATCCCTGATCCCAGGTGAGTGCATCGATATTAGGATTGGTGACGTGTACTATGTTGGACTGGGTCTCGAGGATGGCATTATGCAGATCTAGTTGGTCCGATACGACGACTCCTCTGCCGAATGTCTTCACACCCTCACCAGTCAGTGCCAATCGGCTGAAATGAGTATCCGTTCTACCCTCTACTATTTGGTCTTCCCCATTCATCACTACGGATCCCATTGATTCCGAAGTGTTGGAGTGATTTGCCAGATCTCCGGAAAGGGTTATTACCCCTTCATTGGCAAAGGAAAAATCTTGCTCCATGACGAGATGGCCATTGACAACCACCTGAGTACCCTCGTTCACAACCATCTTCGCCGCCTGGCCGACAAGATGGGCATCCTGACCAATTCCTATGAAGGGACTGAGTAGGAGGGCTATCACTAAGAGATTAATTCTTGTATGATTCATTTGCCGGTTGTTTTGTCAGATCAATTCCTGAATTAATAGATGTTTATCTATAAAAACAGTTATCTGTAATATGAAGAAAGGGAATTTTGAGGAATTCTGGCCCTTAATTACGTTGTCCAAGCAATAAACATCGATGACTAGCTGTTTCGGTTCGATGAATCATTTTCCTCGAAAAGGGTAAAACTCTAGTTATCACCTTGTTTTGGTAAATCTTGGCTTGTATGGCCGTGTAATGGGTATTAGCGTCAGCAGACGGACTCAATTGCCGAATGCAGAGGGTTGTTTTTTACCCAATTGGAAATATTTGCCATGGCGCATGTAGATGGGTCGAGCACCGACAACCTCTCCGCACGCAGAAATTCTCGCCAGATCTGCTACCAAATCTGGTGAGCTCTCCCCGTAGGTGTCTATTACCTCTTGCCAAGTCAGCCCAACATCTCCATTGATAGTGTAGATGGCAGCAGTAGCATCATCTGCGCCACCTGAGCAACCACTCACGCTGCCGATAGTTCCACCTTGAATTTCTCCACCTACACCGGCTCCAGCTGCCCCAGCGGTGGGATTTGGCTTGATTTCCAAATCATCGACGTTGAGCTCACCTGAACCACACAGTATCCCTCCATGAAGTAAGAAATTGCCTGTGAACGTGATGACTCCGTCATTACAGATCTGTCCATCAATATGAGCGTCGACTCCAGTGATTACACCTGTCGCACTGTTAGTGACGACCCCGCCCCCGTTGTTATTACCTGCTGACAGCTTGGTAATTGCTGAAATGGTGCCATGGTTGGTGAAGAAGGGGCCATCTCCGTAGACGCCTGCACCTTTGGATTTGATTTCGGCACTATTGGTAATCGTTCCCGAATTGACTAGTGTCGCTGTGTTATCGTTTCTTCCTAATTCCAACTTTTCACCATTCAACTCAAGCGTTGTACCCGCCGCAATAGTAAGAGATCCGTCATGACGAAGATCCGCGCCTCCATCCCAATTGACGGTGCAGCTACAATCGATGGTGATGTCGTCTGTATCAGCTGGTATGCCATTAGGATTCCAGTTGTTGGCAGTCTCCCAGTTGAGATCGCCACCGCCGCCGTCCCAAGTGACTTGAGCGAAAGTCGGTAAGGATCCGAATAGAAAGAGGGCAAGCATTGCCAGGTGGAGCCAGTGGAAGAACCCCAAGACACCTGGTACTTTAGATATTTCTGATGAAATCGGGGGAGAGAGCAATTTGTCCATGCTAAAGGTCATTAATGTCTTTGGTTCTTATAGTCGGCGCTTGTTGTAGTTCAGCGTAATATCTCCCAGTCGGATGATGCTGGTGTCTGCTGTGCCCGCATCCGTCACTATCAACTTGAAGACAATAATGCCGGTATCTCCTGCCGTCAGGCCAGCCATGTTGGTGGCAGTGCCGATGGTTCTTTCTGACCATGATGCCACACCACTGCCGCTCAGAGCGGTGTTGGACTGCAATGCCGTACCGCTTCCTTCCTCATAGATATCTGCCTGAAATGAAGCGTCCGCTGTACCTTGGTAATCAACGATGATGGCTTGTGGTGACGAAGACCAGCTGTCGAAGTCTTCCGGTAGTGTGAATCGTACGATGATGTCGTAGTCGTTTGTCCCGCCGTCAGTGTTGTAGTTGCTTACTTCATAGTAGTTCATGAAGGTAGGCGCACCGGAGTTAGCCCCGTTCATGCTGATAATATTGTCGGAGCCATCCGCTTGCAGTACCGCTCCGGCATATTCCGCACTGAATACAAGCTTGGCCGCAGTTGTGCCAGAGGCATTCACATGGATACCTCCGTCGGTTCCGATTGTCGCAAGGTTATTGGCATCGGTACTCAAGAGCGTGATATCCGCGGTATGATTACTGGTTCCCGATAGAGATACTCCCGTTCCCGTCCCATCTGTTGTGATAGTGAGGGCTGTTTCTGAAGCGGTCACATACAACCGGCCGTCTGTACCTGCAGACAGGTCATTGTTGGCGTCTGTACTGATCAGTGAAACGTTGGCATTGTTGGCGTCTTCGTTAGTGTATACGAGTGCTCCGGCACTAATTCCCAGCGTTGTGTTCGTCTCGCTGGCTGCTGCGTCGAGGTACAGTCGGCCATCGGATCCAGCAGAGATGTCGTTGTTGGCATCGGTGCTGATAAGTGCGACATTGGCGTTGTCCGAGTCCTCATTGGTATATACAAGTGCTCCGGCACTTATTCCTAGTGTCGTATTGGTTTCCGCCGTAATAGCATCCAGGTACAATCTGCCGTCTGATCCAGCAGAGATGTCGTTGTTGGCGTCGGTACTGATGAGGGCGACGTTGGCGTTGTCCGCATCTTCGTTGGTGTAGACCAGCTGACCGGCACTTATTCCTAGTGTCGTATTGGTTTCCGCTGTGATAGCATCCAGGTACAATCTACCATCGGATCCAGCAGAGATGTCGTTGTTGGCGTCGGTACTGATGAGGGCGACGTTGGCGTTGTCCGCGTCCTCGTTGGTATAGACGAGTGCTCCAGCACTAATTCCCAGCGTTGTGTTTGTCTCGCTAGCTGCTGCGTCGAGGTATAAACGGCCATCAGTTCCAGCAGAGATGTCATTGTTGGCGTCCGTACTGATCAGGCCAACATTCGCGTTGTCCGCATCTTCGTTGGTGTAGACCAGCTGACCGGCACTTATTCCTAGTGTCGTATTGGTTTCCGCCGTGATAGCATCCAGGTACAATCTACCGTCTGATCCCGCTGAGATGTCGTTGTTGGCGTCGGTACTGATAAGTGAGACGTTGGCGTTGTCCGCGTCCTCGTTGGTATAGACGAGTGCTCCAGCACTAATTCCCAGCGTTGTGTTTGTCTCGCTAGCTGCTGCGTCGAGGTATAAACGGCCATCAGTTCCAGCAGAGATGTCATTGTTGGCGTCCGTACTGATCAGGCCAACATTCGCGTTGTCCGCATCTTCGTTCGTGTAGACCAGCTGACCGGCACTTATTCCTAGTGTCGTATTGGTTTCCGCTGTGATAGCATCCAGGTACAATCTGCCGTCTGAACCTGCTGAGATGTCGTTGTTGGCATCAGTACTGATCAAGGCTACGTTGGCATTGTTGCCCTGCTCGTTGGTGTAGGCCAACTCAGCCGATGCGTTCAGACCCAAGGTTGTATTCGTTTCTGCGATCGAAACCGAGCTCACATTGAGATACAATCCCCCGTCCGTGCCGGCAGCAAGGTCGTTATTGGCATCGCCACTGATTAGGTCGACATTGGCATTGTCCGCATCTTCGTTTGTGTACACGAGCTCACCCGCACTCAAGGAGAGCGTGGTGTTGGTTTCACTTGTGATGGCATCCAAAAACAATCTACCATCAGTTCCTGCCGAGATGTCATTATTGGCATCGGTACTGATCAGCGCGACATTCGCATTATCAGCGTCTTCGTTGGTATAAACCAGTTCACCAGCACTCAGTGCAAGGGTAGTGTTTGTTTCGCTGGCAGCAGCATCAAGGAACAATCTGCCATCTGTTCCTGCTGAGATGTCGTTATTGGCATCGGTGCTGATCAGGGCGACATTCGCATTGTCTGCATCTTCGTTGGTATATACCAGTTCACCGGCACTCAATGCAAGGGTAGTGTTTGTTTCGCTGGTGATGGCGTCCAGGTATAGTCGACCATCCGTTCCCGCTGAGATGTCATTGTTGGCATCGGTACTGATAAGGGCCACATTGGCATTATCCGCGTCCTCGTTGGTGTAGACAAGCTCGCCTGCACTCAGTGATAGGGTTGTATTGGTCTCGCCAGCAGACGCATCAACAAACAATCGCCCATCCGATCCGGCAGCAAGATCGTTATTAGCGTCACCACTGATCAATGGGACGTTGGCATTGTTGCCTTGTTCGTTCACATAGGCCAATTGGGCAGTCCCAGTCAAACCTAGTGTGGTATTGGTCTCGGCGATAGAGACGGAACTGACGTTGAGGTAGAGACCTCCATCCGTACCTGCTGCGAGGTCATTGTTGGCATCGGCACTGATCAGATCCACGTTTGCATTGTCAGCATCTTCGTTAGTGTAGACCAGTTCGCCCGCACTCAATGCCAGGGTAGTGTTTGTTTCGCTGGCGGCGGCATCGAGGAACAAACGGCCATCAGATCCAGCTGAGATGTCGTTATTCCCATCGGTACTGATCAAGGCGACATTCGCATTGTCCGCATCCTCGTTGGTGTAGACTAATTCACCCGCACTTAGGGCCAAGGTTGTGTTGGTCTCGCTTGTGATCGCATCCAGGTACAGGCGACCGTCTGTTCCCGCAGAGATGTCGTTATTGGCGTCGGTACTGATCAGTGCAACATTGGCATTATCAGCGTCTTCGTTGGTGTAAACCAGCTCTCCTGCGCTCAATGCAAGCGTGGTATTTGTTTCGCCGGCAGCGGCATCGATGTACAATCGGCCATCCGTTCCTGCGCTCAGGTCGTTATTAGCGTCGGTACTGATCAGGGCAACATTCGCATTGTCGGCATCCTCGTTGGTGTACACTAATTCACCCGCACTCAGGGCCAAGGTTGTGTTGGTCTCGCTTGTGATGGCATCCAGGTACAGGCGACCGTCTGTTCCCGCAGAGATGTCGTTATTGGCATCGGTACTGATCAGCGCAACATTGGCATTATCAGCATCTTCGTTGGTGTAAACCAGTTCTCCTGCGCTCAGTGCAAGCGTGGTGTTTGTTTCGCCGGCAGCGGCATCGATGTACAATCGGCCATCCGTTCCTGCGCTCAGGTCGTTATTAGCGTCAGTACTGATCAGGGCAACATTCGCATTGTCGGCATCCTCGTTGGTGTATACCAATTCACCAGCACTCAGCGCCAAGGTTGTGTTGGTCTCGCTTGTGATGGCATCCAGGTACAGGCGTCCATCTGTTCCCGCGGAGATGTCGTTATTGGCATCTGTACTGATCAGTGCAACATTGGCATTATCAGCGTCTTCGTTGGTGTAAACCAGCTCTCCTGCGCTCAATGCAAGCGTGGTATTTGTTTCGCCGGCAGCGGCATCGATGTACAATCGGCCATCCGTTCCTGCGCTCAGGTCGTTATTAGCGTCGGTACTGATCAGGGCAACATTCGCGTTGTCGGCATCTTCGTTGGTATAAACCAACTCGCCGGCACTCAATGAGAGTGTTGTATTGGTTTCGCTTGTGACCGCATCCAGGTACAATCGACCGTCCGATCCAGCTGAGATGTCGTTGTTGGCATCTGTACTGATCAGTGCAACATTCGCATTGTTCCCTAATTCGTTCGTATAGGCTAACTCAGCGGATGCATTCAATCCCAGGGTAGTATTGGTTTCCGCGATAGAAACGGAGCTCACATTGAGGTAGAGGCCTCCATCTGTACCTGCCGCAAGGTCGTTGTTGGCGTCCGCACTGATCAAATCGACGTTGGCATTGTCGGCATCTTCGTTGGTATAGACCAGTTCTCCCGCGCTCAATGACAGCGTAGTGTTGGTTTGGTCCATGTACAATCGGCCATCAGATCCGGCTGAGATGTCATTATTGGCATCGCTACTGATCAAGGCGACATTGGCATTGTCAGCGTCTTCGTTGGTGTAAACCAACTCACCGGCGCTAAGAGCCAGGGTTGTGTTTGTTTCGCTGGTGATGGCGTCGAGGAACAATCCACCATCAGATCCAGCTGAGATGTCGTTGTTGGCATCGCCACTGATAAGGTCGACATTGGCATTGTCGGCATCTTCGTTGGTATAAACCAGCTCTCCTGCACTCAAGGATAAGGTTGTATTGGTTTCGCTGGTGATGGCATCGAGGAATAATCCACCATCAGATCCAGCTGAGATGTCGTTGTTAGCATCGCTACTAATAAGGCCGACATTCGCGTTGTCGGCGTCTTCATTCGTATAAACCAGCTCCCCAGCGCTGAGTGACAATGTGGTATTTGTCTCACCGGCAGAGGCGTCCAGAAATAGTCGCCCGTCTGTTCCAGCTACCAGGTCATTGTTAGCGTCGGTGCTTATTAATGTAACATTGGCATTGTTGCCTAGCTCATTCGTATAAGCCAACTCAGCGGAAGCATTGAGCCCCAGGGTGGTATTCGTTTCTGCGATGGAGACGGAGCTCACGTTGAGGTAGAGACCTCCGTCAGTACCCGCTGCAATGTCGTTGTTGGCATCCGCACTAATTAGATCGACATTGGCATTGTCGGCGTCTTCGTTGGTATAGACCAGTTCTCCCGCGCTCAACGACAGCGAAGTGTTCGTTTGGTCCATGTACAGTCGACCATCGGATCCTGCTGCGAGATCATTGTTGGCATCCGCACTAATCAAGGCGACATTAGCATTATCGGCATCTTCGTTGGTATACACCAGCTCACCGGCATTCAGGGAGAGTGTCGTGTTGGTTTCGCTTGTGACGGCATCCAGGAACAATCGCCCGTCCGATCCAGCTGATAGGTCGTTGTTGGCGTCGGTACTGATCAGGGCCACGTTCGCATTGTCGGCATCTTCATTGGTGTACACCAGTTCACCGGCATTCAGGGAGAGTGTTGTATTGGTTTCGCTCGTAATTGCGTCGACGAACAATCTACCATCCGTCCCAGCGGATAGATCGTTGTTGGCATCGGTACTGATCAGGGTGACGTTCGCATTGTCAGCATCTTCATTGGTATACACCAGTTCACCGGCATTCAGGGAGAGTGTTGTATTGGTTTCGCTGGTGATGGCATCGAGGAACAAACCACCATCCGAACCAGCTGCTATATCATTGTTGGCATCGGTACTGATCAGGGCGACGTTGGCATTGTCAGCATCTTCATTGGTATACACCAGTTCACCGGCACTTAGTGACAATGTCGTATTGGTTTCGCTGGTGATGGCATCGAGGAACAAACCACCATCCGAACCAGCTGCTATATCATTGTTGGCATCGGTACTGATCAGGGCGACGTTCGCATTGTCGGCATCTTCATTCGTGTAGACCAGTTCACCGGCATTCAGTGACAATGTCGTATTGGTTTCGCTGGTAACCGCATCGAGGAATAAACCACCATCCGAACCAGCTGCTATATCATTGTTGGCATCTGTGCTGATCAAGGCGACATTCGCGTTATCTGCATCCTCGTTGGTATATACCAACTCTCCAGACGCATTCAAACTAAGGGATGTATTGGTCTCTGCGACAGTCAGCGTGCTAGCATCAAAATACAATCCTCCATCGGTCCCTGCTACTAGACTATTACTCGCATCACTGCTGATTAGCGATAGTCGGGTGGTTGCGCCATCTTCGTCGTTGAAGTCGATGTATGTCTCTGTGGATGAGTCTCTTGTGAGCGATATACTGGTCGTCGTCTCTTCAGATGCTATGGCTTCAGATAGGTTCAGAATGGAGAGTGTTCCGTCTTCATCTGCATAGATCAATGCCTGAAAGTCGTCGGACGTATCATTGGGTGTATCGTTATCATTGACCGAAAGACTCAGTGATGTGATCGTTTCTGCCATGTTGATTTCAGCGAGGGGGATAGATACCGTATTGCCATCGCTATCCGTCAAGGTGACATTTGTGCCATCCTGCGTAAGACTGACGTTGGTCGTGCTAGTGCCATTGCTTCTACCACTGCCGACTTGAACCCATCCACTACCTTGCCAGTAGTAAAAGCCGGGAACGACGTCGTTGGAGGTAGCTGTGTTATAGACCAACAAACTGGTCTGCGGGTCGGTCACCGGCTCAGCAGTCGAGGTCGAAACCAGAGCGATCCTTGGAACAAGCAAACCTTTGTTGATACTTGAGATATCCAGGATGGCAGACGGGTCTGCTGTTGAACCATCACCATTGATGGCGACTCCTGGTTGCTGGCCGAAAAGTGTGAGCCCTGTCAGCAACAAGCTACACACGAAAGACAATTTCAGAATTCTCATCACGAAGTGGTTTACGGTGTGTTGTTTTGTCAGTAGGTATTGAGTCGGAGGATAATGACCGTAACTATATCCCCAGAGCTGATTCAAAAAGCGTCCGCATTGCTTTAGTCATGCCATGCGCACATACAATTGTAGATATCTGGTATATTTTGGTATATAACTGTTCGATAACTGGTATCATTTCAACGATGAACAGGGAAGGATCTACACTGAAATCAGCTTTCGGAGGCGTGAATCGACAACAAGGTATTTGTGCTTAATGCACCCCCTTTAGGGGCGATTTTTGCAGGATGTCACACACGTAAAGTGCTATGCGCTACTCCTGTTGCGAGTCACTTTTGGCTCTTTGAATTGGCCGAGTTCAAAGAGACTCTTGCTACAATTTGCGATACATATTGGGCGATTTTTAGTATTGCCGTAGAGGACCTACCGGCCTCGGATCTGGACCTTTTTTAGGAGGGTGGCACGTTCGGAAATCCGCAATGAGAGTGCCCCTGCACTCTTGGTCTCCCGTCAATTCTTCCTTTGGGCGTGCATTCGGTTCGTGATCCGGATGTGTTGTGATGGTCTTGTGCAATGTTGGATGCCCCGGGTTGGAAAAGATCATTAAGAAATTCCCTGGCGAAAATCCACCTAATCCCTTTTTCTCCACTTTCTCCCACCGATTGGTCATTTTCCCTGAAATTCTCTGAATATTGCCTGCTGTCCTCTCAATATCGTCTTGATTTGCTGCGTAGAACATGTTAACAGGCTAGGGCCATTGTGTGGAAAAAATAAAGAATAGTGGCTAAAAACACATTATTACCTCAATTAGGCCCTTATTTCTCTGAAAATGTGTTCCAAAGTGGGAGGAAGTGGTTGAAAATGTTGGAAATTAATCTATCTTAGCCTCGGTGGTTTATATTTTAGGCTCACATGGCTTTTTTTACAAGCGAGTTTGAGTGTAAGTTAGATACTAAGGGGAGGTTAGTTTTGCCTGCAAAGATCAAGACGAACCTTCCCGAGGTTTCTACTAATGAGCTCGTCTTACGTAAGGGTTTCGAACCTAATCTGACGCTCTATCCGATGGTCGAATACAGGAAGCTGCATCATAAGATCACGGCCTTGAGCGAATTCAACCCCGAGCAGAGAAAATTGAAGCGCATTTTTTTCAAAAGCATTGCACAGGTCGAGTTGGACAGTGCTGGGAGGATATTAGTACCAAAGGCAATGCTAGCTCATGCCCAAATAGAGAAGGAAGCGCTACTGATTGGCATGGGCAATTACATTGAAATATGGGATCCAGGTGTCTTTGAAAGAGAGTCGATGGCGGATCCTGATGTGTACTCGGACCTGGCTCAGAAATACCTGGACGACTAAAGTACCTGGGGATGGCTTATCACATTCCAGCACTTTTGGATGAGAGTATTGACGGGCTGGCTATTCATCCTGGCGGCGTGTACGTAGATGTGACATTCGGTGCCGGGGGACATGCCCGGGAGATCCTGAGTAGACTAACGACTGGACAGTTGTTTGCCTTTGATCAGGATGCTGATGCGAAGGCCAATGCAGATCAGCTGAGTGCTGATATGCAGGATCGTTCTTTCACATTTATTGAAGCCAATTTCAGACATCTGAAGAGATATCTGAAGTTTCATGGGATCACCGCCATTGATGGCTTGTTTGCTGATTTGGGCGTATCATTTCATCAATTTGATACAGCCGATCGTGGCTTTTCTACCCGTCATGATGGAGAGCTCGATATGCGAATGAGTAAGGGGACAGGGCCATCAGCCCGCGAACTTATCAACGAGATTACTGAAAAAGATCTTATCCATATGCTGAGTAGTCTGGGTGAGATTCGAAATGCCCGAACACTGGCTCAGCGGATCATTGCAGCTAGGGCCGACCAGCAAATAAAGACAAGCAAAGAGTTGAAAGATATTTCCTTGGAGGTAGCACCGAGGGGAAAGGAATGGAAATATCTCGCTCAGGTTTACCAAGCTATCAGAATAGAGGTCAACGATGAATTGGGAGCCATTCGGGACTTGCTCACACAGGCATCGGAGATATTGAAGGAAGGTGGCCGATTGGCGGTCATCAGTTACCACTCCCTCGAAGACCGATTGGTCAAAAATTTCCTGGCCTCGGGCAACTTTCAAGGGAAAGTAGAGAAGGATTTCTACGGCAACGTGATCAGACCGATGAGACCGGTGAATAGGAAGCCGATTGTGCCATCGGAGGCAGAAATAGATGCGAATAGCAGATCAAGAAGCGCAAAACTGAGAGTAGGAGAAAAGACAAATGGCTAATAATACGTACAGATTACCAGAGCAGCAGGGGCCAGGCCTATTCGGATGGCTGGAACGCTTCCTGCGCATCGATGAGACCATCTCTCAGGTCATTCATGTACGATTCCTACCTCAAATTCTGTTTATTACTCTTCTGAGTCTGGCCTATGTGGGCAACCGTCACTATGCGGAAAAGACCACCCGTAAGATTACCACACTAGAGCGCGAAGTAGAGGAGTTGAGGGCCGACTACACGACCCTTAAGGCCGACTACATGTTCGCCACTAAGCGGTCCGAAGTAGCCGAAAAGGCCAAAAGCATTGGACTCGTAAAGTCAGATGTTCCACCCTTTAAGATCAAGGTGCCCAACGAATGAGCTACAAGAGATCCATATTGCTCAGAGTACGGGTGTCATTCCTGGTAGTGTTCCTCTTCAGTATCGCGGTGATTTATCGGCTTGTCGATTTGCAATACCTTCAAGGAGACAAGTGGAAGCATCTCGGTGAACAGATCGGCCTTCGCTTCCAAAAGGTGGACGCCACCCGTGGTAACATCTATTCTGACAATGGTGCTTTGCTGGCCACTTCATTGCCTTATTATCGTGTCGCTCTAGATCCATGTGTAGCGACCTCATCGGAATTTAATCACCACATAGACTCTCTGTCTCTACTTCTCTCGAAGTTTTACGGAGACCAGACCGCGAGGTATTATAAGAACAAAATTGTAGAGGCCAGAAAGGACCGACGCCGGTACATAGTTCTCAACCGGCGGCAGGTCGGTTATCAGGAAAAGAAGGCGATGGAGAGGTGGCCGCTCTTTCGGCGCGGTAGGATGCGCGGTGGTATCATCTTCGAAAAGGTAGAAAAGCGCGTTCTGCCTTTTTCGCATTTAGGATACCGAACAGTAGGGAGTGTCAATGACGAAAACAGAGGCACCGTCGGATTGGAATACAGCTTTAATCGCTACCTCGCTGGGAAGGACGGGCAGGCCCTGTACCAACGCATGTCTGGAGGCGGCTGGAAGCCAGTAGCCGATGGGTCTGAGATACCCCCGGTAGATGGATACGACATCGAGACGACCATCAATATTGATCTGCAGGACATTGCAGAGTCGGCACTTCTCAAGGCCCTCCTCCGGCATGAAGCGGACTACGGCGTGGTAGTCCTGATGGAAGTAGCGACTGGAGAAATCAAGGCGATGTCCAACCTGAGCCGCAATGGGTCGGGCCAGTACTTCGAAAGATACAACTATGCTGTGGGCAGCCAGGGCGCACGGGAACCAGGGTCGACGTTCAAGCTTGCCAGCATGATCGCGCTATTTGAAGAGAAGGAGATATCGTTGTCGGATACAATCCACACGGGCAATGGCACCATGAAATTCTTCAATGAAGTAATGAAGGATCACCGGCCAGGAGGGTTTGGTGTGCTCACTGTCCAGGAAGTTTTTGAGCTGTCGTCCAACATTGGTACAGCCAAGCTTATTAATCGACATTTTGGTGATGACCCACAGGCTTTCATTGATTATTTGATTGGAATGGGTCTTTCTCAGCCATTGGGCTTCCAGATGGTCGGCGAGGGCAAGCCTTTCATCAAATCGCCTAGTGAGCCCAGTTGGAGTGGGACGACCCTGCCATGGATGGCCCATGGCTACGAGTTGAAAATGACGCCGCTGCAGACTTTGACACTGTACAATGCCGTAGCCAATGACGGCAAGATGGTCCAGCCTCTGATCGTCAAGTCTGTGCGCCAGGCGGGCTCGGAGGTCGAGCAGTTCCGGACGAAGGTGCTACATGAAAAGATCTGTTCAGATAAGACACTCAACAAAGTGAAGACACTTCTGGAAGGTGTCGTGGAAAACGGGACAGCCAAGAATGTGTATGACAGTAAGTACCAGATTGCCGGCAAGACGGGAACTGCAAAGCGGGTGGAAAATGGCCGGTACACCAATCAGTACTATACTTCATTCGCTGGCTACTTTCCGGCGAAAGCTCCGCGATACAGCTGCATCGTCGTCATAGATAACCCAAAAGGCTTTCAGATCTACGGCAGTGATGTGGCCGCTCCGGTATTCAAGGAGGTGGTCGATGAGATTGCCCTGATGGAGCTAGACCTAAATGATCGCAAAGCCGAAGGCGAATCGCAGCCTGGTGTTTTCCCTGTTGTGAGGTCGGGTAGGCAAGCAGACCTCGAGGTGATCTGCAATGAACTTGGGATTGCCAATCATTCTGAATCAGATGACCCATGGGTAACCACGCGCATTATTGGCAATTCCATCCAATGGGTGCCCAATAAAATGGACATGAAGAAGGTGCCCGACGTACAGGGCATGACGCTAAGGGATGCCATTTACATACTGGAAAACTCCGGGCTTGTCGTCGAAACACGTGGGCGAGGTCGTGTGGAAACACAGTCCATTGCACCTGGCTCCAATATCTCTTCCAACTCATCAAAAATCATCTTGACACTTGGCTGACCTGAAAGACATATTATTCGGTATTAGCCTGGAGGCGATAGAGGGTAGTCGTGAGGTTCCAATTGCCAATGTGGCTTTTGACTCTCGGAAGGTGTCAAAAGGTTCGCTGTTTGTTGCTGTGAAAGGCCTAACGGTCGATGGTCACGATTATGTTTCTCAAGCTATTGAGAAAGGTGCGGTATCGATCCTCTGTGAGCACTTTCCTGAAGAGCTGCAAGGAGGAGTTACTTATGTGTTGACGAAGAATAGTGCCGAGGCACTTGGTATTGCGGCGGCCAATTTCTACGGCAATCCATCGACAAAACTCAAGTTGGTTGGCGTCACTGGTACAAATGGGAAAACTACTACCGCGACCTTACTTCAGAACCTGTTTTTGAAGTTGGGCTACAAGGCTGGCTTAATTTCAACAGTTGAGAATAAGATCGGTAACAAGGTCTTGCCTTCCCAGTTCACCACTCCCGATGCGCTGCAGTTGAATGAGCTACTCGAAGAAATGGTCAAGGCTGGATGTACGCACTGTTTTATGGAAGTCAGCTCGCATGCCTTGGTACAGCATCGGGTGGCTGGGACAACATTTGCCGGTGGCATTTTTACCAACATTTCCCACGATCATCTCGACTTCCACAAGACATTCGATGCCTACATAGAGGCGAAGAAGATGCTGTTTGACGGCCTTGGTAGTGAGGCGTTTGCCTTAGTGAACGTAGATGACAAGCGGGGGTCTGTCATGCTACAGAACACAAAAGCATCAAAAAATACTTTCGGTATCAAAAGCATGTCCGACTTCAAAGGGCGGATACTCACCGATTCCATGCAAGGCCTGCAGATGGATGTGGATGGACGAGAGGTATGGTTCAAGCTGGTGGGAGAATTTAATGCCTACAATCTACTCACAGTGTATGCCACCGCGGTGCTGCTAGGCGATGAGCGCGAGGAGGTACTAGCGGCCTTGTCCAGCCTTGAAGGCGCTAGGGGCCGATTCGAGCTGATACCCAATAGCGAGGGGATCATTGCCATTGTGGACTACGCCCACACGCCAGATGCGTTGGAAAATGTTTTGAAGACCATCACCCAGCTGAGAACGAAAAACGAAGTGCTAGTCACTGTGGTGGGCTGTGGTGGTGATCGAGACAAGGAGAAACGCCCGAAGATGGCCCAGGTGGCTACGAAATTTAGCGACAAGGTTGTGCTGACCTCAGACAATCCCCGGACGGAAGATCCTGAGGAGATACTTCAGGATATGTTGAAGGGTGTGACCAAGTCAGACGAGCGGAAGACGATGAAGATCGTGGACCGGATGGAGGCTATCAAGGCGGCTTGCAATCTGGCTGGAAAGGATGATATCGTCCTGATCGCGGGGAAGGGACACGAGGATTATCAGGAGATCAATGGCAAGCGACTGCCTTTCGATGATAAGGAAGCTTTAAAGTCAATACTAGATCAGAATTAGATGTTTTACTACCTGTTCGACTACTTAGAAAGTGAATTTGACCTCTTCGGGGCAGGTGTTTTCCAATACATCTCTTTCAGAGCGGGTATGGCAGCGATCTTATCCCTGCTAATCACCATCGTATTTGGCAAGCGACTCATTCGGACGTTGCAGAGGTTTCAAATAGGGGAGTCTATTCGAGATCTTGGTCTCGAAGGCCAGTTGGAGAAGCAAGGAACACCCACAATGGGCGGGATTATCATTATCCTGGCCATCGTCGCTCCCACGCTCTTGTTTGCAAGAGTTGGGAATGTCTATATCATCCTTTTGGTAATTGCTGCTCTATGGATGGGCGTGATTGGCTTTATTGATGACTATATCAAAGTCAAGAGGAAGAACAAGCAGGGCCTTCGGGGAAAGTTCAAGATTTTGGGGCAGTGCGTTCTGGGACTGCTCGTGGGTTTGGTGATGATATTTCACGATGACATCGTCATTCGCGAGTTTCTGGCAGATGGCACCTATGAAGACAAGCAAGCCATTCTCACAACCATTCCATTTTTCAAGAACAACGAATTTCAATACGATTGGCTACTGCCTGGATTCCTACAGGACTACACGTGGATCCTTTATGTGCTTCTCGTGATTTTCGTAGTCACTGCCGTTTCCAATGGCACCAACATTACAGATGGTATTGATGGTTTGGCAGCGGGCACCTCGG
The DNA here is from genome assembly GCA_965227935.1 of Cyclobacteriaceae bacterium. Lineage (GTDB taxonomy): Bacteria > Bacteroidota > Bacteroidia > Cytophagales > Cyclobacteriaceae > JAWPMT01. Next base: position 556,166 of record CBDDGS010000043.1, on the reverse strand, counting down.
CCATCATTGGACTGACGCTTGCCATCTTCGCCTACCTCTCAGGCAATGCCATTTTCTCTGATTACCTCAATATCATGTATATCCCCAATGCGGGTGAACTGGTGATATTCTGCAGCGCTTTTGTCGGCGCATGCATAGGGTTCCTTTGGTACAACGCCCACCCTGCCCAGGTATTCATGGGCGATACTGGCAGCTTGTCACTGGGTGGTGTCATCGCGGTGCTCGCATTGGTGATTCGGAAGGAACTGCTGATCCCCATTTTCTGCGGCATTTTCCTCGTGGAATTGGTCTCGGTGATGGTACAGGTATCGTGGTTCAAATACACGAAAAAGAAATATGGTGAAGGAAGACGGGTGTTCTTAATGTCGCCACTCCATCATCACTATCAGAAACAGGGTCTCCATGAGGCCAAAATCGTGGCCAGGTTCTGGATCGTCGGAATACTGCTGGCCATTTTCACACTCGCCACATTGAAACTTAGATAAAGCAAAAGATATGACAGTAGAGCAAATTGAAGCCAGAAATAAGAAATTCCAGGATGGGGCCCTGGGATTGCTCGAGTTGATGCCCAAATCCGATTTATTGGATTATTCCACGCTATTGAAGCGTCATGCCAAGAGCTTGCACGGACTTTTCAAGAAACTCTTGTCGGCAAAGAGTCTGGAGGCTTTTTGGACCAATCTGGAGAAAATGGAGGAAGTGATGGATGACCTCGTTTACGAGCTCGATCGACTGCACGATGTGAATTGTGTGATGAAGATCAAAGCAGTAGATGAATTCATCAAGTTTGGTTACAACCTGCTATCCATTTACTCAATCAGCTGTGATCAATTGATAAAAGCAAGAACAAAGGAGCACAAGCTCATCTGATGAAGAAATGACGCAGAGACTGGTCATATTAGGTGCAGGAGAAAGCGGTATTGGTGCCGCGATACTCGGTCAAAAGAAGGGGCATGCTGTGCTGGTTTCGGACAACGGAGCGATAGTACAGGAGACCAAGAACCTTTTCGACCGGCAGGGGATCGCGTACGAGGAAAATGGCCATAGTGAGCAGGTATTTGCCGCAAATCTGGTGGTGAAAAGCCCCGGTATTCCGGACCATGTACCAGTGGTTAAGCGTCTGCAGGAGCAGGGCACAGAAGTGATCTCTGAGATCGAGTTTGCCTACCGATATATCGGTGAGGACCAAAAGGTGATAGCGATCACAGGAACCAATGGAAAAACGACCACTACCCTGCTGACTCATCACCTCATGACCAATGGTGGTTTCAATGCGGCGCTGGGAGGCAACATTGGGACAAGTCTCGCACGGCTCGTGGCAGATGGACAATATGATTACTACGTAGTCGAGGTCAGCAGCTTTCAGCTGGATGGGATTGTGACTTTCAAGCCGGATGTGGCTGTGTTGCTGAATATCACACCAGATCACCTCGACCGATACAACTACGAGTTCAAAAACTACGTCCATTCGAAGTTTCGAATTACCGAGAATCTGACCAAGGATGAGTGCTTTATCTACTGTGCGGATGACCGCACAATCAGTGCTGAGCTTACAAGATATCGGGTGGAATCCTGCCTCTTTGCGATTTCTGCATCGAAAACGGATAAGGCTGCAGCCTACGTTGACAATGAGCACCTCATTTTCAATTACCAGTTCAAAGATCGGGATAGTTCTCACAGCGTCCCTGTAACTGAGATCTCGCTCATTGGTAAGCACAATATGATCAACACCATGGCGGCAGTGCTGACCTCGTTGCACTTCGAGGTGCCGATTGAGAAGATCTTTAAAGGCCTGAAGACCTTCAAGAATGCCGCCCACCGCTTGGAAATGGTGAGGCAATTGGAGGGTGTGACATTTATCAATGACTCGAAGGCCACCAATGTTGACTCGGTGTATTATGCCCTTGATGGTATCGACAAGCCCATTATTTGGATTGCCGGTGGTATAGATAAGGGAAATGACTACCGTCAGATAGCCAAATTGGTAAAGGCCCGGGTGCGAGAGTTGATATGTATCGGGACCGATAACAGCGCGCTACATGAAGCGTTCGGGCAAGTGCTGCCAGTGAGGAATGCGGAATCCATGAAGGAAGCGGTGGACATGGCGAGAGCTTCAGCCAGGAAAGGGCAGGTGGTCCTGCTGTCTCCGGCCTGCTCAAGTTTTGACAGGTTTAAAAACTACGAAGATCGAGGTGACCAATTCAAGTTGGCCGTCTCAGAGTTGACCAATGATAAAAAACTGAAGGTATGACCACCATTGAAAATGTAAAAGATTGGGCATATCGCAATCTCAAAGGCGATCCGGTGATTTGGTTGATTGTCTTCGTCTTATCTCTCTTCAGCATCGTCGTGGTCTACAGTGCCACAGGCAGCTTGGCTTACAAGATGATGGGAGGCGACACCGAGTACTATCTTATAAAGCATTCCGCCTTGGTACTGATCAGCCTTTTCGCGATGTGGGTCGCTCATCGCATTGACTATCGCTATTACTCAGGGATCTCCAGGTTGTTGCTGTGGTTATCAGTGCCATTGCTGATTGTCACCTGGAAGTTTGGAACGAACATCAACGATGCGTCGAGGTGGTTGACTATTCCAGTGATCAATCAGGCTTTTCAGCCGTCTGACCTGGCTAAGCTCGCTTTGCTCATCACCCTGGCCAGTATGCTTAGCAAGCGGCAGAAAGACATTGAAGACTTCCAGCGTGCCATTACACCTATGTTGCTGTGGATTGGACTCATTTGCGGACTCATAGCGATGACCAATATTTCTACTGCGGTACTTCTGTTTCTCACCTGCATGTTGCTCCTGTTCCTGGGTAGGGTACCCACCAAGTATCTCGCTTTGCTCATGGTAATCGGAGTGTTTGCTGGAACGGCAGCCATTTTCCTCGGTCAAAGGGGCGAGACCGCCATGAATAGGGTTGAGCAGTTTGTGAATGGCGAGACGACTTTTCAGGCGGAGCAGGCGTATATCGCGATCGCTTCCGGTGGCGTATTTGGCAAAGGTCCGGGGCAGAGCCAGCAACGCAATTATCTGCCACATCCGTACTCGGACTTTGTCTACGCCATCATCCTGGAGGAATATGGATTGGTCGGGGGAGTCATGGTTCTCCTTCTGTACCTAGGCCTACTGTATAGAGGCATGCAGGCGGCCTACAATAGTCATAAACCCTACGGAGGGCTTTTGTCTGCGGGCTTGAGTTTCGCTCTTGTACTTCAGGCGATGGTAAATATGGGTGTAGCCGTGGGTTTGGGACCTGTCACAGGGTTGCCGCTTCCGCTGCTGAGTATGGGAGGAACTTCCCAGCTATTTACAGGCGTATCGCTGGGTATCATCATCAGCGTAAGTCGTGGCAATCTGGAAAGAAAGTCGAACAAAATGCAAAAGCAATACAGTGAGGTGCCAGCAGCTGCATAGCTGGAGGGAGTGAAGATGGAAGACAATCGGACATATCGGATCATGATTAGTGGTGGAGGCACTGGCGGTCACATCTACCCTGCTATTTCTGTGGCGCAGGCGCTGAAATCCACGATTTCCGATGTCGAGATCCTGTTTGTTGGCGCCCAGGGGAAAATGGAAATGCGGAAGGTGCCCGACGCCGGCTTCGAGATAGTGGGGCTGTGGATCTCAGGTATTCAAAGGAAACTCACATTGAAGAACCTGCTATTCCCCGTCAAGCTGGCTTCCAGCATCTATCGGTCTTTTAAGCTTCTCAAGGAATTCAAACCGGATGTTGTCGTGGGGTTTGGTGGTTTTGCGAGTGGTCCGCTGCTGTATGCTGCCGCACAGCGAAAGATCCCCACGCTGATACAGGAGCAAAATTCCTATGCCGGTCTCACCAATAAATGGCTCGCCGGTAAGGTGGATAAGATATGTGTGGCCTATGATGGCCTGGAGAAGTTCTTCCCCAAGGAAAAACTGGTCGTCACGGGCAATCCCGTACGTCTGGATATCAAGAAGGAGTCACTGGATCGGGACAGGGCCCTGGCCCACTTCCACCTGGATCCTTCTAAGAAGACACTCCTGGTGCTGGGTGGCAGTCTTGGGGCGCGAACGATCAATGAATGTGTTTTTGATGGCCTGCAAGCACTAAAGGATCAGGATATCCAGTTGCTTTGGCAAACCGGAAGCTTCTACTTTCAGGATCTCTTAGGAAAGGTGGACCTGGAGGTCTACTCGCAGGTAGTGATGACGGACTTCATCCAGGAAATGAAGTACGCGTACGCGGTGGCTGACCTGGTGATCTCCCGGGCAGGCGCACTATCGATCGCAGAACTCATGCTGACGGGCAAGCCTACCTTGCTTGTGCCCTCACCCAATGTGGCGGAAGATCATCAGACGCTCAACGCCAAGGCGCTGGTGGAGAGGGATGCAGCCATCATGATCAAGGACAGTGAGGCGTCCGAGTTGCTGATTTCTGAGGCAATGGCGACTATCAATGATGACCAAAAGCGAGACAAGCTCGCGGAGAATATCTATAAGCTGGCAAAGCCCCAGGCTGTTTTCGACATCACCAATGAAATAATTAAGCTGGTCGCATGAAACTGGACGAAATACATAGCGTCTACTGCATTGGCATCGGAGGAATTGGCATGAGCGCCATTGCCAGGTGGTTTCACCAGCGGGGAATCACTGTGGCTGGATATGATCGAGTCGAAAGCCCCTTGACACAGTCGTTGGTGGCTGAAGGTATTCCAGTTCATTATGTGGACGATGTGTCGCAGGTAGGGCAGGATTTTGGTGATCCTACCAGTACCCTCGTGATGTATACCCCAGCAGTGCCTGCTAGCTTGGGTGAGCTGAAGTATTTTGAGAAAGGCAATTTTGTGATCAAGAAGCGCTCGGAGGTGCTGGGGTTGATCTCCGAAGGCCACTACACCATTGCGGTAGGGGGTACTCACGGGAAGACCACGACTTCCTCGATGATTGCACATCTGCTTTATGGGACGTCGTCTGGGTGTTCCGCTTTTGTTGGGGGCATCATGACCAATTATGAGTCGAATCTCCTGGTCGGTGAAGAGAATTCCCCCGTTATCGCAGAAGCAGATGAGTTTGACCGTTCGTTTCTGCGACTTAAACCGGATTACTCGATACTCACCTCTCTCGATCCAGATCACCTGGATATTTATGGAACGGAGGAGGCGATGCAAGAGGCCTATTTGGAATTCTTATCGCTCAACGATAAACGGGCAGAGCTCTTGTTACACTCGGATACGGTGGATCAATTGGGAGCTAAGGTTGATGCTCTCAAATTCCGGTCTTTCAGCTTGACGCACGGTGATATTGTCGCCGAGAACATCAAGGTAGATGATGGGTACAACGTCTTCGATTACGTGGGAGAGGTACGTCTGGAGGATATTCGGATGCAGCTGCCAGGTAATCACAATATTTCCAATGCACTGGCGGCAATTACCGTGGCACTCGACCGGGGGATGGCTCCAGAGGCAATCTTATCACGGATGGAGGAGTATCGGGGTGTAAAGCGTCGATTTGAATATCAGTACAAGGCAGTTGACGCGGTTTTCATTGATGATTATGCCCACCATCCATCGGAGATTGAGGCGCTCTTGAAATCAGTAAAATTTCTATACCCGGATAAGCGAATAACAGCTATTTTTCAACCGCATCTCTTCAGTCGAACCAGAGACTTCAGTGAGGGATTTCAGAAGAGTCTTTCACTTGCAGACAGTGTCTTGTTGCTACCAATTTATCCAGCGAGAGAGGAACCCATTCCTGGAGTGGACAGTGCTATGTTGCTGGACGGGATCGACACAGAGAAGCGGCTGCTGGAAAAGAGTGAACTACTACCGTTTTTGACAGGAGCGGATATCGAAGTTTTATTAACAGTCGGTGCTGGTGACATTGATCGGCTCGTACCCGAGATAAAGGAGCTTTTGGAAAGGAGGGGAGGTCATGCGAGTTAGCGTTTTCAATATACTGAGCACCCTGGGTGTGATCCTACTGATGGTGGTCCTTATTGGCTTCACAGGAGCCAGAAATGATCATCGTGCGATCCATGATGTGGTAGTAGATATTGAGCAGGAGGAGGGCAACTATTTCGTAGATCAAGCAGAGGTCATTGCACTGCTAAATGCAGCGAATACTGATTATGTCTTGGGGTCTACCATTGGCAGGCTCGAACTGAAGCTTCTGGAGAGTAGGGTCGAGGCCCATCCATTCGTGGATGATGCAGACGTCTTCTACGATCTTCATGGCAACTTGAGAGTGACTGTAGAGCAGGCACGGCCCATCGCCCGATTGTTTGATCCTAGAGGGACTGACCGATACATAGATCGTGCTGGCCATATCCTGCCCACGGATGCGGAATATACGGCGCGTGTGCCACTGATTGAGACAGAGCGACCCATGGGTTGGGAAGAATCATTGCTCCAAAATGAGCAGGGCCGCCAGCTCCTGGAGTTCCTGACTCTCATAGATGCGGATCCATTTTGGCGGGCGCAGATAGCGCATTTGGTGATCGAAAAAGGAGGAGACTATGTCATGTTTCCGCAAGTCACCAAACAGAAAATCATCTTCGGGCAACCGGAGGACCTTGATTCCAAGTTGAGGCGGTTGGAGATCTTCTATAAAGAGATCCTACCCAAGAAAGGTTGGAATCACTATTCATCTGTCAACTTAAAAATTAAAGACCAAATCGTCTGTGAATAAACGAGCGATCATATCGATTGGCTTATGGGCATACCTGGGAGAGGATGCCTTCCCTGGTACAGAATCATGTGTTTGTGGTAACAAAGAACGCTATGCAAGAGGATAAAATCATCGTCGGACTAGATATCGGAACGACAAAAATCTGCGCGATCGTAGGGCGCAAAAATGAATTTGGAAAACTAGAGATCCTCGGCATGGGCAAGGCGGTCTCCGATGGCGTGATTCGAGGAATCGTCACGAATATTGACAAGACAGTCAATGCCATTGAGAAGGCGGTATCTCAGGCCAGCGAGCAGGCGGAGATCGACGTGCGCGTCGTCAATGTCGGCATCGCGGGACAGCATATTCGAAGCATGGTTCATCATGGCTCCATTACTCGCGAGTCCAATGATGAGATCACGGTTGAGGATGTCAATCGCCTGGCCAGTGACATGTATCGTATTCTCATTCCACCAGGTAGTGAGATCATTCATGTGATGCCGCAGGGACTATACTGTCGACTATGAGGACGGTATCAAGGACCCGGTGGGTATGTCAGGAGTGAAACTGGAGGCTGATTTCCATATCATCACGGCCCAAACCAACGCCATCAACAATATTAATAGGTGCATCAAGCGCGCCGGACTGGAGATAGAGCATCTGATTCTGGAACCGCTGGCATCAAGCCTTGCTGTTCTGAGTGAGGAAGAGAAAGAGGCTGGCGTGTGCCTGGTAGATATTGGGGGTGGTACGACAGACATTGCCATCTTCCACGAGAACATCATTCGGCATACTTCGGTGATCCCATTTGGTGGAAATATCATCACTTCGGATATCAAACATGGCTGCATGGTCATGGAGCACCAGGCGGAGCAGTTGAAGACGAAATTTGGACGTGCGATCGCCGAGGAAGCGAGCCCCAATGAGATCGTCGCTATTCCCGGACTACGAAACAGGCCTTCCAAGGAGATTTCTGTGAAAAACCTGGCCCACATTATAGAGGCTCGCATGGAGGAAATCATAGAAATGGTACACACCGAGATCATCACCTCGGGTTATCACAAACGGTTGGCAGCAGGCGTAGTAGTCACAGGAGGAGGCTCCCAGCTCACCAACCTTCAACAGCTCTTCGAATATATGACGGGGTTGGACACCAGAATCGGATACCCTAATGAGCACTTAGGAAAGAGTAAAGTGGATATGGCCAGAAGTCCGATGTACGCTACGTCTGTCGGTTTGGTGTTGTCTGGATTCAAGGCCCTGGACTTCAGGGAAGCGGAATATGAGCAGCGGAAAATGCAGGAAGGAAAGCGCCGCAAGATCAGGCCAGAAGGCAAATTTTTTCAGAATATCCTGGAGAAAACCAAGGGTCTATTGATCGATGACATGGATGACAAATTAGAATATTAACAGAGGGAGCTAGAGGAGAGGAGAACAAAAATTTAGAAAATCATGGAAGAGAATACATACACCTTTGACATGCCTTCACACCACAAGTCCATCATCAAAGTTGTTGGGGTTGGAGGCGGCGGAAGCAATGCCGTTAACCATATGTACAATTCCGGTATCAGGGATGTCGAGTTCGTCGTCTGCAATACGGATAGTCAGGCGTTGCAGAGCAGCCCAGTGGCGAACAAGCTGCAGATTGGTATTGACCTGACCGGAGGCCTTGGCGCCGGCGCCAACCCGGAAAAGGGCCGAAATGCGGCCATCGAGAGCAAGGAAGACATCAAGGAATTGCTCTCTACAGATACGAAAATGCTATCATCACAGCCGGTATGGGTGGTGGTACAGGTACTGGAGCGGCACCAGTCATCGCCCAGGTAGCCCGGGAACTGGATATCCTTACAGTGGGCATTGTCACGGCTCCGTTTGGATTTGAGGGCAAGAAAAAGATGGCTCAGGCCAATGAGGGGATCATGTTGCTCAAAGAGCATTGTGATACCGTGCTCGTGGTGCTAAACGACAAGATCAAAGAGATTTTTGGCAATCTTGCCATCAGGGAAGCTTTTGCACAAGCAGACAACGTACTTACCACGGCGGCCAAGGGCATTGCGGAGATTATCACGGTCCCAGGGTATGTCAACGTCGATTTTGAGGATGTGAAGACGGTCATGAAGAACGCAGGAGCGGCTGTCATGGGCTCCGCGCACACCTCGGGTGATAATCGAGCAAGGCGCGCCGCGGAATGGCCTTGAAACTCGCCGTTGCTCAACAACCAGAACATTCATGGTGCTGAGAAGATCCTGCTTTCTATCATGTCTGGAGATGAAGCCGAACTGCAAATGGATGAATTGGCGGATATCACCGATTATATCCATGAATTTGCCGGAGATGATGCGGAGGTGATATTTGGTCACGGTATCGATGCTGCGCTAGGCGAGAACATACGGGTAACCGTGATTGCCACAGGTTTTGCGAGTTCAGAAGACATGCAGCTGAAGCTACGCCCATCAAGAGGCGCAGACCTAGCTTCACTTAAGGCAGAGGTTCAGGAAGAAGTAGAGACAGAGGAAGACAAGGAGGCCGTTTCGAAACGGGTCTTTGACCTCGAATCGTCCCGCCAGATCCGGAGAAACTCGGTCTACTCCGGTAGAGGTGAGTCTGACGATGCGTCGGAAGAAGAAGAGAGACCGGCTGCCTTTGAAAGGTTTGGGAATGACGAGAATGGTGAGCTAGATGAATTTGAACTAGACCTTGACGGGTTTGAAGAAGAGGTCGAGGAAGATGATACGAAATTAAGTCCCAGCTTCACTTTTGAGTTTGAGAAACCGGAGCCGCGAGACACCATAGATGAAGATGATGAAGACGATTTCCTTATGGAAATTGAAGATGAGGTGGGTGAGGAAGAGGATTTTGACCTGGAGGAGCTGCTGGACGGACCTGCCAATCCTGTTTCCAGAAAGGTCGAGATGATAGAAGCCCGAAGGGCAAGAGAAGAAAAGTTGCTTCAAAGCCAGAAGGCTGCACCTGCTCAGGAGGAAAACATGAACGCGGAATCTTTCCGGGAAAAGTGGGACGTCCCGGCATTTGAAAGGAAGAAGGTGAAGCTTCGAGATGTCCCTCACTCGTCAGAAAGGAACATTTCCAAGTTCAACTTGACGGATGAGAACCAGATACTGGGGAATAACAAGTTTCTACATGACAATGTAGACTGAGTTCGCTCCCGATTCGAACGGAGATTTGCCCAGCGCATACACGGAGGTTTGTATGGGGCTGAGGTGTTGATGAGATTTACGGCACATACGGCGACTGGTAGTAGCCGTGTTAGGCCCCTGTGGACGATTCTGGAAATGCTTATTGTGTAAAGCGCTCCGGGCCATGCGGGATCTATTCCGGTTCAGCGTGAAATATGCCAGTTCATCGGACCGTTAGCCGAACTCTATATATATGGGTGGTAAATTGTGGAAAGGTTTCAGAATAAGCCACCATGTGATCAGCTCCAACCAGAGCTAACAGGAGAAGTACATCCTGTGCAGGCGGTCTTGTTCCTACCAGTGACAACAAACAACAAGCATAGACGCCATGAAACTAAACCTAGCACTCAGCAGGCTTACGCAGATTTTGCGCTCAAAACGCGCAGTTACCGCATTTACTTTCATTTTTCTTCTCGGAATTTCGTCTTTGGCGATTGCACAAAGCAACGGTAAAGGCAATAACTGGAAGAAAGATCCCGGAGCGGCAACGATTACCACAGATTATTTAATAACCCTGGATGCATCGCAGCCGCTTCAGCACTTTTACGAGGCGGACATTTCACATTTGCCCTTCAGCAATAACAACGATGCAAAGGACTTCTTCAAGGACATGAACGATCCGGCATGGACGATCAATGTGGATTGGAGAAATGAGCACGTCATTCACATCATACTGCGACCCAACGAGTTGACACGCAACTGGACAGTCGATCAGTGGTCTATGCGTCTACAAGAAAAGGCCCAGCAACTCTAAACTACGAGCACTATGAAATTGAAGATTACACAGAATCTATACAGGACAGGTATCCTCTTTGCAATTTGGATGGTTTCATCCATGGCTTGGGCCCAGGGCCCCGTATCTTTTAGCGTAGTGTCTGAAGATGCGAGTTCATGTTTTCAAAACGACGGCTCCCTTGTTGTCACCGCAAGCGGTGGGGTGGTCGGCGAAATGGGCATGGGTACCGTAGGAACGGACTGCGCAGAAGGTCTTACGCAGACAATGGACCAGATGGCGCACAATGTATACGCTTTGACGCTTATCAATCCTGAGGCCTATTGCTCGCACTCACATGCGGAAGGTGATACCTTTTCCTACATGATTGATGTCTACAATCCAGATACGGATACGTGGACGGAGGTTTTCTCAGTCACAACAGGAACGGATTGTTATTACTTCCCTGAGCACATAGAGTTTACGCCTCAATCGGCAATCTCGGCAATTCGATTCCGTTCGTCGCCGGATACCAACTGCGGTATGCACGTGCAAGGTCTCAACTATAAATTCGAAGCCTACGGCTACGAATATTCCATCGACGGAGGCGCTACCTGGAGTACTTCCAACGCTTTCACTGGACTCGCACCTGGCACATATCAGGTAAAAGTCCAGGACGGTGTTGGTGCTCAAAGCCTTACGCAGATGACGATTGTGTCGCAAGCACCTGCAACATCGGTCGATGCCGGCAGTGACCTTTACATAGCGGAAGGAGATAGCATCGATCTGAGCGCCTCAGTGAACAACCTTGGCGAGGTACTATACGGTGCTAGTGCGCCCCCTGAAGATTTCTGCATCTTTGACGCTGATGGCGGCAACACAGATTGTTCGTCGTTTGGCACAAGTATTTGTACGGAAGGCTATGTCTGGCAGTACAATGATGCTTCTCAGTCTGCTTCCGTTTCCTCAGCGGAACTGGCTAGTGTGGAGAGTTTGAAACTGAGTGTCTTCTATTCTTGTGGAGATTATTCGCAGCCAGATGGATATAACAAATGGGACCTCTATGTGAATGGAACCATGGTTGGAACTACTGGCGAGACCTCATCACAAGGCTGTACTTGCGAAGCTGCTGGGTTCGGCACTTTCCCGAAAGAGTTTGTATTCGACGACTTTGGCTTGATCAATTCGATTTGGCAAGTGGGAGGTGATAATACCGTGGAGGTCGTCTACAGTTCTCAGTACAACACCGGTATAGCACTTTCAGCTTACAAGCTGCAGGTGACCTACGGTGGTATTCAGACGTATGATTGGTCACCTTCGGAGTCTCTGACTGCGTCCAACGTTGCCGATCCGACGGCATTCCCCGCCACTTCAACAGAATATACTATCCTGTACACAGACAAGTACGGCTGCCAGGATACAGATGTCGTAAAGGTCAATGTATTGCCGAGTGGCCCTGGCCCGGGCCCGAGTCCGGGTCCTGCACCTACCCCGACACCTGATTTGTTCAATGTAAAGACGAAAGATATTACTGTGGCTCTCGAGGCGGATGGAACACTTGAGATCACACCAGATTTGGTAGACAATGGCTCAACTGCCATCGCAGGTATTGCTGGTCGCTCGATCGGCATCACCAGCTTTGACTGTAGTACGTTGGGTGATTTTGACCTCTATTTGGTGATCGAGGACTTGGTCGGCCGCAAAGATTCGGCAGCAGCCACTGTGACAGTCGTAGACGACTCCGCTCCCGTTATCACCCTTGTCGGTGATGTTACCGTCCAGCACGAACGATATACTGATTACACAGAAGCAGGAGCGACTGATACAGACAATTGCTCCTCTACCATGACATCCGAAGGCTCTGTGGACACAACCATTCCTGGTGTCTATGAGATCACTTACACGGCGACTGATCCTTCAGGAAATACCACGACTGCCACGAGATCTGTCGAGGTAGTGGATGATGAAGATGACGATAATGACGGTATTCCAGACAATATCGATGATTACATTCTGGATCCGACTAACAATGGTGCGCCGTCGATCCTATCTTTTGTCTGGGATGACACGGATGGTGACGGTATCCAGGATGAGGGTGAGCCCGGTATCCAGGGAGTCACCGTAGAACTTTTGGACAAGAAAAGTAAAACACTCGCGACGAAGCAGTCGAGCGAAGATGGTTTGGTGGTATTCTTCGACCTTACGGTGGGTACCATCTATCGACTTCGATATGCCAGGCCTGATGGTTATGGCTACGGGCAGATTGATGCAGGAGCTGACGATACAAAGGATAGCGACGCTTACAATAAGACTGACAAGTTTACTGTAGTCGAAGGAATCAACGATACATGGGACATTGCCTATGCTTCCCCTGGCCTGGTTCGTTCATTCGTCTGGGATGATCTGAACGGCGATGGACTTCAAGACGAAGGTGAGCCTGGGATAGAAGGAATCAATGTTGTCTTACTTGGCTCTGATTACCGGGTGCTCTCCTCAGCAAATACTGATAGCGAAGGAATTGCCTTGTTGCAAGACGCACCTGGAGATGAGAAATTCCGCCTGCAGTTCGTGAAGCCTGACGGCTATGCATTTACCCGCCAGGGTGTAGGTAAAAACGACGGCAAGGACAGTGATCCTAAAAGCAAGACAGGATTTACGAAATCCTTCAAGGTAAGCAAAGGGAAGGAAGAATTCCTGCAAATTGATGCGGGCCTCTGGAGCCCCGGTGTTGTAGAAACATTCGTCTGGGACGACCTTGACGGCAATGGTATGCAAGATGCCGGAGAGCCAGGAATAGAGAATATAGTCGTGAACGTGCTGAATAGGGACGGTGAGACGATATTGCAAGGAGCATCGGATGCAGATGGTATCGCTTCCATCGGCAATATTCCTGCCGATCAAAGGCTTAGGCTGTCAATAGATGTACCAGAGAACTATTCCATTACCTATCGCAAGCGAGGTTCCAGTGAAGTGAACAGTGATGTCCGCCGAAGGGATCTGACAACCGGCTGGTTCGGTGCGAAAGGAGGAAATGAAACTTTCGAGTTGCTCGATGCGGGACTTTGGTCACCGGGATCGATACAGTCTTTCGTGTGGGATGACCGCAACGGAGATGGTATTCAGGATGCGGGCGAACCCGGGCTGCAAAATGTACCAGTGCAACTGCTCGATAGAGATGGAAATCAATTGCGACTAGGTCTCACAGATGCTGGTGGTATTGTCACATTTGTTGAGGTACCCGCGGCTGAGAAGGTAAGACTTCAGTTCCCTCATCTGGACGACCATAAATTTACTCACAGGCGCAAAGGAGACGATGACGCACTGGATAGTGATGTGGCCCGTGGTTCCGGTAAGTCAAAATACATTTTCTTAACTGGTGGTGGGACCCTAAAGGATGCCATTGATGCAGGTGTTTGGACGCCAGGTACTGTTTATTCCTACGTCTGGCAAGACTTCAACTCCGATGGAATTCAGGATATCGGCGAGCCTGGCAAGTCGGGAGTGACAGTGCATTTGCTGAATAGCGACGACGTTACGATCACCACGGCTGTCACCAACGCAATGGGTGTCGCCGAGCTAAGTGGCGCCCCTGCAGATGAGAAGTTTAGACTGCAGTTTGAAGCTGCAGAGGATGATGAGTTCACGCTCTTGATGGAGGGTGGAGATCCTGAAAAGGACAGCGACGCCAGGCCTTCCGGTATGACGAAGAAGTACCGGGCTAGTATGGGTGCCCAGATCTATATGGACATCGATGCGGGTATCAAAGTCACTGGAGTGCAGCCTATGCAAGAAGGTGATATCATCAATATCGAAAATCCGATTTCATCCAGTCCACCACCAGACAGAGGGGATCAATCAAATGCCATTGATGTGATCAACATTGAGAATCCGATTTCTACGTCTCCTCCACCACCAGGTAGGCCCAGCAAGTCTTTTGCCAGGGGTGAATCTTTACCTGAGATTGAGGAGCTTACAATGGAGATCTATCCAAACCCTGTGACAGAGCGACTCTTTGTGCAGATCGCCAATCCGGTCGAGGAGGATATGCAGCTATCTCTCATTGACCTGAGTGGAAGGGTGATAGTCGAAAAACAATTGCACTTTGAAGTAGGTGTGAATCAAGTCGAAATCGACTTTGGTATCATCAAAATCAACGAAGGCAAGTTTGTATTGCGACTACAGTCTCCTTCTCGAGGACAGCTGATAGAGCAGTTGATAAAATACTAAGAGATAAAGATCAGTGTCTCAAACGGTTGGCCGTCCTGGAGGATTTCTCCAGGGCGGCTTTTTTCTTTATAAGGCCGGTGCCGCCTACATTTGGCTTGTGCCAATTCCCAGACCTTCATTTGAACCCATTAGCTACACATGTGAAAGATCAGATCGGTGGATTGAAGGGTGTGGATCTTTGTCTTTTGCGGAATTCCGCTTTTGGAAAGAGATGAATTGATAATGAATCGCGAGCCTGAAATTCTTACACTCCCAGACCAATCCCTCGTCGGTCTGCGGACGGAAATGTCCTTAAGTGATAACCGTACTCGGGAGCTGTGGACCTCTTTTCGTTCCAGAACTGCTGAAGTTGACCACCGACTCGGCGAAGGGTTTTACTCCGTTCAATATTATCCCAAGTTTCAGGAGTTTACCCCGCAAACGGTTTTCTCAAAGTGGGCATGCGTTCGAGTAAGCGAAGTGGAGAAACTTCCAGAAGGAATGGAGACCATAATTCTTGAAGGAGGTTTATGGGCCCGTTTTCTTTACCAGGGTACCGTAGCCAAATTCCAGGCCATGTGGTTGTGGATGTACCAGCAATGGTTGCCTGACTCTGGCTATACCTTGGATGACCGCCACCACTATGAGTACCTCGATCACCGATGGTTGGGCCCCCACAATGAGCAGTCTATGGAGGACATCTATCTACCCATCAAACCTCAGGGAAGCTAGGACCAGACTTTCCTGAAACGTATTGCGCCGTCCTTTGGACCATGTACCTGCCCAATTTTGGCAAGTCGTTCACTACCTTGTACCGCTATACCCAAGCAACGAAGAAATGAAAAAGTCCAGGAGAAGTTTTCTTAAAAAAATAGCGGGAACGGGAGTTGCGGCAGCGTCTTTGCCTTCGCTCGCGGCCACCCGGCCCGAGAAGGAGTATCTGTTGCGGCGCAAAAGCAACATCGCGCCGTCTGATAAAATCAGACTCGGAGCGATCGGCATGGGTATCATGGGATACAATAACGTCGAGTCGGCTTTACAAGTACCGGGGATGGAGCTCGCAGCTGTTTGTGACCTGTACGATGGGAGACTGGAGAGTAGTAAAGAGAACTTTGGTAGTGATCTATTGGCCACCCGTGATTATAAAGAAATCCTGGATCGAAAGGATATTGATGCGGTAGTGGTTTCCACTTCTGATCATTGGCACGACAAAATCTCTATCGATGCCATGAATGCCGGGAAGGCGGTGTACTGTGAAAAGCCGATGGTGCATAAAATCGAAGAAGGTCAGGCAGTCATTGATACGGAGAAAAAAACTGGGAAGGCGTTTCAGGTGGGAAGTCAGGGAGTGAGCTCCATTCTCTATGAGAAAGCAGCGCAGATCTACAAGTCTGGAGCGATCGGAGAGCTGGTCATGGCCGAAACCTATAATGATCGATTCTCAGCACTGGGAGCCTGGCAATATTCGATCCCAACAGACGCATCAGAAAAGACCGTAGGGTGGGATGCCTATTTGGGGGACGCGCCAAAAAGGGCCTACGACCCCAACAGATTCTTTAGATGGAGAAATTATCAGGACTATGGTACGGGCGTGGCAGGTGACCTCTTTGTTCATTTGTTTTCAGGCTTGCATGTGACGCTTGACACACTGGGACCGGAGCGCATATTTGCTAGTGGGGGTTTGCAGTTTTGGAAGGATGGAAGGGACGTTCCGGACCTCATGCTTGCTGTGGTCGACTATGGCGATACAGATACTCATTCAGCATTTTCCCTGCAGATCCGAGTGAATTTCACCGCTTCCGGTGGTGGAGGGTCCCTTCTGGAGCTTGTGGGAACGGATGGGACCATGACCATTGGATGGGGCAGAATCACAGTGAAGAAAAACAAAATCACCGGCGGGCCGGGGTACGGTGGATGGGATTCGTACAACACCTTCACGAAGCAGCAACAGGCTGATTACGAGAAGTGGTATGCCGAGAAATACCCCAAAGACTATAAAATGCGTGAGCCGGGCGAGCAGGTTTACCAAACGCCCGATGGCTACAGCGACCATCTAGATCACTGGACAAATTTTGCTGAGGCCGTGACGGAAGGGAAAAGGATTGTGGAGGATGGAAGCTTTGGCATGCGGGCAGCTGGCCCCTCATTAGCTACCAATGTCAGCTATTTTGAGAATCGCATCGTGCAGTGGGACCCTAACAAACTAGTAGTGTCATAATTCACTTTTTTTCATACGTTTCTGGTTTAATGACCCTCAGCGATTGAGGGTCATTTTTTTGTGGGGCTTTGACATACGCTCGCCCTGAAGTGACAGCCACAATGCGTATTCGGGGTTCTTTGAGCATCCCCCTTGCGGTACTATCAGGGCGAGTGATAAGCCGGACGCTAGTCTGTGCTCGGTGCGCCGTTCTACCGGTCTTCGTGTATCTGAGAGAATTCTCCTGTCTCTTTGTTTTTTAGAATGACTTTCTTCGAGCCGTCTGGCAAACGTTCTTCCTTTACCAGGTAGTGCTGGCTGTCGTACTCAGATAGTTCCATGATGGGCTCTGACTGGTCATCACCGCGCCATTCCTTTAACTCGACCGGCTCCCACAACTTGCTTTTGGCAGACTTGTAAGCGGCGTCCATGATGGCATTGACCACATACCCGTCGTAGAAAGTCTCCATCGGGGGCTTACCGGCTTCGTAGCAGTTGAGCATATCGTTGAACATATTGGTATAACCCAACTCCACATTCTCGTCACCGACGGGGAAGAGCCAACCGGCATTGGTCTCGCCTTTTTCCGCTACGTAGCCACCCTTGCCTCCGGCAGAAAAGATCTCGAAACCCGTTCGCATGAATTGGTTGAGCCATATTGTTCCTTCTGTACCGGACACCTCGTCGCGAAGGTCCATTCCCCCGCGGAAGGCCCAGCTCACCTCAAATTGTGCAACGGCGCCGGTGGCATACTTTACCAGACCCACAGCGTGATCTTCTGCAGCAATTGGCTTAACGAGCGTGTCCGCCCAGCACATGACTTCTACGGGTCTCACCTCCTTGCCTATGTAGTTGCGGGAGATCTCAATGCAGTGGCAGCCCAAGTCGACAATGGCGCCACCTCCCGCCAGCTCGATATTCCAAAACCAGTCGCTGTGAGGGCCAGGGTGCGTTTCACGACTTCGTGCCCAGGTGACTTTGCCGATCGCCCCCTCCTTTACGGCCTGGGTGGCCTTCATGGTCTTTGGGGTGTAAGCCAGGTCTTCCAGATAGCCATGGAATATGCCAGCTTCTTCGACAAGCTTGAGCATTTCATACGCCTCTTCGGCATTGCGGCCGAGGGGCTTGGTCATCAGCACGCCTTTCTTCAACTCGGCACATAGCTGGACTGCTTCCAGGTGCAGGTGGTTGGGGAGAGCGATGACGACCAGGTCCACTTCAG
This sequence comes from Cyclobacteriaceae bacterium, assembly GCA_965227935.1. Classification (GTDB taxonomy): domain Bacteria; phylum Bacteroidota; class Bacteroidia; order Cytophagales; family Cyclobacteriaceae; genus JAWPMT01. Next base: position 537,984 of record CBDDGS010000043.1, on the reverse strand, counting down.
GGTCCTGGATGGCCTCACGCATATCGGTTGTATAGCGAGGCACATCATTTTGCTCACAAAATCTTTTGAGGTTTTCTTCATTGCGGCTCTGGACAATGACCACTCGGTCGCTGTTTCTATAGCCGTGTAAGGATCGGGTGTAGAAGGCGCCGATAAAACCGGAGCCAAGCATTGCAAAGTTTGACATGTGCTAAAGCTAGCGGATAAAATGGACCTCGGCCAAATCCCGGCGTTTCAAAATCCGATAGCTGGTGTTTCTTTGCGGGTATAAAGCATGTTGCACCATCAATACCTCCCATGAAACCTATCAATGTTGCCTCCAAATTTGAGTCTTTCAAAGAGCACTGGACCCCGAAGATCATTGGGCAGCTCAACGGCCAGTACGTCAAGCTTGCTAAGCTCACAGGTGAGTTTGTCTGGCATAGTCATGAAAACGAGGACGAACTGTTCATGGTGGTGAAAGGTGAGCTTACCATGCACTTTCGTGATAGGGCAGAGGTAGTTAGGAAAGGCGAGATCATTATCGTACCCAGAGGCGTCGAGCACTTTCCTGTCACCCGCAAGGATCAGGAGGTATGGGTGATGCTTTTTGAGCCAATGGACACAAAGCATACCGGGGATGTTGAGCATGAGCGTACCGTGCATGACCAGGACTGGATATAATTGAAATTATGGTTGTTTGTCATTTGTGAGGCCTTATTTTGCTTTCACAATTGGAGCTGCACAAGACCGACGATATTGCACAAATCAATGAAGCTTCCTTTGAGGGGATTTTCAGGCAGTACTATGGTCCACTGACGGGATTTGCCCGGCAATATGTCGACGACGAAGAGTCTGCGGAGGAGGTGGTGCAAGAGACCTTTGCCAATATTTGGGCCAAGCTGGATCAGACCAATATCAGAACCACGGTCAAATCTTACTTGTACGGCGCCGTCCGCAATGCCTGCCTCAATCACCTCAAACATCAGCAGGTCGTTTTCAAGCATGCCAATTATGAGCGCAATCGGGCGTCAGAAGGTTTCTCATTTGATTTCCTGGAGTTTGATGAGCTGGAGGAAAAAGTTCGACTCGCCTTTGACAAGTTGCCACCGAAGTGTCGCGAGGTATTCGAGCTCAGCAGGTTTGAAGGGCTGAAATACCAGGAAATTGCTGACCGTCTCGACCTGTCCGTGAAGACCGTGGAGCGGCACATGGGCAAGGCACTTAAGATTTTTCGCGAGGATCTCGGTCCTTATTTGCCTTTTGTCCTCTGGTTATTTGAAAATAATGGGTGGGGGTAAAATGAAGGTTGGCTGTCCAAAATATACGGGATGCAATGAATGAGGATAACCGACATATCGTCAACGAGGATTTGGTAGCGAAGTTCTTCGCACAGGAGACCAGCGATGAGGAGAATGCGCTGATCCTCGAATGGCGCATGGACAGTGCTGCCAATCAGCGGCAGTTTGACGTATGGCGGTTGGTGTGGGCTGATACGGGACAGATCCGTGTATGGGATGATGGAGCTCGTTATGACGTCGGAGCCGCCCTGGAGAAGGTCCGCAGGCGGAAGGAGGAGATTGCAAACGAGGGGCTCACTGACTCACCTGGTTTGGGCTGGGTATGGCGTGTGGCGGCTGTTGTTGTGATGGGTATCGGCATTGGATGGTTTGTCTGGTCCACACAAGAAGCTGATGTGCAGGAGCTCGTTGCCGAGGCAGATGTACTTGTCTCCGAATTGGATGATGGCAGTGTGATATCGCTCAACGAAGGTAGCCGCTTACAAGTGACGCGTGTATCTGATTCTCGCCGTGAAGTGTACCTCGAAGGCGAAGCATATTTCGAGGTAGAACCGGACCCCGTTCGTCCTTTCGTTGTGCGAACCCAAAGAGTGGCTGTAGAAGTACTGGGCACGTCCTTCAATGTTTCAGAGAAATCCGAATCCCTCACATTGGTTTCGGTGGAAGAGGGGAGGGTGCGTTTGAGCATCGAGACAAAGGAGCTCATCCTTGTTGGTGGACAGACTGGTTCGTATGATCACGGGACCGGTGATCTTAAGTTATTGGAGATGGAAGACACTGGCGAATACCGTTTCTGGAAAACGAAGAAACTGGTATTTCGCGAGCTATCACTGGCTGAGATTGTGTCGACCCTGAATCGTACGTATGACGAGCAAATCAGGATAGCCAACGACACCATTGGCGATTGCCAGCTGACTGTGAGTTTCGACAACGAGTCGATCGACAACATTCTTGACGTCATTTCGATCACCCTGGGACTGGAAGTGATTAGAGGCGACGACGAAATCGTCATTGATGGCGAGGGTTGTTAGGACGATATTAATTGGATGCTTGCTGTCGACAGTCTGTCTACGACTATCGGCGCAGGAGGCATTGGATAAGCTCGTGACGCTGGAAGTAGCGTCCCTGTCGGCGGTACAAGTCATTGACGAGTTGGAGGTAGTCACACAACAGACTTTTTCTTATAATCCTTCCACGCTACCCACTAGCGAGATCTCTGGCAACTGGAAGGAGACCCCCCTCAGGCAGGTACTTTCGGAGACGCTCGGCGAGGGTTTTAGCTACAAGGAGCGTGGCAATTATGTGATCATTCAGGCACCCAAAGTCCCCACGAAGCAGACCTTCGCCATCGCCGGGACAGTGGTAGACGAAACTACAGGCTCGCAACTATCCAATGTCTCGGTATTCGAAGCCAACACCCTCACCGCCTCGCTATCAGACGAGAGTGGTAACTATAACCTGAAGGTGGCTTCTCGATATGAGGAGGCCACGTTCATTATCAGCAAGCAGAACTACCAGGATACACTCATCCGTGTGCGAAGGGGCGAACCTGTGCCTTCCCAGATACAACTAAGGCCGGCGCCTGTCCGTGCGGAGGCGGAGGTCAAAATGGATCGGACCAAATTCTTCAAAGGGGTGATTGCGACGAAAATCCAGCGGCACCTGGCCAATGTGAAGCTGGGGGAGCAGCGTCCCGTTCAACTGTCACTTTTGCCAGCAGTAGGTACCAATGGTCTCCTATCCGGTAAGATCACTAACAATGTATCACTGAATATCATCGCTGGCCTCGCGTATGGTGTCAAGGGCGTGGAACTCGGGGGTGCCATTAACATTATTCGGCAAAATGTCAGTGGTCTTCAGGCTGGAGGTCTTGGCAACTACGTGGGTGGAGATATCGAAGGGGCACAGGCCGCAGGGGCTTTGAATGTGACACTTGGCAGCACTACCGGGGCACAACTAGCAGGTGCGATCAATGTGAATATCGGGGACATAACCGGCCTACAGGCTGCGGGAATGCTCAACCAGATGTCGGGGGAATTCAAGGGCATGCAAGCCGCCGGTATGGGCAACTGGGCCGGGGAAGTACGCGGGATGCAGGCCGCAGGCATGATCAACTATGCCTGGGACCCTGTACACGGACTACAGGTGGCGGGTATGGTCAACTACGCCCGGGACCACGTGCACGGATTGCAGCTGTCGCTTTTCAACTATACCTACACGCTCAGCGGAGTGCAGATAGGCCTGGTAAATATCGTCAACGACTCGCGAAAGAGTGTCTCTATTGGCCTGATCAATATCGTGAAGAATGGCTTAAAGAAGATCGAGCTGAGCTACGACGACGCGACTAACTTCAACCTGTCGTATCGCATGGGTACCAAGGCCCTTTACACGATCTATGTTGCTGGTATCCACAACCAAAATGTAAAGCACTGGTCCTATGGTTTGGGTCTGGGTACGCAGGTGGACTTCCGGGGCAATTATTTCAGCAACCTGGAAGCGGTCAGTCTTGGGATGCTGCCGCTGACGGAAGAGATTGAGGACAAGGATAAATACACGCTGGTCAAAGTCAACCTCAACCTGGGATACTCTTTTCACAAGCACTTTTCAGTCGTCATGGGCCCTCAGTTAAATATTTACATTCGCGACCGGTCGAAGGAGGACGAGTTCCAAATTGAACCGGATCGGCTGCTCCTTGAAGAATCGGGAGTCAGTATGTGGCTGGGATACAGGGTAGGCGTGCGGTTCTAATAGTACGGAGCTCCCTTGATTGTTCTTTCGGAAGGAGAGCCGAAGGTGAAGAGTGACTGTCGACTAGTCATTGGTTGCCCCATCAAATAAAAGATCCACCCACTGGATGGATCTTCGACATCAACCTAGCCCAAAACAATATAACAACCTATCAATCGGCTCGGTAGAGACGGCCGATGAAGAAAGGATTGTTGAGGTAATATTTTTCCTAAGAAGCTTGCCCGCTTGATGGAGCAACTTCGTTTTGGGTGACCTAACTATGGGATCTAATGCCGTCTTTTGTTTATCCCCGGATGGGTGCCGTTTGAATGGCCACGGGGCTGCAAGACCAAGGGTTTGTGGACCCGACTGCGGATGCGATTACCCTATCAGCCGGATACACACCCCGGGTGTTTGATTATTTGTCCTTGATCGTAATAAATACTTTTTTCTGGTAGCTTACTTCCTTGCCCAACTCTTCGGCACGAAGTGCGAACTGGTGCATGCACTGACCAGATACTGTAGTAACTTCTACGGTCTCGTCGTCCACCCATGTGAGATTGGTAGTCGACTCCTGTCTCTCGGTCAAGACCTGCTCAAACAATTCTTTCAAGTTGTCACAAGTCACCTCCACTTTCGCCGAAGGTGCAGGTGAGGTGCTTTGACCGTTGTTAGAAGAAGTAGTTACTGGAGATGGGGCTGTGTCGATTGTAAAGCTCATTGTTTCATGAATTTTTAATATCCTGCCACAAATGTGGAAAATATAATTCATAATATATTATTTATTATTTTTATCTAAAACATGATCTTAAGTAAATGAATTACACACTCCATCAGCTCCAGGTATTTCTCAAAATAGTTGAATACCAAAGTGTTACGAAGGCATCTGAGGCGCTGCACTTGACACAACCAGCGGTCTCAATTCAGCTAAAGCGTTTGCAGGACCAGTTTGAGATTCCGCTCACGGAGCTCATCGGTCGGCGCCTTTACGTCACTGATTTTGGGAAAAAGATGGCGGAGGTCAGTCAGCGAATTTTGGATGAAGCGGAGACCATCAAGACCACTATCAACCAATACAAAGGACTTCTCACGGGCAAGTTGAAAATCGCCGTGGTATCCACAGGTAAGTACGTGATTCCCTACTTTCTTCAGGAGTTCATGGAAAAGCATCCCGGAGTAGACATCACCATCGATGTTTCGAACAAAAACCGAGTTGTGGAGGGTCTTATGCAGAATGAAAGTGACTTCTATCTTGTCTCGGTGCTGCCAGACAATGTACCCCTGAAAATGGTAGAACTGATGGAGAACCGCTTGTACTTTGTTGGCAGCAGTCGGTTTCGGGAGATGGAAATAGGCGTTAAGGATCTTGGAAGCTTGACGTTGATTCTCCGCGAGAGCGGTTCGGCGACGAGATTCGCCATGGAATCTTTCTTGGAAAAGCACGATATCGAACCGTCGAAGTCGATGGAGCTGGTTTCGAATGAGGCTGTGAAGCAAGCAGTCCTCGCAGGTATTGGCTTTTCGATCATGCCCCTCATTGGCTTGCGGACCGAGCTCGCCCAGGGGAATATGACGATATTTCCAGTGAAGGGCTTGCCAATTACGACCACCTGGAACCTCATCTACCAGGAGAAGAAACAGTTGACCCCCGCGGCAGAGGCACTCATCAGTTTTATCGATGACACGAAGCAGCGAGTAGTCCAGGACTTCTTCGATTATGATCGGCACATAATACCTGGCACTGATTAAATTTTCTGCAACCAATTAATTGTCAGCGTAGCGAAGCCTGTCGATAATTGCTTTTATGTCACGTGTAGCAGCCCTTTTCCTCATCGTATTTTCTCTTGGTAGTACCATCCTCATGGCGCAGTCCTACTCCGCCATGTCCTACAACATCCGGTATGACAATCCCAATGATGGCGATGACAATTGGCATAAGCGCAAGGCACACCTGGTGAGCCAGGTGAAGTTCTATGAGCCTGATATACTTGGTTTGCAAGAGGCCCTGCATCACATGGTGACTTACATGGACGAAGAGTTGGCGGACTATAGCTATGTCGGCGTCGGCAGGGAAGACGGCCAAACGAAAGGCGAGTACTCGGCGATCTTCTACAATCGTTCACGATTTGAGGTGAACAGGGAAGGAACATTTTGGCTCTCTGAGACTCCAGAGAAGCCCTCAAAGGGTTGGGATGCCAACCTGGAGCGCATTTGTTCCTATGTGGAGTTGAAAGAGCAGGCAACCGGCCGCACGATCTGGGCTTTCAATTCGCATTTTGATCACAGAGGTCAGGAGGCCAGGGCCGAATCCGGTAAGCTTATCGTTGAGAAGATCAAGGAATTGGCTGGCTTGACAGATCCAGTGGTTTTGACTGGCGACTTCAACGCAGTGCCAGATTCTGAGCCCATCAAGCCTCTGGTAGCGTTTTTGGAAGATGCCCGCGATTGCAAGGAATGTGTGGTTTTTGGACAGGAGGGGACCTGGAATGGTTTCGATGCCTCGCAAACCGAAAGCCGCAGGATCGATTATGCTTTTACGAGAAATGTTGCAGTAAAGAAATATGCTGTTTTCAGCGAACTGATCACCGGTCGATTTATCTCCGATCACCACCCTGTATTTATCGAGTTTAGTCTTGATAGATAGGAATGTAGATCAAATCTCACAGCCCCATTCAATGCCTTTAATCCCGCCTCACAGGTAGTTTGATTCGTGTTAGGCTCACCTCTTTTTTGGCTATTTTGTTGACTAACGTTTTTATCCCTTTCGGCAGGTATCTCTCGCGTCCATTCGCTTTCCCTTACTATCTAAAAACTAGGTACTTACCTTCCCAGCCAAATTGATTTTTGGGTACTAAACCCACTTCGATCAACACCAACTGTACAATTACCACCAAATACAATTCCTATGAAAAGAGCAGTGCAGCTTACCCTTGTTTTGCTTTCGCTCCTTAGTGCTGCGGACACGTTCGCACAGGACGAGGCAGCTATGTTGGAATCTCAGGATCAGGAATCTGATATGTTTGAACTTTCATTGGAGGAGTTGATGTCCATCGAGATCTTTTCTGCATCTCGTCAAGAGGAATCCTCTTTCGATGTGCCGCTATCATCTTTCGTCGTTACCAGGCGGGAAATCGAGCTCCTTGGAGCAACATCCATTCCCGATGCACTTCGGATCGTACCCGGAGTGATCGTACGTGAGGTAGCCAATGGCAGCTATGATGTTTCTCTCCGCGGTGGAGTGGACGGTCTTCCCTCCTACGATTTTACCTACGTCAACTCTTCGATCCTGGTCATGATAGACAATCGTCCGGTATTCAGCTATTTCCAGGGCGGTACTTTCTGGCAAAATCTGCCAGTGGGTATGGCCGAGGTGGATAGGATAGAGGTCGTACACGGTCCTGTTTCTACACTATATGGTCCCAATGCCGTGAGCGGGGTCATCAACATCTTGACGAATCGCCCTAACAAAGAGCGAAATGTCTATGGCAATGCGACAGGCTTTGCCGGCACACACGCATACATGGGGTCGGCGGTCGCCGGGGCCAATATTGGCAATGACTGGGCCGTGGAACTGGCCTTCAACTATGAGCGAAGAAAGAAACTTGAGGAAACCCTCTATGAGCCTGATATTGAAGAGTATGTGCCCGTACGCGACTTAAATCTCGGTACGCTCGAGCGAAACATTGAGCGGTATCCAGATGCAGAAGAGAGCCTGGACAAGTTGGGTGCAACTTTCAATGTTTATTACCAGAATGATAACATCGACTTGAAAGTCGGCGGCTCTTACAACAACGCCAACGCGCTCTACCCATTGGCAGCAGGTGCAGGCCTGACAGTCTTCACCAATGATAGTAGGAATGTGCTGTTGTCTGGGAATGTCTACGGATTCACAGTGATGGCCTCATATCTCACTGGTACCCAAGGCCTCTCCGGTGATGTGATCCCGAACCACTATGATTACTCCAATACTGACCTGTACCTGGATTATGTATTGACTGTCAACGACAAGATCTCGGTCCGTCCTGCCGTCAGTTATCAGTCGGCATTCCTTGATGACACGCAATACACCGTGGATCGGGGAGAGATAGGGAATTTCAACGGCGAAGGCACACTCACCAATTTTGCCCCTTCGCTGAAAGTTGACCTGAACCCATGGGAGCAATGGCGCTTCATTCTCGGCGGCCGTTACGATATTTTCAACTATCCAGAGGAGGGTGTTTTCTCCTATCAGGGAATCGTCAATTTCAAACCCGCAGAACGTCACCTTCTGCGATTCGTGACTGGTAAGTCATACAACAGTTCATTCCTGGTACCGACGCTTGTAAGCATCCAAAACCAGCTGAATGCCTCAATTAGGTTGAACCTGGAAGGGAATCAAAACCTGGATCTCGTGAGCAATACGCTTTACGAAGTTGGGTACCGCACCAAATTCGCAAACAACAGCGTCCTCGACATAGCACTGTTCCAGCAGCAATTTGAGAACTTCAATACTTCTATTGCTCAGTTGCCTTTTTTCAACCCGGCAACCGGAACCCTCAATTTGAACTTCGAGCAGGGCAATCTACCCTTGACCGCCCAGCAAAGAGGAGCGACTATATCGTTCCAGGCAACGCTGTTTGATTCCAGGCTACAAGTCCGGCCCAATGTCACCTTCCAGCAGACCAAATTGTATGATTACTCACCTTACTACAATGTGGAAGGAGCATATGACAATCCCCAGTTCAACTTTGTCCTGGGCGAACACATTGACAATGTGGAGGATGTGGATAGTGAATATACCCCCGACGTCTTTGGTGGTATGAATGTCATTTTCAATCCTATCGAGAAGTTAAATTTCAATGTATCCATGTACTATTTCAGCGCGTATGCGATGGACATGAATACGGAGCTGGACTTCCGGACGGGTCAAATCAATAACCAAGCTGGACGTAATATTGATGGCAAACTGCTACTCAATGCCAACGTCAACTATGCGGTCAATAAAAATTTCTCGCTGTTCATCTATGGTAGCAACTTGCTCAACAACGATTCCCCTGAGGGCTTCGGCGCGGACAAGCTGGGCTTCCAGGCCATGGGCGGTTTGAGGTACCGATTGTAGACTATAGAAGACATTTTTTTCGCACTCGCGACACGTTCATTTGACCCCGGTATCTTCTTCCGGGGTCTTTTTTTTAGTAGAAAGCTGTGCAAAGCGAGTGGGTTAGGATATAGTATTTTCTCATCACACCCACTTTGAGGTTGACTGCAGGATACATCCCCTCTAACATCCATTATTACCCAACCATACGTGTTCGTTATGGTGCCGTTGTTTAGAATAATATTTTAGCTGCAAGATAGCTTAGGCACCATAGTGCCCGAAAAACGACTTCAATTACACCAACAATCTCTTAAGATATGAGAAGAGCCATCCAGCTTTCGTTCATGCTCGTGATTTCTATTCTGTGTGCGACGGCAGTTCATGCTCAAGACGCACAAGTCACGGAATCAGCTGATGAAGGGTCCGACATATTCGACCTTTCTCTCGAGGAACTGATGTCCATCGAGATTTTCTCCGCTTCCAGACAGCAGGAGTCGTCCTTTGACGTGCCGCTGTCTTCGTTTGTGGTCACACGTAAAGAAATAGAGTTGTCCGGAGCCACCTCCATTGTAGAGGCGCTGCGGATCGTTCCCGGAGTCATCGTCCGTGAAATATCTCATGGCTGCTACGATGTATCACTGCGCGGTGGTATTGACGGCAATCCAAGCTACGGATTCACTTATGTCAATGCCAGTATTCTGGTCATGATTGACAATCGGCCTGTTTTCAACTATTTCCAGGGTGGTACTTTCTGGCAGAACCTGCCAGTGGGCATGGCTGAGATCGAGAGGATCGAAGTAGTGCATGGACCCGTCTCCACATTGTATGGACCTAATGCCGTATCAGGAGTGATCAATATCTTGACAACAAGACCTGAAAAGGACAAGAACATCTATGGCAACGCCACGGGATTTGCAGGAACGCATGCCACCATGGGATCCGCTTTTGCCGGGGCCAATCTTGCTGATAAATGGGCGGTAGAGCTGGCGTTCAATTATGAGCAGCGTCAGAAGTTTGAGGAGACACTTTATGATCCTGGTGTCCAGGAGTACATTCCAGTAAGGGACTTTTATGGGGATGCTGCGACTAGCGCGATCTTCTTCCCGGATGCTGACGAGAGCGTAGAAAGACTGGGAGCAACATTCAACCTCTATTTTCAGGATGATGAGATCGACCTTAAACTCAGCGGAGCACACAACAATAGCAATGCCCTATATCCATTTGCGACAGGCGCCACGGTGGTGACTGTCAGCAATGAGAGTGAGAACATCGGCGTTTCCGGAGACTTGTACGGCTTCTCTGTTGTGGCCTCTTACCTGGCAGGTACGCAAGGGCTGGCAGGGGATGATGAAACTAGTCAATTCGACTATGCCTACACCGACCTCTACCTGGATTACATATGGACGATCAACGACATGATATCCCTGCGCCCGGCCATCGGCTATCAGTCGGCGCATTTGGATGATACCAAGTACACTATCGATCGGGGTATGATTGGTAACTTCAATGGCGAAGGTACCATCACCAACTTTGCCTCATCACTCAAGTTGGAGCTATCTCCCTGGGAGCAGTGGCGATTCATCGTAGGTGGTCGGTATGACAAATTCAATTATCCAGATGAAGGAGTGCTCTCCTATCAGGGAATTGTCAATTATAATCCTTCCGAAAATCACCTCTTTCGATTCGTAACGGGCCGGTCGTACAATAGTTCGTTCCTCGGTCAGACCCTGGTAGATGTATTGCTACCAGCGCAGCCGGGTGTCAATCTGAGCTTGCAAGGCAATACGGACCTGGATTTGGTGAATAATACATTGTATGAGTTGGGCTATCGTACGAGGTTGACCCCGAACACCATTCTGGACGTGGCGCTATTCCAGCAGCAGTTTGAGGATTTCAATGCCACGGTCACACAGTTGCCTACGTTCGATGTTGCCACGAATACGGTCACGATCAACCTCGAGCAGAACAACCTGCCACTTACGGTTCGACAAAGAGGGGCTACTGTCGCGCTGCAGGCCACTCTGTGGGATTCCAAGCTGCAGATCCGGCCAAACGTCACCTACCAGCAAACGCAACTGCTGGACTACTCGCCCTACTACAACGTCGAGGGTGCGTACGACATGCCAGCAGTGAATTTTGTCCTTGGAGAGCACGTCGACAAGGTGGAGGACGTAGATAGCGAGTACACACCCGACATCTTTGGCGGTGTCAACATCATTGTGAATCCTGTCTCGAAGCTGAACATCAATATCTCCAGTTATTATTTTAGCTCCTATGTGATCGATATGAATCCAGAGGTTGTGCTGGGAACTGGTCAGATCTTCAATCAAGATGCACGCAACATCGACGGCAAAGTGCTCCTCAATGCCAACATCAATTACGCTTTTACTAAGAATTTCTCTGCGTTTGTATATGGCAACAACCTGCTCAATATCGATACTCCCGAAGGCTTTGGAGCGGATAGGCTGGGAATCCAAGGGATGATCGGATTGAGGTATAGGCTGTAGCCTGTTTGTTTGTAACACTCATTTTAGAATCACCAGCAACCTAACGACCCGGAGCACTGCGCTTCGGGTCTTTTTTTGTTTAAGTACGACCCAAGAAAAGTGTGGCTGGAAGCGACCGGACATTTTGATGCCTTGCACCGCTGAGCGCTTGATTACCTTGTGAGCAGTTATCCAAAGTGCTCATGCCTATGAAACCGTCGAATCGATGCTATTTTCATCCCCCTCTGCTGTATGCTATAATTACTGCCGGACTGCTTGCTCCCTTTCTCTGCTCGGGCCAGGTAGGTGATAGGGCAAGCATCGAACAGGCCATCGACAATTATATCGTAGGATGGCGTACCGGCGACACGACCTTATTGAAAAAGGCCTTTGACCTGGAAGCGGGTGTAGTGCTATGGATAGAGAGAAAGGAATACCCCGAGCGTTTAAAATCCATGAAACTGGAGGCGCTGGCCAACAGGGTGAAAACGCAGGAGGGTTACGGCGTGGGCTACGAGATTTTGACAATGGACATCGTTGGCGATCAGTTGGCAATGGCCAAGGTGCGGATACCGATGAAATCAGGCAACCATTACATCGACTACTTGCAGTTGCAGAAGATCAATGCTGAGTGGCGGATAGTATTGAAGTCGTATGTGTATTTTCGGGAGGAGTAGCCTCCTGGGAAATTCTTGAATTTCGGACAAGGAACTCGTCTCCTTGAATCTTGAACGACTATTGTACTAACCTCGTAACTTCGTAGGGGCACCCGATCTAAACCCCTGAAGATGAAGAAATCGCTACTATTCTGCTTGGCGCACCTCCTGAGTACAGGCATCATGGCTCAACAGCCACTGGTTAATGCTCACGCCCACAATGACTATGAGCAAGATCGACCCCTGTTGGAGGCACTTGACAATGGCTTCATCTCTGTGGAGGCAGATATACATGCGATAGACGGAGAGCTCTATGTAGTGCACGACCGACCAGGGGATGTCGCGGGCGTTCCGACACTGGAGCAGCTCTATCTGGCACCCCTAGAGCAACGAATCACTGAAAATGGAGGAGAAGTCTATCCGGGGTTTGAGGGCTTTTTCTACCTTATGATCGACATCAAGACCGATGCCGAGGACACCTATGTGCTACTTCGGCAAGTGTTGGAGAAGTACGCGGCTATCATTTCAGTTGTCAATGGCGATCAGGAGGAGCGAAAACCCGTGAAGGTCTTTCTGAGTGGCAATCGTCCCATCGATCTACTCATAAACGAGCAAAAGCAGCTGGCAGGAGTGGATGGTCGCCCCAAGGATCTTGAGAAAAACTATCCTCCGACTATCATGCCAGTGATCAGCGACAATTACCGGCGATTCCTTTCCTCCAGGGATCCGAAGACCATTGATGATAAGGAGCTGGCCGATCTTAAGGAGTTTATCACGGAGGCCCACACGCAGCAAAAGCTTGTACGGCTCTGGGCCATTCCTGACAATCCTGAAATGTGGGAATTTCTTCTGTCCATTGGTGTCGACCTGATCAACACCGATCGCCTGCCTGAACTGAGGGTGTTTTTGGAGGAGAGACACTGACTGAGCCTCATCCTGCTTTATCTGATGATGAGTCTGTAACTACAGAGCCACCTACCCCCCCGACAGTCCCTGGTACCTGCCTTGTGCTGCTTCGGCCTTCGCCGTCATGCCCAGGCGGTCGTAGATCATAGATAGCGTATTCCACAGGTGTGCCTGGTTGGGGCGGATATTGGACGCCTGCTCCATGTAGGGCATAGATTTTTCCAGGTGTTCACGGGCTGTACCCTCTACCTGCTTGCCCCGGGCATTGTATTCGTCGACAGGCATGGCATTCACCATTTTGTACATGTCAGCAGCTTTCTTGAAGTAGTAGACGCCCAGGTTATAAACCGGATCAAAGTACTCGGGATCGACGTCCGCTGCCCTTTGATAGTACTCCAGGGCTTCATCCTTTTGGCCCTCCTCCTCGAGGATATACCCGAGGTTGAAGAGGAGCACAGGGTTCCGCGGCTGAGTGGCGATAGCCTCCTGCAGTGCGGTCTTCGCTCGTGCCTTTTGGCCGGTCTCTATCAGGAGGTTGAGCTCCTGAGACTTCAGCTCACTGTCAGCAGGGAAGTACTTCTGCGCTTCACGGACCCATTCAAGGGCTCCGTAGGGATCCTTTTCATAGGTTTTGGTGTAGTACACAAGGCTCCGATACATATGTACATCCTGGTAGCCCATTTCTGCGAGTTTGCGGAAGTTCTTTAGCTGTGTGGGAATATCGTCGATGCCCTGGGCCGCCACACCCGCATACAGGTAGGCCGATGTATCCGATGGTCGCACCACTTTTGCCTTGTCAAACCAGAGGATGGCTTCCGCGTTTCGGCCACCCTGGTAAGCGCCACTTCCTTTGTTGATCAAGCGCGTCCAAAGATTATCAATAAGCGTCGCCGCCAGCTTGTGGTGCATGCCGCTGACAGGTTCCAGTTCCATAACACGGTTATATCCTTGCACCGTGTGCTCCAGTGCCAATGGGTCCAGGGATTGTACGGTTCTGTCCTGAGAGTTGAAGATGTCTTCGTGCACGAGACCATAGACGTACCAGGCGCGGGCGCTCTCCTTGGTTCGGTGGTCTGCGATTGCCTGATCGATCTTTGATTTTGCTTCGGCTAGTTGGCCTGACTGTTGGAGGTGTGCCGCATCATCCACGGCGGAAGTCTGTGCAAGGGATGGAAAACTAAAAATGGCCAGAATAGGCAGAAGTGCTATGCGTTTCATGGGCTGTTTTTTCTTGACAAGTGTTTAGCGGAGCCCTACTTTCCTTTCCCTACTTCTAATGACGTTGTACGAAAGTACGTTTTTTCTGATAAATATTTGACAAATAACGCTTTGTGTTTGCAGGTATTGGACATTGCGAATGCTGAACGGGAAAAGTCCGGGACTTAACCTAATTTGTGTCCTGTATCGAAAACCCAGATCCATGAATCGCTCACGTAGAAAATTCCTTGCACAATCAGCAGTCGTCGCCGCACTGGCCAATCTTCCCACCACATTGAGCGCTGCCATAGCCGGGCAAAGGCAACGGCGCTTCAAAATGTGCCTCAACCCCGGTTCTATTGGGGTGCAGCTCAATCAGACCGAGCTGTTAGAGGCGGCAGTGAAGTATGGCTTCGAGGCAATGATCGCCATCCCCGATCAGCTGTCTGCGATGACTGCCAGCGAGCTTGACACCCTTTTGTCATCTATGAGCAAGCAAGGCATCTCGTGGGGTGCGGCAGGTCTTCCGTTGGACTTTCGTGGTTCGGAGGCCAAGTTCAGGGAGGGGCTACTGGAGTTTCCCCGTCGTTGTCAGGCGCTGCAGCGGGCAGGCGCAAGCCGTATGAGCACATGGATCATGCCTACGCACGCCAGCCTCACCTACCTCGCCAATTTTAAGTTGCACAGTACGCGTCTGAAGGAAGTAGCCACCATCGCTGACTACTATGGTTTGCGCGTCGGGCTGGAGTATGTCGGCCCCAAAACCCTGATGGCCCGCGACAAGTATGCGTTCGTTCACAGCCTGAGCGAGACCCGCGAGCTCATCTATGCCATCGACGAGCCCAATATGGGCATCCAGCTCGACAGCTTCCACTGGTATTGTGCCGGCGAGACGAAGGCCGATCTCCTCAGTCTCACAAAAGATGAGATCGTCACGGTGGATCTCAACGACGCCCGATCTGGTCGGACCCGAGAGGAGCAGATAGATCTCGAGCGTGAACTGCCGATGGCCACTGGCATTGTCGACCTGAAGGAGTTCCTCTCCGCACTGGTGACCATTGGCTACGATGGGCCTATCCGCGCAGAGCCCTTCAACAAAACACTGAATGACATGGACAACGAAGCCGCCCTGGAAACGACAGCCGCGGCGATGAAGAAGGCATTTGCATTGATATAGCAGTTGGGGGCCTCGCGAAGTGAGGGGTGAGAACTTTTCTGACGTAGACTGATATACTTGCCTCACTTCACGACCGGGCTCTTCGGAGTAGCTCGGCCGCGTCAACTCGCGCGCTATCCAAGCCGGCTACTTCCTGCGATCCCTGGCCTGAATGCCGTCCACCGTCCGCCGTCCATCTTGATCGAATCCCGCAATCCTAAATTTCCAAATCCTGAATCACCAATCTGAAATCAAAAATCAGACATCAGCAATCCCCAATCCCCAATCCCCAATTTTCCATTCCTCAGCCTATACCGTCCACCGTCTGCCGTCCGCCGTGACCTACCGTACCACCGTAAGCCTAAATCCTAAATCACCGTCCACCGTCCACCGTCCACCGTGACCTACCGTACCACCGTAAGCCTAAATCCTAAATCACAAATCACAAATCAAAAATCAGCAATCCTAAATCCTAAAAGGGTAGTCCGATCGCAAATACAAACCCATTCAGGGCCAGTCGATTTTGCCACACCCAGCGTTCGCCGTCTTCGAAGATGGGTGCGTACATCGCGCCACCCCAGTCGATGCGGGGCACCAGGAAGCCCAGGTCTATGCGAATGCCGATACCGGTTGTGAGGTAGCTATCCGCCAGGAGAGAGCCAGGGTTGACTTTCCCGCCAGGCTTGTCGGGATTTTCACGCAGGAGCCACACGTTGCCAAGGTCCGACCAGATGGCGCCATAGACCATGTAGCCCATCCTTAGTCGCAGCTCAAAGTTTGTTTCGATGAGGAGGTCCCCCACCTCCGAGGCATCCGAACCGCCTATGTTCTGGTACCGGCCCGGACCGACAGTTCTTGCGGCCAGGGGCCTCAGGCTATTGTTGCCTCCCACGTAAAACTGCTCCACAAAGGGAACCGTCTCACTGTTGCCGTAAGCAGCTGCCACGCCTACAATCTGGCGAAAAGCCAGCTGATGCCCCATTTGACCAAATTTGTAGAACAGCCGCAGTTCAGAGCGCACCTTGGTAAACTGGCTGTACTGTGCACCAATGAAGGTATGAGGCGAGCCATCCTCCTTCGGTCCGTTGAGGCCATTCACGGCACTTAGGAGGTTGCCAGAGCCCATCAGGTTGAGGCGATAGAAGTAGGAGAAAGGGGTCGGTCGCTTTGACTTGTCGATCTCAAACTCATACGACGTCCCGACAATCAGCCTTCCGGAGTTGGCCTGATTCTCATCGATGCGCTCGTCATCTCCCCGCAAGTCAAACAGATCGATGTGCGTGATCTCCGCTTTGTGTTTGAAACCATTCCGCGTGCGCCATGTGAGTGCGTTGGAGACCTTCCAGCTGCGGATGGAGACCTGATCCGGCCGCACATTGTCCTCGTATCTCAGCATGAGATCGCCCCGGGGTAAGAAGACTGCTCGCCGAGTGATGAATTTGAAGGGTGACCGGAAAATGTAGGAGGACAACTGCCCGGTCACGGAGTAGCCGAAGGAGTTGGCGATGTTGCCACTGAATCGCCCGGTTGGAAAATCATAGTACCCCTCCAGACTCAGCGACAGATCCTCCGCCTTGCCAGAGAGGTTTTTCTTGCCAGCGGTCACACGAAGCGACGGACCGAAGTAGCCTGTGTTCTTCAAGGCCAGGTTTCCGCCGGTCTCCAATCGGAAGGGCTTGATCGTTTTTGTGTGGATGTGCGCCACCAGTGCACTGGAGTCATCCGGCACCGGCTCATAGATTACGTAGGGATCCTTGAAGATCTCGGTCTTGAGCAGGTTGCGAACAGTCATTTGCGTACTTGTTGCGCGATAGGGAGCGCCACTGGTCAGTGTAATCGTGTTGGCCAGTAATTCCGGTCTTATGCGCATGAGTCCGGCATTGTACGTCATGCCGGGAGCAGGATTGGTAACTGCTGTATCGATCTGCACGCTGTAGTCGATGACCCTACTTTTTATATTCACTCGTTCCGGTATATCCGGCAACAGCTGGTACCGAATGTCTACCTGTTTATCACCGGCTGTTGTGTCAGCAGAGATCAGTAGATGGCTCTTCTGAATGTAGAAATAACCATCATCGTGCAAGTGATCTACCAGCGACTGCTTCTCAGCCTCCACCCGCGAGAGGTCAAAAAAGTCACCGGCCTTCAGATGACTGTTCTCCAGATATCGGGTGATGCTGTTGCTGATCTCCTTCTTCGTAGCGTCGTATTGAAAGGAGATATCCCTATAGCGGTAGGCTTGCGGCAGATCGTAATGGAAACTGACCGTAGCTTTAGTGCCTTTCTTGTTGGGGTGAATCTCATAGCGACCCGTCGCCCCGAAGTGACCCTGGTTGAAAAGCCAGTTTTCTGTCTCCTTGATGCTGACATCCAGGTTGAGGTCACTCAGCAATTTCGGCGGCTGACCCAGATTATCCATCATCCATCGAGAGAACCCCTCTTGCCTGTAGGTATAAAACGCGTTGTAAAAGTCCAACCGGACGGAGATAGGTCCCTTGCGAGGAAGACCAAAGAGCGAGCCGTTGGGGTAGGGCATGGAGTTGAGCATGATCTGCATCTTCTTCCGATTGGACCACTGGATCCGTTTGGGTTCGCCCGGCTGAATCTGCTTCTTGATAGAGATTGACTTCACACCTGTGTAGAGCACTTCGCCATCGGGAACGTGCTTTGTGCTGGCACATGAGAGCAGCCATGTGCCTACGATGAGGACAACGAGGGTGTTGACGATCCTCATTTGGGCTCCTCCTTTCTCTTTTTCAGACGGAAGCGCTTGAGGAAATGCAAGCCTATGGTCGTTTCCTGAACCTCACCATCAAATACGTCATCGAAGCGATGTTTGTGTGTACCCTTGGCGGAGAGCATCGGATCTTTCTTCAATAGGTAATTGACCTCGACGTCATCCAACAGGTCTGCTACCTCACCCTCTGCCAGTTCTTTACCCAATGTGCCGCCAAGTGCTACCGATAGCCTGTTCTTTAGAAAGCTCTTTGATACCGAGTATTTGAAGTCTGTCCGCTCTCGTGTACCGTCCTCGTTACGCACGTCGCTTGCCTGGAAGAATACGTCCGCATGCTTGATATTCCGATGGGCCAATTCATTGAGTTTGCTGGCGACGATACTGAAGTCCGACCCACCGTCGCCGAACATCTCCAGGGCGCCAAAGGCCAGGATATTGATGGCATAGGTGGTACGGGTATCTGGCGGCTTGCTCCTGAGGAAGTCATTGACATCAGGGTCATCACTTGTGAGATCGAAGTTCACATCGATCGTTTCGGGAGTCGCCTCGTCCAGTTTAAATATGACTTTGAAGTTGACGTCTCTTTGCTTGTTGGCGAACGCCACATCCAGAGCCGCTGGGCTGAGATGGAAATTCTCATGTCCAACAAAGGTGATCCTGGGATTGCTCACATCGCCATCGAAGCGCACGTTGAGCTGGTCGATGATCATATTGATATCTGACACCGTGGGCAGACCGATGAATGCCCGACCCTTTGTCGATTCGATCGTACCAAAGATGCCCGGCAGCTCGTCCTCGCCCTTCACCAGCTCCAGGGTGCCGTTAGCGAAGAAGCGGACAAACTCCTGACTTTCTTCATCCAATATGATCTCAAAATCGGTTTCATTGAGGATGAATTCCACATCCCAATTGATCGCGTGTGTTACCGGTGGGGGCGCAAGGGGTAGCGCCGTCGAGTCGCTAAAGTCTATGAAGGAGATTGAGCTGTGCGTACTTACGATCTCCGCGGTTTCCTCCGGGTAGTAAGTCAACTGTGCGTCGGGAAGAATCTCGAAATCCCCCGAGATGTTGATTTCGTCCATATCTCCGGTGGCATGAAGCGAAGCACGGGACGATAGATGCCCGGCAAAGTGCCCCGATCGCTCCTCACTTTGGATCATGATGAAGCGGTCACCCTCCACGGTAAGATCAAAAGGCACATTCTCCTCCATCACCTGGACGGTACCATTGATCGTCAATGGGTTGTCCTGCTCATCGTACACGACGAAGTCCTTGAGGGATAGTTCTCTTCCATCAAAGTCGATGAAATCCTCCGAGAGTTTGATGACCGTCTTGGATTCCGGCAGCTGCAGCAACGACTCGTCGATGGCCACGTATCCTTTGATCGCCAATGTGTCGCGATAGGTCAGGTGCACATCTGAATAGAGGGTTCCTGTCAGGGCAAGGTCTTGTGGCCAATGCACGACCTTTTTTATAGGCTCAATGTCTACATGCTCCAGGAGCACGTCCAGGACAGTATTTCCGGGCGAGTGGTTGACAAAAAGTTCTGCCACCGACGGCTCCTTGTCAGAGCGAGCCATCACCTGCAGGCGACCGTGTGCTTCGGACAGATCTTTGTCAATGACGATGAATTCATCTGTGACTCCGTGCCATCTAAGGTCAGGTTGGGTGAGGGGTAGGCTGTCGGCGAAACCAACCGCGTAGCCATTTGCCAGTGTTTCCAAGCGTAGTGGCAGCCTGATCTCCTGCTGACTTTCCTTGATCATTACCTCCAGCAGTACATCTGTGTTTTGCAGGCTGCCGTCGTGGCTTAGCTGCAAGGAGAGGTCTTGCAGGAAAGGGTTGACAAGGTGGGCTGCCGATAGTGTGCCTTGTTGTGCTCCGTTGGCGTACCCGACAGAGTAGATCAGACTATCCAGCGCGTAGTCTCCGAAAGACAAATGTGGTATGGCCCACAACGCATCCCAATGGCCCTCATTCATGTCCAGTTGGAACGTGTCCATCTCCAGGACCCACTGCTCCTCTCCGAAGCTGCCATGCAAGGCGCTGTCCAACCAGAATTTGACATCTATATGCTGGATGAAGGACAAGAGGTCAAGCGTGTCTGCCGCTTGAGGGTCTCGCCAGATCATATTGGCGTATTGACCATCGGCGAACTGCAAATGCGACCGATTGAGGGAATCCTCCTTGCTATAGGTTAGTGCTGTGCCCGCGATCACTGTTTCTGCCAGGTCGGGGATCTTCACTCCCAAGGTGTCGAAGCTGATAAGGCCATCAGCATAAGAATTCCCTTGCCATTCATAGGACGCTGACAATCCTACTCGGGCGTGTTCGACGTAGTCGGAAATGGGGGTATATCCTCCCGTATTCGCGACAGCAGATACCGACAATTCAAAGCGAGAAGTGTCTCGTTCTTCGTATCGACCGAGCATGGCGGCATGGAGTTGATCGTCCACTATGGCGAGGGAGATACTGTCCCGGCCTGGGAATTTCCGGTAGTAAGCATGGATGGTGTCGAATTCAAAATCCTCCACCTGCAGACCTGACAACGCAATATCCGAAGTCAGGGAGTAGAGTGAATCGCCGCGAAAGCGCACATCCAGATCAGATACCAGCGACAGGGTCGGAATGGAAACCGGCAGGTCACGGACGATCTCGTTGATCTCGAGCGAGCGTACATCTGTCTGAACCTGAAATGCCATCGCAGGAGAGAGGGTGGCAGTGCCACTAGAGGCAATTGCTCCAGTAGGCGTGTGGACTTCTGTGCTCAGATTGAATTGATCAGGGGTGCCGAATGCTTCCACGGATATCAGCGTCTTAGCAGGCCAAATGATCGATTCAAAAGCCTCCTGGGGAGCTACCAACTCCAGCAAATTCGGGCGCGTCGTTTGGAATTCTAGCTGTGGTACCTCGAATGTGATCGGAGAGGCGAAGTGGTTGATGGTGCCTTTGAGGTCGATCTGCGTGCTATCAAGGATAGAGGCCCTTAGTTCGTCGATTGTTATTTGCCGGTTGTCAAACGAGGCATGTGCTAGCAGACTGATCCTCGTCTGGTCGTGGAGTCCGGGATGCAGCCACTCTCTGGATTCCGGAACAAATCGCCGGATCAATCCGACGGAGATAAACGAATTGTTCGTTTGAAGTTCACCGCTTTCGTCAGAGATGGAGTAGCTGCCGTTTGTCTGCAGCGACAGGCCAGGCAGGTCGATGTGGAGACCATCCACCAGCGTCGTGAGATCCCGTGACATGGTACCGCGGTCCATCTTCAGGTCAATTGACAGCGTATCCTGGTAGTCGAGTGAGAGATGTTCAAGTGTGACGCTCAGGAGGTCTGTGTTGCTCAGTTCGGCCACAGCCAGTTGCAGGTCGTCGATGCGATCGACACGCGTCGGGGTTTGGAAAGTCAGTGATCCACCGTCTATCTCCAGGTAGGCCAGTGTCAGAGCTGGCAGATCATCAAGTCGGAAACTGGTAGTATCACTGGCTTCGGATCGCTTGGTCGTATCCCCGAGATAGTATCGAACTTGTGGTCCGCGAAGCACGATGCTGTCCACTGTGTGGAAGTCGGCGAGGTTTGCCCTCGTTATTAGCACCTGGTCGGCACTACAAGCGATGGTATCATTGATGGCTACGACTTGCAAGTTCAGCCCCTCAACAGCAACATCGCGGATGTGGATGCCTTTTCGTCGCCAGAGGTCTGACCATTGCCACGTGAGGTGAAATCCATCCGCCTGGACAGAGAGGGTGTCCGCGGGCTGAGCATTGATCCCATATAGATGAAGTGTGGACGGGAAATGGTATTCCCAAGCCGTGAACGACGTCTGGAGGTTAGTGGCGAGATAGAATCGACCAAGAGCAAGCCCCGCCCATACGATGCATATGAGTATAGTCGTTGGGGCCAGGAAGCGCCATAAGATCCTTCTAGCTCGGTTGTTCAATTCTATGCGGTTGGTGGAGGGGAATATACGATCGATTGACGGGCCGTGGCAACGAAGTGTAGTGGACCGGCAACGTATACACCTCAACGTGGGTGGTGGTGGAAAAAGACCGGGGCAAACGACGGGTGACGAAGAGATTTTGCGTATGCTGGGATAGGC
The DNA here is from genome assembly GCA_965227935.1 of Cyclobacteriaceae bacterium. Taxonomy (GTDB): domain Bacteria; phylum Bacteroidota; class Bacteroidia; order Cytophagales; family Cyclobacteriaceae; genus JAWPMT01. Next base: position 515,665 of record CBDDGS010000043.1, on the reverse strand, counting down.
TGGGAAGACGAGTTCGCTTCAGTTGGTTGACTCCGACTGGAAGTTGAGAATCAAACACTTATAAGTTGGGGTAAATGTGGGGCTATTGAATTTTAATTACGTTATAAGCAATTATATTCTCCCAGCTCCTATTTCAACCTTCAATTCACCATTCCAGAATTGAAAATTCCTGATCACGGGTTTCTATGAGCTTGGTACTTAGGCCTTTCATACCTTAGTTGCGTGGTTGCGATTGGGACACGAGTCCAAATTCTGTAAATCGCTCCTCCCCATACCACTTGAAAGCAGCTAAAGAGATTTTTAAACACAATTTACAACAAGCTATGACAAGTAAATTCCAACCTTTAGTAGGAGCACTGCTGTTGTTCAGTGCGCTAGTATTCACCTCTTGTGGAAGTGACAGTGAGGATGAGCCTCCAGTAAATATCGATCACATTACCTCTGCGGTATGGACGTTTGAGGAAGTGGTGGACGCAGCAGATGCCAACTCTTCTATTGGTCTATCATTTTTTGCACCCGCTACGTTGACTTTTTCTGACGACAATACGTTCGTTGCGTCGACTTTGGACGGAGAGTTCGATGGTACATGGAGCTTCGCTGAGAATATTCTCACATTCGAAGACGAAGAGAACCCCACTACTTTCGAAGTGCGTGAATTGAATGCCACTCGACTGCTTCTGTATTTCAATGGTCCTGTTTTCGATCCCAATACGGAGCAGACTTTTGAATTGGACGGAGCGCTGCTTTACGTCGCAGGACAGGAATAGATAATTTCTTCTAAGCATACACGACCCGATGGAGTGATCTCCATCGGGTTGAACTATTTCGTTTAATTTATAATAACGTTATATGCAATTTGAGTTGATCATGATGCTCAAGAAAGCCTGGTGGAAGTTGCGACCTGTGCTTTTTCCTAGCCAGGAGCCCAGGAATTTTCTGTTGAGCAAGCTTCCACAGAATTCCGTCGGGGCTGAGATAGGGGCGTGGAAAGGTGATTTCTCATCAAGGATTCTCCGCACGATCAACCCGAGAAAACTCTACCTGATCGATCCTTATAGGTACGTCGCCGAGTACGGTGAAGCCCTGTACGGAGGTCGGTCTGGCAGTCAGGAAAGAATGAATGAAGTGTACGAGTCTGTCGTCAACAGATTTCGGACCGAAATAAGCAACGAGCGCCTGGAGATCATCCGAAACTCTTCCCGGTCCGCTTTGTCAAACTTCCAGGACAATGGCTTGGATTGGGTCTATATTGATGGTGACCACACGTACGAATACGTGAAGAAAGACCTCGAAACTTCATGGAGCAAAGTCCGGGTGGGTGGATTCATCACTGGCGATGACTACAACTTAATGGGCTGGTGGGAAGACGGCGTGACGAAAGCTGTCAATGAGTTCATTGAGCAAAACCGGGACTCCATCGGCGAGATTCTCTTTAAAGGCACCCAATTCCTCATTGAGAAGAGGAGGTAGGCCTCCAACAAACCCGCACGAGCACTTCTAAGCGCCTCACTTCCATCCCGAAGAATTAGAATTCTGAGTAGATGCTCTAAACTCAAAATTCAGAATTCCGAACTCCTAATTACTTATTCATCCTCTTCCAAATAAACAGGATCAAGAGTGCTCCCAGCACTGATACGATCCAATCCCTGGGACTGAGGAAGCTGACACGGCCATCGCTGGCAATGCCGATGAGGCGCCCTATCCATCCGCCAAGAATTGCGCCACCAACGCCAATGAGAATTGTCACCAAAATTCCTCCCGGATCTTTGCCCGGCATGATGGCCTTTGCGATCAGACCCGCGACCAGGCCAAAGGCGGCCCAAACTAGTAGACTCCAAAGCATAATGTGAATTGATTAGGGTGTATCAAAAAAGTGTCTGTATCAAGATACCTGATTCCATTCAAAATCCGAGAGTTTGGTCCAAAGATCCATTGGTCTTGTCCAGGGCTTCAAGAAGCGGTCAATTCAGGACTTTCAACTACAATCGTCAGTTTAGCAAGCAGCAGACAAGCTTCACCTCCCCATCGAAATCTGGCCATAAATGGCTATTTTTATCGAATGAGGTTCGTCTATATCATGATCACTGCAATGCTGTTGATGGCTTGTGCAGCATCCAATAAATCTGGAAACTACTACGATACCGCAAAGTCTGAAGACAGTCGGTTGTATCTCAACTTAATGGACTACCTACGTGGGCAGCCAGGTGTGCAGTTTCACGGGGATCACGTGACCATCCGAGGCACCAGGTCCTTCAATGCCGATGAGGAGCCTCTCTATGTCATCAACGGTAGCATCATCGGCAACAGCTATCAGCAGGCCAATAGCGTGATTGACCCCAACGACATTGCTTCGGTCCGAATCCTTAAGGATGTGACATCGACTTCGAACTATGGCATGCGTGGTGCCAATGGGGTGATTTTGATAAAAACAAAGCCGGCAAAAGAGAAGAAAGCGGAAGACTCGGGGGACAATTAGACCGGCACCTGATTGGGTGCGAGTTTTGCTACTTTTTTGTAACTTCATTAGATGACAACTATGATGTAGCATTCCTAAACCCAAAACCATGAAAAAGGCAATTCTCTTCCCTCTGGCGGTGATCATGATTGCAATGATTGTTGCTTTTGCCTGGCGTACCCCTGCCAACACTATCGAATTTTCTGTTACCTCCGCCGAGCCCATCGAGTTTGATATGATCCTTATTACGGATGATGGAGGTGTGCGGCAGCGAGGGTTAATGACACCTTACGAATTCACCGTGGAGACATCCGATGGCTATTTTGTATTTGTACCAAAGGATGAAAATGTCCAAATCCAAGTGGACGCCCGGAATGACAAAGGTTTTGAAGTGATGGGACGCTATTCGACGGTCTTCATAGAAGCTGAGGGAGTGGCGTTAGGTACCTATTCCATACGTTAGAGGAATCAAGATCGCCGGACTACGATCCACCGATCCTCTCTTCTGGCTTCTCCACACAGTACACACCTCCCATGTCCATCTGAGGGATGCACTCATTGCAGGCGGTACAGCCGGATCTCGTGATCGAGCCGTTTTGGAGATTGTTGACGAAAGCAGCGTCATAGATCAGCGCTCTCCCCAGGGCTATCAAGTCGAAGCCTGCCACCATTGCCGCATTCATATTTTCCAGAGAGATTACGCCACCGATCAATGCCAGTGGTATATTCACGTGCTTTCTCACCTCTGTGGCCATGTCGAGGAAGAACATCTCTTCGAACGGATATTTCTTCACGATCCCCGGCCCAAAGAGGCGCATACCGATTCGCTGCAGCTTATTTTCCTCGGCATCGATCATTTGTTGCAGCGGACGTCCACCGCGCAGGAGATAAAAGGGCGTTTTGCTGGTGTAGCCTCCAGAAAGAACCAAGGCATCGACGACTGCCGCTTCCAACATTCCTGCGAAGAGGACAGCTTCATGCAGTTCCAATCCACCTTTGAATCCATCGGCAAGGTTCATCTTCACAAGGATGGGGAAATCCGTCGGTAGCCGTGAGCGGATCTCGGCAATGATCTGGAGAGGCAATCTCGCCCTGTTTTCGAGTGGGCCTCCGTATTCATCTTTCCGACGGTTGACTTTCTGGCAAAGGAACTGGCTCAATAGGTAGCCATGCCCGGCATGTACCTCAATCGCATCAAAGCCGGCCGCGAGAGCCAATTCTGCTGCGTTGCCATACTCCCGAATGACCTGGCTGATGTTGGCTTTGGTCATAGCGTGCCCGAAGGGCAGGCCGCTGAACATCCCATATTCGTTGACAATGAAGGAGGGTCCTTTCGGGGCTCGACCAGTTGTCGGTTGGACCTTGCTGAAGTATCCACTGTGCGCCAGTTGAATGGAGGCGGCACCTCCGGCCTCGTGCATAGCATCGGTGAAAGCCTTGAGATCCGGGATGATTTCCGGCCTCAAATAGATCTGCCTGTCAAAAGTCCGGCCATCGGCAGTAACAGCGCAATACGCCAGAGTCGTCATCGCCGTCCCTCCCGCTATGACGCGGCGGTGCCATTCGATCATTTGATCAGTAGGCGCATTGTTTTCCCAATATCCCTCGCTCGTCGCGGACTTGATGATCCGATTCTTCAGCGTTAGCCCACCAAGCTGGAACGGTGTGAAGACTTTGGAACGATCAGCTCCTTCCATTCAATTGACCCTCATCTTTCAATGGCTGTTCTTTGATCTCGGTTCTTGTATCCTGGTCATGAACCAAGAACGATGATCCAGGAACAATGATCCCGGAACCATCACCGATCCATTGCGATTCCCTCATCGCCCTTATCCCTATACTTCTCAAACCACCCCAACACGTAAGCCACTTTGGACATGAGATAACTGGGACGATTGGCGATTCCGTGACTGGCTTCAGGAATTCGTACCATTGCGGACTCCACCTGCTGGATCTGCAGGGCGGCGTAGTATTGCTCGCTTTCAGAGATTGGTGTGCGATAGTCTACCTCGCCTGTAAGTAGCATGGTGGGCGTTGTGACGTTGCCCACTAATGAAATCGGAGAGCGTTTCATGTAATGCTCAGCGTGATCCCATGGATAGCCGGGGAACCAGTACTTGTAGAAGAATGCGGGCCCATCAGCATACAGCACGAAGCTGTACCAGTTGATGACCGGCTTCGCTACAACAGCGGCACGGAATCGATCCGTCTTGCCGATGATCCAGCTACTGAGCACACCCCCTCCACTGCCACCAGTGACAAAGAGATTGTTTTCATCTATATAGCCCTTCTCGATCACAGCATCGACACCGGACATAAGGTCGTCATAGTCCTCTCCGGGGTAGTTGTGGTGGATCAGGTTGCCAAACTCCGCTCCGTAGCTGGTGCTACCACGTGGATTTGTGAAGAGCACCACATAGCCGGCCGCAGCATAGAGTTGTCCCTCGGCGGAGAAGCGATTTCCATAGTTGGCAAATGGCCCGCCATGGATCTCCAATATCAGTGGGTACTTTTTGTTGGGATCGAAGTTGGGTGGCTTGCAGATCCAGCCTTGTACATCTCTGTCGTCATGTGATGACTTGAACCAGATCTCCTCCACCTCTCCTGGAGCTTTATAGGTAAACAGGTCCTTGTTGACGTCGGTCAATCTTTTAACAGCGGCACCCCTGGCTACTGAGGCCAGATCTGCCGGATGTGAGGGACTGGTGAGGGTAAAGGCAATGCGATCATTGGCAGAGACGGTAAACGTTCCTCCAGAATAGGGCCTTCCAAGGGAGAGCCCTCCCACCTGATCGGCTATTTGCTGGACTTTGCCGGAAAGGTTCGTAACGGCGATCTTGGTATCGCCCTTGTCGTCGTACTGGAAATAGATACTCTTGCTATCCCCACTCCATTGGGGATTGGCAATATCCCGATCAAGATTGGTAGCTACCATTTTCTTGGAACTACCATCGTCATTCATCACATAGAGGTTTGTGACCTGGTACCCTTGGTAAGTGTCGTCAAATCCCAGGTAGGCGATCTTCTTTCGATCCGGGGAGATGACTGGACTTCCGTCGGGTCCCTGCCGGTCGGTGAGTGTCGTGATCACCCCTGTGGATATCCGTACACTGTGCACTTCAGAATTGCGGGGGTCGTATTCACCATTCTCCTTACGGTTGGCGGAGAAGAGGATCGATTGGCTGTCGGGGTTCCATGAGAGTTGGCCTCCGTGATCGAAATCTCCATTCGTCAACTGTCGGGGGGTACCGCCATCAGTGGAGACGACAAAGATGTGGCGGAAACCTTCTCGAACATAGCCTTGCCCATCTCGCCGATAGGTCATTTTTGTGATGTATTTGGGGGCTTCCGCCCAATGGGCGCCGGCAGGCTTGGCAGGCAAGGTGACCAGGGATTCGCTCTGTCCCTTGACAAACATGGACATAGCCAGCCAGGTGCCGTCCGGAGAGAGGTGCAGACTACCGGGGGTTTCAGTGAAATTGGTGAGCTTGGCTTCAGCGCCGTCATCAAACCACTTGGCGTAGACTTGCGTCGAACCGTCTTTGTTTGAAAGAAAGTAGACCTTCTTGCCGTCGGATGACCAACGTGGTGAGTAGTCGTTTTGATTTCCCGTTGTCACGGGACGATTGTTCGACCCATCAAAGTTGACCATCCAAATATTCGTGTGCGTTTGGTCACATTTTATATCTCGGAATGCGCGCAGATAAAGAATGCGATTCCCATCTGAAGAGATCTGCGGATCAGAAACATTCTCGAGTTCGAAGACATCCAGCAATTCCAGTTGGTCGGACTGTGCGGCCAGGTCTGAAGCGAAAAAGAGCAGACCGATAATTAGCGAAAAAAGGGTTTTCATTGGTTTAGTCAGGAATGGTGGATAAGCAATTTACTCAAGTTCCTAGTTCTTTGATCTGTGTTCGTTGTGCTTAGTTTGTCCTGATATAAGGATCGAGCAAGCCCGCCAAGGGTTAGGAGTCTGTAGAAAAATCAATATTTATGGCGGTTGGGTACACATGTGGGCTTCCCATTGATCTGCGGAATTGACCATATTTGTCCACGCATGTACGGCGGGATCAAGTGTCGGCCGCAACAAGTATGAGGCAATTCTCAGTTTGGAATACTGTTAGTCTGGCATTTCTCGGACTCTTCTTCTGGTTTCGCATCGCCCCTGCCGAAGGCGAGAACTTCATTTTCTGGCCAGGCGGTTACATACTATCCATTTGGGTGCTGAGCCAGCTAATGCCGACCATTCATCAATCATATCACCAGGAGCAGCGACTGTTGAGCGCCAGGATGCTCCTTGTGATCATCGTGTTTGGTGTGCTACACCTGATTTTGACGGGCGTCTTTATTCTCCTTTTGGAGCGGCTCTTTCGCATGGAGGAGCATTATGCATTGGACGAGTTGAGTCAATACTTCAAGGATTCCTGGTATTACGCCATCGAAGGGGCGATGATCGCCGTGGCTTACATCGTGGTGTTGCAGTCACTTCATTTGGTACAGCGACTTCGGGAAGAGCGCGAGCGGCATCTGGGCGTGCTGGCAGAATTGCGAACATCGGACTTGAAGATGCTCAAATCTGAATTGAACCCTCATTTCCTGTACAATGCCATGAATGGCATCTCGATGAAAGTACGACTACAAGAGGGGAAGACAGCGATCAATATGATCGCCTCTCTAACTGACCTGCTACGCACGATCCTATCTTCCAGGAAGGTCAATCTTGTGGCACTGGATGAGGAAATCATCTATCTCAACAAATACTTGTCCATTGAGGAGGCGCGCTTCGGCAAGCAGGCCAAAATGGAACTGTCCTTTCCCGAAGAAACCCGGCGCGCTATGGTGCCACCGTTGATTCTGCAGCCAATTGTGGAAAACGCCTTTAAACATGGTCCGCCTTTGGGTGCTGAGCAGGCGTTTATTCGTGTGTCGGCGCAGAAGGTAAAGCAGCATCTCATTATCGAAGTTTTTAATGCCAATAGTGCAGACAAGAAGATCATTACCGACCGTGCCGATGGTGTTGGACTACCCAACGTGATCCATCGTTTGCGGCAGCTCTATGGGGTGGACTTCCAATTTCAGATACTGAATCAACCCAATGGGGTGTTGTGTAAATTGACACTGCCATTTCGAACATGAGGATCAAGTGTGTAATAGCGGACGATGAGCTACCGGCGCGGCAGGGACTGGCAGCTTTGCTCGGGGACTTCCCCGATATTGATGTGGTCGCCATTTGTGCAGATGGAGTGGCGGCGATTGATGCCATTCGTGAACATAAGCCTGATCTGGTTCTATTGGATGTACAGATGCCTCATGTGGATGGGTTTGAAGTGCTTGCCAGTATCGAGACGCCCCGGCCGCAGGTCATATTCATTACGGCTTTTGATGAGTTTGCCCTGAAGGCCTTTGAGGTCAATGCCGTCGACTACCTGCTCAAGCCCTTCAATGACGAGAGGTTTGCCGAATCCATTGAGAGGGTACGGGAGAAGCTTGGGCGTGTTGGTGAGGAAGATGGTGTCGAGGGCTTGATCCGTTCTGTGAGCAGGAGGGAGTTGCGACCTGTGGCCCCGCTGTCGGACGATCGCCTGGTGCTAAGAGTCGATGGGAATGTTCACCTCATCCCTTATGCCAAGGTCGTCTACATCGAGGCGTATGATTATTATGTAAAGGTGCACAGTGAAGGCAATTTCTTGCTGGTACGAGAGACCATGAAGAATTTGGAAGATCTGCTGCCGTCTACAATGTTTCTACGCATTCACAAATCCTACATCGTCAACCTCCAATGGGTCAGGGCGCTGTCAAAAAGAAGCAACGAACATGTACTGCAACTGGTCACCGAAGAGGAGCTAAGAGTGAGTAGGAGCAAGCTGAGTACAGTGAGAGAATTTCTGCAGGGACCGGCCTAGTTTTGCAGTTGACTGCATCCACAATACCATTCACTGCACAGCCTACACTATTTCACTGACTTGCCCGTAGTAGGTGTAAAGGAATAATTAGCTGCTATGTATCGCAATCACCTCCTCTTCGCTATCCGACTCTTTTTCAAGGAAGGCGGATACTCTATACTCAATGTGCTGGGTTTGGCACTAGGTATCACCGTCGGTATCATCTTGCTTAGCTACCTGCATGGCGAGCTCACCTACGACCAACATTACGAGAAGCACGATCAGGTGTTCCGCTACACCAACTACATGAAAGCGGACGGCGCTGATTTCAACACGGCCAGGTCCGCAAGAGAACTGGCTGAGGTATTGAAGGCGGACCTTCCGGAAGTCATCCAGTATGTGCGGCTCCTTGGGCATGGCCGATGGTTGATCGAAGTTCCTCGAAGCGATGGAAGCAAGGGACAGTTTTACGAAGATCGTATTTGGTCCGCAGACAGCACGATGTTTCAACTGTTCGACCACAAATTCTACGAGGGTGAGCCCACATCGTGCCTGGAAGGACCTGGCAAAGTAGTACTGACAAAGTCAATAGCTGAGAAGTTCTTTGGCGATGAACCGGCCCTTGGGAAGGTGCTCGAATTTCCCGATGGAGACAAAAGAGAGGTCACTGCCGTGATTTCTGATCTGCCCTACAATACCCACCTGCAGTACGACATCCTCCTTTCAGGAGTGTCTGAGAGAACCTGGGTCAATAGCGGAGATGCCACCAGAAAGTCGGAAGGCTATTGGAATCCCGGTGCCTATACCTACCTGCTGCTGCCAGCTGATTATGACCCTCAAGTGTTCTACGATAAGTTCCCGGCGATTTTCGACAAGACCTACGGATTGTTTGCTCAGAGAATCAACGGTAGCGTAGAGCCCAACCTTCAAAAACTCGCCGACATTCATTTCAACTCTGAAAGGAATGGTGACCAACCCACAGGCAACAAGGCCTACATGTACACCTTCGCCGCTGTGGGCTTCTTCATCATTTTGCTGGCATGTATCAATTATATGAACATGGCCACCGCCAGGTCTGTCACTCGCACTGGAGAAATAGGTGTTCGCAAAGTGCTGGGATTTTCGCGTCCTGCACTTTTTCGTCAGGTAATGGCGGAAGCGATATTACTGGCAACAGTGGCGATGCTGTTTGCTGTGGCGGCTTCCTACGTGATATTGGAATGGACCCCTTTCAATGATATGATTGGTAAGGATCTGTCGCTAGACCTGATGGCCAATCCCTACCTGCTGCCAGGCACGATTGGCATTACCCTCTTCATCGGACTACTGTCGGGTTTGTATCCGGCGCTCTACATTCCTGCTGTACCTGTGGTACAGGCATTGAAGGGAACGTTTACCGGGGACCGTTCCGGTGCCATCCTGCGGAAGGGACTGATCGTTTTCCAGTTTGTCATCTCCCTTTTCGTCATTATCTGCACGGTCATCATGGACAATCAGATTACCTACATGCAGCAGAAGGACATTGGTTTTGAGAAGGAAAATGTGCTTTTGATTGATGTGAGAGATACCGCTTCCTCTAACCACATGGACGCCATCAAGGAACTGCTGCTTGCGAACCCCAAAATTGAAGAGGCAGCAGCTTCCTACGGTACTCCGGGCGTTGGCACTGGGGGCAATGTGATGTGGGTAGAGCGTGATACAGGCATGGTACAGCAAAGCATGGACATCATCTGGGCCGGAGAGGACTATTTGAAGACCCTGGGCATTGAGATTGTCGAGGGGCGAGGATTACGATGGGGCACAGACGGCGACCTACGCAAATCGCTGCTCGTAAACCAGACAGGTGTCAAAGAATTGGGCTGGGAAGGGAACCCTCTGGGTAGACGGGTTCGATACTTCCATGCCGAGGACCACATGCGGGTGGTCGGTGTGATGAAAGACTTCAATTTTCAATCGCTTCATGATCCGATCTACCCCTTGTTCATCATTCCTGACAACGACGGAGGAGGCACCTTGCACCTGCGAGTCAGTGGGGAGGATTTACCTGCGACGTTGACATTCATTGAGGAGGTGTGGACTCGGTTTGACAGAAAGCACCCGTTTGACTATACGTTTCTTGACAAGGAATTTGCGCGACAATATGAAGAAGATCAGACGCAGCAGCGGTTGATTGGTGGGCTTTCTTATGTATGCATCTTCGTTTCCATCTTGGGTTTGATAGGTCTCTCGGCATTCACCGCCAGCCGACGCGCGAAAGAGATAAGCATACGTAAGGTCCTTGGAGCCCAGATTTCAACGATCATCATACTGTTCTCAAAAGACTACCTCCGACTTATCGTGATCGCGTTTGTCATCTCGATTCCCCTGGCCAATTATGTAATCATCGAGTGGCTCAGTGGCTTCGCCTATCGGGTAGATATCATGTGGGGTGATTTTGTGATACCCGGATTGCTGGTTTTGGTACTGGGGATGGTCACCGTCTCCCTACAGCTTGTTCGATCCGCCAGATCCAATCCAGTCGATGGACTCCGTAGTGAATAGGTCCTTTCGGTTGGAGGTGGATCTACTTCTGGATGTATCTATCTGGGATGGGATTGTCTTCTGATTCTACAGTCCACAACATGCTCGAGATCCACCATCTGTTTTCGAGATAGACGAGCTGAATACTGTTGATACCGCGCGCCTCGTCACCTTCTGAGTCTTTGCCATAGAAGGCCTGGAAGGCATGAGCGATGCCATTGTATTCTTCGATGATGTCTCCTATCGATGTTTCTTCGTATTGATCGTAGTACGGGTCCTTCATTAGCTCAATGAAGTCGTCCAACTCTACCATCTCGATGGGCTGACTGGCCTCAGGATCAGGATTGACTACCATGAATCGGCAGTACGGAAGGAATAGATCGCGCAACTGATCCAAATCCCTGGTCTCTCCTTTGTCGATGCTAATGATTCGGTTGACTTCGTCGATGACCCACTTCACGGATTGGGAGTCCTTTCGGGGCTGAGCAGTGGACAGGCAGATGGTCAGAAGGGCCATCGATGTACAGGTAGCGATACGTATCACGGTCTTTTTTTTAGGCAATAGAAAGACCGACCCTGTTCAATTCAAAAAATGGAGGCTCCTGTTTACGACTCTTTAACAGGCTTTAAGAGAATTTAGGATTGCGATAGCGTGTCGGTGATCGCGTCAAACTCTTCTTCGATCTTATTGAAGTCTAATGGCTTGCCAAATGAGTTGATGATCAATTCACTATCGAGCGCTGCTTGAATTCTTTCCCCGATCTCATAACCGGTGAGGAGGTAGTATTTTTTTTCGGGGTGTTTCAACTTCGCCTGTCCGATGAATTCAAGTCCATCCACCTTTGGCATTTGTAGATCACTGAGGACTAAAGCGATGTCCTTATTCGAATCGAGAAGCGCCAGGCCTTCCTCGGCATCGATGGCTGTTACGACGTTGTAACGTCTGGCAAGATTGACCTGAAAGATCTTTAGGTTGATCTCCTCGTCATCGACGTAGAGTATTGTTGTTTTGTCCATTCCTTGCGTAAATTCTGACGTATGCCGATTGAAACTCGAAACGGGACGTCATGCTTTTGGTTCTTTCTAAATATAGAGATCTTCTCTCTTTCCAGAGGCCACAATCCGCTGTACTGCCTGTAATTGCCGCTCTTTGGGAATTCTTATTGATACCGGCACTTCGTGCGTATCAATCATAGAGGTCCCGGACATCAGCTGTTGCGAGATCATTCATGAAATTGGACATCTTTTCAGTGACGGCTTTGAAGAAGCGATCGCCTTTTTCGCGGGTGGCTGCCCGGGGATCCCCGACGCCTGTATCAGCACTGATCTCGGACCATTTTCTCTCGGCCCAGGCCCAGCCCTCTCGCAAGGCTTGAATCTTGACTTTTTTCTCCGCGCCGTCACCCCAATGATCTCGGGGTAAGACCAGCTCCGGTCGGAACAGAAGTAACAGACTCGTTTCCATTTCGTCGGCGTGGTCGCCTTCGTTGTCGAAGAATTGCGACTTGTCAAGAGACTGAAACCAGTTACTGAAGCAAATGAACATCTCTGGAAACCTAAGCCCCAACTCCCGCACCAGTGGCTTGAAGTTGTTGCCTCCGTGACTATTGAGGATCATCAGTTTTTTGAGTCCCTGGCGATTGAGGACCGTCGTGATATCATCGAGGATGGCCAACTGAGTGGTGGGGTTGAGGTTGATATCCAGGTAGATGTCTGCTTGTCCAGTATTCACACCGAAGGGTATCGGCGGTAGAACAATGACCTTGGCCCCCTGCTCCCAGGCAAGACGGGCGGATTCTGCTGCGATGAACTCAGACTCAATGATATCTGTGCCATAAGGCAGGTGGTAGTTGTGAGCCTCGGTAGCCCCCCAGGGAAGTATCGCCAGGTCAAATCTCTCGGTCTTAAGTGCGTGCCAGTTAGTCTCGGCCAGAATATAGGGTCGGATCTGCGTCATGTTTCAATCGATGGTTTGGCGGTGGGTGTCACTCATTGTGAGACTTGGCGTAGTGCTCTTTTAGAATATTCTCTCCAAAGTCATTGGAGAGGTCCCGGATCACAGCGTGTACATGGTTGGCCCCATTTTGTGTATTGTCATATTCGATGAGCAAGGTGCCTCCCTGGATGCGATAGTAATGGCCAGCACCTGGTTTCATGGAGCCGGCCCACGCAAAGTACAATTGGTCATAGCCAGCGGCCTTGATCTTTTCCCGTAGCTGATCAGCAAAGCCGAACTGATAATTGCTGATATAGACTTCCAACAGCTCATCGAAGATCTTCTTTTGCTTCCCAGTGAGTTCAGCGTAACCAAGGCCTAAGGGCTCTAACTGGCGGGCCTCTTTGTCATTGCTGGTATAAATATCGATTGGTGCCTCTTCTGAGAAGCGGGCCAAGGCCAGCTGGTCCTTGTTCAGTGAATTGATCAATTGGAAGCCCATTGACGTCTCAAGTTTTAGCACCTCCATTTTATCAAAACCAGGTACGTCGACTTTGCCCGGGTTCGACCCGAAGAAAAAAGGTGTGGCTGCCACCATTTCCGTACCCATCATTGTGAAGTTCAGTGACAGGTGATGGCCCTCGAATCGCCAGGCCCATGGCGATTCATGGGCGGCTTCCCCAAACTGTATCCAGTAATACTTCTCTGCATCGCGTCTTGCTGTGCCATCGCTCATGGTGCCACCACCATTAGGCTCAATGGCCTTTAGTACATGTTCCAGAGACATGATCTCGGTGGTCTTGGTGTAGGCAGTGGGGCTTATGGCACTTTGGACCAATTGTATAACGGCCTGCTCTTGTTCGTCGTTGAGCTCCGCCAGCGTGACACCCGCACGTAATATCGGGACGAAGTACCAGTTGAAGCGTTCCTCATCATCCAGAGTGCGTAGCGCTTCCGCTTTCTGCTCTTGGGTTAGAAGGTCTGAAATGGCGTTTGCTTGCTGCAAAAAGTTCTGGCCTCCGACACTGGTGATGGTCAGGGCAAGTAACAAGCTAGGTAGGAGAAGTCTTTTCATCGGAGGGATCGTTTCTGTTAATCTAACCAATTTCCAATCCTTCTGGTGCCTGTGTAGTGTACAATCCGTCATTTGAGAGCCACAGCATGAAACCTGTGCCATGCATCAATTCAGTAAATCACATTGGACCGGGTGCCAGTGAGGCTTGCGACAGGTGAAGTTTGATCAAAGAAGGCAAGCAACCGACAGTTGGTCGCAAGAACCTTGCCTAGAATCACCTAAGTCAATTCGATTCGATAACTTTATAATGGCTGTGACCAAGCCGATGAAGAAATGGAGAAAACTGCAGAAATAGACCGGCTCAAAGCGCTGGATGGGTATTCTATTCTAGATACGATGCCCGACAGTGATTATGATGAGCTCACGGTGCTGGCTGCGAGCATTTGTTCCACACCTGTGGCCCTCATTACGCTTGTCGACGAAGATCGACAATGGTTCAAGTCTCATCATGGTATTGCTATTGAAGAGACTCCACGCGAACACTCCTTTTGTGCTCATGCGATCAGGGCCAGCACGAGGATTTTCTACGTTCGGGATGCGCGAGAGGATAGCCGGTTTTCTTCGAATCCATTGGTGACTGGTGACCCTTATGTCACGTTTTATGCGGGTGTTCCTTTGATCAACCTTGAGGGGCACGCACTAGGTACTTTGTGTGTGATCGACCAAGTACCCAGGGATCTTTCCGAACACCAGTTGGCGGCTTTGGAGAAGTTGGCGAATCAGGCGATGAAATTGCTGGAGCTCCGTAAGCACAAGTATCATCTGAAGTTGGCCAACGATCGCCTGGAGCGCCGCAACCGGATGTTGGAGCGATTTGCCCAAGTGGCGGCTTCGCAGATCAATTCCCCGCTGCAACTCATCAGACAGGCCGCAGGTGAGACCATGAGTCGCTGGGCCGGCAAAAACGAGGACCTGGCCCAAAGCCTGAGACCCATTCAATCGTCTGCTATGAAGTTGAACAATCTGGTTCAAGGGCTTCTTGCCAGTGCACAGCATGCAGATGACAATCTGGAGAAAGACGAGATAACTGTGGAGGAGTTGCAAGATGAATTGCTGAACTTGTTCCCAAGTTCAGCAGATCGCCAATTGGAGTTCTTCTTCAGGATGCGATTCGTTCGCGCACATCACTCTATCCGAGCGGTTTTCCGTGAGCTTGTCTCCAATGCCATTAGACATAATGACAAGGCCCGGGCACTTATAGAAATTGGTGGGTCAGAAGATGATAAGTTCTACGATTTCTTTGTATCGGATAATGGCTCTGGCATGTCCAACAGTAATTTGTTGCAAGCTTTTGAGCTGTTTACCACGCTCGAACCGACCGATAGATATGGGGAGTATAGCCTGGGAGTAGGGCTCTCTACCGTGAAAAGCCAGATCTACGAACTGGGCGGTATGCTGGATATTGATTCCGAAGAGGGAGAAGGGACCATCGTCACTTTCTCGATCCCCAAATGATCGCGTGCCTCCGCGGCTAATAGAGGGACATATCGAATTTGCGCCGATATTTCCTTGTCAGATCATGGGCATCACCCATGATCTGGAAGAAGGCAATAGAAGCCCGCCGTGGCAAATCATTTGCGTAGTTTTTGTTCATCATGACCGCTTGTATCAACCGATCAATACCCTGCTCATGATCGCCTGAAGCGAAAAAGTCTTTCGCTTGCTTTAGTGCCTCATTTACATTCAGGTCTTCCTGGTGTTCATAAGTCAGTAGCTCGGCCATGTCTCTCAAGGACTGGGCGGTGGCGTGTTCCTTGTCTGTTGGCGTGATGGACTCCACGAGCATTTTGCTTTCGTCGGGGTTCTCCCATAAGATGAGTTTGGCGAGCGCCATGAACCCGGGCTTAAAGTCATCGTTGCTCCTTACGAACTCCCGAAGCTTGTCAAAGTCCTGTTGTTTGGTGGATTCAGACACGAGCGATTCCAGGGTTCCCAATCGATCATCAGGGATGTGCTCTTCCAGCCATTTGGCGATTTGATGCTTGGGGATCGCTCCGGTAAATCGCGCGAGTTCGGCACCATTGTGGAATAGTCGGACGTCCGGAATGCCCCGAATGCCGTATTTCTGACTCACCTCCGGGTTTTCGTCCACATTTATTTTGACAAGGCGCCATGTCCCCTGTTCTTGCTCCAACTCTTCCAGCGCCGGTCCAATGACTCTGCATGGTCCACACCATGGCGCCCAAAAATCCACTAATACTGGCGTGTTGTGACTTAGTTGAATTACCTCCTGTTCGAAATCCATCATATGCTAAAACTTCTCATGCGTTAACAAGAAATGGCTTTCGATATGTTCCCATCACCGGGCAATGATGATAGGAATATGTCCGTCTAGCCAAAATAAAAAAAGCCATCTCGGAGGAGATGGCTCGGGGTGCGGGATTGAGCGGTTCATTGGTTGGTTTCAGTAGCCGCTGTCTTTATAGTCTTAGTGGCCCCAGGCGCAAAAATGGTGAAGCTGACCATGAGGGCGTCTCCTGCAACTCCAGCACCGTTCACTCCAGAGTAGGGGATAGCCGAGAGCTCGTACTCACCGGCGGGCCAGCTCATGGAGAAGAGCTCGCCAGACTCGGCCCCAGCGACAGCATAAGGTGCTTCATTGATGGTTTGTACTATATGCCCATTAAGGATGAAGACGATGCTGCCAATCTGCCCGGTGGTGGGTGTGGCTGTGATTGTCAGGTTGCGTAGGATTTCCTCACTCAGATGTATCTTGTCACCGTCTTCCAGGTGGCCGATGGGTTTTTTCAGCTTCGTCTCTACCAATGTCAATGCGGCGATGCTTGCCTGCAATTCTCCGGAGTCGATTTCCTTGGTCTGCTTTGGGATGGCGCAAGCCAGAAAGATGGCAGACAACAGGATCACTGCGATACTCGTTGCGATGCCCGCCGAAGGCGATTGTTTTGTAGTGCGTCTCATGATTCAGTATAGTTTCAATCAGTGCCTTTCGGCACGCTTTAACGGTTGTTTGACTGGTTCTATAACTGGAGAGAGCGAGAAGGACGATTCCTGAAGGTGATAATTTCACGCTGAACGGGAATTATCCTGTACTGAACGTGAAGATAAGGTGTGTGAACGTGCCGACCAAGGATATTCTTGAAAAAATAACGTTTCGTGCAAGCTATCCTGATATAGGATGCAAGACGTGATGTCGCCCAGATGCCTTTCATGTAGATCTCAGATCATCTTAGCCAACCATTCAGGGGTTTGCCTGGTATAGAAGATGGTCCGATGATTACCCACGAGCAAATAGAATTGACCTTGCGAGGTTGCCTTGCCAATGACAGAGCTAGTCAAAGAGCTCTGTATGAGCATTTTTACGGGTATGGGATGAGTATTGGGTTGCGGTATAGCAACAATGAAGATGATGCAGTGACGATTTTGAATGATGGGTTTATGAAGGCATTTAAACATTTAAAAAACTTCGACATTTCGAAACCTTTCAAGCCGTGGTTTCGGCGCATTCTTGTCAATACTGCCATCGATCATTACAATAGAAAGCTTCGGGAGCCTTACACCACCGATATCAATGATGTCCATGAGGCTGATCGCGACCAGGACATACTGAGTGGCATCAACTATGAAGAAATTTTGGAGTTGATGCGTCGACTCCCACCTAGCTACAGGATGGTGTTCAACCTACACATTGTGGAGGGATATAGCCATGAGGAAATCGCTGAGAAACTGGGGGTTTCCACTGGCACTACCAAATCAAATTTGTTTAAAGCAAAAAAGAAAATGCAGGAGATGCTGGAGGAGCATTTCACGGTAAGCTGATGGCCGAGCAGAGCAACAATATCGAAGAGTTTTTCAAGAGGTTTTCCGAGACCTATCCTGCAAAGATAGAGTTCAACGAAGCGCATTGGAAACGCATGGAGTCCATGCTCGATGAGGAATTGCCTGTCACGCCATCTGCGGGAGGGGAACAGAAGCCTTTTCCATTGGCGCCGGTATTGACGATCCTTATCCTGAGCCTCATTTTCCTGGGAATAATGGTTAGCTCGTTCCCTGGAGAAGAAACTCCATTGCCAGCGGAATCAAGCCAGCCAGTTGAAGCTAGTGAATCACCACAGGAGAATGCGAAGGTAGGTGAAGAGGCATCTGTGGTGCCCCCTGTATCCAGCGGAACTCTCCAGGATAGCGGTGGACAGGTTCCCCCTGTGAAGCCGGAACAAGCATTGCCCGGTGATGATCAGGATCCAGAGAAAACCCGGGCATATCCGGGTACTAATGAGAAGGGCCTCGGAGAAGAGCAGGTCGGGGGTACATTGGCCGCCGACCGAGACCGATCTGATGAACCAACTGCATTGGCGGGGCTTGAAGTCGACGATGATCTCTCAAAGCGGGCATCGAGCAGTCGCGAGTATGAGGAAGGACCAATACTGAAGGGTTTGCTTCCTCCGACCCCGGAACAGATGGTCCCTGGAGATCACGGGATGTCGCCTATCGTGGTAGAAGGTTTTCCCGTGAAGGAACATGTAGCATTTCCTCGAATATCTCTGGCAGTGGGGGTCTCGCCAGATCTTAGCAGTAATCAAATAGGTACTTACAATCGAACCGGGAGCGCATTTGGGGGCATCTTTGAGTATCGCTTTACTCGAAGATGGAGCGTAGAGGTCGGCATACTTTCAGCCAAGAAGAAATATGCCGTTGATGGAGAGGATTACTCACCGAAGGAAGGTTTTTGGGAAAACACTACTCAGGGACAAGTACCCAATACGATAGATGCCGATTGCTGGGTAATTGACCTGCCGATCAATGTGCGATACCGGGTATTACAGAGCGAGTCTTCAACACTCTCTGCCTCGGTAGGTCTGTCGAGCTATCTGATGATGTCGGAGGATTACTACTATACGCTGGGCTACGGCTCTGATGGATGGGGTAGCGGCCATGAGAATGACCACTTCTTTGGTGCAGCCAATATCCAACTGCATTATGAGAAAAGAATAGGGGAGCTCCATGCTTTTGAGGTAGCACCTTTCGTGAAGTTGCCCCTGACGGGATACGGCCATGGTGATATCAAGTTCCACTCTACCGGCATTCTGCTCAGTTTCAAGCGTTATCTTCTTTGGAAATAGGCACGACCCATTATTAGCCTTATTCCGGCTCTGAAGCCCTTTTTACCTGCTCACTACCGGATTTTCATAATTAGTGCAGTGTAGTTGGTATATTGTCCTCAGATCTTTTCAACAAAACTAAGGCTATACATGAGGACGATCACTAAGGAGATGCTAGATCTGGAGTGCGAAGAAGCCGCACTGGTGGAGGAGTGTCGTAAAAATATGATCAGAAATATTCAACGCGCAGTGATGCGCTCTGAAGCACCCCCAAAAAGAATTTCCAAGCTACTCTCTATGAAGTGGTACCTCGAGAACGACGTTAAGGTGAAAACCAGTTGAGATACACGACTAGATAGATACATATTATTGATAGACCGGTCACTAGACCGGTTTTTTTTTGCCCTCCGCGATCGATTCTTCGGTCACTTCTTCCTTGCCGCAGAAAGAATTCTGAACCTTTTCGATAGGTACTGAGTCATATTTTTAAATATCGATTTTTTCAGAAATTACAGAAACTTTGTATGATTACATCTGTGAATTTTCAAGAAGCCAAGGAGACACTTATAGAAGCATGGGGAACGCTAGGTAGCAGTTGGGGTATCAACAAGGCCATGGCGAAGATTCATATCTTACTACTCATCTCTCCAGAACCGTTATCAACGGAAGACGTCATGGAGGAGCTCAATATTTCACGTGGAAACGCCAACCTCAATATCCGGGCATTGATTGACTGGGGATTGGTACATAAAAAGCTTGTGCCAGGAGAGCGTAAGGAGTATTTCTATCCAATCAAGGACATGTGGGAACTGATGAGGATAGTAGCGACTGAGCGAAGGAAGAGAGAGATACAGCCCGTCACGAAGGTACTGGAGGAAGTGTCCAAGATACAGGCAGGGGGCGACCCAAAGAAGGAGGAGTTTCTGAAGGCGGTAGAAGGTATGAAAGGTTTGGTTGACAATTGCAATATGGCTGTGGACCAGTTGGTGAAAGTCCAAAAGAATAGATTTTTGAAGGCGCTCCTTTCTCTCAAATAATTTTTTATTAGAATTTTCAGAAATATTTGAAAGTTCGAAAACAATTAGTAGTTTTGATTGTTCAATAAGAAAAACAGAGAAAGTCATGTCAGAAGTAGAATTCGGAACAGCAATAAACAGTTACTCAAAGCCGCTCTATGGATTTGCCATGAAACTCACGAAGGATCGTGATGATGCCAATGATCTTATGCAGGAGACATTCATCAAGGCTTACACGAACAAGGACAAATTCAAAGAGGGCACAAATTTGAATGCCTGGCTATTTACGATAATGCGCAATTCGTTCATCACGCAGTATCAAAAGGCAGTGCGGCAAAAGACCTATGTAGACAATTCCGAAGACTTGCATCTGTTGAATAATAGTTCAAACGTTTCTGACAACGATGGTGAGCACAGCTTACGAGTGAAAGAGATCAATGAAAGAATAGATCGTTTGCCTATAAAATATAGAGAACCTTTTGTCATGTATACACGAGGTTTCAAGTACATAGAAATTGCCGAGCGGCTACAGATCCCACTTGGCACGGTGAAGAATAGAATCCATGTTGCGAGACACGAATTGCAATCATTCTTTATGGGTATTTACAAGAATTAATAGTGGTTTAAGTTAGTTGGGTTTGTGAGTGAGGTAAGAACCGGGAATTGTCCCGGTTTTTTTATGGCGCATAACCTAAGTGATGATTTATATCATCTCCTCTCGGAAATACAAACGTTTGTATTCTTTTTATATTTATATAATTGGAGAAGATGTATAACTAACAGAGGGGCGCTATGGACACAAGACAAAGAGACACCATCACAGTGAGGAATCGATTCAGTCGTGAGTTGTATTCCATCGAATTTCATGATTATCAAAAGATTACTGACCTCATTCATTTGTATCATGAGAACATCTACAACCTGCCTGATTTTGAAGAGATCAGGGCTGTTCCGCTCGATCGTCGCAAAGGGGGAAGTTGTCTTCTGAAGGTGAATGAAATAGTCTTCGTATAATATTTCTCGAAATAGTTAATTAAGCTCTTCGATGTGCAGGTATCCATGGAGGCTCGCCGTTGAATGAGTTCATGCCGCCAATATGACTTGAGCCCATGGCCACTGCGCGTTTCACTGCGTCCTGACCAAATCTTTTTCTAATGTTATCCATAGCCTGGTAGAGATTGCACATCTCCTCTGTATCATCCAGCAGCGATATTTGATGACCTCCTTCGACGATACCACCGTATCTAACACCTATCAGGCGGATGAGCAGTCTTCTCTCATACAGTCTCTCGAAAAGATCTTTGGCTACCTCTATGAGCGTATGATCATTGGAGGTGTAGGTGATGCGCTTTTGTTTGGAAAAGACCGTCAGGTCTGCATATCTCAATCTTACTGTAACGATAGAAGTGAGTTTGTTGCCATTTCGCAATTGCATGGCGAGATTCTCGGCCATCGCGATCACAAGGCTGCGGATCTTTTCTACATCTATGGTATCCTTTTCAAAGGTACGTTCGAGTCCGATTGATTTTCGTTCGTGGTACTGAATGACTGGAGCAGTATCTATCCCCTGGCAGCGATTCCAAATAGTTTTACCATTCTCTCCGAATGAGGCATGCATAAACCGTTTGGGCATCTCCTGGATAGTTTTTACATGCTGAGCCCCCATATCTCTCAACTTGTAAAATGTTTCCGGGCCCACTCCAGGGATTTCTCTGACAAGAAGGGGACTTAGAAACTGTTTTTCTGTACCCCTATCTATGGTGATGAATCCGTTGGGTTTTGCTTGGCCGGTTCCCACTTTGGCGACTACTTTGTTGACGGAGATACCCATCGATATTGGCAGTCCCACCTCCTTAGTGATCCTTTCGCGTAGCTCCCTGGCCCACTGTACAGTCCCAAAAAACCGATCCATGCCCGTCATATCTATGTAAAACTCATCGAAGGATGATTTTTCGTACAAGGGTGATTCTTCCTTGATGATCTCAGTGACGGCCTTTGAATACTTTCCATAGATTCCACTGTTTCCTTTGATAACCACCGCTTCAGGACACAATTGCTTGGCCAATCTCATAGACATGTTACCATGAATACCAAACTTTCTGGCCTCATAGCTACAAGTAGATACAATGCCTCTCCCTGACGTCCCACCAATGATCACCGGCCTGCCATTCAATTTAGGATTGAGCAACCTCTCACATGACACAAAAAATGTATCAAGGTCTAAGTGGATAATAGTCCTCATATTTACTAATATAAATAGTAATTTAATGAATATTACTAACAAAATTAGCCAATGAAGAGCTTCTGAAATAGTAATTACGCAATACTGATGTGAGAAATATTCCCACTTAACGGTTATATTGCCGGCTCATAAACAGTAACGTTCCGTGTATGCTTTATTTACCAATTACCGATACTTCCTCCCAATTATCGATGAAAAAATGCTACTCATCTTAAAATCTTCCTGCTCGCTACCGCATAATTCTACCTTAGACATGTCATTAAAGATTAAATGTCTACTTGAAACAGCGATGAAGAAGATCATATATTATGATTTGTCTCAGGCTACATTCAAATTGGTGAAAATTAAACAGGATGATATCTCCTCTTACGAGGAAAGTCACCCTAACTACATTTTGATTGATTTCCCTGAGACCGACTTGAAAAAGGTCAAATTGACCAATGTGATAAACAAGCTTAATAAACATTTGAAGGAGGCGAGTATGGCCTACTCGCTGAATTGAATTCGCTAATTATCGGCCAAAACTGATACTAACCCTGACTACCGCTTTTAATACAACCAAGCATAGAGATATCCTTCTCACCGCTTAATATACGTTGCTATCCATTCTGGGCGTAATGCTTAGAATACTTGCTTTACTGATCTCCTGGAGCCTTCTCTTGGAGATCTTTTTTTGATTGGCGCTTGTGCGCAACGTTCATTCCCTGTTTCTTCCCGTTCAGTCATCAATATGTTGCTTTCAGGTGCCAAAAACCTACTTTTATACACAACAACTAAGCAACTAGCATACCATGACATTATTAAACAAGCTCTTCGGAGTAAGGGCCCCTGGCGGGTTCGAATTGAAGTTCAGTAAGCTTCACGGCCAATGGCAAGTTTATGTTGACGACCGACTTGTCTATCTAGGTGAGAAGGTGGACTGTCAGAAATTTCTAGACAACGCCGCTGCGCTTCAGGGCTTGCGATAAGCCCACCCTTTTCTTTTTTCATCACTCGCTATTTCGATTATCGAATCGAGTGGCTGTAGTAGGACTTCATCAAGCGGTCACTGATTGATATACTTGGCTGAGTTCCATGGCCTGATTGCCGCGCGCGGGTTTGGTCGAGCCATTCCATTGTAATTCTTCCGACCTCGCCTCCTTCTATCCTATAGCCAAAAATCCATGCCCCTTTTGGTATCGGTCCAAGCAACGAGCCTTCTCAGCACCCATTCTTGTTGCTACTCAATATTCATGATAAATTCGAGCCACTGACCTTAGGTGAGTCTTGCTGTCGACTCCCACCCAAACGCAGTGATATGAATGTAAAGACGGAACTGCTACGATTTGAGTCCAGCCCACTCTGGGGCTATTACCTCCCCGTATCTCCCGATGTCGCCAATCAATTTATCGAAGGCAATGATCGACGAGTGATCTGTACCATTGCAGATCGTCAATTGCATGTCGCTCTGATGCCCAACAAATTTGAGTACTTCATCATGATGAACAAGTCCCTGGTCCAGCAATTGGGTTTGGGGATTGGGCAAGAACTAGAGATCACTATCGAGAAGGACCGCTCAGAATACGGCATGGACATGCCTGACGAGCTGCGTGAGCTGCTGTCTCAGGATGAGGAGGGATCGAAATACTTCCACGGGCTAACCCCTGGAAAACAGCGCACGCTTATATATGTTGTTTCTAAAGTAAAGAATACCAATAGCCGACTGAATAAGGCGCTGGCCATCGTTCACCATTTGAAGGAGGTGCAGGGCAAGCTGGATTTCAAAATGCTCAATCAGACCATCAAATACTACAACAACCTTTGATATTGGCTTAAATGATACAAACGCGGGGACTCACATTTTCCTACGATGACCAAACGCAATTCCAATTTCCGGACATCGATGTGACGCCAGGAAGCAATTTGCTCATCATTGGCAAATCGGGCGTGGGCAAGACGACACTGCTGCATCTCCTTGCGGGATTACTTCCACCGGAATCTGGCGAGGTAACAATTGCTCAGCAGTCTGTTCAACAGTTGAAAAGCAGTGAGTTGGACCGATTTCGTGGCCGACACATAGGTATAGTCTTTCAAAAGCCCCACTTTGTAAGATCGATTGATTTACTTGAGAATCTGCTGCTGGTGCAGCATCTCGCGGGCGATAAACCCAACAAGAAAAGGGCGCGTGAAGTGCTGGATCTACTTGGCTTGTCGGGGATGGAGAGAAAGTTTCCACATAAGCTTAGCCAAGGCCAGCAGCAGCGTGCAACGATTGCCATGGCTACGGTGAACCATCCGGAGGTGCTGCTTGCTGACGAACCTACTTCCAGCCTGGATGACGACAATTGCGAGCGGGTCGTCGAGCTCTTGAGACATCACTCAGAAACGCTCGGAGCAACGTTGGTTGTTATAACGCATGACATGCGTCTTCGGTCCCAATTTGAAAACACCCTGCAGCTATGAGAATACTCTATCTCAGTTGGCGAAACATGCTTTCTAAGCCGCATAGTACCGCTTTGGTTGTCCTCCTGATGACGCTCGGTATCGGCCTCATCTCGGTGATCCTGCAGGTAAGTGGTCAAATCGAGGGCCATTTCAATAGAAATGTGAAAGGGATAGATATGGTAGTCGGTGCCAAGGGCAGTCCCCTCCAGTTGATATTGGCGAGTGTTTATCACATCGACAATCCTACCGGCAACATTTCCCTGTCAGCTGCCGCAGCACTCAAGCGAGATCGACTGGTGGCTCAAGGAATCCCTTTGTCATACGGTGATACGTATGAGGGTTTCAGAATTGTAGGTACCACCGATGAGTATCCATCGCTCTATGAAGCTGGTATATCCGAAGGTAGGCTCTGGGAAGGATCTGGAGAAGTAACGCTTGGATACGAGGTGGCCCGTGCCCACGGGTTGTCCCTGGGAGATGAGATTGTGAGTGCCCATGGTCTGGTCGAAGGGGGAGAGATGCACGGAGATCACGGGCTCACAGTAGTCGGGATATTTGAGCAGACGGGCTCAGTGTTGGATCAATTGATTCTGACCGCACTCGAAAGTGTCTGGGAGATCCATGATCACGAGGCGGAGCCTACACCTGATAGCGCCAGGCAGATCACGGCCATGTTGGTGAAGTTTCGGGGGCCTATGGGCATCATCCGACTGCCCAGGATGATCAATCAAAACACAAATATGCAGGCCGCTTTGCCGGCATTTGAGATCAACAAACTCATAGGCATGATGGGCGTCGGGATCGATGCACTGCGAGCATTGGGGATTTTGATTATGCTGGTTTCAGGAATTAGCGTTTTCATCAGCTTGTACAATGCCATGAGAGAAAGGCGCTATGAGATGGCACTCATGCGTGCCTACGGTGCCTCCCGTTGGCAACTAATCCTGCTCGTTGTCGGGGAGGGCGTGCTACTGGTATTGCTGGGGTATGTACTTGGAATGGTCCTTGGCCGTGGGTCGATGTGGGCACTATCCGATGCTTTTGGAGAGAGTTTTCATTATGCTCTTGGGAGCAATACGCTTGTAGTGGAGGAAGTGATGCTAGGTTTAGCAGCGATAGCGTTGGGACTATTGGCCGCCCTGGTCCCAGCTGTCCAGTCAGCGAGGATCCGGATATCAGAAATATTGGCTGAAGCGTAAACTTTTATTCGTTATTTTTGTCTATTAGCCAGGACCAAAAATCGTTTCGTCGACGTTTGGTCGTTAGTTGAGTCCGGAATCTTACGTTTGGTCGACTTAATTACGAAAACCCTTGCGAAACACAACATTTTTGTGCTTCTAGCGATAATGGATTGGGTATCCACATAAATGTCCTACTACGCGAAAATATATTTCTACGGATGCTGCCTATGCTGCTGCATTGCCAAGACCTATGGTCAGAGCAGCTATAGACCCAAAGTCGCGGAGTTTGCTATAGAGAAGCTCACGGACTATCGGGCGCATTATGACGGAGAGGGCAACCTCGAAGGAAGCTCCGAGATCGATAGCGAGTACTTGCTGAAGGGGAAGATTGCCATACCTCTGGTGATGAACGATCAGCGGCTCATCGGCATGCAACTAAAGCATTATCAGCAGCGATTCATCTTTCACGACGAAGACTACAATCAGAATACCGAGATTTTCTCTGAGATTGAGAATCGGACGTTTTACAACAGTGCGGTGAGAGTGCTCTATCAGGAGCAGCTGACGCCGTTTAAAAGCTTTCGATTTCTAGGGAGCATTGGCATCAATAATGACCAGTTCAGAGTAACCCGCGAGGCGCTCAATTTTTCAGGTACTTTTAGTTACACAGAGCAGCGGAGTAGCACTGAGGAAGTGGGATATGGTTTGATCTTCAGTCAGACCCTTGGAAGGTTCCGTGTCCTTCCCATTTTGACATATGAAAACCACTTTGCTCCTCGCTGGGTGGTGGATTTGGCGCTGCCAAAATCTGCTGCATTGCGCTACATCATCAACAAGAGAACATTCCTGACAGCCAGAGGCGAGTTCAAGAGCAATCGCTACAATCTCACTGATCCTCTGGTCGACAACTACCAGGACCTTACCATTCGTAAAATGGATCTGCAGTGGAATCTTGTATTTGAACGAGAGATCCACGATTGGCTGTGGTTTGGCTTGGAAGCTGGTTACAACAAGAATTTACTGTACACGATCGTTGAGAGGGGCCAACCCACCAGGGATTACCTCGTGCGCCTCCAGCCAAGAGATGCTGCTTACATGAAAGCATCCATCTTCATCGTGCCACCCAGGAAGTGGCTCCGATAATCCCCCGGAATTTCGAACTCACAGACTATATTGCCGCCAAACTTCTTTGAAAATGCGTGCAGTAGTCCTTACCCATTATGGCAGTATCAATGATTTATCTCTTCGAGAGATAGAGGATCCTACCCCATCCGCTGGTCAGGTCCTCGTGGATGTCCACTACGCGGGAGTCAACTTCCCGGACGTATTGATATGTAAAGGACTTTACCAGTTCAAGCCCGAGCTGCCATTTTCTCCGGGAGGAGAGGTCTCTGGCACCGTTGCGGCTATTGGTGATGGAGTGACGGGCTTGCAGGTCGGAGAAACGGTCATTGCGGCCAATCCCTTTGGAGGCTTTGCTGAGAAGATGATCGTCGATCAATGGCAGACGCATTCGTTGTCCTCCGGGATCCCCATGGACAAGGCCGCGATCCTTTTGGAAACTTATGCCACCGCGATCCACGCCTTCCATGATAGAGGTGGATTGTCTCCGGGGGAAAGGGTAGCTGTTCTTGGCGCTGCAGGAGGCACAGGCATTGCTGCCATACAGGTTGCCAGGGCGATGGGGGCAGAAGTGGTGGCAGCGGCGTCTTCATCAGAAAAGCTGGACCTGGCCTCGCGAAATGGCGCTGTAGAGCTGGTAAATTACGAGGAGGATGATTTGAAGGAACGGTTGAAAGCCATCGGGGGAGTGGATGTCGTTTTTGATCCGGTAGGTGGAGTGCAGTCGGAGCGGGCGTTTCGGTCGCTACGGCCCGGGGGGCGCCATCTGGTGATCGGATTTACCAGCGGGCATATACCTTCCATTCCATGGAATCTACCCCTCTTAAAGCAGGCGTCTGTTGTTGGCGTATTCTGGGGTGGCTTTTGGCGTACCAATCCGCAAGGCAACAGGGATAACGTGAGCCAACTACTCCGTTGGCTGGAGGAGGGGACGATCGACCCGCAGATAGATGAAGTCCTGCCTCTGGAGAAGGCCGTGGAAGCGCTTCAGAAAATTGAAGACCGGCGGGTCAAAGGCAAGCTAGTTCTAAAAGTACGTTAAGCTGAGGGTTGGGTCGGAAGCAGAACATACCGCAAGATGTTCCCGAGATCGACTATTGGATTTTTGAGGAGGACCAACAAGTGTTTGTCGCTCATAGAGAAGGCGACATACAGGTGAGACCAGATTTCTTAAGACCCCATCGCTTGGGTTACTTCGCGATCAGGTGGATGATCAAGGGACAGGGTGTCGTATATGTGGATCATGTACCCTACGATCTCTCGAATGATACCTTGATGGTGGTCAACCCCAACCAAATTAGTTGGTTCGAAAAGGGTGGTCTAGCGCAAAATTTTGAAGTGAAGCTGATCACTTTCACCCCGGAGTACTTTAGCAAGATGCCGTTGGACGCGGCCGTTGCACAACGACTCCAGGGTACCCTGAAGCATTTCTTTCATGATATCTCTCCGGAGGAAAGACCGGTATTTGAGCGCTTTTTCCAATTGATAGAGGCAGAGTACCATTCTTTGCCGTCCACTTCCCGGGATCGACTCCTGGCTCCATTGATCAGTGCGCTATTGGCACGGATATCCCTGGTCACGGAGGAAACGCTCGTCTCAGACAGAAGCAGGGCTTACGTAATGCTCTATCGCGATTTCCTGGAGGAGTTGGAGCGCAATTTCAAAAGCCATCATCAGGTGGAGGACTATGCTGGCGCCCTCAACGTCACCGACCGTAAGCTGAATCGGGCGTGCCACGCGATGGCCAGTACTTCTGCCGGAAAGATCATCCAGAACCGGATTGACTTCGAAGCAAAGCGTTTGCTTCGGAATAGCTCCTATACCGCAAAAGAGATCGGATACGAACTGGGCTTCTCTGATCCTGCTCACTTCAGTAAGTTTTTCAAGCGTCATAATGGCTATCCCCCTGGAGGTTTTCGAAAGTAATACCAAGAATGTCTGAAATATACAATTTATAGCTAGTTATTGACCATATCTCGTAGCATTGAGTGTCGTTTATTACAATGAACACTAAATAACACGACGATGAAAACAAGATCAATCACCCTCGGACTAGCAATTGCGGTACTTTTCACAGCATGTTCTGGAATAGACGTAGTCACTGACCAGAAGATTGGTGCTGATTTTTCAGAATATGAAACTTACTCGCTAGTCAACACAACAGATACCGACGAACCTCAAAGTGTCCTTAATAATCCAATCAATATGGGCAGGTTCGAAAGCGAACTCCACAACGGACTGGAAGAGAAGGGCATGGCGCTCAGCGAGACACCTGATGTCATAATCAGTTACGCCGTCACACAAGGTGAAAGAACGAGCTACAGTAGCACAACTACAGATATGGGCGGTGGATACTACGGCCGCTGGGGTAGAGGCTGGTACGGTGCCGGTCCCGGGATGAGTTCGACCCAAGTGGATCAGCATCAAGTACCTACCGGCACAGTGACGATCAGTCTGCAAGATGCAGAGAGCGGTGAGCTATTGTGGTATACCACAG
This sequence comes from Cyclobacteriaceae bacterium, assembly GCA_965227935.1. Taxonomy (GTDB): domain Bacteria; phylum Bacteroidota; class Bacteroidia; order Cytophagales; family Cyclobacteriaceae; genus JAWPMT01. The sequence goes on along the minus strand of CBDDGS010000043.1, from coordinate 486,258 downwards.
CTGCCGGTGACTTGAAGATCAACAACAAGAATGTGGGCAAAGGAATACCCAAGGCGGTGGAGATGTTGTTAGATAGCTTTCCCATCCAGGAGGTTGTGACAGCAGAGAGTGAGCAGCCTGTGTAAGGTTGCTTTGGATGGGAATCAGAAGGCCTTCGAGAGAAGGCCTTTTTTCTTGCCTGGTGTCTATACCATCTTCTTTCTTTTGATCAGGTAGGCACTCAGGACCTTGTCGAAAGAGTCGCGGGCATTTGTCTCCACGAGATCAATTTTGAGCTGTCCACATCGGAGCTTGATCTGGTTGTAGAACTCATCCATCTTTTTTCGATAGTCGCTTTTGATCAACGCGGGATTGATCTTGATGGATTCATTGGTTTCTACATCGATGAACTGGTAAGGACGATCCCTGAAGTCAAATTCCTTCTCAGTTTCGATATCTGTGACATGGAATAACAAGACTTCGTGCTTGTTGTGCTTGAGGTGTTGCAGGGCTTGAAAGAGGTCGTCAATATCCGTTCGTTGTTGAAACATATCACTGAATATGATGACGAGCGATCGCTTGTGGATCTTGTCTGAAACATGATGGAGCACCGAAACAATGTCCGTTTTGGGGCTACGGACGGGAGGTTCATCCAGCCAGGGACTGATGATAGACAGTAGATTATTGAGATGGATCCGCGTCGACTTCTGGTCGGTCTGGATGTCTATTCCTTCTGAGAAGGCGGTCATGCCCACCGCGTCTCTTTGATTGACGAGGAGGTAGGCCAGAGCAGCGGCTCCGTAGATTGAGAACCGTATCTTGTCATAGCTTGGTATGGGGTAGTACATCGACTGGCTGGTGTCCAGTATCAGGTGGGCCCGCAGGTTGGTCTCCTCCTCATATTGCTTCGTATACAATCTGTCTGTCCTCGAAAACAGCTTCCAGTCGATATGTCGGGTACTCTCCCCGTAATTGTACAGTTTGTGTTCTGCAAACTCCACGGAAAACCCGTGATAGGGGGATTTGTGTAGGCCGGTAATGAAGCCCTCGACAAGTTGCTTGGCGAGGAACTCCAGGTTCTCAAATTTCCGGACGTCTGATAGATTCATTTGTATTGATCTTAATGAAACCGCTGGTTCGTTGAACAAAAGTGCAAGATAAGTGCCTCTAATTTTGTAACTGGTTGTTTCTCAAAGGCAAAATAGGTTTGTGAGAAACACATTTAAAATGCTATATTTAAAAATAAATTTTTTGAATAACATTGCGAGGTAAATTTTTACTTACCACCAAATAGGAAGAGAAAGTGGGAGACAACAATGAAAATGGGAGGGATGAGATTTACTCCGAAAGGGTGAGAGCTGGCAAGCGGACCTATTTTTTCGACGTCAAATCAACTCGATCCAACGACTACTACCTAACCATCACCGAGAGCAAGAGACGATTCAAGGAAGACGGCTTCGTCTATGAAAAGCACAAAATCTTCTTGTACAAAGAAGACTTCAACAAATTCATCGAAGCACTCAATGAGACCGTCAATCACGTGAAAACGGAGCTATTGCCGGATGTCGATTTCTCCGAATTTGACAGAAACAACGATGAAGAGAGCGTAGAAGTGAGTGCCTCCATTGATGACGATACTGAATTGAAGTGGGATTGACATAGCCTACGATGAAGATAATAACAGGGACCTCGATTTCGATCGAGGTTTTTTTTTGCCCTGCTCCTCCGGTCGATAAAAGTTTTCCCTGGAGCAACAACGTGTCTATCATCGTTTGTCGTGGTATTTTTGCGTCCGAAAATTTATGAATATCCTGATATGGGTCTGAAATGTGGGATCGTCGGACTGCCTAATGTGGGCAAGTCCACCTTATTCAATGCGTTGTCCAATGCCCGGGCAGAGGCGGCTAACTTTCCATTCTGTACCATCGAGCCCAACGTAGGTGTCATCACTGTGCCGGATGAGCGCCTGCGGATACTTGAGGGCTTGGTCAATCCGGAGAAGGTCATCCCGACGGTGATCGAATTTGTGGACATTGCTGGCCTCGTGGAAGGAGCCAGCAAGGGAGAGGGGCTCGGAAATAAGTTCCTGGCCAACATTCGTGAAGTGGATGCCATCATTCATGTGATCCGGTGCTTTGAGGATGACAACATAGTACACGTGGCAGGGCGTGTGCACCCGGTTGAGGACAAGGAGATCATCGATACCGAGCTCCAGCTGAAGGATCTGGAGTCGATCGACAAGAAGATCCAGCGGGTGGAGAAGATCGCTAAGTCCGGCGACAAGGAAGCCAAGAAGGAGTACGAGGTGCTGGTGGAATTCAAGCAACACCTGGAAAAAGGCGAAAATGCCAGAAACCTCGAAATGGATGGCGAGAAACGAGCCATCGTAGCACCTCTCAATTTGCTCACTGATAAACCCATCATTTACGCTGCGAACGTCGATGAGGAAAGTGTTAACAGCGGCAATCAGTGGTCAGAGCAACTAAAAGACGCCGTGTCCAATGAAAATGCCGAAGTCGTTTTGATCTCTGCGGCACTGGAAGCACAAATAGCAGAATTTGAGGATGAGGAAGAGAAGTCCATGTTCCTGGAGGAGTATGGCTTGAAGGAGTCTGGCCTCAACCGCCTGATCAAAGCATCTTACCGGTTGCTGGATCTTGTGACATATTTCACTGCCGGCGTACAGGAGGTCAGAGCCTGGACCATTCGTCGAGGATGGAAGGCTCCCCAAGCAGCAGGGGTGATTCATACCGATTTCGAAAAGGGTTTCATCAAGGCAGAAGTAATCAAGTTGCCAGACTACGAGTCACTGAAAACCGAGCAGGCCATCAAGGAAGCTGGTAAGTTGGCGATCGAAGGCAAGGAATATGTCGTGCAGGATGGAGATATCATGCATTTCAGATTCAATGTTTAATAAAATTGCGAAATAGATAAACAAAATAGCTTTTTTCGCTGTTCCTTTTCTATCCCTCAAAATTTTGAACAGCGTGAGAGTTCGAGTTACTTTTAAGGTGAAAAACAAGGGAGCTGCTGTCCCCTTCCATCACCAATATCTAATAGCACAGATCCTGAAAGGCCTTGTAGTGACCTCAGGAGCTGATAAATACACCGATTATCCTTATTATAGTTTCAGCGGTCTGAAAGGATTGACGAAAGTCAGCCGTGATGGCCTGCACTATAATTCCAACCGTGTGACGATTGTCATCACTTCTCCTAACGGCGATTTTGTGGACTTTTTGGTAAACAGAATCTTCGAGCAAGAAGAGATCGCTATTGGCTCACTGCTTGTGTCTCCGGAGGCGGTAGATCAGGAAGTGTCATTAGATTTTGGGCCATCGACCAAGTTCATTTGTATTTCACCTTTGGTCATCTTGCCGGCTACGTTCAATTCGCGCGAAGGCAAGCAGTTCATCGAACCTGGCACTGACGAATTTTCTGATCTCCTGTTTGAATCGACCGTGAAGAGAATGGAGGAGTTTGGCATTGACGTTGATAAGATCGAGCATCTTCAGAAATTTCAGGTTGTGCCTGATCTCTCGTACATCAATAAGATCAGGCAGTCTCAGAAGAAATTTGCCCGGGTTTACTCCATGTTTGACAAAGATGTCAAGTATGAGGTGAGAGGATATACCTTCCCATTCACGCTGTATGCGCCACCCGAAGTCCAAGAGTTCTTGTTTACATGCGGATTGGGATATTACACCCACAAAGGTTTTGGTATGTTGGACATCGCAAATGCTGATCCAACAAAGCGAGCCGTCGGCTACGCAGTCTCAAGCCTAATTTCCGCTTGATAGTCTGGCGTAGCCTACAATTCTGTCAAAAGTCCTGAAAGGGTCGTTGTAGTAGACGATCACCTCATACATGTTCTCAGTCTCTCTGAAGTTGCCTTCCACTGCATGTGGTTTGTCGCTGTCCACATAATATTGAAAGTCGTAGAATCCTTGCTTCAGACGTAGCCGCCCGGTGTACAACTGTCGGTCGACATCATAAACCATTTTGTTGGAGCCATTGAGCTGCCAGTTATTAAACTTGCCCCAGACATAGAGGTCGCCATTATACTGCGGTGCCTCCAGTTGAAAATCCACCCATAGATAATCTGCTTCTATCAGGTCTGCTCCGGGATTACGGTTTTCGAGGAAAAAGGAGCCATTGCTATCTCTGGTAAGCCCCGTATATGGAAGGTCAGCCCTGGGAAAGTCTCGGCCGAGCTTACATATGTATCGACCATTTTCCGGAAACACTGCTGCAACATTTTGTCCCCGGAACTGGGTGGCCCGTGCATCAAAAAACCGGAACTCGTTGGTGGCGGGAAAGGTATTCTCGCCATTAAAATGTCGATACTCCAGCACCTTTTGATCGATACGGGAAACCGTAGGCTTCAAATCCGTGATGACTGTCTGCCAGTTGTGGTTCTGTAGGAGAGCTACCTTGATGTCGTTGAATGGATTCGTGATATTCAGTCTATTGTACCTCACGTCGAAGACGATCTCATGGTGTGTTTGCCGCTGCGAGACGATCGAACTGAATTTGGCCTCCGCTGTGAGGGCCACAACATTTTCTACGACCAGAAAGCGTCGCGTCAGAATGGGAGTGTCAGGTTGACCCTGACGGTAAATCATAACCGAGTAGTTACCGGACATGGTAGGGGGCGGCAGGGTGATCCTGTAGTTAATGTAGTTAACAAGTGTATTGGCGCTGTAGTCGAAGTTATTGACTGGAAACTCATTGTAGATCTGGAGATAATCAAGCTCACTCAAGTTGGACTTGGTCCAATCATGGTTGCAGTGGACAAGCTTTGCATAGAGGAAATCATATTCATCTGCCAGTAGGTCGAAATGCAAAGTGACGGTCTTACCAAGAGAAATTACCGGTTCGGCGGCAATAGGTCCCTGATCGGTGGGAAATAAAAGAACGGCACCTATATTGTCTTGATAATCAATATTTTCGTACATTGTACGATGTGCTCCAGAAGGTGAGGTGGTTGTGATTACGGGAGCGCATTGACACACGAATAATACGCTTACAACGGTTTGGATAATATGCTTTGGCATACTTTCTGATAATAATCGGGTAGCTTTACAACCAATTTTGACGCAAAGTAGTCATTATAGAAATGCCAGCTTGATGAAGCCTGACAAAACACTCATCGAAGGCTGTCTAAAGGGACACCGCGACATGCAAAAGGAGCTGTATGACAAATACAGTTCATATATGTATGCCGTGGCCATTAGATATGCACGGTCCGTACCGGAGGCCGAGGATGTGTTGCAGGAGGCATTTGTCAAGGTATTTCAGGCACTGAAAAGTTTTCGTAATGACTCACCGTTGAAGTACTGGATCAAAAAAATAGTCGTCAATACTGCCCTCAACCAACAACGTAACAAGTTGTACATGCACCCCATGGTTGATGTCACCAATCTTCAGAATTGGTCCGAGGATAGTACGGCCATAGCCGATTACAGTTATGTTGAGTTATTGGAGATGATTCGAGAGTTGCCTGATGGTTGTCGAATTATTTTCAATCTATACGCGATTGAAGGATACAAACATCACGAGATCGCGGAGCTACTGGGTATAAGTGAAGGCACTTCGAAATCGCAATACGCGAGGGCGAAAATGCTCCTTCAAGGCAAGCTGGAAGCACGAAATAGTATCAATTATGAGCGATCGGCTAGATAACGGACATTTTGAGCAAGACTGGCGCGATGCGCTCTGGGAAGCTCAGGTTGAGCCACCAAAAGCCGTGTGGCAGGAGTTGGACCACGCGCTCACCAATGCCGAGTTGATAGCCATCAAGAGGCGACTCGTTCATTATAAGTGGGCGACGATCGCGGCGATTGCGTTTGGGCTTTTGTTGGGCATGCTAGCCCTCACCTCCCGATATGACTTCAAACTCGGTGAAGCTCCTGGTGATATCCTCGTTGTACCTAAAGGCTATGAGTACCCGGAATACCTGATCCCCGATGGCAATTTCTCTGGGTATGCCATTCTTCGTTCAGATTTGCCAACTTACACAGAGAGAGCACAGCAGGTTGTCTTCCAAAATCAAGTGGCGGGCACTCCTGATGGCATCACGCCAAAACCATTGTCAGAAGGAGTAGCTCCTTCAGCGGGGTTGGTTGCCTCAGACGAATCTTCGGATATCAGCGCACAGCGGGAGTCCTTCAGACACCTGGATGGGCAGAGCGTTGCCTTTGAAAGTGCTGCAGACCCCAGTGATCGGTGGGTGCAAAGTGTTCCTGGATATCACTACTATCGACCTTTACGGCCAGGTGGTGACATTGAACCTGAACGCAAGCGCTTTTGGGCTGGACTCAACCTGGGAGCGGGGTATTATAACCCGAACTACCAGGGGAATGCGCAGCTTGACTTTGTAAATGACATTTTTAACGGAGATGGTGAAGCGGGCAAGCAGGAAGACATTCCTGAGTTGACCGAGAGCATGAAGGGTGGTACGTCATATATGATGGGCGTGAATATGGGTATCAATATTTCGAAACGCTGGTCGATTGAGGGTGGCATGCAATACTCGCTTTCTGGTACTCGATCATTGAGTAACCTGATCCTCGAGAGTGAGCGGTTTAATCAAGCGTTGGCTGTTTCCAGTGAAGTGATCGGTGTCAATGCTGTGACGTCATTGACAGAAGATGCATTGACGGTAATCAAAGCGGATGAAACCGAGCAAACGAATACCTTCCAATTTGTGTCTGTGCCGCTGCAGGCAGGATATTTATTGCTTGATAGGCGCCTGAGCCTGCGTATTAATGGTGGCGTCGCTGCCAATCTGTACCTGGGCAACACCATTGCTGGAAGTGATCAGCTCTCAGAGTTGGAGATCAATCCTCAGAACTCACCCTATCGAGCCCTGAATCTTGGTACCATTACTGGTCTGGAGGTAGGCTATAGGCTCTTTGATCATTTCCATATCAGTGTTGAGCCCGTCTACCAGCGGTCTTTGCATTCACTCACTAAGAGCACGTCTTCGTTTGCAACAAACCCTTCGTCAATCGGTCTGGAGACTGGTTTGAGGTATTCTTTCTGATATAGCGTTACTTCAGACTGATTTATCAGGGCTCTCAGCCACGAGATTTTTTTTCATTATTGATTTTCTCGGTTGTGCGGGATATTGTTGGACATGACCTTACCTTTGCCAGTCACCAACCAATAACTACATGCCGAATAAGATCGTGATCATCGGAGCGGGTGGTGTTGGCAGAGTAGTCGCCTACAAATGCGCTCAGGTTTCCGATGTCTTTCATGAAATCGTATTGGCGAGTCGTACCCTATCCAAATGCGAAGCGATCGCAAAGGACGTGAAGCGAGACCTTGGCGTCGACGTATCTGTCGATCAGGTGGATGCAGATGATGTTAGTGAGATCGTCAGGCTCTTCCGCAAGCATCAGCCTAGGATGGTGATTCATGTGGCCCTCCCCTACCAGGACCTCACGATCATGGAGGCCTGCCTGGAGACGGGCGTTCATTATCTCGATACTGCCAACTACGAGCCTCCGGATGTTGCCAAGTTCGAGTACAAATGGCAGTGGGCCTATCAAGAGAAGTTCAAGGAAGCCGGACTAACCGCGATATTAGGATGTGGGTTCGATCCGGGCGTGACGAGCATATTCACAGCGAGGGCTGCCCGACATCACTTCGACGAAATGCATTCCCTGGACATCGTCGATTGCAATGCCGGTGATCATGGCAGGGCTTTTGCCACCAACTTCAATCCAGAAATCAATATTCGTGAAGTCACTCAGAAGGGCAAGTATTTTGAGAATGGCGAATGGCATGAAACAGAGCCTCACTCCATCAGAAAGGAGCTGACTTATCCCAATATTGGCGTTCGCAGCTCTTATCTCATTTATCATGAGGAATTGGAGTCACTCGTGAAGAATTTCCCTACCCTGAAGCGTGCGAGATTCTGGATGACATTTGGAGAAGAATACCTGACTCATCTGCGGGTGATTCAGAATATTGGTATGGCCTCCATAAAGCCTGTCGACTACGAAGGAAGGGAAATCGTGCCACTGCAGTTTTTGAAGGCCGTTCTTCCTGATCCAGGGGAATTGGGAGACAACTACGAAGGTGAGACAAGCATTGGCTGTAGGATAGCGGGGATCAAGGACGGCAAGGAAAAGACTTATTATATCTACAACAATTGCGAGCACCAACAGGCGTTTAGGGAAACAGGGGCGCAAGGCGTTTCTTATACTACTGGAGTGCCGGCGATGGTAGGTGCGATGATGTTAATGAAAGGTGAGTGGAGCGGGCCCGGCGTCTTCAATGTCGAGGAGTTCAATCCCGATCCCTTTTTGGAGCAACTGGGTACCTTTGGTCTTCCCTGGCGGGAGGTCCATGACGGTGCGCTTGAGATGGACTAAGTCCATGTGTGTTTTAACTAACAAATAACTCAACCAATTACACTACTTATGACGATGATCAAAGCTATGATTAGACCGGAGTTGGAAAAGATCCCCAACTTCTATCGTGGGTATGTCAAGATGGTTCCAGAGGGCAAAGACTTGATGCCATCACTGATCGAATCCAGAGATGAATTTATACAACTATTGACCGCCATCCCGACCGAGAAAGAGACTTATCGGTATGGAGAAGACAAATGGTCAGTGAAGGAGGTCATACAACATATTTGTGATGCAGAGCGGGTTTTCTCTTACCGGGCTCTGAGGTTTGGCCGTGGCGACCTGACGGACTTGCCTGGTTTTGAGCAAGACGACTACGTCGCCAATTGCCATGCGAACAGGCGAGAGATGGTGGATCTTATCAGAGAGTTTAGAAATACGCGCAACTCGACCATTGATCTGTATGATAGCTTCGAGTTCAAGGATCTGACACGCTTTGGCTCTGCAAATGGCTTTCGGATAGATGTAACATCCTTGGGTTATATCATAGTCGGCCATCTGCTCCATCACATGGCTATCCTGCGGTCCCGGTACCTAAGGTGATTGACTATCGGCGGATACCATCACCAGCTTTCGTACTAGATGAGGCGCGCCTGATCTGCAATCTGGAACTCATCGGCCGGGTGCAGAAAGAGGCCAATGTAGAGATCATTCTGGCATTCAAAGGTTTTGCCATGTGGGGTGTCTTCGATATCGTCAAGCAATACCTGACTGGTGCGACAGCAAGTTCCCTGCACGAAGTGCAACTCTGTGAGGAGTATATGAAAACCCCCGCGCACACCTATCTTGTGGCGTATCCCGATCATGAGTTTGATGAAATTGCCCGGCGATCCTCCCATCTAACATTTAATTCACTGAGCCAGTGGGAAAGGTTTCGCCATCGAATTCCAGAGGGAGTCAGGTGTGGCTTGAGAATCAATCCGGAGTGGTCAGATGTCAGCACGCAACTTTATAACCCTGCCAGCCCGCAATCGAGACTTGGTATTACTGCGGAGCATTTGCAGAGTAGTTTGCCAGAGGGTATTGATGGGCTTCATCTACACGTGTTATGCGAGTCCGATTCTTATGCTTTGGAGCAAGTGTTACTTGCTGTGGAGCAACGATTTGGGCACTTACTGGACAGGATATCATGGCTCAATTTGGGGGGTGGACACCTAATGACCCGTAAGGACTATGATGAGGGACATTTGATCCGGTTGTTGTCTGCGTTTCGCGAGAAGCACAATCTTCATCTTATACTCGAACCTGGAAGTGCGATTGCCTGGCAGACCGGCGACCTCAGGGCCAAGGTCCTGGATGTCACTGAGAACGGCGGTACAAAGACGGCGATTGTAGACGTTTCTTTCACGTGTCACATGCCCGACTGCCTCGAGATGCCTTATCGCCCTGTCATAACGGGAGCTCATATGGACCCGGCCGCGGGGACTTGTGCTTATCGTATTGGTGGGTTGAGTTGCCTTGCCGGGGACTTTATGGAGGAATACGGCTTTGATGCCCGATTGTCTCCAGGTGATGACATCATTTTCGAGGACATGATGCACTATACCATGGTCAAAACCACAACCTTCAACGGTGTCCCCCATCCAGCCATTGGTGTCTGGAGAGACGGCGAATTCGTGTTGCTCCGCGAGTTTGGTTACGATGATTACAAGGGTCGGCTTGGCTGATCTGGCACTCCCTTTGGCTCGAGATAGCACTTCGGTGGACCTCCAGTCCGGCCTCATGCTTAATAGTGAATTCCCATTACCAGAGATTTTAGGGTGATCTGTCTTGCGGGTGGAATACCGACATTTCCATCGCTTGAGGCGAAACCGTCCGGCTGCCGTCGGTAAGTGGTAATTGGATGAAACACATTTTATACCCAGATATGGGTTGAAATAACCCTTTCATTCGTCCCCAGATGGCTAATACCCAATCATTTCCGTTCTTTGATTCGAAGCAAAGACTTCGTCGAATCTTAATATGAAGACGATGAACAAGATACTCCTAATTGCGTTGTGCCTTACCCTCCTGGCCGGGTCTTCGGCGGTGGGTCAGATCCAGGTAAACGAAGGAAAGAAGTTTGATCATACACTGGGAACAATGGTAGATCCCAGGGATGGCAGAGAATACCAGACGATCACTTTCATCAGAAGACATCACAGTGGAGACATCATGCGTACCTGGTTTGCGGAGAATGCGCAGTACCCAGTCGAGGGCTCCTATTGCTACAACGATCTACCAGAATTCTGTAAGAAATACGGACGACTTTATAACTATCGTCAGGCTCAGACGGCTTGCCCTGAGGGCTGGCATGTGCCCACCATTCATGAGTGGAGACATCTGTTTCACTTCTTTGGCGGTTGGCACCACGCCGGAGAGTTCCTTATCGAAGGGGAAGAAAGCGATATGCATATGCTCTACGCCGGATTCGGCGAGCCGGGACACCTCTTCCGGCAAATTAGTGTCAGTGGCAATTGGTGGGACAACGAATTGAAAGACAGTAACACAGCTGGTATCATCACTTTGAAAAAGGGTACTGGCGAGATATATCACTCCGTCATTGGTGATCGGCACATGCTGAGCACCAGATGCGTGCAATATCACAACTAATTAAAAAGCAAGTATCCCCACCGCGGGGATGCCCTTGATCACCAAAACTAGTCTTAGAAATGGTGCGCGATCCGTGCACCATTTTTTTTTGCTATGTGAGCGGCAGATGAGGGCTAACCCGTCACTCCGTCACTTTCGGTTCCAACAACCCCCTCATGAATAGATTGTAGTCCTCACATGAGAGATAGGGTTCGCCTGCGGAATAGGGACAGGTCTTGTATATCCTATCAAAATACCCCGCTTTTATGATAACACCGTTACCATGGCAGACCGGGCAGATCATGTTGTCAAGTCCATCACAGTCGTAGTCTTCATTGACCAATTCGCCTGCCATATCCTCCATTTTTTTTCGCTGAAGCTCGATGTAGGCGTTTTCGGCCAGCTGTAGGTAGTACACCGCGGGCTCATAGTACCTGCCCTGCGTTCCTTTGATCTGGATGTATTTGTTGAGCCAATTGATACTCTGCTTGTATTTTTTGAGATGGTAGCTATTCTGCCCAAACAGAAAAGCCATACTGCTCGGCAGGACCTTCTGATTGTTGATGACAAAGAGAAATGATTCGTTGGCTTCCTGAAATTTGCCCTGCTTCATGAGTTCTTCACCGCGGTCCATTGCCGTAGCCAGTTGTCCTTCGGTAATTTCCTGACCGACGGCACTTCCCATGAATAGGACACTAAAAACCCCCGCTAACAATATGATTCTCATAGATATACCTCCCCTCTGGCCTTCGACAAGAAATTTGCCGACTCACTCGCCAGACCACGTCTTGGCAACGCTAATATCCCTAATGGGTACGGAATTTCGAAATCTGTCGTTTAAATGTTAGTTAAATTTGTGATATGCAAGGAAAGAATATCGTTCTGACATTATTTCTATCGCTAATCTTTTCGGCTGCCTTTTCTCAAACCACACGAGATGTAGCCGCTCCCAAAGCCCCTGAGCCACAATGGCAATCCGGTAAGAAGAAACAAGGTTTTCTGGGCATTACGATAAAGAAGAAGTCGCAGACCCACAAGGAAGTCTACGAAGCCCGCATGAAGCAGGTGGCAAAAGACAACAAGAAGGAGGCCCGCATCATGGAGAAACCTCAGTACTCCGATCCCACGTACTTCGGCCACAAGAAGCCGCCGAAGAAGCGACCGGCCCACAAGATGAAATACTGCAAGGTCTGCCAGCTGCGGCACTGACCTTGGATCTCTCAAAACATATCGAGCTGACAAATCTCTCGCCAGTCATCACCGGGAGAGAGATAGATCAATTGGTGACTGTGGCCATCGACCAGGGCCTTCATGGCATATGTGTGCCCCCTTTCTGGGTGAAGCGAGCCTTCCGCGAGATAGCTGGCCGTCAGTTGGCCCTCACCACCGTGGTCGGATACCCGGCGGGATTCCAAATGACCGAAACCAAAATGCTTGAAGTGGAACTGGCACTTCGCGATGGAGCGGAGGAAATCGACTTTGTGATGCATCTCTCATCATTTGCCTCAGGAATGCCCTGGACCAAGATCGAATTGGCCAAGGCCTCTCACCTGGTACATAGTAGGTGGAAGCTTTTGAAGGTCATCATCGAAGTGGACCGATGGTCCGCCTCCGAACTGGATGAAGTCATCAAGCTTTGTGTTGATACCGGCGTAGACTATATCGTGACGAACGCTGATCTGGATCGACAAGTGAGCCCCCGTGAAATACAGCAACTTCGGGGTATGGTGCCTTCAGCGGTTTGGTTAAAGGTTTGCTGTCGAATAGGGGATCAAAGGGAAGCCGCAGCGCTTGTCTCCGCAGGGGCCGATCGCATTGGTACGGGAGACCAGTTTTGGGCTATCCCTCCGGCTGAGCTGTCTTGATTTTCGAGTCTGTAGCTTAATTTTATAGATTGACAGCAGCTCATAATGAAAGCAGTAAGGATCACATGTAAGGGCAGAGTGCAGGGCGTATTCTTTCGTGACTCCACACGGTCCAGGGCCCGAAATCTGGGATTGTCAGGATGGGTTCGCAATGAAGCCAATGGCGATGTACTCATTCATGCCCAAGGTGCTGAGCTCGCTATCAATGACTTGGTGGAATGGTGTCACGAGGGCCCGACTCATGCTGACGTGACGTCCGTCACCGTGGATGTTGCGGAGGAGGAGGAGGTACTCCTGGACTTCGAGGTACGCCGTTATTAGGACTACCCGAAATTGCTGATCTTTCCCGAGTTGATGGCGGCCATGGCGTTTTCACCACATGCCCGGACCACATGGATCAGTGCCGCGAAGCGCGGGTCTTGCGTGAAGCCCTTCTGGTACCGGGCGTAGATCTGTTGGACAATTACCCCGATCTTGAAGCTGCCAAAGGCGTAGTAGAAAACAATATTGCTACAATCAGTTCCAGTTTTCTCCTGATAGCGATCTACCACTTCAGCACGTGTGAGGTTACCTGGCAACCACGTCAGGTTGAAGGGTTTGAGCGTGTCAGTGTCTCCAAATTCCCCCCAGTACCCTAGTGTCGTACCCAAGTCCATCAATGGATCGCCAATCGTGGCCATTTCCCAATCCAGTACGGCTTCTATGTTGGACAGGACAAATGGATGCAGTACCAGGTTGTCATATTTGAAGTCGTTGTGTATCAGTGCTGCACCCTGTTCCGGGGGCATGTTGGCTTTCAGCCACGCCGCCGCTTCTGTCATGTATGGGATATCGTCGGTGGCGGCTCGTTCGTATCGGCCTATCCAGCCCTCTACCTGTCTTTTGACATAGCCTTCCGGCTTGCCTAGTCCCGAGAGGTCGTTTTGAGAGAGGTCCAGCTGATGAAGCGATGCCAGGTGATCCACGGCTGCTGAGGAAATGGAGCGCATCAACTCAGGATTCAAATCGATGCCCTTGGGGGGTCGACTTCTCAGGATCACGCCCATCACCCGTTCCATTATGTAGAAATCTGTACCTAGAATGGCGGCATCATCTTCATATAGCACCGTCTTTGGCACATACGGGTACACTGGGTGCAGCATGGTGAGCATACGGTACTCGCGATGCATGTCGTGCCCTCCTTTGATGTTGGCGCCATGAGGAGGCTTGCGAAGGACAAACTGCTGATCGCCAAACTGCAGCATGTAAGTGAGATTGGAGAAGCCACTTGGAAACTGTTGAATGGTGAGTTTACTCTTTTCGTTCAGTTGGTCCTGCAGGTAGGCTTCGAGGACATCTGTGTCTAATTCTTCTCCTTTGCGGACTCCCGTGGGTTCGTCGATTGCTTCGCGGCTCATTTTGGTAGACCGTAGGTTTTGAGGATGGACTTGGCTAAAGAGGACTTGTGGACTTCATCGGGGCCATCGTAGATGCGTGCCCCACGCTCGTGTCGGTACCACCAGGCCAGCACGGTATCATCTGTGATCCCCAGGGCGCCATGCACTTGTATGGCACGATCGAGGACCTTCATCAACACGTCGGCTACGTAGAACTTTATCGTGGAAATATCTTGTCTGGCTGCTTTGGTCCCTTCCTTGTCCAATTTCAATGCGGCATGCAAGACCATGTGTCTCGCGGCGTTGATCTGCGCACGTGACTCGGCGATCCAGTTTTGGACAGTTTGCTTGTGACCGAGCCGGGACCCATCTCCCATATCACGGTCCACCGCCCGCTGGCACATCAAATGAAAAGCCCGCTCGCAAATCCCAATCCATCGCATACAGTGGTGGATACGTCCTGGACCTAATCGCTCTTGTGCGAGGACAAACCCCTGTCCTTCATGCCCGACGAGGTGGTCTTGAGGTACCCTGCAGTCATGGTAACGAATCTCCGCATGGCTGTGATACCCTCCGCCTTCCTCGCCCATGATCGGGATATTGCGGACAAGTTCAAAACCCTCTGTCTCTGTGGGCACGATGATCATGCTCGCCCGCTGATAAGGAGGGCCGTCTGAGTTGGTAACAGCCATCACAACGGCGAAAGCAGCGCCGTCTGCCGCGGTGGTGAACCATTTGTGCCCATTCACCACCCAGTGACCTTCGGTGGCAGTGGCCGTTGTGGCCATCTTTAGGGGATTGGATCCCGCAAACTCCGGCTCAGTCATCGAGAAGCAGCTACGGATTTCGCCTTTGATGAGTGGTTCGAGATACCGTTCCTTCAACTTTGGTGATGCATACTTGAGGAGCAATTCAATATTCCCAATGTCCGGTGCCTGGCTATTGACCACGTAATGACCAAAAGGCGTCATCGCCAGTAATTCGCTGATCTGGGCAAAGTCGAGCATACTCAGCCCCAATCCGCCGTGGCTTTCTTCCAGACTGGGGTTCCACAGGCCATTTGATTGGGCGAGCTGCCTTTTTTCAGCCAATAGAGGTTCTACCTGGTCCCAGGTACTGGACAGCAGTCGGTCCTCCATTGGGATCAGTTCCTGTTCGACAAACTCCTTTACTTTGGGGTAGAGGGCTCTTAGGGCGTCGGAGGCAAATAGATCAACCATAAATGTGCTTTTATATCGTGAATCCGCCGTCTGCAGCGAATACACCGCCAGTGACAAACGAACTTGCAGGAGATGCGAGGTATACTGCCAGTCCCGCCATATCTTCAGGTTGCGCCAACATTTGCAGGGCCTGCTTGGCCATGACCATATCCATGATGTGTTGATTCGAGGTAAGGGCTGTGCTGAATTTGGTCTCCACCAGTCCCGGGCAGATGACATTGGCACGAACTCCCTCTTTCCCCCATTCCCGGGCCATTACCTTCGTGAGGGCGATGAGCGCACTCTTGCTTACACTATACAGACCCAGGCCGAACCCGGGGCTTAGTCCCTCAATACTGCTGATGTTGATAATGGATCCCTTGACCTCTTTTAGGTGCTCGTAGGCAGCCTTGGCTAGCTCCCAGGGGCCCTTAACGTTCACATTCATGATCTTGTCAAACGCACCACCATCGGCATCTTCCAGGCCCCCAAAGACTGGGTTGATGGCGGCATTGTTCACGAGTATATCAATGGAGCCGAACTCAGCGATGGTTTTGGCTACGAGTTGTTGGATCTGATCTGGGTCACCCATGTGACAAGCGACTCCCAGTGCCTTGATACCTTCGTCGGCGAATTCGGCAACTACTTCGTCACACGCCTCTTGTTTCCTGCTGGAGATGACAACCGTCGCCCCTTGCTGACCCAGCGCCCTGGCGATGGCTTTACCAATGCCTTTGCTGGAGCCTGTGATTATTGCCGCACGACCCGACAGATCAAATTCCGATGCGATTTTCATGGAGTGGGTTTTGATGAGCATCGAATATATGGATTATTCTTTATACCGATGATCGTCAGCACGACCTAGCGTGATGGCATACTTTTATATATTGCCGACTGCCATAATCTGAAACTACTATGAAGAGCGCTGTTTTTGAGAAATTGGGTCTGCCCTGGGAGGTACTGGAAATTAAGGAGCGACCAATTCCACAACCTGGTCCGGGTGAAGTGAGGATCCGTGTCACAGCCTGTAACATCAATCCATCCGATATTATGTACATCCAGGGTTTGTATGGGATCAGGCCTGAGATTCCCGGGGTAGGGGGATTCGAAGCAACTGGGGTCGTGGATGAGTGTGGAGAAGGCGTGCAGATGCCCCAAGGCATGCGTGTCATTTTCACCGGCCTGGGCGTTTGGACGGAGTACCTCGTTCTACCGGCGAAAACACTCATACCCGCTCCAGAAGGGATGTCTGATGAGGTTGCTTGCCAGGCATTTGTTAATCCATTTACGGCCTATGCCATGCTAGAGAGTGCGAACTTATCAGAAGGCCAGACCCTGCTGCTGACGGCGGGCGGAAGTGCTTTCAGCAAGTTTGTCACGCAAATGGCTGCTTCGAAAGGTATTTCTGTGATCAGTACGGTGAGAAGGGAAGGAGCAAGCGAGGGGCTGATACAATTGGGAGCGAAGGCTGTCATCAATACAGAAAAGGAGTCGCTACCGAAAGCCATAAAATCTCTGACAGATGGCAAAGGCGTGGATGTTGCCTTTGACGCGGTCGGTTCCCAGATCGGTGCGGATGCACTGGCGTCACTCACCGAAGGAGGTACCATGTGGGTATACGGACTTCTAAGTTTGCAGCCGATCCCGCTAAACAGCGGCCTGATGATTTTCAAGGACCTCACGGTAAAGGGTTTCTGGCTGAGCACGTGGATGGCTAGACTGCCCAAAGAAAGGCGCGTGCAGGTAGTAGGTGAAGTACTTGGAATGCTGGGACAAGAGGAGCTCAAAGTTGAGATCGAGAAGACCTATTCGATAGACGAAATCAAGGAGGCAGTCAAACATGCAGACACGCCCGGTCGTACTGGCAAGGTCATCTTGAAACTCGAATAGATGGGTCCAATTGACCTCACTCCAGACCTTTCAATTACCCAATAAATACCGTTGTTTATAAAACTTATAAACAGGGTAAATATCTACGGCCAGACCGTTGACGAGCAAAAATCTTTGTTCATCTAACGATCAGCGGCGCTCGTCGAAAATATACGGTAATTCACAGATAGTCATGGTATATTAAGAGTGTATCCAATAAAAAAGAACCGAAGGATACCATACGATTACACTCTCTTATACCGCCATGAGACTAAGAATAATCTCCGCCATTTTTTTGATTTCAGCGCTGGTCTTTCCATCCTGCACCGAGAATGATCAGAAGCAAGAGGAAGTCACCCTTGTGATTGAAGCAAGCGTGATAGTGGGTCAGCCCGTCACGGATATCAAAGTGCTCCGTGTCGACGAGGCTGACAATGACGGGGAGACATTGGTCGCCGACGCCAAGGTCAAGATGCTATCACTCGGTCAAGTATATGAACTGGAGCCCATCGAGGGTAGGCGCGGTTATTATCATTATGAAGGCCAGGACTTGGAAATTGTGGAGGGCAGAGAATACATCCTTTGGGTTGAGTACGGAGATCAGGTGGCCGTGACCACCAGGGTCGTGGGGCAATCCGTCCACGGCGCCGAAGTGAGCGGAGAGGATGAATTCTACGTGGCAAATAACTAAGCCACTGTTCAGGAACCAGCAAATAGATAAACATGAGATCGTCATCGAAGAACAGGATCACCATCATCGATCAGACAAAGTGGTATGAAGTACTCACTTGCCGTGCTGATATGCTCAGAGCCTATTTCACACACTTCCGAACGCCTCTCAATGCCGGTTTTCGTGCTTCGAGCACGCTCAGGCCTTTAAGGTCCATTCAGTATTTCGTCACGGGCACCCAGCCTACAGTCGTTGGCCGCGAGAGTGCCTTTCTCACAGCACAGGCATATCAATCCAAGGATTGACCTTCTCAAGGATCCTAGACCGGAGGAACCTGTTGATACTTCCATTCTTAGTTCAGGATTCTAGGACCTGTCGTTCTCGTGAATTCTAGGTAATTTTCACTGCCATACAGGTATGGAACGATGACTCAAATCTCCACTCAAAGTCAGCAACTGAAATGGCCTGAGGTGTACAGCCTGGCAGCGCTGAATGCAGCGGTCGTGATCAGTTGGATTGCCTACCACGAGTATCAACCGGTGCTCATGGAGAAGTTCAATTTCACGGAGTTGGTAGATTTCCTGCTCGTGACCAAGGCGCTGGTGTTAATCATCATACCGCCTATCGCCGGTCTGGTAGCAGATCGCTTGATGCGACGCAATGGTAAATTCTTTACCATTTTCACTATTGGTATTGGCTCTACCGCTATGGTATTCATGGTCGTTGCCACAATCATTGGCGCAGGCCCCATTAGCCAGGTGCGTCCACTGCTTCCGTTGATGATCGTGATCTGGCTCATAGCCATGAACATTTTCATCAGTCCCGCCAATTCCATGATTGAGGCTTTTGCGCCGGCTCAGAAACTACCGGTTGTCATGGGCGTCCTCTTTCTGGTGACAGAGTTGATCTACGCGTTGGAGCCCATTGTGGTGGAATTGGTCCACTTCTTCGGCGACACACTAACGTTCGTTGTCGGAGGGATACTCATTGCCGGCACGGGACTGATCTTCCATAGGGTATCTTCGGATGAGGTGATCCAGCGACGGCAGCAACGCCTGGAGGAGTCAAGCCAGGCACCGCAAAGCTTACGATCTTATTTCATCATACTACTGGTGGGTCTCGGACTGGGGACAGCCAAGGCCTTTCTTGTTGAGTTCTTCCCAGATCATGCAGCCAAAGGCACTACCGCTGTTGGCCAATACGGTCAGTATATCTCATTCGGACTTCTGGGCTTTTCTGCCATCCTTGGTTTTGCTGTGAGCGGGTTTGTATCAAGTATGAACCTCCGTCGAGTGCTGCGTCTGAGCACCATAGTCATGGTCATTGGCATTGTGACATTGATTCTAGCTCCTAACGCCCCCTTACTGGTGGCTGGAGGTGTTTTGACTGCCGTGGCCTTTAGCTTTATCAATGTCAGCGGTTTGCCTTATGCCATCAGCCATTTATCCATCAAACACATGACCTACGGAGTGGGTATCTATATTGGTGCCTCTGAGATCGTAACGGGTATCATGGAGGTCTACCTACAATAGTCACAGCGACGACCAACAATTGACGAGAATGACGAGAAAATACACTACGGCACGAAAGATCGGCCTTGTCCTTGGGCCGGTCCTTTGCGTTATCATCAATTTGTTGCCTTTGCCGGTGGAATCCCCCGAGGTCGTCAAGGTCATCTCCATGGCCGTGTGGATGATCTGCTGGTTTGTGACTGAGGCGGTTGACCTGGCCGTCACGGCGTTGGTGCCCATGTTCTTATTGCCCTTGATGGGGATCATGCCATTTGGGGAGGTAGCTGCCAACTACGGTAGCTCGATCATTTTTCTTTTCTTCGGCGGCTTTGTCCTGGCACTGGCTATGGAGAAGGTCAACCTGCATAAACGCATTGCTCTGAACATCATTCGCTTGACAGGGACCAATGCCAATGGTGTGATCCTCGGGTTTATGCTGGCTACAGCTTTACTCAGTATGTGGATCAGCAACACAGCGACCACATTGGTTATTCTGCCAATTGCCATGACGATGATGCAGTTCCTGACAAGCGACGAATCCCTGCCGGCAAAAGGGCGGCGCAATTTCTCGCTGGCTACGATGCTGGGTGTGGCTTATGCGGCGAACATTGGTGGGACAGTCACGGTAATAGGCACGCCACCAAATGTGGTCATGATCGGCTATTTGGAGAGCGAATATGGTATGCAAATGGATTTTCTCAATTGGTCTGCCATTGGGCTACCATTTGCATTGATCATGCTGACGGCCACGTTTTTTGTCTTGACCAGGTTCTACCCCAATCGCTTGGGAAACCTTGGCATGAGCCGCCAGGTACTGGATGAAGAGATCGCCAAACTCGGCAAGCGATCGGACAAAGAGAATATGGTGCTCATTTGTTTTGGCTTGACAGCCTTTCTCTGGATAGCTCGCACTTACGTCAATTCGTGGACCGGCCTGGACCTTGGGAATGCGCAAATCGCCATACTGGGTGCGTTGTTGGTTTTCACTATCCCGACAAATTTCGGCAAGGGTGATTTCGTCCTGGAGTGGCAAGATACGAGTCGCCTGCAGTGGGGTATCCTCATACTCTTTGGTGGTGGGCTGGCGCTGGCAACTTCCCTGTCCAAAGTAGGGATCATAGGAAGTATTGGGGACTATGTACAGGAAAGCGGCTTCACTGCCAGCACGACCATACCCTTCTTGATCACGGTGATGTTATTCATGACAGAATTGATGAGCAATGTGGCACTGGTGGCTGTCTTCTCTCCTATGGTGGCGGGTATTTCTGAGGGTTTGGGCGTGGAGTTCCTGCATATTGCTATCCCCATTACGTTAGCATCGAGTTGTGCATTTATGCTGCCCATGTCCACTCCGCCCAATGCCATTGTCTTTGTCAGCGGCTACATCAAGGTCATTGAGATGGCCTTGGTCGGTATCGTACTCAATCTGATTTCCATTACCCTCCTCATCATTCTCAGCTGGACGCTGATACCGATACTGTTTTAGTTGGTACCCAAAGTGGGAATATCGGCCACCATGACTGTCATGGGCGCATTATCGAAGAAAGAGTTGGCGTTGCCATAGAGCACGTAGATCTGCGAGTTCATGATGGTCATCGCCGTGATGCTGTTCCAGCCTTCATCTCTGAGTGAAGGCCGAAGTTCGAAAAAGGTCAGAAGACTGGGGTTGAACACACCAAAGTAGATGTCCAGGTCCTCGGATGACGGATCAGCGTCGATGGTCTGTCCGCTAAGAAAGATCGACGATCGGTGCAATGAAGTGAACGTGCGGGCGACCGGCTGCGGAAGCTGACTGGTGACAGTAGTGTTGGAACTTAGGTCGTGGATGAATACGACGTTTTCCCCTCGCTCGTCCGTAAACTCTCTTCGCCCACCAAAAATAAAGAGCTTGCCTCCGATGATTTCGCCGTGAGCCCAGGTCTTGGCGGTGGGTAGCTGTCCGATCTCATCGAATACCTCTGTCTGCTTGTTCCATCGATAGACTTTGTCTGAATTGGTTTCCTCTATGTCTCCTCCCCAGATGTAGACTTCATTTTGATATACCGCGCTGCCGAAACGAGTGATCTGCAAGCCATGGACGATGTTCTTGGGGCGTTCTAGGTCTAGTGGATAGATATTCACGAAGCTACCGCCAATCACATAGAGGGAATCATCCAATAGGTGCATCCTTTTAGTGATGAAGTCCTCCCTGTCAAAGTATCGAAACTTTACCTCCTGAGTTTCAAGGTCAAACCGGATGATCTTTTCGGAGGAAAATCGAGTGGTTGGATTCGTTTCGCGGTGCGCGAAGTAGAGCGCATTTTCCTCTTCGCTGGCAATGAAACCTGTGGCTTGATTCAGCGCTGTACCCTCTAGTACCAGCAAGGGTTCGAAAATCAGGTCCGCGTCTACAACGGGGTCGGTGGCATCATCATCATTCTTGCAAGATGACAGGGAAACAACCAACCAAACACACACAATCCACGGAATCGATTTCACCACTTCAGAGTTTAGATTAAGCAAAAATAGCGGCATTCGCCGAGGAACTCAGAACCTCAATAAATATGCCATCGTGATGACATCGTCTCTCGTAAGCCCATCGGGGTTGGTCTTCCGGTCCGTGATTTTGTAGCCATAGATGACTTTTACAGACGATATCGTATTGAGGTGATACGTGAAACCTGCCAGTGTTGAAAGCGCAAGACCGGTGGTCTTCACTACGCCTCCATTTTGGCGGGTGGCTATTATTCCCTGAT
Organism: Cyclobacteriaceae bacterium; assembly: GCA_965227935.1. Lineage (GTDB taxonomy): Bacteria > Bacteroidota > Bacteroidia > Cytophagales > Cyclobacteriaceae > JAWPMT01. The sequence goes on along the minus strand of CBDDGS010000043.1, from coordinate 464,060 downwards.
CAGGAGTGATCCTATAAATTGGCAAAAGACCAATATTGAACGAATAATTGATGAATCGGAAGTTGCGCTCTACCCGAAACATCAGGTCTATGCCTCGCTTAAGGCCGATGCCGACGTCGTGATTGCTGAGGTATTCCCGACTGGGATAGTTTACCCATTCACCCCAGAAGAAGGTATTTCCGTTGGCAGTGAGGGCTTGCTGATAGCCAAAGGCGAACAACCACTTTTTCGTCAGCAAAGACATGCCTGCGATAATATCATAGCTGCCAAGACTTGTCTGGTAGTACATGGGAAGTACTAGCCCTGCGTCATTCTTTTTATTCGAGTTGTTGGTTGGGATCTTACCCCCGACAGTGACATTTAAGTCCATCGTTGGACTCCGAATGAGATTGCGCGTGAAGCTGAAGGAGATATCGCCAATGCTGCTCGTATTTCCAAAATTGCCGTTGACCCACTGATAAGGCAGTTTCAGCTGCATGCCCAGTTTGTCTGTGAGTCCGTAGTTGATGTCTGCAGTTACGGAATAGATAATAGGGGATAGGGTGGAGGTACCCCGGTAATAGCTGATTTCGATACTCCTCAGCTTGAAGTTGATCTTACGACTGAATGTCTGGTCGGGCTTCATAGCGCCCATGGTACAAAATCCCGCGTCGCTGCATCCCTGTGCGGCGCTTTCCCACGCGAAGAGTATTGTGCAACAGATAAGACAGATGAGGCGGCGGTTCATTGGGCTTGGCTTTCGATGGTGATACGAATAACATCCTGCGTGGCGGGATAGCTGAAGTCGTCGTCGCGCGGCCTGACGGCTTCATTAGGAGTGAAGACACCTTCTCCGGGAGCAGACTGCCTCGGTGGTTGAAATTGCCCCTCATAGGGTGTCTCGTTTTCTTCCGTGCCGGCATCCCAAAAAAGGACATTGCCCGTGAAGTCGCCCTCGACCGGGTCGCCATTGGGCTCAAATAAGCTGATACCTTCATCACTGAAGGAATAGAACAGGTCATTACTTTCCATAAACATGGTGACGAAGTTGAATCGATTGCCATACTCGGCACTGAAGGTGAATTGAATCGACGACCCAGGTGGGATATTCCCAAATCGCTCATAGCCGATGATTTCACCTCTATCATCGATGGTCGTGAGCAAGCTGTCGGGGTTGCCATCTTCTGCGAGTTCCTCCAGACCGTCACCGTAGTCAAAAGCCCGGTTAAAAAACAATGGGCTACCCAGTTGTTCTTGTCGATAGTGGACTCCGGCGCCTAGCATAGCGGCTGGTGCCGCCTCGGTACCTGACAGGTTTTCAATGGTGACAGTGAAGTTGGCAGCCGTTTCGGGTGGCACTTCGCCGCAAAATGTGCACAGAGTCAGGAGGATAAATGGAAAAAAGAAATGGCGCCTCACAAAAAATGTCATTGACGACGATAAACTTAAGTCTTTAAAAAAACATATTCAACCCCCGTCTGAGTACTATTCTCACATCGGGATCTGACCGTTCATGACATTTCTACAAAGTTTTTTTCGCCAATGCGTGATAGGTATCAGCGATATTTTGAAACTTTCGACTGGTTAATTGCTTTTAATCTTTGTAATCAAATTCACTACAATCACCCTAATTATGAAAAATTTATTGTTCGTAGCGTTGTTCGTAGGACTGATTTTCGCTGCTGATGCTCAGAAATTTCCTGGCTTGGATGGCAGTCCAATGGATGCGTCTGTATATCCCGGACGTAGGGAAGGAGCCCCCAAAATGCGCGTACTGTACTCTCGTCCTCAAAAGAAAGATCGTGATATCTTCGGCGCCTTGTTGCCATACGGGCAGATGTGGCGTGTAGGTGCGAACGAAGCCACCGAGATCGCGTTTTTCACTGATGCCAAAGTGAACGGAACAACAATCGCAGCCGGACGATATACAATCTATGCTGTCCCTAATGAAAAGGAGTGGGAGATCTACTTCAGCTCTGATACGGACACCTGGGGTCATTATGCCTTCGACCCTAATGCGAGCACCGTGGCCAAAATTACCGTGCCGACCGCCAAGACGCCTTCTACCGTGGAAGCATTGGCCATCATCTTCGAGGCTGCCGACAATGGCGCACACATGATCATTGGTTGGGATGACACGATGGTGCGAGTCCCTATTGAAATATAGAGCAATCCAAACGATATAAGATCGGGGTCCAGGTTCTTCAACTTGGACCTTTTTTTTGCAATTTTGAATCTGATTTTTTGACCTGTGAACAATGAACATTGCGCAACTGCAATACATCATCGCCCTCAAGGACTATCAGAGCTTTTCATTAGCTGCAGAAAAGAACCATGTCACCCAGCCTACCCTCAGCACCCAGGTAAAGAAACTGGAGGAGGAGTTGGGGACGACGCTGTTTGATAGGGAAAGCCATCCCCTGATGCCTACGCCAGTAGGAGAGGAAGTGATTGAGCAAGCCAAAACGATTCTCAATGAACTAAATGCCCTGCGTGAGATCGCACGGGCTCACAACGATGTAATATCCGGCAGCCTCAAAGTAGCGGTGATCCCTACGTTAGCGCCGTATCTCGTACCGTATTTCCTGGGAGACTTCCTAAGACAGTATCCTGACGTCACCTTAAAGATCACCGAGGAGAAAACAGAGAACATCATCCACGGACTGAAAAACCAGGAGTTCGACGCTGGTATTGCTGCCACTCCAGTAGGTGACCCAGGCATTCAAGTGATGCCCATGTTCTATGAGAAGCTCCTCTGCTACATGAATGTGGACTTGAGCCTCCGCTACTCCAACAAAGTCAGGGTGGAGGATATACTGGATTCCAAAGTGTGGGTGCTTGCGGAAGGCAACTGTTTGCGCACGCAGGTTTTTAATCTCTGCAACATGGCGCAGTTGCACCACAGGGACCTGGAAATGGACTACGAGAGCGGATCGATCGAGACGATGATGAAGCTGGCTGACCGTGAAGGGGGGAGCACATTGATCCCCGAGCTGTCAACGTTGGATCTGGACGAAGATCGGCTGGAGCAAGTCAAGTTCATTGCCAATCAACACCCCGTGAGAGAGATCAGTCTTCTCACGCGGCCCCGAAACCACAAAATGAGACTCTTTGAGGTACTGATGACCACCATCAAGGACAATCTCCCTCCTCAGATTACGGAAAACAAACCCAACAATGTGGTGCCGATCGAACCGGCTTAGTGCACTTAGCGACTGGTGCTGCCAGAACTAATGTGATCCGCAAAGAATATCGAATTCAGGAACAGCTTGTTCGTGCCATACCAGAACGCCCTAAAGTTCGGATTGAATGAGAACGAGATGACTCGCCCTCGGCCACTGGCGGAGACGACTATTGCCGCCTTGTTGCCAATACGCTCGAGGTTCTCCTCAGAGATATAGCCACTCAGTAGCGGACGATCAGTAAATTTTAAGGGCGTAGCATATGGATTGCTGTCTGCCTCATAAAAGGAATTACTGTTGACAAAGACAGGCACGGATCGGTCTTCGTACCCAAAGCCAATGGGGTGGCTGTTATCCAGATCGGCCTGGAAGATAGCACCGCCTGTCACCTGAGCTCCGCGGTACTCATTCAAGTCCTCATAGTTCTTGCGACCAAGCGTATCGGCAGGCGTACCGCTGGTTTTCAGGTTGATGATCCCCTGCGCTGCCAGCCAGCTGTTGGCACCTTTGAATGCGATGATATTTCCACCCTTGCGGACCCAATCCTTCAATTCTTCCACTTTTGATTTTGAGATACTGCCATATCCGCCGTTCACCATCACAAGGGTGTTGTAACGGTCGAGTTGGACGCGGTTAAAGATCCGCGAGGGTATTCGTGATACAGGAATGTCGAAGCGATTGTCCAGCAAGTGCCATACTTCGCCTGCATCGTTAGAGGAGACTGCACCCTCTACCACCATAGCGATCCGAGGCTTTTCGACCACCTCCAGTGTCCTGCTGCCAAGGTTGACTCCGCCGGTTTTCCCGCTGCTGGCATTGTATACTTTGATACCCAGCGATCGTTGCAGGTCCAGGAGTACGGCATGCAGGTAGCTGGCTCCAATAGATTGGATGCCCACAGGAACGACCAGTGCACCCCTGTCGAAGGTCTCACCATTGGAGGTGAAATCTTCTGTCGCGACCTTCACCTTCACACCTTTATCTAACAGACCCCAGAGGAACTTAGGGGCATAGTAACTATCCCATTTGATCAGGTACGCGTAGTCGGCTGCTTCGAGGGACTCATGGTCCGCGGCACTAGCTTGTATCGACTGTACCGGCTCAGTATCGATGGCGGCCAACTGCCGACTGTCCAAATAGCTGTAGTTGAGATCAAAGGCGAGAGGTAGCGTCCATGTCGAGATGTCGTAAAAGAGGCTGTCCTCAAACGTGGTCATCGTCTCAAACATGGCCTTTATCAGCTTTGCCTGGGGTTGCTCCATGGCGACGACGTAGCTGCTTTCTGCTGGGTAGGTGATACCCGAAACCACCTGGTCGCTCGCCGGGCTGGACACATTTACTTGTTGTCTGAGGAGAATTTCTGCGAGTGCACCCGCCCGATGGGCATCTTGTCGCGATCCAAAAATGATACCCTTCTGAGCGCTTCTTTTCGCCTCTGAGATAGCGGTCGTGTAGAAGTTTCGCTGGTGGGTTAGCAGCTGTTCTCGAAGAGCCACGGCGGCTTTGGCAGTGGAAATGACCGTATTGAACTGATTCTTGATAGTGAAAGGAAAACGAAGCACGCCATGATCACTTTCCTGACTGTGTCCTCGCGAGCTGGCCTGCTCGAAGAGAATGCCGATGGCGCCTTGTACGTCTGGAAATGTGGACCCCTTGCCATAGAAGAAATCGTCATAGTCTTCTTCAGAATAGTACAGCGAGCCTATGCTATCCAGCGCAGCGGCGTGAAACTCACCAATGGCCGTTGTCAGGCGCACATTCTCCATAGGGGTATTTGGATTCTTTCTCGAGGGGATGCCTGGTTGAAAGAAGAAGGTAGAGTTGGTGCCCATCTCGTGATGGTCCGTCAGGATATTCGGGCGCCAGCGATGAAACTGCGTCACTCTATTGCGGGATTCTGGCTGCTGGACTGTGAGCCAGTCACGGTTGAGGTCGAAGTTGTAGTGGTTCGTTCGGCCTCTTGGCCACATTTCATTCTGTTCAATATTGTTGGGATCTGACACGAGGTTTTTGCCTCGATGACTGTTGACCCACGTTGCGAACCGTGTGAGACCATCGGGGTTGAAAGATGGATCGAGCAATATCACTGTGTTGCTCAGTATGCTGTTTATGAGATCGCCTTCTGCTGCCGCATAGAAGTACGCTGCCAGTAGGGAAGCATTGCTCCCGCTAGGCTCATTACCATGGATACTAAACCCCTGCCATACGACCGCGGGCATTGTTGATACATCAAGGCTGCCAGACGTTGCCGGATCAATCAATTGCAGGTGCTCTTTTCGAATATCTTCGAGTCGGGAGTGGTTGTCTGTCGAGGTGATGATGAGCAGAAGTTGCTGCCGGTCTTCGTGGGTGACACCTGTTTCGACCAACGTGGCTCGAGGCGAGGCCTCGGCAATGGCCCTCATGTAATAGACGAGCTTGTCATGGGTTACATGCCATTCGCCGACTTCATGTCCAATGACTTCCTTGGGTGTGGGAATTTGTGGATTGTACGTGACAACATCCGGGAGGTAGTAGGAGAGGTCCAATTGGGCGAATGTGGGTACCGTCAGACCCAGGATGGTGATGACAAATAGTAGCTTCTTCATGTTGTGAAGATAGACATCGAAGTCTACTACACGAAGTATCGTTTTATCAATGTCTTACAGCCCGGGCCGAGTGGTAATAGTCAGCCCTGAACTGTTCGGAGAAATGACAGCATGATTTCCAGGCGTTTGGCCCTGGTCTCTTCCTTTTTGGCATCGACTATGCCGACGATATACTCCTTTTTTTGAGAAAAAGACAGTCCCTCGTAGGCGGTGGTGAGTCCCTCCTTTGACAAAGCTTCCGTCACCTGGTCTGGGACGATCACTCTCTTCTGTTGACGGTCAACATTTGGGTGGTCCTGACCCCTACGCAGTTCCTTGATATCCGATCGTCTCCGAAAGCGGAGTGTGGACCAGTCGCTGTTTATAGAGACTTGTCGCACGGGCAACCATCCTACCTGTTCCATCGCTTCCCAGCCATTTTCCCTTGAAATGTCAGTTTTGAGTTGCCCACTTTTCTTTGGGTATGCCATCCAACACAGACCATTGGGGTCCAGGCCCGGAATGATTTGTCCAGCGGCCTGCTCAATATCTTTAATGGACTGACAGAAGATCAGCGCATTACGGGGTTTGTCAGAGGTTGTGACAACAAAGCCCTCGGATGTCAACAGGGGCTCGAGGTCTGCCGGCAGGTTCATTACTTGTAACTCACCCGGGACCTTCACTTGTAGTTTTTTCGCGAGTTCCATGATACCAAGTTACTCACCTGGAAACAATACCGTGTAATTGGTATCGGCTATGATCTTGTTTTTCATGGGCTCCTTATCCCATTCGGTGAGCCCATTGAAAAAAGCCCGAATGGAAAAGAATAGCAATTCTCCTTCCTGGATCTTAAAGAGTGAATAGTCAGGGACCACAAAGGTGTTGTCCACCATAGCGATAGCACACCAGCCACCGTACGCTGGAGCGTACTTTTCGGGCTCTTGCTCAAACTTCTCACGATTTCGCTCGCTGGCAAAAAGCACCTTTCGGCCATTGTGAAGAAATGCGTACTGCTCCGTTCCTTTCTGCGGACTGCCACCGAAGTAGGATACCGGGTCATAACCTTCCAGCAAGACATCTCCTTTTGAAACCGGATAGGCTTCTTGCCCCAAGGCGCTTGTTACTGTGATAAAGAGGAACAGGGAAGCGAAGAGTTTCATCGGTGTCCCTTGCACTAGTAGGGTTTCTGGCCCACCCAATTGCCGGGAGGGTCGTATTCACAGACCCACGTAGTGGAGCCATTGCAAGTGATTTTGGCGCAGCCCACTTTCTTGGTATTGGCCCATACGATTTGTGTGTAGTGGCCGCATACTTTGCCCTGTCGGCACTTATTGCGCTTGTAGTTGTAGTCGGTCTTTTCTCCGGCCCACGAGTCGATAGCGTCGCCTACGGTGAAGTAACCCGTAGTGCCTTTCCAGAGATTCTCTCCGAAGCCATAGTCACTGTGATAAAAGCCGCAGTTGTCCTTCTTCAATGCCTTGGCCCATTTAGAGGCGATTTCAGCCAGTTCATCTGACCACTCAAGGGGCTCCACACCTACTTCAGCTCTCCAAAAGTTGTGTCGCTCCAGGATGACGGTGATTTCTTCGTCGGAGACAGTGCTTTCGCCCGCAGGCGAATGGACGCCAAGAAACCCGGTTGAGGCTACTAGAAGAATGGATAGCACCACATATCTCATAAGTCAAATTTATGAGAATCGCAGTTCTTTCTCCCGGATGACAAACAGATACTTTGCGAGAAAATAAGCGCCTACCCCGCTGAAAAGGTGCCATAGAAAATGTGATCCCATTGGCAGAATATGCACGACTCGGAAGTCCATCTCGCGGAAGATGAGCGAGATCGATAGAAATGCTACACTGGAAACGATCAGGTACCACTTATCAAACTTCGTCCGGAACAAGTAAATGATCATTGGACAGAAGATGATCACACCAGAAATGAAGTAACTCAGGTTGACAGCAAAATGTCCCTGGAGTAACGTATAGGCTGCGTAACGGACGCCGGTGAACGGTAAAACGATGCTTAAGGTGGACCACCAGGTTGGCATCACTTTGAACCAGAAATACAAACCAACGGAGAATGTGAGTATGGCTGTCGGTAGGACGTCCATCAATAGGAGCCACCCCGAGCTACGAAAAGCGTGAAATAACGTACTGCCCATGCCTCCCATGATCAGAAGGGGGATGCAGTAGAAAATGAAAGGGTATCTCTTTACTTGCCACTTGAGTTTGAAGGCCCAGTACAGGGCTGGTAGGACGATTGCCAGGGAAGAGATTGCATTCCATGGCTCACTGAAAACTACTGAGAAATCCGTCTCTGCGTAAATAGGCCCACCATCAGGTGCCATACTTACCATTGCTCTATCCATCTAATCGAAATTCTTTGCGGTCGGAGTCCTAACGATTCTAATATAGAATATGTTAGCTGGCCCATCAATTAAAGATGCTAAAGTTGGAAAAAAGACCACTGGCTGAGGCAATTTCACCGTTAAGGGTAAAAACAATCTGCGCAGAGCTCGCTATATTCGTGCAATAAGGGCATCTTGCGACCAAATGTTAAGAACCTTAAGTACCCTAATTTTTCTGTCGGGCATTGCTGTTGTATTCATGGGTTTGACGATCATGCTGATCGAAGATGAGTATGGCAGCAGACCAACGATGCTCGTCAACGCGACTTTGACACTGAATTTCGCTGCTGGCGGTATTTTGGTGTTTTACATGATGAGAAATAAGGGTATAAACTGACCCTATGGATACACCGATCAAGATACTTTATGTCGATGATGAAGTCGGCAACCTCAATTATTTTAAGTCAGCATTTCGAAGGGAGTTCACAGTATTAATTGCGGGTTCTGGTGCAGAAGGGTTGGAAATTCTTAAGGAGAACCAGGACATTCCTGTGATTCTGACTGACCAGAGGATGCCCAAGATGACGGGGGTTTCCTTCCTGATGAAATCGATGGAGATATTGCCTGAGGCAATACGTATCCTGGTGACGGGTTTCTCTGATATGGAGACGGTGATCAATGCCATCAACCATGGTAATATCTACCATTTCATACATAAGCCTTGGTCTTATGACGAGATGCGCATTGTGATCCAGAAAGCCCTGGAGACGCATCAACTCAGGGTGCAGAACCGGGAATTGCAAATCAAGGCGGAACGTCAGGAAAAAGAACGTATATCGTCTCAGTTAATCGCTCTCAGAAATCAGATCAATCCCCACTTCCTCTTCAATTGTCTCAACACCCTACGGGCGATGATTCCCGACAATGAAGACGCACGGAAGTTTATCCAGCACATGTCTTCCACCTATCGGTACATGCTGGACCATCAGGATTCCAATCTGGCCAACCTCACCAACGAGATCAAGTTTGCCAAAGACTACATCTACCTGCAGAAGGTTCGGTTTGGCGATGCGCTCGACTACAATATCAACATCAAAAACGGCATTTACGAAATGTCGCTACCTTCGGGGGCGCTGCAGTTGCTGGTAGAAAATACCATCAAGCACAATGCGGCATCCCGCTCCAAGCCTCTGATTATCGATATTTATGATGAAAGTGGCTACATGGTCGTGAAAAACAACTATCAGCCCCGGCCGGAAGCCATGGAGTCCATGGGAATTGGGCAGTCCAATCTCAGAAAACGGCTTGAATTCTTCACTGAGCAGAAGGCCGAGTTCTACAAGGAGGATGAGTTTTATTACGCGAAAATTCCTTTATTAGAAAATTTATAATAATTTGACCAATCGCTTAGATACCTAGCCCTTAGAATATGTTTCACGTTGTTATCATAGAAGACGAGCCGCTAGCGGCCGAAGATTTAGAACAAACGCTACTGCAGCTGGACGAAGAGATCCACATTGCGCAGAAGCTGGACAGCGTGGCCACCGCCACCGAATGGTTTGGGAGCAATGACGCAGACCTCATCCTTTCGGATATTCAGTTGGGAGATGGCCTCAGTTTTGAGATTTTCTCAAATATCCAGACGAAAGCTCCGATTATCATCACGACAGCATTTGATCAGTATGCTATACGGGCCTTCAAGGAGAACAGCATTGATTACCTGCTCAAGCCCATCGATAAAGACGAGCTCAAGTCGGCGATCGATAAATTCAAGAATTGGAAGAAGGATCAGAAAGAATTTGATCTTGACAACTTTTTGGAGGTACTCAAACCTCAAAGAGAACCCCAGTATCAGGAACGCTTTATCGTCACACTTGGGGAGAAGATCATTTCTATTCCAGAGACCAATGTTGCCTATTTTTTTAGTGAAGACCGATATACCTACCTGGTAGAGAAGTCAGGCAAGCAGCACATCCTCAATACCAATCTTGGGGATCTGGAGGGAACGTTGAATCCGAGGGATTTTTACAGGATCAATCGGAAGTATATCATCTCCTACAACAGTATTCGGGGGATGGTAGCCTACTCCAAGAGCCGAGTGAAAATCGATCTTGAGCCAGCGCCACCTAACGCCATGGAAGTCATCGTGAGTGTAGAGCGCTCTGGTGCCTTCAAGAAATGGTTGAATAGATAAAAAATTGAACACCTAATCGTTTTTGGCCTCATTCTTGTTATCAAGTAAACAGTGGCAATCAGGTTAGGTTGTTTTTGAGTTTTTTGGTTGGTTGAGCCCTCCGCGCCTGCGGAGGGCTCTTTTTTTGTCGCGCTCAAACTTTTTTGGGGATTTATACCTTATTCCAGCATAGAAACTCCTTTCGGCCTTAAATTGCTACTATGCCCGGACCGTCACCCAATCCAGTACAAGACGCGTTGTCGTCCCTAGAAAAGTTCAAAAACGTTAGGTCCCAATCTGAAGTGCTTTGCGCACCCCTTACCGTGGAGGATCACGTCGTACAGCCCATCACAGACGTAAGCCCTCCGAAGTGGCACCTGGCCCATACTACCTGGTTCTTTGAAAATTTTATCCTCGTCCCTTCCGATAAGAATTACAAGGTTTTCCATAAGGATTACAGTTTCCTTTTCAACAGTTACTACGTGGCTGCCGGGCCTCGCTGGATGCGAAGTGAGCGAGGTTATCTCACTCGGCCTACGGTACAGGAGGTCATGGACTATCGTCAGCATGTGGATGTGGCGATGGCTGAGTTTTTGGAGCGGACGGAGTCTGAAGCCGTTTTGAAACTATTGGAGCTGGGCATGCAACACGAGCAGCAACATCAGGAGTTGCTGCTTTATGATTTGAAATATATTCTCGGTCAGAACCCACTATTCCCCGTCTACCAGGAGACTTCCGCGACAGCGGAACAAAGGATACCCGTCCAGCGATGGCTGGAGGTCGTAGCAGGGGTTTATGACATCGGCTATCAAGGCCCGGCTTTTCATTTTGACAACGAGGAAGGCGAGCATCAGGTATTTCTCCACGACTTCGAGATTTCGTCTCAGTTGGTGACCGTGAGGGAGTACCTGGAATTTGTGAAGGACGGTGGATACCAGGAGCCTCGATGGTGGCTTTCAGAAGGCTGGGACTGGGTTACCCGGGAGGAGGTTCAGAGTCCACTGTATTGGATAAGGCAAGATGGTGGATGGTCGCACTACACATTGGGAGGCGTCCGACCACTGGATTTGGATGCCCCGGTGGCACATGTGTCATTCTTTGAAGCTGATGCGTTTGCGAGGTGGAAGGGTCTGCGGCTGCCGACCGAATTTGAGTGGGAGGTCGCTTGTCAACAGTATCAGCCTGATATTCCAAGAGGTGCCAATTTCGTAGAGGATGCGCACTATGGGCCGATCGTAACAGGCGAGTATGACTTCTTCGGTAACTTGTGGGAATGGACCTCCAGTGCCTATCGTCCCTATCCCTTCTATCAACCACCGGAGGGGGCCATCGGCGAATACAATGGCAAATTCATGATCAATCAGATGGTGCTGCGCGGGGGTTCTTGTGCTACGCCTCGTGACCATATAAGGAAAACCTATAGAAACTTCTTCCATCCGCACCTGCAATGGCTTTTCAATGGTTTTAGACTTGCCAGGTACAAATAATCAACCCGAACTATCTTACCAATGAACAAACTCAACGGTGTAGAACCATCGGAGGTCGTCGATGAGGCCTTTGCGCGTGATGTATTGAAAGGTCTGCAGTCTCATCCCAAGACTTTGCCCTCCAAATATTTCTATGATGAAGTGGGTGACAAGATCTTCCAGGAGATCATGGCCATGGATGAGTACTATCTCACTCGGGCGGAGCACGGCATTTTCGAGCGGCAGAAAGAAGAGATCTTCGCGGCGATAGACTCCGACGGCGCTGCATTTCGGCTATTGGAGTTGGGGGCCGGTGATGGGCTGAAAACGCGGGTTTTGCTGGAGTATTTTGCCTCCACGGGGGCGCCATTTGATTACAGCCCTGTGGATATTTCACCTCATGTGCTCGAAATACTTGAACGTAAGGTGAAGGCTGAGCTTCCTGAGCTATCGGTGACTCCCTTGGCGGGTGATTATTTTGACGTGCTGACATCAATCAACTACGACACGTCGAAGCGCAACGTGGTGCTTTTCCTTGGCTCCAACATTGGCAATTTCAACAATACACAGGCCGTTTCCTTTTTGAGTCGTGTGCAGCAGAGCTTGCACGTCGGCGACTACCTGCTGATAGGTTTTGATCTGCGCAAGGATCCGGATATGATCCTCAGCGCTTACAACGACTCAGCGGGCGTCACGAAGCGTTTCAATATCAACTTACTCGACCGAATCAATCGAGAGTTGGATGGTGACATCGATGTGAGTGCGTTTGAGCATTATCCGATATACAATCCAGCCACGGGAGAGTGTAAGAGCTATCTGATCAATACATACCCGCAGCGGTTTACGATTGGCGCACTGGAAATGGAATTTGAACTGGCTGCCTGGGAGCCCATTTTCACTGAAGTTTCGAAGAAGTACTCCCTCGAGGAGATCGAGCAGCTTGCAGCCAGGAGTGGTTTTGAGAAAGTCAGGGACTTCTTTGATGAGGACAGGTACTTCGTCGATTCGCTCTGGAAAGTGTCTGCCTCATAGAAGAATGCTCCTTTGTGCATTTACCTGACGATGAGCTTGTGTAAGCACAGATTTAGCTTACTTTTGTGGTCCTTTTCAGGGTCACTTCTATATGCGCACGTGGTGAAACTGGTAGACACGCCATCTTGAGGGGGTGGTGGGAGCAATCCCGTGGAAGTTCGAATCTTCTCGTGCGCACTTCTTTTCCTTTCCTGCATTCCTTCTTTCCCCGGTTAGGTTAATTTCGTGATCGTCTTCCAACAGAGACCATACACTGCATATGAGCACACTCGACTTGGCTACGTTAAAGGAATTATGTGAAATGCCCGGGGCTCCGGGATTTGAGCAGACGATCAGAGAGTATCTCCGGGGACAACTGGAAGGGGTAGTCGATGACATGTACGTCGACAATATCGGGAACCTCGTGACCGTCAAAAAGGGCACGAACAACCCCGATGGAAAACGAGTACTTCTTGCTGCACACATGGATGAGATTGGGTTCATCGTCACGTACATTGACGACAATGGATTCATTCGCTTCAGCCCTCTGGGTGGTTTTGATCCGAAGACACTCACAGCGCAACGCGTATGGGTGCATGGTAAGCGAGATATATTGGGTGTGATGGGCTCCAAGCCCATTCACGTGATGAAGCCTGAGGAGCGCAAGAAAACCGTCGAAATCAGCGACTTCTTTATCGATACCGGTCTGTCTGCGGAAGAGGTGAAGGAAGTGGTGTCGGTGGGAGATCCCATTACTAGGGAGCGTGAGTTTGCTGAGATGGGCCAGTGTGTGAATTGCAAGTCCATCGACAATCGCGTATCAGTCTACATACTGCTCGAGGTAATGAAGAACCTCCAAGACAATGATCTCGACGTGTACGGTGTCTTTACCGTTCAGGAGGAGGTGGGCATCAGGGGGGCGACCGTTGCTGCCCATCACATAGAGGCGGACTTTGGTCTGGGGATAGATACGACCATCGCATTTGATCTGCCTGGATCTAAACCGGAGGAAGTTGTCACAAAGCTAGGGGAGGGTGCGGCCATCAAGATCATGGATGCCTCCACGATTTGCGACCCTCGGATGGTGCAATACCTGAAAGGTGTCGCGATAGCCTCAGATATCCACTGGCAGCCCGAGGTATTGACGGCAGGAGGTACAGATACATCCGCTCTTCAAAGAATGGGAAAAACAGGCTCGATTGCTGGCGCGGTCTCTATCCCTACACGTCACCTGCATCAGGTGATAGAGATGGCGCATCAAAAGGATATCAGTGCGGCGATCAAGTTGTTGTCACACGCCCTAAAAGCGATGGGAAGGCACGACTGGTAGAGGCGATAACCTAGAGGTAAAAAGAGAAGGCTCCTGTCGGAGCCTTTCTTAGTGCGTTTTAGTGTTCGTCTTCTTCCACACCATCTTCTTCGGCATGGTTATCTTTCGGGGTATGGTGCTTATGCTTGTAGCTGTGCGTTACCTTTTCCGTATGAGCCAGGAGTAGGGCTGAGAGGATGAAGACCATGTGAATGACGATTTCCATGATCACCGCTTCTGCATCAGGCTTGTTTTGCGATTCCCGATAATTGATGAATGTCTTAAGGAGCTGCACCCCAGAGATAGAGGCAAGCGAGGTGGACAATTTGATCTTCAACTGACCTGCGTCCAGATCTTCCAGCCAAAGAGGTTTGTCCTCGTGGTGATCCACGTCAATCTTACTCGTGAATATGGAATATCCGCCGATGGTCACCATTACCACGAGGTTCATTACCATGGAGATGTCCACCAATCCCAGGATCTCGAGCATCATGTCATTTTCCTTCATGATGGGTGTGTCATGCCACACATGCAATAAGACCTGGAAGAATTTGTAGAGGTAAAGGACTGCGCCGATGATGAGACCTATGTATAAGGGTGCCTGAACCCAGCGGCTCCAAAACATGAATCCCTCGAAAAAGTTCTCAAACTGCTTGAGTCTGCCCATTCTTTTAATGATTTGTTCGCGAAAATATAAATATTATAATAGTCATTCTAAAATTACCATCACTGGTGTGGGATAATGACTACGCTTTTGGAAAGCTTATCGTGCAGCGTTTGTCGTCGGCGGTCAAAGCTAGCCATCACGAAGCCGTAAAATAGCAAGGAAACCGACACGATCTTCAAGAAATTTCGAATTAGTGTCCTTTTTAACGGGTTTGTATCAGAATCTTCGGCTTTTACCTCCATCCGAAGCATTCTCTTCCCCACACTTCCGCGCCAGTTGGTCATTTCCATGCCGATGTGGTATGTTAGGTACAGTGTCACGAGACTCACATAGAGCATTTTATTGTCGTCGATCAACCATGATAAGAGATAGGCTGGCCCTAAGAGCACCATCAGATCCACGTTCTGAGCCAGCACTCGGGACCAAAATGGGGCAAATGACAGTCGGTTTTCTTTCACATTGTTAGCAATTCACAACGAAAAACTAAGGGTAGCTTCCTCGGTCCGTTGCAAAATATGCAATTAAGATGGTCAGAGGGTGTGCGATTTTGACGACTCCTCAATTTGATGTCGATTTCGATTCGAATAGTAGGACTATTCTGGGAATTATTGAAATTTTTCAAATTCAATCGTGCCTTTTGGTATGAATTCCCAAACACGAGCATCATATCAACGTTTGCGATTTGATGAAATGTAAAAATGACGGCATTTTATAATGAAATTACAACATAATGCGGCAATTTCTTGCAAATCATATTGATGAGTGCCCAATTTTGCAATGACAATAATAATCAATCAAACAGTCAGTATTTAATCTTAGACAAGTATGAGAAATGCAGTTAGACAAATGGTCGTACTGGCAATAGTTGCCGGTGCTATGACCTTCAATGCCAGCGCCGCTGATTCTGTTGCGGTTAACAATCACTGTAAAGTGTTTTCAGTAAAGGATGCGAGAAAGGTGAGGTTGGTATATACCTCAATCGTTGAGACGCCTACCTATGTGAGAATTCTGGATGCAGAGGATGATGTGATCTTCTTTGAGAAGATCAGCGAAGGTGGATTCGTGAAGGATTTCAACTTCGATTTGGCTCCAAATGGCGAATACAAGTTCGTCGTAAGCTCAGGGTCGTACACGCATGAGCAAGTAGTCAGCTTGGAGGATGCTGAGGCGCTGGTTGTCAGCAATCATTTCGATTTGAGCAAAGCACAGTTCGTGCTTACCACTATCGAAGGACAGCCTGCCTTGCTTGGCAAAAATGCTTCAGGAGCTAATCTTCGATACGCAATCTACAATCAGGATGGTGACCGTCTTGAGTCTGTAGAAATCGCCAATAATGAGGAGATCCACACCAAATTCAAATTTGATGGTGTACGTGGTGAAGAGCTTACCTTCAAGTTTTTCATCCAGGATGAGCTCATTCGCGAGAAAGTAGTAAAGATATAATTGGAAATAGGGTTAAACATTTTATAAGCGAAAAGACCTGTCGGATGGCAGGTCTTTTTTTGTTTGTTTTATTCGCACCATTTGATAGCTTTGCGTCCCTTTTGAATGGAAAGGGATTCCTTAAAATGCCCAGGTGGCGGAATTGGTAGACGCGTTGGTCTCAAACACCAATGGTAGCAATACCGTGCCGGTTCGACTCCGGCCCTGGGTACTTTTCTTAACTTCCATCTCACTGATAATGAATAAGGTAGGATTTTGGGAGTTACAAAATCCTTACGCTGGCTAAGAGGCTTGAAGAAATCATACCTATATTTCTTTGTCTTTTTTAGTTCATAGATGACAAGACTTAACTGTCTCCATATACTTTTTTGGATCCTTATTCCAGTCCAGTGGGTGTATGCCCAAGAGGGCCGCTTTTTGGCGGAAAGGGACACAGTTATTCGCGATGTCATCCCTCGGGGCGCTTGGGATGATGATGCGACATTCTTTGATAAGAAATCACTCTTGATATATGACGCTTATGATTCGCTCCTCTACCAGTTGGAAGAGGAACAGCGGCCTTTGAGTGGAAGATTCCGGCTTGTCGAAAAGCCGATTAAAGATTATTGGGCGACCTATAAAAGTGCAATAGCTTATTATACATACTTCAAGGAATCGGTAAGTATTTCTCCGGGAGTGTTTGAGAGGAATGCCAGTTTTATCTCTTGCATTTTCGCCAGTCAAGTAGTGTTCGGTTCGGCCACCTTCTTAGGAACTGCAGATTTTCGATTTTCGCGGTTTCAAGACTCCTTTGACGCTTCTTCCGCGATTTTTCAAGAGGGTTGTGACTACAGTAATGTTACTTTTTCTGGAACTTCTGATTTCTCAGATGCCTACTTCCGGGATGCATCCTTTGAGAATGCGGTTTTTGTGACGGACGCCAAGTTTACCAGGGCAGTCTTCGCCGATATTTTGGATTTCACTAAATGTAGGTTTCAAGGAAGTTTGGATTTTGGGGATGTTGTACTACCAGATACAATTATCTTAAGAGGTGCATCCTTTGGCTCTTTGGATCTCACACGAACAACACGTGATAGCCTTGGTGCAGCTCGAGGAACTCCCTGTGTCTTGGATCTTAGAGATACTCCAATGGATCAACTCAAGTTAAGGTATGATCAATTTCAGGTCCTTGTACCAGATTCGATTTCTGCAGTTGACTTCGAGGAATTGTCGAATGTTTATGAGAGACTATTGACGAACTTCCGGGAGAGAGGCTATAGAAGTAGCTTTGAAAAGCTAGAAAAGGAATATTTGAGGTTTAAATATCTGCAAGATCCAAGCAATAACAAGATTGAGAAGTTAGTGGGGAAAGTACTTAATTACACGAATCAGGCATGGTCGGATTATGGATATGAAAAGTCACGTATTTGGTATTGGACAATTTCATTCTTCTGCTTCTTCATATTCTTTAATTGGCTTCGGCTACCGAGTCTTGCATTCACCGTTTACCCAGTAGAAGCAATCAATTCGGTCCTCCGAAAGCAAAAAAGACTTAGGGCCTTTAGGATCACTATGGGAAGGTACCCACGGATCAACTTTTTTGGTTTCTGGCTCTCAATCTTCTATACTGGAATGATCTTTTTTGGTCTAAAAGTCAGTATGGATCGGATGAATTATTCAAAACTATGGAGTGTCGCGTACCTAATGTTTCAGTATGTACTTGGCCTGATCTGTTTGGCGTACATGGCCAATTACATAATCTCTAGTAATCTGATTGGAGGTTGAATACCTAATCTTAGGTTGAGAAAAACTGAGAACTACTGATGGAAAAGGGATATTGTGTATTTCTTACATTGATTCTTGCAGCCTTCAACGGCTTCTCACAAGGCTTTGAATGGCTTCCATCTCAAGTTGGGAGTAATCAAATCCTCATTTACGAGGGGTTTTCCCTTTCCTATAATGAGCAGCACGAACAGGCTGATTGGGTGGCTTATGAGGTAACAAGAGAAGAGGTCGAAGCCGAGGGTGATCGGTGTAATTGCTTTGCCAGAGACGAAGACGTCCTAACCGGTAGCGCCACTGAATCTGACTACACGTCCACAGGCTTTGACAAGGGACACCTTGCGCCATCTGCGTCAATGTACATGACTCCTAACATGAATAGGGAGAGTTTCCTGATGTCGAACATGAGTCCTCAGTTGGCGGCATTGAATCGAGAGATCTGGGCCGATTTGGAGGGATGGGTCAGAGAAAAGGCTGATGAATATGGCAGGGTGTATGTAGTGACGGGACCGGTCTTTGTCAATCCTCTTGGCTCGATAGGTAGGAATAATGTTACGGTACCTGCGTATTTCTACAAGGCTGTTCTCCGGTTTGATGGGCCAAATAATACTGTCCCAAAGACTATTGGATTTCTGATTCCGAATATCGCACCGACAGGAGATCTTGAAGACTATGTGGTCCCTGTGAATGCAATCGAAACTCTGACAGGTTTGGATTTTTTTCCTAGCCTTTCAAGTAGGGTAGAGAATAGAGCAGAGTCACAATATGAGTTGAGGCAATGGGGCTTTTAGTAGATTGGCCCTATTCTGCTTGGGATCCGTCTACCATGGATCATTAAAAGACCCAGTTACTGGCTCAAACAAGTTTGGCAGATCCCTATTCATTGCCTCCTTTATCTTATTGAATTGACCAAAGTTTTCTATCTGGATTTCTCTTAGGGAACGCCCTAGTTGGTCCTGGATATTTAACAAAGTTACCCGGTACCTCTCCTCCTTAAACTCTATCCTCACCTTTGCAATGATTGTGTACACGGATGTCATCGCTGCTTTCGGGTTCTTAATGATTTTATCCTCATAGTCGAAGAATATCACGCTGTCGAGATCAGCTATGACATTATTCCTAATTGTGAAGTTCGTGTAGATGGCCTCTATCGCCTGATTTTTGGATCCTTCATATTGCCTTTGCCAGTACCAGGCACCTACACTAGTAGCTTTGAAATTGTCTTGGCCAATCGCTAAAGCGGGTAACAGAAGAAATATCAAGAATTTCATAGGACCTCTCATTTGGTGGTTATTCTAAAGAACATCAATCCGAATTAAACTATATGATAACAACCCCCTATTTACCGCTTCAGTTTATCGTGAAAAAAATTCCTGTGGAGGCGGGGTTTCAGATGTCTTTCCGAGACTTTTTAGCTATCCCCCCTCCGAAGCCAACCTTGCGCGCACGTGCACGCGTTTGACCCCAGATAAATCGGGTTTATCTATAGTCGTTAGCAATCGATTTAACCATGTGGTCCAACTCCTCGATTAGGTCGACTTCCGATTGAAGCTCCTGAGAAGCCAAACAATTTTGTATTTCCTTCTTCAATCTACTGTAATAAGCGTCATGCTCAAAGGCCTTTCTTGCTCTCAACTCGTCTACTAGCTTCAGAGCATTTGGGCCTAAATTTTGATAGGCCAAAGCCAAGATCTGTGAGTGAAAGTCCTTCGGTGATTTGATCTTTTCCATATTGAGTTTGCTTGGGTTGAATTTCCGGATTCTGAAATGCTGACCAATGTAGTAGTCTAGCAACTTTATATAGTTTTTCTCATCATACAGATCAGAAGCTACTAAAGAATGTCTCTTAAGGGCTCTCTCTGGCTTTTTCATAAATCTGGACTCATACCTTAAGACATTCTTACCTTGCCAGACAGATGGCACCTCTAGCCTTCTGTGGCGTATCTCACGCACCTTATTATAGTAGGCCATTTGCCGGGTGTTGCTTTTATACAGGAGGCCTCCAGATTGCTCTAGCCGAGCCAGGTATTGGCAATCACCGAGATGTTTGCAATAGAGTTCGGGCTTGTATCTCAAGATGAAGTTTTGAGCAAGGTCCAGTCTGTTCACCTTCGCTGTTGAAATGTCAAGATTCAGATCAGAACACATCTCATTTATAGCACGCTGAATATCTTGCCTTTGCAGCGTACCTATATTGTCATTGAGCCAATACTTGGCAAGACTACCTTTCAATGATATTCCATTGTCACTGAGATTGACCCTGAAGTTTCTCAAGTATCCGCTCAAGTAATGGCCTCTTTCGCCGTGAAAGATAGAGAGTCCTGAAAGGCATGACGGGAGGTCTGTAAATTCGCTTCCAACCTCCTCCCTGCCTAACCATAAATGAATGGTGTCAATCACTGAATTTGACAAAAAATGTCAAGACTAGCAGCTTGTTATAGACCCTAGCCATAATCAAAGAATCTACGAGACTTCTCTCGCAGTACTTGGACTTCTTCAGTGTACTCACCCTCGGCAAATCGCTTCCAATACGAAAGCGCCCTGTTCTTTTCTCCAGGAATGATCAACATCTCGATTCTCGTGCGAGGTTCATTCATTAAGAAGACGTACAAGTCATCCTTGAAAGCGAACAAAGGGTTGGGTCTATCACTTCCTTTTCTTCGAAGGTTCTTTCGTGGATCCGGATTCCCATAACCAACATTTGGATGCTCAATCATATCGCCATGGATACTTGTAATGTTCATTGGCCCATATCGACTGATATTCCCGGTAAGTGCCATATCCGCTATTCGTCTTGGATCAGTATCCACGAATTGCCTGGCCTGATTCTTTCGGATGTAGAACATCCCGCTACTATTTACGAAGATGCCCATACCCCTCATACTATCATCAGATGCGAACCACGTACAATCAAGCCGCTCAGTGCTCTTGATTTTGAATAGTGCTCTTGTGTCTTCTGGAAGGACTACAAACTCGAAATAATGCCAATCATTCATGACTCTCGTGATTTGATGGTGACATAATTCGAAGCTTCTTGGTCGACTTCAGAGATCGTCTTGATTCGCTCCGATCGAATCCAAGCTTCTATCTCACGACGATCGAAATACAGGTGCTTCACTTGCTTGTAATGTGGGATGCGCCTGCTGGAAGTAAGCTTGTAAATAGTACTCTTACTCAAGCCGGTAAGGTTTGCCAAGTCGTCTACGGACAATGTTTGTTTCTGGGATTTAAGGAGTCCCTCGATTGTATCCAATCTCTCCATAATTTTTACAGTCATTTTCATTACTGTTATAATTGAAGAAAACTGGATAAGCGCCTATCCTTTTATTCTCGGTACCTACAAGGCAAATATTGGCAAGGTTGGAAAGCTACGGAATAGACAACTTGTAGACGTCTACATTATGTAGACATGTCAAGGGAGACCGTACAGGTCAGGTCGGAAAGCTTTAATAATCCCCCAAAGAGGATCATCACTATTAAGTTCCCTGTTGGCATACCTCTGAATGCCATTGAGATGAACTAGGCCACCCTTGGTCTCTTTACTATAGCACATGAACCGCTGCTCTGCAATGCTCCAGACTTCGTGAGTTCCCATCCTCCTTAGAGCTACTTTGATAAAATTTGCTAGTCTGTGCTTGGTGCTGGTCCATACAATGGGTTTGGGGTCATGGATCTTATTTCCAGAAAAAAGCGAGCGAAAATTTTCAATGTCCGTCTCCTGAGCAATGTACCCATTTGATAGAAAGTCTTGATATAGTTTATCGATAGCTTCCTTTGGACCGGAATAACTATAGGTAGGAATTGGTTCTGTTGACCTTCTTTGTATTGAGGTTAGTATCGGTAAGATGAGAGTGTCTGTCACTATATCACGGCAGGTGATCAGAAGATATTCCTTGAATAGCTCTAATGATCTCTTTGTGTCCTGACTCCTCTTCTTGTATTCCTCCCATTGCTTGAAGATGTCCTCAACTGTAGATTGAATAACATTTGTGTCATCTATTTCTATACCTAGACTGTTGAATAGGGCGATCTTTGCCCCGACGAAATTGACGAAGAATATAAATTCGAATCTATCCCCCTCCTTTTGAGGTACCAATTGTGTATCAAGTTCCCTCTCAATTTTCTTGAGTTCTTCAATCAACACTACAGAGAATATTGGCCAACTAGAATCTTGCTTTCGGAGCATCTCCTTTAGGAGCATCTCCGTGTGTCTGAATACCAAGTCTCCATTTCCCAAAGCAAACTCCAAAAGCGTGTGATAATCCTTTTTTGCTAGCTTGTCAAGAATGATCCTTAGGCCATGGAGGAAAGCGGAATATGGAGATGGCCAGGAAGAAATAAATTCAAGACTCAGAATTGGACTTTTTTCATCCATATCTCAAAGGGTCGGAAGATTCATTATAGCCGATGTCTTCATTTCATCCAAATAGTTGAGATACTTGACTGTGTGCTCAGTGGAGGCATGTCCCATCAAGTCCGCAATTGTTTTGAGATTGGCACCATTCCTTAGAAGCTGTATCGCGAAAGTGTGTCGTCCGCAATAGAAGCTGATGTGCTTCTCTATTCCTGCTGTCTTGGTCCAGGACTTTAGGTTTTTCCAAGTTGCCACATCGCTTGGAAGATGGAAAATCAGATCCTCTTGGTTGCCTCTACTTCCTAAAAGGGTCAATGCTGTCGACGATAGGTCGTTGATGATTTGCTCTCCTGATTTCTCTCGGAATAGTATGATCTTATTCTCCCTTAGAATACGAGACCACGTCAGCTTCCGTATCTCCGCTTCCCCCAATCCCGTGAAGCAAGAAAACAGGAAGGCTCTCTTTACTTCTGGATTGGCACATTCGGTTGCATTTAGGGCTCTTAATTCCTCGACAGTTAAAACTTGTTTTTTTAGCTGGTTATTCCGCCGTCTAATTGTGATCTGATCGAGCTTCGAATATAGCTGTGGGTCGATCAGCCCATCATTAAAAGCCGCTTTCAGAACGCGCTTGAAGCGTGCCAGATAGTTTTGCGGTGTTTCTCCACTCAAACCGGCCTCCTCGATCAAGAACTCTTTGTAACCCTCGATCAGTTTCAAAGTGATCTCATTGGCCGCTAGTCTTCTAAACTGAGTGTATTCGGCAAACTTCTCATAGGCGTACTTGAACATGCGCACATCCCTTTTCTTGTATCCTTCAAGAAAATTCACGTAGTAATCATTAAAACTCGCTTTCCTGCGATGTTTGGGTATGAATCCGTGCTGATAGCTTTCAAGCTCCAGTTGCCTTTTGGCTCGAATGTTCTCAGCTAAGATCTTTTGTTCCTTGCGGTCAGATCCGGACATGCCTGGAGTAACCTTGATATCAAGAAACTCGAATTGTCTTTTCTGATTGTGCCAGATATCAAGGTAGTAGGTTTGTGTCCCGCTCTTGTATTTTTTTAGTCTCAGGGATACTCCCATTGCAGTAGGGTTACAAAGAAGTAACAAAAATACTGAAACTACCGGAAGATAGAGGAAGATGTCTGTACGTTTGAAAGAGCCTAAAAGGCTCATTTAGGGACAATTCACTTCTTTGAACTGCCCCTGTTTTCCTAGTTTGTTACCGGCCCTGGGTACTTTTCTTTCTTCTTCAGTAGCATATCAGATATCACAGCAACCTCCAGCCGATGGTCAGTCGCATGCCTTTAGCAAATTGTGCGTTTAGGACTTGGAAGGGACGCGTGGAAGATTGCCGGGTCTGTATGATAGGTGCTATTGGTGTGACTAGCTAATGGGCTGGCTTCCTTACGGTAGCCAGCTAGAAAGTGCGGTGAACACCCGTTAACGATTCAAATGGAATTTGCAAGAAAGACGAAGAAGTGTGAAGGCACTACCTCTTCTCTTGCGAGGCAAGCCCGGCCACAGCCTCGTCGATGGCTCTTTCGATCTCATCCATCTCAAAGGGCTTGGTAAAAAAGCGTTGAATGGTTTCGCCTTTCAGGGCCTCATCTATTTCATCGTTGTAGTCAAAACCGGTCAAAATGAAGTAGATGATGTTCTCATATTTCTGCTTGGCTTGCTGGATGAATTCGACACCATTCATCTTCGGCATCCGCATGTCACTGATGACGACAACTATCTCGTCATGGTGCGCATCTAGTTTTTCGAGCCCATCTATTCCGGAGGTGGCAGTGTAGACAGTGTATTTGTCCTTGAAGTTCACATGGAATAAGAACAGGTTGGCTTCCTCATCGTCCACATAAAGGATGTTGACATCTTTCTTATCCATAGGGTTTACAGGTTGCGGGGCAGCATCACTGCAAACTCCGTTCCTTCGTTTACTTCGGAGTTCACTTCGATCAGTCCCTTGTGCTCTTCAATAATAGAATAAGTTATGGATAAACCCAAACCTGTTCCCGTGCCCGGGGGTTTTGTTGTGAAGAACGGATCGCTGATCTTATGAAGGTGCTCATCACTGATGCCCACACCGGAATCTTTGATGCTGATAGACACCAATTTTTCCGCGGCCAGCGTGGTGATCACGATGGTGCCTTCCCCCTCGATCGCCTGCTGGGCGTTTGAGAGCAGATTGAGAAATGCCTGGTGCAATTTGCCTTCGTTTCCTTTGAGAGTAGCGGGGTTCTTGGTGTAGTTGCGTGTTACCTCCACTGTATGCTTCAGTTTGCTACTCAGTATAGTGAGACAGTTGTCGAGGATATCATTGACATCGCAGATCTCCATCTGCGAGGATCCCTGGTGACTAAAGTGACTCAGGCTCTTCACGATGTTCGATGCCCGTACCACACCTTCTTCGATCACCTCAAAATAGGACTCGAAGTCATTGTTCATGTTCCCGTTGAAGTTGAGCTCCTTTTTCAGGGCGTGGACACCATTCTTGATAAAGTTCAGTGGATTGTTGATCTCGTGTCCGATGCCTGCACTTAGGACCCCAAGAGATGCCATTTTCTCGGATTGGATGAGTTGGTTTTGGGCCTGTTTCAAGTTTTGGATCGTTCGCTCCAGCGCATTGTTGGAGACTTTTAGTTGCTCATTGGCCTCTTCAAGTTTTTGTGTGCGTTCACCAACAATCTCCTCCAGGTTGCGGGTGTATTTCTCCAGCGCCTGCTGGGACTTTCGCAATTCCGTAATATCTTCCACAAACATGGACGTACCCACGATCTCTCCGTCCGCGTAAATAGGGCTATAATTAAACAGGAAGTATACGGAGCCTCCATCACCTGAAGGGTACTCCATAGTTTCCTTTACCTTTTCTCCTGCCAGCGCCCGGTCGTGCATTTCTTCAATCTTGTCCGCTACATCCGGATTCTTCATTGCACCCAGCACATGCATGCCCTCATACAGATCGATATCGTCCGTCTGTTTTGCGTACAGCGCAAATGAGTGGTTGAATTCTACCAGATGTTTATTGGTGTCAAAGAGACCAATGATGCTATTGGTACTTTCAAACAGCGCTTTTAGGTTGGCATCTCGGTGTCTTAGCTTCTTTTCATATTCCTTCTGTTCAGAGACGTCATTGCCAAACCAGACGGATTCAATGAATTCTTCACCTTTGCTGTATTGGGTCACCGATCTCCAGGCCACCGTTCTGTATTCCCCCTCTTTGGTGCGCAACTGCATCTCAACGAAAGGCACGGTGTTGGAACGTATTCGTCTTTTGATGATCGATATCTCCTGCTCCGTAAGCTCCGGAGCCAGAAGCGTAAACCACTTCTTGCCAATGATCTCGTCTCGGGAGTATCCCGTCAGGCGCTCAGCCGCTACATTGAGAAACGTGCAATACCCGTGCTGATTGATGCCAACGATGGGAGAGGGTGTAACGTCGATCACTTTATTTGAATAGTCCCTTTCTGTCTGGATCTGGCTGACGTAGGTGATTTCTTTCTTCAACGAGGCGCGATAGGCCAGTCCGGTAAATCCCACAAGCGTCAGGAAGGAGATGAGGATCAAGCGGAAGTCGTTCCAAAACTCTTCTAATAGGATGGCATGATCTACGGTAATGATCAAATCGTGCTGCAGAAAGTCCAGAGACGATCGAATACCTATGCACCGTTCACCAGTCAGTTGGTTGGTACCTGTAAAATGAGTGAAATCCTCTTCCTGACGAGTCTCTGTGAAGTTGGAATAGATGTCTGCTGACGCATGCAATATGCTGGCATATAGGGATGAATCGAGGGGATGGTAAAGCTGGGTGGAGTTGAATTGATTGTTGATCAGATGGAAGTGATACCGCGGGTTCAGGCGAAACTCCTTCAGCTGGTTGATCATGTTTTCGTAAGGAATGGCCGAAGTGTTGATGGCTACGAGTGTCCCGTCTGAGTCTCTGATAGGCATCCTAATGGGAATGATCCAGTCGGACACTGTCTCGAAGTGGTAGGCTTCTCCGACCACCAATCCTGTGGCTTTCTTTGCCTCCAGAAAGGATCGTCGCGTCTTGGGATTTTTTAAGAGATTCGGAACACGCCTGGAGGAGCTATTGGTGCTGAATGTTACGATATTGCCAAGGGTATCGACGTATCCAAAAGCAAAGAACTCGTCATAAGTCTCAAGGGCCTGATTGAGATAGGCTGCTCTGCGTTCTTCCATATCGGGGCCCGTGATCGCGTGGACGCCAAGGCCGACGCTGAGAAGGCCTGTTTCCCTTTGCTCGAACGTGTGTTCATAGAAACCTACGAGCAAAGAGGCGGTGTTTTCCAGATCCACAAACCGGTCCTCTTCTGTCTCTAACCATATCCAGTAACTAGCACCTAGTGTGAATAAGGTGAGGCAGACAAAAATCGTGTAGAAAATTATAGCGAGTAAAGAAGAATGCTTCTTCTGCATATAATCGTGTGAATAGCTGATTCAGGGCCTTGTGCACGAAAATACAAGAAACAACAATATTTTCCGGCGATTGGGAAAGGTATTACGAACAACTGCCGAATGACGTTGGAAAATAACGGCCCATGGCCGCAAGTCAGTCGGTCAGAAGTCGGCCCTGCCGGTCACAAAGAGGTGGTCGAAGCTACTTCATGGGGTTGTACATGTATCCCAGCGTCGAGCTCACCATTGCTTTCATGCCAGTGATCATTCCGGCGTCATCCACGTAGAAATCAGGCGTGTGGTGTGGCGCAGCATCCTTGGGGTTTGCACCGTCGGGGCATCCACCAATAAAAAAGAAGAACCCTGGTACTTCCATGGAATAGAAGGCGAAGTCCTCCGCACCCGTTACAGCTTTTCGGAGCAGAACATTTTCCTTACCGATGGCCCGCTCGATGTGTGGGACAAGCGAAGTCGTAAGATTGGGGTCATTGTATGTGACTGGCACTCCTTTGTCGATTTGCAGATCGACCGTTGCGCCCATGCTCTCTCCAATATTGGTCGCTACCCTTTGAAAGTCTGCGTGCAGCTTGTCCTGCATGGCAGGGTCGAGCGTGCGAATGGTTCCGATCATTTCTACTTCCTCCGGAATGATGTTGTTACGAACGCCCCCACGGATGAGGCCTACGGAGATAACGGCTGCTTCCTTGGTGAGCTCTGTCTGTCGGCTAATGATGGTTTGGATGCCATTGATGATTTGTGCGGAGGTCACTATTGGGTCGATCCCCGACCATGGCGCTGAACCATGAGACTGCTTGCCTTGCACTTTCATTACCCAGCGGTCTGCGGCCGCAAGCGTACCCCCAGGCTTATAGCCGACCATCCCTACCGGGGTTTGCGAATTGATGTGGAGGCCGATCATTACATCGACGTCAGGACTTTTGAGCACGCCCTCCTCGACCATCAGTTTGGCTCCACCTTCTTCCCCAGGAGGCGCACCCTCCTCGGCAGGTTGGAAGACAAATTTCACCGTGCCTTTGAGGTCACTCTTCATGGTGCTCAGTACCTCTGCGACACCCATGAGGATGGCCACATGTGTGTCGTGACCACATGCATGCATAACGCCTGTCTCAATGTCATTGTAGGATGCAGTAACCTTCGAAGCCCAGGGGAGGTCCACCCGCTCTGTGACGGGCAGGGCGTCCATGTCTGCTCGCAGGGCTACTACCGGCCCGTCCTGCCCTCCTTTGAGGATCCCCACAACACCGGTTTTGGCGACGCCTGTCTGCACTTCCAGTCCGAGGGACTCGAGGTGCTGAGCCACCTTCTCCGCAGTCTTGAATTCCCGGTTGGACAGTTCAGGGTTTTCGTGAATATCATGTCGCCACTCGATGACTTTCGCCTCTGTTTTTGAGATGAGATCGTCGGCTTTCGAAAGGACTTTTTTGGGTTGAGCAGCCAGGATCAGTGCAGCCGCCAATAGGAGACAAGTAAGGGTGTATTTCATAAGTAGTATAGATTCCAACCTGAAATCTAGCGAAAAAATACCGAGAAGGAGGCCGCGGTTTTTGGTTACTTCCAACTTAGTCCGCTGTCACGAGCGACTCTGCGCAGCAATGAACTCAATGATTTGACTAAGATGCTTTCCTCGTGGATCCACGAGATCGAAAAAGTAGCTCTTGTGTGTTTCATCAGGAAGATAATGGAAAGAGATATTGGCGTCCTCAGTCCCATTGGCGGCCTCTTCCAAAACCTTGGTGTAATCGGTCGTTTCACTCTCGGCGATGACGAGCATAGGCACTTCGGATGATCTCAGCCACGTCGTTACCGAGGCATCTTTCAAATCCTCCATTGAATCGCCAAATACTCCCTTGACATGGGCGTCGGCGAACTCCTTGCCCCGATAGGACTTGTGCGACTCATAATAAGCGACCATGTCATAGGCGCCTGCCAAAGGGATGGCGGCTTTGACATCGGCTGATTTTCTGCCCCTGGCGGCGAGATACCTTTCGTCCAGAACCAACAGCGCTGAGAGATGTCCTCCAGCCGAATACCCGCTGACGAACAAGTTGCTCCGATCATATCCGTACTTCTGGGCGTGCTTGTATAGAAAGTCAAAAGCCATAGCCACGTCCTCAATATGGGCAGGATGCTCAACGCCCTCGATCTTGGGTGGGTTGGCCCAGGTGGCAGGACTGAGTCTGTAGCTCATGGCAGCAACAGCGACACCATTTTCGGCGAAGCGCCTCGCCAGTTGTTCCTCCGCCTTACGGTCTCCAAATGCCCAGGCGCCTCCATGTATCCAAAGCAGCAGGGGTGGCTGGTCGATGGCTACAGGGAGATAGAGGTCAAGCTTATGTTTCTTATCGTCGGAGTCGGGACCGTCATTGTAGGCAATGTCCTCAATTACCTCAATAGCCATAGATGGCTTCTGGGCCTGGCAACCCAATACACCGAATATAAGGAGAAGGACGACGAATCTATTCATAGTTGGAGGTTGATCGGGTACTTATGATTTTGGGGATCAAAGACACTGGCACGGAACGTTCGGAAAGCACGGTCGTATGGAAGTCCTTGTGCGAAAAAGTGTCTCCTTGTGCTTTCATTTGTGCAGCACGAGACTCTAAGAATTCTTTGGCGCCTATCTTATAAGTCAGCACCTGCGCGGGCCATCGCCGCATTCTATTGATTTCCCTCCTGCCAATATCATCAAGGGTGGAGATGTATTTGCGCCACTCCACCAGTGCCGCCTCATTTGTCCAGCCCTCGTAGTTGATGCCCACGTCCAGGATCAGCCGCACGGAACGGATCAGGTCCCACTCCATTTGACTGTAGCGGTCTGCATCAGTGGGGTAGAGGCCCAGGCCGTGTGCGATCTCTTCAACATAAGCCGCCCATCCTTCCCGGAACCCGCTGTAGCTCATGCCTTCACGATATTTCGGCACGTCGCTTTCACCTTCGTAATTGAGTTGGAAGTGGTGCCCGGGATTGGCCTCATGCAGGTAGAGCCACGGAATTTGACTTAAGTCAAAGGGTTTATCGAACAGGTTGTAGGCTAGACGATTGCTCCCGTAGTAGCCCGGTACCTGGGCGAGTGCTTCGTTGGTGCCGCGCTCAAAGCGGATGTCTGGCAGACCCTTGAAGTCGGGAAAGTGCGTGGCCATTGACTCAGAAAGTGATCGATCATATTGGCTGAATACTTCCTCAATGACTGCGGGCTCCTTTGTGAATCGCGTGCTGTCAATTGGGAATTTTAATTTCTTCATGGCCTGACGGATTCGTCGCGCTTCCTTGATGCCGTAGCGTTGAATGTCCTCAGGGCTCAGATTGGAGCTGGTCCAGTGTTGAACGAGGTAGCCGTACCATTGCCGCCCTAGTGGCTGATGGAATATGCCCGCATCTGACAATTCGATCCCTGAGGGCGATTGATCCAGAAGATCCAACTGCTCAAGGTGGAGAAGAGACTCATAATGAAGAATGGAATATTCCAGCTGATTGCGTGTAGTCAGATTGGATACGTCGATCTTATCGAGCTTACTTTGAACGTCGGAGAAGAACTCGCGCTGCTGATATCGGTCCTTTGTATCGAGGATGTCCCCGACAAACTGGACGTAGCTCAGGGTCAATGTGGGTAAGTCCAGGTTTTGAAAGTCCTTCTCCCAGAGTTCTTTCACCTCATCGAGCAGGCGATCATCTGCGGATTGACCATAGGCTTTAGTACTGCACAGCCCAAGCAACACGGCCATTGCTATGGTTGTAGTCTTATTTATCACTTGCAAAAAGTAGGATATCGTCGCCTCGGAAGCAGCAGATGTACAGATCGTTCTCGCCATCACCATTGAAATCAGCAGTTTGAAAATAAAACGGATAACAATTCATTGAGGGAAAGAACTTATTTGAGTGGTCGTGGAAGTGTCCGACTCCATCATTAGTCAGTACCATCATTTGCAATCCATTCCAGCGGTTACCGCAAACCAGGTCGAGGTCGCCATCCTGGTCGATATCAATCAGGTCGCTATCCACAGTGCGAAGCGGACTGCGAGGCAGATAACTGTCGGTGACTTCTACAAATACGCCGGTACCATCGTTGAGAAGGAGGCGATTTTGAGGGTTTCCAAAGCCCCCGAAATCCACATTTGAGAAGACGATATCGAGGTCTCCATCTCCATCGACATCACCGAAATCAGCATCTCTCGTTTGGTCTTTGAGGCGAGGGAGTGCCGCTTTGGCCTCTACGAAGAAGCCCTTCCCATCGTTGAGAAGAAGGCGATTGTAAGTCTCGTTGCCCTCAAGTAAGTCCAGATCACCATCTCCATCGACATCACCCAACTCCAGGTCTTGGGTGGTGTATCCGTTGACAGGGAGCCGATCCACAGCTTGCCGGAATCGACCCCCGTCATTGATCAGAACTACATTTTGCCCGGCGTTGCCGATGATAAGGTCTTGCAGCCCATCGCCGTTGAGATCCATTGCCTCTACAGCATTGGAGATGCCTGTGGTTGGTAACATATCCTTTCTGCTCTTGAACATCGCCTTCCCGTTGTTTTCGTAATACTCATTGGTCTCGTCATCCTCGCTGACAAAGACAATGTCCAGATCACCGTCGCCGTCGAAGTCGGCCACAGCCACATCCTCAGAGTCGTGCGACGACTCGGGGAATCGACGATTTGATTCATCAACAAGACGACCGGTACCGTCATTGATGAGCAACACATTTCGTCGAAATTCTACGGCAATGATCATGTCAAGATCTCCATCCTGATCTATATCTATGGCCTGACCATCCATCGAATTGTAACCCAGGTTTCGGCTTTGTAGCATTTGAGCGCTGACATCTGTGAAAGGTAGATCCTCGTTGCTTTCATTACTTGAGTAAAATGCGGTGGCGATGACGATCATCACTGCGAGGGCAACGCCCGCGAGCCATTTGCGATAAGAGGTGGTCATGCCGTGATTTACGGGCCTTCCAGCAGTAGAGAGGAGGATATGTGGCAATCGGCAATTTTTGTTGCGAGTCGTCGAATAAGCTGATTCTCATCGAGTTTGGGATGCTTTTGTGATAGGTATTATGCTTCAGCCTGCTTGGGCCCCTCCTTCAGCTCAGTGGCCATTGAAGCTAATTCGCTACATTCGTTTTGTGAATTCCTGGGGGAGATCTTTACCATTTTCATTCACTTATGTACTGCTGATTACGACAGGTTTTTGCCTACTTGTCATTTTGCAGTCCAGCCTGATTGTGGATGGTCAGGTGGAGCTCAATTTGAATCGCATCCTGATCTTTGTGATCAATTATTTCCTCTGGGCTTTCACTGTACCTTTCATTTACGCGACGGTCATCCCACGCTTACAACAGGTGTCATGGGAGAATATCGTCGTTGTACTCTTGTGGGGTACACTGCTGAGTTTCCTGAATCTGGTTATCTCCAATGCGCTGTACTTTCTGTTGCGATGGAGCTTGGGGATATTCGATTGGCAGACTGATTGGCAGCAGTTTGAGGCGATTGTCCTTCAAGCGTGGTCCAGTCGCTATGTAGATTTCCTGGTCGTTTTGGGTATTCTAAAATTGGTAGCGTTTGCCCGAGACTACAGCGGCGAGCGGCTAAAGAATGTGGAACTCCAAAAGAACCTCACCGAGGCGCGTTTACAAAGTTTGTTGATGCAGCTTAATCCACATTTCCTGTTCAATGCGCTACACGCGACGCAGACGTTGATTGGTGTAGACGACAAAAAGGCCCGATCCATGGTCAATCGCATCAGTGAGCTCATGCGACATATGCTCGCCCGAAAGGACCGGCAGTTTGTGCCCTTTGACGAGGAAATCTCCTATATCAGGACCTATCTGGCAGTGGAGCAGGAGCGGTTTCACGATAGGCTGACTATTAATTATGAAATTGAGGAGCGGACTCTGCAGCGGCAAGTGCTCAACTTGATGCTGCAGCCGGTCGTCGAGAATGCCATAAAGCATGGCATTTCATTGCTCGAAGGTGCCGGAACTATCACTATCAAGGCCACCGATGGAGAGAGTGGTTGGTCCATTGGGGTGGAGAATACATTCAATATTGAAGGGGAGCGCACAATGCCATCATTTGGCATAGGTCTGACTAACCTGAAACAACGACTAAGAACCGCTTACCAGGGTGCTGCCCACCTGGAGACCCGCCTTCGTGATGGCCAGTTTTCAACAAGAATCACTTTACCATTAGCTCATGAATAGGTTTCGAACCATTATCGTAGATGACGAGCCCCACGCCAGAAACTACCTCCGGGGACTATTGGAAGAAGATGATGAGATCGATATAAAAGCAGAGCTCAAAAATGGGCGGGAGGCCATCGGCTATCTGCAGAAGGAGCCAGTGGACATCATGTTTTTGGACATCCAGATGCCTGGTGTCAGTGGTATGGATGTGATTCAGCACTTGCCCGGCGACCCTCCCGAAGTGATCTTCACGACCGCCTTTGATCAATATGCTGTGGAGGCTTTTGAGCATCAGGCATTGGACTACCTTCTCAAACCCTTTAGTGACGAACGACTTTTTGCCTCACTGGATCGCGCGAAAGAACGCTTTTGTCTCAAGGAGCGCTCGGGTTTGGGGTCGCAGCTTGTCAGTTTCTACGAAGAGTACCAAAGACGGTCCTCTCCGCATCTGACGGAGGTCACTATCAAGGAAAAGGGGCTTGAGCGGACAATTGTCATGGCAGATGTTCTTTACATCGAGGCCAGTTCTGTTTACGCCTTACTGCATACCCAAGCTGGAAGTACCCTGTACCGAATGACGTTGCACGAACTGGAACGACAACTCGATCCTTCTTCATTTGTTAGGATCCATCGATCACTCATTGTCAATGGCCGTCACATCGATCGCTACAAATACCTAAGCAACAATCGATTCGATATCTACATGAGCAACGGGAAGTGCCTGACATCAAGTAGGTCATACAAGCAGTCCATCCAAAACTTCCTATCCCAGCGGTCTTGATGGGGCGGCGATTACGGGCAGAAAAGCGGGTACCAACGCAACAAAAAAAGCTATCCCGATACTCAAAAGGCGCGTATCAGGACAGCTCAAAGTTTGAATCCTATTGACTCTACAATAACCAACTCGTAGATTTTGCCGGAGCTATGCCGTTCATACGCATATAGATGGTGATCTTACCATGCTCCCGATGCAGGTGATGTTCGGTCTGCATCAAAAGTTCCGTTTTTGTGAGGTTCTGACCGTAGAAACTCACGGGGTCTTCAAAACCGGTGATTTTGGGCAGCGTGGCGATGACATAGTCAAAAGATTGCTCGAGGTCAGCGATGATCCCATCTTTCCCCGTCACTTCCTGGAGGGTTTTTTGATTGGCTGCCTTGTTGTCTTCCCCCACCAGTACACCGAGAAAAAAGCGGTTGGAGGTGGCGATATGTTTGAGTTGATCTTGAAAGCTACGGACCTCCTCCGTAGGGCTAAAAGCAAAGTGCTCTTCGGGCATCGCCTTGGCTGATTCCACAACCATTTTTTTCATATTGGTCCATGCGAATACCAGGCGTTCCGTCTCCAGGGATTGTGCGATCGACATTGTGCTCAAGAACAATACTGCGAACGTGGTGGTGAGTGTGCTTTTCATTATTCCTAGATTTTGATTTTTGTCGTTAGAACGGCGGAGTTTCTGCCGGCGGGTAAGAAGTTGTTGTGGTTGGTAAAAGGTGATGTGAAGGGAGGTGCCGATTTTTCTTGGATCTGATGGTCAGAATGCCTGCTCAGCAAGAGGTGTACCCGCCGATCGTTGAATTCAATGATTTTTTCCTAGTTTCGTTGCTCAGGACACTCATGATATGACAGTTGACGAAATGAAGCATGCTGCTGCTGGTGCAGCTTTGGCGCACGTACAGCCAGGCATGAAACTAGGCGTAGGTACCGGTAGTACGGCCAATCATTTTATCGACCTGCTCGGGGAGTGTGGCATTGAGATCGAGGGGGCGGTAGCCAGCTCTGTGGAGTCGGAGCGGAGACTAAAGCACTATAACATTCCTCTTTTCGAGCTGAACGACGTGAATGAACTGCCCCTTTACATCGATGGCGCTGATGAAAGCAATGACAACCTCCAGCTGATCAAGGGAGGGGGAGGAGCCCTGACCCGGGAGAAGATCATTGCGGCGGCGAGTCAGAAGTTTATCTGCATTGCTGACATCTCGAAGAAAGTAGATGTCCTGGGAAAGTTTCCGGTGCCTGTAGAAGTGGTGCCGATGGCGCTGAACTACGTGGCCCGTCGTCTCAAGAAACTCGGAGGATCGCCCACGGAGAGAAAAGACTTCCTCACAGACAATGGCAATGGGATTCTGGATGTGAGTGGCTTCGTCATCGACGATCCGATCAAGCTGGAGAAACAAATCAACAATATCCCCGGGGTGGTGACCAATGGCTTGTTTGCGTCCCGACCCGCTGACCTACTGATCCTCTCTGGCCCCGATGGCGTGCGCACCATCGGCTGGCAGTAAGACCTACTCCGTTTCGATTAGGGCCCTTAATGCCCAATTCTTCCGCACCGTCGGTGTCCTCACCGACGTTCACTGGACTGGATCCTGAGTTATGTCCAACTGCGCGAAAGTGCACCTGTGGGTCTTGATTCGAAGCCGGTGAAGACACCGGCACAGCATGCTGAGTTCATTCAAGTCTCCTGCCAGCGGTAAGTACTTTGTGATTGCTACAGACCATTCTGCCCGCACGGGTATCCGGATAGGGGCTTTTAATGCCCACTTGCTCTGTGAACCCCTTCCGCACCGTCGGTGTCCTCACCGACGTTCATCGGCATAGCATGCCGGGCCTTTCAATGCCAAATCCATCCAATAAACATTAAAAAGGCCGTTTATTGATATTTGATACCATTTGAGGCATCAAATGAAGGCCCGATCCTCGATTAAACATTATTAATGGTTGAAAATGATGTTTGTGCCTAGGGCGGGATTGAAAATTGAGGCGCAGCCATTTATCAAACATTAAAATATATACTAAATTAATGTTTACTACTCAATCAGACCTCAAATCACATCCAGTGCCACTACAGCCACTAACGAAGCTCGGACCGAGATCACTAGACCCGGGTGTGGGCAGTGCGTCAGCCTCAGCGGAACACGGGACTACAGCAAGCCACGAAGCGGTGGCCTATGTCTCCAAAGAAAAATTAAAGCAATGCTGCGCCGAAGACACCGGCACTATCACCCAGTTTTGGTCGCAATATGGGGGTGCTAAAGGTGGGATTGAACACATGCCGCTCCACGGCCTCCACTCCTTTGGTGTAGAGCAGATCAAGATTGGAGACGCCGCCACCCAGCACGATAACGTCGGGGTCAATCACGTTGATGACGTTGGCCAGGCCCACGCCGAAGTAGCCCAACAGGCGATCGATGGTCTTATCAGCGATAGGGTCCGTGCCTTTGCCATAGCGGTCGGCCAGCTCCCGCAGCTTGACGAAGGTGCCGCTTTCCTTTTCGTAGTACTTCTCCGTGTGGGCGCCGGAGAGGTAGAGTTCCGCGCATCCATAGTCTCCGCAGTAGCACTGCTGACCTTCGGGATTGAGCTGCGTGTGGCCCCACTCTCCACCGATCCCATGTCGGCCGTTGATGGCTTTGCCGTTGACCACTACACCACCACCGCAACCGGTACCCATGATCACGCCGAACACCACTTCAGCATCAGGTACCTCGTCGGGCACTACTCCCATCGTGGCTTCAGCAAGCGCAAAGCAGTTGGCATCATTGGCAATCTTTACCTCCATGCCCAGTTCACTGATCAGGTCTTTCAGAAAAGGTTTGCCATTAAGAGAGGTGGAGTTCGAATTCTTGAGCAGGCCTGTCTGTGGGTCCAGCGAGCCTGGTGTACCAATGCCTAGCGCACTGGGCCTGCTTCCGACCTTCTCAGAGATCTGGTCAACGAGCGTGCCGATCCGCTTGATCACATGTTCGTAGCCCTTGTCGCCCTCAGTGGCGATGCGCTCGCGCACAATGGGTTCGAGGTTCTCATCCAAAACGGCACCTTCGATCTTGGTGCCACCAAGGTCGATGCCCCACTTATAAGTAGTTTTAGTCATCGGAATAGGATTGTGGCTTTAAGTTTAACAAGATCTCGCACACAATCGAGGCTGGCGATCAAAAAATCACAACGAGCCACTCATCCATTCTCGTCAGCTGCTCGCTTGACCGGGCCTTGCTCCGTGACCACCGTGACATTGGCAGTATAGGCGATGACCTCGAAGAGTACATCACTTGCCACGCAGCGGTCTACTTGCTTTCGGGTATCCCCGACCACGAGGACCGGTAGTTTGCGCACACGCATTAGCTCGACTAATCGACTGGAGCCGACCTTGTTCACAAACGCCCTGTGATCATATTGGTCCACTCCCAGCAGGCAGGCGTCGATATCACCCGCGATCTCAGATATGAGACCGTCCTCAATGACTTGCACATCAAGGCCGGCCTGTTGCAAAACTTCCGCCTGTACCCTTCCCTCTTCTCCCGGGGTAGAGACCGTTTGGACGCACCGCAGGTTGAAACCTTTCCGAGTCAGTTCGTGCATCACTTGTACCACCTGGCCACTCTGGCTATGAAGCAGTAGCCTCAGGTCCTCGCGGGGGAGCAATCGCGCTACCTCAGCAGCAATGCGGGCGGGCACATTTCGCCAGCGCTGCTCATACTGCTCTATGGTCTGCAACAAGTCATTCCCCCTGCTCGCTTCCTTTAGGAAGTGATGGACAATGGCCATGGAGGGATCAATGCGCTGAAGTTGAGAGAGCGCCCAAAGGCCTTCCTGCGCATCAGGTCGATACGACTTGAAGGCATCAATGATCATCCGAACGAGCGTGGAGGATCCATGTGTCCGATTGTCGACGATCTCCGTGATTGTTTGTTGCCACCGTTTCACGCACCCGTAATTTATGAGCTATCTTGGGAAGTGCCTGGTATGAGCTTCTCTCGTCTGCGGGAGACAATACAGCCTACAGTTATTTACGCGAACCCAAACCTAACGTCATGACCAGATCGCTTGGTATTGCCCTGCTACTTAGTCCCATTTTCTTCTCAGCATGTTCATTGCTCAATGTGGAGTTGAAAGCAGAAACCAACCCCTTTACCACGAGGGAGATGAATGTGCGCGTCCGCATGCAGGAGTTCGCCCGGGATTTTTCGCAGTCCGTGGAGACAGCCGCGGACAGTATCCTCCAGGCAGAGACCAGTACTGTGGAACAGCAAGTCAATGCCCTCTTGTGGAAGATCAATGCGACGTCGGCCAGTCGTCAGGCCGTTTTCCAGACGATCCCATCGATAGCGGCCGTAGATACCTGGGTCCTCTGCAGACAGATGAGCGACCTGATGGCCGGCCCGCAGGGGGAGGCGTATTTTGGTAGTTGGCAACCTTTCGTTGCTGCGACCGCGATGGAGCTGGACCGATCGATAGAGGAGGTGGCCGCGGAGCTGGTAGAGCCGTATGTGTTCGAGGATGCCAGCCAGTTCATCGAGGGGTACACAGATACCGTTCGACTTCAGGATCTGAGCTTCCAGCGCGTTCGCATCTATTCCGCCTGGAATGGGTACCGCGGCATCCCCGACAGCCTGGCTGTACAGACCGTGGGTAGCCTCCCTCAGGTTTTTGACAATGCCACCGTACAGCTGTCTGAGTTGGGGTCCGCCCTCCCCAAGCAATCAAAATGGCAACTTGAGCTACTCCAAAAACAGTATGGCAATGACACGATCGCCGTCTTTCAGACCATGGACAGCATCGCCCTGGCGATCAACAGGATTTCTCGCATCGTTGAGAGTCCCGAACTGATGGACACCACCATGCTGCGACTGAGAGCCGAGCTCGTGCCACTTGTAGAGGGGATGCGCGAGCAGTGGGACTACACCATGCTCTTTCTCGGTCGCGAAAGACTCGCTGCTACCGATTCTCTGAAGGTACAAAGTCAGGCGATCATGGTTGGCCTCGACAGCCTAAGCACGAGGATCGTCGACCGCGCCATAGGTCGGGCGATGGATGGATTGCCCGCCGTTATTGGACAAGCGACACTCCTCATTGTTGTGATCACCGTGGCCCTCATTGGCCTGCCGTTCATCATGGGTTTGACGATCGGCAGACTTTCGATGAGGAAGAAGTTGAAGGCTTGAGTTTTTTGGGGCGCCCCACCGCATCTGCCA
This sequence comes from Cyclobacteriaceae bacterium, assembly GCA_965227935.1. Lineage (GTDB taxonomy): Bacteria > Bacteroidota > Bacteroidia > Cytophagales > Cyclobacteriaceae > JAWPMT01. The sequence goes on along the minus strand of CBDDGS010000043.1, from coordinate 425,216 downwards.
TGAAGTAGCGCAGGCGCGGTCGCACACTCCAGCAAGATGCCCCCATGCGCTTACTTCAGGACAGGCCTCTTGCCAGACCGGCACTGGCGGGTCTGCCGCCGGCCAACGCTCACTGGCCCTCGCCCTTGCAGTCCATGGCACGTGGATGTACCTTTAACCCAAATTATGCAATAGAATATTTCCCTTTCGAACAATAAATATGCTATTGCATTATCGGGTCTAAATGCACAAGCCAATCTGCTTTCTATGAAACTACACCTGATCTTTCTCATCAGCGTATTGCTCGTAAGCTCCCCCTCCTTTGCCCAGCTCGAGGAGTCCCTTTATAATCAAATCGACAGCCTCTTCCTTCCCTGGAATGTGCCCAACCATCCGGGTGGCGCGGTAGGGGTCATGAAGGACGGGCAGATCATCTTCTCGAAGGCGTACGGCCTTGCGAGCATTGAGTACCTCGTACCCAACTCCACTGAGACCCTCTTCAATACGGCCTCCGTCTCGAAGCAGTTTACTGCCATGTCGATGGTGCTACTGGAGCAGCAGGGCAAGCTGTCCGTCGATGACGACATTCGCAAGCATGTCCCCGAGGTTCCGGATTTTGGAGAGACGATCACCATTCGGCACATGCTCCATCATACGAGTGGCCTTCGCAGTCTGCATGCACTGCTGGGGCTGGCAGGTTGGCGGGATGATGATACCCGGACCAATGAAGATCTGAATCGATTGCTCTGGAAGCAGACGGACCTCAACTTCAAGCCCGGTGACGAGTACCTCTACTGCAATACGGGATATATGCTGATGGCTACCATTGTCGAAAATGTCACTGGCGAAAAGTTTGTGGACTGGATGCGGGCCAATGTGTTTGTACCGCTCGGCATGCATAGCACCTATGTGGAGGACCAATACAATCGGGTGGTGCCCAACAATGCCACCAGCTACAATACGGGGGAGATCCTCACTCGGGAGGTAGAGTATTGGGGCTATGTAGGCTCTGGTAACATGCACTCCACGACCAACGACCTGCTACGATGGTTGACCTGCTTCTATGATCCACCGGAGGCATGGACGCAGGCTTTCGAACGCCTCCAGACACTCGATCCGTTCAACGATGGGAGCCCCAATAATTATGCTTTTGGTGTGAGCGTCGGGCAGCACCTGGGAAGAAAGCGCGTAGGTCACGGGGGATCTATTGGCGGCTTCCGCAGCTATGTCTGCGCCTACCCCGAGGAGAAATTGAGCATCGCAGTACTGACCAACTTTTCGCGAGGAAACCCCGGCGGCAAGGCCAGTGCTATTGCCAGTATCCTGATGGATGACAGGAGTGAGGCTAGGGAGGTGGAGAAGTTCCGATCGAAGAAGCTGTCAGTGGCGGAGTTGGAGAAGTATGAGGGCCACTTTTGGAATGCCACCAGTAAGCTGTCGCGGAAGCTCTACGTCCGCAATGACACACTTCGGTATGCCCGCTCACAGTTCAATGAGAGCCCGTTGGTGCCCGTCGGTGACGATGTCTTCAGAATGGTCGGCGTCAGCTCCAAAGTGGAACTAGAGTGGGATCCGGGGAGTGATCCGCGAACCTTGATGTTCCGGGAGGGGGAGGGTGCTCCCGTCGTGATGACAGAGTACGAAGATGTAGAGGAGACGACCGAGGAGCTGGAGGGATACGTCGGCACGTATTTCAGCCCGGAGATCGAGACGACCTACAGCATCCACCTCCGTGATGGTCGGCTACAAGCCTATCACACGCGCCATGGCTGGATCGGTCTTGGTCGGACGGCGAAGGACAAACTTGAAGGAGCCTGGCCACTGAATATCGTAGAGGTAGTGCGCGGTGACGAGAGTGAAGTTCTCGGTCTCATGATCACCAATGGTCGCGTCCGCAACATGTGGTTTGAGCGGTCGTAGATACTACTGGTGTCTTTGTATTTGCTTATCTTTCAATGACACTAGGCATATGCTAAGCCCGGCCTGATATGAGTGTGGAACCCGAACTAAGTCAAGATGAGTCGCTGCTACAGGCAGTGACAAAGGCAGTTCTCGACAATCTGGACAATGGCCAGTTCGGAGTGGAAGAATTATCTGCCGAAATCGGCGTCAGTCGGTCGCATCTCCACCGCAAGCTGAAGCTACTCAAAGGCCAGTCCGTCAGTCAGTATGTGAGAAAGATCCGACTGGAGGAAGGCCGAAGGCTACTGGAAAAGGACGTGGGATCGGTCTCTGAGATCGCCTATCGCGTTGGCTTCAACAGCTCTTCCTATTTCCACAAATGTTTTCAGGACGAATACGGCTATCCGCCTGGTGATATAAAGGGAAGCGCCAACCAACCGATGGCAGAGCAGCCGGTGGAGACGGCCGAAGCCTCGATAGAAGAAGTAATGACGAAGGGCCAACCTGCTGGTCGGAAGTGGCTGTCGCTTGCGATCGGCGCCCTGGGCGTCGTCAGTCTAGTCATTGCCGCTATCTACTTCTGGCCAAAGCCAAGTATGTCCAAATCGATCGCAGTTTTGCCCCTTGATTATTTATCGGAAAACCCTGATCAGGAATACCTTGCTGAGGGCCTGCATGATGCGCTCATTGGTTCTCTCGGACAGATGGAGGGCCTGCGCGTGATCTCCAGAACGTCCACTTTGAAATATCGCGATGCCAACATGACGATGCCACAGATCGCTGAGGAGCTGGGGGTAGACATGCTTCTGGAGGGGTCATTCTTTCTGGAGGGCAACAAACTCAGACTGCAGGCGCAGCTTATTGCCCCTTTCCCTGAAGAGCGGCATCTATGGGCCCAGGAGTACAATGATGACTTAGGTGATGTGCTGTTCGTGCAGAGCAGAATCGTCAATGACATTGCCGGGAAGATCGGTTTGGAGCTTGGTCCTGATGCGAGCCAGCAGATCCTGCACCCCACCAGGGTCAATCCAGAGACCTACAAGGCGTATGTGCGGGGCATGTACTACATCAACAAGGGAGGTCAGGATAATCGTGAGAAAGGTATCCAATTCTTGCGGACAGCAGTGGATGAGGACCCGGCCGATCCGCTGGCTTATGCGGGTCTGGCGCTGGCTTACATCGAGATTGCTCACGGGACCCATGAGGAGGAAGAGGTGTTGGTGCTTGCGAGGGCGGCACTCCGGAAGGCCCTGGATCTTGACTCAACATTAGTAGAGGCGCATGCCGCTCGGGGTCGTCTGAACATCTACTTCGATTGGGACTGGGAGGCCGCAGAGGAATCGTTTCGCTACGTCAATCGGGTCAATCCGAACATGGCTTCCAATCACTATCACTTCTCCTGGTACCTGGATCTGATGGGTCGCAGGGAGGAGGCAGTCGCTGAGCACGTTCTGGCCGCGGAATTGGACCCATTGTTGCCAAAGAATACGGCCTGGCTGTCTTATATGTACGCCAACTATGGTATGCTGGAAGAAGCAAGGGCGGCAGCGGAAAGAGCGTCCGCAATAGATTCCACAGCTGTCGTTTCTTTCATTGCATGGAAGACCTACCACAATGCCCAGGGCAATGAGGAAGAAGCCATCAAATGGATGGCGAAACAAGCGGAAGTCCAACCCTGGCATGAGTTCAATCTGGCGGCTCTCAAAGCAAGGTATGGAGATAGCGAGCACGCCTGGCAGGTAATCCGGGAGTATGAAGAGCTTGAACCCAGCGCCCCGATTGCGTGGATGCTGGCAACACTCTATACCTCTGTAGGGGAAAATAGCCTAGCCCTTGATTGGCTGGAGTATGGCCTGAAAGACCCCGTCGATCTATTTCCATGGGTTAGGGTGGTCCGTTGGGCTGACCCTCTACATGGCGATCCCAGGTTCGACCAACTCCTTGCCGATATGGGACTTCCGCCCGTGTTATCAGAGCAGACATCCTCGCTCTAAACATCCCCCAATCTTCCGTCCGCAGTCGGAACTTCAGGTTCTAAAAGTCGCTATTCAACATAATTGAAGTGTCCTGCAACATAATTTGACCCGGCAACATGTGTTGCTGAAAAGTTGTATAGAACTGCAACATGCCTTAAAACCCTCCTGAGGGCGTTTTCTTCCCTTTGTTCATGTGATTTCGATGCTAGTCAACTGACTCCCACCGACGTCACGAAATCAAAAATGAACATTAAAAAACCATAATCCTTTTCAATCATGAGAACGCTCTTTTTCAAAAATCACAATTGGTCAAAAACGATTCTATTAGCCGCTACTGCTATGGTACTCGCACTCACAGGTTGCACTGAGGACCCATGCGATGACTGCATGACGATCGATCCTGTTAATGCCGACCAGGGACCCTATGCCTCCGAGAATTGGCCCTACATGGTGTCCGACTTTATGACGGATGGAGAGCTACTCTTTGTCGAGAATGGTGCCCTGATCCAGGAAGCAATTGACGCGTCTAATAATGGCGACGTCATCGTGATCCAGGGCGGAGTTTACCTGGAGGAAATCAAACTGACAGATCCGATCGTCAAACTGATGGGTATTCGTTCCGCTGGGGAGGATGTCACATTGCCCTACACTTCTTCTATAAATGATGTCTTCGACGTCAAGACGATGGATGGTGTGCAGGCCTTTTTGCCCGATTCTACTGGTGACAGCTTTTCCAGCGGTGGTGACAACCTGGTATCCTGGAATCGGACAGCGCTTGCCACTCGTAACGTAGTGCATTACACTTTTGACTTGAAGGTAGACAATCAGCACGTCGTCACTGTGCACCGCTTGACCCGCGAACTGCAAACATTTATTTCTGAACCGACTAGCGAAGAGGTCTTCCTGATCCCTGATGCTGATGAGGACTTCGAGGACTTGCTCAATGGCCCCAAATACCCAACGGAATCCAGTCACACGACCATGCCTACTTATCTCGCCGAGAATGGTACCGACGTGTGGGCGATCAGTTTCGCAACGACCCGGGATCGAGCATTGGCAACAGATGTCGAATCCCTCACAGAGGCACTCGCTCTTGCAAGGGTAGTGCGGGCCTTGTCAGGAAGTGGGTTTGGACGTATGAGCCTGCTCGGTTTTGGCTATGGCGATACCGTAGCCGATGAGGCCATCAACAGGGAATCACAGGAAGCCAAACCACTACGAGATATCAAAGTCGTAATACCCGGCGATCAGGCCAGAGGGAACTAAACCCAGGATCTGTCAAAGGTAGATCTTGAAAGAAAACGCCGGCCAAGTCTATCTATAACAATTGGTTAATTAGATTGAAAAGGCAGACCCCATTTGGGGTCTGTCTTTTTTTGGTTCCTGGAGATTTGCCACTCCGTCTCCTACTCAAAGCATCAGCTTGGCCTTCGCTATTGAGACCACTTTCAGATGCGCATTATGGACTATTTTTAGCACGATTTCATCAATTGTTTGTATATTTCCTATGGTGCGATGTCTGGCAGGTTGACAACCAAAATCGACTAAGAATGAAACTTACAGCTATTGCACTCATGATCATGGCAGCGTTGCCCATCGCTGCGCAGGAGGGCGGTGCGACGAAAGTTGGACTGATCTATGACCTATCCGGCTACATCTACCACAAGCACGTCGCATTTCTACAGACTGACAACTTCGATAAGTACTACGAGCAGGATGATAGTCTTAATGTCGTTTTTGAAGGGCTGATAGACAAGAAGATCTCGGAGATTGAAGGACTGGAAGTTGAGCGACTTGACTTTTTCGGCTACGAAGAAATTGACAATATTGTCAAAAACCGCCGCAACCACCAGTTGGACCGATTTGACATGCTCATAGTCGTGCACGATGCCGGAGTCATCGCTCCCGGACGCTATGAGACCTTGCACTTCAAGGGAAGAGGCATCAGTTCCAACTATGAGGAAGGTGTGATGATTTATGGCAATCTACGGATCGAAGTCATCAACATGTCCAACAGGCAGAGGGGATCCTTTGATATCGACGAGCATGCAGATGAAGACCTCCGCTACAAAGCCGTGAGGAGAGTGTTGAAAAATTTCTATGAGGTGGGCCAACATAAAGGTGACCTTCGAGAAGATCAATTGGCGACAATCCATCAGCATTTCTCTGAAATGTACCGCCTACAGATTGGTCATCTACTTGCAGAGGACAGGCTAGGGAAGGAAGTAGAGTCGGTGATGCAATAACTGTTTGTGGTTCCTGGTTCGTAGTTCTTTGTTCGAGGATGTGTGAATAAGGTTGCGCAATGATCCAAGAACGACGATCCAAGATCCAACAACCTTTTTCCCTATATTCACCTTATGACAACTGCTGGCTATTCCGGTACTCCCCTCGCCAAAAAACTGGGCATAAAAGCCGGTTACAGACTCCTGATCGTGAACCCACCGAAGCCTTATGCGGAGTTCTTCGAAATCCTGCCTGAGGATGTGGAGGAGGCCGATGGGTCAGAGGGGCCGGTAGATTTCATACACATATTCGCCACTACATCTGAGGAGCTCGCAGACAGCTTTGCCAAAGCCAAAGCGGCCTTGAAGATGGATGGCAGCCTATGGATCAGCTGGCCCAAGAAGGCTTCGACGATCGCTTCGGAGATCGACAAGTTTGATGTGATGAAGCTAGGACAGGAAGGCGGGCTGGTGGATGTCAAGGTCGCGGCAATAGACGACGACTGGAGCGGACACAAGTTCATGTACCGGGTCAAGGACCGAAAATAGAGCCAATGAGTCATCAACGTGTCAATGGTATTCATCTCGTTGGATCTTGGATCCGTGGACGGTCCTATTGGGTGCTTTTGTTGGCGGCCGGCGGCACATTACTATCTGTGCTCTACAAGAGGTATTTGCTGTTTAGCAACTACGAGAACCCACCGCCGGTCATTACTTACTCGCTGCTATTTGAATACCTGGCGTTCGTGGCGGTAGCGTTCATCTTTCCATTGAGTCTACGGCGGTACAGTCATCCCCAGTCGCGAGCCACCTTCATAGTTGTTGTCGGCATAGCTTTCACCGTGGTGTACTTGTTGATCTTGTCGAGTCTTGAGTGGTTCGAAGGTGGTCAGTCTTACCAATTGGTGCAGGGCATCAAATTTTCCTTAAGGCACTCGAGTCCTTATGTATTGGTGATCTATGCCTTGATTTGCGTTTTTCTTTTCTTCCTCAATCAGGGATACAAGGTGCCCGCCGACGGGTATCTGCAGAAGCTGGAATACAGGCTCAAGAACAAGTTGCATTTCCTGCCCCTGGAAGAAGTTCAGCTGTTGGCGTCGGATGGCAACTACGTGGCGGCCGTAGATCGCGAAGGAAAAAAGCACCTCGTACGAAAGACCCTCCAGTCACTAGAAAAGGAAATTGATCCAGACGTGTTTGTCAGAGTCCACAGAGGGTACATCGTCAACCCATCCTGCATACAGTCGATGGAGTCGGACGCTGGTGGTGGCTATGTGCTCCTACTGGGCAACGATGTGCATGCCAAGATGAGCAAGAATTACACTCATCTCGTGGACGAACTGAAGAAACGCGCGTCACTCACTTGAATTTCGTCCCACGAAACTGGTATTTCGTCCCATTGCCGGATTTTCACATTGGCGCCGCTTATGGTCGCGACTAGTTTGGTTGTCAAAAAAGGACTATGAAAAACTCAATGAACTTAACAGACCAATTACAAAGCGTTGTCAATGTACTTCGCAAAATTCAAGGCATTTTGTTGTGGGTGATTACCGCGTACATTGCCTTTACCTTCATAAAGAATGGAATTCTCAAGTTTGATCCTGAGGGCTTTTGGGGTCCGGCCTTTGAGCGATGGGGTTTCCCAGTCTGGTTCCTCTTTTTGGTTGGTTTTTTGGAGACGGCGGGTGGTATTCTTATTGTCATTCCAGTACCGAAAATCCGCTTTTTTGGAGGGATCACAATTGGCGTGGTCATGGTGGGTGCCTTCATTACGCGGCTGATTCATGGGATGAGTTTTGACGACGCCATCTACATATTTTTTGCTTCCATGGTCAGTTTTTATGTGGCTTCGCTGACACAATTCAGGAAAGCGGAACAGACAGGATGACTTTTGGCAGGTCCCGAGGTACTCAGGGCGATAGGTTGTAACTTACTGTTACCGGTTCAACTTATCGCCTCATGTCAGTCATCCATTTTCAAGTCAACTATCAGGTGCACCGAAAGGAAAAGCTCGAGCACTTCCTCAATGCCTATTCAGAGGCGGTAGATAAGGATTTGGTGGACTTGAAGATCGAGCGCTACGGGAAATTTGAGAATCAATGGCAGGCAACTTTCCACCTGATACTGCCAAATCTGTCAAAAGCTGACTTCGTTTATGAGCAGCTCCTCCTGGCCAATGCTTTGAGTGATCGCTCGGGCGGGAGATGGACGGTTTTGGGGCCGCACAACGACGGGAAGCTGCACTTTGAATGCATCTGCAACAACTATGAGGCCGGGCAACCGCTTCGGTGGGCGCACCTAACCACTTAGTGATTCGACTGCCTCGGAATTACAAAGTCCTGCTGTCCTCCAGTCGGATAACCTGCCGCGAAGCCGCCGTATCGCCACGGAAATAGCGACTGTCCAAAACCGGTGTTATTCGGATCCCTTCCTCTTCTTGCGCTCTCTGGGAGCCTTCACTTTGAATGTCCCTTCAATGGAATTCGAGCCGCTGGTGATCACAACCTTGAAGCTCCCTGGTCGTAGGTAGGTCACATCGTTGTCTCCGGCTTCAAAATCCTCCTTTACTTCGCCGTCGAGTTTCTCACCGTAGGCTTCGGTACGCTCCGAAGCGACGGCCAGATTGTATTTCACAAAATTCAATCCCCGATCGAGGTCTACTTCCCAACTATTGATTTCCAAATCCTCCTGCATTACCTGAATGGTCGCCTTCGCCGCACTGCCGGCATAGAGGCTCATAGTCAATTCCGGTTCCCTTGGCTCACCCCAGGTGTGACCACTGCCCCAGCGGGAGCTGTAAGTAATCGCCTGCGCATCGAAGAAATGCAAGGGCTTAGCGATGATTTCATTGGTCAATTGCTGCACCAGGCTGATATCTCCGATGTAGATCGACCTTCCGTGAGTACCCACGATCAGGTCGTTTTCCCGGGGATGCACGACCAGATCATGTACAGGCGTGTTGGGCATGCTGCCGATGGCCATGAAGCTTTGACCGCGGTCCAATGACACATAAGCACCATGGTCCGTCCCTACATACAATACATTCTCATTGGCGGGATCTTCCCTGATCACATTGACCGGTTCTTTTGGTAGATCGCCACCAAGTTTGGTCCAGGTGGCCCCGTAGTTCTCGCTTACATAGATCAATGCATCGAAATTGTCCCAGCGATAGCCGTTCAGGGAGGCGTAGACGCGTTCGAGTTGGTGACTACTGGCTTCCACGCGACTGATCCAATAGTCCGAAGGAAGGCCACCGGAGATTTGGGTCCAGCTCGTGCCCGCATCTTTCGAAACGTGTATTAGCCCGTCGTCGCTCCCGACGTAGATCAATCCGAATTGCTTCGGAGATTCGGAAATGGTTGTGAGTGTGCCGTACGATACGTCGCCTGTTTTGCCACCTGTCGTGAGATCGCCGGACATCGTTTCGAAATCGTCTCCCTGGTTCATGGATCGGTGGAAGCGGTTGCTTCCGAAGTACACAATGTCCTGATTATGCGGGGACAGCAGAATGGGGGATTGCCAGTTCCACCGGTAGGGAGACTCGCCCAGCTTGTGTCTTGGGGTAATGCGCTGGCGGTTCCCGGTCTTGGTGTCTATGCGCCAGTAATTGCCAAACTGAAACCCGGTATAGACAGTGCTATTGTCCCGATTGTCTACCTGGACCTGCATCCCATCTCCACCCATCAGGGATTCATAGGGATACTTCCCGCCGCTGTGCCACCTGTCGCTGTACCGGTAGGTACTGGGTCCTTTCCAGACCCCATTGTCTTGCAGCCCGCCGTAAACGTTGTAAGGTTCCGCCATGTCGACGGTCACATAATAGAATTGACCTACCGCCGGCGAGTTGCATTTGATCCACGTCTCCCCATTGTCTTTGCTGATATTGATACCACCATCATTTCCGAGGATCAAGTGCGCGGCGTTCTCGGGGTTTATCCATAGTGCGTGATGGTCCGAATGTACATTGGCAGCGCTGAGGCTTTTCCAATTCTTGCCTCCGTCATCCGAAGCAATGATCGGGACCCCGAGGACATACAGCTGATCCAGGTTGCTGGGGTTGTGTCTGATTTGACCAAAGTAGTAGCCGTAGGTGTTGATGACCGATTCGATATAACCATCGTGTGTCTTCACCCAGCTATTGCCACCATCGGTTGATTTATAGACCTCCGCACCCTTGACGGAGGTATCGAACAACAGGGAGTTGGCGTCCTCAACATACGCGACCAGGTCCTGTGGCTTTACCTTGCCATTCCTCACGTCTTCCTTAATGTCCACTGCATTGTATTCACTCGGAAAGTACCTTCGGTCGAGGAAGTCATTGAGGTCGGTGTTCTCCAAAGCCAGGAATTCCTCGTTCGTCATCCCCCTCAGCTGCTCTTTGTTGACAGCAAACTCTTCGTCATCCTCATCAGGTTCACGCCGGTCCTGGTTGTCCAGGATGGCAAAGACGACGTTCCCGGGGGCATACGAAAGACCTACTCTTCCCATGCCATCTGTATCGGGAAATCCTGAATCTCCTTCAGAGATATTGTTCCACGTTTCGCCACCATCGGTGCTTTTGTACAAGCCTGAGCCCGGTCCGGCCTCTACGAAGTTCCACGCCTTTCTGTCTTTTTCCCATGCCGCGGCGATCAGCTCATCCGGGTTATCGGGATTGATGACCAGTTCGATGATGCCGGTACGATCGTCCACAAAAAGTTTGCGCGTCCATGTCGTGCCGCCATCGGTGCTTTTATAGAGTCCTCGTTCCGCATTTTCCGAATACAGACGTCCGGCTGCACCGACCCAGATAACGTTTGGATTTTCGGGATGGATGATGATCCGTCCTATGTGATGGGACTCCTCGAGGCCGATGTGCTCCCACGTTTCTCCATTGTTGGCAGATTTGAAGAGGCCGTAGCCAGAGTAGGAGGATCGGCTGGCATTGTTTTCTCCGGATCCGAGATAGATCACCTTGTTCGTCCAGTCCACAGCGATGTCGCCTATGCTCATGACGATTTCATTGTCGAAGATGGGTTCGAAGGAAGCACCTTCATTTTTTGTTTCCCAGAGGCCTCCGGACGCGTAGGCTACATAGAAGTGGGAGGGATCTTCCGGGTTGACTTCGAGATCTACGACTCTCCCGGACATCACCGTTGGACCGACATTGCGGAATTCGATGTTCCTGACAAGTGAGTTGTCCTCCAGAGACTTCCTCTGCTCGTACCCTTGCCAGCGGTCCGGAGCAAGTGTCGCGGCAGGCACGCTTGGGGCACCTCTCTTTTTCCGCTGTGCCTGGGAGGGGAAGGCTACCATCGCGATGACAAGAAAGAGAAGGAGATTCCTGGAGACCCATTGGGTCAAGGGCATGGAAACTAAGGCCAGGATTTTCATGGTCTTTGGGGACATTGGTTTGCGCTCAATTTAGAAAGCTTCCATGAAATGAGGGGTATCACCATCAAATAGTGCCCTCAATGGGCGGAACGTCATTTGCATGGCGATGCTGAAGGATTAGCGGCCACCTGCACCATTCTATGAGGCCTTCTGGAATTCCCAGGATCTCCAGATCCGACTTTGGCCCTCTAGATGGCTATTGCTAGATTGTGGCCAAAGTGCCTGACCTGATGACCCCTACTACTGAAGCCCAGTGGTCGCGAAGCCAGTTGATTGGCTTTCGCTACCTGTTCGTGTTTTTTACGCTGATCATCTTTCCCTTTCCGCTCACGGTGATACCAGGAGTATACGAGCTCTTCAGCTTTTATACGGACGCCTGGACAGCCCTCATCAATGTGGCCGGCAGCACCTTCTTCGGGGTGACCGAAGAGCTGGAGCAGAGATTCACCGGAAGTGGGGACATGCTCTACGACTGGTTGTGGTACTTCTGCGTGCTGGTGTTGACGATTGTGATCGGTACGGTCTTCAGTGTGCTGGATCGCAAGCGGCAGAGCTATGAGCGAATGGCACGGTGGTTCCTATTGGTAGTCACCTATTATCTGGCCTATTACATGCTCACCTACGGTATCATCAAGCTTTTCTACTTGCAGTTTGGTGCTCCTAATCTGGAGAGGCTACACCAGACTTTTGGGCAGGCGTCACCCATGAGACTCCTGTGGACTTTCATGGGCTTTTCGAAATCCTATACGGTATTTGCTGGTTTTTGTGAGACCGTAGCTGGCTTGCTGCTACTCTTCCGTCGCACACGTACATTGGGTGCGCTGGCGACGATGGGTGTGATGCTCAATGTGTTTCTGCTCAATATGAGTTATGACGTGCCCGTGAAGCTGTTTTCATTTCAGCTAATGCTCATTGGGGCGTATCTGGCCCATCTCGATCGGGAGCGAGTATTGAATCTCTTCCTGTTCAATAAGACTGCAGAGCCCATCGATGAACGTCCATTGGTTGACTCGAAGAAAGGGAAATACATTGTGCTGGGTGCTCAGGTGCTTTTTGCCGGTTACGTCATTTTCAATCTGGTGACCAGCAGTATGGAAAATCGCGAGCGGTATGGTGAGGCAAGGGCCAAATCAGTACTATACGGCGTCTACAACGTGCAGGAATTCATTGTCAATGGGGACACATTGCCTCCGCTGATCACCGACTCCACCCGTTGGCGCCGACTGCTTTTTGATTACACCAGTTTCGCTTCCGTCATCATGATGGATGACAAAGTCACTCGCTACGATACTGAGATTGATACAGTAGCACAAACAATCCTTTTTTCTCCGCGGGGAGACACGATCAATAAGTATCCGTTTGACTATGATCGGACCGCGACTATGTTGTCGCTTCAGGGCGTGCTGGCAGGCGATACACTGAGTATCTCAGCGGAGCACTACCCCTTGAGCAAGTTCGGACTGCTCAACCGCGGATTCAACTGGGTGAATGAGGTCCCATACAACCGGTACAACTACGACTAGAGGAAGGATAGTTGAGTGAAAGCAGCTATCTTTCTTTGGTAATGAGAAGGATTTACTTGATAGGCATTCTAGGCGTATTGGCACTGTTCCAGTTCGGGGTGTTGCTCTACCAACTCAGCCACGCTGGTATCACAAGTGTAAAGGAGTTTGTTTCCGATAGCACACTGGTCACATATTTAGGGTTGGCGGTTTCCTTGCTAGGAATTTTTGTGTTTAGCCTCATAGGACACCTTCAGAGGACCAAGAGTTCACGTAGGCATTTCAATGCCACTAGACAACCGGGTACAGCTACCACTCAAAGTCCCAAATAGGCTCCACGCCTCGCAAGTGCTCCACGAAGTAGTTCCATCGCACTTTGCGGAAGTAGCGATCGTGACCTCCACGGTACCCATGTCGCTGGCTGGGTAGGATCAGCATGTCAAACTGCTTGTCGGCTTTGATGAGGGCTTCTGCGAGTTTGAAGGTGGCCGATGGGTTGACATTTTCATCAATGCCTCCATGGGTGATCAGGAGTTTGCCCTTGAGGTTGCCAGCCATTGTGATATTGGACTGTTGGTGATAGGCCGAATCCACGGGCCAGCCCATGTACATCTCAGGCCACCAGGCCTTCTCCATCCGGTGGTCATGGTCAGCTGAGCTGGCGACTGCAACATGGTAAGTCTCGGGGTAGGCAAGGAGTGCATGCGCCGCGTCGTAGCCCCCCGCAGAGTGACCGAAGATGCCGACGCGCGTAGTATCGATCCAGCTGTATTTCTTGCCCAGTTCCTTGATTGCCAATACGTGATCCTCAAGGTTGCCACCCAGGTTTTTGTAGGAGTAGTCATGGAATGCCTTGGACCTCCTCGCCGAGCCCAGCCCATCGACACTGATCACCACAAACCCCAGTTCTGCGTAGCTCTGCAAACCGTACAAGGCATTGCGAAACTCCTTGGGAAAGACCTGTGTGTGAGGACCAGTGTAGACGCTTTCGATCACCGGGTACTTCTTATTAGGGTCAAAGTTGGTGGGCTTCCATAGGGCGCCGTAAATCGTGGTTTTACCATCGCGCGCGGTGGCAGTGAAAACCTCAGGCAGCGACCAATTGTCGATGCCTTCAATGGATGCCTCGCTGATCTCTAGGAGTGCCTCCCCGTTCTCAGTGCTTCGAAGTACCGTTTTGGTAGGGATTTCAACCGTGGAATAATTATCCACGACATACTTGGCGTCGGGCGAGATGCTTACGTTGTGAAATCGATCTTCCGGTGTTAGCAGTTGGGTGTCGCCACCATCCAGTGATACGCTGTACAACTGTTGAAAGTAAGGGTTGAGATTGGGATCCTTCCCTGAAGCTGAGAAATAAACCTTTCGTTCGGTCTCATCGATTTTCCTAATGCTATTCACGTAGTATTCGCCCTGGGTCAGGGAGACAACTTCTCTGGTCTCCAGATCGAACCGATACAATTGGCGCCAGCCGCTGCGCTCTGAAAGGAAGACAGCATGTCCCAGGTCTTCCAACCACCGCCAATCAAATGCATCGATGTTCGTCTCGCTGCTCTCGGAGTAGATCGTCTCCAGTTCTTCCGTCTCAAGGTTGAGTTTGTGGACATACATGTTTTGGTAACCCCGACTGGATCCCCTCAAATAGACAATCCCCGGGTTTGAAGACCATTTCACATTGTAGCCGGTGAAATGTGTAGCCAATGGCAAGTCAGGTCGGACGGATTTTCCGGTCTCAATGTTGAAGAACACAGGGTTTTCATAGATCACAGTGCTGTCTCCCGGTGATCCCCGATAGTAAGAAAGTAACCGTGGGCGGTAGAGCGTATCGACGCTCCAGTCCAGTAGATACATTTTCTGCGCTATTCGGAAGTCAACCAGGTTTCCCCGGATCCATTGATTGTCTGGAGACCAATCTGCCCAGAATCTTTGGGGTCGTTCTCCATTTTCTCCCTCTATGATGTCCGCCCAGCCGTACCAGGTGGCATATTCATAGCCTCTCTCACCGTCGGTACTTAGTTGTTTGATCATCGTGCTATCTGCTGATCGGACGTAGAGATTGTATTCGTGGGGATAGGCGATCCATTGCTTATCTGGAGAGGCCTCCTCAAAATCGCCGCCGTCTTCTCCTCGCTCGGGTTCCGTAAGGGAGTAATCGGTCAGGTCGAGTTCGTAGCGCTTGTTTTTTGCATTGAAGGCCAGTTCCGTCGGGCCCTTGTACGTCAGCCGACTGATCGGGAGCTTCTTGGGGTCGACCTCTTCGTCTCCCAATTCCTCCGCAAGGGCCTCGGCTAGCCTGTCATGGTCAAACAATTGGGACTGATCCAAATCCGGCACCGTAACTTTTCGATAGTCGCGTCCTTCCGCAGAATAGTAGGTGTACCAGAAGCCGGTACTGTCCGGAAACCAATTGGTAGTGACATGCTCTCTGAATACTTTTTTGTTGGCGATATTTTGCCAGAGAAAGCCGACCGCTCGCTCGTAGTCATCTTTGGTTATTTGTTCTTGAGCCGAAGCAGCAAGTGAGAGGAAAATGCTGATGACAGCGATAACACAAGACTTGATTACGTGGTTAGGAGTAGTCATGGCGTTGGTTTGGATCGGGGACATGAAGTCAGAAAGATACTACGTTTTTGAGGAGTCTAATTTTCCGCTGATCTCACCTCTGTGGCGGCGGAGGATGTCTTTGAGTTTGTTTGAGGTTCAGTTGGATGTAGATTGCGGCACAATCCAACATTGCGAGCGACGACCGATGAAAAGGGCTTTTACCGGAATCCTACTCCTGCTACTGCAGCTCACGCTGGTGAGCTTCGCGATCGGTCAGTCGCAGGATGTTCCCTCCCAGTACCAGGACACGGTGCCCAGTAAGTCTGGCTATAGCGAGCTACTCGTGGTGGGGGGCAATAATACTACCTCCGCCGATCTCAAGTCTGACGACGAAGTCAAGGCCACATGGCTCAATCTTGATTTGTCTGACGAGCTTTTCGGGGGGTACTACCGGCTGAAGGGCTTCACGAAAAGGAAACTAAACGTTGCCCTGGGTACAGACTACATGTTCCTGACCCAGGTGGCCTCATTCAGCGAGTCCGACAGAAATGCCACCAGTGGCATCTTCCGGTTTTTTGGTGTGTGGGAGGCCTTCAATACCAAAAATGGATGGGTGGGGGAACTGCAGGCCAAGCTCGAAAACCGGCACCGGATCGGGAAGGGGGGACTGCCTAGAACCCTCGGTTACGAAGCGGGCGCGGCACTCAGTACAGCGAGCTTCAAGGATTTTAACTGGGGGCTCACCAACTTCTTTTGGAAGCAGGTTTTTCGCAAACAGCGAATGGGCATCGTGATCGGCATTATGGACGCCGGAGACTGGCTCGATCTGTTTCCGTCGCTCAATCCCTACAAGTTCTACCTGAACGAGGCTTTCTTCAACAGCCCGACCACGGCCCTGCCGAATCAAGGTTTTGGTGTGGCAATGGAGTCAGATCTCTTTTCACGGGTTTATATCGCGGGTGGCATTCACGATGCCAATGGGGAGGCCCAAAACTTCCTAGTCGACAACTTCAACTCTTTCTTTGGCACCCAGGAATACTTCACATGGGTGGAGCTAGGCTGGCGAATGTCTGATAGATATTCATCGGGCGAGACGATTCACGTCACCTACTGGCAGCAGGATGCTCGCACTGAGGAGGGACTCGAGGCCAGCAGTGGATGGAATTTCTCAGCATCGAAAACCTTCAATGGATCCTACACACCTTTTATCAGGGCTGGCATAAGCGATGGCAATGCAGCGGCTATGCATCACCTAATCCAGGCAGGTCTCACAACAAAGATCTTGAGTCATGATTACCTGGGCATTGGCGTACACTGGGGAGGACCGAGTGATCGCACTAAACGTGATCAGTCAGGTGTCGAACTTTTTTATGCATTCCAACTGACGCACAACCTCAATATCACCCCAGATGTGCAACTGACGTTCAATCCGTCCTTCAATGACCAAAAAGATGTGGTGGCGGTGTACTCGGTGGTACGCATGCGTTACGCCATGTGACGAGCTTGGGTGACTTCTCCGACCTCAGACTCAGAAATAGTTTTGAGGCCCTTCAAGAAACCTCTGATCCCCGCATTCCATTTTGATTGGATCATTAGCCCAAGCAACCTACCGATCAGGCCATACTTCATTTGGAACTTCTGCAGCTGAGTCACTTCATACTGGTCGGGTCCCACTTCGCGAAAAGAGTACTCATGTGATAGCTGGTGGACAGGGAAGGAGCAGGCGGTGAGATCGTACTTCAAAGCCTTGTTTTCATGGAAGACGGTGCACTCTTCTTCAAACCAGTTCTTCCCATCTTTCATATCCACTCGCCGTCTGGCGCCCAAGCCGGATGACAGAGCATCGAGGGCAACAGAAGATTGACATCCGGGGTCATACGCAGCCAGGCGATCGACAAGTGCCAACTCTTCCCATATGCGTTCGATCGGTGCCTCGATAGTGATGGTATTTCGTAAGGTGAACATGTTAGTATGATTTTAACTTGTAAATTAAAAGTTAAATATAATTAACTTGTAAAAAGAAAGTTAAAAGTTGACCTTATTTTTGTTCTCGATGGATTTTAGATCACACTGTCCTGTCAACTATGCTTTGGAGCACTTTGGTGATAAGTGGTCATTGTTGATCATTCGTGACCTGATGTTCAAAGGCAAGAGGCACTACAATGAATTCCTGGAAGGCGGGGAGAAAGTCTCGACGAGCGTACTTCGAGACAAGCTGAGGCTGCTGGAAGAGGGCGGCATCATCCGTAAAGGGCCTGACGTTGTGAAAAAGTCCCGGATTCGGTACAGCCTTACGCAGAAGGGTATCGATATGCTGCCTTTGATGGTGGACTTGATTGCGTGGAGTGGCAATCATGATAGTCAGACGGCGGCGGAAGAGAAGTTTCTGAAAGATGCTGCGACGGATCGGGAAGAACTCATTCGCTCGCTACGGGAGCAACTCAATCAGCATCACCTCGGATCGCAGGCGTAGGTCATCACCCAGCGAGGTGAGGATACGTATTGCTTACCTCCCGATTGGGCAATTGCATTGATATATTTTTTTAGACGGATGCTAGTAATAGCGTCCGATCATCGGATGCTCCACAATTTTTCTTTTCACCTCCAGTGGGTCCATCTCACCCATCACGCGATAGACTACCTCGCCTCCAGGGGCCACGAGAGCGGTATAGGGAAGGGCGCCGTCCCATTCCGCATCGACAGCGTCTATCAGGGCGTATTTGTCATCCTCACTATAGATGTAGTTGCGCACTGCGGATTGTTTCTCTGTCAGGAACTTCAGTGCCCGTCCCTTTGCGTCAAGCCCATCCATCGTCACTGATACGAACTCGAAGTCCCGCTGATAAAACATCCTGTGGATCGCGACGAAATCCGGGTATTCAATGATGCATGGCCCACACCAGGTTGCCCAAAAATTGACGAGTAACAGCTTTTCTGAGTCGTTGGCCAGCAGCTCTTTCACCCCCTCTACCGTCAGCTCTTCGAGTGCCACCTCTTTCTCCAGCCAATCCTTGTTCACCTTTTTGGCATATTGATCCTTCCACGCCCATTTCACTGAGCATCCAAAGGTCTTGGTGCTGCTCAGGGCAGGCGTTTCCCCTGTTAGGGTACTTTCGATAGCGGCTCTTACGTCCTCCGCGTTGGCAGTGCCGGGCTTTTCGGAAGCATCCAACCTTCCAACATAGGTAAGGCGTCGTTCCTTGTCGAAGACATACGCATGAGGCGTGGCGACCGGCCCATATTGGATCGAGGCGGCATGGTCATCCCCATCATATAGGTAAGGGAAGTTGAATTCCTGGGCTTCGGCGCGGATGATCATTTCCTCGAATGAGTCTCCCAGGTCCGTATAGCCGCACTCCTCCAACAGGAGCCCACGAATTGAGTTAGGGGAGATAGCCACCACCTGTACCCCCCGATCTTCATAGTCCAGAACCAGTTGTTTCATCCGGTCCTCATATGCCTGAGCCGTCGGGCAGTGATTGCATGTGAAAATGATCACCAATACTTCCTTGTCATCAAACTCCCCGAGACTATGAAACCTGCCGTCGACACCTGGCAGCTTGAAGTCGGGTGCCTTAGCGCCTATTTTCAATGTTTGAACCTCCTGCTCAGGCACAGGCAGTGGATTGGAGGTGAAGAACGCTGTACCCTCATCAACCAGGCTTGGATCTTCGCTAGTAGACTTATCAGGTGCCGTACATTGACAAAGCAGCAGGGCAATCAGGGTCGCGGAAAGCGATAACTTTTTCATGGGCAGCGATCGGGAATTACAACAGTAAGATAGTCAATGGCATTCGTCTTATCCATCCAGCTCCGACCGGTTCAGTGAGCTTCGCGGCTCACGATGCTGATCTCGGAACTCGCTGGTTGTAGTAACCGGGAGTGCGATGATCGACCATCTTGCCGACCTTTAGACCTTCGATGGGCCGTAGATATTGAGATCGAGGTAGGCATTTCGAAACTTGCCCTCGGGGTCGTAGGACTTTGCCAGGGCGAGGAAATCCTGATACTTCTCGTACCGACTTTGCAATACCTGGGGATCGATCCTAAACAGTTTCCCCCAATGAGGTTTCACCCCGAATGGTGCGAGTGCTGATTCTATTTTTGGCAATAGGGCCATCACCCCTTCCTTATTGGGCTTTAATGTGAAGTGTATGGCTACGCTGTCTTGCTGGTAACATGGACTCATCCAAAAGTTGTCCGCAGCGATGGTTCTGATTTCCGTGATCATGAGCTGCGGATTGACCTCCTCTTTTATCGCTTCTACTGCGAGTATTGCTTCCACAGCCTCAGTTCGAGGTACAAAGTACTCGGCCTGGAGTTCGTCTCCAGCACTGGGCGTGAAACCCATTTTGAAATGAGGAAGTCTATCGTACCACGGACCGGGTACCCCCATCTGATCAGTGCAGTGTTCCGCTGACAATTCGATGATGGGATGAATATTTTTCGTCGCGGCGGTCGCTCCGTAGAAGTCGTTGCCCAAGTCGTCGACTGGCTGATCCGTTCTCCGCTTCACCCATACTTCGCTTACATTCTGATTCAGCCAATCAGTGAAGAGGCTGACACTGTAACCCGCAGACATGATGTCGTCGAAGTTCTCCACTAGAGATGACAGTGGCAGATCCAGAAATACATCCTGCCGCACGTCAAAGGTGGGTTGGATGTCAAGTGTCATCTCCGTGATGATGCCAAATGATCCGAGGCCTACGACCACCGCTGCAAAGTCCGAGTGGGAACGGTCCATCTCGACAACCTCACCATTGGGAGTTACCATTTGAAGAGAGCGAACGGCGGTTGCAAGGTTTCCATTGACTACTCCAGAGCCGTGTGTAGCGGTGCTGCAAGCTCCTGCCACGGTGATGTGTGGTAGGGAGGCGAGATTGTGAAGGGCGAACCCTTGTGCGTGTAGCTCCTCAGCAAAATTTCCATATCTCGAGCCGGCACCAATCGTGATGGTCTGTGCTTCCGGATCTAGCGTCTTGACCCCATTGAGTTTGGCTGTTGATATTTGGTTTTGTGGGCTGTCGGCGATGTTGTTGAAGCAGTGTGTGGAGCCCAGTGCCTTCTGGGAATTAAGTTTCTTGACCAATGCCTGTAACTCATCAACCGTAGTTGGCTCATGCAGTTCTGGGGCTTTGTAGGTATAGTTTCCTGCCCAGTTGGTTCGGGGCACGGCATCATCATTCACGGCGTTGGTATTTTCTTTAGGTGAGCAAGAGGAGAGGGGTGACAGGATGCTGCCTGCCACGGCGAGTGAGGAAGTCGTCAGGAATTCTTTTCGTTTCATCCGAAGGGTACATTGTTCATCTCAATATACTGAAGACCGGTCACTTCCAATTTGGTCGCCCAAATATTAGGTATTTCTGGGTGCCATTGTTGATAACTTCCTTTCTTTGCGGCTGTCATTTCAAAAAAGCACCCATGCGAAGTCACCGTATTGCTACCACGATATTTTTCTTTGTTAGTGGGTTTACCCATGCCAACTGGGCTTCGCGTTTACCTCAGTTAGAAGAATTCCTGGACATCACACACGCCAGCCTTGGGACGCTGCTATTCGTCATGGCGATTGGGGCCTTGGTAGCCATGCCTTTCACAGGATGGCTGGCTTACAAGTATGGTAGCAACAATGTCTGCGGAGCTACCGCGGTGCTGCTTGCGGTATGTACCTCCCTCATTGCCATTCAAACCGATTTATACGTCGAGGGCGTCATTATTTTCTTCATTGGCTTCGCCAATGGCTCGATGGACGTGGCAATGAACGAGCAGGCTGTGCTGGTCGAGCGTGAGTACAAGAAACCCATTATGTCGTCGTTTCACGCCTTTTGGAGCATAGGCATGGCTGTTGGTGCTGGATCAGGAGCGTTATTTTCGAAACTTGGTGTTCCGTTGGGAACGCACATGATGATCATCGCTGCTGTGGCATTAGTTGCTTTTCTGTTTGCCGCCACTCGCCTGATCAAAAATGTCAATCACGGGGATGCCAAACCTGCTTCATCCTTCCTGCTGCCTAATCGAGTCATCGTACCATTAGGACTGATTGCTTTCTGTGGAATGCTCTCTGAGGGCTCGATGCTGGACTGGTCGGCCATCTATGTCAATGAGGTTGTTGGCAGTTCCAAAACAATGGGCGCTGTGGCCTTTGGAATATTTGGTGCCGCAATGACGACCGGGAGAATATTTGGAGACTTCCTCACTGCGAGATTGGGTAAGAAACGCCTGTTGATGCTTGACTCAGTTCTGGCGATCTCGGGCCTGGCCATTATTCTCGTTTTCCCGGTCATGCCACTCACTACCGTTGGCCTCCTCCTGGTTGGCCTGGGACTTTCGACAGTCGTGCCCATTGTCTATACGACAGCCGGCAATACGCCTGGCATCTCTCCCAGTGTGGGCATAGCTATGTCGACAACGATCGGCTATGCCGGCTTCTTCGTAGGGCCTCCGACCATCGGATATATTGCGGAGAACTACGGCCTCCGTGTGGCATTGGCCTTTACATTGGTTCTACTGGTGGTCATGTTTTTCCTTATCGCTTCTCGGAAGTTCGCCCGTCCGGCCGAATAAATGTCTTTTGTTCTTTGACGGTAAGCTTCTAAACTTGCTCCGTGAAGAAGATCATCCTATTGAGTGCAACAGCATGGATGTTGCTGTGCTCACAACTTAGCATCGCACAAGACAATCCCTTATCTGTTTTTGAGCCTTTGGTAGGCAAGACATGGGCGGCTGCCGGCACGTGGGGAGACGGCTCCATTTTCATGCAGGAGATCACGATGGAGTGGGGTCTGAATAAGACCGTGATCAAGGCCAGCACCAGGGGTTTTGTAGATGCCAATCGGACCCAAATTGGGGACCGAAATTTTGGTGTCAGACAGTACAGTAAAACAACTGAGAGGATCGAGTTCTACGAATTTGACACGTTCGGGGGCTACACACCTGGGTATGTCGATGTACGGGGGAAGAATTTCTACTACATCTATGAGTATGGTGGTACGACTTTCGCCGATATATGGGAGTACATCAATGAGGAGACCTATGGATTCCGTGTTGTGCAATTTGATGGCGGAGAAATAGGCGATACCTACCTGAGTACGCAGTACCGACTGAAGCAGTAGTCGTCCTTACTTGTCTTCTTCCATTGCCCGGATGCTTTCCAACTGGTCCTTCCTCAACGTAGGGTAGGTAATGCCCAATTGATCCAGATAGGTCTCGTATTGGGTTTCGTCGTAATAGAATTCCTCCAACTGAGGGCGGTACTCCTCCATGATGTCCGCATTCAATTCGATAGGTGGTTGATCCGTTTCAGAGATCATTGGTACATACTCCTGAACGGAGGACTGCTCATTATTAAAGTAATCCCAGGCTTGTTCGACCAACTCTGGTCGTAGCAGGAAGTCGAGGATTGTCATGGCCTCTACCTGTGCTCCGGCCACCACGCCTTTGTGAGCAATTGGGGTAGCCATGGTGATCGCGTTGGACCAGTGATGACCCTGCAATCCCGGGATATTGGACGGGAATCGTAGCGTCACCGTAGGCAGCTTCCAGCTGATGTCACCGATGTCGTCGGAACCTCCACTGATCGGTTCTTCCAACGGCAGACCAATGGTGTCCAGCTCTATCCTCAACCCCATCGAATCACGGGGGGACTTCACTTCAGCTTGCACAGCTCTGGCAAGGAGTTGATCTTCTTCACTCCACTCTGGAAGGCCAACACTCTGGATGTTTTCGTACATGGTTTCCGCGATCACCTTGTTGAAGTGTCGCGGCCATGCAGATCCCAAAACTCTTTTGGTCATCTTGGTCCTTGTCATCATGGCAGCGCCCTCGGCGATCTCGTTGGCGCGCTGATAGGCTTCCATGATCTTGGGGTAGGTCACTTCCCTGAAATAATACCAAATCGACGCTTTGGAAGGGACGACATTGGGCTGATCGCCCCCGTAGTTGATAATGGAATGAGAGCGACCCAATGGATGCAGATGCTCACGCGCATATTGCCAACCAATGTTCATCAGCTCAACGGCATCCGCAGCGCTTCTTCCTCTCCAGGGTGCTCCGGCGGAGTGAGCAGACTCCCCTTCAAAAGTGTATTCGACTGATATCAATCCTGTCCCCCGGGCCTGGCCATAGGATACTGTCATATTGGACGAGACGTGGGTGAAAATGCACAGATCTACATCATCGAAATAGCCATCTCGCGTGAAGTAGGCCTTGCTGCCCAGGAGTTCCTCTGCCACGCCTGGCCACATGATAAGCGTACCTGAGAGGCCTTCTCGCTCCATGATCTCCTTCACAGCCAATACCGATAGGATATTGAGTGGCACGCCAGAGTTGTGACCTTCTCCATGACCTGGTGCCCCATCCACAATAGGATCATGGTAGGCAACTCCCGGCTTCTGCGAGGCCTTAGGTATACAGTCCAGGTCACTCCCAATGGCGATCACGGGCTTGCCTGATCCCCACTTCGCCCACCAGGCTGTCGGTACTCCGGAGATACCATATTCGACTTCGAAGCCGTTTTCTTCCAGAATACCGGTGATGTATTTGGAGGTTTCCGTTTCCTGGAATCCCAACTCCGCGAAGCTGAAGACTTTATCGACGAGCACCTGGGCCATCTTGGTTTGGCCACCAATCTTCTCTTGTATTTCAGCTTTGAGCGCTTCGAGATCTTGTGCAGGGCAGAGGGATACGACGCCGACAATTAGCGCCAGGGAGATGAATTTTCTCATGGTTAGATAGGTATGTCGAGTAAACTAGTCGATTTGCGACAAACTCTCAAGTAGTGGCAATCGTCCGGGCACAGGGTAGAATACTCAAAACCTGAACATTGCGACAAAAACGTTATTTATAATATTATTTGTATAATTGTATTATATCAACATAAAACATAATAAAACAATGAGTACAGCTAGCTATGCGAGGGTCCTTTGCCTGGGAACCCTAATTATCTTATCTCTTTTCGGATGCAATGAGGTAGGAGAAATCACTGGAGATACTGCCCGTTTGGAAGTTGTCCTGGTCGATGCTCCAGCCAACTTTGGGGGTGTGTTTATCGAAATCCTTGATGTGCAAGTACGTGCCGACAAAGGAAACGACGAAAAGGGATGGATTTCTCTGGAGGGTTTTGAACCCGGAGTTTACAATCTGCTCAATCTCGTTAATGGCGAGGAAGCTTTTATGGGTGCCGTGGAGCTTCCGGAGGGTCAACTGGCCCAGATAAGGTTGATCCTGGGAGAGAATAACTTCATTGGAGATACCGAGGAAATATTAGAGTTGAAAGTGCCATCGGGAAGTCAAAGCGGTCTGAAGTTGCAAATCAACGAGACGATTGAAGCGGGAGTTTCCTACAAACTCGTGATTGATTTTGATGCTGGACAGTCCATCATTCCGACAAAAGGAGGCCAGCGCTACATTCTTAAGCCTGTTCTACGTGCGTCATTGGAGGCTCAGGCCGGAAGCGTGAGCGGTATTGTTGCACCGGCGAATTTGGAGGCAATCGTTTATGCAATCAACTCAGAGGAAGACACGGTTTCCAGCTATCCGGATGACACGGGAGGGTTTATGATAAGGTCCCTCAAGGCAGGAGAGTACAAAGTGGTAGCCGTCTCCGGAGAAGCCAATGGCCTGGACAAGATCACCAAGGATGGCGTTCAGGTGCTAGTGGGTGAAGACACGGATACAGGCACGTTTGACTTTGCCAACTAGAAATTTTAACAACCAACTGTCCAGTGGATAGCCACTGGCTTCACGAGGGCGTCACCGGTTGCTTCCGACGAAAGGAACAACGTTGGCGCCGTCACATTTTCATGATTCGATGTGTCGATGATGAGGTCGAGGCGATCGTCCCCATCGAGGTCCCCCGCCCAGATGATGTTGATCATGGATGCTACGTACTGCGATTCATCGATCAGTACTTGCTGTTTCAATATCCCTTCAGACTGCGACTGCAACATCAGCCGGTAGTCATTGACAAACCCATCCTGGTTGGTTCCACCCAAGATGATCTGGGTAGGTTCGATCTCTAAATCCACATCAAGCGTATCTCCTATTGAAATTGCCACTTTTGAGCCCAATGTTGGTACAGGCCCTTCGCCCAATTCGGTGCCGGTGATGAGCAGAATGCATTGGGCGTCGTGATCAGTGGATACCTTCCAACCAGTTTTCTCTCCCTCCCCGTCCATGATCATATCTTGCACACGCTCGAAAGTCGGTTCCACTCGTCGCAGGAAGTGGCTATTGTCATTCCTGAACAATCCTATCCATGTTTGCGTCTGCGCCTCAGGCCATAACTCTTCATCGTGGAATCGACTGGTTGTCAGGATTTTGATGGGTGACGTACCGAGCGCCTCGCGGAGCACCAGCCCATGGTATTTTGTAAGAATCGTGTCTATTTTCTTTACCGAAGCTATCACCTCAGTCGGCTTCTCGTCGACTTGGGGGTTCACTTCATTAGGGCTGAAAGTTGCATTCGCTTCTATCAGTGGTCCGCTTGCATTGGGCGGTGAGCATGAGGCGGCCACGACCGCCAATAGTAAGATGTATTGGATGGTTTTCATTTGTCTATGCTGTGATGGTCGAATAAGGGAAAATCCCTTTATCAAAATGCCACAAAAGATCCGGCCGGCGAAATATTGACGAATGGCCGGGTAGGAATGTACCACCAGCCTTGATCACCAGAGGCGCTCACCCAACGTTGTTTTTTTGAACGAAATGCCTACGGTCAACCTGCGGGCCTGAGCAGATCTTCCATCGCAGGCCGCAGCGTTGGGAAGTTGAATCGAAACCCCTCAGTACCAAGGCGCTCCGACTTGACATATCGTCCGTAGATGGCGAGTTCAGGATCTGTCTTGAACAAGTACCTCGCGCCAAATCTGGCCATCCACTCTGGCGTTGGCATCCCTATAGGCATACGGATCGCCCTCCTGAGGGTACGCATAAACTCCTTGTTGGAAACGGGGTTGGGGGAGCTAGCGACATATTCCCCTTGATACTGATCGTTTTCTATCGATTTCAAGATGAGCTCATTCAGGTCATCTTCATGGATCCAGCTCATGCCCTGCCTGCCATGTCCGACCTTCCCTCCGAGGCCCATTCGAGCGATCTTGCTCAGGGTCTTCAGAGCTCCTCCATTCCTGCCAATCACGAAGCTTGTCCGCAGGATCACTCCTCGGGTATCCCTTGGGATGACGTCCAGGAAGGTATTCTCCCACGCTTGACCTACAAATGGCGCGAGACCGTAGCCAAAACTGGAGGACTCGGTGCAGACTTGAGAAGGAGGGTCGCCGTAGATGTGGGCGGTTGACATTTGGATCCAGATTTTTGGTGGATCCTCCACTTTTTTCAGGGCTTTGCCAATCGCCTTGGTAGAGTCCACCCGTGATCTGAGTATCAGATCACAATTGTCTGGAGTCTTTACGCAATCCACGGTCTTCCCCGCGAGATTGACAATGGCCTTTGCGCCTTCCAAGGCCGAGGTCCAGTCCCCGAGCGTATGTCCATCCCACGGGATGAAGGGATAGTCAATGGCTTCAGAAGGCGCTGATCGGGCAATAATGATGGGTTGGTATCCCTGAGTTGCTAAGTGATGGGCGAGGCTTTTTCCAATGAATCCTGTACCCCCGGTGATGACGATTTTGTCCATATAAAAAATGGGTGTTGATCTCTATAGAGATAACTCCGCACACTGGTCGGATTGTTAAGACATCCGGGGAGGATGGGTCAAGAAGCGACCCTTGCTTTGGTTTTGGAAGAAGAAAGGATCAGGCTGTGCGCAGCGCTAGTGTCTTGTAGATTTTTTGTCTTTCTACCCAGGCGGGAATAGAAGCCAAAAGTGCTAGCATCGAAACAGCGACAGTTGTCAGGCCGATTTCACCACCACTCTCTATCAACCGATAGGCGCCTGCCAGCAAGGCAACTGCGGCACCGACCCAAACAGTGCAAAGAGCGAAAGTGGAAAGTACGCCTCTGCGGGACAATTTCTCAGTAGGGTAGGTGTCGAATTTTTCGAAAATCATACAATAGAGCTTTTGTGGTGATACAAGTTCGTTTAACGGGGAAAGGAACACCAACGTTGCTTAAGGTTCCGAGATTAATCCAATCCCAGGTAGGTGACCACCGCATCAAGACCATCCAGGGATAGCTCAGGCCTCGGATTGGCTTCATTAAATACTTCCAGTTGCTCTCTTGGCAAGATCGTCACGAAGTCTTCCACGTATCCATCTTCGTAAGGAATCCTTCCCGCATTCAACTTCAAATGATGGGCGAAAAAGTTGTAGGCTGCCGTTCTTTTCGAAAAGCCGTAGTCATGCCGCTCATTGGGGAGATGCACATTCTCTACTTTGTGTTCCGCATCATAAAGGGCATACACGCTTCGAACATAAGGATACTCGACACGAGGTGTGTTGCGCGTCCAGTCTCCGCCATTCGATATCATCAATAGTGGTCGTGGTGCACAAAGGGCAGCGATCTCGACATTGTTGGTCTGATGATCCGGACTCTTATGGATCGGCATTCCACTCTCGCAAACGCATCCTCCAAAGAAGTGTGCCGAAACCTGGACGGCTGGTGCTGCGGCCGTGATTCGATCATCTATTGCTGTCAGTACAAAAGTTTGCGTACCGCCACCGGAGCCACCCGTCATGCCGACGCGATCAGGGTCCACATCAGGCCTTGAAAGGAGGTAGTCCAGCACCCGCTTGCTATTCCAGGTTTGCAGGACCAGTGCGATAGGTATTTTGTGTTCCACCTGGGTGCACTCTCCATAACCCACCATGTCATAGGCGAAGACCACAGCCCCCATCCTTGCCAGCACGGCGCTGCGTTTTTGGATGTAGTCGGTAAACCTCTTGTCTTGAAGGTGCCCATGAGGGCAAAGCATGGCGGCAAAAGACCCATCGCCTTCGGATGGCCTGTACAAGTTGCCCGTGACATAAAAGCCCGGGAAGCTTTCTATGGCGATGTTCTCAACGATGTAACCATCCATTTCCTTTGTGCTATGGATGATAGCGTTGGTGGGGCCTGAAATTTTCGCTAGGGTTTCCAGTTGCATGCCATCAATGATACCCTGCTTGATGCGCGAAGCCCTCTTTTCCCAGCTCTCCAGGTCATCCCATTGGCTGGCGAACTCTTTCATTTTCAGGTTGGCTTCGTCCTCCGTCCAATGGTTGCCCATACACAGCATGGATTCTTGTGCCAGTAGCGAGAGACTTAGGGCGGTGGTCAGGATATACAGAGAAAGTTTCATAGAATGGGTTGCTAACAGCAATGGAAGTTATAGAAAAGCAAGTCTTTTCTGTCTTCTTACTGCCCAAAAAACAAAACCCGAGCTATTCCAACTCGGGTTTAATTTCTTAATGGGGGACTTGGACTTACTTCGTTCCTGAGTCCCCGCAAAGGCGATCGTAGATCAAGACATGCTCGGAAATGTCCTGCCACTTCATCTTTTCACCGCTGTAGTTCTCGACGAAGACGTCACAGTTCTTAAACAGTCTGGTCAGCGCTTCTTTCTTGTACCGACCCTTCTTGTATACTTCCGATTTATTGCCATCATAGACGATGAGATAGGAGGTGTCCTCACCGCCGCCAACCTGGATGCCATTGATTTCAGTTGTTGCCGTTTCGTTCGAGTTGGGCCTTAGATACACTTTGATTTTGCTGTCAAAGCCGGGGTTCAATAGCTGCATCAGTGCATACTTATCTTTCTTTTTTGTCGGCAACAGCGCTTGTTCGAAAAAAGCCCACTCGCGATTCCCTACTCTTTCCCAGTCCATCTCTATCGCACGCAATAGGTTGGGAACGGCCAGAGCGCTGCTCACCTTCATGAAGTCCGTGAGTTTCACCGCCAGCAGTTTGACCTCCTCTGCTTTGAATTTGACCTTCGTCTTATCTTCTTTCTTGAGGGTGAAGGACCTTACCTGGCCATCCATCATTGTTGCCATAGGTAATCGATTCCCGTAGATGGTGTCGTTGTCGTTTGTCACAACGTAGAAATTGCGACCCATACTGATCTGTTCCTCCTGGATGGGAGGTGTGAAATACTGGGAGTACTGTGCCTGGACTTGCAGGATGGACAGGGCGAAAACGGAAAGGACGATACTTTTTTTCATAGGAAATAATTGAGGAGGCAATAACCGAAATCTTGATGACCAATGCGCCTTTCTGGCAGTAGTCCGGTGCTATTGCTGACTCAATGGGCATGATATCATGGACATAGCCCACCTTCCGCCAATGGCTTTGATGCTTTCCAACTATCTTTAGTTAGAGACCCTAACCTCTCGATCTACTATGAAAAGCAGTCGCCGTTCCTTTATTAAGTCCGCTTCACTGGCAACAGGGGCAACCCTCGCAACTGCGGCTTGCCAATCTCCACAATCTCCTCCCAAGGTAGACTACTCCCTAATAGATGACGAGCTCTCTCGTCCTGTATTGAAAACGGAATTATTCGATCGACCAGTAGTGGTCGAGAGCCTGGAGCTGCTACTTTTTGATAATGGCTCGAGGAAGAATTTCATCTGCCGGGTCCGGTCGACAGATGGAGCAGAAGGCCTGTCTGTCTCCAACAACCAGCAAATGAGATCGCTATGGCCAGTGTTCTTCAATAGGTTGCAGCCGTTCTTCATAGGAAAGGATGTCCGTGATCTTGAGTCGCTATACGAGGAACTCTATGTCTATCGGAGCAACTACAAACTACAGAATCTGGCGCTTTGGGTGCCATGGGCCACGATCGAATTTGCTATTCTGGACATGCTGGGACGGATTGCGGGTCAACCAATTGGAGCCTTGATAGGCGAGGTCGGACACCAGAAGATTGCTGTCTATCAGGCCAATAATTTCAGGGGGAAATCGGCTGAGGAATCGATTGACCTGATCCAGGAGCATGTGGCTTCCTCACAGGCAAAAGCAGTGAAGTTCAAGGTCGGGGGCCGCATGAGCAAAAACAAGGACTACCCATCCGGCCGGACGGAGAAGCTAATACCTATGGTGCGCGAGGCGTTCGGGGATGAGATGACCATTTATGCGGACTCCAACGGATCTTACGATGTGTCAGAGGCTATTCGGATCGGGCAAATCATGCAGGAGTACCAATACGATTTCTATGAGGAGCCTGTGCCCTTCGACTGGTACCAGGAGACGCTCGAAGTGACGGCCGCCCTAAACGTGCCTGTGGCAGGGGGCGAGCAAGAACCTAGCATGCGCAATTTTCGCTGGCTCATTGCCAACCGGGCTCTGGATATCGTCCAGCCTGATATCTTCTATTTCGGTGGAATGATCCGTGCCATGAAGGTGGCGAGAATGGCCCATGTCATGCAGATGCCTTGTGTTCCACATATATCCGGCTCGGGATTGGGGTACCTGTACATGATGCATTTCGTCTCTGCACTGCCCAATGCCGGACCCTATCATGAGTTCAAGGGATTCAATCAGCAAATCCCGTTGGAATGTGCCACTTCCAGTCTGACAAGTGACGGGGGAGAGATCACCGTGCCCACCGGCCCGGGAACTGGAATTGTGATCGACCCTGAATTCATCAATAAGCACGAAGTATTGAAAATGAATTGATGCCGGTTTTTGCAGGATTGCGCCGAAGTGTGCCGGAATATTGAATATTTTACTGGATTCTGTCTGCGTATTTTGCCTGTTTGTTTTTAATTTTAACCAGTATGGAGGGTATGCCCAAGAAAGAAAACCTACTGATCGTTGGCCTGATGGCCATTGCGTTTTTGGCCATTTGGTTACTGCTTCCCAATTCGGATGAAGAAGCCAGTGTCACGGCTTTAGAAGGGGCGATACCGGAAGCCATTAGCTTCAATTTTCACGTCAAACCCATCCTTTCTGACAATTGCTTTGCTTGCCATGGTCCGGACGCCAACAAGCGTAAGGCTGGTTTGCGTCTTGATATCGAAGCAGATGCCAAGGACGAACTCAAAGAGAATGCAGGCAAGTACGCCATTGTACCAGGTGACGCAGCCATCAGCGAGTTATTGGCGCGTGTGAACACCGAGGACGAGAGCATTGTCATGCCACCTCCAGAGACTCACCTAAAGCTCTCGAAAAGAGAAAAGCTCATCCTGGAAAAGTGGATCGAGCAAGGCGCGGAATACGAGCCCCATTGGTCATTCACCCCTCCGGAAAAGTCGCCCCTGCCGACGGTGAAAGATGATGATTGGCCCCGCAATGACATTGACTACTTCACCTTACGGGCGATGGAGGACCAGGGATTGTCTCCTGAAAAAGAGGCGGATGCGCCAAAACTCCTACGCCGGCTCAGTATCGACTTGACAGGCTTGCCTCCGACAAAAGAAGAGCTTGACCGGTTTATTGAGGATAATGAAATGGCTGACTATGAGGCGGTGATAGACTACTACCTCGATAAGCCCGCCTTTGGGGAGCAAATGGCGCGGGAATGGCTGGATGTCGCCCGCTATGCGGATTCGCATGGCTATCAGGACGATAGCTACCGGACGATGTGGCCCTGGAGAGATTGGGTGATCCATGCCTTCAACCAAAACTACCCTTATGACAAGTTCCTTACCTGGCAGCTGGCGGGAGACCTCTTGCCTGAAGCAACCAGAGAGCAGGTCCTGGCTACGGGTTTCAATCGAAATCACCCCATCACGCAGGAGGGAGGTGTGATCGATGAGGAGTATCGGTCTACTTACGTTACCGATCGAACCAATACCTTGGGCAAGGGTATCCTCGGGCTCACGCTCGAATGCGCCAAATGTCACGACCATAAGTACGATCCCTTGTCGCAGAAAGATTACTTCAGCGTCTATGCCTTCTTCAACTATGTGAATGAGAAGGGCCTACGGATGGATGCAGTTCGAGCCAAAGACCTAAAGTATTATGCAGATGCGCCATTCATTAGCATTGAAGATCAGGACCTTGAGGGCATCCTCTCCTTCGTGAACAAGAAGGACACCCTGCCACTCAATGTAATGGTGATGAACGATTCGGCAGTCAAGAAGACACATGTGCTATCGCGTGGCAACTACGATGCGCCGACTGACGAAGTTGAGCCATCTACACCGGCATCGATACTGGCATTTTCCAAGGACTACCCAAAGAACCGCCTGGGCTTGGCCAGGTGGTTGGTGAGTGAGGAAAATCCCCTTACAGCGAGGGTCTATGTCAATCGGCTGTGGGCGAAGCTATTCGGTCGCGGATTGGTGGTGACCACTGAGGACTTTGGTAATCAGGGTGCGTTACCCACTCATCCTGAGTTACTCGACTGGCTGGCTGTTGAGTTTGTCGAAAATGACTGGGATGTAAAGTACTTGTTAAAGACCATGGTCTCCACTGCTACCTACCGCCAGTCATCGGTCATCCAGCCGAAGAAGGAGCAGATCGATCCTGAGAACATTTACCTGGCCAGGGGACCTCGCTTCCGGTTGAGTGCGGAAGAGATCCGCGATTACTTCCTCACCACCAGTGGCCTGCTCAATGATGAGTTGGGAGGCCCCAGTGTGAAGCCCTATCAACCACCCGGGCTGTGGGAAGAGACGAACGCGGGCAACGATCGCGGTATCCTGACCTCTTACATGCCTGATTCGGGTGCTGCCCTGTACCGACGGTCGCTATACACATTTTGGAAGCGAACGCTTCCGCCACCAACCATGACCATTTTCGACGCGCCCAATAGAGACCTGTGTGAGGTACGACGGCAAAAGACCAACACTCCGCTGCAGGCCCTGGCGCTGCAAAATGATGAGCAAGTGCTAGAGGCGGCACGTGTACTTGCGTCCAACGTGGCCAATGATGTGGAGGACAACGAAGATGCCATCCGTCATCTATTCAACAGCATTCTTATTCGAGACCCAACAGGCGATGAGATGGAGCTTATGCTCGACTACCTCGAAAGCAACAGGGAGAAATTTGAGGAACAAACGGAGGATGCAGAGAAGCTGATCGCCGTGGGGCAACATGATCAAACGGCAGAGGACACGATAGAGGCAGCATCACTGATGCTGGTGGCACAAGTACTGTACAATCTGGACGAAACGATAACGAAAGAATAATGGATAATTCGGAGAATCTGGACAAGGACAAGCTGAATATCAATAGGAGGCATTTCTTCTCCAAAGCCAGTGTCGGTTTAGGTACGGTGGCACTGGGATCTTTGATGATCCCCGATCTCTTCAAGGGTGGTGGATCGGGGCAATCCCTGGATACACCCACTTTGGGTATTCCCCATTTCGCTCCCAAGGCCAAGCGGATCATTTACCTCTTTCAGGCGGGAGCCCCCTCCCAGTTGGAGACGTTGGACTACAAGCCCTTGCTAAGCAAAAGAATGGGTGAGGACCTGCCGGCGTCTATTCGCGGTGACCAACGCCTGACAGGCATGACCGCCAACCAGGACAAGTTTCCGTTGGTAGGACCCTACCATGGGTTCAGCCAATTTGGGGACAATGGTACGTGGATCAGCAACTACTTCCCGCACATTGGCAAGATCGCCAATGAGATATGTATCGTGAAGAGTATGCATACCGAGGCCATCAATCATGATCCCGCCATCACGTTCTTCCAGACTGGCAATCAAAACTCCGGTCGACCTAGTATGGGTGCCTGGATGAGCTACGGCCTGGGTAGTGAAAATCAGAACCTGCCGGCCTTTGTCGTGCTGACCTCCCGAGGGCCCGGCAACAGCCAGGGACTGTATTCGAAACTATGGTCCAGCGGATTCCTGGACTCACGACATCAGGGTGTATTGCTTCGAAGCGGCAAGGACCCGGTCCTTTATCTCAACGATCCAGATGGCATCACCCGCGATGACAAGCGCGAAATGCTCGACCATATTGCAGAGCTCAATAACTCGCACTACGACGAAGTCAACGACGACGAGATCCAATCCCGCATTTCCCAATACGAGATGGCTTATCGTATGCAGATGTCGGTGCCAGAGGTCATGGACATCAACAATGAGCCAGAGTCGATCATCAAAATGTACGGGGCGGACGCACTCATCCCGGGCACGTATGCGGCCAACTGCCTGCAAGCGAGAAGACTCGCCGAAAATGGTGTTCGATTCATCCAGCTGTATCATCAGGGGTGGGATCAGCACGGTAACCTTCCGAATGAAATGTCGCAGCAAGCCCTCAATGTGGACCAGGCTTCGGCAGCCCTTGTCCTGGACCTCAAGCAGCGAGGTATGCTCGATGATACGCTGGTGATCTGGGGTGGCGAGTTCGGAAGAACCAATTACTGCCAGGGGCGATTCCAACCCGACAACTATGGCCGCGATCATCACCCAAGGTGCTTCAGTATTTGGATGGCCGGCGGCGGCATCAAGCAAGGTATCAGCTACGGTGAGACCGACGAGTTTGGTTACAACATTGTCAAAGACCCCGTGCACATTCATGATTTTCATGCGACACTGCTCCATCTGATGGGGCTGGACCACGAACAGCTCAACTTCAAATACCAAGGTCGTAGATTCCGACTCACGGACGTTGCCGGCCACGTCGTAAAAGATCTGCTAGCCTAACCTAATGAGTACAACTTTATTCAGGACCCTGCTGGACTACGCCATCTTTGCGCTGTCAGTCCTTCTGATTTTTTTGGTAGCGTTCGAGAGCTACCTGGTGTTACCGGGACTGATGCGATGGATGGGCCATTTCCATCCCCTTGTCTTGCACCTGCCCATTGCCCTTGTCTTTGTCACTGTTGTCCAGTACTGGCGCAATGACCCTCAGATCCACTGGTATGTTTCTATCACCGCACTACTTTGTCTGGTCACCTCGATTACGGGCACCTTTCTGAGCATTGAAAGTGCCGCCGAAGGCGTCCTGATCAATCGACACCAGTGGTTCGGAGTGATCGTCACATTTCTGATGGTTGTATGGCACTACCGCGTAGCGCAGTTGAAAGGCCAAGTTCTGAAGATCTTTCATCCCTTGCTGATCGTCGGCATTCTTGCTACTGGTCACCTGGGTGGATCCGTGACGCACGGTGAAGATTTCCTTGCCTGGAGCACAGATGATAATAGCCTCGAGGAGGCACTGCCCGATAATCCCCAGGTCTTTGCGCACTTTGTCCAGCCCATACTCGAGCAAAAGTGCGTGAGCTGCCACAATCCCAACAAAGCCAAAGGGGAGCTGCTGCTTACAGACTATGCCTCGCTGGTGGAAGGAGGAGAAGGAGGGTCGGCCCTTTCTGTTGAAGCGGGTATTCTCCACCATATTCGATTATCTCTCGAAGAGGAGGATCACATGCCACCGAAAAATGAAGAGCAATTGACTGGCGACGAGTTGGCGCTACTTTCTTTTTGGCTGGAGGCGGGTGCTGCCGAGTCCATGACCTATCAGGAAGTGAACCCTGAGTCACCAGTGTATGCCCAGATGACTGCACGGATCGAGCAAAGCAAGAGGAACCAATGGGCGGACCTGGCATCCATCAGCGATGGGGAGATAGCAGATCTTAACGGCGACTATTGCACGGTGCTGCGCAAGTACCACAATTCGAACGCACTGCAGGTATTGATTTTCCCCCATCCGGAATATGCAGGCAGGGAGCTGGAGGAGCTGGCTTCTGTGGCAAACAATGTCGTTGAGCTCAGTGTGGGGAGCCTTCCTCTTACGCTGGCGGACATGGAGCGCATTGGGAATTTCAGCAATCTGGAATTGTTGGACATGCATGAGGCAGAGTTTCCGATGGAGGGATTGAGTGAACTCACCCGTCTGACGAAACTCAAGACACTCAAAGTCTATCGCACTCCCTTGGGGGATAATGAACTCCAAACACTTGAGTCCTTATCATCACTGAATGAGTTGTACGCCTATCAAACCTCGATTTCCGATGAAGGGGTTGCAAGCATGGAAGCTGCAGCACCCCAACTTGCTATCTTTCGAACAGCACCCGAGGTCAGCGATTTCAAGTCGGTGTTGACCGTTCCGAAGCTGGACCCTGACAGGCAATTCTTTCGGGAGCCATTTTACGTCAAGATTGATTATCCCCTAAAAGACATTGATATTCGGTATACCCTTGATGGCAGCAATCCCGACGAGAATTCGTTGGCCATGAGGGATAGCCTGCTCATCGATCGCGACCTCGAAATGAGATTCTATGCCGCAAGTGAAGGATGGGAACCCAGTCCATTGGATTCGATCATTTTTATGCGTTCGG
Organism: Cyclobacteriaceae bacterium; assembly: GCA_965227935.1. Taxonomy (GTDB): domain Bacteria; phylum Bacteroidota; class Bacteroidia; order Cytophagales; family Cyclobacteriaceae; genus JAWPMT01. The sequence continues at coordinate 388,604 of CBDDGS010000043.1, read as the reverse complement.
ATGTGCTACCGGTCACAAGTACTTTGGTTCACGATCCCGCAGTGAGATATGAGGGCACACCTGACGAATTGTTTGATCTTGTGAAGGGTTCTCCCAATTTCTCTGATGGTCCCTGGATAGCTTACATCAACGATCCATTCATCTTGAAGTGCGATTTGGACGAGGCTACCGTCCTCGATGAAATAGTACTTAGTACCTTGACGAATCCGGGTTCCTATATTTTTCCACCAGAGCGAATCCGCATTTACGGAGGGACTTCAGAGGACAACTTGCGTCTCATCAATCAGATGGCTCCCGCCAAGTTAGAGGACTCGACTAGCCCCAGACTCGACTATTATCGTCTAGCCATGAATGACGCTTCTGTCAAGTACCTGCGCATAGAGATCATCCCGATCCGGAGACTCCCTTCATGGCATCCCGCTAAGGGCGAGCCTGGTTGGTTTTTCATCGACGAGGTGGTGATGAAGAAAAGTTGATAGGCGTTCGTAGATCTTCGATCCTGGATCTTGGTTCATAGATCTTGGATCTTCGTTTTTCGTTCTTGGTTAACAAAGAACCAGGAACAAAGCACAAGGAACCAAGAACCCCACACCTGACTAAACTCACCCATCCAACCCATCGGACAACACCCGGTGTCCGGAAATTATGCAGTAACTTCAGTCATCACAGAATGACATGAACACCCAAACTGAAATACTCATCATTGGTGCGGGCATTGCGGGTGTCACGACAGCACTCGAGCTGCTCGACCACAAGAAGAAAATCCTGATTCTGGACCGCGACAAGGAAGAAAATCTCGGAGGGCAAGCCAAGGAATCCTTTGGTGGTATGTTCTTCGTGGACTCACCTATCCAGCGTAAGGCCGGCATGAAGGATAGTCCTGAGTTGGCCTTCTCAGACTGGGAGGCCACGGCCCATTTTGGAGATGGCGATGACATTCCCAGAGCCTGGGCCCGGCAGTACGTTTTCAACTGTACCGAGCACGTGTATCACTGGCTGAAAGATCGCAAGATTGGCTTCTTCCCGGTGGTCCACTGGGTAGAGCGCGGCCTGTATCATCCTGGCAACTCCTATCCACGGTTCCATATGGTCTGGGGCACGGGTCACGAGTTAGCAGTGGTCCTAAACAAAGCGCTACTCAACCATCCCAACGCTAAAGAGTGCCTCACCGTGAGGTTTGGTGTCAAAGTCGAAGATCTCCTGGCGGAGGGTGGTACTATCGTCGGAGCGAATGGCGTCGAAGAGCATTCGGGAGAGCCGCTGGAAGTGAAGGCAGATGTCACCATTGTGGCCACCGGGGGCATGGGAGGCAACCTGCAAAAAGTAAGAGATAATTGGTACAAGCCCTGGGGCGCGCCACCAGAAGAGATTCTCATCGGTGCCCACCAATATGGGATGGGAGACATGCACGATGCGGTGGAACGCAAGAAGGGCAACGTCACTCACCTGGACTGGATGTGGCCCTATGCTGCGGGCGTACATCACCCTCGACCCAAGAAGCCCAACCACGGTCTGAGCCTGGTACCGCCCAAGTCTGCCTTGTGGCTCAACTACAAAGGAGAGCGCATAGGCCCTATGCCATTGATCACAGCCTACGATACGCGCTTTCTTGTTGAGCAGATCTGCAAGGAGGAGAAGAAGTACAGCTGGCAGGTGCTGAACCTGACAATCGCTAACAAGGAATTTGCCATCTCCGGAGCGGAGTTCAACACCGCCATTAAAAACAAGAGCTACGCGGGGTTCCTCAAGACGATCCTCTTGGGTAACAAGTCCCTCGTCCGGGATATGCTGGACAATTGCGTGGACTTTGTTGTCGCCGATTCGGTCAAGGAATTGGCAGAGAAAATGAATGCCCTCACAGGCACAGGCGACGTGGAGACGAAGGCCCTGTCAGAGTCCATCAGCAAGTACGACGAGCAAATTGATCGCGGTCCCAGCTTCTTCAATGATGAGCAGCTGCGACGAATCGCCCATGCGCGTCAATACCGGGGAGATCGCGTGCGAACGTGTAAGTTCCAGAAGATCAATGATCGCAAAGCCCTACCGCTCATTGCTATCAGGGAATTCATTATTTCCCGCAAGACCCTCGGTGGGATCCAGACCGATCTGCAGTCACGTGTTTTGGATCAGACGGGAGATCCGATTCCTGGCCTGTATGCCACCGGTGAAGCCGCCGGATTTGGCGGAGGGGGCTTGCATGGTAAAGGGGCATTGGAAGGCACATTCCTGGGAGCCTGCATCCTCACGGCGAGAGTCGCCGCTTATGATATTGTTGGAAAAAAACTAGTCGATTGATTTGAAAAAGAATGGAGCCCAGCTGGCGATCTACGCCCTCGAGCAACTGGGCGTAAAATACACGTTCGGGATTCCCGGTACACACACGACAGAGTTGTATGATGCGATGGATCAGTCCGAGCAGATCACACCCATCCTCGTGACTCACGAAGGGCCTGGGGCGTTCATGGCTGATGCGATATCGCGAACGTCGGATAGCATCGGGGTATTGACCATCGTACCCGCGGCCGGCTTGACGCAAGCCATGAGTGGCATCGGTGAAGCCTTCCTCGATGGCATTCCTATGCTCGTCATTGCTGGCGGTGTGCGAACAGATATCAAGAAAGAATACCAACTCCATCAGTTCGATCAGATGGCGTTGGCGAAGCCGATCACCAAGGCTCAGTTCCACGTTGAGCATCATGAGGATATCATTCCGACCTTGTTCAAGGCGCATGATATCGCCAATGGTGGAGAGCCCGGGCCGGTATTTATCGAGCTGCCGGTAAACCTCTTGCTGTTTGCTGCGGATGTTGGGAAACTACCGACTTACAAACCTCAGCCCGCCAAGCGGGAAATCGACAACGTCAAGGTGTTGGAAGCTGTAGACCTGCTTCATGCCGCCAATTCTCCGATGTTGTTCGTCGGCTGGGGCGCCGTGGATGCCCAACCATTGACGCTGCGATTGGCGGAGATGTTGGTGGCTCCGGTATCGACGTCCTTACAAGGGAAGAGTGCCTTCCCTAATACCCACCCACTCTATTGTAGTGAGTTTTTAGGAGCATCAGGCAAGCCATCGGGCCAATGGGCGCTGGAGAAGCACGACGTGATGATTGCCATAGGTGTTCGGTTTGGGGAGATTGCGACCGGTAGCTACGGCCTGGAGCCTCCCAAAAACCTGATCCATATCGACATCAACCCGGAGGTTTTTGATAAAAACTTCCCTAGTACCGTCGCCATCGAGGGAGATGCGGGCCAGATCCTGGAGGCCATCATTTCTAAGTTGGAAGAGGGCAATTACAAAACGGAGCGGTCGCTGGAGGAAGTGGGTACTATCATCACGGAGAAAAACAACAAATACTTCTCGGAGTGGCTGGTCCCGAAGAACAAAGACCTCGTCTCTCCGGGCCAGTTTTTCCTCTCGTTGCAGTCGAAAGTCGACGACGAGGTACAGGTGGTGGTCGATGACGGCAAGCATACTTTCCTGGCGTCTGAGTTATTCGCGGCGGAGCGTCCCAGGAGTTTCATCTCTCCGACAGACTTCAATTGCATGGGGTATTGTGTACCTGCTGCCATCGCAGCCAAGTTGGCGAATCCGGATCGGCAAGTCGTGGCCATCGTAGGTGATGGGGCTTTTATGATGACCTGTGTGGAGCTGGTGACAGCTACGGATCTGGGGTTGCCCATTCTTTTCTTTGTCTTCAACGATGGTGAACTTGGACAGATCTCTCAGTTCCAGAGGATACCCCTCAATCGAAAAACCTGTGCTGTCGTGGGACAGATCGACTACGAAAGCATGGCCCATGCCACAGGATCGGCATTTGTCCAAATAGCCAATGACCTGGAGGTTGAGGAGAAGATGGATCGTGCATTTGCACTGCTGTCAGAGAACCGTCCTGTGGTCGTGGAAGTGAAGATCGACTACTCCAAAAAGACCATGCTCACCAAAGGGGTGGTCAAAGTGAACCTCAAGCGCTTCCCGTTTGGTGAGAAGGTGCGGTTCCTTTCGCGAGCTTTGAAGCGGCATGTGCTTGGGTAGTACTATGTACTCTTCAATAGGAGCAGCCAGGGTAGTGCTCAGAGCGGAGGTCTGTGCCGGCTCTTCATTATAGCTCCACCCCCGCTACCCGCCCAGTTGGTTGGTGAGGCCGCCTGCTGACAAAGGCTGCGACACACAACCAAGGCCCGGTGGGCTGCCATTGCGATCCGGGCTAGGGGGCAAATGATGAGGCTTAGATTGACTACTCTAAGAAGACCATCATACTAAGGGTGCATTCAAAGTGAACCCCAAGCAATTTCTCATTCGGTTGAGAAGGTGCGGTTCTTATCACGCCCCCTTAGATGACACGTGCTTGGCTCAATCGAGCCTCGGATCCGAGTCAAACTGCACTTTGTACTCTCTCGGCGGCGTGCCATCGAGCAGATGCCGGACAAAGTAGTCCCACCGTCTGCGCATGATGTAGTAGTTATCACGGCCATAGCCATGGCGGGCGTTGGGCAATAAGAGAAAATCAAAGTCTTTGTTCGCTTTGATCAGCGCATCAGCTACGAGGTAGGAATTGTAGGGAGGGACGTTATCATCCATGCCACCATGAATGATCATCAGCTTACCCTTTAGGTCATTGGCATACATCTGGTTGGCTTGACCTTCGAAGTTGGAGACGCCATTCTCGTCAAACGCCTGCAGGCCGATGTAACGCTCTCCCCAGTCATCTTCGTAGTTGCGGTTGTCGTGGTTACCGGATTGCGATACGCCGACCTTGAAAAAATCAGGATGCTTCAACATCGCGGAAGCTGTTGCGAATCCCCCACCTGAGTGACCCCAGATCCCTACACGGTCCAGATCGAGAAACCCATGTTTTTCCGATAATTGCTCCAAAGCGGAGATCTGATCCGGGAGAGTGTTCTCACCCATATTGCCATAGCAAGCGTCATGGAAGGACTTAGATCTGCCGGGATTGCAGCTTCCCTCCAGTTGCACAACGACAAAGCCTAGTTCGGCCAGCGCCTGGTTGTCGCCGCGGAAGGTGAATCCCCAATAACCGACACTCCCCCCTTGAGGGCCCGGGTAAATGTAGACCACCACGGGATATTGCTTTGAGGGGTCCATGTTCTTTGGGGTGTACATGAGGCCGTAGAGGTCCCATTGCTCGTCGGCGGACTTCACTGAGAATTCCGTCGGAGGCTTCCATTCTGTGGCCTCGAGACGGGAGATGTCAGCATTGCCCAACTCGGTGATCGTTCGACCCCTCGTGTCCCGGACTTTGTAAACGTGCGGCACACCGGGTTGAGAGTAGCTGTCCAGAAAGTACTCCTTGCTAGGCGAGAAAGTAATGGAATGATCTCCGGGCTCAGGTGTCAGCAGCTTGAGGTTGCGGCCGCTAAAGTTGACGCTGTAGAGAGATCGGAAATAGGGATTGGCTCCCTCTTCCTTGCCGCTCGCCAGGAAGTAGATTCGGCGATTATCATGATCCACATGCACGACCTCCCTCACGACCCAATCACCTTGCGTGATTTCATTCTTCATGATACCCGTCTTCGCATCATACAAATACAAGTGCCCCCAATCCGATCGCTCTGAGTACCATATGATCTCGTCATTGGACGAAGAGTACCGCCACGAAAAGGCATCCTGACCAGACTCGAATTGTGTGTCCACAATTTCTTCGAAAAGCTCAGTGACTTCTCCCGTGGAAGCGTCAGCCATGCGCACAGTGGCGCGCTTGTGGTCTCTGCTGGATGACACGAAAGCCAGTTGCTGGCTGTCGTCACTCCAGGCTACATCAGCGAGTTGGCCTCTCCAGGCGATATCGTCGAGATAGGTGGAACGACGATCGTCCGCTGGCATATCGAGTCGTATCACTTTAGGTTCTTCGGTGATATCGATGATTACCCGATGAATCTTAATGATCGCCGAATCTTCCGGTAGCGGATATTTCCATTTCATTAGCTCGGGCGCACCTACTTTCGTTTTTACCAGGTACATGTCGTTGAGATGTCGCTGGTCCTGCTGGAAGGTGGCGATCTTCTTCGAATCGGGGGACCATCGAACGATGGCCCGGTCGCTGTGTAGCCAGCCGGCATTGTCGGTGGCGTAGCCGAAATCTTCAATACCATCAGTCGTGAGCGGGCGCTCGTCACCGGTTGCTACCTCCTTCAACCACAGGTTCCAACCCTTAATGAAGACTGTGTACTTACCGTCTGGTGAGGGTCGCTCCAGCCAGCTGAAGTTATTTTCTTCATTAACGATGGATGCTTTTTCCTCCAACTCTTCTCTCGTTGCAGCAGTTAGGGTCGTTTTCGATTCCGGATCAAACAACCGAAACTCCCGGCCTTCTGACGTGAAGTATTGGTACATCAGTCGGCCATCATCCTGCCAGCTGACGCTTCTGGTGCCATCGATCAGTTGGTAGGCATTGCTGTAAAGCTGAGAGACCGCCCGGTCATAGTCGGAAGTTGTCAGCGTGGGACCGTCTTGACTAAATGCGAGGGTGGAAAGGCATAGGGCCAGGACGGCCAATGAATAAGTTGTTCTCATGGTTTTCTTCTTCGTAAAACACCGGGGGAGCGATGTGTTTCCATCGAACTCTCCGCGCCGAAAGTAGGCAAAACGGCACAAATAGGAGCTACTCCGCTCTCTCGAACTTCAGGTTGCGGACGCGTCCGTTGGATACTTTACAACCGATGATGGCATTGTCCTCTCCTCTCTCCATTTCCACCTGTCGGAAAAACCACACGCTGCCTGAGAATACATCTGGCTTGGTGGGGGTGAGTTCAATATCAGCGTGCCTCCCATGTCGCGCAATCAGTTGGCCATCTTCTACTACGAATCGGTAGCTGGTCCATAGCTCGGCGCTGAAATACTCCCCGGTGTATGCCTCCAGCTCGACAGAGTCAGCATCAAAGGGTGCCATACGAGGGGCGTCCATGATTTGCCCTCCCTGGTAGAGCTTAAGTAGATGGACTTCGTTGTCATCGTTGCGATGGAATTCGACTTTGGCCTCCACACCTTGCACCTCAAAGGCGGTGGTCGATATGGCCTTCAGATCAAACTGTGACTGTCCGGTGGCTTGCCCCTTCAGTTGGTCGTCGTCAAGGGAAATGGTGATGACGAAGCCAGGCTGTAGCTCGTATTGCCCTTCGTATGCCGCCAGTGTATCTGGATCTACAGTCAGCGCCTCGGACTCGTCGGCCGTCTCTTCTTCCTCAGCCTCTTCATCCGTTGCCAGCTTGTCCTCGAGGTAGATGTCTACAATCTTGTGACCAATGCCACCCGGATTGAAGGAAGCCTGGTTGCTGAATACAATCACCGTAAAATCCTGATCCGGAAATCGTGCGAAGTACGTACGGTAGCCGGCATCTCCCCCAGCATGCGCTACACGACGAAGGCCTCGGTATTCTCCGATCCCGATGCCCAAAGCATAGCCTATCGTGTCGCCGGATGTGAGGATGCCCCGGGTTCGAAGGTCATCGTACATCGCCGCATCACCCACGGTCATATTGTCGAAGTTCATAGACCAACGGCTGAGGTCTTCTACGGTAGTGAACAAGCTTGTGGCCCCCACGGTGGCATAGCTTAGTACCCTTTTCTTGAAGCCCTCAGCATCGCCATAGTAGGAGTAGGCCCGGTTCTTTACGATTTTCTGATGATCATCGTAGAAGAGCGTGTTGGACATTTCGAGTGGATCGAATATTCGTTCCTTGGTGAATTCGGCAAAGCTCTTGCCTGAGACGCGTGCAACCACTTCTGCCAATAGCGTGAAACCTGTATTGCAATACAGATACTCGCTACCGGGCTCAAAGTTCAACTCCTTTTGCTGACTCACCAGCTTCAATACCTGCTCTGTGGTGATCACGTCATCCAGCCGCCAACCTGCCATCGCGAGCAGGTTCCACTGGTCGCGCAGCCCGCTGGTGTGATGAGCCAGGTGTCTTAGGGTGATCTTGTGACCGAAGTCAGGCACCTCGGGAATGTAGTCGCGCACATCGTCGTCGAGCGTCAGCTCGCCATCTTGCTGAAGCAGCAGAATTGAAAACGCTGCAAACTGCTTGGACACCGAGGCAATGTGAAAGATTGTCGATGGCGTATTGGGAATGTCATATTCCAGGTTTGCCATTCCGTAGCCGTTGCTGTAGGTGATCGCCCCGTCTTTCACGATGGCCACCGATGCGCCTGGGCTCTGCTCGTTGTCCCAGGGTAGAAACAGTTCATCTACACGCTCCTCGAGTGTCGTAGCCTTTTCTTTGATCCGGAGCACTTCCAGGTCGTACGCTCCCGCTTCCTGGTCTTCACCCAGTGGATACACTTCAAAGGAGAATTTCCCCTTCTTGTCGGATATGATTGAGAAGAACTCCGGACCATTGGTTCCATTGGGGCTGTCAAATTCCTCAAGTTCTTCGCCTTTGCGGTCGTAAGTGGTAATCATTAGGTCGATACCCCTTTGCATGACCCTCAGGAAGGCGTATTGATTTTTGTCCAGTTGGATGGTGTAGCGGTGCTTGTCCTGACCCCCGATCTCATTAGAAACCATTTCATCAGGGAGCAATTCACCCTTATCGGTTTGTGCAAGTACGAGAAAAGACGACAGCGAAAAGCAGATGGCGAGGAATTGACGAACCATGAGGTAGAGAGGTAAGTAGAGCATTCAAAAAATTCGGGCGGCCTTCGCTCGACTTTAGCGAAGATACAAACTTACCTGCGGGTTGTTAGCCTGCAAAACGGCAATATGCCATCGGCATTATTCCCTTGGAATCGGTCTCGAACATCTACTTACGCGCTATTGGTGGATCTCAATATGCCGCTGACTTTTAGTACCTTATGGTAAAATCCATCATTATGAAACCTTCCTTTCTCCTACTTGCGGTAAGTATTTTCATTTCTTGTGGAAGCGACCGGACAAAGCAAGCCACAGCGTCACTCGTCTCAGCTGATCAGGCGTCGACAACGATTGTTTGCGATCGCATTTCCGACTGGGAACGAGCCAGGACATTTACCCGAAAATACATGGAAGCAATGCCCGAAGAGCATTACAATTTCCAGCCTGCTCCGGAGATCCTGTCCTTCGTGGACGAGTTCTTACATGTCGCCTGTGTAAACTATCGATATGCCGCCATGATTGCGGGAAGCTATGATTGCAGTGATTATGACGATGTCTACAACAATCCGGATCTGGAGTCCAAGGAGGCAGCAATGGCGTTTGTCATGGACAGCTACGACGCGATGATCAGGCGCCTCCAAATGGAGCCTGATCTGAATGAACCAACCCACTACTACGGGTGGTCCTGTAGCAAGTCATGCCTGGCACAAAAAGGTTTTGAACACCAGTCGCATCACCGAGGCAAAGCCGCAGTCTATTTGCGACTCAAAGGCGTAACGCCTCCCGGGCACATGCTCATTGCCAAGTGGGACATGCCGAAGGACATATCAGATGAAGAGTGGACCGCCACTGACGATTATAAGAATTACGAAAGGCTCGTCGATACACCCTAATTGTAAAGCCAGAGCATCATAGATCTGATCGCTTTCTTTCAGTGATCACGAGATATTGCGAAATTATGTAAATATTATTATTTAATTTCATTTATATAATTAGGTCATATGATCTACTTGCAATATTAAGTAATGATTAGTCCTCAGGCAGTGCATGTGTATCCGTTGGCGGAACCTCATGTGAGGTGTAACAAACAAGGTCGTCCAGGAGTGTAATTAATAGACCCTTTTTACTTAACCGATGGAGCGTATTTTTTCACTTTCTCGTCGCGACATCCGGCCTCTTTTCTACTTAGTCGTCGCTATAACATTTTGTCATCCCTCAAGTGCTCAAGGCATTGAGGGCCCGTCCCGGATGCTGAATGATTTGAAGCAGGTTGTACTCCTGCAGCCGACGGGGGAGATGGTGGATAGCCTGCCCGAAATGAAACTTTTTGATGCCTCTGATGAGCGCTATGACCTGGCCATGAGGAATGTCACCAACTCGTTCATCCATCAGTTTTTGGATGTCTACTTCCTGGCCCAGATCTACCTTCAAAACTTGGGTGAAACAGATACGATCTACCCGGCCTACCTGGCATTGACGGAGAATCAGGGCGGCTTTGCGAAATTCGGATTTGCCCTCGCACAAGGTGGATCCCATCTTCTACTCGAAGAGGCACCTTACATTGATATCACTGTTGGGCAGGGTACAGGAGGGGCGGACAGACTCATGTCCATTTCGCAGCTTTACCCACATGAAATGGGACACGTACTGGTCCATTTGCTTTGTTCGGAGGACACTATTGCCAGTAATACGAGAAGTGTCAACATGCATTTCTTTTCGTTGATCACGGATTATTCAACGGCGTTCAATGAGGGGTTTGCCGAGCACATTGAGAATGTATCCAGGCACCTTGAAGAGAATGAGGAGATCCGCAACGGAACGGTAGCGGACCTCTCAGAGGTAGCCTTGTCTTCGCAGCAGACAATAAAGGGTTTTGAGCGAGACTTTCGGTTCCCGATGAGATTGGGTTACTACAAGGCCTCTATGCTGGGCTGGTACCAGAAGTTTGAGGATTACAAACGGCATGAGCATGCCTTCAGCGGAGATATCTCCTTCAAAAATGCGACACTGGCTCTTGCTAACGTCAATGATCAGATCACCTATCGAAACAGTGGCGTAAGACTGAATACGGAGGATAGAAGAAACCTCGTGCAGCTACATGCTACCGAGGGGGCAGTAAGTGCATTCTTCACACACCTGACGATAAGTTCATTGGCTGAACAATACCAGGAGCCAGAATTCTATCGACCGTTTCTAGAAGACACCACACTTCTTGATGGCATGGAACCGACCAGACTGTTTACCCCACTGCAGAATCAGTTCATGAAGTACTTCGTGGTGATGCAAAAGCACGTCACATTCAACAACTCCTCGGGGTCCCAACTGGCGGACTTCATTGACGGCTACATGCAGACATTCCCAGAGGAAAAGGAGGACGTCCATGCGATATTCGAAAAGGCCCTTCATAGACCCTACGCGAATAATCTACCGCCGCCCTTGTGGATAATGGTCGAACCTTATGAGCACAGGCTGTTGGTATTTGACCCCTTTGATGCGGTCACTGTCCCGATTTACACTTTCGATCTGAATGCGGCTGAGGTGCCGGATCTTTTGACGGTAGGACTCCAAACCGATGAGGCAGAGCGTATCGTTGCACACAGGGAGGCACGAGGGTTCTATACCAGCCTCGAACAGCTGAGGGAAGTTGAAGGTATTCCGCCAGCAGTCGCAGATCGACTTATCACGTTGAGGCTCGATGAGGACAGGTTCGAGGAAGTCCTGGAAGATTTCAACCCCAAGCTGACCATTGCCTCACTGGTGGCGAAACCCCTGGAATATATCTTCCTAAGAGGAGGCGGCTATTTCCTACTGATTGTCTCGATTATGTTCGCATCCTTCAGGCGATGGCCCGTCAATAACATTGTGTTGGCTCTGCTGAGGTATCTCCTCTTGTGGGTGCTCCTTATTTTGACAACCCTGATAGTTGTATTCATCTCTCCGGCAAACGCAACTGTATTTGTTGTGGGGTTAGTCCTATCGATGGCACTTTTGATGTTGGTGCTCTACCGTCACAAGCCTTGTAAGAGGGCGCGGTCGTTGATTTTGGTGGGATCGATGGCGGTGGTGTTACTTCTTTCAGTGATATAGCGAGCGGCTGCGAAATCCAAAGAAGTAATATATGTAATGAATAGGTGCTATTCTATTAATAATATTATCTATTTATTTGAAATAGCAATATTTAATTAGTTATGGATGCTAGAAGAACTTATAAACCTAAAAACTCAATCACCTAAAAACTCAATATAGCTTCAACTTCCATCTCCACCAGGAACTCATCGCCCACCAATTCAGCATGTACCAAAGTGTTCACTGGCTGGATGTCACCGAACCGCTGTCCATGGGCCTCCGCGATGGCCTCCCAGTTCCCTCCGGGTGGCACGAAGATCCTTGTGCGTACGACGTCCTCCAGTTGACCTCCCAGGGACTGAATGGCTCCTTCAATCTTGTCAATCACAAAGTGCATTTGTGCGGCCGGGTCATTGCTACCAATCAGTCGTTCCCCGTGCGATGCGGTCGTACCTGACACCAATACGCGATTCCCTTTCCGCATGGCCCTGCAGTAGCCATATTGCTTTTCCCAGGGAACCCCGCTTAACAATTTTAGGTCACCATTGGGTAGTGAGCTAATAGTATAAGGTGGAGGCATCTCTTCGAGGTGATGGCTAAGGTCGCCGGACGCAGTTAGGAAGGGCGGCTTACGGTACTCATCACCGCAGTCACCCGGAATTGGGGTCATTTCATTCAAGGCTTCTTGGATGACGGCCTTACTTTCCTCGCCTAGCTTCAGGTCCATGATCTTGAGGTTGTCCGAGATGTGTTGACTTTGGCCTAACCGCGCTCCGATAATCACGCCGCCAACTGCAGGCTGGTCCAGCATGTAGCGAGTGGCGACATTGGGGATGGTGACTTGATGTTTGATGGCGACACCCTCAAGAACACGCAACAGGTTTTGAAACTTTGACCAGCCGCCGGCTTCATCGATGAATCGCTTGTATTTCATCAGAGACCAGCTAGGTAGCTGGTCGATAGCCGGCTCAGGTGTGTCGAGCCATTTCTCTGATAGAAAGCCCCCTGCCAACGTGCCGAAGGCTAGCAACTTCACGCCAAATTCCTGGCACAGGTCGCTCATGGCGCTTGCGGCTCTTTGATCGAGCAGCGAAAAACAAACCTGGTTGCTGACCACTTCGATACCACTGGTTAGAAGCATCCGAAGGTGCGCGGTGTCCATGTTCGTTACGCCGAGATGTCGTATGAGGCCCTCGTCTTTCAACTCCTGCAACCAAAACATTTGGTCAAGCCACGAGGGGTCCGCATAGTTCCAGGCGTGGTATTGCAGGAGTTCCAGTTGTTCGCCTTGCATTCGCCGAAGGGCCAGTTCAACGGCATCGCGCACTTCCTCTTTCTGAAGCTTGCCTGGTTTAGGTACCCATTTGGTGAAAAGTTGGGCTTTGGGTCCGAGCTCGTGATGTTTACGAAAGTGGCCGGTGAGTACTTCAGCGGAACCGTAGTGATCGGCCATGTCGAAGGTCGTCAGCCCACTTTCAACGTAAGGAGCAATGGAAGACATCGTCTCCGCGGGGTCAAGTAGTTCCCCGTGTCTTTCCATGTCAGCCACTTGCCACAGGCCGACGAGCAGTCGTGATATCTTCAGGTCAGGAGCGAGATCGGTGTATTCCATATTTATTCCGGGGGCAATGTTTTGAACAACTGCTTGAGATCGGCGCCTGATCGCTTGAGTTGGCGGTACTCCTTGACGTAGATCATGGTTGCGACGATCATGACGAATAGCCAGATGAAGGTCGACTTCATGTACCAACTCATCTCCGACTGCAAGTCTTTCAAGGTATGGACGAGGAGGAAACTTCCGAGGAGCAGGATCCCTCCAATCGCAATCACCAATTGCCAACGCCTCTTCCTGATGACTTCGATGGCTCCGGCCAATGTAGGATTGCCTCTGGGGATCAACAATAGCGTCACGCACATTAGCAAGAAGTTGACCAGCATTGAAGTCACGAGTATGTCGATCCCGAGGAAGAAATCGCCGGCGAAGTGACATCCGAGAATTCCCAGGGAGGCCATCGTCCCACTGAGGACGATGGCGGTCGTTGGCGTATGATGACTTTTGCTGACTTGGGCGACGGCTCTTGGGAAGATGCCGTCCTCTGCCCAGGCGAACATCATGCGGGAGACGGAGAGGATCATTGCGGGAAGGTCATTGATGAGGGCCACTGCTGCGCCGGCAATGATAGCGGCCGCCCAGAATGGTGAAAGGAGGTAGCTCAGTAGTCCCGGCGCGGTGATGTCCTGGCTGCCAGCTTTGTCAGCCACGAAGCTCCATGGGATCGCATGATACACTGATGCTGTGAACAAGAAGTCAAACGTCATGACGATCAATACCGCCAGTATGATCGCACGGGGTAGGAGTTTTGTTGGGTTTCTCGCCTCGCCGCCTGCTTGTGCGATCGAATCAAAACCTATAAAGCTGGTGAAAAGGATAGCTCCAGCGGCAAAGAAAGTCTGCAAGTTGAAAGGCGAAGACCTGGTAGCGGATGCAGCCGTTCCCTCCGAGGCCATCAGCGCCTCACTGAAATCTTTGTGATCGAAAAGGAGGCCGGCAATGATCACGACGCTGCCGAGGGCAAACATCAGCCCCATAAGTGGGATCAACGTCCGTTCGTAGAGGCTGATCCCGCGGAGATTGATCCAAACGAAGATCCATAGGAATGCCAGGGAAAGCACCAGACGTAGGGAGCCCGTGTCAAGAGCAGCTGCCCATTCAGCCATGCCCGCAGTCGCGAACATATCCCGTAGGAAAGGCACGATGACGTAGGACACTACGCCGATAGCCATACACAGGCCAAACCACTGCGAGAAGCTAGCTACAAAACCGAGGTAGGGATTTAGCGCCCGACTGGCGTAGATGTAGCTGCCACCCGCTCGCGGCATGGCCGAAGCCAGGGACGCATAGGCAAGTGCAGCGAGTAGCGCGGGGAGAACAGCAAAAAGCCAGGCCGGCAACACATAAGCATCAATGCCCGGCACGCTCCGGTGGATCATAAATGGTACCACATAGATGGATGCGCCCATCATTGAGCAGACACCGGTGGCGACAAGGCCTGTCAGTCCCATCGAGCGTTGCAGTCCGGTTGGTTGGTTAGTTTCTTCCATTGGCAGGCGGGAACTTAAGCGATTATGTCGACATGGGCAATTAGTGGTCCGGAACAATGGTCTCGAAATACCATTGTTTGACTTTCAATCCTAAGTCGGCTAACCCAACAGTCCACGTTCTGTGGAATCTACACCCTACGCTTTTTCATCTGATCAACGCTTTTTCCCCGGGCTTGGTAGTGTCCGTAGTTATAGGTATTTCCTTCTTGTGGACATTGCAGAGTAGAAATACCTCACCAGTTGGAGCAAATACAGCCCCATGTAAATCCCCAATGGCAATGGCCGCTCAAGTCGGCAAACCCAAAGCTTCCCCTGACGATTGAATTAATCCCGTTCACTTAAGTTGACTTGTAACGGTATAAGTGTTCCGATACTTTAGATTGACAAATAATCAATGGCACTTGGCATGTCTGGAGCGTTAGCTGGTCATACGAGTGCAACCAGTTCGAGGATAAACGTCGCGGGGTTGCCAAGAGCTCAAGTCCGAGTCGCATTCCTGTAGTCTTCCAGACCATTCTAGATTGAATCCAGCATATCCTGGAAAGAGGGTATTATATGTCTGCATCTCTTAAATACCGACCTGAGATTGATGGGCTCCGAGGCATAGCCGTCTTGGGGGTGATCATCTTTCATGCCAACAAGGCCTTGCTCCCTGGAGGATATCTCGGTGTAGACGTCTTTTTCGTTATCTCGGGCTTCCTCATCACATCTATCATTCTTCGGGAAATGGCGGAGGGCAACTTCCGTCTTAGAGACTTCTGGGCCAGGAGAATCAAGCGCATACTGCCGGTTGCTGCTTTCGTGCTATTAGCAGTCTCAGTGATCCAGGCTTTTGTCATATTTCGTCCCGATATTCTCTCTACTTCCGACCAAAAGCTGGCGGCCCTCCTGTTTTACGCCAACATCTTCTTTTGGAAGGACACGGGAGATTATTGGGGCCTCCCCTCGGAGGAATCGCCCTTTATTCACTACTGGTCGCTATCAGTTGAAGAGCAATATTACCTGCTCTATCCATTGATGGCAGTGATGTTCATTTCGAGAGGACAGCGACGTTTTCTCTTCCTGCTCATATTCGTGACTGTTTCAAGCTTTGTGGTCTTCACCTGGGGAGTCGTGAACAAGCCGACGCCTTCGTTCTACCTTTTACCAACACGGATGTGGGAATTGGGAGCTGGTTGTCTCTTGGCTTTCATACCTGCGAGATTTTTGAACAACAAGCCCATCGGGGCGGTCATAGGCATTCCCTTGCTGCTTCTGGTATTTCTTCTCCCATTGAACGATTCCACGTTGGGATATCCATCGCTGGTAGCTGTTTTGGCGACGGTACTTATCATCTGGTCTGGTAGCAATGGGATTTCCAGGCCCCTTCTCGAGAACCAGGTGATGGTTCAGATTGGGAAGCTCTCATTTTCATTGTATCTCTGGCACTGGCCGGTGATCACGACACTGAGGAAGATAGCGGGCTACAATTTTATTTCTTCGCAATTGACACTGACTATCCTGGGTGTGCTAGTCCTGGCAGCTCTGAGTCTTTCGTCTTTCTTCCTGATTGAAAAGCAGATCAGGCGGCACAGGCATGGGGTATCGATGGCATTTAGTCTCGTCGCCCTCTTTGGTATCTATTTATATGCGATCGAGCCCTGGTTGGCTGAAAGACACTATGCCAGTAACTATGAGCGGCCTTCTTGGCATGGTAGATACTACGACTTGAAGCCCAGTGGAGAGCTGACAACGGCATTCAATGTCATTGCGGGTTCGGTGGATGCGCCGCTGAGGGAAGCCAGTCCAACAGCATTCAAGGAGGGGGGCATCATCAGACAAAGAACAGATACTCACCCCAGAGTAGTAGTCATGGGCGATTCACATGCCGTGATGTGGAGTAAACTCGTGGATGACATCACGGGGGAGCTGGATCTTACGACGTCCTTCTGGTCAATGAATGGCGAATCTGGCCTTATGCACGTACCACCTGTTCAGAAGGTGAGTGACTTTCTTGATGGAAGACAGTACTTCGATTATGACTACCAGCGCCAGCAATTCATCGAAATATGGAAACCAGATGTTGTAGTGATTGCTCTGCGTTGGAATCCCTACCTGGTCAAAAAAGCCGAAGTGCTTTTCGATTTTATCGCATCAAATGCCGGGGAGGTGATCATTGTGGAATCGCCGCCAGTACTTTCCGAAATTGGGAATAGAAGTGCCTATCAATTCCTCTCCTACCTGGGCCTGGATGATTCGACTGGCCCGAATGAGCGTCAATTATGGCCACAAGAGCACATACCTGGAAAGTCCAAAGCCAGGGAGCAATTACTAAAAATCGTAGAAGACCGGCCCAACTTTCACTTCCTGCCTACGGCGGATCTGTTTTTGTCGGAGGACTCAGTTATTGTTTCATCGGGAAGAAAGTTCTTCTACGTGGACGATGACCATTTGTCCAATGAGGGCGCATGGAGGGCCCGCCCCCGGTTTTGGAGTGTACTCCATCGTGCGACGAATGAAGAGACAGATTCATTTCCTGTCTTAGTGGACAATGATCCCAATGTCAGAAACCTTTTGCTGGCAACAGCCAATCCCGAGAAAGATTGACACACCGGGGAGGTGCCACAAAGTCGTACGTCTTGCCAGTGACTTCCTTTACTTTTGGGGCAATCTAATTGTCTGATGAGAGTTCCCTTATTTGTTGCTGGCTGCCTGTACGTAGTTATGGGTTTGTCGCAGGATTTCGATTCTATAGCGAGCCAACTGACGGAAATTCAGGAACAGAGTATTGCCATACGGAATCAGGTCATGCCCACTGTCCGCGAGTTTGGTTTTGGGTCGCCGCAAATGGACTCACTCGATAGGGAAATCCAGCACTTCGACTCCGTATCATTGGCGATTGTTACGGCCATCATTGACGAGCATGGATGGTTGAGCAAAAGACATATTGGCAAAGCTGCTAACCACACACTCTTCCTGGCCATCCAGCACGCGGCTGATCATTCTGTTCGTGAGAAGTATTTTCCTCTGCTCAGGGCTTCTGCAGAAAACGGCGACTCCGAACTATCCGACATGGCCACGATGCAAGACCGGATGCTCGTGGAGGAGGGGGAGCTTCAGCTGTATGGCACGCAATCGAAAATGGTGGATGGGGAGCTGGTACCATTCCCCATCGCAGATCCCGAGAGTGTCAACAAAAGGCGTCGGAAGGTAGGACTGGGAAAGATGAAATAATCGGCACGGATCTCCACCCACCTCTACTATTGTTGGTCCGGAGTAGTTCCACTATTTTGAAGACATGTTCATGAAAAACTACTTTGTACTTCTCCTCTTGCTGGTGGGATTTTTTGCGAGCGGCCAGGAGCAGATAGACGAAAAGGTGGTCATCACATCCAAAGGCCGCAAAACGTGGGTCCGCCTCGAAGAAGACGGGCGATTGCTTGTGAACCTGTCTAAAAAGAGTGTCCGAAAGATGAAGTCAGCGGGCGTCGTCCAGTATAGTGACTTAGGTGCCGTGGGTGACAGTGAAACCGACGACCTGGATCGCATTACCGCGGCACACGCATTCGCCAATCAAGAAGGCCTTCGGGTCAAAGCTGATGAGGGGGCCACCTATTACATCGGAGGTAGGGCGAGGTCTATCGATATCAGGACAGCTACCGACTGGGGCACAGCCCAATTCATAATTGACGATCGAGAGGTCGAGAACAGAAGATCACCGATCTTTATTGTCAATTCCGAACTTCAGCCCCTTCAGGTGCAGCCCTTGTCTACGCTGAAAAGGAACCAACCGAAGGTCGATCTTCAGCTACCCGGTGCCTGCCTAGTGACGGTGACCAACGCCAACGTGAAGCACTACATCAGGTATGGCCTCAATCAAAACAATGGCTCTTCCCAAACGGACATTTTCGCAGTGGATAAAGATGGCCAGGTGGACATGGATGCTCCGATTATCTGGGATTTTGAAGAGATCACCGATATGGCGGTAATCCCTATTGATGAGACGACACTGACCATCAAGGGAGGGCGCTTCACGACCATTGCCAATCAAGCGGAGTCGAAGTACACCTATTACATGCGCAACATTGCCATCAGACGGTCCAACGTTGTAGTGGATGGTTTGGAACACCGGATTGAGGGCGAAGGCGATCAAGGTGCGCCTTACAGCGGCTTCCTCAACATTGCCAATTGTGCCTATGTCACAATAAAGAATTCGATCCTGACTGGGCACAAAACCTATCGCACTATCGGCAGGGCAGGTAAGCCCGTGTCGATGGGATCTTACGACCTGCTGGCCAACAGAGCGATCAACGTCTCCTTTCTGAATTGCCAGCAAACCAATGACATTGATGACAGGGCCTATTGGGGGATCCTCGGATCCAACTATTGCAAGAACATGCTGTACGACAGCTGCATCCTTTCCCGCTTCGACGCCCATCAGGGCGTCGCCAATGCTACCATTCGCAATTCGACGCTTGGGCACATGGGGATCAATGCCATTGGGAGTGGAACTTTCCTCGTAGAAAACTCAACCATCAGAGGTCGGAGTATCATCAACTTGCGATCGGATTATGGCAGTACCTGGGAGGGTGAGTTCATTATCCGCGATTGCGTCTTCGTTCCTTCGGGAGGAAGGTCCGTAAGTTCCTCGCTCATCAGCGGATCGTATTCCGGTCAGCATGACTTTGGTTATACATGCTATATGCCTGAGAAGATCACCTTTGAAAACGTGAGGATCGACGACGCCAATCATCCTGAGGATTACCAGGGCCCGGCGATTTTCAGGGACTTCAATCCGAAAATGACTAGTGAATCCTACGAGGAGAAGTACCCGTACATCAAAACACAAGAAGTAATACTCAGAAATGTGACTACTGCTAGTGGAAAGGAGCTGAGAGTCAGTGACAACACGTTCATGTTCAAGGACGTGCAGGTGAGGCGGAAGTAAGGGATTTACTTCTCTAGATATTTCTTCAAATTGGATGTAATGAATCGGTCCCAGGTGCTTGAGCAGAAATCATAGCAGACAAACGCCGGAACCAGTCCCTTATGCTTCAAATGCACTTTAATAGTGTTTTCGCCTGATGGCGTGATGGTCCATTGCAGCTGGGTGCCAACCCATTCCTTTTGGACGCCCTTCAGGTCGCCAATGATTTGGTTGGCGTCAATGCACTCCCATACAATCCGACTCGGTGGCTGGAATACCTTGACTTGAAATTGATACCAGGGTTCACCCCACGATATAGTGAAAACATCACCCACTTTTTCAGCGGGATGGTCTTGATGGCCCCACCAGTCACTGATTCTTGTACTCAGTGCGTCAAACGCATGCGGTGCCTCGGACCGAACTTCGAGACCAAGACTGTAGCTGTTATCTCCTGACATAATCTAGTTGTATAATACAATCAGTTGTAAATATAAACTACTGATTGTAAATTACAAGTGGTTATTGAGCGACTATGAAAGATGCCAGATCCAACTGCCCGCAAAATCTGATTCTCGAGGTCATAGGAGACAAATGGACCCTGCTGATCATCAGGGACATGATGATCCAGGGCAAGCGTTATTTCCGGGAGTTTCTACAATCACGCGAAGGCATTGCCTCGAACATCTTGGCGAGCCGCCTAAAGACCCTGGAGGAGGAGGGCATCATCACCAAAGGCAGTGATCCTAATCACAAGCAGAAGATCAGGTACTCCCTCACCCAGAAGGGCATCGATTTATTTCCCATCCTTATGGAAAATGCCCGGTGGAGCCTCAAGTACAAGTCGGTAGATCCAGCAGATGCATCCATTGCCTATGCGATCCTCGATGCCGGTGAAGAGGGTATCCAGTCAATGATGGATGAATTGAAGGAATTGCACCTGAAGTAGCCAATGCCGGCTTCTTGCGTGTGATGCCATCATCCACTATTTTGGTCTGTAGGGACTTTACGAATGTGAAAAGTAATCGCATCAAGCTTCAGGGAAAGACGGTCTTCATCATTGCGATGATCACGATTGGCGTCACGGCCTTGACGGTGTACCTGACAGGGATAAATTACCACCGATCGGTAAGCTCGAACCTGTATATTTCCCTTGGTATCATCGCGGCAATCCTCTTTCTCTTCCTTACCTATGGCCTGTTCCACGGGATTCGTCTGGTCAACAACTACCCGAAGTTTGAATGGTTTGAGCGGGGGATGATATTTGAATCTCCGAAGATGCCGGAGTTTGGATGGGCCTCAGATGACGGGTTGGTAGGGATCCTTCTATCGGTCCTTTTATGGATCGGTATGAGTTTGCTGGCAATTGTTGTACTTGTTCTTTTCGAAGCCCTGATTTGGCTTTCGCTGTTTGTATTCTTTGCGATGCTCTATTGGGTTTTCTTAAGGGCGCTCAAGCTTGTTTTGACGAAATCGGCAAAAACTAGGGGAAACCTGGGGCTGTCGGCATTCACGTCTTTAGGCTACACCCTGCTCTACACAGGATGGCTATTTGTCATTGCTTTTGTGGTCCAGGGGCTGACTTGAAACTCCCTGGTAATTAATGATGGGGAAAGAACAGCATCTTCACGACGATCCCCACAGCCAGAAGAATAATCGTTGCCTTTGAGAGACTGATTGGGGACGATGGGCTGAAGAGCCACGGACGGGAGCTCGTTACATGCGCACTCAGGGCATATCCTTTTTTGGGGACAGTCCGGATCACGGTCTTACCTAGAGTACCGCGGAGTTTACAGATAGCATGTGTCAGGTATTCATCTCCGTTGCCGTAGTCTCCCCAAATGTCCTGTATGAGATTTTGTCTTGACACGACTTGCCCCCGATGTTCGACAAGTATTGTTAACAGTAGGACGAGCCGAGGTTCCAAAGTCTGAACGGAACCATCGTCGAGGTGCTTTACCTCGTGATTAGCAAAGTTGACGATGTGGGTGTTATTCAAAGTGATTCTCTTCATCTCAAGGTTTTCTCAAGGTTAACAAGGATGATTTTGAGGGTAGGAGCCCGATACATTTGACAGCAAAGCTCAAAATATGTTGCAGATCACATTCACCCTGAGAGACCGTAAGGTAAGCCTCGCGGTTCTGCTTGTCTACCTGATGACCTCTCTCCATCACGTGTATGGGGCTTGGCTGTACGACACACCATGGAGAAATCACATTGCCTATCAGGGGTTCACCTGGCTTCTAGTCTCCTATGCGATCATGCTGGTCTATGTTCGATGGAGGAAGAGACTCTTTATGTGGCTCTTCGTGCTCTTCGCTGGCTTCTTTTTCATCGGGGCGATTGGCTTGTACGAAGGAGCCTATAATCATCTGCTGAAAAACATCCTTTACTTCGGGGGGCTGGACGTAGCCACGTTGCACAAAATGTATCCTCCGCCCAAGTACCTGCTTCCCAATGACTGGTTGTTCGAAATCACCGGGGTATTGACCTTTGCCGTGAGTCTCTGGTGCCTGGTGATGATGGTCAGGTGGGTACGGCAGTAAATGGATTCATTACATGGGCCATCTACCCTCCATACAGATTGGACCTTAGGCCCAATCGGAAATCCTTGGAGTCGAAGCACTTCCCGTCCCGCACATTCGCAGCTCCCTCCTCCAGGTAATTGTAGACCGTAATGAAGTCTTGGTAGGTGATGGGCTGCGTATTGGCACCTTGCTCCCGGAGTCTGCGAAGGGATCCTTTGATGTCCTTGTTCTCGTTGAGGGTCAGCATCAGAGATCGTTTCAAGGCCTCTCCGCTCACGCCAATCTTGATGGAGTCACTGGCTGTCGAACCGATGATCTGCGGACGTACCTTTTCCTTCTTTAAGCAAGCGTCCATTCTATTTTGCCGATAGTTGAGCAGCAGCATGACAGAGTCGGTCTTGTAGTCCTGCAAGGTGTAGGAGTTGATCAGCCGCCAAAGCGCCTCCTTCTTGAAGGATGTGCTGTCTGCGCAAAGCTTCTTGAAGTGCTCTTCTACAGCGAGACTCGAGCATGCCGGAGGGTCCGATGAGGCCAGCCAATAGCCCAATCCACCCCCGGTGATACTTCCGCCAACGATGGCAAGCCAGGTACGCCAGTCTCCTTTATTGGATCCGAGGCTGGACTTCATCACTTCCTTGACGGTCCATCCACTGCCCCCTCCGAGGATAAAAGTGGCAATGCCTTTGTTTTCATTGATAACATAAACCAGCTGAGACTGCTTCTCGCCCTGCTTTGGGGGCCCCAGGGCACTTCGAAAGGTCTTTGTTTTCAGATCGTATTCTATGGAAGTTTCCGACCCGCATCTAAGTACCAACCGTGCGTCGTCATCGCCATCCTGCGCGTAGGAGAGGTTACGATAGACGGCTTCTTTCAGGAATTCGTCAGTCTTGTAGTACTTGTTGGATTGCCAACCAAAGTAGGCACCAATGCAAAAGAACACGACAAAAAAGACAAGAAAGTATTTCAGAACGTCTGACATGCGAAGGGTTCGGTTTGGATTGTGAGAGAATGAAAACTAGCGGTACGCGAGGAAAAACGCAAGCTTGCCCATATCGGTTTTGTCATTCATACGTTCACTGTGTGATGAAACCCTTCTGATACCATGAATCAAAACGATATCACCGACATTCCAAAAGCCTATACTCAGCTCGAAGCCAAATGTGACGAGATTGGATTTACGATGCCTTCGGACGTTTTTATTGGCACATTGCTGAAATCACTCATCGCCTCGAAACCAAGAGCTCGTGTATTGGAACTTGGGACAGGAATAGGCCTTTCATTGGCCTGGATGATCGATGGGCTTGACGACGAATCGAAATTGATCAGCATC
Source organism: Cyclobacteriaceae bacterium (assembly GCA_965227935.1). Lineage (GTDB taxonomy): Bacteria > Bacteroidota > Bacteroidia > Cytophagales > Cyclobacteriaceae > JAWPMT01. Next base: position 365,084 of record CBDDGS010000043.1, on the reverse strand, counting down.
GACAACGACCCGCAACTTATTGCGATTGCCAAAGACTTTTTCGGAGGGGATGCTCGCGTGGAACTGGTCTGTGGTGATGGAGCTGAATGGATCAATAACTACTCCGCTGACTCTTTTGATCTGATTTTTGCCGATGCGTGGCCTGGTAAATACAGTGAGCTGGATGAGACGCTGGCCTTACTAAAAGTCGGCGGTTTCTACGTCATCGACGATATGAACCCCCAACCCAACTGGCCGGAAGGACATGAGTCGAAGGCTCAAAAATTGGTCGATCATTTGGCGTCAAGGTCCGACTTGACGATCACCAAGATGGATTGGTCTACGGGTGTAATCATTGGGGTGAAAAAGTGAAGTTTGCCTTGAAGGGTTGCGCATATTGCAGCAATCCGGCTAGCTTAGTGTAGCTCATACCAACCACTAAACCGATGAAACATTATTCACTGGTGTTCCTGGGGTCACTTATATTTTTTTCCTGCCAGAGTCAGCCCCAAAACGGCAGCGCCACCGATTATCAAGAGGCCATCGATCGGAGTACGGTCTTAATCGACTCGTTGATGCAGGCCCGACAAGTGCCGGGGGTGGGCATCAGTGTATCAATAGATGGAGAGATAATATGGACGGAGGGTTTTGGATTTGCCGACCTCGAGAACCAAAGCCCGGTGGTGGGAGGGGTCACGAAGTTTCGCATCGGTAGCGTTTCGAAGCCATTGACAGCTGCAGCATTGGCCCGCCTGTACGAAGCAGGAATGCTGGATTTTGATGCGGATGTAAGGCAGTATGCTCCCCAGTTCCCGGAGAAAAGGTACCCTTTCACGGTCAAACAGACTGCGGGGCACCTCGCAGGTATCAGGCACTACCGGGGGCGAGAGTTCCTCAGTGCCGAAAGTTATCCAAGTGTCAATGCTTCCCTGAAAATCTTTCAGGACGATACGTTGCTTCACAAGCCGGGATCTGTGTACCGTTATTCTTCCTACGGTTGGAATCTGCTAAGCGCCGTTGCCGAAGGGGCAAGTGGGAAGCCCTTCCTTGAACTGATGGACGAGGAAGTTTTCACTTTGCTGGACCTGCAAAACACAACACCCGACTACGTGGATCAGCTAATCAGTCACCGTACCCGATTTTATATTGTCAGCAATTCAGGAGAGATACTCAATGCGCCCTATGTTGACAATAGCTACAAGTGGGCGGGAGGAGGATTTCTTTCGACGACCGAGGATCTGATCAAGTTTGCAGAGGCACATCGAAATCCAGGTTATCTCAAACAGGAAACGCTTGATCTCCTGATTGCCAGTCAAATCAAGGACAACGGCGAAAAGACCAACTATGGCATCGGATGGAGGTCTGGAGAAGACGACTACGACCGCGGTTGGTATGGCCATACCGGCGGGTCCGTAGGAGGCATTACCGTCTTGCGGATCTACCCGGAGGAGGCCTTGGTGATTGCCATGGTCAGCAACTCTTCCAACATGAGCTATGGCAAGGTGCCCGACGCGATCGTCAATTTGTTCTTGCAAGAACCCTGAATTGATACTTTAAGCTCTCATTAAGAAAAGGGGATGGTTAAGTTTATTTGTTTTATGTTTAGGAAACATATAACTTGATCTTTCAAATTCCTCCGTGAATGCATCACAAGCAGCTCCCACGATGGCCTCTGAGATTCCTCAAAAAGATTTGTTCGGAAGAGCAGTTGGAGGTCTTATATGGTGACATGTTGGAGATCTTCGAAGGTCGCATTGAGTCCATCGGCTACTGGCGGGCTTTGTTCCTGTTCTTTCGCGATGCTTTCAGCTTACTACGACCCTTTGCTATGAAGAAGCGCGCAAAATTTCACATGAGCTCCCATCTGGCGTTGCTAGACAATTATCTCACAATCACCTTTCGAGGCTTCACGCGAAACAAGCTTTCTTCGGCGATCAACTTCTTCGGTTTATCCGTGGGCTTCTTCGCCGTGCTGGTCCTTGCACAGCACATCCTCTTCGAGATGAGTTACGACAAGTTCCACCCCCACGCCGATCAATTGTATCGCGTGAGCTACCAGCGGTCGGAACAGAGTCAGCTGACCTTCAATGGCGCCACCACTTTTCTACCCATTGGTCCAATGATAGAAGAGGAGTATGCAGATGTATCTGCGCACTGTCGACTCTACTATTCCTTTACTCATGGCGTATTCACCATCGAGGACGAGGCTTTTCATGAGGAGAAGCCAGTCTTCGCGGATGACTCCTTCTTTGATCTGTTTGGCTTTGAACTGCTGAGGGGTGACCCCTCCAACGCCTTGGCGGCACCCAATGGAGTGGTAATGAGTGAGCGGCTGGCGGCGAAATATTTCGGGTCCGCTGATCCTTTGGGTCAGGTGCTCCGTTTCACCTTCGAAGACGGCACCGCAGAATTGATTGTGAGGGGCATCATGGCAAATCCCAGGCCGGATTCGCACTTACAACTGGAGGTTCTAATTTCCTTTTCGACCCTCAATCAATGGCCGATTTTTCAGGGCAACGATTGGCGCTTCCCTTTTTATCATACTTACGTACGTCTGCAACCAGGGACGACTGCTTCTCAACTAGAGGCCGGTTTCAACACGCAATTGGGGCAGTACAGACCGACGGACGAGGGTCAGGATGAGCGAATCGTACTTCAGCGAGTGACTGACATTCACCTGGACTCTCATTTGACCTTTGAGTTAGGGCAGAATGGTGATCGTGAGGTCATCCAACTATTGGTTGTAGTGGCAGCCCTGATACTGATCATTGTCTATCTCAACTATGTCAACCTGGCAACAGCACTCTCTACACTTAAAGGCAAGGAGGTCGGCGTCCGAAAGGTAATGGGTTCGCGAGGCGGCCAGATCGTGTCGAGGTTTGTGCTTGAGGCCGTCCTCATCAATGGCCTCGCTTTTCTGATGGCGCTTGGCAGTCTGTGGCTTTTGCGCGGGGTCTTGGGTGATCTTTTGCAGTTTGACTTGGTAGTGACTGATGACCGTGCATTCTGGGTGCTGGCGGTTGTTGGGGTTCTCCTCGGTGCCGTAGTGTCGAGTCTCTATCCTGCCTTGATGTCCGCGGCATTTCGGCCACTGTCGATTTTTCAGGGGCGCCTCTCCATGAAGGCCCAGGGAGGGGCGTTGAGAAAGGTACTCATTGGAGCCCAGTTTGCCATCTCCGTAGCCATGATTGGAGGGGTGATCCTCATCTCGCTGCAAACCAGTTTCCTGCTCAACAAGGACCTGGGGTTTGATGCGAATGAGATGCTCGTTATCAGCGCCCCGCCTGTAAGTGACAACCGCCCCGATATCTTTGAGAGCTTTGGCGACGAGGTCCTGACCAACCTGCAGATTGAGGCCTTCACGGCCAGCAACAGTGTGCCGGGCAGGGTGATGAGCGCTGGGTCTATTCAGCGAATGGACCAAACCACGGCCGAACCTGCGCCTGTTCATTTTATGACAGTCGACCCGGCCTACTTTGAGACATACGGCGTCAAAGTAACTCACGGCAGAGGATTCTCCCGGTCGTTCCAATCTGATGATTTGATGGTCGTCATCAACGAAGCTGCCGTCGAGGCACTCGGGTTTGGCTCGGCCGAAGAAGCGCTCGGTGCTCGTCTGTCGGTAGGCGGTCGACTGGAGTTCAAAGTTCTGGGTGTCATCAACGACTACCATCATTCGTCACTGAAAACGGGTTATGAGCCCATCGTCTTTTCTCTGAATTTCGGAAAGCCGATCTATCTCAGCTTTAGGGTCTCTACGGAAAACTTGCCAGAGACCTTGGCGTCCATCAAATCGGTATTGAAAGCTCATTTCCCCTCTGCTCCCTTTGAGTATTTCTTCCTCGATCAGGTATTTGATCAGGAGTTCAAGGTGGAGATGCAGTATGGCAGCGTATTGAAGGTCTTCAGCGCACTAGCAATCCTCCTCGCTGGTTTGGGATTGTTTGGCCTGGCGTCATTTCTGCTCATTGCAAGGATGAAGGAAATCGGCATTCGCAAGGTGTTGGGTGCTACCTCTCGGGATTTCTGGACATTGTTGGGCGGGCACTTCACGATCCCACTTGTTGTAGGGTGTGCCATAGCATTTGCGGCTTTATATGTGCTTGGCAATCGCTGGTTGGAGAGCTTCCCCTTCCGTACAGATTGGCAGGCGATTGTCTTTGTGGTTCCGTTCGCGGCGGTTGTCTTTTTAGCTACGGTTACCCTGGGAGCCATGACATGGCGAACACTCAGGGTCGATCCCGCGAAAATTTTAAAAGACGAGTAGCATGAAAAGCACGAACCTCGGAGCATTTGAGGAGATAGTCCTGATCGTGATAGGTATCTTAAACGAAGATGCGTATGGGGTGACTATTCTCCGGGAAATCGAGCAACACACCAAGCATCGGCCAAGCGTAGGGTCATTGCATGGTGCATTGTATCGTCTGGAAAATAAGGGTTTGGTCACTTCCTTTGAGTCAGGCGCTACTGCACAGCGGGGAGGCAGAAGAAAGCGCTATTACACCATCACTACTCTGGGGAAGGAAACACTTGTTAATGCCCACAAACTCCGGGACTACATGATCAAACTGATCCCAAATCTTGGAATAGACTGAGCGCTCCGATATTACCTCGAAGCAACTCGGAACTTCAAACCTCGAACATGGAACTCCTAAAGATTGAACCAATAAGTCATCTTGAAAACCAACGCCCGCGCTTTCGGCTGACCGAAGTCGATCAATGGTCCCTCGTTGGTCGCCAGATAGTTGTCCGTGTACACGAGGAATATATCTGAAACAGGCTGGTAGCGCCACTGCAGTCTCGTGTTGATATTGACATTGTCGATCTGGTCATTGTACTGGATATAGGTAGTCCAGAAGAGGTTGCGCGTAAACGTCAGATCGATTCGCGGCCCGATGAGGATCAGGTCAGCGTCGTTGTAGCCCTCTGGCATTCGGATGTGATTATAGGTCACGTCAAGGGAGATATTCCCGAGCTGCTGGAAGCGATAACCCAGAGATCCGTTGATGCTACTGCGATGACCATTGAAGTACTGCCCTATGCGCGTAAAGAAGTCGTAGAAGAAGGGCTTGCGCTGATCAGAGTTGAAGGAGGCAATGATCAGGTTGTAGTAGTATTCCGAATCCGCCGGCAACTCGGGTCCATCCGTCCCCGTAGGATCGAAAGAATCAAACAGATACACGTACTCACGACGAAGTCTAAAGCTGAAACGAGATGTATTGCGGAAGTTGATGCGATAGAGCAGGTTCATGTCCCAGTCCGTCGTTCCATACGTTTCATTCCAGGTCACATCCCAATCATAGCCGGGAGCATGTGATTGTATCGGTCCTCCGGCAGGGTAGAAGTTGCGGTAGAAGGTGCCGTTGAATCGATTGATGTCCGTTCGACGTACGAAGCCCACTTCGGGGTTGAAGTTGGCACCGATGGATCTCAGGTCCATTCTTGCTTCCCAGTTGAGTGTTTGGTACTGGGCGCCGACGCCCCAGGAGAAGGCCGAGTCCAGTTGATCCTGATCAAAAGAATGATGGAAATACCCTTTGCCACTCCATTTATTGTCCGGTGTGGCCAGGTTCGCATCCAGTCCTACGGTACGGTTGTAGGAGAATGGGTTCATCGTGAAATCTGAGCCGAGGGAGTCCTGCCATGCCTGCTTATTCACAAAAATGGCGGAGATATTGGATCGAGGACCGATTCGTCGCTGCAGTGCCACTGCCGTGTAGTTCACAGAGGGTAGCTGAATTTCTTCGTCTTCTGCGGCTTGCACGGACAGCACACCTATTCGTGTCTTATTGTTGAGATTACCACTTAGCCGGGCGCCGGCATACAGCGGGTTGGATACATTGGTGCCAGTTGCGGTATCGCGCGCTACACCTATCCGCCTGGAAAAGAAAGGGCGGGTGCCTGACGAGCCAAAGTCTGAAAACAGATCAGCATTTTCCAGGAAAAACTGCCGCCGCTCCGGGAAAAAGATCTCAAAGCGATCAAGGTTCGTCACCTGTTGGTCTGTTTCTACCTGAGAGAAGTCCGGATTGATTGTCAGGTCCAGGTTCATCGCCGCGGACAGAGCGATCTTCGCATCACCACCTAGCAGGTACTCGTTCTTCACGGGCGTACCCTCGTCATAGTTTTTCGAGGTCCTGTAGGAAGCATAGGGGATGAGAGAGATGTTCTTGCCAGGGCTACGAAGCGGCTCGTCCCACTGGAGCTCTTTGTTGAAGCCAATGTTGATGATCGAGAAGTTGCGAGGGATCGGAGACCATGTAGATTGTTCGGCATACTCACTATCGATACGGTAGAAGTTGACATACCAGGAGTCCATGCCTTCTTTGAATCGGAGCGTCTTAAATGGTATTGCCATCTCCACCACCCAGTAGTCTTCGTAGATCTTCGCCTCCGAGTACCACTTGTTGTCCCAATTGAGCGAGAAAGCACTGCCACCACCTGTGCGACCTCGACGTGTGAAATTGCCACCATTGGCAATGAGACCTTCTCGCTGCACACCATACGGGTTTACACCGAAAATAAAACCGTTAGTCTTGTCTTTGTAGGTATCCAGGACTACTGTGAAGCCGTCGAAGGCATTACCCAGGAAGTCTCGCCGAAGCGATGGAACAACGTATTCCCGAGGCCCCAGATTGAGCATCTTCGCTGCCACATAGATGAAGTTGTCGTCGTACGCCATCTTCACCTCCGTTTGGGCGATGGCGGCTGAAGTATCGTAGGGAAAAAATTGCCGGAAGTTATCGGCGACATCGAGATTTTGCCACGCTTCTTCATCGAGTACACCGTCGATTTTGATAGCGCCGGTGGATCTTGCGATCTTCAGGTCTTGAGCTGAGAGCGTATCTGCCAGCATCAGTAGGCTTACCACTAAGTAGAACGATTTCCTCATAAGGAGACTATAACTGACTGATATATAAACCGTGAAGTTTGAAAATTGTGTTGTTTAATGCCATATCTCTGTTGCTGAAAGGTCTATTTGGGCTGTTGAATGGCCGTAGTTTGGGGGCGACTCCCGATGGCCGTGTGCCCGTACTAGTGAAAAGTTCTCACTACATCGGGATCGGGCTATACCATGAAGTAGAGAGAGTAGAATTGTCAATTGCTCTGTAGTTTTAGTAATCTCTCACTTCATGGCTCTATCCCTGTCGCGATAGAAGTTGATGAGTTGGTGAGCCAAGAATTTTCAGGTTCTTCAGATCCTGTCTTCTCGACTCATCCACCTTCAACTCATCAAACAACGATCAACTTAAACCCTAACTCAATTTCTCTTTAAAAAACGCTACAGTTCTTTCCCACGCCAACTTTGCAGCGTTGGCGTCAAACCGCCCGGTTGTGTCATTGTGGAAACCATGATTGGTGTCCGGATACATGTGGGCAGTATATTCTTTCCCTTGCTTTTTGAGCTCCGCCTCATAGGCAGGCCACCCTTCGTTGACGCGCTTGTCAAGAGCAGCATATTGCAGTAGCAAAGGCGCCTGGATCTTAGCTACATCCTCCTGTGAGGGCTGACCTCCGTAGAATGGCACGGCGGCCTTCAAATCGGGGCAGCGCACAGCCATCATATTGGAGATCCACCCACCAAAGCAGAAACCAACGACACCGACATTGCCGGTGCACCCTTCGTGGTCGCGCAGGTAGTCAAATGCGGCGATGAAGTCTTCCAGCATCTCCTGTCGGTCACGCTGGCGCTGCATCGTACGTCCCTCGTCATCAGTGCCGGGATAACCGCCCAATGGCGTAAGTGCGTCCGGAGAGATGGAGATGAATCCCGCCAGCGCCGCACGTCTGCCTACATCAGCGATGTGGGGGTTGAGACCGCGGTTTTCGTGTACTACCACAATGCCTGGGAGTTTACCAGTAGCGTCCACGGGCCGGGACAGCTGCGCTTTCATTTCCCCTCCTCCCTTGGGAGAGGGGTAGGTGATCGTTTCGGTCTTAAGACGAGGGTCGTTTTCAGCTACCTGAATCTTGTCCTGGTAGTTGGGCATAATGAAGCTCAGAAGGGCAGGCAGAGTGATGCCCCCTACAGCATAAGTACTGAGCCGGTCCATAAATTTCCGACGATCCAGCCTGTTGTGGGCATAGTCGTCATAGAGGTCAAATACTTCCTGACTTACGTCTTCTTTTCGGAGCTCTTCCATGTGAATTCTTCTTCATTTTGGGTACGGACAAGTGGTCAATTATCTGATAGCCGAAGCCTGGACGTACCACTTGAGGATACAAAATAAGGGATAGATTATGAAGATATTTTGAAGTGCTGAACGTGCTACCCCTTGGTGTATTTTGCCAATGCTATGCTCCTCATTTCCATTCACTGACTGTCTACCATAGGCCCGCACCTGGTCTTGCTAGTCTGCCCATTCGGGCGCGGGTGTGGACTCTTCAAACAGCTCATCGAGGTAGTAGTCGCGTTTGAAGGTATTGTCGCAGTCTTCGCTACCGTCGATGGCATAGATGCAGGGTGCATAGACGTCCAGATCGTTGGCGACCATCATGCTCTTGGGATCGCCATTGGGAAGCGTACTTTCTTCGTGCGGACGGAGGAGGACGCAGTGCCCCAATTCATGGAATAAGAGCGCTTCTACTTGCGCTGGGGCGAGCTCAAGACATGTCGGGTTGAGTCGGACGATCTTCTGCGTCTGGCCAGGACTTTCCAGCGAGTTACAAACACCGCAGGTGCTGATTGGAAGATTGTTGTCGATCTCAATGATCAGATTATCGATCTCGATGGTCTGACCTCGTGTTCCTGCCTCCATTAAGAATGTATCGATGTGTACCTGCAGTTCTGATGGCACCTGGTACTCGGGAGTGAATGGCTCATCAGACTGGCACGCTAGCAATAGCAGCAGGCAGGAGACCTGAAGTGTGATGTGAATCTTCCTAATCATCTGTGGTCTTGGTAAAGGTAGGAAACAAGTGGCGGGTTCGATCTGCCGATGGTTCAAAAACAGAACGAACCTACACTCGGATCTTACCCGGTCAGTTAGATTAAGTTCCGGTAGCAATTGTCATTTCATACGATCTATCTATGTTTGAGATATGCGTAAAAGACACTTTCTGCCAGTTCTTACTCTATTTGTTCTTCATTCTTCGGTGCTCGCTCAGTCTGATTCAGGGGCTAGAGATAGCGAGGGGCGGAGGACGGGCCCCTGGAAAGTATACCTTGGCGGCTCACTGAACCATATAGTGGAGTACAAGGCAGGCCTCAGAGAGGGGAAATACACCGGCTATTATGGCGATGCGATCGTAGAGCGCGGGCAGTACGCCGCAGATATGAGAACAGGCGAGTGGACGCGTTACCTGGAGGGAGGTAGTCTGAGGGAAAAGGGCAAGTATGTCAATGGAAAGCAATCAGGCCCGTGGGAATTCTACAATGAGAATGGCACCCTTCGGTCAATCACCAACTACCTGGACGGCAAGAAATCGGGACTGTACCAAAGTTTCTGGGTCGGAACGATCCCCGACGAAAAAGGCAACTACCTGGAGGATAAGAAGATCGGCGAATGGGTCAAGTATGACTACAAACACGAAACAAAAGAGACCTTCCTAAGGTACCGCGGGAGTTACGGCAAGGGCGAGGTGAAGGTTGGTAAGTGGGAAGAGTATAGGTACCTCTCGGAGCAACTTGACAAGCTCGAGACTTTTGACAATCAGGGTGTTTTGAACGGTCTCTACGAAGACTATGATTATTCCGGAAGGCTTGTTGCCAAAGGAGAGATGTCTGCCGGAGAGCGGAATGGTACCTGGACCTTGGGGGAAGACGATGGAGAAACCAAGATCACCGTGACATATACGAACGGCATGAAAAACGGACCTTATGAGAAGACAGATAGGTTCAATAGTCTGAAAGAGAAGGGAGCATACAAGGACGACAAGAAAGATGGCGCCTGGGAGGAGGTAGACTACTCCGGTATCGTTGGCAAGGGTAGCTACTCTTCAGACAAAAAGATAGGCTCATGGGGATACTACCACCCCTCGGTGACAACCCACCCCGTCCTCACTGTCGAATACGCTCCTGCTGGCGTAGAGCGCTCCAGAAAGCAATATGATGAGCAGAAGAACCTTGTGAAGGACATCAGTTACAATGCTTCTGACGGATCCAAAAGCTACAAGGGATATTACCCCACCGGACAGGTCTATGAGGAAGGACGATTGGTGGCTGACAAGCAGGAAGGCGTTTGGAAGCAGTACTATGAAGACGGCACATTAGGCGTGATTAAGAACTTTACGGCGGGCGCCATGAATGGCGAGTTCCAGCAGTTCTATCCCAGTGGGCAGATAAAAATGACCCTCACTTTCCAAAACGGGTTGCTCTGGAATATGATTGAGATGAAAGACGTCAACGGCAACAAGCTGGATGGCGGGAGCCTAAAGAACGGCACCGGTACTTTCATCTCCTATGACGATAACGGCACGCTCCAGCAAGTACAAAATGTCGTCGACGGCCAGGTCCAGCAGTGAGTTGATGCTGCCAGGTCTAAGTCCATCACTCTAATCTTTGCCCAGCCATCCATTCCATGATGGTAACTGGGCGGCCATCCAGCAGTACAGGAGATCCGTCGTAGTCCAGCTGGCACTTATTGGCATGACCGTAGATCCACGAAAGGTGCCCATTGTACCAGTAGTCTTTGCCGCCATACAAGCCTGTAATGTCGACGACATGGTCGTAATAGGAGAGATAGATGTTGTCTCCCCCTGCTGCCTTCAAGCGCTTATACACCGGCACCGCCGTTTGGTCGGGACGCGTTGTGCGATCGTCAGCGGAGTGCATGAACCAGATCGCCTGGGGCGCCAGTTTTTCGATGTCCTCGTTGGAGAGATACTGTGTGTCATAGGCCAGTGCACTCACAAATCCCGCCGCAAAATAGTCGGGGTAGAGTAGCATCAGCTTCACAGTCATGTAGCCGCCATTGGAGCACCCGCCGACATAGATCCTGCTCGTATCGATGTCTGGATGATTGGCCACATAATCCTTGATCAGTGCCATCAATCCTTCGTTGTAAATGTCATTTTCTTTTCCTCTCGTCGAGACGCCTTGGGCATTGTGCATCCACGCTCCGGGGCATTGCGGTACGAGTACATAGGCACCTCCAAAATAGGTCTGGATTTCATCGGAGGCGTAGTTCGCGGCCTTGTTAGCCATTAGCGGTAGGGTGGGGTCGGTACCGCCTTCACCGCCGCCATGTAGCCAGATGATCAGCGGATACTTCTCCTGTTCCAGTTTTGGTTCGAAGTCTGCGTAGGCCAGGGTAATCGACTCGCCATGTGTGTAAGACTTCGTCAGGTCAAATTCGTCAATGATGGGCATGATCCGACTGACTTCTGTATCCCAAACCTGACCAAGTGCGTCGTTGGTTACGGTCACCGCGTAGTCCACCCAGTTGGTCCCTCGACAGTTGTCATTGTAGAAGAACTGCATCGGCGAGCCAATAAATACCTCGGGCCCCACCGCCATGACGAGCGTCACGTGTTCTCCCTTGCTGGTCCTGTTGCCCTGCTCATCTGATACGTAGGCAAACAGTATCTGGCGCTCCCCTTTGGTTACGACTGCATTGGAGGTAAAGCAAGGAGAGGTGCGCTGGGCAATCACCTGGAATTGTGAGCCTGATACGCCAGAAACAGGTTCCCCCATGTTCAGGATCACTTTATTGACTGCCGGGCCCCAATCATAGCCGGAGATTACGAGTGTGTATTCCCCCGCCGCGATTGATGTCAGGGGCAGCAGAGCAAAGGCAAAGAGACAGATAAGGGTTCGGGTACTTTTCATGTCAGAAGGGGATATGGCTTCAATATTACGCAAAAAAAGAAGCCAATTACACATCGGTAATTGACTTCACCCAGTTGCTTGCGCTGGTTAATGCTTTCTTATGCCTCGCGAGTTTCCGGGCCGTTCCAGAATCTACGGATCGCCGCGAGCAATCCGCCACCCGCGATCAGCAATACCTTCCAGAATTTGGCGAGGAAGACACCAACGACCTTGAGGATACCAGCTTTGGCGGCCAACTTTCCTGCGACTAATGCGCCGAGACCGTAAGCCGCCACCTGGTCAACAGATGGATCAAAATCGAAGTACGTGTGTCCTTGATTGAACTCGACACGGGCCAGTAGGTCTTGCATGGATACTTTGACGGAGGCCAGTTGCTCCGTGTTGGCGACAGCATTGAGTTGTAGATAGCCTCGGCGGCCAAGCACGCGGATGTCGTAATTCAGCGTACTACTCTCGGTGCCATCGAATGCCAACTCCTTCGCCCAATACAGTTTCTTGGCGTCTTCATCATAGTAGGGCGACTCCGCCCAGCCCACTACGTTGTAGCCTCCGTAACCCGCTGCGCGTCTGTTTTTGCTATCCTCGATGGCATCGTCCTGCAGCGAGCTCAGCAGCTCGTCGTAGTCAATTTCCTGAGCATCTTCATCCTTGATGTAGCCATCTTCGACGTAGTCAATGACCACTGCCCAGCCTTCCCAGAGGTAAGGGTTCAGGGAGTCGGGAACGATCATGCCAAGACTCTCCTGCGGAGGGTTGCCCCAATCCTGTAGCAGCTGGTTGGTCTGCTCGGGATCCAGGTATTTGAAATTTTGTTCGAGATCGAGAGTGGCCAATCCACTTGACAATTCGATCAAGCCTCGCTCATACTGCAGAAGAGAATCTTTCAGATGCGCTTGCTCATAGTATGAGATGAGCTCCTGCAAGTCGACGCTGTCAAGCTCCAGGGTGGTGGCTTCGTCCTCCTGCGCTACCGCAAGTAGGGGGCTCAGTGCCAAAAAAAATGCTGTGCTGATGTATTTCATTTGTAAGTATGTCGTGGTTTCTATTGGGTAAGTAAATTATATTTCATATAACTGAATTAATGAAACGGGTGTATCGGTATTATTTAGTCTTGTTCGAGAATGCATGGCAAAAGGCGTCAACACCCATTGGGTCATAGGCTATTCATCGAAGATCTATCCTTCTATCCTCGGTGTAGACCGAAAAGCCAATAGCCTCTAGCTTCCATATTGCTAATTCTTATCTTCGCAGACCAAAATTGAAATAGAGCATGAAGATTTGCATCAGCATTTTTCTACTTACCATGTCCTTGTGCGTGTTCGCGCAAGATGTTCCTCCTTATGCCGGAAAGTTTGAGTCGATAGACCGACTGCTTACCCCTCCCAGCCCCTATCGAACAGCTTCTGGCGCACCGGGTGCGGAGTATTGGCAACAACGTGCTGACTACAAGATCAAGGCAGAGATCGACGAAGCCACTGACCGACTCATTGGATGGGAAGAGATCACGTATTACAACAACTCTCCTGATGAACTGAAATTGCTTTGGATACAACTTGATCAAAACATTAATCGCAAAGGGAATGAAAATTATGGTTTCATTGTCGGTGGCGTCAGTGAGTCCATGACTTCCCGCAACATGCAATTGCTAGCTAGGCCGCTTGACGCTCCGGCAGGGACAAGTATCAAGGCTGTAAAGGATGCCAAAGGTGGGAACCTGGACTACATTGTGAACAACACGATGATGCGCATCAATTTGCCTCAAACGCTTAAGCCTGGTGACCAATTGACGTTCACCATAGAGTGGGAAAACTATTTCACGGATCGTATGCAGTTCCTGCTGGCGAGAGAGGGCTATGAATACTTTCCAGAGGATGACAACAAGGCCTACTATTTGGGTCACTGGTTCCCCCGCATGGCTGTTTACAATGACACTGAAGGCTGGCAGAACCAACAGTTTCAGCGGCTGGGAGAGTTTGCCCTGGAGTTTGGCGACTACGAGGTCGAAATGACCGTGCCAGCAGATCACATTGTGGCCGGCACAGGAGCGCTCGTTAATGAAAGCGAAGTGCTAACCAAGGAACAAAGGGCTCGTTTTGAGGAGGCGCGCAGCTCTTTCGATAAGCCCGTGATGATCGTTACGCCTGACGAGGCACTCGAAAATCAAAGCAAGAAAGCGCGCGGCAAAAAAACCTGGAAATTCTCGGCCACAAACGTTCGTGATGTCGCATTCGCCAGTTCACGAAAGTTCATCTGGGATGCGCAGGCGGTGAAGCTCCCGACGAATACCGTGATGGCTATGTCTTTCTACCCCAATGAGGGGATGCCCTTCTGGTCACAGCTATCGACACAGGCCATCAAGGACGCCTTGGAGGTCTATTCCGAAGCGACGTTTGACTATCCTTATCCGGTAGCAATTTCGGTGAACATGTCCAACATTGGTATTGAGTATCCCATGATCTCATTCAATGGCGGGCGACCTGTCAATGGACAAATGAGTGACCAGGCGAAGAAAGGCTTGATCAACGTAGTCGTGCACGAGGTAGGCCACAATTGGTTCCCCATGATCGTCAGCTCCGATGAGCGCAAGTGGATGTGGATGGATGAGGGACTCAATACCTATTTGAATGTCCGTACAATGGCACAGCGCTACCCTCAGTATACAAGCACAACACCGAGTAGTATTGTGCCTTTCATGCAGGGAGACCAGAGTATTCTTAGACCCATCATGACGAACTCTGACAATGACTTGCTTTTTCAAATGGGGAACAACTACTACGTGAAGCCAACGGTCGGATTCCAGATGTTGAGGGAGACGATCATCGGCCCTGAGTTGTTTGACATTGCTTTTAAGGAGTACGCCAATCGGTGGAAATACAAGCACCCCAATCCCTCAGACCTGTTCAGAACACTTGAAGATGAGACTGCCGTGGATCTGGATTGGTTCTGGAGAGGGTGGTACTTCACAACGGACAAGGTAGATATTGAGCTGGCAGACGTCAAATGGTTCCAACTCCGGGATCCTGAAGTGGCCCTGGAGAACAAAGTCAGCAAGGGTGAATCTACGAAGATCTCTGGCGGCGGGGACGCGTCATCGGAGGGAGGTTTTGGTGATGGGCCCACGCCCATCTCAGTTTTACCGACTCCGGATGGTGCGTATGGACAGTTCCTCAACCGTATGGACGAGCAGGCCATGCAGGAAGCACTCACAGGTAAGCACATCTATGAGCTGACCTTTAAAAATGTCGGTGGGCTGGTCATGCCGATCATTATCGAATGGAACTACGTGGATGGTACCAAAGAAATTGAGACCCTCCCAGCGCAGGTTTGGAGGCACGATGAGTCGCAGGTCACACGGACTTTCATAAAAAGCAAAGAAGTGACCAGCATCAATATCGACCCCAACCTTGAGTTGGCCGATGTAGATATGGGCAACAACGTATTCCCCAAGCCTGAGGGCCAGTCAAGAATAGACGCGTTCAAAGGGGGCAATTAGTCCCCTACCCACTCGATAAGTCCCTTTTGGGGACAGGTGTTGGCGTCGTTCATCAAGAGGTGCGGATTTGAACTGACGAAGGTCTGACAGTGATGCGTAGCAGGCGGAAAAAAACCAAAAGTTGCCGTCTGGGTGGCGGGGATCAACTATTTTGGCTTCTTCACAAAACTACGCAGCATGCAAGCGACAGAAAAGAAGGGCCGGATTGACTACCTGATCAATTTCTTTCAGAGTAGCGTTCCGAATACACCGATCCATTTACTCATCCCCTCCGCCGTCAAGCAAGACTATCAGCCCAGTGGCAAGATCACGGCTTCGACGATCCCCGTGTTACTCCTAACGGGAATCCTTGGCATGGGCATAGGTTATGGCGTTTCGTGGTTGATTTCCAGCGCCGGCATTTGGGTCTTTGAAGCTTTCGATGAAGCGGGTTTTTGTCTCAATATTATCTATCTGCCAGCGGGGCTTCTATATATCCTGGCGCCTCTGGCGATTGCCTATGGTGGGGGCATGGGAATCGCGGGGGGAGGACCTCTCTCTTCTTGCAGGAGCCCCAAAGTAGGGGCCTTCGCAGGCGTCGTGATCGGGTTGGCTTCAGCTGCAGCAGCCATCTATGTGACCTACGGACTTTTTGATGGGCTGAACTTCATTGGGAGTGTACTCGACCGGTTGCAGTTCGGAGTCTCGACCATTCTTACTATGATTGGCCTGGGTCTCTTTTATTGGCTTACGATGGTAGCTGATCACTATGTGTGGTTCGGAATTCTCACTTTACTCAGCATACTCCTTGCATATAGCATGGGAAGAGAAGCAGGGACCAGTCCATATTGCGAACAGGCCCACAAGTTTCTGGATAAGCACGTGATCAGGAACGTCAAAATCAATGAGCTTCCAAGATTGTTGATTGGGCTCCTCAATCGCGACGAACAATCCCTTACGGAATTGAAACAAGTGAGCAAAAACGCTAAGGAGAGAATAGATGTGAGCATTTGGACGGCAGAAGGCCATCACACCAACCTGATAGAAGTAGAAGCCCACTATCAAAAAGTCGAGTATACGAGGAAGGGCGAGAAGAAGAGTGGTGAACAAAGACTCCTACTTTCTGAGTCACTGGATAAGTCGGCCTTGGAGGAGGTGGCAAATCTCCTGAAGGTGGATCTTAAGAAAATAGGCGCGTGACCAGTCCGCTACTTTGGTTTTGGGACAGGTTGATCGTCCTCAGCGTGGCGATCCAGGTCACAGGTGCATTCCTGGCTCCGATGTTTCCAGAGGCAATTGACCCAGTGATCTGGGGCGGCGTCTGTCATCTGCAACCTGAGCGGTCATTCGCTTTGGGAGGTGTCGCTCTACCGCTTTGTGGTCGATGTACCGGGATATTCATGGGCTTCCTGATCGGGAGGTTTTGTTGGGGCATTGATGCCATCAGCAGAAAGAGGCTCTTGCTGTCATTGGGAGCTATGATGCTGATGGTATTGGAGTGGAAGTTATCACACCAGGAGGTCATGACATCTTCCAATGTGATTCGCTTGTTGACTGGGGTCCTCTTCGGTTTTGGGTTCAGCCATGTTTTCCATGCCTTGCCCTTGGCAATAGCGAGGGATCTAGCCAATCGTCACCGTCCAGATCGGTGGCTCGATTTCCTTCGTGAATCAAGAAGGGTCGTCGACAGCTGGTTCCTCTAGCATCTCTTGGAGGAGTGCCATCGCCAGCTGGTCTACTTTGCCAGAGTCATCGTGAAAGGATGAGATGTTGGCTAACACCACTATCCCCTTACCTGCTTCCAAATCCACGGCCGTGTAGGATCGATAGCCTCCGGTGCCACCATTGTGCCAGTGCCAGGTGCGACCTTTATCTGTGTAGCGAATGTGCCACCCTAGTCCGACGTCCATTGAACCGTGAAGTGTGGCGGTCTTCTGCCGCGCAATATTCATGGCCATGGAGGTCGTATCAAACTGCACCATTGCAAATTTCGCCATGTCCTCTGCGGAGGAGACGATTCCACCCGCAGCAACAAGGACGTTGAGGTCCCAGTTGGAGGTGATGTCACCTGAGGCGTCTCTACCATATACAAGGCGATCCTCTACGATTGACCGATCCGACGTAGTGGAATTCATTCCCAGGGGGCCACATATTTTTGATTGCAATAGGGACTCATAATCTTCTTTGGCAATTTGGGTGAGCACGTAGCCGAGAAGACCTGCTCCCAGATTAGAATACTGCACCTCACCAACACCTCGTAGGCGCAGATCATCCCCAGTCAGGTATTCCTGTAGGGCTTCTTCGCCATATTTCTTGTAAGGATTGTCCCGGTTGAGCAGTGCCATCATTGTGAGGTTTGAGGGCAAGCGGGGGAGACCCGAAGTATGATTGGAGAGCGATTCGAAGGTCAGATCGATGCTGTCGGGGAGGTCATAGGGTAGGTAGGGCTTGATGGATTCATCGGCCCTAATGGTCCCGTCGGCGATAAAGTTGGCTAGTAGTATACCCGTGAACACTTTGCTGATCGACCCGATCTCGAAGATCTTGTCCTGGTTGGCGACCGTGTGGAGGGTGTCATCAAGTCGCTCAATACCGTAATAGCTGACCGCACTATCGGCAATGAAGGCAAAAGCCAATTGTGTACCATTTGGGAAGCCTTGCATTTGATCATGGATGACTTCGGAATAGTCACTATTGGCAAGGGAGTTACTCGCTGTTTCGACACGGGGATTACCACAAGCGGCAAGGGCCACGAGCAGATAGACGGTGGGGTGTTTGATCAAGGGCATAAGCATTCGGTCACTTAATAGTACTAAATGTTTAGGATTTACGACGTGGGAGCATTTAATGGACGGGGAATCTGATCGTTCCTGTATTGCAGGAAAAGGAGGGGCCTGTAGGATCGGTTCCACAGGCCCCGGTAGGTTAGGTTGGTCTACTCTTTGAATATCATGCCTGATCCAGGGATGGAGTTGGCGGTACCCCAGGCCGGATACCAGTAGTGTTCTGTGCGGGACTCACCCTCTTCATCGAAGTCGTAGTAACCGATGCCGATGCGCAGACTGGTCCAGTCTTTCAATTGCTTTTCGTTGAGATACTTTCCAGGGATGACCATTTCGACATGTACGCCGTCATTCGTCGATGTCATTTTAGAATTCACGCCCTCGGGTAAGCGGTCTTTCCAAAGTACAGATTCGTCATCCTTGAATGTCCGAAAGTAGGCCATCCATTCACGGTTCCGGCCTCCGCCGTCGTTCATAGCGCTGATGTGAGTGGGACGGCCGTCCACGGCGACGATCAACGCATCCTGTTCCCACAGAGAGCGTTCTTCGTCGATGAATATCTCATCGTCGGTGATGTCGAAGGCGAGGTAGACGTTTTCTTCATCGTAGGCCGCCGAAAACTTGAGGCTCAGATCTTTTTCTCCCTGGTAGTCAAAAGGTTTGCCAGTCATGTTTTCTATGGGGATGCTGATCCATCCCTCCTTCCATTCCTTCAGGTCGCCATCGACTTTCACTTTTTTTGTGGCTTTGCCGATGCTATGCTTATAGACTGGCGCGAAATTGATCGTCTGCGGGAGCACCATGTCGGGACGGCCTTCATAACTGTAAGTGACCTCAGCGTCCAGTTTGATGGGACTCAGACTGTTGACATTAGCCGCGTTGATGTTTTTTAGCTGCAGTGGGAGGGTGGAGACATCGTTCGGCTGTACGGTCACTTCGCCCTGCTCAAGTCTGTAGAACAGGGATTTGTTGACGTTACCTTTGATTTTTACCGTCATCGGGTAGTCAGATTCATTGGTGATTTTGACTTCTGCCGTCATCTCGTCGAAGCTTTCGGTATCGAGGTAGAGAGGCTCCACTTTCACTGGATAGGGGCGGTTGCGGACCAGGTCCACGATGCCTTCAGTGACCACATTCTCATCCCAGATGCCATCTAACAGGAGGTTAGCCAAAATAGGCCCTTCCTCGGTCATGGTCACCCATACCACGTGGTCAAACTCGCCATAGGCTGTGCCCCGAAGCCTACTGCCTCCACCGGTCGTGGCAAGGGCGATGTAGTTACCCTTTCCTTTGGTCGTTTTCCAGTACCTGTGATAGTGCCCAGCGAACACATAGTGAGGTCGGTCGGCCAACAGGGCTTCAACATCGGGCCACCTCATGGGATCATCCTGGACCCACATAGGTTGGTGTTGAAAGACCATGGTCCATTTAACGTCCTTGTTTTCTTCCAAAGTCTTTTTGATCCACTCATATTGCTCCTCGTCAATGGACCCTCTGCCAGCCCCGCGGTAATTGTCCTCGGAATTGAGGCAGAGGAAGAGCACATCCTTGTACACGAAGGAGTAATACGTGACCCCGAACAGTTCCTTCCATTTGTCCTCCATTACCTTGTTGGTGATGTCGTGATTTCCTGGCACGTAGAAGAACGGAACATCGAGACTGTCAATAAAGCCCATAAACTCGGTCCATTCGGCGTCCAGACGCATCTGGTCTTCTGTGTACCCTTCGATCAGGTCCCCGACGCTCATGACAAACTCGGGCTGTAGCAAGTTAAGCTTCTGAATGCCTTTCAGGAAGATGCCGGGTCGATGACCTCCGGTCCGGTCCGTGACGATAGCGAACTGAAACTGATCCACTTTGCTATTCCAATCCAGGTTGTTCCAGGGCTTCTGTTGTGTGGTAACTTCGATAACGACTCGGGGCTGGTCCTGCGCCCTGACCAGAGTGGCCATTGCGACGGACAGAAGGGCGATTAGGTAGGTTCTCATTGGGAATGGGATTTACCTACAAGTTGATGCCAAAAGTTTACCAAATCCCTATTTCTAGTTTACTAAATTTTTAATTGACGTCAGGGCCAATTGACCGGCTGGAAGTATCCGCACGAGTTAGAAGGCTGCCCCATAAGCGGTAGAGCCTCATTTCATGTTTTCAATCCAAAAAGTCCTATGAAGTACCCAACCTCCAGACTCAGAATAGTGGTGA
Organism: Cyclobacteriaceae bacterium; assembly: GCA_965227935.1. Lineage (GTDB taxonomy): Bacteria > Bacteroidota > Bacteroidia > Cytophagales > Cyclobacteriaceae > JAWPMT01. The sequence goes on along the minus strand of CBDDGS010000043.1, from coordinate 344,878 downwards.
CATTATTGTTGATTCATTTCGGCGTCATTGAAAGCCGAGCGGAAACCTTCTTGCTCATGGAGTACGTCCAGGCGGATGATGATAAAGCCTGGCTGCACTTCAATGAACAAATGAAACCTCATCTTTCGACTTTGACCCAAAGGACAGACCTTGTCAACCGGGTCGTCTTGCGACTATGGTACCCTCATCCAGGAGAAAGGGCATTCAACTATCTGATTCTGTCGGAGTATGGCACATGGAATTCTCTTCAATTTTCATCTTCAGAATTCCTCCAAATGCATGCCGCGGACGACCCGGAATTATTGGAGATCCTCTCCGAACAGCCACAGCTATTCAGCGTAGTCAGCCGGGAAGTGACTTCAAGCTACTGGCGAGAGCATCTTGTTGCCCGGAGTGTGGAAGGCGAGGATGTCATGGGGCATCTCACCACCGGCGATTGGGCGATGGTCCAGTACCTAAGTGTGGACCCCGACATGTGGGGACCTTATTCGACCATGGAAGAGGACATCTGGAAGCCAATCCACGAAGCGAACGTCAAGAAAGGACGCCTCAAATTCTGGACGTTGCTGGGCTACTATTTTGAAAGCCGAAAGATCGACTACGACCTGTTGGCGGTGTTGGTATATCCTTCCTTTGAGGGCCTGCAACTCAACATATATACACATGATACCTGGACGGTTGTACATGGCGAAGACAATGATGTATTCACCCAGACATTTGCCAACCGGACGCAGGTTCAAGCACAGGTGTGGAACGTGGTCGCCACCCTTCGTGAATAGATGGGTACTTTCCGGGCGATGACCTGCAATTGATGATTTCTACCCATTTCATGGATTTTGGTAGGTAAAAATTCCTATTGAGCAGTGGCTTTTCTCGTTCAACTTCTTTGTGTGTTTGCGGTTCTGGAAATCACTATGTTCGAATCTAGAATTTGTAGATCTCCAGCAGTATATGCACAGATTTTTTCTTGTTTGGACGTGGTGGTTGGGTTCGACTTTAGCAGCACTCGCTCAGTACGGAGGATCGTCTCACCTGGAATTTCAGCACCTCAACGAGGGCCTGTCGCAAAATCGAGTGACGTCCATCCTTCAGGATCACGTCGGTTATATTTGGGTGGGTACGTACGCCGGACTCAATCGCTATGACGGCCTGTCCTTCGAGATTTTTGAGAATATTCGGGGTGATAGCACCAGCCTTCCCGATAGCTACATCATGTCGATGTTCGAGGATCGTCAGCAGAATCTTTGGATCGGCACTGCTTCCGGTCTCGCTCGATACAACCCCACGATGCATCGGTTTGAACGGTGGAAGTCAAAATACCGCGACAATGGAGACATCTACTCCCAAGTGATCAATGCCATCAACGAAGATCATCTGGGGCGACTGCTGATAGGGACTACGGGCGGATTGTATCGCCTGGAAGAGGATGGTACCATAGCCAGGGTCCCTGGGGAATTTCAAAATCAGGAAATACGGGCGCTGCTGCCCGATGGTGAAAATACTTTGGTCGGTACGTCTGAGGGCCTCGATATGCTTACAGCGGATGATGAGATCGTCCCTGTACAGGACTTGCAGGGCCTACCCATACCTTGTGGCAGGGTCACGGATCTCATCAAATTGGGCGACAATGAATACTGGGTGTCCACCCAAGGCTTTGGAGCTTTCCAACTCATAAAAGTTGGAGATGGATTTCAGTGGAATCATTTCACTCATGACCCATCCGATCCCACATCTATAGGCAATGATCGGGTGCAAGCTTTGCTCGTCGACAAACGGGGGGCTCTTTGGCTCGGTACTGAGAACGGCGGACTAGCACTCTATGATGCTCAAGACAGTACATTTCAGCATTTTGTCAATGACACCGAGATCCCCACATCCCTCAACAGCAATTCCATTTGGGAAGTGACGGAGGACCGTGAGGGGCGGCTGTGGGTCGGTACCTTCAACCAGGGAGTAGAAGTATGGGATCCCTACTACCGCAAGTTCCAAACTGTCCAAGCGGGCTTAAGCCACAATGTGGTAAGTGCCTTGATAGAACACGATGGGAAATTATGGGTCGGCACAGATGGTGGAGGCATCAACTTACTGCAGGACGAGGAGTGGAGCTATTTGCGACAGGGGGGAAGTTCTGGTCTTAGCAGTAATGCGATTTTGGCGTATTACGAGGATCACTTGGGTGACCTTTGGATAGGGACCTGGGCCGGAGGATTGCTTCGCTACGATACTGACAGCGAGACATTTGAAGTACGGACAACAGATCCCGACGATCCCACTTCGATTTCTTCACCCAATATATTTGGCATCAATGAAGACAGTCAAGGTAATCTGTGGGTCGCTGCGCTGGATGGGGGCCTCAACAGATGGCATCGGGAGTCGGACACATTCTTCAATATTTCTTCTGATGACGAGGGGGGACTGACTATTGATGTGCTGATCTCTCTCTATGTAGATTCGAATGACATGGTGTGGGTGGGTACCGAGTCGGGTTTGAATAAGGTAGATTTCAAAAGCGAGTCGGATTATGACGTACAACAATACACCAAGGACTCGGAGGATCCATCGGCCCTTCAGTCCAATGTCATTAATCAGATCTATGAAGACTCTGATGGTTCCATCTGGATTGCGACGGGAGCTGGCTTAAGTTTATTCAATGCCGAGACTGAATCCTTCACAACCTACGATAAGCTTAGTGGCCTCCCTAACTCGGTCATCAAGGGAATTGTAGAAGATGGCTCAGGAGGACTCTGGATATCTACAAACAATGGTATTAGCCACATGATAATGGAGGGTAATGAACCCACCTTCGACAACTACAGCGCCAAGGACGGCCTTCAAGGCAAGGAGTTTGGAAGAGGCGCTATGTATAAGAACGAGGATGGCCTCATCTACATGGGAGGGACAAATGGGTTTAGCTTCTTCGACCCAACGGTCATCAATACCAACCCTAATGCGCCGCATGTCGTCTTGACGGACTTTAAGCTTTTCAATAAGTCTGTCGAAATCGGAGCGCCACAATCGCCACTTGATCAGCACGTTACCTTCTTGGATGAGATCGTACTTTCGCGCGCTCAGGATATCTTCTCAATTGAATTCGTGGGCCTCAATCTGACCCATGCCGACAGAAATCAATACTCCTATATGCTTGAGGGCTTCGAGGAAGACTGGAACGAAGAGGGCCATACCAGAATTGCGACCTATACCAATCTGGAGCCTGGGACCTACAACTTCCGAGTAAGAGCCAGCAACAACGACGGAATATGGAACGAGGATGGTGCCAGTATCACCATTCACGTACTTCCTTATTGGTGGGAGACCTGGTGGTTTCGGGGAGGGATGCTTGCCTTGCTGGTCTTCGGAACCGTAGTCTTCACAAGGCGTAGAAGGGCGGTGATGTTGGCCCATCAAAGGGAGCTCGAAAGCAAGGTGAAGGCCGCCACGACTGAGTTGGAAGGAAAGAGCATGGAACTCGAACGACAACGAGATAATCTCGAGGCGGCAGTTCTCGACACTGACTTTGTCATTCGTGAAGCCGTCGAGTCTGGAAACTTCTCTGCGCGTGTCCAGGTAGAAGGAAAGCAGGGCGAATGGAAGAAATTGGGTACCTCGATCAATCAACTCTTTGACTCGGTACTGCAGCCGCTCAATACTGTGAAGAGACTTATGATGGAGTTGTCGCAGGGCAACATGACGTCACGCTACACGGACGAAGCCAAAGGCGATATCCTCGATCTGGCCTACAATGTCAACCATGCCATAGAGGGCTTGTCCAATCTCCTGGGTCAGGTCTCAGAGGAGGTAGCCAACATGACAGAGGTCTCGGACAACATGCATCAGAGCAGCGAGGACATGGCATCCACCACTTCGGAGGTCTCTAAAGCCATGGAGGAGATCAACGCTGGCGCTTCGAATCAATTGCGAATGATCGACGAGACGAACAACTTCCTCGCAGGTGTCGTGACTTCCACGGAATCGATGAACCAGCAGGCCTTCAAGATCAATGAGACAGCCGCTCAGGGTACAGACCTGAGTGCGCAGGGCTCCCAACTCATGGACCAGCTGGCGGAGAGCATGAAAAAAGTGATGTCGTCCAGCGATAAGACAACTGATGCTACCACGACCTTGTCCAACCGATCCCACGAGATCAGCTCCATCGTCAGTATCATGAAGGAGATTGCGGCGCAGACGAATCTCCTGGCCCTCAATGCCGCCATCGAGGCGGCACAGGCAGGTGACGCTGGGCGTGGCTTTGCGGTCGTTGCCGAGGAAATACGAAAGCTAGCGGAGGACTCGAAAAAATCCGCCAACGAAATAGAGAGCATCATCCACAGCATTCAGGAGGATACTGGGCGCACGACGGAGTTGATCACCGAAATGAGTGAGGACATTCGCTCTGGAGAGGCGATGACCAAGGAGGCCGCAGTCTCTTTCAAGGGTATTTCGGATTTCTATCAGAAGACGTTCGAAGTCTCGACAGATATCCTCAATACTGCTCAGCAGCAGACGACGGACATAAAGACCATCGTAGAACTTATTCAAAACCTGGTGGTGGTTTCAGAGCAGACGGCTGCAGGCTCTGAGGAGGTGAATACTTCGACGGAACTAATGCTCCATGCCATGGAATCGGTACGCGATCAAAGTCAAACTATGCTGGACGCCCTGAAAGAAATGAAGGAGCGTGTGGACCACTTCCAATTGAAGAAGGATGAAGAGACCGAAGTGCCTACCTCCGAAGATCCGGTTAACGCAGATTCTCAGTCAGCTTAGCAGCTGATTTAGCGAGATGTGCTGCTGACAAATGTCCTGTTGCCGCAGGACAGAAAACCTCTTAAATCGTACTAACTTGGACACAAAGCTCCCAGGCCATGAAACGTCTCATCTACCTACTATTCTTTTTCTGTATGGCGTGTGCTGAAGCACAACAGACACAAATCATCTTTCGTGGCGACGATATGGGCTTTTCTCATAGCTGCAATGTCGCCTGCATTGACGCTTATCAAAAAGGGCTGGTAAGGACTGTCGAAGTGATCGCCAATGGCCCATGGTTTGAAGAAGCCGTGCAGCTGCTGGCTGAAAACCCCGGTCTCGATGTGGGTGTGCACCTCGCCCTGACCTCTGAGTGGGCCAATCTGAAATGGCGCCCCTTGACCAATGCTCCCAGCCTAGTGGACGAGAACGGCTATTTCTTCCCTATGATTTGGCCCAATGACAATTACCCAAAGGCGGCACTTCTCAATCAGAACTGGGACATCAATGAGGTGGAGGCTGAGCTGCGTGCGCAAATCGAGTTAGTCCAGCGGCGTATCCCTCGGGTATCACATCTCACTGCTCACATGGGCTGCACGCGGATCAATGATGACACCAAGGCCCTGATGAGCCAACTCGCCACGGAGTATGGACTGGATATTGTGCCTGGCGATTTGGGTTTCGAAGCGCTACCCTCCTGGCAGGGAAAGCAGTACGATGCCAAGGAAAAGGAAGAGCGTCTTCTGACCATCCTGGACACGTTGAAGCCCGGCAAGTACCTCTCTGTCGTGCACCCGGCCTACCTCACACCGGAGACGGAGGAGGTACACCACATCGGCTACGAGAATGTCGGGGAGGATCGGGATGCCGAGATGAAGGCCCTGACCAGCGAGCGAGTGCTAAAGGCTATTGAGGAGAAGAATGTCCAGGTCATCGGCTACCACCAGGTGGTCAGTCAGTAGGCTTGTGGATCGTACACTCCACGGGCACAGCGCCGGGGTCATCTCTCAGCAGCATAGCCGCCCCCAGGGATGAGCCAATGGCCAGCGAACTGGATTGCACCTGAAATCCCGAAAGCTTATTGGCAAGCAATTGCGTAAAGTGATCGTTGGAGCTGAAGCCCCCGTCGATGTACACTCTCTTGATAGGTACTGCGCCCAGGCTGCTGCGAAATGAGGCCACCTGGATGTCCGTGAGTTCATCCATCAGCTGCAGATAAGCGTTCTCAAACGAGTCGAAAGCTGATAGATCCGTCGAACTATTGTTTTGGTAACCAAAGCGCTCAGGGTCAATGTACTGATAGTTGAACTGAAGAGACTTATCATCGCTACGCTTCCACTGGGAAGGATCGAATGGCAAAACGCGGTGCAGGGCCTGGTCCTGATGAAAATGGCTGGCCAATCCGGCTACCTGATGCTCTATTTCTTTGCCAAGAAATACCCTGGAGGCTTTAAGGGGTTGTCCCTTTTGGTTCATGTAACATAGCGACCCCAACGACAAGTCGTGAGGCGTTAGGGCTTCATGGTTGAAAGGATTCAATGTGACACTCCAGGTACCGGTTGACAAGAGTACAAATGGCTCGTCACCCAATGTCAAGTAGGGCAGTAGTGCCGCTGAGCTATCATGTACCCCTACGCCGGCCTGTACCCGTTGCTGTCCGATATGCGCATTGTATCTCTGATCCGTCCTCACGATGGGAGACAACTGATTGAGGAGATCACACTTCCGCACCCATTCGTGGTAGTTCCCCGCGCCGAAATCCCACAAGCCCGTGTGGCATCCCAGGCTTGTATAGTCAGATACCATTTTGCCGGTAATCAAATAACTGAGGTACTGTGGGAAGTGCAATGAGTACCTGATTTTCTGTGCCATGGCCGGTTTATACTGTTGGATATAAAACAGCTGCAAACCGGAGTTGAGCATGCCCGAAAGAGGGCTTGCGATGGCCATCTCAAATGCTGCGGGTTCTCCAAATCGGTCGAAGAAATGATCATAGAAATCGTCCGGCAGTGGCTTTGTGTAATTGTAAAATGGAGTGGCCGGTTCGCCCCGGGCGTCGAGGTTAACAATGGAGGCCCCGTAGCCCGAGATATTGATACCTCTGACCTGAAATCGCTCATCAGCCGCTGTGGTATGGAGCGTATCCGTTATCCATTGCGTCAATGCGCCAAGGTCCTCACCGAGATAGCCATCGTCGTCCTCGATCTCATCTATTTGTGTATAGCTTTCATGTACTACCTCATATTGGTCGTCAAAGAGCATGAGCTTTTTGTTGGTCTTACCAATATCAAAGACGAGGTCGACGGGAAGCCGAACACTCATAGTCCAGTGGCTATTGAATGCTGGCCTCTATCGTCGGTCAGAGTATTTCTGATGTCCATTTTCCGATAGGCCTGCAAGGGCTTGAGCACTGCCCCCTTTCGTAGTCGCGACTCAGCGAGCAGCGGCCGTACGTCAGTGCGAAATGCATCCTGTAAGACCTCTTGAGCGCCACTTACATCGTTGTGCTGCTGAGCGGTAGCCAAACCATCGCGGTCCACTATCAAGGCCTGTGCCTGTGCCACCTTGATCGCTTCGATAGACTGTAGGAGGTCTTCTAAAGGGTCTTTGGTATTGTGACTGGCATCAATCATCCACGATACTTCCCGGTTGCTTGTATTGGCGAAGCCATCGATCAGTTCGTTGAAGATGAGGAACAGTTGGTAGGGCTTGATGGCGCCGACCGTCAGGTCATCGTCGCCGTATTTGCTGTCGTTGAAGTGAAATCCACCCAATTTGTTCTGCATCATCAGCACTGCCACGATCTGTTCGATATTGGTGTTGGGCAGGTGATGTCCTAGGTCCACCAGCGTTTGTGCCCTTGGCCCTAGCTCGCTCGCGATCAAGTGCGACGTCCCCCAATCAGGAATAACCATGGAGTAGAAGTTGGGCTCGTAGGGCTTGTATTCTACCAGCAGGGTCCAGTCTTGTGGTAGGTGGTCGTAGATCTCCCGAAGCGAATCCAGCGTGCGTTGCAGGGCGTCTCGGAAGTTGTGCTGCCCGGGAAAGTTGGAGCCATCTGCCAGCCACACAGTCAATGCCTTCGATCCCAACGACACGCCGTAGTCGATCACCTGCTTGTTGTGCTCAATGGCCGCCCTGCGGACGCTGGCATCGATGTGACATAGCGACCCAAACTTGTAGGAGACTGGAGCGTCAGGTTGATCCTGGAAGGTGTTTGAGTTGACGGCGTCGAACTTCACGTTCGCAGCATCGGCATAGTCCCTGGTTGCCGTTGCATTGTCAGGTATGTCCCAGGGAATATGGAGGCTGATCGCCCCACAGGAGGCATTGAGTTGGTGAAGTAGTCCAATGTCCCCAATCTTCTGATGCAGTGTCGCCGGCTCTCCACCCCCGGGGAACCGTCCAAAGCGGGTGCCGCCCGTTCCCAAGGCCCAACTGGGCACGGCAATTTCGAAGCGCCCGATGGCGTCAAGTACCTCTTCTACTTGTATTCCGCGATCCTCCAGCTCTAGCCTGAGTGCTTCAAATTGACGTCGATGCGCTTCAATGTGGGGCTGATTGAGTTGGCCAACTTGTTCTTCAGTGATCATGGGTTAGGTCTATTAAGCGTACAAGATAGGCTTACCGAACAAATGCCGCCGCTACACCGCCGTCGACGTTGAGGATATTACCAGTGCTCTTAGATAGTAAACCACCGACGAATGCGAAGACCGCATTGGCGATGTCTTCCGTGGAGATGATCTCATTCATGAGGGTGCGTTTTGCATAAAACGCCGGTAATTCTTCCACTTTGATGCCATAGGCTTTGGCGCGCCCTTGGGCCCATTTGCCTTCCCAGATTTTGCTGCCTTCGATCACCGCGTCTGGGTTCACGGTATTGACACGGATCTTCTTGGGGCCCAATTCGGCTGCCAGCAGTCGGGACATGTGTGCTTGCGCGGCTTTGGCCGAGCCGTAGACCACGTTGTTGGGACCTGAGACCAGCGCATTTTTGCTGACGATGTTGACGATGTCACCCCCCAGACCCTGGACGTTCATGACTTTTACGGCCGCTTTCGATAGGTTGAATTGGCCTTTGGCCAGCACATTCATCAACAGGTCATAGTCCTCTTCGGATGTATCGACCAGTGGTTTAGAAATCGCCAGTCCTGCAGAGTGCACGATGATGTCCACACCACCAAATGCCAGACAAGCGATCTCAACCGCTTCATTCACGCTTTCTGGTCGGGTAACGTCCGTCACAGCGTATGCCGCCGTGTCCCGAGCAAACGTGCTGTGGGCTTCGATGGAGCGATCTTCGTTGATATCCGTGATGACGACGCACGCGCCTTCCTCAACCAGTTTATCGGCGATGGCCTTTCCGATGCCCCCTGCTGCACCCGTTACAAGGGCGACCCTTCGGGACAGCGGCTTCTCCTTCGGCATCCGCTGTAGCTTGGCTTCTTCCAGCAACCAGTACTCGATGTCAAAGGCCTCTTGCAGCGGAAGAGCGACGTATTCTGACACCGCCTCAGCTCCGCGCATCACGTTGATGGCGTTGATGTAGAATTCGCTGGCGACTCGGGCGGTCTGCTTGTTCTTTGCGAAGGTGAACATACCCACACCGGGCCAGAGGATGACGACCGGGTTGGCATCACGCATCGCGGGGCTATTGGCTCGTTTGTGTTGCTCGTAGTACTCGGCATACATTTTCCTGTAGTCCTCAAACGCAGGCGAGATCTGATCCTTTACAGCCTCAGGATTGGAGAGGTCGAGGTCACTGGGTTCATTCAAAACCAGCGGACTGATCTTTGTTCGCAAAAAGTGGTCCGGGCAACTGGTGCCCATGGGTGCCAGCTTAGTCAGGTCGTGGCTGTTGACGAATTGGAGCACACGATCGTCATCAGTAAAGTGGCCCACCATTCTTGAGTGACTGGAGGCAAGGCCCCGGAGGATCGGAGCCATGTGTGCCGCCTGTGACTTACGGCTATATTCGTCCAGAGAGGAGGTTTTCTCACCACCGAAGACCGGCCGATTGACTCCTTCGTGGCGCTCGACATAGAGGCTGGCTTTTTCAATGGCTTCCAGCGAATTGACATAGCATTCATAGGCCGTATCTCCCCATGTGAAGAGGCCGTGGCCCCCGAGGTATATGCCTTTGATGTTGGGGTGCTGCTCGACGGCTTCCTGCAATTTCAGCCCAAGATCGAAGCCTGGCCGTTGCCACGGGATCCATGCGAAATCATCTCCGTAGATCTCGTGCATGATCTTCTCGCCGTCCTTCGAGGCGGCAATCGCGATGGCCGCATCCGGATGCAGGTGATCGATGTGTTTGAAGGGGAGAAAGCCATGTAGGGCTGTGTCGATCGAAGGTGCCCGTGAGTCCAGGTCGTAGATACAGTGATTGAAGAGCGCCACCATCTCGTCTTCATGTGCCAGGCCCCGATAGATGTTTTGCAGGGCGCGTAGCTTGTCGCAATACAAACCCGCCAGTCCGTTCCTCTTCAGGCTGCCGATATCGCCGCCCGATCCTTTGATCCACATGACCTCAACTTCCTCGCCTGTCAGCGGATCCTTTTCCATGGTTTTGCAGCTGGTATTGCCACCGCCATAGTTCGTGATCCGGAGGTCGGACCCCAGTATGTTTGATCGGTAGAGGAGGAGTGCAATCTCGTCGCCTTCCAATGATTGGGCATGGGACTCATCCCACAGGTAATCTACGTGCTGGTAAGCAATATCTTCGTTATTCATGTGCTTTGGTTTGAATGGTTCACTTCAAAAGTTCAAATCTCATTACCTTTCATCGATAGGCCGACCTGCTGTTTGCTGCCCGAGAATGACATGGCAGGTACGTTCGCACCGCGGATTGAAGTTACTTACAAGTCGATTTAATCGAAAACCCTATGTCTGAAGAAACTATTGAAAACGTTACCGAATCAGAATACGAGCGCGAACCCGTCCCATCTCATGCCCAAAAGGGTTGGAAAAGCTTCTTAGGAATGTATGCCGGAGAGCACACGGCCGGCACGGAATTTATGATCGGCCCGCTCTTTTTGACTGCTGGAGTGAGTGCTTTTGATCTTATCGTGGGCCTGTTACTGGGAAACTTCCTGGCGGTACTGAGTTGGAGGTTTCTGACGGCAGAAATTGCTACCAAACATCGTTTGACGCTGTACTATCAGTTGGAGCGTATCGCAGGTACGAAGCTGGTCACCATCTACAATCTGGCCAATGCACTCCTGTTTTGTTTCCTGGCGGGATCGATGATCACTGTCTCGGCGACGGCAGTGGGGATACCTTTTGATATGCCCATGCCACGTCTTACCGACACCATGCCCAATGGCGTCGTATGGGTGGTGATTGTCGTGGCTGTGGGAGCGGTCATCTCAGTAGTAGCCGCAAAGGGCTACAACGCCGTATCGAAGGCTGCCAACTGGATCTCTCCTTATTTAGTGCTGGCTTTTATCGCCTGCGGGATTGTCGCTCTGGGAAATCTCGGTGTGAAGTCACCATCGGATTTCTGGAACATCTGGGGAGAGGGCTCTGAACCTTTTCCTGGCCAGATCAAATATACATTTTGGCATGTTGTCATCTGGTCCTGGTTTTGCAATGCGGCTATGCACATTGGCATGTCAGACTTGTCCGTTTTCCGATACGCAAAAAGCCCAAAGCTGGGATGGACCACCGCTGCTGGAATGTACCTGGGCCACTACATTGCATGGATAGCCGCGGCCTTGTTGTACGCTGCCTATCTTCAATCACCGGAAGGCTCCTCTTTCCTGGCAAATGGTGAGGCACCACCTGTTGCTCCGGGACCACTGGCTTACAATGCCATTGGTTTCTTTGGGATCATCGCCGTGATCCTCGCGGGATTGACCACTGCGAATCCCACCATCTACCGTTCGGGACTGGCACTACAAGCCATCTGGCCAAAGCTCAGCACCTTTTGGGTGACGATCGTGGCAGGAGCACTCGCGACAATTGCAGGTCTGTTTCCCGCAGTGGCGATGAAGCTACTCGACTTTGTGGCTTTGTACGGGTTCATCCTGGCACCGATTGGCGCCATCATTGTATTTGACCACTACTTCGGAGACAAGTGGCAGCTATCGGGCGCCGCGAGCTCATTCAATACGAAGGTCTTCCTCGCATGGGCGATTTCAGGAGGATTCTTCTACTGGCTGTCCGACCAGTTTGGTGTATTCTTATCCTTTTTGACCTTGCCGGCTTGGCTCCTTTGCGGCATATTGTACTTACTGTTTCACCGACTATCTCCAAACCCTACGAAAGCATGAGACCTGGATTCATCAACCGTTACCCTGATCTGTGGCAATTGCAGCAACGGGCGAAGAAGCGGATCCCTTCATTCGCCTTTGAGTACCTCGAGGGAGGCTGCAATGAAAATGAAAATATGGAGCGCAACATGTCGGACTTCAAGCAGATCCAGCTGATGCCGCAGTACCTCCAAGATTTCAAGACCTCGGATTCGTCGGTGACAATTTTCGGAGAAAAGTACGACGCACCTTTTGGGGTGACGGCCATCGGGTTGCAGGGACTGATCTGGCCCAACTCGGCAGAAATCCTGGCGCGGGCTGCGGCGAAAGGCAATATCCCCTTCATGCTCAGCACGGTGACCACGAGTAGCATTGAGCGCATCGCTGAAATAACCAACGGGAAGGCCTGGTTTCAATTGTACTATCCGCAAGACGCGAAAGTGCGTGATGACATCATTCGACGATTAAAGGATTGCGGCATCAAGAACCTGTGTTTGCTCAGCGACGTTCCGACGTTCGGCTATCGGGGCTGGGACATTCGCAATGGCCTGTCGATGCGACCAAAGATGTCCTTGAGAAACTTTTTGCAGATCAGCGGTAAGCCGCGCTGGGCCTTGAACACACTGAGGCATGGTCAACCGAGTTTTGCCTCGTTGAAGCCCTACACACCGAAGGGCCTGAACCTCGCGCAACTTGGCGAATTCATGAACAAAACATTCGATGGTCGTCTTTCGGAGCGAAAGATCGTCGAGGTCAGAGATCAATGGGAGGGCAACCTGATTATCAAAGGCATCGTCAACCCGAAGGATGTGGAGGTCGCCCTCAAGCTGGGGATAGATGGTATCATTGTTTCCAATCATGGAGGTCGTCAGCTGGATGCCGGGGAGTCGTCGATCAAGCCCCTGCGATCGTTGGCCCGCGACTTTGGGGACAAGCTAACGGTGATGATGGACGGCGGGGTGAGGTCGGGACCGGACATGGCGCGAGCGGTGGCTTGCGGGGCGAAGATGGTTTTTATGGGACGGCCTTTTATGTACAGCGTAGGTGCCCTGGGGGATAAAGGCGGCGATCATTCGGTAGACATGTTCAAAATACAGTTTCAGCAAGTAATGGAGCAGACTGGTTGTCAGAGCGTTGCTGATTTGCCTTCCCGATTGGTCGAATGAGGCGTTGCCAGCATTGCCTGAGAGAGGATGAATCCAATGATGTAGCTCTGCCCTTTTATGGTTAACTTCGCCGTAGTCTATGCGGCTTAGCAATGAACCTGCTCTAACATATCGCCCCGAAAACCGCGCTCCTCACGGCGCTTGCTATTTTTCCTCGGTACCGAGCTATTCAGCTTATAGTGCTGCATTTACGAGCCACGTGTTGGCCTTCCAAAAGATCTTGATGACAAAACAACTTCGTTGCCCGCAAGCCGCGGCTGCCATGGCACTTGTTTTTGAGGTGCTCAGTTTTTTGTTTAACCACGTAGAAAGGAGATAGTAAAATGGGAAGAAAGAATTTTAATGCTTTTTTGAAACGGCAAAAAGCCGAGCAGAAGCGCAAGAAGAAGATGGAGAAGCAGGCGCAGAGGGAAGAGCGCAAGCAGGAGGAAAGCAGCGGGAACCTCGAGGACATGATGGCCTTCGTGGATGAGGATGGTAATATCGTATCAAAGCCTGCCGACGAGGGGCAAGAGGAAATCATGGACGAGATCATCTCCAACGCCGAGGAGCGGGAAGAGACGGAAGATGATGACGACGAAAAAGAGGATTAAAGCCATTCTAGCTTGCGAACCCACAAATAATTAATCGCGCAGCGCAAGAGAAGGGGCTGGGATTTTCTTTATAGGAACAATCGACAAGTGCACGACTTCGTCGACCATCATTCTCCAGGTATCAATTGCAGCAGCTGATTGTCCATGTCCAAGCCAAATTTTCAAATCAACTGGGGTACAGCGCTCGCATTGGTAGTCAGTTTCGCAGCCCTGATCACAACTATTTACGAGGCCAATATTCTTAAGGGCCAGCAGGAGGCGCTGGTTTGGCCCTACTTCGAAGTGAATGCTATCTATAGCGGCGCAGGATTCAGTTTTGTGGCGAAAAATAGCGGTACTGGCCCGGCAATCATTACTTCGGTAGAATGCACGTTTGAAGGTCAACCGATGTCAGCCCTCAGCGACGTACTCGATCTCATCAATACTGACTCCACGCTCAACTATTACTCCTTCAATTATCGGTCGATGAACAACACCGTGTTCACTGCTGGGGAGGAGCGGGTGGTTTTTCTCATGCCCTGGAACGAGGCCACGAGGAAGCTTGCCCCTATCATGCAACGTCTTCAATTCAAAGTAGAATACCGCTCGGTCCTTGAAGATTATTGGGTATTCGATTCAGCAGCATCAAGCCACCAACAAGGTCGTTTTCGGTCGAGGCTGGAGTTCAATACGGATTGATATAAAAAAATACCGAGGCCTATGCCCCGGTATCTTCTGAAGATCGGTCCTCCCGCTTGAAGACCAAAATGACTATCAATTCATCAGTCGATTGCGAATGACACGGGTACTGCCATGTAATGGGGCACTGCTGTTCCATCTTCAGTCGCTGGAATCCACTCGCCGGAAGTTGCTTCCACGGCCGCGATGGCAGTGGCCATCATATCATCTACTACCCACTCTGCCTCGGTATCAATTATTTCAGATGCGGAAGTCTGTTGCACTGCTCCATTTTCATCGACCAGAAACTTCACGATTACTGTTCCCTCCACGCCTAGATCTCTGGCATTTTCGGGATAGGCGATGCGTCGGTACAGGCCATTATAAAGTGCCTTGTATCCGTTCTTGGGCATTGGTTGACGGTTCGTTACTACTAGTGTTCCTTCGCTTTTTCGTAGGCCTTGAGCCTCGCGCTTCATCTGCTCGATTTCCATCAAGTTGGTTTCGACCATGTCAGCATGCTGCTGATAGTCAATGCCTGAGACAGACACTGAAGTGATGATGCCATCATCGGCCTTGAAGGAGTAAGATGCTTCCGGGTATGCCTCCAAAAGTGCATACACTTTGAGATAGGTCGCTTCGATTTTTCCCTCGAGGGCTTCCAATTCGCTGGCTATTGCAGCTTGTGCTGAGCTCTTGGTTGTGGAGAATGAGAATGCCGTAGCGATTAGAGCTACCAAAAGGATTGATTTTGTGGTTTTTCGATTCTTGATCATTGTTCTAAACTTTACTTAAACCTGAGTTTTGCTGGATGTATGTACCAACATACACTTGGTTCGCAATGTTCATAAATGGTACCAGCCGCTTTAGAAGGTGTCCATCGGTAGGTGGCTGGTTTTAGCGGGAAGTACTCCCGGATTAAAAAGAGATCCATTGACACCGTATAAAAGGTGGATTCGCTGGTTCTCACGAGGTCGTTTATTTTTAGCTATTGAAATACCTGACCTATGAGAACTCTTACAGTCGTTTTGCTCTTGTTGCTTTTGTCTTGTCAGCAAGAGTCCCCAACAGCCATTTCAGTCAAAGGCCTACAACAGGAAGTCGAAGTTATCCGCGACGAATACGGTATCAATCACATCTATGCGCAAAACCAACGGGATCTATTCTTTGCGCAGGGGTATTGTGCTGCCAAAGACCGCCTCTTTCAGTTTGAGATCTGGCGACGCCAAGCCACAGGCACCGTCGCCGAACTACTTGGTGAAAGAGAACTCCAACGCGACATAGGAACACGCCTGTTTAAATATCGCGGTGATATGATTGAAGAAATGAATTACTACCACGAAGATGGGGTGGAAATCATCACCGCTTACGTCGACGGCGTCAATGCCTATATCGAGGAGGTGCAGGCCAATCCTGAACTACGGCCTGAGACACTCAAGGCGCTCGGGACAATGCCCGAGAAATGGACACCCGATGTGGTCATTTCCCGCCATCAGGGGCTATTGGGCAATATTGGTAATGAATTGGCGATTGGCCAGGCTGTGCAGGCGCTGGGAGCTGACAAAGTGAAAAAGTATCTGTGGTTTCATCCCAAAGATCCGAAGTTGGACCTGGATCCGCGCTTAGCTGATGTTGACTTATCGGATGAGGTGCTGGGTCTGTACAATGCCTATCGACGGTCCGTGTCCTTTCAACCTGAGGATGTACTTGCGGAATACCGCGCTGAGCCCGTTACCAGCTGGCTCAATGATCAGGTGCAACAGGTCGCCAGCAATGAGGAAGATCAGGATTGGATAGGAAGCAACAACTGGGTGACGCGACCCGACCTTGCAGCCAATGGCCATGGCTATATGGCCAACGACCCCCATCGAACCCTGGCGATCCCTTCACTGAGATATTGGACGCACCTGTCTGCACCAGGGTGGAATGTCATAGGAGGGGGAGAGCCTGAGATCCCAGGTATCTCCATTGGGCACAATGAACATGGGGCATGGGGCCTCACGGTGTATCGCACGGATGGTGAAGACATGTACATCTACGATCTCAATCCTGCCAATCTCAACCAATACCAGTATGAGGGCCAGTGGGAAGATATGAACATCATCACCGAGGAGATCCCAGTGAAAGGCCAGCAATCGGTTTCTGTTGATTTTCGCTACACACGACATGGCCCCGTCACCTTCATTGATTCTACCGCTAACAAGGCGTATGCTGTCAGGTGTGCGTGGATGGAGCCTGGTGGGTCGCCTTATCTGGCCTCCCTAAGAATGGACCAGGCAACGACTTGGGAAGAGTTCCGTGAGGCGTGCAATTACAGTCATATTCCAGGCGAGAACATGGTGTGGGCTGACAAGGAGGGCAATATCGGCTGGCAGGCGGTGGGTATTGCCCCACTCAGAAGAAACTGGAGTGGCTTGGTGCCAGTCCCCGGTGATGGTTCCTACGAATGGGATGGCTATTTGCCTATCAAGCAGAAACCGAATCTTTACAATCCGGCTGATGGTTTTCTGGTGACGGCCAATGAGCATGTCACTCCGGACGACTATACCGAATGGGATGCCATTGGCTTCAGTTGGTCGGACCCTTTTCGCGGCGATCGCATTCGGGAAGTATTGGGCGCGGATGAGCCACTGACGATGGAGGACATGCAGCGTCTGCAGACGGATTACCTGTCGCTCCCGGCCCGAACGCTGGTACCCATGGCGATGGATCTGGCATCTGGAAGCATGCCGGAGGTCACAACACTTTTCGAGGGGTGGGACTATCGGCTCGAGACCACATCGCCAGCGGCTGCCTTGTACGTAAGCTGGGAGAATCGTTTGCGTCAGGATTTCTTTGATTACTTCCCCGACCCCGAAGCTGAGCCGTACATTTCTGGTATTCAGCTTGCCTCCATCATCCGATGGCTTCGAGACCCGGCATCATTCATCGCCTCTGGTCGCGAAGATTATCTGATGGGGACCCTCCGCGACGCGGTAACAGAGCTCAAAGACAAGTTTGGCGAGAATACAACCACGTGGGCCTATGGTCACGAGGACCTGAAGCATGTGAAGATCGAGCACCCTTTGTCAAATGCAGTCAGCGGCGAGTGGCAGGAGCGCATCAATGCGCCGGTCCTTCCACGCGGAGGCAACCAATATACGCCGGGAGCTACAGGCAGTTCATGGCGACAGCGAAGCGGGGCCACCTTCAAGATCATCGTGGACGTCAACGACTGGGACCAGTCAGTGGGTATGAACAGCCCCGGCCAATCTGGCAACCCTAACAGTCCATTCTACAAGAATCTCTATGAGCGATGGGCACAAGATCAATACTTTCCGGTATTGTACACACGGGAGTTAGTAGAGCAGTCAGCCGCCTCTCGGACGCTGCTTAGGCCGTAAAGGAGAATAGCTCGTGATGAGCTATAGACCCATTATTTTCATGTCGGTGGCGATACCGAGTATGAAAATTCCTTTGGATTGGTGTGAAGCTTCGCTTTAGAATTTGGCCATTTCAACAATGAAATGACTGACTCACTCAAATGGTCAGTACAAACGTTTGCATACAACGTATATTGGAGGCTCTGACCTTTAACAAAACAGACCATTGTGATGATGATTCAGCGATTTCCAAAGCTTTTGGTATTGGCGGCGATTTTGATTTCTCAGCAGACGCACGCCCAATTCAGTACCACCTCCAGGGACCAGGCCGACATGCAGGCGCTTTTCCTGTACAAATTCACAGATTACGTAACCTGGCCGCAGGAGTCAGAGGAATCCATTATTGGAGTACTTGGCGACCCGGATGTGGTGAATAGCCTGAAGGTCTTTCAAAGGAAGCGGCCCAATTTGAAAATTGTGGATGTCAAGGGACCTTCTGACGTACAAGGACTTCACATTTTGTACCTTTCGGACAACGCCCAGGAGGCGTACCAGGAATATGTCAAGCCCTTGGTGGGTAAAAGCACCCTCGTGGTCTGCGAGAACAAGGAGGACATGACCTGGTGGGTTGACATTGCCTTTTTCGAAAAGAATTCTGGCATGGGCTACGTGGTCAATCAAAGCAGCCTGGACCGCCGAAGTTTGGTTCCCTCTTCCAAGCTGTTGGGAATGGGTGCGAGGTAGTCATACGAAAGTCTGCTCCCCGTAATTTTTTCTCTTGCACATTGGCGGAAATCATTCGCTCGATGGGCTATCTTTCTCTCCGGAAAATTCTTTTATTAAAACTCAAACCAATGAAGAACTTTATCGCAGTCAGCATTCTGGCGGTCTGTGCATTTACTTTCGCACCACCAAAAATCAAGGTAGTAGAAGTTGCAGTGAGTCCGGAATCTGTAGGAATTGGAGGTAAGGCACTGTTTACAGTCAAGCTTAAGAGCCCGAAGGATGCAGTACAAAGCGTCACGGCTATCGTGGCGGAGGCGCCGGATTATAGGTTTTATCTCAATGATAATGGTGAGAATGGAGATGCTAAGGCTGGAGACAACACATGGTCTTACGAGGTGACTGTCCCCGCCGAAGCAGAGCCAGGTCCCTACACGCTACAAATCAAAGTCCTCGATAGCGAAGGCAACCAGGTGGTGACTGAGGGATCCGAGCTCCAAATGTATGGTAAGGCAGGTAAGCTCACGGTGCGTGTGAAATGACCCACTGATTTCTTAGGATATACAAAATGGCCGATGGAGACAATCTATCGGCCTTTTTGATTGTGGATCATGGTTTTTTGAGATTTAATCCCGCAGCTCATTGAGTTTGTTGACCAAGCTGTCGTAGGTTGTTGAGGCACTTTTCAGGGCGGCATCAGACTCTTGCTGGATCTCTTTCCAGGTACCTTCGGACGCCTTGGCGACCTCCTCAACTTGATCTACGACTTTCTGCCGCTCCTTTCTTATGCCAGCGATAGCTGCGCTGAGTTGTTCTCTCACGTCCTCAGAAGCTTCCGCCGCTCGTGATTCCAAGTCCGCGATCTTTTCGTCGGCGTCGTCGATGGCGTCGTGCAGCTGCTGCTTCAGTTCCTCTCGCGCTTTGGCCAGATCTTTTGCCGTCTCTTTGTCTTTCCTGCCATTGTTGCTGCAGCCGACAGCCACTGTTAGGAGGATAGCAAGTGTGATCAATCTGAGGAATGGTGTTCTTTTCAGCTTGGTCATGGGCTTCAGATAAAGCTATCGACCTCTCTATAGGCCCTGATCAGAGCCTTTTCACCTTCTTTGCCTTCCTGAGCGTTTCCGTGTTCCATACCCAGGATGAAGTCAGTGCTTCGCTCATGGATGTATTTGAACAGGTTTTTGTAGTTGATTTCGCCGGTTGTCGGTTCCTTTCTGCCGGGATTGTCGCCTATCTGGAAATAGCCGATCTCATCCCAGACCAGTCCGATATTTCGAATGAGGTGTCCCTCGTTCTTTTGTAGGTGATACACATCGTAGAGGATCTTGCATGCCGGACTATCTACAGCTTTACAGATCATGTAGGCCTGGTCTGATCCTCGCAGATACAAATCCGGAGAATCCGACAGGGGCTCGAGTACCATCACGAGTCCATGAGGTTCCAATATCTCGGCGCCTCGTTTCAGCGCTTCGATGACATTGGCATGTTGGATGCCAATAGGGAGTTGTCTTTCAAATAGCCCCGGGATGAGCGTCATCCACGTGGCGTTCACCCGTTTGGCCACTTCCACTGCCCGACGACATCCATCCAGAAATAGGTCTACGTTCGCCTCCTTGCCTTCGGTCAAACTGTTGGCGCGGTTGCCACCCCTGTCGAGGACGAAAACACCCATGGACATGTCATTCTTCGCCAGGGCCTCGCCGATCTTGGTTTGCGTCGCCACATCGCGCTGCATCAGGCCATTGTCTTCGAACGCTCGAAATCCGCGTTCTGCCATAAAATTGATTTGGTCAATCAGGTCCTCACCGGCGCTATTGGAGAACATGCCAAAATGTGGCGCGTAGTTGAGGTTAAAAGTTGGGGATTGCATGTCTTTTATTGTTGAAGCCAACGATGGCATAGTTGAAGCCATGGCTCCTCCGGCCAGTGCACTGGCTTTCAGAAAGTTTCGTCTTTTCATAGTTGGCAAAGTTTTTAATAATAGTGCGGGATGCAGTTGGGTAAAAAGCTAGAAATCGCTGTCAGGCTGAGCCTGCCTGTCGGCAGACAGAGCCCTCAAAGCCTCTTCGTAAACTTGAATTGGACATTTCGAGAGCCTCATACAAAAGTTAGTTTCGGTCGCTTTTTACAGCCACTGTACTATTCATCTCCGAGATAAAGGAGACCTAAACAAAACCATCTACTTCCCGGTAGGCGTTGATTAAGGCCTCTTCACCCTCCTTGCCGGGTTGGGAGTTGCCGTGCTCCATGCCCATGATGAACTCGGTGTTCCGCTCGTAGATGTACTTGAAAAGATTTTTGTAGTTGATCTCTCCGGTGGTGGGCTCCTTTCTGCCGGGGTTGTCCCCTATTTGGAAGTAGCCGATTTCGTCCCAGGTCTTTTCAATGTTGGGTATCAGGTTCCCTTCGTGAATCTGTTGATGGTAGATGTCAAAAAGAATTTTGCAGGCGGGGCTGTCCACGGCTCTGCAGATTTGATAGCCCTGTGCTGCTTTGGTGAGGAATAAGCCCGGATGGTCACGGAAATTGAGGGGCTCCAGTACCATCACCAGACCCTCCGGCTCCAGAATGGCAGAGGCCTGCTTCAGTGTTTCAATGACATGAGCGGTTTGATAACCCATGTCTTGTCTGGGGTCGACATGTCCCGGTACTACGGTCATCCACTTCGCATTCACTCTTTTCGCTACTTCTACAGACTCGCGAATGTGCCCAAGAAACTCTTCCCGAAGCTCTTTATCTCCACTGGCAAGGTTGGGTTCCCGCCAATAGATCTTGTGCGCTACGAACACGCCCATTCGCATGTCAGTGGCCTCCATTTGCTTGGCGATGGCCTCCTGAGTGGCCACGTCTCGATTTTTCATGCCATTGTCTTCCATCGATCGGAAGCCTTGCTCGGCCATGAATTTGAGCTGATCAATCAAGTCCTCACCGGCACTGTTCTTAAACATGCCGAAGTGTGGCGCGTAGTCAAGGTTAAATGCCTTGGATTGCATTTCATTTTGGGTGCTTGCCATCGACGGCATGGATGTGGCCAGGGCTCCACCAGCCAGAGCGCTGCCTTTCAAAAAGTTTCGTCTTTTCATAGTTGGCAGAAGTTAATAACTAAGGCGCAAATGACCCACCTGCTCCTAGGGCGTTTTCAGATTTTTACGCCGGAGGTAAGTGGACTGTGTGTCATTTATTATCTTCCAGGCTACTGAAGATCTTTACGTGACCCGACCATCCTGCGCTACGCTTCTACTCTTGATGATTGTCCTCTGCTCCTGCCAGAGGAGCGTCGATCGTCCCCGGTTGGTGTTGCGCATGGGGCACGCTGTCAACAGTGAACACATTTGGCATAAAGCCGCCCTTTATTTTGCGGACAAAGTGGACTCGCTCTCCGGGGGAGAAATCGAAGTACGTATCTATCCCGTGGAACAGTTGGGCAAGGAGCTTGAAGTCATACGCATGATCAAAACGGGTGTTGCCGATATGGTCATTACGGGTGAGTCGATGCAAAACTGGACAGACCTAGCTTCCTTTTGCGGTATGCCGTATCTGATTCGGGACCTCGATCACCTCCGGGCTGTCGTGGAGGGTCCCATAGGGGATGAGCTGGCGGAAGGGATCACGGAGGAATCCGGACTTCGACCGATTGGCTACTTTGCCAGAGGCCCTCGCTACCTCACCTCCAACAGGCCAATCACGCATCCTGATGAGTTGCGGGGGATCATATTGCGCGTGCCGCCGGTACCTATTTCCGTTGCTACCTGGCAGGCCCTGGGTGCCAAGCCCACGCCGATGGCTTTTTCCGAAGTGTTCACAGCCCTTCAGTCAGGCATTGTAGAGGCGCAGGAAAATCCTTTTGGATTCATTCACAGCGCCGGTTTTCATGAAGTGCAGGATTACGTCAATCTCACAGGTCATGTCATTGGCTGGGTGTACCTCGTCATGGGTGAGAGACAGTTGCAGGGGTTTGATCCTCATGACAGGGAGATCATTTTACAAGCCGGGGAATTGATGAACGACCATCACTGGGGGTTGCTGGCTCAACAGCAGCGTGAGCTGGCGCAGATACTACAGGACAATGGCATGCAGTTCATAGAGGTGGACAAAGAAGCTTTCGAAAGGGTCGCCAGCGAGGCCGTGGTCAACGCACTACCAGATGTGATCCGCCCGACGTATCAGCAAATCAAGGAGGTGGGGAGATGAAGTTCTACAGTGCCTTGCGCCGGTTAGTGGAGCTGGCAGCGGTTGCTAGCCTGGTGGCGATGGTCCTTGTGGTCACGCTGCAGGTCTTTGCCCGATTCCTGTTGCCATCGGCTCCCGCCTGGACGGAGGAGCTCAGCCGCATCCTTTTTATCTATTCGGTGGCTTTCGGGATCGGCGTTGCAGTCGATCGGGAGGAACTCGTAAGGCTGGCCCTGCTGGATCAGTACCTGTCACCTGGTTATCGGCGCCTGATGTCCCTCAGTACTCAGCTACTCGTCATTGGCATCTCAGTGGCCATTGCACTGTACTCACTTCGATTCGTGGCCATTGGCCATGAAGAGTACTCCCCTGTCCTCGGCATTAGAATGAGCGTAGCGTTTGCCGGATCACTCATAGTGATGGCCGTGGCGGCGCTCTTCACCGCGTTTAAAATGATAAGCCCGAAGGAGGGGGATAGCGAAGGATGATCTGGCTGCTGTTTGTGCTCTTTTTCCTACTGCTGATCCTCGGTGTACCTATCGCGTATTCCCTGGCGGTGTCTTCTATTGCCTATCTACTGGTGGCAGATGTATCTCTGGTGGTCGTGCCGATTAAAATGTATGGGGGCATGGATGTATTCGTGTTGCTGAGTATTCCCGGATTCATTTTGGCGGGTAATGTGATGAGTGCCTGTGGTATGACCGACCGCATCGTGGATTTTTGTAACAAGTTGGTGGGGCACATTCGTGGAGGGCTCAGCCTCGCCAATATTGGCGCTTCTATGATCTTCGCGGGAATCTCCGGCACCGCGGTCGCTGATGCGGCGAGTCTCGGATCGATCCTGATCCCTGCAATGAAGAAGGAGGGCTACGAGCCTGCTTTTGCCTGTGCGGTGACCTCCTCCAGTTCCACTGTCGGGCCGATCATCCCTCCCAGCATGCCCATGATCATTGTAGGATCACTAACTGGTTTGTCCATTGGCAAGCTTTTCCTGGCAGGTGCTGTTCCAGGGTTTCTGCTTGCCGTGGGATACATGATTACGTCTTACTACATCTCCCGAAAGAAGGGGCACCCGGTGAACGAAAAGTCCAGCTGGCGTCAGATGCGTGGTAGCTTCATCGCTGCTTTTTGGTCGTTGCTCATGACACTGCTGATTTTGTTTGGCATTGTGGGAGGGTTGTTCACACCCACGGAGGCATCGGTGGTGGCTGTACTGTACGCCGTTCTGATCGGCGCGGCGGTGTATCGCTCCCTTAACTTCCGGCAACTGCTGAATGTCCTGAAAAATACCGCTGGTACTACGGCGTCGCTGATGTTGCTCGTAGGCTTTGCCAACCTTTTCGGATGGATACTCATCATCGAAGAGGTACCTCAGAGCCTCGCAGGGGGATTGATGGAGATCACCCAGAATAAATGGGTGCTGCTATTGCTCATCAACCTGGTGCTACTGATCGTGGGCACGTTCATGGAGACCATGGCCGCCTTGCTCATTTTGTTTCCTATACTGCTCAGCGTCGCGACGTCTGTGGGCATACACCCTATCCAGTTTTCCGTACTTGCTGTGCTGAATTTGATCATCGGCCTCAATACGCCACCTGTTGGTGTTTGTCTTTTTGTGGTTTCCAGCATAGGCAAGGTCCCTGTCGAGCGAATAGCCCGCGCGGGGCTACCCTTCCTGCTGGTGAGCCTTTTTGTGCTGATGCTGGTGACATTTGTACCCTTCATATCTCTGTGGCTCCCCGGTCTTTTCCTGGACTGAAATGCATTGTGGGTGGTTGTCGCGCTATTGCTGACGGATAAGGCGCTGCACCGCAAATACCTTCAGACGACTAGCGAACACACCAAATATTACCAGGCAGGCGATACTCTGTAAAAGCAGGGTTGTGAGGATACCCAATGCGTCGGCCAGAGCACCCATCGCCACACCACCTAGAGTAATAGAGCCATTGAAGGTTGTGATGTAGAAGCTAAGGACACGCCCTCTTTTGTCACTGGCTGCGATGGTCTGGAGCATCGTATTGGTCCCGGAGAAGAACCATAACCTGCCGAAGCCGATGACTGTCACTGCCGTGAATGTCAGGGCCAGTGTCTCCGAAGTGGAGGCGATGAAGAGTCCAATGGCGACGAGTGCAAGGGCAATTGTGATCAGGCGCGGAATACCCGCCGCACTCTTGCGACTCGCCATGTAAAGGCCTCCAAGGATGGCGCCTAGTCCTCTCGCACTGTTCAGGTACCCATACACCAGGGGACCTCCCAGCAGTACCTCTCCCGCAAGTGGTGGCAAAAGGACCATGTATGAAACACAAAAGAAGGAGAATGCGGCCACGAAGAGCAGTGATGCCTTTATGGGGGCGATCTTGAAAGTGTACCGGGCACCCTCTGAAAACTCTCGCCAAAAGACCAGCTTCTCGCCGGAGACGGCACGTGGCTTCTCCCTGATCAGTTGGAAGACGAAGGTGGTACCAAAGCTCATGATCCCGTAAACAAGGAAGCAGGCAGCCTCACCAACCAGTGGAATAATAGCTCCGGCGATGGCGGGTCCAATGACTCGCGCAGTGTTGAAGACTGTCGAGTTGAAGGCGATGGCGTTCGTCAGCTTGCTGGTCGGTACGACGTCGTTGATGAATGCTTGTCGCGAAGGCATTTCCAGTCCTTTCAGCGCACCGAGTATGAGCTGTAGTGCTATCAAGATGCCAATGGTTGTGAGTTCTTTCCAGGCGAGCAGGGCAAGCAACAACGTCAGCAGACCAATGCTGGCATGTGAGTATTGCACCAGTCGCTTCTTGTCGAAGTGGTCTGCGACAACCCCGGAAAAGAGGCCCGTCAGGAATACTGCCAACTGCTTGGAGAAGATCACGACACCCAACAAGGTAGTGGAGTCTGTGAGCTCGTAGGCCAGCCACCCCACCGCCACCTCGTGCATCATATTGCCGATATTGGACAGGGCCTGACCTGTGATGAAGAAGCGATAGTTTCTGTATCCGAGGACGCGCATAGAAGGGCCGGCAACCGGGATGGAGTTGCCTGCTGATATGAGTTTTACATATAAGCGAAGTTAAGGTGGTGGGCACTTAGACGACCTGGGGTGGCCGGTGATGTTAATATAGAGGCAAAGACCCACCCCTAGCCCCTCCGAGGAGGGGAATTCGTACCCGAGTTGTTTTGCGTCTGGAGCCAGGCCGTACAGTTCACATAAGTTGCTCGATTTCCAGAGAGCTTTTCGGGTGCTTACCCTACTTCCCGAACGACCGGTAGTAAATGCATCTTCTTGCCTTGGTTTTAATCGTGACCGAAAGGAGAATCTACTCCCCTCCGAGGAGGGGCGGGGGGTGGGTTACTCTCCAGCATATATGTGAATCCACTCTTGGATCGAATCCAAGACGAACGCCATATCTTTCTTGACGTCTAGATCATCGAATCGCAAGAATCTGTCTCTCCCCGTGAGGCGGTCCACCTAGCCGGTCAGCACCGAAGTGGAGATTAGGTGGGTGAGGAATGCAAATCGCCGACTTATCACCCCCTTTATCCCGCTTCCGCGGACGGCCCTCAAGTGGGGAGAAATCCAAATTGGCTGTCACTCAACGGGAGCCCTTCGGTTTCTTAAGTTGACCCCTATGTTCCCGGGAGGGGACGGGGGGTATCGAAGCCACGACCCTTGCAAAATAGACCGGATCGCAACGGCAGCCTGCCGGCAGGCAGGCAGGCTAAAGTGAAGAGCCGGACAGGCTCTGGCAACAAAAGACCACCCGCTCTCTCCGAAGAATAAAAAAACCCCGACACTCATGCCGGGGCCCTCACTTCAGTTAAGAGTTGGTAGTCCTATACCCTTAGTGTATCCCAGGGTCCGGTAATCGCGAAAGTAAGTCCTTGTCCTTGTATATTGACGAACAATGTCTTGCCAGAAGGAGAGAAGCACACGCCAGCCATCTCGGAGTCCGAACCGATATTGCGCGCGATGTTGTAAATCTTGCCTTCGGGAGTAATGCCACGCATGTAGGAGTCAGGGTGGTCTTCGACAAGCACGACATCCCCCCATGGAGAGACGGTGAGGTTGTCGCAGTTTTTGCAGATCTCACTGTCGTTGGGCTCGGCAAACAAGACGAGTTTACCCGGCTGGTCGCTTTCACCATCTGTGCCTTCGGCGGGGCTGGGGACGTACTTGAAGACTTGCCCCTGCTTAGCGTGACCGCCACTCGTACAAGCAAAATATACTTCGTCGTTGCCATACCACATGCCCTCTCCGCGAGCGAAGACCGCCGCTCCTGCAGCATATCCCCGGAGCCGCAGGTCATCCTCTATGGGATCGATGTCCTCCAAGTCAATCCACTCTACTTCTACCTCCTGTCCTACCTCGAGGGTCTGCTCATCATGGTTGCGGGTGTCAAAGCTTGGTTGGCTTTTCACTGCCAACGCCTGGAGCGTACCACCTTCTGTGAGTTGGCCGGGCACGTTGGGGATGAAGCGGTAGATGAGGCTGTCGCCCTGGTCTTCTGTCTGGTAGACGATCCCCGTTTCGGGAGACACGCATACGGCCTCATGGTTGAATCGCCCCATGGCCTTGAGTGGCACGGGCTTCACAATGCCATTGGCATTGGCAGGTACCTCGAAATTGTATCCGTGAGCTGTTTCGTTTTCTTCACCCGCCGGCGTAGTGTTTTCTTCACAAGACAACCAGCTTCCCCAAGGCGTAGGCCCCTCCGGCGCAGTTTCTGATCGTGCCGACAAGACTGAGGTAGTCGCGCTCCATCTCCTGGGTCGCCTCGTTGAAGACAATGTTGGTCGTGCCACCCACACAAGGCCGCTTACCGAAGCCATAATCGAAGAAGTCTTCTTTGTTCATTTTGGCGAAGAGCTCCTTGTCGCCACCATAGGGGCTGTGCCTGTCGGCGCCGGGGCTCACCTCGTGATTGCGAACGAGCACCACCTTGCCCTCCACATCGAAGGCAGCCATGCCGTCATGTGCGCCGGGGACTTTGAAGCCATCGGACATGGTATCGCCCCACTTGGAGATGATCTTGGCTGTGAAGCCCTCGGGCAATTCCAGCCAATCGCTTGCATTGGAGCTCAGATCGGCCGAGAGAGGCTTCCGCTCCGGGGAACTGCAGTGCATCAGGTACTGGGAGAAGCCCACGAATCCTGCGGAGACGGCTACTGACTGTTTGATGAATTTTCTTCGATTATTATTCGGGTTCATTTTTCTCATTGCTTAGTCTTCCTGAATGTCTTCGGAGAGGATCTCACCTTCCTCAGAGATGGTGAGGTTGATGGCTCCACGCTCCTTTCCAAGGCGCACATAATATCCCCATAGATCATCATTGCGCACGTGGTTGACACGTTGTACTTCGTAGCCTTTGTATTTTTTGGTCAGGCTATTCTCGATGTCTTGTGGCAATTGGTCCGTGTATGAGATGGTATTGTTGTGACGGCGTTCGGGGATGGCCTCCTGCTGTCTTTCGACAAATTTGTTGGGCTTGCCATCGTCCGACTTGACGATGTCAAAAGCATCATAGAGCTCGCCAGTCGCCGTATAGGATTCATAGGAGAGCGTATTGCCATCCACGGAGATCACCTGCACCAGTTGTGTATTCTCGGCGGCCCTTTCCCTTGTGGCAGGCCACCCTTCCCAGGCGTTGGGTCGGAGGCTGTACATCTTACCGCCGCTGACGGACACGACGTAGACGGTGCCCGTGTAGTCCCTCATGTTCAGGCCATCCATCACATTTTCGTTGGCTGCTGTGACCACCGGCTCGGACCTACCTCTGGCATACGCGTGATCATGTCCCTGTAGGGCAAGGTCCACACCGTACTTGTCGAATATGGGCTTCCACAATTCTCTGAGGGATTGGTTGTCACGGCCGGCAGAAGCCGAAAAGAGTGGGTGATGATAGGTGGCGATGGTCCATTTGTTGGGATTGTCTGCCAGCACTTTCTCAAGCCAGACCGCCTGCTCTTCATGCATTGTATTGGTATTGAGCCCGATGAACCTGACATCCTGGTAGTCCACATAGTACATACTTTCCTTGAGGTCTTCCGGCAGTCCCTCGGGACCATTCTCTGGAAAAGTGAACTGAGGTCTCCACTGGACAGATAAGCCGCGAATGCGATTTTCCCACTCTTCCGGGGTCCGTGATCGCCATTCGTGATTTCCGGGAATGGCGAGCGAGGGAATCATGCTGTGTATGAATCCGCCTGCAGTAAACCACTCGTGCCACTCTCTCTCATGATGGGCGTTGTTGATGAGGTCACCTGCATGAATGAATATGCTGGCGTCGGGCGCCTGGCGATAGCCCTCCCGAACAAGCCGCGACCACAATTCAAGGACATAGTTTTGTGCATCACCGACATACAGAAATGAGAAGGGTTTTGGCTCGTCGGAGGCGGTGCGAAACTGGATCCATTCGCTCCATCGCTTGCCGTCTCCCACCCGATACGCATAAAGCGTCTCGGGTTGTAGACCCTCAAAGGTCACGGAGTGATAGTTGTTGACCACCTCCGCGTCTCGTACCCTGGAAGCGTCCATTGTTTCGGTCCTGGCCGTATAGGTGACGGCATTTCTCCAAAACTTCGGGGCACCTGTCGCCGGAGCGATTTCCGCGAAGGCTTCTGTGATGTGGGTGTTTGTGCGCCAAGTCACGCTCATGGATGTGGCGGGGTCCTCGGTGACGTTGAGCACTATATGGTCGGGGTGTAGGCTGGAATCATCCCAGGTCTCGGCGAACTCAGGGACTTGATACACCTTGTCTTGAGAGATCGCTACAAATGCAGATAGTAGCAGGCCGGATAGGGCCGCTACGCGAAATGGGTAAGTTACATTCATTGGTTTGGAGGATACATGGCCAAGATAGCGGAGAACCGTAAGAAATACGAGGATTTGGTTGGCGAAGACGTTGGATAGATCGGGTCAATAATATGAGCCTCGAAGTTTGAAAGTGTAAAGGAGGAGGTATCCGAGTACTTTATCTGCGTTCGTGTCGATTCTTCAGTGATTAGTACTAGATTCACGATACTTTTTTTGACTGATGGAAACTACAGATCAAGGGCAACTCTTCAGTCTTTCAGGCAAGACGGCGCTGGTAACAGGCGGAGCAAGCGGTATTGGACTTGCGATTTGCCAGCTCTTTGCTCGGCGAGGAGCCAATGTCACGATCCTGGATATGAATGAGGTAGCTGCTAACCAACTAGCCGACGACCTAAAAGGCGAGGGCCATTCGGCGACCGCTGTACTTTGCGATGTGTCCTCTGGGGAGTCGGTTGAGGAGGCGTTTCAATACCTCCCCGGTGGACATCTGGATATTCTGATCAACAACGCAGGCGTAGCCCATGTCGGCAACATCGAGCAAACGACTGGCGAGGATCTGGATCGGATCTATGAAGTCAATATCAAGGGATTTTTCAACTGCTCGAAAGTCGCTATTCCACTGATGAAAGAGCAAGGAGGCGTGATCATCAATGTAGCGTCTGTCGCTTCGCTGGTAGGGCTGGCCGATCGATTTGCCTATTCAGTAAGCAAGGGAGCGGTGCTGACGATGACCTACTCAATTGCACGCGACTACCTGGCGGATGGGATCCGCTGCAATGCCATAGCGCCGGCGCGAATTCACACTCCCTTCGTCGACGGCTTTCTGGCTAAAAACTACCCCGGCAGGGAGCAGGAAATGTTTGATCAATTGTCCGCAACACAGCCGATAGGTCGTATGGGCACTCCAGATGAAGTGGCTGCGCTGGCCCTCTATCTTTGCTCGGACGAGGCTTCATTCCTAACAGGGACCTGCTACCCGATCGACGGCGGATTTATTACTTTGAATACCTAACCCAATGAAACTGATAAGATACGGCGCCGCGGGCGAGGAGAAGCCCGCCATCATGAGCGACGGCAAGTACTATGATGCCAGCTCACAAGTGCAGGACTATGACGAGGCCTTCTTTAGTGATCCGGCGTACCTGCGACAGTTGGAGAAAGTCTTTGAGTCGGAAACGCTTCCGGAGATCCGGCCTGAGCGAATCGGCCCTCCCGTAAAGCGGCCAGGGAAAATCATTTGTGTGGGCCTCAACTATCGAAAGCATGCGGAAGAGAGTGGCATGGATGTCCCCTCAGAGCCGGTGCTATTTGGAAAGGCTACGTCTTCCATCTGTGGACCTTTTGATGACGTGATCATCCCTAAGAACAGTGTGAAAACAGACTGGGAAGTGGAACTCGCCGTCGTGATAGGCAGGAAAGCTTCTTATGTTTCCGAGGCTGACGCGATGAACCATGTCGTGGGCTACACCCTTCACAACGACATCTCGGAGAGGGAGTTCCAACTCGAAAAAGCAGGGCAGTGGATCAAGGGCAAAAGTGCCGATACCTTCGCACCCTTGGGGCCGTTTCTGGCGACGAAAGATGAGGTCAAGGATCCTCATAATCTCCGTCTGTGGCTGAAGGTCAATAACGAAATGCTTCAAGACAGCAATACGAATGATCTTGTCTTTGATGTACCGCACCTCGTCAGCTACATTTCTCATTTCATGACACTCATGCCTGGAGATATCATTTCTACTGGCACGCCTGCCGGCGTCGGGCTGGGTTTGAAACCGCCACGTTTTCTACAACCTGGTGACACCATGGAGTTGGGTATCGATGGACTTGGGGTCGCCCGTCAAACAGCAAAAGCCTACAACCCATGAGGATTGACGCACATCAGCATTTCTGGAAGTACGATCCTGAGCGAGATGGATGGATCACCGACAGTATGGCAGCCATAAGGAAGGATTTCCTGCCTGCAGACTTAGAAGGACCTTTGAGTGAATCAGGGATCAATGGCTCTATCGCCGTCCAGGCTGATCAGTCAGCAATAGAGACCAACTTTTTGCTGCGATTGGCGGATGAGCATCCAAGCATCCTGGGTGTAGTGGGTTGGATAGATCTCAAGGCCCCCAGTCTTTGGGCGCAACTCGAACTGTATGCCGAGGAAAGGAAATTATTGGGATTTCGCCATGTCCTGCAATCAGAACCCGAGGGCTTCATGCTGCAGGAGGACTTTGTCAAGGGACTTCGGATCTTGGTGGAAGCCAGCTTTACCTACGACCTGCTGATTTATGAACACCAGATGGCCGAGGCCTTTGATTTAGTGAGCGGGCTCCCAGATACTTTTCAAGTAGTCATAGATCATTTGGCAAAACCAAGAATCGCAGATCAATCATTTGAGTCGTGGGCATACTACCTCCAGCAATTTGCCGAACTGGAAAATGTGCACGTGAAGCTATCGGGAATGGTGACAGAGGCCATTTGGGCCGGTTGGCAGGCATCAGATTTTCGTCCCTACCTGGATCTGGCGCTCGAGTTATTTGGGCCGGATCGTTTGATGTTTGGGAGTGACTGGCCGGTTTGCCTGGTTGCGGCCAGCTATGATCAGGTATTTAGTATTGTCAATGATTATATCTCACAGCTCAGCGATGATGAGCAGAGTAAGATACTAGGTGGTACCGCTGCGAGATTCTACAATATTTCAATGAAATAGCCTATGGATCTAGGACTGCGCGACAAAGTGGTAATTGTCACAGGGGGAGGAAGAGGAATTGGTGAAGCCATCACTTTGGAGCTTGCCAATGAGGGCGCTATCCCAGTCATTGCCGGCAGATCAGGGGAAGAGGCGCAGGCGCTGAAAGACCGGATCGAGAAGGAGGGAGGTCAGTGCGACAATATAGTGACGGAGCTGGCAGACGAGGCCAGGTGTGCGTCGGTCGTCCAGCAGGTCATTGAGAAGTGGGGACGGATCGATGGACTAGTGAACAATGCCGGGGTCAACGACGGCGCGGGGCTGGAGAAGCCGGTGGAGAAATTTGAAGAATCTATCCGCAATAACCTCTTTCATTACTTCTACATGGCTCACCATGCTCTTCCCGAGCTGAAGAAACGCAAAGGCGCCATCGTCAACATCAGCTCGAAAACAGCTCTGACCGGCCAGGGAGGCACTTCCGGGTATGCCGCCAGCAAAGGTGCGCAGTTGGCCCTGACGAGGGAATGGGCCGCAGAACTACTACCTTTTGGTGTCCGGGTAAATGCCGTTGTACCGGCCGAGGTGATGACACCACTTTATGAAAACTGGCTCAACACGTTTGACGAGCCGCAAAAAAAATTGGCCAATATTGTATCAAAGATCCCACTGGAGAAACGAATGACTGAAACCACCGAAATCGCGGCAATGACGGTCTTCCTTCTTTCGGAGCGCAGCAATCACACTACCGGACAGTGGCTCATCGTCGATGGTGGTTACGTCCACCTTGATCGGGCCCTAACCTGACTTAAACCTATGACTGAAAACAAACCACCTCTTGTAAGCAAAGAGATCCTTATCCCCTTCATACTCATCACTTCTTTATTTGCGCTTTGGGGCTTCGCCAACGCCGTCACGGACCCCATGGTCCAGGCCTTCAAAAAAGTACTGGAACTGAGTAACTCTCAGGCGGCTTGGGTGCAGATGGCCTTTTATGGCGGCTACTTCTGTATGGCGCTCCCTGCGGCACTGTTCGTAAGAAAGTACTCCTATAAGACAGGGGTGTTGATAGGCCTCGCGCTGTATGCGGTAGGGGCGCTGCTATTTTATCCGGCAGCTACGCAAGAGAAGTTCTGGTTCTTTTGCCTCGGCCTCTACATTCTCACCTTTGGATTGGCGTTTCTTGAGACGACGGCTAACCCCTATATCCTCGCGATGGGCAGTCACCAAAATGCGACCCAGCGCCTCAACCTGGCGCAGGCATTCAATCCGGTTGGGCTAATCCTTGGGCTGCTGGTGGCACAGCAGTTTGTCCTTCGAAAACTGCAGTCGGATGATATTGAAAATTACAGCATGCTCGAGGAGGCGCAGAAGGCACTCATCCGGACGTCCGACCTCATGGTCATTCGCAATCCTTACGTCGTACTGGGGATCGTCATCATGTTCATATTTGTCCTGATCCTCGTCAGCAAGATGCCCCAGGCGAGGGATGAGGGTGGCAGGCCCGACTTGAAAACCACGTTCATGGATCTGATCGAAAACAAGAAGTGGCTCTTTGGGGTGATCGCTCAGGTCCTCTACGTCGGTGCGCAGATCATGTGCTGGACGTACATCTATCAGTATGCCGAGGCAATAGGTGTGAGCAGCGAATCGGCGGCGAATTACCAGTTCATCGCTTTCATCATTTTCCTCGTTGGTCGGTGGATCGGAACTGGTTTATTACGATTCTTTAGCTCAGGTCGGCTGCTCGAGATCTTTGCCTATGGTGGTGCCGTTTTCACATTAGCGACGATGTTCATCGAAGGTTCGGTAGGGCTGTACGCTTTGGTTGGTATTTCATTCTTCATGTCGCTGATGTTCCCGACGATTTACGGTATCGCCCTCGATGGACTGACAGAAGAGGATGCGAAGATCGGAGCGGCAGGTTTGGTGATGGCCATCGTCGGCGGCGCGCTGATGCCGAAGCTGCAGGGAATGATTATCGACGTCGGTGGATTCGGAGTCAACGATACCACGATCCTTGGAGTATCAGAAGTCAATTTCTCTTTTATACTGCCACTGGGCTGCTTCTTGCTTATCGCCGTCTACGGGCAGTTTGCGCATAGAAACAATCACAATTAAATGGCTTGATTATGAACAAACTGTGGACCTATTCATTGCTGGCAATGCTGATGGTGGGTTGTACACAGACCCCTCAGGAACAATCGACGACGGACCCGGTTGTCGAATCGGAAGTGGAAGTTACCGATAAGATGCAGTGGTGGCGTGATGCGCGTTTTGGCATGTTTATCCACTGGGGCCCTTATGCAGTGCCCGCCGGAGAGCACAACGGTGAGCGAACCCCAAACAACAACGCGGAGTGGATCATGCACCATTTGAACATTCCCATAGCTGAGTATGAGGAGTATGCCCGGCAGTTCAATCCTGTGAAGTTCGATGCGCAAGAGTGGGTGGCCATTGCCAAGGGCGCGGGTATGAAGTACATCGTCATCACCAGCAAGCACCACGATGGCTTTTGTCTGTGGGACTCTGAGGTTACTGATTATGACATCATGGACACTTCTCCTTTTGGCCGGGATATTCTAAAGGAACTCGACGAGGCCTGCAAGGAAGCGGGTATCACATTGTGCTTTTACCACTCCATCATGGACTGGCATCACCCTGATGCGCAAGCCATGTGGGAGCCCAATTACAACCAGGCGGCATGGGAAAACAGGGAGCCTAATATCAACCCAAATTTCCGCCGGTACTTTGACGACTACATGATGCCACAAGTGAAGGAGCTCATCATCAAATACAATGTCGGCGTGATGTGGTTTGATGGTGAGTGGATCCCTGATTACACAACCGAAATGGGCAAAGAGGTATACAATACGCTCACTGAGATGCAGCCCAATTTGATCATCAACAATCGCGTGGATAAGGGGCGCCAGGGCATGCAAGGAATGAACCGCGAGGGCGAATTCGCTGGCGACTTTGGTACTCCGGAGCAAGAGATACCTGCTACCGGCCTGAGCGGCGTGGATTGGGAGTCATGCATGACCATGAACGACACCTGGGGGTACAAGTACTTCGATGACAACTGGAAGTCTGCTGAGACGCTCGTCCAAAACCTGGTGGATATCGCCTCCAAGGGCGGCAACTATCTCCTCAATGTTGGGCCCACGGCTGAAGGCCTGATTCCAGCGCCAAGTGTGGAGCGGCTCCGAGCCATGGGAGAGTGGATCAACGTCAACGGCGCCTCGATCTATGGCACCCAAGCCAGTCCCTACGAAAAGCCATCGTGGGGGAGGTACACCCAAAAGGACAATACCATCTACGCGCACGTCTTTGATTGGCCGGAAGGTGGCAAGCTGACCCTTGAGAATGCCACCCTCCCGGTCAAGAAGGCTTATCTGCTGGCCGACCCCGACATAACGCTGGAGGTAGTGGATGGCACGCTGACGTTGCCCATGTCGGCGAAGATGGATTTTGACACCGTGATCGCGCTAGAAATATGAAAGTATACTGTCTGACCCTGGACTTGAAGGACGATCCCGAGGCGATTCGGGCCTACGATGATTACCACAAAAATGTCTGGCCGGAGGTGCTGCAGAGTCTGACCGACAGTGGCATACTGGCCATGCAGATCTATCGCTTCCACAACCGTCTTTTTATGCGCATGGAGACAGATGACGACTTCAGTTTTGAGCGCAAGGCAAAGATGGACCTGGCCAACGAGAAGGTCCAGGAATGGGAGAAGCTGATGGAAAACTATCAGCAGGCACTGCCCACCAGCGATCCCGATTGGCGATGGGTGTTGATGGAGCAGGTGTTTGATTTTCGGGGTTAAGAATAGGACTTTACTAGTCTCTACGACAGTCCCTTCAAAGCCGTCAAATCAAATTCGAAACCTGGCAGGACATTTCCGCCATCCAGTTTTTGGCTGAATTCATGGACTTCCTCCACCGAATCGTGTTTGTAGACCAGTGCCTTTTCCTTTTCGACATCAATGAGCCAGCCGAGAAGTACGCCATTTTTCCTCCAAGCGGCCATCTTGTCCTGTAGTTGATTCCATGAGTCCGATGGGGATTTCACCTCAACGATGAATTCAGGACATACGGGCGCGAATTTTTGTTTTTCTGCCGTCGTCAGTTTGTGCCACTTCTCTTTTGAGAGCCATGCAACATCCGCTGCCCGTATAGAGGAGTCGGGCAACCGAAAGCCAGCGGACGAATCAAAGACTAGTCCCGGACCATTTTGAGAATTCCAGATGCCCAGTGCCAGGTGGATGATGTGGTGATATGAAGCCGCAAGGCTACCAGTTGGGGACATAATGATCAGTTGTTTGTTTTCGTCGCGTTCAATACGCAACTCGGGATTCGCCGCACAGAAAGCGAGCAGTGCATCATCGTCAAATGCGAGTTCGTCGGGGAAGGACAGTATGAAGCCGTTTTCCAAAAGCATATAGTAAAAATAGCAAATAGGTACGGTATTAACGACTATCAGTGCTCAGTCGGTGTCTTCCAAAGGGAACCTCAGGTAGCGATATGTTGGATCCAACGTGGAGTCCGCAGGGTCCTCTACGAGAGACCCCGCCAGGTATGGTCCTTAGTCCGTTTAGCTAGTGATTCAACCCACCCCCGACCCCTCGCTGACCCCTCCCAGGAGGGGATTAGTTAAGTGCATATGAAGCCATTGAGAGAAGGGCCTTTCGGCAGTCATATTATTTCAGACTCATCCAAGGCTCTCAGGGGATCACGCAATAGTATGGAGTTCAAACTCCCCTCCCGGGAGGGGTTGGGGGGGGGTCGCGTGAGGGATAGCGCCATGAAGTGAGAGAATGAGGATTTGACTGGATTTGACTTGTCTTGACTCTCTACTTCATGGCAATAGCCCGGCCCGTAGCGTAGTTCACGAAGCGAAGGGACACGCCCTCAAAACCGCATTTTTTCAAAATAACGTTTGCAGAAAGACACATAGGCCCCTCATTACCACGGTCTTGACATAAGTCAGCCACCCCGCTGACGTTGCGCATATCTCCCGCCCCCCGGTCAGCCGAGATTAACGGTTGAAAATCGAGGATCATGAAAAAACCCGAGTACGTGACCATAGACGGCAACACCGCGACATCGAACATCGCGTATGCCTTCAGCGAAGTGGCAGCCATCTACCCCATCACGCCCTCATCCGATATGGGCGAGAAAGCGGACGCATGGGCCGCTACTGGAAGAAAGAACCTTTTCGGCGAAAAGGTGGATGTAGTACAAATGCAATCTGAGGCTGGCGCAGCTGGAGCAATCCACGGCGTGCTCTCAGGAGGGGCCATGGCGACGACTTTTACAGCGTCACAGGGCCTGCTACTGATGGTACCCAACATGTTCAAGATCGCCGGGGAAATGCTGCCGACCGTTTTTCATGTATCCGCAAGATCCATCGCCGCGCAGTCCCTTTCCATTTTTGGTGACCACTCTGATGTGATGTCAACTCGGAGCACAGGGTTCGCCATGCTATCCAGTGGCAATGTGCAGGAAGCGCAGGACATGGCGGCGATCGCACACCTCAGTACACTAAAGTCACAGATCCCGTTTCTCCATTTCTTCGATGGATTCAGGACTTCGCACTCCATGCAGAAGATCCTGTCCCTAAGTGAAGAGGACTTGAAAAAATTGATAGACGTGAGTTCTATTGAGCGCTTCCGCCTGGACGCCCTCAGACCTGACGCCCCAGTGTGCAAAGTGGGAGCGCAAAACCCTGACGTCTACTTCCAGGGCCGTGAGACGGTCAATCAATACTACATGGACTGCCCAGGTATCGTGAAGGATATCATGGACAAGTTTTATGAGGTCACCGGCCGACGATATGACTTGTTCCAGTACGTGGGAGATCCCGAAGCGGAGAACATCCTTATCGCCATGGGCTCAAGTATTGAGACCATCGAAGAGACAGTCAATTACCTGAATGCACATGGTGCCAAAGTAGGTGCGATAAAAGTTCGGTTGTATCGTCCATTCTCTATCGAAGGATTGCTCGAGAAGATTCCTCAGACTGTGAAGAAGATAGCTGTTCTCGATCGCACGAAGGAGCCCGGTGCTACTGGCGAGCCTTTGTTCCTCGACGTGATATCTGCCTACGCAGGACGATCGGACGTACGAATCATTGGAGGTCGCTATGGCCTGTCATCCAAGGAGTTTACACCTTCCATGGTAAAGGCGGTCTATGATCACCTTGCAAATGATGGCTTCCACGGTTTCACTGTCGGTATAGAGGATGATGTCACCAACTTGTCGATTCCAGTGAAGGAAGAGATCGACACCGAGCAGGAAGGTATCATCCGCTGCAAATTCTGGGGTTACGGCTCAGACGGTACCGTCTCTGCCAACAAGAACTCCATCATGATCATAGGCCAGAACACCGATCAGTTTGTGCAAGGATACTTCCAGTACGACTCCAATAAGTCAGGTGGGTACACCGTATCTCACTTGC
This sequence comes from Cyclobacteriaceae bacterium, assembly GCA_965227935.1. Lineage (GTDB taxonomy): Bacteria > Bacteroidota > Bacteroidia > Cytophagales > Cyclobacteriaceae > JAWPMT01. The sequence continues at coordinate 306,273 of CBDDGS010000043.1, read as the reverse complement.
GCTTCGGTAAGGAGCCGATCCAATCCGAATATCTGCTTAATAAAGTCGAATTCGTGGCACTGCACCGACCTCAGTACATAGGAAAATATGACCTGCTCGAAGGCATCTCTGAGGGAGGTACATTCCTGATCAATAGCAGCCAAAAGCCTGAGAAGATCTTCAATCTCTTCACGGAGAACATGCAGAACACCATCCGCGAGAAGAAGATCAAGGTCTACGCCATCGACGCAAGCAAGATTGCCAAGAGCGTAGGATTGGGTGGTCGTATCAATAGCGTCATGCAAACGGCCTTCTTCAAACTATCTGGTGTACTGCCAGAGGATGAGGCCATTGCGATGATCAAGCAATACATCGAAAAGCAATTCAAGCGCAAGGGCCAGGAGATCGTCGAAATGAACTGGCGTGCCATCGACGCCGCTTGCGATGCGGTCGTGGAGGTGCCGGTACCCGAGGTAGCTGAAAAGCATGCGGATATCTTGCACGTCGTGCCTGAGGGTAGCGGAGAATTTGCCGAGAAGGTGATGGATCCTGTCCTTCGACTGCAGGGTGATCGCGTGCCGGTGTCTATGATGTCGCTCAATGGAGCGATGCCTGCGGGTACGAAGAAACTCGAAAAGAGAGGACGTCCTGGTAACGCCGCCACGTGGCTGGCGAAGCTGGACTTCACACCTCCCCACAACTCTAAGGAGCCCTACTTTGAATATCCCGGCTGCTGCTCCGGTTGCGGTGAGACACCTTATATACATGCAGCTACGCAGCTCTTTGGTGATCGCATGATCATTGCCAATGCTACCGGTTGCTCATCTATCTATGGAGGCACCTTCCCGTCTACGCCTTACGCGGCCGATAGCAATGGCAAGGGGCCAGCCTGGGCCAATTCACTCTTCGAAGACAATGCGGAATATGGCTTTGGTATGAGACTGGCGGTCGATGCGAACCGCAGACAGTTGCTGACAAACCTGAAGACGTTCATCGCCAAAGCACCCAAGTCAAAACTGTTGACAGCCTTGTCGAAGTGTGTCGATAATTGGAAAGACGTGTCTCCCGAAGCCAAAGAGCATGCTGAGCAAACCAAAGAGCTCCTCAAGGGAGCAACGGTCAAAGACGAAGCGCTGCAGCCCGTGCTGGCGAAGATCATCGAACTGCAGGACTATCTCATCGACAAGTCGATCTGGATATTCGGTGGCGATGGTTGGGCCTATGACATCGGGTTCAGTGGCGTGGACCACGTGATGGCTTCCGACAAGAATGTGAATCTCCTGGTCATGGATACCGAGGTATACTCCAACACCGGCGGACAGTCCTCCAAGGCGACACCGAGAGGTGCTGTAGCCAAGTTTGCCGCAGACGGCAAGAAGACTGGTAAGAAGAACCTTGGGCTGATGATGAGCACTTACGGCAATGCCTACATCGCCTCCGTCAACATGGGAATGGATCGGGAGCAAACTGCGAGAGCGATTGTCGAAGCAGAGCAGCATGATGGTCCTTCGCTGATCATTGCCTACTCCCCATGCATCGCCCACGGATACTCATTGCAGCTCGCGAAGAAGCAGTCAGAGAAAGCCTCGAAGAGCGGTTACTGGCCGATGTACAGGATCAATCCTAACAATGAGGCCAAAGGGGAGCCCGTCTTCACCTGGGATTCTCCCGCGGTGGAGAGTGATTTCGAGAAGTATGTCTCCGAAGAGATCCGTTATCGGTCCCTGATGCGGGCCAACCCTGAGGAGGCAGAAAGACTGATCAAGCTAGCAAAAGAGGACAATACCAAGCGATTTGCTAGCATCTTATCGATCGGCGGAGGGCAGCAGCCCTCGGAAGAAGAGAAGGAAACAGAAGAATTGGTAAACGCAGAAAGTCATGAGTGATCTATCAACATTATACTGTGGGATCCACCTGAAGAACCCATTGGTCATCGGGGCCAGTAACCTCGTGACCGACATGTCCAATCTTATTAAACTGGAAGAAGCAGGCGCATCAGCCATCGTCTACAAGTCGCTGTTCGAAGAGCAGATCCAGCTCGAGTCCTATGCGATGGAGCAAGAGACCGGCTTGTACGAGGACTGGGATGCGGAACACGCCTCTATCTTCCCTGCGCTGGGACATGCAGGTCCCACGGAGCATTTGCTGAAGCTTCGACGCATCAAAGAATCATTGGGTATCCCGGTGATTGGCAGCCTCAACTGTGTCTACGAAGAGACCTGGGAGGAGTATGCTATCAAGATGGCAGAGACGGGCGTGGACGCGCTGGAGTTGAATTTCTATTCGACGAACCTCGATCCCAATAAAACGGGGACGAGTATCGTGGGCGATCAGGTCAACCTAGTGAAACGCGTGAAGGATGCGGTCAACATTCCTGTGTCCGTGAAGCTAAGTCCCTACTACACGAATGCACTTGGCGTGATCAAACGGATGGATGAAGCGGGTGCGGATGGGTTTGTCCTCTTCAACCGACTTTTCCAACCGGATATCGACATCGACAAAGAGGAGCATCACTTCCCTTACAACTTTAGTAGCTCGCAGGACAATCGCCTGGCACTTAGGTATGCAGGTTTACTGTTTGACGATGTGAAAGCGACGGTGTGCAGCAATACGGGTATAATGACCGGTGCCGATGCGATCAAGATGATCCTGGCCGGCGCTGATGCCGTGCAGGTGGTGAGCGCGATCTATAAAAAGGGCATCTCGCACATTTCGCAGATGATCGAAGAGATCAGCGAATGGATGGAAAATAAGGGTTATGAGCACATCTCGGATTTTCGCGGAAATCTTGCCAAGTCGAACCTGGGCGACCCTTTCGCTTACAAGCGCGCTCAGTACATCGACATTTTGATGAAATCAGAATTATTCATGCAATATCATCCAAAGGAGGGTGAGGAATTTTAAATCTATAAAAAGTCAACTATGGCGACTATTGGAATTTTCTATGGCTCAACCGAAGGTAACACGGAGCGGATCTCACAGCAGATCCAGGAGGCTTTCGGAGGAGAAGATGTAGTAGCACTACACAACGTCAACTCGGCGAGCGCCGACGACCTGCAAGAGTACAAGTACCTTATTCTGGCATGCCCCACATGGGACATCGGCGAGCTGCAGGAAGACTGGGACTCCTTTGTTGATGAAGTCGAGGATGTTGACTACGAAGGCAAAATGGTGACCTACCTAGGCCTAGGCGATAAGGAGGGCTATCCTGATACTTTCATGGATGCACCTGGCATTATTCACGAGCGAATAGTTGACTCTGGCGCCGAGTTCTGTGGTCTGTGGGACATCGATGAATATGAATTTGAAGAGTCGAAAAGTATCGTCGATGGCAAGTTCCTGGGGCTCATGATCGATGAGGACAATGAGAAGGAAAAGACGCCCGACCGCATTGCCCGCTGGGTAGCGCAACTAAAATCCGAAGGCTTCGGCGACTAAGCCCATGAAGCAGGTCGAGGACATATCACACAATGCCATCGTCACGGATTGCTCCGGCGGTCAGGCGAAGCTTAGCCTCATGTCTGAGGAAGAGTGCCACCAGTGTCACCTTCAGTCGCTATGTAAGATGGAGAACGATCCATCGCTCACTGTGCCGAAGGATGATCTTAAGGTGGGTGATATGGTCCGAATCGACATACGACCTTCACAGGCATTCATGGCCTCCTTCCTGGCCTATCTGTTGCCTTCCATTTTGATGATAGGTGTCCTTATCGTGGGCACCTTGTTCCAGGTAAGCGATATCTGGTTGGCTCTAATGGCCCTTGGTATTTTGGGGCCCTACTACCTGATCATTGCTTCGACGCGAACTCGCGTAAAATCCCTAGTCAACTTTCAGGTCCATAAGTTATGAGTGAGATCGTCCTATATACCGTCATCATTCTTGTATCCCTTGGTGCCGTGGCAGCGATCATCTTGTTCTTCGTGTCGCGGCGATTCCACGTGGAGGAGGATCCCAGACGGGAACCGGTGATGGATGCCCTTCCAAACACCAATTGCGGTGGCTGTGGCCAACCAGGGTGTAGCGCGTTCGCGGATGCCCTGCTCGCGGCTGATGATCTTTCAGAGCTGCACTGCCCCGTAGGCGGCAACGACGTGATGAAAGAGGTCGCCGAAATTCTGGGCAAAGAAGTCGAGGAGCGAGATCCCTATGTGGCGGTCGTGAGGTGCTCAGGGTCATTTGAAGTACGTAAGCAGACTTCTGTCTATGAAGGGGCTACGAACTGCACCGTCGCAGCGGAGCTGTATTCCGGTGACCATGCCTGCGCCTACGGGTGCCTCGGTCTTGGCGAATGTGTGGAAGCCTGTGATTTTGATGCGATGTACATGGACGAGCGCACAGGCTTGCCTGTGGTGATTGAAGACAAATGCACCGCTTGCAATGCGTGCGTGACCACGTGCCCGAAGGATATCCTTGAGTTGTGGCCTGTAGGTAGGAAGCACCAAAGGATCTACGTCGCGTGCAAGAACGAGGAGAAATCAGGTGTGGCGCGGAAGGAATGTGCCATTGCCTGCACGGGCTGTGCCAAGTGCTTTGATGAATGCAAGAAGGATGCAGTGATCATAGAGAACAACCTCGCGACGATCGACTATGAGAAATGCTCACTATGCGCCCGGTGTGTGGTCGTATGCGAGACCGGTGTATTACACGGCGACAATGTGCCAGAACTGCAACTGGAGAAGCTCGCAATGGCACGCGAAAAGCGCATTGCCAAGGAGAAGGAGCAAAAGCGACTCGAGAAGGAAAAGGCAGCAGCTGAAGCCAAAAACCAAAACTAGAAACCTATGTCATCAGGAGCTGGAAACGGGTTGAAGCATTTTCACATCGGGGGAGTTCATCCGGAGGAGCAGAAACTCTCTGCCACCGCGCCCATCGAAGTGCTACCACCACCAAAGATGGTGACGGTTTCTATCGCCCAACATATCGGAGCTCCTCCCGAGATCATTGTGGAGAGAGGGCAAACGGTGAAGGCTGGTGAAATTATCGCGAAGCACACGGGCTTTGTATCGGCCAACGTACATGCCCCCGTCGCCGGAAAGATTGGTAAGATCGACCCCGTGATGGACACAAGTGGCTTCAAGCACATAGCCATTGTCATCAGATCGAAAGGAGATGAGTGGCTGGAAGAAATTGATCGCAGCGAAACCCTGATCGACGAGATCACAGCTACACCCGAGGAGATCGTGCAGAAGGTGATGGCAGCGGGCATCGTGGGCCAGGGAGGCGCGGCATTCCCCAGCCACGTCAAACTCTCCCCTCCGAAGGACAAACCCATTGACACACTGATCATCAATGGCGTCGAATGCGAGCCCTATTTGACTGCTGATCACCGGGTGATGCTGGAGAAGCCACGCGAAGTGATCGTCGGCACTCAAATATTGATGAAGGCCCTCGGGGTGAAAAATGCTATCATCGGCATTGAAAACAACAAGCCCGACGCCATCGAATTGCTGACCACATTGACCGAGGGTATTGAAGGGATTCGTGTGCAGGCGCTGAAGGTCCAGTATCCGCAGGGCGGCGAGCGTCAGCTGATCGAGGCGCTGCTGGATCGCGAAGTACCTTCTGGCGGCTTGCCCCACGACGTAGGGGCGATCGTGCACAATGTAGGTACCACGTATTCCATTTACCTGGCGGTCCAAAAGAACCAACCACTGGTCGAGCGAGTAGTCACGGTGACTGGCAAGGACGTGGAGAAGCCCTCCAACTTCATGGTGAGAATAGGTACTCCCGTGGCGGAGGTAATTGCTGCTGCTGGCGGCGTGCCAACGGGTACGGGCAAGGTGATCAGTGGAGGACCCATGATGGGTAAGGCCCTCAACGATCTGCAGGCGCCCATCACCAAAGCAACGTCCGGGTTACTGCTGATCCCGGAGGAGGAGTCTCACCGATCGGAGGTCTACAACTGTGTCCGCTGTGGCAAGTGCATCGAAGCGTGTCCCATGGGCCTGGAGCCCTATCGTTTGATGTTGCTGGCAAAGGGAAAAAATACTGACAAAGCGAAGGAGGAGAACATCATGGACTGCCTGCAATGTGGCTCCTGTTCGTTCATCTGTCCTTCGAACAGACCCATTCTCGATTATATCAGATTGGGCAAAGCCAAAATCAAGAAAGTAAACTAGATGAGTACCACGCTGCTAACAGTATCGCCATCACCCCATGTCCATGAGGAGCTGACCACACCCCAGATCATGCGTGGTGTGATCTACGCCATGCTTCCGGCTATGTTGGTGGCGCTCTACACTTTTGGTTGGGATGCGATGCGCTTGACACTGATAGCCGTTCTTAGTTGCCTGCTATTTGAGCAGCTGATCAGTGGCTACCTGCTTGGCAAGAAGATGACAATCACCGACGGTTCTGCCGTCATCACAGGGATGCTGCTGGCATTCAATCTCCCTTCCAATTTACCATGGTACATGATCGTCATCGGCAGCGCCGTAGCGATTGGTATTGGCAAAATGAGCTTCGGGGGCTTGGGCAACAATCCGTTCAATCCGGCACTGGTAGGCAGGGTCTTCCTGTTGACATCCTTTCCCGTAGCCATGACCAATTGGCCTGTGCCGATTACGGAAGTGGCCGTGGATGCTACCAGCGGAGCTACGGCGTTGGGGATCCTTAAGGATGGGCTACGACAAGGTGAAACTGTACCTGCTTTGATGGAGGAGATGCCCAACTACCTAAACATGTTCCTGGGCTATCATGGCGGGTCCATCGGCGAAATGTCCGGGCTGGCACTCCTTATCGGACTGATCTACATGCTTTATCGCAAGATCGTGACCTGGCATGTGCCGGTGTCGATGATCGTGACAGTATTTGTTCTCACAGGTTTGTTCTGGCTGATTGACCCCAGCCAATACGCCAACCCTGTCTTCCATCTCCTCACAGGAGGAGTGATGCTGGGAGCTGTATTCATGGCGACGGATTATGTGACGTCGCCTTTCACCCACCGGGGTATGCTCATCTTCGGTGTGGGTATCGGCCTTATTACGGTATTGATAAGGTTATTTGGCAATTATCCGGAAGGGGTCTCATTTGCGATCCTGATCATGAACGCCTTCGTTCCGCTGATCAACAAGTACACCAGGCCCCGATTGTTTGGTCAAAAGCAAAAGAGTTATGAGTAGTGGTTCAGGAGCTTTTTTTAGAATGGCAATTGCCCTCATTCTTGTTACGGGAGTCGCGTCTGTCTCCCTGGGATTTATCTACGCCTGGACAAAAGGTCCAATCGAAAGGGTCCAACAAGAGAAGCAAAAAAGGGCGATAGAGGCCGTGACCGGTAGCTACACCAATGACCCGGTCGCAGAACAATTTGAGGTGACCGTCGACGACGATGTGCTGACGGTTTTTCCAGCGAAGATTGGCAAAGGACGGACTGTCTTTGCCATAAAGACCTCGTCTGGCAAAGGTTACAATGGCGAAATCCAGCTGATGGTGGGAGTGGACATGGACGGCTCGATTACCAATGTCCAGGTGTTGAAGCACATGGAGACGCCAGGGTTGGGTTCGAAAATTTCGGACGATAGGTTCAAAGGTCAGTACGTGGGTAAGACCCTCGAGAATTTTGATTTTCAGGTGAAGAAGGACGGCGGTCAGGTTGATGCCATATCCGGGGCGACCATTTCATCCCGGGCTGTTTCGGAAGCACTGGTTAAAGCACTAAAAGCACAAGCTGCAATCTGATGGAATGAAAAAGGAACTGACAAATCGAGAGAACTTCGTCAAAGGCCTCGTCAAGGAGAACCCGGTATTTGTATTGCTATTGGGACTTTGCCCCACGCTCGGGGTCACAACCTCCGCGATCAATGGACTGGGCATGGGTGTAGCGACCGTATTTGTGCTGATCATGTCCAACCTGGTGATCTCACTGATTGGCGGTCTGATACCCAAGACTGTGAGAATCCCGGCCTTTATCGTAGTCATTGCCTCGTTTGTCACAATTGTTGATCTATTAATGGCGGCTTTCAGTCCGGCGCTCCATGAGCAGCTGGGTCTTTTCATCCCCCTCATCGTCGTAAACTGCATCGTGCTGGGTCGGGCTGAGGCCTTTGCCTCGAAGCACAGGATCCTCCCTTCCCTGATCGATGGTCTGGGCATGGGCATCGGATTCACCTATGCGTTGACCTTGCTTGGTGGTATCAGAGAGATTCTGGGCAATTACTCGATCTTCGGATGGAAGATGGTCGACGCAGATGGAATGATATTCTTCATTTTGGCTCCAGGTGCATTCGTGGTGCTAGGCTTGTTAGTCGGATTCTTCAATTGGAGAAGTAGTGTGAAAACCTCATAAATGAAGCCATGGACAACTACGTGATCATTTTCGTCTCCGCCATCTTCATCAACAATATCGTGCTGGCGCGCTTCCTCGGGATCTGCCCCTTTTTGGGAGTGTCTAAAAGCACGTCTACAGCACTTGGCATGGGCGTGGCCGTTTTGTTTGTGATGACCGTCGCTTCGATCGTGACCTTCGTCATCTATAAGGGCTTACTTGTTCCTTTTGATATCACCTACTTGCAGACGGTGGCGTACATCCTTGTGATTGCCTTCCTCGTGCAGGTGGTCGAGATCGTGTTGAAAAAGGTGAGTCACGATTTGTATCAGGCCCTCGGTGTCTTCCTGCCACTGATCACCACCAACTGTGCGATTTTAGGTGTGGCTATCCTCGTCATTCAACAAGAGTTTACCCTGCTTGAGTCCGTCGTGTTTGCCGTGGGCAATGCGATTGGGTTCACACTGGCCATTGTGCTGTTCTCAAGCTTGCGCGAACATCTCGAGATGGCGGAACTGCCCCCAGCGATGAAGGGCGTACCTGCCGCGCTGGTGGTGGCAGGAATATTAAGCATGGCCTTCATGGGTTTCGCAGGATTGGTGTAGCAGTTGACAAATCTCGCTTTGCCATGTGCGATTCGTCACCTTGGAGGTCGGAGAGGCTGGATATCTTAGAAACATAAGAAAGCGGACAATCATGGAACTAACGACAGAAAACCTCATTACCAAAGCGCTGCAAGAGTATGATAGAGTAAAGGAGGAACTCAACAGACCTCAGGAGGACCTTGTGATGATCGCTGCGTGTGAATTGGTGAAAAGATCGATCTCCGAATTTTTGGAGGCATTTCTAATAGAGAAAGGGATAGAGTCTTTCGAAAGTGGCGACATTCTGCAGTTACAAAGCCTCTGTATGACCCTTGATCTGAGATTTGCCGATCTGGATTATTCGTCAATCGCTTGCTTGAGCGAAGATGACAGCATGGCCTATACCAGCGGTCTCGAGGATCAAAGACTGGTGAGATACGTCCAAACCCTTGATCGCACCAAGGACCTGGTAATGGAGATACTAGAAAGCAATAAGTAGTTACTTCTTTTTTACAACCCTGGAATATTTTGGAAGCTGGGAGTCAGTATGACTCCCAGTTTTTTTATTTCCCTGTGTCTGGATCGGGTCAGGCCACAAAATCTTCCTCATAGGCCTCTGGTCGAGCGATTGTGATCTGATGGGTAGGATCCAAACTGGAGTGATCCATGGTGATCAATCCCTCCTTGATCACGAACGAGAATCGCACCTTATTGGTCTCTGCGAATCCCTGGGACTTCCACTTTAGTTTGTATTCACCGCTGTCGACTTTCAGCCCATTCACCTGCTTGGTGAAGACATCGAATGGCACGACTTCCAGCTCATCTTTGGAGAATAGATCAGTATACAACTCCCTGATCTGGCCCTTGTTATTTCTGACTTTCGACGAGTAGGCGGGTATCATAATCGCCTGGTCGTCATAGAGCTTCATCAAGGCGTCTATGTCGTGCTGATTGATGGACTCCACCCACTTCATCATTACCGGCACCTGTGGCTCGTCGATCATATCCGCAAGAACATTGGAGGGGGCAGTTTCATGATGAGTATCAAATGTTTGTCGAAAGGACTGGAGGATCTCCAGGGTTGATCGACCCATTCGACGCATGAAGACATACTGTATTCCAGCGTGGACGGCCAGAAGCAGTAGTAGACCTTCGAAGATTCCAAGCTCGAATACAAGTAGGCCGCAAATACCTGCCATGATCAGCGCATACCTGCCCTCCGTTTTTACATGGGCAATATTCGCCACCATCTTCCAGCCTGAGTACACCATGATGATCCCCAGAGCATACTCCGGCAGATGCTCCAATACCACCGGGAAAAGCACAACTCCCAGTAGGACAAGTGAGGTGAACAAGTTGGACAGTTTTGTAACGGCACCAGCTACTGTGTTGGTCGTACTCTTCGCCAGGCCATCGAGATTCGTCATGCCTCCGAAGAAGGTAGCTCCCATATTAGCGATCCAAATAGCTAAGAGGCTGTTGTTTGTGTCGGTCATCCTTTTCAACGGATCCATCTTCTCTATCGCGACGTTGCTCATCACTTGCTCAATCACATCGATCGTGCCCAGCATCACTGCGAAACCGATCATTTTCAAGAGGATGAAGAGCGTTTGCTGTTGATTCATACCATCCAGGTGAGGAAGTGGCAACGCCAGTCTGAAAGGCACAGCATCTATCTCTATTCTGGGAAGCGGCATGAAGAAGCTCAGACCGAAACTCGTGGCCATGATGAGGAAGTAAGGGAGCGCCGGCATCTTCTTTCGGTAGTACTTAAACAGCACCACAAAGCTGATGAACGATACGATGCTTAGCAGAATCACAACCTCTCGCTCCAGGTTGAGCCAGGTGTCAGTTTCGTGTTCTATGTCATACAGAAAGGGCACAAATTTCAACAAGATCTTCAATCCAACACCGGCTAGCAGACCCTCTACCAGGTAGTGAGGTACGACTTGTAGGATGTACCGTTCCCAATGAAAGCGCCACACAAGGACCTGAAATATTGACGTGAGTAAGATTACAAATGGCATATTCTCGTATCCAAATGTTTCCACACCCAAGGCGAGCGCGGGAGCCAATCCGGCAGCTACTCCGGGCATACCCGTGTAGTTGCCTGGTTTGAATAGGTATGCAACAAAGCTGATGATCCCAGCAAATATTACTGTGTAAAGGCCGGTCATCACGGGGTAGTCTGACATCAGACAGATACCCACGGTAAGTGGAACAGCCATCACTCCCGTGACCGTTCCGGCGAGCGCATCCCTCCTTATCGAGCGGATGGACTCATAAGATCTTTTGTTCATGTGTTTGAAATGTGTTTGGCAGTTTTAGAATAGGCACATTACCCCAATGCAGGTATGCACCACGGAATAGGAAGGAGAGACCCTTTTCGCAGAAGGACTCTCGAATACATCGGGGAGGAGGTAGTTTAAGCCTGAGGGATTTTGCGTGAACAGTGCAAGAGATACAGTGGTCGCCTGGAACCAACGGGGTTGGCTGCGAAGCACTTAAATAGGATGCTGTACCTGGACCTGGTGGGAAACCACGAGCTTCGTGCTGCTAGTGCGCCGTCATCGCATGAGTCAAAGAGCCAATTTTTTTGTCCTTCCGCTCCTTCTCGCAATTCTTCCTCTTCCAGCTCGCGACGCTCTATGCCATCCTCAAGCTCAAAGAACATCCGGCCAACATCGCTCACCGTGATACCGAATATGAGCACCAAGGCCAGAACGGAAGAAAGAAATGATTTACTTGTCACAGATCCGGTTGTTTCGTCCGAACAAAGGAATATTGAAAAACGAAGAATAAATAGGACTTGTCTCCCAATTAAGTGTGATATTTATCACAGTATGGAGCACGCGTGTACGTCCAAAGTCTGGCTATGGATCTGACAAAGTTCGAATTTCAAAGCGATCGCATTTTTACATCTCTCACCAGCGAAGAGAGGAGTTTGGTGCTGGACCAGAGCGATCTGCTGCGTTTTAAGAAAGGGAAGCTGCTCTTTTATGAGGGGGGGATCCCTACCGGCGCGTTTGTCATCGAGGAGGGTCGCGCGAAGATTTACAAGACCGGTATTGATGGCAAGGATCAGATTTTCTATATCTACAAGACGGGGGACATGATGGGCTACCATGCCCTATTATGTGATGAGCCGTTTGAGGACTCCTGCGAGGTGATGGAAGACTCAAAAGTTCGCTTTATCTCCAAGCGAAACTTTGAGCACCTCATGTCAGAAATCCCCCGATTGCGGATGTTGCTGATACAAAATATGAGTCATGAATTTGGGGTATTGGTCAATGTGATTACCGTGTTGGCCCAGAAACCATTGAGGCAGCGACTTGCCCTTTTTCTTCTCATCTTGAATGATCGATTTCCCAGAGAGAACGGCATCTTGTTATCCAGAGTTGACCTTGCAAATATTGTCGGGACCGCTCGTGAGACATTGGGCCGGCTGCTAAAAGACTTTCGTGAAGAGGGTCTCATCGAGGGCAAGGGCAAATCCATTCTCATCCGTGATGTAGATGGCCTGCGACGAATTGCTGACTCTTAAGCGTTGGGAAAGGATGGGAGTCCATTGACATTCCCAAATTATCCTAGTACCTTGTTAGAAGAGTGTCGATCGACCAAAATGCGGTACGAAAATTGTTGGTTGAAGAGCCTCACCTTTTAAAACTGCAAGCCTTATGAAAACTTACTTTTTCCCTTCCCTCACGAAAGCCCTCATTGTCTTGTTTGCCTTCGGTCTTGTCTCTTGCGGAGAGGAGGTCAGCTTAATCGAGGAGGAGATTGTCGACGAGATCTTCCAGGAGCCCGCTATGATGCAAGTGCATACCAAGGACCCACACGTTTCCACGGACGTTACTTTCAAAGGAGAGCTGAAGTCCCTTGGTCACGCCAAGGAGGTCGAGTATGGATTCATGTGGTATGACCCCAATGCCAATGAGATCAGCATCGCCGAAGTGAGGGTCGGTTATACCACCGAGCTGTTGGACTTTGAACAAGTGGTGACGAATCTTCCGGACAAGCCGAAGCTGATCGTTTGTAGCTATGCTCGCGTCCATGATACCGAGGAAACAGTCATTGGCGAGGAAATAGAGTTCGATCCTTCTCTGTAGCAAGCCCCTCTAGTGGTCACGTATTTTCGGGTCAAATGGGCCTGAACAACTTTGTCCAGCTTTTTTCATCTAATCGCTGAGGCACCAAGTGGTTTTCTGTAATTTTGATATTCAGTGAGAGTGAATATCAGGACCCGAACCATGACTGGAAGAGACTTTCCCAATATTTTTGTTGTCGTATTAGCCCTATCATTTGCTTGCCAGGGACCTCCTCCCGGTGATGACCGCCGCTCTGCCGAAGCTCCGGTTGGAAATGCTCCCCAAAAAGTTGTAAAGGCCGTGCCACCAGGTGAGGGCCCTCCAGGTATGGTGTGGGTCCCGGGAGGCCAGTTTGCCATGGGCGCACTCGATCATGATGATCAGGCGCGTCCAGATGAAAGACCCGCGCACCAGGTGAAGGTAGATGGATTTTGGATGGATGAGCACGAAGTCACCAATGAGGAGTTTGCGAAGTTTGTCGAGGCCACCGGCTATGTCACTACCGCGGAGAAGGCACCGGACTGGGAGGAGTTGAAGAAGCAAGTGCCGCCGGGCACCCCAAAGCCACCCGATTCTGTGTTGGTGGCCGCTTCCATGGTATTTACACCCGTGGAGACCAACGATCTGGCCAATTGGCAACAGTGGTGGAGTTGGGTAAAGGACGCCAGCTGGCGCCAACCTCAGGGCGAGGGCAGCACCATCGAAGACAAGAACAATCATCCCGTGGTGCAGGTATCATGGGATGATGCCAGTGCCTATCTTTCCTGGGCAGGCAAGCGCTTCCCAACCGAGGCCGAGTGGGAATTTGCTGCACGAGGAGGTCAGGAGGGTCAGCTGTACCCCTGGGGGGACGATCCAAATATTACCGTGTGTGGAAATACCTGGCAAGGGAGGTTCCCAGCGTACAACAGCATGGAAGACGGCTTTTTCACAACCGCTCCTGTCAAGAGTTACCGGCCCAATGGCTTCGGGCTATATGATATGGCGGGGAATGTTTGGGAGTGGACAAGTGATTTGTATCACGCTGAATATTATGCCATGGTTGCCTCGCAAGGCGTGTTGGACAACCCGCAAGGTCCGGCTCGATCGTATGATCCGCGAAATCCATATATGCAGCAGCGAGCGCAACGAGGAGGCTCTTTCCTGTGTAATGAGGTCTATTGCAGCAGCTACCGCGCCAGTGCACGTATGCACTCGAGCCAGGATACCGGACAGGACCACGTCGGCTTCCGCGGGGTCATGACACATGACCAGTGGCTGCAAGTCAAAGAGTCGACGGGACCTTGATCACCTACCACCCAAAAGCCATGAAGAATACGCACATCATCCTAGGACTGGTTTTTTGTTTAACAGGGCTTTCCGCCTTAAGTCAGGAGTTTGAAAATGGCGCCTATCACATAGACACTGGCGAGCCGATTGATGAAAGCGTGTGGATGAATGCCATCAAAGGAGACATCGACATGTTTTCCAGAGAAGGAGCGTTGCCCATCACCTTCGAAAGCAACTTCAAGCAGTTCATAGCGAGAAAATTCAAGGATGAATACCAGGACGCGCTACTACACTTTCCGGTCTTCGACACAATCATCGTGAAGCGAGTGGTCCGAATAAAGCCCCGAGGGGAGTTTCGCAAGAACTATTGTGCGACGCCACCCATCAGGCTGAACCTAAAGAAGACGGACCTCGACAAATACACACTTCAGCGTCTCAATAAGATGAAGATGGTCCTCAGCTGTCGCGATAGTAAGACCTATGAAGAGCTCGTGCTTCGTGAATTCGTCGTCTACCAACTGTACAATGTGCTCACGGACACAAGTTTTCGAGCGAGGCTGATGGATGTGACCTTCAAAGACACTGGACGCAAAAAGCCAAAGTCCAATCGCAGCTATGCGTTCCTGATCGAGGAAGAGAAGGATGTAGCGAAACGGCTCGATCTGCTGCCGCTGAAGATAGATGTCCTGAGGTATGAACACATCCAGGATCGCGCCATGGCCCGCTTTGCCATGTTCAATTATATGATTGGCAATACGGATTGGTCCATCACCGACCGGCACAATATGAAACTGGCTGCGAGCAAGGTCCCGGGATCAAAACACATTGTGATCCCCTATGATTTCGATTACTCAGGGATAGTAGGAGCAGGATACGCAGCCCCGGATCCGAGGTTTGGCATCGCGAACGTGCGCCAGAGGGTATTGCGAATGCCTTGTTTCTCTGATGAGATCTATCAACAAACGATTCAGGAGTTCATCGATAAAAAAGCGGAGATCAATGCGACGGTGCAAAACTCCGAGTTCCTCTCTGAGACGAGCAAAAAAGATATGCTGAAGTATATCGGTCAGTTTTATGAGATCATTGAGGCGCCCAGCGCTATAAAGTATCTAAAGAAAAATTGCGGGCAGTTCTTGTAGTCGCCGCTGCTCTAGGCAGTGACCGAAGGCTCACTGTGTTTTTGCGGAAAACAACCTATCGTCCCCAATCACGCTGACCTGCTGACAACCTTCGGATGCCAGATCGCCGGCCAACTTTTTGACATCCCCTCTTTTTTTGTATTCTTATCGGCGGTTTTGATAATACCACTTGATCCGCTGTGACCGTTTGTATTTACCGGAGGGATAAAATCATGGATAGAAAGAATTTCCTTAAAAAGCTTACGATGGGTTCCGTTGCTGCCGGTGCAGGGATTACTGCTACTGAAGGTGCTAGTCGCAGTACCTACGATAAACTCAGAGAACAGGTAGGGTTCAATCACCTGCCCCTGGAAGAAGAGAATGGAGCGAAGAGCGTCTTGCACAAAGCGGACAGTAGGGGTCATGCCAATCATGGGTGGCTAGACACGCATCACAGCTTCAGTTTTGCCAGATACTACAATCCCGAGAGGATGCACTTTGGCGTTTTGCGCGTGCTCAATGACGACCGCGTCACTGCCGGTCGGGGTTTCCGTACCCATCCACATGACAACATGGAGATCATTTCGATTCCACTCGAGGGTGACCTGGAGCATAAGGACAGCATGGGCAACGTCGCCGTCATCAAAGAGGGAGACGTTCAGGTCATGAGTGCCGGCACAGGGATCAGGCACAGTGAATTCAACAAGAATGGGGACAAGGACGTGAAGTTCCTCCAGATCTGGTTGTTTCCTCGTGAAAAGGGCGTCGTCCCCAGGTATGATCAGATATCCATACGGGATGTCGCCGTCAGAAATGAATTCTACCAGGTCCTGTCACCTAACCCTAACGATCAAGGAGTTTGGATCCACCAGGATGCGTGGTTCCATATCGGAGAGATCGAGGCCGGTCAGTCCGCTGAATACACCTTGAAGCAACCAGGGAATGGCATCTATGCTTTTGTGATCGAGGGAGCGGGTGCTATGCAGGGACAGCCCTTGGAAAAGAGAGATGGCTACGGCGTGTGGGACACGGATAAAATCGCCTTTGAGGCCACATCTGACTCGAAGGTGCTTCTCATGGAGGTTCCCATGACCATGTAGCTCCTAACCAGGATTCTTAATACCAGGAGGAGTGAAGATACTCTCCGGCACGGGATCGCTCCTCTCGGTTTTTCATGATCCAGTGTGTCTCGTCGAGCTTCTTGTAGCGGTAGCCCAGAAGGTGAAAGATGTCCTTCGTGAAAAACCGTGCTACTGTAATATTCACCTGCAAAGTTTCATGCAAGGAGTCCGTCCAGGATACACCGGGTAAAATCGGAAGCAACTTATCAGCCCTGACCTTGCGCAGTAGTTTCGATAGCCACAGGAAGAACGGATGGATCCTGCGGATGACAAAGTATCCGTCTATTCCCTGACTTTGATACAGTGGCATGAAGATCCGTGAGCGGCGGTCAGCTACGATTTCCTGCCCATCACTACTCGCAAGCACACAGCCCTTCGGTATAAATTGGAAGTTGACAAATCCGGGCTTCATCTGGAAGACCTCTAGGGGCCGGATCTTGTGGCGGTAGAAGATCTCATACATCTTCTTTAGGTTGCGGGAAAGGCCGCTGAGTCGCTCGTAATGCAAGCTGAAATCCACTTCGTCTTTATCAATCACACCTGTATAGGCCAGGGACAGGCATACGAAAGCGATGTGGTTGTCGATCGCCGCCAGATCGTCGTGCTGGCCACCTTCATAACCGAAAGCCACATATCCCAATTCGTTCATGTAGCTGAGGATAGGTCCATCGAGGTACTCCTCGATACCCAGGACAATCGGAAGAGGGTACTGGGAGGTATATGTTCGGTTGAGGAGGCTGTCATTGACGGTCAGAAACGGGATGGACGGGCTCGACGTACTGTGGAGGTCCATGAAGTAAAAGGGCCCAGACTCAGTGTCCAGAATAGACTTCACAGTTTGGTAGATCTCCATTTGCTCCCGCTCGTCCTGACTACCGGGTTCGAACGTGCCTTTTTCGAGGGCGTCCACCTGCTCCTGCAGCCAAAGGCGGTTGAGGTCCTCCTTCTCAAAACGCACGCCCCGTTGAAGGGCCCACAGGTTGCCAGCGATACCGTATACGGTGCCGTGCATTTGCGGTTCTTTGCCTTCGAGCATTTTGAAGATATGATCCAACGCAAATACGCCGGACGGCTCATTGCCATGGATGCCTCCAATGAAGACAACAGTAGGACCAGGCTTGCCACCTCTGAGATGGCCAATGATCCGGTCTATGGAAATGGTCTTGTCAAGCGCTTTGCTGTGAACCTTGACCATGCTCAAATTGTATTAAGTCCTTGATTGTGACGATCCCCACCAGGTGATCCTTTTGTATGACCGGCAGGCATCCGATGCTGAACTCCTTCATCAGGGCAATGGCATCGGGGATAGATGTCTCCGGAGTAGCTGTGATCAATTGCTTGGTCATGATATCTCCGACGATCATTCCGGTACCGCGGTCTTCTTTCAGAAACTTCTTCATGTGCGTCCACGTGAGCAATCCGCAAAGATTACCCTGTTCGTTCTCTACAGGCAAGTGATGTATGCCTTTCCATTCCATCATGCTGGTGGCCAGTTCCGCGAGGTCATGTTCACTGATGGTGAATAGCTGCGTACTCATGACATGAGCGAGTAGGCTGGCCTCGGATTTATCAAATGGTTCTGTTTCTAACATTGGCCAGGTGTGCACCGGCTGATTGCTCATCTGGTTTTCATGGATCTTACGCGTCAGCACCCTCAGGGCGTCATCCTGTTTCATACCAGCGCGGAGCTGCCGGTAATTCTTGACCTGCCAATGAGCACCCGTATTTTTGTGCGCCCGTCGCTCAATGATGTGCAGGTACCTCTCGATATCCGCCTGGTCAATACCCACTTTTTGCAATCCCGTTTCAGCGATAGGTATCAGTTCGCGAGTGACTACTTCGGTGACAGACATGTCTCTGTCACCCCAGATAAGCATGGAAGCCTTTCCTCCTCTTGCCGCTTTGAAAAAGTTCTCCTTGGCATCGCGAAAATCCATGCAGTTGCTCATGTCATTGCATTGCGCAGGACGCCCTACCATGACGCCCACCCAAAACGCAAATGTCGCCATCTCATCCGCTACACTCGGACCAGAAGGAATATATCGGTTCTCTATGCGCAGGTGCGGCTTGCCGTTGCCCACGCCATAGCACGGACGGTTCCATCGGTAGATCGTCCCGTTGTGGAGCTTCAGGGCGTCCAATTGGGGGATCCGTCCTTCCTCAAGCTCCCGGAGAGAGTCCTTCTCAATGTCTTTTGAAAGGATCACCTTGTGCCGGGCGATGTCATTCTTAAAAATATCAGCCGCATTACCGTAGGCCCACCCATCGCCATAGGTCACCCGCGACTGCTGGTTCTTCAGCGCATAGGAGCTGCTGCGTGTATCGATGCTTTGCTGAAATAGCCCGATTCTGGTCTCACGCCACAACTCCCGGCCAAGCAGGAGCGGGGAATTGGTGCTCACACCCAGTATGGGTGCAGAGATCGCTTGTGCCCAGTTGTAGCTGGCTACAAAGTCTTCAGGCGAAACTTGCAGGTGCATTTGAAAGCTGGTGTTGCACGCCTCAAACAACACCGATTCGTGCGTGATCGTCAACTCGTCTACTCCTCTCAGTCGGAGTTGGATGTCGCTTCCACGAAGGGCCCGGATCATGTCATTGAGCGCAAAGTACCTGGGCCGAGGCGTCATGTAGTCGAGCTCCAGTTCGTTTTTGCTGATGGTTGGAAGGATACCAGCCAGAAGGACTTTGTTGTTGCGCCTGATGGCGGCTTCGTTGGCCTTGTTGAGCAATTGCCGGAGTTGTTGTTCCGTGGCTCTAAAACAATCGCGGTTGAGCAGGACCGGGTCGAGGTTGATCTCCAGGTTAAAAAGCGCCAGCTCTGTTGTGAAGTGGGGGTCATCAAGGTCCAGCAAAATGTCCTCGGCCATTCTGGACGGTCGCCAATGCTCTGTCACCAGACAAAACTCTTGCTCGGCCCCGATACGCGTCACATCATCCTCAATCATTCCGTCGTCGAGCATTTTCTCCAATGCGCGCACGTCGTGCAGCAAGTGTTGGATAAATCGTGTGCGGGTTTCTCTTTGTAGCTTGCTATTAACTGCGAGGTCTCCCATGCAATTCTCCTTCAGACTTTAAGTATTAGCAGTGACCCAGGCGGGTTTGAATCATCGGTAAATTAATCTAGCAAAAAAAAGTCATAGATGACATGTGTCATGGAGGCATTTGATTTTCCGGTGCTTCCGAGTAGCGTTTCATCGCAATTGACTTATCTTCCGTCACTCCATTTATTGCAACCTATCCATGAGAATTCGACGAAGACTGTCTGTTATTTTTTGCGTCATTTGCTTTTGTTCATTCCCACTTGTCGCGCAACCAGACTGGTTGATTGACCCATCAGGCTACAATGCCAACATCTCGACGGATACGTCCAACGAGATTGAGCTCTCCAACGGACTTGTCCGTCGGGTCTTTCGCATCAGTCCCAATGCGGCAACGGTTGCTCTGGACAATCTCGTAAGCGGTCAATCATTCCTCCGGGGTGTGAAGCCCGAAGCGATCATTACCATCGATGGGGTTACGTATGAAGTAGGAGGATTGAAAGGGCAACCGAACTATGCCTACCTCAATCCGGAATGGTTGGCGACAATGGCCAGCGACTCATTGGCATTGCAATTTCAGGGCTACGAAGTGGGGGAGCCTGTCGCTCCCTTTGAATGGGGTCAGGTACGCCATGCCCAGAAGGACGCGTCATGGCCACCGAAAGGCGTCCAACTACGTATGGACTATGACCTCCCCGAAGTACAGGCGACCGAACGTCCGCGACTGGGCGCTGGTGATCTTTCCGTTTCCGTTTACTACGAGCTCTACGATGGCCTGCCTGTTATTGCCAAATGGATGACGATCACCAACCAGACTGACAGTCCGATCGTGTTGGAGAAGTTCACGAGCGAGATCCTTGCTGCCGTAGAGTATGCCTCGGTGGTGGATGCCCGTGAATTCGAGATCCCTACACCGAACATTCATGTGGAGACGGACTATGCCTTTGCGAGCATGATGGCCAAAGACGCCAATCATCACGCTGTTCGGTGGGTGTATGACCCGGACTACCATACGCAGGTGAGCTACGAAAAGCTCACGCCCTGCCTGCTCAATGTCGGTCCCGAGCTCGGGCCGAATGTTACG
Source organism: Cyclobacteriaceae bacterium (assembly GCA_965227935.1). Classification (GTDB taxonomy): domain Bacteria; phylum Bacteroidota; class Bacteroidia; order Cytophagales; family Cyclobacteriaceae; genus JAWPMT01. Next base: position 285,728 of record CBDDGS010000043.1, on the reverse strand, counting down.
ATTGCAAGTGGGGAGACCTTTGAGAGCTTCAGGACGTTTGTCTTACCTCATGAGAGCTATGATCGTGAACGGCAGGGCCTTGCTATGCGGAGAATGTACAGGACCCTCGCACCGTGGTCGACGGAGAATCCCCTGATGATGCATGCCCGGTTCGCTGACTGGGAGCGCGTGAAGACGGCCATCGATCAGGCCGCGGAAGTGGGTTTTGAGATGGTGATCCTCACCTTTGGTAGCGGATTCAATATCGAAGATGATAGCGAAGAGTACATCCAGGAAATGCAGCGATATGCCGACTACGCAAAAAGCAAGGGTGTCGAGATCGGTGGCTACTCACTGCTGGCTTCAAGGAAGGTAGGGGGTGGCAATGATGTCGTCATGCCTGAGGGGATGACCCCGACTTTTGGCAATTCACCCTGCATCGAAAGCGAATGGGGAGAAGTCTACTTCAGGAAGTTGTATAACTTCTACGAGAAGACGGGCTTTGCGCTGCTGGAGCACGATGGATCCTACCCGGGGGATGTCTGTGCGTCAGAAGATCACCCCGGCCATAAAGGCCTCGAGGACTCCCGATGGAGGCAGTATCAGACCATATCGAAGTTTTACAAGTGGTGCCGGGAGCAAGGCATCTACCTCAATATTCCGGACTATTACTATATGACGGGAGGCAACAAATGCGCCATGGGCTATCGTGAGGTAAACTGGAGTCTGCCTCGTAGCCAGCAACTGGTCCATGCCCGACAAAACATCTTTGACGGCACATGGGAAAAGGCTCCCTCGATGGGCTGGATGTTTGTGCCGCTGACAGAGTATCACGGTGGAGGTGCTGCAGCGACTGTGGAGCCCTTGCACGAGCATCTGCCACATTATGAGATGATGATGATGAGCAATCTCGGTGGTGGTGTACAGGCGTGTTACCGAGGTCCACGGTTGTTCGATACGGAAGAGACACAGGAAATGGTAAAGAGTCGGGTTGATTGGTTTAAGGAGCATCGCGAAGTACTGGAAGGTGATATCATCCATTTGCGACGTGCCGACGGGCGTGATATCGACTATTGGCTCAACGTAAATCCCGGAGGCGAGGAAAAGGGCTTGCTTATGGTTTTCAACCCCACGAGCCAGCGGATCATCAAGGACATCAAAGTGCCGGTCTACTACACCGGATTAACTGATAAGGTCACTGTGGAAATGGCAGATGGGACACCCGTGGAACTGGAGCTCAGCCGTGACTACGCGATCAATCTATCAGTAGAGGTGCCAGCCAATAGCTACACCTGGGCGATCATGCGCTAGCTATCGATCAACGCCTTTTTCACTTCATCCTTATAGCTTCTCCCGATCGGTATTCGCTTGTCACCGATGACCACGCTGCTGCCTTCAATGTAATCTACAAACGAATTATTGACGATATAGGAACGATGGGTCCTCGTGAATTGCGTTGGTGGCAGTGAATCTACAATGGCTTTGAGCGACTGTAACGCGATGATGCGCTTGCCCTGCTGGAGGAAGTAGGAGACGTACTCGCGCAGTCCCTCGACATACAGGATGTCATCGATTTGCACCTTGTAGATACGGTGGTCCGCCTGGATCGTCAATGTCTTGGATTGAGGGGGTGCACTATGGGTAAGATTGGCAATGGCCTTGTTGGTGGCGGAGGCGAATCGCTCAAAAGAAAAGGGCTTGAGTAGGTAGTCGGTTACATTCAACTCGTATCCTTCCAGAGCGTAGTCGGTATAGGCCGTGGTGAAGATGACCTGAGGTGGATCCTTGAGTGTTTTCAGGAATGAGACACCCGTGATTTGCGGCATTTGGATGTCGAGGAATATGATTTCCACTCCTGGGCCATTGATGATTTCCATTGCATCCATTGGATTCTTGTAGCTCCCCACCAGTTCCAGTGACGGCATTCTGCCAATGAAGTCTTCCAATAGCCTTCGAGCCGGCTGTTCATCGTCAATGACAAGACAACGACACGCCATCAGTCGAGAGGGATATTGAGTTGCACTTCGAACGAGTCTTCTGTTTTGTTGATCGTCAACGAACTCTGCGCCCCATACAGTAGCTCAAGTCGTCGTTTGACGTTGTCAATGCCTATACCACCTGTTTCGTCGGTGGCCACCTCGGTGGGTAGGCTGTTTTCCACTTGGAAGAGGAGCTGCTTTCCTTGCACCTTCAATTGGATCTTTATCCATCCATTCACAAGATCTTCCACCTTACTGTGCTTAAAAGCATTCTCGACAAAGGGGATCAGCAGCATGGGTGGTATTAGGTAGTCGATATCCCCTTCATTGGTAAACTCGATATTGCTGATGTCCTCGTCCTTTAGCTTTTGTAGGGTGATATAGTCTTTGATGTACTTGATCTCGGAGGCCAATGGCACGCTGTCGTCGTTGCCTTCATATAGCACATAGCGGAGCATGGAAGATAGCTTCAATAGCATATCCGGAGCATGGGTGGACTTTGTGACCGTAAGCGAATAGATGTTATTCAGGGCATTGAACAGGAAGTGCGGGTTGATCTGGGACTTGAGCAGCTTCAATTCTGTGTCCGCTTGTTCAGCCCGTAATAGTGCTACCTCCTTCTCTTTTTTCCTTGCCTCATCACCGGTTCTTACGAAAGAAGAAATGGCCCACGTCAGGAGTAGCAGCATGGACGCGGGGAACATGTAGAAGAACGTGCGTCGTGAACTCCTTCTTCGTCTGGGTTCGGCATCCCTGGATTCATTGGGAGGTCTTGACTCACTTTCTATTTGGGGGGGAGCGGCCTCGCGCTGTTCGTTTCTCATTTGTTGCTCGGCCCTGATGCGCCGTTCAAAGTTGGAGGGAAAGGCCTCCTGAGTCACGTAGAAGAACAGCCCCCCGGAAACCAGCAGCACAGCAATGAGGCCATAGTAAGCGACATATCTCCGATCGACATAGAAGTTGCTGATCCACAAATAATTGGCATAAAATACAGCGCTCAGGATCCCCACGTTGATCAGGGGCACTAGAATAACATCCGCATTATCGAACCGATTCCTGTTGAGGATGAAGAGCAGGATCAGCAGGGCCGCCCAAAACAAGAGGTGAATCCAAAACCGACGATTTGAAATCAGATTCATAATTCAAAGCTACATAGGGTCGCAGCGACTTCCCGGACTTATTCAATAAAGGGGATTCAAATCTCAACGAATCGATCATTCGGGCCAATTGGGTTCAAATTCCCTTCAACATTGGTAGATAATTTTCCAACCTTAATTGAGGATTCTGGTTGTTAAGTTGATATCAAAGATCCCCAACCAGAGCAGTCCGTAGAAAGTTATAGAACAAGTTTGACGCTATGAAAAAGTATTTGTCCCTCCTTATGTTCTCAATGGTCAGTCTGATTTTGGTCCAGGGCGTTACCGCCCAAAGAGGCTTCGACCCGAAAGCCATGGCTGCCCGCGAGAAAGCAATGCTATACAAAAAAGCGGAAGGATTGTCCGACGATCAGAAGCTATTGATCGAAGGGATCTATGAGGAGTATGCGCTGAGTGTTGAGGAGATCAGGGATGAGGTCCGAAAGACAAGAAACTGGCAGGAATTTCGTCCAAAAATGATGGCCTTGAGAGAAGAGAAAACCCTTCTGATGAAAGATCTGCTGAATGACCAGCAGTATGCCGTGTATGCTGACATGATGGATGATCAGGAGAAGCAGATGCAGCAGCGTCAGCAGCAGCGACAACCACCTACTCAGGATCCTAACTAAGTAGGTTCCCGCACTACATCATCAATTTGAAAATCACACAAATTCCCTACAAGTTGAAAAAGCTTTCGCTGATACTGCCCCTTCTGATGTTGACGGGTGTGTCCTTTGCACAGACGCAAAATCTAGCAATCTCTGGTCGCCTCGCCGATTCTGAGGACGGTTCCCCCGTAATTGGAGCAGTTGTTCTGATGATCAGCATCAAGGACAGTACAGATGTCTATGGCGCCACCACTGGAACTGATGGGCGATTCGTCGTCAGAGATCTGCCTCGCAGTTTTTATCGGTTGAAGACGCGTAGCCTTGGTTACAAAGAATTTACCCGTGTTTTTAGGGTCACCACATCGGCAGACATTGGCAATATCACGCTGGCCCCGGACGCGAAGCTTCTGGATGAGATAGAGGTGGAGGCTGAAGTGATCCCGGTTGAGAATCGCGGGGATACGACATTGTACAATGCAGATGCGTTCAAGGTCAATCCTGACGCTTCGGCTGCTGATCTAGTAGCTAAGATGCCTGGTATCCGGATAACAGATCAAGGGGTCGAGGCGCAAGGCGAGGCTGTACAGCAGGTGCTCCTCGATGGCAAACGCTTCTTTGGCCAGGATCCCCTTCTCGCACTCAATACGATCCCCGCCGAGGTCGTGAACAAAGTGGAGGTATTCGACCAGCAAAGCGAGCGTGCGCAGATCACAGGTGTCGATGATGGCAATACCATGAAGACGATGAACGTCGTCACCAAGGAAGGTAAGCGTGAGGGGATGTTCGGGAAATTCCAGGCGGGTTACGGCACCGACGAACGTCATAAAGTGGAGGGTAGCTTCAACCAGAGAAGCGGAGATAAGCAATTCACGATACTAGGTATGACCAACAATGTCAATCAGCGTTCCTTTACCGATAGCGACATCCTGGGCGCTGGCGGCAATAGACGTGGGCGTTTCTTTGGCAATAGTGGTGGTAACACGCAGCAAACGGGTATCACATTGACAGAGTCCGTCGGGGTCAATTTTTCTGATGACTGGGGCAAAAAGGGCAAGGTGGAGACGAGTTACTTCTTCGATCGCTCGAATTTCGAGAATGAGGAGGAAACAAGTCGCGAAACGTTCTTCGACCAGGGGACACAGATCTATGAGGAGGTGAATCGCACAGAGCGTGACAACATGAACCACCGGCTCAACATGAGGTTGGAGTACAATTTCTCCGATCGGACCTCATTGGTTTTCCGCCCTCGGGTATCTATCCAGGACAACGAACGCCAGACACGGACAGGTGGGCAGACCTCAGTGGGCGAGATCCCGATTGGCGAGACGATCAACAACTTCACTTCGGAGAGCAATGGCTACTCCGTCAGCGGCGAAGTGCTCCTGCGCCACAAACTCAATGACATCGGAAGGGCCATTCTTGTTGAATTCGAACCTACGTTGAATGACTTCGACTATGAAAATGTCTTTGACGATCAACTGCTGGACTCGACGCTACTTTACTTTGATGGTAGCAGCAATTTCACTTACAATACCCAGATCAGCTACCTGGAGCCCATCGGTCTGAAGGGACAACTGCAGGTCGAATACGATTACGTGACTGGCACCCGCAGGGCCGATCGAGAAACTTACAGCGTCATAGGCGCTGACGAAGACAGGCTTTTGCAGGAATCGCTCTCTAATCGGTTTTCGAGTGACCTCATACAGCATCGACCTGGTATCTCCTTCTCGCAAAGAGGAGTCCAGAATTTCTTCCGGGCTGAACTGGAGTTTGAGAACACGACTTATAGCGCTGATCAGTCATTTCCTGGAGAATCGACAGGTACCAAGACCTTCAATGCAGTCTTGCCTACGCTGATGTCGCGGTTGCAGTTGGGTGGTGAGACCTCGATGTTCTTCCGGTATTCGACCGATACAGAGCAGCCCTCTGCTGGACAACTGCAGGAGTTGGTAGACAATAGTAACCCGCTCTTCTATTCGACAGGAAATTCTGACCTTGATCAAAGCTATACGCATTCGCTTTTTGCAAGAATCTCCTCCAGCAACGCGGATAAAAACAGCTCATGGTCCAACTTCACCCTCATGCGGAATACCTCCGACTACGTCACGAATGGTACTTTCCTTTTTGCTCAGGACACCACATTGTCTAATGGCGTCGTATTGCCACGAGGAACACAGCTCTCGCGCCCGGTCAACCTGGATGGCTTCTGGACAGCAACTAACAAGACTAGCTACAGCTTTATGGTGCCCAAGCTCAAAATGAACATGAATTATGACCTGGCATTTGCCTACAATCGCCGACCAGGTTTGGCAAACAATGTGGAGAATGTCTCCAATACCTTCTCGGTCATTCCAGGGGCGTCAATCAATAGTAACATCAGCGAGAACGTGGATTACACCATTGGCTATACTGCCAATTTCAATCGTGTCACTAACTCGATCCAGGAGCGGCAGGAGAGCCAGTACCTTACGCATGTTATCAGCGGCAAGGTCAACCTGATCTTCCTACAAGGAACAGTGTTCCGTACTGATTTTAGCTATCAGATTTACGACGGGATCTCTGGCGACTTCGATACGCAGTACTTCCTGTGGAATATGTCCATCGCACGTAAGTTCCTGAAGAACGACCTGGCCGAGATTGCTTTGACGGTATTTGACCTCTTGGATCAGAATACGGGACTGACGCAAAACGTCACTTCGAACTTCGTGGAAGAAAGTCGGTCGCTGGTGCTGAAGCAGTACTTCATGCTTTCTGTGACTTACAACCTGCGGAAATTCAAGAGCAACTAATCCTCCTGGGAAGATAAGAATTGAGAGGCGCAGGTATTGATACTTGCGCCTTTTGTATTTCTACTCAATCGCTGTCAGACCGCTGACGCAACACCCATCGCCTCGTGCTGTGCTACAGTATCCGTGTACTGCTGAAACTTCACGATCTTTCCGTCTCGTACAGTCCACACATGGCAAAAGTGGCTGTCAATGGACTTGCCGGTTTCCTTGAATGTGCCGGTATAGCGCCCTTCTACGACGACGGTATTTCCGGCATCGTGCCAGATCAAAGGAGTCGCGGAAAAGCCATCCCACTCTCCGCCGAGGCGCACGAAAAGTTTATTCAATACGTCCTCCGGCCCAACGAAGGGTTTGCCGTCAGGAGCATAGGCATTGTTTTCGGCTTCGTGCCATTGGACGTCCGGGTTCATGAGACTGAGGACTTTCGGGATGTCTCCCTGTCCGAAGGCTTCATAACCAGTTCTGATAAGATCGATGCTGTTCATTTGGATTAGGGTTTATGAAAAAATATCGGCAAATACTTGCCAAGGGGTAACCTGAAGTTAGCGTTTTTCAGACGGCCAGGCAATGAAAAAAGTCCTGGCCTGACTGATTAACGATGCAACATATCAACGCTGTTCTTTCTCCCGATATCAGGTTGCCCTGACAAAAATTTCCTGTAAGAGAAATTTTTCGTCATTATGCAATAGAATATTTCCATCCCCGAACAATAAATAAGCTATTGCATAATCCGGGTTAAATTGGAAGGAAACAGAACTCGAACCAAGATGAAAAGTAAGACGTGGTTATTTCTCCTTTCTTTTGCCCTTATGCTGGGGTTTCTCCCACTGGCCGCCCAACCGGATTTGAAACAGGTGACGGTTGAGGTTGTCACGGATGAATTCATCTTCTCCGACCCACCCTTTGCGGAGTGCCATGCTTCCTCTGTTGTGGAACTGTCCGACGGCAAAATGATGTCGTCTTGGTTTGGTGGGACGCACGAAAAGAAACCGGATGTGACCATTTGGGGGTCTATCAAAACTGATGATGGTTGGAGCGAACCCACAGAGTGGGCAGATGGCATTATCAGCGAATCGGAGCGGTACGCCTGCTGGAACCCTGTGCTGTTCCAGACGAGGGAAAACGAGCTCTTCCTTTTCTACAAAGTGGGCCCCTCACCCAGGGAGTGGTGGGGGGAGTACAAGACGTCAACAGACAACGGGGCTACATGGTCCGATGTGATGAAGCTTCCCGATGGCCTCTTAGGGCCCATCAGAAACAAGCCCATCTATCTGGCCAACGGAAGTATTCTGAGCGGATCCAGCGTGGAGACGAAGAAGACCTGGCATGCCCACATGGAAATATCCGAAGATCATGGACAGACCTGGTCGAAGGTCTCTCTAGACACAACGACGGGGTTCAGAATTATCCAACCCACCCTCATGACCCTCGAGAATGGAGACATTTTGGCCTATATGCGCAGTAAAGAGGACTATGTCATCGAAAGTCGTTCATCAAATCAAGGGAAAACGTGGAGTGTACCCAGGAAAACCCAACTGCCCAACTCTAATGCTGGAATTGATGCTGTCACTTTGAGCAATGGCTTGCATGTCCTCGTCTACAATCCCCTGCAGCAGGGGGAGTGGGAGGAGGAACGCACCAAGCTCTTTGTAGCAGTATCGGAAGACGGTGAGAATTGGGAGGATGTGCATAAGCTCGAAGACAACGAGGAAGGTGAGTTCAGCTACCCGGCGGTCATCCAATCGAGTGACGGCAGGATACACATCACCTACACCCATGACCGCACGAATATTCGATATGTGGTGCTGGAGCTGGCACAATAGATCAGCAAAAAGTCAACGAGGTAAGCACTTTTCAGACTGACCCAATCCCCCAATAAAACAAGAGCCGAGCAAAAACTCGGCTCTTGTCCCCATCAAAAAAGTAATTGTAAAAAAGCTAGTTGGCTGCCAGCGGACATCAGACCAGGAAACAAGCATCTCCCTTAGCATTCCCGCCAACAGTCATGTCAAATATAGTGAAGCGACCAGCATTGGGTTGATAATCACGTAGTTATTAGGGTTCATTTCATGTATTTATTCCCGTTGAAAGGGTCATTGTGCCTTTTCAACACAATAATGAAACTATCTAAGTGATTTGTCGTACTTTTGTAATTGATAGTATTACTATCATAATTAATCAAAAGGCTTTTTATGTCACTTGTACAGCTATTAGTGCCAGACCGGTATTTTGTAAAAGATCCCAATTCAAGTGAGTTAGGGAAGAAGATTGTCAGTAAGGGCGTAGACCTTGTGCACGAGTTGGGTTTTGAGGACTTCACTTTCAAGAAGTTGGCATCATGCATCGATTCCACGGAGGCCTCCATCTATCGTTACTTTGAAAATAAGCTCAAGTTCTTACTCTTTCTCACAACCATGTATTGGCGGTGGATAGACTACCTTATTGACTATAAGACGCACTATCTCGAAGACCCTTCTGAGAAATTAACGGCGATCCTGAAGATTCTCACGCACCAGGAGGAATTGGTACCGATTTCCAATAATGGAGAAATCGACTTGATCCGGTTGCGGGCGCTGGTAATGACAGAGTCGGACAAGACCTATCTCACGAAACAGGTGGACGAAATCAATAAAGAAGGCCTCTTTAAAGATTACAAAGCACTCTGTAAAAAGATAGCAGATGTCATTTCGAAGATCAACCCGGAGTACCCATACCCTCGGGCGCTTGTAAGCACAGTTTTGGAAGCTTCGCACCAACAAGCGTTCTTTGCAATGCATCTTCCGTCATTGACGGAGATAACTGTGGGGGAACAATCCCTCGACGAGCAGGTTATGAAGTTTCTGAAGAAGACAATTGAATCAGCCATAAATAAGTAGGTGTGTCATGCAACCAAGTTCAATAAATCCCTTCCTTATGTCGCCGGAGGCGGCATCGAAGTGCCTGGATAGTCAGCACATCTTACGCATCCTACATGGCAGCGCCGAGCGCCTGAAGCTGGATCTGGACAGCTCCGTACTAAAGGAGACAGATCAGCTCCTACGGCACTATGAGCTCCATGATCTGCCGGAATTCATCCGGGACCTGACAGAGATGGCCAATACCAATGGTATTGTATATATCAAGAAGGAGGTATCCCGAGCCGATTTTGAGATATTCATAGAAAACTTTGACGGTCCGATGATCCTCTTCCTCACGGAGGGTGATCATATCGTACCTGGTCTGATAGATACGAACAGCAAGCATAAAAAGGAGATCACCCTTCTTCGGGAGGAAGGCAATGTGGTGAAGGACCTGAGTGCCGTCGATGACAGCAGTATCGTCTGCAATACGAAGGGAGAGATAGTCTTTCTATCCGTGTTTGCTTACGAGAGCGTAGTGGGCAGTGACATCAGCGATCCTGATACAGAAAAGAAGCTGTCGCCGGTGATGAGGTTGTTCCGTCTTCTTTCATCTGACAAGAAGGATATCTTCTATGTCTACGTCTACGCAGTAATCATCGGTATCACGAGTTTGGTGCTCCCTCTCGGTATACAGGCGGCGATCGAGCTGATTTCAGGTGGTGTGTTCTTTAGCTCTATCTATTTCCTGATTGGTATCATTATCGTCGGCGTTCTGGGCTCTGGGGTGCTACAGGTGTTGCAGATCATGATTGTGGAATTTCTCCAACGCCGGGTGTTCACGAAGGCGGCGTTTGAGTTTGCCTATCGGGTGCCAAGGATCCGAATGGAAAGCGTTCTCAATTTGCATTTCCCCGAATTGATGAACCGATTCTTTGACGTGCTCACCATCCAGAAAGGATTGCCGAAGTTGCTGGTGGACCTTTCGACGGCTGTGATCCAGATCCTTTTTGGTTTGCTGCTACTGTCTTTTTACCACCCTTTCTTCGTGTTCTTTGGCCTCTTCCTGTTGGGTACACTGTTCCTGATATTTTACAATACTGGCCCCAGAGGTCTGGAGTCCTCGATCATCGAATCGAAATACAAGTACAAGGTGGTCTATTGGTTGGAAGAGCTTGCCCGGGCACTCTATAGCTTCAAGCTGTCAGGAACGACAGACTTACCTCTCAAGCGGACCGACTATTATGTCAACAACTACCTCAAGAACCGGAAAAAGCATTTCCGTATCCTGGTAAGCCAGTATTCCTACATTCTTCTTTTCAAGGCGGTGGTCACTGCTGGTCTGTTGATCATTGGTACGGTCCTCGTGGTGCGTCGGGAGATCACTTTGGGTCAGTTTGTAGCCTCGGAGGTCATCATCATTTTGATCCTCAACTCCGTGGAGAAGATCATCATGTACATGGACGTCGTCTACGACATGCTCACAGCCGTGGACAAGATCGCGCATGTCACAGACCTCCCCCTGGAAAAATCCGGGGGCATTGACGTAGATATTGATCGGTCCGAGGGCTTTGAGATTGAAACGCGTGACCTTACCTACACCTATCAAAGCTCGAGCAAACCCGCGATCAAAGGTGTGACCATGTCGATCAAACCCGGAGAGCATGTCTGCATTAGCGGCATAGGAGGCTCAGGTAAGACGACCCTGATCAACGCCCTCGCTGGCATGTACAACTCTTACGAGGGAACGGTCACTTACAACAAATACTCGCTGCGAGACGTGGATCGCGTCCATCTGCGGGATCGCATCGGGAAAAACGTGTCTACGGAAGATATTTTCGAAGGGACCATTCTGGACAATGTACTTGTGGGTAAACCCTTCATAGACGAAAAGACGGCCATAGAAGCACTGGAACAGGTGGGCTTGCATAAGGAAATTACGGGTCTACCCGAAGGGCTACATACCCAGATCCTCAGTGGTGGCAAAGGCTACTCGGAGACTTTCGTACAGAAACTCATTCTCGCACGATGTATCGCTAAGCAGCCGAATCTGCTGATCTTGAATGACTTCTTTATCAGCTTCTCAAAGAGTGAGCGACTGGAGTTAATCTCAAAGATCACTGATGAAAGCTGCAACTGGACCTTGATCCTTGTTTCCAACGATCCACTGGTAATGGCCTCCTGTGAGCGGGTCATTTACATGCAAGATGGGGAGATCATCGCTGATGGATCCTTCGAGGACCTATTGAAACAAGACGAAATCGTCAAAAACCTCAACTAGTCATGCTGAATATTTCCAAGAACAACATAGATGAGCGACTAGCTGACAAGCAGCTGTATTCGCTGAAGGTGCTGAGAACACCAGGGCTGAGCATTTACCTTGCGCGCGTCCTGATCGTCATGTCAGGTATCGCACTCATATCCCTATTCATGCCATGGCAGCAGAACATTCGTGGACGCGGTAAGGTGACAGCATTAAATCCTGCCAACCGTCCTCAGACGGTCCAGTCGGTCATTCCGGGCAGGATCGCTGAGTGGCACGTAGTCGAAGGCCAATTCGTCGCCGCAGGTGATACCCTTCTGGAGCTGTCAGAGGTCAAAGACAAGTACTTCGACCCTGAGATCCTGACAAGATTGAGGGAGCAGGTCGACGCAAAGAAGTCCGGTTTGATGGCAAAGAACCTGAAGCGTGATGCCTATCAGAACCAGATCAAATTCCTCCGTCAGTCACTTACTGTGAAACTGCAGCAGACCGAGAATAAGATCACGCAGACGGAGCTGAAAGTGGAGAGCGACAGCATCAAACTGATCGCAGAGGAAGTGAACTTTGAAAACTACTCGAACATCTTCGAACGAAACAAGCGCAGGTATGATGCGGGCAACATCACCAGGACCAAATTCCAGGAAATGGAAACGAAGTACAATGAAGCCCGTGCCAAATTGATCAGTCAGCAAAATGCCCTCGTCCAGAGCCGAACTGATTTGACGATCGCTATTACAGACCTGGCTGGTGTGCAGGCCGATTACGCCGAAAAGATCAGCAAGGCGACCACAGAGTTGCAAGCCACACTCTCGGAGATCAACGAGTCTCAGGCGGAGATCGCCAAACTGGAAAACGAATATGCTAACGTCGCTGTGCGTCGGGAGCAATATTTCCTCAAGGCGCCACAGACGGGTTTTGTTGTGCAAGCGCTGAAAGTCGGTATCGGGGAGACCATCAAGGAGGGTGAGGCCATCGTGACCATTCAGCCCGATGAGCCGGATCTGGCTGTCGAGATGTACGTGCGTGCCATGGATGTACCCCTCATACAGCAGGGGCGTAAGGTTCGGATACAATTTGACGGTTGGCCAGCCATTCAGTTTTCGGGATGGCCCAGTGTGTCAGTTGGAACCTTCGGCGGCAACGTGCAGGTGATTGATCGGGTCAATGATGAAAATGGCTCTTTTCGTATCCTGGTAGTTCCCGACCCGGAAGAGGACCCATGGCCAGAGCAATTGCGATTGGGATCAGCTACAAAGGGCTGGGTCATGTTGGATAATGTCCGTATTTGGTACGAAGTCTGGCGTCAGCTGAATGGGTTCCCACCGAGTCTCTATGAAGAGCCGGACAAAGACGAAGGTAAGGAGACCCCAAAGAACAAAATCAAGTTGAAATGACGCGACTGATATCGCTGATATCCCTGCTGTTCCTGACGTCGGTCGGTTGGACACAACCGGTAGACAGTACAGAAGTCATGACACTTCAAAGGTTTCTTGGTCTTGTCTATGCGCATCACCCCGTGGTGAAGCAGGCGCGCTTGCAACCCCAATCGGCGGATGCAAAGCTACTGGAGGCCAAAGGGCAGTTTGATCCAAAATTGGAGGCCGGTTACGATTATAAGCGCTTCAAAGGCACCGAATATTGGAACACACTGGGAGCAGGGCTCAAGTTCCAAACCTGGTTTCCGATAGACCCGAAGATTGAATACGATAGGAATCAGGGAGATTTTTTGGACCCTGGGCAAAGCATCCCTGAATCCAATAATTTTCGGCAGCTCTCCTACGGTATTTCGCTCCCCGTGGGCAAGGGCTTGATCATTGATGAACGCCGTAGCACGATGAAGCAAGCGCGCATCTATCAATCGATAGCAGTCGCCGAGCAAAATAAGATGCTCAATAAGATCTTGCTTACGGCCACAAAGCACTACTTTGAGTGGTACCTGGCATTTCGACAGGCGACGCTACTGGGCAACAGCGTGGATATCGCCTCCGAGCTATTTGATAGGGTAGTGCTCGACTATGGTTTCGGTGAGGCGGCTGTCGTGGACACGGTGCAGGCGCAGATCACCTATCAAACGAGACAGGCCGACTACGAAAAGGCAAAATTCCAACTGCAATTCAACAGGCTCATGCTCTCCCAACACTTATGGTCTGAGAGTGGCGATCCGATGGAACTGCAGGCCCAGACCATTCCAGATACGACCTTAAACTTTCGTGATATGCCGACAGAGCAGGAGGTGAGGGATTTTGTCACCTGGTCAAGTACAAATCACCCGGAGATACGCAAGCTGGCCTTCAAGATCCAGCAGCTGGAGGTCGAGCAGAGATGGAACCGCGAGTCCATTAAGCCTCAGGTCGACCTGAGCTACGCCTTCATCGATGCACCAGTGTCTGGAGGAGGGGAGACGTCCGCACCTTCTTTCAACGACAACTACAAGATCGGGGTGGACTTCTCATTCCCCGTGTTGATGCGCAAGGCCAAGGGAAAGCTGCAACAAACGCGATTGAAGTTGGAAGGTACCAATTATGAGTTGGCCCAAAGGCGCGTCGAGATCAAAAACAGTATCCTCGCCAAGTATGCGGAGACACAGATGTCGCAGCGACTGTCACAGCAGTTCCGGGCGATGGCAGACAACTACCGACGATTGCTGCAAGCGGAGCTCCTCAACCTGGAGACCGGGGAGAGTGATCTCTTCAAGCTCAATATCCAGCAGGATAAGCTGATCGAATCCGAAATCAAATACCTGGATAACCTCGTGAAATTCCACAAGAATAAAGCGGAACTCTACTACGAGGTCGGTACGTTGTTCAGCGAAGTGGAGACGGCATTGGGCATTACCACCCCATAGGTTACGAGCAATTTTGGGGCGATGAGCGTCGTTGGGATGGTAATACATCCCTCATTCCTATATATTCGAGTACATGTGGCCACAGAATATCCGTTTGATCCATGGCTTGGGATTGCTGCTTTTCGTACTGCTTTCTCCGGTCCTGTCGATAGGGCAGGATGTGTCGCAGCACGCCATCACCATTGGCTCCAGCGAGTTTGAGATCAATGGTCGCACGAACGTCAGCTCCTTTCAGTGTTCATTGAAAGAAGAATACACTGAGAAAACGCTGTTGGTAGAGAGTGTGCTCTGGAGCAACACCCAGTTGTCTTTTGGAGGTATGGAATTTAGCTATCCGGTTACGAACTTCGAATGTGCGCTCAGACCCATGACGAAGGAACTGCACGAAACCCTGAATGCCTCGGAGTACCCGGAGCTACTGCTCGAGGTTCGAGATATCACCGTGACTGATGGCAACAGTGAGATCCAAAACTTGCAGGTGGGGGCGCATGTCACGATCACATTGGCGGGAGTGAAGAAGGATGTCTTGATCTCGGATGGGTTTGTCATCAATGAAAGTGGAGATTCGTTGGTGTTGGGGGGTGAGAAGGAGTTGCTTTTGAGTGATTTCAATCTGGAGCCACCCACAAAGATGCTGGGCCTAGTTAGGGTGATGGACCAGCTGCTTGTATCTTTTCGCATTGCCATGAAAACCCAATCCATCAAATAAGAAAAGCCACCCCATGCGAGGTGGCCTTCCCTAATGTTTGAACTGTGTAAAATTAGAACGGTATCTTCTCTGCTTAGAAGGAAATGGCTGCTTCAATCATCACACCATTGAATTCAGCTTCTTGGAATTTAGAACCATCCCAGCCGGCGCCATCATATGATTGATTCACATATTCGATTTTGGTCAAGACGTTGTTAGTCAAGAACCAACCACCGCCAATATTGATGCGCTGCGTATTGGTTTCATCAGCTCCATCGGCAAATTCTCCAGTAACAGAATTGTATCGTCCACCTATGTAAAGGTTCTCATCAGCACCAAATCTGTAGAGTGCCTCGAGTCCAATCTGGGTGAATCCACCACCACCGCCATCTTCAGCATCACGGCCATCACTGGCAAATTCAAATACGCCAAAGAACTCAAAACCAGAAGCCTTCAGGAATGGGTTGATCTGAATCGCAGTCTGATAGGGGAAACCTGTATTCAAGCGAGGGAGGAAATCACTAGGTCGCGCATCGTTGATGCCTTCCAGTACGCTATAGTATCGGGCACCCGCACGGTCACCGTTATAGAGGTAGTCCCGTGTGCTGAATCGTGTGCTGCTATAGAACGAACCAGTCAATCTTACTCGCAGATTATCACTGACTTGGTTATCGTAACCCAACTTGCCATAGACTGCCAGGCCGTTATCGCCTTTTTCGGGGCTTTGATTGAGGCGTCCGTTAGACATACCAAATACGCCAAGGAATCCACTGCTATTGATGGTAACCTGTGCATGCGGTTCGGTAGTGAATGCATCCATTATATAGTTGCCAACAAAAGGGTTGAAGATCACGCGCGCGTTGTCCGATCTGCGGAAGTGAGCGTCACCGTAATTGATCTCGTCCATACCAAATCTCAAGGTAGCGACATCCATGAATCCACTTAGGAATCCAGGGCTGATCCAGTCCAGGCGATCCATTTGCAGGTAACCGCCCTTGACCCATGCCTCTCTATGGTGTCTGGAAGAAAGATAAGTACGTAGGTGCATACGAAGACCATCGGCCAATTGAACGTCAAAGTTCAGGTTGGCAGTTGGCAACGTGAAGTTGCTCGCCAAGTCTACCAGTGTATCTCCTACGAGAGCATTTTCCTGGGAAAGTCCCTGGTATTGCATAGCGAAATCACCGCCGATACGGACACGGACGCCCTTGAACTCGACAGTGTCGTCCTTGGACGTTTCAAAGACATTTAAACCTCGCTTGTCGTTGTATCTGAAGAATTGCATGCTGGGCTGTTGCGCAGCTACGATAGTCGTGGCCAACATCATAAACGCCACTGTCAAAGACTTGTAGTATTTAGTTTTCATGATTGAAAAAGGTTATTAAAACAACGTCACATTCGTGATCCAGAAATTCAAGATCTCGTGGTCTTTGCAGCCCTAGCAGGGTCTTGAATTCGATGGCAAGCTATCGTCGAAACGGTTCATCGCTCATGACTTCAAAAGGTCGCCTAGCTGACACGTATCAATTGCTCAGCCAACAAATGTCAGTCTTCTGGGATAGTGGATTTATTAGCTGTATTTAGGTGAATCCTAACGGGTTATAGTTTGAAAAATGCGGGTAACGTTTTGATAATCAATCGTTTTTGGGGAAGATATTCTTCTGCTTTATTGTGAGCCACTACGGTTGATGGCAAGGACTTGCCGTATGTCGTCACTCAATGAGCGGATGAGCGAGTCGACGTTTTATCTTTCATGGATCGCCGAAGCTTGATGATCACGGAGTGACTGGATGAAGTGCTACTCTCCGGAGATCATTCATGTCTGGAGAGTGCCGATCCTATATATATAAGTGTCCTTTGATAATGCCTTGGTAAGTCCAAGTTTTTCCCGACATATTTCAATAATTACGTTATTTGTGGTTTTTCTTTATGAAGTCTTGGCCACATTCACAATGGGATATTGCAATCGTTTGCACTTTGTGGTAAATTCATTAACCTGACTGCCAAATGTCATTATTTACAGTATAGGCATCTTCTACATTTGAATCGGACGGTTTAGGTAAGGAGCGTTCTTACACACCTATAAATAGATGCGACGATGAAAAATATATTAGTACCAACGGATTTCTCAGAGCAGGCGCGTTTTGCTCTGGATTTTGCGAAAGAACTAGCGATCAGAGAGGGTGCACAAATAACATTACTTCATTCGTTAGACACTTCTAGAGTGTTCAGTCCTTTGTACATGGATCCTACATTGACAGTGCACATGCTGAAGGATCTGGAAACACAGGCAAGAGAGAAGCTGAGAGAACTGCAAGAGAAGCAGGGGAACAAAGTACACATCGAAGCTGTCACAAAGTCCTGTGCTTTGATAGATGCGATAGAAGCGGTATCGGAAGAGAAGCACGTAGATTTGATTGTGATGGGTACCCAGGGTGCCAGTGGTCTCAAGGAGTTCCTGGTGGGCTCCAATACAGAGCGAGTGCTCAGAACGGCGAATGCGCCAGTGTTCACTATTCCCGCACCTTTCTCTGTCAGGGATGTGAAGAAGATTGTGGTTCCGGTGGACTACACCAAAGTATCCGAGCGCTTCATGATCGAGCTGCACAGTTTACAGCAGATCTTTGATGCATCTCTGGAATTCCTGTGGATCAAGACCCACCATTTCATTGGTAACGAGGGGTTGCTACACAACAACTTCATGCAATATGTGCGCAGCCACTTCACGGGGGATTTCAACATCCATCGAAGATTGGATTTCACTCCTGAGTCCTGCATCTTACAGTTTTCTATGGAGATAGGTGCGGATGTAATTGCGATGGAAACCAGCCAGCGAAAAGGAATAGATCATTTGTTCCTTGGCAGTACGACTGAAAATGTCGCCAATCATGCACCTATTCCTGTAGTGGGATTCCCAATGAAGCATCATGACAGGCTCCTCAAGCTCGGTGACGAAGAGCACGCGGAGTTCGGAGAATTTATTTTATGAGTGAATTGCTGGAGGCGCTGCCTCCTGATACAGAGGCTGGTTGCGAGTTGTGCGGCCAGCTCTGTGCTGATGAAAAAGTACATGCCGGTGACTTGACCTTCTGCTGTGCAGGCTGTCGGAGCGTCTATGAGATCCTCAACTCTGATCAGGAACTGTCCATCCCCGTCAATCGCAAGGAGAAGAGGCGTTTCGACTATCTTGATATCCCCGAGATCAGTGACCAACTGCTGGTCTTCCAATCAGACGTCCACGCCCGCGTCCGATTTCAGATACCCGCCATTCACTGTAGTTCGTGTGTCTACCTGATAGAGCAGCTGCCCTATTTCTATCCTGAGATCCTTCAGAGTCGCGTCAATTTCCCGAAGAAGGAAGTGGACATCTTGTTCAAGAAGGAGATGGGACTGGCGCAACTGGTCTATCTCATTTCGGCCATCGGCTATGAGCCAGACATTAGCCTTGCGAGCGAGGAGAAACCCAAGACCAAAAAGAATTCATTGGGTCTGCGCATTGCCGTCGCGGGATTTTGTTTTGGCAACTCGATGCTCCTCAGTGTGCCAGAGTACCTGGATCATAATTTCCTGATCACCGATGACTTCCGGTCCCTCTTTGGACGGCTGAATATACTTTTCGCTTTGCCCGTCGTCTTCTATTCTGCCAGGGACTATTTCAAAGCTGCATGGGGCGGCTTGCAGAAAAAGTACTTCACCATCGACGTGCCTATTGTGCTGGGGATACTCACGCTCTTTGGTCGTAGTCTGTACGAAATACTGGCCGAGGTAGGGCCTGGATATGTGGACTCACTGTCGGGTTTGGTGTTTCTTCTGCTTATCGGTAAGTGGTACCAGCAAAAGACCTACGAGGCCTTGTCATTCGACAGAGATTACAAATCGTACTTCCCGATAGCCGCCACCATTCTCAAGGACGGCCAGGAATCTTCGATTCACGTGAAGCACCTGAAGGCAGGGGACCAGCTACTCGTGCATAGCCAGGAGCTTATTCCCTGCGATGCGATACTGGAAAGCGAGGAGGCCGTGATCGATTACAGCTTCGTGACGGGTGAGTCGGAGCCAGTGACGGTGGTCGAGAGTGAGCAGCTGTATGCCGGAGGGCGAAACAATGGCGCCCAGATCAAGATGAGATTGCTGAAGCCCGTGGACATGAGCTACCTCACGAGCTTGTGGAATCATGAGTCCATCCGTGAGGAAAAGTCCGACTTTCAAAATCTGACAGACCGTATTGCCAGGTACTTTACGATTGTGATTCTGGCCATAGCTACGGCCGCGGGGATGTACTGGGGGTGGGTTGATGTCGACGCCGTTTGGAATGTAGTCACTTCCATTCTGATTGTGGCCTGTCCCTGTGCCTTGGCGCTCGCTTTGCCGTTTGCCTATGGACACGGGATGCGGATATTTGGTCGTCATGGGTTGTACCTGAAGCACGCCGATGTCATAGAAAAGCTGACGCACCTAAAAACTTTCATTTTTGACAAGACGGGCACGCTCACCTATCAGAGCGCCAAGAAGATTGACTTCGTGGGCCATCTCGACGACTTTGAGTCGGAGCTCGTGGCAGCGCTTGTCAGGCAGTCCGCGCACCCTCTCAGTCGGATGATTGCCTCCTCTCTCAATCGTGGGTCCAGTTACGAGGTAAGGGATTTCGCCGAAGTGACGGGGCAGGGCATCACGGCGACGGTCATGGACCGGAGGCTCAGAATCGGCTCCCGTGACTATGTGGAGGCGCATGGTGAGGTGTCTGACACCAAGGAGACGAGGGTCTATGTCAGGATCGACGATGAAGTGCGGGGCTACTTCCAGGTCCGACATGCTTATCGCAGGGGGTTGAAGGACGTCTTACGGCAATTGCGACGCAAATACGGACTGATACTACTATCTGGAGACAGGCCTGTCGATGAGGAATTTTTTGAGGAGGCTTTCGACGATGCACAGTTCGAAATGAAGCCGGTCGACAAACTCAATCGTGTGAGCGCCTTGCAGCAGTCGGGAGATAAGGTCGCCATGATCGGAGACGGCCTCAATGACGCGGGTGCGTTGAAAAAAAGCGACGTAGGAGTGGCGGTATCGGACGATGTGATGCAGTTCTCACCGTCGTGCGATGCGATTCTGGATGCAGAAAAGCTTCCGCGGTTGGGGGCGTTTCTCGGATTTGCCAAATCCTCCGTGACCATCGTGAAGGTGGCCTTCGTTTTCTCCTTCCTGTATAATATTGTTGGGCTCTCTTTCGCCGTCGCCGGACAGCTCTCGCCACTCATCTCAGCCATCCTGATGCCTGTCAGTTCCATCACTGTTGTGGGGTTGGTAGTGCTCCTTTCACATATAGCGGAGCGATCTCATCTTGTAAGACCTTCGTCCTCCTGACCTACCATTTTATGGGTTCTTGTGCAGGGTTTGGTCGTCAATATCTAGACAAAATTGGCTACCTTCTCCAAAACATGACATAAGTCATAGAATGCGATGTTAGTGGTCATGCAGGTCTGTCGGCCTCAATCGCTAAAATTGCTCCAAACTAATGTGCTTGCATGAAGGTCATCATCCTACTCATTCTGATAAGCCTAACCATAGCCATACTGTTTCTCGCAGCTTTCCTGTGGGCTTCGAGGTCAGGCCAGTTTGAGGATGACTATACACCTTCCATTCGCATTCTCTTTCCTGATAACGAAAATCAAAAAGATCAATAAATGAGTACGACGCTGACCAAAGAAGGGGCTGTGTCATCTCCCGAGCAAACCGGGGAGCTTGAGACGTTCTACTATGACAATCAAACAGTTCGATTGTTCATAATCGCTAGTGTAGCTTTTGGCATCATCGGTATGACCGTTGGCTTGCTAGTCGCCCTCCAATTTGTATTCCCCGAACTCAACTTCGGTTTGCAATACACCACCTTCGGGCGCATTCGGCCGCTGCACACCAATGCAGTGATCTTCGCGTTTGTCGGGAACGGTATTTTTGCGGGAGTCTATTATTCTCTTCAGCGTCTCTGCAAGGCGCGGATGTTCAGTGACTTACTGAGCAAGATCCACTTCTGGGGATGGCAGGCGATCATTCTCTCGGCAGCGATCACCCTTCCACTGGGGATCACCACCTCGAAGGAATATGCTGAATTGGAGTGGCCCATAGATATTGCGATCGCCCTGATTTGGGTGGTCTTTGGCGTCAATATGTTTGGCACCATCTTCAAGCGTCGGGAACGACACCTGTATGTAGCCATCTGGTTTTACATTGCCACTTTTGTGACAGTCGCCGTACTT
Organism: Cyclobacteriaceae bacterium; assembly: GCA_965227935.1. Taxonomy (GTDB): domain Bacteria; phylum Bacteroidota; class Bacteroidia; order Cytophagales; family Cyclobacteriaceae; genus JAWPMT01. The sequence goes on along the minus strand of CBDDGS010000043.1, from coordinate 264,350 downwards.
CACATTTTCAATTCCTTTGAGATTCCCGTTCACCTGTTCAAGAGCTATAGCTGGTTTGCGGGTGTGCAGGATGCACTGGTGCAGTGGTGGTATGGCCACAACGCGGTGGCATTCTTCCTCACAACACCCTACCTGGGATTGATGTACTATTTCGTACCGAAGGCGTCCAATCGACCGATCTATAGTTATCGCCTGTCGATCATCCACTTCTGGGCCTTGATATTTATCTACATCTGGGCTGGACCTCACCACTTGTTGTACAACGCATTGCCGGACTGGGCGCAGTCACTTGGAGTGGTCTTCTCCATCATGCTGATCGCACCTTCGTGGGGTGGTATGCTCAATGGTCTCTTTACGCTGAGAGGCGCATGGGACCGAGTGCGGGAAGATCCGATTTTGAAATTTATGGTGGTCGCGGTTTCGGCATATGGTATGGCTACTCTGGAAGGCCCGTTGCTGTCTTTGAAAAATGTCAATGCGATTGCGCACTTCACCGATTGGATTGTGGCTCACGTGCATGTCGGCGGATTGGGATGGAATGGCTTCCTGACCTTCGGTATGTTGTACTACCTGATCCCGAAACTTTGGAATACGGAGTTGTTCTCTAAGAAGCTGGCCAATGTGCACTTCTGGGTCGGGACGCTCGGCATAGTATTCTACGCGCTGCCGTTGTATTTCGCCGGGTTCACACAAAGCCTGATGTGGAAGGAATTCACAGAGGCGGGTATCCTTGCCTATCCAAACTTCCTGGAGACGGTTACGCAGCTGAAGCCTATGTATGCGATGCGAGCATTTGGCGGGGCGCTGTACCTGGCGGGTGTATTTGTAATGGTCTACAACTTGTGGCAGACTGCCGCCAAAGGTAGTTTCATCAAAGAGACAGAGGCCAAAGCGGCTCCTCTGGCACCAGGGTACGTGCCTCCGGCCAAGGACCACTGGCATAGAAGAATTTTTGAGTGGCGACCTGTCAATATGCTGATCTGGAGTTTGGTCCTGATCATGATAGGAGGTGTCGTGGAAATGGTACCAACGTTCCTCATCAAATCCAACGTACCGACGATCGCGAGTGTGCAACCTTACACTCCCCTGGAGCTGGAAGGTAGGGACCTTTACATACGCGAAGGATGTAATGCATGTCACACACAGATGATACGTCCATTCCGATCAGAAACCGAGCGGTATGGTGAATACGCCAAGGCAGGGGAGTTTGTCTACGACCATCCCTTCTTGTGGGGATCGAAGCGGACAGGTCCGGACCTTCTACGAGAGGGGGGCAAATACTCCCACAGTTGGCACTATCATCACATGCTGGAGCCAACGTCAATGTCTCCAGGCTCGCTGATGCCACCATACCCATGGCTGTTCGAGCAGGACCTGAACACTAAGTACACACAGAAGAAGATCAGTGCGATGGCTACCATGGGGGTCCCCTATGAGATGACTGAGGAGAGGGATATCCTCAACAACCTGAACATGCAGGCGGAAGGCATTTCCAGAGACCTGGCAGCCGAAGGTATCCAGGTAAGCAAGGACAAGGAGATCATTGCATTGATCGCCTACCTGCAAAGGTTGGGTACTGATATAAGCAAAGTTGATCCTGAATAACGATAGAGACCGATGCTGAAGTTTATCAAACACCACATGGAGACGATTGCGGGTATCGAGCTTTTCCCGTTGCTCTCCTTCATCATATTCTTTCTCTTTTTCACGATCTGCCTCATATGGGTAGTCCGAGCAGACAAGAAGAGGATGGATGAAATCTCAAAGTTGCCATTAGAAAATGAAAACGAATAGCCTCTGGCCCTTTCAAAAACGAGTGATCATGAACAAGAAAATCGTTTCTCTACTATCTATTCTCTTGCCCGGCCTGGCTACAGCTCAGGCAGCTGACAGCAGCGGAGGCTATCTCCTGGAGATCGTATTGGCGCTAGCGGTTGTCGTGGCAGTCATTGCATTAATTGTACTGCTAGTGACCTTAAACGTGGTCAAGGTACTCTTGGCGGCGCAGAAGGAAGAAGAGGCTGCGGAGGCAGTGGTTGAAGAGGAGCCGTCGGCTGTCGGGAAGCTTTGGGTGTCGATCAATGACTTCCAGCCGATCGAAGAGGAGTCCAAAGTACTGACCGATCATGAGTATGATGGTATCCGTGAGCTGGATAACAACCTACCGCCGTGGTGGAAGTGGTTGTTCTATGCGAGCATCGGATTTGCTGCTATCTACCTGGTCTATTTCCATGTACTGGGAATGGGGCCATCATCCGGTGAAGAATACATCGCAGAAATGGAAGCGGCAGAGGTACAAAAAGCTGCCTACCAGGCACAGCTGGCAGCGAATATGGGTGATGCGGAGATACCCACGGAAGGCCCAGAGGCGATACTAGCGGGCCAGTCAGTATTCATCAAGTTTTGCGCCGCATGCCATGGCAACGTGGGTCAGGGAGGCCCTGTGGGACCGAACTTGACGGACCAGTATTGGATCCACGGTGGCTCGCGCGGTCAGATTCTGAGTACCATTGAAAATGGTGTGCCTGCCAAGGGGATGGTTCCCTGGAAAGGGCAGCTCGCACCTACTGAGATACAGCAATTGGCATCATACATCATCTCTCTGGAAGGCACCAATCCTCCTGACGGTAAAGCACCGCAAGGGGATCTTTATGACAGAGCTGCGGAGGAAGGAGCGGAAGAGGCAGAGGAAGCGGAGACGGGTGAGCCTGTAGCATTAAATGAGTGAGACAACAGTCGAGGAGAAACAACGCAAGGACGAGGGGTTCGAGGAGCTTTATCGAGACGAATCCTTTCGTGATGCGATCAGTACGGTAGACGAGGAAGGCAAGCGCATTTGGGTCTACCCCAAGAAGCCCAAGGGCCGGTTCTTCAACTGGAGAGCCGTAGTCAGCGTCTTCCTGCTAGCGTTTCTATTCCTTGCTCCCATCATAAAGATCAACGGGCAGCCACTGCTGCTCTTTGATTTTTTTAATAGGAAGTTTGTGATCTTCGGCCAGATCTTTTGGCCTCAGGACTTTCATCTGTTTGTACTTGGCGTCATCGCCACTGTTGTTTTCATTATTGTCTTTACCGTTGCCTACGGCCGGATCTTTTGTGGGTGGGTGTGCCCTCAGACCATTTTCATGGAAATGGTCTTCCGCCGCATTGAGTACTGGATCGAGGGTGACTACATGGCGCAACGAAAGCTCAGTAAGCAACCCTGGGATAGCGAGAAGATCTTGAAACGTGGGGCCAAGCACCTGATCTACGTAGTGATCTCGTTTCTTATTATGCACACATTCATCTCCTATCTGATCGGGTTTGAGAGCATGTTGGCGCTGGTACAATCTCCACCCACTGAGAACATCGGTGGGTTCATGGCTATGCTGGGATTCACCGCAGCCTTCTACGTGGTATTTTCACAACTCCGGGAGCAAGTGTGCACGAGTATTTGCCCCTATGGACGATTGCAAGGTGTGCTGCTCGATAGGAATAGTATTGTAGTAGCCTATGATCACCAGCGGGGTGAGCCCCGCGGTAAGATCCGAAAAGGCGAGGAACGACAGACTCAGGGGGACTGCATCGACTGTAAGCAATGTGTGGTCGTATGCCCAACAGGAATTGATATTCGTAATGGCACACAGTTGGAGTGTGTGAATTGTACGGCTTGCATCGACGCCTGCGACAGCATCATGGATAGGGTTGGTTATGACCGAGGGCTGATACGGTATGCTTCGGAAGCGAATATTTCGGACAAGGTGCCCTTTCGGTTTACTGGTCGTCTGAAATTCTACTCGGTGGTACTGACGGTCATAGTCGGCCTGTTGGTATCGCTACTGCTGCTACGGTCGGACATAGAAGCCACGGTATTGCGTACACCAGGTATGCTCTATCAGGATCGCGAGGATGGCACGATCAGCAATCTGTACAATTACAAAGTGGTGAATAAAACCTCCAATGAGGTCCCGTACGAATTCCGGGTAGAGGGAGCAGAAGCCACCATAGAATTGGTCGGCGAACTGCGGCCCGTGTCCGGTGAGTCGGTGGCTGAGGGTGCGCTATTCATTATTATGAACAAAGAGGATATCGAAAAAATGTCGACCAAGTTGAAGGTAGCGATCTTTCGGGGAGACGAGAGACTGCAAACGATAAATACGACCTTCCTGGGGCCGGCGAACTAAAGTTTTAGACTATGAATTGGGGACACGGATTGACAATCAGCTTCATACTATTTGCAGGGATCATGGCCTGGATGGTTGTGGGCAGCTTTAGGCAGAATGTGGATCTTGTGACGGACGAGTATTACAAAGCGGAGCTCCAGTACCAGGATCGCATGGACGAGATTCAGAATACTACGGAGGATGCGGAGATTACTGTCTCACAAACTTCCGAGAAGATCGCGCTTGAGTTTCCAGCCGTCCCCGATGATGGTGAGATCCACCTTTACAGACCATCTGACAGTCGTCATGATCGGCATTTCAATGTTCCGGATGGGAAGACCGCCGCGGAGATCGAGGTGCAAGGACTGCTCAAGGGTTACTATATTTTGAAAATGACCTGGACAGTAGACGGGAAACGCTACTACCAGGAGAAAGGCGTATTTATCTGATGCTGACGCTGGTCACCGGTCTCACCCTCGGAGTCATTGGGAGCTTGCACTGCATGGGCATGTGCGGCCCACTGGCGATGGCTCTGCCGTACAGGACCAGTGCGCCAGTACCTCGTGTCGCCAGGGCGTCTCTGTACAGCCTTGGGCGAACGCTGACCTATATATTATTGGGTGTACTCCTTGCGACGCTCGGAGAGGTAGCTACGATGGCGGGTGTACAGCGTATTCTTTCGGTAGCATTGGGTAGCCTGCTGATATTTCTGATTGTCTTTCCGAAATACTACCGGCAGCTATCGGACAACCTTGAGAAGACTTCATTCTATTCTCGTATCAAGACAGGTATCCGATCGCAGTTTCAGCGACGTAGCTTCCTCGCTTTTTTTACCACTGGGATGCTCAATGGTCTGTTGCCTTGTACGATGGTGTACCTCGCTGCATTCGCAGCTATCAATACCGGCAGCTGGCAAAGTGGCTCACTCCTCATGCTGGGTTTTGGCCTCGGGACTTCGCCTGCATTGATCGCAATGGCGGCGGCACCCTCGCTGTCGCTCTTTGGTCGCATCAACTGGCGACGGGTGGTACCGGTAGTGGCGGTCCTGGCTGGCACGCTGATGATCGTCCGTGGTGTGGTCACGGAACTACCTGACGTGCCTGCTCTTGGCATGCTCAATCCCAAGGACCTGACCTTGTGTCGCTAAATCTCTGAATATGCAGCACCTGCTCAAAAAATATAATGTCCCCGCACCGAGATACACGAGCTATCCCACCGTGCCGATGTGGGATGAGACGACTTGGACCATCGATGGGTGGAAGAAGGCGCTCCAGGAGGCTTTCTGGGTAAACAGCCGCGAGTTGAGCCTTTACATCCACCTGCCGTATTGTGAGCACCTCTGCACCTACTGTGGCTGCCACAAGTACATCACCAAAAATCACGCTGTGGAAGGGCCTTACATTGACGCTGTGCTCTCCGAGTGGAAGATGTATGCGGGACTGCTGGGCAGCAAGCCTGTCCTAAAGGAGCTGCACCTGGGGGGAGGCACGCCCACATTTTTCCAGGCGAGTGAACTGGAGAGGCTTATTTCGGGTATTCTCGAGTACTGTGATACATCGGACGATACCTCAATTAGTTTGGAGGGTCATCCCTCCAATACGACCTCCGATCATCTACGAACATTGTATGATCTTGGCGCCCGGCGACTGAGCCTTGGTATTCAGGATTTTGATAAGGAAGTGCAAAGGGTCATTCACAGGCTGCAGAGCCAGGAAGAGGTCGAGGCCATAGTAGAGGAGGCCCGAGATCTGGGATACGATTCCATCAACTTTGACTTGATCTATGGGCTACCACTGCAGTCCGCAGAGACCATTGCCAGGACGGTAGCTATCGTGAAGGATCTCCGACCTGATCGCATTGCCTACTATAGCTACGCACACGTACCCTGGATGCGACCCGCCCAGAAGTCCTTCGAGCACCTGCTCCCCAGTCAGGAACAAAAGCTGGCGATGTACTTACAAGGCAAAGAATTGCTCGGCGAAGCGGGCTATCGAGAGATCGGAATGGACCACTTTTCGTCGCCGACCGAGGAGCTCTATCTGGCGCACCTTGAAGGACGCCTGCACAGAAATTTCATGGGATATACGATCCAGTCGACCAATCTGGCTCTGGGGCTGGGCGCCAGCGCTATTGGTGACTCCTGGACGGGATTTGCGCAGAATGAGAAGGACGTCAGGCGATACCAGGAAATTGTGAGATCGGGTGAATTGCCAGTTACGAAAGGCCACTTGCTGACCTCTGAAGATCTGTTTTTCAGGCACCACATCCTCAGTCTGATGTGCCAGGGAGCTACGTCCTGGACGCCTGAGGAGCTTGATCGGCACGGCCTTTCGGTCAACTGGGAGCTGGTCGATGAGCTCAGAAGTGACGAGCTCATCCATGTCACTGACACTAGCTTGCAGGTCACCTTACTCGGCAGACAGTTTCTGCGTAATGTCAGCATGGCCTTCGATGCGAGGCTATGGCGTAAGAAGGGTGGGACTCCTGGGTTCAGTCAGGCGATCTAGTGTCTTTGGAATTCCAGGTTTAGGGCTTCAGGTTCAAAGTTGGGGCAAACAATGAACGTTGAACATTGAACTTGGAACGGGATCGAAGATCCCTATGAACAAGGAACCCCGTCAAGTTGGAAACTGATGAAAATCAAATGAAATGCGTTCGGTGTTGCATATCTTTTACGTTAAATAATATAGAGGAATCAAACAGCAGAACCCATGAAACGATTACTAGTACCCACGGACTTTTCTAAGGAGGCTGGTTATGCTTTGGATGTAGCCGCTGATCTGTGTACCAAGATCGAGGACTCCAGCATCGTGTTGCTACATGTGATGGAAGTGCCTTTTGGCTCTTTTAGCGTGATGGGTGAGGTCCATACAGACTATGCCTTCGAGCAGCTCTATCAAGTGAAGTTGATAGAAAAGACGAAAGAGCGTCTCGCAGAGTTGGAGGACCAGCTAAAGAAGAGAGACGTCAATGTTTCCTCCAATCTGGTTTTTGGCAATGCCTTTGAAAACATCGCTTCGACAATCTCCGAAGAGGATGTCGACCTCGTGGTGATAGGCTCCAAAGGTGCCTCCGGATTGGCAGAGGTATTTATAGGCTCCAATGCCGAGCGGGTGATTCGCAATGCGAAGTGCCCCGTTCTCACGGTGAAGGGCCCTACGGATATACTGAGCATTAAGAGTCTGGTGATGGCGACAGACACGTCACCTGAGCAGGAACCAGTGGTCAAGCAGATCCAGAAGCTCCAGCAACTGCTCGATCTCAATATCCATGTAGTACGTGTGATCACACCGTATAACTTCCTTGCGCGTGGACATGCACTGCAACAGCTGAAGGAGTTTGCCAACAAGGTGAACCTGGAAGACTATACCCTGGATACCATCGAAGCGGAGTTTGCCGACGAAGGCATCATTGACTTTGCGGAGAAGCACAACATCGGATTGGTAGCCATGGGTACGCACGGGCGCAAAGGTCTGGCGCATTTCTTTGGTGGCAGTACTGCGGAAGACGTAGCCAATCACTCCAATATCCCGATCTGGACGATGAAGATGGGGTGACCGGTAGTGTCTTAGTGTTTGGGTTGATAAGTTTTTGCGCGTATCTCGATACGGTCGGGTCGGCCCTGAAGCGGCACAACTTTCCTCAACTTGTGCGGGTACCGCAAATCTCAAAAACCTAAACACCCAAAAACCCAAGAACCTTCTTTGGCCTGAAGGCCATGTGAGCAACCGAGCATGCACTGTGCGCATGGTAGCGGGGCGAAGTGTGCTCACGGCCGCGAGGGGGCACCTGTGGGCGGGCCTGTGGCGGGGCTCGTGCGACGCCAGAGACTCCATTCACCCCCTTTGATGACAAAAAGCAGCTTTCTCAGACCGCTTTCTCTTTTAATGTGAATTAATTCAGGTGCGAAGAATTATCACCTTCTAAATGTGGTAAGTCCGCTGACCTAAGTCATCGTGCCGGACCCTCGCTTGTCATTTCGGTCGACTGGGCATATTGATACCTTAGGATCGCATAAAACATGAGACGAGATGAACAAGCGTAAAATCCTAATCCCCTTAGAGGAAAATCTCATGACCGCTACACTGATGACGTTCATGATGAGGCTGGCAGCCAAGAAAGACTTCAGCCTGATTTTCCTGCAAGATGACGCCAACCCTAATGTGCTGCTCGACCTGGGGCAGTTTGATCGCCTGGAGGAATACAGTGAGGTAGACTATCAGGTCGAGCATATAGAAGGCGACTGGGTGAGAAATGTCAACGAACTGGGAGACAAGCACGGCATCGACCTGGTAGCTCTCAGCATCGGTCCAGACAGGGCAAAGTCCCATGAAATGATCAGGGCTATACAGCGCCCACTGCTGATCTTCCCCGATCACTGGACTCCCAAAGACATTAAGAAGATTGGATTTGCGTGTGATAATCACAGCTTTGAAGATTCTTCCGTGCTATCTATCCTCTGGTACCTGGCCATCGAGCTCAGAGCGGAGGTGTACATCATACACATCAGTGAGAAGCCACTGGATCGCTGGGAACTCAACGCACGTGTGGAGGATAGCATCGAGTTTTATCTTCAAGATGTCGAGCATCACTACGAGTTTATCAATAGCGAAAATGTAGCCAAGTCTCTACTGGACTTCTGTGAGGAGAGAGATCTGGATATGTTAGCTACCATGCCGCGAGATCACCAGATCAATAGAATGGAGAACGGCGGCAAGGTGACCGGTCAATTGATCGAGAATGCCCCTATTCCTATTATTACGATTGACTAAAACCCAAGAAAAATGGAAGCTTTAGTAACCCAGAAAAGGACAAAAAAAGTAGATCACTTACTTACTGATCAACCCGTAGAGTTTAAGAAAAGCCCGGGTAGCCAGAAGGTCTATCAGCAGATGATAGACGTAAAGCAAGAGAAGTCCGCCAGGGAGTCACGAGAGAAGTTCCTGTTTTTCTTCGTGGGATTGACCATATCACTGGCGCTCATCATAGGTGCCTTTGAATACAAGAGTGTCGATGATGGCCAACTGGTGGATTTGACGGGTGAGGTCGCGGAGATCGAAGTGATGAACGAAGTGCCCCCCACCGAGCAACCACCTCCACCACCACCTAAGAATATCTTGCCCCAGGTGATCCAGGAGGTAGCAAACGATGAAGAGGTGATAGAGGACCTCAAGATCGAAATCGACATGGAGGTCACAGAAGAAATGGCCGTCGAAGAGGTCGTCTATGAGCCGGTGATGGAGGAGGAGACGGTGGAGGAGATCTTCACTATCGTAGAAGCTCTGCCAGAGCCGAAAGGAGGGTTCGCAGCCTTCTATGAGCACCTTTCTAAAAGCATCGAGTACCCGAGAGCCGCTCAGCGCCAAGGTGTCAGCGGCAGAGTGTTTGTCCAGTTCGTCGTGGAAAAGGACGGCACACTCAGCAACTTCGTTGTGGTAAAGGGAATTGGGAGTGGATGTGACGAAGAGGCTGTGCGCGTATTGCGCGAGGCACCAGCATGGGAACCCGGTAGGCAGAGGGGTAATCCAGTAAGAGTCTACAAGACGATACCTATATTTTTCCAACTGAGAGGCACGCGCTAACAGTTGGAATAGGTAACACGCTCGTTCAGTTTATAAAAAGCCATCTCGAGGAATCGGGGTGGCTTTTCTTGTTTAGAGTTTCCTGGTCAAGGTTGCGGGTTTTTCGACGAATCTCTTTGGAGGTTTGGGAAAAGATTTCTACTATTGTACTGTATTAGTATGGTAGTACACTAATTCACTGATATGATTGATATTCAAAAACTCAAATTTCATTACCCTGGTAGCAAGCAGCCACTCTTTCGCGAGCTGGATTGCCAGCTGCCTGGGGGTAGCATCACTGGGCTGCTAGGCAAGAATGGGGCAGGGAAGACGACGCTTCTCAAGATCATGATTGGCCTACTGTTTCCAGGTGGGGGCTCGGTGGATGTCCTGGGGGATTCCCCAAAGCGCAGAAAGCCGTCCTTCTTACAAGACCTGTTTTTCGTTTCGGAGGAATTTCACTTGCCGGGCATCTCTATCGAGCAGTATGTAAAAGCCAACAGCGGCTTTTACCCTTCGTTTCAAAGGGATTTGCTCGACCAACTGCTTTCGGATTTTGAACTGCCCGCAGCGGGCAACTTGCAAAAGCTATCGTATGGTCAGAAGAAAAAGTTCATCATCTCCTTTGCACTGGCGTCAAAGTGCCGGTTGCTCATTCTGGATGAGCCGACGAATGGGCTGGACATTCCTTCTAAGGCAATCTTTCGAAAAGTAATGGCCGGATCACTGGATGAGGATCAGCTTGTGGTCATCTCTACTCATCAGGTCAAGGATGTAGAGAACCTCATTGATCGAATCCTGATTTTGGAGGAGGGGCAGTTCATCTTGCAGAAAGATCTGCTGGACATCTCCTCGAAGTTAAACTTTTCGCGCAGCACCACCGGCGAAGGGCAGGAAGTGCTTTACAGCGAAATGGTACCGGGCGGATACAAGGTCATAACGCCCCAGCACAACGGCAGCTCGTCGGTGGATATCGAATTACTATTTAACGCGGTCACCCAAGGGGATCAAAAACTCAAAAACTATGTCCACTAACAACACATTCGATTTCCGCCGATTTGGGCTGCTCTTTAGGCAGTACCTGATCCACAACCACAAGACGCTCGTGTATTCCCTTGTCGGCTACAGTGGGGTCGTTTTCATGGTGCTGTTCATTGCACAGCTCGGAAGTGAGGGCCAGCCCAATGGGATTGGGACTTTCCTACCTATGTTGGTAGCAGCTGTGATCACCTTTGGTTTGCTCCATGCCGGGTATTCATTTCCGGCTTTTCGTTCCAGGGAAAAGAGCTTCGGCTACCTCACCCTGCCGGCATCATCACTGGAGAAGTTTCTGTTCGAGTTGGTCACCCGGGTAGCTTTACTACTTATTGTCTTGCCCCTGCTGTATTGGCTGATGTTCAATGTGCAGGGGTGGGTCTTTGAGCTGTTTAGCCGTAAGACAGAGTTTACCAGCATCGGGATGAGCGACTTTCGCGCGATGGACATCAGTCCAGTGAATGAGCGGCCATGGTTGCAGGTCGTGATTATTGGAGGTGCCCTATTGACATTCGTGCTTCCATTCACAGGAGCGGCGATGTTCAATAAGCAGCCTTTGGTGAAGACGATATTTGCAGTAGCGCTCATATTCCTCTTCTACTTTGGTATGGCGTACATCATCATCGAGCCGTTGGGATTGCACAACTATAGGGTCGACGAATCCATGTGGCTGGTCCCGAATAATGACTCTCAGATTACCACTTTGTTTGGAGTGCTGATGATAGCCGCCAATCTTGTGATGATCACCGTGGCGTATTTGAAGTTGAAGGAAAAGGAGGTTTGATATGGAGTTTCGAAACGGGAAGAGCATCTTCCTTCAGATAGCAGATACGATTACCGACAAAGTGGTCAACGGAGAATATGCGGCTGGCGAGAAAATCCCGTCGGTAAGAGAACTGGCGGCGGAAATGGGCGTGAACCCCAATACAATAATGAGAACATACAACGAACTACAGTCTATGGAGATCATCGAGAACAGAAGAGGCATTGGCTACTTCGTACACGCTGAGGCGCAAAAAGTGATTTTGGAAGAAAAGCGTCGGGAGTTTTTCGGTCAGCTGCTTCCTGATTTTCTGGCGAAGGCGGAGCTGCTCGGTATTGAATATGAGGAGCTCGACAAGCACCTCCAATCAACATATAAAAACGGAAAGTAATGAAACTAAGTAATAAAATTTTGATTGGGTTTTTCGGTTTGGTGCTGACTTATATGCTGGCGGCATTCACGGAAGTGAGACTCCGTGGCGAAAGCAGTCATTTTACTTCGGAAAACGCCATTGTAGAGAATATTGCGCTGGCAGAGGTGGGCTTTATCGTAGTACCAGATCTGGACAAGAAAGTGACGATCACGACGGATGAGGAGCCCAGAATCAGGCTGAGGAGCATAAAAGGAGACCTATCCAAACATGTCTCGTACTCAATGAAGGGTGATACCCTGGTATTTGAGCGCCTTACTGTGCCTGAGGACACAAGATATGAGTTGCATGTCTTTGTGCAGTCCGGTCAGGTGAGAGGTATCGATGCCACCTACAGCTCACTGGAGGTAGGTGATTTGGGTAGGGCTACACTCGATGTCACGCAGAAAGGTGGGGTACTTGTGATGGGTGGAAACTTCTCCATGGATACCATGAATCTGCAGGCTTCAAGGGGCGCGCAGTTCGATACCTGGAACTCACAGGTGGATGTCCTCGCCCTTGATATGAACAGTGCCAATGTTGAGATTCGTGGAGTAGTCGGCCGACTGGAAGGTGAGATGATCAATGAATCTTACCTGTCAGTGGGTAGTGCAAGGGAATTTGCCTTCCGCAAGGACGGTACCAGCCGTCTCAACTATAGGAACTAGCAGGCGCGATTTTTTGATTGATGATTTGTGATCTGGCATCTTTTGGATGAGGGAAACCAAATCCCTAATCAACCATCACAAATCATCAATCCTCTATCCCCAATCCTAAATCCCCAACCACCGCGCACCCTTGCATCCCTAAAGGGACCCTCGCGCGAAGAACCCGGACAATCCTAAATCATTCTTAAATCTTCAACCCCAAATCACCAATCCTCAAATCCTTCCTTCAACCAAGTTCTTCAAGTGCTTTTCGAGCGCCTGCTTGAATCTTTCCTCAGGGGGCGGTCCATCACTTCTCGCAAAAAGCGTGGGAGACCAGCGCCACTCTCTCTTGGGGCCAATACTGAACACGGCCCAGCTGCGATCCTCTCTCGGAGGCTGGATGTCAATACTACCGCTTGTCAAACCATTCACTTCCTCTCGGGTCATTTGCCATTGCATTCTCGACCGCTGCTCTCCGACATCTACCAGGACACATTCCAGCCCCCGGTGGCTGATGACAAGTTCCATCCATTGACCACCTGCCTTGAATACCATGAGTGAAGCATCATCAGCTCCTGCTGGAGGCTTATAGTCGATATCGACTGGCAAGCCAAGCGATCGCATCAATGAGGGAAGATCATTCCATTGTGTGGCGTTGCGTTCACCTAGAAATCCGGGGATCTCACAATCGTCAATCTTGGCAATTTTCAGGAAGTCGTTGCCTGTTGAAAACTCCCGCGCACGGGCAGCACCTACCTCAAACGCCACCCACTGAGACCTGACGGAAGACTCGGACAGGAGCAAGACAAAGTGATCTGCCTGACCAGCTTGACGGAGGATAGTCTCGATGTAGCGTTCGCCACTGATGATCTCGCGATCCCACCAGGCGTCGGCTCCCCTGGCCTCAATTTCCCATGCGAGGTCGCGGGCTTTTTGATCGTCGTCCCTGGAGTATGAAATGAAGATAGTTGCCATGAGTCTAGGTCTTTAATGGCAGCAAAGTACAAAGTATTTGGACAGCATTACCGGCAGCAGATCATAATCGTCGGCTAGTTGGGACGAGCTGACCGGTGCGAGATCATGGCTGCCATTTTGGTTGTCGGCTGCCCCCTGATTCAGCCATTAATGCATTCAGGCGATCGTCCAATTTCTTGACTGTTGGATAAAGATCTGCGGACTGCCGATTGACGAATTTTAAAAAGGGGCCATAATCCGAGCCATATTTCACATGCCCAAGGAGGTTGTCCATCTGTACGGGATCTTGTTCCATGTCATACAGCTCATATAGGTCCCAGACACCATGGTAGGTCATGTAGCTATATTCCTTGGTTCGCAGTCCGAAAATCGTGGGTGTCTGTACTGCATTCGGATCTATGAAGTATTCGTACACAAAATCTTCCCTCCAGTTGGTCCGATCGCCCGATAGTAGGGGTACGAACGACGTCCCGTGCATGGAAGAGGGTGGATCCAACCCAGCCATATCCAGGATGGTGGGGCCTATATCGATGTTCAAGATGAATTCGGAGTTGCGTGACGGCTGCGGGATCTTTTCGGGCCAGTGTACGAAAGCCGGTACCCGAATGCTTTCTTCATACATCACGCGCTTGTCGATCAAGCCGTGCTCTCCCATCATATACCCATTGTCACTATAGTAGATAATAACCGTATTGTCCAAAGTGCCCAAGTCCTGAAGGGTGCTGGTGATCCGGCCAATGCTCTCATCGACACCGAGCATGCATTCGCTATATAGCTGGAAGAACCGATCATAGCTACCATAGTTTTGAATACCAAAATCCCTCTCCGATCCATGCCAACTCACTCGTTGCCTTTGCACCCACCGCGGCTTGCCTTCATAATTGTCAGAGGTGTTCGCAAAGGACGGAGGTCTGGGGACTTCCAGGTCGGCAAAGGCTCCCTTATGCCGAGGTGCAGGGCTAAAGTCTTCGTGGATCGACTTATGAGACAGGTATAAGAAATAGGGCTCAGATTTAGCGCTTCTCTCTTCTATGTAGTCTATGGCAATGTCCGTCAGGACATCCGGCGTGTATCCTTCAAAAGACCTGACAGAGCCGTTGATGTTCATTTCCGGATCGAAGTACGGGCCTTGACCTTTGAACGATGCCCACAGATCAAATCCTGGTCTGGGGCGATCGTCGTTGCCACCCATATGCCATTTTCCTACAAATCCCGTGTGATATCCGCCCTTCTGTAATTCTTGAGGAAACGTAGGCGTCCCCGGCTGAATGGGCGTATCGTTATCGATCACGCGGTGGGTGTGGGCATACTGGCCGGTGATGATCGAAGCTCGGCTGGGTGAGCAGAGCGAGGTGGTCACATACGCCCGATCGAAGTACATGCTATTTTCCGCCAGGAAGTCAATGTTCGGTGTTTTGATCCAGGGGTGGTCGAGAAAGCTTAGGAAGTCGTAGCGTTGGTCATCGATGAGGATGAAGATGATATTGGGCCGGCCGGCCTCGGGGATCCCTGTGGTGGCTTGGTCGACGGGTCCGCACGCATACATAAGAAGCACGGCTCCCAACAGTGAAATTCTCATAGGTAAACCTAGTAAGGATGAATCAGTCTACACATCATGGACTTGCATGAAGAAAAACCCACATGCTCGTTGGCGAAAGTCACACACTGGGAGCAAGGCCTTCATTAGCAGGTTATTCTCGGCTCCAGAAAGTTTTTTCTATGCAATCGTTTTCGAAACCCACTTCCTGACGAACGATACCCGACCACATGATCGTAATCATAATCGGGCCGTGAGTGTACCGCTACTTTCACAATTGAAATAAATGCCCATTCTAAGCAACTCAATTATGGAAGTCAGTGCAAAAAATCCCACAAAAGGCCAAGTAGAAGTGAAACACAAAGCCCTGAGACAATGGGTCGCTGAAGTAGCCGCTAAGTGCCAGCCAGACGAGATTTACTGGTGTGACGGTTCTGATGAAGAGTACAACTCCATGACTCAGAAACTAGTCGAAAAAGGAACATTCATTAAGTTGAACGAAGAGAAGCGTCCCAATAGCTTCGCATGCTTCTCTGATCCGAGTGATGTCGCTCGCGTTGAGGACAAGACATTCATCTGCAGCCGCAGAAAAGAAGACGCCGGCCCTACGAACAACTGGATGGATCCCAAGGAAATGAAAACTACCCTGGACCCACTTTTCGAAGGTTGCATGAAGGGACGTACTATGTACGTGATTCCTTTCTGCATGGGTCCTCTGGGCTCACCCATATCACAAATAGGTGTGGAGATCAGTGACTCCGAGTATGTGGTCGTCAATATGAAGATCATGACCCGTATGGGACTCGGCGCCTTGAACCAACTCGGTGAGGACGGTGAATTCGTCAAGTGTCTGCATACTGTAGGTGCTCCCCTCGAGCCCGGTCAGGAAGACGCCAAGTGGCCATGCAATCCTACTGTGAAGTACATCGTCCACTACCCCGAGGAAAGAAGCATCGTATCCTATGGCTCTGGCTATGGTGGCAACGCCCTCCTTGGTAAGAAGTGTTTTGCACTCCGCATCGCTTCCGTCATGGCACGTGAAGAAGGATGGCTGGCAGAGCACATGTTGATCATGGGCGCCAAGAGCCCCGAAGGTGAGAAGACTTACGTAGCAGCGGCCTTCCCAAGTGCCTGTGGCAAAACCAACTTCGCCATGATCATTCCACCTGAGGAAATGAAGGGTTGGGAGATCAGCACAGTAGGTGACGACATCGCGTGGATCAAGCCCGGTGAGGACGGTAGGCTCTATGCAATCAACCCAGAGGCAGGGTACTTTGGTGTGGCTCCCGGAACCAACTATAAGACCAACCCCAATGCCATGGAGACCATCAAGGCTAATAGTATCTTCACTAACGTGGGTATCACCCCCGATGGTGACGTATGGTGGGAAGGTATGACCAAGGAAGTACCTGAGGGTATCATCGATTGGCATGGCAACGCATACGATCCTGCAGCAGGTGGCAAAGTAGCCCACCCCAATGCTCGCTTCACTTGCCCCGCCAGCCAGTGTCCAAGTATCGATGAAGCCTGGGAAGATCCTCAGGGTGTGCCTATCAGCGCCTTCATCGTAGGTGGTCGACGCAGTACTGCCGTTCCTTTGGTCTATCAAGCGTCTAATTGGAACTTCGGCGTGTATGCTGCCTCCACTATTGGTTCTGAGATGACCGCCGCCGCCTTTGGCGAAGTAGGTAAGGTTCGACGAGATCCATTCGCGATGCTGCCATTCTGTGGCTACCACATGGCGGACTACTTCAACCACTGGTTGCAGTTTGGTCGCTCACTCGCCAATCCTCCCCGTATGTTCGTTGTAAACTGGTTCCGCAAGGACGCCGAGGGCAACTTCCAATGGCCTGGATTTGGTGAAAACATGCGCGTACTTGAGTGGATCATCAATCGCGTGAGAGGTAGAGCCGGTGCAGTAGAGAGCCCCATTGGCTGGATGCCTACTTACAATGACATGAACTGGGATGGCCTCGATTTCTCCTTCGAGAAGTTCGACGAGATCATGGACATCGACACTGAGCTTTGGAAGAAGGAAGTGTTTGGACATGAGGAGCTGTTCGAGAAGATGTATGACAAGCTTCCCAAGGAATTCACCTTCATGAGAGAGCTACTATTGTCCAGCCTCTGGAGGTCACCCGAGAAATGGGAGCTGGCACCTGAAAGAATCTAGTGCTGTACCATAATTTGTAAATACGATTCGGCAGCCGGGAGTAATTCCGGCTGCTTTTTTTTGCTTTCGCGGCCTTTGACATCGTAGGCCCTACAGGTCTCGGACCATGAGGCAATTTCTCTTGGTAAGAACTGATGGTCTTGGTCGCCTTCTTAGACCAGAAGCGAACATTGCGGTCTTCGTTTAGTTCTCTTCTTGCTACTTTCACGGGAAGTAGACGGATGGTCAGGGTATTGCTGACCGATCCATTTTTGGTCAATTTGGACGTCACCGAATCTTATGAAAGAAAAAACTCAAAATAGTCAGGTCAGAACAACCCTTCTGGTCTTCTGCCTGACGCTGGCGGGCATGGCAGCATCTTTAGCCAAGGATCGAAGCTCCAATAATTACTCCGACACTTCGGTCGAGGGAACCTCACTCAATCAACAAGAAAAGGTCGTTCGTGGCAAACTGACCGTCGATAAGACCGGGGAGCCCTTGCCATTTGCAACCATAGGTGTACCTGGCAAGAACCTTGGCACCATTTCCAGGCCCGATGGGTCATATGCTGTCAATCTTTCGGAAGCCTCGGCTACGGACAGCCTGGTGTTCAGCACTTTGGGCTATGAGAGGAAGGCCTTTTTAGTGTCTGATCTCCAGAGCAGTCAGCTGGATGTGCAGCTAAAGCCACAGGCGATTGTATTGCAGGAGGTGACGATCACTCGCAAAAAGGACAAGCCGGTCCTCGAGAAGATTGGACGATACAAACCTTCAAAGACAACCCGGGGCCAGAGCGGCATCAAGGAGTTTGGTTTTGGAGGTGAGTACGGCATCTTGATCAAGAAGCATGAGAAGGTCTATGAGATGCAGGATGTCAATTTTCATATGAGGTTCAATTCCACGGACAGCATTCTTTTTCGAATCAATATCTATTCCGTCGCCGACGGTTTGCCCAGCAGGTCTATTTTGGACAGGGACCTGTTTGTTACCAGCAAGAGGGGCAAGAAGTGGATCAGCAAAGACGTGACCGATCGCAAGATCATCGTTGACCGGGACCTGTTCATAAGCTTCGAAGTGATACGCATTTGGTACAGCGATAGCGGACAAAACAACATCTTCTACACCTATGGCAGTGCCTACCCAGAGGGCGGCGTGTACCTGCGCAGATCAAGTATGGATCGGTGGATCCTGGGAGAGCCCGACGGCTTTCCAATCACCCTCTACGTCACCGGCAGCATCTACGACACCCCGTAGTAGTAAATTGCCAGCGATTTCCCATTGGCTTAATGTTGGGAGCCTATTGGGCGAGGAAGCTTTAGCGAATTCATGTTGGCCCTTTGGGCGACGTAGCTTCAGCGAAGTCGCCCCACCGCACTGCCCTGAGGAGAGAAAGGCCGTGCAGTCCATTGCATTTAAGAGATGCCTTCTTCTCTACATCAGGGCAAGGCCTCTTGCCAGACCGGCGCGGGCGGGTCTGGCGCCACCCACGGAGCTTGGGACGTCAAACGTTGATCAGTGCTACCCTTGGATTTGCTGTTCAAAGTTCCGCTTTTCACGTGCCAGGATGGCCGTTTTACCTGAAACATCGAACGTTGAACCTGAAACGGGAAGAGTGTGACCCTGACCCATGTCATTGCACAATCAACGTAGATTTGGTACTTTCGGCGCACCTAACAAGCGAACAACAGTAACTCCATTGTCACATGAATACCAAAATTTTTAGCCTCATCCTGGCAATCCCCTTTTTCCTTACCAACTGCCAGCCACCCGCCGATCAGCAAACTGTAGCACTAGTTGCCGATACCACCAACTTCCAGTGGAAGACCGAGCAGTTCGCTGACGTGCAGATCAATCGATACCTCATCCCTGGATGGGAGCAGCTCACTTCCCAACAGAGAAAGTACACGTATTACCTTGTGCAAGCCGGATTGGAGGGGAGAGACATCATGTATGACATCAACTACCGCCACAATCTTGAGATCCGCAAGGCCCTTGAGACAATTGTCCGCGACTATACGGGGGATAAGTCTGCCGCGGAGTGGGATCAATTCATGACCTACCTCAAGAGAATTTGGTTTTCCAGTGGTATCCACCATCACTATTCCATGAATAAGTTTCAGCCTGAATTTTCCCAAGAGTACCTGGAAGGACTGCTGACCTCAGTGAATACGACACTGTCGGATGATGCTATGGCCGCCATTTTCGACCCCGAGAAAGATGCCAAAAAGGTCAACCTTGACCCCAATGCCGATTTGGTCCTGACTTCAGCTGTCAATTTCTATGCTCCCGACATTACACAGCAAGAAGTGGAGGCCTACTTCGAGAGCATTGTCGACAAGGATGATGAGACACCCATCTCCTACGGCCTCAACTCGAGGATCGTGAGAAACGAAGATGGATCCGTCGGCGAGGACGTCTACAAGGTCGGCGGACTGTATGGCGCAGCCATTGAGAAGATGGTGGGCTGGCTTCAGAAAGCGGCTGGCGTGGCAGAAAACCAGGCTCAGGCGGATGCCCTGCGTTTGCTGATCGAGTACTACCAAACAGGAGACCTCGAGAAGTGGGACGAGTACAACATCGCCTGGTCGCAGGCGACAGATGGGGACATCGACTACATCACAGGCTTTGTTGAGGTATATAATGACCCACTGGGCTATCACGGCTCTTACGAAACCATCGTCGAGATCAACGACTTCCAGGCCAGTGCCCGCATGAAGGTGCTCATGGACAATGCGCAGTGGTTTGAAGACAATTCCCCGCTGATGGACCAGCACAAAAAGGAGAGTGTCGTGGGAGTCACCTATAAGGTGGTGAATGTCGCCGGTGAGTCAGGAGATGCGTCTCCATCGACGCCTATCGGCGTCAACCTACCCAACGCCAACTGGATACGGTCAGGCTATGGCTCCAAGTCAGTGAGCCTGGGCAATATCATAGAAGGTTACTCGCAAGCGAGCTCCGGGGGTCGTGTAGAGGAGTTTTTCCTGACGAAAGAACTACAGGACCGTCAGCGGGCACACAGCGGCCTCGCTGGCAAGATGAGCACGGCGCTGCATGAAGTCCTCGGCCACGCATCGGGTCAGCTTGAGCCTGGAGTTGGCACACCAAAGGAGACACTCAAAAACTATCGCTCCGCTTTGGAGGAGGGACGAGCCGATCTATTTGCCCTTTACTACATCACCGACCCTAAGCTGATGGAGTTGGGCCTCATCGAAACAGAGGATGTGGGTAAGGCTGCGTACGACAACTACATCACCAATGGCATCCTTTACCAGCTGCGGAGGCTACAGCCGGGTGAGGTGATTGAGGAGTCCCACATGCGGAATCGTGCAATGATCGCTCGATGGGCTTATGCCAATGGCCAGGCGGACAATGTCATCGAAGAGGTCAAGCAAGACGGCAAGACCTACTATGTCGTCAATGACTACGACCGACTCCGCGAGCTATTTGGAGAGCTGCTGCGCGAGGTGCAGCGGATCAAGTCACAGGGAGACTTTGAAGCGGCCAAGGCGCTCTTCGAGGATTATGGGATCCAGGTAGACCCAGCGGTGCACCAGGAGGTGCTCGATCGGGTGTCGACATTTGCCGGAGCGCCCTATGGTGGATTCCTTAATCCGAAGATGGTGCCCATCATGGAAGGAGACGAGATCGTGGATGTAAGGGTCGAATACCCCGATGATTTTACGGCGCAGATGTTGGAGTACTCCGAGGTGTACGGCAATCTGTAGTTGTTCCAGGTTTCGGGTTCCATGTTCAATGTTGAGCCTGGAACTCTGAACACTAAACTCGGAACCTAGCAATGGAACCGCCCCCTATAAGCCGCTGTCAACGTTTCGCGGTGATCGGGGTGTGCGATGCTCGTAAGGAGTTTGGCTCTCTGCACCAGGTCCTTGCCAAATAGGTCGACCGCTCCGTACTCGGTGACTACCCAGTGAACATGGGCGCGTGTAGTGGTCACGCTTGCTCCGGGCTTCAGGAATGGAGAGATCTTGCTCTCACCTTTTCGGGTCGTGGACGTCAGCGCGATGATCGGCTTGCCACCCTTCGACAAAGCCGCACCCCGGATGAAGTCCATTTGACCACCAACGCCCGAGTATTGATAGGTGCCGATACTGTCCGCACAAACCTGGCCTGTGAGATCTAGCTCGATCGCGCTATTGATAGCGACCACCTTCGGGTTGGCGCGGATGTTCACCGTGTCATTCGTAAAGCTGGCCTCCTTGAATTCCACGATGGGATTGTCATCCACAAAATCATAGAGCTTCTGCGAACCGACGGCAAAGCAACTCACCAGCTTGCCTGGGAGCACCTTTTTCTTGCTGCCATTGATGACACCTTTTTCTACCAGTGGCAGGATGCCATCTGAAAACATCTCCGTATGGATGCCCAGATTTTTGTGACCTCCCAGTTCCGCTAGCACCGCATCTGGCACACCACCGATTCCCATCTGTAGCGTGGAGCCGTCTTCAATGAGTCCGGCAATATGTTTGCCTATTAGTTTTTCTTCGTCCGACAGGACCTTGGGCTGCACGGAATGCATAGGCGTCTCGGTTTCGATAGCGAAATCTATGTCGTCCACATGGATGAAGCCATCCCCATGTACTCGGGGAACATTTTTGTTGATCTCGGCGATGATAATTTTTGCGGTGTTGATGGCGGCCAATGATACGTCAACCGATACGCCGAGGGAGCAAAAGCCATGCTTGTCAGGAGGCGATACTTTGATGATGGCAACATCCGATTTCAGTTCTCCTCGACTCAGTATCTGGTAGATCTCGCTGAGGAAGACGGGTATGTAGTTCGCATTGCCATTGGAATTGATGAGCTTCCGAATATTGGCACCTACGAAGCAGGAGTAGGTGTGAAATCGTCCTGATTGGTCCTCTGTATATTCTGCCTTTCCTTCAGTATGAATATGGGTCAGATTGATGTGCTCGGCGGGGCAGTCTGCGATCAGGCGATTGATGATGGTATCGGGGGTCATGGCCGCGCTGTGGACAAAAACATTATCACCAGACTTGATGGGTGATAGGATCCTTTCAATGGGGACAATCTCCATGGCTTTGTTTTTGTGCAAAGGTAGGAGCCAAGGTCATGATTTGGCCGCCTGTAACTCTGATCAAAATCACTCACTAAATTGATACGTGCCAGTTGTGGCAAGGAACTCTCGCGTGTACCTTCGCCATCTCTCACGGGCCTATGACCATGAATAGAAAGAACCAAATAGCCATGGTGGTAACACTCCTGGCAATCGCGATTGCGTCCTACCTGGCGTCCCATTTTGGCTACCAACAGTCGGAGGTGAGGGTAGTGGGGATTCTGGTGTTTGCCGCCTGCTTTTGGATCCTCGAGCCCATCCCGATTTTCGCCACGAGTATTATCATTATTCTATCAGAGGTACTACTGGTATCGGACAAGTCCCTCAAGGGTATTGAAGTAAGCGATGGTTCGGCCGTATTGCGTTATCAGGAAGTCTTCGCCACTTTTGCTTCTCCCATAATCATTTTGTTTCTCGGTGGTTTCTTCCTGGCGATGGCCGCTACCAAGTATCGCCTGGATCAGAATTTGGCACGGATACTTCTGAAGCCCTTTGGCAACAAAGTGCGAACGATCACGCTGGGGTTGATGGTCATCACGGCCTTCTTCTCCATGTTTATGAGCAACACAGCTACCACGGTAATGATGCTCTCCATTCTCACACCGGTCCTGGCCGTCCTTGGAGATAACAAAAGCGCAAAACTGGCCTTGGTGTTGAGCATCCCGCTGGCGGCGAATATTGGTGGCATAGGGACACCCATAGGTACACCACCCAATGCCATCGCGTTGAAATATCTGGTCGGTGAGGATGTCATTGGTTTCGGCGCGTGGATGGCGTTTGCCGTGCCATACGTCATCGTGCTCTTGCTATTTGCCTGGGTACTGCTGGGCGTACTGTACCCTGCTGGGAGTCAAACGGTGGAGTTACAGATAAAAGGCAAGTTCCTGAAGAACCCCAAGGCGTACCTGGTTTATGCGACCTTCGCTGGTACCATTCTCCTGTGGTTGACGGACTTCATACACGGCCTCAATGCTTATACCGTAGCGTTGATTCCTGTCGCCATCTTTCTTGCTTTTGGCATTATCACGAAGGACGAACTTCGAAATATTAGTTGGGACGTACTCTGGCTTGTAGCAGGAGGTATCGCGCTTGGACTGGCCTTAGATAAGACAGGCCTTGCCGCGCATCTGATGGAGAGCATATCCTTCGATGCCCTGCCGGGCGTAACGGTCATCGTCGCGATGGCGCTCATCGCTGCTGTCATGGCCAACTTCATGTCCAATACGGCCACGGCGAACCTACTACTACCGCTCGTGGCTGTGTTGGGAACTACTCTTCCCGGGCTGGCAGATCTCGGCGGCACCCGATTGGTGATCCTGAGCACGACTTTCGCTTGCTCCATGGGCATGGCGCTACCGATCAGCACACCCCCCAACGCGCTCGCATTCGGTACGGGCTTTCTGACGACAAGAGACATGGCCAAACCAGGAATAATTGTCGCGATTGTAGGGCTCCTGGCCAATGCCCTATTGATGATCGCATTGAAATCCATTAACTTCTTCTAGATGGAGGCGACGGTGATAACAAATCGTATGGAAGATGTGGTCAAGTGGTTCTTTTCGGATGAGGGAAGAGCCATCTACCTGAAGGAGGGCGAGGTGTTGTTGGAGCAACAAGCAAAGAACAATCGCATCTTCTATGTTCATGAAGGCAGGCTTCTGGGGTTTTTACCTAATGAGGAAATCGCTGATCCGATTTTTGAAGCGAAGGCTGGAGAATTTGTTGGGGTCTACAGCTTCTTTTCGAGAGACCATGAGAGCTATTCCCAGGTGGTGAGCACTGGTGACAGCAAAGTAGTCTTCTTCGAGGGGGATCCCTTTGAGGTGGAAGGTGACAAGGGCCGCATATTTCAGAAGTTCCTGTTCGCAATGGTAGTGGAGGAGCTACGGAGTCGCCAGCATTTTGCCGGACAGATGGCCCGCGAGCGGCAAAAGAGCATGCGGCAGTTGATCAAGAGCGAGAAAATGGCCTTGCTGGGCGAGATGGCGGCTGGACTGGCCCATGAGTTAAACAATGCCGTGGGTACACTTCGGAGCAGCCTGGATCGGATCCGAACGCGGGTCGAATTCTACCTGCAAAATGCGAACCACAGGCTATTTGATCTGTTTCAAAAGGGCCTACACGATGGACCGGAGATCGGTTCAAAACACGCCCGGGAAATGCGCTCCTCCTTCGAGCGCCTAAAGGGCGTGGATAGACTGCTCGCCCGACAACTGGCGAAGACAGGCATCACACCCTCTGAAGTCCAGCAGCTGCAGAGGGAAAGGATCAACCTTAAGGAAGCGATCAACCACTGGGAGACCGGTACGTGGCTCCATGATATGCAAATCGCGGCAGATCACGCCACGCACGTCGTCAAGTCTGTAAGGGAACTTGGGGTAGCCAATCAAACCTGGTCCAAGGACGTCGACGTCGCGGTCACCATCCAACAATCGCTCACGGTACTGGCGAGCATGGTCAAGAAAGTGGAGCTTGAGCTCAAATGTCCCGAGGACCTTCCGAAGATACAGGCTTCTCATGGCGAGCTCATGCAGGTATGGATCAACATCGTAAAGAATGCCATTGAAAGTCTGCTACTCAATCGTATCAAGGAACCGAAAGTCACAATTTCCTGCCGGGTAGAGGAGGGTTTCCTGCGAGTAACCATCCATGACAATGGCCCGGGAATTCCAAAGGAGTTTCAAGAGAAGGTCTTTCTGCCAAGTTTTACAACCAAGGTAGGAGGACTGAGCTTTGGTCTGGGGTTGGGACTGACGATCGTACAGAGGATCGTGGAGGAGCATCGTGGGGCGGTCGATCTAAAAAGCGAGCCAGGCAGCACGGCTTTCGAAATATCATTACCCATTGTAGAATCTGAGGGACCCAATCATGGATAAACTATTCATCATCGCTGTCGACGATCAAGAGGAGGTGCTCCGGGCACTGGAGGATGATCTGTCATTTTTCCTATCGAAGTGTGAGGTCGAAACCTGCCACGGGGGCGAGGAGGCGCTGGAGTTGCTGGAGGATATTGATGCTGCCGGAGATCATCTGGCGGTCATTGTCTCTGATCATGTCATGCCCGGGATGACCGGTGTCGAGCTGCTGGTGAAGGTAAAAGAGGACGGCCGCTTTGCCTCTTCGCAGAAGTTGTTGCTGACAGGGCTGGCCAGTCACCAGGACACGATTGAAGCCATCAACAAGGCCGGACTGGACATGTACATCAGCAAGCCCTGGGATCGGGATGATCTGCTAGCAAAGATCAAAGTGTTGCTAGCCAAGTTTGTAATCAGCAAGCACATTGCCCACGAGCCGTACATGGATATCCTCGATCAGAATACGCTCTATGAAGCGCTCCGGCACCGAACCATGTAGCTTGGGCCGGCTGATATTAGTCATGATCAGAGCTTCGCTTGCTCATTTTGTCGTAGTCTTTCCCTCCACACTTTTGTTTCGGATAAGGGAAGGAGATAGTCCCAAGTCCCACCAATAGTATTCAACAGGTCACGAAACTGAAGGTGTCACCGGCTATATCCGATAGGTGATTTGGCCGAGACAATGATGAGGACCTGCAGGTAGCGTAATGCTGCCATCTTTATAGGTTTAGTGTGAGGGCCGTTCCTGGTTGGGGCGGCCTTTTTTTGTGCCGCAAAAAAAAGGGTGCCAACTGCTAGGTTGACACCCCGGTCACTATTTGATGCAGAAACTCAGAGTTTAGTAGGTTAGTCTTTGATAGTCACTTCGGAGACTTGCCCCTCTGAGCTCAGCAGATATAAGCCAGCTTCAAGATCTTCTACATTGATGCGGTCCATATTTTTCCCTTCGATCACAGGTGTTCCTTTGCTGTCGGTGATGACGACATCAGCCGGGATGGAGAGGTTCAGAAAGTTGGTCGCAGGATTCGGGTAGATAACCATACTTGCCCCGCGTCCAAAGTCGGGTTCTGGGATCACATTAGACACTTCCAGGTAGTCAATGGCGATATCGGCCTGTTTGCGCATGATGCGAATGGTGTTCTTCCCTTGTAAGAGGTCTACCGTGGTTTCCCACACGTTCCAGTGCGGCCCTGAATTCGGCAAGTCCACGCTTGAGTGTAGTGCGCCATTGACGAAGAGGTGTATTTGCGAGCCGTTGGCACCGAGATACGTGAGCATCAGGTCAGTCTTACCGGGAACGGGCACATGCATGCTGTATTCCAGGTAGGATCCTTTTTCCTGCAGGAACATTTGGCCCTCCCCGGAAAATCCATGGATTTGCCTGCTCATCAAGGCGCCATGATGCGCTGTGAAGTCCTCGGCTTCCACTTGTATGGCGTAGACATCGGAGATCTTTCTGAACAGCGCCTTTACTTCAATATTACTGTAGACGGGGAGCGTAATTTTCTTGTTTTGGGCGATGATGCCATCCCACCCCACAAACTCGTATCCTTCCTTGGGCTCGGCAACTAAAGTGACGCGTTCCCCTGGCAGAAAGCGCTCTTTCCTGGGGAAGCGTTCGATCGAACCATGCTCTGTGGATGTCGTCAGACCATAGGAGAGTTTTTCGAAAGCCGCAGTGATAGACTGGTCTTTGTTAACTATGACCTCTATCTCTTCGCCATCTGCTACGATGTCCCCAGTCCATCCGGCAAATACCCAGCCATCTTTTGGCTTTGCTGAAACCGTCACTGTATCGCCATTGACGTAGGCTTCAGAGAACAGTGTCTCCCCTTGTCCGATGTTGTTGACGGTGAGTTTGTAGACTTTTGACGTGGCAGGATCGGCTTCTTCCTCGGATTCACCCTCTTTGGGTGCCTCTACGAAAACGGCCTCTATGATCAGGTCCTCTTCCATTACCACGGAAAGCGGGTTGTCAGCGCCTGCGATGTCACCCGACCAGCCCTCAAAGGCGTAGCCCTCTTCCGGCACTGCTGTCAACTCGACTGCCTGTCCTGCCAGGACGTATTGATCGGATTCAGAAGTCTGGATCGCGCCATTTTCGGCCGTCAGTTCCAGCTGATATCTGGTGGCTTTACCAGCCTGATTCACAACGATGCTTCTACCGATGCCTTCGGTATAGATCGTCAGTTCGCCGGTACGCTCGCTGTTGCTGTCATTGGGAGCTACAAGTACAGTTACAGTCGCGTCACCCTCACCAAAGGACGAGGTGGTGGTGATCCAGGAGTCTTGCACCTTTATAGCCCAGCTGGTATTGGAGAATATCTCCAGGTCCCGCGAGCTCCCACCCGAAAAATTTAGCTGGTGTGAGGATACTTGTAAAAGGAGTTGGCTATCGTCGTCTTGGGCTAACGATAGGCCTTGAAATGCGAGGCCTTCATGTGCCTGTAGCAGAAGGCCTAATCCTGCTATCAGGGTAAGTATTGAACATATAGATCTTTTCATGACTGTTCGGTGTACGTTTCTTAGGTTGAATCAAATAGATCTTCTCCTACGGTAGGCCTGATCCAATCCTACCCAGGGAGGTATGCACGCAGTGGTGCCATATGGGAGCTATGCTTCCGATTCGAAATCAGGGAAGTAAAGTATGGGGGCTGGACTCCATGAAAGTGCGGAGTCTCAAACGTACCTAAAGGATGTCAGGTCGGTGCCGTTGTCTGGATGTCTCTGCTGGTTCGTTGCATCAATAGTGATATTTTATGATTGTATAGTACTAAAATAAGATTTTCTACCTACGTCGTGAAATCTGAAACTCCATAACGCCCGTATGCGCCGGAGTGAAAATGGAGAATGTGGTCATGAGTGGGAAAGAAGGCCTCCTTCCAGTTGGTGCAGAACGCTTCAGTTTCTTTCTCTTGGTAATTAGCGGATGGGGCGACAATCGCCGATATTCCCGTGCATTTCGCGACGGACACGCGCCCATTGACGAACAAAAGCGAGCATCCCGTGGGTCAGGAGAGGACTTGGCTTTTCTTGCTGTGACAAATCATAAACCTTTGCCAAGGTGGCCTTTGCACGACCGCTCTTCCAGTCGTTTGTGAACCATGGAATTTTGATCGAAGTATGTGGATATTGGTTGCTGAGGACTAACTTCCAATTATGAAGCTCCGTCAGTTGCTGTTGCAGGAAAGACGTTATTTCTGGGTAGCCCTTGCCCTTTGCCTGGCTTTGTCCGTAGCCATGATGGCCCAATCCTTCATTAGATATGGCGGTCATGAAGGATACAACCCATGGAATTCCCTCCAGTATGAATTGATTGTCTACTTTCTGTTTCTTCCCGTATTGGTGCCCTTCTTCCAGTTGGGAGTGTCCTTCAAACCCGTCACACACTCCAGGTATTATCTGATTCTGACTGGGATTACCGTAGGTTTTCTGGTAGGTTTCTATGTGCTGACAAGTGTTCTCTTTCGGTTGCTTGGTTACTTTCAGGAGGATGGTTGGTTGTCGGCCACCTACGCCAGCTACTACTTTGGTCGTGATGCACTATTTCATTTGTTGTTTCTCGGTGGTACCGCCTTCTACATCAAGAACAGAAATGGGAGACCAAAGAAAGTCTCCGGCACACACGGCCGAAAGAGGATAGAGGTGAATTCCGAGACCATCCATTGGATAGAGGCCGATGATCATTACCTCAGGATCCATACGCCGCACTATGAGCTTCTCAAGCGGAGTACCCTTGATCAAATGGCCCAGGATTTGAATCCCGATTTCATCCGCATTCATCGCAAATATCTCGTCAACCGGAAGATGATCGTAGGGACTGAGAAAGTCCAGCGTGACAAGTTTGTAGTGCTCGACTCCGGAGAACGGATCAAAGTCGGCAGGTCTTATGCCTCTAGTGTGACGGGTTGATCAGCTTTTGGAGGTAGCACCATCACAGGCACTTCTGCGGATTCGATAACCATTCTGGTATTTTTCCCCATCACGGAGTTTAGGCCACCATTGCCGTTGATGCCCATCACGATAAGGTCGTAGTGCACATGATCCAAATGGTTGCGAATTTCTTGCGCCACATTACCATGCAATACAACGGTATTGGAATTGCCGTTGAGTTTCATCTCCCTCTGC
Organism: Cyclobacteriaceae bacterium; assembly: GCA_965227935.1. Taxonomy (GTDB): domain Bacteria; phylum Bacteroidota; class Bacteroidia; order Cytophagales; family Cyclobacteriaceae; genus JAWPMT01. Next base: position 235,048 of record CBDDGS010000043.1, on the reverse strand, counting down.
ATGAGTTTCATCTTCTCAAGCATGACACCTGCGGTCTCCTTGTCCTTGGCTTTGTGACTCGCCACTTTCCCCGGAAGTACATGCAAGATGGTAATATCTGCCTCTACACATTTGTGCAGAAGTACACCGTACTTCAATGCCTCCCACGAGGCGGGACTGAAGTCTGTCAACACCAGAATATTTTTGAAACCTTGCACGATCGGCATTGTTGAATTGGCAAATTACTTGGATGTCGTCGTGTGATCGAATGAGATTAGTTCATCGGAAAACTGACTTATGTCAGTGATTGCTTTTCTTTATGTCAAATCTTATGATTGCCAAGATCATTTCTTAGGCGAACCTCTGAATACAAATTGCATGTGTTATCAAACATTGAAATGGACATCAAGGACTTCGATCTGCTGAAAAGCATATTCACGTCGGCGTCAGAGGGCATCCTCATGATCAATAAGGCCGGGAAGATCCTCCTGTCCAATCCCAGCGCGGAGCGCCTCTTTATGTACACCCCTAAAGAGTTGATGGGGATGGTGATAGAGGATCTCGTGCCGGAGCGGTTTCGCCCCATACATCAGGAACACAGGGAGCGGTACTTCGCGTCGCCGAAAAACAGGGCCATGGCTTCCGGATACGACCTATGGGCACTTCGCAAGAATGGTACCGAGATCCCCGTAGAGATTAGCCTGAGCTCCTTCGCCTCTCCAAAGGAACAATTCGCGGTGGCTTTTATCATTGACATCACGCTGAGGAAGCAGCAAGAGCAGGAAATCAAGAAGAGCCAGGAGAAGCTGAAGGAGTATGCTGATAAACTGCAGGAAAAGGTCCGGGAACGCACGCGGGAACTGGAGCATCTCAACCTGGGACTTCAAAGTCAGGTGCAGGAGAGGAAAATGGCGGAGTCCGCACTCATTGAGACACAGAAATTGTACAACGCCATTGCCGACAACTTTCCCAATGGTGTCATTTCGGTACTCGACCTGAAGTTCAATTATGTCTTCATCAATGGTGCCGAGCTCAAGGAGCGCTCCTGGGAATCCGATAGCCTGATCGGCAAGCCCTACCTATCGATGGTCTCCAAAGAGGAATTGATTCTGCCGCTGCTCGAAAAGCTGCGGAGTGAAGAGGTAGAGTTCTCCGAACAGCTGCCTATCAATGGTTATATGTACGAGGTCCATGGTGTTCCCCTGTATGATGACGAAAACGAACTCTACCGGATCCTACTGGTGGAGGAGAATATCACCCGGCAGAAGAAAGCCGAAGAGGAGATCCTTCGAAGCTTACAAAAGGAGAAGGAGCTCAATGAACTGAAGTCTCGCTTTGTGTCTATGGCAAGTCATGAGTTCAGAACGCCACTAAGTACCATTCTCTCGTCCATTTCGTTGATAGGTAAGTATCCGGACGACGCGAGGCAAAAGAGGGAAAAACACATCGATCGGATCAAGTCAGCCATTTCCAATATGACGAATATCCTCAACGACTTCCTGTCCATTGGCAAACTGGAAGAGGGGAAAATTGACTATCAGCCTCAGAAGGTAAGCCTGGGTAACCTACTGAGCCACGTATCAGACGAGATGGAGGGAACGCTGAAGAGTGGTCAGTTTATCGAAATCAATGGACCTGACCTGACGGTTAAAACTGACCCGAAGCTGGTGAAGAATATATTCCTCAACCTGCTCAGCAATGCCAGCAAATATTCCCATGAGGACCAGAAGATTACGATCAATGTCAAGTCTAAGGACGGGCAAGTGGCCGTCGAAGTCATCGACGAAGGATTGGGTATACCGGAGGACGAGCAAAGTAATATATTTACGAGATTTTATCGGGCTGGCAACGCCACGAACATTCAGGGCACCGGACTGGGACTGAATATTGTGCAGAAGTACGTGGAATTGCTCGGAGGTACAATCGGTTTTGAAAGTCGCCTCAATGAGGGCACCAAGTTTAAATTGACGATACCCATCGAATGAAGAAAAAGATATTGGTAATTGAAGACAACAGGGATGTCAGAGAGAACATCGTCGAGATCCTGGAATTGTCGAACTATCTGGTCGTAGAAGCTGAAGACGGCAAAGAGGGAGTGAAGGCGGCAAAAAGTGACTTGCCAGACCTCATCTTATGCGACATCATGATGCCGGAAATGGACGGTTACGAAGTCCTTTACATGCTGGGCAAGGACGACAATACTGATTCCATTCCGTTCATTTTTCTTACTGCCAAAGCCGAAAAGGAGGATTTCCGTCAGGGCATGAGCCTAGGTGCAGACGACTACCTCACTAAGCCCTTCGATGATATGGAGCTTTTGGCTGCAATCGAGAAACGTCTGACAAAGTACGAGAAGTTCAAACAGATGAATCAAGGTCATCACCCCGAGGCACTCCTGGAAGGTATTCACGTGGAGCGACATGATGTGTCCACGGCTGCCAAGCAGGAACGAAATTATAAGAAACACGATGTGATCTACCGGGAGGGAGACTTTCCTCACTACCTCTACTTCGTGAATACGGGAAAGGTCAAGGTCTACAAGATCAGCGAGGACGGTAAGGAATTCATCCTCGACGTGCTCAATGACGGGCACTATTTTGGATATCAGTCGCTACTCCAGGACAAAAACCAAACGGAATTTGCGGAGGCCATGGAGCCTACGACGCTCAAGCTCATCTCACGGGATGACTTCCAGCGCCTCATGTATTCAGACAAGGAGATTTCCCGGATCTTCGTCAAGATGTTAGCCAATGATGTCGTGGAGAAGGAAAAAGAGCTGTTGCACCTGGCCTACGACACTGTGCGTAAGCGAGTAGCTGACAACTTACTGAAGCTCGACGACGCCTATGGCAATGGCCTCTTCAAAGTCGCCAGGAATGATTTGGCGGGTATGGTGGGAACAGCCACAGAGTCAGTGATTCGGATCCTATCGGAATTTAAGAAGGAGGGTATGATCGCCATCGAGTCCAGTGGTATCAAGGTGCTGGACCGCGAGCGACTCCATGCCATCAGATGGTAGGGGCCTCCCGGCTTAATTCAAGGGCGTCTTGAGGATAATTGGCGCTTTGGCTTTCTCAGGTAGCAGTTGCTTGTCTTCGTCGTAAGCCCCCCAGGGACTATTGGCAATGTAGTAGAGCTGCCCGTCTACGATAGTCCCCAGAGTAGGCTCCCCGTATTCGGGAAGTGCTTTGTCCAGAAACTCAAAGCTGACAACCTCCGAATGTGATGCGTCCAATTGATACTTGACCACCCGAAATGGGTTCAGTCCATTGTGTATGGCGATCAGGGCGTCCTCCAGGTAATACAAACCATCAATTCCTTTCAAAGGGTGAGGTGTTTGGTTTGTAAGTCGCACCACAGTCTTTGAATCAAGATTGATTTTCAATAGTCCCTCACGGTAATCGGCAACGAAAAGGTCATTGTCGGAGGAAGCAATACCCTGAAGGGAAATCATCGATGGTAGATGAAGCCACTCTTCCAGCGAACCGGTATCTTCATTGACTCTATAGATCGACGGTCGCTCCGCACTGCTGCTTGTGGCATACACGTGCCCATCGTGCCCGATCGTGAGGTCACCCAGCCACATTTCGTTGGTATGTGTGAATTCGTGGACGATCCTTCCGGCATCAGTATCCACGCTGAATACCTTGGCTCTACCCTGCAGTTGATCGTCGTAGCCGATCATTTCGGGTATCGATGTAGAGCACACCCACAAGAGCCCACTCTTCTTGTCCACTGTCATACCCATGATTGCCCATAGCCGGTCATCCTTGATGAGATCTGATACTCTGCCCTCGGCATCGACTTGTATTATTTTCCGGTGCCGGACACTACCGATATAAAATGTGCCATTGTTTTGGTCATAGGCTATTCCCTCGGGATGCAGCGAGGAGTCTTGGAGAGCTATTGCTTTTTCTGCCCCACTCACCGTTTCGTTGAGGCGCTGTTTCAGGTTGACCACGGTTTGAAACTCCGTCATTGCCTCCTTCAAGTCCACATCCTCTTCAAAGGGTAGTGCTGCATTCATCCAAAGTGCCTTTTTCAGCGGCTTCAGCACTTTTTTGGGCTCGCCCGTGAGTGCGTAGGCTACTGCCAGATTGTAAAGAATGGTCGGGTGATTGGGTCTGAGGCTGTCGGTCAGCTGTATTTTGCTCAGGTAAGTGTCATAGTCACCTTGTTCGTAGGCCGTCCTAGCCGCTTGATAGGTGGCGAAATAGTCTTGCGATACTCCTCGGTTAACTGACCAAATACAGAGAATACCAGTGACGATTACTAAGTGCTTGTAGGGAGTCATACGCGTAAGGGGCTGTGCAAAAAACAATCAATGATAAAGAAACCCTCTTTGAGAAATATGGCACGATTTTTCCTTCCTCTTTTTCAAAGATGATATGTTATGAGAAGTGCGTTTGTATGTATACTGACTGCATCGTGTATCCTGGCCTCTTGCAAACTCGATGACCCGCAGGAGATTTCTACTTATGAGTTCCTTTCAGGTGCGTGGAGCCTGGTCAATGTCGCCGGTGGGTTCGCTGGTGTTGACGACGACTTCGAGGAAGGTGTGATCACCTGGACCTTCAACCCCGCCAATCAGACCGTCCTGGTAGAAAACCAAAATACGGAGCCTGTGCTGATGGATATTTTACCTTCCGGCACTTATTCCTTCGAGATCGTGGAGAGGGAAGGGCTGGAGGAGCTAGTTGTCAATGACCAAAACCTCGGGATCATTGATTGTGTGGATCTCCACCTTGTGCATGTCGATCAACGGGCCGTAGACGGAGTCGCGATCACATTCAGCAGATAGTAAGGTACACGACAAGATTTCACCCATTCACGGCCAAAAAAAGGACCGCTGAAGTAACCTTTTGCTGTTTTTACAGTATCATTACTGAGGTCAGAACTCTATCTACTTATGTTTAATCTGTTTGGTAAAAAGAAAAAGGAATTTCGAGCAAGTTGCGAACTGAGCAAAGAGCCGCTCGAGAAAGGGAGAGGTTTCGTTATCACCACTGCGCAGCTCATTTCTTCACGCAAGTTTTGGGACAACAAGATGACGGAGCCGGAGACGATGTCGTATACGATCTCGCATTTCAAGTCTGGTGACAAGACATCCACACACATGCGGGAGATGATTTTCAATAAGTACAGCAACAATGACAAGCCCTGGATTATTTCTGAGTCTTACGGTCATCTTTTTGAGATAGATGAAAGCGAGGCCCGGACTTTGGCGGAGCAATGGTGGGAAAACGAAGGCAACTTCGTGCCTGCGGGTGCCGATCAGTCCCTAGAAGTTTTGGGTGACGGCGCCTTCCAGGAAATAAAGATGTACGCAGTGATGGAGGCGGGCAAGAGCCGCGTCGCGTAAGCATCATCAAAAGAAACATGGCGAGCAGGCATTTTGCGAAATGCCTGCTTTCTTTTTTGTAGGCATTCTATATGCCACCTATTCATCCGGCAAGTACATAGGGTCTGGCCGATAATTTCCCCGGTCAGTTTATTCGTACTCTTTCTATGGCAGAAATCCCAGGTTTCTGCCTTCATTTACGGAAAGCAATCTAAAGGAAACGACCATGATTCGATTCATTATTACCCTATTCGAACTGGTGAAATATTCAGTTCTGAGCATCTTCCGACACATATTCAATACTTACCCCTCAAATTAATTTAGCCGCTTGGTCGCCTTTGGGCAGGCCTTTCTATCTTAGAAGGTCGAAGTGACTAAATGGACATCTCTGAGTTTTTTATTCTACGGACCAAGGTTCGGGACAAGATCATTTTTCTGCTCTATGCATTGTTGATTACGGTGCTTTTTTATCTGGCAATTGCCAGTAGGCCAGTCCCGGATTTTACTACTGTATCATTTTTGATTTTGGTCGTCGCACAGTTCTATCTGTCGGCGTTTTTGCGATTCCCCATCGACAGCCGTTTTTGGCGACTAGCGGCCTATTCCTTGTTCTTTACCTTCAACTTTGTCCTCTTCCGGGAGCTTGCTCTAGCGATGGCGCCCTACGAGGTGACGAGAAGTGAGAATTTTTTTTGGATTCTACTGGTGTTGTTTAGCCTCACACTCGTAGGTAGAAATATCCGAATGTATATATCACTCATCGCCAGCCTGGAAAAGCTGAACGCGCTGCGAGTGCGAAATCAGCTATTTGGGAAGCCAGAGGAGGTCACGGTTAATTTTGGTGATGAAGGCAAACTCAAGCTACATCCCAATGAGATAGTCTATATCCGGACGAAGTCTTCCGGAGATCATACGAAGATATTTGGCATCAAAGAGCGCAAAAACGAAAACGAGCAGAAGAAGCTTGTGGAGTACGAGACCACGGTCTATCAAAACTTCAACGAAATATTCAAGGACCTTATCCACTTTCCACAGTTCAAACGAATAAGCCAGAGTACCGTCATCAACTTTCAGTACCCCTACGAAGAGAAGAATGGCACGATGATCATCGAATCACGCAGGTTTACCATCAGCCCCAAGTATTCGCAGAAAAGAGTAAATAAGAAATAGGGATCGGTGTAACCTTCCTCGTCTTTTGGAGTATCTACACAAAAGCTATTCCACTATGCGTTTATTCACACTTCTGGCAGCACTGGTTTTATGTGTCACTGCTGTTGCCCAAGACACTGACTCCAAAGAAGATAAAACCAAGGGGTTGAAAAAGATCAGCTCCAATAGCAGATCTATGGAGGACCTTGATATCAATATTGATCTTAGCGGACTCTCGGAGCTGTCATCACTGGCGGCACTTCAAAGTCTGGAGGCGCTGGAGGCACTCGAAGGCTTGGAGGTTTTGGGCGATGTGGACATCGACCTTAGCGAACTCGAGAGTCTGGAGGCCCTTGAGGAAGTTAACCTCGGCGCAGAGGTGCTCGAGGCGATCGATCTGGAAGCCATCATTGAGATGTCTCTGGATATTTCCACCGACGTCCTTAGAAGCCTGGAAGACATCGAAGTCGATCTTGACCGACCTCGGAAGGCACAGAAGTAAAATCTACTTGGCCTGTCTGTAGTACTCCAGGGCCTTAGGCATCTTGGCCTTCAGGTCACTGATCCGTGTATCGTGCGAAGGGTGCGTGGACATGAACTCCGGAGGAGCTTGTCCACCACTATTGGCTGACATGCGTTGCCAAAATGATGGTGCCTGCTGTGGATCATAACCAGCCATGGCCATGAAGTAAAGACCCAACTCATCAGCCTCAGACTCGTGCTTTCTAGAGAACTTGAGAATACCCAACGATGTGGCCGCTCCGGCACCTTGTAGGATCATGTCCCCTGTGAGAGACGCGCCACCCCCACCAAGTGCAATCGACGCGATGCTCAGTCCTGTCTGGGCTGCGAGTGTCTGGCTTATTCTCTCACGACCGTGATTGGCAATTGCATGCGCTATTTCATGGCCCATCACGACGGCCAGCCCTGTTTCATCCTTTGTGATAGGTAGGATACCCGTATAGAAGGCTACCTTCCCGCCGGGCATACACCACGCGTTGACGGTTTTATCCTCTATTAAAATATATTCCCACTTGTAGTCTGATAGGTAGTCACTCTGTCCCTGGTCCCTGAAGTACTTCTGCACAGCACTTTGGATGCGCATACCACAACGCTTCACCATCGCCGCCTGGTCACCGGCTGTGACGACCTTATTAGTCTTTTTGACTTCTTCGTATTGCTCGAAGCTCATCGGCAAAACCTGATCGTTCGGGATAAGGCTTAGCTGCGATCGCCCGGTGATAGGTACCTTGGCGCATTGGGTGATAACCAAGAGGATAACGACTACAGGGAGGAGAATCTTCAAATTTCTCATAGCGGTATTAGCTGGATAAAATTTTTTCTCAATGATACGAGCTTATCTCGCCATAAGCAACAGGCACGAACTCAACCGTCAAAAAACCAGTGTCACCGTATTTTCACAATCAACCGGTATAAGTGATCCGATAGATCGTACCAGACAGGTCGTCTGATACCAGCATTGACCCATCCTCGAGTACGAGCACATCCACAGGTCTTCCCCATGCCTGGTTGGTATCTTCATTGAGCCATCCGGTGATGAAGGGTTCATAGCTCGTACCAACGCCACCTTCTTCACCCACCATGGTCAATCGATGGCCCGTATGTCCTGCTTCCTGACTGCGGTTCCATGATCCGTGTTCGGCGATAATGATCTTGCCTGAGTAGCTATCGGGAAATGAACTGCCAGTGTAGAACTTCATGCCTAGAGGAGCGACGTGAGGTCCAAGGTTCTGGGCAGGTGCGACGAACTCATCGCAGGCAAATTTCTCTCCAAACTCGGGATCGGAGATGGTGCCACCATGGCAATAAGGATACCCGAAATGCTGACCTTTTTCCGTCGCGCGATTAAGTTCACAGGGCGGCGTGTCATCCCCCAGCATATCTCGACCATTGTCTGTAAACCACAGATCATCGGTCTCTGGGTGCCAGGCAAATCCTACCGTATTTCGTACCCCGGTGACGTAAATCTCCCGATCGCTGCCGTCCGGGTTCATCCGAAGGATAGACGTATACATCTCATTTTTACTTTCGCAGATGTTGCATGGAGCCCCTACAGGCACATATAGCTTACCATCAGGGCCAAAGGCGATGTATTTCCAGCCATGATGACCGTCCTCAGGGAAGTCGTCATAGATCAATTCGGGCGCAGGGGGATCGGCCAGATTGGCTTCAATGTCCCTGTATCGCCACATCTTGCTGACCTCCGCTACGTAGAGATCGCCATCCCTAAAGGCCACGCCATTGGGCAGGTTGAGGTCTGAAGCGATCTTGTAACGCTCATCGATTTTGAAGTCGCCATCGACATCTCTCACGGCATAGACACTGCCCCCTCCGCGATTGCCGACGAAGATGGTGCCTGATGGAGAGATCGCCATCGATCTGGCTTTGTTCACCCTACCGTACACATCAATCTCAAACCCCTCAGGCAGCTGCAGTCTTTCCATCTCCAGGCCATCGGTGCTGGTAAGACCGATCTCGTCAGCCGAGTCGGCTTCATCGGAAGAGGCGGTGTTTTCCGAGGGTGCAGTTGCGCATGCAAAACTTAGTAGTAGAATCGAGAGGATAGAGAGATACTTCATGGTGGAGTTTGTTGGGTTGACTACATAAAAAGAAACCACTGGCTTGAAGTTATGTTTTTTGTAGTCAAGGCCCAACTGGTAATTTCCAATCGGTGGGCGTTTCCTACCTTTGCTTTCGATGATCAGCATCAATAATCTATCATACTTTCTGGGTGACAGACCCCTCTACGACGAAGCATCATTGTTCATTGGTCCAAAGGACCGTATAGGCCTTATCGGTCTCAACGGAACCGGCAAGTCCACATTGCTACGAATGATCGTTGGTGACGTCGTGCCCACAGCTGGCGAGATTTCGAAATCTAAGGATACAACCATTGGATTTCTCAACCAGGACTTGCTTAGTTATCAGTCGGATGAGTCCATCCTGGAAGTGGCGATGATGGCTTTTCAGGAAGCGCACGATCTCCAGCACCAGATCGATGAGGTACTTCACCTGATGGAGACGCAGTACGAGGACAAACTTGTTGAGCGCCTGGCCAAGCTGCAGGAGCGCTTTGAGGCAGTGGAGGGCTACACGATCCAGTCGCAAGCCGAGGAAATACTGGAAGGGATAGGCTTTAGGACAGAGGATTTGCGAAGGCCGCTTAGGGAGTTTTCAGGAGGCTGGAGGATGAGAGTGATGCTGGCCAAACTGCTCTTGGAGAAGCCATCACTATTGATGCTGGATGAGCCCACAAACCACCTCGATTTACCTTCGATTCAGTGGCTCGAGTCCTATTTGAACACCTATGATGGGGCATACATCATCGTCTCACACGATCGCAGGTTTCTCAATGCATCGGTCAATAAGATCGTCGAGGTGTATGGTCAAAAGCTCCACCTGTATTCCGGCAATTACGACTTCTACGAAGAAGAAAAGGAATTGCGCAATGAGATCCAGCAAAATGCCTTCGAAAACCAGCAGCAAAAAATACGGGAAGCCGAGCGCTTTATAGAACGTTTCAAGGCCAAGGCAACAAAGGCCCGCCAGGCACAATCCAAGATGAAGCAGCTGGCAAAGATGGAGCGGATTGACGAGGTCATTGACGAAAATGCCCAGGTGAATTTTAAGTTCAATTTCAAGACGAAGTCTGGACGACATGTGGCTCGACTCGGGGGCATATCCAAAGCGTACGGTGACCTCAAAATTCTTGAGCGTACTGATGCACATATTGAGCGGGGAGATAAGATCGCCCTGATCGGTGCCAATGGCAAGGGGAAGTCGACGGCCCTGAGGATCGTTGCAGGTACCGAACCACATGAAGGTAAGGTCGAGACCGGTCACAATGTGATGACTTCCTTCTACGCGCAGCATCAGTTGGAGGCTTTGGACCTGGAGTCCGAGATCCTCGAAGAACTGAAGCAACAGGGGACGGGGAAGACGGAGCAGGAATTGCGCGGAGTGCTTGGTTGTTTTCTGTTCACCGATGATGAGGTCTTCAAAAAGATCAAGGTCCTCTCGGGAGGAGAGAAGTCGAGGGTCGCTCTGGCCAAAACGCTGATATCAGAATCTAATTTTTTGCTGCTGGATGAGCCGACGAACCATCTCGATATGCTATCTGTAGGGATACTGGTCCAAGCACTGCAGCAGTTTGAAGGGTCGTTTTTGCTCGTTTCGCACGACCGGGACTTCATCTCAAGGGTGGCGACCAAAATTTGGTGGATTGAGGGTCACGAGATCAAGGAATATCCCGGTACGTACGAAGAGTACGAGTGGTGGATGAAGCAAAGGGAGAAAGAGGGGCCTGCCAGCACCCAACAGCCTCAGCAAACTCCCGCGCCTAAGAAGGAACCAAAGGCAAAGCCGAAGCCGGCGGATGATGGGTTGCAGAAAGAGATCAAGAAGCTGGAGAAGTTGATTCAGGGCAAGGAGGAGGAGGTCGTACAACTGGAGGCGGAGATGGCGGACCCACAGCATTCCAGGGATCTTGACAAGCTCACATCACTCAATGAGCAATTGGAGAAATTGAAAACGGAGATTTCTGACCTCACCGACCGCTGGGAGAAAAAAGTGATGCAGCTGGAAGGATAATATATTTGGCACGACGGTTGCCTGTTGGTAGTCAAAACCTGAAAAGATGATTACCGCTCCTTCCGCCTCTTTGCTCCTCTCAAATACGATTGGGATCTTCCTTGTAGCGTTGCTCCTTGCCGGTTGTGAGTACGTGCCTCAAGACTCCCGGCCACATGGCTATCAAAGTTACTTGACTGATTGTCACGACTATGAGATGCGATTGCCACTTCGACAATCCACTGTAGGTGAGGTCAAATTGTATTTTGACGACGTTCCATTTCCCAAGAAGGAGTACATCACGGGAGGTAGACTTGGGGTCCTGAAAGGGGATGGCTTTTATGCGCATTCCCGCATCCTCGCGCAGCAGTTGGAGCAGAAAGCCAGAGCGCTAGGCTACGACGCGGTCATCGATATCGAAAAGCGGGTAGAATGGAAGGTAGGGGATGGGCCCTGGGAGTATTCATTTGCTGAGGACGGCACGCGCTATCCTGGCGACCGCAATTATACCCTTCTTATTGGGCGTGGCGTCAAGTTTGTTGAGACCTTCGAAAGTAGCGGATCGATCCGAAAAGGACAACGAGCCTATTTCGTCGTGGGCGGGGATTTCAGGGATTCTTTATTTGCCAAATCATACTATCCGGATGGGTCCTTCAGGACGATGCTCACCTATATCGAGGACGGCAAGAGGATGCACGATGATGTAGTACACGCGTTTGACTTGACTCGCCTGCTGTACGAAGAACGCGGTTGGCAATACCTGCAGGATGATCGGGGTCGACTGAAGGCCCGGCGGCGCCGCAGATTCGATGATTGGGTGGTCGAGGAAGTCCTTTTGAGATACCGGGAAGACAACAACCATCTGGCGCGAATCATCATCAAGAGAGCGGAGGGGGATGAACCGAGCGTATTCGAGGTCCTACTGTCATACAACGACCAAAGTCAGCTGGTAAAGAAATTGATCAGTGATCGTACCAGCACCAGGTGGGAGGAAGTACTAAAATATGACGATAAAGGCCGCCATGTACGATCTGTTTTCTCGAAACCCGACAACCCCTTGGAACAAATGGTTGTGGAGCATTCCTATTACTCATCGGATGAGTTACAGGCACTCATTACCGAAACGGCAGGGTCAGCGCCAATTAACGCAGGTAGTCCCTGATCATTGCCTTCGTCTCAACGATGCGATCGCTGACCTCCAGGTAGTAGTTTGACTTTCCCTGGTGAAACGCCCGATAAGGCTGAACGATACTTCGGAACTCCCTGGATTGGAGGCGGTCGCCGTCGATCCTAGCGCCAAAGGTGTATTGCAGGGTCCCAATCACATAGGGACGGTAGAAGTCCTTAATATGATCGTCCACGGCCTCATTCCATTGGTGCATGCCCATGTAGTCTTGCTCGTAAAGCTCCATGATCCTCGCCGCCAGCTCGAAATCTTTCAGGGACTGGATGCCTCCCGAGGCCTTCATTGATTCGTACACTGCTTTTTGCGGTGCGAAGGGAAGGTTGTAGAAGATGTTGTAGATGAAGTAGCCCACAGAGTCGGAGGGAATGCTTTCTTTCCTTAATAGGCGTGTCAGTGTCACCTGCTGAAATTCGTTGATACCTATCAGCGTGTCGAGTAATATGGAATCTTGTTCCAGGCTTCGCTCAAGTTCCACGAGAAATGCTCTCTCCTGTTGTTGTACTTTTTGATTTTCCCGCCAGCTTTCCAGGTAGAAGGCTACGCTTATGCCCAGAATGACAACAAATAGATTAATAAAGTGGTCTTTCCAATTGACTGTCAAGATTCACAGACTGCTTGGTGCAACTGTGAAAATAGCCACTCTCGGACAATCTTTGAGCAGTTCGCTTCTAATTGCTTAGCGAAACGGTATCGAGTAGATAGCCTTGATCTGAGTTAGGAAGTAGAGGTCGTTGTCATCAGGGTTTCCTTTGCAGAAAACGCGACTGCCCCATCGACAACCGCCATAGGTTCTACGTATCATCCCAGCTCAAATGTGCGACCTCAGCGACTAGAAAGTGATGCCTCCCAGCACAAACGAGAATGTGTGCTGATCAGATGGATTGGGTTCATCGATGAGGTAATTGTACCGAACACCAATATCAGCATCCACCAGTCGCAGGAATCGAAATTCGAAACGCAACTCTGCACCCGTGGACGCTCTATTAGTGATAATCTCATTCAATGAGCCTTCCACGCTAGGGTTGGCAAGTGGTTCTAGTTCATCGATGTTCCTGGACTTCAGGATGGATCGGTCAAAGTCATAAAATGGTGATAGCTTGATTCTCTTTAGGAATAAAAAGGGACCTATGGCAATATCTGGCAGCCACAGGGGGAATGTATAGTCCGCCCCGATTCGCCATACATTATCAGCAAAAGATGCATCATAGCCTCGCGCATAGAAGAAATTGTCACGAAACTTATAGTTGTCCGTCAGATCCTCCAGTTTTATTCCAGGTCGGATGGAGAACCCATGAGTCTTTACAATGCCCGGAAAGATGAAGCGGCCAATGGCGTGGAAATAGGTACTGGCATACTTCTCTGTTCCAATCGTACGGCGGTAGGAAAGGTCAACCAACTGTGCCCACCTGGGCAGTACTTGCCTCACGGCAGCTGTTTGGAATCGATTGAATTCTACATTGATTTCTGCAGCGCCAAAACTCTGGTCAATCCTGGAAAAGGCCCTTGTCTCTCCGGGAAGGCCCAGTAGATATTCATAGTCCTTCATGAAGATCTGACTGTACATGGTCTCCACCTCAAGGTTACCAAAGTGGTTGCCGCTAGTTAGATTGAAAGGAAGAATGACTCCTACGCCAATGTCGTCCTCAACCCACTCACTGGTAGCGGCGAATTGAAAAATGGTGTCGCTGGGGCTGATGTCTTCGTAGTACACAAGCGTATTTCTACTTCTATTGGCATGGTCGTAATCAACCCTCAAGACAGGGTACCATTCGGCAAAATTGCCACTGACTCCCCAGCTCCCTTCGTCCTCATTTACATTGTATTGGTAGTTGGCCGAGGCGCTCAGCGTGCTGAGCTTATTACCCATGAAGACAATACCTCCATAGTTGGGATGAAGCGCAATGGCCGACCAGCTGTGCAGCTGAAAAAGACCCTCCGACTTATTGAATTTACCGACAGGAAATTCTTCCTTAGGAACATTCTCGAGTATGTTTCCCTGACTGACAGCGGGTTGATAAAAATCGATTTCAGTGGGATACCTTTCCTTGATTGGGCGCCATTGATTGGGATCGAGTTCCATCTCCATGAGGTTCCAGCCCATAGCAGTAAACTCACTGTATACCAGTGTGCTTCCATCTGGGGAGATTACCGGTTGCACACCTCCCAGGAGTGTACTGGTCACCTGCGACTCTTCCTTTGTAGAGAGGTTTACAGCATGAATATTGTCAATGCCTGTCCTTGTCGAATTGAAGAATGCGTGGTTGCCGTGTACACGCGGATAGCTCAGCTGATGCTGCTGCAGGTCAATGAGCCAATCATAACTCTCGTTGTGGATGTTGATGATGGCCAGTCCTTGCAGTCCGCGGTGTTGTACCACAACGATGACACGCTCATTGTCCACCCATCGAGGAAATGAGAAGAAATAGTTTTCGGGGTTGTCAATTGCCGTCACCAACTCGCCGGTGCCTGATTGCAGGATGTGAAGACCGTATTGTGTTGTCTCGGGAACAAGGGAAGTCACTATTTGCTTACCGTCCGGCGATACTTCCGGGGCAAAATACTTGGACCTTTTCGTGAGTTTCTGCTTTTTGCCCCGCTCCATATCGTATCTCGTGATGACAGAGAAGTTTTGATTGCCCCAGCGCTCATCCACCGTTCGCTCCGCCCAAAACAGCCATCGATCGCCATAGGAGGAAAGGACGGCATTGTCAGGGCTATACAAACCCGGGCGAGTGACCACGGACTCTGCTCCTGTACGGCGATCAATCTTTACGAAGGTGCGAATCTCTCTGAAGCCCGACTTCTCAGCGATGATCGTTTCATTGTCGATGAATACGGGTTGCTTATAGCTGGTAAAAGCGATCTTTTCCTGCTCATTGATTTGCCGGCTGGGAGTGAGGTCCAATTGCTCAGCCTCGTTTTGCCATTCGTCGGCCAGTGTCTGAAAAGTCTCCCTGTAGAGAGCTTTAGTGCCTAGCCCCGTTGAACTTTTGAATCCGCGGTTGAGAGGATAGAAGATCCCCTTGTAGTTCACGGCATCAATGGCCGCCTGGTTCAGCGCTTCCTGCCCATACTTATTTCGTATGTGGGTTGTCATGTAATACCCCAGGTTGTAGTGGTTGGGTACGAAATCCTTGAACGAGAAGGCCGAAGCCTTCTCATAGTTGTAATGCCTGTTGTCGAGCATCAATGCCCGGTAAAGCCTGTCGAAATCTGGTGTTCTGCCGCGGCCCGCATTCGTGAGCGCTGTCTCATAAAACGTCGCGTCCCCCTCGAAGAACCAGCGGGGCATTGCCACAACCGCGAAACCTCCCCAGCCATTCTGCCCGAATAGGTACGAACCCAACTTGGTGATACCCCGTCTCGCGTTACTGTATTGCTGCACGTGGCGGTATTCGTGGATGGTCAGAAAATCCATCCAGTCAACCGCACCGCCAAAACCAAATTGAGGCGGCGTAGTGAAGAATTCAGAGCGGAAGGGACTCACCGTCACAAAACCATTGGAAATGGTTGTTTGATTTTGCAGGATGATGCTGACTTTTTCGCGCAGCACATCCAACTGATAGTAGCTGCTGTCATCGAGCATGTGAATAAGATTCGCCGCCCGCTGAGCACGGTCCTCCAGACCTACGGGAAAGATGACTTGCACCTTGTCCGTGTTGATTTGATTCCAGGAGATGTTGCTGGGATTCAGGCCGAGGCCAAATCCCTGACCTTGAACAAAATAAGGGATAAAGGCAAGGAGGACGAGTATCCGCTTCAATGACATAAGTAGTCTTTATTCGTGAAAGTAAGCCCAACTAGAACAACCTACCAAGCTAAAACCTCTGTTTTAGCTCCACGCCAGCATACTGATGGCTGGTTACTCCTTCGGTTTCGGGTTTATGCAGATGGACGACAAAGTTGAAGTCAAAAGTGCCGTACCTAAAGAGCAGGCCAAATTTTTGATGAAAGACCCATGGGTTAGGCTCTTTGGTGAAAACCGAAGGTTCCCAACTCAGGAGCCCGCCCTGTAAGGTACCGTCGTAGAGTGTGTATTCAATGCCCGGTGAATACATAATGTAGACCTCGATCGTTTGGGCGTACTCACCATCGGGTTTGACGAGACCGAGGGTATTGCCAAAATAGCCAGTTTGATTTACTGGCAGCGTGCGCCCAAACCGAAAGACCAGTTGCTCATGGATGGAGTTGAACACAGATCCGAATGAAAGGCGACTATCCAGGATAATATCCGGTTGGTAGTGTTCACCATTTGATCGGAGGATCTCGACGCCATGTCGCAGGTGCGCGTTGATCACTGGGGAGTCGCTGATTTGTGAGTCCCAGCCGTTGACGGGTTGAAGCCCAAAAGCCTTATGCCAGCCCCTTTGGATTTGGCCAGTCCCGGTGCGGGGTCCCATCCAGCCGAGCTCAAGTTCAATCTCCAGCGCCTGCTTCGTCTTGAAGTAATAGGATTGGCCAATCATAAAGGACAGGATGCCGGCATACGGTCGGTCCATATTCTCAATGTCTGTCTCAGCCAGCGAGTTGGCCGTGTACATCCTTTGGCTGACTTTGAAATTTCTTATGACTTGTATGAGTTCCTTCCCTACCTCCGACGAATCGAGCCTTTCCCGGTAGCTCGCATAAATACCACTGCTGTAGTATTGGTCCAGCAGAATAGAGGTGAAGACGTCGTTCTCGACCAGAAGCGTTACCTCCCGGTTAAGGACCTTTTGAGACGCTTTCTGACCAAAGACACTGACTGAAAGTCCACACAGTAATATGCCAGCTAGCAGTGGTCGCATTCTCCAAAGATATAATTTTGGAGGCATGAAAAGACGGCTCATTGTGGATAACCTGGGTGATTCTTCCATATTATGTCGCCACCGGGAGCATTTCTGCTGTGGATTTTTGTGCGAATCAGATGACAACGCATGAAGGAGGATTTTCTGAGACAATATCTGGAGAAGAGGAGGGAACAGGGGACACTTAGGGAACTTCCCGCTGAAGGTGCTCCTATTGACTTCTTATCCAATGACTATCTGGGTCTGGCCCGGAATGAGGAGCTGGCTGCGTCCATTGCCGAGAGGTGGTCAAAAGATCAACAACTATCGGGTGGTACAGGCTCCAGATTACTGTCAGGTAACCATGCTCTTTATGAAGAGCTCGAGTCACGATTGGCAGCTCTGTTTCAGGCCGAAGCGGTGCTGGTTTTTAACTCTGGCTATCAAGCTAATCAGTCTCTGATATCGGCGGTTGCTACAAAAAATGACGTCGTACTCTACGATGAGCTGGCCCATGTTTGTATAAAGGAAGGCGCCTGGCTCAGCCGCGCCCGCACCTTTGGTTTTCGGCACAATGACCTTCAGGACCTGGAGAGGCGCTTGAATGATGTGACCGCCTCCGCGAGTAGAGTTTTCGTTGTCACCGAATCTCTATTTTCCATGGATGGTGACTTTGCGCCGATGGAGGAAGTCGTTCGCCTGTGTGAGAGATTCGGTGCTTTGCTCATTGTGGATGAGGCACACTCCACCGGTTCGTACGGACCGCAGGGCGCAGGATGGTTGGTCGAAAGAGGCCTTGAATCACGTGTTTTTGCCCGCGTTTATACCTTTGGTAAAGCCATGGGCAGTCACGGAGCTTGTGTCGCGGGCTCCTCACTTTTGAGGGATTACCTATTGAACGCAGCTCGATCATTCATCTATACCACTTCCCTTCCACCTCATAGCTTGCGATCACTCATCGAGGCTTTTGCTTACCTCGGCCAGCATCCGGAACTGGCAGAGCAACTGCACAAAAACATTGACTTCTTCCGACGCACCTTCGAAGATCTCGCCGGTACGTCTGCTTCCAGTCTGAGTTCTATTCAACCAATAGCTGTTGCTGGAGCCGAGAGATCCCTGAAGGTGGCTGATGGCTTGAAGCATGCGGGGTACCAGGTGATGGCAATCAGGGCTCCTACAGTCAGAGCAGGGGCTGAGCGACTGCGCATTTGCCTCCATAGCTACAACTCAGAGGAAGAAATCAGAGGGTTGGTAGCTGCTATCGCCGGCTACTTGTAAAAGCTCACCCGCCAACGGGTTTCAGTTCCCGGAGATGGCTAGTAATTTCGCCGAGTGAACTACTTTGTTACAGCCATAGGGACTGATAGTGGCAAAACCGTGATTTCCGCCATTCTGGTCAGTTACCTCTCCTGCGATTATTGGAAGCCCGTGCAGTGCGGCGAGCCACGGGACACAGATGCCGTCCGAGATCTCACGGGCGCCGAACCCAGCCGTTTCTTCAACGAGCGGCATTTTCTCAAAATGCCCGCATCGCCACATGCCGCCGCGAAAGCCGAGGGTGTGGAGATACGTCTTGATGACTTTCATCCGCCAGTATCCAATAGGGATCTGGTCATAGAGGGGGCCGGAGGTATGCTGGTGCCGCTGAATCAGGAGGACTATGTGATTGACCTCACGAAGCAATTTGATTTAAAGGTGATCCTCGTTTGCAATCTCTATCTCGGAAGCATCAACCACAGCCTTTTGTCGATCGAGGAACTGAAAAGAAGGAACGTGCCAGTGCTGGGGATCGTCTTCAATGGTCCCGCCAATGAGGAAAGCGAGCGCATTATCCTCGCAAAGAGCCCCTGGCCTTGCTTGCTGCGTGTGGCTCAACATGATCAGGCCACTCCAGAAGTGGTACAGCAATACGCCGCCGAGCTGGCATCGCAGTGGGGCCCGGGATTCGCGCATTTTCAGGACGATTCAATATTTGGACGGTGAAGAAGTGGCAAGTATCGGACAAGGAGGTAGTCTGGCATCCTTTTTCGCCGCTGGCGAGTAGTGACCCAATTCCCGTGGTCAAGGGCCGAGGGGTCTACCTCTATACCCCAGATGGTAGAAAGATCCTCGATGCCATTTCGTCGTGGTGGGTAAATATCCACGGCCACGGCCACCCTCTGATTGCCAAAGCCATAGCGAAGCAAGCGAAGAAGCTGGAGCAAGTGATTTTTGCCGGGTTTGCACACAAGCCTGCGGCGAAGGTGGCGGCGACACTGATGGAGCTATTGCCTTCTGATCAGAGCAGAGTCTTCTTTTCTGACGACGGCAGCACTTCCACGGAAGTGGCCATTAAGCTTGCGTTGCAGTATTGGCATAACAAGGAGAGGCCGCGACGACGGGTGATCGCACTGGAAGGAGCGTATCACGGCGACACTTTTGGTGCGATGTCGGTAGGGGATAGGACTTCCATTTTCAATGAGCCATTTATACATCATCTTTTTGAGGTCGACTATCTGCCGTTTCCAGAGGGCGACGGATCCAACACCTTGAGAGCGATGAAGGAACTGGCCAGTGATGGCCATGCAGCCTTCATTTTTGAGCCTCTGGTTCAGGGCGCTGGAGGCATGCGCATCTATAGCGCTGAGGTACTCGATCAGTTGGTCGCCTTTGCCAAGGAGCACGATATTGTATGCATTGCCGATGAAGTCATGACAGGCTTTGGTCGGACGGGACGGATGTTCGCTTGCGATTACCTGTCGAACAAGCCAGATATTTTCTGCTTGTCAAAAGGCATCACGGGCGGTTTCCTGCCCATGGGTGTGACGACCGTCAACGCCAGGGTAGCGGAAGCCTTTGATTCGACCGACCGGCGCAAGGCCTTCTTTCACGGGCACTCATACACAGCCAATCCAATGGCTTGTGCAGCTGCCAATGCCAGTATGAAGCTGATGAGGTCCTCGGAGACACAAGAAGCCATCGACCTTATCACGGCGCGTCACGCTCGATATGTGGAGAGATTCCAAAAGACAGATCAGGTGGCTGATATCCGGCACCTTGGGACGATCCTGGCGATCGAGTTGAAGGCTGATGATGCCGGCTACACGAGTGCCATCAAGGATCGTATCTACGAACATTTTCTCGAAAGAGATTTACTCCTGAGACCGTTGGGTAACGTCATTTATATCCTACCACCCTACGTCATCACACCTGCCGAATTGGATTGGATCTATGAGGAAATCGATGCATTTCTATCAGAGCTGTCAGGGCGAATGAAGTAAGTGCTAATTTGCGCATGAGACATCGTTGATTATGAAAAAGATTCTGATCGTCCTTCTGGTAATAATTGGCCTGATGGTCGCTGCCCTGGCTTTCTATCTCTTCCCCAGATTGCAAATACTGAACGGTCATGCCGCCAAAGTCATGTGCTCCTGCGTGTTTGTGGCAGGCATCGATGAGGAGGTGGCGCGTGCGGAGGATATTGGTTTCTTTCCCGTGAGCCTGGGCAACCAAACGGTGGACTATGAGCAAAGGAAAGTTACTGCTGATTTCTTTGGGTTCAAGCTGAAGACAGCTATCTACAGAGAGGGACTTGGCTGTGCCATTTCCAGTGCAACGGCTCCCAAAGGAATGGGTTTGACATTGGGCGAAATTGCGTATTCGGCGGTCGATTACTTTGAAAGACAGGATTCATCAGCCGCTTTGGTGATGACGACCGTACCCGACGTAGAGTCCGCGCTTGAGTGGGCGTTTTCGGAGGAAGTTCCCGAGAGCCCTTCGAAGATCACTCGTGCGACACTGGTCGTCCACAAGGGCCGACTGGTCGGTGAAAGGTACGCGCCCGGTTTTGACAAGGACTCTCAACTCCTTGGCTGGAGCATGACCAAGACCATCACGGCTTTGCTTTATGGTATCCTCGAACGCCAGGGGCGCCTCTCGCTGGATGACGCCATGCCAGTCCCCGAATGGAGGGGCACGGACAAGGAAGCCCTCACTATTCGCCATTTGCTCAATATGGCGAGTGGTCTTGAGTGGCAGGAAAACTACGCGGACCGTTCCGGAGCCACCATCATGCTGTATGAATCCGATGCGATGGGGAAGATGGCGGCCGAGGCGGAGCTCACCGCCAGGCCAGGTGAGAAATGGTATTACAGCTCTGGCACCTCCAACATCCTGGCGACGGCACTGGCATCGTACTTTGATGATCTGGAGGCTTACCAGCGATTCCCATATGAGCAACTGTTTGGTCCATTGGGGATGCAGTCGATGGTGATGGAAACTGATGCCGCCGGTTATTTCGTCGGTTCTTCCTATTCATGGGCGACAGGCAGAGACTGGGCCAAATTGGGCCTCTTGATGCTGAATGACGGTGTCTTCGAAGGTGATACTATTGTAAATCCTTCGTGGATCGAGTTCATGAAGACCCCATTAGCGGACTCCAAGGGATTATATGGTGGCCAGACTTGGTTGAATGCGGGCCAGCACATGTCGAACACGCCCGCAGATGCCTTCTCTGCTCGCGGTTTTCACGGTCAAAGGGTGCAGGTGATACCTTCGAAAGACCTCGTTATCGTTCGTCTGGGGGAAACGTATTTCGAACCCAATTTCGATTTTGACGAGTGGAATGCTCGCATAATCGATGCCTTGCCATAGCACCCATACAAACCGGCCAACGGTCACCAGCGCAATGGAGCGATTTCAACAGCGTAGGCTACTCACAAGTATTTGCTTTTAAAGACGAGCAGCTTCTCCCTGGACATATCTTCCATGGAGTACTTGATCCCGCCGATACCCAGGCCTGAGGCGTCCCAGCCGCCAAAGGGCATCCAGTCCACTCGAAATGCTGTGTGGTCGTTGATCATTACCGCTGCCGCACTTAATCGATTGCTGGCATCGATCGCAGTGTCGTAGTCATTGGTGAACACCGAGGCTTGAAAGGAGTAAGGAAGGTCATTGGCCAAACGAATCGCTTCTCTATAGTCTGAATAAGAATAGATACAAACGACGGGCCCGAATATTTCTTCCCTCGAGACTTTGCTGCTGGCACTGGGATTCAACAGCAATGTGGGCTGATAGCTATAGTCGTTGATTCGCTTTCCGCCGATGAGGAGTTGCGCCCCCTCACTCACAGCTTCATCTACCCAGCTTTCCACCCGGTCCACTTCCCTCGGAAGTATCAATGGACCGCAGTCAACTTCCTTATCCACTGGATCGCCTACACGAAGGTTCTCGACCTTAGGGATCATTCGTTGCACAAGGTCATCTACAATTTCCTCGTGGGCGAAAATGCGCTGAACAGACACACATACTTGTCCACTATGGTAGAAGCCTCCTTTGATCAGCGGGTCAATGATTTCGTCCAGATTAGCTGTCTTATCGACAAGCGCAGGGGCTGCCCCACCGTGTTCCAAAGCGCATCTAGCTCCGGGAGCTAGTTTAGAGCGTAGGTACCAGCCTACTCTGGCCGAGCCGATGAACGAAAAGAAATTGATACGAGGGTCAGTAACGAGTTGCTCCGAGGACTCATTGTCGGTCAAGAGATACTCACACCAACCAGACGGCAGGCCAGCCTCTTTGAGGATGTTGACAAAAGCGATGCAGGAGCGAGGGGTAGTCAAAGCCGGCTTCACGATGACGGGGGCGCCCACAGCCAGAGCAGGCACCGTCTGGTGGACAATCAGGTTCAGTGGATGATTGAATGCGCTCACAGAGGCGACCACGCCAATGGGCTCCTTCACCGTATGTGCCCGGCGATTGACAGAGGACTTGTTGAGACCCATAGGGATTTCTACGCCACCGAAATTGCTCAATTCCTCGACCGCGATTTTTAGGCCGTTGATGGCGCGATCCACTTCCACCAAAGAGTCCACATAGGGCTTACCACCCTCCTGAGCCGCAATGGTGGTGAGTTCTTCTCGGCGCTGTATCATGATCTCTGCTGCGCGCTCGAGGATGGCTATTCGCTCATGTTTAGGAAGCCAGCCATCCCGATTGTCAAAGAGGCTTTTGGCCTTGGCCAGCGCTTGCTCGACCTCCGATGGCCCATGCATCGGTAGTTCTTCGATGAGGGATCCATCGTAGGGAGATAGTACTTGCAGCTTGTCACTCATGATTGACTATTTTCCATTAAACCTTTGATAAGTATATCGACATTGAGCGAATAATCTACCGGCAGGTCGATGAGGTGTACTCCGTCCTCTTGTAAGCAGGAGGTCAGCCGGTCGGTGAAGTCCTGACTGGATTGTATTCTGTAGCCCTTGGCGCCGTAAGCCTCCGCGTACTTCACAAAATCGGGATTATTGAAGTCCAGACCGAAATCATCGAATCCCATCCCTTCCTGCTTCCACTTGATCATGCCATAGGCGCTGTCATTCAATATGATCACCACGAGATTGAGCTTCAATCGTATCGCGGTCTCGAGCTCCTGGGAGTTCATCATGAATCCGCCGTCGCCGCAGATGGCCACCACCTTACGATCGGGATACGTGATTTTTGCTCCCATGGCTGAGGGCAACCCGGCGCCCATAGTGGCCAGGGCATTGTCCAGCAGAACCGTGTTGGCCTCGTAGGCCTTGTAGTTGCGAGCAAACCAGATCTTGTATACCCCATTGTCTAGCGTGATGATCCCATCATCGGGCATTAGCTGCCGGATTTCGTTGACGATCCGCTGCGGTAGCATGGGGAAGCGCGTGTCGCCAAAGTACTTGCGGATGTGTGACTCCACATCGTCCTTGATCTGCCTGAAGATATCCAGTTCCCAGTTGGACTGGCGGTGAACGTTTTCCGCCAAATACTCGACGCTTGAAGCGATATCGCCGACAACTTCCACCTGGGGGAAATAGACCGGGTCCACCTGTGCGGAGAAATAATTGATATGAATCACGTTGCAGCCGTCTTCGCGCATGAAGAAAGGGGGCTTTTCGATGACATCATGACCGATATTGATGATCAGGTCCGCAGTATCGATGGCTTTGTGCACGTAATCGTCATCGGAAAGCGCAGCCGTACCGAGGAACTGCGGGTGGCGTTCGTCGACGACCCCCTTGCCCATTTGGGTATTGAAGAAGTAGATGCCGGTTTGATCCAGGAAGCTTTCCATCGCGGCTCCCGTTCTGTTGCGATTGGCACTGGCACCGATGAGTAACAGGGGGCGTTTGGACAAGTGGATCATCTCTAATGCGGCATCCAGCGCCTTCTTGTCTGGATGTGGGCGGCGCACGAAGCTGGGATAGAGTGTGTGGGCGTCTGCTTCTTCTTCGGCAATGTCTTCGGGGAGTTCGATATGAACCGCCCCTGGTCGCTCTTCGGTGGCAATCCGAAAGGCTTCCCGCACTACGGAAGGAATGACGTTCCCGTTGACGATCTGTCGTGTGTACTTCGTCAGAGGACGCATCATGTCCACCACGTCTACAATCTGAAATCTCCCTTGCTTGCTCTTCTTGATAGGTTTCTGACCGGTGATCATCAGCAAGGGCATGCCCCCTAGTTGCGCGTAGGCCGCACCCGTGACAAAGTTGGTGGCTCCGGGACCTAATGTGGCCAGGCACACGCCAGGCTTGCCAGTGAGTCGTCCATAGGTGGCTGCCATGAATGCAGCGCCCTGTTCATGTCTTGTAAGGATCAGTTTGATCTTTGAGCCCTTTAGCGACTGTAGCAGGTCGAGGTTCTCCTCGCCGGGGAGCCCAAAAATGTATTCAACTTCTTCGTTTTCCAGGCATTGGACAAACAGATCGGACGCTTTCATTGGTATGTGATTTAGCTGACGAAAAAGTAAGCACTTTCGACAGATGGTCGAGGGATATCTGCTACTATTTCTATGATCGGTTTTCCGGTGATGTCCTCATGGACATCGGTGATAGGAGTTTAGATCTCTCTATCGAAATCGAACTTCTCGAGGTAGTCGGCGACCCGTCGGACAAACATGCCGCCCAGTGCACCATCTACCACCCTGTGATCGTAGCTGTGGGACAGGAACATCTTGTGGCGGATACCGATAAAATCGCCTTCGGCGGTCTCGATGACGGAAGGCTTCTTCTGGATGGCCCCCAGGGCCAGGATTCCCACTTGTGGCTGTACAATGATCGGTGTTCCCATGACATTGCCGAAGGATCCGACATTGGAGACGGTGTAGGTACCGCCGCTGAGCTCATCGGGTTGCAGCTTGTTTTCCCTGGCTCGCTTAGCCAGGTCATTGACTCTTTTAGTGAGCCCCAGGATATTTAGCCTGTCGGCATCATGGATGACTGGTACGATCAGGTTCCCCGTAGGAAGGGCGACGGCCATCCCAATGTTGATCCGTCCTTTGCGGACGATTTTCGTACCATCCACCTGTATGTTGATCATGGGATAGTCCTTGATTGCCTTGACGATGGCCTCGATCATGATCGGCGTAAATGTCAACGGTTCCCCTTCACGCTCGATAAAAGTGCTCTTCATCTTGCTTCGCCACTTCACCATATTGGTGACGTCCGCTTCCACAAATGATGTCACGTGCGGGGAAATCGCCTTTGAAGCCACCATGCGCTCGGCGATCATTTTCCTCATGCGATCCATCTCGATGATCTCGTCCTCTCCTGAGATAGTGAGTGGTTGTGGTTGGGGCTGAAGGCGTGACGCGCCCGCGGCCGGTGCGGGGATCGTGGCGCCCTGGGTCTTCCTTTCTTTGACGTACGCCAGAATGTCTTTTTTGGTCACGCGACCTTCCTTGCCGGAACCCTTGACTGTCTCGAGTTCGTGGAGGCTGATGTTCTCCTCTTTGGCAATGTTTCGCACGAGGGGAGAGTAGAATCGTCCCGAACCACTAGACGCGGGAATGGGCTCTGCGGCGACTGCAGCAACTGAGTGCTCGGCGATGGCCTGATTCAAGAGATTGGATGCACTTTCCTTGAGGATCTCCGCTGGCTCCGGTGAACCGTTATCGGCTGGTGGTGCTTCCTCACCTCCTTCGGTTTCGATAATGGCGAGGGGTTTGCCAATCTGCACAACGTCACCTTCCTGTGCGAGGATTTCCTTGAGTACCCCGCCATGCGTCGCGGGGATCTCCGTGTCAACTTTGTCGGTGGCTACTTCCAGCAGAGATTCGTCTTCATCAATGGTATCACCTACTTGCTTTAGCCAGGTGATGACTGTGCCTTCCATTACGCTTTCGCCCATTTTGGGCATCAACATCTCTACTGTTGCCATAGATTATTCTGTATTCGTATCACTTTTGGGTTCAACAAAGATAAAATATTTTGCCTAGCGCCGGAAATTCAATCGCAACAAGTTCAGCGCTGCGAGCGTGCTCAGACGAATATTTATACCCCTGTCTTTGGTGAACGTCATTTTTTCGGCAGTAGTTTTCTCCCCGTCGGAATATCCAATCCACACGGTGCCAACCGGTTTTTCATCGGACCCTCCGGAGGGGCCAGCAACGCCGCTGGTGGAGATACCTACTGTCGTGCCCAGCTTCTCTCGGACTCCCATAGCCATTTGACGGACGACCTGCTCGCTGACGGCCCCGTGTTCCTCCAGGGTTTTGGCCTCCACGCCGAGCTCTTTCATTTTCACGGAATTGTCATAGGCCACCACGCTCCCTATGAAGTAATCAGAGCTACCCGCAACACCGACGATGGTGCCTGCCACGTTACCTCCTGTGCAGCTCTCGGCGGTCGCCACAGTTGCTCCGGCCTCTTTCAGCATTTGTCCGATCACCTCCTCCAATTCCACGTTCCCCTGGCCATAGTAATAATCTCCTAGTATTGGGAGGAGATCATCAGTTGCCTTGTTCAGCGATTGTTGGAGATCCGTATGGTTGTTCCCCACTGCCGTGAGTCGAAGTTTGACCTGTCCCAGAGATGGCAGGTAGGCTAGTTTCACTTCGTCAGGTAGCGCCTCTTCCCAGGACCTGATCTTGTCGGCGAGCCTTGATTCAGGGATGCCCACTGTTCGGATAATGCGATGAAGGATATTACTTGTGCTGTACTTTGCTGCCAGGCGAGGCAAAATAGTTCTCCGCATCATTTCTTTCATCTCTCTAGGCACACCGGGCATGGAGATGAATACTCTCCCATGTTCTTCAAACCACATACCCGGAGCGGTACCCACGGTATTGCTGATTTTCTCGCAATTGTCAGGTAGCTCGGCTTGCTGTTCGTTCATGCTGGTAGGCACACGGCCTACGGATGAAAAGAGTTGGTAGATTTCCTGCAGCGCCTCGTCATTGAGGTGTAAGGAGGCCCCGAAATACTTGGCCAAAGTAGGCTTCGTCAGGTCATCGCTGGTGGGTCCAAGCCCACCGGTGATCAGGATAATGTCTGCTCGGCCTTCGGCAGCCTCAAGGGTTTGTAGGATTTGGTGCTCATTATCTCCGATGGTGGTCTTTTGGACTACTTTGATGTCGATGGCATCGAGTTCCTCGCTGATCCAGTGACTATTGGTGTCCAGTGTCTGACCGTATAGGATTTCATCACCAATTGTAATGATCTCAGCTTTGAATGACATGTTTTGTCTTGTTTATCAATTCAGGCTTTGCACTTCTTTAGGGGCTTAGAAGAGCCCACTGGTCGGCCTTGTTTTCGTGGTCAAACGTAGTAAAAAACAGCGATTTTTGTGCTTCTGACTGCGGTCTACAAAAAATCCCATAATGTCCCAATATTGGTTATCTTGCGACTTGATCGCTGATCCAAATCGCTGGAAATGTTAACGGAGATACAAGAGAAGAAACTTACGCATTATTTCAATGTGCTGGACTTTGATAATAATCAACTGATCGAGAAAGACGATTTTATCAGTATTGGCGAAAACCTTTGTATCCTCTGGGGTTTTAAGCAAGGCACACCTGAATACGACGAATACCTGGGGAAATGCGAGCACCTCTGGGTTAGTTTCAGGGAGTTTATCAACCAGGAAATCGAAGAGAGTGCCAACTTGACTGAGTGGCTTGAGTTTGCAGATAAGGGCATCGTCAACGGCAGTGATGATCTGTATGAGACACACGTCAATCAGTTTGTAAAGGATACATTCGATGTGTTTGACGCTAACAAGGATGGGTTCATTTCTCTTGACGAGTACATCGATCTGTTTATGGCCTATCGCATCGAAATCAGGTACTCCGCTAAAAGCTTCACGAAGATCGACTTAAACAAGGACGACCTGATCAGCAGGGAAGAGCTTCTGAGCGCAGTTCGGGAGTTTTATCGAAGCAATGACCGCGATGCCCCTGGCAACTGGTTGTTTGGCTTCTGGGACGGCGCCACCTGGTAGCCTGAACCATTCTCATCCCCTTTTTTGATCATTCCTGAACGGTCCGTCCAACATCGACCTGCAGGCTTTCTATATTTGCGACCCAATTTCAATGTGATATGTCTCAGAAAAACTACAAGCGACATACGATTACTGCCGCCCTGCCTTATGCCAATGGTCCACTTCATATCGGCCATATGGCCGGGGTCTATGTACCGGCCGATACCTACGTGCGGTACCTGCGTCTGAAAGGCGAGGATGTGGCCTTCGTTTGTGGGTCTGATGAGCACGGCGTGGCTATTACGCTGAGGGCCAGAAAGGAAATGAAGACCCCTCAGCAGGTAGTGGATGAATATCATGAACTGATAAAACGATCGTTTGAAGAGTTTGACATATCGTTTGATATCTACTCAAGGACCAGTTCGAAGACACACCACGAGACCGCGTCAGAGTTCTTCCGTACGCTGTATGATCAGGGAATATTTGAAGAAGAAGTCTCCCAGCAGTTTTATGATGAGAAGGAAGGGCAATTCCTCGCTGATAGATACATCAAGGGTACGTGCCCGACATGTGGCTTTCCCGATGCCTACGGTGATCAATGTGAGAATTGCGGCAGCACCCTAAGCCCGTCGGAGCTGGGCAATCCCAGGTCTATGCTCAGTGGAGAGCCTCCGGTGATGAAAGAGACGAAGCACTGGTACTTCCCTCTGGACAAATTCGAGAACTGGCTCAAGACGTGGATTCTGGAAGGCCACAAAGAGTGGAAGCCCAATGTGTACGGTCAGTGCAAGAGCTGGCTGGACAGTGGCCTCAGGCCAAGGCCGATGACCAGGGACCTAACATGGGGTATCCCGGTACCCTTGGAGGAAGCCAAGGGCAAGGTATTGTATGTGTGGTTTGATGCGCCGATCGGATACATTTCGGCCACGAAGGATTGGGCAAAGGAACAAGGTAAGAACTGGGAGGATTACTGGAAGGACTCTGATACACGACTGTTACACTTCATAGGTAAAGACAACATCGTATTTCACTGTATCATCTTCCCGGCTATCCTAAAGACCGAGGGCAGTTATGTCTTGCCGGACAATGTTCCGGCCAATGAGTTCCTCAATCTCGAGAGCAATAAGATCTCTACATCTCGCAATTGGGCGGTTTGGTTGCATGAGTACCTCCGGGATTTCCCCGGCAAGCAAGATGTGTTGAGGTACACGCTGCTCGCCAATGCCCCTGAGACGAAAGACAACGACTTTACCTGGAAGGATTTTCAGGCGCGCAACAACAACGAACTGGTTGCGATCCTCGGCAATTTCGTGAATAGGGCGGTAGTGCTTACACACAAGTATTTTGATGGGAAAGTGCCTGCCAGAGGCACATTGCAACCGGTGGATGAGCAGTTGCTCGCAGACATGGCCGAGTTCCCTTCAAGAATAGGGCAGAGCCTGGATGCTTTTCGTTTTCGGGAGGCCCTGGCTGGATTGATGGATGCTGCCCGAGCCGGCAACAAGTACCTGGCTGATACTGAGCCGTGGAAGTTGATCAAGACGGATCCCGAGCGGGTGGAAACGATCCTTCATGTAGCACTGCAGGTAGTTGCCAACCTGGGTGTGCTGTCAAGCCCTTTCTTGCCTGTCGCCGCTAAGAATATCAGGGATATGGCCGGGGTCGGGGATTTCAGCTGGTCAGATGCTGGTCGTGGCGACCTGCTATCCGAAGGGCAAGAAGTGCAAAAGGGAGCACTCCTGTTTGAAAAGATCGAAGACGACAAAATCAATGAACAAATCCAAAAACTAATGGATACGAAGGCAGCCAACGAGGCCACCGAAAGCAATGTGCAGTCACAAAAGGAGGAGATCACTTACGACGACTTTATGAAAATGGATTTGCGCGTCGGTGAGATCCTCGAGGCTGAGAAGGTGCCAAAGTCCAACAAGCTGTTGAAGTTTAAGGTGGACACCGGAATCGATCAGCGGACCATTGTGAGTGGCATAGCCAAGCACTTCGAGCTTGAGGAGATGCCTGGCAAGAAGGTCCTGGTTCTGACGAACCTCGCGCCTCGCAAGATCATGGGCATCGAATCCCAGGGCATGCTGCTCTTTGCCGAAAACGCCGATGGGTCATTGAAAGCTGTCACACCCGATTCAGAAGGTGAGAATGGGGCTACTGTGAGCTAAATCAAAACTGCTTCGGTGCCCTACAAGGTGCTTACCGGTCCAGATTCTTTTCTTCGAAGGAGATGTCCCTGATGGGGCTATAGTGCATCTTAATGAAGACCAGCAGCTCCTCAGCTCCAGCCTCGATGCAGGCCGCCTGGGCTTTCTCCGCTGTCTCCAGGACTTTATCGTACGGGCCTTCAAGGATCGTATCCATGGCTGTCACCTGGTACCTCAGGCCTGACTCCTGGATCACCTTGATCGCCTCATCAACAATCTTGTACGGATGCTGGGTGTTGGATTTGGGTACGATCTGTAGCGAGTAATGTATGTTGTGTGTCGTCATAAGGTTTTGATATGATCGGATATTAGCCAGCCGGCGGTCCAACAGCTCTGGAAATTAAAACCACCAGTCAGGGCGTCAATGTTTAGGACCTCCCCAGCAAAGTACAATCCTGGATGCTTTTTTGCCTCCATGCTATTTAGGTCAATCTCACTCAATGCTACGCCACCACTGGTAACAAACTCCTCTTTGAAGGTACTCTTGCCAGTGACTGTGAAGGAGGCCTGGGTGATTTCTTCCGTGAGGCGATTGATGTCCTTTTTGCTCAATTCGCCTAGTGGGCCATCAGATTTGATTCCCAAAAACTTCAAGAGGTTGGTCCAATAGCGCTCTGGGCAACCTGCCACTTTCAGGTTACCGAGTTGTTTTTTCGGGTTTGAATGGATCGATGCCTGCAACTCGGCACGAAATGCTTCAGCTTCTTTATGAGGGAATGAGACGATGATCTGAAATTGATAATCCCTGTCTGCCAATTCCCGTGCACCCACCGACGAAAGCTTGAGTACCGCCGGGCCACTCAATCCCCAATGGGTAATGAGCAAAGGGCCTGACTCGCGGAGTTTAGTTCCGGCGATTTTGATTTGGGCATCCGGAAATGCCAGTCCTTGCAAGCCCTGAAGTCGTGGGTCCTTGATGTTGAAAGTGAATAGTGAAGGGACCCGCGGTACCAACTGTAGGCCCAGGGGCTCGAGCCACTTCCAGGCCATCTCACTGGATCCTGTGGCGATGATGACGATATCGAAGTCATGCTCCGAGGTCGTTGTTTTCACTCGCCATTGGTCATTGGGAAAGATGCCTGTGACCACTTGGTTTCTCTGTACATCTATCTTGAGCTTTAGGCAATGATGGAGGAAGCAATCAATGATCGTCTGCGAGGAGTTGGAGACCGGAAATGCCCGAAGGTCCTCTTCGACCTTGGTGGCCACACCATGCTCGCTGAGCCAGGAACGCATGTCCGTCGTGCCAAATTGAGAGAGTGGTCGGTACAGTTTTTTGCCACCTCGTGGGTAGAAGGGGACAAGCTCGGAAGGCTGCTCCCGGCCGTTAGTTACGTTGCAACGACCACCGCCGGAGACTTTGACTTTTTGCAGCACTTTTCCCGTCTTCTCGAGGATAGTCACCTTAGCATGGGGGCATTTCTCTGCAATATTGATTGCCGTGAAGAAACCAGCCGCGCCACCTCCGATAATCCCTACCTTCACGACCTTTTGATCTCGTAAAGGACATGCCTCCTTAGCTGGTGACCTTCTGGCAGCGAAGGATGGTCAAACTCTCCCACGTAAGTCATGCCGATTTTCTTCATGACATTCTCGGAGCCCTTGTTACTGATAGTCGTGAAAGAATAGATCCGCTCAATGTTCAACTTGTCGAATGCAAATGACAGGTTCGTCATTGCCCCTTCGGTGGCGTATCCTTGACCCCAATGTTCAAATCCGAGTCGCCAACCGATTTCTATGCCGGGCGTGAAGTGCGCTTCAAATCTTATCGGCTTGAAGCCAATGAAGCCCACAAACTGTCCGGTGTCCAGTCTTTCGGTGGCAAAGAAGCAGCACCCTTCGGCATCAAGGCAACGTTGCTGTCGATTTATGAACTCACCGGTAACTTCCCGGTCTTGTGTGCTGGGAAAAAACTCCATGACGCGCGGGTCTTCGTTGATGGCCAACAAACTCTCCAGGTCCTCGGCATGCCACCCCCTGAAGCCCAAACGTGCTGATTGGAATAGGTACCTAGCCATTGTGATGGTTCATAGCCCGATCGACACCGATG
This sequence comes from Cyclobacteriaceae bacterium, assembly GCA_965227935.1. Taxonomy (GTDB): domain Bacteria; phylum Bacteroidota; class Bacteroidia; order Cytophagales; family Cyclobacteriaceae; genus JAWPMT01. The sequence continues at coordinate 202,575 of CBDDGS010000043.1, read as the reverse complement.
GTGGCGAAAGCCAGAATAGCGTCTATTGCTTTGTCCAGTACGAAAACGAGCTCATCCATTTCTTCGCGCGAGAAATTGCTGAGTACGTAGTCCACTTGCTGTCCCTTGTGGAAGTCATCTCCGACGCCAACACGCAAGCGAGGGTAGTCCTGGCCACCATTGAGCTGTTCAATATTCTTGAGCCCATTATGTCCTCCGGCTGAGCCCTTTTTGCGCATTCGAAGTTTGCCGTAGGGCAAGGCAATGTCGTCGGTCACGACAAGCAAATTGTCCTTTGTGAGCTTCAGCTCCTGGAGCCAGTAATTGATGGCCTTGCCGCTCAGGTTCATGTAGGTTGTAGGCTTGACGATATGTAGCGTCCGGCCTTTGTGCTTGACTTCACCCCTAAACACATACCGATCCTGCTCGAATGATGCACCGAATTTGTCCATCAACCGATCCACGATGAGAAAACCGATGTTATGCCGGGTCAACTCGTACTCTGGGCCAGGATTGCCAAGTCCAGCGATTAGGTATTTCAAACTTCTGGCGTTTTAGTGTTGAGAATGCGAAATAAAAAAATCCCATCGAGTTGCAATGGGATTTTTGATGTGTTTGCCAAATGGCGATTCGGCTTATGCCTCTTCTGTAGTCTCCTCTTCTTCTTCCTCTTCGCCCTCGACATCTTTGCCTCTCATTGCTCTCGGTACTTCGACAGACGCAATTGTCACCAATTGGCTATTGAGTATTTCGTAATCGCCAGGTTCCAGTGAACCGATCTTAACAGTCTTGCCAAGTTGCAGGGTGCTGACGTCTACGTCAATGAACTCAGGCATCTGGCCAGGCAGGGCCTTCACTTTGATATGACGCAGCTTCATGATAAGCTTACCCCCACTTTGTACACCAGGAGCAGTGCCTACTGTCCGCACAGGGATATTCATCGTTACGGCTTTGTCATCCTGAAGCTCAAGAAAATCCGCGTGCAAAATGACCTCGCTCACCGGATGGAATTGGATGTCCTGCAAGATGGCTCTGGCCTTTTGTCCTTCGATATTCAATTCGATGAATCGGGCCTCAGGGGTGTACACTACATCCCGAAACAGGATCATCGGGGAGTAGAAGTGAATTTGCTCTTTTCCGCCATATAGGACGGAGGGTACGTATCCCTCGGCTCGCAGTCTCTTAGATTCTGACTTGCCGAGATTTGCTCTTTTAAACCCTATAATCTCAACAGTTTTCATGGTATAATAAAGTATTAATTGATTGCTTTTTCTTTCTCCTTCTCCTTCTTGTCGTTTTCGATAATGAAGAGGGAGCTGATCGATCCATGCTCATGTATCTTCATTATGGCTTTGGCGAATAGCTCTGCGACCGTTAAGACTTTGATCTTGGAGCTTTCACGCTTCGGAGGAATGGTATCGGTAATGTAAACCTCTTCCAATGCTGAGGCTTCAATGTTCTCGTAAGCTTTACCCGACAAGACGCCGTGGGTGCAAACCGCACGAACAGAGATCGCTCCCTTCTCCTTTAGGATATCCGCTGCCTTGCAGATGGTCCCCGCCGTATCGATCATGTCATCGACCAACACTACATTGGCATCAGTCACATCTCCGATCACTTGCATAGATGCGATTTCATTGGCGCGCTTGCGGTGCTTGTCGCAAATGACCATATCTGCATTGAAGTGCTTCGCAAACGTTCGGGCGCGCGCACTACCACCCACATCAGGTGAAGCGATCTTGAGGTTTTCGAGCCCAAGTGTCTTCAGGTGGGGGACAAAGATCGCCGCCCCATCGAGGTGATCCACTGGGAAATCAAAGAAACCCTGTATCTGGCCTGCGTGAAGGTCGCATGTCATGATGCGATTCGCTCCTGCGGCCGATAGAAGATTGGCCATCAACTTCGCTGCAATGGCCACACGTGGTTTGTCCTTACGATCTTGTCTGGCATATCCGTAATAAGGGACTACTACTGTGACGGATGCTGCACTCGCGCGCTTGGCGGCATCTATCATCAGGAGGAGCTCCATGATGTTTTCGGAGGGTGGCATCGTCGACTGGATCAGGAAGACGTTGCAGCCACGGACACTCTCCTTGTAGTAGAAGTGGATCTCGTTGTCGCTGAAGGTCTCGCTGTGACAATCACCCAATTCTCTGCCGTAATAACCGGCAATTTTTTCGGCCAACTGCTGAGTGCCTCTACCTGCGAAAATCTTTACTGTGGACATGCGTCAAAGGAAAACAAATGATCCCGGAAAAGTTATCCCGGGATCATGTTTGTTGGCCTACTAGGGCTCGAACCTAGACTCTTCTGAACCAAAATCAGACGTGTTGCCAGTTACACCATAGGCCAAAACGGAGGGCAAAAGTAGCCCTTTATCCGAAAAGATAAAAGAGCAGCTCGCAAGAATTGTAGTGCATATTTTGCAGGCATCACTCGCGCCCATTATGGGCAAGTTGCTTTAGGTCAATATAAGTCCGGCAAATAAAAAAAGGCTTTCGTGTGAAAGCCGTTTTCAAACCAATCGTGTGTTTTACGAAAAGGATTATACTACTATAGTCAAAAGGTTTTGAGTCAATCGAACTTAATGCTTTCAACCTCGCGCCAGGGGACATAGACAGGATCTTTGCCGTCGAAGACAAGTAGGCCTGTGTTGTCTTCGTTGACGTCCTGGCTGCGCTCCAGTCGGAGCTCGCTGCCGTCCCGGAGTGTAACTACCGAGTATCGATAGCTGCGAGGGGTGATCTCTTTGATATTGGCAAACGGGATGACGTATTCCATGTCATCATCTCGTCCGTTGAGCACTTCGTAATCGTAGGTCTCATCCAGGTCGTAGATGATTCCTCCTTTTAGATCCCCGTTGGTGGTTTTGACTGTACCGCTGAGTTTCTTGATGTCTTTGAAGCTGGCATACGCCGGTCCTGACTTCTTGACATCTTCCTCAAATGTCACTTTCTCAAAATCTCTCCAGGGAATGTCTACCCTGCCGAGTCCGGCGACAGTCACGATGATCCCTCTGTTTCCTTCATCAACGTCATTGCTCCCTCGCAGCACGAGCTCACGTCCGGACATGAGGGTTACCTGAGACCGGCTGCCACGGTTCTCGATGCTTTTGATCTTGCCGAACTCGATAGAAACGTCTCCGTCGTAGGTGTCTCCGTCCAGTACATCTGTACTCACGCGCTCATCATGGTCCCACTGGACGAATCCGGTAAATTTCCCAAAATCTGTTTCTACGGTGCCGTACAGTGGCTCCCCGAATTTGCTATCGAGTTGAGAGGGCGTATCCATGAATTCGATCTTCTCGATTCGTCGCCAGCTCAGTTCTATCTGGCCAATTTCATCGTCACGGACACGGATCTTGTTGCCAATGTCATTGTATCCGTCACCGTCTACTTCTACTACGCTGCCATCTTGCAGGGTCACTTCAATCTCATCCCATCGGCTGGGCTCAATACTCTTGATCACGCCGAACATGCAGCTGAACTCGTGCACGGAGGTGCGACTGCTACTCCAATTGCTCACCCATGTGGCTACGCCGTTATCATAATCTCTTCGCCCATATCTCATCTGATCCAGTTCATCACGGCTGAGATAATCCAGATTGGGATTGTCAGTTTTGGAGGCATTGAACATATCAGTCCAGTAGACTTCTTCCTTGCCCCATCGGATAGCGCCCTGGTAGACGTCGCCGTCTTCGGTCGTTATTTTGCCGTAGATGAATCCTTCATCTTGGGCTTGTACGGGTTTTGGAAGAATGGTTAGTTGAATGGCGAGGACGAGGATGTAGGGTTTAACTAAGTAATTCATGTCGAGTCTAGAGTTTTCTTTAGGTTTCAAACCCCGGTCAACACTCCCTACTGTGCTTAATCCGGGGAGTCGGCTGGCCTACTGCCACCCGACCCCAGGACTAATGCTTCTGAGTTTTGACCTATGGGCACCCCTTTTGGGTGATTGACAATTCGAAGATGGAGCGTATATATTAGGTGTCAAACCCAATTCCGACGGAGTGGGCCATAGTCTTACCGAATCGGGATATAGCATGGACCGAATGTTGAAGGAAATTTGAAGCGGCAATCAACCTATTTTTGAGGCCTAATCCATACGCTGCAATGTCAGACTTATATGACGCCTCAGTTTCGAGGCACTACGCTGCTTACCGACCCCCGCTTCACCAATTGATCCTGGAGAAGGCCCTCGGACAGACCAACTACGAAATGGGTTTAGATGTTGGGTGCGGAACTGGTCAGTCGACGATTCCCCTGACTGCCTTCTGTGATGCAGTCGTCGGCGTGGACCCAAGTGAGGATATGCTGCAGCAGGCCACGGCCCATCCTCAGGTGCGATATGCGCAAGGCACGGGGGAGGCGCTGCCGGTTGGAGATGCATCGGTAGATTTGGTCGCCTTCGCCGGCTCGCTATTTTATACTAAGAGTGATGCTTTGGTCGAGGAAATCTTGAGGCTGGCAAAGGCTCCTTGCACGATCGTCGTCTACGACTTTGAATTGCTGATCTACAAACTGCTGACAGAGCTGGGTTTTGAATTCCTGGAGGACAATGCTTACTACAATCACTCGGTCAATTTTGGAGATGTGCCTGCTTTTGAGGAACTCATCAGAAAGAAGGAGAGGACTTCGTTTGCCGTGAGTCCTGAGGAGCTGGCCCATGTGATGCTCTCAGAGCGTGACCGCTATGTGGGCCTTCAGGGTCGCTTGCAAGTAGAGGATCCTTTCGAGGCCCTGACCAATCAGCTTCGGATGCACACAGAAGATCCGCGACTGGAGGCTGATATGTATTACGCCACCTATCGTCTCCACTCTTGATGATGATCAAGTGGGTTCCTCAATGCTTCTCTGAAGTGTGATTGAGGGGGTTCAATTGCTAATGGCAATTTTTTCAAGCATCTTACTCTAGAACAAACCAAGTCCTTACCTGATGAAATCTAACACTAACCTGCTGCTCATCAGCCTTTTTCTGGCCGCATGCGCAGCATCAAATACTGAAGCCCCCACTAGGGTCACGACATTTGACGAAGTGTCTCCCGAAACAGTGGGGCTCATGCAGGACTCGCTTGATCAAATCGTGCCACTGCTGAGTTCGGCCATCGACAGCCAATGGATCTCCGGAGCGGTGGTCTTGGTTTCCCGAAACGGTAAGGTTGCCTACCATACGGCCATAGGATACAGTGACCGGGCAAAGCAGAATGCCATGAGCAAAGATCATATCTTTCGACTGGCATCGATGACCAAGCCGATCACGTCTGCCTGCATCATGCAGCTGTATGAGCAGGGCAAGCTGGACCTGGAGGATCCTGTCTCCAAATACGTTCCCGAGTTTGCTGATGTGAAGGTCGTAGAGGACTTCAATAAGGAAGATTCCTCTTATAACACACGTCCTGCAGAGCGGGAAATAACTATTCACCATTTGCTCACGCATACCTCCGGTCTGCCCTATTCTCTCTTCCATCCTGTGGCCGGTGCGATTTATGGCCCTTTTGATGTGACCGAAGCGTGGACTACTGAGCCTGTTGTATTGGCAGATAATATTGCGAAGATGGCTCAGTGGCCCCTGATGCACGATCCGGGAGAGGCATTTACGTATGGAACGAATATCGATGTTTTGGGCAGGGTGGTGGAAGTTGTCAGTGGGCTGCCGCTGGATCAATACATGCGCCAGAATATTTTCGATCCGTTGGGTATGGACGATACCCGATTTTACTTGCCCGATGAGAAAGCCAGCAGATTGGTGGATGTCTGGCATACGCCCGGATATGAGCCAGGAAACGATGCGGTCTCTGGTGAAGACTATCCGGTCAATGGGGCAAAGACTTCATTCATGGGGGGCGCAGGCCTTTCAGGTACGGCACGGGACTATTTCCTGTTTTGTGATGCTATGCGGCAGGGTGGCGCACGCGATGGCGCACAAATCCTGAAGGATGAGACTGTCGAACTGATGACACAGAATCAGATCGACACACTGCAGTTAACAGATGGCCTGAGATTCGGCTACGGTTTTGCGGTGTGGGAGGAAACCGAGGAATGGCAACGGGATCCAGGTAGTTACCACTGGGGCGGTTACTGGGGCACAGAGTTCTGGATCGATCCCGCTCAGGATATGATCGCCATTTTACAAACCAATGTGATGATTGGGCAGAACCACAAGTTCATGAAGCGATTCGAAGAGATCGTCAACAATGCCGTGGTCGAGGAGGAGGCGGTGGCAGCGAGGTGACTGCTCTGAGTTCAGAATTCAGAATTTTGAATTCTGAATCAGGCTTCGGCGATTTCCGCGCTCGCTTCACGAGGCCGCCAAAAAGCGCTACATATCCAGCCAGTGCTTGAACTCCGGCGTGCGTTCGGCGCTGATGGTGAGTTCTTCCTGGGCTTCCGGGCTGAGTGTCACTTTGAGCCGACCTTTGAAGTAAGGTTCGATCTCTCCGATGCTTTCGATGCTGATGAGGTATTGCCTGTTGGCACGGAAGAAGATCTTGGGGTCGAGTTGACTATCGACGACTTCTAATGGCTGGTCGATGGGGTACTTCTTGCCGTCCTTCGTGACGGCGTACGTCAATTTGTGTTGACTGAAGAAGTAGGCGATCTTCTCCACCGGAAGTGCGAGGATCTTCTGGCCCGCCTTGATCATGAAGCGTGACTTGAAGGCTTTTTTCTGATTTTGAATGAGGTCGTAGAGGTTACTGAAATCAGCGGGGAACTTCTTGTCTTCAGTGCGTTTGATGTGACGCTGGATGCTCGCTTCTAGTTTTTCTTTTTGGATTGGCTTGAGCAGATAGTCGATGCTATTGACGTCAAACGCTTTGATAGCATACTGATCGTAGGCCGTGGTGAAGATGACCGGTGTCTCTGTCTTGACTTGTTTGAACAGCTCAAAGCTAAGACCATCCAGCAGGCGGATATCACTGATGATCAGATCGGGTGCATCGTTGGCTTCGAACCAGGCCAGTCCCTCTTCGATCGATTTGATGTCTGCCAGGACCTCGATGGTGCTATCGATCTCAGAGAGCATTTTGCGAATGCGATCGGCGGCTAGGGATTCATCTTCGAGAATTAGTACGTTCATATCGTCTCAATTTCTAGTAGGGGCACGCTCACACGAAACTCATCTTCTGACTTGGTCACAGCCAACTCCTCGTCCGAGAAGTACTTGAAGCGAGCCTTGATATTCTTCAGTCCGGTTCCCGATTTGCTCTTCAGGTCTTCTCGTTTTTCAAATAGCGAGTTACAAATATGCAGTCTTTGCCCATTGGTAGTGATGGAAATGATCAAAGGTCGTTTCTCCGTGATGATGTTGTGTTTGATGGCGTTCTCAATGAGCATCTGCACAGTGAGAGGGGGGATCATGAAGTAGTAGGAGTCGGGATTGATATTGATATTGAACTGGATGTTTTGTTCGAAGCGGGTCTGGATAAGGAAGATATACGACTGGATGAACTCGAGCTCTTCTTCGAGTGTGACGAGGTCCTCACCTTTGTTGAGTAGGAGGGCGCGGTAGACTTCAGCGAATCGAACGAGAAACTCCTGCGAAAGGTCTTTGTCTTTATCGATCAGCGACGAAAGAATATTGAGGTTGTTGAATAGAAAATGCGGGTCCAGGTGGTTTTTTAGGTTGACCAGTTGGCTGGCCATTGTCTCCCGCTGGTATCTCTCCACTTCGAGCTGTGACTGCTGCCAATAACGAAGGAAATGAAGACCGAAGTAGATAGAATAGGAGGGAATGGTGAGTACGATTCCCCACACATTCATCACGACGACCTGATCAATCGCCGGTGGCTCTTCTGTGAAGATATACTTGAATATGAGATAGGCACCATTGATCACAATCAGTGACCAAAAAAGCCCCGTACCGAGCTGCATGAAGAACCGGCGACGACCGTATTTCTTCCACGAGACGTGCTTGTTGAATGCCCTGGTGATGCCTTGGTTGCCGAACCAGAGAGCCAGAAACACGAGGAGCATCCATGCTCCGGTGAAATAGGCTGGTTGGTCAGGGTCAGTGTATCCAAAGTAGATCAGAGTGGCCAGGGCCAACGGGCCCAGGATCCGAAGTAGATATTTTCGCTTTAGCAATTTGATGGTGACTGGTGCGGGTGTTTACCTGTTATCGTTTTTTCGGATGAGAGGGTTGCCCTATCAATCGAAAACTATTTCAGCAGTTTCCCTCCAAGGTACATAGATTGGATCTTTCTGGTTTGCCTTGAAGATCAAAGTACCGTCATTTGCCGCCGATACGTCCCGCACGTCACCTAGCAGCAGCTTGTCGCCATTGCGGAGCTCGACGGTCGAGAATTGGTTGTTTTTGGGGGTTACACTCTTGATGTTGACAAAAGGAATGCTGTAGTCGATCATGTAGTCTTTTGCATCCAGTGTCTCTACTTCCCAGGCCTCATCGATGTCATAAACGATTCTGCCCTCGAACTTCGTGTCATCAAACGTGTAGACTGTGCCAGATAGTCCTTTCGGTGCCCGATAAGACTTGTAGGGAGCGCCACTGCTTTTGACTTGCTCGAAGGTCGCCTTGCGGAAGGTCTTCCATGGGATGTCCACTTGTCCGAGCTCAGGGACGGTCACGATGATTCCGCGGTTTTCACTGTTCACGTCATTGGAGCCCTTCAGGAAAAAGTCCCGGCCGGAGTTCAGTACCACATAACTCCCATTTTGCTCTTTTTCGATGGACTTGATCTCTCTGAAAGGAATCGAAAGGTCACCATCACGTGTGTCTCCATCAAGCACATCTTCTCCGAGGCGCTCGTCATGGTCCCACTGGACATAGCCCGTGAAAGTACCTCCCCGAAACGTCTCTACTGTGCCATAAATGGGGGCACCGCCGGTAACGCGCAGGTTTTTAGGTGTGTCCGAGAATTCCACCTCGCGCATTCTATGCCATGGAATGTCGATTTTGCCCAGTTCATCATCATATACGATCAGGGTGGTCCCAATATCATTGTAGCCTCGGCCGCTGAGTTCTAACTCAATACCATTCTTAAGGCGCAGAGCAACCGTATACTTGCCCGTTTTGATGAGTGCAGCGATGTTGCCAAACTGCGTGGCAAACTCATGTGTAAGGTTGCCTTTGTCCTCCCAGATGCTCGAAAGGCTCCAGTTGAGACTTTCCCAAAAGGCGACTTCCTCCGAGGGTGCATTCTCCTCCAGTACTTTTTGATAATACTTGTCCGCGACTTTGGCGGCATTGAAGAACTCATTCCAAAAGGCTTCTTCGTCACCCCAACGGATCTGTCCTATGTAAGTGGTTTCATACGTATGCACCTTCCCGTAGATGTATCCTTCGGTATTCTGTGCCTGCAGGGACGTGAGCACAATCAATGCTGCTACAAGGTTTCCGATGACGATCAGAAGCACTCGGCGGTGTCTAGCAAGTAATGCGCCTTTATTCATGTTCCAAAGATTCGCTCTTCTAGAACAAATGAAAAGTGAAAACTTCTATAGCTGGCATTGGTCAGACCGAAACCGGATATCTCCAAACTCAAATGGATCTGCACCTTTTGGGCACTCTTACAATTTTGTTTGTAGAAAAAGAATTATTGAATTCTTCTCCGCAGGCTGATTCGACGCCAGCAACTACTCTTCCCGCAGCGATTCAATAGGGTTGATCAGTGAAGCCTTGATCGTATGATAGCTCATCACCAGACCTGCCACTGTAAATGCCAGCAGCCCACTTAACAAGAAAGGTCCAAGATTCATAGGCGTACGGTAGGCGAAGTTTTCAAGCCATTGGCTCATGATCCAGTAGGTAAGAGGCACACTTAGCACAATGGCTATCAGGATTTGCCACCAGAATCCCCTGGCAATCAAACCGAATATCGCACCGGGTGTGGCACCCATGACCTTGCGAATACCAATTTCCTTCTCCCTGCTACTGACGACCAGCATGGAGAGACCGAGAAGGCCAAGTGCGGCGATCAGTACGGCGACACCCGTCGATAGTGAGACGAGGTCCTGCATTTGCATTTCAGATTCGTATTGCTCCTGGATGCGTTGATCGAGGAATTGGAAGTTCCACTGTTCATTCGGGAATGTACTTTCCCAGGCCTCCTTCAATATGTCTGGAGCTTCCTGCAGGTTGCTGCCATTGTAGGTGAACACCAGTTTGGGGATAGGGGAGTCGCCAAAACCGACGTCGGAGATCCCGTCCATGATCGGCCTGGCGTTCTGCACGATTACAAGCGGGCTGATCTCTGTATGTAGGGAGTTAAAATGAAAGTCATTGGTCACGCCAATGATCTGATGCTCGCCGAAGCTATTGCCAGGTAGCTTTTTGCCCACCGGATCGTCCAGATCGAATAGCTCGGCGGCGGCTTCATTGATGATAACAGATTGACGCTCATCGAGGCCGTTGCCAGGTTGGAAGTCCCGGCCTTCTGTGACCTGTATATTGAAGGTTCCAAGGAAGTGTGCATCTGCGACCAACATATTGAAACGTCTGAAGACGTCGTTTTCGTCGGTATAGGCGAGCCCCGCCCAGCCGGGCGTGCCAAACATATGGGTACCCATACTGATACCGGATATCTGTGGGTATTGCTCCAGTTTTGATTTCAGCATCTCACCATTCTGCATACCGGAAGAGATCAGCTCACCAAGACCTCGTGATGCGGGGTCGTACACCAGCCTGGTCGAGACCTTTGTGCTATAATCATAGCCGAGGTCCTTACGTAGCAGGAATTGTATTTGGTCGCGCATGATCAGGGTCGAGCTGATCAGAAAGACCGTGACGGCAAATTGGATGATCATCAGTGCCTTTCGTACCAAAAGCTTCCCTGATGACTGAGTGGTAGCGTGCAGGGCCTGTACCACCTCTGATCGTGCGGCTACCAATGCTGGATAGATGCCGGCGAGTATTCCCACCACCAAAGCGACCAGTAGATGTATGTAGTGCAGTGATGGAGCGATGTCGATGCCTACCAGTTTGTTGAAGAAGGGGATCGTGAGAAAGGTAGCGACTGCCGCCAATGCGATGGCAATGAATGTCAGTAGGATGCCTTCGGTGAGGTATTGCATCACTAGCTGCATACGATGTGCACCCATACTCTTGCGAATGCCTACCTCTTTTGATCTTCGTAGCGATTGACCTGTTGCGATGGAGGTGTAGTTAACACAGGCGATAATCAGGACGAGTAGACCTATTGCTCCGAGAATCATAATGTACTGTGGGTTGCTGACGGGAGCAAAGCCAAGTGGTACGGAGGGGTCGAGGTGAATGTCCGTCATCTTTTGGAAGCCAATCTGGTACTGATCGCGTTCCATGCTCTCGTCTCCATAGGTAGCATCCCCCATCAATGACATCACTACATCCTGCATTTTCGCGTCGATTTCTTCGATCTTGGTGCCAGGCTTGAGCAGTAGATACGTTTCGGTGGCGACATTGAACCAGGCCATCAGGGCTCTTTCGCTAAACAGCTGGCGATTATTAAGATTGGAGATGCCGATGTCGAATTGAATGCTGGAGTTTTGAGGGATGTCTTTGAAGATGCCCGCGACGGTAAACACCCGCTGATCATCGCCCAGTTGGATGGCAAGCGGCTGGCCAATGGGGTCATTGCTGCCAAAGTACTTCAGGGCGTAGGCCCGGGAGATCACCACATCATCAAGTTCGTCCACTACTTGTGTCTTCGAACCAACCAGGAGCTCGAAATCAAAAACCTGGAAAAACTCAGGGCTCAACACAGCGACCTTTTCATTGATCTGATTATCAACTTCGCCCACCAGCCCATTTTGCTCCATGTACTGGAGTGCATGCTCTGTCTCAGGGAAGTTCTCCTCTAGCAGCGTTTCAAAACGCAGGGGTGTGACCGCATTGAAAAATACCTTGCCATTGCCATAGTCCTCCTTGAGCCAAACCCGGTACAAGCGTTCCTTCTTAGAATGGAACTGGTCGAAACTGAGCTCGTGCTGTACATACGCTCCCAGGAGGAGGAAGCAGAAAATGCCGACACCGAGGCCAAGCAGGTTCATGGATGTATTGAACCAATCCTTGAGCAGGACCCGCAGTGCGATCTTGATGTTGCCGTAAATCATAATGGGTTTTGAGTTTTTGAGTAATTGATTCTTTTTCATGGCGGAGGGCCGCAATGATCGGAGTACAAGCCAGCTGTAAAGCATGCGCGCTCGTCGAAGCCCGGTTCGTTCCTGCGTTCGCTGGAAGACCTCCAGCAGGTCGCCCTCCAGATCCTCGATTAGATCGGGGTCGCAAAACCACCGGAGCAATCGTGTAGCCCAATTGGGGGGAGCGTTCATCACGACTGCAGGTTGACTTGTAATAGTTTTTTGTACAACCTAAGTCGCACCTCCATGCCGGCGTCCAGTGTGCTGCGCCCGGCGGGAGTGAGAGAGAAGAATCGCTTCCTTCTGCCTCCGCGGTCATTGCTAGCTCCACCCATTTTCGATTTGACGAAGCCTTTTTTCTCCAGCCTTCGCAACACTGAGTGTACGGCAGTGACGTCCATACTGCGTTTGGCATGACTCATGATCTCGTCCAGGATGGCCACGGCGTATGCTTGCTCGCCCAAGCCTCCAATAGCCAGAAGTACCAATTCCTCAAGCTCTCCCAGGTGTTCTCCCTTCATTATTGCGATAATATTACTTGTACAAATATACAATAGATTTTATTACTTGTTTTTTTGTACAAGTAATGAATTTGCTGAAAAACATGATTTTCGTATGGCAGGCGCCAATTGGACAATGGCTATCTTCGTTATTGAAGAAACGATTTGAGAACCCTTACATTGAAAGCTATGAGAACCCTCATTTTTCTTACCGTATTGATGGTCGGTATCCATTCGGTAATGGCTCAGGAGGCGCCGGAATTGTCTGTGATTGGCCAGTCCCAAATATCCGTGGAGCCGACCCTTACTGTAATATCCTATACAGTCCGAAGCAAGCAAATGAGCTATGTGGCAGCGGTGGAGGACATGACCAGACGAGTAGATCAACTCGTCGATATTCTCAAAAAGACGGGTTTCAAAACTGAGGAGATCGTCACTTCGAACTTTATGGTTGCTGAGCAATTTGCCTACGACCGCGGGCAACGACGCAGTGACGGCTTTGCCGCGACGCAGGCACTTCGTATCGAATTTGGCGTCAATAAAAAACGACTGCTGGATATCTTGACAAAGACAACGGCAGGCACAGTGAATGCTGAGGTAGGAATCTCGTTTACTCTGGATGAAGCAGGGAAAAGTGCACTGGCGCTACAGCTGATCAAGATGGCAGTCGATGATGCAAAGAAAAAAGCTGAGGCGATCGCCGAGGCATCGGGCTACACCGTCACAGGTATCAAGGAGATTTCATACGGCAGTCCGCCGGTTACGACGCCAAGGCCCATGGCACGGGCGGAGACGATGACACTGGCCGTTTCAGATGCAGGAGGTGCACAGGTTTCGAACTTTGAGGCAGCGGACCTTGTGTTCACCGATACTGTGAGCATCATCTATACCATTGGCCCTTCGAAGTAGAGGCTACTTGTCCTCCAACAGCCGGTCGATCTCTCGGGAGAGACGCGTGCGTTTCAAATCTCGAGCGACGATGACCCCTTCCTGATTGACCAGGTAGCTCGTAGGGATCTCGTCCACGTTGTACGTTCTGAAGGCGTTCTTCTCTTCGAAGTCCCAGACGTGCTGCCAGGGGATGCTATACCTTTTCACGGCGTTTTGCCAGGCACCTCTCGTGCGATCGAAGCTGACCGCAAATACTTCGAAGTCCTTGCCCTGGTACTCCTTGTACATCGGCTTTAGCCATTCCTGTATGTCTTTGATGCAAGGTCCACACCACCCGGCCCAGAAGTCGATCAGTACGACCTTTCCCTGAAGATCGGAGAGCTTCTGCTCCTCTCCTGCAAGATTGGTCAAAACGATGTCGGGCGCCTTCTTTCCAATCAGAGGATCTCTTTGGGCTTGGGCGAAGCCGACGATGCTTAACGCTAGTAGGACGGTGAACACTTGTTTCATTTCCAGGAATTTATTGCCAAGGTAGTTTTTTGCAGCGCAAATGGCATGCCGGATCGACTCAGTGACGGTAATATGTCATGGCCGGGGCTTTTTTGGGGTAATGGCTATCAACCCGGTAGGACGACACCCGGACTAATTTTTATTATAACTTCAATTCGAATAAAATAATTATCATATATTTACTTCATTGAATTTATTATTACTTCTGACCGGAACGAATAATGAAGAAAAATAGACTGGGCGAATTCCAGGAACTGATATTGATGGCGGTGATCGTATTGCAGGACCACGCCTATGGCAACCAGATCCAGCGGGAGCTGGAAGAACGCCTCAACGAGACACTCAGTACAGGCGCCATACAAACAGCTTTGAAACGCATGGAGGAGAAGGGTTTCCTCACTTCGGTCTGGGGCGAGGCTACCCAGGTTAGGGGAGGTAAGCGCAAACGGATTTACAGTGCTACGGCTTACGGACATCAGGTGATCGAGGAGATGCGAAATGTAAGAGCAGGTCTGTGGGAGGCGATGCCAAAATTGGGGAGTAGCGGCGCATGAGACCCTCAGTAACAGCGAACCCTCCACCACCACAATGGCCACTCCGTCTGCTCCGCCGCCTGCTCAATCCCCATTATCTGGAAGAGCTGGAAGGAGATCTGGAAGAGCGCTATGACGACAATGTCATGAAGTACGGACCGCGGAAGGCCCAACGTCTTTTTGTCTATGGCGCCTTCAAGCTCCTAAGGCCGAATCTGATGAAGAATTTGTCCGGTGATTTTCGCCTAAACCACTATGGTATGTTTAGAAACTATTTGAAGACCTCGCTGCGAAGCATCCGTCGCAATGCCCTTTTTTCAGCGATCAATGTGATAGGGCTCGCGATAAGTATGTCCGTGGGTATCCTGATGATTCTTTTTCTCTCGGAGATCTATTCCTTCGACGACTTTCACGAGCATGAGGAGGATATCTACCGGATCACTACTACCAGCCAATTTATGGGTAACGAAGACAACTGGGCTACGGCTTCGATCTTCGTGGCAGATCAGGTGAAGGAGCAAGCGTCGCAGGTGGAGGACATGGTCATACTTCGACAAGGCCTACTGGCTGATGTGAAAACGAATACAGATTTCGTTAATATTTCCGGTTTCTACTCTACTTCGTCTTTCTTCAGTGTTTTCTCCTTTGACCTATTGGAGGGAAGTGCTGAAACGGCAT
This sequence comes from Cyclobacteriaceae bacterium, assembly GCA_965227935.1. Classification (GTDB taxonomy): domain Bacteria; phylum Bacteroidota; class Bacteroidia; order Cytophagales; family Cyclobacteriaceae; genus JAWPMT01. Next base: position 187,410 of record CBDDGS010000043.1, on the reverse strand, counting down.
TGGATGAGCCCGGCAGTATCGTTCTGACGGCATCCATTGCAAAGAAGCTGTTTGGTGAAGAAGAGGCACTCGGTCAAACGCTCGAGTTGGAGAGCACTGGAGGTTGGCAAAATCGCGTCATTTCAGGAGTCGTCACCGGCGTGCTGGAAGATCTGCCTATCAATTCTCACATCCAGTTTGAGGCGTTAGTGTCGTTGAGTACCTATGATCAACCGGCTACGGGACCAGGATGGAGAGAGGACTTCAAAACCAATCCGGGTGACTTTCATTCCGCACATGTCTATCTCCGGCTAAACGAAGGGACTTCGACTGACGGCGTCGAGTTGATCATGGCGGACATTCTCACCGATTTCAATGCTGGCATGGAACACCCAATCAGTCATTCCTTGCAGCCCTTGAGCACTTGTGCCACTGATGATCAGTCCCTCAATCCACCGGGACCTTCGTTCTCCCAGCGTAAGATCTATATCATGATGGGCTTGACCCTCATCGTGCTGCTGTCAGCGTGCTTCAATTACACGACATTGTCTTTGGCCAGGTCCCTCAGGAGAACGAAGGAAGTAGGTGTCAGGAAAGTAACAGGAGCCACCGGCGGCCAGATATTCTCTCAGTTTGCGCTGGAGGCAGTGGTACTATCAGTTTTTGCGTTGATCCTCGGCTCTGGGCTTTTCTACATTATCAAGCCGCAATTTCTCGCCCTTCCAAACCCGACAGCGAGGGGCCATAACATGTTTCTACTGGAAATTGGCGCCGAGCACCTGGTGGTTCTGTTGGCTTTTGCCATCATCGTGGGCTGCGTCGCGGGATTTGCGCCAGCCTTGTTCTTGTCGAAGTTGCAGACTTTGAATGCCTTTCACCCCCAAGGCAGGAGCACCGCGAGACCTCGAATTGACCTCAGGAGGGGCCTTACGGTGATCCAGTTTGTCCTTTCGATCGGACTGATCATGTGTTCAGCCTTGATATATGATCAATATGAGTATGCCATGAATTATGAGCTAGGATACAATACAGATAACATCATCAATGTCCACATCAAAGGCGACTACGCGGACATTCTGGAAAATGAGTATGCGGCTATCCCAGAAGTAGTCGAGACGGCTCGTTCCGCAAGGGTCATCGGCTACTCCACAGTCTTTGGCATGGTGGAAACGGAAGACAAAAGCAAGTCGGTCAGGTTCCTGTTCAATGAAGTCGATCACAACTATCTGGACATGCACAACTTCGAGCTGCTGGCGGGCAGCAATTTTCAACCATTGGCAGACGATGCCAGCTACGACCACATTATCATCAATGAAGCCATGCTTAAAGAACTCGAGATGGCTAACCCGGACGAGGCCATCGGGAAGCACCTGTGGTACAAGGGTGACGAGCTGAAGATCATTGGTGTGGTGGAGGACTTCATGACGACCTCTCTTGTCTGGGACTTGGATAACAAATTTGGGTTCATTCAGCGTCCATTGCAGGACCATGGGATTTTAGGCGTGAAAATCTCCAATAAGGATCAAATACGCACACTTATCAAGCTGGAGGACAAATTCAAGGAGATCGACCCATTGCATCCATTCGACGCTGACTTCTATAATGATCAGATTGCTACCAGCTATCGTTCATACAAGTCCATGCTCACTATCATAACCTTCCTTGCTTACCTGGCGATTGCTATTTCCACATTGGGTTTGCTGGGTATGGCGGTATTTACAGTTGAAACACGAATGAAGGAAATCAGCATCCGTCGAATACTGGGCGCGGGCGTGAAGAGCCTTGCGACGCTGCTTTCAAGAAGCTTCGTGGTTATGATAGGCGTAGCCTCCCTCATCGCTATACCTGTCACGATCTATTTGGTGGATCGATGGTTGCTCGCGGACTTTCTGTACAGGTCTGATTTCAAAGTGATTGATGTGTTGTCCGGCTTGCTCATTGTGTTCGCGGTTGGTGTGCTTACCATTGGGTGGCAGGTAAGGACTGCTTCCATGAAAAATCCATCGGATACCTTAAGGGATGAGTGAAATGGCGCTCAGTGTGTATCTTAATGACGAGCAGTTTTCAACTGTGTTGGTTTAGGTTGATTAAACCAAGATATTTGGTCCATGGACTACATCCTCCTCAAATACACGCATTTCCTTGGCATCTTCGCTGTTGTCGGGGGAGTCTTCGCGGAGCTTATGATGATCAAGGGCAACATGACCCGTGGTGAATTGAAGCGGGTCTCACAGGTCGACGCCATCTACGGAGTGGGTGCGATCCTCACCGTGGCGGCGGGTTTGACCCTATGGCTTACGGATATCGGGAAGCCGGCGGAGTTCTATAGTGAAAATGGCCTGGTCTACTGGAAGCTGGGGATTTTCACCGTAGTGGGTCTATTGTCGATTTATCCGACAGTTTTCCTTTCCAGGAATCGATTGTCCAGTAAGAATCCTGATGGGGCTGAGATCGTGGAGGTACCCTCTACTGTGATCAAGGTGGTGATTGTTGAACTGATCCTGTTGCTACTCATGCCATTTTTGGCGTCGTCCATGGCGATGGGACTCCAGTTATTTTAGGGTGAACAGCTGGTGCAAAACTGCGTCTCCCAGGTCACTCCGATGGGCCTGGATGTCAACGTTATGTACACCCTGGAAATCCAGGAACTGCATGAGGGCTGACTTCCATGCCTCCATGAAGTCGTCAGTGATAGATCGCATGAGCAACTGCATGTTTCTGACTTCCAATACGCCTGTCGCGCGATTGGCTTTCACATCCATTTGACCGACGAGGTTATTCTTCCACAGAATAGGCAGACCGTAGTATCCGAAAACCCGATCTGGAGCTGGTACATAGCACTCGAGCGTATAGTCGAACCCGAAGAGTTCTTTCGCCCGGGCTCTATTGATCACGAGGTTGTCAAAGGGGTTTAGGATTTTCACTTTCTGACTAAATCGTCCGTTTAGCAGCGCTAGGGAATCCCGGGAGGTATAATAGTCTCCTTCCAGGCCATTCACACGGCATCGCTGAATATCGCCGGTCTCCTCGAGCAGTTGTACCTGGTCGCGGATCTCCTGCTGACAGCCTTTCAGGAGATAACCCATTTCGCGGCTGGAAATGATCCCATGCGCCCGGAGATCTCTTTTGATGAGGTACTGAATGTATTCCTCGCGTATGGGCGTAGATGTGTCAAGACCTTCCGGAAGCACCCGCTCTGGCAGATCATATACTTTTTGGAAGCCCTGTCGTGATCGCACCATGATCCTGCCCTCCATGAAAAGGTTTTGTAGCGCTTTCTTCGTGGGTGCGGCTTCCCACATTTCGGAGACCTTGAAACCCTCTGGCTTTTCGAAATCCTTGGACATGAGGGGGCCCTCATCGGCAATTCGGTCCAGTACATGCTGCATCACCTTCTGGTCCTTTTCGAACCAAAACTTGTCTTTAGCCAGGATTTCTTCTTTCACTGGCAGTGTGTAGCGATAGTCCTTCATCGGAAGGTAACTGGCCGCGTGACTCCAGTATTCGAAAATCGATCGGTCGTTTTCCAGGCGGGACATTATGTCTCCGCGATACGTAGGAAGTCGCGACCAAAGGACATGGTGATGGGCCCGCTCCACGACGGAGATTGTGTCGATCTGGACGTACCCGATCTGTTCAAAAGTTTCTCTTGCCAGGCGTTTGGGAGATTGACCAGCAATCGATGGCCGCTTGAGATGCTGGCTGGCCAGGGCTATTTTTCTGGCTTCCTGTTTGGATAGTTTAGTCAATGTCTTGTGCCTTTTTGAGACGTACCAATGGATGGGCGGGAGCGAATGCTACCAGCTTGAAAAATTTTGTGGCATCGACCTATCAATATAACACCAAGCGTTGTATTAACAGTAGTTGATCAGTAATCTTGTCTATGGCCAAAGTCATTCGCATACCTTCCGCGTTTGTCATCGATACGAAAGTAGTAGGCGTATCCCGAAGCAACGACGATGGCAGTTCTCGTCAGGACATTATTCGCTCCAGTGTGCAGGAGCTAGACGCTTTGGTTTTGGAGCGCGAACCTACCAATGCCTATGATCCCCAGGCGGTAAAAGTCATGACGACGGATCATCGTCAAATTGGCTACTTGTCGCGAGAAGTTGCGGGGCGTGTAAGTTTTGCCCTCGACAATGAAGCAGAGGTGGTCGCCAAAGCCAGCTGGGTGAGTGGAGAAAAAGTAGTAGGTGTCGGTCTTCGGATCGAGCTATCCAATTAGTCCATTCAGCCTCCAGTGCCGTGTGATAGGTGCTCGAAATTCCTTTTTTTGCATGAGGTAGGGCCGAACAGAATTATTATCTTTCGCATACAAAAGATCAACAAAACCCATGGCCAAAAAAGCTGACCAACCAATCCCCGGTGGTATGCGCACCCTTACCACACGTATGTGGTTCAATGGTAATTGTAAAGAAGCGATCAAGTTCTACCAGAATGCATTTGAAGCAAGCGTGAAAGGATCCGTGGTGGAGAACCCCGCCAATCAAAGAGTAATGCATGCGATGATCAAAATTGGAGATACGCATGTATTGATGGCCGATGCGGTTCCAGGTAATTGGGAACAAGGGCCAACTTCCGGATCTACGATGGGATTCTGGATGTATGTCGATGATGTAGACAAGGCCTTTGCCAAAGCTAAAAATGCAGGGTGTAAGGTGCTCGCAGAACTAGAGGAGCAGTTTTGGGGTGATCGAATGGGCAAGTTGAAAGACCCATTTGGTCACATGTGGTCTCTGGCCTCTCGCCGTTGGGATTATACGGACGAAGAGATCGAACAAAATGAGCAGGAGTGGATAGGAAGCCTTGAGGAGGAAGACTAACTCACAATTCCAGACATTACATCGGGATAGTGAGCTCTCAGTTCCGAACTCAGCATTTCCGCCACCTTTTCAATACCTGGCTTCACTCGTCCCCGTGATTCGGCAGCCTGATTGTAGTTGGTGTTGGTATTGATATCGTAGAAGTATCGTTTCCCTTCGAGGTTCTCGACATACTCAATACCGGCGATGTCTATTCTTTGCTGTCTTAGCAGGTTTTCAATTGCAGCGATCTCGGGAATATCGAAGTTGGGAAGGATCTCAAACTTGTGTCTTTTTGAGCCGTTGACTCCCCCGGATGGTGTCGGGATTTCGCAGGCATCTGCAGGGCATAGTTCGAAACCTTCGGACGTATCGACAGAGACCGCATAGTGGAACTTCCCGCCGATGAACTCCATCCTGACGATCCTGGATTCGACCGGTTGGATGTATTCCTGGACAATGTATAGACCATCTGCTGAGCCAAAATCTTCAGTTCCCATCACAGACGACAACGAGTCAAGCGAAGGGACTAGCTGTACGCCGTGGCCCTTACCACCGCAATTGGGTTTAAGAATAAAGGGCTCCCGACCAAGCTGCTTTGCGGCTTCAATTATTTGCGCGGCACTGTTGGCAACGATCGTTTTCGGAGTACGAATTCCTGCGCTATTCAATAGCACATATTGCCTCGCTTTACTGACTTCGGTCTGAATCGTTAGACCGCCATTGATCACTTGTCTTCCTTGCGCTTCAAGCCATTCGACGAGCGCTGCTGTCAACCCCAAGGTTGTACCGTGCCCACGACTATGCGCGGAGGCGCTCATTTTGGAATAGAATATGCCCTCGGGTGCCGTACGCTGAGGGTCCAACGAGCTGTCATCTACTAACCACTCTACATGCGGCACCCCGAGGCGGTTCAGGGCCAAATGCAGGGGTTTGACCCAATCAGGGTTTTCATGGATTACAAAGATCCTGGGACGCTCGTCTTTCATTCAGTACATGTTCGCTATCAACGACCGCAAAACAACACAGTTTCGCCGTAGTAAAAAGGCCCTCTCCTTCCATTCGTCGCCGAATTTGTCTCGTGCGTTGGCAATCATCAAGATTCCCTCAGAAATGGTCTGGACTTTTGCGAATTAATTTGTCGAATTGGCGGTTTTCTCAGAGCCTGCTTTTTCGAACAAATGCTACTTATTTTGGTAGTACTAGAGTCAATAGTAAACTGATGAATAAGACCCTAAAGCGTATACTGTATTTTCTACTTTTTGCCGTAGTCATCTTTATCGCTGCCTATCCTAAGCTAGATTTTTCCAGTGGTGAGGATACCGTGGGGGGGGCTGCGGCCATTGCGGCACCCAGGACTTTGACTGTCGATGGTAGGCAGATCGCGCACCAGCCACTTGACTTTACGGTCAACGTCACGGGTTCCATCATCGCCGATGAAACTGTTGATCTCAACGCAGAAGTATCGGCAAAGGTCATTGCCATACATTTTCGCGAGGGCCAGCGAGTAACCGCAGGTCAGCTGTTGGTTTCCCTGGATGATCAGGAGTTGCAGGCGGAATACAATAAGCTGAAATACACCGAGCAGCTCAACAAGGCCAACGAACAGCGCCGAAGCCGATTATTGGAAGAGCAAGCCATCAGTCAGGAAGAATACGATGTGGCATTGACCACTTTGAATACGTCTCGTGCCGAGTTGGAGTTGGTGGAAGCCAGGCTGGCCAAATACAAAATATATGCGCCTTTTGACGGGAAAATAGGCTTACGGCAGGTGTCTGTTGGCAGCTATGTCAATACGGGCAATATCATCGCCCGGATCTACAAGATCAACCCAGTGAAGATTGATTTCTCTATCCCCAGCCGTTACCTCAATGACATCAACGTCGGAGACAAGCTGACCTTTACTGTCGATGCTTATGAAGAGACATTCACGGGGGAGATATATGCACTGGAGCCGCAAATCGATCCCACTTCCCGCAGCATCAAATTGAGAGCCCGATGTCCCAATCCGGCAGGCAAGCTGCTACCGGGTCAGTTTGCGAAGATCAATTTGATATTGGAGCGGATAGAGGATGCCATTATGGTGCCTGCCATCTCGGTGGTGCCGGAACTCAACCGGATGAAAGTCTTTGTGTTTGAAGATGGCAAGGCGCAAGCGAGGGAGGTGACAACGGGCATACGTACACAAGATGAGGTGCAGATTGTAAGTGGCCTGGAGCCGGGGGACGTCGTAGTGACAAGTGGTATTTTACAAGTACGTCCTGGAATGAACATAAACGTAGATCTATAATGGCAAGTCTCGCGGATGTTAGTATTGACCGGCCAGTTTTGGCCATTGTGATGTCACTCTTGATCCTATTGTTTGGTGCGATAGGATTCAATTTTTTGGGTGTTCGTGAATATCCCTCGGTGGACCCGCCCATTATCACCGTATCGACTGAATATGTGGGTGCCAGCGCAGATGTGATTGAGACCCAGATAACTGAACCCCTCGAGGAGTCCATCAACGGTATCGATGGTATCGAAAGCCTTACGTCCACCAGCCGTGATGGTCGATCCACCATCCGTGTGGAATTTGGACTGGATCAGGACCTCGAGTCCGCCGCCAATGATGTGCGCGATCGTGTGTCGCGCGCCCAGGGACGGCTCCCACCTGACTGTGATCCGCCACGGGTGTCAAAGGCCGATGCAGATTCCAGCCCGATCATTGCATTGCAGGTCTACAGTCCTAATCGGAGCCTACTCGAGCTTACTGAGATAGGGGAGACCATCTTCAAAGAGACTTTCCAAACGATAGAGGGAGTATCCGAGGTGAGGATCTGGGGGTCAAAAAAATATTCGATCCGCCTGTGGATGGATCCCGACCGCCTGGCGGCTTATCGGATCACGCCACTGGAGGTACTCAACGCCGTCAATACGCAAAACGTGGAACTCCCCTCGGGACGAATTGAGGGTTCGCAGATGGAGCTCACGGTACGAACCGTGGGAAGGCTCTCCTCCCCCCAGGAATTCAACGACCTGATCATCCGTGACGATGAGAATGGTGTGATTCGCTTCTCGGACATCGGCAATGCGGAGTTTGCCCCGGAGAACGAACGGACAGCCTTATACACCGATGGTACGCCGATGGTGGTCACCGCCATCACCCCCCAGCCCGGTTCGAACAACCTGGCCATCGCAGAGGAGTTCTATAAACGCCTGGAGATGTTGGAGAAGAATATTCCCGAGGATATAGAGACGGCTGTGGCGTTTGATGAGACTGAGTACATCCGAGACTCCATAGCGGAAGTACAGCAGACGATCTTTGTGGCTTTTGGTCTCGTTGTGTTGATCATATTTACCTTCCTGAGGGACTGGAGGACCACCTTCATACCTGTCATCACAGTGCCTATCTCGTTGATAGGCTGTTTCTTCCTCATGTACATTCTGGGCTTCTCCATCAACGTATTGACGCTATTGGGGATCGTATTGGCCATTGGTCTGGTAGTGGATGACGCCATTGTGGTGCTTGAAAATATATACTCGAAGATTGAGGCTGGAGCAGAGCCTCATGAAGCTGGAAAGCAGGGTACCCGGGAGATCTTCTTTGCGGTGATCTCAACAACTGTCGCCCTCACATCCGTATTCTTTCCTATTGTCTTTCTCCAGGGTTTGACGGGTCGACTCTTTAGGGAATTTGGCATTACGGTCGCGGGTGCCGTGATTATTTCCTCTTTTGTGGCCTTGACGCTTTGTCCCATGCTCTCTTCCAACATGCTGAAGAAGCGTGAGCGAAAGCAATGGATCTATCGCAAGACGGAACCCTTCTTCGTTTGGCTTAATCAGAAGTATAACAACGCTCTGGATAACTTCATGCGGAGGAAATGGCAGGCGGCGGTGATCGTGGCTGCCGCTTCCGGACTGATATTCTTCTTCATCGATTTTCTGCCGAAGGAACTGGCACCATTGGAAGATCGGTCTGCTTTTAGGATCATAGCAACAGGTCCTGAGGGGACTACTTTCGAATACATGGACGGCTACTCCCAGGAAATGACAGTGCTGCTGCAGGAGAATCTGGGTGATGAATTGAAGAACATATTCACGGTGGTCTCACCGGGGTTTGGGGCTTCCAGCTCGGTGAATTCGGCGTTTTTCATCGTTCGGTTCAAGGACCCCGAGGAGCGCGATCTCACACAAACTCAAATGGCGAATCTCCTGCGTCCGAAGGTGTCCGCCATGACAAAGGCTCGTGCATTTATCTCCGAACCTCAAACGATCGGAGGCCGGCGCCAACGGTTTCCTATTAGCTTCGTCATCCAGGGCCGTGAATTGGAAGACTTAAAAGAGATCCTACCGGCGTTTCAGGAAGCTGCCCGCCAAAGTCCCGTATTTGGCTTCGTCGATGTGGACCTCAAATTCACCAAGCCCGAAATCGAAGTGCGCATCGATCGTGAAAAGGCCACCAGCCTGGATGTGTCGGTTCGCGATATTGCCCAGACCCTGCAACTTACGCTCAGTGGGACACGATTTGGCTACTTCATAATGAATGGCAAGCAGTACCAGGTGATTGGCCAGGTGACGAGACAAGATCGAGACGAACCGTTAGACCTTCAGTCCATTTACGTAAAGACCAGGAACAACGATCTCACTCAACTAGACAATCTGGTTACGCTTAATGAGCAATCGACACCACCCCAATTGTTCCGATTCAATCGATTTGCCTCGGCCACAGTATCGGCAGGGTTAGCGCCTGGTTATACGATGGGAGATGGCTTAAAAGAAATGGACCGCATTGCCAATGAGGTGTTGGATGATACTTTCCAAACAGCCCTGTCCGGTACCTCTAAGGACTTTCAGGAGAGCGCTGGTAATCTTTACTTTGCCTTTGCCCTGGCACTCGTGTTGATCTACCTCGTGCTTGCTGCTCAGTTTGAGAGCTTCCGGGATCCGCTCATTATCATGTTCACAGTACCCCTGGCATTGGTGGGGGCATTGTTTGCTCTTTGGTACTTCAATGAGACCGTCAACATCTTCTCCCAGATCGGCATGATCATGTTGATAGGTCTGGTGACGAAGAATGGTATTCTTATCGTCGAATTTGCCAACCAGCGAAAGGCTAAAGGTATGAGCGTTGAAGAGGCCATCGTCGGTGCTGCGAAAGCTCGGTTCCGGCCGATTTTGATGACTTCGCTTTCCACGGTCCTCGGTATCCTGCCGATTGCCCTGGCGTTGGGCGCAGGTTCTGAGAGTCGGGTATCGATGGGTATAGCTGTGATTGGGGGCTTGCTGCTGGCGACGTTCCTCACCCTGTTTGTGATACCGGCCATCTACATGTACCTCACCAGCAAGCAAAAGCGGATGGCGAGATTCTGATGGAAATGAACGCAGCCTACTGGCAGCGCCGGTATGAGGAGGGTTCGACAGGCTGGGATGCTGGGGCAATTACGACGCCGCTGAAGGAGTACTTTGATCAGCTGGAGAACAAGGATGTGAAGATCCTCATCCCTGGTGCTGGGAATGGCTATGAGGCCGAGTACCTGCATGGCCTGGGCTTTTCGAATGTCTTCGTAGTGGATCTGGCAGAATGGCCTCTGCAAAATATCAAGCAACGTACACCTTCGTTTCCCGAAGACCATTTGGTGCTCGGAGATTTTTTCGATCTCCACGGTCAATACGACCTGATGATCGAGCAGACTTTCTTCTGCGCGATCGATCCGGCGCTACGAAGTGAATACGTTCGTCAATCCTGGCAACTACTTGCACCTGGCGGCCAACTTGTGGGCTTGCTGTGGAACATACCCATGCGGGCGGACGCTCCTCCCTTTGGAGGCAGTGAAGCGGAATATCATGGTCTTTTCGGTGAGCTCTTTCAAATCGAGGTTCTGGAGGAAGCTTATAATTCCATTCCTCCCAGAGCTGGTAGTGAGGTATTTGTGAAGTTTGTGAAAGCTTGAGGAGGTAAGTCCCGAAATCGTTGGAAAGGGGCAGAGAATACGTGTAATTTGGCGTCATTGATTAACCAATAGAATCGAGCCATGAAATTCTTCAAGTTCACGAATCCATTTGTCCTGATCGCTTTTGTCACTCTTACGTTGACGCAATGCCAGCAGAACCAGGAGCAGCTGCAACAGTTGCAGACGGAGAATGAAGAGCTTAAGCAGCGAGTAGAAGGCCAGGAACTGGAAATTATTGATTTGAAGACCGAGGCAGACGACTACGTCTCAACAGTCAATGCGCTCAACGGCCAGGTGGAGGCGTACAAGGGCCAGCTGGCCAGTACCAATACTCGTCTAGCTACGTCGCGCTTTGACGCTAAGTATGCACTGTTGATCGACAAGGTGCATGAAGGATGGGAAGAACTTGCTGGCGGAGGCAGCAGGGACAAACTGATGTCCAACTTCACGGAAGGTTACAGTGTCAATGGTGTCCGCTTCACTGGTGAGGCCGGTGCAAGTGTAGGTCAGGGCATGGGCAACTTCGAGCAATACCTCGACGAGCTGGATAAATTGGAAGACCTGAAAGCGAGCTTTGGGCAGGTGGAGATCCTATTCGCCGAGCAGGTTGGGGACAACTATTCCGTCGCTTATACCACCACCATTCGAGTGTTTCGGGGAGGTCAGGAAACAGATCAACGTAAGATCATCTGTGTGATCAGTGGCACGGAGGGGGATGCCCTGAAAATAGGCAACTACTCCTGGGTGTCATTGCCTCAGCCATCCTGAGACTATTACCGGTAATTAGTGACCGTCCGAAGCTTGCTCCTGTTGATCGGCTTCGACGAGCATATCCAATTCGAAAATCATCTGCTCCAGGCGAGCGATCACTTCATCTTCTGAGAGTGTACGCGATTCCAGCAATGAATCCAGCTCTTCATAGATGTGGATCTCATACTCCTTCTTTTCACCCTCTGCATACTTGAGAGCGTTTTTGAGATGGAGCATGCCATATTTCATGGCAACAATCGCATCCATAGAGTGGTGCTCCTTGATAAGAACTTCAGAGACTTTTAATTCAGCAAGTGTAAGGGCACTCAACGCGTTGGTGAAGGCTCGATTAAGGTCCTCTTGTACCAATGAGTCCATCACCATTTCTGTCCGCACCTTCACCAGGTCCGAGATGGAGGTCTCTATGACGTCTTTGCTGTCCTGATCAAGGTCCGCTTCTATTTCGCGCATCGCTGCAATAGCTTCATCCAGCTGCGAGATACTCCTTTCGTAGGCGTGCTCTTTGAGGTAGTATTTCGTGTTGTCTAACAGCAGATCAGGCTTGATGGCATCTGCAGTCAGTAATGAACTCTCATTGGCATGTCGCCAGTTCGAGTACAGTTGCATGCCCCCAAAAACTACAATGAGCATGATGACGTAGTAGTATCCCTTCTGCATAATTTTACCTATACCTTTTCGCCAATATAAAGGAATTATAGATACAAATGTATAATTCGGTACTGGATAGGTATTTCGTCCTTGTGATTGTTTATGGTCCTTATTAGCGGCTTGCGCTGAAGTCAAACGTTGACCTGACGCTATTGCACGCGGAAGAAGTATTCGCGTTCTGAAACAAACAAGTTTCTGGAATCGATGCGGTTGCAGTCTTCATACAGGATCAATCCGGAAAAACCTTCTATCTGGTAATCAACTGCAAATAGTCCGTTTCGATTGACATTGGTGACAACAGAATTCTCAAACGTGATCATGTAGTCACCGGCTTCTTGTGGGACGATGCCCACGCGGTACACGAAGAAGTCAGTGGCCGGTACTGGCGAAATCAGGATCTTGTGGAGCCGGCAATCCAACAGGGGAGTGGTGCCACCTTGATCGCTCACCAATTCTACCAGCTCGAACGCATCTATCGCGTTTGTATTGATGGTATCATTCACGGCCAGTTTGAAAACGCTGATACTATCTCTGGGCGCAGAGGCAGCCATGACGGAGTCTCCTGTTACCGCGTTGAGCGCATTGGAAGAAGTGGATCCTGCCAGCCATATCGTATCCCCCAAAGCGATCGTCGCATCGCTGATCCCGGTTCGGTAATTGTTGAAAACTAATTCAAGGTCGGGCTGAGGGTCATCTTTGGAGCAGCTGAGAAGTGCTACGCCACAGAACAATGCACCAATAATCACAATGGGTTGAAACCTTCGTCGTATCCTCTTCACTTTTCTTTCTTTAGATTCTGCGAAATTAATTCAGAAACAAATATTGGGCCTGAAATTTCATTCCGTCGATTGTAAATCATTCAGACAAATGAAATCTGTAAATTCGTCGCAACGCCAATAATTGTTGTGTATGAAAATCACCGAGTGGATCGAGAATTTTTGGAACATTCCACCAGACACTCAATGGAAGATAGGGTTGTCGATTCTGGTGATCGTGGGACTTTGGGCTGTACGCACATTCATCAACAAGCTACTCTTTAGTCGACTGAAGAACGTGCGTGAGCGCTACTTCTGGAAGAACGTCGTCCGCAACATCCAATATGCACTGGTCATTATCATCATCAGCAGTATTTGGGTGGACCGTATTGGGTCTTTAGCTACCTTCTTTGGTCTGGTTACTGCAGGACTCGCCATTGCGTTGCAGGATCCTCTCGTCAATGTTGCAGGTTGGTTATTCCTAATTATCCGGCGTCCATTTGAAGTGGGGGATAGGATAGAGATCGATGATTGTGCTGGAGATGTGATCGACATCCGATTTTTCCAGTTCACTTTGAATGAAATCAATAATTGGGTGGATGCCGATCAAAGCACTGGCCGGATTATTCACGTTCCCAACGGCAGGGTTTTCAAAGTCTCACAGGCGAACTACACGCAAGGCTTCAGTCATATTTGGAATGAGATCGGGGTTGTCGTCACTTTTGAAAGCGACTGGCAAAAGGCCAAGGGTCTGCTGGAGGGCATCGTGCGTGAGCATTCCGAGCATCTTTCACGGGCCGCAGAGAAGAAACTCATTGAGGCGTCAAAGAAGTACATGATCTTCTACAAGACATTGACTCCCATCGTGTACACAGCAGTCGTGGACATTGGGGTGAAGCTGTCGATGCGCTACCTGGTCAACCCAAGGCGAAGGCGTAACTCCGAACACAAGATCTGGGAAGATATCCTGGTCACGTTCAAGCAGCACGACGACATTGACTTTGCCTACCCTACGCAGCGCATCTACTACAACTTGCAGGAGGGTAAGCCGGGAACTGCCCATAAGCCCAACTTTCCTGAAGGCGGCTAACCACCTTCGGCCGCTTGATCGCTCAGATTGATCTTCGCCTGCCGCAACTCCTTGCGTTTGTTGGCGTCTTTCGTTCGCCGCTCTTTCGCGAACATACCCGTCCATTGGATGCTTTCATCCAGCCAAGCCCAACCGGACTTGGTGGCTTCCCAGCTAGTATCAGTAGCGTCCTCTATGGCCTTGACGCTTTTGTCAGCAAAGATGAAGGGCATCAGGCCATTGTCCTTTTGGCGTGTTTCGATTCGCTGGTTTTGATGGGCTTCGGCGAATTCAAAGGGAACAACCGTCTCTTCTACCCAGTAGGACACTGTATCTGCAAGCCAATGTGGCACGTCAATTGGGAGACCGTGACCAGCCTCGGGATGCAGATAGAGCGGGCTGTCCAGCGACTCAGCCACACTTGCGAGGCACGACGTCGCGACGATTTTGTCGGCCTCTGATCCGACGACCAGTACCTGGGATATGGGCTTCGTGGGATCGGGCTTGTAGACCATACCCGCCAGCGTTTGCTTCAGCAGCGTGCCCTTGGATACAGGGTGCTCATGCTGTAAGGCGACCCAGGAAGTGAGCAGTGAGTCCTTTTCCTCATTGAGATTGCTATTGATGGAGAGGAAGGCCTCCTCGCGCTTTGCGATATCGTCCATTAAAAAGATGTTCACGAAGTCCTTCTTGGCCTCGGGCTTTACACGTTCTTTCCCTTTGCACACCCCCTTGAGGCTGGAGCTGATCAGGACCGCACCGTGAAAATCGGTGGGGTAGGTAGAGACCCATTCCAGGGCCACATTGCCCGCGAGTGAGGTGGCAACAATCACTCTTTTGGAGAGCGAGTCGTTTTGGGGATGGTATCGCTCTCGTAGGAAGTCCGCCATCTTCTCGATGGTGGGGAGTGCGGATTGATTATGGTATTTGCCCGCGCCTGGCAGGTCCATCATTACGAAACGAGCATTGGGCATATTGGCCCGAATGGCCTCGGGAACGTGAGTGCCCCAGTGCCCCGATTCCCTGCCGATTCCGCGGAGGAGGTAAAAGGTTATGGAGTCCGTTGTTGTGGTCGCCGTGACCCACGAGCTGATGACCAGGCAGCCGATGGTGGCGATCGTTTTGAGCGTGTTCATTTGAGTAATTGTCCTTTGAAAGTAAAGACAACGTTTTCGCGGGAAGGTTAACCATCCACGCAAATAGAATTCGAGGTACCTGAGAGTTTCTATTTTCCTCGTGGAGGAGGAGACTTTATCGCCTGATAGAGGTAGACGCCGATCGTACCAAAGATGGCCGACAGGAAGATCGGCATAAATAGTGGGCCAAGACCTACCTGATTAGACATGGCTACCTGGATGGTGGCGAGCCCGATGTACCAGAAACTGGCGACGATCAATACATTGAGAACGCGAACAAGTTTGGTTGCCACCCGGTATTGACGCTCGGCGTTTTCCGGCGTGATCTCCGTCGGATAGTTGAAGATGTGTGGGTACCGATTCAAGGTGAACATCCCCACATACATGAGCACCCCAATCACCGGCAGCGTCCAAATAGTATCCTTGCCGCTGTACCCATCTGGTTCTCCAGCAGCGTTGAAGTGCCTGGGAATGACGTCTGGCAATTCCGCGAAGAAGTAAATGGGAAACCCGATCATTAGCAATAGGAAAACCGCTCCGATGATCTCAATGATCCAGTCCCAGGTATCCCATTTGATGTGGATGATCGGTTTAGTCATGATGGTGTGAGTGTTATGACTCGATCAAATTTAAGGCGATCCGAAACTGAATAGCGATTACGGTAGTGCGAAGCCAATGCCATGTCGACGGTGGTTCATTGCTCCGGGTCTTGAACGAGAGGCTGGAAACCTCCATAGATCATTCGAGAGGCGTCGAATATCATCGTCGCGGGATCCACGAGTGGGGCTATGAGCTCGGTCATCCTGGGGTCGGCAGGCACACGCGCATTGGCCAGGTCTCGCGCCTCGCGCGACGCAAACACCACCCAACCAAAAATGATGGCTTCCTCTGCTGACGCTTCGACTGCCTCCGGGAAAGGGCGCAGGCCTTCGACGTTCATGTCGTCCCCCACGTACTCGTAGTAGGCGAGTGCACCATGCTCTTTCCAAACCTTTGACACTTCTGTGGCCACTTGCCTGTATTGGTCCAGGTGCTTTCTGGGGATAGGGAGGACGAATCCGTCAATGTAGTTGGTCATGTGGCTTTACTTTGGTATTCGGACTTACGCGATCTTCTCGATTTTCACCTTCACGTTTTTGTGGTAAGGTGTCTTTGCCAGCGGATCACAGTCTTCGGTGGAGGTCAGTACATTGACCAGCGCGCCCGTCGTCGACTCGTCGTGGTCCGGATAGGAGAGCCCGTAGCCATGCGGCATTGACAGCAGGCCTTTGGGTACCTCTTCTGTCATCCACATCTTGATCTTCACCTCACCGGTCTTGCTGCTTAACTTCACCCAGTCTCCGTTTGCCAAGCCGTACTCTTTGGCGTTTTCGGGATTGATCTTCAGGACGCCTTCCATGTCCTTCTTGCGCCATTCTGGGTTACGGATTACGGCATTGGCATTGTAAGACCGCCGCTCGCCCGCGATGAGATTGAATGGGTAAGTCATTGCTTCCTTCTCATCGTCAGCGGCTTTTTCCGTCAGATCATCCAGCCACTGCAGCATCTCGGGTATCTCCAGGTGTACTTTCTTGTCACGGTGCCTGATCAGCTCCCAGCTTTCATCGAAGGTGTGCTCGCTGATGAAGGTACCAGACTTGCTTGTCAGTATCTTATTGAAGAGCGCTTCTCCCAGGGCATAGCCTTTTTCTTTGAAGCCCAGACGGCGCACCTGCTTTTCGTATTTACTCACATACCGATGAGCTGCGAACCATAGCAGCGCCGCTGGCTTCGCGTACGAGTAGGGCAGGGCCTTACCCAGTGTTTCTTTCAAAATCAGGAGTTGATACTTCTTCCATTTTGGCTTAAAAAAAGTCGTGACCGCAAGCGCCAGTGGCAGCAGCTTCAGCATCGGAAGGCGTCTATCGAGTTTAGCCACTTGATACAACAAGGGGAACGATGCTGGCAATTCTCCCATCGCCGTGACCAGCCGGTGATAGATCTCCGGCTCTGCCAGTGTATTCTCGAGAGGCTCGTTGATGGAATGCCTCAGGTGGAAGAAGTTTTTGGGAAACTCCAGGTTGAAGAAGGTCGCCTCCATCTTTTCGTATTGCGTCCTGGCGGGCAGTACATATTGAGCGGCTTGTGCTGTCTCCGTCATCGCCACATCGATGACCACCGACAACTCCAGCTTCTCAATGGCCTGCCGTTGCCTGTTCGTATTGGCATAGGTAGCCACAGGATTACCGCTGTCCACTATGAGCGCCCGGAGTCGGTTGGGATGGTCCGTCTCGATTTCCAATGGCAGGATGTTGGGAGGGAACAGTTTGGCGATCGCTTTCATCTTGGTGACCTGCGTGGTGATGCCGCCGGCCTCGGGTTCTTTGGAATGGCCTATCAGAGGGAGGAGCGCCGTATGCAGACAGTTGGTCCCTTCTCTCCCGAAATGACCCGTGATCAAAAACAGCAACCTCGCCAGGTACGCATTCAGTGTACTGTTGTGACTTTGCTCGATGCCCAGGTCCGACCTAAGCGCAAAGGATTTGGCCTTGGCGATTCCCTCTGCTACCTGCTTGATCAGGTCTATCTCCACCCCCGAGACTTTAGCGTGGTCGCTTACGGGGATCTCCAGCAAGTGCGCCCTTACACTCTCCCATCCAACCGTGCGCTCGGAGAGGAAGGTCTTATTTTCCAAGTCATTTTGGGCAATGTATCCGAGGATCGCGGCAAGTAGGAAGGCGTCTTTGCCGGGTTTCACCTCGAGGAAGAGATCAGCGATTTTGGCTGTGTCTGTCTTGCGGACATCGACCACAACGAGGGTCTTGTCCGGATTCCTCGATGCTTCATTGATGGTCGGCCTTGCCTTTGGGATGCCGTGGGACTGCACAGGATTGGCCCCGAGGATCATGACGTAGTCTGCCTCGCCTACGGGTTCCGCATAGTTGGTGTTTTGCCTGCCAAACAGGTGACCGTTCACCCAGAAGTTCCCGGTTTTTTCCTGCGCCAGGGCCGAATAGAAATAAGGCGTGTCGCAAGCAGTTCTAAAAGCGGAACCGAAGATCCCACCCATGTGATTGCCCTGACCGCCACCTCCTGCGTAGGCAATGGTTTTGCCGCCATGCGTATCTCGAATGTGGACGAGCTTATCCGCTATTTCCTGGATCGCGACTTCCCAACTGATCTCTTCGAAAGTCCCGTCCTCTTTCCTTCTCAAAGGGCTCGTGACCCGGGCCTGGTGTTGGTAGTAGTTGAGGCGAGTCGCTTTTTGGCAGAGGTAGCCTTCGGAGATGGGGTGATTGTCGTCTCCTATGATCTTACCGAAGTTCTCTTCGGTGTCCTGTTCGACGACGATCCCACAATTTTGGCTGCAGAGAATGCAGGCAGTTTCTTTTTGTGTCATCTTCTGTTAGTGTGGCGCCGTCCCATTGGCAATTGCATTGGGAACTAGCATGTTACCTACAAAATAGCACAACTTGGAGAATTTGGATTCCTACATCCTATGCTTTGTCCCTCTGTGTCTGCACTTTGTCTTTTTTTGACGGCTTCGTTGGATGATGATAGGCAACTGGTCGTTCCTGGATACATTCTTTCTGAGATCAACTTGATCCGTCAAAGAGCTACCGACTAGCAGGCCAAACCTATGGGAGGTCGGTATTCACCTCATTGAATTTTCCGAATTTTAGGACAATCAGGGCGACCACGGCGTACACAACACACACGGCCAGGTAGGGCCCCGCGAGTTCTGCGGGTAGGGTCGTCTGTGTGATCAATGCTGGTGTGATGGGCACTTCTTGATCCAGTGGCATAAAACGCACGATCGATAGCGACGCGTTGGATATGGCGTGAAAGCTGACCGCGAAGATGAGGCTACCTCCTGACTTGTTGTACAGCCAGGTAAAAAGGAAAGACCATGGGAACAAAAAGCACAGCACGAAAATCAATGGCGCATTGTGCATCCCCTGACCCAGCCAATACGTGGGCAAGTGCCAAAACATGTGTACCAGCGCGAGCACTAAAGTTGCGGTGATAGGCCGGAAGTGCCGTTGAAGTCTTGGTAGGGCGAAACCCCTCCAGCCCAGTTCCTCACCGAAGCCGGCGATGAGGAAGGAGGGAATGATCGCTCCGAGCCAATATTGCGGGTCGCG
The DNA here is from genome assembly GCA_965227935.1 of Cyclobacteriaceae bacterium. Classification (GTDB taxonomy): domain Bacteria; phylum Bacteroidota; class Bacteroidia; order Cytophagales; family Cyclobacteriaceae; genus JAWPMT01. The sequence continues at coordinate 168,193 of CBDDGS010000043.1, read as the reverse complement.
GAAAAAGGGATTGATCGCCCCTTCGTAGTACCACTGCCACAGGGACCTGCCCGTAAAATGGATGGCGGCGGGAAGGAACAACAAGGCCACCCACCAGTACCACTTGACCCGATACCGGGAAAACCTCGAGAACATTTTCCTGATCCCGTCCTTGCCATAGAATACCCCTGTCAGCGCTACTGCGCTCAGTGAGGGACACCAAACGCCGAGCATAATGAGTGGCATCAGCGACAGTGCGTGACCTATTGAGAAGAGTGACCACGAAGCGACGTAGGTCACGAGGAAGAATGTGATCAGCTGTTGGTTGGTGGAGAAGTTGGAGGTTTTCATGATTCGCAATTCTTATTCGTTGCTGAATGTTACGGCAGTGCGGGGGTGAACTTTTCCCCGAATTCGTCCAAATCATGATCGGGACAATTTATCTCGGCAGGTGCCGCCGCTGGAATTGGCCGGGTGTCATGCCCTTGTATTGCTTGAAATGTTGACTGAAGCGGCTCAGAGAGGTAAACCCTGCATTTTGTGCGATACCTTGAATGGTCATGTGCTGATTTTTGGGATCTATCAAGTCCTTTTCTGCTTGCGCCAATCTCAGGCCGAGTAGGTACTCGGTAAAGCTCTTTTTCAATCGTTGATTGATGGCCTGGCTGATGTACTTCTGCGGTATGCCTACCTTTTCTGCCAGCGATGAAAGCTGCAGGTCTGGGTCGAGGAAGAGCTTCTCTTTCGTCATCATTGATTGAACCTTTCTCAAATGATCGTCCAGTTGCTCGTCGGTCAAGTGGGAGGTGCGGTACTTCTGTGGAGAGGGTCCGAAATCGGGCGATGCATTCATCTCCCGGTAGGCCATGTAGAAGACGGGAAAGCTGAGCAATGTCGTCATGCTCAAAAGGAGCTCGTCAGACACTGATATCTGTCCGAGAGAGATGAGGGCCTTGAGTGCAAAGTTGGCTACGAGGATGACTGTGAACGTCACGATGGAGGGCAGTGCCCAGTGAACAAATGACTTGATGGACGTATAGTGCTGATGAAGGTACCTGAACGTCAGTGATACATAGATCAACATCTGTAGGAAGCCTATGGGTGGCAGGTACGACACATAACTCGTGTTGTAGAGAAGTAGCCCGATCAAAGCCAGCAGGGCGAAAGGTAGAAGGTGTCTGCGCAGGAGTTTTGCGGGCGTGACTTGCTGATGATTTCGCACAAACAAGTACATGCTCGGCGCGACCAACCAAAGGGAATTGTTCGCCAACTCCTGGAAGAACAAGGTGTCTCGATCAGAAAGGATCAGATAGGTATTGAGTGCAATAAGCCCAAAGACGCCCACTTGAATAGCGACCAGTTGATTCAACTGCCGTGCCCCCTTTTTTTTCAAGGTGAAATGAATACACAGGAACAGCGCTTGTACGGCGATGATGAGATTGACTATCGACAGGGCATCGATCATCGCACAAAAGTAGAGCGATTGTGGTACATATGACCGCCCAAATGGTCCTGCTCGCGGACTAGACCAAAATCAAATCACTGCATGATGAAGGTTATGCCGTCGATGGGATGTTGGTGGTATATTTCATCGAAGATTCCATAGTCTCATGAAAGCTGGATCTCTAAAGTCCCATCGTCAAATGATTTACCAGTACGTTGCCATTGGTATCATTCTGTCCTTGATCTATGCTACGATTGAGTACCTGGCCAAGGTAGGTAGTACATTTCCTGAACCACTCCTTCCGTTGCTCATCAGAGGAGGATGCGCGGGGATTTTGATTGCCGGCTCGGCAGCGATCTTGGAGATTCTGGCTGCTGATTTCTTTCAACAAAGGACTTTTTCTCATGTGGTCTTTTTTAGGTCGGTTGCTTATACGTTCATCATAACGTTTTGGCTCATTCCGATCAATGGTATTTGGGAAATGATTGGTAGAGATCAGGGATTCTCCGAAGGCATAAAGTCATATCTTGGAAGTGAAGGATACCGGACGAATCTGCTGGTGATCTTCGTCTTGCTGGTTGTGATTTTTGGTATCAAGCAGATCAATAGCCTGCACAAGAAAGGGGAGTTATGGAGATTCATCACCGGCAGGTACCATCATCCGATGGAAGTGCTTCGGATGTTCTGCTTTATTGACCTGAAGTCCTCGACTACCATCGCTGAGAAGTTGGGGCACTTGAAATTCGGGTCCTTTCTCAAGGATTACTATTCGGACATTACTGAGTCGTTGAAGCAAACAGATGCCGAGATCTATCAATATGTCGGAGATGAGATCATTTTGATGTGGAGCTACAAAATGGGCATAAGAAATTCCAATGCTATTGAATGCTTTTTCAAGATGCGTGATGTCCTGACCAGGCTCAGAGAAAAGTACATGAATAAATATGGAGTGGTGCCAGAGTTCAAAGCGGGACTGCATGGAGGAATAGTGATAGTTACATGGGTGGGGGAGTTGAAGAAGGAAATCGTATATGTCGGTGACGTGCTGAACACCACTTCAAGAATACAGGAGCAATGCAAGTTGCTGAACAGGGACTTTCTGGTAAGTGAGGAATTGATAGATCAATTTTCATTACCACCCAAATTCAAGTCTGAGTTTATGAAGGAAGTGGAACTGAGGGGCAAATCACAAACGCTGGGCCTTTACAGCTTGGAGTCTGTGTAAAGGGAGGGTACCTCTCAAATCCAACTCGTTGTTTGGTCAAGTGAAGATTTGGGAAATTACTGACCAAATCATGGAGCCAATCACAAACAGGATGAAAAGGATCAGAATTACGATCTTTCCTTTCACATAGCCCTGATTGGGGTCATCCATGAATTCGTCAAATTTTTCCTTGAGGTCTACTCCAGTTGCCGGCGGTTGGGTGCGTTGTGGTCGTCTCTTACGCTTGGTCAGGTTGACGATGATAATCACTATCACCGCTATGGGTACTGTGAATATCAGGAAGACGACGATATAGAAGAAGGCAGTCATCATAGTTCCAACCCCTCCATTGTTATTTTTCTTTTTGAGTTACGGTCCAGGTGATGCCCCACCTTTTTACGTACTCTTCGATCGGTCCGAGGCCGACTTCTTTTCGCCGCTGATTCACGTACTCTGGCTCCCAGATCTCATAGACTGTTTGCGCGCCGGTCTTGGGGTCGGTGGAGATCTGAGATCCATAGGTCTGGGGCTTGCCATTTCTCATTTGGATGCGATCCTCCAGTAGGGCCAGGTGCCTACCACTGGATTCGCCCTCCAGAACGGAGGCCTTCAACATCGGCAAGTACCTTTCTTGTACCTCGAGTGGAGCGTGCTGAATAACCAACCACAGGGTCATATTTGCCTGGCCACCGACCACACTCGTGCCCACCCAACCTTTCTCTTCGATAATCGCCAACACCTCCCTCTCATTGATACTATCCTCCCGCGCCATCAGGGACCAGAAATACATCATCTCCTCCGATTCCCTGCCAAACTTCTCTTCGGCATCGCGATAGAGTTGTCGAAGTGTTTGGTCCCTCACATAGGTTCTTTCGAGTTGTCCTTTCAGTGGCTTGTCAAAATCCTTTTCGTAGTAGTCAAGGTTCACCTGTACTTTGGTCAAGACTTCATCCCACCCTTCCACGGAATGCAGGGAGGTCAAGTCTTTGTCCCTCTTGATATGTTTCAGATTTCTCCACCCTTTATCGGCGGAGAGGTGCAGGTACTTTATGGACTGAATGGTGTCGCCGGTCAAAGCCCAGGAGCAAGCCGCATTGTAGTACTGCCCGAGATTGCCCTCCTGCAATTCGAAGGCCTGGTCGTAGGCTTTCGCTGATTCGAGGTACTCCTGCTCATCATAGAGTGCGTCACCTTTCTGGATAAGCTCCTCGAAAGATTGGGCATGAAGTGAGAAGATGGAGAGAGCGAGGATCAACGTAAGTAGTAATCTCATGTGTTTTCTAGGTCATTGGAAGCGCTCGCTAAAATAGCGGACTTCTGCGGATGTGGGCAAATGCGCAAAGGGCTCTTGGTTATGACCCTGAGGTTTTTAGTGCTATCTTAATGGTACCTCCGGCAGAGTTTTTTAATCTACCAACCCAACGAAAATGAAACTACAGGTGCTGAACCAAGTCTTCACAAGACCCCATTTGTATATCGGTATTGTAGCTGTCGGGATCTTCCTTAAATTCTACAAGCTCGAAGAGCAATTTTTTTGGGACGATGAAATTTGTACCGTACTGCATGTGTCTGGTATTTCGCTAGAAGAAGAGGAAGCACGAATACCGGTCAATCAAGTGATCCCAAAAAAGTATTTTGACGATTTGATTCGGTTGAATAGTCGGGATCTCAGTCTGGCAGATCAGTTTATCGGTTTATCAAAAATGCCTCAGCTGACTCCCGGTCATTATTACTATTTCATTTTCCTTGGGAGAATCTTCGGCGATGATTTGATGCTTTATCGGTATTTCTCTGTATTCGTCTTCCTGCTCTCAATTCCATTTCTCTTTTTGCTTACGCAGCGGCTGTCCAACTCAAGCCTTGCGGGATGGTTGGTCATTAGCATTTATTCGGTATCGCCGATTTTCCAAATGTACGCTCAGGAAGGACGCTATTATGCACTTTGGGGTTCTTCCATAATCATATTGCATTATCTGTTTCTCAGGGCACTAGATAAGCAATCCGTTACCTCTTGGCTCGTTTATGTGGTCGTTGGCTTTTTTGCCATTCACGTTACCATTCTTGTCTACATCGTATTGCTCGCCCAATTCATTTATGGCATGGTTTATCATCGGCACGAATGGAAATCACTCATCGCAAGTCAACTTGCCGTGGGTCTGACAAGCGTTCCATGGCTCGCCTATGCATACAATGGAAAAGGTGCAATTCAGGAGAGCTTGTCATGGCATCAATTTGGAGCCTCTGACTATAGCATATTTAGGCTGCTGTACATGCAACTGGAAAATGCAGTGGGATCCTTTATCTACGTGAATAATAACGATATGAGTGAGTTCCTTTCGTCGACTATTTTTTGGATATACCTCTTACTGATTGTTTGCAGTATTGTCTTTTTCTTTCTGTTGGCGACACCCAAACAACGCTGGTATATTGGTCTAATGGTATTCTTGGGCGGCATCCTGCTGGTGTCGGCGGATCTCTACCGATCGACCGTTGCCTCTATTTGGGCCCGTTATTCGTTGACCAACTTCATTGGGATTTTTGTGCTGGTGGGTTTTGTCCTGTACAAAGGAATAAACAGATTTCCATTGGCCATAGGTCCTCTTTTTATTGCCATGGCGTGTCTGGGGCTGCAGTCTTCCTGGATAGTCGCCAATGATACAAATTATGGTAAGCGCTCAGATGCTTTCTATCAGCAAAAGGATGCAAGAGAGCGGTTCTCCGGCGATGAACGGATACTGATTCTTTCGGACTTCACTATCATCTACACTCATTGGTATACTGGTTTTATGGCTCTAACCAATGCCAGTACCAATCCCAATATAGATATCATTTATGCCAAGCCAGAATATCCCAACTATCAACAGAAGTTTGATTACAAATCGTACGACAAGGTCTATGTAATGAATGCGTCTCAAGGCTTGCTGAGCCACTTGAGAGCAACACATAAGGAGGGAGCAATGGAGCTTCTGGAGGAGAGGATCATTTATGGTGCGTTCGACATATCACTTTACGGCATAACAGATTGACTTGCCGGTGGAAGTGCATGATGACCTGCTAAAACAGCGTCTGCAGAATTATAACAACACCCTACTTCAACCAAACTGGCTTCGTCTCCGAATCGTGCTCCCGACCAATGATGTCGCGGTACAATTCTGGTCTTCGAGCATTGCGGTAGCGGAACCCTCCGGCTAGCCGGAGTTTGTCAGGTGTCAATGTCGCGATGGCCATATCATCCTCAAAACTCTTGATCTCGGCGAGCACTTCGCCGTAGGGGTCGAGGATCATGGAGTTGCCATTCTTCAGGTGTTCGCCGTCGTAGCCAATGGGGTTCGTGTAGACGTAGTACACGCCATTGTCGTAGGCCCTGGCTGGCAGCCACCGCATGAGCCAGCCTCGTCCTTTCGGCCCGTCGAATTCCATGCGAAGGGGGACTGGGTCTTCCTTGCGATTTTGCCACAGGGCATCGTCCACATATCCTCTGCCAGGCATCGCTGAGGGCGTGCAGCAGGTGACGTGCGGCGCGAAGATGATATCGGCACCAAGAAGACTGGTGGCGCGGACATTTTCGATGATGTTGTTGTCATAGCAGATCAATATCCCACAGGTCCAGTCTTTCAGCTTGAACGTGACGTACTCTTCACCAGGCGACATGTATTGGCTGATAAAGGGGTGGAGCTTCCGGTACTTTGCCACGAGGCCGGAGGGGGCTACACAGATGTAGGTATTGTAGATCTTGTCATTGTCGATTTCGACGAGCCCGGCCAGGATGGGGAGATCATACTTCGCTGAGATCTCCGTCAACCTCTTGGTACTCGCGCCACTGGGGACAGCTTCCGCCAACTCAACTACCTGCTCCCGGCTTAAGTTTTTGAAGAACGTGTAGGCTGTGATCGACATCTCGTGGAAGCTGATGACTTCTGCTCCCCGCTGCTTCGCTTCAGCGGTCAGCCGCTCGATAACCAATAGGTTGTAGGCTTTGTCACCGTCCTTAGGCTCAAACTGGGCGACCGCTATTTTTAGGTTTTCCATAATGGCTGTTCTCCAATTGCAATATCAGAACGCGTCGTACGAGTTCCAAAACTGTTGTTCGAAGAATGGCTGTGTCGCCCTACTGTTTCCTTGGACTCACAACCTCCATCCAAGGCATCTTTCTTGTTTTATGTTCAGCTAGGAGCTGAGAAAGCCATTCAATCTTCCCGTTCCACCTGTCGCACAAAGTAAATGGTTATGAAGCCCACCAAGCATAGAACTCCGCAAATCGCCATCATGAACCAGAAGCCATTTGAGTTAAATCTGTAGGTGAATGCCGCAAGAAAGAATCCACTAGCAATTAGAAACCAAGCTTTCTTTCTATTTCGTCTGAAGAGGTGGCGGTGCTTATATTCATGAAACTGCTGTTCTTTTCGATTCATGTCTGGCAATTCGGCGGTAGTGCAAAAGGCGTTTTAATACCTTTTTGAACAGTGTTATATTCTTTGTTTTCAGTCCGTTTAGTTAGCTTGAACTCAGAAACTTCATTTTTCAGCAAACTCCGTTTTTTAGGTTATTCGTCCTCAATACGAATGGCAGATTCTTCTCCACCCCATGGGTCTCTGATTATCAATTTGCTTGCGATATTCGTCTTCTTATTATCAAAAATAAAATCCATACTATATCCAAACTCTAAAACGTAAAAGTGTCCATCTTCATCGAATGGTTTTGCGTAGAAATCCATTGGTAAATCTGATCGATTGCACTTTAAAGAATCACCTGCCTCTGAAATTGTAATTATTACTTTCTCTGAATATTTATATGTCCCAATGTACTTTTTCGTCAAAGATCTTGTCAGCTTGACATCAGGAACCAACTTGGATTTGTCAATTTTCAATGAATCAACCATTTGTTCAAAATCATCATCACCTGGAGCTAATTTATAGGCTTCAGAAAAATAGTTTTTTGCCATTTCAATGTCTTCATTTCCAAGATAGCTTTCTGCTAAAACAAAGTGAAACCTGGGACTTTTATTGAATCTGGGAAGAAACTGTTCTCCTATTTCCACTGCGACTACATAATTCTTAATTTCATTAAGTTCATCTATGATGGAAACCATTTGGTAATTTTCTAATTCCCAATCTTCATCAAATTCTTCTTTTATTCTTTTGGCTCTGTTTTCGAAATGAGTGAAACCACCACTAAGGAAGTCTGAATGGGGGTTTGGAACATACCAGTCTTTATAGATAAACTCAAATCCTTCTAGTTCAGTAATATTTGGGATTGTTCCATGAGTTTCATTAGGATGAACCTTATAGTCCCACCTAAAATTCACAGGTTGTTCCGACTCTAAAACACCTACTAATTTCATCATGCCTCCAAGCATTTTACCTCTTTCGTTTCCCATTGTCATATAAAGGATACCTTTCATTTCAGGGTTGTCTTCGAGAGTATCTTCAAAAAGGTCAACTATCTTTTGGTCATTCCACCATAAGCTTGGACTTATGGATATGTAGGCATTAAATAATTCAGGCTTTTTTGCCAATGCATAGGTTATGAATAAGCCACCGAAGGAATGACCTATCAAGGTCTTGAAGTCCTTTGTTCTAAAATTTTTGTTTACGAAAGGGATAAGGTCTTCTTCAAACATTTTTATGAAATTATCAGCCCCTCCACTGTTGGTGAATGATTTAATTTCATCTTCGTTCTCTGTCGGTGGCGTCATGTCTCTTGTCCTTTCTGTGTTTAGGACACCTACCAGAATTGATGGAGGAATTCCTTTTGCAGTAAATTTTTCTAATAATCCTGTCACAAAAGCAAAATGACTGCTTCCGTCAAGGAGATATACAACAGGAAATTTTTCTGTAGTAGTAGTTTCGTAACTTCTGGGCAAGCTGATCCACAATTCTCTTTCTTCATCAAGAACCTGAGAATACAATTTATACTTTTTGCCGATTGTGATATCCTCCAGTGAATCTTGCTGAGAATAAGCATTCCCCCAAAAAAGAATGAAAAGCGCGAACAATGTAAGATTTTTCATAGTAGTAAAAATTTTATCATTAGCACATTTGAGCATAATGGTAAGTATCTGCAAAGTAGGCGATTACAGACTCAAAAACTTATCAAACGATTACCATTTTGAAGCGGAATGCAATCCCTGAATTTGCCATAATTCACCTATTTTGTATATACATTGTTAGCAGCTTTTATTAATCCTTTAAGTAGTGCAACCTTGGCTCACCACACTTGCCCGCCGAAGCTTTTCTTTCAGGTAGTAGGCTACCTTTATGGGTGCCATTCACCCTCTGCCAACTTGACGATGGCGGGAAAGCAAGAGGAGAACCACTGCGCTATGTAGTTATTTATCGGTCTAGCATGGTCTCGGCTCCGGGCACCCTCCCGATAGGGGTGCATGGTCTCCCGATAGTCTCGATGGCTATCGGGATCGGGACTCCACACTCTCTACTAGAAGCCGGTTTGTGCGGGGGCACCCAGTCGGGGGGCGCCTAGTCATGACGTACAGTGATTGATTGTTAGGTATTGTCCAAATTCATCTCTGATTTTTCTGCCATTCCAAAAATGGCTTTGGGTCATTGCCTCTGTATTGGAATGATCCAGCAAAGGAATCAAAAGCCGGTTGATACTTCATGAATTCCTCCGCTGTAAATGCCGCGAAAATTAGAACGATGATTGAAGAATCAGTTTCCATGTATAACACTTCTTCTCCAAATCTGTCGTCTAAATCCTTGTATGAAAGGAGTCTGGAAGCAATAATCGGAGGCGCGCCCTCAACTCTGATTTCATCATAAGTTAGGTTAGGATATTTCTGCTTGAAGTTCGCGATATCGCCTTGGATGAACGTCTTCAAGTCTTTGTTCTTCTGGTCCTTATCATAGCCCATGGCGTACATGTAACTCTTGGGGTTTTTATCGACGTCGGACTGGGCATAAAAGAAAGATGCGATACCAATTTTTGATGCCAGTTCTTTGTCATTGACCCATCCGGTTGGGGTGTTGATCGTGAAGATATGATTGTCTCCGTAGATCACATTCATTTCCGGTGGTTGGCCGAAAAGTTCGAAAAAGAGAAGGGCGGAAAAAATCAAGGATAGGATAAACTTCATTCTGCTTTGGATAATGTCTAACTATTGGTGCAAAATGCGCTTTTATGCCTTTTTGAACAGTGTTATATTCTTTGTTTTCAGTCCGTCATCTCACAATGAAGGATATTCTTTAGCTATTACTTCTCTGATATATTCTGCTTCTCCTTGCATTCTTGAATATGGGAGATTGAGCCTCTTAGTACAAAAAATCAAGTCGACAAGCAGATTCGCAAACTCTCTATTTTGTAGTAAACTAGCATTGGTATCTCGAAAGGGTGATGGATTTCGTTTAGTTACCAAATCGGCACCTTCCTGATATGAGTCGATAACAGTCCTATCCATGTTCTTATTTAGGAAAGGTCTAAGTTGAGTATCAACAAATCGAACTTGTATTGCTTCAAACTGCAATAGCTTTTCCTGGTCCGCATTGAATTGAGCTAACTCTTTCCTCAATTCTTCAGATCTAATAAAGTTAAGATCACCTGAAATATTTAATGATACATATTTCGTAGTTGGTGTTGCGGAAAGCCAAAGCCATGTCAATTTATGCAAGTCAAGTTCGATATCTTCCTTTGATGCACTTGCCTCTGGATTCCTCATCACATCGAGTAAGCGTTCTGCTGCGGCTATCACTTCATTCATGCGTCCACCTCCATATTCAATCATGAATTCATAATATTCCATTTCTGATAGTATCTCCTCAACTGCCCGCAACTCTCTTTTGGCGTTTTCCCTTTCATCCATGTAGGACGAAACAGAGAAAGCAAATAGGATGCAGATGAATCCAATCAATGTTAATCCAACACCAATTGAGAGGAGTTTCATAAAACTATTTTTACTATGTGTTTTTTCATTCATCGCGCATTGAGTTTAGTACTTGGCAGTCAATTAAAGAATCAACTAAGATATCTTAGATTCCAAAAAATATTATGGCCGCCAGAGACCGGCAGGCAGGTAGCTCAAGTGCGGCCGGCAAGGTCTGGCCGCACAGGCTTATGGATGATAGTGTTTGTTAGCATCTTTTTCATCGAATGGTTGTACTTGTTAAGCTATTCATGTCTCGAGTATCAATAGAATAGAAGGCACTAAGTATTTCACCAAATCTTTCAGGATTGTGAATCCAGCCAATATGTCCGCAATCTTCAATTACATGAAATTCCGCTTTCGGATACCTTTCATAGACCTCAGTCTTACTCTCTCCATAAATATCTCCATCTCCATAGGTCACTAAGATTGGAAAATTGGGCTGGGTCATTGGCTTCAGGTTTTTATACGAAACAATGTTTTTTCGGGTAATATTAACAGGGTCAGCGGTGATGGTTCGCAGTTGTTCTACGTTGATTGAAATATCTGAGTAGTTCTTGTGGTAATTTTTCATTACCAGAAAAAAGACTTCCTGGTATGCGCTATCGGACCCCAGCATGCCCAATAGGGAATTCCACCCCATTTTCATCCATTCTCCCCACGAGGAGTTCATTTTGTTGTATTTCATCACTTCTTTTTCGGTCTTTTCCCAAGTTGAATTTGTTCCCGAACTCGGACTACACAGAAATAGGCTTTCTATTTTCTCGGGTCTTTCCTCCGCATAGATTTGGGCGTATAATCCTCCCCATGAATGTCCAAATAAATGGAAAGATTCAAGGTTGAAATGACTGGCAATCGAATCAATGTCCGAAATGTAATCTGCTATGGCGTACTCAGAGTTAGGATTCAAAGATTGGCCTGTTCCTCGTTGCTCGAAAGTTATCACCTGAAACTTGTTATTTAGTTCCAAGGCCACTTCAGTCATTGGATCAGGCACTCCTGGGCCACCATGAAGAAGAATCACTGTTTCAGCATGCTCTTTTGGATAAATTGTGGTGTTCAAAGTCACCTCTCCATTTTGAATTTTGAGGTATTCAGTAGATTGAGCGAAAAGGTTTTCTGATGGTAACATGAGGATTAGAATTAAGCTTCTGATATTGTTTTCGAATCAATAATCCAAAGCTCAGGTTCATCAAAACCAAAAGCATTAACAAATGATAAAATGCGAAACTTAGTCCCGTACTTCGCTCCTGAGCCTACTCAGTGAAATGTTTGTAATGCCTAAATAAGAAGCGATATAAGGGTGCGGAATTAAGTTTTCCAGGTTATGATACTCGCTCCTAAATCTTTTTAGTCTTTCCCTGGCGGTAAGAGAAGCAAGCCCAATTTCTTTGGAAACTTTCATTAGTAGTTCATTTTGAAGTACCCTAAAGGCATAGTTCCTAACTTCTTCATTTTCGGATCGGAGGATTTCAAACGCTTTTGCGTCTACAACAGCAAGTTTTACGTTCGTCAGAGCTTGAAAGAATAGCTGAGAACGTCCTTCCTTGTTGCGAGCGACATGGGGTGTCAAAACAGAATTTGAGCAGAAAAAAGATATGGTAACTTCTACTCCTTGTGGATTAAGAATATAACTTCTGATAATACCATCCAGGACAAAGTATTCTTCATTGTTGTGTGCGCCTTTCTGAACAATTAATTCCTTTTTTTGAATGTCCAAGGATGTAGCCAGGTCCTCAATGGCCTTGATTGAACTTAAGGATATTGGATAAGTGCTTTTAATAATTTCAGAAAGCATGTCTGGTCTTTTGGGGATCCAAATACTTATGGGAAAGAATTGACGCTAACCACCACCAATCTAGTGCAACCTTGGCGCACCACACCTGTCCGCCGAAGCTTTTCTTCAAGTAACCAATGGCCTTCATTGTACGAACTCTCTCTGCCAACCAGGTGAAGGCGGGAAAGCAAGGGGAGAACCACTGCGTCATGTAATTATTTATCGAATTCACACTGCCTCGGCTCCTGGACACTACCCAGCCAGGGGTGCATGGTCGTACCTCACACTCTTTGCTAGTAGCACTTTTCGCACATGCCATATAGCCGTTGTTGTACATCGTTCTTTGCCAAGCCACTACCACAGTAGGTAACCACACTTTCTCTCGTCGCTTCTCGTAAGCGTTTTATTCCCCACTGCTCAGGCCACAGGGGCCCTTCATTTTTGAAGGATCAAAAACGAAGCAAAAAATCCTTAGCCCAATCAAGCTTCCTACCGCAGGCCATCGCAAACCCCGCGATTGTGCCGGGCCACCGCTCCTGGTCGCAGACAGTACCATTGTTCGTTTCCGTTAATTGAATGTTCGAATTGTCGTAGAAAAAGTAGGCCAAAGAGGTACTTGGAAAGATTCGAGTCTGTTTTCAGCCCTTCTTCGTTCGTCCCTTGTTGGCTTCCGGCCTTGCGCCGACTTCGTAAACGAGTTTTCCACCCACGCCATCACTTAAGCCAACAGACTCCACCCTCAGTTGGCTGAAAAACAATCGAAATTTTTCAAAAGGTCCCTATTCTACCACCACCTATTAGATACAGAAAATGATGTACAACGGTCTCCATAAATGGCGTGCCGCTGTATAATGCTCATGAACATTTTATGCTTTGTTGGTGGTTCGTTATTGTTATTCAGTTCCATCAACAACTTCACTTTCTCATTTCCGATGCCACTGCACTTATTAATTGATCTAATTCCAGTTCTAACTGTTTATATGTATTAAGAATATCATCTACTACCCAAAGTCTCCTAAGTAAGACATTTTGAAATTCACGATTTCTTAATAAAGATGAATGATCAAATGAATTTGAACCTAAGGCCACGTTTGTTGCATAATTAGCTTTTCCTGTCCCGGGAATTTTGGTGATTGAATTTGAAATCTGAGGTAAAAACCCATGCAATTGTAGAAAGGGCATCCAATAACTTTCCATGGAATCATAATCCTGTCTTTCATTTTGTTGGACCCAATCAACTGTTCTATTCCATTCTGTGATTACTAATCGAAGATTCTCATTTCTAATTGAAGGTAACTTCCCTCCTATGATTATTCCATCTGTAGTAGCCATTTGAATTGCAGTGCTATTCCACCAGCTTATTCGTCCAAGAAGAGTATCTACATGGTAACTATTTAAATTTTCTTTTGGCAAGGTGACTTCTTTTTGTAAAGAGACGATTGCGGACTTAATGTCCTCATACCATAATATTTTATCATCTATAATTGCTTTATTAGCAATTAACTCTGCATGAAAAGAAGATAGGATATGAATTGATTCTTGACTCTTAATTTTTTCAATATTCCAATTATTAAATTGTAAAGCGATCAGAATCCCGATTACAATTAATAGAATTTCTCCTACAGCATAGACAAAATAGCTTTTTAGCTTTCCTTGACTTAATAGCTTCTGTCTTATCCTTCGAAAGAACTTTAACATCGAATCTTCATTTTTATGACCACCAACGCTTCGCTATGTGGCGCCTGCCTGCGATCCGTCGCCAGAGGCTATGGGCTCCTTCGCTAAAGCTTCGGCGACAGCGAGCCGCCGGAGGCCGGCATAGGCAGGTGTGCCACCAGTATCCAACTACTACCAATCTAGTGCAACCATGGCTAACAACAAAAGCACGGGGAGGACCACTGCGTTATGTAGTTATTTATCAACTCTGCACTGCTTTTGCTCGAAGCACTGTCCAGCCAGGGTGCATGGTCGGCAAGCACCAACTCTGCTAGAAGCAGTTTTGCACATGACGTATAGTGATTTCTACGCCTTAAGCAAGAGAGTGAGCATAAGTTTTTTCATATTCCCGTCCATCTCTCACGCAGGCAAAGACACGCTGGATGATTTTATTCCTGACAGCATTTAAGACGGACATTTTGTTCTTCCCCTCCGCGACCTTTCTGCGATAAAAGTCCCTCAGCTCTCCCTCTCGCGACACACTCGACATCGCAGACATGTGCAGCAATTTCTTCAGCGATTGGTTGCTCAGTGAACTTACCCGGTGACGACCTTTTATGCTGCTACCCGAACTATGCTCAAAGGGGACAACACCAGCATAACAGGCATACTTCTTCGGGTTGGTGAAGGACCTGAACTCATTGGATGTCACCAGTATCTCACAAGCCAGCACCGGGCCGACACTTGCAACAGATGTGACGAGTTCAAAAAGCCGCCTCAAGATGTTGTCTCTCTCGATAACGACTTTGATTGCCGAGTCGACTTGCTTTATCTGTTGATCCAGTTTGTTGATAACCGGTAAGCTTAGCAACTCCAGCTCCTTCTGTAGTTTATTACCAAGACGTCCCTGACCTTCATTGACCGGAACCTTTAACTGATTCTTCGCCAGAATGAGTCGCCGCCGCATAGCAGTTAGATGACGGATCTCCGTAATGACTTCCCTCTCAGGCTCCCAAAGCCGCATTTTGTCCTGATATCGAAACGCATACTCACAGATCCGCTCTGCGTCCAGACGGTCATTCTTACCTCTGGTCAATCCCATCGACCGCTTGATCTGCATCGGGTTTTCCAACCACAGAGCAAAGCCACAATCATGTAAATAGTCCAGCGCTACCAGGTTGTAAACACCCGTGTGCTCGAGGCAAATAAGGCATTTGGACTGCTCAATACCCTCCTCATGAAGTCGCCTGGAAAAACTGCGTAAACCTGTTGGTGTATTGTCAATACAAATATGAAAGTGAACGCTTCGCCAATCTCTTACTACGATGTCCAATACGCTCTTGCTGACATCAATTCCGATGAAAAACTCATACATTGCTCTACATTTTATTGTTTGGAATGGATGGTTTGAGCTGGAGATCAATACCTTGATAACGGGACTTGATACCCAAATTTCTACCTGATACCTGGCTCAAAGTACTGAGCAGGGATTGAATCACTATATAGGTCCTTATCCTATGTTGTTAGTTAAATCACCCTGCCCAGATCCATTCTTGAAATGGGTGAAGATATCCACACTATTCACAACTTATAAGTCTCCCCCTGGAACCCCCTCAATCATCTATAGTAGTAATAGTGCTATCTTGAAATAATACTATGGGGTTAAGCTAAAGGATTGTTAGCGAGGGCGTTATTTTGGTTCCTCGCCTTTTTCAAAGTCATGGATCAAAGCCCAAATCAAAAACTCCTCAGTTCTCTCAGCCTTCCCAAATTCAATCCAACTATCTCGAATTCTCTTTAGCTCCTCGACTGATAGTCCAAATTCTTCTTGTGTCGTAGCAAATGTCGGGTCTATTGTCAATGATTCATCGAAAGCCCGAGCCGCCTTCGTCACACCTTTCTCATCCCCGTCGACTAGTTGCTGCAATAAATAGTATTCAGCTAGCTCCAGTCTCAAATTCACACTTTTAGGAAATTCTGAGAGGCACGTTTCACTCAAGACGATGGCTTCTCTGAAAGTCTGGGCTGTCGCTATGGAGTCAATCTTGTGTAGGCATGATTCCACGGACAACTGGGCCTCGCACCGAAGTCCACAAAAAATCACAAAAGCAAAAAGCACAGTCGTCTTTTCCAAAATAATGCTCGCTAACGCTACAGCTATGTGGCGTGTGCCACCAGTAGCTAACTACCACCAATCTAGTGCAACCTCGGCTAATCACAAAAGCATGGGGCGAACCACTGCGCCATGTAGTTATTTATCGATTTGGTATTTCCTATGCTCCCGGGCACTGCCCCGCCGAGGGTGCATGGTCGTAGTCCAAAGCCTCTGCTAGAAGCAAGTATGCACATGCCATATAGCGATTGTTACCTGCCGTCAATACCTCAAAATTCCGAATCAGTGAATTCTAAGTTCGATTTCACAGTTTCGGAGCTGACAGAATAGTAGGAATGGTTTTTTGCTCCCTTTGCTTTCCAGCCAAAGCTATCGTTGTCAATCCATTTACATTCTCGAGCAATCTCATAGGTACTATCGAACCAAAACCAATTTCTCTTTTCAATTATTTGTTGCTGGTGAAGCTTTGTCGGCGTTTGAATTTCAAGAAGGACTCGCGCTTTTTCTTCATTCTTTTCCAAGATGGCCATCGCCGTATTCTTACGATCTCTGGATTTTTTTCTCGGATACTCCTGACGGAAGGCAAAGCCTGAATCCAAGATTTTCTTGTAAGCAGTAGTAAATATCTCTAGGTTCCAACCCTCTATACTTCCTGCCTCGACACATGAAGAGTGTACTAGATCAAGCAGGACTCGGTACTGGCCGACCTGTGATTGTTTCAAATATTCATCCTCATTCATTGTTGTATTGAATGAGCAAAGTGCGCCATCTCTAACAAGCCCAGCGTTCCCCAATTCAAAGTTCAGGAGAATGCAAATACGAGCAGTTCTTGGAGGTTTGTAGCCTTCCAGTAGATGATGATAGTAGTCACTGATAAAATTTGCACGACGTCTGAAAGTCCAGTCCTTCGGAGCATCTAGTATTTTGGAGCCAGAAGAGTAAATAGTTATGTCTGTCAGCGGCCACATAAAATTCTGAGGGATGGCAGGTAACGCTACAGCTATGTGGCGTGTGCCACCAGTAGCTAACTACCACCAATGTAGTGCAACCTCGGCTCACCACCAAAGCAAGGGGAGGACCACTGCGTATTCCAGTTATTTATCGGTTTAGCATTTCCTATGCTCCTGGGCACTGCCCCGCCGAGGGTGCACGGTGGCACTCCACCGCCTCTGCCAGAAGCACTTTCGCACATGCCATATAGCGATTGTTACATGCAGGCCAGTCGCTAGTCTCCTAGAAACATTATCCCCTCAATTTGGAGGGATTTGAATGCCGTTGTTTCAATGTTTGACCAGCCAAGCAATCCAAGCTCTGTCTTAATCAAGTATTTGATTTCGTCAATGCGAGCCGTAGACGCCCTCGCAGCAACTACCTCCACACTATAGTCGGCCGGCAAATATGCCAGTTGAGTTGTAAGATCCTGATCCGCATAAAGTATGATTGGCTTCAAAGTCTTCGTCTTCAATCCAATGTAATAGAAGTCTGGTTCGATCTCTTTGAACTTGATCCCATCAAATGAGTATTTTCTTCTCTTATTGTAAGTCGTGTTCAAATGTCCAGTTGTGTAAACTGAATTTCCACCGGGGATATAGATGTTCATTCCATCGGTGCTGGCTATCACTTCTTGTGTTTGGGCGTCTATTAGGTAGAAACCAGGGTCACAACTTGGTCCGTAAGAGAACTCCAGATAGTATTCACCGTCAAGTTCAGTCGAATTGAATTTTAGTTTTAGAGCGACCAAGTCATGCTCCTCTATGTTGTCCGTCAAGTACCGTATGTGATCTTCAGCAAGTTCGTTCCTCTTCGTATTAATGACTTCCCCCAGGCTCGCTTCATAGTGGATATTGAAGAATGGCTCATCTCCACAGTATTCGTTTGGAATTTTCAAAACCTTAAGGTGAGGATAAGGATTCTGTCCATTCAAATTGCCAAGAGCGAGAAGTGAAAAAGAAAGTGCGACTAAATACCTCATGGGCTCTGTTGGGCTTGCATGTAACGCTACGCTATGTGGCGTGTGCCACCGGTAGCTAACTACCACCAATCTAGTACAACCTCGGTTCACCACCAAAGCAAGGGGAGGACCACTGCGTATTCCAGTTATTTATCGGTCTAGCACGGTCTCGGCTCCAGGGCAAGGCCCCGCCGAGGGTGTACGGTCGTTCGCCACCGCCTTTTCCAGAAGCACGTTTGCACATGCCATATAGCGACTGTTGTACGCCGTTTCAGTCCCATTGGAACTGTGAGAAATCCAAACGAATCCTCGGAACCTGCTCCGCCCTAAAGACCTTTCACGTGGCCACTGAAGAAGCCCGCCATTTCTCCGAGGGTAGACAGCAAGAGTAAACATGAGAACCACTAAAGAATCCCGCCCGCGATCGAAGCGATGACTGAATTCGTGAATATGTCGAATGACGTGTTTCGGAGAGGCGGCGACATCTGAAAAGAGCTTCGCCAGCTGTAAAAACTACTAGAAAGGAATGGCGTACAACGCTACGCTATGTGGCGTGTGCCACCAGTAGCTAACTACCACCAATCTAGTGCAACCTCGGCTCACCACCAAAGCATGGGGAGAACCACTGCGAATTCCAGTTATTTATCGGTTTAGCATTTCCTATGCTCCTTGGGCACTGCCCAACCGAGGGTGCATGGTCGCACTCCACTGCCTCAGCCAGAACCACGTTTGCACATGCCATATAGCGATTTCTACGCCCTAAGCAAGAGAGTGAGCATAAGTTTTTTCATATTCCCGTCCATCTCTCACGCAGGCAAAGACACGCTGGATGATTTTATTCCTGACAGCATTTAAGACGGACATTTTGTTCTTCCCCTCCGCGACCTTTCTGCGATAAAAGTCCCTCAGTTCTCCCTCTCGCGACACACTCGACATCGCAGACATGTGCAGCAACTTCTTCAGCGATTGGTTGCTCAGTGAACTTACCCGGTGACGACCTTTGATACTGCTCCCCGAACTATGCTCGAAGGGAACAACGCCAGCATAACAGGCATACTTCTTCGGGTTGGTGAAGGACCTGAACTCATTGGATGTCACCAGTATCTCACAAGCCAGCACCGGGCCGACACTTGCAACAGATGTGACGAGTTCAAAAAGCCGCCTCAAGATGTTGTCTCTCTCGATAACGACTTTGATTGCCGAGTCGACTTGCTTTATCTGTTGATCCAGTTTGTTGATAGCCGGTAAGCTTAGCAACTCCAGCTCCTTCTGTAGTTTATTACCAAGACGTCCCTGACCTTCATTGACCGGAACCTTTAACTGATTCTTCGCCAGAATGAGTCGCCGCCGCATAGCAGTTAGATGACGGATCTCCGTAATGACTTCCCTCTCAGGCTCCCAAAGCCGCATTTTGTCCTGATATCGAAACGCATACTCACAGATCCGCTCTGCGTCCAGACGGTCATTCTTACCTCTGGTCAATCCCATCGACCGCTTGATCTGCATCGGGTTTTCCAACCACAGAGCAAAGCCACAATCATGTAAATAGTCCAGCGCTACCAGGTTGTAAACACCCGTGTGCTCGAGGCAAATAAGGCATTTGGACTGCTCAATACCCTCCTCATGAAGTCGCCTGGAAAAACTGCGTAAACCTGTTGGTGTATTGTCAATACAGATATGAAAGTGAACGCTTCGCCAATCTCTTACTACGATGTCCAATACGCTCTTGCTGACATCAATTCCGATGAAAAACTCATACATTGCTCTACATTTTATTGTTTGGAATGGATGGTTTGAGCTGGAGATCAATACCTTGATAACGGGACTTGATACCCAAATTTCTACCTGATACCTGGCTCAAAGTACTGAGCAGGGATTGAATCACTATATAGGTCCTTATCCTATGTTGTTAGTTAAATCACCCTGCCCAGATCCATTCTTGAAATGGGTGAAGATATCCACACTATTCACAACTTATAAGTCTCCCCCTGGAACCCCCTCAATCATCTATAGTAGTAATAGCGATATCTTGAAATAATACTATGGGGTTAATCTAAAGGATTGTTAGCCTTGTGTCCCTGACCACGATTTTGGCTCGAAAACCCAAAATTCTTGAAATCATTCAGCCGTACCGCTTGGCGTTAAAGTATCGTACCCGTTCAGAATGAGTCGTGGAAATCCCTTGGTAGATCAAGAAAGGGATCGTTAATATGGCGACAAAACCCGAGATAGCAAACGGGTCGTTTAGTCTCCAAACATATTTCCAAATGATCACAAACAGAACCGCTGTACCCACAACAAAAATCAAGACAGCCATCAGTCCAATGGTCTTTTTCTCTTCAGCAGTTACGTCGTTTGGATTGTAATCCTTTCTAGTCCCACAGCTTTCGCAGGTAAGAGAAATCTGTTCTCCCTTTCTCTTCGCAAGTTGAAATCGATCTTTCGCTAAAGCACGGAAGTAGATGTCTGATCGGCAGTTCTTACATCTAACATTCAATTTCATAGGGACATGAAGGCTAACGCTACAGCTATGTGGCGTGTGCCACCAGTAGCTAACTACCACCAATCTAGTGCAACCTCGGCTCACCACCAAAGCACGGGGAGAACCACTGCGTATTCCAGTTATTTATCGGTTTAGAACGGTCTCGGTTCCAGGGTACTGCCCTGCCGAGGGTGCATGGTCGCATTCCACTGCCTCTGCCAGGACCACGTTTGCACATGCCATATAGCGATTGTTGTAGAGCGTTTCATTGCTCAATCTTAAAGCTCCTCATTCCATCGGTTGGAACCTTGGTCCATTGCCCACTTCGAAAGCGTTCCGTAGAAGTTGGTCTAAGAAAGCCACCTTCTAATTCGTATTCCTGTTTCAAAGTCGGCTTAAGCTGTTCTGTGAATTCAACTTCAAGTTCTGCCAGTTTGGTCAGAACCAAACACTTGTTTCCATTCAGACTATAGGTGGAGTTAAATGTCCAATCCAATTCATTCATATAAAACTGGACATCTTTCTCCGAGATGAATTTCAGGCTATCGGCAGCTCCGAAGTTCGTCGTTCTTGTCCAGGTCGTTCCTTTTAAATCCTGAGCGCTCTGCACATCCGGAGTAGAGCTAGAGGCAACCAGAACAATGACAGTGCAAAGTGTTAAGATCTTCATGCTACGGGGGAATGCTCTACAACGCTACAGCTATGTGGCGTGTGCCACCAGTAGCTAACTACCACCAATCTAGTGCAACCTCGGCTCACCACCAAAGCACGGGGAGAACCACTGCGTATTCCAGTTATTTATCGTTTTCATCTGCCTTTGCTCCTGGGCATTGCCCCGCCGAGGATGCATGGTCGTACTCCACTTCAGAGGCTAGAAGCACGCTTTGCACATGCCATATAGCGATTGTTAGCTTTTCGCTTCAAGCCTGCTGCAAGAATGGTGCTGGTCTTAGTTTTACTCCAGTCAGTTCCCTTTTATTTATTTCCTCGCGAAGTCGGTCAGAAATGTAAATCCCAAAGTCGAAGGCACCAATGATCAGGAGGTCCTGTTCCAGTTTAAAGCGTTTTTTGAATTCCAATCGTTCTGTTTTTATCTTCCACAAGTATCCAATTTTAGATCTAACATTCTTAATGTCTGAGAGTCTATTGATTTTGACGTCTTGGACTTTGCTAAAGCTGTTCTGGGCGTAGAATTTAGTCTTCCGAAAATCAACCTTATCGCTTAAATCACCCAAAGGCAAAAACCAATAATAGTCTTGGAGGTCCGTTTTCTTGTACTGTACTTTAGCTTCGTAAAACCGGTGTTCACGCACCTCACACTTCAAAAGAGCATTTTTGAAGTTAACCGAAACGAGAAAGCCATAAGACGAAACTGCTGCACTCAAGATGTCAGTTGGCTTCGCTTTCGATTCAATCACAAAATAGTCTAAGTCTGGACCACCAAAAAGCTCGTTGTGATAGTTCAATTTATGAATGGAACGATCAGAATCGTAGTCGTATCCCTCCCTCATCTTCTGCACTTGTGGATATATCGGACCTGTCTCTGATGTATCACAAGCCGGATCTAATTTGTAGAAGGCCATTCAAAAATTCTTTTTGGGCTGAAGTTGAAAGCTAACGCTACAACTAAAGGGCGTCCGCCCCCAGTTCAAGTAACCACAAAATAGTGCAACCTCGGCTCACAACCAAAGCACGGGGAGAACCACTGCGTATTCCAGTTATTTATCGGTTTAGAACGGTCTCGGCTCGAAGCACATCCAGCCGAGGGGGCGTGGGCGTATCCCACAATCAGCTGCCAATTCGCAGTTTAGCGGATGACCTTTAGTGATTGTTGGCGATTGTTATCAGCTTGGCTGTATTCTGGATGATCTTCCAGTATTTGTTCGTTATCGTCAACAGTCCTTTCTCTGAAACTTCAACGTCAAAATCCTTCTCTGGGTAAATGTTGAGTCTATTATGGTTCCAATAGAATCTATTTCCTCTTGAAGCTTCCTCAATGTTGTCCTTGTATTCCCGCTTCAAGTATTGGTAGAAAGCGCCATCCTCAAAGTCAAAATCTATCCTTCCGCTTATCTCCAATTTTACGCCCTCCACTGGAAAATCGTTAATGAAAACTGAGTCCTCATCTTCCTTTTTGAACATCTTCTCTTGGAATTGATCTTCGAGCAATCGTTTTAGGCTTGGAAGATGAAAATTCCACCTTTCAGTTTTTGAATCGTCCAAGTAGATCAGATTACTTCTCATTTCTTCCTTTCTCTTCTTGACTATCGAAGTGTTTGCTATTGATTCCACTTCCTTTTTCGCCTCTACGTACAGTGTTTCATCAGCAACTCTTTCAATCAGAATACCCATTTCTCTGTTGTTTCTTTCGGAGAACTCATAGAGATTCATAGAAGAAATGATCATCAGACTCTCATTGTAATAACATTTCGCGTGGAGGTTTTGACAGAAAAGCAAGCTCAGATTCTTCAGTGATAAGAGTTTCTTCCTCTCTTTTTCAGGCAGGTCGGTCTTACCATAAATAAGGGTAATATGTACTCCTCGATCATGAGCATCTATTAGTCGCCGCAAGAGGTTTTCGCTAAGGCTCAGGTACGGGGTGACAAGTGTCAAATCCCTTTCAGCATCTTTAATGATCTGTTCAATATAAAAGGAATTACCAACTGTAGTGAGGAACTTTGCCATGCAGATAATTATCGCCAACGCTACAGCTATGTGGCGTGTGCCACCAGTAGCTAACTACCACCAATCTAGTGCAACCTCGGCTCACCACCAAAGCATGGGGAGAACCACTGCGCATTCCAGTTATTTATCGGTTTAGCATTTCCTATGCTCCTGGGCACTGCCCCGCCGAGGGTGCATGGTCGCATTCCATAACCCTTTGCTAGAAGCACGTTTGCACATGCCATATAGCGATTGTTGGCCGCCGTTTTCTTCTACTTCAGTCCTTCAAAAGCTATTGGTAGAACCATCTTCGTTGGAACAATCACGTCGTTGAATTTACCGGGTTGCCATTTGGGCATCAATTTCACAATCCGAATGGCTTCCAAGTCACAAGTCTCATGAAGGCTCTTCATGATTTCGATATTAGTGATAGTTCCATCCACCTCGACTACGAAGCCCACATAGACTTTTCCGACAATCGTTTCCTGCCCAACCGTCCATTGATTGTTCCTCTCAATAAAAGCGTTCATTGAGTCTAATCCTCCCGGAAATACTGGTGAGATTTCTGGGTTGACGAGTATGTAATCTTCTGAATTATTCTCTATTGAGTCAGTTCTATCAGATTGGGCACTGATATCCAAGATCTGAAAAATCAATATTGTGAATAAAACGATCCTCATTCGCTTCGATAATGGCGGCTAACAATTGGATAAACGCACCAGTGGCATTTAAATCATTTATGTCAGTTGTATTTATCCGTTGCCCAAACTAAGGAATTCTAAGCAGAACCAGCAGCGCTTCCATTAGGAAACATTGCAGCTGGTCATACCAACACGAAGGACATAGGGCCCTTGTTTTGGGCCATAGGAGCCGGCCGCAGACCGAAATGGCCCGAGCGTCTGCCGGCTGCGGCGGCGGGTAGCCTGAGCGGTAGGTGGTGGGAGGGGAGGTGCGGCACCCTCCCCAGTTCAGGATTCGGCGATCTCCGCGTTTCCTTTGGTCTTGAAGATGATCCCCTTTTGCATGTATCGAACAAAGGGCTTGAAGAGGACAACGCTGAGCAGAATGACCGCCATCACAAATGGGAAAGCGGGTGCTGCGCTCACACTTTTTGAAAAGGTGCTAAGGCCAAGAATCATGATCGTGGAAAATGGTAGACTCATGGCAAGCATATTCATCGCATAGTCCAGGTCGAAAGTCCGCTGTGATGTCGACTGGCGGTTGGCTTCCATCGAGGCGATCGCGGACATATGGGCATAAGGCCAGAAACTGAAACTACTCTGTGGGAACAAGATGACGAGCATGATCATCGCTGGATCGGTCACTCCAAAGGTGGTAATGACGGCGCCACTGAAGGCGAAAGCAAGGGCGGACTTGAGCAAGAGCATCGAGGTGATGGTCTTGATCTGACTCCATTTGAACTTTACGGAGATGCCTATGAAGAGCAGAATGAGGGGCGTCATGATGACACTGAGGCGATCGACGCTCATTTGCAGAAAGGAGGGAAAGCTTTGGTAGTTGATGCCGAGCAGGAGCAGGGCCAGTCCCAGAAAGATGGCGAAGTTGACAGGCTCCTTGATCATGGCACTGAGGAGATCTTTGATCTTGTCGGTGTTGTTGCCCGCCTCCACTTTTTGGACGTGATAGTACCACTTCATCGCGACGAGGTACAGGATGATGAGTACAAATACTTTGTTGCCAATATCGGCCAGTGCTGCATTGGCGAGGGTGGTCTCACCGAAGTACTCAAGGAGAAAGGGGAAGCAGGAAAGGCCTGGTGCGAGGGAGGGTATCAGCATTTTGAACGTGCGAAATGCCGGCGTGTCTTTTTGGATCTTCAGGGCGGGGGCAAAGAGGTCTGCCAGGGTGAAGATGAGCAAGTTGAATCCCAGGGCGAGGACCGGAATGAGGATCATCTGCATCTGGAAATTGATCTTCTGGATAGACAGGAAGATCATGGCGGGCAATGCGACACTCAGGATGATCTCCTTGATGCCGGCCCGGTTGTCTTTGGTGGCCACACGCTTTTGGAGCAGGTATCCCACAAGGATCAGAAGGAGGAGGGAAATGGTCTTGCTGACCGCACTGTTCATCTCGAGAAGTGTTTGGGAAGGTGTTAGAGAAAAAGACTGGGGGCCGACCATTGACGACCTCCCAATCCACTATGAATGAAGAAAGTCAGGCGATGACTTGCTTCAAGGTTTTTGTAAATAGTTTGACTTCGTCCTTGGTGCCCATACTGACGCGACCCCAGGGCTTACCATCGATCTCGAAGAGTCGGACGCCGACCCCTTTTTCGTACATGCCCTTCATATAAGCTTCACCGTCGATCGCCAGTGGAAACAAAATGAAACTGGTAGCTGAGGGGATGTAGTCGATGCCCATCGCCTCAAACTCGGTGTACACATAATCCTTGGCCTCCAGGTTTTTCTCATGGCACATGGCCAGATATGCCTGGTCGGTCATGCTGGCCATCGCCGCTTTGAGCGAGGTAAGCGCCAGGTTGTAGGACGAGCGTAGCACATTGTTGATGGCTTCTATGCGCTCTTCCTTGGCGACGACGTAGCCGATTCTCAAACCCGCCATGCCGTGAATTTTAGAGAACGTCCTCGAGAGGATGACATCTTTTCCTTCACTGACCAAGCCGACCATGCTTTGCTGTTGGTCGGCGGGCATGAACTCGAGGTAGGCCTCATCGACGAAGACCGGCGCTTTTTCAGACGCCTTCGAGCAAAACTTCCGCAGTTGGGTACCGTCTGTCGGTGCCCCGGTTGGGTTGTTGGGATTGCAGACGTAGATCAAGCGGGTGTCCGCATCGATCGCTGCGTACATGGCGTCCAGGTCATGTGACCAGTCTGGTTTGGAGGCGATGTTCTTCCACTGGGCCCCCACACGCTGGGCGGACCTGACGACCGACATGTAGGCCGGATCTGCAGAGATCACATTGCCCTTGCCATCCATAAATGACATGACGGCGATCTTCTCCAGCAGGTCGGTCGACCCGGGCCCCAGTATCACCTGTTCTGGCTTTACGCCCTCCTTTTCGGCAATGAGGGCCATGAGCTCCATGACCTCTTTGTGCGCATACAAATTGCCCTTCCCGGCGTATTGGATGATCGCGTCTTTGGCGAGGGTGGAGGGTCCAAACTTGTTCTCGTTGGCGTTGAGTTTCGCTTTCAGCGGATAGTCGCTGTATGGAAAAGGTCGGACAAGCGCCCTTGGCGTATTGTACCAAAAGGGCTCTCTGCCAAGCCTCGGTGTCGCCACTGCTCCCCAAGGGAGGGCGGCACCGAAAGTGGCGCCGCCAGCCGCCAGGGCTGCTTTCTTTAGCAGTGTTCTTCTATTGATGGAATGGTTCATAGGAATTGGTTTTGGCTCCCAATGGTTTAGTTGGAGTCCACTGGATCTGCATTCATTCCTATGTCACCTTGCGTCCTGATGCTACCGAGCGTATTGTCGGCATACACGACCACGTGGGCGTCCAGTTCCGACAGTCCGTCGTAGAAGTCCACATCGTCGATGACGAAGTATTTGCTCGTGGAGAACTCCCCGAAATCGTATCCCTCACCTGTATTCGCAACGGTGTAAAGGTCCATGAGTGTAGTCGTCGAGCTATCCGTAGGCCCACCCACAATGGCCGTGGGCATTTCCTCATCTCCCACTTTGTAGAGGGACAGCTGTACAAGCGTTTTGCCGTCGATCGCTCGCCAGAAGACGACTCTGCCATTCAGGGAGTCCCCGGCCATTTCTCCCAATGTATAGGCCTGGAAGTCCGTCAATGTACCTGCTCCTATCTCGGTGGTAAGAAGTGGTTCAAAACTCTCCTGCTCGCAGGAACTGAGCGCTATGGACAGCACTGCGATGAGAGCAACTATGATTTTGATGTTAACAGTTTTCATGTTTGTAGTCAATCAGTGTCTTAAAATGAAAAGCCCATTCTTGCGAAGTAGTAGGCGCCACCGGAACCTTGCTGGTAGTTGGAGTAGAGGCCAAAGTCTCTGTTTTCATACCTGATCACGTCGGGCAGATTGTTGAAGACGTTGCTACCTCCAGCAGTGAGCGATAGGTTAGGAGTGAGCTGATAGGATATGCCCAGGTCGACAACCACCTCAGCGCCATACGTTTGGTCGGCATACTCGATGACCGGATTGCCCTCTGCGTCGAGGAGGTTGGGGATGGTCTCCGTGTAGATGTTGTAATCGGCATCGATGTCCTTGATGTTGCTCAAGTCATTTTGCCTCGTGGTGACCTCACCGAAGTAACTGGGCCGCACCATGAATCCCAACTTGCCAATTTTGTAGGTGAACGTTCCGATCAATCGCGAGCTGGGAGTTCCCGTCTCGAACTGCGCGATGCTGCCTCGCTGCACGTACTTGGCCGCCAATTCTTCATCCGTCAAGACAGTGTTGAGATCGGGTACTGTGGCTTCCTCGAATTCATTGTCTCTGAAGGTCGCGGCGATTGTCGCTCCAAACTCACCATTGCCCAGAAGGGTGGAGTAATTGGCGACGATCTCAAGCCCCTTCGTAGAAATCGTTCCGCCGTTGATTCGGAACTGGGCTTCGCCATCGCCGATGAGCGGTGCCAGGGCCGGCGCTTCGGCAGCAACGAACGGATCTGTCTGGAATATGCGATCTTCGATCGTGATCTTGTAGGCATCCACACTGAGGCTCAATCCGTCGATCAACTGGGCGGCAAAGCCGAAGCTGATATTTTCGGAAGTCTCCTCCTGCAACGCTCCTATGCCGATGACCCGGGCTTCAGAGCTCCTGTTGGGGTAGATGGTGGCATCAGCCGGAATGGTGTTGACAAAGTAGGTAAACGTGTGAGAGTAGTTCAGCTCCTGCAGTGAGGGTGCCCGAAAGCCTGTGCTGAAAGATCCGCGGAAGGCAATGCCATCGGTGATGGAATAGCGGGCGGCGACCTTTCCTGTCAGGACGTTGCCAAAATCACTATAGTTTTCAACCCTCGCGGCCCCTGCTAGTAGCAGCGATTTGGTGATGTCGAGTTCTACGTCGAGGTAAGCCCCGGTGACCGTACGAAACTCGTTGGCCTCATTGTCTGAACTGAAGCCGGTAAAGCACTGGTTGCCCTGTGAATAGTTTTTCACCAACGTGCCGTCGCTATCCCATGGCTGCACGACCAGAGGACAGCCTTTGTCGTCTACGATGGGCGTGGAGTTGTGATTTTCAATCGGCATGCCATCAGGACCTACCAGCAGCTCATTGGGCTGAGAGGCGTAGTAAATGCCCGCGATGTCACTGGCCCCATAGGCTTCAGGCTGCCCTTCGCTGATGCTGTAGTTTTCTACCCGCATTTCCACTCCTGCTCCGACGTTCATACCTTCCAGAACCTCGTCGAAAAACCGAGATACGTCGACATTGGAGGTATTCTGCCAGAAGGCATGGTTCCCCAGGTCCATCTCCACGGGTGACAGGTCGCCATGCGTTACGTTGATCGTGTTGATCATACCAATGTTCATGGAATTTTGGCCGAAGGTGTTGCTGATGTCCACCCGGTAATCACCGATCTTGCCGTTCACCCCCGTCGTCACATAGATGTTGGATTGGTCTGTCGTCATCTGCGGTCGGAAACCGTTGGGATAAAGACCAGCTGCCCCGGCACGACTATTCCAGGAAGGTGACCGATAATAGCAGCTGAAGCCCTCAATGTTCTTGAAGCTGATATCGCCCATTGGCATAGAATTCAAAGTCCGGAGTAATGTCTATGCCCATGTTGAAGCCCATGGTACCCATATTGACGGCCGGCATCCCCTGATAAGAGGCGACATCGTATTGGCGAATGCCGCGAGCCTCCATCAGGCCGACGTTGGTAGTGAGTTCGTCGGCGGTGAACCCATTGTAGTCACCATTTGCCTGGGCGATCAGCAGCTCGGGGTTTGTGATCATGGGATTCCCCTCTGGGCCGGTCCGCTCATTGTTGAGGTAGCTGCTGTTGTAGGTGCTATACCGGGCGTAATCCAGTACCGTAGCGCGTACCGTGGGGCGATCCTGTCGCAAAAGGCCTGTGATATTCAAGAAACCTTTGGAGCCGAGGTTGAATCCGTAGTTGGCATCGAACTGGTAGCTCTCGCCATCCCAACCTGTTGGGATCTCGTCCTGCAGTATTTGTTCTCCAGCAGTCAGCCCTCCGTAGTCGTTTTCGAATTTGGGCGTTGACATATTGGGATACCCTCCCACGGTGAGGTTGCCTGTCAATTTGCCTGCAGACTCCTTGAGGACAATGTTCATGACTCCGGCAATGGCATCTGATCCGTACTGGGCAGCAGCGCCATCACGCAATATCTCCACTCTCTCGACAGCTGCCGAGGGGATGAAGCTCATATCCACCGCATTGGCGTAGGTACCGGTCTGAGACGAGTTAAGCAGGGCAGAGGTATGTCTTCGCTTGCCATTGATCAATACGAGCATTTGGTTGGGGGCCAGACCTCGCAATGTGGGTGGATCTACGTGTGAGCTTAGATCCCCGCCTTGCGACCTGACGGCATTGAACGATGGTGCGGTAGCCACCAGCAACTGCCCCAGGTCTAGCTGAGGAGAGGCTGCGGCCATTTCCTGCACATCAATGATGTCAACTGGTGCTGGTGTCTCCAGCTTTGTCCTTCCTTCGGACCGGGATCCAACCACTACAATCTCCGCCAGTTTCGCCGTACTGGGCGCCAGCGCGAGATCGATGGTGAACTGTCCGTTGACTGGCACTTCCTGGGTTTCAAAACCGATAGAAGAGAATACCAGGGTGGCGTCGGTTGGAGCAGAAACTGCGTATTTGCCATCAGCATCCGTAATGGCCCCTGTTGCCGTACCTTTGATGAGTACGTTGACCCCCGGGAGCGTCTCTCCCGTCTGGTCTTTGATCACTCCTGTGACCGTGGACTGTGCGTTGGCCTGCCAGCTAAGGGTGGCTAGTAGGGTGCACATCATTAATAGCGTAGTAAGCTTTCTCATAGGCATCTTCATAAGTTGTGATAATTGCAACAAATGAAGATTTGGATATTATCTTATTCAATAATGCATGATAATTATTCCACTATTTTTATTTTGATGGGGCTTTGTTTGAAAATACACTGATATTAAATGCAGTTATATGGAACCTATTGAGAAAGTGTCCAATTCAAAGTCACGAATACAATATATTCGTCTTTGCTAATATGATAATGACAAATATTATGTCAATGAATGTGAATATTTCAGAATATTCACTTAACTCATTCCGGGTTTTTGCTTGCATTGAAAAATGTCGTTCAAGCGCCGTCCATTCGCTTCGTCCGGATGGAAGACTCAAAAGGCAGTGTTGAAAGAATTGCAACGATTTTTACCTGATGCGCCGGGGTATTTTCGGGGCAGTTACAGCTTTCTATACATAATATGGGCATCCACCAGCCCCAGTTGTTGGTGCCGGAATGCGTCAGGAATCGTGCCTATGGTATGAAATCCCAACTGCTTCCAGAGCCTGACGGCCGGTTCGTTTGACGCAATGACGATATTGAACTGTAGTGCGTGGTAGCCCAGATCACGAGCTGCTGTCAGCGAATGCTCCCCCATGGCCCTGCCGACACCCATGCCACGGGCTGATGACGCTACCATGTACGAGCCATTCGCGATGTGCGCGCCAAGCCCTGGCTGATTGTCTTTCAGGACGTAAGTGCCTATGACGACATCCCCTTGAGTGGCGACATAAGCGTGCTTATCGGATCCCAACCAGTATGCCAGCATTTCCTCTCGTGGGGAATCGGGGGCGAATACGTAGGTGTCACCTTTTTGGATGACTTCAGCTATGATTTGCCAGATGCTTTCCGCGTCGGCCGATTCAGCTTTCCTGATGTGTACCCTGTCGCTCACGAGCCAACACTTTTTGCCCTACTTCACGAATCACATAGACGAGGTAGTCGATGTTCTTTTTCTGCAGCCGATGATTGATCAGGCATGCGCGGATCACGGCAGTGTCATGGAGCGAGGTACCGGTAATGAAGACCCGGCCATCCGCTTCTAATGCAGGAATGATGGCGCGATTAAGTTCTGCAATAGCAGTTGCGTCACTTGCAGCGAGGTCGCCGGTGTATTGGAAACACGTGATGCCAAGACTGGGTCCGGAACTAAGCCTAAAGTCGTCGGCTTTGTCCACGGTGTCAGCCAGATAGGCTGTAAGGTCGACATCCTTTTCGATCATATCAACGAGCTGCTGCCTGCCGTGAGCTTTGAAAGTCATCCAAATCTTCAAGGCTTTGGCATTGCGCGACAGTTGAAACTGATGTTCGTTGAAGTCGCGGCGGCCGTCCTCTTTCTTATCAGAGGCGAGGTACGAGGCCTTCTTCCAATAGGTCTTATTCAGTTGTTCCCAGTTGCGGACGAGCGTACAGCCTGCTTCGAAAGGCTGGTACAACCACTTGTGGAAGTCAAGCGCGATGGAATCTGCCAACTCGATTCCCCTGTAGAGAGGCTTGAGTTTTGGTACTGCGGCAGCAAGCGCGCCATACGCTCCGTCCACGTGAAACCACATACCATGTTCTCGGGCAATCCCTGCCAGCTCCTGTAGCGGGTCTATTGCACCCGTGTTGACAGTACCGGCGTTGCCAATGAGGCAAAAGGGCCTGTAACCCAGTAGAATGTCATCTGCTATTTGCTGACGGAGGGCGGCCACATCAATGGTGAAGTCCTCCAATACAGGTATTTGGCGGTACTGTTCTGTGCCAATACCCAGCAGGTCTATGCTTTTGTCGACGCAATTGTGGGTCTCCGTCGATGCGTAAACGGTGAAAGGCTGCTGGGTAAAGAGACCGGTCCGACCGATGGCCTCCTCCCTAAAGAAATTGTTGCGCGCTACGGTTAGCGCTGTAAGATTGGCCGCGCTGCCACCACTGACAAGCGCACCTGCTGCATCGGAGCTATACCCAATGAATTCTCCTCCCCATTTGATCACCTGTTGCTCCATTTCTGTCATAACAGGAGCCAGATGCCACTTGCCTACATTCTGGTTGAGGGTCACAGCGATCATCTCCGCCAGAATGGAGATTTGCGTACCTCCTGCCATCACATAAGCATACATGTTAGGGGCCATATTCATCGTCGCGGTGTCGACGACCTTTTCCTTCACGAAGTCCAGCAGCGCTTCGGGTTCAAGGCCTTCGTCAGGGATGGGCTCGTCCATCCATTCCTTGATCTGGTAGGGAGTGACCCCAGAAAATGCTTTGGCGGACTCCATGTCACGCTTTCGCTCGATGATGATGTCTCGTGTCTTATCGAGCAGCTTCTCGAATGCAGGTAGTGATTGATCGAGGGATTTCATGGTTGTTGTGTGATTTTGAGTTGTCGCAGTGTTCTTTCCTTAAAGCTCTTTTCGGCGATGGCGTCCTCCAACTCATCCAGCGCAGAGAGTATTTCCTGTGCCGAGTCCATTTCGGCGACTCCCTCAATGCCGGCCTTCCAGACTTCTTCAAGAAATGGAAGGTCTTCCAGCGCCTTTTTGGTGAGTGAGACCAGTTGCTTGCGGCCATCTTGCTCACACCGATCGGTCTGCAGAAACCCTTTTTTCGTCATTTTCTCAATGATCGATATGATGGAGGGGTGGGACAGCTGTAGGCGACTGGAGATCTCCGTTACTGAAAGCCGCCCATACTGCTGCAGCAGCTTGAATATCATGTACCAGTTGGGTTCTATGTCCAGCTCCAGTGCCTTGTACATTTCCCTGCCACTGTGGATCATGCGATCACTTAGCCGCTTCAGTCGTGTAGCGAGCGATAGGTGTCCCAGTTGTCGAAGAAAATCGTCAGTCATATATTTATGTAGTTCACTACATAGTTACAAGAAATGTAGTTAACTACAAAAAAATTCAGCCTGCTTTTTTTGAGGCAAATAAGACAACAGTTTCAAAGGCCAATGGTAATTGCTTCATTTCGTGGGTGATCCGGCTGATTATTAGGGTGATCACTTATATTGAAAATACAACCTAACCCTAACTATTTTGAATAAAGGACTTATACTGCTCATTACCTGTGTTGCTGCGCTAGGGGGTCTTCTGTTTGGATATGATACCGGCGTCATCAACGGCACGCAGTTTTACTTCAGCAAATTTTTTGAACTCGAAGGGGCCATGAAAGGCTGGGTGGTCAGCAGTGCGCTGCTCGGATGCCTGGCTGGGGCCATCATTGCCGGACCGTTGAGCAACGCATGGGGACGAAAGATGAGTCTCATCATCTCGGCGGTACTCTTCACGGCTTCGGCGTGGGGTTCCGGACTTCCAGAGTTTCTACCTCAGTCCGTGCCATTGCTTGTGTTTTTCAGAATAGTGGGCGGCTTGGGTATTGGTGTTGCTTCCATGAACGCTCCTATGTACATCGCCGAGATAGCTCCGGCGGATCGTCGAGGAAACCTTGTCAGCTATTACCAATTGGCCATCGTTATTGGCTTTTTCGTGGTGTTTCTCGCCACTTATTTCATAGGGCAGGGCTACTCGACCGAAGAAAACATTCAGACGGGCTGGAGGGTGATGTTCTGGTCTGAGTTGATCCCCTGCGTCTTGTTTCTGCTGATGTTGTTTCTGGTACCTCGAAGTCCACGTTGGTTGGTCATGAAGGGGCACAATGAAGAAGCGATCGTCGTATTGAAAAGGATCCATGGACCGGAGAATGCAATGAAGGAACTGGACGATATCAAAGAGTCGCTGATGAAGTCGACGAAACAATCTAGTATATCACCATTCGCTCAGGGCGTCTTGCCCATCATTCTCATCGGCTCCTTTTTGTCGATCTTTCAGCAGTTTACAGGCATCAATGCGGTGCTCTACTACGGTGCCGATATCTTCGAACAAGCCTTGGGGATAGGAGAGGACGAGGTCCTGCAGCAGCAGGTGCTGTTGGCAGGAGTGAATTTCCTCTTCACCTTCATAGCGATGTTCACTGTCGATAAACTGGGTCGACGACCGCTATTGCTCATTGGTTCTGTGGGCATGATGGTGGGATTCCTGATTTTGGGCTTGACATTGCTGTCGGGCAATGTAGGCATCCTCTCGTTGATCGGTGTGCTGCTTTTCATTGCCAGCTTTGCGATGTCTCTGGGCCCCGTGACGTGGGTGATCCTTGCGGAGATGTTCCCCAACCGAATCCGCAGTATGGCCATGTCCATTGCCGTGTCCGCGCAATGGGCAGCTAATTTGGCTGTGTCATGGTCCTTTCCTGTTATTGCTGAAAGCGAGGCGAACAGGAGTGAGAGCTGGAACCTTTCGATGCCTTACTTCATTTTCACCGGTTTCATTATTCTGCTACTCATCTTCGCGATCAAGTACATTCCGGAAACCAAAGGGCGTACCCTCGAGGATCTGGAGAGTATTTGGGAGAAGAAGTACGGAGCTATGCGGAGCGATTAGTACTGTTGGAAGACTTTTTTACCGTGGGCTAATTCTCAGCGTTAGCTCCTTGGCATTGATGCTCAGGTAACCGTCTTCCTTTAAGTAAAGGTCCACATGATGGAGGTCGTTGTCCGCTTCGACTTTTGTATTGGCCGGAGGCATAAATACCAGGTTCCATTCCTTATCCAGGCGAATTTCCAGAACCATGGCCTCGCCATCGGTACGCTTACTGATAGATAGACGGTTATCACCCATTCGGACATTTTCAATGGATGCCTCGTCCCAGTCGCTGGGGAACTTGGGTCGAATAACCACCTCTTTCTTATGCGCCCGAGGTTGAATGCCAAAGTATTGGGTGACAATGGGTACGGCTACAGCGTAGATGTTCCATGCCTGGGCCATCATTCCATAATCGGGGCTGACCTCATAGGTAGACCCAGGCAGTGCATAGCTGAATGAATTAGTCAACTGCTGCATGTACTCGTAGGACTCGTCGATGTTGCCATATTTGGCCTCGGAAATCGCCTGCACGCCCGTTGGCAAGGTCATCACTGCACCGACGTAGCTAAAGACTTCCCACTTGGAAGATTCGGACTGAGATTCATCGCGATCGAGGCCGGTAACGTACACGCCGTATTTGCTGCGATATTTCCTTCCTTCCGCAAGTGCCTTCTGGGCTTTCGCAGAATCGGCGATCCCCATTTCCATAGGGGTATTGACTACCCAGTTATGGTAGATCACCCGACTATCAACAATGCCCGGCGGGCTGGCGGCGACCCTCGTCTTGGACTCTTGCAACTCCTCTACTGCCCAGGGTTTGTCGATGGTGTCTGAGCGGATGATGGCTGCGTCAATCAATTCGAGCGTTTTGGCCCGCGTTGCCCGGAAGTCCGCGTACGAGCCGGCGTCCTCTGACCACCATTCGCTGTTGATCTTTGTGCGCAAGGCATTGGCAACGGAATCGTATTCGGCGGCTTCATCGCTCATGCCCAATGCGCCGGCCATCTGCCCCAGCGCCCAGGCTGCTTGTTGCGTGTACACGACGACATCGATCATTTCCGTGTGTAGCCCGGGGATCTCCATCATTCCCGGACCATCGGCGTAGCCATTGCCGTCGTGGTCCTGCTCCATGATCCACTTGAGCCCTGCCTGTGCCTCATCGAAGTATTCCCTTAGAAAGGCTTCGTCACCCGTCCATTCAAAGACCTTCCAAAGCAGGTAGATAAAGTGGGGCGTTTCATTCAGATTGCCGGGGTTAAATACGACACCGTTGGTTGATGCCTCATGCATGATGCGGCCATTGTCACCATTGGCATCTTTTGAGAGTTTGAAGATGAGGTCGATCGTGCTGAACACTTCCTCATGCTGGCCGGTGGCCAGCAGTCCCTGAAGTGAATAGCAGTTGTCGGCACCAAACCACCACGGATAATCAGCCATGCCGGCGGATAGTCCACGCCCGACTCCGTCGACGTCTCGCATCAGCCAATCGGTATTGTACTTCGTCCACTCGTACATGTCGGCGAGCTTCTTGTCTGGGATATCGAGCTTGCTGGACGCATTGATGGCTTCGTATCGAGCGATTTTGTCAATCGTCAGCGTGACATGAGAGGATTTGATGGCCTCCATAGTACGAACGGCCTCTTCCAGGGATTGATCAGACCCGGCAATAAAATATCGTATGAATGTTCGGTCGTTCGCAGGGACGGTGATTGAGGACGTGATCGTCGCATCCTGGCCCAAGCCTTTTCTCTCCGGAGAGTAGGATTGCTTGCCGACCGTGGTATTATCAAGGGCGTCATCGACGGTCCAGGCGGTGAACCAATCATTGTGGTTGTCTTTGGCCCATAGGTGATTTTCTTCAACCTTGATCTGGTCAGGCCCGTCTTCGAGTGCCAGTTCTTCCGCCAACCACACGGGCATGAGGTCGACCAGGGCTGTAAAATTAAATTCGATCGCCTGGGGGTTGGAGGAGTTGTTGCGGATCGAAAACTCTACCATGAGACCTTCCATTTGATCAGGTACAAATTGGCGCCGCTCCACGACAAGCTGTCTCTCTTCCGATTCGAAGATGTGTCTGTTGTCAACGGGTGAAGTGATGAAAGATGAGGCATCATTCAGGACCCAGAGATCCTCATCCGTACCTATGGCCGCCACAAACCCGTCCATCAGCTTAATGGGATGCGCCCAGATGCCACCCATTTCCCCCTGGACATGCCAGCCGTGATCTGGAAATGTACCGTCCTGATGGCCTACCAGGTACAGTCGGTCTCCCGCGGTCACAAAAGGAGAAGCCAGGTAGTCTGAGTTCCCTGTAATAGAGGGAAGTGGCCTCTGAGAATCAGACTCGGTGGTGGTAGGACTCTGACACGTGGCCAGCAACACGATGGCAACTAATGCAGTGATAGGCTTCTTCATGGTCGTTGGAAGGCGTTGGAATCGCCAATTTAGAGAAACTTCTCTAGTACTTGAATTTGTAAGCAGTGGCGTCGGTGAACTTTTTGACGCTGACTTCTTTAAAGTCCGCAGTCGAATCGGAAAATGTAGGTGGAGCAATCCCCAGCTCTTTGGCCGCAG
Source organism: Cyclobacteriaceae bacterium (assembly GCA_965227935.1). Lineage (GTDB taxonomy): Bacteria > Bacteroidota > Bacteroidia > Cytophagales > Cyclobacteriaceae > JAWPMT01. The sequence continues at coordinate 131,112 of CBDDGS010000043.1, read as the reverse complement.
CTTCGTAAAAGCCTTTTCTTGTAGCATGCGTAGGGGAGCAGAGGCTGAAGACCTCATTCCACAATTGTTGTTTTATTACTTCCGTGATGGCCCCCAGGCAATCGTCCAGATGGATCATATTGACAGGATTTTTCGCGCCAGGTAGATTCTGCTTCCCGGCCAGGAACCTACCGGGGTGCCTTCCAGGTCCATACAAACCACCCAGTCGCAAAATCGTAGTGGTGAACCTCTCAAAAGACCTGAAGACATTCTCTGCTTCCATCAAGTTGACGCCGCCTCGGGATTTGGTGTCACCGCTGGCGTCAGATTCTGAAACCACGCGGTTCAGGTTGGGGTAGATACCCGTCGAGCTGATATATATGACATGGGGTACAGCGCCCTCAGCTGCCGTATTGGCAAGAGCCGATAGCTGCTTGATGTGGTACTGGTTGTCGCCCTCCCTGTTCCTCGGGGGAATGTTGACGAGCAGCAAATCCGTATCGAAGAATCCGTCCCGGTCGGCCTGCACTTCCGGCTCAAGGCGTATCTGAAAGGGATCGATCCCTACATTTCTCAGTTGTTCGATCTTCTCCGGGTGGGTGGTACTACCTTTTATCTCAAACCCCTCTTTCTTCAAATGCACCCCCAGGGGCAGACCCAACCACCCACAGCCAATGATGCTGATCCTCATCGCTTACTTCTTTTTTGCCTTGCCAGTTCTTCATCGATCTCTGCTGCTTCGTATAAAAAGGACCTGAGCAGATCAGCGTGGATTTCCGAGGTACTCAGGTAGTCTTTCCAATACACCTCCTTGCGGTCTCCTTTGTCTAGGTATTCAGGGTCATTGCTCAATAGATGTCCTCGTGTGAAGCCCATCCGTACGCCATCGTAAGAACGTCGCTTGCCCCACAAAACTGCACCTGGCCAGATGAAACAGATGTTGGCGTGGATACGGTAAAACGGCACATTGTAGGAGAGCTTCTCCTGTGACTCAGGGAGCGCTTCCTTGACTATGCTCCGCAATAGGTTGGTGATTCTCCTCTCGTCCTCTGGCAGGAAAGAAAGGAAATCGTCAACACCGGAAAACTTATGCGTCGCCACGAAACAAATTTATGCCGATTTGTGGCGCTTATGGTCCAAATGGAGCGTCAAAGAAAAAACCAGTAATCCTCGACCGGTTGCTTGCCCCAGTTGCGCAGCTGGTTGTTGATGGCTTCCCGGTCGTCGGGAGAGGTGACGACAATCAAAATTTGTGGTGATGGGAGTTCTTCGATGGACTGGAAGTGATGCATGCGAATGCCATAGATGTCTTTGCCGATCTTCTGCTCGTTGTCACACACCCAGTGGATCGCGGACTCGTTGGCCAGCAATCCCTTGATCAGGTCCTTGCCGTGCTTACCTGCTCCCCACACTACTAGTGGGCGCGCTTTGTTCCTATCCAACTCGTAGAAGTAGCGGAGCTTCAGGTCAAAATATCGGTTGTCCTCATATTCCTCCCATGTCCGGGAGATGCGGTTGGATCGGTCCCGCCAGTAATGGAGGATTTTGTCGATGCCGACGACTTTCAACCCGGCACGATAGAAACGAAAGCAGAGATCGTAGTCCTCGGGATACACGATCGGGTCAAAGGCACCGACGCTGTCGAAGTCTTCCTTGTGAATGATCCAGCAGTGGGAAGGAATAACGCACTCCTGGTAGATCTGCTGATAGTGGGTGTTGTTGCTCGCAACCTCATTAAGCCATTGCTCATAGCGCCGGAAGCCGCCACCCACTTCACCTTCGTCGACGAAGTGTTCGGTGCCGCCAGCAATGATGGTTCCTCGGCCATAGGGCAGCCACGCACGCACGAGGCCCTCCAGTTTATCATGAGGCATACGGTCGTCGGAATCCATGCGATTGATCAGCTGTCCTCGGGCTTGTGCGTAGGCCACTTGCAGCGTCGGGATCAACCTTGGGCGATTGCTATCGAATACCCGTATTCTGGGATCTTGTGCCGCATACGCCCTGAGTATCTCCGGGGTTCGATCCGTTGAATGATCATTGGCGACGAGCAATTCCCAGTTGGTGTAAGTCTGGTTGACAATGGAGTCGAGGCATGCCTCGATGTACGGCTCGGTGTCCTTAGCCGCCATAACAATGGATACAAGTGGCTGCTCACCCATTGGTTGGTATTCGGATTTTTTGGAAACGGAAGCAGGCGTTTTGCATGGCTGCAATTTACCCGATTACCGCCGAGCTTATCGCAAATACTGTTTGATGCCCACAGAGTAAATATGGGGCCTAAGTCTGCCCAAGTCTGGTAGATGTTCAGCCTGGACGAACGACCCGTATCCGAAGTAAGCCGTGGTTCGATCTTTCAGGAACAAACCATATCGTAGGTGGTACTGAAGGACGGAAGGATCGTAGGCATTCTCTTCTGAAGAGGACTTCCATACACCGTACTTCCATGTGAGGTTTCCTTCCAGGTAGCCAGGCAACTGCCACTGACGGGCGTCCACGACGACGGATGTCCAAAGCCCAAGGTTGATGCGAAGATTGCGGATCCTCTGCTCGGACTCATCGGGAGCATTGGCTATGGAGAATCGCATTTCGGAGCTCAGAAAATCGACGCCAAGGCCATACTCTAATCTCAGAAATGACAGCTGGGAAGCATAGCCGGCATTGATGGCCAGACTGGTACGGTGCAGGAACGGTGGCGCAGTGGGTGCTGGTTGAAGGCGATTTTCGTCCTCCAGGAATGGATTGAGGGTGTGATAGTAGGCCTGGACCTCTCCATTGATCAACTTTGGCCGCAGGTCAAACCGGCGATCTCCAACTTCGCTGCCAGAGGAGGGTACTGTTACTACTTTCGGGGCATAATCAAGGTCGATTACACCGACGCTTGAGTGGCCGCCTACGCTGAGGCTTTGACGCTTTGCTATGATCGACCGACCGCTCGCGCTGTCTGCTATTGAGAGCGGTAACATTGGCCGGACATTCGCAGGGCCGAATTCCTCATTTGTTGGTTTCAGGGAAGCCGACCCGGGAGGAGGCCCTTGAGATGTTGGCTCAATCGGGTATCCTTTGAATGCCTGCGCTATATCCGAAGAGACCACCGGGGCCTCCCCTCCTGCGCCAGCCTTGTCTGCCACTGGCGGGGAGGGGGGACCACTGGTGCTCCACAGAGCAATTGCCAGAATGACCACAATCGTGGCACCTGTTAGCAACCGCCCACTCAATTGACCTTTGGGGAGTCTTTGTGCGATGGCCTCCCAGTGATCGTCAGAGACCACCGGTCGTTCCTCTGCTAGCTTTGTCCGCAGCAGTTCCTGCAATTCTTTTTCTTCAAGAGGCTTCATATCTGAAAATTCCCATGGCTTCCAATTTACTTTTCAGGTGTGCCTTCGCCCGTGATAGCTGAGAGCGCGAGGCGGACTCTGCAATCTTGAGCCGTTCGGCAATTTCTCGATGGCTGTACCCATCTATGAAGTACATGTTGAACACCACTCTAAATCCACCGGGCATTTGGGCAATCGCGGCCAGTATTTCATCCGCGCTGAGGCCTTCCAGGATTTCTTTATGACCCTCATGAAGGACTTCAATTTCCGTCGCCGCCACTGGTTCTTTTTTGTGCGCATAGTAGTGATTGATATTCGTGTTGATACTGATCTTCGCAATCCACCGATCGAGATCGTTGATATTTTTTGCCTTTTTGAAGGAATTGAATACCTGGACAAAGCACTCCTGGAATGTATCTTCCACTCTAGGCGTACCATCCCCATACCTTCGGCAAATCATCATAACGAGGCCCTTGTAACGCCGGAAAAGCTCATTTTGAGCTTTCCGGTTGTTTCTGCGGCATTCGCTTAGCAGCTTGTCCTGTGTCCAGGCACTCTTCACCTAGATCTCATCAAGGACCACGATGGTCGCCAGGGCAGTGTAGTAGTACTGGCAGCGTTCGACGGGGTTCTTCCAATGGTACTGGGATGGTAGACTGGAATCGAAGCCGTAACACAATTCGTAAATGAATTCCACAGTACCTGAAAAACCCTCTGGCGGCGTGTAAGTCAAGGTTGACATAAGCGACGAAATCGAGATCAGCACTTCTTCGGCATTGTTGATTTCTATCATATTCACACCACCGTTGCTGGTGTAAGTGAAGTCACAGAAGGCATCGTTTTGCATCAGGTCAACGACCAGTGTGGAGTCCTGGGTGATGACGTGATAGTCACTAAAAGCCGAGTTGACACAGTCACTGTCCGTCACGCTGACTACGGAGATGTCCGCCCTGCCGACAACGCGGTTTTGATTTTGCAGCTCGACTTGAATGGTCTCAGTAGTCATAGGACTGTCGCTGTCTGGTGTATATTCCACGTAGGGCAGGTTGGCAATTTGGGCCGCGCGACTACTATTGGAACTAATGACAATGTCGTCCCGGTCAAAGTCACCAAAGAACCCCATAATGGCCTTGCCATTGTCCCGGGTATAAACCACGGATGGGTGTGAGACCTCGGGAAGCGGAGCGTCCTCAGTAATCTTGTCACATGCGACGAGTAGTAGGCAGAGGCTGATAGGTAGTAGGTTGTTCATGACAGCAAAAAGTTGGTCTTTGTATATGTAGTACACCGGCAGGGTGAAAACGCTGCACCCACTTAAAAAAACAATTGAGAAATCCGTATCCCAGTGGATGAGGGCCAGGCATGGAAGCTTTAGCTACGGCCATTCAACAATTCAATACAGCCGATTCACAGTTCGATACATCAGGGGTGGATTTGCCTTGGCATCAGAGTAACCTTGTACAGGTCAAAAACTCAAAATATATGCTCGCCCATCAACTCAAAAGCACGCTGAGATTTCTCCTACGGTCTCCCGTTTTTAGCGGCATCAATCTATTTGGACTGGTCACTGGGGTCACCGTGGCCGTGCTGGTAGCCGTTTACTCGCACTTCATTCTTTCGTACGATCGCTTTCATGAGGACCACGAGGACATTTACCTCATTTATAAGGAGCGCATCACGCCTAATGGTACGCAGGCCACTTACGATACCTGGTTTCCACTCCTTACCCAATTGCAGCAGGACTATCCGCAGGTAAGTAACGGTACGAGGATTCTACCCACGAGTACACGTGTAACATGGGGCGATGAGCAATTTGAGGAGGAGGCGGAGTACGTGGATCCTACCTATTTTGACGTTTTTAGCTTCCCATTGCAGCAGGGTGCCGTAGGGGTGCAGCTACGGAATGTCAACAGTGCGGTAATTTCGGAGGAAATGGCGATGCGTGTCTTTGGTACGGTAGATGCCGTAGGCCTCACCTTGGAGGTCACAGACCTAAGGTTTGACGGTGCGCGCACATTTGAAGTCACTGGTGTCCTTGCGGCATATCCAGCCAATACTTCGGTGCGCCCTAATCTGCTATTGCCGATGGAGGCCATGCCGCTTTTGGAGCGTGCCCAATCGGAGTGGGGCAGTTCTTTCCTGTTCACCTATTTGACGATACCGGAACCAGCACATATCGGGACGATGACCTCGACTTTTCCCGATCTTATTGCCAAGATCTGGGATGAAGATATCCAGGCTCGCACGCAATTCAAGTTGCTACCCATGCAGGATAGCTATGCGACTTTTGAAGGTGATCCGGGGCATGTCTATCTACTATTGATCATCGCAATGGTCGTGGTATTGATTGCATCCTTCAACTACATGAACCTGTCAACAGCGCGCTCCATGGACCGAGCCAAAGAGATCGGTATCAGGAAGGTGATGGGTGCCAGTGCCGGAAGCCTGGGTATGCAGTTTTATTACGAAGCTTTCTTCATGGTGACGTTGGCAACATTTGTCGGTATAGGGCTGGGCCGGTTGCTATTGCCCTTTCTCAACGACTCCCTCAACCTGCTCCTATCGCCGGGCCTTTTCACCTCGCCTTACTTTTGGTTGGTAGGTGCCTTTTTCATTGTGGTATTGACGCTCCTTTCCGGGAGCTACCCTGCGTTTGTACTTGCTCGGCTGGATATTCCGTTGGTTACTAAGAGCTACAGCCGATCCAGGGGAGGCGTGGCCGTGCGCAATGCACTTGTCATTCTTCAGTTTGCGCTGGGAGCGATGATGATCATTGGCGCCATCGTCATTCGCGAACAGATCCAATACATGCGCACGAGCGAGTTAGGTTTCAATAAAGACCTGCAGATGGCAGTGAGTGCAGCTGCCAGTGATTTCCAGTCGGAAGAGGTTGGCGTCAGCCGGTTGAACTCGTTCAAAGAGAAGCTCCGGACCATGCCCGGCATAGATCAGATCACCAGCTCGAGACACGTACCTACACGGTGGTCGGGCAGTTTCACGTTTGTAAGAGCGGCCGGTGTGGAGGGTGATCCACTCCGAATGAGATATACTTATCTCGACGCAGAATTCTTCGATGCCTATGGCATAGATATAATCCAGGGTGGGGGCTTTCTTCCTGATGAGAATGGACATCAAAGGGACGTAGTCGTCCTAAATGAAGCAGCCATGACAGCATTTGACTGGATGGATATCCGTGACAAATACATTCAAATTGGTGATCGGCGCATCAAAGTCGTTGGGGTGATCAAAGACTTTAAGTTTGAGTCACTACGGGAAGAAGTGGCTCCTACGTTGCACTTTCACCGAACGTCAGAGCACCCGGTACACCGCTACATCAGCTTTCATTTGCACGATGCCAATGTACGTGAGGCGGTCGCGGAGCTTGAGAAGGCCTGGCAGGACCTGGGGGCTTCGGCGCCTTTTGAGTTCTTTTTTCTGGACGAGGGCATAGAGCGGATGTATCAGGAGGAGGCAAGACTCTTAAAGCTTGTCAGCTGGTTCACCGCCGTGGCAATGATCGTAGCCGCATTGGGTCTTCTGGGGTTGAGTTCCTATCTACTTGAGAAGAAGCGCAAGGAGATCTCGATACGAAAGGTGGTTGGTGCCAGTATTGGCGGTATATTTTGGATCATGACCAAGGACTTCGTCCGATTACTAGTTATTGCGTTTGCTGCCGGCAGTATTGGGGCGTTTTACGTAACAGACCAATGGCTTAGCGACTTTGCTTTCCGGGTGTCTGTCGGGCCAAAAGTTTACTTGCTCACGTTTGCCGCGACAGCGATATTGCTGATCCTATCTATCAGCATCAAGGTGATGGAAGCCGCGAGGACCAACCCTATTCAGTATTTGCGAGATGAGTAGCATCAATAAACCTGGGTATGAATATGGTCATCATGTCTTACGGCCTGACATCCGTGAAAGCGGATGTTGTCATATCGGCTCAGTCGCCATCTTGTCTTCAAATGGGGTTCGATGAAGATTTTTGAGGTCCTGTCATCGCGAGCAAGGAGTTTGATAAGTTCTTTGGTCCTGCGAACATCAATGGTCAACACCTCTTTTTTGCCCTGAGGCACTATGCTTGAAATGAGGCTGTATTGCCAGAAGCCCTGTCGCCGACACATGTTAGGATAGTCTTCCTCCCCATCCCTTGGCTCCTCGTAGACACCATAGCCGATGAAGCTGGGAGCGGAGTTGGTAGGTCCGTCTTTATCCTCATACAAAAAAGCCAGGTCTATCTTCTTGCCATCATTATGGCTCAGATGGGGAAAGAGTGGAAATCCGGTAATGAAGGGAAAGTTGGCATCCAGGTAGTTGATTCGCGTATTGGGAAATCTTGACACCATTTGAGAGGATACAGCCACCAGCTGCCGCTTCAAAGTGGGAACCACATAATGTCTATTGAACAGGCAAGTAGCCAGGTTCGGAGGTCGAAGCGCCCCAGTCAATGGTAGGGCCGTACGTCCGAACACCGGGGCGATGATCGGTAGGAGAATGAATGTTGCCATCAGGTAAAGGCCTACAAATACACCCATCCCCATGACCAATTTCAGGTTGAGATGCCTCACCACCAATAAGGATATGAGATAAATGACTCCCCCAACTTGTGTAGTGGTTGTCAGGAGTACCATGACCACCATATGGGCGAGTATCGCCAGGACCTTTCTCAACCTAATGAATCACTTCTCCCGCAGTCTTCACCTTCTTGCCTGCCAGGTTGCCTAGTGCATCGTAGCTGGCATATTTGTACAGGTCGTGGAGCGTTGGGAAGTTGAAGACCGTGCCGATCACGTAATCGAGTGTCTTTTCATTGCGAACCAAAGACATGCCGTAGTGGATCAGTTCAGTAGCGATGAAGCCCATGATGTGGACGCCCAGTATCCTCTTCGTGGTCTTATCGACCACAAGTTTGAGGAAACCATTGTCGCTGTAGCCCATAATCCTACCCCTGGGTAGGTCCCTGTAGTAGCTGTATCCCGTACAATAGTCGATCGCTTGTCCGGCCGCTTCCTCCTCTGTGATACCAATCATGGATACCTCCGGAACGGTGTAAATGCCGTACGGAAAGATGTCAGCCAGGGAGTGCAGATCCCCAGTCTGAAACATGTGAGTAACAGCGATGCGACCCTGCTCCATGCTGGTACTAGCCAGCGCCGGGAACCCGATCACATCCCCCACTGCAAAAATGTTCGGTATGTTGGTTCGGAAGTTTTCATCGACAACGATCGTCTCTCGCTTCCCAGTTTGGATGCCTGCATTGGCACACCCCAAGCCTGCGATGCATCCACTCCTTCCGGCCGCAAAAAGGAACATGTCCACATTCAATTGCTCGCCGGTCTTCAGTCCCAGGTGCAGCTGCTCTTCCGGGTCTTCTGGCACATTGAACGAAACGATGGAGTTGTTGAAGAGGATTTCGATACCATTGGCTTTCATCTGCTCTACCAGAGCTTCCGATACTTGCTTGTCCAGGAAACCAAGGATCTTGTCCCGGTCATTCACGATGAAGGTCTTTACACCCATCGAACCGAAGATCGTGGCGTATTCGCAGCCAATGACGCCCGCACCCAAAACGCAAATCGACGATGGAAACTCCTGGATATCGAGTATCGTGTCCGAGTCATGTACTCGGATGTTGTCGAAGGGGATTTCGCCAGGGTGATAGGGGTAGGAGCCCGTGGCGATGAGGATGAACTCCCCACGGATGGTCTGTTCGATAGCTCCCTGGATGTGGATTTCATGCTTGTTTTCGAAACTGGCAAAACCATGGAAGACATCCACACCGTGGCGTTCCAGATTGTGATGAATGATCTTGTCCATCGATTCGGTCACGACATTTTTGCGGTACATGAAGTCATGCACGCCAGTTTCTCGACCGAGGCTCTTATCAATGCCAAATACACCCTTCTGGTAGATACCTGATAGGTAGAGGGCCGTTTCCTTGAGCGTTTTGGAAGGTAGTGTGCCTGTTTGTACACCCGCACCGCCGAAATCGTCTTCTTTTTCAATGAGAGCCACTTTCTTTCCGAAATAAGCGGCCTTTACTGCCGCCTTTTCGCCAGCGGGCCCCGAGCCAATCACAATCAGATCGTAGGATTTCATGAGTCTGTTGATTTGCAGGTTTCCCACTCAATTTAGGTCAGTGCAGGGAGAATTGTGTGTCGATGACCTTAAGATTCCCAGAACCAGACCACTATGAATGTTTCCACATGACTGTCATCACGGCTAGACGGTAAAAAATATTAGGTTGACAGGCTGGTATTCAATATCTTCCCTGCATGGTGCTGAGTCTTATCTTCTTCGCTCATTGGGTGGGAGATTTTTTGTTTCAAACGACGCCCATGGCGATTCACAAAAGCCATAGCATCAAGTGGCTGTCCATCCATGTCCTGGTGTATACAGGGGTAATTGCTCTCGCTTCGATCATCATCATGGATCCAAATACGTTTTGGAGGTACACCTTATTAAATGGGGCCATCCACTGGGTGGTAGATTTCTTTACTTCCAAGATCGTTTCACGATTCAAAGACCAGCCTCGACCCTTCTTTATCTTGATAGGCCTGGATCAACTGATCCACATCCTCTCCCTTCTCTGGACGTACTATCTTTTTTCCTGATGGGCCCCGCTATTTAAGGGTAGGCTTCCCTCATTTTTTTGGGTAAAAAATGGCCCATTTAAGCCATCTGGAAGACAACGGCATTTATTTTCTGGCTATTACTTATAATATAACTATTTTCACTCTATATTGTATTTGTCAAATAATTATCGGCCCTGAATCCAAACCAATATGAAAAAGTTTATACTTATAATACTCTTCCTCAACGCTTTTTGCGTCATTTCTCAGAGTGAGGAGCCACAACAGCCTGTCTACGAGATTTTTGACAAAAAGACACCGTCACTGGAGTCCTCTGCGATCATAGAATGCGAGTACGTCAAGAAGCAGCACACCTACTTTTACTCGATCAATAGTCAGCGAATTATAAGTGACAAGGCTCCGGAAGAGATCACAAAAATTGCCATCGTTCCGGGTGTGCATGACATCAAAATGAGATTTCAGGCAAAGGGAGAACTGCCCACAACTGTGGACCCGTTCGAGCAGCTAGAATTGCTCGATGGTCATTCCTATTTGATAAAGACAGACTACAAGCCTGGTCGAGGTGAATACCCAACGTCCACCTACACGGCTCGTCTCCGCATGTGGATCATCGACAAAGGCGATGGTAGTGTGGTGGCTGAGAAGATAGTGAATGGCAAAGGCGACTTAGTCGCTGGTAACTAAGGCTTCGTCTTCGGGCCTCGACTGCTCACGGCCCTCGATCAATGCATTGATATCTCGCTTTGAGAGGTTCGTATATTCCTCCAGGGCTTTGATTCCCACATCGGAGGTCTGTAAGCCGTTGCGTCGGCAGAGGCCCTCAAATGGCAGCTGTTGAAATTCGTCCATTTCAGATTCTGAAAGCAGCATTTGCACGCGTATCCCTGCAAGAAAATCCTCGAATGTCTTTCCAAGCTCCTGATGCAATAGGTAAATGATGGTGTCTTCGGCAACATTCACCAGTCGTGCCATGTCTTTCACCATCACATCTTCGTGTTTATGGATTCGATACTTCTTCACCTGATCGTATAAGTCCTCGATGCACTCCTTGGGTACGTTCGGAGAGAGCCGTTTTTCCAGGTATCGTTTAGTGATAGATTTGAAGGTGAGCGTAGGGGAGTCTGAGAACCACTTGAAGCCAATCCAGTACGTGATGATGGCGAATGGTAGGTAGACGGTTTCGTAGCCCATCCGCAGTTCTTCGAAGACGGACTCAAACGGTGATATATACAAGGTGATGACCGGTAGCCAGATCGCAAACTGAAAGAACACAAACAAGTCAAGAAACTGCTTGATCCAAATGGACCTGGGTGAGGACTTGTAGTTTTTGTAAGTGATCAGGCCCAAGACCAGGTAGCTGGTGGTCACAAGCCACACTAGTAAATCTCCGTAGTCATAGAAGTATTTGAACCACGTATAGAGAGGCTCTTGCAACCGCGCGGCAAAACCAGGCCCCACCACACTTAGTAGTATCAGCCGGAAACTCCAGATACCGAAAAGGAAGTGTATCAGATCCTTACGTGAAGGTTCGAAGCCTGGCTCCATTTCCGACCGAACGAGGAGGTAGACAATGGGCCCCACCAGAATCAGATGGTAGAAAGGAAAGATGGAGATCCACGAAGAAGTGCCAGCCTGCCACTCTTTTAAAATGAGCCCGACGCACGCTAGGAAGAATATGAGTAGGAGTGCGGCGATGAGCTGGTTGGACTTTGGATGTCTTGTGGCTTTGCGTAGAATCACTACTGCCAGGAGTAGGCCTTGCACAACCAAGACCCAAATCAATATCGTCCAAATGTTAAAGACCAATTATGACTGGTTTAGCACTAATTTACTACATATCAGCCATCAAAAACCCTAATATGCCTCAGGGAGGCGCAAAAATGGTGGTTTGTAAGCGGTTTTCGCGGTTAACTGACTCCTGTGGTATTTTCTCCCCCTTTTGGGCCGTAGAAAATAACCCACGTGGCGAAGTCATCCGTAAAGTCCTCGAACCGATGAGGTTGACCCGCTGGGACGAAAAGTAAGTCGCCGGGGGCAAATTTGATCTTCTGCCGTCCTCGGACAAATGTCCCAGAGCCTGATATGACCACATACACCTCGTCCTTTGTATGCGGCTCCTGCAGATCTACCTTTTTGGGCTTGTAGACCTCTACGAGAAGTGAGCCATGTTGAAACAATTTGGTGAAAGTCTTGGGAGAGGCAGACAAACGCTTGAAGGCATCTTCAGTACTAAGCTTCATCTTTGGGGGTTGTATCCATTTAGTGGTTCAACCTCCAAAGTATGTAGATTTTGCCCATTCAGAAAGGGGCCGTTGTCCCAATTGAGCATGGTGCAAGAACCATCGCCTGAAGCCCCCACAAAAAGACAGTGAAATGCCCAGCTAGCGACTTTTCTCTGGACTATAGGAGATGCCGGCTATTCTGACTCAGGTATCTTGTATCGAAATACCAACCCGGCAGAGATCACTAGGCCATCTGTTTTTATGTTGTCGATCTGTGTGCGATCATCGCCGATCTTCACCATGTTCAAAGCCAGATCGATCTTATCGCCGTTGCGATACAGCCTATTGTTGCTCCCCAGTCTGTACCCCAGCTTCACATTGAAGACCAATTGCTTCGTCAGGTACAAGTCTGTGTAGAGACTGAGTTGATTGATATTTTCCTGCAGATAATGATTGCCCAGATCTTCCAGCCGATAAGTAGCAAAAACACCTGTGAAATTGACGCCATACAGGAATCGGTCAGTCCCTGTCACTTGCATGGTCCCGTTGATGGGTAAGACGCCGAAAAATCTGACGCGGGGGCTGATGTTCCAGTCAAGTCCGAATAATGGTGTGAAAAACTGCCCGACGAACTCTGTATTGGTGTAGAAGCCAAACTGTAGCATGGGTCCTGGCTTGTCTCGATAGGTATATAGGCCAATGACTCCAAATTGGAAGTTGTCAATGTTGGGTTGATAGGAATCGCCATTCATTCGGTGGATCGTTATCAATGTCAACGACTTTTGCTCGTTGATCTTCCACCGATACCCCACGTTGAATCGTATGTTGCGTGGCTCAAATGTGACATCGTCGAGCGAAAGCCCGTATCCCCCGACGGCAAGGCCGGTCAGCACTACATCTTCATTCTTCAGAACAATGGGATATTGCGCCGAAAAACGTAGTGCTTGATAGTCGTCGTAGTTAGCATTATTGAGTCCATATTGATACTCTACTTTTGCCAGGTCCAGAAAACCTTGTGCGGTTGCACCAAGACCTGCGAGGAGGAAACCAATCAGCGCCAGGGGTTTCATAATCGTGTCATCCAGTCCATGAATCGTATACCTTCACGCGTTCCCAGAGATCTGAGTAGTCGTCGATGAAATCGAGATGTGCCTGATGAGCCTGGTATTCGTCCTGATCTTCTTTTGAGTTGAAGGTCACGACTGCACTCACAGTGTAACTATTATCTACCACCTCACGTGGCGTTTTGGCGGGCCGACCTATGTGATATGTTTGGATGACGTCTACCTTCTGGAAGAAAGCTTCTGTCCCCTTCATGAAGTCTTTGATTTTGCCCTCGCTGTCAGGGTTCTTGAACCAAAAGAAGACGATATGAAAGAATTTCCCTTTAGAGCGGTCCTGAGCTTTGGCATGAAATGGGAGCCAACTGATAGCCGCAAGTGAGCCAAGTGTGCGCGCAAGAAACGATCTCCTTTTTGTAGGTGTAGCCATATTGGTATTTTTGGATTTGATAGTTATAAAGGTAAAAAATCAACGTGTATTTTTTCATGAGAAACTACGTGCCACAACTGATCTTTGTCGCTTTCCTGGCTTCCTGCAGCGGCACGCCCGAAATGCCGCTTTCTTACCTCCCTGAGCATGCCAACTGGGAGGAAGAGCGTGTGCAACTCCTCTACGCTCCAGAGGGTTTCTTGAATTTAGCAGGGCTCTACTGGATGGAACCTGGGGAATATACTTTCGGTAGTGACAGCGCAAGTGACCTCATCTTTCCAGAGGATTTCCCGGCCGCTACAGGGAGTTTCTTCGTCACTCGCAACCGCGTACTGATGACACCGGCCAGTGGTGCAGAAATTACAGTCAATGGTGAAAGTATGACTGATCCAACGATTGTCTATGATGAGGAGACGAACAAGATACTGGAGATGGCTTGGGGAGAGTATCGGTGGCATGTGATCGAACGTGCAGGAAATATTGGATTGCGGTTGAGGGACCTGAGGCATCCAGCCCTCTATCGGGAACTGGACATCCCGAAGTTTCCTGTCGACTACCGGTGGGTGGTAAGAGCCAGCTACGTGCCCTATGAGACTCCCAGAACGGTTTCAGTTGACAATGTCATTGGCTTCAATTACCAGATGAAGATCGCGGGCCAGCTGCGATTTGAGTTGGACGGTCAGGACATGACACTTGAGCCGATCATCGAGGGTGATAAGTATTTCATCATCTATTCAGACGATACCAGTGGGGAGGAGACTTACGGCTCGGGGCGCTATCTGTATGCGGACATACCGGAAGAGGGAGATGAGGTGATACTGGATTTTAATAAAAGCAAGAACCCACCATGTGCATTTACGGACTTTGCGACGTGTCTAATTCCCCCACCTGAGAACCGACTGGCGCTGCGGATTGAAGCTGGAGAGAAAGATTATCATCTGCCGGAGTGACCGGCAACTGCTAGGAAGCAGTCTGCAATTCTGTTACTGGTGTGCGTCCCAGCATAAACAGCATCTTGCCGTGGCTGATGATAGCACTCAGGAAGCTTCGCTGCGTGTGATATGCGATCCCAAACTCCTTAGCGGTTGAGGACACAATTCTTGAAAGCTCCGCATAGTGCACGTGGCAAATCGTGGGGAAGAGGTGATGCTCGACCTGGAAGTTCAGGCCGCCGATTGCCCAGGACAAGAAGCGATTCTTTGGGGCAAAGTTGGTAGTCGTTGCCAATTGGTGTACGACAAAGTTATTTTCAACATTACCTTCATCGTCGGGGATGGGAAACTCGCACTCGGGCATTACATGCGCACTTTGGAATACCAGCGAAAGCAAAAGGCCAGTTACAAAGTGCATGAGCAGATATCCCACTACAACAAGCCATGGTGCGAAATCAAGCACCAGCAAGGGGACCAATAAGGTGTAGGACAGATAGATGACTTTCCACAAGAGGATATCACTCAATACGCCCGCAAATGCTTTATCGGTCTTGATCAGGCCCATCTTCCTATAGCGAAATGCTCTTACGATGTCGTTGTAAACCAGCTTGCTCAATGTCATCAGGCCATACAAGAACCAGGCATAGATGTGCTGAAACCTGTGAATGGTCATCAAGCGCTGATTGGGTGAAAATCGAAGAATGGGTGTAACGAAAATATCTTCGTCGCCCCCGTCGATATTGGTAAATGAGTGATGTAAGACGTTGTGTTGTAGTCGCCAGATCTCAGTGTGGCCGCCAATTAAATTCAGGACGTAGCCCATGAATTTGTTGACTTTGGGGCTTTTGGAGTAGGCCCCATGTATGGCATCATGCATGACATTTAAGCCAAGACCGGCGGTGCCGATACCCATAAGGGTCCACAATAGGAAGAAGATGAAAATATTGTCTGAAACTCCGAGTAGGAGGATCGAATAGGGAATCAGGAACATCAGGCACATGACGACTGTCTTCCAGACGATAGCCGACCCGCCGTCTTTCCTGATATCATTGTTGAGGAAGTACTCCTTTACGCGCTCCTTGAGAGTCTGTGAAAAGTCTGCTTGGGTTTGGTTCGAAAATCTGAAGGTAGTTAGTTCCATTCCATTTCTTTGGTTAGCCGCAGGCTATTATCAAATACTCCGCAGAGTAATGATAGCAAAAAAATGGATACCTACTTTGCCGATTATGGCTAAAACTATACCACCTTCAGAATTCGACAGATGAGTGGTACCCAGCACTATGCTTCTTGTGGTAATTTCGTATTCACGACCTTACCATTTTTGACTTCGCCGTAGTACACTACATTGTAAAAACCTTCGTAGCGTCTAATTGATTGATGCAATTGAGCTACATTTTCACTTCTGATCTTCACGCCCTTATTCTCCCCTTGTCGGCGTAACTCTATATAGTAACCTGCCCGTAGTTTCACGGGTGTTGTTGATGGTCTTGCCAATTTATTTCTGTTTTAGTTAATAAAAATCTGTTCAATTACTTTGTTCCTCATGTGGAGTGGTGCTGAGATTGCCCTCTTCATCGATATAGGCAATCATATCATCCAACGAACCACCTTTTACATTGTTCTCTTTGCGCTCCAGGCGCTTTTCTGCTTTCTCTTTCTTCCTTCGCTGCTTCTCTTTGGCTCTTTGAGCCTTCATAAAACTATTTTGTGACCTTGCCATTTAGCCCTTTCACTTCTATTTATACATTCCATATACAGGCATCAAATCGATACCTGAACAATTTCCTACCCTAAACACTCCCGGAATCAGGATCACTGCTGATCACATTTCCCGAAGTATCAAAGGGGTCAACAGGTGAGTTGGATGGTTTATTGATTGCAGGGAGGATTGTCGATGGCAATCAGGCGGACGATCACTGTGGTGGTTTGTGATGAGCTTGTCTCTGCCTGTCCTTAGTTTCTTTGCCATAGAAAATTACTCCAACTATTAATACAAGGATCCTCCAGGAATAATTCCATCTGGGAAAGAAAATTCTTCACTTAACTCAATGAATCAATGAAAAGAATTCTGATGCTTGTATCAATGAGCTACAATAGGCAAAGATAATTCTTTTTCTGCAAATGGTCGGGAAGGCGGCCTTAGGAGGCTTTTGGGTTCTTTCTGCGCTTTTTTCGGCGGCCCCCGGAAGGTTTGGGCGTGTACTTGGGGCCCTCGCCAATTTCTTCGGGGAGTTTGGCCTTGATCACCTCATTTCCGAGGAGTTTCTCTATACGAGCAAATTTGGTCTGCTCCTTGGGGCTGATAAGGGTGAATGCGGCGCCTTTGGATGCTGCACGAGCTGTTCGACCGATTCTGTGTATGTAATCCTCGCCTTCTTTTGGGACGTCGTAGTTGACGACCAACTCGATATTGTCAATGTCAATACCTCTGGAGAGAATATCCGTTGCGACAAGGATGTTAAGTTTCTTCGCTTTGAATTGATTGAGAATGGCTTCTCGCTCTTGCTGTTCCAAATCGGAGTGAATTCCCTCACTTTGCAGTCCTAGTGACTTCAGGGCCTTATTTAGCTCTTTTGTCGCCTCTTTGGTGCCAGCGAAGACAATCACACTGCCCAGGTTTTTTCGTGTCAGGAGGAATTTCATCAAAGGAACCTTTTGGTCTTCATACACGCAGAAGGCAGCTTGCACTACTCGTTCGGCCGGCTTCGATACCGCGATCTTTATTTCCTCGGGTTCAGTTAATACCTGGTCCATCAATGCCCTGATTTTGGGCGGCATCGTCGCTGAAAACAGTAGCGTCTGCCGCTCCTTCGGGGTATGCGAAATGATACGCATGATGTCCTGATTGAAGCCCATGTCCAGCATACGGTCCGCTTCATCCAAAACCAGGTACTGTAGCTTGCTGAAATCTACATAGGGCATAGACAAGTGCGCAATCAGTCGGCCAGGAGTCCCGATCACGAAATCTGCTCCGGTAATCAGTGCCTGTTTCTCTCTGCTGAAACTGTCTCCGTCATTGCCACCGTAGATCGCGATGGAACTGATGGGGGTGAAGTAGGAAAGGCCCTCCAACTGCTGATCGATTTGCACAGCCAATTCGCGTGTGGGAACGACGATCAGCGCCTTTACCGCATCATTTTCCTCCGAATTGATGATCTTATGGATCAGGGGAAGGAGAAAAGCCGCCGTCTTGCCGGTGCCAGTCTGTGCTGATCCAATAATGTCTTTTCCCGCCAGAATGTGCGGTATAGCCTGCTCCTGAATCGGCGTCGCCTCTTTGAAACCAATCGCAGCAATCCCTTGCACTAAGCGATCATCCAGTCCAAATGATGTGAATTCCAAATACTCTTCTTTTCAGTTAATCGAAAATTGCAGCTGGTAACGGCTAGCGTTAGTATGCTGTGTCTGTTATACTCCTGCAATAAGTAGCTCTTGCTCACAACATAAGGAGTGGGTCGGGGTCCCCGTGGCCACAAATATGGCGTTAACCAACATTTAATCATAGGATTTTTTTCTTTTTGGTGATTGATACTCCCCTCCAATAACTTCGGGACATGAATTATCTGT
Organism: Cyclobacteriaceae bacterium; assembly: GCA_965227935.1. Classification (GTDB taxonomy): domain Bacteria; phylum Bacteroidota; class Bacteroidia; order Cytophagales; family Cyclobacteriaceae; genus JAWPMT01. Next base: position 113,014 of record CBDDGS010000043.1, on the reverse strand, counting down.
CAGCTGAAGGCCTCTCCAAGAGCTACGATGAGCGTCAATTATTTAGCGATCTGACCTTTGGGATCGATCAGGGCCAAAAGGTCGCTTTGGTGGGGGTCAATGGCTGTGGCAAATCCACCCTCATGAAGATCATCGCCGGGCTCGAAAACGCCGACGGGGGGGTAGTCTCTTTTCGCAAGGGCCTCACGGTGGCCATGCTACCCCAAAATCCCGACTTCAATGACGAAGACAAGGTGGTGGAGGCGGTCTTCGACGGAGATCACGAGGTACTCAACTTGATCCGCGATTATGAAGTGGCACTACAGAAGTCTGAGAGGGATCCAACCAAGGCGCCGGATTTGACACCCTTACTGGAGCGGATGGACGCCCTCAATGCCTGGGAATACGAGAGCGACGTGAAGCAGGTGTTGGGGAAACTTGGCATTCATGACTTTGATCAGCTGCTGGGTACAATGTCGGGTGGACAGCGCAAACGGGTAGCCTTGGCAAAGGCGCTGGTCCTAAAGCCAGACTTCCTCATCCTCGATGAGCCCACCAACCACCTCGATCTTGAGGTGATAGAATGGCTCGAAGAATTTCTGGCGACAGCGAATCTCACGCTGCTGATGGTGACACATGACCGGTATTTCCTCGATCGAGTGACGAATGAGATTGTCGAGATCGATGAGGGGCAGCTCTTCAAATACAAGGGCAACTACAGCGCGTTCCTGGAGAAGAAACGCGAACGAGAGGAAATGGAGCAGGCTACAGTGGCGAAGGCCCGCAACCTCTACAAGAAGGAACTTGAGTGGATGCGCCGTCAGCCTAAGGCCAGAGGAACCAAGGCCAAATACCGAATCGACGCCTTCCATGATCTGGAGAAAACAGCCTCGAAGAACCTTGAGAAGGCTGAGATGCAGGTAAAACTACAGAGCGAGCGTCAGGGCAAGAAGATCCTGGAATTACAAAAAGTGTCGAAGGCCTTCGAAGGGCGTCAGCTGATTCAAGATTTCGAGTACGTGTTTAAACGGAGAGATCGAATAGGGATCGTAGGCCCCAACGGCGTAGGCAAGTCCACATTACTGAAGCTCATCGCCGGAGAAATTAAGGCGGATGCTGGGGAGCTCGACTTCGGCATCAATACGAAAATCGGACACTACACGCAGGAAGAGCAGCAGTTTGACCCCAGCAAACGGGTCCTTGATATCGTGCAGGAGGTGGCGGAGTCTATACAGTTGGCAGATGGGTCTGAGGTCTCGGCCTCGCAACTCCTCAATCAATTTTTGTTCCCCCCCAAGATGCAGTACAACGTAGTAGGTAAGCTGAGCGGTGGCGAGCGTAGACGGCTGCAGTTGTTGCGGGTGTTGATTGATAATCCGAACTTCATCATTCTCGATGAGCCTACCAACGATCTGGATATCATGACGCTCAATGTCCTCGAAGACTATCTTGAGAAGTACGATGGCTGTCTCCTGATCGTCTCACACGACCGCTACTTTATGGACCGCCTGGTAGATCACCTGTTCGTTTTTGAGGGGAAAGGTGTCATCAGAGACTTCCCCGGAAACTACACCGACTACCGCGAAGCAGCAAAAGAAAGGCAATCCCAGCCGTCAGAAGCGAAACCAAAGGAGGCTGCCCGTGAAACTCAAAAGGTCAAGGAGAAGAAGCAGGCCTTGTCCTACAAAGAGAAGCGTGAATACGAGTCCCTGGAAGGAGAAATTGCCAAACTTGAGGAGGAGAAGAAGGACCTCACTACCAAAATGAATGCCGGCAACTCTGACTTCGAGGAGTTACAAAAGCTATCCAATCGAATTCAGGAGATCGATGCAGACCTGGAGGAAAAGGAGATGCGCTGGCTAGAGCTTGATGAGCGAGCTTAGGCAGGCTTGCCGTCCCGCTTGAATGCCAATTTGTTATCTGAAGAGTCGGAAGGGTCGAAGTAGTAGCCTTCGTAGTTGAAGTCTTTCAGATCCGCTGGATCGCTCACGCGATGGTCGATGAAGTACCGGGACATGTAGCCTCGCGCTTTCTTCGCATAAAAGGAGATGATCTTATACTGACCATCCTTCAGGTCTTTGAACTCCACATCGATGATGCGCCCCTTGACGTTCTTTCTGTTCACCGCCGTGAAGTACTCGACAGACGCCAGGTTGAGGAGGATGTCGTCTCCTTGTGCTGCCAGGTCCTGATTCACAAGATCTGTGATCTTATCGGACCAGTAGTCGTACAGGGTCTTGTAGTCGTCGAAGGCAAGCTTCGTCCCCATCTCCAGACGATAAGGCTGTATCAAGTCTAGCGGTCGGAGGAGGCCATACAAGCCACTGAGGATTCGAAAATGCTTTTGGGCAAAGTCCATGGACTCGGGATCCAGCTCGTCCGCTTTCAATCCCTGGTACACGTCTCCCTGGAAGGCCAGGACACAAGGCTGAGAATTCGCGCGGTTGTGGTCAGGCGTGAAGGAATGATAGCGCGCGACATTCAGTTCGGCCAGCTTATCGCTGATGCTCATCAGCTTCTTCACCTCTGGAGCCTCTTTGGTGCGCATGACGTCGATGAGTTTCTCTGTTTTGTCAAGCACACGGGGCTGGGTCGTCTGCACATCGTGTTGCGTTTCAAAATCCAGGCTTTTGGCGGGAGAGACTATTGCGATCATATCTTCAACTTATTACCTCTTGCTACTTTCAACACGCAAGGATATAGAAGGTTCATGATGGCTCGAAAACATGGGGCTAGAATTTACTTTCCACCCTTGCAATCTTGCAGCGCCTTTTGCGCCTGTACGGCTTCTGCTTGTGCCATCAATGCGTTTTCCTCTGCCGCTTGAGCTTGTTGCGCGGCCAGGTAAGCCTGCCGCTCGGCTTCGACCTGCTGCTCGGCGGCGAGCGTCGCGTTTTGCTCTGCTCTTTCCATCGCCTCCCTGGCATAGCCTCCCTGAATTTGCGCGGTCACAATGAAGAATGCATTGGACAGGAGGAGGACAACAATGGCGATCCAATAGTAGACTTTGGCTTTCATGATTTGAAGGTTAGTGAACCTTAAGATACGAAAAAGGTCGTGAGCAGGCTCCGACTTGTAGAGCTCAGGTCAACATGGTAGAGGATTTTACTTACTACCCTCGCATTCCTCCAGCGCTTTTTGGGCTTTCTGAGACTGTTCTTCGGCCAGTTTGACCTGTTGTTCCGCTTCGGCAAGCTGCTCCATTGCCGCATTGGTCTCCATCTCTAGTATTTGGACAGCTTCTCTTGCATGGCCCCCTTGGATTTGGGCAATGACCACAAAGACCGCATTAGAGAGAAGAAGGACAATGATGGCAATCCAGTAGTAGACTTTCGCTTTCATTACTTCTAGGGTAGTTGGTCCCTGAAGATACGAAAAAGGAAGCAAGCCTGGTGAAGGCTCAGCCGGGTGGAGCGTCGGGAAGAGTTGGTAGACCTGCGCGACTACCTATTTGAGCTCCCGGATTTTCACATTACGAAATGCCACACGACCACCCCAGTCCTGTAGGGCGATCCTGCCTGTCTGTGCCTTGCCAAAGGCTGGACCACCGAATCCTTTCTCGGCAATGAGTGCGTCCCATTCCGGCCCATTCACAGGGAAGCGCACCACCTCCACGCCGTTGAATCGGAGGAATCCCTCGTTGTTCGTCTGATCAATGTGAAGAAGGTAATGATTCCACTCATTCGCTGGCTTGCTCACAATCGAAGAAGGCGCCATAAGTCCATACAGCGATCCGGCGCGGTTGATGTCTCCCCGCTGCTCTATGTACTCCGTATATCCATCGTCGAGGATCTGTATTTCCGGCCCTGTGGTGTAGGCATGTTCGTATTCATCACTTTCCTGCACCGCCCAGAAGAGACCGGAGTTGCCATTTTTGGAAATGAGCCACTCCAGCGACAGCTCAAAATCCGTGTACTCTTTGTTGGTCACGAGGCTTGAGTTGCGAGCTGCAGTTCGCTTGGCCGGGTCAAAAGCGATCACGCCCTGATCCACGTACCATCCATTGTAGCCTTCTTCGACGCCGTATGCATGCCAGCCGTCAAGGTTCTCTCCATTGAAGAGGTCCTGCCAGCCGTCGTCGGAGCAGCCGGCAAATAGGAGGGCAACGCAGATCGGAAGTAGTTTTTTCATATCAACAGATTTGGCTGAGTAATTTAGCGACATGAAGCACGTCCTGCCTTACTTTCTGCTCATTTTCCTACTCGTGGCCTGTGGCTCCAAAAAGCAACCTGGCGACGACTTCAGCTTTGAGGATACTTCCGAAGATAAGGAGGGAACAAGCCTAGCATCACAACATGTGGACCTCGTCAACAAGGGTGTTGGTCCGATCACCGAGGTCACGCTAGCCGAAGAGATTGACACCGCGCTGGTGGCTCGAGGTACGGCCATGTACGAGGAGAGATGCCTGGTTTGCCACAAACCGAAGGAGAACTTCATTGGTCCGGCCCCTGCGGGCATTCTGCAGCGCCGCACCCCTGAGTGGGTCATGAACATGATCCTCAATCCGGGCAAGATGATCAAAGAGGACAGCCTTGCTCAGGCCCTGTTCATGGAGTACAATGGCTCACCAATGTCGGACATGCAGTTGACTGAAGAGGACGCCCGAGCTGTACTGGAGTATTTCAGGACCTTATAGGGCGCCTGCCGCTCCTCGAGGATAAAGGCCCTGACTGCGCTTAAATCCCGGACTCGTCGCGGCACCGGGCTATCCGCCTGTATCTTCGGCCGCGCTGCCCACGCTAATTTTGAATTCGGGAGTTTTGACTTTGGAGTTTGCCGCATTCGAAATAGAGTCAACTCAAAATTCAGAACTCAAAAATTCCCCTGCCGGATACCGGCTTCTATCCCTGTCGCGAAACCTGTCCCACACGGTTGGGTTGAGCCATAGCGATTATCTTGCCGCCGAGACTTCCTGCCAAATTCTCGTTTTATGAAAAGAATCCTCTACCTGCTACTAGTCATTGGCTTGGCCTGCAAGCCACAGCCTGACACCTCTTCCGCCACTGACAAAGCCACCATCTATCAGTCATTCATTGACCAGCTCGTGGAGCGTGGGCAGTTCAATGGTAATGTCCTTGTCGCTGAAAAAGGGGAGGTGACCTTCAGAGCTTCCGTTGGCTTGAATTCGGTGGAAGGCGACTCTCTTTCCATCGGTTCTCAGTTTCGGCTAGCCTCTGTTAGCAAGCAGTTCACCTGCACCGCCATCATGCAGCTAAAGGAAAAGGGTCTGTTGGCCTATGACGATGCAGTACAGCAATATGTCCCCGAGTGGCCCTACCCGGGCACCGTCCGTCAGTTGATGCATCATACTTCTGGCGTGCCCTCCTATGAAACTCTTTTCGACGAAAAGTGGATGCCTGAGTTGGCAGCGGACGATCCGGCCCGTTCCATGCATGGCAATGAGCACATGGTATCGTTCATCGTGGAGCATCAGCCGGAGCCCCACTTTGAGCCTGGCGAGAAGTATGAGTACAGCAATACCGCTTATGTACTCCTTGCAACGATTGTGTCTCGTGTGTCAGGTCAACCGTTCGAAGAATACATGAGGCAGAATGTGTATCTGCCAGCGGGCATGGAAGACACTTACGTTTACAGCCCCCTACGTGAAGACCCAATGACACGTCGTGTGTATGGGTTCCGGGAGACCTCGGAAGGAGAATTAATACCCTCTGATTACCACTTTGTCAATCCAGTAGCTGGCGATGGTGGTACGTACTCTACGATTGATGATCTCTTTTCCTGGAATCAGGCCCTCTACACAGATGAGATCGTCTCGCAAGCCTCTCTGAAGGAGGCCTTCGCGCCAGCGGTTCTCAACAGTGGTGACACCAGTTGGTACGGCTTCGGGTGGGGAATTGATCCGGGAGGCCAATGGGGTAAAAGAGTATCGCATGGGGGCGGTTGGGTAGGATTTCGAACCTACATCGATCGATTGCTGGATGATGAGAGTTGTATCATCGTGCTGACAAATCACTCATCGCCCTACCTGGGCGGTGTGGTTCGTGGCCTTCGTGATATTGCAGTGGACGGCACTTATACTCTCCCGGAGCTGTAGGGCCGATCCGTTTACAATTTCTCGGTCAAAATCGCCATCATCGTTTTGATCCCTTCCTGGTAGTTGCCAAGCCGCAAGTTTTCATTCGGGCTATGTTGGTTGTTGTCGCGGTTCACCGTTGGCACCGTGACTGCCGGAATACCAAGGGTCGTCACAAATGGCGAGATCGGAATGGATCCACCGCTCATGCGTATCATGATCGGCTCTTCCCCAAAGCCTCTCTTCAGGGCGCTTCGCAGCCATAGCCCTACCTCTGAGTCGAAGTCCGTTCGGAACGATTGGTAGCTCACTTTGGAGGTGAATGTGGCGATGAGGGGATGGGTCAGTCGCTCTTCCTCAGTGGGCTCCCTGTCGATCACATAGTACCCCTGTTCTCCAATGTGGCCTTTGATTAGGCGCATGAGTCGGTCAGGGTTGGACTCCAATACCAGGCGGACATCGATTTCGGCCCGGGCCCATCCGGGGATGATCGTTCGGACTTTTTCATTGATCCAGCCGGATTGCATACCACGAATGTTCAGCGAAGGATACTGTATCGCCTCCTGATAGTAGCTTCCTACTTTATCTGTCTCGGCAATTTGCAGCCTGCCCTTGATACCTACTTCGTCGTCTGGTACAGCCTTTAGGATGGCTGCTACCTCATCGCTGATGGTTACCCCGTCGTAGAATCCGGGAATGGTCACTCGTCCTTGATCGTCCTTCATCGAGGCTAGCAGCTTGCTCAATCTCAATGCCGGGTTTGGGGCGTAGTTGCCGAAGTGTCCGCTGTGCTGCGGTACGATGGGACCATAGGTGGTCAACTGGATCGTAGCAATGCCGCGGGCGCCAAATGTCAATGTGGGGCGATTGGTAATGTGTCTGGGGCCGTCGAAGATGATCAGCATATCTGCAAACAACATCTTCGAATTGGCCATCACGGCTTCCGGCAATCGAGGCGAACCCATTTCCTCTTCAAAGTCCATAATGACCTTCATGTTGAAGTTGGGCTCAGCTTTGAGTTCCTTAAGGGCGTCGAGTGCACTGAGGAACATTGCTACCGGCCCTTTGGCGTCGCTCGCAGACCGGGCGAAGACCCGCCACTCTTCTTCGAGCCCTTCCATGGCATCCCATGCTACTATTTCCCATTTGCCACCTCCGATGGGTTTCTTCAGTACTGGCTTCCACGGACTCTCTTGAAACCACCTGGAGTCATCGACAGGCTGTCCGTCAATCTGGAGGTAGATCAGAACGGTTTTTTCCGCATTTTTCGCAGGTCTTTCAGCCAGTAGGAGGGGAACGGTTGCTGTTTCTATCCGAGTAGTCTCGAAGCCACGATCTCCAAACTGCTGCTCGCACCAGACCACATTCTTTTCGATGTCCTCCGGGAAGTTGGCGTCGTTGGGGATTGATAGCACCTCCCTCAAGAGTGGAATAGAAGAGGTGGCGTATTTCAGAGATAGCTCATCGAGTTTAGATGCTTTTTGCGCGATGCCGGTGAGGGGTAGCAGCACCGCAATAAAGAGGGTTAGTTGCTGTAGTTTCATGGTTTCAGAATTCAGCCTCCAAAATAGCCGAATTGGGTCGGGTGAACAAGTTAGTCGGAGCACTCGGTAGGTAGTTCCCGAGATTTTTAGTCCTCTCGCAGTCTTCACTAGGAGAATCAATTCCCCCTTAGAAAAGGGGGCTAGGGGGTTGTAGATGCCCCCTTAAAAAAGGGGGCTAGGGGGTTGTCAAACCACTTCATGATTTCAGACTGATCCAACCCTCTATCGGGGGCCAGGGGGTTGTTCCTCCCACTCCAGAATATAAGCTTCAATCGTCCTTAGAACATTGGCGATATCCTTCTTGACCTCCTCATCTCGAAATCTCAAAAATGACAGGCCAAGTTTCTCCAATTCTCGTTGCCGCTTACTATCTGCTTCGAAGGCTTCATCGGTATCGTGACTACTTCCATCGATTTCGATGATCAGTCGAAGTTTGCCGCAGTAGAAATCGACAATGTAGTTGCCTATGGGTTTTTGCCGCATGAATTGATAGTTGTACATGCGACGGCCTTTCAACTCGTTCCAAAGGAGGACTTCTGACAGTGTGCTGTTGTTCCTAAGGTCTCTTGCTAGTTGTTTGAGTCTAGGGTTGTAGTGGATTTTCATTGGACTAGTGTTTCGGTACAACCCACCAGCCCCCTTTGATAAGGGGTAGTAGCTACTCTGTTCTTTGTGGCGTAGTCTAAGACTTTTGACATTCTCGTAGTTCCGGATGAATCAACAATATATCCATTGTCGACGTCAATGCCTCGACAAGATTATCGTCAAACAAATCGGAGCAATAGCATTGTTTAGAGAATCGATTCCCCCTTAAAAAAGGGGGTCAGGGGGTTGTAAAGTCCACCTTTAAAAGGTGGACATGGGGTTGTCTTTCCACCCCCAAGGAGTCTCATGATCTTAGAACTACCTTAATTTGCTCAGGGAAGGTGTCTTGTGATTCCCGCCACACGCCGATATCTTACCACCATGAAGTACCTGTCCATCGTAGCTGCCGTATTCATTCTGACAGCCTGCAAAGTCGAGATCGAGCATGATCCATCTGAAGTCACACAGTCGATCTCCGATGACATGGCATCGGCTATTGACACCGTCTTCAATGATATCAGTCCGGATGGTGCAGGCGGTGCGCTCGCGGTCGTGCAGGAAGGAGAGGTCGTCTATGCCAGGGGTTATGGATTGGCGGATTTGGAGCATGACGTTCCCATTACTCCTCAGAGTGTATTCTACATTGGATCAGTATCCAAGCAGTTTGTTACCTTCAGTATTTTGCAACTGGTTGAAGAAAACAAGCTGTCTTTAGATGACGACGTGAGGAAGTACATCCCGGAGTTTCCGGATTATGGTGTTCCATTGACTATCCGTCACTTCATCCACCACACCTCTGGAGTCAGGGATTATCTCACATTGTGGGAGATGGCAGGTTACGATTATCTCGACAAAGTACCTAAGCAGGCCGTCATCGACATCATTTGTCGCCAAAAGGAGCTCAACTTTGAGCCAGGCTCGAGGTACATGTACAGCAATTCCTGCTATTTCATGCTGGCCCTCATCATTGAAAGAGTAACCGGCCAGACAATGGCGGAGTACGGAGAAGAGAAGATATTTGGTCCCTTGGGCATGACCCGTAGCCGCTTCCATGATAACAATAGAAAACTGATCGAGGATCGGGCCTTTTCGTATTTCCAACGCCCATGGGATTCGGAGTGGGAAAACATCATTTCCCGCTTCGACCTGGTAGGCTCCGGTGGTATCTACTCGACAGTCGAAGACCTGGCCAAGTGGGACCAGAACCTGTACGAGAATAAGATTGGTTCGCAGTCTTTGCTGGATACGCTGAAGACTGATGGTAAGCTCAATGATGGCTCAAGCGCCGAATATGCTTTTGCAGTCAAAAACGGTAATTACCGAGGCTTAAAGACCCTGGGGCATAGTGGGGCACTAGCGGGCTATCGCTCGCATTTCCTTCAGTTTCCGGATGAGCAGACATCCATCATCCTTCTTGGGAATCAAATGGGGTTCGATCCATCGCGCAGAGCCTATGAGATCGCTGATATCGTGCTCGCTGAGCAATTGGGAGATCGCGAGGCTGAAGAGCAGGATGCTTCTGGGAATCAGGAGCAAGAGAGTTTCGATGATACTTTCTTCCGTGAGTTACAAGCAATTACTGGACGATACTACTCCGAAGAACTCGATACATACTATGTGATTGAGCGGACGGAGAATGGGGACCTCGAACTTCTCGTACGCTACAACCGGCCTCTTTCCTTGAGTGTTAGTGGTGAAAGGACGTTAAGGGCTCAGGGAGCTGGGGCCCTGGAGTTTGAAAGCGCCAATGCGTTCCGCGTTCAGTACGGCCGGGTCCAAAACCTATTATTCAAGAGAGTGAATTAGGACGCTGTAGTCTACGGCCTATTGGGTGTTTGGCTTTGGACTGCTATCTACAAGTTTCAGTACCTCCTCGATGTAGATCTCTGCTGTCATCTCTCCCAAGCTGGTGCGACTCACATAATCATATCGTTTGAAGCTGTTGAAGTCTTCCTTCGTGAGCATGTAGCCAAAGGCATCATTGGTCAATCCGAAAAGGAAGGGGTGATTGGTCGGCATCTTGCGCTTGAGATAAAAACCGATATTGGGCAGAGCCTCCCCCGGGATCGTCAGGACCTGGGCCGAACCGATGTTCAAGAGATTGAGGGTGGTGTGGGCGGTATCTTTCTTCGGGTAGTAGCTGCCCATCAAGGAGTATTCCAGGAGCCCTTGCATCATGGGTGAAGTGATGGGAAATTCGACGACCTTGCTAGTGCTATGCAAGACTGGATCTGCTTGCCATGGTTCATCATCGATGATACGGAGTGCCTCCTCGGCCAGTAGGTTGCCGATCCTCACGCACTCGTCCCATGTACCAATGGACTTGCCTTCCTCATCGCGATTGTCGGCTGTCACCATACCTCCCTGGGCGCCATTCATAAAAAGGGCAATGCCGCCTGCTTTTTCCTCAATGCGGTCGTAGAGTGGGCCACACATGTCTGGACTCAGGATACTTCTTCCGTTGCCAAGCACCTCAGGGTGTACGGCGTAGTTGACGAGGGTTGCGATCACCTCGCCCTCGCTGTCTGCGGCCTGAATCACACCACATCGCCGGTCATAGAGTTGGGGGGCGTAGTAGTTGTAGGCAATTCTCTCAGCAACTTCCTCGTGTGCAACCCTCAGTTGTGCGGCTTTCAGGTTTTCCATGGCCTCATTCACCGCCTCAGCAATCATGGCAATGCAATGACTGAGGTAGGCTGTATCGGCTGTCAGTCCGCCCTTTCCATCAAAAAAGGCGTAAGCATCAGGGCCGCTATGGGTGTGTGTGGCGCCGATCAGTACATTCTCTCCAGGAATGCCTTTTATGAGGGCCCGCGAGCGGTCACCGAGGATTGCAGGCCAGCCAAGATTGTCGATGTTGACAATCGCCACTCGGGTTTCTCCTTTTTCGAGAACCATCGCCCGAGCCCAAAGCTCACCCATTTTTTGGGTGACCGGCTGGGGTGTTCCGATGCCCCCAGACACTGGCAGAAGGGGGTCCGGGGTAATGACCCGTTTGGCAGCGCCGACACGAAGAGATTGCCCAAAAGAGGGGATCGCCAGGAAGGCGACTAGTGCGAGGATTACAGTGCTTTTCATGGTTCAGTAGCTCCTAACCGGAGGATCGTGCAACGATGGAAATTTAATGGACGACAGGGATCTACTGATCCTTTTTCTTCTTTTTCTTCTTTTTCTTCGGGGTGGAATCACCAGAGAGCGAACTATTCAACGAACCAAAGGGTATATCAATGTTGAAATGCACCTTCAGTTCCTCTTCGTATTCGGTCGTGGCGGTGAGAATATCGAAACTATGACCCTCAGCATGTTGCAAGGCCTGCATACTGGAGCGAAGGCCCAGGTAGTTGAGCACAGCGTATTCATCGGTTGTAGACATCACTATGTAAGCGGAAGTCATTGACTCGCCGTCGCCACTAGCCAAAATACTCTCAATCAGTCCGAAGTAGGCCCCATACAACTTCCGAAACTGAGCCATATCTCGGACCACATAATTGGCAGTGGCCACCCGATAGATATCATCGAGCTTCAACGGATTCGTCTTGAAAACCTTATCAGACATCTTGGCCAGCGATTCGAAGTCTTCCTTCTGCCAGAATTCGCTGATTTTTGAATTGGAGGATACTCCGTAGGGTGAGTAATCGCTCTGCTGACCCTGGCCAACATAAAATCTGAAGTAGTCGTCGAGCGGCAACAATGCACCCTGCTCCAGAAGTGTGGATAGCGAATCGAAATCTGGCACTGGGTCATTTTGTAGTATGTCCGTCAGCTTGGCAGACTGGTAGTCGGTGAATTTGTAATCTTGGTATTCATCCTGATACAGTTCATCTGGTCTGGTGATAGAGAGGATCTGTGCTTCCAGTCCCATAACGAAAGCCTCAAAACTGAGGGAGTCCAGGGACAGTGCTTTTTTTGATTGTTCCATCGACGCTTGAAAATCTCCCAGGTAGAGAGCACTTAGCCCAGCATATAGGCAGTAGTCAATTTGGAGGGAATCCAGCGCCTGGCCTTGCAACGCGACCTCTCTTGCCATCTCGAAGTTGCCGCGGAAGAAATGCTCCTGCGCCAAATAGTACACAGTCATATCGTGCGTACTATCGAGAGCGTAGGCCTTATTGAAGTAGGGCAGTACTGAGTCAGGTTGCTGCTGTTGCTGTTTGAGCAATGCCAGGCGGACGAAGCCTTCGGGATCCTCTGCTTCGAGGGATATGTACTTCTTGAAGTAAGCCTCTGCACTATCCAGTTCTTCGATCGTTTGAAACACATTCGCCAAATTGAAAAAGGGATCGCTGAAGGAGGAATCGATCGCGATAGAGGATCGATAGTCCGCAATAGCGTTCTCCAGCTGGTTGACCTCGTAGTAGCAGTTACCCCGCATTTTGAATATATCGGCGTTGGTAGAGTCCTCCTGGATATACTTGTTCAGAAGATCTAACGCCTCCCTGTATTGTTCATTCTCATAATACTTGATAGCACTTTCCAGCAGGGTCGTATCGGTCTGAGCGACAGACTGGAATGAAAAGAGTAGGAGAATGGCAAGAGAAACTGCTCGGAGCATTATGACAGGTGTTTGTTTGAAATTCAACGTCAGCCCTTTTGCGAACAAATTACGGCAGCCAAGGCATTCTATCAAGTAAATACAAAATCCAGCGAATGGTCACTTCACAATCGCACTGATTGGCATTTTATTGTATGGACGTGAGATCGCCCTGAGTAGCACCAGTACTTCGCCCGAGGGAAACCAACTCAAAAATGAGGTCACTACTCGCAGCCAAGGCCATCATCTGCTCCAGATCACGACTTCGGTGCCGTTTGGTTGTACCAGCAAGAGGTAGGGCTGGGGGTTAGTGCCGTCAAAGTACAGTTCTGAAGCAAAGAGTAATAGACCCATATCGCTGTATGCTACCCAGTGCGGTGTGAGCGGAGCGAGGTGTTGCACAATGACTGATCGATTGCTCTTTTGGTCGATTTGTTCAAAGGATCTATTGCCCCAGTAAGCCAATAGGAGTCGGTCGTCTTTATAATCGATATCGAAAATGGTGTTCATATTGAGCGGTGCATCGGTGACACTGGCATCGATGAGTTGTACCCATTCATGCACTACCTGCCCATCTTTCGTGATTAGCTGGCAACTGCTCTCACCAAGTATCAGCAGATGGTCATCGTTCACTTTTCTTATGCGCTTAATCGGCTCGTTAGCATCCATGAAGACCTCGGCATCCTCACCTTTCATTTGTCGATAGACATTGGGATAGGAAGCGAAGACAATTTCATCATCAGCAGGCATATGAAACCCCGCCTGACCTAGCCGTAAAGGATCATGTCCCCAACGCCATATCTCTACAGGAGGTGCTCCAATCTTCATCTTCAGTATTCTGGCTTCGAAGCGATCATTGGCATTGAGGTAGCGACTTTCTACGATGTAGACATTGGAACCACGCGTTGAAAACATATAGTCGCTCGCGGGATGCTCAGATCTGAGCAGCACCCTTGGGTTCTCACCCTGTCGCCATATCATCACGCAGGCATGGTGGTTAGGGTCATCCAAGGGATCGATATAGGACCATAGTACATAGTCTTGAACGACGATCATATTACCACCAGGATGAGCGAGAAGCTGCGAGATCGAAGCCGACAGCAAGAGAAAGGAGAGGTACAGATGCACCGGCTTCATAGCGCCTCACTCGGTTTTTCTTTGGTAGGTTTCGGACCAAACGTATTGTTGACGGCTTCTACATATCCGAAACCATGCTCGACAGTAGGCTCAATCATTGTGCCTTCCGCAAACTCATTCCAGCAGCAAACCAGCACGTTGCCCTCGGTGAGGTCCTCGTTGCGGTTGATGAAGTCCTTTGCCTGTCTAATGTGCCGCTCAAAAGTTCGTGGTGTACTGAGTGCTTGGTCCCAAATGGCGTACTTGTAATTATTTTCAGGGCAGGGTTTCTTGGGGATCGTGTCATACTTCCCCTGCTCGAGCTCCCGGAGGTTCAGTGGGCTGCGATCCCACCCTGCCGTAGCAGGCACGTGAAACTTGACACGGCCATCGCTTTCGGCAGCATAGAAGTCCCAATAGTTGCTATAAACTTCCGCCATCTTTTCATAGTCATACCCTTCCCAGTTGCCGATATCCTTAGGGTAGCAAGGGTTGTCGCCAGCACTATAATTTCCGTAGAAGTCATCCCCATCGAAGATCTTGTAGGTATAAGATGATACCGCATCGTATCCTGCTTTGGTGGGGTAATCGATGAGCCAGTCTTTCTTGATCTGTTCGGCGGTTCGCCTCGTATCGCTATCGACGAATTGTTTCTCCGGAGCGCCCAAAACGGCCACGAAATACAATGGTCCCAAGTCCATCTTTTTTTCGATGTACCGCAGCATGACACCTACCTTTTCGCTGTGTGTGTCACCCTCTTTGCGGGCTTTGCCGAGTTCGTCAAAAAATGGGTCGTCAGCACACATGGCGCAAAGGCCATTCACAGTGTTTGTGAATGTCTCTTCATATCCGTGGTAAGTGGCCTGGGCGATATCGGCATGACCAATATAAAAATACGGCTTCCCGTCGGCGGTCTCGAGGTGGTTCGGGTGTTGCAGATAGGGTTTCCAGTACTCAATCATTCTGTCCAGTCCGCCACCAGGTTGGAAGAAGCCCCGGCATCCTTTGGGGTTACCCGAGTCTTGTGTATCCTCAATCTTATCGGCGACGAGGGTAGTGAAGTCGTTACTCCATTTGATGGCAAATTTCAGGCCGTGAAAGTCCACGATAGTTGGATAGCTGGCCCGCCCAGGGTAGCCCATGCCGCGGTTGGTCTTGGGGAAGATATTGTCCATGACATGGTCCCAAAACGGCCGCCACTTGGCCGGGTCATAGGCCGGTTTTGTGTTGCAGCTATTGCAGTATTGCCAGAACGAATCGAAGACCACATAGTCAATGCCGTAGTCCGACATGATCTTGAGTTGTTTCGAGGTCACCTCCGGGTCGTCTTCGTTATAGTAGGGTTGGCCCTCTTGATATGCTATTGGGTGTCTGCGCTCCCTTCGGCTGCTTACCTTATTGAAATCGTCGATGACACTCCAGTGCCCCGGGGCATCGCCGGTGCTTCCCTTTGATCGGGATTCGAATCCCCAGAAAGGCATGTAGAATGTACCAACCTGATAGTCAGCCAATGACGGGACCTCGTCAGGAGGGGGCGTTTCCCCCCGGTCAGGCGGGTTGGTATTGTTCCCTTGACCGCCGGTCGCGTTGGTTGGATTGGGCGACGGGCATTGGAAAAAGAAAATGCCGCTAATTGTGATAAGCAGCAATGAAATCTTTGGTAGTCTCATTGGCTAAGGGTACGGTCAACCTCAAGTTCTTTAAAAGGTGAATAGTTTTCAACTGAATGATAGAAAATCCATGGCAGTACTTGATGAGCGGGAGATGAGAATCTAAAAGTCACCTCCGCCGCCATCGCCTCCAAAGCTGCTACCAGACGTTCCCCCAAAATCACTTCCCGAGCCGTAACCGCCAGTTCCCCCGACCCACCAGGCACTCCCACTACCTGGGCCTCCACGTCCTCTCTTCTTTCCGCCTCCTCTTTTTGTATTATTCAGTACAATCGCTACTATTAGCAGACCAATGACGACAAATGGGAGGACTTTCTTCCAAGTAATTCTCGGTCCACGATCTTCAGCCTTTTGCAGCTCAATCATCATTTTTTGTATGCCCGCCTGTACGCCCTCATAGTACTTGCCATTTCTCAGGAGGGGTAGGACGATGTCATCTGAGACTCTCTGGGTAACACTTGAAGGTATCATTCGCGAGAGGGCCCTGCTTGTTGCCATGAAAAGCTTTCGATCCTTTTTGGAGATAAGTATCACCATTCCGTAGTCTTCATCACTTCCAACTTCCATTCGATTGCCGACCTCCGTCGCGTACTTCTGTGCACTATGTTCCTTGAGCGTGTCCAAAGTAAATATGACGATATCAACGCCATGATCCTCCTCGACAGATGCCAGAGTTTTTTCCAATTTGTAAATCTCGATTTCATCAAAAAGAATGGCCCCGTCGACGATGATATCATCGTCGCTGAAAAGCTGAATTTGAACAGCAGTTAGCAAAATTATTAGGTACATCTGTTGTTTCGTGGTTGCCCTGGAGCCAAGATAATCAAATCGATGAACCCAATGTGATCCCCTATCCTGGCTTCGATGTACGAAACCTGGAACTCCAAATCCCCAAGCTCCGAACGGCACATCATCGCATCAAACGACGACTTCGGATTTCTCAGGGCCTTCAAACAGAAGTAATCCATAAATACCAGAATGACTTCCAGTAGCCCCTGGACGGAATTCTCACACTCATTCTATCGAATCGACAGGTCATGCGCCTATTTTTTTGCGTTACCGGGCAATTCCCTACTATAGTCGCCTAACTCTGAATGTAGATTGTAACAATGTCTTGTCCAAAGCAACCAGCGTTCTACCGGGAAGGTGGAAAGAAAATAGGAGTTTTCCTGTACCTGATTATGGCCGTATGGGCACACTGTGAGTCGCAGCCCATGGATATGACCATTGGGTCTGTGTTGGATAGCCGCAAGCTTCCACAGCAGACTGACTTACAAGCGGAGGAAGCATCCACAGCCTTTACGGATGTAAGGAACTCGACCGCCTTGTTCTTCAATGAAGGTCACAAGATGACATATTTTGGTTTTGGCTTTCATCGCAAAGCACTTCGATTTGCAGTGTCCGAGGATCACGTCAACTTTTCAGGCATAAAGTCATTGACTTCCGAAACGATCAATGGAAAGACGGCTATTAATGCTTTCATCAATATTGACACCAGTAATTATATGGTCCACAGTGAGGCCGTTAACGACACAGATGAGGCAGTAGTCTATGTAACGGAGGTCAGTAAGGACATGGCCACCGTAGGGTCGCCAGTTGTCCTGACACGCTTCAAGGATCATAAGCGTGATGGAATGAAAATTTTCGTATCCTCTTCCGAAGACAAAAACTATTGGCTCATCTCGCGTATAGTGGATGGCAAGGGAAAGGACCCATGGATTGAGTTGCGGGTGGTGGACCAGTCTTTTGCCCCTGTTTGGTCGAGGGATATTACTATCTATGAGCCATTTACGGAGAATTCGATCAGGTCCTTAGAACTCGATAATGCCGGGAATTTCTATATGCTGGCGGAGGAGCAATCATCCACATCATCTGAAGCAAGATTCTACGCGTATTACTGGAGGTCGGAATCATTAATGCCCACTGATTTGAGAAACGAGTCAGCGAAGATCTTTGGCGTAAATGCGAAGATCCTGGACGGCGAGAGAGTCGTAGTCATGGGATTGTCGCAACTCGAGGAAGATGTCTCCTACTTTTACGCTCAAGTCAATAAAGAGTCCCAGAAGGTTGGGGAATTGAAATTCACGCGGATGCCAGAGGACTTTCTGGCGGAATTCGATAAGAAATTTGGCACGTCTTGGCGAGTATCTGACCTGGTGCCTCTCGACAATGGTGATGTTGTTGCAAGCATCGAACGCCAAAAGCATGCCGAGGGCCTCATGAGGTCGAATAAAGTGTATATTTTGTCCTTGGGAGACGGCGGCAAGATAAACTGGATCAGACGTGTCCACAAGACGCAGGAGATGCCTTATGAATACGCAGGTCATAAGTTGCTGACAGCTGGAGACAAGACATTTGTAGTATACAATGACCATGAGGGCAACCTATCAAAGACCCTGGAGGATGAGGACGTCAAGGCGTTCGACGGTAAAAAGGGAATGCCGGCGATAGTCGAGATTGATGCAACGGGTAAGGCCGAAAAAAGGCCATTTTTTCCTGGAGCGGAGATGGAAGGCTACCTGCTGTCCCTAAGCAACTTTTTAGAAGTCAGTGACCACTTCTACTATTGCCTTTCGAAAAAGTACAAAGGGATATACACTCACGACTTACGAAACGTCGCATTTAGCGTAAGGTGACCTAAATAGCAGCCGATTTTAGGGCGTATTGCGGCATACTTACCTCATACCATCGCGTCAAACCGCAACTTCGGATTTCTTAGGGCTTTCATGGCCATACCCAGCCCCTCAAGCGTCAGCGGGAACATCCGGTTGTTGAAAAACTGCTGCAGCATCCGAGTGGATTGCGTGTACTGCCAGTAGGACAGGTGGGTAGGATTGAGCCAGACGATGCTCTTGAAATGATCGCGCATTCGCTCGAGCCAGACGAAGCCAGCTTCCTGGTTGTGATGTTCGACGCTGCCTCCAGCGTAAGTGAGCTCTGAAGGAGCCATGGAGGCGTCGCCCACAAAGATGACTTTGTAGTCCTGGTTGAAAGTATGGATCACGTCGAGCGTTGGCGTCTTGGCGTCCCACCGGCGGCGGTTGTCTTTCCATACCCCCTCATAGACGCAATTGTGAAAGTAGAAGTACTCGAGGTGCTTGAATTCATGTTTGGCGGCTGTGAAGAGTTGTTCGCAATCCTCCACGTGTCCGTCCATCGAGCCACCGATGTCGAAAAACAAGAGGACCTTCACGTTGTTCTTTCGAATTGGTTGCAAGGCAATGTCCAGGTAGCCCGCATTCTCAGAAGTTCGCTTGATCGTGTCGTCCAGGTCCAGCTCTGTGGGTAGTCCCTCTCGGGTTAGCACTCGCAGACGCTTGAGGGCCATCTTCATCGTGCGCGTATTGAGCTCCTGGTTTCCGGAGAGGTTTTTAAACTCTCGCTTGTCCCAGACTTTGAGGCCACGATTCGCCCCCGAGCCTTGCTGACCAATCTTGATCCCCTCCGGATTATAGCCATGAGACCCAAAGGGAGAAGACCCACCGGTGCCGATCCATTTGTTGCCTCCAGCATGGCGTTTCTCCTGCTCGTCAAGCAGTTGCTTCATTCTCTCGATGAGTTTGTCAAGACCACCAAGCGCCTGGATCTTGGCCTTCTCTTCATCGGTTAGGTTATTAAATTTCGGGTCCTTCAGCCAATCTTCGGGTATATCGGCATCATATTCTCCCCCAGCCTCGACGCCGTGGAAAAAGCTACCAAACAGTTGATCGAAGAGGTCATAATGGTGCTCGCTCTTGATCCATGTGGATTTCGTAAGGAAGTAGAAGTCGTCAATACTGTTTTCTACCACCTGTCGATCGAGGGCCTCCAACAGATGAAAGAGGTCTGCAATGCTTACTGGTATGCCGCCGCGCTTGACGTAGTAGAAGAAACTCAGAAACATGACTAGTTGAGGAAATTGCTACCAAAACGGGTGACGAACTCCACGTCTTGTTCATTCTTTAGCAGTGCTCCGCGATAGGGGAAGTCCTCCTCCGATATCCGGGTGTTTTCAAGGTCCTCGTCGGTGGCCTTCACGGCCATCAATAACCTGATCCAGTCGATGAGTTCGCTGGTAGAGGGCTTTTTTTTGAGCTGATTGATCTCGCGCACTTCATAGAACCTTGTGAGCGCCCGATCCATGAGCGTATCGCGCACTTCCGGGAAGTGTACCTTCACGATCTTGGCCATGGTCGTGGGATCGGGGAATCGAATGTAATGAAAGAAGCAGCGGCGAAGGAAGGCATCAGGAAGTTCCTTCTCGTTATTGGAAGTGATGATGACGATGGGGCGATGCTTTGCCTGCACGGTCTCTTTTGTCTCGTAGACATAGAACTCCATACGGTCTAGTTCGAGCAGCAGATCATTGGGGAACTCAATATCGGCTTTGTCTATCTCATCGATCAATAGGACCGATTGCTCTTCGCTTGAGAACGCCTCCCACAGCTTACCTCTCTTGATGTATTTGCCAATGTCAGAAACGTCATTTTCACCAAACTGTGAGTCACGCAGTCGCGAGACAGCATCGTACTCATAGAGCCCTTGCTGTGCCGTGGTCGTAGATTTGATATGCCAGGTGAAGAGCTCTTTTTTCAAAGCCCGGGCGATTTCATAAGCCAGTAATGTCTTGCCGGTGCCAGGCTCACCCTTTAGTATAAGTGGTTTTTGCAGTGTGGCCGCGGCCTCGACGGCAATACTCAGTTCTCTCGTCGTTACGTAAGTATCAGTCCCTTCAAATTTCATATCCATGCAAGTTACAAAATGGAGCGCTATGTGGTTAGGAGGGAATTCGTCGTTATCCTTATGGAGGCAAGGCGTAATATCCGAAATGCCTCTTATGTTTGCACCGCACAAATTTTGATAGGTTGGGAAGAAGGTACACTTTGGTGTTGGTATTGCTCACTGCTGCCATGGCTTCGACGTCCGCGCAGACGCGAACGGATGTGGGCATTCGCGGTGGATACCAGCTTTCCTCGGCTTTTATCAATCACACCCTTTTTCCCGTCAACCTACGCACTGACTTCATTCCGACTTACCACTTCGGGGTAGTTGTGAAACACTTTAGCTTTCGACGCCCCAGCGGTAAGGGCGTGCATGCTGGATTCCAGTTAGGGGCCAATTATATTGAAAGGGGCTGGCGACAGACCTTTGGGTTGACCTCGCCACTACAGCCGCTCGATACAAAACTGGGCTATCTCGAATTTCCAATAGAGGCCATCCTCTATGGTGGCAAAGGTCAGACAAAGTTTTTTGGAACGCTGGGGATCTATTACGAGCGACTGGTTACCAGTGAGACTCCTGAGGCCCCGTCCGATGAGGACCTGGAGATCACCCGCGAAGACTTCTATACCTATGATCCTGACCGCGATCCCGAAAATGGTTATGGCATTCGTGCCTCATTGGGAGCATTTGTGGATCTCCCCTTCGGCACTGTCCAGTTGGAAGCCTTCACTTCCGTGAGCTTCAGTGGAGTATTCGAGTATGGTACCCGTAATACGATGATCCCCGATCAGTCCAACTTGTATTCGGTAGGGGGTTCTGTCTCCTACTTCCTCTCCTTCGGGAAGCTGGAATTTTAGTAAATTGGTTTTATGTACCGCAAACTGGGGGCGTCCAAATATTTCCTGGTGCTGGTGCTGCCCGCACTGGCTCATATATCATTCACTAACACTGGCTGGCTCACCTTTCTGCCTCTTCTCGACGGTTTCGTTCTCATTCCCCTCGTGGAGCTGTTTCGCGGTCCTGACCCGGCAAACTACTCCGAGGAAGAGGAGCAGACGTTGCTCAGTAACCGTATGTACGACTTCGTCATCTATTTGATCGTTCCCGTCCAGTTGATTTTCATGGTCTTCTTTCTGCAAGTCATTGATGAACCTCATCTGACCTGGGTAGATCAGCTAGGAAGGTTGAGCTCGATGGGTTTGATGTGCGGCGTGTTGGGTATCAACGTGGCGCATGAACTCGGACATCGCGACACATGGTACGAGCAGCTGATGTCTAAGGTCCTATTGTCGACCTCCTTGTACATGCACTTTTTCATAGAGCACAATCGCGGCCATCATCGGTACGTGTCCACGCCACGGGACCCGGCGACAGCGCGCAAGGGAGAGAGTGTCTATGCCTTTTGGTTTCGCTCGAGTGTGTTGGGCTATATCTCGGCGTGGCGCCTGGAAAGAGAACGGCTTAAGAAGTTGGGGCTTGGCGGATTCCATTGGCAAAATGAGATGATCTGGTACCAGGTCATTCAGCTCGGTTTGATAGGGACCATTTTTGTAGTCTTTGGCTGGGTCGTTGCGTTGTTCTTCATCGCTGCGGCTATGATGGGGTTTTTGCTTTTGGAGACCGTCAATTATATCGAGCACTATGGCCTGATGCGAAAAGAGATTTCCCCCGGCCATTACGAGCGTGTGATGCCCCATCATTCATGGAATTCGGATCATCGCGCAGGGCGATTGATGTTGTTCGAACTGTCCAGACACAGCGATCATCATTACCTGGCCAGCAGAAAATATCAAGTCCTCCGGCATATCGATTCCTCTCCTCAAATGCCTACCGGATACCCCGGAATGGTCTTGCTGGCCCTTGTTCCTCCTGCCTGGTTTGCAGTGATGCATAGGCAATTGAGAAGATTTAAATCTGCAAACGTTTGAATTTATTACACTTAACAGAAAATAAATCTTTTCTTGTTTTTGTGGGTAGGATTTCTTCTACTTTTGCAGCGAATTCATAAATCAAGAACGTATGAGCACTATGGCCGTATCCGTAGAGAAAGTAGAGAAGGCAGCCACCAACGCTAAAGACAAACTTACGCAGCTAAATATCGAAGAAAAGTTAGTTGCAGAGTTGGAGTGGTGCCTGGGTAGTTATGCTAGCGACGGTAATCCTTCTGGATTGATCGAGAAGGGAACCGAAGCTCTGGAGGCTTTGAAGAAATTCAAAGAATCTAATCCGCGCAAAGTTGCGAAGAAATTGATAGACGACCTGGAAAAGGCGTTTAGCTAAGAACAAAGTGCCCCTGGTCTTCGGCCAGGGGTTTTTTCTTTCCCATGCCTGGGAATACAGCCCTTCAATCCTTCCTCAAGGGCAGCAGATGTTGATCTGCAATAGATCGCAAATACGTTTTACTGGTATTGATGTCGGGATCTGAGTAGATGTATGCTGACAGATCTGCGATGACTCCGGGTTTGTAACCCAATTTGATGGCAATCTTCTCGCAAAATTCGATCTCGGTCTGGTAGATCTTGCCATCCACCTTCATCATCTGGATGATATCAAAAAGATAAGTGAACTTCTCATCCGGTGGGAGATCCTTCAGTGTCTTGATGGGCTTTGGATGGTCAATGATGTTCTCCACCTGATCGGGTGTCAAACCGTTTCTCTTTCCAACGCGGTGTATCAAATCACTCTCTTCCTGGGCAACAAAGTTGTCAGCCTTGGAGAGATGGACGAGTAAGCTTATTTGGTCCTCTACAGGTAGCATGGGCTTCAATGGCAAATCAATAATCTAACTTAACGCATCTGGCCTAACGAAAAAAACATTTGGTTCGTTTTCGATCGGAGACCTCTTCGCCTTGCAAGGAGCTATATCGCTGAAAAAAAGTTTTCATTTTTACTTTGAATTTGGGCGCATGTGCCTATAGATTCGCAGAAGAAATGATGAATTATACAACAACATATTGGTGGTGGCATACAGGTCGAAATCGGCACTTGTGAGCTACTGGCATATGTAAAAAAATATAGAAGGCCTGCTGTTCACAGCAGGCTTTTTTTTTGAAACCATGGAAAAAATCAAACTCTCAATTCGGAGCAAGAGACTGCTTGCGGATACGATCACACCGGTCGCGATCTACCTGAAGATGCGTGATCGATTTGCCAATTCATTTCTCCTGGAGAGCTCGGATTATCACGGCGAGGAGGATAGCTTTTCGTACATCTGCTGTGCCCCCATTGCTTCTTTTTCTGTGCGTGACCAAAAAGTCCAGATGTCTTTTCCCGGTGGGAACGAAGAGTTGGGACAGGTAGACGCGCAAAATTCAGCTGTGAGTTTCTTGCGTGGTTTCATCGATCGGTTTGAGGCGCCTGAGCCCGAGGTGAAACATATACAAACGGGCCTTTTTGGCTATATGGCGTATGATGCCGTCAAGTACTTCGAGGATATAGAGATCCAATCACCTCGAAGTATGGACGTGCCGGATATTTCTTATCATGTCTTCCAGTACATCATTGCCCTGGACCACTTCAAAAACGAGTGTTTCGTCATCGAGACCTACATCGACGAACCTGACGAGGAGCGATTCAAAGAGATTGTCGACTTGCTGTATGTGAGCAGTGTCCCTGCATTTCAGTTTCGCAAATCCGGGGAAGTAGCATCTAACTTCACAGATGACGAGTTTCTTGAAAAAGTCAAGGCTGGCATTCATCATTGCGACGTCGGAGATGTATTTCAAGTGGTCTTCTCCAGACGGTTCCAGGTGCCGTTTCAGGGTGACGAGTTTCAGGTCTACCGATCGCTGAGATCTATCAACCCATCACCGTACCTGTTCTATTTTGACTATGGGGGATTCAAGATTTTTGGGTCATCTCCAGAGGCCCAGATTGTCGTTAACAATGGCGAGGCGACGATCTATCCCATTGCAGGGACTTTTCGCCGGACTGGGGACGATGCTGCCGATGCGGAGCTGGCCAACAAGCTGCTCGAGGATGAGAAGGAAAACTCGGAGCATATCATGCTGGTAGACCTTGCCCGCAATGATCTGAGTAAGAGTTCCGACCAGGTCACCGTGGAGACCTACAAGGAGATACAGTACTACTCGCACGTCATCCACCTCGTGTCGAAGGTCACCGGCCAATTGAGGGCAGATGCTGACCCACTGGACATTGTGGCTTCGACTTTTCCGGCAGGTACGTTGTCTGGGGCACCGAAGCACCGGGCGATGCAGCTCATTGATGAGAACGAACAATTGGGCAGAGGCTTCTACGGAGGAGCTATCGGCTTCATGGATTTTCAAGGCAACTTCAATCACGCCATCATGATCCGCACGTTTCTGAGCCAGAGCAATCAACTGCTTTTCCAGGCTGGCGCGGGCATTGTTTCCAAGTCCAATCCCGAGAGTGAGGTGCAGGAAGTGTACAATAAACTGGCTGCGCTGGACAAGGCCATGAACGAGGCAGAAAAGATCGACGAGAGATGACGAAGAAAGTGCTCGTTCTGGACAACTACGACTCTTTCACCTACAACCTCGTGCACATATTGCGAGAGCTAGGACAGGAAGAGACGATGGAGGTGCATCGCAATGACAAGATCGCCCTGGAAGATGTAGAGAGGTTTGACCACGTGCTGCTGTCGCCAGGCCCTGGGCTGCCAAAAGATGCGGGGATCATGCCCGAGCTCATCAAGCGGTATGCACCGACAAAAAATATACTCGGCGTCTGTCTTGGACATCAGGGGATAGCTGAGGTCTTCGGTGCGACGCTGTACAATTTGCCCATAGTTTATCACGGAGTGGTGACCACCGTGAAGCTGGACGATGATGTTGATCCCCTATTTGAGGCGATACCCAATGCTTTTGACGTCTGCCGCTACCACTCGTGGGTGGTCACACCGGAGACGTTGCCTGATGAATTGCGCATTACCGCCTACGGAGAGGAGGGCCGGATCATGGGCATTGCGCACAGAAAGTACAATCTTCGCGGTGTCCAGTTTCATCCGGAATCTGTTATGACCCAGCACGGCAAGCAACTAATGACCAACTGGTTGAATATTACCTAGCATGAAAGCAATACTGAATAAACTATTCAAGCATCAATCCCTGGACAAACAGGAAGCGAAGGAGGTGCTATCGAATCTCGCCTCCGGGAAGTACAACCACAGTCAGATGGCAGCATTTCTGACGGTGTACCTGATGCGAAGTATTACCGTGGATGAGCTGGAGGGCTTCAGGGATGCCATGCTTGAGCTGTGCATTCGCGTTCCCCTGGATGACTTTGATACCATCGATCTGTGTGGTACCGGCGGTGATGGCAAGGATACCTTCAATATCTCCACGCTTTCTTCTTTTGTCGCGGCGGGTGCCGGGCTACACGTTACCAAGCACGGCAACTACGGCGTCTCTTCGCGATGTGGTTCGTCCAACCTACTGGAGCATTTTGGATGTCAGTTTGGTAATAACCTTGACACCATCAGGAAAAGCATTGACGAAGCGGGTATCTGTTTTTTGCACGCGCCCATGTTTCACCCCGCCATGAAAAATGTTGGCCCTGTGCGCAAGGAGCTAGGGGTGAAGACATTCTTCAATATGCTTGGGCCCATGGTGAACCCCGCCTTTCCACGCAATCAACTGGTGGGTGTCTTTAGTCTGGAACTTGCGCGCCTCTATGGCTACCTGTATCAGAAGGGAGACGCCAATTTCGCCATCGTTCACGCCCTGGATGGGTTTGACGAAGTATCGCTTACTGGCAATTTCAAGATGGTCAGCCGACAAGCGGAACGAGTCCTTGGTCCCTCGTCACTGAATCTATCGAAGGTCGCCCTGGCGGACCTAAGTGGCGGTGAAACGATTGAGGACTCAGCGAAGATATTCACCGACGTGTTGGAGGACAAAGGCACCAAGGCGCAAAAGGAAGTCGTCCTGGCCAACGCCGGACTGGCGTTGGCAGTTGCAAAATCCATTGATATCACTGAGGGCGTCGCGCAGGCGAAGGAGTCCATCGAGTCGGGTCAGGCTTTGCAATCATTCAAGAAATTCATCGAAATAAATGGCTGAAGTAATGAACATATTGGACGAGATCGTCGCACATAAACGCAAGGAGGTAGCAGAGAAGAAGGAGCTGTTTCCGGCGAAGCTATTGGAGCAGAGCTTGTTCTTCGGAGGCACGCCGGTGTCGCTCAAGAAGTATCTCCAGCGACCGGATAAGGTAGGTGTGATTGCAGAGATCAAGCGCAAGAGTCCCTCGAAGGGGGCGATCAACCAGCACGTATCCGTCGAAAGAACCTCCATCGGCTACATGCAAGCAGGGGCAAGTGGTCTCTCTATACTGACAGACACGAAGTACTTCGGGGGTAAGAATGACGATCTGCAGACGGCCCGCAAGTTCAACTTCTGTCCCATCCTGCGGAAGGACTTTATCCTGGAGGAGTACCAGATTGTGGAGGCGAAGTCGATAGGTGCTGATGTCATCCTTCTTATCGCTGCCAGTCTCGGGACTGATGAGATGAAACGTCTATCCGAGTTTGCCCATTCCCTGGGGTTGGAGGTGTTGTTGGAGGTACACAATGAGGAGGAACTTCAGCGCGGTGTCGAGGCGCGGCCGGACATGATAGGGGTAAACAATCGCGACCTACAGACCTTTACTACCTCTGTGCAGACTTCCATCGACTTGGCAGAGAAGATTCCGGACGATTTCGTAAAGGTGTCCGAAAGCGGTATCAGCGACCCGCAAGTGGTAGCCGATCTAACACGTCACGGTTATGAGGGGTTTCTGATCGGTGAGTACTTCATGCAACACGGGCAGCCAGCTAAGGCCTGTTCCCGCTTTATCAAAGCCGTCAAGGCGCTATCGAGCTAAGGGATGATGTGGAAGGTCTGTGGCATGAGGGAAGGAGCCAACATTGAGGAAATACTTGGGGTGAACCCTGACTTCCTCGGGTTGATCTTCTATGAGCGATCGAAGCGCTTTGTTAGTGATTTGCCCGCAGAGACCATCACGACTTTGCGTATCTCTGACACAAAGGTTGTCGGAGTGTTCGTCAATGAAGAAGAATCAACGATACGTAAGAGAGTGCAGCAGTATGGCCTGGACTATGTGCAGCTTCATGGTGATGAATCCCTGGAGTTAGGGGCGAGCCTCAAAGATGCTGGCGTAGGCATTATCAAGGTGTTCCGCGTAGGAGCAGAGCTGCCATTACATGAAATCGAGAAGTGGGAGCCACTGGTGGACTATTTCTTGTTCGACACCCAAACGAGCCAATACGGGGGAAGCGGGGTGCACTTCGATTGGGGCGTACTGCGGGACTACAATGGTACCAAGCCCTTCTTGCTGAGCGGAGGGATCCGGCTCGAAGACTTGCCGGAGATCCAAAATCTCGAATTGCCCAAAATGGTGGGCATAGATGTGAATAGCCGATTTGAAACAGCACCAGGACTAAAAGACATTGAAAAGGTCAAAGAATTGAAGGAGGAGATATGTTAGCGACAAGTAAAAAACATGGCGTCGACGACCATGGCTACTATGGTGAATTTGGTGGTGCTTATGTGCCGGAAATGCTTCATCCGAATGTGGCCGAGCTGAGGGAGAATTACCTTCAGATCATGGCGACTGACGAGTTCAAATCGCAGTTTCACCAATTGCTGCGCGACTACGTCGGCCGTCCCACGCCGTTGTATTTCGCCTCGCGATTGTCGGAAAAGTATGGCGCGAAGATCTACTTAAAGCGTGAGGACCTTTGCCACACTGGCGCGCACAAGGTGAACAATACTATTGGCCAGATCCTCATGGCGAGAGCGTTGGGGAAAGAGCGTATCATCGCCGAAACAGGCGCCGGACAACATGGCGTGGCCACGGCTACGGTCTGTGCGCTGATGGGTATGGACTGCATCGTATATATGGGCGAGCTGGATACGCAGCGCCAGCGACCCAATGTCGAGCGCATGAAGATATTGGGGGCGGAAGTACGACCGGCGACCTCGGGTAGCAAGACGCTGAAGGATGCCACCAATGAGGCGATGCGCCACTGGATCAATGACCCTGTCGGCACGCATTACATCATCGGCTCGGTGGTTGGGCCGCATCCGTATCCCGACATGGTGGCGAGATTTCAGTCTGTGATATCTGAAGAGATCCGCCAGCAACTGCAGGAGGCCGAAGGTCGCGAGACGCCTGATAAAGTCATCGCTTGTGTGGGAGGAGGCTCCAATGCCGCCGGTGCGTACTACCACTTTCTTGATAGTGAGGATGTCGAACTTATCGCCGTCGAGGCGGCGGGGCTGGGCACAGGGTCTGGCAAGTCAGCGGCAACCACGACCTTAGGTCGTCAAGGCGTGTTGCACGGCAGCCGCACATTGCTGATGCAGACCGAGGATGGCCAGGTGGTCGAGCCTTATTCCATCTCGGCAGGGTTGGACTATCCGGGTATCGGTCCATTGCATGCGCACCTATTTCAATCAAGGCGGGGGACCTTTTACAGTGCTACGGATGAAGAGGCCATGATAGCGGGTGTGGAACTCAGCCGATTGGAAGGCATCATCCCGGCGATCGAGTCGGCACACGCATTTGCGGTGCTTAGCAAGCTCGACTTAGCAGCGAGTGATGTGGTGGTCATTAACCTCTCCGGCAGGGGAGATAAGGACCTCGAGACATACATCAAATGGGGGAAGTACTGATATGGAAACAAGTGTAACGAACCGAATCGATCAGGTTTTTGAGAACAATGGCAAGGACCTGCTCAATGTGTATTTCACTGCGGGCTATCCCCAACTTGAGGATACCGTTCCCATCGCCTCCGCTCTGGCGGCCAATGGCGCCGACCTGATTGAGATCGGACTGCCGTTCTCAGACCCGATCGCCGATGGCCCCACGATTCAGCAGAGTTCAGACGTAGCACTCAGCAATGGCATGACACTGCGCGTGTTGTTTGACCAGTTGGCGGACTTACGTACTTCGGTACAGGTTCCTGTTCTGCTGATGGGCTACATCAACCCCATCCTACAGTTTGGCTTCGAGTCTTTTTGCCAAAAGTGCCAGGAAGTGGGTATCGACGGTCTGATATTGCCCGACCTGCCGATGTATGAATACATGACCCATTACAAGGACCTACTGGACAAATATGGCCTTTACAACATATTCCTCATTACACCACAGACCTCTGTGGAGCGCATTCGGGAGATTGACCAGCACTCGCGTGGATTCATTTACATGGTGTCGTCAGCGAGTATCACTGGAGCCAAATCCACGATCACTGATACACAGATCGCTTACTTCGAAAGAATCCAATCGATGGGTCTGCAGCGCAAGACGTTGATAGGTTTTGGCATTTCCAGCAATAGCACTTTTCGACAGGCTTGCGAATACTCTGATGGTGCCATTATTGGCAGTGCATTTATCAAACAATTGGCGGAGGACAGTTCTGAGGCCGCGATCAAGAAATTCATTCAAAACATCAAAAACAGTTGATAAGTCATGATTATCCAACTTGAACAGACCATCGATCCATCGACAAAGCAAGAAGTCATTGATAGGATCAATTCCCTGAAGTACAAGACCACTGAGGTCAAGACACAGAAAGGTGACTACCTCGTTGGGATTGGCAAGGCTGCCATCGACGTGCGTGAAATAGGACACATGCCCGGCATACGGGACGTGCACATTGTTAGTGACAACTATAAACTGGTTTCACGCAAGTGGAAAGTCGACCGAACGGTAATCGACCTCGGGGATGATGTCAAAATTGGCGGAGGTCACTTTGGGATCATGGCGGGCCCTTGCAGTATAGAGGGAGAGGAAAATATCCAGCAGACCATCGATCATCTGAAGGCCAATGGCGTCCAAATGATGCGTGGGGGCGTGTTCAAGCCCAGAAGTTCACCCTACTCCTTCCGAGGCATGGGTATTGATGGGCTAAAGACGTGGTACAAAATTGCGCGGGCTAGTGGGATCAAGATTGTCACTGAGGTGATGCAGGTATCTCAAATAGAGGAGATGTACGACTATGTAGACATTTACCAGGTCGGGGCGCGTAATACCCAAAACTTCAACCTGCTCGATGAGTTAGGTAAGGTGGACAAGGCGGTGATGATCAAGAGGGGTATTTCCGGTACGATCGATGAATTGCTATATAGCGCAGAGTACGTTTTTTCCGGAGGCAATGAAAACCTGCTCCTATGTGAGCGCGGGATCAGGACCTATGAAAAGGCGTCGCGCAACACATTTGATATCAACGCGATCCCCATCCTGAGGGAGAAAACGCATTTGCCGGTTGTGGCGGATCCGTCTCATGGAATAGGGATTCGTGAGCATGTCGAACCAGTGGCGCTGGCGGCAACAGTAGCGGGTGCCGATGGTGTCATTTTCGAAATTCACGATGTGCCCGAAGAAGCGTTCTCGGATGGTCAGCAGACACTCAACTTCACGGAGTCTGAGAGGCTGATCAGGAAGATCAAACGAGTCGTCGAGCTGAGAGATGAGCTCTAGGAAAGGAGTGCCAGAATAAGGAGAGAGTTGAGATGAAGCAGATATACGACAGCTACACAGACGAGGACTTCGAGGTTTGGAAGATCCTGTTTGAAAGGCAAATGCAAAACCTGCCGGAGGCCGCAAGCAAGGCGTTCCTTGACGGTTTGCGCAGAATTGAATTCCACGCGGATGCCATTCCAAACTTTGATGACACCAATAGGCTGCTGGAGGAGATGACAGGCTGGCGGCTCGTGGTGGTGCCGGGGATTGTGCCTGACTATACTTTCTTCGAGCTGATGTCCAACCGGTGCTTTCCGGCAACTACATGGCTACGCAAAATGAAGGAACTCGACTACCTGGAGGAGCCTGATATGTTCCATGATGTGTTTGCGCATGTGCCATTGCTTACCAACCAGGCGTTTGTTGACTTCCTCGAGCAGCTAAGCGTCATCGGATTGGAATACCACGACAATCCATATGCGATCGACATCCTTTCGCGGATCTATTGGTTCACAGTCGAGTTTGGCCTCATCAAGGAACAGCATGGAACAAGGATCTATGGTGCGGGCATTTTGTCTTCTGCTGGAGAAACCAAATTCTGCCTGTCAGACGAGCCACCACATTATCCATTCGATGTGCAGGCCATTGCCGATACGGGCTATACGAAGAGCGTCTTCCAGGATAGATACTTTGTCATTGAGTCTTATGAACAACTGTATGAAGCCATACCAGAGGTACGAAGTATACTGGCCGATATGGTAGCAGCCAAGGGACAGGTTACTGTCTCCTGATAGCGTCTATGAAACTAGCGATTGTTAAATACAATGCCGGCAATGTCCAGTCCCTATCTTTTGCCCTCAACCGACTGGGGATCTCACCTTTGGTCACTGATGATCCTGAGGAACTTCGGGCAGCCGACAAAGTAATTTTTCCCGGTCAGGGGGAAGCCAGTTCTGCCATGCGGTACCTTCGCGATCGTGGGTTGGACAAGGTGTTGTGCGATCTACATCAACCCTTTCTGGGGATATGTCTCGGCATGCAGCTGATGTGCCAGCACCTGGAGGAGAACGATACTACAGGCCTTGGCATCCTGGAGGAAAATGTCCTGCGCTTCCGTGGAGAACTGAAGGTGCCCCATATGGGTTGGAATGATATTTTCGATAATGAAGGTCCGCTGATGCGAGATGTGAGTGATGGCAGTTATCTCTACTTCGTTCACAGCTATTATGTGGAGGTAGGCCCCCACACCATTTCCAAGTGCAATTATGGTGTGGACTTTTCTACGGCGCTGCATAAGGACAACTACTATGCCGTGCAGCCTCACCCTGAGAAAAGTGCTGAGGCGGGCATGCAAATTCTGGACAATTTCCTAAAGATCGTGTGATGGACATCATACCTGCGATAGATATCATCAATGGTCAATGCGTACGCCTGGAACAGGGCGACTATGGTAAGCAAACCACCTACCATTCGGATCCTCTCGAAGTGGCAAAGAGCTTTGAAAAGGCTGGACTCAAGCGACTTCACCTGGTCGACCTCGATGGCGCGAAATCGAAGCGAGTTGTGAACCTACCCGTCTTGCAGTCAATTGCAGCGGAGACGGAGCTAGCTGTGGATTTCGGAGGTGGCGTGAAGACCACTGAAGAGGTCGAAAAGGTATTCGAAGCCGGTGCGAGGCAAGTTACGGGGGGAAGCGTGGCTGCAAAGAACAAACCACTGTTTGAGGAATGGCTGCGTAAGTTTGGAGGGGAGCGTGTGATCCTCGGTGCTGATGTATTGGACAAGAAGATCATGGTGAGCGGCTGGCAGGAGGAGACGGACATTGACGTATTTGTCTTTCTCCGTCACTATGTAGATCAGGGTTTGAAGTATGTGATTTGCACTGATATCAGCAAGGATGGCATGCTGGCGGGGCCTGCAATCGAATTGTACAAGGAGATTCTGCAGGAGTTTCCCGGCATCAAATTGATAGCAAGTGGAGGAGTAAGTAGCTTCGAGGACCTGGTACAGTTGAGAGAAGCCGGACTGCATGCTGCCATTCTGGGCAAGGCCATCTATGAAAGGCGCGTAACATTAAGCCAACTAGCAGATTTCTGATATGCTCACAAAAAGAATCATACCCTGTTTGGACGTGAAAGACGGGCGGACCGTCAAAGGGGTCAACTTCGTTGGCTTACGGGATGCGGGAGACCCTGTTGAGCTTGCACGCCGATATGCCCACGAGGGTGCTGACGAGTTGGTCTTCCTTGATATATCCGCTACGCTGGAGAAGCGGAAGACACTATTGAAGTTGGTCTATGACGTGGCGGTGGCGGTCCATATTCCGTTTACGGTGGGTGGCGGTATCAGCACCATCGAGGATGTATCGGACTTATTGGATGCTGGTGCTGACAAGGTATCTATCAACTCGGCTGCGGTCAGAAGGCCTGAGCTTGTCGATGAAATTTCCAATCATTTTGGTGCCCAATGTCTCGTGGTGGCAATTGACTCACGCCTCGTGAATGGCACCGATTTAGTACATACCCACGGAGGAACCCGACCAACGGAGTTGGAAACGATCTCCTGGGCAAAGGAAGTGGATGGACGTGGCGCCGGAGAGATTCTTCTCACTTCGATGGACCATGATGGTACGAAAGCTGGATTTGCCGACGACCTGACCAATCGGGTGAGCAAGGCTGTATCTATTCCTGTAATCGCGTCTGGCGGGGGTGGTCTGGTCGGACACTTCACGGACATCTTCCAGAACAGTGAGGCCCAGGCAGCCCTTGCGGCGAGTATCTTCCACTATAAGGAAATAGAGATCAAAGAAGTCAAAAGCGTCTTGAGAGACAACAATATCCCAGTGAGATTATGAAACCGGACTTTGAAAAAGGAAATGGACTGATACCGGCGATCGTGCAGGATGCAAGAAGCCGCAAGGTATTGATGCTTGGTTATATGAATGAGGAAGCCCTGGCAGCCACCAGAGAATCAGGCAAGGTCACCTTTTATAGTCGCAGCAAGCAGAGGCTGTGGACGAAAGGCGAGACCTCTGGGAACTACTTGTTGTTGCAAGACATCGAGGTGGATTGTGATGGAGATACCCTGCTCGTCAGAGCGATACCCGAAGGTCCCACATGTCATACGGGTACCGATACCTGCTTCGGCGAAAGCAACGACGACCTCCATTGGTTTATCGAACATCTGGAAGGTATAGTACGAGACAGGAAGAATAACCCTTCTGACACATCTTACACTTCTTCATTGTTTCAGAAGGGGATCAATAAGGTTGCGCAAAAAGTCGGTGAGGAAGCCGTCGAGCTGGTCATCGAATCCAAAGATGATAATGAGGAGCTATTTTTGAATGAGGCAGCAGATCTGTTGTTTCATTACCTCGTATTGCTGGAGGCGAAGGACATACCCCTTCAGAATGTGTTGGCGGTTTTACACCAACGACACTCCTCAAGGTAACTGGAAGAGTGAGTATCTACTGGGCTTTGGCGGCACATGGCGAATATTAGGGTGCCAGAAATTGAGAGTGAGGAAAAACCCTGAATCCGTCTGATTCAGGGTCTCAACCAGCTATAGACAAAAATACTTCTGACAAACAGAAGAAGACTTTTGAATTTCTTTGAGAGTAGGAGAGCGAGTCTCTCTCACAAACTCTTACAAGATCAAAGGTGGAAAGTGTTGAGATTTCAATCCTGCCAAAATTGTTACCGTTTCTGCCAAAAGCAAAAAACCCTGAATCTATTGACTCAGGGTTACCAACCAGCTATAAAAACAATCGCATTTTGATAGAGACAAGAGCGATTGAGGATTTCAATGTCTTTGTGTGAGAAATGACTCATCTACTTAAAACTGCTCACTGCTAATTCCGGATGGCCACGAGCGACGTCGACGCTGCTACTCACTCACTGAATCGAAGTAAGTGAACAATGCTTACCATTTTCTGCCAAATCAATTTAAAATCCTGCCAAAATGGAATCGATTCGTGAGAAGCTATGTGTAGAATTCAGAGATGGCCTCCAGGGGTTTTCGCGTAAGATCAGGAACGTAGACTTCGTCCTCGGCATAACCGACCGGCAGCAGCAGAAATGGCCTCTCATTTTCCGGACGATTGAGGATGTTGGACAAGAAGTTCATGGGACTGGGTGTATGTGTCAGCGTTACCAATCCTGCCTCGTGAATGGCAGCGATGAGCATGCCGGCTGCAATGCCCACTGACTCATTGACGTAGTAGTTGTTCACCTTTTGGCCCTCTTCCCCTTTTTCATAGACCTTCTTGAAAAGAATAATCAGCCAGGGGGCATTTTCGATGAAGGGTTTGTGCCAGTCGGTGCCGATGGGCTTGAGGTCATCAAGCCAGCGCTCGGACATTCTGCCGTGGTAGCTGTCGTACTCTTCCTTTTCCGCAGCTTCCCGGATTTTTTTCTTGATGTCTGCATCTGACACGGCGCAAAAGGTCCACGGCTGCTTGTGTGCTCCAGATGGAGCGGTAGAGGCGGCGAGGATTAGGTGCTCTATCAGCTCGCGGGACACAGGGCGGTCTGAGATCTCGCGCACTGTTCGTCTTTTGTCCATCCATTCATAGAAGGATTTGGCTTTGCTTTCGGCCTCAGGTAGTGAGTAGCTTTCGCGATGGTATCTGATGTGTTCGTGACCGTTGATAAGAATCTTGTCGGACATAGGAGTCACTTTTGGTTTGATGCAGCTTCAAAGCTAATCGGTGTTGAGCTACTTCTTATCGGAGGAGCTATGAAAACCCCGTCTTGTCGTGGCGGGAGCTAATTCATCTCACGATGTCCATCAAAATAGCTTGTGATAGATCGCCAAATGTCTTCCACATCGGTATAGGCATGCACCTGCGGATAGTTTTGGTTGTACTCCACGAGCAGGGCATTGAGGTGCCTTTCCTCTATGTTGTACCGGGTCATGAGACTGTCCCTGACTGCCCCATCATTGACGAAGAGCTGAAAGGTCATGGTCTGTGATGTGCTTTCTTCGGCTTGTTGCGCTTGTCGTGCCTCTTTCTGGGTGAAGAAGGATATCGGGCCATATAGCACTGCTGATGGTCCTGGGACCGGCTCCCCTTGAGCGGGTGTGCCTCCGCCGCCTCGCACGCTACCCGGTCGTACCGGTTTTTTGGCGGCGCGCTTTTCTACACCATCAATGTCATAAGGCTGTCCCTGATAGCGCGCGGGCACCTTGTACTTGTGATTGGCCAACACATAGACTGCGTCTAATTGAACGAAGTCCGCGGGAAGTTTAACGCTGATGTAGCGGCTATTGAAAACAGTATCAACGGCGATTTCCAGGGACTTGAAGCCTATGTGTGAGAAGACCAGCGTATCCAGGTCACCAGCCTCCATCGAGAAGAAGCCGTTGACCTTGCTCACCGTACCCTCCATCTCCTGGTGTTTCACGGCTACGTGCGCGAAGGGTATGGCCTGGCCAAGTTCGTCCCTGACAAAACCCTCAACTGTTACCTGCCCCCAAGTCCATTGGGAGAGCACCAGGAAAAAACCGCATATTATCCATCTCATCACATACAAATAACGTCATTTTTCGCTGTTGCATTCCGGATGGATGGCCCTTTTGCCGTCGGTGGGAATTATTGCCAGGAGTCCTCGACCTGATCGACGATCTCCTGCATTTTAGAAGTAGTGTAGCTCCCTGAGGTCGTATAGACGATTTCGCCCTGGGGATTCATCACGAAGAAGTAAGGCACGTCATTTCCCTGGAAGTCGAGGGCTTTCTTATACGTCTTGATATCACCCTTGTAGAACAATACGTGCGGCCGGAGCCGTTCGTCGATGCCGGCTTGCACCTTTTTCATCGTCGATTTATATGCAGCCCTTTTCACACCAGTGAACATAGGTATGAAGTACACATTCACGTCGTAATTCCCTGCGAAAAGTGAAGGAGTCTCCGGTTTGTGAATAAATGTGTTGTAAGCTGGCGAGAACCACGTTTTGAGGTGTTTCTCTGACTTTTTGGAGTAGGCGAGTCCAATGATCGAATACTTACCCTCCAGTGCTTTTGGAAGTGTGAGTTCCTGATTGTTCAGGGTTTCAGCTTCCATTGCAGGAAACGGTCCCCCTATTTGGGCATACGTGAGTGTCGATAATAGCAGCGCCAGGGCTGCAGAAAAGAAAACTTTCATCTTGGCGTGTTTATGTGTGCTTATTCTTTGTAGAACTTCTGAACTTGAAGTAGGTCGGATCCGGCTCGGATTTGGAGAAAATATAGTCCCGTGGGTAAATCTGTCACCTCGATATACTGCTCTTTCAGCGACTCGATTGCCAACTTCTTCACCTTGCGGGATTGTACATCTGAAATCACCAAATGCGTGGCATCTGTCAGGGCCGCTGAGGGAATTCGGAGCCATTGACTCGCAGGGTTGGGGTAAACATGTTCCTCAAGTGGTATGTCATCGATTCCCAAGACTGTGAGTAACACGGTATTGGAGGGCTCAGAGTTCCCTGAAATGTTAAACGCCCGGATTTGGTAGGCGTAGTCCGTTCCTCGCTCCACCTCGTTGTCGATGTAGGTCGTAGTATTGGCAGTGGTCCGACCTATTTCCTGAAAATCCTCTAAGCCGCCGTCTGCTCTTTCTACAACGAAGCCCTCCTCTATGTCATCATTGTCTGTCCAGCTGAGTGTCACGAAACCTGATGATTGCTGCTCAGTCAGATCCGACGGTGGATTGGGGATTTGTGGCAGTGACGTGATGGGCGAGATATTGGAGTAGTCCGACACGGTATCGGCAATGATTGCTCGAACCCGGAATGAATACTTCGTTGTCGGGGCCAAATTAGTTACTGTGGTGCTATTGACGTTCTGGGCTGTATTCCCCAGTGGCTCAAAGGCGCCATCTTCTACGGCGATTTCCACTTCGTAGCCGTCATTGGTCTGTAGATTGGTCCAGCTGAGATCGACCTGTCCGGGCTCAGATGCGCTGGACAGTAGCCAAATGGCCTCTTCAAATGTGCTGACAACAAGCTTCCATCCGTTGAGCGTGCCGACGTCTCCTGTGAAGTCATCTGAGACCTCCAGAACCCAATCGCCCAGTGCCGACTCACCATCAAAAGCGCTGAGCGGTTGTTCGGGCTGATAAGCCTGCCCATCGGTAGGTGGGCACGGGACACCAAAGGAGGCTTCATCGTCAAATGTGATGAATACGTTGTCGTCACTACTGCATTCGCCGGACATCAGCAGTACACTCGTGTTGGAGGGTGAGGTAAGTGTGATTGAAAGGTCGCCGACAAATGAATGGGTGATGTCCAGATCCTTCACGTCAATATCTGATACCTCCAATTCAGAATTGATGGTGATCGTAGAACTAATAGTACTTACATCGACGATTGATATGGGGACGTCCTCTGCGGCCAATTCAGTAGTTCCCAGATTTGATGTAATGAAAAGGCTTTGTGCAAATGGCCCAACCCCGCAGGTATTTGTGGTGGCCACACGCCAGAAGTAGGTCGTTTTTGCTTCCAGATCTTCGCTAAGTGCAAAGGAGGTCGTTTGCAGATTGTTCTCCTGTACTACTATTTCTTCAAATTGATCATCTGCGGCTAGTTCGAATGTGTAACCGTCTATGTTCTCAATAGCACTCCACGTGAACGTTGTGAGTAGTGAGACGCTCGTCTGTTCATGGAGGGGATTGAGGAGGTTAGGTGCTTCGGTCGGTGTTTGTGCAAAACCGAAATCTATTACATGCTCCCTGATGCTACCTTCCGCAGAAGCTGACATGGTCAGACTTCCATTACCGGTAAATCCGCCATCATTTACAATTCTCAGCGTTGTACTGCTTCCAGGGGTCACCGCACTGCTTCCAAGGTTCAGTGACAACCCTTGTGGGGCATCTTCTGAAGACAGTGTCACCGCATTGCTGAAGCCATTGATAGCCACGACCTGAAGTTCGAACTCCAACGTATCCCCACAGGTGGTTTGGGGTACTTCCTTGATCAAGAGATCGAATCCTTCTTCCTGTGTTTCTTCAATGACGAATCCTGTGGAATTGATATTGTAAAAGATGTTCCCTACAGATGAAACCATGATCCTTGTATCGGAGGAGGGGGTATTGGGTAACACCACGTACTCTGCGCCGTCATTGGTAGTGCTCTCCTCCAAAATACTGGTAAAATTCAGACCTCCATCCTCGGACAAAGCAATACTCACAAATTCGCAGCTTACGGGCTCCAGGTTGGTATTGGCTACGTCCCACTCGACCAGGACGACACTGCCGCCGGCCAACGTGTCAGCAGTACTTTGAGACGTTACGATAAAAGGCCCTGCATCATCGGTCGCGTCGATCGTCAGATCTTCACTGGCAGTGCCTCCACCCAAAGCGCTATTATCCCTTAGGGTAATGCGAAAATTCATTTCACGAGTGCTACTTGGTAAAACCTCACCCTTTACCGTACCTTCTCCCAAAACCGTGGAAAGCGAGGGTAGATACCTGACTCCGGAGGTCGTAGGTTCAAAGCTCCGAAAGAGTGGCGCTGTACCTTGAGGATCAGAGGGCGCTCCTGCCTCCCCAGTATCCATCTGTTCCCACGTAAATGTCAACGAATCTCCATCTGTGTCGGTACCTGAGGCGGTCAGCTTAAAAGGCGTGGAGATGGGGATTACCTGTCCTCCTTCCATGACCTGCAGTTCTGGAGGCGTATTGCTGGACGCGGTCGTCTCTGGGCAAGTGCTTCCGCCACCGATCTCGATAAAGTCGAACATTTGTTCCAGTGAGGCCGCGTGGAAGTAGGGGTCACTATTGTCCTGTAGATCGTCTGTTCCGCAAATGCCGGCGTAGGCCATTATCGTTGATCCGGATCCCGGTTCCACGGCGGTGGAAGAGTTTCGCTGGGATTCGGTACACGAACTTTCAGTGCCATTCCATGTGTGTGTGGCACTGAATTGATGGCCGATCTCATGGGCCACGAAATCCACTGCAAACGGATCGCCCTCGGGGGGGCTGGTACCAGTGATTCCCCGGGCTTTTGATTGGTCATTGCATACCACGCCTAAACTCGCCAGTCCCGTGCCTAGGCCGTCTCCGGGGTTTGTGAAAATGTGGCCAATATCATAGTTCTCCGAGCCGATGACGTCATCAAGGTTGGTTTGGTTGGCTGTCAAAGCCGCACTTACTCCCAGGTCCTTGTATGGGTCGGTGGCGCCATCGACATAGATGATGGCGTCGTTCTCGGCCACGAGCTCAAAGGTCACGGAAAGGTCATTTTCGTAGATCCCGGTCATTCGATTGAGTGTGGTGATGATACCAGCGAGTGCACCCTCTACTGTCCCTCCGAAGTGGTCGGTGTAGAGACTGTCGGCAGCGATGGCGATTCGATATTTTCGAAGCTGCGTACCTGTGGTACGTGCCGCCGTTTGCGACTTTCGAATTTCGATTTTGTTTTGTCCAAAGGTCATCACAGGCTCCTGCTCTTCGAAGTGCTTTTCATGTTTGTGTTTCTTGTAGTCACTCGAGTAATAACTCACATAATGATCCGCTTCGGGATCGACGAAGATGGTGCCTTGATGGGTGAAGGCGATGGCGTGAAAGCCGCCGGGGTCAACGTTGATTCTTATTGTCTCGCCGCGATCATTTTTCCCTTTGTAGACCTTAAGGTTTGGAAATTTCCTCTGCAACTCAGGGTGTAGAAGCCCGGCGGTCTCGATCGTGAATTGCATAAGCTTCCCGTCTGGTGTAGGTAGATCGAAAGGCTTGAGTCTTACCTGGCTCGAGGGAAGGCTAGCCTCGAGCAAACTTCGATCGAGGTCCACATGATAGTTTTCGAACGAGGACCACTCCGTAGATTCAGTACGTTGTGACGACGGCTCCCATTGCTGCCAGAGGGATACTTGACTCTGTGCGGAATAGGAAATGAGAAATGACAAAAAAAGAACTCTTCTCACGGGCTTTATTGCTAGTAGGTTTTTCCTTCCCAAAATGAATTGACACCGGAAAGGGCATCTTTCCGATAGACCATGTATAAATCTGATTCGACGTCCAATGGGGAGATAAACCAGGTGTTTCCTTCGGAGATGACCATTACGTGCATGCCGGATTTTGGCAACTCCATGCGAATGCGAGATGTAACATCTGAGGTGCGAAATCCTTTGTAGGCGATGAGGTGTGGATATTTTCTGGCCATTTGCTTCGTTACGACACCTGATTGCCACACTTTGAAGGGCCCCACGTTGTCGTCGGGATCGGGCAGTTGCACCAAAAGGCTTTCGTCTTCACTGTCTCCGACATCTTTCAATGCATCGCGCAACATCTCCACTTCAAACCGGTAAACCCTGTATTCTGAAGGGAGGTCCATGCTGTCAGTCTGTATACCTTCTGGTATCTCGGATGATGTCCAAAGATCAGGCCCCTTCCGATAGGAAGCGCAGGCTGTGAATAGCAGACTTAGGAGTATTGCCACTGGTATTCTCATCTATGCTCGGATGCAAACAATGTCCTTAAAATAACGATTATTAGCTGTTTTATCTTGCGCATGGCTCCACATATATCTACAGCTGGAAGAAGATTATCCCCACTGGTCCATTGAAGAATGAGTACTTCGCCCGGGTGGCTGACAAGCGGAACAAAAGAAGTGCATTGGATCAGTCCGTCATCTACGATCGCTGTATCCTTTTGCTGCATGTCGACGTTTTTCCCCATCTGCGATGGAAAGATAAGGAAATGGCCACTACTTTTTGATGAATCTACGGCTCTCGGAGGTGCCATCCGAGAAGACGACATAGAGTAAATAAGGTCCTTCACGCAGGTCATGAATGGCAAGGCCATGAGCTCTTCTTCCTGCCGCCGCATTGGCAATGCGCTTCTCCATGATCAGCTTTCCCTGAAAATCGAGAACTCCAAGATGAGAGACAACTCGATCGGTCATGATGTGGATATACTCCGACGAGGGATTGGGATATACTGAAAGAGATAAGTCTTCACCCGGTGCTACATTCAACACCAGTGGTGTTCGCTCCCATACTTCGTAGAAGAGACCATCACTGTATAGGCACCCATCGGCGTCTTTACCTTCCACTTCGATGTTGTACACACCTTCCAATACAAAGTTCAGTATAGGTGCTACACCGGCATCATAGAAGGCACCGTCGATGTACCACCTCATGTCGTACAAGGTAGTGTCGATGCCAAAAGCCACGTTGCGGCTTTGATCGAGGTAGAGGGCCTCTGCCTCAGGAATGATTGAAAAGGAGAGGTCGTTGGGGCGGAGTTGGACCTCGATCGCTTCACCGGCCAGTCCCTCATCGAGCCCCGCGATATACAAGGTGACAGGTGCCACCAGACTATCAAGGTTCATGGTAGCACCTCTGTGGAGGGGCTCAGAAAGAGTCGAATCCGCGTAAAAGCCAAAGTAGGCGCCGTTACCAGGGCTTACCACTACGTCATCCCCTTCGCAAATGACATCAGGTGAGGTATAGGTGGGCGTCGCACTGGTGGCGATGGTCACAGAGTTATTCAATGTACCACTGCACCCAATGTCATTGACTGTCACAAGTTCGACATCGTAAGACCCTGCGGTGGCTGCAAATACGAGGGTATCCTGTGATGATAACAAGTTGCCGTCGATGCTCCACGTGAGACTTTCTTGATCGTTGGTGGTATTAATAAACCACAGATAGTCGTCCTCAAGTGAGTCGAGCGCTGGTATGACTGAGTAGGAGGGTGATACGTCGTTCACGTCGATGGTGATGGTCTCCTTTTCACTTTCGTAGCCGTTGACTACGTTGCTGATCAGCAGCACCGTATCCTGGGTCACTTTCTCAAGCATAAGGGACTGCCCGTCATACACATAGGATGTGTCCGTCGCTGAGGCATAGACGCGAAGGCCATCATTGCTTTTTCCCTCTATCATGACATCTTCCCCAGCGCATACTTCTACTCGTTCTATTCCCAGTGTTTCTGGTCGGTCGACGACTTCGAGCGTCTTACTGATGGTGCCTTCACAGCCATCTTTGGTGACCACCGACAACTCAACTGTGTATTCACCCGCAGCAGAGTACACCAACTTAGGGTGCTGGATCGTCGTCGCGTCTCCATTACCAAAAGTCCAATCCCATTCCACCGCTTCAAAACTGTTGTCAGTGAACGAGACAATGTTATTGCCACTACCCAGGAAGACGACTTCCTGATCTATTTCGAAATCGGCTACTTGTTCCACATACAAGATCGAGACCCTTCTGATTGCGCCTTCGTAAGTACTATCGGCCAGGGCCGCATAGATCGTACTGTCAGCCGTCACGGGACCTACTGAGATGGAATCACCGCTACCAACGAGTGTTGTCCCCAGCACGTCCGAATAGAAGTTGTAGTTGGCACCTTCCTCCAACGTCACATCGGCAAATGCTCCTTCGCAGGAATAGAAAGTGGCCGCCAAAGGCGGATTGTTCGTGAAGTCGTCATTCAAGTCCTCCAATGAATCAAGCCGAGCCTCCAGTGACGATAGGTCAGTAGCAAAGGCTATCAGCATTGTCATTTTCTCAGCATCATTGGCGTTGAGGGAAGCAAGGGTGGTCCCAATAATTTGGGCAACGTCGTTGCCAGACCCTACGGCGCCGGCCTCATCCTCCTGTAGGACGGCCAGGTAATGGTGCTTGATAGAGTCCGTGACCTCGATAACGTCCACTGCATTACCATTAAAGCCACCGACATCCAGGGCCGAATGCCGTACTGTACCACCAGTGATTACTCTGATGCCGGCAAAAAGAGAACTGTCTGCATCACAAGTGTAGGCTGTCCTGTCGCCATCCCAGGAGGCGCGGTTTTCGGTCTTCAGGCCCAAGTCCCAATCCCAAATCATGCCAGCAGACAAATCAGAGAAATCGCTATTGGAGGTATTGATGATGCGATAGTCAATGACCATCGCACTGTCCAACGATTCCCAGGCCATCGTCGATTGTTCGACTTTTAGGCCCAATTCGTCGCGATCTGTGAAGACGTTGTAGGTGTACAGGTCAGCCACAGAATTGTAGAGGGGTCTGATCGACTCCTCCACTTCGAAGTCCAGGTTTTTGCCACTACCAGACATCGTCGTGGGAGCATTGTCAGCAACATCGTCGTAAGACATCGAGAAGATCAGTCCGATTTGATCCGCTATGGTCGTGGAGGCAAGTTCTAAGCCACTGCCAATTGTTCCCGAATTTACTAAGCCAAGTTCGCCATTACCCCCCAGGGTGAGTAACACATTGCCTGCTTCGAAGTCAATGTAGTCAGGAGCAATCTCGATACTGAACTGCTGAAAGTCGTCGTAGCCTTCGTCTTCGAGGCCTACCCTTATTTCGATGATATCACCGGGCGTCACATCCTCACTGACCTTGCCACGTATCCGGACAACTGACTTGGTTTGTAAAGAGCCTAGTGATCCGATGGAAACCTCCTCAAAAGCGATCTCATCGTCATAGGTAGTCAAGTGGAGTGTCAGATCACCAATAGAATCCAGGAAGTTCTCTACGGTGAGATCCACGAAGATCGAGTCTCCATAAAAAATTTCCTCACCCATGGGGCCATACGCTGCAAATTCTGATATCCTCGCGGCTTTGAGGTCAGCGTTACTCACTGCTTCCTCGGCGTTGAGGCGGCCTTTGCCAAGTTTGCCGGCCAGCAAAGGGCTGGAGTTGATACTGTAGATGTCATCAGCAGAGACCCGTAGGCGCTCCATTACCTGACGAGCATTGAGCTCGGGAAACTCGGCCCGAACAAGGGCGGCGACACCCGCGACGATCGGTGAAGCATAGGAGGTGCCGTAATCCGATCCATATCCAGAGTTGGAAGTCGAGTAAATGGCGGAGCCGGGAGCAGCGATGTCCACTTTGTTGCTGTAGGTACTGAAGGACGCTTTCGAGTCCGCATTGTCCGTGGCAGCAACGGAAAGGACGTTGTCGTAGCTGGCGGGGTAAAACTCCACGTCTTTGTTGTTGTTTCCAGCTGCAGCCACTATGACTACATCATTTTCCAGTACGGCGTAGTTGATGATGTCCTGATTGAATTGTGAGTAGGAGTCAACCGATCCCCATGACAAGTTGAGTACCTCGTAGCCGTTGTCTGCGGCGTACACAATCGCTTCGTATGTCCCGAACGACAAGTTGGATTCAGATGTAAATGCTTTGAGTGGTGCCAGCTTTGATTCAAAACCAAGTCCTGCGATCCCAACACCATTGTCTGTGTGGGCTGCGGCAAGCCCTCCTACCAGTGTACCGTGCTCATTGCCATCAGCTTGCGGGTCGTTGT
Source organism: Cyclobacteriaceae bacterium (assembly GCA_965227935.1). Classification (GTDB taxonomy): domain Bacteria; phylum Bacteroidota; class Bacteroidia; order Cytophagales; family Cyclobacteriaceae; genus JAWPMT01. The sequence continues at coordinate 68,175 of CBDDGS010000043.1, read as the reverse complement.
CCAGGTTAGCAAAATCGTAACCCAAACGGTCGTCGATGTAGCCATTGCCATCATCATCAATGCCGTTGAGGACTTCCGCATCGTTAACATAGATGTTACCCGCAAGGTCCTCATGATCCATATCAGCGCCGGTATCGATTACACCGATGATTACATCGCTGCTACCCCGTGTCACAGACCACGCTTCATAGGCTTTGATGACATCCAGATAACTCTGCTCACCATCGGCGGGATCTGCTTCAGGGTCGGACGGTACATAAAATAACTGCTCCTGGTAGATAGGTTCAGCGTATAGGATGTTGCTAAATAACTCTAATTCTTCACACTTGGAGAGGACGTCCTCCCCTGGGAGAAGGTAGACTTTGTAGATGCCATCCAGGACAGATTTGGTATTCCTAGCTGCGTGACTGGCGTTTGTCTTTAGTGGCTTTACTGCCTTGGTATCAAATGGTAGATTATTGGCATTCAGTGTATTGGGCGCATTTCTCGCCATGGAATGGTCCACTTTGAATACCAGTACATCAGGTAAGATTGGAGGCCTCCCTTTGTGTGGAGTCACACTGTTCTGTCCAAAAACAGTTATATGCAATAAAAATTGCAAAAGGATGCATATGCTGGTTGATCCTTTTCTCATCTATGCGGTGTATGTTGTTTTGCTGGGGGGGACCTTAATTCACTAGGTCACCGCCATCTTTCTTATCATTCTGCTAAAAGCTCTCGGCCAGAAGCGCTTCAGATAGATTCCCATCTTGATCTTCGCATCGGCGATATACACTTCTTCCTTGTTCTTCCTGACCGCGTCCAGAATGCCTTTGGCGCATGCTTCTGCTGATATGCCATTGGCCTGTCCATCGTCCATTTTGTTTTGCTTGCTACCATCGCCTTTCAGTGCATTGACCGAAATATTCGTTCGGATAAAGCCTGGTAAGGCTATGGTAACCTTGATATTGTCGTTGTGATGTTCTGCTCTAAGCGAGTCGTAAAACCCATGCAACGCATGCTTGGCGGCAGCATACGCCGATCTCAGTGGCGAACTAATTATCCCAACCGCAGAGCTGACTACTACATGGTGGCCAGACCCTTGTTTGATCATCCCGGGGAGAACCGCCTTGCTCAGTGCTATGCTCCCGAAGTAGTTGACCTCCATAATCTGGCGATCGATCTCCAAAGTGGTTTCAATAGCCTTCTCACGTTGGCTTACCCCACCATTGTTGATCAGCACGTCGATCCCTCCAAGCAGCTCTTCGGCTTCTTTGGCTTTGTCGGGCAATGAAGCACTGTCAGCAAGATCTAGGGTCAGAATTTGGACATTCTCCGGATGGGCACACTGATTGCGAACACGCTCCAGTTCCTCCTTTCTCCGGGAGGAGATCACCAATTTCGCTTGTTCTTTATTCAGTTGATAAGTCATCGCTTCGCCGATTCCCGAGGACGCCCCCGTTAACCAAATTCTTGCACTTTTCAGTGATTTCATATAAGAATTACTTTAAAATTATAGGTCACAATTTCTTGTATGTAACAAAATCGAATGAGTGGAGATGTTTAGCGTCCGACGGGTGTTTTCGCCGTTGAACTTCCGTCCATATTTTCGCGTCAAAGTCAGGGAAATAGACGTCTCCGTCCACCATTGCGTGAATCTCTGTTAGGTAGATAGTGGTGGCTACCTCAAGACCCAGGCGATATATCTCGCCGCCTCCAATGATAAATGCTTCCTCCTCTCCGCGTCCATTGGCCAGATCAAGGGCTTGTTCCAGACTCTTTACGACAAACACGCCATCTGCCACGTCATAATGCGGCTGTCGGGTAATGACGATATTCGTCCTCTTCGGTAGGGGCCTGAAGGCGTGCGGGAGCGATTCGTAATTTTTTCTCCCCATGATGACGTGATGCCCCCTGGTTGTATCCTTGAAGAATTGGAAGTCGTCCGGGAGATGCCAGGGTAGATCATTGTCACGTCCAATGACTCTGTTCTGGCTCATGGCCGCTATCATGGATATTTTCATGTTTTTATGCTTTCAAACCTCTCAATAAATCAGCTGTAGGCATTTTTTTCTTCCCTTCCAATTGCACTTCGTCAAGGCGTAACTCGTAGTCATGACACTTGACTCGCAATTCCTCATTATCATGAAATAACTCACCAATGGGTCTGTTGGAGCCTTCCGAGAGTACGGTGGCGTGGAAAACCTTCAGGTTTCGACCCATGAAGGTCGTCCAGGCAGAAGGGTATGGACTGAGCCCGCGAATATGATTTCGAACCAGCTCAGCAGGTTGATCCCATTGGATTTGGCAGGTTTCCCGGAAAATCTTTGGTGCTGCTTTCAGCACTTGCGATTCATCCTGCTCCACCTCAGGGTAATTGCCTTCTTGAATGGCTCTGATGGTCTTAAGCACGAGAAGTGAGCCCTTGTCCATGAGCCTTGAGTAAAGAGAGCCTGCTGTGTCGTCGTAGTCTATCGGCTCACGCTCCTGGAAGATGATCATTCCCGTATCGATGGCGTGCTTCAGGAAAAAGGTAGTGACACCGGTTTCGGTCTCGCCATTCATTATTGCCCAGTTGATGGGGGCTGCTCCCCGATATTGGGGAAGGAGCGAGGCATGGAGATTGAAAGTGCCTATTGGCGGCATATTCCAGACTGCTTCCGGTAGCATACGAAATGCCACCACCACCTGCACATCGGCGTGCAAGGAGCGCAGGTTTTGCTGAAATTCTGGATCCTTTAGGTTTGTTGGTTGGAGCAGCGGTAGGTTATTGGCCACAGCATAGTCCTTTACGGCGGAAGTACCTAGTTTCTTCCCACGCCCCTTTGGCTTATCAGGAGCGGTGATCACGCCCACAATGTTGTGGCCATTGCGTACGAGAATGTCGAGACTCGGAACTGCAAATTCCGGAGTGCCCATGAATACGATGCGCAGGGGTAGTTCGGGTGCTTTGGTCATCTATTCGTACAGGAGGTATTCTTTGCGTAGTTGTATGAACTCATCGAGTTGGGGCTGCCATGAGGCTCTGATCTCAGCTTCACTCCAGCCGTCTTCAATCTGCTGTTGCAATGACGACACCCCGGCCAGTCGCGCAAAGGATGGTTTGAAGAAATCGTTCCCCATTTTTTGGTAGAAATCGATTACAGGCTGGACAGTGAACCTATATTGGATGCTGTCGGCACCATAGTCAACGCCGTAGCACTTCTCATTTTCAAAAATCGGATTTGCTGCACCGGGGCGGGACCTGGGTACAAAATGGTAAGCTGTATCCGGGTAATCCGGGTGGCCGATATGTTGGAAGGCCTTGTCCGTACCTCTTCCCACCGAACACATCGTTTGTTCAAAAAGACACAGGCTGGGATACCAGGCGATGCTCATATCATCAGGGAGATTGGGAGACGGTTTCACGGGAAGCGAATAGGGCATTGCGTGCTCCCAGTTGGCGCAGGGGATTACCTGCACATCGGCTTGCAGACCACTTTCCAGCCACCCTTCTCCATTGATCATTAAGGCGAACTCACCGGGTGTCAGCCCATGGACGATAGGTACCGGGTGTAGCCCGACGAATGATCGGTGATTAGCCGTATCTAACACGGGGCCATCCACGTAGCTGCCGTTGGGGTTAGGTCGGTCAAGGACGATCAGGGGTAGGCCCGCCTTTGCGCACGCGTCCATTATGTAGGTCATGGTGCTGATGTAGGTATAGAATCTGGCACCCACATCCTGTATATCGAATATCACGATGTCCAGGTCGGACATGTCGTCGGCAGTAGGTTTTCTGTGGCTACCATAGAGTGAAATCAGCTCAAAAGGCAGTTCCTGGTCCTCGTACTCCACGTGCTCCCCAGCGTCGGCCACACCCCTGAAGCCGTGCTCAGGCGTGAATACTTTGGTGATCGTCACACCTCGACTCATGAGTGTGTCGATCAAATGTGTTTCGGCGATGAGACCCGTGTGATTGGTGCAAACACCCACACGTTTACCTTCAATCAGTGGTAGATAGTCTTCCAATGAGTAGGCGCCTGGCAGCACCTCTTGAGTGCGTCCCTCCGGTTGATGACAGGATAGCGTCAAGAGCCCAACCATTAGGATCAAATAATTTCTTACCATAAGTGCAATTGCGGCTAATATTGCGTTCAAAGTTATTGTATTGAACTTACCCTACTTCATATCCTCCAGAATATCCCATCAGGCGAAAGGATCATTTTCTACGGTCATTACCAGGGTAGCTGTGGTGTCGATTGCGCTTAGCGTTGCATCGCTATTGCTTGCCTTCATGATACTGTTGGGATTTCAGGATAAGATCAAGGATAAGATCTACAGTTTCAGTGGTCACTTGCTCGTAAGTAAGTATTCCCTCAGCACCTCCTACGAGGAGACGTCCCTATTGCTGACAGATGAGTTGAAGGAGACGATTGAAGAAGTGGAGGGTGTTACACACTGGCAACCCTATGCCTTTCGTGCGGGCCTCCTGAAAACGCCGGAGGAAGTGCAAGGGGTATTGCTCAAAGGCGTCGGCGCTGAGCAGGATTCGCTGGCTTTCAAAAGGCACCTTATTTCCGGTCGCATGCCCAAAGTCGGCGGAGAGCGGTACAGCACAGAAGTGGTCCTTAGCAAGCGCATCGCCAAATACCTGCGGCTGCAGGAAGGGGACGACGTCCTGATCTTTTTTATACAGACACCTCCTAGGTACAGGAAACTACAGATAGTTGGCATCTATGAAACGGGGCTTGAGGAGTTTGACGAAAACGTCATCTACGGAGACATCGACCTGATCCGTCGGATCAACGGCTGGGAGTCCAATGAGATTGGCGGTATTGAGTTGTTTGTCAATAGCATCCGACAGGTGGACAGGACGCGCGACGCCGTAGCCAATGTCCTCAACTATGATCTTTTTGTAGAAAAAGTAAGTGAGCGCTACTTGCAGATCTTTGACTGGCTGTCCCTGCTCAATCGAAATGTGGCCATATTTCTGGTACTGGTTCTTTTTGTATCGGCTTTTAGCATGGTGTCCATCCTTCTGATACTCATCATGGAGCGTACTCAAATGATCGGTGTCCTCAAAGCGATGGGCGGGTCCAATGAGCTGCTGCAGAGGATATTTATGGCCAATGGCCTGCGTCTGGTCGTCCGGGGTCTGGGATGGGGAAATGTGATTGCCGTGGCATTGGGTCTGGCTCAGGACCGATTCAAACTGATCCCGCTGGATCCTGCGAGCTACTATATGGATCGTGTTCCAATAGAATTTGAGTGGATGGCATTCGTAGGTGTGAATGCTCTGGTAGTCCTTTTGATTGGCGTTGCGTTATTTATCCCATTGGCAGCAATCTCGAGGATAGACCCTATCAGGTCCATTCGGTTTGACTGAGCGCCACCGGCTGATACTTTTTGAAAAGGCTACGCACCTTCATTTCTATCACTCCCAATACGGCTTCGCGGAAAATCGACGGGGACATCTTTGACTGACCACGGGCTCTATCGGTGAATATGATGGGCACCTCCTTGATCTTGAAGCCATGCTTCCACGCAGTGAACTTCATTTCAATTTGAAAGGCATAACCTATGAAATGTATTGTGTTGCTTGGGTCGATTGTCTCGAGGACACGTCGATGATAGCACTTGAAGCCGGCGGTGGAGTCATTGATGGGTAGACCAGTGATCAGCTTGACATATAGACTTGCGCAGTAGGACATCAGTACGCGCCCCATCGGCCAATTGACAACGTTTACCCCCTTGATATATCGAGATCCGATGGCCATATCAAATCCTTCCTGCTTACAGGCTTTGAGGAGATGCACCAGGTCCTGAGGGTTGTGTGAGAAGTCCGCATCCATCTCGAAGATGTAGCTGTAACCCTTTTCCAAAGCAAACTCAAAACCCTCGATATAGGCCGTACCAAGCCCCAACTTCCCCTCTCTTTCGATCAGGTACAACCCACGGTAGGCATCCTGCAGCTCTTTTACGATCTCTGCCGTTGCGTCAGGAGAGTTGTCGTCGATGATCAGGACGTCAAACGGATCTGTCAAAGAAAACACCGCCTCGATGATCTCTTCGACGTTCTCACGCTCGTTGTACGTCGGTATGATTACTAAGCTGTCGGTCAAGGGCCTCAAATTGAATTTGGAAAATAATTATTATTTATTGCGTGACTCATACCTTTTAACAATTATTGATGAAAAAGGCCTTCTTTTTTGATAGGGACGGTATTATAAACATCGACAGGGGCCGTTACACCTACCTGATTGATGATTTTGAGATCAATGAAGAGGCCATTCCCCTCATGCGCCGTCTGAAACTTGACGGTTTTTTGCTCATTGTGGTTACAAACCAGGCCGGTATTGCGAAGGGTGAATACAGCAGAGAACAAATGCATGCCTGTCATCAATACTTTCAGGAGACATCGGGAAATTTGGTGGACGAGTTCTATTATGCGCCCGATCACCCCACTTTTTCCGAGTCGCTGAGCAGAAAGCCCGACAGCCTCATGTTTGAGCGGGCGATCGCCAAGTTCGGTATTGATCCTGGTTCAAGTTGGATGATTGGTGATATGGAGCGCGATATTACTCCGGCGAAGAAACTAGGCATACGCACGATTCGGCTTCGTGAAGGACAGGTCGACACGGAGGCAGACTATCAAGTCCAAAGTTTGGGAGAGGTTGTACACGTCCTCAATCACGCAATCCCAATTCCCTGATGCGGGCTTGCAAGGTTGGCAATAATGAATGCTCAAACCATGGGTTTTTGTAGAGCCAGGGCCGGTTTCGTGGAGAAGGGTGCGGTAAAGGTATTGTTGCCGGCAGATAGGAAGCATAGTCTTTCACCCTTTCAGTGAGGCTTTTTTCTCCGCTCTGCGGAAGGTATTGCTTTTGCGCATAGGCGCCAATCAACAGCGTCAGTTGCACTCTTGGCATTTGGGCCAACATTCGTTGGTGCCATTGGGGAGCACATTCTGATCTGGGCGCGAGATCGCCGGACTTGCCTTTCCCCGGGTAGCAAAAGCCCATAGGCATAAGCGCCACGCTGTCAGGATCGTAAAAAACTTCATCTTCAATGCCTAGCCATGTCCGTAGCAGTCTTCCACTAGGATCATCCCAGGGAATACCGGTGTCGTGAACCTTGGCTCCCGGGGCCTGGCCGATAATTAGTACTCTGGACTTTGCCGAAAACTGGAAAACGGGTCTTGGCCCCAAGGGCAGGAAGGCACTGCATATCTCGCAAGCAGCGATTTGCTGTCGAAGTACTTCTATGTTCTCGTCTTTCATGATAAAGTCCAGCTTTCGAAGGTAGGTGATTGTCACCCCAACTTCATCGACGCTTCTCTGCCATATGGGTTGAACCCTCTATTCTACGAAGAACGGCACTTCCAGCTAAAGCAGTGGAGCTTTTGGACGATAATCAGTAGATTGGCAAAAAATCAAATTAGTCAATGATTAGAGGCCTATTAATGCTTTCAGTGATATCCTTCAGTTGCTCTTCGCCGTCATCGCAGACCCTTGTGTGGCAAGACGAATTTGACGGCGAGCAATTAGATGCCGCGAAATGGACACCAATAATTGGAGATGGTTGTCCGGAGCTTTGTGGCTTTGGCAATGAGGAATTGCAGTATTACGATGAGGCCAATGTTTCGCTGAACGATGGCATCCTGCGGCTGGAAGCGCGGATGGAGGTAAAGGGGCGGAGCAAATACAGTAGTGCCAAACTTGTAACCAAAGGCAAAGGAGACTGGCAATATGGCCGAGTGGAGGTAAGGGCTAAGGTCCCTTATGGTAGGGGTACATGGCCCGCTATCTGGATGCTGCCCACGATCGAGGGGCGTGCTATGAAGTGGCCTAATGATGGTGAAATCGATATCATGGAACATGTCGGCTACAATCAAGGCATGATCTATGGGACTATTCACACAGAGCTCTACAATCACTGGAAGGGCACAGAGAAAAATGACAGTTTGCTGGTGGCCGATGCTCACGAGTCTTTCCATGTCTATGCTGTAGATTGGGATCATCAAAGTATTACATGGGAGATAGATGGCGAACCCTTCCATTCATTGGACCGTGGAGATGATGGCTATGATGGTTGGCCCTTTGATCAAAAGTTCCATTTGATTCTTAACCTAACTGTCGGAGGCATCTGGGGTGGTAAGTATGGGATAGATGACAGTGTATGGCCGCAAGCGATGGAAGTAGATTACGTCAGAATTTACCAATAACATAGCCATGCAGCTCTTTTCGCCCCAATCTTACATCGATCGACGTTCCCGACTGAAGTCGCTCGTTGGCTCAGGCCAGATCCTCCTTCTTGGCAATGTGGAGAGTAGTTCCAACTATCCACACAATCACTATCCATTTCGTCAGGATAGCAGTTTCCTATACTTTTTTGGCATTGATAGACCCGGGGTTGCGGCCTTGATAGACGTAGATGAAGACAAAGTCGTGCTGTATGGTGATGATCCAACCATGGACGACATTGTGTGGACGGGTCCGCAAGATGCTATGCAGGATTTGGCTGGGAGAGTCGGGGTAGAGGTCACCAGGCCTATGAAGGACCTGCCTGGGAGTCTTCGACAGGGTGCCGTACATTATCTTCCGCCTTACCGCCCAGAGAATCAACTGAAGCTCAGTGAATGGCTCGGAATGAAGCCCGAGGATGTACAGAGCAGCGTTTCATCAGAGCTTGTTCGCAGTATCGTATCCCTCAGGTCTACTAAAAGTGACGAGGAGATCGCCCAGCTTCACGATGCGGTCGAAGTGACTGTGGCTATTCATACAGCCGCCATGCGTTCGGCCGTTCGTGGTACTAAGGAGTTTGAGGTACTTGCTGCCATGGAATATGCGTCAAGAGTCAGAAATAGCGCATTTTCATTTCCTCCTATCGTGACCACCAATGGCCAAACATTGCACAATTACTACTACGGGCACACACTCGAAGAGGGCTTGTTTCTGTGTGATGCGGGTGGCGAGAGTGCTATGCACTATGCGGGAGATATGACCCGTACATTCCCTATCGCCAGGGAGTTTTCTACACAGCAAAAAGAGATTCATACGATAGTCGCTGACGCCTTACATGCAGCAGTGGAGATGGCTCAGACGGGAGTTTTGTTCAAGGATGTGCATTTGAAAGCGTGTCTCACGATCGTGGATGGGCTAAAGTCGCTGGGGTTGATGTCCGGAGAGACTGCGGAAGCCGTTAGTGTGGGTGCGCATGCACTCTTTTTCCCACATGGTCTCGGGCATATGATGGGGCTCGATGTACACGATATGGAAGACCTCGGGGAAGACCTTGTCGGTTATGGGGATGGCGTGTCACGCTCTCCGCAGTTTGGGTTGAGTGCGCTGAGGTTGGGGAGAAAACTCCAGGAAGGTTTTGTCTTCACGATCGAGCCTGGCATTTATTTCATCCCCCAGCTGATCGAACAATGGGCGTCAGAGGCGAAATTTAGAGACTTCATCAATTACCCCAAATTGCAGGGATATTTGGGTTTTGGAGGCATCAGGCTAGAAAATGATTACGCGATAAAAGGGGGAAAGGCCCAAATTCTGGGGCCTTCTTTGCCACTTACGGTTTCGGAAGTGGAAGACTTCCGTAAATCACTCGATTAGCGGAAAAAATCCAGCCTGAGTACATCCTATCCTCCATTATATAGCATGGTTGGCTTGATTTGGAGCAGAATTTGAGAGAATGTTTATCAAAAATCTCGCTACCGCCATGAGTTCACAATCCCTTAGAATCCATATTCTTTGTTCTTTAATGGTATTCAGTATAGCTGGATTCGCACAGGAAGAGGAGTTTGAAGAAATCCGGTTTGGTGATGACGAGTTCGCTACTCGTGAAATTGCCCCGGCGCCTAAGGAGGAGGTGATTGAGAATGTATCTATCGAAGGTGTCGTCCTGGATGTGGACACAAAAGAGCCTTTACCCTTTGCACACGTGGAAGTCGGGGAAACTCGAACAGTGACCAATCTGGATGGCGAATTCAACATACTCATAAAAAACAACGAGGCACACGAAATCAATGTGTCCTTTATTGGATACATCGCCTACAAGGCGCCTCTCGACCCTAATGTGACGAACCTCACCGTCGAACTAAGCCCTACAGTGACCGAACTAGAAGCTGTCGTCGTAAAGACTGGTCGGAGTATCGTAGAAGAGGTGATCAAAAATATTCCCGTCAACTATATCCTTGAGAATCAATTCATGACCTGCTACTACAAGGAGAGCATCAAGCAGGAAGAAAAGTTTGCTTACCTGGCGGAGGGCATTCTCGATGTATTCCAACCTAGTGAAGTCAGCAATGACAAAGCGATGATTAGCCCGGTCCGAACACGGAAGCAGGAGGCAGAGCACGCAAAAGAGAATATGGTGCTGGTCTATGGCCACGCCTCTGATATGCTCCAGTCGCTGGTACGCAGGGATAAGAGCTTCATCAGTGAGGATATGCTCAATCACTATGAATACGAGTACATGGGCGCAAGTAGTTATAATGGTAGGAACGTGTTCATCGTCCAGTTTGAGCCTAAGACCAGAAAGGGTAGCTCTCGGGGAAAGATCTATATTGATGAACTATCTCATGCAGTGATCAAGGCGGAGTATGCACCCCTGCTGCGTACCAACACCCTTTGGGATGAAGTACATTGGGTAGAGGAGTTTGGCAATGACGTTGAGGGCGTATGGGATCTAAGACGAGTGACCTATGCAGGTACGTGGTATCAGGATGATGCGCTTTACACCTACAATTCACTACTGGTCGTTAACGAATCTGAAGTTGTCGTAGAGGAGCCCCATTTTGACATTGTTCTGGGAGATAGGGATGTGTTCTATGATGCCGCAGGAGACTTCTCAGACGAGTTTTGGACGGGCCACAATTACATCAAGCTCAACAAGTCTGAGCTAAGCAGCATGTAATTGACAAAGAAATTGAAATTGAGAAAGGGGCCTGTTGAGCCCCTTTTTTTATTGTCAAAGAAATCAATTCGCACTCAACCATGCCTCCCGAACTTTGAGCTGCTCGGGCGTGGCATTGTCATCGAATCTGAGCACGTGCCTGTTTTCCTTTGTTATTTGCATGGCCTTGGCCTTTAGTTTCACCTCTTTTTCCTCCCCTTTCACTTCACGTCTGACGGTAATTTTTATCTTGTCACCGACTTCCAGTCCTTCCGTGTAGTTGTCGAGCACTGCATTGATATTTGCCAGACTTATCTCCTCGCCCTGGAACTCGAGAAGTACATCGCCTTCCTCGTAGCCCATGGCTTTGCCGAAGTCGTTCAGATCACTGATGTCAGAAATGACGATCTCCTGGTTTTCTCCAAGAGCCAGGCCGATATTACCTAGTGTGAAGTCCTGGTATTCTTCAAAGGGTAGGTAACTCACTCCTGCCCAGGATAGTATTTCTGGAATAGGCAGCGGACTGTCCCCAGAAACGTACGTGTCCAAAAATTCCCGTATCTCGGGGTAGGTCAGAGATTCAATCTCTCCAAACAAGGCGTCGTCATCGAATGAGCGTGATGGACCATATTTTTTGGCGAGGTCCCTCATGAGGTTCTGCAGGTCATACGCCCCTTCCGAGAGCTTCAATAGGTACAGATCCAACGCCATGCCAATGAGCGCACCTTTGTAATACACATTTGTGTACATTGGTTCGTAATCGGACTCGAGGATCTTCTCACTCATCTCCGTAAAAGGTACATCCGTTGGGAACTGATCCCGAACCTGAATTTTCTCCTTGACTTGCTCAAGGAAGGTGTCCCTATCATAGAGGTCATATTTTACCTGCACATGCATGGCGGCGTATTCGGTGCAGCCCTCGTACAGCCATAGGTGCTTTGACATTTTGGGGTCTATGTAGTCGAAGTTGCCAATCTCCTCAGAGTGGATGTTGAGAGGAGTGACAATGTGAAAGAATTCGTGTGCTGCTACATCCCTCACAGTCTGGCCGATTTGGTCAGCATTGGCATCAGGTAACGTGTAAACGGAGGAGTAGGAGTGCTCCAGGGCACCCATGCCGCCCAGCGGCTGGCCGTCCATAAGATAGATGAGATAGGCGTATCGGTCCACAGGGAGTTGTCCTCCCAGGTACTGGCTCTGTGCTTCCATCAGGTCCGAGATGCGGTCCATGACCTCATCGGCAGACAGCCGCTTATTTGGGGAATATACTGACACGATCACCTCCGCATTGGCCAATTTCTTGGTGGCGATGTCGGGTACATTGTACATCAGAGGCCCATCTGCCAGGAAGTTGAAATCTCTCGCCGTGAAAACATCCAATGAGTCTGACAAGCTAACTGATTCAAGGGCCGTGGCTCCGGCAATGTCACTGGTATGTTGGACACGCAACGTGAATGGCTTGAACTTGTAACCGGCCAAGTACCCCACAAACCCAAAAGTGTTGATGACGAATATTTTATTGTCAGCTTCGATGTTCGTTCCTCCTGGCTCGAAGATGAAGTTGCTGTCATATTCCTCAAACCGGTCGAAAGTATCGTGCGCCTTGTAGGTGATTTTGCGTAGACTCGTCGCATTCTGGATCTGCCATTTGTTAGTGGCGATCTTTTCTACGTCCAGCGTATTGCCCGCGCTATCAAAAGCTTGAAAATCAGTAATGAAGCGCCCAAAGTCGGAAATAGAATATGTGCCTGGGACAATCTTGGCCATGTGAAACTCTACTTCCTCCTCCTCAATTTTGGGAGTGAGAATAGTGACCGGTATTTGGTCATCGGCCACATTGACCAGGTCTAATGTCACTTCGTATTGATCAGTCTGGGCTGCCAGTGGCCACATCACCAATCCAGCCAATAAGAGAAGAATGTACTTCATGTTCATTTCCAGGTTTTCGTTGAGTGTAGCAAACACTAGCCGATCGACGGAGGCTGTCGTTTACTTCATTTATCTAATAAGACAAAAACGTGCGTCCACCGCCCCCATTATTATTTGGAAGGCGATCTACCCGATGTCAATGGTCGTCAATCGCTTTAGGCTCAAATGCTTTGGCGCTTTCTTTCGTTTTCGTCCAGGAATATCTTCCTCATACGCAGGGACTTTGGTGTGACCTCCACGTATTCATCTTTTTGTATGTATTCTAGCGCTTCTTCCAGAGAGAATTTCCGTGCCGGCGCAATCTTCATACTATTGTCCGAGCCCGACGCCCGCATGTTCGTCAGTTTTTTCCCCTTCTGGATATTGACAACGAGGTCGTTGTCACGACTATGTTCTCCAATGACCTGGCCCGTATAGACGTCCTCCCCAGGATCCACGAAGAACTTGCCCCGGTCTTGCAACTTGTCTATCGAGTAGGGCGTGCCTGGACCGTGCTCCATGGAGATCAGCGAGCCGTTTATTCGACCGGCAATTTCACCTTTATAAGGAGCATACTCTTTGAAGCGATGCGTCATCACGGCTTCCCCAGATGTGGCCGTGAGCATGTTGTTTCGAAGGCCAATGATACCCCGTGCTGGTATGTCAAACTCTAAGTGCTGGATGTTGCCCTTTGGCTCCATGATGGTCATTTCTCCTTTTCGAGTGGTGACCATCTCAATCACCTTCCCTGATAGTTCGTCCGGTACATCGACAACGAGGTGTTCAATCGGCTCTTGACGCTTTCCCTCGATCTCTTTGAAGAGCACTTGCGGCTGGCCCACCTGAAGTTCGTACCCCTCTCTCCTCATCGTTTCTATCAAAACGGATAGGTGCAGTACACCCCGACCGAAGACGTTGAACTTGTCTTCTGTTTCCGTCTCTTCCACTCGGAGGGCGAGGTTTTTTTCCATCTCTTTCATCAACCGGTCCCTCAGGTGACGGGAGGTGACAAATTTTCCTTCTTTTCCGAAGAATGGGGAGTCATTGATAGTGAAGAGCATACTCATCGTAGGCTCATCGATGGCAATGCGTGGCAGGACCTCGGGATTCTCCAGATCGGTGATGGTGTCACCAATATCGAAGTCGTCCAAACCTATGACGGCGCATATGTCGCCGGATCGCACTTCCGAGATCTTGCGTTTACCAAGCCCCTCAAAAACCTGCAATTCCTTGATCTTGACTTTCTTGATAGAGCCATCTCGCTTACTTAGCGCAAACTGTCCCTCGGTCAATGTTCCCTGGTATACTCTGCCGATAGCAATCCGCCCGACATACGAGCTGTAGTCCAGAGAGGTAATCTGCATGGCCGGCACTCCCTCCTTGATCGGTGCGGGAGGGATGTCCTCCAGGATTTTGTCAAGTAGTGGGGCAATAGAGTCCGTGGGTTGCTTCCAGTCCTCACCCATCCATCCTTGTTTGGAGGAGCCGTAGAGTGTCTGAAAATCGAGCTGCTCCTCTGACGCATCCAGTGAGAACATCAAGTCAAAAACGGCCTCGTGCACTTCATCTGGGCGGCAATTTTCCTTATCTACTTTGTTGACGACAAGGATCGGCTTGAGCCCAAGGTTGAGGGCCTTGCTTAACACAAATCGCGTCTGTGGCATTGGCCCCTCAAAGGCGTCCACCAGCAAGATGACCCCATCAGCCATCTTTAGGACGCGCTCTACTTCTCCACCAAAATCGGCGTGACCCGGTGTGTCGATGATGTTGATCTTGACGTCCTTGTAAGTGACGGATACATTTTTCGATAATATCGTGATCCCCCGTTCTCTCTCGAGGTCGTTGCTGTCGAGGATGAGTTCACCCTTCTCTTCGTGTTCCTGGAAAATCTTGGAAGCATAGATGATTTTGTCTACCAGGGTGGTCTTACCGTGATCGACATGGGCGATGATCGCCACATTGCGGATATCCTGCATGCAGTGTTGAATTCAGCCGCAAAAGTAGAGACCCTGAGGGAATAATGCACCTAGAATTCCAATATGAGATGCAATATGGTCTGGGAAGTCCACGATAAAAGCATCATCATGAGCCCAAAAGTGATCACTGATGAGAGTAATGCCTGGATCACAAGAACAGCACGTCGACGGAAAGCAAAACTGCTCCTATCCTTACTGACCTTTGGCAATACCATGCGGTAGGTGGGAATGTTCCTAATCGGAATCCCGATGTGGTGGTCTTCTTCGGAGTGGAAATGTGGTGCTCTTGGAGTGAATGGGGGAGAAATGCTGCCCCGATAGAGGACTTTTTGGCTGTTCATTTGACTTAGGTTTTGTTGGAAAAGGAATGAATGATCAAAATATGAGCATATCTAATATCACGACTAAATATTCCTTAAGGTTATATAATTGGGTAATTATTTGAAATTATATAACATATTTCTCGATTATTCCGTGTAATATATTGTGTCTATTTCCTAAACCAAATCAAAAAACCAACTACGAATGCTACTATTTGGATTAATTGCTATAATTATTGGCTTATGCTTTGTCATCCTTTCTCCGTGGGCGGCGAGAACAGAAACGCTGGGGGAGGACCGTCGGCAAAATTCACTGGATAGGTGGCGGCGCTTTGTCAATCCCAGGTTGGGACTGGCCATGGTCGCCATAGGTGTCTTGCTTACTATGCTGCCTTATTTGTCCGTTTGGTGGAATCCCTGAATAAGCTAATCGTCCAGGTCGACTATCGAGGAAATAGACCGAATCAAAGATCATCCTCCTGAAACAACTGAGGTGAAAGGCTGTGTCAAGATCAAAGCCCCGATCTAACAGGATTGGGCGACCAACTGCTTATCTCGGATCTTGAACAGCCTCTTTTTCATGGCTTGCCGTTAGCAAATCGGACGATGGCGATTAGGTCACCCTTCTTTTTCCATTTGAGTTTTTCGCGTCTTGCGAAGGTTTTGACGCTTTCGTAGTCTGCCCCGAAGATTTCCGACAAACGCTTGGATTGGCTTTTGACCAGCAGTACTGCTCGGTCTGGCCGGCGGATGAAGTAGTCCACCTTACCCATGTACCTGCTGGGCTCGTCAGTCACTGCACTAGTTGGGGCTTGTCCTGTTTTACGCAGCTGTTTTGAAGGTCGTGCCAATAAAAGATAAGAGCCGGAATCCAGGACGGTGAAGAACTCTTCCATTCCTTCCGTCTGATGCTGCAAGGGTACCAGAAACTTCTCAAAAGTGTAAGTGGAATCTGGAGCGAAGAGACCAAAGCCCTTGATTAAGTCGTGGTTGATAATGAAGCTTTCATCCGATTTTGGGGATCTATACTTTAAGTACCCCTCGGTGACGTTAAACATCAAAAGTACCTCGTCGACTTTTAGCCCCTGCAGCGTGACAAGATACCCCGGACACCAGCTGGGCATTAGGTAGGGGGTACCCTTCATTTGCGTTGAATCAGTAAGGCCGTTGTCTTTGGTGGCGAGAACATAATCGCCGGGGAGTCGCAACGACCCATCCGGACCTTGCATAATCTGCGATTGGGCGATTAGGTTTTGATACATACACAGACAGCATAAGATGCTCAAGGTCCTCATCCCGCGATCATTTGTTAAAGGCTCAGAATTCGTCGTCTCCTACGTGAATCTATGAGTAAGAAGCGTCAACGACAAGAGCCCGCTCATCAAATGTTCATCCATAGAAATCGGTCCTTTCAAGTAACTTCCACACGAGATTTGAAATCCAATTCCAATGAAGCAAAAGCAATTACTACTTAGTTTGGGTCTGATCGTTGCATTCCTGACCGTCCTTGGACAAGGTCGCAAATTGCCGGCGGACACCATGGCGGTGACTACGCATCAAGTCACAATCAAAGGAAAGTCGGTCCCCTACAAAGCCCAGGTGGGTACTCAGCCCGTTTGGCATGAATCCGGTACGGTCAGTGCCTACTTGCACTACACCTACTATGAAAGGACAGATGTCCGTGACAAGTCTACGAGACCGTTGTTCATTTCCTTCAACGGCGGTCCTGGATCCGGATCTGTTTGGATGCATCTGGCCTATACAGGCCCCAAGATATTGAAGGTTGATGATGAGGGCTTCCCAATCCAACCTTACGGCATAAAGGACAATCCGCACTCAATATTGGATGTGGCTGACATCGTTTTTGTCAACCCCGTTAACACTGGCTATTCGAGGATCGTAGACCCTGAAGCGGATCGGAAAATGTTCTTCGGCGTGAATGCGGATATCGAGTATCTGGCGGAATGGATCAACACGTTCATTACACGGATTAAGCGATGGGAGTCTCCTAAGTACCTGATAGGCGAGAGCTATGGTACGACAAGAGTTTCAGGTCTGGCGCTGGAGCTGCAGAATAGCCAGTGGATGTACCTAAATGGTGTCATCCTCGTTTCTCCCACATCTCTCGGTGTTGATGCGGGTGAGTTTACCGGCAGACCCGGTCCTTTAGGAGCGGCATTGAGAGTCCCGTATTTCACGGCGGCGGCCTGGTATCATGAAAAACTTCCTTCGGATTTGCAATCGAAAGACCTTTTGGAGGTACTGGAAATGTCTGAGCAGTATGCGATTGACGATTTGCTGCCCCTCCTGGCAAAGGGCGGATTTATGGACGAGGGTGATAGACGTGCAGCAGCAGGTGAGATTGCTCGATATAGTGGTATCTCCAGCGAGGTAGTGCTTGACTACAATCTCGATATACCGACACGATTCTTCTGGAAGGAGTTGTTGCGCGATGAGGGCTTTACCGTGGGGCGATTGGATTCCAGGTACAAAGGCATTGATCAGACCGATGGGGGTGATAGCCCGGATTTCAACTCTGAGCTCACTTCGTGGCTGCACTCCTTTACTCCAGCAATCAACCACTACTTTAGTACGACGCTCAATTTCCCGACAGACGTGAAGTACAATATGTTTGGTCCGGTGCGGCCATGGGACCGATCTGGTGATGAGACCGGGGAGAATCTGCGTCAGGCAATGGCACAAAATCCATACCTCCATACGATGATCCAGTCGGGGTACTACGACGGAGCTACGAGATACTTTGATGCCAAGTACACACTGTGGAGGCTTGATCCTAGCGGTAGGATGAAGGACCGTCTCAGCTTCAAAGGATACCGAAGTGGTCATATGATGTATCTGCGTAATGAGGACCTGGAGAAAGCCAACGATGACTTGAGGGACTTTATCATACAAACATCGACCGGAGGCAAGGCGGCCAAATACTAGTAATGAAAATTCAATCCGTCAATATTGGTCAGAAAAGGGACGTGCCCTGGCGTGGCAATACGGTGAAGACTGGTATTTATAAGGAGTCAGTCTCGGGTCCTATTCTTTTGGGTAAGGAAGATGTTGGCGGAGATCATGTGGTCGACCGTCGATATCACGGAGGGGTCGACAAGGCATGTTATGTCTATGGGGCCAATCATTACTCCCATTGGCAGGAACTGCATCCGGCCATGGAAGTAGTTCCTGGTGTGATGGGTGAGAACATCACGGTAGAGTCTTGTGACGAGGCGTCTATTCGGATAGGTACGATTTATCAGGTGGGGGAGGCAGTTGTCGAAGTCGTACAGCCTCGCCAGCCTTGCTTTAAACTAGGGATCAAGTTTGGTACGCAGCAGGTACTGAAGCAGTTCATCCAGTACCAGCATCCCGGCGTTTACTTGCGGGTTTTGGAAGAGGGCCGTGTTCGGGCGGGTGATACGTTTACAGAGAAAGACGTCCCTGCGGACGCGTTGACGGTTCAGGATCTCTTCAAAGCGCTGTATGAAGAACCAGATCCGCAGATCCTTGAACTGATCAGCCGAAATATGGTGATCCCTTCGGACCTGCGGACCTATGTCATTGATAAGTACAGTACTAGTTAGGTGTCGATCGGTCGTAGCTAAACCCGCCTTGCTTCTGCTCGGCCCAGGAGGTGAACTCCACATCTACATATATGTCGTCCTCGATCAAATGCAGAACGAGTGACTTACCTACGACATCCTTAGGGCTGCCCACAGCCGCTCGAAAGGGTTGGAAGACCAAACCGTCCAGTGAAGCGGTGGTTCCCAGTGCCCATTCTGTTCCCACTGGACTCGCCGTTTGATTGGCACTACTTTCCACGGCCGCATTGTAGATCTGCCCACCGTCATTACCTCTTGTGATAAAGACGTTGTCAGTAAGGCGATCCTGGCTGGCAGCTTCCGTTGGGTCTGCGTCATTGCTTTTTGAGAATGTCAGTGTCTCCCCGGACCATATTGTGCCCTCGAATACATCGGTCAGAAATACCGTAATATCTGCGGTATTGGTAAAGTCACCCGAGGCCATGGTCACCATGGCTGTGATCGTGGGGTTCTGCTCAAAGTCAAACAGCTCGGCATCGTTGACCGTAAGCTCACCGGTCGCGGAGATTGCCAGAGCACCAGCGGGGGACTCACTGGATAGTGCCAGTGTAAAGGATTGCCCATCGGAAGAGGAGGCCTGGACGGTTCCCAGGGATTGACCTTGGGTCGGGTTCTCATCGATCGTCACCTCAAAGTCTGCGATGTTCAAGGGGTTTTCGGGTGGCACCTCGTCGTCATCGCCGCCGCACGAAGCCAGTATTGAAAGAATGCCAGTCATCGTGAAATAGAAAATGTACTTGCGGATATGTATCATATTTTTCATTCAGTAATCATCCAACGACCAATACCGGGTGAATTGTTTAAAAGTTGGTCGGCAGGTCATTTCTTTTTTCGGGATGGCCCATGACAGATTGCAAGTCAAATCTGCTTAACATCGACTTGATTCAGCACGACCCAATGCAGGAATGTTATTTCCTAACTAAATTGATTACTGAACATTTTGGGGACCCAAACAATGTAAAATATGGCTAGTAGAAGAGATTTTCTTAAGCAGGCAGGATTCGGAGCGGCTCTGGTATCCACATCGCCATTTTCCAATATCATCATCCCTCAGGATCGCAAACTCGGTGTAGCCCTTGTCGGCCTTGGGTATTATAGCACTGATCTTTTAGCGCCCGCCTTGCAACAAACAGAAGAGTGCGAGCTGCGCGGAATAGTAACTGGCAGCCCGTGGAAGATCCCGGTCTGGCAGGAGAAATATGGCATCAAAGATGAAAATGTCTACAACTATGAGACCATGCCAGACATTGCGAACAACCAAGATATCGATGTCATCTACATCGTCTTGCCGAACAGTCTTCACCGAAAGTATGCAGTCATCGCCGCTGAAGCCGGCAAGCACGTTTGGTGCGAGAAACCCATGGCTCCTACCGCCGCAGATTGCCAGGCCATCATTGGTGCATGCAAAAAGAGTAACGTGCAATTGACCATCGGCTACCGGATGCAGCATGAGGACAACACCCGGACTTTTATGAGGTATGCTAAGGAGAAGCCCTTTGGTAAAATAAAGAAAGTAGATACCTGGGCCGGATATCGCCATTCGAATGGTGAGCACTGGAAGTGCAAGAAGGAAATGGGGGGTGGCGTTTTTTACGACATGGGTGTATATCCCTTGCAAGCCGCACGCTACTCAGTAGGGCAGGAGCCTACCAGTATCCTGGCGCGGCACGAAATCGAGCGTCCCGATATGTTTTCCGAGGTGGATGAGACGACCTACTTTGACCTGGAGTTTCCGAATGGTGCGGTGGCCTCGTGCATGGCGAGCTTTGCCAAGAGTGGTAGTAAGTTGAGTGTGGAGTGTGCGAAGGGTAGCTACGGTCTCGATCCCTTCCAGAGCTACAGTCGCGTAGGTGGGTCTGCCAGTGATGGTACTATTTTTCGACCCGTCCAGTACAACCAACAGGCACGACAAATGGACGATGACGCCCGTGCCATCAAGAGAAGCGAGGCACCCCTTGTTCCTGGCGAGGAGGGACTCAGAGACATTGCGATTGTAGAGGCGGGCTACAGGTCTGCAAGGGAAGGCAAACTTATCAAGCTGTAGGCGCGTGGCGAAAAAGCCGCGAGTGCATCAACATGTGAGTTTGGGTGATACACGAATGGCTCGCTTGAGAGCTTTGGTAACTATGGTTCGCGACGGAGATGTGCGTCTTGCCGGAAATCGAAAAGCCATGATCTACGGGACTCTTCGCTGCAAATCTGGCCGTCGCCTTAAGGAAGAAAATCGTGTATTCTTTGACAATGAGGCCACAGCCATTGCTGCTGGTTACCGGCCATGTGCTCACTGCCTGCCATCAGCTTACAGACGGTGGCGGCTCAGACAATGATCGCCATATATAATAGACAAGATATGCCTCCCATCCCTCCGAGCCAGCGAGGACCTCTTTTAACTCGGCCCCGGAAGGTTTGGAAGGTAGAGCGAGAAGGTTTTTCACACCATTGATCAAGCCGGCGTCACCATAGGGCACACTATCTGTCCTTCCATAAGTTTTCATGAGGACATAGTTGGCTGTCCACTCGCCCACTCCTCGCAATTGCTGCAATTCCTCACTCATCTTCATGGTATCGTCCTCCATGCCTTGTAGGTGGTCGTGGAGGTTGACTTCCTCCAGGTGTCTGGCAGCTGCTATGATGTAGTCGGCCTTCTGTTTGGAGAATTGCAGGTCCTTCAATTCCGCAATAGTCAATTGCGATACAACCTCTGGTTTGGGGAAGAGGTGTAGTTGTACCCCATTGAAATGAGTGGTAGTGCCATACGTTTCGACGAATCTTCTTTTAAGGCGATAGGCAAAAGTCAGATTGATCTGCTGTCCAATGATGCTCCAGCAGAGTGCTTCGAAGAGGTCAGGGATGCCAACCAGCCGAAGACCGAAATACTTTCGTTGCAGCATATTCCCCAATGGGTGTAAAAGGGAATAGAATGGAGACAGGTCGCGGTCGAGATCCCACCAGGTTCGCACATAGTTTTTCACTTCGCCCACGAGGTGAGGATCGTCCTTGGAAACCTCGAGCAGCAGTGAGTCCCCTTGTTCTTCAACTTGAAAGGCCACGATTCCCCCAGCGGTTGCTATGGCCTTGAGCACTTTTTGGCCCTTGATCGCATGCATGCAATCATCATAACCCCTGTCAAGAAACCAAAGACTCTCCTGAAAACTGAAGAATTGTGGTTTGGTGAGGGTACTCGATGGCATTTTTTGAGTTGGCGAAAGCTGTAATTGTGGAAGGAATAAGTGCCAAAACTAAACATACTCAGGATGATGTTTATATCCTGTGGATAATGAGTCGGGTAGGGTCTTTTTGGGCGGCTAGATTGTTATCAACTCGTGCATAAGTGGTGTATATGTTGTTTGTAACTGTTACCTAATAAAGTTTGTGTTTTTGATTTCTTGACGCAACTTTATAAAACCAAATGAGGGATAGAAAGCAGAGCCGTTTGGCTCGGAGGTCTCTCGGGGAAATTTTCTAACACTACGGTGTTAGGGAGTGAAGCGAGAGAAATCAAGAGAAGGCAGCTCGCAGCAATGTGAGTGAGCTTTCGAAGGCTTCGAACAGTAGTTTGGCACTTCGGTTGAGGCTACGGCGTCAACAGGGGTGAAAGGGGGTGATTTCCATCTGCGAAATGACCCTCTTTTGTTTTCCAAAGCAATGAACTTCCCTTCGCTGACAACTTTTGACACCAAGTTGTTTTTTCTATTAACTATTTATTAATCAGTGCTTTATACTCCTGTCTACGCGGCGGCATCCAAGATTTATGCTCCTGGAATGGAAGTTTGGAACAGTTTTGGTTTTCTCACTGGCAAGATCAAACTTCTTTTTCAATCATGAATACTATCACTAAGGTCGCTTTTCTCGGTTTAATCGTTTCACTTGTTTCATGCATCGATGCCAATGATGGCCCTCCTGGCCCCGAAGGCCCCGTTGGCCCCCAAGGTCCACAGGGGGCACCTGGCGAAAGTGGCTATGTGCTGGAATATGCAGATATCGACTTCGATGCCCCGGATTTCGAGGTGTTCCTGCCCTTCCCCAATGACTTCGAGGTGTTAACCACCGACGCCGTCCTCGTCTATCTGCTTTGGGATGTTGTGGAGGTGGATGGGATCGACACCGATGTGTGGCGACTCGTACCGCAGACATTGTTGACCGACCTTGGTATCCTACAATACAATTACGATTACACAGTTTTGGATACACGACTCTTCCTCGATGCTGAGTTTGATTTGGAGACACTGGACGCGATCGACACGCAGGACTGGGTTGCGCGAGTTGTGGTCATTCCCGCGGAGTTCATTGAGGGTGGCCGTATTTCATCGACTACCAGCTATGAGGAGGTGGCGAGTATGCTCCAATTGCCAGACTTGGGCATCAAACACCAAAAAAGACATTAAGTAGCGTTTGGCTTTTGACATGTGACAATGTTTACCTTAAAGGGGTCTCGATTAGTGAATCGGACCCCTTTTTCTTTTGTGATTGGATAATTGGCTGCGATTGATCAATTTCGGCCCACAATTTTTATCTATTCATGTCTGAAAAGATCACATTCGCCCTGGGTATATTGGTCGTAGCCTTTGGCTGTTCCCCAACCCAGCAGTCCTCCCAATCCGTGACTGGTGTAGACACGGTTTTGATTCAGCGGCACCTTGAAACACTGTCGTCAGATGCTTTTGAGGGTCGTAAGCCTTTCACCGCCGGGGAAGAAAAGACCATCCAATACCTCGAGACTCAATTTCGCGAACTTGGACTCGAGCCTGGAAATGGCGATTCCTATTTTCAGGATGTACCGCTGGTGGGGATCACGGGAATCCCAAGCCCCACCCTACAGGTGCAAGGCGCAGGTCAGACATTGGACCTCCAACGAAAAGACGAATTCGTAGCCTACACAGAGAAGGTGCAGGGCAGGGTCTCACTGGAATCCTCCGAGTTGGTCTTTGCTGGATTTGGCGTGGTGGCGCCCGAATATGGTTGGAATGACTACGAAGGACTGGATGTCCGTGGCAAGACCGTGATTGTACTCGTCAATGACCCTGGTTTTGGGTCTGGCGATGCCGAACTGTTCAAAGGGGAGGCGATGACTTACTATGGGCGCTGGACCTACAAATACGAAGAGGCCGCACGACAGGGGGCGGCAGGCTGCCTCATCATACACGAAACCGTACCAGCCGGTTATCCCTGGCTGGTGGTAAGCAATTCATGGTCCGGTGCCAAGCTCAACCTCGATGGAGGCTCCGGCCCTCTTTGTGATGTGCAGGGGTGGATCACGCGTGAGGCCGCCATCAAGATCTTTGAGCAGTCCAATGTGGACATGACAGACTTCGTCGCAAAGGCCCGTAGCCGCGACTTCCAAGCGGTTCCTCTTGGGCTAAAGGCATCTGTGGAGGTTGAGAACACGATCGAACGAAACACCTCCAAAAACGTCATTGCCAAAATTACCGGCTCCACAAGACCAGACGAGGCCATCATCTATTCCGCACATTGGGATCATCTGGGTATCGGTACCGCTATCGATGGTGATAGCATCTACAATGGCGCGCTGGACAATGCCAGTGGTACCGCCATGATGCTTGGCATTGCCGACAGGTTTATGAGGGAAGGGTCATCACCGGAGAGAACGGTGGTCTTCCTGGCCGTCACCGCCGAGGAGCAGGGACTACTTGGTTCGAAATATTATGCGGAGAACCCGACGTTCGAGCCCGCGAAGATCGTCGCCAACCTCAACATCGATGGTGCCTCCTACTACGGGCCGATGAAAGACCTCACCGTAGTAGGTCACGGTCAGTCGGAGTTAGACGACATTGCCGCGGAGATCGCCCAGTCGCAGGGGAGGTACATCAAGCCCGACCCCGATGCAGGCAAGGGGTACTTCTTCCGGTCTGATCATTTCAATTTTGCCAAGATTGGTGTTCCGGCATTGTATGCTGGTGCTGACTATGAAGCCGTAGATGGAGGGGTAGAGGCCATCGAAGCGCTCAAGACCCAATACCTCAATGAGCGGTACCATCGACCTGCAGACGAGTTTGACGCCATCCCCTGGAAGTTTGGTGGTCTGTATCAGGACGGTAATCTCTATTTTGAGGTCGGCAGCCAACTGGCTAATTCCAACACCTTCCCCAAATGGAAGGAGGGCTCAGAGTTCAAGAGCTTGAGGAAGTGACGATCCGCTCTGAGCGGGGCCCAAGTTCGATCACCTCCAGGCTTTTGATGGTATCGGTCACCTCGAATCGGATGAGCGTTCGTACTTTGTGAAAACCATGCCTGCCGGCAGCGCCAGGGTTGATGAAAAGCACACCGTTCGTGCGATCCATTTCTACTTTCAAAATGTGTGAATGTCCGCAGATGAGGGCATCCGGCTGATGCGTTTGCAGGAGTTGCCTTACTTGGGCATTGTATCGTGGCGGCTTTCCTGCAATATGTATCATCAGGAATCGCTTGGACGATCGGGATAGCAACAGTACCTCCGGCGCATCCAGGGCTGACGGGTTGTCGATGTTTCCATAGACGGCCCAGGTGGGCTTGAAAGATTGGAGCTCCTGCAGTACTGATGAGTCGCCAATGTCGCCGGCATGCCAGATCTCATCGCAAGGCGCAAAGTACTTTTTGACCTTCTCATCCAGAAAGCCATGGGTGTCAGAAATCAATCCAATTCTCATGCAACTTCGTTTAGCCGCCTTGATCGGCAAAAGCCAAGGCTCGCTCAAAAGAATACGGGTATTTTGCCCAAAGCTGCACAAATGATGTTAATTTATGCCTACTAAATACAACGGTGTAAGGCTAAGGATGTGTGCCATGCGTTTCTCCAGCGGCATCTTTGGTTTGATCAAGACAGGGCACGTTTGTGAAAGCATTAGACTTGGAATCGAAGGAGCACTTTGAAAAGCGCATCAAGGACCTTGAGCGTCAACTTCGCAAGGAGAGAACTGCCCGTAAAGAAGCCGAGACGTTGCTCAGTCAAGCAGGCTCCCCCACTTCCTCGCAATTTGCAGAGATAGATCCACAGGCACTGGGTCAGAGCACCGAGTTCCTGACAGCCATCCTTCGCAACCTCCCATCGGGCATCATCCTGACAGATCAGCAAGACCAGGTGGTCTTTGCCAATGCGATCTTCAAAGACATCTTTCGTTGGGAAGATCACCCTGATCAGCAGCTAGGTATGACCCAGGTTGACGCTGCCCGTCATATCAGCCGACTGATGAAGGATCCCGAGGAGTGGTTGGAGGTTGTGGAGATCTGCGTCGAAAACGACGCGACACTTTCTGGTGAGGTCTTCGAATTAGTCGATGACCGGGTGTTGGAGTTTGACTTCTTCCCGATCATTTCCGGAGGGCGAAGAATGGGGCACCTGTGCTCTGTGAAGGATGTCACTGACCAACGAAAGGTGCAACTGGAAGTGGCTCGGTCTGAGGAGAAGTACCGTGGGGTGATGGAGAACCTGCAGTTGGGCCTACTCGAGTTCGACACCAATGGTAACATCACGAAAGCCTACAAAAACTTCTGCAAGATGACCGGCTACACACGGGAGGAATTGGTCGGTCAGCGGGCCCGGGAGCTGCTGGTGCCTGATGAGTTTATACCGTTACTCGAGCAACTCGACGAGCAACAGGAAAAAGGGCAGAAGACGGGCGTCTATGAAATACAACTGACAACGAAATCCGACGACCGGATCTGGGTGTTGGTGACCTCCGCACCGATCTTCGACTACAAAGGCCAATTGACCGGCTATCTTGATATCATCTACGATATGACCAGTCGCAAGCTCCTCGAGCAGGAACTCAATGTCGCCAAAGAGCAAGCGGAGAGGTCACGGGAAGCGGAGAAGCAGTTTCTGGCCAATATGAGCCATGAAATTCGCAATCCCATCAATGCCATTATCGGTATTTCCAACTTGCTGTATGACACACAATTGACCAAAGAGCAATTGGGGTTTGTCGATAACATCAAGTATTCGGGAGACATGCTTCTGGGCCTGATCTCAGGGATACTGGATCTGTCAAAGATTGAGTCCGGTGCAGTCGACCTTTTGGAGAAAAACCTCGATTTGCACTCCACGATCCAGGCCATTATTCATAGCATCAGCTTCAAAGCGAAGCAGAAACCGATTGTCTTCCGGTACGAGAAGGATCCGCGCATCAATTTTCGAGTGATGGCCGACCGGGTCGTCCTCAACCAGATCTTTTCTAATCTCCTCGTCAACGCAGAGAAGTTTACCGATAAGGGGAAGATCGAGGTTCGAAGCAAATTCATCGGGATTACCAACGGCAAGGCACATCTCGCCTTCTCGGTCTCAGACACTGGCATTGGCATAGCCAAAAACAAGCTGACCAAGATCTTCGAGACCTTCGAGCAAGCCGACAGGGAGACCAAGCTCAGATATGGTGGTACCGGACTAGGCCTTGCGATAGTGAAGCAACTCGTAAGCCGATATGGTGGAGGGGTGAGCGTTTCGAGCAAAGAAAAGAAAGGGTCAACCTTCCAGTTCGACATGCATTTCAGCATGGCTGAAGAAATTGAAGATGCCGATCGGTCAGTCGTCTACAAATCTTTTGAAGAGAGTCGCATTCTCATCGTAGAGGACAATCGGGTCAATCAGCAGTACCTGGCAGGCATTCTGGATAAATGGTTCTTTGCTTACGATTTGGCAAGTAACGGATCGGAGGCCCTGGAACTGCTCAACCAAAACAGGTATCAGCTTATTCTGATGGACATCCGAATGCCTGAAATGGACGGGTACGAAGCGACCATCCGGATCAGGTCAGAGGAAGACAATCCCAATCATGACGTGCCGATCATTGCTTTGACAGCCTCCGCACTGGTGGATGAAAAGGAAAGGGCGCTGGCGGCTGGCATGAATTATCATCTTACAAAACCTTTTTCTCCTGAGGATCTTGGTTTAGTTTTATCGAAGTTTAACCTCATTGAAGCGGTTGAAGTGGACAAACCGGATAATTTTACCTTTAGCACACAACTAGATTCAGAGTATCTCGACGAATTTTATCAGGGTGACTTACAACGGGCCGCTCTGATGTTTGACGTTTTTCTGAAAGTCATTGACGGAGAGATGGATAAGCTGGAGCAGCTCAAAGAAGAGCAGGATTGGAACGCTTTTTCCTCACAAGCCCACAAAATAAAACCGAACTTTATGATGGTTGGATTGCGCGAATTCAGCGAAAAGATGAAGTACTTTGAGGGCGCAAAAAAATATGCTGATTTGAGGAAAATGATTAGTTTGCAATTCGATGAGGTTAGGCGCGATTTTGAAAATTCGAAAGCACTCATTGAGAAAGAACTGGTTAGACTCAGGGAATTCACCTAATGATGACTTGCATAATTGTCGATGATGATGAAATGGCCAGGGCTTCTCTGGAGTCGCTATGTGCCAAGATAGAGGAGCTTAAAGTGGTGAAGACCTGCGAGAGTGGTTTGGATGCCATGAAGTTTCTCAAAAGCAATACCGTGGACCTGGTGTTCCTCGATATTGATATGCCTGACTTCACAGGTATGGACCTTGTCAAGTCCATAGATAATCTTCCGCAAATCATCTTTACTACTGGACATCTCCAGTATGCGCTGGAAGCTTTCGAGTACCATGTCACTGATTTCATTCCGAAGCCCATCGAATTCCGACGGCTGCTGAAGGCTGTGGAGAGGGCGAAGGAGCTTCAGACCAATATCGATACTGGCAAGGACCTGCAAAACGACATCTATGTGCGTGTCGACGGTCGATACATCCGCCTCGATTTCGAAGACATTCTCTACATCGAGTCACTGGGTGACTATGTCACGTTCATTACCAACAATGGCAAGTACATCGTCCATAGTACTTTGAAGAACATCGACGAGAAGATCAAAAGTGAGGACTTCCTCAAAGTGCACAGATCGTACATCGTCAATTTGACGAAGATTGTGGACATAGAGGAGACCAACCTCGTCATTAAGGACAAGGTGATACCGGTGAGCCGGGCGCACCGACCTGTCCTCATGCAGAAGATCAAGACGATCTAGTAGCTACTACCCCTCAGTAAAACTTAAGGCAGACAGGCTTCCCGACGTTCAAGGGAGATCCAAAAGGAGTCAGCTGACCAGTTGCTTTATCGATACGAAAAGCGATGATCGTATCAGTGCCCTGATTCCCCACGAGCATAAATGAGCCGTCCGGTGAAATCACAAAATTGCGGGGGGTGTCTATGCCCCTCGTCTCATGCCCCACAGCCTCCAGAGATCCATCTTCCAAAATCCTGAAAATTGCGATACTGTGGTACCCGCGGTTGGAAGCGTAAACGTACTTCCCATCCGGAGACACGTGAATATCCGCCGCCTTGCTGTCACCCTCAAAGTCTGATGGTAGCATCTCCAACCTGGATATAGGCTCAAAGTCGGCAGAAACTGTCACGTTGAAAGACATGATCGTATTCGACAGCTCATTCGCGACAAAGACAAGTGGCCTGGTCGGATGGAATTCCAAATGTCTCGGGCCATCACCAGGTTCCATCTTATGTGCGACCGAACCTTCCAGTGGGCCAGGGCGACCGCCTGTTTGGTACTTCATAATGTGATCAGTCCCCAGGTCGACCACGTAGAGATACCCATTTTTGAAGGTATTGAAGTGTGCGTGAGGTCCCTCTTGCCGCTGTGCATTGGGGCCGCTGCCTTCGTGTTCATAGGGCCGAGCCTCTCCCAGGCGGCCATCGGCCAGTGGGAAGATCGCGCCGTCACCCGAGGTGTAGTTGGCTACAGCCACCAGGTCGTTGTCAGCATTGATCGCGATATGGCAGGGGTGTACACCCGCAGAGCCTTTCGTCTCCACCAGGTCCAGCGTTCCCTCGTCATTCCACTGAAATACACTGACCGAACCACCATCCTGCTCGTTGACAGCGTAGACCATTTCGCCGTCTTTTGTCGGTACGAGGTAAGAGGGATCCATGGAATTGGCGGCCAATTCTAGGCCTGAGAAGTCACCGGTCGCCGGGTCGAATGCCGCCGTATAAATCCCATCACTGCTACTATTGGTGGTGTAAGTGCCAATCAGTACTCGTAGGGTAGAGGTCTCATTCATGGGTTGAGGCGATGTGCAGGCCATGGCCAATAGAGCCAGGGACAATAGTTGCTGCCATTTTTTCATACGTGTAATCTAGGTATTCGTAGTTTGACAAATCTCACGGTATCCAGTCGATCGAGCTAAAGTCCGGTTTTCGTTTCTCGAGAAATGCGTTTCGCCCCTCCTTGGCTTCGTCCGTCATATAGGCCAGACGTGTTGCCTCGCCGGCGAACACCTGCTGTCCCACCATGCCATCGTCGGTCAGGTTGAAGGCAAACTTCAGCATCTTGATTGACGTCGGCGACTTCTCGAGGATCTCGAGCGCCCATTGATAGGCGGTGGCCTCCAGTTCCTCATGAGGAATGGCGGCGTTGACCATACCCATCGCGACAGCGTCATCGGCACTATAGTTGCGACCCAGGAAGAAGATCTCCCTCGCCTTTTTCTGTCCCACCATTTTGGCCAGGTAAGCTGATCCATACCCGCCATCAAAGCTGGTGACGTCCGCATCTGTTTGCTTGAAGATCGCGTGCTCTTTGCTCGCCAGTGTCAAGTCACAGACCACATGTAGACTATGACCACCACCCACTGCCCACCCGGGCACAACGGCGATCACTACCTTGGGCATAAAGCGAATCAGTCGCTGCACTTCCAGGATATTGAGTCTGGGCATCCCTTCGTCGTCCACGTACCCCTGATGTCCACGAGCGCGCTGGTCGCCGCCACTACAAAACGAATAGACGCCATCCTTGGGAGATGGGCCTTCGCCAGACAACAGCACGACGCCGATCGAGGTGTCCTCACGCGCATCCAAAAAAGCTTCGTACAGCTCGCCCACCGTCTTGGGCCGAAAGGCATTGCGTACTTCAGGTCTGTTGAAGGCGATCCTGGCTACGCTTCCAGCCTTTTTGTAGGTGATGTCATCGTATTTCTTGACGGTCTTCCATTTCACTTCACTCATTGCCTCTGGGTTTTCACTAGCCGTGAATTTAGACCCTTTAGCGCAAAAGAAGGATTCAGAAATGGGCTGAAATGTTC
Source organism: Cyclobacteriaceae bacterium (assembly GCA_965227935.1). Lineage (GTDB taxonomy): Bacteria > Bacteroidota > Bacteroidia > Cytophagales > Cyclobacteriaceae > JAWPMT01. The sequence goes on along the minus strand of CBDDGS010000043.1, from coordinate 37,445 downwards.
TACCGCATTACGAATGCAAAGGAATTAGGGGCGCACTGCCCATCATACTATGCCATCGCACATGGGCCTCCTCGCGGCTGTCGGCACCTATCGCCCCGCTATCGTCCGCAAACCTCTTGCTCAGTTGCCGACTTAGCCTTTCGGCCTATCTAGTTGATAGGTTGATGAGTTGATAGGTTGAAAAACTCAGCAACCCATCAACTTCTCAACTCCTCAACTACTTAAATTCCTCCCTGCCGTCCGCGTGCTTCGCAAATCTGCCCACCTCGCGGGGATGTACGTGATCATGCTGCGGCCACGGCCAGCCACCGAATTGTGTGCGCTGGTACTCTGAGAATGCTTGCTGGATTTCTTCCTGCGTGTTCATTACAAAGGGGCCGTACTGCGCCACGGGCTCGTTGATCGGACGCCCTTGTAGGAGTAGGAAGTGACCTTCGCTATCCCCATTTGTGATTGTCACCGCTTGGGATGCGTCCAGATGTACACTTCGATTTTTTTGTATGGTCTGACCATCGATATCGATGGTGTCTCCTTCGAAGAAATACACTCGACGATTAATATCCGAACCTGCCGTTGGCAACTCCCACTGGGCATTGGGCTCCATCTTGAATGTCCAAATGGCTACCTCGTTTTGTGGGTCGGCGGCCCATGAGTCGGGAGCAGGTTTAGGAGCCACGCTATCTTCCACCTGTCCGGCGATCACGTCGACCGATGTCTTCCTTCCGTCTGCATCTTCGTGTACATGCTTTGGAATGGTGTCCGACCACAGCATGGCAAAGTGCGGTTCCACGAACTTGCTTTTCTTGGGCAGGTTGAGCCATATCTGGAAAAGCAGCAATGGATTGTCACCTTCCTTGTTGAGCAGTGGAAACATCTCACTGTGTAGGACGCCCTTTCCGGCGGTCATCCATTGCACATCACCATTGCCAAATCTCCCGGCAGCTCCCAGTGAATCAGAGTGATCCACCAGTCCTCGTGGTACGACTGTTACGGTCTCAAAGCCGCGATGTGGGTGCTGCGGAAATCCCGGCACGGTATCTCCATGGTACATGCGCCAGCCATCCTTGATTGTGAAGTCCTGGCCGATGGTTCTTCCTTCCAAAGACGCATCGGGGCCCATTTGATCGTTACCACGCGGGTAGTCGTCCTTATGGTACACACAAAACAAAAATGGATCGCTGGTTTCCCACGGAAACCCCAGGGCATTTACACTCTTTATGGCTGTCATCTGTATCAAGGTTCGTTCGTGATACATAACACATCCGGGCACGATTCGTTCGATGGCGCTTATTCCTGTTCCTTGACGTCCAGCTCATCTTCGTCGTTTCTTTGTTCGTCGACCATTTCGATTTTGACGCTGACGTCCTCATATTTATGTCTTGTATTGTTGGTTAAAATAGCTCCAAATGCACCCGCGCCCGCAGCAGCGAGCAGCATGGTGAGAATTAGAGCCACTAATCGCAATGCGCGTTTTAGCCTCTTCATGGCAATGAAATGTTTTGATGGAAAAATGATGGAAGTGGTAGACTGACTACCAATGAAGAATCTTAGCAGATCCCGGCGCCATCAATGGCTCGCGGCTGCAAGGCCCGGAGAAAACGAAATCGATTCGAGGCGAATGCTATTGAGATGGATCGTTGGAGTTTTGTCGCGGTGCTTGGGTCGTGAAGGTCACCGGTTGGCTTGCATGCGGGCACAGGAGAGTGTGTCGCCGTGTGAAGGCCCGCAATACTGATCAGTGGCTTTCGGGTCTGACGTGGCCCGTCGACGGATTCGACAGTCGTCCGCTCGGCCCTCCAATCCTGAGCATGGGTTGCTCCTACACCGAAGATCAGTGTCAGGAGGACGGGGGCGATATATCGAACAGAACGAAGCATCCAGTTGTGAGCTCAAGATAGCAAACGGGAGGAAGCAATCAATGTTTCCGTGAACGAGCCGGTATCATTATGAATTCCTTTAATTTTCCATTCGCACTCAATACCTAATCCTAATGATGAGACTTCTTTACCTCCTGACAGTAGCATTCCTTTTCTCTACCTGTTCCGCCCCCGTTTCAAATCCCGAAATAGAGAAGTGGGAGGCGCAGGCCGCCAACATCGAAATCATCAGGGACGACTTTGGGGTACCGCACATCTTCGGGAAGACCGACGCCGACGCTGTCTTCGGCCTGTTGTACGCGCAATGCGAAGACGATTTCCCAAGGGTCGAACGCAACTATGTCTGGGCGACGGGGCGATTGGCTGAGGTTGAGGGCGAAGAGGCGCTGTACAGTGACCTAAGGGCGAGACTGTTCATGACCAAAGATGAGGCCATCGCCAACTATGAAAGGAGCCCGGAGTGGCTGAAGAAATTGTGCAACGCCTATGCCGACGGCATCAACTATTACTTACATACCCATCCTGAGGTAAAGCCCCAGCTGTTGACTCGATTTGAGCCTTGGATGCCCATGTACTTCAGTGAGGGGTCCATCGGAGGTGATATCGAGCGCGTAAGGACCTCTCGCATCAAGGAATTCTATGAAGGAGAGTCACTGGCCATGGCACCGGTAGAGGAAGACCTTTTTCCCGAGCCCAAAGGCTCCAACGGATTCGCCATCAGTGGCGACCTCACCGCGTCGGGTGATGCGATGCTGCTCATCAATCCGCATACGTCCTTCTACTTTCGTGGGGAAGTGCATGCGGTAAGTGAAGAAGGGCTGAATGCCTACGGTGCAGTCACCTGGGGGCAGTTTTTCGTCTACCAGGGCTTCAACGAAAACACCGGTTGGATGCATACTTCCACTTACACGGATGTCATCGACGAGTTTGTTGAGAATGTGGAAGAGCGGGATGGACAATTGGTCTATCAATACGGTGAGGAGTGGCGTCCAGTGGAGACTTCTGAAGTGACGCTCAAGTACGCAAGCGATGAGGGAATGAAGGAGAGGACTTTCCCCATGTACCGTACACACCACGGCCCGATCACACATAAGATTGATGACAAATGGGTAGCGACGGCCTTGATGTGGGAGCCGGTCAAAGCTTTGCAGCAGTCCTACATTCGTACGAAGCAGGACGGCTACCAGGGATTCCGGGAGATGATGGACATCAAGACCAACTCTTCCAATAACACGGTCTACGCCGACTCTGAAGGCAACATCGCCTATTTCCACGGCAACTTCATTCCTATCCGGGATACGAATTTTGACTATTCACAACCAGTCGACGGGAGCAATCCGGCAACTGACTGGCAAGGGCTACATGACGTGGAGGACGCAATCAAGCTACTGAACCCAGCCAACGGTTGGCTGCAAAACTGTAATTCTACGCCATTCACCTCTGCACTCGAGAATAGCCCTAAGGAAGAGGATTATCCTTATTACATGGCCAGTGCGCCAGAAAACTTTCGAGGTGTCCACGCCATTCGGTTGTTGAAGGATGCGAAGGATCTGACATTAGATGGACTGATCGCCTTGGGTTACGATTCGCAGATTCCCGGTTTTGAGCAATTGATCCCTGGGCTCGTTGCTGCGTACGATCAGAGCAGCGAGAAGACCGAGGACATGACCGGGGCGGTTGACGTTCTGAGGGATTGGGACTTTGCGACCTCAGCGGAATCTGTCGCGATGACGCTCGCTCACTTCTACGGCATGAGATGTTTGCAAGATGGCGAGGCACCCTCAGGACTCTCTTTTATGGACCGCGTCAACTACTTCGGAACGGATGCTCCCATGAATGAGCGACTTGCCTTGTTCCAGCAGACTTTGGATCAATTGACGGCTGACTTTGGGAGTTGGGATCAACCGTGGGGAGAGGTCAACCGCCTTCAGCGACTCAATGGAAAGATCGCCTCAGAGTTTGATGACAATCAGCCAAGCCTGCCGGTCGGTTTGGCCTCCGGCAGATGGGGCTCACTGGCAGCTTACGGTTCGCGCACTTTCGAGGGCACAAAGAAACTCTATGGATACCGCGGCAATAGCTTCGTGGCCGTGGTTGAATTTGGCGATAAGGTCAAGGCCAAGAGCATGCTCGCAGGTGGGCAGAATGCAGACCCGGACTCTCCGCACTTCTTTGATCAAGGTCAGCGGTACGTAGATGTAGAATTCAAGGATGTCGCTTATTACCGTGAGGACATTGAAGCGCGGGCCCAACGCACGTATCGTCCTGGCGAGTAGGATTGTCACCCTATTACTCCCCCGGGCGAGCCTTGCTACCCTACTGAAGCTTCGGCGGTACGTCAATGGATGCCGATGGAGCCTCTGAAGGGATTGTCACCCTGAGGCTCTCGGACGCGAGCCCGGTCGAAGGACAGACAATCCTAGGTGAGACGCCTAAATATCATCTGGCTTGTACCTCTTAGACAATTCGGGTAGCAGATCCCACCTGCCATTTATCAGTGCCTCTTTCTTTTCCCTTCGCCAGCCTTTGACTTGCTTTTCAAACGCTATGGCCTGAATTACATCATGGAAATGCAATTCGAATACAAGGCGCACTGGCCGTCGACGGTAGATGTATGCTTTTGGGTCCGCGCCAGTTTGATGATTGAATACACGGCTTTCAATATCATTTGTAATACCAGTGTAGCAGGATTGGTCGCTGCAGAGTAGTATGTAAACCGTATAGCGGTCCATGAGATGAAGTTACTCAAATCTCATGTCTGTGCTTCGAGGGCCTCAGCATGACATGAGATTGACCCCGGAAAGCCAAGATGATTTCAATCTTATACCCGTCATAAGCGCCAAATTTTGAAATTAAACTCTTGAAGGGATTGTCACCCTAAGGGCTCTCGAACGCGAGCCCGGTCGAAGGGTCAGACAATTCCCAAGGTCACCTTCACTTCTTCATCGCATCTTTGGTGAAGTGACCCGATCTTTTCCCTCTGGCCATGCGCTCCTGAAAGTACTGTTCGGATTGCCCTTTGGGTATTGATAGACTTTGCCAGTCAGGTCCTTTGATCATACGGGCGATGTATGTGATCTGACCTACGTGATAGGAGATGTGAGCGATCTGTCGATTGATAGCCTCGAGAACGGTGTGCTCATTGTTTCGGATAAAGACCTTCGTACCAAAATTGTCAACGTTCAGGCCTTCGATCGCGGCAAACAAGCAAGCCCATCCCTCTTCCCACATATCAATCAATTGGTCCCGATCCTGATCAGTCAACTCAAATTCGGTATCGCGGTGCCGCGACTTCTTTTCACCATCGGTTGTCAGAAAATCTGTCCACCGTGAAAGCATATTGCCGCGCAGGTGTTTGATGATGACCGCAATCGAATTGCTTTCGTCATTGTATTGCCAAAAGAGCTCTTCCGATGCCAATTGCCGGATCGCCCCCTCAGCCAATTGCTTGGCGTATTTGAACTGCAGTAGGGCATTGGTCAGGTAGTTTTCGACGACAGACTGGGACATGGGAGATGTGGTTTAGTGACTACTGATTAACATCTCTCTCAGGTTTTCGAGTTCCTTCCTCTTGGGTCTGTGAATTCTCCTGGCCTCCCATTTTGTTAAGAAATAAGCCAACGTGAGGCCTCCGGTCACAATGACAAATTTCAATAACATCTTCTCGGCAACCTCGAAGAATATCATGTTCACGAGCAAGGGCACACCGAGAGGGAGGATGTACCACCAGGCCATGGTGCGAGCCATGCGCTCCAGGTAGTTGACATTGGCGATAGCATGGTCCAACTCACCCAATAGGGTACGATCGTATTGCTCTTCCCCCTTTTTCCGTTGGAAACGAATGTAGACGATGTAAACTATGCCGAGGGCCAACACCAACGGGATCGAGATGGCGTAGAAGGTAGATACGGATTCCCGGAAGCCAAAGAATATCGCCGCTATAACCGCGAGGTTAATAAGGATAAGTCCCCATTCGTTGAGCCTGGCCCATTTGGCAGCCTTGTTTTTCTTTTTCAGAACTCTCTTCAACAATGTGTTCTCGTCGATTGCGAACAGTGGTCGATCGTTCTGTGTGTCCCATATTTTTTTCATATCCTCAAATTCCATCGTACTCGTATTTTTTTGATTCAGCAACCAATTGCTTTTTGATCCGGTGGATTTTCACACCGATGTTCGATTCTGTGATACCTAGTATCTCCGACATTTCGCGATAGCTGTAGCCGTCAAGTAGCAGAATGGCCAACGACCGGTCTATGGTGCTTAGTTGAGCAATTTGACGGTACAGCCAGCCGATGCGTTCATCTTCCTCGGAGGTGGCGTGTAGAAAGTGTTCATGGGCGTCGAGCGAGCTACTGCCAGCGTGTTTCTTTGCTTTAGTTTTCCATTTCAAGGCCGTATTGATAGCAATGCGGTAGAGCCATGTGGTGACCGCGCACCTTCGTTCGAAACCAGGAATCGAGTGCCAGACCTGGATCGAGATCTCTTGGAAGAGATCTTCCTGGTCCTCCAACTCGATGGCGTAGGCGCGAATCACTTTGAGCAACAGTGCCCGGTGCTTCCCCAGCCATTCTCTGAAGATCTTATGTCTCTCACTTTCTGTCATGCGTCGGTACACTAGTACAGGGATCATATGTAATCCTTACAAGCGCTACTACTTTTTTTGGTATTTGTATTTTCGAGGGGCAAATGCGGGACGCGAGATGGGGCGATTTAGTAAATTCCATTTTGAAATATTCCCCAACTTATGAAAAAAGACTGTCGACAAATCAATGGTTGTTGGCTGTCTGATGTATTTGTTGCTATTTCAATTGAGTAGCGATAACCTGTATTGACTTGAAATAACCTTTGGAAAAACAACTTTGTATGTGATGCGACTGATCCTGTTATCTGTAAGTGTACTCTTGATATCTCACTTGACCTGGAGCCAGAAAATCCCGAACCGCCTAAAGTACAAGGACATTGAGCTCATTGATGGATCGACCCTCGATGGTTCAGAATTGAAAGGCAAAGTGATTGTCACCAATTTGTGGGGTACTTGGTGCAAGCCATGTATTGCTGAGATCCCGGACCTCAATGAGCTGGTGGAAGAATTCGGAGATGCAGACGGTGTTCTGTTTTTGGCCATAGCAAGTCCGCCCCTGGACACGCCTGAGAAGATCCAGAATTTTCTGGAGAAGCGGGAGTTCAACTTCCGACAAATGATGCCTGACTCCAAGTCAATCTTTTTCGATGTAACGGGCGGCGGCACCTTCCCCACGACGGTGGTATATGATAAGAGTGGAAGCCTGCAGGCCAAGTTCGTGGGTAGCCTTGAACCGGATGATTTCGCGAAGCTGAGGTCAATGCTTCCAGGGCTTTTGGAGGAGTAGACTCACGCAAGGAGGAGCAAAAAGGGAATAGTCCTTGCTTTGAGCACCACAAACTAGCGATACATGCGGGGGCTGTTCGAGTGAAGGTTCGAGGCCCATTGAGACTAGTATCCCCTACCGAGTTATATAATGCTCTATTTTCGAGTCGCCAGGCGAAATAATCTCATGTCATGCTGAGGCTCTCGAAGCATCAGACATGAGATCTACCTAAATTTCGTTTCTCACATGGATCGCTATACTGTCTACATCCTGCTATGTCGTGACCAATCATACTATACTGGTATTACCAATGATGTTGAAAGTCGCGTTTTTAATCATCAAACTGGTGCTGATACCAAGGCATACACGTACCGTCGACGGCCAGTAAGACTTGTATTCCAATTGCATTTTCACGATGTCAACCAAGCAATAGCGTTTGAAAAGCAAGTCAAGGGCTGGCGAAGGGAAAAGAAAGAGGCGCTGATAAATGGTCGGTGGGATCTATTACCCGAATTGTCCAAGAGGTACAAGCCAGATGATATGTAGGCATGTTACCTAGGATTGTCTATCCTTCGACCGGGCTCGCGTTCGAGAGCCTCAGGATGACAATCCCTTCGAGAGCCTCCATCGGCCGCCAAAGGCTCGCCGACGGCGCAGCGGGATGACAGTCCTTTCGAAACTCGATACCCGAAATACGCTACCCAATCCTCCTCACCACCGGATTCCAGGCCTTCGAGGCGACAATTACTTTGTCTCCAGGTCTTAGGTCTGCGGCGTCATTTTCATCTGCAACGATCTCCACGGTCTCATTGCCAATCAGCAGTGAGATGAGGTACAGGAAGTCCTGCTGAACAACCTCGACGACTTCAGCGGTGAATTGAAACTTGCCGCTGAGTTTTTGCGATACGAGGACTTCCTTCGGTGGGCCCATCCTCCCGATTTGACCATCGATGATCTCGATGACCTGATCGGACATTTTCAATATCTCCAAACGATCGTGGGTCACGAGCAGGGTTGTCAGCCCATACTCGGCATGCACCCGCAGGATGTAAGATTGCAGCTTGTGTTTGAGTGACTGATCTACTGCCGAAAAGGGCTCATCAAGCAATAGTAGTTTCGGCTTATTGACCAGGGCACGAGCCAATGCGACACGTTGCTTCTGTCCACCTGATAGGGTGTCAGGCTTTCTGGCGCGGAGCCCCTCCAGTTCCATCAGCTCTATCAATTCCTTTACGATACCCGCATCCTGGCTTTTGCTCAGTGCAAATCGCAGATTGCCCTCCACAGTCATGTTTGGAAAGAGGGCGAAGTCCTGGAAGAGCAGTCCCACCTCCCGTTGTTGTGGAGGTAAATTGGTACCTGTCGATGAGTCATACCAGGTAGTGCCATCACTGGCGATTCGACCATTTTCGGGCTTCATCAACCCACTGAGCATTCTTAAGACAGATGTTTTCCCGACGCCCGATTTGCCGAAGAGTGTTGCGAAGCAGCCTTGTGGCAAATCGATCTTGAGGTCCAGCTTCATGGGGCCGCTTCCCGAATGGAGTGTTTTATGAAGGTCGATGGCGATCATCTCAGGACCTCCCTTGCGCGCTGGCCGTTGAGAGAGTACACGATCAGCAGGATGACGAAGCTGAGTCCTACCATTACCAGTGAGTAGCTATTGGCAACGCCATAATTCAATGCCTCCACCTCATCAAAAATGGCAATGGAAGCCACTCTGGTCTCGCCTGGAATGTTGCCGCCAATCATCAATACAACACCGAATTCACCTACTGTATGCGTGAAAGCCAGGACTACACCCGTCACAATGGATCGGCGGATATTGGGCAGCAGTACCTTAAAGACGGTTTCGAGTTTCGACTTTCCGAGAACGTACGACGCGTCACGCAGGTCAGGAGATAGTTGTGCAAAACCCGACTGAATAGGGTGCACCATGAAAGGTAGGCTGTAAATGAGCGACGCTACCACCAATCCTTCAAAAGAGAAGACCAGCCGAAGACCCAGAGACTCGTCGAGCCAGGCCCCGAATGCATTACTAGGGCTGAAGGCGACCAGCAAATAGAAACCAATCACCGTAGGAGGTAGTACCAGCGGCAGGCTCACCACCGATTCGACAAGGGGCTTCAGCCGGGATTTAGAATGCGCCAGCCAATAGGCGAGCGGCAACGACAAAACAAGCAGCAAAATCGTCGCTGTCAGTGCCAGCTGAAATGTCAATATGAAAGGCTCCCAACTCATGTGGCTGATAACATTACCTCGTTGGTTTTGACCATGGCGACAACGTCCGAACCAACTTCAAGGTTGAGCGCTCGCACGGCATTGCTGGTGATGATCGAAGAAACTGTTCCTATGTCGGTCTGCAACTCCAGGCGACTCAGCAAGTCTCCTTTTTGTAGCTTTTGGATCCTGCCCGGGACACGATTGCGTAGGCTGATCCCGTCGACATTTGGCAACCCAATGATGACCTCGGTTTCCTTGAAGACAACTTCCACGCCATTCCCAACTTTCAGGTAGGCCGCGGTATCTGGCGTATCAATGACGATCGCCGAAAAGTGTACGTCTCCAACAGCGGCATCCACCAAAGTGAGCGTTCCATCGACTGTAAGCTCCGTGATATGGCCTTTCAGGGTATTCATTGGTCGGATCGAAGTTAGTTCGAATTCCGGTATTCAAGAGTTCCCCAGCCTTCGCGAAGGGATTGACGTTGATTTAAAAGCGAAGGGCTAATCAGTAGCGCTTTCGTGATGAAGGCGTGCTGAAACAAACGCCACCACCGCCAGCAACACCAACAGCACCATCTCTACCTGCAAGCCAAACCACTTGTTAGGAATAAATCCAGCCTGGGCAACGAGGAAGATCACCAAGGCAACGAGCGCGAGGTAGACATTGATGATGTGGGGTTTTTGCTTGGAGAAAATGGCTGTCATGATCATCGGTCCCAGGAGGGAAGTACCAGCAAAACTCAGCCTGCCCAGCAGCACCAACTGGTCACCACTGAAGATTGAGAAAATCAGGGCTGCCGCGGCAAAGAAGTAAATGGAGGCCTTCACCTTCCAGAAGGAGACGTTCTTTCCTGCCAGTGATCGGAACTCGTTACCCATGGCGAATATTTGGGAGTCACTAGTGGACAGTGCCGCAGCGACAAGACCGATGATCGTAGCCGCAGCGAGGAAGGCGGTTTGATCGTTGAGAAGCACATTGGACAAGAAGTCGGCAGTCGGAAGATCGCCGTACTTTGCAGCGCCGTAAAATCCCAAAGCCATGGTTGGAAGGATGACGAGCATCGCGAACACGCCCACCGAAAAGGCCATGGTGTGGGTGGATTTGATGTTTTTCATAATGACAATCCTCGTCGTCAGTTGCGGTTGCGTAACCGGCAGCATGGTAATCACCAGTGCCGAGGATACGAGGAACTGAATCGAGAATAAACCCTTCGGGCCGGGGACAGAAAGCAATTTTGGATTCACTTCACCGATGGTGCTGAACATTTCTTGTACTCCGCCAAAGTATTGTACACATCCCCAGGCGACGACCCATACGATGATCAATAGGATCGTACCTTGCACGACGTCTGCGTAGAGAATAGCTCGGAGGCCTCCGGTGGCACTGTAGAAGAGCATAAGTACCACGATCATAATCGCCCATCCCCAGTAAGGGAGGAAGGTAGGGAAGGCAGCGTTTAGGAAGATGGCAATCCCCCGGATCTGGATGGAGACGTAAGGAATCAGAAAGAGGAAGATGCCTGCAAAGTAGATATAGGCGGCCAGGGAGGTACCGTAGCTGTTTCGCATGAGCCCTGCCACTCCGGTAAAGCCTTCCTTGTGCACCTTTCGTCGAAGATGCAGGCCGAAGAAGATCAGGAAAAACACCATCACCGCGTCAGAAAACGCCAGGAAGATCCACGCCCCAATGCCGTGATTACGGAAAAAGTCAGGCATCCCCATGATCGTGAACGTACTGAACAACGTGGCTGAGAACGACATGAAGCCGATGAAGAGGCCAATCTTGCCGCCTCCCATCATGTAGTCCTCGGTGCTTTTGTTTTGCTTTCGTGAGTTGAGTGAAAGGGTGACGAGGAGGCCTACGTAGGCAATCCCCAGGATGGCCATCCAGGTAGTCATAGGTCCTCGGTGTTTTCGCTATTCAACAAGTATTTTGAGCCAATGGCTGCTAATGCCACCAGGCCTGCCGTTGTCAGGATGCTGGTCCAAAGCGTGTAAGGCATACCCATGAGCATCGGCTTATACCTTCCGATGGTCAGGATGGCGGGAGAGAGGGTAGCCACTGTCAATAGCAGCGCAAGCCCGATGCAGAGATACCAACGTTGTTTATTCTTATCCATAATTTCAAAGTCTATTGACTGCTAATCCACCGTCGACCATTATCACCTGCCCGGTCGAGTAGGGGAAGTCACCCTTGGCCAGTGAGGTGACGGCAAGGCCAACATCCTTGGGCAGTCCCCATCGGGGCTGGAGGCACAATCCCTCAGCAATTAATTTGTCATATTTTTCCTGCACTCCGGAAGTCATATCGGTACGAATGATACCAGGCCGAACCTCGTACACCGGGATACCCTCAGCACCCAACCGCACAGCGAACAGTTGTGTGACCATGCCTATTCCGGCTTTGCTGATGCAATACTCTCCCCGGTTAATAGAAGCGATCGTAGCAGAGATGGAAGAGACATTGATGATGCTTCCTTCGAATTCCTTGTTGGAGGCCTTTTGCTCGAGCATCCAGTTGGCGGCGGCCTGCGTTAGGAAGAACACACCCTTTAGGTTGATGTCCATGACCCGGTCGTAGCTCTCTGTAGTCGTCTCAAGTAGGTCGAGGCGTTCCTTCGGAGCGACGCCCGCATTATTGACCAGTACATTCAGGCTACCAAGCTTCTCCCGAACATTCGTCAAGATGGACTGGCGATCGTCCTCGCTCCCGATATTGCCCTGGCAGTAGATCACTCGGACGCCGGCATTACTCAGGCTTTCCAATACGTCATCTACGTCGGATTCATCGCGCATCCCATTGATCGCGAGGTCAAAGCCATTTTCAGCCAGTTGTTTCGCGATGCCGAGACCAATCCCCCGTGAGCCGCCCGTAACCAATGCCACTTTTGCCATATGCGACTACAGGTTAATCCAGGTTCTTTTCTTCCAGCTCTCAATGCCCTTCTCAGCGAGTTGCACGCCTTTGGCCCCTTCTTCCAGTGAATACCTGAATGGTTCGTCCAGGACTATGTGCCGGAGGAACAGCTCCCATTGTATTTTGAAAGCATTGTCGAATACCTCTTGCTCTGGCACCTTGGCCCAGTCGTCATAAAAATTGATTGGCTGCGGAATGTCTGGATTCCACACCGGTTTGGGTGTGGAAGAGTAGTGCTGTGTGCGGCAATCGCGGAGACCAGCCACCGCGGAACCTTTGGTGCCGTCCACTTGTACCGTCAGTAGATCGTCCCGCCGGACACGCACGGTCCATGACGAATTGAAGTGGGCGATGACGCCGTTGTCCAACTCAAAAGTTGCGTAGGCTGCGTCTTCGGCGGTACACTTGTAGGGGTTGCCTTGCTCATCGATCCGCTCTGGAATATGAATGGCTCCAAGGCATGAAATAGCTTTGATCGATCCGAAAAGATTCGTGATGAGGTAGTGCCAGTGGCTGACCATGTCCATGATGATGCCGCCGCCTTCTTCTACTTTGTAATTCCACGATGGCCGCTGTGCTGGGATGCTGTGTCCTTCGAAGACCCAGTAGCCGAACTCACCTCGGACGGAGAGGATATCTCCGAGGAGGCCACTTTCTATGATCCTCCGGAGCTTGATCATTCCTGGTAGCCAGAGTTTGTCTTGCACCACCCCGTTTTTCACACCTTTCTCATTGGCGAGTTTCGCCAGGTCAAAAGCCTCTTGTGCATCGTCGGCGACTGGTTTTTCACAGTAAATGTGCTTGCCCGCCTCGATGGCCTGACGCACGGCCTCTACACGCCGGCCGGTGGTTTGCGCATCGAAGTACACAGGGTAGCCCTCATTGGACAGGGCTTCTTCGAGGCTCAAAGTATAATTGGCGAAGCCGGTGATGTCACAGAGGTGCTTGATCTTGACCTCGTTGCGCCCTACGAGTAGGGGATCGGGCATGATGGTTTCGGTCGGGCTAATTCTCACTCCTCCCTGGTCCCTGATGGCCTGGATGGATCGAATCAAGTGTTGATTGGTACCCATGCGGCCGGTTACGCCGTTCATGATGATACCTACCCGATGTACTCTTTCTTTTGACATGGTCATTCAGTAGTTTTCATGGCTTTGTATGCGGAGATGATCATCTCCAGGAATTGGTCCTGGTCCATCTCCCAGTAAATATTGGAGAATATCTCCACTTCCTCATAACCGGAGAATCCTGCGTCTGCGACCCAGCCACCGATTTCATCGAGATTGATACATCCTTCTCCCATTAGACCTCGGTCATTGAGGAGGTCCACAGTGGGGGTCTTCCAGTCGCAAATGTGATACGCCATCAAATTGCCATTGGCGCCACATCGCTTGATTTCGTTTTGAAGGTCAGGGTCCCACCAGAGGTGATACACATCGACGGCGATGCCCACGTACGGTGAATCGATGGACTCCGCAATGACGTTGGCCTGGCCCAGGGTGCTGATGGCTGAGCGGATATCGGCGTACATGGGGTGCAGTGGCTCGATGGCCAGCTTCACTCCCAGCTGTTCCGCAAGAGGCAGTAGTGATACGATGCCCTGTTCTATCTGCGAGCGCGAAGTATCCAGCGACTGATCGGTGGACGATCCGCACACGAGTACGACGTGAGGGGCGCCCACTTCCGCCGCTTGTTCCATTGCCAGTTTGTTATCATCAATCGCCTCTTGACGTTGTGTGGCCGAGGGATGGGGAAAGAAGCCGCCGCGGACGAGGGAGACCACTTCGAGCCCATGATCTTCCACGATCTGTCGCACTTCAGAGGGCTTGTTTTCCTCAAAGACATTGCGCCAGATCGAGATGCCTTTGACACCTGCGGCTGAGAACTTGGCAGCCGCTTCCTGAATGGACCAGGGCTTAGTAGTAATCGTGTGGATACACAGCTTGTCGAGATCGCCTGCCATTGCTATTTCTTTAGGCACCCAAAGAAGGTGTAGTAAGGCTCATTCACGCGAATTTTTTGCAGATAGATTGCGAGCTCCCTGGCATGATAATCTCCCCACATACTCGACTCACCGTTGGCTGCCTGATTCGGGTTGGGTCGATGGTCCCACCCATTGGGTTCGTGATAGATCGAGTGCAATATCAAGCCCTGATGTTGCGGGTCGGTACTCAAATAGGGCTCTTGCAGCAGTGAATGGGTGACTGTGAGTCCAGCTGCCCAATATTTTTCTGCCGATTCATCCTGTCTCTCCTGCAAGTACTTCCCCAGGCGCAAGAGTCCCTGCGCACCGATCGCTGCAGCGGAACTATCGATGGGTTCGTAAGGATTGTACGGGTCCGAAGTTTTCGACTGATAGTCTCCTAGCTTGTGCAACTGAGGTGCGCCGGTATCCCAATAGGGGATACCATCCAATGGCGTATTGTCAATGAAGAAGTCGCATGTTGCTTTCGCGGCTTTGAGCATCCAGCCTTCGATGGCTTGTCTGCTGCCCAGACCCGCTGGCAGTTCGTCATCTGCCACTGTCGCGAGAAACTCCAGTTCCTCCGCAAAGCCGACCATCGCCCATGCCAGCCCTCGGGTCCATGTTGTGAAACCACTGAAGCCCTGCTGAGCGTTGGGGCATCGGAAGTTGCCATCGGTCGTGTTGAAAATACTTTCGTGGGCTGTACGACCCCAGACATCATATTGGTCTCGGCCCTCGCCGTAGTACACTGAGTAGTCCGCTGTCGCCTTGATGTGGGTGAGTGCCCGCTCCAGGAGGCTGTGCTTGACGTCATTCTCAGCATGGAGCGCGTGCCCCAGACCATGAGCAACCATCAAAATGCGGCACGAGCGGATCGTATCCACGAACAGGGAGTGCGGTCCGTTGAAAGAATGGATATAGCCACCACCTTGAATCGGTGTCCATCGGCTGGCTTGCACCGCCCCAGAGATCTTGATCGCCAGTTCATAGAAGTGTGCCTCCCATTCATTGCTCTCCGTTTTCCCCTCACGCAATAGGCGCAGCAAGTTGCCATAGGTACTCAGGTTATTGAAACCATGATCGTGCACGCCAATGTGGCTTACGTGTGGGGCCATGGCATTCACAGTATTTTCTTTACCGATACCGAGGAATTCCTCGTCTCCCGTGGCGTCGAATTGAAGGACTGCAGAGCCATATTGGAAACCCTGTGTCCACTCTGTCCATCCTCGTGTAGAATACTTGCCCTCAACTGTGAAGACCGGAGCGCCGAGCGCCTTGTCAAACTGCTTTTCGATCAGGTGGATCTTCTCACCTGAGAGTTGCCAAAAGGTGTCGAGTTTGCTGTCGAGTGAGGAGACCTCGAGCGTCGTGTCAATGTGCATGGGTATGCAGTAAGTAGTCTTTGGGTTAGTAAAAAAATAGGGCTTTCCAGCTCCTACAATCTACATAAATCAACTCAATAATTGAGGCTTTGCAGCGAGCGTTCGAAGTACGACGAGGATAATAACGATTCCGGTAACGCTCCCGCTCATTTCAGCGATGAATGGATGCGCACGGTCCTTACATAGGTTGGCTGCGCTATCCTTGGTTTGTGGCACGAAAACCAAATGGCGAGCTGCAGGATTCGGTCTGTGAGCCACAGACTGAGGGGAGTAGCAAAATAATCTCATGTCATGCTGAGGCCCTCGAAGCATCAGACATGAGGGCGGGCAGGCACTTTGTTCAGCCACTCTCAGAAAGCAATGTCATTCTGAGGCACGAAGAATCTATTTGCTGATTTTGAAGGATTGTCCTTGCGATGTGAATAGATGCTTCCTTCGTCAGCATGACCTTGAGGAGGTTGCTTTTGAGAGTGGCCCTTCCCTTGTCCATTAGAATTGAAATTACTTATCAAAGAAAACCACCAGAGTGATATCTTCCTCAATGTCTACAAACCGATGATCCACTTCGGCCTTGACAAATAGGATACTCCCCGCAGTCACTTCTGCGGTTTGCCCATCGGCGGTGAATTTGGCTTTTCCTGAGACGACATAGTATACCTCATCCGTGTCGTGTGCGGGTTGACCGTCTTCGGAGCCTGCCTTGAGGCTATAGATCCCGGCGAGTACATTTTCGCCCTGGAAGAATGGTAGCTACGGCCGGCCGATTTCTTGCATTGTGGCCTGCAAGTCTGTGAGTTGGAAAGAAGCAAAGGCAGGGTCTGCCTCATCTTGAGCGGTGCCGGTAAATGCGATGACGACGATTGCCAGAAAGGACAAGATCAGTTTTGACTTCATGGAATTTTTGGTTGGGTTACTTATGTACAAACACACCTGAGGCGGAGACACCTACTTGGTGCAGAGACAATTTAATTAGTAGGTGCTCCCTCGTCCAGTAAATAGCCGTGTTGTTTTAGTATTTCACGGGCTTCGGGTGATGCCATGAACCGCTGGAACTTCTCCGCACTGCCTGGGACTTTGCTGCTTTTGAGTATCACCATTGCTTGAGGAAGGGGAAGTTGGAGTGAGACAGGAAGGGTGGACCACGACCCCTCGTTTTGCAGGTCAGGGGCACGGACCGTAGACAGTGAAGTAAATCCTACGTCTGCGACACCAGTTGTCACGAATTGATTGACCTGCGCGATGCTTTCACCGAATACAAGTTTGCTTTGCACCTCATCCAAAAGGCCGCGTTGTTGGAGAATAGCTTCGGCTGCTCTACCATAGGGAGCGAGTTTGGGGTTGGCGATTGCGATTTTCTGGATGTCCTGATCAGCGAGGCCATCCAAAGACGGCGTGCCATTGGCCATGGTCCAAAGCACCAACTGCCCATTGGCATAGACCTTTGGAGGAGCCAGACACAGATCTTCCTCGTATAGTCGATTGGGGTAGTCGGTATCAGCGGAGACAAACACATCGAAGGGAGCCCCATTCATGATTTGTGCACTGAGTTTACCTGACGAGCCGACGATGATTTGACAGGGAATATTGCTTTCCTGTTCAAACTGCTCGATCAACTCTGCCATGGCGTACTGGACGCTGGCAGCGCAAGCAATCGTCATATTCCGTTCTTCATTGGACGGAGAGCATGCCAGCAATCCCAAGGTGCCAGCCACGAGGCAAGCGAGATGCTTCAATGCTATCAAAAGTCGAAATTGTCGGGATCTGGCCCAATTCGTCTGCCCCGGTCCAGTCCGTCGATCCGGGCCATATCTTCACCAGAAAGCTCGAAGTCGAAGATGTCAGCGTTGCCTTCGATGCGTTCCTTTTTCGTGCTTTTGGGAATCGTGACCACACCTTTTTGCAGGTTCCAGCGCAGTACAATCTGCGCTTCGTTTTTGCCGTATTTGGCGGCCAGCTCGTTGAGCGTCTCTATTTGGAAGATCTCTCCACGCATCAGCGGAGCCCATGCTTCGTACTGGATGCCTTTGTCGACACAAAAGTCCACGAGGTCCTGCTGCACCAGGTGTGGATGAAACTCCATTTGGTTAACAGTAGGGACCACTTCTGCAATCGGCAACAGGTCTTCAAGGTGGTGCTGGAGGAAGTTGCTGACACCGATGGCCCTCACTTTGCCTTCCCGACAAAGTTGCTCGAAAGCACGCCATGTGTCTTTGTATTTGCCTGCAACCGGCCAGTGGACAAGGTAGAGGTCGAGGTAGTCCATCTTCAGTTTTCGCAGACTGTCCTCGCAGGCCCGAATGGCCTTGTCGTATCCCTGATCGCTGTTCCAACATTTGGATGTCACAAAGACATCGTCACGAGATAGACTGCTTTGGCGGATGGCCTGGCCGACGCCTTCTTCGTTTTTATAAAATGCTGCCGTGTCGATGTGTCGATACCCATAATCCAGGGCGCATCGGATGGCATTGATGACTTCGGATCCTTCCCTGGACTGGAAGACGCCCAGGCCGAAGTAGGGCATTTCGACGCCGTTGTTCAGTGAGACAGTTCCCTGCAGGTTTGAGATTTGCATGGGGCGAATTTAGTGACTCGCGAGTAAGTGATCAGTGAATTGGTGACTAGTGTCTGAGTGATCCATGAACGAGAGCTATTCGCCACCGATAACTAATAGCTATTTGATTGGTCCCTGAAATGGCCGGAAGGCTAGGTCGGTAACCAAGCAAGACCGTGCGGATGCTTGCGGGGCGAAGGGTGCCGACAGCCGCGAGGGAGGTACCGTGAAGCAGAGAGTCCGAAGTGGTAAGATCCCCAGGGGTTGCGCTCTCTCGCTTCACGGGAAGTGAGGAGGCCTTGCGGGCTGGTAGTGGGATACATCCAGGACACCACAGAGAGGGGTTCTTTTCTTAGAGGGCATAAAAAAAGGACTACCATTCGGTAGCCCTTTTCCTGGCGGTGTAAATCTATACTGGTGGATCTTTAGAACTTTATGGTCTTGGAGACGTCAGCGACTGATGTCATGTTCATTCGCTCGAGCTGTGCCATCACAGCCGCCAAAATTCTTTTTTCGAGGCCTTCATCGTCAATGGGCTCGGCTACGTAGTCGTAAGCACCCAGGATCTTGGCGTCTCTTCTGCGCAGGGCGCTGTATCCCTGGTCATAGACAAGAACGGGAACCTGCTCGGGGGTGTCCTTGCAAAATTTGACCAACTCATCGTAGATGGGAACCATCAATCCGGCGCAAGTGATGAACAGAGTGGGAAGTCGGTGGCCATGCTGCATTCGGTACTGAAGACCGGCGATGGCTTCTTCCTGGTTTTCATACTGAGTCACATGTATGTCCAGAGCTTCCAGTGCCTTATTGAAAGGTGAAAATCCTATGGTCGCTATTTCTGTCTTAAAGGTTGTCATGTTCTTCACTTCTGTTAGTCGTTTATTTGTCTATGCTGGTATAATTCGAAGGTATATTGGAAGAATCGAGTGCGACCTTGGAAATAGATGAGTGGGACTGATTTGTCGATTTTTGGTTATTGGCATCGACGAATGACCTTAGGATTTTCAAGGCCTGGAAATCTATACGCCCTGAACACTTCAATTATTTTTGTTTTTCAACAAAATTGCAGTATGGCGCATACACAGTTAGATACTTATCAAAAAGCCCTAAAAGCGGATCAGGAGGGCGATTGGGAGGGAGCCCACACGCTTATCCAGGACCTCCCCGATCAGAAGGCGGCATGGATTCACGCCTATTTGCACAGAAAGGAGGGTGACCAGTGGAATGCAGACTATTGGTACCGACGCGCGGGCAAACCTTCCTTTCAGGGCAGCCTCGACGACGAGTGGCAGCAGATCTGGGATGCTATCAGTGCTTGATCAACTCCACCTTGTAAAGATCCTTGCGGCGGTCGTTTAGGTTTCGTACGCTGCCGTAGGTGTTGAGCTCTCTGAGTAGATTGATATCTACATCGGCCACCAGGATCATTTCCGTGTTCGGCGTCGCTTCGGCCTTGATGCCATTGGTGGGGAAGGAAAAGTCGCAGGGTGTGAACACTGTGGACTGTGCAAATTGGATATCCATGTTGTGCACCTTGGGGATGTTTCCAACGCTGCCGGCGATGGCCACATAGCACTCATTTTCGATGGCTCGCGCCCGGGCGCAGTTTCGTACGCGTTCGTAGCCGTTTTGCGTATCTGTGAGGAAGGGTACAAACAAGATGTCCATGCCATCTTCTGCGAGCAACCTGCTGAGCTCGGGAAACTCGACATCATAGCAAATCAGGATGCCGATCTTACCACAGTCGGTGTCGAAAGTGCGAATTTCATCACCGCCCTGCATACCCCACACTTTCACTTCATCGGGTGTGGGATGGATCTTCACGTATTTGTCGACGCCCCCTTCCCGGTGGCAGAGAAAGCCCACATTGTAGAGCTTACCGTCGACCACCTCTGGCATACTACCCGTGATGATGTTGATATTGTAAGAAATCGCCATCTCGCTGAGCCTCGTCTTCACGGCTTCGGTGTATTCCGCCAGCTTCCTGATCGCATCTGGCTCGTCCAGTTCGTTATAGTCCGCCATGAGTGGCGCATTGAAGAACTCTGGAAAAACGCAGAAGTCACACCGATAACCGGAGACGGTATTGAGGAAATATGTCACCTGATCCATGAGGCCATCCATGTCTTTGTAAAGGCGCATTTGCCACTGAACCAAACCGAGCCTCACCACCGATTTGGAGGTGTCGACGGCGGTCTCTGATTCTTCTTCCGGTTCTTCGTAGTAGATGTTGCGCCACTCGAGGAGTACCGCGTAGTTGCCAGAGTCCTCATCGTCAGGCAGGTAGTTCCTCAGGATCTTGGCGATATGGAAGTCGTTGGAGAGCTGAAAGTCAAGTACCGGATCGTGAATCTCTTTTAGACGGACGTTTTCGATATACTCCTTGGGAGTCATCTCTTTCGCATACTTGTGATAGTAAGGGATACGGCCACCAAACATGATGGCTTTGAGGTTCAACTTTTCACAGAGGTCTTTGCGGTAATCATAAAGGCGCCTGCCCAACCGCAACCCACGGAACTCGGGTTTGATAAAAATGTCTATTCCATACAGGACATCACCTTCCTCGTCGTGGGAGTTGAAGGTAAAGTCATCTGTAATCTTTTGATAGGTATGGCCTCGCTTGTAGAGGCGCTCCTCGTAGGTGATCATAGATAATGCACCACCTGCTATCTCGCCGTTGACCTTGATGACGACCTGGCCATCGGGAAAGATCTTGAGAAGTTTTCGAATGTGCTTTTTCTCCCAGTAGTTGTCGATGATCGTGGGATAGCTGGTGATCATCGCCTGCTTGAGCTCCTCGTAGTCTTCCAGTTGGAGGAACTGCAGCTCGATGTTTTCAATTTTCTGATCGGTCTTTTCCATGCCGTCGTAAAAATACGAGGCAAAAAATCGAAATATCTCTTTTTATCCTGGAGAGAATGTGATTCAGCCTTCGCTACTGAAGAGATCCGAGCTCAAATACCGATCCCCTCTGTCGCACACAATGGACACGACCACAGATGGCTCCTTTAAGGTTTGGGCAAGCTGCACGACGGCATGTTGCACGCCACCGCTACTCATGCCGGCAAATACACCAGCTTCTTTGGCCATTCGGCGGGTCATCTCTATGGCCTGGTCGCGATTGACATACAATATCTCGTCCACCCGATCCGCTTCAAATATTTTGGGTAGGAACTCTGGCGACCACTTGCGAATACCGGGAATTTGCGAGCCTTCTTCGGGCTGAACGCCGACGATGCGGACATTGGGATTTTGCTCCTTCAAGAATCGCGAGTTGCCCATGATGGTGCCCGTGGTGCCCATGCTCGCGACGAAATGAGTGATCTTGCCCTCTGTGTCTCTCCAAATTTCGGGGGACGTTGTTTTATAGTGCGCGAGGTAGTTGTCGGGATTACCAAACTGGTCCAGCATATAATACCCCTCTTTCTCCACCATTTCTTCAGCAACTGTCCGAGAATACTCGATCGTCCCTTCGGAAGGAGTGAGGATCACCCTGGCCCCATAAGCGCGCATGGTATCGATTCGCTCCTGCGTAGAGTTCTCAGGCATGATGAGCGTGATATCCAGCTTGAAGGAGGCAGCCACCATGGCGAGGGCGATACCTGTGTTGCCGCTCGTGGCTTCTACGAGTTTGCTGCTACTGGCGATATCTCCACGTTCGAGGGCCTGCTGGATCATATTGTATGCCGGTCGGTCCTTCACGCTTCCACCGGGATTGTTACCCTCCAGCTTACCATAAACTATGACATGGTCAGGGATCTCGGGCAGCTGTATCCGTACCAGCGGCGTATTGCCAATCAATTCACCAATATTTTGGGCCAGTTCCTTCATGATTTAAAGAGCTTTGATCGTTTGCTGATCCTGGGATTGGTAATATACCCTGGAGTTGGGGGCCACACTACTTGTCAGCCAGACGCTGCCACCTATCATGCTATTCTTTCCGATGAGCGTCTCGCCACCGAGGATGGTAGCACCTGCATAGATGACGACATTGTCTTCGATCGTTGGGTGACGCTTCACCTTGGCCAGTTCTTTTGCGACACTGAGGGCCCCGAGGGTCACACCCTGGTATACCTTCACGTCATTCCCAATGATGGTAGTTTCCCCGATGACTACTCCTGTGCCGTGGTCGATGCAAAACCTACGTCCGATGATCGCACCAGGATGTATGTCAATGCCTGTACGTGCATGGGCATATTCGGTAAAGATCCGTGGCAAATAGGGGATCTCCAGTTTGAGCATTACGTGAGCAATGCGATAGACCGCGATAGCAAAGAAGCCTGGATAGCTCCGGATGACTTCCTTCAGGTCATTGGCAGCGGGGTCTCCCTGCAATATCGCCTCGGCGTCTTCCATACACTCGTCATAGACTTGCTCCAGCTGCTGGAAAAAGGACTGGCATATGGAATTGACACCCTCCTTCCGGCAAGCTTTCGTTTTGCTGAGCAGCTGCTCAAAGTCAAACTGGATATGTCGGTACTGATCTCTGATGTTTTCCTCGTCAGTGTAGCGCAGCCGATTGAGCTCGGGAAACAGAAACTGCAGCAACTTCATGATGAAGTCGTCGATTTCTTCTTCGCCGGGCAAGGCTTTGGGCTGACTATGTGCTTCGGAGATCTTCCTGAAGAATTGTGGCGTCATGGTTGTAGTGAAATACAGTGAAACAACGACCAAATACAGGTGCTGGTTCTCAGATTTACGGAAAGAACGGTAAAATAGGTGAACTACCCGGTTCAACTGGCAGTGGGGAGACTGAACCGGATAAAAGAAGAAAGATCCTGGTCACCTTTGGCCAGGGTGGCCATCAGGTGTTAACAGATTTTAACATCAGAGCACACTTGAAATTCTTTGCCGCCCCGCCTAATATTGCGATCGATTTGCAATCGTCTATTAATCAATCGTTTTGCAACATAATCCGGAATTTGAATCATGTCAATCATTGTAGAAAACCTCACCAAGAAATACGGTGAGCAGAAAGCAGTAAATGACATATCATTTGAGGTGAAGACGGGGGAGGTCGTGGGATTTCTCGGGCCAAATGGTGCGGGAAAGAGTACGACGATGAAGATGATCACGTGCTTCATGGCTCCCTCGACTGGGGATATCCGTCTCGATGACTTGTCCATTCACAACGATCAGGAATCCATCAAGAAGAAGATTGGCTATCTGCCAGAGAACAACCCACTCTACACTGATATGCCGATCATTGACTATTTGCGCTTCACCGCGGAAATCCAGGGGGTGGAGAAATCGCTGATACCCACACGCATCGGCGAGATGATCGAAAAGTGTGGTCTCGATCGTGAGAAGCACAAGAATATCAATGAGCTCTCCAAGGGATATCGCCAGCGCGTAGGACTCGCCCAGGCGATGATACATGATCCTGAGGTGTTGATCCTCGACGAGCCCACTACGGGGCTCGATCCCAACCAGATCGTCGAGATCAGGAAGCTCATCAAGGAACTCGGTAAGCAAAAGACGGTGATCCTCAGTTCGCACATCCTCTCGGAAGTAGAGGCCACCTGTGACCGCATCCTTATTATTAACAGAGGGCGTATCGTCGCGGATGGTTCGTCTGATACACTGCGACAGCAGGCACAGGGGCAGGAATTGCTGACTGTTAGCCTGGAGGCACCGAACGAGGAAGTTCAGAAGGCACTCCTCGGGCTTGCCACAGTGGAGACTGTCAGTCCTATTGAGGACAAGGATGGGTTCTTCAGGATCCAGAGCAAACCGGACTCCAGTTCACGCAAGGCGGTGTTTGACCTTTGCGTAGAGAAGAAATGGTACCTGATGGAGATGACGGGCATCGAGACCCGTCTGGAAGATGTATTTAGAGACTTGACCAACTAAAAAGAATTGAGAGATGAATAAGACCTGGATAATTACTAAACGGGAACTGGCCTCATTCTTTGATTCCCTGATTGCTTACGTGATGATCATCCTGTTTCTGGGGCTCAGTGGCATCTTCACGTGGCTCGTGAGTAGCAATATCTTCGTGAGCCAGCAGGCGAGTATGGGAACGTTTTTTGGTGTGGCTTTTTGGTCACTGTTCTTTTTTATTCCAGCTATTACCATGCGGATGATCGCCGAGGAGAACAGGGCTGGTACGATTGAGTTGCTCATTACCAAGGCTGTTACGGATTGGCAAATTGTGATTGGCAAGTTTCTGGCTTGCCTGATTCTTGTGATGATCGCTTTGGTGTGCACACTTCCTTATTATGTGACGATCTCACAGCTTGGCAACGTGGATGATGGTGCCGTCATTGGCGGCTATTTAGGATTGACCATGCTCTCTGCCGCCTACATCAGCATCGGGCTATTCGCCAGCAGCATGACGCAAAACCAGATTGTAGCGATTTTGCTGGCATTGTTGATCTCAGTTTTCTTCCATTTCCTTTTCGATGCAATCGGAGGTACGCTCACCGGGTTTTTCGGAGAGTTATTCAACTATCTCAGTATCCGCACGCACTTTGATTCACTGAGTCGGGGTGTCATCGACAGTCGTGATATCATCTACTTTCTGTCGATCATAGGCCTAGGGCTTGTGTTTTCGCAAACCATGCTTTCCAAAAGAAACTGGCAATCATAAACAGCAACGACGATGAAGCAGACTACCATATTGACACAATTGTTGATCGTGATAGCCATCGTGGTGGTGGCCAACCTCATATCGAGGGGATTGTATTTCAGAATTGACTTTACCGAGGACCAACGGTACACATTGAGCAAAGCCACGAAAGATGTGCTTGCCGACCTCAATGATATTATCACCGTACAAGCCTACTTCACGGAGGAATTGCCCGCGCAGCTGGCGTACGTTCGCAATGATCTGCGAGACATGCTCCTGGAATATGAAAACCTCGCCGGCGGCAATCTTGTATTTGAGTTCATCAATCCGAATGAAAGTGATGAACTGAAGCAGGAGGCGATGCAGAGTGGTGTGGCACCTCTATCAATAAATGTGGTCGAGAATGATCAGCGCCAACAGATACAGGCATTTTTGGGAATAGTGATGAAGAGTGGCGACCGCAGGGAGGTAATCCCCGTCGTGCAGCCCGAAGGTGCAATGGAATATGACTTGACGACGGCGATCAAGAAAATCGCCATTGTCGACAAGCCTAGGGTAGGCGTGATCAGCGGCTATGGCGAAGCATCGTTGAATTCGATGATTCAGTTGGCGCAGCAGCTATCAGTCCTTTATGATGTAGAACCCTTCAACATCAGGGATACTTCTGCTGTCCCCGTGTCCTACCGAAGTCTGATCTGGATCGGGCCTAAGGATACCATACCAGCGTTTGAGTTCGCCAAATTAGATAGGTACCTGGACCAGGGTGGGTCCATCTTTCTTGCTCACTCGAGCGTGGCGGGGAATCTACAGCAGTCGCAGCAGCTCGGTGTCGCACCAGACGTTGGCGTCCGCAACTGGGTGATGAACAAGGGGCTGTCTTTTGGTAGTGAGTTTGTGATTGACCCCTCGTGTGCATCCATCACAGCGCAGGAGCGTCGTGGTTTCATGACGATCAACAGGCAGATACAATTCCCCTATTTTCCTATCGTGGGCAATTTTGCAGACCATCCCGTGACCGGAGGTTTGGAAGGGATCATTCTGCCTTTTGTGAATGCCTTTGTACCCAATAGCATCGACACGACCACGACCATTACACCTTTACTATTTACGTCGGAGATATCGGGTGTCGTCCGCCCTCCGTCCTATGTAGATATACAGAAGGAGTGGCGGGAGGCCGACTTTCCTATGGAGCAGCAAATTCTTGCTGCAACGATTGAGGACATAGGTCTTGGTGGCGGCAAGCTTACGGTCATCGGTAATGAGCTATTTATCGTTAACGGCGAAGGTCAGCAGGCGCAACAGCTCAGCCCCGACAACGTCAATTTTGCGAGCAATGCGATTGACTTCATGTCTGACGACACCGGCTTGATAGATCTTCGGACAAAAGCGGTCACCACAAGACCCCTGGATACCATCGAGGATTCCACGCGAAACCTGCTGAAATACGGCAATGTCTTTGCACCCATATTGCTGATATTGGTCTACGCTTTCATCCGGAGACAGGCGAAGAACCGTCAGCGTCAGAAGTGGGCTCAGGGTAATTACGCATAAACCATACGATCGATATGAAAGGAAATACAACAATCAAGTTGCTTGCTGCTCTCGGCATTCTGGTGGTCGTCTATCTGGTCATGACCCTAACGAAGGGAGATGATCGCAGCAAGTCGTTTCGCTCTGTGCTGGTAGAGATCGATACAGCCCAGGTCACGAGGATAGAGGTGGTCAATGCCGGGAGCGAGACGGTGGTAACCAAAAAGGGGGCAGACACCTGGGAAGTGGGAGTGGAAGATGGAACGAAGCCTGCCAGGACCTCGGCAGTGAAGAACTTGCTCACCACAATAGAGGGTGCGGTGCCATCGCGCCTTGTATCACGATCTCGGGACCGCTGGAAGGACTACGCGGTAGATTCCACCGGGACGCGGGTGAAGGTGTTTGAGGGCAATGATATGACCCTGGATCTCGTGATTGGCCGTTTTGGCGTGGAGGGGCAGCAGCAGTTCCATACGTTTGTGAGGTTGGCGGAGGACGATGATGTCTATCAGGCCGACAACTTCATGGGTATCAGCATTGCCAAGGCGCCGGAAGACTTCAGAAATAGCGATGTCCTCCGGTTGAGGAGGGATTCGCTCGTAGAAGTAAGTTTCAATTATATCGATTCGGCGTTTTCCCTATACAAGGAAGGTGATAACTGGAAGTCCAGCACAATTGCCGCTGACTCGGCGAGTGTCGCTAGCTACCTGCAAGGTTTGAGCTTCGTCACCAGCCGAAACTTTGCCGAGGGAGACGGTTTAGGCACACCGACGCTGAACGTAACTTTTGGCTTTACCGATAGCCCGGAGATCCAACTCTCCGCATATCAGCGAGCTGATGGGTGGATCCTGCAATCAACGGAAAACACCGATGAGTACTTCGAGGATGAGGAAGTATTTGAAAAGATCTTCCAGGGACCGTCGCAGTTGGCTGCAGGCCAGTGACTTGCTTGTCAATCAAGGTAAAAGTAGGGCCCGGTCATGTGATCGGGCTTTTTTTGTCGTAGTGGCTGCTCTTTCATCCAACTTCAGCTTCGACACACTCGCAATCGATGGTGTCCCATTGCCTTTCTGATTCCACAGTCTTATATTCATCCAATTATCAATGGTCTTTGGTCTGCTTCTTGCTGAAAAGGTACAGACGCTCTCAAGCACAAAATTGGAATGAAAAAGATATTGCTCCTGGTATTGTTAGGTTATGCTCTTGGTGTTCTCCAGGTCAGTGGACAGAATGCCTACGACAAAATGACCAACGAGAAGATGCAGAAGATCCTGTATCGGGAGACGCAGGATGTAAAGGGAGAGCTGGGCAATTGGCAGTTTGTCATTGGCGAGCGTCCGATGCTAGTGATCACAGATGTCAATGCCAATCGCATGCGAATAATGACCCCCGTCGTGGAGGAGTCGGACTTGAAAAAAGACCAGTACAAGATCATGCTGGAGGCCAATTTTGATCGCGCACTGGATGCGAAGTATGCCATCTACCAGGAGGTGGTCTGGTCGGTCTTCACGCATCCCCTGGGCGAATTGACAGTCGAGCAATTCAAGGACGCCATGGGGCAAGTCGCCACTCTTGCCGACAACTTTGGAGGTAGCTACAACAGTACCGACCTGTTCTTTGGTGGCGGCAACTGAGGCCCCTAGTGTCCTGATGGAGGAGGCATGCCGTCATCGTCTGTCACCGGCTCATCTTTGACGAAGCTCCAGGCGACGAAGGATATGGCTAAGGACACCGCAGAGATGATGAAGATCAAGCCCTTATTCTCCACCTGGTTGATGGCATAGCCCACACCGAGGCTTGCGACCAACTGGGGCAACACCACAGATAGATTGAAGAGCCCCATATATAGACCCATTTTGGACTTCTCCACCTTCTGAGACATGATGGCAAAGGGTAGCGAGATGATGGCTGCCCAGCCGGCACCACAGACTACCATGAATCCGTAAATAACACCGGTGCCAAGGTGTCCCAAGAAGACCAGCCCCACATAACCTACCGACATCGTTGCCATACAGATGTAGTGGGTCTTCACGCGCCCCCATATCTTGGAAAGCGGCTCGAGCAAGGCGACCGGCAGAATGGCGGCCACACCATTCAGGATCAGGAAGCTCCATGAGACGACACGCCCTTGTTCAACACTGTCCAGTAGCGCATACTTGTCCTGGACGTAGAAGAGCATGTAGACAAACATCGTATGAACGCCTACCCATGAAAAGGAATGGGCTGCAAGCACTTTGCGGAACCCGATCTGATTCGCCTCCTCCTTGGGTTTGTCAGCCTCTGATTTGAGGACCGCTTCCAATACCAGGGCAATGGTGACAGCCAGGCAGATAAACTCGACCCAGTAGTGATCGACCTCGATGTGCGCCAGCCGGAGCGTCATCGCATAGACGTCGTAAATGAGAAAACCCCACAAAGGTTTGATCGCCATCAAAATCCCTGTAAGGGAGGTATTGCTGGATGTGGGCTGTTCCTCGGCACTCTCTTTGAGCTCCCGTGGCTCTGAGATGAAAAAAGGAGGAATGACGGAAGTCAGAAATACAACAATCACTCCCACATAGATGAGGATGTAGTTGTCCCAATAGGCGCCGATAGCGTAGGCACCTACACTGAGTGTCCCTGACACGCTCTGCATCCAGGCGTATCCTTTCGTACGAGCGTCGCCCTCCGGCGTAACATCTGCGATGATCGACCTGGTGGGATTGAATGAGACGTTGATGGCAAGGTCAAGGATCAGGGCTACGGTGATGGCTACCCCCAAAATACCCCCGACGCCCGTACTGGACGATATGACATCGATATTGGGCAGCGCCAGCAGCATGAGGGCCCCTAGTACGCCACCTATCAGGATGAAAGGCCGCCTTCTGCCATTCCAAAACCATACGTTGTCGCTGATTACGCCGATGAGCACCTGGCCAATGATCCCGGCGATCGGTCCTGCTGCCCATACGAGCCCCACGTCGTGAATGTCCAGCCCATATTTGTTGCTCAGGATCCAGCTAAGGGCTGAAATTTGAACTGAGAGGGCGAAACCCATGCCCGTAGCGGGTAGACTCAGCAGGGCATAAAATGAGTTGCTAAGTTTCTTCTGAATGGCCAGCATATTTCATAATTTGGGACCAGGCAATTTAACCCGGTTTAGTCAATGGTGTTTCGTTACGAGCCGTGAAAGTGCGAGAAAATCAAGTGCTTAGGCGAGGAGTCATAATTGACCATTATGGTGACGAGTCAACAAAGTGTTAAGTGCTTGATTTTGAAGTAATTTGATAGCGCAGTAGAAAGAACATTGGGTAAATAGGGTTATAACCCGGGAGAGACGTTTAAAGGTAAAGACCACGTCATTTTCTGTTTTCACCGGAACTTCCCGGAGCCAAACCATGTAAGAATTATGTATCTTTAAAGTTATGAAAGCACTTCCTTACGCGCTGGCGCTCCTTCTAGTCCTTCCTTTGATGTCTGCCACAGGACCCAAAACTGATGGCAAAAAGAAGGCGGCTTCTGGTAACATTGAATGGATCTCATTCGAAGAGGCAGTTGAGAGAAGCAAGAAAGAGCCGCGGAAAATCTTGGTGGATTTCTACACCGATTGGTGTGGCTGGTGCAAGCGAATGGACGCCGACGTCTACGCCAAAGAAGAAATTGCCTCGTACATCAATGAGAAGTATTATGCTGTAAAGTTCAATGCTGAGAAAGTGAAGCAGGACATCGAGTTTCATGGCAACACCTTTTCTTTTGTTCCTCCGCCACAGGGTGGACGAAGGGGAATACATGAGTTGGCGTATGTCCTGATGAACAAGAGGGCAAGCTACCCGACGACAACATTCCTCGATGAGAACCTCAATATGATACAGGCAATCCCTGGTTATCAGAAAGCGCCGAGATTCGATATGATTCTCAAGTTCCTCGGTGAGAATTCGTACAAAAGCACTGGTTGGGAAGAATTCTCTGCCAACTATAAGAGCCCTATCCAGTAGGAGCTTCCAATGAAAAAAATTAAAGGGTTGTTGCAACCCTTTTTTTGTGCGCTGGTCTTTAGGGCAAATACCATTACAAATGATGCAGAAAATCTATCTATCATTTTTCGCAGCCCTCTTACTTGCATGCAGTTCAATTGCTCAAGACAAGGATACCAGAAGCCTTGGGTCTTTTGATGCCATTTCTGTGGGAGAGGCGATCAATGTCGAAATCACCAAGGGCAATAAGGAGGAGGCTCGCGTTGAGGTGTATGGCACCGACGCATCCAATGTGATCACCGACGTCTTCGGAGGTCGACTGCGAATCAGGATGGCGCGCGGCAACTGGAGAAATGTTGATGTCAACGTGTATGTCACGTATAAGGAACTCAATGAGATCGATGTATCATCGGCTGCAGACCTGGAGACGACCAATATGCTCGTCAGTGAGCGACTGGAGGTTGAGGTGAGTAGCGCTGGAGACGCCAAACTCATGGTGCAGGTGGCGGAGTTGGAAGTACGTGTCAGTAGCGCCGGCGATTTGACGATGGAAGGGAGCGCTGAGGAGCAGTATGTACGCGTTAGCAGTTCAGGTGACTATGAGGCGTACGACCTGAGGAGCAAGGTGGCAGAGGTGAATGCCAGTAGCTCTGGCGATGCGCGCGTCTTCGTAGAAGATAAATTGGAGGCAGACGCCAGCAGCTCCGGATCCGTATACTACCGTGGTGATCCCACTAAGGTATATGCCGACTCGAGCAGCGGCGGGCGCGTGAGAAAGTCCTAAATTCAAAATTGAACATTACAATGGGAGAAGGCCTTTATACTTTTGTAGAGGCCTTTTTCTATGCGACAGATTACACTCGGACTGATCATCATTCTTGCCCTTGGCTGCACGGAGTCTGCTACCACACAGCGTGACCGGTTTTTCTTTCTCGGCAATCAGGCCATAGACGAAGGAGATTGGGACAAAGCCATCAACTACTATGACAATGCTATCAGGGTTGATGCGAATTATGCTTTGGCGTACAACAATCGCGGTGTGGCAAGGGTCAATCACGGGCATGCGGCTGAGGCCATTCTCGATTACAATGAGGCACTAAAGATTGATCCTGAATACTACGAGTGTCTCGGCAATCGCGCACACGCCTATGAGCTGGTCCGTCGGTATGAAAGCTCCTTGCGAGACTGGTCCCAGCTCACACAGGCCTTTCCGGACTCGGCCTTCCTTTTTCTTTCGAGAGGTTTGGTTTCCAGTAAAATCAACGACTACGAAAACGCGGAAGCGTCTTTTCTGCGCGTTTTGGAGCTGGATCCGAATGATGATGAAGCCAGAATCAACCTAGGTGTATTGGAGTACTACAAGCACAATTTTGACAGTGCCCGCTACTGGTTGCGAGAAGGGATTACCCAGAACCCACGCAATGGCCATGCTTACAATGCCCTCAATCAAATTGCCATTGCAGAGGGGAATCTGGAGGAGGCATTTGCCCAGATCGGTGTGGCGCTGGAACTCGAACCGGACAACCCCTACTTCCTCAACAATCGCGGCTACACCTACCTCTTGATGGATTCTTTGCAGCAAGGGTTGACCGATGTCAACGAAAGCATACTGCTCGATGCTGACAACATGTGGGCTTTTCGAAACAAAGGGGTATTTTATCTCCTCAGCGGCAGTCCGGAGACAGCCCTTCGATACTTCCAACAAGTGGATGAGAGTGGTGCTTTCGTGGAGGACCTGCATACTTACATGGGGCTCGCTTATTGGGATATGGATAGGAAGCGTCAGGCCTGCGAAGCGTGGAGCAAGGGTCGCAACCTACGCTCGGCGGCGTTGCTTTCAGAACGTTGTGAATAGCACTTTTTGCTGATTTGTAGTTTTCCGACTGGCGGCGTATTGGTCTATTTCGTACATTGGAATAGTCTTATACCCAGCCAGTGTCATGACTACTAATTCCAGGAATACCAGAGTATATCTATTTTTTATCCTATTGCTCCTTTCAGCAGGTAACTTGCTTGCGTTGAGCGAGGGCGATTTCATTTTCACAGGATTCAATGCCGATGGTGAGAAGGGGTTTTCGATCGTCGTCTTGGTAGAGATCCCTGCCAGTTCCACAATATACTTTACTGACAATGAGTGGAATGGCTCACCGATTGGGTCTGGTGGTGCCTTCAATTCAGGAGAGGGGACCATCACCTGGTCCACTGGCGGGGCTGCTATCTCGGTGGGAACAACCGTCACCTTTGAGGGGATCTCTTTCGGAGGGGCAAAAAGCGCCTCTATAGGATCGATCAATGGTAATGTCAATCTCGAAGGCGACGATGAGGTTCTCTACGCCTACGAGGGTTCCTTCAATGCACCAACAACTTTCGTGTCGGCCATCGCCAACGACACTTTCACCAACGGAACCATCACCAATACTGGTTTGACCTCTGGTACCGATGCGATCAGCCTCTCTGGTGACGACGATGTCATGGTCTACTCCGGTACGAATAATTGCAACTCCAAGGCCAATTGCCTCGCGGATATCGCCAATTCATCGAATTGGAGTGGAGAGGGTGAGCTCGAAGACGACTCCGGCGATTCGGAATTCCCTGACTTCCCCGAAGATCTCGTGGCTTTCAGTACCCTGTTGCCAATCGAGCTGGTAGCCTTTGAAGTGACAGGCAATACCGACGGCACCGCGCTCATCAGCTGGGCGACCGCCACGGAGATAGACAATGATTTCTTTTCTGTGGAGCGGTCAGATGACGCGAGGAATTGGGAGGTGATTGCCAAAGTGGGTGGGGCCGGGAGCTCTATTTCCCTGTTGACCTACCATGTCACCGATCCTACACCTCATGATGGTTTGTCGTATTATCGATTGAAGCAGACAGACTTTGATGGTCAGTTTAGTTATTCACCGATCAAAGAGCTGAGCCCTCAGGCGCTTCTGAAATCGTGGAGCTTGTATCCGAATCCCGCCGCGGATTTTGTCTCGATCGAGGGGCTGTCTGGGATTGCTTTCAGAATCTTTGATCATCGGGGGACGGATGTCACTGCACTGGCCTATGTGCAAAGGCTCGGTGATAGCATGGAGTTAGACATTCGCAGTCTCTCTGAGGGGCTCTACGTGATCAGGTCCCCTTTGGGGAGTAAGCTACTCATCAAGCTGTAGTCCGAGCGATACACCACTCACCTTCAGTGCCACGCTTTTTTTGCTGCGATATCTATGGGGTATCATTAGATTCGTAGGATGCAAACATTCATCCAGGAGGTCGCCCAATATATACTCAAGCGACATGAGCAGCACCTGGATCAACTAACTGTCATCTTTCCCAATCGCCGCGCTGGTCTATTCCTCCGAAATGCCTTGGGTCGCACCATCGAGCGCCCTGTTTGGCTTCCTCAGATCGCCAGCCTGGAAGACTTCATTTTTGCGCAGTCAGGGTATGAAAAGATAGAGACACTTGAAGCGGTGTATCGCCTGCATGAGAGCTACCGCAAACATCAACCCCGAGAGGAATCCTTCGATCAGTTTTTTTTCTGGGGCGAAATGATCCTTCGCGATTTTGATGAGATCGATCAGTACCTCGTAGATCCTGAGCATCTGTTTCGAAGCATCAAAACGCAGAAAGAACTGGACGAGGAGTTTTATTTCCTCGATGAGGCGGAGATGCAAATCATCCGATCTTTCTGGAGCACATTTTTGCCAGAGGCCTCGAAGACACAGCAGGCATTTCTGAAAACATGGAAGCTACTCGGGCCAATTTATTATGAGCTCAAAAATTACCTTACCGACAACAAACGCGCGTATGTTGGGCATGTCTACAGGGAGTTCTTAGGCCAGATGCGGAGCGGCACCTTCGCTTTTAACCGCAAGATGGTATTGGCTGGATTCAACGCGTTGACGACGGCGGAGGAAGCCATCATTAAGCATCTCGTTGGCGACCATGGCGCCGAGGTATTGTGGGATGTTGATGCGTACTATCTTGATGATGAGCAGCAGGAAGCAGGGCACTTTCTGAGGAAGTACAGAAATGATCCGGTGCTCGGGCCGACGTTCGGAGACGACATCCCCAATCGAATCGCCGCACCTAGGGATATTGCAGGGGTAGGCGTATCGCTGGAGGTGGGACAAGCCAAGGCGTTGGCAGAACACCTCGACGAACTGTCGCAAACACCAGACTTCAGTCCCGAGGAAGCCGTCATCGTTCTGCCCAACGAATACATGCTATTCCCATTGTTGTCGTCGCTGCCTCCCAGTATTGACAAGCTCAATATAACGATGGGTTTTCCGCTCAAGGATACCATCGTGTTCAGTCTTGTGGAAAGCCTGCTGCAACTGCAGAGCAGCAGCCGGTCCAGTGTTGTCCATGGGGCGTCCTTTTACCATCAGCCTGTGATAGATATTCTGGAGCATCCGTTGATACACCCCCTGGGTAAGAGCAAAATCGACAAGACCATCGATGAGATCAAGAAGCGCAATCTGATTTTTCTCTACCGGGATGAGTTGCTACAGTCGCCAGAGATCTTCTATTTGATCTTCGATAAGCATCATCAGCCGTTGGATTATTTGTTGAGGATCTTAACAGAGTTGCACGGTATATGGCAAGGGAAGGGGCATGATATCGAGCTGGAGTTCGTCAGCCGTTTCCATAGCCATATTACCCAACTCAAGGAGATGGTAGGTGATACAGTCCAACTGAGCTACGACTTCCTGATTCGACTATTTCGACGCCTCGCCAGGAGCTTGAAGGTGCCATTTACAGGTGAGCCATTGGAGGGCTTGCAAATCATGGGAGTGCTGGAGACGCGTAATCTGGACTTCAAACACGTCTTCATTCTTAATATGAATGAGGGCAGCTGGCCAGCGCCTCCCAAGCGTGGGTCCTTCATTCCCTACAATATTCGAAAGGCATTTGAGCTACCGGTTTTCGAGCACCAGGATGCCATCTATGCCTATTTATTTTACCGACTGCTCCAAAGGTCCAGCAAGGTCAGGTTCTACTACAATACCGTCGCGGAGTTCAACGTCAATGGCGAGGTGAGCCGATATATTCAACAATTGGAAGTGGAGTCGTCCCACCAGATACCTCATCAGTTCCTGGCCAATCCTATTGAAGTCACTCCACCACTTCGGATCCAGGTAGAGAAGTCTCCCCCGGTCATGGATCGGCTGAAGAAATTTCTGGTGTCGAGCGAGAAATGGTCACGCAGGCTCACCCCCTCGGCCTTGGATACCTATCTGTATTGTCGACTGCGATTTTATTTCAAGTACGTCGCAGAACTATATGAGCCCGACGAGATGCAGGAGGAGCTCAACCCCATGGTTTTTGGAAATATCCTCCACGATACCATGGAGATACTCTACAAGCAGTACATGCAACAGAAGAAACGTGACGTCATACAACCCGATGACTTTTTCTGGCTGGACGGTGGTGTGGATGGCGCAATGAACCGGGCTTTCATTCAGCACTACGACGTGAAGAATGAAAAGAAATTCAAGCTGGAAGGGCGTAATATTATCGCGGCAGAGATCATCCGCAAGATGGTGCGCAAGATCCTGAAATTCGATCAGGACTATGCCCCTTTTCGCATACTGGGGCTCGAGACCAGTACGCGGGATGGCTTCGTGGTCGACTACCCTGTCCAGGTGGGTGATAAAGAATACATGATAGGCCTGAAGGGGAAGATTGATAGAATTGATATCAAGGAGGGAAGGGTCCGTGTCCTGGACTATAAAACTGGTCGTGATGAGAAGGACTTTACAGATATCCCTTCGCTCATTGATCGTGAAGACAACCATCGCAGAAAGGCCGTCTTCCAGGTGTTCTTCTACAGTTACCTGTTCATGAAAACACATACAGGCGAATATGGGCAGCTGCAGCCGGGTCTATTCAATAGCAAAGACCTATTTACGGGAGAGTTTGACTGGCGGATCATTCAAAAGAAGGACCGACAGAGTATTCCGGTCAGCGAGTTTCGCGAGCATCTGGAGGAATTCGAACTCACCGTGACAGAACTGCTATCAGAGATCTACGACGAAGAGGTTCCTTTTGATCAGGTCGACGATCTCAAGAAATGCAAGTGGTGTCCGTACCGTTCTATCTGCTCTCGCGACTGAGACGATCATAGCAGTCGGCGCGTTTTGATCTGTATGTAGCGGTTGATCACGTCAGCAGTCAGGTGCCCGGGGGTGGTTTGCAGATGCAGAATCCCCACCTGGTGGAGTCGCTCTGCGATGAGACGCTTTTCGTGAAGGAGCTGGAGGGCCATGGTCCGGTTGTAGATCCCTTGGACCGTTTTGGTAGGCTCTCGTATCACTTTGTCCAATTCCGTATTTCGAAAGAATATCACAAGGAGCAAGTGCTTCTTATTGAGCATGCGCAGGTAGGCGAGCTGTCGCTCCAGGCTGTGAATAGATTCGAAATTGGTAAACAGTAACAGCAAGGAGCGCTGCGGCATGTTGCTATGGACGAATGTATAGAGCGACGTGAAGTCCACCTCTTGAAACGAGGTCTCTTCCCGATAAAGGGATTCTGTGATTTGATGGATCTGTTGGGGACGGTTGGTTGCCTTTATATAGGTCTGGGGTCGATCCTCAAACGTGACAAGCCCGGCCCGATCACCCTTGTTCAAAGCGATGTAGGACAAAACCAGGGATGCGTTGATGGCATAGTCCAGTAGTGTCATGTCATTAAAAGGCATTTTCATGGAGCGGCTCTTGTCAATGAGGCTATAGACCCCTTGCGATTTTTCATCGGTGTAGTGATTGACTTGCAGTGCCTGTCTTCTGGCCGTAGCCATCCAGTTGATGTGCCTTGGGTCATCACCGAGGACGTAGATCCGGATGCTGTCAAATTCCTGACTGTTGCCGACCTTCTGGATTCGCTTTTGCCCGGCTTCCACTAGTTGCTGTGAGA
Organism: Cyclobacteriaceae bacterium; assembly: GCA_965227935.1. Lineage (GTDB taxonomy): Bacteria > Bacteroidota > Bacteroidia > Cytophagales > Cyclobacteriaceae > JAWPMT01. Next base: position 222 of record CBDDGS010000043.1, on the reverse strand, counting down.
TGGCGGACAGTTCGTACTGGTGCAGGTGGGCAAAGGCCGGATAGACACGGATCTCTTGGGGCTCGCTGCTCTTGATGCGACGTGTGAGCATTCCTGGAAAGGGGGTTCGCACCAGCAGGTTCGTCACGCCAAAGTGATAGGCTCCTCGGGTTTTAGGGGAGATGGTGTAGGTCACGTTGCGTTGTTGGTGAGCCTTTAGAGTAAACGTCAGCTTGAAATCAC